>CAWFJJ010000030.1:0-578980 GCA_963816185.1 Thermoanaerobaculia bacterium | reverse complement strand
CCGGCCGGGCCTTGAGGACCCGCGACGCCGGTCAGGCCGATTGGACCCTGCGGCCCGGCGAGGCCCGTCGGACCGGAGGGACCTGCCGGCCCTGCCGGAACGGACGTCGCGATCGTGAAGGAATTTCCCGTCGGCGTGATCGTGACGTTCGTGCCAGCCGCGAGAGTCAGGTCACCCGCCGCTCCGTTCAGGCTGTTGACGACTCCCAGAGACGAGTAGTAGCCGTTCGTGTCCAGGATGACATCGCCTCCCGAGACCCCGAGGACGAGCGAGATGCTTCCGTCGGAGCTCAGCGGAACGACGGCGGCGTTCGCGACCGTCTGACCCGCGATGTAGTTGAGAGTGGAGACGTGCGGGATGGGGCCGCCTTTCGCCCAGAGGACGAGGAAGCCAGGGCCTGTGGGGTTCGTAACGGTGGCATTGAGAGAGATCGCCTGCGCGTTCGCCGGCACGTTGCAGGCGCCGACGAGCGTGTAGCTGCGGACGATGGCGGCCGGCAGGAAACCGTCACCCGGCAACGCCGCGACAAGGCCGCGAGTGTCAACCAAGCGGCAGGGCGTCAAGGCGACGAAGGGCAGGGGGACAGGGCTGGTCACGAGGGTGTCCCGCCCCGAAGCGAGCGCGTTGCGCCCGCCCTGTTCCTCGGGCGAAATCGCCGGCGCAGACCAGTACGGCGGGGCCGACCACGCCTGCGGTCCGTCGGAGACCACCGTGTCCACGGCGGACGAGGCGAGAGCGAGCGCCGGAAGGAGAGCCATGACCATGAGGACGGCGAGCCCCTTGGTCACCTGCGTCCTTGGAGGCGCTGGATGGGGGAATGTTGTTGATGCACTTGTCTCGGAGGCGTGAACAGGCAGGGTCTTCTCTTGCGCCATCTCTATGACTCCTTTTGATCGGACTTGGATGTTGTGTCAGTGCACACTTTGGCGTGTCACGAAGCGGGCGAATATCCTCTAGTTCAGCGTCGAGAACCGGACCGCCGGCGTATACACGATCAGGCCGTTCGGAGGCGCGGGGGGGATGCTCCATCCAGCCTCCGGTGCGAACGGACCGGACGGCTTCCCGACGGAACGCCACAGGTCGTCGGGCCCGACATTGGTGCCGACGGCGATCGTAGGCGTACTACTGAGCCCCACGTTCAGCGACTCGAACGGGCCGCCCGTGCCGAGCGGCACGTAGCCCCACGTGTTCGTGTTGTAGGCGACGCCGTAGATGAACGTACCGGGCAGCGTGATCCCGCCGAGACTGAACACGATCGGGAACGCATAGCCGTTGTAGCAGGTGCCGTTGCTCGCCCGCCAGGCGAATCCGACACCGTAGCCCGTGTCGGGGCAGGTCGGATCCCCGGCGGGGCGCCACGGAATCACGAAGTTCTGCGTGACAGTTCCGATGTCGGGCGTGTGCGCGGCCGCGTGGCTCGCGTCGGAGTAGAAGTTCAGCGTGATCGGGTGCACGTACCCGGCGGCGCTCATCGCGGGATAGTCCGAGTGCCTGGCCCAGTCGGACATGAGCACCGTGGCTGAGATGCCTCTTCGGGCGGTTCCCGCCAGCGTGATCATGTCGCCGACCTCGGAGTTCTGGCAGCACTGGAAGCCTTCGCTGACTACGTTCCCCGGAACCGGCGAAGGAATGCTGTCGAAGACGGTGATCGGAGCGAGCAGGCAGTTCCGGAGCTCCGCCCAACCCGTGGAAGAAACGAGACATTGCGTATCGAAGGAACCGGCGGGACCAATCGGACCCTGAGGGCCTGTCGCTCCCGCGGCGCCGGCCGGGCCTTGAGGACCCGCGACGCCGGTCAGGCCGATTGGACCCTGCGGCCCGGCGAGGCCCGTCGGACCGGAGGGACCTGCCGGCCCTGCCGGAACGGACGTCGCGATCGTGAAGGAATTTCCCGTCGGCGTGATCGTGACGTTCGTGCCAGCCGCGAGAGTCAGGTCACCCGCCGCTCCGTTCAGGCTGTTGACGACTCCCAGAGACGAGTAGTAGCCGTTCGTGTCCAGGATGACATCGCCTCCCGAGACCCCGAGGACGAGCGAGATGCTTCCGTCGGAGCTCAGCGGAACGACGGCGGCGTTCGCGACCGTCTGACCCGCGATGTAGTTGAGAGTGGAGACGTGCGGGATGGGGCCGCCTTTCGCCCAGAGGACGAGGAAGCCAGGGCCTGTGGGGTTCGTAACGGTGGCATTGAGAGAGATCGCCTGCGCGTTCGCCGGCACGTTGCAGGCGCCGACGAGCGTGTAGCTGCGGACGATGGCGGCCGGCAGGAAACCGTCACCCGGCAACGCCGCGACAAGGCCGCGAGTGTCAACCAAGCGGCAGGGCGTCAAGGCGACGAAGGGCAGGGGGACAGGGCTGGTCACGAGGGTGTCCCGCCCCGAAGCGAGCGCGTTGCGCCCGCCCTGTTCCTCGGGCGAAATCGCCGGCGCAGACCAGTACGGCGGGGCCGACCACGCCTGCGGTCCGTCGGAGACCACCGTGTCCACGGCGGACGAGGCGAGAGCGAGCGCCGGAAGGAGAGCCATGACCATGAGGACGGCGAGCCCCTTGGTCACCTGCGTCCTTGGAGGCGCTGGATGGGGGAATGTTGTTGATGCACTTGTCTCGGAGGCGTGAACAGGCAGGGTCTTCTCTTGCGCCATCTCTATGACTCCTTTTGATCGGACTTGGATGTTGTGTCAGTGCACACTTTGGCGTGTGTCACAGCACGACCCGTGCCATATAGACAAAAGGTCTCATGTGGGGTTCAGCTGCGAGGCAGATATCACGCAATCAATGAGTTAGCCGATTTCCGCGCATGCGGGACCGACCAAAAAGAGAGCCCGTCCCTGCGGAAAAGAGCTGTCGGGAAAACCGCCTGTCGCGGAATCAGACAGGGGGCAAGCAACAAGAAAGAGAAAGAGAAAGAGTCGGCCGCGTGCCCTCTAGCCGGCGCGCGCGATTGTCAGCTTCCCCCTGTACTGGTGGACGTCTCCGGGGCCGGGCTGGATCGTCAGGGTCCCGGTCCAGGGTTTGCCGTCTCGGCCGGTGAGCCGCCACCGGCTCGTTTGCGTGGACGAAGGGGCGCCCGCGGCCGTGACGCTCGTCCATTTTCCTTTGGCCGTGAGATTGCGGCCAATATGGTCCATCACCTCGGCGGCGGTCAGATCGCAGGTTCCGCGGAAGGCGATCTCCCAATGGTCCCGTCCTCCCTCCGTGCTGAGGAGGGTCCAGTTGCCGATGGAATCCAGACCCACGTCCGGGATGAGCCGGTCGGCCAGCGCGGCGCGCACGAACGAAGCGGTCGGGTCCCAGTCGTACTCCTCGACCAGGGCGACTTTCTGCGCGATTCCCTGGCCGAGCATCCGGGAGACGACGTGCAGGGCGCCGTCGATGCCCGCGGACAGCCCCGCCGTCGTGATGATCCTGCCGTTGTCCACGAAGCGCTGGTCGTCGACGACCTTCGTCTTCGGGAAGTCGGCGCTCAGACGGGCGATGTTGCCGGCGGTCGTCGTCGCGGAGAGGCCGTCGAGGAGACCCGCGCTCGCCAGGATGAACGCGCCGTTACACACGGACATCGTGAGCGCCGTGCGGGTGTTCATGCCCGTCACCCACTTCAAGGTCGGGGCGCTGCCTTGAGCCGCTTTCACGCCGCCGCCGGGAACCACGAGGACGTCCGCCTGGGGCGCGTCGGCGAAGGTGTATTTCGGGAGAACGGTCATCCCCATGGCCGTCGTGACGGGGTCCTTCGTCGCGGCCACCGTGTAGACGTCGAAGCCGGCGGCTCCGAAGATCTCCCAGGGTCCGGTGTAGTCGATGATCTCCACCCCGTCGAAGATCAGGATGGCGACTTTTTTTTGCGCGCGCGCGGCCGCCTCCCGGGCACGATTCGCTGTTTCCTGATCCACGAGCGGCATGCCGCATTTCGGACAGGTGCCGGGGTGGTCGTAGACGACGTCGTCGCAAGGCAGGCCGCAGGGACTGCAGACGAAGTGCCGGGCCGGAACCTGGGCCGGGTCCGGATTCGCGATCGCGCCGAGAACGAGCGAGAGCAGGAGCGGTGCGGCGAAGCGAAGAGGATTCGTCATGTGGTCCTCCGGACTCCCGACGGCTGTCGACGTGTGAAGCGCTCGCGATACTGGATCGGCGGGACGCCGACGACACGCAGGAAGGCCCGGCGCATGGACTCCGTCGTCCCGAGGCCGCTCATGGAGCAGATCGTCTCGAGCCGCTCCGTGGACTCCTCGAGCAGCCGACGCGCCGTCTCGACGCGGACGGAGGCGACGAAACGCGCCGGGGTCATTCCCACCTGGCGTGTGAAGACCCGCGCGAAGTTGCGCGGGCTCATGGCCACGCGGCGAGCCAGAGTCTCGACCGACAGGTCCTCGCGCGGACGATCGAGGATGTAGGCCTGGAGGTCGCGCAGAGGCTCGTGCTCGGCGAGCTGGACGGCGAGCTGCGTGCTGAACTGCGCCTGGCCGCCGGGACGCCGCAGGAACATGACGAGCTCGCGCGCGACGGCGAGCGCCACTTCGCGGCCGCAGTCCTCTTCCACCATGGCAAGCGCGAGGTCCATGCCCGCGGTGACACCGGCCGACGTGTAGATCGACCCGTCCTGCACGAAGATCGTGTCCGGCTCGACCCGCACGTCCGGGAAGCGTGCCAGGCGCGAGCACGAGCCCCAGTGCGTGGTCGCCCGGCGCCCTTTCAGGAGCCCGGCTTCAGCGAGGAAGAACGCCCCCGTGCAAACCGAGGCCAGTCGCCGGACCCAGCCGGCCTGGCGCCGGAGCCAGGAGAGGAGCGGCGGGTGCGCCTGATAAAGCCCCGAGCCTCTCCCCCCCGCGATCAGGAGCGTGTCGATCCCGCGGCCGACCTCGTCGAAGCGTCTGTCGGCATGGAAGAGCAGCCCCGACGACGCGCGGAACGCGCCGCGCTTCAACCCGAGGAGCTCCAGACTGTAGGCGTCGTCGCGGCGCTTTCCGTTGTCCTTCAGCCAGCGGGACGTCCGGGAGAAGACCTCGAGCGGCCCCGTGACGTCCAGCATCTGGATGTCCGGATAGGCGAGCATCGCCACCCGCAACGTCCTCGGGCGGTCAGCCGGCACGCGCGCGCCCTCGGTCCGCGATCGACGCGTCATGGTGAAAGGATGCCGCCTTCATACTGAAGAGACAATGACAACGTTCCCACGTTTTCTGCCAGAACACGGCAAAAACGAGGCCCGGCTCGTGCCGGGCCCCGGGTTCGACTATGGAGCGGGACACGAGGGTCGAACTCGCGACATCTACCTTGGCAAGGGCCTGAGAGCACGAACGCTCGAGCACTTACAGCGTTGCCCGATGCCCCATCATCGCACTCCAGCGAACTCGCTGCGAACTCGTCCGATGACGACGAGGACGAGCAGCTCGCGGGCGTGTTCGAGTAGAGCGCAGCGACTGACGCCGAGTCCGCTGGAACGAGGTGTTGGGCGGAGACTCGAGACACGCCTCCTCACCTCAAGGCCACGGGGGCGGCACTTCTCCTCTGAGCGCGCTCTCGATTTGCGCTCGGAACGCCGAGTCATCGCGCGCCTGCATCGCTCGACCGACCACGCGGTAGGCCTCCGCCGTCCGACCATTCGCTACCAAGAGAGCGACGAGTGTCCCGACACCATTTGAAAGACTATCGTCGGCAAAGTCGCTCATGTGCTGCTGAGATTCAGCGTCGTCCTTGATTTGCTTGAGTTCCGTGTAGTGGCAGACCATCCGCTCAAGAGAGCGATCCGGGTTCACCAGATATCTGCCACAGACGCTGTATTCCTTCGCCTTGACCAACGAAGGCTGCGCGAGGTCATATACGGCCGAAGCCGTGGCCGGGCTATTCGCGTCCAGCCAGAGAAAGAGCTCTCGGGTCTTCGCGTCCTCGCAGAGTTCCCGGTTTATGGATGCGAAGTCGTTGAAACTGTGACGAGAGTCTTTCGATCCACGGACCTTAGCAGCCGCTTCATCTCGTTCGGCCTTCAGTTTCTCAAGTGCTGGAGGATACGAGTCTGCAAGCGTCTTCCAGTAGCTCAGGGCGAACGACAGTCGAACGCCGCGCATCGCGGGCGCGTACTTCAACGCGTTTTCAAAAAACCAAACGTGCTTCGCCAGCGCGTCGGGATATCGACCCGCCGCTGCATCGGCCTTCGCCTCGTCCAGAATCGCCGACGGATCCGGATTCTCACCGGGACTCCACGGAGCGTGCTTAGCGGCACATCCACAGAGAACAACGCCGAGTAACCAGAGAGCAGCGGCTCTGAAATGGCCGATGGTCTTCATGATTCGCATCATGGCTGCATTTGACGATATCAAGCTCGGCGGCGAGCGTAGCGAGGGAGCCAGCCGAATGTATCCCCACCGGTGCGACAGTTACACGCGGCTACTCCCACCAGCCGTTCACATCAACGATGAGCTCCACGGTGCCCGTCGGCATGTCGTTCGAGAAGGATAGCGTTCCGGTGCCATCGAGAGACAGAAGGAGGAAGGCATTGTTGGCCCGTGTAGTCCCGGACTGGAATGTGATGACCGGGAGTTGGGCGGGCATGGCGAGCACAGAGCCAGCCGACGTGGGCTGCGTGACGGTGACGTTTCCAGAGATAGAAACAGCTCCCGCGGGAATGCCGCACGCGCCGGTCACCAGAAAGTCACGCTTTACACCGGCCGCGAGCGCCGGGCCCCCAAGAGGCGAGGTCGGATTTCGAGTATCAACGACGCGGCAGGGAGTCGTCGTGTGGAAGGAGGTTCCGGTCGCCGGTCCCGTGGTAATGCGCGCCACTCGCCCACCGAGGAGCTGAGTGAACCACACGTTGCCATCAGGGCCGGAAGCGCTGAGATAAGGAGCGCCGCCATTCGTGTTGATGACGCCAAATTCGGTAACCTCCCCCTGCGGGGTGATCCGCCCGATCCGGCGGGCGTTGGGTTCGGTGAACCACAGGTTGCCGTCGGGCCCGGCCGTGATGCCGTATGGATTTGAGCTTGTGCCGAACTCGGTGACGACTCCGACAGGCGTAATCCGGCCTATCCGGAAGAGCTTGTTCTCCGTAAACCACAGGTTACCGTCGGGCCCGGCCGTGATCGCGTAGGGGCCCGCGTTGGCGCTGATGCCGGTGCTGAACTCGGTGACGACTCCAAGAGGGGTAATCCGCCCGACCTGGCTAAGATCGAACTCCGTGAACCAGAGGTTGCCATCGGGTCCGGCAGTGATGCCCTGCATGCTTCCGCCGACCGTGATGCCACTGGTGAATTCGGTAACGATGCCGAGCGGGGTGATCCGTCCTATCCGCGGTAGATAGAACTCTGTGAACCACAGGTTGCCGTCCGGTCCTGCCGCGATAGCAGAAGGTCCCGGGTAGGCGCCGGTGCCTGCGCTAAATTCGGTAACGACGCCGAGTGGAGTGATTCGCCCAATCTTGTTGGTATAATTCTCAACAAACCACACGTTGCCATCGGGACCAGCTGCGATGCCATCGAGCTGCGCGCCGGCGGTGATGCCTGCACTGAACTCGGTGACGACACCAAGGGGGGTAATCCGCCCGATCTGATTGCTCGCAAATTCCGTAAACCACAGGTTGCCGTCAGGGCCGGCCGTGATCGCGTACGGGCCCGCGTTGGCGCTGATGCCAGCGCTGAATTCGGTGATCACCTGCGCCTGCGCGGCGCCGCTGCTCAGCCCGAGCAGGGCGAACCCTAAGCAGATCGGGCCCGATGAGGCGACCCATCTAAGCTGCATGTCGCCAAAATATCATGCCCCACGACCGGCAGGCGTCACCCACTGTGACCGCGAGAAGGAAGGAGTGCCAGCGGCAGACGCCGAGTCCGCTGCAGCACAGGGTTGGGCCAAGGCGTGATCACTATTCCTCCCGCGGCTTACCGGGTTCACCCGTGAGGAGATTCTTGAGGGAGTACCGCACAAGGTGGCGGAGTCGCCTGCGTCGCCGTACGGTTGTCAGATCGCACTCGGCCGCCGACGTCACGTCAAGGATCGACCGCCAAGTGCTCTAGCGTACTTTCAAGCGATTCTGAGTGCCAAACCCGCCGCGCTCGCGCGACTGGTCGCTCAGGCAGCGCCAGGCGCAGGATCTTAGGAAGCTTGAAGCGCATGCATCGCCTTCGCGGTCTCTCGTGGGATCCAGGCACGAAGCGAGCGCGGGCAGAGGTGTCTGCGCCGGGCACTCGTGGCGCGAGGCGTCACCGCTGGACGTTCGTGGCTGCAACGTGGGCTGACGCCGTCGCGGGCTGGCAGGCGTTCCGCGAGGAGGTCGCGAGCGGGAAGGCGAAGACCGTCCTCGTTCTGTCGTTCGCGGTCTATGTCGCTGAGAACAGGAAGCGCCTCGTCGCACGCATGAGCCGAGGTGCAGCCCGCCTGACGGCACACGGGCTCGACGGCCACCTCCTCCGTCAGCTCGGCTCGATGCGCCTCGACGGTATCGGCCCTGCCGAGCTGCGCGATGCACTCACGGCCATGAGCGCCGTGGGACTCGCTCCTGCGACTGCCAACAGGTACGCGCGGGTCGCGGGCCTGTTCGTGCACGACGCGGCGCAGCGCGGCGTGATCTCCCGCCCGGTCCGCGTCCCTCGCCTCCATGAGCCCGAGAAGAGGCGCGAGGTGACGAGCGACGAGCGCCAGCGCTTTCTCGACGCCTTTAAGCGGGCTCCGGATCACGTCAAGCGCCTCCGCCCCCTCTTCGTCCTCGCGGTCGAGTCCGGCCTCCGGCGCTCAGACCTTCTCGGGCTCCGCTGGCGAGACGTGGGCGACGAGTTCATGTGGATCACGACCCAGAAGACGGGTCGCATCGCGACCGTGCCGATCTCCCCCGCCTGCCGCGAGGCGCTCGACGCTCTCCGCGCCATGAAGCCGGACTCGGAGACGGTCGCGAACGTAAGCCCTCGGACCTACCGCCGCGCCTTCGAGGAGGCCCGCGACCTCGCCGGGCTCAAGTTCCGCCCTCACGACCTCCGGCACACGGCTGCGTCACGCTGGGCGGACGACGGCGCGTCGTCGCTGCTCATCGCGAAGATGCTTTGGCCACACATCCTCGCGGATGGCGGAGCGGTACGCATGTGTAGGTGAGGACGCACTCAAGGCATTCGCCGCGAACTCCCTGCGAACTTCCCCGGGAGAAAAGAGAAGCGGGGGAGCCGATACGCCTTCGCGTAACCGACTCCCCCGACGGGAGTTCTTGGAGCGGGACACGAGGGTCGAACTCGCGACATCTACCTTGGCAAGGTAGCGCTCTACCACTGAGCTAGTCCCGCTCAGGAGCGGCGAAATATAGCAGCCTTTCGGGCCGTCAGGGAAGTTTCCGCGCGCGGGGCACGGCTCAGAACGCCGGCGCGCGCGTCGGTTTGGGAGAGAAGATCTCCGCCGGGCCCGGCGTCGGCGTCGGGACGATCTTGTCGGCGGGGCCCCCGCCGGGTGTCCGGCTGACTCCCGGCGTTCGCAGCAGGTCGGGCTTTCCGATGCCGGGCGTGGGCGATCCGTGCGATTCGGGAGTGGGGTTGGGCGTAGGGAGGATCTGAGGGGTGGGTGGCGCGCCTTCAGGCGGCGGCGAGGGCGAAGACGGAGGAGTGGCTTCGGGTGCCGGCGCGGGAGTCGACTGCTGGATCGCACCCGCCGTCGCGCCTCCCAGAATCACGCCCAGGACCAGCGCTTTGTAATTCATGCCCTTCCTGAAGGGCGGGAGGCACGGCACATGCCAGCCGCCCGGTTTCCGTTCACGCCGCGGCGCGGACGACGACCACGGGGCAGAGCGCCTCGCACACGACGCGCATCGCGACGCTGCCGAAAACGAGCCGCGAGACGCCCGTCCGGCCCTGCGTCCCGAGGACGAGAAGCGCCGCGTTCGCCCGGGCCGCAGATTCCACGATCGCAGCGTGAGGCGTGCCGTCGAGAAGCTCGATGCGCGCCTTGACACCGGCTGTTTCGGCCCTGCGCTTGAGCGCCTCGAGCTTCTTCAGGCAGATCGCGCGGAGCGGCGCCACTTCGCCGATGCCGTGATCGAGGAGGACGGAGGTCGGGATGACGTGCGCGACGACGAGTTCGGCCGACCGAAGCTTCGCCTCGTCGAGCGCGGTGAGAAACGCGCGATCGGATGCGGGCGAGAAGTCCGTCCCGAAAAAGATGGTCTCGTCGCTCATGAGGTCCTCCGATCCGGGTCCGGTCAGCCGCGGGCCCGGCTGGATTTCTTCGGCGGCTTGATCTTCGCCACGCGCTTGGCCGGGTTCACGCGTGCGGGTGCGGGGACCTGCTCGGCGAGGAGCCGCAGGAGGTCGGAAACCGTGACGATGCCGGCCAGCGTGCCGTCCGGCTCGATCACGGGCAGACAGCCGATGTTCCAGCCGCGCATGACGTTCGCGGCCTGGCGCACGGGCATTTTCGGCGTCGCCTTGACCGCGTAGGCGGTCATCATCGCGGAGATCGGGCGGAGGCGGCGGATCTCGTCGCGGTCCCGCCCGCCGAGGTCGCGCGCGGACACGACGCCGACGACTTCACCGTCCGCGCCGGTCACGACGAGATGGTGAATGCGCTTCCACCGCATCAGGTTCCAGGCCGCTTCCGCATTTTCCGTGTGGGCGACGGTCTGAACGCGTCTCGTCATGATGTCCTCGACTCTCATGCAAACCTCCCTCTATACGATCGGGAGGTGACGCATCTCACGCCATGAGCCACCTGAATCAGGCTTACACTTCGAGGCGCACAGGGGATGAGGAGGAGTTTCATGCCGACGGCCGAGGGCCGGAAGGACGTTCCCGGCCTCCCGGAGATGGAGCGGGAGCACGAGCTTCAGCTCGCGCTCGTGGACGCCTTCGAGAGAGCCGCCGGCGCGAACGAGCGCGTCGAGGCCGGGAAGATCCTCGAGGAGATGGCCGACCTCTCCGAGACGCACTTCCTCGTCGAGGAGCTCGTCATGCGGTTGCATCAGTATCCCGCCTTCGAGGAGCACGCCGCCGAGCACGTGAAGCTGATCCGGGAGATGAACGAGCTCGTTCGCCAGAACTCGGCGGGCACGCTCGAGATCACCATCGAGCTGGCCGAGCGCCTCCGGCGCACGCTCACGAATCATCTCCGCGGGACCGACCACGCCCTCGCGACGTTCATGCGTCGCGAGGGCGCTTCCACGTAGGGGCTTCTTCGACCCTCTCCTAAAAGAGAATGCGGACGCCGAGCTGCGCCTGGCGCGGGTCGCCGAGGCCCTGCTGCAGAGTGCCGTCGAAGTTGAAGAGCAGGTTCGACGTCAACGGGTTCTTGAGGTTCTTGCTGTTGAAGAGGTTGAAGACCTCGGCGATCGGCTCGATCGTGACCGGGCCAACCGCGAACGGGTACGAGATCCTCAGGTTGACCGAGTTGAACTGGTTGTCCTTTCGCCCGAGGTTGCGCTCCGTGACGCTGCCGTCCGCGTTGATCCGGTCCTGAGGCGTGTTCGCGATCGCCCCCGTGGCCGTGATGGACTGCGGCTGGGCCGACCGGTACTGCCAGCTCGCGTTCACGTTGATCCCGAACGGGGCCTGCCAGAGGACGTACGCGTTCACGCGGTGCCGCTGGTCGCGGTTCGAGTACGCGTACTCGGGGCCGAGGTCCGTGACCTTCGCGTAGTAGAGCGTGAACGGGTCGCGCTCCTGGTCGTCGTCGGACTTGTCCCAGGAGAGCGTGTAGAAGGCCTGGAACTCGAACTTGTGCGTGTAACGTTTGATGAGGCCGAGGGTGATGCCGTTGTAGACGCTGTGCGCCGTGGACTCCGCGGTCCAGAGCGTCCCGATGCCGTTCTGGCCGTTTGCCCCGAGGCCGGTCGACCACGGCGAGCCGAGCAGCGGGTCGTTGCGGTTGATGTAGCGGAGGATGTTGACCGTGTGCGCGTAGGCATACCGGAGCGAGAGGGCGACGTCCGGGATGATCTCGCGGTCGATCCCCAGGTTGAACTGGTACGTCCGCGGGTTCTTGAAGTCCTTGCTGAAGACGTAGACGTCCGGGTGGTCCGGCGTCGCGGGGAGGGTCGCGGCATTCAGGATGTTCGGGTATGCGGGCAGCGTCCCGAAAGCGCTCCCGGCGGCGTACGTGTACCCGATGCTGCCGTTCGTCGACCGCGCGGAGGCGAGGTTGAGGCCCACGGTACGGGCCGCGAAGATGCCGCCGCTCGCGCGGAGGACCGTCTTGCCGTCCTTGTTCGGGTCCCACGTGATCCCGAGCCGCGGCTGCCACTGGCTCTTGTCGGACGGGATCGTCCCGTCGGACGGGAACGCCTGGCCTTTCGAGGTCGCCCCGATGAACTTCGAGAAGAAGACCTGATCGGGCGGCGTGATCGGATCGGGCTCGATCTGGGCTTCCCAGCGCAGGCCGAAGCTGATCGTGAGGTTCGCCAGCGGCTGCCACGTGTCCTGGACGAAGACGGCCGGCTCTTTCTGGTCGATGCTCTGCGTACCCGCCTGGTCGACCGTGAGGCCGCCGACCGGGACCTGCTGCAGGTACAGCAGGACCGGGCCGCTGATGGACGTCCCGGCCGGGCAGACGCCGGTCTGGCTCGACGAACCGTCCGAGCACTCGACGAACTTCGGGTTCTTCGCATAGCTCAGGAAGCCCGAGACGGAGTCGAAGAGGTATCGGCCGTTCGCAAAGCCGCGGAACGTCTGCGTCGTGTTCGTCTGGTTGTACTCGAGGCCCGCCTTGATCGTGTGGGGACCCGTGATGTACGTGAGGATCTCGTTGAGCTGCAAGCGGGTGTCGTGGTCATCGACCGGGATGAAGAATGGCTCGCCAAAACGGTAGCCCGAGAAGCTGACCCCGGTGTCCGGGAACGGGCGGCCTCCGCCGGGAACCTGCGCGCCGTCATACGGGCGGGGCCGGTCCTCCCTTGCCCACTGGAAGCGGAACTCGTTCAGCGTCGAGTTCGAGAGGGTCGATTGGAGGGAGCCGCTCCCGGCGCTCGAGTGATCGTCCTCGACCGCGTTCGCGCTGACACCGAACGGATCGACGTCGAACGTCCCGTTCTTCTGCTCGGACCACGTGTAGTTGTACCGGAGGGTCGCGAGGTGCTGCTCGTTGACGTTCCAGTCGATCTTCCCGAGGAAGACGCGGGCGTCGTTCGTCCGGTCGATCGGGCCGTTCTCGTTCGGATCGCCGACGCTGGCGAAATACTGGACCAGAGCCGGGTCGATGCGGGTGGGATCGGTCTGCTTCGTCGAGCGGCCGCGCTGGTAGTCGAAGGCGGTGAAGTAGAAGAGCTTGTCCTTGACGAACGGCCCGCCCAGCGTGAAGCCGTATTGCTGCTGGTTGAAGTCGAACTTGTCAGCCGACGATCCGTCGGGCTTGATCGCCGCGGACGAGAGGCTCTGGCTCTTGAAGTACCCGTGCGCGCTCCCGTGGACGTCGTTCGTGCCTGACTTCGTCACGACGTTCACGAACCCGGCCGAGGCGCGCCCGAACTCCGCGTTCGCGCCCTCCGCGACGACGACGACCTCCTTGACTGCGTCGAGGTTGAACGTGAACGGCGGGCGCTGGCCGCCCCGCTGCTCCCCGAAGAACGGGTTGTTGAAATCGGCCCCATCCACCGAGACGTTGTTCTGGATGCCCTTCTGGCCGTTGACGGTCATCTCGTCGCCGTCGGGCCCCTGCACGATGGACACGCCGGGCGTCAGCTTCGCGAAGTCGAGGTAGTTCCGCCCGTTGTTCGGAAGGCCCTGGATCGCGGCCGAGTCGATCTGCGTCGAGCCCTCGGTCCGGGTCGTTTCGACGACGGGAGCCGCGCCCGTCACGGTCACCGACTCCGCCCGCTGGGAGAGCCTGAGGGTGAGGCCGGTGAGGTTGATCGCCTGACCGACGCCGAGGTCGAGCCCCTCGCGCACGAGCGTCGTGAAGCCCGCGAGACTCACGGTCACCCGGTAGGGGCCCAGCGGCAGGGCGAGGCCGCGGAAGTGCCCGTCCGCGCCCGTGATCGTGCTCTTCTCGAAATTCGTGGCCGTGTTCCGGATCGCGACCGCGGCTCCGGGCAGCGGAGCGCCCCCCTCGTCCGAAACAGTTCCCTCGATGACGCCCGTCGTGGCCTGCGACTGGGCGAGCACGGCGCCCGGCAGGACCACCAGCAGGAGGAGAGCAAGACAGCCGACTCCCGTTCGAAAACGCAGCATCACAGCCTCCTAAAAGGAAAGAAAATGAAAGCGAAGAAACAAGTCGCTCTGCGGACTGGCGAAAAGCTATGAGCAGGTCAGCGCCGAGTCAAGCAAAATCCGACTGAGGCTCGTTCGCGAGCGCCTTCTGTCTCCTCCCGAGGGCGAGTGCGTTCGCGATCCATACGCCGGCCACGGGCAGGAAGAGCCACGCGAAGCCGAGAGGTGAGAGGCCGAGGAAAGCCACGAGCCGATCGGCCAGCGCGCCCAGCGCGTCGCCGCCCCGGTATACGAACGTGTCGATGAAGCTCTTCGCCGTGTACTTCTCCTCGCGCGGGACGACGGTGAAGAGAGCTTCGCGCGCGGGCTTCACGAGGGCGAACTCGGCCGCGCGCCGAAAAACCTGCACGCAAAAGAGCGTGCTCGCGGTGGACGAGACGCCGAGCGCGTAGAAGCCCGCCGCCGTGATCGCCGGAAGCAGCGCGAGCGCGGGCCCGAGGCCCATCGCGGGCAGGACGCGCCCCGTGAGGAAGAGCTGCGCCAGCGCCGTGAGGACGTTTACGGCGAGGTCGGCCTTCGCGAAGAACGCCGTGCGCGAGCCGGCGTCGGGGAAGGCGCTCCGCACGATGCGCGCCTGCGCGAGGTACAGGAAGGTCGAGCCGACCGTGTAGAGGAGCAGGAACGCGGCGATCCCGAGGAGGTACCGCGAGCGCAGGAAGAGCCTGGGGCCCGAGAGCGCGCCGGTGCCGGGCGGGATTCCGCCGTCGGGGACGTCGTCTCCCGCGCGCGGGGCGGCGCCGTCCACACGCGGGGCTTCGTCGACGTGGTAGACGCGCGCGAGACGGCGCATGCACAGGACGGCGACCTCGAAGAGGCCGGCGGCCACGAGGAGGAGGGGCACGGGCCCGAGCCTCTTCGCGAGGCTCGCCGTGATCGTGCCCCCGGCGATCCCCCCGAGAGTCCCGCCGAGTCCGATCGCGCCGAAGAGGCGCTTGGCCTGCTCGGACCGGAAGAGGTCCGCGAGGAAGCCCCAGAAGACCGAGACGATCAGGAGATTGAACGTGCTCACGAAAACGAAGAAGAAGCGGACGGTCGCGAGGCGCGAGGCTCCCGAAAGGACGCTGAGCGCGACGTAGAACGCGACGAAGCTCGCCGCGAGGGCGTGGTAGACGGCCGGAACGAAGACGCGGCGCGGGACGCGCGTCACGAGCGTGCCGAAGAGCGGGGTTACGAGGAAGGTGCCGGCCAGCGTCCCGAGAAACAGCCAGTTCAGCGCGAAGCCGCCCCCGGAAGAGGCGCCCGCCTCCTCGCGCAGCGGCCGGATGATGTAGTACCCGCCCAGCAGGAAGAAGAACGAGGCCGCAGCCCACGTGAGGCCGTGGCCCTCCCCGGGCTCGACCCGCACGAGGCGGGAAAGCGCGCTCCGCCCCTCCACGCCGTCAGCCGGCCTTCGGCGTCTTCTTCGCCTGCGCGTCGTGCGCCTCGTGCCAAGCCGCGAGAACAGCGGCTTCACGGTCGGTCTTGAGGCCCGCTTTCATCTTGTCCGTCCGCTCTTTCGGAAGCGTCTTCCACCAGTCGAGCGTGTCCTTCGCGGTGGCTTTCACGGGCCGGAACACGAGCCCCGTGGCGACCGCGCGGGCGTTGCTCACGCGGCCGCCTCCGGCGTCGGAGCCCAGGGGCGAGGTCCAAACAGGAAGGTCGCTCCACTCCTCGACCTTCTGGGCCGCAAGGAACGCGGCGTCCACCCACGTGAAGCGCGCGTCGCTCGAGCTCGCGGCCTTGCAGGCCTCGAGCACGTCGCCCATCCGGAGAGGAGCCGAGGTCGCGTTGAAGACGCCCACCGTCTTCGTGTCGATGGTCTTCACGATCCAGGCCCCGAGGTCGCGGACGTCGATGAACTGGACGGGATCCTCGGGTTTGTCCGGCGCGAGGACCTCACCGCCCCGCGAGACGCGGACCGGCCAGTACGTGAAGCGGTCGCTGCCGTCGCCGGGCCCGACGATGAGGCCGGGGCGGACGTTCGTGACGCGTCCGGGCATCGCCGCCTCGGCGGCCTTCTCGCACAGCGCCTTGAGGCCGCCGTACGTCTCCCCGGTCACCTTCTCGACGGACGGGTCCTTCAGGATCGCGACGGGCCCCGTCTCGTCGACGCCCGGCTTGCTCAGGTCGGAATAGACCGAGATGGACGAGACGAAGACGTACTGCTTCGCCGACTTGCCGAGGAGCCCCGCCGAATCGCGCACCTGGCGCGGGATGTAGCCCGACGTGTCGACCACGGCGTCGAAAACGCGGCCCTCGAGCGACTTGAGATCGCCGTTGCGATCGCCTTGAAGCTTCTCAAGCTCGGGGAACAGGCCGGGGTTGGTCTTGCCCCTGTTGAAGAGGGTGATCGTCCAGCCGCTCGCCTTCGCGGCGCCGACGATCTGAGGTCCGAGGAAGCCGGTGCCCCCGAGAACGAGGAGGGTCTTCTTCGTCTCGGAGAATGCCGGAAGCCCGCCCGCGAGAAGACCCGCTGAAGCGGCCGTTTTCCAGAGGAAGTCGCGTCTCGTCGTCATGTTTTCTCTCCAGTTCCCGGAAGATACGTACGCGCCGGCCCGCGGTTGCGCCGTCAGACGACTCCGTCCTCCAGCATCCGGAGAAGGTAGCGGCCGTAGTCGCTCTTCATCTGCAGCGCGAGGCGGGTCACGTGGGCCGTGGAGATCCAGCCGGCCTTGTGGGCGATCTCCTCGGGACACGCGATCTTCAGGCCCTGCCGCGCCTCGATGGCCTGGATGAAGTTCGAGGCCTGTAGGAGCGCCTCGTGCGTGCCCGTGTCGAGCCACGCCATGCCGCGGCCGAGGATCTCGACGTGGAGGTCGCCGGTCTCGAGGTACGCGCGGTTGATGTCCGTGATCTCGAGCTCGCCTCGCGGTGAGGGTTTCAACGCCGTCGCGACGTCGAGCACGCGGTTGTCGTAGAAATACAGGCCGGTGACGGCGTAGCTCGAGCGTGGCTCTTTCGGCTTCTCCTCGAGGCCGATTGCGCGCCCCCTCGCGTCGAACTCCACGACGCCGTAGCGCTCGGGGTCGAGCACGCGGTAGGCGAAGACGGTCGCGCCGGCGGCGCGTGAGGCCGCGCGCTGGAGCATCTCGGGGAGGCCGTGCCCGTAGAAGAGGTTGTCGCCGAGCGCGAGCGCGACGGCGTCCTCGCCGACGAACGATCGGCCGATCAGAAACGCCTGCGCGAGGCCCTCGGGCTTCGGCTGCGTCGCGTAGGAGACCCGGATGCCGAACTGGCCGCCGTCGCCGAGAAGGCGTACGAAGGCGGCCTCGTCCTCTGGCGTCGTGATGACGAGGATGTCGCGCAACCCCGCGAGCATGAGCGTCGAGAGCGGGTAATAGACCATGGGCTTGTCGTAGACGGGGCAGAGCTGCTTCGAAACCGCGAGCGTCAGCGGATAGAGGCGCGAGCCCGAGCCGCCCGCGAGGATGATCCCCTTCATTCGCGGGCTCCGCCCGCGCGAGGGGCGGCGGCCGTGCCGACGCCGGCGCCGGTCCCAAGGCCGAGGCGCTCGCGGCCGTAATTTCCCGCCTGGACGGTCGCACACCACTCCTGGTGGCTCAGGTACCACTCCACGGTTCGAAGAAGACCTTCTTCGAATGAGTAAGAGGGGCTCCACCCGAGCTCGCGGCGGATCTTGGTCGCATCGATCGCGTATCTCCGGTCGTGCCCGGGTCGATCCGCCACGAACGTCTTGAGCTGCGCGTATCCCCTCTTACCCTTCAAAGAAATCTTCTCCGAAATCTTCGGGTTCTCTTCGAACGGAACCGTCTTCTCCAGCGCCTCACACAGCGCGTCGACGACCTGGAGGTTCGTCCGTTCGTTGCCGCCCCCGATGTTGTACTTGCCTCCGGGCGCCCCCCTCTCGAGGACGAGGAGGATGCCTCGGCAGTGGTCCTGGACGTGGAGCCAGTCGCGCACGTTGCCGCCGTCGCCGTAGATCGGGAGAGGCTTCCCCTCGAGGGCGGTCAGGATCATCAACGGGATCAGCTTCTCGGGGAACTGGTACGGCCCGTAGTTGTTCGAGCAGTTCGTGAGCAGCGTCGCGAGGCCGTACGTCTCGCGCCAGGCGCGCACGAGATGGTCCGCGGCGGCTTTCGACGCGGCGTACGGCGAATTCGGCGCGTAGGGCGTCTCCTCGGAGAAGAGACCCGACCCGCCCAGCGTTCCGTAGACCTCGTCCGTGGAGACGTGGAGGAAGCGGAAACGTTCGGCGTCGGCCGGGCGCTGGGAGGCGACGTGGACACGCGCAGCTTCGAGAAGCTCGTACGTGCCGTTGACGTTCGTATGGACGAACGCGCCCGGACCGTCGATCGACCGGTCGACGTGCGTCTCCGCGGCGAAGTTCAGGACGGCGTGCGGGCGGTGGGCCGCGAAGACGGCCTTCATCGCGGCGGCGTCCGCGATGTCGGCCTGAACGAACGTGAACCTCGGGTTCGTCTCGACGTCCGCGAGGCTCGCGCGATGACCCGAGTACGTGAGCTTGTCGACGACGACGACACGGTCGGGCGTTTCGGCGAGGGCGAGCCGCACGAAGTTCGAGCCGATGAAACCGGCCCCGCCGGTGACGACGATCGACTCCATGCGACGCAAGGATATCGGAGTCCGCGGCGGTCTGCGCTATCGTCGCGCCTTTCCGGAAGGGAGGACCCATGACCCGGACCGTGAGATTCCAGCTCGACGATTCGAGGCTGCCGAAGGCCTGGTACAACGTGAACGCGGACATGCCCGTGCCCCCGTCGCCGGTCCTGCACCCCGGAACGATGGAGCCCGTCACGCCGGACTTCCTGTCCGTCCTCTTTCCAATGAACATCGTGATGCAGGAGGTCTCGCCCGAGCGCTGGGTCGAGATCCCCGAGCCCGTGCGGGAGATCTACCGGCTCTGGCGTCCGACGCCGATGTGCCGCGCCCTGAGGCTCGAGAAGGCGCTCGACACGCCGGCCCACATCTACTACAAGAACGAGAGCGTGAGCCCGGTCGGCTCGCACAAGCCGAACACGGCAGTCGCGCAGGCCTTCTACAACAAGGAGGCCGGGACGAAGGCGCTCACGACCGAGACCGGAGCCGGACAGTGGGGCTCGGCCCTCGCGATGGCGTGCAGCTTCTTCGGGCTCGACCTCGAGGTCTTCATGGTGAAGGTCTCGTACCACCAGAAGCCGTACCGCCGGCACATCATGGAGAACTTCGGCGCGCAGGTGTTCGCGAGCCCGACCTCGAGGACGCAGTTCGGCCGGAAGGTCCTCGCCGAGTCGTCCGGCTCTCCGGGCTCCCTCGGGATCGCGATCTCCGAGGCGGTCGAGGTGGCGGCGACGAGCGGCGGTGCGAAGAAGTACAGCCTCGGCTCGGTCCTCGGCCACGTCCTGATGCACCAGACCGTGATCGGGCTGGAGGCGCTCGAGCAGATGGAGATGGCGGGCGAGTATCCCGACGTCGTGATCGCGTGCGCGGGAGGCGGATCGAACTTCGCGGGCTTCGCGTTCCCCTTCGTCCACCGCAACCTCACGGAGGGGAAGAGGACGCGGATCATGGCCGTGGAGCCCGCCTCCTGCCCGACGCTCACGAAGGGGCGCTACACGTTCGACTACGGCGACGCGGCCGCGATGGCGCCGATCGTCAAGATGTACACGCTCGGGCACACGTTCGTCCCGCCTGGCATCCACGCGGGCGGACTGCGATACCACGGGATGGCGCCCTCGGTGAGCGCGCTCGTCGCGCACGGCGACGTCGAGGCCCGCTCGGCCAAGCAGCTCGAGACGTTCGATGCGGCCGTCCAGTTCTCGAAGGCGGAAGGAATCATCCCGGCGCCGGAGTCCGCGCACGCGATCCGCGCGGCGATCGACGAGGCGCTGCGCTGCAAGGAGACGGGAGAGAAGAAGGTCATCGCCTTCAACCTCTCGGGCCACGGCCACTTCGACATGAGCGCCTATCAGAGCTACCACGCCGGCGAGCTGAAGGATTTCGAGTATCCCGACCACGCGGTCGAGGAGGCGATGACGCACCTCCCGAAGGTTCCCGAGAACCCAAATATTTCTTAGAAGAATGAGTGACTGCCAGGGCGTTCCGAGCCGACGTAGCGGCGCTCGCCGCCGAGACCACACACACCCTTCTAAGAAAGTCCTCCGGGGTTCTTCTCTTCGGCCGAAACATTTCTTTTCCGGCTGCGTTGGACAAGGGTGATGCGCGCCGCTACGAGGACAGGTGCGTTCGCGGTCGCCGGGATCGCCGGGGCGGCTCTTCTCGCCGTCCTCGTCCCGCTCTACGACGCTCCCGAACCGCGGGGCTTGACGGTGACCCGCGGACGGGTCCGGCAGATCGCGGACGCCGAGGCGCGGAAGTGGGGAATCGAGGTCGACAAGGCATTTGTCGTGACGACCGTGGACGACTCGCCCCTCCTCGACAAGGAGCTCCGCGACAAGCCGGACCTGCGGCGGAAGGCGGAGTCCGACCCCGTCCTCGGGCCGCGCATCTTCGGGTTCCGCGTCACGTACTGGCGCAACGGCGTCGACAAATACCCGCCCTACGGCTTCGTCGCCGTGTCGCGAACCGGGGAGGTCGTCGCCGCGATGCGGGAGGCCCGCCTCGAGGAAACGGGCGCGTCGCCGAAGGCGGACGACCTCAAGGCGAAGGCGGACGCGTACGTCGCGTCGCGGGCCTTTCTCGGTGCGCCGGGCCCCGTCTACGAGGACGCGCGCCCGACGGTGCTGCGTTCGCGCACGGACACCACGTTCCGCTACCGCGTGCCGTCGACCTTCCCGACCGGCGACGTCGTCTGCTACCTCTACGTGAGCTACATCGGCGACGTGCCCGCGGGCTGGTCGCTCATCGAGGAGTACAAGGACGGCCGCCGTTTCGCGTACGACTCGGGCGTCGGCGAGACGTTCCTGCGCTTCGCCGGGATCTTCTCGCTTCTCTTCATTCTGCTTGCGATCTTCCTGAAGAAGTACCACGCGGGCGAGGTGGGCGTCGGGACGGGCGCCGTCCTTTTCGCCGCGGCGATCGGGCTCTCGATCCTCCACAACGCGCTGACGTCCCCGTGGGCGGCCACCGGGACGGGGCTCGGGAGCATCGACAACCGGACGACGACGCTCGCGGTCTCGGGCTTTCGCTTCCTCTTCTACGACATCCCGCTTTCGGTCCTCGTCTTCCTCGCGTGGTCGGTCGGCGAGAGCTTCGCGCGCGAGCGCTGGGGCGAGCGCCTCGCGTCATTCGATGCGCTCCTCCGGCGCGACGTGCGCAACGCGGCGGTCGGCGGCTCGCTCCTCGCCGGCCTCCTCGCGGCCCCCGCCGTCGCCGCGGCGGCGCTCCTCGTCCCCGCACTCCCGTATCGTGCGGGCGCCGTCTGGGCGCGCCTCGCGCCCGGCACGCGCGACGGCCTGAACGCGATCTGGGGGCCCCTCGCCGTCAATGCGGGGGCGGCCCTCGACGCGCTCCTCTTCGCGAGCGCCGGCCTCCTCTTCTTCCTCGCCTTCTTCCACCGCAAGCGCCTCCTTGCCGTCGGCGTCGTCCTCGCGGCGCTCTTCGGGACGCTCATGGGCGTTCTCCCGCCGCCCGTCGCGCCGTTCGGCCGGGGGCTCGCCGTAGGCTTCGGCGGAATCGCGGTCGTCCTCCTCGTCTTCGCCTTCTCCGATCTCCTCGCGGCGTCGACGGCGGCGTTCGGCGGAGGCCTCCTCCTCTGCCTCGTGCCGCTCTGCGTCGCGGCGTCCGGCCCGGCCCGCACGGGGCCGCTTCTCGCGCTCGCCCTCCCGCTCGCCGGGATCGCTCTCGTCGCGGTCGCCGGCCTTGCGACGCGCCGCACGATCGTCTACTCCTACGAGGACCTCGCGCCGCACGTCAAGCGCATCGTCGAGCGCGAGCGCATCAAGGCCGAGATCGACGCCGCGAACCGCATCCAGGCCGCGCTCCTGCCCTCCGTCCATCCCGAGCTGGAGAACGCCTCAGTGGTCTCGCACTACCGGGCCGCGACGGAGATCGGCGGCGACTACTTCGATTTCCTGCCGCTCGAAGAGGGCCGGCTCGGGCTCGCCTTCGGCGACGTGGCCGGGCACGGCCTCACGAGCGGCATCGTGATGGCGATGACGAAGGCGGCTCTCCTCGTCCAGGTGCGGCACGACCCCTCGCCCGCCCGGGTTCTCGAGGTCCTGAACGACATCGTCATGAAGACCGCGCCGAAGCGCATGCTCATGACGTTCTTCTACGGCGTTCTCGATTCCGCGAGCTCGACGCTGCGGTTCGCGTCCGCCGGCCATCTCGACCCGTACGTCTTCCGCGCGCGCGAGCGGAAGCTCGAGCTGCTGTCGTCCTGGGGATTTCCGCTCGGCGTGAAGCGGCGCGAGCCGTTCCGCGAGTTCGTCGTCGGATTCGAGCCGGGCGACCGCCTCGTGCTCTACAGCGACGGTCTCATCGAGGCGCTCAACGACGACGGCGAGCCGTTCGGCTTCGAGCGGTTCGAGGGCGTCATCCTCTCGCGCGGCGAAAAAGGCGCGGACGTGCTCAAGCAGGCTCTCCTCGAGTCCGTGAAGAGCTTCACGCGCAACCGCCCGCCCGAGGACGACCAGACGCTCGTCGTCGTCTCGTTCGAGGAGCGCCAGGTCGTCGCGCTGCGGGCGAGCTGAGATAGAATCACCTGTTGATCGCTCATTCTGTACATCGATCAAAAGGAGATTCCATGAAGAGAGTTCTCTTGAGCGTCCTCGCGGGCGCCGCCCTGGCCGCGGCTCCGGCATTCGCGCAGTTCGAAGGCGAGATCGACATGAAGATCACGAGCCAGGGGGGCATGACGGGGACGGGCAAATCGTTCGTGTCGCGCGTCGGCTCGCGGACCGAGATCGACATGCAGTCGGCCCAGATGCCGATGCACATGGTCTCGCTCATGAAGTTCGCGAATCCGGACATCGTCTACCTCATCAACGACAAAGCGAAGACGTACTCCGAAATGGACGTGAAGAAGATGCGCGAGTCGGCCTCGAAGATGACGGCGGACAAGGAGCCGTACACCGTCAAGGTCCTGGGCTCCGAGAGGATGTTCGGTTATTCCACGAAGCACGTCCTTCTCGCCCGCAAAGGAGACAAATCGGAAATGGAGCTCTGGACGACGAAGGACATCCACGGCCTGAACTACGAGTCGGTGCGCGGCCTCATGCGCCGTGGCTCGAGCCAGGACGAAGGCTCGTTCCTGAAGGCGCTCCGGGACGCCGGGGCGGACGGCTTCTTCGTGAAGATGGTGACCCGCGAAAAAGGGAAGGCCGATGTCCTGACGACGATGGAGCTCACGAAAGCCGAGAAGAAGTCGCTCCCCGCCTCGCTGTTCGAGATCCCGGCCGGCTACACGAAGCAGGAAGGGATGATGGGCGCGGCCGGGGTCGTCTCGCCGGAAGCGGCCGAGGCGATGCGCAAGGCGATGGAGAAGATGACTCCCGAGCAGCGCAAGCAGTTCGAGGAGATGATGAAGAAGCAGCAGGGCCAGCAGGGCCACTGACCTCGGGGGGCCCTAGGCTCGCTCGGCCCGCGCTGACCCGTCAGCTCGCCTGCGCGGGTCGGAGCGGGAGCTCGCTCGCTCCGGCGGCCAGGAAGTCCACCGTGCCCGTAATGACGTCGGGCGTCCGGAGGATTCGGTGATGCCCGACGCCGCGCAGCCGGACGAGGCGTGCGTTCGGCCACGCCGCCGCGATCGCGCTTCCCTCGCGAAAGGGGACCTTCAAGTCCGAGGGGGGAGGGGAAAGGGGGGGGAGGGGGGGGGAGGAAGAGGTCTCGCCCGCTCGGCGGCGAGCGAGGGCGCCAGACGACCGAAGAGCCCGAAGGCACCCCTGAGGATGCTTTTCCCCAATCGCCGCAGCCGGTGCCGCCTCGGGAACCTGACGACCTGCGGCGTGGAAGAGTTTTCTTTCACGCCTCTCACGCCCGGGCTGATGCCAATTCCGGGCCAGCGCAGAGGCGGTGGTGTTCGTTCTGCTCGTTCCCGTAGGCCGGCGCCCACTGGCTCGCGACGACGCGCGAGCGCAGCTCTTCGGGTGACGTCGCCGGCGCGAAGCCCGCCCGCTGCGCCTCCAGGCCCACCGCCACGGCGACCGCGACCGCCTCCGCGCGCAGGTTTCTCAGAGGCGGAAGGAGAGGGCCGCCCGGGTCCGCGAGCGCAGGCGAGGTCGCCGCCAGCGCCCTGGCCGCGGCAAGCATCATCCCGTCCGTCACGCGGCGCGCTCCCGAGGCCACGAGGCCGAGCCCGACCGCGGGGAAGACATAGACGTTGTTGCACTGCGCGATCGGGATCGTGCGGCCGTTGAACACGACCGGCACGGACGGCGAGCCGGTGGCGACGCGCGCGCGCCCCTCCGTCCATCGGATCAGATCCTCCGCCCGCGCCTCGGAGCGGTCCGTCGGGTTCGAGAGCGGGAAGACGATCGGCCGCGGCGTCTTCCTCGCCATCTCCCGGATGATCGCCTCCGTGAACGCCCCGGCCGCAGTGGAAAGCCCGATGAGGATCGTCGCGCTCACGTTCCCGATCACGTCCGCGAGGCCGATCCCGCCGTGTGCGGTCGCTGGCCATCCGGCCACGCGCTCCGGCGGCTGCGCGTACACGCGCTGCTCCTCCGTCAGGTCCGTGCGCGAAGCGTGGAGCAGGCCGTCCTTGTCGACGATCCAGAACCGGCGCCGGGCCTCCTCGTCCGTCAGGCCCTCCGCGACCATCGCCTCGCGAAGGGAGTCCGCGACCCCGATCGCCGCCGAGCCGCCGCCCAGAAAGACGACCGTCTGCTCGCGGAGCTTCCCTCCCGTGACGCCGATCGCAGCCAGGATCGCGCCCAGCGCCACGGCCGCGGTTCCCTGGATGTCGTCGTTGAACGTGAGGAGCTGGTCGCGGTAGCGCGTGAGAATCGGGCGCGCGTGCGGTGTCGCGAAGTCCTCCCACTGGAGGCACGCGCCCGGCAGCTCCTGCTTCACCGCCTGGACGAACGCGTCCACGAACGCGTCGTAGTCGGCGCCGGTCACGCGTTCGTGCCGCCAGCCGAGGTACTCGGGGTCGCGGAGCCGTTCCGGGTTGTTCGTTCCCGCGTCGAGGACGATCGGAAGAGTCCGCGCGGGCGGGATTCCGCCGATGAGCGTGTAGAGCGACAGCTTGCCGATCGAGATGCCGAGCCCGCCGACGCCCTGGTCGCCGATGCCGAGGACGCGCTCGCCGTCCGTGACGACGATGACGTCCACCTCCCGATGCGGGCGGTTGCGCAGGAGCTCGGGAATGCGGTCGCGCAGCGGGTACGAGACGAAGAGGCCGCGCGGCCGCCGGTAGATGTTGCTGAACCGCTCGCACGCCCGGGCCACGGTCGGCGTGTAGACGATCGGCATCATCTCCTCGATGTGGTCCGTGAGCAGTCGGTAGAACAGGACCTCGTTCGTGTCCTGCAGGGCGCGAAGGTAGATGTGCCGGCCCAGGTCGGTCCGCTTCTCGCGGTACGCCTCGTACGCGCGGCCCGCCTGCTCTTCCAGCGACTCCACGCGCGGCGGGAGAAGGCCGTGCAAGCCGAGGCGTGCCCGCTCCTCGTCCGAGAAGGCCGTGCCCTTGTTCAGGGCCGATGCACCCACGAGGGACATGCCGCGGAGAGAAGGAACGTCGCTCACGGTTCAGGGGCTCCCGGGGGGGGTGGGGATACGGATCGACGAGGACGAAGCTCTTCAGCAACCGAAAAACAGGTCAAGGAGACCTCCCGGCCAGAGCCTCTCTGACGAGTACGGGGAAATGACCGAAGAATCGACGTAGCGAATCACCGTTGGCTCTGGCGCTCCTCCAGGAGAATCTCGACGATGTCTCTCTTGGTCTTCAACGGGGGCGGCAGCTTCACCCTTCCCGGCGGCGGCGCGCCAGCCTCGGGCCGGTGGATCACGAGCACGTCCCGTTTCGAAACTCTGCTCATGACCAGATCATAGTCCTTTCTGGTCACCTCGGCCCCTACGCCGCCGCCTCGCGGTCCTTGAGCTGCAGCGTGTAGAGGCGGGCGTAGAGCCCGTCCTTCGCGAGGAGCTCCGCATGCGTGCCGGACTCCTTCACCTCGCCGTGCGAGAGGACGAGGATCTCGTCGGCGCGCACGATCGTCGAGAGGCGATGCGCGACGACGATCGACGTCCGGCCCGAGAGGAGCCGCGCGACGGCGCGCTCGATCGTCTTCTCCGTCTCCGGGTCGACCGAGGACGTGGCCTCGTCGAGGATCAGGACGCGCGGGTCGCGCGCGAGCGCGCGGGCGAAGGCGACGAGCTGCTTCTCGCCGACCGAGAGGCCGCCCCCGCGCTCGGAGAGCTTCGCGTCGAGGCCGCCCGGGATGCGCGCGAGGAGCGGCGCGAGGCCGACCTCGCGGCAGGCCTCCTCGATGCGCGCGCGCGGCATCAAAGGATCGAAGAAGGAGACGTTCTCGGCGATCGTGCCCGTGAAGAGGAACGTGTCCTGCAGGACGATGCCGAAGTGCTCGCGGAGGCGCACGGGGTCGTACCGGCGCACGTCCGTGCCGTCCACGAGGACGCGCCCCTCCGTCACGTCGTAGAAGCGCAGGAGGAGGTTCAGGACCGTGGTCTTGCCCGCGCCCGTCGCGCCCACGAGCGCGACCGTGCGCCCCGGCTGCACGTGGAACGAGACGCCCTTCAGGATCTCCTCGCCCTTCTTGTAGGAGAAGCGCACGTCCTCGAACGCGACGGAGCCCAAGAGGGGCCCTTTCGGGGCGACCGGATCGGCCGGCGCCGTGATCGAGGGCCGCGCGTCCAGGAGCTGAAAGATCCGCTCCGAGGAGGCCATCGCGGCCTGCAGGATGTTGTACTTCTCGGAGAGGTCCATGAGCGGCCGGTAGAAGCGCTTGCTGTACTGGAGGAACGCCACGACGGCGCCGAGCGTCATGCGGCCGCGAAGCACCTCGCCGCCGCCGTACCACACGATCGACGCCATGCCGACCGCCGACAGGAAGTCGAGGGCCGGATAGAAGATCGAGTAGTAGAAGATCGAGTCGAGGTTCGCCTGCCGGTGCGCGTCGTTCACCTCGGCGAAGCTCCGGCGCGAGACCGGCTCGTGACGGAAGAGCTGCACGACGTTGATTCCGGAGATGTGCTCCTGGAGGAACGCGTTCACGCGGGCGATCTTCACGCGCACGTCGCGGTACGTGTCGCGTGCGCCCTTCCGGAACCAGTTCGTCACCCAGAGCATCGGCAGGAGGATCGCGAACGTGATCGCGGCGAGCGTCGTGTCGAGCGCGAAGAGGACGGCCACGATTCCCGCCAGGGCCGCCACGTCGCCGAGGAGCGCGACGAAGCCGGATGTGAAGAGCTCGTTCAGGGCGTCGACGTCCGTCGTCAGGCGCGTCATGAGCCGGCCCACGGGCGTGCGGTCGAAAACGGCGATGTCCGCGCGCTGGAGGTGGGAGAAGATCCGCGTCCTGAGGTCGAACATGACGCCTTGGCCCATCTGCGACGTCCAGGCGACCATGACCATCATGAAGACGAACGCGAGCGCGGCCATGAGGATCGATAGCGCCGCGATCCATTCGATGCCGTGACCCGCGCCGAGGTCGACGCCGAAGAATCGGAAGAAGCCGTCCACTCCGCGCGCGGCCGGTCCGGCTCCCGTCCGTCCTTTCGTGAACAGGAGATCGATCGCCGCGGCCATGAGAAGCGGCCCCGCGAGCTGCGCGACCGACTCGAGAATCAGCACGACGACGGACCCGACCACGTAACGCCGGTACGGGCGCGCGAGGGAGAAGAGCCTTCTCGCGAGGCGAAGCTCGAAGGCTTTCCCGAGGATCTCTTCCTCGTGAGGAACTTCGGCCATCAGGCGGCCTCCATCTCCTCGGCGAGGCGCTGGCGCTCGGCGATCGCCGCGTAGACGCCGCCCTTCTGGAGCAGCTCGGCGTGCGTGCCCATCTCGACGATCCGGCCGCCGTCCAGGACGGCCGCGACGTCGGCGTTCTGGAGCGTGGAGAGGCGGTGCGAGACGAGAAAGACGGTCCGCCCGCCGGCCGCAGCCTTGAGGGCGGCGAGGATCTTCGCCTCGGTCTCCGTGTCGACGGACGAGAACGCGTCGTCGAGGACGAGGACGGGCGCGTCCGTCAGGAGCGCGCGCGCGAGCGCCGCGCGCTGCTTCTGGCCTCCCGAGAGCGTGATGCCGCGCTCGCCCACGAGCGTGTCGAGGCCCTTCGGGAACCGCGCGACATCGGGCGCGAGCCCCGCGGCCTGAACGGCGCGCTCGATCTCCTCGCGCGTCGCCATGGGCCGCCCGAAGGCCACGTTGTTCGCGAGCGTGTCCGAGAAGAGGAACGTCTCCTGCGGCACGACGACGACGTTCCGCCGGAGGACCGGCAGGGGGATCTCCGTCAGGTCGCGGCCGCCGACGAAGATCGTGCCTTTCGGCGGGTCGTCCAGCCTCAGGAGGAGGTGGAGCAGCGTGGACTTGCCGGCACCGGTGCGGCCCACGACGGCGACGGTCGTGCCGGGCGCGACGCGGAACGTGACGTCCGAGAGGATCGTCCGCTCTCCGTGCGCGAAGGAGAGCCCCCGGAACTCCACGTCGCCGGAGAGGCGCTCGCCGGTGTCCGCCTCGGCGGGCTGCGGCGCCGCTTCCCAGATGTCCAGCATGCGGTTCCACGAAGCCGACCCCCGCTGCCAGAGGTTCACGACCCAGCCGAGAGCGGTCGCCGGCCAGATCAGCTCGATCATGTACAGGTTGAACTCCACGTACCGCGCGACCGTGAGCTTTCCCGCGAGGATGAAGTGTCCGCCGGCCCACAGCGTGAGCGCGAACCCGACGCCGACGAGAAGCTGGAGGAGCGGGAAGTAGAGCGCGTTCAGGCGTGCGAGGCCGAGGTTTCGGCGCTTGAACTCGAGATTGTTCGCGTCGAAGCGGGATTCCTCGCTCGCCTCGCGCGCGAAGGCGCGCACGAGCCGGGCGCCGGAGAAGTTCTCCTGCGCCTCGGCGGAGATCTCGGCGAAGAATTCCTGGATCTTCGTGAAGCGCCGGTGCGTGGCCTGGCCCATGACCTTCGTCGCCACGGCGACGATCGGCAGCACGGCGAGGGCGACGCCCGTCAGGGCGGGCGACACGACGAACATGAGGGCGAGCGCGACACCGCCTACGAAGAATGTGTTCGCGGCCTGCATGATTCCGGGTCCGAGCAGCATGCGCACGGCCGAAAGGTCGTTCACGGCGCGGCTCATGAGGTCTCCCACGCGGTTCTTCCGGTACCACGGCGCAGGCAGGCGCAGGAGGTGCTCGAACAGGTCCTGCCGCATCTCGTACTCGATGTGGCGCGACGCGCCGATCAGGATGCGCCGCGTGAAGAAGAGGGCGATCGCGTCGCCCACCGCGAGGAGGACGATGAGCGCCGCGAGGCGGAAGAGCCGCTCCCTCGACACCCCCGCGCCGAGCTCCTCGATCGCCCGCCGCACGATCCCGGGCATCGCGAGAAAGAGGCCCGTCGACGTGAGGATCGAGGCGAAGCCCGCCACGTACGCGCCTTTACGGCGACGGAAATAGCGCAGGAAGCGGGGGAGGTCTCTCATCTCGGAGGAGCGGGACACCAGGGAACGGAGCCGTTCCCGGGCCGCCGGACCGAAATATACAGGACACCCTTGATGCCGACGCATCATGGACGCCGCGCCGGGCAGGCCCCAATAGAGAGGAGGGAACCTATGAGTGTCCCGTTAGTCCTCCTCGCCCTTCTCGCGCTCGCCCTCCTGACGGCGCTCGTCCTGATCCCGGTCGTGCGTGTGTACCGCGGCACGCGCCTCGTGGCGTGCCCGGAGACGAAGCGGCCCGCGGCCGTGAAGCTCGACTCGCTGCGTGCGGCTTTCACTTTTGGGGGCGATCCGGGGCGGTTTCGCCTGACGAGCTGCTCGCGCTGGCCTGAAAAGGAGGATTGCGGGCAGGAATGCCTCTCCGAAGTCGAGCGCGACCTCGGAGGCTGCCTCGTCAGGACCATCGTGGCGGGCTGGTATCACGGCCAGTCCTGCGCTTTCTGCGGGAAGCCGATTCCCGAGGTGACGTGGACCGAGCACCGGCCGGCTCTTCTCGCGCCCGACGGGGTCACCGTCTCGTGGAAAGACGTGAAGCCGGAGAACCTCCCCGACCTCTTCTCGACGCACAAGCCCGTCTGCTGGGACTGCCACGTCGTCCAGAGCCTCATTCGCGAGCGCCCGGATACGATCACCGTGCGCCCGGAGCGGGAGCATCTCTGGAGCTGAAAAAGCGGAGTCCGGGAGGTACGCCATGACCATGTTCGATGCGGGACTGATCATTCTCGTGATCGCGTTTTCCGCCGTCGGCTTCCTGTGGGTCCTGCCGGCCTGGCGCGGGGTGCGCGGGAAGAAGACCGTCACGTGCCCCGAAACGGGGCAGTCCGCCACCGTGGAGGTCGACGCCGCCCGCGTCGCGGCCTCCGCTTGGGCCGGCCCGCCCGACGTCAGGCTGAAGGAATGCTCGCGGTGGCCGGAACGGGCCAGATGCGCGCAGGACTGCCTGGTTCAGGTGGAGGGGTAAGGACGCCGAAGACGCGACGGCCTCGCCCGTCAGAGCGGCGGGTCGGGGAGCGGGGGCGGCTGATAGACGAGCTCTCCCGAAGTCGGCGGGACGTCGTCGTAGAGGGCGACGAGATCCTCCGGGATTTTCTCGAGATCCGTCACCCGGAGGTAGTCGCGCATCGTCGTGCCCGTGCAGGCCGCGTCGGCGTTGGGCGCCCCCCGCTTTTCTCGCACGTCGTCCACGTGCACCGTCCGGAAGTCGATTGAGAGGCGCGTCCGGCGGGACGTGTTGGGTACCGTCGAGTGCATCTGCGCGCCGGAGAAGACGATCAGGCCGCCCGGATTGCAGATCAGCCGGACCTGCGGATCGGGATCGATCGCTTCGAGCGCGTGCGGCTGCTCCCGGGTGTCGGCCTCGACCTGCCGCGCGGCGATCTTGCGGCTGGTCGCGTTCCACTCGTAGTAGTTGTACTTGCTCGAGTCGTTCGCGACGGGCTTCGCCCAGTAGCGCGGGTGGAACGCCATGCAGTTGTCCGGCTCGATGTCGTAGACCGGGAGCCACCAGTTGAGCTGGCAGTGCGGCGCCGAGTACCACGTGTCGCGGTGGAGGTGGAATGCGTAGGCCAGGCCGGCCGAGAGGTAGTTGCCGAAGCAGGCCGTGCGCAGGCGCGGGACGTCGAAATAGGTCTTCTCGGGGTCGCATCCGAAGTCTCTCAGGATTTCGCGGATGTGCCTCTTCGACTCCGGGTGATGGATGAAGGCGGGCTTCACCTTCGCCAGGATCGCCACGTATTGCGCGACGGGAAGATGGCTCTGCGCGTCCCGCGGGTCGAGCGGCGCGAACGCCTTCTCGGCCATTTCGCGCGCGAACGCGACGAAGGCGGCGACGGAGGGACGGCGCGAATAGACGAAGAGCTGGCCGTCGTAGAGGAGGCGGCGGCGCTCGTCATCGGAGACCGCAGAGTCGACGAAGACGGAATTCATCGCGAGGTCCGCGGGCGGGCCCTGATCACGCGGTCGTGCCGACCGGCGCGGTCCAGCGCAGGGAGCCGTCGAGGCGTCCTTTTGCGATCAGTTCCCGGATGTGGTCGATGCGGCGATACCGCGGGCCTTCGAAGTCGTCGAGCCGGAGCCCGCTTCCCTTGTAGGCCTCGTACAGCTCACGGGCCCCCTCCCTCGCGTTCCATCGCGGCTGGAACGCCGGGAGCATCCGCGCGATCTTGCCGAAGTCCACCCGGTAGGAGCGCGCGTCGGGTCCGGCGCCATCGGCGAATTCGATCCGGCAGCCGGGCACCGTGACTCCGACGATCTGCGCAAGCTCGCGGATCTGGAAGTTCTCGTCGGTCCGGCCGACGTTGAAGACCTGATTGTGGACGAGCTCTCGGGGCGCCTCGAGCACCGCGAGGAAGGCGCGCGAGATGTCCTCGATGTGCACGATCGGGCGCCAGGGCGTCCCGTCGCTCTTCAAGTGAATTCGGCCGGTCGTCACGGCCCAGGCCACGAGGTTGTTGAGCACGATGTCGAAGCGCAGCCGCGGCGAGACCCCATAGGCCGTCGTCGGGCGCAGGAAGGTGGGGCTGAACCGGTCGTCCGCGAGCCGGGCCAGGTCTTTCTCGGCGCGTACCTTCGATTCGCCGTACGGCGTGACGGGGTGGATGGGAGAGTCCTCCGTCACCATCGCATCGCCGGCAGCCCCGTAGTTGCTGCAGGACGAGGAGAAGACGAAGCGCTTGACGCCGGCTTCCTTCGCCGCGGCCGCGACCCTCAGCGTGCCCCGGTGGTTGATGTCGTAGGTCAGCTCCGGGTTGAGATCTCCCAGGGGATCGTTCGACAGAGCGGCAAGATGGACGACGGCGTCGAATCCCTCGAGGTCCTTCCTCTCGACATCCCGGATGTCCTTGCGGATCTCCGGAACCTTCGGGAGGCCGTCGCCAAAGGTACAGGCCTCGTAGTAGTCGTTGTCGAGGCCGACGACCTCGTGGCCCGCCTTCCGGAGCAGCGGAACCATCACGCTGCCGATGTAGCCCCGGTGGCCGGTGAGGAGAATGCGCATCGGCTGCATCAAAATTCTAGCATCTCCTCTTCCGCCCTATCGCCCCGGCACGCCGAGCCAGCCGCGCGTGCCATAGTCCGCGGCCAGGAACAGGAAGAGGATGAAGAGGAAGAACAGGCCGGACAGGATGACGACCGGAACGAGCCTCGTGTTTCCCTTCACGTGCATGAAATAGAGGATGACGAGCGTGGCCTTCGCGGCCGCGATGCCGAGCGCCACGAAGGTGTTCGCGGGGCCGAGATTCACGAACGAGGCGAAAACCGTGAGCGCCGTGAACGCCATGAGCGCGAGAAAGACCGCGACGTAAACCTTGACCGGCCGGACGTGAACCGGCATCAGTGCCTCCCGATGAGGTAGAGGAGAGGGAACAGGAAGATCCACACGAGGTCGACGAAGTGCCAGTAGAGGCCCGTCCCCTCGAGGAAGTTGTGGTTCTCGGGCGTGTAGGCGCCGGCGGCGGCCCTCTTCGCGACGTAGGCGACGAGCACGATTCCGATGACCATGTGGAGCGCGTGGAGCCCGGTCATCAGGAAGTAGAGGCTGAAGAAGAGCTGCGCGTGAACGGCGTCCGGACCTTCGAAGTGGAAGCTCGCGCCCGGGACGTGGTGTTCGACGAATTTCTCGTGGTACTCGAAACCCTTCACGACGAGGAACGTCGATCCGAGGATCAGCGTGAGGACGAGGAAGGCCGCAGACACCTTTGACTTGCCGGTCTGCCCTCCACGCACGGCGAGCGCCATCGTGAGCGAGCTCGCGATGAGGACGACCGTGTTGAACGTGCCGAGCTGGATCGACAGCGTGCGGCTGGCGGCCCGGAAGACCTCCGGGTAGAGCGAGCGATAGAGGCCGTACGCCGCGAAGAGCCCGCCGAAGAACAGGATCTCGGTGACGAGGAAGGTCCACATTCCGAGCACGGCCGAATCTCTTTGCTGCTCGAGGCTGTCGAAGTGGTGGGCGAGGCCCGCGGCATGGCCGTGCGTGGCCGCGTCCGAACCGCTCGGGGTCTCGTGCGCGTCAGGAGCCAGGGGCCACCTCCGGGGAAGGCATCCGCGCCGGATAGGTGTACGGCGGAGCCGTCACGACGGGCTGGATCTTGAAGTTCTCGACCGGCGGAGGCGACGTCGTCTGCCACTCGAGGCCCGTTGCGCCCCAGGGATTCGGAGGCGCCTTCGGGCCGTAGCGCATCGACCAGATGAAGTAGACGAGAGGCATGAGATAGCCGAGGCCGAGAATCGTCGCGCCGGCGGACGACATGACGTTCAGGACCTGGAACTCGGGCGGGTACGAGTGGTAGCGCCGCGGCATCCCGAGATAGCCGAGGATGAACTGCGGGAAGAACGTGACGTTGAAGCCGATGAAGATGACGAGCGCCGAAAGCCTCGACCAGAACGCCGGGTACAGGCGGCCCGTGATCTTCGGCCACCAGAAGTGCAGGCCCCCGAGGTAGCCCATGATCGCGCCGCCGACCATGATGTAGTGGAAGTGCGCGATGATGAAGTACGTGTCGTGCACGTGCGCGTCGATGCCGAGCGTCGCGAGCATGACGCCGGTGAGCCCGCCGATCGTGAAGAGGCCGATGAAGCCGAGCGCGTAAATCATCGGGGTCTCCCAGGAGATCGAGCCCTTGTAGAGGGTGGCCGTCCAGTTGAAGACCTTGATCGCCGAGGGCACCGCGACGAGCATCGAGAGGACCGAGAAGACGACGCCGGCGTAGATGGACTGGCCCGCCACGAACATGTGGTGGCCCCAGACGAAGAAGCCCAGGACCGCGATGCCGATGGACGCGAAGGCGACGAACTTGTAGCCGAAGATCGGTTTGCGCGAGAACGTGGCGATGAGCTCGCTGACGACGCCCATCGACGGCAGGATCATGATGTAGACGGCGGGGTGCGAGTAGAACCAGAACAAGTGCTGGAACAGGACCGGATCGCCGCCGAGCCTCGGATCGAAGACTCCGATGTGAAGCGTGCGCTCGGCCGCGACGAGGAGGATCGCGATCGCGATGACCGGCGTCCCGAGAATCTGGATGAGGGCCGTCGCGTAGTGGCCCCACACGAAGAGCGGCAGCCGGAACCACGTGAGGCCGGGCGCGCGCATGCGGTGGATCGTGACGACGAAGTTCAGGCCGGTGAGAATCGACGAGAAGCCGGCGATGAAGATCCCGAGGCCCACGGTGATCACGGACGTGTTCACGTAGTTCGTCGAGAGCGGCGTGTAGAACGTCCACCCCGTGTCGACGCCTCCGTGCAGGAGCGCCCACAGCGTGAAGAGGCCGCCGATCGAGTAGAGGTACCACGAGAAGAGGTTGATGCGCGGAAACGCGAGGTCCTTCGCGCCGATCATGAGCGGGATCAGGAAGTTCCCGAGGACGGCCGGAACCCCGGGAATCAGGAAGAAGAAGATCATCAGCACGCCGTGCATCGTGAACAGCCGGTTGTAGATGTCCGGCTGGAAGAGGTCGCCCGCCGGCGTCACGAGCTCCATGCGGATCAGCACCGCCATGAGGCCGCCGAGCGCGAAGAAGAACGTGACCGAGAAGAGATAGAGAAGCGCGATCCGCTTGTGGTCTCTCGTCAGCAGCCACGACTTCAGGCCGTAGGCGGCGTTGAGGTAATGGACGCGCGGGCTGCCGTCGGCGTTCGTCCCCCGCAGCACGGGAGTTGCGGCCGCGCCCGGGGTCATCTCCCCGCCTCCGCGGTCGAGGTCGATGCGCCTTTGAGCGACTTGACGTAGTTGACGAGCTGGATGAGCTCCTCCTCCGAAACCTGCCCCTTGAACGTGGGCATAACGGGCTGGTAGCCGGCCACGACCTTCGCAGCGGGGTTCAGGATCGACTCGCGGACGTAATCCTCGTTCACGAGGACCTTCGTGCCGTCGTTCAGGGATGCCTGTGTTCCGAAGACCCCGTTCAGGATCGGCGCGCGCGCCGAGCTGTCGGGCCGGTGGCAGGTGTTGCACGACTTCGCGATGAAAAGATCCGCGCCGGATGCGACGGCCGACGGGCCCGTCTTCTCGCCCGCGAGCCACGCCTCGTAAGCGCGCGGCTCCATCACGACGACGTGGCCGACCATCTTCGAGTGCTCGGTGCCGCAGTACTGGCCGCAGAAGAGGTGGAACGTGCCGGTGCGATTCGCCTTGAACCAGTACGTCGTGTATCGCGAGGGAAGGACGTCCACGTGGATGCGGAACGCGGGCACGAAGAAGTCGTGAATGACGTCCTCGGAGATCATCCGGAGCTGAATGGCCTTGCCGAGCGGGACGTGAAGCTCGTTGATCTCGCGGCGCCCGTCGGGATGCTGGATCTTCCACATCCACTGTCGGCCCGTGACCCAGTACTGCTCGGCGCCGGCGGGCGGTCGGTTCTCGTCGAAGAAGACCTTCGTGCCCCAGCCGAAAAGGATCAGCAGGAGGGTGAGCGGGATGACGGACCACACGATCTCGAGGACGTGGGACTTCGGATTCGTCTCGTAGATGTCGATTCCGACCTGGTCGTCGGCCCGGCGGCGGTACTTCACCATGAAGACGAGGACGAGAATCGCGATGAGCGCCGAGAAGAAGACGAGTCCGGAGAGGGCGAAGAGCATGAGGTGGTCGACGGACCGGGCGACGTCCGAGGCCTGATCGGGGAGAAGGGGAGAGCTCGGGATCATCGCGGCGCTTTCCCGGCGTTCGCGCGCTCTTTCCGCAGCATGATCGTCACGAAACCCGCGAGGAGAACGAACGTGATCACCCCGCCGGCCCGGACGAAGTTCTGCACCGTCGTCGTGTACCGACCCGCCTTTGGGTCGTAATGGAAGCACAGGAGCAGGAGCTGGTCGACGACGTTGCCGATCTTCTCCTCCGACGCCTCGATGAGCGCGAGGCGAAGGTCCTTCGCCGGGTATTCGATCCCGAAGAGGACCTTCGCGATGCGACCCTGCGGGGTGAGGACCGTGATACCGGTCGCGTGGGCAAACTGCTTCTGCTCCGCGTCCCACACGTACCGGAATCCGACGGCCTTCGTGAGGGCGGCGATCGAGGCGGCGTCGCCCGTCAGGAAATGCCAGCCTCCGGGTCCGCTCTTCCGCCCGTATTGCGCCATGACCGTGCGCTTCTTCTCGGATGCCGCCTCGGGGGTGTCGCGGGGGTCGAAGCTCACCGAAAGGATCTCGTAGTCGGTCCCCGGCTCGAATTTCAGGGCGCGCACGCTGCGCACGAGGCCGTCGGTCGTCATGCCGCAGAGCATCGGGCAGGTGAAGTAGACGAGGGACAGGACGACGGGGCGCTTCCCGAAGTACGTCGAAAGGCGGACGCTCGCGCCCGCCTCGTCGCGGAAGACGAGGTCGAGCGGGATCTCTTCCCCGAGCTTCTGATCGAAGCCGACGTCCTTGACGGGAGGCGGCGGCAGCGGAGCGTCCGGCGGCGGAGAGCCCGGAGCTCCCGAGGCGCCGAGGCGCGCGGCAGGAACGAGCAACAGCGCGACGAACGTGAGATAGGAGACGAAAGAAATGCGCTTCATTTCGCTGACTCTGTGGCCGGCGCGGGCGGCGGCATGGGCGGCGGCGGGGGCAGGCCGCGCGCGGCGACGATCTCGAGAGCGCGTTCGACCGGCACGCGCGCGACGGACTTCTCCTTGTCGACCCAGGCCCACGCCTCGAGCTCGGCGTCCTCGGCGGCACGGAAAGCCGCGAAGTCGGCCGTGGGATTCCGCTGCAGGTTCGGCGCGGGGGGAACGCGCGCCTCCCGGGCCTCGGCGAGCGCGGGCGGCGCGGGATCCTTTCGCGCAAGCGAGCCCTTGAGGAGGACCGCGATGCCCCACATGAGGCCCATGACGACGAGCGTTATGGCCGTGAGTCCGCCGACGAACCCGAGAATCCCGCGGAAATTCAGCTCGTGGTCGATCGGCCCTCCGCCGGCTGCGGGAGCGCGGGAAGCCTGCCGCTCAGCCATGGGCGGCCACCTCCAGGGCGACCGCGAGGTTCGGATCGTTCGCCGGGAGGAGCGAGCGCGTTCCCAACTCGCGTGCGAACGCTGCGAGCCAGAGGCCGGAGAGAGCCACGGGCGTCGTGAGGTCCAGCCAGTGGAGGTGCGGCCCGCCAGGGTGAAAGGCGGGAGAGGCGAGCCAGAAGAGATCCACCCACCGCATGAAGAGAAGGAGCCCCGCGGCCCAGGCCAGCTTCCCGATGTCGCGCTTGAAGTCTCGAGACAGGAGAAAAACGAAGGGAACGGCGAATTGAAAGAGGGCGAGGAACAACGAAAGGGCGCCCCATCCGCCGTTGAGCCGGTCGTGGAAGAAGCCGATCTCCTCGGGCAGGTTTCCCGACCAGATGATGATGAGCTGCGAAACCGCGAAGTACGCCCAGAGCATCGTGAAGGCAAGGAGGAGGTTTCCATGGTCGTGCACGTGGCGGGGCTGGAGGACCCCCCGCATCGGCCCCTTCCGCACGAGGAACAGGCTGACGAGGAGCGTGAACGCCATGCCCGAGATGGCCTGACCGCCGACCACGTACATGCCGTAGATCGCCGAGTACCAGTGCGGGTCGAGCGACATGAGGAGGTCGACCGAGGCGATCGTGACGAGGAGGCAGTAGACGACGAGCCCGGGCGCCGCGACGAGCTGCATCCGGCGCTCGAGGCCCGGCACGGGCGCGTCATCCTGCTTCCTGGAAAGGCGGCTCAGCGCCCGCGCGAAGACCGTCCACAGGAGCAGGCAGAACGCGAGCCGGACGGTGAAGAAGGTCGGGTTCATGTAGGGCGCGCGGTGCCGCAGGATCTCGTCCCCCGCGACCCGGGCCGCGTCGGCCCACGGGTAGAGGTACCTGAGCCCGAAAAGGAGCGGGACCGCGAAGAGCGCGACGAGCGGCAGCGTGCGCGTCGACGCTTCGAGGATGCGGCGGATGACGAGCCCCCACGCGCCGCCCGACATGTGATGGAGCATCGAGATCGCGAGGCTGCCCAGTGTGACGCCGAGGACGAAGACGAAGGCCACGAGGTACGAGCGGTAGAACTGGACGGGGTTCGCGACGAGGCCGGCCGCCGAGACGAGGGCGGCAAGCGTCCCAATGACGAGGCCGCGCCGCCCGAGGGCGGCGAGATCGGCGAGGGGTGGGGCCCAGCGGGATTCGGTCATTTTGTTTCGGAAGAAGACGAAGAGGAAGATTTCTTAGAAGTTAAGAGGGCGAGGCAATGTCAGCTGCGGGAACTGGATGTGCACCCGGGGAAGAGAGTTCTTCTGATATGCGGCGACACGGGGGTCCGGGGGCTCCCGAAGTAAGCCCCCGAGAGCGCGCGCTTTGCGCGCCGCGCTGCGGTCTTTGACCCTTGACATCGCTCATTCGGGAACACGGTCCAATTCTTCTCGGTCCCCTTTCTAAGAAATCTCCCGGGCATGTGCTGGGAGGCCTGGAGGGTTCGGATCCACGCGACGATCGCCCAGCGGTCCTCGGGCGTCACCTGCACGGCGTAGCTCGACATCTGGCCGAAGCCGTTCGTGATGACGTCGAAGAAGTAGCCCGCGCGCTCGGCTCGCAGGCGGTCGACGTGGAAGGAATTCGGGCGCTTGAAGCCGCGCTGCACGATCATGCCCTGACCCTCGCCCGTCCGGCCGTGGCACGGCGAGCAAAAGATGTTGAAGCGCTCCTGGCCGCGCAGAAGGAGCTCGCGTGTGAGGGGCACGGGGATCTGCTCGACGAACTTGCCGTCCGGCCCCTGGCCGCGCCAGAGCGCGGCGTCGGCGCGGAGAAAGCCGCGTGCGACGGTGCCCTCCGGCAATGGGCGGGCCGAGGTGCCGTCCGCAAAGAACGTGCTTTCGCGGAACGGCTTGATCTTGGCCTGGTGATGCATGTCGTTCCGGCAGCCGCCGACGAGGAGCACGAGAAAGGGCACGCCGGCCTGGAAGAGATCCCGGCGCATCAGTCCTCCACGTCCGAGACGTGGCTCGCGCCGAGCGTCTCCATGAAGCGGAACGTGTCGCCGGCACGGAAGCGAGGGTCGCGCGCGAGGATCATCAGGAAGTACCGGTCGCGCGAAGCGAGCTGGAAGCGCGGCACGGAGAAGACCGGGTGGTACGGCATCGGCAGGCCGTTCAGCACGAGCATGCCGAGCACGGTCGCGATGCCCGCGAAGAGGATCGTGCACTCGAACGTGATCGGGATGAAGGAGACCCAGCTGTTGTACGGGCGCCCGCCGATGTTCAGCGGGAAATCGACCGCGGAGGTCCAGTATTGGAGGAAGAATCCGAAGAGGCCGCCCAGAATCCCGCCGATCAGGGCGAGGAGCGGCACGCGCGAAGGGCCGTGGCCGATGGCGTCGTGCAGCTCCTCGATCGGATAGGGCGTATAGGCCTCGATCACCTGGTACCCCTCCTGGCGGACCGCGTGAACCGCGTGAACGAGCGACTCGGGCTTCGCGAACTCGGCGATGACGCCGTAAAGGTGCGGCGGCAGGTCCCCGCCTTCCTGGCGCGGGCCCGGCTTGCCGAATTCAGGCCTGACGTGGCGGGCGAAGAGCCTCGCGAGAAAGGTCCTCACGAGGCCCCCTTCATTTCCGCGACGTCCGCCGACGCCGGGTCGTCACCCTTCGCAATCGTGCGCATCTCGAAGATCGAGATGACCGGGAGGAACCGGATGAAGAGGAACATGAGCGAGAAGAAGAGGCCGAGCGAGCCCACGAAGAAGGCCCAGTCCCAGCGCGTCGGAGTGTACATGCCCCACGAGGACGGCAGGAAGTCGCGGTGGAGGCTCGTCACGACGATGACGAACCGCTCCAGCCACATGCCGATGTTCACGACGATCGAGAGCACGAAAAGGGCGAGGACCGAGCTGCGGATCTTCTTCAGCCACAGGAGCTGCGGCGTGAGGATGTTGCACAGGATGAGAAGCGACCAGACCCAGCCGTACGGCCCGAGGATGCGATTGTGCATCATGTATTGCTCGAACGTGTTCCCGCTGTACCAGGCCATGAACAGCTCGATGGCGTAGCCGTAGGCGACGATGAGGCCCGTCGCGAGCATGACCTTGGCCATGTTCGAAAGGTGCCGCATCGTGATGAAGTCCTCGAGCCCGAACACCTTGCGGAGCGGAATCGCGAGCGACATCACCATCGCGAAGCCGGAGTAGATCGCGCCCGCGACGAAATAGGGCGGGAAGATCGTGGAGTGCCAGCCCGGAATGATGCCGACCGCGAAGTCGAAGCTCACGACCGTGTGGACGGAGACGACGAGCGGCGTCGCGAGCCCGGCGAGAAGGAGGCTCGCCGTCTCGTAGTTGTGCCAGTGCCTCGCCGAGCCGCGCCAGCCCATCGCGAGCATCCCGTACGTGATCTTCCCGAACCAGTGCTTGCTGCGGTCGCGCAGCGTGGCGAGGTCGGGAATGAGGCCCACGAACCAGAACAGAGCCGAGATCGTGGCGTAGGTCGAAACGGCGAAGACGTCCCACATGAGGGGACTGCGGAACTGAGGCCACACGCCCATGGTGTTCGGATAGGGAAACAGCCAGTACACCGCGAGCCACTGGCGACCCGTGTGGAACAGGACGAACTGCGCGGCGGCGGCGACCGCGAAGAGCGTCATCGCCTCGGCGAAGCGGTTGATGGACGTGCGCCACGTCTGGCGAAGGAGCAGCAGGATGGCCGAGATGAGGGTTCCCGCGTGGCCGATGCCGATCCACCAGACGAAATTCACGATGGCGAAGCCCCAGCCGACCGGGATGTTGACGCCCCAGATCCCGACGCCCAGGATGAGGAGCTTCACCATCGAGACGAGGAGGAGCTGCAGCGCCATGAAGGCGACGAAGAAACCGAGGAACCACCACTTCGGCGTCTTGCGCAGGACGACCGAGGAGATCTTGTCGGTCACCGTCGCCGGCGTGTAGCCGGGCGCGATGAGCGGCGGACGATCGGCGGCGGACACTCGCCCTATTCCTTTCTAAGCAAATCTGTATTCGGGTTCGTCAGCTTCGCGAGATACGTCGTCCGTGGTCTCGTGTTGAGCTCTTCCAGCAGTCCGTAATTCAGCTGCTCGGCCCTCAGTTTCGCGACCTTCGAGGCCGGGTCGTTGATGTCGCCGAAGACGAGCGCTTCCGTCGGGCACACCTGCTGGCAGGCCGTGAGGATCTCGCCGTCCCTGAGAGGCCGGTTCTCCTTCTCGGCGTCCATCCGTCCGCGGTTCACACGCTGGATGCAGTAGTTGCACTTCTCCATGACTCCTCGCTGGCGGACGGTGACGTTCGGGTTCGCGAGGAGCGTGAGGACCGGGAGGTGCTTGTCCTTGTTGTAGTCGAGGAAATTGAAGCGGCGCACCTTGTACGGGCAGTTGTTCGAACAGTACCGGGTCCCGATGCAGCGGTTGTAGGTCATCTCGTTGATGCCTTCCTCGCTGTGCGTCGTGGCGCCGACCGGGCAGACGAGCTCGCACGGCGCCTGCTCGCAGTGCATGCACATGACGGGTTGGTTGTGCGCGGCCGGGTTCCCGGGAGGGCCCTCGTAATAGCGGTCGATCCGGATCCAGTGCATCTCGCGGCCGCGCCGCACCTGGTCCTTTCCGACGGTCGGGATGTTGTTCTCGGACTGGCAGGCGACGACGCAGGCGTTGCAGCCCGTGCACGAGGACAGGTTCACCGCGAGGCCCCAGGCATGGTGCTCGTACTTGAACCCCGGATACAGGCTGATCTTGGGAGGTTCTTCGAGCCTCCGGGCGAACTCGGGGTCCTTGCGGTACTCCTCGAACGTGCCCGTGCGAACGAGGTGGCGCCCTTCCATGTTGAAGTGGTGCTGCGTCGAGGCGAGCGCGAAGGTCCCATCGGCCTTCTGGACCGAGGCCGTCGCGAGCCAGAGGCCGGCGGCCGCCCGGATGCGGTATGCGTTCACGCCCGTGCCGTTGCCGACGCGGCCTGCGCGCGTGCGCCCGTGCCCGAAATGCAGCGTGACGACCCCGTCTGGCTGGCCGGGGAGGATCCACACGGGCGCCGTGAGCGTCGCGCCCGCCGCGGCGATGGCGACGAGATCCTCGTTCTTCACGCCGAGCCTTTGAGCCGTCGCGAGGCTCATGTGCGCGGCGTTGTCCCAGGTGAGCTTCGTGAGGGGCTTCGGCACTTCCTGGAGCCAGCCGTTGTTCGCGAAGCGGCCGTCGAAGATGCCGGGGTCGGGCCTGAAGACGACCTCGAGGCCGGCCGCCTCCGCCGCCGGGGCCGGAGCCGGGACGTTCGCCACGGGCTTGAGAGCCCGAGCCGGAAGCGCGCTGCCTTCGACAAACCCGTCGTGAAGCGACCTGCGGAAAAAAGCGTCGAAGCCGTCCGGGTGCTGCTTCTGCCAGAACGCCCGGAGCAGGTCGAGCCCTTTCGCCGCCGGCTGCCCGAGCGCCGCCGCGAGCACCTCGAGCGCGGTCTTTCCGCCGTAGAGAGGCTCGATGAGCGGCTGGAGGATCGTGACGGTGCCGTCGAAGGCGCGCGCATCGCCCCAGGCTTCGAGCTCGTGCGCCTCGTTCACGTGCCACGGGCAGTACTGGCTCGTCTCGTCGTCGTAGAGTCCGAGGCGCGCGCGGAACGCGACCTTCTTCAACGCTTCGACGAAGCCGAGGTCCGCGGGGACGTCGAACGCGGGGTTGCCGCCGAGGATGAGGAGCGTGTCGACGCGGCCCGCCTTCATGTCGGAGACGAGAGCGGTGAGAGAGGCGAGCTGGTCGACGGGCTCGGCTTCCGCGGGATCCGTGAGGACGACGGTCGTGCCGAGGTTCGAGAGCGCGTCGTTGAGGAGATGCGCGAGCGCGTGGACCTCGGCCGGTGCGTGCTCGCCGGGGACTACGAGGCCGCGGCCCGCGTGCGCCTTCAGGTCCGCGGCGCACGAGACGACCCACGGGAAACGCGCATCCGCTTTCTCTCCGGCGACGGCCGCGAAGAGGGCCGCGGTTGCCGCGTGAAGCTCGGAAGGTTTCAAGGAAATCCGGTGATCGGCGAGCGTCGAGGAGCTCGTCGGCGTCGTCTCGATCGCGTAGTAGCGCGGAGCGGCGCCGGAGCCCGTCGCCGCCTCCCGCCTTCGCCGCGCGAACGCGCGGGCGTAGGCGAGAGAGCCGGGCCCGAATGTGAAAGGGTCCGCGTCGAGCGACACGACGACGTCCGCCCTGCCGAAGTCGTAACGGGTCTCGACGGGCTTCCCGAACGCGAGGCGTGCGCCCGCGCGAACGAGGTCGCGGCCCGCCGGCTCCCACTGGTGCCAGCGTGCCTTCGGGAGGAGCGTGGTGAGCTCGCGGATCTTCCCGGCGAGAGCGGGTGACGTGACCGTCTGCGTCAGGAGGCGGAAGCCCTCGCCGGAGATCGCCCGGGCCGCTTTCACGCGCGCTTGAAGCTCCTCGGTGAACGCCGGCCACGTTCGGATCTCGCCGAGCTTCGTGATCGTCTGCGAGCGGTCCGGGTCGTAAAGGGAGAGGATCGATGCCTGCGCGAAAAGATCCGACGCCCCGAGGCTCGCGGGGTGCTCCGGGTTGCCCTCGACCTTCGTCGGACGGCCGGTATTGCTTTCGACGAGGATCCCGGTCGCGTACCCCGAGAGCGTCGAGGCGGTCGCGAAGAAGAGCGGCCGGCCCGGAACGACCTCCTCGGGCTGCTTCACGTACGGGACGAGGCCTTCGCGGGGCTGCTTCACGCAGGCCGTCAGGCCGGCCAGCGCGAGCGAGGCGCCCGAGAGCTCCAGGAAACGCCGGCGGCTCACGCCCGCATCCCACTCCGAGGCGAACTGCGGGAATTCGCGGCCGAGCTGCTCGGCGAACTCGGGCGTCGAGGCGTATTCCTCGAGGCTGCGCCAGAAATCGGGACCGTCGAGTTTCTTCATCGATGGCACGTGCTGCAGTTCGTGAGCGCGATCGTCGATCGGAGGTGGTTCTTCTTCGCGAGCTCTCGTCCGAGCGTCTCCTGGTCGGCCGCGGTCCAGGTCAGGTCGAAGATCTTCTCCTTCGGACGCAGGGATTTCTCCGGGTTGCGGTGGCAGGCGATGCACCACTCCATCTGGAGAGACGGGAACTGTGCGGTGAGGTGCATCTTGTCGATGCGGCCGTGGCACGTGACGCACCCGACTCCCTTCGCCACGTGGATGCTGTGGTCGAAGTACACGAAGTCGGGCAGGTCGTAGACCTTCCTCCAGTTCAGCGGCTTTCCGGTCCGGAAGCTCTCGCGGACGGGCTCGAGCATCGGGCTGTCGTTCCAGATGATCTTGTGGCAGTTCATGCAGGTCGCCGTCGGCGGGATGCCGGCCGAGGCGCTCTTCTCGACGAAGGAATGGCAGTAGCGGCAGTCGATGCCGAGGCCGGCCACGTGGTGCTCGTGGCCGAAAGGCACGGGCTGCTTCACCGTGACGCCCTGGTTCGTGTTGTAGGCGGAGCGGTTCAGGATTGACGCCGCCCATCCGACGCCACCGAGGATGAACGCCGCGCCCCAGATCGAGAGGCGCGAGATGGCGTTCGTACTTCGATTGAAGATCTGTGACATCTCGTGTTGTTCTTGAGTCTCTCTCCGCCCCGGCGCAAACGCGGGGAATTTACCAGATAGCGCCAGAACCGCCGGCCGCGGATGGGATCGTGCCGAGGGCGGCGTGAGAACGAGCACCGCGAACGAGTCTCCTAGAATCCCTGCGTGTCTTCACGAGCCCGACGCGGTCGCGCCGTCTTCGTCACGGTCTTTCTCGCGGTCTTCGTCGTGAGGGGGGCATATCTCGTGTCGCTCTCCAGAACGCCGCTTTCGCTGTGGCATCTCTGGACACAGACGGACGAATGGGGATATGTCGACTGGTCTGCACACCTCGCCGCGGGCAACTGGCGCGACGTGCCCGCGTGGCGTTCCTACTTCGCGTGGCAGGAGGCTTACGGGAGTCCGGAGGACTGGGAAGGCTGGTATCAGAAGAACGCGTACTTTTCGGGTCCGCTCTATCCGTACGGCCTCGCGGTCCTCCGCCTCGCCTTCGGTTCGCCCGTCTGGCCGGCGAGAGTCCTGCAGCTCCTTCTCGCGTGTCTCGCAAGCGCGGTACTCGCCCTGGCGGTCTTCGAGTTAGGGAGGAGGAGAGAAGAATTTCTTAGAAGGGGAAGAGGGGAGGGGGACGGCGCCGGCGGAGCTTCGCCCGAGGCGCAGGAGCGCAGCACCGCCGCCGCGGTCGCGGCCACACTGGGGGGGGTCTTTTACGGGCTCTACGGCCCGCTCGTTTTCCACGACGGTTTCCTGCTGCGCGACGGACCCGTCGCGCACCTTTCGACGCTGCTGCTGGCCTGGCCGCTGATCGCGCGGAAAAGGTCTTCTCCTTTCCTTCTCGGCCTCCTCGGCGGCCTGGCGATCCTGCTGAAGCAGACGATCGCACCCTTGGCGCTCGCGTCTCTCTATTGCCTTTATTCTCTTTATTCACCTTCTAAGAAATCCCCGGGCGGCGCGAAGCGCGGCGGCGTTCTTCTCCTCGGCACCCTGGGCCTCGCGATCCCGCTCGCCGTTCTCGCCGCCCGCAACATCTCCGCCGGCGTACCGCCGTTGACCTTCGACACGCGGCAGGCCATCGGCCTCGTCTGGGGCAACGCGCGCGGCGCGAACGCGACGACGATGTCGCCGCCGGGGATGGACGAGATGCTCGAGAAGGCACGGGGCTCCACGTTGCGCACCGCGCGTCTCGTCCTCGAGAGCTACAGAGGCGCGCCGCTCGAGCTGCCGAAGCTCTTCCTGAAGAAGCTCGCGACGTTCTTCAATGCGTTCGAGATTCCGGACAACGCGAGTTTCTATTTTTTCCGGGACCGATTGACGATTCTGAGAATTCTCCCGGTCTTTTCCTGTCTGCTCGGAATAGGGGGAGTCGGCCTTTGCGCGGCGCTGTCGCGCCGCGTGCTGAGAAAGGAAGAGGGGTTGCTGGCGCTCGTCGCGATTCTCGTGCCGCTCGCGGCCTGTTTGCTGGTCCAGACCACATCCCGCTACCGCGCCGCGATGGCCGGCCCGCTGGCCCTCGGCGCGGGCTTCTTCCTTCTCTTCATCTTCAAAGAAATGCAGGATCGCAGATTTCGGGCCGCGGGCCTTTTGGTCGTGACGGCGGGTGCGCTGTCTCTCGTGCCGCTCCTGCCGTCCACGATCCCCGCCGGCAGGCACCGCTTCGCCGACGCACTCGTCTACGCGACGCTCGTCGAGGCGAAAGTCTCGCCGGAGGCAGGGGCGGCGGAGATCGAGCGTTATCTCGCCGAGGGCGGCGACGATCACGATCGTGACGCGGGCGTGGCTTCCGCCCGCTACTGGCTCGACTCCGGCGACAGGTCGAACACGGGCATCGCCCCCGAAGGGGTCGCGCCGCCGGAGCGGCGCGTGCGGAAGAAAGAAAATTAGCGCGGGCGGAAGCCGCCGCCGCCCGGCCGGCCGCCGCGGAAGCCGCCGCCGCCACCCGGACGCCGGTCGCGGTCGAAGTGGCGGGGCCTCTCGTCGCGACCGCCGTTGCCCTCTCCCGCCGCGACCGCCGCCGTGAGGCCCAGCCTCTCGATTTCAGCGGCGGACTCCTCGGGCGTGAGCGCCTGGCGCCGTGAGAGCTTGATCTTCCCGTTCACGGGGTCGATCGCGATGATCTTGACCTTGACCTTGTCGCCCATCTTCACAACGTCGGTCGTCTCGCGCACGCGTCCGGGCGCGAGCTCGGAGATGTGGACGAGCCCGTCCATGCCCGGGAGGATCTGCACGAAGCAGCCGTAGGGCTCGATGCGCATGACCGTGCCGAGGTACTCGGTGCCGATCTCGGGGACCGTCGTGAGTTGGCGGATCGCCTCGATGCACTTCTCCGCGGTTCCGAGGTCGCTCGAGGCGACGGTGACGGTCCCGTCGTCCTGGACGTCGATCTTGCACGTGTATTCCTTCTGAAGCGCGCGGATCGTCTTGCCGCCGGAGCCGATGACGTCGCGGATCTTCTCCTCGGGTACGGTGATCGTGAGGAGGCGCGGCGCGAACGCGGAGAGCTCGGGGCGCGCGGCCTTCAGCGTCTGCTCCATCTTGTCGAGGATGAAGAGCCGGCCGTGGCGAGCCTGCTCGAGAGCCTGCTGGAAGATCTGCGGCGTGATGCCGCTGATCTTGATGTCCATCTGGAGGGCCGTGATGCCCTTGCGCGTGCCGGCGACCTTGAAGTCCATGTCGCCGTAGTGGTCTTCCTGACCGGCGATGTCGGTCAGGACGGCGAACGAGTCGCCTTCTTTCACGAGGCCCATCGCCACGCCCGCGACCGCGCCCTTGACGGGCACGCCGGCGTCCATCAGCGCGATCGAGCTGCCGCAGATCGTCGCCATCGACGACGAGCCGTTCGACTCGAGGATGTCCGACACGACACGGATCGTGTACGGGAACTCCTTCTCGTCCGGCAGGATCGCCTGCAGCGAGCGCCACGCGAGGCGGCCGTGGCCGATCTCCCGGCGGCCGGGGGAGCCAAACCGCTTGACCTCGCCGACGGAGAACGGCGGGAAGTTGTAATGGAGGAGGAACGCGCGCTCGGAATCGCCCTCGAGGTCCTCGATGAGCTGCGTGTCGTCCGACGTGCCGAGGGTCACCGTGACGAGCGCCTGCGTCTCGCCGCGCGTGAAGAGGGACGAGCCGTGCGTGCGCGGAAGGACGCCCGCTTCGATCGAGATCGGGCGGATCTGGTCGAACGCGCGCCCGTCGAGGCGCTTCCGCTGCTTGACGATCGTCTCGCGCGTGAGCGTCTCGACGAGCTCCGACAGGGCGCGCTTGGCCAGCTTGCGCGTGTCCGCCTGATCCTCGGGGATCAGATCGACGCCGTATTTCTTGACTTCCTTGATCTTCGCGTACGACTCGATCTTTCCGGGATACGTGAGGGCCTCCATCATCGGGCCCTCCCACTGGCCGCGGATGGCCGACGCGAGCTCCACCGGGACCGGCGCGGGAGACGTGAACGGCGCCTTCACGACATTGCGGCGCGCCACCATCCCGGCGATGGCTTCGACGATCTTCCTGACCTGTTGGTGCCCGCGCAGGATGGCCTCGAGCATCACAGCCTCGGAAACCTCCTTCGCGCCGGCCTCGACCATCGAGACGGCGTCGTGCGTGCCGACGACGACGAGGTCGAGCTCGGACTCCTTGCGCTCCTTGGCGGTCGGGTTGAAGACGAAGCGCTCGCCGAGCTTGCCGACGCGAACGGCGCCGAGGACGTGATGGAAGGGGATCGTGTTGATCGCGAGCGCCGCGGCGGCCCCGTTGATCGCGAGGACGTCGGGGTCGTTCTCGCCATCGGCCGAGAGGACGAGGCCCACGATCTGCGTCTCGAGGTTGAATCCCTCGGGGAAGAGCGGACGGAACGGCCGGTCGATCATCCGGCACGTGAGGATCTCCTTCTCGGTCGGGCGCCCCTCGCGCTTGAAGAAGCCCCCGGGGATCCGCCCCGCGGCGTACTGGTATTCCTTGTACTCGACGGTGAGCGGAAGAAAGTCGATGTCTCGTGCTTCCTTCGCGTAGCAGGCGGTCACGAGGACCACCGTGTCGCCGCACTTCACGACGGCGGCGCCGTCGGACTGCTTGGCGATCTTGCCGGTCTCGATCGTGAGCGAACGGCCATCGAGATCGACGGTCAGGGTGTCGTGCATGGGCAATTCCTTTCGCGTGGCCCTGCCCGGCGGGCAAAAGACCCCGAGACCGCGGAATGCGGGCCGGGGGGTGCCGCCGAACGTGAGGGAAGAAGGACTACTTGCGCAGTCCGAGGCGTTCGATCAGGGCCCGGTACCGCTCCGCGTCGCGCCTCTTCACGTAATCGAGCAGGCGGCGCCGCCGGCCGACCATCTGGAGGAGCCCCCTCCTCGAGTGATGGTCCTTGGCGTGGGCCTTGAAGTGCTCGGTCAGCTCGGAGATGCGCTTGGAGAGGAGGGCGACCTGGACCTCGGGGGACCCGGTATCGCTCTCGTGGCGCCGGTAGCTGGTGATCGTTTCCGCCTTCTTCGTGGTGAGCTGGGCCAATTTCGTTTTTTCCTTAGACGTCTCTAATTTTTCAGCCGGGGAAGTTTACCGGGACGCCCTCCGGGCGTCAAACGTCACTCTCCGAGGACGATCTTCGGGCGGGCGAGCGCGAGGACACCCCTGCCGAGCGGCTCGAGAATGCCGAGGGCGAGGAGGTCTCCGCCGGCCGTGAGGCGCACCATCGGGGCGCCGGCGGCCTCGGGCGGGACCCGCACGGGCACGCCGTGCCCGCTCTTCACCTTCACGGCTTCGGCGGGAGCGAGCGGGACTGCGGGGAACGGCAGAGGAATTTCCGAAAGCCCGAGCCAGAACGGCTTCGAAAGCCTTTCGCCGGGCGCGAGGGCCTCGAGCTCGGGCAGCGTGCTCGCGTCTTCGAGGCGGAAAGGTCCGATCGAGGTGCGGCGGAGCGACGCGAGATGGGCGCCGAAGCCGAGCGCTTTTCCGACGTCGTGGGCGAGAGAGCGGATGTACGTGCCCGACGTGCACGAGATTCGGAACCGCGCGACATCGCCGTCGAGCGCGAGGATCGCGAACTCGTGAACCGTGACCGTCTTGGGGAGATCGGGCACGGCCTCACCCTTCCGCGCCAGGTCGTAGAACTTCCGGCCCTCGAACTTCTTTGCCGAGAAGGGCGGCGGCGACTGCCGGATCTCCCCCGTGAACGAGCGGCAGACTTCCTCGAGGCGCGCGCGCTCCGGGCGGGGGTCGGGGTGCGGCTCTCCGACGGGAGTCCCCTCGGTGTCGTACGTGTCGGTCACGATCCCGAAGCGCATCGTGCCCTCGTACGTCTTCTCCCAGCCCGTGAGGAACGACTGGAGCCGCCCGGCGCGACCCACGCACAAGACGAGAAGCCCGGTCGCGGCGGGATCGAGCGTTCCCGTGTGCCCGATGCGGCGCGTCCCGAGCAGCCGGCGCCCGACGTCCACGACGTCGTGGGACGTGAGCTTCGCGGGTTTATCGACGAGGAGGATGCCGGACGGGCCCTCGGGGCGCGGAGGTCCCGTCACTCGGGCCCCGGCACGGGTTCTTCCGCTCCGGCGGCTTCCACGGCGGCGGCGACCTCCGGAACCAGCGTCACCTTCGCCGACGCGAGCGTGCCCGCCACGCGGCAGCCCGAGGCGTTTCGGTGCCCGCCGCCGGCGTGTCGCGCGGCGACGCTCCGGATGTCCACGACGCCCTTGCTCCGCAGCGAGCAGCGGATCTCCCCGCTCTCGCCTTCCCGAAGGAGCATTGCGGCGCGCACGCCTTCGATGCCGCGCGCTCGGTTCACGAGCCCCTCCGTGTCCGAATCCTTCGCGCCGCTCTCGTCGAAGAAGCGGCGGGGCAGCTCGACCGTCGCAACCGAACCGCCGGCATGGAGCTCGAGCGTCCCGAGGACGAGCGCCTCGAGCTTCAGAGTGGAGAGCGGCGCGGCCTCGAAGAGGAACTCGTTCACCGGCCCGGGCTGCGCGCCGTCGGCCACGAGGCGCGCCCCGAGCGCGAGCGCCTTCGACGTCGTGTTCGAGTAGCGGAACGAGCCCGTGTCGGTCACGAGCGACACCCAGAGATTCGTCGCGATATCTTTGGTGAGCGGCCATCCGAGGAGGTCGAGGAGGTCGACCACGATTTCGCCCACGGCGGCGGCCGGGAGATCCACGAGGTTCAGCGCGCCGTAGCGCGTGTTGCCGGGATGGTGATCGACGTTCACGACCTTCCCCGCGAGGAGATTCGGCCACCCGGCTCGATCCGCGTCGGGGCACTCCATCGTGAAGAGCGCGTCCCAGCCCGAGGGCCAGTCGTCGGGCAACGAGTCCGCCACGAGAACGCGGAAGATCCCGGGCATCTTCGCGTAGGCGGAAGGCCACGCATCGCGCATCACGACGCGTGCTTCCTTGCCCTGCGCCTCGAGCGCGAGCGCGAGACCGAGCGCCGAGCCGAGGGCGTCGCCGTCCGGGTTGCGGTGGCCCGTGAGGAGGAACCGCTTCCCCGTCGCGAGCAGCCTCGCGATGTCTTCGTAGGCGGCGTCGATCTCGGCGTCGCGCGGCGTCATGAGGCGTCCGGCTCGCCCGGCAGCTTCGGAATCGAGCGCAGGAGCTCCTCGACGCGGGCGCCGCGCTCGAGCGTGTGGTCCTCGGCGAACGTCAGCTCCGGCGCGTAACGCAGGCTGCAGTTCTTTCCCACGAGAGAGCGCAGGTGTCCCCGCGCGTGGTTCAGGGCGTCGACGGTCTTCTTGAATTGCTCCTTCGGGCCGAAAACCGACACGAAGACGCGCGCCGAGCGCAGGTCGTCGGCCATGACGACGTCCGTGATCGTCGCGAAGCCGATCGCCGGATCGCGCAGGTCCTCTCTCAAGAGGCGCGCCAGTTCCGCCCGCACGACGTCTCCGACCTGCTTCGGGCGCCTGCCCGTGGCCCCCGCGGAGCGTCTCTGTGTCGCCATGTCGTCACCTGCTTTCAGCGGATCGTTCAAGTCCCGAAGGAGCTGCCCGGCGCGCCGACATCCCCGAACCCCACGAGCTCGTGCCGCTCGCTCGCGATCTCGGCTCCGTTCTCCTCCGCATAGCCTTCGATGAAACGGCGGATCCTCTGCAGCAGCGGCTCCAGAGCCTCCGGATCGGGTCCCACTGCTGCGATTCCGAGGGTCGCGCGTTGAAGGAGATCCTGATGCGCGACTTCGGCGGCCGAGATCTCGAAGTCTCCGCGGAGCCGGGTCTTCAGCGGCCTCAGGAACGAGCGCTTCTCCTTGAGGCCCCGGCACCCGGGAAGATGAAATTCGAAAACCGTGAGAGCAACGACCACGAACGCCTCAGGTCAGCGATCCCGCGAGCTCCTCGACGACGAATGCCTCGATGACGTCTCCGACCTTCACGTCCTGATAGCCCGCGATGCCGATGCCGCACTCGAAGCCCTGCTTCACCTCGGACGCGTCGTCCTTGAAGCGGCGAAGAGAGCCGACCTTGCCCTCGTAGATGACGCGGCTGTCGCGGATGAGGCGCACGGAAGCCGAGCGCGGGATGACGCCGTCCGTGACCATGCATCCGCCGATCGTCCCGATCTTCGGCACCTTGAACGTCTCGCGCACCTCGGCGTGCCCGCGCGTGACTTCCTTCTTGACCGTGTCGAGAAGGCCCGTCATGGCTTTCTTGATCTCGTCCGTGAGCGTGTAGATGACGGAGTAGAGGCGAATGTCGATGCCCTCGTGGTCGGCGAGCTCCTGCGCCTTCTTCTCGGGCTTGACGTTGAAACCGATGACGATGGCGTCGGACGCCGACGCGAGGAGGACGTCGTTCACCGAGATGGCCCCGACTCCGGAGTGCAGAACGCTGACCTTGACCTTCTCGGTGGAGAGCTTGCCGAGCGTCTGGACGAGGACCTCCTCGGAGCCGTGCACGTCGGCTTTCACGATGAGGGCGAGATCCTTCATCTCGCCTTCCTTCATCCGGTTGAAGAGCGAGTCGAGCGACATGCGCGAGGACTTCGTGAGCGATTCCTCGCGCTCCTTGAGCGAGCGGAACTGCGAGACCTGGCGCGCCTTGCCTTCGTCCTCGACGACCTGGAGCGTGTCGCCGGCGTTCGGGATGTCCTCGAAGCCCATGACCTCGACCGGCGTCGCGGGAGGCGCCTCGGTGACGCGCGCGGCGTGGTCGTCGAGCATCGCGCGGACGCGACCCACGGCCGTGCCGGCGAAGAAGACGTCGCCGACGTGAAGCGTGCCCTGCTGCACGAGCACCGTCGCGAGCGTGCCCTTGCCCGCCTCGCGGCGCGCCTCCAGCACGACGCCGCGGGCGGGCCCCGTCGCCACGGCCTTCAGCTCGAGGAGGTCGGCCTGGAGCAGGATCATCTCGAGGAGCTGGTCGATTCCGATCTTCTTCTTCGCGGAGATCTCGCAGGCGACGACGTCGCCTCCGAATTCCTCGACGAGGACGCCCTTCTCGGCGAGCTCCTGCTTGACACGCTGCGGGTTCGCGTCGGGCTTGTCGATCTTGTTGATGGCCACGACGATCGGGACTTTCGCGGCGCGCGCGTGGTCGATCGCCTCCTGCGTCTGCGGCATGACGCCGTCGTCGGCTGCGACCACGAGGACGACGATGTCCGTGGCCTTCGCGCCGCGCGAGCGCATCAGGGTGAACGCCTCGTGGCCCGGCGTATCGAGGAAGACGATGGGCTTGCCCTTCGCGACGACTCGGTAAGCGCCGATGTGCTGCGTGATGCCGCCGGCCTCGCCCTCGGCGACGTGCTCCTTACGGATCGCGTCGAGGAGCGACGTCTTGCCGTGGTCGACGTGTCCCATGACGGTCACGACGGGCGCGCGGGGTACGCGCTCTCCCGAGGGGACGCCGAGGCCGGCCTCCGGCGCGAGAGCGGTCGCCGCCGCCTGGTCGTTCGCGGTCTGCTGGCGCGAGAGCTCGAGCTCCTCCTCGAAGGAGACGACGGCCGCCTCGACGCCGAACTCCCGTGCGATCTCCACGGCCACTTTGGGGTCGAGCGGCTGGTTGATCGTCGCGAAGACGCCGCGCGACAGGAACGCCTTCATGAGGTCTTTCGCCAGGACCCCGAGCTTCTCGGAGAGCTCCTTGATCGTGACGCCTTCCGACAGGAAGACGGGCCCCTCTGCCTTCTTCTTGACCTCGACGACCTCGCCGGTCTCCGTCGCCATCGTCTTCTTGCCGGCGCGGCGCTGCGCGGACTTGGAGAGCGGCTTGGCGGCGAGCGCCTCGTCCGTCCCTTCAGCCGAGGGCGTCGGAATGTCCTCGTACGTATCCTGCTTGTACGTGCCGAGGTACTCGCGCACGTCCTCTTCGAGCGCCGAGACCTCCTTCGTGCGCGGCTTCTTCGACTCCGTCTTCTTCGCGTCGCCCTTCTTGACGCCGAGGCCCGGCTTCGTCGCGTCCTTCTTCCTGCGCTCGGCCGTATCGGGCAGCACAGGGGGGGCGACGCCCCCGAGCGGCGGCCGGCCGAAGGGGGGACGCGGTCCAAATCCGGGGCCCGAAGGGCCGCCGGGGCGCGGGGAGAAGCCGGGGCGCGGCGCGAATCCGGGCCTGGGCGGCATGCCGGGGCGCGGCGGCATGCCGGGACGCGGGAAACTCGTGCCGATGGCCGGCTGGGCGGCGCGGTACGGCCGGAGGGTGGCGGCGCTCGGAGGTGCAATGACTGCGCGGCCGAGACCTCCCGCGCCGCGGAGCGGCAGAGCGGCCGTCGCGCCGGCCTGCGTGGGAGGGGAAGCGGCCCGGACGTGCGTGACGCCCGGTGAATGAGGACCGGCGCTCGCGCCGTGGGACATCATCGCCTCGGGACGCGGAGCGGGCGCGGCCGGGACGGGAGCGGCTGAGGGACCCGGCGGAAGATCGCCCGCCCGCTTCAGGATGCGGCCGAGAGCTCCCGCAGGAGGCGTGGGAGCCGGGGGCGGCGGCGGGGTCTTCGACGCGACGGGCGGAGGGCTGACGCGGGCAGGCGGAGCTGCAATCGGGCGCCGGGGGGCCAGGGCCGGCGTCTCGGCGGGGCGCGGGCGAGCGGCGGCCGCCGCAGCCTGAGGAGGCGGGGTGAAGGGAATGAACGCGACGGGAGGCGCGGCCGGAGGAGGACTTGCGGGTGCGGGCGGCGCAGGCTCGACGGGAACTTCGGATGCGGATGCGGGGGGCGCCGCGGCTTCGACCTTCGGCGGAGCGGGCGGCTCCTCGGCCGCGGTCGAGAGCGCGGGCACTTCCGGCTCGAGAGTCGCCGTTGGTTCGCCCGCCTCGCCCTCTTCGGCGTCGAGGGAACGCTCGACGATCTTGATGCGCTTCAACGCCGCGCGCTCGGTCCGTGCTTTGGCCGCCGAGGCGCTCGCGGCCGCGGCCGCGGCCGCGGCTGAAGGGGCCTGCCTCACGATCAGCGATTTGGGCGCCTGCGTCTTGCCCATGAGAAGAGCCTGAGCAGTCGCAGGATCGAGAACGGACTCGGCGGTCTTGACGTCGACGCCGATGCCCTGCAGAAGAAAGAGGACTTCCTTCGCAGGCTTGCCCATCATCTTGGCGAGCTGGGCGACGGTGAATTTGGCCGCTGTCGTCTTCAAGTCTGCGGGTCTCCCTCGGGGCCTTTCTCGCCCTCGGTCTCGGACACTTCCTGGAACTCGAGGCCCTCGTCGGCAGCCTCCTCTTCTTCGGGCGCCTCTTCGAAGGCATGCGCCGCTTCCAGGGCCGCGTCGCGCGCGGGTTTGTCGAGCGTGACCGAGGAGAGCGGATCGTCGCCCTCTTTGCCCTCGGCTCCGCTTTCCGCCTCGAGGAGATCGCCGACGGTCGCGAACCCCGCGGCCGTGAAGGCGGCGGTGGCCGCCTCGTCGAAGCCCGGGACCTCCGCGAGCGGCGTTGCGCGGCGCTGCGAGACGAGCAGCATCCGCTGGAGAGCCTGCGCGACCTCGGCCTTGACGGCCTGTTCGCTCTTGATCTCGATGCGGGCGCCGATCAGGGCTGCGGCGAGGCGGACGTTCTGCCCGCGCTTTCCGATGGCGAGCGAAAGCTGGTCCTCCTCGACGATGCACTCGAGGGTGGGGACGGGCTCCACGGGCTGGCCGTCCGGGCCGATCTCCTGCGTGGCCTCGTCGTCGGCCGGCATGGCCGAGACGCGCGTGATCTTCGCCGGGGAGAGCGCGTTCTGCGCGTACGTGATGAGGTCGTCGGAATACTGGATGATGTCGATGCGCTCGCCGCGAAGCTCGCGCATGATCGCCTGCACGCGCGAGCCGCGCATGCCCACGCACGCTCCGACGGGGTCGACGTCCCTCTCGCGGGACGAAACGGCCACCTTCGCGCGATCGCCGGGCTGCCGCACGCAGCCCCGGATGACGACCGTGCCGTCGTAGATCTCGGGGACCTCCATCTCCATGAGGCGCATGAGGAGCTCGGGGGCGGTTCGAGAAAGGATGATCTGCGAGCCCTTCGGGTTCTTGTGGACGTCCGCGAGGACGCCGCGTACGCGCTCGCCCTGCGTGTAACGCTCCGCGCGTGACTGGTGCTCGCGCGGGATCGCCGCTTCCGTGCGGCCGAGGTCCACGATCATGTCGCCGCGCTCGAACCGCTTGACCGTGCCCGTGATGAGCTCGCCGAGCTTCGGGAAGAACTCGTTGTAGATGTTGTCGCGCTCGGCCTCACGGACCTTCTGATAGAGGACCTGCTTGGCGCTCTGCGCGGCGATGCGGCCGAGGCCCTCGGTCGAGCGATAGAGACGGATCTCGTCGCCGAGCCCCATCGAGGCCGGCTCGATGACCGATTCCTCGCCCACCGATCCCTCGCCCTTCGGATTCCGCACGACTTCCCAGCTCTGGCTCGCGAGCTCGCCCTGAAGAAGCGCGTGCGCCTCCTCGGGAAGAACCTCGATGTAGGGCAGGCGGATCTCTTTCTCCGGGTCGATCGGCACGGCCGGAGCGGGCGCGGGCGCGACGGTCTGCCCGAGCGGCACGTCTTCCGGATCGATCGCGGCCGTCGGCGCGGGCTCCTCCGGCTTGATCGTCTTTTCGGCCACGATCCGATAGGGAGTCCACGCCGTCAGCGTTCCGGTTTTCTGGTCGAACCGGGCCGCCATTTCGCGGACTTTGTAGACCTTGCGAGCGGCCGTCGCGATGGCTTCCTCGAGCGCGGCGACGAGCCGCTCGAAATCGATCTCCTTGTCGCGCGAGGCCGCGCGCAGGGCCTCGATGATCTCGTCAGCGCGCGTCGCGGGCGGAGCCTGGGCCGCTTTTGCCGCCTTCGCGGCGCGCGCCTTGGCGCCGCCGCGCGAGCCCTTGCCCGTCTTCTTCTCCGGCTTTTCCGGCGCCGCGCCGCTGTCCGTCGGGGGTTGAGTCGCACTCATCGTGTCGTGTTCTCCGTGGGCCGCATTCTGTTCAGAGCTCGGGGACGAGGCGTGCGAGCCGGACGTCGCCGAATCGCACAGTGTATCGTCGGCGCTGATCCTCATCAAGGACGGTCAGGGAATCCCCCCGGACTTCTTCCAGGACGCCCTTCAGGCGCGCGGCGCCCTCTACCTTCCCGGCGAGTCGCACGGTGATGCGCCGGCCGCGAAAGCGTGTGAAGTCCGCGAGAGTCCACAGGGGCCGATCGAGGCCGGGGGAGGAAACCTCGAGCGCGTACTTCGGAAGCTGCTCCTCGAGGGGGTCGAGAATTTCCGACGCTGCGTGCGACGCGGCCTCGCAGTCCTCCAGTGTCACACCGGCGGGCTTGTCCACGGTGAGCGTCAGCGTGGCGCGTGATCCTCTCTTCCATTCGACGTGGCAGAGCTCCAGAGAGAGCGCGCCGATGCGCGTCCGAAGAAGGTCCACCGTGACGTCGTCGAAGGGGAGCACCGCCTGATCCATGAAACCGTTTCGTACCTTTCTTGAGCCCGTTTGGGGCAAAAAAAAGAGGGCGTGTGCCCCCTTTCAAGCCCCTTGAAAGTCCGCTGGCGAATTATAGGCCGTGAGGCGTCCCGGGGCAAGGGTCGAGCGCCTGAAAAGGCCTGAGACCGCGTAACATGCGCAACGGACCGATCTGGCACGGACTTCCCATGGGGGTGGTCCGGCGCGCCACGAATCGCCCTCCCGAGGAAGCACATCAGCGATCTCATCGTCATCTCCCTGAACGACGAATTTGTCGAGGGCGCGGAAACCGTCGAGGCCTGGCCCCCCGAGAAGGGCCTGCCCCCCGGAGAGGATCCGTTCGACGAGAAGGCGATCCTGCCCGCGCCGGAGTTCCTCCCGGCGGGCGCGGTCGTCCAGCGCGACTCGCGGCGCATCAACACCGAACGCGCGTTCGCGGTCTCGGTCATCCTGCACCTCCTCCTGGTCATCGCCCTCCTGACCGTGAAGCTTCCCGCGCGCACCGCCGCGCAGAACGCGCTGGATCCGCTCGGAATCCAGAGCCTCATGAGCTCGACACCGCCCGATCCGGCGATCCCGATTCAGTTTTTTCCGGCGCCGGGTGCGCGCGCGAAGGAGGCGCCGAAGACCTCTCTGCCGTCGGACATGAACCGGCAGGCGCACGGGGGGGACCGCACCCTCCCGGTGCTGCCCGTGCCGAAGGCAGTTCCACAGGCGGGCATTCGCGACCTCGAGGCCGGGAGAGCGGGACCGAGGATCGCCCCGGCGCCGGCCGCGCAAGCGCCCCTTGGAAGCCCTTCGGGTGAGAGGCGGAAGCTCACGGACCTCGCGACCGCCGGCCCGCTGCACGATCCACCGACGGCCGAAGAGCGGGCCGCCCGGCGGAGGCTGCTCGGCATACCCGGTCCCGACCTCGGCGCGATCACCGCCGACGCGGCCCGCAAAGCCGCCCAGTCCGGCGGCGGCGGAGAGGAGGGAGGCGGCTTCGATCGTGAAGGGGGATTCGTCGACTCGGGGCCGCTCTCGTTCGACACCGTCGGGTACGACTGGGGAGCGTACGCGGCGGAAATGATCCGGAAGATCAAGCGGAACTGGGACGTGCCGGCACTCGCGCGCTACGGCATGAAGGGCCGGATCACGATCCGCTTCTACATCCTGAAGGACGGCCGCGTCGAAGGTGAGACCGTGCTTTCGCCCTCCGGGCGTCCCCCTTTCGACAACGCCGCTTTCCAGGCCATCGCGCGCTCGAGCGCGTTTCGCCCGCTGCCGAGCGACCTCGGGCACGACAGGGAGGGTGTGACGGTGACGTTCTTCTACAACATGCGCCCCGAAGACGAGTACGCCGACAGGGGCCGGCCGCGATAGGAGGCGGGGTGGCAGGCATCAACGACCCCGCGGAAATCGCTCGCGCCCTGAGAACCGCCAGGACGATCGCGGTCGTGGGCTGCTCGCCCGAAGAAAGCCGCCCGTCGCACGCGATCGCGAGCTATCTCCTGAGCGCGGGATTCGACGTGATTCCCGTGAACCCCGGCCATGCCGAGATTCTGGGAAAAAGGTGCTATCCGGATCTCGCCTCCATTCCGAGGGACGTGCGCCTCGACGTCGTGGACGTCTTCCGGCGCTCGGAGTTCGTGTCCTCGATCGCCGACGCAGCTCTCGAGCGCGGAGCGGGATTCTTCTGGATGCAGGACGGCGTGGTGGACGAGGAGGCGGCCCGCCGCCTCGCGGCCGCTGGCATTCCCGTGGCGATGGACCGCTGCATCTTCCGCGACCATGCCGCTCTTGGACGGATGTCGCTTTGACACTACAGGCCCGGCACGATCTTTGCCCGTAACGTGAAAGGAAGACGGCAGAGGCCGTCCTCGACGAGGATCTATCATCTATGGACGGTATGCGTACGAAAACGAAGGTTCTGTCTCTCGCCGCTCTCCTCGCCGGCTCGGTCGTCTTCGGGATGATCCTGGCCGGAAGCCTGGACTTCACGAAGCTCGCTTCCGCTCAGAAGAGGGCTGCCGCCCCCGCCGCCGTGACGGCCGCAGCCGCCCGCGCTCCTCAGATGGTCGCGCTGCCGTCGTTCGCCGACATCGTCGAGCAGGTCACGCCGGCCATCGTCTCGGTGACGGCGACGGACATCATCAAGGCCGACCAGCTGCGCGGCCGGAGCTTCCATAACTTCGGAAACCCGGACGGCTCCGACCCGTTCGAGTTCTTCTTCGGCCCGGAGGGTCCGAGACGCAGGGGCTCGGACAACGATGAGGACCAGAAGCAGCTTTCGGGAGGCACGGGCTTCATCATCGAGAGTGACGGCTACATCCTCACGAACAACCACGTCATCGACGGCGCCGACAAGATCGAGGTCAAGGTCGGCGACACGGACGATTACGCGGCGAAGGTCGTGGGCCGCGATCCGGCCTCGGATCTCGCGCTCCTGAAGATCGACGGCCCCCGGCCGTTTCCCATCGTGAGGCTTGGAGATTCGGACCGGATCCGCGTCGGTGAATGGGTCATGGCGATCGGCGACCCTCTCAACTTCGACAAGTCCGTCACCGTGGGCGTTATCTCCGGCAAGGGCCGGTACGCGGGCCTCTCGCGCGCGACCGCGAATTTCGAGAGCCTCCTGCAGACCGACGCCGCGATCAACTTCGGCAACTCGGGCGGCCCGCTCGTGAACGTGGCCGGAGAGGTGATCGGAATCAACACCGCGATGGCGCGCGGGCAGAACAACTTCGCGCAGAACATCGGCTTCGCGGTGCCCGTGAACATGGCCAAGCGCCTCCTGCCCCAGCTCAAGAAGGGCAAGGTCGTGCGCGGATTCCTCGGCGTGAGCATCGAGTCGATCGACAAGAAGCTGCAGGAGACCTACGACCTGAAGAAGCCCGAAGGCGCCCTCGTGAACTCGGTCGAGCCCGGCAAACCCGCCGAGAAAGCCGGCCTGAAGCACGAAGACATCATCACGAAGGTCGACGACGTCACGGTGAAGAACAACCGCGATCTCATCGATTACGTTTCGGGCAAGGCACCCGGCTCCAAGATTTCGATCGCGTACCTCCGCGACGGCAAGGAGAAGACCGCGGTCGCGACCCTCGAGGAGAGGCCGGATATCGGCGAGAAGCCGGCCAGGGAAGAAGAGGATTCGAAGGCCGGCAAGCAGAAGATGCTCGGCCTCGAGCTCGACGAGCTGACGCCGCAGGCGCGCCGGGCCTACGGCCTGGACCGGGATATCCAGAAGGGCGTCATCATCACCCACGTCAGGCCGGTCTCGCCCGCGGGCGACGCGAACCTCCAGGAAGGCGACGTCATCCTCGAGGTGAATGGCACGCCCGTGGGGACGGTGGAGGAGCTGCAGGCGCAGATCCGGAAAGCGCCGAAGGGCAAGTACATCCGCTTCTACATCGAGCGCGGCGGCGGGCGGGGACAGGCTCTGAAGTTCCTCGCGGCCATCAAGCCCGAGTGACGCGCACCTAGCGGAGCTTCTCCGCGAGGGCCCGGATGCACTTCTCGCAGAATCCGGTCGCGAAGTCGACGGTGCGGATGGTGCCTTCCGCGTCGTGCATGAGGCAGTGCGGATTCGGGCAGTGCGAAAGGCCGAGCGCGTGGCCGAGCTCGTGCGCGGCGACGCGGTCGAGCCTCTGCGAGAACATCGCCTCAGACGCCTCGCCCGCGTGCAGCCTGTACGTCGAGACGACGCCGGGCCGTCCGCCGAGCCTAGCGACTCCGAGAACGCCCCAGTCCGCGACGTCTCCCTTCGGCGCCGAGATGTCCCGGGACGTGACGCCGAGGACGTGAGGAATCGCGGCCGCGGTGGTGCGGTCGAGGAACGCCACGAGATCTTCGGCACGGTACCGGTCTCGCCGTGCGTAGTAAGCGGATTCGGGCAAGGGCTCCTTCGGAAGAACGGTGACGTTCAGCCCGAAAAGTGAGCCCAGGTTCCGCGCGAGGTTCTCGACGACGCTCTCGTTCACCTCGCCGAGCGGCTGCAGCGCGACCACCGGAGAGGTCGAAATCGGACGGGACACAAGCGTCAAAGCGAGAATGCACGAGATCACCACGATCGGTCATTCCCCCGAAACCCTGAGGCGGCGTTAGGAGCGCCCCGATTGTCATTCACGCAACGACTCTCGGCAATGAGTCGAGACAAATAAATGGTGCAAACACTTCAGCCGCGGCCGGCGTGCCGGCGTGCCGGCGGGGCGGAGAGGCCGGGTCCGTTAGCTCGAGGCGATCGAGGCGTCGAGACGCGCCGGCGAAACGAGGTCGGGGTTTTTTCCCCCCACCTTCGAAGAATCTTCTCTTTTCCTATTCTCGAAATCCCGCCGGTTGGCTCGTAGCACGTGACCGGCCTCATCCCGCACAACGCGTTCGTAGTACGCGTCGCGCTCGAAGGGCTCCCGGCCGGCGCCCCGGATCATGCGCTCCATCTCGGCGCGCGAAAGGCCGGCCTCGGTCTTGGCGCCCGCCGCGTGCGTGATCGTCTCCTCCGTCACCGTGCCCACGAGGTCGTCTGCGCCGAAGTGGAGCGCGACGGGCGCGAGCTTCTCGCCGATCTGCACCCAGTACGCCTTGACGTGGTCGACGTTGTCGAGCATGAGGCGCGCGACGGCGATGACCTTGAGGTCCGTGAGGCCCGTCGCCGCGGGCAGATGGGGGAGCTGCGTTTCCTCGGGATGGAACGCGAGCGGAATGAAGCCGAGGAAGCCCCCCGTCTCGTCCTGCAGCTCGCGGATGCGCACGAGGTGGTCCACGCGCTCCTCGACGGTCTCGATGCTGCCGTAGAGCATCGTGACGTTCGTCCTCACGCCGTTCTCGTGGCAGAGGCGCGCGACCTCGAGCCAGCGCTCTCCGGAGATCTTGTCGCGGCAGATGACGTCGCGGACCCTCTTCGCGAAGATCTCGGCGCCTCCGCCGGGACACGAGTCCATGCCGGCGGCCTTCAGGTCGCGGATGACGTCGACGACGTCGCGCTTTCCGACACGCGCGATCCAGTCGAGCTCCACCATCGTCCAGGCCTTGAGGTGGACGCCCGGGAAGCGGGACTTGAGCGCCCGGAGGAGATCGAGGTACCAGGAGTAGGGGAGCGACGGGTGGAGGCCGCCCACGATGTGGAGCTCGGTGATCCCGTCGTGCCATCCGGCGGCCGACTCTGCGACCGCCTCCTCGATGGACATCGTGTAGCCGCCGTCCACGCCGGGCTTGCGCGCCCAGGCGCAGAGCGCGCAGTCCACCCAGCAGAGGTTCGTGGGGTTCAGGTAGCGATTCACGTTGTAGTAGCCGGTGTTGCCGTGCCTTTTCTCGCGCACGAAGTTCGCGAGCGTACCGACGCCGAGGACGTCGGGAGACGTGGACAGGGCGACGCCGTCGTCGAACGAGAGACGGCGGCCTTCCGCGACCTTTTCGGCGATCGGAAGGAGCGGCGTGCCGGCGAAACGCTCCAGGAGGACGCTCAATCCGGCATGTCACCCTTGGCGATGGGGCGCGAGAGAGCGGGCGGGTTCTGCTGCTCGGCGACCGCCTTCGGGTTCAGCTCGTCGTACCGGCCCGCGTAGCGGGCGTAGCAGGACGCACAGTAGCGCGAGTCTGGCGTGAACTTGAAGTCGACCACGGTGCCCGAGGCGAGAAGCTCGTCGCACGTGTCGCCGCACGCGTCGCAGGTTCCCTTGATGCGGAGGCGTTTCCAGACGGGTCCTGACATGACGGGGATCTTACCCGGCGGGGCGCGGGCGGGGAAAGCGAAGAGCGAGGAGGACCGCCACGGCGATTGTGGCGATCGCGGCTCCCGTCAGGAACGCGGTCTTCGAGTCCGCGTGCTCCCAGATGAGCCCGAAGCCGACGCTCGCGGGCAGGGCGGCGAACCCCATGAGGCCGTTCATCCAGCCGAATGCGCGCCCGCGCGAAGCGGCGGGCACGAGGTCCGCGACGAGCGCGCGCTCGGTGCCTTCGGAAAGGGCGTAGTAGACCGAGTACACGCCGACGAGCCCGACGAGAGGCCACGGCGACGACACGAACGCGAAGCCGGCGTAGCACAGAGCGTAGAGAGACCACGCCGCGAGCAGGAGCCGCCTGCGCCCGAAGCGGTCCGAGAGGCCGCCGCCCCATATCGACAGCGCCGACCTGACGGCGTTGGAGAACGCCCAGAGGACTGGCAGCCAGGCGGCGGCGATCCCGATCTCCTTCGCCTTGAGGAGCAGGAACGTGTCGGACGACGCGGAAAGCGTGAAGAACGCGATGAGCCACGCCGCGCGCCAGAAGATCGGAGGAAGATTGCGTTCGGACGCGAGCATTTCAGGTTCTGGTGGGGCTGGGGAGGCGGTGAATTTTTCTTCGAATGGTAATGGGCCCGGAGCGGCGGCATCGCCAGGGCGCGACGAGCTCGGCGAGGAGCGCGTGTTCTCCGACGATTCCTTTACCCCGAACGCCATCACCAGCAGCGACAGGGCGGCCGGAACTGCCGCCAGCAGGAAGACACTCCGCAGGCTCAACCCGACCCAACCCACCAGTCCCGCCGCGAGGAGCGGACCCAGGACGGCGCCCGCGTTGTCGAACGCGCGGTGGAGGCCGTAAACCGCGCCGCGCCGATGCCGCGAGGCGACGGCCGCGATCATCGTGTCGCGCGGCGCCGTGCGGACGCCCTTGCCGATGCGGTCGACGAAACGGATGAAGACGATGACGGGCCAGGTCGGCGCGAAGCCGATCAGGGGCTTGGAGAGTGACGAGAGGGCGTAGCCGATGAAGACGAGCGGTTTTTTCGCCTTCGCCCGGTCCGTCAGCCGGCCCGAGAGGATCTTCGCGAACGACGCCGTCGTCTCCGCGACACCTTCGATCCAGCCGAGCGCCATCGCGGGCACGCCCGACAGCGTCGCGACGAACGCCGGCAGGAGCGGGACGATCATCTCGGACGAGGCGTCCGTCAGGAACGAGACCCATCCCAGCCTCACGACGACGCGGGGGAGACGTCCCTCCCCCGGCGGAGCAGAATCGCCCCGCATGTCGCTCGTCTCCACCACGGCCTTCATTCTGAAGCTCGACCCGCTCTCGGAGAAAGATCTCGTCGTCGCGCTTCTCACAAAAGACCACGGCGTCGTGCGCGCGGCCGTCCGCGGCGCCCGCGGAAGGTCGAAACGGGCCGCCGCGCTGCAGCTCCTCACGGAGGTCTCGCTCACGTACTTCCGGCGCGAAGGCGCCGATCTCGCGCGCGTCGACGCCCTCGAGATCGTCGCGAGCGCGTTCGACCTCGCGTCGCGGGCCGAGACGGCGATGCTCCTCCCGTATCTCGCCGAGAGCGCGCTCACGTTCGTCCCCGAGTCCGAGCTGGGAGGTGAAGTCTTCCGCCTCGTGAGACACGTCCTCGACGCCCTCGAGGCGGGTGTCCCGGCCCCGCTCGCGGCGCGGTACTTCGAGGTGTGGCTCCTGCGCTTTGCGGGCGTCCTGCCCGAGGACGAGGCGCCGGAGGGGATCCGCGCCCTCATCCGGGTGATCAGGAAGCTTCCGCTCGTCGAGCTTTCGCGAAAGCCGCCGGTGCCCACGGCGCTCGTCGATCTCGAGAACTTGACCCGGGACGCGCGCCGGACCTTCCTCGGACACGAGCTGAAGAGCTACCGGTTCCTCGGCACGCTCTCATGAACGCCCGATTCGGTACACTTGGCACCCCCACGACGGGCTCGCAAAATGGATCTGCAGACTCTCATCCTCAGGTTGTCGGCCTACTGGGCGTCGAAGGGCTGTCTGCTCGAGCAGCCGTGGGACGTCGAGGTGGGGGCCGGGACGATGCATCCGGCCACGTTTCTGCGCGTCCTTGGGCCGGAGCCGTGGCGCGCGGCGTACGTGCAGCCCTCGAGGCGCCCGGCGGACGGGCGATATGGCGCGAATCCGTTCCGCCTCGTGAAGCACCTGCAATACCAGGTCGTTTTGAAGCCCGCGCCGGCCGACGTGCAGGATCTTTACGTCGAGAGCCTCGTCGCCCTCGGCATCGACCCGAAGGAGCACGACCTGCGCTTCGAGGAGGACAACTGGGAGTCGCCGACGCTCGGGGCATGGGGGGTCGGCTGGCAGGTGCTCCTCGACGGGATGGAGATCACGCAGTTCACGTACTTCCAGCAGGCCGGCGGCATCGACCTTGCGCCGATCACGGCCGAGATCACGTACGGGCTCGAGCGGATCACGATGTTTCTCGCAAAGCGAGAGAGCGTGTACGACATCGAATGGGCGCCCGGCGTCACGTACGGCGAGGCGCGCAGGCAGGAAGAATACGAGGTCTCGAAATACGGGTTCGAGGTGGCCGATACGGCTCTCTGGCAAACGCTGTTCGAGCGCTTCGAGGCCGAGGCGGCGCGTTGCCTCGAGGCGGGCCTCGTGCTTCCGGCGTACGACCTCGCGCTGAAGTGCTCGCACGCGTTCAACATCCTCGACGCGCGCGGCGCCGTCTCGGCAACGGATCGCGTCGGCGTCATCCGACGCGTGCGCGACCTCGCCGTGGGCTGCGCAAACGCCTACGTGGCGTCGCGAGAGGCCCTGGGCTTCCCGCTCCTTCCGAAGCCGGCGTCGCCGCCGGCGCACGACGAGGCCGGGAATGGCTGAGCTGCTGTTCGAGATCCTCGCCGAGGAGATTCCCGCCGGAGTCCTGCCGGCGGCTCGCGAGGAGCTTCTCGCGCGCGTAACGGCCGCGTTCGCGGAGGCGAGGCTCGGGGGCACGTTCGCGGTGCATTCGACCTCGCGCCGGCTCGCCCTCGTCGGCCAGGACGTGGCCGACCAGCAGCGAGACACCGAGACCGAAGTCACCGGCCCGCCGGCCTCGGTCGGCTACGACGCGGACGGCAACCCGACGAAGGCGGCGGCGGGCTTCGCGAAGGCCCAGGGCGTGGCCGTGGAAGACCTTCGCGTCGCGACGCTGCCGAAGGGCGCTTACCTCGTCGCGCGCAAGGTGACGCCCGGACGTCCGGCGAACGAGGTGATCGCCGAGATCCTCCCGCCGATCGTCGAGAAGATGACGTTTCCGCGCATGATGCGCTGGGGCGACGGCACGCCGCAGTGGGTCCGGCCGGTTCACTCCGTGCTCGCGCTCCTGGACGGGCTCGTGATCCCGATGGCGCTCTTCGGCGTCGAAAGCGGGCGCACGACGTACGGCCACCGCACGCTCGCTCCCGGGCGCATCGTCACGATGGGCGTCTCCGACTGGCTCCAGAAGCTGCGCGCGGCGCACGTGGAGATGGATCTCGCCGTCCGGAGGACCCGCTTCGAAGAGCTCTCGCGCGCCCTTGCGGCCGAGGTCGGAGGCGAGCCCGCCGACGATGCCGCCCTCCTCGACACGTGGGCGCATCTCGTCGAGTCGCCTGGTGTCGTCCGCGGGTCGTTCGACCCCGCGTTCCTCGAGCTGCCCGAGGAGATTCTCGTCACCTCCATGCGCGAGCACCAGAAGATGCTGCCCGTGCGCGCGGGCGGCCGGCTCGCCGCGCACTTCCTCGCCGTCTGCGACCAGACGGGCGACCCGAAGGGCCTGATCGCGCAGGGTAACGAGTGGGTTACCGCCGCACGCTTCTCGGATGCGCGCTTTTTCTGGGACGACGACGGGAAAACGAGGCTCGAGGATCGCCTCCCGAGGCTCGGCAACCTCCAGTTCCAGGAGTCGCTCGGGGACTACCTGAAGAAGACGGGCCGCATTCAGGATCTCACCGAGAAGCTCGCCGCGCGCCTCGGCCTCTCGCACCTCGACGGGATGCTCGTGCGTGCGGCAAGGCTCGTGAAGGCGGACCTCGTGACCGACATGGTGCGCGAGTTCCCCGACCTGCAGGGCGTCGTGGGCGGCCTCTACGCGCGGCGCGACGGCGAGCGCGAGGAAGTCTGGCAGGCGCTGTACGACCACTACCGGCCGGCTTCTCCCGGCGACGGCGTGCCGCGCGGAGATGTGGGCGGCGCCGTGGCGCTCGCCGATCGCCTCGATACGCTCACGGGCCTCTTCGGCCTCGGCCTCGCGCCGACCGGCTCGAGAGACCCGTATGCACTCCGGCGCGCGGCTCTCGGCGTCGTGAGGATCCTTCTCGACAAGAAGTGGCGGCTCGACCTGCCGGCCGCGTGCGCCGACGCCGCGGCGCTGCACGGCGGCCTGCCGCGCACGAAGGAGGAGCTGCTCCCGGAGCTGTCGGCGTTCTTCCTCGAGCGTTTGCGGTTCCTCCTCGAGAGCAAGGGACACGAGCCCGACACCGTCGAAGCCGTCCTCACGACCGCATGCCCGGATCTCGTGGACGCCGCCGAGCGCGTGGAGGCCGTCGAGGCGCTCCGCAAGGAGCAGGACTTCGCGCCTCTCGCGACCGCGTTCAAGAGGATGCAGAACATCCTCGAGAAGGCCGAAGACGAGGGCGCCGAACCCGACCCGGCGAAGATGACCGACGACGCCGAGAAGGCGCTCGCGCTCGACTACCTGCAGGCGCGCGGCATGCTCGACGACCTCGTGGCGAACAGACGATACGGCGACGCACTTTCCATCATGGCGTCCCTCGGCCCGAGCCTCGACCTCTTCTTCACGGAGGTCCTCGTCATGGCCGAAGATCCCGAGGTGAGGGCGAACCGCATCGCGCTCCTCCGCTCGATCCGCGACCAGTTCGTGCGCATCGCGCGCTTCTCGGAAATCCGGGGCTGAGGCGGGATTCGGACAGGGTTCCTTGCAGCTGCCGGTTCACTCCCCGCCGCCCGCAGGCGAGATCGATCCCGTCTGCGGAATGACCGTGGATCCCGCGCGCGCCGCGGCGAAGGTCGAGTACGGGGGGAAGACCTGGTATTTCTGCGCGAAGGGTTGCGCGGAGAAATTCAAGAAAGAGCCAGAAAGATTTTCTTCGAATAGAAAGACGGACACCGCTGGAGGCCCTTCCGCCACCGCAGCAGCCTCGCCGTCGCAGCCTGCCGCGCCCATCCCCTCTTCACCTTCTAAGAAGTCCCCCGGTCCCTCTCTCTGGACCTGCCCCATGGACCCCGAGATCATCAGGGACAAGCCCGGAGCCTGCCCGATCTGCGGCATGGCGCTCGAGCCGATGATGCCGACAGCCGCGGAGGAGGAGAACCCGGAGCTTCGGGACATGTCCCGGCGGTTCTGGGTGAGCCTGGGTCTGACGCTTCCGCTGTTTCTCTTCGAGATGGGCGCGATGCTGGTGCCCGCGCTGAGGGACTCGTTCCCACCGCGCCTCAACCTCATCGTCCAGCTGCTCCTCGCGACGCCGGTCGTCCTGTGGTGCGGATGGCCGTTCTTCGAGAGAGGCTGGGCCTCGCTGAGAACGCGGAATCTCAACATGTTCACCCTCATCGCGCTCGGAACGGGCGCGGCTTTCTTGTACAGCCTTTACAGGACCGCGGAAGTCTTTCTGAGCCTTCAAAGAAACTTTGCAGACCATCTCCCGAGCCACGGCACCACTGGCGCAGGAGCGGTACACGACGTCTACTTCGAGGCCGCGGCGGGCATCACGACTCTCGTCCTCCTCGGGCAGGTGCTCGAGCTGAGGGCGCGCGCGCGAACCTCGGGGGCGATCCGGGCGCTCCTGGGCCTCGCGCCGAAGACGGCGCGCCGGATCGAGGCCTCGGGCGTCGAAGCGGACGTCCCACTCGAGGACGTGCGCGTCGGAGACCGGCTGCGCGTGAGGCCGGGCGAGAGAGTGCCTGTGGACGGGCTCGTCGTCGAAGGCGCGAGCGCGGTGGACGAATCGATGCTGACGGGCGAGCCGGTGCCGGTGGAGAAGACGAGGGGGAGCACGGTGACGGGCGGCACGCTCAACAGCGTCGGCGGCATCGTGGTAAAGGCCGAGCGCGTGGGACGAGACACGCTCCTTGCCCAGATCGTGCGCCTGGTCGGCCAAGCCCAGCGCAGCCGCGCGCCCATCCAGCGCCTCGCGGACGTGGTCGCGTCGTGGTTCGTGCCCGCGGTCGTTCTGGTCTCGGTCCTGACGTTCGCCGCCTGGGCGGTGTTCGGCCCGGAGCCGCGCCTCGCGCACGCGCTCGTGAACGCCGTCGCCGTCCTCATCATCGCGTGTCCCTGTGCGCTCGGCCTCGCGACGCCGATGTCGATCATGGTCGGCACGGGGCGGGGCGCGCAGGCCGGCATCCTCGTGAAGAACGCCGAGGCGCTCGAGAAGCTCGAGAAAGTGGACACGCTCGTCGTAGACAAGACGGGCACGCTGACGGAGGGGAAGCCGAAGGTCGAGAAGATTCGCGCCTTCGGCGCGTTCGATGAAAAGGAATTGCTGCGCCTGGCCGCCTCGCTCGAGCGCGCGAGCGAGCACCCTTTGGCGGCTGCGGTCGCCGCCGCCGCCGAGGCGGCGGGCCTGACTCTTTCACCTTCGAAGGAATTCTCTTCAATCCCCGGAAAGGGCATCGCGGGCAAGGTGGACGGCCGATCCGTCGTGCTCGGTTCCCTTCCTCTATTCGAAGAAAAATCTTCCTTTTCCTCTTCCTCTTCCTCTTCCTCTTCTTCTCCCTTTCCGAACGACCTCCTCGCCGAAGCGGACGCCGAGCGCGCGAAAGGTCACACGGTCCTCTTCGTAGCCGTGGACGGCAAGCCGGCGGGCTTTCTCTCGGCGGCCGATCCGATCAAGGGCCCCGCAGCGGCCGCCATCGCCGAGATGCACGGCCTGGGAATTCGCGTCGTGATGCTCACGGGCGACGCGAAGGCGACCGCCGAAAATGTGGGTATGGAGCTCGGGATCGACGAGATCGTCGCGGGAGTGCTGCCGACGGCCAAGGCCGAGGCCGTGGCGCGCCTCAAAAGAGAGGGCCGGATCGTCGCGATGGCGGGAGACGGTGTGAACGACGCGCCGGCGCTCGCCGCTGCAGACGTGGGCATCGCGATGGGAACCGGGACCGATATCGCGATCGAGAGCGCGGATGTGACGCTTCTCAAAGGAGACCTCTCGGGCCTCGTGCGCGCACGCCGCCTCTCGAAGGCGACGATGAGAAATATCCGGCAGAACCTCGCGTTCGCGTTCGTGTACAACGTGATCGGCATCCCGATCGCGGCCGGCGTGCTCTACCCGTTCTTCGGGCTCCTCCTTTCGCCCGTGATCGCGAGCGCCGCGATGACGATGAGCTCGGTGTCCGTGATCTCGAATGCGCTCCGGCTCCGCCGGGTCGCGCTCTGAGCCCCTAGCGCATTCGCTTCGCCTTGGAGTCGACGCGCGGAGCCCGTGTCTTGAGTGTCAGGCGCCTGCCCTGCGCCGGGCGGTCGACGCCGCGCCCGAGCAGCTCGAGGAGATCGGACACGGTGACGATGCCGACGAGCCGGCTCCGGCGCCCCTCCTCCACGACGGGCAGGCATCCGATCGCGCGGCCGCGCATCAGGTTCGCGGCCTGCCTGACCGACATGTCCGGGCTGGCCGTCACGACCTGCGGCGTCATCAGCTCGGCGACGCGGTGCTTCTCGCGGAAGTCGTACTGATCGGGCACACCCAGGTCGCGCTTCGAGAGCACGCCCACGAGCTCCGAGTCTCTCTTGACGACAAGATGCCGGATCCCCTTGAGCTTCATGGAATCGAACGCGACCTGCGCGTTCTCCTGACCGTCGATCGTCTCCACATGGCGGGTCATCACGTCCTGGACGCGCATGAATCCTCCTCGAGAGGCCCTTTCGAGCCTCCGTTCGAAACGTGGGCCCGGCGGAGGGCGTCCGCATGGAGCATTTGAATCAGCCGCACGCCGCCGCGCGAGGGTAGGCGTCGTCCCACGCCTCGTGAGGCCGTAGAATGGGCGGTGGGAGCGTTTCATGCCTCTTCTGGAATATCGGTGTTCGGATTGCGGTAAGAAGACCGAGGACCTCGTCCTTGCGGGCGACACGGCGCGGCCGCCGAAATGCTCGTCGTGCGGTTCGAAGAAGGTCTCGCGCCTGCTCTCGACGTTCGCAGCGCCGCCGGCGTCGCCGTCCAGGGGCGCCTTCGATCCTTCGACCGCCTGCGGCGGCGGCGCCTGCCGCATGCCGGAAGTCTGCGGCGCCGGACGCGGGTTCGAGGAGAACTAACCGCCGCTGCGACCTCGCTCGTCGCTTGGCTCCTTTCGCCCCGCGAGACGCTATTAAAGGATACGGCCGCTTTAATAGCGTGGGTTGCTATTAAAGGTTCGTTTCAAGGGAAGGAATCCATGAAACGGCTGTCCTCTCGTCGCAAATAGAGGGGACGCAGTCGTCCCTTTCCGACCTGCTTCTCTTCGAACTCGAGGAGATTTCGGGGGTACCGCTCGACGACGTCACGGAGGTATCCCGCTACGTCGCGGCGCTCGAACACGGCCTCAAGCGACTGCGAGCGGACTTCCCGCTCTCGAACCGCCTCCTGCGCGAGATTCACGAAGTTCTTCTGGCGAAGGGGCGCGGTGCCGACAGGACGCCTGGCGAGTTTCGGCGCACCCAGATCTGGATCGGGGGCACGCGTCCGGGAAACGCGCACTTTGTTCCGCCGCCTCCGGATCGCGTCGAAGAGTGCATGGCGGCGCTCGAACGCTTTCTCCACGACGATCCCGTGCGCACGCCTCCGCTCGAGAAAGCCGCCATGGCTCACGTGCAGTTCGAGACGATCCATCCTTTCCTGGATGGGAACGGACGCGTGGGACGGTTGCTCGTCACGCTTCGGGTTGAGCCTCCGGGCGGCCCCAAGAGTGCCCTTGAAGCATCTGAATCACGCGGAATGCCAGGGAGGCGTCGTCCTTTGCGTGCTAGCCTTTTCGAATGAACAGTCTCGTCCCGGCGCGTGCGCCCGTTTTCGGTCACGACCTGCTTTCCCTTCTCCAGCAGATGGGAGGGAAAGCGAGCGTCGAAGCTCTCCGAAACGCGGCGTCCGGCGCGTTCGGCGTCGACGCGGTGTACGGGAACTGCCATGGCGACCGCTTCTCGTTCCACGAGGTGCTCGCTTTCCTCGCGTCGCACGGCAAGCTCGAGCATCGCGGGGACGAGGTCTCCCTCGGGTCCGTGCCCGTTTGCTCCGGCCACTGACGATACGGCCGCCGGACCGCCCGCGCGCCGGGGCTGTCGTCAGAGCGCCCGGATCGCTTCCGCCACGACCGCGAAATGGCAGGCGGCCGCGATGATCACGAGCGCGTGGAAGACCTCGTGGTACCCGAAGACCCTGGGAAAGGGATTCGGACGCCGGACGGCGTAAACGATCGCGCCCAGGCTGTACACGACGCCGCCCGCGGCGAGCAGGACGACGGCTCCCGTTCCGAGCGCCGCTTTCAGCGCCGGCAGGATCGGAAGGGCCGCCCAGCCGAGGAGGACGCACACGGCGGCGACGAGGACCTTCGGCGCCCCCACCCATGCGATGGACAGGACGATCCCGACGAGCGCGCCAGCCCACACGACGCCGAGCAGAACCCATCCCGCGCGGTTCTCGAGAAGGAAAGCGAACGGCGTGTACGTCCCGGCGATGAGCAGGAAGATCGCGGAATGGTCGACGCGCCTGAGAACCCGGCGGACGCGCTCGGACCACGTGGGCCGGTGGTAGATGGCGCTCACGGCGAAGAGCGCGACGAGGGAGACCCCGTAGACGATCGCCCCGGCGCGTGCGCGCGGCCCGGAGGCGTTGAGGACGAGGACGCCCCCGGCGACCGCCGCCGCAAACGCGGCGACCTCGTGGAGGACGCCCCTCAGGACCGGTTTCGCGGGCTGTTCGTCTTCGGCTTCCATGGCCCCGTCCATCATGCGCCCGCGCCTACGCCGTTGTCTTCCGGAACCGCGCGATCGCCAGGACGATGATGAAGATCGTGAAACCGGTGAGCCACGCGATCGGCTCGAGAAGCTCGGACAGGTTCGCGCCCCTCAGCACGATGCCGCGCACGATCTGGATGAAGTACTTCGCCGGGATCAGGTACGTGATGAACTGGAAGAACTTCGGCATCCCGTCGATCGGGAAGACGTAGCCCGACAGGAACACGAACGGCAGGAGGAAGAAGAACGACATCTGCATCGCCTGCATCTGCGTTTTCGCGAGCGTGGACAGGAGCATTCCGAGTCCGAGCACGGCCGCGATGAACATGAGCCCGGCGGCATAGAGCTCGAGGACGCTGCCCGCGATCGGCACCTGGAACAGGAACCGCATCAGAACGATGATGAGCGTGAGCTGGAAGAATCCGATCACGACGAAAGGCGCGATCTTGCCGAGGATGAGCTCGATGCGCGTCACCGGCGTGACCTGGAGCTGCTCGAGCGTGCCGCGTTCCCTCTCGCGGACGATCGCCATCGCCGTGAACTGGATGAGCGTGAACGTCAGGATGATCGCGATGAGGCCGGGGATGATGAACGTCGCCGTGCGGAGATCCGGGTTGTACCAGGGCCTGACGCGCACGTCGACCGGCAGCGAGGAGCTCTTCCAGCCCGCGCGCTGAGCGAGAAGGTTGATCGACAGGCCGTTCGCGATCCCGCTCGCGATCGCCATCGCCTGCGACGAGGTCGTCGTGTCCGACGCGTTCACGATGAGGAGCGCGTGCGCCGGCGCGCTGCGGTGGATGTCCTTCCCGAAGTTCGCATCGATCACGAGGCCGACGGACGCGTGCGCCGAGTCGATCTCGCGCCGGAGCTCCGCCTGCGACTCGACATACCTCACGACGTCGAAGTACTCGCTCGCGGTCATCTTCGCAACGAGCTCGCGGCTCTCGTACGAGCGCGATTCGTCGAGGACCGCCGTTGTCAGGTGCTTGACGTCGAAGTTGATCGCGTAGCCGAAGATCATCGTCTGCAGGAGCGGGACCATGACGATCATGCGCAGCGTCAGGGGGTCCCTCTTGAGCTGCAGGAACTCCTTGCGGGCGAGGGCCAGGAATCGTTTCATGCCGCGACCTCCTCCCGTGACCTCTTCTGCTTGCGCGCGAGCGAGACGAACACGTCCTCGAGCGAGGGCTCGGCGGGCTCCGGCGGGGCGAAGCGGGCGAGCAGGCTCCGGGCGGCCTCGACCGTGCCGGGCTTCGCGACCGCGCGAAGCCGTGCCCCGAAGAGATACGCGTCCTCGAGCGCGGAATCCCGCTGGACCTCCTCGAGCGCCAGGAACGGGTCGGAGGGTGGCGTGACCTGCACGATGCGGTCGGCGAGGTCGCGCTTGAGGTCGGGCGGCGCCCCTTCGGCGATGAGCGCTCCGTCGAGGATGAACGCGAGCCGGTCGCATTGCTCGGCCTCGTCCATGTAATGCGTGGTGACGAGGACGGTCATTCCCTTGTCGGCCGCGAGCTCGTAGATGAGATCCCAGAAGAGGCGCCGTCCTCTCGGATCGACCCCGCCGGTCGGCTCGTCCAGGAACAGGAGCTCCGGCTCGTGGAGGAGCGCGGCCGCGAGCGCGACGCGCTGGCGATAGCCCGTCGAGAGCCCTTCCGTGAGCGCCGGCAGGAGCTTCGTGAAGTGCAGGCGCCCGGACAGCTCCTTGATGCGGCCGGCAAGGCGCTCTTTTGGAAGGCCGTAAATGGATCCGAAGAACGACAGGTTCTCCTCCACCGTCAGGTCGAGATAGAGAGAGAACTTCTGGCTCATGTACCCGAGATGCGTCTTCCACGCGTCGGTGTCGCGCGCGACGTCGAGCGTCCGGCCATCCGGCTGCATGTGCGCGCTCCCGTCGGAGGGTGCGAGGAGCCCCGTCAACATCCGGATCGTCGTGGACTTCCCCGAGCCGTTCGGGCCGAGAAAGCCGAAGACCTTGCCGCGGGGAACGTCGAACGAGACGTGGTCGACGGCGACGAACGTGCCGAACTTCCGCGTCAGGTTCTCACAGCTCAGGAAGGAGGACGAAGAAGAGGAAGAGAGAGATCTCTTAGAAGGGGAAGAGGAATTCGGAGAGGAGGAAGACGAGGGCGAAGAGGAAGACTTCTTAGAAGGCGGCGGGGGGGAGGCCGGCGCGCGGCCTGGGGGCTGGTCGCTCATGCGGCCTCTCCCTTTTCCGCGCCTTTTTCCTCCGGCTCTTCAGCCTCGCTGAATAGCACGAATGCGTCTTCGAGGCTGGGTTGCACCCGCCGGATGTCGTCCGCCGGGACGAGCCCCGCCAGCGCATCGCGCAATCTACCTTCTAAGAAATCCCCCGCCTTCTCCTTCTTTTCTCTTCCGCGAACGTGCAGCCTCGTCCCGAAAAGCGAGACGTCGTCGACCTCTTCCACGCTTTCGAGTCTCTTCTTGACCTCGAACCTCTTCGACGACCGAACCTCGACGAGCGGCCGCGGATACGAGGCGAGGATCTCTCCGCGTGTGCCGAAAGCGGACAGGCGTCCCCGGTCGAGGAACGCGAGATGAGTGGCGTACTCCGCCTCGTCCATGTACGGCGTCGAGACGACGATCGTCAGGCCCTCGTGATGCAGCCGGTTGAGGAGCAGCCAGAACTCGCGGCGCGAGACCGGATCGACGCCTGTCGTCGGCTCGTCGAGAAGAAGGAGCGGCGGCTGCGTCATCAGCGCCGAGACGAGCGCGAGCTTCTGCTTCATGCCCCCCGAGAGCGCCCCCGCGAGACGACGCCCAAAGCGGTCGAGGCCGACGCGTGCCAGGAGGTCCTTCGCGCGATTCGCCGCCACGTCGTCGGGGATGTCGTAGAGCCGCGCCCTGAGCGAGAGGTTCTCGTCGATCGAAAGGTCTTCGTAGAGGCTGAAGCGCTGCGGGACGAAGCCAAACGCGATGTTTTCCGCCATGCGCACGATGCCCGCGGTTGGTGCGAGAAGGCCGGCGATTATTCGGAACAACGTCGTCTTGCCGGCGCCGTCGGGTCCGATGAGCGCGAAGAGCTCGCCCTTGTCGATCGACAGGTCGATTCCCTTCAGGGCCTCGACTCTCTCGAACTTCCGGGTGAGGCCCCGGGTCTCGATCACGGTCCGACCTTGACGCTCACTTCCGCGGGCTGCCCCGGGACGAGAGGCGCATTCCACCCGGCATCGAGGTCCACCTTCGCGGCGTAGACCTGGTTGACGCGCTCTTCGCGCGTCTCGACCGGCTTCGGCGTGAACTCGGCGTCCGGGGAGATCTCCGTGACGTGTGCCGGAAAGGACTGGCCCGGCAGCGAATCCACTGTGACGGTCGCGGCCTGCGAGGTCCTCACCTTACCGAGCTTCGTCTCGGGGATGAACGTCCGCACGTAGAGGCGTCCCAAGAACGCCATCGTCAGCGCGGGCTGGGAGGGCGAGAGCAGGAGACCCGGCTCGGCGATGCGGTGGAGGATCACGCCGTCGGCGGGCGCATGGATCTCGGCCTCGCCGGCGGTCGTCTCGGACTGCTTGAGGACCGTGCGCGCACGGTCGACGTCCCGCCGCGCCTGCTCCTTCTGCCACGAGCGCGTGCCTTCGCGGAGAAGCTGCAACCGATCACTGGCCATTTTCTCGCTCGCCACCGCCCGTTCCATCGTCGTGCGGGCGGTGTCCGTGTCTCGCTGCGTTCCTACTTTCTTGGAAAGGAGGGCTTCCTGGCGCTCCAGCTCTCGTCGTGCGAGCTCGACGGCGGCCTTTTTGTCAGCGAGATCAGCTTGAGCTTGCGCGATTTCCGCCGTCCGGCTTCCCGCCTCGAGGTCCTGGTAGCGCGCCTGGCTGGATTCCAGCCCGCGGCGGTCGCGCTCGACGGCGAGAGCGGTCTCGCCGAGGTCGAGCGTCACGAGGAGGTCGCCGGCTTTCACGCGGTCTCCTTCCTTGACCTTCACCTCGACGACGCGCCCGGCGACCTTGGGCGCGAGATCCACGGTGGGCGCCTCGAGACGCCCGTTCAGGGTGACGATGTTCGGGTCCTGTTTTTGCCGGCAGGCGGCGGAGGCGATTGCCGCGGTCGCGAGCGCGGCGATCGCGAATGCCGGGAGAGAGCGGGGGGCTTTGCGCATGTGGGCCGCCTGCCTACATTTCCGTGGCCGCGCGTGCGAGGGCCGGCTCCGCGGCGGGGACGGGGTCCGGCCGCTTGCGCAGCCGCCGGACGGCGCGGCCGATCGCCTGCTGCGCGTCGTCGAAGAGGGAGTACGCGACCGGTGTCGCGAGGAGCGTGAGAAGAAGCGCGAGCGTCTGGCCTCCCGCGATGACCGATCCGATCGCGCGGTTCGTGCCCGCGCCGGGCCCCGAAGAGACGAGGAGCGGGAGCATCCCCGCCACGAACGCGAGGGTCGTCATCAGGATGGGGCGAAGGCGCTCGCGGCTCGCGAGGATGACGGCCGCGTCGCGCTCCATGCCGCGCTCGCGAAGCTGGTTCGCGAACTCGACCTGGAGAATCGAGTTCTTCTTCACGACGCCGAACAGGACGAGGATGCCGAGCGACGTGAAGATGTTGACGGACTGCCCGGCGATCAGGATCGAGACGAGCGCGAAGGGCACCGTGAGTGGAAGAGCGAGGAGGATCGTGATCGGGTGGAGCCAGCTCTCGAACTGGGCCGCGAGGATGAGGTACATGAAGATGAAAGATAGTGCGAAGGCGAGGAGAAAGTTCTGCGCGGCGCGGCCCTGCTCCTTGGAGCGGCCGATGAAGCGGTACGTGTAGGACGGGTCGAGGTTCATCGCCTTCGTCTCTTTCGCGAGGAGGTCGATGGCGGCCTGCGAGGAGAAGCCGGGATTCATGTTCGCGAAGACCGTGACCTGACGCCGGCGGTTCAGTCGCTTGATCTCCGACGGGCCGGTGCCCGCGCGGAAGGACGTCACGTCCTCGAGAGGGACCGCGCCGAGGCGGCTCGAGGGCACGTTGAAGCGGCGGAGGCTCGCCTCGTCGGTGCGGTCGCTCGCCCGCGCGCGGAGGTACACGTCGTACTGCTCGCCGCCGTCGTCGAAGGCGGAGACCTTTTCGCCGCCCACGAGAACGCGCAGGGTCTCGGAGACGTCCGCCACCGAGACGCCGAGGTCCGACGCTTTCGAGCGGGCGACGGTCACGCCGAGCTCGGGCTTTCCGAAGATGAGCGACGAATCCACGTCCACGATGCCGGGCACCTTCGAAAGCTTCTTCATGAGCGCGTCGGAGATGGCGGCGAGCCGCGTGAGGTCCGGCCCGTTCACGACGAACATGATCTCGGCGTTCTTCTGTCCGCCCGTGAACGCGTTCACGTACGACACGTCCGAACGCAGCTTGAAGTCCGCGAAGTGCGGGAGGATCTGCTTGCGAACGCGGTCCATGACCGTCGTCTGCGCGTCCGCGCGCTTTCTGGCGTCCACGAGCTTCACGTAGATGCTTCCGAGGTTCGGCGTCTTCGCGTCGTCGGCGCCGACCGTCAGAAGCGTGTAATCGACGCCGCCGAGCGCCTTGACCTCTTTCGAGATACGGTTCCCGATGAGGGCCGTCGCCTCGAGCGACGTCCCCTCCGGCGCGCGGAAGTTCACCTCGAACTGGGACTCGTCGTCGTAGGGCAGGAAGTTCTTCGGCACGACCTTGAAGAGGACCGGGACGGTGAGGAGGGCGCCGACGCACGCGAGGACGACAGCCCACCGGTGCGCCATCGACCACGTGAGCATCGAAGTGTACGCCCGGTCGACGTAGCGGTAGAACCCGCGGGATTTCGAGGTGCCCCCGTCCGACGAGACGGCCTGCACGCGGGTCGCAGGCGAAGCTCCCGCGCCAGCCTCGCTCTCTTTCCTTCTAAGAAGATCTTCTTCTCTTTCTTTTCTCTTGAGCAGCCTTGCCGAGAGCATCGGCGTCAGCGAGAAGGAGACGAGCAGCGAGACGAGGATGGCGAACGCCATCGTGAGGCCGAACGAGTTCATGAAGCGCCCGACGATGCCGCCCATGAAGGCGACGGGAAGAAAGACGGCCACGAGCGAGAGCGTCGTCGCGAGGACGGCGAGCCCGATCTCCTTCGTCGCGTCGATCGCCGCCTGGAACGGCATGACCTTCTTCTCCTCGATGAACCGGAAGATGTTCTCGAGGACGACGATCGCGTCGTCGATGACGATGCCGACGGCGAGCGTGAGGGCGAGGAGCGTGAGGACGTTCAGCGTGAAGCCCATCGCGTACATGAGGGCGTACGTGGAGATGATCGACGTGGGGATCGCGATCGCCGCGATGAGGGTCGACCGGAGGTTGCCGAGGAAAAGGAGGACGACGAGCGAGGCCAGGAGGCCGCCCAGGATGAGGTGCTCCTCGACGGTCGAGACGGCGGCCTTGATGAACTGCGACTGGTCGCGGACGATCTCGGTCGTGTAGCCGGCCGGGAGCTGCGGCGCGATCTCGGCGAGGCGGCCCTTGATCGCGTCGATGACCTCCACCGTGTTCGTGCCCGACTGCTTGCGGATCGACAGGACCACCGCGGGGATGCCGTCCTTGCTCGCGGCGCGCTCGGCGTCCTCTTCGCTGTCTTCCACGGTTCCGACGTCGCCGATGCGCACGGGCAGGCCGTTCCGCTGCGTGATGAAGATCGCTTCGAACTCCTTCGCGTTCGCGACGCGCCCGTAGACGCGGACAGTCGCCTCGTTCGCGCCGCTCTTGAGCGTGCCGCCCGGCAGCTTCACGTTCTGCGTCTGGAGGGCGCGCCGCACGTCCACCGCCGTGAGGCCGTAAGCCTTGAGCCGCTCCGTGTCGAGGCGCACGTTGATGCGGCGCGCGCGTCCGCCGAGGATCGTGACCTGGCCGACCCCGTTGACGGACTCGAGCTGCCGGCGCAGGACTTTGTCCGCGAACTCGGTCGTCTCGCGAAGCGTACGGCTTCCCGAAAGCGAGACGGAGAGGACCGGCGTCGCGTCGGGATCGAGCTTCTCCACGATCGGCTGGTCGATGTCGCGCGGCAGGTCCGCGAGGACGCGGTTCACCTTGTCGCGGACCTCCTGCGCGGCGACGTCCACGTTCTTCTCGAGGATGAACGTGACGAAGATCTGCGAGATGCCCTCGGCGGACGTGGACTGGAGGTCGTCGATGCCGGCGATCGTGTTGATCGACTCTTCGATCTTGTCCGTGACCTCGGTTTCAACCTCTTCCGGCGCGGCTCCGGGAAGCCGGGTGACGACGGCGACGGTGGGGAAGTCGACGCGCGGGTACCGGTCGACGCCGAGGCGCGTGTAGCCGACGCCTCCGACGACGACGAGCGCGATGATCAGGACCGACGCGAAGACGGGCCGGCGGACGCAGAGACGGGCGAGTGCCTGCACGGATTGGTCTCCTTCTGCCGGTCAGTCGGCGCGCTGGATCTCGAGGCCGTCCACGAGGCGGCGGTCGGGGCCTACGACGACGCGTTCTCCCGCCGCGACGCCGGATCGCACCTCGAGGGAGTCGCCGTGGCGGTCCCCGATCGAGACGATGCGCTCGACGACGCGCGAGGGCCCGAGGACGAAGACGTGCGAGACCCCCGAATCCGTGACCACGGCAGCCGCCGGGACGAGCAGGGTCTCCTCGCTCCTGGGGAGGGAGACGCGCGCCGTCACGAAGAGGCCGGGCTTCAGGATGTGCCGGGGATTCGGGACCATCGCCTCGACGACGAGCGTACGAGCTTCCGAGCGCAGAGACGGGCCGATGTAGCGGACGGTCGCGTCGAACGTGCGGTCGGGAAAGGACTGGGCGGCGAGCGCCGCTTTCTGGCCGACCTGGACGGCGGACACGGCCGACTCGGGAATGTCCAGCTCGGCCCGGAGAGGATCGATCTTCACGAGGCCGCAGATCGCCGAGCCCTTCTTGATGTAGGCGCCCGCCGAGATCTTCTTCTCGGTGACGACGCCCGAGAACGGCGCGCGAATCGTGCAGTCGGTATAGCCTTTTTCGGCGAGCGCGAGGGACGCGGCGGCGAGGTCGAGGTCCGTCGCCTTGCGCTGGTCCTCGGCGCGGGCGACGACCTGCCTCCGGCGAAGCTCGGCGTAGCGCTCGACCTCGGCCTTCGCCCACGCGAGGTTCGCTCGCGCCTGGTCGAGCTGCGCTTTCGCCTCGCGGTCGTCGATCGTCGCGAGGACGGCGCCTTTCTCGGCGTAGCTCCCCCGCTCGACGCGTACGCTCGCGACCTGCCCGTCGCGTTCGGACGCGACGTCGGCGGCCTCGTCCGCGGTGAGGGCGCCCGTCACCTCGAGGACACGCGGCAAGACCCGGCTCTCGACGGCCGCGCCGTTCACGAGGATGGGCGCCGGCGTCGGTCCCGCCGCGGCGGCGTGCGCACCCGCACCGCGCGAGCAACCGGAGGCGGCGAGCGCAGCCAGCGCGGCCGCGAAAAAAGCGGTGAGCCTCGGTCGGGTCGCGTTCACTTTCCCCCTTCGGCCTTCACGGCCGGTGCGTCGTCCCGGATCTCGATGCGCCGCTCGTCGAGAAGAGTGCCGGACGCGCGCGCGAAGTCGGTCAAGGCTTTGCGGTAGTCGGTTAGAGCGGCCGTCTCGGTAAGGATGGCCTGGGAGAGATCGTTCTGGCGCGTGAGGACGAAGAAGTTCGTCGAGAGCCCGACACCGTAGCGTTCCTTCTCGGCGCCGAGCTGCGTCTCCGCCGCGGCGCGTCCGGCCTTCGCCGCGTCGATGCGCTGGGCGGCCGTGTCGAGCGTGAGGACCGCGTTGCGCACCTCGACCGCGACGCTCTGCCGCTGCTGTGCGACGAGGATCTCGGCCTGGCTTCGCTGCGCCTTCGCGATCGCGACATCCCCCTTCGCGCCTGTGTTGAAGACGGGTACAGACAGGGAGAGCCCGACCGACGCGTCGGGAAAGCGGCCCTCGCTGATCGTGCCGAACGAACGCCCGAATCCGCCGGACAGCGCGTCCGGCACGGCGATCGGCACGCCGAGGAGGGCCCCCGCTTCGGGGGCGGTCGGGTTGAGGCCGCCCGCGAGGCCGCGGCGCGCGTAGCCCGCGACGAGGTCAAGCTGCGGCTTCAGGCGGTCCCTCGCGAAGCCGACATCCACGTCGCGCTCGGCGAGCACGGACTTTGCTTCGGCGAGCTCGGGCCGGTTGTTCTCGGCCCGGCGGATCGCCTCGGCGAGGTCCACCTGGACGATGGCCGTCTCGGGCGCGTCGACCGGCTCGATCGTCTCGTTCCACAGAGGATCGTCGCTGTCCTTCAGGAGAAGGAGCTTGAGAGCGAGCTCGGCGCGGCGCATCTGCTCCTCGGAGGCGTACAGGTCGCCCTTCCGCCGCTCGAGCTCGGCGAGAGGCTGCGCGATGTCGGTCTCCGGAAGGGTGCCGACTTCGATCTTCGACTTCGTGTCGTCCCGCTGTTCCGCGGCGAGGCCCACGCTCGCGGCTCGCGCCTGGACGTCGCGGCGCGCCGCGACGAGGGTCCAGTACGCCCGCTCCACATTCGCGACGGTGTCCGCGACCGTGCGCTTCAGAGAGGCGACGCTGCGCTCCTTGTCGAGGCGGGCGATCTGGATCGCGCGGCGGGCCGGATCGACCGAGAGGTTCTGAAGGAGCGGCTGGCGCACGTCGATGCCCAACGAAGAGCTGTATGCGGGCGAAAGCAGGGCGAAGAAGGCGTTCGTGCGGTCTCGCGCGGCCGATGCCGAGAGGCTCACCGAGCCTCCCGTGGGCAGGAGAACGCCGAGGGAGGCGGTTCCCGCGTAACCCTCGCTGGTCGGCGCCAGTTCGCCGGGCGGCGCGCCCGAAAGCAGGGAGTTCACGGGGTCCGTGTGGTTGCGGTACTGCGCGTCCAGCCGGAACGCGGGGTCGTAGGGTGCGTCCGTCCTGAGGAGCGATGCGTCCACGATGTGGAACGACTCGCGCTCGATGGCGATGACGTTGTTGTTCGCAAGCGCGCGCGCCGTCGCGTCGCCGAGCGTGAGCGGCACGCCGGCCGGAGCCGCGGGGGCAGGCACGTTGGGAGCAGGCGGCTCCTGGGCGGGAAGCGGGAACGCGAGGAAGAGCAGAGCGAGGGTGAGGGCCTTGCCGATCACGAAGGCCTCCTTTCGTCGTCGGGGCGCAGCTCCGCGCTCGAACGGAGGCTGGCCTTCTGGAGGCGGGGATCGATCGTCTCGGCGAGGCGCTCGAACAGGGCGCTCTTCGTCGCGAGGAGCGCGTCGCGCTCGGCCTTCGTCAGCTCGACGCCGCAAGCGGCCAGCTTGCCGAGCGTCCCCAGGGGGTCCCGGCGAAATTCCCGGCGAAGCTCCTCGTCCGTCGCGAGTCTCCCGAATATCAATTCCACGCATTTCTGGGACATGGCGGCCAGATCTCCCGCCCGCGCTCTTCACGTGCCGTGCCAGTGGATGTGGACTTTTGTTCAGAGAGCAAGGAAGTATTTCTTAGAAGGTGATTTAGGCGGGGGAGTTGCCGGGGCAAGGCAAGAGCCACGACCCCTGGTTGTTGTTGATTAATCGACACCTTGAGGGAATGCGCCGGAGATTCTTCTCATATCCGGCGGTTCGGATACTTCCCGGATGTCCGGTGTCAAGGGTCTTCGACCGCTACGCGGCGCGCGACGCGCGCCCTTGACTCCGGATATCCGGGAAAGAGATTTCTAATATCGGGGCTGCATCTGCAGCCCCGAATATCAGCAAAAAATCCTTCCCTGTCTATTCGTCCGCGAGGCGGTTCATTTCCGCCGCGAGGCGGAAGTCGAGCTCCGTGAGGCCGCCGGCGTCGTGCGTCGTCAGATCGACCGTGACGCGGTTCCAGACGTTCGCCCAATCCGGATGGTGGTCCATCTTCTCGGCCACGAGCGCGACGCGCGCCATGAAACCGAACGCTTCGGAGAAGTCGCGAAACGTGAACGTCCTGTGAAGTGTTTCTCCCTCGCGCGTCCAGCCGGGAAGGCCGGAAAGGCGCGCGTCCGCAGCGGCGGCGGCGAGTTTCGCGGGGCGCTTCATGGGCGCATTCTGCCCCGTATCATGCGGGGCCGGCCCTGGAGGATCTGAATGCGCACCCTACGAGCGATCGGTTTTCTCGTTCTCGCCCTCGCGGGTGCCGCGATCGTCTGGTTCGGCGTGGGCACGCTCCGGGCCGCGCAACGCGAGCGGGCCGCGGAGGCCGCCTGGGCCCAGGCGTTCGGCCCGCTCGCGGAGATCACGGCGAAGTTCCCGGCGCACCCCACGAACGCGGCGGCGCGCGCCCTCGAGGAGAACGCCCGGAGTCTCGGCATCGAGCTTCGCCCGCGGAGCGAGCTGCCCGTGGAGGACGAGCCGGGCCGCCCGAAGAAGACGGCGGAGGACGAGGTCCGCGTGCCGCTCGAGAAATGGGTGGACCACGAGGCCGCCAAAGCCGAGGGCCTGCCGGATGCCCCGCCCGCGGCAGTGACGGCGTATTTCGCTTCGCACGCCGCTGATCTCGACGCGATCGAGAAGAGCCTTCTCGCGGGCCCCGCCCCGGACTGGGCCGTGGATCTCGGGAAGCTCTTTGCCGCGCCGGAACCGAACGTCCTCGGACACATGCAGCTCGCGCGGGTCCTCGTCGGACGAGCCGAGGCGAGAGCGGCGGCGAAGGACAAACGCGCGGACGACTCTCTTCGCGCCGCGTTCGCGCTCACGGGCGCCCTGCGCGGCCGTCCCGAGGTCGCGAGCCAGATGGTCTCGATCGCCGCGACGCGCCTCGAGCTCGGCGCCGTCCGGCGGATCCCGGTCGATTCCGCCGCCTGGCGCGAGCGCCTGAAGAGGCTCGACCCGCGCGGGAGCCTGCTCATGGCCCTACGCCGTGGCGCGTGGCTCGATTACGAGGTGGCGAGAGATCTTCGCAAAGCGAAGGTCAGCGCGGGCCCGCTCTCCAAACGGCTCTCGGCGCTCGTCGGCGCCTGGCGCGAGCGGATCGAGGCCGCCGGATATCTCGACGCGTGGCGGGCCACGATCGACGCCGCCGCCAAGAGCCCGGTCTCGGACGCCGAGCCGCGCTTTCTCGGCGAGACCTTCCAGAAGGCCCTCGCGGAGAACGGCGTCAAGCAGAAGCCTGCAGTCCCGAATCTCATCGAGTCCTGGCGCCGCGCGAACATCGCGGTCCTCGAGATCCGAAAGACGGACGAGGTTCTGGCAGCGAGGGAGAAGAAGCCCTTGGAGAAATGAAAGGCATGAAGCTCCGTCGCGTTGTCGTCTTTTCTCTCGCGGCACTGGTTCTGCTGGCGGTCCTGTGGATCGTCGGCGGAAACGCCTGGGCGGCGCGCAGGGAAGAGCAGTGCGACCGCGCCTGGACCGCGACGTTCGGCAGTCTCGACGACCTGAAGAAGAAATATCCGAAGCACGAGACGAACGAGACCGCGAAGAAGCTGGAGGAGCTCACGCGGGGGACCGTCTTCGACCTGACGCCAGTTGTCGGATCCATTGAGCCGGAAGAAATGCGCCGGTCCACCGAATGGAAGCGAAGCCAGGGCACGGTCGACTATCTCTTGGCTCAGATCGCGAAGCCCGAGGCGTCGATCGATCCGCCGCCCGAGGAGGCCATCCGCTTCCTGGAAGAAAGACGCGTCGCGGTCGATGCAATCGAGTCGGTTCTCATTGCGGGACCGCCACCCGAATGGGCGCTCGATCTTTCCGTTCCAGAGGGTGATCGCCGGAAGCCGAACGTCCTCAGGCAGATTCGCCTTCAAAGAATTCTGACGGCACGGGCGCTCGCCGCTGCACAAGGTGGCCACGACGAGGCCGCTGCGCGCACTCTCGAGGCTTCGTGGAATCTCAACGAGTCGCTTCGAAAGCGTCCTGAAATCATCCCGGCGCTGCTCTCGATCGCCATCGCCCGTTTCCAGGTCGGAATCCTCAGAAAGGTGAATGTCGAAGAGAGTGTCTGGGGAAAGCGACTGGAAACACTCGATGGCCGGACCGCATTTCTGGACGCGGATGCCCTCGGCGTTCGGCCGAAGTTCGCGAGAACGTGGTGGAGATACGTCTTGGAAGAACATGGGGAAGCCTCGTGGTTAAGACGGGCGTGGCAGGTCCTCGAAGAGCCAGCGCATCGTGTCGCGAACGTCGAGTACTCCGACCTGATGCGTGACGAGCTCTCACACCTCCGAGATGCTCCTCTCTCAGATCACTTCCCGGAGCCTCCAGCCCCCAAATATGTCTACACCCGCAACCCCTCCCTTCGCGCCGACCGACTCGTCGTCGACGCCGAGCTGACGTCGAAGATCCTCGAGGCGAAGCGCCTTCGAAGGGAGAACGGCGGGCGCTGGCCCGCCGCCATTCCCGGAATCGAGACGTCACGCTTTCCGGGCGCGTCCTGGCGCTACGAGGCTTCGCCCGACAGTGCCCGAATGTCGATTGCCTTCAGCCGCGAGTTGGCGTCCCCCTACCCGCCGGACGTAAAACCCCTTCCCCTTCTCTTCTCCTCTAACTGACGTCCTCGCCCTCTCGCTCGTAGAATCCCCTCGATGCGAATCGCGGTCGCGATGTCAGGGGGCGTGGACTCGTCGGTCGCGGCCCTCCTCCTCAAGCGCGAAGGCGCGGACGTGGTGGGGCTGTCGATGCACCTCTGGAACCACGACCGCGACGGGTCCGGGGCGGACGCCGGCCGCTGCTGCACGCTCGACGACCTCTCGGTGGCGCGGCGCGCGGCGGCGGCGATCGGCGTGCCGCACTTCGTCCTGAACCTTGAGCAGCGTTTCACCGAGGCGGTCGTGAAGCCGTTCATCGCGGACTATCTCGAGGGAAGGACGCCCATCCCGTGCACGGTGTGCAACACCGAGGTGAAGTTCAAGACGCTGCTCCAGAACGCTGCGGCGCTCGGCTGCGAGGCCGTCGCGACGGGGCACTACGCGCGTATCGGGGCCGACGAGTCCACGGGCGCGCCGCGCCTCCTCAGAGCCCGCGACCGCTCGCGCGACCAGTCTTACTTCCTCTACGACCTCACGGAAGAGCAGCTCGCCCTCGCACGATTCCCGCTCGGCGAGCTGACGAAGCCCGAGGTGCGCGAGATCGCTCGCGAGGCAGGGTTGCCGAACTGGGACAAGCCCGACTCGCAGGAGATCTGTTTCGTGCCGACCGGGTCGACGCCGGCGGACTTCATCCGGAAGGAGGCTCCACGGCTCGGCCTCGACCTTCCGGCAATCGGCGGGGCACGGGCGGGGGAGATTCTCTTAGAAGGTGGAGAGAGACTCGGAGCGCACGAGGGAACCTTCGGTTACACGATCGGACAGAGAAGGGGACTTCGCGTCGCCTCGAAAGAGCCGCTCTACGTAATTTCGACCTCTCCCGAAGAGTCGCGTGTCGTCGTGGGGCCGGCCCCCTCTCTCCTTTCCAAGAAAGTCTTCCTGGAAAGCGTGAGTGTGCGCATGACTGGAGGCGTAAGGTCGCCCGTGCCCGTGCTCGCCCGAATCCGCTCGCGCCACGCCGAGCAGGCCGCCCGCCTCACGCTCGAGGAGGAAGGCCGCGGACGGCTGGAATTCGAGGAACCGGTGCGTGCCGCTGCCCCCGGCCAGTCGGCCGTGTTCTACGACGTCGTCCGGCCGGAAGTCGTCCTCGGCGGCGGCGTCATCGCGCGGCCCGTGGCCTGAGGCGACAAGACCCTTTTTTTAGCGCTGGACTTGACTTTCGCTCTACTTACGCCTAACTTGCGCTGAGTGGGGTGAATCGATGGTTGCGATCAAGAGGGCCGTGGAAATCGAGGAGCAGGTCCGGGTGCTGATGGCCGAGGCGCGAGACGACCGCGAGGCGAGAGGAGCGGGCGGCGAACGAGGAGGAGGCGCAAGGGAGGAATCCCTCTCGCGCGCGAGGCGTCCCGTTCGCAGCCCTGCACGCCGCAGCGCGCTGGATGCGATCAACATCAGGGATCTCATCGTGCCCGGGGTCGGAAATCGCCGCATCTTCCGCATCCTTCTGACGAACGCGTGCCGCTTCTCTTGCGACTACTGCCCTATGCGCGCCGAGCGAGACCTGCCCCGTCACGCGCTCGAGCCCGCCAGCCTCGCGCGCCTTTTCATGACCGCCTTCCGCCGTGGATGGTGCGACGGCCTTTTCGTGACGAGCGGCATTCCGAAGGATTCGGTCTTTGCGATGGAGAGGATGCTTCAGCTCGTCGAGAGCCTCCGCTTCACGCACGGCTACCGCGGCTATCTCCACGCGAAGGCTCTCGCCGGCGCGGAGCCGGGACAGATCGAACGCCTCGTACGCCTCGTGGACCGCGTCTCTTACAACCTCGAGGCGCCTTGCCAGCGCGCGCTCGACGAGCACGCTCCCGGCAAGAGCGTGAGGAGCGGCCTTTCGCTTCTCGAGACGGCGCGGGATGCGGCGCTTGCGGTGCGCGAGGCGCGGCGTGCGTCGGCTCGCCAGGCCCCCGCGCCTCTTCCGGCTTCTCTCTCTCTCCTTCCGCCTGGCGGCATGAGAGCCGGGGCCACGACGCAGTTCGTCGTGGGGCTCGGAAAGGAGTCGGATCGCGAGCTGCTGTCGTTCGCGGAAGGGCTCGAGAAGAAGCGCCTGATCCATCATCCGCAGTTCGCGGCCTTCCGTCCGATCCGTAACACGCCTTTGGAGAATGTCCCTGAAACGCCCCCGCTCCGTGAGCGGCGGCTCTATCAGGCGGATCACCTGATACGCGAATACGGTTTCTCCGCGGAGGAGCTCGTGTACGGCCAGGACGGCCAGCTCCCGCTCGACCACGATCCGAAGCTCACGTGGGCGCTGGCGAATCCGGGTCGGTTTCCCGTCGAGCTCACGACGGCCAGCCGCGAGGAGCTCCGGCGGGTACCCGGCCTCGGTCCCCGTGCCGTCGAACGCATCCTTGAAACGAGAGCCAACGAGTCCCTGAGGGACCCCGCAGATCTCAAGCGGCTCGGCGTTCAGGTCGGCCGGGCCGGGGGTTTCGTCACCTTGCGCGGACGCCTGATCGGCAGGCGCTCCATCCAGACTCCTCTCTTCGTAAATGCTTCCTCTGGAGATATTTACGAGTTCAGCCCCGGGACGTTTCGGTGAAACAGCCGGCGTCTCACGAGCCGAAATTGGTCAACCTATATGCTAGAATTGCGAATTGCGTATGGGCAAACCCGCACTCTCCGCCGCTCTGATTCTCAAGGACATTCGGTCTGCTTTGGATTCCCGTCTGGACGGACGAGCGGACAAGAAGAGCGTCGCCTCAAAGAGTCCGCTCAAGGCGCTCGGCGCGCGCCCGACGTTGGTGAGGGCGATCGCGCGCGAAATCGAGGGGAAGACGCGGCCCTCGGTGGAATACTCGGCGGCGGTCGCGCTCGTCGACGCGGCGGTGGCTCGCAAGGTGCGCGAGGAGATTCTCGTGGCGCTCGAGATCCTCGGGCATCACGAGAAGAATTTCGCTTCCGGGCTTTTCGCGAGAGTCGAGAAATGGAGCGCGGTGGCGGACGATGTCGACGTCGCCGAGGTTCTCGGGACCGGCATCGCGGCGCCGGCTCTCAGGCTCGAGCCCGCGAAGCTGAGCGTCGTGAAAAAGTGGGCGAAGCTCAAGAGTCTGGGCAAACGTCATCTTGCCGTGCTCGCCGCGACCGGACTCGTGATGGACGGCTACCGCGAGGCCGCGGCCGTGCTGAACCTCGCCGAGATGCTCCTCGATGAGGAGAATCCGCTGATGGTTGGGGCCGTGGCAAGGCTGCTACGCGAGACGACGCGGGTCGACGCGAAGGCGGTACAGGACTTCCTGTTCCGCCGCTCGATCGACGGCAACCCGGACATCCTCCGCGCCGGCTCCGAGAACCTCGATGCCGCGCGCCGCGCCGCGCTCATCGCGAAGCTCGAGGCTCAGGCTGCGCTCACGGCTCCTCTCGCCGCGGCCGAGAGATGACGCCCTCCGCTTTCGCTCCCCGAAACAGCAGATAGGCCAGCCCCGCGAAGGCGACGATCGGGAGGACGTCCGATCCGAAGAGCCCCGGCCAGAATCTCGGGCCGAGAGCGATCTTCATCGGCAGGTCGAAGTCCTCGTCGAACCCGAGCCCGAACACGGGAAAGTGCAGGAACGCGGCGAGAACGCCTACGAGCGCGCCGCCCGCGATGAGGCCGGACGAGAGGAGCGTCCCTTCACTTTCGCTCGCGTCGTCGGGTACGCGGCCGTACTTTTTGTCCGCGAACTTCCGCACGAGGCCGCCGATGAAGATCGGCATCGTCGTGGACAAAGGCAGGTAGAGGCCGACCGCGAACGTGAGCGAGTGTCCGGTCAGGAGCTCGATGAAGACGGCGATCGCGGCGCCGATGAGAACGAGACCCCACGGCAGCTTCTGGTCGAGAAGCCCGGAGATGAGCACCGCCATCAGGTTCGCCTGCGGAGCGGGGAAGTTCCGGTTTCCGATGCCGTCTACGCGCCGGAATACGGCCGCGCCGGCTGCGCGGTCCACGAGATAGTTGCCGGTTTCGAGCGAGGCGGCGTCCCCCGCGTTGACCTTCACGAACGCGTACGCCCTCCCGTCGGGGCCCTTGGCGTCCTCGGCGGCCTTGATCGAGGCCGCGGGGACCGGCACGGGAGCGGCGAGCCTCGTGATCTTCGTCTCCGAGGCGTTCAGCGCCCAGGTCGTCCAGCCGATCGCCAGCACGGACGTCAGGACGCCCGCGAGGATCGCGGCCTGCTGCGAGCGCGGCGTCGAGCCGACGAGGTAACCCGTCTTGAGGTCCTGCGCCGTGGTGCCCGCATTCGAGATCGCGATGCAGACGACCGCGGCCACGATGAGCGCGAGATAGGAATAGCTCGCCCCGGTCCAGCCCACGGCGAGGAAGATGAGGCAGCTCCCGATCACGACCGCGATCGTCATTCCGGAGATCGGGCACGACGACGAGCCGACGAGGCCCGTGATCCGGGCCGACACGACGGAAAACAGGAACCCGAAGACGACGATGAGCGCGGCCCCGAGGACGTTCATCCGGAAGACGGGCACGACCGTGATGAAGGCGACGATCGCGAGCGAGCCGCCGACCACCCACGTGAGCGGAGTGTCGCGTTCCGTCCGGGCGACGGAAGCGCCTCCGGCGAACCCGCCCCGGAGCTGCTTCACGGAGGCGGTGAGCGAGTCCCAAATCGCCGGAGCCGCGCGCACGAGCCCGAGGATGCCGCCCATCGCGACCGCCCCCGCGCCGATGTACCTCAGGTACTTGTCCTTGAGGCCGGCATAGTCCATGTCGCGGATGAGCGTCGTCGCCGGGGCAAGAGGCTCCGTGAGGTGGCCGCCGAACAGGACGACCATCGGTCCGAGGATGAGAGCGGCGAGGAGTCCCCCCGCCACCATGACGACGCTCGTCTCGTAGCCGATGATGTACCCCACGGCGAGGAGCTCGGGTGACGTCTCGCACTCGAGGCGCGAGCCCGGATAGAAAGAGAACGAGCGTCCGACGTTGTCCTTGAAGAGGCCCAGAAGCTTCGTGGACACCTTGAAGAGAGCACCGAGGCCGATCCCGAAGAAGATCTTCCGCGCGGAGGTCCCGCCCTGCTCGCCGGCGATGAGGATCTCCGCGCACGCCGTGCCTTCGGGGAAGCGCAGAGCGGCGTGCTCCTTCACGATCAGGTACCGCCGGAGCGGGATCATCATGAGGACGCCGAGGACGCCGCCGGTGAGGGCGATCAGGAACGTCACGGGAATCCTCATCGGAAAGCCGAGGAAGATGAGCGCGGGGATCGTGAAGACGACCGCGGCCGCCACGGACTCGCCCGCGGATCCCGCCGTCTGCACGACGTTGTTCTCGAGGATCGTCGAGTTCCCCAGCTTCTTGAGAATCGTGATCGCCATGACGGCGATCGGAATCGACGCGGACGTCGTCAGGCCGACCTTGAGTCCGAGGTAGACACTCGCCGCGCCGAAGATGATCCCGAGAATCGACCCGAGTGCGACGGCCCGGAACGTGAGCTCGGCGGGTGCTTCCGAGGCCGGCACCCATGGCTGGAACACGGCTTCGGATTTCGAGGCGGGTCCAGCCATCGCGCGCGAGTCTACGGGACCGTCATCGCGAGAGGAGAAGCCTCTCGGCGCTCGCGAGCTCCTGCCCGGTGAGCGGCTTCGCAAACGAGAGCGCCCGCCAGCGCGCCGCGCGCTCCTCCCTGGGAAGCCGGCCGATGAGCCGGATGTCGGCCGCGAGGCGCTCTTGGGCGCGCGCGTCGAGGTCGTCCAGGCGGCTCGCGAGGCGACGGAGCCCCGCTCGCTGGTCTTCGGTGAAATCGCGCACGAGCGTCCATCGGTCCTCGAGAAGCGCGCGTTCCTCGTCGGGGCGGTTCCGGAACGCCTGTTCGAGCGCGAAGAGCCGCTCGCGCTCTTTCTTCGGAGTGCGCTGCCAGTCCAGGAAGCGACCCGTGAGCGCGTCCGGCGAGTCGGGAGGGCGCGACGAGAACCCGCCTGCCGGAATCGGAACCGGCGCGCGCGGTCCGACGGGCTCGGGAAAGAACGCGTCGAGGCGCGCGAGCGTCTGGAACGAGCTGAGAAAATCGAACTCGTGGAGCTCCCTCGCCTCGGACTTTTCCTGCGCCGTCAGCGGAGGCTCCTGGAACGAGATCGGCGTCGAGTGGACGGCGACGATGTCCGGCGGAGGAGCCTCACGAACCTCGGAACGCGCGCCGGCCGGCACCGCGGAGGCCGGCAGGGCTGAAACCGCCCCGACCGCGGTCGAGGGTGCGCTTCGCCCGCGCAGAAGGCGCGGAGCCGCGAACGCCACGAGCGCGAGCACGGCCACGGCGCCCGCGAGAAGCCAGGCGCTTCGCCTCGCCGACCCGGGTCTTACCGTCAGCCTCTGCCTCAGGCGCACTTCGAGATCGGACGGCGGTTCTGAGGGCGTCGCGGGGCGAATGAGCCGATCGAGCGCGGCGTAGTCGCGGGCCGCGGACCGGCAGGCCGAGCACTCCTCGAGATGGGCGACGACAGGCGCGTGCCCGCCCTGCGCGGCCGACGCCGGGTCCACGATTCGTTCGCGCAGCTCGTCGCAGGTCACGACGCTGCCATCTTCGGCTTGTCGGAACCGGTCGCATCTCGATCCGCGTCGTCGGGGCCGGTCCGTGTCGGCGAAGACCCCGAGGTCTCGAGAAGAGGACGAAGAAAAACCCGAAGACTCTCGAGGGCGCGTACGAGGCGTCGCCGTACTTCCGTTTCGGAGACGCCGAGCGCCTCCGCGGCGGCGGCGACGGAAAGCCGGGCGACGCGTGTGAGCAGGAACGCGCTCCGCTCGCCAGCCGGCAGCGCGGCGATCGCCGAGCGCACGAGGGCCGTCCGCGCGGAAGGGGAGTCCGCGAGCTTCAGCGCCGGAATCTCGAGAACGTCGCCGATTTTCGCGTCCTGCAGGACTTTCGCGACGAGGCCCCACAGAAACGCATGGAAGGGCGACCCCGGCGCATAGTCCTCCGCCGTCAGGACCAGGCGTTCGAAGGTCAGGATCGTGGCCTCGGCCGCCGCGGAAGGTTCTCGTGTACGCTCGAAAAGAGCGTAGACCGGCTGGCGCCATCTCGTGACGAGACGCGTGAGGGCCGCGTCGTCCCCCGCCGCGACGAGCAGCAGATCACCCGGGTCTGGCGCGGGCTGGACTCCGCTCCTGGAGAGTGCCACCGTCTCGATTTTGCCAGAGGAAGGGGCGCCGCGGGACTACTTCTCGGTCTTGAGGAATCGTGCCAGGAAGAACTCCTGCACCGCGGCATCTCCTTTTCGAGTCAGAGCGGCCATCTCGCCTTGTGCGAGGACCTCGATGATGCGCCCGTCGGGCATCAGGATCACGATGCCGGGCTGCTCGGCGTGCGTATTGATGTTGTACTGGGCGAGAAGCTGGGCGTTCGTTCCGCTCGAGACGTCGACGAAGACGGGGACGAACTGGTTGATGAAAGGCTCGAAGAACTTGTCCTTGTGGAGCGCGTGGTTGAACGCGCGGCACGCGGCGCAGTCGTTCGTGCCGAAGACGATCAGGAGCCGGCGGCCCGAGTCCAGGCACACCTTCTGGTACTCGGCGATCTGCTTTTCTCCGATCGCCTCCGAATCGAAGATGGGGGCCTCGGGAGGGGCGGGCGTCGGCGCGGACGCCCCGGACTTCTCTTGTGTGGCCGGGCCCGCCGACGCGGGGCCGCCGATCGAGAAGGAAAAGGTGAGGCCGAGGAGACAGGCGGAGAGAGCTCGTGGATTCATCGCTCGTGATTTCCTTGCTGGGTCAGTTGGGCCGAAAGGACTCCGTGCCGCCTGATCGCGGCGCCTCGAAGTCGGTGCGGATGGTGCCGAAGGTCTTTTCGTAGAGAGTTACGTTCTGGGCAAGGGCGTTGAGGAGCTGCTTGGCGTGGACCGGGGTCGTGAGGATGCGCGACAGGACGCGGACGTCGCTGCGGCCGGGCACGATGCGCCCGAAGTCGAGGACGAACTCCGCGGGGTTGTGAATGATGTTCGCGAAATTTACGTAGATGCCGTTCGCAACCGAGTCGTCGATCGAGAACTGGAGGGACGGAGGCTGGGATTCGGGCTTGGAAGGCTGGTCAGCCACGGCGGCACCTCGTGTTTCGTGCGTGCGCCTCCTCGCAAGAGGCGCGCCAGTATAGTGGAGGCCATGCGCTCCCTTGCCTGGCTGTTCGTCCTCCCGGGTCTCCTCGGTGCTTCCGAGCCGACTCCGAAGCCCGCCGACATGGACCGGCTCTGGGCGCTTCGCGCCGAGGGCTCCACGGGCGGCCACGCTCTTTCCGGCCCGATCGATCTCGTGATCGACGCCTGTCGTGCCGCTCTCGCCGCAAAACCGGATTCGCTCGAGGTACGTTGGCGCCTCATGCGCGCCCTGTATTTCAAGGGCGAGCACACGACGAACGACGTCGCCCAAAAGCGGACGATCTTCGACGAAGGGCGGACGGTCGCCGAGCAGACCCTCATCATCCTGAGGGGAGAGGCCGGCCGAGAGGCGCGCCGGGACCTGACGAGTGCGACCCCCGTTGAGCTCGTCCCCTACGTCAAGGGAAACGCCGCAGCCTGCCCCTCGTTCCTCTGGGCCGCGGTCGACTGGGGCAAATGGGCTCTCGCCTTCGGGAAGACCGCGGCGGTGAGACAGGGGGCTGCCTCGAAGATTCGCGATTACGCTCAGGCCGTCATCCTGCTCGACCCACGGTACGACGGAGGCGGCGGATACCGCGTTCTGGGCCGGCTTCATCACCAGACGCCGGCCATCCCGTTCTTCACGGGCTGGGCGTCGCGCGCTCTCGCGCTGAAGAATCTCCGGCTCGCCGTGGAGGTCGGGCCGCGAAACCTCGTGGGCCGCCAGTTTCTCGCCGAAGCGATGTGGGACTACGAGCCCGCCCACCGGGCCGAGGCGCGCGCGATGCTCGAGAAGATCCTCACCGAGACCCCGGATCCGGACTATCTCGTGGAGAACCGAAAGACCCAGGAGGAATCGGCGCAGCTTCTGAAGAACTGGGCCGGCCGGTGAGAGAATGAGTCCGGTGAGCGACAACCGCCTGCGCACGGCGATCGACCGCATCGTGACGGAGGCCGAGAACCGCCCCTTGCTGTCCGCCATCGACGCGGCGCCGAGGCCCCAGAAGAAGGAGATCATCGAGATCCTTCGGCTGCTGCAGGAGGTCATTTACCCCGGTTTTTACGGAGACGCGGTGCTCTATCGCGCGAACCTGCACGACCACCTCGGGGACGTTCTCTTCCACATTCACCTGAGGCTCGTGAAAGAGATCGAGAAGGCGCTTCCTCTCGAAGGAGGCCCGAGCTCGAGCGCGGACGATCTCACGACGCGCTTCTTCGAGACCCTGCCCGGAATCGCCGACCTCCTCGCCGAGGACGTGCGGGCCGCCTTCGACGGCGACCCCGCGGCGACCGGCTTCGACGAGATCGTGCTCGCGTATCCAGGGGTGAAGGCCGTCTTCACCTATCGTCTCGCCCACGCGCTCTACGATCTCGGCGTGCCGCTGATCCCGCGCATCATGACCGAGTTCGCCCACCTCGAGACCGGCGTCGACATTCACCCCGGAGCGCGCATCGGCCGCTCGTTCTTCATCGACCACGGGACCGGGACCGTCATCGGCGAGACCACGGACATCGGCGACCGCGTGAAGCTCTACCAGGGCGTGACGCTCGGCGCACTCTCGTTTCCGAAGAACGAGCGCGGCGAGCTCATCCGGGGCACGAAGCGCCATCCGACCGTCATGGACGACGTCGTCATCTACGCGGGCGCGACGATCCTCGGAGGCGAGACGGTGATCGGGAAAGGCTGCGTCATCGGCGGCAGCGTGTGGCTGACGTCCTCCGTGCCGCCGGGCACGCGCGTGACGCTTCCGAACGACCAGCTCCGGATCGAGACGCGCGCCGTTTTTCCAGCCTCCGTCCGCTCTTCGAGATGACGGTCGACGCCCTCGTCCTCGGGGCCGGACCTTCCGGCTGCGCCGCGGCGACGGCTCTCGCGCGGGCCGGACGGTCGGTGCTCCTGGTCGACCGCGATCCCGAGCCCCGGTTCAAGATCGGGGAGTCGCTTCTCCCATGGAACATGCCCCTCTTCGAAGAGCTGGGGGTCCTTCCCAGGATCCGGGCCGCCGGGTTTCAGCCGAAATACGGCGCCCTCTTCACGAACGAGACGACGGGCGGCACGCGCCAGGTGATCTTCCGCGAGGCTTGGAACGCCGAGCACCCGTCTGCTTTTCACGTGAAGCGAAGGGACTTCGACGGCCTTCTCGCCGACCATGCGCGGAAGTCGGGAGCACAGGTTCGCCGCGGCTTGAAGGCCGAGGGGGTGATCTTCCAAGGCGAACGCGCCGTGGGGGTCCACCTTTCGTCTCCCGGCGGGCCCGAGGACATCCGCGCGAAGGTGATCCTCGACGCGACGGGACAGGCGGCCCTTCTCGCCTCTCGCCTCAAGTTGAGGCGCCCGGACTCGAATCTCCGGAAGGCCGCCCTGTACGCGCACTTCGACGGCGCCTTTCGCGGCGAAGGCGAGCGCGCCGGCGACATCCTGCTGCCGTTCGTGGCGGACATCTGGTACTGGGTGATTCCCTTCTCGGACGGCTCGGCATCCGTGGGTGCCGTCTTCGACCCCAAGGTCCTCGAGACGCTTTCTGGAAAGACGCACGAGGAACGGCTCGACGAAATCCTCGGAAGGTCCGCGAAGATGCGCGAGTACCTTGCGTCGGCGCGAAGAATCACCGGAGTCTCGGCGGTCTCGGACTATTCCTTCACGTCGGAGCGGTACGCGGGCAACGGATGGGCGCTCGTGGGTGACGCGGCGACGTTCCTCGACCCGGTCTTTTCCACCGGCGTGTTCCTCGGGATGTCGGCGGGCATCCGCGCGGCGAGAGTCGTCGACGCGGCGCTCGCAAAAAAGGGCCGGGTGGACGCGGCGGACTTCTCGGAGTACGCGAAGACCACGTGCCGAATGGTGAATCGATTTCGCCCGTTCGTGTACGGCTACTACGATCCGGTCTTCACGCGCCTGTTCTGCGAGAAGGCCCCGCTCGACGCGCTACGGGCGGCCGTCACCTCGGTGCTCGCGGGCGACGTGGAGAAGCCCGCGCTGGCCGTCCGCTTCTTCAACCGGATGACCCTTCTCCTGTTCGCGCTCGCGCGGCTCGTCGAGCGCCCGGCCGCGCCACGCCCGCTTTCCGCGCCCGCCTGACTCTCTCCGTGGAGCGCCGCCGGGTCTCGGCGAGAAGGCGCACGACCGTCTTTCCGGTTCCCGGCACCACGCGCCGCGGCGCGACGTCCGCGAGCGGGACGAGGACGAACAATCGGCTCGTCATGCGCGGATGCGGCACCGTCAGGCGCTGCGTCGCGATCCGCTCGTTTCCGTAGAGGAGGAGATCGAGGTCCAGGGAGCGCGGCGCGTTCCTCCGCCCGCCTGGCTTTCGACCCGCGGAGATTTCGGATTTTCTGAGAAGGGTAAGAAGGGCGTTCGCAGGAAGCGAGGTCGTTCCGGCGATGACGGCATTGAGGTAATCGGGCTGATCGGATGGGCCTCCGACCGGGGATGTGCGGTAGATGGGGGAAATTTTCGGATTTCTTAGAAAGGGAAAGAGAGTTTGTGCGGCGTGGCGAAAGGCGCGGCGGGGGGAGCCGATGTTCGCGCCCATTCCGATCGCCACGAAGACGGGCCTGGGGCGCGCCACCGCTTCTTTCACCTTCTAAGAAAATCTCCCGAGCAGAGTGCCGAAGCGTAACTCGACGCGCGTGGAAGCGGCTCAGTATTCGTCGTCCGAGTCCCCGGCGCCCTCGAGCGTCTTGGCCTCGCCGAGGGGGAGCTCCTCGTCGTCGTCGACGCGCTTGGCGGCGGGGTCCTCGGGCTCACCGGTCGCGACGTCTTCGTCCTCGCGGTTGCGGTCGAAGACGTCCGGGTCCGCGAACTCGTCACGCTTGGCGCGGCGAGCAGCGTGGAGGACGACGGGAGACGTCGGCTGCGGGGGCGCGTCCTTCTGATCGGCGCCGCACTTCGGGCACTGAACGGGCGTCTTCCTGAGGTCGTAGAACTTGGTTCCGCACCTGAAGCACGTGTGTTTGAATCCGAGGTCCGGCAATGCGCCTCCTGCCAAGGGGGCCGGAACATAACATCCTTGGTTTTTCAGGGTCAACGCGCCTCGGGACCGTACACTCGGGCGCAGATGCCGGCGCCCTCCGCGCTTCGCGGGAACTTCGCCCTCGCCGTCTGCGGGACGGCTCTTCTCCTTTCCGGCGCCGCGCGCGCACAGATGCCGTTCGCCCCCTTCGGCGGCCGCTCCGCCGCGCTCGGAGGCGCGTCGATGGGCCTCGGCCCCGACGTCGCAGGGGCGATCGACAACCCCGCGGCGGTCCCGGATCGGAAGTTCGCGTTCACGATCTCCGCCGGCCTCCTCACACGGGAGAGCGGCGACTTTCTTTCTCCGGCGCGGCTCATCTCGGGCAACAACCCGGTCGCTCTCGCCTCGGGCCGGGAGGCCCAGAGCTACGCGGACGTCCTTCGGGCGCTCCGCACGCTCTCGGATCCCGGAAACGGGCTCGTCGGCAACGGGAGTGTCGGCCTCGCGATCGCGCACGGGGGCTGGGAGCTCTCGTTCACGGACTGGGGCGCCAGCGGGCTGTCGGCTCGCGCAGACCTCGTGCACACGGCGCTCGGCGCGAACCCCGCGACGTCGATCGCGCTCAACGATTCAGCGGCTTCGTTCCGCGGACTCGAGCTCAAGGATCTCGCGCTCTCGAAATCGATGTCGTTCTTCCTCGGCCGGCTCACCGTGGGCGCCGCGGTTCATGCCCTCCGTGGCACGACGTATACGAAGGAGGAGTCCGTTTTCACGGTGGATGTCGCCGATCCCTTCAGCCTCGCCCAGCGCGCCCTGACGGGAACGGCGCGCTCCCACACAGACTGGTCGTTCGACCTCGGGGGGCTCGCGTCGCTCGGAATCTTGAAGGTCGGCGGAGTCTGGAGAGGAATCAACAAACCTTCCTTTCCGTTCGCCGAGGACGGTCCGGCGGCGGATCGCGGCCGCTCGGTCACATACGGCCAGCAGGCCCGTGTTGGCGCGTCCGTGAAGATCCCGGGGGTCGGCCTTCTCGTCGCCGCGGATTACGACCTCACCGTGAGCGACACGCTCGTACCGGGTCTGCGCGCCCGGCAGGTCGGAGGCGGCGTCGAGTGGGAGGTTCTCCTCGTCGCGGTGCGCGCGGGCGTCTCGGTGAACCTCGAGTCCCCGGACCGCTCGCCGGCCTTCACGGGCGGCGCGGGCGTGGTCCTCGGCCCTGCGAAGGTGGATGTCGGAGGGTGGTACCGGACGGACAAGAGCGCGCTCGGCGTGACGGCAACGGCCCGCGTCGGTCTCTAGGATGCTGCGCTTCGAGCTTCTCGGCGGGGACGGTAACGGCCCGCGGCGCGGGCGTCTCACGCTCGACAACGGAGTCGTCGAGACGCCCGCCTTCATGCCCGTCGGCACCGCGGGCACCGTCAAGGCCGCGCGCTGGAGCGACCTCGAGGCCGCGCGCGCCGAGATCGTCCTCGCGAACACCTACCACCTCATGCTCCGCCCGGGAAGCGACGTGATCAGGCGCCTCGGCGGCCTCCACCGCTTCGTGGGCTGGGACCGGCCGATCCTCACGGACTCGGGCGGGTATCAGGTGATGTCTCTTTCGGGGAGCCGCAAGCTCTCCGAAGAGGGCGTTCTCTTCCGGAGCCACGTCGACGGGTCGGCGCACTTCCTCTCGCCGGAACGGGCGGTGGACCTTCAGCTCGGCGATTTCGGGGTCGACGTCGCGATGGTCCTCGACGAATGCACTCCATATCCCGCGACCGAAGAGGCCGCGCGCGCGTCCATGGAGCTCACGCACCGCTGGGCGCGGCGCTCCTTCGAACGACGGCTCGCGCTCGGAGGCGACCGCGGCGCGCTTTTCGGGATCGTGCAGGGCGGGGTTTTCGCGCACCTTCGCGAGGAGAGCGCGGCGGCTGTCGCGTCGCTGCCCTTCGACGGCGTTGCGTGCGGGGGCCTCTCGGTGGGCGAGCCCAAGGCGGAGATGCGGGCGACGGTCGCTCGCACGGCCCCTCTTCTTCCGCCGGAGAAACCACGGTACCTCATGGGGGTCGGACGCCCGGACGACCTCCTCGACGCGGTCGCCCGGGGCTTCGACCTCTTCGACTGCGTGCTCCCGACGCGTGCGGCGCGCCACGGCTTCCTCTATACGGCGCAGGGCACGCTTGCGATCAAGCACGCGCGCTATCGCGAGGATGGCGCGCCGCCGGACCCGGCCTGCTCGTGCCCCACGTGCCGGCGCCACTCCCGCGCGTACCTCAGACACCTCTTCGTCGCGGGCGAGCCTACGGCCGCGACGCTCCTGACCGTCCACAACCTGACGGCGATCCTTGACTTGATGCGGGGAATCCGTGAGGCTCTCGACGCGAAACGGTACGCGGCGTGGGCGGCGGAAACGCTCCCGAGGTGGTCGCGATCGATCGGAAAGGACTCGACATGAACCCGACCTTCCTTCAGGCGGCGCCGGCGGCGGCGACCTCGCCGCTCGTGCAGATGGTTCCCTACATCGCCATGTTCGTGATTTTCTACTTCGTGCTGCTCGCGCCCATGCGCAAGCAGCAGAAGAAGCAGAAGGCGCTTCTCGCAGCCCTGAAGAAGGGCGACCGCGTCGTGACGTCCGGTGGCATCCACGGCACGATCGCACAGGTCGAGGATCAGATCGTGTGGCTGAAGATCGCCGACACCGTGAAGATCAAGATCAACCGGAGCGCGATCGCGGGTACGAGCGGAGAGCCCGACTCGAAGGAATCGGCCGCGTAATGCGAAACTAGGGGGTGTCGTCCGGGCGCCCCCTGACGTTCTTGCAGTCTTCCGACTGGCATCTGGGCTCCGCCCTCACGAGCGGCGGCCTGTCTCTGACGGGAGAAGCGCGCGCCGCGCGCCGCGACGAGGTGGACACGGCCGCGGAGCGGGCCGTGGCGGCGGCGGCGGCCTGCGGCGCCGAGGCGCTGCTCGTCCCCGGCGACCTTTGGGATGCGGAGAACGTTCCGGCGGCGACGATCCACCGGCTCCTCGAGGCGTTCGCGTCTTTCGCGCCGCGCCCCGTGTACGTGGCCCCGGGGAATCACGATTTCGCTGGGCCGGGTGGCTACTACGACCCGGCGCTTCTCGCCGCCCTCGGCATGAGGCCGTGGCCGGGGAACGTCGTGGTGTTTCGCGCCCCGGAATGGACGGCCGTGTCGTTTCCCGGGCGCGACGACGTCACGGTGGTCGGGCGCGCGTTCCTGTCGCCGGCGATGGTCGTCGAGCGCCCGCTCGCGCCGGCGCCGTCTCGCCCCTCGACGCCTCACGCGCTCCTCCTTCTGCACGGCTCTCTCGAATCCTACGCGGGACCCGACTCCCCGCGGGGCACGAAGCGCACCGCGCCGTTCTCCGCGCGCGAGATCGCCGACGCAGGGTTCTCGTGGGCCGCGCTCGGGCACCACCATCACGTCCACGTCGTCTCCGACGAGCAGGGCCGCCCGTTGGGAGCTTACGCGGGCTGTCCGACCGGACGGGGGCTCGACGAGGCGGGCCCGCGGGTCTTCCTCAAAGTGACTCTGCCGGCCGAAGGGCCGGCCCGAGTCGAGACGATCCCGGCCGACGCGCGCACCGTGCGCGACGTCTTCGTGAACGTGAGCGACCTCGAGGCAGGCCCTCTCCTCGAGCGGGTCGAGGCCGCGTTCGCCGAGGCCGGCGTGGAATCGCCGGACCTCGTGCGCGTGACGTTGACGGGAACGCAGGCGTTCGGCGCGCGCCCGGCGGAGGTCGTCAGGCCTCTCGCCGCGCGCGTCAAGCATCTCGCAGTGAGAGACCAGACCGAGCCGCCCGCGCCCGAGCCGGGGCCGCGTTCCGCCGAGGGCCGCTTCGCGTCGGACCTGCTCGCATACCGCGCGGCGGCCCCGGACGACGCAAGGCGCCGGGTCGCTGACCTCGCTCTTCGGCTCGGCCGGGACGCACTCGCGGGCAGACCCGTCAGGCCGCCGGAAGCCGAGGACAGATGAAGATCGAGCGCATCCGCATCGAGGGATTTGGTGCGCTTCGCGATCTCGATCTCGCATGGCCCGAGGGGCGCCTGCTCCTCGCGGTCGACCCGAACGAGACGGGCAAGACGACGCTCTGCGAAGCGATCGTCACGGCCCTGTACGGGCTGCCGAAAACCCGCGGCGCGGCGGGGCGGGTCCGAGAGGTGCGGAGGCCGCGAAGCGGCGCCCCTCTGCGCGTGGGGCTCGACGTTTTCGCGGGCGGAACTCGCTGGTCGGTCGACCGCGATCTCGAGGCCGGCACGATCCGTGTCGTGGACCGGGACCACGGGCTCGACCGGACGCAGGAGTTCCTGCGCCCGGGCGGACGGGACGCGTTCGGCGAGACCGTGACGGGAGGCCTCACGGAGGAGCTGTTTCGCGCGACGGCCTACGTGTCGCAGAACATCCTCGACAGTGATTCGCTGGACGCCGGCCTCACCGTCGAGCTGGCTCGCATCGCCGACTCGGGCGGCGGCGAGGCCTCGGTCGTGCGCGCGCTGAAGACTCTCGACGCCGTGCTGTTGGACATGCCCGAGCCCGCCGCGGGCATGAAGATCTCCGTGGACACGGAGATCGCGCGGCTCGGGAAGCGCGTCGAGGGTCTGAAGCAGCGGCGAGCGGAGCTGGCGGCCCGGCGCGCGGTCGCGGCGCAGGCGTCGGCGCGCCTTTCCCGATGCGTAAGGGCGCACGACGAAGCGCGGCGGGCCGCGGAGATCGCCGCTCTCGCCGAGGTCCTCGCGCACCGCCGTGCGCTCGCGAGGCGGCGCGAGACGCTCGCGTCGGCGCTCGCCAAGCAGCGGGAGGCCGAGAGCGAGGTGCAGGCGCTCGCGCCGGAGGCCGAATTTTTCTCCGACGCCGCCCTGGCCGCGGTGGACCGGTTGCGCGAAGAGCGCGGAAACCGTCCGCAGGTCCTCGAGGCGGCGCAAGCCGCTTACGCCGAAAGCCTTCGTCTCGCCGCGCGGGAGGCGGAGGAAATGGGACGCCGCTTCGGGCCCTCCGCGCGCCTCGGAGACGCGGAACGTGCGAGCCTCGAGGAGATGCTTCGCGCCGAGCTGGCGACGTCGCGCGATCTCGTGGACGCCGAGCGAGTCGTCGAGGAGCGGTGGAACAACCTCCGCCGGGACGGTCTCGCGGAGGACTTCGTACGGCTCGAGGCTCTTCCTCCCGAGGAACGGAGCTTCCTCGCCGGGGCCGAGGAGGAGCGTGCGGCCCTCGAGCTCGAAGGCGTCAGGCTGGATCGGCGCGTCGCCGACGCGGGGGCGACCGCCGCGATCGCCGCCGGAGAGCGGGCGGTGCGGGTGAGGCTCGCGCGGTCGCTCGTTCTCGCCGCCGGGCTCCTCGTGCCGCTCGTCGCGTGGCTCTCCTGGCGTTCCGCTCTCGTGCCGATCTATTTGACGGCCTCCTTCGCGGTCTTCGTCCTGTCGCTGGGGCTCTTCGGAGGCATCGCCTGGGCCCGCGCGATCCGCTACCGGGTCGGGGACGAGGCCCGAGCACACGAGGAGGAGTCCGTGAGCCGGCGCAAGGCCGTCGACCTGCGCAAGAGGCTTTCGAGCGTGCGGTTGAAGCTCGACCGCCTGGCGCGCGGAGCGGGCTATCGGGACACGTCGTCGCTGCTCAAGGCGCATCGCCGCGCACGCGCCGCCGAGGAGCCGAGGCGGCAGCTCGTCGCCGTGACGGCGCGCCGCGACGACGCGAGAGAACGCCTGCAGTCGCTCGGAGAGGCCCTCCGTCCGCATCGCGCGATGTTCTCGCTTCCCGAGGGGCTTCCCACCCCGGAAGAGGCCGAGCGCGCTCTCTCCGTGCTCGCCGATCTCGCCCGCGCGAAACAGGAGTCCAGAACGCGCAAAGAGGTTCTCGAGCGCGAGAAGGAGCGCCTGGACCGCGAGGAGGCGGATCTCAGCGAAATCGAGGCGCGGCTCCGAGACGCGGTGCGCCGGATGGGCGTTCCCGTCTCCCTCCCCCTGGCCGAGAGTCTCCTCGCCGTGGAAGCAGGGCGCCGCAAAGCGGCGCGCCTTCGAAGGCTTCTCGACCACGAGCTTCCGGCGCGGCGCGAGAGCGCGGGCGAAGGCGAAGAGTCGGATCTCGCGTCGCGCCTCGCGAGTCTCGACGAAGAGATCGCGCGACTCTCCGAGCGTCTCGGAGTCGACCCGCAGGGCCTCGTCCTCCCCGACACTCCCGAGGCCGCCCGGCGCGAGGGCGACGCCGCCCGGGAGGCGGTGACGGCCGCCGAGCGTGCGCGCGCCTCGGTGGAGCGCGAGCTCGCGGATGCCGCGCGCGACGGCGGAGAGACGGCGCGCGCCGTCGAGGAGGATCTCGCCACCGCCGAATCGTTCCTCGCCCGCGCCGTCCTCTTCCGCGACGCGCTCGACCTCGCGCGCGGAACGCTGGCGGCGGCGGCATCCTCGGTGTACGGCGACTTTCGCCGCGGCTTGCAACGCGCCTCGCGCGAGATTCTCGCGACGTGGCAGACGCCGTACGAAGGGCTCGAGTTCGGGGACGATCTTTCCCTCTCCGCGCTGCTGCGCGGAGGACGTGTCGCGACGAAGGCGGAGATCCAGTCGAGCCTCTCCACCGGTGCGCGCGAGCAGCTGCACCTCACGGCGCGCCTCGCGGCGCTGCGTTATCTCGGCACGGGGTCGTCGGGGGTACCGCTCCTGCTCGACGACCCGCTCGTCGGCGCCGACGACGAGCGATTTCTCGCCGTGATGCGTTTCCTCGCCACGGACGTACTGGGCGAGCGACCCGTCCTCGTCGTGTCCTGCCACGGCTGGCGGCACGAGCGGCTCCTCGAGTCTCTTCCCCCCGAGGACGTGCGAAAGCTGACCCGCGTCTCGCTGGCTCCTTACTCCTCGCGCCCAGGGGCTCCCGGACCCGAAAGGACGTAAGGCACAGGGGTTCTGCTAGACTTCGCCGGTTCGCCCGGGAGTTGCCCGGGCGCATCCCGCGGTCTTCCCGTCGCCCCGGTGGCTCCGCGCCGCCTCCGGACGGGCCCGCGCCCGGAGGTTGCGTTCGTGAACAAGCCCACCGGATGGCGCGTCGGCGTGACGTTGGCCGTCCTTCTCGGTTCGGTCGGAGCTTACTGGTGGCGTGGCCACGAGGCGTTGAAGAAGTCGCCGACGGCGCCTCCCAACCCGACGACCTCGGACGTTCTGAGGAACGGGCTCAAGCTGGGACTCGACCTGCGCGGCGGCATCCACCTCGTCATGCAGGTCAAGACTGCAGACGCCCTGCGTGTCGAGGCCCAGGACACGCTGGAACGCCTGAAGGACGAAGGCGGAAAGCGCGGCGTGGCGGTCGTGGCGACGGGCCCGGCCGACGGTACGGGCTTCTCGCTCGCCGTCGACGAGAAGACGGACGCCGCAAAGCTGAAGGATCTCGTGACGAGCGTCCTCCCGCCGAACGCGTGGTCCATAGACCAGCGCGGCCGCGAGTGGAAGATTTCGTACAAGGACCCCGAGCGAATCACGATCGAAGACCAGGCGACGCGCCAGGCCGTCGAGACGATCCGAAACCGCGTCGACGCGCTCGGCGTCGCCGAGCCCGTCATCCAGCGGCAGGGCACCGACCGCATCGTCGTCGAGATCCCGGGCGTGGACGACCCGAGCCGCGTCAAGGAGATCATCGGCACGACGGGCCTCCTCGAGCTGAAGCTCGTGGACGACCGCGGCGGGCCGTACCCGTCGATGGATGCCGCCCGGGCCGCGTACGGCGGGACGGTGCCGGAGGATCTCGAGATCGTCGAGGGCTTCAGCGAGGATGCGGACGCCCGCACGCGCACTCCGGTCTGGTACGTCCTGAAGCGCGCCGCCGCCGTCACGGGGCGCGACCTGAAGAACGCGCGCGTCGACCGCGACAAGTTCAACCAGCCGGCGGTCATGTTCTTCCTCAACGCGACGGGCGCCGTGAAGTTCGCGAAAGTCACGGGCGAGAACATCAACAAGCACCTCGCGATCGTGCTCGACAAGCGGGTTCAGTCCGCGCCGGTGATCAACAGCCAGATCAAGGAGAGCGGCATCATCGAGGGAAACTTCACGGCCGAGAAAGCCGACGCGCTCTCGCTCGTTCTCCGCTCGGGCGCGCTCCCGGCCGAGATGATCATCCTCGAGGAGCGCACGGTCGGGCCGTCGCTGGGGCTCGACTCCATCAAGAAAGGAGTCCTCGCCTCGGTCGTGGGCATGATCTGCGTGTTCGTCGCGATGGTCTTCTATTACCGCCTCTCCGGCGTGAATGCGGTCCTCGCCCTCGTCCTGAACGCGCTCATCCTCCTCGGGGCGATGGCCTACATCAACGCGACGCTCACGCTGCCGGGCATCGCCGGCTTCATCCTCACGATCGGCATGGCGGTCGACTCGAACGTCCTCATCTTCGAGCGCATTCGCGAGGAGATGGACAACGGCAAGGCGCCGAAGGCGGCCATCGACCTCGGCTTCAAGCGCGCGTGGGGGACGATCGTCGACACCCACGTCACGACGATCTCCGCCGCCCTCTTTCTGTTCCAGTTCGGAACCGGGCCCGTCAAGGGCTTCGCCGTCACCCTCGTCATCGGACTCCTCGCGTCCGTCTTCACCGCGGTTTTCGTTTCGCACCTCCTCTTCGACCTGATCTACGGGCCGAAGGAGCGCGTCGAGATCCTTTCCATCTGACCACCGACCGGAGAGAACGTGCGCCTCTTCCACAAGACGAACATCGACTTCCTCAAGATCAAGTGGATCTGCATCTCGCTGTCGGTCGTCTCGATCCTCATCGGGACCGTCTCGCTGGTCCTCAAGGGCGGACCGAACCTCGGGATCGACTTCACAGGCGGCGCGCAGATCGTCTACGCGTTCTCGAAAACTCCCGACGAAGATCAGGTCCGCAGGATCGTCGAGGCCGCGAACGTCAAGGTCGTCTCCGTCCAGCGCTTCGACAAGGCGGAGAAGAACGAGGTCCTTCTGCGCGTCCCGCTCGAGAAGAAGGAAGGGCGCGACCTCTCGAAGGAAGTCACGACGGCTCTCACGAAAGCTCTCTTTCCGGCGGGGGCGGACGCCGCGGCATTCGACCTGAACCTGAACGGGGGCGATGTCCTTCTCGGGAAGCTGATCGCGGACGACCCCGAGAAGCTCGCCACGCGGCCCAACGCCGACCCCAAAGTGGAGTACGGCCGCGAGGCGCAGGCGATCATCTCCGCGCGCTCGGAGAAAGGACTGTTCGCGTCCGTGGACGATGCCGCGAAGACGCCGGGCGTTTCCCCCGCGGTGTCCGACTGGTTGAAGGCGAAGACTCTCGCCGGCCCCTTCACGCTTCTCTCGGCCGAGAACGTTGGTCCCCAGGTCGGGAAGGACCTCCGCGAGAAGGGCATGTGGGCGATCCTCTTCTCCTGGGCCGCGATGCTCATCTACATCGCGTGGCGCTTCCGCTCCGCGTCCTTCGGCACCGCCGCCGTCGTCGCGCTCATCCACGACACGTGGACGACGCTCGGCCTCTGCTCGATCCTGAACGTCGAGATCTCCCTCACGGTCGTCGCCGCCTTCCTCACGTTGATCGGCTACTCCGTGAACGACACCGTCGTCGTGTTCGACCGGATCCGTGAGAACCGCGAGAAGTCGAAGCGCACGCCTCTCGTCGAGCTCGTGAACCACTCCATCAACCAGACTCTCTCGCGGACGGTCCTGACGTCGGTCCTCACGTTCCTGGTCGTCGTCGTGCTCTTCTTCCTCGGCGGCGAGGTCCTGCGCGGGTTCTCGTTCGTGATGATCATCGGCATCATCGTCGGGACGTATTCCTCGATCTTCATCGCCGCACCCCTCGTGATCGTGTGGGAAGAGTGGAAGCAGAAGCGCGCGGAAAAGCAGCCCCGGCCCGCGCCCGCACCCACGAAGGGCGGCAAGGCGGCCGCGAAGGCGAGGTCCTGACGGGCATGGGGGCAACCAGGCTGCGGTAGAAGGTGCCAGGAGGGGCGCAGGGCGCCCTTCTTGCATGATTCCGGCCGGAGGAATCCGTACGTGCTGGTGATCTTCACCGACCTGGACGGCACCCTCCTCGAGGAGGACGGCACGCTTTCGCCGGAAGCCAGAACGGCCGTGGGCGATCTCGCGACGCGAGGAATCCGCGTCGTTCCGCTGACGAGCAAGACGCGCCTCGAGCTCTGCCGATGGCTGGAGGAGCTCGGCGGAGAACGCTGGGGGTCCTTCGAGAACGGAGCGGGGTTGGTGACGCCCTCCGGAATCGAGATCCTCCCGGGCGCGATTCCGGTTCCCCTCCTTCGCGGCATTCTCCGCGACGTGAGAGACGAAACGCGGCTCGCGATCCGGACGGTCGAGGAGATGTCCGACGAGGAGCTGGCCGAACGAACCAGCCTTCCGCTGTCGGAGGTTGCCCTGGTGCGTGCCCGCGAGTTCGATCTTCCCTTTTCCGCGCCCGAGGGCGCGGAAGAAGCGATCTCCGGCGCTCTCGCGCGCCGACCGGGAACGCGGCTGACGCGGGGAGATCGCTTCGTTCACCTCATGGGCCGGCACGACAAGGCGGACGCCGTACGTCGGCTCGTCGAGCTTCTTCGTCCGTCGCGGACGATCGGACTCGGCGATGCGCCGAATGACGCCGTATTCCTAAGGGCCGTGGATCATCCCGTCCTCGTTCCGAAGAAGACGGGTGTCGACGCGAGACTTCGGGCCGCCCTTCCGAATGCCGCCGTCGCCCCGGCGGGAGGGGGGGCGGGTTGGAGCGCCGCCGTGATGGCCCTCGTGGGCGACGAAAAGAGCGGTGCCTGAGATGGCGCTGATCGCAACGCCTGAGCTCGACGCCGGCGTGATGACCCGGCTCAAGACGCTGGGCCGCGTCGATCTCCTGGTCGGGATCCCGTCGTTCAACAACGCCCGAACGATCGGACACGTCGTGCGAGCCGTCGCGGCGGGCCTCGCCCGCCATTTCCCGGAGGCGAAGACGGTTCTCGTGAACAGCGACGGCGGCTCGACCGATGGGACGCGCGACGTCGTGGTGAAGACGGAGCTCGGCGACCTCACGGAGATTCTGGTGGACGCGGTCCCGTCCTCGCCCCTTTCGCGCATCGTCACGCCGTACTCCGGGCTGCCGGGGAAGGGGAGCGCGCTCCGCACGATCTTCCGCATCGCCGCCGAGCTGGAGGCTTCCGCGTGCTGCGTGGTCGACAGCGACCTGCGCAGCATCACGCCGGAATGGGTCGAGCTGCTCCTGAGCCCGGTTCTCGACCACGGCTACGAGTTCGTCGCGCCCCTGTACGCGCGCCACCGGTACGACGGCACGATCACGAACACGATCGTGTATCCGCTCACCCGTGCGCTCTACGGGCACCGGGTCAGACAGCCCATCGGCGGAGACTTCGGCTTCTCGGGCCGCCTCGCGAAGCGGTTTCTGGAATACGAGGGCTGGGAAGGTCCCGTCGCGAGATACGGCATCGACATCTTCATGACGACGACGGCGCTCGCCGAGAGCCACCGGGTGTGTCAGTCCTTCCTCGGCGCCAAGCTCCACGATCCGAAGGACCCGGGGGCCGACCTTCAGGACATGCTCGTCCAGGTCGTCTCGACCCTTTTCGATCTGATGGGCCGTTACGCGGACGCCTGGAAGGGGATCAAAGGCTCCCAGGACGTCCGTGTGTTCGGCCTGCCGTACGCGGTCGGATTGGAGCCGGTGCCCGTCAAGATCGAAAGGCTGGTTTCCCTATTCCGGCAGGGCGCGGCCGAGCTGGAGACGGTCTGGAAGAGCTTCCTGCCGGAGGACGTGCTGCGGGGTATCCAGGAGGCGGCGGCGGGCGCTCCCCCTTCGCTTTCGGACGAGCTGTTCGTGCGGATCGTCTACGGCGCGGCGGCCGGGTACAAGCGGAAGAGTCTGCCGAGAGAAACGCTCATCCGCTCTCTGATCCCCCTCTACCTCGGCAAAGTCGCGACGTTCGTGGAAGAGACGCGTGAGGCGGAGGCCGCGGAGGCCGAAGCGCGGCTCGAGACGCTGGCGCGCGTCTACGAGAGCGAAAAAACGTCTATCGTCCTGGCCTGGGACAGCGGAAAGGACGCGACGAACCCCTGAAAGGAGGTCCGTGATGCTCGAGAACCTCGGGAGGCAGATCGGCGACGCGTTTCTGAGGCTGGGGGAGGCGTTTCTCTCGGTCATTCCCGCGTTCGTGGTCCTCGTGGGGGCCCTTCTCGTCGGGCTCATCGTCGGGGTCCTCATCCGGCTCGCCCTGAACCTCGTCTTCCGGATGGCGCGTGGGGGCGATTCCAGCCCGCTCCTGCGTGCCGCCGGGTTGAAGACGGCGCCCTCCTCGCTGGCGGCCGGCATCTCGTTCTGGGCGGCGGTCCTCGTCGCGCTCGCCGTGGGCGTGAACGCACTCGAGCCGGGGGCCCTGAGGAACGTTCTCGCGGACATGGTCGCGTTCCTGCCGCGGCTCCTGACGTCGGCGCTCATCGTCCTCCTCGGGTTCGGTCTGGCCGCGCTGGCGCGCCGGAGCGTTCTCCTGGCGGCCGTGAACTCCGGTCTGCCGTGGGCGCGCCAGGGCTCGCGCCTCGTGCACGCCGCCGTCCTCGTATTTTTCGTGGCCATGGCCCTCGACAACCTCGGCGTGGCACGGTCGATCCTCGTGGCGGCTTTCTCGATCGTCGCGGGCGGCTTCGTCCTCGCGCTCGCCCTCGCCTTCGGTCTCGGCGCGCGCGACCTCGCGAAGGGCTACCTCGAGAAGCGCCTGCGCGCGGAGGAGGAGGACAGCGGCATCCACCACGTCTGACGAATGGCACGGGGAGAAGCTCCTCAGGGCTTGAGGACGCCGCCCTCGGTCGCGATCGCTTCCAGGAGCTGATCTCCCGCATCCGGGATGGCGGCGAGAACGCGGGCCCAGTTCGGAATGAGCGGAACACCGAGCGGGTCGAGATGGAACTGCTCGACGCCGGCCTTGAGCGCCTTCGCGAAGGTCGCCACGGCCGACTCCTCCTCGTGGCGCTGGAAGACGAGCCCGTTGAAGCGCGAGAGAGAGTAATAGTCGTTCAGCGCGTCCTCGGCGCGCCGCTGGTACGAGGCCAGGAGGGACTTGAGAGCGCCCTCGGACAGAACGACGTCCGCCGCGGCGAGCGTGCGAAGCAGGTGCTTGGCGATGTCGCAGGCCATGCGGTGGAGACCGCTGTTCGGGTCGTCGGGCGAAAGGGCCTGGTGCTTGTGGTCGTACTGGTCGGCAAGGTCGATCTGGCAGACGCGCCGCGGCGAGCTGTGCCGGAACACTTCCGAGAGGACTCCGATCTCGAGCCCCCAGTCCGCCGGCACGCGGATCTGGCGCGCGAGGTCCGCCGACAGCGCGAACTCGCCGGCGAGCGGATAGCGGAAAGACGACAGGAATTCGAGATAAGGATGCGATCCCAACAGCGCCTGCAGCGCCGAAAGGAGCGGCCAGACGAAGAGGCGTACGACGCGTCCGTTGAGGCGGTCGGTGAAGCGCGCGTAGTAGCCCTTGCAAAAGTCGAAGTTGTAGATCGGGTTGACCACCGGGTAGAGAAGCCTCGAGAGCGCGGCCCGGTCGTAATCGATGACGTCGGCGTCATGGAGCGCGATGTGCTCGATGTGGCCGAGCGCCAGCAGGTATCCGAACGCCATCCAGCAGGCCCTGCCCTTGCCGCGCTCCCCGAGCTTGAGGTCGCTCGCCTCCAGCTTCGCGAGGAGGGCGGTCACACCGGGGCCGTCGTTCCAGAGGACGACGGTGCGGACCTTCATCCTCTTGAAGTACTCCAGGGCGCCTCGGTATCCCGCTTCGTCTGCGCGGTCGAGCGAAATCACGACGGTGTCGAGGTAGGAGAGCTGGGACACCTCGTCGCAGATGCGCGCGAGCGCGGGGCGCTCGAGCTCGCTGACGAGACAGGGGATGAGGAGCGCGGCGCTCTCACGACGCGTCTTCCGCGCGATGGCCTCGTCGAGCTCTCGGGTCGGCCGGTTTCCGAGCCGCGTCAGCGTGGTGATCGAGCCGGCCTGGAAGAAGTCGCTCATTTCGCCCGAACATATCAGCCCGCGGGCCGCTGCGCGGTCAAAACCTTCCTCCCCCCTTCACCGCTCGAGTGAAGCCGCCTCTTCTCCGAGGACGCCCTCCCATCTCGCGACGACGACCGCGGCGACGCAGTTGCCGGCCACGTTGATGGACGTGCGGCCCATGTCCATCAGCTCGTCCACGGCGAGGATCATGGCGACGCCCGCCTCGCCCGGCAGGTTGAACGATGCGCAACCCGCCGCGATGATGACGAGGGCCGCCCGCGGCACGGCCGCGACGCCCTTCGTCGTGAGCATCAGGACGAGGCACATGGAGACCTGTTCGAGTATCGAGAGATGCCGGCCCGCGGCCTGCGCGATCGTGAGCGTCGCGAGGACGATGTACAGCGTCGAGCCGTCCAGGTTGAAGCTGTATCCCGCGGGGAGGACGAAGCCGGCCACGCTCTTCGGGACGCCGAACTCCACGATGCGCTCGAGGGCGCGGGGGAGGGCGGCCTCGGACGAGGCCGTCGAGAATGCGATGAGGAAGGGCTCACGGATCTTCCCGAAGAACCGTTTCACGGACACGCGTGCGAGCTTCAGCGCCGGGACGAGGACGATCAGCGCGAAGACGACGAGGGCCGCGTAAAGCGAACCGACGAGCTTCGCGTAGCTGTTGAGAACCCTGATGCCGTGATGCGAGACGGCGCCCGCCATGGCCCCGAACACGCCGAGGGGTGTGAGCGCCATGACGTAGTCCGTGAGTTTGAAGAGCACCGCCACCGCGGACTCGAAGAAGTCCACGAACGGCTTCGCGCGGTCTCCGACGTGCGCGGCCGCGATCCCGAGGAGAGTCGCGAAAATGACGACCTGGAGGATGTCCTGCCGGGCCATCGCGTCGATCACGTTCGACGGGAAGAGGTGGAGCAGCGACTCGACGAGCGTCTGCGGCTTCGCGAGGCCCGTTTCGCCCGTGGACGGGAGCGTGAGGTCGAGGCCCGGCTTCACGAGGTTCGCGAAGGCGAGGCCGATCAGAAGGGCGACCGTGGTCGCGGCCTCGAAATAGATGAGCGCCTTCACCCCCATGCGCCCGACGGCCTTCACGTCGCCCGTCCTTCCGATGCCGAGGACGATCGTCGCGAAGATGAGCGGGACGACGAGCATCTTGATGAGGCTGATGAAGGCCTTCGACAGGAACCGAAACGTCTCGTAGGCCCGTGGGTACGTCTCGGCCGGTAGGAGGTGCCCGAGGGCGACGCCGAGGATCAGAGCGTAGAAGATGAGCGCCGTGGAGGACAGCCACCGGTTTCGGCGGGAAGGGCTGTTCACGTCGCCCCGTCTCCGAGCCTGCGCCGGATCTTTCGCGCCCTCCAGGTCTCCCACAGGAGCGGCAGCATCGAGACGGCGATGATCGCGAGGATGACGAGGGAGAAGTTCTTCTTGACGACCGGGATGTTGCCGAAGAAGAAGCCCGAGAAAATGCCGGCCCCGACCCAGAGCGTGCCTCCGATCACGTTGTACGCCAGGAAGACGCCGTATCGCATCGAGCCGACGCCCGCCACGAAAGGCGCGAACGTCCGGACGATCGGGACGAACCGTGCGAGGATGATCGTCTTCCGGCCGTACTTCTCGTAGAACTCCTCCGTCTTCCGGAGGTGCTCCTGCTTCAGGAACTTCACGCTGCCGTCGAACGCACGCAGGCCGATCCGCTTTCCGATCCAGTAGTTCACCGTATCGCCGAGGACCGCCGCGAACGAAAGAACGAGGAACAACAGCCAGACGTTCAGAGTCCCGAGCGAAGCGAGCGCCCCGGCCGTGAAGAGAAGCGAGTCCCCGGGCAGGAACGGCGTCACGACGAGGCCGGTTTCGCAGAAGATGATGCCGAAGAGGATGACGTTCGTGAACGTCCCGTAGTCGTGGACCACCTCGGCCAGGTGCGTGTCGAGATGCAGGAAGACGTCCACGAGCTGCTTGACGAGGTCCATCGGGGCTCCCTCGATGGCGCGGAGATTAACCGGAAAGGTCGCTCGGCCCGATAATGGGGTCGTGCTGCGCTTCGAGGATATTCTCGAGAAAGTCGAGTCCTATCACCCGGGCCTGGACGAGGACCTGCTGCGCCGGGCGTACGTCGTCTCGGCGCACGGGCACCGCAACCAGCTCCGCTCCTCGGGCGAGCCCTACCTCGTCCATCCGCTCGCCGTCGCCATGACGCTCGCCGAGATGAAGCTCGACGACGCCTCGATCGCCGCCGGGCTTCTCCACGACGTCCTCGAGGACACGTCGCTCACGAAGGAGCGTCTCTCGGAGCTCTTCGGGCCCGATGTGGCCCACCTCGTCGACGGCGTGACGAAGATCGGCCGGTACGCCTTCACGTCGCGGGAGGCCCAGCAGGCGGAGACCTTCCGCAAGATGCTTCTCGCGATGACGGACGACCTCAGGGTCATCCTCGTCAAGCTCGCGGACCGACTCCACAACATGCGGACGCTCGAGCACCTTCCCGAGACGAAGCAGCGGGCGACGGCCTCCGAGACGATGGAGATTTACGCACCGCTCGCGAACCGGCTCGGCATGGGCAAGATGAAAGGCGAGCTCGAGGATCTCTCGTTCCATTTTCTTCACCCGGAGGAGTTCGCCGCCCTCCGCGCCGCCGTGGACGAGCGGATGGCGGCCTCGGCGGCGAACGTCGAGAAGATCCGCCAGGAGCTCGTCGCGAAGACGAAAGGAATGGGCATCGAAGCCGAGATCACGGGGCGCGTGAAGCGCTACTGGTCGATCCGCCAGAAGCTCATCCGGCAGGCCATTCCGCTCGAGCAGCTTTACGACGTCCTCGCGTTCCGAGTCCTCGTGGACTCGATTCCCGACTGCTACACGGTTCTCGGGATCGTCCATCAGGCCTGGCGTCCCGTGCCCGGCCGAATCAAGGACTACATCGCGATGCCGAAACGGAACTTCTACCAGTCGCTCCACACGACGCTCGTCCCCGAAGGCGCGCCGCCGTTCGAGGTGCAGATCCGCACGCGCGAGATGGACCTCGTCGCGGAGAACGGGATCGCGGCGCACTGGAAATACAAGGAAGGAAAGCCGGTGCGCTCGGACACGCGGCACGAGGAGCACGTCGGCGTGCTCCGGCAGATCCTCGAGACGACGAAGGACGTCTCCGACCCGCGTGAATTCCTGTCTTCGCTGAGGATCGACCTCTACCCGGACGACGTCTACACGTTCAGCCCGAAGGGGGCCGTCTATGCCTTCCCCCGAGGCGCGACGCCCGTGGACTTCGCGTACCGCATCCACACGGACGTCGGGCACCACTGCGTCGGCGCGCGCTTGAACGGGCGTCTCGTTCCGCTCAAGACGCCGCTCGAGAACGGCGACATCGTGGAAATTCTCACCTCGCCCTCTTCCCAGCCATCGCGGGACTGGCTGTCGTTCACGGTCACCTCGCGCGCGCGCAACAAGATCCGCACCTTCATCCACATCGCCGAGAAGGAGCAATCGGTCGAGATCGGCCGCCGCCTTCTCGAGCGGGAGCTCAAAAAGTGGAAGAAGAGCCTCCAGAGGCTCCTCGAAGCGAAGGCCTTCGACCCGCTGCTCGCCGACTTCGGCGCCGGGAAGGTCGAGGACCTCATCGCGGACGTCGGGTCCGGCAAGGTCGCGTCGCGCGCGCTCGTCGCGAAACTGCTGCCCGAGACGGCGGCCGCCGCCGGAGCCTTGCCGCCCCCTCCGTCGAAAGTCGCGGCGATCTCGAGCGCCGTCCGGCGGGTTCTGCCTTTCGGGGCTGCCGCGGGGATTCGCGTGAAGGGCGAGAACGACTTGCTCGCGACGCTCGCGAGGTGCTGCCAGCCCGTGCCCGGCGACGACATCGTGGGCTACGTGACGCGCGGGCGGGGGGTGTCCGTACACGCGACGACCTGCCCTAACGTGCGCTCGCTCCTGTTCGACCCGAGCCGCGAGATCCCCGTGGAGTGGGCCACGGCGAAGGATGCCTCGGTGACCGTGGACCTCGAGATCCGCACGGAGGACCGCCAGGGGATGCTCGCGCGCATCACGCAGGTGCTTTCGGCCGCAAACTCCAACATCAGATCGATCGAGGCCCGCACGAGCCAAGACGGCATCGCCTCGATCGAGGCGAGCGTCACCACCCGGGATCGCCGCCATCTCGAGCGGCTGCTCGTCTCCCTTCGTGCCCTGCCGGGCGTGCTGGACGTGCGGCGCAGGCTTCGCGACTCGGACGCCGAAGCCGGCTGAATTTCTTCCCGGCTCAGGACCTGGACTTTGGCGATTTTCCGTGCTGTTTTTTGGAGCGGCGCCGTGGGTGCCGCTCGTCGCGCGCCGCGCGTAGCTTCGCCCGTACGCTCGCGTCCGCTCCGGCGGGATGGGGCGGACTTATACCAAAAACGTTGCACAGGATCAAGGGAAATCTCGCGGGCCTAACGACTTGACACCTCTCGGGGGGAACTTCAAAATAGGGCGAGTCAATCCCTTTTCACGTCTCGCCCCCGGAGGACCGGGTCGAGGGAGGGCAACCCTATCGTGCTGTTCCGAAAGGCGAAAAACCTGGTCGGCCTCGACATCGGCTCGTCTGCCGTCAAGCTCGTCGAGCTGAAGGAAGGCAAGGAGGGGACCTTCCAGCTCGTCAAGGCGGGCCTCGAGGTCCTTTCTCCCGAAGCGATCGTCGACGGCGCGATCATGGACTCCTCCCTCGTCGTCGAGACGATCTCGCGGCTCCTCTCGTCGACCGGCGTGAAGAACCCGAACGTGGCCGTGTCAGTGTCCGGCCACTCGGTCATCGTCAAGAAAATCATGCTGCCCACGATGCCGGAGGAGGAGCTCTCTGAATCCATCCGGTGGGAAGCGGAGCAATACGTCCCGTTCGACATCAACGACGTCTATCTGGACTACGTCGTCCTGGACCCCGGCGCCGTGGGCGAGACGATGGGCGTCCTCCTCGTGGCCGCCAAGAAAGAGAAGGTGGACGACTTCAAGAACGTCGTCACGCAGGCCGGGCGCACTCCCGCCCTCGTCGACGTGGACGCCTTCGCGCTCCAGAACTGCTACGAGGTGAACTACGGGGCGGACCCCGGCCGCGTGGTGGCGCTCGTGAACGTCGGGGCCTCCGTCATGAACGTGAACATCCTCTCGCAGGGGCAGACCGTGTTCTGGCGCGACATCACGTTCGGCGGAAACCAGTTCACGGACGCGCTTCAGAAGGCTTACTCGCTCAACTTCGAGCAGGCCGAGTCCCTGAAGCGGGGCGAGCCGGTCGCTGGCCAGACCGCCCAGACGATCCAACCCGTCCTTACGGGCGTCGCCGAGGACGCCGCCGCCGAGCTCCAGAAGACGCTGGATTTCTTCCAGGCCACCTCCGGCGCGGATCGCGTGGACTCGATCATGATTTCCGGCGGCGGCGCGAAGGCCGCGCACCTGGAAGACGTTCTGAAGGACAAGTTCGGTCTCCCTGTCGAGGTCCTCAACCCCTTCCGGTCGATCTTCACGGACGATCGCGCCGTCGACGCGGCGTGGCTCTCCGAGGCGTCGCCGGCGCTTGCGATCGCCGTCGGCCTCGGCGTGAGAAAGATCGGGGAGTAGCGGCATGATTCGCATCAACCTCCTCTCCGAGGCCCGGCCGCAGCGCAAGAAGAAGGGCGTCTCGGCGCTCGGGGGCGCCGGACGGCTCAACACGCTGCTCATGGGGGGCGTGATCGGGCTCGCAATCCTCATCGGCATCGTGCATTACTGGGTCCTCCGTTCCCAGATCAAGGCCCAGGAAGAGAAGATCCGGATCGCGCAGGTCGAAGTCGCCCGCCTCGAGGCCGTCCTCAAGGAAGTGAAGGACTACGAGGCGAAGAAAGCCCGGGTCCAGCGCAAGGTCGACCTCATCAACCAGCTCAAGCAGAACCAGCGGGGCCCCGTGCGCCTCATGGACGAGGTCTCGAAAGCCCTGCCCGACCTCGTCTGGCTCGAGCGGATGGAATCCCACGGGAACGCGGTCTCGATCACCGGCAAGGCTTTCAATCCGCCGGCCGTCGCGAACTTCGTCGCGAATCTCAAGCTCGTTCCGTCTTTCCAGGAGCCCAAGGTGGAATTCACGGCTTGCAGCGGGCCCGGCGGCTCGTCGCTCTACTGCTTCAAGACGAACTTCGGGTTCTCGAACATCGACCGGACGCAACCCGACAGCGGCGCCGCCGCGAAGCCGGCCGAGCCTCCGCAGCCGGCCGAGTCCGCGAAACCGGCCGGGAAGAAGGCCTAGGGGCAGCCATGGCGACGCTCGACCTCAAGCAACTCGAAGGCAAGCCCTGGTACTACGGACTCGGGATTGGCTTGGCGATCGCCCTCGCGCTTTACGCGGCCGCCTACTACCAGCTGCCCAACTTCAACGAGATGAAGCAGACGCTGGAGAACAAGAAGAACGAGCTCGACCAGCTCAATCAGAAGATCACGCAGGGCCGGGCCGCCGAGCGCCGCCTGCCCCAGCTGCGCGAGGAGGTTCGTCGGACCGAGCTCGACCTGCAGCGGCTCCTTCAGATCCTGCCGACGGCCCGCAACGCCGAGGAGCTCATCAAGAAGATCCAGGCGCTGGCCGCTCAGGGCGAGTTCTTCCTCAAGAAGTGGACGCCGAAGGAATACATCAACAAGGACTTCTACGCGGAGTGGCCGATCGACCTGCAGATCGACGGGACGTACCACAACCTCGCCCTGTTCTTCGAGAAGGTGGCGCGGTTCTCCCGGATCATCAACATCGAGGATCTCGTCATGGTCGGCTATCCCGACGCTGCCGGAGGCCGCACGCTCGGAGCGAACTTCACGATGAAGACGTTCATCTACCTCGGCGACACGGACTCGGCCGCGTCCGCCGCGCCCGCCGGTACCGCACCGAAGAAATCCGGTCCTCGACCCGCCGGCGGAAAAAAGACGGGGATCGAACAATGAGCGCGCGCCCGAGCTTCGCCGCCCTCGCCCTGCCGGCCGTCCTCCTGGCCTTGAGCGCGCCCTCGCTCGCTCAGGCCCCGCCGGCGACCTCGGCTCCTCCGGCCGTGACGCCCGCCCCGGGCGCGACCGGCAAGATCACCGAGCAGGACTTCACCCCGTCCACCTATACGTACGAGGTCGGAGGCCGGCGCGATCCCTTCCGCTCCTTGCTCGTGCGAAACCCGTCCGAGAGGGACCGCGTGCGCCCGCCGGGTCTCGCGGGAGTCATGGTGGACGAGCTCGAGCTGCAGGGCACGATCAAGATCAAGCAGGGCTGGGTCGCGATGATGCGCAGCCCGGACAACAAGTCGCACCTCGTCCGCAAGGGGACGACGCTCTTCGACGGCGAGGTCATCGACGTATCGGCGACGGAAGTGACGTTCCGACAGAACGTGAACGATCCGACGAATCCGAAGCCATTCCGGGAAGTGGTCAAGGCGCTCACACTCCAGAAGAAGCCGTGAGCGAAGGGATGTCCATGACGACGAAGCTGATGGGCTCGGAAAACTCGAAGGGCACGCAAGTTCTCGTGCCGTCCGGGGGAGGAAGCATGCGGCGGAACCGAAGGGGATTCATGTCCCGTTTCGCGGCGCTCGCGCTGGTCGGCCCCGTACTCGGCGGGTGCGCCTCGCGCAACGACCGTGTCGCCGCGGGAAACCCGTCTGCAACCGGCATGTCTGCAAACGGCGTTGCGCCTGCCACGCTCACGGGAGCCACCCTCCTGACCGACGGAGAGACGCCGCGGCTTCTCCTGAGCGGCAACGGTCCTCTCTCGCCGACGCTCTACAACCGTGAAGGCTCTACGAAGGTCGTCGTCGACGTCGCGAACGCGGTCGTTTCCCCCGGCCTCGAGCCCCCGCGCGCGGACGGCGTGATCCTGTCGCGGCTCGACATGAAGTCGTTCACGGAGATGGGCAAGCCCCACATCCAGTTCGAGCTCACGGGGCGGTCGCCGCTCAAGCCCGTCATCACCTCGGAGTCCGATTCGCCGGCTATGGCGATCGCGCTCGGAAAGGCCGCTCCGGCAACTGCCACGAACGCCTCCGCCGGCGCTCCGGCGGTGGCGGCCTCGACGATGGCTTCCGCAGCTCCATCGGTGGCGGCCTCGCCCGCGTCGGAGGCCGGGAAGACTCCAGAGCCCGCGCCAGCCGATCCGGCGGTGAAGGTCGAGGATGTTCCGGCCGCGACTCCGGCCGCCACGACCGCCTCTGCCGCCGCTCCAGCGGCGTCAGCTGCCGTGGCTTCCTCACCAGACGCTCCGCCGGTGCCCGTCCGTCACCCCGCCACCGGCCGCGCCGCGACACGTCTGTCGGGCGTCAACGTTCATGTCTCGGACGGAAAGCTCGTCGCGACTCTCGCCGGAAACGGAAGCTTCACGTACGAGACGTTCGCACTCGACAACCCCCCGCGCTACGTCGTGGACCTCCCGGGCGTCCTGCTCGCGACGCCGAAAAGGGCGCAGGATGTCAAGCACGCCGCCGTGAACCGCGTGCGCGTCTCGCAGTTCAAGGCCGGGCCTGAGCCCGTGACGCGCGTCGTGTTCGACCTTCCGTCTCCCTCCGAGCCCACGGCAAGAGTCTCGCCCTCGGCGCTGGCTCTCGTGTTCGGAAGTGCCCCGTCCTCCGCTCGCCGGCGGCCACGCAGCGCCTCCGCTCCCGCTCCGGAAGCCGTGCGCGCGCCCTCCCCGGAGAAGGCGCCCGAAACACAGCCCGTACTCGTGCACGCCGCGCCCGAGAAGATCGCCGTCGCCCCGCCGGTGCCGGCCGCCGCGTCGTACGAAAAGCACGAGGTCGACGACCCGAGAGAGCCGGTCGTGAGCGAAGGCCACCCGCTCGACGTGACGACGAATTCGTCGAGCTCGGCTCCTGCCGCCGGCAACGCGGCTCCCGCTGCCCCGGCTCCTCAAGCGGCCCCGATCGCCGTCGCGACGATTCCGGCGACACGTCTCGTGCAATCGTCGCCCGAGATCCACGAGGTCAAGGTTCCATCCGCTGCACCAGCCGCTCCCGCCAGGTCGGCTTCCGCCGAACCTCGCCGGAAGAAAGTCGCGTCGGCCGAGGACAAGGCGCTGATCGAGGCGGCCGAGGCGCTTCTCGTCCAGCAGGACGGCTCTTCGCGCCCGCGCGAGATCGCGAATCCCTACGAGACGCGCACTCTCGGAGCCGGCGAGAAGCAGTACACGGGCGAGCCGATCACGCTCAACCTCAAGGACGCGGACATCAAAGACACGCTCCAACGGTTCAGCGAGCTGACGCAGCTGAACATCGTCCTCGACCCGGACGTCCGTGGAACGGTCACCGTGAGCCTGCAGGACATCCCCTGGGACCAGGCGCTCGAGCTGATCCTCAAGATCAACCAGCTCGGGTACGTGCTCGAGGGGAACATCATGCGGATCGCGTCCACGGCCAAGCTCACGCAGGAAGAGAACTCGCGGCTTGCGTTCCTCCAGGCGCAGGACAAGAACCGCCCGCTGCGCACGGTGCTTCAGAAGATCTCTTACGCAAACGCGCAGGAGATCGCGTCGACGGCGCGCAAGGTCATGTCGTCACGCGGCGACATCTTCATCGACACGCGGTCCAACACGCTCATCATCAAGGAGCTGCCCGACTACCTCCCGACCGTCCTCGATCTCATCAAGAACCTCGACATCGCGAGCCCGCAGGTCATGATCGAGGCCCGGATCGTCGAGGCGAACCGCACGTTCTCGAACGAAGTCGGCATCGTGTGGGGCTTCAACGGCGTCGCCGACGCGGGCCACGGCAACACGACCGGCCTCGTGTTCCCGAACTCGGGAACGGTGGACGGCAACGTCTCCCTGCCGAGCGGCGCGCCCCAGATCCTTCATCTGACGCTCGCGAACGTCCTCGACACGTTCGCGCTCGACGCCTCGCTCCACGCGGCCGAATCGCGCGGCCTCGTCAAAGTCATCTCCACCCCGAAGGTCCAGACGCAGACCGGTGAAGAAGCCTCGATCCAGTCGGGCTTCCAGATCCCGGTCCAGACCACCGTGAACAACACGACGTCCGTCCTCTACATCAACGCGACGCTCCGTCTGGATGTCACGCCGCAGATCACGAACGAAGGAACCGTGATCATGAACATCACGATCCAGAAACGCGAGCCGGCGGTCGGTATCAACATCGCGGGAGGCCAGAACATCCCGCTCACGACCCGTGACGCCAAGACGCGGCTCATGGTGCGGGACGGCGGCACGGCCGTGATCGGCGGCATCTTCAAGATCACGACGAACGACGGACAGTCGATGATCCCGGGCCTCTGGAAGATTCCGATCCTGGGTAACTTGTTCCGGAGCCGGACTCAGACCGAGAGTACGGACGAGCTCATGATTTTCATCACACCTCGGATCATTCGGTGAGGAGCGAATCGATGAAGAAGCGCTTTTCCACTCTCGCCGCCGTGCTCGCCGCGGTCACCGCCGCCGCGCTGCCCGGCTGCTCGACGAACACGCAGGGCGACAGCGCCTCACCGGTTTTCCTCGCGGGCGAATTCACGCTCCTGCCTCTCCAGAAGTGCGTGAACGACAACACACCCCTTCAGTTCGCGACGACCACGCTCCACAGCCGCCTCAAGAACCCGACCGTGACCGCGACGCAGTTTCTCGACACGCAGGTCGACACCTACGTCGTCGTCTGGAAGCGCGTCGACGGCGGGACGGTGGCCTCGCCCTCGCAGACCTTTCCCGGCAACGGCCTCGTCCCGCCGAACGGGGTGGCCACGTTGACGAATTACGAGTTCATGTCGGCGGACGACCTCATCCGGCCTCCGCTCGACCAGCTCTTCCCGTTCAACGGCGGCATCGACAAAGAGACGGGGCGGGCGGAGATCCGCCAGGCCGGAAACGTGACGTGGTACGGCCACACGCTTTCGGGGCAGCCCGTCGTCTCGAACGTGGCGACTTTCGGCATGACTTTCATCTATTGCGGCTCCACCGGGCGCATCGAGGCGAAGCGTGCCCAGTGACGAGGTGACTTCCATGCGACGTTTCCAGATTCCGAGCGCCGCGCTGGTCGCGGGCCTTGCCGTGCTCCTCAGCGGCTGCTCCGGCGAGACGCCGACGTCGCCCTCAGCGGGCGGCGGACCCGGTAGCGGTAGCGGCGGTTCCTGCACGGTGCTCGTCTCGATGTCGGCCACGACGCAGAGTCCATTCGTCGGGTCGGCCTCCATCGTGAGGGCCACGGTGACGCGGGCAGGCGTCCCGGTTCCGGATGGCGGCTCCGTGCAGTTCTCGACGGACCTCGGCGTCTTCGAGGAGAACGGCCTCCCAACCGTCTCGAAGACGACGAGCGGCGGCGTCGCCGACGTGACCGTCTTCTCCAACAACGGCGGCACGGCGCACGTGAAGGCGATCTTCGATTGCGCGAACGCGCAGATCAATTTGAATTTCGGCGGCGTTCCGGACGTCGGCCCGTTCATCTCCTCGCTCTCCCCGAACACGGGTTCGTGCGCAGGCGGCGACACGGTCACGATTCTGGGCGGCCGGTTCGGAAACGGAACGGCCGACGTTTTCTTCGGAGGCGTGAGAGGCTCGACGAAGACCGTCACGAACACGGAGATCACCGTGACGACGCCGGCTCGCACGCTGAAGAATCCCGCCGTGGCGGAGACCGTCGACGTCGTCGTGGTCGTGGGCGGATTGTCGTCACCGCCGAAACAGTTCACGTTCGCGTGCATCCCGGTCGGTCAGAAGATCTTCGTCTCGTCGATCAATCCGACCGAAGGGAAGTCCGCGGGCGGCGACCTCGTCAACATTCTCGGCGGCAACTTCGGCTCCAACATCGCGACGACGCGGGTCACCTTCTGCGGCCGGCCGGCGCAGATCACGGACCAGGCGGACCAGCATGTTACGGTCACCACGCCGGCGAGCCCGCTGGCGCTGGAAGTGTGCGACGTCGTCGTCACGCGGGACCTCGGCCTCGTCTCGCAGCAGTCGGCCACCTCGCCGCAGCAGTTCACGTACCGTAGTGTTTTCACCCCGCATATTTACTCGACTTCGCCGAAGACGGGCCCGAACGACGCGTCGACCCGCGTCTCGATCTTCGGCACCGGCTTCCAGTTCCCGATGCAGGTCTTCCTGACCGGCGGCGCCTGCGGTCAGCAGCTCGTCGAGGCCGCTGTTTCGGATATCACGTTGACGACGATCGTCTTCAAGACTCCGATCGCCGTGGGCGGCAACGTCTGCCTCTCGAACCAGCTCGTGGACATCGTCATCAAGAATCCCACCACCAACCTGGGCGATACGTGTCCGGCCTGCTTCAAGTACTACTCGTGCCCGACCCTGGGCACTGCGTCGCCTTCGTCCGCGGACGGATTGGTGGCGACGACCGTCGTCATTTCCGGCGCGAACTTCGAAGAGCCGATCACGGCGAACTTCAACGCGGGGAGCGCGCTCATCCCGTTGAGCGTGACGTCCGTGTCGTCGAACGCGATCGTTCTCACGATGCCGCCGCTCAGCCAGCTCCTCGGCGGGTCGCCGCCGTGCGCGGACGTGTCCGGCAACATCAACATCTCGTTCCTGAGCCTCACGTGCCGCCCCGATCGCCGTGCCCTTCACGTATCACGCCGCCCCGCCGTTCGCCACGAGCGCGGCTCCGAACAACCTGAGCCAGGACGGCTCGCCGTTCCGCCTCGACGGACGCGCCGGCGACGATCACGGTCACCGGCGGCAACTTCACGGATCCGATGACCGTGCAGCTCGTCAAGGACGGCGCGGTCGTCTTTCGGCACGCCCGTCAACAACGCGAACGTCACGAACGCGACGACGTCACCTTCGTCGCGCCGGCGGTGCCGAACTCCGCCCTGAACCAGCAGAACTGCATCCTCGGCGGAGCGGTCTACCGGCGTCAAGTTCGTGCCGACGTCGTTCGGGATCCGCCTGCAAGAGCGCGCCGACGAACTGCACGGTCGACCTGCCGAACGTGCTCATCTACCACCCGCTCGACCCGACCTGCAATGCCGCGCTCACTATCACGACCGCCGTCTCTTCCTTCGGGTACTGACGGCGGCGCGTACGAGCCGTCACGATGGCGGCGAGTGGCGGGTACGCCGTCCTTATATCGTGGTCCGCCTCCGGATTGCCCGCCGGCCCTCGTGATCAATTCGGGCAGCGGCGTCATCTCGGGCACTCCCGACCGCGGCCGGGAACTCGACGGTCACCGTGACCGTGACCGACTCCTTGGCCGCAACCGCATCCCACGACCTACTCGCTCGTCATCAACCCCTGATTTCCTTTCCAGAATCTCTTTCCGTTCGGGCCGCCTCCGGGCGGCCCGAACTTTCTCGAAGCCGGATGCCGTAGACTCGAGGGTCGGATCAAACGCACATGGCCTTTTTCGGCGGTCCTTCCACCCCGGTGTCCCGTCTCGAGGAGCTCAAGAGGCTTCTCCAGAAAGACCCCACGTCCCGCCAGTTCCTGGCGCTCGCCGAGGAATACCGCCGTCACGGGAAGTACCGCGACGCCGTCATCACTCTCGAGCGCGGGCTCCAACTGCACTCCACCTCGGTCGCGGCCCACGTCGCTCTCGGACGGACCTATCAGCAGCTCGACCGCCTCGAGGACGCGATCCGCGCGTTCACGAACGCGCTCCGCCTGGATCGCGAGAACCTGGTCGCAATCCGCCAGCTCGCCGAGGTCTACCTGGCCAGGGGAGACAAGATCGAGGCGATCAAGAAGCTGAAGCTCTATCGCGGCCTCAAGGCCGGAGACCGCGACGTGAACGAGATCATCCAGAAGCTCGAGGAGGAGATGTCGGCGGCGGCAGCCGAGCGCCCGCGCTCGGGCGTCCAGCCCGTTTTCACCGACTTTTCCGAGACGCCGCGCCCCTCGCACGCTTATACGAGCGGAATTCGCCGGGCCCAGATGATCCCGCGGCTGGAACGCGTCGAGTCGACGCCTCCTCCGCCCCCGCCGCCCGAGACGAAGCCGGACCCAATGGAGCTCTCCTACGACGTCTCGGCGACGTCGAGGCCTGTCGAGGCCGTGCATCTGCCGCCGCTGGAGGCGCCGCCACCTCTTCCGCCTCCGCCGCCGGTCCTGGACGTTCCCGTGGAGACTTCACCGGTCGTCGCCGTCCCTGCCGAGGCGCCCCCGCTTTCGCCGTTCACCGCGCCGATCGCGACGGTTCGCGAGCAACCGGAGCCCGAGAAAGCGCCGTTCTCGCTCGCCGAGAGCGAAGCGGTGCCGGACGTTCCGGAGGAAGAGGCGACGGCCCCGTTCACGTTCCCGGTGGACCTCTACCGGACCGAGGCGGCGACGATTTCCGCCAGCAGGCCCGTCGAGACGGCTCCGTTCGACGTCTCCGACGTCATACCCGAGGCGCCGGCGAAAGGAGAGCCCATCGTCTCGGAGACTCTGGGAGATCTCTACCGCACTCAAGGCCACCTGGCCGACGCCCGCGAGACGTATCGCACGCTCGCCGAGACGGCCGCCGACGAGGCGCGCGCCCGCGCGCTGCTCGAAAAGGCCGCGGCGCTTCCTCCCGCCGAGCGGATGGACCATCCCCGCCTTCGGCGTCTCGCGCGGCGCTTCCCGAAGCGCCCCGAGGCGACCGTCGACGACCTGCATGGGATTCTCTCGAACCTCGTCGAACGGACCGAGGGAATCCGCGCCGCGACGCTCACCGATCTCGAGGGGCTTCCCGTCGTGATGGCCGGACCGTCGTCGCGCGAAGCCGCGATGGAGACTCTCGTCGCGGAGCTCAGCTCGTTCCTGAAGAACGTCCGGCGCACGACGGCCGAGATCGGCACGGGCGAGCTCGAGACCCTCGCGGTCGCGGGCCCGAATGGCGGGGTCGTCGTCTCGCCCGTCAATGCCGATTACTCTCTCATCCTGCGGGTCGACCCCGAGGCGGCGCTTGGCGAGATCCGGTGGGAGGCGGCGCGAACCGCGCGCGCCCTCCGCCCGGCGGTTCGCTGAGAGGCCTCCCGGGACGCGCCACGGGAATCGAAAGGGAACAATGAACGTCAAGGAGATCAAGGAACTCGTCGACCTGGTGTCGCGCCGGGGGCTCGCCGGCCTCGAGATCGAACGGGCGGGTTTCCGCCTCCGCATCGAAGGGGCGCCTGCGCATCGCCCCGCGCCCGCTTTCACTCAAGCCCTCGCCGATCAGGCGACCTCCGAGGTGCCCGCGCTGCCTCCGGCCGCACCGTCCGCGACGATCGCCCCGCACGTGCCCCCGGGGCCGCCGAGCTCGGGAGAGCGCGAGGGGTTTCACGTCATCACCGCGCCGATCGTCGGCACGTTCTACCGCTCCCCGACACCGGACGCCGAGCCCTTCGTGAAGATCGGCGACGTCGTCGAGAAGGGCAAGACCCTCTGCATCGTCGAGGCGATGAAGCTCATGAACGAGATCGAAGCGGACATCGCAGGCACGGTGGTCGCCATCTACCCGCAGAACGCACAGCCGGTGGAGTTCGGAGAGAAGCTCTTCGCGATCCAGCAGCGCTGACGGGTGGCACGTGTTTCAGAAGATTCTCGTCGCGAACCGTGGGGAGATCGCGCTTCGCGTCATCGCGGCCTGTAAGGAGCTTTCGATCGCGACGGTCGCCGTCCACTCCGAGGCGGACCGCGACTCCCTCCACGTTCGGGCGGCCGACGAATCGGTGTGCATCGGCCCGGCTGCGCCCGCAGGCTCGTACCTGAACATCACTTCGCTCGTGGCGGCTGCCGAGATCACCGGCGCCGACGCCGTGCATCCCGGCTACGGCTTCCTTGCGGAGAACGCGCACTTCGCGGAGATCCTCGAGGAGGTCGGATTGAAGTGGATCGGGCCCTCGCCGGATGCGATCCGGCGGATGGGCGACAAGGCCGTCGCGAAGGAGACCGTCCGAAAAGTGGGCGTGCCCACGATTCCCGGCAGCCCCGGTCCGCTCGCCTCGATCGAGGACGCAATGAACATCGCGGTGCGGATCGGCTATCCCGTCCTTCTGAAGGCTGTCGCCGGAGGCGGAGGCCGCGGGATGCGCGTGGCGCGCTCGGACAAGGAGCTTGCGGCGGCCTTCGAGCTCGCGACGTCGGAGGCCGAGCGCGCGTTCGGCAACGGGAGCCTCTATCTCGAGAAGTACCTCGCGGAGCCGCGGCACGTCGAGCTCCAGATCTTCGGCGACCAGTCCGGACGCGTCGTCCACCTCGGCGAGCGGGAGTGCTCGCTCCAGAGACGCCATCAGAAAATCCTCGAGGAATCGCCTTCGCCGGCGCTCACGGACGCCCTGCGCTCGAAAATGGGCGCCGCGGCGGTCGCCGTGGCGAAGGCGGTGGACTACGTGGGGGCCGGCACCGTGGAATTCCTCGTGGACGAGGACGGCTCGTTCTACTTCATGGAGATGAACACGCGCATCCAGGTCGAGCACCCGGTGACGGAGATGGTGACCGGCTTCGACCTCGTGAAGGAGCAGATCCGGGTCGCCGCGGGTGAGCCGCTGTCGTTCGGGCCGACCCCCCCTGGCGACGGCCTCGGCTGGCGCCCGCAGGGACACGCGATCGAGTTTCGCATCAACGCCGAGGACCCGGTCACGTTCGCTCCCTCACCGGGTACGATCACGACGCTTCACCTGCCGGGCGGGCCCGGAGTGCGCGTCGACACGGCGGCCTATTCGGGCTGGAAGATCCCGCAATACTACGATTCGCTCATCGCGAAGCTCATCGCGCACGGTCGCGACCGCGACGAGGCGCTCAGCCGCGGGAAGCGCGCGCTGGAGCTGTTCATCGTGGAAGGCGTGAAAACCACGATCCCGCTCCACCTGAGGCTTCTCGACGACCCGGACGTGCGCAGCGGCCGCGTTTCCACGAAGTGGCTCGAGCGGTGGCTCAAGAACGCCCCGCCCCTCTGACGGGCCGCGCGGAGGGTCCCGCGTCCAGGGTCCCGGGGCGGGTCTACCTCGTCGGCTTCATGGGGAGCGGCAAGACGACCAGCGGGCGGATTCTCGCGGACCGGTGGGACGTGCCTTTCGTGGACCTCGATCTCACGTTCGAGTCGATGTCAGGGCGGACCATCCGCGAGACGTTCGAAACCCACGGGGAAGCCTATTTTCGGGAACGGGAATCGGAGCTTCTGCGCGGCACGGCATCGCTCACGCAAGCCGTGATCGCCCTCGGAGGCGGAACGTTCACATTCCCCGAGAACGTCCGGTTCGTGAGGGAACACGGCGTCTCCGTTTTTCTCGACCCGCCCTTCGACGTGCTCGCGGCGCGGCTCGCCGAGAAGGCCGCCGACCGGCCGCTGTTCGACTCGCTCGAGTCGGCCCGAAACCTCTGGGAAGCCCGGCGCCCCTTCTATAAGATGGCGGACCGGACCCTGGACGTGGACCAAGAGACGACTCCCGGCGAGGTCGCCAGCCGGCTGGCCCGCTTGCTCGACCCCGGGAACGCCGGGTGCTGACGTGCGCTACCTCATCCTGTCCGACCTGCATTCGAACGACGAAGCGCTGACCGCCGTCTTGCGCCGCGTGAAGCGAAAGACGTTCGACCGGGTGGTGTGCCTCGGCGACTTCGTCGGCTACGCCGCGGATCCGAACAAGGTGCTGGACCGCTTCCGGAAGCTGCGCCGGACGACGATCTCGGTGCGTGGGAACCACGACAAGGTCGTCGCGGGCGTCGAGGAAGGGCTGCTGTTCAACCCGCCCGCTCTCGAAGCGGTGCGCTGGACGGTAGAGCGCCTCTCGAAGCAGAACATGGAGTTCCTCAGGAAGCTTCCGATCGGGCCCGAGATCGTGGACGGGCGCTTCGTCGTGTGCCACGGGTCGCCGCTCGACGAAGACGCCTACATCTTCTCGGACTTCGACGCGTCCCTGAATTTCGTCCAGATGCACCGCTTCGCCGAGGGCATGGACCTGTGTTTTTTCGGCCACAGCCACATCCCCTCGATTTTCACGCTGGAGCCGGGCGGGATTCGCGTGGAAGCCGTGCGCGAGGCTCGCGCGAAGCTGCGTCTCGAGCCCGGGAAGCGTTACCTCGTGAATCCCGGATCGGTCGGCCAGCCGAGGGACCGGAATCCCCGTGCGGCGTACGCGATCTACGACGCGAACGCCCGCGTCGTCCATTTCGACCGCGTGCCGTACGACGTGGGCGCCACGCGCCGGAAGATCCAACGCGCGGGGCTGCCCGCGGTGCTCGGCGACCGGCTCGTCGTCGGACTCTAGAGGAGTCGGTCCGAGCGATGCGAAGCGCCCACCCTCGCGCGCTCGCCGCGCTCGTCGCGTTCGTCGTCCTCGCGGGCTGTGTCACATTCGGCGCCGAGAAGGGCCTGCCGAAAGGCACGTACCGCGAGCGCCTCATCGGATTCGCGGACCTCCTCCGCATGGAGGACCGCCGCGCGTACGATCCGCTCCTCTCGGGCCACGCAGCCGCCTCGCCCGACCCCTGGCTGCGCGCGAAAACCGCGCTCGCGGTCTCCCGCCTCAAGGATCCTGACGCGTCCGTGTACCTGCCGGTGCTCCTGAAGGACGCGGAGCCCCTCGTGCGCCGCGCGGCCACGTTCGGCGCGGGGCTCTCGGGCGACGCGCGCCTCCTGCGCTTTCTCGTCGCGGCGCTCGGGGACCCGGACGTCGAGACCGCCGCGAACGCCGCCGAGGCGCTCGGGAAGATCGGGGGGAAGGACGCCACGGACGCGCTCCTCGCGTCTCTCGCAAAACCGGCCGGTCCGAGGCCGGCATGCGCTCTCGCGCTCTTTCGGAAGCCCGAGGCGCGGACGGTGACGGCGCTCCTCACCGCGTTCGGAGAGAAGGATCTTGCTCCCGCGCTCAGGCGAGCGGTCGTTTATGCCCTGTCTCGCAAGCCTCAGCCGGAGGCGGCGCCCGCGCTTCGCGCGGTGCTCAGAAAGGGGAGCGGGGATCCTCCCGCGCTCCGCGCGGGGGAGGAGGAACCTTCCGCGCTTCGCGCGGTGCTTAGAGAGGGGCATGAGAATCCGGCTGCGCCGTCGAGCGAGGAAGTCGCTTGGGCCGCGCGCGGCAATGGGAATCCTCGAAGACGAGGAGAGCACCGGAGACCTGATCCGCCTCGCGTCGAGCGCGTGACATCTCGGTTGCCGTACAGGCCTTGGCCGCGCTGCATTCATTTTCTAAGAAAATCCCCGTCTCCGTCGGTGACGAGCTGACTCGCAGCGCTCTCGACGTGGCCGTCGCGCGGGCCAACGACCCCCTTCCCGGAGTGGCAATCGCCGCCCTGCGTCTGCTCGGGGTCTTGCCCGACTCGCCCGCGTCGCGTGCGGCGCTCGATGAGAACCTTCTTCGAAAGGGGTGGCGTGGGCAGACGGCCCTCGTCTCTCTGACGCGCCTCGACGCTGCGCGGGCACCGGAGGCGGCGGCGAAGAGACTGGATGCGGCATCCGCGAGCGACTCACTCGAGCTGAGGCTCGGTGCTGCGGAAGCGCTCAAGTTCCTGAATGGGGAGAGCGCCCTGGACGTGCAGGTGGCGACGGCCCTTCATTCCGACCCGTTCGCGCGCGTCCGCGCCGCAGCCCTCGCTTCCCTTTCCAAGCAGGATTCTCCGAAGCGCTCCGCGTATCTTCTCGCCGGCCTGATCGACCGCGACGCCGCAGTGAGGGACGTGGCGCTCGATGCGGCCGCGCCGCTTCTCGAGAAAGGGAGCGCAAAACTCAGGCGGGTGTGGTCGGCCGCGTTCGAACGCGCGTTCGAGTCGGCCGAACCGGACTTCACCGTCGGGGCGCTCGACGCCGCGGCGGCACGGGGGGAGGCCGGACACGCCCTCGTGGCCGCGCATGCGAACGACTCGGACGCTGTCATGCGCGAGAAGGCGCGGCGCCTCCTGATCGAAAAATACGGCGCTTCCGCCGCTTCCTTCCGGCCGATCCCGGTTGCGACGCGGCTCTCGACGGAGGATTACGACCGTGTCGCGCGCGCGTCGAACGAGTCGCTCTTCGAGGCGGAGGTCGCGACGGCGCGCGGCGCATTCCGAATGGAGCTTCTCGCCGAGGACGCGCCCCTCACGGTCGAGAGCTTTCGCGCGCTCGCTGCGAAGCGGTTCTTCGACGGGTTGGTGATCCACCGCGTCGTGCCGGACTTCGTCGTCCAGACGGGCGACCCGCGCGGCGAAGGGAGAGGCGGTCCCGCCTATGCGATTCGCGACGAGATCAACCCGGTGCGCTACACGCGCGGCGCCGTGGGGATGGCGCTCTCAGGAGCGGACACGGGCGGGTCGCAGTGGTTCGTCGCGCTTTCTTCGCAGCCCCACCTCGACGGCGGCTACACCGTGTTCGGGCGCGTCCTCGAGGGATGGGAGGTCCTCGACCGCATCGAGCAGGACGACCGTCTCGTGTCCGTGCGTGTGACATCCCGCCCGCGCGAGGTCAGGCCGCCGGGAGCCGTGCCGTGAGATTTGCGCTCGGGCGAGGTCTGCAGCTCGTCGGCCTCGCGCTCGTGGGTCTCGGCCTCGCCATCGGACTCCTGCGGAACGACCTCCGTTACGAGGAGCGCATGTTCTTTGCCGGCGGCGGCATTTTTGTCGCGGGCTGGCTTCTCGTGCGCCCGTTCAAGACGCCGTGAAAGTCTTCGTCGGTCAGCCTCTCGTCGAGCCCTCGACGACCGAGATCCTCGCCGGGCATACCGTCGTCACCGGCGGCGGGAACCTGCCGCGCTCCGAGTGGCCGCTCCTCCACGACGCCGACGCACTCCTTCCGACGCCGCGTGAGCCGATCACAGCCGAGGTCCTCGCCGCGTCGCCGCGGGTCCAAATCGTCGCGAGCCACTCGGTCGGCGTCGATCACATCGACCTCGCAGCCTGCCGATCCCGCGGGATCCTCGTCACGAACACGCCCGACGTCCTCACGGACGCCACGGCCGATCTCGCCTGGGCGCTGATCCTCGCGGTCGCGCGGCGGATTCGCGAAGGCGAGGCGCTGGCGCGCTCGAGGGCATGGGACGGCTGGAAGCCGCAGGAGCTCCTCGGCATCTCTCTCTCGGGGAAGACGCTCGGGATCTACGGCATGGGCCGGATCGGCCGCGCCGCCGCGCGCCGAGGCGAGGCGTTCGGGATGAGAGTCCTCTCTTTCGACAGGGATGGCACGGAAGAGGAGTTCGAAGATTTTCTTTCGAAGCTCGACGTCCTGTCGATCCATGCGCCTTTGACCGAGGGGACTCGCGGAAGATTCGGAGAGGAAGAGCTTCTGCGAATGAAGAAGGGAGCGATCCTGATCAACACCGCGCGCGGCCCGATCGTGGACGAAGGCGCGCTGGTTGCGGCCCTTCACTCGAAGCATCTTTCGGGGGCGGGCCTGGACGTCTACGAGAAAGAGCCTGCGATTCACGCCGGGCTGCTCTCCCTTCCCAACGTCGTTCTCCTTCCGCATCTCGGCTCGGCCACCGTCGAGACGCGCCTCGCGATGGCGCGCCTCGCGTGCGAGGAGATCGCGCGCTTCGCGCGCGGCGACCCGCCGCTACACGCCGTCCCTTGAGTGCGGCGTTCGAAGAGCACCAAATATCTTTGCTTAGAAGGTCCCGTGCCGGTTGCCAGGCCGACGCCTTGCTCATGAGCGCCTCGCTCATTCACCCTTCTAAGAAGATCTTCTTAGAAGGTCACCCGATGGCGATGTCTTTTGTCGCGAGCGACCGCGCGGCTAGTGCCAGCGGGACGATCGCAGCGGCCACCGCCAGGATGAGGAACGCAGTGAGGAGCGGCAAGGGCCCCATCCGGATCTTCAGAAGTGTTCCGAGCAGCGTCTGCAGCTCCGCGGATACGACGAGCGTCGAGAACAGCGAGAGCCCCGTCGAGAATACGAGGGCGAAAAGTCCTCCCGTGGAGAGCGCCACGCTCACCGCGTTCGGCGCGTCGTAGCGCGGGAAAAGGGCGCCGAGGCCGACGTGGAGCGCCGGAATCGCGAGGCTCCCGGCGAACGCCGCGACGAGCGCGAGCGCGGAGATCGTCTTTCCGGGCCGGAGGACGAGCAGGCTGGCGCCGGTCAGGGCGAGGCCGACGCCCGCGGCCGGAAAGGCGCGGACGGCCCACCGGACGAAGAGGTGGAGCCGCGGGTCGAGGGGCAGCGTCCGGAGGACGAGCGCCGCGCGGCCGTCGGACGAGACCGACGGATAGGCGAAGCGCAGCGACAGCGCGGAGACGAGGAAGAGCGAGAGGCCGGTCTGCAAACCCGCCACGAGGTCGCGTGCGGCGGCGTCCGTCCCTGGCAGGAGCCGGACGTTCATCAGGTCGAGCAGGAACACGGCGGCCAACGACCCGAGCTGCGCCGGCGTCGAGGCGTCGCGGAGAAGACTCGCCGCTTCGGAGCGCACGAGCACCCCGCCGAGCGAACGGGCCTCGGAGCCGCGGCCCGCCGGGCCAGCCGTCGCCGCCGATCCCGGCCACGAGTCGCGGAGCACGTGGAGATGGAGGCGCCAGAGAGCGGTCGGAACGAGAAGAAAGACGGCCAGGCCTGCGAGAAAGAGCGCAACGCCTGGAGCGAGGCCCCCCGCGTCGCCGAAGAGGCCGCGCGTCGCTGCGCGTGCGGCCCACGCGGCCGGTTGGAGTCCCGGCGAAGAGGGGCGCACGGCACCCAGGCGCGTCACGACGGCGAGAGCCTCGGTCGGATCGAGAAGGCGCTCCGGCCGGGCGGCACGGAAGCCGACGAGGGCCGCGGCGAGGCCGGTCGCCGACAGGAAGGCCGCGAGCAGGCGGGCGCGCCTCGGGGGCACGAGGCGTACGAGGAGGAGAGCCGCCGCGATCCCTGTCGCGCCCGCGAGGAGCATCACGCCGGCGAGCGGCACGGCGCCCGCTGCGAACGCGAGAAGCGGACGGCGGGTGGCGAGAGCGGCGACGAGAAGGGCGGGGATCGAAAGGAGAACCGCCGGCGCGGACGCGAGGGCGAGCGTGAGAAACGCCTGCCTCAAGACGAGACGCCGGTGCGCGAAGGGAAGGACGCACAGGGCGCCGAGCTCGTCCGAGAGGAAGAGCGTGGAGATCGCCGTCGTGAGCGATCCGAGGAATCCAAGGGCGAGGGCGGCCGCGAACGCGAGCCCGAGGAGGCGCTCGAGGAGAAATGCAGGCCGGATCTCGGGCAGCTCGCCCAGGGCGGCGCGCGAGGCGCGGAGGGCACCCTCCAGGCCGACCGTTTCCAGGCCGGTGAACGCGAGGAGAGCGCCGAGTCCCGCGAAGGTGGCGAGGCGCCCGCGGGAGTCGCCTGCCAGAAGCGTCCGCCCCGCGGCCCGCGCGGAGTTCCATCGGAAGGTCGCGTTCACGGCTTGGGCGGCCCGCCCGCGAGGTCGAAAAAGACGTCCGACAGCGCGCCTCCGCGGCCCGAGGCGCTCTCGAGATTCCGCGGAGGGCCGCTCGCGACGAGCCGGCCTTCGACGAGGAGGCCTACGGCGGTCGCGATCTCCTCGGCGAGCGCGAGCTGATGGGTCGTGAGGAGGACCGCCGAGCCCCCCGCCGCGTGAGCCCGCAGGCGTTCGGATAGCCCGCGCTGGGCGAGCGGATCGAGGCCGACCATGGGCTCGTCGAGGACGAGGACGGACGGATCGTGCAGAAACGCCTGCGCGAGGGCCACACGCTGCCGCGTGCCGTGGGACAGGGTTTCGTTGCGCGCGGAGGAAACCTCGGCCAGGTCGAACGCGTCGAGTTCGGCTTCGATGCGCTCCTCGAGTGCCGCTGCGCGGCCCCCGAACGCGGCTCCCACGAAGCGCAGGGTCTCTCGCGGCGTCCACTTCGGCCAGAGATACGGGCGGTCCGGCACGAAACCCAGGTGCTTCTTTGCCTCGACGGGATCGCGGGCGATGTCGATCCCGCACACGAACGTGCGCCCCGCCGTCGGCGCGAGAAGTCCGGTCAGGAGCCCGATCGCCGTCGTCTTGCCGGCGCCGTTCGGGCCCACGAGGGCGAAGACGGCGCCCGCCGGCACGTCGAGCGTGAGGCTCTTAAGCGCCGTCTTCCGGCCGTAGTTCTTGGTCGCCCCGTCGAACCGGATCGACGGGATGGCGGTCCCGTCAGGCGTAGAGACCACGCACCTGCATGTCGTAGGCGACGCGCTGGATCGCGACCATGTAAGCCGCGATGCGGTACGAGACGCCGTTGGCCGCGGCCATGTCGCGCACGTCGCCGAAGGACTGCACCATCATCTCCTCGAGGCGTTCGTTGACCTCCTGCTCGCGCCAGAAGAAGCCCATCCGGTCCTGCACCCATTCGAAGTAGGAAACGGTGACGCCCCCGCCGTTCGCGAGGATGTCCGGGATGACGACGACGCCTTTCTTCTGGAGGACCTCGTCGGCGTCGTACGTCGTGGGCCCGTTCGCGCCCTCGAGGATGATCTTCGCGCGGATGTCCTTGGCGTTTTCGGTCGTGATCTGGTTCTCGAGGGCGGCCGGGACGAGGATTTCGCAGTCGATCGTGAGGAGGTCGTCCGCGTCGAGAGGCGTGCTCCCCGGGAAGCCCACGACCGTTTTCGTCCTCGCGACGTGCTCGAGGAGCGCGGGAACGTCGAGCCCGGCCCTGTTCTGGATGGCGCCGCCCACGTCGGACACCGCGATGACCTTGGCGCCCTGCAGGAAGAACATCTTCGCCGAGATCGATCCGACGTTCCCGAAGCCCTGCACAGCGACGCGCGCGCCCTGCAGGGGCACGCCATGGGCTTTTCCGGCCTCGCGGCCCGCGATCATGACACCCCGGCCCGTGGCCTCGACGCGGCCACGCGACCCGCCGATCGTGATCGGCTTGCCGGTGACGACGCTCGTCACGGTGTGGCGCATGTGCATGGAGTACGTGTCCATGAGCCACGCCATCGTCTGGGAATCCGTGCCGACGTCGGGGGCCGGAACGTCCTTCTCGGGTCCGAGGACATCCATGAGCTCGGCGGTATACCGGCGCGTGATTCGCTCGAGCTCGCCGCGCGAGAGCTTGCGCGGGTCGCAGATGACCCCGCCCTTGCCGCCCCCGAACGGGATGTTCATCACGGCGCACTTCCACGTCATCCACGAGGCGAGAGCGCGCACTTCGTCGAGAGTCACGTGCGGGTCGTAGCGGATTCCGCCCTTCGCGGGCCCGCGCGCGATGTTGTGATGCACGCGGTATCCGATGAAAAGCTCGATCCTTCCGTCGTCCATGATGACGGGAATCGCCACCTTCACTTCCTTGATGGGCTCGCGCAGCACCTTGCAGAGCCCGGCATCGAGCTTCAGGAGGCGGGCGGCCTGATCGAAGCGCGACCCCATCTCCTCGAAGGGATTGATTGCCGCGCCGCGGGCGGGACGGTGCAGGACGCCCGACGTGGACTCGGGGTTGAAAGTCACGGTACCTCCTCGGAAGGCCTCTGGCCGGCTGCGTATTCTGCCCGATGCCGGACGGTATGACACCATCTCGTCATGTCGGCCTCCGATACGCGCGAGGACGCCGAGATCGTCAAGCTCGTCCTCGCGGGCGACGCGGAGCTCTACGCTGTCCTCGTGAATCGCTATCGCACGCGCGTCTCACGGTACGTGGAGCGCTTCACGTATGACGTGGAGGATGCCCGCGACGTCACTCAGGACGTCTTCATCAAAGTGTACGGGGCCCTCGACTCGTTCGACCCGCATTTCAAGTTTTCGACCTGGCTGTTCCGGATCGCCGGGAACGCGGCGATCGATCACTTGCGTCGGCGACGCGTTCGGACTCTGCCACTCGAGCACGCGCACGGAGAGAACGGTGAGGTTCGCGCCGTGGATCCGCCCGAGACGCGCCCGAATCCCCACGAGGACCTGACCCGACGCCGGCTTCGCGAGGCTCTTTCGGCGGCCATCGAACGTCTGCCGGACGACTACCGCGAGCTCATCAGCCTTCGCCACTACGGAGAGATGCCTTACGAGGAGATCGCCGAGCTCAAAGGCATGCCCCTCGGTACGGTCAAGAACAAGCTCTTCCGGGCGCGACAGGCGCTTCGAGATCTTTTGCCCAAGGACATCGTATAGAGGAACGAGATGAACGAGTTGACCGGCGCCCGCGCTCAGGACGACCTGCCGCCCTCTCCGGAAGACCTGGAGAGGGATCGTCGCCTGGAACTCGTTCTGGATGAGTGTGTTATGGCGTCGCCGGCCGCTCCTTTCGAGGCAGAGCTGACGGCCCGGGTCATGGCGGCACGTCCATTCGCAGCCTGGGAGGTCCGCCGGGCGAGGGCGTGGCGCATTCCGGCCTTGACGGCGGGCACGCTCCTCGCGGCGAGCCTCGCCATTTTCCTCGCTCCTCTCTGGTCGCTCGGGCCCGCTACGGCGTTCGAGACGTGGGCGCGCGTGATGGCGGCGGGAACGGCGGGAGGCCTGCCGGCGCTTCTCGCGGCCGTGCCCGCTCTCGCGAGCGCTCTCGCGGCGGCGCTCGCAAGCGCGCCGGGCATTCGGCCGGCGCTCGCCGGAGCCCTGTTCGCCTCGGGAGGCGCGTTCGCGCTTCTTGCACGTCGGCTGGCTCGGCGCCCCTCGCGCCTGCCTACCGGCGCGCGTCGCGGCTGACGCGGGAACCCGAGTGAGCTGCTTGACGCGCTCGACCGGAAGCCGGGCGATTCTGGCTCTTCTTTTGATTCTCGTTCCGGCAGTCTCGTCACGCGCGAAGGCCGAGGAAGGCTCGTTGTCCATTCCGAAAGGAACGATCCGCGCCGGCGACGTCGTGGCTCTCGGAAGGAAGGTTTTCCTAGAAGGTGAATTGGAAGGAAGCGCGGTGCTCGTCGGAGGAGGAACGGCTGTCGTGTCGGGCCACATTCGTCGCGACCTGATCCTCCTCGGCGCGGACGCGACGATCAAACGAGGCGCTCGTCATCGATGGCGATGTGCTTGCGGTCGGCGGTTCTCTCACCTTCGAAGAAATCCCCGGTGGCCGCTCTTCGAACGCGACGACGAGCGTGTTCCCGCCGCAGGTCGGGGGCCGACATCCGGACGATCACCGCTCTCGAAGCGGCCGTCGTCTCCGAGCTCGAGACGTCGCCTCTGACGTCCGGCAAGAACTCGCCGCTCATTCTCTCCTTCCGCCTGTTTCTGCTCCTGTGCTGGCTCCTCGTTTCCGTCGGCCTCCTCTTTTTCGCGCCCCGCCCGGTCCTCCGGGCGGCGGACGAAGCTCGAGGCCGCTTCGCGTTTCTCGCGGCGCTCGGGGCGACCGCGGTCCTGACCGCCCTCTTCCTCGAGGCGTTCGCGCTCTCCGCCCTGCCGGCCCGGTTCGCGCTCGTCCTCGGCGTCGCACTGCTCGGGGTTCTCGCCGCGGCGAAGATCTTCGGTCTCGCGGCTCTGTTCGTCGTCCTGGGCCGCCGCACGACGCGCCGCGCCGTGCGCGGCGATCTCCTTTTCGGCGATCCGGCTGCGCTCGGCATCGGCCTCCTCCTCCTCGGCCTCGCGTCCCTCGTTCCGGTCGCGGGTCCTCTCGTCTGGGGTCTCGCCTCGCTCGCGGGCATCGGCGTGTCGCTTGGAGCCGCGGCCTCACGCGACTGGCGCCTCGCGCTCGCAGCCTCCTGATAGGCTCGGGCGGCGAGCCCTCGCGAAGGGCCGCGAAGGAGAACGAGATCCGATGACACAAGGAACGATCGGCGTCGTGGGCGCCGGACAGATGGGAGCGGGCATCGCGCACGTGGCGGCGCTCGCGGGCAAGAGGGTCGTGCTCGTGGACGTGACGCCCGACCTCGCGGGAAAGGGCCTGCGGGGAATCGAGAAGAATCTCTCCCGCCAGGTCGAAAAGGGCAAGGTCTCGGGCTCGGACCGGGACGCCGCCCTCGAACGTATCGTCGCCACGGCCGACCTCTCGAGGCTCGCCGAGGCCGAGCTCGTCGTCGAGGCGATCGTCGAGAACGAGGCAGTCAAGAGGGACCTCCTCGCACGAGTCGACTCGCTCGTTCCGCCCCTCACGATCCTCGCGACGAACACGTCGTCCATCTCGATCACGCGCCTCGCGGCCGGTACGAAGAGGCCGGAGCGCTTCATCGGGATGCACTTCATGAATCCCGTGCCCGTGATGGCGCTCGTCGAGGTGATCCGAGGGATTGCGACCTCGGACGAGACGACGGAAACCGTCCTCGCCCTCGCGAAGGAGCTCGGAAAAACTCCGCTCCTGTGCCGCGACTTTCCGGGCTTCGTGGCGAACCGCATCCTCATGCCGATGCTGAACGAGGCGTTTTTCGCGGTGCACGAGGGCGTCGCGACACCCGAAGCGGTGGACGGCATCATGAAGCTCGGCATGAACCACCCGATGGGTCCGCTCGTCCTTGCCGACTTCATCGGCCTCGATACCTGCCTCGCGATTCTGCGCGTCCTGCATTACGGGCTCGGCGACGACAAGTACCGGCCGTGCCCGCTCCTCGTGCAGATGGTCGACGCGGGCTGGTACGGGCGGAAGACAGGCCGCGGCTTTTACCGCTACAACGGGCCGGGGGGCGAGAGGCTCCCTTGATCTGCCAGGTCTGCGGGGCGACGAACGAGCTCGATCGCGAGTACTGCCTCAGGTGCCAGAGCAAGCTCCTCGTCGTCTCGGGAGCCTCCGAGGCGTACGAGGAAGGGACGCCGCAGGAGGAGGGCGTCTCGATGGACGAGCACCTCCTCGAGCGCGTCAGCATCCTCGAGGAGATCGTCAAGCGAAGCGCCGAGACGCTGAAGATGCTCCTCGACGCTCTGAACCGGCAGGAGAAGAACGGCTTCGTCGCCCAGACCGGGCTCCTGGCTCTCAAGGACCTCCTCGAGAGGAAGGGTCTCCTCGTCGAGGAGGAGCTGCTCGACCTCTGGGAGACGCGCGTCGACCACCACATGACCGCGATGGAGAAGCGCGAGCGCTTCCTCGAGCGCAAGGAGCGGATGCTCGGCGGCTTCTCGGGCGAACGGCGGGAGCGCTTCAAGGCGCTCCTCACCGACGCCGAGTTCGCGTTCTACGCGCTCGACCCGGACAAGGCGTTGAAGGTGCTCGAGGAGGCGTACCGGCTGGACAAAGGGAACGCCGACCTCGCGTTCTTTCTGGGCGAGACGTACTTCAACGAGGGGGAGACGGACCGCGCGGCCGCGATGCTGCACGCCGTTCTCGCGAAGGAGCCGAGGCACTTCGACGCGCTCGTGTACGTGGGAGTCCTCGAGAACGAGGCGGGCCGCACGGATCGCGCGCTCGAGGTCCTCAAGGAGGCGGTCGCGGTCCGGCCGGACGCCTTCCTGCCTCACTTCACGCTCGGCGCGCTCTACGCGCTCCAGGGCCAGCTCGCGCGCGCGGAGACGTTCCTGAAGAAGGCGGTCACGCTCGACGAGAACGCGCAGGCGTTTTCGCTCCTCGGCACGATCGCGTACGAGCGCGGCCGGCTCACCGAGGCGATCGAGGCGTTTCAGAAGGCTGTTCGCCTGGATCCCGACGACGAGGACGCGCTCTACCAGCTCGGCCTCTGCTATCTCGACCGCGGATGGACGCAGAAGGCGGCCGAACGGTTCCAGTCGGCGCTCGAGCTGAACCCGAACCGCATCGAGTACCAGGAGGCGTCGAAGCTCCTCGCGCCCTCCGGGGCGCGGGCGCTCCCGAAGGTGACCGGGGAGGCGGCCCAGCTCGCCCGCAGGGCCGAGGCCGCCGCGGGGCGCGACCCGCAGAAGGCGATGGCGCTCTACCGCCGCGCGCTGAAGCTCGACCCGGAGAACCCCACGCTCCTCATCGCGCATGCGCTCCTGTGCTCGGCCGTGGGTAAGACGTCCGACGCGGTCGCCACGACGCGACGCGTCCTCTCCCGCGCGCCGGGCGAGATGGTCGCCGCCGCCGCGTACACGACGCTTCTCGAGGCTCTCAAGGCCCAGGGCAAGTTCCGCGAGGGAAGCCGCGTCGCCGAGGAGATGCTCGGGGCCGTGAAATCCAACTATGCGCGCTCGATCGCGTACTTTCAGCGGGCCACGGCGCTCGCGGAGATGGGAGAGGACCTCGACGCCGCGCTGGATCTCGCGGACCTCTCGCTCAAGCTCTCGCCGAAGGAGATGCGGCAGTTCCCGCTCGCGGCCAAGGGGTGGGTGCACTACAAGAGGCGCGAGTACGACCGCGCCGTGGAGTGCCTGCGGCGCGCGACGGACCTCGGCGAGACGCCGACCTCTCTCACGCACCTCGGCCTCGCGTACCTCGCTCTCGGAGACGCACGCGCCGCGCGGCAGGCGTTCGGGCGGGCGAAGCGACGCGACACGCGCGTCTCGGCCGGGCGCGGCCTCGAGGCGAAGATGCTCGAGCAGATCCGACGGAATCTCCAGCTCACCGAAAAGCTCGCGAACAGGGGACGGGTCCGCGCGCGCGACCGCCGGTGAGAGAGGAGAGAAGATTTTCTTAGAGGGTGAATAGGACGCGGGGGCGGCCCGAGCGCGGCGAGAAGGCTCAGGAGCCCGGGAGAGGCACCTTTTCTTCGAAGGTGAATAGACGCGCGGCGCGCCGGGAACCTGGCGCCTCGAGGCTCGCCGCCGGGCGCGCCCTATGCCCCTTCTAAGAAATCTCCTCTTTTCCCCATCTTCCGCTTGACACCCTGGCGCGATCGGCGCTAGTTTACAAAAACATACCGACTGTTCGGGATCTTGCCGCACACGCGGCAACGAGGAGGACGACATGGTGAATCGCAAGAGGTTTGCGAGCACGAAGAGATTTCTCGCGCCGGCCGCCGTCCTGGTCCTGGTCGTCGCGGCGTTCCTCGCGGCGCCCCCCGTCGCCGCTCAGACGGCGACTGCGACGCTCGACGTCGTGGCCGTCGACGGCGCAGGAGGGCCGCTGCCCGGGGTCACCGTCGAGGTGAAGCGCCCGGAGACGGGCCTGACGCGCACGGGGGTCACGGGAGGCGCCGGCATCGCGTCCTTCGCCGCGCTGCCGCCCGGCACGTACGACGTCGCCGTGAGGCTCGCGGGCTTCGAGACCGTCGAGCAGAAGGGCATCGTCCTCCTCGTCGGCCAGAGCGCGCGCGTCAGCGCGACGCTGCAGGGCAAGAGGAGCGAGACGGTGAGCGTCGTCGCGACGGTGCCGCTCGTGGACGTCTACAAGACGGACTCCTCCACGAACGTCACCCCCGAGCAGATCCGCGACCTGCCGACGCCCGACCGCGACTTCCAGAAGCTGGCCTTCATCGCGCCCGGCGTCGAGCGCGAGCGCGGCGCGTTCCGCTTCGTGTCGGGAGGCCCGGTCATCGGCGGAGGCGGCAACGCGAGCCAGTCCACGATCCTCGTGGACGGCGTCGACTTCACGGACCCCGCTCTCGGCCTCGCGAAGACGAAGTTCTCGCAGGACGCGATCTCCGAGTTCCGCGTCGTGACGAACCGCTTCGACGCCGAGGTGGGCGGCTCGTCGGGCGGCGCGCTGTCGATCCTGACGAAGACCGGCACGAACACGTTCGCCGGGTCGCTCTTCGGTTTCTACCGCGGCGACTCGCTGCGCGCCCGAGGCGCCCTCGAGGAGGACTCGAGCATCACCTACGAGCGCGACCAGTTCGGCTTCACGCTGGGCGGACCGATCGTCATGGATCGAACCCATTTCTTCGGGTCGTTCGAGCAGATCAACTCCACGACGCCGATCCTCTTCAGGCCGCAAGGGGCTTTCAAGTCGCTTGCCGCCGACGTCAAGCACCCGTTCCACCAGTCCCTCGCGTACGGGGGAATCGACCAGACGCTGTCGGATTCGAACCAGCTCACGGCGAAGGTCGAGTACGAAAGGTATCGCGAGAACAACTTCCGCGTCGGCGGCGTGGCCGACGTGTCGAACGGGCAGGAGCTGAACCGCGACAACCTCAACATCACCGTCGGAGACACCGCGGTCCTCGGCTCGACGACGGTCAACGAGTTCCGCGCGCAGTATGGGAAGCGCAAGTACGACGAGCCCCCGAACTCGACGTCTCCCACCATCTGGTATTCGGGCGGCAACACGCTCCAGACGGGCGGAAGCCTCTACGGAGACCTTCTCGGCGACGGGGACCAGTGGGAGCTGCGCGACACGTTCAACCTCCACCTCGGGGGCAAGACGGGCACGCACGACGTGAAGATCGGCGCCGCGTTCCAGCGCGTCGTGGACCGGTCCGTCATCGACGTCTATTCGCCCGGGCTCTTCTACTACCTCACGGACACGAAGGCCCTCCTCTTCGCGTACCTCTACGGCGTCGGTTCCGCGGACGTCACGGCGAACACGAACCGGATCGCGGCGTTCGTTCAGGACGACTGGAAGCCGATCTCGAACCTCTCCGTGAGTCTCGGGGTGCGGTACGACCTCGACACGAACGCCAACGACCCGGACTTCAAGCAGCCCGTCCTCGGCATCAACGGGCGCAAGGTGGATTCGACGAACATCCAGCCTCGCCTCGGCTTCTCGTACGACATCGGCGGGAACGGCCAGTACGTCGCGCGCGGAGGCGCCGGAATCTTCACGGGCCGTTATCTGCTGGTCCCGCTCTTCACCGAGCTCCAGCAGAACGGCATCACGGGCCGCATCACGTACACGAACGCGAACGGAGCGCTGCTCGGCTTCCCGCAGTTCACGCTCGATCCAAACAACCCGCAGAACACCGGAATCAGGTCCAAGCCCGCGATCGGGCTCCTCGCGCCCGAGCTGAAGGCGCCGCAGTCCACGCAGGCGACTCTCGGCTTCACGACGCGCCTCGGGAGGACGGGCCTTTTCGCGGACGTCGAGGGCGTCTACATGAAAGGCCGCGACGAGATCGCGGTCCGCGACGTGAACTGGAGCGGCAACGCCACGCACATCCGCCCGATCACGGCGTACGACCAGGTCAACGAGTACACGAACGACGGCCGGTCCGAGTACAAGGCCGTGGTCTTCAGCCTGAACGGAAACATCCGGGGCGGCCACGTCGTCACGGCGTCGGTCACGTTCGCGAGCAAGCACAACGTGAACGACGACTTCAGCCCCGAGTTCCCGACGGGCTACCCGAGCGATCCGGCGAACATGGACGCCGAATACGGGCGGGCCCGGTCGTACGAGCGCGTGCGCATCGTGGTGTCGGGCGTGGCCCGGCTGCCGTGGCAGATCTCGGTCGCGCCGGTCTTCGAATACGGCACCGGCCAGCCCTGGACGCAGCGGCTCGGCTACGACTTCAACGGCGACGGGAAGACCGGCGACCGCCTGCCGGGCGTGGACCGCTTCGGGCAGGACGGGCCGCGCTACAGCAGCCTGAACCTCAGGGTCGCCAAGGCGGTGCCCCTCTCCGGGATCAGCGTCGACGTCATCGCCGAAGTCTTCAACCTCTTCAACACCGTGAACTACGACGTCACGAGCATCGACAACGCGCAGTTCATCTCCGGGCCGACGCTCACGAATCCGGCGGCCGCATACAAGCCGAATCCCAACTACGGCAACTTCTCGGCGACGCTGCCGTCGCGTGAAGTCCAGCTCGGCGTGAGGGTGTCGTTCTGAGCGCGCGCGTCGTCGTCGTCACGGGCGGCGCGGCCGGCATCGGCCGCGCCACGGCCCTCCGTTTCGCGCGGGGCGGCGCGATCGTGTCCGCCTGGGACGTGGATGAAAAGGGCGTTGCGGCGCTCACCGACGAGCTCAAGGCCGCGGGCGCGCCGGACGCCGAAGGCCGCAGAGTCGACGTCACGGACGCCGCGGGCGTGGAGAGCGCCGTGGCCGGAGTCGTCGCGCGCTTCTCGCGGCTCGACGTCCTCGTGAACAACGCGGGCATCGTCCGCGACGCCCAGCTCGTGAAATGGAAGGACGGGGCGCCCGTCTCGACCATGTCGGAGGCCGACTTCGACAAGGTCGTCTCGGTGAATCTCAAAGGGGTCTTCCTCTGCACTCGCGCCGCGGCTCCGCAGATGATCCGGCAGGGCGCGGGCGTCGTCGTGAACGCGTCGTCCGTCGTGGGCCTTTACGGCAACTTCGGCCAGACGAACTACACCGCCACGAAAGCGGGCGTCATCGCGATGACGCGGACCTGGGCGCGCGAGCTCGGAAAGTTCGGTGTGCGCGTGAACGCCGTGGCCCCGGGCTTCATCGCGACGGAGATCCTGAAGGCCATGCCCGAGAAGGTCATCGCGGGCATGGTGGCGAGGACGCCTCTGGGCCGGATGGGCAGGCCGGAAGACATCGCCGAGGCCTACTTCTGGCTCGCATCCGACGCGGCTGCGTTCGTGCACGGCACGACCCTCTCGGTCGACGGCGGGCTCGTGGTGGGGACTTGACCGCGAACGGCCGCCACGCGCGCATCGTGTCGACCGGCGCCTACGTGCCGGAGATCGAGGTGTCGAACGACGCGCTCCGGGCCCGCTTCGATGCGGCGGTTCCCGAATTCGTCGACAAGATGGAGGCCGGCAGCGGGATCAAGACGCGCTGGTATGCGCCACCCGACTGGGCGACGTCCGATCTCGCGGTCCGGGCGGCACGAAAGGCGCTCGACGCGGCGGGGAAGACGCCCCTCGACGTCGACCTCATCCTCCTCGGCACCGACTCGCCGGACTTCATCACGCCCGCCACGTCGGTCGTCGTCCAGCACAAGCTCGGCGCGAAGAACGCCGGGACGTTCGATGTCGGCTGCGCTTGCGCGTCCTTTCCGACATGCCTCGCGACGGCGGCCGGTCTCATCGCGACGAACAAGTCGCTCAAGACGGTCGTCGCGATCGGCGCGTACATGATGCACAAGCTCACGGACCCGAAGGACCCGATGATCTTCTTCTTCGGGGACGGCGCGGGCGCGGCCGTGCTCGAGCCCTCCGGGGAACCCGGCTTCGTGGCGTCGGGCTTCCGCGCGGACGGGTCGTACAACCGCAACTGGGCGATCTTCTCCGGCGGCACGGCCGAGCCGGCGAGCGAAGAGGCGGTGCGCGCAGGCCGAACGACGGTCAAGCTCGTCGAGCGCTACCCGCCCGAGCTCAACAACGAGGGCTGGCCGAAGCTCGTGCGCCAGATGGCCGCCGACGGCGGTTTTGCCGTCTCCGACATCGACATGCTCCTCCTGACGCAGGTGCGAAAGCCGACGATCGAGCTCGTCATGAAGGATCTCGGCTTGCCGATGGAGAGGACGCACATGGTGATGGAGAAGTGGGGCTACACGGGCTCCGCGAGCGTCGCGATGGCGTTCGACGACGCCCGCGCCGCCGGGAAGGTCAGGCCCGGCGACCTCGTCGTGTTCGTGGCGTCCGGCGTGGGCTACAACATGGCGGGCGCCGCCTTTCGCATGGTCTAGTCTTCGGGGAATCGTGTCGCGCGCCGCGAAGGTCATCCTCGCACCCGTCGCTCTCGTGGTCCTCCTGGTCGCGGCAGGCGGAATCCTCTTCTGGAAGAGGCCGATCGCCGTGCTCGCATGGTGGGGCCGGCGCCGTCTCGAGGCTGCGGGGTGCTCGAAGCACCAGGTGGAGTCGGCGGTGGGGCTGCAAAGCGTCTTCCGCGGCGGCTCCGGACCCGTGGTCGTTCTGCTTCACGGAGCGGGCGACCAGGCGGGAACGTGGGCGGGCGTGGCGCCGTCCCTCGCGAGAAGCTTCACTCTGATCGTTCCCGACCTCGCCGGTCACGGCGAGAGCGCTCCGGCGCTCGGTCCGCTGCCGCTCGGGGTCCTCCTCCAGGGGCTCGACGGCGTCCTCGCGCGGGAGGTCCCTGCCGGGAAGGTCACGCTCGTCGGGAACTCGCTCGGCGCCTGGGTTGCGACCGTGTGGGCGAACGAGCACCAGGAGAGAGTTGAGCACCTCGTTCTCGTGAACGGAGGGCCGCTCCTCGGCGACCGGCCGGACCTCACGCTCCAGCCGAAGAACCGCGCGGAGGCGGACCGGACGCTCCAGGCCCTGCGCGACCCGTCGTCCCCGATGGTTCCGGATTTCGTCGTCGACGACATCATCCGCCTCGCCGCGACCGGGCCGCTCGGGCGGCTGGCGGCGGGATCGAAGAGCATGAGCGCGTACCTCCTCGACGGGAAGCTCGCGGGCTTCGACGTGCCCGTAGACCTTCTCTGGGGCGCGTCGGACAAGCTCGTCTCCATCGCTTACGCCGAGCGCCTCGCCGCGCAGCTCCCCGCTGCGCGGCTCACGACGATCGACCGTTGCGGTCACGCCCCGCAAGTCGAGTGTGCGGACCGGTTCACGGAGGCGCTCCTGAAGGTCCTCAAAGATCCCCTCCAGGCGCCGACGGTCTCGGCGCCGCCGGTCGCCGCGCCCGCCCGCGCTGCGGCTCCGACGCCGTGATTTCCGGCGACGTCCTCGGCGAGCGCTCGCGCCTCGCACCGTCCAAGACGGCGCTCGTCGAGGTCGCAACCGGGCGGCGGTTCTCTTACTCGGAGATGGATGCCCGCGCGAAAGCGGCGGCGCGTGCGCTCACCGAAGGCCTCGGCCTGAGGAAAGGCGACCGGGTCGCGCTTCTCGCCCACAACCGCGTCGAGTTCCTCGACGTCTTCTTCGCGTGCGCCAAGACGGGCATCGTGCTCGTGCCGCTCAACACGCGGCAGACGGCGGGGGAGCTTGCGGGAATCCTCGAAGACGCGCAGCCGAAGGCCTTGATCTACGGAGCCGGGTTCGAAGAGAAGGTCAGAGATTTGCTTAGAAAAGGGGAACACGGGAACCCGTCGCGCTCGACGAGCCGGCGGAGCGCGCCGGGAGGTCCGAAGAGGACCTGCTTAGAAGGGTAAGAGATTCGAAAGGCGCGGCACTTGACTCCCCGGCCGCGCCAACCGCACCGCCGGCGGGCGCGCACTCTCCTTCATTCACCTTCGAAGAAATCCTCTGTTCCGTCTCTCTTCCTCTTCCAGCGGCGCCTACCGGCGCCGCTGCAGAATCTTCGTCTTCTCTCGTCCCGTCGCCCGAGGATCTCTATTGCCTTCTCTATACCTCGGGCACGACCGGCAAGCCGAAGGGCGTGATGGTGCCGCACCGCATGGTGGCATGGAACGCGGTGAACACCGCCGTCTCCTGGCAGCTCCGCGAGGACGACGTCAGCCCGATCTTCACGCCGCTCTACCACGCAGGCGGGCTCGGTGCGTTCCTCACGCCGATTTTCGCGATCGGCGGGACCATCGTGCTGCACGCCGGCTTCGACGCGGAAGAGATCCTCGCGACCATCTCGCGCGAGCGCTGCACCGTCGTGCTCGGCGTTCCGACGATCTTCCGGATGCTGCGCGAGGCGAAGGGATTCGCCGGCGCGGACTTCTCGAGCGTCCGCTGGTTCGCCAGCGGGGGAGCTCCGCTGCCCCTCGATCTGATCGAGGCGTGGCAGGCGCGAGGAGTCGTCCTGAAGCAGGGCTACGGCCTGACCGAAGTGGGCGTGAACTGTTTCGCGATGACGGCCGAGGAATCCGTGAGGAAGGCCGGCTCCATCGGCAAGCCGCTCATGTTCACTCAGGCGAGGCTCCTCCTCGAGGACGGCCGCGAGGCGGGCACGGACGAGATCGGGGAGCTTCTCCTGCGCGGGCCTCACGTCTGCCAGGGCTATTTCCGGAACCCCGAGGCCACGGCCGCCGCCGCTCGACGCGGAGGGCTGGTTCCATACGGGCGATCTCGCCAAGCGCGACGCCGACGGCTTCTACACGATCGCGGGCCGGAAGAAGGACATGTTCATCTCGGGCGGCGTCAACGTCTATCCGGCCGAGGTCGAAGGGGTGCTCTTCCAGCACGCGGGCGTGAAGGACGTCGCGGTCGTCGGCGTGCCGGACGAGAAGTGGGGAGAGGTCGGCGTCGCATTCGTCGTTCGCCGCAAAGAAGAAAGAGAAGAGAAGATTTCTTGAAGGGGAAGAGGAAGGCGAAGGGGATTTCTTCGAAGCGGCGGCGCGCTTGCCGCATTCGTCGAGGCGCGCCTCGCGAAGTACAAGGTCCCACGGGATTTCGTCTTCGTCGAGAGCCTCCCGCGCACGCCCTACGGGAAAGTCGTCAAGGGGGACCTCCTCTCCTCTTACCTTTCTAAGAAGTCTTCGTCTTTCTCTTCTTCTTCGTCTTCGGACTGATTCGAAATGAGCGCGGCGGGGGCTTCCGGAGGGCTGGCTCACCGCGTCGACGGAGAGGGTCGCCCTCTGCTGCTTCTGAACGGCGGCATGATGTCCTTCGGCGCCTGGGAGCCCGTCGCGAGGCGGCTCGCCGAACGCCACCGCGTCATCCGATGCGACTTCCGGGGTCAGCTCCTTTCGCCCGGGGTTCCGCCCGAGCGCATGGAAGGTCACGCGGAGGATCTCGTCCGGCTCCTCGATGCTCTGTCGATCCCCCGCGTGGACGTCGTCGCCGCCTCGTTCGGCGCGTACGTCGGCCTTCTCCTCGCGGCGCTCCATCCCGGGCGCGTCACGTCGGTCCTGGCCGCCACCGTCACCGACGCCGTCGACGGGAGCATGGGCGAGGGGAGCGAGGCGTTGGCGGCCGCCGTGAGGGAGGCCCTCGCGGGAGGCGATCGGACGAAGGTCTACGACCAGATCGTGGCGATCGCGTATTCGCCCGCGTGGCAGGAAGCCCACCGGGACGAGCTCGCGGCCCGGCGGGGGCAGGTCGGCCTCCTGCCGCAAGCATGGTTCGCCGGCCTGGACGGGTTGCTCCGGGCGCTCGTGACGGTGGACCTCAAGCCGTACCTTTCGAAGATCAGCTGCCCGGTTCTCGTCGTCGCCGCGGAGCACGACTCCGCGATGCCGCTCGGGCGCACGGAGGCGGTGGCCCGCGCGATTCCGGGTGCGGACCTCGTGGTCGTGCCCGGCGCCGGGCACGCCGTGAGTGTGGAAAGGGAAGGCGAGTTCCTCCACATCGCCGAGAGGTTCCTCGAGCGGACCGCGGGGGAAGCCCACCCCGCGGGCATGCGTTGAGCGCCGCCGCGCCTCAGCTCCGGGAAGGCCGCCACGTCTCCGGCGGCCACGCCTATCACTGGGAGCTGCACGGCACGGGCGGGCGCGAGACGGTCTGCCTCCTGAACGGCCTCGCAATGTCGACGAAGAGCTGGCTCTCCTTCCTTCCGGAGCTGACGCCCACGTATGACGTCCTCCTCTTCGACTACCTCGGGCAGGGTTCGTCCGACGACGCCGAGGTGCGTGGAGGAGCGATTCCCGCGTTCGCCGACGCGCTCGCGGGAATCCTCGACTGCGCGGCTCTCGGCCGCCTCCACGCGGTCGGGGTGTCGTACGGGGGCTTCGTCGCTGCGGACTTCGGGCGTCTCCACGGCGACCGGCTGCACACGCTCACGCTCTCGGGAATCCTGCTCACGAAAGAGACGCTGTTCTCGATGTACCAGGACCTGTCGCTGCGCTTCTACCGGGGCGGACCGGACCTCTTCGACCTCTACACCCGATACCTCTACGAGAAGATCTTCGGCGAGGTGTTCGTGACGCGCGTCGGGGAGAAGCTCGAGTCGATGCGTGGCAACTTCCGCGACCGCTACCGGGATCGCATCGAGGCGCTCGTGCGTCTCACCGAGGCGCAGGACCCGTTCTTCGCGTCTCTCGAAGCGAATGCGCCCGGCTACGCTGCGATCCCGTGCCCGGTGCTCGTCCTCGCGGGCGCCGAGGACCGCGCGATCCCCCCTTCCCAGCAGCGAAAGATCGCCGCCGTCATTCCGCACGCGCGCTACGAAGAGATCGAGGGCTCGGGACACGTCGTCTACCTCGAGCGTCCCGACCTCTTCTGGCCTCGGGTGAGGCGGTTCTTCGGTTCGAAGGATCCCAAGAGCTGAAGGCTCAGCGCCGTGCGCGGGCGAGGGATGGCGCCGCGGCCGACACGAGCCCCGGCTCTTTCATCATCCCGTGGCGGAGGATGTCGGCGATCTCCTTCACGACGATATCCGTGTTCTTGCCGAACTCGTTCGGCACGCCGAACACGATCTCGACGGCGAAGTACTGGAGATAGATGCGGCTCGCGAGCATGACGGCCGTCGTGGGCGGGACGCCCGGCCTGAGGTTTCGCGCGAAGGACTCGTGGCCATGCGTCGCGACGAAACGCTCGAAGCGTGAGGCCATCTCCGAATAGAACTTGCGGATGTGGCTGCCCGAGAGCTCGACGACGTCGACGTAGATGAGCGCGACGTACTTGCGGTACTGGCGCACGCTGTCGCGGGCGGCAAAGGCCAGCTCTTCGAGGTTGTCGGGGAACGTCCCCGACGCGAGCGCCCGGTTGAACGGAAAGTCGGGGCTCTCGATCGCCTTCCAATACTGCGCGAGGACCGTCTGAAAGATCGTCTCCTTGTCGGGGAAGTGGTGGTATACGTTTCCCGTCGACAGACCGGCGGCCTGTGCGATCTCACGGATGCTCGTGCCTCGGTAACCCTGGCTCGAGAAAAGATCCAGCGCCGCCTCGAGGATGGCCGCCCGGCTCTTCTCGGACTTCTTGTCCTGCTCCACCCCCGGAGTGTAGCCCCTGGAGTCAGCGCGGCGCGGACGCGGGCGTCGACGCGGCGGCGAGAAGCGCTCTCAGACGCGGGAACGCGGCGGCGATGTCGTCCATCGAGACCGCGCCTGCCGAGAGCCGGAACCAGCCCGTATCGCCTGCGAGTCCGAAGGCCTGAAACGGCACGACGCCGACGCCCGCCTCGAGGAGCAGGCGCCGCACGTCGTCGTTCGTCTTCACGACGGTTCCGTTCACCCTGCGGCCGAAAAGGTCGAAGCGCGCCGAGAGGTAGATGGCGCCCTGCGGCTCGATCGCGTCCACGGGGAAGCCCTCGTTCTTCATCTCCATCACGCCGCGATAAAGGGATTCGAGGCGCCGGGCGAGCTTGTCGCGAACGGAGTCGCGGTAAGCGGAGATGGTCTCCGGCTGGTTCAAGAGCGCCGCGACGCCGACCTGCTCGGCTTTCGGCGCCCACGCGCCCACGTGGCCGAGAATGTCTGACATGCGCCGGCGCACGGCGGGAGGCATGACGCCCCAGCCCACGCGCATTCCGGTCGCACAAAAAGCCTTCGAGATCGCGTCGAGAAAGATCACGTACGGCGCGCTTTCTGGCACGAGCGCGACGGGCGTGTGGTGCGCGGCGTTTCCGAACGTGAGCGTCCAGTACACCTGGTCGAAGACGAAGTAGAGCGGCTTTTTCCCCGTCGCCTCGCGTCGCCGATTCTCGTCGACGACCATCGTCGTGATCGCCGTGAGGGCCTCCTTCGCGATCACGGTGCCGGTGGGATTCAGCGGCGAGTTGAGGATGAGAAGTCGCGCCTCAACGAGATGCGGGCGGAGCTGGTCGGGAGTCGGGAAGAAGTTGGACGCGGCCGAGACGACCACCGGGACTCCGTGCGCGCCCGACAGGTACGTGTAGTGGTTGTTGTTCCAGCTCGGAACAGGGTAGATCGCCGTGTCGCCGGGATCGACGAGCGTGCGGTATGCGCCGTACAGGAGCGGCCTCGCGCCCGCCGCGATGACGACGGACTCCACGGGATACGAGAGCCCGAGGTCCCGTTCGTAGAGGCGAACGACCGCTTCGCGCAGCGACATGATGCCTTCGGCCGGCGGGTAATTCGTGTGTCCGGATTCGAGCGCGTTCCGCGTGCCGTCGAGCAGCTCCTTCGGGATCGGGAAGTATTTCGGGTCGAAGTCGCCGACCGTGAGGTTGCAGACGGGATGACCCTTCGCCTGCATCTCGCGGATCTCGCTGCCGATGCGCAGGATTTCCGACCCCACGACGCCGCGGGCGAGCGCGGAGAGCCCGGCGTCGCCCTTTTCGAGCGAATCGAAGGTGGGGGCGACGTTCACGGGGGCGCAGTCTACCGCCTGCTATTCTCGCGCGCCTATGCGCTGGTCCCAGTCGTTTCTCGTGACGCTCCGTGAGGTGCCGGGCGATGCCGAGGTCGTCTCACATCAGCTCCTCTATCGCGCGGGGCTCATCCACAGGCTTGCCGCGGGCATTTACTCGTTCACCCCGTTCGGATTCCGGTCGCTCAAGAAGATGATCGACATCGTGCGGGAGGAGATGGATGCGACCGGCGCGATGGAGGTCGACCTCCCGATCCTGCAGCCGAAAGAGCTCTGGGTGGAATCGGGTCGCTGGCAGCGCTACGTGGACGACGGGATCCTCTTCCACCTCGAGGACCGTAAGGGCGGCGAGTTCGCGCTCGCGCCGACGGCCGAGGAGGCCGTCACGGACATGGTGCGCCGCTCCGTCACGTCCTGGCGGCAGCTCCCGTTCAACCTGTACCAGATCCGCACGAAGTTCCGCGACGAGATCCGCCCGCGCTTCGGCCTCCTGCGCGGCCGTGAGTTCCTCATGAAGGACGCGTACTCGTTCGACGTGGACGAGAAGGGCCTCGACCTTCACTACCGGAAGATGGACGCGGCGTACCGGCGCATCTTCGAGCGCTGCAACCTCGAGTACGCGCTCGTGGAAGCCGACTCGGGCGCGATCGGCGGCTCGGCTTCGCAGGAGTTCATGGTCGTGGCGGACACCGGCGAAGACGCCCTCGTCTTCTCGGAGGCGGGCGACTACGGCGCCAACATCGAGAAGGCCGTCACGGCTCCGTTGCCGGAGCCGTGGGCGGGGGAAGAGGCGAAGCCGTTCGGCGAGGCGAACGCGCCGACGCCGGGGATCACGACGACCGACGGGCAGGCCAAGCACCTCGGGACGACGCCGGCGCGCATCGTCAACACGATGATCTACGAAGCGGTGGGTACGGACGGCAAGGCGCGGCTCGCGGCCGTCCTGATCCGTGGTGATCTCGACATCAACGAGGTCAAGCTTCCGAAAGCGATCGCTGCTCTTCACGTGAAGCTGGTTTCGGAGGAGATTCTTAGAAAGGTATCCGGGACGAGGCCCGGATTTGTGGGGCCGCTGGGTCTTCTTCCTTTCGAAGAGAATCCGATTCCTCTCTTCGTCGACCGTTCCCTCCAACACGGCGCGAACCTCTGGTGCGGCGCCAACCGCGAGGGGCTCCATCACTCCGGCGTGAGCATTTCGCGCGACGTGATGTCGCTGCCTTCCTTCAAGGGCGTCGTCGAGGTTGCGACCGCGCGAGAGGGCGATCCCTCGCCGACGGGCAAGGGCATGCTGAGAATCAGGCGTGGCATCGAGGTCGGCCACATCTTCAAGCTCGGAACGAAATACTCCGAGGCGATGAAATGCGAGGTCGCCGACCAGGCCCAGAAGATGGTGCCGCTCACGATGGGCTGCTACGGACTCGGCCTCGGCCGTACGGTGGCGGCGGCCATCGAGCAGAACCACGACGAGCTCGGAATCATCTGGCCGTTGCCGCTCGCGCCGTTCGCCTGCGTCGTGGCTGCGCTGCAGCGCGACGCCCACGTTCTCGAGGCGGCGGACAGGCTCTACGAAGGCCTCAAGGCTGCCGGGGTCGAGGTCTTCTACGACGATCGCGACGAACGTCCGGGCGTGAAGTTCAAAGATCTGGATCTGATCGGCTTCCCCGTGCGTGTCGTCGTGGGCGGCAAGGGCCTCGCGAAGGGTGTCGTCGAGGTCTCCACCCGTCGCGAGAGAAAAGCTGCCGAGATCGCGCCGGACCGCGTCGTCGACCTCGTCAAGAAGACGCTCGCGGCGGGAGCGAAGACGCTGGCGGCTTGAGCGTCACCGCTTCTCTCGCCGAGAATCGTCTCTCCGACGCCATCTCGGTCTTCACGTACGGCGGCGAGACTCTCGCGACGAGCTACGGGTCGAACGCGGTGGTGTTCTTCGGCGAGGGCGCTGTCGTCCTCGTAGACCCGTTCGTGTCGCCGGTGCAGGCGGCCGAGCTCGAAGCGCTTCTCCGCGCGCGCACATCCGATCCGGTCACGCATGTCGTCCTCACGCATCACCACACGGACCACGCGCTCGGCGCGGGTTACTTCGCGGCGAAGGGCGCCGAGGTCGTCGCGCACGAAAAAGCCGCGGCGCGGATGGCGCAAGAGCATCCCGGGCTCATCGCCGAACGCCGGAGGAACTCCGAGATCGCGCACCTGTTCGAATCCGCGGCACCGTACGTCCCCTCGCGAATCGTCTCCGACGCGTTTCTCCTGGAGGCGGGAGGACTCCGGCTGGAGATCCTCCATCCCGGTCACGCTCACACGCCGGGCGACCTTTGCGTTCACGCTCCAGCGCTCGGCGTCCTCGTTGCGGGAGACCTCGTCTCGACGGGCTATCACCCGAACCTCGAGGACGCGGACGTCGCGGGGATGCGGGCCGCGCTGGGAAGTCTGCGTCTCCTTCCGTTCCGCATGCTCGTGCCGGGGCACGGGCCGGCCGGCGGCCGAGAGGGCGTCGAAGACCAGCTCCGGTACCTCGACACGGCCCAGAGCGCGGTACGGCGCGCCCTCGAGTCCGGGACGGAAGGGGATGCTCACGCGGCATTGACGCGCGCATTTCCTCTTTTTCGCCTTGGAATCGTGCTCCCTCAGCTCGTGGCTCGCCTTCGTTAGTGCGTTCGCATCAATACGGCGCGCCAATCGCCATTCTAGAATCGCCGCGGGATCTACGAAAGGAATACGCGTGAGCCTTTCCAAGCAAGATGCTCTCGACTATCACTCCACGGGCCGCAAGGGCAAGCTGGAGGTCGTTCCCTCCAAGCCGTGCGCCACGGCCCGCGACCTCTCTCTCGCCTACACGCCCGGAGTCGCCGACCCGTGTCTCGAGATCGCGCGGGACTCCGAGCTCGCCTACGAGTACACGGGCAAGGGAAATCTCGTGGGCGTCATCTCGAACGGCACGGCCGTGCTCGGACTCGGAGACATCGGTCCGCTCGCCGGAAAGCCCGTCATGGAGGGAAAGGGCGTCCTCTTCAAGAGATTCGCCGACGTCGACGTCTTCGACATCGAGGTCGACGAAAAGGACCCCGACAAGTTCATCGAGTGCGTCGCCCGGCTCGAGCCCACGTTCGGCGGTATCAATCTCGAGGACATCAAGGCGCCCGAGTGCTTCTACATCGAGGAGAAGCTCAAGGCGCGGATGAAGATCCCGGTTTTCCACGACGATCAGCACGGCACCGCGATCATCTCCGCCGCCGCGTTCCTGAATGCGCTCGAGATCGCAGGCAAGAAGCTCGAGGACGCGAAGGTCGTTTTCGCCGGCGCCGGCGCCGCCGCGAACGCGTGCGCGAACCTGTACATCACATACGGCGTGAAGCTCGAGAACATCCTGATGGTCGACCGGACCGGCGTGATCTGGAAGGGCCGGACCGAAAACATGAACCCCTACAAGCAGCGCTTCGCGCGCGACACGAAGAAGCGGACGATCGCCGAGGCGCTCGAGGGCGCAGACGCATTCGTCGGCGTCTCGGCCGCGAAGCTCATCACCGGGGAGATGATCAAGAAGATGGCGAGGGACCCGATCATCTTCGCCATGGCGAACCCGGTGCCGGAGATCACCCCGGAAGAGGTGAAGGCCGCACGTCCCGACGCCATGATGGCGACGGGCCGGTCCGACTACCCGAACCAGGTCAACAACGTCCTCGGCTTTCCCTTCATCTTCCGCGGCGCGCTCGATTGCCGCGCGACGCAGATCAACGAGGCGATGAAGCTCGCCGCTTCGAAGGCCCTCGCGAATCTCGCCAAGGAAGACGTTCCCGACTCCGTCGCCCGCGCGTATGGCGTCGACAGCTTCCGGTTCGGACGCGAGTACCTCATCCCGAAGCCGTTCGACTGGCGCGTGCTGCAGCACGTGGCGCCCGCAGTGGCCCAGGCGGCCGCGGCGACGGGAGTCGCCAAGCAGCCCATCGCAGACCTGGACGCGTACCGCCGGAAGCTCGAGGGAATGCTCTCGCGTTCGCGTTCGTTCATGCAGGTCATCCACGAAAAGGCGAGGTCGAACCCGAAGCGGATCGTCCTGGCCGAAGGGGACCACCCGAAGATCCAGCGCGCCGCCAAGATCCTCGCCGAGGAGGGAATCGCCTCGCCGATCCTCCTCTCGCGCGGCAGGAAGGCGGAGGCGGACCTCAAGGCGCTCGACGTGAAAGCGCCCATCATGGTCGTCGATCCGGAGGAGCATCCGAATTTCAAAGCTTACGTCGAAGCCTTCTGGGAGAAGCGGAAGCGCCACGGCGTCACGCACGAGGACGCGCAGCACATGTTGCGCGTGAGGAATTTCTTCGCCGGGATGATGGTCGCGCAGGGGGACGCCGACGTGGCTCTTTCGGGCCTGACGACGTATTACCCGGAGACGATCCGGCCGGCGCTGCTGACGATCGGCGTCGCCCCGGACGCGAAGAAAGTCTCGGGACTCTACATTCTCATCCTGAAGGACCGGGTTTTCTTCTTTGCCGATACGACCGTGAACATCAACCCGACGGCCGAGGACCTCGCGGAGATCGCCATTCGGTCGGCCGACACGGCGAAGCTCTTCAACATCGTGCCGCGCGTCGCGATGATCGCCTTCTCGAACTTCGGCTCGACACGCTCGCCGGAGACCGACAAGGTGCGCGCCGCGGTGAAGATCGTGCACGAGCGGCGACCCGATCTCGAGTGCGACGGCGAGATGCAGGCCGACACGGCCGTCCTGCCCGAGTTCCTGCAGGAGGAGTACCCGTGGACGGCGCTCACCGGCCCCCCCAACGTCCTCGTCTTTCCCGAGCTCCAGAGCGCGAATGCCGCGTACAAGCTCGTCTGGCGCCTCGCGAAGGCCGAGGCGATCGGGCCGATCCTGATGGGGATGGGGAAACCAGTCCACGTCCTCCAGCGGGGCGTCGAAGTCTCGGACATCGTGAACATGGCCGCATTCGGCGTGGTGGACGCCCAGTCGCGGAAGAGCTGACCCTCCGACACGCGGCCCTCTCGTCCGCTACGATGCGGGCCGCGTGGACATCCTCACGACAGGGTGCGGTCTCCTCGCCGCGTGGGCGGCGGGGCCCGCGTACGACGCTTTCCTGAGGTGGCGGCGCCTCGCGGCGCCGCGCGCAGGCGCGCCGCCGGTTTCGCCCGGCCGCGCCCCCCGGAAGATCCTCGCCGTGATCCCGTCACGCGCCGAGGGCGCGCGGGTGGGGGACCTCGCCGGAGATCTCAGAAGAGAGGGGGAGGGAACGAGAGAGTCCGAGAAAGAGATTTCTTCGAAGGTGAAGAGCGCAGCAGGCGCAGAGGCGAGCGCAATCCCCTTTGGAGTCGACGTTCTCGTCCTCCTCGACGGCCCCGACCCGGGTGCCGAGGCGCGCCTCAAAGCGGACGGAGTCAAATACCTTTCTAAGAAGATCCCCGGTCCTGCGAAAGGGCATGCGCTGGCATTTCTTGAGGAGCAACTAGGCGACCAGCTTGACGATTACTCGTTCATCCTCGTCTTCGACGCCGACATGCGCCTCCCGGACGGATTCTTCCTCGACCTGAACGTTCCCGACGAGACCGAGGTATTCCAGCTGCCCGTAAGGCCCGCTGGAGTCCCCGGGGCCGGGGCGCCGCGCGTCGAGGCGCTCTCTCTCGTAGCCGCGCTCGCGGACGATCTCGCGCGCGACGCGGAGGGCCTGCCCGTGCGGCTGCGCGGAAAAGCCATGGGCTTCTCACCGCGGGCCTTTCGCGTCGGTCCGGCCGTCGCGACGCGGACGACGGCTGAGGACTCGGAGGCGACGCTCGCTCTTCTCGCGAACGGCGTCCGCGTCCGCGCGCTCGAGTCGCCCGTCGCGTTCGACGAGCCTGCTCCCGCGGCCGCCGCGATGGCGCGATCGCGCGCGCGGTGGCTCGGCGGGCATCTGAAGCTGCTCGCGACGGGCTTCGGCGACCTCCTGCGGCTCGCGGCGAGGAGCCCGAAAGGGGCGTTCGTTCTCGCGTGCGATCTCTGGCTGAGGCCACGACTCTTCGTGCTTTTGGCCCTCGCGTTTCTTGCGATCGCTTCGGATGTCGTCATGGTGGTGTTTTCTTCGAGTGGCGCGTGGTCCGCCGCGGCGCGGGCAAGCGGCGAAGCCGCGGCCGGGGGTGCAGGCGCGTCGGCGCGACCCATCGCGCTCCTCGCTTGGCTCTTCGCCCTTTCACTTCTAGGAAAATCTGCGTTGCTCTTCGAGTGGCTCTCGCTCGTCGCGCTCCGCGCCCGCGTCGGGTATCCCCCCGAAGTTCCCGCAGTCACCTTCGCCGATCTTCTTTCTTCCCTCTCGATGTGGGCGCGCGCGATCGCCCGTGCGCTTCTCACGCCGTCGCGCTGGCACCGGGCTCGACCTCTCGCGTGAAAGCCGTCCTTCTCGTTCCGCGCCTTCCCGGGACGGGCTTCACGGGCGATCGCCTGCGGGCCGAGCTGCACCTTCTCGCGCTCGACGAGGCGGGCTACGAGACGGTGCTCGTAGGCGGGGTCGCCCGGGGAGAAGAGATTCCGCGAATGCCGGGCGGAGTGTCCGTTCATCCCGTACGCCTCGATCGCTCGCGGCTTCCGGCGGCCCTCGCGCGGGCAGCCGCGTCCGGCGAGCCCCTTCAATCCGCTCTATTCGCAGGATCTTTCGGCCCCGCCCTGAGAGAGGCGGTCTGCGGGGCAGACCTGCTCGTCTGCGTCCTCCTCCCGCGCCTGCTGGCGCACCTTGGACCGCTGCCGCAGCTCCCTCGCGTCGTCGACTTCGTCGACGCGCTCGCCGAAGGCGCACGGCAGGCAGCTCGGGATGACCCGGCACCGTGGCGTCGGGCATATTGGGCGCTCGAGGCGCCGCGCCTCGCACGCGCCGAGGTGCGGGCCTCCCAGGACGCGGCAGTTCTCCTCGCAACGACGCCGTTCGATGCCGAGCATCTCCCCGCAGGCACGCGCGCCGTGGCGAACGGCGTGGCTCTGCTGCCGGCCGGGCCTTCGGAGCGCCCGCCGGTCGTGGCCTTCACCGGGCGTCTCATGTACCGTCCGAATCGCTTGGCGGCGCGACGGCTGCTCCGCGAGATCTGGCCGCGCGTCAAGCGCGCCGTGCCGGAAGCGCGCCTTCTGGTGGGTGGGGCCGACGCGCCCGGCGAGGTCCGCGCATCGGACGGGCGCGAAGGAGTCGAGATCGTGAGCCCAGTTCCCGACATGGCGGAGTTCCTGAGGCGGGCGCGCGTCGTGGTCGCTCCGGTAGATCTCGGAACGGGCACACCGAACAAAGTCTTCGAGGCCTTCGAAGCCGGGGCGGCGGTCGTCGCCTCGGCGGGCGTCATCGCGCGCGCCCGCTCGTCCGGCGCGACGGCTCCCGCGCGCGCCGCCACCACGGACGAGGAGTTCGCGCGGGAGATCACGGCTTACCTGACGGATTCCGCGCGGGCTGCCCGTGACGGCGCGGCCTGTCGTGCGTTCGCCGAGGCGCACGCGGATCGTCGCGCTTCCGTCGCGGCATTGGCCGCGGCCTATCGCGTGGCGGGTGGGAGAGCGTGAAACCCCACGGGCAGAAGCCCGGCCGGGGGTGGCTTCTCGCGGCCGGCGACGCATCCGTCGCGGTGGGGCTCTTCGCGCTGATCGTCGCGCTTCGCCGCGTCCTCCCGCTGCCGGGAACGCTCGGAACGCTTCCGGCGTCCAATCTCCCGCTGGAGGCTCCGTGGCTCGCGCTCACGGGCTGCGCGGCCGTCATGGCTCTGTGGCTCGCGGGCACGTACGACGAGCCGCTCGCTTCGGTGAAGGAGCGCGGCGGCCTGCTCGTGTCCGCGCTCGTCGCGGGCGGCCTGCTCCTCGCGGCGTACTTTTTCGCCGGCCGCGCCGTGCCGAGGACCGTTCTCCTCATTTACGTGCCGGTTCTGTCGTTCGCGCTCGGGCTCTGGCGATCGCTCGCCGAGGTGCTCGCGCCGATCGGCACGCGCTCCGTCCTCGTGCTCGGCTCGGGAGAGGATGCCCGGCGCGCCGCCGACGCTTTGCGCGCCGGCGAAATCACGGGCCACACGCTGGCCGGATGGAGCGAGAGCGCGTCGATCGATGATCTGAAGGGGGCCGAGGACGTGGTCTTCGCGTCCGACCGGTTCGAGGATCGTCCCGCGCTCGTCGCTCTTCTCGAGAGGAGCCTCGAGAGCGACTTCGACCTCTGGGTCCTTCCCGGGCTCGCCGACATCGTGTCGTCGCGCGCGGTCACGAGGAGTCTCGCGGATCTTCCGTTGACGCCCGTCGCGACACGCGGTGCGAGCTTCCTCGCGTTCGTATGGCGTCGCGCGCTCGACCTCGTCCTCGGATCCGTTTTGCTCGCCGTCGCAGCTCCGATTCTCTTTCTCGTCACGCTGGCGGTCGCCCTCGGCAGTCGGGGCGCTCCGTGGATCCGCCAGCGCCGGGTCGGCCTGGGCGGCCGCGAATTTCTCCTGTGGAAGGTGCGCACGATGCGGGCCGACGCCGAGGCCCGTACGGGGCCCACGCTGTCCGGCCCCGACGACGACCGGGTGACGCGCACCGGCGCGTTTCTGAGGCGGACGAGGCTCGACGAGCTGCCGCAGCTTCTGCACGTGGTGGGAGGCTCGATGAGTCTCATCGGGCCGCGGCCCGAACGGCCGGAGTTCGTGGCGGCGTACGAGAAGGAGATTCCCGCCTACCGCCTGCGCCACGCGCTCAAGCCGGGCCTCACGGGCCTCGCTCAGGTCATGGGTGCCTACGCGACGAAGCCGGACGTCAAGCTGCGTTACGATCTCGGCTATCTATTCCACTGGACGCCGTTTCTGGACGTCTTCATCCTCCTGCGGACGATCGTCACGGTTCTGAAAGGAAGCGGTCTCTAAACTCTCCTTCGGGTCCTCCGTAATATTTACGATGGCCCCAGCATTGCTATTTGGATGTTTACATGCGTTTTCCAGGCCCAGAAAAGAGCCGTCATGGTGCGTGAGACCTTCGAACAGCATAGGCTGGGAGCCACGCTTCGGGCATGCCGTGCGCTGCGTCACGAATTTGCGACTCCTCTTTCGGCCGCTGCTCTCCACCTGGAGGTCGCGCGGCGCGCCGCCGCCCGCGCCGAGGAGGCGATCCCTGAGAAGCTTCGCGCCGGCCTCGAGACGGGGAAAGAGCAGCTCGAAGAGGCCTCCCGGCTTCTCGACGGCCTCACGGCGCTCGGAAGCGCCCACGAGGGAGACCCCGGCCTCCTGGATTTCGCGGCGCTCGTGGCGCGCGCGGCTCGGGCACGCGTGCCGGAGCTCGAGCAGCGGGGCCTGAGGCTGCGCAGCGTCGGGCCCTCGGAGGGTGCGTTCGTGGACGGGTTCGAGGATGAGCTCGAGGCCGCGACTCAGGAGGCGCTCCTGACCGCGTCGCGCTGGGCCGCGGCCGGGGAGGCGCAGCTCGAGACGCACCTGCACGATGGAACGGTATCGTTTTCGTTTCGCGTCCCGCTCGCGCGCGGAGCGCCCGGCGAGATGCTGTTCAAGACGCGCAGCCGCCCGAATGCGGGGCTCGGCCCGTTTCTCGCGCGCTGGACCTTCGAGGCGCACGGGGGCCGGCTGGAGGGCAAAGAGGACGAAACGCACCTGACCGTGACAGGATCCCTGCCGATGGTGGGCCGATGAAGATCCTCGTCGTCGAAGACGACTCCGAGACCCGAAAGGGAGTTCAGATGCTCCTCGAGGAGTTCGATCTCGACGTGAAAGCCGCGTCGACGCTCGCGGAGGGGCGCGCGGCTCTCGCGTCGTTCGATCCGGACGTCTGTCTCACCGATCTCCAGCTTCCCGACGGGGACGGCATCGATTTCATCCGCGATGCCCGCGCCGCGGATCCTCGCCGGGAGATCGTCGTCCTGACGGGCCACGGATCGCTCGACACGGCGGTCGAGGCGATGAAGGCAGGCGCCTTCGACTATCTCGTCAAGCCTCTTCGTCCCGTGCAGCTCGAAGCCGTGCTCGAGCGCCTACGGCCCGGGGGTCCTTCTCAGGACGGCGATGCCGCCCTGTGGAAGACCCTGGACGAGACCGGACACTTCGGGGCGATGGTCGGCGTCTCGAACGCCATGCGCGAGACGTGCGCGGTCATCGCGCGAATCGCGCGCTCGGATGCGCCCGTCATGATCACGGGCGAGAGCGGCAGCGGCAAGGAAGCGGCGGCACAGACGATCCACTCGCTTTCGCGCCGGCGCGAGAAGCCGCTCGTGGCGATCAACTGCGGCGCGGTCGCGGCGAACCTGATCGAGAGCGAGCTTTTCGGGCACGAGAAAGGCGCCTTCACCGGGGCCGACAAGCGCCGCGCCGGGTATTTCGAGCTCGCCCACGGCGGCACGCTTTTTCTCGACGAGATTACCGAGATGTCCGCCGACCTGCAGGTCAAGTTCCTGCGCGTGCTCGAGACGCGCTCGTTCCGTCGGGTCGGAGGCAACGACGAGATCGGGTGCGACGTTCGCGTCATCTCGAGCTCGAACCGCGATCTTCTCGAGGCCGTCGAGAAGAAGACGCTCCGGGAGGACCTGTATTACCGCCTCAACGTCTTCCCGCTGCACATCGTGCCCCTGCGCGAACGCCGCGAGGACGTCCCCGTGCTCGCCAAACACTTCCTCGACCTCGTCGCCGAGAGCGAGGAGGGAGGACGTCGGAACTTCTCGGCCGCCGCGCTCGAGAAGCTGGCCGCGCACCCGTGGCCCGGCAACGTGCGCGAGCTTCGAAACGTCGTCCACCGCGCGTACGTGCTCTCGGACGACGGGGTCGTGGACGAATCGATCGTGGCTGGGGTTCTCGCCGGCCGCGCGAGCGGGGTATTCGCCGCCGTGCGCCCGCCCGCGCCGGCCTCGCCACGGCCTCCCACCGAGCCGTCCGCCGCGGCCGCCGAAGGCTCGGCGGCGAACCGCGCCGTCGAGCAGCCCGCGCCGGACGATCCTCTCCGCGTGCCGGTCCGCGTGGGGGACTCGCTCGAGGACGTCGAGCGCCGTCTTCTCGAGCGCACGCTGGCGGCCGTCTCAGGCAACAAGAAGAAGGCCGCCGAGATCCTCCGCGTGAGCCTCAAGACCGTCTACAACAAGATCAAGCAATACAAGCTCGAGCCCTGAGGCCCGCGCGCCCGGCGGCGCCTCGAATCATCGCCCGGACGCGTACCGGCGGGTCACCCGGAGGAGCTCCGCGGGCGCGAGCGGCTTCTTGAGGAAGCCCGCGTCGTTCCGCCGGGCCGGCGCGAATCCCGGAGTCGCGATGCCGGACATCACGACGACGGGAAGCGAAGCGAGCGCAGGCTGCTCCTCGATCCTCCTCACGAACGACCAGCCGTTCATCCGCGGCATCTCGAGGTCCACGAGGACGAGGCGGGGACGAAGGCCCGCGTCCAGGTGCTGGAGCGCCTCGAGACCATCCTCGGCTCCGATCCCGCTGAATCCCTCGTCGTCGAGAAGACGGAGGATGCCGTCGCGCAGCGCGCGGTCGTCGTCCACGACGAGAACGTCCGGCTGCGCTTGTGCCGGCACGTTCTCGCGCGCCCCGGGCTGCTCGGACGGCGGACGGGTGCGCGCGGGTGAGGCGGTCGCCCGCTCACGCGCCGTGATCGTGCCGCCGAGGACGCCCCTGACCTCGTGAACGCCTCCGTCATCGAGGAGGGGCACGACGTTTCCCGGCAGCTCCCTCCCGTCGACTCGAAGGCCCCGAACGCCGCTGGTCTTTCCGTCCGGGTTCTCGATCCGGATCTTCCAGCGTGTGCCGCCGACGCGAAGAGAGACCGAGTAGGAAGGCCACGTCGACGGAATGCGGGGATCGAGAATCAGCTCGGCGCCTCGAAGGTAAAGGCCGAGAAGGCTTTCCGTGGCGATGCGGTAAAGCCAGCCCGCCGAGCCGGTGTACCAGGTCCAGCCGGCGCGTCCGAGATGGGCGGGGTGGGCCGACACGTCTCCCGCCACGACGTACGGCTCGCCCCCATAACGCATCACGGCCGCCTCGGTGCGCGTGTGGTTCACCGGATTGAGCATGTGAAAGAGCTCGAGCGCCTCGTCGGCGGAGCCCAGCGCGGCCGCCGCCATGACGACCCACGCGGCGGCGTGCGTGTACTGGCCCCCGTTCTCGCGAATCCCCGGCGGATAGCCTTTGATGTAGCCGGGATCCTCCGGACCGCGGTCGAACGGCGGCGCGAGCAGCGTGACGATCTCGGCGTCGCGTCTGACGAGGCGAGACCGCACGGCGTCGAGCGCCCGCTCTGCGCGGGCGGCCGGCGCCACGCCGGAGAGCACCGCCCACGACTGGGCGATCGAGTCGATCTGTCCGTCCACGTTCCGCCGGGATCCGATCGGGGACCCGTCGTCGAACGTCCCGCGCCGATACCACTCGCCGTCCCACGCGAGGTCGAGCGCGTGCCGCAGCCGTTCGGCCTCGTTCCGGTAGCGCGCGGCGCGGGCGGCGTCTCCGCGTCTCTCGCAGAGCGCGGCGAACGGGACGAGCACGGAATGGAGAAAGAAGCCCAGCCAGACGCTTTCGCCTCGGCCCTCAGGGCCGATCTCGTTCATGGCGTCGTTCCAGTCCCCCGCGCCGATCAGCGGGAGGCCCTGCGCGCCTGCCGTGAGCGCGGCGTCGATGGCGCGCGCGGCGTGAGAGAAGAGCGTGTCGGTCTCGGACGAGACGGCGGGCTCGAGGTACGACTCCCGCTGGCCTTCGGCGAGGAGAGGGGCCTCAAGATAAGGGGTCTTCTCGTCCCACACGGAGGCGTCCGCCGTGACGTCGACGTACCGCAGGGCCGCCCAGGGGAGCCAGAGCAGGTCATCCGAGCAGCGCGTGCGCGTTCCCCGCCCGGAAGGTTCGTGCCACCAGTGCTGCACGTCGCCCTCGCGGAACTGTCGTCGAGCAGCCCGCAGGAGGTGCTCGCGCGCGAGATCGGGCCTTATGAGGACGAGCGAGGAAACGTCCTGCAGCTGGTCCCGAAAGCCCCAGGCGCCGCCGGGCTGGTAGTAACCCGTGCGTCCGAAGAGGCGGGAGGCGATCGCCTGGCAGGGGAGCCATCGGTTCACGAGAAGATCGAGCGAGTCGTCGGGGGTTTCGACGACGAGCGCCTCGAGCGTCTCATCCCACGCGGCCTTCACGCGCTCCTTCTCTTTCGCGGCCTCGCTCGGCGGCGAGAAGCGTGCCGCGAGACTCCGCACTTCCTCGTCGTCCCGCCCCTGGCCGAGGAGGAACACGAGCGTGCGGGACTCGCCCGGCTCGAGCGCCACGGCGACGTGCAGGGCCGCGCAGGGGTCGAGACCTCCGCCTGTCCGGCCCGAGAGCCGCGCGCAGTGCGGGCCCGCCGCCGCGCGAACGTTCCGGAAAGAGCCCAGGAACTCGCGGCGATCCGCGGTGAACGAGACGAGGGGCTCGCTCGAGGCGAGGAACGCGACGCGCGTCTTGAAATCCACGCTCGCTGGATTGCGCGCGAGGATCGCGCGGAGGTCGGGCGCCACGGACGTGACGACGTGCCGCGGCGCCTCCGGGCGCGGCGGACCGAGAGCCCATTCGGCGTACGCGAAGACGGAGAGGCGGCGGGACCTGCCCGAGGTGTTCTCGAGCGTGAGGAGCATCAGCTTGACCGGGTCCTCATGGGCGACGAAGGTCTCGAACGTGCGCACGATTCCGGCCGTCCTCCGCCGGAACCGCGACAGGCCCGCCTCGTGCGTCACGAGCCAGAGGCCCTCCTTCTCCCGCGGGCGGACTCCCGGTGTCGCACCGAAGACGTCGGCGGTCTCCTCGTCTCGAACGAAGACGGCCTCCGGCAGCGGGTCGCTCACCGGGTCGTTCGCGAAAGGCGTGAGACGGTTCTCGCGGCTGTTCTCGGACCAGGTCGTCGCGGCGCCGGAGGCCGTCACGAGGGAGCCGAAGCGGGGGTTCGCGAGAACGTTCGTCCAGGGGAGAGGCGTCTCGCGGGCTCCCTCGAGCACGATCTCGTACGTGCGGCCGCCCTCTCCGAACCCCCCGAAGCCGTTTGCCATCTTCAGCCCGGACGGCGGCCTTTCTGCCTCCAGAACGGCCCGCGGGCGGGCGGCGGGGGGCGGGGGCGCTTCCGGCACAAAGGGCGCGGCGCGGTCGAGCTGCATCGCGAGGCTGCCGTCCTCCCCGCGGAGGACCGCGCGCGCATATGCGAGGAGCGCGCGGTGATCGTCCGGGCTCAGGAGATCCGCTCTGAGGAGGAAGACCCCGCCGCTCTTGCCGGCGCGTGAAGCCCAGGGGCCGCGCTCGACAAGAAGGGTGAGAAGGTCGTGAAGCTCCTTGCGGTACCCCTCCTCGTGCTCGTTCAGCAGGATCAGGTCCGCCACGAGGCCTTTGAGCCGCCAGTATTCCTGTGCTTCGAGCGCCTGTCGCGCCAAAGCGAGATCCTGGGCGCGCTCGATGCGCACGGCGAGGAGGGGCAGGTCGCCCGAGATCCCGCGGCGCCAGAGAGCCGACACGTCGAGCGTGTTCGCCTCGTGCACGGCGGGAGGCGCGGCGAGCGTGCGATCCGAGCCGAGGACTCTCGACGCGAGCCTTTCGAAGAGGTGCGCCTCCTCCGGCGTCAGCCCGAGATGCCGGACCGCGACCTGCGCGTGAGTCCGCGCGAGCGCGAAGGCGCGCACCGCCGCGGACGGGTCGTGATACTTCTGCGCGAGGGCGAGCGCGGCCCCGCGCGTGTCCGCGACGCCCGTCGTGAACGTCAAACGCGCGATCGCGCCCGGCGCAAGTCGCACGCGCTGCCTCAGGCTGAGGATCGGCTCGAGCACCGTCCCGGTCGTTCCCGAGAGCGCCCGGCGCTCCATCGCCTCCGGGTCCGACGCGTCGCGCCCTCGCCCGAAGAAGCGCACACGGTCGGTTTCCCACTCGAGAGGCCCCTGCACGCGTGCCGCGGCCGCGAGGACGTGGACCGCAAAGAGCGGCTTCTCGCCTGCCGTCCGCGGGCGCCGGGTGCAGAGAAGCGCCGCGTCCGCGGGGACCGCCTCGGTCTCGAGGAAGAGCTTCCCGAAGGCGGGATGCGCGACGTCGTCCTGCGGCTTGGCGAGCGCGATCTCGACGGCGCTCGTGGCCTCGATCTCGCGTGTCGTGTCGCTGAGGTTCGTGAGCGTCAGGCGGCGGACCTCGACGTCGTCTTCTGGCGACACCGCGACCTCGAGCAACGACTCGATCTCCGCGTCGCGCCGCCGGAACGAGGCGAGCTCGGGAAGGAACGTCGCCCGATAGAGCTCGGGCTCGCGCCGCGTGGGCGCGAACGTGGCGGACCAGACGGCGCCGCTTCGCACGTCGCGGAGATAGAGAGCGTTGGAGACCGGATCCGAGGTCGGGTCCTCGCGGTGGCGGGCCACCGACAGACCGCGCCAGAAGCTCGCACCTCCACCTGCCTGCGTGATTGCCGAGACGAGCGTGCCGTTGGACAGGTACTGCGTGACCGGGAAAGGCTGGTGCGGAGAGCGCAGAAGGCGCGGAGCCGCGGCCGGCGACGCCGGCAGCGGAAGCACTTCGTCTTCCGTGGGGCGCGGCTGAGGCACCGGCGCTTCGCGGGGCGGGCGCTCCTGGAGGAGGAGCTCGGTGGCGCGCACCCGCGGATCCGCGTGAAAGCGCCTCACCATTACGTCGCCGAGGAGAACATTCGCGAACGCGACGAGGCTCATTCCCTCGTGGTGTGCGAAAGCCGTGCGCACGATGACGCCGCGCCCATCCGTGGTGCGCGGGAGAGCGTCCGGCTCGGCAGGCGCGTCTCCCTCCGTGTAGTCGAGCGCGTCCCAGAAGCCCCATGGGCCTTCTGCTCCCGCCGCCGCGAAGGCGCGCAGGTTCTTCACCGCCTTGGCGGGCGCGAGAAGCGCGGCGAGAGCGGACGCGTAAGGCGCCACGACGAGGTCTTCGTCGAGGCCCCGGCGAAAGCCGAGGCCGGGGACGCCGAAGGCCCGGTACTGGTGCTCGCCCACGAGGTCCGTGACGCGATATGCCGATTCGGAAGCTCCCCACGGCACGCCGTGCGCGCGCCCCCACTCCTCCTGGCGCCGGATCGCCATGCGGCACGACGCGTCGAGAAGAGTTTGCGGGTACGTCCGCGTGAAGAGGAGCGGCATGAGGTACTCGAACATCGAGCCGCTCCACGACAGGAGCGTCGGAATCCCGTGGAGGGTCACGGCGAGTCTGCCGAGCCGGAACCAGTGGCTCTGAGGCACGTCGCCCTTGGCGATGGCCAGGAAGCTCGCGAGGCGCGCCTCCGAGGCGAGAAGGTCGTAGAACGTCTCGTCGCGCTTCACGGTGTCGTGGACGCCGGGGCGGCATCCGGTCACGAAAAGCCCGCGCGAGGCGTCGTAGAGCGGGCGAAAGTCCATTACGTCGGCCAGAGACCGGGCGCGCCGCGCGAGATCCTGCGCCCGCAAGAGATCGCCGTCGGCCCGCATCTCGCGAAGCCCCTGGGCGAGCACGAGGAGGCACGCAGCGAAATTGCCGCTGTCGACCGTCGAGACGTATCGCGGCTCGTGCGGCTCGAGAGTCCGCGTGTCGTACCAGTTGAGAAGATGCCCTCTCCAGCGCTCGAGGCCCTCGACGGTGCGGAGCGTCCGGTCGAGTCGCGCGAGGAGGGCGTCCGTCTCGAGCCAGCCGAAGTCGTGAGCGGCGAGGTCCGCGAGAAGCGCGAGGCCGATGTTCGTGGGGGAGGTGCGCGGCGCGATCAGCGGAGAGCCCCCGTCCCGCGATACGGCGAGATTGTCCGGAGCGAGGCCGTTCGCGTCCTCCTGCACGAGCTCCTCGAAGTACCGCCACGTCTTCCGCGCCGTGCTGAGGAGGAAGTCCCGGTCGCCGGCCGAGAGCGCCTCGCGCCCGAACGGCGCCGCGTGGCTGAGCCACCACGCGAGAATGGGACTGAGAGCCCACAAGACGAGCAGGGGCGCGGCCAGGGGGAGAGCGGATGGCCTCATGGCGGCTACGAGGAGCGCGAGCAGCGCCGCCGCGAGCGGGCTCGAGGCCATCTCGACGAAGAACGAGCGCGGCCCTCCGGCGGCGAGAAGGCCGGCGGCACGCGCCGCAGCCTTCGCGAAGGTCTCCCATTCGAGGAGCCGCCGCCCCGTGACGACGAGGCGCACGAGCGTCAGGACGATCGCGTGAACGGACTCGAATGCGTAGTGGGGGAGGAACGCGAAGCCGACGAGCGTCTGGGCGGCTGCGGTTTCGAGATCCCCGAAGAGCTCTCGCACGAAGGAAAGCGACGGCTGCTGCGGGCGGGGACCCGCCGCGAGGGAACGCAGGACGCCGACGAGCGGAAGCGCCAGCACCGAGGAGGCGAGAAGCACCCACACGAGAGGATTGCCTGGCAAGAGGGTGAGGCCCGCGGCGAAGAGCGCGAGGAGCGCCGGCGGCAGGAGGCTTCGCCGGAGGTTGTCGAGGATCTTCCATTGCGCGATGAGCGGCAGGCGGTTGCGCTCCAGCCCGAGCCGCGTCGGGACGAGCGGAAGCAGCCATCGCAGGATCTGCCAGTCGCCCCGCACCCAGCGGTGCTGGCGCCGCGCGTGCGCGAGGACATTGCTCGGATAGTCGTCGACGACTTCGACGTCGGTCACGAGCGCGGTGCGTGCGTAAAGACCCTCGAACAGGTCGTGCGAGAGGAGGGAGTTCTCCGGCACGCGGCCTTCGAGAGCCGTCTGGAAGGCGTCGACGTCGTAGAGGCCTTTGCCGGCGAACACGCCTTCGCCGAAGAGATCCTGATAGGTGTCCGAGACCGCGGTCGTATACGGGTCGACGCCGGTGTGGCCGGAGAAGACGCGCGCGAACCGGGACGACGCGGCGCTCGTCGTCGCGATGCTCACGCGCGGCTGGAGGATCCCGTAGCCCTCGGTTACGCGCCGGATCGCGGGGTCGAGACGTGGCCGGTTCAGCGGATGCTCGAGGATGCCGACGAGCGTGCGCGCCGTATCGCGCGGAAGGCGCGTGTCGCTGTCCAGCGTGAGGACGTAACGCACGGAAGGCAGGATCGAAAGATCTCCGACCTGCAGGCCGAAGCTCGTGTCCGTCGCTCCGCGCAGCAGTCGGTTCAGCTCCTCGAGCTTCCCCCGCTTTCTCTCCCAGCCCATCCACAGCCCCTCGGACGCGTTCCAGCGCCGCACGCGATGGAAGAGAAAGAAGCGTTCCGTTCCGTGCGCGGCGTTCAGCGCCGCGATCCCGCGCGAGGCCGCAGCGAGGATCGCGTCGTCGTCCGGCCGGGTCGCATCGACCGCGTCGGCGAAATCGGAGAGGAGCGCGAAGTGCACGTGGAGGTCCGGATTGGCGAGCGCCTGGACCTCGAGATGGCGAAGCATGGGCTCGACGGCCGCCACCCCTTCGAACAGCGTCGGGAAGACGACGAGCGTCCGGGCGCTTTCGGGTACGCCGGTCGAGAAGTCGAGCCGGGGGAGGCGGCGGGGCGGGATCAGCGCGTCGACGAATCGCTGAACGAGAAACACGGCGATCTCGGAGATGGGCAGAGCCGCGAGCGCGAAGGCCCACATCTCGACTCCGGGCGCGACGCCGGCGGCGCGCGCGTAGGCCGAGACGGCCACAAGGCCTGCCGCCGTCAGGACGAAGATGCAGCCGAGGTAGAGAGGCGCCGCATGCCGGAAGAAAGATCGCCGGATCCGCGCGATCGGTCCGCGCCGCTGTCCGACGTCTTTCTCGAACTCGGGGCGGCCCGGCCCGACGAGAAACCATCCGACGTGCGCCACCCGGGGACCTGCTTCGGGCGGCGCCTCCCGAGCGCGGGCCGCGGCCCGCCGGGCGACGCGAACCTGATCCTCCCCGCTCCGGGGCGCGAGCTTTTCGATCGCGTGTCGATAGCGATCCCGGGTCGAAAAATCCATGCGGCCATAGACGCCGCCCGGGTCGTACCGGAGCGCCTCGTCGACCAGGCTCACGCGTTCCACGAATTGGCCCCAGTCGAGCGTTTCGCAGAGCCTCAGCGCGGAAACCGCGTTCGCGATCGACACCTGCAGGGCCGCCTGTCGCTGGTTTTCCGCGCGGACCGCGTCCTCGAGGGTCTGCCCGGTCGCGCCGAGCCGATCGGCAAGGGCCGCGACGAGCCCACCGGCGCTCGCTCCATACTCCCGCGCGCGCTGGAGGACACGTGTTGCGAACGCCGGCGGCGGAGGGTCGGGGAGGAGCGGGCGCGCGGATGGATCGCGCGCGAGGAGGGCGTCCGCCCGGAGTCTCTCGGCGCGGATCTCGAGGAGATCGTCCGAGAGAACGCGCAAATGGTCGACGAGAGCGGCGCGCAGGAAGCTCGGCCAGGCCCAGAGCTCGGCGAGCGTGAGGGGGGTGACCGTCTGGAACGCGGCGAGGAACCGCTCGAGCCAAATCGCGTCCAGGCGGGCGTCGCTCTGCGCCACGATGTCCCACGCGAGCGCTTCGATGCGCGCCGCTCCTCCGTGCTCCGCCCCGACGAGACGCGGAAGCTTGCGGTTGTACGCACGCGGAAGGTCGTGCCGGGCGCCCCGTACCTCCGCCTCGAGGAGGTGGAAATTGTCGAGGAGCCACGCGACGGCCGGCGTGACCGCTTCGCCCGCCCGCACGTCCGAGGCGAGGACGCGGTACGCGCGGCGGAGCACCGGAAGGTTCTCGTCGAGGCGTGAGAGCACGTGACGTCCGCCGCCTCGAGGCGCCACGGTCCAAGCGGCGCCGAGCGCGCGGGCACGTTCCTCGAGGCGTTCGAGAGGCAGAAATTCCCCCAAGGGACCGCGCCGGCGCTCACCAAGCATCCCTTCGGTCCGTCGCAAGCTCTACGCCACGTCCGGGCGGGCATCGACATTGCGCCGCGGCCTCCGGAGCGCTTCGAGATTGGAAAAGTTTCAATCCGGAAAGGGAATCGGCGATACTCGTTGGAGATTCGTGACATTCCTTCCGGAGCCGACGACCATCCCGGCGACCCAGACGCCCGAGCAAGAGGATTTCCTCTTCTCCAACGAGCGTGAGCCGCACGCACTCCGGGCCCGCGAGATTCTCCGTCGGCACGCGGAGATCCGGTCGCTCGCCGGACGAAATGCGTGGAGCGCTCTTCTCGTGATCGGTCTCGTCCTGTTGCAAACCTTTCTCGCGGGGCTCATGTTTCGCGTGCCGGTCTGGGCCGCGCTCGCCGCCGCGTTCCTCGTCGGCGCTTTTCTGGATCACACCCTCTGGGTGCTCATCCACGAGTGCTCTCACAATCTCGTGTTCCGGCGCGCGCCCTGGAACCGGATCGCCGCGATCGTCGCGAATTTCCCGCACGTCCTGCCGAGCGCGATCTCGTTCCAGACGTACCACCTGAAGCACCACGCGTTTCAGGGCGTCTACGAGCTGGACGCGGACATCCCGAGCCGCTGGGAAGCGCGGCTCGTCGGACACTCCGCGCTCAGAAAAGCGCTCTGGCTCCTCCTTTTTCCGATCTTTCAGCTCACGCGCCCGCCGCGCCTCGGCGAGATCCCTCTCCTCGGGCCCTGGGTGTTCGCGAACGTCGCCGCGCAAATCGCCTACGACGTCGCCGTGTGGACGCTGCTCGGGCCGAAGGCTTTCCTCTACCTCGCAGTTTCGTTCTTCTTCTCCGTCGGCCTGCACCCGCTCGGAGCGCGCTGGATCCAGGAGCACTACCTCGTGTTCGAAGGGCAGGAGACGTCGAGCTACTACGGGCCGCTGAACATCATCGCGCTCAACGTCGGCCACCATAACGAGCACCACGACTTTCCGTCCGTTCCGTGGAACCGGCTGCCGGCCGTTCGACGCGCCGTGCCCGAGGTGTACGACGCCCTCTCGTCCCACCGCTCGTGGACTCGACTGCTGCTGCGCTTCGTCTTCGACCGCAAGCTCTCGCTGTTCAGTCGGACGATCCGCTCCGAGCGCGGGCCGAAAGCGGTTCCCCAGGGCGGCTACGCCGCGGCCTGAAATTTCTGCGATGGGCGTTGAAACGACAGGAAGTGGCGCGCGGTGGCGGCCGCACGGGATGGACACCCGTCTCGCGGCCGCCATCGCCGTGACGTTCGGGGCTCTCGTGCTGCTCGTTTCCGTGACCTGGGTGAACACGTCGCGTCTGATCGAGGACGCCCGCCTCGTGGACCATACCAAGGACGTCATCGGCGAGCTCGAGGGGGCGTTCTCCGCCATCAAGGACGGCGAGGCGAGCCAGAGGGGTTTCCTCCTGACGGGCTCGGACTCGTACCTCGACCCCTACCGGGCCGCCGTCTCCGAGCTTCCGCGGCGGCTCGAGCGTATCGCCGCGCTCACGGCCGACAGCCCCGCGCAGCGGACGCGCGCCTCGCAGCTTCGATACCTGACGGAAGACCGGCTCCTCGAGATGAGCCGGACGATCGAGATGGCGCAGCGTGGCCATGAAGACGAGGCGCGCGCGTACCTGAAAACCGGGGTCGGGAAGAGGTCGATGGACGCGATTCGGCAGCTCATCACCGAGATGAAGGCCGAAGAGCGAGCGCTTCTCGCGGTCCGCGACCGGCGCTCGAGCGAGACGGCACGGACCCTCTTGACGACGCTCGGGATCGGCTGCGGCCTCCTGTTCGGCTTCCTGATCCTCATCTGGTATCTCATCCGCGCCGACCTCGCACGGCGCAACAGCGCCGAGGCGGCGATCCGTGAACGCGAGGCGCGCATCCGACGCCTCATTGACGCGAACCTGATCGGCGTCCTGTTCTCGGACGACGGGCACGTCACGGACGCGAACGGCGCGTTTCTGTCGATCGTGGGGATCGACCGCGAAAACTGGAGGCCGCACGAACATCGACTCTTCGGCTTCACGGCGCCCGAGTACAAGGAGCTCGACGAGAACTGTGACAAGGCGCTGCGCGAGACCGGCACCTGCCCTCCCTACCAGAAGGAGCTCCTGCGGACCGACGGGACGCGCGTCCCCGTCCTTTTCGGCTCGACGAACGTGGACCTGGGCGGACACGTCCCCGTGCGCGCGTCCTTCGTCGTGGACCTCTCGGAGCTCAAGCGGCTGGAGACCGAGCGCAACCGCCTCTACGAAGAGGCGCGTGACGCCGTGAAGGCGCGCGACGCCTTTCTCTCCGTTGCCGGTCACGAGATCCGGACTCCGCTGTCGGCCCTGAACCTGATCGTCTACCAGCTCGCGCGGCAGGTCCGGGCGCTCGGGAACGAGAAGGCGGTCGACCTGGCGTCGCGTTGCGAGAAGCAGGTCGCCCGGCTCATCCGGCTCGCCGACGAGCTGCTGGACGTTTCGCGTATCTCGGCGGGCAGCCTGCACCTCGACCCCGAGGAGATGGATCTCGCGCTCCTCGCCCGCGACCTCGTGGAACGGCTCGAGGAGAGCGCCCGGCGCGCCGGTTGCAAACTCGTGGTCGACGCGCCGGGCAGCGTGAGCGGGTTCTGGGATCGCCTCCGGCTGGAGCAGGTTTTCTCGAACCTCCTCACGAACGCGTTGAAGTTCGGCGCCGGCGAGCCGGTCGAGGTCCGCGTGACGTCCGTCGGAGACGAGGCCTTCGTTTTCGTCAGGGACCACGGGATCGGAATCCACGACGCGGACCAGCGTCGGATCTTCGGAAGGTTCGAGCGCGCCGTTTCGCGCGAGACCTACCCGGGGATGGGCCTCGGGCTGTGGATCACGCGCGAGATCGTCGAGGCGCACGGGGGGCGGATCGGTGTCGAAAGTCGTCCGGGCGCCGGGGCCATGTTTCAGGTCGCCCTGCCGAGACGAACGGGAGAGGTGAAGTGAAGATTCTCATCGTCGAAGACGACGAAGCGATCGCGCAGGCGCTCGCGAGCCTCCTCGAAAGCGAGGGGTACCGGGCTGTCCACGTGCCGGACGGCCGGTCGGCGCTCGCAGAGCTCCGCTCGGGCGAGAGGACGAGCGTCATTCTTCTCGACATGACCATGCCCGGAATGAACGGCTGGCAGTTTCGGAAAGAGCAGGTCAAGGACGAAGCCCTCGCGTCGATTCCCATCGTCGTGTGTACGGCAGATGCCCGGGCGGCGGACGACGCCAGAGAGATCGGGGCCGTCGGCTGGCTGCGAAAGCCGGTCGACCCCGTTCGGCTGCTCGCGACCGTGGGCGAGCACTGCCGTCCTCAGCACCCGTCGCCCTGAAAAGGGTCACGTTCGCCGGATGGTTCGACGAGGAAGGGCACCCCGGTGGCCTGAGAACGGATCACCCTCGCAATTCAGCCATGCCCGCGCGGTCGGCGAGGTCAGAGAATGAGTGATGGGGGACGGGTCTCGCATTTGACGCGCGTGCTCAGAGGACGGGGCGTCGGCCCTGAATGATGCGGATGAGGACGATGACGATCGCGATGACGAGCAGGATGTGAATGAAGCCCCCGATCGTGTACGACGTCACCATGCCGAGAAGCCACAGGACGAGCAGGATCACGAAAATGGTCCAGAGCATCTTTCTTCCTCCTGCAAGCACGGGGCAACCGCCGTGCCTGGCTCCCTCGGGGTATCACAGGCGGAGCCGGTCGAGACGCAGCGGCCGGGTCGGCGCCGTTTCGAGATCCTCGTCGTCGTCCGGCGGATTTGGCCCGGCCGGACGCGCGTCCGCCGGGTTCAGACCACGTGCCTCGTCCTCTTGGGATTGCCCTTGGGATTCGGAGTCTCCACATTCGGTCGCGGTCAGGACCGCACTGTAAACGTCGGAGAGCAACGGGAAGGTAAGCATGAGCCCCTCCTCTCAGGCCTTACTCAAGCGGCGTGCCGCGCGTCCGCCGCGTGATCTCGCCTCGGGGGCGCTGCGGCACGCGTTCATAGGACCGGCCGTCGGCCTTGAATGATGCGGATGAGGACGACGACGATCGCGATGACGAGCAGGATGTGGATGAAGCCGCCCATCGTGTACGACGTCACCATCCCGAGAAGCCACAGGACGAGGAGAATGACGAAAATGGTCCAAAGCATGCTGCGTCCTCCTTCCTCCTCGATTGAGCAACAGCCGTGCCGCGCATGGAACGGATCGTGCTGTGAGGAGGGAAGGAGGACGGCATGGCTCTCTATTCGGCACAGGATTTCACGCGGCTCCTCGGTACGCCTGGATTCAGCGACGCTCTTCTGACGCAACACTTCGAGCTCTACCGCGGGTACGTGAAGAACACAAACGCCCTTCACGATGAGCTGGAATCAGCTTCACCCGGCAAGCCGCCTGCTCCCTACTGGTCCGAGCTCAAGCGCCGCTTCGGCTGGGAGTGGAACGGGATGCGGCTTCACGAGATGTACTTTGGAAATCTGACAAAAACCCGGACGAATCTGGAAAAGGCTGCCGGCCTTGGGGCGCAGATCACTCGCGACTTCGGCTCGCACGATGCCTGGGAGAAGGAGTTTCGCGCGACCGGAAGCCTCCGGGGAATTGGCTGGGCCGCGCTCGTCTGGGACGCGGAGGCGCGCCGGCTCTTCAACGTCTGGATCGACGAGCACGACCGCGGCCAGCTCGCCGGGTGCCCGGTGCTGCTCCTGATGGACGTCTTCGAGCACGCGTTCATGATGGATTACGGCACGAAGCGCGCGGAGTACATCGACGCTTTCCTCGCGGCGGCGGACTGGGGTCTCGCGACTCACCGCTTCGAGACAGCGCGGGCGCAGGTTCACGTGTCGGCGCTGGCGTGACCTGGCACGGAGGGTGCAGTCGAAGTCTCGGGAGGTAAGAATGAATCGCAAGTTTTTCGCTTCCGCCGTTTCGGTCCTTCTCCTCGGCGGAACGGCCGCCTTCGGTCAGATGGAAAGGACCGACGAGAAGAAGGTGAAGACGACGGAGGGCACGATGAAGTCGAAGGACCACATCGTCGTCGGGACCGTCAAGGAGTACCAGGCCGGGAAGGAGATCAAGGTCCTCGTCGGAAAGAAGACGCGTTCGTTCGATCTCGACTCTCAGTCCGTGAACACCACCGTCGACCCGGCAGTAGCCGTCGGCTCCAAGGTGAAGATCACCGAATCGAAGGATGCGAACGGGAACAAGACGCTCACCGTGAACCCCACGAGCTGAGAGCCTGAGCCTCTCTCGCCGCTCCTTCGTCGGGGACGTCGTAGCCGACGTCCCCTTTTTCTTTTCTTCGGTGGCACATCCGTTGCTGCTTGTTGACCGGGGAGGACTGTCATGAATCACGCTGCGAAGCGGGCCGAAGGCCCGAAGAAGAGCATCGCGGAAGCCGCCTTTCTGAGCGACGTCGTCGAGCTGCGACGGCGCGCACGACGCGAGATCGAGGAGGGAGCGGTCACGCCCGGCTATCGCGCCGACCTCGAGAATGTCGTGAAGATCCTGAACGTCGCCCTTGCGACCGAGATCGTCTGCGTGCTGCGCTACAAGAGGCACTACTTCATGGCCGACGGCATTCACGCCGATCCGGTGAAGACGGAGTTCCTCGAGCACGCGACCGAGGAGCAGGCGCACGCGGACAGGATCTCGGAGAGGATCCGACAGCTCGGGGGAGAGCCGGACCTGAACCCCGCGGGTCTGCTCTCGAAGAGTCAGACGGAGTATCAGGAAGGCGCGTCGCTCGTGGACATGATCCGCGAGGACCTCGTGGCCGAACGCGTCGCGATCGAGTCCTACAAGGAGATGATCGCATTCGTCGGCGAGGACGACCCCACGACGCGGCGCCTGTTCGAATGGATTCTCGGCCAGGAGGAGGAGCACGCGGACGACCTCGCGCACCTCCTGGTGTCGTTCGACGGAGAGAAGAAGGGCTGAGACCTCCCGGTCGTCAGCTGCTCTTCGGGGCGGGCGGGACCTTCCCGCCCGCCTCGCGCGCCTCGGAAAGCCCGATCGCGATCGCCTGCTTCCGGCTTCGGACCGTCTTGTGTGAACGACCGGACTTCAGCTTGCCTTGCTTCATCTCACGCATCGCGCGCTCCACTTTCTCCCCCGCCTTCTTGCCGTACCGTCTGGAAGATTTCCTCGCTGCCATAGATCCTCCCGTGTCTTTCGCGGTCGCCCCCTATGCGACGTGCCTCTTGCGCGGAGATTTGCCCCCGCGGCGAGCCACGCTCGCGCGCAACGCCTCCATCAAGTCGATCACACGGCCCTCTTTCTCCGGCTGGCCCTCGGCTGCGGCCGGTGCCGGCGACGGCTCCCTTCTTGGCGAGCAGCTTCTTGAGCGCCGATCGATACCGATCGGGGTACTTCGCCGGATCGAGCGCCTCCTCCGACATCTGGTCAATCAGGAGGCGCGCCATCTTGATTTCTCCGGTTCCCGCGGACAGAGACCCCGCCGACGGCGCCGCGGCAACTTCCTCGAACGGCCTGAGCAGAATCGCGACGAGTCCGTGCGGGATCACGATCACAGCCGCCAGATGCTCGCGGCTCCGCAGCCTCAGGCGGCCGAGGCCGACGCGGTCCGAGGCCGCCAGCGCGTTGCGAAAGACGGCAAAGGGCCGGGCTCCGCCCTCGTCCGGGACGAGGTAGTAGGGCTGGTCGAACGTCAACGGGTCGATGCGTCCCGTGCCCAGGAACGAGAGGATCTCGAGCGTGTGTGCCTCCGTGCCCGCTCCCGCGTCCGTGCGCGCGGCGGCGAGCTCGTCCTTCTCCACGACAGCCCACTTCCCCTTCGACGCCTCGTATCCCCGCACCACCTCGTCATCCGAAACCTCGACATCTTCCTGGCTGCAGAATTTCCGGTATCGGATGGGAGCGAGGTCCTTGCGATGCAAGAGGTGGAAACCGAGATGCTCCCTGGCATCCACGGCCGGCACGAGCTCGACCGGGATCCCCACGAGCCCGAACGAGATGCGGCCCTTCCAGACTGCACGCCGAGCCGTGCGCGAAGCGCTCTCTGCGTGAGGTTTTCTCTTCGTGGAGCGCATCGAGACCTCCTCCCTTCTGCTCGCAACGAACGTGCCGTTGTTGGAAGAAGAATTTCTTAGAAGGGTGAGTGGGGTCGGGGCAGATCGACATGGCGGCGCGGCGATTCGAGCGGCGTGCGCTCATTCACCTTCTAAGAGAATCTAAGGCGGCCCGGCGGGAACCGTTCCGCCGCGGGTGAGAGCTTTCTCGGCAGACGCGACGGCGGCAGCGACCGCATCCCGTTCGCCGGGCGGCACGTCGTCCAAAAGGCGCGGCTGGATCCAGACGGAGCGTACGAGAAGCGCCCGTGCTTCCTGGCTTCGCCCGAGGGCCGCCGCGGCACGGCCGAGATTCAAATCGCTTTCGGCGCGCTCTTCGAGCCGGACCGAACGCGCGTAGAGCGCGTACGCGAGCTCGCGCTCACCCTGCAGCGATTGCACCGAACCCCAGGCGAGAAGAGCCGTGGCCGAGCGCGGCCGAAGGGCGACGGTACGCGCGAGACGCGCGTCGGCCGCAGAGAGAAGCTCCGCCTTCTGGGATTCAGCGTCCTCGGGGGCCGACGCTGCTTCGCGCAGAAGGGTCTCCCCATCCGCCTGAGTGAACGTCGCAAGGGATCGCAAGGCCGCGAGAGCGACGAGCAACAGGGCAAGCGTCGCGAAGAGGACGCGGGAACCGCGCGCGGGAATCTCCGGCTTTCCCTGATCGCCTGCGACCCGACGAAGCGCGACGCCCGCGAAGAAAGCGACAGGCCCCGAGGCGACGGCGATCCGGAACGGGAAGTCGCCGAGAGACAGAAGCGCAACGGCGAAGAGCGTGGAGAAGAGAGAGTCGATCGAGTCGCCGCCGGAGGCCGTTGGCGCGAGCTTGCGGCGGGCGAGAAGTCCCACGAAAAGCGCGCAAGAGGCAACCACGCTGGCAATCGCGGCGGGCACGCCGGTCTCGGCCGCGAGGGTGACAGGCTCGTTGTGCGCATTGTCGAAGTGAGCCGAGCCGCTTCGGTGCACGAGATGGCGCCTCGTGCGCTTCTCCGCCGCGAGACGCGCGGGAACGAATCGATTCGAGAAGGCCCCGGGTCCCGCTCCGAGGAGGGGTCGCTCGCGGATCATTTCTCTCCCCGCGAGGAGACCGATGTCGCGCTGCGTCGTGGCGGACGCCAGGTCGCCGCGGCGGAACTCGTCGACCTTCACGAGGAAGCGACGCCCCGCTCCGGTCGCGACTGCGAGGAGCGCCGCCACGACGAGGGACGAGAGAGCGAGAGCGCGCCGCCGGAAGTCGAGCGCGACGAAGACCGCGACGCCCCCACCGAATGCGAGCGCCGGCGCGACGGCCTCGGTCGCCACGAGGCCGAGAAGAATCGCCAGAAGGCCGAGCGCCGCGAGGCTTTTCGCTCGGGCGCTCGTTCCCGGCTCCGCCGCCCGCGTGAAAAGGAGCAGGGCGGGCACGACGAGAGCCATCCCGACGTCCCCCGCGTTCCCGATGAGGCCCGCCGCCAGAAACCGGGGCTCCGGAACCTCGAGGGGCAGCCGGAAGAGGCCCGCCCAGCGCTGGAGGGCCGCGAGGGCGCCGGTGGCGGCGCCGGCAACCATCAGCGCGATCGCCGCGGCGGATGCCGCGCGCCCGCCCGGCTGGGATGTACCGGCGAGGAGGAGCGCGAGCGGGGAGAGGATGGCGACGGCCGTCAGAGGGTCCACGATGTCCGCGTTCGCGAGACCCGACAGGAGCGTGAGAGCGAGAGTCGCGAAGATTCCGAGGATGACCATGCGCGCGGCTCGCCCTCGTCCAAAGGACGGGAGGGTTCCGCTCCGCGCGAGGCCGAACATCGCGAGAGCCGCCCCGAGCGCCTGCACGAGGAGCTTCGTCTCGCGAAGGGCCTCGCTGGAAGCCGTCGAAAAGACGAGAAAAGGAAGGGCGAGTGCCGCGAGAATCCCGACGAGGACGAGCGCCGGGGCGTTCGTCTGCGAGTCAGCGGACTCCTCCGGCGCCGGTTTCGGCGTCCTGCCCACGCGTCGCGACATGCGCTGCGAGAATAGCCGAGCCGTCAGCGTCCGTGCTCCCGCCAGGCCGCCAGCACCTTCAGGAGCAGGCCACCGTGGGCGCGCCGGGAGATCTGGCTCGGAGAGAGGAGGGAAATGCGGCTCGGAGGGATGGGCACGGAAAGCGACGGTTCGTCCGCTCCGGGTCGTCGGCTGCGCGAGGGCTCGGGCGTTTTTTCTTTGAAGGTAAATAGAGAAACGAGATAGCGACGATTCAATACCGAGTGTCTGAGCGTGGCCACCGGCTCGAGCGCGGCGGCCTTTCGATGCGCGATTCGCTCCCACCCCCTGCTAAGAACATTTGCAGACCGCTGCCCGTTGCGAACCTCGAACATCGGAACGCAAAGATGGCCCTCGACGAGGATCTTGTCTTCTACGAGCAAGATTCTCTTCTCCCTCTCGACGATCCCCGCGACGAGATGAATCGATCTGGGCTTCACCCGTCGTGGAGCTCGTGGGAAGCCTTCCGCGCTTCCCACTCGCCGCGGCGCGGCACGCGCCGCGGAGCGGGCACGCGCCGCACCGCGGCGCGCGGGGTGTGCAGACGAGCGCCCCCAGCTCCATGAGGGCCTGGTTGTGGTCACCAGCCCCGCGAGCCGGCATGAGCGCCTGCACCTCCGACCTCACGCGCGCGAGCGATCGCGGCGCCTTCGGATCGAGCCTGAGGCCGAGCAATCGGCAGATGACGCGCACGACGTTACCGTCCACCACCGCGGCGGGAACGCCGAAGGCGATCGAGGCCACCGCCGCGCCCGTGTAGGCCCCGACGCCGGGCAGCTCCCGCCAGCCTTCGAGCGTGCGTGGAAATGTGCCGGCCGCCGCGACGATCCTGGCCGCGCGGTGCAGATTCCGCGCGCGCGCGTAGTACCCGAGGCCGCTCCACTCGGCGAGGACCGCGCGCTCGGGCGCCCTGGCGAGCGCCTTCGCCGTGGGGAAGCGCGCAAGGAACCGCTTCCAGCGTCTCGCGACGACCGCGACGGTCGTCTGCTGGAGCATGACCTCGGAAATCCAGATCGCGTACGGATCTCGCGTCCTCCGCCACGGCAAGTCGCGCTTCGATCGGCGATACCAGCGTGCGAGGCGCAGCGCGACGGCGTGTCGCCGGAAGAGGTCGGGATCCACGGAGATACGATACTCGCCCGATGGAGCTCGACTGGGAGGGCCTGACGGTCGCGTTCGCGGCACGATCGACGCTCATGAACCACTTCCTCGACCGCGCGACGGGAGAAGTGCACGCCCACTTGAACGGCTCGCCGGACTTGCGCGAGGCGCTTCTTCACGAGCGGTCGGGGCGCTACCTTCGCATCCCGAAGTCCACGCGCGAGATCGACGGAGCCCGGTGCCGCGCGTTCGCGCCGCGCATGGAGAGCGCCACCGCGCGCGAAAAGGCGCTCCTCGCGCTCGAATCCGGCGGCCCTGGAGCCTTCCGCGACGTTCTCCTGACTTTTCCGAACGACGAGAAGGCGTGGTTCGTGTTCCGCGACCGGTGCGTCCGCGAAGAGCTCAAACTCTGGCTCGCCGCGCAGGGCATCCGGACCGACGGATCACACACGGAGGGTTGAGGGCTCGCAGGGGAGCCGCGCTCAGAAGACGAAGCGGGCGAACCGGCTCGGAACGTGGAAGTCCGGCGGGCTCGACCGGAGAGTGGGAGAAAGGGCGAGATAGCGCGTCGTGCGCCCGCGCGCGATCCGGTAGGCGTTTCCCCGGCGCTCTTCTCCTTCGACGGGCGCACGGCCCGAGGGAAGAGACGTCCACGCCACGGCCAGCCGGCAGGTCCATTGCGCCCACTCCGCGGCGGGTCGCCCGGCCGGGACACCGTGAACGCCGATCGAGATCGCGGCTGACGCGCGTCCGCGCGAGACCCTCCATGTCTCGCGGCTTTCGTCGGGGTTCACGATGTGTGCGGTGTAGCAAGCGCCGCGCGGGTTCACGACGATCTCCTCGTATTCGCTGGGCGCGAGGGGTGAGGCGAGGAAGAGCTCCACGCAGTCGTCGAGGAAGACGTCCTCGTCGTCGAGGCGCTGGATGGTCAGCGGAGGGTCGGCGGTGGCCTCGAAGAGGGCGACGAAGGCGTCGCGCGTCGAGGCGAAACGCACAGTGGTCGTGAGCGAAATCTCCGACGCTCCGCCGACGTCGGTGAGACCATGGGGCGGCCGTGACACGACGCCCTCCGGCGACGCGACGCGCGCGACCGGAATGACCGCGGGAGGGTTCGGAGTCCTCGTCACGACGACGGGCGCGCGAGGTCGAGGCGCGTCAGGACCATTCGAGGTCCGAGAGGTCGAGCCGGGCGAGGAGTCGCCGCGAAGACCTCTGGGCGCGAGCGACCGCGCGCTCCTCGGCCGCGAGCAGCGAGGGCAGGAGGCGAAGGGCTTCGCGTCGCTCGGCGGCTCGGGACCTTCCGGCGAGGCGCCGGACTTCGGCGATGAGCTCGGCGAGATCGTGAGCATGCCCCGCCGCGTCCTGGAACTCCGCGAGCAGCGGGACGAGCTTTTCCGGACCCGGCATCGCGTCGCCGGCGAACTCGAGCCCGTAGCGGAGGTCGCGGGCGATGATGCGGGCCGGGTGAAGTCCCGCCGGGCCGGGCGTTCCGGCGTCGCGCAGCCTCTTCGCGGCGCGACGGAGACGGCGCCGGACAGATTTCGCGAGGTTCTTCTCCGCGTCCGCGTCCGCCGTGCCGGTGAGCGGGTCGTGCAGCCGTGCGAACGCGAGGTCGCGCCTCGTGAAGGCTCGGCGCAGCCGGGCGAGAAGCGCACGCGTCCGCTCCGGCGACGGCCCGGGATCGCCTTCCTTCGCGAGGCGGGCGGCGAGGCGCACGGCGACCGTCCGGCGGCGTGGATCGCTCCGGAAGCGCGCAAGGAGGAGCCTTCGCGCAACGTCCTGCGTGCGTCGCACGGAGAGCGCGCGACGAAGATCGCGGGCCGCGGCCCTCAGGGCCTTTCCGGCCCCCTTCCGCGGGACATCGCTCGTCAGGCGCGCGAGCGCGGCGATCCGCCGCAGAGAGACGCGCAGGTCGTGGAGCATCTCGCCTCCGGGCGGGCCCGACACGCGCGCGAGAAGCGCGTCGAGCCGGGCGCGTCGTTCCGAAAGCGCGGCGGCGGTTCGCGAGACGAGGCGCGGGGGCGGGGCCACGTCAGCCTCCGGTCCCTTCCTCCCGCCCCGAGAAAAGCGCGATCGTGTCGGCCGCCGCGTCGTATTCGAAGAGCTGTCCCGCGCGGCCCCAGCTGAGGAGGGTCTCGAAGAGCTCGGAAGCGTCCACGGTCGGCAGGCGCTCGGCGAGGAGGTCGCGCAGCGCGTCTCCGGCGGCGGGCGTGTCGGGCTCCTTCGCGAGCTCCCGGATGACGAGGCAGAACGTTCCGAGGGTGAGGAGCTCGGCCCGGAGCAGGGCAGGCCGTTCGGCGGCCGAGGCGCGGATCATCTTCCGGCCGAAATCCGTCAGCACGACGTCGTTCTTCGGGGTGTCGACGAGGTCGAGCATCTCGGCGGCCTTCGCGACGGCGATCGTCCGCCCGAAGTCGTAGTCGGTGATGGCGTCGATGTCGAAGAGGTTCATGGTGCCGTCGTGGTCGGCGAGGATCTCGAGGAGGCCGAGGATCTCGCCCATGGGCACGGCCGGAAGAGGGGCGACGGGACCCGCCCGGCGGCGTCCGGGCAGCGCGGGGGCCGCGGGCTCGATTTGCTCGATCTCGGGCAGGTGGACGCCCGCGACGATGTCGTGGATCCGCTCGACCATCCGGAGGAAATCGTCTCTGCGGTACTCGCGCGGGTGGGGCACGGTGTTGACGATCTCGCGGCGCACCGTGCCGGGATCCGCGCCCATGATCACGATGCGGTCTCCGAGGAAGACGGCTTCCTCGATGAGATGCGTGATGAGGATGACCGAGGAAAGGCCGCTCGCGCGCTCGGTGAAGAGCCGGTAGACCTCGGTGCGAAGCAGCTCTGCCGTAAGGATGTCGAGGGCCGAGAAAGGCTCGTCCATGCAGAGGAGCTCCGGCCGGCCCACCAGCGCGCGGGCGATTCCGACGCGCTGCTTCATGCCGCCCGAAAGCTCCTTCGGGAAGGCGCGCTCGTGCCCTTCCAGGCCGACGGCCTTCAGCGAGGCCTTCACGCGCCCCTCGGCCTGGGACGGCGGCAGGGGCCTGCCGTTCAGACCCACTCGCACGTTCTCCTCCACGGTCAGCCAGGGGAAGAGCGCGAAGTTCTGGAACACGACGGCCGTACCCGAGTGGATGCCCTCGAGAGGCACCCCGTGCTGCTCCACGCGGCCCGCGCTCGGCGGAATCAGGCCGATGAGGATTCGCAGAAGTGTGGACTTCCCGCAGCCCGAAGGACCGAGGATGGCAACGACCTCGCCCGCGCGCACCTCGAAGTCGATGTTCTTCAGGATGGTGCGCGTGCGCCCCGCGTCGTCGGCGTAGGCCTTGTCCACGCCGCGGACGGCGGCGATCGGCGGCGCAGGGGCAGGGGCCGGACGGGCGCTCATCGGTTGAGACTGTACTTCGTCTCGGCGAGGCGGTAGAGCCGCTTCCAGACGAGGCGGTTGAGGGCGACGATGGCGAGAGACATCGTGAGGACCCCGGCCGTCAGGAGCGGGAAGTCGGCTTCGCGCGTGGCTCTCGTGATGAGGGAGCCGAGCCCGAACGCCTCGAGCGTCTTCCCGCGCCAGTTCAATGTCTCGGCCACGATCGAGGCATTCCACGCGCCGCCGGCGGCCGTCACGAGCCCGGTGACGAGGAACGGGAACACCGCGGGGACGAACAACGTCCGCCAGCGCGTTCCGCCCTTCATCGCATAGACGTCGGCTGCTTCGTCGAGGTCGTGCGGGATCGCGCTTGCGCCCGCGAGCACGTTGAAGAGGATGTACCACTGGGCGCCGAGGAGCATGAGCACGGCCGCGATGGCGCCGAACGGCACCCGCAGCGCGAGAAGAACGCCCGTCACGATCGGGAAGAGCATGGGTGCCGGAAAAGACGCCACGATCTGAACGACGGGCTGCAGCCGGCGTGACCAGACGGCCGAACGGCCGATCAGGATTCCGAGCGGCAGCGTCCAGGCGGCCGCGAGCGCGAGGGCGGAGAAGGTCCTGACGCTCGTCGCGCCGACGGCGCCGGCGAGGACGAGCCATTTGGCGGCTGGAACGCGGGCGAGAAGCCCGACGAGCTTCCACGCTCCGAGGAGCGCTGCGAGGAAGGCAGCGATCCCGAGCCCGGAGACGAGGGCCGCCCGGGCGCGCTCACCCGCGCCGCTCGGCACCGTCCCCGCGCTCGCCGGCGGAGCCGGCGTCCGCGGGCGCCGCCTCCTCCTCAGGCGCATCCTGCGCAGGAACCTCGAACGGCGCAGGAGGTTCAGCACCCAAGACTCCGGCGCGTCCTCTCCCTCGACGTCCGCCATGCGAAAACGCTGCGACCACGCGACGAGCGGGCGCCAGAGGACCTGATCGACGGCCACGATCATGACCGTCATCGCGACGATCGCCCACGCCATGGCCCGCCGGTCGCCCTTCTCGATCGCGACGGCCATGTACGAGCCGATCCCCGGCAGGCGGAAGTCGCGGTCGCCGAGCGTGAACGCCTCGTTGACCGTGAGGAAGAACCAGCCGCCCGCCATGGACATCATCGAGTTCCACACGAGGCCGATCACCGAGGCCGACACTTCCAAAGTCCGGAAGCGCTTCCAGAATGAGAAGCGATGGAGGCGCGCGACTTCGCGGAGCTCTTCCGGAATCGAGCGCAGCGAGCCTACGTACGAGAACGTCATGTTCCAGACCTGTGCCGTGAAGATCATGAGGATGCAGGCGAGCTCGAGGCCGACGTTCGTCTTCGGGAAGAGCGCGACCATGCCGAGGACGAGGCCCGGGAGGAATCCGAGCACCGGAATTCCCTGCCCGATGTCGAGGAGCGGCAGCATCACTTTCTCGGCGCGTCTGTCGTGCGCGGCGATCGTGCCGTAGACGAGCGTGAACGCGAGGGAAAGCACGTACGCCGCGAACCCGCGCGAGAGCGAGAGAAGCGTGTAGAGGGGCAGCGCCGAAGGAGAAAGGTCGATCTCGACCGCCGGTCGGATCGGCGCGTGCCAGCGCTGGGCGAGGGAGACGACGCCCGCGACGAGCGCGCCGAGCACGACGAAGAGCAGGGCGTCCACTGCGAGGCCCGACGCGCGCCCCGCGGGGCCCCGCCGCGGACGGATCAGGGCCGCGGCCTCCGCGGCAGGATGAGACTCGCGCCGGTTTCGACGACCGGAAGGTCCGGCGACGGATAGCCCACGTGCCACCCCTGGGCCCGGTCCACGCCGAGCTCGGGCAGGAGGTCGAGGACTTCCTCCGATTCCACGCCCTCGGCCACGGTCTTGACGCCGAGGCCGCGGCAGATGCCCGCCATGCCCCGCACGAAGACGCGGTTCGCCTTGTCCTTCGGGAGGTCCCTCACGTAGCTGATGTCGAGCTTGAGAGAGGAGACGGGCAGCTCGCGGAGATAGCGGAACGAGGAGAAGCCCATGCCGAAGTCGTCGAGCGCGAAGTGGAAGCCCTCTCCCGTGAGCGCGAGCGTGAAGTCCCGCACGCGGTCGAAGTCGCGCAGCGCGGCCGTCTCGGTGATCTCGAACGTGACGCGCTCCGGGCGGATGCCCTTGGCTCGGGCCATCCGCGAGATGTCGGCGACGAGCGTGTCGTCGTCGAAGTCCAGGCCCGAGAGGTTGATGCCGATCTCGAGCTCGGGGCTGATGCGCTTGCGGGCCGCCGCGAGGGCGTCGAAGGCGGCCGCGATGATGGCGCGGTCGATCGCCGTCACGATGCCGAAGCGCTCGGCGGCTCCGAGAAACTCGGCGGGAAGCGCGATGCGTCCGTCGGACTCCCGCATGCGGGCGAGCGTCTCGACGGCCACGATGCGACCGCTTCCGACCTCGGCCACGGGCTGAAAGTAGGGGACGAAGCGCGACTCGGCCAGCGACGCGCGGATGCGGTTCGACTGCTCGCGGAGCCGACCGGTGCGGTCCCGCTCGCGGTCCGACGGGTCGTGAAGGCGCACGCGGCCGCCGCCGCGGCGCTTGGCCTGATGCATCGCGAGGTCGGCCGCGAGGAACAGGTCCGCGGCGCCGCCCGCGTGTTCGGGAAACACGGCGACGCCCGCGCTCGCGGTGAGCGTGAGCGAATTGCCCTCCCACAGGGGCGCCATCCGGCGAATGAGCGCGATGAGGGTCTCGGCGCGCGGCGCGGCTTCGGCCGCGGAGGCGCCGGGAAGCAGGACCGCGATCTCGTCGCCCCCCACTCGGCCGGCGGTCTCTCCCCCGAGGAGGGTGCCGCGGAAAGTCTCGGCCATGGAGCGGAGATACTCGTCTCCCGCGCGAAGCCCGTGGGTGTCGTTCAAGGTCTTGAAGTTGTCGAGCCCGATGACGATGAGAGCAAGCGGCCTTCCGAAAAGGTCCGCGCGGGCCAGCTCGCGCTCGAGCTCGAAGTGAAACTGCTCACGGTTCGCGAAGCCCGTCAGCGCGTCGGCGGGCTCGGTCACGGTGTCCGCCGAGTCGGTGCGGAGCTTCTCACCGGCTGCGCCGGTCACCTCGCGGGCCGCGGCGATGAATCCCCCTTCGGCCGCCTGCGAGGCGAGGCGCGTCGTCACCCAGAACACGCGCTCGCCCGTCTCGGGTCCTGCCGGGATCCGGACCTCGAAGTTCTTCGCTCCTTCGGGGCTCGCCGCGGCCTCGATGAGGCTGTCGCGCCCCGGCGGCGTGATCCAGAACGGCGGTGAGCTCCCGGGCGCCTCGTCGAGATTGCCGGGGCCGGGCGTGCCTTCGGCGAGTGCGGCCTCGTTTGCGAGAAGGACGCGGCCCGTGCGGTCGAAGAGAGCCGTGGGGTCGGGAGAATCGATGAGCAGGGACACGGGACGCCTGATGACGCCCGATCCCTTCCGTCCTTCGCGGACGCGGATGGGTTGCGTGTCCGTCTGTGATCGGCTCTTCTGCACGGTCTTGACCTCGGAGTCCACCGGATTATCGCCCGAGACGGGCGAGCGCGTCTCCGGCGAGCCGGTAGACCTGCCACCCCTCCATCGGAACCGCCCCGAGCCGAAGGTAGAAACGGATCGCCGGCTCGTTCCACGTGAGCACGCTCCACTCCATTCGCCCGCAGCCGCGGGCCACCGCCAGCCGCGCGAGATGCGTCAGGAGCGCCTCGCCGATGCCGAGCCCCCGGCGTTCGGGCGTCACGAAAAGATCTTCGAGATAGAGGCCGGGCCGCGTGAGCCAGGTCGAGTAGTTGTGGAAGAAAAGCGCGAAGCCGACCGTCTCACCGTTCATTTCCGCGAGAACGACTTCGGCGAAACGCTTTTCTCCGAAGAGATGCTCCTCGAGGAGCTTCGCGTCGGCGTGGCAATCCTCCGGCTGTCTCTCGTACTCGGCGAGGGCGCGGATCAGGGAGACGATTGCGTCCACGTCCGACGGCCGCGCCTCGCGAAGGGTGAACGGGGCCTTGCTCATTCGGCCTACGATCTTACGTTGGAGGGTGTAAAACCCCGCGGTGCCGCGCTCGCCTTTCTACGGACGTCTCACGGTGCGCGTCGGGGCGGCGCGCCTTGCAGCCGCGCTTCCGCACGTGCCTCCCGGCGCGCGCGTCCTCGACGTCGGGTGCGGGCTGACGGACCTCGCAGCCCTCGTCCCCGTCTATTTCGGATGCGACCGCGACGCGGACGTGCTGGCGGCCCAGCGCGGGAAATTTCCAAACAGAGATTTCTTCGAATGGGATATTGCCCGCGCCGAGGCGCCGCCGCCGCTCGTCCGCGAAGGACCATTCGAAGGAATCCTTCTGCTCGCCGTCCTCGAGCACGTCGCGGACCCTGCCGCCGTCCTCTCCCGGCTCTCTCCGCTTCTCTCTCCGGGGGGCCGCCTGATCGCGACGACCCCCCATCCGATCGGCCGCTGGCCCCTGGAGGCGGGCGCGGCCCTCGGCCTCCTCTCGCCGCACGCCCGCGACGAGCACGAGACGCTTCTGGGCCGGGCGGCCCTCGAGGAGGCGGGCCGTTCGGCTGGCGTCTCCCTCGTCCTCTACCGGCGTTTTCTCCTCGGCCTGAACCAGCTCGCGGTGTTCTCGCGGTGAGCGACGCGCGCCCCGCGTCGCGCGCCGCGTCTGCGATCACGGTCGTGAACGCACGTACGCACAACCTCAAGAACGTGACGTGCGCTTTTCCGGTGGGCGCGCTCACGGTCGTCACCGGCCCTTCCGGCTCGGGGAAGTCCTCGCTCGCGTTCGACACGCTCTACGCCGAAGGCCAGCGCCGGTTCGTGGAGTCCATGTCCACGTATGCGCGGCAATACCTCGAGAGGCTCGAGCGCCCCGACGTCGACCTCATCGAGCACGTCCTGCCCGCGCTCGCGATCGAGCAGAAGGCGCCCGCGCGCTCGGCCCGGTCCACGGTCGGGACCGCGACCGAGATCCACGACGTCCTCCGCCTCCTCTACGCGGCCGCGGGAACGCTGCGCTGCCCGGACGATGGGACGCCCGTGCGCCGGCATACGGCCGAGAGCGTCCGCGAGGCTCTCCTCGAGTCCTTCGGCGAGGGAGCGCGGCTGCTCGTGATCGCGCCAAAGAGAGTTCAGTCGTTCGAGGCGGAGAGTGCGGAATGGAGACGGCTCGGCTTTTACCGCTATGTCTCCGCTTCGGGAGACGTTCTGGAAATCTCTTCGAATGAAAAGGAGATGGGGGAGGCGGCGTATCGGGACGCGTTTCCACTGCTGATCGGCCGCCACGTCCTTCGCGCGGACGATCCGGAAATTCTCTCTTCACTTTCGATGGCATTCGACGCCGCGGACAGTGAGCTCCTGGTTCTCGAGGCCGGAAAGGACCTTGCCTCGGCGCGCCGCTTTCGCCGGGGTCTCTCGTGCGATGTCTGCGGCCGCTCGTTCCAGGATCCCGTTCCGGCCCTCTTTTCCTTCAACTCGCCGCGTGGCGCGTGCGAGACGTGCCAGGGCTTCGGGCGCGTGACGGGCATCGACGCGGCGCGCGTCATCCCGGACGGGAGGAAGTCGCTCCGCGAGCGGCCGATCGCGCCGTTCAATTCGCCCGCGTATGAGAGCGCCTACGACGATCTGAAGGCGGTTTCGCGGCGCCACAAGCTGCGGTGGGACGTGCCGTGGAACGACCTGACACCGCGGGAGCGCGACGTCGTCTGGAAGGGCTCGGGCGAGTGGTACGGCGTCGAGGGGCTCTTCAAGTACCTCGAGAAGAAGCGGTACAAGGTACACGTCCGGGTCCTCTTGTCGCGGTATCGCGGCTACACGCCGTGTCCCTCCTGCGGCGGAGCGCGCCTGAGGAGCGAGGCCCTCGCGGTCACGCTCGCGGGCAAGACGATCGCGGACGTCGCCGCGCTCACGCTCGACGAGCTGCTCATCTTTCTGGCGGGAGCTCTCCCCGGCGTGCAGGAACGCGCGCGGGGAGCGTCGCTCGTCGAGGACCTCCGGCGGCGCGTCGGAACGCTCGTCGAGATCGGGCTCGGGTACCTCACGCTCGCACGCACGATGCGCACGCTCTCGGGCGGCGAAGCCCAGCGGATCCAGCTCGGAGCGGCGATCGGCAACGCCCTCACCGGCACGCTCTACGTCCTCGACGAGCCTACGGTCGGCCTCCATCCCCGCGACACGCACCGGCTCCTCGGCGTTCTCGAGCGACTTGCGGCGGGCGGCAACGCCGTCGTCGCCGTCGAGCACGACACGGACGTCATCCGCGCGGCCGACCACGTCATCGATCTCGGGCCGGGCGCGGGAGCGCGCGGCGGGCGGCTCGTGTTCGAGGGGACGCCGGAAGAGCTGGAAGAGGCAGACACGGTTACCGGGAGATCGTTGAGGAGGGAGACCGAGGAAAGGAAAGGAATTCTTGCTTCGGAAGGAAACAGACCGTACGGGCTCTCCGATGCGGGTGAACTCATGGCGGCGGAAATGCCGAGCGCCTTCGGCGCTTTCTTAGAAGGGGGTATGAGCTCTCCGGCGCTCGAGCCGGGTGTCGGAGTCGGCGCGCGCGTCGCCACCGAGAGCCCCGGCCCATATTCACCTTCTAAGAAACTACCTTCTGGCCGTCTGCAACTGAGTCCCGTCGAAGCGCTCCGTGTCGTGGGTGCGCGAGCAAATAATCTTCAGAACATATCCGTCGACTTCCCCCTTCACCAGCTCGTCGCCGTGTCGGGCGTGTCGGGCTCGGGGAAGTCGTCGCTCGTCGTGGACGTGCTCGCGGCCGGCGCCCGGCAGCGCATGGGGAAGGGGCTCCTCCCGGGCGTGGACGAGGTCGGCGCCCACGACGCGATCGAGGGGCTCGACGTGGTCTCGGATGTCATCCTCGTGGACCAGTCGCCGCTGGGGCGCTCTTCTCGCTCGAACGCGGCCACCTACACGAAAGCCTGGGACGAGATCCGGACGCTTCTCGCGCGCACGCCAGCCGCGAAGGCGCGCGGCCTGGAGAAGGGCGCTTTCAGCTTCAACGCGCCCGGTGGAAGGTGCGAGCGCTGCGAGGGCGCCGGCGTGGTGAACGTCGACATGCAGTTCCTCGCCGACGTGACGGTCGTGTGTGACGTGTGCGACGGGAGACGGTTCAAGCCCGAGGTGCTCGCGGTGAGGCTGCGGGGCCGGAACGTGGACGAGCTTCTCGCCACGACTGTCGAGGAGGCGCGCGAGCTCTTCGCCGACGTGCGGGCCATCTCGGACCGGCTCCAGCCTCTCGCGGAAGCAGGGCTCTCCTACCTGACGCTCGGCCAGTCCACGGGAACGCTTTCGGGCGGCGAGGCGCAGCGGCTGAAGATCGCCTCGTTCCTGAAGGGCGGCGGCCCGGACGAGCCGGTGCTCTTCATCTTCGACGAGCCCACGACGGGACTCGCACCTTCCGACGTGGACGTGCTGCTCGCGGTCTTCCGGAGGCTCCTTCGGGCGGGACATTCGATCGTGGCCGTGGAGCACCACACGGGCTTCCTCGCCCGCGCCGACAGCCTGATCGAGCTCGGGCCCGGCGGCGGCCCGGCGGGGGGCCGCGTCGTATTTTCGGGCTCTCCGGCGGCCCTCAGGGCCTGGGGCGGAACTCCGACGGCCGATGCGCTCCGGGGCCGGGTACAATTTCCATCACGGTGACGAACGATGTCTTCCGGTATGTGCTCTCGGCGGAGGGCCGTGAGATCGACCTTCTGGACGGCGAGGCGACGCTCGGCCGCAGCCGGACGTCGACCGTGCGCCTCGAGCACGAGTCCGTCTCGCGGTCGCACGCGCTGCTCACCCTGAATCGCGGCGAAGCCGTCGTCAAGGACCTCAACTCCTCGAACGGCACGTACGTGGGAGGGAAGAGAATCTCGCGCGAAACGCGGCTCCAGAACGGCGACCGCGTCCAGCTCGGCGCGGCGGTCATCGACCTGCGCATCGTTCCGCCGAGCGTGCCCTCGGAGCGCACCGCGCTCCTCGGGGCCGACGCGCTGCCGCCCCAGGCGCCTGCCGCGGCGTCGAAGCCTCCTTCCGGGGTCACCTTCGACCCGGTTCCCGGTGCCACGGATCCGGGCGCGGCGGCCCCGGCACCTTCGGCGTTCGGGCCGGACGGAATGTCAGCCTCGGAGCTGTTCCGGGACGTGGACAAGAAAGCCGGCGCGCCGCGAGCGGGCTCAGGTTTCCGGGAAGCGTTCCCCGCGGCGCTTCGGCCGCCCGACGACGTCTCGACCGTCGCGCCGCCGCCCGGCTCCATTCCCGCTCCCGAACCCGCGGCCCCGTTCGTCTCGGCGATCGCCCCGCGACCGCTCGAGGACATCTCGATCCAGATGAGCGCGTCCCAGGCGCCTCCTCCTCGCCCCGCCTCGCTCGAGCGCGTGGCGGCTTTTCGCGAAAGGCGCGCTCCGGCGTTCAACGAGGGGCCTCGGAACGCCGCGAATCCGTTTGCGCGTCTTCTCGCGGCGCTCGTCGACGCCGTCATCCTGACCGCCATCAATCTTCTCCTGTTCGCGCCGGTTTTCCTCATCGACTATTTCCGCACGGAGCTTCAGACGCGCGATGCGGCCCCCGACTGGGCGTTTCGCGGCGTCACGGCCCTTTCGATCCTGCTCGCCGTGCTCGCGAACGCGCTTTACGTCGTGGGCGGCTGGGCGTGGCGCGGACGCACGCCGGGCAAGTCCCTGCTCGGCCTCACGGTCGTCAAGCGCGGCGAGATCGGAGGGCGTGGTATCGGCTGGAAAGCCGCCCTCATCCGCGCAGTCGTCCTCGTGCTCGCGGGCCTTCCGCTCGGCCTCGGCTGGGTATGGGCGTTCTTCGAGAAGGAGAAGCGCGCCTTCCAGGATCTCGCGGCCGGCACGTGGGTCGTGAGGTCTCGCTGAGGGGTCAGGTTCCGTTCAGCATTGCGAGGAGGGACGGAGAAAGAAGAGCCTCCTCCGAGCGGCGGTCGCCGCCCCGCTTTCGCCAGGATGAGAAGGCCTTTCTCGCGCGCGAAAGGAGCAACGGGTCGGCGCGGCCTTCGAGGACGTAGCGGGTGCCGAGGACGAGCGTCGCGAGGAGATCCGCCTCGCGGGCGAGAGGGCGCGCCCGGCGCAGGCTCTCGATGGCGGCCTCGGCCCCGGCGAAGTCGCCCGCCGAGAAAAGGGTCAGGACGCGCTCGGGATCGGCTCCGGCGGCGACGGTCGGCGTCGGCGTCGCGTCGTCGAGAGAGAGACCTGCCGCCGTCGGAACGGCGGAAGGAGCTGCCGGAGCCGTCGGCTCCGGCGTCGGTCCGGCGGTCGGCGTGGCCCGGGCGGCTGACTGCTGGGCTTCGCGGCGTTCGAGCTGGCCGAGCCTCCCGACGAGATCTGCGGACTCCGGGAATCCCTCGATGACCCCTTCGCTCCGGGACAGGAGGAGGTTGCGCTTGGCCTCCAGGAGCTCCCCGAGCTCCATGTGGGCGACGCCGAGCCAGTAGTACGGGTCGTAGAGATCCACGAAATTCCGCGTCGTGCCGAAGTGCGTTCGGGCCTGCGTGTGGCCGGTCGCGAGGGCATCGTTCATCTTCCGCACCACGAGCGGCCAGTCTTTCCGTTGTGCGGCCGCCTGACCCGCTTGATAAGCCTTCACGGCGGCGTCGGGGGGTAGAATCGCTTGCGCTTGGAGCGGGCCCGCGAAGACGACGAGCGCCACCGCGATCGCCCCGACGGACCCGGACGCGCGTGGGATGGAACGCGTGCCGTGACACTCCCAAGAGCGCATAGAGAGGGATTCTAGAGAAGGATGGGTACGAGGTCGCGGCTTTCACCCTCGATCGTCGGGGCGGCGTTGTTTGCCGCCTTGGCGGGTGTGTGGGCGCCTGCCGCGCGCGGGGTGACCTGTCCGGTTGCGGTGCCCGTCCTGACCGGTCCCGCCGAGATCCAGGCCGGCGAGCCGTACGCGCTTTCCTGGACGAACGTTTTCACCGACCCGGCCGCCTCGAGCCTCAACTACTACGTCGTCGAGCGCGCCCTGGACGCGGGATTCACATCGGGCCTCGACCAGACGACCACGCAGCGTTCGGCGATCACGCTTACCCCGGGTTCTGCGGGCGCGACGATCCTGTACCACCGCATCGTCGTCAAGTCATCCTGTCCCACGGCGGCGGCGGCGGCGGTCGTGTCGAACGTCGTCGCGGTCCCGGTCAACACCGACTGCAGCGTCCCTCCCAGCGTTGGTGAGCTCAGCGTGAGTCCCCCGAACCCGCCGGCTTTCTCCACGTGGGTGGTCACGTGGGACGCGCTCGGTACGGGCCCGGGTCCGGGCGGCGGGCTGACGGGGCTCAAATTCCGCATCCGGCAGACCTCCGGCGCGTCCGCCAACGCGAGCGAGTGGATCGTCGCGGGAGCGGCGTCCTCGTTCACCGGAGGACCCGGCGACTACGTTTACCAGGTGAGGGCCGAGGCCGCGTGCGGATCTGTCGGCCCATGGTCACCCGCGGTTCGCGTAACGGTCGGCGGCGTCCTCTCGACCGCTCTCCAGCTCGTGTCCGAGCCGGAGCCGATCGCGGTGCTCGTCCCTCAGGCCGGTACACGCCCGACGACGTCGTTCGTCGTGCGGAACGGCGGAAACGACCCGATCCTCGTGCGCGCGAAACCGGACGACAGCGGCTTCGTGGTCGCGCCGGACTCCTTCACGCTCGCTCCGAACGCCGAGCAGACAGTCGGCGCGACCTCTCTCTACGTCACGGCTCTTCAGCGCCCCGTGCACGCGACGGTTCAGCTCACCGCGGGCGACTCGACGCTGACGGTTCCCCTCGACTGCATGATCACGGCTGCGCCCTCCGCGACGAAGGTCGTATGGAGCGACCCGGCCGCCGACGTCGACAAGAGCGGCGATCCTATGTTGCGCTCGATCCTGAACCCCTCCAATCAGGCGGCGTCCTTCGTCGCGACGATCCGGGCACCGTGGATCGCAGTGGCTTCGCTGGACGGACAGCCCTGGGATCGCCCTCTCGCGGCGAACGAGTCGCGTACGGTGCAGATCACCGTGGATCGGGCGAAACGTCGCTCGGGCACCGGAACCGAGGTCGGCGCGATCGCGCTCGCCACCGTCGGGTTTGCGGACAGCCCGGAGACGCTTCTCGTGACCGACGACGGTCCGCCCGTTCCCCCGGCCGTCCCGGGCCCCGGCGCGGCGCCCGCCGCGGCCGCGCGTACGCGCCTTCTATATTCGGCGTTCCCGAACGCCGTCGACGCGCGGAATGTCGGGACGGTTCGCGGCAGACCTCTGGCTCACGAACACCGACGCCGTCAATCCCGTGGCCGTCTCGCTCCTCTTCAACCCGGTCGGCGCGCCGGGCACCTCGCTGGTGCGCCGCTTCGACCTGAATCTCGCGGCGGGCGAGACGCGCCGGTACCGCAACGTCGTGGGAACTCTTCTCGGCGTCGAGGGCGCCTTCACCGCCGAAGTGCGCTCCTCCGCGTCCACCGTGACCGCCACCGTGCTCGTCAACAACCGGCCTCTGCCGGCGACCGTCGCGGCAAGAAACGACTCGCGCCGCGCGCTCGCCGGCACGACGCCCGCCGTCGGACAATACGGCTTCGAGCTGAGGCCGACGGTCCCGGGTGAAGGCGTCAAGCAAAGCGACCCGATCCATGTCGTGTCCGGCCTCGCGCACGATGCGAACCGCCGCTCGAACCTTCTTCTCCTCGAGACGTCCGGCTACGACACGACCGTCACGGTGGCGCTCTTCGACGTTGCGGGCCATCCCGTGACGCGGAATGGCGCGGTCGTGCAGTTCGAGACGACCGTACCGGCGAACGCGACCGTGCAGATCAACGACGCCGACGCGCTCTTCGACGGCACTCCGCTTCCGGGAGCCTACGCATACGCGACCATCACCTGGAAGACGAGCGGGACCGACGCGCTCGGGGCCACCAAAGGGTCGGTCGTCGCGATGGCGACGGTCATCGACAACCGCACGCAGGACTCTTCGCTCCACGTGGGCGTGTCCATTCAGGCTTTGAATCCCTCGTACGTGCCAGGCTCGAGCTCGACGGCGTCCCGTCGCGCCCTGGCATCTTTGCCGTTTGCGGGTGGTCCCGCTCCGCTCTTTTTCCCGACGGTCCATTCGGCGGGCGCGCCCCTGGAGAACGGCGATAGACCCTTCTGGCGTACGCGCGTGACGCTGACGAACACCGGCACAACGGCGGCGGACCAGCGGAAGGTGACACTCGAGTACCTCGAGACGAACGGCACCGGCGTGATCCGGCAATCGACGGTCTTCCTCAGCCCAGGGACAGTCGCGCACTTCGAGGACGTGCTCGAGGAGCAGCCAGATCTCGGAATCCTTCCGGGCCAGAACACGTATGGCGCGATACGAATTCAGGCCACGCCGAACGGCGATGCGAGCTGGGCAGGCGTCGACGTGCAGACCGAGGCCTATACCGTGGACCCGGTGCAGGGAGTCGGGGACTTCAAGACCGGCATGGAGGGCTACTCGTACCAGCATGGTTACTCGTCGTACCAGTCGAATCTCGGAACGGTCGAGTTCGACGGCGCCGAGAGCTCGTCGGCATACCGCACGAACCTCATCCTGAACGAGGTCGGGGGCGACTACTGCGACGTCGTCATCGCCGCCTATCTGCCGGGGTCGTTCGTGCCGATCGCCTCGGTCACGAAGACTCTCCCGCAATTCGGCTACTTCTCGGACGACCTCTTCCACAACATCCTGGGTCTGAACCTCTCGGAGCTCACCGACGTGCGCGTCGTCGTACGGCAGGTGGGCGGCGGCGGCGTCTTCCTCGCCTTCGCCTCGAAGATCGACCTCGCGTCGGGCGACCCGGCCAACATCTTCCTGCGTCCGGCGGCGGCCGGCACGGGACGGTGACGGGTTGGCCGGCGCCGTCGAGCGCATCGCCCATTACCGCATCCTGAAGCGGATCGGCCGCGGCGGCATGGGCATCGTGTACCAGGCCGTCGACGAGCGCGACGAGCGCATGGTCGCCCTGAAGGTCATCCGCGAGGCGGAGGGACCGGGCGACGAGTCGCGCGCGCACCTCGCCGAGGCGCGCGTACGCTTCGACCGCGAGGCCGCGATCCTCAAGAGCCTCCTTCACGTCAACGTCGTCGCGTTCTTCGAGATCGGAGAAGAGGACGGGACGCCCTGGCTCGCGATGGAGTACCTCGACGGCACGCCGCTGACGTCCTTCGCAGGCCGGCCGTGGACGGAGACCGTGCCGCTCCTCGTACAGGCCGCGCACGGGCTCGAGTACCTCTCCTCACGCGGGATCGTTCACCGCGACTTGTCTCCGGACAACATCCTCGTCATCGAGCGCGGCAGCGACCGGCTCGTGAAGCTCCTCGATTTCGGAGTCGCGAAGCTGTTCGAGAAGGGCACGGGCCTCGAGTCCCTGACCGCCACGGGGTTCTTCCTCGGCAAGGTCGCGTACGGGTCGCCGGAGCAGCTGGGGTCGCTCGGGCACGGCGCGCCGCTCGACTGGCGCAGCGACGTCTACAGCCTCGGCGTCATCTTCTATCAGGTGCTCTCGGGGCACAGGCCGTTCGAGGGCAAGGCCCCCGTCGAGTACATCGCCGCGCACCTCAACGCGGTTCCGCCGCCCGTCGCGGCTCCCTCCGACGCGCCCTCGCTCCCCGTCTCGCTCGTCCGCCTCGTGGGGCAGATGCTCGAGAAGCGGCGCGAGAGCCGGCCCGGGACCTGGCGCGAGATCGTGGACCGCCTCGTCGCCGCGCTTCGGGAAGCCGGTGGCGTGCGGCTGCCCCCCGGGATCGACCAGGTGACAGGAGACGCGGCGGCGTCCGAACAGACGAGCGGCACGGAGCTCGTGGGCGTGGGGCGGCGTCCCGGCTCGGCGACGCTTCCCGTGGCCAAGCCTTCTCTTCACGAGGCACGCCTGCTCCTGTGGTTCGCGGCAGCGGGAATCGTCCTCGTGCTCGCGGCCTCATGGTGGGCGGCCCGCGGCCGCTCCTCGCCGCGCTCTGCGGACAGGCGGACTCCGCCGGCCGGTTCGACCGCGGCCCACGCCGCCCGGACCGCGCCGACGGCGCCGCCCATGACGCCGCCGGCAGTCGCTCTCGCGCCGGGGCGCCTGCAGGTCGTCGCGCTGCCGTTCGCTCGGGTCGTCTCGATCGTCGACGCGCGCACCGGGAACTCCGTCGCCCTGCCCGCGAACGCCACGACCCCCCTCCTCGTGACCGATCTCGCGCCCGGTCGCTACCGCGTCGTTCTCGCCGGGCCGGGCCCGAGCGGGCGAACCGTCGAGCGCGTCGTTTCGGTGGCGGGAGGCGCGACGGTGTTACTTTCCGAGCCCTTCGAGACGCCCGGCGCGCTCGCCGACCTTCTGACGAGGGGAGAGGCACCATGAGGAAGAGACGATTCCGGAACGCGGCGCTGCTGCTCTTCCTGGGAGTCATCCCTTCGTCCGCCCGCGCCCAGACCGATTCGGCGCTCCTCTCGAAGGTCAGCTTCAACCTCACGAACCCGGGCGGCAAGTCGCTCGCCATGGGCGGAGCGTTCACGGCCATCGCCGACGACGCGACGGCCGCGCTCGCGAATCCCGCCGGGCTCGGCCTCATCTCTTCGATCGAATTTGCGGTCTCCGGAAAGCGCACGGACGAGACCCTGGGCCTCGTGACGGCGCGCTCCACGGCGACGGGCCCGTTGGCCACGCCCTATTCGCCGGTCGAGACCTCGAACGTGGATCGCGACACGCGCGCCGCGTCGGTCGATTTCGCGGGTGTCGTTGTGCCCCTCACGCGCCGCCTCGTCGCGGCCGTCACGTACGCCGAGAACCTGCGATTCGAGGGCGAGGCCGGGGGCGGCGGTTATCAGTACTTTGAGCTGCACGACAACCGTTCCGGAAGCGTCACGCACCAGGACTTCCCCTACTCGTATCGCGAGTTCGGCTCGGTGAGCCTGAGGAACCGGCTGCTCGGGCTGTCCCTGGCGTACCGCGTGACGGATCGCCTGCGCGTGGGCGGCGCCGTCACACTGAATCGCCCGTCATTCGATCTGGGCGGCGACGCGAACGGCCCGCACCGCATCACGAGCCGCTTCTTCCTGTCGCCCACGGCAGAGGAGATCCGCACCGTTACGATGCGCGTGGACGGCGTCTCGGGCACGAAGCCGGGCTTCCTCGTGGGGATCCACGCCGACCTCCTCCCCGACGGCGTCCTGACGCTCGGAGCGGACTACCGGTCCTCGCCGCGCAATGACGGAACGCTCGTGATCGGCGGCGACGTGCCCGCGGCGCTGGCCTCCCAGACGTCGCGGCCGTTCAAGTTCCGCGTGCCGCGGGACGCCGCGATCGGTCTCGCGTCTCACCCCATGCCCGGCCTGACCATCGCGGCTGAGGTCCAGTGGGTCGCCTACGGCGACATCTTCGACCGTTCGCTTCCCATCGTCTCGTACATGGGGTTCGTCGGCCCGTCGCCGGGGTTCTTTGTCTCGGACGTCCTCGCCGACGTCTCTCCGGCGCCGAACGTCTGGGTGCCGCGTATCGGGCTCGAGTACGTGGCAGGCGGGAACGACGGCCGCCTCGCGTTCCGGGTCGGCTATCACCGCGAGCCCGCTCACGGCGTCACGGCGAGCCTCGCGGCTAAAGACGCCTCGGGCACCCCGTTTCCGATCACGGACCCGCCCTTCTCGGAGAGCGTCGCCGCGGTGTTCGACGGCGGGCGCGCGGACGACCGCTTCACGGGCGGTCTCGGCGTGACCGTCGCCCGGTCGCTTTCGATCGACTTCGGGTTCGACGTCGGCCGCGCCTCGCGGCAGCTCGCGGCAAGCCTCTTCTACAGTTTCTAGGCGGCCGGAGCGGCCGGCGGCTCTTCGAGCAGGATCCGGTTCCCGCCGGCGGCGCGCGCGCGGGCCAGAGTCCGTTCGGCGCGCTCGAGGAGCGCATCGCAGCGCGTCTTGTCCCGCCGGCCGTGGACGGCGATTCCGGCCGAGAGCGTCAAGATGCGGCCTGGGGCGCCGGGGAAGCCGTTCCGGATGCGCTCCACTGCGATCGTCGCGTTCGTCTCGTCGGCCTCGACGAGGAGCACGAGAAACTCGGAGCGCGGGCGGCGGGCGGCGAGGTCGATCCCGCGGATCGTCCGCCCGATCGCCTGCCCGAAAGTGGCGAGAATCTCGTCCGCGGCGTCGCGCCCCTGCTCCTTCTCGAAAGCCTCGAACCCGTCGACCGCGATCGCGACGAGCGCCGCCGAGCGCCGCGTCCGCTCCGCGCGCACGAGCTCCTCGGCGGCGCGTCCCAGGAAAAGGGAACGTGTGAGCAGCCCGGTGAGAGCGTCCGTGGTCGCCCGCGCGAACAGGCGGCGTTCTTCGTCGGCCACCGTCGGAAGGAGGAGCGCGGTGAAGACGAGGAACGCGAACCCGAAGAAGGCGCCAGAGAACGCCCCGGGACCCGCGACCCAGCGCGAGCCCGTCTCGAGCGTCGCCCCCGCGAGCAGGAAGGCCGTGGCGACGAAGACGAGCGTCGTGTCGCGTCGCCGGTTCTCCTTCCGGGCGAAGATGATCAGAAACCCGATCGAGACGAGTCCGACCGAGAGGACGGACAATCCCCCGACGAGCGGGCTCGCGGCCGGCAGAAAGAGCGCGAGGAGCGTGCCGGCGAGCGGAAGGGCCAGAAGAGCCCTCAGGGCGGGCCTCAGCGGGAGGTTCAGAAAGCGGAGCAGGAAGAGAAAGCCGACGGCGGGAAGGATGAAGGAAAGCGCGCGGACGAGGCGCCCCAGGATCTCGCGGGAGACGGGGACCGGAACCGGAGTGAGGAGCGGAGTCGCGAGCCAGAACGCGATCGCGAACGCGAGGGTCGCATAGAGCACGAGCTCCGTACGGGCCTGGTTCCAGCGCAGAAGCAGCAGCGCAAGCACGCCGAACGACACCGCGCCAAGCGCGCAGAAGAGCACGAGGACCTGAGGAAGGGTGAAAGTCACGCTTGAGAAGGATTCTACGACGAAGAAGCGGGCGGGCCCGGCCGGTCGCGAGACGCGAAATACGCGACGGTGCTTTTCAGGCCCTCCTCGAGACCGACCTTCGGCTCCCAGCCGAGGATCTTCTTCGCGAGAGCGATGTCGGGGCGGCGCTGCTTCGGGTCGTCCACGGGCAGCGGCCTGTGGACGATGGGCGCCTTCGTGAAGGTGAGACGCCGGATCGTCTCGGCGAACTCCAGGACCGTCATCTCGGCGGGGTTGCCGAGGTTCAGCGGGTCCTTGTAGTCGGACAGGAGGAGCCGGGTGATCCCCTCGACGAGATCCGGGACGTAGCAGAACGACCGCGTCTGCGATCCGTCGCCGAACACCGTCAGCGGCTCACCGCGAAGAGCCTGGCCGATGAGCGACGGAACGATACGGCCGTCGTTCGGGCGCATGCGCGGGCCGTAGGTGTTGAAGATCCGCACGATGCGCGTGTCGACGCCGTGGAAGTTCCGGTACGCGATCGTCATCGCCTCGGCGAAGCGCTTCGCCTCGTCGTAGCACCCGCGCGGGCCGACGGGATTCACGTTTCCCCAGTAGGTCTCGGGCTGCGGATGGACGAGCGGGTCGCCGTAGACCTCGGACGTGGACGCGAGGAGGAAGCGGGCCTTCTTCGCGCGAGCGAGCCCGAGCGCCTTGTGCGTGCCGAGCGCGCCGACCTTCAGCGTCTGGATCGGGATCTGGAGATAGTCGATGGGTGAGGCGGGGGACGCGAAGTGGAGGATCGCGTCCACGGGCCCGTCGAGAAAGATGTACTCCGTGACGTCGTGCAGGACGAAGCGGAACTTCCTGTTCCCGAAGAGGTGGGCGATGTTCCGTTCGTCGCCCGTGATGAGATTGTCGAGCCCGACGACCTCGTGCCCGTCGCCGAGGAGGCGATCGGTCAGATGGCTCCCGAGGAACCCTGCGGCTCCGGTGACGACGACGCGCATGAAACCGCGATTGTAAGGGAGGAACGCGCCTGCTCCGGCGCGCGCCGCCTCAGGCGTGCAGCTGCGTGTAGCGGGCCTCGAGAACCTCGCGCGGCTCGGCCGGCTCGGTCACGATGCAGCCCTCGATGGGGCAGATCTCGATGCACTTCGGCGCGTCGAACGCGCCGACGCACTCGGTGCAGCGCGTCACGTCGACCGTGTAGGTCGGATCGCCCGCGCTGATCGCCTTGTTCGGGCAATCCGGCTCGCACGAGCCGCAGTTGATGCAGGTGTCCTGAATCTTCATGGCCATGAGCCACCTCCGATGCGGCGAGGGTGCCATCCGCGTCGTCCGGCGGCCATGATGCACGCGCTTCAGCCGCGGCCGAGCCCTACGTAATTCCAGCCGGCCTTCCTCATCTCCTTCGGCTCGTAGAGGTTGCGCAGGTCGACGAAGTTCTTCGCCTTCATCGTCTTCTCGAGCCGGTCGAGGTCGAGTTTGCGGAACTGGTTCCAGTCGGTCGCTAGGATGAGGACGTCGGCTCCGGCGGCGCACGAATAGACGTCGTCGGCGAGCTTGAGCGAGGGCATCTCCTTCCGCGCGTTGTCCATCGCGGCAGGGTCGTAGGCCACGACGTCGGCGCCGCGCGCCTGGAGGTCGTACGCGAGCCTCAGGCACGCGCTTTCGCGGATGTCGTCGGTCTCGGGCTTGAAGGCGATCCCGAGCATGGCGACGCGCCGGCCTTTCAGGTCCGGGCACACGCCCGCAACCTTCTCCACCATGCGCGCCTTGACGTGGTCGTTGACGGACAGGACGGCCTCCATGATCTCGAATTTGTAGCCGTTCTTCCGCGCGAGGTCGACGACGGCGGAGGAGTCCTTCGGGAAGCACGACCCGCCGTAGCCCGGCCCGGGGTTCAGGAAATGCGGGGCGATGCGCTTGTCGAGGCCCATGCCTCGGGCCACGTCCTTCACGTCGGCGCCCATCCTCTCGCACATGGCCGCGACCTCGTTGATGAAGGAGATCTTGAGGGCGAGGAAGCCGTTCGAGGCGTACTTGATGAGCTCCGCCGACTCGACGTCGGTCACGACGAAGGGCACGCCGCCGATCGAGAGCGGAGAGTAGACGTCCTTGACGATCGCGATCGCCTCCTCGTCTCGCGAGCCGATGACGACCCGGTCGGGGTGCATGAAGTCCTCGATGGCCGACCCTTCGCGCAGAAACTCCGGGTTCGAGACGACGGAGAACTTGTGCCGGCCGTTCTTCGTGCGGAGGATCTCCTCGATCTGCGCGCCCGTCCCGGTGGGCACCGTGGACTTCGTGACGACGACCTTGTAACCGTTCATGTGCGTCGCGATCGACTCCGCGACCCGGAAGATGTACGAAAGGTCCGGCGAGCCGTCTTCATGGGGAGGCGTCCCGACGGCGATGAAGATGACGAGGCTGCGCTCGATGGCCTCGACGATGTTCGTGGAGAAGCGCAGGCGGCCGGCTTTCTCGTTCTTGTGGATCAGCTCTTCGAGGCCCGGCTCGTAGATCGGCGAGACGCCCGTCTTGAGCAGAGCGATCTTCGTCTCGTCCTTGTCCACGCACGTCACGTCCATGCCGAAGTCGGCGAGGCAGGCGCCGGTCACGAGGCCGACGTAGCCCGTTCCGACCATGCAGATGTTCATCGGGGAGAAGCCTCCGAAGGTGGGATCCCGGGCCGGCGATTCTACCCTGTCGAGAAGTCGCCTTCACAAGGGCGACGTGCAGCTCTGCTGCTCCGGGCACATTTTCGGCAGATCAGTGCTCCGGCTTGAATTCCTTCAACAGCCTGACGTCGAACTCGACGTCGACCTTCGGCCCGCCGACCGCGATGTCGTCGATCGCAAGCCTGCCTGCAAGATGACGGGCGACGTTGACGCGCGCCGCAAAGGCGTCGGGCGTCACCGTCCCCGAGTACTGAACTTTCTGGCCATTCAGCGCGATCCAGTAGCCCAGGCGCGGACCGGCGTCGAAGTCCACGGTCATTCCTTCGGTTACCTGGCCGCCGGCGCACATCATCGTCTTGCAAGTTTGCAACGCCGCTCTAATATCTGCGGCCGAAAGAATCAGGCGGCGAACCGTCTTACCCGGATCCACCGAATCGGGTCCCTTCACGAGCCACGCGTACCTGAGCGTCGCACTCAGCGCGCCCGCACGGCTACTGTAGACGAGCGTGCCCTTGGCGTCGACACCCTCGGAGATCGGACGGTTCGCCCGCACGCTCGCGACACCGGCGATGGCCCCGCCGGAATACCAAAGGCCGATCGCAAGGATCCACAACGTTCCATGCCGAAGAAGGTAGCTCATGTGATGTCTCCCGATTGTTCGAAACGAGTTCCACCGAGCGTGCTATTTCTTCTGCCAGCGTTCGGGCGTGGGCGTAGATTGCCGTCTCCAACCGTTCAGCGCGACCTAAGGACTCATCAGCCATCGGCCGCCGTCGAGCTTGAACTCCTCCCTCATGGTCGAGGTGCTGGTGCCGTTCTTGTCTTTGGTTGTCTTCTTTACGGTCAGGGTGGCGGCGGGGCCATCGACGAGGAGGAGGCCGCTGGATTTGATGTCGGCCGAGTATTGCTCCTCGCTCTGTGACATTTCCTTCATCATTCCCGACATCATCGTCTTGTCCGCGGCGGACATCGTCTTCCATTGCTCCTGCATCTCTTTGGTGCCGAGCTTGACGGCCGCGTCCATCTTGCCGGCGTGAACAAGACCCATATGCTTGACGGCGACCTTGCCGCAAGGGTGATCGAGGATCGCCGCGCCTTTGATCTCGGACTTCGGCGATGCGAGGGCGCTGGCGGCGCACAGGAGGAGCGGGAGCACGGCGCCGATACAAAGTCCCTTAATGCGATGCTGGTTCATGGGTTCTTCCTTTCTTGCGAGCCGAAAGTGCGGCATACCGCGATTTCGTAAATCCCCGCGTTTGCCTAACCGATCTTGTGGCGCAAGGCAATGCCGGCGACGACGGCCAGGAGCAGCCCGAGCAGCGCCAGCGCCCATGGCTTCAACGCGGGAACGTTCGTCGGCGCCGCGGGCCCGCCCGCAACCACCGTAACACCCGCCCTGGCCGTGCCGCCCGTGCCGCCCTCGACCGAGGTCACCGCGCCGGTGACATTAGTCTGCGTTCCCAGCGCGTCACCGGTCACGTTCGCGCTGAAGGTGCACGAGGCGCTCCCTGCGAGCGTCGCTCCTGTCAGGCTGACGGCATTCGAGCCGGCCGTCGCCGTAATCGTGCCTCCGCCGCAGGTACCCGTGAGCCCGCTGGGAGTCGAGACCACGAGGCCAGCCGGCAACGTATCGGTGAACCCGACGCCCGTCAACGATGTGGAAGTGTTGGGGTTGTCGATCGTGAAGCTGAGAGAAGTCGATCCGTTCAGAGGGATGCTGGCCGCACCGAACGACTTCACGATTGCCGGCGGGGCTGTTGCCGCGGCAACGGTCACACTCGCCGAGGCCGTACCGCCCGCCCCGCCTTCGACCGAGGTCACCGCGCTGGTGACGTTGTTCTTCGTTCCCGGCGTGGTGCCGGTCACGTTCGCGCTGAAGTTGCACTGAGCGCTCGCTGCGAGCGTCGCTCCCGTCAAGCTGACGGCACCCGATCCGGCCGTTGCCGTGATCGTGCCCCCACCGCAGCTACCCGTGAGCCCGTTCGGGGTCGAGATCACGAGGCCGGCCGGCAGCGTGTCGGTGAAGCCGATGCCGGTCAACGCCGTGGAGGCATTCGGGTTGTTGATCGTGAAGCTGAGCGAGGTCGAGCCGTTCAGAGGAATGCTCGCCGCACCGAACGACTTCACGATCGTCGGCGGGGCGACGGTGACACCCGTCGTAATCCGCCCAATCCGGTCGGCAGCTTCCGTGAACCAAAGGTTGCCATCGGGGCCGGCGATGATTTCGACAGGGCCCGCAGGGGCGGTGATGCCGGCGCTGAACTCGGTGACGACTCCGGCCGTGGTAATCCGCCCGATCCGGTTGGCGTTGATGTTGAATTCCGCGAACCACAGGTTGCCGTCGGGCCCGGCGGTGATGCCGCGAGGGTCCGCAAGGGCGGTGATGCCGGCGCTGAACTCGGTGACGACTCCGGCCGTGGTAATCCGCCCGATCCGGTTGCCGTCGAATTCCGTGAACCAGAGGTTGCCATCGGGCCCGGCGGTGATGCCGTAAGGGTGGGCAAGGGCGGTGATGCCGGCGCTGAACTCGGTGACGACTCCGGCCGTGGTAATCCGCCCGATCCGGTCGTCAGCTTCCGTGAACCACAGGTTGCCATCAGGGCCGGCCGTGATGCTGCGAGGGCCCGCAGGGATGGTGATGCCGGCGCTGAACTCGGTGACGACTCCGGCCGTGGTGATCCGCCCGATCCGGTCGACGTTGAATTCCGTGAACCACAGGTTGCCATCGGGCCCGGCGCTGATGCCGTCAGGGGCCGCACCGACGGTGATGCCGGCGCTGAACTCGGTGACGACTCCGGCCGTGGTAATCCGTCCGATCCGGTTGCCGTTGAATTCCGTGAACCACAGGTTGCCGTCGGGCCCGGCGGTGATGCCGGTAGGGGCCGCAGGGGCGGTGATTCCGGCGCTGAACTCGGAGACGACCTGGGCCTGCGCGGCGCCTGCGACCAGCGAGAGCACGGCGAACCCCAAGCAGATCGCACGGACCCAGGACGCGTTGGAGCGGTTAGACAGAGACATGGAAGCCCCCTTCAACGGGAAAGACGGGCGAGACGGGCGGGCGGCATAGAGGCTTTTCGTCTTTTTGCTGGACCAGTTCGCCGTGGTCTCGGAGACCGGGCTTGTCCGCTACTTGCCCCCGACTTGCTGACGAATCCAGCTCAGCGCCGCCTCCACGACCGTATCCTTCCCCACAGCGACGTCGTCGGGCTTCAGCCAGACGAGTTCATCGACCGGGAATTCGCGGTGGGTCAGATAGTCGTGCGGCGCGCCGACGGCGAATGCGTTTGCTTCGCCGACCTTCGTATCCCAGTCCGGGTTCAGATCGAGGCTCGTCCCGAGTGCGGGTTGGGTCGGAATCGTGAATGCCGCCGATGTGGGCTTCCCGAATGTGCGGACGCGCGGAAGGAACGTCGCCCAAAACGAGCTCAAGTCTCCGGCACTGACGGCACCAGGGCCAACCAGCACAGCGATCGGGCCGCCGTAGGACGCCTTGACGCGGCTGCCGTCAGGGGTGAAGTCCATGTTGAACGCGCTCGGCGGCGAAAGGCGTTTCATCTTGAGGTGGTCGGCCGGGTACTTTCGGTCGTCGTAGCCCATCGTCGGCGCCGGATGTGCGAACAGCTCGGCGAGACCGTGGAATGGCGCGTTGATATATCCGCCTTCGTTGAATCGGAAGTCGAGGATGAGCCCGTCGACGTGCTCGACTTGTGTGAGGTTATTCACCGCCTGCGCGAAATCCTGCTCCGCGTTTCCAACCCAGCCCCAGACGTAGATGTAGCCGATGTGTGTACCTGCGACGATGCCCGAGCTGACGAAATCGAGGTTGAAAAAGTCCGCGGGCTTCGGGACACCCGGGATGTTCATCTGTTCCGAACAGAACCCGTGCCAGATCACGCCCGGCATGAGGCTCGTCGGCACGTGAACGACCTGGCCGCTGCCGTGCTTCGCGATGTCCATGGTGTCGAAAAGGTGCCAGTTCATGGCGGCGGCCATCACGAACGAATGGTCGAAGGAGCTGGGGGACGACCCCCACCACAGGGGCCACAGCGGCAGCTCTTCGCTCAACAGCTCCTGATACAGCTCCCGCCACGGCCTTCCGTCGTAGCCGAGGATCCGGTCGCCCGGCTCGAGTCCGAGAGGATGTCCGGGGACCGCCGAGTACACCAGGGCCGACCCGTCCGCCAGCGCGGTCTCGCAAGTGCCGGAGGTGTCATAGGTCCAGGCGCTGAGCGCGAGCAGCGGCACCCCAGGCTGGGACACGGTGAAGAGGTTGACGGGAACGTCGAGCGCCACCGTGTGGCTGTCACGGAGCGCGAGGGACAGGTGATTCATGATTCCGGCGAACCGGCCCCGGCTGACGCCCGCCGCGATTTCCGCCCGATAACGGTCTCGAAGAGCGGCCCAGTCCACGTCGATTCCCTGGAACGCGGCGAACTTCCCGTCTGCGTACCGCCAGAACTTGTCGAATAACACGAGCTTGTCCGCCGTCGATAGCCCTTCTCCCCAGTACGCGTCTACGGCTTGTCGCCGGTCCTGAGGAGACATGAGACTGAGAGGCTCGGGCGAACGCGACACGGGCCGACCCGCGAGCGTCGCCCGGGCATTTAGGGTCTCCTCGTGACCCACTCGAGGGGGGAGGGGCTGCTCCTGCGCGCGGGCAAACCCGCTTAGGAGACACCCGCCGAGGATGGCGCCCGCGCCGAAGGCGATTACCAGTCTCCGTGCTTCTGTTCGCATACCTTCTCCTCCTCGCGGCGCCTCTTGTCTGCACCGAATTCGTACGGGAAAGACGACAGGCGCGAGCCAGCGGCATAGAGACTTTTCGTCTTTTTCGGGGCCGGCCCGTCGCGTTTTCGGGCCGCACTAAGATCCCCGGGCAGGATCTATCGATGACCCGTCCACGCCTCCTCGCTGCCGCCGCCGTTCTGGCCTTCGGCTCGGCCGGCAGGGCGGACGTCGTGGTGGTCGAGGCGAGGCCCGGCGGCGAGGCCGCGAAGGCACACCTGAAACCCGGCGATCGTCTCGTCTCGTGGCGACGCGCTGCGACGAAGTCGTCGACCGCGGCATCCGGCGCGTTCCTCGCCCCATGGGAAGTCGACGACCTCGAGCTCGCGCAGGTTCCGCGGGGTCCGATCACGGTCGCCTATACGCGCTCCGGGAAGAGGGCCGTCGTGCGGCTCGGCGGCGGCGAGTGGCGGTTGAGGACGCGGCCAGACGTTGAGGGAGATATGGCGCTCTGGCAGACGCTCGAGCGCGCCGCCGAACTTTCGGCCAAGGCCCGCTACGCCGACGCGAAGATCGAATGGGAGGCCGCTCGCGAGGCGAGCCTCCGGACCAAGGACGACCGGCTCCGCGCCCTCGTCTTGCGCTCCGAGGCCCGCACGCTCATCTTCCTCCAGGACGGCAAGGGCGCCGAGGAGGCGCTCCGCGAGGCCCTCGCGATCCGCGCGCGGACGGACGCTGGCGGGCCGCCGCAGGCGCTGGCGCTCGCCGCGCTCGGCCTCTTCCTCGGCAACTTCAAGGGGCAGGAGAAGGAAGGCGAAGAGCTCGTCCGGAACGCGCTCGCGATGATCGAGAAGAGTGCGCCAGGGTCCCTCGAGCACGCCCGCATCCTCCTGAGCATTGGCGGGCTTGCGACGCGTCGCGACGACCTCGACGAGGCCCGCCACCGTCTCACGAGGGCCCTCGCGATCGCCTCGCGACTCGCGCCGAAAGGCGACATCGCCGAGTCCTGCTACAACGGCCTCGGCACGATCGCGAGGATGAGGGGTGACTTCGCCGCCGCGGAGGCCGACCAGCGCCGCGCACTCGCGATCGTCCTCGAGCGCGATCCAGAGGGCGCCTTGGCGGCAGCGATATGGAACAGCCTCGGCGTCATCCTCAAGCAGCGAGGCGACCTCGGCGGGGCCGAAGAGGCCTATGGACAGGCCGCAGTCCGCTTCGAACGGGCGGCACCGGGCTCGATGAACGTCGCCGGCATCACGGCGAACCTCGGAAACGTGGCGCTCGAGCGCGGCGACTTCGCGCTGGTCGAGGAGCGCCACCGCAAGGCCCTCGCGATCCGCGAGACGCTCGCGCCGGAGGGTCGCGACGTCGTGGCGTCCCTGTCGGACCTCGCGCGCGTGACGCTTCTCGGAGGGCGGCCCGACGAGGCGAGGGCGCTGGGTCGGCGCGCCCTCGACGGGGCGAGAAAGCTGGCTCCGGGCTCCCTCCTCGAGGCCTCCAATCTCGTGCGAGTGGCCGAGATCGAGTCGAGCGTCGGGGAGTGGCCCGCGGCAGAAGAGCATCTGAAGTCAGCGCTCACAATCGGCGCGCGGCTCGCCCCGCGCGCCCTCCCGACGGCCGGAGCACGCCGGTCGCTGGCGGAGGCGCTGCTCGCACAGGGGAAGGCGGCCGAGGCCCTGCCGCTCGCGAGGGAATCCGCCGAGTTTCACCGGAGGATCGTGCCGGGATCCTCGGCCGAGGCCTCCGCGTGGGACGTCCTCGCGAAGGTCCTCGCCGAGAGCGGGGACGACGCGGGAGCCGAGCGATCATTCGAGAGCGGCCTTTCCGCCCTCGAGGAGCAGGCCGACCGGCTCGGCGTCGCGTACGACGGCGCCGCCGCGTTCGCAACGTGGACCGCCGACGTCTACCGGGACTACATCGACTTCCTCCTGGCCCGCGGGCGCGAGGCCGATGCGCTCCACGTCCTCGAGCGTTCGCGCGCGCGACGCCTGCTGTCGATGCTCAAGACGCGGGACTCGATCGCCGGCCGCCTTCCCGAGGCGCTCGCGAAGCGGCGTGGAGAATTGGCTGCCGCCGAGGCGGAGGCGGAGAAGTCTCTCGCCTCTCTCGATCCCGAGAAGGACGCGGCGAAGCTCGAGGCGGCGGAAGCGAAGCTCCGCGATCTTCGGACCGACCGCGCCGGGCTCGTCTCGCTGCTCGCGGCGTCGGATCCTCTCCTCGCGCGCGCGCTCCATCCGCAGCCGCTCGACCTCGCGGGCATCCGCGCGGTCCTCGACCCAGGGACGCTCTTTCTCGCCTGGGCGGTCGAGCCTTCGCGAACTCTGCTGTTCGTCGTGTCTCCCGGCTCCGGCGAAGACAAGAAGAGCCTGGAAGTCCGGACGATCGCGGAGGGGGCCGACTCTCTTCGGCGCGAAGTCGAGATCTACCGCAGTCTCCTCGTCTCCGGCGAGCCCGAGGCGGCCCGAGCCCGCGTACAGGCCGGGCAGCTCGGCGCGCTGCTCCTGGGGCCGGCCGCGGCTTCGCTCGCGCGCGCCGAACGGCTTCTCCTCGCCCCCGACGGGCCGCTCCTGACTCTGCCTTTCGGCGCGATCGTCGCCCCCGGGGGTGACGGCTCGTGGCTCGCCGAGCGCTTGCCTTACGTCGTCGCGCCTTCGGCCACGGCGTTCGCCGAGATGCGGCACGCGGCCGGCACGAGGGGGCCCGCCCGGCTCGTCGTCTTTGCGGATCCGGCGCTTCCCGAGGCGGCCGATCAGGCCTCTGCCGGGACGGCGTTCGGCGACGTGGTCCGCGGAGCCGAGAGCGCGCCGCTCGCGCGCTATCGAAAGGGCCTCGCACCGCTCCCGGGCGCCCGAGAAGAGGCAAAGGCGATCGCCGGCCTCTGGATGGGGCCGAAGGTCGTCTTCACGGGAAAGACGGCCACGCGCGAGCGCGCGCACCGGCTCGGCCGCTTCGTTCGATACGTCCACTTCGCGACGCACGCCCTCGTGGATTTCCGTTTCCCGATGGAGTCGGCCCTCGCCCTTGCGCCCGATGACACGGGCGAACCGAGCGCGGGCACGGCGGGACTGCTTTCCGCGTGGGACATCGTGGATTCGATGCGCCTCGACGCGGACCTCGTCACGCTGTCAGGCTGCGAAACCGGGCTCGGCTCGGGCGGCGGCGGGGAAGGGCTCGTGGGTCTTACGCGCGCTTTCCAGATCGCCGGTGCACGGACGGTAGCGGCTTCACTATGGTCCGTGTCGGACCGTTCGACGAAGGAGCTGATGACCCGCTTCTACCGCGGCCTCGCGCGCGGGCAGCGCAAGGACGACGCTCTCCGGAGCGCCCAGCGCGCCCTCATCTCGGGCGAGGCGGGCGCGGAGTTCGCGCGCCCCTGGCACTGGGCCGCTTTCGAGCTGTTCGGAGACGGACGATGAGCACCGAGAGTCCGGCCGCGACGCTCGGCGACTTCCGCGAGGTCTTTCTCGAGTACCACCCGAGGCTCTTCCGATACTTCCGCTCCCTCGGCTTCGCTGTCGAAGACGCCGACGATCTATGCCAGACGGCGCTCCTGAACGTCTACCGGGGGAGAGGGAAGGTGCGAGACATTACACTTTTCGCTCCCTGGGTCTACAGCGTCGCCCGGAACGTGGCCCGCGACGCGTGGCGTCGGAACGACGATTCGCGGGCCGAGGCTCTCGAGAACCGCGACCTCGAGGGCGCGGCCCCGTCTCCCGAGCGCGAAGTCGTCGAGAAAGAGAAGCTCGACCGCGTCCGCGACGGCCTCGCGGCCCTGCCGGCCCGGATGCGTGCCTGCTTCCTCTTGCGCGTGCAGGAGGAGCTGCCGTACGACGAGATCGCCGAGCGCCTCTCGCTGTCGTCCGGCACCGTGAAGGTGCAGGTCTGGAACGCGAGGCGGCGGCTGCGCGAGGTGCTCTCTTGATCCCACCGAAACCGCGCGGGCCGCATCCCGACGCCGAGTCCCTCTACCGCGCCCACGCCTCTCCGAAAAGCGAGGCGTCGGCCGAGGTGCTCGCCCACGCGGCGACGTGCGCCGACTGCAGCGCGGAGCTGGCCGCGCTCGAGCAGTTCGACGCGCGGCCGCCGGGTCTTTTCGGAGACGAAGCGCGCCGGGCCCGGGCTGCGTGGACGAAATTCGCCGGAGCGCCCGTGCCGAGGCGCCCGGTGTTCGGCTCCATGACTGCCCTTGCGACGGCGGCCGCCGTGTGCCTGGCCGTCGCGCTCGTCATGTTCCTCCCGCGCCGGGGGGCCGACGTGCTGCGCGGCGGCGTTGCGTCGCCCGGCGCCTTCTCCCCTTCGGGTGAAATCGCGGCCCCGCCGGCCGAATTCCGGTTCCCGCGGAGCGGCGCCGCGAGCGTGCGCGTGAGCGTCTTCGACGCAGAAAGGCGCTACGTCTGGACGAGCGTCCCGTCTGACCCGGGGAAGCCCGTCGCATTTCCCGAAGCGGAGCGTGCGAAGCTCCGCCCTGGGACGACGTACACGTGGATCGTGCTCGGCGGCGGCGAAGCGCTGCCCGCCAGCACGTTCACGCTCCGGCGCTGATCGTCAGCGCGTGCGCACGCGGCCGGTGGAGAGAAGGGATCGGATCAGCGACGGACCCTCGCGCGCCGCGGCGCGAGCCACGAGGGAGCCGGAATGCGCTTACCTTGGGGAGATGAGACATGACGCGTAGGCGAGTGTCGGTTGGTGCCGCTTCCAGTCTGGCCATCCTTCTGGGAGCCCGCGCCGCCGCGGGGGCGCTCGCGGTGACGGTCCTGGACGGGAACGCCCCCGTCTCCGGCGCCCGGGTCTGCCTCGGATCGCTCTCGAACCGCGCGGCGATCGGGACCGCGCTCACGAATGCGGCCGGCGAGGCGGCGTTCGCCCAGGTGCCGTCGAGCGCGATCCTCGTGACTGCGAGCCATCTCGGGCGGGGCGCCGAGGCATCGGTCGTCCCGAGCGGCTCCCACGCGGCGCTGACGCTCCGGCTCGCCGCCGGCGGTCCGACCTGCTCGGGCTCCATCACGGTCCAGCCGCTCCCTCAGGGGCCGGCGGTGCCTGGCGGCAGGGGAACCGTGATCGTGCCGACGCCGTTCGTCCTCGAGAAGACGCCCGTGCCTCAGACTCTCCCGACGGTCCCGGTTGTCTTCAAGCGAAAGACAGAGTTCTGCTTCGGCGCACTCGGCGCGGGCTGCGGAGGCGCGCAGTTCGGCATTCCCATCGCTGCGCTTTGCAGCTTCGGGAGCTGCTCGATCAACAGCGGAAGCTGGCTCCACGACCAGTGTTGCTCGAGCCATCCGCACGGGATGGCCTGCCAGGCCGGCCCGCTCGACGCCATCACGGGGAACGACGGGAACTGCGTCGCGGAGTGGAACCGGGCCCTGAACCGGCTTGCGGACTATTCGTGGAGGCGCAACGTCGATTTCAGCAAGCCGAACGCGACCGGGATCGTCGTCTTCGCGGACTACTGCGCGAAGGCAGGAGGCCGCATTCACAAGGACGACGTCGCCCGGTTCTGCTGCTCGGGACATGCGCACGCCCCGGAGGTCGCGAGCAAGTTCGCCGACTCGAACCTCCGGATCTGCGACTGATCGGGAAGCTAAGAGGCTGTCCAGGAGATCTATGTCTTTCGCGTCAGAGGAGGGGGAACGGGGGAACCCGATCGGGGTTCCCCCGAAATGATCGTTCGCTCGCCCGCCTTTCTCCGGCGTGGGCGGAGCCCGCGGGCGAGCTAGCGGTCGCGCCTTTTCGTGGCGGCGTCGAACGGCCTGCGGAAGAACCCGAAGAGCTCGCGGCGTGAGACGGGTCTCAGGGCCTCCGCGGGCGCCCGGGACGTCTCTGCGGGGCGCACGCCGCGGCCGGCCTCTTCGGGGTACTGGCGCGCGCGCACGATCTCCCAGGCGATGTCGCCGATCCCGAGCTGCGGGGCGTAGCCGAGCGTCTGCCAGGCTTTCTCGAGATCCGCGATGCGCGGCGGACGCGGCGATTCTCCGGAGATCGAGATGCGCGCCTCGCGGGCCGCGCGCAGCGCGAGCGCCTGGACGATTTCAGAGGGACGGACGGCGAGTCCCGACCCGAGATTCACGGTCTCGCCGAGCGGCCTCCGCGCGATCGCGAACAGGATTCCTCGGACGACGTCCTCGGTGTGCACGAAATCCCGTGGCGCGTCGTCCGGAAGGACGACCTTTTCGCCGCCGAAGAGCGCCTCCAGCGCGTCTTGGGGGAACCTCACCGGCCCGCCGCCCGGTCCGACGGCGGAGAACACCCGGAGGTTGACGAAGGGCATGCCGGAAGCGAGAAGGGCTTCCTCTTCGGCCGCTTTCGCGCCGAGATCGAGGTCGTCGCCGGGCTCTGTCGCTTCGTCCTCTCTTGCGCGCCGCCCCGCCTCGTCGCGCGGCCCGTAGAGCCTGCCGTCCGAAAGATGGACGAAGATTCCGATCCCTGCGCCGCGGGCGCTCTCGAGGAGCGGGCCCAACCCGGGGCCGTCCGGCGGAAGGAGCGTCGCGTTCACGATCGACGAGGGCCGGTGCTCGGCCAGCACGCTCGTGAGGAACGCGGGATCGGTCGCGTCGCCCCGCACGACGGCTGCGCGCGGGTGACGCGAGAACCCGGCGATGCGCGCTTCCTTTTTCATGCGGCCCTCTCCGGCATCGTCGAACGTGTCCAGCAGGACGACCCCCTCGCCGGTGCCGAGAAGCCTCCGGACGAGGGCGGATCCGAGGAGTCCGGCTCCTCCGGCGACGAGAACCAAGCTCACGGGGTTGGCTGGGGCGTAGCCGCGAGGTGCTTCTGCGCTTCGTCGTACCGCTTCCGAATGCCGGATTTCTGCCGGTCGCGGACGAGCCAGCGCAGCAGCTTGCTCCGGTTGATCCCCACGAGGATGTCGTCGATCGCGTTCGCGACGGCCGGATCCGCGATGAGCTTTCCGGCCGTCCCCTGCGTGGAGTCGAGCTTCGCGGCCACGTTCGCGAGGTGGGACGAGAGGTTCTTGAGGTCGGCGAGAAACTCCTTCGAGAACTCGCCGTCGGAGACGAGCTGGCCGAGGAGGCCGTTCCCCGCCTTGAGGTCTTTCGAGAAGGACGCGAGACCTTCTGCGGTGACCTGGAGCGAATCGACCATGGCGAAGAACTTCCTCTTCCCCTCGGGGTCGGAAAGGAGCGCGGGCACGAGGCCCTCGCCCGTTTCCGTTCCCTTCTCGACGCTCGCGAGGATCCGGTGGAGCGAAGCCGACGCCGAGCCGAGCTCGCCGAGGACGGTGTCGGCCGTCTTCTCGTCGTTCAGGAGTCGCCCGACGAGGCCCTTGCCGTGACGCACGTCCGCCATCAGGCCGTTCAGGCTGTCGAGAGTCTGGCGAAGAGAGCGCGAGAGAGCCTCGCCGTTCTCCGACTCCGAGGTGATCTCCCCGAGGAAGCCCTCGCCCTTCTCGGTGCGGCCCAGGATGTTCTTGAGCGACTTCGAGATCGCGACCACGTTGTCGACGAGGTCTCCCGAGCCGGCGAGGATCTTCTCGAGCTCGGCCCCGCGGAACGCGATGATCTCGTGGTCGGGCTGGAGGTCGGGCTTGTCGGCGGAGCCCGGCGTCACGTCGAGGTACTTGTCGCCGAGGAGCCCGATCGTCTTGATCTCGGCGCGGCTGTCGGTCTTGACGAGATGCTGGTACTTGCGTTCGATGTCGAAGTGAATCGTGACGTCCTGGCCGGGCACGCGGGGCACCTCGATGCCGCGCACGGCACCCACGATCACACCCGCGAGGCGCACCTGGTTTCCGGCCACGATGCCCTGCGTGTTCGGGAAGCGGGCGAAGTAGGACGTGCGGCTCACGAAGAACCCCTTCGTGCCTCCGATGAAGAGGATGGCTCCCGCGAGCAGCACGAAGGCGGCGAAGAGGATGACCCCGACGCGTGTCTTGGTCCTGATGTCGGCTCTCAAGGCGGCCCCCCCTTCGGCGCGCTCGTTTCCGGCGATTTCCCGGCGACGAGGAAGGCGTGCAGGTCGGGGATCTCCGAGGCACGCGCTTCCTCCGGCGTCCCGATGAAGTCGAAACGGCCGTTTCTCAGGAACGCGATGCGGTCGGCCACGAAAAGCGTCGAGACGATGTCGTGAGTCACGACGACGGACGTCGTCGCGAGGCGCTCGTTCAGGTCGACGATGAGGCGGTTGATCGTCATCGACGTCACGGGGTCGAGCCCGGTCGTGGGCTCGTCGTAGAGGAGGATTTCGGGTTTGAGTGCGATGGTGCGGGCGAGCGAGACGCGCTTTTTCATCCCCCCCGAGAGCGAGGACGGAAGAAACCGTTCCACGTCGCGCCCGAGGTTCACGAACCCCAGCACCTCCCCGACGCGGGATGTGATCTGCTCCTCCGTCCAGCGCGTGTGCTCGCGCAGCGCGAACGCGATGTTCTCGAAGACCGTCATCGAGTCGAACAGCGCACCGCCCTGGAAGAGCATGCCGACCTTCTTGCGCACTGCGACGAGCTTCTCCTCGGGGAGCCGCGAGATCTCCACGCCGTCCACCCAGACCTCTCCCGAATCGGGCTGCTCGAGGCCGTTCATGTGCCGGAGCGAGACGGATTTCCCGGTCCCGGAACCCCCCAGGATCACGAGGACCTCTCCGCGCTGGACGGTGAGATCGACTTCGTCGAGAACGCGGTGCGAGCTGTACGTCTTGAGAACGCGCTTGAATTCGATGATCGGCCCGGCGTCGGGCCGGTCGGCCTGCGCGAACCTCGCGACCGCGGTCTCGCTGATCGTCACTTCAGCCCCAGCGGCAGCACGAGGAAGAGCTTCGTGAGGAAGAAATCGGACATGAGGACCACGATCGACGCGACGACGACGGCGATCGTCGTGGCGCGCCCGACCCCGTCCGCTCCGCCCGACGCGTTCAAGCCGTTGTAGCAGCCGATCATCGCGATTTCGAATCCGAAGAACGGGGTCTTGCAGAGACCGTGCATCACGTCGTTGAGGTGTACGGACTGCTGGACCGTCGAGAGGTAGAACGAGGCCCCGATCTTCACCTCCACGACCGCGATGAACAGGCCGCCCACCATTCCGAGAAAGTCGGCGAGAAGCGTGAGGACCGGCAGCATGAGCGTCACGGCCACCACGCGCGGCAGAACGAGCTTCCGGATCGGCGAAGCGCCGAGCGCCCGCATGGCGTCCACCTGCTCGGTGACCGACATCGTGCCGAGCTCCGCCGTGATTCCCGCGCCGACGCGTGCCGCGACCATGAGAGCGGTGAGCGTCGGCCCCAGCTCGCGGCAGATCGACAGGACGACGACACGGCCGACGAAGAGCTTCCCGCCGAACTGCGCGAGCGCGTACGACGTCTGGAGAGCGAGGACCATGCCGGTGAAGAGCGCCGTCAGGTTCGTGATGGAGATCGACTGGACGCCGAGCGCGTCCATCTGACGGACGATCTCGGACGTCTCCCAACGGCCCCGGGCCTCGCGGGCGAGCTGGACCGTCATGACCGCGACGCCTCCGAGGTGAAACGACACGTTCTGGATCCACCGGCGCACGCGCGCCATCTTCCAGAGCGGCTGCCTCAGAATCGCGACGTACTGCGTGGTGGAGTCGAACTGGGCCACGAGCCCATTCTACGGGCCCGCCCAGGATCGCTAGACTCTCTCGGCATGCAGCTCCTCAGAGACCTCGGCGTGTCCCTCTGGAGCTGGCTCGCGATCGCGCTTTCGACGGCCGTGTTCGGATCTCTGGCGATCCTGACGGCCTGGATCCCGCCCCGGGGACGGACCTATCTTTTCTGGGCGCGTGCCTGGGCACGGGCAATCCTGTTCCTGACCGGGGTTCCCGCGACGATCGAGGTCTCGGGGGAGGCGGCGGCGCTGCCTCAGGCGATCTACATGTCGAACCATGAATCGGGAATCGACATTCTTCTCCTGCTCCTCGTGATCCCTCAGGACGTGCGCTTTCTCGCGAAACGGTCGCTTTTCTGGGTGCCGTTCATGGGCTGGTCGATGTGGCTGGCCGGCTTCGTGCCCGTGGACCGAAGGCGGACCGACAAGGCACGGGACGTCCTTTCGGAGCTCGACCTCCGCCTCGCGACGGGCAAGTCCATCCTGGTCTTCCCCGAGGGCACGCGGTCCCGCGACGGCAGCCTCGGCCCCTTCAAGAAGTCCGGTTTCCTGACCGCGCTGAGGTCCGGCGTGCCGATCGTGCCTGTGGGGGTCTCCGGAGCCCGTGCCGTCCTCGGAGCGCAGGGAATGATCGTGCGGCGCGGCCCCGTCCGGGTGCGCGCAGGGCATCCGATCCCGACCGCCGGGCTCTCCGTGCATGCGCGCCGGGACCTGATGGAGAGCGTCCGGCGCGAGATCGTCGCGCTCCGCGCCTGACGGGATTCACGCCCTTTGAGGACCGCTCCCCAGCTTGTGCCATTGAGTCACTTGCATCAAGGCATGGCGGGCCGCCGGGCACGAACATGAAAAGGGGAGATTCCGATGAAAGCGCATGCACAAGCCGTCAAAGCTCCGCCCTCGTTCCTCCACATCGACTTTCACGCGCACCCGGCGCTCTGGAAGGGCCTTCTGGCCGTCCTGTTCGGAGCGATCGTCGCCGTGCTCCCCGTCCCGGCCGGCCTGAAGCCGGCGGCGTGGTACTTCTTCGCCCTCTTCTGCGCGGTCGTGGTCGGGCTCGTGCTCGAGCCGATCCCGGCGGCCGCGGTGGGCGTGACGGGCGTCGCGCTCGCGGCGGTGCTCTCCCTCGTCGAGGCGAAGCCCGCCGACTCTCTGAAGTGGGCGCTCTCCGGCTTCTCGAACTCGACCGTCTGGCTGATCTTCGGAGCGTTCATGTTCGCGCTCGGCTACGAGAAGTCCGGCCTCGGCCGGCGGCTCGCGCTCTCTCTCGTGAAGAAGATGGGGCGGCGCTCCCTCGGCCTGAGCTACGCCGTCGCGCTGTCCGATGTCATGCTCGCGCCGTTCACGCCCTCGAACACGGCGCGCTCGGGCGGGACGATCTTCCCGGTCATCCGGAACATTCCGGGGCTCTACGGCTCGGAGCCCGGCGAGACGTCGCGGCGCCTCGGCGGGCCGCTCATGTGGACGGCGCTCGCGACGACGTGCGTCACGAGCTCGCTTTTCCTGACCGGACTCGCGCCGAACCTCCTCGCGCTCGACATCGTGAGGAAGACGGCGCACGTCGACATCTCGTGGTCTGCCTGGCTCATCGGCTTCCTTCCCGTCGGCGTTCTCCTCGTCCTCCTCGTGCCCTGGCTCGTTTCGAAGATCTATCCGCCCGAGGTGAAGGAAAGCGCGGAGGTCCCGGCCTGGGCCGGGCGCGAGCTCGGGACGATGGGCCGCGTCTCTCGCAACCAGGTCGTGATGGGGCTTCTCGCCGTCGGCGCGCTCGCCCTCTGGATCTTCGGCGGCAAGTTCATCGACGCGACAACCGTGGCGCTCGCCGCGATCGCGCTCATGGTCGTCCTGGGCGTCGTCACGTGGGACGACGTGCTCGCCAACAAGTCCGCGTGGAACGTCCTCGTGTGGTTCGCGACCCTCGTCGCGCTCGCGGACGGCCTGAACCGCGTGGGGTTCATCACGTGGTTCGCGAAGAAGGCGGCCGCTCCTCTCGCAGGCTTCTCGCCCCTCGCCGTCATGGTCCTCCTGACGGTGCTCTTCTTCGTCATCCACTACATGTTCGCGAGCATCACGGCGCACGTGACCGCGGTCCTGCCCGTCCTTTTGGCCGCGGGGATCGCGGTTCCGGGCGTCGACCCGCGTCTCTTCGCGCTGCTCCTGTGCTACTCGCTCGGGATCATGGGCATCCTGACCCCGTATGCGACCGGCCCGTCTCCGGTCTACTTCGGAAGCGGATTCGTGGCGCGGAAGGACTTCTGGCGGCTCGGTGCGATCTTCGGGCTCATCTACCTCGTGGCGCTCCTCGCGATCGGCGTCCCCTGGATGCTCTTCATCAAGCCCTGAGAAGAAGGGACCGAGGATTTCTTAGAAGGGGTTAGTGACGCTGTTGCTCTGGGTGCCGCCTCAGCGCTTCCGGTCGCCGTGCCCGCATTCGCCCTTCTAAGAAAAGCGCCCCGACGGTGCGCCGAGGCGCAGCAGGTTTGTGAGATCCTGTCTCTTCGAGAGGGAAGCAAGATTGTCTACGACCACGCTCAACGAACAGACCGTCCTCGACGCGCTCCGGCAGGTCAAGTACCCCGGCTTCTCGCGCGACATCGTCTCGTTCGGCTTCGTCAAGGACCTCGAGGTCGGCGGCGGCAACGTCTCGTTCCGTCTCGAGATCATGACGGAATCGCCGCGCGGCCGCCGAAGAGATCCAGCGCGACGCGACCGAGAAGCTGCGCTCGCTCGCCGGGCGTCCACGTCCGTCACGATCAGCTCGACGTGCAGGCCGCGCCGCCCCAGCGCGCCGGCGAGGCCCGGCCGCGCGCCGCCCGCCGGCGAGATCCTCAAGGACGTCCGGTTCAAGGTCGCGGTCGCCTCGGGCAAGGGCGGCGTCGGCAAATCGACGGTCACCGCGAACCTCGCGCTCGCGCTCAGCAAGCTCGGCTACGAGGTCGGTCTCATGGACTCGGACATCTACGGCCCGTCGCAGCAGATGATGATGGGGATCACGAGAAGCCGTTCGTGAACGAGGAGGACAAGATCGTCCCGATCGAGCGCTACGGCGTGAGGGTCATGTCGCTCGGCTTCCTGATGGACGTCGACCAGCCGGTGATCTGGCGCGGCCCGATGGTCATGAAGGCCGTCGAGCAGTTTCTGCAGGACGTCGCCTGGGGAAAGCTGGACTTCCTCGCTCGTCGACCTGCCTCCCGGCACCGGCGACGCGCAGCTGACGCTCACGCAGAAGATCGCAGCTCTCGGGCGCCGTCATCGTCACGACGCCGCAGGACGTCTCGCTCATCGACGCGCGCAAGGGGCTGGCGATGTTCCAGAAGGTGAACGTGCCCGTGCTCGGCATCATCGAGAACATGAGCTACTACGTGTGCCCGAAGTGCGGCCACCGCGACGAGATCTTCAAGCACGGGGGCGGGCGGCGGACGGCCGAGGCGCTCGAGCGTTCCGTTCCTCGGCGAGATCCCGATCGACCCCCGGGTCGTCGCCGGGGGCGACGCGGGCACGCCGATCATGGTGGCCGAGCCGGAGTCGACCGTGTCGAAGGCGTTTCTCAGGCTCGCCGAGCAAGTCGCGAAGGCTGTCGGGGCGTGACGGAAGCCGGGGGAGGGCCGTGGCCTCGCCCCTCCCCCCGCGGTCCTGGTCGGGGCGGGAATCCTCGCCGGCCTCGCGCTCCGGCTGTGGCTCGCCTGGGGCCTGTACGGGAACTACGACCAGACGAGCTGGGGAATCGTCTCGGAGATCGCCGCCCGCGGCGGAAACGTCTACGCCGAAACCTCCCGTTACAACTACGGGCCGCTCTGGTTCCTGATTCTCGCGCTCTTGCGCGGACTCTCCGCCGCCGCCGGGTGGCCGCTCCACTTCGTCGTGCGCGGCTTCCTGGCGCTCGCGGACGTCGGAACGCGGTCCTCGTCGGGCTGCTCGCCCGCGAGGCCGGGGTGAGGAGCGCAGGCGCGGGGGCGCTCGTGTACGCCTTGAGCCCCGTCGCGATCCTCGTCGTCGGCCATCACGGCCAGTTCGACAACCTCGCCGCCCTTCCGCTCCTCTTCGCGGCTCTCCTGACGCTTCGCGCGCGGGGTGCGCCCCGGCTCGGGTCCGTGTGGGCGCTCGCGACGCTCGCCCTCTGCATCAAACACCTTTGCCTCTTCTCCGTGTGGATGCTCCTCGTATACGCGGCGGGCGGCGTCAAGAGAGCGGCCTTCCTCATGGCGGGCTCGCTCGCCGTTTTTGAGGCCCAGCTTCTTCCCTGGCTCTCGGGCGGCGCCGAGGGGATCTTGAGAAACGTGCTGCGCTATTCCGGAATTCCGCGTCCGTACGGCCTGACGACGGTCCTGCCGCGAAGCGTCACGTCCGTCCTCTTCGTCGCCGTCCTCGTGGCGCTGCCCGTACCGCGAGCGGCCCGCTCCGGCTCGGCCTCACGCGGGCGATGGAGCTTTCGGCCGTCGCGCTCATGACCCTGATCCCGGGCTCGGGTGAGGCGTACTTCATCGTGCCGGCGCTCTGGGGGGCGGTCCATGCGTCGGCCGGCTACTCGATCTCTCCGCGTCGCGTACGCTTTTCTCCTGACCGGGCCGAACAATCTCCAGGCGCTCCCGATTCGCCGCCGTGGAACGCCGTGTGGCTCTCCCTCGTCGTCTGGGGTGCGCTCCTTCTCCGTCAAGCGCGTCGCACGATCTCCCGGCGTTGCTAAGATCCGGTCTCAAACAAAAGGAGGACGTCATGGACGGCATGAACCTTTTCGAGTCGTTGTTCCGGTGGGGGCACGTCGTCGCGGGTGTTCTGTGGATCGGCCTTCTGTGGTTCTTCAATTTCGTGAACTCGCAACTTCGCGCCCACGATGGACGCGGACACGAAGAAAAAAGTCATTCCCGAGCTGATGCCCCGCGCGCTCTGGGCGTTCCGCTGGGGCGCGGCCTGGACGTGGATCACGGGCCTCGTGCTTCTCGGCCTCGTCTACTACAACACCGGCCTCGTGTTCAAAGACCCGACGGTGAAGACGTGGGGAACGGGCGGCATCGCCGTCCTCGTCGCCCTCCTCTTCTTCGCCGTCTACGATCCGCTCGCGAAGGCGATCGCGAAGACCGAGGTCCACTTCTGGCTCGGCCTCGTCGTCGCGACGGCCGCCGTTCTCTTCTTCTCGCACGTCGGCGGGTTCGGATTCCGCGGCACCGCGATCCACCTCGGCGCGATGTTCGGGACGATCATGGCGGCGAACGTCTGGATGCGGATCTGGCCCGCTCAGAAGAAGATCATCACGGCCACGAAGAACGGCGAGAAGCCGGACCCGGCCCTTGTCGCGATGGCGGGCCTCAGGAGCAAGCACAACACGTACATGTCGGTGCCCCTGATCTTCCTGATGCTCTCCCAGCACGCGACGTGGGCCGCGAGCTACGAATGGGCGCTGCCCGTCGTCGTCCTTCTCGGCTGGGCCTTCACGTACTGGATGTACAAGAAGGCCGCGACCGTCAAGGGATTCTGACGAATCCGGGCTGGCGGGCGAAGCGCCGCGATCCGTCGCGCGTGGCCTGCTCCTTGCTGCGAAAAGCCTTCACGGGGGAAGTCTGCCAGCCCCGTGGAGGTTTTTTCATGAAGACCAAGGACATCATGACCGAACACGTCGTGACCGCCACTCCCGAGACGACCCTCGAAGAGATCGCGAAGATGCTCGTCAATCACGACTGTGGCGCGATTCCCGTCCTGAAGAGCGAAAACTCGAAGAAGCCGGTCGGGATCCTCACCGATCGCGACATCGTCTGCCGCGTGTTCGCCGCCGGGAAGGACCCTCGCGAGATGACCGCGGGCGATTGCATGTCGAGCCCGTGCGTGACGGTCACGCCGGGAACCCGGCTGGACGTCGCCTGCACAACGATGGAGGAGAACCGGGTCCGCCGCCTCGTGGTCGTGGATCAGGACGGATTCTGCTGTGGGATCGTCTCGCAGGCGGACATCGCGCGCCGCATCGCCGACAAAGCGGGAGAGGTCGTCAAGGAAGTCTCGCAGCCGACAGGCTCCGCGTCCGCCGTCGCGCCGCGCGTGGAGCATGCGGAGGTGCATCACTAATGAGCTTCGGGTTGGCGGCCAGCCCGATTTGTTTTCTGAGCAGATTTTTCTTCGGTCTCTGATTCTCATTCCCATAATCTCCTCGCGAACGGCGAGGAGGCTTCGATGACAGCGTTCGGCCGGTTTCTGCGAGTCGGTTTCGCCGTTGTCGCCCTCTCGGGCGCTCTCGGGCTGCTTTCCCGGGCGGCCACGAACAAGCCGCCTCTTCACGCGAAGAAGTGGCTCGCGATCACCGGCAAGCCGCTCGCGGCGACCGCGGGCGCGATGATCTTCCAGAAAGGCGGCAACGCCGTGGACGCGGCGGCCGCGATGATCGCCGCCACCTGCACGATGTGGGACACGCTGTCCTGGGGCGGCGAGACGCAGGCGCTCGATCTACAACCCGAAGACCGGGAAGGTCGTCGGCATCAACGCGCTCGGCGTCGCGCCGACCGGAGCGACGCCGGAGTTCTTCCGGTCGAAGGGCATGGCGTATCCGCCCGAGTACGGCCCGCTCGCCGCGGTGACGCCCGGAACGCCGGGCGGAATCATGGTGATGCTCGCCGAGTACGGAACGCTCTCGCTCGCCGACGTCCTCGCGCCCGCGATCGACATGGCGGACGGCTACCCGGTCGAGCAGCAGCACGTCTCGACCGCGCAGAGGCAGCGCGACTGGCTCCTGAAGTGGCCCGAGTCGAGGCGCGTCCTCCTGCCGCGTCCGGGCGACCAGCCGCCGCAGGCGGGCGAGATCTTCCGGCAGCCGGATCTCGCCGCGACGCTCCGCAAGCTCGTCGAGGCGGAGAAGCAGGCGCTCGCCTCGGGGAAGAGCCGGAAGGACGCGATCCTCGCGGCGTACGACCGCTTCTACAAGGGCGACATCGCGCAGGAGTTCGTGCGCGGCTCGCGCGAGGTCGGCGGCCTCCACACGCTCGAGGACCTCGCGAACTGGAAGGTCCGCATCGAGGAGCCGGTGAAGACGACGTACAAGGGCATCGACGTCTACAAGCTCGACGTCTGGACGCAGGGGCCCGCGATGCTCCAGGCCCTGAACATCCTCGAGGGCATCGACCTCAAGGCGATGGGCTACAACAGCGCGCGCTACATCCACGCGCTCTACCAGGCGATGAACCTCGCGTTCGCGGACCGCGACTTCTACTACGGCGACCCGTACTTCCCGCCCGCCGAGCCGACGAAGGGACTTCTCTCGAAGGAATACGCGAAGCAGCGCGCGGCGGCGATCGACTGGGCGAAGAACGATCCGAACGTGAAGCCCGGGGACCCCTATCCGTTTCAGGGCGAAAAGAACCCGTTTCGGATTTCTTCGAAAGGTGGACGACGGCCGAAGCCGCGCGGCCGCAGGCACCGCCGACGCGCCCGTCGCGCTCGCGCGCGCCGCATCACTTTCGAAGAATCTCCTTCTTCGAGTCCTTCTACGCCGGCACGACGTCGGTCGAGGCGGCGGACGCGGAGGGATGGGTCGTCTCCGTCACGCCGTCGGGCGGCTGGCTCCCGGCGGTCATCGCGGGGAAGACCGGCATCGGCATGAGCCAGCGCATGCAGAGCTTCGTCCTCGACCCCGCGGAAAACCCGTTCAACGTGCTCGAGCCCGGCAAGCACCCGCGCGTCACGCTCACGCCGACGCTCGCGCTCAAGGACGGCAAGCCGTATCTCTGTCTTCTCGGTCCAGGGCGGCGATTCGCAGGACCAGAACCTCCTCCAGTTCTTCCTGAACGTCGTGGAGTTCGGGATGACGGTCCAGGAAGCCACCGAGGCCGCAAACATCAACAGCTACCAGATGAGGAGCTCCTTCGGCGCCCACGAGTCGCGCCCGGGCGCCATGATGATTCCTGCCTCGCTTCCCGCCTGGGTGCGCGGCGAGCTCGTGAAGATGGGCTACAAGCTCGAGCCGCACGCGAAGACGTCCGGCCCCATCAACGCGATCTACCTCGACCGCGAGCACGGCACGATGTGGGGCGGGTCGAGCGACCACGGGGAGGACTACGGGATCGGGTGGTGACTCTGGAAGGGGCCGAACCGCGGGAGGCATCAGTCCCCGTCCTCGAGGCGCGTCCAGGAGGCCCACGTGATCTTCCATCCACCCGTTCCCGCCTCGAGGCGCACGTCGAAGCTCCAGTTCGACGAGCGGGGGAGGAGCCCTTCGAGCCCGCCCACGGCCCGCGGCCTGCCCGACATTCGCACCTTGAACTTCGCCTGCGCCGCGGCCGGGCCGCGCTCGATCGCGACGCCCGAGAGCGTGAGCGAGAGCGACTCGTAGGCGGCGAGGCGTCCGACGCACGAGCGCGGCCGCGTCCGCCTTGCCGCCGCCCTCGGCATCGCGGAAGCCTTCCGCCACAGCGGCTCATGACGCCGTCGGCGTCGCGCGACTCGGCGGCTCGCGATGGCGCTCGTCAGGCATGCCATCACCGGATCCCGCGGCGCACGGTGACAGGCGGAGGCGGTGAGGAGGACGAGGAAGAGGATGAGAGCGACGCGGCGCATCACGGACCGCCGCGTGGACTCATGAGCGCCGGCGTGCCGACCGGCGTCACCAGATGCTCGGCCGTTCGGCCTCCGCGCGGCGCATGGGAGCCCCCTCCGCACAGCCGAACGCGTCGTAGAACTCCGGCAGGTTCGAGGTGGGGCCTATGGCGCGCCACTTGCCGGGACTGTGCGGGTTCGTGTTGAGCTGGACACGAAGGGCCTCGTCTCGCGAGTGGTTTCGCCAGATCGTCGCGAACGAGAGGAAGAAGCGCTGCTCCGGCGTGAAACCGTCGATCGCGGTGTGCGGCTTCCCTGCGAGCGCCTTCTGGAGCGCCGCGTAGGCGATCTTGATGCCGCCAAGGTCGCCGATGTTCTCTCCGAGCGTGAGCTTGCCGTTGATGGCCTGGTCGGGGAGCGGCTTGTAGGAGTCGAACTGCTTCACGACGAGAGCCGTGCGGGCGTCGTAAGCCTTCCGGTCGGCGGGCGTCCACCAGTTCTTGAGGTTCCCGTCCGCGTCGTACTGGCTGCCGGAGTCGTCGAAGCCGTGGGACATCTCGTGGCCGATGACGACGCCGATCCCGCCGTAGTTCACGGCGTCGTCGGCGTCCTCGGAGAAGAAAGGAGGCTGGAGAATCCCCGCTGGGAAGACGATCTCGTTCATCGTGGAGTTGTAGTAGGCGTTCACCGTCGGGGGCGTCATGCCCCACTCCGTCCGGTCGATGGGCTTGCCGAGCTTCGCGAGGTTGCGCCTCGTCTCGAAGGTGCGGGCGTTCCACACGTTCTCGAGATACGACGCGCGTGAAATCGGGAGGGACGAGTAGTCTCGCCATTTGTCGGGATACCCGATCTTCACGTTGAAGGCGGCGAGCTTTCGCTGGGCCTGCTTCTTCGTCTCGGCGCTCATCCACGGCAGGGCATCGATCCGCTCCATGAGCGCGGCGCGCAGGTTCTCGACGAGGACGCGCATCCGTTCTTTCGCGCGCGGGGTGAAGGCGCGTGCCACGTAGAGAGGCCCCAGGGCCTCGCCCAGAGCCTGGTCCGTCGCGGCCTGGACTCGCCTCCAGCGCGGCTCCTGCTCCGGAACGCCCATCAGGGTCTTCCCGCTGAACGCGAAGGCTTCCTCCTCGAAGGCTTTCGCAAGATAAGGCGCGGATTGCCGGAGAACGTGCCATCTCAGGTACGTCCGCCACGTCTGGGCGGGAACCGTGCGCGCAAGCTCGCCGAACGCGACGAAGAAGCGCGGCTGCCTGACGTTCACCTCGGTGGCGGAGGACGCGCCGAGGTCGGTGAAAAAGCGCGGGAAGTCGAAGCCCGGCGCCTCGGAGACGAGCGTGGCGAGCGTCCTCTTGTTGTAGGTCCTCTGCGGATCGCGGTTCTCGACGCGCGTGAGCGCGGGCTCCGCGAGCTTCGTCTCGAGCGCCATCACGACGTCCGCGGACTCTTTCGCCTTCTCGGGAGAGTCTCCGGAGAGCTCGAACATCTTCGCGACGTGCTTCCGGTAGGCTTCGCGGAGGCCTTTCGACTTCGCATCGTCCTTCGTGTAGTAGTCGCGGTCGGGAAGGCCGAGGCCACCCTGGTTCAGGATGCCGATGTACCGCGTGCTCTTCCGGGCGTCCTGGGCGACGCGGAAGTTGAATCCGGCCTCGAGGCCCCGGGTATGGAGCTCCGCGAGCACCGCGGGAAGGTCGCCCGGAGCCTTCAGCTTGTCGATCGCGGCGAAAAACGGCGCGAGAGGCTTCGTCCCCGCCTTCTCGATCGCGGCCTCGTCCATCCCGGCGGCGTAGAAGTCGCCGACTTTCTGCTCGTTCGATCCCTTCGGCCAGTCGTTCTTCGCCGAGGTCTCCTCGAGGATCTTCCTGAGGACCTCGCGGTTGCGGTCCGAGACCTCGTCGAAGGATCCGTAGCGCGCGCGGTCGGCGGGGATGGGATGAGTCTTCAGCCACGCGCCGTTCGCATACTCGTAGAAGTCCTCGCACGGCTTGACGGACGTGTCGAAGTTCGCGGGATCGAGCGCCTTCGGCTTCGCGGGCGCGGCGGGCTGGGCGAGGGCGGCGAGCGGGACGGCGAGGGCAGCCAACGCGAAGACAGCGAGAGCGGACGAGACTGATTTCATGGGTTCTCCTCGAGAGGGAGAGTCTAGGCGATCGCCGCCTGGCGCGAATCGCGGGCGCGGCGCACGAGCGCCAGGAGGCCGCCCGCCATCATCACGTAGAAGCCTCCCCACACGAGGGAGATCAGCGGCTTCGTCGTGAGGTCGACGGACAAGGTCTCGGCCGTCGCCGGCTTGAGGTCTCCGCCCGGAGCGACACCGAGGAGCTCGATCTCGCATGTGCCTTCGTTCGGCGACACCTTGAGAATCTTCAAGCGGCCTTTTCCGGGAAGAGGCGTCTCCGGTGACTCCGTCGCGGACTCCGCCGACGCTCCGCCGAAGTACATGACGAGCCGGGCGGTCTTCTCCTCGGAGGCTTCGGCGGTCGTCACGAGGAAATTGCCCGTCACGGTGACTCGCGGCCGGTCCGACGACACCTGCGAGCGGTCGGCGGAAAAGTCGAGGAACTTCACCTTGACGCCGTCGACGGTCTTCGACTCGCCCTTCCTCAGGGCGAGCGTCGTGCCCTCGATGTGCGCGGATCGCCCCGGGTCGTAAGCCTGCGGGGAGACGTAGAGGTCCATGAGCGGCGACGACTTCACGTCGGGGTTCGCCATCATCTGGTTCGTGCGCGTGTTCGTGTAGAGCTTCGGATAGGCCTTCCAGACGCTGCGCCCGGGCGACGAAACCTCGACCTCCATCGCCTGTTTGGCGCGGCGGTCGGAGGGGTCGGCCGCGTTGAGCTCCTCGAAACGCTTCACCTCGCCGCTGTCCGTGACGAAGACGGTGCGCGTGAACGTGAAGGTGTTGCTCCCGACGGTGACCGGCTGGTTCTTGAAGAGGTTCACCGTCGTCTTCTTCTCGTAGACGCCCGAGATGAGGATGCCCACGAGCATGATCGACATGCCGATGTGCGCGAGATATCCGCCCATGGTCTTGACGGCCCTGCGCCTCACGAAGAGGACCGCGGTCTCGGCGTTCGCGACGAACCCGGCCACCGCGAGAGCGAGGATCAGGAGGTCGCCCGCCCCGCGCACGCCCGCCGAGAAGAAGACTCCGACGCTGAGGAGTCCCACGGCGCCCGGGACGAGGGCCTTTCTCAGGACGCCCTTTCCGTTCTCGCCGCGCCATGACAGGTACGGCACGAGAAGGAGAAGCAGGGCCATGAGACCCGCGATCGGCCGGTGCGTGACGTTGTAGAAGCTCGTCGCGACCTGCGAGGGCTTGCCCAGGACACGCGTCAGGATCGGAGCCGAGGTCCCGAGGAGGATGACGAGGCCCGAGGCGCAGAAGAGCGTCACGGAGAGGATGAAGAGGACCGACCGTGACAGGAACGGCTCTTCCTTCTCTTTGCCGGTCGTCGCGTCCAGGTCGGAGACGACCGGGATCTCCTTCCAGCGCCATGCGAGGAGGGCGAGGCCGCCGACGAGGAAGACGACGATGATCCCGACGAGCCACCCGGTGATCCCGAGATCGATGAAGGAGTGAACGGAGAAGTCCGCGAGAACTCCGGAGCGAGTCAGGAACGTGCCGTACAGGATGCAGCAGAAAGCGAGGATCGCGAGAATGATGTTGATCTTGCGGTGCTTGGCGCGCATCTTCTGGAGGAACATTCCGTGCACGAGCGCGACCGTCGCGAGCCATGGCACGAGGGACGTGTTCTCGACCGGATCCCAGCCCCAGTAGCCGCCCCAGCCGAGCGTCTTGTAGGCCCAATACCCGCCCATCAGGATCGCGGTGCCGAGCGTGACGAACGTGAAGAGCGCCCACGGCATGGCGCGGACGACCCAGCCGTCCCAGCGCTTCATCCAGAGCGCGCCGATCGCGAACGCGAACGGCACCGAGAGGGACGCGAACCCAGAGAACATGACCGGCGGGTGGATGACCATCCACGGGTCCTGCAGGAGCGGGTTCAGGCCCTGGCCGTCCGGCGGGATCTGCGCGAGGAACCGGAACGGCGACTGCTTGACGAGGATCGCGACGATTCCGAGGAACGACGCGACGTAGATCACCATCACGGGAGCTTCCTGCTCCTTCGCGGACCTCAGAACGAACAGCCCGATGAGCGCGCCCCAGAAGAGCCAGAGCAGGAACGAGCCCTCCTGCCCTGCCCAGAACGTCGAGAAGAGGTAATAGAACGGCAGGTCGCGCCCCGAGTACGACGCCACGTATGAGATGCGGAAGTCGTGCGAGAGGAGCCGCGTCAGAAGGAGGAACGACGCGAGAAGGACCGAGAAGACGTAGGCGTAATACAGGCGCCGGGCGAAGAAGAGATTAGGAGAAAGAGAATTTTCTTCGAATGGTAATAGGTCGCCCGGATCGGCCGTTGCTGCGACCGCACGGGAGCCCCTCTTACCCTTTCTAAGAAAATCCCCGGCTGCGAATCCCGTGCTGCGCATCGAACGCAGGTAGGCGAGCATGCACGTGACGCCGAAGAGCATGGCCGCCCAAATCGCGAGCGTGCCCGGCGCGAAGCCGAGAATTCCGGGGAGATTGTTCATGGGGTGTCCTCAGGCCTTTTTGGCGCCGTACTGTTTTTCGATTTCCTCGCCCTGGTACTTGGACGGGCACTTGACGAGAAGCTTCTCTGCGGCGAAGACGCCGCCCTCGTACCGGCCGATCGCCACGATGGACACGGCGTCCTCGAAATTCGCGGGCTTCACGTCCGTGTAGGAGACGGGAATCGACTCGTGCGATTTCGGGTCGAGGAGCGTGAAATAGAGCGTTTTCGAGGCTGTGTCGTAACGCGACGTGCCCTTTTCGAGGGCGCCCATCACCTGGACCGTGCGCGGCGCGGCCTTCGCCTCGGCGAAGGAGACGTAAGGCGTCATCGAGCGCGTGAACGTGGACAGACCGAGGGCGAGAAAGCCGACGACGAGGAGGGCGCCGGCCCAGTAAGCACGTTTCATCGGGGTTTCTCCTGCCCGGGCCCCGAGGCGGCCCGGACCTTCCGGTCGAGATAGACGAGGTAGCCGAAGATTCCGGCCCAGATCACGATGTTGACCGCCGCGACGTACCCGAGAGCCCCGCTCACGCCGTCGCCCTCTCGCGGACGATACGGGACACCCGCCGGTCGAGATTCCACATCCAGAAGAACAAGATCATGAAAGCCACCATGGAGGAGAAGAAAACGGTTTGGATGTCCGCGGACATTTCGACCTTTCCTCGCGCGTTGAGGACGGTGTCGGGATGCAGCGACTGGTACATGCGGGGGACGGCGAAAGTCAGGAAAGGAACGGTCACGACCGCCACGAGCGCGTACGCCGCCGAGAGCGTCGCGCGACGTTCGGGGTCCTCGAGCGCGCCTCTCAGGCCGAGATACGCGCCGTACACGAGGAGCAGGAGCACGATGGACGTCTCGCGGGGGTCCCAGTTCCAGTACGAGTTCCACATCACGCGGGCGAAGATCGAGCCGGTGACCGTGGCCAGAACGCAGAACACGAAACCGAGCCGCGCCGCGCCGGCCGCGGCGTCGTCGTTCTCGATCCGGCGGTTCTTCAGATAGACGGCCGAATGCCAGGCGGCGAGGAAGAAAGCGAGCGTGGATACCCACGCCATCGGCACGTGGAAGAAGACGATCCTCGAGGACTCGCCGACGAAGTTCTGGGCGGGACGGGCCCAGAGGAAGGCGGCCCAGCAAATCACAGCCATCCCGAGTCCCAGGAACCACTTGCCGGCGAAACCGAGGGTCTTCACGGCGAGGATCATAACGCCCGGATGCCCGCTCCCCATTAGTCTGCTTGCTTCAGAGACTCCGTATCAAAAACGGAACGATAGGCCCAAGAGGCCCCGGTTCTCCTTCGACGTGTCGTCGACGAGCTGCTCGGCCGTCACGAAGACGGAGAACGCGCGAGTGACGTTGAACGTTCCCGAGAGGCTGTAGCGTCTCGAGGAGGGCCGGTTCACGACCGTGAGGCCCCCCGAATCGGTCAGCTGCAGCACGGACAGCGAGGTCGAGTAGTCCACGGTCAGGTAGAGACGGGAGCCGAGGCTGCGCCCGAGAGAGAAGTACCACGCGTCGTAGCTGGAGCTTCCCGGGCGGATCGTCCGGTTGTCCGAGGCGAATGCATCGAACCCCGACCCGAGGACGTTCATCGCGGACAGGCCGAACTGCCAGCGGTTCGACGCGATGTCGTCGCGATTGTTCTTGTCCTGGTAGTAGCCGCCCCAGACCCGCCAGCCGCGGGCAAACTCCACGGTCGCGCGCCCGCCCATCGAGTCGAAGAGAAAACCTTGAAGGCTCTTCGCGTCCACCGGGCGGCCCGCGAGCTGGTCCTGCGTGATCGAGCGCGCGTCGATCGAGCGCCCGTGCTGGTACTGGCCCTGGATCTCGAACGTCCTGGCAGGGGCCCAGCGGGCCGTCGCGAAGACGTAGGCGAGGCCGCCGCTCCCGACGCCTCCCGGCCCGGTCAGATCGTACTCGGCGGCCTGGTAGAGAAAGAACTCTTTGCCGACCGGGATGAAGTTCGTCGTCGAGAGGACATTCCGCTCAACGAGTCCCTGGTCGCGGATCGTGACGAAACCGAGGGCGTCGTGCCAGCCGCGCTCCCCGTCATAAGCGACGTACGCACCGCCCTTCCTGACATCCGCGACGTAGCCCGCGTCGAAACCCTTCGGCTCGAGGCCGCCAAAGAGGCCGAACCGGACCTTACCGGTTCGGCCTTCGAGCGCGGCACCGCCCACGCCTCCAAGGGCACCGAGGTCGTTCAGGTACATCTGACCGAGCCGCACGGCCAGGTGGCCGCCCGCGAGATGCCCGCCGACCCAGGCGTCATAGACGGTCAGGTGCGGATCGCGGTTTGCGACGGACGGGTACTCAGAGCCGCGCGCGTCGATCGAGAACTCGACCCCGTCTGTGTCGCGCGGCGGCGTGTGGAGCGTGACCGAAGCGGTCAGCTCGTTGTAGGCCGTCGTCGTCCCGTCGTCGTTCTTCGACCGCAGGACCTGGCCGAACACGGCGATGCGGCCGAGGTCGAGGGCGGACTGCGCCGCGGCCGGGGCCCTCAGGACTAGGAGGGCCGCGAGAATCGCGAGGCGGCGGCGCATCAGCCGCCTCGTCCGTTCGGGTGGCAGGAGTAGCAGGCCGTCGACGCCCACACATAGCCCTTGACGCCCGAGTGATCCCCGTTTGTCTTGGCGGCCGTGTGGCAGCTGATGCAGTTGAAGACCGCGTAGGTGCCGGCGGTGGTGTGGCACTGGTTGCACGGCACGTTGTGATTGCTGACCAGCGGGAAGTACGTGTGGTTGAAGACGCCCTGCAGCCACGTCGTGTCGGAGAACTTGTGGCACGTGTCGCAGGTCGTGGGGAAGGCCGCCGCGATGTGGTTCACGGGAGTCGTCGCGGTCTGGTAGGCGGGGAGGTGGCACGCCGAGCACGGGCTCGTGGGCACGCTGACGTAGTTTTCGCGCTTCGGGGGTTGTGGCACTGGGTGCAGGCCGCCGTGACATGGGCGCCAGCGAGCGCGAAGTATGCCGAGTGGTTGAAGGCCGTCGCCAGCAGCCAGGTGGTGTCCGAGTTCTTGTGGCAGCTGTCGCACGTCGTCGGCAAGCCGGAATGGTTCACCGGAGTCGTGGCGCCCGCCGAGTCCTTCTGGTGGCAGCCGTAACAGGTCGTCGGGACGGTGGAGTAGTTGTTGGCGACGTGGCAGCTCGCGCAGGGCGTCGTCGCGTGCACGCCGACCAGCGGGAAGGTCGTATGGCTGAACGTCGCCTGCATCCACGTCGCGTCGGAGAACTTGTGGCACGAGTCGCAGGTGGTCGGGAAGCTCGACGCGACGTGGTTCACGGGCGTCTTGGCGTTGTTGTAGTCCGTCTGATGACACGCCGAGCACGGGCTCTTGGGCACGCTGACGTAGTTCCCGCTCGTGTGGCACTGGGTGCAGGCCGCCGTGACGTGGGCTCCGGCCAGCGCGAAGTACGTCGAGTGGTTGAAGGCCGTGGCCAAGAGCCAGGTGGCGTCCGTGTTCTTGTGGCAGCTGTCGCACGTCGTCGGCAGGCCGGAATGGTTCACCGGAGTCGTAGCGCCCGCCGAGTCCTTCTGGTGGCAGCCGTAACAGGTTGTCGCGACGGTCGTGTAGTTGTTGTTGACGTGGCAGCTCGCGCAGGCGGTCGTCGCGTGTACGCCGACGAGAGGGAAGGTCGTATGGCTGAACGTCGCCTGCATCCACGTCGCGTCGGAGAACTTGTGGCACGAGTCGCAGGTGGTCGGGAAGCTCGACGCGATGTGGTTCACCGGCGTTTTCGCGTTGTTGTAGTCGTTCTGGTGGCACGCCGAGCACGGGCTCTTGGGCACGCTGACGAAGTTGCCGCTCGTGTGGCACTGGGCGCATTGCGCCGTGACGTGGGCGCCGGCCAGCGCGAAGTACGTCGAGTGGTTGAATGCCGTGGCCAGCGACCAGGTCGCGTCCGTGTTCTTGTGGCAGGAATCGCACGTCGTCGGCAGGCCGGAATGGTTCACCGGAGTCGTGGCGCCCGCCGAGTCCTTCTGGTGGCAGCCGTAGCAGGTCGTCGCGACGGTCGTGTAGTTGTTGTTGACGTGGCAGCTCGCGCAGGCGGTCGTCGCGTGCACGCCGACCAGCGGGAAGGTCGTATGGCTGAACGTCGCCTGCATCCACGTCGTGTCGGAGAACTTGTGGCACGAGTCGCAGTTGGTCGGGAAGCCTGACGCGACGTGGTCCACGGGCGTCTTCGCGGTGTTGTAGTCGTTCTGGTGGCAGGTCGCGCAAGGCGTCGGGGTCGACTGCAGGGTCGTGAAGTTGCCGTTCGTGTGGCACTGGGCGCAAGCTGCGGTGACGTGGGCGCCGGCCAGCGCGAAGTACGTCGAGTGGTTGAAGGCCGTGGCCAGCGACCAGGTCGCGTCCGTGTTCTTGTGGCAGGAATCGCACGTCGTCGGCAGGCCGGAATGGTTCACCGGAGTCGTGGCGCCCGCCGAGTCCTTCAGGTGGCAGCCGTAGCAGGTCGTCGGGACGGTCGTGTAGTTGTTGGCTGAAGGGGCATACGGGGGGTTGTGGCACGTCGCGCAGGGCGTCGTCGCGTGCACGCCGACCAGCGGGAAGGTCGTATGGCTGAACGTCGCCTGCATCCACGTCGTGTCGGAGAACTTGTGGCACGAGTCGCAGGTGGTCGAGAAGCCTGACGCGACGTGGTCCACGGGCGTCTTCGCCGTGTTGTAGTCGTTCTGGTGGCAGGTCGCGCAAGGCGTCGGGGTCGACTGCAGGGTCGTGAAGTTGCCGTTCGTGTGGCACTGGGCGCAAGCTGCGGTGACGTGGGCGCCGGCCAGCGCGAAGTACGTCGAGTGGTTGAAGGCCGTCGCCAGCAGCCAGGTCGTGTCCGTGTTCTTGTGGCAGCTCTCGCACGTCGTCGGCAGGCCGGAATGGTTCACCGGAGTCGTGGCGCCCGCCGAGTCCTTCTGGTGGCAGCCGTAGCAGGTCGTCGGGACGGTCGTGTAGTTGCCGTTGACGTGGCAGCTTGCGCACGGCGCCGTGACGTGCGGCCCGACCAGCGGGAACGTCGTCGCCGAGTTGTGGTTGAAACCCGCGCCCTGCCAGTTCGGATCGGAGAATTTGTGGCACGAGTCGCACGTGGTCGGGAACGCGGCGGCAGCGTGGGGCGGGTTTTTCGAATTCTGGTAGTCCGTCCGATGGCAGGAGAAACAGTCGCGCGGCGTTCCCTTGTAGATGTTGTTCACGTGGCACGAGGCGCAGGCCTGCGTCGCGTGGACGCCGGCGAGCGGGAAGGTCGCGTGGGTGAACGTCGCGCCCCGCCACGTCGGGGCAGTCGGTTTGTGGCAACCGGTGCAATCCGTCGGGAAGCCGCCTGCGACGTGGTTCGGGTTCTGGACGCGCTCGTAGTCCGCCCGATGGCAGGAGTAGCAGTCCCGGGGCGTCCCCGGGAAGACCTGACTCTTGTGGCAGGACTCGCAGTCGAGCGTCTTGTGGGGCGTCTCGAGCGTGAATCCCGTCGCGGACGTGTGGCTCCACGTGACGGCGGTCCAGCCGATCGGCCGGTGGCACGTCTGGCAGTCGCTCCCGAGCTTCGTCTTGAAGCGGTCGTCGGGCTTGCGGATCCAATGGCAGTCGTAGCAGCCCGTGGGCGTGCCCTTGAGGACGCCTTTCAGGTGGCAGGACGCGCACGGGACCGAGATGTGCTTGCCCTCGAGCGAGAAGGCGGCTGTTTTGTGAAAGGCGCGCGAGGCGGTCCGCCACTGGTTCGCGTTGTGGCAGGACGCGCAGTCGCGCCCCAAGGCGCCCTTGTGCGCGTCCTCGTGGCAGTGCGCGCAATCGACCGGGACCGAATATTGAACGGCGGTTCCGCGGCCCGCGGGGTAATCCATCGTCTCCTTCGGGTGGCACTCGGCGCATGCGATCGCCGCATGCTTGCCGACGAAGAAGCCCTCGGTCTCCTTCTTCGCGGGATGCGTGAACTTCGCGATCCGGAACGATGCGGCGTCGTGGCACGTCTCGCAGCGCGGCGAAAGCTGCCCGAGGTGCGGGTCCTTGTGGCAGGTTCGGCACTCCGTCGAGAGGCCCGTGAGGCGGACCGCCGTGCCTTTGCCCGCGGGGAACGTCCCGGTCTCCTTCGCGTGGCACTTCGCGCAAGGGACCGTCTCATGTTTGCCCGTGAGCGCGAACTTCGCGCGCGTGTGGACGAAGAGGTCGGGCTTGTAGCCCTTCGTCGCGAGGCTGTGGCACGCCGCGCAGTCCGGACCCACCTGCCCGAGATGCGGGTCCTTGTGGCAGCTCGCGCACTGGAACGACACGCCTCTGTACTGCCGCGCGGCCGCGGGTGCCGCGGCGCCCTTCGCGAGGTCGGTTCGGGACGCCGGCTCCGGGAGATGGCACTTCTCGCACGCGACGCCCGCATGCGCGCCCTCGAAGAACTCGGGCTGGCGCGGGTGCCGGAACTCCGAAACCTTGAAGGAGGTCGTTCCGTGACAGGTCTGGCAGCTCGAGCCGAGCTTCCCCTTGTGGGCGTCTTTGTGGCAGGAGGCGCACGCCGCCTTCGCGCCGCGGAAGTCGACGACCCGCTGCGCGCGGGGAGCACGCACCTGTGCTCCCGCCTGCTTATGGCAGGCAAGGCAAGGCGTGGCCGCGTGCTTGCCGTCGAGGGGGAACTTCGTGCGCGTCCCATGATCGAATTTCGCGGGCGCAAACCCGCTCTCCGTGTGGCAGGACGCGCAATCCTCGCGGGGGAAGAGGCCCTTGTGGACGTCCTGGTGGCAGTCGGCGCAGCGCGCGTACCTGAGGCGCACGACCGTCGCCGGCTTCACGTGGCACGTCTGGCAGGCGACGCTCGCGTGGCGGCCGCGGAGCGGATAGCCCGTCTTCGCGTGGTCGAACCTCCGGCCCTCAGCGGGCTCCTTGAAGCTCGTCGTGACGTGACACGTCGTGCACGTCCCGAGCGCCGGCTGGTGGGGGTTCTTGTGGCAGCCCTCGCAGACGGCGAAGCGCGCGATTCGGTACTCGCCCTTGACGTTGTGGCAGCTCTCGCAGGGAGTCTTCGTGTGGGCGCCGGTCAGCGGGTACTTCGTCCGGGAGTGGTCGAACCCCTTTCGCGTGTCCTTGAAGGCGACGCTCGTCGCGTGGCACGTCTGGCACGTTGCGCCGAGAGTCCCGTTGTGGACGTCTTTGTGGCAGGAGGCGCACGACGCGGAGAGGCCGAGGTACGAGCGTGTCTTGTGGCAGGTATTGCACTCGAGCGGCGCGTGGAGGCCGTCGAGAGCGAACCCGGCCTCGCCCGTGTGGTCGAAGCCCTTCGGCGTGAAGTGACGGAGGTCTCCGTCGAGACCTGCATGCTCGACGTGGCAGCTCGCGCAGTCGTCGCCCGTGGCGTTCCGGTGGACTCCCTTCTTCGCCTTGATGCGCTCGGCGACGGGCTTGTGGCAGGCGAGACACCTGGCGGCGGTGACCTGGCGGCCCGGCTCGTGGCAGGTCTGGCACTTGTCGAGGCCTTCGAGGTTCGCGTGCGCCTTCGAGAGCTTGCCAGGGGAGACGAGGGTCCCGAGGCCCTGCGCGTCCGCGTGTGCCGCCAGCACGAGCGAAGCGAGGACCGACGCGAGCCCGAGGAGGCGTGCCCTCACCAGTGGCCCGCGTAGCCGAAGTACAGCGCGACCGCGACATGGACCGCGGCGATCGCGAGCATCACGTAGACGAACGGCTTGTGGAAGACGTGCCAGAGGTGGAAGAGCTTCTTGGAGGTGTCGAGCGTCGCGATGCGCCTGAGAAGCGTCACCCGCTCGCGGATGAGCCGGTCGGCGGCGACGAGGCGCGTAGGCGAAATACCGGCCTGAGCGAGCTCCTTGTGGAGCTGAGCGAGTCCTCGTCCGAGCCTGAAGTCCCCGAGGATGAAGCCCCCCGAGCGTGAACCTTGCTCGAGCTCCTCGATCCGGCGTAGAAGGACGGTCGCAAGACCTTCGGCCGCGAGCTGGCCCTTGAGCTCGATGGCGCGCGCGTCGAGCTCCTCGAGAGAGATTTCGGTCCCGCGAAGCGTCTTCGGGATCCGCACGTAGAGATAGCGCCCGATGAAGCCGGACAGGACGACGAGGATCATCGACCAGTACGCGATCGAGACGACGCCGTTGAACTTCATCGCGGTATGGAGCGTCACGAGCACGGGACCCACGAGGCCGCAAAAGATGTGGATCTCGAGCCAGGTCTTCGTCGTGCCGATCTTCGAGAGGCCGCGGAACTTCTTGCGCGCGGCGTAGACGAGGGTCATGCACATGATGAGGAGGCCCGCGATCCCGAACATCTCGCCGGCGCGCCCGGCGGGGTGTAGGAGCTTGTGTGCCGGGATGTAGCCGCGTGTCGCCTCCGGAGCGAAGTAGTACTGCCATCCGCCCAGCTTCACGAACACGAAGGCGACGAGGCCGAGGCTCACGAGGAATGCGAGGGCGAGGGCGTGCGAGAGGGAGGCCATCGGAAGCCAGGCGTCGCGCTTCACCTTCGCGGAGGCGGCGCGTGCGGCAGTGAGCGTCGGGACGACGGAGGAGGGACCGAGGAATGTTGGAGGCGAGGCGGAGATCCGACGGGTACCCTTCTTCGGGTTCGCCACGTAGTCCAATCCCCTGTACTCCTTTCAAAAATCCGGAATCTGCTCCCGAAAAGCAAGATCTGTTCCCGAGATGCAGCCGATGGGCAAATGGGACGCCGAAGCGTACGTACCGGACAGTCCGAGCCTCGGCTCGGCTTTATCTCAAAGTGTCCGAGCCTAACGTTGAGACTGTGTCTCAGATCACGAATCAGGCTTCGAGCGTGCAGTTCGACTTCGGCCAGGCGACGCACGGGTAGATCCAGCCGTCGCGCCGGTCCGCGTCGTCGGTGCAGTCGGCGGGGCAGTCGACGTCGCCCGAGACCACTCTGGTCCGGCAGGTCTGGCAGACGCCGGCGCGGCAGGACGAGGGGATGTCAGCCCCCGCCGCCTCGGCCGCCTCGAGAAGCGTCGCCCCGGGGGCGACAATCACGGTCTTTCCGCTCACCGTCAGCTCGAGCGTGAAGGGCCCGGCCGCCGTGTGCGCTCCCGGCCCGTGCTTGGCTGCCTCGAACGCCTCGGCTCGCACCTGTCCGGGCGGCACGCCGAGCGTCGGGAGGCCTTTCTTGAAACCTTCGATCATCTCCCCGGGGCCGCACATACAGAAGACGCAGGCTGCCGGGTCGCGGATCTCGCGCTTCACGAAGTCGAGGTCCAGCCGGCCCGAACGGACGGGAGGCACGGCGCCGCCCCGCGTGGCCGTGACGACGACACGCAGTCCGGGGCGCCGGCCTAGGTCGTCGAGCTCGGCCTTGAAGGGAATCTGCATGCCCGTGCGGACGGAGAGGAGGAGCGTGACCTCACGGCCGGGATCGGCGGCGGCCGCGTGCCGGAGCATCGCGAGGAGCGGCGTGATCCCGACTCCGCCGCCGAGCAGGACGATCGGCCGCTGGCTGTCTCCCGGGTAGACGAATTTTCCGGCCGGCTTACGCGCCGCGATCGCGCCCCCCGAGCGGACGCTCTCGTGCAGCGCCGCCGAGACGAGGCCCTGCCGCCGCACGGAGATCTCGAGGTGCCCGGTCTCGTCCGGCGCAGAGCAGATCGAGTAGCAGCGCGAGACGAGCTTGCCCTCGACGGGCACGACGACCGTAAGGTACTGCCCGGGTTGGAAGTCGAAGCCCGGCGGGCGCTCGAGCCGGAAGGTCCGGATCTCGTCGGTCTCGCGCCGCACGCCGAGAACGCGCAGCGTCGTCGTCGGCGTCGGGCGCCGCGCCGGCGGGGCGGTTTCACGGCCGCGCAGGAGAAAGCCGGCTGCGGCGTACCAGAAAAGGTCGGCGAGGACGACGGCGAGCACCGCGACGGTCCCCGGGAAGATCCACGGTGTCGTCGCCGCGAGGAACGACGGAAAGGAAGCGATCTTCGCCTTGGTGCCGCGGGAGCCGAGGACGGCGCGCAGCATCCCGAGAACGAGGTGGACCATCGTGGCCACTTCGAGGAGGCCGGGAAGGGCGCCGGCTTCAGCCACGGATCACTCGCGCCAGACGGCGTCGAAGAGCAGGAAAGAGGCCGTCGTGACGACGCCGTCGTAAGCGACGAGGAGCCGCGCGAAATCGAGCCCGGCCGAGAATTCCGCCTGCGTCGCCGCGACCCGCGTCGCGAGGACGGCGCCGACGAGAGGCGGGAGGAGGAGCGGGATCGCCAGCACGGCGAAGAGCGCGCCTTTGGCGCTCGCCTTCGAAACGAGAGCCGCCGTGAACGTGGACGCCGAAGCGAGTCCGAATGTCCCGAGCAGGAGCAGGACGACGAAGAGCGGCGGATCCTTGATCTCGAAGCCCATGAGGACGACGAAGAGAGGCACGATGAAGGCGGTCACCGCGCCGAGCAGCGCCACGTTCGCGAGCAGCTTTCCGAGGAGGACTCCGGATGGAGGCGCCGACAGCCGCAGGGCCGCGGCGGTGCCGGCGTCCTCCTCGTGAACGAACGTGCGCGAGAGACCCGTCATCGCCGAGAAGAAAAGGACGATCCAGAGGAGGACGGCGTTCACGGTGGGCCTGTCTTCCGGCGAGAGGCGCGTCGGGCCCACGGCGTAGGCGACGAGGACGAGCACGGCGAAGGCGAAGAGGAAGAGCGAGTTCACGGCCACGCGCGTCCGCCACTCCGCGAGGAGCTCCCGCCGGAGCACGGCGATGGCCGCCGGCACGGTTCCGGCAGCCGCGCGCGGCGCGCTCACGAGAGAGTCACTCTCTCATCCGAGAGCGCGAGATCGCGCGGGTCGTTCGAGGCGATCACGGTGATGCCCCGGATCCGCTGCCCCGCGACGACCTTCTGAACGATGGAGCGCCCTGCCTCGTCGAGATTCGCGCCCGGCTCGTCGAGGAGGAGAAGGTCGGGCTCGTGCAGCGTCGCAAAGGCGAGCTTGACCCGTTGGCGTTGGCCCGTGGAGAGAGAGGAGAGAGATTTCTGAGAATGGGATTCGAGCGGTAGGCCGACGCCCTCGAGCCGCGCGCGTACCCGATCGGGATCCGACACGAGGCCGCGGACCCTTTCGAAAAAGGTCAGGTTCTCCTCGGCCGTCAGCTCTCCGTACAGGGCGAGATCCGGCGCCACCCACCCGATGCGCCAGGGAATATCGCGCGGCTCATGGCCATCCCCTGCCTTTTCATCATCTAAGAAGATCTTCGCGCGCCCTCCGCTTGGCCGAATCAAGCCTGCGAGGGTCTTCAGCAAAGTCGTCTTTCCGCTCCCGTTCTCTCCCGCGATGCCGAGGACCCGACCCGTCTCGACGCTGAACGAGACCGGCCCGAAGGCACGGCGCCCGAAGGAGCGCGAGAGGTTGTCGGCGACGAGGCGCATTGCGCCTGAGGATAACCGCAAGGCGCTGATCCTCGGCGGATGCGCGGATCCGGAATGGAGCAAGAAGAGCGTAGAAAGGTAAGAGAATGCGGGAGACATGGCTGGCAACCCGTTCGCACTCCCGCGGAGCATGATCGCCGCGGCGCTCGCTCTTCTCTTTCTAAGAAGTTCTCTCTTCGGAGGTTCCCCGTTCGGCGACTTCCCTCGGACCGTAATCTGGGCCTGGGAGCGCCCCGAAGACCTGCGCTTTCTGGCGGGACGGGACGCGGGCGTCGCGTTTCTCGCGGCGACCGTCCGGCTTTCGGGGGACGCGGCGCACGTCGTCCGCCGGCGTCAGCCTCTCCTCGTGGATGAGACGACTCCGGTCATGGCCGTGGTGCGAGTCGAAATCTCCCGCGGTCGCCGGGCCGCCCTGTCGGGTTCGCAGCGCGAGGCCGTCGTCGCGGCTGCGCTCTCTGCTGCGCGCCTCCCGCGTGTCTCGGCCGTCCAGATCGACGGCGACGCGACTCTTTCCGAGCGCAAATTCTTCCGCGCCGTGCTCACCGAGCTGCGCGGGCGGCTCGACCAGCGCCTCGGCCTGTCGTTCACGGCGCTCGCGTCGTGGTGCGTGGGGGACCGATGGCTCGAAGCCCTGCGTGTCGACGAGGTTGTCCCGATGCTCTTCCAGATGGGGCCCGACGCCGCCGCGATCCGAGCACGCGCGACGGCGGACGGCTTCGCGACGGAGTGCCGGGCGGCGACGGGGCTCGCGACGGACGAACCTTTCGTGCGGACCTTCGGCCGCGTGTACCTCTTCTCGGCCGTGGGGTGGACGGAACCGCGTTTCGAAGCCGCCGGCGAGTTGGGCGTCCTCCAGCCGACGTGGATCCGTGCCTACCTCGTCGTGTCGTACCGCTACCTCGCCGGCATCCCGCTCGGCCCTGGAGAGCAGGCTGCCGCGCTCGCCTACTGGAAGGGGCAGGAACCGGGCTCGCCCGGTGCGGATGCGTGGATGGCGACACGCGAGGCGGCGACTGGGGCAAAAGGGCCGGGGGTCGCCAAGGATCGCTGGGTCGGCTACTCCTCCTATTTGAACTGCGGGGACGATGCCTTCCAGCGCGCGGCGAAAACGCTCCAAAGCTACGTCGGACGGTATGGCAAGGACTCTCCCGAGACGCGGGGCTGGCTCGCGGCGCAGGAGACCGTGTTCGCGAACTGCTCCGACGAGAAACCTTCTTTCCCGGAATACCTCCCCGCCTCGGCTCCGGCGCCGCTCCGCGCCGACCGCGCCTACCAGCTCGCGTCGGCGAGCTTCTACGCGGGGCGCCTCGAACTGGCGCAGAAAGGCTTCGAGGAGATCGCCAACGATGCGTCTTCTCCCTGGCGCGAGATCGCTCCTTACCTCGCGGCACGGGCAGTTCTTCGGCAGGCGACGCTCGGCTCCGGCGAGAAGACAGACTACCTCCGGCTTCTCGCCGAGGCGCGCGCGCGGTTCATCGCAGTTCGGGACGGTGCAAAGACCCCGGAGCTCCGGCGCTGGTCGGAGGACCTCCTCAGGTTCGTCGAGCTGCATCTCGAACCGGACTCGCATGTGGCCTCCGCCGCCGCGCGAGTCCTGAAGCCGCAGGACGAGGCCGAGTTCGCGGTCTCCTTCGTCCACTACCGTGATCTCCTGGCCCGGGTGCTCGGCCTGGGGCCGGGCGACCCCCAAGGCGAACGCTACGTGCCCGACCCTCAGGACGACCTGACGAGCTGGATCGTGGCGTTTCAGACGAAGGGGCCGTCCGGGCTCGACCGGGCGCTCGAGGGCTGGACACGGACGCGCGCGAACCACTGGCTCGCCGCCGTCGTCGCGAAGATCTCGCCGGATCATCCCCGCTATGCGGAGATCGCGGAAGCCGTCCGGCGACTCCCCCGGAACGCGCCCGGCCGCGTCCATTTTGCGTACCATCTCGCGGACCTCGAGACGAAAGCCGGTCGGCGCGCCGAAGCGCGGAAGATTGTCGCGGAGACGATCGCGAAGGCGCAGGCCGCAGGGTCGTCGGCGACGAACCTGTTCCTCGACCTCGAGCTCAGGAACGCGACGACGTTCGAGGAGTTCATTTTGGCGGCTCCTCGGCGCGCGGCCTACCTCTACGGGGAGATTGCAGGGAAGGAGGACCTCTTCGACGAAGCGGGCCAGACGGTCCTGAACACCTGGTTTCCGCTCGATCGCCTCGTCAGGTTCTTCGAGGAGTCCTCGCTCGAACCTGTTGCCCGGGAGAAACTTCGCAAGGTCGTCCTTACGCGCGCGATTCTCCTCGGCCGACTGGACGTCGCGCAGCGCATGGCGGCGCTCGTGAATGGCGCGCCGAGGCTCGGCGGGCCGGAGTGGCGCGTCGACGCGGCCCTCGCCGTCCTGCTCGAGGACTCCCAGATGCGCCCGTACGTGGTGCTCGATGCCGATTTTTCGATCGCCTGGTGGTGCTCAGCGCCGGTTCAGAAGCCCCCGGTGCCCCCGCCTCCGGTGCCCCCGCCCTCCTTCCTCACGGCGGCCGAGCGGGAAGAGGCGGCGAAGGAGGTCGACGCGTTCGTGAAAGAGGGTGCGGCCGCCACGTGGTTCTGCCGCGAAGCGCTCGCGTTCACGAAGCGCCACCCCGATGACCCGCGCGCGCCCGAGTTTCTCGCGCGCGCCGTGCGCGCGACGCGCGAGGGCTGCGCGGACGCCCAGACGCGGGCGCTGTCGAAAGCCGCTTTCGAGCATCTGCACCGGCGTTACCCGAGGTCGCCGTTCGCGAAGCAGACGACGTACTGGTTCGAGGGCCGCGGGTGGTACCCGCCGTCATAATCCGGGCGTGCTCCAGCGATTTCTCGGCGTTCTCGTCTTCCTCGCGATTTCCGTCTACCGCCTGACGCTGCGCCTCTCGATCGTCGGCGAGGAGCACCGCGCGGCCGTCCGCGCGCGCGGAAAAAAGCCCCTCCACGCGATCTGGCACCAGAGGATGGTGGGCGGGATCCTCGCCCACCGCGGAGAGGGCTACGTCACGATGGCGTCGAAGAGCCGTGACGGCGAGATCATCGCCACGTTCCTGAAGTTCTGGGGCTTCAAGGCCGCGCGCGGATCGTCCTCGAAGGCCGGGGACCTCGCCACGCTGGAATTCCTCGAGGCCTTGAAGGACGCTCCCGGCGGCGCGCTCACTCCCGACGGACCCCGCGGGCCCGCGCGCCGCTGCAAGCGCGGAATCCTCGCGCTCGCCGAGCAGGGGAACGGGCTCGTCCTGCCGTCGTCGTCGTCGTCGAGCCGCCCGAAGTTCCTCAGCTCTTGGGACCGGTTTCTCCTCCCGCTCCCGCTCTCGCGCTGCGTCGTCGTCTTCGCGCCCGCGCTCGAGCGCACCCATGGCGAGAGCGAGGACTCGTTCCTCGCGCGTGCGGAGGTCGCGATCGACGCCGTGACCTCCGAGGCCGACCGCCTGTGCGGCGTGAAGAATGCCCCGCGTGAAAGGGAGAAGGCGACGTGACCTTGCCCGTGACGCTCGTCGACGTCGAGGCCGCGCGCCGGCGGATCGCGCGGCACGTGAACCGCACCCCGGTCATGACCTCGCGCCGCCTCGACGCGCGGGCGGGTTGCCGCCTTTACTTCAAATGCGAGACGTTCCAGCGAGTGGGCGCGTTCAAGGCGCGCGGTGCGTTCTCGCGCCTGTCGCTGCTGACGCCCGAGGAAAGCAGGCGTGGTGTCGTGGCGTTTTCCTCCGGCAACCACGCTCAGGCCGTCGCGCTTGCGGCCCGGGAGCTCGGCGTCTCGGCCGTCATCGTCATGCCGCGCGACGCGCCGGCCCTCAAGCTCGCCGCCACGCGCGGGTACGGCGCCGAAGTGCGCCTCTACGATCGCGCCGAGGAGAGCCGCGAGAAGATCGCCGCGGAGATCGTCGCGAACGAGGCCCGAGTCCTCGTGCCGCCGTTCGACGACGTCGCCGTCATCGCGGGGCAAGGGACCGCCGGGCTCGAGCTTCTCGAGGACGTGCCGGACCTCGACGCCGTCCTGACGCCCCTCGGCGGAGGCGGGCTCCTTTCCGGCGTCGCGGTCGCCGTGAAGGCGCTCCTGCCCTCGGCCCGCGTCTTCGGTGTCGAGCCGGAGGCGGGAGACGATTTCGTCCGGTCACTCGCCGCGGGACATCCCGTCTCCATCCCGGTGCCCGCCACGATCGCGGACTGCCTTCAAACGACGAAGCCGGGCGTCCACACGTTCGCGCTCGTGTCCGCCCTGGTCGAGCGGGTCGTCACCGTGAGCGACCTCGAGCTCAGGCGCGCCATGTCGCTGCTGTTCACGGCCATGAAGCTCGTCGTCGAGCCGGGGGCGACCGCGGCCTTCGCCGGCGTTCTGTCGGGGCGCGTGGAGGATCTTTCGGGCAAGCGCGTGGGCGTCGTGCTGTCGGGCGGCAACATCGACCCCGAGACATTCGGCCGGCTCGTTTCCGGCCTCGGCCCCGACGCCGTCTAGAAGTAGACGTTGAAGCCGGCCGCGACGCGGACGTAGTCGGACTTCGGCTGGTTCGCAAGCGCCTTGACCGCATCCACGTCGAGAAAGACGAAGCGGCCGTCGAGGAACACGGACGTCCTGAAGCTCGTCCTGACGTCCACTCCTGCGCCGCCGTGCAGCGCGAAGAGGTTCTCCGCGGGATATGACGTGCCGGCGTTCGGTCCCAAGCCCCTCGGTTTCGCCCACGTGTAGCCGATGCCCGCGAGAAGGTACGGCTGCACGCGCCCGGCGTACGGGAAGAAAACGAGGAGGGAGGCCGCGACGGGGATCTCGTCGACCGTCAAGGCGCGCACACCGTCCGTCGCGAAGGCGTCGCGCCGATATCCGGCCGACACGTCCAGGCCGACCCCGCCGGTGAGGCGCAGACGGGCGTGGACTCCGCCCGTGGCGCCGCCCGACTCGGCGTCACGTCCGCGCGCGTATCCGGCGTCGACGCCATAGCCCGTTCCGGGGTCCGAGTACGACTGTGCGGAGGCGGAGTGGGCCGCCACGAGTCCCACGGCGAGGAGAATCGAGGCGGGCCGTCGCATGGAGAAAGAGACTGTACCGCGGCCCGAGTCCTCGCGTCCGGCGCGCGCGGCCGTGAATCGCTCATAATCGTGTACCCGTGGCGTCCAGAAACTGGAAAGACGACCTTCCGACGTTGGTTCTCGCGCTCGCCGCTCAGCTCGGTCTCGTGCGCGCCGTGGACTGGGCGCGCACCAATACGGAGTCGAGCGACCTCGCCCGGCGGCTCGTGGCGGAGCGCTTCTACTTCGCGCCCCAGATCGGGGCGGTCGTCGTCGTCCTCATCCTGGTGCGGCTCATCGTGAAGGCCCTGAACCTGCGCGGAGTCGCGATCGGCGAATGGCTGCGCTCCTCGATTCTCGTCCTCGTGGTGGGCGTCGGCTTCCTCGTGACCGCGCATCTCGACCAGATCGTCGACGTTCTCTCTCTCCTCGTGCGCCAACCTTGGCTCGACACCGCCTCGCGTGACTTGGCGGCCTCGCCGTTCTTCCAGCTCCTCGGGCGCACGGCCACGCTGCGGTATGCCATCGACATCGTGGGGCTTCTCGTCTGTCTCTTCGCGATCCGGCTCGGACAGCCCGGACATCCCGAGGCTTCGTCCGCGCAGGTCTTCCAGGACACGCGCGACTGGGTCCACGCCGGCGAGGCATACCTGAAGGCAGGCGATACGAAGCGCGCGCGCCGGATGTTCAAGAAGGCAAAGGCCTGGCCCCGGCTGGCCGCGCTCGAGCAACGCGACGGAAGAGCTCGGGAGGCGGCGCGCCTGTATGACGAGGCCGGCGACGGCTACGTGTGGGAAGCCTCCCGCGCGTGGGACGCCGCCGGCGAGTCCGGTGTTGCCGAGGAGCTGGGCAAGAAGGCGCTTCTGCTGGCGCGAGCGGGGTCGCGCTGGGACCGGCTCGCCGAGATCGCCGAGGCGCTCGGTGACCACGCGTCTCTCGCGGAGGGGTGCCGGCGGCTCGCCGAGGGGACGCCGCAGGGGCCCGTCCGCGCGGCGCTGTGGAAGAGGGCCGCGGACGCCTACCGCAACGCGGGAAAACCCGGCGAAGCCGCCGAGGCGTACCGGAACGCGCAGGAATTCCTCCTCGCGGGCGAGCTCTTCGTGGAGAGCGGCCGCCCCGTCGAAGCGGTCCAGTCCTTCGAAAGGAGCGGCGCCCTCACGAAGGCCGCCCTCGCGGCGGCACGAGCGGGCGACGAGAAGGGTGCGCAGGAGCTTCTCGCACGCGAGGCCGAGAGCCGGGGCGACCTCGTGTCCGCGGCCGACGCGTGGCGCCGGGCCGGGCAGGCGCTGCGCGCCGCGGGCCTCTTCGAGAAGGCAGGTGATTTCGTCCGTGCGGCGGACGCCTGGAAGGAGGCGGGGCGTCTCGAGAAGGCCGCGCCCCTCTACCAGCGCGGCGGGAATCGCGAGGCGGCGGCGGACGCCTACGCGGCGGCGGGACAGGTCGAGAAGGCGGCGGCGCTCTTCACCGAGCTGAAGAACTACGACAGGGCTGCAGCTCTCTTTCGCGGCGCCGGCCGCCTGCCGGCCGCGGCGGCTGCGCTTCAGGCCGGAGGGAAATTCGACGAAGCAGCCCAGCTCTTTCTCCGCACGGGCCGCGGCCTCGAGGCAGCGCGGTGCGCGCTGCTGGGAGGGCGCCGCGAGAAGGCGTGGGAATACCTCACCGGAGTGCCGCGCAGCGAGCCGGGGCTTGCCGAGGTCTTTCACGAGCTCGCGCGCGCGCACATGGCCGCCGGCGAAAGCAAGGACGCCGTTCACATCCTGCGGGAGCTGCTCGGGCGCGGCAAGGTCGACGGCGAGAACCTTCCGCTCCACATGACGCTGCTCGAGGCGCTCCGTGCATCCGACGACTCCGAGGAAGGCGTGGAGCTGGGGCGGATCGCGGCTTTCGATCCTTCCGTGCTCCAGGGCGCCGCGGTGCAGCCCTTGCCGTTCTCGGACGTCGAGCCGGACGACCCCATGCCCGCAGCCCTCATCCGGACGCCGGCGGTGCACAAGTCGGGGCCCTACGCGGCTTTCACGCGGCCCGCTCCGCCGCCGCCCGCGAAGCCGCCGCCGCTGCGCATCGCGATGCCGGCGTCTCCGGCGCCGGCGAAGCCCACGATGGGTTTCGGCCTTCCCGAGACTCCCGAGTCGCGCTACGAGATCCTCGCCGAGCTCGGGCGCGGCGGCATGGGCGTCGTGCACAAGGCGCTCGACAAGAAGCTGGACCGGTTCGTGGCGCTGAAGATCCTGCCGTGGCAGCTCCGCGGCGACGAGACCGCGATGCGCTACTTCAAGCGCGAGGCCAAGGCGATCGCCGCTCTCAAGCATCCGAACGTCGTCGCGCTCTACGACTACGGCGAGGGGTTCGGCAGCCTGTATCTCGCGATGGAGTACCTCGAGGGGCCGAATCTCCAGAAGCTCATCAAGAAGGACTCGGAGAGAGTGCAGAAGAACTGGAGAACCTGGTTCGTGCAGGCGACCCGCGGCATCGCGGCGGCCCACGCGAAGGGCATCCTGCACCGGGATCTCAAGCCCGCGAACCTCATTCTCGACGAGCACGAGACGCTGCGCATCCTCGACTTCGGCCTCGCGCTTCCCCAGGCCGACGCGGGCGGCACGTCCAAGCTCATCGGCAGCCCGGCCTTCTTCCCGCCCGAGGTCCTCCGCGGCGAGATGCCGAGCCCGGCCTCGGACGTGTACTCGCTGGGCGCCGCGTTCTACACGCTCGCGACGGGGCGGTGGCCATACGTCGGCGACGACGTTCTCGTCGCGCGGCTCGAGCGCGACCCCGACGACCCGCGCCCGTACGCCCCGTTCCTGAGCGAGGGGGAGGTCTCGGTCCTCATGCGGACGCTGGCGCGGCACCGCCCGGACCGCTTCCCGGACGGCGGCGAGCTGCTCGCGGCGCTTCTCGCGCTCGAAGCGTAGGGCGAGGCGCCCGATGCGGATCGCGGTCGTGCCCGGCGACGGCATCGGCCCCGAGGTGACGCGCGAGGCTCTGAAAGTGCTCGACGTGCTTCGCTCAGACGGCGCCCTCGCCCGGGGCGGGACCTCTCCTCCTACTCGCGTGAACTCGCTTCGCTCAAACAGCACGCTCGGGCGTCGGAGAGGCCCCGCCCCTGGCTCGGGTCCATCCATAGAAATTTCTTTATTCCCCTGGGGTGCTGATCACTTCCTGAAGACCGGAGAAACGATCCCCGCGGGCGCATTCGACATGCTCGCGCGCGATTTCGACGCGGTCCTCGCGGGCGCCTTCGGCGACCCACGCGTTCCGGACGGGCGGCACGCGGACGAGATCCTGCTCGGCATGCGCCGCCGGCTCGATCTTTTCGCGAACATCCGTCCCGTGCACGCGCTCGACGACTCTCTCGTCCCGCTTCGAAAGGCGCACGCCTCCGACGTAGACTTCGTCCTCTTCCGCGAGAACACCGAAGGGGCCTACTCGGGGCGCGGACGCGTCGCGGGAGCCGGCACGCCCGGCGAGGAAGCGGTCGAGGAGGACGTGACGACCCGGCGCGGAGTCGAGCGGATCTGCCGCGCGGCTTTCGCGTACGCGACAGGCCTTCGAGAAGCCCCGACGCCTCGGACGGCGCCCCCGTGTCCTCATGGCGGACAAGCACAACGTCCAGAAGCGCGGCGGCGGCCTGTGGCATCGCGTGTTTCGCGAGGTGGCGGCGGAGTTCCCGTCCTGCGAGAGCCGGCACATGTTCGCGGACGCTCTCGCGCACGAGATGGTGGTCGACCCGGCCTCGCTGGACGTCGTCGTCACGAACAACCTCTTCGGCGACGTGCTCTCCGATCTCGGCGCCGCCCTGCAGGGAGGCCTCGGCCTCGCCCCGTCCGGGAACGTGCACCCGGGCAGGACGTCCGTCTTCGAGCCCGTCCACGGCTCGGCTCCCGACCTCGCGGGCAGAGAAATCGCGAACCCGTTCGGGTCGATCCGGAGCCTCGGGATGCTGCTCGGGCACGTCGGCCGCGCGGATCTCGCCGGGCTCGTCGAACGCGCCGTGGCCGCGTGCGTCGCGGCGGGGGAGACGACGCGCGACCTCGGGGGAAAGCTCTCGACCGCCGAGGCGGGCGACGCCGTCGTCGCGCGGCTCCCCGGCGGAAGGGCTAGAGGACCCGGACGCGCACCTCGCGCATCGGCTCGGGCTCGTCGAGCTCCAGCTTCTCCTCGACGACGACGCGCTGAATGAGGCCGCGCTCGCCCTCGACGATCAGGGTAATGCCCGGTTCGATCTCCTCGAACGTCGCCTCGGCGACGGACTCGTCGGGGTTCTTCACGATGACCGACTCGACGACTGCTGGCTCGCCCCCGCGCCCCGCCACGACCAGCCGGAAGGTCGACGTCTCCTTCGTGTGCTTGTTCTTCTCCTTACGAGCGAGCTCGCGGGCCCGCTTCTGCGCTCTTTTCTGACGGATTTCCCAGGCCCTCATGCGGCTCCTTTCCGGGCGCGAGAGAGCGCCGGAGCCTTGCATTATGACCGACGCGGCCATCGGCTAATCTCGACCGAGCGGAGGCAGCGATGAAAGCAGTCTTCTTGACCGCGCACGGCAGCAACGACGTCCTCACCTTCGGCGAGCGGCCCGACCCCGTACCGGGCGCCGGCGAGGTGCTCGTGAGGATCGAAGCGGCCGCTCTCAACGGCCTCGACGTGTTCGTGAGGAACGGCATCCCCGGAGTGCCCGTGACTTTTCCGCACGTGCCGGGCGCGGACGGGACGGGAGTCGTCGAGGCGCTCGGAGCCGGCGTGAAAGGCCCCGCGCCCGGGTCTCGGGTCGTCCTGCAGCCCGGTCTCTCATGCGGGACCTGCGAGTTCTGCCTTGCCGGCGAGCGCAGCCTGTGCGTGAGCTTCCGGATCCTCGGCGAGCACGTCCCCGGCACGTTCGCCGAGAAGATCGCCGTGCCGCGGGCGAACGTCTACCCGGCGCCGAGCCGCCTCTCTCCCGAGAAGGCCGCCGCGTTTCCGCTCGTGGGGCTCACGGCGTGGCGCATGCTCGTGACGCGCGCCGCCCTCCGGCCGGGGGAGACCGTGCTCGTGCACGGAGTCGGCGGAGGCGTCTCGACTTTCGCCGTGCAGATCGCGAAGCTGTGCGGAGCCTCCCGCGTCTTCGTGACGTCCTCCTCGGAGGAGAAGCTCAAGAAGGCGCGCGAGCTCGGAGCCGACGAGACGATCGACTACAGGACGGCGGACGTCGGCAAGGCGATCCGCGAGCTGACGGGGAAGCGCGGCGTGGACGTCGTCGTCGACTCGGTCGGCGCGGCCACGTGGCGGCACTCGCTCACCGCGGCCGCGAAGAAGGGGCGAATCGTCACGTGCGGGGCGACTTCGGGCCCGAATCCCGAGGAGGAGATTCGCATCATCTTCTGGAAGCAGCTCACGATCCTCGGGTCCACGATGGGCACGGACGCGGAATTCTCGGCGATGCTGAAAGCGGTGGAGGCCGGCCGGATCGATCCCGTCGTCGACAGCGTGTTTCCGCTCGCCGACGCCCGCAAGGCTTACGAACGAATGGCTTCGGGGGCGGCCTTCGGGAAGATCGTGCTGAAGGTGGCCTGAGATGCCGAAGAGACGCCTCTACTCGTACCGGAGCGCCTCGATCGGGTCGAGCCGCGAGGCTTTCACCGCCGGGTAGGCGCCGAAGAAGATCCCGACGCTCATCGAGACCGCCAGGCCCAGAATCGGGGACCAAAGGGGAACGGAGGTGGGGAGGGAAGGAACGAGGGCCTTGACCCCCACCGAGATGAGGACTCCCAGGGCCACACCGATGGCGCCGCCCACGCTCGTGAGCGTGATCGCCTCCACGAGGAACTGGAGAACGATGTCGCGCTTCAGCGCGCCGACGGCCTTTCGAATGCCGATCTCCCGAGTCCGTTGCGTCACCGAGACGAGCATGATGTTCATCACGCCGACGCCCCCGATGACGAGCGAGATCAGCGCGATGAAGACCATCGCCCCCGTCACGCCTCCGGTGATGGCCCGGAATTGCGAGATGAGCTGGTCGGGCGTGATGATGGCGAAGTCGTTCGGCTTGTTGAAGGGCACTTTCCGGCGCATCCGAAGGACCGAGACGCACTTGTCGATGACCTTCTCGAGGTCCTCAGTGCGCCTCGGCAAGACCCAGAGCCTTACGCCGTCGCGCTTCAGCCGAAAGCCGAACTGCCGCGCGAACGTTCCCGTCGGCAGGACGATCTTGTTGTCGGGCGAGTAGCCGAACTGCGCCCCCTTCTTTGCCAGGATGCCCACCACGCGGTACCGGGTTCCGTTCACCGTGATGTCCTTGCCGATCGGGTCCTCGCTCGGGAAGATCGCCTCCTCCACGTCCGAACCCAGCACGGCCACGGGCGCGTTGTGCGCGACCTCCGTCGACGTGTAGAAGCGGCCCTTGCCGACCTCGTACGCGGTGGCGGCGGGGTAGAACTCGTCCGAGGCGAGGACGTAGGGGCTGTTGGCCAGGAGATTGCCGTTCTTCACCTTGACCTCGGCGTCATCGTAGGCGCAGAGCGTCGAGACCGCCTTGGCCTCGGGCACCTCCTTGCGCAGCGCTTCGGCGTCCTCCACCGTCAGGTTCCGTCGCCGCCGCTCTTCGTCGTTCAGAGGTCCGCCGGGGCCGAAACGGTCCTCGTATTTCTGGAACTCGACCCGGTTCGCGCCGAAGGCCTGCAAGTTCCCGATCACGTTGTTGTTGAAGCCCGTCACGATCGCCACCATGGCGATGACCGTGGTCACGCCGACCACGATCCCGAGGATCGTCAGCCCCGACCGGAGCTTGTGCTCCAGGATGGAGCTCGCCGCGAACCGGACGTTCGAGCCGAAACCGCGCCTCAGGACGGCCATCAGGAAGTTCACGGCACCGCCTCACTCATACCGGAGAGCGTCGATCGGCGTCAGCTTGGAGGCCGCCGAGGCGGGAGCGAGCCCCGCCAGCACGCCCGTGAGCGTGGAGGTGACGAGCCCGAGGAGCACGAAGTGGAGCTTCACCTCCGCCGGGAAGATCTGGCTCACAGCCAGAGCCACCAGCGCGCCCCCGAGAACGCCGACGGCTCCGCCGAGCGTCGCGAGAACGGCCGACTCGAGGAGGAACTGCCGGCGGATGTCACGCCGCCGGGCCCCGAGCGCCATCCTCAGGCCGATCTCCTTCGTTCGCTCGACGACCGATACGAACATGATGTTCGCGATCACGATCGCGCCGACGACGAGGCAGATGCCCGAGATCAGGACCATCAGCGCGAACGCTCCCGCCGAGATGGAGCGCCAGAGCGACTGGATCGCCTCGGCGCCGACCACGCCGAACGGGTCCTCGGTGCGGAACGGGGTCCTGCGCAGCGAGCGAAGGATGGTCCTGACCTCGCTCTCGGCCTCATCCAGCCCCTTCATGCCGGTGACCGGGCGGACGAGGATCGAGATCCCCTGGTTCGACGTCATCACCTTCTGGAGAAACGAAAGGGGGACGAGGACGACCTTGTCGCGGTTCTGCCCGAGCACGTTGCCGAGCTTGCTCTGCAGGCCGATGACGCGCAGGGGGTAGCCGTTGAGCATGATCGTGCGGCCCAGCGGATCGAGCGTTGGGAAAAGCTGGTCCTTCACGTCGTACCCGATGACGGCGACCGCGGCCGAGTGGTCCTCCTCGGCGGGCGTGAAGAAGCGGCCGGCCTCGAGGTCGATGTTCAGGAGCGTGAGCGTGTTCGCGGTGTAGCCGGTCACGGGTACGCCGGAGAGCTTCCGGCCGCCCGATTTCACGTTCGCGATCTGATCGCCCTGAGCCCCGACGGCCCCGCAGGAGAGGCACTCGGACTTCACGAGCTTCATCTCACGCATCGTGATCGGCTTGCGCTTCTGTGCCAGGATGAACTCCTGCCGGCTCCGGATGATTCCGTACTTCGTGAAGACGATGACGTCCGGGTTCAGGTTGATCACCTTGCTCATCACGTAGTCGTTCAGGCCGGTAATGATCGACAGGACCGAGACGACCGTCGTGACGCCGATGATCACGCCCAGAAGGGTCAGCCCCGACCTCAGCTTGTTGAGGTGGAGCGCGTCGAAGACGATCGAGAAGAGCTCGGAGAAGGTCACGCCTCGCCCCGCTACGTCGTCCCCGGTCCCTGCGCCTCGGCGGCCTTCTTCTCCTTCTCGGACATCACCTTGACCCGGTCTCCTTCCTTGACCTGCCGAAGGGCCTTGAACGGCCCCGTGACGATCTGCTGCCCGGGCTTCACCCCGTCCACCTCGACCATTAGCTCGCCGGTCAGGCCGGTCCTGATCAGGACGAAGGAGACCTTCCCATCCTTGATCGCGTAGACCCCTTGCTCGGTCTTCAGCTTCCCGGAGCCGGTCTTCTCCCCCTTGGGCGAGTCCCGGACGACGACGGCGGCGAGCGGGACCGCGGTCACCTTGGCCTTGTTCCCGGTGATGATGTCGGCCGTCACCGAGAAGCCGGGCCTGATGCGCGGCGGCGGCTGGACTAGGTTCACCTTCACCTTGAAGTTGATGGCGTCGGAGGTAGTCGTGAGCCCCTGGAGGTCAGCGTCGTCCTTCAGGATCGGCGAGTTCCCGACCTCCGTGACGATCCCTTCGAACGTCTTGTCGGGGTAGGCGTCGATCGTCAGGAGCGCCTTCTGGCCGAGCTGGACGGCCGTCGTGTCGGTCTCGTCCACCATCAGGACCGCCTGGACGATCGACATGTCGGAGATCGTCATCAGCTGGGTGCCGGCGTTGTTCATCGTGCCGATCACCGTGACCTCTCCCGCCTTCACCCTCAGGGTCGTCACGATCCCGTCGATCGGGGAGAGGACCGTCGTCTTCGACAGGGTGTCGCGGTTCGCCGTGAGGCCCGCGCGGGTCTGATCGACCCGGTTGCGCGCCGCCGCGTACGCCGCGCGCGCGCCCTCGAGGGTCGAACGGGCTTTCTCGAAGTCGGATTCCGAGGCGATCTTGCCCTCGTAGTTGACGCGGGTCCGCTGGAAGTCGCGCTCGGCCTGCTCCATCGCGGTCTTCGCCGAATCGCGGTCGTTCCCGCTGGCCAGGAGCGCGGCTGCCGAGCCGGCCTCGTCGGCCGCCGCCCGGTTCCGGTCGATCTGGAGGAGGAAGTCTCCCTTCTTGACGCGGTCCCCCTCCCTGACCCTCAGGTTGACGATCTGGCCCATGACCAGGGCGGAGAGCTCGACCCTGTTCGCCGCCTGGATCTTGCCGTTCGCGGTGACCTTGGCGACTATGTCCTGGGTTTCCACCTTCGCCGCGATGACGGGGACGACCCCTCGGTTCCGGGAGGAGTAGGCCGCCACGCCTCCGCCAACGACGACGAGCCCGCCGGCGACGAGAAGGGTGATCTTCAGCTTTTTCGACATGAGGCTTCGAGCTTAAGTACGCAGAGAGGCCCTTAGGGGTTCACGCCGTGCGGCCGCTCAGGCCGGAATCCAGAGCGTGAACGTCGAGCCGGGGCCGTCGTCGTTGTTCGCGACGTCGAGGCGGCCCCGGTGGGCCTGCAGGACCTTCTGGACGACGGTGAGGCCCAGGCCGGTGCCGGGCACCTTCTCGCTGCCCTGGAACCTCAGATAGGGCGTCGCGATGCGCGACTTCTCCGCCGCGGGAAAGCCCGGGCCCTGGTCCGTGACGGAGATGCGCAGGAAAGGCCGGCCCTCGTCCGGGACGATTTCGCCCTTCACGCGCACGACGCCCCCGGGAGGGCTGAACTTCACGGCGTTTCCGAGGAGATTCGCCGCGGCGCGCCGGAACATCGCGAGATCGAGCGGCACGTTCGGGAGTCCCTTCGGCACGTCGGCTTCGACGGTCACGTGGCGCGCGACCGCGAGCCAACGAGCCTCCTCGAGCGGCAGCGCGAGCGCATCGGCGGGAGAGGTCGGGCGCTTTTCGGTCTCCGGGGCGTCCGCGGGGCGGTAGACCAGGAGGGCATCCTCGATCAGCCCCTGCAGGCCGCGCGCCGAAGCCAGCGAGCCGTCGAGCATCTTCGCGAGCCGGACGTCGCCCGTCCGCCGCTCCTTGTCGCGCGTGAGCTCGAGCGCGGCCGAGAGCGCCGAGAGCGGGTTCTTCATGTCGTGCACGAGCATCGCGGTGAGCCGGCTCCGGTCATGGTCGGCGAGCTCGCGGCGCCGCTGCTCCAGAGCGAGAGCCTCGAGCTGGCTCTGCAGGTTTCCGTAGAGGCGCGCCGCGCGGATCGCGAGGGCGAGCTGGTCGGCGACGCGCCCGAAGAAAACGATCTCGTCGGGCGGGAAGGCGCGGGGGTCGACCCACGACATGCCGAGGACGCCGATCATCTCGCTCTCGCGGTGAATCGGGATGCCCACGAGGCTCGTCGCGCCGAGCGCTTCGAGAGCGGCGAACTCGAACGACGCGGGATCGAGCTCGTTCCGGTCGGAGACGACGTACGGCTGGCGCGACGAGACGAGCGCCCGAAACGGCTCGCTGTCGGGCAGCGGACGCTCGTATCCGACGAGGGACGACCCGGCGTCTCCGTGCCGCCAGTCCATGAAAACCGTGCACGAGGTCGCATCCTCGTTCAGGAACCAGATTTCGACCGAATTCGCGGCGAACCGGGTGCCGAGGAGCGATGTCGCGGCGCCGAGCACCTCCTCGAGGTTGAGCGAGTCCCTGGAGGCGAGGGCGATCGACGCGAGAATGTCGTTGCGTTTCGCTTCGGCGCGGAGCCGCTCCTTGAACGCGTCCTCGTGCTCCTGCGAGCGGCGACGCTGGAGAAGGAGAAGCCGTTCGAGCCGCATCGCGAGAAGAGGCCCTTCGTCGCGTTCGCGCACGAGCTCGAAGGACTCGAGCCGGATGCGCCGTACGAGCTGATCCGTGATCTCGGCGCCGGGCGGCACCACGACGAGGCAGGGGGGAGGGTGGGGAGCGATGTCGAGGATCGCCGGCCTCTCCCCGACGAAGCCGCGCCCGAAGGCCTCGGGTCTCGTCACCCAGACGAGGGGCCAGTGCGAGAAGAAGTCCGGGTCGGTGATCTCCTTCTCGTCGTGCCGCTCGACGAGGAGGCCCCCGGCCGACAGGGTTCGGGCCACCCAGGCCATCGCCTCAGGCTCGCCCACGAGCTTGATCCTCCTCAGGATTCCATCGCGGTCGGAGCGCGCGGTGATCCCGCTGATCGGTTCCATGGCTCACATTCTCGCCGCCGCTTCGAGCCGCGTCCACCGCGCGGGACGTGAGATCATCCTCCGAGATGCTGGCCCGCCTCGCCCTCTTCGCCGCAGCTCTCGTGGCGGCCGTCGACGTCCCGCCGAAAACCGCATTCCCTCCGGTCGTCACGTACGAGCTCATCGAGTCCACGCGGAGCATGACGCCCGCCGGCGAAAGAGGCGTCTCGACCGGCGGAACGGTGGTCGTGCGGGACTCTCGCGCGCGCTGGGATCTTACGCACGGCACGTTCCCGCGTTCGTCCGCGTCATCCGTCGTCTCCGGCACGGACGGCATCACGCTGCTCGACCGCCAGGAGAAGCTCGCGGCCGACGGGTCGGCCGCGGATTTCGTCGCGCTCTTTTCGGGCCGGCCCTCGGACACGGGCGCGACGGCGCCGGCGGTCCGAGACGTGAAGGTCGCCGTCCGGCCCGACGGCAAAGGGCGTGCTTTCCAGGACCGGCCGACATCGCGCTTCCGGCTGAAGGCCGGGTGGATCGTCGTCCTCTCGGCGCCGGGGCGCATCACGCGCGTGAAGACCGAGGCGACCGGAGTCGTCGAGACGGCAAAGCTGCCCGAGGCCCTTTCTCCGCTCGACTCGCTCGCGCGCCTCCTGCCCGCGCGGGGAGAGGCGCGCGAGGCTCTCGAGGCGGAGCTCGCGAAGGTGACGGGCCTGCCTGTGTTCGCCGAGATCACCGTCACGTCGACGTCGAGCACCGAGATGCCTGGAATGCCTTCGGGGACAGAGGCCCCGCCGAAACCCGCGAGCGCACGTTCGACGGCCGTGCGCCGCGTACGCAATCTCGTCGTGCGGCCCGGAGTTCGGGGCGACGAGGCGCTCGTGTCCGTCCCGGAGGATTTCAAGACGCGCGGTCTCGACCGCCTCGTTCGAGAACGCGAGATGCCGTGAGCGAGCCGTCCCTCACGCCGCTCCTCGACCTTCTGCCCCAGCTTCTGTCCGGGCGCCCGCTCGCCGTGCTGACGGGCGCGGGCATCTCCGCCGAAAGCGGCCTTCCGACTTTCCGGGGCCCCGGCGGTCTGTGGGAGGGGAATCGTCCGGAGGATCTCGCGACGCCCGACGCCTTCGCGGAAGACCCCGAAAAGGTCTGGCGATTCTACGCGTGGCGCCTCGCGAAGCTGCGGGACGCTCGACCGAACGAAGGACACCTCGCGCTCGCGCGCATGGAGCGCATTTTGCCTCGCATGACGCTCGTGACGCAGAACGTGGACGGCCTGCACGCGGCCGCGGGAAGCCGGAACCTGCTCGAGCTGCACGGCACCCTTCTCTACGCGCGCTGCACGGAGTGCGGGCGCAGGTCGGCGGCGCCCGAGGGCGAGATCCCGCCCCTTCCGCGTTGCGCGTGCGGCGGGCTCCTCCGGCCCGACGTCGTGTGGTTCGGGGAAGCCCTCGCGCCGGAGGTCTGGGCGGCCGCGGCGCGCGCGGCCGAGGAATGCGCCGTTTTCTTCGTCGTCGGGACGTCTTCCGTCGTGGCGCCTGCTTCGTCCCTCGCGCTTCTCGCGGCTCGCCGCGGAGCGTACGTGTTCGAGATCAACATCGAGGAGACGCCGCTCGCGCCGCTCGCGGCGGGCGTCTTCCGCTCGAAAGCCGCGGAAGTCCTGCCGGCGATCGCGAGGGCGCTCGTGAAGAGCATCCCGTGAGCGAGCGGCGCCCGCGGCGGCTGCCCGGCCCGCAGGTCGGCCGACTCGCCGAGAGGAAGAAGGAAGAGAGACCGAGAGAGAAGATGCTCAGAAAGGGTCCCGAGGCACTCGACGACGAGGAGCTCCTGGCGATTCTCCTCGGCACGGGAACCGCCGCGAGGCCCGTCCTCGAGACGGCCCGGGACCTCCTGAGAGACGGCGGCTTCCCGGGCCTCTTCGCCCGCGGAGCGAGTGACCTCGCGGGTCTCGCCGCTGGAATCGGCCCCGCGAAGGCGACCCGAATCGAGGCGGTCCTCGAGATCGCGGCGGAGGCTCTCACACGATTCACTTTCGAAGAAAAATCTTCTCTCCGACCCTTCCTCCGTGGGCCGCTACCTCTTGGAGCGCCTCGCGGGCGAGACGCAGGAGGTCATGGGCGGTCTGCTTCTCGACTCGAAGAACCGGCTCGTGAAGGACGCTCCGCTGTTTCGCGGCACGCTGTCCCATGCTGCGGTCGCGCCCGCTCCGCTCTTCCGCCAGGCGATTCTCGCCGGCGCAGCGGGCGTCATCCTGTACCACAACCACCCCTCGGGCGACCCCGAGCCTTCGCCCGAGGACCTCGCGACGACGCAGCGGTTCGCTTCGGCCGGCCGCGAGATCGGCATCGAGGTGAAGGACCACCTCATCGTCGGCCGCGGGAGCGTCGTGTCGTTCCACGAGCGCGGGCTCCTCGGGCGCTGACGATGGCGTCGCGCGTCGAGGTCGCCATCACCGGCGGCGGAATCGTGGGCCTGGCCACGGGCCTCAAGCTCCTCGAGCGCGCGCCGGCGCTTTCCGTCGTGGTCCTCGAGAAGGAGGACAGGATCGCCGCGCACCAGACGGGCCACAACAGCGGCGTCATCCACTCCGGCCTCTACTACAGGCCGGGCTCTGAGAAGGCGAAGACGTGCGTGGAGGGGCGGCGCCTGCTCGTCGAGTTCTGCGAGAAGCACTCCGTTCCGCACGAGATCTGCGGCAAGCTCGTCGTCGCGACGTCCGAGTCCGAGCTCCCGGCCCTCGCAGACCTCGAGCGCCGCGCGGCGGAGAACGGTTTGATGGGCGTGCGAACGCTCGCACCTCAGGAGTACCGAAAGATCGAGCCGCAAGCCGCGGGCATCCGCGCGCTGCACGTCCCGGAGACGGGCATCGTGGACTACCGCGCGGTGTGCGCGAAGCTCGCGGAGCTGATCGCTGGCGCCGGCGGCCGCGTGCGGACGGGCGCGCGCGTCACGACGCTGTCGTCGTCGGAATCCGCCGTGAGGATCATCGCGGGCGGCGAGGAGATCGAGGCCGACCTGGCGGTGAACTGCGGGGGCCTCCAGTCGGACCGGCTCGCGCGGCTGAACGGGGCCGACCCGGGCCTCAGGATCGTGCCGTTCCGCGGCGACTATCACCGGCTGATCCCCTCGCGCGCCGGCCTCGTCAAGAACCTCATCTATCCCGTGCCCGACCCGCGCTTTCCGTTTCTCGGCGTCCATTTCACGAGAATGATCGGCGGCGGCGCCGAAGCGGGTCCGAACGCCGTGCTGGCCCTCGCGCGCGAGGGTTACGCGAAGACGTCGTTCGACCTCCGCGACGCGTGGGAGTCGTTCACGTACCCGGGCTTCTGGCGTCTCGCCGCGCGGTACATGGGCATGGGTCTCGGCGAGATGTACCGCGCCGTCAACAAACGGGCGTTCGTGAAGGCCCTGCAGCGCCTCATGCCCGACCTCAAGGCGGAGGACCTCGAGACCGGCGGATCCGGAGTGCGTGCGCAGGCGGTGCGCCCCGACGGTCGCCTCGAGGACGATTTCAGGATCGTCGCGCACGGCCGCGTGCTCCACGTCCTGAACGCCCCGTCGCCGGCGGCCACGGCCTCGCTCGCGATCGGCGAGAGGATCGCCGACCGCGTTCTCGCGATGCGGCGGCCCTAGGAGCCCTGTCCCGGTACACCTCGATCGCGCGGACTATGGCAGTGTGAAGTTCGGCCCAGCTACCGGTGCTGCATACGGCCGTGACGCGGAGACCGCCTGCAAGGTCCACGTAAAGCTGCCGGATCCCACCGAAGCGCCGATCGAGTACCACGACGGTGCTCCCGGGTGGATCAGACATCCTGACGTGCAGGAACCGTTTCCTCCTGTCAGCGACAGGTTGTAAGTCACGGCGTCCCCGGATGTGAGATTGTCCGGCGGCGTCCAGCCGAGATTCCTGCTCGGAGGCGCTTCCTTCGACAAGGCGGTCGGCGCGTGGAGCTGCGGCTCGATGAGTTTCTCCGCATCGCTGTGGATCGATACGGCCACGGGCTGCGTCGATCCGGGCGGGATGAGCTCGGAAACGATCGTGTGGATCTTGCGGCCCTGGTCGCTGAGAACGAACATGAGCTTGATCACCGCACCGGTCGAGCCGGGAGGTGCAGCGAGATCGATTTCGGCATTGCCGGTACAGTCGGAATTGACGTGATACGTCCCCGTTTCGTCAATGTGGAAGCCGGTGACGGGATCGGTCGGGCCGGAAAGGGGCACGCCGTTGGCCATGACGAAGTCGGCCTGAGTGAGCCTGCCCTGACCATCGAAGGAGGTCATCGCGACGCCTTCGCGCAGGATGACGGTGCCGTTGGGTCCGAAGATCTGCCCGGAAACCCGGAAAGCATAAGAACCGGTCAATGTGGCGTCGGAGCAGCCGTCGCCATCGGCCTGGGCGCGCGCGACGCTTGTTGCCAGCGTCAATACCGCCGCGAACGCCATCATGACTTTCTTCCCGAACGAGATTCTCATTTTGTTCTCCTTTCGACCATGCACCGGAATCTGGCGCCCGGATCGCCCGCGCGCCTCTATGGCGGACTCACGTTTCGATCACGTTTACTTGGGGCCTTCGTCAGAGCAAGAATCGATGCCGGAAGAGGAGATGAAGGCTTCCGACGATTCGATCTGGGAGTTCGGGGCCTTTCGCCTGGACGAGAGAGAGCACGTTCTTCTCAGAGCCGGGACCGAAATCTCCCTGACCCCGAAGGTGTTCGATGCGCTCGTGCTACTGGTCCGGCGCTCCGGGGAGCTGCTGGATCGCGAGGGGCTGCTCAGGGAGCTCTGGTCCGGCACGATCGTCACCGATGCGACGCTGACCCAGACGATCTGGCTCCTCAGAAAGGCGCTCGGAGACGCGAGCGAGGGCGGCGAGCTCATCGAGACGGTGCCGCGCGTCGGCTATCGCTTCGTCGGCGCCGTGAGGCGGCTGCCGCGCCCCGGCGGCTCGATCCGGTCGCAGGAGGAGCTTGGCGAGTGTTACCTTCACCGCGCTCGCGAGAAGTTCCGGCTGGCCCAGGGCGAAAACGTCGTGGGAAGGGATCCGGATGCGTCGTTCCAGGTCGACCTCGACACCGTCTCCCGCCGGCACGCGCGGATCCTTCTGACAGGGGATACCGCGGTGCTCGAGGATCTCGGGAGCAAGAACGGTACGTTCGTGCGCGGCATGCGCATTGGCGCTCCAACCCCGCTCGCGGACCGCGACCTGATCCTCCTGGGCGAAGTCGCGCTCGTTTTTCGGATGTCGCCGCGAAGCGCCACGACGAGATCGGCGGTCCGCCGGCCCGGTCGATCATAAAATGAGACTCCTCCTAACTTGACGCTCGCACCAGGTTCGAAGCTCGGCCCGTACGAGATCCTCTCGCCCCTCGGTGCCGGCGGGATGGGAGAGGTTTACAGAGCCCGTGACGCGCGGCTTGGCCGCGAGGTTGCGGTCAAGGTCCTGCCGGAGGAATTCTTCGAAGACAAGGAACGGGTCACCCGCTTCGAAAGAGAAGCGAAGCTGCTTGCGGCGCTGAATCATCCGAACATCGCGGCCATCTATTCATTCGAAGAAATCCCTGGTTCTCCGGGGTCTCCTGGTTCCTCCAGCCGTCACCTGCTCGTCATGGAGCTCGTGGCGGGCGACACGCTGCGCGAGCGGATGCGAGACGGGGCGCTGCCGGTACGCAAGGCCGTGGAGATCGCAGTTCAGATCGCGAAGGGCCTGGCCGCCGCGCACGAGAAAGGGATCGTCCACCGGGACCTCAAGCCCGAGAACATCGTCCTGTCGAGAGACGGCCGGGTCAAGATCCTCGACTTCGGCCTCGCGAAGCTCTTGCCGCAGGCCACCGCCGGTGACGACCCCACGTCGGCCGGGACGCGGTCGCTTCTCACGGAAGCGGGAACCGTGTTCGGGACCGTAAGCTACATGTCGCCGGAGCAGGTGTTCGGAGAGCCCGTCGACGGGCGCTCCGACATCTTCACCTTCGGGACGATCCTCTACGAGCTGCTCTCGGGGACGAACCCCTTCCGGTCCGCGACGTCCGCCGAGACGATGACGGCGATCCTCAGGCACGAGCCCTCGCCGCTTTCGGAGCCGCCGCTCGCCGTGGTGCCGGCGCTCTCGGAGATTGTCGCGCGCTGCCTCGACAAGAGGCCGGAAAAGCGCTTTCAGTCGGCGGAGGACCTCGCCTTCGGCCTCGAAATGTCGTCGGGGGCTTCGCTTTCGGCGGCGGCTGTTACGGGCCGCCGCCCGCGTCGCCGCGTCGTCTGGACGGTCGCGGGAGCCTGCGTCGCCGGCCTTGTTCTCGCCGCCTCGGCCGCTTTTCTGCTGAGAAGCCCCTCGCGCGTCGCGCCCGCGAAGTCCATCCGCTTCACGATCCCGCCCCCTGAGAATGGGTCCTTCTCATTTGACCTCGAGTCGACGAGCCTCGCCTTCTCACCGGACGGATCGAAGCTCGCGTACATCGCCTCGGATCCGAAAGGAGGGCGGCGCGTCTGGCTCCGGGCCCTGTCCGGCTTCGAGCCGCGACCGCTGGCGGGCACTGAGGGAGCCCGGTCGGTCTTCTGGTCCCCCGATGGAGTGTCGATCGGGTTCTTCGCCGCGAACAACCTGAAGCGTCTCGACGTTCCGGGAGGTGCGCCCGTTTCGGTCTGCGAGGTCGCCGGTGGAAGCGGCAAGTCGGGAACCTGGGGACGCGGTGGCGACATCCTTTTCGCCAGCGCCCAAGGCGATGCGATCTATCGCGTCTCCGCGTCCGGCGGCACCCCGGCCGCGATTCTGAAACCCGACGCCTCGGTCGGCGAAACGCGGGTCGTCTGGCCCTGGTTCCTGCCGGACGGCGAGAGGTTCCTTTTCTACGCGCGCGTCGTGGGCGGAGGAAAAGTCATGCTGAAGGAGCCCGGACGGCCAGCTCGTCTCGTGCTGGCCGCGGCCTCGATGGTTCAGTACTCCGATCCGGGCTATCTCGTTTTCGTGAAAGACGGCGTTCTCCTCGGCCAGCCGTTCGACGCGGGTAGCGGGCGTCTGTCGGGACGGCCGTTTTCGATCGCGGACCACGTCCGATACTTCATGTCGACGGCCGCGGGTTCGTTCACCACGTCCCGTGGGGGTGCCCTCGCGTTTCAGCCGCAAGACGACGTCTATCGCCTCGTGTGGTTCGACCGGACGGGCCGTGAGCTCGGGACGATCGGGATGCCCGCCGAATATCTCGGCGTCCGGATCCCGGCGGACGGCCGCCCCGTTCTCTTCGATCGCGCCCGAGCCGATCTCGGGACGTTCGACGTCTGGTCGTACGACGTCGAGCGAAACGTCGAGACCCGCGTGACGTCTTCACCGGACAGCGAGTTCGCGGCAATCTGGCTTCCCGGCGGAAAGAGCGTTCTTTTCTCGGCGGTGAAGGGGTCGCCCCCTCGTCTCGTGCGTCGGGACCTTGCGACCGGCACGGAGAAAGAGCTCCTCCCGGAGGGTGGCTTTCAGGTCGTCGGTGACATCTCGCCGGACGGCCGGACGCTCGTGTACTTCGAGAGGCGGGACAGGGGCTCGTTCGACATGTGGGCGCTTCCGCTCTCGGGAGAGGGAAAGCCGCGCCGGCTCCTCGAAGCGGCTTCCTTGAAGGACGATGCACGATTTTCGCCCGACGGCCGCTTCCTCGCGTTCGTCTCCGGCGAGTCGGGGCAGCCCGAGGCCTATGTAATGCCGTTTCCGGGGCCCGGGGAGAAGACGCGCGTGTCGACGGGAGGCGCGAGAATCGTGCGCTGGAGCCGCGACGGTCACGAGCTCCTCTACCTGGCCGGCGACCGGCACATGACGTCGGTCCCGGTCAAGACCTACCCGTCGCTCCAGCTGGGTGCGCCGAAGCCGCTTTTCGAGCTGAAGGGGCGGTTGAGCTGGATCGCTTTCGATGTCTCCCCGGACGGCAAGCGTTTCCTAGCCGTGGTCCCGGAAAAGCTGGCCGACGAGCTTCCCCTGAGCGTCGTCGTCAACTGGCCGTCCGACGTGGAGAAGTAGCCTTCCCCCATCCGCGCTGCCCGCACTTCATGCTCGAACGACTTCGTCCTTGTTCCCCACGGGCAGATCGTCCACGTCCTGAACGCGCCCTCGCCCGCGTCCACGGCCTCTCTCGCGATCGGGGGCCGCGTTGCCGAGGCCGTGACGGCCATGCGGGCCTGAGCGCCCGGCCTCTCGACTCCAGAGCTCACTTCGCTCCCGGGACCCGCCGCTTGACCTCCTCGAACCAGTTCAGGACGATTTTGACCTGGGCAGGGCCCGATTCGGCGGGGTCCTCCTTGATCATGAGGAAGCGCGTTCCGTCGGATGTGACGTCGTAGTAGTTCACGCCGTGGGAGAGATAACGGCCTTCGAAAGCGTCCGTGCCCGCCCGGCGCGGAACGTCCGCTTCGTCTCGACGTCGACGACCATCATCTTGCCGTCCCCTTGCCAATAGAACAGCTCGCGCCCGCTGCGGGACCAGAACGGCTCGTCCCCTCCGTCAGTAGAGATCTGCCACTTGCCACCCGGGCCCGGATACGGCCGGACGAAGACCTCAACGCGCCCCGACTCGTTCGACTGGTACACGACCCATCGGGCGTCGCGCGAGAATCGACCGTCCGATTCACCGAACTTTGTCTGGAGGAAGGGCGCAGTGTCTTTTCCCCAGTGAGGGGAAGCGCGAAAATGTCTCCGTCTGTTCTTGACTGTGTCAGCGGGCAGATATACCACGTCGACGAGCAGCAGGCTACCGTCGGGCGAGAAAGAAGTGGGAGTCCTCGTTCTGCGCGGCGCCTCGCCTGTCAGGCGCCCGGGCGAGGTGGTTCCATCGGCGCCCTGCCAGTAAGCATGCTAGCACCCTTTTCCTCCAGGCGAAAAGCCGAATGCAACATGCTTCCCGTCCGGCGCCCAGGCCAGATGTTGGAAAGTTCCTTCCGCCGCGAACGGCTGAGCTTCCCCCGGGGAAATCACCGATCAGAAGAGCCTCTCTATAGGTTCTGTCAACCGTGATTGCCGCGAGCCTACCGCCATCAGGCGAGAGAGCCACCTCCTCGTAACCCCCCGGCGCGAGAGGAACCCGCTCCGTCGCGCCTTTCCTATCCACCCAGACGAGCGTTCTCTGAAGCTGCCGGCTCGGCTGCGTAGACGAGCGTCCCTTCCTCCGAGAAGGCGTATTCGGCAGCCTGCGTGTAGATGAATTCGTCACGAGACCTTCGAGGACCGGCACGGGGAGCCGAGGTTTCGAGACGCTTCAGGCTGAACGGGACGGCGAGAAGCGTGCCGGGACGAGCGAAGACGAGGTGCCCCGTCGGGAGATACCGGGCGTCTCGGCGTCCTCCATGACGACGCGCTGCTCGCCCGTGCGAAGAGATACCACGGCGGTCCCGCTCGTGCCCGTGCCAAGAAGGTGAAGAGCACGTGCTCTCCGTCCGGGAGGATCTGCGGAAAGGTGCCTATCGCCCTTCGCCACGTCCGGTTCGTCACCTCTCCGCGCCTCTCCGCCCCACGCCGGGATGCGCCAGAGACCCTACTTCGGGCTCGGCACGAAGACGATCGTCCCGTCCGCCCCCCAGCTCCCGCCACGGGGCGACGGAGCGTCGCGGAGAGTGATCGGCGAGCCGCCGCGAGCGACACCTTCTTCAGCTTTTTTTCGGCTAAGAAGCCGACCTCGAGACCGTCCGGGGACATGAACGGGGAGGAGAACGGTAAGTCAGCGCCGCGTCAGTTCCAGGGATCGGTCTGATCTCGTCGAGGTCTAGCCGCGGACGAAGAGCTTTGACCGCAGTCGCCTCTTCGACTCCTTCAAAGACGAGAGTCTTCCCATCCGGGGAGAGGGCGAACCGGTTCGTGTTCGTGCGTCCTCGGCGCGGCGTCCACGGGGAAGTAGAGCGCGAATCTGAGCGGCGTCGCGGTGGAGACGCGGATCGTGGAAGCGGATGCCCGCGAAGAGACCGACCGCGTCGTTGAGCTCAACGTCTTCCGCTAGCGCCCAGTAGGGAACTCGTCTCGGAGACGAGCCCTTCGCCGTGAGCGACGCTCGCCGCTCTGTCTTCCTCCGAGAGGTGAGTCCGGAGTTCCGCAGCTCCTTCGCGAGGTCTTTCGTCGAGGAGTAGCGCTCCTCCGGGTCCTTCGCCAGACACCGCTGGACGATCCAGCCGACGGAGCGCCGGGAGCTTCTGGCGAGCTTCGTCAGCGGCTCCCGCTCCTCGCGGATGATCGCCGTCAGCGTCTCGGCGGCCGAGTCTCCCCTTCGAAAGGGCGCTTTCCCGTCAGCATCTCGTAGAGGACGATGCCGAGCGAGAACTGGTCGCTCGCGGTAGTCCACGGTCTGCCCGCGCGCCTGCTCCGGCGACATGTAGGCCACGGTCCCGACGACCACTCCTCCTCGCGTCAGGCTCGTCGAGCGTCGGTGAGCGTGTGTCTCGTCGCGCCGCGCGAGGCGTCTGGACGAGCGAGGCCGAAGTCGAGGAGCTTGGCGTGGCCGTCCTTCGTCAGGAAGACGTTCTCGGGCTTCACGTCCCGGTGGACGATCCCCTTCTCGTGGGCGGCCGCGAGGCCTTCGGCCGATCTGCTGGGCGATCCTCGAGGGCGTTGCGGAGCGGGACCGGTCCGCGGGCCAAGCGCGCGCAGCGTCTCGCCCTCCGAGCAGCTCCGTGACCACGTATGACGGCCGCTCTCTCGCCGACGTCGAAGAGGCGAGGATGTTCGGGTGCGAGAGGCGGCGACAGCCTTCGCCTCGCTCTCGAAGCGGGCAGGGCCCTCGGGTCGTTCGAGACGATCGTCAGGGAGGACCTTGATCGCCACGTCGCGACCCAGGCTCGTGTCGCGCGCCCGGTAGACCTCACCCATCCCTCCCGCCCCGATGCGGCGCGAGGACCTCGTAGGGACCTAGGCGCGCGCCCGCGGAAAGCGCCATTTCTATCCGTTCTATCTTCTTCTAGGGAGACTACCTCAACCCACCCAACTCCTACCACTCTCTCACCACTCACACCAACACCCGCGGTATCCTCGATTCTTCATGGCGCGCCGCTACTTCACGACCCCGATCTACTACGTCAACGACCGGCCTCACATCGGGCATCTCTACACGACGGTCGTCACGGACACGCTTGCCCGATATTTCCGCCTCGCGGGCGAGGACGTGCGGTTTCTGACCGGCACCGACGAGCACGGCCAGAACATCGAGAAGGTCGCCAAGAAAGAGGGCGTCGCCCCGATCGTCGTGGCCGACCGCCACGCGCCGACCTTCCGGAATCTCTGGAAAGAGTTCGGGGTCGCGAACGACGATTTCATCCGGACGACCGAGCCGCGGCACCGCGTGGGCGTCGAGGAGATCATCCGGCGCATCGACGCGGCGGGCGACCTCTACACGGCCTCGCACGAGGGCTGGTATTGCGCGCCCTGCGAGGCGTTCTACCCGGAGAAGGACCTCGTGCAGGGAAAGTGTCCCGTCCACGGCACGACGCTCGAGCTGCAGAAGGAGGACAACGTCTTCTTCCGCCTCTCGCGCTACGGCGACCGCCTGCTCGAGCTGTACCGGGCGAAAGGCGCCGACGGTCAGCCTTTCGTCTACCCCGAAAGCCGCCTCAACGAGGTTCGCTCGTTCGTAGGGTCCGGGCTCAAGGACCTTTCGGTCTCGCGGACGTCCATCAAGTGGGGCATCCCGTTCCCGGGCCGGCCGGGCCACGTCGTCTACGTGTGGCTCGACGCGCTCGTGAACTACATCACCGCGCTCGGCTTCGGCTCGAAAGACGAGTCGCTCTACGAGCGCTACTGGCCTGGCATCCACGTCATCGGGAAGGACATTCTGCGGTTCCACGCGGTCTACTGGCCCGCCTTCCTCATGTCGGCCGGCCTCGACGTCCCGCGGCAGGTCGTGAGCCACGGCTGGTGGCTCCGCGACGCGAGGAAGATGTCCAAATCCACGGGCAACGTCGTGCGCCCCGACGATCTCGTCGCTGCGTTCGGCGTGGATGCCCTGCGCTGGCACCTCGTCTCGGCGATGTCGTTCGGGCAGGACGCGAGCTTCTCCGACGAGGATTTCCTCGCCGGCTACAACGCGGACCTCGCGAACGGCCTCGGCAACACGCTCTCGCGTGCCGTGAAGATGTCGAGGGATTTCTTCGAGGGCAAGACGCCGCCGAGAAAGAGCACGAAGAAGAATTCCTTCGAATGGCCGGAGACTGCCGCGTCGTCGGTTTCCCGCTGGCGGGCGGCGTTCGAGGGCTATCGGCTGCAGGACGCCGCGGGGGAGATTCGCGCGCTCCTCGGCGCGATCGACAGCTACATCACGACGAACGAGCCGTGGCGCGCCCGGCGGAACACTCATTCGAAAAACCTCCGATTTCCGGTCCGGCATTCTCTTCGACTGCCTCGAAGGCCTTCGCCTCGCGGCCGTGATGCTCGCACCGATCACCCCGAGCACCGCGACTGAAGTGCTTCGCCGACTCGGCATCGACAGGCATGCGGAGGACTTGCGCCCGAGCGACCTCGCATGGGGCCAGCTTCCTCTGAGCGCCCCGCTTCCATCCGCGCCGCCCCTCTTTCCGAGGGCGGACGCGAGAGAATATTTTGCTTCCAGAGGCGCGGGCGAGGGCAGCGCCAAGAAGGAGAGGTCAGTGGCTTCCGAAAACGTGAAGGAAGATTCTTCGAAGGGCGTGTCTTGGCAGGCGCCGCCGCGGGCGGCCGGCGGCCGGCGGAGCACGGGCGCGCTGACAGCGCCCGACGGCTCGGGATATTTACCTTCTAAGCAAAATCCACCATCACCTGCCACTCCTGCGCAGCAAGCAATGACTTCGGCCTCGCCCACTCCCGTCCGAAAGCAAAATCTCAATCTCCGACTTCATGAAGATCGATCTCCGCGTGGGAGAGGTGATCGCGGCCGAGAAGGTCGAAAAGTCGAAGAAGCTGATGAAGATGACCGTGAAGCTCGGCGAGGAAGTGCGAACGATCGTCGGCGGCATCGCGACGGCGTACACGGCCGATCAGCTCGTCGGCCGGAAGTTCGTTTTCGTCGCGAACCTCCAGCCCGCGAAGCTCATGGGCGTCGAGTCGAACGGGATGATCCTCGCCGCGACTTTCCCCGAGACGGGCGAGGCTTCGCTTCTCATGGTCGACGCGGCCGTCCCCTCGGGGTCGAAGGTCAAGTAAGTGTCAAACCGCAACGGCACGACGACAACACGCACCGGCCGCCGCCGCCCACGCCCCCGGTCCCGGCCGACCCTTCGGCGAAGGCGAATCTCGACGCCATCCTCGCGTCGCCGACGTACGCGCTGGCGCAGGAGGACCTCGCGTTCCTCGCGCGCCGCGAGCTGCGCGGCGTGCGGCTCATGCTCGAGCTCGAGAAGGCGGACTTCCAGCTGGACCAGCAGGGGATCCGGACGACGATCGTCGTCTTCGGCGGCGCGCGTCTCAAGGAGGGAGACCGGTGGTACGCGGAGGCGCGGGAGCTGGGGCGCATCGCCTCTACGAGCTGCCAGGTGGACGGGATGAGCGACTTCGTGATCACGACGGGCGGCGGCCCGGGCGCGATGGAGGCCGCGAACCGCGGCGCCTGGGACGCCGGCGCCAAGACCGTGGGCTTCAACATCCAGCTTCCGCACGAGCAGTGGCCGAACGCCTACATAACGCCGTCGCTCTGCTTCCGGTTCCACTATTTCGGCATCCGCAAGATGCACCTCCTCATGCGCGCCCGCGCGCTCGTCGCATTCCCGGGCGGCTACGGCACGCTGGACGAGCTCTTCGAGACGCTCACGCTCGTCCAGACCGGGAAGATGAAGCGCGTCCCGATCGTCCTCGTGGGCCGCGCGTACTGGGAGAAGCTCATCAACTGGCAGCTCCTCGTCGACGAGGGCGGGATCGCGCGCGAGGATCTGGATCTCATTTCCTGGGCCGAGGGCGGCGCCGAGGCGTGGAACGCGATCGTGGACTACTACGCACGGCATCCGGCCTCGCCCGGCTCGCGCCTGCGCTGATGGCGCTCCCGGAATGACAGCCGAATACGCGGATTCGCACGGGCACCTCACGATGGTGTTCGAGGGCGGCGAGATGAAGGGCGCTCCGCGGGCGCCGACCGCGGCCGAGGTGAAGGAGCTCGTGACCCGCGCGAAGGACGCTGGCGTCACGCGCATCCTCGTGCCCGGAACCCATCGCGACGACCTGCGCCTGGCCGTCGACATCGCCGAGCAGTACGACGGCGTTTTCGCGGCCGTCGGAATCCACCCGCACGAGGCGAAGGAGTTCGACGAGGACGTGGATCTGAAGCTCTTCGAGGAGCTCTCGGCATCGAAGAAGGTCGTCGCGGTCGGGGAGATCGGCCTCGACTACCACTACGACCATTCGCCGAAGGAAGCGCAGCGCTACGCCCTCGAGGCGCAGCTGCGCTTCGCGCGGGAGAAAGGGCTGCCCGTCCTCCTTCACAACCGCGAATCCGAGCAGGACCTCCTCCCGATCCTCGAGCACCTCGCGCCCGGAGATCCCGAGAATCTGTGCGGCGTCTTCCATTCCTTCTGTGCGGATGCGGTGACGGGGCAGCGGGCGCTCGCGGTCGGCTACCTCGTCAGCTTCTCGGGGATGCTCACGTTCAAGTCAGCGGAGAACGTCCGGGACGCAGCGGCCGCTCTGCCGCTCGCGTCGATGCTTCTCGAGACGGACGCGCCCTATCTCGCGCCCACGCCGTTCAGGGGCAAACCGAACGAGTCGTCGTTCCTGCCGCGCACGGCCGCGAAGCTGGCCGAGTTGAAACAGCTGCCCGTCGAAGAGGTCGCACGCGTCACGACGGACAACTTCAGGCGGCTGTTCCGGGTGCAGTAGGAGAGGTTCTCGTGGCTCGCCCGCCGCGCCTCTCCCGCGCCGAGTTCGAGACGCTGGTCGAAAAGGCGATCGAAGAGCTTCCGGAGCTCTTCCGGTCGCGCCTCGAGAACGTCGTCATCGCGGTCGAGGACGAGCCGACCGACGAGGATTACGAGCTCACGGGGACGCCCGACGACGAGGATCTCTTCGGCATCTTCCGCGGGCCGATGCGCACGGAGATGTCGTGGGACATGCTCCCGGCTCTTCCGCCGCAGGCCGTCGTCTTCCGCGGCCCGATCCTGCGCAACACGAGGAGCAATCGGGAAGCCGTGAAGGAGATCAAGGACACGCTCGTCCACGAGCTCGGGCATTACTTCGGGCTCGAGGACGACGAGATGCCTTACTGAGCGCGCGGCGGCTACTTCCCCGCGTAATTTCCCAGAGTTCCTACGACGTCCTTCCCATTCCCTTCGATCCTGTTGTTGCCACGCGAGAGGACGACCCCGCCCTGGGACGCGACTACGCCGTTGCCTTTATCGGCGATCGTGCAGCCGGAGATTCGAATCGTCGCCGATCCCCCGTTTCTGCCGGAAGAAAGGATGCCGGTGTCTCCGTTGTGGGCGATGAGGCAGTTCTCCAGATTCAGCTCAACTCTGGTTCCGGGGGCCCCGCCGACGCCCCGAGACCCGCCGCCTGCATCCCAGTGAAGACGGAGTCCCACACCACGCCGACTCCGTTCTCCTGCAGGAGGAAACCGGAGATGCCGTCCTCGTAGCGACAATGGTCGAACGAGCCGTGCATCATTGACGAAGGTGAGCCGAAGCTCGACCCAAAGTAACAGGAACGAAAGATCGTGTCGCTCACGGACAGGAGGGCGGGCGCCGGCGCGACCGCCCAGATGCCGATCGCGTATCCGTCGATGATGCACCCCTCGACGCGCAGCGCGTGGCCCCCGACGAAGTGGATGCCCTGGACCGAGGCCGGAAGGGAACGCTGCGACACGAGAGTCAGTCCCTTCACCGTGACCGTTCGGTGTCGCCGCGCGTAAATGTCGATCCCCGTGCCCGACGCTGTCGCAATGAGAGCCTTGACGCCGGCCGCAGCCTCTACGGTGACGGCCTTGGTGATGCTGAGCGCGCCTTACTCGCCGGACTCCTTCGGCGATCACCTTCCCGAGCGCGGCGACGTAGTCCACGGCGAACTGAAACGTCTTACACGGATTGGCGATGGTCCCGCAGTTGTGCCCGTCGTTTCCCCGCCGAGAGTCGACGAAGACGGTGAAGGAGCGAGCATCCGGCGGTCCGCGGCTGCGAGCGCACGAAGAGACTAGGGCGAGCGCCGTCAGCGCAAGCGGAGGAAGGAAGCGTCTCATGGGATCTCCTTTTTCTCGTGCTTTGAAACCAATAGGACACTCGAGCTGTCCGGAGTCAACGGTCCCGGCCGGCGACGCTAAACTACGCGTCTTGAAAATCCTTTCCGCCGAGAGGGTCCGGAACTTGCACTTGCCCCCCCCACGTCCAGAATCCGGGTTGTGTCCCGGTCCCGAGGAACAAATGAGCCCCACCCGAGACCGAAGCTCCTCCGGTCCCGCCTGCGGCGAAGGCTGCCGCGCAGCCCGAGAAACGCGTGCCGGAGAACGCCGCGAAGTCGTCCCCGCAGGAGCACCGGCCGGAAGAAAACCGGGATGAGAGGGACGAAAAGCCGCCAGATGAGCCGCCGGACCAACCCTCCGGAAAGCCACGCCGGTGGCCCTGGATCGTAGGCGCCCTGGTCCTCGCGGTCATTGCGGTCATCTTTCTGACCGGCGCTCGCAAAAAGAGTGCGCAGCGCCAGGCGGACGCGAAAGCGCGTCCTCGGGCGGTGTCGGTCGTGACCGCGGTGGCGCGCACGGGCGACCTGCCCGTCTACCTGACGGGGCTCGGGACGGTCACGGCCCTGAACACGGTCACCGTGAGGAGCCGCGTGGACGGGCAGCTCGTGAACGTGGCCTTCCGGGAAGGGCAGACCGTGAAGAAGGGCGACCTTCTGGCCGAGATCGACCCGCGCCCGTTCGAGGTGCAGCTCACGCAGGCCGAAGGGCAGAAGGCGAAGGACGAGGCCGTCCTCCGGAACGCGAGGCTGGACCTCGAGCGCTATCAGGTTCTCGCGGCGCAGGACTCGATTCCGAAGCAGCAGCTCGATACGCAGGCCGCGACCGTCGCGCAGGGCGAGGCGGTCCTCAAGACCGATCAGGGGCAGATCGACGCCGCGCGGCTGAACCTGACATACACGCGCATCACGGCGCCCATCAGCGGCCGCGCCGGGCTCCGGCTCGTGGACGCCGGCAACATGGTGCACGCCGCGGACCCGAACGGGCTCGTCGTCCTCACGCAGGTTCAGCCCATCGCCGTCATCTTCACGCTGCCCGAGGACCAGCTCAACGCGGTGCGCGACCGCCTCCGCCAGGGCCGGAAGCTGCCCGTCGACGCGTTCGACCGCGACCTCAAGCACAAGCTCGAGACCGGTGAGCTCGCGACGGTGGACAACCAGATCGACACGGCGACCGGCACGGTGAAGCTCAAGGCCATCTTCCCGAACTCCGACGACGGGCTCTTTCCGAACCAGTTCGTGAACCCGCGGCTCCTCATCGACACGCTCAAGGGCGTCGTCCTCGTGCCGAACGCCGCGATCCAGCGCAGCACGCAGTCCACGTTCGTCTACGTCGTGAAAGAGGATCAGACCGTCGACGCGCGCCCCGTCGAGGTGCGGCTCACGGAGGGAGACACGACCGCCGTCGCCAAGGGCCTTTCCGCGGGCGAGACCGTCGTGACCGAAGGCGTCGACAAGCTGCAGGCCGGCACGAAGGTGGAGGTGGGAAAAGGCGCGTGCCGCCGGCGCTCCGCACCGCAGACCAGGGCGCCGCTTCCGCCGCGCGCAAATGAACCCCTCCCGCCCGTTCATCCTGCGGCCGGTCGCGACGTCGCTCCTGATGGCCGGCCTGCTTCTGGTCGGCATCGTGGGATTCCAGTTCCTGCCGGTCTCGGCTCTGCCCCAGGTCGACTACCCGACGATCCAGGTCCTGACGTTCTACCCGGGCGCGAGCCCGGACGTGATGGCGTCCTCCGTCACCGCTCCGCTCGAAAGGCAGTTCGGGCAGGTGCCCGGCCTCAACCAGATGACGTCGACGAGCTCGCAGGGAGCCTCGGTCATCACGCTCCAGTTCACGCTCGAGCTCAACATCGACGTCGCCGAGCAGCAGGTGCAGGCCGCGATCAACGCCGCGGGGACGTTCCTGCCCCGCGATCTTCCGAACCCGCCGATCTACAGCAAGACGAACCCGGCCGACGCCCCGATCCTCACGCTCGCCCTCACGTCGAAGACGCTGCCGCTCGCGCAGGTGGAGGACATCGCCGACACGCGCCTCGCCCAGAAGATCTCGCAGCTTCCCGGAGTGGGCCTCGTGTCGATCAGCGGCGGCCAGAAGCCGGCGGTGCGCGTTCAGGTGAACCCGGCGGCCCTGTCCTCCTACGGACTCACGATGGAGGACGTGAGGACGGCTCTCGCCCAGGCGAACGTCAACCAGGCGAAGGGGAGCTTCGACGGGTCCACGCAGGCGTACACGATCGGCGCGAACGACCAGCTCCTCAAGAGCGCGGACTACCGCCCGCTCGTCGTCGCCTACAAGAACGGCGCGCCCGTTCATCTCTCCGACGTGGCGACGGTCGTCGACGGCGCCGAGAACGTGAAGCAGGCGGCCTGGATGAACGAGACGCCGGCCGTGATCGTGAACATCCAACGGCAGCCCGGCGCGAACATCATCGCGGTCGTCGACCGCATCAAGGCGCTCCTCCCGCAGCTCAAGGGCGGCCTGCCGGCCGCGATCGACCTCGCGATCCTGACGGACCGCACGACGACGATCCGGGCGTCGGTCCAGGACGTCGAGTTCGAGCTGATGCTCGTGGTCGCGCTCGTCGTCATGGTCATCTTCCTCTTCCTGAGGAGCGTCGCGGCCACGATCATCCCGAGCGTCGCGGTTCCGCTCTCCCTCGTGGGCACGTTCGCCGCGATGTACGCCCTCGGCTACAGCCTGAACAACCTCACGCTCATGGCGCTGACGATCTCGACCGGATTCGTCGTGGACGACGCGATCGTCATGATCGAGAACATCACGCGGTACATCGAGGCGGGGGAGAAGCCTCTCGACGCCGCGCTGAAGGGGTCCGAGCAGATCGGGTTCACGATCCTGTCGCTGACCGTGTCCCTCATCGCCGTCCTCATCCCGCTCCTCTTCATGGGCGACATCGTGGGGCGGCTCTTCCGCGAGTTCGCCGTGACGCTGTCGGTGACGATCCTCATCTCCGCGGCGGTCTCGCTCACGCTCACGCCGATGATGTGCGCGCGCCTCCTGCACCACAAATCCGAGTCGGAGCAGAGCCGCGTCTACCGGGCTTCCGAGCGCGTCTTCAAGCGGGTCATCGACTTCTACGACCGCACGCTGCACTGGGTCCTCGGGCACCAGACGGCGACGCTCGTCGTCGCGGTCGCGACGTTCGTCGCGACGATCCTCCTGTACATCGTGATCCCGAAGGGCTTCTTCCCGGTTCAGGACACCGGAGTCCTCCTCGGCATCTCCGAGGCGCCGCAGTCCGCTTCCTTCGAGACGATGTCCGAGAGGCAGCAGCAGCTCGCGGCCGTCATCCTGAAGGATCCCGCCGTCGAGAGCCTCTCGTCGTTCATCGGCGTCGACGGCACGAACCAGACGCTCAACAGCGGGCGGATCCAGATCAACCTCAAGCCGCTCGACGAGCGGAAGATCCGCGCGGAGGACCTGATCCGCCGGCTCCAGCCGGAGGTGCAGAAGGTCGCCGGGATGACGCTCTTCCTTCAGCCCGTGCAGGACCTCACGGTGGAGGACCGGGTCAGCCGCACGCAGTACCAGTACAGCCTCGAGGACGCCGACGCCGCCGAGCTGAACACGTGGGTCCCGAGATTCGTCGAGAAGCTGAAGGGCCTGCCCGAGCTGCGCGACGTCGCGAGCGACATGCAGAACGCGGGGCTTCAGGCGCGCGTCGTCATCGACCGGAGCTCGGCGTCGCGCTTCGGCATCACGCCGCAGCAGATCGACGACGCGCTCTACGACACGTTCGGACAGCGGCAGGTCTCGACGATGTTCACCCAGCTCAACCAGTACCGCGTCGTGCTCGAAGGGCGACCGGAGCTGCAGGTCCGTCCGGAGGACCTCCAGAACGTCTACCTGCGCTCTTCGTCCGGCGGCTCGGTGCCGCTGCGCTCGCTCGCGACCATCGAGACCGCGTCGACGCCTCTCTCCGTGAACCATCAGGGGCAGTTCCCCGTCGCGACGGTGTCTTTCAACCTCGCACCGGACGCCTCGCTCGGAGGAGCGGTGAGGGCCATCGAAAAGGCGCGGAAGGAGCTCGGCCTGCCCGAGAGCATCCAGGCGGGATTCCAGGGGACCGCCCGGGCGTTCGGGGCGTCTCTGACGAACACGCCGCTCCTCATCCTCGCGGCGCTCGTGACGGTCTACATCCTCCTCGGCGTCCTGTACGAGAGCACGATCCACCCCGTCACGATTCTTTCGACGCTCCCGTCCGCGGGCGTCGGGGCTCTTCTCTCGCTCATCCTCTGCCGGAACGACTTCACGGTCGTCGCGCTCATCGGCATCATTCTTCTCATCGGCATCGTCGAGAAGAACGCGATCATGATGATCGACTTCGCCCTCGACGCCGAGCGCAAGCGACAAGAAGAGCCCCCGTCGACGCGATCACGCAGGCCGCTCTCCTGAGGTTCCGGCCGATCATCATGACCACGATGGCCGCGCTGCTGGCCGGCATCCCTCTCGCGCTCGGGAGCGGCACCGGCTCGGAGCTCCGGAAGCCGCTCGGGATCGCGATCGTGGGCGGGCTCATCTTCAGCCAGCTCCTGACGCTCTACACGACGCCGGTCATCTACCTCGCCTTCGACCGCCTCGCGACCCGGCTCGTGAAGAAGCGCGGCCGGACGAACGAGAGAGCGCCGGGGCCCGTGCCCGAGCCGGCGCCGGCGGGGGGCCGATGAGCCTCTCGGCTCCGTTCATCCGCCGGCCCGTCGGCACGAGCCTCCTCACCGTGGCGCTCGCGCTCGCCGGCGGCATCGCGTACTTCTTTCTCCCGGTGGCGCCGCTTCCGCAGGTGGAGTTCCCGACGATCTCGGTCTCGGCGAACCTGCCCGGCGCGAGCCCCGAGACGATGGCCTCGTCGGTCGCGACGCCGCTCGAGCGGCAGTTCGGGCGGATCGCGGGGATCACGGAGATGACGTCGCAGAGCTCGCTCGGCTCGACGTCGATCACGATCCAGTTCGACCTGACGCGAAACATCGACGCCGCCGGGAGGGACGTCCAGGCGGCGATCAACGCGGCGCGCGGCCAGCTCCCGTCGAACCTCCCGAACAATCCCCGCTATCGGAAGGTGAACCCGGCCGACGCGCCGATCATGCTGATCGGCCTGACCTCGGACACGGTCGAGAGGTCGCGGATGTACGACATCGCGTCGTCCGTCCTCCAGCAGAAGCTCGCGCAGGTTCCGGGCGTCGGCCAGGTCTTCGTGGGCGGGGGCGCGCTTCCGGCGGTGCGGGTGGACGTGAACCCGACGGCCCTCTCGCGCACCGGCCTCGGGCTCGAGGACGTGAGGTCGTTCCTCTTCAGCGTGAACACGAACCGGCCGAAGGGCGACGTCGGCCGCGGGGACCGCCTCTGGTCCATCGCGGCGACCGACCAGCTCTTCAAGGCCGCCCAGTACGAGCCGCTCGTCGTCTCGTACAAGAACGGGGCGGCTCTCCGGCTCTCCGACATCGCCAAAGTCACGGATTCCGTCGAGGACGTGAGGACGACCGGCCTCGCGAACGGCAAGCCGTCGATTCTCATCATCGTCTTCCGGCAGCCGGGCGCGAACATCATCGAGACCGTCGACCGCATCTACGCCCTCGTGCCGCAGCTCCAGGGCCGAGCTGCCGCCGACGATCGCTCTCACCGTCATGCTCGACCGGACGGAGACGATCCGGTCGTCCGTGAGGGAAGTCGAGATCACCCTCCTGATCTCGATCGCCCTCGTCACCCTCGTCGTCTTCGCGTTCCTCAGGAGCGTCCGCTCGACGCTCATCCCGAGCGTCGCCGTGCCCGTTTCGCTGATCGGAACGTTCGGCGCGATGTATCTCCTCGGCTACAGCATCGACAACCTGTCTCTCATGGCCATGACGATCGCGACCGGCTTCGTCGTGGACGACGCCATCGTCGTCATCGAGAACATCACGCGGCACATCGAAGCGGGCATGAAGCCGTTCGAGGCCGCCCTCGAGGGGGCGCGCGAGATCGGGTTCACCGTCTTCTCGATCAGCATGTCGCTGATCGCCGTGTTCACTCCGATCCTCCTCATGGGCGGCATCGTGGGCCGGCTCTTCCGCGAATTCGCCGTGACGCTGTCGGTCGCGATCTTCGTCTCGATGCTCATCTCGCTCACGACGACCCCGATGATGTGCGCCTGGCTGCTCAAGGGAAAAGAGGAGGAGAGGCACGGCCGCCTGTACCGCGCGAGCGAGCGCGGCTTCCGGTGGATCCTCGACCGCTACGAGACGTCGCTCCGCTGGGTGCTGCGGCATCAGCCGCTCACGCTCGCCGTGACTCTCGCGACGATGGCGGCGACGATCTTCCTCTATATCAAGGTGCCGAAAGGCTTCTTCCCGCAGCAGGACACCGGCCGCCTTTCGGGCTCCATCCTGGGCGACCAGAACACGTCCTTTTCGGCGATGCGAAGGCGCGTCAAGGCCTTCGTGGACGTCGTCATGAAGGACCCCGCCGTCCAGTACGTGCAGGCGTTCGCGGGCGGACAGGGTGTCCTGAACCAGGGCCGGATGTTCGTCACGCTGAAGCCCGTCCGCGAGCGCAAACAAAGCGCGGACCAGATCATCGGGCGCCTGAGAGGGCAGCTCGGGTCCGTGGCCGGCGGCAGCCTGTTCCTGCAGGCGGTGCAGGACCTCCGCATCGGCGGCTTCGCGTCGAGCGCCCAGTACCAGTACACGCTTTCCGCCGACAACCAGAAGGATCTCGAGGTCTGGGCGCCGAAGGTTCTTCAGAGGCTCCGGTCCGTCAAGGGCCTCGCGGACCTCAACACCGACCAGCAGATGAAGGGCCTCGAGGCGACGGTCGTCATCGACCGCCCGACGGCCTCGCGCCTCGGCATCGCGCCGCAGCAGATCGACGACGCCCTGTACGACGCGTTCGGCCAGCGGCAGGTGTCGACGATGTACACGCCGCTGAATCAGTACCACGTCGTGATGGAGGTCGACCCGAAGTTCTGGCAGGATCCCGAGAGCCTCAAGTCGATCTGGGTGAAGGCGAAGGACGGGACGCAGGTCCCGCTCTCGGCTTTCACGCGGTTCGAGCGCTCCACGGCGCCGCTCGCCATCAACCACCAGGGACAGTTCCCCTCGGTGACGCTCTCTTTCAACCTCGCGCCCGGAGTCGCGCTCGGCGACGCGGTGAAGGAGATCGACAAGGCCAAGAGCGAGATCGGCGTTCCGTCCGCGATCCGCGCGAGCTACATGGGCACGGCGAAGGCGTTCCAGGAGTCTCTTCGCAACGAGCCGATTCTCATTCTCGCGGCGCTCGTGGCCGTCTACATCGTCCTCGGCATCCTGTACGAAAGCCTGATCCACCCGGTCACGATCCTCTCCACGCTGCCGTCGGCCGGCGTGGGCGCGCTCCTGGCTCTTCTCGTCACGGGGACAGACCTCAGCGTGATCGCTCTCATCGGCATCATCCTTCTCATCGGCATCGTCAAGAAGAACGCGATCCTCATGATCGACTTCGCGCTCGAGGCCGAGCGCAAGGAGAACAAGAAGCCCGAGGACGCGATCTTCCAGGCCTGTCTCCTGCGGTTCCGGCCGATCACGATGACGACGATGGCCGCGCTTCTCGGCGGCCTGCCGCTCGCGCTTCGCGGCGGCACGGGCGCGGAGCTGCGCCATCCGCTCGGCATCGCGATCGTGGGCGGCCTGATCTTCAGCCAGATGCTGACGCTCTACACGACGCCCGTCATCTACCTCTATCTCGACCGCATGCGCCTGCGCTGGGAGAGAACCCGGCGCCGTCGCCCCGCGGCCCCGGACCTGTCTCATGAGCCCGCGACCTGATCCTCTCCGCGGCGCCGTCGCGCTCGCCCTCGCGCTTCTCGTGCCCGGGTGCGCGGTGGGTCCGAATTACGTGAAGCCCACGACCGTCGAGCCCGCCGCCTTCAAGGAGGCGCCGGTCGACGCGTCCGAATGGAAGGTCGCCCAGCCGGCGGATGCCTTCCCGCGCGGCGCCTGGTGGAAGATCTTCGGCGATCCGGAGCTCGACGCGCTCGAGGAGCAGCTCTCGTCGGCCAACACGACCATCGCGCAGGCCGAGGCCCGCTACCGCGCCGCTCGCGCCATCCTGAGGCAGACGCGCGCCGACATCTATCCGACGGTGACCGGGGCCGCTGCCGTCACCCGGGCTCGGACGTCGGCGACTCGCGCCGCCCCGGACGGCACGACGACGACCCCAGTCACGGCCACGACCTACGCCGCGTCCGGCGACGCGTCGTGGGAGCTCGACGTCTGGGGGCGCGTGAGGCGGGGCGTCGAGTCGAGCGTCGCGAGCGCCGAGGCCGCCGCCTCGGACCTCGAGAACGTCCGGCTCTCCATGCAGGCCGAGCTCGCCATCGACTGGTACCAGCTCCACGGGTTCGACGCGCAGATCGCCCTTCTGACGACGAACGCCGACGCCGAGGCGGAGGCCCTCAAGCTCACCGTAAACCGCCACGACCAGGGCGTCGTGTCGGGCGTGGACGTGGCGCAGGCCGAGACGCTGCTCGAGACGACGCGCGCGCAGGTGATCGACGTCGGCATCGCGCGGGCCCAGACCGAGCACGCGATCGCATTCCTCGTCGGCAAGGCGCCGGCCGACCTGACGATCCCGCCCGCGAAGATCGCCGTGGCTCCGCCCGTCATCCCCGGCCTCCTGCCCTCAGAGCTCCTCGAGCGCCGGCCCGACGTGGCCGCCGCCGAGCGCCGCGCGGCCGCCGCGAGCGCGCTCATCGGCGTCGCCATCGCGGCGTATTTCCCCACCGTCTCCCTCAATGCCTCCGCCGGCTTCGTGAGCACCACGTTGTCGAAGCTCTTCACGGCACCGGCCTTCGTGTGGTCGCTCGGCCCCTCGGCCCTCGCCACGCTCTTCGACGCGGGCCGCCGCCGCGCGGTCACGGAGGAGCGCCGCGCCGAGTACGACGCGGCCGTGGGCGCATACCGCGAAACCGCCCTCACGGCCTTCCAGGAGGTCGAGGACCAGCTCGCCGCCCTGCGCCTTCTCGCCCTCGAGGAGACCCAGCAGGCGGCCGCCGTCGCCGCGGCCGAGCGCTCCCTCAAGCTCGCCGTGAACCGTTACCAGGGCGGCATCACGACGTATCTCGAGGTCGTCACCGCCCAGAGCGTCGCCCTCGCGAACGAACGCACGGCCGTCGACCTGCACACCCGCCACATGATCGCGAGCGTGAACCTCGTCCGGGCACTCGGGGGCGGGTTCGAACAAGGTCGTTCCCTCGCGTCAAGCCGCTGACCGTCCGCGTCAGCGGATCTCATCGAGGAGGCGCCGCGCGTCCGCGCTCTTGGGATCGCGCTTGAGCGCCTTTCGCGCGGCCTTGCGGGCGGCGTCGTGACGCCCGCGGGCAAGCTCGGCGCGCGCGATCGCGAGCCACGGGTCGGCGAGCTTCGAATCGAGGCTTGCGGCCTTCCGGTAGTTCCGGATCGCGTCCTTGACGTTGCCCTCGCGCAGCGCGAGGTCCCCACGGACGATGAGAACGTACGGTGAGGCGCGGTGCACGTCGAGCGCGGCCAGCGCGGCTTGCGCCTCGGCCGGCCTGTGCTGGTCGAGGTAGAGAGCCGCGAGGTTCTGGAGGAGGGGAGAGCAGCGGGGCTCGACCTCGAGGCCCTTCCGGAAGACCGCGAAGGCGCCGGCCACGTCCCCGTTGCGCCATTTCGCGAGGCCGAGGTTCGCGTAGAGCGATCCGAGCTGCGGCCCCAGCTTCACGGCGATCTCGAGGTCGTGCTCCGCCTCCGCGTACTCGCCGCGGCCGAGGTGCGCGACCCCGTCGTTGCTCGCGCGGATCGCGGCCACGGAGAAGTCGTCGAGGATCGTGAGGGCCGGGCCACGCTCCTCGGGCATGCGGTAGAAGTCGTAGACCTTGAAGTCCAGACGTCCCGCGACCGGGTGGACGGCGACCATGTGGTTGTACGTCACGATGACGTCGCCCTCGCGCTCCGAAATGCCGCGCGTCGAGACGAGCGCCGCCTGAACCTGGATATCGAGAGAACGTGCGAGGGCAATGAGGAGGTTCGTGAAGGAGACGCAGTTACCTCGCCGGTTCTCGAAGGCCTCGGAGGCCGAGAACGTCGAGATCCTCTCGTACTCGAAGGTGAAGTCGCGGCTGTCGAGGAGGGCCGCGTGCAGACGCCCGAGCGTCTGCTCGTCGCTTCCCACGCCGCCGAGCTCCCTCGCCGCTGCCCGCATCGCGGGCGTCGTCTCCATCGGGTTCGGCGCTTCAGTGGGGTCGACACCGCGCCGGATTACCCCCGCATTCCACCGCTCGCGGTCTATGGTGAAACCGACCGGCGCATCGAGCGACACGCAGGCCGTGAGGACCGCCGCGAGCGCGGCGACGGAAAGCTTCAGGGAGCGCTGAACGATCGGGCACATAGAGAACACCATAGTCCAGGCACGTCCGTGACCCCTAACAACAGTACCTCGCCGTCGCGCTCGAAGAGAAGCTGCAGGCCGGGGCGCTGCAGGCCGCTGACCGCCTGCGTCAGCGGATCTCGTCGAGGAGGCGGTGCGCTTCCGCATTCCCGGGATCGCGCTCGAGCGCTTTCTCCACCGCCTTGCGCGCGGCGGCGGGCCGGCCCCGCATCATCTCCGTCCGCGCGATCGCGAGCCACGGCTCGACGAGCTTCGGGTCGGCCCTCGCCGCCTTCCGGTAGTTCGCGATCGCCCCTTCGAAACGTCTGCCCACCATCTCGAGGTCGCCGCGCACGAGGAAGGCATACGGGGACGCCCGCGTCGTGTCGATCGAGGCAAGAGCGGCGCGCGCCTCGGCCTGGCGGCCCTCCTCGACGTAGAGAGCCGCGAGGTTCTGGTGGAGCAGGGGAGAGCTGGCGTCCACCTCGAGCCCGCTGCGATACGCCGCGAACGCGGCCGGAATGTCGCCCATTCGCCGCGCCGCGAGGCCGAGGTTCGCCCAGATGGCGCCGCGCCTCGGGCCGAGCTTCACCGCGAGACCGAGTTCCCGGAGCGCCTCGGCATTCTCGCCTCGCCTGAGATGCTCGACGCCCGCGTTGCTCGCGAGGATGGCGGCGACCTCGAGATCGTCGAGGGGAATGAGCTGTCCGATCGGCTCCTCGACCCCCTGGAAGAAGTCGTACACCCAAACCGTTTGAATGCCGCGCGCCGGCAGGACCGCGACCATGTGGTCGTGGGTCACGATGAGATCGCCCTGAAGCTCGGACGAACCGCGCGTCGAGACGAGCGCCGCCTGCAGGCGGCTGCCGAGCGAACGCCCGAGCGCGATGAAGAGGTTCGTGAAGGAGACGCAGTTTCCGCGGCGGGCCTCGAACGCCTCGGTCGACGTGAATGTCGAGTACTTCGCGTACTCGAACGAGAACGTCTTCCCGTCGAGGAGCGCCTGGCGGAGGCGCCCGAGGCGCTCGCTCTCGGTCCCGGCGCCTGCCAGATCGCGGGCGGCGAGCGCCATCTCGGGCGTCAGGGCCATCGGGTTCGGGGCCTCGGCGGGCGCGACGCCCCGGCGCACGAGGCGCGCGTTCCAGCTCTTTTCTGAGATCGCATAGCCTGGAGGCGGCTCGAACGTCGAGCACCCGGACAGCGCGGCGAGGGCCGCGAGAGCCGGCAGTCCAAGTTTCGCAGTGGGTCTCATGGGAGAGCTACGGTGCCAGACTCCTCGGAGTTGTGCCCGTCCGCATGCCATGAGGCCGGGTTCTTGCTTCAGGCCGAGGCATGGGGAAGAGTCTTCAGGGTGAAAAGACCGTCATGCCGCTCCGGCGAAGCGCGGCGACGGCCCTCAGCCTCGTCCTCCTGACCGCGCTCCGCCTCGGGGCCGAGGAAGCGGAGAGCCCTCCGCTCCGCATCGGCAAGATCACGATCAAGACCGTGAACGTCTTCTCTCCCGAGGAGGCGACTTCCCGGCTTTACCGCGCGATGAACCGGGCGCACGTCACGACGCGGCCGTCCGTCATCCGGAAGTTCCTGCTCTTCAGAGAGGGGGATTCTTACGACCCCCGGAAGCTCGAGGAGACCGAGAAGAACCTCAGGGACCTCGGGTTTCTCAAGTCCGCGGCGGTGACCGCCGGCGCGCCGCACGAAGGGCTCGTCGACGTCCTCGTGGTCACGCAGGACTCGTGGTCGCTGCTTCCCGGCATCCCGATCGCGAGCAACGGCGGGCAGACGACGTACGGCCTCCAGCTCCTCGAGAGGAACCTCCTGGGGAGGGGACGAGAGCTCTCCTTCGGCTACAACAAGGAGATCCAGCGGATCACGCGAGTCCTGGAATACTTCGACCCGTATCTCCTGGGCTCTTACTGGAGCGGACGCTTCTCTCAAGGCTGGGACTCCGACGGCCACAGGACGCGCGCCGAGGTGAGCCACCCGTTTGCGTCCCTGTCGAGCCCGCAGTCGCACGAGTTCGCCCTGGACGTTTTCGGCCAGACGACGCGTACATACGCGGACGAAGACGTGAACGCCGCCTACCACCAGGATCATCGCGGCGTGACCCTCGAGGCGGGCTGGGCCCTCAGCAGGTCGGAGGCGCGAGCCCATCGGCTCTCCGGCGGCGTGGAGGTCGTCGAGGACCGGTTCGAAGCGCTTCCCGAGAGGCCGGGAGACCTCCTTCCAGACCCGCGCACGTTCCGCACCGTCTTCGTCGGCTACGAGCTCGCCGAGAACGACCTGATGAAGCTGAACTACGTGAACCGCGATCTCAGGGTGGAGGATTTCAACCTGGGGTGGGGACTGTCCGGGCGATTCGGGTTCGCGCCCGAATTCCTCGGGTCGGCCGGAAACACGGCGTTCGTGCGGCTCAAGGCGGGACGGGGCACGAGGCTGGGCGAGAAGGGATTCGTCCTGGCCTCGGTGTCGTACGAAACGAGATTGAACGGCGGCCCGAAGAACGAGATCGTCTCGGCGTCCCTCGACGTCGTCGAGAAGCTCCCGACGCGCCACCTCCAGACCGTCGTCGCGAAGCTCCGGTACGACCAGGGCTGGAACCTCGACCGGGACGTCCAGTTCATCGCGGACGGGCTCGTGGGCCTGCGCGGCTACCGCCTCTTTTCGTTCGCGGGCGACAAACGGATGATCGTGAACCTCGAACAGCGTGTCTTCCTCGGCAAGGAGATGCTCCATCTCTTCTCGCCGGGAGTGGCGTTCTTCGTCGATACCGGCGTGGCGGCTCCTCCGGGCACGCCTCTTCGCCCTTCGAGTTTCAAGACGGACGCGGGGGTGGGCCTCAGGATGTCGATCAGCCGCGCGCCCACGAGCAACGTCTACCGGATCGACTTCGCGTACGCCCTGGATCGCGACCCGTTCGGTCGCCGGGGCCTCCTGGTTTCTTTCTCGGCTTCCCAGGGTTTCTAGGTTTCTGGCACGCGACTTGTAACAAAAGAGCCCGAAGGAGGTGAAGAACATGCGATTGAAAAATCGCGTCGTTTTCCTCGTACTCGCTCTGGCTGTCGCCGTCGGCGTCGCCGTGCCGGCGCAGCCCGCGCGCGCGTCCGTTTCCGTCAGCGTCGGGTTCTTCTACGACTCGCTCGCGCCTTACGGCGACTGGGTCACGGTCGGAAGCTACGGCCGCTGCTGGCACCCCCGGCACGTCGCCGTGGGCTGGCAGCCTTATCTCGACGGTGAGTGGGTCTACACGGAGGACGGCTGGACCTGGGTCTCGTTCGACCCGTGGGGCGGCGACCCGTATCACTACGGAACGTGGGTCGACACCGCCGACGACGGATGGATCTGGATTCCAGGGACCGTCTGGGCCCCCGCCTGGGTGACGTGGTACATCACGGACGACGCTTTCGGATGGGCGCCCGTCCCGCCGAGCTTCGCCGTCGGGATCTCGGGTTACGTCGGCCCGGCGGTGACCGTGTCGCGCAGCGCGTATGTATTCGTGCCGGCCCGGCAGTTCGCGGGCGTCAACGTGAGCTCGGTGCGCGTTCCGGTCACCCAGAACGCGACGTTCATCGCGCGCTCGCGACCCGTCACGCGGTTCGCGGTCCAGGGCGGCGCCCTGTCCGCCGGCGGCCCGCCGATCTCGCAGGTCGAACGCGTCGCCGGGAAGCGGATTCAGCGCGTGAGCCTCGCCCACGCGAAAACGCAGGCGGTCCCGATCCGCACGTCCCTACAGGGGAAACGAGCCTCGGTCGTCGTCCCCGCAGGCGAGCGGGCGAAACTGATCTCGGAGCACGAGAAGCGCGCTCCGTCGCAGGCTTCGCGCACGATGCCCTCCAAGTCCGAGCGGGCGTTCCAGCCGCCCCCGGTTTCGCACGAGCGGCACGAGAAGGCGACGGTCCATCAGCAGCCGCCTCCGCCTTCGAATGAGAAGAACATCAAGCACGAGCGGGCGGCCACGGTCCATCAACCACCATCCCAGCCTTCTCATGAGAAGAACGTCAAGCACGAGCAGGCGGCAACGGCCCATCAACCACCGCCTCCGCCGTCGCACGAGCGACACGAGAAGCCCGTCGCTCAGGCACAGCTCAACTCCGTCCACCAACCCCCTCCCGCCCACGTGGAGAGACAGCCCAACGTGCAGCGCGTGCAGCCCAAGCCGCAGGGTCCTCCGCCCGCTGCCAAGGGGAATCCGCCGGGCAAGGAGAAAGAGAAGGAGCACGGCAAGGAGAACTGAAGGATTGGCCGGCGCACGACGCGCGGTTCTGGCAGGGGCAAGCGGCCGACTGAACGGTGAAAGGGCCGTAGAATGCGAGTTGTCATGAGCCGCGCCGTGGCCCCCAGAGCGCGTGCCTCGGTGAGCGAATCCCGTTCTCGATGGCACGCGCCACGGCGAGCGCGTGATCACGCGCCGGGGGAAGAAGCCCGTCGCCGCGGTCGTCTCGATCGCGGACCTGAAGCTCCTTGAGGAGCTGGAGGATCGCTACGACGTGAGCGTGTCCGTCTCCCGGCTCGCCAACCCCAAGAGGATCCTGGGCCGAGGTTCGTAAGCGTGGCGGTATGTAACGGCGTAGCTTACCGCCTCGAATTCGTGTCGTCCGCTCAACGCGAATTCCTGGCTAATAATGTGAATAGAGGGCCGAAGGGAGGACATGATGTCACTTAGAGGACGTGTTGGCCGACACACCCGGGCCGGAGCGCGCCAGTGCCAAAACTGGTCAGAAGACCAGCAGGCGGTGATCGCGCTGCTCAACCGCATTCCCCCCAGTGAGGGCGGCTCGGGGGGAAGCCTCACCGGCCCCATCGTTTCGGGCCTGTCGAGCGATGCCCTCTATCGCGCCATCTCGCATTTCGAGGACAAGCACTTCCCCGGGCAGCGAAGCGGGTTCGTCGATCCCGGCGGGCCGATGCTGAGGCGCATGGAAGAACTGGCCGGGCGCACGGCAAGTGTGCCAGCGACCGACTCGACCCCGCTCCACGCCGAAACCCCTCTCGATATCCTGCGCCGCAATTTGCTCGACGAAAGGCCGGCGAAGTTCAATCCTGTCGACCCCCCAACATACGTCCCGGACGGAATACTATTCGCGCCGCTGATCAAGATGGCCGTCAGTCATATCGATCGCCTGAAGGACCGGGGGCTCGTCAAGCTCCCGTGGGAGGTGGAATTATTCGGGAGGGCCCATATCACGTCGAAGACGGCGATTCTGTTCCCGACTTTCACCGGTACAATAAAAAACATCTTTGGTCGTGGAGATGGTCTAGCTCTCCGAATGGATGGGGATGACGCTCCGCCACTGCCGGAAATGAAGTGGGGGGCTCCGGTCGATGGAAACTTGAATATCGTGACGGAGCACCTCGTTGCGCTGCTCCTGTACAATGACGGCACGAGCCTCCGTGTTCGCCCGTGGCGCTTCGGCGGCATTCGGTGGAAAGCCATTCTGCCGCTCTGACCCGGCCCGGGAAAAGTGGTTTCAGCTTCAGGCGCAGCGGGAGGTCCATTCGCCGCCCCCGAAAAGCTCGCACGAGAAACGCGAGAAGGCGACCGTTCATCAGCCGCCGCCTCCGCCGTCGAACGAGCGACACGAGAAAGCCCGTCGCTCAGGCACAACTCAATTCCGCCCATCAACCTCCTCCCGCCCACGTGGAGAGACAGCCCAACGTGCAGCGCGTGCAGCACGTGCAGCCCAAGCCGCAGGGCCCTCCGCCGGCTGCAAAGGCGAACCCGCCGGCCAAGGAGAAGGAGAAGGAACATGGCAAGGAGAACTGAGGCGCCTCGCTACAGCTCCTGAATCGCGTTCAGGAACGTCGACCGGCGGCAAGAGGCGCACTGGTTCGAGCGGGCCGTTATTTGCGAAATCAAATCCAGCCGACTACGATCCGGCACGACGGAGGCGCCCGAAGCTCGATTGATTTTCGTCGTTGATCCGCGACGGTTTATCTAAGGTCCCTGGATACGGGAACATTGCTGCGTTTGCGGTTGCATCGCGCGCTTGCGCGCATCGGAAAGCAGAGTCTTGGCTTCGGGCGCCTCATCCATGCGCGGCTCACGTGATCTCTCGGGCAGCCCTGAAGAGTTGCGCGTGGCGTTCTTCTCGCTTACGACGCCGCGGGAAGTTGCTGCACTCCTCGACGTTTCCTACAGCGCTCTCACCTATCACCTCCACCGGATACCGGAGGACGCGCGGTACACGACGTACTCCGTCCCGAAGAGGCGGGGAGGCGAGAGGGTTATCAGTTCCCCAATAACAGCTCTAAAGTTGATACAGCGAAAGCTTAACCAGGTGCTCCAAGCGGTCTTGGAATTGAAGCCGTCGGTGCACGGTTTCGTCCGAGGACGGGGAATCGTAACGAATGCGTCATCGCATGTCGGTCGGTGCCAGGTCCTTAACGTTGATCTTCAGGACTTCTTCCCGACCATCAACTTCGGCAGGGTTCGCGGCGTGTTCCGCGCAAAGCCTTACGAGCGAAACGCCGAGGTTGCGACCGTATTGGCCCAGATCTGCTGTCACGGAAATCAGCTGCCCCAGGGCGCACCGTCGTCGCCGGTCGTGGCAAACATGGTCTGCGCTCGTCTAGACGGCCAGCTCCAGCGACTCGCCCGGTCCTGCCACTCGACCTACACCCGCTACGCCGACGACATCACATTCTCTACCACGGCCTCGAGGTTCCCGGGCCGACTATGCCGCAAGCAAGAAGACGCTAGTGTCGCTATCGGGCCCGATTTACAGGCCGTGATTACGTCGAATGGTTTCTTTGTGAACCCCGGCAAGGTGCGGCTTTCGGGGGCCGCTGAGAGGCAACGCGTTACAGGGCTCACCGTCAACGAGTTCCCCAATGTCGATCGGCGCCTCGTGCGTCAGATCCGAGCGATGTTGCACGCGTGGCGGCGTTTCGGCCTTGAGCTCGCAGAGTCGGAATACCGCGCTCGCTATGCGCGAGGACACCGTGCGCCAGAGCGGTCGGGCCCGTCTTATCAACGCGTCGTGAAGGGGAAGCTGGATTACCTCCGCATGGTCCGCGGGGCGGAAAACCGGTGCTTCCGTCGTCTCCTTGCACAATACTCAGACCTGGTCCCATCTTTTAAGTACCCATTTCCGGCAGAACCCGCTCCGCTCGAGCCATTCGTTCCTACAGAACTTCCTCGCATGCTCGGCCCCGCGATGTGGGTGCTTGAGCAGGATGACGGGGATGACATTCGACAAGGTACGGCTGTCGCGCTTCGCGGAGTTGGAATCGTAACCTGCGACCATGTCGTCGGAGCTAAATCGATTGCCTATCGCCCGGAGCAGCCAGAGGTGACATACCGGGTCACTATCTTGCGCCGCGACCCAGTGCTTGATCTGGCGCTGATCGAGGTCGCGGGCTGTGTGCTTTCAGATGATCAGGCCCTAGCCGTCAGCGACGTCGAGCCAACGTTCCACGATGCAATCTTCGTCGCTGGGTTTCCAAACCACAGGCCGAGGGATCCGATTCGCGTGACCAGCGGCCGTGTCTCCGGGTTTCGGTCATCGCCGAGACGTCGACTCTGGCTCGACGCAGCCGTCGTGCGCGGAGGGAGCGGGGGGGCGGTATTGAATGCGGGTGGCGAGGTGGTGGGCATCGCCGTCACCGGTGCGGATTCGGATGCCACGTCCCGAGACACCGAGGACCACTGCGCCATTCCAATCTCGTCGCTCAAAGCTTTTCTCGGTGGCGGTGGAGTCTAGGACCAACCATGACGAACGCGTTCGAAGAAGAGCTGAATGCCAGGTACGCGGAGTGTCATCCCTCCGATTCCGAGCGAATCATTCAGGCGCTCGGACCCCTCTTCGCGAACGCGGACCGCTACTACCCCGTCTTCTGTTTCTACGTCGCCGCGCTCTACGACGTTCGTCGACTCGAGGAAGCCGCGGAGACCGCCCTCGTCCTCCACGAGAAGGCGCTTCACGACCCCGACACGGTGCAGCACGGTCTCTCCGTTCCCCCCGCACCGATGGAGCTCTATCGCAAGGCTCGAAGCACGCACTCGCGTGACCTCGCCTTCTCGGGCGACATCCCGGCTGCTGCCGCAATCCTGGATGACCTCGTCACGCGTGGAATCGCGTCCGAGATCGACAGGCGAAGGCTTGATCGGTACAGGGCGGGGCATTCGCGCTGAGCTCCGCGAGGATCCACGGAGGGGTCGACTTGAGCCGCGCGAGGAGTTGGCTCAAACTAGCCGCAACGACGATGCCCCCGGAGGATCGCGAACCCTTCGATGAGACCGTCGCGCCGCGCCAGCGGCGCCGGTGTTTCTTCTGCGAGGCGGACAAGTCCGACGAATGGAGATTCGTCCCCCGGCTGAACGCCTTCATCTGCAAGGCCTGCCAGGAATGGATGGATAAGAAGCCCTCCGACGAGAAGAAGACGGGCTGACCCCTTTATCGGATAATCTCCCCTTCGGAGGTCGCTCCTTGCTCGAGCCCGATGCGTTTCACGAGCTGCGCCGGAGTCCGCGCGTTGCGCTGAGGATTCCGATTTCGATGCGCTGGGAGGGGCAGAGGTTCAGCGGATCGACACTCATCGTGAACAGCCACGGAGCGCTCGTGTACGCGCAGACGAACGTGACGGCCGGCGACATTTTCGAGCTGGAGAACGTGCGGACGCGCGTGATGTGCCACTGCCGGGTGGTGTGGCAGGCCGGGCTCGATCAGACGGGCTTTTTCAAGCTGGGGGTCGAGATGCTGGAGTCGAATCCGGCGGTGTGGGGCTCGGACTACACGATGGCTCTGGCGCAGGCACAGGCGTCGCCGCGAGGCTCCGCAGGCTGAATCCGCCCGCGACCAGGAATCCGAGCCCGAGGAGCGTGATCGGGACGAACGACAGCGCGTGCGAGACGAGCGCGAACGCCGCCGCCGTGTTCTTCGCCACGCCGTAGAACCCCGTCAGCGAATACGCGATGGCCGTGTGATAGCCGCCCACGCCGCCCGGCGTGGGAATGGCGAGGCCGAGGACGGCCCACGTGACGACGAAGAAGGAGACGGGGAAGGGAAACACGAGGTCGAAGGCGCGCAGCGTCGACCAGACCTGAAAGGCGATGAGCGTCCACAGGAAGAGCGAGGCGGCCGCCACGACGAGAACCTCGCGGACCGACCCGAGCGTGCCGAGGCCGTCGAGAAACGACAGGAGGATCGACTCCAGCTTCGCGCCGACCTTCGGGGGCAACGGCCTGAGGAGCGGCTTCACGAGGCGGTCGGCGCGCTCGGGCTTCGCCGCGAGGAAGCCGAGGAAGGCGAGGCCGAGGAGCGTGCCGCTTCCGAGCAGGAGGGCCGAGCGGCGCAGCAGCGCGAAGCGCCCGGCCTCGTCGCCGCTCATCGCGAGCGGCGCCCATCCCACCGCGTAGACGACGAAGAGGACGATGACGGTGACGAGGTCGATGAGGCGCTCGAGCGCGATCGACGCGAGGCAGGGCGCGACGGGAAGGCCGGCGTCTTTCGCGAGGGCGACCGGGCGCACGATCTCGCCGGCGCGCGCCGGGAGCAATGTCGAGGCGGCGAAACCGATCGCCGTCGCCGAGTTGAGGGCGAGGAAGGATGGGTGTCCGGCCTTCTTCAGGAGCAGAGCCCAGCGCCACGAGCGAAAGAGCGGCGTCCCGAGGAGGCCGGCCGCGGTCGCGACGGCGAGCCAGCCGACGTGCGCCGAGGCGATGGCGCGGCCCACGGCCGCGAAGTCCAGCGTCCTCAAGAACAGCGCGAGGAGGACGACCGCGAGGCCGAGCGAGATCGCGACGCGGACTCCCTTTTTCGATGCTGTCACGCGTCGATGGTAGCCCACGGTTGGAGTAGGCTCGGAAGGTGCGTACCGTGCCCGTCTACTTCGATCCCGCGGTCCTCGAGCACGACACCGGCCTTTATCACCCGGACAACGCGAATCGGCTGGAGGTCGCCGTCGACGCGCTCCGGCAGGACGGACGGCGCATCGAAGCGCCGCCCGCCCCCGAACGCACGCTGAAGGCCGTCGAGCGGGTGCACGACCCGGAATACGTGCATCGCCTCTCGGAGCTCTGCAAGCAAGCGCCGGCCGACTACGGGGGACCTTTCGCGCTCTTCGACTGCCCCGACAACGTGCTCTCGGCCGGCACGTTCGAGGCGTCGCTGCGCGCCGCGTCGCTCACGCTCGCCGCGACGGATGCGGTCGTCGCCGGGCGCGCGGCATCCGTGTTCGTGGCGGCGCGTCCGCCGGGGCACCATGCCCTCCCGTCGCGCGCGATGGGCTTCTGCTTCCTGAATTCGATCGCGATTGCCGCGAAGGATCTGATCGAGCATCACGGCGTCGCGCGCGTCCTCGTGGCCGACTTCGACGTGCATCACGGCAACGGCGTCCAGGACCTTTTCTGGGACGACGGCCGCGTCGCGTACCTCTCCGTGCACCGGTATCCCTTCTACCCGGGCACGGGCGCGGCGGACGAGGAGGGCGCGGGCCGCGGGCGTGGGACGACCGTGAACGTGCCGCAGCCCGCCAAGGCAGGCGACGCGGCGTATGCGGGCGGGTTTTCCGCGGCGCTCGAGAGGCTGGCCGAGCGCTTCCGGCCCGAGTTCGTCCTCGTGAGCGCGGGCTTCGACGCCCACGAAGCCGATCCGGTCGGCGGCATGTGCGTCTCGACGGAGGGTTTCTCGTGGATGTCGCGCGCCCTCGGGGACGTGGCGGACGCGTTCGCGGGGGGGCGCATCGTGTCGCTGTTGGAGGGCGGCTACGACCCCGAGGCGACCGCGGCGGCGGCCGTCGAGCACGTGCGCGTTCTCGCGCGCGCCGACGAGATGAGCTGACGCGAACTCCGGCCGTAACCTCCTGTTTGACAAGGTCTTTCGCGGGGGATAAACTTCATTTGCCTTAATCTCTCTATTTGTCGGTCCCGGCCGAGCGTATCCCCGGAATTCTCGATGCACGGAGGCTCGTGATGAAGCGGAAGGCCCTCATCCTCCCGGTGATTTTCGCAGGCGCGGTACTGCTCGCGGCGCCGTCCGCCCAGGCGAGGAGCATGGAGCGGCAGGCTCTCGCCTGTCCGGTGCAAATGATCGGATCCATTGATGTTCCGGTCGACGGGGACACCGTTTCGGGCTACGTGCAGGTGATCGGCTTCGCGCTGGACGGCAACCTGGTGTCCAACGTCGATGTCTTCGTGGACGGCACCGACGAATCGAACCGCGTCTCGGCGGCCGGCGGCGCGAACATCAACCTGCCGCGCCCGGACGTGCTGCAGTTCTTTCCGCAGTACGCCGGGACGGCCGGCCAGCATCCCGGCTACGAGGCGTCCTTCAAGGCGTCCCTGTTTTCGAACGGCTCGCACACGATCTACGTGGGCATCACGGACGTGAACGGCTGCCAGTTCTTCCTGACGCCGCGCGCCGTGACGATCGACAACACGCGCAACCAGCCGCCGTTCGGCAGCGTGGACTTTCCGCAGCCCGACAGCGGCGTGAGCGCGAACGGCGTTCTGGAGGTCGCGGGCTGGGCGCTCGACGACCGCAAAGTCGATCACGTGGACGTCTTCGTGGACGGCCTCATCGAGCGGCAGGCCGTGACGGGCATCTACCGCGCGGACGTCGCCGCGGATTATCCCGACAACCCGCAGGCGATCGTCGCGGGATTCATCCTGAACGTCGACTCGACGCGCTATGCGAACGGCGTCCACGAAGTCACCGTGAAAGCCGTGGACGACCAGGGCCAGCAGGGCCTGCTCGGCACGCGCCGCGTCCAGATCTTCAACGACGCCCCGAATCTCGCGCCGTTCGGCGACGTGGAGTTCCCGCTCCTGAACTCCACGTGGTTCGGCAACTGCGTCGAGATCCCTCCTCCGTGCTGTCCGTCCGGCATCGGCCCCATCGTCGACCCGCGGTTCCTGATGTTCGTCAACGGCTGGGCGATGGACACGTCGGTCGCGCAGGAGCGCGGCGGCGTCTCGCACGTCGTTCTCGAGATGGACGGCGTCGTCATCAAGGACACGCGCGTGAGCTGCCATCGCGAGTTCCTGCTCTTCAACGCTCTCATCGACTGCTACGGCTACTACCGGCCCGACATCGAGGTCCTGTACCCCGGCTTCCAGCAGGCGCCGAACGTGGGATTCCAGTTCGACGTGGACGCGGGCTTCCTCCTGACGCAGGCGGGTTTCAAGGAAGGCGCGCACATTCTCCAGGTCAAGGCGATCGACAAGGAGGACACGTCCACGCTCCTGAAGGAAATTCCGATCACGATGGAGTGCGCGACGGGCAATCTCGACCCGCCGCCCATCGGCTTCGTCGACGACCCCACGAACTACAAGTTCATCTCGGGCGTGTTCCCCGTCATCGGCTGGGCGCTCGACCTCGACGTCGTGGTGAAAGTGCGCATCCTGATCGACGGCGTGGCGCAGATCGATGCCGTGACGGGCCTGGACCACGCCCAGTACGGCCTCCCGAGCCCCGATGTCGCGCAGCAATATCCGGCCTTCGCGCAGCGGAACGCCGCACGTTTCCGCTTCTACCTCGACACGACCCAGATTTCGAACAGCGAGCACGACCTCCTCATCGAGGTCACGGATGCGCGCGGCAACGTGCGGTCGGCGGGCACGCGGCGCTTCATCGTGGACAACAACACGCTCGTGCGCTGAAGGCTCGAAGAGGAAGACGAAGAGAAGATTTTCTTAGAAGAATAGAGAGCGGCGGCCCGGCACCAGCCGGGCCGTTGTGTTTCTTGGCGCTCAAACCGCTTGCCGAGCTTTCTGGAGCGTCAGGCCGCCGGCGTCCCGTAGTTCCGGACGGTTCGTTGAAGGCGGCGCGCCTCTAGGTTGATCGCAAAGGGCGTAAGACTCTGGCGGTTTCAGAGTCTCGCGGCGGGCTTCCAAGCGCAGACACCCCCTTTTGGAGACGGTCTTGAGGGGTCTTTTCGCCCTCCGGCCTCTTATGCAGATGAATCATTGAATTGGCGTCGTCGGAAATATCAGGTTGTTGCTGCAAACCGTCGCTTTTCGCCAAGAACTCGAGTCTCGAGGAGTAATTGCCCTGAGCAAGAGGTCTGGTCATGGTCTTGGTCATCTGGACCGGCGTGAGCTTTCCGTGGCCAATTCCGCCAAACCTCGCGACAACTGCACGACCTCGATGACCGGTGGAGTTTCTTTTCGCTGGACATTCCACAGCGTCCGTAGGGTCAAAGAGGACCCGAAGAAGCCACTCCATGGAATGAAGGATCAGTACGTGCGCTGAAGGTGGCCGCGCGGCCGCGGGCGAAGAAGTTCGGGAGGTTCGAAATGCGTCTTAACGCGTGGGTCCTGGGCTCGCTCCTGCTCGCATCGCCTGCGGCGCTCGGTGCGAACCTGATCGCCCTCTCCGTGAGCCCCACCAGTGTCGTCGGTGGAGTGAGCGGTGCGACGGGGGCCGTGACGCTCGACGTCGCCGCTCCCTCCGGGGGCGTGGTGGTCAACCTCTCCAGTAACAACGCTGCGGCCTCTGTTCCCGCGAACGTCACAGTCGCCCAGGGGGCGGCGACGGCCACGTTCACGGTCACGACGACGACCGTCGCGGCAAACGTCACGCCGACCCTTACGGCCACATTCAACGCCGTGAACAAGACGGCGACCCTGACCGTCACGCCCCTCCTGTCGGCACTCGTGTTGGTTCAGAGCAGCGTCGTCGGCAGCATGTCCGCGACCGGGACCCTCGCGCTCAACGCCCCCGCTCCCGTCGGCGGCGCCGTCGTGACTCTTGCGAGCTCCGTGCCCGCCCGTGCCACGGTGCCCGCAAGCATCACGATTCCGGCAGGCGCAACGCTCTACACGTTCGCGATCCCGACTCTGCCCACGACAACCACCGGCACGACAACGATCACCGCGACGAACGCTGGCTTCAGCCGGACGGCCGTCCTCACGACCTCGGCGGTCCCGATTCCCGATTCCGTGGCTCTCGCACCGTCTACCGCCTTTGGATCCTCCACGTCGACGGCGTCCATCGCGTTGAACGGCGGCGCCGCGATCGGAGGGACGGTCGTCACGCTGACGAGCTCGAACACGGCTGCCGCGACGGTTCCGGCGAACGTCACGGTTCCGGCGGGCGCCGCCGCGACGACATTCACGGTGACGACATTGACCGTCACGACGAACAAGAACGTGACGATCACGGCCGCGTCCGGCGGAACGTCGAAGACGGCGACGCTGACCGTCGCGCCTTCGATTCAGGCGTTTTCGGCGGCGCTGGATAGACCGAGTGTGCCACGGGGTCAGGTCCCGACGGCGACCGTAACGTTGAACGGACCCGCGCCCTCCGGCGGTGCCACCGTCACGCTCACGAGCTCGAGTACACCGAATGCGACCGTTCCGGCGAGTGTCGTCGTCGCGGCTGGAGTCACGTCGGCGACCTTCCCCGTGACGACACTTACGACCGGGACCCTCTCCTCCGTGACGGTATCGGCTCTCTATGGCGGAGTGACGAAGAGCGCCGTGCTCACTCTCACGGCCACCCCGATCGTTCTCTCGGTCGCCTTCAGCCCTTCCGTGGTCGCAGGAGGGCAACCGTCCACGGGGACGGTAACCGTCAGCGGCCCGGCGCCCACGGGCGGTGCCGTCGTCGCACTGTCGTCCTCGAACTCCTCGGTCGTGAGCTTGCCGGCGTCCGTCACGGTGCCGGAGGGAGCATCGACCGCTACGTTCGCTGCCGCGACGGCGCTCGTTGGGAATAACGTTGCGACCGCCATCTCGGCGGCGCTCGGAGCCTCCTCCACGAGCGCGCCCCTCACGGTGACCGGCCCCCTTCCCACGGTTCTCACGCTGGCGCCGGCGACCGTCGTCGGGGGTAACAACGTGACGGGTACAGTCACGATCTCGGTTGCCGCTCCAGCCGGCGGCGTCCCGGTCTTCCTCTTGAGCTCGAACGTTGCGGTGGCGACGGGGCCGACCTCGGTGACGGTACCGGCCGGGGCCACGTCCGCCACGTTCACCGTGACCACCCTCGGTGTTGCGGCGGCCGCCCCCGTGACGATCTCGGCGGTGAAGCAGCAGACCGCCGTCACGGCGTCCTTGACGGTCAACCCCGCTAGCCTCGCGTCCGTCGTCTTGAGTCCGACCACCCTGGTCGCCGGCGCGCCCTCGACGGGCACCGTCACGCTGAACGGAAAAGCGAAAACTGGCGGCATCAGCGTCGCGCTCACGAGCTCGGACACGACGAAGGCGACAGTCCCGGCGTCCGTTGTGGTTGCGGCGGGGGCTGTGTCTGCGACGTTCACCGTCACGACGCTGGGCGTCGTCGCGACGGCTTCCTCCACGATCTCGGGCACCTACAACGGCACGACGAAGAGCGCCACGCTCACCGTCCAACCTTCAACTCTCTCGAACGTGACTCTCAGCGCGAGTCCGGTCGTCGGCGGCAACAACGTGACGGGCACCATCACCCTGAATGGCAAGGCCGCCTCAACCGGATTCGCGGTTTCGCTGTCCAGCTCGGTCACGACTTGCGCGACGGCCCCCGCGACGGTGACGGTCACGACGAACGCGACGGCCGCCACGTTCACGGTCACGACGCTCGGTGTGGCTGCGAACGCGTCATCGACCATCACGGCGACTCTTGCAGGCGTGTCCAAAACTGCCGTGATCTCGACGATGCCAGCCGCGCTCACGTCACTGACGTTAAGCCCCACGGCTGTCGGCGGTGGAGCCTCCTCGACGGGGACGCTCACGCTCAACGGCAACGCACCTCCGGCGGGCGCGGTCGTGTCGACGACCATCTCCGATGGGGCGGCGACCGTCCCGGCGACCGTGACGATCGCCGCGAACACGAAGACGAAGACATTCACCGTCACGACGACGGCGGTCGCAACCGCGCACACGGCGACGATCTCGGGAACGTATTCCGGATCAACAAAGACGGCGATCCTCACGATCAATCCGCCGGTCCTCTCGAACGTCTCCTTGAGCCCGACGACCGTGGGTGGCGGAGTGATGGCGACCGGAACCGTGACGATCTCGAGCATCGCGCTGGCCGGTGGTTTCGCTGTCAACCTGACGAGCAACAACGTCGCGGCGACGGTGCCCGCGAGCGTGACCGTGGCGCAGGGCGCCACGACGGCGACGTTCGCGGTCACGACCGTTCCTGTTCCGACGGTTACGGTCGCAACGATCACGGCGACCGCCGAGACCGTCACGAAGACGGCGAACTTGACGATCAACCCGCCGGCCCTCTCGGTCGTCTTCCTGAGCCCGACGGCGCTGGGCGGCGGGTCGCCGGCGACCGGAACGGTGACGATCTCGAGTATCCCGCTGGCCAGTGGCTTCACGGTCAACCTGACGAGCAACAACATCGCTGCGGCGGTGCCCGCGAGCGTCACCGTGGCTCAGGGCGCCACGACGGCGACGTTCGCGGTCACGACCGTTCCTGTTCCGACGGTTACGGTCGCAACGATCACGGCGACCGCCGGGACCGTCACCAAGACGGCGAACCTCACGATCAATCCGCCGGCCCTTTCGAGCATTTCCCTGAGCCCGAATGCCGTGGGCGGCGGAACGTCGACGACCGCTACCGTGACGATCTCCAGCATTGCGCTCGCCGGCGGCTTCACCGTCAACCTGACGAGCAACAACGTTGCAGCAACCGTCCCCGCGAGTGTGACCGTGGCCCAAAGCGCCAGGACGGCGACCTTCACGGTCACGACCGCACCGGTCGGGACCTCGATAACCGCGACGATCACGGCGACGGCCGGAACTGTCACGAAGACGGCAGCTCTCACGGTCAATCCCCCTGCCATCTCGAGTTTGTCGCTGAGCCCGACTGCCGTCACGTGCGGCTCGGGTTCGACCGGGACCGTCGGTCTGACGGGCCCGGCTGCTGCCGGTGGGGTCGTGGTGCTCCTGTCGAGCACCGATGTGGCGGCTGTCGTTCCAGCGACGGTCACGGTTGCCGCAAACACGACGTCGGCGACGTTCAGCGTCTCGACAACGGCGGTCGCCACCGCGCACACGGCGACGATCAGAGCGACCTATTTCGGGGTGGCGCAAACGGCGCCGCTTACGGTCAATCCGCCGGCCCTCGCGAGTGTCTCCGTGAGCCCGGCGACCGTGGGCGGCGGGACATCCCTGATCGGGACGGTGGCACTCGCGGGCATCGCAATGACGAGCGGTTTCGCGGTAAGTCTGACGAGCGACAATGCGGCAGCGACCGTCGCCACGAGCGTGATGGTGGTCGGTGGCGCTTCGAGCGCGACATTCATTGTCTCGACCAGCTTTGTGGGAGGGACCACGACCGCTCAAATAACAGCCTCAGCCGCCGGGGCCACGAAGACGGCTGCGCTCACCATCAACCCGGTGCCCCTCGCTCCGGCCTCCCTGGTGTTGAATCCAGCCTCCCTCACGGGAGGCGCCTCGTCCACGGCGCGGTTACACTCACCGCTCCAGCACAGTCGGGCGGGTTCGTGGTGAATCTCTCCTCCGACAACGCCGCCGCGACGGTGCCGGCTAGCGTCACGGTGCCAGGCGGGACGACGACGGCAACGTTCACGGTCGCGACGGGCGCCATCGGAACCGTGACGACCGCGACCGTCACGGCGACCGCCTCGGCCGTCACGAAGGCTGCGACGCTCACGATCAATCCGCCGCCCGGTGCCGTGGTCGGCACTGTTCGGGATGCTTCCACCGGGGTCGCTGTTCCGCGCGCGGTCGTTACTGTCACGGGTTCTGCCACGACCGCCACGACGGACAGCTCGGGCTCGTTCTCCCTTCCTGTCGTTCCCGGGAATCGCACACTGACCATCACGGCACAGAATTTCCAGCCCGTGGCGACGGCTTCACTGCCCGTGATGACTGGCCAGACGACCGACGCCGGCATCATCTCGCTTGGTGCAGTCCAGGGCTTCTCCTTCGAAGTCCGCCCTGCGATTGCATCCGGAAGCGAGACGGCGACGGCTATGGTTTCTCTCGTCGCAGTCGCTCCGGCCGGCGGCGCGGTCGTAACCATTACGAGCGACAGATCGAGTGTCGTGGTTCCGGCGTCGGTGACGGTGCCGGGCCGTACGCGCGTCCTGACGTTTCCGGTCACGTACGCCCGTGTGGCTTCGTCTACGTGGGTGACGATCTCGGCGACTAACGCCGGTATCACGAACCAGGCGCACGTCATGCTCACGCCCGGTCCAACCGTCGTATCGATATCGCAGCCCGCTAAGTGGCCCTATGTCGGACGGGTGGACAGCATTTTCGGGCCTGCCGACCTCGAAAGCACGGTCGCTCTCAGCGAACCGGCCCCCGGGGGCGGCCTTCAGGTTTCCCTCACGAGCTCCAACACACCAATGATTAGCGTGCCCGCGACGATTCTCGTCCCGGCTGGCGCTCTCCTTGTTACGTTCCCGGTTCATGCGGCCGCGGTGGCAACGACGACGATATCGACGATCACGGCATCGCTTCCAAGCGGAAGCGCGTCGGCCCTCCTGACGGATACCTCGGCCGTAGGGCTGAGCTCGATCAGCGTCCCCCCGTATGGACGCACGGGCAAGTCTATCCAGATTCAAGTTGTCCTGAACGTGGAGAACGCTAACGGAACGTACGTCGTCAACCTCACCAGCTCGAATCCGACCGCGGTACCAGTCCCGGCCACGGTGGAGCCCACTGGATATCCCCCCCTCCAGGCCGTCACGTCGGTGACGCTGGGAGCGGCCTCGGCCTCGCCCGTTGTCATCACGGCGAGTCTTGCAGGTATATCGCGGTCGACGACGATCACGGTCTCGAGTACCAGCACAGCCGTAGGGGCTTCGTTTGACGGCGGTACTCTCTCCTTTGGCATCACTGACCCGCAGCCGATCTACGCCTACGTGTACCTCTACAGCTCGAACCCATCGGTCGTCAGCCTTCCCGTGAGCACCATAATTCCAGCTGGCAATACTTCTACGAGCGTCAACGCCACGGTCACGCGCGGCCCCTCCACCGCATCGGTCGTCCTGAGCGGTAGCTTCGGCCGCGAAGTGATGACGCCCCTCGTCGACGTGACCCCTTCGGCGGCTCCAATCAGCCTCTCCGTGAGCGCCCATATGGGTAGCGGAACCGGGACGGTGTACCTCAACGCCGTGGCTCCGATGGGTGGTGCGACGGTTCTTCTGGGTACGAGCGCGCCGTCCGTGCTCTCGATTCCGGCGAGCGTTCTCGTGCCCGCGGGAACGAACTCAGCTTCCTTCACCTTCTCGACGTCCCCGGTAGCAAGCGCCACGTTCGCAAGTGTCACCGCGACGTCTGCCGGCGTGACGGTAGCGGGGTCTCTGACCGTCCAGGCTCCAATAGTCTGGACCCTCGCCCTGTCGCCAACCAACGTGCAGGGCGGCAGCATCTCCACTGGCACTGTAACGCTCAACGGGCCGGCGCCGACGGCTGGGCATCTGTTGTCTCTCAGCTCCTCCAATCCCGTGCTTGTCATCCCGCCGGCGACCGCGACCGTCCCGGGCGGGGCAAGTTCCGTGAGTTTCCCGATTGCGACAGCGGGCACGGCGAGTAACACGACCGTCACCGTAACGGCATCAGACGGAACGAGGTCGGCGTCCGCGAATCTCACCGTCTCCGGGGCTTTGATCGCGTCCGTAACGCTCAACCCGACCTCCGTCCAGGGGGGAACACCGTCCACCGGCACGGTCACACTTAGCGGCGTCGCGCCCGCCGGCGGAGCGCTGGTAACGCTTTCGAGCGGAAACACGCCCGCGGCCACGGTGCCAGCGAACATGACCATCCCGGCAGGTGCCCTGAGCGCCACCTTCCCCGTTACGACATATCCCGTGGTCGGGACGACGAACCTTCACATCACGGCATACTTTGCCGGTTTCTCGCAATACGGCGTCTTCACGGTTACGGCCCTGGCACCCACCTTAACTTGGGCAACCGTGTCCCCGGCGGTCATCAACGGCGGCCTGCCGGCGACGGGCCGTGTCGCGCTCACGACGACCGCGCCCGCAGGCGGGATCGTCGTCTCGCTTTCCAGCTCCAACGCGCCCGTTGCGACGACGCCGCCGAATGTCACGGTCCCGGCGGGTACCACGTACGTCGACTTCACCGTCACGACCACTGGCGTGGCATCGTCCGTAGGCGTCACGATCTCGGCCACATATGCCGGTGTCACGCAAACCGCCTCTTTCACTGTGGACCCGGCCATTCTCCAGTCCGTCACGCTGAGTCCGTTCAGTCTCTTAGGCGGCACGCCGTCCAAGGGAACCGTCTCGCTGATCGGAAGCGCGCCGCCGGCAGGCCTCATCCTCACACTAGCGTCTTCCGACACGAACGTCGCCACGGTCCCGCCGGGCATGACGGTCCCGGCCGGCGCAAGCAGCGCCATTTTCCCGGTCAACACCAACGCCTCATTGACGACCGGCAGCGCAACGATCTCCGCGACAGGCGGCTACCGCAACGAGACGCGGTCAGCCGTCCTGACGGTCACGCCCGCGCCGGTCGTTCTCGCGTCGTTCTCGCTGAGCGTGGCAAATATAGTGGGCGGAGCCCACCCGTTGGCCGTGGGTACGGTCACGCTCAATGCTCTGGCGCCCGCTGGCGGAGCCTCGGTTCGACTTTCGAGCTCCGACACGACCAGCGCGTACCAGCAAGTGGCCGTGAACATCCCAGCCGGCTCAACTTCAGGGACCTTCACGATCTCGACGTGGGGCGTCGCATCCACTGTGACCGTGACGATCTCCGCCGACTACAACGGCGTGACGAAGACGGCCTTGCTGACGGTCAATCCTGCGGCGCTGGCCTCGCTCGTCCTAACGCCAACCTCTGTCGGAGGAGGCGTAAACGGGAGTGCGACCGTGGGTCTGAACGGTTATGCACCGCCAGCCGGAGCGGTCGTCGCGCTGTCGTCCTCGTTGCCCGGAACGGCCGCCGTGCCTGCGAGCGTGACCATACCTGCGCGCGCGCAGGGCGCGACCTTCAGCGTCGCAACGACTCCAGTTTCCGTCTCGACTCCGGTCGTCATCACGACAACATATGCAGCCGCGAGCGTCACGGCGACCCTCGCCGTCGACCCGTTCGGCCCGACGAGCGTCTCGATTCCCCAGACGTTGAAAGCCGGGAACTCCTTCGGGGGCCACGTCGTATTGAATGGACCCGCGCCCGCCGGCGGCGTCAACGTCCAAGTAACATCTTCCGGTGCCGTGGATTTCTTCATCCCGACTGGATATAGCTGGTACGGGAGCTCGCGGACAGTTTCGATCCAGGCCGGCCAGACAGATGGGTTTTTCGAAATGGTCGCGCCGTGGAGCTCAGGGGGAGGGACCGGCACCGTGTCGGCCAGCCTCAATGGCGTCACGAAGAGCGCGACGATTACCGTCACCCCGGGCACAGTGACGTTTTCGATCGATCCCTCAACCGTTTTACCCGGAGGAAGCGCCTCCGGCTACATCCGATTTGACGGCTATTCACCCCGCTATGACGAGCCGTTCCCGGTGGCCCTTTCGTCCAGCAACCCCGGAATCGCCCTGACGGAAACCACATCGTGGGCCTGCGTCATCTTCCCTTGTGGCAAGTCCGGGTTCATTACCGTTGGCACCGCTTGGACATTCCTTATCGGCGTCGCGCCCACCTCGGGCACCGGAGCGACAACGATCTCGGCTACGTTCCTGGAGTTCACGGCCTCCGCCACGCTCAATGTCGTTTCCAAGACGTTGAGTGGTGTGGCACCCGGCTGGGTTCTCGCAGGAGATACGAGTCCGGTCATTTACGGTTCTAGCATTGAGGCGGGCAGCACCGTTACGTTCACGGGGCCCGTCTACTCGCTCACGAACTTCCAGAACCCACTTTGTACCGTCGGTGGGACCTGCCCCTCCTCAAACCTCGCGGCCACGGTGGACGTCGGCGGCAAGTACGCTGCGTTCGCAATTCCCGCGGGCGCCTCACCGGGTATCTACCACCTCACGGTGCGAAGCGCGGCCGGCTTAGAATCGACCAACAACCTGTGGGTCGGGGTCGACAATGCTCAGAAGACGTACCCGCCTGTCGCGCGCGATCAGCACAACTGGGCTAAGCGCATCTGGCCGGGCCAGACGGTCACCGGCACCCTCACCGGCGACGTCCCGCTGAACGATCTCGCCGATTACAACTACTATTTCTTCGTCGCGACGGCCGGCTCCCGGGTGTCGGTCGCGATGCAGCGTGTCGACACGTCGATCCCATTCGGGAATCCGGCTTCCCTCGATCCTCAGGTCGAGATCGTCTCCCCGGACCATTTCATCTACGAGAACCTCCAGGCTTCGATGACGTCCCGAGCGTCGACTACAACGCCTCCATCACGAATGCGGTGCTGCCCCATACCGGCGTCTACTTCATCGCCGTCGAAACGATCAGAGGAAGCGGCGATTACCGGCTGACCTTCAACGTCGCCTTCATGGCGCCTGTCCCGCAGACTTCGCGTGCCGTCCCCTTTAGCGGGAACCACAACACCCTCACGGTCAACACCACACTGTCGACCAATGCGCTGATGCTGGACCCGCGTGGCTGGCCGCTTTCGGGAGCCGATGTCAACCATACCGTCATTTCGTCCCCCGACAACCTCGGTACTGTCCAGTTCGTCGGCGGCAGCACCACGACGACGAGCGTCGACGGCTACGCGTTCGTCTACGCCAAGCTCACTTCGCCCGGCAAGGTCGGATTCTCGCCGGTGCTCGTCGATTCGACACTCGCTCAGGGTGTCGTCCTTCAAGAGGAGACTGCTGCGGCCGTCACATCCCGCCAGGACGAGGAGTCGCCAAAGGTGGCCGTGCAGCGGTATCGGCCCGCGGGCCGCCTCCCGATCAGCATCGTCGGCATTTCAGGCCACGACCTTTCCCTCTCGGGCGGCCGCCTCGAGAGGTTCCCAGCGCCCGAGCTGGCAGAGAGGAAGTCGATCGCCGGGGAGGAGCTGAAATCCCCGCGGCGCGCGACTCTGCGCACCAAAGCTCGTCGGCCTCGACTTCGAACGTGCGGCAGGCTCCGCGCCCCATGCTGCTCGATCGCCCGCTCGGCCGCTTACGATCCATACCCAGGTCATTACCGGGTGCTTCCCCACGGTCTTCGACGAAGCCGCGGTCAGCGCACTACAGGTCAATCCCCCCTTCACGGTCGTCCTGACCGACGAGACTCCCTCCACCGGGCAAAGCACGGCCAACGGCGTGGTCGACGAGATCGACGGCATTCACGGGCACAGGACGGGGAAGGAGATCCATCTCAGGATCGCCATCAAGGACGCCTACGGACAGACGCCCAATTATCCGGTCCTCGTCAGTCTGGCTCCCGGAGGCGCCGCCCCCGGAACGATCATTCTCGACCCGGCAGGCGCCCGCATCGAATGCGAATCGGCTTCCCTCTTCTGGCACGAAACTCCCGGCGCCGACGAGGAGATCGGCTTCAATCTCGGAACCTACTCTCACTTCCTCGGCGTCGAAGTCACGACTCCTCCCTACAAGCCCGTCTGGGGAATGAGCGAGATACTCGATCTAGCAATCAACACCCTCGACGCGTCCGGACTTTCCCTGCAGAACGAGTACCTCTATCCCGTCCGCGTCGAACTGGCAAGCCCGACTACTTCTCCTGCGTCGACGCGTCGCGCTCTCCCTGCCCGAACCTCCTGGCGTACTGGTCCGATTTCCTGAAGTTCCGGAGCGGCACGAAGCTGAACGGCAATCCTCCGTTCGAGAGCCTCTGGACTCAGCTCTTCAACTCCTACTTCCTCAACGACCGGTACGACAACGTGACTTATGGCTATACGTCCACCTCGGCGTCACAACCGCAACCGAACATCTTCGTGGAATTCAAGGACCAGACGCTGTCGATATTCGGCGAGAGCTCTGACACCACCGACTTCGCCGGCTATTCCACATGCGTCCATTAGAACGATGACCCCTCTATGCCGGCGAGCCGCTACACGACGACTCTGAGCGTGAACTATCCGAACGACCCCGATTGGGCAGGAGGAACCGTCACCAAGAACCTGTACCTCCAATTCTATCGCGAGACCTATCACGCGCTCGTGCCGTTCGCGAGCTACGAGGCGCGCCTCCGAGTCGATGACGTGGCACGCCGTTCAGCGTGGCTCCCGGCGCCACCACATCTGCGATGCCCAAGACTTCCGCCGGCGACGTCCAACGCCTGTTCTCCTCCGAATGACGGGGAGTCAGTCATCGGAAGCTGGCCCCTTCAGGTGGAAGCGTTCGAGGACCCGCACACGATCTGGAAACAGAATCCCAGCGCGCCGCGATGCGTCGTCGACAGGCTCAAGAATCCACAGGACCCGCGCCTGGAGACGAGCGATGCGCCGAGATTCCGGCTGAGTCTTCGCGACGAGGAAGGCAAGTCGTCACGGAGGGCGCCTTCCGCGTCCACCGCTGCCCGCGCTTCGATCACGAAGGGCCTCCCCAGCAGTCCGGACCGAGCGGCCAGGCCGGCCGACCGTGCGACACGCTTGCGGTTCCGCCGCTCGACAGCCTCGATGGAGTCATCGACCCGGTCACCCTGAATGCATCCGGGGGCTCGAACAACCGCGGCTATCTCGGCATCGAGCTGCTGAAGGCTCCGGCCAGGCTTGGTTATTACTTCCTCCAAGTGGACCCATCTTCGGGAGATACGCCGCGATACCGCATTCGCCTCGTGAACAAACAGGGGGATCAACCCGAGGCCGAGTACTGGGGGGGTGAGGCCTTCTTCGTCGTCGAGAACAAGATAGATCCGAATGCCATGTGCTGTACGTGCCAGGATGGGGAGACGATCGAGAGTCCGTGCACGGCTTCACCGGTCTTCGCGGCCACAGGCACCTATCAAAGCGAGGCGACCGATCTCGTTCTTCCGACAGCCGGCCTGCCCCTTCAGGTCTCGCGCAAGTACTTCAGCTCCAAGCGCCAGAGCGACCTCAACGGGATCGGCTGGAGCTCGAGCCTTCAAGCGCATCTCGCGTATGTCGCCACCTCGGCGGGCCAGGCGCTCGACATTCAGATGCCCACCGGCGTCGTTTTCCGCTTCACGTTCGGCAATGCGAGCGGGCCGTTCACGCCGCCTCAGGGCCGAAAGGACACGCTCGTCAGGAACGTGGACAAGACTTTCGACCTGACTCTCGAGAGGAGCCGAATCGTCTACCACTTCGACGACAAGGGCCGCCTCGTTTCCATGAGGGACGAGTACGGCAACACGGTCACGATCGGCTACGACGCAAGCGGGAGGCCGACTCAGGTCGCCGATGCCTCGGGGTCCGGCCGCTTCATCACCGTGTCTTACCGCGGCGACGGCAAGATCGATCGCCTCCAGGACTCGGCCGGCAGAAGCGTCCAGTACGCCTACGCCGCCGACGGGACTCTGACGTCCGTCACCAACCCCGCCGGCTTGGCAACGCGCTACGGCTACGCGCAAGGCAGCTTCGGGCCGCTCCTGACTCAGATCGCCGACCACTGGAACCGCGTGCTGACAGTTATGACCTACGACGTGGCCGACAGGGCAAAGACCTATACCGAGAACTTCGAGACCTATTCCTATACCTACATCGACACGACCCATACGAGAAAGACCGATTCTCTGGGCAACAGTACGACCGTGGCTTTCGCGGCGCCGGCCTGCTTGTAGACAGCACCCCCCCTGCGACAGGCGGCTCGGGGACGACCCACAAGGACTACGACAGCGACGGAAACGTCACGAGGATCATCGACGAGGTTGGCGTGAGGACCGACTTCACGTACGACCCGGCCGGCCGCGTCACGAGCGTGACGCGCGACGTGCTCGGGTCCCCCGTGCGCTTCGACTACACGTACGACCCTGCCTTCCCCGACAAGGTCACCTCGGTCACGCCGAAGAATCCTGTCTCCGGGGTCTTCGAACCTAACTGGCAAGGCTGGCGCTACGACTACCTCGCGTCGGGCACCCTGAACCACGTTAAGCGCCTCCAGAGCGACGGCGCGACGACGAGTACCATTTCCACGTTCCAATACGACGCGCAGGGCCGTGTCACGCAGCAAACTTCATCGACAGGCGCGGTGACGAACTACGCCTATACGGGTGCGAACCTCACCACTGTGACCCAACCTACGAACGCCGACTCCGGCATCCGCCCCATCACGCAGTACTCGAACTACGACGGCGTCGGGCGTTCGCGGACGATCACGGATCCCGCGGCCAAGGACACGACATACACTTACGACGCCCTCGGCCGCGTGCTCACAGTCACCCTGCCGAAACCCACGCCGAGCTTCCCGGGCAGCTTCACGACCACTTACACCTACGACAATTACGACAGCGCTTCGGGCCTCGTCTTCACGAACATCACGGATCCCAACGGAAGACTCACGAAACTCGGCTATGACCAGCACGGGCGGCTCCTGAAGTCGATCGACGCCCTGAACAACGTCACGACCTACGCCTACATGAACGACGTCCTAACCTCCATCACCGACGCCAACGGCAACGTCACGAGCTACCACTACGATCCGCTCAAGCGGCTCGATAAGACGACGTTCCCCGATGGCTCGATCGAGAGCTATGCCTACGGGGGAGGCGGCCTCCTGGCGTCGAAGACTGACCGCAGGGGGCAGACGATCGCGTACACGTACGACGGCTTCAAGCGCCTCAAGAAGAAGGACTACGGCTCCAACGGGACCATCACGTACACGTATCAGGGCCAGAAGCTGACGCAGGTCGTCGACACCACCCTCACCCCGAGCGAGACCCACACGTTCGGGTACGACACGAGCTACCGCGTCGCCCAGAACGTCCAAGGTCCGCGCGGAACGCTGAGCTATACGTACACCCCCGACGACCGGGTTGACACGATGACTATCGCCGGCACCCCCAACGTCACGACGGCGCACACCTATTATTCCGACGGCTCGCTCAACACGATCTCCTGGAGCCCGCAGGCGGGGCTCTTCAAGTACGCTTACACCCCGCGGGGGCAGTACCAGACGGTGACGTTCCCGAACGGGCAGACGCGGACGTACGTCTACGACGACCAGGGGCGGCTCACCCAGATCGCGAACGCCCTCGGCGCCAAGAACCTCGCCACGTACGCCTACGGCTACGATGTCGACTGGGTGACGGGGCTGAACACTATGCTCGGGCAGAGGGTCTCGATGACCGCCAACGTCCCGAACCAGGGCTTCACGAACGCACAGACGAAGTACTCGTATGATCCGCTCTACCAGCTCGTGAAGGCTCAGTATCCGGCCGCGCCGCCCTTCAACGGCGAGGTAGATCAGTGGACCTACGACGCCATCGGGAATAGGCTGACGAACCAAGTGAACGCCGCCATCCAGAGCTATACGTACTTCAAGAACGGGGCGAACCCGCTCGACGGGCAAGAGCTCTCAGAACGATGGCGCGAACGCCTACGCGTTCGACCTGAACGGAAACCAGACCGCACGCAGCGGGCCGAGTGGGAACTACGTGTTCTCGTCCGACTTCGATAATCGCCTGCGATCGATCACGGGTGCGACAGGCGCCGCCTACACCTACGACTACCAGGGGAGACGTATCTCGAAGACTGTTGGCGGGGTCACGACTACCTATCTCTACGACGGCCTAAATCTCATCAGAGAAACAACGTCAGGCACAAACACCGACTACGCCTTCGGGCCCTCAATCGACGAGCCGCTCGCGCTCTACCGCGCAGGAACGCTTTCGTATATCGACGTCGATGGACTCGGAACGGACGTAGGCGAAAACAGTCCAGCCGGCACCCTCACTCACCACTCGATCTTTGACGTCTGGGGCGTGACACGGACCGAGACCGGCACGCGCTTCAGTGCGTTCGGATACACGGGACGCGAGTTCGCTGAAGCGGGACTGTGGTTCTACAGGGCTAGGTATTACCAGGCGGGAGCCGGGAGATTCACTGCGGAGGATCCATTCGGCCCCGCAGTTGACAGTAGTTTCTACTCCTATGCTGGACGTGCGCCTTCTCACTGGGTAGACCCATTAGGAGCGGAGTTTGGCGACTATTGGGATATACGCGCCACACTAGCCTTCTACGACGACGTTGCCAAAACGTCGACTGACCCGCTCGCCGCAGCAGGTGCGTCAATAGCCGCCGCGTTGCTCAGAACCGCCGGAATGGCTGAAGCCCAACAGTCAGGTGAGCACTTTGGTAGTGGGGACACTTTGTGTGGCGTTGTTAAAGGAGCGCTCTCTCTACTCAAGGGGCTGAGCATCGCTGCGCCCCTTCCGTTGCGTGGAGCTGGTAATGCATTGGCAGGCCCGAGGCTCTTGAATGAGACCCGCAAATTCTCCACCGTTAGTGCCCGCTTCTGGAAGACGCTGGGGGGCGCCGAACACCTCGGCATCAAGTGGGATCTTCACCACTGGCTTACTGCCCAGAGGTTTGGGGGAAGCAACGAAGCCTGGAGACTAATAGCAATCCCAAAGGCGCTCAACAGCTACATGAATGGAAAGCCCGGCACTCTCTGGGCCGAGGCCTTCATTAGACGTCTGATCTTTGGGGCACCGGTCGCTGGAGGTGTCTCCGGCGGTGTGATCGGATACCTGAACGAGCTCTGCTGTGACGGACCACAGAAATGAGAAGGCAGACGAGCGAGGCCTGGAAGAAGCGGATCGCCAACGCACAGGCGCTTACCCATTACACCGTAAATGGAAAGCAAGTTCCCCGGATCAAGTATGGTGATGAAGGCGCGGGGTGGGGGGATGCGCCCTGCAATGGCTGCGGCGTTGAACGGGGCCAGTTCCATGTACCGGATTGTGAATACGAAAAGTGCCCTGTCTGCGGCGAAGTCTCGGCCGCTGCCAGCGGCCACACCTGTGATATCGAGGAACTGCGGGAAGATGAGCCGCCGATACGATGGTGGCAGGGCGGCAGGGTACTTGATCGCATCGAACTCTGGATGAAGCGGGTCATCATCGGCGCCGTGCTAGCGGGGCTGGCGTACGTGGCGTTTCTCTACTTCTCAGCCATGCGCTGAAGCCCGAGGACGCGTACCGGGCAGCCGCCGGGGGCGCCGAATAGAGAACCCCTCGCTCCTCCGGCGCGCCGAAGGCGCGCTCCGAAGCAAAAAACCCTTATCCTCATCCCGTTTCGATGCAGCCCGCGCAGAAGAAGTTCCTGATCCGGTTCGTCGTCGCCCTCGGTGCGTTCTATCTCCTTGTCGCGATCCAGCCGGTGAACGACCGCGTCGTCGTGCCGTTCACGGAGCTCCTCGTGCGCGTCTCGACGGCGCTCCTCGCCGCGCTCGGCGAGAGGGCGCAGTCCTTCGGCACGGTCATCCAGTCCCCCGCGTTCGCGGTGGACGTCAAGAACGGGTGCAACGGGATCGAGGCGGCGCTCCTCCTCGTGGCCGCGATGCTCGCTTTTCCCGCATCGGCGAAGCAGCGCGCGCTGGGAATCGCCGCGGGGCTCGCGTTGATCCAGGGCGTGAATCTGTTCCGCATCGTCTCGCTGTTCTGGCTCGGCGTTCATCATCGCGACGTCTTCGAGCTGTTTCACGCGGCGATCTGGCAGACGGCCCTGATCCTGCTCGCCGTCGGGATCTTCCTCGCCTGGAGCCGGCGCGCGGGAGGCGGAGGCCGAGCTGAAGCTCGCGGCTAGAGCCCTCGCCGGCTTCGCGGTCGGTCTCGCGCTCTGGTGGGCGGCGACGCCGGCCTACAACCGCCTACTCGCGGGGTTTGCCGAGAGCCTGATCCGCGCCGTCGAGCGGCCGCGCGCAACGCGGCTCTACGCCGAGGAAAGGCGCATCGTGATCGATCGGGCCGACTTCCCGTCCACGTCCGACCGGCCGTCGCTGCCGGCCGACGATCTGACGTTCGACGTCATCCTCTTCCTGACGCTCGCGGCCACGACGCGGGGCCTGTTCCGCGACCGCGCGGTCCGCGGGGCCGTCGTGAGCCTCGCGGTCCTCTTCGCGCTGCACGTTCTCGCGCTCGTCGCCGCCGTGGAGAGCTTCTACGCGACGCGCCTCGGAGCGTGGAGCGCGGCGTACTACGGCGCCTTCGCGCGGAACGTCTGGGCCACCGCCACGCACTTCTGGCGGTTCGTGGGGTGCTACGCGGCGGCGTTCCTGTTGTGGTGGTTCCTGGTGAGGCCCAGCTCTTCTACGGCTTCACCGGCCCCTTCAGGTCGGAGTTCTTCGCGAGCTGCATCTGCTGGTGGGCCATCGCGAGCTTCTCGGCCTCGGGGAAAAGCGTGAGGGCCTTCTTGAGCTGGACGTCGCCTTCCATCTGCACCCGATAGCCGGCTTCCCGCCCGTACGCCGCCGTGAGCAGCTCCTCTTGGATGGCGCGGTCGAGCATCGAGGGGTCGGGTTCGGCCTCGTACGACGTCTTCGTCTTGCCCTCGAACGGCAGGCCGGGCTTGGCGTCGACGAACTTGTAGAACTCCTCGCGAATGGCGGGCGTCACCTGGAAATCGCGCGGGATGTCGGGGTGCTTCGCACGATAGTCCACCGCGAACTCGAAGAAGAGGCCGCGCGCATAGAGCATGGCCGCGAAGTGCGAGAGCGTGGGCGCCTTCACGAAGACGTCGGGCGTGATGCCGCCGCCGCCGTAGACGATTCTTCCGGACTCCGTCCGGAAGGATTCCTTCCTCTGGGTGGAGGGTGCCTCGCGCGCGGGTCCGGTCTCCTCGCCCTCGCTGTCCTCGTCCTCGGGGGAGAGGTACTCGAGAACGTCCTTGTAGTCGCGCTGGATGCAGCGGCCGGAGGGCGTGTAGTACTTCGCCGACGTGAGTGCGAGGCCGGCGCCGTCCGAGAGGTTGTAGACGGACTGCACGAGGCCCTTTCCCCAGCTCGTCTGGCCCGCGATGACGGCGCGATCATGGTCCTGGAGCGCGCCGGCCACGATCTCGGACGCCGACGCGGAGCCTTTGTTGACGAGGACGACGACGGGGATGCGCGAGTGGGTGTTCTTGCCGGGAGCCGTGAAGCTCTGCTCCTGGGCGCCGTTCCGGCCGCGCGTCACGACGACTTTCTCGTTCTTCGTGAGGAAGAAGTCCGACACGGCGATGGCCTGGTCGAGGAGCCCGCCGGGGTTTCCGCGCAGGTCGAAAACGAGCTTCTTCATGCCCAGCTTCGCGAGCTTCTCCCAGGTCTCCTGGAGCTCGGGCGCGGACGTGTGCGTGAAGTCCTTCAGGCGGATGTACCCGACGCCCGGCTCGACCATGAAGGCGTACGAGACGGAGTTCGTGGGGATCTCCGCGCGCGTGACCGTCATCTGGAGAGGCTCTTCGAGCCCCGGCCTCAGGATCGTGATGTTCACCTTCGTGCCCTTCGGGCCCTTGAGCTTCTTGACGACGGCGTCGACCGGGAGGTCGTCGATGCTCTGCCCCTCGACGCGGTCGATGACGTCGCCCGCGCGGATGCCGAGGCGCTCGGCGGGCGAGCCCTCGACGGGCGTGATGACCGTGACCTTGCCGTTGCGCTTGCTGATGATGATGCCGAGCCCGTAGAACGAGCCGCGCTGCTTCTCGACCATCGAGGAGTACTCCTCGGGCTCGAGGAAGTTCGTGTGCGGGTCGAGCGTGCCGAGCATCCCGTGTATCGACGCGTAGACGAGCTTGTTCGCCGGAACGTCGTCGGCGTACCAGGCCCGCGCCGTCGCGAGGATGTCGGAATATTCCTTGAATCCCGGATTCGACGCGTCGGAGGCGGCCCCGAGGCGTCCGCCCGCGATTCCGCCGGCCACGGTGACCGTGAGGAGAAAGGCGGCGGCGGCGAGCAGGCGGCGAGCGGAACGGCGGGTCGGATCGGTCACGGTGGAAGCCCTCCCAGGCCGCAGGAAGCGTAGCACGCGTGGGAAGGGCTTCTTGACTTCGCCGGGGCGCCGTCGGAGCATCGCGGACGCGCAGGAGGCGCCTCGATGGGCAATCTCGGCATGCCGGAGCTCATGATGATCATGCTTCTGGCGCTGCTTCTTTTCGGCCCGAAGAAGCTGCCCGAGATCGGGAAGCAGGTCGGAAAGGCGCTCGGAGAGTTCAAGCGCGCCTCGAACGACCTCAAGCGCTCGATCCAGGACGAGATGGATAAGGCGCAGGCCGGCCTCGACTCGATCTCGAGCGATCTGAAGCCCGACCTGAAGCTCGAGCCGAAGCCGGAGCCGAAGCCTGAAGCGCCCGCCCTCGCGCCCGCCGAAGGCGCCGTGGCCCAGCAGAAAGCCGCCGAGCCCGCGCCCGCCACGACGCCGCAGACGCCGTCGTGACGGACGACTCTCCGAGAAAGGAAGACGGGGAAGAAGAGCTCCCGCGGATGTCGTTCCTCGAGCATCTCGAGGATCTCCGCAAACGGCTCTTCGTCTCGGCCCTCGCGATCGCGGTCGGCTTCCTCCTGTGCTGGTGGAGGTCGAAGGAGATCTTCCAGTGGCTCGAGAAGCCCGTTCTCTCGGCCCTGCCGCCCGGGACGAAGCTCGCGTACACGCAGCTCACCGAGCCCTTCATGCTCTACATCAACATCGCCCTCCTCGCGGGCGTTTTCGTGGCGAGCCCGGTGATCCTCTACCAGGTCTGGCTCTTCATCGCGCCGGGGCTCTACCGCCACGAGCGGAAGTGGGTGTGGCCGTTCGTGATCATGTCCGTCGTCTTCTTCGTGGGCGGCGGGTACTTCGGCTACGCCGTGGGCTTCCCGATGGTGGCGAAGTTCCTCGTGGCGACGGGCGAGGACTTCATGCCGGTCCTCAAGATCGAGGACTACCTCGACATCACGTCGAAGCTGCTCCTCGGCATGGGGCTCGTCTTCGAGACGCCGATCCTCATCTTCTTCCTCGCGCGCATGGGTGTCGTGACCGAGAAGTGGCTGCTCTCGAAGTTCCGCTACGCCGTCCTCATCATCTTCATCGTCGCCGCGCTCATCACGCCCACGCCCGACATCCCCACGCAGTGCGCCTTCGCCCTGCCGATGTGCGCGCTCTATTTGCTGGGGGTGCTGATGGCGTGGGTGTTCAAGAAGAGGGAGCCGAAGAAGGCGTGACCGGCCCGGCCCGCAGCCGCTCGCGCAGGCGCTTCGTGTCCGCACGCAAAGGCCTCGTCGTCCCGATGAAGTCGATGAGAACGGAGACGAACCGCTCCGGGTCGTCGCGGTACGGGAAGTGGCCGGCGTCGGGGAAGATCTCCAGTCGGCTCCCCGCCATCCGCTCGTGCGCTTCGCGCGCATGCCGCACGGGAATGAGCGGGTCCTTCTCGCCCCAGACGATCAAAGTCGGCAGTCCTTCGGCGAGGTACAGGCGTTCGTTCGCGCTCACGCGCTGCCCGCCGTAATCCATCACACCCCGAACCGTCTGGATGAACGCGCGCCGGGCCGCGGGCTCTTCGAGCGAAACGAAGCTGCGCCACGTCTCGTCGAGGTCGGGTCCCGCCCGGATGCCCAGGCGACTCATGCCCCGGATGAGGGCGTCCACGCCGCGACTGGTCGTCTTGCTGAGCCAGGGGAGCACGAGCTCGGCCCCCGGAAGCGTCGCGGCCCGGAGCAGCGGGTGTACCTCGCGGCCGAGGCCCCCGCTGTCGACGAGAACGAGGCGCTCGCAGCGCTCGATGAACTGATATGCGAACTGCATCGCGATTCCGCCGCCGAGCGAATGCCCGACGATCGTCGCCGGCCCCATTCCGAGCACTTCGAGCAGATCGCGTACGACGTTCGCGTACGCTCCGAGCGAATAGTCCCCGTGCGGTTTCGCGGATTCGCCGTGTCCCAGGAGATCCGGGGCGAGGACGTCGTAGTGCTCGGCGAGGCGCGGGATGACCGCGTCCCACGTGGACGAGGTGCCCGCGATCCCATGGAGCAGCACGACGAGGGGGCCGCGTCCCGCCCTCTGGTAGCTGAAGCGCTCCCCGTGCAGGAAGATCGGGAAGGACCGCGGCGTCTTCAGAGGCCCATCAGCGCGAGCTCGTTGACGACTGCGGCGACGCGGGGATGCGCGGTCAGCTCTTCCCACAGCCAGCCGTGCCTCTCCTTCAAGTCTTCGAGGTGCCCGCGGAGCTTCACGGCGTCTTTCTCGAGGGCGGCCTCGCGGACGCGCTCGACGGTGGCGCGCGCGTCGGGGGAGACCCGGTCTCCCAGCTTCGCGCCGAGGTCGTCGAAGGCCTCGTGCACGCGCTCCTGGTGCTGGTCGTCGGATTCGCTCGTCGTGGGGGGCTTCGGGCGGTCGTCGTTCATTCGGGCCTCCCGGCGCGGGACGGGAGAGAATGTAGCAGAGGAAGGCCACCGTTGAAACGTTTGCCGGGTATCGGCGTTGCACGGAGATCCGCATGAAGAATCCAATGTCGAAGTCCGCGTCGCCCGCTCCTCGCGTGGATCGGGACGACATGCTCCAGCGTTGGCGCGCCGGGCGCGCCTTCACGCGCGTTCTCTTCGATCAGCTCCTTCCGGAAGACGCCTGGTTCGACAACCCGATTCCGGTCCGGCACCCGTTCGTCTTCTACGAAGGCCATCTCGCCGCATTCGTCGTGAACACGCTCGTCAAGGGCGCGCTCGGCCGGCCCGGCGTGGACCCGATGCTCGAGCGCCTCTTCGAGCGTGGGATCGATCCGAAGGACGAGGGCGAGGGAGCGACGTTCGCCTGGCCCACTCGGGCGCGCGTTTCCGACTACGTCAGTCGCGCGGAGGCGGCGATCGAGGACGCGATCACGACGGTCGTGCGCGATGCCGCGCACGACCCGCAGGCCGAGCGGAACGAGGCCCTTCACGCGATCGTCGAGCACGAGCTCATGCATCAGGAGACTCTCCTTTACATGCTGCGCGAGCTGCCCACCGCCGCGAAGCGCCGCCCCGCGGATCTCGAGCCGCTCCGGGTCGGGGGAAAGCCGCCGGCACGGCGAAGCGTCGCGATCCCCGCGGGCCGCGCGACGCTCGGCCTGGACCGCGAATCGTCAGCGTTCGCGTGGGACAACGAATTTCCGCGGATCGTGAGCGAAGTCCCCGGCTTCGAGATCGACGTCTTTCCCGTCACGAACGCGGACTTTCTGAAGTTCGTGGAGGCGGGCGGGTATCGCGAGCCGTCCTTCTGGGTCGAAAGCGACTTCGCCTGGATCCAGCACGAGGGCATCACGCATCCCCACGCGTGGTTGAAGCGCGCGGGCGGCTGGTGGTGTCGCGCGCTGTTCGAGGATGTGCCGCTGCCTCCGGCCTGGCCGGTGTGGGTCTCGCGGGCGGAGGCCGACGCGTACGCACGCTTTCGCGGCCGCCGGCTTCCGACGGAAGCCGAGTGGCATCGCGCCGCTTTCGGGCGGTCCGACGGCGGCGAGAACGCGCTGCCGTGGGGTGAGGGAAGCGCGGACGTTCGGCGCGGGAACTTCGGCGTGGTTCGCTTCGACCCGGTTCCCGTGGATTCCTTCCCGTCGGGTGCGAGCGCGTTCGGCGTGCAGGACCTCGTCGGGAACGGATGGGAGTGGACGGCGTCGCCATTCCAGCCTTTCCCGGGCTTCCGTCCCATGGTGTCGTATCCGCGGTACTCGGTGGACTTCTTCGACGGCGACCACGCCGTCCTGAAGGGGGCGTCTCCCGTGACGGCCGCGCCCCTCGTGAGGCGCAGCTTCCGCAACTGGTTCCGGACGCAGTATCCGTTCGTCTTCGCGAAGTTCCGAACGGCCGGCGCGTGAGCTTCGCGTCCGACGTGCGCCGGGGGCTCGGCACGAGGCCGTACCGGCTGCCGCCGCACTGGTTCTACGACGAGCTGGGCTCTCGCCTCTTCGACGCCATCTGCCTGCTCCCCTGGTACCGCATCACGCGCTCCGAGCGGCGCCTTCTCCGCCGCGCCGCGCGCGCGGTCGCGCGCCGCGCCCCACAGCCCACCTTCGTCGCGGAGCTGGGACCCGGCAACGGCGAGAAGCTGACCCTGTTCCTCGAGGACCTCGGGGGCGCCCCGCGCGTCATGCTCGTCGACATCTCGCCGGAAGCCCTCGTCGCCTCGACGGCCCGTCTCGCGAAGGCGGGGTTCCGCCGCGTCACCACGGTCCGCGGCACTTACGAAGCGGGGCTCGCCGAGATCGAACGCGAGCGCCCGAAGCGCGGGCGCGCCCTCGTGCTTTTCCTCGGGTCCAACGTCGGGAATTTCGAGCCGCCGAGGGCCGCGCGCTTCTTGAGGGACGTGAGATCCGCACTCGAGCCGGGCGATGGTCTCCTCCTGGGAGCCGATCTCGTGAAGCCGGAAGTGGATCTCCTCCTCGCCTACGACGACCCACTCGGCGTGACGGCCGCGTTCAACCTCAACGTCCTCGCGCGCATGAACCGCGAGCTGGGGGCGGACGTCGACCTCGAGTCCTTCGCGCATCGGGCCGTCTGGAACGCGGGAGAAGGACGCATGGAGATGAATCTCGTGAGCCGGCGCGCGCAGACGGTGCGCATCCCGAGGGCGCGCCTCGCCGTGCCCTTCCGGAAGGGTGAGTCGATCTTCACGGAGGCCTCGTACAAGTACGTGGCTGCGGACTTGCGCGAGAGCGTGGAGGCCGCCGGGTTCGCCGCGCGCAGCCTTTTCGAGGACCGAGTGGCCCGATACGCGCTCATGCTTTTCACAGCCGTCGGCCGGCCCCGCTGAGCAGCTTCGAGGTTATCCTCCCGCATCGTGCGTGAGCGGCTCACTCGCGTTTTCAAGGCGTTCACGTACCGGGACTTCAGCCTCCTGTGGGCGGGCGCGTTCACGTCAAGCTGCGGGACGTGGATGCAGACGGTCGCCCAGGCCTGGCTCCTCCTCACGATCTCGGGGAAACCGCAGTACCTCGCGTGGGCCGACGCGCTCCAGCAGGCGCCGTTCCTCGCCTTCTCGCTCGTCGGGGGAGTCCTCGCCGACCGGATGGACCGGCGGCGGATTCTCCTCCTGTCGCAGGTCGTCCAGCTTTCGTCGGCGTTTCTCCTCGCGGGACTCGCCTACACGAACCGTGTCGAGGTCTGGATCATCCTCGCCCTATCGCTCGTCGTCGGCCTCGCGCAATCGTTCGGAGGGCCGGCGTACCAGGCTCTCGTCCCGACGCTCGTCGACAGGGAGGACGTCCCGAACGCGGTCGCCCTGAACTCGATCCAGTTCAACCTGGCCCGCGTCATCGGGCCCGTCCTCGCAGGCGCCTCGTTCGCCACGCTCGGAGCCGCCGCATGCTTCGGCCTCAACGGCCTCTCGTTCTTCGCGGTCATCGTCGCGCTCCTCTTCCTCCGGCGCGGCGCTCCGACTGGCATCGCGAGCGGGAGCGTCCTCGAGAACTTGAAGGCCGGCCTGAAGGCCGCGCACGGCGACCGCGCGCTGCGCGGGCTCATCGGGCTGTCGTTCGTCGGGAGCCTCTGCGCGTTCCCGCTCCTGACGTTCCTCCCCGTCTTCGCGAAGAACGTGTTCAAGGGGGACGTGAAGGTCCTCGCGACGTTCCTCGCGGTCTTCGGCCTCGGGGCCGTCGTCGGAGCTCTCGGGGCCGCTGGCTTCGGCCACGTCAAGCGCCGCGGCGCCCTCGCGGTCGCGATGCAGATGACGTTCGGCGCGCTCATGATCGGATTTGCGCTCTCGCGCGTGAAGTGGGTGTCGTTCGCGCTCCTCTTCATCGCGGGCGCCGCCCTCATGATCGTGTTCGCGATGTTCATGACGCTCGTCCAGACGAACGTGGACGACGCCATGCGCGGCCGCGTCGTGAGCGTCTACTCGCTGGCGTTCCGGGGCGCGATGCCGCTCGGCAGCGTCGTCGCGGGCTTGCTCGTGGCGCTCGTGCCCGTCCCGTGGGTCCTCGTCGGCAACGGGATGCTGCTGCTCCTGATCGGGACCACGGTATTCCTCAGGAATCATCCGGAAGGAGTTCCGAAGCTCTAGCAGGGGGGAACCGTCCCTGACGGTTCCCCCCTGGCCCCCTTCCTTACGGCCACGCCCGCCAGTCGCTCGTCTCCATCTCGAGCGTGACCGCGCGCTTGCCGCGGTTCATGTTGAGGAAAATCTTCTTCGGCACCCAGACGGCCGGCACGTCGGGCCTCACCTGCGGGACCTGCTCGAACGTGGCCCTCAGGAACGCGATGTCGACGATGCGTGGATCGACCGTGGTCTTGACCTCGATCTCGCTCGCGACTTTCGTCAGCGGGTCGAGGTAGAGGATGGCGTCGTCCTGCGGCCGTCCGAGGCCGCGGCCGTGCAGCCGGACCTTCCCCGCGCGGTCGGGGTCCGGCGGCATGAGCTCGGCCTTTTCGGCCCACGCCTGGACGCGCTCCGGGGAGAGGCGCGCGTAGAACTGCATGAGCGACTGCGCCTGATCGAAAAGGGTGTCTTCCTCGGTGTTCGTCGGCGGGACGGCGAATCGTGCGCGCGGGTCGCGCTCCGGAAACGGAGTCGGAGCCGGCGCCTTGTCGAACCTGACGATCTTCTTGGCGAGCTCGCCGCTGGGACCCAGGTGAACGTTCTCGATTCGCGAGACGCGCAGGACGCCGTCGATCTTCATCTCGGTCTTGAGCCGCCACTGGTAGTTCGCGAGGCGCTCGCGCTCGCGTTTGAGGCCCTCGGCGACGTCCGGCTTGGACGGCGTGGGGGCTTGCGCCCCGAGCGGGAAAGCAGTCAGAGTGGCGGCCAGCCCGAGAAGAATCGGAAGTTTCACGGAGGGAATCGTGCCACACACCGACGCCCCGCACGATGCGATGAAGTTCGAAACGCTCGCGGTACACGCGGGACGCCGTCCCGAGCCCGCCACGGGCTCGGTCGCACCCCCCTTGTACCTGTCCACGACATTCGAGCGCGACGCGGACCTGGCTCCTCTCGGCGCGCACACGTACATCCGCGAGTCGAATCCCATGCAGGCGCTTCTCGAAGACGCCCTCGCGCCTCTCGAGGGCGGAGCGGGCGCGCTCGCGTTCGCCTCGGGGATGGCGGCGGGCGTCGCGCTCCTGCAGACACTGCCGGCGGGCGCGCACGTTCTCATGCCGGACGACGCGTACTACGGCTGGCGGGTCGTGGCGCAGGAGTTTCTCCCGCAGTGGGGCCTCACGGCGAGCTTCTGTCCGATGGACGACCTCGACGCCGTGAGGCGGGCGCTGAAGCCTGCCACGCGCCTCGTCTTCCTGGAGTCGCCGTCGAATCCGCTCCTGAGGGTCTCGGACATCGCGGCGATCGCGGAGGCCGCTCGGGCTTCCGGGGCGCGCACCGTCGTCGACAACACGTTCGCGACTCCCGCCCTGCAGCGGCCCCTCGACCTCGGAGCCGACGTGGCGCTTCATTCCGTGACGAAGTACTTCGGCGGCCACAGCGACGTGCAGGGCGGGGTGCTCGTGTTCAAGCGCCGGGACGAGACGTTCGAAAAGGCGATGCACGTCCGCCACATTCTCGGGGCCGTCCTCGCGCCGTTCAACGCGTGGCTCGTCCTGCGCGGGCTGCGATCGCTCGCGGTGCGCGTGGCGAGGCACAGCGCGAATGCGCTCGCGGTCGCGCGCGCGCTCGAGGAGCACTCGGCGGTGTCGCGCGTGAACTATCCGGGCCTGCCGTCACACCACGGCCATGCCATCGCCGCGCGGCAGATGTCGGGCTTCGGCGGGATGCTGTCCTTCCACGTGAAGGCGGGCCGCGACGCCGCGATCGCGGCGGTGGGACGGGCAAAGCTCTTCGTGCGCGCGACGTCGCTCGGAGCGGTCGAGAGCCTGATCGAGCACCGGGCGACGAGCGAAGGCGCGGGCTCGACCACGCCTCAGGATCTCATCCGGCTCTCGATCGGCCTCGAGCACCCGGACGACCTGATCGCGGACCTGGATCAGGCGCTGCGCTGAGCGCCGCTGCCCTCTCGCGCGTCCGCTTGCCGGATCGCACATCCCCGTGCACGATCGCGTTCTCGTGCCCGCCTTCCGCGAAAACGACAAGCTGTTCCACAAGTTCAACCCCGACCTCGGACCGGGGCGCGTCGAGAAGGTGGACGGGCGGCGCATCGTCGTCTTCTTCCCGGCTACCGAGACGCGCCTGACGCTCGCGGCCGACGACAAGGCGCTGCGCCCGTTGTCGCTCGGCGCCGGTCAGAAGGCACGGCTCGAGGGCGAGGAGGGAGAGGTCCTCGTGGCCGCGGTCGGGGCGTCCGGCGCGCTTCTGACCGACGGGCGAACCGTGGACCCGGTGCTCCTCTGGCCCCTCGCGCCGCCGGACGACCCTGTCGAGCGCCTCGCCGTGCTCCAGACGGACCGTGCGGCCGCGCTCCGGAACCGGCTCGACGGCCTCCTGCTCGCCGAGATCCGCCAGGCGGCCGGACTGGGCTCCTTCCTCGGCGGTCGCATCGCGCTTTATCCGCACCAGCTCGACGTCGCCGAGCGCGCCACGGCGTCCGATCCCGTCCGCTGGCTGCTCGCCGACGAGGTGGGTCTCGGCAAGACGATCGAGGCCTGCCTCATCCTCTCGCGCCTCCTGCGCACGGACCGGGCCGATCGCGCGCTCGTCGTCGCGCCCGCGATGCTGACGGTCCAGTGGCTCGGCGAGCTCTACCGCAAGTTCCACCAGACATTCGTCCTCCTGGACCGCAAGAGGCGCGAGGACGTCGTCAAGGAGCACGGCGAAGGCTTCAACCCCTTCGAGGCACACCGGCACGCGATCATCGCGCTCGAGGACTTCATCGGAGATCCCCGGCTCTCCGCGCAGGCCGAGGGGGCGGGGTTCGATCTTCTCGTCGTGGACGAAGCGCACCGCCTCGAGCGCGCGAGGGGCGACGCCGGAAGCGACGCTTATCGCGCCGTCGCGCCGCTCACCCGCGTCGCGCGCCACGTGCTGCTGCTCTCCGCGGCGCCGCTCGAGGCGGACCCGCACGGCTTCTTCCGCCTGCTCGAGCTCCTTCGGCCCGACGCCTACAGATCCGAGGAGGCGTTCCTCGCGGCTCTCGAGCGCGGCGAGCCGCTGCCGCCGTGCACGAGCGCGACTCGGCGCGTGGACATCGGCGGGTTCCCGCCCCGGGTGGCTGTGCCCGTCGACCTCGGGAGCGTGCCCTCCGCCGGCCTGACCGGCGACGTGAAGGACGAGGCCGACCCGCGCGTCGAGTGGCTCGCGAGGCGGGACGAGGAATGGCGCGCGGCCGGGACCGCTAAGACGCTCGTCTTCGTTCACGAGCGCGAGACGCTTTCGGCCCTCAAGAGGAGGCTGGAGTCCGCGACTCGCAAACGCGTCGCGATCTTTCACGAGGAGCTCACCCCGGAGCGCGGAGACGTCGAGGTGGCGGAGTTCCGGCGGCCCGACGGTCCGTCTCTTTTGATCTCGACCGAAGCCGGCGGCGAGGGCCGCAACTTCGAGTTCTGCCGCCGGCTCGTCCTCTTCGACCTGCCGCGCGATCCGGCCGCGGTGGAGCAGCGCATCGGCCGCCTCGACCGCATCAACCGGACGACGCCTGTCGAGATCGTCTACTTTCGTCCGCCCCGCGGGTTCGAGCGCGAGGTCGTGGACCTCTACGAGCGCATCGGCCTCTTCTCGTCGCCGCTCGGCGGCCTCGAACGTTCGCTCGCCGACGTCGAAGCCGCGATCCGGAGAGCCGAGCGGTTCGCGAGCGTCGGACGGGCTCTTCCCATCGAAGCATTGGCGGCCGAGGTCCGGAGCGCGGCCGACGCGCGGCAGCGGGCCGTCTACCATCATCTTCACCACGACGGCTATACGGCGGAGAAAGCGCGGAACATTCTCGCGCGCGTTCCTTTCGACCTCGACGCACGCATGGAGCGGTTCGTCATCGACGCCGTGGACCTCCACGGTTTCGAGACGCAGGAGCGCGCGGGGAAGCGCACGTGGTACGTGGAGTTCGGCGCGGACGCCCTCGTCGAGCACCTGCCCGGCGTGCCCGGAGGCGCGCGCTGGCTCGGCACGTTCGACCGCGGAGAGGCCGTGCTGAAGGAAGACCTCGATTTTTTCGCCTCGGGTCACGCACTCGTGGAGGGGATCTTTCAGGAGCTTCAGGACGGGGTGCGCGGCCGGGTGGGCCTCCTCCTGCTCGAGAAGGCGCGCACCTCGGGAGCGGGGTTGCTCTTCGTCTTCCGGCGGGGCGCGGGCGTCGAGGCGGCGGCGGTCGCCTTCGACGGCACGCCGCGTGCCGACTGGGCCGAGCTGATCCTCCGGAGGCGCGCCGACGCGCGCGGTCTCCGTCCGGAAGACTGGCTGAGCATGCTCAAGAAGGCCGCGGGCGGCCGCATCCCCGACTGGGCCTCGCTCGTCCGCCGTCTCTCGAAGAAGTCGTTCGCGTCGCTCCCTGGTCTCCGCCTCGAGGCCGTCGCCGCGTTCCGCCTCATGCGCTGACCCGGGGAACCTTCCTGCGCGCCCGGGGTCATAGACTCGCGGAGGATTCATGCGACTCGCCCCTCGCCGTCTCTCCCTGCTCGGCCTCGGCGCCGTGGCCCTCGCGGCCGCCGGCGCGATCGCCCTCGCCCGACCTTTCTCCGACGAGGCCCGCGCGACGGGCGGCGCCGCCACGTGGAAGGAGGTCGAGCGTCTCGTCTCGGAACAGAAGCTCGAGGAAGCCTCGCAGCGCGTCGCGAAGATTCGCGAGGCGGCGCGGGCCGCGGGCGACGAAGCGGACGAGGCGAAGGCCCTCGTCCGCGAGGTCCAGCTCCGGACCGCGCTCCACGGGTACGAGACGTCGGTCCGCTTTCTCAAGGACCAGCCGTGGCCGAAGACTCTGCTGCCCCGAACGGCCCTGCGGCTCTTCTACGCGCAGTCGCTCGTGACCTATGCCCGCGCGTACGCGTGGGAGATCGGGCAGCGCGAGAAGGTGGCGTCGACGGGAGCCGTCGACCTCAAGGCGTGGACGCGCGAGCAGATCGCGGGCGAGGCCGTCCGCACGTACGCCGAGGTTTTTCGCGATCGCGAGGCGCTCGGAAACGCTAAGGTCGCGGTGTTCGACGAGTACCTCGTGCCGAACAGCTATCCGAAGGGGATTCGCGACACGCTGCGGGACGCCACGGCCTATCTATTCGTCGAGGTCCTCGCCGACTCGACTTTCTGGCGGCCCGAGCAATCGAACGGCGTTTTCGAGCTCGATCGCGAACTGCTCGTCGCAGGCGATCCGGCCGCTTCACGGCTCGTGGCGCTCGAGGACGCTTCCGTCCATCCGCTCGTCAAGCTGGGCGCCGTCCTCGACGATCTCGAGGCCTGGCACGCGGGCCGCGGCGAGCGCGAAGCCGCCCTCGAGGTGCGGCTCGAGCGCGCGCGGCGCCTTCACGCCGCGTTGACGGACGCGTCCGACCGCTCGCTCATCCGGCGCGATCTCGCCAAGCGCCTCGTTGCCCTCGCGGACGTCCCCTGGTGGGCGATGGGGAAGGCCGAGCTCGCGGAGCTCGTGAAGGCCGACGACCGGCCGGGCAGCCTCGTGAAGGCGCGCTCTCTCGCCCTCGAAGGAGACAAGGCGTATCCCCGTTCGACCGGAGGCGAACGCTGCCGGGCGATCGTGGGGGAGATCGAGCAGCCCGACTACAGGCTCGCGGCGATGGCGGCGGACGGCCCGGGACGGCGCTCGATCGAAGTGACTCACCGCAATCTCGCCGCGCTCCATTTCCGTGCGTATTCCGTGGACCTCGAGGAGCGCCTCTCTCGCGCGAGGGATTACAACCTCCTGCCCCAGGGCAAGGAGCTGGACGCCCTCGTGGCGAGTGCGACGCCCGCAGCCACCTTCCGCGTCGACCTGCCCGCCACTCCCGACTTCAAGCTGCACCGGACGTTCGTGACTCCGCCGGCGCTCGCACGCGGGTTCTACGTGATCGTGGCGTCGCCGCGGTCCGATTTCTCGACCGGTCAGAACCCGCTGCGCGCGGCCGGCCTTCTCATCACGGACCTCGTCCTCAACATCCGCCAGACGAACGAGGGCGGCTTCGAGGCGCGTGCCGTCTCCGGGACGACGGGTCAGCCCGCGGCGGGCGTGAGCGTCGCGCTCTGGAGGTACGACTGGCAGGCGGGGCACGCGCGCGCGGCAACGGCGCGGACCTCGGCGGACGGCCTCGTGGCGTTCGCGCCGGGCCCCGACCGAAACGGAAGATCGCATTTTCTCTTCGCGCGGCGCGGTGACGACGTGGCGCTCGATCCGACTTTTCTCGGCTTCTGGAACCGGCCGGCGCTCTCGGAGACGTCCTCGGCTCTCGTCTACACGGACCGCAGCATTTACCGGCCGCTCCAGAAGGTGCTCTGGAAGGCGGTCGTCTTCAGCGGCCGGAGCGATCTCGCGCGGTGGCGCGTCGTGCCCCAGACGCCCGTGACGCTCACGCTCGTCGACGCGAACGGTCAGGCCGTGGAGTCGAGGACCGTTTCGTCGAACGCCTACGGTTCGGTCGCGGGAGAGTTCTCGATCCCCGCGGGACGCGCGCTCGGCGCCTGGAGCGTCCGGTGCGCGACCGGGGGGGCCGCCTCCATCCGCGTCGAGGAGTACAAGCGGCCGACGTTCGAGACGACGCTCGATGCCCCGAAAGACGCGCTGCGCCTCAACCGGCCCGCGACGTTCCACGGCGGGTCGCGTTACTACTTCGGCCTGCCCGTCACGAACGGGAGCGTCGCCTGGCGCGTCACGCGCGAGGCCGAGTACCCGTGGTGGTGGGGCTGGTGGGGCGGCTCCCGCCCGACCGGAGCCGAGACCGTCGCGACGGGCCGCACCTCCCTCGCTCAGGACGGGACCTTCGCCGTCACCTTCACGCCGAAGGCCGACGAGCGCGCCGGCAAGGACGTGACGTACCGCTACCGCCTCTCGGCGGACGTTACCGACGAGGGGGGCGAGACGCGCTCTCAGGAGAGATCGTTTCGTCTCGGGTTCGTGAGCGTGAAGGCGACCGTGGAGAGAGAAAGACAATATTTCTTAGAAGGTAATAGGGCCGGGGGAAACGCGGCGCTGGCGCGCGGCGGCGGAGCGCAGAGCGACGTCAAGATCGTCAGGACTGATCTCGACGGCAACCCGAAGGCGGGAAAGGGAACCTGGCGTCTGCTGCGGCTCACCCCGCCAGAGAAGACGTTGCTCCCGGCTGAATTCCCTTCTAAGCAATCCGAAAACAGCGTCTCGCCGGGTGAGCCGCGCGCCGCTCTGAACGAAGCGGCCACGAGCGCAAGGAGCAAGGAATTTCAGACGCCCGGCGACCTGCTCCGCCCGCGCTGGTCGGCCGACTACTCCGTCGACGAGTGGCTGCACGCGTGGAAGGACGGTGCTCAGGCGGCGTCCGGCGCCGTGACGCACGACGCGAAGGGCGAGGCGAAGCTCGACCTGCCCGCGCTGGCCGCGGGCGCCTACCGGCTGCGCTACTCGACCGTCGACGAGTTCGGAGCGACGTACGAGATGGCGCAGGATTTCCTCGTCGCAGGTTCGAAGGCCGTCCCCGCGCTGCCGCTCGTCCTCCTCGCCGAGTCATCCTCCGTGAAGGTGGGCGGCGTCGCACGTTTTCTCGTGGCGTCCGGGATCAAGGGCCAGACGCTGTACCTCGACGTCGCCCGCGCCGGCAAGGTCATCGAGCGCCGCGTTCTGCGCGCCGGCACGGACGCGGCCCTGATCGAGCGTACGATCACGGAGGAGGATCGCGGCGGACTGGGCATCGCGGTGACGGCCGTGCGCGACCACCAGTTCCTCCAGCAGACGCAGACCGTCTACGTGCCTTGGGACGACCGGGAGCTGAAGGTCGCGTTCGCGACGTTCCGCGACCGCTTACGGCCCGGCCAGACCGAGACATGGCGCGTCACCGTGAAGGGCGCGACGAAAGAGCACCCGCTCGCCGAGACGGCCGAGCTCCTCGCGTACATGTACGACCGGAGCCTCGACATCTTCGCGCCGCACCGGCCGCCGAGTCCTCTTCAACTCCTGCCGAACCGGGCGACTCCTCTGACCTGGCGCGCCACGCTGGGCGCGGCACAGCCGTTGTGGCTGACGAGCGGCGGCTTTCCGCCCCCGCCTTCGTGGGGCGGCCTCACGGTCGACCGTCTGAAGTTCGACGAAGGCTACGGCATCGGCGGCCCGGGGAGACGGGGCGGGTTGGGAGGCGGCGTGATGCCCGCCTCCGCGCCCATGGCCATGAAGTCGGCGCGGCAGGAGATGTCCCTCAACGCCGTTGCGGAAGGAAAGCCGAATGCCGCGTCGGACATGCGCGACAGGGAACGGGATTCTCTCTCCAAGAAAATAGACACCGGTACGATGAGTGGCGGCGACGCAGGCAATGCGCCGCCGGCCGCCCTCCGAAGCAACTTTTCCGAGACCGCCTTCTGGCAGCCGCAACTGCTGACGGACGCCGACGGCTCGGCCACCATCTCGTTCACGGTCCCCGATTCCGTCACCTCATGGAACGTCTTCGTCCACGCCGTCACGAAAGACCTGCGTGGCGGCTCTGTGGAAGAAGAGACGCGGACCGTAAAAGACCTCATGGTCCGCCCGTACATGCCGCGCTTCCTGCGCGAGGGCGACAAGGCTTCGATCAAGGTGGTCGTGAACAACGCGTCCGACAAGCCGCTTTCCGGAACTCTCGCGCTCGAGATCCTCGATCCCGACCGGAACACGAGCCTGAACGCGGCGTTCGGCGTCGCCGGCGCCGCTGCTAACAAGCCGTTCACCGTGAAGGCGGGCGGCGGAACGAACCTGACGTTCCACGTGACGGCCCCGCGAGGCCTGAGAAACGCCGCGTTCAAGGTCACGGCGACCTCCGGCGACGTGTCGGACGGCGAGCTGCGCCCCGTGCCCGTTCTGCCCGGCCGGATGCACCTCGTCCAGTCGCGGTTCGTCACTCTCAAGAACAAGGATAGGAAGACCCTTCGCTTCGACGACCTCGCGAAGAACGACGACCCGACGCTCGTGAACGAGCAGATGGTCGTGACGGTCGACGCGCAGCTCTTCTACACGGTGCTCCAGGCCCTCCCGTATCTCGTCAACTACCCGTACGAGTGCACGGAGCAGACGCTGAACCGCTTCGTCTCGACAGGCATCGTCTCGAGCGTCTTCAAGGACTATCCCGCCGTCGCGAAGATGGCCGCCGAGATGGCGAAGCGGACGACTCCTCTCGAGAGCTGGGACGCCCTGGACCCGAATCGGAAGATGGCGCTCGAAGAAACGCCCTGGCTCGTGCCGGCACGCGGCGGTCGCACCGACTTCGAATCGATCGACGTCCTCGACCCGCGCGTCGCGCGGGAGAACCGCGAGTCGGCGCTCGCGCGCCTTCGCAAGGCGCAGACGTCCGTCGGCGGATTTCCGTGGTTTCCGGGCGGCCCGCCGTCGCCGTACATGACGCTCTACATCCTCCACGGCTTCGCGAAGGCCGCCGAGTTCGGCGTGGACGTGCCGAAGGACATGGTCCAGCGCGCGTTCTCCTACGTCGGCGAGCACTACCGGTCGGAGTGGAAGCGGTGCATGGGGCTGAACGGGTGCTACGAGTTCATCACGTTCCTGAACTACGTCGTTTCGGCGTACCCCGACGCGTCCTGGACGAACGGCGCGATCACCGAGGCCGAGCGCCGGGAGATGCTCGACTACTCGTTCAAGCACTGGAAGGGGCACTCGCCTTATCTGAAGGGGTACCTCGCCCTGACGTTGAAGCGCATGGGCCGTCCGTCGGATGCGCGCCTCGTGTGGGCGTCCGTCATGGACTCGGCGAAGTCGAACGACGAGCAGGGCACGTTCTGGGCTCCGGAGGACCGCTCGTGGCTCTGGTACAACGACACGATCGAGACGCAGGCCTTCGCCCTGCGCACGCTCCTCGAGCTGGACAGTGAGAACCCGAAGACGGACGGCATCGTCCAGTGGCTGCTCCTCAACAAGAAGCTGAACCAGTGGAAGTCCACACGGGCGACGGCCGAAGTCATCTACTCCCTCGTCCACTACCTGAAGCGTGAAGGCGCGCTCGGCATCCCCGAGGACGCGACGGTCACGGTCGGGACGCAGAAGGTCACGTTCACGTTCGACCCAGCCACGTACACCGGGAAGAACAACCGCGTCGTCGTGCCCGGAGACAAGATCGATCCGAAGACGACCTCGACCGTCGTCGTCGAGAAGGAGAGCAAAGGCTTCGCGTTCGCCTCGGCGGTTTGGCACTACTCCACGGAGAAGCTCCCCTCCGAGGCCCGCGGCGACTTCTTCTCCGTGTCGCGGACGTACTTCCGACGCGCGACGAACGGACGCGAGTTCGTCCTGACGCCGCTCGCGGAGGGCGCGGTGCTGAAGCCGGGCGACGAGATCGAGGTGCAGATCTCTCTCGGGACGAAGCACGAGGCGGAGTACGTTCACCTGAGGGATCCGCGCGCGGCCGGCCTCGAGCCGGAGAACGCGGTCTCGCGCTGGAAGTGGGACCTCGGGATCGCCTGGTACGAGGAGACGCGCGACTCGGCCACGAACTTCTTCTTCGAGCGTCTGCCGGTGGGGCAGTACACGTTCAAGTACAGGTTGCGCGCGAACATGGCCGGAACGTTCCGCGTGGGGCCCGCGACCGTGCAATCGATGTATGCGCCGGAATTCAACGCTTTCTCGGCCGGATCGATCCTCGTCGTCTCGGGAGACTGAGTCGCAGGGATCCCGGGCTATGATTCGAACGCGTGCCCGCGGACTCGTCGCCCCCGCCCGGATCCCGCGCTCCGGGAGCGGTCGCGTGGATCGTGCTCGCGCTCGGAATCGGGGTGACCGGGCTTTCGTACCGTGAGGGCCTCCGCGGGGTGGACGCGCGTGTCGAGGCCCGGATCCAGCGCGCGGCCGCGCGGGTCCAGAGAGCTCTTCTCGCGCGCAGCGAAGCCACCGAGAACGTCCTGCGCGCCGCATCAGGGCTTTTCGTCGGAAGCGAGTCGGTGACGGAGACCGGGTTCCGGACTTTTTTCCAGGAGCTCGACCTCGCGAGGCGCGACCCGAGCGTGCCCACGATGGCGTTCATCGTGCCCGTGCGGCGCGAGCAGCTCTCCGATTACCTCGCGCGCCGCCGGGCCGAAGGGCCCGAGCTCAAGAACGTGACCACGTCGGGCGACCGCGACGATCTCTTCCTGATTCAATACGCCGAGCCGCAACGTCCGGGTTCCCAGGCCCTTGGCCTCGACACGGGCGCGGTGCCCGCCAACCGTGCGGCCCTGGAGGAATCCCGGGACCTGGGGCTGATGCGCGTCGGCGGTCCGATCTCTCCGGTCGATTCAGCCCTCGGGCCGGCGCTGGTCTTTCAGTACCCCGTGTATGCGGAGGGTGCGCCCCGGGCATCCGTCGCCGAGCGGCGGCACGCGTTGAAGGGATGGGTCTCTCTCCTGTATCTCGTCCGGCCGCTCATGGCGGACATACTTCGCGAAGAGGACCCCAACCTCGTCGTGGAGCTCGACGACGCCGAGACACCCGGTGCGGCGTCCGTTCTTTATTCGTCGGCCGGCGCCGGCAGCCCGGGCCCGGCCCGGCCCACGACGGTTCCTCTGTTGCTGGGCGGACATCGCCTCACGCTCGTCTTCACTCCGGGCCCGGGGTTTGCTGCCTCCGATGGCGCCGGCTTCACCGGGCACGGGGGAAAGAGCATCCAATCACGGCTGCTCGACCGGCCCGTCGCGATCCTCGGAGGCGGTCTGCTCGTGAGCGGGCTCCTGTTCGGCATCGTCTGGTCGCTCGCCGCGACACGGCAACAGGCGCTTGCCGTCGCCCGGGACATGACGGCCTCTCTCCGCGCCTCCGAGCAGCGGTACGAGCGTCTCTTCGAGCAAAGCCTCGCCGGAATCTACCGGACGACGCCCGAAGGCCGGATCCTCGAGTGCAACGAGGCGTTCGCCCGGCTCTTTGGCTACGACTCGAGGCAGGACCTCCTCGAGAGTTCCGCGGTGGCGCTCTACGAGAGCCCGGAGTCCCGCCGGCGGTTCGTCGACGCCCTGAGAGAGAAGGGCACTCTCATCGCGTACGAATCGCGGTCGCGTCGCAAGGACGGAACGCTTTTCTGGAGCCTGGAGCACGCGTCGCTTCTGCAGGGGCCCCCGGAAGTCATCGAGGGGACGATCGTGGATATCTCGGAGCGCAAAGAGGCGGAGGAGGCGCTCCGACTGTCGCGCGAGCGCTATCGGGGCGTCATCGAGTCGTCGCGGGACGGCCTTCTCTTCTTCGATCTCGCGACGCGGCGGGTCCTCGAGTCGAACCCGGCGTTTCAGCGCATGCTGGGCTACACCGCGGAAGAGCTGTCCGGAATGACCCTTTACGACTTCGCTCCCGACAATCGCGCCTCCGTCGACGCGAACATCCACCGCCTCGTCGACCAGGGAGCGCTGGCGATCACGAACCGGGCTTTCCGGCGGAAGGACGGCAAGGAAGCCCCCGTCGAGGTCGACGCGGTCCTCGTCGCCGAAGGCGGACGCCAGACCGTACTCAACGTCGTGCACAGTCTCGCCGACCGGCGCGCGCTGGAAGAGCAGCTCCGGCAGGCCCAGAAGATGGAGGCGGTCGGACGGCTCGCGGGCGGCGTCGCCCACGACTTCAACAATCTCCTGACGGCGGTCCTCGGGTACGCGGAGCTCCTCCTCGACTCGGACCCCTCGCCCGAGGTGAAACACTCCGCGGACGAGATCCGCAAGGCGGGAGATCGCGCCGCCGCCCTCACGAAACAGCTTCTCGCCTTCAGCCGAAAGCAGGTGCTCCAGCCGAAGGTCATCGATCTGAACGAGGTGCTCGCCGAGGTCGACGGCATCTTGCGGCGCACGCTTGGCGAGGACGTGACGTACGAGGCCGAGCGCGACCCGCACCTCTGGCGCGTTCTGGCGGATCCCGGCCAGCTTCACCAGGTCCTCCTCAACCTGGCGGTGAACTCGCGCGACGCGATGCCCGAAGGCGGAGTCCTCAGAATCGCCACGCGGAACGTGTCGCTTCATGCCGCGAACGTCCCGGAGGTTCCGAAGGTCGCTGAAGGGGACTACGTGCTGCTCGAAGTCGCGGACACCGGACACGGGATGGACGCCGAGACCCTTTCACATGCCTTCGAGCCTTTCTTCACGACGAAAGAGAGAGGCAAGGGCACGGGGCTCGGGCTCTCGACGGTCTACGGGATCGTGAAGCAGAGCGGCGGCTACATTCACATCGAGAGCGAGCCCGGGAAAGGGACGCGCGTCCTCGTCTACCTGACGCGCGTCCACGGTGCCGCGGATTCGCCTTCGAACGTGAGCCCGCGCTCCCTGCCGCGCGGGGGTACGGAGACGATCCTGCTCGTCGAGGACGAGGAATCGGTTCGCCGCCTCGCCTCCCTCCTTCTCGAGCGGAGCGGCTATCACATCCTCGTCGCGTCGAGCGCGGAGGAGGCGCTCGCCACGGCTCGGGGATACACGGGACAGATCGACCTCCTCCTCACGGACGTCGTCCTGCCGGGCCTGAACGGCCGGCGCCTCGCGGACCTGCTCGCGCCCGAGCGCCCGTCGATGAAGGTCATCTTCGCATCGGGCTATTTCGACGAGCGCGGCGTCCTGGAGCCCGGAAGCGACTTCATCCAGAAGCCGTTCAACCCCGAGACGCTCGCTCGCAGCGTCCGGCGCGCGCTCGACCGCAAGAGCGCCCCGCAGGCCTGAACGAGACACGGTCTCTTTAGACTATCCTAGGGCGGCATGAAGATCCTCTTCACGATGCTCAAGGAAGAGAACATCGACCCCCTGAACGTCGAGCTTCTCTCGGCGCTCGCGAAACAGGGGGGGCACGAGACGTTCCTGTCCGTGCTCGAGCACGGAGAGCTTGAGCGCGACCTGAGGGCGATCCGCCCCGACATCGTGGCGTTCAGCGCGAAGACGGGCGAGAGCAACGTCATGTTCGACGTCGCGCGGGAGATCAAGGGCACGTTCGGCGACGACGTCCTCACGATCATGGGCGGCCCCCATCCCACCTTCAACTATCCGCGCATGCGGCTCCGCGGGGAAACCCTGGTCGCACCGCCGCCCCGCCCGGGCGCGCAGGCGCTTCCCGTCGAAGAGACGCACATGGATTTTCTTGCCGTCGGCGAGGCCGACGAGGCGTGGCCGGAGCTCCTCTCGCGCCTCGCGGCGGGCGCTCAGCCCGACGACGTGCCGGGCATCGTCACGCAGGGAAACCGGCGGGCCGACGGCACGATCGCGCTCAGGGATCGTGCGAACTTTCTCGACGACCTGCCGTTCCACGATCGCGCCCTCGTGTACGACAAGACGCAGCTCAAGTACTTCGGAATGCGGACGTTCATCTCGCAGCGCGGCTGTCCGTATCCGTGCACGTACTGCTTCAACGCGAAGTTCAACGAGCTCTACAAGCGCAAGGGAAAGACGATCAACCGGTACAGCGTCGACAGGCTCCTCGAGGAGCTGCTCGACATCAAGCGGAACTACGACACCCAGTTCATCAAGTTCTACGACGACATGTTCGTGTTCCACGCCGACGACTGGCTGCGCGAGTTCTCCGAGAAGTACCCGAAGGTCATCGGCGTGCCGTTCCACTGCCTCACGAGGTGCGACCTCGTCCACAAGGACCCGGAGATGATCGACCTGATGAAGGCCGCGGGCCTTCACTCGATCACGATGTCGATCGAATCCGGGAACGACTTCGTCCGCCAGCACACGTTCAAGCGCACGATGACCGAGGAGGACATCAAGTTTGCGTTCGAGTACTGCGCCAAGAAGGGCGTGAAGACGTTCTCGAACACGATTCTCGCGATTCCAGCCCCCGTGATCCCGAAGGTGGACGACCCCCGGTTCGAGGAGAAAGCGGCGGGCGTCGTCGCGCACCTCGCGACCCATTTCCCGCGGATCAAGCGCGAGGCATTCGAGAGCGCCCTCGCGGGCGCCTCAACGCTCGCGCCTCCCGCGCGGCGGGAGCTGACGGACCGGTTCCAGGCCCTCGGCCTTCGGCACGACGCCATCGACTACGACATCGAGTCGCTGGACATCAACGTCAACTGTCGCGTCACGTCCGGCGAGTTCGTCATGCTCAGCCCGTACCCCGGGACGCCGTTGACCGACTACACGATCTCGATCGGGGCGTTCGACGGGGACTACGAAAAGCTCCACGAGACATTCCAGTCGCAGTCGCCGTTCCGCTGCTTCACCGAGGAAGAGAAGATGAAGCAGCTCAACATCTCGTTCCTCGGCGTATTCCTCCTCGTTTTTCCGGGACTAAGGAACTTCGCCGTGAAGCATCTCGTGAAGCGGCCGTGGACGCGCCTTTACTTCCTCCTCTATTTCCTCGTGCGCGGCTACGTTCTCGGCATGCGCATCTACCCGATGCGCTATACCTTCCGCCAGCTTCTCGGAAAAGTGCGGGCGAGCTTCACGCGCGAGCTGACGAAGCATTTCGTCGACTCGGGGAGGAAGTTCAACCGCAAGCGCCGGCTCGTGCTCGCACCCGCGTCGGATGTTCTCGGAGGGCCCTGGAAGGGCTAACGCCTCGCAGGCGGCGAGAGAACGAACAGGCCTGCCGCTCCGGCGGCCAGAGTCGCGAGGAGGTGGACCGCGACGCCGCTCACGGCGCCGGCCCCCAAGGAGATCCCGTCGAGCGCGAGCGCCGCAATCCAGCCGGACTCGGCCGTCCCGAACGACCCGGCGGGCGACGGGACGAGCGCCGCGGCGACCATGGCGGCGAGAGTCGCGAAGGCGAGCGCGGCGAAGCCCACGTCGATCCCGAGGCCCGTCATCGTGAGCTTGAGTCCGACGATGTGCGCGGCGAGAAACCCGACGGACAGCAGGCAAGCCGCCGCGTAGGCAAGACGGTCGCGCCGCGCGGCCGCAAGGGCGCCTCCGAGATCATCGAGAACGCGCCGCAGCCGCGACCCGTGTCGTGCCCGCGCCGAAAACGCCTCGAGAAAGACCCCCCCCGCTTCCGGGAGAAACGTGAGTGCGGCGAGAAGGGCGCAGAAGAGCCCGGCTGCCCACCGGCCGCCCGCCACGCGATGACTCAGCAGGACGACCGTTCCCCCCGCGAGGCCCACGAGCACAGCGGAGGTCGTGTCGATCAGCTTGACCAAGATGAAGACGCCGCCCGAGCGTGGCCATGAGACGCCGAGCTCCCGGTGCACGAGGGCGAGAGAAGCCACGTCGCCGCCCCGGAAAGGAAGAACCTGCACGAAGAAGTGCGCGGCGCCGGAGAGGCCGAACGCCCGGGCCGCCGGGATCCGCCCGTCCTTCGGAAGCAGGCGGTTCAGACGAGCGGCGCGAAGGACGTGAGAGGCGAAGAACACCCCGAAGCCGGCGAGGAGCGGAGCGAGACGGGCGTGCCGGAGACGCTCGAGGGCTCCCGGCGGAGCGCGACGGATCGCGAGGACGAATAGCGCGAGGAGCGCGACCGTGAAGAGAAGACCGAAGAGTTTCTTAGAAAGGGTAAGAGGGATACGGCGCGGGAAAGCCGCGTCCGATTCCTGCTGCGCCGGCGCAGCGGCGGGCATGCGCCCGCCGCCCGGGGATTCCTTCGAATGGTCGAGAGAGTCGAATTGTGTGAGCCGGCCGTTCGGGTCCTGTGGCGGCGGTTCCGCGGCGCTCATCGGTTCACTCACCCTCTAAGAAACTTCGGACGAAACAGCTCCGCACCAGAGCTTTCTCGACGCGCGACGTCCGTTCATCGGCGTTCTTCAGCAGAAGTCTTTTCTTCCCTCGTCCCCGTCTCCCGGCGCCGCTTCCCGAGCACGAGCTCCTCGAGGAGCGTCCGGTTGATGGAGATGAGGTCCGCGAGGAGGCCGGAGAGAACGCAGACGACGGCCGCGACGAAGAGCACGGCCGCGAGGAGCAGCGACTGCAGGTGGCCGGCCGGGTTGTGGTCCGTCACGACCAGGAAGACGTAGCGCCCGACGAGAGCGAGGCCGGCGGCGGCGAGGAGCGACGCGCATCCGAAGAAGACTGGCAGCGGCTTGTAAAGCGCCGTGATGCGCAGGATGTTCGCGCCCTGCACGAGCACATAGTGTGCCGAACGCTGGATCAGGCGCGATTCCCGCACGGGCGGATTCGTGCGCACCGGGACCGAGACGACGGCGATTTGCTTGTTGCCGGCCTGGATGAGCGTTTCGAGCGTGTACGTCATCCTCGAGAAGACGTTGAGCCGGAGCGCGGCTTCGCGCGTGAGGGCGCGGAAGCCCGACGTCGCGTCCGGGACCTCGGTCCCCGAAGCGCGCCTCACGACCCACGAGCCGAAGCGCTGCGTGAGGCGCTTGCCCGGCGAGAAATCCGGCTTCGTCGCGACCCCGCGGTCGCCCACGACGATCTCGGCCTCGCCTTTGAGGAGGGGCGCCACGAGGGTCTCGATGTCGGCCGCCGCGTACTGGCGGTCCGCGTCCGTCGAGACGATCACGTCGGCTCCGAGGCGCAGCGCGGCGTCGAGGCCCGCTCGCCAGGCGAACGCAAGCCCCCGGTGAACGGGCAGCCGCACGACGTGGTCCACGCCCGCGCGCCGCGCGACCTCGGCGGTCCCGTCGGTCGAGCCGTCGTCCACGACGAGCGTCTCGACGTCGTCGAAGCCCGCCAAGCTGCGGGGCAGCTCCGCGAGGGCGGCTGAGATCTGGTCCGCCTCGTCCCAGGCGGGAATCTGAATGACGAGCTTCATGGCTCTGGGGAGCCTAGTCAATGTGGAGCGACCGGTCCAGCTTGCGAGGTCGCAGGTTACGCTCGTGAGTCCCGCAATGCCCACAAACGCTTTTCGCGAACGTTGAAGGCGCACCTTCCTCAGGGCGCAGTCGTCGAATAGACGGAAGTGCCAGAGAGATCCCCGGGTCGAGTCGCGGCCCATGCGACTTGCATCTCGTTGCTGACGATCTGATAGCGCGCGAAACGTGTAGGCGTCGAAGCGCCATCAGGCAGGAGGTCGAATGTGCCGGAGTCGAGCGCCGCGCCCGGTCGCAGCTCGACAATCGCGCCGCTCTGCAGGAGATCTCCCGCAGTTGTGCGCAGGGTATAGCGGTAGCCGGTCGCAGTACCCTGCCGCGTAAACTCAATGAACGCTGGAAGGGAACCGCTGATCCTCGTCCACACCCGCGTGAGCGGGAACGTGACCGCGATCGGATTGCACGGGAACGGCTCGACCAGCTCTTCCTCGTAAGCCGCGGTTTGCCAGACGACATTGAACAGGGCGAGACCGGAAACATTCAGGTAGTCCAGCGGGCAAACGCTGCCGGTGTTGCGGTCCACCCCGAAGTGCGTCGAGTTGAAGGGGCCGACGTCGCCCGCAGCGCCAAGCGCCTGGCCGGCGATCACGCTCACACCGGCGGCGACGCCCGCTTCGATCTCACCGACGGTATCGTATTCGGTCAGGTAACCCGGGCGGTGTTGTATGCGAACGTCAAACTGACCGGGGAACTCCGTGTCTGTCTTGATTTCTTTCACGAGGCCGTCTGCGGCCGCGCGCACCTTTGCTCCGGGAACATACTCGAAATCCCAACCCGAATGACCTTCGGGATGTCCCCCGCCATGAACACCATACGGCCAAATCCCGTATGCGGTGCGCGCGGGATCCCCGGCCTGAATCGGCAGCGTGATCGAGAATGGCGCCTCGTAACCGTTGCCTTTGAAGACGATCCGACCGCCCTCGCTTCCAATCCAGTAGAGCTGCTGCTCGCCATCGAACGTGCTCGTCACGTCGAGCACGGTCGTAGTCGGCCCGCCACCGGCGGGCACCCCGGTGACAAGGAGATGCCACTCGAGACGAGGCGAGGGGATAGCCTGCGGGTTTACCTCGGCGTCGGCGAACGTCACGATCTGCCGCACGGCGTCAATCGTGACGCGGAGATCGTCATAGGCAGCATATGTCGCCGCGAGCTGCGCCTGCCAGTCTGCCTTCGTCTTGCCATCGTGAAGATATGTGGCCGCGAATGCGTCCACCGCCGCAGGCGACTCGGCTTCAACGCGGTCGGCAAAATCGCGCAGCAGACCGAGCACGTCCAGGACATCGCCCGTGTTCGTCAGCCCTTCCTTGCCGCCGAAGAAATTGCCGCCCACGGGAGCAGGAAGACAACCCGCTGTCGTCGTGTAGGTCCCGTCCAGGAGCAACGTTGCAGTATCCCAGGTCCCGGCGAGCGCCGAGGTCGAGGGGCAACCGCCGCTCGAGTCGGTGAGGATCGCGTGGGTCGTTCCCGCGACGGTCCACGACATGATGCGACCTCTGCAAGCCAGAAAGCTGCAATCGGTCAGGCCGACGAAACCCCCGGTCACGAAATGACCCCCGTTGTTCTGCACGCGAATCGCGCGGTTGAGAACGTCACCGTTGGTCGAAGGGCCCATGAGCCAGTGCGCGACGGTGCGCGGGGCATGAACGTCGTGGAGCGTTACCGTCGCCGTCCCGGTGCTGTCGGTGAGCGTCCCGGTAATATGCGATCCGCTGCGGATCCCGGTAATCGTGCCTGGGTCGGAAAAATGAAGGGGGTCGCGGCCATCGAGGCTGATCGTCACGGAACTTCCGATGCGCTGGCCGCCAACAATCCAGGAGGCCGGGGAAGATGGCGTGTATCCCAAAAGTCGCCCATCCGTCCGCTCCACGAGAGCGATCATGTTGGTGTTGCCAGCGAGATCAACCTCCCAAATGCCGTCTATCGGACCTGCTCCGGCCAGCGTCAAAGTCGTCAGCGAACACGACAACGCGCCGATCAATATTTTCGACGTCTTCATTCTCATGTCCCCTGTCCTCGGAATTCGGTGAATGTGGTCGAAGATGAAGTCTCTTGTATGAATCAAGTCTAAAGCCATCGTGCCCGAAGATAAAGTCGAACTACAGGCGGTGTTTCCCGGCTCGAGAGGGATGCCGAGAGGTGGCGTGATGATGAAATCCCCGCGTTCCTTTTGTCTCGTCCTCGGCCTGGCCGCCGCGTCCGCCTTCGCGCAGGAGGGGCCCCCGAAGGAAGGCCGCCCGTTCCGCGAACCCGACCTCGTGGAAATTGTCCTGCTCGATCCGACCATTCGGCTCGACGTCCGGTACGCCACCGCAAACAATCTGCTCGGGCGCCCGGTGTACTCCGAGGCGCGCGCGTTCCTCCAGCGCCCCGCGGCCGAGGCGCTCGTGCGCGTCAACCGCGCGCTGAAAGAGAAGGGATACGGTCTCGTCGTGTTCGACGGGTACCGGCCATGGTCGGTCACGAAGGCGTTCTGGGATGCGACGCCGGCCGACAAGAAGATTTTCGTCGCCGACCCGAAGAAAGGCTCGCGGCATAACCGGGGCTGCGCCGTCGATCTGTCTCTCTACGACCTCGCGACAGGCCGAGAGGCCGACATGGGCGGGGCCTACGACGAGATGTCGGCGCGCTCGTACGTCACGTGGGAAGGTGGATCGAAGGACGCTCTCGCGCGCCGCGCTCTTCTCTCTGCGGCCATGGAGAAAGAGGGATTCTTCGAATATGCAGCCGAGTGGTGGCATTTCGATTACAAGGACTGGCTCGATTATCCGATTCTGGACGTGCCGTTCGCGGCGCTGTCGGTGCCGAAAGCCGCCTTCTCGGAAGAGGTGAACCTCAGGCGCGCGAAAGTCGTCGACCTCACGCACACCTTCGATGATCGGACCCTCTACTGGCCGACGTCACCGTCGGGATTCGAGCTGAAGCCGCTCGCGAAAGGAATGACGCCCGGCAGCTGGTTCTATTCGTCGAATTCGTTTTGCGCGCCCGAGCACGGAGGGACGCATCTCGACGCGCCGGCGCATTTCTCGGGGACGGGGGAGAGCCTCGAAAAAGTCTCGGTCCGGAAGCTGATCGCTCCGGCCGTCGTTCTCGACGTGACGGCAAAGGCGGCGAAAGACCCAGATTACCGGCTCACGGCGGCGGACGTGAAGGAGTGGGAGGCGGCGCACGGCGCAATCCCGCGCGGCTCGATCGTCCTCCTCCGCACCGGGTGGTCCGTGCGCTGGCCGGACCGCAAGCGGTATTTCGGTGACGACACGCCGAACGATGCTTCGCACCTCCACTTTCCCTCGTACGGAAAGGAAGTTGCGGAGCTGCTCGTGAAAGTCGGAGTCGCGGCGATCGGTGTCGACACGGCCTCCATCGACTACGGACCGTCGGCAGACTTTCCGGTCCACCGCATCGTTTCCGCCGCGCGGATGCCGGGACTCGAGAACCTCACGAACCTCGGCGAGCTACCAGAGACGGGCGCCTGGCTCATTGCGTTGCCAATGAAGATCGGCGGCGGCTCCGGCGGCCCGCTGCGCGTCGTGGCGCTCGTCGCAAATTGATGCTGACGCTCCGCCAGCGCCTCCTGATGAGGCTGGTGAGTCTCTACCCACCGTACCTCGCCGCGGGAATCCGCGCGTCGTACCCGAAGGACGACCCGCACCGGATCGTCGTGCGCCTGGGCCTCCACTGGTGGAACAAGAATCTTTTCGGCACGCAGTTCGGCGGCTCGCTTTACTCGATGTGCGATCCGCACTTCGTCTTCATCGTGATGAGGAACCTCGGCCCGGGCTACATCGTCTGGGACAAGGCCGCGACGATCGAGTTCCTGAGGCCGGGCCGCGGCGCGGTCAAGGCGACATTCCACGTCCCGCCGGAGAAGATCGACGAGATCCGCGCCGCCGCCGACCGCGGCGAGAAGGTCGAGCCGGTCTTCATGACTGAGATCGTCGCGGAGATTGATGCCGAGGTCGTCGCACGCGTGACGAAGCGGCTCTGGGTACGGAAAAAGGAGTCTCCTAGAACTTGAAGTTGAGGCCGGCCGTGCCGTGCCAGAAGTCGGCTTTCGGGTTGTTGTGGTACCGGTCGCGGATCGCGTCGACGGAGTCCACGCCCAGGAAAACGTAGCGGACGTCGACGTGAAGTGACACTTTCGCTCTCGCTCCGAGTTCGACACCGCCGCCCACGTGCCCGCCGAACTTGTGCTGGGTGTCGGAGCCGAGCGCCGACTGCGGTCCCAGGAACGTCGACCTCGTGTAGTACCAGCCGCCGCCGCCGAGGACGTAAGGCTGGACCTGGCCAGGCAGGATGAAGAGCATGAGCGAGGCCTGCACGGGATACTGCTCGATGCGGAGGACGTCCTCGCCGCCGGCGCTGTACGTCGTACGGCGATAGTCGACGAGACCTTCGAGTCCGAGCGGCCCCGGAAAGCGCAGCCTGAGCTGGGCGCCGCCGGCCCAGGTGCCGTCGGCCCCTGTGGCCTTCGTGTACGAAGCATGGCCGCCGAGAGAGAACTGGGCTTGGGCGGACCGTGCGGCAAAGAGCACGTGCGCAACGCCGAACACAAGAAGAGTCTTTCTGGAAAAATTCACAGTCGGAGCCCTCCGCCATCTGCGGAGCAAGTTCTTTGCCGAATCAGTCATCGAGGGCGGCCTCCGAGATCAGCGAACCTCCCCCTCGCGCGGCCCAGAAGCCCCAGGCCGCGAGCGCGAGAACGATCAGCACGAAGAAGAGGCCGTAGCCCGCGTACCAGGCCGAGAAGTCGAGCGTGAGAGGCACGCTCGTGAGCATGTTCAGGACGACGAAGAGCGCCCCGAGGCCCACGAAGCCGAAGCGGAGGAGGGCGAGGACGACGAGCGCCGCCGCGATCGCATAGCCCGGGATCTCGAGAACGGGGTTCTCCCGTCCCGTGTTGAACGCGAAGATGAGCGCCCACAGGAAGGCGATTGCCAGAGGCCGGCGCCGCAGGACGAGAGTCCCGACGAAGAGGGTCGCCGTGGAGAGGAGCGTCTGCATCAGCGTGGCGACGAGGCGGCCCGCGAGGTTCGCGACGACGCTCCGGACCCCGCCGAGCGTGTCCGCGTCGAAGTAGACCGGCGTCTGACCCCCTGACGCGACGAAGGCGGGCGCGGCGTTCACGGCGACGAGGAGGAGGAATGAGGCGCAACCGAGAAGCAGGCCGCCGAGAAGATCTCGCCCGACGAGGGGATCGCCGAAGCGCCCTCCCAGGAGGCGCGACCACGAGACGAGGAGATCCGGGTAATGCCGCCGGAAGTAAGGCTCGAAGGCCAGGTAGAGGGTCCAGGCGATTCCCGCAAGCCCCGCCGGAATGAAGAGGATTGTGGCGAGCGACTGATTGGTTCCGAACAGAGCCGGATGGAGGGCGAGGATTCCGTAGGCGAACGCCACGACGAAGACGCCGCCTCCGAGGCGTGCGGCTCCGCGGCGGTCGCCCCGGCCGAGGCGGGCGTTGCGCCGCGCGAACCAGGCGGCCGCGGCGACGACGGACAGCACGCCGCCGAAGAAGGCGACCTGCCCGAGGCGTGCCCGAAACGCGACGGGCCGAGGGGTGTCACGAGCCGGCTCGCTCCACGGCGCCACGATCTGGAAGGAGACGATCCGGCCGCGGAGAGCTGCCGCGACGACCCGCAGCGTTACGCCGGTATCTCCAGGCATGGGCCCGGAGAACCCGGCGATCGAGTCGAACGGGACGCGGGGGAGCCAGACGGGATCGGACGCGACGAAAGTCTTCGCGTCGAGCCCGGCTTCGGAGAGCAGCGCGTTCCAGTCGGGAGGAGGGGCCGTGGGCGCCTTGAGGAGAGACTGCGGAGGCACGGCGACGAACGAACGGAGACGCCCCTCCGGATCGAGGACGACCGTGAACATCCCGGTCACCTCGAGCGGCGGATCGGACTGCGTCACCTCGCCCTGGGAATTCGCGGGAAGGAGCGGGCGCGGGCTCTGCCGGTACGCGAACTCCGCCGGCTTCCACCAGCCGGCCGCGAGATCGCTGGCCCATCCCGGCTTCGCGGTCCGGGCGAGGTGGCTGAGATACGCATAGTCGCGGGCAAACCCGCGCGCCGAATCGGCCGGGGGGTCCTCCCAGCCGAGGCGCCGCGCCACCTCTCTCGCGCGCTCCTCGAGCGCGTCAGGCGGCTTCGGCAACGGAGAGAGGCCGAGGTCGGTGCCCCAGCGCGTCAGCACGAGGCCGAGACCGAGGAGGACGACGACGCCGCCGAGGAGCGCGGCGGCCCGCGCCGTCGGGATCGCCCGGTCGTGGCCCGCGGCGGCGACCATCTCGGGCGAGGGCGTCTCGCCGGCGGCGAGGGCGGCGGCGAGGGGGTCGCCGCCGGGCAAGGCTCCTGCGACTTGCACGGCCGAAGACGGCCGCGCGCGCGGGTCCTTCTCGAGACAGCGCAGGATCACGCGCTCGACGGCGGGATCGAAGCCAGCGAGGACGTTCGACGGTGCCGTCGGCGTCTCCTGCTCGTGCTTGCGTTTCATCTCGGCGAGCGTCGGCGCGTCGAACGCGCGCTTGCCCGTCGCGACCTCGTAGAGGACGAGGCCGAGCGCGTAGAGATCGCTCCTGACGGATGCAGGTTTTCCCGCGAGCTGCTCGGGCGCCATATAGGCGGGAGTTCCCGAGACCTCGCCGACGTTCCCGGCCTCCTCGGCCGCGACGGCGAGGCCGAAGTCGGTGATCCTCACGCGCCCGCGCCCGTCGAGCATGACGTTCGCGGGCTTCAGATCGCGATGAAGAACGCCCTTCTCGTGCGCGGCGTGAAGGCCCGCGCAGAGCTGGCGCGCGATGTCGACCGTCTTGTCGACCGGAAGATGGCCGATCCTCTTGAGGAGGGACGCGAGGTCCTCGCCGTCCACGTACTCCATCGAGAGGAAATGGCGGCCCTCGACCTCGCCGATGTCGTAGATGCGGCAGACGTTCGGATGCGAGACCTGGCGCGCGAGGCGCACCTCCGCGTGGAAGCGCGCGAGGAGCGCCTCGTCCGTCGAGACGGCCTTTGGGAGGAACTTCAGCGCGACGGCCTGGCCGAGCTTGAGATCGTCCGCGCGATAGACCTCGCCCATGCCGCCCTTGCCGAGGAGCCCCACGATGCGGTACCGCTCGCCCAGCATCGCGCCGGGCGGAAACGCGCCGAGATCGACCGAGCCGGAGGAGACGAGGCGTCCGACGGACGACGGCGTCCTCGGCGGCGCGGGCTTGGGCGCCGAGCCCATCTCGGTCGGAAGGCGTGAAAGCGAGCCGGACACAGGCTGCCCGCACGCCGGACAAAAGCGGCCGGACTCCGGCAACTCGGCGTCGCAGCGGGGGCATCGCATCGTGTGCTGTGTCGAGATGCTATCTCAATGGGGGGCGTCACGCGTCTTGACATGCAAGTAAATGCTTGCCTATTATCCGCGCGTGCCGGGAACCTGGACGAACGACACGGATCACGTCTTCAAGGCGCTTGCCGACCGGAGCCGTCGGAAGCTGCTCGACCTCCTGAACGCGAACGACGGTCAGACGCTGAGCGATCTCTGCGAGCACCTCGACATGAGCCGCCAGGCGGTCACTCAGCACCTGGACGTCCTGGAGGCCGCCAACCTCGTTGCCACGACGCGGCGGGGACGCGAGAAGCTCCACTTCCTCAACCCGGTGCCGCTGCAGGAAATCTACGACCGCTGGATCGCGCGATTCGAGCGGTCGCGCCTCAAGGCGATACGCGACCTGAAGAGGCGCCTCGAAGGGACGCACGATGGGTAAGGCGACGTTTCTCTACGTGACCTATATCGCCTCGCGGCCGGAGACGGTCTGGAAGGCCCTCTTGGACGGCGAGTTCACGCGCCAGTACTGGGATCACGAGAACGTCTCCGACTGGAAGCCGGGCTCTCCTTGGGAGCACCGGCGTGTCGACGCGGCACGCACGGTAGATCTGCTCGGCGAGGTGCTCGAAGCGGAACCGCCGCGAAGGCTGGTCATCACCTGGGGTGAGCCGCGGGACCGCGGGCGCCGGGACCGCCGCTCGCGCGTGACGTTCGAGATCGAGCCTGTGTCCGACATGGTGCGCCTGACCGTGACGCACGATGACCTGGAGGCGGGTTCGGACATGCACCGGAAGATCACACAGGGCTGGCCGCGCGTGCTGTCCAGCCTGAAATCCCTGCTCGAGACCGGGCGCCCCCTGAAAACCTGGGCCGGGCGCTGAATACGAAACACAGGCTCACGAAGCAGGAGGAGGGCACATGCCGGACATTCTTCACCGAGTCGGGGTCGATGCGAAGCCCGAGGCCGTCTTCAAGACGCTCGCGACGATCGAAGGCCTCAGGGGATGGTGGGTCTCCGGGACCCAGGGAGACGCAAGGAAAGGCGGGACGATCGACTTCGGGTTCTGCAAGATGAAGGTCCTCGAGGCCACGAAGAAACGCGTGAAATGGCGCTGCGTGAGCGGCCCCCCGGAGTGGGTCGGGACCCGGGTGACGTTCGACCTCTCCTGGAAGGACGGACAGACTTTTATACTCTTCAAGCATGCGGACTGGAAGAAACCCGTCGAATTCATGCACCACTGCTCGACGAAGTGGGCGGTGTTCCTCATGAGCCTGAAGGACCTGCTCGAGAAGTCGGACGGGCATCCTTCGCCGCACGACGTCAAGATCCACGTGGGGGACTGACGTCGTCAGCCGTCGAGAGCGGTTTCCGGGATCAGGGTTCCGCCGCCGCGCGCGGCCCAGAAGCCCCACGCGGCGAGGGCGAGAACGAGCAGCACGAAGAAGAGCCCGTAACCCGCGTACCAGAGAGAGAAGTCGAGCGTGAGGGGCGCGCCCGCGAGCAGGTTCCGGGTCAGTGCGAACGCGCCGAAGCCCAGGAGACCGAACCGCAGGAGGGCGGCGACGAGCAGGCTGGCGATGAGCGCGGCGGCCGGAACCTCGAGGAGGGTGTTCTCGCGGCCGGCCGCGATCGCGAACGAGAGGCCCCAGAGGAGAGCGGCCCCGAAGACCTTCCGACGCAGGATCAGCGTCCCGACGAAGAGGATCGCCGGTCCGTACACGGTCTGCATGAGCGTATCGACGAGCCGGCCTCCCAGCGAGGCCGCGACCCCCTGGATTCCGGCGAGCGAGAACTCGTCGAAATACAGGGGCGTCTCGCCGCCCGACGCCAAGAATGACGGCGCCGTTTTCATGGCGACGAGAACCAGGAACGACGCGCAGCCGAGCAGGAGGCCGCCGAGCAGGTCGCGTCCCACGAGCGGATCGCCGAAACGCGCTCCGACGAGGCGCGTCCACGACACGAGCAGGTCTGGATAGCGGCGCCGAAAGTAAGGTTCGAAGCCGAGATAGAGGATCCAGACGAGCCCGCCGAGACCCGTCGGGACGAAGAGAATTGGCGCCAGCGGCACCAGCGGATTCAGGTTCCCGAGCGCGGCCGGATGCACGGAAAACACCGCTGACGCGACACACGCGAGGAACACGGCGCCGGCGATGCGGGCCGCCCCTCGCCGGTCGCCGCGACCGAGCCTCGCGTTGCGCCGGGCGAACCACGCGGCGGCGATCGCGACCGCGAGGACGGTCGTGAAGAACAGGAGGCTCGCGAGCTTCTCGCGAAGCGCCACGGGCCGAGGTGTGTCGCGCGAGGGCTCGCTCCACGGCGCGACGATCTCGAACGAAACGACGCGCCCGCGGAAGGTCGCCGCGACGACCCTCAGCGTCGGACCGCCGCCCGGCATCGGACCCGAGAACCCCGCGATGGCGTCGAAGGGGACTTTCGGGTACCACGCGGGCTCGCCCGGAGCGAAGGCCTTCGCGTCGAGGCCGGCGTCGGCCATAGCCGCGTTCCAGTCGGGCGAGACGGTGGCGGGCGTCGCGGAGAGGACTCCCTGCGGGGGCACCGCGGCGAACGAGCGCAGCCGGCCTTCAGGATCGAGATCGACCGTGACCATCCCGGTCACGTCGAAGGGAGGGTCCGATGGCTCGACGATCGCGTCGCCATTGGCGGGGATGAGCGGCCGCGGACTCTGCCGGTACTCGAAGAACGCGGGCTTCCACCAGCCGGCCGCGAGGTCGCGCGCCCATCCCGGCTTCCCGGTCCGGGCGAGGTATCTCAGGTAGGCGTAATCGCGATAGAAGCTGCGCGCTGAATCGACGGGCGGATCCGTCCAGCCGAGGTGCCGCGCCACCTCGCGGGCGCGCTCCTCGAGGACGTCGGGCGGCTTGGGGAGCGGAGTGAGTCCGAGCGTGGTGCCCCAGCGCGTCAGCGCGATGCCGGTGCCGAGGAGAACGACGACCGAGCCGAGAAGCACCACGGCCTTCGCGGTCGGGATCACGCCTTCGGGACCCGCGGCCGCCACCATCTCCGGCGAGGGCGTCTCACCGGCCGCGAGGGCCGCGGCGAGCGGGTCGCCGCCCGGGAGGGCGGCCGCGACCTGGACAGCCGACGAGGGCCGCGCGCGTGGGTCTTTCTCGAGGCACCGCAGGATCACGCGCTCGACGGCCGGGTCGAAACCCGGAAGGACGTTCGACGGTGCGGTGGGCGTCTCCTGCTCGTGCTTTCGCCGCATCTCCGCGAGCGTCGGCGCGTCGAAGGCGCGCTTCCCGGTCGCGACCTCGTAGAGAACGAGGCCCAGCGCATAAAGATCGCTTCTGACGGATGCGGGCTTTCCCTGGAGCTGCTCGGGCGCCATGTACGCGGGCGTCCCGGAGACCTCGCCGACGTTCGCGGCTTCCTCTGCCGCAACGGCGAGGCCGAAGTCCGTTATGCGCACGCGGCCACGCCCGTCGAGCATGATGTTCGCGGGCTTGAGGTCGCGGTGGAGGACGCCCTTCTCGTGCGCGGCATGCAGGCCGGCGCAGAGCTGCCGCGCGATGTCGATCGCTTTGCCAACCGGAAGGTGACCGATCCTCTTGAGAAGCGAGGCGAGGTCCTCGCCGTCGACGTACTCCATCGAGAGGAAGTGGCGGCCCTCGATCTCACCGATGTCGTAGATGCGGCAGACGTTCGGATGCGAGACCTGCCGCGCGAGCCTCACCTCGGCGTGGAAGCGCGCGAGGAGGGCCTCGTCGCCCGAGACGGCCTTCGGGAGGAACTTCAGCGCGACTGCCTGCCCAAGCTTGAGGTCGTCGGCTCGGTAGACCTCGCCCATGCCGCCCTTCCCGAGAAGGCCTACGACGCGGTAGCGCTCGCCGACCATGGCGCCGGGCGGAAACGCGCCGAGGTCGAGGGAGCCCGAGGAGACGAGGCGGCCGACGGACGACGGAGGTCTCGGGGGCAAGGGCTTGGGTGCCGGACCCATCTCCGTGGGGAGATGCGAGAGTGAGCCCGACGCGGGTTGCCCGCACGCCGGGCAGAAGCGGCCGGAAGCCGGAACCTCGGCGTCGCAGCGAATGCAGCGCGTCACGTTTGCTGAGATGCTATCTCAACAGAGCGGACGGCCAGTTGGCTTTGCGTTCGCCAAGGAACTTGCCTTCCTCGGCCGGTGAAAGGGGGTCTGGGGGAAACACGACCGTGTTTCCCCCATCACTCGCAGCTGCTAGCGCGCCTTTCCCAGGCGCGTGCGAAGCGCGCGGCGCGCCAGCGTGCTATCCTCCGCCGCTCCGGCGGAAACGCCGGAACTGCTCTTTGGAGAAGACGATCCGGGTCGAGGTCGGGGCTCACAAGACGTTCTTGCGAACGGCCCCCGGCGACAGCCCGCGGAGAGAATCGGCGACGCGTTTTTCAGGCGCTTAGCTCAGCGGTAGAGCACTACCTTGACACGGTAGGGGTCAGCAGTTCGATCCTGCTAGCGCCTACCATCGCCCGACCCTCTCCCGTGCCGCCGCCCAGAAGCCGCTCGAAGGCGCTTAGCTCAGTCGGTAGAGCACTTCCTTCACACGGAAGGGGTCAGCGGTTCGAGTCCGCTAGCGCCTACCAACCTCTTGTTCCCCTCCGCGACCAGAGTTCGGATCTTTCTTGCTCGGACATGAATGGGGACCGTGTTTCCCGAATGACCGAAGTCAAGGGTCTATGACCGCTACGCGGCGCGCGAAGCGCGCCCTTGACGTCGGTCATTCGGGAAAACGATTTCCTACTATCGGGGCTGCAGCAGCAGCCCCGAATATCAGAAGGATTTTTAGATGTCGTCAGTGGAAGGCGCGAAGCAAACTGATCCGGCGGTGGGAGATGGCGGAAACATTCGTCTGACGCTGCCCGACGGCTCCGTACGCGACGTGCCTTCGGGCACCACGGGCCGTGCCGTGGCCGAGTCCATCGGTCCGCGCCTCGCCAAGGACGCTCTCGCCGTGAAGCTCGCGGGCGACGTCCTCGACCTTTCCCGCCCGCTCCGGAAGTCGGGCCCGTTCGAGGTCGTGACCCCGAAGCATCCTGCCGCCCTGGAGCTCTACCGGCATTCCACGGCACACCTTTGCGCAAATGCCGTGAAGCGCCTGTTCCCGGGCGTGAAGATCGGCATCGGACCGGCCATCGAGGACGGCTTCTACTACGACTTCGACCCGGGCCGGCCGTTCACGCCCGAAGACCTCGAGAAGATCGAGGCCGAGATGAAGAGGATCGTCGCCGAGGACAATGCCGTCGTCCGCAAGGAGATGTCGAAGGCCGCGGCCGTGAAGATCTTCGAGGCCCAGAACGATCCGCTCAAGGTCGAGATCGTCGCGGGCATTCCCGAGGGCAGCCTCTCGTGCTACGAGCAGAAGGACTTCATCGACCTCTGCCGGGGCCCGCACGTGCCGTCGACGGGTAAGCTCGGCGTCTTCAAGCTCACGCATTCTGCGGGCGCGTACTGGAAGGGCGACGAGAGGAACCCGATGCTCCAGCGCATCTACGGGGCCGTCTTCCTCACACAGAAGGAGCTCGACGAGCATCTCGCCCGTCTCGAGGCCGCGAAAGCGCGCGACCATCGCAAACTCGGCAAGGAGCTCGGTCTCTTCGTGTTCCACCCGTGGGCGCCGGCGTCGCCGTTCTTCCTCCCGAAGGGTGCGACGGTCTACAACCTCCTGATCGACTGGATCCGCAACCTGTACGTCAAGTACGGGTATCAGGAAATCCTCACGCCCCAGATCTTCGACGAGGAGCTGTTCACGACCTCGGGGCACACGGGCAACTACCGCGAGAACATGTTCTTCGTCCAGGTCGACGAGCGCGAGTTCGGCGTGAAGCCGATGAACTGCCCGGGGCATTGCCTCGTGTTCGGATCGCAGGCGTTCAGCTACCGGGACCTCCCCGTAAGGTACGCCGATTTCGCGCGGCTCCACCGGTACGAGAAGTCGGGCGTCACGCAGGGTCTCACGCGCGTCCGTTCCTTCTCGCAGGACGACGCGCACATCTTCGCGGCGCCGGAGAGCATCGACAGTGAAGTGGCGTCCTTCCTCACCTTCCTCGACGAGGTCTACGGGACGTTCGCATTCGAGGACGTCGCGATCTCGCTCGGCCTGAGGCCCGAGAAGCGCGTCGGAAAAGACGCCGTGTGGGACCGCGCCGAGAAGGTGCTCGACGCGGCCCTGAAGGCCACGGGGCGGCCTTACGTCGTCTCGCCCGGAGACGGGGCGTTCTACGGCCCGAAGATCGACTTCCGCGTGAACGACGCGATCGGACGGCCGTGGCAGCTCGGCACGTTCCAGTGCGACTTCAATCTCCCCGAGCTCTTCGACCTCCATTACACGGCCGAGGACGGCACGAAGCAGCGGCCGGTCCTCCTGCACCGCGCCATCCTCGGGTCCCTCGAGAGGTTCCTCGGCATCCTCATCGAGCACACGGGCGGCGACTTTCCGTTCTGGCTCGCGCCGGAGCAGGTACGCGTCGTCCCGGTCTCGGAGAAGTTCAACGAATACGGAGAGAAGATTCTTAGAAGGGTAAGAGAAGAAAGCCTGCGTGCCTCGGTGGATTCCCGCAACGAGAAGCTGGGCGCGAAGATCCGCCACGGCGAGCTCGAGAAAGTGCCGGCTCTTCTCATCGTCGGCGAGAAGGAGCAGGCGGCGGGCACGGTTTCCCTCCGCGTCCGCCACGGCGGGGAGTTCAAGGATCAGAATATCGAAGAATTGCTTCGAATGATGAAGAGTGCGGTGGACAGCCGGGCGCTCTCCTGGCACGCGCCCGCGACGGGGGGCGTCTGATGTTGCTCATACGCGGCGGCTGCGATGCAGCCGCCGATAGCGGAAGATCTTTTCCCGAACTTCCGGTGTCAAGGGTCGAAGACCGCTACGCGGCGCGCAGAGCGCGCCCTTGACTCCGGAAGTTCGGGGAATACCGTCCGAAACAGAAACCCCAATCTTTCTTAAGCAACAGTAGGAGGAAGACACCCTGGCATTTTTCAGAGGCGGCCCACGCGTTCCCCCCACGAAGAACTCTCCCATCAACGAGTTCATCCTCCGCTTCCAGCACGTCCGGCTCATCGGCTCGGACGGCGCCCAGCTCGGCGTCGTCGATCCGCCGTCGGCCATCGCGAAGGCGCGCGAGGAGGGGCTCGACGTCGTCGTGATCGCCGAGCAGGCCGATCCCCCGGTCTGCAAGATCATGGACTTCGGCAAGTTCACGTTCGAGAAGAAGAAGAAAGAGCACGAGTCGAAGAAGAAGCAGAAGATCACCCAGGTCAAGGAAATCAAGTTCCGGCCGAACATCGACGAGCACGACTACGACTTCAAGCTGAAGAACATCCTCCGGTTTCTGGCGGAGGGGGACAAGGTCAAGGCCACGGTCCAGTTCCGCGGCCGAGAAATGTCGCGCCTCGACAACGGGCGGAAAGTCCTCGACCGGCTGATCAAGGACCTCGAGGGCCGGGCCCACGCCGAATCCGGCACCGAGATGATGGGAAACCGGATGCATCAGATCCTCGGCCCGATCAAGAAGCACTGAGAAGGAGCCCCGAACATGGCCACCAAGAGGAAGACGCACCGCGGCGCGGCGAAGCGGTTCCACAAGACCGCGACCGGCAAGTTCAAACGCGGTCACGCGATGAAGCGCCACATTCTCACGAAGAAGAACGCGAGCCGCCTGCGGGGCCTCAAGAAGGCCACTCTCGTGTCGAAGGCGGACACGAAGAACGTCCGGTCGATGCTCCCGTACGCCTGAACGAGTTCACAACACAAGGAGAGACACCATGCCTCGCGTCAAGCGTGGACCCAAGAGGAAGAATCGCCGGGTACGAGTTCTGGAGCTCGCGAAGGGTTATTACGGCACCAAGCACAACTGCTTTCGCATCGCCGAGCTTCAGGTCGAGCGGTCGCTCGTCTACGCGACGCGCGACCGTAAGCAGAAGAAGCGCGAGTTCCGCGGGCTCTGGATCGTCCGCATCAACGCGGCCGCACGCCAGCACGACCTCAGCTACAGCAAGCTCATGGCGGGTCTGAAAAAGGCAGGATCGGACGTGAACCGCAAGGTCCTCGCTGAAATCGCCGTCGAGGATCCGAAGGGATTCGCGAACATCGTCGCGTCAGCGAAGACTGCTCTGGGGCTGCCCGCGGCGAGTGCGGCCGCGCCCGCGAGCGCGGGCGCGTAGGCGCCCGCGGACGAAGCGCACGAGCGGTGGTGGACCTTCTTCAGGCGATCGAAGAAAGACGAAGAGATTTCTTCGAAGAATTGAAGACCGCCGAGGGGAAGGCCGCGGCCGGGGGGCTCCTCCCGGCGGATGTGCGCGCTCTGCACGTGCGTTGGCTCGGACAGAAGCAAGGCATCGTCACGGATCTCCTGAAGGGCCTTCGGACCCTTTCGAAGGAAGACAAGGCTCCCGTCGGCGCGGCCATCAACAGGTTGAAGAAGGACGTCGAGGGAGCGATCTCTTCACTCGAAGAATCTTCTCTTCTCATCGAACGCCGGCAAAAGGAGCGGGCGCTCGCCGTGGACGTGACGCTCCCGCCGCGCTCTCCACGCGTGGGACGGTTGCACCCCCTCACGGTCGTGAGGCGGCGGATCGAGTCCGCCTTCGCGTCGCTGGGCTACGAGATCGCGCACGGCCCTGACGTCGAGACCGACTGGCTGAACTTCGGGGCGCTCAACTTCCCGCCCGACCATCCGGCGCGCGACGCCGTCGATACGTTCTTCGTGAAGGACGGCGGGGAAGGCCGGGACCGGCTGCTTCTGCGCACGCACACGTCGCCGGTCCAGATCCGGACGATGCTCGCACAGAAGCCGCCGATTCGGATCGTCATCCCGGGGCGCGTCTACCGGAAGGACGACATCGATCCGCGCCACTCGCCCGTTTTCCACCAGATGGAAGGCCTCACGGTGGACGAAGGCGTGACGTTCGCCGATCTGAAGGGCACGCTCGCCGCGTTCGCGCGCCTGCTCTTCACGTCCGAAACGAAGATCCGGTTCGGCCCGACGTTCTTTCCGTTCGTCGAGCCCGGCGTTGACGTGGCCGTCTCGTGCGTTTTCTGCAAAGGAACGGGCGCCTCCCATGGCGCCGCGTGCCGGCCGTGCTCGGGCACCGGCTGGATCGAGATCCTGGGCGCGGGGATGGTCCATCCCGCCGTGCTGAGGAGCGGGGGAATCGACCCCGAGAAGTATTCGGGGTTCGCTTTCGGCATGGGTATCGACCGGGTCGCGTTCCTCGTCTACGGCGTTCCGGACCTGCGTCTCTTCTTCGAGAACGACGTGCGCTTTCTCGATCGTGTGTGGGCCTGAGGCCCCGGATGAAGTTCTCCTACGAATGGATCGCGTCCTACCTGCCCGGCCCCGCGCCGGACCCGAAAGCGCTCGGCGAGCGCCTGACGGCGGTGGGGTTCATCGTCGAGGGCGTCGAAGGGTCGGGCGGGGACACCCTGTACGACGTCGAGATCACGGCGAACCGGCCGGACGGGATGAGCCACAGAGGCCTCGCGCGCGAAGCGGCCCTGGCGCTCGGGCGGAAGTTCGCGGAGCCCGAGGTCGGTCCTCCTTTGCAGGAAAGCGGCACGACCGCCGACATGAGGGCGCGCGTTTACGTCGAGGAGCCGGAGCTCTGCTCGCGGTATTCCGCGCGCGTCCTCGAGGGAGCCCACTCGGGCTCGACGACGAGCGCCGTCCGGAAGCGCCTTCAAGCCATCGGCGCCGGCACGATCTCCGCGCCGGTGGACGCGACGAACCACGTCCTCTGGGACATCGGCCAGCCGCTCCACGCGTTCGATCTCGACACCCTCGCGAAGAGCGTCGACGGCTTTCCGACGATCATCGTACGGCGCGCCCGGGCGGGGGAGACTCTCGTGACGCTCGACGGCGTCACGCGAACGCTCACCCCCCAGCACCTCGTGATCGCGGACGCCGAGAAGCCCGTCGCACTCGCGGGAGTCATGGGCGGGCTGGCGACGGCGATCACGGAGAAGACGACCCGCATCCTCCTCGAGGGGGCGCATTTCGACCCGCGCGCGGTGCGCAGGACGTCACGCTCGCTCGGCCTGCACACGGATGCGTCGCATCTCTTCGAGCGGGGAACCGATCCCGAGGCGACGCGCGACGGGCTGGACCGGGCCGCGCGCCTCATTCTCGTGGCTTGCGGCGGCACGCTGTGCCGGGGCACGATCGACGTCCGCGAGCGGCGGGCGAGCCCGCATGCGCGTCGAACGCTCACGCTCCGGCTCGGGCGTCTCGCGGCGTTCCTCGGAATGGACATCCCGGCCGCGCGCAGCGTGGAGATCCTCTCCGCCCTCGGGTTCTCTCCGGTCATGGAAGGCGAGACGCTGCGCGTGACGGTGCCCTCCTGGCGCGTCGACATCGCGGGTGAGGAGGACCTCATCGAGGAGGTCATCCGATGCGAGGGCTACGACCGGCTGCCGGAGACGCTGCCGCGTCCGTACGCGCCCGCGCGGTCCCCGGCTCTCGTCGAGGATCACGCGCGCGATCTTCTCGCCGGCTTCGGACTCCTCGAGTGCGCGACGTACTCGTTCGTCTCGGAAGCCGAGAACGCCCCGTTCGCATCGGCCGCGCCGGGACCGCCGGTCCTCATCGAGAACGCTCTCGGCGAGCCGTTCACGACGATGCGCGCGACACCCGTGATCGGGCTCCTGCAGAGCGCGCGGCACAACGTGCGGCGCGGCCAGAAAGACCTCGCCCTCTTCGAGGTCGGCACGAGCTTCGGATGGAATCCGGAGAAGAGAGAGAAGATTTCTGCTGAAGAAAAGCCCGGAGACGAGAGAGTCATCGAGAGAACGAGAGTCGGGATCCTCCTCGCCGGCGCAAGAAGCCGCCACTGGTCGCAGACGGAGACGGCGAATTCGGATTTCTTCGAAGGGGCGGGAATCGCAGAAGCCCTCATGAGGGGGCTGGGCTTGGGTGAGCCCCGTGCCCCTATTACCTTCAAAGAAGATCTTTCGTTCTCTTCGTTCCTGGCGGCTGGAAGATCAGCTCACGTGAGCGTAGGGGGCCTGATCGCCGGATGGGTCGGCGTCCTCGAGCCCTCACTCGCCGCTTCCTGGGACCTGACGGACCCCGTCGTCGCCGACCTCGACGTCGGCGTCCTCGCGGCCGTGCTGCCGCCTGCCGAGACGTCCGTCGAGCCGCCGCCTCGTTTTCCCGGCAGCGACGTGGATCTCACCGTGACCCATCCGCTCTCGACCGCGTGGAAGACGCTCGAGGAGGCCGTGCGTGCGGGCGCGCCCGCCGAGCTCGTGGCCGTGGAGGCGAAAGGACGCTACCGTGGCCCGGGCGTCAGAGAAGGATTCGTGAAGACGACGTTGACCCTGCGGTTCGGCTCGCCGCTGCGTTCTCTCGCCCGCGAGGACGTGAACGCATGGCGAGACGCGGCGGCCCGGCGCCTTCTGGCGCTGAGCGGCGCCGCGGTGGACGGCGTGCCGCCGGCAACGTAACGTGAGGAGGACGACGTGAAGGAAGCGAAGGGCCGGAGCGAAACCAAGGTGGAATCGGCGGGAGACGCGACCCTCGAGGGCGTGCTCGATGCGATCGAGTCGCGGCTCGAATCGCTCGTGGACGTCATGAACGGCCTCTCCCGCGAGAATGCGCGCCTCGAGTCCGAGCTGGCGTCGGCCCGCGAAGCGAGCGAGAAGAACGGCGCCGCCGTGGCCGCGCTCGCGCGCCACGAGGCCGAGCGCACGGCCGTCCGAGCGCGGATCGAGCGCCTCCTGAAAACGCTCGAAGAGACGAACGTACCGGCCCGTCGCGCCTGAGGCCGCGTGCTATCCTTCGTCGCGGCGCGAACCTTACGCCGCGACGAAAAAAATGGCGCCCAAACCGTCCGTCACGCAGGTGGAAATCTTCGGTCAGACGTACTCCGTCCGGGCCGCGGGAGACGCCGCGTACATCAAGGAGCTCGCGAGCTTCGTGGACCAGAAGATGCGCGAGGTCTCCGAGCATGCGCCGACGGTCGACGCCGCGAAGATCGCCATCCTCACGGCGCTCAACATCTCCGACGAGTTCTACCAGTACCGTTCCAAGTCAGGCTCCGAGGGTGATCCGGGGCGGGTCGCGAAACACGCCACCCGTCTCGTCGAAAAACTCGACGAGATCCTGAAGACGTCTTCCCGGGCCATTCCGGCGAGGGCCGGCAGCGAATCGATCGGCACCCTGCGCGGTGCGTGAATGGGATATGTCCTTGAACCGATATTTCAATCGTGGAGCCAGCGCATCCGGGCCGTCCTGTGACGCCCCTTCGGGGGAACTAATGGTCTGCCCCGTGGGCTCCCCCTGTCTTACGACGGGTTCAATCGACAAACCCCACACGGCCGAGGTGGGGCGCCTTTATCGCGCCCATCCGAGGAGACGCTTTCGGGATCGCGTCTAGCTTCGATCCGGATCACCCTCGAACGAACGTTCGATCGAGGGGGACCGACCCGTGAACCCATTTCAAGTCATCGCCGTCGAGGCCGCGCTCGCGGTCTTCGCCATCGGCGTCCTCATCTGGGCTCTGAGGACCCGGGGAACGGCCTCCATTGCGAAGGCCGAGGCCGAGCTCGAGGCTCGCAAGAAGCTCGAGGAGGCGAAGCTCGCCGCCGAGTCCGCCGTCCGGCGCGCCGAGGCCACCGCCCAGAAGACCGAGCTCGACGCGAAGGAGCGGGCGCTCAAGGCCCGCGAGGCCGCCGAGCAGGAGGCCGCCAAGAGGCGGGCCGAGCTGCTGGACCAGGAAAAGCGCCTCCTTCTGAAGGAAGAGACCCTCGACAAGAAGATCGTCGCCGCCGAGAAGCGCGAGCTGGATTCCGAGAACCGCGCGCAGAACCTCACGAAGCGCGAGAAGCGGATCGAGGAGATCGAGGCCGAAGCGCAGAAGAAGGCCGGGGAGATCGTGCTCGAGCAGCGCGAGAAGCTCGAGAAGATCGCGGGTCTGACCGCCGACCAAGCCAAACGGGACCTCATCCGCGAGCTCGAGAACGAGGCACGCCTCGAGGCGACCGGGCTCGTTCGCCGGATTGAAGAGGATGCCGTCGAGAGCGCGAACTGGAAGGCGAAGCGCCTCCTTTCGATGACGATTCAACGCATGGCGTCCGAGCACGTCGTCGAGACGACCGTGTCGGTCCTCGACCTTCCGTCAGACGACATGAAGGGCCGCATCATCGGCCGCGAGGGCCGGAACATCCGGGCCGTCGAAGCCGCGACGGGAGTCGACATCATCATCGACGACACGCCCGAAGCCATCCTTCTCTCGTCGTTCGACCCGATCCGCCGCGAAGTCGCGCGGCGCGCGCTCGAGCGCCTCATCCAGGACGGGCGCATCCACCCGGCCCGCATCGAAGAGGTCGTCGAGAAGGTCCGCGAGGAGCTCTGGCTCGACGTCAAGACCACCGGGGAAGCGGCGGCGTTCGAGTTCGGAATCGCCGACCTCCACCCGGAGGTCGTCAAGCTGCTCGGGCGCCTGAAGTACCGCACGAGCTACGGCCAGAGCGTCCTGCAGCACAGCAAGGAAGTCGGATGGGCCGCGTGCCACCTCGCGAGCGAGCTCGGGGCAGACGTCACGGTGGCCAAACGCGCCGGGCTCCTGCACGACATCGGCAAGGCGATCGACCGCGAGCAGGAGGGCACCCACCTCGAGCTCGGCCGGCAGATCCTCAAGAAGTACGGCGAGACCGAGTCGGTCATCCACGGCATGGAGTGCCACCATGGCGACTACGAGCCGCGCACGATCGAAGCGGTCCTCGTGAACGCCGCCGACGCGATCTCGGCCGCGCGACCGGGAGCGCGCCGCGAGATCCTCGAGACCTACGTCAAGCGCCTCGAGAAGCTCGAGAAGATGACGGAAGGCATGAAAGGCGTCGAGCGCACGTTCGCGATCCAGGCCGGCCGCGAGCTGCGCGTCATCGTGGATGCGAAGAAGGTCACGGACGACGAGTGCCTCTGGATGTCGAAGGACCTCGCCAAGCGCATCGAGGCCGAGCTCCAATACCCAGGCCAAATAAAGATAACGGTCATTCGGGAGACGAGAGCAGTTGATTTTGCTAAATAAAGAAAGACAGAGAGAATATTTTCTTAGAAGGGTGAGAGGGGCCGCACCAAACCGTAGCGCCGCAGCGGTGACTCGTGCGTCCCGCGCTCATTCACCCTTCGAAGAAACTTTGCAGATCCCTCCCCGGGTGCTTCGGCGCCTGCACGCGCGCGTGGGCGGAAATTTCCCCTTCAAAGAAACTTTGCAGACCGTTCCCCAAATGCGCCAACACCTGCACGTGCGGTCGGGAGCAAATCTCTCTTGAAACTTCTCTTCATTGGCGATGTGGTGGGGAAGCCCGGACGTAAGGCGCTGACTCTCCTCGAGAAGGTCATCGGGCGGGAGCGCATCGACTTCACGATCGTGAACATCGAGAACGCGGCCGGGGGCTTCGGCGTGACGGCCGAGCTCTTCGCCGAGATGACGAAGTTCCCGATCGACGTGTTCACGTCGGGCAACCACATCTGGGATAAGAAGGAATTCGTGCCGCTCCTCTCGGACCTCGAGAACCTGCTTCGGCCCGCGAACTACCCCCCCGGCAACCCGGGCCGCGGGTGGGCCGTCCAGGACACTCCGTCGGGGATTCCGGTGGGCGTTCTGAACCTGCAGGGGCAGGTGTTCATGGCGAACACGGACTCCCCGTTCCGTGTAGGCGATCAGGCGCTCGCGGAGATGCGCGCGAAACGCCCCGAGATGAAGGTCGTCGTGATCGACATCCACGCGGAGGCGACGTCCGAGAAGCAGGCCGTCGGCTGGTGGTTCGACGGCCGGGCGTCGCTCGTCATCGGCACGCACACGCACGTCCCGACCGCGGACGCGCGCCTTCTGCCCAAAGGAACGGCCTACCAGGGGGACGCGGGCATGACGGGCGCGTACGAGGGGATCATCGGCTTCGACCCGAAGGCCATCCTCGAGAAATTCCTCTACCAGACGCCGCGCTCGATGGAGACGGCCACGCGCGACGTCCGCATGTGCGGCGCGATCGTGGACGTGGACGAGACAACGGGGAAAGCCCGCGCGATCACGCCGATCCAGGAGAGGGTCGCTAGCTGAGTCGTGCGCCACGCGTTGGAACCCTGCTAGGATCGCGCCATGGCCGTCGACAAGGAGCTTCTCGACATCCTCGCGTGTCCCGCCTGCGACGCGCGTCCCCCCGTGACGCTCTGCCTCCTGAAAGCGGAGGTCGCGAAAAGCGTGGTCGAAAAATACCGCGAGAGCCTGAAGGACGAGGAGCCCGTCGTGACCGAGGGGCTTTCGTGCGCGGCCTGCGGACGCGTCTATCCGATCGTCTCCGACATCCCCGTGATGCTCGTCGAGGAGGCTCTTCCGGCCGACGCCCGGATGGCCTGATCCTTTCCTGAGGCTCTTTCCCGAACCGATCGCACGCCGAAGCGGGTGGGAACGCGCGACGTTCGTGTTCTTCCTCCTCGGAGTCGGATGCGTCCCCGGGATCGGTGTCGCCAACGTCTGCCTCGTACTGACTCTCGCATGCACGATCGTGTGGCGCCTGTCGGCGCGCGCGCGTGGCGAGGATTTTCTCGGGCCTTTCCGCCGCACGACTCCCCTCCATGCGCCCATCGGCGCGTTCGTTCTTCTCTCGGTGGTCTCCTGCCTCTTCTCGACGCTTCCCTCGCGGTCGCTCATCCAGATCAAGGGCTTCGGGACGTTTCTCCTGGTCGTCTTCGTAGCCGCCCTTTTCGACGACATGGCGGACGTGAAGCTCGTCGTGGACGCCTGGCGGATCACCGCGCTCTACCTCGTCCTGCGCGGGCTCGTCGAGTGGATCTCGGATTCGCCGAGCCTCGATTTCCGGATCGCAGGAGGGCTATCGGTCTACATGACGTACGCGGGCCTCCTCCTCGTGCTCGTGCCGCTCCTCGGCGCGCGGGGCATCTCGGGAGGGTCTCGCGGCGCCCGCTGGGCTGACGTCACGATCGCGCTCGCGGGCATCCTCGCGACGGCCCTCACGCTGACACGCGGCGCCTACCTGGGCCTCGCGGTCGGACTTCTTGTCGTGCTTCTCGCGGCACGTCCGCGCCTCGCGCTCGCTGCGCCGTTCGCGGTCGCGCTGTTCGTCATCCTCATGCCGCTCGCCGTGCGCGACCGCCTCATGTCCGTTACGAACCCGAAAGACGTCACGATGAACGACCGCATCGCGATGTGGAAGGCAGGGGGCGCCATGATCGCCGAACGGCCGCTGTTCGGGGTCGGCCCCGGGCGCGTGAGGGGTCTCTATTCCGCCTACCGGGTCCCCGGATGGGTCGAACCGCACCCGGGTCACCTCCACAACAACCTCGTCATGATCGCGGCCGAGACGGGAATCCCCTCGGCCCTCGCCTATCTGTGGTTCGTGGGGGCGTTCTTCACCGCCGCCTTTCGCCGGATCCGCGCCCTGCCCCGCGGGCATCCGCTCCGGGGCGTCACCCTCGGAGCGGTCGGCGCGATGGCGGCGCTCTTCGCGGCGGGGATGTTCGAGTACAACTTCGGCGACGTCGAGGTTCTCATGGCGACGCTCGTCGTCGCGACTCTCCCTTTCGCGGCTGCCCGGGCAAGCCGCCCCGCCGACTAGAATCAAGACGATGTCGAGCCGCATCCCGGGCCGCGGGTACTTTCTCCGCCGCATGACAACGCATCGCGTCGCCGAGACGCAGATGTCCCTCGGGGACGCGGGTCTCGACGGAGGACCGGACGCGACTGCGATGACGGTGTCGGAGCTCGTCGAGCGGTTGAACGGGATCCTCAAGGGTGGGATTCCGGACGTATGGGTGAAGGGTGAGATCGCCGACTTGCGGCGCCCCGGCTCCGGCCATCTTTATTTTTCTTTGAAGGATGAGCGGGCGGCGATGCCTTGCGTGATGTGGCGGAGCACCGTCGTCCGTCTTCCCTTCGAGGCAGAAGAAGGACTTCTCGTCCTCGCGAGAGGCTACCCGGATGTGTACGCCTCGTCCGGCAAGCTCTCTCTCGTCGTCTCCGACCTCCAACCCTCGGGCATCGGCGCCCTCCAGCTCGCGTTCGAGCAGCTCAAGGCGCGCCTCCAGGCCGAGGGCCTCTTCGATCCCGCGAAGAAGCGCCCGCTCCCGCTCCTCCCGCGACGCATCGGCGTCGTGACCTCCCGGGACGGGGCCGCTCTCCGGGACATCCTCAAGGTGCTCGGCGCGCGCTTTCCGAACGCCCACGTGACGCTCTACCCGGCGTCTGTCCAGGGCGCGACGGCGGCGTGGGAGATCGTGCGCGCCTTGCGGGCTTTTTCCCGCGTGGAGGGATCCGCGGACGTCCTCATCGTCGCGCGGGGCGGTGGCTCGAAGGAGGACCTCGCGGCGTTCAACGACGAGGCGGTCGTCCGGGCCGTGGCCGCCTCTCGGGTACCGGTGGTCTCGGCGGTCGGGCACGAAGTCGACATCACGCTCACCGACCTTGCGGCCGACCTCCGCGCGGCCACGCCCTCGCAGGCGGCGGAGCTCGTCGTCGAGCGGCTGGACCTCTTCGAGGAACGCCTCTCCCGCGGGGAGAGAGATTTGAGGATTTCTTTGAAAGGGAAGATGGACCGGGCGGCGCACCGCGTCGCCTCTCTCGTCTCGGCGCCGGTCCTGACGCAGTTTCGAGCGTCGGTTCGCCAGGCCGGGCTCGATTCGCGCGCCGCGGCGCGCGCCCTCTTCTCTTCCTTTCAAAGAATCCCCTCCTCTCTTCTCTCCCGTGTCTCGCGGCACGAACAGAGCGTGCGGGCCTGGGTCGACCGCGCTGCGTTCCCGTTCCTCCTCGACCGGGTCGCCGCCGAACAGCGCGCCGCGGCCGACCGGATGACCGCGCGAGTCGCGGCCGCGAACGAGGGGCTTTCGATAGCCGCGGGGCGGCTCGAGGCGCTGAGCCCGTTGCGCGTGCTCGCGCGCGGCTACGCGGTCGTCACGCGAGAGGGAGAGTCGGCGCCCTTGACGGACGCAGCCCGCGTCGCGGCGGGAGACGGCCTCGGAGTCCGCCTTGCGCGCGGCCGCCTGCGGGCACGGGTCGTCTCCACGGAGGTCGATCATGAGTAAGGGGAAGACCGAGAGCCTTCCGAAGAACCTCACGTTCGAGAAGGCGCTCTCTCGCCTGCAGGACATCGTGTCCGAGCTCGAAGACCCCGAGAAAGGGCTCGAGGCAAGCCTCGTCCTCTTCGAGGAGGGAATCGCGCTCTCTCGCTTCTGCCGGGGCCGCATCGACGAGATCGAAAAGCGCGTGGAGGTCGTCCTCAAGGAAACTCCGGACGCGCTCGTGACGGAGCCCCTCGACGACGAGCTGGATGAGGACGCGCTCGACGGGGAAGAGCCGGAGCGATGACGGAAGGAAAGACCGGCGCGCTTCTGCCGTCGGCCCTCGAGGGCCGACGCCGGGATGTCGAGGATGCGCTGCTTGCCGTCCTGCCCAGAGAGGGGGCCGAGCCGGCCGCCCTCGTCGCCGCGATGCGCTACAGCGTCCTCGCGGGCGGGAAGAGGCTGCGGCCGCTCCTCTTCCTCGCGGGAGCCGAGTCCTGCGGGGCGGATCGCCTCCCGGACGACGCCCTCGACGCAGCCGCTGCGCTCGAGCTTCTCCATACGTATTCGCTCATCCACGACGACCTGCCGTGCATGGACGACGATGCGCTACGCCGGGGAAGGCCGACGTGCCACATCGTTTTCGGCGAGGCCACGGCGCTGCTCGCGGGCGACGCGCTGCAGACCCTCGGCTTCGAGCTCCTCGCGACGCGCCCCGCCGGCGATGCCCGCGCGGCACGGCGCGCCCGCGCGGTCGCGTGGACGGCGGCGGCGATCGGCCTCGCCGGGATGGCGGGCGGGCAGGCTCTCGATCTCGCGGCCGCGGGAAGGTCTGTTCCCGAACCCGAACGCGTCGGGCTCCTTCGCCACATTCACTCCCTGAAGACGGGGCGGCTCATCCGCCTTTCGCTCGAGCTCGGGGCGCTGCACGCGGGCGCGGACGAGAACCGGCTTCTGCTCGTCACCCGCTACGGGGAGGCGCTCGGACTCCTCTTCCAGATCGCCGACGATCTCCTCGACGTCACACAGACCTCGGAGACGCTCGGCAAGACCGCCGGAAAGGACCTTGCCCAAAACAAGCTCACGTATCCCGCCGTCTTCGGTCTCGAGGGAGCATTCCGCGAGCGCGACCTCGCGCTCGCGGCGACACGCGACGCCGCCCGGGACCTCGAAGGCGATCCCGGTCCTCTTGCCGATCTCGCGGCGTTTGCAGCCGGACGCGAACGTTGAGCGAACGCCGCGAGGGGTACAGTGGTTGAAATGCCGCTCGTTCGCCGCATCGGCCTGTCGCTCGCGCTCGTCTGCCTGATCGCGGCGACGACCCTCGTCGTCCGCGTCGCGGGCGCGGAGGCGCGCGCTCTGGAGGCTGCCAGCCGCGAGGCGGATGCGGTCGCCGGCCGGGCGGCGGCCGCGATCGGCGCGCTCCTCGTCTTTCAGGACGCCGACGGTGCCCTCGAGACGGTCAGGGACCTGGTGCCCGGCCGGCGGCCCGCGTCGATCGTCGTCTTGGACCGGGCCGGCCTTCCGGCGGCGGTCTGGCAGGCGCCGACGACAGGAGAGACGAGCGTCGCGCGCGCCGCGGTGAGCTACGACGGCAATCGCGTCGGCACGCTCGTCCTCGGTCTTTCGCTCGCTCCCGCGCGGGAAGCAGCGGGCCGGGAACGCCGCGGCATTCTCGCCGGGTCCCTCGCCCTGGCTGCATTCGGAGCGGGTGTCGGAACGCTGAGCGTGTTCGCTCCCCTGAAGAGGCGCTTGAAGCAGGTGCACATGGAGCGCGAGAGCCTTCTGGTCGAGCGCGACGCGCTCGCCGAGTCGGCCGCACAGGCGGACGTTCTCCTGCAGCGCGAGCGGAAGGACCGGCGCTTCGTGGAAGACACGCTTTCGGGGCGCGACCTCCTCGATCGGGACAGGCGGGTGATCCTCGAGAAGATCGCGCGCGGCGAGCCGCTGCACGTCGTCCTTCCGGAGGTCGCCTCCCTCGTCGAGCACCAGCGCGCGCGCGCGATTTGCGCGATCTCGCCGCTTCGCCAGGGCGTTCGCGCCCTGGGCTCCGCCGGCTCGGTCGGGCCCTTTGGAACCGCGCACGAGGACATCCCGCTCGGGTCCACGACGCCGCCTCTCGCGCGGGCGGTCGAAGAGCATCGCCTCGTCGTGACGCGCGACGTCCCGGGCGATCCTCTTTGGGCCGCCTGCCGCGAGACCTTCGCGCCTCACGGGATCGTCGCGTGCTGGACGATTCCCATCGAGACGGGAAACGGCGTCGTGCTCGGCACCCTGAGCGTTCTCCTTCACGAGACGCGGCGGCCGGAACGTGCCGACGCAGCCCTTCTTTCGAATGCGGCCTCGCTCGCGGCGATCGCCATCGAGCAGCGGCAGCTTGCCGAGCAGCTCGCGTTTCAGGCGCGGTTCGACTCTCTCACGAGTCTCCCGAACCGGTTCTCACTCGAGGAGAGCCTCCAGAAAGCCGTCTCTCGGTCCTTGGGAAGCGGTGAGCGCGTGATCCTCGCGTACGTCGATCTCGACCGCTTCAAGCACGTCAACGATACGTTCGGCCACGCGGGCGGCGACGCACTTCTGCGCGAGGTCGCTTTCCGACTTTCGAGCGCGCTCGTCAACGGAGACGTTCTCGCACGCATGGGCGGCGACGAATTCTGTGTGCTTCGGATCGAGGTGCCCGGCACGCCGACCGCGGGCCCTTCTCTTCCGGAGCGGCTCCTCGACGCGCTCAAGGCTCCGTTCGACCTCCGGGGCGAAGAGGTCTTCGTCGGAGCAAGCGTGGGCGTGAGCGTGTTCCCGGACGACGCGCCCGATGTCGTGACGCTGCAGAGGCACGCGGACGCCGCGATGTACGCCGCGAAGGGTCTCGCCGGGAACGGCTACCGGGTGTTCGGACCGGATGTGACGTTGGGCGGAGGCGAGCGCCTGCGGCTCGAGAACGACCTCCGCAGGGCTCTCGCGCGGGGCGAGCTCGAGATCGTCTACCAGCCGCAAATGGATCGAGACGGAGAGCTGATGGGCGCCGAGGCGCTCCTCCGCTGGAACCACCCCGAGCTCGGCCTCGTCCGGCCAAACCGCTTCATCCCGATCGCCGAGGAGAGCGGCCTCATCCTGTCCATCGGGCTCTGGGTCTTCGAGGAGGTCTGCAGCCGGCTCGCGGCCTGGAAGCGCGACGGAGTCGCGAACGTGCCCGTCTCCCTCAACCTGTCGCCGATCCAGTTCCTGCAGGCCGATCTCGCGGAAACGCTCGAGCGCATTCTCGCGACGCACGGCGTGCCCGCGTCCCTCCTGCGGCTCGAGGTCACGGAGAGTCTCCTCGTGAAGGACGTCGCGGCGACGATGGCGGTCCTCGGCCGGCTGAAAACGCTCGGACTCGGCCTGGCCGTGGACGACTTCGGGACCGGCTATTCGTCGCTGTCGTACCTCCAGATTCTTCCGATCGACGAGCTGAAGATCGACCAGGCGTTCCTTCGTGAGCTGTCCACGCCGGTCGACTCCGGCAGCCGGAACGCGAAGCTCGTGCAGACGATGGTGACGCTCGGCCACGACCTCGGGCTCGAGGTGGTCGCGGAAGGGGTCGAGACGTTCGGCCAGATCGAGTTTCTGCGGCGCGCCGGCTGCGATCGCCTGCAGGGCTTCGCCGTGAGCGCCCCCCTCTCCGCTTTCGACTTCTCGGTGCTGCTGGCCTCGACTCCCGTGCTCGGCGGCGTTCGCCGGGCGAGCTAAGATTCGTCGGTGGAAAAGAGTTCCTCAGACCGCCGCTTCGGGTGGACCGTGGGAGGCGCCTTCGCCGTCCTCGGCGCGTTGCTTCTCTGGCGTCACCGGTACGCGGCGGCCATCGTCGTCTTCGCGCTGGGCGGGCCTCTCCTCCTTCTCGCCGCATTTTTTCCCGCGCTCCTCGTCCGGCCTCATCGCGCCTGGCTGGCCTTCGCGCGCGTGCTCGGCCGCGTCAACTCCGCGATCTTCCTTTTTCTCACGTTCTTTCTCGTGCTCACGCCGCTCGGTCTCGTCCTGCGCCTCTTCGGGCGCGACGAGCTGAGGCGGCGCGGGCCCGCGCCCTCCTCGATGTGGTCGCCTTACCCGGAACGGAATCGCGACCCGCGCCATTACGAGACGATCTGGTGATGAGGAAGAGCGAGGTCCTTTCGCAGCTCTGGCAGTTCCTCAAGTACCGCAAGAAGTACTGGCTCATGCCCATCGTGTTCCTCCTCGTCCTCGTCGGCCTGCTCCTCGTCCTCGCCGAGAAGAGCGTCATCGCTCCCTTCATCTACACGCTGTTCTAGAGCCGTGACGGCGATCCTCGGCCTCTCGGCCTACTACCACGACTCGGCGGCGTGTCTTCTCGTCGACGGGACGATCGTCGCCGCCGCGCAGGAGGAGCGCTTCACGCGCAAGAAGCACGACGCGGAGTTTCCCGCGCACGCGGCGCGCTATTGCCTCGAGGCCGGCTCTCTCACGGCCGACCGCCTCGACCACGTCGCGTTTTACGACAAGCCCCTCGTGAAATTCGAGCGCCTCTTCGAGACGTATCTCGACTACGCGCCACGCGGTTTCGCTTCGTTTCGCAAGGCGATGCCTCTCTGGATCACGGATCGCCTCTGGATGTCCGAGCGCATCGAGAAAGAGCTGGGCTCTTCGGGCCGGATTCTGTTCTCCGATCATCACGAGTCGCACGCGGCCTCGGCCTTCTACCCGTCGCCGTACGAGGAGGCGGCCGTGCTCACGATGGACGGCGTGGGGGAGTGGGCGACCTCTTCGCTCGGAATGGGCACGGGCCACCGGCTCGACATGCAGGCGGAGCTCAAGTTTCCCCACTCCATCGGCCTTCTCTACTCGGCGTTCACGTACTTCTGCGGGTTCAAGGTGAACAGCGGGGAGTACAAGCTCATGGGCCTCGCTCCGTACGGCGAGCCGAAGTACGCGGGGCTGATTCGCGAGAAGCTCGTCCACGTCTGCGAGGACGGATCGATCCGGCTCGACATGGATTACTTCGACTTCGCAGACCGGCTGAGGATGACCGGGACGGCATTCGAGAAGCTCTTCGGCGGGCCGGCGCGCGCGCCCGAGTCGAAGCTCACGCAGCGCGAGATGGATCTGGCGCGTTCGATCCAGGACGTCACCGAGGAGATCGTCCTGAAGATGGCCCGCCACGCGAGGAAGACGACAGGGGCCCGGTATCTCTGCATGGCGGGCGGGGTCGCGTTGAATTGCGTGGCGAACGGCAGGCTCCTCGAGGCAGGGATCTTCGACGACATCTGGATCCAGCCCGCGGCCGGCGACGCGGGCGGAGCGGTCGGAGCGGCTCTTTCGATTTGGCATCGGCATCTCGGGATGCCGAGGGAGAGCGCGGAGAAGCGCGGGACGTGGAGGCTGGGGAAAGAAGAGAGAAGAGAAAAAGAGATTTCTGCGAATGAGAAAGAGAGAGAAGAGAAGATTTCTTCGAATGGAATAGGGCAGGGCAACGCCGAATCAGGCGCTGCGGCCGACGCGCCGGCCGCTCGCAGTGGATCGCCGGCACCGATCGCTTTTTCATTCAAAGAATCCTCCTCTTCGTCCCTTCCTCCCTACGAAGACGGCATGTCAGGCGCGTTTCTCGGCCCCTCTTACCCTTCTAAGCAAATAGAAACCTGGCTCGAGTCGACGCCATTACCCATTTCGCACCTTCATCCCGTCTCAGAGCTTCCCGGCGTCGCGCAGACTTCCTTGCCGACGGCAAGGTCGTGGGACTCCTCCAGGGGCGCATGGAGTTCGGGCCGCGGGCGCTCGGCGGGCGGAGCATCCTCGGCGATCCGCGTTCGCCGGCGATGCAGTCGGTCATGAACCTGAAGATCAAGTTCCGCGAATCGTTCCGGCCGTTCGCCCCGTCCGTGCTCCGCGAGGAGGCGGCGAGGTGGTTCACGTTCGAGGGGGACTCGCCCTACATGCTGCTCTGCGCCGACGTCGTCCCGGAAAAGCGCCGCGCCATGACCGCAGAAGAGAAGGCGCTCTGGGGAATCGAGAAGCTCAACGTGCCCCGCTCGTCGATCCCCGCAGTCACGCACGTGGATTATTCCGCCCGGCTCCAGACGGTGCGCCGGGAGACGAATCCCGTCTATCACGCGATCCTGTCCGAGTTCCAGGCGCGCACGGGCTGTCCCGTCGTCGTGAACACGTCCTTCAACGTGCGGGGAGAGCCGATCGTCTGCACGCCGGAGGACGCGTACCGGTGCTTCATGCGGACCGCGATGGACGCCCTCGTCCTCGAGAACCACGTACTCGTACGCGAGGGCCAGCCGGCGTTCGCCGAGAGTGAGGATTGGAAGAAGACGTTCGCGCTCGACTGAAGGCGGCCGCGACGGTCCTCGTTTCGAGCGCTCTTGCGCTGGGGCTCGCGGAGGGCGCCTTGCGGCTTCGCGAGCGCGTCCGCGCCCCTGCGACGAAAGGCGGCCCCGATTACGGTGACGCTGTTCGCGCGGACGGCCTGGGTCCCGGTGGCTTCCTGAAAGAGGGCTTCCAGGGGCGTCTCGCGAACGGCCTCGGCGGCACCATCTTCTGGAGGAACAACGCGCAGGGCTTCCGGCGCTCGGAAGACACGCCGGAAACGCCGCCCCCCGGCGTCGTGCGCGTCCTTTCGATGGGAGACTCGTTCACGGCGGGTTATCGCGTGGACCAGGAGAAGACCTTCTCCCGGCTTCTCGAGAAGGATCTCGCCGCGCGCGGTCACGCGGAGGTGCTGATTTCGGAGATCGAGGAGCCGGTGACGGGTCTTTTCTGGCTCGATCGTTCGGGAGCGCGGTTTCATCCACACGTCGTGCTTCTGGGCCTCACGCTCGGGAACGACATTGCGCAGGCGGGCCTCGCGCTCGATCCGCCCGGCAAGTACCGCATCGAGCCCCCGGCCTTTCACATCGAGCGGGCGGCGGAGGGGCTCCCCCTCGAGCAGCGCGACGAGATTCGCGCCACGATTCCCGGAGCGTGTCTTACGGGAGTCCCCGCGGCGACGCCTGTCAGGCGGCGTCTGCGCCTTCTCGATCTCGCGTTCGGATTGCCCGCGCAGCCGATCGGAAGCTCGCGCGGACCCGGCCTGTCACGTTTCATTCTCGACGGGGTCAACGGGCTCGGGATCTGTCTCGTCCGGCCGCCGCCTTTCGTCGACGTCTTCTTCGAGCGCCTCTCGCGGACGCTGCTCGGCTACCGGGCTCTCGCGAAAGAGCGCGGGTTCGCGTTCGCCGTCGTCCTGTTTCCCCAGCGCTACGCGGTGCAGGAGGACGACTGGAACGCGACGGTTGCCGCGTACGGGCTCCGTCCTTCGTGCTTCGATCCCGGCGCCCCCGCACGGCGTCTTCGCGCGTTCTGCGCGCGCGAGGGCATCACGTGCTTCGATCCGGCGCCCGCTCTCGTGGAGGCGCGCCGCCGGACGGGCAGGAGCCAGTACCTTCCCGGAGGCGACATGCACTGGAGCGCCGACGGGCACCGCGCCGTCTTCGAGGCGTTGCGCGACGGGGTCCGCGCGCTTGCCTACGGGAAGATTCCCAGCTCCATGTAGCTGACGGCGATCTTGTCGATCGCGGAGATGAAAGCCGCGGTGCGGAGGTCCGATTTCGGGTGCTTGCGATGGACGTCGCGGATCTGCTGCCACGCGACGGACATGGTCTCCTCGAGGCCCGAATTGACGAGATCTTCCTCCTCGGCCCCGTGAATGACGAGCTTGCGCTCTCCCGAGGAAAGGGGCTTTCCCGTCGCGCTTTCGATGGACTTCACCATCTCCTCGGCCCGCATCTCCTCGAAGCGCTTCTCCATCCGCCCGAAGCGGACGTGCGAGAGGTTCTTCAGCCATTCGAAGTACGAGACGGTGACGCCGCCCGCGTTGAGGTACATGTCGGGGATGACGCAAATGCCCTTCTGACGAAGGATCGCGTCGCCGTCGGCCGTGATCGGGCCGTTCGCGCCCTCGGCGATGATCTTCGCCCGGACCTGCGACGCGTTCGCGCCCGAGATCACGTTCTCGAGCGCGGCCGGGACGAGGATGTCGCAGTCGAGGAACAAGGCCTCTTCGCCGGGGAGGTCCGCCGCCCCAGGGAAGCCGGTGATCTTCCGCGTCGCGGCGCGGTGCGTCATCACCGCGGCGATGTCGAGGCCCTTCGGGTTCGCGATCGCGCCTTCCCACTCCGAGAGGCCGACGATCACGGCGCCGCCCTCCTGGAGAAATCGGGCCGCGTGCGACCCGACGTTGCCGAGTCCCTGCACGACGACACGCTTGCCCGCGAGGCCGCCGGAGAGGCCGAGCGTCTTGATCAGCTCGGAGTCCGCGAGAGCTTCCCTCACGCCGAAGAAAACGCCCCGGCCCGTGGCTTCCTTGCGCCCACGGATGCCGCCCTGGCTGATCGGCTTGCCCGTCACGCATCCGATCGCGTCGATCTCGCCGGGATGGAACTGGGCGTACGTGTCGGCGATCCAGGACATCTCGCGCGGGCCCGTCCCGTAGTCGGGAGCGGGCACGTCGATCCCGGGCCCGATGAAATTCTTCTTCGTGAGCTCGGCGGTGTAGCGGCGCGTGATGCGCTCGAGCTGCTCGATGGTCACTTTCCGCGGGTCGATCTTGATCCCGCCCTTCGCTCCGCCGAACGGGACGTCGACGATCGCGCACTTGAAGGTCATGAGAGCGGCGAGCGCGAGGACCTCGTCTTCGTTGACGTCGGGTGAGTATCGGATTCCTCCCTTGACGGGCAGCTTGTGGTGGCTGTGCTCGGCGCGCCAGGCCTCGATGACCTCGTAGCCTCCCCCTTCCCTTCGGACCGGGAAGCGGAACTTGTAGATGCTGTTGCAGACCTTGATCTGGTCCAGGAGTCCGGGCGGGTAGTCGAGATAGCCCGCGGCAGCGTCGAAGTTCCGGTTGACGGTTTCCAAAAAGCCGTTAGATGCAGTCATCGATCCTCCGAATTCCCGAGTGTAGGCGAGGTCCTGGGCGGGGTCGAGGTGATCCATATGCCTCATGACGGCGCCGGGGCCCGGCCAGTACGATGATGGTGATGATCCGGTTCGAAGAGGGCGCCGTGTTCCAGCCCTCCAGTCGGATACACGACGACAGGACAAGAGAGGGAGATCCCCCATGAAAAGTGCGTTCAATCCGTTCGAGATGGCGCAGTCGCAGTTCGACAAATCAGCGGACGTCCTGGGACTGGACGGCGCCACGCGCGACCTCCTGAGGTGGCCGCTGCGCGAGTTTCACTTCGGCATTCCGGTGCACATGGACGACGGAAACGTGAAGGTCTTTCGCGGATTCCGCGTCCAGCACAACGACGCCCGCGGCCCGTGCAAGGGAGGAATCCGGTTCCACCCGCAGGAGACGATCGACACCGTGCGGGCCCTTGCGATGTGGATGACGTGGAAATGCTCCGTGGTGGACATCCCGCTGGGCGGGGCGAAGGGCGGCGTCATCTGCGACCCCCACAACCTGAGCGCGCGCGAGCAGGAGCAGATCTGCCGGGGCTGGATCCGGCAGGTCTCCCGGAACGTCGGCTCGGCCGTGGACGTGCCGGCGCCCGACGTGATGACGACGCCCCAGCACATGCTCTGGATGCTCGACGAGTTCGAGGTGATCCACGGCGCCAAGGAGCCGGGTTTCATCACGGGGAAACCGGTGGGAATGGGGGGCTCTCTCGGACGAACCGAGGCCACGGGCTACGGCCTCGTCTTTGCGCTGCGAGAGGCGCTCCGGCTGCTCGGACTGAAGGTCGACAAGACCGTGGCCAGCGTTCAGGGCTTCGGAAACGTGGCGCAGTACGCCATCCGGCTCTACCTGAAGCTGGGCGGAAAGGTCATTGCCGTCGCGTCGTGGGACCAGGCCGATCAGGCGGCGTACTGCTTCCGGAACGAGGCTGGGGTGGATCCCGACGCGCTCCTCGGCATCACGGACCGCTTCGGCGGCATCGACAAGGACAAGGCGACGAAGCTCGGGTATCAAGTCCTCCCGGGCGAGGCCTGGATCGAGCAGAACGTGGACATCCTGATGCCGTCGGCCATGGAGAACCAGATCACGGGCGAGAGCGCGCGGAAGATCAAGGACCGCGTGAAGGTGATCGCCGAAGGCGCGAACGGCCCCACGACGCCCGAGGCCGACAAGGTCATCCAGGAGCGCGGCATCTTCGTCCTCCCCGACTTTCTCGCGAATGCCGGCGGCGTCACGTGCAGCTACTTCGAGCAGGTGCAGAGCAACATGAACTACTTCTGGGAGCAGGACGAGGTCCTCGGGAAGCTGGACGTGAAGATGACTTCGGCCTTTCACGCCGTGGCCGACCTGGCGAAGAAGCAGAAGCTCTACATGCGGGACGCGGCCTACGTGATCGCCGTCAGCCGGGTCGCCAAGGCCTGTCACGACCGCGGCTGGGTCTGACACGGCGCGGACACGCCGATGACGAACGCGACAGAGCCCGCGCTTCCGCGCTTCGACCGGAGCCTCTTCGACGGAAGGGAGCCCGCGACGCGGATGGGGGAGGGGCCTGTCGGAGGAAAGGCCGCCGGGCTGATCCGGATTCGCGACACGCTGGCTTCGGCCTTCGCGGGCGCCTCGCCGGAGTTCGAGGTCTCGATCCCCACGATGTCGGTGGTCACGACCGAGCGCTTCGACCGCTTCATGGAAGAGAACCGCCTCGAGGAGGTAGCCCTTTCGGGCGAGAGCGACGATGCCATCGCCCGCGCCTTCCAGAAGGGCGACCTTCCTGCGGATCTCGTGGGTGACCTTCGCGCGCTTGCCGATCACATCCACGCCCCCCTCGCCGTCCGGTCCTCGAGCCTCCTGGAAGACGCCCTGGAGCGCCCCTTTGCGGGCGTCTACGCGACGAAGATGATCCCGAACAACGAGCTCGCGCCGGACACGCGGTTCCGGAAGCTGGCCGAGGCGGTGAAGCTGGGGTGGGCCTCCACGTATTTCAGCGGCGCGAAGTCGTACCGGATGACGGTCGACGCCGGACCTCGGGACGAGAAGATGGCGGTGCTGCTGCAGGAGGTCGTGGGCCGCCGGCACCGAGAGCGCTACTACCCCGACATCTCCGGAGTGGCGCGTTCGTACGGCTTTTACCGCTTCGGCTCGGCACGTCCGGAGGACGGGGTCGTGCTCCTGGCGCTCGGTCTGGGAAAGACGATCGTGGACGGAGGGGCTTCCTGGACTTACTCGCCAGCACATCCGCGCGCGCCCGCGCCCTTCACCTCGGCCGCCGACCTCCTCAAGAGCTCGCAGACCGAGTTCTGGGCCGTGAACATGGGAAAGCCCCCCGCTTACGATCCGGTGCGCGAGACCGAGTACCTCGTGAAGGGCTCTCTCACGGACGCCGAAGAGGACGGCACGCTGCCTTCTCTGGCCTCCACGTGGAACGCCGGCTCGGACCGGCTGGTGCCCGGAACGGGTATGGCCGGGCCGCGAGTTCTGAACTTCGCGCCGCTCCTCGTCCACGACCAATACCCGCTGAACGACGTGGTCAAGTCCCTTCTTTCGGCCTGCGGGAAGGCGGCCGGCGGGCCGGTCGAGATCGAGTTTGCCGCGACGCTCGAGCCGCGGCGGGAGCCGCCTCTCAGGCTCGGCCTTCTCCAGGTGCGACGTATGGCGGTCTCGACGGAGAGCGTCGACGTCACCCAGACCGCGCGGCCCGGCTTCAAGGTTCTTCTCTCGTCGGACCAGGTCATGGGAAACGGGATCGTCGACGGGATCCGCGACGTCGTGTACCTGCCTTCCGATCGCTTCGACGCGCGCCGCGCGCGCGAGGTCGCGGAGGAGATCGCCGCGAGGAATCGTGCCCTGCTCGAAGAAGGCGCGCCGTACATCCTCATCGGCTTCGGGCGCTGGGGCAGCGCCGATCCGTGGCTCGGCGTCCCCGTGGTGTGGGGAGACGTGGCGGGAGCCAAGGTCCTCGTCGAGGCGTCGCGGCCCGAGCGAGGCATCGAGATGAGCCAGGGCTCGCACTTCTTCCACAACATCTCGAGCTTCGGCGTGAGCTACTTCTCCCTGCCTCCCGAGGGATCGGGCACGCTCGACTGGGAATGGCTGGAAAACCGGCCGGCGGTCGAGGAGGGGCCCTTCGTCCGCCACGTTCGCTCCGACGGTCCTCTGCGCGTGGAGGTGGATGGTCGCACGGGGCGTGGGATCATCTGGAGGCGCGACGAGGAGACATGACCTCACAGGACGGCTCCGTCGATACGATCCTTGACGCCCTGCAGGAGCGCGCCAAGGAGCTCTCCTGCCTCTACCGGGTGAACGAGATCTGCAACCGGCCGCAGGCCTCGCTGGACGAGATCTTCCGGGACGTCATCGACATCCTCCCGCCGGGCTGGCAATACCCGGCCGAGTGCCTGGCGCGGATCACAGCGGACGGCGTGGTCTACGAGCCGCCGGGATTGACCGGCACACCCTGGGTTCAGGTGGCGCCGATCCGTGTGCAGGGTCTCGTGATTGGCAGCGTAGAGGTGTTTTACGTCAAGGAGATGCCCGACTCCGACGAGGGTCCGTTCCTGAAAGAGGAGAGGAAGCTCATCGACACGATCGCCGAGCGGCTCGGGCAGCTCCTCCTGCACCGCAAGCTGCTGGACAGGATCCAGGGCCGGCAGGAGGCGCTCGACGGCCTCCGGGCGGCGCCCCCCCGCGGGGACTGGTGGGTCATCATCGACTTCCTGCGCAAGACCGACGAGCACCTGCTGATGCGGGTCTCGCGCCGGATGATCAACTACCTTTGCTGGAACGGCGTCGCCGAGGCACAGGACCTGCTGCCGCACTTCACCGCAGGCCGGAGCGGCGGCCCCGAAGAGGGCGGAGGCGAGAACCGGCCCGTAGAGCGGCGGGGCATCGACTCTTTGGTCAAGGTTGCCGACAAGGTTTTCCGCATCGCCTCCGAGCACCTCGCTTCCGACGAGATCCTCTCGTGCATCCAGAAATGGATCCGGGACGAGAAGTCCGGCTTCCTGGTCGAGGCGGTCGAGAACCTGGGAACCCCATTGATGGAGATCGCTCAGGCGCTGGGCCGCTTTCACAACGCGGCCGTCGACGACCACGAGCTTTCCCGCACCGTGCAGGTCGAATTGAGGGTCTCGTTGATCCGCCGGTTCCTCACCGATGACCTCGACTTCGTCGGCACGGCCAAGAACTACATCGACGTGAGCGACTTTTACGAGCTTTCCCGCCGCGTCATCTGTCCTCCGAGGAGCCACGGCAAGCTCGGAGGGAAAAGCTCGGGGCTGTTCCTGGCGGCCCAGATCGTGAAGAAATCTCCCGAATACGCCGCCGCGCTTGGACGCATCCGGATCCCCAAAACGTGGTACGTCACGTCGGACGGAGTTCTGAACTTCATCGAGTTCAATCAGCTACAGGATGTGTACAACCGGAAGTACCTGGAGATCGAGGAGGTGCGGCGCGAGTACCCGCACATCGTCCAGGTCTTCAAGGACTCCCACTTTTCGCCGGAAATCATCAAGGGCCTGTCGGTCGCGCTCGACGACCTCGAGGGCCGTCCCCTCATCGTGCGCAGCTCCAGCCTCCTGGAGGACCGCATCGGGTCGGCGTTCTCCGGCAAGTACAAGAGCCTCTTCCTGGCCAACCAGGGCACGAAGAGCGAGCGCCTGAACGCGCTGATGGACGCCATCGCCGAGGTCTATGCCTCGATCTTCGGGCCGGATCCCATCGAATACCGCGCCGCGCGCGGTCTCCTGGACGTGCACGAGGAAATGGGCGTGATGATCCAGGAAGTCGTGGGCAGCCGTGCCGGCAAGTATTTCCTGCCGACCTTCGCCGGAGTGGCATTCTCCAACAACGAATTCCGCTGGTCGGCACGGATCAAGCGAGAGGACGGTCTGGTCCGCCTCGTGGCGGGCCTCGGAACGCGCGCCGTAGACCGCCTCGGCGACGACTATCCGGTGCTGATCGCACCGGGCCAGCCCGGCCTGAGGGTGAACGTCACTCCCGACGAGGTGGTCCGCTATTCGCCGAGGAAGCTGGACGTCATCAACCTGGAGTCGGCGCATTTCGAGACGGTCACCTTGAAGGACCTCCTCTCTGAGTGCGGCGCGGAGATCCCCGGCATGCAACAGATCGTCTCGCTCGCGGATGGCGAGAGCATTCGGCGCCCCCTCCTGGTCGACTGGGCGTCGGACACGGACCGCCTCGTCGTCACGTTCGACTCTCTCATCGAGTCCACGCCGTTCCTCGCCCAGATGCGCGCGCTGCTCCGCCTTCTGAGGGAGAAGACCGGCGGGCCGGTGGACATCGAGTTCGCTTCCGACGGAAAGGACTTCTATCTCCTGCAATGCAGGCCACAGAGCTTCTCGGAGGACGTGGCGTCGGCGCCGATCCCCCAGGACCTTCCGGCCGACAAGGTGATCTTCGAGGCGAAACGCTACGTCTCGAACGGCCGGATACCGGACATCACTCACATCGTCTACGTGGACCCCGAGCGCTACGCGGCGCTCGAAGATGGCGACAGCCTGAGGCACGTGGGACGCGCCGTGGGTCGGCTCAACAAGGTCCTGCCAAAGAGACAGTTCATCCTCATGGGGCCCGGCCGCTGGGGCAGCCGCGGCGACGTGAAGCTCGGCGTACCCGTCACATACTCGGATATCAACAACACCGCGGCCCTCGTCGAGATCGCGCGGAAAAGGGGAAATTACGTCCCGGACGTCTCCTTTGGCACCCACTTTTTTCAGGATCTGGTCGAAGCCTCGATCCGTTACCTGCCGCTCTTTCCGGACGATCCCGACATCGCGTTTCACGAAAAGTTCCTGAGAGAGACGCCGGACATTCTGGCGAACGTGGCACCGGAGTTTGCGGACCTCGCGGGCACGGTCCGGGTCATCGACGTTCCCCGCGCCACGGGAGGGCTCGTCCTGCGCGTTCTTCTGAACGCCGACCAGGATCGTGCGGTCGGGTTCCTGGCGAGCCCGGGAGGCGGTACGGACGCGTCGGCGGAAAGGAAGCGGGTCCCCGAGCCGGCGCTCCCCGAGGATCACGCGCGCTGGCGCCTGCGGATGGCCGAGCGCATCGCCGCCGTGGCCGACTCTGCACGGTTCGGCATCAAAGGGCTCTATCTCTTTGGCAGCACCAAGAACGGGACGGCGGGGCCCGGCAGCGACATCAACCTCCTCGTCCGCTTCTCCGGCGATCCGGAAATGCGAAGGGATTTGCTGGCCTGGCTGGAGGGTTGGAGCCTCTGCCTGTCCGAGATGAACTACCTGCGCACCGGAATCACGACCTCAGGCTTGCTGGACGTCCACGTCGTGACCGACGAGGAGATCGAGAGAGCCTCGGGTTACGCGGCGAAGATCGGGGCCGTCACCGATGCGGCGCGGCCCCTGACTCTGGGGACGAGGGCTTCAGGATGACGCCTTCGTTCCTGCGGCCGTTCATCTTGATGAGGACAGGGCTCTCGAAGCTCAGGTGCCTCACGCACGACTTCGCGCTCACGACCGGCTGCGCCGAGAGCCAATCCCAGTCGACGAAGCCGTCTCCCAGCTCCGGGTTGACGGTGAAGTAGCCCGTGTTGTTGGCCGTGAGGTTCTGGAAGAAATGAGTGCCCTGTGAGGGCGTCACCCGGAAGTCCTTGAAGCCGGCCTCGACGATGACGCGCGCCCCCGAGATCTGGTCCCACGTGACCGGAATCCCGAGGAACGGGTCCGCCGAGCCCCAACGACCGACTCCGATGAGGACGTAGGGGATTCCCCGGCTCGAGAGGTTCGTGTTGAAGGCGGCAACCTCGTCCGCCGCGACATGGCTCTTCGTGCGGTCGAAGCGGTCGTAGTCGACGACGACCAGGTCGCGCACGTCTTCGATGCGGCCGTTCCCCAGGACGGTCGCGCTCTGGCAGACGAGGTCCTCCCGGTTCACCTCGCCGATCCGCAGCTCGGCCAACTCCCTCGAGAGGGCCAGCGGGCGGAGCTGCAGGAAGCCGAACTCCTTCAGCGCGCTCTCCGGGCTCAGGAGGTCGACGGCGAACTCGATCTCCACCGGGGCGCCCGTGCCGCGGGTCGCGACGTGAAGCAGCGCGGCCAGGATCTCGGCCAACGGGAAGGTCTCGTGCTTGAGGATCGGAGCGAACGTGACGAGTCGGACCCCGGGGCGCGAAACGCCGTCGTAGACGGCCTCGTTCTCCGGAGAGTACGTCGAGCCCACCTGAGCCAGCGTCCCATCCTCCTCGGCCGTCTCGAGGCCGTGGCGCTCGAGCACGAACTCGTGGAGGGCGGGTCGCGCCTGCGAGTCGTGCAGGTCCAGGGCGAAGAATTCCCTCTGCGAATTCTGGCGGATGTCCCCGACCGACGAGAACTGCACGAGGTGGCGGGGGTATTTCGGGCAGAACCTCACGCAGGCTTCGCCGTCCACGACGCTCTCGCCGAAGCCGAGGGCGACGGCCGCGATGCCGTCCTCCGTCCGGATCGGCGGCGACGGATAGAAGTTGTGCGACCGCGCCACGCCCGAGATGGACGGGTAGAAGCGGCCGCCGTGCGAGGCTCCCACGATGCGCTGCAGGACGACGGCCATCTTCTCCTCTTCGAGGCGGTAGGGAGTGGCGTCGAGATAGGATTTCGCGCGGTGCGAGAACGTCGAGGCGTAAACCCTCTTGATGGCCGCGAGGAGCTGGGAGAGGCGGATCGCGCGGCTGCCGTGGTTGTTCGGCAGCATGTACGTCTCGTAGACGCCCGCGAAGGGCTGGTACTGCGAATCCTCCAGCAGGCTCGAGGAGCGCACGGCGATCGGGTAAGAAGCCGCTCTGAGATACGCGTCCAGGTCCTGAGCCGTCTCCTCGGGGAACTTGGCCGCGTGGAAGCGTCGGCGGATGGCCGCGTCGTCGTCCGTCTCGATCGCGAAGTCGCGCAGGCCGTTCTCGTCGAGAAACCTGTCGAAGACGTCCGCGCCGAGGACGACGGCGGACGGAACGCAGATGTTCACGTTCCGAAAGCGGCTGCGGACCCGGTCGTCGTCCAGGAGCACGTTCACGAAAGCGAGGCCGCGGGCCTTGCCGCCGAGAGAGCCGGCGCCAAGGCGCCAGAATCCCGCGGAGCCGTCGAACGTCGCGCGGTCGAAATCGGCCACGATGCGCCGGCCCCGTTGCGTGCGGTACTCCTGGATCGAGCGGATCAGCTCCCGCCTCAGGTTCTCCAGGCCGCCGAAGTCGGCGACGGTGCGCGGCCTCAGACTGTGGGCCAGGGCGAACTCGGTGCGCGCCTTCAGCCAGGTCGAGAAGTGATTTCGCTCGCCGTGATAGGCGAGGCAGGCCGCGGGAACCGTATGGAGCATCTCCTCCAGAGTCTTCAGGTCGTGTGCCCGGCCCACCTCCGTGCCGTCGGGCAGGCGGAAGAGGAAGTCGCCGAAGCCGAAGTTCTCGACCATGAAGTGCCGGAGCTGCTGGAGCAGGACGGGCGAGCCCTTCAGGTGGAAGGTGGCGCCCACCTCCTTCGCGAGAGCCGCGTTCTCCAGGCGGCTGGACTGGAGCATGAACGGCACGTCGGGCTGCTCCTCGCGCACCCTTCGCGCCAGCTCCACGCCGGCCAGCGGGGTGAGCGTTCCGCCCCGCGGGAACTCGATGTCGGAAATGATTCCCAGGATGTTCTCCCGGTAAGTCTCGAACAGGTCCCAGGCCTCCTCGAAGGTGCGGCAGAGGACGATCTTCGGCCGCGCCTTGAGCCGCATGAGCTTGTGGGAGAGGTTGATCCCCTCGGGCGCGAGGTTGTGCGACTGCTTGATGACCTCGGTGTAGAGCACCGGCAGGAAGGAAGAGGCGAACGGAACGCTGTCCTCGACGAGAATGATCGCCTGGACCCCCTTCACGCCCGTGTCGTGCGCGAGGTTCATGCGGTCCTCGACGACCTTCACGATGGCCAGGAGGATCCGCACGTCTCCTCGCCACAGGTAGATTCCGTCGAGCGCGGAGACGTCGTGCCGCTCGAGGAGCAGGGCGAGCTCGCGGTGGTCGTAGGCGAGGACGACCACGTGCGCCTTCACGCCCGCCTCTTTGAGGCGGCGGGCGAGCCCCGGAGCGTCCATGTCGCCCACGTGAAGGGACGTGATGACCAGGTTGAAGCGGGGCTCCGCGCGCGCCCTCGCGAGCGCCTCCTCGCCCGTGGAGACGCGGGTGATTCCGGGAACGTGCCGGAGGTTCAGCTCGAGAGATTCGGAAAGGATCCGCTCGTTTAGCTGGCCGTCTTCGGCCAGGATGAAGTAATCGTAGAGGCTGGAAACGAGCAGGATGTCCTGGACCCGGTACTGCATCAGGTCGTGGAACCCGCCCCACGGGCTCTCTGAGCGGAGGGTGGGGCCGTCCGGGCCTCGTTCGGACATCGATGACTCCCCGGGAGGCGGCGTGAAGCGAGAATCCCCCACGCCGCCTCCGGGGCCTAGGTTAGACGAGTCCCTGGTCGATCATCGAGTCGGCGACCTTGAGGAAGCCGGCGATGTTCGCCCCGTTGACGTAGTTGCCGGGCGTCCCGAACCGGTCGGCCGTTTCGCGGCAGGCCGCGTGAATCGACTTCATGATGAGATGCAACCGGTTGTCCACTTCCTCGCGGGTCCAGGAAAGGCGCATGCTGTTCTGCGACATCTCCAGCCCCGAGGTCGCGACTCCCCCCGCATTCGCGGCCTTTCCGGGCCCGTAGAGAATGCCGGCATCGAGGAAGACCTTCACGCCGTCGAGAGTCGTCGGCATGTTGGCGCCCTCGGTCACGACGTAGACGCCACCCCTCAGGAGGTGCGCCGCGTCGAATCCGTTGATCTCGTTTTGCGTCGCGCTCGGGAAGGCGCACTGCGCCTTGTGCGTCCAGAGCGGATTGTGGTCGAGCTTCGGGTTCACCGGCGTGTAGACGACGCCCTTGAACTTGTCGGCGTACTCCTTGATGCGGCCGCGCCGGACGTTCTTGAGGTCCATCACGAAGGCCAGCTTTTCGGCCGTGATTCCCGCCTCGTCGTAGATGTAGCCTTCCGAGTCGGAGAGAGTCACGGGCTTGGCCTTGAGCTGGAGGAGCTTCTCGACGGTATATTGCGAGACGTTACCGCTGCCGGAGACCAGGCAGCTCTTGCCTTCCAGCGTCTGACCACGCGTGCCGATCATCTCGGCCGCGAAGTACACGGAGCCGTAGCCGGTGGCCTCCGGACGGATCAGCGAGCCGCCCCAGTGGAGGCCCTTGCCCGTCAGGACGCCCGAGAACTCGTTCCTGAGCCGCTTGTACTGGCCGAACAGGAAGCCGATCTCGCGCCCGCCCACGCCGATGTCGCCGGCCGGGACGTCGGTGTCGGGTCCGATGTGGCGGAAGAGCTCCGTCATGAAGCTCTGGCAGAAGCGCATGACCTCGCCGTCGCTCTTGCCTTTCGGATCGAAGTCCGAGCCGCCCTTGCCGCCGCCCATCGGCAGCGTGGTCAGCGAGTTCTTGAGGACCTGCTCGAAGGCCAGGAACTTCAGGATCCCGAGGTTGACCGAGGGGTGGAAACGGAGCCCTCCCTTGTAGGGACCGATCGCGCTGTTCATCTGGATCCGGAATCCCCGGTTGACCCTGTACGTCCCCTGGTCATCCTGCCAGGGCACCCGGAACATGAGAACCCGCTCGGGCTCGATCATCCGCTCGAGGATCTTCGCGCTCCGGTATTCAGGCCTCTGCTCGAGGACGAGCTGAAGCGAATCGGCAACCTCCTCGACCGCCTGGTGGAACTCAGGCTCGGCGGGGTTCTTGGCCTTGACCTCGGCCATCAGGTTCTTGACGTACACGGACTTGGATCCTCCTGTCGGGCGCCCCGGCTTTTTCGCGACCTCGGCATCGAGAGTTTTGACAGTATCTGACATGAAACCTCCTGTTAGTTCATTGAGCCCGCCGGGTTTCGCCGGCCGGGATGTCGAGTTGCGGGGAAGAGAGGGAAGGCAACAGCTCTAATGATGGGCCCGATGGAGGGTCGAAGGACTGATGCACCTTACCCAGTAGCCGAGACAGGTTCCGGTGCCATAAGCTGCGGGGATTGACGGCGCCCGCTAAACCCGCTCCTGGTTCAGGAAAGCTCTTCGAAAAGACGCTGCCATGAACCTGCCTTCACGTAGTGTTTACACCCGACTGCAAATCTGCGAGTCGTTTTCTTTCATTTATTTTCCAATTCAGCAAGAGGTGACTACATGAAACTGCGCCCCCGTATCGGACTTCCGTTCGCCCTTGCCGCGACCGCGGCCTTCTTCCTGTCGGCCGTGCCCGCGCGCGGCCAGGAGACCACCGGCGGTCTTCAGGGAATCGTGGAGGTCAAGTCGGACAAGAGTCCCCTTCCCGGTGCCACGGTGGAGGCCGTCCACGTCCCCACCGGCACTCGTTACACGACGGTGTCTTCGGCCAGCGGACTCTTCAGCATCCTCAACGTCCGCGTGGGCGGACCCTACACGCTGACCGCGAAGATCAGCGGCTTCAGGACCGAGACCATCAAGGACGTCAACGTCGCCCTCGGCGAGAAGCGCTTCCTCACATTCGAGCTGAACCTCGAGGCGGTGGCGGAGAACGTCAACGTCACGGCCGAGGCCGCGCCGCTGATCAGCCCGGACCGGATGGGCTCGGCCCAGTCGGTTTCGAACGACGAGATCAAGTCCCTGCCGACGATTCGCCGGCAGTTCCAGGACTTCGTCCGGACGAGCCCCTACGCCAACGTACAGCCTTTCGATTCGACGCAGACGACCATCTCCATCGCGGGGATGAACAACCGGTACAACACGATCCAGATCGACGGCGCGGTCAACAACGACCTCTTCGGGCTCTCCGGTTCGGGCACCCCGGGCGGCCTGACGGACACGCAGCCCATCTCGCTGGACACCATCCAGGAGATCCAGGTCGCCGTCTCCCCCTACGACATCAAGCAGGGCGGGTTCACCGGCGGCGCCATCAACGCCATCACGAGGAGCGGGACGAACGACTTCCACGGCTCGGTCTTCGGCTCGAAGCGGAACCAGAAGTACATCGGCAGCAAGGCCCCGCAGGCCTACGGCGACTCGATCGACAAGCCGATCGCGTCCTTCGACTCCGACCAGCTCGGCGCCCGCGTGGGCGGACCGATCCTGAGAGACAAGCTCTTCTTCTTCGTCAACGGCGAAAGGAACAAGCTTTCGCAACCGACGAACGGGTCTGCCGACGGGTCGACGGTCAACACGTACAGCGATCCGGCGGGGGCCGCGGCGTTCAAGAGCATCCTGACCAGCAAGTACGGCTACAACCCGGGTTCGCTCGGGGACACCAATCTGAGGACGAACAGCTACCCCATGCTGTTCGGCCGGCTCGATCTCAACGCCACGAGCTCCGACCAGGTGACGTTCCGGTACAACTACGTCGACGCCCTGCAGGACGTAATCAGTCAGAGCCGCACTTCCAGCGCCTTCACCTTCGACACGGCCGGGTACACGATCACCAACAAGACGAACTCGGGAGTGCTGCAGGTCAACAGCGTCTTCGGTGCCGAGTCCTTCAACCAGGGCCGCGTCGGCTACCAGACGATCACGGACGTCCGTGCGGTGCCGGTGGCCTTCCCGTCGATCTACGTCTGCAAGTCGCCCAACACGAACTGTACCGGGAGCGGGACCTACAACCTGGTCGCCGGGACCGAGCGCTCTTCCGGAGCGAACTCGCTCGATCAGAAGATCCTCGAGGTCACCGACGACTTCACGCTGATCAAGGGGAACCACACGATCACGGTCGGGACCCACAACGAGTTCTTCAAGTTCGACAACCTCTTCGTCCAGGACGTCTATGGGACGTACTTCTTCAACAGCATCAACACTCCCGGGGACGCGCACAGCCTCGAATCCGGGAACGCAGCCCGGTACCAGGTCCAGTTCGGCACCCCCGGATTCAATCCGGCGTCGCAGTTCAGTGCCCAGCAATGGGGCCTCTACGTGGGCGACCAGTGGCGGGTCAGCAACAGCTTCACGGTGAACCTGGGCATCCGGGGGGATCTCCCGCGGCTCACCGACAAGCCCACCTACAACCCGCTCGTCTTCAATACGTTCGGCGTCGACACCAGCAACGTGCCCAGCGACCAGCTGATCATCTCGCCCCGCCTCGGGTTCAACTGGAACGTGGGCGGGTCGGGCAGGGATCAGGTGCGCGGCGGGGTCGGCGTCTTCGCGGGCCGCACCCCGTTCGTCTGGATCTCGAACAACTACGGTAACACCGGCATCGGGATCACGAACCTGAGCGCGAGCAACGTGGCGTTCACCGGGGATCCCAACAACGTGCCGAAGGACTTCCCTCCGGGAACCGGCGCGATCTCGGTCGCCGGGATCGATCCCGATTTCAAGTTCCCCAAGGTCCTTCGCAGCACGCTGGGCTACGACCGCGAGCTCCCGTTCGGGATTCGCGGGAGCGTCGAGGCGATGTTCACGAAGACTCTCGAGGACGTCTTCTACACGAACATCAACAAGGTCCCGAGCGGGAGCACGACGTTCTGGGGCGCGCCCATCTACAAGAACCTCAGCAACGGGTTCAGCAACACGATCTTCCTTTCCAACACCACGAAGGGCGAGCAGCAGAACCTCGTCGCGCAGCTGGAGAAGCGCTTCCCCTTCGGCCTCTACGTCAACGGGACGTACGCCTACATGAACGCGAAGTCCGCATTCGAGGCGACTTCCAGCGTGGCTCTGTCGAACTGGCAGTTCCAGACGGGCGACGGCGACATCTACTCCCAGGAGCTCACGCGCTCCTTCTTCGACGTGCCGCACCGCTTCAACCTCGTCGTGACGCAGGCCTTCAAGACCGGGCCTCTGAATCACAACGTCGGGTTGGTCTACTTCGCCCAGTCGGGACAGCCGTACTCGATCCTGATGGGCGGCGACCCGAACAAGGACGGGGCCTCGGGCAACGATCAGCTCTTCGTCCCCCAGAACTACGGCGACGTCGTCTGGAAGGGAGCGGGGGCGCCTACCGAAGATCAGTGGAATACCTTCCTCGCGACGACGGGCCTCGACAAATACCGCGGCCGGATCGCTCCGCGCAACGCGCTCGACGCCCCGTGGATCCATTCGCTCGACTTCCACTACGACATTACGCTGCCGATCTCGGTGGTTCAGGTGCAGCTCACGTTCGACGTCCTGAACCTGTTCAACCTGATCAACAGCAACTGGGGACTCCTCCGTTACGTCAACTTCCAGACGTACACCGCGCTCAATTATTCCGGGATCGACTCGGCCACGGGCAAGCCCATCTACACGGTCAGCTCGGGCGCGCTCAACGAGGGGAGGCAGTACAGCACCAACGACATCCGCTCGCGCTACCAGCTGAAGTGGGGAGCGCGCCTCTCGTTCTAGCGGTCCTGCATTTCGATGAATGTAAGCGCCGGGGCTCGACGCCCCGGCGCTTCTTCTTAGAGGGTGCCCGCGCCCGGTGAAACACGTCGCGCAAGCCGGCTGGCGGCTAGTGCATTCGCCTTCTAAGAAATTCTCCCTCTTTCAGATATTCTACAGTCGTGGAGGATTTTTTGATGACTGTTACGACTGAGACGCGCGCGATTCCGCCTGTGTCGGTCCTCTCCGACCACGAGCGGGAGCTTGCGGAAGGCGTCTATGACTTCGCCCTGGAGACGATCGGCCCCAAGTCGGGCGAGATGGACCGGGCGAACGTCATGGACCCCGACCTCATCCGGAAATTCTTCGATCTCGATCTCATGGGAATCGAGATCCCGGAGGAGTTCGGCGGCCTCGACGCGAACTTCGGCACGTCCATCGCCATCATCGAGGCGCTCGCCCGCGTCGACGCGGCCTGCGCCGTCGTCGTGGACGTCCAGAACACGCTCGTGAACAACGCGATCAAGCGCTGGGCCTCGCCGGCTTTGCAGAAGAAGTACTTTCCGCAGCTCGCGAAGAAGAAAGTCGCTTCGTATGCTCTGTCGGAAGCCGGGTCGGGTTCCGACGCGTTCGCCCTCGCGACGACGGCCACGCCGAAGGGCGACCGCTACCTCCTGAACGGCGAAAAGCTCTGGATCACGAACGGCCTGGAGTCCGAGCTCTTCCTCGTCTTCGCGACCGTCGACAAGAGCAAGGGCTACAAGGGCATCACCGCTTTCTTCATCGAGTCGCAGTGGAAGGGATTCCACAAGGGCAAGAAGGAGGACAAGCTCGGAATCCGTGCGTCCTCGACGCTCGCGCTCGCGTTCGAGGACCTCGAGGTGCCGGCCGAGAACGTCGTCGGCAACGTGGGCGAGGGTTATAAGATCGCCATCGAGACGCTGAACGAGGGCCGCATCGGCATTGGTGCGCAGATGGTCGGCATCTCTCGCGCCGCGCTCGACTACACGGCGAAATACGTGAGGGAACGCCGACAGTTCGGACAGCCGCTCGCGCAGTTCCAGGCCGTGCAGCACGAGCTCGCCCGCATGGACATGGAGCTCGAATGCGCCCGCCTCGCCGTCTACAACGCGGCGCGCCTGAAGGAGAACGGCCTGCCGTTCGCGCGGGAGGCCGCGATCGCGAAGCTCAAGGGCTCCGAGGTCGCCGAGATGTGCACGTCGCGGGGCCTCGAGCTCCTCGGCGGCTACGGCTACGTGAAGGACTACCCGCTCGAGAAGCTTTACCGCGACGCGAAGATCGGAAAGATCTACGAGGGGACCTCCTTCATGCAGCTCAACACGATCGCGAAGGACGTCCTGAAGCGGGGCTGAGGGCGGTTCACTGCGCCGGGTGCCAGAAGGGCAGCTCGACGCTGAAATACAGGAAGACGCTGTTCTGCCCGTGGCTCGTGCCGACGTCGATCGGCGCCGCGAGGCCGATGACGATCTGGAGGTTGTCCGGCAGATTGAACGCGAAGCGTGCACCGGGAGAAACCAGCACATCGGTCCGGCGTTCGGTGCCGCCGCGGTCCGCGAAGGCCTGCGTGGAAGTCATCACGGTCTCGAGGAGCAGATTGAAGCGCGGCTGAGCGAGCCAGACGACGCTTTGGCCGGCGTTCCAGGTGGCGAGGCTCGCCGTTTCGCCCGAGACGTCCGTCGCCGCGGGCGTAAACGTGACTCCGGCGTTCCAGTGCGTGACGAAATGATCGGAGAGAACGAGGCTGAGCGGGAGGCTGACCTGGATGCCGAGACCGCCGGCGCCGAGAGACCGCGTGCGATCGCCGGACGGAACGAGGAGCGTGAGCCGCGGACTGACGGCGACCCTGGCGTCGCCGTTTCCGACGAGCTGGTAACGGTAGTTGAGGGCGACGTCGCCGAGGCCCCGCGCCCGCCCGGTGTCCGTCGTGACGCCCTGCACCGGAATCGTGACGCTGAGCTGGTGCGTCTCCCTTGGAACCGGCCATTCCTGCGTCAGGGTGTAGACCCAGTCGCCTGATCCGGACATCCGCGAGAACGTCTGGATCGTCTGGACGACTCCCGGCGTCTGGTTGTAGGCCTCCTCGATGAGGAAGCTGTTGTCCTGGATCTGAGGCGTAGCCGCGGGACCCTGCGCGAGAACAGGCGCGTGGAGGAGAACGAGCGCCGTCGGGAGGACGAACGAAGGGGAGAGTCTCGGCATGCCGATTACGGCTATTCTCTCCCGCTCATGGCGCTCAAGCGCGAGATCGGGCTCTGGCAGGGCACCGCCCTGAACATCATCGACATGGTGGGGATCGGGCCCTTCGTGACCCTTCCCCTCATCCTCGCCGCGATGGGCGGCGGCCGCGCGCTCGGCGCCTGGATCCTCGGTGCCGTCCTCGCGATCGCGGACGGGCTCGTCACGGCGGAGCTGTCGGCCGAGCTGCCGCGCGCGGGAGGCTCGTATGCGTTCCTGCGAGAGGCGTACGGTCCCGCGCGCTGGGGCCGGCTCGTGTCGTTCCTGTTCCTCTTCCAGATCATCTTCTCGGCTCCGCTCTCGATGGCTTCGGGGGCGATCGGCTTCTCGCGCTATCTCCACTTCGTCTTTCCGCAGATTCCCGACAGGTGGGAGGCGCCCGTGGCGTCCCTGTTGTGCGTCGCCGTCACTCTCCTCCTCATGCGCCGGATCGGTGCGATCGGGCGGTTTTCGGTCGTCCTCTGGATCGGCGTCCTCTCGACGCTGGGGATCGTGATCGGACTCGGCCTCCCGCACCTGAAGCTCGCGGCGTTCCGGTTCTGGGAGGCGCCCGTCGTCTCCGCGCCGGGAATCGCGCCGCCCGCCGGAGTCCTCGGCGGGCTCGGACTGGCCCTCATCCTCGCCGTGTACGACTACCTCGGCTACTACAACGTCTGCTACCTCGCGGAGGAGATCGTCGAGCCGACGAAGACGATCCCGCGTGTCATCGTCATCTCGATCCTCTCGGTGGCCGTCCTCTATATCCTCATGAATGCCTGCATCGTCTCCGTCCTGCCGATGGCCGAGGCCATGGGCTCGAAATCCACGGTCGCGGACTTCGTCGCGGTACTCGCGGGCCGGCCCGTCGCACGCCTCGTGACGGGCCTCATCCTGTGGACCGCGTTCGCGTCGGTCTTCTCGCTGACGCTCGGCTACTCGCGCATCCTCTTCGCGGCCGCGCGGGACGGAAACTTCTTCCCGGCGTTCGCGCGCCTGCATCCGACCGAAGGCTATCCGGTCGTCGCGCTCGTCGCGCTCGGCGGCGCGGCCTCGGTATTCTCTTTCCTGGACCTCAGGGTCGTCGTCTCGGCCATCGTTTCGATTCGCGCGGTCATCCCGTTCATCGCCCAGGTCGCCGCGGCGCTCGTCCTCCGAAAGACGCGGCCGGATCTCGCGCGCCCTTTCCGCATGTGGCTCTACCCGCTGCCGGCGCTCGTCGCGCTCGTTCTCTGGGGCTTCGTCCTTCTCTCGCCCGAGAAAGGGTTCAAGCTGACGGGGCTCGTCGTCCTCGGCGCCGGCGTCATCGCGTATCTCGTGATGGCGCGAAGGAAGGCAGAATGGCCGTTTGTCCGCCCCGCTTGAGCGGGGAACGAAGGGAGTCCGCATGAGAAGCATGGCCGTCCTGACGAGCGGAGGTGACGCGCCGGGCATGAACGCGGCGATCCGCGCCGTCGTTCGCGCGGGGATCGCGCAGGGCTGGAGCATCTTCGGCGTGCATCACGGCTTCGCGGGACTCCTCGGCGGCGAGCTTTCGCCGCTCGGCCCGCGCGACGTGGGCGGCATCATCCAGCAGGGCGGGACGATCCTCGGGAGCGCGCGCTGCGACGCATTCAAGACGACAGTCGGACGCGAGCAGGCGCTGGGCGTCCTCAGGGCCCGCGGCGTCGAATGCCTCGTCGTCATCGGCGGCAGCGGCTCTCAAATGGGGGCGAACGCGCTCGCGAAGGCCGGATTCCCCGTCGTTGGCGTCGCCTCCACGATCGACAACGACCTTCCGGGCTCGGACATCACGATCGGCGTCGACACGGCCCTCAACATCGCCCTGGAGGCCATCGACCGGCTGAAGGTCACGGCGTCTTCTCACGAGCGCGCGTTCCTCGTCGAGGTCATGGGCCGCGATTGCGGTTATCTCGCGCTCATGGCGGGAATCGCGGGAGGAGCCGAGGCGATCGTCATCCCCGAGATGGAGACCAACCTCGAGGAGCTCGCGCAGGACCTCTACGTCGCGCGTGAGCGCGGGAAGAGGCACGCCATCGTGGTCGTGGCGGAGGGTGCGCGTCAGAACGCCCGGGCGCTCGCGCAGTATTTCCGGGAGAACGAGAAGCGCCTCGGCTTCGACTTGCGCGTCACGCAGCTCGGCCACGTGCAGCGCGGGGGCTCGCCGGGCGCCTTCGATCGGCTCCTCGCGACGCGCCTCGGCGCAGCGGCAGTCCAGCGCCTCGCGGCGGGGGAGTCCGGCATCCTCGTCGGCCAGCTCGGGGGGGTCGTGGCAGCCACGCCTCTCGACGACGTCGCCGGGAAGACGAAGCCCCTCGATCCGTCGCTGTTCGTCCTCGCGCGCGCGATGTCGAGCTGAGGCCTCGGCCTGCTAACATCCCGCCTCCGAGCGGGACGGCGACGTACCCAAGTGGTTAAGGGAAGGCTCTGCAAAAGCCTCATTCGTCGGTTCGACTCCGACCGTCGCCTCCAATCCCGTCCTCCCTCGCGCCCGCCTCCCGGCGTAAGCTTCTCCGCGCCGGAGTGGCGAAATGGCAGACGCAGGGGACTTAAAATCCCCTGACCCGAAAGGGTCGTGAGGGTTCAAATCCCTCCTCCGGTACCAGTCAGAGACAGGGTCGCTTCCCTCCATGCCGCGAGAGCGCTCGCTTCGCTCTGCGGCGACAGTTCGTCAGTCCACTCCCACACGGTGGGATCGAGTTGATCGAAAAACCATAGGGACTCGAGCGCAGTCTCCGTGAACGGGCGCTGAGTCCAACCTGCGTCGAATGCCTTCTGACTGCTGATCTGGAAGAAACCGCGTCGCTCGGGTTCTGGATGCCAGAACGGAAACTTGCCAAGATAGGAGGGATCGGGATCCAGTCCTCGCTGGTGCAGAAAATCCTGGGGGATCCAGACGAAATCGGAACTCGAGCGCGTGGCGGCGACGCAGCGTGCGAGGAAATCGCGGAACGACATGGGGGTGCCGGTGAGGTTGAATGTTCCGTGAAGGGATCGGTCGATGGCGAGGACGAGAAATCGTGCCACGTCCTTGACGTCGACCAGCTGCACGTGGTCCTCACCCGTTCCCGGTCCGATGTGCGTCGTCCCTGTCTGAGCCCGTCGTAACCAGGCCAGGAGGTCGGGTGTGGTGTCCCGGTCGCCCTTGATAGGTCCGGGACGGACGACTGTGAGTCGATTCCTCAGGAGAGCGACGAGGCGGCGCTCGCTTTCCGCTTTCCCCCGGTCGTACGGGCGAATGGCTGTATCCCAGGGATTCAGGCGCGCGTTTTCCGTCAGACCCGCTTGCGCAAAGCCCTTTCGATCGTACGCGGCGATCGACGAGACGTAGAGATAATGCGTCGTTTGATCCCGCAGCAGGCGAGCTGCGCTCTCGGCGACCGAGGGATCGGATGGCCATACGTCGATGACCACGTCCCAGCGCCGCCGGCCCAACGCCGTGAAGTTCTCGTCCGCGGGGTCGGGGCTGCGGAACCCGCGCAGCTTCTCGAGGGCCGGGAACAACGCGGGATTGGTAATTCCACGATTGAACAACGTCACGCTGTGTCCGGCCACGACAGCGGCTTCGACGACCGCGGGTCCCAGGAAGCTGGTCCCTCCCAAGACGAGAATCTTCTTGGGGCTCGTGGCGAGGAGCCGCGGGGGAATCATGAGCTGCGGGAACAGGACGGACGCGGCCGACGTGGTGAGGGACATCGTGAGGAAGCGTCGACGGTCCATAGGTCGAGGTGAGAGCTTAATCGCAGTCGAAGTGAATTTGAATGAACGCCCCCGTGCCATCTTGACAGCAGCATTAAATAGCATCATGATGCCTTCGTGAGAACCACGGTGACTCTGGAGCAAGACCTTGCCGACAAGCTCAAGGAGTACGCGCGCCGGAGGCGTTCTTCCTTCAAGGTCGCGCTCAACACCGTCCTTCGCCGAGGGCTCGCCGCCCAGGAGAGCGCGCCCTCCCCGCGGCGCCGCTTCACCGTCGAGCCTAATTCGAGCGGCCTCCGGCCGGGCGTCGACCCTGGCAAGCTAAACCAGATCTCGGACCGGCTCGAGGCGGAGGACTTCGTCGGCGAGACGCGGGCCGATCGATGATCCTGCCGGACATCAATCTTCTCGTCTTCGCATACAACCGCCATGCCCCGCACCACGCCGACGCCAAGGCGTGGTGGGAAGGACTGCTCAACGGTTCGGATCCCGTAGGGTTGCCATGGGCGGTCGTGTGCGGGTTCGTCCGCCTGATGACGCATCCGGCAGTCCTCGTCAACCCTCTCGATCCCGGACGAACACTTCACCACGTCCGGTTGTGGTTCGAGCGGCCGCTCGTCGAGGTTCTCGAGCCCGGACCGCGGCATCTCGAAATTCTCGAAAGGCTACTGACCTCCGTGGGCGTCGCCGCAAACCTGACCACGGATGCTCACCTCGCGGCCATCGCGATCGAGCACCAGTGCGAGCTGCACTCGAACGACGCAGATTTCGCGCGATTTCCTGGCTTGCGTTGGCGAAATCCGTTCTGAGGGGAGGCCCGATGTCCTCGGAAGGCCCAGACGCCATCGACGCGCTCGAGAGCGCCCTCGGCCATCGCTTTCGCGATTCCGTCTTGCTGCAGCGCGCCCTCACGCACGCCTCGTTCGCGAACGAGAACGTGGATGTGGAGGATAACGAGAAGCTGGAATTCCTCGGTGACAGCATCCTGAACTTTCTCGTGGCGGAGAAGCTCTTCGCGGCGTTCCCGCTCGAGAGTGAAGGCACGTTGTCGAAAGCTCGGTCACAGCTCGTCTCGGAAGAGCATTTCGCGGCGCTCGCGCGGCGCGTCGGGCTCGGCTCGGCGCTGCGCCTGTCGCCCGGCGAGGAGCGCGCGGGCGGCCGCGACCGCGACGCGCGCCTGGCGGACGCGTTCGAGGCCGTGTTCGCGGCGCTGCTTCTCGACGGCGGGATCGACGCGGCGCGCGCAGCGGCGGGACGTCTCTTCGACGCCGACGTGGCCTCGCTCGACTTCGAAGGGCTGCGTCGCCGCGATCCGAAGACGGCGCTCCAGGAGCGGGCGCAGGCCGAAGGGAAGCCGCTTCCGGTCTATCTTCTCGTCGAGGAGAGCGGCCCCCCGCACGACCGGCGCTTCTCCTACGACGTGGCTTACGGCGACGGGATCAGCGCGCGGGGACAAGGGAATTCGAAGAAAGACGCCCAGCGGGCCGCGGCGGACGCGCTGCTGAGTCGGCTCGAGAAGAAAGAATAGAAGAGTTTCTTGGAAGGCAATTCGGACGATCCGCGGCGCCGCGGCGTCGACGGTGACCGATGTCTTCTGAGAAACCCTGCTAGGAAAAGCTCCGGTTTTGCGCATCTCTTACTGGTGGCGGTGCACGTGCCGCCGCCAGGAGGTACGGGATGCGCCTCAGTCGCCTCGCCTCGGAGTTCATGACCGCGGCCCTCTTGATGCTCGCGTCTCCCGTCTCGGCCCAATCCTCCTGGACGATCCCCGGGATTGTGAACGCGTCCGGGTTGAACGGGACCCACTTCGTCTCGGACCTGACCGTGACGAACCCGGGTGGCGCCGCCGCAAACGTCACGCTCTCGCTCTTCCCGTCCGGTGCGAGCTCGAAGGTGCTGGCACCCCGGGCCAGACGGTCGTCTCGACGGACGTCGTCGCGAGCCTTTTCGGGTCGCCGGGGACCGCGGGCGCCGTCTCGGTCGCCTCGGACCAGCCGCTCCTGATCCGCGCGAAAACTTACAACACGGCTGCGTCCGGGACCTACGGCGTGGCCCTTCCCGTTGTCGCCTCCGACCGTCTTCTCGCCCCCGGCGACGTAGGCGACAGCCTCTGGATCAGCCAGGATCCCTCGCCGAGTGAGGGCTATCGGACGAACGTGGCCCTCGTCTTCCCGGACCCGTCGGGCGGCGCGGCGACAGTGACCGTCTATGACGCGGACGGTAACGTGCACGGACATCAGGATTTCTCGCTCGATGCGGCGGGCCTCCAGCAGTTCTCGGTCGCCAGCTTCGCCGGAGCCGTGACCGTCGGGCGGGCGCAGGTTGCCGTGACGCGCGGACACGCCGCCGGATACGCGGTCGTCGTGGACAACGTTACGGGCGACAGCTTGCTCTTCGCGTTCGAGGACCTGCCGGCCGGTATCCAGGACGTCGTCGTGAACGGCGTCGCGCGGGCGAGCGGCCGGAACGGGGCGTTCTTCCGGACGGACGGACGGTTCTACAACCCGACGGACACGGACGCGACGGTCCAGGTCGCGTTCCACGCGAACGGCAACGCGAACCCCTCACCCGCGGTCGCGTCGTTCGTGGTCCCCGCCGGGAGGATCCGCGATGTCGTCGATGTCCTCGATTCGCTGCTGAGCCTGCCGGTCGGATCCGCTGGCGCGCTGAGATTCCAGTCGGAGTGGCCGGTGGCGATACTCTGCCGGACGAGCAACGTGGACCCCGCTGGCGCGAGGCCCGGCACGTTCGGCTCGCAGCAGAAGCCCGTCCCGCTCCTGTCGTTCGTGACGTCGGCGGACGCCGGAGCCGCAGTCACCGGGATCCGGCAGAACGCGGCCTTCCGGACCAACGTCGGCTTTGCGGCTGGCGCGGACGGTGCTCAGTACACGCTTACCCTTCAGGACGCGGCGGGGGCGACGGTCGCGACGACGTCGGCCTCTCTCGGTGCCTTCGGCTGGACGCAGCCGGGGATCCAGGACCTTCTTCCGAGCACTACGATCCCCGAGAACGCGACGCTCCGCGTGAAGGTCACGGCCGGCAGCGTCGACGTCTTCGACTCGTCCATCGACAACCTCTCGGGAGATCCCGTCGTGACGCCGATCGCGGCGCTCCCTACCACGATCCCCTCGAGTGCGACGATCGGACCGGCGGGCGGATCGATCCGGTCGGATGATGGACGGCTGACTCTTAGGATCCCCGCGGGGGCGCTCGCCTCGCGGTCGCCTTGTCATTACAGACGACGCCGACCGACGCGCCGCAGGCCACGGGCGCGAGCTACACGCTGTCGCCGGGCGGTCTCGGCTTCGCGAAACCGGCCACGCTCGTCTTTCGTTACGGCAGCAACGACGTGGTCGGCAGCGCCCCGGGATCGCTCGGCCTCGCCTTCAGGAACGGCAGCACGTGGTTCGTCGAGACGGGCGGGTCGGTGAACACGGCCGCTCGGATGCTCGCGGTGCCGATCACGTCGACCGCGCCCGCGGCAGCCGCGACACCTGCGGCCTTCCGTGCTCTTGTCGACTCGCCGGGTGTTGACTGGGGGACGTTCCGTTCGATTCAGATCTTCCCCAAGAAGGCGGCGCTCCCCACGGGCGGAGAACTGCCCCTGCTGGTTCTCGACGTGGGGGCCTCGTCCTCGGAGGGCAGCATCTTCGGCTCCTCCCCGCTGGGTCCGGTCGATCCGAGCCGTCTCACATATGCCTGGTACCTGAACGGCTCGCTCGAGGCTCTCGAAGATCCCGCGGACGGCACGCTCGTCTCGCATGACGGCAACAACGCCACGTACACCGCTCCCCGCTGCGTCCCGACCAACAATCCGGTCAACATCGCCGTGAAGCTCTCGCATAACCAACCGGACGTTTCGGGGCCTCATTCGAAAGCACTCGGGCTACTGGTTCGTGTCCTGGCCCGAGACTGGACCCTCACGGCCTCGCTGGACGACCAGTTCAAGTGTCCCCTGGTCTTTGCAGACGACCACGTGAGGTACCAGTCGAGCCTGTCCTTCAGCATCGACGACAACCTGAACGTCACGATGCGCGCGGATTCCATCGACACCCGCGCGTATTTCGGCTCTCCCACCGCCTGCGACAAGACCAATGTCGATCTCGCGCGCAAAGGCGATCCTCAGATGCACGTCGGTCTCAACAGCGGCGTCTACGACGTGGACAAGGACGTCTTCCGGTTGGAGCTCGACTGGTTCATTCCGACCGGGCTCGGCTACGACTACGTGACCATCGGCAACGACGGCTCGAGATTCCCTGAGCGAGTTTCCCCTCGGACCGGTCGTCCCGGTCGTCGGCCTCGCATACGCCGTCCGTCCAGGGCCCGTCCCCGTACCTCGCGCCGGTCCCGCCGACGGGTCCAATCCTGTGGGAATGGGACCTGGAGCGCAAAGAGAGCGGCTGTCCCTAGCGGCTCGGGCCGCATGCGTCCCGCTCGCGCCCAGCGTCGTCGAGGCAGGACCCTGGTTCTCGGCAGGCGGCCGAATACCCCGAGCGGCCTCACCGAGGCGAGGCAGGCGGCCGCGCTTGCTTCCGCCAGCTCGGGTCGAGCTTGGCGAGCTCGGCTCTATCTTCTCGGATAGCTGGCGTTCAAGCCGCGAGGGTTCTTCACGCTCTTTGTCGTCGAACTAGCCTGGATCTCGAGCAGGCGCGCCCGAGCGGCAGAGAGCTGTTTCGCGCGATCGCTTCGTTTGCCCCGGCGCGCAAGCGCGGCTTCGGCGATCACCTGCCACCCCCTCGTCCCGGCCAGGCTGGCTCTCAGGTTCACGTCCTTCGGCTCCCGTTGAAGCCAGATTTCGAGGATGGACGTGCCGCGTGAAAAAGCAGCGCGGGCACCTTCGAATCCTCGCTCCGAAAGCGAATCTCGCCATCCTCCAGGGCATCCGCGAGGCCGACTTTCCCCCAGCTCTCCGCCGGATCGGCCGCGGCGATCGCCTCGCGTAAGACGACCGCGCGCTCGCGGAACCCCAGTGCGCTCCGCATATCTCCCATGTCGCCGAGGCAGGAGCTGACGGAGCCGAGGCTGAAGGAGAGGTCGAGGCGAGCCAGGGCGTCGTTCGGATCCGCTGCCATGCGCTTCTCGTCGATAGCCACTGCCTGCCGGTAGAGCGGCAGCGCGGCCTCGAGGTCGCCCATCTGCTGGAGTCGCGCGCCCAGGTACTTGCAGCTGACGGCGAGATCCCTCTGTGCGACGGCATCGTCAGGTCTCTCGCGGGCCAGCTCCTCGAAGAGCCGATGGGCAATCCGCCACTCCTCGAGCGCCTTTTGCGGGTCCTGCTGGTAGAACCCCGCGAACGCCGTGTGAGTCAGGGCGAGGCCCCCCCGGGCGGCGAAACTCCCGGGGTCGGCGCGAAGAACCGCTTCCTGGATCTCGCGCGCCCTCTGAAGGCGGCCTTGAGCCTCGGGGCCGCCGATCTGCCCCAGCCGGACGAAGTTCGTGGCGAGCAGGAGCCGATCCTGGTCGGTGGCGAACCGCGACACGGCGAGAGCCTCACGGATCGCCACCGCCTTTCGATAGCTCTCCTTCGCGCCTTCCCTGTCGCCCAGGTTCGAGTTGCCGCCTCCCTGCACGTCGCCGAGCCGCGAATAGGCCGCCGCGATCTCGCGCTGGAAGCCGGGATCCGAGGACCCTTCTTTCGCGAGCGCGTCTGCATATTCCAATCCGGTCTTGACCAGCCTCTCCCGGACCTTCGTCGAGCCGGGCAGGCGGGCGATGCCGTCGTGCAGGTCGAACATCACGGTCCGCGCCAGCTTGCGGACTTCGTCGAATCGTCTTTCCGCCTTCCTCCGCTGTTGGTTCGCGACGAGGAGACCCGCCACGAGCGACGCGGCGACGAGCCCGGTCGCGGCGAGTCCCGACCAGTGACGCCCGGCGAACTTGCGCGCGCGATACAGCCTGGAGCCCCGCCGCGCCTCGACGGGTCGGCCTTCGAGGAAGCGCTCGACGTCTGCCGAGAGCGTCTCGACGGAGCCGTAGCGCTCCTCGGCTTTCTTGCGAAGCGCCTTCAGCGCAATCGCCTCGAGGTCCTTGGGGATCTTCGCTCCGGGGACGGCGTCTTCGAACCGCAGGGGCTCTTCGGTGAGCACGGAGTGCAGCAGGCCGGCGTACTCGTCGCCGGTGGCCGCCCTATAGGGCTTCCGGCCGGTGAGAAGCACGTACAGCAGGACACCGAGGGAGTAAACGTCGGAAGCTGTCGTGGCGGCGTCGCCGCGTACCTGCTCCGGGCTCGCGAAGGCGGGCGTCAGCGCGCGGTATTCGGTGGCGGTGCGCTCCGCCCCGCCCTCCGGCAGGAGCAGGCGGGCGAGGCCGAAGTCGAGGAGCTTGGGGATACCCTCCTGCGTGACGAGGATGTTGGACGGCTTCAGTTCGCGGTGGACGACCAGGTTGCGGTGCGCGTGCTGGACCGCGGCGCAGACGTCCCGGAAGAGCCGGAGCCGGCGCTCGACGGACGCGTTCTCCTCCCGGCAGTAGACGTCGATCGGTCGGCCGGACACGAGCTCCATCACGAGATACGGGTGTCCGTCCTCCGTCGTCCCGCCGTCGAGGAGCGCGGCGATGTTCGGGTGCGCGAGCGACGCGAGGATCCGGCGCTCCTCCCCGAAAGCGCTCGAGGAAATATGTCGCATCGAGACCAAAACCGACGAGCTTGATCGCGACGTCTTTCCGGAACGTGTCGTCCGCGCGGCGCGCGAGATGGACGGTCCCCATTCCGCCGCGTCCGATCTCCTGAACGAGCTCGTACGGCCCGACCCGGGTGCCCTTCGTAATCGTGTCGAAGGAGCGCACGGCTTCGCGCACGCCGCTGTCGAGAGGGGCCGATTCGGACTCGGCGAGCAGCGCCTCGACCTCTTCGCGCAGCGCGGCGTCATCCCCGCAGGTCTCACGGAGGAACGTGTCGCGGTCTGCGTGCGGCAGCTCGATGGCCTCGTCGAAGAGCGCTCGCGATTTCCGGAAAAGCTCGGGCGTCACGCCGTTGCGCCCCTCATCTGCCGCCGAAGCCACGCCTCGGCATGCCGGTAGTCGCGGCTCGCGGTGGCGGCCGAGCAACCCAGGACTTCTGCCGACTCCTGAACGGTGAGGCCCGCGAAGAGACGCAGCTCGACGAGCCGGGCCTGCCGCTCGTCGAGGGTGGCGAGGTTCTCGAGGGCCTCGTCGAGGGCGAGGAGGTCGACCGTGCGGGGATGTACCGCGACGTCGACGGTCTCGATCGCGAGACGTTTCCGGCCCGGCCCCCTCTTTCCGGCATCGCGCCGCCGCGCGTGGTCGACGAGAACCTCGCGCATGGCATGTGCCGCGACTCCGAAGAAGTGGGCGCGGTCCTTCCAGTCGACTCCTTTGGCACGGACGAGCCTCACGAAGGCCTCGTGCACGACGGCGGTCGGCTGGAGCGTGTGCTCGACCCGCTCATTTCTCATGAGCGAAGCCGCGCGGCGGCGCAGATCGGCATAGATGAGAGGCACGAGCTCCTCGAGGGCGCGCCGGTCGCCCGCGCTCCAAGCCCTCAGGAGCCCAGTGATGTCGTGCGGCCGATCCGGGACCCTTTCGTGCATGGAGAGGGAAGCCAGCCGTATTCTGACACGCCGCCCGCGGCGGACGCATGACCTCCTTTGGGTGAGTGCAACGAATCGCTTCGGTTTGCGCATCTCTGTCTGGAACCGATTCCACGAGGGAGGAGGAAGCCATGAATCCGTTCCATTCGGTGGGCATCCTTCGTCAGCGCCGCGGACCCGGAAGAATTCTGCTCGCGGGGGCCGGGTTGCTGCTGCTTTCGGTGCCGGCTTTCAGCCAGACGCCGAACCTCGCCCGGGTCGTGCCGGCCTTCGGACCGGCTGCGGGAAGCAACATCGTGATCGTGACCGGCACCGGCTTCGCGGCCGGGGCGACGGTCACTTTCGGGGGCGTTCCCGCGACGTCGGTGGCGATCGTCAATTCGACCTCGCTGACGGCCCACCCTCCCGCTCATTCCATCGGACCGGTCGCAGTCTCCGTCAGCAACCCGGGCGGCCAGTCCGGCAGCCTCGCCAACGCCTACAAGTATCTGACGGCCTCGGGCCAGTTCGGCATCCAGTATTTCCCCATCCCCGACGGCGCCTTCACTGACATCACGGCGGGTCCGGACGGCAACCTCTGGCTTCTCAACAACGGAGGCGAGTCGCTCGACCCATGGATCTCAACATCAACACCCTGTTTTTCACTCAACTCCCTCGCTGATCCGCTGCTACCCACATCGCGCGGCCGGACGGGAATTCTGGTGCGGAACCGTTCCGGAGTTCATCGGCCTCATACCCCCTCCGGCACCGCGACAGAATTCTCGCTCGCTACCGTGAGCAGTCCCATGGGGACACCGCGGGTCCAGACGGCGCCTTGTGGTTCACGGAAAGCGGCGTCAACGTCGCAGGGAGAATCACGACGGGCGGTTCGATCACGGAATTCCTCGTCGCGACCTTCGCGCACGGGATTACGCTCGGCCCGGACGGTGCGCTGTGGCTCGCGGGATGCAAAGGCGCTGGCGGGGCTTGAACTCGTCTGCTGCCCGGCGGGCAGTTCCAGGACTTCCCAACCCCCAATCCTGCGCTCGGCGTCTGTCCGCAGAAGATCGTGGCCGGCCCCGACGGCAACCTTTGGTTCCAATACACCGGCCGTCTGAGCATCGGGCGCCTCACCACGGCTGGGGTCTATTCGGAGTTCCCCGTCGCGACGGGGATCGAGGTGCATGACATCGCGGCCGGCGCGGATGGCAACCTGTGGTTCACGAACAGCGACTTCGTCGATGCATGGGTCGGACGGATCACGCCTTCGGGCCAGGTAACCACGTTTCCTCTTCCCTTCGGGAGTGTTCCCCGCGGGATCGCTGCCGGTCCGGACGGCGCGATCTGGTTCGCCGACGGCTACGATGTGGGACGGATCAATCTGGGCGCTCCCGCGCCGTCGGTGACCCGGGTGACGCCCTCCTTCGGGCCGGACGCGGGAGGGACCCCGGTCACCGTCCTGGGCACGGGCTTTCGGTCCGGGGCGACGGTCTCGGTCGGGAGTGTCCCCGCGACCGGCGTGACGGTCGTTGATCCAACGACGATCACTTCACGACCGCATCTCAGTCCCTGGACCGTGGCCCTGACGGTCACGAATCCCGGCGCTCAACCCCTGATTCTGGCGGCCAGCTTCTTCTACGCCCCTCCTCCGGCCGAATCGCGGTTCTTCCCGCTGACGCCTTGCCGTATCGTCGACACCCGGAACGCGAGCGGCCCGTTCGGAGGGCCCGCGCTCGACGGAAACGGCGCGCGGCGAACGTTCGTTCTGGCGGGAAGCTGCGCGGTACCGGCGGACGCGAAGACGATCTCGGCGAACGTCACCGTGACGCAGCCAGCAGCGGCGGGGAGCCTTACCTGTTTCCCCGGGAACGCCATTCCGACCGGCACGACCACGATCGCCTTCAGGGCCGGCCAAACCCGCGCAAACAACACCATGCTCTATCTCGCAACCGACGGCGCGGGCTCGATCGGCGTCCAGAACGACGCGAGCGGGTCCGTCCACTTCATCGTGGACGTCAACGGCTATTTCCGATAGATCGAGGCGGTGTTCGCCACAGACTATCTCGTCAGATCAGCCTTCAGCAGCACCCAGCCCTTCGCCGCCGCGATCACGCGCACGTCGTGAAAGGTCTTGTGGTCGAGCTCCCTGCAGGGAAGGCACCAGTCCGCGTAGAAGTCGATCATCACGGGCTTGCCGGCCGACCGCGCCGCCTCGACGGCGGCATCGGAGTACGGCTGGAACGCGAGCTCGGCCGAAGCCTTCCGGGGCATCGCGAAGGCCGCGCCCGCGGCGAGGAGCGCGACGGCGACCGCCGCCTTCACGGCGGCGAATCCGCGGAGGCCGGCTCCGCTCTTCTCGAAGAAGAGGAACCACACTCCTCCGAGAGGAGCGGAAGCGCGAGGCCGATCTCGTAAACGCGTGCCGGGAGGAGCGGGCGCAGAAAATACACGGCGAGCGCGACGAGCGCGAAGCCGAACACCCGACGCACGGCGGTCATCCACTCTCCCGACCGGGGGAGCGCCTTCAGGCTGCCGGAGGCCGTGCCGAGTACGAGATAGGGAAGGCCGAGCCCCATCGCGAGCGTGAAGAAGAGACCGAGGCCGAGCGGCGCCGAGCCTCTTGCGGCGACATACGTGAGCAGCGACAGGACGAACGGGCCGATGCAGGGCGCGGCCACGAAGCCGACGAAAAACCCCATCGTGAGCGCCCCGACGGCTCCCGACTTCGAGCCCGTGCGGTCCGTGATGAAGTGGGGAGCCTGGATCTCGAAGAGGCCGAACATCGAGAGCGCGAGCGCGAGGACGATCGCCGCGATCGCGACGAGGACGGCCGGCTTCTGGAGCCAGACCCCGAAGAGCGAGCCGGAGAGAGCGGCGAAAACGCCGAGTGCGGAGTACGTGGCGCTCATGCCGAGGACGTAGGCGAGCGCAAGGCCGAACGTGCCGCCCTTGCTTCCACCCGCCTGCCGGCTGAAGAAGCCGAGCGTGATGGGGATCAAGGGGTACACGCAGGGCGTGAGGTTGAGCGCGAGGCCCGAGACGAAGACGAGGCCGAGCAGGATCGGCAGAGACTTGCCCGCGAGGCCGTCTTTCGCCGCCGCCGGGCCGCCTCCTCTGAAGCGCGGCGCGAACGTCTCGGGCGGCTCGAAGCCCACGACTCGCGTCCCCGTCTCCTTCCCGTCCGGACCCAGGAAAAGGAGCGTCGGGACGCCCTGGACTTTCCATCTTTCGCGCAACGCCGCCGACCCCAGCGGCGCGCCACCGGCTGCGCCGGCATCTGCGGCCGGGCCACCGTCACCGGGGGCCGCGCCACCGGTGGTACCGCCGGTAGCGGATGCAGGGCCACCGAACACGTCCGGGTTCTTCGGCTTCGACTCGGCACCGGCTTTCGCGACGTCGATCGTGAGCGACGTCGTCAGCTCGGTGGGCGGCAGACACTGGTTGTCGTTGCAGGGCTGGTACGAGATCACGGCCGTCAACGTTCGCGGGCCGGGGGCGGCCTTCGCCTCGACGGAACCGGGCACGAGGAAGACCGGTCTTCCTTCGTAGACGGCCAGGGGCTGGTCGGAGAACGAGAACTTCGTTTCCTTGTGCATCGGGTACGTCACCGCTGAAAACGTGAGGCCCGGCGCCGGCTTGATCTTGACGACCGTGGGGATGAGGAAATCCTCTTTCGGCGTGTGGCTGTTCACGTGCCAGCCTGCCTTGATGTCGGCCACGACCGCGAGCCGGAAGGGCCTTCCCTGGACGAGCTGGTCCGCGTCGGCCGCGAGGCGCGGCGCGACGATCGTGTTCGAAGCCGGGACGGGCTGCGCGAGAGCCGGAGCGGCGGCGAGCGCCAGCGCGGCGAGGGTGGATCGGAGGGACATCAGCTCTCCTTGGGGGCGGGATGGGCCGCCGGAGCCTTTCCCTGTAACGCGTCGAGGAGCGCCTGCGCCTCGGCCGCGAGAGGTGAGTTCGGATGGGTCTTCAGGAATTCCCTGAGACGCCACGTTGCGAGATCCTTGCGGCCGCGCGCGATCTCGACGTCCGCGCGGCGAAGCTCGGCACGCTCCTTGAGCGTGGGATCTTTCGCGGTCGCGATGAGCGTATCGAGGTGAGAGACCGCGTCGTCGAAGCGGCCCGAGTCCATTTCGAGCGAGGTCAGGTAGCCGAGAGACTGCTCGCGAATCGCGGCGGGCGCCTTCGCGTCGCCCGCGAGTCTCCGAAACCTGGGCTCGGCCTGCGTGCCGCCGCCGCGCTGATACGTCTGGCGCGCCACCTCGAAAACGAGCTGCGGATTCCCCGGGTCGGCGGATTCGGCGGCAAGCAGCTTTCGGTAGCCGGCCCAGCCGCGTTCGGCCTCGATGAAGGCGTTCACCCAACCCTGCTGCGTCGTCGGCCCTTCCTGCCGGCCGCACTCGAGAAGGTCCGGCGTGACGACGATCCATGTGGGCGCGCCGCGGACCTTGAGGCGCCGCGCGAGGTCTCGGCCTTCCGTTGTCGAGATGTCCTCGTAGAGAGGCACCTTGTCGCGCGTGAACGCGTAGAAAGACGTGGACGGCGCAACGAGCGCTTCCATCCGTTGGCACTGACCGCAGTCGGGCGCCACGAAGAAGATCAGGATGCGTCCGTCCTTCAAGCGCTTCGCCCCCTCGGTCGCCTCGGGGAGCGTCCGGGCCCAAAGCACCTCGAGGCCGGCCTCTCCGGCGACGGCGCTCCCCGTGCTGGGTGGTTCGGACGCCGGCGCAGGTGTTGCGGGAGCAGGGGCCGCCGGCTGCTGGGCGAGAAGTAGCGGCAGGAGAGTCAGGAGAGCGAGCATCATTCCCTTTCGGTTGACTATTCTAGGCGCGCCACTTATAACCCGCAGGCGCTTCGCGGCCTGCCTCTTCGCAAGGGACGTGCCCGGGGTGCGATGGTCGCGCGGCCAGCCCAGGTAGCTCAGTTGGTAGAGCACGCGCCTGAAAAGCGCGGTGTCGACGGTTCAATTCCGCCCCTGGGCACCATCCTCTTTCCAGTTTCCGACAACGCGCAGCGCTTTGGGATGCATTCGGAAGACGAGCGGGTCGGGGTGTCCCGCCGAAAAGACGAGGTTGCCGTCGACGTGCGCCGTGAGAGGCCGGTCCGAGGCCAGGATGACCTCGCGGGCGCGGACGATCGTGACCCACGGCAGGCCCACGTGCGAGCCGTCGAGCGCCTTCGGCAGATGTCGCAGCGCCTCGAGCTTGCCAAGGTTGCCAAGGCGGCACACGTCGAAGAGGCCGTCGTCGGGCCGTGCGGCGGGCGCGAGGAGGAAGCCGCCCCCGCTGCGCGGTCCATTCGCGACCGCCGCAAGGAACGCTTTGCCCTCGAGAACTCTCCCGTCCGCCGTCAGAGTGAGCTCGAAGTTGGCCCAGTCTTTCAGGACCGTGAACACGGACCACAGGTAAGCCGGAAATCCCTTGAGATAGCGCACCTTCGAGGCGGCCTCGGCTACGGCGCCGTCGAACCCGAGACCGACGCTGTTGGCGAAGAAGCGCCCGTTGACCTCTCCCACGTCGAGGACGCGCGTCTTGCCTTCGGCGAGGACGCGCGAGGCGTCAGCGAGGTCTCCCGGCCTGAGGCCGAGCGCGAACCCGTAATCGTTTCCGGTTCCGTCGGGCATGAGGCCAAGGGCCGGGCGCCTCGCCTCGGGGAGCCGCATGAGGCCGTTCACGGTCTCGTTCACCGTGCCATCGCCGCCGATCGCCACGACGACGTCGGCTCCGGGATTCCCGGCCGCTTCGGCGAGGTCGGCGGCGTGGCCGGGGCGCTCCGTGTCGAGGAAGTCTCCCTTGAGGCCGGCGGCATCGAGAACGGAGCGAATGCGGTCGCGATCGCGCATCACCCGTCCCTTCCCGGCCGCGGGATTGAAGAGAAAGACGTATCGGATGGGACGGATTCTAAGGCCCCCTACAATGCGCGGGCGGAGCACCGCTCCCGGGAGATCACGTGGCCATTCTGAAAGTCGCCAAGCTCGGCTCGCCGATCCTCAGAAAACGCGCGTCGGAAATCGAGGCGCACGACCTCAAGAAGGGCCGGTTCCGGGCTTTCTTCGAGGACATGATGGAGACGATGGTCGAGTACCACGGTACGGGTCTCGCCGCGCCGCAGGTGTCGACGGGCCTCCGCGTGGTGCTCTACGAAGTCCACGGCGAGAAACGCGGCAAGGACGTCCTCGAGGTCGCGCCCACGCTCCTCGTGAACCCCACGTTCGAGGTGCTCGACAAGACGGAAGACGAGGATTTCGAGGCCTGCCTCTCCGTGCCGTTTCTCGCGGCGAAGGTCCCGCGCCCGAAGAGCATTCGCGTGACTGCGCTGGATACGTCCGGGAAACCCGTCACCTTCGTCGCGGACGACTTCCACGCGCGCGTCGTCCTCCACGAAAGCGACCACCTCGACGGCGTCGTCTACCTCGACCGTGTGCGCGACCGCGCGTCGATCCGCTACACGGTGGATTTTTGAGGAAGAGGGAGAGGGGAGAAAGACGAAGATTTCTTAGAAGGTGGTCGAGCGTTCCCAGTTCTGTGCGGCCGCAGCTCTTCTCGAGGCCCCGGCCACACACACCCTTCTAAGAAAATCTTCATCCGAAAATCTTTCTAGAAATCCTTAATCGCATGTCCGCAGCCCGACCACTGACCACCGAAGAGAAACGCCAGCTCATGCTGCTGAAATTCCGGCCCGTGTGCATCTGCAACACGATCCGGTATCCGCGCGTGAAAGAGGCGATCGACCGCGGGGCGCGGACGATCGAGGACGTGGCGCGCACGACGGGCTGCACGACGGGGGAGTGCGCGGGCGAGCGCTGCCGGCCCGTGATCGAGGCGATGCTCGCGGAGGCTCAGGCGAAAACGTAGGTGCCGGCGACGAGCTTCTTGACGACGTCCTCCGTCTCCTGCATGCCCGGGACGCAGAGCGTGAGGTCTTTCTCCTTGCCGGTCGCAATGGCTTTCGCGTAACCCTCGCAGTCGTAGCCGCAGGCCGTGCAGTCGGTCTGCGCCATCGCCGCGTAGAGCTTCAGCGCGAGGTCGCCCGCCTTCGCCATCTCCATGCGTTTCGGGAGCGGGATGGTCTCGTCGTGGAACGCGGGCGCGTCTTTCCGGACGGCGGGCTTCGCGACCACGTCGTCTTTCTTGTCGGTGTACTCCCAGCTCCCGAACGAATAGCACCTCGGACACTGGAACTTCCAGTCCCACTCGTTCGGGAAGCGCACGGCGGGCGTGCGCTTGACGATGAGCGGCTCGAAGTCCTGCGGGCAGACGGGGTTCTCGCGCTCCTTGGCGTCGCGCACCATGGACTTGAGGTGCCCGTCCGAGAAGACGATCTGCCGCGGTTTCTGGTCGAAACGAAGATGCTCGCCCTTTCCGCCGATCATGACGACCTGCGGGTTGAAGCTGCGATCCACGAAGAAAGCTCGCATCGGGCGGCCGGTCTTCGGGGACGGGACACTCTGGCCGGACCAGAACTTGTGGAGGAGCGCCGCGCTTTGCTCGAACGTCAGCTTCATCGGCCGGGATTATAGAGGGCGGTAATTCGGGTCTCCCACGAAGGGGTTCTTCCTTCCCTCGTCGGCGATGGTCGTCTCGTCGCCATGTCCCGGAATGACGCGAAGGCCTCCGGGCAGGGTCAGGAGCCGGTCGCGGATCGACTCCAGGATCTGGGGGGTCGAGCCGCCCCACAAGTCCGTACGCCCGATCGAACGCCGAAAGAGGGTGTCGCCCGAGAAGAGCACGTCGCCGTTCTCGCTGGTCATCCGGAAGGAGAGGCTGCCCGGCGTGTGGCCCGGCGTGTGGATGACCTCGAGCCCTCCCTTGCCGCAGGCGACCCGGTCCCCGCCCTCGAGAGTCCGGTCGATGATGCCGGGCGCGTCCAATGACAGTCCGAAAGTCTGGCCCTGCACGGTGAGATTCTGGTAAAGCGGCCGGTCGCCCGCGTGCATGAGGATCGGTGCGCCCGTGATGCGTTTGAGCAGCGCCGAGCAGCCCGCGTGGTCGAAGTGCGCGTGTGTGTGGACGAGCGCGACCGCCCGCAGGCCGGCCCCGGCAAGCGCCTCGAGAATGCGGTCGGGCTCGTCCCCGGGATCGATCACGACAGCCTCGCGGGTCGCCGGGTCCGCCACGATCGCGCAGTTGCACTGGAGCGGCCCGACCGGGAAGGTCTCGATGAGATACAGGCCCATCTGGCGCCGATTATCCCGCTACACTCGCCCGAATGTCGCTGCCGGACTTTCTCCTCGAGGCGTCGCGCGTCCTGATCGGGCTGGGGCTCGCGGTCTTCATCGGGGTTCCTCTGGCTCTTCTTGTCAGAAGAAAGAAGAAGATTCTCTTAGAAAGAGAAGAAGGAGAGGGAACGGCTGAGCGGGACGGGAGCGAGAAAGCGGGTGCGCACCGGGCCTCGGCGCTGGGGATTCTCTTAGAAGGGGAAGACGAAGAAAGGGAGCAGCTCGCGAAGGCGAAGTTCGTCGCGGCGGGCGCGCTTCTCGTGGGGGTGCTGCTGGAGACGCAGGTCCTCGGCTCGAGCCTCCCGCCGCGCCACGTGTGGCGGGCGGTGGCGATCTTCTTGCTGCTCGCGGCTCTCGTCTCCGCCGTAATGGTCGTGCTTCCTCGGGAGCGCTACTACCGCGAAAAATCATTGACCTTCGAAGAGAATCTTCGACCGCCGTGGGTGAGTCGCGCCGATGCCGCGCGGCGCCGGGCGGCCCGCCTCGATCTCTTCGGCTTCCTTCTGGCACTCGCCGCGCTCGTTCTGGGATGATCGAGGGCATGACGGACCCCGTTTCCGACTTTCGCTCCGACACCGTCACGAAGCCGACCCCGAAAATGCGGCGCGCCATGGCCGAGGCGGAGGTCGGCGACGACGTCTATGGCGAGGACCCGACCGTCCGGCGCCTCGAGGAGAGGACGGCCGAGGTTCTCGGCAAGGAGGCGGCTCTCTTCGTCCCGAGCGGCTCCATGGGCAACCAGCTTTCCCTGCGGGTGCACGCTCGCTCGGGCACGGAAGTCATCCTCGAGGGAAAGAGCCACATCTTCCACTACGAGATGGCGGGCATGGCCGCGCTCTCGGGCCTCCTGCCGCGCCCCGTCGACGCGGCGCGCGGCCGGATGACGAGAGAGCAGGTCGCGGCGTGGATCAGGCCCGACACGGTCTACTACCTGCCGCGCACGTCCGTTCTCGCCCTCGAGAACACGCACAACTTCGCCGGCGGCGCCGTCCTCCCGCGCTCGGTCGTCGACCCGCTCCTCGCCCTCGCGAAGGAGAAGGGCCTCGCGACGCACCTCGACGGCGCCCGCCTGTGGAACGCGGCGGCAGCGCTCGGCGTCTCCGAGGCGTCCCTCGCGGAAGGCTTCGACTCCGTCATGACGTGCTTCTCGAAGGGCCTGCGCGCGCCCGTGGGTAGCGCCGTGGCGGGCTCGAAGGCCTTCGTCGCCGAGGCGCGTCGCGTCCGCAAGCTCTTCGGGGGCGGAATGCGCCAGGTCGGCGTCATCGCGGCGGCAGCGCTCGTGGCGCTGGAGGACGAGCGTTCGCGCCTGCCCGAGGACCATGTTCGGGCGAAGAAGCTCGCGGAGGGACTCGCGGGGATTCGCGGACTTCGGATCGATCCTGCGGACGTCGAGACGAACATTCTGTTCTTCTTCTTGGAAGGTGAATGGGGCGACCCGGCCGGGGTCGTGGCGAAGCTTCGATCGCGTGGTGTCCTCGCGGGAGCCGCAGGCGCTTGGACTCCATCCGCATGGTCACGCACGCCGACGTCGGCGACGCGGACGTCGACCGCGCGCTCTCGGCTTTCGAAGAAATCGCTTCTGGCCGCTGACGCCTGCGAAGCCCCGAACACCGGAGGAATGCTCAGCCCAGCGCGACCAGCCGGTCGATGAGGTCCACGACGCGGTTCGAGTAGCCCCACTCGTTGTCGTACCAGGCCACGACCTTGAGCCATCCGTCGCCGTCGGTCCGGGTCGAGAGGGCGTCGAAGATCGAGGAGTGCGGATTGCCGATGATGTCGGAGGAGACGAGCGGTACCTCGCTGTACTCCACGATCCGCTTCATCGGCCCGTCGGCCGCGGCCTTGACGGCCGCGTTGACGTCCAGGACCGACGGCTTCTTCAAGAGCCTTAACGAGAGGTCGACGATCGAGCCGTCCGGCACCGGCACCCGGATCGCGGTGCCGTCCAGCTTTCCCTTCAGCCGCGGCAGGACTTTTCCGACGGCACGGGCGGCGCCCGTCGTCGTCGGGATGATGTTCTCCGCAGCCGCCCGCGCGCGGCGGAGATCCTTGTGCGCCACGTCCGCGAGGCGCTGGTCGTTCGTGTAGGCGTGAACCGTCGTCATGAAGCCGTCCTGGATGCCGAAGGCCTCGTCCAGGATCTTCGCGATCGGCGCGAGGCAATTCGTCGTGCAGGAGGCGTTCGAGACGATGCGGTGCTCCTTGCGGAGCGCGTCGTCGTTCACGCCCACGACGACCATCGCGTCGATCTCGTCCTTCGGCGGGACCGTCAGGACGACCCTTTTCGCTCCCGCGTCCAGGTGCTTCTGCAGCTTCTCGCGCGTGACGAGCTTGCCCGTGGCCTCCACGACGACGTCCACGCCCAGCTTTCCCCAGGCGAGCTTCGCCGGGTCCTTCTCCGCCGTCATGAGGACGCGCCGGCCGTCCACCGTCATGACCTCACCGTCGACGCGCACGTCTTTCTCGAAGACGCCCATCACCGTGTCGTACTTCAGGAGGTAGGCGAGCTGGTCGTTGTCGAAGAGGTCGTTGATGGCGACGACCTCGATGTCCTTCCGGTCGCTGAGGATGCGGTAGACGGTCCGGCCGATGCGGCCGAAGCCGTTGATCGCGATACGGCTCATCGGGAGGCCTCCCGGTCCAGGGCCGCGAAGCGATCGAGAAGCTCCACGGCGCGGTGCGCGTAGCCCCAGCCCGCGTCGTACCACGAGAGCGTCTTGGAGACGTTCTCGCCGAGGACCATCGTGGCCAGCGAGTCGAACGTGGACGAGAAGCTGCTGTGGGTCACGTCGCTCGAGACGATGGGCTCGGTCTCGTAGTCCATGATTCCCTTCCAGTTCGCCGCGATGGCCGTGCGGACCACTTCGTTGATCGCGGTGACGGTCACTTTCTTCTCGTGCCAGCACACGAGGTCGACCGCCGAGCCGTTCGGGCACGGGCACGTTCATGGCCGCGCCGACGACCTTCCCGGTAAGCCCGGGGATCAGCTCCTGCAGCATGCCGGGGGAGCGCGATTCCTGCGGGATGATGTTCTCGGCCGCAGCCCGGCCGCGGCGCATGTCTTCGGCCGGCACGTCCGCGAGCCGGTGCTGGTTCGTGTAGGAGTGCATCGTCGTGAACAGCAGTTTCTTGATGCCGAACGCGTCGAGGAGGATCTTCGCGAGCGGCGCCACGCAGTGAACGGTGGAGGATGCGCTCGAGACGATCCGATGCTCGCGCCTGAGGAGGCCGTCGTTGATGCCGTTGACGACCGTGAGATCCAACGCGTCCACCGGCGGCTCGCACAGGATCACGCGCCTGGCGCCGGCGGCCAGGTGCCTCTCCAGCTCGGCCCGGGTAAGCCTGCGGGCGGTCGCCTCGATGACGGTGTCCACGCCGAGGTCGCCCCAGGGCGGAATGACGCCCCTCTCCTGGCCCGCGAGGAGCGCGATCTGGCGCCCCACGACGTAGAGATGTCCTTCCTTCGCGCTGAGCTCGTCCGGGAAGCGGCCGAAGAGAGTGTCGAACTTCAGCAGATACTCGACGGACGCCGCGTCGCCCAGGTCGCTCACGGCGCCGATGCGGATGTCGTCTCTCTTGTAGAGGATCCGGAAGACGTTCCGTCCGATCCTTCCGAATCCCATGATGCCGACGGTCATGGCCATGTGCGTGTCGCGACTTTCGTCTCGAGCTTCTCTCTACGGAAGGATCGTTCTGGGGTCGTTCGTGTTGTTGTCGATGACCGCGGCGTACGTCGCGACCTGAGCGCCGGCCGTCGCGGTCGTCACGACGAGAACCGCGTTCGTCGTGCCGAAGGGCGCGAGGAGCGTGGTGACGACGTTGCCGATCTGCGTCATCCCGAGCGGGGACAGCGTCCGGGTCGTCGTGCCGAAAGTCGAGCCGTCCGCGGCGAGCAGCGTGAGCGTCACGTCCACGCTCAAAGTCGTCGCGTTCGCGAGAACGACGTTCGTGCGGAATGCGGCGTCATCGCGAAGGCCGATGAGCGCTTTCGGTGTACCGGGCGTGACGAGGTCGTTCGCGCCCAAGGCCGGAACGGACTGACCGAAGGTGCCGACGCCGCTCGGCGTCGGCGTCGAGGTCTGGCTGACCACTTTGAGCGACGCCGAGTCGGCCGTGATCTGGATCGCGCCGTAGTTCTGAGGATCCGCGGCGCCGACCCCGAAGAGCGAGGCCAGGACGTCGGCATAGGTCACGGCCTTGTTCGCCGCGAGCGCACGGACCTGCTTCGGCCCCCCGGTGCCGTCCTGGTCGTGGCCCAGGAACTGGAGCGTGAGGTTCGCGTCCGTCGCACCGCGGTTCGCGATCGTCAGGTCCGTCGTGTAGAAGGCGCCGTTCTTGCCGGGGGCGTGGGCGCTCGAGGGCAGGATGTACGTGGACGTCGGGCCGCCCGAGCCGGCGAGCCAGCCGATGTCGATGAACACGGGAAGCGTGGCGTCGACTCCTATCGGCAGGTCGGACGAGATGTTCGGCTCCATGAGGAGGTTCGGAAACGCCGACGTGTCCCAGTGGGACACCGACGAGCCGCTTTCGTATGGGTTCGGAGCGTAAAGCTGCATCCGACCGGCCGCATCCGCGCCTGCAAGGAGCACCGCTTCGGTCCCCAGATTCGCCGAAACGGGAAGGTTCGCGCGGAGAGTCGCGCCGTCGCTCATGGTGACGAGGATGGACGGGATCGTGATCGTGGCGTCCGTGCCGGACATTCCGAACAGAGGCTCGGTCGTGTTGTCCGCGATGATGGCGCCGATCGCGCCCGCGTTCTGGGCGTTCTTGGCCTTGACTGTAAAATTACAGGTTCCGCGGTCGATGAGCGCGATCTTGCCGGAGACATTCGACGTGATCGGGCTGCACCCGTCCGTGGCGAATCCGTAGAGGGCCGCGACGATCTGCCCGGTGACGCCCGGGTTTGAGAGCGCCGGCCCGAAGGAGGCGGTGCCGACGGAGTAGGAGCCGGACGCCGCCCCAGCGGTCACGAGAAGGCGCCGCCTCTTGCCGAGATACGTGCCCGCGAACGCGTTCGCCGCCGTCCCCGACCACGTCAGGTTGCCCGTGTTGAGCTCGGACGCCGCGCGCTCGGCGTCCGTGAGCTTGTCCCACGTCTTACCGAGCGTGTCGTCGTAGATGAAGCGGTCGAAGATGGTCGGCTGCGGCGTCGGCTGCGATGACGTGCTGCCGAGGAGCGCGCCCGTCGAATCCACGCCCGAGAAGAACCCGAGCCCGTGCGCGAACTCGTGCAGGGCCACCGTGAGGAAATTGATGTCCGACCCGTGATTGTTGTCGAGGCCGAGATAGAACGAGGTGCCCGTCAGGCAGCCCGTCTGGCCGAGCTTGCTGTTGAACTGCGCGATCATGTCGAACGAGGCGGGGGCGAGGTCCGAGCCGTGAAGCTTGTTTGCGAGCGCCTTTGCGTACCACGTCCCTGCGATCGGGGCCCCCGAAAAATCGGAGTAGACCTTGTTCGAATAGGTCGAGCCCAGGACGCCGGTCGTCGCGGTGCAATCGAGAGCAGTGAAGCTCGCGCTCACCCGGATGTCGACGGTGCTCGCGAGGAGCCCTCCCCAGATCGCCGCGGCCTGCTTGAACACGTTGAGCCGCTGTTCGCCGAGAGTCGTCCCCGCGTTTCCGCCGACGGGCGAGACCGGGGTGGGATCGCTCAGGCCGGTGCCGGCCGGATCGTTGTTGACGATGACGATGTTCGCCCCGGCGAAAAGCGGCCGGGCGGCGAGAGACGCGAGGAGAAGGGCCGGCAAGAGGAAGCGGCGCGTCATTTTTCGCCTACTTCTCGCGGGTCGCGGGGGGCGGAGAGGGTCGAGGCGCGGCCTCGAGGAAGGCACGTGCTTCATCGGCGTCGTGGACGCAAGCGCTCGTGAGAGTTCCGTCCGGATTCTCCCGCACAACGGAGAGGCTGGCTTGATCCGGGCCGAGCGTCATCACTTTGGTTCCGTCCGGCAGCGTGACGACCTGGGGCGCGGCCGCGACCTGCGGCCGTCGTCCCAGGAGCTTGCGCGCCTCTTCGGGCGTGAGAGGGCGCAGGGCGCCCGTGACGGGATCGCGCGCCACGGTCAAGGAGGACCCCGTCGCCGCTGCGGGCTTCGCTGTCGCCGTAGCCGGAGCCTTCTTCGCGGCCTCCTTCGGCGGGGTGGTCGCCGCTGTCTCATCGGCATGCGCCGGGAGGGAGAGGAGAAGGAAGACCGCGAGGGCCGGGAGGCAGCAGGTGAGTCGCATCGGGGCTCCTTCCGTCCAGAGTGTCCGAACGGGGCCCCTATCCTACGCGGACGACGAGGTCGATCTCCACCCGGGCCCCGGCCGGGAGCGTTGCGACCGCGACGGTCGACCGCGCCGGGCGGTGGGCGCCGAAGCGGGCTGAAAAGACTTCGTTCATTTTCGCGAAGTCGCCCATGTCGACGAGGTAGACGCCCGCGCGGACGACGTCCGAAAGCGAAGCGCCCGCACCCGCCAGGACGGCCTCGAGATTGTCGAAGACGCGCTGCGTCTGGGCAGCGACGTCGCCTTGGACGAGCTTCATCGTGGCCGGGTCGAGGCCCACCTGGCCCGCGGTGAAGAGGAAGCCTCCGGCCACGATTCCCTGCGCATAGGGGCCGATGGCCTTTGGGGCGTTGTCGACGGAGATCGTCTTCAGGCTCATCGCGTTGGATCCCATACAGCCACGTGCGGCAGATTTCGGTACTTCTCGTCTAGGTCGAGGCCGTAGCCTATGACGAACTCGGGGCCGATCTCGAACCCGAGGAAGTCCGTGCGGATGTCGCGGTTTTCGGGCAGCCTCTTCTTGAGGAGCGCCGCCACTCTCAAGGAGCGGGGCTTTCTCGAGGCAAGGAGGTCGAGGATCTTCCGGAGCGTGAGGCCCGTGTCGATCACGTCCTCGAAGAGAAGGACGTCTCTACCCAGGACGTCCATCGAAAGATCGTGGACGATGTTGATGTTTCCCGAGGAGCTCGTTCCGGCATAGGAACGCACCTGGAGAAAGTCGACCGAGACCGGCACGCTGAGGCGCTTCAGGAGGTCGGTCAGGAAGAACACCGAGCCCTTCAGGATGCCGACGGCGAGGAGATCCTTGCCCGCGTATGCCGCGTCGATCTCCTTCGCGAGAACGTCCAGGCGTCTCGCGATCGTCTCCTCGGAAAGCAGGATACGGTCGATCATGGCGGTCAGACTATCATCGGCAAAACGTGACGAGCACCGTGCCCGACCCCGAAGCCATCTCGCTGGCCTACGCCCGCCTCTCCATGAAGTTCAAGACCCTTTGGACGTTTCATCAGTTCCTCCAGGGGGTGCACAGGACGAGCCTTCGTGGGGCCACGGGGCCGGCGGTCTCCTTCGCACCCCTTTACGAGCAGATCAAGCGCATCAAGGAGACGAAAGGCGTGGAGCCCGCAGCCGACACGCGCGCGGCGATGGCGCGCCTCGACGGCCAGCTCGACACGCTGCACGCGACGCTGGCCGAGGACGACAGCCAGATTTCCCCGAGCGCGATGCGCCAGTTCTTCGAGCGTGTAAAGGCCGGCGACGAGGAGCTGCTCCTCTCGATCGTGAAGTTCTATTACTACACGCCGACGCTCTCGTCCGACGAGATGGACAAGGTAGACTTCCTCATGACGCGCCTCGGCACCACGGCGGGAAAAGTGGGCGAGACCGAGCTCAAGTCCGCCCCCGAGCTGCAGAAGCTGAGCGAGGCGCTTCTCTCTCTCATGGTGCGGCAGCGGGCCGATGCCGCCGAGGTGAAGTCCGTCGTCTCCCTCCTGGACATCCTTCGCCGCGACCTCGAAGCCTGCGAACGCTTCGAGGACCTCTCCAAGCGCAGGACGCTCGAGAACATCCGCACGCTGAAGCACCGGATGGGAAGGGCGTTCTACGACTCCGAGGTCATGCAGGCGATCCTCTCGTCGAACGTCGCGGTGAAGAAGAAGTTCCAGCTCCTTTACAAGGAGGAGGAGAAGCGCATCCTCTCGGCCTCCCGCGAGGTTCTCGAGAAAGAAAAGGACCTCGAGCAGGACGCCCGCTTCATGAGCCCCGAGTTCCGCGACGATCTCGAGCGCTTTCGCAAGGACAAGGACGAGTTCGAGAAGGCGAGCCGCCGGCGCGGGGTGCGCCCGCGCGACGTCAAGAGGCTGAAGGAGTCGCTCCACAAGCTCCTCTCACGCCTCGATCCCGCGGCTGCGGAGGAGTTCGACGTGGGCTCGGATTCGACCGCCGGAACGGGCGGCCGCCGGAAGAGCGAGGTGTCGAAAGGTGCGACACCCCTGCCGATCCGACGGGACACGGGCGCGGGGATCGCTTGGCGCGCCGAGACGGACCGCCTCACGTCCGAGAGCTCCCGCCGCCTCTTCGCGAGCGTGGATCTCGTCCGGTCGGACCCGCCGAGCGGCGTGCCCGTGCACGGAGCCCGGCTCGAGACCTGGGAGGTGCGGTCGACCCTCCGGGTCCTTCGTAAAGGCAAGGACGGAGAGCCCGCAGCCGAACGAGACCGCCTCTTCTTCAACGCCGCCGTCCTTCGGCAGAGAATGGACGAAGAGGCGCACAAGTTGCGCGACCTCGTCGGCGAGGTGGGAGACTCGTCCGCCTCCGAGAGCACGCTCCAACCCGCGGGCAAGTGCCTCGCGCGCGCCCGGGAGGTCGACGGCCTCTTCCGACAGGCGCTCGCCGCAGCCGAATCGGAGGGCATCGAGCCGTGGAATCACCTGACCCGCTCGCGCTTCCGGCATCTCCGTGCATTCGCGGGGCTCTGGCTGCTCTACGACGCCCTCGGCGGAAGGTGAAGGAAACGGGGAAGACTCGGACCACAACCCCGCCGGACGCGTCGATGGTTTAATCGGCCCGATGGCCGAAACTCCTAAAGCCGCCGCCCCGCCGGTACCTCCCCGGGAGCTCGAGCTCCCCGAGCAGATCGCGAACCGCCGCGCCGCGCGCGCGCGCATCGCGGCCCTCGGGCGCGCGCTGTACCCGAATCGCTGGGATCCCACGCATCTCGTGTCGGACGTCGTCGCGAGGTGGTCGCCCCTGGACGCCGCCGCCCTCGACGCTGAACCCTCAGCCGAGCGGTTCGTGCGCGTGCCGGGCCGCATCCTCGCGATCCGCAAGATGGGGAAGGCGACCTTCCTCGATCTCTCGGACGGCGTCCGCCGCGTGCAGGCTTACCTCAAGAAGGACGCGCTTCGCCCGGGCGACTGGGACCTTCTGGAGCAGCTCGACCTCGGCGACCACGTGGGAGTCGCCGGAACGGTCTTCCGGACCCGTACCGGAGAGCTGTCCGTGAGGGCGGGCTCCCTCGATTTCCTCTCGAAGTCCCTGCGGCCGCTGCCGGAAAAATGGCACGGCCTGACGGACGTCGAGCGGAAGTACCGGCAGCGTTACGTCGACCTCGTCGTCTCGCCGGAGACGCGCAGGACGTTCGAGATCCGGGCGAAGATCGTGGGGTTCATTCGCCGCTTCTTCGACGCGCGCGGCTTCGTCGAGGTGGAGACGCCGATGATGCAGACGCTCGCGGGGGGCGCGGCCGCGCGCCCGTTCGTGACGCATCACCACGCGCTCGACCTAGACCTCTTCCTGCGCATCGCTCCCGAGCTTTATCTCAAGCGGCTCGTCATCGGCGGCTTCCCGAGGGTCTACGAGATCAACCGCAATTTCCGGAACGAAGGGATCTCCACGCACCACAATCCCGAATTCACGATGCTCGAGTTCTACACGGCCTACGCCGACGCGCGAGACCAGATGGCGCTCACGGAGGAGCTTCTCACGGGCGCCGCGCGGGAGATCCTCGGGACGACCGAGCTCGAGTGGGGCAACGAGACGATCTCGCTCAAGGCGCCGTTCAAGCGGATCTCCATGGTGGACGCGATTCTCGAGAACATCCCGGCGGCGGAAGAAGACAGGAAGAAAGAAGAAGAGAAGATTTCTTCGAATGGTCCCGTGCGGGCGGGCGAGCGCCCCGCCGTCACTCGTGAGACCCTCAGCGACCTCCACCTTCTAAGAAAAACAGCCGAACGCTATGGCGTGGAGTCCGTCGAGCGTTTCGGCGATTCGAAAGGGAAGCTCCTCGCCGAAATCTTCGGCGCCGTCGTCGAGAAACGGCTCCTGCAGCCGACGTACATCGTCGACTATCCGGCGGAGATTTCGCCGCTCTCGAAGACGAAGCCGGGCGACCCGGATACCGCCGACCGCTTCGAGCTGTTCATCGGGAGGATGGAGGTCGCGAACGGGTTCTCAGAGCTGAACGACCCCGACGAGCAGGCGGAGAAGTTCCGCGCACAGGTGAAAGAGCGCGGCAAGGGCGACGAGGAGGCGATGCTCTACGACGAGGACTACGTCGAGGCGCTTTCGTACGGGATGCCGCCCACGGCGGGCGAAGGCGTCGGCATCGACCGCCTCGCGATGCTCTTCACGAACTCGCCGTCCATTCGCGACGTGATTTTGTTTCCATTGATGAGACCGAAGAAAGATAAAGATGCTTAGAAAGGTCAGCAGGTGGCCTGCGCCCTCTTCCCCTTCTAAGAAGATCTTCCTCTTCTCTTTTCCCCCTAAGAAAATCCTCTTCTCTTGATTTCTTTCTTTCTCGCCAAGCGTTATCTCCTCGCGTCGCGGCGCGATGCGCAGGTGGGGGTCGTCGCCCTCGCGGCTTTTTGCGGGCTCACGCTCGGAGTCGCGGCACTCGTCGTGTCACTCGCGCTGCTCGCGGGGTTTCAGACGCACGTGAGGAGCCGGCTTCTCGCCGAGACGCCGCATCTCCTCGTGACGCCTGCCGGCCGCGGCCCGTTCCACGACGTGGACCGGATCGCCGGGAAGCTCGCGGCTATCGCCGGCGTCGTCTCGGTGTCGCCCGTCGTGCGCGGCCGTGTGTGGGTGTCGATGGGGCGCGACGCCGCTCCGGCGGAGGTCGTGGGTCGCGAGAAAACGAAAGGGCTCGTGCTCGACGTGGCCCAGGCCCGGCCGCTCGGCGTCGTGCCGGGAGAAACCGTGACTCTCGTCTCGTCGCGCGCGCGGCTCTCGCCGCTCGGCCCGGTGCCGATCGTCTCGACCTTGAGAATCACCGCCCTCGCACCCTCGTCCACCGGGCGTCGCGCCGCCGAGGCGAGCCTTTCGCTCGACGAGGCGAGGCGCCTCTTCGCGCTCGGCCCGGACGGGGCGACCGGCTACGAGGTCATCCTGAAGGATCCGACGAACGCGAAGGCCGGCGCAGAGGCCGTGGCGGCCGCGCTCGGGCCTTCCGTTGCCGTGACGACGTGGGAAGAGCAGAACCGGGCCCTCGTCCTCGCACTGAGGCTCGAGCGCTTCGTCCTGTTCGCGGCTGTTTTCCTGATCGTGATCGTGGCGGGCCTGAACCTGGCGGCCACGTCGGCGGTCCTCGCGGCGACGCGCGCGGGGGACGCCGCCGTCCTTTCGGTGCTCGGGGCGTCTCCGAGGATCGTGGAGAAGGTCTTTCGAGTCGCAGGGGGCTGCGTTGGGATGGCGGGCACGCTCGCGGGAGTTCTCCTCGGCGTCGCGGCATCTTTCCTGCTCGAGAGGCTCGGCCTCATTCCTCTGCCCGCGCAGCTCTACGGGATGAGCCACGCACCCTTCCGCGTCGATCCTCTCGACGTGAGCGCGGTCGCGGTGCTGTCGATCCTGTGGGCGTTCGTCGTGGCGACGGTGCCCGCCCGCACCGCCGCGCGCCAGAGTGCCGTGGAGGCCCTCCGTGGGGCCTGAAGCGGCGGCCTTGCTCGTCGCGGAGGGCCTCGCGAAGGGGTTCGGGGCAGGCGAGGCGCGGGTCGAGGTCTTCCGCGGAGTTTCGCTCGCCGTGAGGCCGGGCGATCTTCTCGCCATCACGGGGCCTTCGGGCTGCGGAAAGTCGACGCTGCTCCACCTTTTCGCCGGGCTCGACACGCCCGACGCCGGCCGCGTCACGCTCGACGGCGCGGACTGGGCGGCGCTCGGGCCGGCCCCACGCGCGGCCGTGCGCGGCGCGAGCGTGGGCTTCGTGTTTCAGTTCCACCATCTTCTTCCCGAGCTCTCGGCCGAGGAGAACGTTGCGCTTCCGCTCTTCCTCGCCGGGGCAACCGAAGAGGAAGGCCGCGGCGTCGCGCGCGAGGTTCTCGACCGTGTGGGCCTTCTCGGCCGTGCGGCCGCCTTTCCGCGGACTCTCTCGGGCGGCGAGAGGCAGCGCGTCGCGATCGCACGCGCGGTCGTGAGGCGACCGCGGCTCCTCCTCTGTGACGAGCCCACGGGGAGCCTCGACGCCGCCCACGCGACCCAGGTCTTCGAGCTCCTGGCCGAGGTTGCGAAAGAGCGCGCCGGAGCCGCGATCGTCGTGACTCACGACCCGGAGTGGGCGCGTCGCTGTGCTACGATCAAATTGCTGGGAGAAGAGGGTTTGAGCGATGTCGTGGGGAGCGCCCTCCCGCTCTCTTCGAGGGGTTGAAACGGTCAACTGACATGTTCGAAAAATACAACGAGAAGGCGCGCCGGGCGTTGTTCTTCGCCCGGTACGAGTCCTCGAAGCTGGGCTCCAAGGTCATCGAGTCCGAGCACATCCTGCTCGGGGTCCTCCGCGAGGGCGAAGAGATCATCAAGGAGATCTTCGCCCGCTTCAACGTGAAGCCCGACGAGATCCGCCGGGAGATCGAGGGCGATCGCGTGTTCGTCGAGCGCGTCTCCTCCACCCAGGAGCTGCCGCTCTCGGAGGAGTCCAAGAAGATCCTCGCCTACGCCTCGCACGAGGCCGAGTCGATGATGCATCCCTACGTCGGCACGGAGCACCTCCTCATCGGCATCCTCCGCGTGGATCCGTGCGTCGCGGGCCGCATCCTGATGTCGCACGGCTTCAACCTGTACGGCGTGCGCGAGGAGACGATCGCGCTGATCAAGGAGCGCGAGGCGTCGAAGCAGAAGAAGGAATTGCCGTTCCTGGCCGAGTACGCGCGCGACCTGACCGCGCTCGCGCAGCAGGGAGCATTCGACCCGCTCGTCGGGCGCGACGTGGAGGTCGAGCGGATCATTCAGATCCTCTCGCGCCGTACGAAGAACAACCCGATCCTTCTCGGCGAGCCGGGCGTCGGCAAGACCGCGATCGTCGAGGGCCTCGCGCAGCGCATCGTGGAGGGCGGCGTTCCTCTGTTCCTCGCGCAGAGGAAGATCCTCGCCCTGGACCTCTCGCTCATCGTCGCGGGCACGAAGTACCGCGGCCAGTTCGAGGAGCGCCTCAAGGGCATCCTCAAGGAGCTGAAGGAGAACCTCGACCTCATCGTCTTCATCGACGAGATCCACTCGCTGATCGGCGCGGGCTCGGCCGAAGGCTCGCTCGACGCCGCGAACATCCTCAAGCCCGCGCTCTCGCGCGGGGAGATCTCCTGCATCGGCGCGACGACGCTGAAGGAGTACCGCAAGTACATCGAGAAGGACCGGTCCCTCCTTCGCCGCTTCCAGGCCATCATGGTGGCTCCGCCGGACGAGGAAGAGACGCTCCGGATCCTCGACGGAGTCCGCGAGCGCTACGAGACGTTCCACCGCGTGCACTACACGGCGGACGCCATCAAGACGGCCGTCTACCAGGCGAACCGTTACATTCCGGACCGCTTCTTCCCGGACAAAGCCATCGACATCCTCGACGAGGCCGGCGCGAAGGTGAAGCTGCGCAAGACGGCGGACACCCAGAACCTGAGGCGCCTCGAGGGCGAGATCAAGGGGATCGTCAAGGACATGAAGAAGGCGATCTCGGAAAAGGACTTCGAGCGGGCCGTCTTCCTGCGCGAACGCGAGATCGAGATCAAGGAGGAGATCGAGCACACGAAGACCTCCGCTCTCGACGACGGGCAACCAGTGGACGTGAACCGTTCGGACGTCGAGGAGATCATCTCGAGCTGGACGGGGATCCCGGTGACGTCCCTCCAGATGGAGGAAGCAGAGAAGCTCCTCCACATGGAGGAGTCCCTCAAGAAGCGCGTCATCGGTCAGGATCGCGCGCTCGAGGCAATCAGCCGCGCCATCCGCCGCTCGCGCCTCGGGGTCAAGAGCCCGAACCGGCCGATGGGATCGTTCATTTTTCTCGGGCCCTCCGGCGTCGGCAAGACAGAGGCCGCTCGCCAGCTCGCCGAATTCCTCTTCAACAATCAGAAGGCCCTCGTGCGATTCGACATGTCCGAGTACATGGAGAAGCACGCCGTCTCGAAGCTCATCGGGTCGCCCCCCGGCTACGTGGGGCACGAGGAGGGCGGCCAGCTCACGGAGCGCATCCGGCGCCAGCCCTACTCGGTGATCCTCCTCGACGAGATCGAGAAGGCCCATCCGGACATCGCGAATCTTCTCCTGCAGATTCTCGAGGACGGACAGCTCACGGACGCGTACGGAAACGTCGTCGACTTCAAGAACACGCTCATCATCATGACCTCGAACGTGGGGACGAAGTTCCTCGTCACGGGCAGCCGCATGGGCTTCGGGGACACGAAGAACGCCCCCGAGAAGCGCGAGATCGAGGACATGGTCCTCAAAGAGCTTCGGCGCGAGTTCTCGCCGGAGTTCATCAACCGCATCGACGAGATCATCGTGTTCAACCCGCTGGGGCTCGCGGAGCTCCGGGGCATCGGCCGACTGCTTCTCGATGACGTCGGGATGACTCTGAAGCATCGCGGCTTGAGGCTCGTCGTGGACGAAGCCGCCGTGGACTGGCTCCTCAAGGCGTCGGGGCACGACATCCATTCGGGCGCGCGGCCGCTGCGCAGGACCATTCAACGGCACGTCGAGGATGCGGTATCGGAATTGCTCATCGGCTCTAAAGAGCCTATCGAGTGTGTCGAAGTGACCGTATCAGGAGACGAGCTCAAGGTTCAGGTTCGAGCTCCCGAGCCGGTCGGTACGGGCCGGTAAGCGGGGTGCCCCTGAATCACCCGTCCGGCGGTACCGCCGGGTCAGCGTCGGGTCGATCCGTGCGCTTCATACGGGCGGGAGCTCTCGCAGGGGTTCTGGCGGTCTTTCTCGGTCGCGAGACGGTCCACGCGCAGGCGCCGACTCCGACGCCCACGCCCTCTCCCGCGGCCGCCGGCGAAAGCATCTTCGGCGCGACCCGGCCCGAGTCGCCGCTCACGGGCACGATGCCGAAAGCGTCCGTGGCGATCGCGCCCGAGCCCGCGGCCTCCGCGAACAGGCCGAAGATCGCGCAGATCGTCGTGCACGGCGGAAAGACCACCGCTCCCGAGACGGTCGGCTTCTATCTCGGCGTCAAAGTCGGCGACCCCTACGACGAAGACCTCATCAAGCGGAATTTCAACAAGCTCTGGGATTCCGGGCTCTTCGAAGACGTGACGCTGGAAAAGGAGACGTCCCCCGCAGGCGTCGTGATCGTCGCGACCGTGGTGGAACGGCCCACCGTCGCGGACCTCGAGTTCCGAGGCAACAAGAAGCTCACGACTTCGCAGCTCAAGGACAAGCTCAAGGAAGGAAAGGCCGAGATCCGCGTCGGCGCGCCGGTCTCGCTGCGCGACGTGGCGAAAGCCAAGACCGTTCTTCTCGACGCATACAAGGCCGAAGGATTCCGCTCCGCCGCGGTCGACGCCACGACCGAGAACGTCTCCGACCTTCAGCGCCGCATCGTCTTCCTGATCGATGAAGGCGACAAGATCAAGATCGAATCGATCAAGTTCTCGGGCAACACGGTCTTCGGGCAGACGAAGCTCCGCTACACGCTCAAGAAGACGAAGCAGGCGCACTGGTGGCGCTTCTTCGACAGCAAGTCCACGTACAACCAGGCGGGGTACGAGGAGGACGTCGAGGCGCTGCGCAAGCGCTATCAGGACGTCGGCTACAAGGACGTCGTCATCAAGGATCCCATCCTCGACGTGTTCGTGACAAACCCTTCCGAGAAGCGCCCGGAGAAGATCAAGAGGCGTGTGAGGATGACGATCCCGATCGTCGAGGGAGAGAGGTTCTACTTCGGCAAAGTCACCGTCGAGGGGTCGACGGTGTTCAGGCCGGAAGCGCTCGAGCGGTTCTTCCCGTACAAGCCCGGAAAGCCGATGAGCCGGGCCGTGATCGCGGACGGCATGAAGGCGATCGACGCGATCTACCGCAGCCGGGGCTACATCTACGTCTTCATGAATCCGGAGAACACCGAGAAGCCGAACCACGTCGTGGACGTCGCCGTGAAGGTCACCGAGGGCGATCAGTACCGGCTCGGCCGGATCGAGTTCACGGGCAACAAGACGACGCGCGACAAGGTGCTGAGACGCGAGCTGCAGGTTTTCGAAGGCGACATCATGGACATGGAGACCTTCAAGAAGAGCCTGTTCAAGGTGACGCAGCTCGGCTACTACAAGATCGAGGAAGACCCGGATTTCCGGGTCAACTCGGAAAAGAAGACCGTCGACGTCTCGATCAAGGGGACGGACACGAATCGCAACGAGGTCCAGTTCGGAGCGGGCTATTCGCAGCTCGACGGCCTCTTCGGACAGTTCCAGTTCTCGACGCGCAATTTCCTCGGCCGGGGCGACACCCTGGGTCTCCAGTTCCAGCGCGGCAACCGCTCGAACTTTTTCGACATTTCGTTCTCCGAGCCGTGGTTCCTCGACCAGCGGATGTCCGTCGGCGGCTCGGTGTTCAACCGGACCCTCGACTACAGCGACGTCGCGGGAGGCCTCGACGAGAAGAGCAAGGGTGCGAGCGTCTCGTTCGGGTACGGGCTGGGGCTCTTCGACCTCGCGTCGATCTTCTACGGGTTTACGGACCAGACGAGCACGTACCAGGTCTATCCGCCCCCGCCCCCCCCGGGAGCCGGGACGGTGCCCACCGCGTTCGCGACGTATGCCGGCAAGACGTCGGCGGTCACGCCCGGGTACCGCTATGACAGCCGCAACGATCCGTTCGATCCGACCCGCGGAACGAAGTTCGGAGTCTCGCTTTCGATCGCGGGAGGCCCCTTCGGAGGCGACTTTTCATATTTCAAACTGAGCGCGAACGCTACGAAATACATCCCTTTCGGGAAGAGGGGCGACTTCGCGTTCAACCTCGACCTCGGTCTGCTTCGAGCCTACAGCGGCGCACAGGACCCCGCCGAGATCGGCTACGACAGCCGGATCCCTCTTTTCGAGCGGTACCGCCTCGGCGGAGACCGATCCGTGCGCGGCTTCAAATTCGGATCCATCTTCCCGGTGGACAGCCAGAACAAGGCGTTCTTCACGAGCGCCGGGGCGCTCATCGGGGGCGACCGATTCCTCGTCTTCAACTCCGAATACGTCTATACCCTGGCCGGCCCTCTCAAGGTCGCGCTCTTTTTCGACGCGGGGAACACGTGGCTCGAGGGCCAATCCCCGGACCTGGGAGCGCTGCGGAAGTCGACGGGTCTCGAGATGAGGATCCTCCTGCCGATCTTCCAGGCACCCCTGCGGTTCATCTACGGCATCAACCTCTCGCCGAAGGACATCAAAGACCAGGCGGGTAACGTGATCCAGCCCGAGTCCCGAACGGATTTCGCGTTCTCCATCGGGACGACGTTCTAGCCATTTCCAGTATGATCCCCGTTTCCGTGGACTCGGCGTCCTCACCCGGGGCCAAAACCAACGAAGGAGTTCCATCCATGAATCGCATCGTCACCCTCGCGGCCGGCGCCCTCGCCCTCGGAGTTTTCGCCGGCGGCGCCTCCGCGCAAGCCCCCTCCGCGAACACGCCCGGCGGAAAGATCGGCGTGATCGAGGTCCAGAAGATCGTCCAGGAATCTGCCATCGGCAAGGAAAGCCTGGCCCGCGTCCAGAAGGTCCAGCAGGCCAAGCAGGAAGACCTGCAGAAGCGCCAGAAAGAGCTGCGGGACATGGAGCAGAAGATTCAGGACCAGGGTAAGTCCCTGTCCGAGGACGCGATGGAGAAGCTCCAGAAGGAGTATCAGACGAAAGCGCTCGATCTGAAGCGCTTCCAAGACGACGCGCAACGCGAGCTCGAGGAATCGCAGCGCAAGGAGCTCGGCGAGCTCGAGAAGCGGATCATGCCCATCATCAACGAGGTCGCGCGCGAGCAGGGTTACGCCCTCGTCTTCAACAAGTTCAACTCCGGGCTGCTCTTCGCCGACGACAAGACCGTCGACCTGACGGAGGCCGTCATCACGAAGTTCAACTCGCAGATCGCGGCGCCGCCCGCACCCGCGACGGCGAAGCCCGCCGCCGCGCCGAAGCCCGCGGCCCCGGCAGCCCCGAAGAAGTAACGTCCGTCGTGGCGTCCTTCTCCGTCGCCGAAGTGGCCGCCGCCTGCGGCGGACGCGTCGTCGGCGATGGGGAACGGAGACTCTCCGGCGTGCGCTCCCTCGAGGGCGCGGGCGAAGACGCGCTCTCGTTCGTGAACGAGGAACGGGCCCTGCCGCGCGCGGCCGCCTCCGCGGCGGGCGCGTTGCTGGCGCGGTCGGCGTCCGCCTTCCTCGGCCGGACGGTCATCGAAGTTCCGGATCCGTCCGCGGCTCTCATTCCCGTGCTGCGCCTTTTTCACCCGGCGCGGATTCCGCGGCCCGGCATTCACGCGACCGCCGTGATCGATGCGGGCGCGCTCGTCGACCCGTCCGCGGAGGTCGGTCCTTATGCCGTCGTCGGAGACCACTCGCGCATCGAGGCGAACACGATCTTAGGCGCTCACGCAGTCATCGGGGCCCGATGCCGGGTGGGCGCGGGCTCGTGGCTGCATCCCCACGTCGTTCTGTACGACGACGTTGTTCTGGGGGAGCGTGTCGAGATCCACAGTGGCGCCATCCTCGGCGGGGACGGGTTCGGCTATGCGACGACGGAGAAGGGCCTCGTGAAGATTCCTCAGGTCGGCGGCGTCACGATCGGCGACGACGTCGAGGTCGGCGCGAACACATGCATCGACCGCGCAGCCCTCGAGACCACGTCCGTCGGCGCCGGCACGAAGATCGACGACCTCGTCATGCTGGGCCACAACGTGCGCATCGGCCGTCACGACGTCCTCTGCGCGCAGGTGGGTGTGGCCGGCTCGGCCGTCGTCGGAGATGGCGTCGTTCTCGGCGGGCAGGTGGGCGTCGCCGGCCACATTGCGGTCGGAAACGGCGTGAAAGCGCAGGCTCAGAGCGGCATCGGCGCGGACGTGCCGGATGGCGAAGCGCTCCACGGGACGCCCGCCTTCGCGTACCGCGCCTATCAGAAATCGCACGTCGAGTTCCGCCGGCTGCCGGAGACGGCGCGTCTCGTCCGCAGCCTCGCCCGGAAAGCGGGTCTCCTCAAGGGAGCAGGGGAATGAGCGCATCGAACACGGGGAGGAACATCCTGGAGATCATGCGGCTCCTGCCGCACCGCTATCCCTTCCTGCTCGTGGACCGCATCGTCTCCATCAGCGAAGGTCCCGTGGTCCCAGGCTCGAAAGTCACGGGCCTCAAGAACGTCTCCGTCAACGAGCCGTACTTCCAGGGACATTTTCCCGGGAATCCCGTCATGCCAGGCGTTCTCATCCTCGAGTGCATGGCTCAAGTCGGCGGCTGCCTCTTCTTCACGGGCGTGGACGAGCCGGAGAAGACCCTGATGTACCTCTCGGGCGTCGACAAGGCGCGCTTCAGGCGACCGGTCTTCCCGGGCGACCAGCTCATCGTCGACGCCGAGATCGTTCAGGTCCGCTCCAACATGGTGCGCATGAAGGCGGAAGCCCGCGTCGAGGGCGCTCTGTGCGCGGAGGGCGAGTTCATGAGCAGTCTCGTCAGGATCCCGGCGGCGAGACGCTGATGGCCACACACGTCACCGCGATCGTCGACCCGTCGGCTTCCGTCCACGAATCCGCTCAGATCGGCCCCTACGCGATCGTGGGCGCGCGCGTCACGATCGGCGCGCGCACGACCGTAGGAGCACACGCCGTGATCGAAGGACCGACGACGCTCGGAGAGGATAACCGCGTGGCCGCGCTGGCCGCTCTCGGAGGCCCCCCGCAAGACCTCAAGTACAAAGGCGAGCCAACGACCCTGACGATCGGCAACCGCAACACGTTTCGGGAGTTCTGCACGGTTCACCGCGGGACGATGACCGGGCACGGCACCACGATCATCGGGGACGACAACCTGTTCATGGCGTATTCGCACGTGGCTCACGACTGCGTCGTCGGAAACCGGACGGTCTTCGCGAACGGCGCCTCGCTCGCAGGTCACTGTGCCGTCGGGGACGACGTCATCCTCGGGGCCTTCGCCGGTGTCCGGCAGTTCCTGAGGATCGGCCCGCACGCCTTCGTCGGGGCGTTCGCCGGGCTGAACCACGACGTCCTGCCGTTTCTCTGGACTTCGTCGGATCGCGACGTGAGGGCGTGGAAGGTGAACAGCGTAGGGCTCGCGCGGAAGGGGTTCTCGAAAGAGCGCGTGGCCGCTCTGCAGAAGGCCTACCGCGTTCTCCACAAGCACCGCCACGACAAGGCCGCCCTCCTGGCAGGGCTCGATGCGCTCGGCGCGACGTCCGAGGACGTGAAGCTCCTCCGCGACTTCATCGCGAGCTCGGAGCAGGGAATCCACGGGGCGTAAGGACGGGGAGAGATCTAGAAAGAGAGAGGGAACCGGGGATTTCTTAGAAGGGTGAGTGGGGTCGTGGCCGAACAACAGCCGTCGGCGCACCGCAGCGGCGACCCGTTCATGACCCTTTCTAAGAAATCTTTGTCTTTCCCTTGATGACCTGCGAAAGCCGACGGATCCCCTCCTCGATCACGTCCGGCGGCGCGTACGAGAAGTTCAGGCGCATCGTCTCCTCGCCTCCGCCGCAGGGGTAGAAAGCCGCGCCCGGGACGAAGGCGACCTTCTCGCGGATCGCGTCCTCGAGAAGAGCCGTCGTGTCGAGGCCTTTCGGCAGCGTGGCCCAAAGGAACAGGCCTCCCTGCGGGCGCGTCCAGCGGGCGCCGTGCGGGAAATGCCGCGCGAGCGAGGACAGCATGGCCTCCCGACGCTCCCCGTAGACCGCGCGAATGCGGCGCACGTGCTGATCGAGGAAGCCGCCTCTCGCGACTTCGTAGGCCACGTACTGGCAGAAGGTCGAGGAGTGGAGGTCCGCGCCCTGTTTGATCTGAACGAGCTTCGTGATGACGGCTTCGGGCGCCACGACCCAGCCGATTCTCAGTCCGGGCGCGAGGGTCTTGGAGAGCGTCGACATGTAGAGCACATTGCCCGCGAACGCCCGCCCGCCGTCCGCGCAGCCGCGGAGCTCGGCGTCGATCTTGACGAGGGGTGGAAGGTGCTCGCCCTCGTATCGGAGCTGCCCGTAGGGGTCGTCCTCGATGATCGGGATGCCGTAGTGAGCCGCCCGCTCGACGACTCGCCGGCGGCGGTCGAGGCTGAGGGTGACCCCCCCGGGGTTCTGGAAGTTCGGCAGCACGTACAGGAACTTCGGACCGGCGCGCAGCTGTCTCTCGAGGACGTCGAGGTCGAGGCCGTCGTCGTCGATCGGCACGGGGAGGTAGTCGGCCTGATACGCGTTGAAAGCCTGGAGCGCGCCGAGGTAGGTCGGCGCCTCGGTGAGCACCTGGTCCCCAGGATTGATGAGGAGCTTGCCCACGAGGTCGAGCGCCTGCTGCGAGCCGGACGTGATGAGCACGTTCTCTGGGCGCACGACGACTCCATAGCGCGCCATGTGGTGGATGAGCAGCTCGCGCAGAGGCCGATAGCCCTCGGTCGTCGTGTACTGGAGCGCCATCGTGCCGTGCTGCGTGAGGACGCGGTCCGTGGCTGCGCGGATCTCCTCTACGGGGAAGACCTCGGGTGCGGGCAGCCCACCGCCGAAGGAGATGATATCCGGCTTTTCCGTCAGCTTGAGGAGCTCACGGATCACCGAGGCCCTGATGCGCTGCATCCGCTGAGCGAAATGCTGGCTCCAAAGGGCTTCGAGGGCAGGAGCGGAAGAGACGAGCGCTCTGGCCCGGCTCGAATCGTCCTTCATCAATCCTCCGAGGATCTCTTCTTCGGCGGTCGTCTCCAGAACTGGCATAGGCGGCCCTCTTCCTAAACGTCCTCCCTCGGGGCCACCTACCGCCATGATGCGGGAAGATCAGTGCAAAACACCAGCCGCCGTCCAGCCGGAACAAGGTCACGTCGGCCTGGCGGTGAGTCGCTATGCAAGTCTGATAGACTCATGCCTATGAGTAAGCGCCTTCAGGTCCTTCTTGACGAACCTGAAATCCGCGAAATCCAGCGCGCCGCGCGCGCGAAGCGCATGACGGTCGCGGAGTGGGTACGCGGAGCATTGCGCGAGGCGCGGCGGAAGGAGCCTCTCGGAGACGTTGCCGACAAGATCGCAGCGGTGCGCCGCGCCGTGCGACACCAGGGCCCGACCGGCGACATCGAGCAGATGCTTGCCGAGATCGAAAAGGGTTACGGATCGGGCGAGTGATCTTCGTCGATTCGAACATTCCGATGTATCTCGTCGGGGCATCTCATCCCCACAAGGTGGACGCTCAGCGCATCGTCGAAGGCCTAATCGCCGAGAGGAAACGCCTCGTGTCGGACGTCGAAGTCCTGCAAGAAATTCTTCATCGATATGTATCAATCGACCGCCGAGACATGATCCAGCCGGCTTTCGATTGTCTCTTCGGAGTGGTCGACGAGGTATTTCCAGTGCAGTCGTCGTCACTCCTCCGCGCCAAGGAGATCGTACTGGCGCGACGAAAGTTGTCGGCCCGCGACGCCCTGCATCTCGCGGTCATGGAGGAGCAGGGCGTGCGCGAGATCCTGACCTTCGACGGGGGATTCGACGGATACCCCGGTATCACCCGTCTCCGCTGAGCGTCCCCGGTCGACGGCGTCTACTCCTCGACGACCTCCACCTTCCGGTGCTTGGCGTGCTCGGCGATGAGCTTCTCCTGGAGGGGGCGCGGGACCTCTTCGTAGTGGTCCATCTCCATGTGGAACGAGCCCCGCCCCTGGGTGATGGCGCGCAGGATGGATCCGTACGAGATCATCTCCGCGAGCGGCGCCTCGGCACGGATGATCGAGTCGTCGCCCTCCTGGTCCATACCCGCCGGCCGGCCGCGGCGCGACGTGAGGTCGCCCATCAGGTCGCCCATGTACTCCTGCGGAGCCCGGATCGCGACCTTCATGATCGGCTCGAGGATGGTCGGCTTCGCCTTCTCCATGGCGTCCTTGTAGGCCAGAGATCCCGCGATCTTGAACGCCAGCTCCGATGAGTCGACATCGTGGTACTGGCCGTCGTACAGCTCGACCCGGAAGTCCACCATCGGGAATCCGGCGAGGAAGCCGCGCTTGCGGACGTCCTGAATGCCTTTCTCCACCGCGGGCACGTAGTTGCGCGGGATCGAGCCGCCGTAGAGGTCGTCGACGAACTCGAAGTCCTCACCGCGGGCGAGGGGCTTGATGCGGATCTTGCAGTCGGCGAACTGGCCGTGGCCACCCGTCTGCTTCTTGTGGCGGCCGTGCCCCTCTGCGGGCCGCGTGATCGTCTCGCGGTACGGGACTTTCGGCGGGTGGAGGATGACTTCGACGCCGCTTTTCCTCTTCATGCGTGCGACCGCGATCTCGACGTGCAGCTGCCCCGCACCCGCCAGCAGGAATTCGTGCGTGTCGGCGTCCCGCGAGAAGTGAAGGGACGGGTCCTCCTCGATGAGCTTGTGGAGCGCAGCCGAGATCTTGTCCTCGTCGCCCTTGGACTTCGGCTCGATCGCGAAGGCGATCGCGGGCTCCGGAATGGAGGGCGGAGCGAAGACGAAAGGCTTTTCCTTCGCGGAGATGGAATCGCCCGTGAGCGTCTCCTTGAGCTTGGCGACGCCCCCGATGTCACCGGCGGGAATCTCGGGAATCGTCTGCATCGTCTTGCCAATCGGCGAGAAGACGGGACCGAAGCGCTCGGCCGTCTCGCGCGAGGCGTTCCAGTACGTGCCGTCGCTCTTGAACGTGCCCGAGACGACTCGAAAGAGCGTCAGGCGCCCGGAATACGGGTCGGAAACCGTCTTGAAGACGAACGCGGCCGCGGGACCGGCCGCGTCGGCTGCGAGCGCTTCGCTTTGCCCGGCCTTGTTCTTTGCGACGGTCTGGAAGGAGTCGGCCGTCGGGAGCAGATCCACGATCTCGTCGAGAAGCTTCTCGACGCCCGTCTCGTGGTCGCCGCTCGCGGCGAACAGGACCGGCGTGATCTTGCGGTCGCGGATCGCCTTTGTGAGGGCAGGCTTCATCTGCTCCTCGGAGAGGTTCCCCTGGGCGAAGAACATCTCCATGAGCTTGTCGTCGCCTTCCGCGACCATCTCGACGAGCGACTCGTGAAGGGTTGCGGCATCCTTCGTGAACTCCTCGGGGATGGGGCCCGGCGCCGTCTTGCCGGTGGAATCGGTCAGGTAGCCCTCCATGGCCACGAGGTCGATCACGCCGCGAAAGGCCTTCTCACGTCCGATGGGGGCCTCGAGGCACACGCACGTGCGGCCGAACTTGCGGGAAACCTGCTCCATCACGCGGCCGCCGTCCGCATTCTCGCGGTCCATCCGGTTCACGATCAGGAGCCGGGGCAGGCCGAGCTCGTCGCAGACCTTCCAGGCTTTCTCCGTCTGAACCTCGACCCCGGCGACGGCGTCCACGACGAGGAGCGCGGCGTCCGCCGCCTTCAAGCCGCAGATCATCTCGGAGACGAAAATCCCGTAACCGGGCGTGTCGATGAGGTTGACCTTCTTCTTCTTCCACTCGAGCGACGCGACGGCGAGCGAAATCGAGATCTTCCTCTCGATCTCCTCCGGATCGAAGTCGGTCGGAGCATTGCCGTCCTCCACACGCCCGAAGCGCGGCGTTGCGCCGGCTTCGTGCAAGAGGGCGGAAACGAGCGTCGTCTTGCCGACGCCATTGTGGCCGACGACGGCGACGTTGTGGATGGCGGAAGCGGGGTAGACCTTCATTCGGGGCCCTCCGGAGTTTCGGTTCGGGGCGGGGATTATAGGCGCTGGGGTTCCGGGCGCGGCGGTTCTTTTCGCCAACGCAGGAGTGCGCAGGAATGGGACACGGCAATTGCGCGGCTCTCCGCGCGGCCCCGACCGCGGCTGCTAGAATTTCGGGATTCCGGGTATTCCCCCGGATGGTCTGCGTGACCGTACGCAGACACGGAGGTCGTCTGCCGCCCGAACCGGGACCGTCCAGCCTGCCCAGAAAATTCGCGCGCTACGAGGTGGAACGCGAGCTGGGAAAAGGCGCGATGGGAGTCGTCTTCCTCGGACGCGACCCGGTCATCGGCCGCCGTGTCGCGCTGAAGACGATCCGGGCCAACGGCGAGGACGATTCGGATACGAGGGAGTTCACGGAGCGTTTCCTCCGCGAAGCGCAGGCGGCCGGCACGCTCTCCCATCCGAATATCGTCACGATCCACGACGTCGGCGAGGACGTCGAGACCGGGACGTCCTTCATCGCGATGGAGTACGTCGAGGGCAAGAACCTCAAGCAGCTTCTGAAGGACAAGGTGTCTTTTTCGTACGACCGGATCGCCGAGATCGTGATCTCCGTCGGAGAAGCCCTCGACTACGCCCACCGGCGCGGCATCGTGCACCGCGACGTGAAGCCCGCGAACATCATCCTGACGACCGACGGCACCGTGAAAATCACGGACTTCGGAATCGCGAAGATGGAAAGCTCGAGTCTCACGGCGACCGGACAGTTTCTGGGCACGCCGAACTACATGTCGCCCGAACAGGTGACGGCCGAGATCGTCGACGGGCGCAGCGACCTGTTCTCGCTCGGCGTGGTCCTGTACGAGCTGCTCACGAAGAAAAAGCCGTTCGCCGGCGACAACCTCACGTCGATCTCCTACAAGATCGTCCACGAGGAGTATCCGTCCCCGCAAACATATGACGCGGCGATCCCGGTCGAGTTCAACCCGATCCTCGCGCAGGCGCTTGCGAAGGATCCGGCGGCGCGTTTCCAGAGCGGAAGGGATTTTGTGCGAGCCCTCTCCGAGTTTCGCGCCCGCCACGCCGAGATGGAGATGCTGAAAGACCTGGGCGAGATGGTGGCGCAGGCCGAGCGGCTCGGCCCCGTCTCGGCCGTCGAATCCAAGGAGAGCCTCACGGCGGCCCCCGAGAAGTTTCCTGCGCCTGCGCCGCCGGCGCCGCGCCTCGGAGGGGCGTTCGGGCCGCTCGGCGGCGGTACCACGACTCTCGAGGACCTCGCCCGACGTGGTCGGAGCGATCTCGACCCCTCGTTGGCCGCCCTTCCTCCGCGCTCGCTCAGCAAGGAGACTTCGATTCCCGACTGGAGTCTGGACACGGATTCGTTGAAGAGAAATTCGGTGAATGCGCGGGACGAAGTCTCTGCTCCTCACGAGCCTCCGCCGTCGTCTCCCGGGACGCTCGTCTCGGACGTAAAGCGCGGCGTCAAGCCGGCGACGGAGCGGGACAGCGGACGCATCAAGGTGCCGGAGCGTCCGCCTGAGCCGGTGCTGCCGGCGAACGACCCGCTCTCGCAAAAGACCGAGAGAATCCAGATGATTCGCCCGCCCGTGGGGTCCCCGGCAGCCGAGGTTCCGGCGAGGGACGTCGTTCGGGAGAGCACTCCTCCGGGGCCGCCTCCAGCGGTCACGGCCGTACCCGCCCCGCCCGCCCGGACCCAGGCGCCGCGCGCCGCGCGCCCGCTCCGCCCGTGACGCCGCCGAGCGGCGTTCCCCGTATCGCCAAGGCCGGACGGGACATCACGGGGCCGATCCAGCCGCTACGTCCCGCGGCGAGCATGGCAGTGCCCGCAACGCGGTCGCCTGCGGGCCGCCCCGCGGGCGCGCCCGTGCGTCCACCGGGCCGCGACATCACGGGCCCTGTCGCGACGATTCCGCCGCGTTCCGGAGCGCCGGCGACCGGACCGGTGAACCTCGCGGACGGGCAGCCGCTCGGCGCGAAGGTACCCGAGGCTCTCAAGCGCGAGGTGAGTCGCCGCTTTGTGTTCCTCATCGTCGGCGCGGCCGTTCTGGTGGCGCTCGTCATCGTCGGCGCGCTCCTCCAGCGGAGTTGGGCGATCGCGGGCAAGACCTCCGACGCAACGACCGAACGGGACACGCTCGCACGGAAGAAGCTTCTCGCGGACGGCTCGCGGGCGTTGGCCGAGGGGCGTCCGGCGGACGCGCGAGCGGCTTTTCTCGAGCTGCTGCGGCAGGCTCCCGAATCCCTCGCCGCCCGTGCGGCTCTCGAAAAGGCGGACGCGGCGCTCGCGAAGAAGGAAGATCAGGAACGCCGCGTCGCCGAAGCCGGGGCACGCCTCGCGGTTGCCCGCGAGGCCTATGCCGCGAAGAACTTCGCTCGCGTCATCGTGGAAGCGGACACGATCCTTGCGCTCATCCCCGATTCGGCCGAAGCACGGGATCTGAAGGCCGAAGCCCAGGCGGAAGTCGCCAAGCAGGGGCGCCCCGCCCAGAGGAAGGCGGCCGCGCAGATTCGCGCTTTGAAGTCCTCATCGAAGCCGTCCGTCGTGCCGACGCCCGCCCCCGAGCCGGTCGCGGTGGCGCCGAAGCCCGAGACCCCGCCGCCTCCGAAGCCAACGCCGGCTCGGGTCCGGCTGCGCATCGCCGTGACGGTGCCGGCCCCGCAGGGTTACGTCATGGTGCGCCGCAACGACGTCGAGGTCTTCCGGCGCTCCTTCGACTTCGGCCGCAAGGCGGGCGGCGGGACCTTCGACGGCGAGATCGATCTGCCGAGCGGGCAGGCCGAGTTCAAAGCCTGGGTCATCGCGACGGATCGCAGCGTCAACCAGTACAGGGTCGGCACGTTCACTCTCGGCAGCGACGGCCGCACGCTCGCGCTCGACGTGGACGCGTCGAAGAACCTCACCGTCACCCTGCGCTAGATGTAGAGGTCGCGGGAGCTCGTTCACCCGCCGCGCCAGAGAGGATCGCAACCGTTAGAAGATCGAGGCATTCGGGCCGGTTCATGACAGTCGCGATCCTCGCCGGCGCCTTCACGGCCGGCACGGGGTGCCGTGGTGGAGCGGGGCCTCGTTTCGAGGATGTAACGGCGCAGACCGGCATTACTTTTCGGTACAACTTCGGTGATTTCACCTACGACAACATCTTGGAGTCGAGCGGCTCGGGGGTCGCGGTCTTCGACTACGACGGCGACGGTAAGATGGACATTCTCTTCCTGAACGGCAGGTACATCGAAGGGGTGAGCGACCCGAAGGGCCTCGTCTTTTCGAATGCGAAGAACGCGCTCTACCGGAACAACGGGGACGGCACGTTCACCGACGTGACCGAGAAGGCCGGGCTCGGCGGGAGTCACTGGTCGATGGCGGCGACCATCGCCGATCTCGACGGCGACGGGCTCGAAGACATCTTCCTCTCGAATTACGGACCGAACACGTTCTTCCACAACAATGGGGACGGTACTTATTCGGACTGGACGGAGAAGGCCGGCCTCCAAGGCCCCGACACGCTCAACGGATTCGTCAAGTGGAGCGTCGGTGCAGCGGCCTTCGACGCTGACGGGGATGGCACCCCGGAGCTTTTCGTCGGGAACTTCCTCGCCTTCGATCCGAAGTATCGAAGCCCTGGCTCGCCGGAGAGGATGCCCTCACCGGCCGAGTACAGGGGTCAGCCGTCCATCCTTTACAAGAGAGCGGCCGACGGGCGATTCGTAGACGTGACGAAGGAGGCCGGCTTGTACTTCCCCGAAAGCAAGGTCATGGGCCTGACGGTCTACGACTACGACGGGGACGGCCTACTCGACATCTTCCAGGCGAACGACCACCAGCCGAACTTCCTTCTTCGCAATCTCGGCGGGGGAAAATTCAGGGACGTCGCGCCTGAGGCAGGAGTCGGCGTCAACCTCGACGGCGTCGGGACCGGCCACATGCACGGCTCGCTCGGCGACGTAGACGGTGACGGACTCGTCGACCTCTTCGTGACGGACCTGAGCTTCCAGAGCCTCTATCGCGCGATCGGCCCCGGTCGTTTCGACGACATCGTCGAGCAAAGCGGGATTCGGAGGCTCATGAATGGAACCGAGTCGTGGGGAGCCGGGCTTTATGACTTCGACAACGACGGCGACCTCGATGTTTTCGCGGCGAACGGCGGAGCCGATACTCTCGTGGATAAGCGCCCGACCCTGCTCGTGAACGACGGCAAAGGACACTTCACCGATGCGGCGGACACCGGTGGGCCGTATTTCCTGGGGAAGCGGAGCGGCCGCGGGGCGGCTTTCGGGGATTTCGACAACGACGGACGGATCGACATCGTCGTCTCACACGTCGATCTGAAGGGCACGCCCGCGCTGCTCAGAAACGTCACCGCGAACGGAAACCACTGGCTCGGCGTCAGCCTCCAGCCGGGCAAGAACCGGGCGGAGCCCGTCGGCGCCGTCGTTCGGGTGACCGCGGGCGGAAGAACGCAGGTCCGCGTCTACCAGCGGTCGCAGTCGTACTTGTCGCTAAACGACCCACGGCTGCACTTCGGGCTCGGGAAAGCGACGCGGGTCGAAAAAGTGGAGGTCCGGTGGCCGAGTGGGACTGCGGAAACGCTGACAGACCTGCCCGTCGACAGGTACATGGTCGTGAAGGGCGGCGGCTGATTCGTTGCGACTGCTAGGCTGGGGCCGCATGCGCTCGCGCCTCGTCGCCGGAACCGGAGCGCTCGTTCTGGCATTCACCGCTCTTTCGGTGCGCGCCTCCGCGCCCTTCGGCGAGCCGCCGGCGGCACGCTCGAAGAGGGGCATGGTCGCGGCCGCCACGCCGGAATCCGTCGCAGCGGGCGCCCGGGTGCTCGCGGCCGGAGGCGGCGCGGTCGACGCGGCGATCGCCGCCGCCTTCGTTCTCGCGGTCACGTATCCCCAGGCCGGCAACCTCGCGGGCGGAGGGTTCGCGGTGGTGCGAACCCCCGAGGGCGGCCTCTTCGCGCTGGACTTCCGCGAGACGGCGCCGGCCGGTTCCTGGCGCAACACGTATCTCGACGCACGAGGAGCCTCGCGGCCGCAGGCCTCGCGCTTCGGCGGGCTCGCGGTGGCGACACCCGGAACGGTGCGCGGCCTCGAGGCCCTGCACAGGAAATTCGGCCGCCTGCCATGGAAGCGGCTCGTCGCACCGGCGATCGAGCTCGCGCGGAACGGATACCGCGTTCCTGCCGGCCTCTCCGGCGACCTCGCCGAAGACGGCGTCCGGCGGGTCCTCTCCCGCGATCCGGAGGCAGCGCGCCTCTTCTATCCGCAGGGAAAGCCCGTCGCCGCGGGGACGCTCCTCGTGCAACCGGATCTCGCGAGAACGCTCGAGGCGATCGCCTCGAGGGGAGCGGACGGGTTTCTTCGCGGCGAGATCGCGCGCCGGATCGCGGAGTTCGTCCGCGCGACCGGCGGAGTCCTGACGGAAGCGGACCTCGCCGGCTATGCGCCGTCGTGGCGGATCCCGTTCGTGTTCGACTACGGCCGCTTTCGGCTCGTGACGCTGCCGTCTCCCTCGTCGGGCGGTTTCCTTCTCGCGTCCATCCTCGGGCAGCTTCGATTCGCGCGCGGGGACATCTCGTCCCGCGACGCTCCGGAGACCATTCACCTAATCGCGGAAGCCGAGCGCCGCGCGTACGCCGACCGGAACCGCTTTCTCGGGGATGCCGACTGCGTGGACGAGCCGCTCGCGCGACTCCTCGCGCCCGCCCGCCTCGCTGCGCTCGGCTTCTCGATCGACCCCGCGCGGGCCACGCCGTCACGGGAGATAACGGGCGGCGCGTGGCCCGGCGAGCACGTTCAGACGACGCACCTCTCCACCGCGACCGTGGACGGCGACGCCGTGGCGCTCACGTACACGCTGAACGACGCGTTCGGAAACGGCACGATGGTGCCGGGAGTCGGAGTCCTCCTCAACAACGAGATGGACGATTTCTCGGCGGTGCCCGGAACCGCGAACGCATACGGCCTCGTCCAGGGCGAGGCGAACGCCGTGCGCGCGGGCGGGCGACCGCTCTCGTCCATGACGCCGACGATCGTTCTCGAGGACGGCCGGCCTCGCTTCGTCCTCGGCTCTCCGGGCGGAGCCACGATTCCGACGACGGTCCTGCAGGTCTTCCTGAACGCCGGCCCGCGCGGAGAGCCGCTCGCCGAGGCCGTCGCCGCGCCGCGCTTCCACCACCAGCACCTGCCGGACCGCATCGAGGTGGAGATCGGGGCGTATCCCGAGAGCGTGAAGGCGGCGCTGCGCGCGAAAGGGCACGCCGTCTTCGAGCGCGGGACGCTCGGAAGGGTTCATGCGATCGCGTTCGAAAAGGACGGAACGCTCACCGGGGTCGCGGACCCCCGCGGCTACGGCGCCGCGGCCGGGCCCGAGGCGGCTGCGCGGGTGACTTCGTCGAGTCTTCGCGCGAGGAATCGCCGTTCGGGCGCGGTGGAGACGAGCTCCAGCGCCTTGCGGTAGGCCGTCGCCGCCTCGGCATGTCGGCCGAGGCGCCGGAGGAGGTCGGCTTTCGCGGCGGGAAGAAGGTAGTAGCCGTCGAGCGCGCCCGAGCGCTCGATCTCGCCGACGAGTGAGAGGCCGGCTTGTGGCCCTTCCTCCATCGCAACGGCCACGGCCCGGTTCAGCGCGACGACCGGGGACGGGCGGACGCTCTCGAGCACGGCATAGATGGCGGCAATCTGCCGCCAGTCGGTATCGGCGGCGCGTGGCGCACGCGCGTGCAGCGCGGCGATCGCCGCTTCGAGAGCATACGGGCCGGGAGGGCGCCCGGTGAGCGCAGAGGGAACGAGCGCGAGCCCTTCCTCGATTTCCGCGCGATCCCACTTCGAACGGTCCTGGTCCTCGAGGAGGACGAGGTCGGCGTTACGGTCGACCCGTGCCTCGCGCCGCGCGTCCGCGAGCAGCATGAGCGCGAGAAGTCCGCGAGGCTCGAGCTCTTCGGGAAGGAGCTCCGCGAGCACACGGGCCAGGCGGATCGCTTCCGCGGACAGGTCGCGCCGGACGAGCGCCTCGCCCGAGGACGCGGCATATCCCTCGTTGAATATAAGGTAGAGCGTGGCGAGCACCCCGTCGATCCGCTCGGGCAGCTCGTCGCGCGCGGGAATGCGATACGGGATGGCCGCGTCGCGAATCTTCCGCTTCGCCCGCACGAGGCGCTGAGCCATCGTCGGCACGGGGACGAGGAAGGCGCGCGCGAGCTCTTCGGTCGTGAGGCCGCCGAGCGTGTGGAGCGTGAGCGCGATCTGGGCCTCGAGCGCGAGCGCCGGATGACAGCACGTGAAGACGAGGCGCAGGCGGTCGTCCGGGAGCTCGTCAGCCGCATCCGCGGCGCTGCCCACGGTTTCCTCCTCCCGGAGGAGCGGCGCCTTCGCCGCGAAGATCCGTTCGCGCCGCAAGCGGTCGAGCGCCTTGTGCCGCGCGATTCCGACGATCCAGGCCCGCGGGCTCGCGGGAATTCCCTGGCGTGGCCAGGTCTCCGCCGCGATCGCGAACGCGTCCTGCATCGCCTCTTCGGCACGGTCGAAATCTCCGAGGAGCCGGATGAGACTCGCGAGGATGCGTCCGCGCTCCTCGCGGAAAAAGCGGTCGAGATCCATGGGCCGAGCAGCAGGTATTCCATGGTTTTCCTTCCTTTCGCCGGCGCTGTCTTTGACGCCGTCATGGACTAGTCGAACGGGAACGGCGGAATTCGACACGCCATGCCCGACTTTCGCGTTCGCGTGCAAGCTGGCGCGGGAACGGTCCCGGATGGTATCGTCCGCGCTCCTCGGGGCGTAGCGCAGCCTGGTAGCGCACACGGTTCGGGACCGTGGGGTCGGAGGTTCGAATCCTCTCGCCCCGACCATTCCTCACGCCTCGGCCCCGCTTCCCGCGCGGGGCCTTTTTCGTTCCGGAAGTCCGGGGGCCTAAGATCTCGGGCGCCATGTCGCGCAAGGAAATAGCCGGAACGCGGGGCAGTGCCGCCCGCCGCCGGACACCCTCGGCGCACGTGGCGACGAAACGCAAGGCCAAGCGCGCGCGGATCCTGGAGAGCGCCGTGCGCAGCTTCGCGGCGAAAGGGTTCTACGGCACCTCGATGGACGACATCGCCGAGGAGCTTCTGCTGACGCGAGGCAGCCTCTATTACTACTTTCGCGACAAGGAAGAGATCCTCGCGCTCTGCCACGAGACCGCGAACCAGGCGATGCTCGACGTGGCCGAGCGCGTGCGGGCGTCCGCGCTGCCCCCTGATCAGGCTCTGCGCCGGATCGTCGTGGAGCACGCCCGCGTCATGGTGGACAAGTTTCACGGGACCGCGCTCGCGCTCCAGTTCGACGCGCTCGACGCGCGGCGGCGTGCCGCCGTCGTGAGCGTCCGCGATGCCTACGAAGCGAGCCTGCGCGACGTGATCGCCGAGGGCGTGGCGAAGACGATCTTTCGCCCGGTCGATCCGAAGATCACGGCATTCGCGATCCTCGGCGCCCTGAACTGGATGGCGCGCTGGTATCGGGCGGGGGGCGGGGCCTCCGCGGACGAGATCGGGGAGGCGTTCGCGTCGCTCTTCCTGAACGGCCTCCGCCCCTAACGGTCCAAGATCTCGAGGACTCCGAGCAGGATTTCCGGGCGGTCCGGCGCACCCGGAGTCCTGAGAAGGACCGAGTAGGCGCCGGCGGGAGGTACACCCGGCGGCAGCCGCAGCGACACGTCTCCGTCATCCATCTCCTTCGTAGGGAAGACGGCGGATTCCCAGGCCGCATTCTTGCCGTCGGAAAGAACGACCGAAAAGGGCTCGTTTTGCCGTCCGAGAACCGCCCGCGGAAAGCTCAGGAGGATCGCGCCGCCCGGCGCGCGCCTGAGGCTCGCAATCGCAGGACCGAAGGAGCGCTCGGCGCCGAGGACGACCGACTGAGCGAGCGGGACGGTGCCTGCCCGCGCGGCTGGACCGGCAACGGCCGTCGGTCTCGCCGCGAGCTCCAGCCGCGCGTGCGAAAGGTCGCTCTTGAGGCGAAGCGCGGAGAGAAGCGCCGCGACGAGCAGGAGCGCCAGGAGAGAAAACGCCACGGCGACACCCGTGCGCCCCGGGAAGAGGCGCGCGTCGGCGGCGGCAGCGATGCTCACGCGAGGCGGAAAAAGCGCGGTTGAGTTCACCTTCAGCCGGAGACGGTTCGTGGTTTCGACCCGTTCGCGGTAGTAAGGCGTCCCGAGAAGCGACTCCTCGAAGAGGCGCCTCTCGACGTCGCTCAGATGTCCGAGGACGTAGTCGGAGACGAGAGCATCTTCCTCGGCTTCGATGCGGTCCAGCAGCGTGTCGTCGCGAAAGTAGGCCTCCTCGAAACGGCCCCGCGCCGTATCGGTCATGCGGCGGAGGAGGTAGTCGCGGATCTCCCCGGATCCGGGCGACGAGACGCTCACGAAGGGAGATCCGGGTCCGGAGGCGGAGCTCCGTTCCCCCGCGCCGCCCTTTCGCGATCCATGCGCTTCTTCAGCTCGCGTTTCGCACGATAGACGCGCATGTCGATGGCGTCCGTCGAGATTCCCTCCTCGCGGGCGATCGTGCGCGACGGAACCTCATCCACGAACCGCTTTACGAGAAGGCTCTTCATGCGCTCGGGCAGGAGCTCGAGCGCCTTGCGAAAGACGATCGCCTGGCTCGACGCGAGAGCGTCCGTCAGGGGATCCTCGGCTCCGGCAAGCTCCACGGCGCCGGAGAGGCCGTCGTGAGCGTGAGATTTCGCCACGCGGCGGCAGTACTCGAAGAAGACGTTCTTCGCGACTCCGAGGGAGAAGGCCTCGGGCGAGTCCAGCAGCTCGCCGCGCGACAGCCGCTGCAGGACGCGCAGGAGCGTCTCCTGCGCGAGATCCCGGGCGTCGTCCTCCGTTCGCACGCCACGCGACAGGAAAAAGCGCCGCAGCTTTTCCGGCAGCCGGCCGATCTCGGCCTCGAACGGGTCGGAGAAGGGCGAAGGGCTCACCCCGGCGCCACCCGGCGGGAGACGCGACAGCTCATCGGAGGAATTCTAGCCCTCGAAGGACCGCGGACCCGCCTGTTTCATTGCAAAAGAAAAAGCTTGACGCGCGGCCTAAATGAATGAATATTCAAATTTGTGAATAGTCATTCGACCGCGCTGAGGCGGCGAGACGAGATCCTGAAGGTCATCCGCGACGGTGCCGTGCACTCCCAGGAAGAGCTGCAGCACCGCCTCCAACGCCGCGGGATCGACGTGGCTCAGCCCACGCTCTCGCGGGATCTCAAGGATCTCGGCCTCGCGAAGTCCGCTGCCGGCTACGTCGTGCCCGGCGCGGAGGCGCCACAGGCCGACGGCGACCTCAAATCCCGGCGCGAGGGGCGCCTCGAGCGCGCGCTCCGCGAGTGGGTGCTCGACGTCGCGACGGCGGGAAACCTCGTCGTCCTCAAGACGCCTCCGGCGACGGCGGACCCCGTGGCGCGCGCCCTGGACGAGGCCGCGCTCGAGGGGGCCGTGGGCACGATTGCCGGCGACGACACGATCTTCCTCGCGGCAGCGACGGGCGCCATCGCGCAGAGGCTCGCCCGGCGCCTCGCCTCAGGCCTGCAGCCGGGACGGCCCCGGCGGGGGCGCAGTTGACGCGCGCCGCCGTCGTCGGGGCCACGGGGTACTCGGGAGCGGAGCTGTGCGCGCTTCTCTCGCGCCACCCCCGCGCCGAGATCGTCTCCGTGTTCTCCTCCGGCAGAAAGGACGGGCGCCCCGTCCCGTTCGAGCGTCTTCATCCGATGCTCGGGCGCGCTCTCGGGCCGGATGCCGAGCCGTTCTCCGAGAAGCGTCTCGAGGCGGCTCGGCCGGACGTCGTCTTCCTGGCAACGCCGAACGAGACGTCGGCCGCGCTCGCGCCCAAGATCCTCGATTTTGGCGCGAAGGTCATCGATATTTCCGGGGTCTTCCGCCTTCGTGACGCGGCCGCCTACCCGAAGTGGTACGGCTTCGAGCATCCCGCGCCCCGGCTCCTCGAGGAAGCGGTCTACGGCCTCACCGAGTGGTGCGGTGAGGAGCTTTCCGGCGCACGGCTCGTCGCGAATCCGGGCTGCTATCCGACGTCCGTCCTCCTCGCTCTCAAGCCCTTGCTCCCTCTCCTCGAAAAAGGTCAGCCCGTCATCTGCGACAGCGTGAGCGGGGTCTCGGGGGCGGGGAAAAAGAGTGAGGTCGCCTACTCCTTCTCGGAGCTCGACGGCAATTTCAAGGCCTACGGGGTCGGCGTGCACCGGCACGAGCCGGAGATGCGGCAGAGCCTGGGCCTTCCGCCCGATGCGCCGTTCGTCTTCGTGCCTCACCTCCTCCCGGTCGTACGCGGGCTGCTCTCGACGCTCCACGTCACCTTCGCGGAGCCCCAGACGGACGAAACCCTCGCGGCCGCGTACGCGAAGCCGTACGACAAGACTCCCTTCGTGCGCGTCCGGGCGGCCGGAGAGCTGCCTGAGCTGCGCGACGTCGTCGGCACGCCGCGCGCGGAAATCGGATTTGCGGTTCTGGCGGGCGGTCGGCGCGGCGTCCTCGTCTCCGCGCTCGACAACCTGCTCAAAGGCGCGGCGTCCTCCGCCGTCCAGAACATGAACCGGCTGTTCGGACATCCGGAGACGGAGGGCCTCGCGTGAGTGCGACCCACGTCGGACGGCCCATCGTCGTCAAGCTGGGCGGGAGCCTTCTCGAGGAGCCCGCGCTCCGCGCGCGGGCGCTCGCCGCCATCGCGGCCCGATGGACCGCGGGCTCGCGCATCGTCGTCGTGCACGGCGGCGGCAAGCGGATCGACGCCTCGCTGCAGGCGCTCAAGATCCCGAAGAAGACGTATCGCGGGCTTCGGATCACGGATCCCGAGACGCTCGACGTCGTCGTCTCGATTCTGTCGGGCCTCGTGAACAAGTCGCTGGTGGCCGAGTTCCGCTCGCTCGGAGTCACGGCGGCGGGACTCTCGGGCGCGGACGGCGAGACCCTGTGGGCCGAGTTCCATCCTCGCCTCGACGGCGTGGACTTCGGGTTCGTCGGGCGCGTCACGTTCTCGAATCCGAAGCTCATCGGCGCGATCCTCGGCGCCGACCTGCTGCCCATCGTCGCTTCCGTCGCGCTCGGGCGCGAGGGGACGCTCCTCAACGTGAATGCCGACTCGGCCGCTTCCGCGCTCGCGGCGGCGCTGAGGGCCGAGAGACTCGTCTTCCTCACGGACGTCGAGGGCCTCCTCGACGCCCAGGGAAAGCTCGTGCCGGAGCTCGACCCGGATTCGGCCTGGGCGCTCCTGTCGTCCGGCGCCGTGGCCGGGGGAATGCGCCCGAAGCTCGTCGCCTGCCTCGAAGCGGTGAAGGCGGGCGTCTCACAGGTCGTCATCGCTGGACCGAACGGCCACGCCTCGGCTCTGACCGACGGCATCGGAGGGACCCGCCTTGCAGCAGCCGCCGCCTGAATCCCCGTCGCTCGTCGAAAAGCGGGACGCCGAGAACATCCTCGGCACGTACAAACGCACGTCCTTTCATCCCCGCGCGGGAAAGGGCGCGAAGATCGTCGACGCCGAGGGAAAGGTCTACTGGGATCTCCTCGCCGGGATAGCCGTGAACGCGCTCGGTCACCGGCATCCGCGCCTCGTGAAGGCTCTCCGCGAGGAGGCGAACCACCTTCTCCACGTCTCGAACCTCTTCTACCACCCGGCCCAGGGTCTTCTCGCCGAGCGCCTCACGCACCTCTCCGGGATGCCCCGCGTCTTCTTCTGTAACAGCGGCACGGAGGCCGTCGAGGCCGCCGTGAAGTTCACGCGACTCGCCGCGCCGGGGCGAAGCCGGATGCTCGCGCTCGAGGGCGGCTTTCACGGGCGCACGATGGGAGCGCTCGCGCTCACGGGCAACGAGGCGTACCGCAAGCCGTTCGAGCCGCTCGTGGGCGAGACGATCTTCCTTCCCCCGAACGACGTCGCGGCCCTCGAGCGCGCCGCCACGCCGGAGGTGGCCGCGATCTTTCTCGAGCCGATCCTCGGCGAGGGAGGCATCGTTCCCCTGACGGTCGAGTACGCACGGGCCGCGCGCGCAGCGGCGGACCGCGTGGGCGCGGCGCTCGTGTTCGACGAGATCCAGTCGGGCCTCGGGCGCACGGGCCACCTCTTCGTCTTCCAGGAGATGGGAGCGGCACCCGATCTCGTGACCCTCGCCAAGCCCTTGGGCGGCGGCCTTCCTCTCGGAGCCGTCCTCGTCGGCGAGCGGATCGCGCCGCTCGTCAAGCCCGGGCACCACGGGACGACGTTCGGCGGCAACCCGATCGCGTGCCGCCTCGGCCTCGAGACGCTTTCCGAGATCGTCGACGGCGGCCTCCTCGAGAGGATCCGCGAGACGGGGGAGTGGTTCGGGAAGAAGCTCCGGAGCGCGAAGAAGCGCAGCAAGGGCGCGATCGTGGACGTCCGCGGTCGCGGCCTCATGTGGGGCGTGGAGCTGGACCGGGACGCCGTCGAGGCTCAGAGGGCGCTCCTGACGAAGGGCTTCGTCGTCGGGACGTCCCGGGCGAAGGTGCTGCGCCTGCTGCCTCCGTATGTCGTGCCGCGCCCGGCCCTGTCCGGATTCATCAAGGCGCTCGAGGAGACCCTCCACGAGCCGCCGAAGGAGAGAGTCTCGTGAAACCGAAGGTCAAGAAGGTCGCGCTCGCCTACTCGGGCGGGCTCGACACATCCATCATCATTCCCTGGCTCAAGGAGAACTACGGCTGTGAGGTCGTTGCCGTGGCCGTCGACGTCGGCCAGGCCGAGGAGACCTCCGGCCTCGAGGAGAAGGCGAAGAAGACCGGCGCCTCCGAGTTCTTCCTCGTCGACGCGAAGGACGAGTTCGCGAGGGATTATCTTTTCCCGGTCCTCAAAGCGGGTGCCGCATACGAGCACGACTACCTCCTCGGCACCGCGACTGCGCGCCCCCTCATCGCCAAGAAACAGGTCGAGGTCGCGCTCGCGACGGGCTGCGACGCGTTCGCGCACGGCTGCACCGGGAAGGGCAACGACCAGGTCCGGTTCGAGCTCGCGTACATGGCGCTCGCGCCGGAGCTCGCGATCATCGCGCCGTGGCGCGAGTGGAACATCACGTCGCGCGAGGACGCCATCGACTATGCCGCGGCGCGGGGCATTCCCGTCTCCGCGACGAAGAAGGATTCCTATTCGCGCGACCGCAACCTCTGGCATCTCTCGCACGAGGGCGGCCCGCTGGAGGAGCCCGGCTTCGAGCCCGAGCCTTCCATGTTCAAGCTCACGGTCGATCCCGAGAAGGCGCCGGATGCCCCCGAGCGCGTCACGATCTCCTTCGCAGCCGGCCTGCCCGTGGCCGTGAACGGCCAGAGGCTCGCGCCCGTTCCACTCATCCAGAAGCTCAACGAACTCGGCGGCGGGCACGGCGTCGGCCGGGTGGACATCGTCGAGAACCGGCTGATCGGAATCAAGTCGCGCGGCGTCTACGAGACGCCGGGCGGGACGCTGCTCGTCCAGGCGCTCCGAGCGCTCGAGACGCTCACGCTCGACCGCGACAGCGTCCACGAGAAGGAGAAGCTCGCCGCGCGCTACGCCGAGCTCGTGTACTTCGGGCAATGGTTCTCGCCACTTCGGGAGGCGCTCGACGCTTTCATGAACGCGCTCATGCCGACCGTGACGGGCGACGTCACGCTCAAGCTCTTCAAGGGCTCCTCCTCGGTCGTCGGCCGAACGTCGCCGCACGCGCTCTACTCGGCGCACCTGGCCTCGTTCGACATGCGCGGCTACACGCCCGCCGACGCCGCCGGCTTCATCCGCCTCTTCGGCCTGCCCACGAAGGGACGCCTGCGCCTGAAGGCCGGAACGACCTATCAGGCCGTCGTATCCGGGGAAGGGTGATCCTTGGCCCGGCGCCAGCTCTGGGGAGGCCGGTTCTCCGAGCCTCCAGCCCAGGCTCTTCGAACCTTCAACGACTCGTTCTGGTTCGACCAGGCGCTCCTCGCGGAGGACGTCCGCGGGTCGATCGCCTGGGCACAGGCCCTCGGCAGGGCCGGCGTCCTCTCGCCGACCGAGGTCAAGAAGCTCGCCTCAGGCCTCGAGGAGATCGGCACCGAGGTGTCTAGGACGGGCGTGCCCCCCGACGCGGACGACGAGGACGTACATTCGTTCGTGGAAGCGCGCCTCGCGGCGAAAGTGGGGCTTCTCGCGGGGAAGCTCCACACGGGCCGCTCGCGGAACGACCAGGTGGCGACCGACTTCCGCCTCTACCTGAAAGAGGCCCTCGCCGAGGGAGCGGCGGGGGCGCGCGCCTTCGCGCTCGCGCTTGCACGCCGCGCGGAGGCGGAGGCCGCCTCTCCCATGCCGGGCTACACGCACGTGAAGCGCGCCGAGCCGGTCACGTTCGGCCACTGGTGCCTCGCCTACGTCGAGATGCTGCGGCGCGACGCGAGCCGCTTCGACAACGCCGCCTCCCGTGCGGACGAGTGCCCGCTCGGCTCGGGCGCGCTGTCGGGGACGCCCCTGCCCATCGATCGCGAGGCCCTCGCGCGGAGCCTCGGGTTCCTCAGGCCCACGGCGAACTCCCTCGACGCCGTCTCCGATCGTGACACGGCCGCCGAGTACCTTTTCACGGCCGCGCTTCTCCTCGTCCACCTCTCGCGCCTCGGGGAGGACCTCATCGCCTTCACGTCCGACGAGTCCGGCTTCGCCACGCTGCCGGACGCGCTCGCGACGGGTTCGTCGCGGATGCCGCAGAAGAAGAACCCGGACGTGCTCGAGCTCGCGCGCGGCCATGCCGGGCGCGCGATCGGCGACCTGACCGGGCTGCTCGCGGTTCTCAAGGGGCTGCCGCTCGCCTACGACAAGGACCTCCAGCTCGACAAGGAGCCGGTCTTCCGCGTGCGGGGCGTTCTCGCGGCCGCGCTGCCGGCGCTGACGGGCGTCGTCGAGGGGCTTCGGCTCGATCGCGAGCGGATGGCTCAGGCGGCCTCGGACGACCGCCTCCTCGCCACCGAGCTCGCCGACGCGCTCGCGAAGAGGGGCATGACGTTCCGCGATGCGCACGAAATCGTCGGCCGCCGCATCGCGGAGGCCGAGACGCTCGGGACGACGCTCACGGCTCTCGGGCCCTCGAAGGAGATCACCGCCCAGGATCTTCAGGCGCTCGACGTGAGGCGTGCGCTCGCCAAGCGAGACATCACGGGCGGCACGGCGCCGCGGCAGGTGGCACGCGCCGCGAAGGCCGCGATCAGGCGTCTCGCAGGAGGTGCGGGATGAAGCTCCCGAAGGGCTTTCTGGCGTCGGGCGTGCGCGCGGGCATCCGGAAGAAGCGCCCCGACGTTGCGCTCATCGTGGTCGAGAAAGGCGCGAATGCCGCGGGCCTGTTCACGAAGAACCGTTTCCAGGCCGCGCCCGTGATTCTCGGCAGGCGGGATCTCCGGCGTAGCGGCGGCCGTGTCCGCGCCGTGGTCGTGAACGCGGGCTGCGCGAACGCCGTCACCGGGAAGCCGGGTCTCGACGCCGCGCGACGCGTGCGCAACCACGCGGCAGCGCTCCTCGGGTTTCCGAAAGAGGAGGTCATCGTCTCGTCCACGGGCGTCATCGGGGTGGTCCTGCCGGACGCAAAGATCCGCGCCGCGCTTCCCGACGCCAAGTACCGACTTTCGCCCTCGGGTCTCGACGCCGCCTCGCACGCCATTCTCACGACCGACGTGGGCCCGAAGGTCGCGCAGGCTTCGTTCGCCTGGATGGGCCGCCGGGGCCGCGTCGTGGGAATCGCCAAGGGCGCCGGCATGATCCATCCGAACATGGCGACGATGCTCGCGTTCGTCATGACCGACATCCCTGCCACGCCTGCCTACCTCAAGACGGTGCTTCGCGAGGCGGCCGACGAGAGCTTCCACCTCGTCTCCGTGGACGGCGACACCTCCACGAACGACACGGTTCTCCTGATGGCCTCCGGGGCGCTCTCAGGGCCGGAGCTCGCGGAGAAGGACGACGGACCGGAGTTCCGAAAAGCGCTCGCCGAAGTCTGCCGCACGCTCGCGTGGATGATGGTGCGCGACGGGGAAGGGGCGACGCGCGTCCTCGACCTCACCGTCACCGGCGCGCGGACCGAGGCCGAGGCAAGAGCCGCGGCGCATGCCGTCGCGACGTCGCCGCTCGTGAAGACCGCCCTCCACGGCGGCGATCCGAACTGGGGGCGGATCCTCGCGGCTGTGGGCCGGAGCGGGGCCCGCTTCTCGGAAAAGCGCGTCTCGCTCAAGCTCGGCTCGCTGACGCTCGTCAAGGACGGAGTTCCCGCCCCGTACCGCGAGAAGGACGCGGTGCGCATCTTCCGGAAAGAGCGCGTTCCCGTCTTCGTGGATCTCGGGGCCGGGACGGCGACGGCCTCGAAGCTGGCCGCGGACCTCGGGCACGACTACGTGTCGTTGAACGCCGACTATAGGAGCTAGGCCCAGCGCGCCGCGCGCTTCGCGCGCCACGGGGTAGGGCGCGCTGGCGGCTCTCACGTCCTGGGGGAACCCGATCGGGTTCCCCCAAACCCCTTCCTCCCTCCGGAGACCCGTGCAACTACTCAGACGAGCTCCTGGGCGAAAGAAAGGCCCGCGGTTCGCCGCGGGCCAGAGGTTTCCAGGATTCGGGGGACCTAGACTTTCTTGGTCGGCTTGGCCTTGGGCGCTGCGGGAGCAGGAGCAGCGGCGGCCGGGGGTGCGCCGGGCGTGAGGCCGAGCGTGGCCATCTCGTCGGTGACTTTCGTCTTGACGCCGCTTCCCTTGGCGGCGGCGTCGATCAGATTGCCCGACTTGAAAGCGTCGGACGCCTCGCCCCACGACTTCTCGATGTCGGCCAGGCTTGCCTTCGCGGCTTCGAGCTTTGCCTTATCCATGTCCTTGGGCAGCTTCTTCATCGCGCTCAAGGCATCGACCTTCGCCTTGACCTGCTCGACCATGCCGGGAACGGAGGCGCTGAGCTCATTCCACGATTTCGTGAGCTCGCCTTTCTTGGCGGCGATGGCGGCGACGACGTCCTTGGCCTTGGCGGGGACGCCTTGCGCGATCTCCATCGCGGCCTTGTAGTCGCCCTTGTTGAAGGCGTCCTGGGCGGACGCGAACGACGCCAGGACGCCCTTCGTCTGCTCGGCCGCGTACTTCGCTCCTTCGGCTTTGACCTCGTTCACGGAAGTTTCGGCGGCCTTGAGGGCAGCTTCTGCGGGGCCCTTCTGGCTGCAGGCGACGAGCGCCACGCAGCAGAGGGCCACGGCGGTGATTCTGAAACCGTTCTTCATTCGCATCCTCCCTGTCGATCATTTGCCTTTGGGTTCGGCGGATTCTCTCCGCAAACCGCCCGAACTTCAAATGGACGAGTCCTTTCACGGTCCGTTCACGGCGCCCGCTTTCGGCGGGCCTCCTGCGCGGTGCTGATAAGACGGCGCAGGCGCTCGGCGTCCCTCTTCCAGAGCCCGTGAATCACGATCGGCGGAGAGCCTCCCGTCGTGTCGATCACGACATCCGCGAACGCCATGCCGGCCTGAATCTTCACGGACGCGATCTGGTCGGTCGAGATCGAGTCCTCCATGTGGCCGAAGAAACGAGGCTTATAACGCGCAATCCGTTCGGGAAAGACCACGACCTGCATCGGGAAGAGCTGATTCGAGGTCGTCAGGCGCGAAGCCCGGACCAGATCCGGGTTGTCGCTGAACGGCCGGTTGAAGAGGAAGACGGTGCCGGCGAAAAGCAGGAATGCGACGATGACGACGAAGAGAGCTGCCCGCAGGATGCGACGGCCCAGGGTTCTCGGTCGCTTCGTGGCGCTTTCTTCCGGCAAAGCCCGAGGAGTTTAGGTCTTTTCTGCCCTTGACGGATCAAGTATTTACGCCTATCTTGCGCTTGTCGCGGCTTTGGTCGCGCCGAAGACTTCCCCTGAAGGGCCAACTGGCCGGACCGGTGACCTTCGCCGGCATGGTCAAGGACCGGGAAGGCAAGGCCATGTTGTTTGACCGGGAGCTGACCCAGGCCGCCTGCCTGGGCCTGGCCCGCAAGGCCGCCTGGCAGGCCCGGAAGTTCAGGGAGTTGGGCAAAGACCCGGTCATCTTCCTGGACGAACCTTTCCTCACCGGCTTCGGCTCCGCCTATTTGCCCATCTCCCGGGAAGAGGTTTTGGAGATCATCGGGCAGACCATAGATGAATTGCGGCAGGCCGCCCCCGGGCCGGTGGCCGTCGGGATGCACTGCTGCGGCAACACCGATTGGGGCCTGCTTTTGTCCGCCCCCATCGATATCCTCAGTTTCGACTCCTACGGTTACTTTGATAGTCTGCGTCTCTATGATCAGGCGGTGGCAAAATTTTTCGCCCGGGGCGGTTGGCTGGCCTGGGGCCTGGTGCCCACCGGGGCGGCAGATTTTCGCCAGGAAACCGCCGACAGCCTCTGGCCGCGGTTTACCCAACAGGTGGCGCAACTGGCCCAGGATCAAAAAACCGGCCTCAAAGAAATCCTGAGCCGGGCCCTGCTCACCCCGGCCTGCGGCATGGGGTATCTGAGCCCGGACGAAGCCCGCCGCGGTTTTCAGGTTTTGGCGGACCTGAGCGTTCGGGGCCAGGAGTGGCTGGCCTCCTTGTAAGACAGTTGGCGGCTTGCGGTTGGCGCTGAGAAAAATGTCGCCGCAGGCTTCAGCCTGCGCAGCTCCGGGTTGGCAAGCCTCCGCCACCAAATGATTTGCCTCCCGCGGGATAATTTCGTACATTACCAGAAGGCTGAACTAGACAAATCCATCAGATTTGCTCAGCAGGCAAGAATCACCTCCGGGAGATAATGAATGACGGTCAAGGAAGTAATGGTCAAGGAAATAGCCACGCTGGATGTCAATGATGAACTGAGTCTGGCCAATGACATCATGCGCCTGGGCAGGATTCGCCATCTGCCGGTGGTGGACGGCGGCCGGCTGGCGGGGATCATCTCGGAGCGGGACCTGTTCCGCAGTTCCCTGGCCCAGGCCCTGGGTTACGGCGGCCAGGCCTCCCGGGACCTGATGAAGACCCTGCGCATTAAGGACATCATGGTCAAAGCGGTGACCACCATCTCTCCGGACGCCAAGTTATGTGAGGCCGTCAGGCTCATGATGGACAAGAAGATCGGCTGTTTGCCGGTGGTGGAGGGCGAACACCTGGTGGGCCTGATTACCGAAACCGATATCATGCTGCAATATCTCAAGGACTGCGGCGCCGAATAAGACGGTTTTCAGTTTTCGGTTTTCGGTTTTCTGTAAAAGCAAAGAAATTGCAATGCGAACGGGGCTTGGGGAATTCCTTCCCGAGGCCCCGTTTGATTTTCTTTTGCTGAAAACTGATAACTGAAAACTGAAAACTGCATTTTAGATTTTTTTAATTATATAAGTCAACCACTCCTGGTATTGCGGGTTCTTGCCCTTGACTATGTCAAAGAAGGCGGCCTGCAATTTCTGGGTGATGGGGCCGGGTTTCCCCGGACCGATGATCCGGGCGTCCACTTCCCGGATGGGGGTGACCTCCGCCGCGGTGCCGGTGAGGAAGGCCTCGTCGGCCAGGTAGAGCTCATCCCGGGAGAAGATGTCTTCCCGCACCGGAATGCCCAAATCCTGAGCCAGGGTAATAATGCTGGCCCGGGTGATACCGGAGAGCACCGCGGTTATCGGCGGGGTGCGCAGCACCCCGTCCGAGACGATAAAGATATTTTCTCCGGAGGCCTCAGCCACGTAGCCGTCAGTATCCAGCATCAGGGCCTCGTCGTAGCCCAGGGAGGTGGCTTCCCGCTTGGCCAGGATGGAGTTGACGTAATTGGCCGTGGTCTTGGCCTTGGTCATCATGACGTTGACGTGGTGGCGGGAGAAGGACGAAATCTTGGCCCGGATGCCCTTCGCCAAACCCTCGTCCCCCAGGTAGGCGCCCCAAACCCAGCTGATGACGGTAGTCCGGATGGGATTGTCCTGGGGATGCAGGCCCATGACGCCGTCGCCCACGAACACCAGGGGACGCAGATAGGCCGACTTCTGACCGTTGCGCCGCAGGATATCACAGCAAACCTCTTCGATCTGGGTCCGGGAGAAAGGAATTTCCATTTGCATGACATGGCCGGAGTCGAACAGTCTCCGGACATGTTCCTTCAGACGGAAGATGGCGGTCCGGCCGTCCTGGCAATGGTACGCCCGGATGCCCTCGAAGACTCCCAAGCCATAATGCAGGCTATGGGTCATGATGTGCACGTGCGCTTCGTCCCAGGGAATGAACTTGCCGTCCAGCCAGATAAATTTCGCCTTTTCCACCATTTATCCTGCCTCCAGAAAGTAGCTTGAAGATTTTTTATCGCTTCACAGGGCGCTTGTCAAATGGTTTCCCGCAGTTTTCGTTGCCTAAGGGTCTCCTTTTCCGGTATGATGGGGCTGGCTTGCCAAGCTTTTGCCAGCCAAGGCACACCCGGGATGCGCCTGGAATTAGCAGGATAACAGGTCAGCTCCGGCGGAAAACAATTTTCTTTTAATTAAGATATTCTTAAACAGAGGAATTTTTTCATCATGGACGAGGCTCCCATCAAGGTCGGGGTCGTCGGCGTCGGTTACCTGGGCCGCTTCCACGCCGAGAAGTACGCCCATCTGCAAGACACGGAACTGGTGGGGGTGGCCGACCTCAACCAGGCCCGGGCCGTCGAGGTGGCCCAGGCTTTAGGGACCAGGGCCTACACCGATTATCAGGAGCTTTTGCCGGAGGTCGCGGCGGTGAGTGTGGCGGTGCCTACCTCCGGTCATTTTGGGGTGGTGCAGGAGGCGCTGGCGGCCGGTTGTCACGTGTTGGTGGAAAAGCCCATCAGCGTCACCGTGGCCGAAGCCGACGAACTGGTGCGCCTGGCCCGGGAGCGCCGGCGCATCCTGATGGTGGGTCATCTGGAGCGCTTTAACTCGGCCATGGAAGAGCTGAAGGCCAAGGCGAACCGACCCCGCTTCATCGAAAGCCACCGCCTGGCGTTTTTCAAAGAGCGGGGCACCGACGTGGACGTGGTCCTGGACCTGATGATTCATGACCTGGACCATGTCCTGAGCCTGGCGCCGTCGCCGGTGAAGGAGATCCGGGCCGCGGGCATCTCGGTGCTCACCGACCGCATCGACCTGGCCAATGCCCGGTTGGAGTTCGCCGACGGCTGCATCGCCAACCTCACCGCCTCCCGCATGTCCTTCAAGAGCATGCGCAAGTTTCGCCTGTTCCAGAGTGACGCCTATCTGGCCGTGGATTTTGAGAACCGGGAACTGACCGTGGCCTTCAAGAAGGCGGGCGCCATGGGCCCCATCCCCGGGGTGGCCCTGGAAACCCGGCGCTTCCCCCAGGAAGATATTTTGAATAAGGAAATCATCGCCTTCGTGCAGGCGGTCAAGACCGGCCAGGAGCCCCCGATCAGCGGTGAAGCCGGGCGCGAGGCGCTGAATCTGGCCCTGGAGATCATGGCGGCCATGAAGATCGCCAAGGGGTAAAAAGGGGAAAAGGGGAAGCCCATGATGATCATCTGCTGCCCAAGCGAATATATTGAGGCATAAGTAAGGTCTAACCTGAATGGCCGAAGGCGGGATGCGCTGCGCTTTCCCGCCCTACGCTTTACTGGAGATCATGGCGGCAACGAAAAAAGCTAAGGGATGAAAAGAAGGGCGAAAAGGCGAAAAGGGGAAGAGACTACTAGCCGAGGGCGGTTCGTGAACCGCCCCTAATTCCCATGAGGGCCGCCATACCGGCTTTTTTTTTCGATAGAATATATGGCTGAGCATAAAAAAATTCTCGTCGTCGCCGGGGAGGCCTCCGGAGACGAGCATGCGGCCCGCCTGGTGGCGGCCATCAAGGCGAAAGAGCCCCGAGCCGAGTTTTTCGGCATCGGCGGCGAGGCCATGGCCGCCCAGGGGGTGCGTCTCCTCTGCCACGCCTCGGAGCTGGCGGTAATGGGCCTCTCGGAGGTGGTGGGCCGGCTGGGCGCGGTGCTGCGGGCTTTGCGGGACGTGGGCCGGGCCCTGAAGGCCGAGCGCCCGGCGTTGGTCATCCTGGTGGATTTCCCGGACTTCAACTTTTGGGTGGCCCGGCTGGCCAAATTTTACCGGGTGCCGGTGATGTACTACATCAGTCCCCAGGTTTGGGCCTGGCGCACCTACCGGGTGCGCACCATTGCCCGCCTGGTGGACCGCATGGTGGTGATCTTTCCCTTTGAAGAAGAATTTTACCGGCAGCGGGGGGTGCCGGTGACTTACGTGGGGCACCCGATGCTGGAGGGCCTGCCGCCCCGGGTGGACCGCCGCGGCCTGTTGACCCAATGGGGCCTGGACCCCGAGCGCCTCACCCTGGCCCTGCTCCCCGGCAGCCGGGCCAGTGAAATTGAGCGCCACTTGCCGATGATGCTGGCCGGAGCCCGATTGATCCAGGCAGCCATCCCGCAGGCCCAGTTCCTCCTGCCCCTGGCCTCCACGGCCCCGGTGGCGTTGGTCAAGGAGATGGTGGCCGCAGGAGATGGAGAGCAGCCGCGCCCGGCTGGGCAGGGACCGGCGGGGGCGCCAGGGCTGCATCTAAAAATTATCTCCGGCCAGTCTTACGAGGCCTTAGCCGCGGCCCACCTGGCGGTGGTGGCCTCGGGCACGGCCACGGTGGAGGCGGCCCTGGCCGGCACGCCCACGGTGATCGTCTATCGGGTGTCGCCCCTGACCTTCCGGGTGGCGCGCAGCCTGGTCCGGGTGGACCACGTGGGCATGGCCAACCTCCTGGCCGGCGAACGTCTTTTCCCGGAACTCCTCCAGGATGACTTCACCCCGGAGCGGCTGGCTCAGGAGGTCCTGGACTTGATTGCCGACCGGGAGCGTCTGAAGTCCATCTTTCAGGGCCTGGCCCGGGTCATCACCCGCTTGCAGGGCCCCGGCGCCTCGGCCCGGGCGGCCCAGGTGGCCCTGGAGTTGGCAGCTGGGGATAAAAAATAGAAAAAATATTTGCCCTTGCCTACGTTTAGGGGCATCTTATTATTAAATAAGGGTCCGTTTTTTGGCAATCATAATATTTCTGCCATCCTCGAAAGCTGGAGCTTTGCATCAAACGGGTTCCCAAGCTGGAGCTTGGGAACAGAAAAAAACTGAAAACCGAAAACCGTTTTCAGGAGGTGGCAAGGTGGCGATGATCAAAAAAATTCAATCATTGTTAGGTTCTGAGGCCGACAACCTGCTGAGTCATAAATGCACCGGCTTCCCCAAGGAGAGCCTGCACCTGCCGGGTCCGGACTTCATCGACCGGGTCTGCGTGGTGAGCGACCGCTCGCCCGGGGTGCTGCGTTCCCTGGCGTCTCTGTTCGGCCACGGCCGCCTGGCCGGCACCGGCTACCTCTCCATCCTGCCGGTGGACCAGGGGGTGGAGCACTCCGCCGCGGCCTCCTTTGCCCCCAACCCCATCTATTTCGACCCGGAAAACATCATCAAGCTGGCCCTGGAAGGGGGCTGCAACGCCGTGGCCTCCACCCTCGGGGTGCTGGGCTCGGTGGCCCGGAAATACGCCCACAAGATCCCCTTCATCGTCAAGATCAATCACAACGAGATGCTGAGCTACCCGAATTTCTACGACCAGACCCTGTTCGCCAGCGTGGAGCAGGCCTTCGATCTGGGGGCGGTGGCGGTGGGGGCGACCATCTATTACGGCTCCGCTGAGTCCCGGCGCCAGATCCAGGAGATCAGCGAGGCCTTCAAGCTGGCCCACGAACTGGGGATGGCCTGCATCCTCTGGTGCTACCTGCGCAACCCCGCCTTCAAGACGGAGCAGGGGGACATGCACGCCTCCGCCGACCTCACCGGCCAGGCCAATTACCTGGGCGTGACCATCGAGGCGGACATCATCAAACAGAAGATGGCGGAGTGCAACGGCGGCTACAAGGCCATCCCCAAGTTCGGCAAGACCAACGAGCTGGTCTACACCAAGCTGACGAGCGCCCACCCCATCGACCTGGTGCGCTACCAGGTGGCCAATTGCTTCATGGGCCGGGCGGGCCTGATCAACTCCGGCGGCGGCTCCGGGAAAAACGACCTGGCCGACGCGGTGCGCACCGCGGTGATCAACAAGCGGGCCGGCGGCATGGGGCTGATCTCCGGGCGCAAGACCTTCCAGCGCCCCATGAAGGAAGGGGTGGAGCTCTTCAACGCCATCCAGGATGTCTTCCTGAGCAAGGAAGTGACGGTGGCTTGAGGGACGAGTAAAGGTGGCACCGCCGCCCTGGGCGGTTCCACTAAGACAGGTGGGGCAGCCGTCTCTGGCCGCCCACCGGAAGGCGGGCACGGAGGCCCGCCCCACCAGTCGCATCATATTGTAAAAAGCGGCGCCTCGAATAGGCGCCGTTTTTTCTGGAGAAAGGCGTTTGCGCTTTCGCCGTAATAATTGTAAAATTACAAAATAAATTCGCCATTCAGGAAATTCATACATGTTTACCGGTTTAGTGGAAGGGGTGGGAGAGATCGTCGGGCTCACGCCCCAGGCGGAAGGGCTCAGGATTGTGGTCAAGACTGCCTTTCCAGCCGCAGAGTTGGTCCTGGGGGAGTCAGTGGCGGTGGCCGGGGCCTGCCTGACGGTGGTGGCCATTAATCCGCCCGCGGCCAGCTTCGAGGTGTCGCCCGAGACCCTGGCCCGCACCACTTTCCCCTTGAAAAAGGTGGGCGACCGGGTAAACTTAGAAAGATCACTTAGACTTGGCGACCGTCTGGGCGGCCACCTGGTCACCGGCCACGTGGACGCGGCCGGCGCGGTGCGGCAGCGCCGGGACGGACCGGCCTATTTTCAATTACACATCGAGCTGCCCGAAGCCTTGAGCCGCTTCGTCATCGAGAAGGGCTCCATCGCGGTGGACGGGGTTTCCCTGACGGTGAACGCGGTGCAGGGCAACACCTTCACGGTGAACATCATCCCCCATACCGCCCAGGAAACCACCCTGGCCGCCTTGAAGGTGGGGGACCGGGTCAACCTGGAAACGGACCTCATCGGCAAGTACGTGGCCCGGATGCTGGGGCGAGAGGCGTCCGCAGGAGGAGGGGGTCACGGCGGAGCTGCTGGCCCGGCACGGGTTTTTGTAAGGAGCAGTGAGCAGTGAGCAGTAAGAAGAGAATCACAGGCCAGAGGCCTGTGCCACCGAAATAATATAAGAAACGGAAAACAGGAATTTAATTATGTCGATAGCACCTATTGAAGCAGCCATCGAAGATATGCGCCAGGGGAAGATGATCATCCTGGTGGACGACGAAGACCGGGAAAACGAAGGTGACCTGACCATGGCCGCGGAGTTGGTGACCCCGGAGGCCGTCAATTTCATGGCTCGTTTCGGCCGGGGCCTCGTCTGCCTGGCCCTGGATCCGCCCCTGGTGGAGCGCCTGCAACTGCCCCAGATGGTGCGCGACAACCAGTCGGGCTTCAAGACGGCCTTCACCGTCTCCGTCGAGGCCCGCCGGGGGGTGACCACCGGCATCTCCGCGGCAGACCGGGCCACCACCATCCTCACCGCGGTGGCGGATCACACCCGGCCGGATGACCTGGTGAGCCCCGGCCACGTCTTTCCCATCCGGGCCCGCAAGGGCGGGGTGCTGGTGCGCACCGGCCAGACCGAGGGCTCCACGGACCTGACCCGCCTGGCGGGGCTGAAGGGCGCCGCGGTCATCTGCGAGGTCATGAAGGACGACGGCACCATGGCCCGGATGCCGGACCTGGAAAAATTCGCGGTCGAGCATAATATCAAGATCGCCACCATCGCCGACCTGGTGGAGTACCGGCTGCGCCACGAGTCCTTCGTACACCGCCGGGCCGTGGTCAAGCTGCCTACCTACTATGGTGAGTTCACTGCGGTGGCTTACGACAATGACGTGGACGACAACCAGCACATGGCCCTGGTGAAGGGGGAGATCGACCCCGCCGAGCCGGTCCTGGTGCGGGTCCATTCCGAGTGCGTCACCGGCGACGTCTTCCATTCGCTGCGCTGCGACTGCGGCGACCAGTTGGAAGCCGCCATGCAACTGGTGGAATGCGAAGGCAAAGGCATCATCCTCTATATGCACCAGGAGGGCCGGGGCATCGGCCTGGTCAACAAACTGCGGGCCTATGAACTGCAGGACCAGGGCGCCGATACGGTGGAAGCCAACGAGGCCCTGGGCTTCAAGGCGGACCTCAGGGATTACGGCATCGGAGCCCAGATCCTCCGGGACCTGGGGGTGCGCAAGATGCGCCTGATGACCAACAACCCCAAGAAGATCATCGGCCTGGAAGGCTACGGCCTCAACATGGTAGAGCGGGTGGCCCTGGAGATCCCGCCCAACCGGGTGAATCGCAATTACCTGAAAACCAAATGCCAAAAGATGGGGCATATGTTGAAACTGGTGGAAAGTTAAAGCAGGGGGAAAAGGCGAAAGGGGAAAAGGGTAACCGGAGAAAGAGCCTTTAGTTCTCAACCTGGTCTTTGGATTACGCAGCTAGCCTCGTTTAAAATTTGCCTCACAAGCAAGCTCGGAACGAGAACAATTGTACACCAAAAAGGGGGAAGGATGCGTACAGTCGAAGGCAAGCTCAGCGGTGCAGGCCTGAAATTCGCCCTGGTGGTCAGCCGCTTCAATTCCTTTATTACCGAGCGCCTGCTGGAGGGCGCCCTGGATTGCCTGCGGCGCCAGGGAGTGGCGGAAGACGACCTCATGGTGGCGCGGGTGCCCGGGGCCTGGGAGATTCCGGTGGTGGTCAAACGCCTGGCGCAGTCCAAGGCTTATGATGGCGTGATCTGCCTGGGCGCGGTGATTCGGGGTTCTACGCCCCATTTCGATTACGTGGCCGCGGAAGTGAGCAAAGGCATCGCGATGGTGAGCCTGGAGTCCGGCATGCCCATCTCCTTCGGGATTCTCACCACCGACACCCTGGAGCAGGCCATCGAGCGGGCCGGCAGCAAGGCGGGCAACAAGGGCTTTGCCGCGGCGGAGGCCGCCATTGAAATGGTCAATCTCCTGAAAGGCCTGGGGGCCTGATTTTTGGCGGCTTATTCCCGCAGCCAGTGCCGGGAATGGGCGCTGAAATTTCTTTATCAGGCCGATTTTGTCGGGGGTCGCTGGCCGGGAGGACCTGGAGCGTTTCTGGAGCCACTTTGGACCTTTATTAATTATTCGAGCCAGAAAGGGCCGTGCCAAATTAATTCCATTTAAGAATATCGGCCTCAGAGTCGGCCCGGTGCGCCGACTCACCCAGATAAGTCTCATAAATTATGCGCCTCCCGCTTATCTGCAGGAATCTGGTGCAGGAGGTGGCGGTTCACCGGGAGGAGTTGGATGCCCTTATCGCCCGCTATTCCGAGCATTGGCGACTGGAACGCATGACCGTGATGGATCTCAATCTTCTGCGACTGGCCGCCTCTGAACTCCTTTATATCCCCAAAATTCCTCCCAAGGTGGTGATCAACGAGGCCATAGACTGGCCAAGCGTTACGGCAGCGAAGACTCCGGCGGCTTTGTCAACGCCATTCTGGACCAGATTCGGGCGGCCCAGGAAAGGCCGGGGTCAGGGGTCAGGGATCAGGGGCCAGAGTAAAGGACGGTTCGAGAACCGCCCTGACCATGTTCCCCCCATCGGTAAAAAAAACGCTTTCGCCGGGCTAAGTCCTCTAAAACAGCCGTTTTTGCTTGCATCTGTCAGGTTTTTCAGGCATTATTCAGTCAAGAAGTCTGGTTTGGGGGGAGAACATGACTTCGTCGACTACTCAGGTCGAGGGCCTCGAGGCCAAGGGTAGCCATAAACTGCTCGCCGGGGTGGCCGTTGCCCTGGGGCTGCTGGTGGTTGCCTTGGTACTTTTCAGCCACCGCGGCCTTTATCAGATCTATCGTTTCCGTCACGACCGGGTCCGGCTGGATCAGGACAACGCCCGCCTGGCGGAAGAAAACGCCCGCTTGACCCGCACCATTGATCGCTTGCGGAACGATCCGGAAATGATCCAGGAATTCATCCGGCGGGAGTTGAATTTCGTCAAAAAAAACGAAATAATCTTTCAGTTGCCTCCCGGCCGGGAAAGCAAGCAGACCTCTCCAGCCGCCGCGCCCAGTGTGGCCCCTGCAGTTGAACCCCAGGCCAAACCCGGAGAGCCGCCGAAGGCCCGCCAACAGTCGTGGGCCTGGCATTTCCTGGAGGGGGCGCCCAAACCCGGCTCCAACAACGTTCAGTAGCCCTGAAGGTTATCTGCTAAATTTCCCCGCGACTGGGATTGGCCGAAGCATGGTTGGTCTGCCTAAAGGCGCCTTGGGGGAGAAATTTCATCTTATTTCATTTTAAGAAAGGATAGTTAGACATGTATTCCACTGCTGAATTCAAGAAAGGCCTCAAGGTCGAAATAGACGGTATTCCATATGTCATCGTGGACTTTCAACACGTCAAACCCGGCAAAGGCGGCGCCTTCGTCCGCACCAAGCTGAAGAACCTGCTCAATGGCCGGGTGGTGGACCAGACCTTCCGCTCCGGAGAAAAGGTGGAGAAGCCGGACCTAGAGGAAAAGGAGATGCAGTATCTCTACCGGGAAGGCGACCGCTACTGCATGATGGACAACGAGACTTATGAACAGATCATGCTCACCGAAGAGCAGATGGGGGACGGGCGCCTCTACCTGATTGACAACCTGAACGTCGAGGTCCTGTTCTATAATAAACAGCCGATCACCGTGGAGCTGCCCAACTTCGTGGAACTGGCCATAGCCCAGACCGAACCCGGGGTCAAGGGCGACACCGCCGCGGGGGGGACCAAACCCGCGACCCTGGAAAGCGGCGCCACCGTCCAGGTGCCCCTGTTTATCAATGAAGGGGACCGGGTCAAGGTGGACACCCGCACCGGCGCTTATATTGAGCGAGTTAAATAAGGGCAGGCGTCGTCAGACGAGTTTGACCAGGACTACATAGCGCCGCAACCCGAAATCGCAGGCTTTTCTCTGGTTATCCAGGTAGATATCTACTCTTCTGTTCCAACGGGGGGCCATGAGGTCCTGAACCTGGAATACCCCATAGCCATGCAGTAAGACTCGATCGCCAAAATCGAGACTCAAATTTCTCTCCAGATCCCGGCTGACCGCGATGATCCCGGTCCTGACCCGTTCCCCGGAGGCCGTGATGCCTCTGGAGCCCGGGCAATGGTGATAAGCGGTGACCGTCACGATGGACATGGTGACGCACATGGTAGGTCGGGGGGCACAGAAGACCCCAACCCCGATCAGGCAAACTAAAGCCATCGTTTTCATGGCTCCCTCCCTTTGCAGACAGTTCAGGCTTGCTTCGATGGCTGGGGAATAACTTGAAAAAAGGAACCGCCAGGAAAAAATTGGGGCCGCAGCCCCGGATTTCTTGGTAGTAATTTGACGCCTTCAGCCTAGGGTCGCTTCGCCGGGGAACATCCCCGGTATTGACGGCCGCCCGGTCTCAGGTTCCTATCCCCAAAAGCCATTGGTTAAGTGCACTAGCGCACGACCCAAAGGACCTTTGTGATTGTTTGAACCATCTTATGGCCAATTGATCGGCCTGTCAAGAAAAAATTTCACCAATATTGATAACCATCAGATAATCTTAAATAATAATCGCCATAAATAAATTTGCCCACGCCTCCCTGACAATTTCTGTGGCAAAAAGCGCGTCCATTTTCCCAATAATGGGGTTATTTTCCAGCATTTAAGCTCATTTTATGCTTCAGAGTGGGACATTTTTTATAATCATAAAACTGAATTTTTATTAATGCGTTTTTTATACCTATTTTAATAATAATTAAGATATGTTACTCAATCTTTAATTATTTTATTTATTTTAGTTAGCCATCGGGCTCCTTTCTACCCGACTTCTGGCAAAAATTGTGGTTTCGGCCAGCATCTACGCCCTCTTCCCGTTCCCAGTAAGCCGGTACAAGGGCATTAAGAAATCTTGCGAAGCAATCCGGCGGGAGATAGTGGAAAAAAAGCCGGGGGTGGTTTGCTACCACCTCCCGGCCCTTGATCCAGCCGATTACTCAGATTTGTGCAAAAAAACCCACGACCGTGGGTGACTCAAGCCTTTCAGGCGCCGCCGAAGCCGATGCTCACCTGGCCGTCTTCCAGCAGCACCGGCACCCGGCGATTGCCCGGGATGAGGCCCTGCATCTCCTCCATGGCCTGGGAACTTTGGATCACATCCTTATAAATTACGGTAAAACCCTCTTTACTCTTGGCCTCCCGGGCCTTGAGGGTGAAGGGTCAGGACTGCTTGCCGAAGATGGTAATTTCCTTAGCCACGGTCCACCTCCTTACTTGGAATCCAGAAAATAGACCTTCACATAAAGAAAATCCACCTGATTGAGAATGATCAGGGGGTTTTCCGAGACGGTGTATTGCACCCCTTCGAATCGAGGATTCACTTTCTCCCGCACGTGGCTCATGACTTTCTCGGCCACCTGGGGGTTGCCGGAGGCGGCCTGCACAAAATTCGTGAAGACCACGGCATCTTTGAGCACCAGAGACTTGGTCTCTTCCCGCAGAGTCACCCGCAGGGGTTTCAAAGCATCCTCGAAGAAATCGCCGATATCTTCATAGTCCTTCTTAATACGGCCGAAACTCCACTGGCGCAGGCTCTGATATTTGGTGGCGGCCTCACTCGACCAATTGTCGGTAGTCAGGCTGACAATGCCGATATTGGGAGTTCCGGGCGAATTAGACGGCATATACACAATCTTCACCGCCAATTCCGGGTACTTCCGGTTTGACAGAGTAAAATCCCGAAAATTGCGTTGGCCCGGCCGGTTATAATTATGGGATTCGCCGACGCTCCAGCCCTCGTTTTCCAGGCTTTGCAGCAGCGCCCCGGCCCGGGGTATCAGTTGGCGCAAATCGGCAAAGCTGCCGGGAACCACGTTCCCGGAGGGCGCCGCTGGTTTGTACTCCTCCACAGGAGGCTCCGTCGGAGGCGGGGTGGCGTACTCCGGCTCCCTCGCCGGTAGTGAAGGGCTGGCGGAAGGCGTCGGCGCCGGTCCCGCCGGTGGCCGCATCTGCGTCAGGCCGCGGCCCGAGGTGTCGGGCTTCAGACCCAGGATGAACAGGGTCTGGCCTCCGAGGCCGGGTCGACTCTGTCGCCAGTAAGAATAGGGTTGGTCCGGGAACAGGTCAAGGGTGATCCTCACCCCCCTGGCAGCGGACTGGGTTTCCACTTGCTCCACCAAGATATCATCCCCTTCCAGGCGGCTCGGCAGGTTCCCAGCCCGGGCCTGGGGGAATTCCACCACCAATTGGGGTTTTCCCGAGGTCTTGGCGGCAGTGATTTGCGGCTCCGCCGTCCGATCCAGGACGATGGTCAACAAGGTGTTTTCTCCCACCCGGCTCAAACCCAGGCGGCGAACTTCCACAGTAGCGGCTCCCCACCCCATCCTGGGACTGAGAAGACTTCCCACGGCCAGTACAAAAATCCCCAGGAGGCTCAACGTCTTGATTTTCGCCCCCGGGGTTGCCAGATTAAATATTGCCTTATCCTCCTTCCTTGATCCGCTTAAAGGTCACACAGGCATTGGGCGGACAACCGGGATGCCAGTCGCCGGTCATGTCCAGCGACAACTTCTTGCCCTCGTCGCTGGGGGTGGCGATGACGATGCCCCCGGTCCTGAGATACATCCAGACCTTGCCCTCGTTCACCACCCAGGTGAATTCCACGGTTTTCCCCGCCAGACTCCAAGTCCCCTTGCCATCCTCTTTCAGGTCAAGGTCGATGTATTTATTCCCGGCAAAGGTCTCCTCAGACCGATAGGTCCCGGCGAAGGGAGAGCGAGACTCCCCGCAACCTCCCAGGCCCAGGCAAACCAGGAGCAACCCAAGGACCGCGGCTATCGTCAGCAGTTCTCTCTTCATATCGATCTATCCCGCAAGGTGAAGCCTCCACGATCCAAGACGAAAAAACGATCGTAGAAGAAAATTTGGATGCACATGATTAACCCTCCGGTATTTTTGAGGACTTTCAACCAGTTAACCGGCTCACCCACTTCACCGACACAGCCGCAGTTAATCGGCAGATGGTGAAAAATGGCGTTGACCAGACCGACGATAAAGATAACTTCCATGGTCCCGATCAGGGTAGCCGCCGCCCGGGTCCGGATGCCCAGAACCAGGAACAACCCGACCACCAGTTCGGCCCACGGCAAGGCGAGGGCCCAGAGATTCACCCCCCAGGCGGGCATCATGCCATAATCCACCGTGTTCAAGGCAAAGACCGCCGGCCGCAAAATTTTGCTCAAGGCAAAGGAAATAAAGATAGCCCCCAGAAGCAGTCGGCAAACCATTGACATGTAAGGGCTGCGGCGGATGGGAGGAATTAGGATGAGCAGGAAAATGGACAACGGCAGCGATTCGAGCAGACCCGCCAGACCCAGCGAGATGGCGGCGCCTTCTTTGGGCGGCTTCTCTTCCAAAGGAAAGGTGTGCTCCCAGCCGGAGTAGTCTTTTAATGCCACCACCTTGTTCGCAACCTTGTTTTTCAACAGGCGGGCCAGTTCGAGGTCGAACCGCCGGCTAAACGAACCGCCGTAGACAATAATGGTCTTGTCCTTGGTCCCCGGGGTCTGCTCCAGGGTGAACTGAAACATGGGAAACATCAAATCATACAGAACCAGCGGCAAGTTCATGGCGCCCTTGATATGCTCCTGTTCAAAGAAGGCGCTTTTCCTGGCATCGACGAAAATGACCTGGTTCTTCTGGTACTCTTCCTGGGCCTGGGTCAGAGAAATCTCGGGAATAACGTTCTTTTCGCCCCAGCCGTAAATGAGCGGGATTTTATTGTCGTTGTAAATGTTAAAGACCACGCCAAAAATAATACTCAAACCGATCATGAGGGCATAGTCGAACCAGGAGATCTGGCGCAGCTTCACCTGGTGCACCACCTCTTTTTCCAGGCGCCTATCCCCGGTCACCAACCAATTGGCCAATTGATTGATAATATGGCGGGCCAGTCTGGGGTTATCGTCCAACAGCCGGTCGAATTCTTCCTTGGAGACCTTGATCAGGACGGATTCTTCTATGGACTCCACTGAGGCGGTGCGAGGCTGGCCGGTCACCAGGGCCACTTCGCCGAAATAAGTGCCGGCGCTCAATTCCGTCAACGGGGTCCGGATGCCGTCTGCCGTCTCCCGAAAGACCCGCACTCGACCGGACTGAATCACATAGAAAAATTCCGGGGTTTCTCCCTGGCTGACGATGCGGGTTCCGGGAGGGACAACGCACTCCTGCCCTATTTCGCAGAGCTTCAGCCCGCTGGCTTCTTCCGATGTCGGTGGTGCCTGATTATTTACCATAGGTTTACCTAATCTCTTAAAATGCGGGACGCTGCCCCAGCGATTGATCCAATAAGCTAACCATATTCCCAAACCTTTTTACCATAAGATAGTTGAGAAGTGAACCGCACCTTTTATTGTCTGCAGAAAATGCTCATTTTTGTCCGGATTTTCGTCACGGCAAAATAATTTTACCCCTACCCTCCCGGGCTCCGGGGGTTTTAGGCGGTTGCCGGGAGCTTTTTCGGTTCGCGGCTGGTTCCATTATCAATTTGAGAAAAATTTATCATGCTTCCCGGTCGTTCTCTCAAGTAGAGAAATATCGGCAGGTCAAAAACTTGGAACAAAATTGTCTCAACCAATTCAATCGTTATTCCAGTGAGTTAATTATTCGCTTTTTATTGGCAAGTCATTTGCATAATAGCTATCCGATAGAATCTAATTGTCCATACTGAGGTTTTCGCTATATGCGCACCACCACTTTCGCCTTTCCCTGGCCCCAGGGCAAATGGCGGTCCAAAGAAGAGCAGCGGATCCAGGTTCTGGACCTGGTCCTCAAGATCCTGGTCCCTTTGATCTTGTCGGTCTGCTTCGTCGTGGCCTTTAAGGTCGGCTCGTTCAACGGCTATCTCCAACTGCTGAGCAGCAAGAGCTTCGGCTCGCCCCTGATGGGCCTGGGGGCCGGCTTTACCCTGGCCTACCTGGGTTTCCAGTTGGTCCGCACCGTCCTCTGGTGGCGCTATAAACCTTATGCGTTGCCCCAAGGGCACCTGCCCCGGGTGACGGTCATTATCCCGGCCTACAACGAAGGGGCCATGGTGGAAAAGTCCATTTACGCCGCGGCCGCCTCCGACTATCCGGCCGATCGGCTGGAGATTATCTGCATCGATGACGGCTCCAAGGACGACACCTGGACTTACATCGAACGGGCTCAGAAGCGTTATCCCAAACTCATCAAGGCCATCCGCTTCCCCAAAAACCGGGGCAAGAAAGAGGGCCTCTATACCGGCTTTACCCAGGGCAAGGGTGAGTTCTTCGTCACCATCGACTCCGACAGCATCATCAAACCGGACACGGTACGCCAGGTCATCGCCCCCATGCTCCAGGACTCCCGGGTGGGCGCGGTGGCCGGCAACGTCAAGGTCTTCAACCGGGGCCGCTGCCTCATGGCCCGGATGCTGGCGGTGCGTTTCGTCCTGGCCTTCGATTTTTTGCGGGCCTCACAAAGCATGTACGGCTTCGTCACCTGCACCCCGGGCGCCCTGTCCGCCTATCGGGGCAGCGCCGTCAAACCCATTCTGGAAGAATGGCGCCAACAGACCTTCATGGGCCTGCCCGCCAACATCGGCGAAGACCGGGCCCTCACCAATCTGGTGCTGCGGCAGGGATTCTACACCGTCTACCAGCGCAGCGCCCTGGTCTACACCAAGGTGCCGGAAACCTACCGGGGCCTGGTGCGCATGTACCTGCGCTGGGATCGCAGCAACTTCCGGGAAAACTGGGTTCAGGTGAAGTTCATCTTCGGCAACTACCGGCAAAAGACATTGGCTGCTGCCCATCCTCGACTTCTTCATGACCCAGATCGAGTTTCCCCTGACCTACCTCTTTCTGGGGATGCTGCTGGTTTCCTTTGTCATCTACCCCATCGTCATGGTGAAATTCTTTGCCGGCCTGGGGGTCTTCACCCTGGTGTGGATGTACTACTACATTCACCAGGAGCGGGACCTGGAGTTCATCTACGGCATCCTCTACTCCTACTTCGCCTTCTTCTTCCTCAACTGGATCCAGCCCTGGGCCTTTCTGACGGTGCGCAACGACCGCTGGCTGACGCGCTAACGCCCGATTAAAAGGGATTTTATATATAGAATATAAGGGGGGGCCGGCCGCGGCTGCCCCCTTTTTTTCTTAAGTCCAGTTCTTAAAACCTTCCTCCCATGGCGCCCGCATATCCGGTGAGTTCCACGTAGCCCCAGCCGCTGATGGGGCTGCCCTCTTGCTGGCCCTGGATTTTTACCTGCCCTTCCCAGTAGCTCACCTTTGCCGGGGCGCCGGCCCGGACCTCCTGGTCGGCCAGGGTGGGGGCCAGGGTGAGACTGAGACCAGCCCCGGGAAGGTTAATCTGCCAGCCCGCCGGATACACCGCCTTGGAATGGGGCGACTTCCAGACGCCGGTGGTCTTTACCTGAAAATCGCTTAACTTTAGATGCCGCGTTTTCCCGGCAGCATCCACCAGGGTGCCGGAGGAGGCCGGGTCCAGGCTGCCGTCTTGATGCCGCAGGAGATAGAGCATCACCTCCCGGCCGTCGTCCAGTTGCAGGGCGAACCAGTCCCAGCCCACCAAGCCGGGGGCCATGGCGCGGCTGAAAAACTCGTGGTCCATCCAGCTGGCGCCGTTGACCTCCAAGGTGCGGCCATTCAGGGTCAGATGACCTTTGGTATCCAGACGGGTGATGGAATAGTAGTAACTGGCCGCCTCAGATTTGGCCGACTTGCGGCTGAAGCCGCCTTCGCCGTGCAAGGCCGGGGGTTTAAGGGGCGTTAGGGTCAAGTCCAGCCCCAGGCCCTCGTCCCGGGCTTGGAGGTGCATGGCCTCCCCCACCTGCTCCGCCTGCCAGTCGTCGATCCAGACCCGGAGGTGGCCGGCTTCCGCGCCGGAAAGCCCCAGGGCGCCCCGGCCCGCCTTTTCCCGGAAGTGAAAGCGGCCTCGGGCCGGATCGGAGACGGCCAGGTGGGCGAAATAGACGGTGTTCAGGCGCCAGGCCGAACGGGCCTGGGGGTCCGGTTGGCGCAAGGCCACCCGGAAGAAGGTGAGCTGGTAGCCGAAGGTCTCGCCTGCCGCGGACTTGAGATGCCCCACCCAATACCACCACTCGGTTTTGTACTCCGGGTGGGAGCCGTGGTCGGCGGGGAACTGCCAGACGCGGCCCGGCTGCGGCTTTTGAAAGGCCTCCTCAGCCCCGGCTCCGGCGGGGAATTAACATTACCATTAAACAGCATAACAGTCGGATGAAGGCCAGCGCCGCGACCGAGCCAGGGTTGGGGCGGCCCGTGGCAGCCGCCATCCTAATAATATCTCCGCTGGCTCTGGGCCTTCTCGAAGTAGTTGTGCGCCGCGGCGGCAATGGTCCCTCTCGGATCGCTCAGAAACCGGGCCCGGGCCGCGTCGTCTTTGAAGAGATAAAGCTTGTTGTCAAAGATGGTAAAGATTTCGGGATCGATATCCTCCAGCCGGCCCTGGGCCATGGAGGTGGCGCAGTAGCCGCCGAACTGGGGCTGATACGCCGGGGCGTTCCCCAGGAAGGTATAGCGGCTGGCCCGGGAGGCAAAGTAGTAGGTGGCCCCCCCTACCCTTTCCAGGATTCTCTTGTTGCCCTGCCTGGGCTGCTCCCGCTCAAAATAGGAGACCGGGTCGTAGCCGTGCAGGGCCACGGTGTTTTCAAGATTGAGCAGGGCCATGCCCGAGCCGCCGGAGGTGGTGGGCGGCGCGCTGCTGGGCCAGGGCCGCGGCGGCCAGGCCAGGCTCGCCGCCAGCACGAGCGCGATTCCTATCCAGGTTTTTTTCATGGCCATTCCTCCTTTTCTCCAAAGATAGGTTGCGGCCAGGAAATAACAAGTCAATTCGCCCAGTTCTTTCAGGTGCGTTCCCGGGCTCATAAATATTGGCCCGGACCCGGCGAAGACCTACACGGGCCGGGATGATGAGGCGGCGGTAGCCCTCGCCTTCGAAGGCGTCCAGGTCCGGGAATTTTTGGGGCAGGGCCGGGGAAGTGAAGAGCCAGGCCGGGTGCTCCGGGCCGTGCTCGTCGTAGTGAAAGGCCTTGAAGCCCCAATATTCGCCCATATGGCCGCGGATGAGGCACGGCTCCCAGGTGCCCGGCAGGTCCGCCAGCAGATAATGATACAGGCCTCCGGGCACCAGGGTGCCGTAGACGATCAGTCTTTGGTCCGGATTATCCATTGATTTCATTAAGATACCAACTTGCTAAGGTGCACACATAGAGATCGCCAGGAAAATCAATAGGATAGGCGTTCCGGGAGCTGGAATTTGCACGTCTTCAGTGCACCTTTTAGAGCCTCCAGCGGTCAATATTGTTCCGGCAGTTTTAAAATTACCGCAATTTGGTTCGGATAAGTACCTTATTGTACTAACTTTATGCCGCTGGTGAGGCGCTGGTTTACCGTTCCGGCAGCGGTGAAATGCCGCGGTTGTACCGCTATTGTGCCGCTTGGCGGCCGGGTGGAGCGGTGGGGGAGCGGTTAATTTCATATTTTCCATATTAAGGATAACCTTATTATAGGTGAGGGAAATTTCCAGAAGGGTATGGACAGTTGACCCGCATTTGGGTGTCGAGGGCGAAAAAATAAGATAGCTCACGCAAAGGCGCCAAGGCGCAAAAGACGCCAAGGGAAAAGGTGGCAGGGCCGCCTGGTTAGCGGGTGCGGCCAGAATCAGGGCTGGACACCTGGGTCCGCCCCTACGCCCCCTCCCCTAGCCCCCTCCCACCATGGGGAGGGGGGATTGAGCGAGCTTTAGCGGCGGCGGCCCAGGCGGTTGCGCAGGGCCAGGAGAAAGAGGGCCGCCTGGCCGGGGATGAGCAGGACGCTGAGGCCGGCCACCAGCTTGCCCCCAAAGCCCAGCGGTTCGGCCCAGGTGGGGCGCTGGAGGGTGACCTTTTGCAAGAGATAAAAGAAGGGATTGCCGAAACTGGCGCTATGTTTGGGGTCCAGGATTTCCAGGCCGGCCCAGGCCAGCAAGCCCGTAAAGACCGCCAGAAAGGCGGCCAGCCAGATAAAGGCCCGGGAAGGGCGCTCGCCGTAGCCGCTCAAGGCCCAGTAGAGATTATACCAGTAGAAGGGAAACCAGCGCCATTTGTTGGCCCGGCGGTGCATCTCCATTTCGCCGTAGTGGAAGTCCCCCATCTTCTTGTAGTCTCCTGGCCTTTTCATAATTTTCCTGGAGTTCGCGATAGAGGCGCTCCACTTCGCCATATTTATCTGTCCAGGAGGAAGGAGGATCAGCATGGGGCTCAGCGTATAAGAGCCAGGTCCAGAACCAGGGATTTTGCTTTTCTTCTTGCCTTAATAATACCTCATCATAAACGGCCTGGCGGCCCCGGTAAGGATGCCACTGCACGTGGTGAAATTCCACCCGGCGCAAATCGGTGCCTGTAAATTGCACCTGAGCCAGGGACAGGTCCTGAAAGCGCAGCACCGCCTCCGGGCTTAATTCCAAATACTTGAAATCACCCTGAAAAGCGGGCGGCGGTTCTCCTCTCCTTGGCGGATTGAGGCTCTGAAAGACGACCAGCCCTCGAATTCTGGCCTCGGAAAAATTCGCATCCTTCATAAAGGTGGCCTCGGTAAAAATCGGCTATCCTCCGTAAAAGTGGCTTCATGAAAAATCGGCCTCTCCATGAAAGGTGGCCTCGGAAAAATCGGCCTCCTTCGTAAAGGTGGCCTCGAAAAATCGGCCATCCTCGTAAAGGTGGCATCCGGAAAAATTGGCCTCCTTCAGTAAAAGTGGCCCTGGAAAAATCAGGCCATCTCTCGTAAAGGTGGCCTCGAAAAAATCGGCCTCTCTTTAAAGGTGGCCTCGAAAAATCGGCATTCTCGTAAAGGTGGCCTAGGAAAAATTTACGGCTTTTGTAAATTTCCGGGATTCCGAAAAATCTTGAGGGTCAAAAGTGACCGGGAAAAAGACACCGCGAAAATCATAATATTCCGGTCTTCCTGGTTCCACCGGGCACAGCAGCGCTTCCCGAAAGGCTGCTGGGTCTTTTTCCTTATCCTGGGAATGGAGGATGCAGAAGCCTTCGGGGTCCCCGGGCAGGGCGGGATTGGCACATTCAATCCAGTCATATTTCTTATGGATTTGGCAGGTGGGGGTATCTTCAGACATTACTTCTCCAAAATCACTACGGCCAGGGCCTGGTCGTTTTCGTCGGTGAGGGAGAGGTGCATGTGGGTGATGCCGGCGTGCGGCGCAGAGGTCGGCGGCGCGGCCGGTGACCGGAAGTTCGGGTTTGCCCAGGGGGTTGGGGACTACCTCCACCTCCCGCCAGCGGATGCCGTTTTGGCGCAGGCCGACGCCCAGGGCCTTGGAGAAGGCCTCTTTGGCGGCGAAGCGCAGGGCGAAGGCGGAGTCGCGGCCGCGGGTCTGGCGCTGGCAATAGGCGATTTCCCGGGGGGTGAAGACGCGGTTCAGGAAGCGCTCGCCGTGGCGCTCGATGGCGGCGGCGAGGCGGGCTACCTTGACCAGATCGACTCCGATGCCGTAAATCATAAGGGCGGTTTTCAGTTTGCTGATTTCTAGTTAAAAGGCAAAAGAAGTCTTTAGAAGTCATGGCAAAACCGATTTTCGACGTCAGCTTGAATCTATCCAAGGGGTTTTAAGCTTGGAAAGAATCACGCCTTGGCTAAAGGGTGGCAGGTGAGATTAAATAACCGCTTGATAATCCCCCTAAATCCCCCTTTAGGAAAGGGGGACTTAAAACCTCCGTATCCCAGCATTTTGACCTAAGATATGGAAAGATTATGGCTAATGATGCCATAACTTGGCGGAGAAAGGAAGGAAATGTGGAAGAGCCGGTGGCGGCGGTGATGAGTCCGGGCGACAAAGTAAAGCCACTCACCCCCACCCCGGCCCTCCTCCCGCTAAGGGGGAGGGAGTGAAGGATGGGGCTGTTTTCCGGCTTTGATTAATTTCTGGCGGCACCGGCTGCCGGATTGGGGCTAAAATCATCAGCGGCCGGAGGCCGGCGCCAGTGGAGAGGAATTAGGCTGATTCATGGAGCGCAGGGCGCAGCCGGCAGCAGGCAGAGGCTGGAAAGCCTGGGCTACCAGGGTGCGCAGGCGGGAAGCGGCGGGCACGGCCCGCCCTATAGGCGGCTCTGTTGATGCTTAAGCGGAGCGGGAAAGAGATTACTTCCCCCTCACCCTAACCCTCTCCCCATTGGGGGAGAGGGGATAAAGCAGGGACTCTTTCCGGGGTCATATTGATATATGGTGAAACAGGCTTGCAGCCGAGGTCAATCAAAAGCCGGAGGCCGGCGCTACCGAAGCCCCTGGTCGAGACGCCGGGCCACCGTCCGGGGATAAGACAGGCCGGGGCCGCCAGGAAGGGATGGGCGCGGCCCGGCCTAGAAAACTGTTCTTAGGGAATAAGGTGGGCAGTGCCCACCCTAGATTTTGCGGCAGCGGCTTCTGGCCAGGGTCAATCACCGGCCGGAGGCCGGTGCCACTAAATGATAATACCTAGGGGAGCGCCTTGCTTCTGTGCGTCAGGACATAGCAAGCGGTACCCCTACGCCTCACTTACCCCAGGCCTCTCCCGCATCAGGGGTGGAGAGAGGGTTAAAGCAATAAAGTTGTGGTTGAGGGTGCGTGGGACGCACCCTACAGGGCGGGCCCGGAGGCCCGCCCCACCAGAGCTTTTGCATAATTTGCGCCTGGGCCGAAGGAGCCATAAAAAGGTAAACCTGCACAGGCTGGAAGGCCCGGGCTGCCTGGGGGCGCCGGCGAGACGCCGGCGCCACTATGCGGATTCGGCTATTTCTTGTCCTTCTGGGGAGGGGGGGCGGTTACCTCTTTGCACATGGTGCCGGATTCGCCGCAGGCGGTGCACTTCTTGGGTTTGCAGCGGGTTTCGACGTTGCTGCCGCATTTTTCACAGGTAAAGGTGGCCATGGATTTTCCTCCGATTAAAGAGATAGTTCAAAGTTCAAGGTTAAAGTTTAAGGTCAAGGTCAAGGTTCGAAAAGTCGTCGGGCGTGGGACGCACCGTAGATTAAATTCAGGCCCACGGCCTAGACATCCGGAACACAGGCGAGACGCCGGTGCCACCAGAATAGAGAATTTTATGGCAGCCAGGGGCTGACCGATCAAAAAAGACGCAGGCTAAAGCCTGCGGCTACGTGGACCGGCGGGCGGGGACGCCCGCCCCACCATTTTGCCCCGCCCCACCATTTTTCCTAAGTGTCAGAATTAACCGGCCTCGGGTTCGGCTTTTTTTGCCTCAGGTTCTGCTTGCTTGGTCTCAGGTTCCTGCACCTTAGCCAGAATTTTCTCGGTCAATTCCGCCATTTGCCCAAAGAGTCCCTCAAAAAAGCCGCCTCTTCTCAGGCCATGGAAGGTGATCTCGCCGGCTTTGACGGCAATAAAGGCAATGGGAGTGACCATGACTCCCCCGCCGCCGCCGCCGCCCTCTCCCGTTCTTTTGTTGTCGCTGCCCTGGCCGCCGCCGGCGCCGATCCCCAGGGAAATTCGGGAAACCGGGATCAGGGTAACATCCCCCACCTGGATTTCTTTCCCCATGATGGTCTCGGTTTTGGCAACGGTCCGCAGTTCCTCCATCAATTTGCCGATAATCTCGGTGGCAACGGTGGTCATGTCATTAAACCTCTCTAACTGGATGTTTGAGGTCCCAAGCGAACCTCAGCAGGTGGAGATAGGGCAACCGGAGCAGCAGGACCGCCAGTTTCCAGGCCACCCGGTAAGGATAGGCCGTGACCCACATTTTGGCATAATTGCGGTTCTCGAAATTCACCGACAATTTGACATTCTTGAGCCGGATATTAGTCAGAACCCCATAGAGCACGCCGTTCCACATGGGATCGGGCAGAGAGAAGCTGGCCTCGGAGTCCCGAAAGCTCAGAGTCCGACATACTTCCCAGAAAAAGCGCCCCAACCGGGTGATTAATGCCGTCGCGAGTTCCCGCTGTCGCCACAGGCGCGGCAAGATGGCGCCGGCGTTTAATTTTTCCGGGTTTTTGGCTGGTTTTCCGTCCAGCGGTTAGCGGTTGCTCCCGCCCCAGGCGCCTGGTGATGGTCAGGCCCAGCCAGTTTACCTGGAACCACTTGGCGGCGGAATTGTATCCCAGGGAGATGGGGACCGCCAGAAGGACCATTCCCAGGAGCAGGCCCCCGAGAATAGCATAGCTTAAATTGTTCATGGGGAAAGACTCCACCCCCACCCCAGCCCACCGAAAGGACCGAGATTGATTAGCGGGAGAAAAAGAGATTACTTCCCACCTCACACTTAAGCACTCTCCCCCTTTAAAGCAGAACCGGCAGGGCGAGGGAAGCCTGCGCTACCAACAGGCGACGCAGCAGGTCGCCCCTAGGGCTGGCAACATCTCCGCCCGCCCCACCAGTCTATTCCCGGGGCGGGAAGGCGATCTCCAGGGCCTGGTCCAGGCGCTCCACCGGGTGGAAGGTGAGTTCCTCCCGCACCGAGGGCGGGATCTCCTCCAGGTCCACCTGGTTCTGGGCCGGCAGGATGATCTCCTTGATGCCGGCCCGGTGCGCGGCCAGGACCTTGTTCTTGATGCCGCCCACCGGCAGGACGTGGCCCCGCAGGGTGATCTCGCCGGTCATGGCCAGGCCCTTTTTGATGGGGCGGTTCGACAGCAGCGACACCAGGGCGCAGAGCAGGGCCACGCCGGCGGAGGGCCCGTCCTTGGGGATGGAGCCGGCGGGCACGTGGATGTGGAGGTCGGCTTTATCGAAGAAGTCCTCTTCGATGCCCAGAAACGGGGCCCGGGCCCGGATATAGGAAAGCGCCGCGGTGGCCGACTCCTTCATGACGTCGCCCAACTGGCCGGTGAGTTTGAGGCTGCCGTTGCCCGGCATCCTGAGGACCTCGATGAAGAGGATGTCGCCGCCGCTGGGGGTCCAGGCCAGACCGGTGGCCACCCCGGGCTCCGGGTGCTCCAGGGCGGCGTCCCGGAAGAACTTGGGCGGCCCCAGGTACTGGGCGACGTCCGCTTCGTTGATGGCGACCTGGGTCTTGAGGCCTTCGGCGATCTCCCGGGCGGCGCCCCGGCAGAGGGAGGCGATTTCCCGCTCCAGGTTGCGCAGCCCCGCCTCCCGGGTGTAGGAGGCGATGACCAGGCGGACCGCGGCAGGGGCGATCTCCAGCTGCTCGGCGGTCAGGCCGTGGGCCTCCAACTGGCGGGGGATGAGGTAGGAGAAGGCGATGCCCAGCTTCTCCTCTTCGGTGTAGCCCACCAGTTCCAGGACCTCCATGCGGTCGCGCAGGGGCGGCGGGATGGGGTCCAGCAGGTTGGCGGTGGTGATGAACATTACCTTGGAGAGGTCGAAGCCCACGTCCAGGTAGTGGTCGGAGAAGGAGTTGTTCTGCTCCGGGTCGAGGACCTCCAGGAGGGCGGAGGAGGGGTCGCCGCGGAAATCGGCGCCGAGCTTGTCCACTTCGTCCAGGATGAAGACCGGGTTGTTGGAGCCGGCCCGGCGCATGCTCTGGATGATGCGGCCCGGCAGGGCGCCGACGTAGGTGCGGCGGTGGCCGCGAATCTCGGCCTCGTCCCGCACGCCCCCCAGGGAGAGGCGCACGAATTTGCGGCCCAGGGCCCGGGCGATGGAGCGGCCCAGGGAGGTCTTGCCGGTGCCCGGCGGCCCCACGAAGCAGAGGATGGGTCCCTTCATGTCGGGCTTCAGTTTGCGCACCGCCAGGTATTCCAGGATGCGCTTCTTGACCTTCTCCAGGTCGTAGTGGTCGTCGTCCAGGATCTGCCGGGCCTGGGCCAGGTCGAGGTTGTCTTCGGTGGACTTGCTCCAGGGCAGTTCGATCATCCACTCCAGGTAATTGCGGATCACCTGGTGGTCCGGCGAGGTGGGCGGGGTGCGTTTCAGGCGGGTCATTTCCCGCTCCGCCTCCTTCAGGGCGTGGGGCGGCAAGTTCGCCTCTTCCAGGCGAAGTTGCAGTTCCTCATTCTCCCGGCCTTTTTCCTCGCCTTCGCCCAATTCCCGTTGCAGGACCTTGATGTGCTCCCGGAGGTAATACTCCTTCTGGGCCTTGTCCATCTCGGTCTTCACCTCGGACTGGATCTTTTTCCCCAGCTCCAGGATTTCGATCTCCCGGTTGACCAGGCCCAGGACCCGGTGGAGGCGCGCTTTGACGTCGAAGGTCTCCAACATCTCCTGCTTTTCGGTCTTGGAGATATTGAGGCTGCCGGCGGTGATGTCGGCCAGGATGCGGGGATCGCTCAACTCCCGGACCAGGGTGCCCAATTCGGCCGGCAGAGTGGGGGAGAGCTCCATCATCTTCAAAAAGAGACCCTTGACGTTGGAGACCAGGGCCTCCACCTCCAGGTCGGGTTCGTATTCCTCCGAGATGGGGTCGATCTGGGCGGCGAAATAGGGCTCGAAGCCCTGCCACTCCTCCACCCGGAAGCGGTACAGGCCCTGAACCAGCAGACGGACCGAGTCGTCGTCGGCTTTGCGCATCTTCAGGATGGCGGCGGCAGTGCCCACCTGGTAAAGGTCTTCCGGCCCATAGCCCTCGACCTTGTTGCCCCGGCTGGCCAGGACCCCGATGATCTTGTCCTGGAACAGGGCCTCCTGCACCAGTTTTTGGGCCGGCTCGTCCCACAGGACCAGGGGCATGATCATGCGGGGAAACAGCACCAGGTCCGGCATCGGCAATATGGATAGCACCCGGGGGCTGGGATGGATTTCCTGGTTTCCCAGCAGCGGGGCTTGGATATCTTGTTCTTCAGTAGCCATGGGTTCTCCGTGAAGGTTTAGTCCGGGTCTGCCTGCTTCACCGGAATCTGGCGAGTTTGAGGCGCCTTCCGGGGCAGGGTAATCTCCAGGATGCCGTCCAGGAAACCGGGCCTGGACGCCCTGGGGGTCAATGGGGATGGGCAGGATGAAGCAACGCTCGAAGGCGCCGAAGCCCATCTCCAGGTGGATGAAGCGCCGCAGGCCTGCCGGCGGCGGCGGTTGCCGGTGTCCCTGGACCACCAGTTCCTGGCCGGCCAGGGAGAGGGAGAGGCTGTCCGGCTTGACGCCGGCCAGTTCCAGGCGCACCACCAGACCCTCGGTGGTCTCGTAGAAATCGGCCGCCGGCTGAAAGTGGACCTGGGTGCGGGTGGACTCGAACCGCTGGTCCGGCTGGCAGCGCCAGCGTTCCTCCAGATGTTCAAAGTCCCGGATGATCCTGATCTTGATGAGACGGTGCATCGCTCTCCCTCGATAATTTCACTAATTTTATAATTTAGTAATTCCGAAGCGAAAATCCAGGGGGTGGGAGATTCTTGCGGCAATGAGGGAAAAATTAATCGGCATCGAAGGCAACAGTAAGGTTAACGGCGGGAGGCGCGGCGCTTTCCCGCTCTACGGACTGGGGCGAGGGAGCCCAAGCAGAGCTTGGGCTGAAATTGGCATTCCCAAGCGGAGCTTGGGAACGAGAATCGCAAAACTGGGGCGGCTCGAGAGCCGCCCCTACCAGAGCCGCGCCTTGACCGGCAGGGGAAATCCTGATAGTTTTCCTGGATGCAGCCGCAAGTTTTTTGCCTGGGGGCCATCAACGTCGATCTGGTTTATCGGGTGGATGACCTGGCCGGGTTCCTGCGAAATTGGGGCACCGGCTTGACCCGGGGCGGGGAAGAGGCGCTGTCCGGGGAAGATGAGGCCCGGCTCCGGGACTTGCTGGGCCGCTTTGGCCGGCCGACCGGCCGCTTCGGCGGCGGCCAGGCGGCCAATACCGCCTATGCCCTGGCCCGTTTGGGGTTCCCGGCGGCCCTGGTGGGGCGGCTGGGGGCCGACGAGGACGGGATTTTTATCAGAGAGAGCCTGCGCTGGGGTTAACCTGGACTACGTGGTGCAGGCCGGCGAAAGCGGCCGGGCCTATATCCTGGTGGACCCGGAGGGCGAGCGCACCATCCTGGTGGCGCCCAACACCAACGACGAACTGCGGGAAAGTGATCTGCCCTGGGGAGAGTTGCAGCAGGCCAGGTTTCTCCACCTCACCTCTTTTGCGGGCGACGGCCCCCTGGCGGTGCAGGGGCAGATCCCCCGGCGCCTGGAGGGCGGCCCGCGGCTGACCTTCGACCCGGGGGAACTCTACGCCCGCCGCGGCCGGGGCGTCCTGGAAGAGTTGCTGGACAACGTCGAGACCCTGATGGTGAACGAGGCGGAATGGGCCCTCCTGGGGGGCGGCTTGCAGAGCCACCCCGTCTGGGCCCCGCCCATCATCCTGATCAAACGGGGTCCCCTGGGGGCCAGGCTGCTCACCCCGGTGCGGTATCTGGATATTCCGGCCTCGTTCGAGGGGCAGCCGGTGGATACCCTGGGGGCCGGCGACGTCTTCGCGGCCGGCTATCTCGCCGGGCTGCTGACCGGCCTCAATCTGCCCCAGGCGGTGCGCCTGGCGGAGTACGCCGCGGCCTATAAATTGGGCGGGGCCGGACGGGAGGGTTACCCGGATAAGAGGGTGCTGGAAAGGATTATCGCCCGATTGAGTGAGTAACGAAGACCGAGGAGACGGGAGAATGACAATGGATATTTCACGCAAAGACGAGAGGCACAGAGGCGCACAGACATGTTAGAATAATTCTTGAGTTCTCTGGCGTCTTTGTGTCACTTTCCGTGTGCCATAAACCTAAGGAGAATACATGCTCCAAATCCAGTTAAATACGGACTGCGAAGGGCCGTTGGCCCTCAATGACAATGCCTTCGAGCTCTGCCGGGAGTTTATCAAACCGCACGGCGACCGCTTCTTTACCCAGGTGAGCCGTTATGGCGACTACCTGGCGGATATTGCCAAGCAGCCGGAATACCAGGCCGGCGACACCCTGAAGCTCATCCTGCCGTTTCTCAAGGCGCACGGCGTCAGCAATGCCATGATCCGGGATTTTTCCAGCCAAAACCTCCGGCTGGTGCCCGGGGCGGAGGAGGCCTACCGGTTTCTGCACGGCTTCAAGTTTCCCATCTTCGAGATCAGCACCAGCTACCGCCAGTTTGCCGAAGCGGTGGGGACCAAGCTGGGGTTCGACGCCGCGCATATCTTCTGCACCGAGCTGGACCTGGACCGCTACCAGTTGGCCCCGGCGGAAGCGGAAGAATTGCGCCGCCTGGAAGAGGAAATCCTGGCGGCCCCGGCCATCGAGTTGCCCGCGGGGGCCGCGGCGCTGACTGATTTCCCCGGACCGGTGCAGGAGGCTATCACCCTGCTGGACCGCATCTTCTTCGAGCGTCTGCCGCAGATGGAGATCGGCGCCATCTACCGGGAGGTCAACCCGGTGGGCGGGGCGGAAAAGGCCAAGGCCGTGGCCGACGGCCTGGCCCAAACCGGCTTCACCCTGGCGGACACCATCTACGTGGGCGACGGCAGCACCGACGTCCAGGCCTTGGCAGCGGTGCGGACCGGCGGCGGCCTGGCCGTCTCCTTCAACGGCAACCGCGACGCCGTGAAGGCCGCCGAAGTCGTGGTGGTGTCGGATTGCGCCTGGCCCATCGCGCTGTTCACTGCCATCTTCCGGCAATGGGGCAAGGAAGGGGTGGTCGAGATAGCCGCTCCGGAGACTCGGGCTAAATCAAGGGCCCTGGTGCTGCCGGAGGAGATGATCGAGCCCATCGCCATCGGCCTGCAGGGGCACATCTTCAATCTTTACCTGTCCAATAACCCCGATCTGGAGAAGATCGTCCAGGAAAGCGAAGCCATGCGGGCCCGGCTCCGGGGCGACGCCATCGCGGCGACAGGGTGAGGAAATGTAGCAGGAGGGCCAGGGACTTTCGTAAGGGCCCTGCCTCCCCACCCCCTATTAATCCATATCAGAAGGGGCGACCCGTTGGGTCGCCCCTATTTTTGCTGAAATCAAGTGAAAAAAAGTAGGGGCGGTTGGCGCACCGCCCCTACCCTGCTGCGTTTCACGACCGGCCAAATTGTTTGCATGACCCAGGCTGAAGCCTGGCTTATTTCCCGGCTTTCTTATGATACTTGTCCGGTTGGGCGGCGAACTCCTCCTTGCAGGCCTCCGAGCAGAACCAGTAGGTTTCGTCTTCAAAATCATAGGCGAACTTGCCGTGCATGGCTTTCAGGTCCAGGTTGCACACCGGGTCCACTTTACAGACGGGCCTGGCCCCGGCCTGGATAAATTTCTGCGGCTGGGCCGCGAACTGGTCCTTGCAGGCCTCCGAGCAGAACCAGTAGGTTTGATCTTCAAAGTCATAGGCAAACTGGCCGTGCATGGCGTTCAGGTCGAGATTGCACACCGGATCCACATCGCACTTGGGCTTGGTTGCTTCGGCCACGAGAAATTTCCTCCTCCGGATTTCTTGCCTAGAAAATAAGAATCCGGGGCGGCGGCGTCAAGGAAGGGAATGGAAACTTGATGGAGGATATAGAGATTAAGAACGGGCGGGCACAGAGGCCCGCCCCACCGGCAAGAGGCGTTAAAAGATCACAGGCCGGAGGCCTGTGCCACTATGACTGAGAAAGGGCTCGGAAGTCGCTCAGTTCGATAGCGGCCGCGGCCAGGGCGTCCCGGAGGCGGGGGCTGAGGAGGGCGGCCAGCTCGGCCTGGCGGCGGTAAGCCGGGGCCCAATGCTGCAACTCCGCATCGGCATAGAGCCCGGGATGGCAGTAAATCTCGGTAACCCCGGGCTGAAGGCGCGGCACCAACCCGAGGAGATAGGTTTCGGTCATGCGGCCGTCATTCAAGAGGCCGAAAAGCTGGTCGTTATAAATGAGCCCCGCGGCCCGGGCCAGCCGCTCGGCCCGGCGGCAGAGCAGGGTGAAGATGATCCCCTGGGCCACCTTGGGGAGGGGACCGTCCGGGGCCAGGGCCAGGGTGGTGCGCCAGTCCTCCCGGGCCAGGCGCACCGCCGGGATGCGGTATTCCCGGGCCAGGTCCAGCACCAGGGGGAAAATCCTGGGGTGCAGGTGCAGGTTGACGTGGCCGTTCAGATGCCAGGGAGTAAATCCGGCCTGCAGCACCGTTTCGATCTGGGCCCGCAGTTCCCGTTTGATCTCCGGCAGCAACCGGGGCTCCCAGAAATAGCGCCAACCCGTCTTGACCGGATCATGAAGAAAGCGACCCTGGCTATCCACCAGATGGGGAAGCCTGGCGGGCGGCAAAACGGCCCGGCCCTGGATCAGGGTGAGGTGGACGCCCAGGCAGAGGTCGGGAAGGTCCCGGGCCAGCCGGCAGGGCTTCTGAAAAGTGCGGCCCCGCGGCCATGAGGCTGGCGCAACGCAGCAACCCCCGGCGATGGGCCAGGGCCACGGCGCCATTCAAGGCGGGGGAGAGGCCGAAGTCATCGGCGGTGAAGATGACGGTGCGGGGAGGACGGGAGACGGGAGACGGGAGACGGGAGTCAAAACCCGGTCCTCCGTCCTCTGTCCCCTGAATTGGTGGCAGGTTTCGTCTTTGGCCCATGAAATTATTATACAAAATGTAGCCGCAGGTTCAGCCTACGCCTGCACAGGCGAGACGCCTGTGCTACCAGGGTCTTATCTAAGGAATTGGTGGGCAGTGCCCACCCTACACCAGGCACAGGCTGGAAAGCCTGTGCTACCAATTCTTGCAGAATTCATTTTCCTGAGTTGTTCATTGCTGGCTTTTACTGACTACTGACCACTGGCAACCGGCAACTTCTTCATCACCCCCGCACCCAATGGCGGCCCTCCAGCAGCGCGGCCAGGGAGAGGAAATTATAGGGATGCAGCAGGGTGCCCAGGCCCTTGAGCCACTTGCCCTGGCGCAGGGCCGCCAGGCCGTCGGCCACCGACACCGCCAGGTACTGATAGACGCTGGGGTCCCGGTAGCAGTCGATGGTGCAGGCCTGGCAGTCGTCCCGGATGGGGGCGAGCCGGTGGATTTCCTCGAGGGGGCCCAGGGTCTCGGCCTGGTAGTGGCAGCGGGAGACCTGCAGATGCCAATCCACGAAAAAGTACTTGTAGCCCGCCAGGCAGGGAAAGCGGCCGGGGCGCTGCTCCAGCTGACGTTGCAGGTCGGTAAGCCCCAGCTTGGGGTTGAGGATGGTCAGGGACGAGGTGGCCTTCAGGTCTTTGATGCGGCCAAACCAGCGGTACAGCTCGGCCTCAGTGAAGTCCACGGAGTAGTGGTCGGCAAACCCCAGGTAGGAGGAGTGCAGCCGGGTGACGGGATAAGAAAAGGTGACCCGCTGGAAACCGAGGCGGTCCAGGAACTGGATCATGCCCTCCAGGTCGTCTACCAGACGGCTCAGGGTCACCGAGGCCACCGGGTTGAGGTGGTATTGCCGCATGAGGGGCAGCAGGTCCCGGATATGATCCGTCAGGCCCGGCAAGCCCCGGTGGCGATCATGTTGGTCCGCCGAAGGGGCATCCATGGAAATGATGAGGGTTTCCAGGCCGACGGCCTTGAGTTCCTGCAGGCGCTTGGGGCTGAGCAAGGAGCCATTGGTGCAGAGGATGGTGTTAATGTCGCACTGGCGGGCGCGCTCCAGGACCGGCAACAGGTCCGGGTGGAGCAGGGGTTCGCCGCCGGTGAAGCAGAGATATTGCACCCCCGCCTGGTGCAAGGCCGCCAGCCCCTGGAAAAGCCGCGCGGTATCAGCCATGACCCGGGAAGCGGGCGGCACCTGGGGAAAATTGCAGAAGCGGCAGTGGGCGTTGCAGGCGTTGGTCAGGGCGATCTGACAGAAGCCGGGACCGCCCTGAAGGATGAGGTGCAGCATCTCCTTGACCGTTATTGGCAACTCGAGCCGGCCTTCGCCTGGGCAGCCGCGCCCTGGCGACGCTTGAACATGAAGCTCAAAAACTGCCGGCCTTCCTTGAGCAAGCGCTTACGCTCCCCGGGGTCCCGCAGCATGATCAGGGCCGCCCGGGCCATGTAGCTGGGACGGAAATAGAAGCGCCGGTAGAACTTGGGGACCGCCGCGAAGATTTCCGCCGCGGCCAGGCCGGGGTAATCGACCACGCACTGCTGATAGCCGGTCTGGCCGTGCACTCCCAGGGCGTCGTCCTGCATGTAGCCCTGGTCCCGGCAAAAGTCGTAGAACTCGGTGCCCGGGTAAGGGGTGGCCAGGGAGACCTGGATGGTGTCCGGGTCCAGTTCGCAGGCAAAGCGCATGGAGGCCTCGAGACTTTGCCGGGTTTCCCCCGGCAGGCCGACCATAAAGGTGCCGTGCACCTGGATGCCCAGTTCCTTGCACCACTTGACCATGCGGCGGCCCAGGTCGAGGGTGACGCCCTTGCGAATGTTTTTCAAGACCTGGGGGTCGCCGGTTTCGAAGCCCACCACCAGCAGCCGGAGCCCACCTTCCTTCATGGCCTTCAGGGTCTCGTAAGAGGTATTGGCCCGGGCGGTGGTGGACCAGAGGAACTTCAGGTCGCGGAAAGCCCGGCCCAACTGGCGGGCCCGCTCGCCGTCGGCGGTGAAGGTGTCGTCGTCGAAGAAGATCTCGGCGGCCTGGGGGAAGAGCTCCAGGCTGCGGCGCACTTCGGCCACCACGTTGGCCACGCTCCGGACCCGGAAGCGGTGGCCGGTGAAGGTCTGGGGCCAGAGGCAGTAAACGCAATGGGCCGGGCAGCCCCGCCCGGTATAAAAGGAGACATAGGGGTCGCGCAGATAAGGGATATGGTAGTTGCCGATCTTCAGGTCCCGATGGTAGATCTCGGTGACCATGGGCAGGGCGTCCAGATCCTCGATATAGGGCCGGTCGGGGTTGTGATGGATGCGATCCCCTTCCCGGTAGCTGATGCCCAGAATATCTTTCCAGGGGCGTCCCTGGGCGATTTCGGTGACGGCATAGTCGAATTCCCGGCGGGCCACGAAATCCACCTGGGGACCGGCAGCCAGGGATTCCTGGGCGAGAATGGACACCTGCGGGCCCACCAGGCCCACCAGCAGTTGGGAATTCTTGGCTTTGAGACGGCTGACCGTTTCCAGGTCGTGATGGAAGGAGGGGCTGGAGGTGAAGAGCACCGCCAATTCAAAATCGCCGGCCAGGTCCGCCACCTGGGCCACCGTCAGGTTCTCCGGCGGGGCGTCCACCACCCGGCTTTCCGGGATGAGCCCGGCCGGATAGCACAGCCAGGTAGGATACCAAAAGGAGGTGACCTCCCGGGTGGCCTGATAGCGCGAGCCGGCGCCGCCGTCAAAATCCTGGAATGATGGCGGGTTGAGTAACAAAGTACGTTTCATGGTTGCCTCTTGAGAAGCCGCATAACTCCATATTGTTACGGACGGCGGGCGCGGTGCAAGCCCCGCCACGGAGCAGGCTACGCTTTTAGCGGATTTTATCTGAGAAGAGGCGCATTGTCCAGGAAATAGGAGGAGATAGTCAGGCAATGACTGCTCTGTTTAGCCGTGAAGGACCCTGATGAACAACTATTTTTGTCTATAAATACGAAAGGCGGGATGCGCTTCGCTTTCCCGCCCTACGAAACTCTATTGTCCAGGAAATAACGGGACAGCGAGGCGGGAGAGGGTTTAGTCAGTGGCCAGGGGTCAGTGCTCAGTGGTCAGTAAAAACCGCCAAGGAGAAATGTGGGGCGAGTTCCACACACCATCAAGAGGCTTGCATTATTTATGGGTGGGCGCAGGCCCATGAATGACTGCCGGGCGGAGGGAGGCGCGGCTGCTCGTAATCCGCGCCGGTCCACCTGCTGTTCAGCGGCAAGAAGAATTCTGGTCGAAAGGGATTCCCGGTAGGAAATGCTTCTAAATCCGGGCATCTTGCAGGGGTTTCTGTGGCCTGCTAAAACTTGGGGCCTCCGCCCATGGTTGCGAAAAAGGAACTATGCAGCAGACTAATCACCGCCGGTCCCAGGACCACGATGAAGATCGCCGGGAAAATAAAGCCCATCATCGGGAACATAATTTTTACCGGCAATTTGGCGGCTATCGCCTCAGCCTTTTGGGACCGCTGCACCCGGAGAAAGTTGGAATGAACCCGTAATGCCTGGGACATGCTGGTCCCCATCTTTTCCGATTGAATCATCATACCCACCAGGGAGTTGACGCTTTGCACCCCGGTGCGCTCCCCCAAATTCTTTAAGGCCAACTCCCGGCTAATCCCGGTGCGCAGTTCGGCGTTGGTGAGGTGCAGTTCATGATAGAGCTCTATGGAAATGGGGCGCACCTCGTCTGACACCCGGTTGAGCGTCGACTGCAAGGAGAGGCCGGCCTCCAGCAGCACGATCAGCAGATCCAGGACGTCCGGCAGGGCCTTGTCAATCCCGTCCTGACGCCGGGAGGTCTTAAACTTCAGGATATATTGGGGTAGATAAAATCCCGCCCCCGCCAGCAGGAGGGTAATCCCCAAGCTGCCGGAGGTCATCTTGCCGTTCATGGCGTTGAACAGCAGATAGGGCAAGGGCAGGATCAATGCCCCCAGGGCCTTAAGACCATAGAAGATGGCGGTGCCTTTGGGATGCCGAAAACCGGCCTGTAGCAGGGCAAACCTGAGTTTCGAGGCCCCTTCTTTATTCGACATGGCAAATTTGCCGAAGGAGGAGACCCATTCCAGGAAACGCTTCTTCGTGGTATCATTGCCGCCCTGATAAAGGGGCATCGCCGCTTCGGTGGCTCTTCTGAATCGGGTTTTTAACAGCCGCCGGGTGCCGACATAGTGCATGAGGCCGTAAGCCAGACAAGTTCCGGCCAGAAAAGTGCCGACCCAGATGAGCCAATCGAGGGCTTCCATGAACTCCTCCTCAGACCTTGATATTAACCATTTTTTTCATGATTAGAGCCCCAAAGACGACCAGGGAAATTCCTGCGGTCAAGATCTTGGTGCCAATGGGATCAGTCCACAACACCATGACATAGGACCGGTTAATCAGGTAGAGGAACATGAAGGTCACAATGGGCAAGCCAATCAGGACCAGGGCCGAAAACCGGCCTTCGGCCGTCAGGGCTATGACCTTACCTTTCAATTTCAGCCGTTCCCGGATGAGGGTGCCGATATTATCCAAAATTTCGGCGAGATTGCCGCCAGTCTCCGCCTGGATCAAGACCGCAGTGACGAAGTAGCGCAGATCCTGGCTGGCCACCCGGTCCGACATGCGCCGCAGGGCCTGGGAGACGCTCAGCCCCAGGCGCTGTTCTTCATAGGTGATGCGCATCTCCTTCCCCAGCGGGGCCGGAATTTCATGGGACACCAACTCCAGGGTGGACTGTAAGGTGTGTCCGGCCCGGAGCGACCGGGCCAGAAGTTCCATGGCCTCCGGCATCTGTTTCTCGAACTTCATGGTCTTGCGTTTCTTTTTCCAGCGCAAGACCAGGATAGGCAGGAACCCCATGGCTGCCCCCAGACCCCAGGGCCAAAAGCCGCCTAGCCGCATGCCGCCAATAAAACCCAGGCAAGCCATGATGCCTATGGTGCAGATGAAAACGCCGGGAGCCAGATAGATATCGGCCTGAAGGAGCAGGCGCTGCAGGTTATCCACCTTGCCCCAACCGGTCAATTTCTGCAAAATGGTGATAACCGGGCTATTTCTGGTGTCCTGATAGGCCTTAAAAATTTGGGCTCGGAACTCCTGTTCTCTCTTATTGCTCCGGAGCCGCTTCTGGATTAGCCGCCGATTACGGATGGGTTCGATGATCGATAAATTGATGTAGGTGATTAAGAAGCAAACCCCCACAAAAGCCCCTACGAGTCCCAGGACCAACGTGAAATCCAGGCCGCCCATACTAAGCAGGCTTTTATCCGGCATTGACCTTCTCCTCAGGCTGGTCGTTGGGCATTAGCCGCCCACGGCACGGGGTGGGGGGTTGAAGATCCCATCCATGAGTGGCGCCCCGAAGAGCCGGCAGCGGTCTGCGAACCTGGGACGAACCCCGGTGGCCACAAAGCGTCCCATAATCATCCCCTGTTCATTCATGCCGTGGCGTTCGAAAACGAAGATATCCTGCATGCTGATCACGCCGCTCTCCATTCCGGTTATTTCCGAAAGGGAGATCATGCGACGGCCGCCGTCGCTGTGGCGGACCAACTGAATGACCACGTTGACAGAGGAGGAGACCATCTGGCGCATGGCCTTTTCCTGGATGGAGATGCCCGAGAGGGAGATCATGGTCTCCAAGCGCAGCATGGCGTCCCGGGCGGTATTGGCATGGATGGTGGTCATGGAGCCCTCATGGCCGGTATTCATGGCCTGGAGCATGTCGATGACTTCGGCGCCCCGCACCTCGCCGACGACCACCCGGTCGGGCCGCATCCGCAGACAGTTCTTCACCAGGTCCCGGGCGGTAATTTCCCCTTTACCCTCCACGTTGGCCGGCCGGGTCTCCAGGCGGCAGACGTGTTCCTGTTGGAGTTGGAGTTCGGCGGAGTCCTCAATGGTGATGACGCGTTCCTGGGCAGGAATATAACCGGAGAGGATGTTGAGCATGGTGGTTTTGCCGGACCCGGTGCCGCCGGAGATGATGACATTCAACTTCGAGATCGCAATGGCCTTCAGAACCTCGCCGATCTGGGCCGTGAGGCTGCCTTTCTCGACCAGATCCTCCAGCGAGGGGCGGGAGACGGAAAAGCGGCGAATACAGAGCATCGGGCCGTCGAGGGCCAGGGGTGGGATGATGGCGTTGACCCGGGAGCCGTCGGGGAGACGGGCGTCCACCATCGGCACGGATTCATCGACGCGGCGGCCGACGTTACTGACGATCTTGTTGATGATTTTCAGAAGATGGTCATTATCCTGAAACCTGATATCGGTCATCTCCAGGCAGCCCCGCCGTTCAACATAGACCTGATCGTAGCGGTTGACCAGGATATCCGAAATGGTGGGATCATCGAGGAGTGGCTCCAGGGGACCCAGACCCAGGATTTCAAATTCCAGTTCCCGGGCCAGGCGGCTCTTTTCCCCCATGTTGAGGGGCTCTTCTTCTTCCGAGAGCAGCATCCCCAGGGCTTGCCGGATCTCCCGGGCGCGCACCTGCTCATCCAAATCCTCGAGGGCGCTCAGGTCCAACCGTTCCAGCAATACATGGTGGACCCGTCTTTTGACTTCGTAAAGTTTGGTTTCCCGAGCGGCGTCCTTCTTGGGAACTGGCACTACCTTCAGTTCAGTTGGTTCCGGAACCGCCGGGGCTTTAACCGCAGACGGTACTGTGCCTGCCGATTTAACCGGATTTATCCCTTTCTTATCTTTTTTATAACCCATCCAACTCACTGAGGTTCACTCCCCTAAAAAATCCAGAATTTTCGCTTGGATGAGGCTTCCAGGGCCTGTTCTTGTAATTCTCCCGGCAATTCCCGGGTCACTTGTTCAGCCAGGGTCTGGATGCCCTTCCACAGCTTGCAGCGCGGCGCCGTGAGGCCCAGAGGCGTCCCGCAGTTCAGCGTTTCCATCATGACGGCATAATCGCTGGCCAGGGTAGCAAAGACATTCTGCTGCAGCAACTGCTCCAGATCCTTCAGCTGCAAGCCGTTGGCGCGATCGAACCGGTTCACCACCAGTTTGATTTTGCGGCGCTCAGGATACCATTCCAACAACGACGGCCACAACCTCTTCAGGTTGCGCAGATCCGGGACGGTGAGCCCGGTGAGCATCAGCACCAAGTCTGCTTCCATGACCGCCTGGAGGAAAAACTCGTCCAGCCAGTGGCTCAGATCAACGATGACATAGCGGTAAAGGCTGCGCAGCAGTTTGAAGATCTTGCTTAAGGCCTCCAATTCGACGCTCTCCTGTTCGCGAAAATCCTGAATCCCATGCAAAACAAAGAGGTTAGTCCCATAGGGTTGCATGATCCGCTGCAGGAAAGACTGGTCCAGGTCGGCCAGATTTTGGGCTAAATCGAGGATGGTATAGTTTGGGTCCACGTCCAGAAAATTTCCCACATCCGGGAAGGGCCTGCCCAAATCCATCAGAGCTATGTTGCCCGTATTCAGCTCCGACAGGGCGATAGCCAGGCTAACCGCCACCGTGGTGCTCCCCGAGCCACCCTTGTGTCCGGTGACCACGATCACTTGCCCATCGGTTTTTTCTGCCGTCTGCTGCCGCCGTCGGGACAGCCATACCCGGTTTACCGCGGCTTCCAAATCGACGAGAGTCATGGGGAGCGGCAGGAATTCTCTGATTCCCACCTGCATGGCCTTGATCAAAAACTCCGGTTCCCGGTTGTGGGAACAGAGCAAAACGGGGGTCTTCGGCAGGTCTTGGGGCAGCTTCTCCAACCAGGCGGGAATGGTATTTTCCCCATCCATCTCCACCAGGACCAGATCCGGCCAGATCCCCTGGTGCCGACTAGAGTAATTCTTAGGATCGCAAGTCTGCTCCAACAATTTCAGTTGCGGGAAGCTTTCCAGAACCTGCTGGATCTCCGGCCGTTGGACGCCAGTCCCAAATAGTACTGAAATGGTTAAATTTTCAGACTGCACCTTGCACTCCCTTAGGTGGACTCTGCCGAAATTAACCGGCACCCGGCAGATCCGAAGATTTCTTGGCCTCGCCCTTAAAACCCAGTGCTCCAGGTGGCTAACTGACCACGGGTGTCAGGGCCGAGATCATTGAAGAACGCCAGCGGTGTTCTTCTGCTTGCGAGCATACGGCACACTCCTGGCCTCTAAATTAATTGCCTGGGCGTACCGGAGACTACGGAGAAGTCAATATCTCTAATTACGCAGCTAAGGGGGCCGCAAAATGAGACGGACCTGCGTTCCCCGATAGGCGTCCCATGACTAGATATTGCTTTTGGAACGCTCCATGCCTTTAATCATCTCGACGGTGCGATCTTCTTTTTTCGCCTCTTTCACCGTTGGTTCCGGTGCCGCTTTTTTGGCAACGCCAAAGAGCGCCGAGGTGGCCACGCCATCAGTCTGGACGATGGTGTCATTGTGGCGGCCTCTGAGCACCAGGCGAATCTTCCCTTCATTGCTGGCCAGATTCATAACCTCCGACTGCTGAGGGGTTAATTCCAGGGTGACGGTATTCACCAGCATGGGTTTCGCCTCCCCGCCCTTTTGCTCCCAGGTCTGACCGGTACTCAAGACCTTGACGTTTTGCAGGATGGTCTTGGAGAAGCTCTCATCGAGGACGCGCAATTTCATATCCGCCAGGATGTCCACCTTGTCTCCGGGATGAATAAAGCCGGCCACCCCCGAAACATCATCGACCCGGATCGTAAAGGCCCGGTTGTTCTCTTCCATCAAGCTACTCAAGCCGGCGGCGGTGCCTATGGGGGCGAGCTTGCCGAGCAGGACAGGCTCCCCGCTGGAAATGGGATTCAAGACTACCCGGCCAGCCACCTGGTTTAAATTGGAAGCGGCCTGAGGCGGGATCAGCTCTTGAGGCCAGGTGGCAATCTTGAGGGAGGCGCCGTTCAGGGCATTGCCCGGAGCGACTTCGGCGGTAGCTACGACCACCTGGCCGGTGGCTATGGGGGCTATATAGGTCTTACGGGCGATATAGCTGCGAATACCTAGAGTAGCCACAAGACCTGCCACCACTGCGATCAAAATATAAGAAACTCCCTTGGGTAAGTTTAGCATGGCGCTCACTCTAAATTCATGGTGGTTTGGACCGCTACGGTCATGTTATTAATGCTGGGTATCAAAGCACCCAGGGCGGACCAGTTCTTGGTGGCGGTCACCGTGACGGTGAGAGGAGCTCCCGGACCCGGAGCCGTCATGGCGGTTCCGGAAGGAACTACCGTGACGCTGGAGGCAATGGCGCTGGGCAGCTCACCGTTTAATTCCTGCTTGACCACGTCCTGTATCGTTTTCCAGGTGCCGTGAGGCAGCTGGCTCGGATAGATCTGGCTGTTGGTGGCGGTGTCGGTCTTAAACATCACCCCGTAACGGGCCCCATCCCGAGAGGCGTTGGTCAGGGCGTGCTTCAGATACCAATCGTAGCCAAACTCGAGGATCCCCAGGAGCATCATGAGGAAGACGCTGAGGATGATGGCGAACTCCACCACTGCCAGACCGTCAGTTGCCGCAATCCTTTGCAGACGTAATTTCCAGGGCTTCATAGGTCAGATTCCCCCGGTCACCATTAGGGCCAGCATGCCCAGAGCCATGGCCACCCCATAAGGAATACCCGGCGTCTTCTGGGTTGGTAACAGAGCCGACACTTGATCCTGACAGAGGACCATATTCAGGAGCTTTTGCCAAAGAAGCCCTTTCCAGATCAAGACTCCCAGGGCCATGACCCCTCCGGCGATGGCCATATAACAAAACAGACCTAAAGTGCCCCATGGTCCCAGCCAGGCTCCCAAGGCCGCCAGGGCCTTGACGTCGCCGGCGCCCATACCGCCCAAGATATAAGGCAGGATCAAAAACCCGAATCCCATCAACAGACCAAGAATACCTGAGGTTAAACCACTCAGCCCGAAAACGGCCAGATTGTAAAGCAAGCCGGCCAGGGCCGCGCCCAAGGTGAGGTAATTGGGAATTTTCCTGGTCCTCAGGTCGCTCCATGAGATCAAGGCGGCAATAAGCAGAGGGGCTATCAGGCTCTCATGAGCAGCGATCCAGGTCTGAGCCTCGGGCCAATAAAATTGCACCGGTGTCTCCTTACAATAGCGGGGTGGGGGCGAAGAATTTGCCAAGGCCCTTCGTCCCCATCCCCGGTGAGATCAGCATCTCAGGGACTTACTTCCTGAGTTCAAACGATTCTTTTAAGGTAGCTGGAGGCCAGGCCGATTAAGACCGTAACCGCCAGAAAGTGCAACAGTATCGAGGTTTCCATGGCGATCGCCCTCCCTTTGTAACTTGCCAGTACCAGGGTCAGGTACCCGTGGTGTCCCAGTGTGCTACTGTAGTGGCGAAATTGCTGTACAGGGTTGAAAGTGCTTGACCAAGAGCCGTTATCGCAACCATGACGATTAGAGCAATCAGGCCCAATAGCAGGCTGTACTCCACAGCGCTGGCCCCAGATTCATCCTTGAACAATTTTCCTATCATGAGAAAAACCGCTCCTTGTAGAGATGGGGCATAAGCAGCTTCTTCATTGTTTATGGGCCATTGCATAATTGGCTAATTTCCCACGATCACAGTTCCAGGGGGAGGCCCGGCGTTAGCCCCAGGCCTCCCCCTGGAACCATAATCATACCAGCAGTAGTCGAAACGCCACTGATCGTGGTGGCCACACCCTTGAACATGCCGCTGAGCGAAGTCCCCAGGGCGGTGACCGCGCCGATGATGACCACGGCAATCAAAGCTACCAACAGACCATATTCCACGGCGCTGGCGCCGGATTCATCTTTTACGAAATTTCTGAGAGCGTTCATGATTTCCTCCAAGTATTTTTATCAGATGGGCCATAAGCAGCTTCGTTCATTGTTTATGGGCCATTGCATAATTGGCTAATTTTCCAAGGTCACAGTTCCAGAGGGAGGCTCCAGGCCTACCCCCTGAACCATAACTCACGAACCAGCAGTAGTCGAAACGCCACTGATCGTGGCGGCCACACCCTTGAACATGCCGCTGAGCGATTCCCCAGGGCGGTGACCGCGCCGATGATGACCACGGCAATCAAAGCAACCAACAGACCATATTCCACGGCGCTGGCGCCGGATTCATCTTGTACGAAATTTCTGAGAGCGTTCATGTATTCCTCCAAGTATTTTTATGGCGAGCTCTGAGTTAATTAAAGCTTCAGTCTCTTTTGAGGGTGATTAACCTTACTGCAGCCCTTGCCATGGCTTTTCGTGGTCTGATGTTTGAGCTTATCCTCCTTGTCGGGTTTTTTGGTTCCAGGCTGTGCTCTCATGCTTGTGAGGTTAATATGGTTTATCTAAAGGTGGAGGTAAATCAGGGTTGTCCTGATTTTTAGCTTCGAGAACCCTGAATTTATTGATAGATAATGGCCCCAACCTAAGGAAAAACCTCGATCCCAAAAACGGCCCAGGGCTGGGTCAGGTCCAGACAGGACCGTGGTTGGTCAGGCTAACTTACCTTTCAGGCAAGATAGCTCTCACGCCAAGACGCAAAGTGGCCAAAAAAGGCGCAAGCAGGTGGAGTGCGCAGGCGTGCACCGCAAAACTGGCGGGCGGGTGACGCCCGCCCCACCGAATGGGGCGATGGTGGCGCTGAGATCGAGGACTGGGGGGAGAGAGGCTGAGAGCGACCTGGATCGGTTAACGCCGAAGGGAGTATATTGAAGAAAAACGCCGGGAGGATTGACCTCAGAGATTAACCGGGTCCCTGCCCATTGCCTGCCTGCCTTTACCAGAGACAGAAAGAACAGGGCCAGGATAATTACCGGAGCGATCTGCAATTTTCCATCAAAGATATTTATCCAATTCCACAGTATCTGCTCGGCCAAAGGCATTAGCCAGCCAATAAATAGGAGGAGCAGTTCTCCAGGCAGTCTGCCGTGGATACGGCCCTCCTCCCAGAGCCAGCAGAGTGGCAGGGCCAGGAGGGCAAGATCGTAGATCTGGGCATAGGGAGTGAACAGGAAGGTTCCCAGCACCAAAACCGAGCCGCGCAGGGCTAAGCCAGTATGGCGGCGCCAGACCCAGGCCACCCCGGCGACCGCCAGCAGCATCGCCACCCCCTGGACCAGATAAGCGGCCATTATTCCAAACCCGGCCGAGAGAGTGGCGGCAAAAAAGGTCGGCATAATGCTCCAAATCGCCATACCAACTTCCAGTTGCCTCATGGGAATAGACATCGTCTCCCAGTAAGCGGTCCAGACCTGAACCCCAAATACCACAGGCGCTGGCTAGCGCCAAAATTAGTGCACTGGCCAGGGCGCTGATTAGCGTTTTCCAATAACGTCCGAAAATTAAAGCCGCTAAGGCTAAGTATCAGCAAGGTAGGTTTGTAACTCAAGAGGCCGATTAAACATCCGGCCAGAATTGGCCAGCCGTCCAGGAGCAACAAGCCGACCACCTAATAAGGCGCCGGAAAGGAAGCCATTTTGGCCAAAAAAAAAGTTCTCGAAGATCCCGGGAAAACAGAGACATAAAATCAAGATAATGGGATGAGCGCTGGTGCGGGACAAGACCAGCGAGATAGAGAATAAGCGTTGTTATAATCCAGACAAGGAAAGCCGGAAGATAAGGCAGTAAACCCCAGGGGCAGCACCATCAATAAAAAGCTGGGCGGATAATACCAGCCAACCCCATAACGATGCTGGGCTCCGAGCAACTGCTGTTGCATTTCGTGCAGCACGTCAAGGTTATAAACCGAGGCCAGGTTGGCCGGAGAGGGCCAGCCGGGAGGCCGACCAATAATGGCAAAATCGGCGGCCAGCGGCAGACCTTCAGAGGTGCGGAGGGCAGGTATATCCCATTTTAGTTGAAGTTATCGCCAAATACAAAATCAGGAATAACGCCGCAATGATGATACCGCCGATAACCGTAACCCGTTCTCGATGTGCCCAATCATGCCGGTCCTGCCTTAATTTTCAGGGCCCAGGAATCTTGGGAGCCTCGGGTATATTTCTTCCAGATCAATAACTGCGGTAAATTAGCATAAACCTTTCGACAATGCAATTTTCCCCCTCCCTGGCGCCTAATCCCTTGCCTCTGAAATCCCGATTCCTATTTTATCAATAGGTCTGAGAAAAATTAGCTTTCGCCAGATTATTAATTCGCTTAGGAGAGCGGCATGGGAATAAAAGTGGAAAAGAGATTCAGCCGGCAGGAACTGGCTGACTTCCTGGCGGACTTGAGCCAGCAGGTGCAAGGCGGCCAGCTAAAGGGCGAGAGCCGCGTCTGGACGGTGCCGGAGCAGGTGGAGGGCACTATGCACCTCAAGGAAGAAGAGGGCGAGGTGGTCGCCAAAATCAAGTTGCGGTGGCCCACGGGTGCAGGCCGCCGACCGGTGGCGAAGGAGGCCAGTCCCCAGGAGTCCGTTTCCCTGAAGGCCATCAAAGCCAGGTTGAACGTCCCTTTTAAAGAGCTGCAGCGCCTCATTAAGGAAGGGAGCATTCCTGACACTAAGACGGTGCAGGACTTGGTGGAGAATTCCCGTCTCTTCGCTAAATTGGCCAAACCGGAATGGCAAGGGCTGATGGCCGAATATCTGGCGCACGTGGAGAAGTTACAGCTAGCCGTGGACCGCGGCCAGAGGGAGGCGATGCGACAGGAACTGCAGGCGCTGGTGGATCGCATGCTCGTCTGCCACCGGGAATTTAAGAAGTAAACCCACGGGCAGGTGGTCGGATTTAAAAATTCCAGGGCGGCTGGGGAATATCCCTGCCGCCTTTTTGGTTGCCAAAATCTCCGGGTTGGAAAGGCACCGCCAGATTGCCCCTACGCCCCCTTTCCAGCCGTCTTCGACCGCCAGCGGGTGGCAAGGGTAATTAAAGGAACACGGGCCAGAGGCCTGTGCCACTATTCGCCAAAATATATTTTGCCCGCGGCGCCCGCCGGAGTAAAATTCTCTTGAAAGAAGCCGCCGGGCGGTATAATAATTCATAATTATGCATGCATAATGCAATCGGAGCTGCCATGAACAGCCGTATCACCCCGGTCGTGCTTTATCAGGAGGTCGCCGAGCGCATCCGTCAGAGGATTTACAGTTACGACCTGAAGCCGGGGGAGTGGATCGACGAGCAGACCCTGGCCGAATCTTTCGGCATCAGCCGCACGCCGCTGCGGGAAGCCCTCAAGGTGCTGAACAGCGAGGGCCTGGTGGTCCTGAAACCCCGCCGCGGCTGCTTCGTGGCCGAACTGACCGAACAGGACCTGGATGAGATCTTTCCGGTCATGGCGCTGTTGGAGGGGCGCTGTGCTTACGACGCGGTGCGCAAGGCCGGGCCCGCCGACCTCAAACGCCTGGACGAGATCCACGCCAAACTGGAAAAATTCGCCGCGGCCGGGGATATCGACCGCTATTACGAGCAAAACTATATCTTTCACCAGGCGGTGCAGAAGCTGGCCGACAACCTCTGGCTGCAGAAGACGGTGGGGGATTTGCGCAAATTCCTCAAGCTCCTGCGGGGGCGGCAGCTGAGGCTGCCCGGCCGCCTGGAGGCTTCCCTGAAAGAACACCGGCTGATCATGGCGGCGTTTCACCATCAGAACCCGGCTGCGGCCGAGAAGATCATGCACGACCATTTAATGGCGCAACGGGCCGCCCTGGCCTGTTACGATGCCGGGGAAGCCGGGAGGCGGGAAGACAGAACAAGCAAAGTTTAAAGTAGAGCCAGGAAAATAAAATGCCCCTTTGGTGCTGAGAACACCGCCGGGGCCGGGTACAACGCGTGATAGACTTTACGTCCTCTGACCATGCTTGTCAAGGTTTACAGGTTACCCCTGCGCGGCGCCTTCGATATGGCGTGCTGCCTGGGGATTTTTTTTTTGGGGTTTCCTGCGGTGAAGGTCGACCAGGCAGCCAAATGAGCATAGATAGGAGGTGAGTGAGAAAGATTGAGACGATTATGCAGCCAGTGAATCGGGGTGCGAGAGCCAGACATTGAGGTCAACCTGCCAGCATTTTTTCATTTTAAAAGGGGAACAATTTTATGGATATGGAAGCCTTTTGGGCGCAAAGATGGAAGGCTTTGTGGTTCGTGACGGCACTGGGGTTTGTTTTTTCCGCCAATTATACCAACCATGGCCCGCTGGTACCGACCCTGGTCAAGGATTTACACATTACCCTGGCACTGGCGGGGTTTCTGACCACGGCCATCTTTCTCTCCCACGGCGCCCTGCAAATACCCGGAGGGGCGCTGGCCGATAAGCTCGGGGCCAAAAAGATAGCCTTCTGGGCCCTCATTATCATTACCGTGGGCAACGTTTTGATCGGTTTTTCCGACTCTTATAGGGCGATTCTGGTCTTGAAATTCATCATCGGCATCGGCACGGGCATGGCCTTCATCGCCGGGGCCCGGTATGTGCCCACTTTTTTTGCCGGCAAAGAGATCCAAAGGGCCCAGGGGGTCTACGGCGGCTCCATCCTGCTGGGGTCCGGCTTTGTGATCTACGGCATCCCCCAATTGCTGGCCGCGGTGGGTTGGCACAACGTCTTCATGGTCACCGGCGCCATGGCGGGCCTGCTGGCGGTGCTGTGGTTCTGGTTCGCGCCCGACACCCCCAGCCATACCACCAGTCCCAAGATCAACTGGTCCAACGTCCTCACCAACCCCAATATCTGGCTGCTATCCATGGCGCAGATGGGGAGTTTCGGCGCCATCATCGCGGCCGGGGTCTGGGTCAATACCCTGCTGATCAAGAGCATCCATCTCGCCCCGAAGACCGCCGGCATCATCGGCTCCACCGTGTTGCTGCTGGGGATCATCTCCCGGCCCCTGGGCGGTCTCATCCTGGGGAAAAAGCTGATGGGCACCAAACCGCTTCTGGTGCTGTCCTGTGGGGGTCTGGCCCTGGGCTTTGTCTGGATCGGCCTCTCCACCACCCTGACCATGGCCTTTCTGGGCATTATCTTTACCGGCATCATGGCAGGCTTGCCCTTCGCCGGCATTTTTAACGGGGCGCGGGACAACTGTCCGGCCACCCCCGGGGTGGCCATGGGCTTTGTCAACACCTGGGGCGCGGCCGGGGTCATGATCATGCCGCCGATTATCGGCCGGCTGGTTGATTTAAGCGGCACCTTTGTGAGCGGCTTTTATGTCCTGGCGGCCTCGGCCCTGCTGGGTTGTCTGTGCTGCCTGGCCCTGAAGCCGCCCAAGCCGGTCTGCTGACAGGAGAGGGGTTATGGACGCTCCACAAATAAAATACCGGGAAAAGCTGGCCGAACACCTGATCAAGAAACTTAACAAGCGCAGAATGGCGGCGAGCTTCGCCCCCACGGCCGCCCAGGCCAGGGAAGAGGTCATCGCCATGATTCCTTCGGGGGCGTTGGTGAGCCGCTGCGGCTCCATGTCCCTGGTGGAGATGGGGTTGTGGGAGGCTCTGGCTCAGAAATCCGGGGTGGAAATCCTTAATCCCTTTGCCCCCGGGGTGGGTCCGGAGGAGGCTTACGCCTTGATGCGCCGGGGACTAACGGCCGATTTTCTGATAACCAGCTCCAATGCCTTGACCATGGACGGCAGGCTGGTGAACCTGGATGCCACGGGGAACCGGGTGGCCGCCATGTGTTTTGGACCGGAAAAGGTCATCCTGGTGGTCGGCCTGAACAAGGTGACTCCGGATCTGGAGAGCGCCATGGCCCGGGTAAAACAACTGGCGGCGCCCATCAATGCCATCCGTCTCAACCGCGAGACGCCCTGTGCGGAAACCGGCCAGTGCGCCGACTGCCGCAGTCCCGGCCGGCTCTGCAACCTGTGGTCGATTATCGAGGGCCACCGTTTTGAAAACCGCATCCACGTCAAACTGGTGGGCGAGGATTTGGGCTATTGAGTGGTGTTACTCGTGAAAACAAAATCCCCCTAAATCCCCCTTTTTCAAAGGGGGACTTGATCTCCCTATGAAACAGGGGAGGCAGGAGGGATTTTGTTGAACGGCTAGCGACAAACCATTTATCTGGGAAATCTTGCAATAGTGGAGGCATTATGTCGATTCTACTCGTGCCACGGGCCGAACAATATGGCGAGCGCCCGGCGATCGTGGCCACGGAAGGCAGTTTTACCTACCGGCAACTCCTGGAGGCCTCCGGCCGGGTGGCGGCCTTTCTCCTGAACGGCAGCCAGGACTTGCAGGAGCGGCCGGTGGCCTTTCTGGCGCCGCAGGGGTTCCATTATGTCGCCTTGCAGTGGGGCATCTGGCGGGCCGGCGGCATTGCCGTGCCGTTGTCCCTGTTCCATCCCCGGCCGGAGCTGGAATACGTCATTGATGATACCAAGCCCGCAGTGGTCGTGGCCCATCCGGATTATGCCGAGCTGGTCGGACCCATCGCGGCCGAGCGCGGGCTCAGATTCGGGACGAGCCCCGAAGCCCTGGAACACGCCCCCGGCCCACTGCCGGCGGTGTCGCCGGCGCGGCGGGCCATGATTCTCTATACCAGCGGCACCACGGGCAAGCCCAAAGGGGTGGTCTCGACGCATGAGAACATCGCCGCCCAGATCACCAGTCTGGTGGAGGCCTGGGGCTGGACCGAGGCTGACCGCATCCTGGAATTTTTGCCGTTGCACCATATACACGGGATCGTCAACGTCATCGCCTGCGCCCTCTGGGTCGGGGCGGTGTGTGAGATTATTCCCCGCTTCGAGGCCCCAAAGGTCTGGGAACGGATCGCCCGGGGCGGTCTGACGTTGTTCATGGCTGTGCCCACCGTCTACGTGAAGCTGATCGACGCCTGGGAGAAGGCCGCCCCGGCCGAGCGGCAGCGGATGTCGGCAGGCTGCGGCGGGATGCGGCTCATGGTTTCGGGCTCCGCGGCTTTACCGGTCCCCATTCTGGAGAAGTGGCAGGAGATCTCGGGGCAGGTTCTCCTGGAGCGCTACGGCATGACCGAGATCGGCATGGGCCTGTCCAATTCCCTGCTCGGGAAGCGCTACCCCGGCTGCGTCGGCACGCCGTTGCCGGGAGTGGAGGCCAAGGTGGTGGATGAAGCGGGTCAGCCGGTGGGACCCGGGGCCCCGGGAGAGATCGTGGTGCGGGGGAAGACGGTTTTTCTGGAGTACTGGGGCCGGCAGAAAGAGACCAAAAAGGCCTTCCGGGACGGCTGGTTCTTGACCGGCGACGTGGCCGTGGTGGAAAACGGCATCTTTCGCATTCTCGGGCGCAGCAGCGTGGACATCATCAAGACCGGCGGCTATAAGGTCTCGGCCCTGGAGATCGAGGAGGTCCTGCTGACGCACCCGGATATCAAGGAAGTTGCGGTGGTGGGGGTGCCGGATCAGGTCTGGGGGGAGCGGATCGTCGCCGCCCTGGTGCTCAGGAGCGGCGCCACCCTGACCACCGAGGCGCTGCGGGCCTGGGGCAAGGAGCGGCTGGCCACCTACAAGGTTCCCAAGGAAGCGGTGATCATCGAGGAATTGCCCAGGAATGCCATGGGCAAGGTCTCCAAGCCCGATTTAAAGAAGACCATCGGGGCGAGGCCGTAGCACACTCCGGCAGGGAGGGGGACCGGTATAGGACCCCCTCCCCTGCCGGCCTTCATGACTAATAGCCGGTGCTTGGGCACGGCACGCCGTGCCCCTACAGCGGTTCAAGGAATGACCTCCGGGAGGTAATCCCGCCCCATTTTTTTACCGGCCGCGGCCACGGCGGCAAAAATGGCTGCCGAGTTCACCAAGACGGATTCGAAGCGCACCGAGAAAAAATCCTGGTCGGCGTGATACTGCACTGCCAGCAGGCCGGTCAGATTGAGCAGTTCGGCGCGCACGGCGTCGGGGCAACCGGCTCAGGTGAAGCCCCCTTGTTGCATCATGCCCTTGACCTGGAGACGAATTTCGCTGATCAACCTGATTCCTGTTCTAGTGGCGACGCCACCTGCCGGATAAAACTAAGCGATTTTGCGGAATCCGAGGGGTATACCGATCACTCTCATAAGTTTTTAACGTGAAAACTAAAATCCCCCTAAATCCCCCTTTTTCAAAGGGGGACTTTTAAACCCCCCTTTGAAAAGGGGGGGAGGGGGGATTTTCATTCACGGGAGTAAAATGCTCAGGGTCCATGGTTTAGCCTATTTCCGGGAGACCTTTCCGGACTGACTAAAGCTGGTGATATCCCGGATGGTCCCGAACATGCTGACCGGGCAGCCGCGCTGATCAAACTTAACCTCGGCTTCCCCTTGCACGAGGCGCACCGAGCCATCGGGCCAGACGATGCGATGTTCAATCCGGTAAGGCTGGCCGCCGACCAGGGCCTGTCCAAAGGCCCGCACCACCCTCTCCCGATCTTCGGGGTGGACACCATTGAAAAAGTGGCCGGTCCGGAGGGGTACTGGTTGCGGGGAGAGATTGAAAATCCGATACATTTCTGCGCACCAAATAAATTTTTTAGTCAATAAATGCCATTCCCATTTCCCCACCTGAGCCAGCGGTTGCTGCTTCAGGCCGCGGCCCTCGACTGGTTGACCTTCATCCATGGCCTGATGGCGCTTCCCTGCATATTGCACGTTCATACATTCTCCTTGTAGGCTAAATTGACCGGCGAAAACGCATGAAGGACAGACCTATAACCCGTTTGGGGCATGGAAGATGCGGTTAATTACCGAAGAAAATTGAGTTTTACGGTGCGACCGAAAAAGTGCCGAAGGTCGAGCCTGATTGAGAGGGCGATGCCCGCTAAGGCTTGTATTCAATGTAAGTACAAGCATCTCAAAGTCAAGGCGCGCAATTAGAAATTTCATTGCAGAGACAAGCCCGCTAAAACGGGAGCAGGCTGGTGGGGGCGCCTCCGGGCCTCAGTGTCGCTCTCGGCCCGTTCCCGGCACTAAATTTCAGAGCACCGCGGTTTTTTTTCTCTGGAGTTTGACCAGACCGTCGGCCCTGGGAGGTTGGTCCAGGACCAGGCGCACATTGTGGACCAGCAGGTCGCTTCTGAAGGGCTTTTGGATAAAGGCAACCCCCGGGTCCAGCACCCCGTGGTGGACGATGGAGTTTTCGGTGTGCCCCGACATGAACACAACCTTCAGTTCCGGCCGTTCGGCCTGCAGCCGCTCAGCGGTCTGGCCGCCGCTCATCCCGGGCATAACTACATCGGTGAGCATTAAGTGAATGGGACCCTGGGTCTGCTGGCTCACCAGCAAGGCCTCAGGGCCAGAGGCAGCCTCCAGCACGGTATAGCCGTGCATTTCCAAGATGCGCCGGGCCACCTGGCGCACCATGTCTTCGTCCTCCACCAGCAGGATGGTTTCCGCGCCCCGGTCGAAGTTGCAACTGACGGGGGCAGCGGCCTCCGCCTGCACCGGCTGGCGGAGGCGCGGCAGGTAGACCTTGAAGGTGGCCCCCTGGCCCACTTCGCTGTAAACATTGATGTGCCCGCCGCTCTGCTTGATGATGCCGTGGACGGTGGAGAGCCCCAGCCCGGTGCCCTGCCCCAACTCCTTGGTGGTATAGAAAGGCTCAAAGATGCGGGCCCGGGAGGCCTCATCCAGGCCACTGCCGGTATCACTTACCGCCAGCATCACGTAATCGCCCGGTTGCACCTCCGCGTACTTTTGGGCGTAAGCCGCATCCAGAAAGACGTTTTGGGTCTCAATGGTGATCACCCCGCCCCGGGGCATGGCATCCCGGGCATTGACCGCCAGGTTGATGAGGACTTGCTCCATCTGGCCGGGGTCGGCCATGACCTCTCCCAGATTCTCCCCCGGAATGGTGACCAGTTTAATATCTTCACTGAGGAGGCGCCGCAGCATCTTATCCAGGTCCAGGATCAGATTATTGAGGTTAAGCACCTTGGGGGCAAAGATCTGCTTGCGGCTGAAGGCCAGGAGCTGACGGGTCAAGGAAGCGGCCCTTTCCGCGGCCTTGTGGATTTCCTCAATATCATTGAGGCGCGGATCGCCCGGCTCGAATTTCCCCTGCAAGAGTTCACTGTAACCGATAAGCGCGGTCAGGATGTTATTGAAGTCGTGGGCCACGCCACCGGCCAGGCGGCCGACGGCCTCCATTTTTTGCGACTGGCGCAGGTTTGCTTCGCTACGGCGTAAGGCTTCCTCGGCCTGCTTCTCTGGGGTGATGTCCCGGACTGATTCCACCACCCCGTTCATCTTTCCCGAGGCCGGATCAATCAGCGGAAAGGTAGAGAGATCTACATATCTGAGAATTTCATCGCCGGCTCCCCTTTCGATAACCACATCCTGGGCAGCTTGCGCCGTCTCCAGAGTCCGGCGGACAGGGCAGATTTCACAAGGTTTAGAGCGGCCATGATAGGCGGTATAGCACTTTTTAGCCACCAGAGGCATGGCCTGAGGAAAAGTCTGCTCCATGGCGGCGTTGACCCTGACGATGTTATAATCCAGGTCGAGAATGCTGATGCCATCCTGAATACTGGCGAAAACCGTGGTCAGGAAGCGCTCGTTGGCCCGCAGGGCGTCCTCGGCCTGACGCCGGGCCGTGATGTCGATATCGGCGCCGCGATAGCCTTGCAGATTACCCTGCTCATCGAGGATCGGCACGCCGCTGGTGGAGATCCAGACGGTTTCCCCGTTCTTGTTGATATTGCGGTTGATAAAATCCCGAAAGGGCAATTTTTGGGCAAAGAACCTGAAGGCGCCCTGTTTGAGGTCTTCCCGATCCTCGGGATGGAACAGGTCGTAGAAATGTTTGGCCAGCACTTCTTCGGGCCGGTATCCGAGCAGTTCTGCCACCACCGGGGAGGCGTAAGTGTATTTGCCGTCCGGGTCCACTTCCCAGATCCATTCGGCCGAGTTCTCGGCGAGGTCCCGAAAGCGGCGCTCACTTTCCACCAGGGCGGCTTCGGACTTCTTGTGTTCGGTGATATCGAGGGCGTCACAGACGATATAGCTGATTCGTCCGGCTGCATCCCGCCGCACCGTACTACTCAAAAACACCGGCACCTGACAGCCGTCTTTAGTTTGGTAGTTGATCTCCCTATTGGTTAAGTCGCCTGCCTCGAAAAGCTTCTCCAGGTTAGGCCCGAGGGACTGGTCCCGGCCCAGGACCTTGGTCATAGGCTTACCGGTGAGTTCCCCTTTGGCGTAACCCAGGATGCGGCAAGCCGAACTGTTGGTGGTGATGATGCTGGCGTCGGCGTCCACCACCATCAGGACACCCGGCATGGTTTCCAGGATGCTGTCCATGTAATCCCGGGAAACCGTGGTCGTCTCGAGGTCAGCCGCCATCTGATTGAAGGCGTCGGCCAGTTGCCCGATCTCGTCTCTCGACTTGATCGCCACCCTAGGGCTCAGATCCCCCTTGCCGATGGAGGCCGCGGCCAGGGTCAGGTCCGCGATGGGCTTCACCAGGTGGCCGATGGCGAGGTAAAGGACGGTTCCCAGTCCGAGGGAGGCAGCCAAGGAGATCAGCAGACTCAAAAGGATAATGTTTTTCTTGATCTCCCAGATTTGGGTCAGGGAAAAACCGAGCCAGAAGGTCCACTGCTTTTTACCGATTTCCAGCGGGGTGATAAATAGTCCATAGTTTTCCCGCCAGTTCAGCAGCACCTTTTCCCGAGAAGCGCCCGAGGTGACTTGAGGGAAATAGTCATTGGCGTTGGTGCCCATCATCGCGGTCTGGTCGGCCAGGTGGATGACGCCGTCCTCCCGGACCACCCACCAGAACAAGAAGCCCTGCTGTTTGGCAAGCCGGTTCAGCCTATCAAACGGCCATCTGGATTCGACCTGGTAATGCTCGATCTCCCGGGAAATGAAATCTCCGGTGGTGGTATAGTTTGCCACGAGGTGCTGTTCAGCATCTTTGATCTGTTTGAGAGTAGTGAAATAGGCAATGATAAACACCGCCCCGACCATGGTAAGGAAAACGGCGGTGAATATTTTCCAGAACAGCCTCATCTACCTGGGTTCCTTCTCGCCAATAGCCAGGAAAGACGTGAGCAGATTGCCGTGTTTGTAGCCGACTCCAGGGAAATAACCCTGTTCTCCCCAACTGAAAGGGATGATGAATGGAGCCTGACCATTGGCGTAGTTGATCAATAAAGGCATCTTCTCCCGCTCGGCGGCGGGGATGGCCCGCATGACCCCGGCACAGACAAACCCGATGCCGAGCAAGGGCTTCCACTCGGGAGCGATGCCGCATTGGATTCGGGCGCTCAGAGGCAGGTTACCCACGCGATTCAGGAGTCTTTCCCAGGTACCGTGGCTCAGGTGGATTTCGTCCCCCAGGCTTATTTCGGTGGACGTCACAAAGGCTTTATCCTGCGGGGTCTGATTTCTGGGCCAGGGAACCGAAAACAGGAAATAATTATGGCCGTCCAGAGAGGTGTAACGCCGGTAAAAGGGATTCAAAGTCATTAAGTTTCTGATTTCTACAAGGGTTGCACCTTCTTGTTGGAGTTTCGAAATTTTGCCCCCCAACCATTCATCATAAACGTCCAGGGCCGGGCGCCAGTTGATTTGCAAGACGGCGGCTCCCTCCATTTTGGTAACCACCCCTCTTTGCGTATCCGGCACCTCGAAGCCCCCTTCAAATACCCAGCATAAAGGCAGTTTGGTGTAGATAACCGCCAAGGAAATGCCCTGCGCCCAAGCTTCTTGGTCTCCCACGACCTCAAACTTGGGGCCTCCGGTGGTGCCGCCCAAGAGAGGAACATTGGGGCCCAGCACTTGCGAGAGGCCCGCGAGGGCTGCCTCTTCAAAGTTCCTGGAGATGACGGCTAAAACCGCCTGAGGCGCTGCCTGAGGAGATTTGCCGCAACTTTCCAGGGCCTGCCTCAGCGCGGCCCTGGCACCCTCTTTGGGGGTGGCGTAGCGGGAGAAATCAGCCGAACCCACGCCGAAGACGATATCTGGCGAGGAGACCGTCATAATCGCCAGGCCCGGGTTATTACCAGTTGCGGTATAATGCTTTTCCCCCGCGTGGATAAAGCCCCGATTGGTCATGAGGGCCCGGGAGTCGGAAGTGCCGCCGAAGATTTTGGTTTTATCCCCCAGGATTTTTCGAGCCTCGGCCAGGATGCCCGAGAGATCGGCCCCGGAGGTGGCAAAGAGTGCGACAAAATCGGGGGCGGCTTGCGGCTTGCCTTGGAGAGCCATGGCCAGGGCCTGGCGCACGGCCTCGCCGGGGGCGTCTTTAACGCTCCAGCCGGTGCCCACCTCGGCGGCCGAAGTCGGCCCGGCTTTGCTGACCGCCCTCTTTTGGGGAGTCAAGTGCAATTCTTTCTGGCCAGTCGACCAAAAAACATAGGCCGCACCGACCCCGATCATGACCAAGACGGCCATGAGGATAACGGCGTAGTTTTTTTTGGCAGGCACCATGATCTCCATTCCAGGCCGGATTTGGGCAATTGCCGTCCCAAACTGCAACAGTTCCGTCCCCTGGCCCCGAAATTATTTGCCGCAACCTCCAGGCATATCCGGACTGCCGAAGCCAGCAGCGGATAAAGCGCGGCGTTGGCCGCGCCCCTATTTGCCTGACTAGTCAATCGGCAGCAACTGAGGAATCTTTAAAGTTAAGGAGATCTTTCGAAGTTTATGGCCGGAAATAAAAGCCAAGACGGCGCCGCAGACCCGATCTCGCCGGGATGACCCGCTTTCCAGGGATCAGCGTTATAAGGCCCAGAGGATCAAGCCGATGAGGCAGGAAGCGGCAAGGCCCAGGGGGATGGTGCGCCGCAAAATCCGGCCCTCCTGTCCCAGGGCGCCGCACATGGGCGCGGCGATGGCGATCTTGAAAGGCGAGGAGATGGACCCGAGGGCGGCGCCCACGGTGAGGCCCGCGGCCAGATACACCGCCGAGACGTTGAGCAAGGCGGCGGCGTGCACCTGCAAATTCCCGAAGAGCATCAGGGAGGCCACGCCGTAGCCGGTCAGAAAGGTGCCCACCCAGCCCAGCAAGGGCACGAACACGGGGTAGAGGCTGCCGGTATAGGCCTTCAGCCCCATGGCCAGCACCCAGGGGATATTGTGGGCCTCGGTCAGGCTGACAAAGCCCTCGGCATAGCCCGAGTAGGCGATGATCTGGCCCATGGCGCCGAACAGGCCCATGGCGACAAGGGCTCGCCAGCCCCGGCTCAGGCCGATGGCCAGCACCGGCTGGCGCTGGACGTCTCGAAAAACCGCCAGCGCCACCCCCAGGGCCAGAAACAGGTATAAATAGGCGGAAAAGAGAGGCGTCAGGGTGATCTGGTGAATGGGCACCAGGCGCACGTCCAACACCCAGCGGCGGCTGGTGAGGTCGTGGAGCCAGGGCACCGTGTTCACCAGGAGCAGGGGCACAAAGATGCAGGCAAAGGGCAGGAGGTCGCGGCCGAGTTGGCGGCTGAAGTTATGGCGCCGGGGGCCCAGGAGGAGCAAAACGCCCATCAGCGCCAGCCCGCCCAGCATGCCGGATAAGGCCACCCCCACGGTCAGGACCGCGGCCAGGACCACCAGGCTCACCAGCAGGCCGGCCCCCAGGGCCTCGGGCAGCAGGCGCCAGCCGCCGTCGGCCGGGGGCAGGAACCAGGGGATACAGGCGGCCATGGCCAGCACCGCCGGCACCGACAGCCAGGCGGTGGCGACGGCCAGGTCCATCAGGGGGAGACCCGTGACCAGGGCCAGGACCGTGATGATCATGCCGGCCAGTTCCAGGCTCATCAGGCCGGCATAGCCGATGATGGACAGGGCCGCGGCCCCGGCGGGGCTCACCCCGGCGGAGCGCAGCATCGGCGCCACGATGGGCTCGGCGATGACGCTGGCCCCTTCCATGAAGTTGCCGAGGCCCAGGGCGATGAATATATGCCGGTGCCGGGGGTGGCGCAGCCCCTGCAGGAACCAGGCGACCAGGCGGTCGATGGCCCCGGCGGCCACCAGCAGGTTGCAGAGCAGGATGCCCGCCAGGACCACCAGGAGCAGCGGCAGGGTGGTCACCACCCCGTCCAGCCCGGCCAGGAAAATCACCGAGAGGGGCGTCTGAAAGGCCAGATAGGCCAGGGCGGCGGTGAACCCCAGGCCATAAAGGGAGAGCTCCAGGGCCGAGCGTTTAAAGGCCACGGCCAGCACCGCCAGCAGCAGCACCGGGGTCCAGCTCAGGGTGAAGGGGATTAAATCCATAGCGCTTGACGTGAAATGGAGTTCGATTATAAGATGCGAGCATATATCAAAAGCTTTCAGCTGTCAGCTAGCAGCGGTCAGCAAAAACAAAATCCCCCCTACCCCCCTTTGATAAAGGGGGGTAAAAAATCAAGCATTTAGCGCATTTTATGGGGCAGATATGGACCTGACGATGTTTGAGGGCATGGAGGCCGCGGAGTTGCGGCAGTATCTGCAGTTTTTGCTGCGGCATTACCGGCAGATGGACTCGTTCTGGTATCTCTATATTACCGAAAGGTTTGACGAGGCCACGGCGGACCGGCTGAACGAAAAGGTCTGGGACCGGGTGGCGGGCCTGGGGGCCAGAGATATTTTAAAGCGCTTCGAGATACAGGAGCGGGGCTTAAAGGGCTTCGTCCGGGCCCTGCGCTACTGGCCCTGGCATATTCTGGTGGGCTATCAGATTGAGGAAAAGCCCGAGGAAGTCATCATCACCGTGCCCGCCTGCCCCACCCAGGAGGCCCGGCTGCAGCGGGGCCTGGAGGAATATCACTGCAAGGAGATGCACCGGCGGGAATTTTCGAGCTTCGCCCAGGAGATCGATGCGCGGATTCAGACGGAGTGTGTTTTTGCGCCGCCGGATAAGCATCCGGAGGGGATGTTTTGTAAGTGGCGGTTTTATTTGGGATGACCTAAGGAGCCATATTCTTTCCCTATGGATTTTATTTCCGGCAAGTGCTGAAGCACCAGGCATAAAGGCTTGGGATGAACGCTTCAACTAATTCACCGCCCTACAGGTCGACCCAGCAGCAAGGCGTGGGCCGAGAGGCCGGCGCCGAAGGAGGCCAGGAGGACCCAGTCGGCGGGGCGGAGGCCGTTGTGCATGATCTCCTGGAGGGTGAAGAGGACCGAGGGGGAGGACATGTTGCCGTAGCGGGCCAAGATGTCCCGGGTGGGGAGGAGTTTGTCGGCGGGGATATGCGAGTTCCCGGGCCACGGCGGTCAGGACCTTGTCGCCGCCGCCGTGCAGGGCCCAGTGGGCCACGTCGGCCACGGTCAGGCCCCGGGGTTCCAAGACGTGGTGGACGGCCCGGGCCACCGCCTTATTGACGATGGCCGGCAGGTGGCGGGACAACTGGTTGTAAAGCTGGCCGTGTTTATGGACGTAGCGGATGGCCTCCCGGTCCTCCGGCGCATGGAAGCTGCTGGAGGCCACGAGTTCCAGGCCCCGGGGCCGGGTCCAGAGGACCGCGGCCGCGGCGCCGTCGCCGAACAGGGCGTTGGAGAGCAGCAGGCTGAGGTCGTCCTCCAGGTGGAAGGTGGCGCTGCAAATCTCCACCGAGACGCAGAGGGCGGCGCCCTCGCCCTGGGCCAGGAGAAATTCCTGGGCGGCCTGGAAATTGGGGACCGCGCCGCCGCAGCCGCCGCCCACCAGGTCGTAGGCCCGGATCTGCCGGGGCAGGTCGAGCCGCTCCAGGAGGTAGCTGGAGAGGCCGGGGCAGAGGTAGCCGGTGCAGGTGTTGACCACCAGGGCCGAGATGTCCGCCGGCGCCAGGCCGGCGCGTTCCAGGGCCTCCCGGCCGGCCTGTTCGGAGAGGTCCAGGGCCCAGCGGGTGAAGCGCTCGATGCGTTGGTCCGGGTCTTCCGCCACCAGGCAATCGGGGTGCCCAGGGCGAAGCGGCGCTGCCGGATGCTGGGGTGGGCCAGAAATTTCCGCAGCAGCCGGAGGGAGAGCGGGCTCAGCCGCGGGCCGTAATGCCGCAGGAAAAAGGCCTCCGCCTCCCGCTGGTCCGCCACATAGGGCGGGGTGGCGGTGGCGACCGCGGCCAGGCGGACGGCGGGGGGCTTGCCGTGGGGCATCAAGACCTCGGAGGAGTTTTCGAGTTTCGAGTTTCAAGTTTTTAGTTTTTAACCAGGGTGGAGAAAAGCGCTCGCCACCCCCACCCCGGCCCTCCCCCCTCAAGGGGGAGGGAGTAAAGAGAACTGCCTTGAGGCCCTGATTAAAAAAGGTGTTAAGACTACCAAGCGAAGCTTGAGGTCAAATTGGGTTCCCAAGGGCAACTTGGGAACCGGAAAAAACGTGTGCTGCATTGGCAAGATCCACCAGCAAAGCTTTGGGGCAAATTGGGTGACCAAGTATAACCTGGGAACCGAAATCCAGAAACCCAAGCAGGAGCTTGGGTTAAAATTGCGTTCCCAAGCTGGAGCTTGGGAACGAGTGAACAACGGGCTGTGCCCCCACGAGGGGTGTACCGCTACAGCGCAGGCTAAAGCCTGCGGCTACCAGGGGCTGAGGCAGTCAAATATCCCGGCCCAAGGCCCGGACTACCCGGCGGATGGCCCGGGTATGCCTCCACAGGGGGCGGCTCACCGGCAGCCGGCTGAACAGGCGGTTGACCGCCGGCAGCCAGGGGTGGCTCAGGGAGGCCGCATGCAAGAGATTCAGCTGGTCGGCGGCGGCCCGGCGCACCTGGTCCAGGGTCCAGGCATAATCCAGTTCCGGAGAAAAATAGAAAGCCGGTTCCAGCATCTCCTCGGCTGAACAGTTCAAGATCCCCTGCCGCCGGGCGATGAACTCCAACTCGGTGCCGGGATAAATCCTGATACCCACGTTGAAGTAGGCCACATCCCCCGGCCGCAGGGTCCTTTGGGCGAACCGGAGACTTTCCATCACCGTGGCCGAGGTCTCGCCCGGCCCGCCCAGCATGAAGATCCAGAAGCAGGGCAGCGGGCTGCGGCGGATGGCGGCGGCGGCCCGTTCCACCTGGTCGGCGGTAAAGCCCTTTTTCAGGCCGGCCAGGGCCGGGTCGGCGGCGCTTTCGGCCGTCACCCCTACGCCCACGAAGCCGGCCTGCTCCATGGCGCGCAGCAGCCGGTCGTCGACGAAGGCCGGGTTCAGCTCCAGGGTTTGCAGGCGCACCGGCGGGCGGCTGCGGGCCAGATAGTTACACACCGCCAGGGCGTGATCGTAGGGCGCATTGAAGACGTTGTCCACGAATTCGAGATCCCGGCAGCCCAGGGCGGCCAGGCGCTGCACCGCCGCAGCCACCTCCTCCGGCGGGAGCAGACGATACTCCCGGCCTTCGCTGAGGCCGTAAGTGCAATAGATGCAAGGGAAAGGGCAGCCCCGCTTGGACTGGAGCGGCACCGAGGTCAGGTTGGCCCGGTAGGCCTTAAGGTCGAGCCAGCGGGGGTAGTCCGGGGTGCAGAGTTGGGGGCTGAGGTCGCTACGGACGGTGGCGGCTCGTGCGGTAATGACCATGGTCCAGCCAGGCGAGCCGCGGCACTCCCTCAAAGCCGCCGCCATGGTTCAAGGCCCGCAACAGGGCCGGAAAGACGGTCTCGCCATCCCCCAGGACGGCACAGGCGGCCTGGGTGCGGCGGAGGAGCGACTCCGGCATCACTCCCACCGCCGGGCCGCCCAGGATCAGGGGGGCGGTCGAAAGTTGCTGCACGGTGCGGGTGATCTCGGTCAGGGCGGTGACGAATTCCACCGGGGCCTGCATATCGTTGTTGTCCAGGTTGCGGACCGACAGGCCGATGACCTCGGGTGTTTTTTGTAAGGTGCTGGCCAACGCGGCCTTAGGGTCGGACTGAACATGAGGTCCAGGAACTCGACCTGGTGGCCGGCCGCAGCCGTGGCTTCGGCCACCATGCAGGCGCCGTAGGGGATAACCGGGGCCGGGTGGCGGTTACGGTTGGCGGCGATGATCAGGACGTTCACGGCTGGTCTCCCGGATGGGAGCATAGGCTGATAAGAAGCAGCAGGGCTCATGGTAACAAAATAAGTACCGGCAGACCATAAAACAATCCGCCGCGCCTAAAGATTAGGCCGATAAAATTAACTGCAAGCTATTTTATGATTAGTTTTTGGTAGTTACCGGCTTTAGCCGGCGCGGCCCAGGCGGGCGCGGGGCCACCGGAAGAGGAGGCGGCCGGGGACGGCCGCCCCACCAAGTTTAGAGAACCGCCGAGGGCGGCGGTTCTACATAAAAAAGCGGGGGCCGAGGCCCCCTGGTTAGTCGATTGGGGTGCGGCGCTCCTTACTGAGAAGCGGCGGTCCGTTCGTTGTGCTTTTTGTGGTAGATGTTGCGGCTGGCGTGGTTCTGCTGCCGGGTCAATCTGGCCCGCTCCGCGGGGCGTGAGATTGCCGTTGGCCTTCATACGGTCTTCCCTGGCCTGGATTCGGCCTTGCTGCGCCTCCAGGTGATTGGCTTCCCGCGAGGTCAATTGGCCGGATTGGACCCCCTGCTGGATGCGCTCCTGCTGGCGCTGCTCCCGGGCATCGATTTTCGGGTCGTAAGTCGATTGCGCCAGGGCGGGCAAACTGCCCAAAAGCAGACTACCGGCGATCACCCCGGCCATCAAGGTCTTGGACCACTTCTGCATGTTCATATCCTCCTGAGAAAATCGGCAAAACCACTTAAGGTGAGTTTGCCCGGGCCGCCCAGGTTGGTGTCGGCGGCCTTTGATGGTTTAGACCCAGAACCGGCTGGACTGTTAAATGTTTTGACCGATCCGATTAACCAATAATGAAGAGGGCGGTTCGAGAACCGCCCCTACAATACACTTATACCGCCAATTTTTCCGCCAAAGAGGAAGTTCTAGGCCACTGCCGCTTTATCGCCAGCCACCTGGACGCTGATGGTCTGGAAGCTGTGGTCCACCACCAGGGTGGTGAGGACGTTGTCGCCCTCCCGGCGGGTGGAGATCACTTCGATGTAATGGGGCACCCCGTATTCGTCGGTGAAGCCGATACGTTCGCCGTCCTTGAAGCCGCCCCGGCGGAACCAGACCTCCGGCGGCAGCAGCCAGGTCTTGCCGTATTGGGCCTCGAACTTGAAATACGAGGCGGCATCGAAAGGAAACAGCAGGTACAGGGCCAGATCCTCAGCGGAGGCCGGCCGGCCCAATTCCGCCTGCAAACGGCTGCGCTCCTGCTCGAGGTCCGGTTCCGCCGGCTTCACCAGGCCCCGTTCGCCGGCCAGGATCTGCGGCCATTTCTTGCCGTCGTAGCGCTGGTATTCCAGGACCTTTTCGTAAATCCAGTCCTCGGGCTCATAGAAGGGCAGCGGCCCGTAGCGGCCCAAGAGGAGGTTCTTCAGGTCCAGAGAGGGCCGCTCGTAGCGGCCGTAAAGCACGTTGTTCACCGCGGTGGTCCAGATGATCTGGGAGCCCGGGGTCACGGACCACCAGTTGCCCAGTTCCACCTGCACCCGCCCCATCTCCTCCAGAATCTGGGGCATGCGGTCCAGAAAGCCGCCCTTGTCCGCCTGCTCAAAGGCGCTGCCCACGGCGCCGCCGGTGAGCTTGTAATGCGTCACGGTGGGGTCGTGGCCCCGGAAGGGGCTCTCGAAGGGCTCATAAATCTTGCGCTCCCGGCGCAGCAGGTCGGAAGATTTGATCAGGGCGGGAATATCGACCCCGGCGGGCTCTTTGTTGTAGTCCTCCAGGGCCTGAATCAGGGTGAGGGCCGGGGCCTGGCCGTAAATGGAGCCATAACCATGATCCGCCACGTCGCAAATCTTCACTCCGGCCAGGACCGCGGCGCTCATGCGGCCGATGTCGTTGCCGTCGGTATTGCAGCCGTGGTAGTGCAGGATGATGTCGGGAAAGGCCTGGGTTAGGGCCTCCACCAAGTGGCCGATACGCTTGGGGGTCCCCAAACCGGCGTAGTTCTTGATGGAGATGATGACGTCGGGGCCGGTGACCGCCAGGATCTCCCGGACCTTGGCCACGTAGTAGGCGTCGGTGTGCTCCTTGCCGGTGGAGAAGCAGATGCTGGGCATCAGCAGCCGCCCGGACCGCTGCACTTCTTCGAAGACCGGGATCATGTTAGGCACGTGGTTGAGAAAATCATAGACCCGCCAGACGTCCACGTATCGGGCAAATTCCCGGACCACCAGGCGGATGACGTTTTCGGGATAGTGGCGGTAGCCGAAGAGCGAGGCCCCCCGGCAGACCGTTTGCAGCAGGGTCTGCGGCATGGCCTTGCGGATGATGCGCAGCCGTTTGAAGGGGTTGACCAGCCGGCGCATCAGGTCCACGTGCACCGAGGCGCCGCCGCTCACCTCTACGGAGAAGAAGCCGGCGGCCTCCCGGTACGGGGCCACGCGCACGCTGGTCATGGGCATCAGCCGGTTTTTGAAGTCGGATTGGGAGACGTCCCGCTCACTGTTGCACAGGTAGTAGCCGTCCGCCTGCCGCAGGGTGTCGAGGATGGCGGCCGGCTGCATCTCTCTAGTGATGCGCGTTTCCATGACCGTTTCCGAGATTTTAGATTTCGAGTTTCGAGTTTTTAGTTTTTATATTTTGAAGATTTTGCAGATATTGGTCAAATCAGGTATGGTTTAAACAATTTACCTTCGATGAATTTTTAGAGTATTACAAAATAATAGAGATATCTCCTTTTAAAGAATGGCTACTAGCAGGGAATGGGTGAAGAATAAAAACTTACTAATCTACCATTTTTATCAATATTGAGGGAATAATAATCATTGTTATAAAAAACACTCATTGGTCCACCTCTTCTAAATTCCCCATCTGGATATTTCTTAAAATAGTTCTTTATTTCATCTTCAATTCTTATCAAAACTTGCTCTATTAACATTTACAAATCATTATGCTTATATGGAAATGATGATTTAGATTTAAATCTGCCGAGTTGAAGTTGTTCTACATGATTTAGAACTATATGCAGATAAGATTGAATATCCCAATATACCTGTTTTTTGCCATATAATAATATATGAGGTTCAAATTTCTCTAATTCCAACATAAGATTTTTAAATATGTCTGCTTTTATTTTTAATTCATTACTATAAACTTTACATTTATTAATCTCCTCAAGAAATATCCTGAGATTATTCACCATAAAAATAAATTTTAAATCATCTAATTTTGCTTTTTCCTCTTCTGTTATAGTCTTTCTTCTTTCCTTTACTAAGATAACAATGATACCAGATATTTTTACAGTTAATAACTTTATCTCTATCATATCCAAATGCTTTTAGTAACTTTGGGATTTATATTACCATATTTTCCTAATGTAATTCCTATAAGCTTTTCCTTCTCATACTCAATCAATTCTGTGCCATGATTGAATTTACTTACAACTAAATTATGATACATTAAATCATATATCGTCATTTGGCGTAGATTTATAATCAATATAAATTATATTAGGAACTTTTTTTCCACCAGAATCATAATATTCAATTTCATTTTTGTAAGGTGTAAATGATATTACTTCAATATCAGCGACAGAAACACCACCATATTTTAGATTTTCCTTTAAATCCTGTTCCAAATCCATAAATGCTTCAATTTTAATCTTATCTGCTTCAAATTGATTATTGGATTGGGTGATTCTATTAATTTCTTCTCTTGAATAAAATATTGTTCCTGTAATTTCAGTTTTATATTTTATATATGCCTCTGACTTCTTCTTAAAGGTAAAAGTTGTCATAAATCTTTTTTCGCCAACTAATTCATATAAATCAGAATATAGAAATTGCTTTCCCCAAACTTCTATAAATGGATGACCTGGGAAAGGAATAATGATTTCTTATTTATTTTTCATTCTAAAACTTCTCATTTAGGAACCGCAAGAGTTTTAGCTTTTAATTCAATTACCTTGATAAGTTTTGGAATTAATAATAATTTCTTATCATATTTTATTCTTTCCCAATGTTCACTGCAATTTTCCCGTTTTGGTGAACAGTTAGATTTTTCTGGCCACTGATAACTGATTACTGATCACTGCTTTTCTGGCCCCTGACCCCTGACAACTGCTCACTGGACGTAAGGGTTCTTCTCGTGGGCGTTGATCTCGGCGATGAGGCGGGCGATCTTGTCCACCTCCCGTTCCACCTCCTGATAGTTCAGTAGATCGGGGTGTTCGTCGATATAGCTGGTGTCCAATTTCATGGCGATGAAGTCGGGTTCCTCGACGATCTGCTGAAAATAAGGAATGGTGGTAGTCACTCCGACGATGAGGAAGCTCTGGAGGGCTCGGGACATGCGGTCCACCGCCTCCCGCCAGGTGAAGCCGTACACCGTGAGCTTGACCATCATGGAGTCATAAAAGGGGGTAATTTCATAACCCTGATAGATGGCCCCATCCAGCCGGACCCCGGGGCCGCCGGGGGATACATAGACCCGGATCATTCCGGGGCTGGAGAGAAAGTCGTTCTTGGGGTCTTCGGCGTTGATCCTGAGTTCGATGGCATAGCCCCGCTCCGCCACCTGCTCCTGGGTGAAACTGATGGGCTCTCCCATGGCGATCAGAAACTGTTCGCGGACGATGTCAATGCCGGTGAGCACTTCGGTAACCGTGTGCTCCACTTGCAGGCGGGTGTTCACCTCCAGAAAATAGAAGGCGTTGTCCGGGTCCACCAGGAACTCCACGGTGCCGGCGCTGAGATAATGGGCGGCCCGGACGGCCCGCACCGCGGCGGCACAGATTTCGGCAGTGAGGGCCGGCGCCAGGCCGGCGGGGGCGATCTCGATCAATTTCTGATGGCGGCGCTGGATGGAGCAGTTGCGGGTGCCCAGGTGGACCACGTTGCCGTAATTATCAGCCAGGATCTGCACCTCCACGTGCCGGGGCCGCCGGACGTGCTTTTCCAGGTAGATGCTGTCATCGGCGAAGGACATCAGGGCTTCGGAGCGGGAACGGGTCAGCCCGGCCAGCAGTTCCTTTTCATCCTCCACCTGGCGGATGCCGCGGCCGCCGCCGCCGGAGACCGCCTTGATCATGATGGGATAGCCGTATTGGGAGGCAAACTCGACGGCCTGCCGTTCCCCCAGGTCCCCGTGGGGCAGGTTGGCAGTGGCCGGGATCACCGGCAGGCCCGTCTCCTGGGCGAGCTTCCGGGCAATGACCTTGCTCCCCAGGTCGCGGATCACCTCCGGGGGCGGCCCGATGAACACCAGGCCCGCCTCGGTGCAGGCCTTCGGGAAGTCGGGATTCTCCGCCAGGAAGCCGTAACCCGGGTGAATGGCCTGGGCGCCGGTCTCTTTGGCCGCGGCGATAATCTTGCGGATATTCAGGTAATCTTTTCGGGGGCCGGAGCCGATGCAGACCGCCTCATCGGCGCGCATGATGTGATAGGCGTTCTTGTCGGTCTCCTCGTAGATGGCCACCACCTTGAGCCCCAGCTCTTGGGCGGAGCGCATGATGCGCACGGCGATCTCCCCCCGGTTGGCGACCAACACTTTGTCAAATTTCAACTTTGCCGACATCAGCGCAACTCCCTGTGGCCCTTACTCATTGGGGTCCAAGATTCCACTAAGGATGATTTATAGATGATTTTTTGCCGGTTGTCATGTTTAGCCGGCCGGGAGGCCAATTTTTTGCCCATTTTTATCCATCCCGGATTAATCAAAAAGGGGCAAACAGCCGATATGGGCGGATCCGCAAGGTCAGCATTAACCCCGCAACTCCCGGTGATAAGCGGCGCCAGGCCGGGCGCTTAAGCTCCCGGGGCCTGGTGGTGCGGGTCGAAAGACCGGCCCCCGACCAGGCCGCCCTGGGCCTGGCCGTGGAGTTGCTCACTCCGGGCAGCTTTCCCTGGCTTAGGGTAAGAAAATTGTGACGCCGCCGGGCGCGGCGGCGGGCTAGTGGCGCAGGCTTCCAGCCTAGAGCCATCACAGGCCGGAGGCCGGTGCCACGTTACTCTACCGTTCCAATTCCACCTTGAGGGAGAGGAAGGCCAACAGGTCTTTTAGGGTCAGGAGCCCCACCAACTTCTCGCCTTCCGTTACCAAGAGGCGGCTCATGCCCGTCTGATTCATAATGGCCAGGGCCTTGACCGCGTCGGTCTCCGGGGTGATGAAGATCTCCGGAGGGCAGCCTTCGGCGATCTCGCCCACGCTCTCTTCAGCCCATTTCTCTCTGGGAATTGCCTTGACGTCCCTGGTGGTAACGCAGCCGATGATGCGTCCATCATCCACTACCGGAAACATCTTGAAATGGTGGTGCAGGAGATAATTTTCCACCAGTTCGGCCACCGTGATCGTGGGCGGCACGGTCACGGGATTGCGGGTCATAAAGCGGCTGATGTGCTCGCCCTCCAGGGCCCGGGTCACCAGGAGCTGCTGATAGGACATCTGGGCCGCGCCCCTAAGGAACAGGCCGATCAGAAACCACCAGAGGCCGGCGATGACGTTGCCCTGGAGCACCGAGATAACACCAAGGAAAATCAGGAGGATGGCGAAGGCGGAGCCGATCCCGGCCGAGATCCGGGTGGCCCAGGGCAGGTCCTGTTTGACTCCCCAGAGAACCGACCGCAGGATGCGGCCGCCATCCAGGGGAAAGGCCGGCAGGAGATTGAAGGCGGCCAGCAAGGCGTTAATCATGGAGAGATAGCCCAGCACCCCGCTGATCGCCTGGTTCCAGTCGCCGCCGAGGCCCAACTGGTAAAGCCAATAAAAGACGCCGCTGAGAAAAATGCTGGAGACCGGCCCAGCCAGGGCCATGAGAAATTCGGCCCGGGCGGTGGGAGGCTCGTCCCCCATCTCCGCCACCCCGCCGAAGATGAACAGGGTGATGCCCTTCATGTGCATGCCGAACTTGCGGGCCACCAGGGAATGGCAAAATTCGTGGAAGATGATGGAGGCAAAGAGACCCAGGGCTCCGGCCACTCCCATGCCCCAGTAAACCTCTGTATCCAGGTCCGGGTAATAGGAGGGAAAGAGCCCTTTTGCCAGGGACCAGGTCACCAGCACGGCAATGACCAGCCAACTCAGATCGATGCGCACCTCAAAACCCAGGAGCTTGAACAGTCGCACACGTCGCCCAAACATCGTTCGCCTCCACAGTAGCGTTTTCAGTTTTCAGTTAAGGTAGTTACCGGCCCGACCTTAGTCAACACTTGTCCAGAAGGATAGGCTTTATTGAGAGCGATTGACTCGCCTCCGCGGGTGTTTAATTTATGAAAAAGTTTATGACCATCCGCACCAAAAGGGAGGCCAAGATGAATGGACACCGTACCAGGAAGATCTGGCTACTTTTTACCCTGATTTTGGGGGTGGTGAGCAGTAATTCTGGCGAAGCCAGTAGGGGCGGCTCGCGAGCCGCCCCTATATCTTGGATGGAAATCGCAGCACCGCCCGGCTCATTGGCGGCGGGCAGAATTTCGCAGGCGTACTCCTAAATAGTAGCCCAAGACCAGGAAGACTACCGTTCCCACCGCCAGCCAGAGATATGACCGGACCTGAGGGACGATCTTAGGCCACGCCTCCCCCAGGAAATACCCCAGGATCAGGAAGATGGCCACCCAGCAAAGGCCGCCGCTATAGGCGTAGGGGGCGAACTGCCGAAACTCATGGCGGGAGGCGCCGGCGGTAAAGGCCGTCAGGTGGCGCAGTCCGGGGAAGAAATAGCCGAAAAATAAGGCAAATTTGCCGTATCTGGCAAACCAGCGATGGGACTGGTTGATCCTTTCGTCGGTAAGGTGCAGATAAGCGCCGTATCGGTGCAGCAGAGGAAAGCCGATGTAGCGTCCCACCAGGTAGTTCAGGGTAATGCCGCCGATGCTGCCCAGGAAGGCGGCCAGGAAGGCCGGCAGGGGATGCATAATGCCTTTGAAGATGAGAAAGCCGGTGAAGGTCAGGATGGTCTCGTCCGGCACCGGCAGGCCGAACATGCCCAGTATCTGGGAGCCGAACACCCCCAGGTAGCCGTAGGTCTTGATGACGTGTTTGATCCAGTGGAGGAAGATAGCCATCGAAGAGTTTCGAGTTCCGAGTTATTAGCCGAAATTCGGCGGCCACAGGCCGCCCTACTGGCTACTGCTTACGCCGCCGGCCTGCAATAATTCCTCTAACTTTTTAACCTCCTGCTCCTGGCCCCGGGCCTGGTAGATCTCCAGCAGGAGTTGGCCGTTGAGGGCCGCCGCCGGCTTATCCCCCCGCGCCAGGGCCAACCGGGTCAGGTCCTTCAAGGTGTCGGCGAGGCCGTCGGTGTCCTCCAGGCGGCGGAAGTCCCGCAGGGCATCGCGCAGATAAAGGTCGGCCCGGGCATAATCCTTTAGATCCAGGAAGGTTCGCCCCAGCCGCTCCCAGCGCAGGGCCCGGCCCCGGGCGTCTTTCCGGTCTTCATCCACTACTCAGGGCCTGGTGGTAATAGTTCAGGGCCAGATCATAATCCTTGCGGACCCGGGCCACATCCCCCAGGTGGGTCAGGGACAGGGCCAGCAACGGTCCCGGCGGCAGCAGCCGGGCCTGGTCCAGGGCCTCCAGATAGGCCGTCTGGGCTTCATTCACCCGCCCCTGGGAGAGGTACACCAGTCCCAGGTTGTTCAGGGTTTCGGAAAGGCCCGCGGGGTCTTGCAGTTGCCGGTTGATCTCCAGGGCTTCCTGGAAGTAAACCACGGCCTGCTTCGGGTCGCCCTGCTCCTGGGCGATGACCCCCAGGTTGTTGAGGTTGGCGGCGATGCCCACCCGGCGGTCGATGAGGCGGTTGAGCTTCAGGGCCTCGGCGAACTTGCCTGCGGCCACGTTGAAGCGGCTCTGGCGATAATACTGATATCCCTGGTCGTTCAGGGACACCGCCTGGCTCTGCAAGTTCTCCTTGGTTGGCGCCGAAGCGCAGCCCCAGGCCACCAGGCAAAGCATCAATAACCAACGCCCGTATCCAGGCATGCTCAATCCTTTCCCGGATCGGCATCCATCCGGATGGTGCGCTCCTTGGGCTGCGGCACATTTTTCCGGAGCAGCCAGGACTTCTGGGCCGCCTTGGAGATCTTATCCACATCACTGAGAGTGGTCTCGCCGGAAGTTACCAGTCCCGGCAGACTCTGGCCGGCCTTTTTCAGATCGGTCATGAAATCATCCAATTTCTTGGAAATCTCCGGCAGCCGTACCGTGGTTTCCTTAACATCGGCGGAACTCTTGCTCAGAATCACCGTGCTGCCCTCGAGGTTTTCCATAGTCCTTTGCATCTGGGCCTTGAACTTGGGATCGTTGATCAGGATGCCCATCGCCCCCGTACCCTTCTCCACATCGATAAAGACCTTCCAGATCTTGGCAATGGTTTCTTTAGTATCCTGGTAGAGCTTCGGATCGTTGACCAGCAAGCCCAGGCTGCCTTGGCCGGTGTTGATCTTATTCATAATCTCCTGGATTGCATCGATGCGTCTTAGTCCATCCCACCTTCTTTGCCCACCAGAGAATCGGTGAGGGTGGCCAGGTTACTGAGGATTTTTTGCAGGTTCTCCAGGCTGGGGCCGGCCTTGGCCAGCAGCTGGGTGATGTCCAGGGGCTCTACCGAAGCCACCAGCCCCTCCGGGGGAATCGGCGAGCTAGCGGGAGAGCCCGCCGTCAGGTCCAGGCTCTTTTCCCCCAGCAGCCCCATAAAGCCGATGGAAGCCTGGGAATCCTGCCGGACCCGGTCGCTGTATTTCTTGATGACTTGGAAGGTCACCATGGAATTGCCTTTGGGGGTAATGATGATTTCCTTGACGTTGCCCACCGTCACCCCGGCCAGGTGGACTTCGGAGCCGACCTTAAGCCCGCTGACGTTGCTGAAAATCACCCGGTACTCCACATATTGCTGAAACAGCCCTTCCTGGCGGGCGATGATGAGCACCATGATCAGGAGGGCCACCAGGGAGGCCACCACAAACATGCCCACGATGGTTTCATATCTTCGGGAAATCATGTCGCCTTATCCTCCTGGGGCGGCTCCTTGTGGAGAAAACGCAGCACCTCCGGATGGGAGGACTGGAGAAATTCGTCATAGGTGCCCTGAAAGGCCCAGCGGGCCTCATGCAGCAGGGCCAGGCGGTCGGCCACCAACTGCGCCAGACGGAGATCATGGGTGACCACGATGGAGGTAACCTTGAGGGCCTGTTGCAGGCGCCGCATCAAATGACCGATCTCATCGGCAGTAATCGGGTCCAGTCCCGCCGAGGGTTCGTCATAAATGATGATCTCCGGGTCCAGGGCCAGGCTGCGGGCCAGGGCCGCCCGGCGCTGCATGCCGCCGGAAAGTTCGGTAGTCTCCATGGGTTCGGTGCCGGCCAGGCCCACCTGGTCCAGCTTCTCGGCCACCCGCCGGGCGATCTCCGCCTCGCTCCAGTCGGTGTGCTGCACCATGGGAAAGGCCACGTTCTCCCCCACCGTCATGGAATCATACAGGGCGGAGCCCTGGAAGAGATAACCGGTTTTGAGGCGCAGGTCGCGCCAGTCGGAGTCGGTCTTGAACTGGGTGACCTCCAGGCCGGCGAACTGGATGGAACCCTGATCCGGGAGATTGAGCCCCACCAGCATGCTGGTCAAGACGGTTTTGCCGGAACCGCTGCGACCCATGACCGTTACGGTCTCCCCGGGGAAGACCTCCAGGTCCACCCCCGCAAGCACGACGTTATCCCCAAAGGCCTTATGGATGCCCCGAAAGGCAATCAACGGGGCGCCGGGCGCCGCCGTCAGCCTGGGGGCCTCCTCGGCGTTAAGGCCAGAGGATGAGGATGAGTTTGGTGAGTAAGACATCGGAAACCAGGATCAGTATAATAGCCGCCACCACCGAGGTCTTGGTGGACTGGCCCACCCCAAAGGTGCCGTGTTCGGTGGAGTAGCCGTGGAAACAGGCTACGGTGCCGATGATGACGCCGAAGACGCAGGTCTTGAAGATCCCCGGCAAGCACATCCCGCAAGCTCAGGTACTTGATGGTCAGGGTGTAGTAATAGGTGGAGGTCATGCCCACCTGGAAGACGCCGATGAACATTCCTCCCAGGATGCCGATGAGATTGGCGGCGATGGTCAACAGGGGCATCACCAACATGCAGGCGACGATGCGGGTGACCACCAGGTACTTCATGGGGTTGACCGCCGAGACGGTGAGGGCGTCGATCTGGTGGGTCACCCGCATGGAGCCGATCTCCGCGCCGATGCCGGCGCCGCCCCGGGAGGCCAACATGATGCCCGCCAAAATCGGCCCCAAACCGCGGAAAAAAGTGAAGGCCACGCTGGTGGCGATGTAGTTGGTGGCCCCGAACATGGTCAAGACGATGACCCCCTGCATGGCCAGGACCAGGCCCAGGGCCAGGGAGGCCACCGCCACCAGGGAGAAGGACTTCACCCCCAGGTGGTACATCTGGGCGATAATCTCCCGGAAAAACCAGGGCGGGTGCGGCAGGGTGCGGCAGGCATCCAAGAAAAACAGGGCCAGGTCGCCCATGTAATCCACGAAGCCCATGACCGAATGGCCGGTCTGGTAGAAGAATCTGTTCCGCATGCGAGGCCCGCGCGCCCGAAATAATTAATTGGGTATCTTAAGTGTTTAAAATTAACCATGTATCGGGAGAGTGTCAAGGAGAAAGCCCGGCCTCTCTGCTTCAAGACCGGGCGGAGCGGCACCCTATCCCCCCGGAATATTCTCAAAATGTCTCAAAAGTTTATACGTGATACATTTTCGTAATAATTTGTTTGCAATCTACCCTAAAATAAACGAAAATGAATAACAAATCAGTTCAAAATATACCCTTCAGGTAAACCGCATGAATGACGAATTGACCCTGCTTTACGAGATTACCGATACCTTGAGTGCCCCGGGCCCCCTGCCCAAGACTTTGCAGCGGATTTTGCAGATCCTGGCCCAACGCATGGGCATGCGCCGGGGAACCATCTCCATCCTCAACCCCGAAACCACGGAGCTGCAGATCGAGGTGGCCCAGGGCCTCACCGCCGAGGCCCGCAAACGCGGCCGCTACAAATTGGGGGAGGGCATCACCGGCCGGGTGGTGGAGACCGGCGAGCCCGCGGTGGTCCCGGTGGTCAGCCAGGAGCCCTTATTTCTGAACCGCACCCGCTCCCGGGGCACCCGGGAGAAGGACGAAATCTCCTTTATCTGCGTGCCCGTCAAGATCAACCACCAGACCATCGGGGCCCTGTCGGTGGACCGCCTGCACCGGGAACTGGACCTGGACCACGACCTGCGGCTGCTCACCATCATCGCCTCCATCATCGCCCAGACGGTCAACAACCTGCTGCTCATCGACCGGGAGAAAGAGCGTCTCCAAAACGAGAACTTGAAATTGAAAGGCCAGTTGCAGGAGCGCTACCAGATGGGCAACATCATCGGCACCTCGGGGCGCATGCGCCAGGTCTTCGAGATGATCGACCGGGTGGCCAAGAGCAACGCCACCATCCTCATCCGCGGCGAATCCGGCACCGGCAAGGAAATGGTGGCCTCGGCCGTCCATTACAACAGCCTCCGGGCCGACAAGCCCTTCATCAAGGTCAACGTGGCCGCCCTGCCCGAGACCCTGGTGGAGAGCGAGCTCTTCGGCCACGAACGGGGCGCCTTCACCGGGGCCTTGCAGCGCAAGCAGGGCCGCTTCGAGCTGGCCCAGGGCGGCACCATCTTCCTGGACGAAATCGGCGACCTGAGCCCCAACGTCCAGCTCAAGCTGCTGCGGGTCATCCAGGAGCGGGAGTTCACCCGTCTGGGCGGCACCGCCACCCTGAAGGCCGACGTCCGGCTGCTGGCCGCCACCCACCGGGATTTGGAGCAGGCCTTGGCCAAGGCCACCTTTCGGGAGGACCTGTACTACCGCCTCAACGTCTTTCCCATCTATCTGCCGCCCCTCCGGGAGCGCATGGCCGATATTCCCTTACTGGCGGACCATTTTCTCGGCAAGTACGCCACGGAGCACCAGAAACCGGTGAAACGCCTGTCGGCTCCGGCCCTGGACCTGCTGATGCAATATCCCTGGCCCGGCAACGTCCGGGAACTGGAAAACATCATCGAGCGGGCCGTGCTGGTCTGCGATGAGGACACCATCCTCAGCGTGCACCTGCCGGCTTCTTTGCAGCGTCAGGAGCCCGGCGCCTCCGCCACCAGCGGCCTGGCCTCCCAGGTGGAGAAATTGGAGAAAGAGCTGATCACCGAGGCCCTGCGCCAGACCCGGGGCAACCAGAGCAAGGCGGCGCATCTGCTGGACACCAGCCTCAGGATCCTGGGCTACAAGATCAAGCAGTACAGCATCGAAACCCGGAGCTTCCGGGCCGGCTTGAGTTAAACTGACCACAAAATTCCCAGCAGCTCATCGGGCGGAGGGGCCGCTAAGCGGTCCCTCCGCCTTTTTGGTACCCCCGCCCTTTTTTCTCGTTCACCAAGTTGCACTTGGGAACGAGTTAAAGGGAGAATTTTTTTCAGAAAAATCCTTCCCCCGGTTGTTTGTGGTGCGGCCAATGATTAAAGTAAAAGACCAATAGAAGCAGCCGGGAGAACTTTAGTTTTCCTGGAGAAGCAAACCGGGTCTCGTCTCAACCGATTTTTTCCACTCTTCCCAATTTCATCTTCGCTGGTGGTCCGCGGTGCCCAGAGAGCCGGGAGATTAGCTGTTGGTCTCGCCAAAACGTACAAACTTGTAAGCACAGAATGCCGATTTTCTACAAATATGTAAGCTGCATTTAGCTAAGTCATTGACTTTACTTAAAAACAGTTTTGGTATAAAAATTGCTGGATTGAACTAAATAATCTTATTCTCAGGAGGATTAACGTGCACTGTCATACCTGCCAGACGGTAGAAGATGTTTTCAAGGCCGTTCGGGACAAGGAAGTCAGCTTTATCCAGATCTGGTTCTCGGACATTTTGGGAGTAATGAAGAGTTTTGCTATCCGCCCTTCCGAGCTGGAAGAGGCTATGACCGAAGGCATGGGGTTCGACGCTTCCTCCATTGAGGGATTTGCCCGCATTCAAGAAAGCGACATGATCGCCAAGCCCGACCCCAACACCTTCCAGATCCTGCCCTGGCGCCCGGATGAGCGGCCGGTGGCCCGGATGTTCTGCGACATCCTGCAGCCCGACGGCTCCCCCTATCCCGGCGACCCCCGCTATGCCCTGAAGCGCGTGCTGGCCAAGGCGGCGGAGAAGGGCTACACCTCTTACCTGGGTCCGGAGTTGGAATACTTTTACTTTGCGGATAACACCGGCACTGAGATCCTGGACACCGGCGGTTATTTCGACTCAGCGCCCCTGGATTTGGCCAACGACCTGAGGCGCCACACCATCTTCGCCATGGAGAAACTGGGCATCCGGGTGGAGTACAGCCATCACGAAGTGGCCGCGTCCCAGCACGAAATCGACATGCGCTATGACGAAGCCATGGCCATGGCCGACAAGGTCATGACCATGCGGGCCACGGTCAAGTCCATCGCCATGATCAACGGGGTCTATGCCACCTTCATGCCGAAACCGATCTTCGGGATCAACGGCAGCGGCATGCACACCCACCAGTCCTTCTTCAAGGGCAACAAGAACGCCTTCCACGATGCCAGCGACCAGTATAATCTGTCCGCCGAAGCCAAATGCTATATCGCCGGCCTGCTGAAGCACGCCCGGGAAATCACCGGCATCTGCAGCCAGTGGGTCAACTCCTACAAGCGCCTGGTGCCGGGCTACGAGGCCCCGGTCTACGTGGCCTGGTCCCGCCGCAACCGTTCCGCCCTGGTGCGGGTGCCGATGTACAAACCCGGCAAAGAGGCCGCCACCCGTTGCGAATACCGCGCCCCGGACCCGGCCTGCAACCCGTATCTCGCCTTCGCCTCGATGATCACCGCGGGCCTCACGGGCATCGAAAAGAACTACAAGCTGGCCGAGCCGGTGGAAGTGGACATTTACCATCTGTCCGCCGCCGAACGGGCCAAGCTGGGCATTCAGGAACTGCCCGGCAGCCTCTATGAGGCGGTGCTCGAGGTCGAAAAGAGCGCCGTGGTGAAGGAAGCCCTGGGCGAGCACATCTTCAACAAGTTCATCGAGAACAAGAAGATCGAGTGGGACGCCTTCCGGACTCACGTAAGCGCCTACGAGATTGAGAAATATCTGCCGATCATGTAATGGCCGGCAGACTAGCCGTTTAATCAAAATAACCGATAAGTTAACCCGAAAACGCAGGCCAGGGAAATTTCCCTGGCCTACGTTTAGGATTGGTTTGCGCCTTTCTGACAATTGTGCAGACAAATAGGGAAAAGTTATGAACAATCCTGTCAATTCCGGTGATACTGCCTGGATTTTGGTCTCTTGCGCCCTGGTGTTGATGATGACCCCGGCCCTGGCCCTGTTTTACGGGGGCATGGCCCGGCGCAAAAACATCCTGTCCACCCTGACCCTGAGTTTCATCTTTATGGCCCTGGTTGGGGTCCAGTGGGTGCTTTTCGGTTACTCCCTGGCCTTCGGCAAGGACATCGGCGGCCTCATCGGCGGCCTCAATTTCCTGGGGTTCCACGGCGTCGGCGCGGCCCCCAACCCCGATTACGCCAAGACCATTCCCCACGGGCTCTTCGCCGCCTTCCAGATGATGTTCGCGGTGATCACCCCGGCCCTGATCACCGGGGCCTTTGTGGAGCGGGTGCGGTTTAAATCTTTTCTCCTGTTCAGCCTGATTTGGATGACCATAGTCTATGACCCCCTGGCCCACTGGGTCTGGGGCAAGGGCGGCTGGCTCAATAACCTGGGGGTCCTGGACTTCGCCGGCGGCACCGTGGTCCACGTGGCCGCGGGTTTTTCCGCCCTGGCCTTTGCCCTGGTGATCGGTCCCCGCAAGGGGTTCGGCCGGTTCCCCATGGAGCCCCATAACATCCCCCTCACCGTCCTGGGGGCCGGCCTCCTGTGGGTGGGCTGGTTCGGCTTCAACGCCGGCAGCGCCCTGGCAGCCAACGGCGTGGCGGTGAACGCCCTGCTCACCACCAATTCTTCGGCGGCCGCGGCCGGATTGGTCTGGATGCTCCTGGGCTGGCTGGACGGGCGTCCCAGCACCCTGGGGATCGCCACCGGCATGGTGGTGGGCCTGGCGGCGGTGACGCCGGCCTCGGGTTATATCACCCCCATGGCCGCCATGGTCCTCGGCGCGGTGGCCGCGGTCATCTGCTACTACGCCATCCGCTTCCGCCAGAACCGCAACCTGGATGAGTCCATGGACGTCTGGGCCTGTCACGGCATGGCCAGCAGTTGGGGCATGATCGCCACCGGCCTCTTCGCCACCGTGGCAGTCAACGAAGCCGGGGGCAACGGCCTGTTTTACGGCAATCCCGGCCAACTGGCGATACAGGCCCTGGCCTGGGTGGTCACCATGGTCTTCGCCTTTGGCATGACCTACCTGATAGCCAAGCTCCTGGATATGAGCATCGGCCTCAGGGTCACCCCCATGGAAGAGGAAGTGGGGCTGGATATCAGCGCCCATGGCGAGCGGGCGTATTCGTAAGAGCTGTCAGCTTTCAGCTAAATCACAGATTTGCGGCATCCAGCGCAGGCTAAAGCCTGCGGCTACAAACACGAGGCTGTTATGTTAAAGAAAGTCGAAGCCATCATTCGGGAAGACAAGCTCAACGATGTCAAGGAGGCCCTGAAGGAGATGGGCATCGTGGGGCTGAACGTCTTTGAGATTCGCGGCCACGGCCGCCAGGGCGGCATCAGCCTGGCGGGCCGCTCCGGCAGCTACCAGGTGGACCTGCTCCCCAAGATCCAGGTAAATATCGTCCTGAGCGAACAGAACCTGGACGAAGTCCTCGACACCATCATGAAGGCGGCCTATACCGGCGAAGCGGGCGACGGCCTCATCTTCGTCTATCCGGTGGATGAAGTGATCCGCATCCGCACCCGGGAGCGGGGCCACGACGCGGTGATGTACCCCGGCGACATTGACGAAAGGAAGAGCCGGGCGGGCAAGTAAGGGGCATTCGCCGCTGGAGCTGTGCCCCGGGAAGAGGTCAACTGAGGGCCGCATCGGAACCGGGTTGCTTATCCGCCGACCTGGCTCAGAATGACATAAAAGTTGACATTATTGTGGCTCTAAGGAATGGCAACGGCGCACCGCAAACTGTTGCAATTCTTATTCTTGTATGGCATAATTAATCGATTTCTCTCGCGGCCAGGGAGGGAGGCCCTCCCTGGCCTGCATTTCGCTGGAGCCGGCGCTTTCCGGCCCCTTGAGGCAAAAATCTATGGCAATGGAAGTGGTGATTTACGCCTGTCAGCAAGCGGTGCCGGACCCGGAAGTCCTCAAGGCCAAATGGGGGAAGGGCCAGGCCCGCCTGCGGGTGCTGTCGGAGCCTTGCAGCAGCAAGGTGGAGTCTTTTCAGATGCTCCGCACCCTGGCGACCCCGGTGGACCTGGTCTGGGTCATCGGCTGCGCTGAGGCCTCCTGCCGTTACGAGGATGGCAGCCGCCGCCTGGGGGGCCGGGTGAAATATGTCCAGGGCTATCTGGAAGAGATCGGCCTGGAGGCCGACCGCCTGGGACGCTCCCTGGTGACGCCGGGTGATGGCCAGGCCCTGGCCGCGATAATTAAAGAAGTCAAGGCCCGCCTGGAAACCCTGGGTGAAAGCCGTCTTAAAAACATGGGGTAAAAGGCGAAAAGGGTAAAAGGGTAAAAAACAAGTTTCGAGTTTCGAGTTTCAAGTTTCGAGAGAAAGAAAAACCCCTAACACTTAATTTCGAAACCAAAAAGCCGATTTTCGAGTTCGACTTTCCCCGTTTGTCCCCTTTCCCAATTTTGTCTCGATAAAATAAAAACTTTTCGGATTAAAGCTTTAGTAGGAGAAGGATTTTGCCTGTCAAATACCATATTCATGTGCGCCAGGTGCCGCCCCGTTTCTCTCCCCCGGGCAAAAGCACGGTGATGGACTGGAACGAAGGCTGCTTAAGGTGCGCCAAGTGCGTCAAGGAAGTCTGTCCGGTGGACGCCTACCGGAAACGGGGCTTCGATCGGACGCAGTTCGTGGACACCATCGACTCGATGTGCCGGGACTGCTACCGCTGCGTCCAGGGTTGCCCCCGGGAGCTGATCTTCAAGGCTATGAACCCGCAGTACCGCCAGTTAGGGGACGACTACTGGACGCCGGAGATCATCGCCACGACCTGGAACCAGGCGGAAACCGGCAAGATCCCGGTCTCCGGGGCCGGCTATGGCGGGGTCTTTGCCGGCGAGGGCTTCGACTCCTGCTGGACCGACATGTCGGAGATCGTCCGGCCCACCCGGGACGGCATCCACGGCCGGGAATACATCAGCACCACCGTCGATCTGGGGCGCAAACCCATGTTTCTGGCCTTCGATGACCAGGGCGAGATGCAGATTACCCCGACGCCGCTGTTGGAGATTCCCCTGCCGGTGATTCTGGGGGAACCGGCCGTGAGCGCCGACCCGGCCCGGCTGCGCCAGATCATGGCTGCCGCGGCCCAGGACCTGGGCTCCCTGGCGGTCCTGCCCCGGAAGAGCATCGGCGAGGATCTGCTCCCCGCGGCCAGCCGGCTGGTGCCGATGCTGCCGGCTAATTTTAAGCACCTGGATGACCCGTTGCTGGCCCAGGTGCCCGCGGTGGAAATTCCGGACCATCCCGGCGTGGTGGCCCAGATGGAAGCCCTGAAGCAGCGTTACCCGCGGCTGCTCGTCTGGATCAGGGTGCCGGCGGACAGCAAGGCCCCGGAGCGGGTCTCGATCCTGGCCGCGGCGGGCGCCGAGGTTCTCCACCTGGCGGGTTCGGATCACGCCCGGGGGGTGGGAGACGCCGGCGAGATGCACCTGAAGGATATGATCCGCCGCTGCCACCTGAAGCTGGTGGAAGACCGGCTGCGGGACGCGGTCACCCTGCTGGCCGGCGGCGGCATCGCCCTGGCGGAGCACGTGGCCAAGGCCATCGTCTGCGGCGCCGACGCCATTCTGGCCGACACCGCCCTGCTGCTCTCGCTGGAATGCCGCCTGTGCAAGGAATGTCAGGATGACAACCCCTGCCCCATCGACCTGGGGAACCTCAACGTCAAGCGGGGGGCCCAGCGCATGGTCAACCTGGTGGGCGCCTGGAACAACCAGCTCCTGGAAGTCATGGGCGCCATGGGCATGCGGGAAGTGCGGCGCCTGCGCGGCGAAGTGGGCCGGATCATGTTCAAGGAAGACCTGGATAAAGAGATCTTTGCCCCGCTCTTCTCCCGGCCGGAAGGCGAGAACCGGCGGGTGGGGGAGTAGGGGCGCATCTGCGTGGGTGCGGGCCTCCGGTGTCGCGAGATACCTGATGGGCAGGCACAGAGGTCCGCCCCTACAGGAATAAATATCGAAATTACCCATTTGAAGAAGACTGATCATATGTCACTAGCCGAAAAAATCGTTCCCGAGGAAGCCTGGTCCGAGGGCCAGCCCTGGCAGCCGGTTCCCACCCCGAGCCGGTTCCGCACGCCCTTGAGCAAGTACCGGGTCTGGCGCAACGAATCCGCCTGCATCAAGTGCGGCAAATGCGTGGAAGTCTGCCCCTACGGCGTCCACACCAAGTCCGGCAGCTACCTGGGGGGTAGGACGGAAGGGGGGAACGAGCGGGGGGGTGGAGGGGGGCGAGAAGGATGGGGGGGAGGGGGGGAGGGGGGGGCTCGGGGGGGGGAGCTCACCCACGCCCGGGCGGGGAGCGGGGATGGGGGGTGGAGTGGGCGGGGAGGGGGGGGGGGGGGTCTTCGGGAAAGAGGAACGCGTGGTAGGGGCCACAGGGGGGTTGGGCGGGGGGCGGGGGGGGGCCGGAGAGGAGAGAAGGCGGCGGGAGGCATCCCCAAGGTGCACCAGTTCCTCAAGGCCGAAGGCATCCGCGATCAGGTGACCCTGGTGGCTCCGGCGGATTCGCAGGCCTTGACTGGCCAGGCCATCGTGGGGGCGAGGGGAGATGGCACCGCGAGGGGCCCTGGAAGCCTGCGCTGCAAAGGAGCCGGCCGGGCTGGGCCGGGGGGGCACCGCCGGAACTTGGGGGGGGAACGGGGAAGGCAGGGCGCGGTAGGCCCCGGGGATGGGGGCCGCAGAGGTGGCGCATTTGGATACTTTGATGGCCGTGGAGGATGATTTGCGTAGATAGCGGTCAGCGGTCAGCTGTCAGCGATCAGCTTTCAGCTTTCAGCTAAAAGCTTAAAAGCTTAAAAGCTAAATCCCCCCTAACCCCAGTGCTGTCCGGTAGACAACACTTGGATTTAAAAGAAAAAGCCCCAAAACGACCCATAGATGCTATAATTTTTTTGCCGAAAAAACCAAGCATCGAAGGGGGTTAGGGGCTTATGGCACATAATAACACCGTTCTGGGTAACATGCTACAACTTCTCCCGAGACATATTTTGGAGCACCAGGTGGAGACTCATTCCTGGCAGGGTCCCAAGCCCCGAAAATTATCTTACTGGTCCCAACTGGTGGCCATGCTCTATGCCCAATTGAGCGGCAAAAAGAGCCTGCGTGACCTGGTCTTTAGCCTGGGCCGGCATCGGCAGAAGCTCTACCATCTGGGCCTCACCCCCGCCAAGCGTTCCACCCTGGCCGAAGCCAACGAGAAGCGCCCCGCCCTCATCTTTCAGAAGACCTACGAGAAATTGCTGGCGCGCTTTCAGGCCGAAGCCGGCCGCCAGTCCGAGGCCCGGCGGGTGAAGATCCTGGATGCCACCTACGTGCCGGTCTGCGCCAGTCTCTTTCCCTGGGCCAATTTCCAGCCCAGCAAAAACGCCGTCAAACTCCACGTCCTCCTGGACTCGGGGGGCGCTCCCCAGGACTTGCAGGTTACCGCCGGCCAGGTCCATGAACTGGAGGTGGCTCGACGCCTGGACTTCGCCCCCGGCGATCTGGTGCTGCTGGACCGGGGCTATGTCGATTTTGCCTGGCTTAACTCCCTGCACCGCCGCGAGGTGGGGTTTGTCACCCGGCTGCCCCGCCACATCCATTATCGAGTCCTCGAGGAGCGGCCCGGCTCGTCCGGCTCGCCGGTATCGGCCGATCAGCTCGTCCGGCTCAGTACTCCTTACAGCCGGCGTCACTATCCCGAAACCTTGCGCCTGGTGCATTATCGGGACCCAGACAGCAAGGAATATGTGTTTCTGACCAACCTGCCGGACCTACCCGCCCAAACGGTGGCCGATCTCTATCGGCAGCGTTGGCAGATCGAGACGTTTTTCCGCTGGATCAAGCAAAACCTCAAGATTAAGGCGTTTTATGGAACCTCAGAGAATGCCGTGCTCATCCAAATCTGGACCGCCATGATCGCTTACCTGCTGCTCCTGTGGCTGAAGGTGCGGAGCTGGGCGGGTTGGTCCATCTTGGACCTCACCCGACTGGTCAAAAACCTGATCATGGAGCGCTGCAATCTCTGGGCTTTACTCTGTCCACGAATCTCTGATCCACCTGATTATGGCCAATTAACTTTATTCAACTTAGGTGGTGCCCGCTAATGTCCCGGCCCTCTGACCCATGCAAATTACCTGCCGGACAGGCCTGCCCTAACCCCCCTTTTACAAAGGGGGGGATAGTCACACGGCATTAAAGTCCCCCTTTGAAAAAGGAGGATTTAGGGGGATTTGAGGATTTTCACGGATACATATAGCAATTCGGCGTGTGCGGCACGCCCTATGAAAAAGAAGATGTAGAACCGCCGCCCTCGGCGGTTCAGGCGCCGGCAAGGGCGCCGGCGTTACATAACGAGATTTGTGCATATACGGAATTAAGCCTTTAGCTGACTGCTGAAAGCTGAGAGCTGATAGCTAAAAGAGGAAATCAATGAAGTCTAAGCGCAACTTGCATAATCACCCCGGTCTGGCCCTCCTCGACACCCGCCGCGATTTCACTTCGCCTTATCCGGCGGGGCGTATCCAGAAGGCCGCGGACGAAGGCGGCTGCGGGGTCACGGGCTTTGCCGCCAGCGTGCCGGTGGCCGGCCGCCACATCGTCACCCCCTCCATCCAGATGCACAACCGGGGCAACGGCAAGGGCGGCGGTATCGCCGCGGTGGGGCTGGACGCGGCAACCCTCGGGGTCTCCCAGGAGATCCTGGATGACGATTATCTCATCCAGGTCGCTTACCTGGATACCGAGGCTCGCGCCAAGGTGGAGGCCCAGTTCATCACCCCGGTGTTTCGGGTGGACCACGCCCGGCGCCAGCCCACCGTGGACAACTGGCAGGACATCAAGGGCCTGGTGGTCAAGCCGCCGGACGTCTGGCAATATTTCGTGCGGGTCAAGCCCGAGGTTTTGCAGCACTTCATCCAGCAGCACAAGCTTTACGGCCTGGCCTGGCGCAAGGTGGAAGACGAGTATGTGGCCCAGAACTGCTACAAGCTGAACGAGGCCTATTACGCCTCCCTGGGCGAGAAGAAGGCCTTCGTCATGTCCCAGGGCCGGAACATGCTGATCCTGAAGATCGTGGGCTATGCCGAAGAAGCGGCCTATTATTACCAATTGCTGGACTTCAAGGCCCATATCTGGATCGCCCACCAGCGCTATCCTACCCGGGGCCGGGTGTGGCACCCCGGCGGCGCCCACCCCTTCGCGGCGCTCAACACCGCCCTGGTACACAACGGCGACTTCGCCAATTACTTCTCGGTGAGCGAATACCTGAGCCAGCGCCATTTTTATCCCCAGTTCCTGACGGACACGGAAGTGGCGGTGCTCACCTTCGACCTGTGGCACCGGCTCTACGGCTATCCCCTGGAATACGTCATCGAGTCCATGGCCCCCACCACGGAGCGGGACTTCGACCTGCTGCCGCCGGAGCGGCAGCACGTCTACCGGCAGCTCCAGGCCGCCAACATCCACGGCTCGCCCGACGGCCCCTGGTTCTTCATCATTGCCCGGAACGACCCGGAGCGGAAGAGCTTCGACCTCATCGGCATCACCGACACCTCCATGCTGCGGCCCCAGGTCTTTGCCCTGCATGACGGCGAGGTGCAGATCGGCCTGGTCTGCTCGGAAAAGCAGGCCATCGACGCCACCCTGGCCAGTCTGGCGGCGGAAGACCCCCGGGTCTGCCCGGTGGCCGACCTCTACTGGAACGCCCGGGGCGGCAGCGCCACCGACGGCGGCTCCTTTATCTTCTCCCTGGAACCGAAAAACGGTGGCCGGGTGCTTTCCTGCCACGACAAGTTCGGCAAGCCCAAGACCGTGCCCTGGCATCAGCGGCCCTGGAACGGCACGGTGCTGGAGATCGACCTCCAGGAAGACGACGAGGTGGTGCGCCTGGTGAGCACTTGTCTTAAGGACCAGAGCGGGGAGCAACTCTACCGGGCGATCCGGGAGCGGGCCGCCACCATCTCCTACGCCACCTTCCGGGAGTTCCTGGCGGCCGTCGGCGACCAGGCCGCCAGGGGCGACGCCCTCAAGGCCGCGGCCATCAACGGTCTGACCCTGCTGTTGGACCGCCGTTACGACCCGGGCGACAAGAAGCGCAGCAACCTCCTGCATCTCATCATGGAGACCTTGACCCTTATCCTGAAGGCGACCCCGACCGTGGGCGAAAAGCATAGCAGCCGCTACCGCCGGGTTGATTGGGACAGCCGGGAGCAACTGCCGGCGCCCCAGCAGGCCGACGCCATCCTGATCCTGGATGCCGCTGATTTTCCCCCGGAAGGGGATGACTGCGACGCCCGGCTCATGTGTCAGGCCTTCAAGCTGGGCTGGAGGCAATTCCTCACTTACGGTTACCGGGGGCAGCGCTTCCTGGGCTGCGGCTTCGGGCTCAACACCGACGGGGTGGTGATCGACGCCTACGGCAGCACCGGCGACTACCTGGCCTCCGGCATCGACGGCATGAGCATTCAGATCCACGGCAACGCCCAGGACCAGTTGGGCCAGATCATGAAGCGGGGCAAGCTGGTGGTGCACGGCGACGTGGGCCAGACCTTCATGTACGGCGCCAAGGGCGGCGAGGTCTACATCCTGGGCAACGCCGCCGGCCGGCCCCTGATCAACGCCGTGGGCCGCCCCCGGGTGGTGATCAACGGCACCGCCCTGGACTTCCTGGCCGAATCCTTCATGGCCGGCGACGTCTTCAAAGACGGCGGCTTCGTCATCGTCAACGGCCTGGAGTACGACCCCCGGGGTCGTCTCAAACCGCAGCGCACCCCGTACCCCGGCTCCAACCTCTTTTCCCTGGCCTCCGGCGGCGCCCTCTATATCCGCGACCCCTACCAGCAGGTGGTGGACGAGCAGTTAAACGGCGGCGAGATCGTCGACCTCAGCGCGGCGGACTGGGACCTGATCCTGCCTTACCTCCAGGAAAACGAACGGCTCTTCGGCATCTCCATCGAGCACGACCTGCTTTACGTGGACGGACACCAGAAAGAGCCGGCCCAGGTCTATCGCAAGGTCCAGCCGGGAAAACTGGCGGTGCTCACCAAGATCGAGGAGTCCTGGGAGTAAAGCAGAATCTCACGCCAAGACGCAAGAAAGGGGTGACCCCGTACGGGTCGCCCCTTTCATTTCTCTTTAAATTTGATACCCTGAACCGCCGGGTGGCGGTCCTCTAAACTCCAGAGTTCAAGGCTTTAATTTTAATTCGGCCCTTGCCCAGAACCCATCCCGTTTGCAGGCATATTGCCGTTACCCATATTTCCCCTGTTGTCCATGTTGCCATTGGGAACCCAGGTACCGGCCGGCGCCTGTCCCTGATTATTCATTCTCATGCCATTCATGTTGCCCATGTTCTGCCGGTTCATCTGATTCTGATCCATGCCCTGGTTGTTCATATTGCCCATGTTGCCGGACATCATGGAGCCACCGGCGCCCATGCCCCCGCCGCCGCCCATGCCGCCACCACCGCCCATGCCTCTCGCTAAGGCTCCGGAGGCCGGACTCAGTATCAGGATCAGGGCCAAACAAACCAGCAATTTGCTCTTTTGAGACATATTATTTCTCCCATTTCTTGGTTTAGACGAGGCGAACCCCGCCCCCTCTCCGCTTGGAGAGGCAGGTGATCATTAGTGGCGCCGGGACATATAATCCCTGGCGTCAGCAGGTGAAAAAAATTGCCGCATTACAGTGAAGACAGGAGAAAATTCTTGGGCGGATGATAGATGGCGAGAATAAACAGTTTCGGCGCCGGGTTTAGCGATAGCGGCTGATAAACTGTGCCCCCCTCACCCTCGGGGGTGAACCGGCTGGCTTGAAGACCGGGCAGGCTTGTGCAGCCGCAAGGCGAAGGCGACGATTTGTGGCACTGGGGCTTGTTGCCAGGCTGGCAGCAGGGGCAATGGCAGGCAACCATACCGCAGCCGGACGAGCCCGGGTTTGGCAAGGCGGGCCCGGCTACCGCGGTCAGGGGTAGCAGCAGGGAGCAGAAAATTACTGCCCAGTGGAGAAGATGATGGCGCCGCATGCCCTGCATGACTAATTAGACCATTTGGTATTGCTTAAGTTAAGGGGTTGCCGCCAGCTCCTGAAGCTCAACTGCCCAACTTCCCCCAAAAAAGGTACTGGCCGAGTGGGGGAGACCCGGCCAGTGGGTGAAAGGAGAAATGGATACGAACTTTAGCTTAAGGGGGGGATGGGGGAATCCTTAACTTGGTTCGTATTTGCTAATATTACATGCATTGGGCATGCCAAATTGCGCAATTGTTTTTTTGCCTTAACTTTCAATAAGTTATCCTTATCACCCCTCACGCCCTGGCAGCGGTTCCGGTGCAAATTTTTATACGGCTGGCGACCCTTTCGATTAACTAACTATAATTACTAAACAATACCGGTAAAAAATTTCTTCTCACCCTCAGGCCGCCTGGAGAAGAATTTATTTGACAGGCGCTCTCAATTTGGCTTAATATTGGGAAAAATTTCACAAGGAAGCTCTGGGGAGGCTCTTTCCCGTCTCGGGGGTAGAGGTCAACCCGCTTATCCCGCCCCTCAGCGCCATGGGGGTGTCCATCTGCACCTCCAGGGGAGGAGTCTCCGGGGCCTTTCTGCTGCTGCCTTATCAGGTGAGTTTCCTCGGTTTCACCAGCCCGGCAGCGCCGCTCAACCGATCCGTTACTAACCTCAGGCCGTTTCCGGGAGCGGCTGGGGGAAGCAGTTTCCGGCCAAGGGTCTATGCCGCCTTTAATTCAGCAATGCTGATGAATGGTTAATTGAGCGGAGAACATCATGTTATCGCTAAAAAAGATTTTTCTGGTCTTCCTCAAAATCGGCAGCTTCTCTTTCGGCGGCGTCTATTCCATGGTTGCCTTCTTTGAACGGGAATTGGTGGATAAACGCAAGTGGATTACCCACGATGAATTCGTGGAGAGCTTTGCCATCGGCCAGATGACCCCCGGCCCGCCTATAGTCAACACCGGCATTTGCATCGGCTACAAACTGCGGAAATTGTGGGGGGCGCTGGCCGCCACGGTGGGCCAGGCCTTTACCGGCACGGTGCTGGCTATTCTGCTGGCGGCCTTTTATCTCTATATGAAAGACAACCCCCTGCTGCAATCGGTGATGAAAGGGGTGGCCGCGGCGGTGGTGGGTTTGCTGGCCTCCATCGTTTATAAAATGTTTGTCAGGCTGGTGACGGATTACCGTAGCGCGGCGCTGGCTGTGGGCGCTTTTCTGGCCCTGGATATCTTTAAACTTAACCCTATCGGCATCCTCCTGGCCGCAGGGGCTTTGGGGCTGGTCCTGTACCGGAGGGATTAAATGGTCCTGCTGAAAATGGCCGCCATCCTGTTCATTGCCAACGCCCTGACCATCGGCGGCGGCTACGCCATGATCCCCATGCTGCAGCAAGAATTCGTCAATCATTATCATTGGCTCAGCAATAAGGAATTCATCGACGCCATTGCCATCGGCCAGGTGACCCCTGGGCCGCTTACGGTGATGAATGCCTTTTTGGGGTTTAAGGTGGGCGGCCTGGTGGGGGCCCTGGTGGCCATGTTCGCCAGTTATCTGCCCTGCGTCATTATTGTCACCCTGGTTACCAAGTATTACCTCCGTTATAAAGAGCTCTGGGCGGTAAGGGCCGGTTTCGCAGGAATCAAGCCGGCAGTGGTGGGACTGCTCATTGCGGTGCTCGTCTTTTTGGGCCAAGGCTCCTTGATTAACCAGACCACGACAGGCATCGCCGTGATCAGCTTCGCGCTGCTGACCTTTACCAAAATCGATCCATCATTAATCATCATTGGCTCAGGGATTTTGGGAGCATTGGTGTTCTAAGCGAATTAACGGGGGACGTGGTTCATCATAGGGATATTTTTGAGTCCGTCGAGGCAGAGGTGGTCGCGGGCAGGGGTTTCCCTTTAACCCGGTTGGCCTGCGGCCCATTGACATATAGGGGCCATTGGCCAAGGCTGCTGGCCCCATCCCTGGTGCAGCATCCGCCAACCCAGCCGCAAGTATGCCAATCGGCTTAATTTTGCTTGACATCTGGTCCCAAGCCTTCTAAGTCTTTTCTCATCACTGCTCACTGCATATTAAAGGCTAAGATTGATGGACTTCTTGGGCGTCGATGGCTGCAAGGGAGGTTGGCTGGCAGTAAAACTATCCCTGTTCGACGATTGGGAGGTAAATTTATTCAGAAGCTTCTCCCAACTGTGGGAGAAGCACGCCGCCGCGGCCTTGATTCTGGTGGACATCCCCATCGGCTTGAGGGAAGGCAGCCGCACCAAAGGTTCTATGGAGCGTCAAGAAAGGCGCTGCGACAAGGAGGCCCGGAAATTGATCGGGCCCCGCAGGTCCGCCGTCTTCCGGGTTCCTTGCCGGCCCGCGGTTTATGCTGAGTCCTATGACCAAGCCATCGCCAAAAATGAAGAATTAACCGGCACGCGGATATTTAAGGCGACCTGGAATATCGTCGGCAAAATTCGTGAAGTGGATGAATTCCTGGCAAGCAACCCGGAGGCCAGGAATTCTGTCAGGGAAATTCATCCCGAGCTTTGCTTCTGGAGCTTGAATCGTTGCCGGCCGCTGCACCATCCCAAGCGGCAGGCAACTGGTTACCAGGAGCGCCTCGAGATACTCCAGTCTATTTATCCACCCGCGAAAACTATTGTAGAGTCAGTGAATTATTCTCAGAAGGAAGTTAAGAAAGACGATATCTTGGACGCTCTGGGCGCGGCGATCACCGCCAAAATCGGCTTTGATAATCTCTCTTGCATCCCGCAGCAACCCGAAATAGACTCGCAAGGGTTGCCCATGGAGATGGTTTATTTCTTATCCGCTTTTTATAAATCCGAAGGCCCAATATTTTGATACTTGATTAATCATCCAGCCTCAAACCTAAGCTGTTTATGATCCTGGAATTTTCCGAAAAGGGCATCGTCTTTTTCCCCGATCCTGACCTGGTCGGCACCCCGGGTGATTATGGCCTGGAGTTTGAGGAGGTCTGGTGCACGGCCGCAGACGGGGTGCGGCTGCACGGCTGGTGGGTGCCCAGGGCCTCCGCCCCGGTCTTGCTGTGGTTTCACGGCAACGCCGGCAACATCAGCCATCGCCTGGAAAACCTCAAGCTGCTGCACGACCTGGCCGAGGTTCAGGTCTTCATCTTCGATTACCGGGAATACGGCAAATCCGAGGGCCGGATCAGCCGGGAAGGGACTTTTAAGGATGCGGCCGCGGCTTACCGTTACGTGGCGGAGACCCGGCAGATGCCCGCCGATGAGATCGTCCTTTTCGGCCGCTCCCTGGGCAGCGCCCTGGCCACGGACCTGGCGGTCCGGGTTCCTTGCCGCTCTTTGATCATCGAGTCGGCCTTCACCAATTCCTCGGACATGGCCAAACTCTTCGCGCCCTTCAGGTTCGACTGGCGGCCCAGCATACCCTATGACAACCTGGGGAAAATTGCTAAACTGAAGGCGCCGCTGCTCATTATTCACGGCGACCAGGACGAGATCATCCCGGTGGAGATGGGCCGGCGCCTGTTCGCCGCGGCCCGGGACCCCAAGGAACTCTATATCATCCCCGGGGCGCACCATAACGACACCTATCTGGTGGGGGGCAGGGATTATTTTGAGAGATTGAAATCTTTATTTATCGAGCGGAAGACGGAGGACGGCGAGACCGGCAGAAATGAGGACACGGCTCCGGTCCCAGGTCATTGCCCCGGTGCGCCGTGTCCCCGGTCTCCGGTCTTGCGGTTGCTGAGAACCGCCCCTACATAATTATGACCAAAATTCTAAAACGCCAGGCCCTGCTCCTCTCCTACTTCACCGTGGGCTATAACGTGGTGGAATGCCTGCTGGCGCTGCTGGCCGGGTATCTTTCCGGCAGTATCGCCCTGGTGGGCTTCGGCCTGGACAGCCTGCTGGAGTGCCTCTCCGGCGGGGTGATGATCTGGCGGTTCTACCCGCACCGGGACCTGTCCGAGGCCGCAGAAGCCCGGCTGGAACGCCGGGCCGTCAAGATCATCGGCTACACCTTCTTCTGCCTGGCCGCCTATATCTTCTATGAGTCGGCCGAAAAATTGCTCTATGCCGAAATCCCCGCGCCCAGTCTACTGGGCCTCGGCGTGGCCCTGGCTTCCAGCCTGGTCATGCCGGCGTTATATCTCGTTAAATTACGCACCGGCAAGTCATTGGGGAGCGTCAGCCTGAAGGCCGACTCCAAGCAGACCCTGGCCTGCGGCCTGTTATCGGTGGCCCTGCTCATCGGCCTGGGACTCAACTACTTTGGCGGCCTCTGGCAGGCGGACCCGGTGATCGGCCTGCTCATCGCAGTCTTCCTGGTCAAAGAAGGACGCCGGGCCGTCAAGGAAGGGAAACTCTGCACCTGCGCCGCCTGCGGCCTGCCGCCCGGCCCCCCGGAAGCGCTGGACCCGTCTAAACTAACTCTGCTGGATTAATCCCCGTTTCGACTTTCTCCAGCCAAAAACGAGGGATTCCCCCGATAAAATTCAGGAATCGCCTGATTTACAGCCGGTAATCACTTGCCTTATTAAATAAGATGTAAAGAACTAATTACTGTCCGGCTGAGCGGAAATCGGCTGGGAAATTTGGCACAATCCAGTTAAGCAGGCAAGCTGGAGATGAGTAAGAAAAACAGAAAACCACCGCCGGATGACTTTCGGACCAGGGTAGCGGAATATGCCCTGTTGACCATACTGGCCTCGCTCGCCCTCCTGGCCGGCATGGCCTTCTTGAGATTCGGAACCGGCTGAGATTTTTTTTAGGCTGATCCTAAATCGCCGGCTGCTTCTCCAGGCGTTGGCTGACGCCTTTGAGGAGGAGCGGCCAGGCGATGGTGGCGTCGCACAAGACCTCGGCGAAGCGCCCGCCATCCTCCGGCGCGGCGAATTTCCCCCAGGAAACCCCTTCCCGATAAGTACAGCCGCTCAAGCCGCCCCAATGGGCCGGCTCCGGGCAGATCCGCACGCCATACTGAAAGCGTACTTCCGGCAACTCGACCCCCAAACGGGTGCTGAGCAATTCCAGGTACGGCGCCACCTGCTGGGCCCAGTTGCGGGGCACCCCGCCGCCGATGGTGAAGATGCCCAACTTTTTGGCGGCCAGGGCCTGCTGGGCATAGGCCCCCAGGTCCACAAAAGGATTGAATTTTAACGACAATGCCCCCAGGGCTTCGGGAAACTTCTGCCCGGCCGTCAGGGCCCGGCGCACCATGTAGCCTGCCAGGTCCAGCCCCAGTTCCGAATCGGTGAAGGCCGGGATGTAGACCGGCACCCCCTTGAGATAGGCGTTGCGCAAGAGGCCCGGGGCGTCGGTGTGCTCCGCCAGGTATTTGCCCAATTCCCGGCAGAGGCCGGCGGAGGACCAGACCTGGTCCTGATCCAGCTTCTCCAGCACCGACCGGAAGACGTCTTCGGCATAATCCAGGTTGCTTTCCATCTCCAGGGTGTCGTAGATGCGGTTATAACCCTGCTGAAACAACACCCGGTCGGAAACGTTTTCGGGATACTTGTAATGCGCCCGGCCCAGGGTCTCGATGAAGCCGTGGGCCACCAGGGCCCCGGTGGTGATCACCGCCTGGAGCCAGCCGCGATCGATCATCTCGCAGATGAGCAGACCCATCTTGGCGACGCTCATGGCCCCGGAAAAGGTGCCGATCACGGTGCAGTCGGGGTCCCGCAGCATGGCCTCCAGGACGTCGGCGGCCTCGCCCAGATTGCGGCCGCCGAAGGCGGTCTGCCCCATGGCCTGAAGGAGCTGGTCGAAATCCTCAATCTTATTGAGGTCCAGGGGGGCCAGGGGCGTCAGGCCGTCCTTGGGCGCCGTCGTGAAAGTCTTGGTGTTTGCGTTTCATTTTAGGAAGCCTGCTCTATCAGTTCGCCCAAGCGCAGCTTGGGCCATAATTGCGTTCCCAAGTTCACAAACTTGGGAACGAGAAAGACAATCACTTCATCCGGTTGTGATAAATATAACCTAACGCCTTGTATAACAGCCGGGCCGCGGTGAATTCGCTCGTGTGCTGGCCCGGGATGGGGGCCAGTTCCACCAGGTCGAGGCCGATGATGGGGCCGCGTTGGGTCAGGGTCTCGATGAGGGTGAGGGCCTGGTAATAGGTGAGGCCGCCGGGTTCCGGGGTGCCGACGCCGGGCATGAGGCTCGGGTCCAGGGCGTCCAGGTCGATGGAGAGATAGACCGGGCCCGGGATGGCCTGGAGGTGGTCGAGAGCCGCCTGCCAGCCTTCCGGGGTGTGGAGTTCGGTCGCCTTGAACATTTTGAAGCGCGGCGCCACCCGCATCAGGTTGTACTCGTCCTGGGAATAGGCGCGGGTGCCCAGGAGCGTCAGGGGCCGGCCCAGTTCGTAGAGGCGGCGCAGAACGCAGGCGTGGGAGAACTTGCTGCCGTCGTAGCTGTCCCGCAGGTCGGCGTGGGCGTCCAGGGCCACCATCGACATATCCGGATAGCGGGTCTGGGCCGCCTGGACCAGGGCCGTGGTGATGGTGTGTTCGCCCCCCAGGGCGGCGATGAATTTGCCCTGGGAAATCCAGGGTTGCACCAGGCGGCGGAGCTTGTCCAGCATGGCCTGGGGACCCGAGACCTCCGGGAAGACCGGCAGGGCGGTGGCCAGCTTAATGGCCTGGCTGGGGTCCCAGTCATACTGCTCGTCCCAGAGCTCGACCTGCCGGGAAGCCGCCAAGATGGCCTCCGGGCCATCTTTAGTGCCGCCGCCGTAGGACACGGTGGCTTCGTAAGGGACGGGCAGGATCACGGCTTCGGCTTCCTTGACCGGAAACGGCTTTAAATCCAGAAACGAGGCAGTCATTTTCCTTCTGGTCCCCCTTGAAATTCTCTTTGGGGCGAGCCTTAGTGGCACGGCCCTGCGGTGAATATAGTGGGGCTAGTTTGGGATGATTCGAAGCCAGTTTGAGCACAGGCGAGACGCGCTGTGCGACAATGACAAAGATTGATAAATATCGTTATGCACCGTCACCAGAACCCTCTACCTTGTGCGAGAGGCATAATTTCCCTAATCTATTTTTTTACTGGCCAATGCCCACCCTACACTGACCACTATTCGGTTTCCGCCTCCGGGGGCGCGGGCTCTTTCACTTCCATCTCCTTCAGGCGGCGGTAGAGGGTGGCCAGGCCGATGCCCAGGAGGCGGGCCGACAGTTCCTTGTCGCCGTGAGTCTTTTTCAGGGTTTGGAGGATGGCCAGGCGCTCGATCTCCTCCATGGTGGCCCCCACCGGCAGGACGATCTTGTCGTCCTCCGGGGAGTGGCGGCGGATATCGTCCGGCAGGTCCTCAAACTGCACAGTGGCGCCGGTGGTCAGGGCCACGGCCCGCTCCACCACGTTCTGGAGTTCCCGCACGTTCCCCGGCCAGGAGTAACTTTTCAGGGTCCGCATGGCCTCAGGGCTGAAGCCCATGGCCGGCCGGTCGTTTTCCAGGCAGAACTTGTCCAGAAAATGCAGGGCCAGCAAGGGGATATCCTCCACCCGCTCCCGCAGGGGCGGGATGGTGAGGTGGATGACGTTGAGGCGATAGAACAGGTCCTTGCGGAAGCGTCCCTCAGCCACCGCGGCCTCCAGATCGACGTTGGCGGCGGTGATCAGCCGGACGTCCACCTTCAAGGTCTGGCCCCCTACCCTTTCAAATTCCCCTTCTTGCAGCACCCGCAGCAGCTTCACCTGGGTGGCCAGGGGCATTTCGCTGATCTCGTCCAGGAAGAGAGTGCCGCCGTCGGCCAGTTCGAAGCGGCCCTTGCGTTGCTGGATGGCCCCGGTGAAGGCGCCCTTCTCGTGGCCGAAGAGCTCCGATTCGATGAGGCCCTCGGGCAGGGCGCCGCAATTCACCTTGACCAGGGGCTTGAGCTTTCTGGGGCTCTGGTAATGAATGGCTTCGGCGATGAGTTCTTTGCCCACTCCGGATTCCCCGGAGAGCAGCACGGTGCTCTTCAGCGGGGCCACCTGATTCACCAGGTGAATGACCTTGAGAAGCGCCGGCCCCCGGCCGATGATGCGCCCGGTGGGGCCCCGGTCCTGGAGGGCCTGACGCAGCCGCTGATTTTCCACGATGAGCTGCTGGGTCTCCAGGGCCTTGCTTACCACCTTACGCAACTCGCCCATGCGGAAATCTTTGGTGATGAAGTCGTAGATACCCCGCTTGAGGGCGGACACGGCCTCATCCACGGTGGCGGTGCCGGAGATCATGATGGCGATGGCCTCGGGGCGCAGGATGCGCAGCGCTCCGAAAAGCTCGGTGCCCACCATATCCGGCAGCTTCAGGTCGATGATGGCCAGGTCCACTTCGTGCCGCCGCACCTCGTCCAGGGCCGCGGCCCCGGTGCCCGCCACATGGATCTCGTGGCCCAGCTTCCTCAGGCCCGTGGCCAGCGCCTCCCGGGTGGGGGCGTCGTCGTCGACTACCAGAATTACGCTCATAGTTCAGTTGCCAGTGGCCAGTGGTCAGTGGCCAGTTAAAGATTTTCTCAGCAGGGTGCACACCCTGTGCATAGTAAATGCGGGCAAGGCACGCCCCAAATTATTTCAAAACAGAAGCCAGTTGCCAATCTCAGTCTGCCAGAAGAAAAACTGGCTACCGGCCCCTGACTACTGCTTTACAAACTATCCAGCCAGCCCAGGATCACCCGGCAGATTTCGTCCAGCAATTCCGGGGCCACGCTGCCGTGATTTGACTCAAAGGAGTGGCCCGCGCCCGGAATCAGGTGGAGATCGGTGCGCACCGGCATCTTGCCCAGGACCGGCCCCAGCAGGTCAAGGCGGCAGAAAGGGTCCCGGGCCCCTTCGATGAACAGGCTGGGGCAGGGCAGCAGGTAGAGCGGCTGATCCCGCAACTGCTCCGGCCGCCCGGGCGGGTGCAGGGGGTAACCCAAAAAGACCAGGCCGCTGGCCCCCACCTCCCGGGCCACCAGTTGGGCCGCCAGGCGGGCCCCCATGGACTTGCCCCCCAGGTAGAGCGCCAGCCCCTTGAATTCGTCCAGTTCGGCCACGTACTCCAGGACCAGACGATAGATGCCCTCCAGGGTGGCGTCCGGGTCGGGCCGTTTGCGCCCCGCTTCGGAGTAGGGAAAATTGAAGCGCACCGTGACCAGACCCTGCCGGGCCAATTTATCGTGCAACCCGGCGATCAGGGGGTAATCCATATCGTTGTTGGCCCCGTGGGCCAGCACCAGGATGGCGGCCATGGTGGTGGTGCGGGGCACGCCCAAGACGGCCCGGATGGTCCGGTCGCCGCCGATGGGCAGTTTTATAGGTCTGAGCTCCATGATATCCTTCCAGGAAATAATAACGCCTTAACTTAGCACGAATTTTTCCCGGTGTCTAATGGCTTTGAGCGGTCAGCTAAAGGACGGGGGACCGGGGACGGGAGACCGGAGGAAGAAGATGAATTTGGGGATCGGAAAAATAATCTTACTCCCGTCCTCCGTCTCCCGTCTCCGGTCTATAGCATATTATCGGCCTCATCAAGGAACAACCGCAGGGGTTGAAGATCCACTAATCCGGCCCACAGGCCGTCGCCGTCGCGCCAGGGCGCCAGGTGCTCCCAGCCACCCAAATGGGCCACGTGGTCATAACGGCTCAGATAATGCCGGAGCCGACGGACCTGGAGCCGCTCGCGCCGGCGGGTTTCGGGATCGAGGCCCGGCAGCCGCCAGGCGGGCCGCCCGCAGGTTAGCCGGGCCCGCCGGTATTCCCGGGCCACAAAGTCTTCCAGGGGCTCATCCTCGGTGGTCAGCAAGGTCTGGAAGTTTTCCGGAGAGATCAGCTCCCGGGCGTAGCGGGGCAGATGGCGCCGGGAGGGGCCGCCCAGGTCCAGGGGCCGCCAGGGGATGCCGTACTGCCGGGAGTAGTCCCGAGCCGCCCGCACCTCAAAAGGCAGGGCCACCTGGGCCGCCAGCCGCCGGAGGGCCAGATGGCCGGCCGCAGCCCCGGGCAAGGCCGCCAGGGCTTGCTGCCAGAGACGCTGCCAGTTCGGCTCCTGGCGCAGCCGGTAGCGCAGCGAGAAGCGACTGATTTCCACCGTAATCAGGTCCGGCTGAAAAAGCTCCAATAACTTGAAGGCGCGCGCATAGCCCCGGGGGTCGCCGTGCACCGTGCCGATGAGGAAGAGGGAGGGGGATTGAGCCATTTGGTAGCCGCAGGTGTTAGCGTGAAGACCCAAATCCCCCTAAATCCCCCTTTTTCAAAGGTGGACTTTGAACCCCCGCTTTGAACAAGGGGAGCAAGGGGAATTTTCAATTTCGGGGATGGGGCATTGGTGGTTCATGGACGTTTAGCCTGCGATCACAGGCCAGAGGCCTGTGCCACTAGAATAAAGAAATAGTGCCTGCCCACCCGACATTTATTTTGCTTTGGTAGCCGCAGGCTTTAGCCTGCGAGGTTTTTGGGATGAGGCCTCAAGCGCAGGCTGAAGCCTGCGGCTACAGCAATGCCATGAATTAAGCTATTCCTGCACAAACTCCCGGCCTTCCTGCAGGGCGATCTCGGCCCGGGCCAGCTGGCGGCCCAGGTAGATGGCGTGGTTGATGTCCGACAGGGCTACGTCCCGGGCGATTTCGTGCTGCAGGCGCGCGGCCTTCCTGGCGCGGTATTCTTTCAGGGTGACGTCCTCGAAGCGGTGCTCCACCAGGATGTCCTTGCCGTCCAGGGTGATGCGGAAGTAGCCCATGGGGTCCAGGCGCACCTTGAAGGGGCGCTTCCCGATGATCAGCAGGGCCCGGTCCAGTTCTTTGGGGTCCAGGCCCAGGGAGTGGCTGATGACCACCAGGGCGCCGGGGGCGAGCCCGGCCTCTTTGGCCACCCAATTCTGGATGGCATGAGCCCGTAAAGGTTCATGGGATAGGCGTCCATGGCGTTGTGGGTGCGGAAGGTGGCGCTCAGGGTCAATTTTCCTTCGAACTTGCGAAAATAGAGGGAGACCAGGCAGGGACGGCCTTCCACCTGGCCAAGGTCGCGGGTGTTGTCCCAGAGGGTGACGTATGATTTGCGGTCCTCCGAGTCGCGCCGCAAGCGGTCCGCACAGGCCACCAGAGTGTCTACGCCGAAGTAATTACGAAGGCGATGGCCGTAATTATAGGTTTCATCCGGGCGCATTTCGCCCGAAAGAATCTCTTCCTGGTAGTGCCGAAGGCGATCAGCGTCCAGATTGACGGCGCTGTAGTTTATCGTTAGCCTCGAATCGGGGCTTTTCCACCACCACCTTGACGTGCTGGAGTTCCAGGCGCTCGCCTTTCTTCAGGGTGACGCGGTGGCCGAAGCGGCTGAGGAGATGGAGGACTTCTTTCCAGGCATCGAGGATGGTGTCCTGCACCACCAGATGGGCTCGGGGGTTGCTGGGGAAGTATTGCACTTCCACTTCCGGTAAGGGGTACCCTTTTCTTTCGTAGATGATCTTCTAACTGGTTCTGATTATCTGTGGGGTTAAAGTAAGAAAAATATTTACTAATTTCATTAACAATCTTCATCTTTTTGCGGATCGAAGGTTCAGGCTAGCACTAATCATTCAAATGTCCTTTTGCATGAAAATTGAATTCTCTGGTTTAACCAATTCATCAATGAGGAGATTTGTGTCTGCTATACTTGCAAATTGATACCTTTCGTACGCCTGGTGGGGACTCAGTTATAATTGTACTAAGGACTGAATCTACCGGTTCCGTACCCAATTTAAAAAAATTTATTAATTCCTTGGCACGACCCCGACCGATCATTCCCACAAATCAGAGAGCACTTGAATCTGCGGATTATAGAGCAGATTCCGCAGCATCTCCCGCAGGCCGTTGCCGTAGAGGTTGCCAAAGACGGCGATGGGGCTGGTGGTGGGGTTTAGGTCGACGCCGGCCTGGCGGAAGCGTTCGATGACGTAATCCACTTTGGACCAGAGGGTGACCACCCCGATGCTGCCGTGGGGATTGATGATGGTCAATTTGTCGGCGAAATAGAGGGGCTTAAATTCCATAAATTCACTATAGCAAAAATTTAGGTCTAAAAACAAAAGATTGCAAAAGAATCTGACCAAGCACAGAAGCCTGCGAACGGCTGGTGAACCGCCTCTGCTCCCCTCACCCTGACCCTCTCCCTCCGTTGGGGGGAGAGGGGATAAGAGGAAGGAACTTTTGGCAAACGCCACCTCAAGACACAGAGGTGCCAAGGCTCAAAAGGAAACGATTCGCCTGGTTGGACAGTGCCACATAGCATTTTCTCAACCTATTTTATTGCGCAGGCGAGACGCCGGCGCCACCAAAGAAAATGGCGGGCGAGACGCCCGCCCCACCAAATGTTGGTTGAGCGGCAAGGTTTTCAGTGGAATTTAGGCAGTCCGGGGATAACGCAGGGCGGTTCGAGAACCGCCCCTACAAGCTTTTGCAAGATAAGTATTGCTCCGGGGGGAAAGAAGACTTATTTTAGCTGGACAGAGGAAACTTTTGAAGGAACTGTTCCTCTGCCAGGGTATCTGATAATATGGCAGTACCACGGTAACCAGTCACAGAGATAAGTTCCCACCCGTTAAAGCTTGCAAAGGAGGAGGGGCGGTCATGGCGTCATCGAAAGAAAGGTTGTATCTGCATAGTTTCCAGGAGATCGCGAAGGCCTTGAGTTCTCATCTGGCGGTGAACGACGTACTGGAGACTATTGTGCGGGAAATCACCCAGACCATGAATCTCAAAGGGGCGACGATCCGCCTGGTCAACCCGAAAACCAACACCCTGGAATTGGCCGCCGCGGTGGGCCTGAGTGAAAAGTACCTCCAGAAAGGCGCGGTGGGCTTGGATAAGAGCGTCACCGAGGCCCTGACCGGCCGGCCGGTGGCCATTTTCGATGCCACCAACGATCCCCGCATGCAGTATCCCAAAGAGGCGCAGGCAGAAGGGATCGCCAGCCTGGCGGCCATCCCCATGATGTTCCGGGGCAAGGTCAACGGGGTCTTGCGCCTGGTCACCGCCGAACCGCACGAATTTACCATGGACGAGGTGGATTTCGCCAGCGCCGTGGCGGAGCTCGGGGCCCAACTGATCAGCAATGCCCGCATCTTCGAGGCCCGGGTCCGGGAACTCAATTTTCTTAAGGGTTTGCTGGAAGTCGCCAAGGCGGTGAATTCGACCCTGGATGTCAAGAAGGTCCTGCATATGCTGGTTAAAACCGCGGTCACCGCCCTGGATATCAAGGCCGCGGCGGTGCGCCTGCTGGATGAAAAACGCCAGAAGATGGAACTGGTGGCGTCCTACGGCCTCAGCGACCGTTACATCAACAAAGGCACGGTGACCACTGACAAATCCATTGCCGAGGCCATGATGGGTAAGGCGGTCTCCATTTATGATGTCGCCAGCGATTCCCGGGCCACCTTCCCCAAGGAATCCTCCGAGGAAGGCATCAAGTCCATTCTGTCGGTGCCCATTACCCTGAAGGGCAACGTCATTGGCGTCATGCGCATCTATACCGCCGAATTGCGGGATTTTACCGACGATGAGATCACCTTTATCTCCTCCCTGGCCGAACAAGCGGCCCTGGCCATGGAAAACGCCCGCATGTACCAGAAGCTCAAGGGCGAATATGAAGAGATGATGGGCGACATCTACAGCTTCGCCGGGTTCACCCGGTTTTAGAGGGGCGAATTATCCCGATAAATTCAGGGGGCGGGTTAAAACCCGCCCTTTTTTTAACTGCCTGTTAACCTTTTTTGAACTGGCTTTTGATAAACTAATTCTGTGGGAGGGGTCATGTCGCATTATTACGAGGAGGATGACCTGGAGAGGTTTAAGGAGATCGGCAAGCATCGCCCCGAACTCTTTGACTTCTTCATGAATTATTACCAGGGGGTCATGGCCGCCGGGGCCCTGACGGGGCGGGAGAAGGCCCTGATCGCCCTGGCGGTGGCCCACGCCGTGCAGTGCCCTTACTGTATCGACGCCTATACCCGGGCCTCCCTGGAGGCCGGTTCCAATATGGAGGAGATGACCGAAGCCATCCACGTGGCCGCGGCCATCCGGGGCGGCGCCACCTTGATCCACGGCATACAAGTACATAATGTGGTTGATAAAATAAGTATTTAAACAAGCTTCACAATTATTTATCCCCTCACTAAAAATTTCTGGGGGAAGAGGGGAAAAGGGGAAAAAATCTAATCCAGACCTTTCCCTTTTTCCCCTTTCCCCTTTTCGCCGTTTACCCCATTCATTTTTTAAGAGAGACGGGATAAATAAAGGAAACGGCAAATGCCATAAGGATAACTAATGCTGCCTTTTGCACGCAAGTTGGAGGAATCCGGCTTTCCGGACCTCCGGGCCGCCGCGGTCAACACCCTGCAGGTCAACCTGGGTTGGCGCTGCAATCAGGCCTGCCGCCACTGCCATTTGGCCGCGGGTCCCGACCGTCCCGAACAGATGGGGCTGGAGACGGTCGAAGCGGTCATCAATGCGGTGGCCCGCTGGTCCCTGCCCATGGTGGACCTGACCGGTGGTTCGCCGGAAATCAATCCCCATTTTGAATACCTGGTGCAACGTCTGGCCCAATTGGACACGCATATCCTGGTGCGCTGCAATCTCACCATTTTGTTGGAGCCGGACTTTGAGCATCTGCCGGAATTTTTTCGGGATCACCGCGTGGAACTGGTCTGCTCCCTGCCCTATTTCCAGGAAGACCCGGTGGATCGCCTGCGGGGACCGGGGGTCTTCCGCAAAAGTCTGGAGGCCTTGCGCCGTCTGAACCGCGTGGGCTACGGCGTCCGGGGCTCGGACCTGCAACTGCACCTGATGTTCAATCCGGCCGGGGCCTATCTGCCGCCGGAGCAGGCCGCCCTGGAAGACCGCTTCCAGCGGGAATTGAAAGAACGCTACGACATCGATTTCAATAATTTGTATACCCTGCTCAACATGCCCATCGGCCGCTTCAAGGAGTTCCTGGAGAAATCCAGAAATTTCGAGCGTTACATGGGTAAACTGGCCGCCGGCTTCAATCCGAACACCGTCACCGGCCTGATGTGCCGGAACCTGATCAGCGTCTCCTGGGAGGGCCGCCTGTTTGACTGCGACTTCAACCAGGCCCTGGATCTGCCTTTGGCCGAGGGCTTGCCTCAGACCATCTGGGAGTTCGACCTCCCTAAACTGGCACACCGGCCCATCCGCCTGGGGGACCACTGCTACGGCTGCACGACTGGGGGTGGGTCTTCCTGCGGCGGGTGTTTGACGGGGAATTGAATGAGGGGTAAAGGGAAAGGGAAAAGGAAAAGCCGGGCACACATTCTTTTTTCTTGCCTCCTTTCCCCTTTACCCCTGGCTTTTTAACTCTCCCAGCGCCGGCCAGCGCTTCGTGAAGGTGCGTTCGGCCAGGTGTTGGGCCAGGGCCAGCCAGTGGCGGCGGGTGGTGGCCAGATAGCCCTGGGCCAGCCAGCGGCGGCCGGAGCTGGCCACCGGCGGGTGGAGCAGGCGCAACCGGGTGCAGCGTCGGAGGCGAAACGCCAGGTCCAGGTCCTCGGGCCGGCGGTGGGCGAAGCCACCCAGGGCGTAGAACAGGTCGCGGCGCAGGGTAAGAACCTGGTCGCCGTAGGGCAATCCGCAGAGGCGGCTGCGCCAATTGGCGCCCCAGGCGATGAAGCGCAGGGCCGGCCGCGGCGGCAGCAGAGACAATTCGAAGGCGCCGGCGGCAAAGGTCGGATCGGCCGCGGCCCGGCGCAGGGCCGCCAGATGAGCCGGCTCGAAGCGGGTATCGGCATGCAGGAAGGCCAGCAGTTGGCCCCGGGCGATCCGGGCCCCGGCATTCATCTGGCAGCCCCGGCCCTGGGGGGCCCGGAGACCGCGGACGTGAGGCCAACGGCCCATTAGTTCCCAGGTGCCGTCGGCGCTGCCGCCGTCCACCAGGATGATCTCGAGGTCGGGTGCGGCCGGCAGGCCCGCCAGGGTATCGGCCAGGAGCCCGGCCTCGTTGAGCACAGGCAGGATGATGGAGATAACCGGATTCATGGATGAGAGCGCGTCCTACTCCGAGATTCTACTTGAGACATGACCACCCTGACCATCATTTTTGCCAAGGAACCGCTCCCGGGGCAAGTAAAAACCCGCCTAACCCCGCCCTTTTCTCCCGAAATGGCCTGCCGCTTGTATCATTGCTTCTTAGAAGATATCATAGAGGAGACGGCCCGGCTGCGCGGAATGGAGCTGGCCCTCGCCTATACCCCCGCCGGCGCCGTCGGGTTTTTCCAAAGTCTGGCTCCTCCAATGGCACAACTGGTGGCACAGGAAGGCCGGGACCTCGGGGAACGGCAGGCGTGGGCCTTGGCCTGGGGATTCGAGGCGGGCTACGACGTTGTCCTGTTGCGGGGCAGCGACACCCCGGATCTGCCGGGGGAGTTTATGCTGGAGGCTGTGGAGAAATTAGCCGCCGGCTCGGCCCAGGTAGTCCTGGGCCCATCCCGGGACGGCGGCTATTATCTGATCGGGCTCAAGGGCCTGCACCCGCGACTGTTTGAGGGGCTGGCCTGGTCCACCGGCTCAGTGTTGGCCGACACCTTGAGCCGGGCCTCGGAACTTGACCTGAAAGTCCACCTGTTGCCGTACTGGCAGGACATCGACACCTATGCCGATTTGGTGGATTTTTTGAAGCGGTCCCACTCGTCTCTCCGGGCCAGCCGGCGCAGTGTCCGAGCCGCCAGGGAGTTAGTGGCTGCCACCGGCGCCAAGTGACTAAATTAACCAATTTTGGGTAGTTGATCAGACATTTTTAGCGGCAGTGGAATTGAGATAATTCCCTCTCACCCTGCCCCTCTCCCCCATTGGGGGAGAGGGGATGAAGCAGGATATCCCGGATGGCGTCCTCTCCCACCTGTGGGGGGAGTGGGGGGCTGACAAGAAACGCGACCATATTTTAAAAATCACCAATTTAATGAGAATGCCAATGCCGGAAATGCCCGAGATCGTAGTGGCTGCACCCCCGAAAAAGGCCTCCTTTACCCGACCCCTAATCTTGCTGCTGGCTCTGGTCGGCCTGTTCATCGCGGCCCGGGCCTTGCATCTGCAAGATTACCTGCAGGAAGACCGTCTGCGACAGTTTATTGCCTCTTATGGGATGTGGGGCCCCCTGATCTACCTGCTGGTTTGGGCCATCGCCCCAATTCTGTTGTTCCCGGGCTTAGTCCTCACCCTGGCCGGCGGCGTCCTGTTCGGGCCTGTCCTGGGGGTGGTCTATACCACCATCGGGTCCACGATCGGGGCCTCTCTGGCCTTCCTGGTGGCCCGCTACCTGGCCCGGGACTGGGTGGCGTCCAAGATCTGGGGGACCAGGCTGGCCCATCTGGATGAGAAAGTGGCCCAGCACGGCTGGAAAATCGTGGCCCTCGCCAGGCTCATCGGAGTGCCGTATGTTTTGCTCAACTACGCCTTGGGCATTACCCGGATTCCCCTGCTGCCTTATGCCCTGGCTACCTGCGTCTGCATGCTGCCCTGGACCATCGCGCTGATCCTGGTCTCCAGCCACCTGCTGCCGCTCCTCCGGGGCCAGGTTTCCATCTGGCTGATCATCGGCGTCATTCTGGTGGGTCTGGTCGCCCTGCTGCCGCTGGCCATCAAGAAAATCAAAGCCCGGCGGGGCGAATCGGTGGATATTTGAAGGCGGTCAGTCCGAAGGCGGGAGGTGATTGAATGTCCCTTAGCTGGCAGAGAAAGTGGTTGCCCCTGCTCATCCCGTTGGCCTTGCTCCTGGCCTGGCTGGCCCTGGCTTTGCTCCCGCACCTGGCTGAGGGCGTTCCCCTGGGGGATTACGTCCACTCCGGGGTCTTGATCCAGGCGGAGGAGTTGAAGGACCTCCTCGGTAAACCTGATCCCAACTTGCGGATCATCGATTTCCGCCACCGGGCCAAGTATTACCTGGGCCACATCCCCGGCGCCATGCAGATGTGGCGGCCGGAGATCGAGGACCGGCAGCAGCCAGTGGCGGGCCTGCCGGCCTCGGCCCCGCACATTGCAAAACTTTTGGGCCGCCTGGGCGTGGGCAGCCACGATAATGTCGTCATCTATTCGGACCAATGCGACCACACCCGCCTGTGGTGGGTATTGGCCCATTACGGCTTTCCCCTTAGCCAGATGCGCCTTTTGGACGGCGGTATCGAGGCCTGGAAGGCCAAGGGCTATCCGACCCAACTCACTTCGCCCCAGGTCAAGCCCGCCACCTTCCGGTTCCCGGCGGAGCCCCCAAAGGATTTTCTGTGGGCTAATCGGGCCGAAGTCGAGGCTGCCCTGGCCGCACCCGACAAGGTTATAGTGGACACCCGGACCCCGCGGCTCTACCTGGGGGAAGGCGCCAAAGAGGGCGCCCCGCGGCCCGGACGCATCCCCGGGGCGGTGGGAGTATTTTGGGAGGAAAACCGGGTGGCGGCGGGTCCTCAGAAGGGCTGCTGGAAGGGCGCCGCCGAACTCAAGGAGATTTATGCCGCCCGGGGGATCACCACGGATAAGGACATTTATATTTACGGCCACACAAACGTGACCGCCAGCTACACCCTGGTGAGCCTCTACCTGGCGGGCTATCCCCTGGAGAAGCTGCATGTTTACGCGGGAGGCTGGATCGACTGGAGCCGCAGCAAGGAGCCGGTGGAGACGGGGCCGGCCAGGTAAAGGCAGTGGTCAGTTGCCAGTGGTCAGAGGGGGCGAACCGGCCATTCGCCCTTTATATTTTTAGCGAAAAGCGTTCTGGTGATTATCCCCGGGGCTCTGCGGGAGGGCCTTGGTCTGGACCTCAGCTGGTCCGGCTAAACATGGCCGGCAGATGCTGGGGGGTCTCGGGTTAAGGATTGAAAAGTTAAATTATTTAACTCACGTTAACCCTAACCTCTTAACTATTGTCAAGCCCCAACCGAGAAGACAACTAATTTATTACTATAATATCAATATCTTATAAATTTACACCTTTTTCTTGAGCTTGGCAGGTTTCTTGCTTACTCTTTTTGCTTAATCTCTGTCGGGGGTGGGGACAGGTGCAGACGGTCCTCGTCAAGCAGCCGACGTCTCAGCCCCTAAACTTAATTTTTATCATCTGCCATTTTTATGATTCGGAGGTTAGTTATGTGGAAAAAGTATCTGGTAACCCTCGGGGTGCTGGCCGCCCTGGCCGTGCTGGCCACCTTACTCCTGGCCGAGCCGGCCCTGGCGGGCAAATTGGAGGACGCCATCGCCAAGACCCCGGTCGGCACGGGCCCGGGAATGATCCACGCTGATATGCCCAAGGGCTTCATGGGGATTCCCGGGGCGCCGCATCATTTCTTCCTGTTTTACATCCTTTGGGGCATCTGGGTCGGCTGGATCTTCTCGTCGGTGGGCGCCTTTGGCGGCATCATGGCGGGGGTCGGTCATATCAGTGTCTACGGTTTGTCGGACTACGCCAGCACCTTCAAGAAAACCAGCCCTGGTTTGAACAAGATGCTGACCGATTCCATCCGCACCAGCAACCAGTATCTGGTGGGTTTGTCGGCCTTGATCTCTTCCTTCACCTATTACCGCATGGGACGACTGGTGCTCCCCTTGGGCTTATGTTTGGCGGTGGGCGGCATCCTCGCCGGCTACCTGGTCCCCCTGCTGACCGTCGGCAAAATGAATGTCAGCACGTACGTGGGGTTTTTCGGGATCATCGTCTTTGCCGTCGCCTTTGTGCTCTTCTATGAAACCACCCCCGCCGGACAGGCCAAGAAGAAGGCGGCCAAGGCCGCGGCCAAGGCCTTTGAAGCGGCCCATATCAAGAAATCCAGCGAGGTCTCTGCCGAACATGCCAAAGGGGTGCAGGTCACGCATTGGGGTTTCAGCAAAATCGCTTTTACTTTTTATGGCCAGGAATTCTCCTTCAACCCCATCTGGCCCCTCCTGGGCGGCTTTGCCATCAACGGCATTTCGGCCCTGATCGGGGTGGGCGGCGGCTTCCTCTACGTGCCCTTCCTCACCTCCGTGGCCGGTCTGCCCATGTTCATCGTGGCCGGCACTTCGGCCCTGGCGGTGCTGGTAGGCATGATCGTCAACATCTTCAACATGATGGTGATGCGGCAGGTGCCGGTGGATTTTATCCTGATCAGCACCGAACTCATCGGCATCGCCATCGGCTCCGTCCTTGGCCCGGTCACTTCCAAGAAGATCCCCGAGGTTTGGCTGAAGCGCATCTTCGTGGTCCTGGCGGTGTACGTGGGCATCGGTTATCTGACCAAGGGCTTCATGGGTCATTCCATCCTTCCGGGAATGTAATATGGCAAAGTCGCGGCCAGGGGTCGGTATCATCGAGTTCAGGCCCATCTGCTGGGGCGGCCTTTCAGGTCCGGGGCGCCGCCGCCGAACGAAGCAGGCCTTTGAACCTCTGATTTGTCACCCCGGGCCGCGCCTTAATGGTCCGGGCGGGCGGAGGGGATTCTTCGCCTCCGGCCGCGGTTCAGCTTGAGCAGCACAGGACCCCTATGGAGATGCCACCGTTTTTTCAATGGCTAGACCCTTACTTGATCTGGTCCTACCGGATCACGGGTCACGCCCTGGCCGATTTTCTCCTGGGCACCTTGGCGGCGGCCGTTCTCGCCTTGCTGGTGGGGGAGTTTACCTCCTTCCTGGCGTCTTTCCTGGTGCGGCGCCGCTGCCAGGAGGTAGCCGGCGAAGCCAAGAAATACCAGGATTTGTCCATGGAGGCCTTAAAGGCAGGAGATCGACCGGCCTATGAGGCGGCCAACCAGGTGGCCAACGAGGCCTTCAACAAGTCTTTCTTCATGCAGATAGCTCTTTCGGCAACGTTTTTCTGGCCCGTCTTCTTAATCTTGGGCTGGATGCAGTACCGTTTTCTGGAAGTGGAGTTCCCCTTGCCCTTCGTCGGCTTCTCTCTGGGCTATATCGGCATCTTCATCCTGCTGTATATCCCGGTATACGTGCTCTTCAAACGGGTGAAGCGCAAGCTGCCGGATTTTCGCAGGGTCAAAGTGATCCTGGATAGTTATACCGAGACGCCCGGGACGAAGGGCTTACTCGATAGGTTGCCACCGGCCGCCGACCAAAAACCATAATGCAATGCAGAGACATGAAGGAGAATAAATATGGGACTACAAGAAGCCATAGCCGCGATTGCCGCAAAACCAAAGGAGCAGTTGACTTATACGGACGTAGCGGACACGTACATTTACTATATCCGGGTGGATTCTGATCCGGTGGGCATCAAATTCTGCGCGGATGAGGCCGAAATCTCCAAGTACAAAATCAACGCCAAAGCCAAGGCCAAACTGACCTATTGTCAACGTCTGGCCATGGCCCGGGGGGGGCATAAGGCCATGTTTATGCCCGCCAACATGCTTTTATGCGAAAATGCCGAACCGGTGTTCGGCTTCCGGGAGTTGGACAAGGAAAAAGACACCAAACGGCACATGAAATATCTGCGGAACGAGGAGCTGGCCTGGCAGGCGCCGGTGGGTAAAGCCAAGTTGCCTCTGGGCAGTTGCTACGGGATCTACACCGCGCCCCTGGCCACTTTCGACGAGTCGGGAGTCGATCCGGATATCGTCTTCTTTATGCTGCTGCCGTACCAGGCTTACCATGTGCTCAATGACTATATGGCCGCCACCGGCCACAGCAACCTTACCTTTAATCATACGCCTAATTCGGCGGTGTGTTCCGGTTCGGTATGGGCCTTTAACAACCATACGGCCAATATGACTACCATGTGCGCCGGCAGCAAGACTTCCGGTAAAACTGATATGTCCATGGTGAATCTGTTTATCCCCGGAACCCAGATCAAAGGCAGCGCCGCGCAATTGCTGCAGCGCGTTACCGAGACGGGCGGTCCTTCCGTCTTGGGTAAAGGCGGCGAACCATGGCCGGGCATGGATGTCTGCAAGGGATGTCCGCTGTTTAAGTACGAAACGGTCTGAGACCAAGTTGCCGTCATACAGGTATTGATTGTCATTCTGAGCGCAGCGAAGAATCTCTTCTTTTCCCAACGAGAGATTCTTCACTTCGCTACGCTCCGTTCAGAAGGACAGAATTAATATTACTTTTTTGGGCGCAACTTGGTCTGAACCAGCCTGGTTGTGGGAAATTGCCAATGGCGGCCAAACCTTGAGAGGTGCGGCCGCTTTTTGGTCTTAGGCGGAGCGCGGGGGCGTACACTCCTCTGGCATTCATCCTGGTTTAGTTAAAAGGTAATTCTAAAGGCCGTTCAGGTCAAACCCCCGGCCAAATTTCTTTATTGTGGGTGCTGATGGAGCTATAATTAAATTGAGCATCGAGGACTTGCTAGGGAGGGCACGGCATGGCGGTCACCACAAAATGGGCCCTGGGCCTGGCAGTGCTGTTGGCGGCCTTGCTCCAGCAGCCCTTGGCCTGGGGACAGCTTAGAACTCATTCCGGGGCAGGAAATAGCGGCATTACGCACCCCAAGGTCCTGGAACGACAAGTTTTTCAGCTTACCAACGAGGCCCGTCGCAAACACGGCCTCTCCCCTTTGGATCCCGATCAGACGTTGATGACGTTGGCTCGGGAAAAAAGTGACGACATGCTCAAACACCACTACTTCAGCCACACTGATGCGGCAGGAAAAACCATTAAAGAGCTGTATGCTAAGGAAGGACCGGATAAGGGAAGGATGGCCGGGCTCGGAGAAAATATCTGCGTAGTCGGCAGTGGCGACCCTGAGACCGCGGCCCGTAATATCGTGGACGGCTTTATGGTCTCCCCAGGCCATCGCCGCAATATCCTCGAACCTGCTTTTACTCATCTGGGAATAGGCATCTCGACCAAGGGCAAGGAGTATTTTGTCACCCAAAGTTTCGGGGCCAGCTCCAAGCAGAAACCATGAGGCACTCTTGCAGATGCCAGGCAGTGCCGGGGCGGTTCTCGAACCGCCCTGGCTATTTTGGCCCCTGGCTCTCTGGTAAAAATCTTTATTGTCGCCGCCGGTGGGGCTATAATTATATTTGATACCTGCTACGGAGGGCACAGGATGAAGTCCACCTCGAAATGGGCCATGGGACTGGCGGTGAGCGCGGCGATCTTCCTTTATCTGCCCTCAGCCTGGGGGCAACTCAGAACTCAATCGGGGGCCTTAAAAACCGGCATTGAGCACCCCAAGGCGTTGGAGCAGCGAGTCTATCATTTAACCAATGAGGCTCGCCGCAAAAATGGTCTGGCCCCGGTGAATCAGGATAAGGCGCTGACGACTTTGGCTCGGGAAAAAGGTGACGATCTGATCAAAAAGCACTACTTCAGCCAGAGCGATCCTACCGGTAATATGAAGTTAGAGCGGTTTGATCAGCATGAGCCGGCGTGGACCGGCAAAAGGGGCAAGCCCGGCGAGAATATCCACATGGGTTTGAAAAATGACTACTCCGAGGTTGAGACTGCGGCCCGGCTCATCGTCAACGGTTTTATGAGTTCCCCGGCCCATCGCAGCAATATCCTCAACCCCGCTTTTACCCATCTGGGCGTGGGGGCCTCGATTAAAGGCAAAGAGAGCTATGTCATCCAGGAATTTACCGGCAATGAGCCGACAGGCGCCCCAGATTGATCCAGGATGGGCGACCCCAGATATATCCCAATTACGGCGCCTCTCCATTACCGCCGGCAATCAAGGGTTTTCATTAGATATCCCAACCAGCTAAACCGGACCAAATGACCCAAAAAGAAAATCTGTCCATGAATAGGCGCGACAAGATCATGGCGGAGTGCATCGGGCAGGAGCCGCCCCCCTGCCAGGCCGCCTGTCCCCTGGATATCCGGGTGCGGGACCAGATGCGTTACCTGAAGGAAGGCAGGACGGCCGAGGCCCTGGCGGTGGTGCTGGAGCGCTGCCCCTTTCCCGGGATTCTCGGACGCATCTGCGCCCGGCCCTGCGAGGCCGCCTGTACCCGAGGGTCTCTGGGCGGGGCCATTGCCATTGCCGGACTGAAGAGATATTTGTCCGACCTGAACCCGGAAGCCGCGCCGCAAGTTACTCCTGGCCCGGAGAGGCCGGAAGGCGTCGCCGTGGTGGGCGGCGGCCCGGCCGGGCTCATGGCCGCCTATGAGCTCAGGCTCAAAGGCTACCGGGTGACCCTGTTCGAGGCCGAAGCGCATTTAGGCGGCGCCCTGCGCCTCTATGTGCCGGCTTATCGCCTGCCCCGGGAGGTCCTGGACCGGGAGACCGGCCTCTTGAAAAAGCTGGGAGTCGAGGTGCGCCTGCGGACCCGGCTGGGACGGGACGTCCAACTGGAGGAGCTGCGTCGGGACTTCGCCGCGGTCTTCCTGGCGGTGGGCTGCCACAAGAGCCTGCTCCTGGAGGCGGCCGGCGAACAACTTTCCGGAGTCTGGTACGGCCTGGATTTTCTGAAAACGGTCAACTCCGGCGCCCCCCCGGAGATCGGCCCGCGGGTGGCGGTTATCGGCGGGGGTGATACCGCACTGGACGCGGCCCGCACCGCCCGAAGGCTGGGCGCCAGGGAAGTCCATATCCTGTACCGCCGCACCGCGGCCCTCATGCCGGCCTTGGCATCGGAGGTGGCCGCGGCTCAGCAAGAGGGGGTGCAATGCCACTTCCTCACCCTGCCGTTCCGCATTTTGGGAGATGGCCGAGTCAGGGGGCTAATGTCCCGGAAGGCCGAGTTGGGGGAACCGGATGCCAAGGGGCGGCCCCGCGCCGTTCCGGTAGCAGGATCTGAGCATACCCTGGAGGTAGAGACGGTCATCATCGCGGTGGGTCAGACCGCGGATTTCCGGTTCTTCGGCCCCGGGATGGGGTTCGATACCTCATCAAAGGCGAAGCTGGACGCGGACCCGGTTTGCCTGGCCACCCCCATCTCCGGCGTCTTTGCCGGCGGCGACCTGAACACCGGCCCCAGCACCGCGGTGGCTGCCTTTGCCGCGGGCCGCCGGGCCGCCCTGGCCATCGAGGCTTACCTGCAAGGCCGGGAATTGCCGGAGAGCCTGCCGCCCCTGACCAGCCGCAGCACCGGCCTGGTGGTGGACACCACGGGAGTCTCTCCGGTCCCCCGGCAGGAAATGCCCGAACTGGACCCCCAAGAACGTCTGGCAGTGCCTTCGGCGGAGGTGGAGCAGGGTTTCAGCCCGGCCGCGGCCCGAGAGGAGGCGGAACGGTGCCTCGATTGTAGTTGTTCGCAATGCATCGACAACTGCACCTTTTTAAGGCACTTTGTGCACACCTCCCCCCCCACCGGAAAAGAGCTGGTGCAGCTTCTGGGGGATCGGGGGGAGGCCGAACCGGTCATTCCTTATTCCTGCCACATCTGCGGCCTCTGTCAGGCGGTTTGTCCCCAGGGATTGCACCTCGGCCAGGCCTGTCTGGAGGTCCGGGAGCGCCTGGTGGCCCAAGGCAAGGCGCCGCTGGCGCCGCACCAGGGCGTGCAAAACTACGTGCGCCGGGGGACGCACCCCACCTTTGCCCTGAGCCGGCCGGACCCGGCCACCGGCAAGGCCCGCCGGGTCTTCTTCCCGGGCTGTGCCCTGCCGGGCCACAGCCCCCACCTGGTCAAGGCGGCCTATGCCTACCTGCGGGAGCGGCTCCCCGATACCGGCATCCTGCTCAACTGTTGCGGTGCGCCCAGCCAGTTGTTGGGGGAACGGCAGGTGCTGGAACGGGTGGCCGGCGGCGTGGCTCGTGAGCTGGAAAAACTGGGGGCCACGGAACTCATCGCCGCCTGCACCCACTGCCTCCACACCATTCAGGATTTACTGCCGGGCATCAAGACGCGCTCCATCTATGAGGTAATGGCGGAAACCGGCCTGCCGAAGGGCCTGGACGGGAGCCGGGCGGAAATCTTTAATATCCACGATGCCTGCGGCGCCCGGCAGGCTCCCCTGATCCACGAGTCGGTGCGCCGATTATTGCATGATACCGGGCACGATTTTGAAGAGATGGCCCATTCCAGGGAGCGCAGTCTCTGCTGCGGCTCCGGCGGTATGGTGCCCGCGGTGGCCCCCGCCCTGGCCCAGGAGATGACCGAGGTTTGCCTGGCGGAGGCCGGGCATGACCTGATCACCTACTGCGCCGCCTGCCGGGCGCGCTTTGCCGCGGCGGGCCGGCCCTCGGTACATCTGCTGGAGCTGATCTTCAACCCCAACTGGCGGCAGGCCAGGGCCGCCGCCCCCGCCGGCTCCCTGACGCGTTGGATCAGGCGTTGGCGACTGAAGAGGTATATGGAGAAATTATAACACCTTGGTGCGTGGGACAGCAGCCCTACGGCGGCCGCCCTCTCCCCCAAGCCCCATAATTGGCCAGATAACCATCAAGGAGTGAAAGCAAATGAGAGCTAAAACGCAGAAAAATAAGTCTCAGGAATGGACCGTTTGTTTGGAGACACCCCCATAGGGGCGCTGCTTCTAACTTTTACGGCTAAAGGCTTGGCGGCCCTGGATTTTGCCGATAAGGGTTGTGAAAATTCGCCGGGGTCCCCTCCCCCACCGGCGCTGCGGCCCATGATTGAGGCCACGAAGCAGGCCCTGAGCCGGTATTTCGACGCAGGGGCCACGGACTTTGCCGACCTGCCTCTGGACCTCCAGGGCACGCCTTTTCAACTAAGGGTCTGGCAGGAACTGCGGCAGATTCCCCGGGGCCGGGCCATCTCTTATAAAGAATTGGCCCGACGCGCCGGCTCGCCCTTAGCCTGCCGGGCCGTGGGCCAGGCCAACGGCCGCAACCCCGTGCCCATCATCGTGCCCTGCCACCGGGTGATTGCCGCGGACGGCTCCCTGGGTGGGTATAGTTCGGGATTGGAAGGAAACGCTGGCTGCTGGAGCATGAAGGGGCGATGTAAAGACCGGTTTCAGTTTTCATGGTATAATCAGGTTCGGCCTGGGAGCCTCGCCTTTTGTTGGATAGCCATCCGGGCTTCCCCGGCTTCAGCTTTTCGTTCGGCTGGAGCAAATGGGGCAGGCTGGGGCCAGTATTTGAGTCAGATTAGAAGCGCAGTGCAGGGCGACTTGAGGCCGCCCCTACAGGGCCGTTTAAGGCACCCTGAAACAGAAAGCGACGCTCACCAGCTATGGGGCGAGATACGTGAGCGCCCGCCCCTACGGTTAGGAGCGCAACTGGGGTTCTGGCCGCAGGCGAGACGCCTGCGCCACCTGCTTTTTACTGAAAACTGACTACTGGCTACTGCTGCTAAGGTTTGCAACTGCGGCAGGGGCTGTAGCCCTGGGAGTAGGCTTCTTTGAGGGAGTTGAAGCGCACCCGGTTGGCCGGCTTCATGCGGGCGGCCAGAGGGCAGTTGGGGCGGTGCAGGCGCAGGCTGTTCTTATTTCCCAGGTAATAGGTCTCATTTTGCTGCTGCGCCAGGGGTTTCTGCCAGAGGCCCCGGCCGGCGGCCATGGTCTCCTGCTGGGCGGCGTTCAGGGCCTCCTGGTGGCGCAGGTTGGGAGCCTGGGAATAGACCCGGGCCAGGCCCTGGCGCACCACCATCAGGTTGACCATGGCGCCGTCGGGCAGGTAAAGATAGGCCAGCAGGCGGCCGTAGCGGTCGTAGCGCTCCCGGTCATATTCCAGGCGCACCGTCTTGCCCTGGATCAGTTCGACCACATAATCTTTGGACTGCTGAGCCAGAAAATCCGCCGGGTGGCCGTCTCTGGCCATTTCCGGGGCATCGATCCCTAAAAACCGCACCCGGGCGCCGCCTGCCAACTCGGCGGTGTCGCCGTCGATCACCCGGGTCACTTTGGCCTCCCGGGGCGGACCGGCCGGTTGGCCGCACGCCGGCAGCAGCACCAAAAGGAAGACCAGGAGCAGCGGGATGAGGCGAAACTTAATGGACTGGCGTAAGAGTTGTCATTTCTTACGGAACCCAAAGATCGGTTATTTGCCTACCGTCAAGTAAAATTGTCTTCCCCCTCACCCTAACCTTCTCCCCCATCGGGGAGAGGGGATAAGAGAAGTAGCCTTTCCGGTTCGATTAGATGGGTGCCGCTTGCAATGACGGCGCAAAATCAGATCCATGGGCTTAGCTGAAAGCTGATTGCTGATGCTGACCGCTAATTTTTGATCTTACCCACCACCTGGTAGCCCTCTGCTCTGAGCTTCGCGGCAAAATAGGGAATGGTCTGCTGCAGTCCCTGCTCCAGCGGCACGGTGGGCTGCCAGTCCAATAATTCCTGGGCCCGGGTGATGTCCGGGCGCCTTCGCCCCGGATCGTCGGGGGGCAAGGGGCGGTGGCTGAGGGCCGAAGGGGTGTCGATCAAGGCCAGGACCTTATTGGCCAGCTCCATGATGGTGAATTCGTCCGGGTTGCCCAGATTCACGGGCTCAAAGACCTCCGGCCGGTTCATCAGGCGCATCAGGGCCTCCACCAGGTCGGAGACATAGCAGAAGGACCGGGTCTGCTGGCCTTCGCCGTAGATGGTGATCTCGCCGCCGGTAAGGGCCTGGACGATGAAGTTGCTCACCACCCGGCCGTCGTTGATGGCCATCCGGGGACCGAAGGTATTGAAGATGCGGGGGAGGCGGATGTCCACGCGGTTCTGGCGGTGGTAATCCATCATCAGGGTCTCCGCCACGCGCTTGCCTTCGTCGTAGCAACTGCGGAGCCCGATGGAGTTGACGTTGCCCCAGTAGGCCTCTTTTTGGGGATGGACCTGGGGATCGCCGTAGACCTCGGAGGTGGAGGCCAGCAGGATGCGGGCCTTGACCCTTTTGGCCAGCCCCAGCATATTGAGGGTCCCCAGGACATTGGTCTTGATGGTCTTGACCGGGTTATATTGATAGTGCACCGGCGAGGCTGGGCAGGCCAGGTGATAGACCTGGTCCACCTCCAACTTAATGGGGTTGACCACGTCGTGGCGGATCAACTCCAGCCGGGGGTTGTCCCGCAGGTGCCCCAGGTTGCCCTTGGAGCCGGTGAAGTAATTATCCAGGCAGATGACTTCATGGTCCTGGCCGAGGAGCCGTTCCACCAGATGCGAGCCGATAAACCCGGCGCCGCCGGTTACCAGTATGCGGGCCATAGGTGCTGTTCTCCTTCCTCCGATTCTTCGTTCCCCATTGTAACTCTCCTGGGCCGCCAGGTAAATTCCAGATTGACAGCCTACCACATTTAACTGTATGAAAAAGCTAGTAGCGGTCAGCAAAAACCAAATAATTGAGACCCGAGAAAACTATGGATCAACGCAAGGGATTGGGAACTCCAGGCGCCGGCCTTGGGGTGAAGCTCGTTACTCTCCTGATTATCCTATTATTAATCCCCTCCTGCTCTCCAAGTAACCAAGCCGACGAAGAATTGCGCGGGGAGATCAAGGACCTCAAAAAAGAAGTCAAGGCCCTGGGAGAGAAGGTCGACAAATTGGAGGTCAGTCAGCAGGCCCTGCTGATGGTCTTAAAAAAGCCGGCGGCGCTCCTGCCGGAAGCCGTCGCCCCGCCGCCGCAGCCGCCACAGTTCCAACCGCCCGCCGCACCGGAGCCTCTGACGGTCAGCCAGCTTCTGGCCAGCAAGGACCAATACCTGGGCGCCCGGGTGACGGTCAAGGGGGAGGCGGGGCCGGTGCTGGTTAACCACAAATCCGTGATGCTCAAGTCACCGCAGGGCATGGTGGAGGTGCTCTTCGGCAAGCTCTCCGACCCCAAACAGGTGGCGCGCCTCACCTCCATCCCCATTAGCCAACCACTGACTGTCACCGGGGTGGTGAGCCTGCCGCCCGGGCCGGTCGGGCTCGCCAAGCTGCAAATTAGCGCCGAGGCCGTAGATTTCTGAGCAGAAGTCAAGGCCGGGGGCATTCCGGCGGCCTTGAAGCCGGTCCCCGGGGCGAAGCAAGCGACCCACGGCGATGCCTGGGAAGGTGGGGCTCCGGTCTTGCGCCGCAGCCTCACCCGGTTAGACCTGTGTCATCGGGGATGGCCCGAGGCCCTGCATCCCCGGCCGGTGCCCCTGGGGAATACCATCGCCGCCCTGGGAACCCTGGTCTGCCTGGGCCTGATGCTCTCCAGCCGGCGGCCTCCTGGTGGCGCCTGGGGCTGTGGCCGCTGGTCGGCCTGCGGTCCACGGCCTTTATGGTCGGCGAGCCGGGCGCTTCAAAGAGGTCGGATTAATGAAGTGATGGGGTTTTATGGCAGAGATCAATCGAGGGCACCGCGGCACGCTGCCCCCCTACTCCAGACCCGGCTACGCCGGTTTGTTCACCAGCATCCAGTATAGTCCCAGATCCGCCACGGTCTTGGCGAAGGCCTCGAATTCCACCGGCTTGACCACGTAGCTGTTCACCCCGAGCTTGTAGCACTCCTGGATGTCCTGGTCTTCCTGGGACGACGTCAGCACCACCACCGGCACGGTTTTGCAGCGCGCATCGCTCTTTAATTTTTTCAGCACCTCTAAACCGCTCACCTTGGGAAGCTTCAGGTCCAGGAGGATCACCTTCAGGCGATTGCATTTGTTTTCGGCGAGGGGACCGGCGCCGAACATGAAGTCCAGGGCCTCTTGCCCGTCCCGGGCCACGTGCACCTGGTTGGCCAGGTTGTGTTTCTTCAAGGCCCTGAGGGTGAGTTCCACGTCATTGGGGTTGTCTTCCACCAGCAAAATATCCACATCCTTATATTCCATGATGCTTCCCTTTTAAAAAGAATCCCGAATTTTACTTGATAACCTGGAGCTTTGAACCTTGAACTTGTCATTGGATGATAGGGGAATTGATGATAAAATTCAAGCCTCTTCTCTCTGGGGGAGGGCAAAACAGATAGTGGCGCCTTCGCCAAGCTGGCTTTCAGCCCACACCCGGCCCCCATGGCGGTCAATGACCCGCTTGACGATGGCCAGCCCCACCCCGGTCCCGGCATATTCCTCTTCCGAGTGCAGCCGTTGAAAGACTTCAAATAACTTGTTCACATACCTCATGTCGAACCCGACGCCGTTGTCTTTGATACAATAGATATTTTCTTGCCCAGCACTCCAGCCGCTCACCTGAATCAAGGCGGGGTCCCGATTTTGGGTGAATTTGAGGGCATTATCCAACAGGTTCGCCAGGAGCTGGCGGAACATCACCCGGTCCCCCAGAACTGCGGGCAGAGGCTGGACCTCGATTTGCAGGTTTCTTTCCGGATAGGCAGCCTTTAACTCGTCAAAAACCACCTGGGCCAGCTCAGCCAGATCGAGGCGGGCCGGGCTCAGTTCCTTGCGCCCCAAGCGGGCCAGGGCCAGCAAATCGTCGATGAGCTGCCCCAGCTTGCGGGCTTCCTGCTGAATGATATGCAGGTATCTCTGGCCCTCGGCATCGAGCTGATCGGGATAGTCCTCCAACAATATCCGGGCGAAGCCGCCCATGGCCCGGAGCGGCGCCCGGAGGTCGTGGGCCACGGAATAGGTGAAATTCTCCAGTTCCTGGTTGGCGGCGGCCAGCTCCTGGGCCCGCTGCCGCAGTTCCGCGGCGGTCTTCTGGAGATCGGCGTCCCGCTCCTGCAGCGTTCGGCCATGCGGTCGAAGTCCTGCGCCAGCAGCCCCAGTTCCCCCACCGGGTAGGCGGGACCGGCGCGGCTCAAATCCCCCGGGCCAGCCGGTCGGTGAGATGGCGCAATTTCCTCACCGGCCGCACCATAACCAGGCCCGCCGCCGAACCAGGCCGCGGCCAGGGCCAAGATCGCCACCGAGTCCCAACCAGCTGAGGTTGCGCCGCAGGTCCTGATTAACCTTGTCAACAGCCCAACCCTTGGGAAGGCCGACGGCCACACGCAGCTCCTGCCAGGGGGGCGACAGCCGGGCGAAACCGAAGAGACGCACATCTCCCGGCAATCCCACTTCCTCCACCACCCCTTCGTTCCGGTCGGTTTTGGCCTTGATGAGCGCCTCCGGCATCATTCTGCCGATATATTTCAGGGGTTCGGGATAACGGAAAAGAATCTTCCCGGTGGCGTCGATTAAACCTATAGCGGTGCCGGGCGGAAAATCGCTCTTGGCCAGCAGGCTTCCCAGCCAATGCAGGTCTAAGGCGGCCGTGAGCACCCCTTGGAGCCGGCCCCCGTCGCCCAGAATAGGGTAGGACATATTAATGCCGTACTTGCCGCTGATACGGCCCAGGAGAGGTTCACCGACGAAAAAGTCCCGGGTCTGGATGGCTTTTTGAAACCAGAGGCGGTCAGCGATGTTGACCGGTCTGGAGACCGCCGGGGCGCAGGCGAACATCCAGCCGTCGGGGTCTACCCCCGCCGATGACGGCGTAATACGGGTTTTGCTTCAGCAGCTCGGTAAACAAGGCGTTGCAGGCGTCCCGGTCCCGCCGCTGCACCTGGGGCAGTCGGGCCAGGGTCGCCAGCAGCTGCCGGGTGCTAGTGATCAGGGTCTCCTGGATGGTGGCCAGGTTTCTGGCCGCACCAGCTCGTCCCTTTGCACCTCACGAATGGCCCGCTCCCGTTGGTTGAAATAGGAATAGAGCTCAAGGCCAACAGCGGCAGGATGGCCAGCAGGACCAGGAAAATGGCGCGACTCCGCAAACTGGCAAAGGACTTGAGCATCGCTTTACTTTAATCTCCGCCTTTCGGGAGTTTACTAACCTATTAATAAGTTAGCAATGCGCCAACCCTCCTGCAAGTCTGCAGCCCGATTACCTAAAGATTTTTCAAGGCTTCCAGGGTAAAGACCACCTCCACCCGGGGGCTGACCGCGGCCACCGCCTCCCGGCCCCCTTCCTGCCGGTCCACCAGGATCAGGACCCGGTCCACCTCGAGGCCGAAATCTTGGGCCGCGGCGATGGCTTTCAGGGTGGAGGCCCCGGTGGTGACGACGTCTTCCAGGATCGCCACCTGATCGCCGGGTTTGACGTCCCCCACCACCAGACCGCCGGTGCCGTGCTCCTTGGTCATTTTGCGCACCGAAAAGGCGTTGATGGGCCGGCCCTTCAGGTAGCTGGTGAGGGCAATGGCATGGGCGATGGGGTCCGCCCCCATGGTGAGGCCCCCCACGGCGCCACCTGAAGGTCCCGAAGCAGTTCCCAAAAATCTCGCCGATCAGGAAAAGGCCCTGGGCGTTGTGGGTCACCGGCCGGCAGTCGATGTAATAGGGGCTCACCCGGCCCGACACCAGCGTGAAGGGTTTATCGGGGCTGTAGCGGAAGGATTTCTCCCGGAGCAGCCGCAGCAGTCTGGCGCGGTAATCGTTCATGGTCGTATCCTTTTAAAAGCCCTAAATCAGGGCGGACACTTGGGTCCGCCCCTACAGTCATCCCTCGATTTTTCGCGGCTTAACCTCGCCGGCTTAACAAATCGGCCCGAGCCACGTCTAATTATACAAATCACGGGCTTACCAAAATTGGCCAAGAAGCGCAAATTGCCGCCTTCTGCCGTAAAGGAGAGAACCGATGGCCTTGGGTATCATGCTTTATTGGGCTTACGTCAGCGCCACTTACCTTAGCTTGCTGCGCCTGTGGCTCAAAGGTCAATAACCGGCCGGAAAAAATCACCGCCGCAAGAAGGGCGTTGCGTGGTTATTTGACTAAAGACACAGTTAACCCTGATTTATTGCCAAAGGAGGAGAAAATGAACTCCCTAACCAGAAAAATCGGGTTGTACATGTTCGTCATTTACGGCCTCACCTGCCTGGTGAGCCTGTTCACAAGAATTTTTACTGGTAAACCCTTAAGCACGGAGCTTCAGGTAATCGTTCAGGGCCGCCTTGGTGGAGCGGAAGGGAATTTAGTCCCAGGGGATCTCGGCCGGGGCGAAGACCCGGCCTGCGGGATTCATCTCCGGCGGCCAATTCGCCTCCCAGATATTGGGTGAGGTAAGCCACCACCACGGTGGTGCTGTCCCGGTAAGAATAGACATTGAGGAGGCGCTCCACCGCACCATTAGCCGGGCAGCCTCCAAGGTCTCCCGCACCACCGCCGCCTCGACCGGTTCCCCCACGTCCACGAAGCCGCCCGGCACCACCCAGAGGCCGTAGCCCCGATCGATGGAGCGGCGCACCAGGACCACCCCGCCATCCAGGGGCACCGCGGCGATGGCCGCCAGCTCGGGGTCGAGATAAAAGACGAAGCGCAGCGGCGACACACCAGGCGTTCGGGCTCCCCGGGCTTGAGGAGGCGCTTCTCTAAAGCTCCGCCGCATTTGGGGCAGAATTTATAGGCCTTGTAATTTAAACTACCCATTCAATTCACTTTTAATAAAGTTAATAAAAGAAGGAAAATCCTGCGCCGAAGAGATATAATCCAACATAAATTTATAATTTAAATATAAAGGGAACGAAAATTTTTTCTCATTTTCCCTCTCTATATTCTTTAAAGTTAAAATTAAATTATCGGAATTTGATAAGTTAATTTTGTGTTTTTTTAAATCGTCAATAAAGATTGCTTCTTTTTTAATAATCCGTAATGAATTAGATGGGGCGTTTATTAGCGATATCCCAAAAAATTCAGGTTTACCTCCGCGATTTAGGAGCCTCGCAAAGCCTATAAGCTTGGATTGGATCAATCCCTTTTGATTGTTATCCAACCCACATTCTTCTGATAATTCACGTTCCATCCAGGTTATGATAACTTGTTGGAAACTTGATACGTTTCGTCCGACATCTTTAAAATCAAGCGTTCCGGAGCCGGAGGGCGCCAATAAGTCTGCGCTCTGTCCAGATTTTCAAGTAACTGTTGGACAGTCAATACCATGCACGAATCATTGGTAAACGCAATAGGTCGATATGCCAATATGATTGGAGCAAAGACTTTCACTAAGGTCCAATATTATCTTATCTTTACTCATAAGGCTGAAGCCGTCATAAATTCTCTCCCCCTGGGAAGCGCGTGACCAGACCTCAGTCATAGTCAATTCGTTCGTACAAATAC
>CAWFJJ010000029.1:0-467352 GCA_963816185.1 Thermoanaerobaculia bacterium | reverse complement strand
CCTCGCCAGAATCCCATAGGGTGTCCAAACGGGGGCGTACGTACTTCAGCCGATTGAGGTTCCTTCGCTCCCCGGGCCGGCCTGCTCTGGCTCGTATCCTCCCAGCATGCTCGGCTTGATTCGACTCTTCCTGGGGTCCCTCGTCGCCCTCCTTCGCCCTCAGGCCGCACTCGTGGCCGAGAACTTCGCGCTGAGGCATCAACTCGGCGTCCTCCTGCGGTCGAGGCCCGCCCGTCTTCCCCTTACTTCGTGGGATCGAGCCCTCTGGGCCTTCGCCCTTCAGCGCTTCCCCGGGTGGCGGCAGAGGCTGGTCATTGTCAGGCCCGAAACCGTCATCGCGTGGCATCGTCAGGCGTTTCGACTCTTCTGGAGATGGAAGTCGCAGGCCGGGCGACCGAGAGCTCATGCCGAGGTCCGGAGGCTCATTCGGGAGATGGCCTCAGACAACCCGACCTGGGGTGCGCCCCGAATCCACGGCGAGCTTCTTAAGGTCGGTTTCGACGTGAGCGAACGGACGGTCTCCCGATACCTCGAACGGATCCGACCAGAACCTCGAAGGACCGGATCTCAGACCTGGAGCACCTTCCTGCGCAACCAGGCCAAGGGCATCGTTGCCGTCGACCTGTTCACTGTGCCCACGGTCAGATTTCAGGTTCTTTACGTCTTCGTTGTTCTGGCACTTGAACGCCGGCGTCTGGTCTTCGCGAACGTGACAACGAACCCAACTTCATTCTGGCTCGGCCAGCAGACGATCAATGCCTTCCCCTGGAATACGTGCTCAGATTCCTGATCAGAGATCGCGATAGGGCATATGGAAACGAGTTCTCCCGCCGAGTCCGGGATCTCGGCATCCGTTCCATCAAGACCGCTATTCGCGCCCCGAAGATGAACTGCTACGCCGAGCGCCTCATCGGTACGATCCGCCGCGAACTGTTCGACCACGTCATCGTGTCGAGTGAGCGTCACGCGAGGCGGCTGCTTCAGGAGTTCCAGGGTCTGGTACAACGAGGACCGCCTTCATCTCGCTCTCAAGAAGCTGACGCTCCTGATCACAGGCCCATCGAGCCGCCCGAGATGGGCGAGGTCATCTCGCTACCTCGTCTCAGCGGTCTTCATCACCGGTACTCGCGGCGCACAGCCTGAAGCCAGGGGCGTCTACGGCGGTACTCCGACGGCCCTGCCATGCCGTCCGACTAAACCTTGATCGAGACGGTCCGCTTCCTCTTCACGAAAACCATGGAGAGCCGCCGGCCGCAGAGCCTTCAGTCGACATCGATAATGCAGGTTGCCAGCCTCCTCAAGGACGGTTCTGTTACATCCCGAGCCCCCGCTGCGATTTTGGCGATCCACACCCGGGGCTCCATGCGCCACAGCCCCCCGGCAAGTCCCATTGCACCCCTACAGGTCCATCTAAATCGTCGCTCCATACACTTCGACGACGGCTCGTGAGTAGCGCCTCGCACGGTCGATGCGCCGCAAGAAAATGGGAAGATGGCGGTTACTTTTTCTCGATCTGGGCTGAAGGATCGCTCGAAGCGTTCGGGTCGTCCGCGCTCGCCCCCGTCTCCGCGTTCTTGATCGCGTCCCTGAAGCCTCGGATTCCTTGCCATATCTTCTTGCCGAGCTCCGGCAGCTTCTTCGGTCCGAAAACGAGCGTGGCGATGATCAGGATGAGAAGAAGGTGCATCGGTTGAAACAGGCCTTCGATCATGAAACTCCTCGAGGCTCAGACAGAGCCACCTTGATGATAGCCGCTGATGACTGGCGAGGATCGGGCCTCTAAGAAAATACGCCGCTCTCCAGGACGCTCTCTGACCGGGGTCAAATTCCCCTTGTGCCCGGATTTTTCCGGCCTTGATCGCCTCACGAAGGCGGATTCAGATTCGGTCTGGTCGGCATAGGCGATCGCGAACCTTCCCATCGCGCGATCGAGGCGGTTGGTGTCGCCGCAATAGCCGTACAAAATCGCGGCGTCGCCGGTACGCGCGTGCGCCTTCGCGAGTACCTCTCCGCAAACCCGTGCGTATTCCTTCAGCGCGAGGCCGCTCAGCTCTGCCGGCTCGATCGAGGCCTTGTGATCCGCGAGCTGACGTACGAGGTAGTGGCGGCCCGTCAACGTCGTCCAGCCGAGGAACGGGTCTGACACGGTCTGCATCCGGTGCTGTCCCTGCGCGACGCGCCGCCCCTCGTGGGGAGGGCAGACCACACGGGGAAGGACGGAGGCGTAGCTCGAGGGCGGTTCCTCCTTGACCTGGAGAAACAGGGGATGGTCCGCCCCATCCCCGAACGCGAGAACGGCGTAGTCGCGCGTCCCCACGCTTCCTGTCCCGACCACCTTGAAGGCGACGTCGACGAGGCAATACGCGTCGAGGACGAGCTGCCGGTCGTCGCTCACGGTGTCGCGATACGCCTTCAACGAGCCCATGACACGTTTCGCTTTACGCGGTTCGAGAGGTTGGAGCAGGGGCGGGCGCTTGGGGAACCGTCGGAGACCCCCGCGCGCAAAGACCGTGAGCTTCTCGAGCGAATGCAAAGGCGTCGCGCGTTCAGCCTTTTCCAGGATTCGCGTCACTGGGCCACGGCGGTATCGACGGATCTCGAACCGCGCGAGATCTAGCGCTGACATCGCGGCGAATTCCTTCAGGGCTCCGCGATAGGAGGACACGAACTCCCCGACCGCTTCGGCACAGAGCGGGTCGCCATCTCCCGCCTCGCGGCCGGCGAGGACGAGGCTGGCCGCGAGGCGCTTGACGTCCCACTCCCAGGGCCCGGGCATCGTCTCGTCGAAGTCGTTGATGTCGAAGACGAGGTGGCCGTCGGGCGCCGCGAAGGCGCCGAGGTTGCGCACGTGCGCGTCGCCGCACATCTGGACGTGCACGCCGGTCACCGACGACCGGGCGAGATCGAGCGCCATGGCCGGCACGGCGCCGCGAAAGAACCCGAAGGGAGAGGCCGCCATCCTTCCCCACTTGATGGGCAGGAGCTCGGGAAGACGCCCGCGGCTCGCCTTCAGTAGCGTCGCCAGTATGTCCGGTCGTCCGTCCCATGTTTTCCATTTGCCCTGGTCGCTGCGAGGCAGCGCGCGGCGGCGGCTCTTCCCGAAAGCCAGCCTCTCTTCGACGGGATCGAACCGGGCCGGAATCCTCTTCAAGCCGCGTCTCCGCGACGAAAGATAGCGCACACCGCAGCTCAGGCGACGAAGTGAGGTCGGAGGGTCCGCGCCAGGCGCTTTCCGACGCGCTTCAAGCAGCACAGCAACTGCTGGGCGCGCGTGACGGGCTGCCCCTCGTTCGGAGATCTGTCGTGCTGTCCCGCTAGCGGACGTCGACGGCGTCAGCCTTCGCCGCCGAGCCGAGGCCGATGATGACCGTTCGGTCGCTCACCGAGGGATAGCCATCGCCGTCCGAGACCTCGTCGACGCGCTTCTAGAATGCGCATTTCGGGAAGGGGTCAAGAATGTTCATTCGAGGGGTCGCGTCCGTGATGTAGACGAGCTTGTTGACGGCCGGACGTCCCGTGTCCATGGTCTGTCTCAGCGAGCAGTCGTCTGCACAATGACTTCCCCGAAAGACCTCCCAACAATGGTGGCCGATCGCCTCGTCTTGGACACTCCCGTGATGCGCTCGGCAGCGCGATTGAAGGAGCTGATCTTGCGCTCCTTGTCGACGGTGAAAACCCCGTCATTGATCGAGTCCAGAACGACGTCCTGTGCCTTCTTTTCGAGGCTTCCCATGACGGACGAATCCTATCATCGCATTCTGGAGCTCGATGCTGCCCCAGACGTCTTCCGGGGCCTAGGCCGGCGCGGCCTTTCCGAACGTCTCCGTGACCGTGAGCGTGAGGACGCACTCGAGAAGGAGCATGCTGTAGTGGCGCAATGGGAATTGCCGGGTCCTATAGGGGTGCAATGGGAATTGCCGGGGGCCTGTGGAGCGTGAAACCGGAGCCATTCTGTCTCTTTCTCGGTGCCGCCGAGGTGTCTTGAACCCGCCCGGTAGACGGGCATTCTGGCCCGGCGGGGCCTTTCATGTTTCTTCGTCGGCTAGAATGCCTCTCGATTTCGAAGAGGAGAACGAACATGAACGATCGTCTTCGGCACCGGCCCGCCGCCGTTGTTTTCGCGTGCCTACTCGTCGCTGGTTGCCGCAAGGGTCCAGAAACGGCTGCCCCGGTGACGAGCAGTCCGGCGGTGAACTCTTCGGCGCCCGCACCGGCCCCCGTCGCGGCGTCCCCCGGAAACACTGAGGCTGGTCTCGGAGGAGCCGGGGCGGAGACCACGGCGAAGATGGCAGGCGCTGAATGGGCGCTCAAGCAGGACGCCATCAAGAACGATCCCGACGGCCAGTGGGCCATCCAGGCCAAGGCATCCTCGTCCTATAACGATGCTCAAGGCGCCGCGGCATGGTCGGCCAATCAGGCCACTGGCGCACCCAACGTAGAGAAGTACGGAGACGACGGGAGGGCCTGGGCACCGAAGACCCCAGATGGCGGCATCGAATGGTTGGAGCTGACATTCCCGAAACCGATCTTTGCCACTGAAGCGCGAATCCGCGAATCCTGTGGATCGGGCGCCGTCATCAGGGTGGAACTCTTCGACGAAAAGGGCACGCCTCACGTGGTCTGGGCAGGCAACGACCCGACCAAGGACCTGAACTACCTCCTCCTTAAGTTCGCGAAGACGACCTACAAGACTGACCGCATCAAGGTCACGCTCGCGACAAACGTCGTGCCTGGCTGGAACGAAATCGACGCCGTACAACTCGTCGGCAAGGAGAATTGATCCATTCGTCGTGCGCTCATAACGACGCGATTCGCGAGCTCCAGAATGGTCTGAACCTGCAGGCCCTGCTGCTATCATGAGCCGCATCGCGAGAAGGAGGGATCTGATCATGACGCTTCCGAGACGGACGGTGTTTGTCTTCGAGTGTGCGATGGCCGTATTGATGGTGGCCGCGCCGGCCTCCGCTGCCCCAAGCACGTACTACAACCACGGCAAGCCTGTCGCGCTGACGGATTCGTACGCGTGCACCGAAGACGACATCCTCAACGACGGCAAACTCATCACGGTGGTGGCGTTCTCGAACGGCCCGATGGACAAGGCCGCGCTCAAGGCGGCAGCCAATCCATGTCGTGAGCTGACCCACCAGGTCGGCAAGGGCTTCACCACGCTGGTCGAGCTGAAGATCAAGTACGACGGCACGCCCTACAACGTCCAGGTGTTCGACGCCGGCGGCACGCACTCGCGCACCGACGCGGCGAACCTCAAGCTGACGAAGAACGATGGCAAGCGCATCGAGGGCGCGTACGCGACAAGAAACGCATCGGCCAAACGCTCGCCCAATACCGAGGCCTTCGACCTGACGTTCGCGCTCGGCGTGGAGCCGTCGAAATAGGGGCCCCGTAGACGGGCATTCTGGCCGGGCGGGGGCCCTTCATGCACTCTTCCCGACCGCCGCGAGGCGGCAGTTCTCCGGCGGCGCTGCCCGCCCTCCTGCGCGCCTCGCACCTCTTCGGCCTCGCCCTCGGCTCGGCGCTCGGGAAGCTGCGCGACTCGGGTGTGACGGCGGCGAGGATGTTCGAAAAGGCCGAGGAGCAGGCCCTGCTCCTCAGGATGACGCGCGAGGCTGCTGCGATCCTCGGGGCGCGCTGGGACAAGGTGCCCGAACGCCATCGCCCGCATTACGCGCCAGAGCAGCGCTTCCGGATCCTGCGGATCAGGAGTTTCCTCGGCCTGTCGCAACGCGAGACGGCGGCGATGTTTCGAGTGTCGGTCGAGACGATCGCACGGTGGGAGATGGAGACGACGAGCGCCGACGGAGAGGCCCCACGTCCCCTGGTTGCACCGAATCCTCCCGTCCGGCGCTTCGCCGACGTGGTCAGAGCCGTGGTCAAGACGATGGAGCTGGCCGGGTTCGGTGGAAACGATCTGATCGCACGGACGCTGGCCCGCGCGGGCTGGAAGCTGTCGGCACGGACGGTAGGGACGGATCCGCAAGGAGCGCTGGCCAGTGCCGCGCGTCCCGGAAGCAGCCTCGACGGTCTCCGCGAGCCGTGAGGGCAAAGCGCCCGAATCACGTCTGGATGGTGGATCTGACGGACGTGAAAGGCCTGTTCGGGATCGTGACGTTCAAGGTCGCGGTCGTCTTCGATGCGTTCTCGCGAATGCCACTCTCGGTCAGGGTGTTCTCCAAGGAGGCTTCTTCGCCGTGAGATCGCCCGGTTTGTCTCGAGGGCGGCGAAGAGGCATGGGCGGCCGGCGCACTTCGTTTCGGATCGAGGCCCGCTGCTTCACGGGCCAGATCTTTCGCCGGAAGCTGCTATGGCTCGGGGTGAAGCAGAGGTTCGGAGCGGTCGGTAAGAAGGGCTCGATCGCTCTGATCGAGAGGCTGTGGAGGACGCTGAAGGACACGCTCGGCCTGCGCCTGCTGCGGCCCTCGGCAGCGGAAGATCTCGCCGCGACGGTCGAGCTCGGCCTCGTCCACTACGCGCACTTCCGCCCGCATCAGGCGCTCGGCGGTGCGACGCCGGCGGAGATCTACTTCGGCCGGACGCCGTCGCATCTGTCAGCGATCCCGCCTCCGCGCGGCAGGCCGGGCGAAGGCCCGATGGATTCACCGTTTCGCATCGAGTATCTCGATGCGGAACGGCTGCTGCCGGTTCTGGTTCGAAAAGCAGCCTGAAGGGCGGTCACGAAAGCCCAGCCAAGGGCGCTGGAGTGTGACGACGTGTGCGTGCCGAGCGGAGGAGCAGGACGCGAAACGATGGTTTCAGCGCGCCAGGGCGAGCCGCAATTCCCATTGCGCCCCTACAGGTGCTGGCTTCACTCGGAAAGTTCCGGTCGCTGTACCAGACGTTGCCGCCCTACCAGCAGCGCGAGGGGATCCGGTTCGTCATCGCGAACGTGAAGATCTCCGAAGAAGCGCTCGAGATCTCGATCCTCGGGAGACCCGCGCCGGAAGAGGTCCTAGAAAAACTCAGAGCGCCGGGAATACATTCTCCTCGACGCTCTGAGAGATCAACCTGGCTCCCCACTCGGTCGGCTACACGAACTGTTCTCAGGTCAAAATCTGAGAACTTCAAATGATCTCAGGACAAGATCCTCTTCGGATGGAAGCGGTTGCGGGGCATGCGTCGGGAGGCTCTGAAAAGTGCCACCCCAGATGAATTGGGTCTGTCGCGCCAGCGCCCACCGCAATTCCCATTGCACCCCTACACCCGCTCGGAGGTTCTAGGTTCGAGAAACCGGCCCCTTTCCTCTCTGATCCCCGGGTGGGTTGCTCAGAGCGCGGTGGTCCGGAGGCTGGCATTGACGATGGCGCCGCATGAGGGCCGGAGGCGCGCGTAACTCCAGCCGCCAGTGCCGCTACTTTCCCGCCGCCTTCCCCTCCGGCTTCAGCCTCGCGGTGTATGTGGCCGCCTGGGCGGGTTTTTTCCAGTCGGCGTAGAGCGCGGCGAGCGACTTGATCGTCCTCTGCGTCGCCACGTTGTCCTCGCCGACCGCCTTCACCTGGATGTCGAGCGAGCGCTCGAGCGCGGCCTCGCTCTCCGGGTACTTCCCGAGCTTCCGGAGCGAGTCGCCCATGCCCCCGAGGAGCCTCCCGACGTAGAGATGCTCGGGCCCGAGCTTCTGCGAGAGACGATCGATCGCTTCGCGGTAGTTCTTCACGGCCGCCTCGTCGTTTCCGGCTTTCCAGTAGACCGTGGCCATGTTCGCCATCGTTTGCGCCACGGGCTCCGAGTCGTCGCCGAGCGCCTTCCTTCGCATCGCGAGGACAACCTCGAGGTTCTTCGCGGTCTTGTCCAGCTCGCCGCCGCGAAAATAGACGTTCCCGAGGTTCTCGCGCGCGGACGCGACCTCCGGGTGGTCCTCGCCGAAAAGCGCGATGTCCAGGTCGATGACCTCGAGATACGTGCGCTCGGCGCCCGGGAGGTCGCCCGTATACATCTGGCCGAGGGCGACGTCGTTCAGGGCCTGTGCGAATTCCGGGTGGCGGTCTCCGACTCTCTTCTTCGAAAGCGCCAGCCGCTGGCGGGCGAGCGCGAGGGCAGTTGGATAGTCCTCCTCGGCGAGCGCGGCCTGGAAGAGGATGAGGAGCGCGTCCACCTCGACCTTCGCCGGATCCGGTCTTCCGGGCTCCGGCGCGCCGCGGCGCCCGCTCGTCACGATCTTCATCATCACCCCGCCGATGGCCTTCGCCTCCCCGACCTTCGTCTTTCCGACGAGCGCCATTCCGAGTTCGTTCATCGCCGCGGCGGCGTCGAGGCTCGCGGCCCCGTGGCGCTCGCGTGTGATGTCGAGCGACTCGCGGGCATGCGTCTCCGCATCGTCGAACTTCCGCCAGAGCGAGTACATGCCCGAAAGCGCCGCGTGCGATTCGCCGGCCTCGGCGCTCTTCGGCCCTGCCGATTTCACGCGCAGCGCGAGCGCCGCCTTCAGCGCCTTCTCCGCCTCGGGGAAATCCGCGAGGTTCGAGAACGTCGTCCCGATCGTCTGGAGCACGGACGCCTCGACGAGCGGCTGGCCCGCGAAAGACGTCACCGCCTTGTCCTGCGCCTGACGCAGCGCGTCGAGGAGCGACACGTTGCGCGAGCCTTTCGACCACGGGTCGGCCGCGCCCAGCGCGTCGAGGAGGAACGCGTTGATCGCGCTCGCCTTCGCGGCCTCGGCCGTCGCCCGGTCCCGCTCCTTTCTCACGCGCCCGGCCTGCACGACCATCGTCACGCCCAGCGTCACGAGCAGGATCGCGATCACGCCCGCCGCAACGAAGCTCGCCGTGTGCCGGGCGACCAGCTTCTTCAGCTGGTAAAGCGTGCTCGGAGGGTGCGCGAGGATCGGCTGGTCCGCGAGGTACCGCTCGACGTCCTCGGCGAGGGCCGCGGCGCTCTGGTAGCGGCCGTCCGGCTCCTTCTCGAGCGCCTTCATCACGATCGTTTGGAGGTCGGTATCGAGGTCGAGCGACTTGGGCGGCTCCTCGCAGATGACGCGAATCGCCTGCACCACCGGCATGGCCCGCGTGCTGTAGGGCAGAATCCCCGAGAGCAGCTCGTAGAGGACGACGCCGAGCGAGTAGACGTCGGTCCGGAGGTCGACGTCCCGGCTGTCACCGCGTGCCTGCTCCGGGCTCATGTACGGCAGCGTTCCCTGGATCGCGCCGACCTCGCTCATCACCGTGGCAGCCGCCACGTCCGCGTCCGTGATGCGCGCGAGTCCGAAGTCGAGGATCTTGGCGCCCGCGTCCGTCACAACGATGTTCGAGGGCTTCAAGTCGCGGTGGATGACGCCGCGCTGGTGCGCGTAGTTGACGGCCTGGCAGATGGCGACGAACTGGCGCAGGCGCTCTCGGATCTGCGAAGGACTGGGCGCGTCGCCGCCGAGGTTCTTCCTGGCCCACGCCGCGAGCGTCTCGCCGAGGACCAGCTCCATCGTGAAGAAGTGCTGACCGTCATCCGTGCGCCCTGCCTCGTAGAGCGCCGCGATGTTCGGGTGAGTGAGCCGGGCCAGCGTCTCGGTCTCGCGCCGGAACATCCGGAGGTACTGGTCGTCGACGAAGTGCCCGCCGCGCACGACCTTGAGGGCGACTCTCCGATGCGGGCTCTGCTGCTCGGCCTCGTAGACGATGCCCATTCCGCCCTCGCCGAGCTTCGCGAGGATGCGGAACCCCCCGATCTCGCTCGGCAGCGACAAGGTAGCCGCGACCGCAGGCGGATGCGACGGATCACGGTCGACGGTCGGCTCCGCGTCGGAGGGCAGACCGCCTGAATCGTTCGTCGTCATGAATGTCGGCGGAGTTTATGTCGGGACCGCGTCGCCGTCTCAGCGCTTCAGCCCGTACCGCTCCCTGAGCGCCAGCTCTTCCTTCTGGAGGACCTCGGCGCGCGAGCGGAGCGCCTGCGCCCGCGCGAAGACGTCCACTTCCGCCTCGCAGGATGGTCCTCTTTGTCCCCGGAAAGCCCGTTCTGTGGCCTTATGGTCCCTTCGGAGGATGTAAACGCGGTGCTCGAGCAGCCTAGAGTCGGCTGGATGGCTCCGAGCGCTGTGGTCCGGGACTACCGAGCGCTCGAGGTCGGACGACGGCGGGCGAACCGGCTCGTCTTAACCGTCGCGGGGTGTAGGGGCGCAATGGGAATTGCGGCGTGCGCTGGCGGGGACGGGCCAGCCTCTGGGTCACTACGACACCTCCGTGCGCGCACACCTCGACCGACGCTTTCCCAGGGCGACCACCCTTCAGGCTGCTTTTCGAACCAGTATCGGCAGCATCCGCTCCGCATCGAGATACTCGACGCGAAACGGTGAATCCATCGGGCCTTCGCCCGGCCTGCCGCGCGGAGGTGGGATCGCCGAAAGGTGGGATGGCGTCCGTCCGAAGTAGACCTCTGCCGGGGCCGCAGCGAGAAAAGGGCGGAATGGCTCCGGTTTCACGCGCCACACCCCCCCGGCAATTCCCATTGCACCCCTACACCCCTACACATCTGCGGGACGGGATTCAGAAGGAAACCCAGGGCATGACCCTGGTCTGTGCGCGCCATAGCCCCCGGCATTTCCCATTGCGTCCCTACAGATGAAACCAAATGCTTCTGCGTTAATGACGGTCGGTTGAGGACGTTTCGCCGCTTCGACACTGCCCAGTTCACTTACGACGCCCACCGCTGAAAGAGAAATAAACATAGGGTATGTCATCGCTGGGTATCCCGTTGACGAGCAAGCCCTCATATGTCAGCGTCACTTGCTCGCCCTTTTTCCCTGTGGGATGCGTCACAGGCCTGATGCTGAGGATCCTGCCGACGCTTAGCTCGATGGTGCGACCAGGGCATGGCTGCCCGTCAGGGTCCGAGGTAAAGTGGAATCTAACCTTGGTAAATCCTTCGTTTGTGCACAACGCCTGAAAGAGTATCGGCGAGGCCGCATCGACATCTTTTGTAACCGTGATCGGTCTGTGCGTCCTCTTGCCTGTCACACTGCCAGAGCTAGAATCGACTGGTGAGGCTAATGACTGGCTGAACGAGTGACACATCACACCTTTTGAGTAATCTAAACCGCCCTCGCGTTTTGTGCTGGACCCTCTTACGTGACCATGTTTAGTCAACTCCATCGTCAATAGGAAACTGCCTACCATAGCGACCCTCCTTTTGCAATTTCCAACCCATCTCGATTGAGGTCAACCTGAGTTTTAGTCTTGCCTCCGGCCGATCGTAACGAACGGCCCGCTCTTGCCCCAAAGTGCGAGGCCGTCTAATAAATATCGAGTTCAGCGGCGAGCGCAGCGAGTCCGCTGCTGCACCGACCGGGCGGCCGTTGGCGGTCGAGCTGGAGGTGCTGCCGGAGGCCTCCCTTGCAGGTTTAGATCTTTCCTTTGCGGTATTCGAGTTGTGTCCCGCCCGCCCCGCCCCGAACTGCCCCACCCTTGTTGGGCTTGACCTCGAGGTCCTCGATCACCTTCCGCTGAGACGCCTTCGACGGGTTCTTCTTCGTAGTCTTCTTCATTACGATTCGCCTTCCTTTCTGAGGCCGTCTTGAGGTCGTTTCGGAAGTCGCATTCTCGGTGCCCTTCTTTGGCCTCGCTCCTTAAAGGCGCAAACGGGAATGAAAAGCTGTCAGCCTGTGTCGGGGCGCAGTGGGAATTACCGGGGGCTGTAGGGGCGCAATGGGAATTGCCGGGGGCCTGTGGAGCGTAAGACTGCGGCCATTCTGCCCCTTTCTCGCCCCGGCCGGGGCGTTTTGATTCCGCCCCGTACCCGGGCATGCTGGCCGGACGGGGGCCCTTCATGCGCTCTTGCCGGCCGCCGCGGGGCAGCAGTTCTTCAGCCCTGCCTGCCCTGCTGCGCGCCGCCCACCTCCCCGGTCTGTCACTCGGGTCCGCCCTCGGGAAGCTGCGCGACACGGGTGCGACAGTGGCGAAGATGTTCGAAAGGGCCGAGGAGCAGGCGCTGCTCCTCAGGATGATGCGCGAGGCTGCCGGGATCCTCGGGGCGAGATGGGACAAGGTTCCCGAGCGTCAGCGCCCGCACTACGGGCCGGAGCAGCGGTTCCGAATCCTGCGCATCCGGAGTTTCCTCGGCCTATCGCAACGTGAAACGGCGGCCATGCTTCGAGTGTCGGTCGAGACGATCGCTCGGTGGGAGATGGAGACGACCAGCGACGATGGCGTGACCCCACGTCCCCTGGTCGCACCGAATCCTCCCGTCCGGCGCTTCGCGGACGTCGTGAGGGCGCTGGTGAAGACGATGGAGCTGGCCGGCTTCGGTGGAAACGATCTGATCGCACGGACTCTGGCGCGCGCGGGCTGGAAGCTCTCAGCGCGGACGGTAGGACGAATCCGCAAAGAGCGCTGGCCGGTGTCGCGGGTGCCGGAGAAGGCCTCGATGGTTCTGCGAGCCGTGAGGGCAAAGCGCCCGAATCACGTCTGGATGGTTGACCTGACGGATGTGAAGGGCCTGTTCGGGATCGTGGCTTTCAAGGTCGCCGTCGTCTTCGATGCGGTCTCGCGAATGCCGCTCTCGGCCAGGGTGTTTTCCAAGGAGGCCTCCGCGTTTGAGATCGCCCGGTTCGTCTCGAAAGCCGCGCGGAGGCATGGACGACCGGCGCATTTCGAGCCATCACGCGCGCTTCGCGCGACCGAATCCAGCAGGCCCAGCTGCTATCATGAGCCGCATCGCGAGAAGGAGGGATCGGATCATGACGCTTCCGACCCGGAGGGTGTTTGTCTTCGAGTGTGCGATTGCCGTATTGATGGTGGCCGCGCCGGCCTCCGCCGCCGAAAGCACGTACTACAACCACGGCAAGCCTGTCGCGCTGACAGATTCGTACGCGTGCACCGAAGACGACATCCTCAACGACGGCAAACTCATCACGGTGGTGGCGTTCTCGAACGGCCAGATGGACAAGGCCGCGCTCAAGGCGGCAGCCAATCCATGTCGCGAGCTGACCCACCAGGTCGGCAAGGGCTTCACCACCCTGGTCGAGTTGAAGATCAAGTACGACGGCACGCCCTACAACGTCCAGGTGTTCGACGCCGGTGGCACGCACTCGCGCACCGACGCGGCGAACCTCAAGCTGACGAAGAACGATGGCAAGCGCATCGAGGGCGCGTACGCGACAAGAAACGCGTCGGCCAAACGCTCGCCCAATACCGAGGCCTTCGACCTGACGTTCGCGCTCGGCGTGGAGCCGTCGAAATAGGGCGGATCCGCAGGTTGAGGTGGACTGTAGGGAAGCAATGGGAATTGCCGTGGGGTGTAGGGGTGGAAACGTGGCGCGCTGCGGCACGCGGAGACAAGAGTTATGCCGGGAGATGAATGAGCATGCCGGAGAGCCCCGCGACATGTCTTCGCTGCCGTGGGATCAGTTCGAGCTCGACGAGCTCTCGGGCGTCAAGGTCGAGTGAGATCAAGGCGGCCTCGTACTCGGCGAGACCGCGCCGCTCGATCTCAAGGAGTGTAGGGGCGCAATGGGAATTGCCGGGGGGCTCCAGCGATAGAAACCGGCGCCAATCCGCCTCTTTCTCGACGCGGCCGAGGGCATTTTGATCCCGGCCCCGTAGACGAGTCTGCCGGGCGGGAGCCATTCATGCGTACCTCTCGGCCGACCCGGCGTGCCAGTCCTCCGGCGGCACTCCCGCCCTCCAACGCGCCACCCGCCTCTTCGGCCTCGCCCTCGGCTCGGCTGTACGGGTGCAACGGGAATTGCAGGGCTCTGCGGCAAAACAAAGTACGTCTGTCTGATTCGAATGAATCAGAGAAGCGCGGGTTTTGATGTAGATATCATGACCCCGCCCAGTGGGCAGAGGGAGTCTTATGTTCGAAGGCCTGCTTCAGCCGATGCATCTTCTTCTCATTGCGGTCATTGCGATGCTCGTTTTCGGACCGCAAAAGATTCCTCAGATCGGCAAGAGCCTCGGAGAGGGGATCCGAGGTTTCAAGGAAGCGATCAAGAACGCAGAGACGGGGGCGAACGCGGCCGACTCGAACGCTTCGGCCGATCCCGGAAACCGGAGCGAGAAGAAGTAGATATAGCTGGAGCGCTGTCACGTCGCCCCATTGACAGGCCGGGCGCCGGAATGCATCGTCAGTTCGCAGCCACAGTGTCCGTCATCACCGTCTCCCGGGGCTCCTTCAGCGGAGGAAAAGCCCTCGCGGAATGCCTCGCGGGGAGGCTCGGCCATCGATGCATCGACCGGGACACCATCGTGAAGCGGGCCACGACGTACGGCGTCAGCGAGGAGGAGCTGCAGGGCGTTCTGGAACGGCCCCCGTCTTAGACCACCGAAGCGGATCGCGAATCTCGAAAGGAGCTCGCCATGCCAAGGATCACACGTCGCCACGCCCTCACCACACCTGTTCTCGGTATCGCGCTGTGTTCCTTCACGCTCGCGGCTGAAGCCCCGGCTACGCCTGAACCGAAGGTCGTGGCGACAATCACGCAGGCTGTCAAACAGAGCGGCGCGTGCCTCATCAGCGCGGAGATTCGCGACCCTCAATCGAATCAGGTTCTCGCGGCGCCCAGCCTCGCCGTGAAGGCAGGCCAGCAGGTAAACATCTCGAGCGTGGAATCAGACCGCAAGGTCGAGGGCACCTTTAATGCCGGGCCTGGCTGTGCGAGTGGAAGCTACGTGGTCAAGGTCTGGGCAGGCGGAAAGCTCGCGTACAGCAAGAACGGCGTGGTAAAGCCAAGGGCCCAGTAGCTCGGTTCGGTGGCCCGACACCGCGCTGCAGCGGACTCGCTGCGCTCGCCGCGGAGCTTGATATCGTTAGGCGGCAGAAGAGGGTCGTAGGCTGATCCTCGAAAACGAAACCGGAGAGCCTCAAAGGAAGCGGTGCCATGCGTTCGCAGCGATTGAATCGCCTTAGCACACTCGGGCTGGTCGCTCTGTCCCTTACGGCCTTATTGACCGTGCTTCCATTCGCGTGGCGTGCGGTCCTCACCGGGCACATTCCGCCGCCCACACCAGACGAAGGTACGGGCGCGCATATTTTCCAACTGTCGATTGTAGCGTTCGTGCCGATGAGTGTCCTCTTTTTCGCAACGGCGGACTGGACGCGGCCTATGCGGAGCGCACGGCTATTGATATTACCAGTCGCCGTTTTACTCCTAGCGTTTTGCATCCTCTATTACTTCGAGAGGGTCTATTACCCAGCACACTACTGACGCTCGGTGAACAGAATCGAGGCGACCTGATATTCGATCAGCGGCACGGCCGACGCCGCCGAACAACGGGCTGCAGCGGACTCGCTACGCTCGCCGCTGAGCTTGATATCGTTAGACGCCGCAAATGAAACGCCTTTCGCTTCTTGCCCTCCTCATCGCCTCAAGACCCCTGGTCGCTGCGGACCCCTGCGAAGCAATGCTACCGAACGAGCTACGTCAGGCTGTCGAACGGCGGTTCAGGAACGACAGAGTTTCGACATCAGCGGACACGCCAGAGGAGGACCGACGTGCCTTCAGCGAGCATGGCGGCAATACGTGTCTGCTCGTCGCAAGCGCTGACTTCGATGGTGACGGCCGTGTCGACAGGGTTCTCGTCCTTCCGTCCAAGAAGGGTCGGCGTTTTCGTCTTGTCGTGGCGCTTCACCGATCTGCCGGCTGGAGTCTCGCGTCCCTTCGCGAGTGGGACGGCTCTCACGATAACCCGTACGTGGAAATAGCGCCGCCTGGCATCTACCGGCATACCGAGGCATATGACTTCGTTCCAGAACCGAGCGCCTTGGAGCAGCTCAGCACGAAGCGGCCGGGTTTCTATTTCGGCAAAATCGAGTCGGCTGCTATGGCCTATTTCCTCCATAGTGGCCGCTGGGTTCACATCTATGTGTCCGACTAGTCTTCATTGGGCGGCGCCTAACAACGCGCCGCAGCGTTCTCGCTGCGCTCGCCGCTGAGTTTGATATCGTTAGGCGCCCGAACTTAGCGAGGCATCAATGACGGACGCACCAGTTCCTGGCCCCGAAAGTCCGCCCACGGAGTGTCGGCTCAGTCATGAGCCCCCGGCGGTAATCGCGAAACGCGGCTGGCGCTACCACCATATGGGCATCCCCACCGACGTGGAGCACCCAGGCGAGACTCACCTCGCACAGTTTGGCCTCCACGTGTCTGGCTTCAGCACCAGTCCGTATGGCGTGCGGTTCGACAGGTCCAGCCCCCTGCACGAGCTCATCAAGACCATGCCTCATGTGGCATTCGAGGTCGACGACCTGGAGGCGGCGCTCGAGGGTCAAGAAGTCATCTCTCCTCCGGGGTCTCCGTCCGAGGGAGTCCGAGCAGCCATGATCGTTGACAACGGCGCTCTCATCGAACTCATCTGGTTCCGTAAGAACAGCGATGTCGCCAAGAAGTAGCGCCTTCGAGACAGAGACCGCGGGCGTCAAACCCTCGTTGCGACGGACTCGCTACGCCCGCGGCTGAGCTGGATATCGTTAGGTGGCTATCGTGTCGCAGTGACGAACATAGGGAGAAAAGGAGCGATGCGATGCATAATCTGGAACATCTGTTTCTGGTCGGCGAGTTCCCCGCGCGAGCCCACCTGCTGTCCGGGCTAACGCTCGAGCAAGTCACCCTATGCCCGGACGGCGCATCGCACTCGATCTACGCGGAGCTGTGGCACGTTGTGGGGTACCAGCAGAGTGTCATCGAGCCGGGCGACCCGGCCGGCGACAGGTACCCGACCGCGGCGCCGGAGCACGAGCACCAATGGCACGACTTGGTGCGAGTGTTCCTGGACGGCGCTCGCGCTGCGGCAGCGTTGGGGCAGGCGCCTGAGCGGTTGGCGCTCGACGTAGAGCCGGGCGTGACACTGGCCGACGAGCTGAACAGTGTGGCGGTACATAACGCATACCACCTTGGCAAAATCGTTGCGTTGCGGCAGCGGATCGGCGCGTGGCCGCCCACCGCAGCGTCGGACGAGTCGTAACCGCAGGCGCGGTGCGACGCCGCCCAACTAGCGATTACACCGGACGCCGCGCAGCGGGGCTCGTCTGAGTCGTCGAGAACTGCGGGCGCGCCCTGCATGCGAGTTACGATAGAAGCCAGCCAGTGTAGGGGCGCAATGGGAATTGCCGGGGGTCTGTGGCGCGTACGACAGGGAAGAGTGGTCGAAGGAGTGCTTGATTTTGTTGAATAACATCTTCACCGTTTTGAGTAAGATCTCCGAATCTCCTGGAGTGGGCCGACTTGCGCTGGCGCCAAGCAAGAGAGTAGAGGCAGGCTCTGGTCTCCGGACGCCGCGATGGACCGTAATTCCGGCGCCGCGAGCCTCGAAGTACGGGCGGAAGCCCCGGAAGTCGAACTGAGACACTACCCGCAATCTAGGAGGCTTGACAAGGGGCACTGGAGGCCATAAGTTCTCGGCAAGTCAGATCCGACAGAAGGAGGATACTATGAGTCGTCGGACGATCGTTCGGGCTTGGACAGATCCCGGTTTTCGCAGCACTCTAAGTGAAAAGGCTCTCGCGGGGATTCCGGCGAATCCGGCGGGCTTGCCGTCACCTGACGAAGACGAACTCGCCATAGCTGTCGGCGGAATCACCTTTGGTGGAGGTTGCACGACCCGCCTTTGTAGCGTACTGATCTGCACGGATCCATGCGGCACGCTTGGTCAGTCCTGCGGGGATACTTGCAATCCGAATTTCTGTTTCAGGACGGCCTGCGTACACGATTACGAGTGTCAAACTGTCAGTGGACCGCAGTGCTAGTAATGTTCCCCCGAAATCACGCCACACGCTGGTGACGTTCATAAGGGAGATTCTCCCGGAACGCTGAGTCCGATAGCCTCCGCCTCAAAGCGGTGGCTCTGTCGGGCGGGCGCCGGCTGGGGCTTGAGTCGCGGCGTGCCGCGAGCTGACACCCAGATCCCGCGAGCAAAGCTCGCGCTCGGGCGCCGACGAAGAAGAAACGCCCGCTACTCCTAGAACTCGGCCACGTCAAACCATGCATGCGAGACGCTCCCTGGATGGACGTCTCACCCTGGTGATGCCGACGATCAGCTGGGTCCTCATTCATTCATTCCTAGCCAGGTAGCTCCGCGACGTTTCGGGCTTCGCTTCCGTTCGTGGCCTCGGTTTGTCCGGCCCTGACTTGGGCCGGCGTCTTGAGATCCAGACTGCTGTCGGGTCTTTCGTGTTGTACTCGTCCCTCGATCTTCCGCCGATCTCCTGAGCCTCTTGAAGGCTTCGGAACCTATGCTGCGAGAGGCGCTCTCGTCTAACCGGGCGCGACTCCATTGAGATGAACCTAAGAGATGGGAAGGAGATTTTCCAGAGCAGACTATAGACGAACGTGACCTCTCGGTGGGGCAACTGAAAGAATGGACGGAACAACATCGGGGTGCGTGATGCGGAGCAACTGAAACCCCATACCGGCGAGTCCCAAGAACATACCGGGCAGAGTCTCGTTCGCCACGCTGCAGCGCCAACGGCCATCCCGAATGCGACGCCGCAGAACCGCGCTCGCTCGTCGGCACGCGCTCAGAAGATACTCTGGCCGCCGCCATCTACGCCCCGCGACGACCAGTGCCTCAACGTTCCCCAACTCCCCGTGGCAAATGCAGTCGCACTCGGCAAGTGGCATAGCTGCGAGCAAATCCAGAACCTCGATCGTCTTCCGCGTTAGAACATCCTTTGCGGGTAGTGTCACTCGGGTTAGCAGAATGCCCGGCGCGCCGTGGCACCAAGCCCATTGAAACGGCACACTTGTTGGTCGCTCTTGATCTAAGGAGACTCTGAAATCCGGCCAATTCTTCTCTGCCTCCGAATATACACTATCCTCGTATACCAACCCGGCGCGGCCGATCTCACCGAAACGTGTCTGCGACGTAACTGCCTCCAGGTGAAGTAAGGCCCACGAAATACCAGCCGCGCCATGAGAGGCGCCAGTCAGAGGAGCTGTTGAATCGATCCACGGTCGCTGCCAGCCGACGCCGCTCTCCTGCCGTTGGGAAGTGTCTCGAAGCTTTTCGCCGAAGCGGATTGCGCCATCCAAAAGAAACCTCTCTCCACTCTCGCGATACAGCCCCAAGAGGACTCTCAGCAATCCAGCAGAACCACTCAGCAGATCCAGTAGGACGTCGTCCGTCCGCTGGACGAGGACTTTCGCGGCTTCCAGCACGTCGGCAAACAGAGTCGCGTCGCGTGTCAAGACGGCTATGTGGTGTAACGCGTACAGCGTGGATCCAAGGCCACAGAAGGCCCCCCCCCAGTCTAACTCCTGTGAGCGAATCGCTATCCTTAAGGACTCGACTATGCGCCTACAAAACGGGCGGAACTCATCAGTTGCGCGAACACTATCTAAGTATGCCAGAAACAGAGCTATGCCGCTACTTCCGGAGTAGACGTCGGTACCCGCGGGAACGATGTGGAGCTGATCGCGCGTTTCCTTCAGGGTCAGCCAATCTACAACTCCATCTTCCTCAATCGCCAGCGAAACCAGTTCCCGTCCGATTGCTACCGCCTCAGCGACGAAGGCCTCAGCCGGCAGCACACCGCTGCCGGGATCAAGCGATTCCCTAGGCCCCGGCGTGCTACGTTTCTGCGTCGTGCGGCTAGAGGCCTGTCGCAGTCCGACTAGAGAGCTGTGAATGATGGTCACCTGGCGAGCGATATCTCCACTTGTGAGAGCGACTATCCGAGCCCTTGCCCGTTGCATCGCCGGGACCGAATTGTACGCCTTGATGACAGCGCCCGTGCTGTCTCGAAGGTCCATTGAAGTAGGCGTCGTCGTAAACTTCGGAACGTCTCCCTCGCGCAGATCCCTCAACTCAGCTAGCGCTATGCGCTTATACATGTCTTGATGAAGCCCGATAACCCAGAGTCTCGAGTAGAATAGATCCTGCGCGACGCCGTCACGGAGGTAATCCGGGTGTGCGGCCTTTGACAACGCGTCTGCATAAAAGATAGTCGGTCGCAGAACCTGTCTTACCTCCACCTCTTGAAATGTTTCGAGAACCGCGAGAAACTCATCCTTCTTCGAAAGCACCAATGCCGCGGCACTTTGAAAGCCCGCGACCAAGGCGCCCTCATAGTCACACACGTCCGCTGGCACCCCGCCAACAGCCGCTCGGTTCTTCTTGACGTCAACGGCCACGCGGCGTCTAACAATTCTAGGCTCGTCGGCTACGGTGTCATCGATGCTGTCAGCGTCACGTCCGTAGTGCTGCCCCTCCGGATTGCCGAGGCCACTAATGTCGACGCCCGGTCGATCAGCCGCAGACGCGAACCAGCTTGGAAGCAGACCCACCCGCATAACAGATTCTGCGAGAGCTCTCTCAGCAAGGCCAGGTATTCGGCCGAGTTCCGGTCTCGCATGAAGAACTGCCTCGAGGTCGATGAGATATGGGTGCTCGCCGGCAGCGATTAGATTCTCTGCGTGCAGGTCGGTCGCGTATAATAAGTGCAGCAGCGCCAAATAGACGCCCTGACGAAAATAGAAACGCTCTGCGCCAGCGGCATCGGTTCCGTCGTGTTCGACGTACTCCATCCATCCCCGCGACTTGTTGGTGACCACCCGCAGGGGTCGTAGCTGGGGCGATACGCCCTGACTGTTAAGCCACTCTACCACCTTCTGAAACGCCTGGTCGACCTCGAGGCTTCTGGGTTTGAAGATTAACTTGCCCGCCTCGTGCACAAGTAGCAGAACCTCTGCCCCGTGGTTGTGAGGGTCTGAACCGAGGGCGTAAATTCCGGTAACGTTGCCCGGGTCACGCCCCTCCAGTATTTTGCTCACGCACTCTTTTCGGTCGCGCTGATATGCGGTTATCAACGCTGTGATGTTCCGTCGCCAGCTCAGACAAAGCACGGCGAGGAGACGACTCAGTACGGGATAGCGAAGGAAGAGCCTTCGGAGCCGCGCGGGGTCCGCCGAATAGCGCCGGCGAAAAGAGGCGAGCCGCTCCTCCGGTGCGCTACCCAGCAAGACTCCGTTCATGCGATCAACATTGATCGCCAGGTAAAGGGTGCGACGACTGCTTTGGACGAGTCGGCGAAGAAGAAGGTTAATGAGACAGGGGGCCACGCGATCACGGACCCATACCCGTGGCCAGGCGAATGCGGGATCAAGCAATTCCTGCCGAGCCCAAAAGGTAAACGGCCGCAAGAGACAAAACACGCCATCTCTGGGCTCCGCAGGCTGGTCGCTGAAACCCGCGCGGATGAACGATGGGTCTAGAACGTGCAGGAGAAGGTCCTGCCAAAGATTTGGCTTGAAAGAAAGAGAGGCCAATCGTTTCGGATACCGAAGTGCAGCAGGAAAGTCGTTCTCGGGCACGCCTTCGCTTGCAAGCCATCCGGCGACCGCAGCGCGAGAATCGACGGGCAACGCACGCTCGATCATCTCGCGTGCGGCGCGAATCGATTGTAACGTCGCAGCCGATCGTATTCTCCTGACCCGCAAAAGCGAAAGGCGTTCGGCAACCCCCAATGCATCCCACTGGAGGGAGCGAGGCAACACCCTAATGGTGGGCGTTCGGGTCCGTCGCCGTCTATTCAACCCTAAGTGCCTCGGCCGGCTCCATGCGACTCGCTCGAATCGCGGGATACAAGCCAAAGAATACTCCGACAGACAAACTCGTAACGACGGCCAAGACAAGGATTCGCGAATCGAGTGCGGGTGTGAGTCGAAATGGCGTGTCCTCGCCGAGCTTCATGACTAAATTGAGAATGCCCGCTAACGCATGCCCTAGAAGATAGCCTAGGCCGATTCCGAAAAGTCCCCCTAGACCGGTCAGACAAAGGGACTCAACTAAAACCTGCCGAAAGATATCGCGCGCGCGAGCTCCGAGCGCCCGGCGAATCCCAATATCCCGCGTGCGCTCCACGACTGCTGCTAGCAGCACGTTCATTATGCCGACACCACCGGTAAGCAAGCAAAGACCCGCGATGACGGAGAAGAGTAACGCGATCAGAACCATCGCATCCTCTGCTTGCCGCCGATCTCGCTCTGCTGTCAAAATATCGAAGTCCTCACGGCCATATTCGGGATGGCGATCGAGAATTGTCGCCAGCACTGTAGTCTTGAAGCTCTCGACATCGACATCTTCGGCAGTCTGCACATGCAAAAACGTCGGGGCGGTCCGGCCCGACGGCGTCGGAAACCGAAACCGGGCTGCCGATATCGGCAAGAAGACGTCAATGGCCTCCCCCTCTCCAAGCATACCGTCGCTGACTACGCCGACAGCGAGGACTCGCGTGTCGTTCAAACGCACTTCCGCCCCTGCGACCTCGTCGCCGCCGAAAAACGCCTTGGCAGCGTGTTCACCAATGACGGCGACGAGGTTCGCCCCGTTGACATCTGCCGCGCCGAGGAGGCGGCCTGCTAAAAGGCGACGATTGAACATTTCAAAGTACTCCGGCTCGACAGCCAATACCCGCGCGTCGCGCGCGATCGCCCCAGAGCGGGTCATCACCGCCGATAGCGTTGCCTGCAAAGACGTGCGTTCTACCTGTTGACCCAGGCTTTCGCGAACCGCCGCCGAGTCCCCCAGAGAAAGGGGGTTTGGTAGCCGGGCCTGCACCCACCGACCCTTTTGACGGCGCTGTTCCCTGTAGGTGATCGTGATGTTCCGCAAACCGGCGGTCTCGGATAGCACACGCCCGATGAGGCGCTGCGCCGAGCCGAGCATGGAACCCACGCCAACAACAGTGCTTATCGCGATGATAACTCCAGACAACGTCAGCAGCGTCCGAAGGGGATGCCGCCGCATTTCCACCGTTGCCTCGAGAACCGCGAGAACGATCATGGTTCGGCCCGTTCAGGACTGAGTCCACCTGCGACGATCGTAAGGTTATCACCGGCGTTAACACCGGCGGTAATCTCGACGAACTCGTCACCTTCGAGGCCAACGGAGACAGGCGTCGATCTTGCAGCGCCCTGTTTTAATACGAACGTACCGTTCGCGTTTCGAATTAGCGCCGCTCGGGGAATGGCAATCACGCCTGGCCGGTCCGCGAATAGGACGTCGACATCGCAGCTCATTTCCGGTAACAGCGGAACGTGCTCGTCAAGTGCAATTGCGCCGCGATAGGTAGTGAGGTTTTGGCTGGTAGTGCCCTCAACGCCCACGTGCGTTACGTGCCCCTTGAGGAGCACGCCGGGATGACCGGCTGGGCGAACCTCGGCACGCATGCCCACGCGCAACCGCAGAACGTCGATCTGGTTTATATCGATTCGCACGGTATATTCGGAAAGATCGGCTATGCGCATCAGGACGGTACCGCCACTAGTCAATCCGTCAGTGCCCGCGAGAATCGTCTCGCCAGGCGATACCTGCTGAAGGAGGGCTGTGCCTGATACCGGCGCGAGGACGTGAAAGCCTCCTATTGAAGCATTCGTACTCTGGGGAGTCTGGCGCTCCAGAATCGCCATCTGCGCAGTCGCCAGGGCCAACGTCTCCCTCGCGGAGTCGAAACTGATGCGGGCGGTCTCGACATCGGCCGCAGTAGCCAGGCCACTAGCCCCCAAGCTCTCTAGTCGTTGGTAGCTGCGCTCGGCCTGCTCCAGAGTCAGGCGCTTCAATCGGACGTCCACGCGGACTTGCTCCATCAGGAGCGCCTGTGTTTGGTCCGGTTCAATCACCGCAATCGCGTCGCCCAGGCGAACAGTCATTCCTTCGTCTACTAGGAACCTCACTAGTCTGCCTGATACCGGCGACTTCACGTCCGCGACTTTTCGAGGTTTGACGCGTCCCGACAGCCGAAGCGTCGCACGGACGTCGCGGTACTTTGCAAGCACGACCGGGCGCGGGGCGGGGCGCGGGGCGAACGCTTTCGCACCAATCAGGAGCGCCGAACCAATGAGGAAGGTCCCGGCCACCGCGGCGGCGAGATAGGTCCAGCGCTTTCTTGACACGCTTAGGCGCATCCGATCACTTCTGGACACGCTCTGCGGGCAAGCTCGATCCTTGCGCGGCGGAGTGAAAGAGCTGGGCGTACAATCCACCCCGCCGCAAAAGGTCGAGGGGTGGCCCGGCTTCTTCGAGGACCCCTTTATTGAGGACGAGGACGTGAGAGGCGCGGCTGATGGTCGAGTACCTGTGTGACATCAGGAGTCGCGTACAGCCTAGATGGTACAGGTTGTTAAAGACTCGCTCCTCAGTATTTGCGTCCAGGGCACTTGTTGCTTCGTCAAAGAGGAGGATCGCCGGGCGCCTGAGGACGGCTCGTGCAATGGCAAGGCGCTGTCGTTGGCCACCCGAAAAGTTCGCGCCATTTTCCGCGATCATTGTGTGGTAGCCGAGCGGCATGGCGAGAATATCCTCATGGATCTCGGCCATCTGGGCCGCCCAGCAAAGGTCCTCGTCGGATACTGGTCGGCCGCTGGCGATGTATTCGCGAACCGGGCCGCTGGCCAATACTGCTTCCTGCATTACTGAGCCGACCTGCATGCGGAAATCCTTGAGATTCAGTTCGCGGAGGTCAGTGTCGTCGACGAGGACCCGCCCGACCTCAGGGAGGTAGAGTGCCAGTAGCATTTTACCAAGGGTGGACTTGCCGGACCCTGATGGACCCACCACCGCCACATAGCCGCCAGCTTCTATCCTGAAGGATAACGCATTGAGAACTAGTGGTGCGCGCGGCCCGTACCGAAAAGAGACCTCTTCGAAGGTGATACCGCCTCGCACGATACGAGGACTTTGCTCCCCGGTTCCTTCGCGCTCGGTCTCCAGCACCTCGGCCAGCCGCTCAACATGGGTTCCCGCCATCTCCCAGGCCGACCACGTACCGCCGAGCGACTGCAGAGGGGAAGAAAACGCCGCCGCCAACGCAGCAAAGCCCACCAAACCACCCAATGATAGCTGCTCGGCCATAACTAGCAAGGCACTAGAGAGAAGCAGAACGGCTGGGCCCGCCACGGCCAACGCGGCGAGAACCGCGTCTGCGGATACTTGTACGCGGCCTAGGGCTACCGTTATCCGCAGTTGCTCCAGAAAGCGAACGTTCCATCGCTGGAACGCCCGTTCCTCAGTACCTTCTGCCTTGATGCCCAGAATACCATGAAGCGTCTCAACAGCGCACGACTGCGTTCTCGATTGCGCCTCAAGACTCTGCTGCATGAGGTCACGCTGGCGGCGCCGAATTGCGCCAAGCGCCGCAAGTCGCAGGACGCCAGTGCCAACGGTCAAAAGACCTAACCACGGGTTAACAACAAACATCGCGGCGGCTAAGACGACCACCATGAAGCCCTCTAGGAGCACCCCTAGAATCCGTTCGGAAAGGAGATCGCGAACCGCGTAGTTACTGCTCAGGCGCATCACAAGGTCGCCGATGGGGTGCTGCTCGAAGAAGCTAAACGGCAAGGCCAGGAGGTGCCGAAAGAATTCAAGGGTGAGATCGCAATCCAGACGTGTGCGAAACACGGCTAAAAGTCTCCACCTAACGACCGCCATCCAACCTTGGAGTAGTGCAGTGGCCGAAAGGCCGGCAAAGAGGACGTGCAGTAGCCGCCGATCAGACCGTGCCAAAGACTCGTCGATTACGACTTGGGTGGCCTTTGCTATACCGATGGCCGTGAGCTGTCCCAGTATTCCGAGAACCAGCAACGAGAGCAGAATGGGACGATATTGCCGGAGACGCGCAATGTATGGCAATAGAACGCGCCGAGGCCGGCGGCGTCGTTGAAAAGTGGGCGATGGACGAAAGAACAGCGCCACCCCTGTGATGTGTGCGTCCAAGTCGCGGATCGTGATACTTCTACGACCTCTCGCGGGATCGACGATCGATACGCGCCCTTGTCTGATTTCCTCGAGGACAACGAAATGATTGTAGTCCCAATGGAGAATGGCTGGACCGTTGCGAGTAGAAAGGTCGCTAGGCTCTAGCCGAGTGTCATAACTCGTTGCTAGGCCCTGTTGGCGCGCAACCTGAAGGAGCCGCTGCGCATCGGTGCCGTCCCTGCCCGCACCGCAGGCGTCACGCAGTTCAGAGAGGCCGATCCAGCGCCCATAGTGAGCGAGAATCATTGCAAGGCATGCAGCTCCGCAGTCGTTTTCGGTCGATCCCTGGACTACGGGAACGTGCTTGCGGCCGATGGTCAGCCGCCAGGGGAGGCTCATTCCGGCCGGTGCCCGCTGGGATCTCTAAGCGCCGGAGCGGGTTTGTCAGTGAACCGAATGCGGAATTCCGATCCGACTGGTGGTGGCGCCGTACACCGCGACTGAGAGATGACGAACGAGACGGCTCTCCCGGTGGCGGCATGGCGGGTGACGCTAACGACCGTCGCGTCGTGGCCGGGTGACCCGTCGGCTCCTCGAACGTGCGCGAAGAACGGCGGCGTTAAGTCGAGATCGATCATCCGGAGGAGCGAAGCTTCTACCTCGCAGGTATTGGTGGTGACGTTGGCGTGCACTACGCGCGCAGAAAGTTCGACATGGCGAGGGAGTGGAAGGACCACGAAGACGAGACCGAGGAGAATCACAGTAACGGCGATCATGCTCGTGGAGAGTGGTGACACGTTCGGTAAAGCGAGATCGGGCGGAGTATCCTGAGTAGGTTGAGTCTCTCTGCTTCGGAAGATCCGTGACCCGTCGTCTTGTGTCGACTTGGTCGACGGAAGATCACTTCTTGTCACAGTCGCATTCCTTGCCGGAAGGCGGGGGAAGCTTTGCTAGCTGAGCCGCCGTGAGCTTATTCGTGGGGGCGAAGTCGTTTCCAACAGGGGTGACGGCTGCGCCGTCGATCCACGTTGAACCACAGCCTACTTGAAGGACGCCGTATGCGATCTCCTGCGCGTTTGGTGGCACGTCGAGGACGATGTTGTATTGAGTCCAATCGACAGTTCCCAGGACACGCCGGTCTTGCATGTTGTCGAACGCGACTGGCCGATCGGGTCCGTCAATCCGCATCCAGAGGGCTGCGCCCCGGATCACGTCCTTAGTGCGTAGGAGAGCGGAAAACCGAAGGCGGCGGCCGCGATAAGGTGCGGCAGGTATCCTTCGAACGATCGTACCAATCCCCGTTGCGTCACTTCTTTCATTCGTGAGAACGACAATCCGACGCCCATTATGCGTAGCGTCATCCAAGCGAACGGCGAACCCGTTGTCGCTGGGGGCCTGCGTATGCCAGCCCTCGATAACCTGTTGGGTCGGATTGGGCCGGCGACATGACACGCATGTCGCTGCGATAGCAAGGAGGAAAAGGGCGCGAACGGCATAGTGGAGTTCTGTGGACCCGGCGGCCTGTTTCATGCGGGTGACGACCATCGACGTTAGTTTACATTCGCGCGCCATCAGGAACCAGCGGCTCTACCGTCCCTCGGAGCGCAAGAGCGAGGCGAGGTCCTCGGGGTGCGAGGCCCTCAGGCGCGCGTCCTCCTCCGAGATCGCCCCGGACCTGACGAGCCCGGCAAGCGAGTCTTCGGCCGTCATCATCCCGAGTCTTCGCCCGAGGGTCATTTCGTTATGGAGCTGATGCAGCGCGCCCTTCCGAAGCAACGCTCGGACGGCGTCCGTCGCCAAGAGTACCTCAGCGGCGGCGGCGCGCCCCGAGCCGTCCTTGCGCGGCACGAGTTGCTGGCAGACAACGGCGGCAAGGGCAAGCGAGAGCTGGTGGCGCACCTGAGCCTGCTGCTCGGAAGGGAAGAGGTCGACGATGCGGTGAATCGTCTGGGGCACGTCGTTCGTATGGAGCGTCGCGAGGACGAGGTGGCCCGTCTCGGCGGCGGTGAGGGCCGTGCGCGTGGTTTCGAGATCGCGCATCTCGCCGACGAGAATCACGTCGGGATCCTGGCGCAGGGCCGCCACGAGAGCCGTCGCGAAGCTGGGAGCGTCCACGCCCACCTCCACCTGTTCCACGACCGACCGGGCATGGGCATGCTCGTACTCGATCGGATCCTCGATCGTGACGACATGGCGGCGCTCGGTGCGGTTTACGTGGTCGACGAGCGCCGCCAACGTCGTAGTCTTGCCGGAGCCGGTTGTTCCGGTCATGAGGATGAGGCCGCGCGAGGGTTTTGTCAGATCGTAGAGCGACACCGGCAAGCCGAGCTCGGCGAGCGATGGGATGCGGCGCGGCAGCGCCCGCAGCGCTGCAGCCGCGCCGCTCCTCGTGCGATGGAGGTTGACGCGGAACCGGCCCAAGCCCGCGAGGCGCAGCGAGAAATCGACCGATCCGCTCTCCGCGAGATGGCGGCGCCGTTCAGGAGAGAGCGCTCCGACCAGGAGTTCCCATGCCGTCGCGCTCACTAGAGGCTCCCGGTCCGCCGTCGCGGCCTCCAGGAGGCCGTGGATGCGGATCGTAGGAGCAGCGCCGGGCACGAGGAGGAGGTCGGTCCCGCCGCGCCGGAGGGTCTCCGAAAGGAGCGCGGCTAGACGCGGCGCCACGTCGAGGTCCGCGGCCGTTTCTGGCGAGGGGAAGGCCGGCTCGGGGGCGGACGGGGCGTTGTCGCCGCCAACGAGCTCGATCCGCTCCTCGCCCGGCGCGTCGTCCTTCCACCGGTCCTCGTTGAGGGAGCGGATCAGCCGATTTAGCTCTTCGGTCTCCACGAAGACAGTTTACGGATCCCGAGGCGCGTAAGTCTATGATCCTTACAAAGAATCCTGGAGGGGCGCGATGGGAATTGCCGGGGGCTGTGGTGCGAGTGGAGAGACCTTCCGATCGGGTCGCGGCCCGAGCGCTGGACGATCGCGTCACATGTCCCGATACCGCTTCGCGGCCACGAGGTCCCTCCTCAACTCCGAGGCGTTGTGTCGTGGTCCGTAGCCCGGCGTGTCACGCTGAATGCGCCAGCCCTCCTTCAGCGGCCCCGCGTCGACCGTATCGAAGCCAAACGCGCCGAGCATCTCGGTGACCATGGCCTTTGCGGACGGGTCGTCGCCCGCGATGACCAGAGCTCGGCGGTTCGGAGTGCCCGCGGGCGAAGGACGAAACAGCCGTGCAGAAGGCCCGCCGAACCGGGAAGACGCCAGAGGCAATTCGGGCCGCCCGCTACCGCGCCCGCAAGAGGCTGAAGCCGAAATGAGCGTGACGCATCCTGGCGACCGAATTCCCCGCCGCCGACCACCCGGCACGCGCCGCCGCTCTCGCGCACAAGGCCGAATTGCGTCGACGTCTGGGCGACCTGACGAAGCGAATGGGTGCGCGCCAATCCACATTGCTGGCGGATCAGCTCGTGCTTCTCATCGACGGCGGCTACGTCAACGGCCAATTGCTCGGCAAGAACGGCCCCGTGAATGGACTCGTGAGGGCGGCACTTGCCTTGATTTCCGGGGCGATGGACGAGCCAGGGTGATCTGACCCACGAGCAGACGCCAGCCTACCGTTCAGCAACACGGACACCTGCACCGCGAGGTTCGGCAAGGTCTAGGCGAAGGCCGCCACGGACGCCGGGTCAACCTGACCTTGAGTGGTCACTTCGCCACTTGCGCCCCGTTCTCTACACACGGTCCGATAACGTGTCATTTAGTCAGACTGACGGGATATACGTCGGGCCGCATCGACGCCACCCTCAAACGGTTAGGAGCCGATCGCGGAGGCCGGATCTCGAGCCAGATTATGGGATCGGGCGCAAGTCGGAATTCCGACCTCAATCGAGTGGTCCGCGAGAGTCACCATGATCAGTTAATAACCCACCTCTGGGGGGTCAGTTTCGACGGACTGACGCACGGGAATCATTACTCGCGGCGCGTCTAAACGATCTCGGAACTGATTAAGGGAGTGCACTTAATACGTCGCAGGCGCAGTCACGTCGCCCGACGCGCACGTGCGATTCGTGGCGCGCCGTTTCTAACCCAGGGTTATCTACTCAGCCCTCCTCCGAGCGCCCGACGTGGGCCAACGTCGCGCGGCGTTAGGCGGCTCTGTGGGAGACGCGGACTTCCGTGCGGCCTCCCCGTCAACACGCGTTTCGACCAATGCTAGAAGCCCTTCCAGCCCTGAAGCTCCGACACGCCGTACCCGCACGAGAAGCCGAGGCCCGGTTCCGCTCGGCCTCCCACGCCGAGATCGCGAGCGCTAGAACGAGGTCGTCGTCGGGCCCTTCGCGCCAGTCGAGGGCGTCTTCCAGACCGTTCATGACCCACTTTGAAGCGGAACTTTACGAGTTCGTGGGGCCAAAGAACCGCGTGCGGAAGGGAACGGGCAGGAGACACCGATCGTTGACGCCACGCCTCTCTTCGGCAGCCCAGCGGTCGACAGCACTCTCTCCGGTAGCATCGAGCTCAGAGGAGTTCGGTTCCGACGATGGATCACATCCCTCCCTTCGACAGCGCACACCTGGAGTCGCTCTGTCGGGTCATTGCCGACACGACGGATGGGCTCACGGGCGGAGAAATCCTACGCATCCTCGCCGAATGCAAGATCCCGGACGTAACTCCCGAGATGACGAAGTGGAAGCGGCTCTTCAACGCACTCGTCGAGATGCAGAACCAGAAGGGTATGGGGAATCACGCGATCATGGTCCTGACCAGAGCCATGAAGCCAGTCCGCTTCATAGCATCGCCCGACCTCTTCGCCGTGCAGCGTGAGAAGCTCAACGCCATCCTCGCATTCCGCGGCATGGAACTCGGAGACGACGGGCAGCTTCGCCGGGTCAGCGCTGCCTCGAATCTCACCGACGCCCTAGCTCGTGCAAATCGACTGCGGGCGTCGCTCGAAGCCCGAGGCGTTCACCCCGACGTCCTTCTCTACTGCAGGGCCGAACTCCTCCAGGAGAACTACTTTCATGCCGTCTTCGAGGCGATGAAGAGCATTGCAGCGAAGGTTCGTCAGAAGTCCGGCCTCGTTAGTGACGGCGCGGAGCTCATCACACAGGCGTTCGCGCTTGGGAAGACTCCACTCGGGACGCCTGGGAGCCCCATCCTCGCGATCAACGCCCTTGCTACAGACACCGATCGAGGCGAACAGCGCGGCTTCATGAATCTCCTCGTCGGACTCTTCGGGACGATTCGCAATCCGACTGCGCACAACCCGAAGATCGAGTGGCCGATGAGCGAGCAGGACGCCCTCGACATCCTGACCCTGGCGTCCCTGAGTCATCGGAAGCTCGATAGGGCCACGAGAGCGTGACCATGAAGACTAGGGCGCTCGGAGAACACAGCATTGGGGGCCCATGTGCTCCTGCAAGAACGTCAGTGAACCCTCTTGTTGGATGTGAGTCGGGCCGCGGTACCATCCAGAAATGTTTGCGGGCATCCCGATTCTCGGTTCCAGAAACTGGCGTCACCTTCCGCCTGGCTTCATGTTCTGGAACTCATTTGATGTCGTCATGGGGCGCATGGATGCCATCGATCCTCCCATCCTCCCCAGTCTCTCGACGTGCAGCCGCCTCTTCGTGGCATCCGACTACAGCGGTCAGCATCGGGGATCGCCGTACGAAACGTATTCGTTCCTCCTCGCCTCCGCCGACTCCCTCCCTGCTTGGCAGCGGCTTCGCGCCGAGCATCGACGCCGCCATGACCATGGACGTACGTATTCCTACAAAAGGCTCTCCGATGCCGTCCGTCTCCGCTCGCTGTCGGACTTCCTCCGGGCGGCAGATGCGCTAGAGGGCGTGCTCGTGACCGTAGGAGTCAACACTGCGATCAATAGCCTCTTCACCTATGACAAGAAGCTTCTGAGTTCGTCGCCGCGCTACGACAATTACCAGTACTGGAGCGCGACGTCATTCGAGCGCGTTGCGCGCCTCACCAGCATCGTGACGTTCTTCCTGGCTGGGCTCGCCCCGATCCTCGACCACTTGCACTGGGTGTCCGACAACGACGAGACGCTGTCGAACGAGCAACACGTGGAAGACTTTCTCCTCTTCCTCGGTCAGACGTGCGACGCGTTCTACAAACGGAGACTCGCAACGGTCGAGGTAAAGCCGATCTCAACCGAGTCCGACCAGCTCCGCGCCGAGGACCTCGTCGCACCGGCGGACCTCGCCGCCGGCGGAATTGCGGACTTCTTGGCCCGCGCGCCCGATGTCTCACACATACACCTGCCCGCGCCAGACCTCTCAGAGAAGGCCAGCCTGATCCTCCGATGGCTTTCGCTTACCGACGGCCCTCTCAAACGACTCGTCTTCGCGCTGGAACCGATCCCAAGCGGCAAGAGTTTCCGCATCCGCCACATTCAACTCGGGCCGATCTATACTTGATGTCGCCGCCGGCCGTACGATTCACAATTTCGCGAATCCGCTTCGTCATCGCCGCCATCTGCGGGTAGCAGTACCGGCTCTTGAATCTGCCCGTCGTAATCAGCTCGACGAGAAGATGGTGGCTCGACTCTCTCACTAGAAGATCCCGCGCCACCCCGCCGTCTCCGAAACGCCATATCCGAACGACGACGCCAGATCCGGGTCTCGCTCTGCCTCCCACGCCGCGATCGCGAGCGCCAGGACGAGATCGTCGTCCGGCCCCTCGCGCCAGTCGAGGACGTCTTCGGACCGGTCCTGACCCACTTTGAAGCGGAAGTTGACGAGTTCGCGGGCCAGTAGAGCCGCGTGCGGCAGCGATCGGGCGATCTTGAGGCGGCCCTGTCTGGAGCAGAACCTGCGTCGACGAGATCACGTCCCTCTTCGGGATCCGGTAGTTGCTGCCGTCCTGCATCATCTGGTCCCCTGCGATCAGCGTGAAGACGGACGACGTAGAAGCCCGACTGTCGAAACAGCTCGACGGCCGCCTTCCCGACGCCCGTGCCGTCGAGGACGGTCGACTGGCTTTCTGAGCTGCCGGTGAAGGGCCTCGACCCGGCTCACGATCTCCGGGTACGACACGCCCGCCGGGATCCTCTCGAGATGCCGGAGGGCGAAGTTCACGGGAGGGTGCTCGCGCGTCTCGGTCCCGTCCGGGGCCCTGGTAGACGGGCCGCACGCTCACCCAGCGTTCTCTCGCGGATCTCCTCGCTCCTGAGAAACGGCAGCGTCAGGGACTCCACGACGGCGATCGCCGTCACGTCCGAGACCTGGCCGAGCTCGACGCCGATGACGAAGCTCAACCCGCCCTCTTTTCCCTGAACCTCTTGAGCTCTTCCTCCATGTACAGGAGGTACCCGTCCCGTCCCTTCTCGAAGAGCCACGCAGCGAGCCCGACCGCAAGGACGAGGTCGTCGTGCTCCTGCTCCCTCCAGGCCTCGTAGGTGTCGTGGCCGGAGAGGGAAATCTTCACGCGGAAGTTCAGGAGCTCGCGGAGAAGGGTCTCGGACTCCTTGAGGCCTCGGGCGATCCGGAGCCGTCCGGTCTGGAGGAGCACGGCGATCGTCGACGCCACGTCCCTCTTCGGCACGTGCCGCTCCATCCCGTCCCTGACTGACGGCATCCCCGCCGGTCAGCGTGATCGGGTAGATGGTCGCGGGGAGATTCGCGTCCCGGATCATGTCGATGACGGGCCTGCCGACACCGGTCGCGTCCACGGCCATCGAGGGCTTCTCGGGAAGCCTCTTCACGAGGTGGTCGAGCCGCCTGACGATCGAGCGGGTACGGCGTGTTTCTAAGACGCTCGAGGTACCGGACGTCGTAGGAGTTCTTCTCCCTCTCCTCGAGGATCGTGATGGCCGTGTAGTCCGCCGTCTGGCCGAGGTCGACGCCGACGACGAACCTCACTGCTCGGACTCCGTGATGCGGCTCGATGTCGTCGAGGAAGACGTCGCCAGAGGGAAGGGACAGCGGCTGCGAGCGGCGGCGCATCCGGGAAGAGCGGCGTGACCTCGTCCGAGAAGGCCCGCTCGACGTCGACGGTCCGGAAGAACTGGTCCGTCGTGTCCGAGAACGAGCACTCGTACTCCTGCTGGTACCACCATTCGCCGAGTGAGGCTCGCTCCTCCGCGAGGAACTTCGCCGAGATCCTCGGGCACTCCCTCGCCGTGACCTTGATGCGGTCCCACGGGCCGTCGCCGGTCCACTCCTCGTAGAAGAACCCACGCTTCCCGAACGGCGTCGTGAGGCACACCATCCGGCCGCCCGAGACGGCGAGCATCGGACGGATCGAGAAGTAGAGCGGGTCGTCCACGCGCGCGGCCTCGTCGACGATGAGGAGCCGACGCCCGAGAAGCCACGGACGGTCTCCTCAGTTCCGGGCAGGGCGACGATGCGCGAGCCGTTCTGAAGCTCGACGCGAAGCGCCGACTCCTCGGCGATCGCGATCGGCTCGCCGAGCCTGTTCCTGAAGTCGGTGACCTTCCGGAACAGCTCCTGCGACTGACGGAGGGACGGGCTCAGAAGAAGCACGAGGGACTTCGGCCGGAAGAGGACCTCGTGGAGCGCCATCGCGGCCGTCACCGTGCTCTTGCCGCTCTGACGCGAGCACAGAAGAAGGGTCCGCTCGTTCCTCGACCTCAGGAGCCGGACCTGCCACGGGTCGGGCGGCATCCCGGCCCGCTCCATGATCGCGGCCGGGTCGAGGCGGAGCTCAAGGTTCCGGGCTAGCACTACGCGAGCCTCTTCAAGGCCTCTGCTACGGCCAGCTTCGCTTCGGGGTAGCTCTCGAGCGCCGTTTCGATGGCGACTGAGATGATCGTCCACTCCTGCGAGTACATGACGCCGAACGGATCCGGAGTGCTTGATCTCGGACGACTCCGTCCAGCCTTCTTCCCCGTCACGCTCGCGGCCGGGCCGAAGCGCAGCCAGCTGAACGGCTGTTCCTTCCTGACCTCGATCTCGGCGGAGAGACGGGCCTGGGCGCGCGCGGTACGGACGTCGTGGACGAAAGAGAGATAGGGCTCCCTCTTCTTCCGCATGCCCTTCCGCATCCAGAGCTTGAAAGTCTGCCGGTCGATGCCGTTGGCCTCGGCGGCGATCCAGTCGAAGGCTCCGGCCCGAATCGCTGCGACGATCGCCTTATGGCGCTCGGGCGTGAGAAGTGTGGGGCGGGCCATCACTCGCACCTTCGCCGTACGCGCCGGCGTCTGATTCGATTGCGGCTTACCGCCAGTCGCCTCGGCCCACCGCTCGAGGGTCACGGCCACGTAGGCGGGCGAGATCTCGATCGCGTAAACGCGTCGGCCTTCGCGCTCCCCGGCGATGATCTGGCTCCCGCTGCCACTGAAGGGCTCGTAGCAGACGTCGCCGACCTTCGTGTGCTGGCGCATGGGGATCGCGAAGCAGTCGAGGGGCTTCGGGGTCGGGTGGTCGGGACGCTCATCGTCATTGAGGCCGCGTCGATCTCCCAGACCGTGCGCCCGTAATCGACGGTCTCCTTCGGCGGCTTCTTTCCCTTCAGCCAGCCGAAGAAGCAGGGCTCGTGCGCCCACAGGTACCAGGAGCGCGTGAGGATCGGCCTGTTCGGCTTGTTCCAGATGATCTGCTGGTGGACGAATGCCCCGTTCTTCTCCCAGCTCTCCTCGACCATCCGCTGCCGTCGCGAGGCATGCCAGCAGTACCAGGCGGCGTTGGGGAGAATCGCGACCTCGACTGCAACCTTGATGAAGCGGTCGTAGAGGTCGGAGTTCTGCGCCGCGTCCGCCTCGTCCCACGCCTGTCCGTAGGTGCCCGACCAGTCGGTGTTGAGCGAGAAGCGCTTCTCGCTTGCCTTGGTTCCGGGGTGATTCGTCCCGTCGTACCCGACGAGGTACGGCGGGTCGGTCGCGAAGAGGACGGCACGCGCGCCGTTCATGAGCCTCGCTGACGTCGGCGGGGTTCGTGGAGTCGCCGCAGAGAAGCCGGTGCTCGCCGAGCACCCAGAGCTGCCCGAGCTCGACGCCCCACTTCTTCCTGAGCTCCTCAGCCTCGTCGAACCTCGGACCGGGGTCGTCGAGAGGCTTCGGGCCAGGCTGCGCGCCGTACTCCTTGGCGAGGCCGTCGAGCATCTTCTGGACGGCGTCGCTGTCGGTTTCGACCTGCTCGAGGAGGGCGCGAAGGGCATCGGTGTCCCCTTCGGCCATCGCCGCGAGCGGGTCGAGGCTCAGGAGGAGCTTGTCGGCCTCGGCCTCCGTGACGTCAAGCACGAGGACCGGCACGACGGTGTCTGGTGTCGTCTCGGCACGGAGGTGTCCGTCGATGATCATCAAGCCCTCGGGCGTTTCGCGAGCCAGGAGGGCATCGGCGTAACCGATTTCGGAGAGCAGGCCGCGAAGGGCGTCGGCCTGCGCCTTCGGATGCCGTCGCCAGTTCTTCGGGTTCGGGAGGAGCGAGCCCGCCGGGATGCGGCGGAGCTCGACGACGCGGTCGCGGATTCTCACGATGTCACCTCGCTCGTGAGAAGCCGCCTCTTTAAGCTGTTGACGAGGGCCGCGTCATCGAGCACTTCGCCGGCCATTTCAACGTCCGAGAGCCTTCTTTAGGTCTTTAAGGAGCTTCTCGGTCTGTTCGAGGGTCCGGAGTAGCTCCGCGTCTCCTCTGCTGGCGGCCAGGGTCGTCCAGGGATAGCGCTTGAGAGTCTCGCCCAGCTCCTGGAGGTCGCCGACGAGGCCTCCAGCCTTCTTTGACGGCGCGGGCGCGAGTTGTTCGAGGGCGGTCTCGATACTGCCGTCCGGTTTCAGGAAGTGGTCGCGGGCGACGGGGTCCTTGAGGATCTTTCGGAGCTTCCGGATGTCCTTGCTGTTCGTGATCTCGTTGTCATTGATCCGCTGGACGATGGTGTCGAGCGTCGTCGGGTTAAGGAGCTTCCGGTTGAGGTTCTTGATCTCACGCGCCCACGTGATGCTGGCGCCCGGCTCGGGAAGGGTCGTAAGCTTGTCGCTCAGCTCGTAGATGTCGACGAGTTTGTCGAGGTCGCGCACGGTTATGCCGAGGATGTTGGCGGCGCTCGCTCGCCCGACCATCGTGACGAGGCTGTAGGCGACCATTTCCTTTTCTTTAGACTCCCATTCCCTTCGCTGGCGGTGGATGTAGATCCAGACCCTGAATCGCTCTTCGTCCGTGAGGGTGTGGTCCGTGATTTCCGCGGGGAGCGGGCGGTAGAGATTCTTCTTCTGGGTGTCGACGAGGACCTTGCTGTTCGTCCAACGCCGGTCGCCATCGATGATTCGGTATTTCCCGGGCAGTTCCGGGTGTGGCTCGAGGAGGAGCGGCTCGAAGATGCCCTCGTTCGCTTCGATCTGGCGCTGGAGCTCCGGGTCCTCCTTTGGCCCCATGCGTGGCTGCTTGAGGTTCGGGACGCACTCGTCAATGTCGACGGTGTCCCGGTAGGTCCGGAGGATGGTTCTGCCCAGGCGGCGTTCCTGCCAGTGACGGACGACGTTGTCGGGGACGGCGCTCATCGGACTAGGCCGCCGAGATGGCAGGTTCGCGCGACTCGATGATGCTCGCGACGTCCGTGTCGACCTCGCGAAGGACGGCGTTAAGCCGGATGGTATAGGTGCCCCGCTTTTTCCAGACGTTGTCGTGAGCCTTCTTCTCCTGCACGTCAAGCTCCAGGATGTCGTCCGTGAGTTTCTCGGCTTCCCGAACGCGCTGCGCGTAGGTTGGGCTCGTGATGAACTCGTAGAGCTTGCTCATCTTCGTGGCGCGTTCTTTGACGCTTAGGCCGCTCACGTGGGTCTGGACCATCGCCTTCCGGAGGAGGCTGACGATGTGCACAGTCCTCGCCGGGCTGACGAGGATGACGTCGGACTCGATGGCGAGTTCCTTCTTACCCTCCGGGAACGCGGTCGTCGCGAGGATCGCGTGCTCGGCCCCGGCTTCGGTCTGGTCGGCGCGCAGTTTGTTCACGAACTCGTACTTCCACTGCTGGCGCATCTTGGCGTCGATGAGAATCTTTCCGCAGGACGCGCCCTTGTAGAGGACCTCGTGGAGGATGTCCCCTCCGGGCTGGCCCTTCTCGACCCGCGTGATCTTGTCGCCCGGGAACACGTCGCGCAGCGCCTCGTACACGTCGATCTCAGCGCCGTCGCCGATGTCGTTGGCCGTCTTGCGCTCGACCTGCCGCTGAAGCTCGAGGATCTTCTTCTGGAGCGCCGCATTCACCCGCGCGTGGTCGGCCTGGCTCTTGAGTAGCAGGCCATCGCGCTCTTTCTCGAGCGAGGCACGCTGGTCGGCGACGAGCTTCTTCCACTGCTGCTCCGTCTGTTCCTTCGCGAGGAGGACCTTCTTGTTGACCTCGGCCTCGGCCTGCTGTCGAACGAGTACCTCTCGCTTTTTGAAGTCGGCCTCCATCACTTTCACGCGCGCCTGTTCCTCGGCGCGAATGCGCTGCTGGATCTCCAGGAACCGGTCGTGAGAAATCTCGCTACCGCACCAGGGGCAGGGTTCCGTGACGGGCATGCTCATAACGGATGACTCCTTCGTTCGTCCTTAACAAGGACTGACAAGGACGAATTTAAGTCCTTTTAGATCCTTCTGTCAATGACTGCTCGTACCACGTCCGATCGCATAACTTGTAACTCGCTGACGATACACGCGTTATCGGCACGAAAGAGTGACGGATCAAACAAGTTATTGACGTTGAAGGTGACGCGCACATCCCTGGGAATCTGAGAACTTCCACCTTCTGCACGTAGATCGGCCGGGCTGTCTAGGCGATGGAGGGCCTTTTAGCAGCGTCGGGTGCTTCAGAGTAGAGCCAACACCCGCCGCACTTCCCGTTGCAGCCCCACACGTCGCCGCAACACCTAGTGCGCCAGCTCCAGAGGTCAAGCCCGGGACCGAGGGTAATGAAGTGACTCTCCGGGCACTCGACACCGTCGACGCCGAAGAGCGAAGAGCGCCGGTGCGAATCGAAGGTCACCCGGATTCTGAGGGCGGCCGCCGCGGACGACGGCACTACGGCGTTCTAGGCAACACGCCCCGCCCTTCAATAGCTCGGCGCGGATCCTCGGTATTTAGGACGCTCACAAGTTGGGCCTGAATCGCCGGATTAGACTCTGCTCCGTAGATTACCCTCACATCCTGCATGACTGAGTACCTGTGCATTAGCACAGCCGCCTTGCATACCCGTGCGAAGCAGGCCATCTTGCGAGCCGGATCCAAATACCGATAGAGGCGCGCGTACACGACACCAAGCGGATCAGCGTCCTCGAAATCGGCGCTGCCGGAGCTAACATTCGCGACAGCGGAGGATTTCTCTAACAGGTCAAAGAGCTTAGGCGCGTCGAAGGATGGCGCAAACACGCCAGGGCTCAGACTCTCCATGAGACGAACTGCCGCCTGATCGAAATCGCCCATCGCCAATAGTTCCCGCTCGCACAACTCGGGCCATCCCGCCAGGACGACACGCTTGCTCATTTCAACTGCGTGCATTGCCAGATGCTCGAGCTTTGCACCGAATCGCAACATCTCACGAAAGACCTCAGAGGTGGCCGCCTCAGCATTCGCTGGGCGGTCGTCCCGATCGTCCTCCGCAAGCTTCATGCACAGGGTCTTCCATGGTTCCGCCAGCTTGTCTGGCCGCGCAACCTGAGGGTGCCGGCGCTGTAAGGCGGCCGCGAAGGATCGCCCTACGGCGAAGAGATCCGTTCGGTGATCAACGGAGCCGGCGTCAGCTACTTGCTCAGGCGACATGCAGCCCGGAGTTCCGAACGAGTCGCCGGTCAGTGTTAGCGTCTGAGTCGCACGAGGATCCTCCTTGGCGAGGCCAAAATCGATGACCTTGATGACACCTGAATCTGAAACCAAGATATTCCTCGGCGAAAGGTCCCTGTGAACGGCGGCAGGCGATGCCGCGCTGTGAAATGCGTGCATCGCGTAGAGTGTCTGCAGCAAGAGCGAGCCGGTTGAATCGGGATGTCCCGCAATATAGTCTGGAAGTTCCTTAGCACCCAAGACGAGTTCCTGGACGAGAGCCTTCTCGCCTGATTTCGCAAACTCCCAGTACGCGATAATCCTGACGACGTTCGGATGATGAACGTTGGCGAGAATCCTCGCCTCACGAGCAAATTTCTGCGCCCAGATTGGATCAGTCAATACGTGCGGAGCCGGGACCTTTATTACAACGTCAACGGGTGTTCTATCTGGGGACCGACGTACCGCAACAAATGTACTTCCAAAGCCGCCGGAGCCCAGCGTCCGCGTCACCTCGTATCGGTCGGTGCCGTGTGTGATTGTCGTGCCCACACCAATCGTCATGGCAAGGTCAGAGTTTAGCAGGTAACCGGAGAACCAATGCCGATCCAGCTCGTGGCAGATGATCGGCCGCGAGTGGGCTCACTGGCATGTAGCCGCCTTTGCAAGCTAGGCCTAGTTGCCCTTGCGGCTTATTCGTATGGAGCCTTATTTCGTTCTCCGCAGCCGCTGCTCGGCCCACGCCGTCGACACCAACCACTCCTCTCAGCGCCCGCTCACTCATGGGCTCGCGTCCGTCGATCGCTTCGAGGAAGAGGATCTCTTCCTGAAGGTCCGGCGCGAGATTCGTAAGGTCGAGGATCTGGGAGAGCCGCGCCCGAGTTAGGCCGAGAATTCTTCGCGGCCTCCGCCTGATCCCGAATCTCTCCGCTCTCGATCCCCTGCCGGATCTTGTGGGCGAGGGCGAGTGTGACGGCGACGCGGGCCGGGCGATGCAGAGGGCCCTGGCGACGCGATGGCAACGAATCGCTTCCGCCGTCCGTGCCGGACCCGATGAAGCTCGCCGTCTATGACTCTCGCGCCCCGCGTACTCACGCGAGCACCTCGCATGGCCCTCGGTCGGGAGCGTGCCGAGGCCCGTCGCTGGGCTCGACTATGAGGACCCTGACCCGGTTCGCTGGCTCGTCGACCTCGACTGCTTCGACGACAGCGCGTACCAGCCGGCCCCGGTTCTGCAGGCGTCAGGACGTCCCAGATGGAATCGAAGTCGGCGAGGCAGCGTGCGACCCACGAGGTCTCGATCTCGGCGGCATCGGCATGGTTCCTTCCGCCGCAAACTCCCTGAGCCGCTCGATCACGTATGCCTCGATGGCGTCGGCCGGGAGAGGCGACGAGGGGCACGCCTCCCTGCCTTCCTTGTCCCTCCTGATGCAGCGGTAGTAGCGGTATTCGTTCCGTCCCCTTTCGGGTCGAGGCAGGCGTGAAAGCCGAGCCGCAGCATGCACAGCGGAGTAGCCCCCGCAGGATGTAGTCCGGGTTGCGGGACGGATCGTTCATTTTCCGTGACGCCCCGTCCAGGAGAGCTCGTGCTCGCGCAAACGTCTCGCGTTCGACGATGGCCTCGTGCTCTCCGTCGTACAGCTCGCCGTGACTCCTGCATGTAGCCCGCGTAGATGGGCGTCCTTGATGACAGTCGCAGCACGTCGGCGTTCGTCCAGGGGTGGGCTCCGCGGGGCTTGCCGTCCGCGCCCACGTCTGCTGTCGACGGATGACGGCGTTCGTTCAGGAGCCGGGCGACCGCTAGAGCCGACCGCTGCTCGAGGTAGAGGGCGAAGATCTCGCGCACGAGGACCGCCTCGGCCTCGTTTACGACAAGTCGCTTTTCCTTGACCGTGTAGCCGAGGGGGACCGGGCCGCCTGTCCACTTTCCCTTCCGGCGGGCCGCTGCGATCTTGTCGCGCGTCCTCTCGCCGATCATCTCCCTCTCGAACTCGGCGAAGGACATGAGCATGTTCAGGGTCAGCCGCCCCATAGCGTCGGCGGTGGAGAAGTTCTGGGTGACGGAGACGAAGGAGGCTCCGGCCCGGCTGAACCGCTCCATCAGCTTCGCGAAGTCGAGGAGCGACCGGCTGAGGCGGTCGACCTTGTAGACGACCACGACGTCGATCTTCCTGGCGTCGATGTCGGCCAGGAGCCTCTGGAAGGCAGGACGCTCGATGTTCGCGCCGGTGAAGCCGCCGTCGTCATAGCGGTCGTCGACGAGGCTCCAGCCGGGCTGCTTCTTGATGTACGCGGCGCAGGCCTCCCTCTGGGCGTCGAGGGAGTTGAAATCCTGCTCGAGGCCGACCGAGGTCGACTTCCGGGTGTAGATGGCGCAGCGGCGGGTCTCGGGAGCGACTTCCGGCGCGGGTTTCCGCCGGCTCTTCATCGTCCCTGCGCTCCAGCCCGGGACTTCGTGCCGTTCGCCCGCCCGAAGAAGAAGAGATAGCCGTTCCAGGGGGTGCCGGTGATGACGCGGGCGATCTTCGAGAGGGAGCGGTACCGCTCACCGTCGTACTCGAAGCCGTCGTCGAGGATGGTCACGCTGTGCTCGGTCGTGCCGTGGACGCGCCGGACTACGGTCCCGGCGGGCGGGAGTCGCGGGTCACGCGCGGCATCCCGTGGACTGGCGGCGATGTCGGGGAAGACGTTCGCGGTCGTGCCGGACGCCGCCTTGCAGTGAGAGCGTCCGCCCCGAGCTCTTCGATGCGGGCGAGGGCCCGCTCCGAAAGACCTCCTTCGGCCAGTTCCTGGATGCGCCAGGCGAGGCGCTTCCTGAGGAAGTCCTTGTTCCGGGAGCGGGCCGGTTGCCCGAACAGAACGAGGTATTTCTCCGCCATCTCGGCGCCCGTCATCTCGGCGAGGGCCGCGAGTTCGGCCGCAGTGCGCACCACGGCGGCGTCGTCGCGTTTCGTACCGCGTTCGACGCTCTATTCACGCTTTCCCTCCTTTTCCGCGGCCTTAAGGCGCCGCTATCGACGGACATGGACGCTCTCTCTGGTGAACAAGGCAAGGTAAACCAGAGGGCCGCTGCGGCCAGATCGGATTGGCCCGAAGGGCCGCCACTGCGGCCAGCGGCGCGCTTTTCTCGCGCGACGTTGGGCCACGTCGCGGCGATTCGGGAGAGGCGAGTAAATAACCCTGGGTATTTATGAACCGCAGCGTTGGCGCGAGAACGGGACTCCGGCACTGGCTCGAGCGACTGGACTAAGTGTCTATTAATCAGTCACTTCGCCAATTCACTGATGGATTCGTCGAGGTCGCCTCCAGCCCGTACGCGCTCGAAACTGACCCCCCTGAGGTGGGTTATTTACTCGCCTCCCCGGACCCCGGCAATCAGCTCGCCGTTAACCAGTCTCTGCCGCTCTCGACAAGAATCGCCCGAGAGAGCGGCTCGCGGTCACTGACGCGGACCGAGTTCGAGCAGGTCACAGCGTTCTCAGAGCTCGCTCCACCATCGGATCCAACGGAGAATCATTTCTTCCTTTTTATGGCGCCCAAATGCGAAGAACCCCGCGAGGTCGTCGCGGGGTTCGTGTTAACCGCGAACGCCATGCGTTCGCGGGGAAGGAAGTTGGCTCCGCAGGTAGGACTCGAACCTACAACCCTTCGGTTAACAGCCGAATGCTCTACCATTGAGCTACTGCGGAATGTAAAAAGACCACCGCTTTTCGGCGCGTAGCGGGCCGCGCAGAAAGACGCGAAAGAGCGGTGGATCGTAAGGAATGGGCACGGCCGCGTCAAGCGGCTGGCATTTAGCGAGTTAACCTCGCGCGGTGAGTCTCTCACGCGGCGTCACCGGGCGATTTGCGCCCTCTCCCACCGGTCCTCTGCACCTGGGCAGCCTCGTTGCGGCACTCGGTTCGTGGCTGTTTGCGCGCGCCGCGGGCGGGAGGTGGCTCGTGCGGATGGAGGATCTCGACACGCCTCGCGTCGTGCCCGGCGCCGCGGACGAGATCCTTCCCGCGCTCGAACGCTACGGCCTGACGTGGGATGGGGAGGTTGTTTGTCAGTCTCTCCGTCTCTGGCATTACGAGATGGCGCTTGAAGATCTTCTTAGAAAGAAGATGGTTTTCACCTGCGCGTGCTCGAGAGCGGACATCGAGCGGGCGGCGTCGGCACCCGTGCGCGTCGACGAAGCGCCTTCGGAGTCCCCTTCGTCGATCTACCCCGGCACGTGCCGCTCCGGACTGCAGCCCGGCAGGGCGGCCCGCGCCTACCGCTTCCGCGTTCCCCCCGGCCTCTTCACCTTCGAAGATCTTCTCTTCGGTCCCATCTCCGAAAATCTCGAGGTCTCCGTCGGCGACTTCGTCGTGAAGCGCGCCGACGGTCCATTCGCGTACCAGCTCGCGGTCGTCGTGGACGACGCCGCGCAGGGCGTGACACAGGTCGTGCGCGGCGCGGACCTCCTCGACTCGACGGCCCGCCAGATCGCGCTCCAGCGGGCCCTCGGCTTTCCGACCCAAACGTACGCGCACCTTCCTCTCGTCCTCGGTCCCGACGGAAGAAAGCTCGGAAAGAGGGACGGCGCACTGCCCCTCGAAACACTCGACGAGGCGCGCGTCAGGACAACGCTCGCGTTCGCCCTCAGAGCGCTGGGGCAGGAGCCTCGGGAGGGGACACCACACGAGATTTTGGAGCAGGCTCGGGCGCACTTTTCCCCTGCACGCATTCCGCGAGAGCCTCGGCGAGTACCGGCAGAAGGACGGCAACCGGGATGAGCGCGAGGCGGTCCCACGACCAATGCACGTGCCACGGGGGTGAAAGGCGCGTGAATGCAAAGGAGCCGACGAGCGCCGACGCATAGAGGCCGCACCACGCGAGGACCGGCCGGCGCGCGCGCCGCGTCGCCGGCGCGAGCGCGAGAAGGAGCGCCCCCGCCGCGACCCAGCCGGCGTGCGGCGCAGCCTCCGAGGCGAGCGCCCCGAGCGCGCCCGCGAGACTCGCGACCGAGAACGAGGAGAGCGCGAAATCCGTAGGCGGTCTCATCGGTGCGAGACGCGAGACGACGAGCGCCCAGGGGACCGCCGCGAACGAGACGGCCGAGAGAGCGACGAGAAGCGCGGCCCGCGTGCGCCGCGCGAAGACGAGAACGGCCGCGGCCGCGAGCGCCGCCACGAGACCCTCGGGCTTCGTCCAGGCCGCGAGCGTGAGGAAGATCGCGATCCGAACGGCCGCTCCTCTCTCCTCGTCGAGGCGGCCTAACTCGGCCAGCGCGCCGAGGACGAAGACGAGGAGAAGACCCTCGGCATAGCCCGGGTAACGCCTCCAGTACGGAAGAAGCGACACGGTGGCCCCCGCGAGGAGCGCGAAGGGCGCCGCGACGCGCATCGACCGAGCGGCCCGCATGGCCAGAAGAGACGCCGACACGGTGAGAGCCGGCCAGAGCGGTGTGACGACGAGATCGTCGTACCGGCGTCGGGCGCCGGACGCCGCCGCGAGGAGGAGAGGCCAGAGCGGCGGGTACTCCGGGTGCGAAAACGTGCCGTCCGGGTCCACGCGAAAGAGAGCGTCGAGGGAAAAAGACCGCGTAAGAGCCCGTGCCTTCAGCCCCCAGATCGCCGTGTAGTCGTTCAAGGCGAAGGGCTCACGCATCGCGACGACGGCCGCCGTCAGGACGCCGATCCCGAGAAGCAGAGCCGCGGCGGCGAGAACGAGACGGGACGCGGCACGGCTCACGGCGTCATCGCGAGACCGAGGCAAGAGCGAAGCCCTCGCGGCCCGTCTCTCCTCGCGTGAGCGTCACGCGGCGCGGCGCGAGGACGAAGGCGGCTTTCCGTCGCATCTCCTCGGCCGCATCGTCAGGAAGCGAGGGCGGCACCGTGAGGACGACGTCGACGTCGAGCGCCAGGAAGCGGTCTCGCGCCACGAGAGCCGCGCCGAGCTCCGGGCCGCGCCGAAAAAGGCGCGAGTTCAGGAGGCGGGTCGTCGAGCCGGCCCGCCAGAACTTCTTCGCCACCGAAAGCGAAGCGCCGATGGGAGTCACGGATTCGACCGCCTGCGCGGCGAGGAGCGCGAAAGCCGCGACGGCGGCGAGGAGAGCCGCCGCACGCCGGAAGGCCGTGCTCACCGCAGCGCCGCGCGCACGGCCGCGAGCCTCGCCTTCAGTTCCGACCCGTCGCCCTCGAAGAGAAGATGACGGAGAGCTTCGGCCTGCTTGGTGAAAGACTCGATCACGGAGCACGCTTCGGGATTCTCCGCCTGGATGGCCCGTGTCAATGCCGGATCCTGGTCGAGGATGGACGCGACGAGCGCGAGCAGATACCGGAACGTGGTCGTCGCACGGCCGTCCACGTCATCGCGCGAGATGCCGAGCTCGGCGAGCGAGAAAGCCGAGACGAGCGCGACGAGGTGCGCGAAGCCCATCGTGCGCCCGACCCAGCGGTCGTGCTCGGCGGCAGGCATCGTCCGGATCTTCATGCCCTCGCCGGCGAAGAGGCGCGCCACGCGCTGCGCGGCCGCCTTGACGCCTGCATCGAGAACGAGGAGATCGCGGCCCCGAAGACGTGTGTCAGGGCCGAACATCGGATGCGCCGAGGCGATCGCGACGCCGCGACCGCGGGCGCGCTCGAAGAGCGGAAGGAGCGGAGCCTTCACGCTCGCGATGTCGAAGACGAGCCCCTTCGGATTTTGGTCGAGCACGGCCACGAGCGCAGTTGCCGACTGCTCGAGAGACGCGGCGATCAGGACGACGTCGGCCTTCGCGGCATCGTCGAGCGTGCCCGCGGAGAAGCCGCGCGGCGCGCCGGCGGGGTCGGCGATGCGGACGTCGAAGCCCCTACGGCGAAAGAAGCGCGCGAAGAGGCGGCCCATGCGCCCCGCGCCTCCGACGAGGAGGACCGTTCGATGTTGACGGCCCCTCTTCCTGTGATGGCTCTTGCTCTCTTGCAATGTTGCTTTTCTTAGAAGTTGAAAAGGGAAAGACGCGGCGCAGCTCGGCGCGTCATGGCGTCACCCGAACGAATTTCTTCCCCATTCTAAGAAAGACACCCTGACCCGTGCCGACACGCAGCACGTCAGTTGGTGACGTCGCTTTCGTCCAGCTCTGGCCATCGGCGGATGTCGACACAGCCCCTTCGCGGATCTTCTGGCGCGCGATGTTCTTGCTCGCCACGAGTCCCGCTTCCACGAGGACGTCCGTCATATTCTTTTCAAAGAAATCTTCGGCGCCCTTTCCCGACGCTCCAGCCAGCGGAGAAAGGCGCACGACGTCTGCGCTCACCGCGCCCCCTGTTCCCCCGAAGCGCCTGTCGAACTCGGCGCGCGCCGCCGACGCCTTCTCCCGATCGTGGAAATCCTCGACGAGCCGTCCGGCGAGCTCCATCTTCTGAGCCTTGGGATGGACCTTGCCCGACGCGACGTCGGCCTTCAACTTCTCGATCTGGGCCGGCGTCAAGTCCGTCAGGAGCGTGTAGTACGTCCACATCGACGTGTCCGAGATAGACATGGTCTTCCCGAAGATCTCGTCCGGGCTCTCCGCGACGCCGATCGCGTTGCCGAGCGACTTCGACATCTTCTCCACGCCGTCCGTGCCCACGAGGAGCGGGAGCGTCATGGCGACCTGGGGCTCCTGGCCCGACTCGCGCATGAGGTCGCGGCCGACGAGGAGGTTGAAGAGCTGGTCCGTGCCGCCCAGCTCGACGTCGGCCGAAAGCGCGACGGAGTCGTAGCCCTGGCAAAGCGGGTAGAGAAGCTCGTGCACGGCGATGGGCTTTCCCTCGCGGAAGCGTTTCGCGAAGTCGTCGCGCTCGAGCAGGCGCGCGACGGTGTATTTCGCCGAGAGGCGGATGAGACCCTCGGCGCCGAGCGCCGAGAGCCATTCGGAATTGAACGCGACGCGCGTCTTCCGGGGGTCGAGGATCTTGAAGACCTGCGCCTTGTACGTCTCGGCGTTCACGAGGACCTGGTCCTTCGTGAGCTGCGGGCGCGTCGCTTTCTTGCCGGTGGGGTCGCCGATCATTCCCGTGAAGTCGCCGATCAGGAAGACGACCGTGTGCCCGAGGCGCTGGAAGTGCCGCATCTTCCGGAAGACGACCGTGTGCCCGAGGTGGAGGTCAGGAGTCGAGGGATCGAAGCCTACCTTCACGAGCAGGGGCTTGCCGGTCTTGGCGGACCGGACGAGCTTCTTCTCCAGCTCGTCGCGCTTCTCGCAGGCCTCGACGCCCTTCAGGAGAAGGTCGAGCTGTTCGGGAACAGGCGGAAAGGCGCTCGTGCTCACAGGGGCGCGATTGTAGGGGACGGAGCGTGCCCGGCGGCGCGCGTCACTTCGACACGCCCCGCCGGCCCGAGACCCAATCATCCCACTGGCCGAGGGCCTTCATCTGCTCGTCGAGCTTCGTGTCCTTCAGGAGCTCGTCGACTTCCGCCTTCGTCTGGCGCGGCGCACGACCGTCCGCGTTCGCGAGGCCCCAGACGAGCGCCGACGCGATCGCGGCGTTCGCGCGCGCCTCGCGTGCGTCGACCATGTCGAAGGTGTCCGACTCGGCATGGTAGTCAGGCAGGTAAGGCGCGAAGTCCTGGTTTGCGACGAGGTTCGGGACGCCCGAGAGGAGGAAGTCGAAGTTGTCGGTCCCGTCGATCCCCTCGAGCGAATGCGGCGCGCTCGTGAGGCCCGCGACGGCCGCAAGCGCCGCGTCGGCGGGCTTTCGCAGGTCCTCGCGCCCGTTCAGGAAGAAGCCGTTCGTCCGCCCGGAGCCCACGTCGAAGACCACGACGGCGACGACGTTTCCGAGCTCCTTCGCGTGCGCGCGCACGTACTCGGCCGAGCCCCACATGCCGAGCTCCTCGGCGTTGAAAAGGGCGAAGCGGATCGTCCTCCGCGGCTTCAGGCCCAGCTCCCTGATCCCGCGCAGGACGTCGATCACGAGGGCGACGTTCACGCCGTTGTCGTTCGCGCCGGTTCCGAGGTCCCACGAGTCGAGGTGCGCGCCGAGGAGGACGACTTCCTCCGGTTTCTCGCTTCCCCGGATGTCGGCGACGACGTTCCGGGCTTCGTAGGCGGGGCCCGTCCGGTTCGTGATCGCGAGGCGGATCGTGACGTCGCCTGTCTCGGCGAGGCGCAGGAGGCGTGCCGCGTGCTCGCGCGAGAGCATCGCGGCCGGGAGCGGCGCGAGCCCTCGCCCGAGGCCGACCGGATGGCGGTAGAGAAGACCGCGCGGGCGCGTGGACTGCAGGAGGACGGCCGATGCGCCGGCCTCTTTCGCCGCCGCGAAGATCGTCCCGTTACGCATGTACTCGTCGAAGAGGTCCGCATCCGTCTTCATCTCCTTCGAGCGGACGACCGCGATGGCGCCCTTCGCCTTCGCACCGAGCCGGGCGAAGTCCTCTCGGGTTCCCGATCCCGCGTCCACGGCTCTGGCCGTCAGCGTCCCGTCGGTCGAAGGCGCCGCCGGACAGGCGACGACGCGTAAAGGGACGTTTTCGGGAGCGACGATCGAGGCCTCCGCCGTGCCGGGAAGCCAGAGGAACGGTACGGGGAAAGGCTCCGTCGCCACGGTGTCGGCTCCCGCCGCCTTGAGCTTGGCGGCGGCCCACGTGACGGCGCGCACGTTCGCTTCCGAGCCGACCGGCCGCCCGCCCACGGTGTCGCAGAGCTCGCGCGTGTCGGCGAGGAGGGGCGTCGCGCCTACGGCGCGGCCCGCGAGGCGCGAGGCGGCGTCGGGTGTTATGGCATGCGCGAATCCGGCGGCAAGCAGGCAGGCGGCGACTGTCGTGGCGTGAAGAGTGTTTCGCATCCGCGCATTCTCCAACAGGCGCGGCGCACCCTCCAGGGCCGGCTAATCCGCGAAGAGGGCGTTCAGGCGGGCGAAGAGGAACTCGAGGGCGACTGTGTTCTCGCCGCCTTCCGGGATGATGAGATCGGCGTACCGCTTCGCGGGCTCTACGAACTCGAGGTGCATCGGGCGGACCGTGCTTTCGTACTGCGCTACGACGCTCTCGAGCGTGCGGCCTCGCTCGGCGATGTCGCGCTTAATGCGGCGAATGAGTCGGATGTCGGCGTCCGTGTCGACGAAGATCTTCACGTCGAAGAGCTTCCTCAGCTCGGGCTCGGCGTAGATCAGGATCCCATCCACGAGGATGACCTTGCGCGGCTCGACGCGGCGGGTTTCCGCCGCGCGGCGGTGGACCTTGAAGTCGTAGACGGGCATCTCGACGACCATCCCCTGCTTGAGCGCCTTGAGGTGGCGCACGAGCAGCTCGGTCTCGAGCGAGTCCGGATGGTCGAAGTTCTTTCCGTCGAGGATGGACTTCGGAAGGTCGACGAAGTCCCGGTAGTACGCGTCGTGTGAGAGGAACGTGATGCGCTTCTCTCCCACACGGTTCACGATCGCCCGGGCGACGGTCGTCTTGCCCGACCCGGTGCCGCCGGCGATCCCGATGACGAAAGGTGTCACTTGAAGGCGTCCAGCATCTCCTTCGCCGTGGCCGCGTCCGCGCCCTTCGGCTCCAACCTGAGGTATTCGGAGAGGTGCTTCTTCATGTCGGGAATCCTGTTCAGGTTCACATACGACATGCCGAGCAGGTAATGCGCCTTCGCAAAGTCCGGCTTGCCCTCGACGACCTTCCGGAGCAGCGGCTCCGCGCCCTTGAAGTCGTTCTTGTTGTAAAGCGCGACCGCCTGGTTGTAGAGGACCTCGGGCTGATCGGGGTTCGCGGCAATGTATTTCTTTTCGTACTCCGCGGCTTTCGCCTTGTCGCCTTTCGCGCGGTAGGCATCCATGAGCATGCCGACGAGAGGCGAGTTGTCGGGTTCGAGGGCGAGAGATTTCTCGCCGAACGCGATCGTGTTGTCCCAGTCTTTCTTCTTGTGGGCGATCGTGGCCCCCAGGTTGTAGGCGATCGCCTTGTCGGGCCCCAGCTTGATGGCTTCCTGAGCCTTCACGAACGCGTTCTCGACGTCACCGGCCTGATAGGCCTCGACCGCCGCGTTGTAGCTCGTCGTGAAGGGATCTTCGACTTGCTTGACGATCCCCTTCTCGACGGCCTGCTTCTGCGTGAGGAGCTGGACGTCGAGAGTTTCCGAGCCTCCGATGGGGACCTTCTTGTCCTGCTCCCAAGGGATGAAGCCCTCCTTCTCGAAGCGGTAGTGGTAGACCATCGTCGCGTCGTTCAGGATCGTCCCCCACTTGCCGTCCTTGTCGGTCTTGAGCTCGAGCTTGAAGGTCGTGATGGATTTCGTCGTGATCGTGATCTTGACGTCCGAAAGGGTGACGCCCTTGCCATCCGTGACCTTGCCCGTGATGCGCCCCTGCTGGATCGCCAGAAGAGTCGCAGGGAGAATGAGAAACGCGAGAACTGCGCCCATGAAGGCGCGGGCGGGGCGGAAAGCGTGCATCGAAGCCTCCAAAGTCGTTCCCGACGGATTCCGTGCAGGAAGAATGCCGATTCTAGCGCTCGCTTTCGCCCCTCCTCTCCGATGAGAATGCATCATTCGGGGGCACGGACTGCACGAAAACGGGCGATTCGATAGGCTGGAGAAACGATGCGCCGGCGACTCATCATCGGCTTTCTCGCCGCGATCGCGGCTGTTCTCGCCGTCTTTTCGACGGGGTTTTTCCTGGGACGCTGGCGCACGCGCCGCGAGGCCGTTTCCTCCGCTCCCGTGGTCCAGGCCGTGCGGCGCATCGCGCGCCTTGCGACGATCGAGATGGAGATCGCGGACGTGGTGCGCTACGAGGAGGTGAAGACCTTCCTCGTCTTCGACATCCCGAAGAACGCCACCTTGCGCCTGCGCGGGAAAGTGATGGGAGGTTTCGACCTCGAGCGCGGTTTCGACGTCGAGGCCGACGCGGGCCGCCGTCTCGTCGTGGTCCGGCTCCCGGCGCCGCAGGTCCTCGCGGTCGACGACCATCTCGAGTGGTTCGACGAGCGCTCGGGCTGGCTCAACCCGATCACGCCTTCCGATCGAACCCGCTGGACGCAGTGGGCACGCGGCGCGCTCGCGCGCGCGGCGAAGGACGCCGGGCTTCTCGAAAAGTCGTCCGCGCAGGCCCGCGACCTCTTCACGGAGGCCGCCTCAGCGTTCGGGTGGACGGCCGAGGTGACGGTGAACGGCGCGCGCATCCCTCCCGCTTCCCGCGAATCCGGCACCGCGCGGCCCTGAGGCTCAGGTCTTGACGAGAGCCCGGCCCTGCGAGTCCTTGAGCGAGTTCGTCGCGATGAGGATGACGTCCACGAGCCACCAGATGCCGCAGCCGCCGAACGTGAAGAGCTTCAGGAGGCCGAGGCCCACGTGGCCGATGTAGAAGCGGTCGACGCCGAAGGTGCCGAGGAAAATCGAGAGGAGCAGAGCGACGAGCCACTCTTTCGCGTCGGCGGGGTGAGCGGAGGGAGCCGGCGGGACCGTCGCCGACGCCGCGGCCGGTACGGCGGGTGCCGCAGCCAGCAGATCGCGGAACTCCTCACGCGTCTGGAGCGGAACCCAGCCGGACTCGCCCGTCTTGAAGGAAAGGCTCGGAGCGGCGATGCGGCCTTCCGTGATCCACGCGCGCATCGTCACCTCGTCGACCGGACCATACTGGCTGCCGTTGGCCCCGATCACGTAATACATCGCCGTCTCCTCACACTCCGGGAACGCGATTCGGCCCTGAAAAGTTCGCTCCCGGAGCTGGAGTCATCCTAACGCTTAGCGGCGCTTCTCGCCCCTGTGCACCGAGGGCGCCGAAGCTTTCGGCGCCGCGCGAGGCGCCGGTGCCACGCGAGCCGGCGGCGACGCTGGGCGCGACCAGCTCTGCGCACGGGCATTGCCGCGCTGCCGCGCCGAAAAATCGCGTTCCAGCTCGGGGTGCGGCGCGGCGCGCACGACGGGACGTGTGCCTTGGACCGGCGAATACGCCGTCGACCCCTTGCCTGTCGGCGTTCCTGAGCCGGAATTCCTCCACGCGCCGTTCGTGCGTTGCTGCCAGCCATCCTTGGTCTTGCGATAGACCTCGCCGTTCTTTCCCGCATAGACGTTGTTCGACCGATCGGCTGGACGCGACACGACGCGGGACGGCGGCCTCGAAACGTCACGCACACGCCCGGGAAGCCGGGTGTAGATGTTGTTCTGGATCCTCACGGGCCGGATGTCTTTCACCGGAGGATGGAAGCCGATGAGCGGCCGGCCCGGCCGAACCATTCCCGGACGGGGGAGGCCCGCGCGGGCTCCCGCCACCGGGCGCCACCCGGGCGGGCGAATGCCGCCGGGGCGATTGCCCCAGTAGCGGTTCACGATGGCCGTCGGCGGACGGTACCCGCCCGGTCCGAACCAGCCGCGCCGGTATCCGCCTCCCCACCAGCCGCCGAAGTGGGGGCGGCCCCAGCCGACCGGGCGAAACCAGCCTCCCCAGCCGAAGCTCGCGGAGAAGAAGGGATAGCTCCAGGACGCGCCGAAACCCCAGCCGGACCACGGCGTGTAGTGCGCGTGGAAGCCCCACGTATAGGGGCGCGGCCACCAGAAGGCCGGGCCGACCCACGGACTGTAGTACCAGCCCGTCCCCCAGACGACCGTCCCCCCCCACGGGTAACAGCCCTCGTAGCCCTGCGTGTAGCCCACGTAGACTTCGTCCGGCGTGGAATCGTAGATGCGCACGTACTTCACGTTGTAGACGGGGACGCTCGGCGGAATCTGGTCGATTTCGTCCGCGGGAACGGAATCCGCGAGGAGCCACGGGCCGTCGGGCGAGTCCGCGACGTACCACACGGCGTTCTCGCACGCATAGTAGCGGCCGGCGATCCTCAGGACCGAGGTCGGCGTGTTGATCGCGTACTCGGTCGTCGTGCCCTCGATCCCGACGAACTTCGCCTCGCCGTCGTATTGCACGTCGAGCTTCGCGTCGGCGCGCTTGACGGCCGTCGTCTGCGGGATCTGCGCGTCGAGGACGGCGTCTTCGGCTTCGTCGGTGCCGGGAACACTCGCGCGCATGTCGCCGATGTCCGAGTCCGGCGGGATCTTGGCGAACGTCGCGGGGAGCGAGTCCGGCGGCACGTACGTCCAGGCCCCGCCGGCGAGCGCCTTGCTCCGGAACCACCGCCCCGACAGGAGCGCGTAGTAGTTCTGCGTCGGCACGTCGAGAAGAACGTCGCTCTCCGTGTTCTCCATCGAGAGGAGATCCGTCCCCGCTCCCGCGACGGGCTTGAAGGAGGGCTTGCCCTCGGAAACGATCAGCTCGGTCGGCTCGGTGGCCACGACGATCTTCGGCGGATTTGCCGCCTCGGTTCCGTCGTCTTGAGGCACGTCCTTCTCGCTCTTCTTCTGCGCCTCGGCCGCCTGCGCGGCGAGGTCCGCGATGTCGGCCGGAGGCCCGCCGATCGAGCGCCACGGTCCCTTCGCGTCCGGCGCCTCGTACCACCACCTCTTGCCCCCCGAAAGGTAATAGCGGTTGTTGCGCGTATCGAGAACCATGAACAGGGCCGTGTTCACGACGACCTTCAGGCCGGGCGCGCTCTCGACGTCACGGAGCTGCGGCTCGCCGTCGAGCAGCACGAGCACCGTCGGCTCCTGGGCGAAGAGGACCTTGGGTGGATCGTTCTTGAGGCCTTGCGCGCTTTTCTTCTCGCGCTCGGCGACCTTCACGCCCTCGATCACGCGGTCGTACGAAATGACGAGATTCCATTTCGGAAACTCCGCTTCGACGATTCCGGCGAAGGTCTTCTCCTTTTGGGGCGTGATGTTCGGAAAGCGGACGCGGTTCACCTTGATGCGCCGGATCTCGACGGAGCGGTCGTCGCGGTCGACGGAGACGGAGGCGGTGAAGAAGATGACGCCGAACTTCGGCGCGGTCTCACCCTTCTTCGTCACCGAGATGGCGGCGCGCCCGCCGATCGTGTCCCCTTTGAAGGTCTCGAACTGGGGCTGGTACATGACCGCCGTGTTGCCTTTCGGCGTCGTGAACTCGCGGGGCCAGGGATCGGGAGTGATCGAAGCGGCACGCGCAACGCCCGCAGCCAGAACGAGAAGAAGGCTGCCGACCAGTTTCGAAGCGACTGCTCTCATGGATGTTCTCCTTCAGGCATTCTCGTCCCGATACAATACCGGACCTCGCGGTCTTCGGAACCGCAAGTCCCATGCCCGCCTCCACCTCTCCAACCGTCTCGCGCCGCCGGATGCTGCTGTCGGCAGAGCGGCCGACGGAGCATCTCTCGCGGCACGGCCGCACGCGCGTCGCCCTCGGGTTTCCGAGCTCCTACGAGATCGGAATGTCGAACCTCGGCTTTCAGTGGGTGTACCGCCTCCTGAACCGCGAGGAGGACGTCGCCTGCGACCGTTTCTTCGCAGACGAGAACGCCGACCGGCGCGGGCCGCGCACGCTGGAGACCGACACCCCCCTCGGCGATTTTCCGCTCGTCGCGTTCTCGATCTCGTGGGAGATGGACTACGTCAACTTCCTCCGCCTTCTTCCCGCCGCGCGTATCCCGCTCGAGCGCTCGGAACGCCGCGAGGGCGATCCGATCATCCTCGTGGGCGGCGATTGCGCGCGCATCAACCCCGCCCCGCTCGCGGCGTGGGTCGACGTCTTCGCGCTGGGCGACGCGGAGAAGGTCGTCCCCTCCCTCGCGGACGTCCTCAGGCGCGATCTCTCGCGCGAAGCCACCCTCGCCGCGCTCGGCGAGCTCAAGGGCCTCTACGTCCCGGCGGTCCACGGCGCGCGCGCCGAAGGCGCCGAGGACGGAAAGATCGTCGTCCAGCAGTTCAAGGCCGCCGAGGGCGCGCGCCGCGAGCCGCCGCACACGACGTTCCTGACGCCGCACACCGAGCTCTCGGACAAGCTCCTCATTGAGATCGCGCGGGGCTGCTCGGAAATGTGCCGCTTCTGCTGGGCCGCCTACGCGATGGCGCCGCAGGTACGGGTCACGGCCGAGGCGGTCCTCGAGATCGCAAGCAGGAACCGCTCTCTCACGTCGCGTGCGGGCCTCATCGCGACGGCCGTCGCCGACCATCCGGAGATCCTTCCGATTCTGAGAGGGCTTGCGGGCCTCGGCTACCACATCGCCCTTTCGTCGGTGAAGATCGACGCGATCTCGGAAGAGATCCTCTCGATCCTGACGGCGCAGGGCGAGCGCGCGCTCGCGATCGCGCCCGAGGCCGGCAACGAGCGCCTCCGCCGCGCGATCAACAAGAAGGTGTCCGACGAGATGCTCTTCGACAAGGTGCGCCTGATCGCGCGCTCGGGAATCACCCAGCTCAAGCTCTACTTGCAGGTCGGCCTCCCGGGCGAGACCGACGCCGACGTCGACGACGTCGTCGGACTCGTGGACGCGCTGCGTCTCGTGTTTCTCGAGGAAGGTCGCAAGCGCGGGCGCGTGGGTACGCTCGTTCCGACGGTGAACGCGTTCATCCCGAAGCCCCACACGCCCTTCGAGAACGAGCCGCTCGACGATCCGGCCGCGCTCGAGGAGAAGATGAAGCGCCTGAGCGCGGCGTTCTGGAAGATGCCGAACGTGACGTTCCGGGGGATGCCCGTCGTCGAGGCGATCTGGGAGGCGTACCTCGCGAAGATGGGGCACGAGTCGGCGCCGATCCTCCTCGAGGCCGCCGCCGGCGAGAGCGTGCGCCGCCTCGTGAAGACCCACCGCGACACCCTGATGGCCGTCGTCCGGCCCGGCAGCGCGCTCGCGCTTCCCCGGCACGCCGTCCCGCGCGGCGTCTTCGATCCCCACGCGCGGCAGGCCGCGCCGTGGGGCTTCATCAGCAAGAGCTGAGGCCGTGGATCAACGATCGCTTTCAAGGAGGAAGCCATGAAGCGACTCATCTGTCTCCTGGTCGGCCTGCCCGCCGCACTGGCGTTCGGAGAAAACGCCCGTCCGCCGGTCAAGGCCATGCATGCGATCGAGCTCTCGAGCCCGGCCGGCGACGTCTCGCCGATCCATTCCACAGGCGGCGATTACCCCGGCTTCGACGTCGTGAAGCTCGCGATCCGGAGCGACGAAAGGCGGATCACGGTCGCGGCAACGCTCAAAGATCCTCCCGGGGAGTTCGCGAGCGAGGTCGTGCGCGTCTATTTCGACACGGACAACAACGCGTCCACCGGGGCGCAGTTCACGTTTCCCAAAATCGGCGGGTTCGAGTATGGCGGCGAGCTCGACGCGTGCGTGAGTTACGCGGACCGGAGCGCTGCCTGCGCCGGCGGCACGAAATCGAAGGCGGTCGATCATTGGGCGGCGGCGAGTGTCGAGCGCTATAAAGGCAAGGGACAGTTCGACACGGAAACGGTCGTCGATTCCATGGGGTTTTCCGGAAAGAAGGCCTCGCCGCGAACGCCGATCAAGGGAACGCTCGTCGAATCAACGATCGATTACGGGGATCTTCAGGTCAAGCCCGGTCAGACGATCCGGATCGTCGCGAAGAGGTCGCATGCGTCGTCGGCCTCGCCGGACGGGGGCTTTTTCCCGGATATCGTGCTGACGCTGAAATAGAGTTTCGAATCAGTCCACGAGCTCCCGCCGCCCGGCCTTCCGAAGATTTTCGGCCTCCTCCCTCTCACCCGCGCGCCGCGCGGAAGTAGGCCTCGGCTCCGGTCTTCAGGAGCGCGGTCACGGAGTGGAGGAGGATCGAGAGGCCGCGCGCGGCGAGGTCTTTCGCGCGCACACCCGTCGGCGCGACGGTGCCGACGACGAGGCCGCGCTTCTTCGCGACGCGGACGACGCGGTCGATCGCGGACTCGATCTCGGGGTGAGCGGGACCGTCCGGAAAGCCGAGCGCGAGCGCGAGATCGCGCGGACCCACGATGAAGCCGTCGAGGCCCGGCACAGCCGCGAGGTCCTCGACACTTTCCAGCGCCTCGCGCGTCTCGATCTGCGGCAGGACGAGCGTCTCGCGGTTCGCGCGCGCGACCCAGGCTTCCTGCTTCTCGGCACCGAGGAGAAAGCTGTTCGCGCGCATGGCCGCGAGTCCGCGCAGGCCTTCCGGCGCGTACTTGGCCGCTTCCACGAGCCGCCTCACGTCCTCGGCACTCCGCACGCCGGGCAGCATGATTCCCGTCATTCCGGCGTCGAGGAACTGCAGGATCAGCTTGGCGTCGAGGCCGCGAGGCCGCACGAGAGGGACGAGGCCAGCTCCCTCGCACGCCCGCACGACGGCCGCGGCCTCGACCGGGCTGCCCGTGCCGTGCTCCGTGTCGAGGATATAGAGATCGAAACCGAGGAGGCCGAGCGTCTGGACGAGATCCGGCTCGATGTTCGGCGACAGGAGGCCGTGCACGACCTCGCCCGACCGGAGCCTGTCCTTCAGAATTCCCTTTGCCATCGTTCCGTCCTCAGACCGCGACGCGCTGGAGCGCGCCGTAGAGGTCGTTTGCCGTGGGTGGGCGCTGCTCCGGGCTCTTCGCGAGACACGCCATGACGACGCGCGCCAGGAGATCGGGCAGGTCCGGCCGGAGCATCGTGAGAGGCTTCGGCTCGAAGGACACGTGCCGGCGCAGGACTTCGCCCGGATCGCGCCCTTCGATGGGCCGCTTCCCCGAGAACAGCTCGTAGAGAACGACGCCGACCGAGTAGATGTCGCTTCGCGCATCGAGCTCGCGGCCGACCGCCTGTTCGGGGCTCATGTAGAACGGCGTCCCGACCGTCTGGTCGCCCTGTGCGACGGAATCCGCGCCTTCCGCCGCGCGCGCGATGCCGAAGTCCATCAGCTTCACGAGGCCGTTCGGGAGGACCATGATGTTCGGCGGCTTGACGTCGCGGTGAATGATGCCGGCCTCGTGAACTGCCGCGAGTCCGCGGCAGAGCTGCTTCGCGATCTGCAGGCCGGGCGAGACAGCGAGGGCGCCCTTCCGGTCGAGGATGTCGCGCAGAGTCGTGCCGGGCACGTACTCCATCGTGAGAAACCTCAGGCCGTCGGCCTCGCCGAGATCGTGCGTGCGCACGACGTTGCGGTGCGTGATCTTCCGCGCGAGCCGGATCTCCTGCTTGAGTGTCACGCCGATCGTATTGCCTTCGTCGAAGGCTTCGGGCAGCAGGACTTTGACGGCGACCTCGTCGTCGAGCTCGCGGTCGAGGGCGCGGTAGACCGTTCCCATGCCGCCCTTGCCGAGCGTCCCGAGGATCTGATAGCGCCCCGCGAAGACCGTCCCCGTGCGCGGACCCGCGAACGCGCGCGCGGCCGCGTCGGGCGCGGCGGGCGTCGTGAGCATCGCCACCCGCGTCACGTTCGTGTCGGGCCGCCGCATCTCCGCCAGCATCTGCTCGAGCGCGGCCTTCTCTTTCAGCTCGCGGACCAGGGCGCGAAAAGCCCGGGCAAGCGCGCCGACCTCGTCGCCTCCCGCCTCCGGCAGCTTGACGTCGAGATTCCCTTCGCGGATCTCGGCCGCGCCTTTTGCGAGCTGCGCGAGGGGGCGCGCGATGCGCCGGCCCATGGCGAAAGAGATCGGGAGCGCGAGGAGGAGGGCGAGGCCGCCCACGAGAAGGAGCGTGTCGCGGATCCTCCGGAATGCGGCCGTCTCCTCGTCCCGCGAGCGCGAGACGACGAAGGCTCCAAGCGTCTCGTCCGTCGCGCTCTTGAGGGGCACGGCCGCGAGAACGCGGCGGTCGCCCGCCACCTGGACCTCGAGGGGCCCCACCGCCTGTCCTTGTCGAAAGAGCGAATCCATCGCGGAGCGGTCGGCGGCGAGCGCCGGGACGAGGAGATCGCCCCGGAACCCTTCCGTCGCGGCCGAGAGCTCGACGCGCGGCGGCTCGCCGCGCCTGGCCGTGTTCGCGAGGAACCCGGTCTGACCGTTCGTGATGCCGCGCAGAGTCTTCGCACGTCTCTCGTCGAGAGGCACGGCGACCGCGAGGACGCCGCGCAGGCGCCCTTCCCCGAGCGACATGTCGCCCGCGAGAACGGGCACGGCAGCCACGGCGGCCAGGACTTTTCCTTCGCGGATGACGGCCGTCGCGGGGATGCCGAGGAGAGCGTCCGCCACCCATTTCACCTTCGCGAAGGACGGCCGGTTCTCGTCGACGATCTCCTGGTCGTTGCGGTCGAGGAGGACGCCGCTCGCGTCGAACAGGAAGACCGTCCGTGCGTTGAGCTTCTCGGCCTTGTCCGTCGTCCAGTCGTGGAGAGTCTTCGAGTCCTTCGCGTCGAAGAGCCCCTTCGTACCGGGCTCGTCCGCGACGCTCGTGACTTGCCGGCGAAGCGCGTCTTCGTTGCTCCCCTCGTAGGCCCGAAAGACTCCCGGGAGCGCGTTCAGGCTCTCGCGGATGCTCCTCTCGGCGACCTCGTTCGCGCGCCACGTCGCGACCGCGACGGCTCCGCCGAGCGTCAGGAGGACGAGGAACGCGGCGGCGACGGAGAACTTCGTCGCGAGCCCCGGCCCGGTGCGCGCGGGAGCGTGCCGCACGACCGAAGGAGGCGGAGACGATGCCGGCGGCCTCTCGGATCGCGTGACGCGCGTCGCCGCGCCCGAGATCGAGCTGTCAGTACCGGTTCGCATCGTCGTCCGGTGGAGGATATTTCTTTCCGTACTTGTTCGTGTGGGGCGTCTCGCGCCAGCTCGAGCCGTCGAGCACGATCGCGAGGGAGACCGTCTTTCCCGCGGTCACCTCGACCGCGCCCTGATAGTCGCCGCCCTTCTCGTCCCACGCGCGCACGACGGCGCGTCCCTGAGGGACGCTCGCGAGCACAGCGCTTCCGTCCGAACCGGTCTGCGCCCAGATCGTTCCGTCGATCACCATGAGATACGCGGCCATCTGCGGGTGGATGTTGCAGTAGACGCGGACGAGCCCGGGGTTGTCGAACGTCATCGCACGCGAGGCGCCGTTGCGGTATAGGCCGAGATCGAACCTCGCGCCCGGCGACAGGCTGAACACGTTGTGGAAGATGCCGTCGAGGTTCGGGAAGTCGACCGTCGTACCGGCGGGCACCGCCGTGATCCGCGGCTCGAAACGTTTGCTCTTGGACGCGATGTGCGGATGGACAGGCGACGGCGCGAGAGATCCCGGTTTCTTGCCTTCGGAGATCCAGACGATCGCCTGCGGCGCCGGCGACGGCCGGTGATCGGGCCCCAGAACCGTCACCCTCACGCGCACGTCGCCGACACCGGAAGGCGCCTGTGCCCTGCTCCCGGCGGTCGCGGCCAGGAGAGCAAGGAGAACCGCGACTGGTGCCAGGAATGTGACGGTGCGTGTCGACACGGACCCTGCGATTCTAAACAGCCACGCGCGCTTCAACGGGCCTTCCTCGCCCGCACGCTCGCGACCGCGCGGGCGACTTCGTCCGCCGCCCAGTCGATCTCCTCCTCCGTCGTGAAGCGGCCGAGGCCGAAGCGGATCGAGGCTTCGGCTTCCGCGCGCGTCCGCCCGAGCGCGAGAAGGACGTGGCTCGGCGCCGCCTCCGCAGACGTGCAGGCCGATCCCGACGAGACCGCGAGGTCGCGGGCCTCGGCCATGACAGCGTCTGCGGGCGCACCCGGAATCGTCACGTTCAGGTTCCCGGGGTGGCAGGCGGAGACGGGACCGTTTCGCGAGATGCCGTCGACGCGCGCGCAAAGCCTCTCCCACAGCCGATCTCGGAGGCCCGAAACGCGTCGCGTTTCGGCCTCTCCCTCCGCCCGCGCGATCTCGGCCGCCGCGCCGAAGCCCACGATGCCCGGCACGTCGAGCGTCCCGGACCTGAGGCCGCGCTCGTGGCCTCCGCCGAACACGATCGGATCGAGCCTCACGCGCGGGTTCATCGCGCGCACGAAGAGAGCGCCGACGCCTTTCGGCCCGCACAGCTTGTGAGCCGAGAACGAGACGAGATCGAGGCCGAGCGCGTGCACGTCGAGCGGGATCTTGCCGAGCGCCTGGGCAGCGTCCGTGTGGAAGAGGATTCCCCGCTCCTTGCAGACTCGCGCGATCTCCCCGACGGGATTGAGCGTGCCGATCTCGTTGTTCGCCGCCATGACGGACACGAGAACCGTGCGCTCCGTGAGAGCCTCGGCCACGGCGGTCGCGCTCGTGACGCCGTGAGCGTCCGGCTTCAGCACCGTCACGGCGAAGCCCTCCGACTCGAGGCGGCGGCACGGGTCGAGGACGGCGCGGTGCTCGATCGCGGACGTGACGACGTGGGCGCCCGGCGTACGGCGCGCCCGCGCAGCGCCGAGGATCGCGAGATTGTCCGACTCGGTGGCGCCGGACGTGAACACGATCTCGCGCGGGTTGGCGCCGACGAGCGCGGCCAGGGCCTCGCGACCTCTCGTCACGGCCGCCTCGGCGCGCCACCCGAAGGCGTGGCTCGCCGACGCGGCGTTTCCGAAATACTCCGAAAAGTACGGGCGCATCGCCTCGAAGACGCGCGGGTCGACCGGCGTCGTCGCGTGATAATCGAGGTAGACGGGAAGCTTCAACGAACGGGCTCCGCCTGCCGTCATCCTCGGCTCGCGGCTTTCCGTTTGCAAGATGAAGGAGGAGACCCATCGATGCGCCACGTCCTCGTCGCGACGCTCGAGCGGCACGACCTGCTCGAAGGCCTGCGGGCGATCGCGCCGGCCACGACGACGTTCCTCGGTGAGCGGGGGCTGGAAACGATTCTCGAGCGCCTCGCCCGGTCGGCGCGGATGGACGCCGTCGTCACGGACGCCCCGGAGGTCCTCATGGAGATCTACCACGAGATCCCGGGCGCGATTCCCGTCTACCTCGCGCGGCCCGACGAGAATGCCGCCGCGATTCTCGCGGGCCTCGACGCGCTGACCGCGGAGGAATGACCCCTCAGGCGCTGCCCGCTCGCTTCCACTCCGTGCGCATCTCGGACTGAAGGCGGCCGAGGCGGTACGTGTCGCGATTCACGAAGCCGCCCCACGGGGCGAGGCCCGGATGGACCTCCTCGATGCGCCGCCACATTTCCTGCACGACGAGCCGGTAATCCGGGTGTCCCTGCGGCATCGAGCGAAGCTCGCACAGGTGCACGGCCTCGCGCAGGTTCAGCGTGACGTACCAGCGCACGCGGAACGCGAACGGGACGACATACGGCGCCTCGACCTGATGGTCCGCCACGACGGCCTCGTGAAGGTCGTGCGCCCGCGCCATGCACTCCTCGAAGACCGCGCCGTGCCCAGCTTCGAGGATCTCGGGCGGCGTGTCGTACCCGTGCGCCGTCGTGAACGCCTGACGCTCCTGCGAGAGGATTCTGTGGCGGTGGAGATCACGATAGATACCCAGATTTCCGAGGAGGTCGAACGTATACACGGCCTCCTCGAGCGCGCGCGGAGGTTTGTCGCGCCGGTTTCGCCGGCCGGCGGCGAGGGACGAAAGGAGCGCCGTGCGTTCGGGCGGGCTCATCGCCCGGACGCGCGCGCGTACGTCGGCCAGAGGCCGATCCGCATGCGGGTAGAGAAGCGCCGCGAGGACTTTCTCCTCCCCGTCGCGGTCGAAATCCACGAGCGTCGCTCCCGGCGCGGCAAGCGCGGCGGAAGGAAGCGCGCGCCCCGCGGCCCCGGCGGCGCGCGTGCGCAGACCCTCCTGCCACGAGCTCCTGGCCGATCTCTTCACGAAGGACGGAATCAGCCGGTCCAGCTCGTGGCGCATGGCCGAGGCGAGCAGACGACACTCGCCCGCGGGGTGAGAGTAGAGGCGGTTCAGGAGGTGCTCGAAAGCCTGCCCCGTCGCGAAAATGCCGAGGTTCGTGAGCGTGGCGGCCGGGAGATAGCTGCGCATGACGTCGCATGCGTGCGCCCGGACGGTCGCGGCATATGCGCGCCGTGCCGCCTTCAGGAGCTCCGCGTCGCGCTTCACGTCGGAGAAGTCGAGGGGCTCTCCCGTCTTCGGGTGGCGCACGGCCACGGACTCGATCGGGAGCACGCGCTCGATGTGGGCGATCATCGGATCGATCTGGGCCGCGTACGTGGAAAAGAGGCGGTCCATGAGCGCCGCGTAGGCGTCGCGGTGCCGCGAGGCCATCAGCGACGGCTCGCGGAACCACGGAAACTCTCCGGCCGCGTCGCGCTGGTCGAAGCGGACGTAACGCGTGGACTTCTCGAGGAACGCGATTCCGACGCGCGCGTCCTCGAGCACCTGCGCCGCCACGTTCGAGACGCGCTCGACCGCGAGATGCGCGCCGCCGAGCTGCGCGACGGAGTCGTCGCCGTAGCCGACGAGAACGCGGTCGTAAAAGGCGCGAGCCTTCCGCAGCGCGTCGCCGTCGTCCGCGTCGCCCCCGCCCAGGAGCCCCACGGCAAGGCCCTGCTCGCCCACGAACTCGTCGAGGAAGACGCGCCTCAGGCTCTTGGCGGTCCGGCTGTAGCGCGAGAAAAGCGCCCCCGCGACCTCCTGCGGGAGCTTCAGGCCGAAGACGGGCGCGTCGACGTTCGTGAAGAAGGGTGAGAGCACCCGCATTTCTTCGCTTGTGAACTCGGTCATTTCGGAATCGAGTTTAGCTGGGGAAAACGATCCTCGTTTTCCCCAGACCCCTTTCGGGGTGATCCCCGTTTCCCCCGGACCCCTTTTGGGTTCCCGGACCCCCTTCGGGTCACCTGGCCTGTATCAGCGCCGACGTGAGAGGCGAGAGCATGCGCCCCACGACCGATCCCCTGGCCGCGTAGACGAAGACGTAGTAGTTGCCCGCGCCCGACAGGAGCGGGATGTCGGCCCGCGCCACGCCCCGCACGAGATCGATCTCGCCGCGAGAGCCGTCGGGGTACTGGGTGTTCGGGGGCGCGCGGGCGAGAAGGCTCTGCGACGCGTCAGGATACGAATACGCCCCGCGTCGGGCGATCTCCTGGCGGGACATCGGTCCGGCCGGCGGCTCGAATCCCACCTGGATCGAGGCGAGCGTCCATCCCGGGGGCAGCTTCACCGCGAACGGTGCGCGCGCCCCGGCGGGAAGGGGCGCCGCCGGTACCTCGACCCATTCGACGACGTGCCGGCTGAACTCCTCCGCCATGCGGAACTCGCCGCCGAAAACGGCGGCACCGAAGCCCACGTGCGTCCATTCGGGGTCGAGAACCGTCCGGCGGTGGCCATCGTCAGGCGGGCGCTCGGCCATCATCCGCGCGTGCGCGTCGAGGAGGAGCAGCGGGCACCTCGGCCTCCTCTACGTTCGCGCCCGTGCGCGTGAGCGAGCCGAAGTTCTCCCCTTGATAGTCCACGCCGCCCGCGAGGCCCCAGCGGAGATAGGGCGGCCGGCCGGCGGTGTCCCAGTGTCCGGACGAACGCGTCCGGGCCGTGTCGAGACAGAAGGCGTCGCCGACGCGAGCGGCGAGGAGATCGTACGCGACGGGCGGCGCGCCGGCGGCTCGCCGCTCTTCGTTCAGGCGCGCGAGAAGGCGGGCCTTGGCCTCCGGAAAACGCTCCGCGTAGGGCGGCGCCGCGCGGTCCGCTCCGCGGCGCACCATGACGACAGGCTCCTTGTGGCGGAAGTGCGGCGCCGACGCGCATGCCACGGCGAGCAGGGCCACGGCCCACGGGAGAGTTCCCTTCGGGACGGAAGACCTGGGCACCGTAGAATCCTACGGCCTGATGATCCGTTTCGGCACTTCTGGCTGGCGCGCCGTTCTCGGGGAAGAGTTCACGTTCCCGAACGCGCGTCGCGTCGTCACGGCGATCGCACGTGTCACGGTGGCGTCGGGCGGCGTCTCTCCGGCCCTCGTCCTCGCGTCGGACACGCGGTTTCTGAACGAACGATTCGTGGACGAGGCGTTCCGCGTCCTCGTCCGCGAAGGGGTCCGTCCCCTCCGCGCCGACCGCGACGTGCCGACGCCGGCGGTCGCATTCACGATCCGGCGCCTCGGCGCCGCGGGCGGCGTGAACTTCACCGCCTCGCACAATCCGCCCGAGTTCAACGGGATCAAGTTCTCGACGGCCGACGGCGCGCCCGCGCTGCCCGACGTCACGGCGCACATCGAGGCCGAGATCGCAAAGACTTCGGAGGCCGATGCGGAGCCTGCGCCTCCGGCTTCGGCGGATGCGATCGACCCGCGCGGCCCCTATCTCGAACGGCTCGCGAATTTCGTCGACACGGCAACGCTCAGGAAGGCGAACCTCCGCGTGGCCATAGACCCCCGCTTCGGAACGTCGCGCGGGTACCTCGACGCCTTTCTCCGGGACGCGGGCGTGGACGTCGAGCTCATCAACGGGCATCGCGATCCCTATTTCGGCGGCCTCTCGCCGCAGTGCGACGAGAAGAACCTCGCCGCGCTCGCGCAGGTCGTCGTCGCTGGGAAACACCATCTCGGCCTCGCGACGGACGGGGACGCGGACCGCTTCGGCGTCCTCGACGCCGACGGGCGGTACGTCGACCCGAACCACTGCCTCATGCTCCTCGCCGATCTCCTCCTGGGGCGCCGCAAGCCGGCGGACGGCCGCGGCGTCGCGCGGTCTGTCGCGACCACGCACGGGCTCGACGCCGTCGCGAAGGCGCACGGCGCCCCCGTTTTCGTGACGCCCGTCGGCTTCAAGTACATCGGCGAGCTGCTTCTCAAGGACGCGATCACGATCGGCGGCGAAGAGTCCGCCGGCTTCACGATGGCGGGACACGTGCCCGAGAAAGACGGCCTCCTCGCGGGGCTTCTCCTCGCCGAGCGCGTGGGCGCGACCGGCCAGACGCTCTCGGCCCTCCTCGCGGAGCTCTTCCGGCGCGTCGGGTCGTTCTACCCGAAGCGTGCGGACGCCCGCCTCGATCCCGCCCTCGCCGCCGCGCTGAAGGAGCGACTCGCGGAGAATCCAGAGACGTTCGCGGGGCAGAAGGTGCAGTCGATCGATCGGACCGACGGGCAGAAGCTCCTGCTGGGCGACGGCCGCTGGATCCTCTTCCGGCCGTCGGGCACGGAGCCGGTCGTGCGGATTTATGCGGAATCTGCGGACAAAGGCGAGACGGATCGGCTCCTGGAGGCGGCGAAGGAATATGTTCTTAGAGGGTAAGAGGGATACGCATCGGATGGCCGGTGTCAAGGGTCTTCGACCGCTGCGCGGCGCGCGGAGCGCGCCCTTGACACCGGCCATCTCGATGCAAAGATTTTCAACTATCGGCGGCTGCATCAGCAGCCGCCGCATATAAGCAAAGAAATTCCGGAGCTCACATGTACGCGATCGAATCCATTCACGCCCGCGAAATCCTCGATTCCCGCGGCAATCCGACCGTCGAAGTCGAGTGTCTTCTCGAGAGCGGGGCGTCGGGACGCGCCGGGGTGCCGTCCGGCGCGTCCACCGGCTCGCGGGAGGCGCTGGAGCTGCGCGACGGCGACAAGAAGCGCTTCTCGGGCAAGGGCGTCCTTTCGGCCGTCAAGAACGTGAACGAGACGATCGCCCCCGAGCTCCTCGGCGTGGACGCGCGCCAGCAGGCCGAGATCGACCGCCTCATGATCGATCTCGACGGCACCGAGGCGAAGACGAATCTCGGCGCGAACGCGATCCTGGGCGTCTCGATGGCCGTCTGCCGCGCGGCGGCCGACGCCTGCGCGCTCCCGCTCTTCCGCTATCTGGGCGGCACCGGAGCCAGGACGCTGCCCGTCCCGATGATGAACGTGATCAACGGCGGAGCGCACGCGGACAACCCGCTCGAGCCGCAGGAATTCATGCTCGTTCCCGCAGGTCTGAAGTCCTTTCGCGAGGCGCTCCGGGCCGGAGCCGAGGTCTTTCACGCGTTGAAGGCGATTCTCAAGTCTCGAGGGCTCGCCACGAGCGTCGGCGACGAGGGCGGCTTCGCGCCGCAGATCGGGACCGCCCGGGAGGCGCTCGACGTGATCGTCGATGCCATCGGAAAAGCGGGATATACGCCGGGGCAGGACGTTTTCATCGCGCTCGATCCGGCGGCCTCCGAGTTCTTCGAGGACGGCGCCTACCGGATCGAGGGAAAGAAGCTGCCCCCCGCCGAGATGGTCGCGTTCTGGGAGACGCTCGTCGGCACGTACCCCATCGTCTCGATCGAGGACGGCTGCGCCGAGGGCGACAAGGCGGGCTGGAAGCTCCTGACGCAAAGACTCGGCTCGAAGATCCACCTCATCGGCGACGACAACTTCGTAACGAACCCGAAGATCCTGAAGCAGGGCATCGCAGACGGCATCGCAAACGGCCTTCTCGTGAAGCTGAACCAGATCGGGACGATCACGGAGACGCTCGAGGCCGTCCGGATGGCCCAGACGGCCGGCTACGTGACGGTCATCTCCCACCGCTCGGGCGAGACGGAGGACACGACGATCGCCGACCTCGCGGTCGCGACGAACTCCCGCTTCATCAAGACGGGCTCAGCGTCGCGCTCGGAGCGCATCGCGAAGTACAACCGGCTCCTGCGCATCGAGGAAGATCTCGCCGAGACGGGCGTCTGGCCGGGTCTCGCCGCGAAGAAAGGCTGACGCGCACGCACGTTTCGCGCGAAAATGCCCCGTGCGCTTCGAGCGAATCGTCGGCGGTGAGGGTCCTCCCCGGATCGTGGGCGTGAGGCGGCTGCCCGGGTCGTCGCGAAGGGAAGAGCCGCGCCCGCTGCCCGAGCTCGTGTCCGAGACGCCGGCGCCGGCCTCCGGCGCGCGACCGGATGCGCCGCACGTGAGGCCGGCGTCCTACGTCCTGGTCTCGCTCCTTTTCTCGGCGCTCGTCTTCGGATTCTTTCTCGTGAACGAGCACGGGCTCCTTCAGGTCCGGCGACAGCGCCTCCAGCTCGCGAGCATGCAGGCCGAGGTCGCGCAGCTCGACGAGGACAACCGCAAGCTCGAAGCCGAGGTCGCGGCGCTCAAGAGCGACCCGAAGGCCGTCGAGAAGACCGCGCGCGAGACGCTGAACCTCGTGAAGCCCGGAGAAGTGGTCCTCATCCTGCCCGACGGCTGGCAGGCGCGCGTCAAGCCCCCGGAAGCTTCGCCGACCGCTCCGGCGACGGCCGCCCCGAAGAGCCCGTAGACATCAGAGGAACGTCAATGGGATGGGGCGGGCTTCCGGTCCCTCCCGAAAGGGTCGCCCTTGAGCGTTTCGGTGTGCATCGTGCAGAGCCAGCGGCCGTCGCGGCGCACCCAGACGGACGAGTCGGTCGCTTCCATGCTCACCCTCTTGCCGTCGACGGTCATGTCCTCGTGGACCTCGTAGCCCACGCATACGACGTCGTCCTTCAGCGCTCGCACTTCCGTGTTCTTCACCTCGAACCCGTGCAACGTGCAGGTCCCGTCCTTCATCATCTTCACGAAAGTCTCCCTGTCGATCAGCGCGACGCCCGTGGCGCCGGCGACGAGGCATGGAAATTCCGTCAGGCCCAGCATGGTGTCCACGTCTTTTTCCCTGATCGCCTGCCAATACTTCTTCTCGAGGTTCAGCAGCTCGGTTTCGACGGTCTTCTTTTCCATCGTCGCGGTGGCCATAGTCGATCCTCCCGTCGGATGCGAGCACATCCCGTGCCGATCGAGGTTTGTACATTTGTGCACCGCGGCATCATGGCGACGTAAGATCACGCACCGATTCGCCTGATCCTGAGGATCGGACCGTCGGGCGCGCTCCCGTCCCTAAGGTCGATGCCGGCAAAGATCGCCCACGTGTGATCGCCTTTCGGATCGACGAGAGTCTGCGTGACCTCCCACTGCCTGTGGCCCGTGGATCTGAGATTCGTCAGGTGGTGTAACCGCGCCTCGGCCCCCGAAAGGAGCTCGCCGTACTCTTCGAAGAACGGGGCCATCGCGGTCTCGAAGCGCTCGGCATCCCATCGGTCTTCGCCTTCACTGCCTTCACTGCCTTCCCTGGTCTCACCCTCGACATTTCCGGCCTCCGGGCGTTGATGAACGCGTTCGGCCGCCTCTTCCCAGTCCCTCCTCGCGAGAGCCCTCACGAGAAGCTGCGCCTCCGCGCGCACGCGCGCCGCGAAGACCCTGGGGTTCGAGAGGAGCTCCGTGAGCCACGAGGCTTCTTTCCTGCGCTCGGGCTGCGCCTCCGCCGTCTTTTCCGCGAGCAGGAGCTCGGGATGGCGAAGGCTCTCCCACTCTTCCAGGAGGCTCGCGTCCGTCTCTCCGACGAGCGAACGAAAGTAGCCGAGCGCGTCCCAGAGCTCGTCGGTCTTCGCGGCCTCCGGGATCGTCTGGTCGAGCGTCTTGAAGAGCTGCGAGAGGTACCGCAGGAGAACGCCCTCGCTTCTCTCCAGGCCGTAGCCCTTCACGTAATCCGCAAAGCCGGCGAACGTCTCGAACATCTCGCGTCCGATCGACTTCGGACTCACGTCCGAGGCCGACGCCCAGGGGTGCTCGGCGCGGAACTCGTTGAAGGCGCCATAGAGAAAGTCCGCGAGCGGCTTCGGGTGGGTCACCTCTTCGAGGCGCACCATTCGCTCCTCGTAGGGAACCCCCTCCGCCTTGAGCTCCGCGACGAGCCTGCCCTTCGCCCGGTCCACCTGCCTTCTCAGGACCACGTCGGGATCCTCCAGGATCGACTCGACGACGGTGACGACGTCCACGGCGTACGTCGGGGACGCGGGATCCAGCTCCGCGAGAGCCGAAAGCGCGAAGAGCGACAGGGCCTGGTGGAGAGAGAAGTCCCATTGCAGACCCTCCGCCACGACGACCCGATACGGCCCCTCGCCCTTGAGTCCGATGATTCCCGCCCGGTAGAGCGAACGGACCAGGCCGGCCGCGTGGCTGACGAGACGACGCTTGGTTCCTTCGACTTCGTGGCAGCGCGCGATCAGATCGCGGATCGACGAGAAGTTCCGCGAACCCGGCTCCATATTCCCCGCGTCGCGCTGGAGGAGATCCAGGACCATTCCGTGCGTCAGCCGGAACCGCGACGTCAGTGTCTCCGGAGGCCTCGAGATGAGCTTCTGGAACGTCTCGAGCGACCACGAGACCTCGCCTTTGGGCGGGCCCTTGAATGTCCGCGAGCTCTTCTTCCCAGAGCTTTCGGACTTTCTCTCCGCCTGCCGCTTCTCGACGATGTGCTCGGGCGCCTGGGCGACCACGCTCCCGCGATCGTCGAACCCGCGCCGGCCCGCGCGCCCCGAGATCTGCTTGAACTCGCGGACCGAGAGAAGGCCCACCTTCGTCCCGTCGAACTTCGCGAGCTTCGTGAAGAGGACCGTCCGGATCGGGATGTTGACGCCGACGCCGAGCGTGTCGGTTCCGCAGATGACGTGCAGAAGCCCCTTCTGCGCGAGCTGCTCGACGAGGAGACGGTATTTGGGAAGGAGGCCGGCGTGGTGAACGCCGACCCCGAACGAGAGGAATCTCCGGAACTCCTTGCCGTAGGGCGTCGCGAGGCGCCTCCCGCTCACGATCTTCCGGATCTCCTCCCGCTCTTCGCGGCTCCCGATCTTCACGCTCGTCAGCGACTGCGCGAGCTCCGCGCACTCGCGCTGGGTGAAGTTCACGACGTAGACGGGGCTCTTCTTCTGCGCAAGCAGGTCTTCGATCGTCTCGTGAAGCGGGGTCTCGCGGTATTCGTAGTCGAGCGGCACCGGCCTGTCCTCGGACGTGACGTGCGCGACGTCGCGGCCCGTGTCGCTCTTCAGGCGTTCCGCGATCGCACGCGTGTCGCCCAGCGTCGCCGACATGAGGAGGAACTGGGTGTCGGGCAGGACGAGGAGCGGCACCTGCCAGGCCACGCCGCGCTCCTTGTCCGCGTAGTAGTGGAACTCGTCCATCACGACGTAGGGCGCCGCGAGGTTCGCGCCGAGGCGGAGCGCCATGTTCGAGAGCACCTCCGCCGTGCAGCAGAGAACGCTCGCCTGCGCGTTGATGCTCGCGTCCCCCGTGAGCATCCCGACGTTGTCGGGTCCGAGCTCCGCGCAGAGCGAGAAGAACTTCTCGCTCGCGAGGGCCTTGATCGGGCTCGTGTAGAAGGACACGCGCCCCTCGCACGCGGCCTTGAAATGCAGGCCCAGGGCGACGAGCGACTTGCCGGATCCCGTGGGCGTCCCGAGGATCACGTGCTTTCCCGCCATGAGCTCGAGGAGCGCCTCTTCCTGGGCCGGATAGAGGGTAAGGCCGCTGGCCGAGACCCAGTCGAGGAAGAGGCCGAGGATCTCCTCGGCGTCGGTCGTCCCTCGGGGCGGGATCCGGTCCGCGAGCGGAGCGATGTCCCGCATTCGGTCATTCTTCCACGGGTGGTTCGGCTCGTAGCGAGACCCGAGGAATAGGTTCCCCGAGGCGTGACGGCGCCGGGGAGCGTGCTCCGGCTGGTTCATCCGCATCAGAGCCGACCTCTTCGGCGTCAGATAACTTCCACGCTGGAGGAGACTCCCATGCCGGCAAAGAGACAGTCCGCGAAAAAACAGAGCCCGAAGAGAGCTTCCGCCAGGGACGGCTTCGTCTACTCGAACCCGTTTCCGAAGGGCGAGGACGCGACGAAGTACCGTCTCGTCTCGCCTACGAAGGGACTCGTGAAGAAGGCGAAGTTCGCCGGCAAGCCCGTTCTCATCGTGGACCCGAAGGCCCTCACGATCCTCGCGCACGAGGCGATGCGCGACGTGTCGTTCCTCCTCCGGCCGAAGCATCAGCAGCAGGTCGCATGCATCCTGAAGGACCCCGAGGCCTCCCCGAACGACCGCTTCATGGCGACGGCCCTCCTCCGGAACGCCGTCGTTTCCTCGCGGTTCGAGCTGCCTTTCTGCCAGGACACGGGCACGGCGACGATCGTCGCGTGGAAAGGCCAGCAGGTCTGGACGGGCGCCGACGATGCCGCGTTCCTCTCGAAGGGCGTCTTTCAGACGTACACCGGCGAGAACCTCCGATACTCGCAGACGGCCGCGCTCACGATGTACGACGAGGTCAACACGGGAAACAACCTTCCCGCGCAAATCGACATTTTCGCGACGAAGGGCGCCGAGTACAAGTTTCTCTTCGTCGCGAAGGGAGGCGGCTCGGCGAACAAGAGCACCCTTTTCCAGGAGACGAAGGCCCTCCTCAACCCGGCGAGCCTCGAGGCGTTCCTCGTCGAGAAGATGAAGAGCCTCGGGACGGCGGCCTGCCCGCCGTACCACATCGCGTTCGTCGTCGGCGGCACGTCCGCGGAGGCCTGCCTGAAGACGGTGAAGCTCGCCTCGACCGGCTACTACGATTCGCTTCCGACTTCAGGCGACAGAACCGGCCGCGCGTTCCGCGATCCGGAGCTGGAGAAGAGGCTCCTCGAACGGGCGCAGAAGCTCGGCTTCGGCGCGCAGTTCGGCGGCAAGTACTTCGCTCACGACATCCGCGTCGTCCGCCTGCCACGGCATGGCGCCTCCTGCCCGGTGGGCATGGGCGTCTCGTGCTCCGCCGACCGGAACGTCCTCGCGAAGATCGACGCGAAGGGGCTCTGGCTCGAGGAGCTCGAGCGCCATCCCGAGGTTCTTCTTCCCGTCCAGACGGGCGCGAAGGAGCACACGGGGATCGTGAAGATCGACCTCGACAAGCCGATGAAGGAGATCCTGGCGGAGCTGTCGAAGCATCCCGTCTCGACGCCGCTCGCGCTCACGGGGCGCCTCGTCGTCGCGCGCGACATCGCGCACGCGAAGCTCAAGCAGCGCCTCGACTCCGGCGCCGACCTGCCGCAATACTTCAAGGACCATCCGGTCTACTACGCCGGCCCCGCGAAGAAGCCGAAGGGCAAGGCCTCGGGGTCCTTCGGACCCACGACCGCCGGCCGCATGGACTCGTACGTCGATCTCTTCCAGTCGAAGGGCGGCTCGATGGTCATGATCGCGAAGGGGAACCGCAGCCCGAAAGTGACCGAGGCGTGTCAGAGATACGGAGGCTTCTACCTCGGCTCGCCGGGCGGCCCGGCCGCGCTCCTCGCCGAGGAGCACATCAAGAAGGTCGACGTCCTCGAGTTCCCCGAGCTCGGGATGGAAGCGGTGTGGGCGATCGACGTCGTCGACTTCCCCGCGTTCATCCTCGTGGACGACAAGGGAAACGACTTCTACCGGAAGATCGCGTAACTCAGGGCCGGAAGCGGGCCGCGTCGATCCCGTAACGCTTGAGGCGGTACCCGAAGATGCGTTCGGTCGTCTGGAGCAGGCGCGCCGCTTTCGCCCGGTTTCCCCGCGCGATCTTCAGGCTGTCGAGGAGCAGGTCCTTCTCGTAGGCTTCGACCGCGGCTCCGAGCGACTGGCGCGGCAGCGTCCCCGACACCTCGGCGGTCTGCAGCGTCGGAGGGAGGTGGTGGGCGTGGAGGACGCCGCCGTCACACACGAGGACGGCCCGCTCGATGCAGTTCTCCAGCTCGCGGACGTTCCCCGGCCAGTGATAGCTCATGAGGACGTCGATCGCCGGCGTCGAGATGCGCCTCACGTCCTTGCGGTGCCGCGTCGCGTATTTCTCGACGAAGTGGTCCGCGAGGAGCGGGATGTCGGGGCGCCGGTCGCGCAAAGGCGGCAGGAAGATCGTGAACACGTTCAGGCGGTAGAAGAGGTCCTCGCGGAATTTGCCCTTCGCCATCGCAGCTTCGAGGTCCCGGTTCGTGGCCGTCACGAGGCGGATGTCGACCGAAACCGGGTGCGTGCCGCCGAGCCTTTCGAACTCCCGCTCCTGCAGGACGCGCAGGAGCTTCACCTGGGTCGCGACGGAAAGGTCCCCCACCTCGTCCAGGAAGAGCGTCCCCTTGTCCGCGATCTCAAAGCGCCCTTTCTTCTGCGTCCGCGCGTCCGTGAAGGCGCCCGGCTCGTAGCCGAAGAGCTCGGACTCGATCAGGCTCTCGGGAAGAGCGGCACAGCTCACCCTCACGAATGGTTTGCCCGCACGCGGCGAGTTGTAGTGGAGAGCGTGTGCCACGAGCTCCTTGCCGGTTCCCGACTCTCCGCGGATGAGGACGGTTGTGTCGCCCGGGGCGGCCTGCGCGACCTGCTCGTAGAGCTCCTCCATGGGCCGGCTGTGGCCGACGATGTTCTTCAGGTCGTAGCGGCCCTTCAGCTCGCGCTTGAGCTTGAGGTTCTCGTCGAGAAGGCGCTCGCGCTCCCCTTCGATCAGCCGGTCCACGTGCATCGCTTGCCCGAGGAGAGAGGCCACGACCTTCAGGAACGACGTGGTCCGGGCGAAGTCGCGCGCCGGGTCGTACCCGAGCGCCAGCCCGAGGGCGCCGACCGTGCGGCCCTCGACGACGAGGGGGACGGATACGAAGCTCAGCTCGTGCCGCGCCGTGGCCGAGATCGGGAGGACCTCGTTCGGCGTCTTGAGAAGCGGCTCGCGCGTCACCTGCGGAACGACGATCGCCTTCCCGCTCGCGACGACGCGCCCCGTGACTCCCTCGCCCGAACGCAGCTTGGGCGAAGGCCGACGCCCGGCGGGAAGGCCGGCAGAGGTTTCGAGCTTCAGCTCGCCAGTCGCCTCGTCGACGAGCGCGGCGGTGACGACGCTTCCGCCGTAGCTCTCGCGCAGGATGGCGAGCGCGCCGTCCAGGGCCGCCCGGAAGCCCCGCGCCGACCCCAGCATCTGCGAGAGCTCCAGGAGGGCCGGGAGCTCGCGCAGATCGCCGGGCGGACCGTGACGGCTCTTCGGCATTCCGCGATCCTACAGGAATGTCGGAACGGATGCCATGGGAAACAGAAATGTCGAACGGGTCAGGCAGCGAAAAATGAGATTACTCCGGCGGCCGCGCAGCGGCTTGCGGGCTAGAACACGTAAATCGCGTTCAGGAGGATCGTCGGCTGGTTGCCCTTGAAGACGCCGTCTTTCTTGCTGAAGACGTCGGCGTCGGACCAGTCGACGCGTAGATCGCCCCGGAGGATCAGGTGGGACGTCACCTTGACCTCGGGGGTGAGGGTCAGCTCCTTGAGCTTCTGAACGGTGCCCGTCCGGGCGCCGTCCGAGTCGTCGAAGTATTCGGCCCTCAGACAGAGCGCAAAGGCGTCGCTGACGCCGAAGCGTGCGTAGCCGGCAATTCCCGACCACGTGGCGGTTTGACCTGGCGCCACCGCTCCCTTCTCGCTGCCGTAGACGGCGTCGAGCGCGAAGATGGTCAGGTCGGTGAGCTTCCACTGCGCGACGACGTTGAAGAGGTTCCGCGGATCGGAGTTGACGTCCGCCCGCTCGGGACCCGTCATGAAATTTCCGTAGACCGTCACCGTCTTCGACGGCGTCCACGTGAGCTGCAGGCCGATGCTCTTCGAGCTGTTGTTGTCCCGTGCGACGTCCCAGCCGTTGCAGATCTCGAACATCCCGGCGATCTGGTCGCTGAACGTGTACGACGCCTTCAGACCGGTGTGCGCGAAGGGAATGGTGAAGCCGAAGAGAAACGACCGGCTCGCGTTGTCGTTGTAGCCGTCATATCCCTCGATCACCTCGTACCCGAAGTGCGTGACGAATTTCCCCGCGTCGAGCCGGAGGCCGTCTCCGAGCGGCGCGATCCAGCTCACGAAGGCCTGTTGGAGGTCGATGTCCTGGCCCTGAAGAAGGCCGACCGACGACGAGACGCGCGGGATCGACGAACCGGCCACGAGGTCGATGCGAAAACCGGCCTCGCCCGGCTTGACGATCGCCTTCTGGAGGACGATCTCGGCGACGTCCACCTTGAACGTGTTGTCGTCGAAGTCGAAGACCCGAAGCTGATTCGTCCCGGAGTCCGGCCGGTTGAAATTGTAGGAATAGCTCGTGGAGACGAAGCCGTTGACCGCGATCTCCTCGTACCAGGGTTTTGCGGCGGCCGGCGACGCAGGGCTTGGCGCCGGCGCGGCGCCGGGCGTCGGCGTGGGGGCGGGCTGACCGAGTGTCGGAGGCGCGGCGCCGAGCGCGGCGGTCAAGGTGAAGGCGAGCGCGACGGCGCGGAAACGACACGGGACACGGGCCCGGCGAAGTCGGGTCATCTCGGGAACTCCTTTCACAGAGGGCTCCTCGCGAGGAGGAGCCCCGCTGCGCGTCTCTATTTTTTTTCGGCTACTTCTTATGGAGCATCTGGACGGGCGTCACGGCCTCCCGGTCGAGCTCGCCCGTCCTGATCCTCACGACCTTCTCGATGGGCATGACGAAGATCTTTCCGTCGCCCACCTGTCCGGTCTTGCCCGCTTTGACGATCGCCTCGATGGTCACGTCGACGAACGGTTCCGAGACGCCGATGTCGAGCCGGACCTTGTCGTGGAATTCGTAAACGAGCGGATGCCCCCGATAGCTCTCCAGGACCGTCTTTTCTCCTCCGTGGCCGGAAACCCGCGTGATCGTGAGCCCCTCGACCTCGGCCGCGAAAAGGGCGGCCTTCACGTCGTCCAGCTTCTCCGGCCGGATGATGGCGGTGATCATTTTCATGGGAACGTCGCTCCTTTCACTTTCCGCCGGCCGGCGAGGCCTGCGCGACGAGCAGCGGCGAAGCCACCTTCGCGGGCACGCTCGCGAAAACGGGGAAGTGGACGGGCGAGCCCTCGCCCGGATACGCGGGCGCCGAGACCTCGTTGAAATCCAGGCCCTGCATCTCCTGCTCCGGCCTCACGCGCATCCCGAGCGTCAGGTCGATGATCTTGAAGAGCGCGAAGCTCGAGCCCCCTACCCAGAGGAGGTTCGCGCCGATCCCGACGAACTGCGCCACGAGCTGTCTTGGGTCTCCGTAGAAGAGGCCCGCGACGCCGGCCGCCGGGCCGCCGTTCAGGCCGCCGCCGTACGTGCCATCCGCGAACAGGCCGAGCGCGATGAGTCCCCAGGCGCCGTTCACCCCGTGCACGGCGATCGCGCCGACCGGGTCGTCGATCTTGAGCTTGTTCTCGATGAAGAGCGCGGCCGCGACCACGAGGACGCCGGACACCGCGCCGATGAGGACCGCAATCGGAGCGTTCACGAAGGCGCACGGCGCCGTGATCGCGACGAGGCCCGCGAGCATGCCGTTGACGGCCATCGAGAGATCGGGACGGCTGAACTTCTTCCACGTGTAGAGAAATGCGACAAAGGCGCCCGAGGCGGACGCGAGCATCGTGTTCACCGCGACGACGGAGATCCTCAGGTCGGTGCCCGAGAGCGTCGAACCCGCGTTGAAGCCGAACCAGCCGAAGGCCAGGATGAAACATCCGAGGACGGCCATCGGAAGGTTGTGGCCAGGAATCGCCTGCGCCTCGCCCTTCACGTACTTGCCGATGCGCGGGCCGAGGACGACCGCGCCGACCAGCGCCATGACGCCGCCGGTCAGGTGCACGACGCCGGAGCCCGCGAAGTCGACGTACCCGTGTCCCAGGCCCACGTACTTGCCGAGCGTCGAGAGCCAGCCGCCGCCCCAGGCCCAGCAGGCGAAGAGGGGGTAGACGACGGCCGACACGACGAGCCCGTAGATGACGAAGGCCGAAAGCTTCCACCGCTCGGCCATCGAGCCCGTCGGGATCGTGAGTGCGGTGTCCATGAAGACCATCTGGAAGAGAAAGATGGCGAACGCGGCGACGTCATAGGAGACGCCCGAGAGGAAGAATCCCGTGCCGCCGAAGAGCCCCCAGACATTTCCGCCGATGGATGGTCCGATGAGCCTCGTCATCGTCTCCGGAACGCTCACGGCGGCCCCCATCGGCGCGCCGGACCCGCCCATCTGCAGCGCGAACCCGCACACCCAGAACCCCAGGATCCCGAGCGCGTAGACCATGAAGTTCATCATCATGGTGTGGGCCGCGTTCCGGGCCCTCGTGAAGCCGGTCTCCGCGAGCGCGAAGCCCGCCTGCATGAACATAACGAGGAAGCCCGCGACGAGCGTCCAGACGAAGTTGAGCGACACGCGCGTCTGGCCGACAGCCGCTCCGATCTCTTCGAGCGTGGGCTTTCCCGGAACCTGCGCGGGCACGTTCGCGATTCCGCCCGTCTTGTCGCCGGTCGCGTCCGCGAGGAGCGCCCACGACACGAGGAGCAATCCGGCCAGCACGAGAAAGAAAACGGGCTTCTTCTTGGCCATACAGTCAACCTCCGTTGCGGGCCTTTCGCACGGCGCGTGCCGCCCCGACTCCAACGCCGGAAGGCCGCGGAAGTCATTCCAGTCGTTGGACTAGTGGTCGGCGCGGAAGGAAATTCACCCAGCCTTTCAGGCTACGGAATTGTGGAATGGAACATAGCTCACGACATTATTGTCGGAACGAGTCCCTGAGAAGCGAGCTTTCCTGAGGAGGTCGACGACCTCCCTGGCGCCGCCGTGCGTCAGCCGACGGACTTCAACGCCTCGGCGACCTCGGCCGCGTGCGTCTTCGGCGAGACCGACTCGTAGATTTTCGCGATCTTCCCTTTCGAGTCGATGAGGAACGTCTTTCTCTTCGCGATGCCGAACGCGAGGTCCACGCCGTAGCGGCGGATCACTTCGCCCTTGGAATCAGCGAGAAGGGGAAACGTCAGCTCATTCTTCTTCGCGAACTTCTCCTGCGCCTCGATCGTGTCCTTCGACACGCCCACGACGGCCACGTCCTTCTGGAGCTTCGGGCCTTCGTCCCGGAAGGCCTTCGCCTCGATCGTTCAACCGGGGGTGTCGGCCTTCGGGAAGAAGTAGAGGACGACGCGCTTTCCGCGAAAGTCCGAAAGGCGCACCTTCTTTCCGTGCTGGTCGGGGAGCGTGAAATCGGGTGCGGCCATGCCGGGCTCGAGCGACGTTGACGAAAAGAGAGTCATACTGCCTCCGCCGCCGGAGGTTAACAGCGAGAACGTCGGCTTGACTCCTCGGGGCCGTCCCGTTATGTTCCTCCTTCTGACGCGGGGTGGAGCAGCCTGGTAGCTCGTTGGGCTCATAACCCAAAGGTCGCAAGTTCAAATCTTGCCCCCGCAACCATAAGAATCAACGGGTTAGCTCACAGGGCTAGCCCGTTTTTCTTTCGGCTGTCCGCTTCTTGTCCGTGTCCGGACATGGAGGCGACATGTGGCGGGCGGGCGTGCAGCGATTCCTTCCGTAGCCGGCGGACACAACGGCCCGCGGTCCTCGTGGACGGCGGGCCGCCTCGTTCGGGCGGAAGAGTGCGATCCGCTCAGTCGAACGTGATCGACTTGACCTTGATCATGCCGTCGGACATCTCGCCGACGACGGTCGCCTTGAGGCCGACGGTCTTCGTCGTCGCCTTGAGGGCTTCGACGGTGAGGTCGTTTCCCTTCGAGTCGAACTTCACGAACTTCTTGTCCTTCCCCTCTCCCGTGATGACGCCGTAGCCCGAGCTCTCGCACTTCTGGAGGCACGCCTTGGTGTGCTTCTCGGGCGTGTCCTTCATCTTGGCGAAGCACATGTGGTCGATGACGGTCACGTCCTTCCAGGTTTGCTCGGCGGCGGCGGCGGTCGGGGCTATGACGATGACGAGCGCGACGACGGCGACGACGGAAAGCGCGGCGGCAAGTTTCCTCACGGATCCTCCTTTTGGATGAAGCGAAATCGCGGTGAGAATGGCTCTCACCCCGGGTGGATCCTACTCCCGCTCGGCCTCCACCGTGTCGGGCTCATCGGAGCGGGCTTTTCACGATCGCCTCAGCGCAGGACCCAGGCGGGACCGAGGAGCGGATAGGCCGCGAAGCCGACGAGCGCGCCGGCGAGGACGAGCACGGGCTCGGGGAGCTTCGGAAACAGGACGAGGAGCGCGAGCGAGAGGGCTCCTACGACGCCGGTGAGGACATCTCCGATCGCGGTCCTGCCGACGAGCCACGTCGTACCGACGAGGACGCCGACGACCGCGACCGTGATGCCCCGGATGAACCCGGCGAGCCGCCGGTTGCGCCGGTAGCGGAGAAACAGAGGCGTTGCGACGACGGTGAAGAGGACCGCCGGCGAGAAGATACCCAGCGTCGCGGCCAGCGCGCCCGGAAAGCCGGCGAGGAGGTAGCCGACAAACGTCGCCGTGATGACGACCGGACCGGGCGAGATCATGCCGATCGCGACCGAGTCGAGGAAAGCGCGGTCCGAGAGCCAGCGGTACTGATCCACGACGTACGTCTTCAGAAACGGCACGATCACGAGGCCGCTGCCGAAAACCAGAAGACCCGTCTTGAAGAAGAAGAGAAAGAGCTTCGACGTCATCGCGCCGCCGGCGCTGCCCAGCGCGGCGAGCGCGGCTGCCCGGCCCGGCGCCGGCGGCGGCGCGACGTCGAGACCAGGCGCGGGCGTCGCCGGAGACGCAAAGACAAAAAGGCCCAGCGCACCGGCGACGAGGAAGATCGCGGTCAGCTCCTTTTGAACGACGGCTGTGATCGCGCAGGCGAGGACGGCGACGACCCACGCGGGCAAATCCTTTCGGAGCGTCTTCTTCCCCAGGCGGAAGCAAGCTTTCAGAATCAGGGCGAGGACGACAGGCGCCACGCCGTAGAACAGCGCGCGGAGCTGCCAGGTGGCCGAGAAGCGCGTGTACGCCCACGCGGCCGCCACGACGAGAGCAAACGGCGCAAGGGAGAACGAGACGGCGACCGCGAGGCCGCCGGCGACTCCGTGGCGGATGTATCCGCAGTAGACCCCGAGCTGATACGCAAGAGGGCCGGGACACGCGGCCGCGATGGCGAGGCCGTCCTCGTATTCCTGCTCGGCCAGCCAATGCCGCTCCTCGGCGAGGTCCTTCCGCATCATGTTCGCGAGAGCCACCGGGCCGCCGAAGCCGAGCGCGCCGAGGCGCAGGAAGTAGAGGGCCATTTGCGCCAACGAGGGTCTTCTCTCGCGCGAGTCCTCGCGATCCGTCACGGCGCCGCCTCTGCGGGATGCTTCGAGAAGCTCGAGGGGAGAAAAGCGGCCGAAAAGAGCGTCCCGAGCGCTCCGAGCCCGGCGGCGACCGCGAACGTCAGCGAGGGCCGTATCGTCCAGAGGGCGCCGCCGACCGCGGCCGCCCCGGCCACCGCGAAGCCGCGAATCGAATAGTAGAGCCCCACCGTACGCCCCCTCTGGAGCGGTTCGGAAAGGTCGACGATGAGGGCCTTGCGAGCCGGCTCGCCGATCTCCCGCAGCCCGCCGACGACGTAAGCGAGGACGAGGGAGAGGAACGAGCGCGACAGGACGACGGCGACGGGGAAGAGGGTGAAGAAGAGGTACGTAAGAACGACGAACCTCTTCTTTTCGGCTCGCTCCGCGAGCGCCGCGGCGGGGATGTAAGACAGGATCGCCGTGCCCATCAGCACCGACGTCAGGAGGCCGAATTGGACTGGCGTGACCCTCACGATCTCGAGCGCCCAGATGACGAGGAAGACGTCCGGCAGCCCCTCACACAGTCGGACGAGGCAGTCGGCGACCAGCAGCCTTTTCAGCGAGCGATGGAGGCGAACGACAGGCCGAGGGCCCGCTTCGCGCGGCCGGGCCGCGCGCTTCTCTTCGCGGAACGCGCGGCGGAGGGCGACGAGCATTCCGACTGCGAGGACGACGGAGACGGCGAATCCGGCGCGCAATCCGTTCCGCATCCCGAGCCGCTGAATGAGAAGGCCGCCGATCGGCGGCGCCAGGACGATCGGCACCCGCTTCAGGACCGCCTGCACCGTGAAGCCCACGATGCGGCGTCCCCCGCGGAGCTCCTCGCCGATGAGAGCGAACGTCGCCGGCAGGCCGAGCGACGGCCACGCCATCACGAGGACGAGGCCGCAAAAGAGCGCCGGCACGGACGACCACGCGACGTAAAGGCCGAAGCCCGCGGCGCTGAGGAGTCCGAAGAGGAGGAGCGCGTCGCGGCTTCCGAGCCGGTCGCTTACGACCCCTCCCGGATACGCGTACGTGGCGTCGAGCAGGTCTTTCAGCGTCCCGAACGCACCGATCGTGAACGCGGACGCGCCGAGCACGCGCAGGTACTCCGGAAGGTATCGGAACCAGAGCTCCTGCCCGAAGCCGTACACGAACAGGCCGGCCGCGAGCGCCCCGACCCGGCGCTCGAGCCCCAGCCTCCGGAGCCAGGCAACGTCCATATCGCACTTATAGCAAAAATCTCGCAGCTGCTATATAGAATGTGTAGAGGAGGGCCCCGTGAAGTGGGTGACGCGAAGGCGGATCCACGTGAACCGGACTGCTACCGGCTGGCTCATCCGGCGGTTCCTCGATCCCGAGGCGGAGATCCTCTTCGTCCGGCCGGAAGACGTCGCCGTCGTCCAAGAGCGCGAGGGAGCGGTCGGATTCGACGCTCCGGGTGCGCGTTATCCACACCGCGACGCGCACGGGCGCTGCTCGTTCGAACAGCTCGTCGAGGAGCGAATCGCGGCAGACCGCGCTCTCCGGGCGCTTGCGACGATCGTCCACGGGGCGGACTTTCCGAGCGAGATCGGCGTCGCGCCGGAGTGCGCCGGCCTCTGGGCGATCAGCCAGGGCTTCACGGACGTGTCGCGGGATGACGTCGAGATTCTGGCTCGCGCGGCTTTTCTCTATGACTCGCTCTATGCGCATCTCCGCCGCCGCGTGGCCGACGAGAAGCACTCGGAGACGTAATGGCCGACGAAGGAGGGAGCAGATGAAGGCCGGTGATCGCCCTGTCTCGTCTAGGGCGCCGGGTCCAGCCCGATGACGACGCCGTCCCGCTCGCGAACGCCGCTCTCCGGCTCCGACCCGAAGGCGAGCGGGGGCAATTCCCACTCGATCAGATACGAGAACTCCTTACGGAAATCCGCGAGCGACATGCCCGCCGTGGCCGCGAACTTCGCGAGCTCGTGGGGGTCCTCGAAGTCGTCGCGGCGGAGGCGCAGCATGTACCGCCGCGCGATGGCGTACCGCGCGGAGTGGATGTCCACCATGCGGACCTTCGCCCGCCCCGTCGAGGGGTTGATCAGCTCCTCGAAGGGAATCGGAACGAAATGGCCGCCTTGCATCGAGATCATCACGGAGTGCCCGCCCGAGAGGAGGCACTTCGTCGCGCAGTAGCCGAGGTCGCGCGTGTACTCGAGGTCGAACGGGATCGGATCGGCGCAGCGCAGCTCGTAGCCGATGTTCTTGGCGACGATGGTCGTCTTGATCCCGAACTCCTTCAGCCGTTGCTGGACGGCGGCCTTCAGGATCTCGCCGATGTTCACCTCCGCGATGCGGACGTTCCCGTGCGTATCGCGCTCGACGTCCTGGAGACCCTCGAGCTCCGAAGGGTCGAGGCCCTCGACGAGCCCCTCGGCGATCACGGCGACGCCGTCGCGCCGGCCGTAGGAGAGGCGCTTCAGGACGGCGCCGACCAGGGTGTCCACGATGGCCTTGAAGCGGATCTGGTGGCCGAGAAACTCCTCGGGGATGAGCGTGAGGGTGGCCCCCGCGGCCTTCCCGATGCCGAGCGCCAGGTGGCCGGTCTTCCTCCCCATGGCGACGATGAAGTACCACCTCGAGGTCGTGCGCGCATCCACCATCAGGTTCTTGATGATCTCGACCCCGTAGTGGCGGGCGGTCTGGTATCCGAAGGTGTCGATGTGCGCGGGGAGGTCGAGGTCGTTGTCGATCGTCTTGGGAACGTGGACGACCTGGATGCGCCCTTCGGCCTTCTCCACCAGCTTCATGGCGGAATACGCCGTGTCGTCGCCGCCGATCGTGATCAGGCGCGAGACGTTCAGGCGCAGGAGCGAGATCACCGTGTTCTCCAGGTGCTGGGGATCGAGGGTGGGATTCGCCCGCGAGATGCCGATGAAAGAGCCGCCGCGGAAATGAATGCGGCTGACATCGTCGATCGTGAGGTGAGTGACGTGCTCGATGTTTCCCTGCATGAGCCATTCGAACCCGTCGCGGATGCCGGTCACCTCCAGGCCTTCGAGAACGGCACGGATCGTCGCCGAGCTGATGACGCTGTTGATCCCGGGGGCCGGCCCGCCCCCCACGAGAATCGCGAGGTTCTTCTGCTGACTCATGTCTGACCCCTTCAACGAGAGACGGGAGCTTCCTCGAGCGCGCGCGGAAGCGTGAACGCGTCCACGAGGCCCTTGGCACCGTAAAGCGCGGGGAGGATCTTCTCGGGCGGATGGCTGCGCCTCAGGCGCGCGACGAGCTCCGTCCCGGCCCGGTACGCGGGAAGGTACATGCGCCCGAGAAGCGGGTGGCGGCCCCACGCGCCGGAGAGCTTGTCCGCGCGCTCGGGTGAGACGAGGAAGTCCTTCCGAAGCGCCGCGGCGACGTCCTTCTGCGGGAGCTTCTCTTTCCAGGTGAGGTACGAGGAGTGGTTCTTCGCGTCGTCCTGCAGGAGCGCGAGGAGGACGCCGATCTGAAGGTCCTGGTCCAGGAGCTGATCGATCTCGGTGACGCCGTGGGCGATCAGGATCGCGTTGTTCGCGATGCCCTCGAAGAGAACGGCCGCGCGGGTGTTCATCGTGAGAACCGACGCCTCGAACGCGGCCAGGCCGCGGGTGAAGAGGTTCTGCAGATACGCGAACGTCGTCACGTGGCCGGGCACGACCTCGTGGCTGACGAGCTGCTGGAACTCGGGGACCGAGATCTGGAGCGCGGCGTTCAGCTCGTACGTCGCCTCGTACGCCGGCGAGCCGTCCTTCCGGCGCGCGTGGCCGAGGTAGTTCATCGAGCCGGAGAACCAGGCGTTCTCGATCGCAAGGAACCGGACGTTCGCCCGGGGAACGTGCGCGAACTCGCGCGGCAGGTACGGCAGGAGGTTTCGCACGGCGAGAGCGTCGTACCGCGCGATGAAGGCGTCGCCGAGAGCCGGGATCGACTTGCCGGGGACGAGCCGCTCCCCCCGCCAGGCGTCGACGGCCTTGAGCAGGGAATCTCCGCCGCTCGAGCGGTGGCCGGCCGATGTCAGGAGATCGGCCACGCGCCGGCGCTTCTCCTCGGGGCGGGAAGGCTCCGGCAGCGACCCGGTGATCGTCATCACGCACGTCTCGTAAGGGACTTCTGGTCCCTTGCCGAGGATCTCCATCGCGAGATCCCACATGACCTCGCAGCAGAGACCGAGCCCTTCGAGGTAGTCGCCGCGGAGGCCGCCGAGGTGCCGCGATTCCGCGAGGACGCGCGCGATCGCGCCGCCCACGTCGACGGCGGAAAGGTACGTCTCGATGGCGGAGACGTCCGGCACCTTCGCCGAGACTCCGCCGCTCGCCCGCAGAGCCTCTGCCGAAGGATGTGTGTATGCGAGGGGAAGCTGCTCGTCCGAGAACCAGCAGTCCGCGATGAAGCGGCCTGTTCCGGACGGGTTCATGACGTCGCCGCCCCAGAGCGTGTCGATTCCGATGAGCGCTTCGGCGGTCGCCGCGTCGCATGCGTTCAAGGACATGATTACTTCTCCCCGACCCTGCGGGTCGAATCGATCCAGAGATAGAGACAGAGGCCAGCGAAGAACAACATCGAGACGCCCTGCGAGGCGGCCTCGTTCCCGAAGAACGGGGTTTGGATCAGGTCCTCGCGATACCACGAGAAAAGCCGCAGCGCGGCGCCGAAGACGCCGCCGAGGGCGCCGCCGGCCATGAGACCCGACGCGATGACCACGGCGCGCTCGCGCATCGTCCGCCCCGCGTCACCACCCACCTTCTCCGACTTCCTCGTGACGTAATACGAAATGATGCCGCCCACGAGCGCCGGCGTGTTCAGCTCGAGCGGGAGGTACATCCCCAGCGCGAAGATCAGCGCGGGCACCCGCAGCATCTCCATGATGATCGCGATCGCGGCGCCGGTCCCGAAGAGGAAGTACGCGATCGGCTGCCGGTTCATGAAACCCTCGACGAGCGCCTTCATGATCGACGCCTGCGGTGCGGGGAGGACGGGGCGCGTGTCACCCAGCGCCACGTCCCCGAACTGGAAGTTCTGCGCGAGCATCACGATCGTCAGGCCCACCGCGATGGACGCCGCGATCGCGCCGTAGAACTTCACCTTTTCCTGGGCCGCGGGCGTCGAGCCGAGCCAGTAGCCGGTCTTCAGGTCCGTGATCATCTGGCCGGAGATCGAGAGCGCCGTGCAGACCATGCCCGCGAGCGCCATCACGAAGAACATCCCGGTCGTGCCGGAGATTCCGAACCGGAGCAGGATGACCGACGAGATGATGATCGTGAGCATCGTCATCCCCGAGACCGGGTTGCGCGCCGTCGTCGCGATCGCGTTCGCGGCCACTGAGGCGAAGAAGAACGAGAAGACGAGCGTCAGGACGAGGGCGATCGCGACGACCGTCCACGAGGCCCGGAGCGTGCCGTAGAAGGCCGCGACGCCGATCGCGCTCAGGATCGTTCCGAGCAGGATCGCCATGACAGGCACGTCCCGGTCGGTCCTTTCCTGCGAGGCGCCTGCGCCGCCACGGAACGCCTTCGCCGCGATGCCGAACGACCCGGCCACGATCTTCAGCGACTTCAGGATGCCGAAGATGCCCGCCGTCGCGATCGCCCCGACGCCGACGTACCGCACGTAGCTTCGGTAGATCTGCTCGGCCGTCATCTGCGTGATCGGGATCGTGCCGGGGTAGACCGCGTCCGGCAGGTGCCGGCCCACCATCCAGATGAGAGGCACGAGGACGAAGTTCGAGAGGAAGCCGCCGGCACAGAGGATCATCGAGGACCGGATCCCGATGACGTAGCCGAGGCCGAGGATGAAGGCGATCGCGTCGAACTTCACGATCACCTTCGCCTTCTCGGCGGCGGCCTTCATCACCGGGAGGAACTGGAAGTCGAGGTACTCCTTCCAGACGTTGAACGTCGTCACGAAGAAGTCGTAGATCCCCGAGATGACCGTCGCCTGGATGAGCAGCTTCGCCTGCGCTCCTCCCTTCTCCCCGGTGACGAGCACCTCCGTGATCGCCGTCGCCTCCGGGAACGGGAACCTCCCGTGCATCTCTTTCACGAAGTACCGGCGCAGCGGGATGATGAAGAGGACGCCGAGGCACGCGCCGGCAAGGCAGATCGCGATCGTCTGGACCGGATGAGGGTGGAGGTTCAGCGAGTAGAGCGCCGGAAGCGTGAAGACGGCGCCCGCGACGACGCCGCCCGCAACGCCGCCGATTCCTGTGATGATCACGTTCTCCAGAAGGTGTGACCGCCGCTCGTAGACGCGGGCGAGGCCGATCGCGAGGATCGAGATCGGGATCGCCGCCTCCATGACCTGCCCGACCTTCAGCCCTGAGTACGCGGACGCCACGGTGAAGATGACGCAGAAGAGAAGCCCCCAGACGAGCGAGCGGCGCGTGACCTCCGGCGGCGTCTCCTCAGGCGACACCACGGATCGGTAGACCTCTCCGGGCGGGAGCGTCTGGTAGGCGTTCTCGGGCAGCGACTTCGATTCGGGACCGTCCATCAATCCTCCGCTGCACAGGATCTTGTCAGACGTAGCCGGACCGAGCGCAAAGAAGGAAGGCCGAACCGGGGCGTGCGATCCGGCGGACGTCCGCGAGGGGGGGCCGCCGCCTTCAGGGACATCGGCCCATCCTAACGCTGTCCGATGTGGCGCCCGCACCGTGGACGTCCATCGAGGCGGGGCATATGTTGTGGGAGGCGCCGGACAGCGCGCGGGTGGCCCTTGCCCGGACGGAGGAGGTTGCGCATGAGCGTCGCCGTCCAGACTGGACGCAACGTGTCGCACTACGAGGTCGCGGAGCGCCTGGGCTCCGGCAGCATGGGCGAGGTCTATCGAGCGACCGATCTGCGCCTTGGGCGGCGCGTCGCACTGAAGTTCCTGCGGCCGATGGCCGACGCGGCGCTGAGGCGGCGCATCCTTCGGGAAGCGCAGGCCGCTTCGTCCCTCGATCACCCGAACATCTGCACGATCTTCGAAGTGGACGAGGCCGGCGAAGACCTCTTCATCGCGATGGCGCTCTACGAGGGCGAGACGCTCGACCGCGTCATCGCCCGGGGGCCGCTCGCACCCGAGCGGGCGCTGGGCATCGCAGCGCAGGCGGCGCGCGGCCTTGCGGCCGCACACGAGGAGCTCATCGTCCACCGCGACGTGAAGCCCGCGAACCTCATGCTCACCCGCGGCGACACGGTGAAGATCCTCGACTTCGGTATCGCCCGGGTCCTCGGCGACCCGCGCACGACGGATCAGGGTTCGGTCGTCGGCACGCCGGCCTACATGTCGCCCGAGCAATTGCGTGACGAGCCCCTGGACCAGAGGACGGACATCTGGTCCCTGGGCGCTGTTCTGTACGAAATGCTCACGGGCGAGCCGCCCTTCCGCGGCGACACCGTCGCGGCCGTCGTGGCGTCCATCCTGAGCGCGCCGCCGCCCCGCGCGTCGGGCGTGCGGCCCGGCATCCCCAACCGCGCGGACGAGATCGTCGCAAAGGCGCTCGCGAAGGACCGGCGCGTGCGCTACGAGCGCATGGAGGACATGGCGCGCGATCTCCTCGACCTGCGATCCGCCCTCGACTCCGGCGCGATCACGCTGCGCCGGCCCGCGGCTGCGGCCGTGACGTCCATTGCAGTTCTCCCGTTCGCGGACATGAGCCCGCGGGGGGACCAGCAGTACCTCTGCGACGGCATCGCCGAGGAGATTCTGCGCGAGCTCGCCCGCATTCCCGAGCTCTACGTCGCCTCGCGCACCTCGGCGTTTCAATACAAGAACCAGGCGGCCGACGTGCGCGAGATCGGCGCCCGCCTGAACGTCGGCACGGTGCTCGAGGGGAGCGTTCGCCGCTCCGGCGACCGCGTACGAATCTCGGCCCAGCTCGTGAGCGTGGATGACGGCTACCGCCTCTGGTACGAGCGGTATGACCGCGACATGAAGGATATCTTCGCCATCGAGGACGAGATCGCGGAGAAGATCGCGCAGGCGCTCAAGGTCACTCTTGCGGAGCAGCGCGGTAGCCCGGCCGAGCGATCGTCCACGGCCGCCGAGGCGTACGAGCTCTTCCTGCAGGGCCGGCAGTTCTTCCACCAGCACCGGCGCAAAGCGTGCGAGATCGCGATTCAGACGTTCGTGCGCGCGATCGAGCTGGACCCCGGCTACGCGCGTGCGTACGCGGGCCTCGCCGAATGCCACGCGTTCCTTGCCCTCTACTTCGGCAAGGGCAAGGAAGCCGTCGCGGCCGCCGACGCGGCGAGCGCGAAGGCCCTGGAGCTGGACTCCGGTCTCTCCGACGCGCACGCCGCGCGCGGCCTCGCGCTCTTTCTCCGCCAGAAGTTCACCGAGGCGGAGGGATTCCTCCAGAAAGCGATCGCGATCGACCCGCGCCTCTACGACCCGCATTACATTTTCGGGCGCGTGTGCTTCTCGCAGGGGCGCACGCCCGAGGCCGCCGAGCACTTCCGCGAGGCCTGTGCTCTCGTGCCGGAGGCGTACGACGCGTGGTACCTCCTCGGCATGTGCTACCGGCGGATGGGCGAGATGGTCAAGGCGCGCAGCGCCGACCTCGAGTGCATCGAGGCCACGAAGAAGCGACTGCGCTCACACCCGGACGACACCCGCGCGTGGACGATGGGCGCGTCCGTCCTCGCCGAGCTCGGCGAGCCCGAGCGCGCCGCCGAATGGGTTGCGCGCGCCCTCGCGGTGGATCGCGACGAGCCCATCATCGCGTACAACGCGGCCTGCGTGTACGCCGCGCTGGGGCGGCGCGACGAGGCGTTCGCGTGCCTGGAAGCCCCCGTCGGTCAGGGATTCCTGCCGGCGGACTGGGTTGCGAACGACCCCGACCTCGACTCCCTGCGCGGTGACCCGCGCTTCGCCGCGCTCCTCGAGGCGGCGCGCAGCCGCTCCGTATAGAGCTCGGGGAGAATGTCCTCCGCGGTGGCGTCTCCCGGGAGTCAGACGGTCTCGAGGTAGCGGTGAACCATGCTGACGGTCCCGGAGCCCTCGCCGACTGCCGCCGCGACGCGCTTGCCGGAGCTCGCGCGCACGTCGCCGGCCGCGAAAATGCCGGGGACGCTCGTCTCGAACAGGTACGGGTCCCGTTCGAGCGTCCAGCCGCGAGGGATTCGGTCCGTGTGGGGCAGGTCCGGGCCGGTCAGGACATACCCTTTCTCGTCGAGCTCCAGGAAGCCGGAGAATATTTCGGTCCGGGGCTTCGCGCCGATGAAGATGAAGGGCGCAGAGGCGGGAAGCTCTCGCTCCTGTGCGTCGTCCACGCCGCGGACGACAACTTTCTCGAGCCGGTCCGTGCTGCCGACCCTGGCGACCTCGACCCGTGTCACGACTTCGATGTTCGGCGTGGCCTCGATCCGATCGACGAGGTACTTCGACATCGATTGGCCGAGGGACTTCCCTCGGACGAGCAGGGCGACGTGCCGCATGAAGCGCGAGAAGAAGAGGGCGCCCTGTGCCGCCGAGTTCCCGGCCCCGAGGACGCACACGTCCTTTTCGCGGTAGGTCGCGGCCTCGGTCATCGCGGCGCCGTAATAGACGCCGATGCCGAGGAGGGCTTCGATTCCGGGAGCCTCCAGCGTCCGAACGGACACTCCCGTGGCGAGGACGACCGCGTAGCACGAAACGTCCGTCCCGTCCGCGAGCCGCACGATGCGATACGGATCCTCGCGGCGAAGAGCCAAGACCTCCTGCGCAAGCACCTCGGCGCCGAAGCGGCGCGCCTGCGTGAGGGCGCGGCGCGCGAGGTCGGCTCCGCTGACGCCGGACGGGAACCCGAGGTAGTTCTCGATCTGGGAGCTGGTGCCGGCCTGGCCGCCGGGCGCATTGTGCTCGACGAGGAGAGTGCGCAGCCCCTCCGAGGCGCCGTAGACGGCGGCGGCCAGCCCCGCGGGGCCTCCGCCGACGATCACGAGGTCGTAGAAGGGCAGGCGTGCCCGCGTCTGCATGCCGATCTTCTCGGCCAGCTCGCGGTTGGTCGGCGCGACGAGATGGCTGCCGTCCGGGAAGAGGAGAACCGGCAGCTTCGACGAGTCGCCGAAAGAGCGGATCAGCTCCCGCGTCGGCGGGTCCTCGTCGACGTCGACCCACTGGTAGGGAACCTGATTGCTGGACAGGAATTCCTTCACGGCGTAGCTCCGGGGCGACGACCGCGCGCCGGCGACCCGGATGCCTTCGTAGGGAAGGCGCACGTGCGCCGTCCAGTCGGACAACAGGTCGTCGAGGACCGGGTAGAGCCGCTGATCCGGAGGATCCCAGGGCTTCAGCAGGTAGTGGTTCAGCCCGACGTCGTTGATTCCCGCGATTGCGGCCTGAGTGTCGGCATAGGCGGTGAGCAGGACCCTTCGCGAGTCCGGGTAGAGCTTGAGCACTTCGCGGAGCAGCTCGGTGCCGGTCATCTCGGGCATTCGTTGGTCCACGAGGAAGAGGGCGATGGGAGTGCCCCGCTCCTTGAGCTGCCGGGAAGCTTCCAGCGCCTCGCGGCCCGAGCCGGCCTTGAGGATGCGGTAGTCGCTCCGGTAATGGCTGCGAAGGTCGCGCTCGACTGCGCGGAGCACCTCGGGGTCGTCGTCGACGGTCAGGATCACCGGCTTGGCCATCGTCAGCCTTTTCCTCCGTCGATCGGCAGCGTCACGGTGAACTGCGTGTGCCCGGGGCGGGAATCGACCTCGATCTCTCCGTGGTGCCGGAGCACGAGACGCCGCGCAATGTCGAGGCCGAGACCGGTGCCCTGGCCGACGGGTTTCGTCGTGAAGAAGGGATCGAAGATGCGCTCGCGAATTTCCGGAGGCAATCCTGGTCCATCGTCGACGAAGCTCACGACGACGGAAGGGCCCTGACGGGCCGCGGCAACGTTGACGTGGCGCTTCGCCGCGTCCAGCGCGTTGTCGACCAGATTCGCCCATACCTGGTTGAGCTCGCCGCCGAACCCCGGGACGAGCGGAAGATCGGCCTCGACGTCGAGGTTCACGCTCACCGACTTTCCGCGGGCCTTTCCGGCGAGCACCGCGAGCGTGTCGGCCAGCCCTCGGCCGACGTCCACCGGCTTGGGCATCGTCGCCTGGTCCATGTATGTGAAGCCCTTCACCGCCGCGACGAGGTTGTGGATCCGGGATGCGGCCGTCTCGATCTCCGAGGCCAGTTGTTGCGTTGTGCAGCCGGCCACGAGCCACGCGACGGCCACCTTCAGCGCCTCGCCCTGAAGCTCTTCTGCGAGCCGATCGAGAGCGTCGAGCGTGATCGCGGACTCCGCCAGCGCTTCCGCGGCGGCATCGTCGGCCCCGTGGCGCTCGAGCCAGGCCGCGATGACGTCTTCGCGGTCCGCGCGCTCGATGGGCGAGCGTCCGACCGTCGCACCGGCCGCCGCGAGGCAGAGATTCCGTGACTTGTCGACGGCGGCCTGCTGAGCCTCGGACAAGCGTGCCGCGCCGAGCGCACGGGACGCCCGTTCCACCTCGGACAATCGCGCCCTGAGCCCCTGGGCGCTCCGCGCGACCGCCGACGCGGGGTTGTTCAGCTCGTGCGCGAGCCCCGCCGCGAGCTTTCCGAGGGAGGACATCTTTTCAATCTGAAGGTCGCTCGACGTGAACTGGCGGGCCCGGTCGACCATCACGTGCACGAAGATCGACGTGAGCTCGTAGCACTCGCGAATCAGCGCGGGGATCTCCTCGCGCGGGATCATCCAGAGCTCGGTCGGCTCCTCGGCCTTCACGCCGCCCGGCGACTTGTCGAGGCGCGAGTACGGCAGGAAACCCGTCACGTCGCCGCTTCGCCACTCCATGAGCTTCTGCGGTCCGGCGCCCCGGTCGAGGTGGATCGACATGTGGCCGGAAAGGACGATGTACAGGCCGGGCACGGTGGTGCCCTTCGGTGCGAGCTCGTGGCCCGGGTCCAAAAGAACGAGCTGGCCGCGGGCGGCGAGCCAGGCGAGCTGGTCGGGAGGCGCGTCGACGAGCAGCCGGTGCTGAGCCAGACGATCCTGAATCGGTACGTCCATTTTCGCAGACCTGAGTGGGACCTTATACACGGGTCGGGGCCGGCTCCGACATCGGGTGTTAGTCTTTTCACCTTACGTTCCGGACGAGGAGAGCCCCATGAAGGCGAGCGTTCGCGCGCGTCCGACCCTCACGCGTACGCTCGCGTGGGCGGCGATCACGGTCGGCGTGGTCGCCCGCGTCTTCTCGCTCGTCGTCCGGCCACTCTGGGCCGACGAGATCTTCACGCTGACGGTCGCTCGGAAGAGCGCTCCCGAGATTCTCGCCGCCCTTCGCGTCGATTCGGGGCCTCCGCTCCACTATTTCTTCACGTACGTCCTTCTCGCGCCGTTCCCGGCTCCGGGTGCCATGGACGTGCTCGTGCGCCTCCTCTCCCTCGCCGCGTCCCTCCTCCATCTGCCTCTCTTTTTCGCCGTGGCGCGGCGACTCGGGCGACCCGAGATGGGCCTCCCGGCCGCTGCTCTTTATTCCGTCTTCCCGCTCTCGATCATGTACGCGGCCGAAGGGCGTGCGTACGCGCTCGCGTCGCTCCTTGTCCTCCTCGCCTTCGAGCGGGCGCTTGCGCTTCGGGAAAAGCCGCGGTTCAGCGTCGCTCTGGGCCTGACGCTTGCGGCGTCCGGAGCCGTTCTCACTCACTACCTCGCGGTTTTTCCCGTCGCGGCCCTCGCGATTCTCGCCCTCGACGCCCGGCCCGCCGCGCGCCATGCCCTCGTCCTCTCCGGGCTTGCCGCCGCCGCGCTCGCCGCGTCGTGGCTCCCCATCGCCCTCGCGCAGCCTCACGCGTCCATGGGGTGGTCGACTGAGGCCGGGTTCGCGAGCGCACTCCGGGACTTTCCCGCGAATCTCGTCTTCGGCGCTCCGGCCGGCGCGCCGGCCATGGCGGCTCTCGGAGCGGCCGGCGCTCTCCTCCTCGCGGCCCTCGTCGCGCGCGCGTGGCGCGGCGCCTTTTCCCCCGTCGCTCGCGTCCTCGGTTTTTCGCTCGCGCTTCTCGCGCTCGCCGAGTTCGCGGAGTCGACGCTCGTCCTACCGGAGCGCACGGCTCTCGTCTTCCTGCCGTTCGCCACGCTCCTCCTCGCGGAAGCGCCGCCCTTCATTTCCGCGGGCGTCGGCACTCTCGCCACGGCTCTTCTCGCGCTCTGGCTTCCACGCGCCGTCGAGCCGTCGCCGGGCGCTCTCGTCGCCCGCCTTCTCGAGGCGCCCGCCCGAGCGGGGCAACGGGTCCTCGCCGCGGGTTACTGGGGGCCCGAGCTGGACTACCGGCTCGCGCGCGCGGGGGTGCCCGGCCGCGTCGTTCTCTTTCCATCGGCGGTCGCAGCGCATCCGGGCTGGTATCGCGAGGAGGAGATTCAGAACGCGACGCTCGCGGCCGAAGCGGACGCGATTTTGTCGGCCCCTCGAGCGCCCACCCTCTTCGTCCTACCGCACGGGTTGCGCGCGTCGGGCGCGCTCGCCTCGCGCCTCGGACACGCGCGACGGCTCCTGTCGAGCCCGCTCGTGGACGTCGTCGAGACGAAGGCACTCGTCGAGCGCTGAACCGGCCGGGATTTGCCGAAATCCACGATCCGTGAGACCCTGACGCCGGCCGGCGCGGCGCGCTCGACGCGCCCCGGTACGGAAAGCGAATCCCTCCCATATGGCCTTTTCCTCGTTCGGTCTCCACCCCGATCTCCTGCGCGGCGTCAAGGAGATGGCGTTCACGCGCCCGACGCCCATCCAGGTCGACTCCATCCCGCCCGCAATGGCGGGCCGCGACCTCCTCGCCTGCGCGATGACGGGCAGCGGCAAGACGGCCGCGTTCGTTCTCCCGATCCTTCACCGGCTCATGGCGAAGCCACGCGGCACGACGCGGGCGCTGATCCTGACGCCCACGCGCGAGCTCGCGGCGCAGATCGACGAGCACCTCAAGCAGCTTGCCGTCCACACGTCGATGTCCGGCGCCGCGGTGTTCGGCGGCGTCGGAATGGGACCCCAGGAGCATGCGTTCCGGAGCGGCGTGGACGTCATCGTCGCGACGCCCGGCCGCCTCCTCGACCACTTCCGCTTCGGCTACGCGAAGCTGGCGGGTCTCGAAATCCTCGTTCTCGACGAGGCGGACCGGATGCTCGACATGGGCTTTCTGCCCGACATCCGCCGCGTCCTCAGGCACCTTCCCCAGGACCGCCAGACGCTCTTCTTCTCGGCCACGATGCCGCCGCCGATCGCGCTCCTCTCGAGGGAGATGCTGAAGAACCCCGTGTCCGTCAACATCGAGCGGCAGGCGCTGCCCGCGGTCGGCATCACGCAGGCCGTCTACCCCGTTCCGCAGGACCTGAAGCTCGCGCTCCTCCTCTCGCTGCTCAAGAGGGGCGACCTCAAGAGCGTCCTCACGTTCACGCGCACGAAGCATCGGGCGAACCGCCTCGCGGACCAGCTCACGCGCCACGGCGTCCCCTGCGAGAGGATTCACGGCAACCGGAGCCAGGCGCAGCGCACACAGGCGCTCGCGTCGTTCAAGGACGGGAGGTTCAGGGTCCTCGTCGCGACGGACATTGCGGCGCGCGGAATCGACGTCGAGGCCCTCTCGCACGTCGTGAACTTCGACGTCCCGCACGTCCCCGAGGACTACATCCACCGCGTGGGCCGCACGGCGCGCGCCGAGCTGAAAGGGGACGCGTTCACCTTCGTCGCGCCCGACGAGGAAGCGGACCTCAGGCAGATCGAGCGCGCGATCGGCAAGCGCCTGCCGCGCGTCACCGTGCCGGAGTTCGACTATGCGACGCGACCAACCGAGCGCTTCGAAGTTCCGATAGCCGAGCGCATCGCCGCGATTCGCGCCCGCAAGGCCGACGAGCGCAAGCGCTCCAGGGAGAAGGCCGAAAGACGGACTCAGCACGAGACGGCGATGGCCGGACGCCAGGGCCGCCCCGCGCAGCCGGTATCCTCGCGGCATGGCGCGCCTTCTCGACCTCAGCCACACGGTCGAAGCGGGCATGGTCACGTACAAGGGCCTGCCCGGCCCGGTCATCCGAGACCACCTCAGTCGTGAGGCCTCTCGCCCGCTCTACGCGGGCGGGACGACGTTCCAGATCGGGAAGATCGAGATGGTCGCGAACACGGGCACGTACGTGGACGCGCCGTTCCACCGGTGGGAGGACGGCGCGGATCTTTCGGGCCTTTCACTCGATTTGCTGGCAGGCCGAGAAGGCATTCTCATCGCGGCGCCGCATGCGCAGGGGCTCGCCGTGAATGGAGATTTCTTAGAAGGTAAAGAGGTCAGGAGTCGGGCCGTCCTTTTCTTCACAGGCTGGTCCACGTTCTGGGGGACGCCCGCTTACCTTCAACGCTCTTCTCATTTGACCGAAGCCGCCGCAACCCTCCTCGTGAAGGGCGGCGCCGCGATCGTCGGGATCGATTCGCACAACATCGACGACACGAACGACAAGACGCGGCCCGTGCACTCGATCCTCCTCCGCGCCGGCATTCCCGTCGTCGAGCACCTCTGCAACCTCGACGAGCTGCCTGCGTCAGGCTTCCGGTTCTACGCCGTGCCCGTCAAGGTCGCGGGAATGGGGACGTTCCCCGTGCGGGCGTTCGCGGAGGTCTCCTAAGCCCCCATAAGTCCTTCCGGATGAGGCTTGAACCCGCATCCCCCCGGATTCGTATCATTGGATAGACTGGATCATCTGTTTTCCGCCCCAAGGAGGTTCTCCCATGGGCCTGATCGACAACCTGAAACAGCAGATCGGCAGCCAGCTCGGCTCGCAGTTCATCGAGATCCTCCAGTGGCTCGACGACACGAACGATTCGCTCGTCTACCGCTTCCCCGTCTACAACCAGGAGATCAAGATGAACGCGCAGCTCACGGTTCGCGAGAACCAGGCCGCGCTCTTCATCAACGAGGGGAAGGCGGCCGACCTCTTCAGCCCGGGCCGCTACCAGCTCACGACGCAGAACATGCCGATCCTCACGACGCTGCGCGGGTGGAAGTACGGCTTCCAATCGCCGTTCAAGGCCGAGGTCTACTTCTTCAACATGCGGTTCTTCACGGACCTGAAGTGGGGCACGACGAACCCCGTGATGATGCGCGACGCGGAGTTCGGGATGATCCGCCTGCGCGCGTTCGGCACGTACGCGATGAAGATCTCAGACCCGAAGGCGTTCTTCGCGACGATCGTCGGGACGCACGGCCTGACGACGACGGACGAGATCACGGGCCAGCTCCGCTCGACGATCCTCTCGCGCCTGTCGGACGCGATCGCCGAATCGAAGATCGCGGCGCTCGACATCGCGTCCAAGTACGACGAGCTCTCCTTGCACGCCCGGCAGATTCTCGGGCCCGAGTTCCAGGCCTACGGCCTCGAGCTCTCGAAGTTCTTCATCGAGAACGTCTCGCTGCCCGAGGAGGTCGAGGCCGCGATCGACCAGCGCACGAAGCTGGGCGTCCTCGGCGACCGCATGGGCCAGTACACGCAGCTTCAGGCCGCCGACGCGATGAAGGTCGCGGCCGCGAACCCGGGAGGCGCCGCGGGCGCCGGCGTCGGCATCGGCGCGGGCATCGCGATGGGCGGAATGATGGGCGGCGCGCTGGCCAGCGGCATGGGCGGTCCCCCGCCCGCGCCCGGCGCTCCGCCCCCGCCCGCGGGGCTCGGCTTCGTCGCACCGCGCTGGTCGGTCACGATCGACGGGAAGACATACGGCCCGTACACGGACGACGCCTTGAAGGGGATGGTGGCCGCCGGCCAGGTGGCGCCAGGCACGCTCGCGTGGAAGCCCGGTGCCGCGGGTTGGGCGCCTCTTTCGACGTTCGCGGAGTTCGCCGGCTCGTCCGCTCCGGCTCCGCCCACGCCGCCTCCTCCGCCGCCGCCCGCCCGCTGACGCGACGTCCGGAATGGAGGAAGGCGCGTCGCCGGCCGCTCCGGCGAAGGTTCGGAGCTTTCCGTGCGCGGCCTGCGGAGCCGACGTCGTCTGGAATCCCGGCGCCGCCTCGTTGAAGTGTCCGTATTGCGGGGCCGAACGGCACTTCCCCAAGTCGGCCGCCGAGGTACGCGAGCACCCGATCGAGGAGGCGCTCGCCGGCGCGCACGACCTCGGATGGGGCATGGCGCGGAAAGCCGTCTCGTGCCGCGGCTGTGGCGCGACGACGACTTTTGCCGCCGGCGTCGCCGCGTCGCGCTGCGCGTTCTGCGGGGCGCCCTCGGTCGTCGAGGCGCCCGCGAACGACTCGATGGTCCGTCCCGAAGGGCTTCTCCCTTTTCGGCTGGACCGCGATGCCGCGGGCGGAAAGTTCCGCCAGTGGCTCACGGGCCTGTGGTTCCGGCCGGACGATCTCTCGCAGAAATCCGCGCTTTCGGAGCTGAAAGGCGTCTACGTGCCGTTCTGGACGTTCGACGCCGCGACGCACTCAGCGTGGACGGCGGAGGCCGGGTTCGACTACCAGGTGTCGGTTCAGGTCGAGGAGAACGGCCAGTGGGTGACGCGCTACGAGACGCGCACGCGGTGGGAGCCGGCCGAAGGCGTCCACGAGCACGCCTTCGACGACGTGCCGGTGCCGGCGTCGAAGGGCCTGCCGCCCGATCTCGCGGTCTCGATCGAGCCCTTTCCCACGCACGACCTGGTTTCCTACGAGCCGTCGTACCTCTCGGGCTTTCTCGCCGAGGAGTACGCGCTCGGCGCGAAGGACGCGCTTCTCCGGGCGCAAGAGCGCATGAGCCGGGAGATTTACGCGGGGTGCAGCCGCGAGGTCCCGGGCGACCGCAGCCGGAATCTGAACGTGCGCACGGCCTGGTCCGCGGTGACGTACAAGAACGCCCTCCTGCCGGTCTGGATCGCGGCCTATCAGTACGCCGGCAAGCCGTATCGCTTCCTCGTCAACGGCGTGACGGGTCAGGTCGGAGGCAAGGCGCCGTGGTCGTGGGTCAAGATCGGTCTCGCGATCGCCGCCGCCGTGCTCCTCTTCATCATCCTCGCCTCGATCGCGAGCTGAGGCGCGGACGAAGGGAACGTTTCTTATCCCGCCCGTTTGAAGAACTGGACGGCGCGCTCGTGCTTTTTTGCGGCGGCGAGCGTCGAAAACGTCCCGAGGTGCCACTTCCGGCCTGTCTTCGGGTCTTTTCTTCGCGAATAGAGCCGGTAACCGCCGGACTTCAGCTTCCGGATCATCGGATCACCCTCCCATCGCCGGAATGAAGCATCCGGCGTGCCGGGTCGCGACAAACCTCGGCGAATTGAATGAGACGATCGGACTCGATCCTACGCATAAGAAGGATGACATGGGGCTACCGGAGGCCGCCAGGAGGACGTCATGGAGATCGCCGTCGTCGATATCTCTGATCGGGCCCTTCTCAGGACGAAGTGGCGGCTGCAGCAGCTCGGCAAGACGGTCATCGAGAGCAACCTGAGCGTTTCCAACGCCGTGGCCCAGATGGTCAAGGACGTCATCCAGGCGGCGGCTGGCCCGGGAAGCGTCTCCGTCCTCAGGATCTACTCTCACGGAAACCAGGGGGTCTTCAACATCGCCGGCGAGATCGGATACGACAAGAACGGAAAAAAAGAAAATTACAGCACGGAAAAGGACGGAAACGCGATCGCGGTCTCGAACATCAAGCTGCTCGAGCCATATCTCCGGAATCTGACCCCTTACTTCTCTCCGCAGGCACGGGTCGAGCTGCAGGGTTGCCTCGTCGGGGGAGGGAACCAGGGGGAGACTCTGCTCCGCGGGCTCGCCCGGATCTGGCACGTCCGCGTTCAGGCCACCACGGTGGAGACCTCGATCAGTGCCATCGAGTTCACGGGCCTCGTGGTGGAGGCCAGCCCCTCCGGAGGGCTGACGAGCTCCCCGGCTATCCCGATCGCCGCGGAAAAGACGGGGCGCTGACCGCTTGCCCGAGTTCAGCGGGAGCCGACGGCCTTCACGTCGAGACTCGGCGCCTCGCCCATCTCCTTGAGCAGGTTCGTCGCGCCGTCCACCTCGGTCATCGTCCAGAGCATGTAGCGGCTGTCGACGTGGATCGAACGCGTCTTGACGGGGTCGAAGAGGTAGTCGGAAGCGACCGTGTCGAACGTGCCGTCGAACAGGAGGCCGCAGAGCTCGCCCTTCGCGTCGAGCGTGGCCGAGCCCGAGTTGCCGCCCGTCGTGTCGACGGTCGAAAGGAAGTTCACCGGCACGTCGCCGAGCTTCGGGTCGACGTAGGGGCTCGCCTTCCCCGCCCGGAGCGCCTTGATCGCGTCGAGCTCGGCCTTCGGGGCGTTGAACTCGCCCTCGCCCGTCGCTTTCTCGGACACGCCCGCAAGCGTCGTCTGAGGAGAGTAGATGAGCCCGTCCCTCTCCGGGACGCCGAGAACCCTGCCGTACGTGACGCGGAGCGTGGAGTTCGCGTCCGGCGAGACGAGCCCGCCGTTCTTCGCGAGGAGCGCCTCCGCGTACCGTGGCCCGAGGCGGTAGAGAGCGCCCTCGCGCTCCTTGTCCTTCTCGCGGTTCGCGTCCTCAAGCGGGTAGAGCTCGGCGGCGAGGAGGACCATCGAGTCCTTCGTCGCGAGGAGATCCGTTCTGGACTTCTCGTCGAGGAGGGACATCCGGAAGGCCTTGTCATAGATCTTCGTCCCGGCGATGAGCTTGTCGAGCCACGCGTCGATCGCCTTTCCCGCGCCGGCCTCGCTCATCCCCGGCTTCAGGCCGATCCCCTTGTCGAGGGCCTCGATCCGCTGGTCCGCCGGGAGCCTCGCGACATCCACGAGGGCGTAGCGCATCAGGGCACGGTCGGCCTTCCGGTCGAGCGTGCGCTGGGCTCGTTCCTGTGCATCGCGAATGCGCCCCCAGTTGCGCTCCTGGAAAGCCGGGTCGCGGTCGATGTCCTTCTTCGCCTTCTCGATCGCGAAGCGGTACAGCCCCTCGGCGGACGCGAGCGCCGAGCCGATCGTCATTCTCGTCGTGCCGGAGAGCTCCGTGAGGAGCGCGTCTCGCTCGCGCGTCTTCGCATGTCGGGCGACGAGGGCGTCGAGCGACGGGATCACGAAGCCGTACGTCGTCTTGCGGGCGGGTTCGGCGTCGATCCACTTCACGAAGTCCCTCTCCGCCTGCGCCTTGTCGAAGAGAAGGCCGCCCTTGATCATCCCTTGCAGGACGCCCTTGTTCTTCGTGAGGCCGTTGTTGAGACCGCGGATCGCCTGCGCGACGTGTAGAGACGTTTCCTTGTCCTCTTTCGCGAGCTTCTCCAGGATCGCGATCCGGTCCGTGGAGCGCTTGATCGCGCGCGGGAGGGTCCACTCGACCGTCTCCTTGACCTCGTCGTACGCGTTCAGGCGGTACGTACGCCCGGGATAGCCCACGACGAAGACGAGGTCGCCGGGATTCACGCCCGCGGGGGAGACCTTGAGCCAGTGCTTCGGCTTGAAGGGGACGTTCTCCTTCGCGTACGGCACGGACTTGCCGGACGGAGACACGTACGCCCGGGTGAAAGACCAATCGCCCGTGTGGCGTGGCCATTGCCAGTTGTCCGTCTCGCCGCCGAAGTTGCCGATGCCGGCCGCCGGCGCGTAGACGAGCCTCACGTCCTGGATCTCGAGCTGGGCGATCTCGAACCACTTGAGGCCTTCGAAGAACGGCGCGACCGTGCAGCGCAGGCCGGCTTTCTCGCATTCCGCCGTCTTCGCCTTGACGCGATGCTCGACGACGTCGAACCTCTTGCGGTCCGCGGTTCGCGAGTCGATGTTCCCGGCGATCTCACCGGTGACTTCCTTGACCGACACGGTCACGAAGACACGGGAGCCTGGCCCGCTCCACAGCTCGTCCGCGCGCGACTTCGCGAGGTAGCCGTCGATCATGAGGTTGTGGTCGGACTTCGAGTTGTACTGGAGCGCGCCCTGCACGCAGTGGTTGTTCGTGACGATGAGTCCGTCCGGCGAGATGAAGGAGGCGCTGCAGCCGCCCAGGGACACGATCGCTCCCATGGGCTGGCCGGTGAGATCGGCAAAGGCCTGAGGATCGCCCTGGAAGCCCATCGCCCTCAGCCGCTCGGCGAGCTGCGGGATCTGCTGCGGCATCCACATGCCTTCGTCCGCGCGAGACGCGGTGGACAGAAGACAGAGAGCAAGGACGAGGTTGAGACGGGTTTTCAAGAGTTCCTCCTCGAGAGATGACGGCGCAAACGGTGAATTATGTTCCGAAACCGGAGGAATCGGGCCGTCAAGTATTCTGCAAGCTCAAGATGAGCCTCCCGAAAACCCTCACGGCCGCCCTCGACGATCTCCTGACGCGCGCCTTCGCCGAGGAAGGCGAGGACGTCACGTCCCTCGCGGTCTTCGGACCGGCCGCGCGCGTGGCCGCGAAGATGGTCTGCCGCGAGCACGCCGTCGTTTCGGGGGCCGCGTTCCTGCCCCGCCTCTTCGCCTTCCTCTCCCCGCCCGCCCGCGTCACGCTCGGCGTCTCGGACGCCGACCTCGTGGAGCCGGGCGCGGTTCTCGCCGAGATCGAAGGGCCGGCGATCACCGTGCTCGCGGCCGAACGCATCGGGCTCAACCTCGTCCAGCGGCTCTCCGGAATCGCGACGATGACCCGTGCCTACGTCGACGCTCTGAAGGGTACGAAGGCCGTCCTTCTCGACACGAGGAAGACGACGCCTTCCCTGCGCGCGTTCGAGCGTTACGCCGTGCGCTGCGGCGGGGGCACGAATCATCGCCCCGGTCTTTCCGGCGGCTTCCTCGTCAAGGATAACCACGCGGACGGCGCCGGCTCGACCTGGGAGGCGACGCGGCGCGCCGGAGACTTTCGCGCGCTGAACCACCGCCTCCACGGGCTCCTTCTGGAGGCGGAGGCGCGCACCCTCGACGAGGTGCATCAGGCGCTCGACGCGGGCGCCGAGCGGGTGCTCCTGGACAACATGACGGCGGATGCGATTCGGAAAGCCGTCGAAGACGTCCATCTCTTCAACGAGGCCACGGGTCGCGACGTCACGACCGAAGCCTCCGGCCGCATGACGCCCGAGACGGCCCGCGCCGCCGCGGACGCCGGCGTCGATTTCGTGTCGGCGGGCGCGTTGACCCACTCGGCACGGGCGATCGACATCGCTTTGGAGGTCGACAAGAGCGGTCAACGGGCGCGGCGCAGGGCGTCCGCCGTGCCGCCCGACCTCACGCGCCATCTGAGAAATCCCCGGCGGCCTCCCCGGACGACCGGTCGCCGCCCAAAGAAGACATGAAAGCCTTCCCCTCGCGCGTTCACACGCCCGTCCTCGTGCTCGGCACGGGCATCGCGGGCCTGACCGCCGCCCTCACGCTCGCGCGACGCGGCGTCAAGGTCGTCGTCCTCACGAAGGCGAAGCAGCCCGAGGACTGCAACACGGCGTGGGCGCAGGGCGGCATCATCTACTTCGGGAAGAAGGACTCGCCGCGCTCTCTCGTCAAGGACATCCTCAGGGCCGGGGCGGGTCTCTGCCAGCCGGAGGCGGTCGCGTCTCTCGCGCGGCGCGGCCCCGAGGTCGTGAAAGACATCCTGCTCGATACGGTCGGCGTGCCTTTCTCGCGCACGACGCACGGCGAGTTGGACTTCACGCGCGAGGGCGCGCACTCGATCGCCCGCATCGTCCACTCGGCCGACGCCACGGGGCGGGCGATCGAGAACGCTCTCCTCGTTCACCTCACCTCCGAGAGAAACGTCACGCTGCTCACGGAGGCGACCGCGATCGACCTCATCACGGCGCGCCACCACTCGCGCGACGTCGCCCAGCGGTACGCGCTTCAGGACCCCTGCCTCGGCGCCTACGTCCTCGACCGGAAGGGAAAAGTCCACACCGTCCTCGCGGATTTCACCGTCCTGGCGACGGGCGGAGTCGGGCGGCTCTTCCTCCACACTACGAACACGCGCCATGCGATCGGCGGCGGCCTCGCGATGGCCGAGCGGGCGGGCGCGGCCACGCTGAACCTCGAGTACGTGCAATTCCATCCGACCACGCTCTATCACCCCGAAGCCGAGGGGTTCCTCATCTCGGAAGCCCTGCGCGGCGAAGGCGCCGTGCTCGTGAACCGCGTGGGCGAGGCGTTCATGCAGCGGTACGCTCCGCAGCTCAAGGACCTCGCGCCGCGCGACGTCGTGACGCGCGCGATCGTCGAGGAGATGACGACGCGCGGCGAGCCCTGCGTCTACCTCGACCTCGCGCATCACTACAAGGCCCACAACGGACAGGGCATCCGCGAGCGCTTTCCGACGATCGCCGCCACGTGCGAGAAGTTCGACATCGACATCGCGACCGAGCCGATCCCCGTCGTGCCGGCAGCGCACTACCACTGCGGCGGAGTCCTCGCGGACCTCGAGGGGCGGACCACGATCCGGCGGCTGTACGCCGTGGGCGAGGTGTCCTGCACGGGCGTGCACGGGGCGAACCGCCTGGCCTCGACGTCTCTTCTCGAGGGCCTCGTCTGGGGCGAGGCGGCGGGGTCATCCATCGCGCGGGGCCTCAAGAAAGGGAGCGGGAACCCGGCGAGCGTCTTTCGCGCGATCCCGGACTGGAAGTCGCCGGGCGAGGCGCAGAACGAGGACCCGGCTCTCCTGCAGCAGGACTGGGCGACGATCCGCAACACGATGTGGAATTACGTCGGCATCGTGCGCACGACGGCGCGCCTCGCGCGCGCCGTGGCCGACCTGCGCGACCTCGAGAAGCGCATCCTGCGCTTCTATCAGGTGACGCGGATCTCGAAGGAAATCGTGGACCTCTTCCACGGCGTGCGCGCCTCGCACCTGATCGCGACGGCGGCATTCAAGAACCCGGTCTCACGGGGCTGCCACTACCGGAAGAGCTGAGGGAAGTCCCTTAGGCCGTCTCCCGGATCGCCTCGGCGTCTAGGATGATCTCGACCTCGGCTCCCACGACGAGGCCGCCGCGGTCGAGCGGGGAGTTCCAGCTCACGCCGAAGTCGTGCCGGTTGATGGTCGTCGTCGCGAGGAAGCCGGCGCGGAGCTTCGGGCCCTTGTCGACGCCGTCCTCCCACCAGGGAGTGGACCACTCCCCCAGGTAGCGGACTTTGAGCGTCGTCCTCTTCGTCTTCCCGCGGATCGTGAGATCGCCGGTGACGAGCGCGTCGTGGTCGCCCACGAGCTCGACCTCGTTTCCGGAGAACGTGATCGTGGGCTGGTGCTCCGCGTCCAGAAAGTCCGCGCTCTTCAGGTGGGCGTCACGCTGCGGCTCCCCGGTCCAGATCCCGCGGGCGTCGATCTCGACCTTGACGGAGGAGACCTTCGGGTTCCCGGGGTCGAACTCCAGAGTGCCGTGCACGTTCTTGAAGTGACCGCGGACGCACGAGACCATCATGTGCCGCGCACAGAACTCCGCCGCCGTGTGCCCGGGCTCGAAGAACCACCTCGCCATGACACGCCTCCTCTCGACCAGATGAGTTTCGTTCAGCCCTTCCGTTCGGGCACGAAGAAGAGAACGGCGCCGATCGCCGCGACCGCGAGGGCGACCCAGCGCCCCGTCGCGGCCATGTCTCGCTTGCCGCGCTCCTCTTTCGAGAACGTAGCTTTCATCCGGCCCTCCACGCTTTCGTAACCGCTGCGCTGGCTGGAGGCGACGAGGAATCCCACGACGCCGAGCAGGATGAGGACGAGAGCGATCCGTCTCATGAGTCCTCCTTCGGCGGGATTTTAGCGGCGCTCACTCCGGCACGACGATTCGCACGCGGCCCGCGGCCGGGCCCATCGCGAAGGGCGTCGTCGTGACAGCGTCGCCGTCGACCTGCACGTCGAGCTCGTAACCCGCGAGCGAGCGAGCGGCAAACTGGCGCACGGCGAGGCGCGAGCAGCCTTCGACCGAAAGGTGCGCGGCCTTTCCGCGCGAGAGGCGGCCGTACCAGCGCATGAGCGTCCAGCGGGAGCGGGATCCGAACAAAACGAGATCGAGGAGGTCGTCCGCCGGGTCTGCGAACGGGGACAGGATCGGGTCGCCGCCGTACCGGCGCGTGTTCGCGGCGAGGACGAACCTCGCCTCCACCGAGAAGGACGCGCCTTCGGCGTCCACACCGGTCACCTCGATCGGCGGGAACTCGTATTTCAGCCATTCGAGGGTCGCGGTCCAACTGTACCCGGTCCGTCCGAAGGCGCGTTTGAGCCAGGGGACGACGTTCTTCATGACGCGCGCGTCGAACCCCACGCCCGCGCCGATGAGGCACGTCCGGCCCGCCGCGTGCCATACCGTGAGGGGCTTGACACGGGAGGACGTCAGCGCGCGCTCCCCCTCGGCCACGGTGCGGCCGAGGCCGTATTCCCGCGCGACGACGTTCGCCGTTCCCGTCGGGAGGATCGCGATCGGCACGTCGGTGCCGAGGAGGGCCTCGGCGACCTCGCCGACCGTTCCGTCGCCGCCCGCCACCGCCACGAGGTCGAGAGCCTCCCCGAGGCGCGCGGACACGAGCTCGGTCGCGTGACGCGGCCGCTCGGTCGGCAGGGGCAGCAGCTCGAGACCGCGCCGGGCCGCGCGCGCGACGACGCCCGGCACGTCCGCGCGCCGGCCAGCGCCGCCTGCCGTCGGGTTGTAGACGAGGAGGCCCCGCCGCGGGCCGCCGCTCTCAGCCAAAGAGCGTGCCCGAGCCTGCCGTGGGCTTCAGCCCGAGGTGGCGATACGCGAGGGCGGAAGCCACCCGCCCCTTAGGCGTCCGCTGCAGGAAGCCGGACTGCAGGAGGAACGGCTCGTACAGATCCTCGAGCGTTCCCTTGTCCTCGCCGAGCGAGTGCGCGAGCGCCGAGAGGCCGACGGGCCCGCCGGAAAACCGCTCGATGACGAGCGTGAGGATGCGGCGGTCGATCTCGTCGAGGCCGTGCTGGTCCACCTCGAGCTTGTCGAGCGCGACTTCCGCTCCGCGCTCGGTGATCGCGCTCTCCCCGGCGACCTCGGCGTAGTCGCGTACGCGGCGCAGAAGCCGGTTCGCGATGCGCGGCGTGCCGCGGCTGCGCCGCGCGATCTCACGCGCGCCCGCAGGCTCGACCGGGCAGGAGAGGATGTCGGCCGAGCGCTTCACGATCGTCGCGAGCGCCTCGGCATCGTAGAAATCGAGGCGGTGCGTAATGCCGAAGCGCGACGTGAAGGGCTGGGAGAGGAGCCCGGCCCGCGTCGTCGCGCCCACGAGCGTGAACGGCGGAAGCCTGAGCTCGACCGTGCGCGCGCCCGGCCCCGTGCCGATGACGAGGTCGAGCTTCCCGTCCTCCATCGCCGGGTAGAGGATCTCCTCGACCGCGGGCGGCATGCGGTGGATCTCGTCCACGAACAGGATGTCGCCCGGCGCGAGGTTCGTGAGAATCGCAGCGAGGTCTCCCGCCTTCTCGAGGACGGGGCCGGACGTGACGCGGATCTGGGCACCCATCTCGCGGGCGATGATGTGCGCGAGCGTCGTCTTGCCGAGGCCCGGAGGGCCGCAGAGGAGGACGTGGTCCAGCGGCTCCTGCCGCTGCCGCGCGGCCTGGAGGAACACGCCGAGCGTCTCTTTCAGCTTCGGCTGCCCGATGAACTCCAGGAGCGCGCGCGGGCGTAGCGTGACCTCGGGGTCCGCCTCGGCCGTCTGGAGCACGCCCGAGAGAATGCGTTCGTCCACTGGGTGTGATTATGAAGGAGAGGACTACCGGGCGAGCGACTTCAAAGCCGCCTGGAGGATCTTGTTGAGGTCGTCGACCCCGACGTCGCGGACGGCCCTTTCCACGGCCTGCTCGGCCTGCGCGACCTTGTAGCCGAGGTTCTCGAGCGCGCCGATCGCGTCCTCGACGGCCGAGGACTTTCCGCCCGGCGACGGGGCCCCCGCACCGACGCCGAAGCTCGCCAGCTTCTCCTTCAGCTCGAGGCCGAGGCGCTCGGCCAGCTTCTTGCCGACTCCCGGGATCGTCGCGAGGACGCGCGCATTCTGCGTCGCGATCGCGCGGACGAGATCGGGCAGCGGCAGGCCGGACAGCACGGTCAGCGCGACCTTCGGCCCGATCCCCGACACCGAGATGAGCCGCTCGAAGACGTATTTCTCCTGCGCCGTCGCGAAGCCGAACAGCAAAAGCGCGTCCTCGCGCACGTGCGTGTGGACGTGGAGGATGGCCTTCTCGCCCACGGGTGGAAGCGCCGAGAACGTGCCGAGCGGGATCGCGAGATCGTAACCGACGCCGTTGACGTCGAGGACGAGACGGTCCGTGCGCAGATCGAGAACGGTGCCCGAGAGACGGGCGATCACAGGAGGGCCGCCGTCCCTACGCCTTCGAGCCGCCCATCTTCGAAAGGAGCTCGCGGTTGAACTCGATCTTCAGATCGGAGCGTCTCTTCTGGACGAGCGCCTGCAGGAGGCGGTTCGATTTCTGGCCGCGCAGGCTCTCTTTCAGCGTGTCCTTCTCCTTCTCGAACGCCGCCAAGTCGAACGGCGTCACGCTGTCGACGCGCACGACGACCGCTCCGCGCTCGGCCACGGCGATCGGCCCCTTCAGCTCGCCCGGCTTCGCGGCGAACACGGCGTCGAGAACCGCCTTCGGCGCGCCGAGCCCGGGAATCGGGCCGGCCTTCCCGAACGCGTCGGGCGTCTCGATCTTGAGGTTCAGCTTCTTCGCGATGTCCTCGAGCGTCGCGGCCGGGGTCATCGCCTGCTTCAGCGACGCGAGCGTCGCTTCGTCCTGCCTTTTCTTCTGGATGTCGGCGATGACGCGCGCCTTGACCTCGGCGAACGCCGGGAGACCGGGCTTCTTGACCTCGACGAGCTTGATGATGGCCTCGCCGCGCGCCGTGGAAACGGGCGTCGAGGCCGTCTCGCCCTCCTTGAGCGAGAACAGCTTTTCGTTGAACTGCGGGTTGAAGCCGATGCCCTGGGGCGCGTCCGTCCGCGCGAGGAGCTCCGTCTCGTTGAACGTCACGCCGCCCCCGGCGAGCTTGCGCAGATCGTCGTCGGACGGCTTGCCCATCTTCGCGACCTTCTCGGCGAGGCCGGTGGCGAGGCGCTTGGCCTCGTCGCGCGCGCGATCCTCCTGCAGGCGCGCGCGGATGCCCGCCGAGACCTCGAAGAGCGGTTGCACGCGCTCCCCTGTCTTTTCGAGCACCTGGATGACGTGGTACCCGAACGAGCTCTTCACGGGCCCGATGATCTCCTTCTCTTTCGCGGAGAAGGCCGCGTCCTCGAACTCCTTCACCATGCGGCCCCTCGGGAAGGAGCCGAGGTCGCCGCCGTTCGCCTTCGAGCCGGGGTCGTCCGACTCGGCCTTCGCGAGCGCCGCGAAGTCCGCGCCGGCCTTGAGCCTTCGCACTGCGGCCTCCGCCTTCGCCTTCTGCGAGGCGTCGTTTCCGCCTTCGACCTTGTACAGGATGTGCCGCGCATGCACTTCTTCGCCCTTGCGGTAGCTCTCCGCGTTCGCGGCGTAGTCGGCCGCGACGTCGGCATCCGAGACCTGGATCGTAGGCTTGATCTTCGCCGACTCGACGAGGAGGTACTTCGCCCTGCGCTTCTCCGGCTGCAGGTACGGGGTCGGGTTCGCCTTGAAGAACGCCTCGGCTTCCGCGTCCGAGACGGGGGACTGCGCGGCCGTGACGACGGGCAGGAGCGCCCATGCGATCTTCGCCTTGACGTGTCGATTCTCGAACTCGGTCTTCACCTCGTCGTCGGACACGACGACGGCTTCCGTCAAGAACCGGTTCAGCTTCTCGAGGAGGATTTGTTCGCGCTGCTGCTCCTCGAAGCTTTGCGGCACGAGATGATTCGCCGCGAGAATGCGCCGGTAGGCCGCGTCGCCGACGAAGGCCCCGTCCTTCACGAAAAGCGCCTTGCCGCTCTGCGGGTCCTTGATGCCGAGAATGTGCTGCGTGAGCTCGTCGTCGGTCACCTTGAGGTGCAGTCGCTCGGCCTCTTCGCGGAACAGGCGGCGGTCGATCAGGGAGTTCAGAACCTGCTCGGGCAGGTTCATCGCCCGCGCGAGCTCGGGGCTGAAGTTCTTGCCGTACGCCTGCCGATAGCGGTCCTCGGCGAACGCGTATTCCCTCTGGAACTCGGTGGTCGTGATCCGGATGTCGCCCGCCTTCGCAGCGAGCGCCGCGTCGCCGGCTCCGCCGCGCTGGGAGCCCATCCCCCAGTCGGCGAAGACGAAGATCACGAAGATCGCGATCACCGCCCAGAGGATCCATTGAAGGTGTTTGAAGTTTTCACGCAGCGCCTTGAGCATCTTGTTCTCCGAAGACGGGCGCATCCGGGGCGCATGCCACGGGGCCCGAAGGAATTAATGACGATACCCCAGAGGCAAACGGCGGTAAAGTTACACTCGCCCCGTCGCGCCGGGAGGGCATGCCAAGTGTCTGACATGCTATAAGAAGCTTCGCTGTAAGGGTTTCCAGAAACGAGCGTTATGCCCAAGAAGACCCCGAGCAACCTGGAATCCCAGCTCGAGTGGTACTACGTCTCCACCCAGACGCTCGTCCGGATTCTGATCAGCATCGTCGTCCTCGCCGGCGTGATCGCCGGCGGCGTCTTCTACTTCCTGAAGCGCGACGAGACCGCCGTCCGGGCCAAGCAGGCGATCGCCGAAGCGGACGACTCGCTCGTCCGCGCGCGGCAGCAGAAGGACGCGACGCTGTTCGCCAAGGAGATCGCGTCCGCAGAAGAGATGCTCGGCGATGCGCGCAAGGACCTCGCGGCGGGCGCCAACGAGAAGGCCACGCGAACGGCCGTCGAGGTGAAGTCGCGTGCGCTGAAGATCATCGCGGGCACGAGCATGAAGAGCAACGCCAACGTCGTCGACACCGCGGGCGACGTCACGATCCAGAAGGCGAACCGCAACACGTGGGAGAGCCTCAAACCCAACACGGGCGTCGGCGAAGGAGACTTCATCAAGACGGGCCCGAACGGCACCGCCGAGGTGCTCTGGAACGACGGGACGATGTACCGCATCCGGCCCGAGACGCTCTTCGAGGTGCACGGCGCGCGCGGCCCTTCGGGGTCGAACGTCAAGCTCGTCGTCGGAACGACGGACGTGAACACGGGAGACAAGAACAAGGCGTCCGTGTCGACCGACGCCGCGCTGGCGAACATCGGCACGAATGCGAGCGTCGGAATGGACACGGACTCGCAGCGGACGAACGTCAGCAGCTTCGCCGGCTCGACGACCCTCACCGACAAGGCGGGGCACACGGCCGTCCTCGGGCCCCGCGAGCGCGCGGCGGCGTCGAAGGAAGGCGGGATCGGACCGAAGTCGACGCTCCCCGAGTCTCCGATGCTCTCTCAGCCGGAGGACAACCTCGAGATCGACTTCAAGAAGCGCGATCCCCTGCGCCTGCGCTGGTCGAAGGTGACGGACGCGACCAGCTACGAGCTCGAGATCGCGCGAAGCCGGTTCTTCGTCAAGGATTCGATCCTCGACATCGGCGCGAGCGAGCGCACCAAGGCCGAGGTCCTCATCGACATCTCCGCGATCCAACCCGGCTCGTACTTCTGGCACGTGCGCTCCGTGCGCAAGGGGAATCCGCCCGCTCTTTCCGACTGGTCGGCGTCCCGCCGCTTCAAGGTCTCCTCCGGCGAGCTCTCCCAGGCGAGGCTCGACGCGCTGCCCCCCGATCTCGTCATCACGCAGAGGCCGAACGTCGTCGGCTCGTCCGTCGTTCTCGTCGGGCGCACGGCTCCGGGCGCCACCGTCACCGTGAACGGTGAGATCGCGGACGTGGGCGGGGACGGTACCTTCCGGAAAGTCATCTCGATGGGCGGCGAGGGCCTGCAGACGATCGTCATCAAAGCGCGCACGGCCGGCGGCGAGACGGTCAAAAAGGAATCGGTGCTCATCAGCAGCAATTGACCAAAGGGGGGCGGCCACCCGGGCTGCCGGACCCGTGAAAGGATCCGTCTTGGCTTTTCGTTCCTTCTTCTCGATTTTTTCCTCCGATCTCGCGATCGATCTCGGCACGGCGAACACGCTCGTCTTCGCGGAGGGCCGCGGGATCGTCGTGCGCGAGCCCTCGATCGTGGCCGTGAACAAGATCACGAACAAGGTCGAGGCCGTGGGCAGCGCCGCCAAGGACATGCTCGGGCGGACGCCGGGCAACATCGTGGCGATCCGCCCGATGAAGGACGGCGTCATCGCCGACTTCGAGGTTACCGAGCGGATGCTCGACTATTTCATCAAGAAGGCGCACGGGCGCTCGCTGTTCGTGCGTCCGAAGATTGTCATCTCCGTGCCGTCCGACATCACGCAGGTCGAAAAGCGAGCCGTGAAGGACTCGGCGCTGCAGGCGGGTGCCAGCGAGGTCTTCATCGTCGAGCAGGCGATGGCGGCCGCGATCGGCGCGGGCCTCCCCATCACCGAGCCCACGGGCAACATGATCGTCGACATCGGCGGCGGCACGACGGACGTCGCGGTGATCTCGCTCGCGGGGATCGTCTACTCGAAGTCGGTGCGCGTGGCCTCGAACGAGATGGACGAGGCGATCATTCAGTACATCAAGAGGAAGTACAACCTTCTCATCGGCGAGCGCACGGCCGAAGCGATCAAGATCGAGATCGGCTCGGCGTACCCCCTCGACGAGCCCATCTCGATGGAGATCAAGGGGCGCGACCTCGTCGAGGGCGTGCCGAAGACGCTGAGCCTCACGGACGCCGAGGTGCGTGAAGCCCTCGCCGAGACGGTCGGCATCATTCTCGACGCCGTGCGCGTGGCCCTCGAAAAGACGCCGCCCGAGCTCTCGGCCGACATCATGGACAAGGGCATCGTCCTGACGGGCGGCGGCTCGATGCTCAAGAATCTCGACCGCCGCCTCCGCGAAGAGACGGGCCTCCCGATCGCGACCGCCGAGGAGCCCCTCTCCTCCGTGGCGCTCGGCACCGGCGCGATGCTCGCCGACGTCGATCTCCTCCGGAAGATCAGCCTCGACTGACGCCCGTGGCCGCCCCGACTCTCGCCGAACGCCGCCCCGAAATCTTCCTCGCGGTGCTTCTCTCTCTGTGTCTCGTCACATTGTCGCTTCAGGTGCGCCGGCCCGGCGGACGCACCGTAGGTGAGAGCTGGCTCCTCACGGCCGTCTCCCCGTTCGTCGACCTCGTCACGTCCGTGCGCTCCGGTCTTCAGGAAGTCGGGACCTGGGCGGCGTCGCGGCGCGCGCTGCGCGTCGAGAATCGCGCGCTGACCGCCGAGGTCGAGCAGCTCCGCGGGGAGCTTCTCCGCTTGCGCGACGCCGAAGAGGACAAGGGGCGCCTCCTCGAGCTCTTCGGCGAGCAGCCGTCACCGCCGCCCGGAACGATCCCCGCGCGGCTCATCGCCGTGGAGTCGAGCGGGCCCTTCCGCACCGCGCTCCTCGACCGCGGCGCGTCTGACGGCCTCCGGCTCGACGGTGTCGTCCTCGCAAGAGGCGGGCTCCTGGGCCGCGTCATCGCCCTCGGCCCCCGGACCGCGCGCGTGCAGCTCCTCTCCGACAACACGGCGGCCGTGGGCGTGCTCCTGAGGCACGGGACGAGCGGCGGACGAGCGGCCGTGGCGAGAGGCGACGGGAAAGAAAGCGTGTCGGTCGAGTACGTGCCGACGATCGAGCCCGTCGAATCGAACGATGCGGTCGTCTCCTCGGGCACGGACGGCGTCTACCCCGGCGGGCTCCCGGTCGGCCGCGTCGCATCGGTCCGCCGCAACAAGACGCTCTTCTGGGAGATCCAGGTCTCGGCCGCGGCCGATCCCCATGGCGAATCTCTCGTGTTCGTCCTGCCTCCGGTGAGGAAATCCGACGTCACCTCGGGCCACGCCGTGGCGGACCGACACTGAGCGGGAGGCGCGCCCTGTGAAGCCTCTCCGCGTCGCCGTCGGGCTCTCTCTCGCGGTCCTCATGACGCTCGCGCTCGGCGCGATCCACATGCCGGCCCCTCCGGACCTCTTCCTTCTCGTCGTCGCGGACATGGCGCGCGGCGGAACCGCCGTGCCGGCGATGCTGGCCGCTCTTCCGGCCGGCCTTCTCCAGGATGGCCTCTTCGGGCCCGGCAGGCTGCTCGGCCTCTACGCGTTCTCGAAGATCCTGATCGGATATCTCCTCGCCACGGTGGGCGCGCGCACCGTGGTCGAGAAGCCGCTGGCCGTCGGCGGCCTCCTCGCGGGCGCCGTGGTCGTGGAGGCCGCGACGCTCACCCTTCTGATCTGGGTGCTCACCGGCGAGCTTCTTCCGCCCGATCCCTGGCGGCTCGTCGCGCGCGCCGCGACGACGGGAGGGCTCGGCGGCCTGCTCTACGCGGCGTCGCGCATCCCCTGGAAAGAGCGGCGCGCCGCGCGCCGGCGCGTGAGGCTCGGCTGATGGCAGCCAGCGCCCGCGAAGACCGCCGTCCCGTTCTCTCGCGCATCGACATCATCGTGCGGGGCACGTGGGTTCTCATCGGCCTTCTGGCCGGCGTGTACTGGGTCCATCAGGTGCTCCGAGGCGAGTCCTACGAGCGCCAGGCCGAGAACAACCGCTTGCGCCGCGTGCCCGTCACGGCGCCGCGGGGTTTCATCCTCGACCGCAACGGCGTCGTTCTCGCCGAGAACGAACCCTCCTTCACGCTTCTGCTGTTCCGTCGTGAGACTAAGGATCTCGATGCCTCTCTTCGTTTCGTCGCCGAGCTCTTCAACCGCCCGTTCGACGACCTCAAACACCGCGTCGAACGCGATCGCTCGTACTACGACTTCGTGCCCGTCGTTCTCCAGGAGAACCTCACGATCTCCGAGGTCGGCGCCGTCCAGGCGCGTTCGCTCGAGCATCCGGAGCTCGTCGTCCAGAAGACCGAGCGCCGGGTATACACGCAAGGCACCGCGGCGGCTCATCTCCTGGGCCACCTCGGCGAGGCCACGGCCGAGCAGGTGGCCGCGCGCACGAAAGCGCGCCCCCTCGATACGAATCCTCCGCGCCCCGGCGAGGCGATCGGTCAGCAGGGCGTCGAGGCGACGTATCAGGACCTTCTCGCCGGGCTCTCGGGCTCGCGCACGTACGTCATCGATTCATTCGGCCGCGAGGTCGGAAAAATCGGGGAGGAGTCGCCGTCGCCCGGGAACACGCTGCGGCTGACGATCGACCTTCAGCTCCAGAAGATCGCCGAGGACTATTTCGCCGACAAGGTCGGCTCGGTCGTGGCGCTCGACCCGAAGACCGGCGAGATCCTCGCGCTTCTTTCCGCTCCCGAGTACGACCCGAACTTCTTCACGAAGCGCGTGAGCCGCCCCGAATGGGAAGGCATCGTCGCGGACCCGGAGCACCCGCTCAACAACCGCGCGCTGCAAAACGTGTACTCGCCGGGCTCCATCTGGAAGCCCTACATGGCATACGCGATCCTCACGCACGGGATCGACCCCAAAGAGCGCGTGTTCTGTCCGGGCGGCGCCACGTTCTACGGGCGCTTCTTCCGCTGTCACAGCCATCACGGATCCGTGGACCTCGTAACGGCTCTTCAGGAGTCCTGCGATACGTACTTCTACACGATGGGCAAGCGGCTCGGGATCGACGCGATCGCCGGGGCGGCGGGGCTCTTCGGCTTCGGGCGACCGACCGGCATCGACCTTTCCAGCGAAAAGAGCGGCATCGTGCCTTCGCCCGCCTGGAGCCTCGCAGCCCGCAAGCACCCGTGGTATCTCGGCGAGACGATCTCCGTCGCGATCGGCCAGGGGCCCGTCCTCGTGTCCGCGCTGCAGGTCGCACGCGCCATGTCCGGTATTGCGAACGCGGACGGAGCCCTTCCGACTCCGCACCTCTTCCACATCGGCGAGAACGTGCGCACGGGCGAGCGCTTCGTCTACCGTCCCGAGTCGAAGGAGTCGATTCCGTACCCCCCGGGCGTGCGCGAGACGATCGTCGAGGGTCTCTGGCGCGTCGTGAACATGCCCGGCGGGACCGCGTACTCTTCGCGCGTCGCCGGGCTGGATCTCTGCGGCAAGACCGGTTCCGTCCAGGTCGTGGGGCAAAAGGAAGCCAGGAGGGGCCACTTCCTTCCCATGCAGCTGCGCGATCACGGCTGGTTCGCGAGCTTCGCTCCGCGGGACGACCCGAAAATCGTCGTCGTCGTCTTCGTGGAGCACGGTGAGCATGGAGGGTCGGCCGCCGCTCCTCTCGCGGCGCGCCTCGCGGAATACTGGGTCGCGAAGTGCCGCGGCGGGACGCCCGAGCTCCTCGCGGCGCTCGCCGCGCACCCGGCGGGCTCCACGAGAGCGCGGACGAACTAGACGATGTCGCGGCTGGCCGAGATCCTTCCGCGGCGGATCGACCTGCGCATTCTCTTTCTCGCGCTCGTTCTGACCGCCATCGGCATCGCGATGGTCGTCTCGACGACCGCGGGAACGCCGCGCGGGGACCTCGCGGGCAAGCAGATTCTCTTCGCGGTCGTCGGCATCGTCGCCGCCGGCATCCTCCTCGCGATCGACTACCGCATCCTCCTGCAGTACTCGCCGGGCCTTTATGCCTTCACGCTCCTCGTGCTTGTCTTCCTCCCGTTCGTCGGAAAGCAGATTGCCGGTGCAAAGTCGTGGCTCAAGATTGCCGGCGGATTCCAGGTTCAGCCTTCCGAGTTCGCGCGGCTCTCGATCGCTCTTCTCCTCGCGTGGATCCTCGAGAACGACGACCGCGCTCTCCTCCGGCCGCGCACGATCGCCGCGATTTGCGCGGCCATCGGCGCTCCGGTCGTCTTCGTCCTCCTTCAGCCGGATCTAGGCCTCGCGCTCACATACCTGCCTTTTCTCGCCGCCGCCCTCTTCTTCGGCGGCATCCCGGGGCGCTGGTGGGCCATTCTCATCCTGGGCGGGTCGCTCGCGATCGGCGGCTCGTGGTTCCTCCTGAAGGATTACCAGAAGGACCGCATCCGCACATTCCTCGATCCGAACCTCGCGGCGCGAGGCGCCGGGTACCAGGTGCGGCAGGCCCGGATCGCAATCGGCTCCGGCGGCATTTTCGGCAAGGGCTGGGAGCGCGGCACGCAGAGCCGCCTCGGCTTTCTCCCCGTGCGTCACACCGACTTCATCTTCGCGGCCCTCGCCGAGGAGTGGGGATTCGCGGGCGTCGCGATCTTCCTCGCGCTTTACGGCTTCCTCATCGCGCGAGGGCTCGCGCTCGCACGCGACGCGCGCGACCGCGGCGGGGCGATGCTCGTCCTGCTCCTCATCCTGAACATCGCCGCCCAGGCGCTGTTGAACGTCGCGATGAACGTCGGCGTCATGCCCACGACCGGCATCACGCTGCCGTTCGTCTCGTACGGCGGGTCCTCGCTCATCGCCACGTGGTGCATGGTGGGATTGATCCTTTCCGTCGCGTACCGCCGGTATGTGAACGTGTGACGCCCGGATACCCCGGGCGCCGAGGTTAGACTCCCCGCGTGCCGAAAGAGCTTCTCGTCTCCTCCTCCGACCGCGAGACGCGGATCGCCGTACTCGAGGAAGGGCGTGTCGCTGAGGTGCAGATCGAGCGCCGGAGGCAGCGCGGCACGGTCGGGAACATCTACAAAGGGCGCGTCACGCGCGTCCTGCCCGGGATGCAGTCGGCTTTCGTGGACATCGGGCTCGAGAAGGATGCCTTCCTGTACGTGGCCGACGTCGGAGAGGAAGTGGACGATTTCGACGCCTTCGGGAGCGGCGGCGCCGCGGCGACGTTCGAGGAGCTTCCCCTGCCGGCCGAGGGGGTGTCCGCAGCGGCGGACGGTGAGGCGCCGCCGAAGCCGATCCTCCCGTCCATCGACGAGCTGCTCCGGGAGGGTCAGGAGCTAGTCGTACAGGTCACGAAGGATCAGATCGCGCACAAAGGCGTACGCGTCACGACGCACGTCACGCTCCCGGGCCGCACGCTCGTTTACATGCCCACGATCGATCACGTCGGCGTCTCGCGGCGCATCGAGAACGAGGACGAGAGAAACCGCCTCAAGGACATCCTCGTGAACCTCAAGAAGGGTCCCGGCGGGTACATCGTGCGCACGGCGGGCGAAGGTCGCGCGCCGGAGGAGTTCGCGGCCGACCGCCGCTATCTCACGAAGCTCTGGGAGCAGATCCGCAAGAAGGGCGAGCGCGCGGGGGCGCCGACGCTTCTCCACCGCGATCTCGACCTCACGCTCCGCGCCGCGCGGGACGTCTTCGGCTCCGATTTCGCGACGCTCTGGGTCGACGACGACGAGGAGTACCAGCGCATCGTCGAGTTCCTCGACCAGGTGCAGCCGGTCCTCGTTTCGAAGGTCAAGCTCTTCCGCAAGTCCGCGCCTCTCTTCGAGGAGTACGGCGTCGAGGCCGAGATCGAGAACGCGCTCAAGTCGAAGGTCTGGCTGAAGTCCGGCGGCTACATCGTCATCAACCAGACGGAAGCGCTCGTCGCGATCGACGTGAACACGGGCAAGTTCGTCGGCAAGAAGCGTCTCGAGGACACGGTCGTCAAGACGAACCTCGAAGCGGTGCAGGAGATCGTCCGGCAGATCCGGCTGCGCGATCTCGGCGGCCTCCTCGTCGTGGACTTCATCGACATGGAGGAAGAGGAGCACCGCAAGGAGCTCGTCACCGCGCTCGAGGCCGAGCTCAAGAAGGACCGCTCGAAGAACCGGATGCTCCCCGTGTCGGAGTTCGGCCTCGTCGAGATCACGCGGAAGAGGCAGCGCCAGAGCCTGGAGCGCGCGCTCACGATGCCGTGTCCCTACTGCGCGGGCTCGAGCCGCACGAAGAGCGTTCCGACGATCGTCCTCGAGATCCGCCGCGAGATCCTGAAGCGCGTCGAGGTCGGAGAGGCGCATTCGCTCGTCCTGCGCGTCCACCCCGAGATCTACCGTTCGCTGGTGGGCGACGAGCGCCGTCTCGTGGAGGAGCTCGAGGAGCAGATCGGCATGCCGGTCCACGTCCAGAGCGACGAGCACCTGCACCACGAGCGGTTCGACATCGTGCTCGAGGCGTAGCGGGCCCGCGGCGCCTTTTCGGCATGACGGGGCTGGCATGCGGCGTGCGAAGCGCCACGAAGCGCACTCTCCTCCTTCGGCCGCCAGGGGCGGCCCTTTTTTTCGCCTGACGAGAGGTCCACCCCTTGCCGGCAGCGCGCGCTCGAACGGGTCCGCTTCAGTGCGAGACGGCGCCCGCCCCCGGGGTCGGGCCGTCCCCGTGCAGGAGGAGGAGGCCGCCCGAGAGCTTGGCCCCGCGCAGCGTGATCGCGAGCGCCGCGCCGAGATCCTCGACGGGATGCACGTCGAGCAGCGCGAGCACCTCCTTCGGGAGATCGGCGAGGTCCGGCTCGTTGTCCTTCGGCAGGACGATCGTGTGGATCCCCGCGCGTACGGCGCCGAGGACCTTCTCCTTGAGGCCGCCGATCGGAAGGACGCGGCCCGACAACGTGATCTCGCCCGTCATCGCGAGGTCGTGGCGCGCCGGAACCCCGGCGAGAGCCGAGACGATGGCGGTCGCCATCGCGATGCCCGCCGAGGGGCCGTCCTTCGGGATCGCTCCCGCGGGCACGTGGACGTGGAGGTCGCGCTCGAACGCGTTGTCGGGAATGCCGAGCTTCGACGCATGCGAGCGGGCATACGTCCAGGCGGCGCGCGCCGACTCCTTCATGACATCGCCGAGCTGCCCCGTCAGAACCACCTCGCCTTTGCCCCTCATGAGCATCGCCTCGACGAACATGATGTCGCCGCCGGCGGGTGTGTAGTACATGCCCGTCGCGAGGCCGACCTGATCGGCCACGATCTTCTTCTCCGGGTGAACGCGCTTCTTGCCGAGGATCGGAAAGACGTCGGCCTCGTCGACCGTGAGGCTCGAGATCTCCCCGGCCGCGATCCGCCGCACGACTTTTCGCGAGAGCTTCCCGAGCTCGCGCTCGAGCTGCCGCACGCCCGCCTCGCGCGTGTAGCTCGCGATGACCTCGGCGATGGCGCCGTCGGTCAGCGCGAGCTGGCCCGCCGCGAGCCCGTTTTCGGAGAGCTGGCGCGGGACGAGATACTGCCGCGCGATCGCGAGCTTCTCCCTCTCCGTGTAGCCCGAGAATTCGACGACCTCGAGCCGGTCGAGGAGCGGCGCCGGAATGCCCCCGAGAAGGTTCGCGGTCGCGATGAAGAGGACTTCCGAGAGGTCGAACGGAATGCCGAGGTAGTGATCCGTGAACGAGTCGTTCTGCGCCGGATCGAGCACTTCGAGGAGCGCGCTCGCGGGGTCGCCCTGGAAGGACACGCCCAGCTTGTCGACCTCGTCGAGGAGGAAGACGGGGTTCTTCGTCCCGGCCTGCTTCAGGCCCTGGACAATGCGGCCCGGCATCGCGCCGACGTACGTCCGACGGTGGCCGCGAATGTCCGCTTCGTCACGCGCGCCGCCGAGCGAAATACGAACGTACTTGCGACCCATCGCGCGGGCGATGGACTTCGCGATCGAGGTCTTGCCGACGCCGGGGGGGCCGACGAACAGCAGGATTCGCCCCTTGCCGGAAGAACTCTCCTTCTTCGCGACGGGTTCGGAGCCCTCGGCCGGCGGCGCCGTTGCGGCGCTCTCGGCCTTCGCGCGCATCTGGCGCACCGCGAGGAACTCGAGGATGCGGTCCTTCACGTCCGTGAGCGCGTAGTGGTCCTCGTCGAGGATGCGCGCCGCCTCGACGACGTCGAGCTTGTCTTCGCTGCGCACGCCCCAGGGCAGCTCGGCCACGGTCTCGAGGAACGTCCGGATGACCTGAGACTCCATCGACTCGCGTCCGACGCGCTCGAGCCGCGAAAGCTCGCGATCGACTTCCTTGCGCACGTCCTCCGAGAGCGGGTGCGCCGCGAGCTTCTTCTTCAGCTCCTCGAGGTCCGCGGCGTCCTTGCCCTCGCCTTCTCCGAGCTCCTTCTGGATCGCCCGGAGCTGCTCGCGCAGCAGCATCTCGCGCTGGCGGTCGCCGATCTGCTCCTTCATCTTCTGCTGGATGTCTTCCTGCGCCGCCAGGACGCTGATCTGACGCTGGATCTGCACGAGCACGCGGCGGAGGCGGTCTTCGACGGAGAGCGTCTCGAGAAGCTGCTGCCGTTCGGGCGTCGGGATGTCGATGTAGCCTGCGACGAGGTCCGCGAGGCGGCCGGGCTCGTCGGCCTGCGCGAGAAACTGCTCCACGGCTTCGTCGGGCAGCCCCATCTTCGTGCCCAGCTCGGCGGCTCGCTCGCGCGCTTCCTTGTGGAGAGCCGTGAAAAGAGGGTCCTTCGGGTCCGCCGGCCCCATCTCGTGGGCATCCAGAACGACGGCTTCGAGCATGCCGTTCTTCTTTTCGAGAACACGCATCGCGATTCCCCGTCGTTTTCCCTCGAGCAGAAGGCGCATGCCGCCCGGTCCGCGCTGCATCGAGCTGACGTTCGCGACCGTGCCGATCGTGTAGAGGCCTTCGGGTGTGACGCGCTCGACGTCCGAGCGCTGGGCCACGGCGAAGATGAGGGCGTCGGGCTGCTTCACGGCCTGCTCGATTGCGCGAAGCGTTCCGGGACGTCCCGCCGAGATCGGGAAGCTGACGCCGGGGAAAAGGACGGCATTACGCAGTGGGAGGACTGGGAGAGTCAAAGTTTCCGACATGTCCCGATAACACCTCTCATTCGCGGCCTATTCCCGATCTTAGTCGACCCGACGCAGATCGCCAAAAGACATTTATATGAAATGGTTTAGAGACGCCTCAGCCTCCTCGCCAGGATGTCCACGCCCCTGAGCGCTTGCTCCGGCGGAACCGCCGTGAAGCAGATCCTGACGTGTGTGGGGAACGGCCCGAAGCTCGGACCTGGCGCGAGGAAGAGGCCTTCGTCTGCACAGTCCTCGAGAAGGCCCAGAAGGCCGCGAGCGTCGAGCGCGGGCGCTGCATCCACGAAGAGGAACGAACCTCCCTCGGGCGCCGGAACGCCGAGCCGGCGTGCGGCCTCTGCACCCGTGGCCGCGTATTCGGAGCGCGCCTCGTCGACCCAGGCGTCGCCTGCTCCTGCGAGGATCCGGAGCGCCGCGTGCTGCGAGGCCGTCGGTGCGCTGTAGATCGTGTGAGCGCCGAGCTTCACGATCTCGTCGAGCGCGCCTTCGGGTCCGGCGAGCCAGCCGCAGCGCGCGCCCGCGAGGCCGTACGCTTTGGACAGCGAGTGTGCGGCAACCGTCCTCCCGGGTGCGAGCGCGAGCGTGGAGGCATGCTCCCTCGCGTATGCATAGTCCTCGTAGACCTCGTCCGCGAAGATCCACAGGTCGCGTCGTCCGGCCCAGTCCACGAGCGCGGCGAGCGTGGCGCGTGGAATGAGGCGGCCCGTCGGGTTGTTGGGTGTGTTGACGTAGAGCGCGACGGTCTTCTCCGTGGCATGCGCCTCGAGGACCGCGGCGACGCTCGCCGGCGAAAGATCGCCGAGGAGAAGGGGCACCTCGACCGGCACCGCGCCCGCCATGCGCACGTGCCCCTCGATGAGCGGCCAGTGCGGCGAAAGGAGAAGCACCTCCTCGCCGGGCGACACGAGCGCGGCGACCGCGGCCATGAGACCCGCGGTCGCTCCGCCCGTCACGAGCACGTTCGCGCGCGTCAGGCTCGTGCCCGTCCGCGACCGCACCCGTTCTGCGATCGCGTCTCGCAATTCCGGCAGGCCATGCACGTCGGTGTACCGGTTGATCCCGGGAATGCCGCGTGGCAGCTCCTCGGGCCGTCCGCCTTGTGGCGCGGCTCTCCAGGTGTCGCCGACGTGCAGCGGAAAGACCTCACCCCGATGTGCCGCCATCCTCGCGAGCAAGCTCGAATACGGCGAGCCGCGCAGGGCGGCTGCGGCGAGGGAACGACCGGGCGGGCGAGGCATGGCGCAGATGGTAGCGCCTGAGGCGCCCGGACTCAGGGTGACGTCGGCGTGGGCGGAAGCGTCGGCGGCGCAGGAAGCGTAGGCGTCGGCGGGAGGCTGGGTGTGGGCGGGAAGGTCGGAACGAGGGTCGGCGTCGGCACGACCGTGGGTGTCGGTATTCCGGTGTTCGGCGTCGGCGTGGGCGTGCCGGCGAAGGGCGTGGATGTGGGCGTCGCGGGCGAGGACGTCGCGACCGCCGTCGGACTCCCCGACGTCGGAACGGTCGTGGGCTGGTTGGTCACACCGACACCAGGCGTGGACGTGGCCTGAACGGTTCCGGTCACGGTCGGTGTGATCGCCGTCACAGGCGTTCCCGCCGGCGGCTGCGTCGGGAAAGTCGCAGCCGCCGCGGCCGTTGGCGTCGGACTGAAACGACCGTTCGGCTCCGAGGGCGTGTTGGCGGAATCGCACCCTCCGAGAAGGACGGCCAGAGGAAGCGTTGTGGCAAGAAGCGGACTCAGAAAACGCATTCGCCGTCGGGCGCTGCAAAGAGCGCGCCCGGGCAGGGCCGATCTTTTTACACCGGCCGCTCTACTTCCCGGCCCGCCTCTCCCTCGCCAGGTCCGCGAGAATGCCGGCGAGGAGCGGAAGGTCCGTCGCCTTGCTGAGGTAGAACTCGGCGCCGGCTTCGAGACATGGTTTTCGGTAGCGCTCGTCGAGATGGGCCGTCAGGACGTACACGCGCGTGGAGGGCGCTTTCGACTTGATGTCCCGGAGGAGCCCGAGCGACGTGCCGTCCCGGAGCTGCAAGTCGAGAAGGACGATTTCGGGACGCTCGCGGTCGAACGCCAGCTCTGCGCCCTTCGCGCTGAACACCTGCGGCAGGAACTCGAGGCCTTCCACCCGGCGGAGGAGTGCCACCAGGCGCGCGCCCACCGGCTCCGAGTCGTCCACGATCAGAATCCTCATTCCGGTGAAGACTAGAGACGGCCGGCTCCTTCCGGAATCGGTGGCCCGACGGGAATCGTGTCGTACGGCGTACGACAGGCGTCGAGAATCGTCGTCAGGATTGCAGATCGGCCCGGACGGCGTTCACGATCGCCGCGGGAATGAGTCCGAGAGGCAGCACGTCGTCCGCCGCTCCGCGCGCGATCGCCTCCTTCGGCATGCCGAAGACGACGCACGTCGCTTCGTCCTGAGCCAGCGTCCGGGCCCCGGCTCGCTTCATCTCGAGAAGCCCGTCCGCCCCATCGTCGCCCATGCCCGTGAGGATGACGCCGACGGCGTTGAGACCGGCGGCCTGGGCCGCCGACCGGAAGAGCACGTCGACGCTCGGCCGGTGCCGCGAGACGAGCGGACCGTCCGCAACTTCGACCACATAGCGCGCGCCCGAGCGCCGGAGGAGCGTGTGCCGGTTGCCGGGTGCGATCAGGGCGCGCCCTTCGACCACGTGATCTCCATCCACGGCCTCCCTCACCTCGATCCGGCAAGTCTCGTTCAGGCGTCGCGCGAACGCCGCCGTGAAGACCTCCGGCATGTGCTGAACGATCACGAGGCCCGGACAGTCGGGCGGCAGATCCAGAAGGAGCCGTCGCAGGGCCTCCGTCCCGCCGGTCGACGCCCCGATCACGACGATGCGGTCCGTCGTCACGGCAAGCGGTCTGACGCGGGACGGGAGCATCGCGTCCGCCGTGAGCCGGGGTTGCATCACGTGAGATCGCGGCGCGCGCAGCCGCGCCCGGGCGGCGCCCAGAATCGCGTCCACGAGCTGGGACGCCGAGTCCACGAGGAACCCGTGCACCCCGACGCGGGGCTTCGTGATGATCTCGACCGCGCCTTCCTCGAGGGCCCGCATCGCCGCCTCGGTCCCCGAACCCGTCAGCCCGGAGCAAACCACGACCGGGATCGGGTTCTCGCTCATCAGCTTGCGTAGGAACGTGAGCCCGTCCATCCGGGGCATCTCGAGATCGAGAACGATCACGTCGGGTCTCGCCTTCTTCATCTTCTCGAGGGCGATCAGCGGATCGGCCGCGATGTCCACCGTGAAGCCGGCCTTCGTCAGGACGGCGGTCATCGCCTGGCGGACCACGGCCGAGTCGTCGACGACGAGAATCCGGGAAGGGCGGGAGCTCTTGTCGACGGGCGCCGCCTGCGGGAGGAATCCAGGCGTCATGTCGCCCGGAGCCCTTCCCGGCGGGACGGTGCGACGCGCGCGCGCGCCGGCGCGGAACCCGCGGTGTAGACCGATGGCATCACCGCGCGAACGCCGTCCGTGATTCCGTTCAGGCTCTCTGCGTGTCCGACGAGAAAGAATCCTGTCGGCGCGAGGTGAGAGAGGAGCCTCTCGATCACCCGACGCTTTCCGTCGGAATCGAAGTAGATGAGGACGTTCCGGCAGAGGATCAGGTCGAAGGGACCTCCGACCTGGTACGTCGCGTCGTTCAGGTTCAAACGCTCGAACCGTACGAACGCGCGAACCTCGGGGCCGGCCTTCATCTTCCCGTCTTCGGGCCCCGTCCCGCGGAGCATGTAGGTCTTGAGGAAGGCTGGGGGAATCTCGTTCGATTTCGAAAGTGAGAAGACGGCGGTCCGGGCCCTGTCCAGGGCGCGCGTCGAAAGATCGGTCGCAAGGATCTCCATGTCCCAGTCTCTCGGGAAGTGAGAAAGGAGGAGCATGGCGAGCGAGTAAGGCTCCTCGCCCGTCGAGCACCCCGCGCTCCACGCCCGGAGACGGCGCGGCCTCTTCCCCTCGGACGCCTCGGCGGCCCACCGCGGCAGCACGTCGGAATCCAGCAGCTCGAACTGCTTGCTCTCCCGAAAGAACCGGGTCTCGTTCGTGGCGATCAGGTCGAGCATCCGGACCCGCTCCGGCTCGTCCGCCTCCACCCGCGTGAGGTACTCCCCGAAGGACGTCAGGCCGAGCTCGCGCAGGCGGCGGCTGAGGCGTCCCGTGAGGAGCGCCTTTTTCACCTCGGCGAGGCGAATGCCCGATTCCCCGAGGATGAGGCTCTGAAATCGGCGAAAAACATGCTGCTCGATCGGCGCGATCGCCGAGTCCCACGGCGAGGCGACAGAGAAGCGCTCTTCGGCAACGGTCCTCCGGGTCCGCACGGCAGTCTCTCCTCCGGAATTCCTCAGTTCGCGTGTCCGGCAGCGGGCCGGAAATCTCCGCGGCGCGACGCCGCTTCGTGAGTCCCCGACAGACGTTTCCTTTCCGGTCTCGCCGGAATCGGGCGCGGGTCCAGGGTCGGGATCAGAGGCCGATCGCCGAACTGCGACTCGTCGATGTGGAAGAACGCCATGGTCTGCTTCAGCGCCTCGGCCTGGGACGAGACCTCTTCCGCAGTCGAAGCGAGCTCCTCGGAAGCCGACGCGTTCCGCTGCGTTACCTGCTCGACCTGGCCCATTGCCCGACTGATCTGCGTGACGCCCGACGCCTGCTCGGCCGAGGCCGCGGCCACTTCCTGCACGAGATCGGCCGTCTTCCGGATGGAGGGCGTGAGCTGGCTCAGAAGCGAGCCCGCGGTCTCCGCGACCTTGACGCTCGACGCGGCGAGCGAGCTGATCTCCTTAGCGGCCGTCTGGCTCCTCTCGGCGAGCTTCCGAACCTCGCTCGCGACGACCGCGAACCCCTTGCCGTGCTCTCCCGCCCGCGCCGCTTCGATCGCGGCGTTGAGCGCGAGAAGGTTCGTCTGGTACGCGATCTCCTCGATGATCGAGACCTTCTCGGCGATGTCGCTCATCGCGCTCGCCGTCTCTTTCACGGCTTTCTCGCTCGCCTCGGCGTCCCGCGCTCCCTTGACGGCCATCTTCTCCGTCTGGCGGCTGTTCTCCGCGTTCTGCGTGATCGACGCCGTCATCTGCTCGAGGCTCGCCGTCGTCTCCTGAACGCTCGAAGCCTGCTCGCTCGTACCCTGCGAGACGGTCTGCGACGTGGCGGAAAGCTGCGCGGAGGCAGACGTCAGCGCATCGGCTCCTGCGCGCACCTCGGAGATGATCTGCGAGAGGCTCCGGGACATCTCCTGCATGCCCAGGAGCATCTGACCGATTTCGTCCCGCCCGCGCGCCTCGATCGACGTGCGGAAATCGCCGTGGGCGATCTCGCCGACGGCGGTGGCGGCGGTCTTCAGGGGCGCCGTGATGGCCCGGGTGAACAGGGTTGCGATGATTGTGCTGAAAACGACCGCGAGGATCACCATGATCAGGACGGCGGCGGTCACTCTGCGTACGTCCGCGCTCACCGCCTTTTCGAGGCCGGCGAGCTCGTCGGAGTAAAGATGGGCGAGGTCGGCGACCGTCATCTCGAGCCTGTCGGCGTCGTCCTTGAACGGCGCGACGGCGGCGTTTCCCTCCTGGGACGACTTGAGGGGGGTCTCCTTGATCCTGGCGAGGAATCCGGAGATCCCGGCTTCGTATGCCGCCGCGCCCGCGCGCATTCCATTCAACATGTCCTTGTCGCGCTCGAGGTTGATGCTCTTCTGAATCGCGAGGGCTTTCTCGAGCTCGTCCAGGCGGCCGCCGAGCTTGTGCATCTCCTCTTTCCACTTCTTCGCATAGTCGGCGGATCTGCCGGGGGAATCGAAGTTCAGGATGAGCTCCATTTCGAACCGCCTCAGCTCGAGCACCGAGACCTGGATTCGCTGGGACTGCTCGATCACCGGGCTGACCGTCGGCACGATGCGCGTCAGGTCGGCGACGCGTCTCACACCGCGGTATCCCACGACTCCGACGGCCGCCGTCAAGATCAGAACGAGGCCGAAGGCGAGCCCGAGACGCTGGCCGACTTTCAAGTTCTTGAGCATCTGAAACTCCCTTTTGGCAATGTTGCTCAAGCGGTCAGACCCTTCGTCGGATCTGCGACGCCGCGGGTCCTCCTGCCAGGCTCCGCTGCCGGCGCGGGGACGATCTCGTCGCCCGCCGGCTCGACTTCCCGGGACTCGAGCGATGCCGCTTTCAGGAGCTCTGCGGTTGAGAGCACGCGGTCGATGTCGAGCAGGAGCACGAACCGGTCGCCGAACTTGCCGAGGCCGAGCAGGTAGTCGACCCGAACGGAAGTCCCGAAGGCCGGGGGCAGCTCGATGTCGGCGGGTGAGAGCTCGAGAACCTGGCTGACCGCGTCCACGACGATGCCCATCACGGTCGGCTCGCCGTCCAGTGTCACCTCCGCGATGACGATGCAGGTCCGTTTCGTGACCGGACTCTCGGGGAGGCCGAACTTCACCGTGAGATCGATGACGGGCACGACGCCGCCGCGGAGGTTCATCACGCCGCGAACCCAGGGCGGCATGGCGGGGACCTTCGTCACCGTGTCGTACTCGATGATCTCCCTGACCCTCAGGATGCCGATCGCGCACTCCTCGCCCGCAAGGCGGAAGCAGAGGTACTGGGACGACGTCGTCTTCTCTTCGTGCGCATGTGACATGTTGACCTTTCCCTTCAGAACCGCCGGAAGTTCGAGTCGGTTCCGACGGCCGCGCGCGCGGCGGCGGGGGACGCGATCACGAGCCCCGGATGGAGTGCCGCCGGCCGCGGAAGCGCGCGCCGGACGCCGCTCTCGACGGCCGGACGGGGCGACGGCGCCTGGCGCGCCGGGCCGTTCCCCGTTCGCCCGGTCGGAAGAAAGCCATCAGCTGCTGGAGGGCCTCCGCCTGGGCCGCCATCTCCTCCGCGGTGCTGGCCAGCTCCTCCGCCGCCGAGGCGTTGCGCTGTGTGACCTCGTCCACTTGCCTCATGGCCTTGTTCACCTGGGCCACGCCCGCTCGCCTGCTCCTGGGAGGCTGCGGTCACCTCCTGCACGAGCTCTGCCGTCTTTCGAATCGCCGGCACCAGCTCGGCGAGCGACCGGCCCGCCCGTTCCGCCACCCTCACGCTCGACGCCGCTCAGACCAGCTGATCTCCTTCGCCGCCGTCTGGCTTCGCTCGGCCAGCTTGCGCACCTCGGTCGCCACCACGGCGAAGCCCCGGCCGTGCTCCCCGGCTCGCGCCGCCTCGATGGCCGCGTTGAGGGCGAGGAGGTTCGTCTGGTACGCGATCTCCTCGATGATGGAGATCTTCTCGGCGATGGTCTGCATCGCCTCGAGCGGCTCCTTCACGGCCTTGCCGCCCTGTCTTCGCCCTCCTTCGCGCCCTTCAGGGCCATCTCCTCCGTCTGGCGGCTGTTGTCGGCGTTCTGGGTGATGGAGGCGCTCATCTGCTCCAGGCTCGACGTCGTCTCTTCCAGGGACGCCGCCTGCTCGCTCGTTCCGCTGGACAGACTCTGGGCGGTCGAGGAAACCTGGGCGGAAGCCGAAGCCAAGGCGTTGGCCCCGCCCATGACCTCCACGATCGTCCGTGACATCTTCTCCGACATGGTCCGCATGCTGGCCAGGAGCCTGCCCGTCTCATCTTCGCGCCCGACTTTCAATGTCTCGCGCAGGTCCCCCTCCGCGATCCGCTCGGCCAGCCCCACGGCTTGAGCGAGGGGCCCGCTGACGGTGCGGGTCACGAACACGTAGCAGAAGAAGACAACCGGGATGAGCAGCAACACGGCCGCGAGCAAAGCCTTTCGCTGAAAACCGCGGCTGGACTGGCTGACCTCGTCAAGACCCATGCGGAAGCTGACCGCCCCCAGAACGGTCCCGTCGGGAACCTGGTGGCAGGCGAGGCAGTCCTTGCCTTGGGCGTTCCGACTCGCCACGGTCGGCACGATCCCCCGGTAGACCGGCTTCCCGTTCGCGCTTTCCAGCCCGAAAAACGGTTCGCCCGTAGCCAGGACTTGCCGCTCTAGCGCATCGGACTGATAATTCTCGGACCCCTTTGCCTTGTATTGCTCGCGCACCTTGTCCCCGACGAGGATGTTCAACGACTCGATGTTCTTGGCTCGCTGGATCTCCTCGACGAGGGCGGCCACCAGGGCGCGATCACCCGACATCATGGCCGTCGTCACACCCGCCAAGGTGATCCGGGTTGCGCTGACCGCATATGTGCGGGCTTGCTCCTGCGCGACGCGTTCCTGTTCACGCGCGCTCCAGAGGCGCCATGCCCCCCACCGTCACCGCCACGAGCAGCACGAGGGCGGCCACCAAGCGGACCCAGATCGGAAGATTCGAGAGCCTGGCCGTCAGCACGTGAGCCGACGTCGTCCGTTCGAGTGTTGGTGGCATATCGTCTTCTTCCTTCAGAACCGCCGGAAGTTCGCGTCGGTTCCGACGGCCGCGCGCGCGGCGGCGGGGGACGCGATCACGAGCCCCGGATGGAGCGCCGCCGGCCGCGGAAGCGCGCGCCGGACGCCGCTCTCGACGGCCGGACGGGGCGACGGCGCCTGGCGCGCCGGGGTGTTCCCCTGTTCGCCCGATCGAAAGAAAGCCACGAGCTGCTGGAGGCTCTCCGCCTGGGTCGCCATCTCCTCCGCGGTCGAGGCGAACTCCTCCGCCGCCGCCGCGTTTCGCTGCGTAACCTGATCGACTTGCGTCATCGCCTTGTTCACCTGGGCGACCCCGCTCGCCTGCTCCAGGGAGGCCGCGGCCACCTCCTGCACGAGCTCGGCGGTCTTGCGAACCGCCGGCACCAGCTCGGCCAGCGACTGGCTCGCCCGCTCGGCCACCTTCACGCTGGAGCCGCTCAGAGAGCTGATGTCCTTCGCGGCCGCCTGGCTCCGCTCGGCCAATTTGCGCACTTCGGCCGCCACGACGGCGAAGCCTCTCCCGTGCTCTCCGGCCCGCGCGGCCTCGATGGCCGCGTTCAGGGCCAGGAGGTTCGTCTGATACGCGATGTCCTCGACGAACGAGATCTTCTCGGCGATCGCCTTCATCGCTTCGAGCGTCTCCTTCACGGCCTTGTCGCTGTCCTCGCCCTCCTGGGCCCCTTTCAGCGCCATCTCCTCCATCTGGCGGCTGTTGTCCGCGTTCTGCGTGATGGACGCGCTCATCTCCTCCAGGGACGCGGACGTCTCTTCGATGGAAGAGGCCTGCTCGCCGGCCCCGCTCGAAAGCTGCTCCGAGCCCTTGGCGAGCTGACGGGAAGCGTCAGCGGTTTGCATGGTCGACTGCTGGACCTGAACGATGACGTTCTGGAAGCTCTCGAGCATCCGGTTCAGCGCGAGGCCCATCTGGCCGATCTCGTCCTGGCTCTTCACCGCGATCCGCACGCTCAGATCGCCGTCCGCGGCGCGCCCGGCCTGCGCGGCGACGTCTTTGAGGGACCCGGCGATGAGGCGGGAGAACAGGAGCCCGAGGGCGACTCCGCAGCCGACGAAGCGCCAGGAGAACGACCACGGCGAGCACCGTCGTCCGGACGGCCGTGGCCTGGACCTTACCGGCGAAAGCCTCGGTGCTCTTCTGCCGGATGTTCGCGAGGTTTGAAAGGATGCCCTGGGTCTTCGTGAACTTCTCTTCGCCCGCGTTCAGAGAGAGGTCGATGGCGTCCTTTCGGGCGTCCGCCATGTCCTGTGCGAGAAGGGCCTGCACTTCGAGCGTGGTCTTTTCCCATTCGCCGAAGGAACCCTCGAAGTCCGGCCAGAGCTTCTTTCTCGTCGTCGCTTGCGGGGAGAGCCTTGTACTTGGCCCACTGCTCCTTGGCCTGCTGAAGGTTTTCGGCATGGTCCTTGCGCTTTTGCGCGGCCTCTTCCGAGGCTTGCCGGAGGAACATGAGCGTGCGCTCGGCGACGAGCGCCCTCTGCATGTCCCGATCGACCGCGTTGACGTACTCGAGGGCGGGAAGGCTTTCCCGGGTCGCCACGTGGAACGCGGAGGCCGCCCAGCGGAAGCTCGACAGGTTCCACGCGACCGCCCCGGCTCCCAAAAGGCTGCCGATTACGAAGGCTCCGACGAGCTTCGTCTGCAATTTCGCGCTCCAGATCTTGTTCATGGCTCGAATCTTCCTTTCGCGATGGCGGGCGGCGCGTTCGTTTCGCGCCCTACTTCTTCGTGACCTTCTCGAGCTTCGTCAGGCTGACGCCCACCACGAGGACGCCGACGGGCTTCGCCCCGCTCAGAACGGGCACGGAAACCTGAATCTGATGGGTCTGGCTGCTCTCGTCGAACTCCGGCTGCCCCTGCCACGATTTCCCCGACGAGAAGGGCACGTCGAACTTGGGCATCCCCTTGTGCAGATAAGCTCGACGTCTTCTCGAAGAACGCGACCTTCTCTCCCTGCGCGCCGCTGAGAAACGCCTCGGAGTACGTTCCGTTGGACTCCGCGATCTTCCGCTTGAGGTACTGGCCCGCCGGGTTGCTCTGGAACTCCTTCACGAATGCGTCGCTGCGGCGCAGATCTTCCACTTCGAATTGTCCATGCCCGCGATCGGCCCCTTCTCGTTCTGGGCGAGCACGGCCTTGACGATCACCGGGTCCGCGGCCCAGGCCTTGACCTGGCCGACCTGCTTGTCGAGCTCCTTCTGGACGGCCGGCGTGATCTCGAACCCGGCCCAGATCGTGTTCGCGAGGAGCCCCGCGAGGGCGATGACGAACGACACTTTGAAGACCTTCATGTGACTCTCCTTCAGGATTGGTAAGACATTTCACGGTTGAGCGCGGTTCTCACGAGCCTCGGCACGTCGAGGATCAGGGCGACGCGTCCGTCCCCCACGATCGCCGAGCCGGCGACTCCGGGAAGGCCGCGGAAGAGCCGGCCGAGCGGCTTGATCACGATCTGACTCCCGCCGAGAAGGGCATCGACGACGAGGCCCGCCTGCGACCCCTCGTTTCGGACCACGACGACGTTCTCGCGCGCTGCGGCCTCGCCCGGCAGGCCGAAGAGCTCGCGCAGGCGGAGATAGGGAAGCGGAGATCCGCGAAGGTTGATCAGCCCGGAAAGGCCGGTCCCGCGCTCGTCCGCCGGGAGGTCGATGCACTCGATCACGGTCTCCACGGGGACGACGTACGTCTCGTCGGACGCCTTCACGACGAAGCCGTCGATGATCGCGAGCGTGAGCGGGAGCCGAAGCGTGATCGTCGTGCCGCGGCCGACCTCGGTCTCGATCTCGATCGAGCCGCGAAGCGCCTCGACGTCGCGGCGCACGACGTCCATGCCGACTCCGCGCCCCGAAACTTCGGTGACGGCCTCGGACGTGGAGATGCCGGGCTCGAAGATGAGATGGTCGACGGCGACGTCGCTGAGCGCCTCCGCCGGTTGGACGAGCCCCTTCGCGCGGGCCCGCTCCAGGAGACGCGTCCGGTCGAGACCGGACCCGTCGTCGGCGATCTGAATCACGATCGAGCCCGTGTCGTGGAAGGCGCGGAGGCGAATGCACCCGCAGGGGTCCTTTCCGGCCGACGCCCGGACCTCGGGCGCCTCGATGCCGTGATCCACGGCGTTCCGGATCATGTGGGTGAGCGGGTCGCGGATTCGCTCGATGACCGTCATGTCGACTTCGACGTCCTCGCCTTCCGTGACGAGCCGCACCTGCTTGCCCTGGGTGCGCGCGAGATCCCGGACCGTCCGCGCGAAGTGATGAAAGGTCGGGCCCACGGGAATCATCCGGATCTTCATGACGAGCTCCTGAAGATCCATATCGAGGCGGTCGGCTTCCTGGTGAACCTCCAGAGCCTCCTCGAGGTCCTGGGTGCTCCTCTGCTCCAGGAGCTGACGCAGGCGGCCGCGGGAAACCGCGATCTCGCCGACGAGGTCCAGCATCTGGTCCAGCCTGTCGAGATCGACGCGCAGCGTCCTCGTCATGAGATTGAGCCCGGGAATCTCGACGCTCTTTTCGGCTCGGATCTCTTCGGTGCCGTGGGGCGAAGCGACGGGCGCCCGGAGGTCTTCTCTTCCAGAGCGCCCGAGAGCCGCCCGAGGAACGAGCGCTGCGAGTCGCTCATCCCGTCGAGGCCTTTCGCCGCGTCCGAAAGGAGCTGCCTCAGGACGTCGACCGAGCCCAGGAGCACCGACACGAGCTCGCCCGTCACGTTCACTGTCCGGCTCCTCACGCGCTCGAGGAGGTCCTCCAGCACGTGAGTGAACTCGGTGAGCGCGGCGAACCCGAGCGTCGCCGAGTTCCCCTTGAGGGTGTGCGCGGCGCGAAAGATGGCCTGGAGGAGCTCCTCGTCTTCGGGATGACCCTCGAGGAGAACGAGGCCGCCCTCCATCTGTGAGAGCCGCTCTTCGGCCTCGGCGAGGTACACCCGGAGCAGGTCGTCCCGGTCGAACTCCATCTCGAGGTCCTCGGGCGCGGTCACAGCATCCTCACGAAGACGTCGCCTGTTTCGGTGTGGAAAACGAGCTTGCGTCCGCGCGATCCCCCGACCTCCTGGACGAGGATCGGGATCCCCTCGTCCTCCAGGAAGCGCGTCGCCACCTGCACGTTCTGCTGTCCGATCGAGACGCGGTCCCGGGCTCCTTCGAACTGCGAGGCCCCGCCGAACATCCGGGCCGTCAGATTCCGCTTCTGGCAGCCGAGAGAAAGCATGCGGCTGAACAGCATCTCCATCGCGGTCCTCCCGAACCGGCAGGACGAGCCGTCCCCGCTCGTCAGGTGAGGGAGCAGGAAGTGGTTCGCGCCGCCGCTCTTCGTGACCGGATCCAGGAGGCAGACGCAGACGCACGATCCGAGAACGGTCGAGATCACCGAAGGGTCCGACGTGGCGATGAGCTCGCCCGGGTAGAGATAGACGCTCGGCACCTGCCGGCCGCCCCCCGACAAATTGGGAACACGCCCGTTCTTTCCGGCCGCGGGCACGAAGCCCGGGACGGGGAGAGCGTCGGCCATCAAGCCTCCTGGTCCTTCAGCACGAGCGAGTCCGGCTGCGACAGGAGCGAAGCGGCCACGAGAGCCGTCCCTGCCTCGCCCGCGAGGAGATTGAGAAGGTCGTGGTCGACCGGCTCGAGCCGCCCGGCCTTCTGCGGGAGGAGGCGGAACAGCGTGATCACGTGGTGGACCTTGTCCCGGAACTTCACGGGCATGCAGGCCGTCAGACCCGTCTTCGTCGCCGCTTCCGGCCACCGTCAGATAGGGCTGACCCGTGAGGGCCGTGCGTCCGATCGGCCCCTCGCCCATCGTGATCTCCGCGTAACGGATCTCGTCCAGACCCTTCGAGGCGACCAGATGCAGCTTCCCGCCCTTCGCCTCGAAGACTCCGATCTGCTCGCAGCCCACGAGGAACTCGATGATGTCGATGATCACCGCGAGCACCTCGCGGCGATCGAGCGTGGAATGGAGCCGCGCGCTCGCCACGTACAGGTTCGCGAGGTTCGAGTTCTGCTGCTCGACGAGCACGTACTCTTCCGAGAAGCGCCGGTTCTCCGCGGCGATCTCCGCCAGCCGGCGCTCGAGCTTCAGCTCCTCGAGCTTGTGCCGGTCCAGCTTCTCGTGCGTCGTGAAGATCTCTTCCTGAAGGCGCGCCTTCTCGCTCTGAAGGGTCGCGGCGGCGACCCGGAGCTTCTCGTTCTCGCCGAGGAGGTCGTGGACGTAGCGGTGGGTGTCCGCCTGGACCCTGCGGACGTACGACTCGAGGGGATCGCTCTCGCTCACGGCGGACACCTCAGTCTCCGAGGATGTTCCGGACCTTCGTCAGGAGCTCCAGTCCGTTCACGGGCTTCGTGATGTAGTCGGTCGCTCCCGCCGCAAAGCCGCTCTCGACGCTCGCCCCCTCGCCGCGGGTCGTGACCATGATGATGGGAATCGTCTCGGTCTCCTGCCGCGCCCTCATCGCCGTGCAGGCCTCGAAGCCGTTCATCTTCGGCATGACGACGTCCAGAAGGACCAGGTCGGGACGCTCGGCGACGGCTCGGTCGACGCCGTCCGCGCCGTTCTTCGCGACGACGATGTCGTAGTTCGCCTTGCTGAGGATCATCCGCGACATCAGCAGGCTCGTTTCGGAGTCGTCGACGAGCAGGATCTTCTTTCGCACCATCTGTTGGCCTCCTCGATATGGGTCTTCCGCGACCTCCAGCGCACACCCCGTGCCAGCCGAGGAACGGAGAACGAGCGGTGAGACAGGTTCTCTGGAATCAAGGGATTGGCGGCTTTCCGCGCATTCGGAACGGCTCCCGAAGGCTGTCGGAAAAACCACCTGTCGGGGAATCAGACAGCGGCGGCGCGCGGCGTGCCTAGCTCTTCAGGAGGTCGAGGAACCCCTGGACGGTCTTCAGCTTCCGATCGACCGTCACGAAGCACTGGGACGACACGATCGCGAGCGCCGCCTGATCGCCGAGGAGGTCGAACAGCTCTCGATCGAGCCCGGAGAAGCTTTTCTTGTGCGAGAGGAGCGCGTAGACCGTCAGGACGCCGACGAGCCGATCCCGGAAGACGAGCGGCGTGCAGCAGATCGGAGGTTTCTCCTCGTCGGTCGCGTCCGCGTCGAGCTCGGCGAAGACGGTTCGGCGCTCGCCGACGGCTTCACGTTCGAGCGCATGCGTCAGAGCCGGAAGCCGCGGGACGTTCGGCGAACGCTCTCCCTCCCGGGCCGCGACGATGAAGTCTCCCTTGGCGTCGTCGGTGAGGTAGAGGATGAAGTCGGCCGCGCCGATGAGATTGATCGCGATTTCCGTGATCGTCTTCACGACCTCGGTCGGGTCGAGCGTCGCGTGGAGCTGGAACGTCGCGGCGTAGAGGTTCGCGAGTCCGGTCGCGTGCTCCTCGAGCTCGACGTACCGCCGCGCGAAGTCCTGGTTCTCCTCCACGAGCTTGTCCGCCTCCCCTCTCAGGCGCTCGTGCTCTCCTTTCGCGCCCTCGAACTCCTTGGAGAGGATGCCTTCGGCCCTCACGAGATCGTTCTCCAGGAGCTGGACGCGGCCCCGAAGCCGTTCGTTCTCGCGAATCAGGTCGTCCCGGAGCTCCCGACTTCGCTCCGCGAGGTTCCGGAACATGCCTCGGAGCGACTCGGCCTTATCGGCGGCCGTCATGGGGGCATCCCTCGAGAACGGCGCTCGCGGCGGCGGGTCGTGGGCATGGCGCGGTCACGCGATCATCTTAGACCACGGCAGCAGGAGAAATCGCGCGCTTGGCGGCCTCGCGCAGCGCCGCGTTCTCGAGAGTGATCGACACCTGACGCGCCAACGCGATGAGCGCGCGCGCGTCCGGTGCGCTGGCCACGGCCGTCCGGCAGAAGAGAATCAGCGAGACGTCGCCGAGGACGAGCAGCGGGACCGCGAGCGCCACGCGGGCACCCGGCGTCCGTGGCGACACGGGGCTGAGACCGCCCGTTCCCGTCATGGCGACGAAGCCCGAATACGGCCGCCGTTCGGCGACGATCGTGTCGAAGAGCGGACTCTCGCCAGCCGGGAAGAAGGTCTTCGACTCGCGGACCTCGCCCCACGAGAACGCATTTCCGAACTGGCCCAGCACCTGGAAGCCCTCTTTCGTTCTCATGAGGAGGCCGCCGTCGGAGTAGAGCTCGCTCGCATACCTGAGGAAGAGAAGCCCGATCTCGCCCTTTCCCGTGGCGACGAACAGCTCCTCGCTGATCGAGAGGTACGAAGCGGCGGTACGCGCCCCGGAGAGATCTTCGAGCTCGGAGGGCCGGGCGGGCGCCCCCTCGTTGAACCAGCGCAGGATCTTGTCGGCTTCCTCGTCCGTCGCCTCCGCCTTTTCGGCTTCCCCCCGAGCCTTCCGCGGAGTTGCCGGAATCTCCTCCGCACGCGCCCCGAGGTGCTGCCGGTTTCGCTTGTCCTTGAGGAGGCTCGCCTCGAGCAGCAGCTGCCGGGGCTCGACGCCTTTTTCGTGAAGGAGGTCGAGGGCGAGGGCCGGCAGGCCCCGCGGGAGAGCGACGAATCCGACCTGGAACTCGAACCCGGTATCCGTCCAGGTCATGAGCTTCTCGATCGTCTCGGCCATCTGCGCGGCCACCTCGTCCTCGATCCTCCCGCGGCTGATCGTGCCGAGCTCGACGAGGGCGTCGCCGACCCGCATGCCGGGAAAGCGGGTCATGTAATCGAGGGCCTCCTGGAGATCGGGCCGCTTGATGGCCGCGCTGGCGATGAGCCGGTCGCCGAGGGACTGGTAGGCCTCGGTGCTCATGGCCTGGATGACGGATCCGCCCCGGAAGGCGAGGACCGCCGTCTGCCCGTCGCCGCGCCGCAGGACCAGGGCGCCGCTCTTGGCGCCGACCTGGAGCACCTGGACGATGTCGGCGAGGGGAACGTCCTCGAGCCTCCCCTCGAGAACGCTGTTCTGCGCGCGGTGAGCCTGCTTCATCTCGTCCCCCGGACCAGGCTTGCCGCCGAGGTCTCGAGAGCGCGCTCGAGAAGGTCGCGTTCCCGGTTTCGCTTGTCCTGAAGGGCGCTCGCCTCGAGCAGGAGGTGAAGAGGCGAGACCCCCTTCTCGTGGACGAGGTCGATGGCGTTGCCGCGCGCAGGCGACACGAGTCCGACCCGGAACTCGAACTCGGCGTCGGTCCAGCCGATGAGCTTCTCGATCGTCTCGGTCATCTGCGCCGCCACCTCGTCCTCGATCCGCGATCGCGTGATGCTGCCGAGCTCGACGAGCGCGTCTCCCACCCGCATGCCCGGAAACCGGGTCATGTACGTGAGGGCCTCCTGGAGGTCGATTCGATTGATGGCTCCGCCGTCGACGAGGCGGTCGCCGAGCGTCTGGTAGGACTCACGGTGGACGGCCTGGATGACGGCTCCGTCGCGGAACGCGACGACCGCGCTATGCCCGTCGTCGCGACGCAGGAACAGAACGCCGCTCTTCGCCCCGACCTGGAGCATCTGGATGATGTCGGCGAGAGGAATGTATTCGAGCGAGCCTTCGAAAACGCTCCTCGCGGCGGGATCAGGCGGTGTCATCTCCAATCCCGTGGGCACACCGCGTGCCAGTGAGAGAACGCCACGCCCGCCGGAGCGGCAGGGCCCGTGGATTCAACGGATTGACGGCGTTTCGAGCGGCTCGAAGGAGGGCCGAAGAACCGAGCGCGAAGGCCGGATGGGACTGTCGGAAATTCCGCCTGCCGGAGAATCAGACAGGGAGAAAGCGATGAGCCTAAGCGCGTCAGCCCGACCAGGGAGTGGCTAGCTCTTACAGACCGACTACATGCGCCTGTGCTCGCTTCATCGGCCGGCGTAGCTGCCTTGCATGGTCTTGAAATCCAAGGCGACGGACTCACTGCCGTCGCCGTTCGTGTGTATTGCGCTTACTTGTACCTGGCTCATCGTATAGGCAAGACTGGGGTAGTCGTTGTCGTCCTTATAAACCTCGAGCCATACGGTGCCGAATTCGGTCCCACTCGCGCAGTGCCGCATGAGCGCGTCACTCAGCGAATCCCGATCCTTTGTGAAATGCCAGTCGTGGCGATGGGCAGTTCGAGGGGCGCCGCCGGCAAGGGGGGTGGAAGACTTCCAAAACTCCACCCGCTTACTTCGGAGTAGTCATCGATGGGTTTGCCGAATTCGACATCAGGCCGAATACATCTTCGTATTCCTTTCGGCGGGCATGATCTGTACGACGGCCGGCGACTGACGGTTCAGAGCGACGGCAAAGCCTAACACGGCTCCCGGCGGGAACTTGCCACGTCAGCCGTCGATCCCGTACTTGGCGATCTTCTGCAGAAGGGTCGAGCGATGGATCCCGAGAAGCCTCGCCGCCTGCGAGCGGCTGCCTTCGCAGAGCTTCAGGACTTTCCGGATGTGCTCGCTCTCGACGAACTCCATGGAGAGGTTCTCCGTGCCGTCGAATCCCGCGGCCTTCGGCTTTCGAGTCAGGCTGTCCGGGAGATGCTCGACGCCGATGGCGTCTCCCTCGCACAAGAGCGCGGCGCGCTCCATCACGTTCCGGAGCTCCCGGATGTTTCCCGGCCAGCCGTACGCTTGAAGCGCGTTCTCGGCCTCCGCTGTGAGGCCCCGGATTCTCTTGCGGGTATGGGCGGAGACGAACTCCTCGAGAAAGTCCTGGGCGAGAGGCAGGATGTCCTCACGCCTCTGCCGGAGCGGTGGGAGGACGATCGGCATCACGTTCAGGCGATAGAAGAGGTCCTTCCGGAAGGTGCCGGCCTTCACGCCGCGCTCCAGGTCGGCGTTCGTGGCAGCGATCAGGCGCGCGTCCACCTGGATGCTGGCCGTCGCGCCGAGCCTCCGGAATCTCTTCTCCTCAAGCACGTGGAGGAGCTTGGCCTGCACGGAGGGTGCGAGCTCTCCGATCTCGTCCAGGAAGAGGCTGCCTCCGTGCGCCAGCTCGAGCATGCCCCGCTTGAATTCCTTCGCGTCCGTGAATGCCCCCTTCTCGTGGCCGAAGAGCTCCGACTCGAGGAACTCGGGCGTCAGCGTCGCGCAGTTGATGTCCACGAAGGCGTTCGTCGCGCGCTCGCTCAGCTCGTGGATCAGACGCGCCGCGACTCCCTTGCCCGTTCCCGTTTCGCCCTGGATCAGAACGCTCGTCGTCGGGCTCGACGCCAGGGCGTGAATCGTCTCGGACAACCGGGCGGGAAAGCGCGGTTTCAAAGGTCCCGTGAAGCCCGACAGCCGCGAGACCTTCGCCTTCAGGTAGAGGATCTCCGTCCGGGCCCGGGACGTCTCGAGGAGCTTCAACACGAGCACCTCGACGGCCTTCAGGTCGACGGGCTTCAGAAGAAAGTTGTCCGCCCTCATCTGCATGGCCTTGACGGCCGTGTCCACGTCTCCGTGGGCTGTGATGAGAATGACGCCCGTCTGCGGAGAGATCGCTTTGATCTGACCGAGCACCGCCAGTCCGTCCAGGTCCGGAAGCCGGAGGTCGAGGAGCACGACGTCGACCATGGACGAGCCGCAGATCGCGACCGCCTCGCCGCCCGTCGACGCGGTGAGCACCTCCATCGACTTGCGGCTGAAGTAACGCTTCAGGTTCGCGCGGATCGACTCCTCGTCGTCCACGATCAGGAGCTTTCCGCTCACACCGGCTCCTCCACCGGCTCCACCGGCAGCTGGAGGGCGAACACCGCGCCGCCCTGCGGGTGATTCTCCGCCGTCAGCGACCCGCCGTGGTCGAGCGCGATCCGCCGGGAGATGGCGAGCCCCATGCCCGCGCTGGATTTCTTCGTGGTGAAGAATGGCTCGAAGATTCTCTCCGTGAGGTCGCCCGGAATCCCCGGACCCTCGTCCCGGACCTTGATGATCACGCTCGCGCGGTCCGGCCCCGCGTCGGCGGCCGCCTCGATTCGGGCGCTGCGCGGCGAGACGAAGATCGCGTTCTGGACGAGGTTGAAGAGGACCTGAAGAAGCTGGTCGCGGTCCACCACGAGGTCGGGCAGGTTCGGCGCGATGCATTCCGACATCGTGAGAGATTTCTCGGCCGCGAGACCTCGGTTGAGCGTGATGGCCGCCTCGATCAGATCCGCCACTCTCTGAACGGTTCTGTTGAGGCGCGGGCGCGCGCTCAGGAGCTGGAGCTGGCGGACGAGCCGGTCCATGCGCATGACGTCCCCATAGATGATCTCGAAGGTCTTGCGCTGCTCGTCGTCGAGCGCGAGCTCCTCCTGAAGGAGCTGGATGCCGCTCGAGATGGCGAAGAGGGGATTCTTGACCTCGTGCGCGATGCCCGCCGCGATGCCCCCGATGGCCGCGAGCTTCTCCTGCTCCTGGAGCCTCCGGCGCACGGCGAGCTGCTCGGTCACGTCCTGCTCGAGACCCACGAAGCTCGTGATGGTTCCGAGGCTGTCCCGAACCGGCGTGATCGTGGCCTCGACCTCGTACCGGCTCCCGTCTTTCCTCCGGTTCGTGAACCGGCCTTTCCACGTCTGCCCGGCGAGGATGGTCTTCCAGAGGCGCTCGTAATGGGCAGGGTCGTGGAGAGAGCTCTTGAGGATGGCCGGCGTCCTGTCGAAGACCTCCTCCCGGGCGTAGCCGGTCGTCGCGGTGAAGGCGGCGTTGACGTACTGGATGATCCCCTTCGTATCGGTGATGATCACCGACTGGGCCACCTGCTCCACGGCCGCGGCCAGGCGCCGGATCTTCGACTCCGCGCGCCTGCGAGGAGTGATGTCGACGAACGATCCCATCATGCCGATCGTTCGGCCGGCGTCGTCGATCGCCAGGCTCCCCACGGCCTCGACGTCGAAGCGCGTGCCGTCCTTTCGGCGGCCCCGGAGCTCGCCCGTCCATCCGCCCTGATCCAGGAGGGTCTTGATGAGCTCGGCGATCTTCTCCTCGGGATCCCAGAACTCCTTCACGTCCCGATTCAGAACCTCCGCCTCCCCTCCGAAGCCCCAGAGCTCCAGGAAGGCCCGGTTGGTGTAGGTCACGATGCCCGCCGAATTGGTCATGAGAATCGCGCTGTTCGAGGATGCGAGCGCGGTGTCCCGAATGCGGATGGCCTCTTCCGTGCGCTTCGTTTCCGTGATGTCCACGCAGGTTCCCGCCATCCGGAACGGTTTTCCCTCGCCGTCGCGCTCGGCGTATCCCACGTCGTGCCACCAGACGTATCCGCCGTCGGCGCGCTGGATCCGGTAGACGGCCTCGTACGGCGCCTTGTGCCTCAGGTGGCGGTCGAGAGCGTCGATCACGGCGGGCAGGTCCTCGCGGTGGATGCACGATCCCCATCCCTGAACGGTTCGCGGAAGGCCCCCAGGCGGATAGCCGAGCATCGTGTCCACGACGCTGGTCCACTCCACGGTCCCGGTTCCGAGGTCCCACTCCCACAGCGCGACCCGCCCGGCGATCGACGCCCTGTTCAGACGCTCCTTCTCGCGGCGCAGAACGTCGAGAAGGGCCAGCATCTTGCGTTCGCTCTCTCGACGAGGTTCGTTGGTCCGCCTCGTCTGAGCGATTCGCTTCATCTCGTTCAGTCTACTCGGCCGGAAGCGGTCCGCTGGCGACCTCGCGAATGTCGGCCAGAGTGCTTCTCAGCCGGTCGAGGGAAACAGGCTTCTCGAAATAGAAATCGGCTCCCGTCTGAAAACCCGGGTCCATCACGGTGGGGCGTGGAACGCGCGCAATTTCGCGGCTCCGGCCTCGCGCTCCCAGGCCGCGTCGGCCAGGATGCCGGCGAGACGCGGAAGATCCGTAGCCTTGCTCAGGTAGAACTCGGCGCCGGCGTCTAGGCACGGCTTCCGATAGCGCTCGTCCAGATGAGCGGTCAGGACGAACACGCGCGTGGCAGGCGCCTTCGTCTTGATCTCCCGGACCAGCTCGAGGGACGTGCCGCCCCTGAGCTCCAGGTCGAGAAGCACGACTCCGGGACGATGCTCCCGGAAAGCCCCCAACGCATCCGTCGCGTTGAACACCTGTGGCAGGAATTCGAGACCCTCCACCCGGCGGAGCAGCGCGACGAGGGGCGCGCCCACGGGTTCCGAGTCGTCCACAATCAAGATCTTCATGCTCCCACTCTCCTTGGCCGGGCGAAGAGTAGGGAGGGCCGGCCATCGCCGGAATCAGCGGGCCAACGGATTTCGTGCCGTGCTTTGACCGGAATTGACGTCGTACGGAGTACGACGCCGAGCGGCCGTCAGCCGATCAGGCCGTAGCCGAGCGCGTATTGCGTGAGGTCGGCGTTCGTTTCGAGATGCATCTTCTCCATGATGCGCGCGCGATACGTGCTGACGGTCTGGACGCTGATGGCGAGCTCCGCCGCGATCGCCTTCACCGTCGCTCCCCCCGCCAGGAGCCGGAACACGTGGAACTCCCGGTCCGAGAGGAGCTCGTGCGGCAGCTTCTCCGCGGGAAGAGAGACCTCGGCCGCGAGCCGCTCAGCGACCTCCTGCGTCACCCATCGGCCGCCGCCGACGACCCGCCTCACGGCGCTCAGGAGCTCCTCGGAAACCACCTTTTTCGTCACGTAGCCGGCCGCGCCCGCCTTGAGCGCGCGCACGGCGAACTGCTTCTCCGGATGCATGCTCAGGATCAGAACCGGCAGCTTCGGACGCACGCGCTTGATCTCCTTCAGGAGATCGAGGCCGCTGCGGCCCGCGAACGAAATGTCGAGGACGACAATGTCCCAGGTCTCCTCCTGGACGAGCCGGAGCGCCGCGACGGTGTCTCCCGCATGGCCGAACGTCGCGTCCTTGAAGCCCTCCGCCAGCACCCGCTCGAGCCCCTGGCGGAACAGCGCATGGTCGTCGGCCAGGAGGATGTGCGTCATAGGGGAATCGAGACGCTGACGACGGTGCCCCGTCCCGGCTCTCCCTGAATGGCGACGGTTCCCCCGACGTTCGTCACGCGCTCGCGGATGCCGAGCAGGCCGAACGACCGCGGCGCGTAAACGTGGCCCGAGGGGATCCCGCAGCCGTCGTCCCTGACCTCGAGGGCGAGGCGGCCGTCTCCGGCGGAAAGGCGAACGTGGACGGTGCTCGCGCGCGCATGCCGCACGACGTTCGTCAGGAGCTCCTGGAGCACGCGAAAGACGGCCGTCGAGACGGCCCTCTCGATCGACGCTCCGACGAACCCAGTCTCGAAACGACAGACGATCCCCGTCCGCTTGCGGAACTCCTCGAGCTGCCACTCGACCGCCTCCTCGAGGCCGAGCTCGTCCAGGACGCCCGGGCGCAGCTCCGTGGAGATGCGGTGGACGACGTCCATCGTGTCGTCGAGCATGCGGCCCATCGCGGCAAGGGTTCCCGTCACCGCCTTGGGCGCGCCGCCCCGCGCCGCGAGGCCACGCTCGACCTCGGCGACATCCATCTTGAGCGCGGTCAGAGCCTGCCCGACTTCGTCGTGGACCTCGCGCGCGATGCGCGTCGACTCCTCCTCGCGCACGGACTCGAGCCGCGCCGACAGGGCCCGCAGCTCGTCGTACGAGCGCCGCAGTCCTTCTTCGGCTGCGAGGCGCTCCGTCACGTCGTTCGCGAGGACGACGCGCGCCGGCCGCTCCGCGAACGGGATGTCATGCGACAGGATCTCGACGTTCACGATCGACCCGTCCTTCTTCCTGAGCTTCCAGCGCCCGCTGAACCGGTAGCCCTCGATGTCTCGGACCTCCTCCCTGAGCCGCGGCTGTTCCTCTTCGGGCCGGATGTCGACCACGGTCATGGACCGGAACTCCTCGCGGGAGTAGCCGTAATGACGCACCGCCGCCTCGTTCACGGCCAAAAAGTGGAGCGTCTCGCGGTCGTAGACCCACATGGGAAGCGGATTGCGCTCGAAGAGGAACCGGTAGCGTTCCTCGGACGCGACGAGCTCGTCCGCCATGCGCCTCCGCTCGGTCGTCTCGAACCCGATTCCGCCCATGGCCTCCACGCGGCGCGAGACTCCGCGGAGCGGAAACCTCGCAGTCAGGAAATACCGCTTTCCGTCCGGCGTCTCGAAGACATCCTCGCTCACGATGGATTCGCCCCCGAAGACCCGGGAGGTGACGTCTTCGGACACTCGCTTGACCGTCGGCGGAAAGAGATCGCGGTGCAGGCGGCCCCGCGCGTCCTCTTGCGCGACCGACGTCATCTCAGCCCAGGCCTTGTTCACCATCAGAATGCGACCCTCGGCATCGACCGCGTAAATGGGGATCGGCGCGTGCTCGAGAAGGCGATCGAGAAACTCGCTCTTCTCCACCTGCGCGCGCTCGAGGCGCCGCCGGTCCGCCGCGGCGCGCTTACGCGCCGTTACGCTCTTTCGAGAAGCGCGCGCCTTCACTCGGCGTTCGGGTCGAGGAGCCATTTCAATGCCTCGGACTCGGACGTGAAGCCATTCGCGAAAAGACCCCGGTTTCTCGCAACCGTGATTCCGAACAGCGCCGGGTCGAGCAGCTCCGGTCTCACCACCATGGCGATCTTGACGGCGGCCATCGCGGCGCGCGCAAGCGTTTCGCCGATCGCGAACCGCTCGGCGGTCCCGATCGGCCCGAACCCGGTCAGCTTCGTCGTGTCGATGAGGAGCCTCCGGATCCCGTTCTCGCGGCAATAAACGATCGCCTGGCTCAACACCTCGCCCGCTTCGTGGAACGAGACGTTCCGCTCCGGGCGAAAGAGTGCATGGCCTTCGCCGATCTCGAAACGTTCCGGTAGACCCGTCGTTCCGCTCACGATGAAACGCCTACAGTCTAGGCCCGAACGACCTCGCACAGAAACCTACCGGCCACCAGACAACCTCACCCAGCGATGGGGAGCGTTATCTGCCGCTATGAGAGGTCGGTCCTCTAGGAGCGCTACTTCGGGCGTAAGAATTAGGAACGGGCTCGGCCCCGTATGCAGAGACCACGATGCTGCTCAGCTGCTCACCGGTCCTTTTCGAGGGTGCCGCATACGCTACAGAGGAAACTCATCTCGACGACTCGCTGGTCCACCTTCCAGCAATTCGTGCAGATTGGTTCGTCTCCGTCTCCTCGGTAAAGAAACGGCAGGCGGCGGACGATAGATTCCGCCCTGGCGAGCTTCTCCTCGAGTTCCTCGACCCTCTTTCGGAGTGCTGCACACTCGTCGCTCAAGGTGGCATTTGGGTGTGCGCAGTCTTCGGGCTTCGCGCCGTCCTCGATTTCCAAGGCTCTCATTTTATGCCACGAGCCGGCGGTTTGGCTAATGTCGTCAAGTTCCGAAGGTAGGACTTCCAGGCCATCAGCGAAATTCGCCTGCCCATGGGGCCAGACGCATAAGCGGCCCCCTGTTCATTTTCGCTTGACGTAGCACGTTCTCCTCGATCCTCGAGGACGCTGCGGCCTAGGCGCAGCACCGGAAGAACGTGCGCCGGGCCTTCCTTCGCGTCCTTTCGGCAGGGGTACACGGACAAAAAGCGGACGTTCTGGATGTCGCGCGTCAGGCGTGCGGCATTACACGCAGGCCTACGGTCGCCAGCGCTGCCGCGAGGAGGAAAACCGCCGGCCACGAGAGCGCGGGCACGCCCTGCACTCCGGGGGGCCGCGTCCCCTGGAGGCCGAAATAAACGTTGTCGACGTCGACCACCCCGATCGCGTTGCCCGGGGCCGTTCCCATAACTCGGTACATAACACTCCCCGCCGACGCGGGCACCATGACGTCGGGTCCCGGCTCGAACTGCCAGTCACCCAACGTGATCGTCGAGGGGCCGGACGTCTCCCCCACGAGCGTCAGCCCCAGGCAGGAGTCATTTGAATAGAAGTCCAGAATGACCTGCCCGCTGGCCGACCTCGGAAAGAACGAAGCGCCCCAGCTGTACGTTTTCCCCCCGACCACGGGCACGCAGACAGATGCGACAACGGTACCGGGGCCCAACACCTGAAGTCGGGCGAAGCCGGCGACTCCGTCGGACCCGGCCAGATCGACCCATTGGAACATCGCCTGGCTCGCGCCGCTGGCCGTCCAACCGCTGACGCCGCTCGCGAACGAGGGATCGGGCAGGAGATTCTGCGCGCCAACAGGGTGGATCGTGAGCAGGAGCACGACGCCGAAGACGGAAACTCGCGTTGCAGCAATATAGGCTGGCCAGGCGCTACGTGCAACGTCGCTTGATGAGCCCCGTCGCTTGATCCTTCGCGAAAATTGGTGTGTCCTTTCGGTTTAGAACCGGCGGCCCGCGCGTTTATCGGGTCTCGGCTAACCGAGCCTCGGCCCGTGCAAGTCGCGCCCCCAGCTCCCTCACCGCCGCCATCGCGCCTTCACTCTCCAGGAGCTTGGCTTTGAGACCGTCTATCTCTGCCCTCTGCGCCTCGATCTGCGCCTGCTGCTCCCGCACGGCCGCCAGTGTCAGGTATGGCAGCACGCTGTAATCCACCATCTTGTAGCCGCGCTCGTCGGCAGTCACCATCTCGGGGAAGACTTGCTCGACCTCCTGCCCGATCAGCCCGGAATTCAGCCCCACGCCAAAGTGATACTCGGGAAACTGCTCGGTCTTCCAGTTGAACCGTACCGGCCGCAGCCTCGCGACGCGGTCGAGCATCGGCTCGAAGGGCCGTACGTTCGTCTTGAGTCGCGCATCGGACGAGCAGACGCCGGCGATTCCGGTGCCGGCGAAGTTCTTCAGGCAGCCGTTCGTGCCGCTGGTTCCGACCCTGACGTCGCCCACGACCTGAAGCGTCGTGTTCGGCGACGAAGTGCCGATGCCGACGTTCACTTGTTGGACTGATCCAGCGACGCCCCCGAGGACGATCGAGTTGCTCTGCGCCACCACGGCCCCGGCGCCGATGGCGCCGGAATATGTGAGGGCGGGGTGTCCAGCATCAGGCCCCGCGAAGTTTCCGACGAAAGTGTTGTAGCTCCCGGTGGTGTTCTGTTCGCCGGCAAGAAAGCCGAGGGCCACGTTGAACCCGCCGGTCGTGTTTCTCTGCAGGCTGCCATATCCGAACGCCACGTTGGAACGGCCAGTCGTGTTGTACAGCAGGCTGCCTCTGCCGAACGCCGAGTTGTACGAACCGTCCGTGCTCACGAGCAGGCTCTGATACCCGAACGCCGAGTTGTAACTGCCGGTGCTGTTCCCGGTCAGCGAATCGCTTCCGACCGCCACGTTGCCAATGCCGGTGCTGTTCCCGGTCAGCGAATCGCTTCCGACCGCCACGTTGTCATGGCCGGTTGTATTGGACTGCAGGCTCAGATACCCCACCGCCGTATTGGCCATCCCCGTCGTCGCAAACAGTCCGCCCGCCTGCCCGCCCACGAACGTGTTCGTCGCGCCCCCGAATGCGTGCAGGTAGCTCTGCCCGCCCAAGGTCAGGACACCCCCCGTGCTGCCGGAGGTCGCCGGCAGAGCCAGGTTCCCGCCGCTGATCGTCTGTGTCCCGGTGAATGTGTTGGCGGCGAGGCTCGCGAACAGCCCGCTGGCAATCCCCGGGTTCGGGTACGTCCCCGTAAGGGCCCCTCCCGCCGGCCCGGTCGGCGGACCTCCTGCGACCGCGGCGATCGTGAGCGTGTTGGCCGAGGGCGTGATGGATACGTTGGCTCCCGCTGCGAGAGTCAGGGCGCCTGCCTGCCCGTTCAGGCTGTTGACGACTCCCAGAGGCGAGTAGTAGCCGTTCGTGTCCAGAATGACATCGGCGCCCGAGACGCCAAACACCATCGAGATGCCTCCGGAGGCGCTCAGGGGGACGACGGCAGCATTTGCGACCGTCTGCCCCGCGACGAAGTTCAGCGTCGACACTCCCGGGAGCGCTTCACCCTCCGGCCAGAGCTCCAGAAACCCAGGACCGGCGGTATTCGTGGCCGTGGCGTTCAGGGAGATCGCCTTGGCGTTCGAGGGAATGTTGCAGACGCCGGTGAGCGTATAGCTTCGTACGATTGCGGCAGGCAGGAAACCGCCCGTCATGGGCGCATTGCCGCGGGTGTCGACCATGCGGCACGGCGTCACGGCGACGAAGGGCAGGGGGACCGGGCTCGTTACCGATGCCTGGCGCCCCGAAGCGAGCGGGCTGCGCCCGCTTTGTTCTTCAGGTGAAACCCCTGGCGGCGTCCAGTACGGAGGAGCCGTCCAGCTCTTGACATCGATTTCCTCTGCGACCAGAGCGGTCGGGGCGAGAAGAACACACACGAACAACGCGGCGATACGGTTGCCAGCCAGCGAACAACACATACTCCCCCCTTTGGAGACTCCCCTTCGGAAGGTAGGCCCTCGCGACCGTCCCCCGCCATCGGCTGGTCGGCGGCACGGCTCAGGAGAGGTTGAATCTCTGCGCGTTCGAAATGCTTATGGGGTAGGGGGTTAGGTTGGTGCGCCCTGATACGCCCCCGCGACACCGCCCTCGCTCGGTGGGGGATCGACGGCGGAAACCGGCTCGTTCCTACGCGCTGGAAGCCGAGGATACGGCTTCGGAGATACATGGGCGCCCCGCAGCGAGGGCATCGCGTCCGCTTCGTTCGTCAGGTGAAACCGCCGGCGTCCTCCAGTACGGAGGAGCCGTCCAGCTCTTGACATCGATTTCCTCTGCGGCCAGGGCGGTCGGGGCGAAAAGAACACACACGAACAACGCGGCGATACGGTAGCCAACCAGCGAACAACACATACTCCCCCCTTTGGAGACTCCCCTTCGGAAGGTAGGCCCTCGCGACCGTCCCCCGCCATCGGCTGGTCGGCGGCACGGCTCAGGAGAGGTTGAATCTCTGCGCGTTCGAAATGCTTATGGGGTAGGGGGTTAGGTTGGTGCGCCCTGATACGCCCCCGCGACACCGCCCTCGCTCGGTGGGGGATCGACGGCGGAAACCGGCTCGTTCCTACGCGCTGGAAGCCGAGGATACGGCTTCGGAGATACATGGTGCGCCCGTCCGGATTCGAACCGGAGGCCTTCAGATCCGGAGTCTGACGCTCTATCCAGCTGAGCTACGGGCGCGCGAGGATTCGAAAAAGATGGCTGGGGTGGAAGACGGGGGTCGAACCCGCGACATTCGGAACCACAATCCGACGCTCTACCGACTGAGCTACTCCCACCGCACTCGATCGGACCGGCGAGGATAGCAGAGTCGCCTTCAGCGCCCCGCCACGGAGGCGATCGTGCGCTCGATCTGGGCGAGATGCCGGCGCTCGTGATGCCCCACGAAGACGAGCCACTGGTACATGTCGATCGTCCCGAGGCGGGGATGCGGGGCGACGACCTTCTCGAGCGCCCAGCCGTCGGCCTCCCCCATCGCGTGCCGGAGGCTCTCGCGCGAGAGCGCGAGCGCGGCGAGCACCTCGGACTTGGAGTGGACGTCTTTCGGCTCCACGAATTCCGGCGCGACCTGCTTTTCGTTCAGCCTCTCGAGGCCGTCGAGAGAGCCGAGGACCGACGCGACGGACGTCTCGCGCTCGAGGCCCTCACCCTTCGCCTTTCCGACGCTCTTGGCGACCCTCTTCGCGACCCCGGGCTCGACGAGCGAGAGATGCGTCAGGATCTCGTCGACGCTCCAGGCTTCGAGCGAAGGGCGGCGCGCCGCGTCTTCCGGCGAAAGGGGCGTGACGGCCCGGACGATCGCGGCGCGCGTTTCGTCGAGATAAGCGGCGATCTCGGCCATCCGCGGATGCATGCAGACATTGTAGAACCGCGCGGAGCGGCGCCCGAGGACGCTCCGCGCGGACGATTCGTCAGGATCCGATCAGATGGCGATGATGCCGGTGCGAAGCAAGTACGCGAACGCCTTCCGCTGCTCGTCGTCGAGCATCGCGTGGACGCGTTGGAGCGCTTTCGCCTGCGCGTCCGCGAGGCGCGTGGCGCTCGTGACGCGCGCGGCGCCGGCCTGGGCGACTTTCGCGGCGTCGAACGCCGCCGCCGCGAAGAGGTCGGCCACGGCGGACGTCATCCGCCGGTGGTCGACCGCGGCCTGCGCGCGCTCGGTCTTCAGGTCGTCGAGAATGGCCGCGAGCTCGGCCGTCTGGCTGTCGTCGAGGCCGAGCTTGAAAGCGAGAAATCGCAGCGGGCGCCGGACGCCGAACGGGCCGCCAAAGCCGCCCGGCTCGTCGCCGTGCGAGGTAAAACGGCTCTCAGTATCGTGCCAGCGGGCGCGGCCGGGGCCGCAACCTGCGGCGGCGTACTCGTAACCGGACGGGCCATGGTGCCTCGCCCACCAGGACATGAATCCAGGATGCATGAGGAGCTCCTTTCGCCGGGGCTTATTCGCTCCCGGCGGGTCTGATGTCGCGGGCCTCGGGCCTCGCGCACCTCGAAGATTGATCCCGAAGGGGGACCCGGGTCAAGTCGACGGAGTTATTCCGCGGATCCCAGGAGAGCCTCGAGCCGCTCGCGGTAGCTGCGGCTCCAGCGCAGCGTGCGGCCGTCCGGAAGGACGATCGTGACCTCGCCGTGACTCTCCGTCTTCAGCTCCTTCACGCGGTCGAGGTTCACGATGGCCGACCGGTGAACGCGCGCGAAGGCCGTCGGGTCGAGCTTCGCCTCGAGCTCGTTCATGGTCTCGCGTACGAGGTGCTGCTCCTTGCCGACGTGGAGCGTGACGTAACGGCCCGCAGCCTCGATGAAGTCCACGTCCGAGAGCTTGATGAGCTTGATGACGCCTTCGGTTTTCACGGCCACGCGGTCGAGCCCGCGCGCCTTCGCGCCGAGCGACTCGAGCAGCTCGATGAGACGCCTGGCCGCGGCTTCCCCGCCCCGGGGCGCGAGCTGCTCGCGGGCGCGTTCCATCGCGACCCGGAACCGGTCCCGTTCGAACGGCTTCAGGAGGTAGTCGAGCGCGTGGACCTCGAACGCTTTCAGGGCGTGCGCGTCGTACGCGGTGACGAAGACGACGACGGGAAGAGCCTCGGGGTCGAGGCCGCGCAGCACGTCGAAGCCGTCGAGCTCCGGCATCTGGACGTCGAGGAAGAGGAGGTCCGGCTTGGTCTCCTTCAAGGCCGTGATCGCCTCGCGTCCGTCCCGGGCCTCACCGGCGAGCGTGACACCCGGCTCCTCCGAGAGCAGCGTGCGGAGCCACTCGCGGGCAAGCGGCTCGTCGTCGGCGATGAAGGCTCTGATCGGTTTCATGTTCCCCCCGCTGGCGCCGGCAGCGGCGCCTCGCGCCACGGCATCTCCAGGATCGCCTCGAGACCGCCTCCGACGGCGTTCGAGAGGGTCAGACGCGAGCGGTCGCCATAAAGTTGACGCAGCCGGCCGCGCGTGTTCGCGAGGCCCACGCCGCTCTTGATGCGCCCCTCCCGTTCCGAAAGGCCGTTTCCGTTGTCGCGCACGCGGATCGTGAGCGCGTCGGCGGTGCGCGAGGCCGCGATCTCGATCACGCCGGGACGCGCGTGGGGCGCGACGCCGTGCTCGAGCGCGTTCTCGACGAGGGGCTGCATGACGAGCGTCGGGACGAGGCCCCGCATCGCGTCCGGCTCGAGCGCGTACCGCACGGTGAGGCGATCGCCGAAGCGCGCCTTCTGGATGGCGAGGTATTTCTCCACGAACGCGAGCTCGACCTCCAGCGGAAGCTCCGGCTCGGACGCCGTGTCGAGCGAGAGGCGCAGCAGCTCCGCGAGGCGCGTGAGCATGAGGTGCGCGGCCTTCGGGTCGCTGTGGATGAGGACCCCGATCGCGTGCAGCGTGTTGAAGAGGAAATGCGGCTGGAGCTGCATGCGCAGGGCCTTCAGCTCGGCAAGGGCGAGCTGGCCCTCGAGCGCGACCCGCTCGCGGTCCTTCCTCACGTACTCGAGAAGGACGAGCCCGCCGACGATGAGGGCATACGTGCCCGCGCCCCGGAAAAAATACCAGCGGAACGCCTCCCGCATAGGGCCGAGCGGCGGCGGCGGCGGCCCCAATGCGAGGCGGTGCGCAGACATCGGCGGCGTGAGATTTAGCGCGCGGCTGCCGAGGCTGAAGATCCCGAACTGCGCGGCGAAGAGCACCATGCTCGCGACGAGGTGGACGAGGAGGCTCGTCTTCCAGCGCCCATTTCCGAAAGGAAACCTCTTCACGAGGACGGCGATGACCGGCGTCAGCGCCGCCCATGCGTACCACGTCAGGGCGTTCACCCCGATGGAGCGCCCGACCGGGAAGTCCCGGCCAAGCACCGCGCCGAGGATCGCTGCCTGCAGCGCGTTCGCCGCGATGAGGGCCGTGAACACACCGAACACGCCGAGCGCGAAGCTCGCGCGGTCGGAAATCCCGCGATGGGGGGCGGCCTCCACGCCGGGAATATAGATCCGCGGCCGGGCCGCGATCACGCACCGTCGCGAGACGGAGGGCCGCGGGCACGAACCGGCCTGCCAGGCCCGCAGACCGCAGCGCGGTCTGATCCCCTTCACCGCTCGAGAGAAGCCCTCCCGCTAAGATGACGGTTCCGATGGAAGATCTCGAAGCCCTGCGAGCGCGAATAGACGAGACGGACCGCCGCCTTCTCGAGACGCTCGCCGCGCGCCTGACGCAGGTCGCCGAAGTCGGACGGCTGAAGGCGAAGGGTGCGCCGTTCCTCCGCGACCTCGACCGCGAAACGAGGCTTCTCGCGCGCGTGGAGGCGATCGCCCGCGAGCTCGGCCTCGATCCTTTCCGCGCAACCGAGATCTTCCGGGAGATCATCGCCATGTCGGTCAAGGTGCAGGAGGAGGCGCTTCTGGATCGCGAGGTCAAGGAGCGCGCGCTCGGCAACGCGCGCCGCGTGGCCTTTCAGGGCGCCGAGGGTGCTTACAGCCACCTCGCCGCGCGAAAGTACTTCGGCGACCGCGAGGGCGCGATGGAGTTCCGCGGCTTCCCGACGTTCTTTCGCGCCCTCCGCGAGGCGGAGTCGGGCGCGGCGGGTTACGCCTTCCTCCCGATCGAAAACACCACGGCAGGCTCGATCAACGAGACGTACGACCTCCTCCGGCACACGGACCTGAAGATCGTGGGCGAGGAGATCCTCGAGGTGCGCCACTGCCTGCTTTCTCTTCCCGGAGCCCCGCTGGCCGGAATCACGCGAGTCGTCTCGCATCCGCAGGCGCTCGCGCAGTGCAGCCGCTTCCTCTCCGAGCTTCCGGGCGTCGCGGCCGTGCCGTTCATCGACACCGCCGAGGCCGCGCGCCACGTCAAGGAGACGGGAGATCCCACGCTCGCCGCGATCGCCTCGGAGGAGGCCGGGCAGCATCACGCCCTCGAGGTCCTCAAGCGCGACGTCGCCGACCAGGAGGAGAACTGGACGCGGTTCGTCGTCGTCTCCGCCGTCGCGATCACGCCCGATCCGCGCATTCCCACGAAGACGTCGCTCGTCTTCTCGACGCCGCACCGCCACGGCGCCCTCGCGCACTGCCTCAATTTGCTCGACGCGCACGGCCTCAACCTCACGAAGCTCGAGTCGCGTCCCGTCCCGCGCCATCCGTGGGAGTACCTCTTCTACGTCGACTTCGAAGGCGCCGAGACCGAGGATGCCGCGGCGCGGGCGGTCGCCGCGCTCTCGGCCGAGTGCCCGTACCTCAAAGTGCTCGGCTCGTACCCGGCCCGCACGACGAAGAAAGGACGTGTCGACCGCCTCCCCCAGGGCGCGCCGTGATCGTCCTCCTCGACCCCGCCCTCGCGGCGAACCCCGCCAGGGAGCGTGAGCTTCTCGACACCCTGCGTGCCCTGCCCGACATCGAAGTCAAGGTCCACCGGGTGAAAGGCGCCCTGAAAACCGTCACAGAGGTCTACCTCATCGGCGACACGCATCGCCTCTCCCTCGAGGACATCCGGACGCTCCCAGGCGTGGAGCGCGTCGTGCGCGTGTCGGAGGAATACCGCGTCCTCGGACGCCACAAGGACGACCGGCGCGCGAGCGGCTTCACGTACAACGGCGTCGACTTCTCGCAGGACAACCTGAACGTCTTCGCGGGGCTTTGCGCCGTGGACACGGACGAGAACGTCGAGGCGATGTTCAAAGAGCTCGAGAAGTTCCACCAGACGACCACGCGCATGGGCGCGTACAAGCCGCGCACGAATCCCTACTCGTTCCAGGGGCACGGAAAGAATTGCCTTCCCGAGGTCTTCACGCGCGCGGGTCGGCACGGCATCCGCGTCATCGCGATGGAGGTGACGCACGAGAGCCACGTAGACGAGATCGCCGAGTGCCTGGAGAAGACGGGCAAGCCCACGGGCGTCATGCTCCAGATCGGCACGCGCAACATCCAGAACTTCGAGCTGCTGAAGGCGGTCGGCCGGCAGCCGGAGTTCCCCGTCCTCGTCAAGCGCGGCTTCGGCATCACGCTCAACGAGTCGCTCAACGCCGCCGAGTACCTCGCGAGCGAGGGCAAGTCGCAGATCGTGTTCGCCCTGCGCGGCGTCAAGACGAACCTCGGCGACCCGCACCGCAACCTCGTGGACTTCGCGCTCGTTCCCGTCGTGAAGCGCCTCACGCGCCTCCCCGTCTGCATCGACCCGTCGCACTCGGTCGGCTCGCGCGACCGCGCGCCGGACGGCATCCTCGATCTCATGCACGTGACGGCGCAGGGCGTCGTCGCGGGCGCGAACATGGTCCTCGTCGACTTCCACCCGAACCCCGCGAAAGCGCTCGTGGACGGCCCGCAGGCGCTGCTCCTTTCGGAGCTCGGCTGGTTCCTCGAGGACGTCGCCCTCGCGCGCGAGACCTGGGAGAAGCGCCGCGCGCTCGCGCAAAAGCACGCGGCGGGCGGATGAGCGGCGCTGCGTCCAGGCCTTCGACCTTCCGCGAGCGCTTCCGCATCCGCGCGAGCGAGATGGGCCCGGACGCTCGCCTGCGCCTCCCCGCCCTCTTCGACCTCTTCCAGGAAATCGCGGGAAACCACGCGACCGCGCTCGGCTGGGGCTCGGACGTGCTCCTCGCGCGCGGACAGACGTGGATCCTGTCGCGCCTCACGCTGAAGCTCGCGGCGCTGCCCGCCTGGCGCGAGGAGATCGCGGTCGAGACGTGGCCGGCGGGCGTCCACCGCCTCTGGGCCCTGCGCGAATTCCGCGTGACCACCGCGGACGGAACCGAGCTCGCCCGTGCGACGTCGGCCTGGCTCCTCCTCGCCGTCGCGACGAAGCGCCCGCTGCGGCAGTCGCCGGACCTCGTCGAGATGGCGAAGTCGTCGCCGCCGCGCCTGATCGAGGATCCGTTCGAGCCGCTCGCGGCGCCGGAGGACGAAATCGGCGCCCCCGGCACGCCGTTTCGCGTGACGCGTTACGACCTCGACCTGAACGACCACGCGAACAACGTGGCGATCCTGCGCGCTCTCTTGACGGCGCCGCCGAAGGCAGCCACCCCTCCGCTCACGTTCGAGGCGGACTTCCGCGGCGAGGCGTTCGAAGGAGACGTCCTGCTCTCGCGCGTCGTGGAAGCCTCGGGCGCGACGCGCGTCCTCCTCTCCCGCGAAAAAGACGGGAAGGAAGTCGCCCGCGCCGTGATCGCGGCCGTCAGTCCACCCGCCTCATGACCCACGTGGTCATGCAGCGGCGATCCTGGACGACGGTCGTCTTCAGCGGGTCGATCAGCTCGCCTGAGAGCTCGCCCGTGAGGGCCATCAGGGTCTTTTCGTCGACGACGAAGCGCTCGGTGCCGTCCGGAAGCCGGAACCGGCCGTTCCCAAGCAGTGTGAAGCGGCCTTCCATTCCGATCGTCGAGGCAAGGCGGCAAAAGAGGACGCCGCCGCTCCTCACGAGGCGCCACGTGCCTTCGAGCATCGCCCGAAAGTGCGCGCGGTTCCGGGCGAAGTGCAGGACGGCGCTCGAGATGACGAAGTCCGCCGAGGAGTCCGGAAAGCTGTTCGTCTCGACCGGCTCCGCCCGAAAATTCGAGGGGTCGAGGCGCGGCGCGAGAGATCGGGCGAGCTGGCGCACAGCGCCGATCGCGTCGGCGTCGGGGTCGAGCGCTCGGACGTCGTAGCCCTCGCGCAGGAAGTACACGAGGTTTCTTCCCGGGCCGCAGCCCGCATCGAATACGTCGCTTCCCGCCGGGACCCGCCCGCGCAAGATCTGATCGAAGAGGTAGATGTCGATCGAGCCGAGGAGCGAAGCGAGGTCCGTCACGGCGCCTTCGGAGGAGCCCACCTCTTCAGTCTACAGGCGGGCGGCGGGCGTCCCGCACCCGTGCAGCCGAATGTAGGATTGCCGTGGCCGAGGAAAGTCACGCTCACGAGGAGGACTCCACCATGACCGCTCCCATCCCCGCCTGGGCCGCCCCCTCCGCGAAGGCCCCGCTCGTTCCGCACCCGATCACGCGTCGCGAGCCGGGGCCGCGCGACGTCCAGATCGACATCCTCTACTGCGGCGTCTGCCACTCCGACGTCCACCAGGTCCGCGACGAGTGGAGCGGCGCCGTCTTCCCGATGGTGCCGGGCCACGAGATCGTCGGGAAGGTGACGAAGGTCGGCGCCGACGTCTCGAAGTTCGCCGTGGGAGACCTGGCCGGCGTCGGCTGTTTCGTCGATTCGTGCCACGCATGCGAGCCGTGCCTGCGCCACCTCGAGCAGTTCTGCCTGAAAGGGGCGGCCTTCACGTACAACGGCACCGAGATGGACCGCAAGACGCCGACGTATGGCGGCTACTCGACCGAGATCGTCGTCGCCGAGCGGTACACGCTGAAGGTTCCGCCCGGCCTCGAGCTCGCGGCGGCGGCCCCGCTCCTCTGTGCGGGGATCACCACGTATTCGCCTCTCAAACGCTGGAAATGCGCGCCCGACCAGCGCGTGGGCGTCGTGGGCCTCGGAGGGCTGGGCCACATGGCCGTGAAGCTGGCCGCGTCGATGGGGGCGGAGGTCACGATGCTCAGCACCTCGCGCGCCAAGGAGGCGGACGCGCGCAGGCTCGGCGCCCACGCCTTCGAGCTCACGAAAGACCCCGAGAACCTCAAGAAGCTGGCGGGGCGGTTCGATCTCCTGATCGACACGATCTCGGTCGAGCACGACCTCAACACGCATCTCGGCCTTCTCAAGCCGGAGGGGGCGATGGTCTGCCTCGGCGTCCCGCCGAAGCCGGCCTCCGTCGCCATGATGTCGCTCATCTACGGCAGCAAGACGCTCGCCGGATCCATGATCGGCGGCATCGCCGAGACCCAGGAGATGCTGGACTACTGCGCGTCGAAGAAGATCGTCTCGGACGTCGAGATGATCCCGATCCAGAAGATCAACGAGGCGTACGAAAGGATGCTCAAGAGCGACGTGCGCTATCGCTTCGTGATCGACATCGCGAGCCTGAAAGGGAGCTGAGCGCTCAGCCGGCGGCGTCGAGCACCTCGCGCACCTTGCGCGCGAGGGCGAGAGGCGAGAACGGCTTCTGGAGAAACGCGACGCCCGACTCGACGATGCCGTGGCGCACGACCGCGTCGTCCGTGTAACCGCTCATGTAGAGTATTTTCAAGCCGGGGTGGTCTTCCTTCGCGATCCGCTCCGCGAGCTCGCGTCCGCTCATCTCCGGCATCACGACGTCCGTCACCATGGCGTGGATCTTGCCGGCGTGCGTGCGGATCGCCTCGAGCGCCTCGGTCCCGTTCCGGGCCTCGATCACACGATAGCCCGTCGACTCGAGCGCGATCTTCACGATGCGCCGGACGGCCTCCTCGTCCTCGACGACGAGCACGGTCTCCGTCCCACGCGGAAGCGCCCTGTGCGTGCCGCTCGCGCCGCGAGTCCGCCGCGGCGAATCCTGCGACGGGAGGACGACCGTGAAGGTCGCGCCCTTTCCGGGCTCGCTCTCCACGACGACGTCGCCTCCGCTCTGCTTCACGACGCCGTAGACCGTCGCGAGGCCGAGGCCCGTGCCCTTGCCCGCCGCTTTCGTCGTGAAGAAAGGCTCGAAGAGATGGGCCTTCACCTCGGGCGTGATGCCGCTTCCGCTGTCCGAGATCGCGATCGCGACCCGCGGGCGCCTCTCCGGCTCCCCCGTCTCTTCGAGGTCGACGGTGGCCGCCGGGTCGACGTTCCGCGTGCGGATCGTGATGCGGCCTCCATGAGGCATCGCATCGCGCGCGTTCACGACGAGGTTCATGACGACTTGCTCGAGCTGGCCCGGGTCGACCTTCACCCAGCTCGGGTCGGCGGCGAGGTCGGTCTGCAGGTCCACGTCCTCGCCGATGAGACGGCGGAGCATCTTCTCGATTCCCGTGACGACCTCGTGCACGTCCACGAGCCTCGGCTCGAGGATCTGCTTGCGGCTGAACGCGAGGAGCTGTCGTGTCAGCGAGGCGGCCCGCTCGCTCGCGGATCGAATGTCCACCAGAGAGTCGCGTCGCCGGTCGTCGGCGGAAGTGCTCGAAAGGAGCAGCTCGCAGTTCCCGGAGATCACCGTCAGGAGGTTATTGAAGTCGTGGGCGACGCCGCCCGCGAGCTGGCCGATCGCCTGCATCTTCTGCGCCTGTCGCAGCTGCTCCTCGAGCCGCACGCGCACCGTCATGTCCGTGAAGAACCCGAATGCGACTCTTCGGCCGGCGAGAGTGACGACGCTTCCGTGGACGTCCGCGAGAAACGTCGTTCCGTCCTTCCTGAGGCACGGGATTCCGGATGCCATCTTCGGCCTGAAGCCGCGGACCGCCGCCCGGATCTCCTTGAGGGCCTGCGCGAGCGCGTCTCTCGGATGAAGGTCTGAAAGGGTCAGCTCCCCGAACTCCTCGGGCGTGTATCCGAACATGGCACACACCGACGGATTGAAGAACTGGAACCGGCCGGTCTCCGGGTCGATCGCGACGATCCCCTCGGCCGCGTTCTCGAAGAGGACGCGGTACCGGGATTCCGAGGCGACGAGGGCCTCGGCGGCTCTCCTGCGCTCCGTGACGTCCCGGCTCGCCGTGTGCATGAATCGCTTGCCGCCTATGACGACGAGGCTGTTGTTGAACTCGACCGCCACTTTGCTGCCGTTCCTCCTTCGGATCGGCGCTTCCGACAGGATCCGCTCGCCATCCAGGATGCGGCGATGGAACGCGTTGTACGCCGCGAGGTCGGGATCGTCGTGGAGGTCGGGAATCGTCATCGAAAGCAGCTCCTCGCGGGAAAAACCAGTCAACTCCGTCGCCGCTTCGTTGACGGCGACGAACCGTCCCTCCTCGTCGCTCAGGAACACGGCGTCCCGCGACCCTTCGAAGATCTGCCGCTGCCATTGGAGCGCGTCCTCGAGCTCGGCGTTGAGTTTGCCGATGTTTGCCTCGGCCTTCTTGCGTTCCGTGATGTCCTCGATGGTCGCGAGGGTTCGCGTCGGCCGCCCGGCTGCGTCAGGAAGGACGACGATGTTCGCGTTCACCCACGCAACGTCGCCGTCCTTGCGCACGTAGCGCTTCTCGATCCGATACTCGTGCGCCTCGTCCCTGACGATGCCCTGGAACATTTTTCGGTCCTGCTCCAGGTCCTCGGGATGCGTGATCTCGGCGACGCTCATTCCCAGGAGCTCCTCGGCCGAATAACCCGTGATGAGAGACATCCTCGGATTCACGGCCAGCAACCGCCCGGTCGCGGGATCAGCCAGAGCGACACCCACGGGCACGACGTCGAACATGGCGCGGAACCGCTGCTCGCTGGCCCGCAACGCTTCCTCGCCTCTCTTTCGCTCGGTGATGTCCTCGATCAGGCCGAGGGTCCGCGTCGGACGTCTGTTCGCATCGCGGAGAACGACCATGTTCACGTTCACCCACGCGATGGACCCGTCCTTCCGGATGTAGCGCTTCTCGAGCCGGTATTCGGGCGCCTCGCCCTTCACGACGTTCTGGAAAAGCGCCCAGTCGCGCTCCCGATCCTCCGGATACGTGATCTCGGGGACCCGCATCGTGAGCAGCTCGGTCTCCGAGTAGCCCGTGATGGCGCACATTCTCGGGTTCACGGCCACCCAGCGCCCCGTCGTTGGGTCCGCCTGCGCGATCCCCACGGGCGCAACATCGAAGATGGCGTGGAGCTGCTCCTCGCGCTCGCGAAGGGCTTTCTCGATGCGCTTGCGCTCGGTGATGTCGAAGAGGACGCCGAACCATAGCGTGCTGCCGTCGGGCTCGCGGCGACCGGTGCTGCGCCCCTCGACCCAGACCTCGCCGCGCGGGCTCCTCACGCGAAACTCCCCGTGCCACGGCACGAGCGTCCGGCTTGCCTCGAGAATCCCGTCGGCGAGCGTCTTCTGGTCTTCCGGGTGCACGCGTGAGAAGGCCGGCTTCCAACTCTCCGCGACTTCGCCAGGAGTGACGCCGAAGAGGTCCTGGAAACCGGAGGAAACGACCGGGAAATGGAACGTGCCGTCCGGGCGGGCCCGGAACTGGTAGATCACGAAGGGCGCGTTCGGCGCGACTTCGGCGAAAGCCTTCCCGAGCGCGGCTTCGGCCGCCGAGAACCCGACGTCGCGAATCCCCATTACGCGCTCCATCCGGACCTTTCAGTTTCCTGAATTAGAGTCTCGTCAGCGTTTGCCAGACATGATGCAACCGCCTCAACGGCAAGTATTTTGGCGGGTCGGGTCCCTCTGGTCCGCCGGCGCAACCAGGGAACACCGCGCCGCGTACCTCGTTCGGCATGCCGCAGAAGACCGGGCCCGAGACTCGCACCGACGAACGGTGGCATATCGGGCCGCTCGATCTTCGCGTCGTGGCGGTCCTGGCCGGGGCGAAACTTCTCGTCCACCTCGTGACGGCCGGCCGATATGGCTACTTCCGGGACGAGCTCTATTTCCTCGACTGCGGCCGCCACCTCGACTGGGGCTACGTGGACTGCGCGCCCTTGATCGCCCTCTACGCGAAGGTCGCCCTCCTCCTCGGCGGCTCCTTGCCCGTTCTGCGTTCGCTCGCGGCGCTCGCCGGGGCGGCGCGCGTGGTGCTCACGATGCTCCTCGCGCGCGAGCTCGGGGGCGGCCGCTTTTCCCAGGCGCTCGCGGGAATCTGCGCGCTCGCCGCGCCCATGTACCTCGGCATGGACAGCATCCTCACGATGAACGGCTTCGAGGCCCTGTTCTGGATGGGGTGCGTCTTCTTCCTGATCCGCATCGTGCGCACGGGCGACTCGCGGCTCTGGATGTGGTTCGGCGTGCTTGCGGGGTTCGGTCTCGAGAACAAGCACTCGACGCTGCTCTTCGGCGCCGCCGTCGCGGCCGCGTTGCTCCTCAGCCCTCAGCGCCGGGAGCTCCGCAAGCCCTGGATCTGGATAGGCGGAGGCATCGCACTCCTGATCTTCCTTCCCAACCTCATTTGGCAAGTCCGGCACGGTTACCCCACCCTCGAGGATCTCGAGAATGTCCGCCGAACGGGCAAGAACGTCGTCTTGAGTCCGCTGGAGTTCGTGGGCCAGCAGATCTTCCTGCTTCACCCCGCCCTGTTTCCAATCTGGTTCGCTGGGCTTGCCTCTTTCCTTTTCGGGCGAGGGTCACGGCTGCGCGTCCTCGGCTGGACCTATGTGCTGCTCTTGGGAATGATGATCGTCCTCAAGGCGAAGAACTACTACCTGGCCCCCATCTATCCGATGCTCTTCGCCGCCGGAGCCGTGGCGGTGGAAGACTGGCTGACGCGCCGGGCATGGAGCCGCGAGAGACTCTGGCCGAAGGTTGCCCTCGCGGCGTACGTCCTCGCCGCGGGCGCGATCTTGATTCCCGCGATCCTGCCGTTCTTGCCTCCCGAGAAGCTGCTCGCCTACCAGAGGCGGCTCGGGATCGCACCGCCGAAGACCGAGGTCGAGCACGACGGGCCCCTGGAGCAGCGCCTCGGAGACCAGTTCGGCTGGGAGGAGCTGGTTGCGGACGTGGCCCGGATCTATCGCTCGCTGCCGCCGGAAGAACGCGCGAAGACCGGCATCTTCGCGAGCAACTACGGGGAGGCCGGCGCGCTGAACCTTTTCGGACCCGCCTACGGACTGCCGCCGCCGATCTGCGCGCACCAGAACCACTATTTCTGGGGACCGCCGAAGCGGGAGCCCGAGAACCTCATCTGGCTGCAATGGGGCCGGCGGCGCGTGGAGGATCACTGCCGGTCGGTCGAGAAGGCCGGGGAGCACTTCCACCCCTGGGGGATGGCCGAGGAGAACCGCCCGATCTACATGTGCCGCGGCCTCCGCCACACGCTTGCGGAGTACTGGACCCCGGACTTCAAGCACTGGAACTAGCCGGACCCCTCAGCCCACCTCGAACTGGGCGTCCGGGTGGATCTCGAGGAACGGCCCGTCGGTATCGATCACCAACGCGCCGCCGAACGAGACGAGCTTCCCCTGCCTGACCGGACCCCTTGCGCACACCTCGTGCGCGCGCGTCCCGGGCTCGATTTCGAGGCGCAGGCAGCGGCCCGCGGGCGCGTCTTCGGCGCCGAGCGTAAGGGCCTGAAGCGCAACGTCGATCGTGTAGAACCCGTCCGTCGAGTGCTGTGCGTCGCGCACCGGCCTGCCGGTCCCCTCTCCCGTGCAACCCGTCTCCTTCCAGCCGCTGATCCCGATCCTCTTGAACGGCGTCGTCAGAAACGCGATGAACCGCGAGAACCACCCGAGCGCGTCCTGCGGCTCCTTCGACAGCAGCGCAACCGTCCCCGCCGCATCGCACGCGACGGCACGGACGCGCATTGGTTCGTGCTGCAGAAGGTTCTTTCGCCAGTAGTGGCGGATGCGCATGAGGAGGACATCCTAGGCCGGTTGGCGGGCGTGGGGTGTGCGACTCGACCGCGGACGGACTGGAAGATTCTCGCGGACCGCTCCCGCTCACTGAGGCCGCGGGCCTACGGCGCTGCGAGCGTCTTCAGGATGTTGACGACCATCTTCGGGAGGCGCCCAGGGTTGCTCTCGACCGAGGCCAGGACGTCCCCGATCGTCGTGCCGCCCTCGAGCTCGGCCCACTTCGCGACTTCCTCGACGATGGGGCTGAGGTAGGCCATGCTCCACGACGCGAACGCGCGTTCGTCGACTTCCTCCTCATAGAACACCTTGATGTCATGGTGCCTCGGGTCGCGCTGGATCCGCTCCATGAGATCGAAGACGTCCTTCTTCTCCCCTTCGAGGATCTGCAGAAATGCGCCGTCGACGAAGATGAGCACGCCCGTGATGCTGTGCGCCTGATTCCGGATTCGCGACTCCGCGAGCATCTCCTCCAGCGCGACCTCGGTGAGTCCCCGGGCCGCCTCGGAGGAGTAGATCAGGCGAAAGGGCACAGTCAGCCTCTCCTGTCCCAAGTCTACGACTCCCGGAGGTTGCGCTCAGTTCACCGTCCCGTCCGTGGGATCCTCCATCTCCGCCTCCGCTTCCTCCGCTTCCTCCGCCGCCTCCGCCAGCTCCGCCAGCTCCGCCCTTCTCCGCCGCTTCCGGATTCCGGCGACGATCGCGAGAAGCGAAATCCCGAACCACAGCGCCGCGGTGCTCGTGAGGATCGGGATCCAGCGCTTCAGCGACGCCTGCCGCGCGTAAAACGCCTCGCCGATGTCGAGGAGCGTCGCGCCCGTCGCGCCGCGCATCGCCTCGTCGAACGTTTCTCCACGCGCGAGGCGCGCGAGAACGAGGCGCGGCATCGCCGGGCCGTAGCGATCGAGGAGGTCCTGCACGAGCGTGCCCGCGAGCGCGTAGGCGTGCTCCACGTCCCGCTGGTCTCCCTGAAACAGGCCGTCCAGCTTCCAGAGAGGCACGCGCGGGCCCGACAGCACGCCCAACGCCAGCTCGGTCTCGTCGCGCAGTCGCCACGAGCGCGCCGCCAGCATCGCGAGCCCCTCGTCGAACCACCGCGGTACGGGCCGCCCGCCTGCCGCCCGATGGATGAGGACGTGCGCGACCTCGTGCGCGAGCACCTCCTCGAGGCCGCCGTCCGGATACGACGGCGTGCGCTCGGCCAGGAGGACGACGACGCTCCCGGCGTCGGAGGTCACGGCGTCCGTGTATCCCGACACCCAGCCCGGCGCGTTACGCGCGAGCGGCGACGACTCCGGCGCGAGGACGACGTGGATGTCCGGCCCCCGTGCGTCGAGTCCCACGAGCTCCATCACGCTCGCGATCCAGGGATGCGGACCGGCGACGAGCCGGTTCGCGGACGGGGGAAGTCCGGGCTGCGGCTCGATGACGAGACGAGTCGGCTCGGCCGCGAGCGGCGCGGCGAAGAGGACAGCGGCAAGGACCAGGCGTGCGCGGATGACGGCTAGGGTACTTCGGGATACTCTGCGCCCCATGTTCAACATGCGCGGCCGCCTCCTGGTCCTCGCTTTTGGCTTCGCTCTTTCCGCCCCGGCCTTCGCCGAAGACAAGTGCAGCGTAAAGACGGTTCTCGGCGGGAAGCCCGTCACGATGAAGCACTGCGCCGCGGCGGTCTACGAGCCCAGCGACGGCCAGTACAGCGTCTCGCTGTGGTTCTCCGACTCTCCCTTCACCGCCAAGGAGCTCGAGGAGTTCCACGAGAACTCCTCCACATCCGACAAGACCGCCGACGGCAAGCCGCGTACCGGAATGCACTTCGCGTTCTGCCCCGGCGGCGGCAAGCCCGCCGCGACCGCGGCCGCGGTGAAGTCCGTCGAGACCGGCATCGACGTCGCGGGCTCGCCCCTGCTCGGCCGCAACTGGGTCTTCGATCTGCCCAAGGACAAGGAGATCCTGAAGATCCGGAAGCTGACCGGGAACACCGTCCCCGGCGGCAAGCTCTCGGGCCGCATCACCGGCGGGAAGGTGAGCGATGGCCTGAAATACTCGTGGGAAGCCGACTTCGATTTCACCCTGCCCGCGAAGGGCGCGTTCGGGGGCTTGAGCTGCGGGAGCTGATGAAAGACAAACCGAAGACCTCGTTCGACCTCGCGATGGAGCGCCTGAAGGCCGAGGATCGCGCGGCCGGCACGAAAGAGACCCTGCTGACCGCGAGGCAGAAGAAAGCCATCGCCGTGGCCCGCGGCATCGCCACCGCGCGCCTCGCCGAGCGCGAGATCCTCTTCAAGGACGTGATGCGGAAGACGGAGGATCCTGCCGAGCGAGAGAAGGCCGAGGGCGAGTACCACATCGACCGCAAGCGCATAAACGACGACTGCGAGCAGACGGTCGAGGAGATCCGGCGAGGCAAGGGATAGGCGGTGACCGCCGGCCGCCCTGTTGGAGAGACGGGCCAGGCGGTATGAAGGTTGCACCTTCGATCGCGATATGAAGCGCAGCGCCCTCCGGCTCGCCTTGGCAATCGGCCTCATCCTGGCGCGGCGAGCGTGGGCCGAGGACAGGTTCGTCACTCAGCCGTCTTCGATCCACAAGGCCGATCAGACCATCACCTTTCGAGGGCTACCGTCCAAGGTCCACCGCGATTCGGATTTCAGCGTGAAAGCGTCCGCGAGCTCGAGGCTCGAGGTCTCCTTCACCGCGTCGGGCGATTGCTCGGTGAGCGGCTCGACGGTCCACCTTCTTTCCGCAGGGAAATGCTGGGTGACGGCGCACCAGCCGGGCGACTCGGACTTCAACCCGGCGCCGGACGTCGAGCAGCGGTTCACGATCGAAAAGGCCAGGCAGAAGATCAGCGGCGCCGCCCCTGCGCAGAAGACCTACCTCGACCCGGATTTCCCGCTGGATATCGTCGCGACCTCAGGGCTCCCCGTCGTCTTCGTCGCGTCCGGCAGTTGCGAAATGAACGAGTCCTACGTGCACATCCTCGGCGCGGGGAGCTGCTCTCTGACCGCTCATCAGCCCGGCGACTCGAACTTCACCGCGGCGCGCATCGTCGATCACGAGTTCACGATCGCCAAGGCCGATCAGACGATCTCCTTCGGGGATCTCCCGAGCATGGTTTACGGCATGGGCGAGTTCCTGTTGAACGCGCGGGCCTCCTCCGGCTTGCCGGTCAGATTCGCGACCGCGGGCATGTGCGCCTTCGCCGGCTCGACCCTCTACATCCTCGGTGAAGGGACTTGCACGGTGGTCGCGGAACAGCCCGGAAACGAGAACTTCAACGCGGCGCCGTCGATTACCCAGACCATCGAGATCGACTGACCGTAACCCGCCCCTCCTCACCTCCCTAAACTTACCCGGTGCCCACTCCCCCCGACCCTTCCGTCAAGCGACTGCTGCCCTGGCTGGTGGCGGTGGCGTTCCTGATGGAGTCGATCGACACGACCATCCTGAACACCGCCGTCCCGACGATCGCCGAGGCGCTCGGCGTCGTGCCGCTCAGCATGAAGGCGGTCCTGTCGAGCTACACGCTCAGCCTCGCCGTCTTCATCCCGGTCAGCGGGTGGGTGGCGGACCGGTTCGGCACGCGCCGCGTTTTCGCGTCCGCGATCGGCATCTTCACGTTCGGCTCGCTCCTCTGCGGGCTCTCCACGAACATCCACGTTCTCGTCGCCTTCCGCATCCTGCAGGGCATGGGCGGCGCGCTCATGGTGCCGGTCGGCCGCCTCGCCATCGTGCGCACGTTCGAGAGGTCGGAGCTCGTGCGCGCAATGACCTTCGTGTCGATCCCCGCGCTCATCGGGCCGATGCTCGGGCCCGTGGCCGGGGGGTTCATCGTGGGCTACTTCCACTGGCGGGTGATCTTCTTCGTCAACCTGCCGATCGGCCTCCTCGGCCTCGCCCTCGTCCTCCGCCGCATGCCGGACTACCGCGCCGAGCGCAGCGACAAGCTGGACGTCTTCGGCGGAGTCCTCTTCGGCTGCGGCATCGGCCTCCTCTCGTACATCCTCGAGGTCTTCGGCGAGCACACTCTCGGCACGGGCGCGATCCTCGGCCTCTTCGCCCTCTCGCTCGCCTTCCTCGCGGGCTATTTCCGGCACGCGATCGCCGCCGCGCATCCCCTCCTCAGGCTCGCTCTCTTCCGCCTCCGGACGTTCCGGTCGGCCGTGATCGGCAGCTTCATCACGCGGCTCGGGGCGGGCGGGATCCCGTTCCTCCTCCCGCTCCTCTACCAGGTCGGCCTCGGCTACACGCCCGTCCAGTCGGCCTTCCTGCTGATGCCGCAGTCCATCGCCGCGATGTCGCTCAAGCCGTGGATGCCGGGCATCCTCAACCGCTTCGGCTACCGGCGTGTCCTCCTTGCGAACACCATCCTGATGGGCGGCACCATCGCCCTCTTCGCCACGATCGGCGCCCGCACCCCCGTCACCCTCATCGTCGTCCTCGCGCTCCTCTTCGGCGGCATCGCCTCGCTGCAATACACCAGCATGGGCACGCTCGCCTACGCGGAGGTCGCCGCGCCCGACGCCAGCATGGCGAGCACGATCGTCAGCACCATGCAGCAGATGTCGCTGAGCTTCGGCGTCGCGGCCGCGTCGCTCGCGACCGCCATCTTCATCCCCGACAGGTTCCGGTCACGCCCCGGCGAGCTCCTCCACGGCATCCACCTCGCCCTCCTCGTCCTGGGAGCGATGACAGTCCTCTCGGCGATCGTGTTCCGCGAGCTGAGGCCGGGAGACGGCGACAACGTGAGCCAGCACGGGGAGGTCGCACGGGGGGAGTAAGCGCGGGTCCCTTCAGGACGGCGGGCCGCGCCTCTTCCTGCCGCGGGCCTCGTACATCGCCCGTCCCGCCCTCAGCGATCCTTCGGGGAGAACGACAGGTTCGCCCATCCTCAGGGACTCGACGTAGACGCGCGCCGTGGCCTCCATCGTCAGCGCGACGTGGAGCGCCTCGGCGAGGTCGCCCCCCACGCACAGGTTGCCATGATTCGACAGCAGCACCCCCGCCCGGTCCCCGAGCGCGGCGATCACGTTGGCTCCGAGCTCGTCGGTGCCCGTGAAGGCATAGTCGGCGACTTCGATCGTCCCTCCGAAGTAGACGATCATCTCGTCGATGATCGGAGGAAGCGGCCTGCGGAGTACCGACAACGTCGAGACATAGGGCGCGTGCGTGTGCATGACGGCGCCGACGTCCCGGCGATGGCGGTAGACGGCGAGGTGCGCCGGGAGCTCGCCGGACGGCCGGGCCCTCGATTCGATCGGAAGACCCGTGGCGAGGCTGACGACCACGACTTGATCCGCGGTCATCACGTCGTAGGAAACGCACGTCGGCGTGATCGCGATGGCGTCATGGCCGGAGAGGCGCGCGCTGACGTTGCCCGCCGAAGCGACGACGAGCCCGGCCTCCCACATCCTCTTCGAATGGAAGAGCACGGATTCGCGGTCCGCTCGAAATCGATCAGTCGACATTCGGCGTCGGTCTCCCTAGAGAAGTCCAATCGTACGCGAACGGTCCGGCGTCTCTCGCCGGCTCACCGGGACGTCTCGAGACTGAGCAGCTTCGGCCCCTGCTTCAGGCGGAACTCGCCGTCGACCGTCTCCCAGATCCAGCCCGAGTAGCCGTAGCCGCCGACCGCCTTCGTCACGAACGCCCCGCGCCAGGTTTCGGCCCGGCTCTGGTTGAGAGCGACCGTCCCGAAACGGCCGAACGTGAAGCCGGGAACCGGGTGGCAGTAGTCTTCGCCTTTCAGAGCGGCAGCGGTGCGGGTGGCCGCCTCGCCGCCGAAGACCGAGGCGCGCAGGCCGTACTTGTGGTTCCGCGCCCGGCGCACGACCTCCTCCTCCGTGTCGAAGGGCGTCGTGAACGCGACCGGCCCGAAAACCTCCTCGCGCATCCCGAGGAACTCGTCCGTCGCGTCGCGGACCACCGTGGGAGAGATCAGATTTCCGTCGATCCCTCCCCCGACGGTGATCCTCGCTCCACGCGCTCTCGCATCCTCGAGCTGCTCTGCGACGTGCCGCACCGCGAGATCGCTCGCCACCGGGCCGATGTCGGTCCGCGGGTCGGCGGGGTCGCCCACGACGAGGCGACGGACCCTCTCCTCGAACCGGCCGAGGAAGTCGTCGTAGATTGCGCGGTGGACGAAGATCCGCTTGGGCGCCGTGCAGGTCTGGCCCGAGTACATGAACTTCGCCGCGGTCAGGTCCGAGAGGGCCAGCGCGAGGTCGGCATCCGGAAAGACGATGAACGGGTCCTGCCCCGGTCCCTCGAAGACGAGCGTCTTCCCCGCAGCCCGGAACTCGTCTCCGTAAGGGAGAATGTTCTCGTCGAACCCGAAGACGACGGCCGCGGAAACCTTCGGCTCCCGGAGAGCGTACTCGAGAAAGCTCCGTCCGCTCCCTTGGTAGAAGGAGATCGCATCCCCGAAGACCGGGCGGTACATCTCCTCCGTCAGTCGCATGACGTCGGTCCCCTTCGAGGAGAACTTAACGTCGACGCGGTTCCCGACGAGGAAGATCGAGGTGATCGCCGTCGACAGCCACGAGCTCCCGTTGTACGCGAGCATGAGGGCCACGCGGCTCTCCGGGCCGCGCAGCGGGACGCGGGCCGAGAGGAGCGCTGCCGCCTCGGGGAACATCCCAAGCCGGTCGATCGTGACGTCGACCTCCCGCGCGCTGTCCTTCACCGTGAACTTCAGGCTCCTCACCGCATGAGACACCATCGCGTCCCGCCGTTGCCGGAGGGCGTCCTGCAGGGAAAGAACCTTCTCGAGCCTCTCGGAAAACGACATCGCTCTACGCCAGAGTATTCCTCCGAGTATCCGTACGCGCCAGATAATCCCCATTCATGAACAGATTGCTTGGTTCTCTCATCCTGGCGCTGTGTTTCGGAAGCGTTCTGGCCGACGAGCCGCCTCCGGCCTCCCCTTCGGCGCTCACTCTCTCCGACGCGCTGCGGGCCGTCGCGGCACAGTCGCAGGCGTCGGTGGCTGCCCGGCTCGATCTCGGCGCCGCGCAGGAAGGGACGACGCGGGCGAAGGCGGCCTACTGGCCCTCTCTCTCCGTCGCGGGAAACTGGCAGGCCCGGGATCGCGAGGTCGTCGCGATCTTCGGAACGCTCGAAGTGCCGACGACTCAGAAGAATTTCTTCACGGCCGAGGCCGACCTGACCGAGGTGCTCTGGGACGGAGGGCGCCGGTCGGCCGCGCTCGAGATCTCCCGCGGCTCCGAGGCCGCGACCTCGCTGAAGGGAAAGGCGGACGTACAGACGGCGCAGCTCGAAGGTCTCGGGACGTACTTGAAGGTGCTCGTCCTAAAGGCGCAGCGGCGGGTCGTGGACCAGCGGATCTCGAGCCTCGAGGAGCACCTGCGCATCGCTCGCGACCTTTATGATCAAGGGATCGTCGCCCGCAATGACCTCCTCGGCACGGAAGTTCGACTTCGCGTCGTGAAGGACCAGATCGGGCAGATCGGTAACGGGATCGCCGTGGCGACGCAAACCCTCCGCCGCCTGATGGGCCGCTCCCCGGACGAGACGCTCACTCTCCCCGGAGCCCTGTCGTCTCCCCCTCCGCTTCCGGACGATCTGGACGGGCTGAAGCGGCGCGCCTCTTCCGGAAATCCCCGGCTCGAGTCGCTTCGGGCGAGCCTCGGGGTGGACCAGAGGACCGCGGCCGCACGGAAGGGCGAGAGCTGGCCGAGCCTCTTCGCCCAGTTCTCGCACACCTACCAGGAGAACGAATTTCTCGCCTATCCCAACACGAACATCTTCTTCGTGGGCGTCTCCTGGCAGGTGTGGGAGAACGGGTCCCGGAAGGCCGCGGTGCGGCAGGCGGAGATCGCAGCCCGGAAGACCCAGAGCGAGATCGGGGATCTGGCACGGTCCCTCGACATCGGCGTGGACGAGGCCTGGCGCGACTTCACGCAGGCGCTCCACGAAGCCGAGACGGCCCGGAAGAACGTGGAAGCCGCCGAGGAGAACCTCCGGATCGAAGAGGACCAGTACAAGGCCGGCCTCGCCCGGACGATCGACGTCCTCGACGCCGAGTCGGTCCTCGCGGAGAGCCGCTTCTCCCTCGTGAACCAGCACTACACCGCGTACCTGAAGGAGGGCCTCCTCGCCGCGGCCGCGGGCCTCGACCTTCCCACCGTCTTCGCCGGCGCCGCCCCGGCCGAAGAGGAGCGCTGACATGGCCCGGAAGTGGATCAGCCTCGCCGTCATCCTCGCCGTCGTTCTCGCCATCGCCGTGGCCGGCTGGCGGAGGTGGAAGCACTCGCAGGTCCACCCGAATACCGAGGACGCCTACGTCAGCGGCGACGTCTACGCCGTCTCCTCCCGCGTTCCGGGAACCCTGCTGACGATTGACGTGGTCGAGAACCAGGAGGTCCGGCAGGGGCAGATCCTCGCCACGCTCGACCCGCGCGACGCCGACGCGCAGGTGGAGCAGGTCGAGACGGCTCTCGGCGAGGCGCGCGCGACCCTCGCCACCCGCCGGGCCGAGATCGAGGAGAAGCGCGCGAAATCCGCCGCGGACGCGAGTCGCCTCGAGCTGGCCCGGACGAACCTCGCCCGCTACTCGGAGCTGAACCGGAAGAACTCGATTCCGAGGGCCCGGTTCGACGACGCCGTGGCCGCCGAGTCGGTCGCCGCCGCCGATCTGGACGCTGCACGGAAGGCGCTGGCGGCCAAGGAGGCCGACCTCGGCGTGGCGGACCAAAAGGTCCGGGTCCAGGAGTCGCGCCTGAGGAACGCCCAGCTGAACCGTTCCTACTGCACGATCACGACGATCGTGGACGGGGTCATCAGCAAGCTGTCCGCGACGGCGGGCCAGGTCGTCGCGCCGGGACAGCCCCTCTGCGCCATCGTCCCGCTGACGGGCGACCACATCTGGGTGGAGGCGAACTTCAAGGAGACCGAGCTGAAGCACATCCGGGTCGGCCAGCCCGCCACTTTCCGGACCGACGTAAATCCGGACCGCACGTACAGCGGCCGGGTCGACAGCATCAGCGCGGGAACGGGCGCGGCATTCGCGCTGTTGCCGGCGGAGAACGCGACCGGGAACTGGGTCAAGATCGTTCAGCGCCTCCCCGTCCGGATCGCCATCGATCCCGCGAGCAACGGGGACGGATCGCTCCGGCTCGGTCTCTCCGTCCACGTCGAGGTCGACACCCTGGCAAGGCCGGCGGAGATGCCGGCGTCCGCGCCCGTCCGGGCGACTCCCGTCCCGGGCTGAGAGCGCGGCACGACGCGATGGCCGAAAACGCGAAGACGACGAGCCGGTACCTCATCGCCTTCACCTCCATGCTCGGCACGCTGATGGAGGTCGTGGACACCTCCGTCGCCAACGTGTCGCTCCCGCACATGCAGGGGACCTTCTCGGCCAGCGTGGACGAGATCACCTGGGTCATCACCTCGTACCTCGTGGCCAACGCCGTCATCCTGCCGATCACGGGCTGGCTCGCGAACTACTTCGGCCGGAGGCGCTTCTACCTCTGGTGCCTCGGCATTTTCACGCTCGCGTCGCTCGGCTCCGGAGCCGCTCCGTCGCTCCCCTTCCTCGTCGTCATGCGGGTCGTCCAGGGGTTCGCCGGCGGGGCGATGGTACCGATGTCGCAGGCGATCCTCCTCGAAGCCTTCCCTCCGGAGGAGCGCGGCAAGGCGATGGCGATGTTCGGGGTGGGCGTCGTCTTCGGCCCGATCATCGGCCCGACGCTGGGGGGCTGGATCACGGACAACTGGGGCTGGCCCTGGGTCTTCTACATCAACATCCCGGTCGGCATCCTCGGGATCGTCCTCGGCCTGATGCACATCACCGAGCCGTCGCACCTGAAGCGCCCTGAGGGGCGGGTGGACTTCATGAGCTTCGCCTTCATCTGCATCGGCCTCGGGAGCCTCGAGGTGGTCCTGAACCGGGGCCAGCGCTACGACTGGTTCGAGAGCCGTTTCATCAGCCTCTTCGCCCTCGCTTCGCTGACCGGGATCGCCCTCTTCATTTGGCGCTCCTTCACGGCCGAACGGCCGCTCGTGGACCTCCGCGTCTTCAACGACCGGGCCTTCGCCTCGGGGACGATCCTGATGTTCCTCCTCGGCTTCGGGCTCTTCGGCGCGTTCACGATGCTCCCGCTCTTCGCCCAGACGATGCTCGGCTACACGGCGACGTGGGCGGGGCTCGTCCTGTCGCCGGGGGGGATCGCCTCGCTCCTCGCGATGGTCATCGTGGCGAACCTGATCGGCAAGGTCGACACGCGGCTCCTCGTCCTCGTGGGGGCGCTCCTGAACCTCTACGCCCTCTGGCTCCTCCGCGGCGTCGACCTGAACGTCGACTTCAAGTACGTCATGTTCTCGCGTCTCGTGCAGGGGTTCGGCCTCGGGTTCCTCTTCGTCCCGATCAGCACGGCGGCCTTCTCGCACCTCTCACCCCAGAAGATGGGTCAGGCCACGGGCCTCTTCAACCTCCTTCGGAACGAAGGCGGCTCGATCGGCATCGCCCTGTCCGCCACCGTCCTCGCCCGGCACTCGCAGACCCACCATGCGCGCCTCGTCGAGCACATCTCGGCCTACAGCTCCATCGTCCAGCAGCGCCTCTCCGCGACGGCGCACGGGCTCTCTGTCGTTTCGGGCCTCGATCCCGAAACCGTCCGCTCCCTGTCGCTGGGACTCATCGAAGGGAGCCTTTCGCGGCAGGCTGCCGCGAAGGCATACGTGGACGTCTTCTGGATGCTGATGTTCGCCTTCGTCGTGTTCCTGCCGTTCACCATGATGCTTTCACCGGGAATCCGGAAACCCATGAGGAGATGACCCTTGAGAAATACCCGAATCGGTGCCTCCCTCTTCCTGGCCCTCGCCTTATCCGGGTGCGCCAATCTCGAATTCGATGCCAAGGGACCAGGCCTTACCTATTTCGAGCCGAAGCCCTATCTGGCCGTGTCGAAAGCGGCCGATTGCAAGGTCACCGCCGCCGTCCTCGTCCTCCCTGGCGAGAAGAAGACCCTTGCCTTCCATTCCGGCTACGGTACGGCCGATCTCTCCGCCTCTCTCGCCAACGGAATGCTCCAGTCGGTCGGCCAGAAGACCGACACGAAGATCCCGGAGACGATTACGGCGGTCGCAGGCCTCGCCACAGCCGCAGCGAGAGTCGCAGCAGCTCCGCCAGGCAAGCCGGATTGCTCGACGTCGACTTACGTCATCTTCTATCCCATCAAGAACGGTGAACCTGACTTCAAGAGTCCACTGACGGTCCCGGACAGATAGCCCTGGTCCAAGGGCGCCCGCCGCGGCCGGCGGATTGCATCGAATCTCCGGGACGACATTGTCCATGGAGGATTCTTCAGGCTCTCGAGCCATGCAGTCTTCCCGATGATCGCGGTCAGGAATCTCGCACGAGCGCGCGGGGTCGCCTTCGAGCACTACGACGACGTCTCTAGTTAACGCTTCTGCTTCACCTTCGAGTACTGCCACAGCGCCCTGTCGAGAGTGCGCATCGACACGCCCGCGTCCGCCGCTACCCCGCGCAGGAACTCGGTGTACTCAATCCAAAACGCGAACCCGTAGGAGGGCGTGGCGTCGAGGCCCGCGGACCACAGCGCCCTGACGTCGAGAATCGGGTATCGGCCTCGGTCGCAGAAGTGGAGGATGACGGACGCGGTCGGCCATTCGACTCCGTCCAGAAGCCGAAGCGCCTGGACCTTGAACCGCTCGTTCTTCGAGCTCAGCGCCGCGCGCGTTGCTTCCTCGACGAACTCTGCGTCGTTCTTTTCGCACCTGGGTCTCGACCGCGGCGTCTTCCACTCCGCGATCTTCAGAAACTGGTCGCGCGTCAGATATCCCTGCCGGCGCGCCGCGGGTGCGATGTCCTTCTCGATGAAGGAATCCGAGGCATCGGAAAACCCCTCGGCCCACTTCTCGATCGCGGAAACGGGAAAACGCAGCTTGAAACGCATCAGGGTCCCCCCATCGACCTCGACCGCGAGCATAAAGGCGTTGGCAACGGAGCGATCGGCGCGGTCGTCTCCTCGCTACGTGCTGCGCATGATCTCGGCGGCGCTTTCCTACCTCTCGAAGACTCAGGAGAGAATGTTTGACACCCTTAGGGTGAAAGGGTAGGTTACGCGAGAGTGGTCGTCCGTTTCGCCACCAGCCGGCTCGAGCGCTGTTACCGCGAGATCCGGCTCGCGCAACGCGAATGGGGCCAGAAGGTGGGGCGTACGTACATCCAGCGCATCAACACGTTGTGGGCCGCGAGGGATGGCCGGGATCTTTTCGCTTTGAAGGCTCTGGACATTCACCCCCTCAAGGGCGAGCGCCGGGGCCAGTACGCGATCCGTCTCGGCGACCGGGAGCGGCTCATCGTGGCTTTCGAGGACGACGCGTGGACGATCGTACGCGTCGAGGAAGTGAGCAAGCACTATGGCGACTGAACGTGCGTGGCCTGACGTCGCGATCCCGCCGGGAGACGTTCTCGCCGAGGAACTGGAGGCGAGAGGCCTCACCCAGTCTCGCCTTGCGCGCCTCATGCATCGACCGCTTCAAGCCATCAACGAGATTGTCCGGGGCCGGAAGAGGATCACCGGGGGCACCGCTCTCGAGCTGGCGGACGCCCTCGGGACGAGCGCGGAGCTCTGGATCCGGCTCGAAGCCGACTACGAGCTCAACAAGGCGAGACTCGCGCGTCGGCCCATGTCCGGCCCCCGGAAGCGTGCCTCGACTTCGAGCCCGCGCTTCCTCAAGCGCGTAGCTGCAGCTCGGAAGGCGCTTCAGGCGGGCAAGGGCATCCGGTTGGAGCAGCTGCCTCGGTAGCGCTCCCTCAGCGGTAGTAGCCGAAGACGTCGAGGATCACATGGGACGGCGCCGAGCGGGCCTACCGCGCCACGCGTATCGAGGAGCGCGGCACGCCGTCAGGGTGAAGAAGCTCGACGTGACGGTGGCTCGAGGCCGGGTTGAGGACGTCGCGGTAGTAACGGACGATCTGGCGCAGCGCCTCCGGGGCGTTCAATGACTCGGGATTGCCCAACTGGTCGTGACTCGAGAGGCCGTGACACGACGTGCAGACGCGGACCTCGCCCGGCTGGAACGTCAGCCAGTAGCGCTCTCTGACGACGGGCGTCCCCGCCGGATCGGTCATCTGCCACGTGACGGCTCGGTGCGCGGGCACGAACGCCGCCATGGAGCCGTCGTTCCCGAGGCGGACGCTTCCGGGCGGCCCGCCCGGGTTCGGGAGGTTCGTGGCGATCACCATGGGCTCGTGCATCACCTGCGCGAGAACGCGGCGCCCGGACCTCGGGCTCGTCGTGCCTCCGACGCCGCGGATTTGGTCGGCCTGAAAGAGCTGAAGGTGCGCCACGTCGTAGAGCTTGCCGCCGGTGGGTGCGGTCTGGTGCGCCGTTCCCGCGATCCGGAGGTTGAACGGCTGCTGCTGGTCGAGGGCGTCGCGCGTCGTCACGTCGCGGCTCACGATCACCGCGAGATTCTTCTGCGCGAGCCAGGCCTCGAACGCCGCGGGATCCACACCCTCCTGCGAGAAGATCGAGGCCTCCAGCGCCGGGAGCGGCGACGCGGGCGCCACGGGCTTCGCACGCGGCTTCACCTCGACCGGGTCGAGCTCCCAGAGCGTCACGTCCGTGTACGTCACCCGGGTGTCCGGATCCCAGTACGCGACGCTCTTCACGATCCCCGTCGTGAGCATCTGGTCCGCGACGAGGGTGCCGTCGCCTGCCGGCGCGAGCGACTGGATCCGGAACGAATAGCGCGAGACCGGCGATGCGGCCGTGCCCTCGTTCGCGTCGGCGCGCGTCTCGCTCGTGTGGACGGTCAGGAGCGTGCCGTCCGAGAGCGGCAGCGGGTTCCGATAGAAGCCCGAATGTCCCGGCGGCACCGGGTCGGTATCGAGCCGTGGATTCGCCGTCGCGCGGTTCGTCACGTAAACGACCTGGATCTGGTCCGGGTGCGCGCCGAGCGGGAGGTCCATCCGCACGATCTGCCCGCCCGCGTGCGTCTGGAACTCCGGCGCGTCGATCCCGAAGAAGCGGCCGGGGGTCGCGGGGTCCTCCTTGATCTGGAGGAAGTTCCGGATGGGATTCGGGTTGACGCGGCCCGACGTCGCCGCCGTGAAGTCCACGATGTTCGCGTCGTCGTCGAAGACGCGGCTGAAGAAGTCGTGCAGCTCGTGCCGCCCGATGTGGTTCAGGGTCTCTTCCTCGGTCCCGTTCTCGCGGATCTGCCAGGGGAAGAAGTGGTTCAGCGAGTGCCCCACGAGATTCGTCCCGGCGAGAAGGTCCGTCCTCTCGCCGCGCGGCTCGGGATAGACCTCGGCCCGCGTCGCCAGGCGCGCGGCCCCGGCCGACTCGTCGGCGAAGTTGAACGTGCCGTACGGATTCGCCTGGTCGAACGGGCCGGCCGGGCCGTCCCCGTCGGCCTGCTGGTCGCGCTGGAGGTGATCCCAGCGCGTGAAGACGAGCCGCCCGAAGGAGTCGATCGTCGGCGAGAAGAGGCCGCTCGGCGAGTGGTTCAGCATCGTGAGGTCGCCCGTCGAAGGGTTCAGGCTCCAGAGACCCGTCACCGTCGGAGCTTCCTCGTACTCGTCGAGCTGCGGGTAGAGATGCGCGGCGCCGTTCCGCGGCCGGTCCGACGCAAAGAGGATCCGCTCGTCCGTGCCGTAGACGGGCGCGACGTTGTCGAAGCCGGCCGGCTGGTTCGGGACCTTCGTAATGACGGGCGTGTCGGCCTCGCCCAGGCCCGTCACCTCGTAGAGCTGCCAGAACCAGGTTCCCTGCACGAACTGCGCGGTCGGCGCGCCGATCACCATCGAGAAGACGGCCTTCGTCCCGCTCCAGTGGACCGAGGGCTCGCGCACCGCGATGCCGCCGCCGCCCTGCGAGCCCGTCTGCCCGAATCCCGCGACCTGCGTCAGGTTCTTGCGCGTCCCGTCCGGATACTGGATCCAGAGATCGCCGCCGCGCGGCGCGGCCGCGACGCCGCCCGTCGCGTTCCCGAACACCGACGCGACGGTCGTGAAGTCGCCCGGCACGGGCACCTGCGTGACGAATAGGATCGGGTTCGGAATCGCCACCGCGAGAAGCGATCGACGAGCCGGCCTCGCGCCGAGAAGCGCGGCGGACGCTACGGCGATTCCGACGAGGATCCCGACTCGCACACAGGCATTGCGCATTGGAGAGGCTCCTAGACTAGGAGACCGAAGGCTTCCGCCGAATATTCCCCCAGGCGGCGACGAGTTCATTCCCGGGAAAGTGCGGTCAGCTCACTCGAGCGTGAGCGGCATCACCCCTTCTGCTTTCCCCGGAACTCCTTCCGCCCTGATCCTCCCTCGGAAACACACGACGATCCCGGCGAGAGCCACGGCCGCGATCAGCACCGAGAAGACCTGACCGGTCGACCACCCGCCAATCCATCCGCGGTCCTCGTCACCTCTGAAGAACTCCAGACCGAAGCGGGCGGACGAATAGCAGATCCAGAACAGCAGGAACACGACGCCTGGCTTGAAGTATCTCTTTCTCCAGAGCACCGAGAAGACGACGAGCAGGACGAGCCCTTTGAGCGACAGGTAGAGCTGCACCGGATGAACCGGCAGGGACAGGTCTTCCATGGGACTGATCCACCCTCGCCGAACGTGATCGAGAAAAGGATAGCTGCCGTGAGGAAACCGCACGGCCCAGGGGACACTCGACACCTTCCCGTAGTCGTCGCCGTTGAGGAAACACGCGCAGCGGCCGATCAAAGGTCCGATGCCGAGGACGGAGGCAAATGCGTCGAGGTACGGAAGGGGCGCGAAATGCTTCACGCGGGAGTAGAGCAGCGCACCCAGGACGCCGCCGACATAGACCCCGAAGGACACGGTCGCGCCGTTGATCTCGAGAAGGATCGAAGGATGAGAAACCGTATGCCCCAGATGCTGGATCAGATAGAACAATCGCGCGCCTAGGACGGCGGCCAGAGAGGCCCAGAGCGCCACGCCGGTTGCGTGCTCCCACGACAAGCCGCTGCGCTCGCAGCGTCTGACGAAGAGCCAGATCCCCAATCCCAGCATGACGGCGTACACCACGGCGGGATCGGGAACGAGGAACTGGAACACCTCACCGTGGAAGTGGCGGTTCAGAACCTCGATTAACCGCGGTCGCACGAGGCATTCTCACCCTCGCTCGCCCGCGGCGCGGCGCCTCCGCCTGTAGATCCACAGCAGACCGACCGGCAGCATGGGCACCAGCGCCATCGCCGACTTCACCGGAGCCGCCGACGCCGAGCACGAGCAGTCCTGGGTGCCCGTGCCGTTGATGGCCGCCCGTCCGACCGGAACACCGGCCAGGAACCCGTTGCCGGGATTCCAGGACTGCCGGACGTTGCCGCCGGAACCGTCCTTGGTCGTCAGGCGATAGTACAGATCGTTTCCCGCCTTCAGCGCGTTCCAGGAGGCCGCCGGCAGCGCCCACGTCGCCGTTCCGCCGTCTCCGGCCGTCACGCCTCCGAGCCACCCGCTGCTCACGGGGTTCGTCGTGAAGGCCTCGTTGTTCGCCACTTCGATCATGAACTGCGTGTTGAACGGCGGGGACGTCGTGTCCACGCTCGTACCGCTGAACGTGTAGTCCCGGCCGGTCCACACCGTGAAGGTCGGCCCGGACGCCGCGTTCCGGTCCAGATAGTTGTCCGAGATGTCGAGGACGGCGTCCTTGGGAGCGAGGAAGATCCCCGCCCTCGCGTAGCCCGCGAGCAGCTTGTGGATCAGGCGGGACCCGCTGAACTGCGGCGCGGCCTGCTTCAGCAGGTCCAGGTACGAGTCGTGAACCCCCTTGTCGGTCCCGATGTTCGCGAGCCCGACCCCCGCCGTCGTCATCGCCTTGATCAGCGCCATATTGATGTTCAACGTGCCCCAGCCGGTCAGATCGTTCATCCCCTTCCGCGCGCTCCAGTTCGCCCAGGCGATGATCTGCCCCGCGGAATGACCCTCGTCCGAGGCGCACGGCTGCGAATTCCTGTGGCCGAAGACGTCCGTCGCCTCCGCCTGCCGCGGCGCCATCCCGGACTGCGTGGGCGACGCGCAGTCGTGCGCCCACCATTTCGCGAACGTGTCCGTGTTGAACGTCGTCAACGCCCAGAAGTCCGCCATCCCCTCGTTTACGTTCGAGGGATCCGTCCCCCCGCCCACCGCGTACTGGTTGCCGTTCAGCTGGTGCCCGAACTCGTGGGCGATGACGGTCGCGTCGATCCCCGCGTTGTAGAACTTGAGGTCCCAGTTGCAGGCGCCGGTGCACGTCGTCGCCCCCGGGCCCGTCGTCGCGTCGCCGGTGAAGTAGTGGGGCGGGCAGCAGAAGGAATTGCCCCCGGGAGTGTTGAACGTGACGTTCATCTGGGCGAAGGCCTGGCTCCCGAGCAGCATGTAGTACCGCCGCTCGTTGAAGAGGTGGGCGAAGACGTTCACCTGCTGGAACTGGCCGTTGTACCCGGCCTGGTTCGTATGCTCGACCGTGGTTCCGTTGATCGGCGCCTGGTTGAAATTGGCCGTGCCGGATCCGTCGTCTTTGATCTGGACGATGCCGGTCGTTCCGTCCCCGCCGTCATTGCTCATCACGACGACTCCGGTCTTCTGCAACGTGTACTTCCCGCCGCTCGCCGCATCGACCTCGAACGACATTTCCTGGGTGCCCGCATTCGGATCGGGCGAGAACGCGAGCCCCTTCGCGTTGTCGGAGAAGTAGAAGCGCGCCAGGAGCTGAAGTACCGAACCGGTTTCCGCGTCGATCCAGACCTCGTAGGGACCGTCCGCCGTGACCATCGTCCTCCAGGCGTACTTGAACCCGTCCTCGTACGGAACGAGCACGACGGTCGCTTTCGCCGGGTCGCCGGTCACCTTGTCGTATTTGTTGGCCGCCTTGATCTCGGCGACGGCGCGCCGCACGGCCTCCCCGGGAGAAAGTTTCTTGCTGTTCGTGGGCTTGACGACGTCGAAGAAGCGGCCTCGGACGGCGGCGAGGTTCCCTCCGTCCCGGTTGCTGACGGTGATCGCCGTGTTGTCGATCAGGACGCCGTTGAAGTACTCGTCGAATCGATAGACGGTGATCGTGCCTTGTGCCTGCTTCTTCAAATCGGCGTCCAGCTCGTTGAGCATCCCGGTCGAGCCTTTGCCGACGCTCTTGTACTTGCCGGTCAGCTTCTTCGTCGTGGCGTCGTGACCGGCCCGGGCCTGCTGGTCGATGAACTGCTGATCCGGCTTTCCGGTCGTCTTGGTGATGTTGAGCCGGATCTGGTCGTCCAGTTTCAACGGACTCTTCAAGGACTGCAGGAACTGGGCAGTGAAGCGCTTCGCGCTCTCGGCCGATTCGACGGTCGTCCCCATCAGGTTCAGCTGAAACTGCTCGCCGTCGTAGGTCGGCAGATCGCCCCCCACGTTCTTGAGCTGGAGCTGCTCACGCGTGTACTTCACCGGAGGACGCTTTTCCGGAGGCAGGTTTACTTCCTTCAGCTTGTAGTAGGAGAACGGTGTTGGCTGAGGAGGTACCGGTTGAGCGAGCGCGGTGTCGACCATGCCGGCGCCACGGAAGAGAAGGAGCAGGACGGCGCTCAGCGGAACGCGCAGGCGTGATGCCGTCCGAATGCGATGCGGAGTCGGTGCCGGGGCTGCGTGCCGGGTCCCATGACGTTCACACGGATTCATCGGGTGCCTCCAAACAGGCGTCAGGACCGCCTCTCGCCTCGGTCTGGTCAGTCGCGGCTCAACGCTTCCGGACCGGTATACGCCGTGCAATCTAGGTCGTCCGGCGGCGGGCTGCAAATGAGAGGCGTTACCCTTTGGGGCCACGTTCGCAGGTCCCTGACCGTCATGTCAGACTTGACATAGCCACTCAAACGACCTTATCTTCCTTCCGGACGAATGAAGGTTCCCGAAGAGCCTCTCGCGTGGCTATATGGCGGAATCCGTTTCCGCCGTTTTCGGAGTAATCAAATGCACAAGACGAAGAAGGCGCGACTCATGAGGAAGGGCTGGACATTCGGATCAGCCGAAAGCCTTCTCGGCTTGACCCCTGAAGAATCGGCCTACATCGAGATCAAGCTCAGCCTCGCACGCGAGCTCAAGAAGGCTCGTTTGAAGAAAGGGCTGTCCCAGACGGCGCTCGCTTCGAAGCTGGGCTCGAGCCAGTCCCGAGTCGCGAAGATGGAGAGCGCCGACGCGCAGGTCAGCCTCGACCTCATCGTTCGTTCCCTGCTAGCCACCGGAAAGAGACCGAAGGAAATCGCCCGGGCCGTGGCCAGATAAAGCCGTCTCTCGGGCTTCCCTACCTTTCCCTGCCCTTCCGCCGGACCCTCTTCGAGGTCTCTGTTTCTCGCAACGCGCGGTCGAGCCCGGATGCCGCGCTTCCGTCGTCGTCGTGCACCAACATGGCTTTTCGACCAAACTCCATTGCCGCAGCGGCTCGTCGCCCCTACCCGCCTCGTCTTTGGACGTTCGTGGACGACCACCACGGTCTGGGTTTCGCTGGGCTCTGGCTCAAGCTGCGCTTCCGCGACGCGCACCCCAAAGGCGAAACGGGCCGCGCAAGCAGGCGACGGGCAGGCCCCCGTGAGACCGGGAGCCTGCCCGGCCCGCTCCTTTACGGGCCGACGCTCAGCTTGGTCATCCGCGTGCCCCAGTTGCCGAGGCTGGCGCGCGTGCCGTTGCAGGTGCCGAACGGGCTGGCCGGGGTGTCGACCAGATAGTCCGCGTACGTGCAGGTCTGCTCGGTCGATTCCGAGGCGATCCAGATGTTGTTGCCGTCGGTCGCGGCCGCCCCGTAGTCGCCCCAACGCGGACGAATGGGATTGACGAGCGGGAGGTAGCCGGTGAAGCCGTCCTGCGGGCCGAGGCCCTCCGAGACGACGTGAATGTCGCCGGCGCCGATCTTGGCGTCGAGGCTCGTATAGCCCGCGCTGGGGAAGTGATCGTTGCCGACCACGGTGAAGGCGAGCGCGCCGCGCCCGCTCTCCGTCACGGCCAGCGCCGGGTACGTGAGGTTGTTGTTCTCGAGCGCCACGTAACCCTGCTGCGCGACGTGCAGGGAGTTCGGGTTCAGGGAGAAGAACGCGATTCCGGCGAACACCCCGGGCAAGCCGCTGAAGGCGATCCCCGTGTCGAGGGCGCCCCAGAGCTTGCCGTTGGCGTAGGAGACCTGCTGCATGCGCGAGTCGTTGCTCGGGAGCCTCGCTTCGACGTTGGCGTGCGTCGTGGCGCCCACTTTCGGAGCGCAGGCCGGATCCGCGACGCAGCTCAGGAGCGGGAGGTCGCCAGCGGGCTGCTTCGACGAGCCCGGGACGGCATACGGGATGACCGTCGCGACGCGCGCGCTCAACGCGGGCGCCGGGGACGCGCTGTCGAGCGAGCTCGTGTTCGTGAGCGACCAGACCCGGAGGCGGTTGTCGAGGCCAATGTCCGAGAAGACCGCCTGCGAGCTCAGGAAGAACTCGGTCCCGCCGTTGTCCGTGTCGAAGACGCCGCCGGTCGAGAGCGCGGGCCAGACCGTGAAACCGGGAGTCCCGTCGAGAAGAAGACTCGGGTCGCTCGTGTTGAACAGGAAGGCGTCCACCGCCGGCGCGTTCGCCGCGAGCTGGTGCTTGGAGAGCGCATAGACCTGTGCCCCGAAGAATCCGGGACCGGAGAGACTGAACTCGTTCGTCGTGACGTAGAAGCCGTTCGCGTCGGCGCCGATGTGCGGATAGTCGCCGAGGCAGGGTCCGTGGTGGTTGACGCCGTTGATGCGAAGGATGCAATGGTGGTCGGGCGTTCCCTGCGTGCCGTCGTTCTGCACGGGGATCTTGTAGACGACCCACGATCCCGTCGGGTCGGCTGTGGTGCTGACGGCGATGTCGAGATGGTTCGCGCCCGAAAGCGCCGTCGTCGTCGGCGACGCGCGATCGAGCGTTAGCACCGAGTGGAACCAGCGCTGCGTGTCGCGGTCGAAGTGGCAGCTCGGATCGGTGATCGAGGGTCCGAACTGCAGCGGGCTGACCGCGCGGTTGATCGCCGGCGGGTAGCCGTAGAACGTGTTCAGGTCGACGACCCCCGTGACCGCTTGGCCGGTCGAATCGAAGATCTGGAGGACGTCGTTGACCGATTCGAGGACGAAGCCGTTGCCGGCGCAGACTCCCTGGTCCGGCGGCTCGACGGAGAACTGGTTCCCTCCGTTGGCGAAGCGCTGGTCGTGAAAGTTCAAGCCGGGCAGCGTCGTCACCAGCTCGGGATTCGATTTCGCGCGCCCCCGCCCGCGAACGGTCGGCCCCTGCGCCGCTCCCTTGGCGATGGTGCGGTTGACCCGGGGCTGGGTGCCGATCGCATCGACGTCGTTTTCGTCGGAGCCGGCGACGAGCCCGAGATCGATCTCCGTGGCGGTCAAGGCGTCCCCGCCCGGAGGTGCGGCCTGCAGGCTGCCGCCCGCGGTGCGGTGGACCTGAAGACGAACCGGTTGCGTTAACGCAGGAGCCGTGATGAGAAGAAGCGCAGCCGGTGCCGCAAGCTTCAGAACAACTGATTTTGAAAGGAAACGCATGACTTCGACCTCCTTTGAACGCAGCTTCAGCGAGCCGCGATCCAGGGGGCGGATCCTATAACCCGGAGGATGGGGAAAGTCACCTCACGGGCGTCGAATTGGGACCTGTGTCCTCCATAAAGACATATTCGTGCTGTGCGTCACGGATTACGAAGCGCGCGTTTGCCGTCCCCGTCGGCGACGACGAACTCGAAGCCGGCGACCGCCGGGTCGATCGTGATGAAGGAGATCGTCCCGTCGTCGTTCTTGCGCGAGGCCACGCTGCTGTACCACTCCCCGACGTCGAAGACGACGCTGCCGCCGGGCTGCTTCTTCACGGTCAGCTCGCCGAGCGCCGCGTTGACGTAGCGCGGCGCGAGCTTCGCGGCCTCGGCGGCGTCGGCCGGGACGACGAGGCGCTCGCGCTCCTTCGCGATGGCGGCCTTTCTCTGCGCGGCGACGACGCGGAGCTGGTCCTCGGCTTCGGGCTTGCCGTCGAAGAGCAGCTCGAGGAGCCGGCGCTGGAACGGTCCCTCGAGGGCCGCACCGGAATCCGAGTTCGTGAGGATGACGGCTCCGACTCCGTAATCGGGGAGCCACATCATGTCGCTCTTGTAGCCGAAGAGAGAGCCGCCGTGCTGGACGATCGGGATTCCCCACTTGCGGTCGACGATGAGGCCCATGCCGTACGTGACGTCCTCGGCGACGAGGACCTGCGGCGCGCGGCGCGCGAGGAGGTTCTCCTCGGAGACGAGCCGCTTGCCGTTCGGGAGCAGGCCCTTCGCGAGCTCCATCGCCACGTACTTCGAGAGGTCGTGCGCGCTCGTGAAGGCGCCGCCCGCGGGGCGCACCGGCACGAGCGACTTGTTCGGGTCCATGCGCGCGCGGGCCGGCCTGCCGTCCACGTCGTCGCCGTGCGGCTGCGCGACGTCGCCCTTCAGCGCCTTGGCGAAGTCGAACGTCGTGTGCTTCATCCCGAGCGGGCCGAAGACCTTCTTCTGCATGGCCTTGTCGTAGGCGGCGCCGAGCTCCTTGCCGGGGTACGCGATCGAGCCGCCGATGAACCCGGCCGCCGCGGCCATGAGGTTGCTGTACTGGAAGACCTCGCCGAACTTGCTCGTCGGCTGCATGGTGCCGAGCATCCCGAGCGCCGAAGCCGGCGTCGCCTTCGCGTACTCGAAGATCCATTCGTAGTCCTGCCGCGGCATGCCCGTGCAGGCGCAGATGAGGTGCTTGACGAGGACCTGCTTCGTGGTCGCGGCGTCGCCGAGCCTGAACGCCGGGTAGGCTTCGGTGACGGGCTCGTCCCAGCGCAGCTTCTTCTCGTCCACGAGCTCGGCGAGGAGGAGCGTCGTCAAGGCCTTCGTGTTCGATGCGATCGCGAAGAGCGTGTTCGCGTCCACCGGGTCCGGCTTGCCCAGCTCCTTGACGCCGAGCCCGCCTTCGTAGACGACCTTCCCGCCGTCGAGGAGGCTGAAGGCGACGCCGGGGACGTCGAACAGCTTCATCCCCGAGGCGAGGAAGTCCTTCAGGGTCGCGATCATCTTCGCGTCGATCGGGTGCGCCTTCTTTCCCGCGAACGTCTCGCGGGCATAGCCCTTCGGGCGCAGGCTGCTCATGACGAGTGAGAACGGGCCGCCGCGCTTCTCCATCGTCGCATCGGCGGCGTCGACGAGCGTCACGGTCCAGACCTTGCCGGCGCGCCAGGCCAGCGCGAAGACCGTCAGCTTCTCGTTCGGCGACGTCTCGTAGACGTAGGAGTGCCGCTCGTCCCAGCCGTCGCGCGCCGTCCCGAGCTGCGCGATCTTCAGGGGCCGCTTGAAGCCCGGTTCGAAGGCGGACCAGCCCGCGGCGACCGCGGCGTCGGCGTCCTTCGCCTCGACGTCCACGATCGCGAGCCGCGCGTCCGTTTCCGGAGGCGCGAGGATGACCATCGAGCCTTTCGTCGTAATCGTCCACCCGGCGGGCGCCTTGAAGTTCGTGCCGCCGGGCGTCGTCTTCGGCGTGTCGGCGGCGACGAGCTCGGGAGCGGCAGGGGGCGGCGGGGCGGCCGGCACGGCAGGCGCGGCCGGTGCCCCGGGCGCGGCTGCCTTCGCCCCGTTCTTCTCGATCGGGAGGTCGCTCCTGCGGCTCCACTCGTCCCACGAGCCGTCGTAGAGGCGCGCCTTGTAGCCGAGGCGCTTCGCCGCGAAGTACACGACGGTGGCCTGCTGGCCGATGTGGCAATAGCTCACGACGGTGTCGCCGGGCTTGACGCCGGCTGCCTCGAGGAGCCTCGCCGTCTCGGCGGGGCTCTTCATCGTGTCGTCGTCGTCGAGGAGCGTATCGAACGGCAGGTTGTGCGCCCCGGGGATGTGGCCGGCGCGGGGCATCGCGCCCGCGTCGGCGCCGTCGAAATACTTCTTGTGGCGCGCGTCGACGAGCGCGACCCCGGGCGTCTCGAGGTTGGCCTTGACGAAGTCGAGGTCGGCCACGAGCTCGGGGTGCGCCCGGGCCGTGATCTTTGCCGGCTTCCTCTGGACGGCCGACGCGGGATCGTTCGCCGACGAAACGACCGTTCCGCCCGCGTCCTTCCACGCCGGCATGCCGCCGTCGAGGATGGACGTGTGGTCGCCGAGGCCCGCGGCGTCGAGGCTGAAGTAGACGCGCGTCGTGGGCGAGACCCAGTCCTTGCCGAAGTACACGACGACGCGCGAGTCGTCGCCGATGCCGAGGCTCTCGAGCTTCGCGCGGAGCTGGGCGGGCGGGAGGAGCTGGAGGATGAGCGCGCTCTCGGTCCGCGGGATGGAGAGGTCCTGCGGACTCACGAGGATCGCGCCGGGGATGTGCTCTTTCTCGAAGTCGGCCGGCGGGCCGACGTGCAGGAGGACGAGATTCTGTTCGCCTCGGTGATCGGCGAGCCATTCGGGCGTCACGAGCATGTCCGCCGCGGACGCGACGGGTGCGAGCGACGCGGACGCGATCAGGACGAGGCTGGCGAGAACGTTCTTCATGAGACTCCGGATTCGGGGGTGCAGCAGTATTTCACGAGACGCTCGAAGACGGCGCGCCTAGGTCTTCTTCACGAAGACGAGGTCCCACGCCTCGCGTCTCTCCGCGAAGCCCGTGATCTCCCCGTCGTCGTCTCGGAGGAAGATCATCCTGTAGCGCGGCTTGCCGGGAACGAAGAACACGTCGCCGGCCTCCATCTTCAGCGGCTCCGGCTTCTTTCCCGTCTGGCGGCCCATCGAGCCCGTGGTCCGTCATCGTGATTTCGTACGTGACGTCGGGAGCGAGCGTGTACAGGCCCGTGTACTCCTCGAGGTCGTCGGGATCGACCGCGAGAGCCGGCGGGTCGGCCCGCAGGGCCAGCACCTGCCCTCCGACGAGACGCCAGCCGGCCGGCGTTTTCTGCCAGGTGTCGGTCGTGCGGTACTGGCAGTGCAGCACGTGGCCGTGGAAAGTCTCGTGCTCGTCGTCGACGTGCGTCGCCACGGCGACGTCGCCGTGGACGGCGGCATGGAAGTCCGTGACGCGGATCGTGCCCGAAACGCCGGCGGGCAGCGGCTTGATGCCGTCGATGAGGGCCTTGCGGTCGAGGAGGGAGCCGCTCTCGTCGACGTAGAGGACGCGCGCGTCGAGAAGGCGATCCCAGACGGCCGCGTCGCCTGACCCGACGGCGTCCAGCAGCGCCTGCGAGTTCGCCTGCAGTGTTTCTTCGACGGTCTTCCCGATCGGCTCGCCCGCGCGGGCCTTGCCGCTCTTCTCCGCCGCCTCGGCGGGGCACTGCGCGAACGCCGCGAGGGCGAGCAACGATGCGACGACGAGAGGACGGCAAGCCTTCGGCCGCGAGCTCATCGAGTACCTCCAGGGCCATTCGCCCGGCCTGATTCTGCGCCCCGCGAGCTCGCGGGACGATCGTGTAACGTGAGCCCGTCTCATGCCCGAGACGAACGCCACACCGGAGAGCCCGTGGGCCCACCTCTGGCTCCTCGACCCGGCCGTCGCCTACCTGAACCACGGCTCGTTCGGCGCGTGCCCGAAGGCGATCCTCGAAAAGCAGTCCGAGCTGCGGCTCGAGCTCGAGAAGGAGCCCGTGGATTTCTTCGTCCGCGCGCTGCCGGGCCTCTTCGCCGGAGCGCGCGCGGCCCTCGCGGCGTTCGTGGGCGCCGACGGGGACGACCTCGCCTTCGTCCCGAACGCGACGGCGGGCATCAACGCGGTCGTGCGCTCGCTCGCGCTCTCTCCCGGCGACGAGCTCCTCACGACCGACCATGCGTACGCCGCTTGCAGGAAGACGCTCGACTACGCTGCGGCGCGGTCGGGCGCGCGCGTCGTCGAGGCGTCCGTTCCTTTTCCGCTGCGTTCCGAAGAGGAAGTCGTTTCCGCCGTTCTTTCGCGCGTCACACCTCAAACGCGTCTCGCGATGCTGGATCACGTCACGAGCCCGACGGCGCTCGTCTTTCCGATCGAGCGGCTCGTCGCCGAGCTTTCCCGACGCGGCGTCGACACGCTCGTGGACGGCGCGCACGCGCTCGGGATGATCCCGCTCGACCTCGATCGCCTCGGTGCGGCGTACTACACGGCGAACGCCCACAAGTGGCTCTGCGCGCCGAAAGGAGCCGCGTTCCTGCACGTGAGGAAGGACCGGCAGAAGGGTCTCCATCCGATCGCGATCAGCCACGGCTACGCCGGGGGCGAGGCGCGCTTCAAGGACGAGTTCGACTGGACGGGGACTGCCGACCCGACGGCCGCGCTCTGCATCCCGGACTGCATCGCGTATCTCGGCGGCCTCCTGCCGGGCGGCTGGCCGGGGCTGATCGCGGCGAACCGCGCCCTCGCGTCGAAGGCGCGCGTGGCGATCTGCGGGGCTCTCGGCGTGGCGGCGCCCGCGCCCGAATCGATGCTCGGCGCGATGGCGTCGATCCCGCTGCCCGCGACCGCGCCCGGCAGTCCCGCCCAGCGCCTCGACCGAGAGAGGCTGGCGGACTGGATGCGCGCGCGCGGCGTCGAGCCGTGGTTCTACGACTGGCCGGTCGGCCGCGGAAAGCTCGTGCGCCTCTCGGCGCAGCTCTACAACACCCAAGCGCAGTACGTGAGGCTCGCGGGTCTTCTCGCCGAGGCGCTCCATGAGGGCTGAAGCCGGGAAGATCGACGCGCGGCTCGGGACCTTCGACACGGCGATGGTCGTCGTGAGCCTCGTCGTCGGCATCGGGATCTTCCGGACGCCGGCGATCGTCGCGCGCGCGACGGGGACGCCCGGCTTCTTCCTTCTCGCGTGGGGAATCGGCGGCCTCGTGAGCCTCGTTGGAGCGCTCGTCTTCGCGGAGATCGGCTCGCGCCATCCGCGCGCGGGCGGCTATTACCGCGTCGTGGCCGACTGCTACCACCCCGCGCTCGCGTTCAGCCTGAACTGGGCGCAGACGCTCATGCAGGGCGCGGGCGCGGCGGGTGTCGCGTTCATCGGAGCCGAGTACCTCGTCGGACTGCTGCTGCCGGAGCGGCGCGGCACGAACAGCGTTCTCTACGTCGCGCTCTGCCTGATGCTCGTCCTGCTGCTCCTCAATGGCCTCGGAATCCGCGTCGGCGCCGGGACGCAGAACGTCCTCTCGATGGTGAAGATCGTGATGATCGTGGGCCTGGCTGTCGCCGCTCTCGCCCTCGCTCCGAAAGCGAGCGGACAGCCTGTCGCTCCCTCCGCCGCGCCCGCGGGCCTTGCCGCCGCGTTGATCCCGGTCTTCTACGCGTACGGCGGCTATCACATGACGATGAACCTCGGCGCGGATGTGAAGGACGCAAAGAGGCGCTTCCCGCTCGCCGTCACGGCGGGAATGCTGACGGTCGTCGGCCTCTACCTCGTGCTGAACTTCGCGTACGTCAGGACGCTCGGCGCCGAGGGCGTCGCGGAGTCGAAGCTGGTCGCGGCCGCCCTCGCGCGCGCGAGCCTCGGAGGGGCGGGAGAAGCCGTCGTGTCGGTGCTGATCTTCCTCTCGGCGGCCGGCTTCGTGAACGCGACCGTCCTCCAGATGCCGAGAAGCTACTACGCGATGGCCGAGGACGGCGTCCTGCCGCGGGTCTTCCTGCGCGTTGCGCCGCGCACGCAGGTGTCGATGGCCGGGCTCCTCCTTTTCGGCGCGACGATGCTCGTCCCCGCGTTCCTCCTCGGCTCGTTCGAGAAGCTCCTCAACTACGTGATCTTCACGGACATGCTCACGCTCGTCGTCGTCTCCTCGACGCTCTTCGTCCTGAGGAAACGCGGCGAGGGCGGGGACGGCGCGTTCCGGATCGCGGGCTTCCCGGTCCTCCCCGCGCTCTACGTCCTCGCGCTCTTCGCCGTCGCCGCGCACGTGGCCGTCACAGAGGCGCGCCTCGCGCTGGCGGGAACGGCGATCTTCGTCACGGGGTGGCCGCTGTTCCTGCTCGGGAGGCGGCTGAGCCGCGCCCCGGCCCCTTGACGCCCCCGGTATCGTGGTGTCGAGGCGACTTTGAGGCTCCGACTCTCTCTCCTGGCCGGCACGACGCTCTTCGTCTCCGCCTTTGTGCTCGCGTCTCCCGGCGCGACGCCCGTGGCGCGCGAGGAGCTGGGCGGCGTGCCGAATTTCGCGGTCGTGTCGCCCGTCCTCTCGAGGGGCGCACAGCCCACTCTCGAGGGATTCCGGCGGCTCCGCGAGCGGGGGATCCGCACGGTCGTGACGCTGCGCGCGGCGCAGGACGACGGTGCGGCGCTCGCGGGGCTCGGCTTGAACTCCTATCGGATCCGAGCGAGGCAATGGAACCCGAAAACCGACGAGATCGTGCGCGCGATGAAAGTCATCCTCACGCCGGAGTACCAGCCCGTCTTCGTCCACTGCCAGGCCGGGAGGGACCGCACGGGACTCGTCGTCGCCGTCTACCGGATCCTCGTGGACCACTGGAGCGCGGAGGACGCGATCGCCGAGCGAAAGGCCTTCGGCGCGTGGTGGTTCTGGTGGGAGAACAAGACATACCTCAGGCGCCTCGATACCGCAGACGCGAGGCGGGACCTCATCGCGGCCATCGAGGCCGCGCCCGTGCCGCCCGTCGTCCGCGCGCCGTAGAGAAGGGAATTACTTCCCCGCCAGCTCGTCGACGGCGGCAACGGCCTGCGGGGTCGGCGCGTCGTCGGCGCCTTCAATGATCCCGTAGAGCTGCAGGAGCTTTTCCTCCAGCGAGCCGCGCCGCCTCTGCGTCGCCGAACCCGTTCTTGCGGGCTCGGCCGCGAGCCGCTCGAGCGCGGCACCGAGGCGCTTGAGGAGGGCGAGCTGCGTCGCGAGATCCGCGGAGGACATCGCGATACGCGGGTCCAGCTTCACGGTCAGGGACCGTGTGAGCGACTTCCCGTCGACGGTCAGCTTCACGGTATATGTGCCCGGGAGGACGAACGGGCCCTGCGGCTCGCGCGGCGTGTCGCCCGGGATCGCGGAGATCGGGTACTCGTAGTGCTTCGCGCGCGGGGGCGGGAAGCGCAGGTCCCAGACGAAGCGGTGCATGCCGGGCGTCGCCGGGAGAATCCGCGGAGGACGCGCCCAGGACCGGGTGACGATGAGGGGTTCGACGAGAGGCTCCGGCGCGTCGTCGCTGGAGAAGCGGCGGACGAGCGCGCCCTTCTCGTCCAGGATCTCGAGCGTCACGGGCGGCGCCGGCTTAGTCGGGAGGACGTAGTCGAGGATCGCACCGTCCGGAGGGTTCTGGCCGACGGGCTCCTCGGGAGGGAGCGGCGTGTCGGTGTTGCGGCTGCGGCGCACGCGGATCGCGGTCTCGGGCGCGCAGAGGAACGGCGCGTCGAGCGCCGTCTTCGCGTCGAGCTGCCGGAGCGGCGTCACGTCGTCGAGAATCCAGAAACCGCGGCCGTGCGTACCGACGACGAGGTCGTCGCCGTGGACGATGAGGTCGCGGACGGACGTGGCCGGCATGTTGAGGCGGAGCGGCTGCCAGCTCTCGCCGTCGTCGAACGAGACCTGGACCATGCGCTCCGTGCCCGCGTAGAGGAGTCCCTTCCGGACGGGATCCTCGCGGACGGCGTTGACGGGATCGTCGGGAAGGCCTTTCACAATCTCCTTCCAGGTCTTGCCGCCGTCGTGCGTGCGGTAGACGTGCGGCTCGAGGTCGTCGAGGCGGATGCGGTTGATCGCTGCGTAGGCGGTGAGGTCGTCGAAGGGCGAGGCGTCGATCAGCGACACTTTGCTCCAGGCTGTGAGGCCGGGCGGCGTGACGTTCGCCCACGTCTTCCCGCCGTCCGCGGTGCGGTGGATAAGGCCGTCGTCGGTGCCCGCCCAGATCACGTTCACGTCCTTCTTCCCGGGCGCGACGGTGTAGATGACGCCGCGGCGCGGCTGTTTCGCCATCTCGGGCTTGCGGTAGATGCCGATCGACTCCGGAACGTCCGCGCTCTCGCGGGAGAGGTCCGGGCTGACGACATCCCACGTCTTCCCGCCGGTCGTCGTCTTGAAGAGCACGTTGCCCGCGTAATAAAGAACGTGCGGATCGACGGGCGAGAAGAGGACCGGCGCCGTGCGCAGGAACCGGTATTTTTCACGGACCGCCTCCGGCGAGACGTCCTGCGCGTCGCGCGTGGAGTGGCGGAAGCGCGTGAGCTTTCCGCCGTAGACGACGTCGGGATCGAGCGGGTCCGGCGCGACGTACCCGTACTCCTCCGCGGCCACGGGGTGCCAGTCGCGGAAGCTGATCGCGCCGTCGTCGCCCCGGCTCGCGATCGCGACCGAGCCGCTTTCCTGCTGCCCCCCGTAGACCCAGTACGGAAACCGGTCGTCCGTGGAGACGTGGTAGAGCTGCGCGGTCGGCTGGTTGTACCAGCTGCTCCACGTCGCGCCCGCGTTCACGGAGATCGTCGCGCCCTGGTCGCCCGCGAGGAGGATGACGTCGGGGTTCTCGGGGTGGATGAAGATCGTGTGGTAGTCGTCGCCGCCCGGCGAGCCCTTGACGGGCGTGAACGTCTTTCCCCCGTCGGTCGACCGGTACGTCGAGGTGTTCGCGGCCCAGACCTCGTCGCGGTTCTTCGGATGTGCGCGCACTTCGGCGAAGTCGTCGCCGCGCCCCCACACGCGCGACTCGCCGTTCGTGCGCGTGAAGCTCTCTCCGGCGTCGTCGGACACGTAGATGCCGCCTTTTTCGGGCGATGCGTCGACGGTCGCGTAAATGCGCCGCGGATCCGCCGGGGAGACGCAGACGCCGATGCGCCCGAGGCCCTCTTTGAACGTGGGCAGGCCCTTCGTGAGCTTCCTCCAGGTCGTGCCGCCGTCCGTGCTCTTGAAGAGGCCGCTCTCGGGCCCCTGCCACTCGCCGTTCTCCCAAGGGCCCTGCCGTCCGGCCCAGAGCACGGCGTAGACGACATCGGGGTTCGACGGGTCGAGTGTCACGGCCGAGGCGCCCGTGTTCTCGTCCTTGTAGAGGACCTTCGTCCACGTCCGGCCGCCGTTTGTCGACCGGAAGACGCCGCGCTCGGCGTTCGGGCCGTACGGGTGGCCGAGGACTGCGGCGTAAACGCGGTCCGGATCGCGCGGGTGGACCACGAGGCCCGCGATCTGCTGTGCGTCGCGAAGGCCGAGATGGACCCAGGTCTTCCCCGCATCGGTCGACTTGTAGATGCCGTCGCCGACCGAGAGATCGGGCCGCTGCAGGCCCTCGCCGCTCCCGACGTAGATGGTGTCCGGACGCGACGGGGCTACGGCGAGGGCGCCGATCGAGCCCGTGGGCTGGTCGTCGAAGATCGGCGTCCACACGCGCCCCGCGTCCGTCGTCTTCCAGACCCCGCCGTTGTTCGCGGCGGCGTAGAAGACGTTCGTGTTCCCCGGGATCCCGCTCGCGGCGACGGTGCGCCCCGCGCGAAACGGGCCGATCATCCGCCAGCGCATCTCCTGGAACAGAGTCTCGGGAAGCGGTTGCGCGAGCGCCGAGACGGCAAGGAAGAGCAATGCGAGGGGCACAAACAGGGGTCGCTGGCGTCGAAGCGAGTTCACGGACACCTCCATCGGGCCCGGGAAGTGTAGTCGGCGCGGGCCGGTTTCCTGCTCCGCCCTGATGCACCCGCGCCAGTGAAATTCCTCCGGTCCTATTCCAACTTGATAAGCGGAGGAGTTTCGATGCGACCGATCGTGGACGTCGCGGCCGACCTCGGGATCCGGCGCGAGCACCTCACCCTCTACGGCGACGACAAGGCGAAAGTCTCGCTCGCCGCCCGCGCGAACGGGCGCAATCCGGGTAAGCTGATCCTCGTCTCGGCGATCACGCCGACGGACGCCGGGGAAGGCAAGACGACGACGTCCATCGGGCTCGCGCAAGGGCTCGCGAAGACGGGCCGGAGCGTGTGTCTGGCGCTGCGCGAGCCGTCCCTGGGCCCGACGTTCGGGATGAAGGGCGGAGCCACGGGAGGCGGGCGCGCGCGCGTCGTGCCCGAGGACGACATCAACCTCCACTTCACCGGCGACTTCCACGCGATCTCGGCGGCCCACAACCTCCTGGCCGCGCTCCTCGACAACCACATCCAGCAGGGCGACCGCCTCGGCATCGACCCGCGGCGCGTGCTCTGGCGCCGCGTGATCGACATGAACGATCGGTCTCTCCGGCACGTCGTCATCGGCCTCGGCGGCGCTCTCGAGGGCGTGCCGCGCGAGACGGGCTTCGACATCACCCCGGCGTCCGAGGTCATGGCGGCTCTCTGCCTCGCCGAGGACGCCGAGGACCTGCGCGCGCGCCTCGCGCGCATGATCGTCGCGCTCACGCGCGAGAAAACACCCGTCACGGCGGCCGACCTCAAGGCCGTCGGCTCGATGATGGTGCTCCTCAAGGACGCGCTGAAGCCGAACCTCGTCCAGACGGTGGACGGCGTGGCCGCCCTCCTCCACGGCGGGCCCTTCGCGAACATCGCGCACGGCTGCAACTCGGTGATCGCCACGAAGATGGCGATGGCCTGCGCCGACTACACGGTCACGGAAGCTGGTTTCGGATTCGACCTCGGCGCCGAGAAATTCTTCGACATCAAGTGCGTCTCGGCAGGCCTTGACACGGCGGCCGTGGTTCTCGTCGCGACCGTGCGCGCGCTCAAGCTCCACGGCGGCGCGGCGAAGGATTCCCTCGCGCGGCCCGACAGCGTGGCGCTCGAGCGCGGACTCTCGAACCTCGAGAAGCACGTCGAGTCGATCCGCATCTTCGGCGAGGGCCCCGTCGTCGCCCTCAACCGCTTCGCGACGGACACCGTCGAGGAGATTGCCCTCGTCAGGCGCGCCTGCGAGAGGCTTCAGGTTCCCTTCGCGGTCTCGGACGTCTTCGCGTGCGGCGGAGAGGGCGGCATCGAGCTCGCCGACGCCGTCGTGGCGCAGGCGGAAGGGCCCGGCAGCCGGTTCCGGCCGCTCTACGACAGAACCGATCCCCCGAAGGAGAAGATGTCGAAGATCGCCCGCGCCATGTACGGCGCGAGCGACGTCGTCTGGACTCGCGAGGCGGACGCGGACCTCGCGCGAGCGGTCGCGTTCGGATACGGCGACCTCCCGCTCTGTGTCGCGAAAACGCAGAAGTCGCTGTCGGACGACCCGAAGCTCCTGGGGCGCCCGGAGGACTTCGACATCACCGTGCGGGGCGTCGTCCTCGCGGCCGGCGCGGGCTACCTCGTACCGCTGCTCGGAGACATGATCAGGATGCCGGGCCTTCCGGCCGTCCCCGCAGCCGAGCGCATCGACCTCGTGGACGGCCGGGTGGTCGGACTCACTCCGGCCTGAACCCGCTGCTATCCTCGCCTCTCGTGGAATTCCGCACGATCATCGAGCCCTTTCGGATCAAATCCGTCGAGACGATCAAGACGACGACCGTCGAGGAGCGGCAAAAGGCCATCGCCGAGGCCGGATACAACGTCTTCCTCCTCCGTGCCGAGGACGTCCTCATCGACCTCCTGACGGACTCCGGCACGGGCGCGATGTCGGCCGCGCAGTGGGGCGCGCTCATGCAGGGCGACGAGTCGTATGCGGGCAGCCGCTCGTATTACCGGTTTCGCGACGCCGTGCAGGAGCTGACGGGGTTCAAGCACGTCATTCCGACGCATCAGGGGCGCGCCGCGGAGCGCATCCTCTTCCACACGATCCTTCACGAGGGCGACGTCGTCCCGAATAACAACCACTTCGACACGACGCGCGCGAACGTGGAGGTCGAAGGCGCCGAGGCGCGCGACCTCGTCATTGCGGAAGGACGCGTCCCGAGTCTCCTCCACCCGTTCAAGGGCAACGTCGATCTCGGAGCCCTCGAGGAGACGCTCGCGAAGGACGGCGGCCGCGTTCCGCTCGTCATGGTCACCGTCACGAACAACTCCGGGGGCGGCCAGCCCGTGTCGCTCGAGAACCTCCACGGCGTGCGCGCGCTCTGCGACCGGTTCGACAAGCCCTTCTTCCTCGACGCCTGCCGCTTCGCCGAGAACGCGTACCTCGTCAAGCGCCGTGAGAAGGGGCAGGACGGCCGGACCCCGAAGGAGATCGCGCAGGAGATGTTCTCCCTGGCCGACGGCTGCACGATGTCGGCGAAGAAGGACGGGCTTGCGAACATCGGCGGCTTCCTCGCGATGAACGACGACGCCTGGGCCGAGAAAGCGCGCAACCTTCTCATCCTCACGGAGGGGTTCCCGACGTACGGCGGCCTCGCCGGCTACGACCTCGAGGCGATCGCGCGCGGCCTCGAGGAGGTCGTCGAAGAGCCGTACCTGCAATACCGCATCCGCTCGATCGAGTACCTCGCCGAGAAGCTGGAATCGGCCCGCGTGCCGATGATCCGCCCGCCGGCGGGCATGCGGTGTACCTCGACGCACGCGCGCTGCTCCCGCACATCCCGCCGCTCCAGTACCCGGGCATCGCGCTCGTGAACGCGCTTTACGAGGTCGCGGGCGTGCGCGGCGTCGAGATCGGGACGGTCATGTTCGGGCTGAAGACCGACGGCACCGAGCAGCCCGGCCCGATGGATCTCGTGCGCCTCGCCTTCCCGCGCCGCGTCTACACGCAGTCTCACGTGGATTACGTGGCCGAGGCCGTCCTCGAGGTCGCAAAGAACGCGTCGAAGATCACGGGCTACCGCATCACCGAGGCCCCGCGCATGCTCCGCCACTTCACGGCGCGCTTCGCTCCGCTGGCCCGCTGACGCACGAAACGAAAACGCCCCCGGATTTGGATCCGGGGGCGCGACAGCCGCCGTGCGGCCGCCAGGGGAGGAAATTTCACTTCTTCGCTTCGGGGGCCTTGACCTTCGACCAGTCGACCTTTCCGTCCTTGCCCTTGGCGGCCTTGACGGTCTTGCCGAAGTCGTTGAGCTCGGCGGCGTCCTTCTTCGGCATCTTCGCGACGTGGCAGGTGGCGCAGTTGGCCTTCGGCGTCCTTGGCCTTGTACTCCTTCTGGATGTCCATGGTGGCAAGGGCCGCGCTGCCGAGGGCGACCGCGGCGAGGGTGGCGACGACGGCGGTGGTGGTCTTCTTCATTTTTCCTCCTGCCCGTAACCGGGCTTCCTCGTCTTCCGTTCAATCGCGGTGCCACGGCGCGGAACAGCCGATCGCGTTGGCCTGCAACCCGATGGCACGTCGGGGCGCCCCTCGGGTGCTCTTCGGAGACCACATGGGGTAGGCCCGCGCACGAAACCGTGCACGCGCGCGCGCCCTCAGTCCGGCAGCATGACGACGAGGTACTTGCTGCCCTTCCAGAACCGCGCCGCGTCCGTCACGGTCAGCGTGCTCGCCTTCGGGCCCGCCGCCGCAAGCGTGTAGCTGTCCTTCGGGTGATCCGAGAGGACCCGTGCCTTGTCGCGAGCGGCGCCCACGGCGAACTCCGTCTCCTTGCGCGTGTCGATCTGCTTGAAGAGCGTCTCGTCGAACTGGCCCGTCCGCTGCCAGTTCCCGCCGAGGCCCAGCACGGAGCCTTTCTTCTCGACGAGGCCGGCCTTCTTGAGCGCCTTCTGTGTCGCGATGAGGACGTAGGCGGTCGACATCTGCGTCTCGCGGTCCGCGATGACGGCCTCCTTCTCCTTCACGGCCGCCTCTTTCTCCTTCACGGTGCTCTTCAGCTCTTCCGTCGTCTTCGTCAGCTCCTGCGTCTTCTGCTCGAGCGCGGCGATCGTGGCTTCCTTCTCCTCGAGGGAGCCGCGCAGCTCGGCGACGAGTCGCTCGAGCGTCGTGGCCTTCACGTCCGAGGCGTGTTTCTGCTTCTGGAGGGCCTCGAGCTTCGCGAGGTTCGCCTTGACGGCGTTGCGGATCTCCTCGATCTCCGTCTTCAGCTCGTCGCGCTTCTGGGCGGTAGCGGTCTTGCCTTCCTGGGCGACGGCGATCGAGGTCTTGACGGCCTTGAGCTCCTTGACGCGCAGGTCCTCGAGGCTCTTCTGCACCTCGTCGAGCGTGGACTGCATCTCGGCGGTCGCGGCGCCGGCCGCGCCGAGCTCCCTCTGGGCGCGCTGCTTTTCCTCGTTGAGCGTCTTGTTCTCGGCCTTGACCTGGTCGAGGTCCTTCTTCCACGCGCAGCTCGCGAGGACGAGCGCGGCGAACGTCAGGGCGGGAATGCGAGTGAGCCGGAGAGCTTTTTTCACGATTGGTCCTCCTCCGCTTCGCCCATCCTAGCGCGAGCCGGATCAGACCGCCCCGGCGACCGCCTTGCCGACCTCCCCGGTGCTCGCGCGGCCGCCCATGTCCGGCGTGCGCGGGCCCTCCCGAAGGACCGCTCGATCGCGCGCACGACCGCGTCCGCGGCCTCGGGGTGGCCGAGATGCTCGAGCATCATCGCGCCCGACCAGATCTGGCCGATCGGGTTCGCGATCCCGCTTGCCGGCGATGTCGGGAGCCGAGCCGTGGACCGGCTCGAACATGCGACGGGTACTCTCGCTCCGGGTTCAGGTTCGCCGACGGCGCGATGGCGATCGTGCCCGGTGCACGGCCGGCCCGAGGTCCGACAGGATGTCTCCGAAGAGATTCGATCCGACGACGACGTCGAACCAGTCCGGGTTCCGACGAAGTGCGCCGTCAGGATGTCGATGTGGTACTTGTCGGCCTTCACGTCGGGGTATTCCCGCGCCATGGCCTCGGCCCGCTCGTCCCAGATACGGCATCGTGATGGCAGATGCCGTTCGACTTCGTCGCCGAGGTCAGGTGCTTCTTCGGCCCTTGCGGCGCGAGCTCGAAGGCGTACCGCATGATCCGGTCGATGCCGCGCCGGGTGAAGACGCTCTCCTGCACGACCATCTCGGCGTCCGTGCCCTCGAAGCATCCGTCCGCCGAGCGTCGAGTACTCCCCCTCGTTGTTCTCCCTCACGACGACGAAGTCGATGTCCCCGGGCTCGCGGCCGCGCAGGGGCGAGCGGAACGCCCGGCATGAGCCGCACGGGCCGGACGTTCACGTACTGGTCGGAACCGCCGGCGGATCGGGATCAGGAGCCCCCAGAGCGAGACGTGGTCGGGGACGCCCGGGAAGCCGACCGCGCCGAGGAAGATCGCGTCGTGGTCGCGGATCTGGTCGAGCCCGTCCTCCGGCATCATCGCGCCCGGTCTTCGCGTAGTACGCGCAGCTCCACGGCAGCTCGTCCCACTGGAACGCGAGCCCGAACTTCGCGCCCGCCGCTTCGAGCACGCGGATCCCCTCCGGCACGACCTCCTTGCCGATTCCGTCTCCGGCGATCACGGCGATGCGGTGTTTCTTCATTCAGCCGCCTTCCGTCGCCCGCTTGACCTTCGGCAGCGGAAGAGTACGCCCACCGCCCGGCGAAAGCTCCGGGGCCGGCATTCCCAGCGCGTAGCCCTGGCCGTACCCGACGCCGAGCTCCACGAGAGTTTTCACGGAATCCAGACTCTCCACGCACTCGGCGATCGTCTCTTTTCCCAGGGTGTGGGCCATCGTGTCGATCGCCCTCACGAGGGCACGGGCGGCCGGGTCGGTCTCCACTCCCCGGATGAAGGAGCCGTCGATCTTCACGTAATCGGCCGGCAGGCTCTGGAGGTAGGAGAAGGAAGAGAACCCGGTCCCGAAGTCGTCGAGCGCGAACCGGCACCCGCGGTCCTTCACCCGGCGCATCCACTCGCGGGCGACGACGATGTCCCTCGACCGCCGCCGTCTCGGTGATCTCGAAGGCCAGGCGTCCGGCCGGGAGCCCGTCGAGGTCAGCGCTCCTCGATGTACGAGAGAGAGACTCGTCTCCCAGGCTCGTGCCCGAGAGGTTGACGAAGATCTCCACGTCGGGACGGTTGACCAGGAGCTCGATGACGCTGGTCCACGACCCAGGCATCGACGTAGGGCATCAGGCCGAACCTCTCCGCCGCCGGGAGGAAGACCTCCGGCGCGATAGGTCGTCCTGCCCCTCCTGCAGACGGATGAGCGCCTCGAAGTGCGCCGCTCGGCCCGACTTGAAATGGAAGATCGGCTGGTAGTGGAGGACGAAACGATTCTCCCGCAGCGCCTCCTTGATCCGCGACGCCCAGCGGCTCGCCTGGGAGAGCGGAGAGGCGCTGCTCGCGCGCTCTCGACGACCATCACCCGGTTGCGGCCCCTCTCCTTGGCGGCATAGAGCGCCGTGTCGGCGACGGCCATCAGGGACGAGGCGTCCGCGGGCCGTCCACCGGGACCACTCCGACGCTGACCCCGAGGTCGAAAGCACGGTCGCCGACGTAGAACCGGTGCTCGTCGACGGATTGCCGGAGCCGCTCCGCCGTGATCCGGGCTCCCTCCAGCGCCACCCCTTCGAGCAGGACGGCGAACTCGTCGCCGCCGAACCGGGCGACCACGTCGCCGGGGCGCACGAGCGTCACGATGAGACGGGCCACCTCGACCAGGACCTGGTCGCCGGCGGGGTGCCCGAGCGCATCGTTGACGATCTTGAAGTTGTCGAGGTCGAGGAGGAGAAGCGACGACGGCGATCCGCGGAGCGCGCCGGGACACGGTCGCGCCAGAGACTCTTCGAACGCGTGGCGGTTGGAGAGGTCCGTGAGCGGGTCGTGCAAGGCGAGGTGCCTGATCCGCTCCTCGTTCTGCCTTCGGGCCGTGACGTCCTGCTTGATCGAGATGAAGTGGCGAATCTCTCCGTCCGCCGACCGGACCGGGGTGATGGTCTGCTCCTCGACGTAGACCGAGCCGTCCTTGCGCCGGTTGTGAAGCTCGCCCCGCCAGACGTTCCCCGCCACGATCGTCTCCCAGAGCTTCTCGTAGTAGTAGGGGGCCTGGATGTCCGACTTCAGGATTCGCGGGGTCTTCCCGATGACCTCCTCCCTCTGCCATCCGGTGAGCTCCGTGAAGGCGGGGTTCACCCACTCGATCCGGCCCTCGCGGTCCGTGATGACGACCGCGTTCGCCGCCGCCTCGAGCGCCGCGGTCTGGAGCTCGATCCGCTCGTGCTGCCCCGCTTCGACGAGGGCGAGCGCCGCCTGGTCGGCGAAGCGCGTGAGAAGGCGGGTCGTCTCCTCGCCGTAGGAGTTCGGGCGGTCCGAGTAGCTCGAGAGGACACCGAGCACGGACTCCCCGACGACGAGCGGGATCGACAGCGCCGAGCCGAGACGGAACTTCTCGACGCCGTCCTTCCAGGCCGCGACCCTCTCGTCCGCCTTCGTCGTAATGACCACCGGCCGGCCGGTGCGGATGGCCTCCCCGCTCGGACCCTGCCCTTCGGGCGCGCCGTCCCACCGGAAGCGGCTCTGCCTCGACGAAGTCCCCGGCCGGCCCCGCAACGGCCCGCTGGCTCGATCGACCCATCGGGCTCCTTGTGCCGATCCACACGACGGCGAACTCGAATCGGCCCGCCACCTCGTCACAGATGAACTGCAGGATCCGTTCGATCGGCTCGTGGCGAAGGATCTTCCTTTCCGTCTCGTGGAGGACCCCGAGGACCGCCTCGGCCCTCTTGCGAGCGGTCACGTCGCGGGACCCGAGGACGTAGGCCTGCGGCTTTCCGTCGGGACCGCGCAGGACGTTCGAAACGGTCTCGACCCAGATGTACCTTCCGTCTCGAACCCGGTACCGGTACTCCGCCACTCCGGATTTTCCGGTCACCGCCCCGCGCGCCAGCTTGGCGCGGATCATCTCGCGGTCGTCGGGGTGGACGAGGTCGAGGGCGTTCGCGCCGAGGAGCTCTCCGGGCGTCCAGCCCGTCACGACCTCGTGCGACGGGCTGACGAACTGGAACCGCCCCCCGAGGTCCACCTGGCTGATCACGTCGACCATGTTGTCGGTCAGCCGCTTCAGATCCGCGACGGTCGACCGCAGCTTCAGCTCGCTCTCGCGGAGGGCCTCTTCGGAGCGTTTCCTCTCGATGGTCTGGGCGATCTGGGAGGAGACGAAGACGAGGAGGTCGCGATCCTCCTCGGTGTAGCGGACTTTGCCCGAGTAGCTCTGGACCACCAGGACGCCGATGGTCCGGTCGCGGCCGCGCAACGGGACGCCGAGCCAGTCGACCGAGGCGCTCCCGATGGGCTCGACCTCGCCGGAAGCGACGAGCTCCTCGAAGACGGCGGGAGAGGCGAGAAGGGGCCGGCCCGTCCGGAGAACGTACTCCGTCAGGCCCTTGCCGAGAGGCTTCGGCGGAAACGGCTCGTCCACCTCGTCGACGAAGTACGGAAAGCTGAGGATGTCGCGGTCCGGGTCGTGCAGGGCGATGTAGAGATTGGCGGCCTCCATCAGCCCGCTCACGATCGAGTGGATCCTCGAGAACAGCTCCTTCAGGCTCTCGGTCGCTGTGACGGCTTCGGCGATCCGGAAGGCCGCCGCCTGAACACGCTCTCCCCGCTCCCGGAGGCGTTTCCCGACGTCCGGGCTGTCTGACCCCGATTCCATGTTCCCGCGCAGAATGATATCCGCGCGGGCGGTCTCTCGAAAGCGATTCGGTTACGCTTCTTCTGTTTCTCGTAATTCGTCAACGTGGCAGAGGACCATCGTCTCGTGGATCGCCTCGCCGCGGGCGAACCGCTCGAGGGACAGCGCCCCGACGTCCACGCTTTCGCTCCGCCCCTTGACGATCATCTCGGCGACCGCCCGGCCCGCCGCCGGCGCGTGCATGACGCCGTGGCCGGAGAAGCCGGCGACGACGAAAAAGCCGGGCACGTCCGGAACGGGGCCGATGACGGCGTGGTGGTCGGGCGTCACCTCGTAGAGCCCGGCCCAGCTCCGCTTGAGGTCGAGGCCCGCTGCGCCGACCGCGGGGAAACGCGCCTCCAACGGCTCGGCGATGCGGAGCGGGAAGTCGGGGTCGAAGGCGGTGTTGAAGCCGGCGGGCTCGTCGGGGTTCGAGTACGCGATCAGGACCCGGTTTCCCTCGCGGCGGATGAGGATGCCGCTGTCCGCGTCGATCGTCATGGGGATCGTCTGCGGGAGCGAGGGGCAAGGCCCGCTGATGAGGATGTGCCGGCGGACGGGCACGACGGGAAGGTCCACCCCGAAGAGCGCCGCGACGCGGCCCGAGAAAGGTCCCGCGGCGTCGACCACGACGGAAGCCCGGATCTCGCCGGCCGCCGTGCGGAGGCAGAACGTCCCGGAGGACTCCCTCTCGACCGCCGTCACCCCGGCGCCGTAGCGCACCGTGACGCCGGCCCGTGTCGCCTCGCGCAGGAAGAAGTTCGTCAGGCCGCCCGGATCGATGAATCCGTCGCGCGGGCCGAAAGTGCCGCCCAGGATCGGCCCGGCCGCGTAGGGCGCCTTCGCGCGCACGCCCGCCGCGTCGAGGACCTCGACGCTGACGCCGCGCGCGCGCTGGAACGCGGCGGCGGCCTTCATCGCGGAGAGCCGCGCCGGGTCGCCCGTGAGGAAGAGGTAGCCGGCCTTCCGGTAGAGCGGCGGGTCGCCGATCTCGTCCGCGAGAGAGTCGAGGATGGCCATCGAGGCGAGGGACATCGCGACGTTGATCTCCGTCGTGAACTGGGCCCGGATGCCGCCGTTCGCCTTCGACGTCGAGCCCGAGCCGGGCAACGGCTCCTTCTCGATCAAGAAGACGCCGCGCCGGCCGAGGCGCGCGAGGTGGAACGCGACGCTGCAGCCGATGACTCCGGCGCCGATGATCGCGACGTCCGCGTGCTCCGCCATCCCCGCCCTCCCTCGTCCGGCGGCCGATCGTATGCCGGGCCGATAATCGCCCGCTGAAGATCGATTCGGCGAGGTGACCATGAGCTACGAGTTCCTGAAAACGAGCGTAAGAGACCGCGTCGGCTGGCTCGAGTACCGGCGGCCGCCCCTCAACGCCATCGACTGGACGATGCTCCGCGAAATCCCGCTGGCGCTGGACGAGCTCCTGCGGGATGCCGGCGTTCGCGTCATCGTGATTGCCAGCGCGCTCGAGAAGTTCTTCTCGACCGGAGCGGACCTCAAAGTCCTCAAGGCCATGCGGCCGGGGGAAATGCGGGAATGGGTCGAGATCTGTCATCGTCTCGTCGGACAGATCCGCGAGGCTCCGAAGCCGCTTCTCGGCGCCATTCACGGGACGGCGGTCGGCGGCGGACTCGAGATCGTTCTCCACTGCGATGTCCGTTTTGCCGCGAAGGATGCACGCCTTGGGCAGCCGGAGATCAACATCGGTTTCATTCCGCCCGTGGGCACCACGCAGTCCCTGTCCCGGCTCCTCGGCCGCCCTCGTGCGTTGCGTTTTCTCTACGAGGGAAATCTCGTCACGGCCGACGAAGCGCTCGCGATGGGGCTCGTGGATTTCGTCGTGCCTCCCGAGAAGCTCCGGGAGGAGGCCCAGGCGTATGCCGCGGCTCTGGCCAAGAAGCCGGCCTCCGCGCTCGCGGCCATCCGCCGGTGCATCACGCTGGGCCTCGATCTCCCGTATGAAGATGCCCTCGCCCTCGAGCTCGACGCGGCGGTTCACCTCGCGGGCACCCCCGACTTCGCCGAAGGCCTCCACGCCTTCCTCGAGAAGCGACCGCCGAAGTGGGAGTAGGCCTCGTCTTTCTTCTCAGGGCGAGACAATCATGGCGAAGCACGCGACCGGAGTCTTCTATCACTCTTCCTTCTCCCGGCGTAGCTACCTGACGGTCGGCACGCGGCTGGCCGACTTTCCGAGCGCCCTCGACAAGCTTCTGGAGAGCGACAGGGTCAAGTTGTACGAGCCGGAGCCCGTCTCCCGGGAATTGCTGTTGAAGATTCACACGCCTGACCTTCTGGAGCGCGTCGAAAAGGATCCCCTTTGCTCCACGGCCTGGCATTCGGCGGGAGGCGTGGTCGCCGCCGGCGAGAAGATCGCGAGCGGGGACCTCACGAACGCCTTTGCGTTCATCGGCGCGGGCGGGCATCACGCGGGTAGCAACGAATTCGGAGGCTTCTGCTGCTTCAACGACGTGGCCCTCTGCATCGTCAACCTGCGCGAGAAGGTCGGCCTGAAGCGCTTCGCGATCGTGGACACGGATGCACACCACGCCGACGGGACGCGCGAGATCTTCCGCGATGATTCCGACGTCCTCCACATCTGCTTCTGCAGCGCGGACTTCGAGTCCAAAGACGGCACGAAGGTCGACGTGGCCTGTCCGATCCCCTCGGAGGGCGGAGGAAGCGAAGCCATGAACGACGCCTATTTCGATCTCGTCGCGCGGAACGCCGACGACCGGGTCGGCACGTTTAAGCCGGACTTTCTCTTCTGGTATTTCGGCTTCGACACTCACGAGGGCGATTACGCTGACATAGGCCTCTCGGGACCCTGCTACTGGAGCATCGCGGTTCTGATGAAAGAGCTGGCGGAGAAGGCCTGCGGAGCGAAGCTGGAGGTCGTCCTCGGAGGAGGCTCTCAACGGCAGCTCGCGACATATCTGATCCCGCCGATCATCGGACGGTTGGCGGGGCTCTAGCCGACCTTGAACGCCTCCACCAGTGCGTCCATCCTCTCGCCCGTCTGAACGAGGCGCACGCGCTCGAAGCCCGCCCCCCTCAGCCCGCCGCCAATCTCGTCGAACGTGTACGTCCCCCCGCCCGCGGTCCCGACCAGCATGTTGATCGCGAAGAGCGCGCCGGCGCGGGGGCGGGTGCGATCGGGCTGCATCACGTGATCGCGGATGACGAGGCGGCCGCCCGGGACGAGCGCCTCGTGGATCCTCTGGTAGAGCACGAGGTTCTCGGCGGGCGAGTTCTGGTGAATGATGGCTGAAACGAAAGCGAGGTCATGTCCGGGCGGCAGTGGATCGGTGGCGAAGTCGCCCCCGGCGAGCGTCACGCGAGACAGGACGCCGGCCGCGCCGAGGCGTGTTCGCGCCATCTCCACGACTGGCCGCCGATCGAACAGTGTGGCCGTCATCCCGGGGTTCGCGCGGAGGAACGCGAGGGTATACGTCCCCGAGGCGCCGCCCACGTCGAGAAGCCGGCGCGCCCCGCCCGCGCCGACGGCGGCGACGATCGAGTCGGCTTGCGGTGCGGCGACGACGTGCATCGCGCCGATGAACGCCGCGAGGAATTGCGGGCCGGACACCTCGGCATGCTTCGGAGCGACTTTCCGCGTGAGCTCCGACCAGTTGTTCCAGAGGTTCGCGGCGTGAAGAACCATCGGGAGGATCGAGCCCTCGGCTCGCGCGACCAGGAGAGGCGCGACGGACGGCTCGGTCCGCCACTTTCCCCCCTCCTTCGCGAGCAGCCCCTGCGCCGCGAGCGCGTCGAGCAGGATCTCGAGCGCGCGAGGGTCGGCACCGGTCTTTGACACGATCCCCTCGAGTCCAAGCGCCTCGGGTGCGAGGAGCGTGAAGAGGTCCAGCTCCGCGCCCGTCAGAAGGACTCGGCATTCCTGGAAGTTTCGGGCGAGCGCGAGAAGCGAGTCGGACGTGTGCGGGGTCATTTCCGGGACACGGGAAAAGTGTACCGCGGGATCCGTCTCCTCATTCCCGCCATGATGATCATGAATCATGGCGGGCGGGCTTCCCGGGGGTCAGACGTTTGGGATGAGTCACGTCCATGATCCTCGGGATCGGTACCGACCTCCTCGACGTCGCCCGAATGGCGAAGGAGCTGGAGCAGGACGGGGCTGAGTTCCGGAACACGGTCTTCACGCCGGCCGAGATCGAGTATTGCGAGGCCAAGCGGTACCCGGCGCGGCATTTCGCTGCCCGCTTCGCGGCCAAGGAGGCGCTTTTCAAGGCCCTCGCGGGCTCGACGTCGCGCGATTTCTGGCGCGAGGTCGAGGTCGCCGGGGCAGGGGATGCACCGCCGCGCCTCCTCCTCCACGGCTGTGTGAAAGAGGCGGCCGACCGCCTCGGCGTAACAAACATTCTGGTTTCCCTCTCGCACACGGACAGCCTCGCCGCGGCGAGCGTCGTGCTTCAGGGGTGATCGCCATGTATGCGACGGAAATCCTCGAAGAGAAGCGGCTCTGCAACATCGGCTCGTACGAAGAACGGCTCGAGGGATTCGACTGGGCGATCGCCGAGAAGGAGATGGGGTGGGGTCGCGGTGAGCCGGTCAACATCGGGTGGCATCTGACCGACCGGATTTGCCGGCTCGGCCTCGCGAGGAAGCCGGCGCTTCTCTGGGAAGCGTCCGACGGCCGCGAGAGGGCGTACACCTTCGACGACCTGCGCCTCCTCTCGAACGCCGTCGCCGCCGCGCTCTCGCGTTTCGGCCTCGAGCCCTCCGAGCGGATCTGTCTCTTCCTGGACCGCGTGCCCGAGCTGTACATCGGTTTCGTCGGGATCCTCAAGATGGGCGCGGTCGTCCAGCCTCTCTTCTCCGCCTTCGGCGAGGAGTCGCTCCTGACGCGCCTTCTCGACGCCGGAACGGCGGCCGTCGTGACGCAGAGGAAGCACCTGCCGAAGGTCCGGCGGGCACGCCCGAACCTCCCTGCTCTTCGGACGGTCGTCGTCGTCGACGCGCAGGGCCTCGCGCTGCAGGACGGCGAGGTCGCGCTCGACATTGATTCCGAGCCGCGCCTCCAGAAGTTCCACGTCTTCCCCGCGACGGCCGAGACGCCGTCGGTCCTCCATTACACGTCCGGAACGACCGGGCAGCCCAAGGGCGCGCAACACGTCCACCGGTCGCTCGTCTCACAGTATCTGACGGCGAAGTGGGTGCTCGACCTGAGATCGGACGACGTCTACTGGTGCAACGCGGATCCCGGCTGGGTGACAGGAACGTCGTACGGGATCATCGGCCCCTGGTCGAACGGCATCACGCAGGCCGTCCTCGACTCCGGGTTCGGGGCCGACCGCTGGTACGACTTCATCGAGAAGCGGCGAATCAGCGTCTGGTACTCCGCCCCGACGGCGATTCGCCTCCTGATGCGCGAGGGGACGGGGACGGCGAAGCGCCACGACCTCTCCTCGCTCCGGCATCTCGCGAGCGTCGGCGAGCCGCTCAATCCCGAGGCGGTCCACTGGTCGCGTGAGGCGTTCGGCCTCCCCTTCCACGACACGTACTGGCAGACGGAGACGGGCTGCATCGTCATCTCCAACTACCCCGGGATGCCGGTGAAGCCCGGCTCGATGGGAAAGCCCTTCCCGGGCATCGCGGCCGCCGTCCTCGACCCGGCGACGCTCGAGCCGTACACGGAGCCGGGGCGTGTCGGGGTGATCGGCCTCCGCCCCGGCTGGCCCTCGATGATCAGCGGCTACTGGAACAATCCCGACGGGTACGCGAAGAAGTTCTCGAACGGCTGGTACCTCACCGGCGATCGCGCCACCGTGGACGCAGACGGCTACTTCTGGTTCGTGGGACGGGACGACGACGTGATCAACACGGGAGGGCACCTCGTCGGTCCGTTCGAGGTCGAGTCGGCGCTTCTCGAGCATCCCGCCGTCGCCGAGTCGGCGGCGGTCGCCAAGCCCGACGCGGTGAACATGGAAGTCGTCAAGGCGTTCGTCGCGCTCAAGCCGGGCTTCACTCCGGGAGAGGACCTCGAGCTCGAGATCATGAACTTCGTCCGGAAACGGCTCTCTCCCATCGCGATGCCGCAGGAGATCGCCTTCGTGGCGTCGCTCCCGCGAAACCGGAGCGGCAAGATCGTCCGCCGGGTCCTCCGCGCGCAGGAGTGGGGCGAGCCGGTCGGCGACCTTTCGACCCTGATGGAGGACTGAATGGACGACCTCAAGAAGACCATCCTCGACTACGTCCGGCGCGAGTATCTCGAGGAGGGGGACGAGCGCGAGCTGAAGACGTCGACGCCGCTCATCACCGGCGGGATCGTCGACTCCTTCTCGATGGTCTCCCTCAAGCGCTTTCTCGAGAGGAAGTGCGCCGTGAAGATCCCCGACGCGGACGCGACGCCCGAGGCCTTCAACACCGTCGACAGCATCTTCGATCTCGTGAAGCGGTTCACTCCCGTGGAGGTCTGACATGGCCACCGAGACTCTTTCCGCGACCTTCCGCGACGTTCTCGGCGCAGAGCTCGAAACCCTGAAGGCCGCCGGCCTCTTCAAGGAGGAGCGATACATCCACGCGCCGCAGGGGGCCGAGATCGAGGTCGAGTTCCCCGCGGGCGCTCCGCTCAAGAAGGTCCTGAACCTCTGCTCGAACAACTACCTCGGCCTCTCGTCGCACCCCGACGTGCTCGCGGCGGCGCACGCCGGGCTCGACACGCCGCGGGTACGGCATGTCGTCCGTCCGCTTCATCTGCGGCACGCAGGACATCCACCGCGAGCTGGAGAACCGGCTGACGGAGTTCCTCGGGACGGAGGACACTCTCCTGTTCTCGTCCTGCCTCGACGCGAACGCCGGGGTCTTCGAGGCATTCCTCTCCGACAAGGACGTGATGATCGCCGACCGGCTCGTCCACGCCTCGATCGTGGACGGGATGCGCCTCTGCAAGGCGGCGCAGGACACGTACAAGCACTCCGACATGGGTCACCTCGAGGAGAAGCTCGTCGAGCACCAGGACAAGCGCTTCCGCCTCGTGATCACCGACGGCGTCTTCTCGATGGACGGCGACCTCGCGAAGCTCGACGAGATCGTGGCCCTCTGCGAAAAGCACGACGCGATGGTCTTCGTCGACGATTCGCACGCCTCCGGCTTCATCGGAAAGACGGGCCGCGGGACGCCCGAGCGCTTCGGCGTTCTCGGAAAGATCGACGTCCTCACCACGACGTTCGGCAAGGCGCTGGGCGGGGCCTCGGGAGGCTGTGTCAGCGGGCGGAGGGAGATCGTCGAGCTGTGCCGCCAGCGGGCGCGGCCGTACCTCTTCTCGAACACGCTGGCCTCGGTCATCGTGGCCGGAACGCTCAAGGTGCTGGACCTCGTCTCCAAAACGACCGAACGGCGCGACCGGCTCGAGGAGAACGCCAGGGTCTGGCGGCGGCTCCTGACGGAGGCCGGCTTCGACATCAAGGCCGGCGAGAGCCCGATCGTCCCGGTCATGCTCTACAACGCGAAGCTCGCGCAGGACGTGGCGCGCGACCTCTTCGCGGAAGGGGTCTACGTCGTCGGCTTCTTCTTCCCGGTCGTCGCGAAGGGACAGGCCCGAATCCGGACTCAGCTTTCCGCTGCGCACACGACAGCCCATCTCGAAAAGGCCATCGAGGCCTTCCGGAAGGTGGGAAAGAAGCACGACATTCTCGGCAAGTCGAAGAGCGAGATCGTGGAGAGATACGGCCTCTAGGGAGGCCGGGGGAGGCGAGCATGCTCGCGAGACGAACTCTCGAAGTACCGCTTCCGGAGAGCGTGGCGCTGAACGACGTCGACCTCGAGCTGCTCAAGGCGAGCTTCCAGGCGCTCGTGGCCCTCCGTTGCGAGAGAGGCCGCGAGTGGGAGGGCCTCCTCCGGCAGCTGAAAGAGGAAGGCTGGACGGTCCGGTGGGGCCTGACCTGGCGCGCCGAGGCCAAGAGGGGCGAAGACTACGAGGAGGCGACGGGGCCGACGCTCGACGACGCGCTCGCGGGAGTGGCCCAGCTCGCCCGCCTCGACATGGTCGGTCACGTGCCCTGACGAAGGATTGGAGGAGACTTTGTACGAGAGGAATCTCGGCGGTACGCGGCAGTGACACCCCGCCCCATCGCATTACCGTTCCGTAACGTCCCACGTACCTTGTGTTGTCTAAGCCGCTCAGATGGAATGCCTTAGCGATTGGCCCATTGTGGGCAACGCAATTGCTCTTCAACAACGCGGGTGTTCAGGCGTCGTGGCGGCCCCCATAGATGCGAGGGGTTCGTCTGTCCCTGAAGGAGGCCGACGTGCAAAAACCTAGGTTAATTCAGAACACGGAAGACTGGTGGGCCGTCTGGATCGGGTTCTTCGTCTTCCTCCTGTCGCTAGGTCCTCTCCTCGGAAAGGACCTCCTTGGCTTCGGCGTGGCCACGAACGTGTGGGTGACGCTCGGAAAGGCCATGGCGCCGGTTTCGAAGGCCTATGCCGCGGTGTCGGGTCCCATTTCCCTGCTGCTCACCTACCTGTTCATGCTCGCAATCATGAGCATCGGTGCCAAGGTCCTCAAGCTCAAGCTCAAGGAGTTCGCCGTCGGTTTCACGGTGATCTTCTGGGTGAGCTACCTGTGCTGGCTCATCGGGAACGTCGCCTACATCGCGGCGACGCCGGACAAGCGGGCGGCCTTCAAGATCCCCTGGTCGCTGGGGCTCACGGGCGAGGCCGGCTTCGTGGTGGCCCTTCTCGCAGGTCTCGTCGTCGGCAACTTCTTCCCCAAGACGACCACCTTCCTGAAGGAAGCGACCCGCCCCGAGTGGTACATCAAGACCGCCATCGTGATCCTGGGCGCATTTCTCGGCGTGCAGGCGGCGGGGGCCACCGGGCTGGCCAAGGCGATCATGTTCCGAGGGTTCGCGGCCATCGTCGAGGCGTACCTGATCTACTGGGCGCTCGTCTATTTGATCGCGCGAAAAGTCTTCAAGTTCAGCAAGGAGTGGTCGGCGCCGCTCGCGTCCGGCATCTCCATCTGCGGCGTTTCGGCGGCGATCGCCACGGGTGCCGCCATCAAGAGCAGGCCGGTCGTCCCGATCATGGTCTCCTCTCTCGTGGTGATCTTCGCCGTCGTGGAGCTGCTCTTCCTGCCGTTCATGGCGGAGACCTTCCTCTACAGCCAGCCGATGGTCGCCGGGGCCTGGATGGGCCTTGCGGTCAAGACCGACGGCGCCGCTGTGGCCAGCGGAGCCATCACCGACGCGCTGATCCGGGCGAAGGCTTTCGCGGCCACGGGCGTCCACTACAAAGAGGGCTGGATGCTCATGACCACGACGACCGTGAAGATCTTCATCGACATGTTCATCGGGATCTGGGCGGTCATCCTGGCGATCATCTGGGCCACCGCGATCGAGAAGAAACCGGGGGAGAAGGTGAACGGGCGCGCTATCTGGGAGCGCTGCCCGAAGTTCGTCTTCGGCTACATCGGCGACGTTCGTCGTGATGCTGCTGCTCGCGATTCAGGCGCCGGCGTTCCTCGCGGCCGCCAAGGTCTCGACCGCCGAGAGCAACATCTTCCGCGTCCTCTTCTTCGTGATGACCTTCTTCACGATCGGCCTCCTCTCCAACTTCAGGAAGCTCTGGGAAGAGGGCATCGGAAAGCTGGCGCTCGTCTACATCGTCTGCCTGTTCGGCTTCATCGTCTGGATCGGCCTCGCCATCTCGTGGGTCTTCTTCCACGGCATCGTGCCCCCCACCCTGTGACGGCCTGAGGATCTGAAGAGCGAAACGGCGAGCTGAAAAAGGGAGAAATCATGGTAACGGAAGTTCTGGAACCCGAGGTCGAGACGAAGAAGAAGCCCGCGACGCCTCCCGCGCCCGAAGCCGCCCGACTGGAAAAGGCTTGCGAGAGGATCGCGATTTACCCGCCGCCGGTGACGACCGGGAAGCAGGTGGCCGACGAGCTGGCGAAGATTCCCTTCGAGCCGTTCCTTGCCGGTGGAGGCCAAGCTGGTCACGTGGAGCCTCGTCCTCGGCGTGGGGCTTCTCGCGATCCTCGTCTGGGTCAGCAACACCTTCTTCGCCCGCTAGCGCGATCCCGAGTCACCCGTGCCCGGGCGAGCGGCGCGCGCTGCCGGCGCCGGGGCTCGGCCAGATCCTGTTGCGCTCCTCGAGATCCGCCAGGTAACGCATGAAGCGCTGGACTTTCCAGAACTCCCTCGCGTGCTCGCGAAGCCGTCCCCTGCGGGCGATCCCGCTCCGATCGACGAAGAAGAGATCCGTGCCGATCAAGGCGATGCCCAGCCCGCGATCGTCCCCGGCGTGGGACGAGAAGATCGAGCGACCGAGGAACGGGTTGGGTCTCTGGGGCAGGCCGAGCAGGTGAATGAGGGACGGCGTGAAGTCCAAGGAGGTCTGGAAGTCCGCGTCGAAGGTGTCCGGAAGCCGGTGAAGGGGCGAATAGATGATGAGGGGGATCGTGTCCACGGGGATGCGCGAAAGGCCGGGGAAGTTCGGCCGCATGACCTCCGTGTAGGTCCTCTCCGTGTAGTGACAATGGTCCGCCGTGAAGACCACGACGGTGTCCTTCGCGAGAGGCGAGCTCAGGAAGAAGTCCAGGAACCGGCCGAACGCATGGTCGAAGTTGTGAACGGTGTTGAGGCTGTAGTTCCCGCCGTCTCCGTACTTCGGGCCATCGGCCGCCGAATCCTGGAAGGCATGGGTCTCGACGTTGTAGAGCCCCACGAAGAAGGGCCGCGACCCGCCTGAGCGTTCTTGTCGTTTCTCGAGAAAGCCTACGAGGGCGTCGAGGAGCTGATGATCGGAAAGAGCGTCGCTCCGCAGCGGCTCCACGCCTCCCAGGTACTGCGCCGAGAGATCTTCCGCGGTCAGGACGTTCTCGAACCCGATCCGTCTCAACATCTTGTCGACGCGGGCCGCCCCGCGCCGGTGCGTGTCGAGGAAGCTCGTCTCGTACCCCAGCTCGCGGAGGTAGTCGGCGAGGCTGAAGTAGCTTCTGACGCCCCCGTTCTCGGGGCCTTCGAGCCACGCATCCGACCCCTCGTCCTTCGGGAACAGGGAGCAGAGCTGCCCGTGAAGACCCCGGTACGTCGCGAACGTGTGGTTGTAGTAGTTCGTCACGACCATCGTCCTCGGGTCGGCGGCGAAGCGGTCGAGATTCGGCGTGATCCCCGGGAACGGCGAGTCGTAGGGTCCCGTCAGACGCGCCGACAGGCCCTCGGTGAAGAAGACGATGATGTTGGGAAGGCGAGGGGCTCCCGGCACTCTCTCGAAGGGCGGATCCCCTTCGTAGATCCAGTCTTTCCGGAGCGGATAGGCGCTCGAAAGCGAGATCTCGAAACCGAATCGCTTCATCGCCGCGGCGTCGGCGCGGGTGAATACGTTCCAGTCCCGCGCCGGTTCCCCGACGAGCACCTCGAACAGCGAGACGAGGGGTGACCGGTCCGTGATGTTGTTTCCCTCGTACAGCTCCTCCCGGATCTTGCGGGCGTCGGCCGGAAGGGCCCGGGGGGCGACCGCGACGACGGCAGCGAGAGAGAGAGCGGCGAGGGAGAGGGTCCCGGCTTCGCGCCAGCGGCCCGCCTTCCGCGCGATTTCCGTCATGAGCGGCACGGAGAGCGCGGCAGCCACCGCGACGGCGACTCCGATGACCCTCCTCGGGCTGAAGAGAAGCGCAACGTGGTTTGCGTTCTCGACCGCCAGCCTCGAGAGGTACTGGCCCGTCAAGTAGTGCGAGAAGAGCTGAAGGGCGTCCCCGAGAAACTGAACGAGAAACGTGCCGTAGGCCAGGAGCCGCAGCGGGAGCGGGCCGTTGACCAGGAGGGCGCCCGCGGAGACGACGAGCAGCACGTCGACGATATGGCTCGCGAAGAACGTACCCGCGGCCAGGAAGGCCGGGAAGCGAGGTGGTTCCGGTCGTCAGGGAGAGCTGGGACGCGAATCCCCCCAGGAGGAGAGCGTTCCAGACGAGGACGAGGCCCACGAAGGCGTACGGTCGTTTCGCCGAGCAGAAGAAGGCACCCAGAACTCACCTCCATCTAGAGGCACACCGGAGAAATGGCCTGCCTTCGTCGACACGTATCGACCTCCCCTGGCAGACCCGCCGCCCGAGCTTATATGGCAGCTCGAGAGGTTTCCGGAGATCACCGAGGCGGCCTGGTTCGGATGGGGCTGGCGCGTCTGGCCATGACATTGGCGCGTTCTGTTAATGACTTGCGGTGAACGTCGGAGGGAAGATTCGTCCGGAGCAGAGCCATGCTGAACCTGGGGCGGCGACCGGGGATCCCCGAATAGGAGAACGAAATGCAGAAACGCAAATTGGGACGGAGCAACCTGGAAGTCTCGGCTCTCGGGCTCGGCTGCATGGGCATGAGCTTCGGCTTCGGTCCGGCCGCGGACAAGCAGGAGATGATCTCCCTGATCCGCGCGGCCGTCGAACGCGGCGTCACGTTCTTCGACACCGCCGAAGTCTACGGCCCGTTCACGAACGAGGAGCTCGTGGGCGAGGCGCTCGCGCCGTTCCGCGGCGGGTCGTCATCGCCACCAAGTTCGGGTTCAAGATTCGATCCGAGGGCGGAGCAGGCGGGCCTGGACAGCCGGCCGGAGCACATCAAGCAGGTCGCGGAGGCCTCGCTCAAGCGGCTCCGGATCGACGCCATCGACCTCTTCTATCAGCACCGCGTCGACCCCGAGGTGCCGATCGAGGACGTCGCGGGCGCCGTGAAGGACCTGATCCGGGAAGGCAAGGTCAAGCACTTCGGCCTGTCCGAAGCGGGCGTCAAGACGATCCGTCGCGCGCACGCGGTCCAGCCGGTCACGGCGCTCCAGAGCGAGTACTCGCTGTGGTGGAGGGAGCCCGAAGCGGAGGTGCTTCCGACCCTCGAGGAGCTCGGGATCGGCTTCGTTCCCTTCAGCCCGCTGGGCAAGGGCTTCCTCACGGGGAAGATCGACGAGAACACGGCGTTCGACAACTCCGACTTCCGCAACGTCGTCCCCCGCTTCACGCCGGAGGCGCGCAAGGCGAACCTGGCCTTCGTCGACCTGCTTCGCCGCGATCGGCGGAACGGAAGAAGGCGACGCCCGCCCAGATCGCGCTCGCCTGGCTGCTCGCCCAGAAGCCGTGGATCGTTCCGATCCCGGGGACCACGAAGCTGCAGCGCCTGGAGGAGAACCTCGGCGCCGCCGACGCTCGAGCTCACGCCCGACGACCTCCGCGAGATCGAGAGCGCCGCTTCGAAGATCACGGTGCAGGGCGCCCGGTACCCCGAGCACCTGCAGAAACTGGTCGGACGCTGACCTCGCCCGTTGGTCGGGATCGAAGAGCTACGCTTAGCCGTGGGCCTGCCCAGATGGAAGGCGAACGCCGGCGAAAAGTACGCGGAGTGACAGCGTGACCGAACCCAAGTCAGAACCGAACAGACTCGCGACACATTCCAACGATGGCGATCTGGGAGGAGATTTCTGGGGCGGGCTGGCGGCCATGCTGGTGGCGCTGCCGTCGGCGATTGCCTTCGGGGTGACGATCTACACTCCCCTGGGCGGCAGCTATGCGGCCTATGGGGCGCTGGCGGGCATCCTCGGCTCCGCTGCGCTCGGGCTGGTTGCGGCGGCCATGGGGGGTACGAAACGGCTCATCACCGCGCCCTGCGCGCCGGCCGCAGCGGTGATGGCGGCGCTCGCCATCGGCCTCACGCGGACGGGCGTGCCGATCGACCTTGCGCTGCTGATGCTGTCGGCGGTGGGATTGTTGGCGGGCTTATTCCAAGTCCTGTTCGGGCTCATCGGGCTCGGGCGACTGATCAAGTACATGCCCTATCCGGTGGTCAGCGGCTACTTGAGCGGCGTCGGATTGATCATCCTCACCAGCCAGATCCCGATTCTCCTGGGCGCACCCTCGGGTACTCATTTCTGGCCGGCGCTGTCCGGCATTGCCATGTGGAAATGGCAGGCCATCGGGGTAGGGCTCGTGACAGTCGCGGCGATGGTGGGGGCGCCGCGCCTGACCAAGGCGGTGCCCGCCACGATCCTCGGGCTGGCGGCCGGCGTGCTCGCCTATGGAGGCTTCGCCTGGGCCGACCCGGCGCTACGCGTCCTGGCCGGCAATTCACAGGTCGTCGGCCCGCTCGGCGGGGGCGCGGCGGGTCTCTACAGCGTCTTCGCCGGCCGCCTGACGGCGATCCACGCGATGGGCCTCGCGGACTGGCCGCCCTGCTGATACCGGCGCTGACTCTGGCGGTGCTGCTCTCGATCGACACGCTCAAGACATGCGTCGTGCTGGACACCCTCACCCGCAGCCGGCACGACTCGAACCGGGAGCTGCTCGGGCAGGGGCTGGGCAATGTCACCTCGGCCGCCATCGGCGGTATGCCGGGCGCCGGGCAGATGGGCGCGACCCTGGTGAACATCTCGAGCGGAGGGAACAGCCGCCGGTCGGGGATGATCGAAGGGGCGTTGTCGCTGCTCACCTACCTGGCGCTGGGCGCGCTGATCGCCTGGGTGCCCGTGGCGGCGCTGGCCGGCATCCTCGTCGTGGTCGGCGTCCGCATGATCGATTTCGGCAGCCTGCATTTCCTCAAGGCCCGCTCCACGATCTTCGATTTCGTGGTGGTCGTCGCGGTGGTCGTCACCGCCCAGGCGGTCAGCCTGATCGCGGCATCGGGCGTGGGCGTCGTGCTGGCGATCGCGCTGTTCATCCGCGAGCAGATCGGCGGCAGCGTCGTGCACCGCAAGACCGACGGCAACAAGATCTTTTCGCGCCAAACGCGGTTGCCCGAAGCCATGGCCATTCTCCAGCGGGACGGCGGCCAGGCGGTGATCTTCGAGCTGCAAGGCAGCCTGTTCTTCGGAACAACCGACAAGCTCTATTCCGCTCTGGAGCCCGAGCTCAGGACGCGGCGCTACGTCATCCTCGACCTGCGCCGCGTGCAGTCGGTGGATGTGACCGCCGCGCACCTGCTGCAGCAGGTCGAGGACATCCTCGCGGAGCGCGGGGGCTTCCTGCTGTTCAGCCACATCCCGCCCCGCCTTCCCAGCGGCCAGGACGTGCAGCACTATTTCGACGAGGTCGGGCTGGTGCGGGCGGAAAGCCGGGCGAAGATCTTCGCGGAACTGGACAACGCGCTTGAATGGGTCGAGGAGCGCATCCTGGCCGAGGCAGAGTTCACCCGGTCGGAGGAGCAGCCGCTCGAGCTGCACGAGATCGACCTGTTCAAGGGCCGCAAGGCCGAGACCCTCCGGGCGCTCGAGGCCTGCATGGAGAAACGGGCCTACAGGAGCGGGGAGAAGATCTTTGGCCGCGGCGACGCCGACGACGCGCTCTACCTGATCCGGCGCGGGGCGGTGCGCATCATGTTGCAGCTCGATGAAACCCAATGGCGCCACGTCGGCACCTTCGGCCGCGGCAATTTCTTCGGTGAGATCGCGTTTCTCGACGGCCAGGCGCGGTCGGCAGACGCCATCGCCTCGACCGACACCGAGCTGTTCGCGCTTTCGCGCAAGCAGTTCGACGGCCTGGCCGAGGAGCACAAGCGAATGGCGATCAACCTGCTCGAGGGGCTGGCCCGCGTGCTCGCCGTCCGCTTGCGCTATACCAACGCGGAGCTCCACGTCTTGCAGACTTGAGAGATAGGATTTCGAGAGGCAATGGAACATCTGTTCCAGACTCAGGAGGAGGCATCGATGCGACGCGCCCTCGTGACGGCCCTCTGTCTTATGTTCCTCTCTCCCGTCGCCGCGGCCCAGAAGGCCTCGAAGGAGGTGCAGGAGCTACAGGCGAAGCTCGACTCTCCCGAGGCGAAGGATCGCGCGAGCGCGGCCCGGTCGCTCGGGTACAAGAGGGTTGCCGCGCTGCCCGCCGTGCCCCGGCTCGTCGAGCTCCTGCAGACCGACCGCGACAACGACACCCGCGTCGCGGCGGCCGAGGCCCTCGGCAACATCGGCCCGAAGTGCGCGAAAACGGCGGTCCCCCCGCTCATGAAGGCGGCGAAGGAGGACAAATGGCCGAAGGTCCGCTCCTCTTCGCTCACGGCGCTCGGCGAGATGCGGGAGGCGGCGAAGCCGGCGATCCCGCTCCTCAGGGAGGCGCTCAGGGACCCGGACGGGTTCATCGCCCAGGCGGCGCGGAACGCGCTTTTCCGGGTGGAGCCGAACAAGAAGGAAGAGATCTCGGCGATCGAGGACGCGACGCGCCCCAAGCAGAAGGGGATCCTCTGGGACGACCTTTCGCAGCTTCAGGCGGTCCTGCCGGGGCGCGTGCCGGAGGTCTACGAGCTCGCGATCTACCCCGGGTTCGCCCTGGCCACGACGGCCTGCCCCGAGACCTCGACGAAGCGCTGCCAGTTCAAGTACGAGGCGGGAACGGTGACCGGGCCCGACGAGGGGAGCAGCTCCGACTGCGAGAAGAAGGTCGCCCTCGCGAAGGTCGACTTCTCCGTCGTGCCCTCTCTCGTGAAACAGGCTCCGGGCCTCCTCGGCGCCCCGGACGGGAAGGTCGAGGTCGTCCAGCTGAGCCCCGGCGTCTTCTGCAAGAGCCACGGCTGGATCGTCAGCGCGAAGCCTGGGGGAATGGTCCAGTTCAAGCTGAACGGCAAGGTCGATAAGGTCATGAAGTACTAGAGCTGACCGGTCGAGAAGTGAAGCCGAGCGACAGTTCGGGCATAGGTTCCGGCGAAGTCCTGAATGCCGTTCCTCCGCCGCGCTTGACCGCAACGTAGAGTTTCCGAATCGGCCGTCCCTTCAGCCGCCGCATCACGCTGATCCTCTCGAGGTGAAGCCCTGCGGTGCGGAGCATCCGTCGAAGCTCCACGTCCTCAAACGAGCGTTCGTTCACGGTCACGAGGACCTTCCGGTAGAGGTTCCGGTGCTTCACGAACCACGCGCTGAAGGTCCCTCGCGTCGAGGATGTGGTTCAGCGCGTCGAAGTGGCAAGTCGCGACGTCGGCGGCCACGTTCAGTGAGAGGTGGGCCAGGTCCTGCCTCACCCACCGAACGCGCTGCGATTTCCTCCGCGCGACGCGAAGCATCGCTTCCGACACGTCAACGCCGACGACCGTTCGCCCGCGCGCGCCGGCCCACGGTATTGCGGTGTTTCCGGTGCCACAGACGAGGTCGACGATGACGCGCGGGCGCATGCGATGCGCGGCGGCCGTACTCGTCAGGGCTAGCCGGAAGTCCCGGTAGATCGCCTGGATACCGGGATCGGCAGCCTCGCGGTCGTATCGCGGCGCCAGCTGACCATAGGGGTCTCGCATCGATCACCATTCTGATCCGAATGGTCGGCGCCGATGAACTCCTCCGTGAGCTTCTATGTGTCGCGGACGTGCGAGAGTCGCGCTAGCGACTGAGATCAATGGCCTGCCTTCGTTGATACGGATCGAACTCTGCTGGCAGACCCGCCGCCCGAGCTTATAAGGCTGTCGAGCGCGTGGAGGACCTCATCAAAGCAGCGTAGTTCCTGGCGCTGCTTCCGGAAGCCGGGTTCTCGCGCCGCGTTAGCAGCCACTCCCCGGGCCACGGCGGGGCCACGGATAGAATTTCGTCAGGTGAGTCTGGTTTCCGGCACCAAGTTAGGTCCGTATGAAATTCTCAGCCCACTCGGTGCGGGCGGGATGGGTGAGGTGTACCGGGCCCGGGATTCGAAGCTCAAGCGCGACGTGGCGGTCAAGGTCCTGCCGCAGTCGCTGGCCGCGGATCCCGATGCGCTGGCACGGTTCGAGCGGGAGGCCCTGGCGGTCGCGGCGCTGTCGCATCCGAACATTCTTGCGATTCACGACTTCGGGACGCACGAGGGGACGGCCTACGCCGTCACGGAGCTTCTGGAGGGCGAGACGCTGCGCGGCAAGCTCGACGGCGGTCCGATCTCGCAGAAGCAGGCGGTCAATTACGCGCTGCAGGCCGCCAGGGGCCTCTCCGCCGCGCACGAGAAGGGCATCGTCCACCGGGATCTGAAGCCCGAGAACCTTTTCGTCACGAGAGACGGCCACGTCAAGATCCTGGACTTCGGGCTGGCGAAGAAGGTCCAGCCGGTTGCCGCGGGCGAGGAGACGAGCGCGCCGACAGGCTCGCGTCATACGGAGCCCGGGACGGTGAGGGGGACGGTGGCCTACATGTCACCCGAGCAGGTCCGGGGTTTGCCCGTCGATCACCGCTCGGACATCTTTTCGTTCGGGGCGATCCTGTACGAGATGCTCTCGGGCAAGAAGGTGTTCAAGCGGGACACGGCGAGCGACACGATGGCGGCAATCATGCGGGACGAGCCGCCGGAGCTGACGCAGTCGGGGCGGAACGTCTCGCCCGCCCTCGACCACATCGTCCGGCACTGCCTCGAGAAGGATCGGGAGAATCGCTTCCAGACGGCCAAGGACGTGGCCTTCGCTCTTTCAGAGGCGTCGGCTCCGACAACGACGGTGACGAGCGGAGCGCAGCTCGCGGCGCCGCCCGCCGGCAGAAGTAAGGTTCTCATCGCCGTGTCGGCCGTCGTCGTTCTGGCGGCCGCCGGTCTCTTCCTTCTGCGGCGAACGTCGAAAGAGGTGGGCCAGGCCGGCGGTGTCAAGCGCGTGGCGGTGCTGCCGTTCGAGAACCTGGGGGCGCCCGAGGACGACTATTTTGCCGACGGGATCGCGGACGAGATTCGAGGCAAGCTGACGTCTCTCCCGGGGCTTCAGGTGATCGCCCGCGGCAGCTCGACGCCCTACAAGAAGACCGCTAAGACTCCGAAACAGATCGCCGAAGAGCTGAACGTCTCGTATCTCCTCACCGCCACGGTGCGCTGGGAAAAGGCCGGCGGTACGAGCCGGGTTCACGTGAGCCCCGAGCTCGTGGACGTCACGCGCCCGGACGCGCCGACTTCGAAGTGGCAGCAGCCATTCGACGCGGCGCTTACGGACGTATTCCAGGTGCAGTCGGAGATCGCGACGAAGGTGGCGCAGGCCCTGGGCGCCGCACTCGGGGCGGGCGAGGAGATGCGACTTTCGGAGAAGCCCACGCAGAACCTCGCCGCCTACGACGCTTTCCTGAAGGGTGAATCGGCGGCGAACGGCCTGGCGGCCAACGATCCCACCAGCCTGCGCAAGGCGCTCGCCTTCTACGATCAGGCCGTCGCGCTGGATCCCGGCTTCACGCAGGCATGGGCAAGAGTCTCGAGCGTCAATTCGCTCCTCTACTTCAACAGCACGCCCGCGCCCGCGCTGGCGGAGCGCTCCCGGCAGGCGGCGGAAAAGGCCGTCGCGCTTGCGCCAAACCGCCCGGAGGGATACAGGGCCCTCGGCGGCTACGAAATATTGGTTTCGCATGACTCCGACCGAGCGCTAGCGCAGAGCGAGAAAGGGCTACGCGTCGCGCCCGGCGATGTCACGCTTCTCATGTTGACGGCGGTCGCAGAGCAGGCCCTCGGGCGCTGGGAAACCTCGGTGGAATACTTTCGGCAGGCAGTCTCCCTCGACCCCCGTTCGGTCGTGGGCCTGAGAGGTCTCGGCGACACATTGCAGCGTTTGCGGCGCTACTCGGAGGCGCGGGAAGCCTTCGACCGTGCTCTCGCCCTCGCGCCTGCCAATCTCACCCTGATCGAGGACAAGGCCATGACGTTCCTCGGCGAGGGAGACCTCGCCGGCGCCCGCGGCGTGCTCAAGGCTGCACCGAGGCAAGTCGAGCCCACCGCGCTCGTGGCGTACCTGGCGAACTTCTACGATCTCGTCTGGGTTCTCGACGAGGAGCAGCGAGAGCTTCTGCTGCGGCTGACCCCGAGCGCGTTTGACGACGACCGGAGCGCATGGGGCAGTTGCCTCACTCAGGCCTACGCGTTGAAGGGTGACGCTGCCAACTTGCGCACGTACGCCGAAGAAGCGAGGAAGGCCTTCGAGGAGCAGCTTCGCGCGGCGCCCAACGATGCGCAGCGCCATGTCTTTCTCGGACTGGCTCTGGCGTACCTTGGGCGGAAGGAAGAAGCCATGCGGGAGGGGAAGCGTGGCGTCGCCCTCAATCCGGTTTCAAAGGATGCCCGGAACGGCCCCTACATGCAGCACCAGCTCGCGCGAATCTACATGCTCGTCGTCGAGCCGGAGAAGGCGCTCGACCAACTCGAGCCGCTGCTGAGGATTCCCTACTTCCTCTCGCCCGGCTGGCTGAAGGTCGACCCCAACTTCGACCCGCTGCGCAAGAACCCGCGGTTCCAAAAGCTCGTCGCGGGAGGACCGTAGACCCGCGCACCATCGCGGCACGCGGCCGCCGCAGCGTGAGACGAATGGCCTGCCTTCGTTGACACAGTATCGAACTCTGCTGGCAGACCCGGCGCCGGAGCTAATGCGGCTGTTGGACGCCTCCCGAGCTTTCGGGCGGGCGTCTATGGATGCGAGGACCTGATTGGCGGCGGGAGTGCAGCACCGGGACCACGACTAGAATCCCCGCAGTAACACGACCTTGACGGGTCGCCGGAACGAGCGTCGCCGCACCGGGGGGACACGACTCGCCCATTCCTCCGACCCGGGAAGACAGGCACATGAGCCTCTCCGCGGGCACCCGCCTCGGGCCTTACGAGATCGTCGACCCTCTCGGCGCGGGCGGGATGGGAGAGGTCTACCGGGCCAAGGACACGCGACTGGGCCGCGACGTCGCGATCAAGGTCCTGCCCGAGGTCGTCTCGAACGACCCGCGTGCCCTCGCCCGCTTCGAGAGCGAGGCGAAAGCCGTCGCTGCCCTCTCGCATCCGAACATCCTCGCCCTCTTTGACGTCGGGAAAGAGGCTGCCGTCTCGTTCGTCGTCACGGAGCTTCTGGAGGGCGAGACGTTGCGTGAGGCGCTGGCCAAAGGACCGCTCTCGCTCCGCAAGGCCCTCGATGTCGCCCTGCAGGTGGCGGAAGGCCTCGCGGCGGCGCACGGGAAAGGGATCGTCCACCGCGACGTCAAGCCCGAGAACGTCTTCCTGACGAGGGACGGCCACGCCAAGCTCCTCGACTTCGGCCTCGCTCGTTCCCGACCTGTTTCCACCGCAGGTGACGAGACACAGTCACCAACGGTCGACAAGCTGACCTCGGAAGGAGTGGTCCTCGGAACGGTGGCCTACATGTCTCCCGAGCAGGCGCGCGGGCAGACCGTCGACTTCCGGAGCGACCAGTTCTCGCTCGGCATCGTCCTCTACGAGATGCTCACGGGGAAACGCCCCTTCGGGGGAGCCTCGGCTGCGGAGACGCTCACGGCCATCATCCGCGAGGAGCCCGAGCCGGTGACGAAGCTCGACCCGAAGCTCCCGGCGCTCGTCGGCTGGATCGTCCAGCGGTGTCTGGGGAAGGACCCGGAGGAGCGCTACTCGTCGACGAAGGATCTCGCGAAGGAGCTTCAGAACCTCCGGACTCGCCTCTCCGAGGCCGTCAGCGCGGCGAACGTCGCGCCCGGCGAAGGGCCCCGTCTCCGTGGCCGGCTTCCCTACTGGATGCTTGCGGCTGTCGCGGTGCTTGCCGCCGTGTTCGGTGTCTTGGTGGGCCCCCGGTTCGCTCGAACCGGATCTCCGCCCGCGTCGCCCCTCAGATTCTCGCTCTCTTTCCCCGTGGACGCCGAACCGAGAACGCACGAACACAACCCGTTCGCCCTCTCGCCCGACGGGAGGACTCTCGTCTTCGAAGGAGTCACTGAAGGAGGCGACTTGGCCCGGTCAAAGCTCTTCGTCCGCCGGCTCGACCTCGACGAGATCAGACCGATCCCGGGAACTGACGCCGCCGGCGCTGACTTCCCGTTCTCATCCCCGTTCATGTCCCCGGACGGTCTCGAGGTCGGCTTCTTCGCAGAAGGAAAGCTGAAGAGGGTGTCGCTCGCCGGCGGCTCGCCGATCACCCTCTGCGACGCTCCGTCCCCCCGCGGCGGGAGCTGGGGGCCGGACGGAACGATTGTCTTCGTGCCCAGCCCGACGTCGGGGCTCTGGCGCATCCCGGCGTCGGGCGGGGAGGCGCGGAGGGTGACGAGCCCGGACGCGGCGAAGGGCGAATATCACGTCTTTCCGCAGATCCTCCCGGACGGAGAGCACGTCCTCTTCACCTTCTCTGGCAAGGCCGCCGTCGTATCGCTCCGCACCGGCGAGCAGCGCGTCGTCATGGAGGACGCCGTGCGCGCCCGGTATCTCCCGACGGGGCACCTCGTCTTCGCTCGTCCCGGAACGCTTCTTGCAGTCCCGTTCAGCCTGAAGCGTCTCGAAACCTCCGGTTCTCCCGTGCCGGTCCTCGAAGGTCTCGTGACGAATTCCAATTTCACGGGGGCTGCCGAATACGCCTTCTCGCAGGAAGGAACGCTCGTCTACGCAGCGAGCCGGCAGCTTCAGAGAACGCTCGTCTGGGTGGACCGGAAGGGAGCGATGGAAAGGGTTCCTCTCCCGCCCGGGGGTTACGAGGAGGTGGCCCTTTCGCCTGATGGCGGTCGGCTCGTGGCCATCACCGTTGACAAGAACTATAAGGAGGCTCTTCTGATCGGCGATTTCCCCGGGGGGACGCTCAGCCGTTCCGCGGCGGAAGGAGCCTTCCAGCGTCTGGCATGGGCGCCGGACGGGAAGCGGGTTGCATTCGGCTTTTCGCCTGGAAGAAAAGATCTACGGGCTGCTTACTGGCAGGGCGCCGATGGAAGCACCCCGCCCGAGCGCCTGACAGGCGACGCGCCGCGCCAGAACGAGACTCCCACTTCTTTCTCACCCGACGGCAGCCTCCTGCTCGTTGACGTGTATATCCCCGGTGACACCAGTCCGAACAACGACATTTTCGCGCTTCCGCTCAATGGAGAAAAGACACTGCGCCCCTTCCTCCAGACAAAGTTCGGTGAATCGGCCGCTCGATTCTCGCCCGACGGCCGATGGGTCGTGTACCAGTCGAACGAGTCGGGGCCCGTCGAGATCTTCGTCCGGCCGTATCCGGGCCCGGGTGGCAAGTGGCAGATCTCGACCGAGGGAGGGGACGAGCCGTGCTGGTCCCGCAGCGGGCGCGAGCTGTTCTATTGGCAAGGGGGCGACAAGATGATGGTCGTCGACGTCGAGACGAAGCCGACGTTCCGCGCCGGGCGGGCACGGACGCTTTTCGAGGGCCGTTATCTCTCCCACGGCGTGAACTACTACGACGTCACATCCGACGGAACGCGCTTCCTCATGATCAAGGAGGACCCCGCCGAATCGGGCCCTGCCCAGGTCAAAGTCGTCCTGAACTGGTTCGAGGAAGTGAAGCGGCGGATCCCGGGGGCGAAGTGAACCGGAATCCATGGATGAATTTTCTCGGCGCTCTTGCTGTCAGGGCGGAAGACCGCGTTCTCCTAAACGAAGTGGAATGGCCTGCCTTCGTGGACACGTATCGAACTCTCCTGAGGGCGCCTTCCGATGACGTCCGGGCCCTTCTCGCCGCAGCCGCCGAGGGAGGATTGCCTTCGATCATTGACCTCCGATCCTGAGCGCTCCTTTCGCGGCCTCGGCGAGATGATTCTGAAAACGTTCACCGAATTCTCGACACACGCTATCGTGTAGCAGCTTGAATCCGGGCACACGCCTCGGTCCTTACGAAATCCTCGCCCCTCTCGGCGCGGGGGGCATGGGCGAAGTCTGGAAAGCCCGGGACACGCGGCTCGACCGGACCGTGGCGCTGAAGGTCCTGCCGGAAGAATTCTTCGAAAACAGGGAGAGCGTCGCGCGATTCGAGCGGGAGGCGAAAGCGCTGGCCGCGGTCAGCCACCCGAACATCGCCGTCGTCTATTCATTCGAAGAAATCTCTGGCCGGTATCTCCTCGTCCAGGAGCTTCTGGAGGGCGAGATGCTGCGTCAGGCGCTGGGCAAGGGGCCTCTCCCGCTCAGGAAGGCCCTCGACGTGGGGCTTCAGGTTGCGGAAGGGCTCGCCGCGGCCCACGGGAAGGGGATCGTCCACCGCGACGTCAAGCCCGAGAACGTCTTCCTGACGAAGGACGGCCACGCCAAGCTCCTCGACTTCGGCCTGGCCCGGCACGACGTCACACGCCACGATTCAAACGACACCCGGTCTCCCACGCTCGCGGCCCTGAGCGAGAAGGGGGTCGTCCTCGGGACGGTGGCCTACATGTCGCCGGAGCAGGCGCGTGGGGAGACGGTCGATTACCGGAGCGACCAGTTCTCGCTCGGGACGGTTCTCTACGAGATGCTGACGGGAAAGCGCCCGTTCGGGGGGACATCAGCCGTCGAGACGATGGCCGCCATCATCCAGGACGAACCGGAGCCCGTGACGAAACTCGCCCCGAAACTACCGGCGTCCCTCGGTTGGATCGTGCAGCGTTGTCTCTCGAAAGATGCCGAAGAGCGATATTCCTCGACGAAAGACCTCGCAAAGGAGCTTCAGAACCTCCGGACGCATCTGTCGGAGGCCGTCAATGCTGCTGACGTCTCGCCCGGAGAGGTGCCCCGTCTTCGCCGCCGGGTGCCGTACTGGGCGCTGACGGCTGCCGTCGCCCTCGCCGTCGCGCTCGGTCTCCTCCTCGGCAGCCGGTTTCTGCGAACGGGATCTCCTCCCGCATCGCCCGTCGTCGTGTCGCTCACCTTCCCACTCGACGCTTCACCGAATACGGACAACTCAAGTCCGCTCGCTCTCACACGTGACGGAAAGGCCCTTGTCTTCTTTGGGGGAAGCGGAGACAAACTGTTTGTCCGTCGGCTCGACCGCGAGGAGATCAGACCGATCCCGGGAACCGAGGGGGCGCATCAGCCGTTCATCTCGCCGGACGGTCTCGAGGTCGGCTTCTTCGCTGGAGGAAAGCTGAAGAAAGTGGCTCTCGCCGGGGGATCCCCGGTCATCCTCTGCGACACGATGTCCAACCGCGGCGGGAGCTGGGGCGAGGACGGAACGATCGTCTTCGTGCCGGTCTCGGGCCTTTGGCGCATCCCGGCGTCGGGCGGAGAGCCCCGGAGGGTGACGACCCCGGATGCCGCCAAGGGCGAGAGACACATCTTTCCGCAGATCCTCCCGGACGGAGAGCACGTCCTCTTCGATCTCGTGGACCGGACTCAGACGAGCCATGCCGCCGTCGTATCGCTCCGGACGGGAGAGCAGCGGATTCTCGTGAAGGACGCCGCGTACCCCCGGTATCTCCCGACGGGATACCTCGTCTTCGCTCGCCCCGGATCACTCCTCGGCGTCCGGTTCGACCTTAACCGCCTCGAAGTCTCCAGCTCTCCCGTGCCGCTCCTCAACGATCTGATGACGAATTTCAGGGGAAACCGGCAAGCCGAGTACACCTTCTCCTGGCAGGGGACGCTCGCCTACGTACCGAGCCGGGAGTTTCCGCGGACCCTGGTCTGGGTGGACCGGAAAGGAGCGGCGGAACAGATTCCCTTCCCGCCGCGGGGCTACGAGCAAGTCGCCCTCTCGCCTGACGGAGGGCGGATCGCGGCAATGACCATGGAAAAGGGTGAAAGAACGGCGCTTCTGTTCGGCGACCTGGCCCGCGGCACGCTCAGCCGTTCCACCGCGGAAGGAGATGTCGGAAGTCCGGTCTGGGCGCCGGACGGGAAGCGGGTTGGATTCGCTTTCGCCTCTGCAGGAACGGGGAGCTCGCAAGCTCGTGTCTACTGGCAAAACGCCGATGGAAGCACCCCGCCCGAGCTTCTGACGGGCGAGCGGGACCTCCGGCTGGAGTCACCGAACTCCTTCTCACCCGACGGCAGCCTTCTGCTCTTCGACGCGTACGACTACGCCGACACCAGTCCGGCGAATACGGGCTTTGACATCTTCGTTCTTCCGCTCAGCGGGGAGAGAAAGGTCCGTCCTTTTCTCAGGACAAAGTCTCTGGAGGGCAACGCTCGTTTTTCGCCCGACGGCCGCTGGGTCGCGTACGAGTCGAACGAGTCCGGGCGCTTCGAGGTCTACGTCCGGCCGTTCCCGGGCCCGGGCGCCAGATGGCAGATTTCGACCGAAGGGGGACAGGATGCGCGCTGGTCCCGGAGCGGCCGGGAACTTTTCTATCGGCAAGCGGACAAGATGATGATCGTCGACGTCGAGACGAAGCCGACGTTTCGCCCCGGCCGCCCGCGGACGCTCTTCGAGGGTCGTCATTACGGCATGAACCCATACGGCTATAGCTACGACGTCGCGCCCGACGGCCGCTTCCTCATGATCAGACCCGACCCGGCCGAATCGGGCCCGGCTCAGGTGAAGGTCGTCCTGAACTGGTTCGAGGAGGTGAAGCGGCGGGTGCCGGGGGGGAAGTGAGACGGATTCCGTGACGGGATTTCCCGGCGCTCCCGCAGTCCGGGCGGAGAATCGCGTTCTCCCTGGCGTAATGGAGTGGCCTGCCCGGGGAGATTCGAACTCCCGACCCTCGGCTTAGAAGGCCGATGCTCTGGTCCAGCTGAGCTACGGGCAGACGCGGTGCGGCCGCTGGCAGTTTAGCGCCGCTGCGGCCGACCTCAGCCTGTGATCGAGACCGACGACCCGCCCCAGATGTCGAGGACCGCGCCCGAGATCGCTGCCGCCGCCGGAGAAACCAGGAAGAGAGCGGCCTCGGCGACGTCGTGCGCGTCGAGCTTCTCCTGAAGAGGGGCCTTCCGCGGCCGGCCGGACAGCTCGAGGCTCTTGTTGTCGGTCGCGCCGGGGCAGAGAGCGTTCACGGTGACGCCCACGCCGCGCAGCTCGGCCGCGAGCGCCTTCGTGAAGCCCACGAGCCCGAATTTCGCGGCGCAGTGCGCCACGACGTTCGCCTCGCCCACGGTGCCGTGAATCGACGAGACGTTGACGATCCGGCCGCGGCCGCAGGCGACGAGAGACGGCAAAGCGGCGTGAACGAGCAGGTAGCTCGCCTTGAGGTTCGTGTCGAGGATGCGGTCCCAGTCGCCTTCCTCGAGATCCTTGAGCGCCTTCCACACGAAGACTCCCGCGTTGTTCACGACGATGTCGAGGCGTCCCGTGGTCTCGCGCGTCCTTTCGACGAGAGCCTCGACCGCGGTCCGGGACGTGACGTCCGTCACGATCGCGAGCGCCTTCCCGCCGGCCCCCTCGATCTCCTTTTTCGTGCGCTCGACCTCGTCCGCCGAGCGCGAGGCAACGGCGACCGTGGCCCCGGCACGCGCCAGAGCGAGGGAGATCGCGCGGCCGAGACCGCGCCCCGCGCCCGTCACGATGGCGGTCTCGCCCTCGAGGATCCGCGCGCGCGTCCCTTCCTTCCCGGGCATCGCTCCAAGGTTAACAGGGGCGCTCTAGAATGACCGCTTGACGAGACCCGCGCCCCTCGCCGCCGCCCTCGTGTCCGTGCTCGCGTGCTCTCCTGCGCGCGCGTCGGCCTCCCGGCACGAGGAGCGAGTCGCCACCGCTTCGCTCCCGGCGCCGGTCCGTGTCCTCGTGATGACGCCGCCGTCCTACGAGACCGAGCCCGCCAGGCGCTTCCCGGTTCTGTACTTCCTCCACGATGGCGGCGGAGACGAAGAGACTTTCTTTCACGAAGGGCTCGCCGACGCGCTCGAAAAGGACATGCGCGAGAGGCGACTCCCCGAAATGCTCGTCGTCTCGCCGCGCGGCGCGGGCACCTGGTTCGTCGACGGGCAGGGGGGCGTCTTGCGCTACGCGACGTTCCTCACCCGAACGCTCGTGCCGTTCGTGGACGGGCGATACCGCACGGTCGCCTCGCGCGGATCTCGTCTCGTTGCCGGCATCTCGATGGGCGGCTACGGAGCCCTGCGCTGGGCGCTCTCGCAACCCGCCCTCTTCAGCGCGGCCGGCGGGCTCTCACCCGCGGTGGAGCAGATGTGCTGGCCGGCGGTCCAGGCCATGCCGTTCTTCATCCGCCCCTCGCTCGAGCGCACGTTCGGGGACGACCCCGTGAAGAACGTGCTTCGGAAGAACGATCTCTACGCCATGCTCCTCGACGACCCTCTTCTCGCGGCGCATGCGCCCTTCCTCTACATGCGCTGCGGCACCGAGGACAAGTACCGCCTCTCGGAGATCGTGGCCTTCTTCGACCGATATCTCGACGCGTTCGCCGTTCCCCACGCCGCCGTCCTGGAAACCGGAGTGCACGACTGGCCGTACTGGCGAAGGGTGTTTCCCGACTTCGTGCGCTCGCTTGCGACGCACCTCTCTCCGCCGGAGGCGACGCGATGAGCGCAACGAGGCTCCCGCCGGGCGCCGTCGCCGCGACGAAGCGCCTCGTCCTGTTCGACATCGACGGCACGCTTCTCTCGACCGGCGCGGACGCACGGACGACCTTCGCGTCCGCGCTCCAGGACGTCTACGGCACGAGCGGGGACGTCGAGGGCTACACCTTCGAGGGGCGCCTCGATCCGCTCATCGTGACCGACCTCATGCGCGCGGCCGGCGTGGCCGACGCGACGATCACCGCCCGCCGTGCGGATGCGCTCGCGCTCTATCTCGACCGGCTCGAGCTCGCGCTCAACGAGCGTCCCCCCGTCCTCAAGCCCGGCGTCCTCGCTCTCCTCGACGAGCTCGAGAACGTGCCCGGTCTCGTCCTCGCGCTCCTGACGGGAAACCTGGAACGCGGCGCGCGGCTGAAGCTGGGCTTCGCGGGCATCTGGCACCGCTTCACGTTCGGCGTCTGGGGTGACGACGCCACCCGTCGCGAGGAGCTGGGGCCCGTCGCGCTCAGGCGTGCCCGGCCCGCCACGGGTATGGCCTTCACGGGCTCCGAGTGCGTCGTCGTGGGTGACTCGCGACACGACGTCGCGTGCGGCCTCGCGTTCGGAGCGCGCGCCGTGGCCGTGGGCACGGGGCGCACCGCGCTTCCCGCGCTTGCCGCCGCGGGCGCGCACGCCCTTCTCGCCGATTTTTCCGACACACCTCGAGCCGTGGAGGCGATCCTTGGCTGACTCGAGTCGCTCTCCCCTACTGATCTTGCCTGCCTTGGCAGCCGCGGCCGCGCTCGCGACCGCGCCATTCGCGGCGGGAGCGGCCGAGGCGCCGCCGGCCGCTCGTCCGGCGGGCCCGCCCTTCGACCTCGCGGCCCAGACGCCGCACCGGCTGTCGTTCACGGTCGATACCGCTCCCGCGCGCGACGTCCTCGCGCTCCTCGGCGGGTCTCCGGACGCTCCGGCAACGCTCCGGCACCTCAAGGCTTCCGCGAACGCCACGGCGGCGATTCGTGCCGAAGGCCTCTCCCCCGACGATTTCTACGGCCGCCTCGTCTCGACGATCGCCGGGACGCCGGACCCGCTCCTGTCGACGTTCGTCGCGAAGATTCCGTACTTCACTCGCGTCCTCGATGCGATCGAGACGGACGGGGCGTCCGGGGCCGTCTTGGAGGGCCGGCGCATCGCGTCGCTTTTGCCCTCGGGAGCCCCCATCACGGCGTCATTCGTCGTCGTGCCCTTTCTCGGGGTCTCGGGCTTCGCCGAGGTCACCAGCGTTCGTGACGGGGATTCGCTCGTCCTCTCCGCGGACCTGCCGCGCCTCACGGGCGATCTCGCCACCGCGCCGATGCCGCGGGAAGTCGTCCTGAAGCTCCTGCGTGCCGCCTCCGCCGAAGGCTGGCGCACGCTCTTCGACGCGCACGTGCGAAAAGCGCCTGCCTGGCCCGACGAGAGGGCCGCCGATTTCGACGCGCTTCTCGCACGGACGATCGAAGAAGGCCCGCCGACGCTCTTTCTCATCCCCGACGACTTCTTTCCGATCGTCCCGCTCCTGGAGGAGCCCATCGTTCGAGCGTATTCGCGGTGGAATCGCGCGGCGGACCTGCTCCTCGAAGGGAAGAAGAAAGAATCCGACCGGCAGGAGCTCCTCGCGAACGCGAGCAAGGGCGACTTCTGGAATCGCTATCCCGCGATCGTGGGGGCGCACATGACCGACGCGATCCTGCGGCTGGCGGGGCGCGAGAAGTACCTCTCCGCTCTCCAAGCCGGCCCGCGCGCGGTCGTCTCGCTCTATCTCGAGGTCACGAAAGGCAAGCACCTGCCGGACCTCTCGAAAAGCGCGAAAAAGGCGCTCGAGGCGAAGAAGCCCTGAGGCTCAGCGCACCGGGAGCAGAGGGAACGCGGTCGTAAGGGGCGGAAGCTCGGGAGGATTCTCGCCCCACTCGCGCAGCCTCTCGTACGTGTAGAGACCGTCGGCGTGGCCGTCCGCCCAGAAGATCTGGAGCGCATAACCGCCCACGGGCGAAGTGCCGCGCACCTGATACGACTCGGCGGTCAGCGGCCGCGCGGGCGGTTTCATGAGGCGTCCCAACAGGTCGCGCTCGCCCTGGCACTCCGCGCACGGGCAGAGCCGGCGAAGGTCGGCGAGCTTGAGGTACGACTCTTCCCCGTCGTTCCAGGCGATCGCGAGCTCGTCGCCGAGCACCTGAAGGTTTTTCGGGACCGGCGCCACGGCGGGAATGGTAGCGGAGTTTCTACTCGTACCGCAGGGCGTCGATGGGATCGAGGCGCGCGGCCTTCATGGCCGGGTAGATCCCGAAGAAAAGGCCGATCGAGACCGAGACGCCGAGCCCGAGGAAGATGCTCCAGAGCGGCGTCGCCGTGCGAAGGCTCGAGACGAGGCGCACGACGAGAGCGGTCAGAAGGCCGAGGCCGACGCCCACGAGGCCCCCGAGGGCGGTCAGCGTCATCGCCTCGGTCAGAAACTGAAGCGAGATGTCCCGCCTGAGCGCACCGACCGCCTTGCGAAGGCCGATCTCCCTCGTCCTCTCGGTCACCGAGACGAGCATGATGTTCATGACGCCCACCCCGCCCACGACGAGCGCGATCGCCGCAATGAGGACCATGACGCCCGAGATCGCGTTCGTGACGGACTGCATCTGGGCGAGCAGCTTCTCGGCGGTGAAGATTGCGAAATCGTTCGGCGCGTTGAACGGAACCTTGCGCCGCGTCCTGAGGACGGTCGTGCCTTCCTCGATCACGCGGTCGACGAGCTCGGGCGAGCGCGGGATCGTCGCGATGTGGATTGTGTCGTCGTGCGAGTTCTTCGTCTGCGGAAAATGGCGGTCGAACGTCGAGATCGGCATCAGGACGATGTTGTCGGGCTGGCCGCCGAAGCCCGAGGAGCCCTTCTTCTCGAACGTGCCGACGACCTGGAGGCGCTTGCCGTTGACCGAGATCATCTGCCCGAGCGGGTCCGTACCCTTAAAGAGGGCTTCCGAGACGTCCTGTCCGATGACGCACGTGTCCGTCGCGTGGAGGACGTCGAGGTCGGTGACGTTTCGGCCGTCCTGAATCGACCAGTTGTTGCAGATCGCGTAGTTCTGGTTGCCGCCCGCGATCTGCGGGGAGTTCGCCTCGTTGCCGTTCCCCTTCACTTGCGAGGGGGTCCACATGTACCGCTCCGGGGAGACGGCGAGGATGGAAGGACAGAGCTGCTGAAGAGCGTCGGCGTCCTCGATCGTGAGGTCCTTGCGTTTCCGCTCCTCCTCCGAGCGCCGGCCCGGCCCGAAACGCGGCTCGAACTTCTGGAACTGCACGAGGGTCGTGCCGAAGGACGAGAACGCCTCGGTCTGGGACCGGTCGAAGCCGGTCACGAGAGCGACCATCCCGATCACGGTCCAGACGCCGATGACGATGCCGAACATCGTCAGGAAGGCGCGCAGCTTGTGCGCGCGGAGGGCCGTCAGCGCGAACCGCAGGTTCTCGGAGACGACGCGGCGAAACGTCTCGAGGATGTTCGTCATTCGTATCTCAAAGCTTCGATCGGCGTGAGCCGACTCGCCTTGATGGCCGGAAAGACGCCGGCGATGACGCCCGTCAGGGTCGCGAGGACGAGCCCCGACACGACGAGGCCGGGCGTGACGAGCGTCGGAAGAGGCGTGAACGCGTCCACGCAGAGCGCGACGATCCACCCGAAGAAGACGCCGAGGCAGCCGCCGCCGAGCGCGAGGAGGCCGGCCTCGAGGAGGAACTGGAAGAGGACGTCCCTCTTGCGGGCCCCGACCGCGAGGCGCAGGCCGATCTCCTTCGTCCGTTCGATGACGGACACGAGCATGATGTTCGCGATCACGATCGCGCCGACGACGAGCGAAATCCCGCTGATGAAGACGAGAAGGGCGAAGGCGGCCGCCGTGATCGCCTTCCAGACGACCTGCACCGCGTCCGCGTTCACGAAGGCGACCGGGTCCGGCGCCTGCGGTTCCGTATGGCGGATCGCCCGGAAGATCGTCCGGATCTCGTCCATCGACGCCGGCACGCCGGGCACGCCGCCCTTCGCCTGAATGTAGATCCCGAGCTGGCGATTCGCCCCCCAGACCTTGCAGAGCGTCTCGCGCGGGACGTACGCGACGTTGTCCTGGCTCTGACCGAGGATGGAGCCCTGCTTCATCAGGAGGCCGATGACCCGGAACGAGGTCCCGCCGATCGCGATCGTGCGGCCGATCGGGTCGACGCGCGGAAACAGCTCCTCGCGCACGTCGGAGCCGATGACGGCCACGTACGCGCGGTGCTCGTTCTCCGTCTCGGTGAAGAAGCGCCCGGACTCGAGGTCGAGATTCCGGATCTCGCTCATGTTCGCCGTCGTTCCCTGGACCTGGACGTCCGAGAGGCGGTGATTTTCGTACTTGACGAGCTGCAGCGTCCCCGACTGCGCGCCGATCTTCTCCGCGAGGCGCGCGAGGCGCACGACCTGGTCGAAATCGGGCTTCTTGATCGGCTTCCTCTTGAGTGCGTCGAGGAAACCTTCGTGCGACGTGATGATTCCCCAGCGCGTGACCACGTAGACGTCGGGCGACAGCGAGAAGATCTTCGTCGCGACGTAGTTGTTGAGACCCGAGATGACGGCCACGACGGCGATGACCGTCATGACGCCGATGATGACTCCCAACAGCGTGAGGAACGAGCGGAGCTTGTGCGCCGTGACCGCTTTCCACGCAACGCGCAGGAGCTCTCCGATCAGCATGCCGGCCTCTTCGTCAGGACTTCTTCGCGGCGTCCGGACCCGCCACGGAATTGTCGACCTTGACGCGGTCCCCGATCTTGAGAGTGCGAAGCGCCTTGAAAGGCCCTGTGACGATCTCCTCGCCGTCCGAGAGCCCCTCGACGACCTCGGTCTGCAGGTCGGCGTTGATCCCGGTCTTGACCGGCCGGAAATCGACCGCTCCGTCCTTCTTCACGACGAAGACGCCCTCCACGTCCTTCTTCTTTTCGGCCGTGGCGACGGGCGTCGGGACGGGCGTCGGCTTCTTGCCCTTCGGGCGCACGAGCGACGCCGGGTCGGCGACCACGAGGGCCGGAATCGGAATCGCGAGCGCGGCGGCGCGCCGGTCGGTCTCGATCTTGCCGGAGACCGAGAAGCCCGGCCGGATGTTCGCGGGCGGGTTCTCGACCTGGACCTTCACGATGAAGTTGACGGCCGACGAATCCGTGCCGAGCGCGGACTTCGTGATCGGACTGCCGCCCATCTCGGTCACGACGCCGTCGAACTTCTTGTCGGGATAGGCGTCGAACGTGAGCTTCGCCTTCTGGCCGATCTTCACGTGCGGAATGTCTGTCTCGTCGACCTCCATCTCGCCCTCGACGACCGACATGTCCGACACGGTCAAGAGCACCGTCCCCGGGTTGTTCATCGTCCCGACGATCGCGTTCTCGCCTTGCTCGACGGGCTTCGCCGTGACGACGCCGTCGATGGGAGACGTGATCGTCGTCTTCTTCAGGCTGTCCTTGTTCGCGAGGAGGTTCGCCCGTGCCTGCTCGATCCGGCGCTCGTCTGCGAGCTCGTTCGCTTTCGCCGAGTCGAGCGCGAGCTGGGCTTTCTGGAGGTTCTGCTCGGATTCGATGTGCGCCTCGAAGTTCTTCTTCGTGCGCTCGAGGTCGCGCTCGGCCTGCTCCCGCGTGAACTTGTCCGACTGCAGCTGCGCGAAGAGAGCGTCGAGACCCGCCTGGGTCGCCTGCGCGCCCGCGTCGTACTGGACCTTGTCGATCTGGAGGAGGAGGTCGCCCTTCTTGACGTGCTCTCCTTCGACCACCGCGAGCGTCACGATCTGTCCCATGACCTGCGACGAGATGTCGACCTTCGTCTTGGCCTGGACGCGGCCGTTGCAGCTCACGGTCGCGACGAGCGGGGCCTTCGCAACTTTCGCCGTCGTGACGCGCACGACGTTCTTGTCCCGGCTCCTGATCGAGGCATAGACGACAAGAGCGAGGACGAGGGCGACGGCCACCCCGATCGCGACCTTGATCCGCGTGGTCATCGAAGGACTCCCTTCTCTCGCAACACGTTGACTCCTCCGCCTGTTACGGGATTCGAGGGACGAAAGTTTCCCTCTCCCACAGGACGACTCATATGGCGGACAGGGGGGGATTCGAACCCCCGGTAAGGATTTAAAGCCCTACGGCGGTTTAGCAAACCGCTGGTTTAAGCCACTCACCCACCTGTCCGCGTGAGGGCCCGGGCCGCGAAGTCTAGCAGGGACAGTAGATAATCGTGATGGAGAATGAGCTCTGCGTGGAGGAGTGGCCGAGTGGCTTAAGGCGGCGGTCTTGAAAACCGTTGTACCGCAAGGTACCGGGGGTTCGAATCCCTCCTCCTCCGCCAGTTTCGCCCGCCGTCAGGCCTTTCGGATCTCCGTGAGGCCGCCGCAGTAAGGCTGAAGGACCTTCGGGATCGAGACGGAGCCGTCCGCCCGCTGGAAGTTCTCGAGGATGGCGACCAGCGTCCGCCCGACGGGCAGCCCCGAGCCGTTGAGCGTATGGACGAGCTCGTTGCGGGATTTCCCGCCCGGGCCTTCCACCTTCACGCGGATCGCGGCGCGGCGCGCCTGGAAGTCGGTGAAGTTCGAGCAGGACGAGATCTCCTTGTAGCCGTTCTGCCCGGGCAGGAAGACCTCGAGGTCGTACGTCTTCGCGGACGCGAAGCCCAGGTCTCCGCGGCACAGGGCGATGCGCCGGTACGGGAGCTCGAGCCGTTCGAGGACGTCCTCGGCGTCGCGAGTCAGGCGCTCGTGCTCGCCCTTCGAGGCCTCGCGGTGCGTGAACTTCACGAGCTCGACCTTGTCGAACTGGTGCTGGCGGATCATGCCTCGCGTGTCCTTGCCCGCGGCTCCCGCCTCGGCGCGAAAGCACGGCGTGTACGCGCAGTAGGAAAGCGGGAGCTCCTTCTGCGACAGCACCTCGTCGCGGTGGAGATTCGTGACCGGCACTTCGGCGGTGGGGGTCAGGTACCAGTCCGTCCCTTCGAGGTGAAAGAGATCCTCTTTGAACTTCGGAAGCTGGCCGGTGCCGAAAAGCGAGGCCGAGTTCACGACGAAGGGAGGCAGCACCTCGGTATAGCCGTGCTCGCGCGTGTGGACGTCGAGGCAGAACTGGATGAGCGCCCGCGACAGGAGCGAGGCGGGACCCTTGAGCACGGTGAAGCGGGAGCCGGTGATCTTGGCCGCACGCTCGAAGTCGAGAATGCCGAGCGCCGGCCCGAGATCCCAGTGCGCGAGCGGCGGAAAATCGAAGCGCGTCGGCTCGCCCCACGTCTTCAGGACGACGTTCGCAGTCTCGTCGCCTCCGTCGGGCACGTCGTCCTGCGGGATGTTCGGGAGCGTCTCCTCGATGGGGACAAAGCGCTCGTCCAACGCTTTCAGATCTGCTTCGAGAGCAAGAATCTGGGCGGCGATCTCTTTCGAGAGCTGCTCTTCGACGGCCGAGTCTTCGCCTGCTTTGCGCTTCGTGCCGATTTTCTGAGAAAGGGTATTTCGCGCTGCGCGCGCCGCCTCCACCTGCGTGAGCTTGCTTCCTCCGAACGGCGTCGATCTCGCGCCACTGCTCGAGCGCGCCGGCCGGCACGTTGCGCTGCCTCAGGAGATGAGGCAGGCGCTCGTATTCCCTTCGAAGAAGATCCCGGGAAATCATGGGAGCGGCATTCTAACTATCATCGTCCGGCTTTGACCGTCCCGCGCGTCCTCGTCGCCATCGTGTCCTGGAACTCCGCCGCTCACCTGAGCGACGCGATCGGCTCCGTGCCCGAGGGCGTGCCCGTCGTCGTCGTCGACAACGCCTCGTCGGACGGCTCGGCGGACGCCGCCCGAAAGGCGGGCGCGCGCGTGATCGAAGCCGGTGCGAATCTCGGCTTCGGCCCCGCGTGCAACCGCGCCGCGCTCGAAGGCGGACCGTCGGAGACGATCCTCTTCCTGAATCCCGACGCCGCCCTCGTGGACGGCGCGCGGACTCTCGCCGCGCTCCTCGCCGCGCTCGACGCGGACCCCGCCGTTGCCGCCGTGGCGCCACGGCTCGAGGGCGACGGCCAGGACCGCTTTCAGCTCCGCCGCCTCCCGTCGGCACGCGCGCTCGTGCGCGAGGCGTTTCTCGTCGACCGCCTCTTCCCGAACAACGCGGGCTTTCGCCGCGACCGCTACCTCGACGAGGACCGAAGCGCGGCTTTCGACGTCGAGCAGCCCGCCGCTGCGGCCCTGCTCGTGAGGCGCGACGCGTTCGAAGCGCTCTCGGGCTTCGATGCCGCCTTCACGCCCGCGTGGTTCGAGGATGTGGATCTCTGCGCGCGCCTGCTGGAGTCGGGCCGGCGGATCCGGTACGTTCCCGAGGGCCGCGCCACGCACGTGGGCGGAGTCACGATGCAGGCGCTCCCCTACCGCGATTTCCGCCCCGTCTACGTCCGGAATCTCTTTCGCTACCTCGCGCGCCACGCCTCGCCCGGGGCGAACGCCGTTGCGCGTGCCGCGACGCTCGCGGGCGCGGCCTTGAGACTCGCGCTCCTTCCCTTCGTCCTGCCCGACCACCCGCGAAGAGACGCGGCGGAAGCCCATGCGCGCGTCGCCCGCGGGCTTCTCGGCTTCGGCTGGCGCTCGGCGCTCCTCAAGGGAGGGCCCTCCTCGTGACGGGCCCGCGTGTTCTCGTCTCGATCGTCACGCACAACGAGTCCCGTGACGTCGAGCGTCTGCTGCCGTCCCTCTTCGCGCAGACGTTCCGGGATTTTTCGATCGTGGCTGTGGACAACGCGTCGGAGGACGGCACCCGCTCCACGTTCGCCGCGTTCGAGAAGGTGACTCCCGTCCCCCTCGCGGTCGTCGCCTCGCGCGAGAATCTCGGCTACACGGGGGGCCACAACCTCGCGATCGGCAAGGCCGTGGAGGCTCGGAGCGCGTGGGTCCTCGTCCTCAATTCCGACGTCGTCCTCGCGCCCGATTTTCTCGACCGCCTTCTCGACGAAGCCGAGAGGCCGGAAAACGCCCGCGCCGGCGCCTTCACCGGAAAGATCCTGAGGGCCGACGGCGCCGACCTCGTTCCCACGACCGTGCTCGACACGGTCGGGATCCGCATGACGAAGAACGGCCGGCACTTCGACATCGGTGCGGGCCTTCCGGACGACGGGCGCTACGACGGCGGAGCGGAGGTTTTCGGCGTCTCGGGCTGCGTCGCGCTCTACCGGACGGCCGCGCTCGAAGACGTGAAGGTCGCGACGGGCTTTTTCGACGACGACTTCTTTCTCTACCGCGAGGACGTGGACCTCGCGTGGCGGCTCCGCGGGCGCGGTTGGACCGCGCGCTGCGTCCCCGCCGCCCGGGCGTGGCATCGACGGCGCAACCTGCCCGAGAGGCGCCGCGAGATGTCACCCGCGGCGAATCTCCATTCCGTCAAGAACCGCTTCCTGCTCCGGATCAACAATGCGGGAAAAGAGCACCTCAAGGCGACGTTCGCAGGCACGTTCGTCCGTGATCTCGTCGTCGTCGCCGCGTGCCTGACGGTGGAGCGGAGCTCTTTGCCGGCCCTCCGCTGGCTCGCGGAGAACCGCACGCGCCTTCTCGAAAAGCGCGCCGCGATTCGCGCCGCGCGCACCGTGACCGACCGCGCGCTCCTGCCCTGGTTCACCTCCGAAGAGGAGGGGCGCGCGCCGGCGCATGAAGGATGGTTCGCAGTCAGTCGGGACGCGCGGCATTCCCGCCGCGTACGGAGGTTTCGAGACGCTTGCCGAGGAGCTCTCCGCCCGGCTGGCCGGCCGCGGGCACGACGTCACGGTCTATGCACGGCCGCACGGCGTCGGCTCCGTCGTTTCGACCCACCGCGGGGCACGCGTCGTCCACCTTCCGACGGTCCGCCTGAAATACTTCGACACGGCGGTCCATTCGGCGCTCTCGGGCCTCCATGCCGCGGCAGAGGGCTATGACGCCGTTCTCGTCTGCAACGGCGCCAATGCCCTCCTCTGCCGTCTGCCGCGTCTTCTCGGGACGCCGACGCGCATCGTCCTGAACGTGGACGGCCTCGAGCGGAACCGCCGCAAGTGGAATCGCCTCGGGCGGCTCGTCTACGCGCTCTCGGAGCGGCTCTCGTGCGTGATGCCGGACGCCGTCGTGACGGATGCCCGCGCGATCCAGACCTACTACCGCGAGCGGTACGGAAAGGAGTCCGTGTTCATTCCGTACGGCTCCGACCTCCCTCCTTCCACCTCCCTCGCGACGCTCGAGCGCCTCGGCCTTCAGAGCGGCGGCTACGTGCTCTACGTCTCGCGCTTCGAGCCGGAGAACAATGCGGACGCCGTCGTACGCGCGTTCCGCCGCGTGCCGGGCGAAACGAAGCTCGTCCTGGTGGGTGCGGCCCCCTACGCGGACTCCTATCTCGCGCAGATCCGCTCTGAGGCCGCTCTCGACCCGCGAGTCTTCCTCCCCGGAGCGCTTTACGGGGACGCGTATCGCGAGCTCCTCCAACACGCCGCGGTCTACGTGCACGCGACGGAAGTCGGGGGCACGCACCCGGCGCTCGTCGAGGCGATGGGGTTCGGCAGGCCGCTCGTCGTCCACGACACCCCCGAGAATCGCGAGGCGGCCGGGGAGGCCGCGCTCTACGTGAACGCGCGAAGCGCCGAGGCCCTCGCTGCGTCTCTGACGGCGCTGCTGTCGGACCCCTCGGCGCGGGAGCGCTCGGGCCGGGCGGCGCTCGAGCGCGCCCTTCGGGATTACCGTTGGGAGGCGGTGGCGAACGCGTATGAGGCGCTCCTGACGGGTCCCTGAGGCTTGAAACGCGCGCCCTTGCTAGGATCGGGGCGGCGGGGAAGCTCCCGTCCCCGAATGCTGAAGCAGCAAGCCCGGACGATCGCCACGCTCCTGTACGCGGCCGACCTCAGCGTCACGCTCGCGACGCTGCCCGTGGCGTATGTGCTCCGAAGCGAGCTCCTGCCGCACGTCTTCAGCCGGCTGACGCCGCTCTACGACTTCAACTGGTACCTCGTCCTCGTGGGACCCACCGTGCTGATCTTCTCGGGCCTCCTCTTCCTGGAAGGCGCATATCGCAGCCACCGCACGCTGCGCCTCAAGGACGAAGTCGCGCTCATGACCCGCACTTCGTTCTTCGGAAGCCTCCTGCTCGCCCTCGTCGTCTTCGGCGCCCGCTGGGACTTCATCTCGCGGCCGTTTCTCGCCATCTTCTTCGTCGTGAACGTCCTTTTCCTCGTGTCCGAGCGCGTCACGGTCCGTCTCGTGGCCCGCCGCGTGCGGTCGCTCGGCTTCAATTTCCGCACCGTCGTCCTCGTCGGGGACACGCCGCGGGCTGCGTCCATGGCCCGCCTCATCCGCGAGCATCCGTGGTGGGGGTTGAAGCTCCTCGGCCTCCTGCGCGAGAAGCCCGCCGAGGACGGCCAGACGACGACTGCCAACGGCGTCCCGCTTCTCGGCTCCCTTCAGGATTTTCCGAAGGTCCTCACGGAGTTCACCATCGACGAGGTCATCCTCGCGGTGGATCGCGGAGACCTGCCGAAGCTCGAGGACATCTTCCTGCTTTGCGAGGAGATGGGCGTCAAGACGCGGCTCGTGCTCGATTTCTTCCCTCACGTCCTCGCGCGCGTGGAGCTCGAGGAGCTCGAGGGGACGCCGCTCCTGACGTTCTCGACGACCCCGGGAGAAGGCCTTCGCCCTCCTCGTCAAACGAACGGTCGACATTTTCCTGTCCGTCCTCATCGGCCTCGTGTCCTTCGTACCCGTCACGCTCGCGGCGCTCGTCATCAAGCTCACGTCGCGGGGGCCGGTGCTCTTCCGTCAGACGCGCTGCGGGCTGAACGGCCGCCCCTTCACGCTCGTCAAGCTGCGCACGATGATCGAAGGAGCGGAGGAGCTTCTGCCCGGCGTCGCGCACCTGAACGAGCACGACGGCCCCGTCTTCAAGGCGGCGAACGACCCGCGTCTCACCGCTTTCGGACGCCTCATCCGCCGCTTCTCGTTCGACGAGGTCCCCCAGCTCTGGAACGTCCTGCGGGGCGAGATGTCCCTCGTGGGGCCGCGCCCGCCCCTTCCCGAAGAGGTCGCGCGCTACGAGAGATGGCAGCGGCGCCGCCTCTCGATGAAGCCCGGCGTCACCGGCCTGTGGCAGGTGTCGGGGCGGAACGAGATCGCCGAGTTCAACGAGTGGATGAGCCTCGACCTCGCCTACATCGACAACTGGAGCCTCGGCCTCGACGCGAAGATCCTGCTCCGCACGATTCCGACCGTCCTGACCGGCCGCGGCGCGCGCTAGGAGATCCGCCCGGACGCAGGCGCGCAGCGGAGGACCTTCGAGCCAGCGAGGACGCGGCGTAGCTGGCCGAGGTGCCTCGTCTCGTGGCTGCCGATGAAACGGAACCACGTCACGCCGCTGAAGCGCCCGAGGAGGAAGTGCGGAAAGATCATCGCCGCGAAGCGTTCTTCTCCCATTCGGTCGGCGATCGCGAAGAGCTCCCGGCGCGACGTCCGGAGCGCCTCGAGCACTTCTCCCGGATTCACCTCGGCGCGCGGCCGCGGCCTGACGAGCTTCGGCGCCGTGAACCGGATGCGCCAGAAGAACGGCGACATCGGCACGCGATACCACCACGCCAGCTTCGGTACGCGCGTCGGCTCGCCCTTCTCGAACTTCCTAAGCGCCCTCACGAGCGAGCCCTCCGCCGCCCGGAGGTGATCGAGAACCTCCGCGGCCGACCAGCCGCCGCCGGCCGGCGGGCAGAGGAGCTCGGAGTCGGACTTTCCGGACACGGTCGCGTAGATCTCGGCCCTCACCGCCTCCATGCGTTCCCGGGCCTGCCTCAGATCGCCGACGCGGCTCATAATCCCGGGCATCCTGCGTTGGAACGGAGGCTCCGTCAAATGCGAACGAGGGATCTTCTGCTGGTTCTCGCCGCCCCGGCGTTCGCCGCCACGAGTCTCGTCGCCGCCGAGGCGCCCGCTGGTCGTCCGGTGCGGGACTCTTCTCGATCCCGGCAGCCGCACGTCGAAGGCGAACGTGGAGATTTTCTTAGAAGGTGGGAGAGTGACGCGCGTCGCGAACTCGGGCGGCTCGGCCGCGGGCGCGCCCTCTTCACCCTCTAAGAACTCTCCCGTATCACCCGGTTCACTCTCCTCCGTCCTCGACCTCTCCGCCTACACCTGTCTGCCCGGCTTCATCGACGCGCACACGCACCTCCTGCTCCAGGGCGACGCGACGTCGGCCGAATACGACGAGCAGGTGCTCTTCGAATCGGGCCCCTATCGGGCCCTGCGCGCCGCCAAAGCCGCGAGCATCGCCCTCGACCACGGTTTCACGACCGTGCGCGACCTCGGGACCGAAGGCGCGGGATTCGCAGACGTTGATCTCAGACGAGCATTCGAACGCGGCATCCTTCCGGGGCCGCGCGTCTTCGCGGCGGGTCCCGCGATGAACGTCACGGGCGGCTATCCGCTCCTCGGCTACTCGTGGGAGCGGAAGATGCCCGACGGCGATCCTGAAGTGCGACGGGCCCGACGAGTGTCGCAAGGCCGTGCGCTTCCAGGTCCAGAACGGCGTCGACTGGATCAAGGTCTACGCGGACCGGAGCTATTACCGGACACCGGACGGCGGCTGGGCCGCGATTCCGAACTTCACGCCCGAGGAGATGAAGGCCATCGTCGAGGAAGCGCACAAGCTGAGGAAGAAGGTCGCGGCCCACTCGATGACGCCGTCAGGCCATCGCATCGCGCTCTCGGCCGGAGTGGATTCGATCGAGCACGGGGACGTGCTGGATGACGACACCGTCAAGGCGATGGTTGCAAGGAAGGTCCCGTACTGCCCGACGATCACGGTCTCGGACTTCGTGAAAGGCCCGCGGTCGAAGACGAACCCGATCTGGGACCAGCTCTGGGCCGCCTCGCAGGACTCCTTCAAGAGGGCCTACAAAGCCGGAGTGCCGATCGCGTTCGGAACGGACGCGGGCGGGTTCGACTGGGACAAGCGGAACGAGGCCGAGGAGTTCTCCTTCATGGTCGCGTGGGGCATGACCCCGTGGGACGCGCTTCGCTCGGCGACCGTCGTCGCGGCCGATCTTCTCGGACAGTCGGGCACGCTGGGCTGCCTCGCCCCCGGCTGTGCCGCCGATCTCGTGGCCGTGGCGGGCGACCCGCTCAACAACATCAAGACGACGGAGAAGACGGTTGCGGTGATCTCGCGCGGGAAGGTCGTCAAGAAACCCGATTGAGGAAGACCCGCTCGCGTCCGGCGTCGTCGGCCTTTCGTGGCCGGACCGCTGACGTATCCTTTCGCCAGTGCCCCTCACCAACGGAACGCGTCTCGGTCCTTTCGAGATCCAGGCCCCGCTGGGATCGGGATCGATGGGCGAGGTCTATCGCGCCAGGGACAGCCGGCTCGGCCGGGACGTCGCCCTGAAGGTCCTGTCCCCTCATCTCCTGTCGGACCGCGAGGGGCTCATTCGGTTCGGGCAGGAGGCGCGCGCGGCTTCCGCGCTGAACCATCCGAGCATCGTCACGATCTACGAGATCGGGCAGGCCGCCGGCGTGCCGTACCTCGCGATGGAGCTCATCGCGGGAAAGACGGTGCGGGAGATCCTCTCGGAGGGTCCCGTGCCCGTCCGCCGCCTCGTGGATCTCGGCGCGCAGCTCATGGACGGGCTCGCGCGTGCCCACGGCGTGCGCATCGTCCACCGGGATCTGAAGCCGGAGAATCTCATGGTTTCGGCGGACGGATTCCTGAAGATCCTCGACTTCGGAATTGCCAAGCTGTCGGATGCGCGGCTCGGAAACCCGGAGACGCCCTTCCTCACCGCGACGGGAATCGTCATCGGCACGCCATCGTACATGTCCCCCGAGCAGGCGTCCGGCCGCATCGTGGATTTCCGCTCGGACCAGTTCTCGGCGGGCCTGATCCTCTACGAGCTTGCGACGGGTAAGCGGGCCTTCGACCGCGCGACAGCGGCGGAGACGCTCGCGGCCGTCATCCGCGAGGAGCCGGAGCCGCTCGCGGCCCTCGCGCCCCGCCTTCCCGCCCCCGTTCGCTGGATCATCGAACGCTGCCTCGCGAAGGACCCGGACGAGCGGTACGCCTCGACGCGAGACCTCGCTCGCGATCTCAAGCAGATGCAGCTCAACACGGACGGCCTGTTCGGGACCGAGAGCCTGAGGATCGCGCCTTCGGCCTCCGGCACGACGTCCACGGCAGTGTCGGAAGCCGCACCCGCCGACAAGGCCGTCCCGCTCGGGCGCCACGCGGGCCGCATCCTCTTGGCGACACTGGGCATCCTCGCAATCGCCGCGGCCGGCGCGGGATTCGGCTACTGGCTGAGGCGCGAGGTGAGCGACGCTCCCGCGCCGAGCTGGACGGGTTCTCTCGTGATGGGCGGGTCGACACGCGTCCTCGCGCCACGGGGCTCGCCGGACGGGCGCCGCATCGCCTTCCTCACGGTTGTGGGAGGCCTCGCCCAGGTCGCCGTCATGGACCCCTCCTCGGGGGACTGGACCGTCCTCACCAGGCGGAGCGACGCGGGTTCGGTGCATCGAGTCGAATGGTCCAGGGACGGCTCGCGCCTCCTTTTCGACCGTGTCACGGACGTGCCGCGCGGAGTCTTCAGTATCCCCTCGCTCGGAGGCGACGAGCGCCTCGTCCTCGAGGGCGTTCAGGGGCCGGAGCCGCTGCCCGATGGGAGCCTTCTGGTCGTGAAGCTCGACGAGGAGCACCGCTTCGTACTCGCGAGGTTCTGGCCCGACACGGGAACCCAGAAAGCCGTGGGCCCGCCCGTCCTGCCCGATTCGCCCGACCTTCTCGCGCGCCTCCTGCCGGACGGACGCGACATCCTCGTCTGGGGGCGCTTCGCCGGAGAGAAGGACGCGGGCGGGAGGCGCACGCACCTCCTGAATCTCGAGACGGGCGCCGTGACGACGTTCCTGCCCGACGTGAGCCTCGCGCCCCCGTTCCTTCCGCTGCGCGACGGCCGTCACGTGCTCGCGCGCGTGCAGGCCGGCGACCTCCACCGCATCGTTTCGGTGTCGCGCGACGGCAGCGCCGTTCAGACGCTGCTCACCCTCGCGGCGCGTCCCCGCTACCTCGTCGAGGGAGAGAGCGGCACGCTCTACGTGGGTTTCGCCGAGAGCGCTGGCGACCTGCTGCGCTTTCCCACGTCCGGGGGCGCGCCGGAGCGGCTTGCCGAGATGCCCGCGGCCCTCGCGATGACGCCTGTCGAGTTCCCGGACGGCCGCCTCCTCGTGCCGGGGGTCGTGGCCGGCCGCCGGCAGCTTCTCGTCACGGGAGCCGAAGGCGAGCTCCGGCCCTTTCTGGGCTCCTCGGAGGCGGCGTTCCCTCCGGTCGCCCTCTCGCCTTCAGGGGTCGTGGCTTTTCTCACGGGAGCCTCGGGCGCACCTCCGCAGCTCGGCATCGCCACCATCGCCGACGGGCGGCTTCTCAAGAGGTACGCTCTTCCCAAGGGGACGGTCCCGGCGGCGCTCGCCGCGTCCCGTGACGGGAAGACGTTTTTTTTCGCGGACGGGGGCACCATCTCCTCCCTCGACGCTGCGACCGGAAAGACGAAGCCCCTTTGCGCGGGACACGGTGTTGCAGGTGACCCGACGGCCGACGAGGTCGTGGTCCAGCGCGATGCGGCTTCCGGCGTACAGCTCGTCCGCGTGGTTCTTGCGACGAACGCCGAGACTCCGATCCCCGTGACCGGACCCCTCAAGATCGCGTCCGGCGCCGCTCGCGCAGGGGGCCGTCGGCCCCGACCGCCGGATTCTCGTCGCGGCCATCTCCCAGGGCTCGTGGGCTCCGGTTCCGGCGCTCCTCGATCCGACAACGGGCAGCGTCACGGCCGTGCCCGTCAGCTACGACGGCGAAATCGTGGCGACCGCCTGGGGCCGAGGCGGACTCGTCCTCGGCATGGGCCTCGGGTCGCGCGGAGAATTCTGGGTCTTCCGCCCGCGCGAAGCAGGCATGCCCTGAGCCTTATTTCGGCCGATAGCCCTTCGCGCCCACCTTGCCGAGCGCACCGACGCTCTCGAAGTACTTCGCGAAGGCGATCATGCCGCCCTCGGCCTGCTCCCAATCGTAGTTCTCGTTCGGCGCATGGTAGCCGTGCTCGGGAAGCGAGAGGCCGAGGAAGAGGATCGGCGCCTTCAGGAGCTTTTCCATCGTGACGACGGCGCCGATCGAGCCGCCCTCGCGTACGAAGACGGGCTCCTTGCCGAAGGCGAACTTCACCGAGCTTCGGACCGCATCGGCAAGCGGGCCCGTCGTGATGCCGCGATACGGGTCGAGGCGGCCCTCCAGGCGGACTTTCACGTCGGGGTTCCTTTTCTTCACGAACGCCGTGATGAGCTTCGTGATCTTCGCCCCCGTCTGGTTCGGAACGAGACGGCAGGAGACCTTCACCTCGGCGCGCGGCGGGATGATGGTCTTCACGCCCGGACCCGTGTAGCCGCCGACGACGCCATGGATTTCGAACGTGGGGCGCGCCCAGATGCGCTTCATGACGTCGAGCGCGTCGTTCGTACGGATGGACTTGAAAAGGTGGTCCTTCTTGAAACCCGAGATCGTGAAGCCGGACCTCCGAAAATCGTCGAGCTCCTCCTTCGAGATCGCGACGACGTCGTCGTAGAAGCCGGGAATCTTCACGCGGCCCGTCTTCGCGTCGAAGCATTCGGACACGAGCTGCATGAGCTCGGCGATCGGGTTGCGCGCCGCGCCGCCCGTCACGCCGGAATGCTGGTCGGTCGTGCCCGTCTCGAGCGTGAAGAGGAGGCCCTGCAGGCCGCGCAGGCCCGCCGGCGACGCCGGCTTGCCGCGCGAGATCCAGATCGTGTCGGAGACGATGACCGAGTCGGTCGCGAGAGCGTCCAAGGCTCCCCCGACGCCCTTTGCGAAGCTCGGCGAGCCGATCTCCTCCTCGAACTCCCAGAGAACCCTCACGTTCACACCGACGCCCGCATCGACGGCCGCCTTCACGCCGAACAGTGCCGAGAGCGCGGGACCCTTGTCGTCCGTGGCGCCGCGCCCGAAATAGCGGTCGCCTTTCTTCGTGAAGACGAACGGGTCCGTCTCCCACGGCTCGGTCTCCCTTGAGGCGGGCTGGACGTCGAGGTGGTTGTAGACGGTGACGGTGGGATGCGACGGGTCGTCGCCCCACGCGCCGCTGACGATCGGGTTGCCGCCCGACGGATGGACGGAAGGCGTTCCCGAGAAGGCGCGGATCGTCTCTTGAGCCAGCTTCACGCCGTCCTGGATCGCGGCCTTTTTCGTGGGATCGACGGAGACCGTCTGGCACTCGACGAAATCGCGGAGCAGCTCTTCGAAGCGGGCGCGGCTCTCGCGGGCGTAGCGGGTGAGGGTCTCTTTCGTGAGCGAAAACGTATTCATGGGCCCGAGTCTAGCCCGGCGTCCCGACATTTGAAGGCGACGCCGGGATCAGGCCGGAGTCCCGGAGTTCCCCTCGGGGGAGGGCGTCCCCGGCGGGCGAAATCTTCTCTTGTGCATGCGCTCCTCCTCTTCCTTGAAGAGGTATTTGATGGAGCGCTTCGGAATGAGCAGGTTCGGTCCGTGCTCGCGGTTCAGCTTGATGACGTCCTTGTCGTACCACTCGATCCAGCCGCGCAGCTCCTCGCCGTCCACGAGGCGGACGACGATCGGCGTCTTGCTCTGCATCTGCTTGAGGTAGTAGTACGCCTCTGCGTTCGTCTGCTCCGGGGGGACCATTTTTCGCGACGAAGGGCCGCGCGATGGAACGCCCTGGTCGCGCAGGACGCGGGCCAACGAGGGCCGGATGAGCTTCCGTGGGCCCAGCTCGGCTGCTCCATCCGCGGGGGCGGAGGGCTCTGCTGGGGTCGGCGGCTTTTTCACCGAAGCCATGTCGAGGACTCCTCTTGGGGGACCCATGAGACGGGAAACGAACTTGAGGGGGAGTCTATTCCGCGCTTCGGCAGAAAAGCGAGGCCCCGAAAGTCCCTCAGGCTACGGGCGGGGCGGAGCGTGCCCGGTCGCCCCCGTGGCTCATCCGGCGCGCGGCCTCGATCCCGCCTTCGAGCTCGTAGGCGACACAACACTTCAGGCGCCCGCACTGGCCCGTGAGCTTCGAGGGGTTCGGGGTGAGGCCCTGCATCTTGGCCATCCTGATGGCCACGGGATGGAAGCTCTTGAGCCAGGTCGAGCAGCAGAGCGTCAGGCCGCACGACCCGATGCCGCCGATCAGCTTCGTCTCGTCCCTCACGCCGATCGACTTCATCTCGACGCGGATCTCGAAGCGGTCCGAGATCCTTCGGGCGAGCTCCCGCGTCTCGGGCTTCTTCTCGGAGGTGTAGAGCACCGTCATCCGCCGCCGGTCGAAGCCGATCGCGCACTTGACGATGTGGAGGTCCAGATTCAGCTCGAGAACCGCCGCGTCGGCGAAGAGGCGGCCCGCGTCCTGGAGCTCGACCCTCTCGACGTAGTCGGCGTACTCCGAGTCGGACGCGAGCCTCAGGAAGCGCTTCGCCTTCTTCGAAGAGCACGCCTTCGCGAGGACCGGGGTCGTCGTCGTGACCTCGGCAAACTCGGGGCCGTTCTCGGCTTCCACGATGATGCGCTCGCCCGGCTTGACGGCGACCTCTCCGGTGAATACGAGCGCGGTCTTTCCGTCCATCGCGTCGGCGAGGCGCACCCCGACGTAATTCCCGCCCGGGTTCGTGGAGGTTCCGAGGGAGCAGCCGGTGCAGCCCATACCCGGCGATTGTGCCAGAGGCTATTCGCGTGCGTACAGCGCGGCCCCGAGGACGCCCGCGTCATCTCCCAGCGCGGCCGGCTCGACCCGGAGCTTCCCGAGCTCCTGGGTGAACGCGAACGCTTCGGCCCATTTCCTCACGTCGGCGAGATACGTGGCGCCGACGTCCACCGCCACGCCGCCCCCGAGGACGAAGAGATCGGGTGAGAAGACATTGAAGACGTTCGCCATCGCGACGCCGACGGCCTTCGCAGAGCGGGCGAGTGCGCGCAGCGCGAGAGGGTCCTTCGCCTCGACGGCCTCGCGGAGCTGCGAGCCCTTGAGCCGCGCGTCATTCTTCGAGACGGCCTTCTCGAGGCAGGTCTTCTCGCCTCTGGCGATCCTCCTTCTCAGCCACGCCGTGATCCCGACCTTGGCAGCGATGCCTTCCAGCGTTCCGTTGGGCTTGCCGGGCTCGGCTCGCCGGAAATCGATCTGGATCTGACCGATCTCGCCCGCGTTGCGGTTCCGGCCCTCGTGGATCTTCCCGTCGATGATGACGGCGCCGCCCACGCCCGTGCCGACCCACACAGCGACCATCGTGGACGCGCCTCGCCCGGCGCCGAGCCGTGCCTCCGCGAGAGCCGCAAGACGGACGTCGTGTCCGAGGCGCCGGCGCGCTTTCGGGAACGCCCCGCCCAGCGCCCCGACGGCGTTCCAGTTCTTCACCGCGAGGTTACCTGCGCGAATCATCACGCCCTTCTCCGTGTCCAAGGCGCCGGGGCCCGCCACGGCGAGCGCGCTCACGCGCTCCCGCGAGGCGCCGGCCTCCTTCAGCGCAAGGTCGGAAGCCTCGACGAGCGCCTCCGTGAGAACCGCCGCACCGCTCTCGAATGGGGTCTTGAGCTTGCCGCGCCCGACGATCCTTCCCGCACCGTCCACGGCGCCCGCGAGGATCTTCGACCCGCCCAGATCGATCCCGAGGGTGATTTCACCCTGCTTCCGAGCCGCCATCTCCACCTCCGTCCGCACCGGGAAGGATAGTCTTGCCCCATGAGCCTCCACCCGTGGCAGCGCTATCAGGCCCTCTCCCTCCAGGTGCCGTCGCTCTCGCTCCTCGTCGACCTCTCGAAGACGTCCCTGGCCGACGACGCTCTCCATCGCGACCCGCTCGTGACGACGGCATTTCCTTCGGCCTTCACCGCGATGGACGCGCTCGAGGCCGGCGCCATCGCAAATCCCGACGAGAAAAGGCGCGTGGGCCATTACTGGCTGCGCGCGCCGGAGCGCGCCCCGGACGCCGCGACGCGAAGCGCGATCGAAACGGCACACGCCTCCGTCCTGGCCTTCGCGAAGGACGTCCACGCGGGCCGGATCGCGCCCGAAAAGGCGGCGCGCTTCACGAACCTCCTCGTCGTCGGCATCGGCGGCTCGGCCCTCGGGCCGCAGTTCGTGGCCGACGCGCTCGGCTCGCCGCGCGATCCGCTGCGCCCGTTCTTCTTCGACAACACGGACTCCGACGGCATGGCACGCGAGCTGGCCCGCATCGCCGCGACGCCGGGCGGCCTCGCGGGCACGCTCACCGTCGTCATCTCGAAGTCCGGGGGGACGAAAGAGACGCGCAACGGAATGCTCGAGGCGAAAGAGGCGTACCGCTCTCTCGGGCTCGCGTTCTCGCGCCACGCCGCCGCGGTGACGGGCGAGGGGAGCGAGCTGGACTCCGTGGCGGTCCGGGACGGCTGGCTCGCGCGATTCCCGATGTGGGACTGGGTGGGCGGCCGAACGTCGGAGCTCTCCGCCGTCGGCCTCCTCCCGGCGGCCCTCCAGGGCCTCGACGTGGAAGGCCTTCTCGCCGGCGCCGCCGAATGCGACGAGGCGACGCGCGTTCCGGACGTCGCGAAGAACCCGGCCGCGATGCTCGCGCTCGCGTGGTACCGCGAGACGGGCGGAAAAGGGCTGAAGGACATGGTCGTCCTCCCGTACCGCGACCGGCTCCTCCTGTTCTCGCGATACCTCCAGCAGCTCGTCATGGAATCGCTCGGCAAGGAGAAGGACCTCCAGGGAAACGTCGTTCATCAGGGCATCGCCGTCTACGGCAACAAGGGCTCGACGGACCAGCACGCGTACGTGCAGCAGCTCCGCGAGGGCGTGCCGAATTTCTTCGTGACGTTCGTCGAGGTCGCGTGCGACCGCGAGAACGCCGCCGCGTCGCTTGCCGTCGAGCCCGACGTCACCTCGGGCGACTACCTCCACGGCTTTCTTCTCGGCACGCGGAAGGCGCTTCACGAGAACGGGCGCGGCTCGATCACGCTCACGATTCCCGACGCTTCCTCGCGCTCTGTCGGGATGCTCATCGCGCTCTACGAGCGCACGGTCGGCCTCTACGCGCAGCTCGTGGGAATCAACGCGTATCACCAGCCGGGAGTCGAGGCTGGAAAGAAGGCCGCGGCCCAGGTCCTCGCCCTGCAAGCGAGACTCCTCGCGGATCTGCGCCGGGAGAGGAGTGTCTTCCGGACGGCCGAGCGCATCGCGGCTTCCGTCGGAGCGCCGGACGAGACCGAAACGGTCTTCAAGGTCCTCGAGCACCTCGCGTCGAACCCCGACCACGGTGTCGCGCGAAAGGCCGGCCCGACGTACTTCCTCGCGACGTTCGGCGTCCGATGAAGATCGGGTCCCTCGTCAAGGCTCGGGGACCGTCAAGAGGCCTCATGTCCCCAGCGACACGGGACGCGATCGCGTCGGTTCTCAGGGCTTGAGGCTCGCGACGAGCGCGTCGAAAGCCTTGTCGGCCGCCGCGACGCTCCGGCGCGGGCCGGTGAGCTTGAAGAACACGGCTCCGTCCGGCCCTTCGGCGATCGCACCGCGGAGCGCAAAGCCGCTTTGGGGCAGAGGCGCGGCGCCCATCCCCATGCCCGAGGAATACGTACCGGCCGCCTTCACGAGCGTCACGGGCAGCGCGCCGATACGCGTCAGGCTGCGCGTGGGCTTCGGATCGCCGGGGGAGGGCATGAACTGCGAGAACCAGCGCTCCACGTTCGCGTCGACGCTCCCACCCTGGCCCGGCCCGAACCAGAAGACGGCCAGCTCGGGCTTTTCGGCGTCGCCTGGCGAAGCGGGAAGGAAGTACGTGGCGAGCCTCATCGCGGACGAAGGCCCGGGCAGCCAGGTCTTCGGCACGGCCCACGTCAAACCGCCGCCGGACGTCACGGGAAAAGCAGGCGCCGGCGTCGCAGCCGGGCCGAATGTCGGGGCGTGGGAAGAGACGAGCTGGGCGAGAAGAGCGAGGACGGCGAAGACGGGCACGGGCGCAATCATATTTCGTCATACTAAGAGACGTGGCGAGCCTCTCGGACCTCTCGCTCAAGAACCGCCTCTTCATGGCGCGGTACCGGTACCGAGCGCTCGATCCCGTACCGTTCACGAGGCTCGCGAAACCGCTCGAGAAAGCGCGCATCGCGCTCGTGACGACGGGCGGCGTTCACCTGCCGACGCAGGTTCCGTTCGATAACGAGCTGAAGGGCGGCGACGCGACGTTCCGCGAGATCCCGGCGGACGTGGACCTCGCGACGCTCGAAATCGCCCACAAATCCGACGCGTTCGACCAGACCGGGTTCCGCGCGGACCGCAATCTCGGTTTTCCGCTCGATAGGCTGCGCGAGATGGCCGCGGGCGGCGAGATCGGCTCGCTGAACGGCCGTGCGCTCTCGTTCATGGGCTCGATCACGGCGCCGGGGCGGCTCGTGAAGGAGACGGCTCCTGCGGCCGCTTCGCTCCTCGCCGCGGACGGCGTCGACGCGGCGTTCCTCGTCCCGCTCTGACCCATGTGCCATCAGACCGTCGGTCTGATCGCGGGCGAGCTCGAGCGGCGTGGCATCGCGACGACGTCCGTCACGATGCTGACGGAAATCACCGAGAAGGTGCGGACTCCGCGCGCGCTCGCGGTGCCTTATGCGCTCGGTTATCCGCTCGGGAAGCCGGGCGACCCCGAGCTTCAGTCGAAAATCATCCGGGCCGCCCTCGCGCTCCTGGACGCGCCGGGGCCGCCGCCGGTGCTCGTCGATTTCACCGGAGCATAGAGCCGGAGCGCTCCACCAGGATCTCGAGCGCCTTCTTGCCGATGTCGCGGCGGAAGTGCGCGCCGTCGAAGCGGATCTTGCCGGCCGCTTCCCTCGCGGTCGCGAGGGCCTGCGAAAGGCCGCGCCCGCGGGCGCATACATCGAGCACCCGACCGCCCGACGTCACGAATCCGCCGTCGGAGCCTCGGGCCGTCCCCGCGTGGAAGACGAACACGCCTTCCATCGCCTCGGCGTCCTCGATTCCGGAGATGGGCCGACCGCGCTCGAACGGCCCCGGATAGCCTTCGGCGGTCATCACGAGGGCAGCGGTCGCCTCCCGCCGCCAGCCGAGCTGCGCTCCCTCGTCGAAGTGGCCGCGCGCCGACCCCAGAAGGAGCGGGAGGAGGTCGCCGTCGAGGCGCAGGAGGACCGCCTGCGTTTCGGGATCTCCGAACCTCACGTTGTACTCGAGCACGTACGGGTTCAGACCGGCCTCGAGGATGAGGCCGACGAAGAGGACGCCGCGGAACGGGCGGCCTTCGTCCGCCATGCCCTTGAGCGTCGGCTGCACGATGAACGCGAGCACGTCGGACGCGGTGGGAGCGTCGAGGAGCACCGACGGGCTGTGCGCGCCCATCCCGCCCGTGTTCGGACCGCGGTCGCCGTCGAAGATCTTCTTGTAATCCATCGCGGTGGCGAGCGGCAGCGCGCGCTCGCCGTCGCAGAGGACCATGAAGCTCACTTCGTCTCCCGAGATGAACCGCTCCACGAGGATTCGGTCCCCCGCCGAGCCGAAGACGTGATCCTCGAAGAAGAGTTTCAGCGCGCGCTCGGCTTCCTCGGGTTCCTGTGCGACGACGACACCCTTGCCGCCCGCGAGGCCGTCGGCCTTGAAGACGCACGGCAGGCCGTACGTCTTGAGCGCGCGCTCCGCCTCGCTGCGCGTCTGGCACACGATGGCATCCGGGGTCGGGATGCCGTACTTCTTCATGAAGAGCTTCGAAAAGACCTTCGAGCCCTCGAGCTCGGCCGCGAGGCGGTTCGGCCCGAAAGCCGCGAGGCCGCGGTTCGCGAGCTCGTCCACGAGGCCGAGCGTGAGCGGAAGCTCGGGCCCCACGACGGTCAGATCGATCTTCATCGATTCGGCGAAGTCGGCCAGCTCGACGACGTTCTCGACCCCGATCGGAAGACACGTCGCCTTCGATGCCATGCCCGGGTTGCCCGGCGCCGCGAAGACGTCCGTGACGCCCGGCGACTGCGCGAGCTTCCACACGAGCGCGTGCTCGCGACCCCCGGAGCCGACGACGAGGATCCTCATCTGGTCAGAGACCAAGTCTACCCGACATCCTGCGGACGCCGCCCCGCCGCGATAAGCGCGCTGCCGCGCCTTCGCGCGTGAGCCTCTCGGGTCGGAAAGGCCGCTTAGCTGGTAACGGAAGCACCGGACGGCTTGCGTAAAGAGGAGCCGCCCGAGCGAACCGAAAAGGAGGTACGACGATGTTGACTCGCTCGAACTGTATTTCCGCCTCGCTCGGGGGCCTGCGATGGCTTGCCGCGCTGTCCCTCTCACTTGCCCTGGCGGGCTCCGCTTCCGCGGCGGGCCCGTGCAGCAGCAAGACGTACGAGCTGACCGTTCCGGATCCCGCCACCCTGCACCTGAAAGACGGCAGCCACGTGATCGCGTCGCTGAACACCGAGCACGGGAAGCTCGAGGTGCGGGTCCGCGTGAAGGGAGGCGTCGTCTCCGACGACGGGTTCTGGGCAAACGGCAGGCGCTTGAGGGAGGGGAAAGAATCCGACCTCAAGCCGGAACTCCTCAAGTGCCTGAAGGAGCAACACGCGTCGCTGTCCTCGTCCGAGGGCTGGATCGCGACGACTGCCCGCGTGGTTTCGAGCCTCGTCGAGCACTCGGCCGAGGCGAGGATCACCAAGGGCGTCCTGAAGGTCACGGCGACCTGCTACGAGTACAAGGCCGGCCAGTACTTTTGCGCCTATCGGGTCTGTTACGGCACGAACTGTCACATCGAATTCGACGACCTGCCGTCGTGAGGCTGTCCGGAGGAGCTGGAGGTGCGTCCAGCTCCTTCGCACGCGTTACCCGCACATGGCCGAGCGGGCCTTGACGGCCCCGGCCGACCCGCCGTACCCTGACGGCGGCTCTTTGACCGGGTTTCATCCAGAGCGGCGGAGGGACGGGCCCTGCGATGCCGCGGCAACCGGTCCGGTGCGCCCCGAAGGGCGCCGGACGCCAGGTGCCAAATCCCGCTCCAGGCCGCACGTCGCAGCCGGAGGAAGATGAGATCGAGGCCGAAAACGGCGCGGAGTCACGTCGCCCCTTCGTCCTCGAAGGGGCGTTTTCATGAAGAGAGACATCCGGGAGCGGCTGAAGGCCGAAGTCCTCCTCACGGACGGCGCGATGGGGACGCTGCTCGTGTCGCGCGGCGCGCCGGCGGAGGGCCCGCGCTCGCCGAACTCGGTCTCCGCGCCCGACCTCGTGCGCGAGATTCACGACGACTACGTGGCCGCCGGCTCGCTGGTTCTCTCCACGAACACGTGGGACGCGAACCGCGCGAAGCTCTCGCGGTTCGACTGGGCCGACTCGCTCGAGAAGATAAACCGCGCGGCCGTGCGCCTCGCGCGCGCCGCGGCCGAGGGGGAATACGTCTACGTGGCGGGTTCCGTCGGGCCGCTCGGGCAGCTCGTGAAGCCGTACGGGCCGCTCACGCGCCCCCACGTGCGCGAGCTCTTCACGGAGCAGATCCGGATCCTTCTCGAAGAGGGCGTCGACCTCCTGTCCTTCGAGACGTTCTCCTCGACGCTCGAGGTCACCGAGGCGCTGCGGGCGGCGCGGGCCCTGTCGGACGGGATACCGATCTCCGCCTCGATGACGTTCCTCGCGGACGGCAAGACGAGCTTCGGCGAGGACGCAGGCGAAGCGCTCAAAGCGCTCGTCGCCGCGGGAGCAGACATCGTGGGGATGAACTGCACGGTCGGGCCCCAGGAAGCCCTCGAGAACTTCTCACGCGTCGCCGGCTCGGTTGGCGTTCCGATTTCCGTGCGGCCGAACGCCGGATATCCCTGGGTCGTCTCCGGGCGCACCGTCTATCCGGCCACGCCCGACTACTTCCGCCAGAGCGCGCGCGATCTCCTCCACGCCGGCGCCGCCCTCGTCGGAGGATGCTGCGGCACGGCGCCGGAACACGTCGCCGCGATGGCGCGCGAGGTCTCGGGGAAGGCGCGCGCGGTGCCGGCTTCCGCGCCTCGCGAGCGCGCTGCGGTGACGGAAGGCCGCGCCGTCCGCCCGCGCGAAGCCGCTCTCGAGACGTCCGCCTTGAAGCGCAAGCTCGCAGACCCGCGCGCTCTCGTCGTGACGGTCGAGGTCGAGCCGCCGAAAGGCATCGACGCCTCGGCGGCGGTGGACGGCGCACGCACCCTGAAAGCCCTCGGCGTGGACGCCATCAACATCACGGACAACCCGATGGCACGTCTGAGAATGTCGTCCATCGCCGTCGCGCACCTCATCCGAACCGATACAGGCGCCGAGACGATCTTTCACTTCTCGCCGCGCGACCGGAACGTGCTCGGCATCCAGTCGGACCTCCTCGGTGCGGCCGGGCTGGGCATCAAGGCTCTCCTCGTCGTGGGCGGCGACCCCCTGAAGATCGGTGACTACCCGCAGGCCAAACCCGTGGGCGAGGTCGACACGCTCGGCCTTCTCCGCATCGTCAAGGGTCTGAACGGGGGTACGGACCTCGCGGGCGGCGTCATCGGCTCGGCCACGTCGTTCGCGATCGCGTGCGCGGCGAATCCCGCGGCGAGGGACCTCGACCTCGAGATCTCGAAGCTCGCGGCCAAGATCGAGGCCGGCGCCACGTTCGCCCAGACGCAGCCCGTCTACGACGTCGCGGCGCTCGACCGTTTCTACGCGCGCGCCGAGGCGCACGCGATCCCGGTCCTCATCGGCCTCATCCCGCCGAAGAGCCTGAAGCAGGCCCTCTACCTCGCGAACGAAGTCCCGGGAATGGTCGTGCCCGAGGAGATCGTGGCGCGGATGCGCCGGGCAGCCGAGAAGGGCCCCGAGTTCGAGGAAGAGGAAGGTTTCGCGATCGGCGTCGAGCTCGCGTGCGCGATCGCGGAGCGCTCGCGCGGCCTCCACATCATGCCGATGGCGCGCTACGACGCGGTCAAGCGGATCCTCGAGGCGCTCGGCGCCGAAGCGAGGCGAGCATGACGGGCGGGACGCGCACGAACCCCGAGGCCCGCCTCCGCGCGCTTCTCCACGAGCGCATCGTCGTCCTCGACGGCGCGATGGGAACGATGATCCAGCGGGAGAAGCTGGACGAGGCGGGGTACCGCGGTGCGCGCTTCCTGGACCATCCGAAGGACCTGAAAGGCGCGAACGACCTTCTCGTCCTCACGCAGCCGGCGATCGTCGAGGGGATTCACCGCCGGTACCTCGAGGCGGGCGCCGACATCGTGGAGACGAACACGTTCAACGCGCAGGCGATCTCGCTCGCCGACTATGGCCTGGAGAGCTTCGCGTATGAGCTGAACGTCGCGGCCGCGCGCATCGCGCGCGTGGCCGTGGACGCCCACCGCGCCGCGACGGGACAGGATGCCTTCGTGGCGGGTGCCGTCGGCCCCACGAACCGGACGCTTTCGCTCGCGGTGGACGTGAACGACCCGGGAAAGAGAACCCACGTCTTCGACCAGTTCGTCGCGGCCTATCGGGAGCAGATCCGCGGCCTGATCGACGGAGGCGTCGACTTCCTCCTCGTCGAGACCGTCTTCGACACGCTCGTCCTCAAGGCCGCGCTCTTTGCCGCGCTTTCGCACTTCGACGAGACGGGGCACCGCGTCCCACTGATGGTCTCCGTCACGATCACGGACAAGTCCGGGCGGACGCTTTCGGGCCAGATGGTCGAGGCGTTCTGGAACTCCGTCTCGCACGCGCCGCTCCTCTCGGTCGGGATCAACTGCGCGCTCGGCGCCAAGGAGATGCGCCCCTACGTCGAGGAGCTGTCCCGGATCGCGCCGGTCTTCCTGAGCGCGTATCCGAACGCGGGGCTTCCGAACGCGTTCGGCGGCTTCGACGAGACGCCCGAGATCATGAGCCTGGACATCGGCGGCTTCGCCCGCGAGGGATGGGTGAACATCGTGGGCGGCTGCTGCGGCACGACGCCCGCGCACATCCGCGCGATCAAAGGCGCGGTGAGGGGGCTGCCCCCGCGGCGGATCCCCGTTCCCGAGCGCCGCACCCGTCTCTCGGGCCTCGAGCCGTACACGCTCCGCCCCGAGGAGACCTTCACGCTCGTGGGCGAAAGGACCAACGTCACCGGGTCGCCGAAGTTCGCAAAGCTCGTCCTCGCCGGCGACTACGAGGGCGCGCTCGCCGTGGCGCGCCAGCAGGTCGACGGCGGCGCGAACCTCCTCGACGTGAATATGGACGAGGGGATGCTGGACGGCGTCGCCGCGATGACCCGGTTCCTGAACCTCCTCTCGGCCGAGCCGGACATCGCGAGGCTGCCGATCATGCTCGACAGCTCGAAGTGGGACGTGATCGAGGCGGGGCTGAAGTGCCTGCAGGGCAAGTCCGTCGTGAACTCGATCAGCCTGAAGGAGGGCGAGGAGCCGTTCCGGCGTCACGCCCGCCTCGTCCGCCGCTACGGCGCCGCCGTGATCGTCATGGCGTTCGACGAGGAGGGGCAGGCGACGACCGTCGAGCGCAAGGTCGCGATCGCCGGGCGCGCGTACCGCATCCTCACGGAGGAGATCGGCTTCCCGCCCGAGGACATCGTCTTCGACCCGAACATCCTCACGGTCGCGACGGGCATCGAGGAGCACGACGCGTATGCCTTGAACTTCCTCGAGGCCACGAAGCGCATCAAGGCGACGCTGCCGCACATGAAGGTGTCCGGCGGAGTCTCCAACATCTCCTTCTCGTTCCGCGGGAACAACGCCGTCCGCGAGGCCATGCACGCCGCGTTCCTCTACCACGCGATCGCCGCCGGCCTCGACATGGGGATCGTGAACGCGGGCCAGCTCGCGGTCTACGAGGAGATCCCGAAGGACCTCCTCGTCCTCGTCGAGGACGTCCTCCTGAACCGCCGAAAGGACGCCACGGAGCGGCTCATCGCGTTCGCGGAGTCCGTGAAGAAGACCGGCAAGGCGGAGGTCGTGGCGGACGCGTGGCGAAGCGGCACGGTCGAGGAGCGGCTTGTCGCATTCGCTCGTCAAAGGCATCGTGGACTTCATCGACGACCGACGTCGAGGAGGCCCGGAAGAAGTACGGCGCGCCGCTCGCCGTCATCGAGGGGCCGCTCATGGCGGGGATGAACGTCGTGGGCGACCTCTTCGGCTCGGGAAAGATGTTCCTGCCGCAGGTCGTCAAGAGCGCGCGCGTCATGAAGAAGGCCGTCGCGTATCTCCAGCCGTTCCTCGAGGCGGAGAAGCGCGCCGGCGCGTCCTCCTCGGAGATCGTGGTCCTCCTCGCGACCGTGAAGGGCGACGTGCACGACATCGGCAAGAACATCGTGGGGGTCGTCCTCCAGTGCAACGGCTACCACGTGATCGACCTCGGCGTCATGGTGCCGGCCGACCGCATCCTCAAGGCGGCCAAGGAGCACGGAGCCCGCATCGTGGGGCTCTCCGGCCTCATCACGCCGTCGCTCGACGAGATGGTCCACGTCGCACGCGAGATGGAGCGCGAGGGGTTCACCGTACCCCTCCTCATCGGCGGCGCCACGACGAGCCCCGTCCACACGGCGGTGAAGATCGCGCCCGCGTACGGGCCGTCCGTCGTCCACGTGCTCGACGCGTCGCGAGCGGTCGGGGTCGTGAGCGGCCTTCTCGGCGGCGAGGCGGCTTCCTTCGCCGACGCGAATCGGAAGAAGCAGACGCTCCTGGTCGAGGAGCACGAGAAGAGGTCGGCGAAGCCCCTCCTCCCGCTCGCGGCGGCGCGAGCCCGCAAACCGCGCCTCGACTGGTCGACCGTCGAGATCCCCGCTCCGTCCTTCACGGGCGCCCGCGCGCTCGACGACGTGCCGCTCTCGGACCTCGTGCCCTTCATCGACTGGTCGCCGTTCTTCCACGCGTGGGAGCTCCGGGGCCGATATCCGCAAATCCTCGAAGACGCTGCTCTCGGCGAGAAGGCGCGAGAGCTCTTCGCGGATGCGAAGGCGCTCCTCGACCGCATCGTGAAAGACCGCCTCCTCACCCCGCGAGGCGTCTACGGATTCTTCCCCGCGTACGCGGACGGCGACGACATCCGGCTCTTTTCGGACACGGCGTTGACGAAGCCGCTCGCGACGCTCCACACGCTGCGCCAGCAGATGGAGAAGCCCGAGGGACAGCCTCTCGAGGCCCTCGCGGACTTCGTGGCGCCGAAAGAGAGCGGGCGGGCAGACTTCGTGGGCGCCTTCGCCGTGACGGCCGGCATCGGCGTCGACGCGCTCTGCCGCGCATTCGAGAAGGAGCACGACGACTACTCCTCGATCCTCGTCAAGGCGCTCGCGGACCGGCTCGCCGAGGCGTTCGCCGAGATGCTGCACCAGCGCGCGCGCGCCGAGTGGGGTTACGGACGGAACGAGAGTCTCACGTCCGAGGACCTGCTCCGCGAGCACTACCGCGGCATCCGCCCCGCGCCGGGATACCCGGCATGCCCCGACCACACGGAGAAGCGCACGCTCTTTTCGCTTCTCGACGTCGAGAAGAACGCCGGGATCTCGCTCACCGAGAACTGCGCCATGACGCCCGCGAGCTCGGTGTGCGGCTTCTACTTCGCGCACCCCGAGGCGCACTACTTCGGCGTCGGGCGCCTCGGCCGCGACCAGGTCGAGGACTACGCGGCGCGAAAGCGCTGGACGCTCGAGGAGGCCGAGCGCTGGCTCTCGCCGAACCTCGGGTACGAGCCTAGGAAAACGATTGCCGCCGAGGCTCCGCTTGCCGCCGCGTCCGAACGCAAAACGGGCGGCGCGACGTAGGCCGGCCGGGGATCAGCCGCCTGCCGATGCCATCGCGGCCATGCGCTTCTTCATCTCCTCCGGGGTGACGTCCTCGACGTGCGTCGCGATGCCCCAGGAGTGTCCGAAGGGATCGATCAGCTTGCCATAGCGGTCGCCCCAGAACATGTCCGCCGGAGGGGTCTCGGTCTTGGCGCCAGCCGCCGTCGCCCTCTTGAACACGGCGTCCACGTCGGGAACGTAGAGCATGATGCTGACCGGCGTGCCGCCGAGGGCCGAGGGCGACTTGGCCTGGGGGTTCTCGTCTCCCAGCATGACCAACGAGTCACCGATGAGGATCTCGGCGTGCATGACCTTCCCGTCGGGTCCGGGCATCCTGACCTTCTCCTTGGCGCCGAACGCGCGGGCGTAGAAATCGAGGGCCTTTGCGGCTCCGCGGATGCAGAGGTAGGGCGTGACGGTGTGATAGCCCTCGGGAACGGGCTTGACTTTCGCTGCCATGAGTTTCTCTCCTTTCGTCCTTCTTACAACGTCGAGGCGAAGTTCTTCGCCGGCCCTTCGCCCTACGCAACCTCTGATTGGAAAGTTGCGCAAAGTCGAAGAGTAGAAGAGGCACGCAAATGCGATGCCTGCCCCACGATCGAGCCTGGCAGCGCTGGGAACGCTAGCGCGACCATCCTCCGCCGTTCACCGGCGCCGAAGGTCGATTCGCCGAATCGGGAGGGAAGAACGGGTCTTCGGGACGTATCTTTTGAGCGGGAGACTCGCCATGGAAGAAAGAATCGTCAAAGACACCAGCCCTCGCCACGACACCTTGTCCCGGCTCGTCATCGGCCTCGCGCTCATCGCGGGCGGAATCCTCTTCACGCTCGACAACTTCGGTCTCGTGGACGTCAGCGAGATCTGGAAGTTCTGGCCGCTCGTCCTCGTCGCTTTGGGCCTGGCGAAGTTCGCGAGCCGCTCGTTCACGGCCGGGTCGATCTTCGTCACGCTGGGCACTCTCTTCTTCCTCCGAAACTTCGACCTCGTTCACTTTCATCTCCGCTACCTCTTCCCGCTCATCTTCGTGATCATCGGGCTGAGGATCGTGTTCGCACACCGCCCGGGCAGGCGAACCTGGGACGCGTCGACGAATCCGGGTGGCACGTTGAACGAGTGGGCGGTCTTCGGCGGCGGCGAGCGCCGGTTCGTCTCGGCCGACTTCCGGGGGGGTCAGGCGAACGCCGTCTTCGGCGGCTTCAACATCGACCTCCGAGAGTCGAAGATGGCGGGGGACCGCGCGACGATCGACGTCTTCTGCTTCTGCGGCGGGGGCGAGCTGCGCGTGCCCGAGGACTGGAATGTGATCCTGAAGGTCGTTCCGATCTTCGGCGGCACCGACGACAAGAGCCGCCACTTCGCCGCCGCGCCCGGCACCGGTCAAAAGGAGCTCCTCGTCACGGGCTTCATCCTCTTCGGCGGCCTCGGTATCAAGAACTAGGGGCGCGTCGTGCACCCCTTCTTCAGGCAGTCCGGACGCCTCGGCGTCTACCTTCTCGGCTGGATCCCGCTCACCGCGATCCTCGGGGGCCTCCTCGTTCTCGCCGGAGGGCTTTCTCTCCTCGAGGCGGTGACTCTCTCCGTTCCGCTCGGACTCCTCTACGCATTCCTGTGCCTCTCGTCGTGGTATCTCTGCCGCGCTTTTCCCGTCGATTCCGCACGGCTCCTCGTGACCGCGTCGGCGCTCGTCGTCGCGTCGATCGTCGCGGCCTCGTTGTGGCTCCTCTTCGGGACGACGCTCGCGTGGGCGCTCGCGCTGCTACCGGCCTTCGAGACGCTGCCCGACCGCCTCGCGCGCGCCGGCCCCGTCGTCTTCCTCCTCGGAGTTCTCCTCTACCTTCTCGTGCTGGCCATGCACTACGCGCTCGACGCGGCCGAGAAAGGCCGCGATCAGGAGCGGCGCGCCGCGGAGCTGAAGACCCTGGCCCGCGAAGCCGAGCTTCAGGCGCTCCGCGAGCGGCTCAACCCGCATTTCCTCTTCAACAGCCTGAACTCCATCGCGGCTCTCGTCGGCGACCGGCCGGAGGAGGCGCGCTCGATGTGCGCGCTCCTCTCCGACTTCCTGAGAACGACGCTCGGCATGTCGGAAAGATCCTCGATTCCCCTTCGCGAAGAGCTTGCCCTTGCGCACCGCTATCTCGCCGTCGAGCGCGTCCGCTTCGGCGACCGGCTCACGGTGTCGGAGGACGTCGACGCGTCGACGCTCGACGTGTCCGTTCCGCCACTCCTCCTGCAGCCGCTCTTCGAGAACGCCGTCAAGCACGGCATCGGGGCGCGCCTCGAGGGGGGCGTTCTGTCGCTCGTGACGAGGCGCTCGGGCGGCCGCGTGTCCATCGTCGTCGAGAACCCCGCGGAAGCCGGAGCGGAAAAGCCCGCGGGGACGGGGTTGGGACTCGCGAACGTGAAGCGACGCGTCGCGGCGTGCTGGGGTGACGACGGCTACGTCGGCACCCGCCTTCACGACGGGCTCTTTCGGGTCGAGATCGAGGTTCCCGCGGGAGCAACTTGAGACCTCGTGTAAGGCTACTTCGTCAGGACGACATGGGTGGCGTGGTCCGTGGAGGCGTGCTCCGTGCACGTGTAGCCGAGGCTCACCGCATCGATGCCGGCGAGGAGGTGCTCGCCCCTGCCCAGAAGCACCGGGGAGATCACGAGGTGGATCTCGTCGATCAGCCCGGTGGTGAGGTACTGGCGAATGGTGGCAACGCCACCGCCGAGTCGGACATCCTTGCCCTGGGCCGCCTCCTTCGCGCGCTCTAGCGCGGCATGGATGCCATCGGTCACGAAGGAAAAGGTCGTTCCGCCCTCCATCGTGATGGGCGCGCGAGCATGGTGCGTAAGCACGAAGACGGGGACGTGGTAGGGCGGGTTCTTGCCCCACCATCCCTTCCAACTGTCGTCGGACCAGGGGCCCCGCACCGGCCCAAACATGTTGCGGCCCATGATCCAGGCGCCGATGTTCTCAAAGCCGCGCGCGGCGAAGTCGTCGTCGACTCCTTCTCGTGCGACCTCGTCACCGATCAGCGATCCAGCGAAGTCGGCCGCCATCTTCTGGAACGTCTTCGTGCCGAAGACCCACTGGTGCAGCGCCATCCCTCCGACGCCCATCGGATTGGCTAGATCTTGGTCGGGACCGGCGCCATGACCATCGATGGAGATTCCAAATGCGTTTACCCGGACCTTTGACATGAGCGTAACTCCTTTCGGCACAGGCATCGCCTGCGTCCCTGTGACCACCGTCTTCTGAAGTGTCGACGAACGAGCTAGGGTCGAATCGACACGTCTTCGGGAAGATGTGTTGAGGCGTGGGGGGATGCACGGCGCCGGCGCTATCCTCGGTGCCGTGGCTCCCCGCCGACTCGGCGCCGTGATCGTGGACGACGAGGAGCTCGCGCGGTCCCTCGTGCGCCAGTTTCTCGCCGCACACGAGGACGTCACGATCCTCGCCGAGTGCGCGAACGGTTTCGAAGCCGTGAAGGCCGTCGCCGAGACGAAGCCCGATCTCCTCTTCCTCGACGTCCAGATGCCGCAGCTCGACGGGCTTGAGGTCCTCGAGCTCATCGAGCGTGACGAGGTGGGCCGGCCGGCCGTCATCTTCGTCACGGCATACGACCAGTACGCGCTGAAGGCGTTCGACGCGAACGCCGTCGACTATCTCCTCAAGCCCTTCGACCGCGCACGTTTCGACACGGCTCTTGCACGCGCCCGCGCGCGCCTCGCCTCCGGCGAGACACCGTCCAGAGACCCTCTCGTTCCCCGCGAAACGCCTCTTTCCCGCGTCGTCGTGAAAGACGGCGTCAAGGTGTCGGTCCTCCCCGTCTCGAGGATCGACTACGTGAAAGCAGAGGACGACTACGTCCTCCTCCGCGCGGAGGGACGAAACCATCTCAAGAACCAGACGCTCGCGAGCCTCGAGGAGGCGCTCCCGAAGGAGATGTTCGTGAGGATCCACCGGTCGTACCTCCTGAACCTCGACCGGCTCGCGCGCTTGGAGCCTTCCGCGACGGGCGCGCCGACGGCCGTGCTGACCGACGGCGCCCGTCTTCCGGTAAGCCGAACGGGCGCACAGCGCCTGCACGAGCGCCTCGGCCGCTGAATCTCGACCGCCGCGACGATGCCGCGCTAGAGTTCCCGAGTGAACTGGCCATTCGGGAAGGCACGACGCGCGAAGAAAGAGACGACACGTCCGCTCCGCGAGAAGGACATTCCCTCCGACGAGGAGCGCCGCGGCCCCGTGCCGCCTCCGCCGCGCACCGCGCACGCTCCGGGGGTTTCGGTTTACGGGTTTGCGGACCTGCCCTCTCAGTTCCTGTTGCGCGTTGGCGGGGGACACGGTGGGTTCTTCCTAGAAGGGAAAGAGGGGGAAGGACAACGCCGGTCAGGGGCGCTGCTCGTGCTCACGGGAGGAGGCGCAACCTCTGATGTCGCTCCCGGCGATGTTCTGATATGGACGGCGGAAGCACTCCAGGCCCAATCGCCTCCCGGCGCCCCTTCCCCTTCTCTTTCACTCGAAGAAATTTCCAGAACGCCACCCAGGCCGAGCCACAACATCAGAAGAGACGATCTCGGCGGAAAAGCAGTCCCCGGCATCACGGGCCTCAGGACTCTCGTGCAGCTTCCGGAGGAACATCTCGCCGTCCTGCGTCTCGGTCCGCCGCCCACGGCGCGATGGGCCTTCCGGGGCGTTCGTGCGATTGCCGTTTTTTCCGGCAAGATCACCCTGGTGGACGGCGAAGAGGCGAAGTTGGTCCGCTCTGGCTCTCTCGCCCTCGTCGGCGATCCGTCCGCAACCCTGTATCTCGAGGCGGGAAACGACTCGGCTCTCGCCGTCGCGCTCGCCGCTTCTGGCTTCGTCGCCGCCCTGAGCTGACGCGCCTGGGGACTACAATGCTCCTCCTCGTTTCGGAGGAGCCGATGCCGGAGACAGAAGCCGCCTCGCCCGCCCCTGGGTCCGCGGGAGCCCCTCCGCGCGAGATCTCGCCGACCGTGAACCCGAAGGGCGAAATGCTGTGGGAGAGCTCGCCTTCGCGCTATATCGCGAACGTCAGCTTTTCGACCGGCAAGGAGATCCTCCGGCCGATCGACCCGGACGACCTGCTCGTCCATGCCCACCGCGACAAGAATCCGATCGACGTCACGGCCCAATACCTCGCGAGCCGCCTGATCCAGTGGACCGGCAACGAGAACGCCGTCAAGGACGGCCTGAGGAAAGTGAACCTCCTCGGGATCAGGCTCGCCCAGGCCATCGGCTCGGCCACGGGGAGCAAGGCCGTCGAAAGAGGCGCGAAGAGCCTCATCGGCGTGGCGGACCGGGACGTCTTCTTCAAGTTCCGCGAGGCCTCGCATCTCTCCGAGAAGGAGGTCAAGGCCCGCATCGAGAAGCTCCAGAAAGACGCCCGCGCCCTCCTCCGCGCGCGCGGCCGAAGCCCGCGCCTGCACGTCCTCTTGACGGGCGCGACGGGCTTCCTCGGCAAGGAGCTCCTCGCGCAAGCCGCGGGCGACCGCCGCATCGAGCGCGTCGTCTCGGTCGTGCGGCCCGAGAAGGTCCGCGACCCGAAGACGAAGGAGGTCGTGAAAGTCCTCTCGCCTTCGCAACGCGGTGCCGTCCTTCTCCGTCGTCTTCACATCTCCGGCACGAAGGCGAAAAAGTTCGTCTTCGTGGACGGAGACATCGAGAAGGCCGATCTCGGCATCGCGCCGAAGGAGCTGGGCCGGCTCCGAAAGACGCTCACGCACGTCGTGCACTGCGCCGCGAGCGTCTCCTTCGACGATTCCTACGAGAGCTCCTTCCGCGCGAACGTGCAGGGCGCGCGCAACGCTCTGCAGTTCGCGCTCTCCCTCCAGGAGTCCAAGGGCTCGAAGTTCATCCAGCACGTCGCGATCGAGACGTCCTACATCCACGGGCGGAAGAAGAAGACGACCGCTCAGGAGTCCGCCCTCGTCTTCCCCCGGAACTTCTACAACAATTTCTACGAGCTCACGAAGGCGATGGCCTCGCTCGAGACCGATTACACGCTCGTCGAGAGAGGGCTGCGCGTGTCGCAGCTCCTTCCCGCGATCGTCATCGGCCACAGCAGGACCGGCAACAACCGCGGCGACACGAAGGTCGTGAACGCGCCCATCAACGCGTTCGGACGCTCCAAGGAGGCGATAGACTCCCTGCAGGCGGATACGGTCGGCCGCGGCAAGGCCTGGCTCATCGGCGCGATCGCCTCGAGCTTTCCCGGGGACGCCTCGGCCGAGCTGAACCTCGTGCCCGTGGATCGGGTCGTCCAGGGCATCCTCGCCTGTCTGACGGTTCCGGAGTCGATCGGCGAGCGGATTCACCTCGCAACGGACAACCGCATCCGGTCCGACGACATTGCCCGCATCGCGCGTGAGGAGATCGGCATCAACGTGCGGCTCGCCGATCCCACGCTCTTCCGCAACATCACGCTGCCGATCGTGAAGACGGCGCTCGAGAAAGGCGGCGAGCCGAAGCTCGCGAACGCGCTCGAGAAGCTCGGCACGATCTTCGGCGGATACAACGAGTGGGGACAGCCGATTCACGACGTCGGCAACGACGTGCGCATCCTCGGCCTGCCCATCCGCCGGCCGAACACGCGACACGCCTTCCGCATGCTCTGCCGCCACAACAAGTACGTCCAGGAATTCGGCAAGGTGCGCGACCTCGACGAGATCGCCCGCCGCGAATTCCTGTGGGAGAGGGTTCTCAACGCGATCGAGCATCACGTGGGCCGCCAGGTCGCGTCCCTCCCGCCCGACGAGTTCCGCCGCCACCTCGTACAGCGCCTCGACCTCAAGACGTTTACGGAGAAGTAGGGCGCCGGACCTTCTCGGTCCTCCCCTACCGCTCCGGCTCGAACGGATGATCCATCGGCTGACTCTTGTCCCTCTCGACCACGTCTTTCGGCGTCTCGGGCCCGACTCCGGATCCGGGAGGAGGCGCGAGGACGGACGCCGGGACGATCGATGGCGCCCCTCCGGGGGGAGCCCAGATCCATTCGACCTGACCTGGCGGATGCGCCACGTGAACGGCGATGCGCACGTCATGCGGGCCGGCTCCGAGCCTCGCCTCGCGCCAGACGAGCGTTTCCGGCTGCTCTCCCTCCCTCCAGACGCGCGCGCCGTCGAGGGTCAGATCGACGTCCGCTCCGGCGGTCCGGAACGCGAACCGATGGAGGCCCGGGACCCGGACGTCGAGCGTTCCACTCCAGACGACATCGAAGGAGTCAGAACGCCCGATCTGTTCCGAGAGGCTCGCCGTCGCGATCGTGCCGTCGAGACGCCGTCGATCGGGACGGCCCGGGATCGTCACGATTCCGAGGAGACCTCCGGGCGGCGTCGCGACCGGGCGAAGGAGAGGGGTGGGGGGAGGCGACCAGGCGAACGGCGGCGTGCTCTCGAGCGTTGAGGCCAGCCTGGCCCATCCGAGATCGGGCTTTCCGGAGGGTCCGACCTCGAACAGGACGGCGTGGTCGCCCCTGAGGAGCGTCGCGGCCGCGACCGCCTCCGTCTCCCCCGAGAGGACGTGAGCGACGCGCACCCCGTCGATCTCGAGCGAGGCGGGGCCGGAACCGAGACGGAACGCGTAATTTCCGGTTCGGCTCACGCGCAAGGCCGCTGCCCAACGCGACGGACGGGTTGCGCTCGTTGCGGGCGTCTCGCCGAGACGGGAGACGCGGGCCTCACGACCGTCCGGGAAGATCGCGAGCGCTCCCTGAGTCGCCTTCCACCGATCCTTCGGAAGGCGGTAGATCGTGAACCAGACATTCCCGTCAGGCTTGACCGGCAGCAACGTCCCGCCTGGGTAAATCTCCTGAAGCCAGGGAAGGTAGTCGCTCTGATTGGGGTAGACCATGAAGACCAGATTCCTGTTCGCGGGGATGGCAATCGGAAGATCGCTCCCGGGAAAGCGCAGACCGCCTCGCGGCGTGTTCCGGGCGAGGAAACGCACCCACCCCGACGTCACCTTGTGGAAGTGAGGGCCGAGCGTGAAGACCCAACTGTCCGTTCCCTGCTCGGCCACCGTTCGCGCCTCACGGTTCGGAAACGACCAGGGTTCGGTGCGTGGGCCGTAATCCTGAAAGTAGAAGACGACTTCCTTCCTCATGAAGAAGGCGACCACGGCGAAGCTCGCGGCCGTCGCTGTCGCCGTGAGGGCGCGTCGCATTGCGACGCCTTCATGCGGGTGAATGGAGGAGGGGTGAATGGAGGAGATCCGCCGCACCATGTCGTCGAGGACGAGCGCGGGAAAGAGCGCGAGGACCGGGACGGCGCCCGCCATCCGCTGAAGCGCCGGGGTCTCGACCGTGACCACCATTCCGACGAAGCCGACGCCGAACCAGGCCGTGAGGAGAGCCATCCGCGGGTCACGCACCTTGAGCGCCACGGCGCCGAGCCCGAGGAGCGTCAGAACGGAGAGCCCGCCCGGAAGAATCGGCCGACCGCTCGGCCAGAAGTAGTTGTTGTCCGGAAGTCGGTCGAAGATGGCGAAGGATTGGTCGAGCTGCGCGACCAGGAGTCGCGGCAGGCTCCACTCCTTCCTCCAGTACCCCAGCCGATCGCGGTTCCCGGAAACGAACACTGAAGTTTCGCGGGCTCGTATCGTGAACGTCCCGCGACGGATGGCGTTCACGAAGAACGGAGCGATCGCGAGAACGGCCGCGAGGGCAGCCGCCGCGATCCCGGCTGCGAGCCTTCCGCGGATCGCGCGCGGTCCCTGCAGGAAGAGGGCGACGCAGAAGAGCGCCGCGAGCACCGGCCAGAGACGGCCCGGAGGGTAGAAGTAGAACGAGAGGCCGCCCGCAAGGCCGGCGCCGATCCATGCCCAGGCGCGACCGGAGCGGGCCGCCTCCAGGAAGAAGAGCGCCGAGAGAGTCCAGAGTGTCGCGGTCGGCGTGGCCTCGGTCGTCTCCCTGGAGAATTGGAGAGCGACACCGCTCAGCGCGGCGATGCTTCCCGAAAGGAGAGCGACTCGCCAGCCGAAGTGGCGCAGCGCCAGGAGGAGGACGAGACCGACGGTCAGGAACCCGCAGAGCGCACCGAGCGTCCGGGCGCCGGCGACGCCGATCCCGAACACGTCCATCGTGCGGGCGAGGATCCAGAAGTAGACGTTGCTGATGTGATACCACCCGCTCCCGAACGCGCCCCCGGGGTAGTCGCCTCGGAGCATCCAGATCGAGACGGCGGCGCGGTCGCCTTCGTCAGCGTTGATCCCGGCCGGAATCCGATCGAGCGCCCATAGGCGCGCGACGGCGGCCACGACGAGCACCGCCACGGCTACGACTGCGAACGCCGAGCGTCCTGCGCGCGATTCCGGCAGGATCGTCTTCCAACGCGCGGGAAAGGCGGTGACATGGCGCCCGGCGAAGCCGGCGACGGCGACGAGCCCGAGGCTGGCGAGCCAGAGGGCGACCTCAAGCGGCCCCGTCTCTCCCTGAAGACGTCCGAGAAGCAACGCGGCCGGAACGATCGCCGCGAGAGCGAGCACGGCGAAAAGAACCTCCGTGAGGCGCCCGCGCGTCGCGCTTGCGGGCGGCTCCCCCCCGGCCGAACGCGCGCCGGACTCGAACGCCCCGAACGCGAAAAGCGCAATTCCAGAAGCGTAGAGAGCGAGGCCGATCCCGGGCCGGCTCCCTTTTTCAATTCTCGCCTCCCCGATGGCGGCCAGCGCGAGCGCCGCCGCTCCCGTCAGGACGAGGATGAGGGCGCGCGTCCGCCCGGCGGGAACGGCTACGGGAGCAGCCACGCCTTCACCACGGGCTGATGGCGGCCATCCAAGAGGTCCTCTTCACGAGCCCCTGGAAACGCGTTGCGGATCGCCACGCGCAAATCGAATCCGTCGTCCTGGTTCTGGACGAGACCCGCCTCCGCCAGGATCCGGCACCTGCCGGAGATGCGCCGCGGACTCCTGAGCACGTCGAGAAGCTTACGTCCCGCGACGACCTCGTAAAGATCCTCCTGGCTCTTCCCTCTTGCCGTGAGCGACTCGAGCTTCTCGTAGGCCTCGAGTCGGATGTACCCGTGATGATCGTCGGGAGAGACGGTCGAGGGGACGTAGACGTATACGAACTCCGCCCCGAGGATCTTCCGCATCTCGCGCGCCATCGTCGTGTAATAGCGACAGGAGTCTTCGGTGTCGACGTGCACGACGTCGAAGTAGATGTGCGCGTTCAGGAGGACGAGGACGACCGCGAGGGTGGCGCCCGCGGCATTCGCCACGGCTGGCGCAACGCCGAGCGCACGCAGGCCGTCGCCGGCGCGGACGAGGGCGAACGCCGCGACGAGGAGCGTGAGGATCGCCGCAGGGAAGACGCGGCGGAAGGCCGGGTCGGGGCCGAGGATCCCGGGAAGGAGCGAGAGCGGCAGGCCGACGAGGATGAGCGCCGACGACCATCGGAGCTCTTGGACGAAGAGCCCGGCGAGGCAGAGGAGGATGCCCGGGACGAGAAGGGTCTCCTCGGTCAGGCTGAGACCTCCGCCGGGCTTGATGAACCATGCGTCGTCCACCTTGACGAAGAGCTCGCGGAGCGTCTCGCGGGTCATCTGCGCGTTCCGCTCGAATCGTTCGAACGGGATCGCCGGGCCGGCCTGGTATCCGGTGTGAAGGTTCGGTTTCAGGATCCCGTCGTGTGCAATCGTCGCGAGCGTCGAGAAGCTGAGCGCGGTGAAGACCGCCGAGAAGAGCAGGACCCTCCACCACACCCTCCGGAAGAACCCTCGGCGGAACATGAGCATGAGAAGGAGGTGGAGTCCTACGATCACCGGCAGGATCTGGTTCGAGGCGTAGACGAACCAGGAGAGTCCCAGGACCCCTCCCGCGAGGATCCAGTCGAGCGTCCGCCCGCGCCGGATCGCCGCCGCGTAGAGCGTGATCGCGAGCAGGAGCTGGAGAGTCGAAAGGACGTGCTCGAGATCTCCGTAGCGCGAGCCGGCGATATGCCACGGGCAGATGGCGAGGAGAAACGAGAAGACGAGGCCGACGCGGCGGTCGAAGAGGTTCTTGCCGCAGAAGTAGGCACAGAGGACCGCGAGCGCGCCCGTGGCGGCGGAGAAGCTGCGCGAGATCGTGAGACTAACCCCGACGGCCTTGAAGCCGATCGCCGCCAGGAGCGAGATCAGACCGAAATGCTCCGTCACGATCCACTCCCAGGCCGTCCCGGCCGCCTCGCGGAGCTTCCCGCCCTGGAGCAACGAAAAGAGCGCGTCTTTGTGCGGCAGCGAGAGGGAGACGTGGTGGACGACCGCGTGCTCGGAGTACGCCTGAGGCGTCGCCTCGAGCCCGTAGAAGCGCAGGAGGACCCCGAGCGCGAGGGGCACCGCGAGCCAGACCGCGTTCCAGGGCGGCCCATCACGTAAGCGCGCGGGGACGAGCAGGAGACCCGCTCCGCCGACGAAACCGAGCACGAAAGCACTCCCCGGGGAGGAGGGCAGGAACGTCGCCGAGAGGGCGAGCACGAAGATCCCGAGAAGGATCGGCAGTTCGCTCTTCAGCCTCTCGCGCCGATCCCGGGCGAGGGAGAACGCGCCGACGGCCGCCGCCGCCAGGAGCGCCCCGCGAAGAATCACGAGGTGTCGTGAAAAAGTATTCTGAACGAGGACGCCGGCACCGGTCAGAAAGCGCAAGAGACCGGAAAGCGTTCCGAGCGTGGCGGCTCCGGCGCGGTCGGAAGCCGCAACCCCGGAGACGAGCAGGAAGAGAAGGATCGCGACCGCTGCCGCCGCGAGCGCTTGCAGCGCGAGGCGCACCGGTCCCCTTTCTCCCATCTCAGACGCTTCGATGGTAGCACCTCGCTCCGCGTGCTCCGCTTGCTAGGATGACGCAAATGTCTGCGGATTCCCACGACGGATCCCCGCCGCGGATCAAGTCGGGATGTCTCGGGAACTTCGCGCTCTTTCTTTCCTCGTGTCTTCTCGCTCTCGCCCTTTGCGAGGTCGGGACACGCATCCTCCTTCCACGCCCCCAGACGGTCCGGATCGAGAACATCGCGACGACGGCCGACGTTTACGAGCCGAAGAAAACCGAGGAGAGCGGCCATATCGACAGCGTTCTCGTCTGGGGCGGACCGCGGGGGCTCAGGCTCCGGCCGAACACGCGGGCCGAGATCCACGATCACTCTCTGAGTCACACCGACGTCATCCTCAAGATCAACTCGATCGGCGTGCGCTACGACGAGCTCGGACCCAAGGCGCCCGGAGAGTTTCGCGTGCTCGTCCTGGGCGATTCGACCACGTTCGGCGACTTCGTGAAGGAGGAGGACACGCTCACCCGGCGCCTGGAGGCGCTAGCGAAGGGTCGCCGACGCACGATCCGCTTCATCAACGCGGGGCTTCCCGGCGTCGGCACGATGGAAGAGTTCTATTTCTATACGGAGCTGAAGGACGAGGTCGATCCCGACCTCGTTCTCGTCGGCATGTACCTGAACGACGCCGTGAACGCGGGCCAGTTCTACGCACGCGCGATCCCGTACCCGTTCGCGAAGAGCCGCTTTCTCTCGTGGGTCGCCTCGCGGTCCCAGATCCTCAGCGCGCGCTTTTTCCGGCCGACGAATCTCAAGGACATCGACCCGAAATGGCGGGAGGTCTTCCAGGGAAAACGGAACCTGAAGTCCGGCGACATGTTCCACGACAAGGACGCCTTCGACTTCGAGATCTACAACGCGTACATGGATTTCGGCCTCGGCTGGAACCCGAAGGCGTGGGACCTCATCGGCGAGATGATGTCGGTCTTCAAGAAGTCGGTCGACGAGAGCGGCCGGCCCCTGGCGGTCTTCCTCTTCCCCGTCCACATCCAGATCATGGGCACCGTCCAGGACTTCGAGCCGCAGAACAGATGCCGGAGGATGTGCTCACGCCTCGGGATCCCCTTCTACGACCTCGTCCCGCCGCTCCGGGCCGACTGGGACGCACACCACGAACGGCTCTTGTACGACCATTGTCATGACACGCCGTACGGCTACGGCGTCGTCGCCAAGAGCCTCCTCGGGTGGCTCGACGAGAAGCACCTCATTCCGCCGAAATGAGGGCAGCGGGCGTTACTCGAGCGCGACCTTCTGGACGCGGGTGCTGTCGGCGACCCAGACGTTCCCGGCCTTGTCCACGGCGAGGGCGGACAGGCCGATGAACTGGCCGGGCGTCTTGCCGACCTGCCCGTAGCGAGCCATCACCTTCCCCGCCTTGTCGTATCGAGCCAGCTGCTCGATTCCGACGAGCGCCGAGCCGTCTTTCAGGCGGACGATGCGGATGATTCCCGCGGCCGGCGTGTCGAAGGAAGACTGAAACTTGCCGTCGAGCGAATAGCTCAGGACTTGTTTCTTCTGGTCGTCGACGACGAGGATGCCCTCGCCGTCCACGGCGACGCCGGTCGGCTCGCGAAGTTCACCCGGACCCCAGCCAGACCGCGCCAGCTCCTGACCCTTCGCACTCCCCGGCGCGAAGGAGAGCAGGCGACCGGTGCCCGTGTCGGCGACGAACAAGGCGTTCGCGTTCGCCGCGATTCCGGCGGGGTTGTAGACGCCGGTTCCGCCCCCGACGACGCGCGCCACGAACTTCCCGTCTTTCGAGAACGCCTGGACGAAGCCGGTTCCGCGATCGAGGACGGCGAGGTTCCCCCCCGGGCCAAACGTGAGATCGACCGGCGCCTTGAACTTTCCGTCCGTGTCTCCCGGCCCTCCGAAGGCTCCCAGGTACTTTCCGTTCTTGTCACATCGCACGACTCGCGCGTTCCCGGTGTCCGCAATGTAGAGGTTGTCGGCCTCATCCAGGGCGATCCCCATCGGGCCATTCAACGGCTCGCCTCCTCCGGCGGTGACGACGGCCAGGACGCGGAGCTTGGCGAGCGGCGTATCCGTCACGAGCTTCATCGCCGAGCGCTGCGCCGCGTCGATCTGCTCCGCGGTCATTGCCGCTCCCGATTCCGGCGAAGCCGGAGATTCCGTCTTCGCCGCGGCGGTCGTCTTCGTGCCCGGACCCGGAGCTTCCTTTTTCGCGCAGCTGGCGACGCAAAAAAGAGCCGAGAGCGCGATTCCGAAGGCGACGCGAGTCGGCCCCAACTTCCGCCCCGTCCGCAAACCCGGGACGCAAAGTGGACTTCTCTCCATTCGACACCTCACCTGCTCGTGGACGTGAGCCCTTTCGAGTTTAGCTCCGCCCGGGAGGGACCGACAACCTTGAAGGATAATTCGCTCGCCAGCGATGAGCTTCCGCGCGTGATGAAGGGAACGGGCTCTGCCACGGGTTTCACCCGCGTTCGGACAGCGGCGCTCGCTCTCGGTCTCGTTCTCGCGGGTTGCCTCATGGGAGTGGGGGCCGCGCGGCTTTCCCCGATGGTGTTCGTCCTTCTCCTCGTTGCCGCGGCCGCTCTCTTCGCGTGCGGAACGACCTTCGCGTTGCCGCCGGGACCCGAGGACGCGCCCGAGACGCAGCCGCCTTCACGCCGAACGCTTCTCGTCGCGCTTGCCGGGTCGCTTCTCGGATGCGCTCTACTCCTCGCGGCGCTCCACCGCTTCGGCATCAGCGCGAGCGTCTCCCGTTCGGGATGGGCGCTTTTTCTTCTCGCTCTCCTCGCCCTCACCGGCGGGTTCGTGCTCTGGCGCCCCGCGCCCTCCCCGCCACAGGAACGCGTCCGCGGCTGGGAGCTTGCAGGGCTCCTCCTGATTCTCGCCGTCGGTGCCGCCTTTCGGTTGCACGCCCTGAAGACTTACCCGTACGGCGTGTGGTTCGACGAGGCGGAAAACACGCTCGTCACGAAGCGGATCCTGGAGGAGCCGGCGTACCGTCCCGTGTTCGTGGCGGGCGCTTCGAAGATGCCGGCGCTCGCGTTCTATTTCTTCACACCGTTCGTGAACATGTTCCCGGACCGGGCGCTCGGCGTTCGCGCGGCAACGACGGCTGTGGGCCTCCTCGCGCTCGCCGCGACGTGGCTCCTGGGCCGCGAACTCTTCGGGAAAGAAGCGGGCCTCCTCGCCGCGGCTTTCCTCGCCGTCAGCCGCTGGCACGTCGACTTCAGCCGCTTTGGGATGGCGATCGTCTTCCCAACGTTGATCGCGCCGCTCGTGCTCTTCCTTCTCCTCAGGAGTCAACGCTTGAGGAGTCCGCGTGACGCCGTCCTGGCGGGGCTCTCGCTCGGGCTCGGGATGCAGCTCTACTTTTCGGTCGTCGTGCTCCCGGCGATCATGACGGTCTGGTTCCTCAGGCGGCTGTTCGCTCCGGCGAGGAAACGCCTGGCGGCGGCAGGCCTTTTCCTGCTCACGCTCTCAGCGGCCGCCTTCGCCTACGCCCCGCTCGGACAGTTCGCGCGTCGCAACCCGGAGCACTTCGCGGAGCGGTTTCGTGCGACGACCACCCTTCAGGTCGACTCCTATGCCGCGCTTGCCCGTCTTCTCGTGACGCCGTCGCCGGAGAGACGTCACGCCCTCGAGGTCCTCCGGGAGAGCCTCGTCCGCCACGCCGGAATGTTCCACTACAAAGGGGACGTCAACGGCCGGCACAATCTCCCGCTCGCTCCGATGCTCGAGGCCTCGACCGGAATTCTGTTCGGCATCGGATTCTTCCTCTGCCTCCTGATGCTTCGTGATCCGCGCGCGCTTTTGCTCCTTCTCACCTTCGGCGCCTTCCTCGCGGCCGGCGTTCTTTCCCTCGACTTCGAAGCCCCCCAGGCCGCCCGAACTCTCGGCCTCTTGCCGTTCGCATGTCTGATAGGCGTTCTCCCGTTGACGGCGACGTACAGGTTTCTTCCGACTCGGCTCTTGGCGCCACGCCGCGCATTCGCCGCGATCGCGGTCAGTCTCGTCGCATGGGCCGGAGCGGATTCCTGGCGCGTATTCTTCCACGAGCAGCCGTTCAACCTGGGCTCTTTCGCCGACTGGTCGACCCAGGAGACCAAGATTGCCGACGTGATCGGGGCGGAGGGGAAAGACGTCGCCACGTTCGTGCCGCCGCAGGTGCTTACGTCCCCGACGATCCGCCTCCTCGTCGGAGAACGATTTCATGGCGTCCCTTTTCTCTCCGGACGCGACCTCCCGCTCGAGACGGGAGGCCGGCGGGCGATCGTCTTCATCGGCCGCGACGACCCGGAGGCCGCGAACCTGCTCGGGCGTCTCTACCCCGGAGCCAGCTTCGAGGAATTCGGTCCCCCGTCGCCGCCGGGGCGTCCCGCTCGCGAGCCGATCCTGACGATCGTCCGCATTCCGGCCGCCTCAATCGAGGATCTTCGCGGCTGGACGACGACGCTCGAGGCGGACTCCCGCCGAGAGACGACGCGCAGCGTCGAGAGCAACTGGGACTGGTCGAAGGCGGCCCTACACCCTCCGTTCTCGGCTCGCATTCGCGGGCGTCTCCTCGTCCGAGAGGACGGCCCCTACACGCTCTCTCTCTCGGATGGTGAAGGAGCCACTCTCGCGATCGACGGCGGCAGGCTCGTGTTTCCCGGGCGGGGGCGGGAGCTGGTGGCCGACCTCGCCCGCGGGATGCACGACATCGCCCTCGACGTCCTCGTGTCGCGCCCCTCCGTGACGTCGCTGAGGTGGGCGCGCGCGGGGGGTGAGCTGATGCCGATTGCCGCCTCGGCGATGATTTCTCCCCGCTACGACTTCGGCGGCCTTCTCGGCAGCTACTACCACGGCGTCGACGCCAGCGGGACGCCGGTCTTCCAGAGGATCGATCCGAGCGTCGCGTTCTACTTCCATGAGGTGCCGGTCGAGCGCCCGTTCTCGATCCGCTGGAAGGGCATGCTTCTGGTGCCCCGGGACGGCGATTACACATTCTCGAGCAAATCGATCGACGGTTCGACGGTTGCCCTCGACGGGCGGGAGATCGTCCGCAACCCTGGAGCACTCACGAACTCCGAGAGCATCGCTCGCCTCGGCAAGGGTCCTCACGCCATCGAAGTGACGCTCTGGAACGAGAGCGACTACGCCCAGATCTTCCTCAAATGGAAGCCCCCGGGCGGCGAGGCGGAGATCATCCCGACCAGCGTCTTACGGCCTCCCCCGCCCAGGGTGCGGCCCTACGGCACTGCGAGCAGGTAGTCCGCCATCGCCTGGAGCTCCGCCTCGGGCAGGAACTTGAACGGCGGCATCTTCGAGCCCGGCACGAGCTTCTTCGGCTCCTTGAAGTGCGCGACGAGCCAGTCCTTGTCGCGTTTGCCGAGGAGGTGCTGGAGCGCGGGACCGCGCCGCCCTCCATCCCCGTAGAGCTGGTGGCACTGCCGGCAGTCCTCGCGGTCGATCGCGGCGCCGCCGACGCGGATCGGCTCCGGCAATGCGGAGAGCTTGACGCCGTCCTTCGAAATCGCTTCGACGTACGCGAGGAGGGACGGCACGTCCTTGTCCGGATTCTCGCCGTCCTCGTCGTCGGCGGCCGGTTTGACGCTCTTCTCTTTCACGTGGGTGACGAGCGCGTCGCCCTGGAGAGCGTACGCACGCGCTGCGAGGCCGACCGCATTCGGCGGGGCCTGGGCCGCCGGCCGGCCATCCGTCCCGTGGCACGACGCACAGCCTCTCCTCTCGTACGACGCGAGGCCGCCGAGAAGGCGGGGGGCCGGCGGCCCCTCTGAGCCGGCTTCGAGACCCGAGCGCGGGGCCTTCGGCGTGTCGAGGGCGCCCAGATAGAGAAGGCCGAGGAGCAGCGCTGCCGCGGCGCCGCCCGCCGCGAGGATGGCCCGCCGGTCGCGAGGCCGTCGCGAGGCGCCTCGGTCGAGCCACGGCACGAGTGCGAGGAGAAGCATCGAGAGGCCCGGAAGGACCGCGGTGCCGATCGGCTCGAACGGTCCCTTGAAGACCTTCAGGAGCTGGAAGAGCGGCAGGAAATACCACTCGGGGCGCGGTACGGATGTCGTGTCCGTCGGATCGGCGAGCCTTTCGAGCGGCGCGGGGTGCCGTGCGGCGAGCCAAAAGAGCGCGAGAACGACGGCGAGAATCACGGCGCCGTCGCGCGCCGCCTGGAACGGGAAGAACGGCTCTTTCGGATCGGGGTCCGTCGTGGGGCCCGCGTGGGAGTGCCGGCGCAGAAGGAGGAGATGGACGGCGATGAAGCCGAACGTGAGGAGCGGCAGCAGCACAACGTGGAGCGCGTAGAAACGCGTCAGTGTCGCGGCGCCGACGGCGGGCCCGCCCGCCATGAGGCGCGACGCCGCCGGCCCGACGAGGGGAAGAGCCGCCGGGACCTTCGTGCCGACGACCGTCGCCCAGTACGCCTTCTGATCCCACGGGAGGAGATAGCCCGTGAAGCCGAATGCGAGGACGAGGAGAAGGAGCGCGAGACCCGCGAGCCAGTTCAGCTCGCGCGGCTTGCGATACGCGCCGAAGACGAACGTCCGGGCCATGTGAAGGACGGCGAGGACGACCATCGCCGAGGCGCCCCAGTGGTGGAGGCCCCGCACGAGCCCTCCCGCGAAGAGCCTCGTCTGGATCGCCTTTACGCTTTCCCATGCGTGGTCCGGCGTGGGCGCATACGCGAGCGCGAGCGCGAACCCGGTGACGAACTGGACGAGGAACACGGCGAGCGCCGCGGACCCCAGCGTGAAGAGCCACGCGCGGCGGACGGAGACGGGCTCGTCGGCGAACGCCCGCCAGAACGAGGTGAGGCCACCCCGCGACTGGAGAAAATCGAGGACTCTCTTCACGCGTCGAGCGCCGCCGCGTCGAGCTGCAGGCGTCCGCCCGAAACGACGAGCGGCAGGCGCGCCAGGGGTTTCGGGGGTGGACCGGCCAGCACCTCTCCGGCCGGTCCGTAAACGCCGCCGTGGCAAGGGCACAGGAAGGCCTTTCGCGCAGCATTCCACGACACTCCGCAGCCCAGATGAGTGCACGTCGTGCTGAGCGCCGCCAGGCCCGACGCGGCCTTCGCGTCCCGGACGACGGCGAAGCGCTCCTTAACGCGGCGCGTCATGTAGCCGTCCTCGACGGTGCGCTCCACGACGACCTCTTGCGGCCCGGACGCACCGGCGCGCACCGCCTCGAAAGCCGAGGCCGCGCCAAGGTCCAGAAGGGCGGGTTCCCCTGGCGCGCGGCGGCGCAGCGGCCCGAGGACGAACGCGAGCGCGGCACCACCAACCGAGGAGGCCGCGGCGAGCGCCGTCCCGATCGCGGCGAGCATGAAGGTGCGTCGGGTCGGCATCATCCCATCCATGAAGAGAAGACTTCGTCTCGCCGAGGATATTCCGGCCCGGCGCCGTCCGGCGACGCAAAGACGGCTCAAACGGTGGCCTAGGTCACGCTAGTTCAGCTTCTCTCTGACGATCTTGAACTGCGCGGTCCCCATGAAAGTCCAAACTTCTTTCCCCGCCTCGGCCAGAGACATCTCGAGCTCGTACTCTCCGATCGGCCAGCCCTTCGAGTCCGCTTTGAAGGCGACCGCCGGATTTTCCGGCACGAGCGGCGCTTCCTGGCTGGAGACGAGCGTCTTGTCCGGCAGGCGAAACCACGCGACGCGCATTCTCGACCTTGCAGGAGCGTTCGGGACCTCGAAGGACGTGAAGACCGATTCTCCCCGCCCGAAATTGCGCGTCTCGATAATGACGGTGCCGTCGGGTGCGGAGGCCGAGCCGAGGCGGAACTTTGCGATGGTCGCGTCTTTCACGGGCCCCTGTTTCCCGACCGCAGCGCGGCCGCCCCGATCGGGCGCTTCGGCCTTTTTCCCGCCGCATGCCAGAGAAAGAACGCACAGCGCGACCGAAAAATAGCGCAATTTCCCCGCCATCCCCGAACTCCTCACAAGGCTCCCGAAACGCGTTCCGGACGGGCTGTCCCGCGTTTGAGGCCTCGTTTCCGAACGAGGGGGCATGATATCAAGCCGGCGGAATCAGTCTTTCGGAGTCCAAAAAGTCCACTGTCTGTCTCGCCAGGACCGCATACCCCCTCGGCCTGTAATGGCAGTGATCGTAAAAGAGCTCCTCGTGGTCCTTTTGCCACGTCTGTCGCAGGGTGGGAAGGGGGTCATCGAAAGGAATGCGAAGCCGCGCACACATCCGCCGGCAGCTCTCTTCGGGCTCGAACCGCTGGACGGTCCCCATCACCTGGATGTGAACGGGAAAGAGCAGGACGGCGAGGCGGGCGTCTTGCGCGCGCACCGCATCGCGTAGAGCCGCCGTGATCGTCTCGATGATCTTCCAGGCCTTTTGATTCCAGCCGAGGCCGAAATCCATGTACGCGTTGTAGATCTCGAAGTCGAAACCGTCGCGGGTCCCGAACATGTCGCCGGACTTCAAGGGCCGCCCCGCCCGGAACGTCTCCCGCCAGTTCGGATCGATCTCGCCGGGAAGCGCGTTCCGGAAGAAGCGCATGTCGAGGAGCTGGAAGCGGTCGGACAAGAAGGACAGGAAACGGCTCTTCGCCCACGGACCCGGGAGCTTCTTGGTGAAGAAGAGGCTTCCCGACTGCGCGTCGTTGAGATACATGCCGACGAGGACGAGGTCCGGCTTCACGCGCTCCCCGATCTCGCGGAAGAGAGAAAGCTCCTCCGCCGTGCCGGCTCCGGGCAGGCCCGCATTGATGAAGAGGACCTTCTTTTTCCTTCCCTTAGTCAGGGCTTCCATCTGCCGCGTCCACGTCTCACTCTCGAGGACGAAGTCGCCGAACGTGATCGAGTCCCCGAGGACGAGGACGCGGAACTCGTCGGGAGCCTTGGGAGCGAGCTCGGGGTATCTGAGGCCGAGCGAGTTCACGTCGATCACGACGTCGCGGCCGTTCAGGACGTGGTTGTGAATCTCGCCGTGCGTATTCGGGCGCAGCCTCACGCCGTGGGGCCCGCCGAAGAGGACGACCGAGTCGATCGACTTCTCCGCCCTCGTTTCGAGCCGCTCGAAGCTCTTCGGCGCCTCGTACGTGTCTTCTTTCTCTTCGACCTTCACCGTCTGAGGCGCCGGGAGAAGCAAGCGCGCACCCGCCTCACAGAGGGCGAGAGCCACGAGTGTCGAGCCGAGCAGGAGGGCGAGGTTGACGGTGAGAGAGCGCCGGCTCGACCCGGAATCCGTGTCGTACACTTGCTCCCGCTATCTTAAGCGAAATGACCCCGTCACCACCCGCGGGACCCGGTTCGTCGCCACGAGCGTTCCGCGGGCCCCTTCTCCTTCTGACCCTGTTCGCTCTCGGCATCCGCCTCGTCGGACTGGACTTCGACCAGAACCACTTCTTCCATCCGGACGAGCGCGCCATCGGCGACGCGATCCTCAAGCTCTCCTTCCATCCGCTCCGGCTCAACCCGCACTTCTTCGCGTACGGCTCGCTGCCGCTCTATCTGACGAAGGCCCTGTCGTCGCTCCTCGCGACGGTCTCGGGCCGCGGCTGGTTCAATTCGTACGACGGCGTCATCCACGTCGGCCGCTTCCTGTCGGCGCTCGCGGGCGCGCTGACCGTTCTCCTCGTCGCCGCCGTGGGCCGCCGCCTCTACGGGCAGAAGGCGGGCCTTTACGCGGGCCTTCTCCTCGCGCTGGCCGTCCTGCATCTCCAGACCTCGCACTTCGCGTCCACGGACGTGACGCTCACGCTTTTCGTCCTCCTCGCGCTCGCCGCCTCGGGCCGCCTCGCGCTTCGGGGACGCGGCCGAGACGCCCTCCTCGCCGGCGCGCTGACGGGCTTTTCGCTCGCGACGAAGGTGAGCGCGGCGCCGCTCTTTCTTCCTCTCGCCGTCGCCGTCTTTCTCGCCTGCCGGCCGGCGCGCGCCTGGCGCAAGGGAGCTCTTCTCCTCGCGATGGCCGGCCTCGCGGCCCTCGTCGCGTTCTTTCTCGGCGAGCCCTACGCCTTTCTCGACTTCCACGAATTCTGGCGTTCGGTGTCCGAGCAGGGCGCGATGGTCCGCCACGCGGGCCTCCTCCCGTACACGAACCAGTACATCGGCGTTCCGAACTTCCTGTACGAGGCCAAGGAGATCGTTTTCTGGTGTCTCGGGCCGCTCTTCGGCCTCGCCGCGCTCTGGGCCGCCGGCCGGCGCCTCGCCCGTTTCCGCTCGCTTTCTCCCGTCGAGTGGGTCTTCGCCTCGTTCTTCGTGCCCTATGTCCTTCTGACGTGCACGTTCGAGGTGAAGTTCCCGCGCTATCTCCTGCCCATCTACCCGATTCTCGCCCTCTGGACCTCCGCCTGGCTCACCGAGAAGGCCGAGCGCGGGCGGGTGGGACGCGTCCTGAGAGCGGTCGTCGTCGGCTCGACGGCCGTGTGGGCCCTCGCGTTCCTCTCGATCTACACGCGCCTGCACAGCTCGGTCACGGCGTCCCTGTGGTTTCACGACCACGTCCCCGACGGCGCCCGTGTTCTCGAGCAGGACTGGGACGAGGGCTTCCCGTTCAGCTTTCCGGGCCGCCCGGCCGAGCGCTACAAGATCGTCACGTTCGGCTTTTACGAGAACGACTCCCCCGAGAAGATGGCGAAGCTCGCGCGGGCCCTCGCCGAGACGGACTGGGTCGTCCTCCAGACGAAGCGGCTCTACGGCGCCGTCACGCGTGCGCCCGAGAAGTTTCCGCTCACGAACCGGGCTTTTCGCCTCCTCTTCGCCGGCGACCTGGGGTACACGCTCGCACGCGAGGTCGCCTCGCGCCCCTCCTTCCTGGGAATCCAGGTGCCCGACGAGCTCGCCGACGAGTCGTTCACGGTCTACGACCATCCGAAAGTCCTGTTCTTCGAGAACACGAAGAGGCTTTCCGCCGACGCGATCGAGAAGACCCTCCTTTCGGCGACACCGTCGAAGACCCTCACGCGCGACGACCTTCTCCTCGCGCATCCCGCGTCTGCGGCTGCGACGTCGACGCCGGAAGCCGTCGAGCCGGGCCGGAGCATTCCCGGCCTGCGCTCTTCCCTCGTCGCGCTGCTGCTTTTCGCGGCGTGGCTCGAGCTCACGGGCCTCGCGGGCGCGGGGCTCCTCGCCGCTCTTCTTCCGGCGCGCCCGGGCCGCGACGCCCTCGGGCGCGTCACCGGCGTCCTCCTCTTCGCGTTCGTGCCCTGGCTGCTCGTCTCGTGGCGTTTTGCGCACTTCACGCGAGGGCTTCTCGCGGTCACGACCGCAGCGCTCCTGCTGGGCGGCTTCTTCTGCCGCCGCCGGGCGCGAGAGGCCACGCCGGCGCCCGAGCGCCGGAAGACGGCGCTCGTCTTCTGGGGCACGTTCCTCTTCTTTCTCACCGTGCGCGCCCTGAATCCCGAGATCTACTCCGGCGAGAAGCCGATGGACTTCTCGTTTCTGAACACGCTCCTGAGGTCCACGGAGCTTCCGCCTCCCGAGCCCTGGCTCGCCGGGTCGCCGCTCTCGTACACTTATTTCGGCCATTACCTCGCCGCGGCGGCGGGGAAGCTCCTCGGGATTCATCCCGGAATCCTGTTCAATCTCGCGATCGCGATGACCGCTGCTCTTGCGGCATCTGCGATCCTCGCCGCAGGCGCCGCGCTCGGCGGCCGGCTGCGCACAGGCGCGGTCGCGGTTCTTCTGGCGCTCTTCGTCGCGGCTCCTTCCGGGCCGCGAACGGCGTTCGACTTCCACTTTCACCAGGGGGGCCGTCCGCTCGACTGGAACTACTTCTGGGCGACGTCGCGCGTCATCGCGCCGAACGCGATCAACGAGTACCCGTTCTGGAGCTTTCTCTTCGCGGACCTGCACGCGCACGTCCTCGCGCTGCCCTTCACGGCGGCCTTCGTCGCGGTGCTTCTCCTCTTCGTGACGCGCGAAGACCGGGCGCTGCCCGCGACCCGCCAGGCGGGCGCGCTCGTCGCGCTCGCCGCTCTCTTTTTCGCCGCGCTGCAGATCACGAACGGATGGTCGTGGCCCGTTTATGCGTGCCTTCTCCTCTTCCTGCCAGGGGTTCTCTGGCTCGGGTCGCGGCCGCCGGGACTCACGGCCTCTGCCGCCGCGCTCGCGCGGAACGTCCTCGTGCCGGCGGCCGGAGTCGCTCTTCTGGCGGCTCTTCTCGTGCGTCCGTTCTGGGCGCAGTTCACGCCGCCGCCGCGGAACTGGGGCCGCGAAGTCGGCCCGTGGGCGGTGCCGTGGGACTTCTTCAACGTGTGGGGGCTCTTCATCGCGCTCCTCGTGCCGTTCGCGTTCGCCGCATGGAAGAGAGGCGGCGCGCCCGTCGGGAGGGCCGCGCGGGCGTTCCTGCTCAGCGCGGCGGTCGCACTCCCGCTGTCTCTCTTGTCCTTCTCGCTCCATCCCCCGCGGATCGCTCAGGCCTCGTCGATTCGCCTGTTCACGGCGATCGCGTTTCTGGTCGCTCTCGGGGCGGCGCTGAGACGTTCGACGGAGGCCCGCGTCCGCCCGGCGGTCGCGCTCGTCGCGTTGGGCTTCGCGGTCCTGACGGGCTGCGAGCTCGTCTTCATCTGGGACCGCATGAACACGGTTTTCAAGTTTCACTTCGAAACGTGGCTCCTGTTCTCCGTGGCGGGGGCGCTTGCGTGGGAGACGCTTCTCTCCTCGAAAAGCCGCGCGTGGCGCCTCGCGACCGCCCTCGCCGGCCTGGCCGCGCTCTTCACGACCGTTTCCGCTTTTGCCGGCTTCCTCCGCCTCGACCGCGGCGGCTGGCCACGTTTCACTCTGGACGGGACGGCCTACCTCGAGAAGCAGAACCCGTCCGATCGCGGCGCGATCGAGTGGATCAACGCGAACGTGAGCGGCTTGCCCGTTCTTCTCGAGGCGCAGGGGCCGCCGTACCAGGACTTCACGCGCCTCTCCATGAACACGGGCCTCCCCACCGTGCAGGGCTGGGAGTACCACACGCAACAGCGCGGTCACAGCCAGGCCGAGACCGACCGCCGCAAGGCGGACGTCACGGACGCGTACACCTCGGCGGACGAGGCGACCGTCAAGCGGATCCTCCTCCGGTACCACGTCGCGCTGGTCGCCGTCGGGAATCTCGAGCGCAAGACGTACGCGGGTGCGAATCTCGCCCGCTTCGAGTCGTGGACGGATCTCCTGACCCCCGTGTACCGGAATCCGGAGATGGTTCTTTTCGGAGTGACGGGCGTCTTTACGCCTGGTGCCGCCGCGGCGCCGGTGCGCGTCGAAGAGCTGCCCTCCTCGCCGCGGAAAGAGCAGTCGCCACTTCCCCCCGCCGACGCTCCCGGACGAGTCCGCCAGCCCCGCGGAGTCGCGGTGGATTCGGCCGGGCGGGTCTGGGTCGCGGATTTCGGAAACCAGCGGGTGCAGCTCTTCGGCGCGGACGGCTCTCCCCTCCTCGCGTTCGGGACGCGCGGCGCGGGACCCGGACAATTCAACGACCCGTGCGGCATCGCAGTCGGGCCTACCGGCCTCGTTTTCGTGGCCGACACGTGGAATGGCCGCGTGCAGGTCTTCGACGACAAGGGCGGCTGGCTGCGCGAATGGGCCGGCGGTTTCTTCGGGCCGCGCGGTATCGCCGTGGACAAGGGTGGCTCGGTCTTCGTCGCGGACACGGGGAACGGGCGCGTCGTGCGCTTCGACGGCTTCGGGCACAAGGAGGCCGAGTGGGGGACGGCGAAAGGCGCCGGTAAGCTGGCCGATCCGCAGGGCATCGCTGCCGGCAAGGACGGAGACGTCTACGTCGCCGACAACGGCAACGGCCGCGTCGCGATCTTCGATCGCAACGGGGGTTTCGTGCGCGCGTTCGACGTGGCCGGCTGGCGGCGGGAGACTTTCTCCGAGCCGTACCTCGCGCTCGACTCCAAGGATCTCCTGTGGGTTTCGGTCCCGCTCGCGGGCGAGGTGCGCGCCTACACGAGAGAGGGCCGCCTCGTGACGACGCTGCGCGGCCAGGACCAGCCGGAGGGCCGGAGGTTCGAGAAGCCCTCCGGCCTCGCTCTGCTTCCGAATGGACGCCTATTCGTCGCGGACCTCGAGGGACGCTTCGTCATCGTGACCCTGCCGAAGTGAACCCCGGAAAAAGGGGGCCGGCCATGGGCCGGCCCGTGTTCAGGAGGTCTCGCAAGATCTCAGAAGGACACGCGAGCGCCGAGACGTACGACCCGCGGGTTCTGCCAGCCGATATCTTTTCCGTACGTGGGATTCGAGGCGCAGGCGGCGTTCGTCAGGCTCGCGTTCTGCGCCGTACAGCCGGGCTGACCGATGCCGCTCTTGGGATCGTTTCCGGCAACCGTGCCCGTGTTGTTGAAGAGCTCGTCGCGGCTGAGGACGCCCTGCCGATTCAGCAGGTTGAAAACGTCGACGATCGGCGTGATGGAAATGTTGCCGAAACGCATGCCGTATTCGAGGTGCAGGTCGGCCTCGTAGGCGGCGGGAAGATCGCCCGCCGAGCCGCGCGGCACGAGATAGCCTTCCTGGTTGTACCCGGCGTCGCAGGCGATCGCGTCCGACGCGCAGCCTCGGATCGAGAACGGGCGGCCCGTGTTGTAGAAGGCGTTGGCGCCGACCGTGAGGCCGAAGGGGAACGCGTAGTAACCCGAAACCTTGACCTGATGCGTGCGGTCGTTGCGCAGCCGGCCGAAGGCGTTCGTGACCAACCCTGGGTAATCGAAGTCGGCGTTGATGTTCGGATCCTGCTGTCCCCCCTCGCGCGTCTGCGAGAGGTTGCCCGAGTAGTTCCCCTCGAGCTTCGAGTAGAGGTACGAGGCGAGCGCGTAAAAGCTGTTCGAGAAGCGGTGCGTCGCCGTCACCTCCAGCCCTCGGAAATAGCGTCGCGGCTGCGTGGAGGCGCACGGCGCTCCGGCCACGAGGTTCCCCGCCGCGTCGGTCTCGCCGTTCGGGTAGCACGTCGTGTCGAACGGATCCTTGATCGTTCCGAGCGAGTTTCCCTGGCCGGGATTGATGAGCGCGCACGTCGCGGGGCTCGACGGGTTGAAGTACTGCGCGATGTCGGGGTTCACCGCGAGATCGCAGCGGTCCTCGACGACGCGGCCGAGGGCCCGGTAAATGCCCTTGACGCCGATCGCCCAGTTCTTCGCGACCTCGACCTCCACGCCCCCGATGAGCTCGTCCTGGTACATGCCCTTGAGGTTGTCCTGGACGAGCTCGCCCCCCTGCACGATGGGACCGCCGAGAAACTGGTCGATCGGGTTCGGCGTCGGGCTGGAGTTGCGGACGAAGATGATGTACTCGTTCCCGAGCGCGCGGGTCTGGATGTCCTGCGGAATGACCTCGTAGAAACGGCCGTAGTTCGCGAAGACCTTCGACCTCCCGTTCCCGGCGAAGTCCCACACGACGCCGAGGCGCGGCGACCACTCGTTGTCGATCTTCACGACCGTCGCGCCCGTGAAGTCCTTCAGGCGCTGCTGCTCGTAGCGGACTCCGGCGTTGACCGTGAGGTTCTTGAGAACCTTGTAGGAATCTTGCGCGAAGAGGCCGACGTTGTCGGTGATCGGGTTGTTGTCGACGGATGGGGCGATCGCGTAGCCCGTGCAGTTCGGGAACGCCGCGGGTCCGCTCGGATCGAGGAGGCCGAGACAGTTCGCGCCGGCGAGCGGCGTCTGGGCGAAGTAGCGGTGCTGGTAGTTATTGAGCGCACCCGAGGCCGTCAAGCGTGTGCGGATCCGGTCCTCGCCGCCATACGATTCGGAAAAGTCCGAGTTCAGGTGCTCCCAGTCGAGGCCGGCCTTTATTTCGTGCGCCCCCAGGAACAGCGATCCGGCCGCCCTGTACACGTAGCGCTGGAATTTCGAGTCCTCGAGAAAGATTGGTCCGGACCCCGGGAGCGCCTCGAGCGGGAAGCCGGCCTGCTGCTGCTCGAGGAACGGCTGGCTCGAGAACGGGCTCGAGTCCTGCCGCTTCTCCGTGTGGTAGCCGATCTGCGCCTGCCCGAGGAACAGCGTGCCGAGAAGGCCGTCCCAGCGGCCCGAGAAGTCGGATCCGCCCACGTTCCGGTCTACGAGCCAGGCGCCGTCCGCGCCGACCATGACCGGAATCTGCGTGAGGTCGTACCGTCCGCTGAACGTGCCCGGATCCCCGAAGATGGACGCCGCAATCGTGTTCGAATCTCCGAGGCGAAACGTCAGCTTGCCGGAGTAGAGATTGTTGCGGTAGACGTCGGTGCTCCCTGTCGAGAGCTTCGTCTGGGACGCGTCGCGGAGCACCGCGAGCGTGCGCGTGTAGTTCTGATCCTGGTTGACGCGGTCGTAGGCCCCGAAGAACCACACGCGGTCCTTCACGAAGTAGCCGCCAAGGTCCGCGCCGGCATCGAAGCGCTTTGGCGAGAAGAATTCGCCCTGGTTCGCGGTCTGGCGATCCGAGGTTCGCTTGTCGCTCGACGCGAGCGACGAGGAGTCGTAGTACCCGAACCCGTCGCCCCGGAACTCATTCCCGCCGGATTTCGTCACGACGTTGATCGTCCCGCCGAGGACGCGGCCGTACTCGGCCTCGTAGCCGCCCGTCTTGACCTCGACCTCCTGGATGAACTCGTTGTTGAGCTGCTTGGCCTGCGTGCCCGTCTTGACGCCCGTCGTGTTGACACCGTCGATGATGTACGCGTTCTCGAGGCCCGTGGCCCCGTACACCGTGAGGTTCCCGGACACGTCGGTGCCCGTTCCGGCGACCGTGCTCGCGATGGACACGAAGTTCCGTCCGAGCGGAAGCCGTTGGATGGAGTCGAGGGACGCCGTCGTCCCGATCGTCGTCTTCGACGTGTCGACCGCCGGCGCCTCGGACGTCACGACGATCTCTTCCTTGACGGAGAGGCCCATCGTGATCGGAATCGTGGTCGTCGCGCCGAGGGAGACCTTGAGGCCGGCGCGCTCCACCTTCGTGAAGCCCGAGAGCTGCGCCGTGACGGAATAGATCCCCGGGGAAAGGACCGGGAAGCGGTATCGGCCCGCGGCATTCGTGACGGCGGTTCTCGTGCCCTGGAGCTGCGGCGAGCGCAGCTCCACCGACACGCCGGGCAGCGGCGCCCCGTTCTGGTCGGCGACCGTGCCGTCGAGATCCCCGGTCGTTTGCGCGACGGCCGCGGACGCCGCACACAACGCGATGACGAGTAAGACGAGGAAAGGACATCGTGAATGGCTCATCGCACTCCTCCTCCAACGATGACCAGACCTCTTCTGGGTCCGGATCGTGTGGGTGAGAGTGCGTTCGGTCCTTTTTGCGGACACGCCTGTTGTGACGGGCGCTCGCCCTTCGGGGACGGGGGGCCCCGCGCAGAGGACGGAGATCCCTTCGGCTCCGGAAATCCGGACGGGTTCTCGTCAGCCCGACCGACCCCGGGTCAGGACGCGAGCGTCCGGCCGCGCAGCTCGTCGAGCTTCTCGCGGTAGCTCGCGCTCATCGTGAGCTGGCGGTCGTCTCGAAGGATCACGATGTAGTCCCCGTGGAACCAAGGTTGTAGCTCTTTGATGCGCTCGATGTTCACGATCGTGGAGCGATGGATCCTCAGGAACCGCTCCGGGTCGAGGCGGCCTTCGAGTCCGTTCATCGTCTCGCGCAGGAGATGCGACTCGGCGCCGACGTGGAGCCGGACGTAGTTTCCGGACGCCTCGACCCAATCGATGTCCGCAGTCCTCAGGAAGAAGAGCCGCCCGCTCTCCTTGATCATGATCCGCTTGAGAAACCGCATCTGCGGGGGACGCATCTCCTCGAGGAGCGCGACGAGCTGTCCCGAGAGGTCGCTCGATTTCTCGCGCGTGATCTGCGCGCGCGCTTTTTCGAGCGCCTTATGGAGTCGCTCGCGTCCGAACGGCTTCAAGACGTAGTCCACGGCGCGCACATCGAACGCGCGCAGCGCGTACTGGTCGTATGCAGTGACGAAGACGACAGCCGGGATGCGACCTTGGCCCACGCTCTCGAGGATGTGGAACCCGTCGAGGTTCGGCACCTGGACGTCGAGAAAGACGAGGTCGGGTTTGAGCTCCTCGATTGCAAGAACGGCCTGGCAGCCGTCGCCGCATTCGCCGACGACCTCGACCTCCGGCTCGTCGGCCAGAAGGCCGCGGAGCCTCTCGCACGCGAGGGGCTCGTCGTCCACGAGAAGAGTCCGGATCGTGCTCATGTCTCAGCGATACGCGGAATCCGCGACGAGGTTTCGAGAATCGGAGACCCTTCGGGCGCTCCGGAATTCCGGATCGCGCTCCGGCGCGCCGCACGCTCCAGAACGGCAGCCGATCCACCAGCGCTTGTCGTCCACGGCGAGGACCAGCCCATTTGGCTCCGCCTTCCAGATTCCGGCGCGGGACACGGCATAGACGGGCACGCCGATGCGGCGCGCGGTCTCGATGTCCTGGGGAGAAGGCCTCGGGTTCCCGGCATCCGGGTGTGTATGCACAATCGCGACCGCGTCGGCCGGAACCGGACCCCTCCAGTGAGCCCGAAGGTAAAGTTGCTCGTCGGGCCAGGCCTGCCAGCGCACGTTGCCCGCATCTAACGCAAGAACCCACGCCGCGCGCTCGACGGCCACTCCGCCGAAGCCCGACTCTTCCCAAAGGCGGTACGCGCGCGGCCGAAGCGTGCTCTCGAAAAGATGCGCTCGCGACCCGTGCGCGGTGGGACCGTCCCCGCCCGCGATCTCCTCGTGCGGCTGATTCAGGGCCGGCGCGGAAGTTGCGGCGGCGAGGACGGCGAGAAGCGCGACCGCGAGAGGTGGGCGAAGCCTTCGGCGCGTTTCCATCGCGCGAGAATCTCGGCCCGCGAAGCGCGCGCGTCGCCCATCGCGGGACCGCCGGCCGGATCACGGGGACGAGGGCTCGCTTACGGGGGACACGAGCGGCAGCGACAGGGAAACGCAAAAGCCTCCACCCGGGACGTTTCCGTATTCGAGGGAGCACGCGTCGCCGTAGAGGTGGCGCAGGCGCTCGCGCGTGTTCGTGAGGCCGATTCCCTCCGTCACGCGGCCCGGCGGCGCTCCCGGCCCGTCGTCCGTCACGCGCAGCAGGAGGCGCCCCTTCTCGTGCGTCGCACTCACTTCGACACGTCCCGCGCGGCGGTCCCGAGCGATCCCATGCCGGATGGCGTTCTCGACGAGAGGCTGCAGAAGGAGGTTCGGAACGCGCGCGTCGAGGACCTCGGTACGGATCCTGAAGCGCGTGGAGAGGCGATCTTGGAAGCGCGTTTTTTCGATCGCAAGGTAGCGCTCCAGGAACTCCAGCTCCTCGCGAAGCGTGACGTCCGGCCGCCCCGTGTTGTTCAGCGTGATCCTGAGGAAGTCCGAGAGCTGCAGGATCATGCCCTCGGCCGCGTCGGGATTCGTCTTCAGAAGCGCCGCGATGGCGTTGAGCGTGTTGAACAGGAAGTGGGGCTGAAGCTGCATCTTGAGGGCCGAGAGCTCCGCCTGCGCGAGCTGAGTCTGGAGCCGGGACGCGGTGAGCTCGCGGTCGCGGAATTTCGCATAGGTGTCGGCTCCCCAGGCGAGACCCAGGAGGGCCCAGTACGTGAGGACGTTCGCGTGAAAGTTCAGACGGAAGAATTGCGCGAGCGTCGTCCAGAACGAGTCGGCGCGATTCAGGGTCGCGCTTCCGAGGACGTGCAGGATCGCGCCGGCGAGGAAAAGCTGCACGGCCGAGAGGATCGTCGACGCGGCGAGGTGGATGAGGAGCGGCTTTTTCCAGTCCGTGCGCTCGATCGGAAAACGCCGCGCGAGGCCGAGGATGGCGGGCGTCACGAGCGCCCACAGATAGTAGAAGGGCAGATTGATGAGCAGAGCGCGCGTAAACGACATCTCGCGCCCGGACGCGATCGGGTAGAGAAAATAGAGCTGGCTCGCGAAGAAGAACCCGGCCACCGTCCAGGCCGCGACGTTCGCCGAGGTTCTCTTCCAGAACGTCTTCACCGAGAGCTCTTCACCGATCTTCGGCCCGCGGACACCGGGCGGGGTCCGCCCTGGGATGAGGGCCCTCACGAACGGGATGAAGCCATGATCCATCGGGCTCAATACGGTCAGGCCGGGGATGGGGTTGCCGCGAGCGCTCTCGGCAACGAAGTCGAATTCGGCTTTCGCCATCCGGGTCCGACAATAGAATGCCGAGAGGCGTGTCGGGCGTCGGTTGGGACGAACGCGCCGCGCGAGGGGACGGAAGCCACAAGGAATGGACGGGAAAGTCCGAACGGGCTTCGCACCCGCAGGCTGGTTGCGCGGCCGCCATGCGCAGACGGTGTGGGGACGCCTCGCGCGCTCGCGGAGGCAGGTCGCGATGCGCCGTGAAGCGCTCACCGCTCCGGACGGCGACACGCTTTTCGTGGATTACCTCGACGCGCCCGCGAAAGAGGATGCGCCATTTCTCCTCGTGCTGCACGGTCTCGAAGGCAGCTCGAATTCCGTCTACGCGCAGGGAATTCTGGCGCTCGCGGCTCGCGCCGGCTTTCGCGCCGCCGTCCTCAACTTCCGGTTCTGCGCCCGGGATCCGCTCGACCTTCACCGCTGCATCCCGAACGAGCGGCCGCGCCTCTATCACTCCGGCGAGACGTCCGACTTCGACTTCGTCGCCCGGACGCTCGCGGCGCGGCTCGGCCGGCCGCTCTTCGTCGCGGGAGTTTCGCTGGGCGGAAATGTGCTCCTGAAGTGGCTCGGCGAGAACGCCGGCGATCCCACCGTGGCCGCCGCGGCGACGCTCTCGGTGCCCTTCGACCTCGCAGCCGGTGACCGGTACATGGCGTCCTTTCCGTCGAATCTCTACGTGCGCGCTTTCGTGAAGACGCTGACGGCGAAGGCCGCGAACCTCGCACGGCGATTCCCCGAGGCTGCCGCCCGCATCGACCTTTCGCGCGCGCGAAGGGCCTTCACGTTCCGGGAGTTCGACGACGCGGCCACGGCTCCGCTCCACGGCTTCGCCGATGCCGACGACTATTACGCGCGTTCGAGCTCCCTCCCGCTGCTCGCGTCGATCGTCGTACCGACTCTCTGCCTCTCCGCGCTCGACGACCCGTTCGTGCCCGCCGAAACGGTCGAGCGGGCGCGACGCGCGGCCTCCCCCGCCGTGCAATTCCTCGTCACGGAGAAGGGCGGCCACGCCGGCTGGATCGCCGCACGCGGGCTGAAGCCCGTCTTCTGGGGCGAGGAGCGCGCGGTGGAGTTTCTGACGGCGGATCATGCGCACACCCCCGCCTTACGGTAGGCAGCGCGTCGCAATGGAGAAACGTGTTCGGAATGAAAGCGACTCTGCGGGACAAACGCCGCCCGCTAATGGCCAGGTCGGGGCGGCCCGCCGCGATACGATTTCCCGTCTCGTGACTCCGAGGACCGTCTTCGTGACCGGCGCGACGGGCTACCTGGGCCGGGCGCTGATTCCGCGCCTTCTCGATCGCGCTCATCACGTCCTCGCCCTCGCAAGACGCGGCTCGGAAAGGCGGGTTCCGGAGGGTGCCGCGGCCGTGATTGGCGATGCCCTCGACGCCACGACGTACCGCGCGCACGTGCCGAAGGAATCCACGTTCGTCCACCTCGTCGGCGTCGCGCATCCCTCGCCGAAGAAGGCGCGCCAGTTCCGCGAGGTGGATCTCACGTCGCTGAAAGCGGCGCTCGAGACGGCCGTCCCCGCGGGCGTCTCGCACTTCGTCTACCTGAGCGTGGCCCATCCGGCTCCTGCGATGAAGGCGTACTGGGAGGCGCGCGCCGAAGGCGAGGCTCTCCTCGCCAAGACGGGTCTTCCCGCGACGATCCTCCGCCCGTGGTACGTCCTCGGCCCTTCTCACCGCTGGCCGTACCTTCTTCTGCCGCTTTACGCGCTTGCGAAAGCCCTCCCCGCCACCCGCGATGGAGCCCGACGGCTCGGCCTCGTGACGCGCGCGCAGATGACGCGCGCTCTCGTCGCCGCCGTCGAGAACCCGCCGAACGGCGTGCGCGTCGTGGACGTGCCCGCGATCCGCGCGGCCTGACGTGCAGGCCGCCGACCTCGGGCCGGTCCCCGACTCGGAGAAGAACCAGTCTTCCGTCGACCTCTTTCTCATCTTCGCGGGGGCGAACATCGTGGCGACGACGCTCCAGACGGGCGCGAGCCTCGTGCCCGCATTCGGCCTCAAGGAAGCGCTCCTCCTCGTCGCGGGCGGGACGGTTCTCGGCTCGGCGCTCGTGGCGGCGCTCGCGCCGCTGGGCCCGCGGCTCGGGGTTCCGTCCGTCATCGCCTGCCGTGCCGCGCTCGGCCTTCGCGGAGCCGCGCTCGTGTCTTCGATCCTCTACGTCACGAACTTCGCGTGGATCGCCGTGAACAACGTGATCGCGGCGTCGGCCCTCGCGCACGTCCTCGGCGGCCCGGCCTCGGAGCGTCTCTGGGCGTTTGCTCTGGGGCTTCTCGCGACGGCGATCGTCGCGGGCGGCCCGCGCGCCGTCGGCCACGCGGACCGTGTCGCCGTGCCCCTGCTTCTCGTCGTCGGCGGGATTCTCACGGCCCGCTGCCTCACGCTGCCGGCCGGTGTCCTGTCGGCGGCGGGAGACGGTTCGATGCCGGCCGTGCGCGGGTTCGATGTCGTCGTGGGCTACCAGGTCTCGTGGCTCCTCATGTTCGGCGACTACCCCCGCTACACGCGTTCGGCACGGAAGGCCGCCGGGGCCGTGTTCCTCGGCCTCTCTCTCACGAGCCTCTGGTTCATGCCGCTCGGGCTCGCGTGCGCGCGGGCCGCCGGCTCCGCAGAGCCGGGGGCCATGCTCGACGCCGTCGGCCTCGGAGGGCTGGGGGCTCTTCTTCTCGCCGTCGCGACGCTCACGACGAACTTCGTCAACATCTACATGTCCGCCCTCGCATGGAAGAGCCTCTTCCCGAAGGCTCGCGACCGCGCCTCCGTCTGGTCGATCGGCCTCATCGGGGCAGCGCTGTCGCTCCTCCCCGGCTGGCTCAAAGGCTATGCGGACTTCATGCTTCTCCTCGGTGGCCTCCTCGTACCGGTGGGCGGCGTCCTCCTCGCGCACTTCTTCGTCCTGAGGCGGAAGCCGGAGGTCGCGGACCTCTACGCCCCCGCTGCGGGACATGGCGGCTTCGTTCTCGCCGGCGTATGCGGGTGGATCGCGGGCGTTGCGGCGTATCTCCTCGCCGCGCCCGTGGGCGGAACGCTCCCCTCCCTGGCCGTCGCGATCCTCGTCACGGCGCTCCTCGGCAGGTCCCGCCGGCCGGCGTAGAGTTCCGCCATGGCCGTCAGCGAGCACGAGGCGCGCCAGGTCGCCGAGCGACCTTCGGCCCGGGACGTCGTCTCCTCGCGGTAGTCCCATGGCCTCTCCCCGCCGCATCCTCCACCTCGACATGGACGCCTTCTACGCGTCCGTGGAACAGCGGGACGACCCCTCGCTGCGCGGCAGGCCCGTGGCCGTCGGTGGAGACCCGAAAGGACGCGGCGTCGTGGCGGCCGCGAGCTACGAAGCCCGGAAGTTCGGCGTCCGCTCGGCAATGCCCATGGCGCGCGCGGTGCGCCTCTGCCCAAGGCTCGCGATCGTCAGGCCCGACTTCCGGCGCTATTCCGCCGTCTCACGGCAGATCTTCGACCTCTACCGGGCGGTCACGCCGCTCGTCGAGCCGCTTTCCCTCGACGAGGCTTATCTCGACGTGACCGAGAACGCATGGAACGAGCCTCTCGGCGTGGACGTGGCCCGGCGCCTCAAGACGAATCCGCGAAGCCACGTCTCTCACCGTCTCGGCCGGCGTCGCCCCGAACAAGTTCCTCGCGAAGATCGCCTCCGGCTGGAAGAAACCCGACGGCCTCACGGTGATCGCGCCGGAGCGCGTCGAGCGCTTCCTCGAGAAGCTGCCCGTCGAGGCTCTGTGGGGCGTCGGGCCGAAGACGGCCGAAAAGCTCCTCGCGCTCGGGTGCGCGCGCCTCGTGGACGTGCGACGCGTTCCGGTGGATGCGCTCAGACACGCCGTCGGAACCTGGGCCGACTCGCTCGTCCGCCTCGCGCACGGCGAGGACGACCGGCGCGTCGTGCCGGACCAGAAGGCGAAGTCCTGCAGCACGGAGGACACCTACGCGGAGGACCTGACGGACGTCGAGACGATGCGGGAAGAGGTCGAAGCCATGGCGCGCCACGACGCGGCGTGGCTCGCGAAGAGAGACCTCTATGCGCGGACGGTCGTCCTGAAGGTGCGCTACGGGGACTTCACGACCGTCACGAGGAGCGAGACCCGGCGGCCGACGCGCGACGCGGACGAGCTCGCGGAGAGGGCCTTTGCGCTGCTCTCCCGGACCGAAGCGGCTACGCGCCCGGTGCGCCTCCTCGGCGTGGGCGTCCACGGCCTGATGACGCCCGAAGAGATGGCGGCGGCAGCACCGCCAGACCCGCAACTCCCCCTCCTCGCCGAGGACTGAGGCTCAGCGCAGCGTCTTCACGATCGCGTCTGCCGCCTCGCGCCCGATGCGGATCGCGTAATTCTGGCCTCGGTCCTCCGGGTACGTCTGCGCCATGCAGGCGGACCAGAGCCCGGGGACGGGAGTCTGAAGCGGCGGGAGGAGCTTCGAGTAGTTCGGCACGATGATGGGCTGTGCGTATTCGGCGCGCCCGATCTGCTTCGCGAGGATCCAGCTCTCGTCGAACGCACCGTTCACGACCCGGAGCGCCGGGAGGTACTCGGCCCACAGCTCCTCGTCGCGCTTCTTCCACTTCGGGTCGTCGGGCAGGACGTAGTTCGACAGGTACACGACGTGCCGCCCGCCGTAATCCGAAGGCGGGAGGAAGTTCGTGTGCTCGATGACGCCGCCGAACGGCATCGCGTCGTCCCCCACGTTGAGCCAGTAATACGGCGAGAGCGGCCGGTCGAGCTCGAGGATCGGGCACAAAGCGTGGCAGTAAGAGATCGCGCTCCACCGCAGGCGGGTCTCCTCCGGGAGATCCGGCGCGAGCCTGAGCAGCTCGGGGATCGCGACGGTCGAGAGGACGAGATCGAACGTCTCCGTGCCGCCCGCGAACGTCACGTCGAAGCCCCCGGCTGAGCGCTTCACGATGCGGACCGGACGCGACGTGCGCACGTCGCCGCCGCGCTCTCTCACGCGCTGGAGAACCGCCGCGACGCCGCGCCCGAAAGAGCCCTTCACGTAGCCGAGGCGCTCGCCGAGGCCCGTCTCGTCGCGAGAGCGCGTCCGAAGAGTGATCTTTCCCCACAACCACACCAACCCGACATCTTCCGCGCGGCGCCCGTACTTCTGCCGCAGGAGCGGCCCCCACACGGCGTCGAGCGCGCGGCCGTAACCGTTCTTCCGCATCCAGCCCATGGCCGTCTCGCCTTCGAGCCCCTTCCAGTCGGAGCTCTGCCTGAGCTTGAGCGTCGAAAGGACGAACTGAAGCCTGCCGGAGAGTCCGAGCGGCTTGAATCCGAGGAGCGAGGCCGGGGTGCCGAAGTCGTAGAGCCTGCCGCCCGAAAGGAAGCCCATGCGCGACTTCAGCCAGAGGATTTCCTTTTCGAAGCCGAACTCCTTCGCGAAGGAGACGTAGTCGACGTCGCTCGTGAAGAGGTGGTGGTAGTACCTCTCGAGCGGCGTCCCTCCCACCGTCACGATGCCGACGAGGCCCCCGGCGTCGGGATATTTCTCGAAGAGCGTGACGGGGACGCCCGCTCCGAGCAGGCGATCCGCGGCGACGAGGCCGGCGAGGCCGCCGCCGATCACGGCCACGCGGGGCGAATCGGCCACCATTCTTTCGAGTGTAAGCCGGTGCGGGGAATGGTGTTGTGCTACCTTGAAACCGTTCCGTGACGGTCCCGACGGCGCTTCTCTTCGCCTTCGTCCTCCTCCTGGCCGGTGCGTCGGGCGCCGCCGTGCTCGCCCGCCTTTTCCGCGGAGACGAGGCGGAGCCGGATTCCCGCGCCGACGCCGTGCTTTCCTTCGCGATCCCGGTTGGCCTCGTCCTCGCGGCAACGCCCGGCTGGCTGTTGTCGTCGTTCTTCTACGTTCCGATCGCCCGGCTCGCGCTGCCCCTCGCGTTCCTCGCCCTCACCGGAGGCCTTCTGTGGGGCGGCACCGACCTCTTAGGCGTCGTTCCTCGCTCCCGGGCGCGACTCGTCCCCGTGGCGCTTTTCCTCGGAGTCTTCGTCTTCTTCCTTTGGATCCGCTGGACGTTCGGCGAGATCCGCCAGACCGAAAAGCCGATGGACTTCGCGGTCCTCTCGGGCCTCATGACGACCTCACGGCTGCCGTTCGTAGACCCTTGGCTCTCCGGGGAGCGCTTTCCCTACTATTACTTCGGGACGTACCTCTTCGCGCTCCCCGCGCGCGCGGCTCGCGTGCCGTCGGAGTACGCCTACAACCTCATCGCCGCGCTGTTGCCCGCGCTCGCGTCGCTCGCGGGGTTCGGCGCGATCCGCGCGAGGCGGGGCGGGACTCTCATCGCGACCTTCGGCGGGCTCCTTCTCATTCTCGGCGGGACGTTCGACGGGGCCCGCCAGTTCCTTTCGGGCAAGAAGCTCGTCGACCTCGACTGGTGGCTGTCCTCGCGGCGCGTCGAGAACCCGAACACGATCACCGAGTGGCCGCTCTTCACGTTCCGCCTCGGAGATCTTCACCCGCACGCCGTCACGTTCCCGTTTCTCGTGACGCTTCTCGGCCTCGCGGGCCGCGTCGGGCGCGTTTCGGGGACCCTGCTCGACGCCCTGCTCCTCGCGGCCGTCGTCTCGGCGAACCCGTGGGACCTTCCCGCCTCGCTCCTCATCCTGGGCGCCGGCAACCTCGCCGAGCGAAACTTCAAGCCCGCCTTCATCCGGAGTCTCGCGACGCTCGTTCCCGCGGGGATCTTTCTCCTGACGTTCTGGCTCTCCCCGCGTCCCAAGTTCAGCGGGCTTTCGTGGTGGAAGGAAGGGACGGGCGCGGCGGACGCCTTTCTTCACTTCGGTGTTCTCGCCGTGATTCCGGCGCTCGCTTTCGGAATCGCGCTCGTGCGCAGCCAGGCGCGCGCCGACCGGGCGCTCGTGGCGGCGTGTGCGTTTCCGGCGCTCGCTCTCGCTCTCGTCGTCCTCACGCAGAAGCCCGTCTTCTCGCTTGCGGCCGCCTTCGCCGCAGGCGTCGCCTGGCTTCTGCTGAGGGAGAAGGGGCCAGCCGAGCCCGAGCGGCCCGCGGGCGCGTTGAGGGCCGGTCTTCTCCTGGCCGCGGCGGGTGCGGTCCTCGCGGCCGTGCCCGATGTCGTCCTCGTCTCGGATTCCTACGGAGAGTCGATGCGCCGCATGAACACGGTCTTCAAGTGCTTCATGGGCGCCTGGCCCCTTCTCGCGCTGGGGGGTGCGCTGCTTCTCCCGCTCGCGCTCGCCTCGCGCCACGCGCGCGTTTTCATCCGCACAGCGATCGTGGCCGCGCTCGGCGCCGCCCTCGCGCATCCTCTCTCGGCAATCGCGGTCCGCGCCAGCTGGAGCGGGCCCCTCGACGGGCTCGACGGCTTGCGCTGGATGACGCGCGAGGCGCCCGGCGACCGCGAGGCCATCTTCTGGCTTCGGACGCACGCCGTGGAGGGCGCCGTCCTCGCGGAGGCCACGGGCAACGCGTACAGCGACTACGGCCGCATCGGCGCCGCCTCGGGCCTGCCGACCGTTCTCGGGTGGGAGAACCACGAGGGCCTCTGGCGGGGCGGCGGCTCCGTCGCCGAGACCTCGGCCCGCAAACGCGATCTCAGGGCGATCTACACGTCCGAGGATTCCGAGTCGGTTTTCAAAATTCTGCACGCGTACAACGTGCGCTATGTCTTCGTCGGCGCGCTCGAGAAACGCGACTTCGGCCCGAATGCGTTCCCGATGCGCGCGAACTTCCGCCGCGCCTTCGCGACCGGCGATGCCGCGATCTTCGAGATCCTGAAATGAGCGCTGCCGCGCCGTCCTCCGGCTCCGAAACGCCTTTTTCGGCCTTCGAGAAGAAGGCCTGGATCGCGCTCCTCGCGCTCTCGGCCCTCCTCCATCTCGTCCAGCTCGGGACGCACGCCTTCCACCACGACGAGTCGATCCACGCGTGGGCCGCGCTCCGCCTCCTCAAGGACGGCACGTACAAGTACGACCCCGTCTACCACGGGCCGGTCCAGTACTACGCGGTCGCGATCGTGTTCAAGGCCGCCTCCGCCGTCGGGAAGGTCGCGGGCGTCGTTTTCGGCATCCCCGACGCGAAGACGTGGGACGGCTCGTCCGACTTCACGGCGCGCCTCCCGGCCGCGCTCGCCGGCATCGCCCTTTCGGCGATGGCGCTCCTCCTGAGACGCCGCTTCGGTGCGGCAACGGCATTCGCGGCCGGCGCGCTCGCGGCGTTCTCGCCGAACTTTCTCTACTACACCCGCTTCTGCCGCGACGACGTCTGGAGCCTTCTCGGGACGGCAGGCCTGTTCCTGTGGCTGGATCAGTATCTGCAGCGTGGGCGCCTCCGCGATCTCTGTTACGCCGCGCTTTCGGCGTCCGTCGCCTTCGCCTCGAAAGAGAACTTCTACGTCCTCCTCGCGCTCATGGTCCCCTCGGTCGGGGTCGCCTGGATGGAGCCCGGCCGCGGTCTGGACGTGTGGAACCGGCTGCGCCGTCTCATCGACTGGCTCGAGGCGCATACCGTCCCGCTCCTCGGAGCGCTCCTGCTCTTCTTCTGCGTGTCCGAGGTCCTCTACACGGTGTTTCTGACCCATCCCGAGTCGGGCAATCCCGTTTTCGAGGCGATTGGGTATTGGTGGGGCCAGCACAAGATGGAGCGCGTCGGCGGGCCGAAGACGTTCTACCTGCCGCGTCTCCTGCAATACGAGTTCGCGATCATCCTGCCGGCGCTTGCGCTGATCGCCACGCGCTGGTCGCGCTTCACGTATGCCGAGCGCTTCCTGACGGGCTGGGCGCTCTCTTCCGTCGCGATGTACGCCTGGCTCGGCGAGAAGGCGGGCTGGCTCATCGTCCATCAGGTGCTTCCGTTCATTCCGCTCGCCGGGGCCGCGTGGGCGCTTCTCGCCGAAAAAGGCGCGCGCTGGAGGCTCGCCGGCGCGGCGATGGCGGCCGCGTCGTTTCTCACCGCAGCGGTTTTCTCCTTCGTCTACCCCGTCCTGACGCCCAATTCGCGCAAGGCCGAGTCGACGATCCAGGTCCAGACTTGTCCCGAGATGCTGGGCCTCGTGGACGAGATCCTCGCGTACGGGAAGGCCGGCGAAGTGCCGGCCGCCATCATTTCGGGCGAGGCGGGCTGGCCGATGAGCTGGTACGTGCGCAACGCGCCCGTGAACTGGCAGGCGCCGAAGGGAGACCTCCGCCCGCCGATCGTCCTGTGCGACGAGAGCGAGGCCGACAAACAGGCGGAGATCCTCGGTCCGGCGTACAAACGCGACCGCGTGCCGTTTCGTGCCTGGTGGATTCCCGACACCTCCCTTTCGCCGCTCAGGCCGAGCCTCAAGCAGCTCCTCGTCTACCTGTTTACGCGCCAGACCTGGGCCCGCGCCGACGGCAACAACCCCATCGGGGCGGTGTGGGTGACGGTCTTCCGGAGGACCGCGACGGCGGCTCCGCCCGCGCCGCCGCCCTCGCCCGCGCCTTCCTCGCCGTCGCCTGCGGCGCCCGGGAGCACGTCGTGAACCGACCCGAGATCTCCGTCGCGCTGCCGGTCTTCAACGAGGCCGACAACCTCGACGAGCTGAACGAGCGCTTGACGCGCGTCCTCACGGCCACGGGCCGCACCTGGGAGATCGTCTACGTCGACGACGGCAGCGCGGACGCTTCCTTCGAGAAGATGGCGGCCTTCGCCCGGAAGGACCCGCGCCTGAGGGCTCTCCGGTTCTCGCGCAATTTCGGCCACCAGATGGCGCTCACCGCGGGCGTCGACGCCGCGCGCGGCCGGATCGTGGCCGTGATGGACGCGGATCTGCAGGACCCGCCCGAGCTCCTGTCCGAGATGCTCGAGAAGATCGACGAAGGGTACGAGGTCGTCTACGCGCAGCGGACGAAACGGGAAGGCGAGAGCGCGTTCAAGCTCTGGACGGCGCACGTCTTCTACAGGCTCCTCGAGCGCTGGACGAACGTGGAGATCCCGGTGGACGTCGGCGACTTTCGTCTCATGGGCCCGCTCGCCGTGGCGGCCTTCCGTCGCCTGCGCGAGCGGCACCGCTTCATCCGCGGCATGACGGCGTGGGTCGGCTTCCGCCAGGTGGGCGTTCCGTACGTGCGGCCGCCGCGCACGCGCGGCGAGACCAAGTTCCCGCTGCGCAAGATGCTGCGCTTCGCGCTCGACGGGCTCACGTCGTTCAGCCACGTGCCGCTCCAGCTCGCGACGTGGCTCGGCTTCCTCGTCTCGGCCTTCGCGTTTCTCTACATCCTCGTCGTCCTCGTCCTCTGGATCCTGAAGATCAACGTGCCCGGGTGGACGACGCTCATGGTCTTCGTCCTGCTCCTGGGCGGCGTGCAGCTCACGGTCATCGGCGTCCTCGGGGAGTACCTCGGCCGCATCTACGATGAGGTGAAGGGCCGGCCGCTCTATCTCGTCGCGGAGGAAGTGGGGGGCGAGGAGCCCGGAGCAGAACCTCCGGCCGTTTGAGCGCTTGCGCTCTCTTGCGGGCGCGATAGGCTCGACGTGCTATTTCAGGAGGTCGTCATGAGACTTGGACTCTCCCTCGCGAGGCCCACCCTCGCGATTCTCCCGTTCCTCCTCCTCGCCGGCACCTCGACGGGAGCGGAATCGAAGGTCCCTCCCCCGAAAGCCCCGGCAAAGGTGAAGAGCCGCGTTCCCGAGATCGGCCCCCTGAGCGACGAGAGCAAGCCGTGCGTGGCCTGCCACACGCTGAAGACGCCGGGAATCGTGGCCCAGTGGAGGGACAGCAAGCACGGCGCGCAGGGGATCGGCTGCTGGGAATGTCACAACGCCGAGGCGAAGGATCCCGGGGCCTGGAAGCACGAGGGTGCGACCATCGTCACGGCGGTCTCGCCGAAGGCCTGCGCGCCCTGTCACGGCGACATCGTGGACGAATTCGAGAGAAGTCACCATGCGAGCGCGGCGCAGTTCATCGGATCGCTCGACAACGTGCTCGGCGAGGTCGTCGAGGGCCGGCTCGCCGCGGTGAACGGCTGCTGGCAGTGTCACGGCTCGACGCTCGCCACCCTGAAGAACGCCGACGGCTCCGACCAGAAGAGCGCGATCGGCGCGCCCGTCTTCGGCCCCGCGACCTGGCCGAACACCGGCATCGGGCGCGTGAATCCCGACGGCTCGCGCGGAGCCTGCTCGGCGTGCCACAGCCGGCACACCTTCTCGAAGGCCATGGCGCGCCAGCCCGAGGTCTGCGGCAAGTGCCATCTCGGGCCTGATCACCCGCAGGCCGAGATCTATGAGGAGAGCAAGCACGGCATCGCGTACCGCACGCGGAAGTCCGAGATGAACCTCTCGTCCCCGACGTGGGTCGTGGGCCGCGATTACACGGCCGCTCCGACGTGCGCCACGTGTCACATGTCGGCCACGGCGAAACAGCCCCTCACGCACGACGTCGGGGCGCGGATCTCCTGGACGCTCAGGCCCGTCGTCTCGAAGAAGCAGGAGGGCTGGGAGAAGAAGCGCGCCTCCATGAAGGGCGTCTGCACGAACTGCCACGGCGGCGCCTTCATCGACTCGTTCTACAAGTCGTACGACGACACTGTCGACCTGTGGAACACAAAGTTCGCCCAGCCCGCGCAGAGCATCATGACCGCGCTCCGCGAAGCCGGAAAGCTCACCCCAACGCCGTTCGACGAGGAGATCGAGTGGACGTTCTACCGGCTCTGGCACCACGAGGGCCGCCGGGCGCGCATGGGCGCCGCGATGCAGGGGCCGGATTTCGTCCAGTGGCACGGCTTCTTCGAGGTGGCGGAGAACTTCTACACCAAGTTCCTCCCCCAGGCGCGCGAAGCCGCCAAGGGCGATGCGAAGGTGCTGGCCGCGATCAAGGCCGTCGAGGACGATCCCCGGCACGTGTGGAAAAGAGGCCTCTCGCCGGAGGAGCGGCAGAAAATCGACGAGTTCTACAAGGAGCGCTACGGGAGGTAGAATTCCCCGTTTCGCGACGTCTTCGTATGACCGGGATCATCGCGACGCGAGATCCCGCGCCTCATATTGGCGAGGGCTCCATCGTCCCCGGCCAAGGAGGCCTCGCGATGCAAAGACGGAAACTCCGGCTTCTTCTCGTCCTTGCCCTGACGCCATTGGTTCTCACCGGCTGCGCCCGCTCCCGCGTCTCGAACAAGGAGCACCTCAGCCGGATGGCCTGGACCAAGGAGAAATGGCAGGAGCGGTGCAAGGGTGTCAGGACGTCGTATAACCCGAACGCCGACCTCTCGGACGACACCCTCACGCTGGTACCGGGGGATCCGAGGTGGATCGACTTCGTCTTCTGGGCCTTCAACAACAAGCTCGCCGAGCACCAGGTGGAGGCCTACGGCGGGACCGGCTGGGACGGACCCAAGGGCGGCGTCATCTTCCACTGGGCGCCGGGGTCGCATTGGGAGCGCGACACCCTGGCCAGCTTCGGCTTCACGATCGGGCACGTCACGGGCGAGCACCGCTGGACCGACACGATGTTCCCCGATTTCTTCGAGAAGTACGGCGGAGTCTACGGAGTCAACGTCAAGGACCGCCTCACGGAGATCGACCCGGTCTCGCCGAAGGCCTGGATCGATTTTCTCGAGTACGAGGGGGGCGCCGCGAGCCCGCTCTACCGGTACGTCTTTCACCAGGAGGGGACCGTCGACACCGCGGCTCGCAAGCTCCATATGCTCGCCGGCCAGGGGGTCGCATTCAGCTACAGCTACGAGCGCTATTACCACGAGGTGCGGGAGGTCGTCACGGACTGCCGGGCCGTCGACTTCTTCCAGATGTACGACCGTTTCGGGCCCGGCTTCGCCTCGCGAGGCAACTGGGCCCGGCAGAATCCGCCCGCCGAGCCTCTGGCCCGGGTCGGGTATGTGACGGACCGGGGGCCTCAGCCCGGCGTGGCGGAGGCGAAGCGGTATGACCCGTCTCCGCCTTCCATTCCGGTCCCGGACGGCCTGCGCGAGGCGGAGGCCATGAAGCGCGGCCAGGTCGTTTACCTCGCCCAGTGCACTCCCTGCCACGGCATTCAGGGGGACGGGGCCGGGTTCCTCGCGGCAGGGTTCGACGTCAAGCCACGGGATTTCCGCAAAGGCATCTACAAGTTCAGGTCCACGCAAAGCGGCGACTTCCCGACGATCGGAGATGTCGAGCGGATCGTCGGGATCGGCGTGCCTTCGACGACGATGCCGGCGTGGCGACAGTTCCTGACGCCGGAGCAGATCCACGACGTCTCCCGCTATCTCGTCGTCTTCTCGTCCCGTTTCGCGGAGGCCTGGGCGGCGAACAAGGCGCCCGCGGCCCTTCCGGTCAGCCAGCAGCCCGCCGATCTCCCTTCCCTCGCGCAGCGCGGGGCCGTGATCTGGAAGAAGCTCCAGTGCGGCAAGTGTCACGGCGACACGGGGCGGGGCGACGGTCCGTCCGCCGCGACGCTGACGGACGACTGGGGGCAGCCGATCCAGGCGACGAACCTGACCTACAAGTGGACCTTCAAGAACGGGCAAGAGCCGGCCGACATCTACCGAACGATGGTCGGCGGCCTGAACGGAACGCCCATGCCCTCTTACGGCCCGGCCATTGAGAGCGAGGCGGACCGGTGGGCCATCGTGGCCCATGTGCTCTCGCTCTCGCCGGCCGAGCGGCCGGTCCTTCATCTTGCAGACTTCGCCAAGCAGCGGGCGAGCCGGATCGGTCCCGACGGGCACGTGACCTCCGTGAGGATCGGCCCGTGACCCGCATCCGCCGGCCGCTGCTCTTCGCTCTGGGGGCCCTGACCGTCATCCTCCTCCTCGGCCTGACGCGGGCTCTCGCAAAGGCTCCCCGCGTCGATCGCGTCGGCGGCAAGGCGAACGCCTGCGCCTGCACTCAACGGATCGAGCCCTAAGCGCACGGCGCGGTATCCTTTTTCCGTATGAAGAGCGGCTCGTACTGGCGGGCGATCGGCGACCTCAGACAGCGGCTGACGGCCGCCGTGCCGCACGATGTCCTGAAGACGCTGCATCGGAAGAGCCCCGCGCGGCATTTCGCGGTCGCACTCCGCCAGCTCGTTCTCTTCGCCGCAGCCTTCGCCCTCGGCTGGCACTTCGAGAGCTTCTGGGTGCGCGTGCCTTGCGCGCTCGTCCTCGGCTTCGTGATCTTCGACGGGACGGTTCTCCTTCACGAGGTCGTCCACAAGGCCGTCTTCGACGGCGACCGGCCGCGCGCCTATCGCCTCCTCGGCCTCGCCTACGCCCTTCCCTCCGGCATCTCGCCCGCGCAGTTCACGCGCTGGCACCTCGATCACCACGCCGAGCTCGGCTCGACGGCGGACGACCCAAAGCGCGCGCACCTCTCGCCGAAAAAGAACGTGCGCTGGCTGAAGCTGCTTTACGCGACCCCCGCCCTCTTTCCCATCTACTTCCGCGCCGCCCGGGCCGAAACCGCCACGTATCCCGAGACGCTCCAGCGGAGAATCCGCGGCGAGCGCCTCGCGGCCATCGGTCTGCACGTTCTCGCCGCGTCTCTGATCGGCCTGTTCGGCGGGGCCTCGCGCCTCCTGTGGCTCTATGCCGTACCGGTATTCTTCGTCTTCCCTCCCGCGTTCGCCCTCAACCGCCTCGGGCAGCATTACGACATCGTGCCCTCAGAGCCCGCGAAGTGGGGCACGCGAATGGCGCGCTCGACGTTCTGGGAGTTCGTCTTTCTCTGGTCGCACCTGCATCTCGAGCACCACTACTTTCCCGCCGTGCCCTTCTACCACCTGCCCGCGCTGAGCACGGCGCTCGAGCCTTTCTTCAAAGAGGAGCGCATTCCGGCGCGCACGTATCGCGAGCTCCTCAAGGGGTGGATCGTCGAGAACCGCGCGCCGCACTCGGACTGGCACGCGCCCGCGTCACCCGGCACCCCGGACGCCCCCGAGGCCGCCGCTCACCCGGCCGCGTAACGAGCCCGCCTCGGACGCGGCCTTTTTCCGGTAATCTCCGCTGCGATGGCGACGGAAATCGCGCCGCCGAAAGCGGATTCGTACGAAGGGCTTTCGCGCGACGACCTTCTCCGGGTGTACCGGAACATGGTCACCGCCCGCCGGATCGACGACAAGGAGATCCAGCTCAAGCGCCAGAACAGGATCTTCTTCCAGATCAGCGGCGCCGGGCACGAGGCCGTCCAGACCGCGATCGCGTTCCACATGCGGAAGGGGTCGGACTGGCTCTTCCCGTACTATCGCGACCGCGCGGTCTGCCTCGGCCTCGGGGTGACGCCCCGGGACATGTTTCTGCAGGCCTTCGGCGCCGCGGAGGATCCGGCGTCGGGGGGGCGGCAGATGCCCTCGCACTGGGGCGCGGCTGCGCTGCGCATCTTCACGACCTCTTCACCCACGAGCACCGAGTGCCTGCCCGGCGTCGGGGCTGCGGAGGCCGGCCGCTATCTTCTGCGCGGGGAGGCGTCCGGCCTCGCCGGCGCGATCGCGCACGCGGCGGCCGACGAAGTCGTCGTCGTCACGATCGGAGAGGGCGCCACCTCGGAAGGCGAGTTCTGGGAGGCGCTGAATTCTGCGAGCACGCTGAAGCTTCCTGTGGTCTTCGTCGTGGAGGACAACGGCTATGCGATCTCGGTGCCGGTTGAGGTGCAGACGCCGGGCGGCTCCATCTCGAAGCTCGTGCGGTCGTATCCCGGCCTCTTCATCGCCGAGACCGACGGGTGCGACTTCCTGGCCTCCTTCGACGCGCTGCGTTACGCGTTCGCCTTCGCGCGCGAGCGGAAAGGGCCGTCCCTCGTCCATGCGCACGTCATCCGCCCCTATTCCCACTCCCTCTCGGACGACGAGAAGCTCTACCGGCCCGAGGCCGAGCGCAAGAAGGACCTCGACCGAGACCCTCTCGCGCTGTTCGCGGCTTTCCTCGAGGGGGCCGGGCTCGCCACGGCCGAGGATCTCGCGAAGCTGCGCGAAGACGTGGCCGCCGAGGTTGGCGCCGCCGCGGAGGATGCCGGCACGCGGCCCCAGCCGGCACCCGAAACAGTCTTGGCGAACATCTACTCGCCCGACGTCGACCCGACCTCGGCGGCCTTCGACACGGAAGCGGCTCCCGCTTTCACGGGAGAGCCGACGACGATGGTCGATCTCATCAACGCCGCGCTCCGCGACGAGATGGCCCGCGATGGGCGCATCGCGATCTGGGGCGAGGACGTGGCGGACGCGAGTCGCGCCGACGTGCTGGGCGAGTGCAAGGGAAAGGGCGGCGTCTTCAAGGTGACGGGCGGCCTTCAGAAGGAATTCGGGCCCGCGCGCGTCTTCAATTCCCCGCTCGCCGAGGCCGGCATCGTGGGGCGCGCCGTCGGCTGGGCGGCGCGCGGGCTGAGGCCCGTCGTCGAGGTCCAGTTCTTCGACTACATCTGGCCCGCGATGCAGCAGCTTCGCGACGAGCTCGCGACGACCCGCTGGCGCTCGGGCGGAGCGTTCCGTGCTCCGGTCGTCATCCGGGTCGCGATCGGCGGCTATCTCACCGGCGGCGGGCCGTACCACTCGCAATCGGGCGAGGTGACGTTCACGCACATCCCGGGTCTCCGCGTCGTCATGCCGTCGAACGCCCTCGACGCGAACGGCCTCCTCCGAACGGCGATCCGCTGCGACGATCCTGTGCTCTTTCTCGAGCACAAGCACCTCTACCGCCAGACTCACAACAAAGGCCGCTATCCGGGGCCCGATTTCATGATCCCGTTCGGCAAGGCGCGTACCGTGCGGCCCGGGTCGGACGTCACGATCGTGACGTACGGCGCGACGGTCTTTCGCAGCGCGGTCGCCGCGGCCCGACTCTCGGAAGAGGACGGCCGCGAGGCGGAGGTCCTCGACCTGCGCTCGCTCGCTCCTTACGATTTTGCGGCCGTGGCCGAGAGCGTGAAGCGGACCAGCCGGCTCCTCGTCGTCCACGAGGACTGGCGGACGCACGGCTTCGGCGCCGAGATCGCCGCGCGCGCCGCCGACGAGCTCTTCGCGTGGCTCGACGCGCCGGTGCGCCGCGTCGCCGCGAAGGACGCGTTCTGCGGCTACGCGCCGCAGCTCGAAGACGCGACGCTCCCGCAGAGCGGCGACATCCTCGCGGCGCTCCGCGACCTCGTCTCGTATTGAGAGGTCCGAAGAGAACGCGGATTTTCTGCTCATATGCGGCGGCTGCTGCTGCAGCCGCCGATAGCTGCAAAACGTGCTCTCGGCAAACACCCTTCTAAGAAAATTGCTACCGTCCGGTTTGCGATGAGTTCGCGGCGGTCGCTTCGCCTTGCCGTCCTGGGGGCAATTGCCTTTTCCTTCTGCTTCCTCTTCGGCGCCGTCGCCGTGGATCCGCTGCCCGTCTATCGATCGATCCAGGAGACCCGTCTCGATTTCGCCGGCGCGCGGCGCGAGGTCTTTGCGGCCGACGATGGAACCACTCTGTCGGCATTCATCCTGGGACCGCTCTCGGCGGAGCGGCCGGTCGTCCTGCTGCACGGCCTCGGCGCCGACGCGACTTACTGGACGGACACCGCGCGCTTTCTCGCCCGGCGCGGCCGTACCGTGATCCTGCCCGACGCGCCTGGCTCTGGGAAAAGCGATCCGCCTCGGGACACCTCAGGCTACGGCCTTCCGGGCCGCCTCGCGGCACTCGATGCTCTCTCGCGTGCGCTCGGGCTCGAAAAGGCGGATCTCGTCGGTCACTCGCTCGGCGGCTGGACGGCAGGGTGGTACGCGCTGAAGTTTCCGTGGAAAACGGGCCGGCTCGTCCTTGTGGACGCGGCGGGCCTGTCTCTCTCGTCGGACGCGGAAGCCGAGCGTGCGCGCGTCTTGCCTCGAGACCGTGCGGGAGCCGGTCGAATTTTCGGCCTTCTTTTTTTTCGCAAACCTGCCCCGGCCCTGGGCTTCGTTCTCGATGCGTTCGGCCGGAACTACGGCGGGGGGACGGCGGCCTTGACGGTCGCCCATCTCACCGAGGCCGACGGCCTTTACGAACACCTCGGCGAGCTGCCGGAAGGAACGACGCTGATCTGGGGAGAGCGCGAGACGCTGTTTCCGATCTCCATCGCCCGAGAGGCGGCCGCGAAAATGCGCGGCGCGCGCCTCGTCGTTCTCGCCGGCGCGGGACACGACGGACCGCTCGAGACGCCGGCCGCGTTCCAGGAGGCGCTCCTCGGCGCCCTCGGCCCCCCCTCGCGGTTCGCGGCACCGAAGGAGGCACCGAAAGAATGAGTGGGAGATGAGTGACGCCGCCGTCGCTCCGACACCTCGGCCCGCGAAGGATCCGCTTTCCCTTTCGCCCCGCTCATTTCGCGCGCTTCTTCTAGTTCTCGGCTTCCTGGCACCTTTCCCGTTCCTCGCCGACGTGGCCCGGCATCCCCTGACGCTCGTCCCCTGCGGACCGCCGCAGCGCGACTGCAGGTTGGGCGACTCCGCGATTGCGGCTTCGGTCCTCGGGCGGGCCTGGAGCCGGTTCGACCGCGGCGAGGCGTGGAACCGCGACGACCGCGTTTTCGCGCCCTATCCCGACTCCTGGGGACTTTCGGAGGGCTATCTCGCCGAGGCCCTCGTCGGTTACCCGTGGGCGCGTGCCACCGGCTCGCTCGCCGCCGGGTACAACGTGGCCTACGCGCTCGCCTGCATGCTTGCGTTTTGGTCTTCGGGCGCGCTTTTCCTCCGCATCGCGGGACCCGGCTGGCCCGCCCTGCTCGGAGCGTTTCTTTACGCATGGTCGCCGGCGAGGCTGAACAGCATCGGGATTCTCACGGTTCTCTGGGCGGGGCTCGTCCCTCTTGCGATCTCCTTCGGCCTCGATGTCCTGACACGCGGCCGCTGGCTCGACGCCCTCCTCTTCGGTGCAACCTGGGTCGCCGTGGGAATGGGAAGTCTCTACGGCTTGGTCATGGGATCCATCACCGCGGCCCTCGTACTCGTCTCGTGCGCCGTTTCCCGGCCCGAGCGCCGCCGCCGTCTTCCTCTCCTTCTGGTGGCCGGGTCCCTCGCGGCAGTTCCGCTGATTCTCTTCAACCGCCCGCTGTTCGAGGTCGGCCGCGACTTCGACGTGAACGTCTCGATGCGCACCTTCGCGGGGCAGTCGGCGGACCTCCTTTCCCTCTTCCATCACTCCGGGTTCTCCGTGCCCCTCAAGGCCGCCCTCGACCGGCTCCTTCCGGGCTTTCCGCCAGGTGCGCCGGGATTCTTTCCCGGGCTGTTTACGCTCGCGGCGCTGGGGCTCTGGTTTCTCCTACCTCGTTTGCACCGCCCGGTCGTCCGGCGGCTCGACCCTGACCGACCCGAAACCGACCTTGGTCTCTGGGCGGTCGTTGCGGGCGTGACGTTCCTCTTCGCGCTCGGCCCCACGTTTCACGTTCTCGGCCGTCCTCTCTTTCCGGGCCCCTGGCGCCTTCTCATGAACGTTCCAGTCCTCTCCTCGATGCGTGGCCTCTTTCGCTGGGATCAATGGTTCGGCCTCGCCATCGCGTCCTGCACGGTCGTCTCCCTCGCGGCCGCCGCCCGGCATTTCGATGCGGTTCGTTTCGGACGAAGCGTCGTTGCGCTGTTGGTCCTTCTGCTCGCGATCGACGTCTGGCCGCGGCCGATCGCAGCCTCGGCTCTTCCGGGTCCGTCGCCGTTTCAAGACGTCATTCTTTCCCTCGGTCGCGACTCCATCGTCGCCGTCTACCCTTTCGAGCGCGCGACCTCCGAGCGCGCCTGGGTCGAGCAGCTTTTTCACCATCGTCGCGTGCTCAACGGTTTTCAGTCCTTCCCGACCCCGATTCACCTCTGGCTCGACGGGGTCAGCAAGACGCGACCCGCCGCCGAGACGCTCGCGATCTACCGCGAGCTCGGCGCCGCGGCCATCGAAGTCGATCTCGCCTCCCTGCCTCCAGGTCGCCGCCAGGAGGCTCTCGATGCGTGCGCCGCCATCCGAGCCTCCGCCGCGGTCCGGCAGGTCGAACGAGGAGACCGTATCCTGCTTCTTCCTCCTCCGCGCTCTCCTCTCCTCGTCGATCCGCTCGCCCTCCGGCACTTACGCTTCGACGGTGCTTCGGCATTCCTTCCCGGCTCCCCGGGCCGATTGACATTCCGCCTCCGGTCGGCCGCCTTGGCCGTTCGAATCCGGAATGGCTCCGTCTCCACCGCCAGCGTCCTACGGATCCCGCTGGTCGGTGCGGGGGGCCTGACACTCCGGCTTGACGACGAGCCTTCACCCGGCGCGCACATCTTCGATGCGGCGCGAGGCGTCGAGATCGGCGTCGCGGGTGAAGCGCGTACGGCTCCGGCGCCTCGAACTTCGACGCCCCCGGGACGCTCGCAGACTCCGTGAACCGCTCGTCGTGGCGGCTTACGGCGGATCCAAGTTGCCCATCGGGAGGGCGAAGCCGTCCGGGGCCACGACCTGAAGGCCAGCCGAAGGTCGGCGCCGTTCTGCGGCGAGGAGGTGCCGGCCCTTCGCGAGGCGCAGCGCGACGTAGCCTCCAGCGTTCCCGTCGAAGAGCGCGCGGCCATCGAAGGCCACCCGCATTCCGCCTCGCGTCACGAAGACATAGAGGCCTTCCTCGGGCGCGAGGAAGTTTCCGCCCGGCGCGGACACCTTCACCGCCCCGTCGAGAGCACGCTCGGCTGCGATTACGGCGGCCTCGCGCGGGATCCGGTAGAGAGCCCACGGGAGCCCGCCGTCCTCCGGATCCGCGTGCGTGACGAGCGTGGCGTGAAGGCTCTGCATGGCGCTTCGCACCGCCGACGATTCGTCCGCCGCGAAGAGGACGTCGGCTTCGGGCACGCGCGTCCAGTTCGTCTCGACGCCCGCGGTCCCGATCCTGACCGCATGCCGCCCGCCGTCGCCTGGCCGGCCGAGAAGAACGTCGACGAAGTAGACGTTTCGGGCGGCACGAACCGGGTGCACGAGGATCTCGGCGTCGGACCGGCGCCGCTCCATCTCGATCGCGTCGACGAGGCGCCGCTCCGCGATGCCGAAGCTGTTCACAACGTGCGGCCCCGTGGCCCAGCGGACGAAGCCCGAGACGTCGAGGAGGCCCGTCACGAGGACGAGACCGAGAAGGGCCGCGTCCCCGGCACGCCGGGCGCGCGCCGGGAGCGAGTCCACGAGGGCGGCGGCGCCGAGGGCTGCGAGGGTGAGGACGAACGGGGCCGCGAGGGAGACCCGGTTCGCATTCGCGCTCTGGGTATCGCGCGCGAGGAGTCCACCCGCCAGGAAAACCGTGATGGGGAGAAGGAAGAGCCGTTCGACGCCGGCGCGCGCTAGGCCCACCGCGGCGCCGACCACGAGGAGGGCCCCGACCCCCGCGAGGACGACGGGACGATCCGGGTCGCCGTGCCGGGGGAGGACATCCCCATGGACGAAGAACAGCGCTGCGTAGTCGCGGACGTTCGCAAGAAAGGCCTGCCCCGCTTCCCCTGCGGGCCTGGAGAGGATCGAGAGATCCTTCACGTGCGCCGTCAGGCGCTCCGGCTGCCGCGCGTAATGGAGCGCGAGGGGCGCGATGACGACGAGCTCGGCGAGAAGGGCGACGAGCGCCAGGCGGCGCGCGACGCGATGTTCCGCAGCCCAGGCGGCGACGAAGACGGCCAGAGGCAGCGCGAGAGCGAGCCGCGCCGCAGGGTATCCCGCCGCCCCGAGCCCGAGCAGCGCGCCGGACACGATCGCCCACGCGGGCGAGGAGCGCCGCCAGGCCCTCAAGCCTGCCGCGGCGGCGGCCGTCACGACCGCCGCCGAGAGGACGACGTCACACGCCCATCTCGCCTGCGTCAGAAGCCAGAGCGACGTCGCGAGGAGGACGGCCGCCGGCAGGAGCGCGCGGGGCCGTTCGCGCGTGGCCTCGGCCGCGAGAGCGAGGGACGCGAGGAACAGGAGGATTCCGGAGCCGAGCGCAATGAGCCGGACCGAGGCCATGCCCCCGCCGGCGAGCCGGTCGGCGGCCGCCAGCGGCAAGAGAAAAAGGTTGCTCGGGTAGTAGCGCCAGCCGTTCGAAAAGAGAAAGTCCGGCGGCTGCATCGGCGTCGTGCCGAAGAGCGATCTCAGGCCCTCGCCGGCCGCAAGGCGAGCGGCGCGGAGAAAGTAGAGTTCGTCGATCCAAGGTCCCGCCGGCCAAGCCCCGGCCTTGACCAGCCGCAGGAAGACGCCGAGGGCGCCGAGAGAGAGCAAGAGGGCGGCGCGCGTTCTCTTCCCGAGATCGTTCATTGCGGCCCGGACGCCTCGAACGTCGACACGATCGGAACGCTCGCCGACTCCGTGAACCGCTCGTCGAACACCTCGGCGAGGACGCGTCCGTCCATGTCACGGGCGACGGGCTCGCCGGCGAGGACGAGCAGCGTCGGCGCGAGGTCGAGGACGTTCGCGGACGTGAGGCGAACGCCCGACCTCACACCGGCTCCGGCGAAGAGCACGAAGCCGTCCCGGGCCGCATCGGCGCTCGCCACGGGCCTTTGCCCGCGCAAGAAAAGCGAGATGGCCTCGAGCGTGGGCGGAGGCCCCCATCCCACGGGCGCAAACAGGCAGATCGTGCGCTCCCGGCCTTCCCGCTCGAGAATCTCGCCGAGAAGATCGTCGAGAAAACGGTAGTAGGCGCGTAACGCCGCGGCCCGCGCCTCGGCCTCCTTTTCCGGAAAGGAAAGCCCCCAGTAACGGGAGTTCTCCGCGGCGCCGGAGAGCGCGCCCGCGTCGACGAGCCCGGAGAGGACGAGCGCCGAGACGTTGAGAGGTCCCGACGGCAAGGCCGCGAGCGCCGCTCCCGCCACCGTCAGATCACGCGCCGCTCCGCGCAGCGGATCGATCCGGGCCTCGCCGGCGGCGAGGCCGTGCGGCACGAGCGAGCGAGCAAGCGGGCGGTCGAGGCCGTCCGGCGGCACCCGGAAGAGACGAGCTCGCGCGGCAGCCTCGGCGGGGCGTGCCGCCGAGGCGCCCGTGTCCCCGTCGAAAAAAGCGTCGCTTGCCCACAGGACGAGCCCGTCGCGCGCCGGAGACGACGCGGGCCACCCGAGAACGGCCGCCTCGTGACCGCGAGACGCGAGGATCTCCCAGAACGTCAGGCTGCGGCGGCCCCCTGCCGCGTCGGCGCGGGCGCGGCCGCCGCCGGGCACGGGCAAGCCTGGCAGGACCGGCAGAAGCCGGAGAGCTCCCGCTGGGGTCTCCCACCGGCGCGACGAGACCACGGCATGCTTGAGCGGCCGCTTGCCCGTTGCGGCCGTCGTCCAGAGGGCGGCGCGATCGTACGGGGCGAGCGCCGTGAGCGGTCCCGCGGCTCCTTCGCGCAAGAGCCGCGCGACGACCGGCATCGCGCCTTCGGAGGCGTACGTGGTGAGAAGGTCCCAGGAGGCTCCCTCGAGCCCGACGACGAGAAGACTCCCGCGAGGCGCGCGCAAGGGTGCCGGGGATGCTGCCGGGGAGGGCCGCTCCGGAACGCGCCGGCCCACGAGAGGCGGCAGGACGAACAGGAGGATCGGGATCGAGAGCGTCTGGGCGGAGGGTCCTCCGCGCCTGGCGCGCGCTCCGAGGACCGCAGCCGAGAGAACCGCTGCCATCGCCGTCGCGACGAGGACGCGCCGGGCTCCCGAGGGTACGAAGTCGTGGAGCGCCTGCCTCTGGAACTCGACGAATAGGCCGTACACGGCGAGGAGGCCGGCGCTCCACGCGGCGGCGGCGCGCGAAGCGCGTCGTGCACGCGGCACGAGAAAGAGCGGCGAAAAGACGGCGACTCCGAACGCAGCGGCGACGAGAAGGAGCCGCGCCGCCGAAAGAACGCCCAGGAGCTCCGGATTGAGGCCGAGCAGCAGATCGCCGACCGCGAGGCCCGCGAGCGCACCCGCAAGAGGAAGGTGGTACGCAGGTCGTCCCTCGCTCATAATCCGCGCCCGGCGAGTCTCGCCTCCTTCCTGATGGCCGTCAACGAATCGCTCCGCGTCCTCAAGACGCTCCGCTACGACGAACAGCACTATTCCCTTTTTCTCTCGGCCGGCACGATCGGCGCCCGAACGAAGCCGGGCCACTTCGCCATGATCCAGGCCGGCGAGGGGCTCCGTCCGTACCTCCGCCGCGCGTTCTCCATTGCGGACGTGACGACGCTGACGGGCGTTCCCGCGCTGGAGTTCGTCGTCAAGATCGCGGGGGTCGGAACGACGGCGCTCGGGCGCTTCGCCGAGGGGACTCCGCTTCCCGTCCTCGGTCCCTTGGGTGTGCCGTTCCCGATCGACGACCTGCTCCATTCTGACCGTGTTGCGCTCGTCGCCGGTGGAATCGGCCTCGCTCCTCTCGTCCTCCTCGCCCGAACGCTCGCCGCACGCGGCATCGGGGCGGATCTCTTCTACGGGGGCCAAAACGAGAAAGACGTCCTGAAGCGCGGAGACTTCGAACGCTTCCTCGGTCCGCACCGCTGCCGATACGCCACGGACGACGGCTCGCTCGGAAGGAAAGGCCGCGTGACCGAGCTGCTCGCTCATGCGCTCCGGGGCGGCGTGCGCTACCGCAGGGTCTATGCCTGCGGACCCTTGCCCATGTTCCGCGCGCTCGCCACGCTCGTCGCGGACGCGAACCTCGAAGCGTCGTTCGCGATGGAGTCCGAGATGGCATGCGGGTTCGGCGTCTGCCTCGGTTGCGTCGTCCCGATGACGGACGGCCGTTTCGCGACGATCTGCAAGGAAGGACCCTGCGTGTCGCCGACGGCGATCGACTGGGAGCGCCTCTGACGCCATGAGCGTCGACCTTTCCACGGCGTTCGGCCGGCTTCGCCTCAAGAATCCGATCGCGACGGCGTCCGGCACGTTCGGCTACGGCCTCGAGTTCACCGACTATCTCGACCTCGCCTCCCTCGGCGCGATCTCGGTGAAGGGCCTCTCGCTGAGGGAGTGCCGGGGCAATCCGCCGCCGCGCATCTGCGAGACGGACGCGGGGATGCTGAACGCGATCGGGCTTCAGAACGTGGGCGTCGACGCGTTTCTCAAAGAGAAGCTGCCCGAGCTCGCACGCCTCGGCGCGACCGTGATCGCGAACGTGTGGGGCGACACCGAAGAGGATTACGTCGCGGTCGTGGAGCGCATCGGCAACGAGCGACGGGTGGCCGCGATCGAGGTGAACGTCTCCTGTCCGAACGTCATCCGGGGCGGCATGATCTTCGGGAACAATCCCGAGGCGCTCGCAGCCCTCGTGAAGAGAATCCGTTCCGCCACGCGGCATCCGCTCATCGTGAAGCTCTCGCCGAACGTGACCGACGTCGTCGCGTCCGCCCGGGCGGCCGTGGATGCAGGCGCCGATGCGCTTTCGCTCATCAACACGATCGTGGGCCTCGCGATCGACCTCACGCGCCGCGAGCCGAAGATCGGCTTCACGACCGGCGGGCTCTCGGGGCCCGCGATCCGCCCGATCGCGCTCAGGATGGTGTGGGAAGTCAGGACGGCGCTTCCGAAGATCCCGATCTTCGGCATGGGCGGGATCGAGACCGTCGAGAACGTCGTCGAGTTCCTGGTCGCGGGCGCGAACGCCGTCCAGATCGGCACCGCGAACTTCCGGGACCCCTCGCTTGCGGGCCGGCTCGTCGGGGAGCTCGCTGGTTGGTGCGAGAGCCACGGCGTGACCCGTGTCTCCGACCTCGTCGGCACGCTCCGGACGCGCCCGAGACCGGACCACTCGTTCGCATGACGGACGCCCGCGCACGCCTCGCCGTCGCGCTGGACCTGCCGGACCGCGCGGCGCTGCTCGCCATGGCGCGCCGTGTCGCGCCCGAAGCCGGGATCCTGAAGCTGGGCCTCGAGGCCTTCGTGGCCGAAGGCCCCGCGCTCGTCCGCACGCTCGCGGAGTCGGAGGCGCGCGTATTCCTCGACCTCAAGCTCCACGACATTCCGAACACGGTCTCTCGGGCGGCGGCCGCCGCGGTCGGGACGGGCGCCTCGATCGTGAATTGTCACGCCTCGGGTGGCACGGAGATGATGAGGGCGTTCGGCGAAGGGGCCCGCGCCGCCGCCGCGAAGGCGGGCCGTCCGGCGCCGAAGCTCGTCGCCGTGACGATCTTGACGTCTCTGGACGCGGCGGCCGTTCGGGCCGTCGGCCTCGAGGGGACGCCGCGCGAGGCCGCGCGGCGCCTCGCGCTCCTCGCGAAGGAAGCGGGTTTGGACGGCGTCGTCTGTTCGCCTGAGGAGATCGAGACGATCCGCGCCGCGTGTGGAGGAGGCTTTCTCCTCGTCGTGCCGGGTGTCAGGCCCCGGGGCGGGGCCGCGGGCGATCAGCGGCGCGTCGCCACGCCCACCGACGCGATCCGCGCCGGCGCGGACCTCCTGGTCGTCGGCCGCCCGATCACCGGCGCGTCGGATCCTGCTGCGGCCGCGCGCGCAATCGTGGCCGAGATCGCCGCCGCGCTCTGAGTCCGGGCATTTCAGGTGGGTGTCGGCGTCGGGACACCACCGAACGGAGTCGGCGTGGGCGTGCCCGCGAAGGGCGTCGCCGTCGGGCTCGGCGGGACGGGCGTGACGGTCGGCGTTCCCGCCCCGGGCGTCGGCGTCGGGGGCGCCGCCGTGGGCGTGAACGTCGCGGGGGTCGACCCGAGGCCGAGTGTCGGAGTCCGGGTGGGCGGCGTTCCGGTGAAGACGGCGGTCGGGGTCGGCGTCGTGCCGGGAGGAGTTCCGAACGGCGGTGGCGTCGTCACGGGAGTATTCGCCGGCGTCGGGGTCGGGCTCGCCAGCCCGTTCGGCCCGGTCATGTCGTCCTTGGAAGGACACGCCGAGAGAAAGAGGGCGAGGGTCGCAGCCGAAAGGCACGAGAGAAGGCGCGCCGGGTGAGCCCGCATCACTCGACCTCGATCTTCTCGTAGCGCGGGCGTGCTCCGCCGCCGGCGGCGGCCCGCTCGGCGAGCGCGATCTCCTCGTCGAGAAAGTCGCGGAGCGCCTTCATGAACCCGATGCCCGAGAGCGCAGCGCGGGATAGCGACACGCCGTGGCCGCGCCTGCCAAGGCCGAGCGCGAACTTTTCAAGCAGGTCGGCGGCGGGCTTGAGGAGACAGTTTTCGCCCGCGCACGCGAGGCCGGGGAACGGCCCGGGCCGGGGAGGACGCCGGTGCGAGCCAGCGTCTCGAGCCGACGACTCTTCCTTCAGGCCGGGTCCGAAGTTTTCTTCGAAGGTGGATGACCCGGACGCGCCCGCGCCCGACGGCGGAACCTTCCGGACGCGGCGCGTACCGCTCGCCCTCGTGGGATCGCTGCTTCTTCTGCGCATGCGGCGCCTCGTCCCTTTCTAGGCAGAAATCTTCGGATCCCTCTTCCGTTCCTCGGTCTACTGTTCCGCGCGCGCGAAACGCACCGTGAGCTTGCCGTCCTCGACTTTCGCGCCGGACGGCGACAGGCCCGCGAGCATCCGGGGGACGGGAATGTGATGGCGCACGTTGCCGATGCGCACGACGAGGTCTCCCGACGCCATCGCAAGGTCGACTTCGCGCCGGTCGACGAACGGAAGGTCGAGCGTGAGAACGTATTTTCCGTTTCGCTTCGAGTATCGATACGGAGGATCCGAGCGGAAGGAGGCGGCGGGATCCTTCTCGCCCCACAGCTCCCGTCCGAGCTCGAGGAGAGCCACCGCGCCGAGGACCTGATCGTCCCTGAGCGGCAGCGTGAAGACCGGGACGGGGTCGAAATAGCTCCGCGCTTCCTCGAGGAACATGCCCTGGGTTCTCCGCCATTTCGAGAAGAAGGGGTCCTGGACGCCGTCCGGCAGAAGCCGGTTCACGACCACGGCGTCGACCGTAAAGCCGTAGAGTCCGAAATACATGAAGGCCCTCTGCGTCTCCCTCATGACGATCTTCTCGGCGTTCGTCACGAGCCGCACGGTCGTCGTCTTGGGATCCTTGAGGAGGGCGTCGACGCCTTCGAGCTTCTGCGCGAGCGCTTGTACGTTGTCGAAGTAGCGGTCCGGCGGCAGGGGCACATCCGCGACCTTCCGCGCGACGGGCCGCGCGACTCTCAGGATGTTGCGCTGGATCCGAAACAGCTTCGCCATGTACCAGTCGAGCGTCGGCGGAAGGGACACGAACCTCAGAGACTCGCCGGTCGGCGCGCAGTCGAGGATCAGGACGTCGAAGGCTTTCTCGCGCGCGTACTGGTTTACGTAGAGGAGCGCCGAAACCTCCTCCATGCCCGGAAAGATCGCGAGCTCCTCGGCGAGGACCTCCTCGACGCCCGTGACGGCGAGGAGCCCCGTGATGTAGCCCGCGATGTCCTTCCAATGGCGGCCGATCTCCTCGGTGACGTCGACTTCCTGGATCCACAGGTTGTCGCCGACCGCGACGGCCGTGCCGTGGGCGTGGTCCGTGAGCGCGACGTCGCGGTCGAACGCGTCCGCGAGGGAATGCGCCGCGTCCACGGACATGACGAGCGTCTTCTGACCGCGGGCCGCGAGCATGAGGCCCGTCGCCGCGGCGACCGTCGTCTTGCCGACGCCGCCTTTGCCGGTGAAGAGAAGCACCCGCATCGGCGGCATGTTACGCGGAAGGGATGCTCCGGCTTCCAGCTGCGAATGCGACCCAGGCGAGGAGGAGGGCCGCATAGCCGTCGATCGCGTAGTGCCAGCCGCTCACGACCGCGGTGAAGAACGTGATCGCCGTCAGGACGGCGTAGAGAAGGAAGAGCGTCCTCGAGCGCCGGCGTGCGAAGAGCATGAAAAACGCCTGCGCCGCGATGTGCAGGGACGGCATCGCGGCCACGCCTAGGTAAGGAGAGGGGTTCGTTCCCTCCGGCCGGCTACGGAGCATGCGGACCCGGCCATAGTGCGCGAACAAGACATCCATCACCGCCGACTGGGTCGGCATCGCGGCGCGCACGTCCCTGTAGTCGTCCTTGAGGACGTAGCACGGTCCAAGAGAGGGAACCGCGAAGTAGGCCCACGAGCCGAGCACCCACAGGAGGGAGAAACCGGCCGCGAAACGCGCTCGGTCCCGTATCGAGAGCGTCGCCGTGAACCAGCCGGCGCCCGCGAGCACCGTGAAGATGAAGGCCCCGTAGTACGCATCGAGCGCCTTCCAAAGCGTCGGATACGGGAAGAGACCCTGCAGGAGACGCCCGGGGTTCACGCCGAGGTGGAGCGCGGTCTCGATGCGGAACAGGCCCTCGTCGTAGAGGACATCGGGCCGAAGCAGGGGAAGTGTCACCTTGAGCCAGCTGTAAACGTAGGACGCGAGCGTCATGAAAAGGAGGAAACGGATGAGATCGGCGAGGGATCGCGGTTTCAGGAGCGCCCGCAGCCGGGCGATCCCGCGCCGCCACCCTCGCCGCGAGGCGAGCAGCGCCCGAAGCAGAACGCCGCCGACAACGAACAGGCCCGCCCACACGGGAAACCCGCGCATGTCGAGGAGCGTCCCGACGACATCCAGCGCGAAATGCGCTTTCCACCGAAGGAGAAGAACGAGGAGCGCGAGGTCGGCGAGGAGGAGGAGCTCGTAGAGCCTGGGGCGTAGAAGGCGCCTCACCACCCGCGCGCCCTCTCGCGCTGACGCCGCTCCTTCTTCGTCGGTCGAGAGCCGCCGCCACGGGGCGCGAGGAGCCGCTCGAGCCGCCGGGCCTCGAGGACCTCGGGCGCAAGAGGGGGCGTCGTCTCCTCGTAGAGAGCACGCGCGTCGGATTTCCTCACGTGCTTTTCGAGAAGCCCCGTCACGATGAAGGTGCGTTTGCCGCGCGCAAACGTGATCGCGAGGCGGTCCCCGGCCCGGACCCTCTTGTGCGCAGCCCCGGCGTGCCCGTTCAGGTCCACCTTACCCCCCGCGCACGCGGACGCGGCCTGGGACCGCGTCGGAAAAAGGCACGCGACGTCGAGCCACACGTCCAGCCGGACCTCGGTGAGCGGCGGCGGGTTCTCATCGGCTCGCGGCGCCATGAGGCAAGACTAAAAGACCGGCTTCTCCACCTTCTTGTCGAACTTGTAGACGTACCGGTAGCCGAAGATGTCCGCCGTTTGCTCGTATTGGGCCGAGATCGTGATGTACGAACCGTTGCGGTCGATGCGGATGGCATCCATCTTCAACGGCACCCTCGCGTCCTGCGCCTTCAGGTAGATATCCATCTTCAGCTTGTCGGCACCTTTCAGGCCGCCGAAGTTGGCCGCCTCGTTCATCGCGTCGAGGACCTCGTTCCCGTGGATGTGAAGAGGGAGGATGCGCACACACGCGACGACGACGACAAACAAGACGGCCAGCCCCACGATGAGCCCGAAGGCCCCCTCTCCTCGCCGGAATCCCCCCCTGGCTCGCCGCATCGTGTTCTCCTTCTTGCACGGCCGGGGCCGCGCCCTAACGAATGACGTGAAAACTTCTCTCCCAACGTGTCCGGGACAAAAAGTTTAGCGCGGTATCGAGGAAACGGCGTAGCGCGGCTCCGCGGCCCGTGAACGTGCGCGGTCCCTTGCGGACGGACCAGAGGACGGAGACGGCGCGCCCCTCGAGGTGCGCGAGGGGAACCTGCCCGAAAAAGCGCGAATCCTGCGACTCGTCGCGATTGTCGCCCATCGCGAAGAAGCGTCCTGGTTGAACGGCAAGCGGCCCGAAACGATCGCGCCGGAGGAGGGACGGCGGCGCCCCCGACCCGTAACTCGTCGCATCGCGATGAACGGCGTAGGGCTCGACGAGCTCCACCCCGTTCACGCGCACCGCTTTCGCCTCCGCTTCGATCCGATCCCCGGCCGTCGCGACGGCGCGCTTGATGAGATCGCGGTCGGGATCGGGGGGGTACCGGAAGACGACCACGTCGCCGCGCGCGAGGTCGCGGTACGGCAGAAGGCGGGCCCACGGACCCCGGTGAGGTCCGTACGCGAACTTGTTCACGAGCACGTAGTCGCCCGTGAGGACCGTGTCCTCCATCGAAGAGCTCGGCACGTGGAAGATCTGGAAGACGAAGCCCTTGAACGTGAGAGCGAGCGCGGCGGCCACGAGGACGGCCTCGACTGTCTCCACGAGACGCCTGAGAGGCGTCATCATTCGACCTTGAGGACCGCGAGGAAGGCCTCCTGGGGCAGCTCGACGCGGCCGACTTTCTTCATGCGCCGCTTGCCTTCCTTCTGCTTCTCAAGGAGCTTCTTCTTGCGCGTGATGTCGCCGCCGTAGCATTTCGCGAGGACGTTCTTGCGCAGCGCCTTCACCGTGGAGCGCGCGAGGATCTTCGACCCGATCGCCGCCTGGATGACGACCTCGAACATCTGCTGCGGGATCATCTCCTTCATCTTCTCGACGAGCGAGCGTCCCTTCGCCGGCGCCTTGAGGCGGTGCACGATGAACGCAAGCGCGTCCACCGGCTCGCCGTTGATGAGGACGTCGAGCTTCACGAGGTCGCCGGGACGGTAGTCGATGAGCTCGTAGTCGAACGAGGCGTAACCCCTCGAGAGCGACTTGAGCTTGTCGTAGAAGTCGAGGATGACCTCGTTCAGGGGCAGCTCGTACTTGACGACGGCCCGCTGGGTACCGGCGTATCCGAGCGAGACCTGCGTGCCGCGCCGGTCCTCGGCCAGGGCCAGGATCCCGCCGAGGAATTCGTCCTTCGTGATGATCGTCGCGAGGATGTACGGCTCGCGGATCTCGTCGATGAGCTGGACCTCCGGGAGCTTGACCGGATTCGAGATCTCGAGCTCCTCCCCGCGCGTCGTCTTGACCTTGTAAGGCACCGAGGGCGCCGTCGTCACGAGCGAGAGGTTGAACTCGCGCTCGAGGCGCTCCTGGACGATCTCCATGTGGAGAAGGCCGAGGTAGCCGCACCGAAAGCCGAAGCCGAGCGCCGTCGACGACTCCGGCTCGAACGTGAAGGACGCGTCGTTGAGGCGGAGCTTCTCCATCGCGTCCCTCAGGTCTTCGTACGCGTCGGTCTCCGTCGGGAAGATCGACGCGAAGACCATCGGCTTGACGTCCAGGAAGCCGGGAAAGGCCTCGGCCGTCGGTCGCTCGGCCTCGGTGACGGTGTCCCCGATCTTCGCCGCGTGGAGGTCCTTGATGCCCGCGATGACGTAGCCGACCTCGCCCACGGAAAGCTCCGGGACGACCTGCGGCTTCGGCGTGAAGATCCCGACCTCCTGGACCTCTCCTCCGAAACCCGTACCCATCATCCGAATCTTCATCCCCGGCTTCAGCCGGCCCTCGCGCACGCGTATGAGGCACGTGACGCCGCGGTAGAGATCGAACCACGAATCGAAGAGCAGAGCCTTGAGCGGAGCGTCCGGGTCGCCCGTCGGAGCCGGCACCAGGTGGACGATCTCCTCGAGAAGGTCGCGCACGCCCGTCCCGACCTTGCCCGACGTCAGCACGGCATGCCGCGCGGGAATTCCGATGATCTCCTCGATCTGCTCGCGCGCCATTTCGGGAACGGCCGACGGCAGGTCGACCTTGTTGATGCACGGGACGATCGTGAGGTTGTTGTGGATCGCGAGGTACGCGTTCGCGAGCGTCTGCGCCTCGACGCCCTGCGTCGCGTCCACGACGAGCACGGCCGCCTCGCACGCGGCGAGCGAGCGCGAGACCTCGTACGTGAAGTCCACGTGCCCGGGCGTGTCGATGAGGTTCAGGACGTAGTCCGTTCCGTCCTCGGCCTTGTATTTCAGCGTCACCGACCGCGCCTTGATCGTGATGCCGCGCTCCTTTTCGATCGGGTTGTCGTCGAGCACCTGCTCGGTCATTTCGCGTGCGGAAAGCGCGCCCGTGATCTCGAGGATCCGGTCGGAAAGCGTCGTCTTCCCGTGGTCGATGTGGGCGACGATCGAGAAATTGCGGATACGCGAGGGATCGGTCATGGCTCTTGGTGATGATTGGCGATGAAGGTGACGCGCGGCCGGCCGGCTGCGCGCGAGAGAGCTATCTTAGCGTTTCGACCGGCCAGCGAGACCGTGCGACCGCGCCGAGCCCCTCGCCCGTGCGGCCCGCGCGGAGCTTCCGCAATCCCGCAAACGCGATCATCACGGCATTGTCGCCGGTCAGGGCCCGCGGGGCGAGCCGGACGTCCACGCCGCGCGAGTGTCCCCAGGCCGGGATGCGCTCCCTCACGAGAGTGTTCGCCGCCACGCCGCCCGATACCGTGAGGAGCTCGAATCGCCGGGCCTCGTGAAGCCGGGAGAGGCGGTGGAGAAGCTGCGCGACGATCGCCTCTTCCACGTCGGCCATCAGATCGCAGAGTTCCTGCGGCGCGTCCTCCTCGCGGAGCGAAGGGCCTCCGGGGAGTCCCGGCGCGGGGGCGCGGCCCAGCTCGAGGAGGCGCTCTCGTGCGGCGGTCTTCAGGCCCGAGAAGCTGAAATCTCTCGAGCCGTCCTTGAAATGCGGTAGGGGAAAGGGCCGTGCCGCGCGGCCGCGCCGCGCGAGACGGTCCACGGCGGCTCCCCCCGGATAGCCGAGGCCCGCCATCTTCGCGACTTTGTCGAAGGCCTCGCCGGCGGCGTCGTCACGCGTCCGCGCGAGGCGCTCGATCCCCTCCGCCTCGAACCGGAAGACGTGCGTGTGGCCGCCCGAGACCACGAGCGCGGCGAACGTCTCCGGAACCGCGGCTGCCGGTCCTCCCGCGCCGTCGAGGAAGGGTGAGAGAGCGTGCCCCTCGATGTGGTTCACGGGAACGAAAGGCACGGAGAGCCCGACCGCGAGGCCTTTTCCTTCCGACAGGCCGACGAGCAGCGCGCCGACCAGACCGGGACCCGCCGTCGCCGCGACCGCCGTCACGTCGGCGAGGCTCGCGCCGGCAGCGGCGAGCACCGCGTCGAGGAGCGGTGGCAGGTTCTCGAGATGAGCCCGTGCCGCGATCTCGGGCACGACGCCGCCGAATCGGCGATGGGCCTCCTCCTGCGACGACACCAGGGAGGCGCGTGCCCTGCCCGCGCCGTCGAGAAGCGCGACCGCGGTCTCGTCGCAAGACGTTTCGAGGCCGAGGACGAGCGCCTCGTCCGGCTTCATCGCGAGAGGAGCCGTCGGAGCGCGTCCGAATGCGGCGGAGAGGAGATTCCGCGCTCCGTGACGATCGCGTCGACCAAGGCCGCGGGGGTCACGTCGAAGGCGGGATAGAGGGCGGAGACGCCGTTCGGCGCGAGCGACGCGAAGCCTCCGCCCGCAAGCGGCAGCGAGACCACTTCCGAGGCGGCGCGTTCCTCGATCGGAATCGACGCGCCGTCCGGCGTCGCAAGGTCGATCGTCGTCGTCGGGGCCGCGACGACGAATGGGACACCGTGCGCCCGGCATGCGAGCGCGAGGCCGTACGTTCCGACCTTGTTCGCGACGTCGCCGTTCGCTGCGATGCGATCGGCGCCCACGACGACGCCCTGGACGCGGCCACGGGCGATCAGAGAGGCGGCCGCGACGTCCGGGAGGAGCGTCACGTCGAGCCCATCATGCTTGAGCTCCCACGCCGTGAGGCGCGCGCCCTGGAGGAACGGTCGGGTCTCGTCCGCGAGGATCGCGAGCGGCGCCTCGGCCGCGAGCACGCGCACGATCCCGAGCGCGGTTCCGATTCCGGCCGTCGCGAGAGCGCCCGCGTTGCAGTGCGTGAGGACCGCCGGAACGCCGGAGCGGCCCGCCCAGCGCGTCTTGAGCCACGCGGCCCCGAGACGGCCGATCGCGAGACAGGAGAGGCGGTCCTCCTCCGCGATCCGGTGTGCCTCCTCCTCGAGACGGAGGATCCTCTCGTCGGCACGCCCCCCCGAAGAGGACTCGAAAACGGCGCGCATCCGACCGACGGCCCACGTCAGGTTCACGGCGGTGGGTCGCGCCGAGACGAGCCTCTCGGCACCCAGCGCGAGCGCGACGTCGAGATCGTCGGGCACGCGCGCGGCCACCCGGCGCGCCTCGGCGCACAGCCCGTAGGCAGCGGCCACCCCGATCAGCGGGGCCCCCCTCACCGCGAGGCCGCGGATGGCCTCGGCCGTTTGAGCCGCGCTCTCGCAGTCGAGGAAGATCTCCTCGTGCGGGAGGCGACGCTGGTCGAGGAGGCGCAGCCGCCCGGCCGAATACGTGTACGGCGTCACCCGCGTTTTGGGCTCGGCTTCCAACGTCACGAACGAGACTATAGAGGTCCCGGCGCATAAGATCGCGCGAGCGACTTCCGACAGGAGAACGCCATGGCCGATCTTCCGCGTTCGATCCGCGACCTCGACCTCGACGGCAAGCGGGTCTTCGTGCGCGTCGACTTCAACGTGCCGCTCAAGGACTCCGTCGTGCGCGACGACACACGCGTCGTCGAAGCCTTGCCCACGCTCCACCTCGCCCGCGAGCGAGGCGCCCGTCTCGTTCTCGCCTCGCATCTCGGCAAAGCGAAGGGGGCGCCCGATCCGAAGTACTCCCTCGCTCCCGTGGCGCGCACGCTCGAGGCACGTCTCGGCGTTAGTGTCGCGTTCGCGCACGACTGTATTGGAGAGGAGGCGGAGAGAGCCGTCGCGCGGCTCGCGCCCGGCGAGGCCGTCGTCCTCGAGAACCTTCGTTTTCACGCCGGCGAGGAGGCCAACGACCCGGCGTTCTGCCGGCAGCTCGCTGCCCTCGCCGACGTCTACGTCAACGACGCGTTCGGAACCGCCCACCGCGCCCACGCCTCAACGGCCGGCATGGCCGCGCTTTTTCCGCCGGAGCGGCGTGGAATCGGCCTCCTCATGGAGAAGGAGCTCAAGGCCCTCGCGAAGGTCGTGACCTCGATCGAGCGCCCGTTCGCGGCGATCCTCGGCGGAGCGAAGATCCTCGGCAAGCTCGCCGCCCTGAGGACGCTCGTCGAAAAGGCCGACGTTCTTCTCGTCGGGGGAGGCATGGCGAACCATTTCGTGGCCGCGCTCTCACTCCCCGTGGGCCGCTCGCTCCTCGAGAAAGAGGGCGTCCCCGTCGCCCGCCAGATCCTCGACCGATGCAAAGAGCGCGGCGTCGCGCTCGTCCTTCCCTCCGATTTCGTCGTCGCTCCCTCCCTCGAGAACGCCGGCGAGGCGAGGACCGTCGCGATGAACGCGATTCCCCAGGACGCGGCGGCCTTCGACATCGGGGAAAAGACCGTCGAGATGTTTCGACGCATGACGAAGGATGCGAAAACCATCTTCTGGAACGGGCCCATGGGCGTCTTCGAGAAGAAACCGTTCGACCGGGGCACCTTCTCCGTCGCGAAGATCCTGGCCGAGTCCTCCGCCTTCACCGTGGTGGGCGGCGGCGAGAGCGTCGAGGCCGTCAAGGAAGCGGGGCTCGCCGGCAAGATGTCGCACGTGTCGACGGGCGGCGGCGCGTCGCTCGATCTCGTCGCAGGCGAGACGCTGCCCGGTGTGGAGGCCCTGCGTTGAGCGAGCGGCGGCGCTTTTTCGTCGCGAACTGGAAGATGACGCGCACGCCCTCGGCAGCCGCGGTGCTCTCTCGCGCGATCGCCGACCTCGCACGGCCCGCCGGAGTGGACATGGCGATCGCCCCGTCGTTTCCCGCGCTCGACCGGGTTCGCGCGGCGCTTCTCGGCAGCGGTATCGCGCTTGCGGCCCAGGACGTTCACGTCGAGCGTGAGGGCGCGTTCACGGGCGAGGTGTCCGCCGCGATGCTGAAGGACGCCGGGGTCTCGCTCGTCCTCGTGGGCCACAGTGAGCGGCGCCTTCTCCGGGGAGAGCGCGAACCGGACTTCGCGCGCAAGCTGGCAAGGCTCGCCGAGGAAGGGCTCGCGCCGCTTTACTGCGTCGGCGAGACGCGCAAGGAGCGTGAGGCGGGACGCACGCAGGACGTGCTTCGGAGCCAGCTCGCCGCCCTCGACGCCTTCGCCGTGCCTCCTCCCGGTCTCGTGCTCGCCTACGAGCCCGTCTGGGCCATCGGGACGGGGCTCCCTGCGACCCCCGAGATGGCCGCGGACGCTCACGCGCATCTCCGCCTTGAGCTCGCCGCCCGTTTCGGCGGGCCGGCCGCCCGGTCGACGCGAATTCTCTACGGCGGCTCCGTTTCTCCGGCGAGCGCCCCGGGGCTTTTCGCACAAGAAGAGGTGGACGGCGGCCTCGTCGGAGGCGCTTCTCTTTCCGTGTCTGACACGACGGCGATCCTCGCCGCGGCGGCCGCCTCTCGCGCTTGAGCGGCGATTCCGCTATCATTTCCGGCCCCCGGACTCGCCTCCGGGGACCGGAGCATCACCGCACATGATCTACGTCCTGGTACCCATTTACGTCATCGTCTGTGTCTTCCTGGTCCTCGTCGTCCTTCTCCAGCAGGGCAAGGGCGCCGACGTGTCGGCCGCCTTCGGGGCCTCTTCCTCGCAGACGACCTTCGGGGCGCGCGGCGCCACGACTCTTCTCGAGAAGATCACGACGTGGTCGTTTGTGGCGTTCTCGATTCTCGCGGTCGTGATCTCGTTGATGGAGGCCCGGCCGAGGTCCTCCGTTCTCGCCCGGGCGAAGTCGGCCGCGCCCGTGAAGGCCGCCGTCCCGGCGCCCGCACCTGCCGGCGTTCCGGCCTCCGCCGGCAGCACGGTCCCGTCGTTCCCGGCGCCCGTGGCTCCGGCGACGAAATAGTTTTCGGTTAGAATCCCCCTCCCTCGCGGCACCGTGCCCTGGTGGCGGAATTGGTAGACGCGCACGTTTGAGGGGCGTGTGGAGCAATCCGTGCCAGTTCGAGTCTGGCCCAGGGCACCACTTCTCCCTCCCCGTCGAAAGAGAGTGCCTGGCGGCTTACTTCTTCGCCGCGCCGCGTCGGCCATGTAGAGCCGCACGTCCCCGTTCACGGTTTCGACGGCGAGGCTTTCGCGGCCGCCGTTGATCGCGCCGCGGGCCTCTTTCGGGCCCCACTTGCCCTCGACCGTGACTTCCGGAAACTGCGACTGGATGCGGCCGTTCGTCGTCTGCAACGTGCAGCGGATCGAGGACTCGCGCGCGCACGTGATCGTGACCGACCCGTTGACGGTCTCGAGGCTCGCCTGGCGCATGGGGCCGGCGAAGGACACTTCGACCGAGCCGTTGACGGTGTTCACTTTCAGCGGCCCGTCGTGGCCCTCCACGCGGACCGCGCCGTTCACCGTCGACAGGACGAGATCGCCCGCGCGGTTCGTCGCGGCGAGCCGCCCGTTCACAGTCTCGGCCTCGAGGGCGAGCGCGGCGGGCAGCGTGATTTGATAGGCCACGTCCGCCGAGCCTGCCCGCCCGAAGAAGAACCATGGAAAGAATCGCCCGCGCTTCGGGAGAATCGTCTCCACTTCGATGAGGCTTCCGGCCTTTGTCACGCGGATCTCGGTCTCCTTGAGGAGATCTGAGTCGGACGACGACTTCACCTTCTTGACGGCCACGATGTGCAGCTGATCGCCGCCCGTCTCGATCTGGATCGCGCCGTTCACGTTCTGGACTCTCACCTTGCGGATGCCGGCGAGGTCGTACGTCTTCTCGAACCGCTCCTGCGTCGCATCCTCGGCCAGGAGGCCGGTCGCCGCGAGAAAGGAAAGGGCCGCCAGGACCGGGACGAGCCGGCTCTTCCGGACGCGGGCGGAGGATGGAACCTTGGACATCCGGTGCTCCCACCCTAGAGAACGGCGTTCCCGGGTCGAAAGTTTCGCACCAAACACCTTCAGGTCTCGACAAGGAGCGTTCCCGCCGCCCGGTCGCCTGGCCGCCGCCCGTCTCGACGGCGTAGAAGTGATGACAGCTCAATGAGATTCCAACCCGGGATGAGAAGGGGAAGGTTTCGCAGCAGGGACTGGCGGGCCCCGGCGTTCGCCCCCCCCGCGAGAATGAGGCGCAGCCCGAAGAGCTTCTTTCCCGGGCTCCCGCCACCGGCATCGCGGAAGAGGAAAAGGCCCAGGGCCAGGACCTGGGCTGCCCGGAAGCCGTCGTCGAGGCCGGCCGGCGCCTCGTGCGAGGACGCGTAAACGCAGAAGACGATCGCCGATGCGAGGAGGAGCGGAACGCCTGCGACGAGAATCAGGTCCACGCCGAACGCCGCGACGCGCATCCACAGTCTCTCCTTGGGCGGCGTCCCGAGAGGGACCGGCCCGGTTTCGAACGGCCTCTCGTACGATGGGCGCGCGTGATCCCCCGACGAGACGCCCTCGCCTTCCTCCGACGGTTTGTCGCCGCGCCGAAAGTGGAGCTTCACCTGCACCTCGAGGGAGCCGTCCGGGCGGCCGCTCTCGTCCGCCTCTCCTCCCGCTCCGTCGACCCCATCTTCCCCGATCTTGCCGCGGTTCGTGCGCGACGCCGCGCTCTCTCATCGAAGGAGGTCTTCTTCGCCTTCTACCGGGACGTCTGCCTGCAGCTTCGAAGCCCCGCTGACTATGCCCTCATCGCGCGGGACCTCGTGTCGCGCCTCGCGCGGGAGAACGTCCGGTGGGCGGAGGTCACGGTCTCTCCGGCCGTCGTGGAGAAGATCGGGCTCGACTGGTTCGACGTCGTCGGCGCGCTCGAACGCGTCTTCCGAGAGCACGAGAGGAAAGGCCGCGGGCGTGTCCGCATCCTCCTCGACCTCGTGCGGCATTGGGGCCCCGCGTCCGCCGCCCGCGTCCTCGATCTCCACGCCGAGCGGCCCTGGTGGCGCGTCGTGGGTTTCGGCCTCGGCGGCGACGAAACGGCTTACCCGGCGCGCGATTTCCGGGACGTCTATCGGCGGGGGCGAAAGGCCGGACTCCTCCCGATCGTGCACGCGGGCGAGTGGGCGGGGCCGGAGTCGGTCGCCGAGGCCATGCGTTTTCTCGAGCCCGTGCGGATCGCGCACGGCATCCGGGCCGTCGAGGATCCGACGCTTCTGAAGTCTCTCGTGAGGAGCGGCGTCGTCTGCGACGTCTGCCCGACATCGAACCTCAGGACGGGGGCCGTTTCGCGCGGTGAGGCGCACCCTCTCCGCCGGATGCTCCTCGCCGGTTTACGGGTGACGCTCTCGACGGACGATCCCGGCCTTTTCGGGACGACGCTCGCGGGGGAGTTCCGGCGTGCCGCGTCGTGGGGCGCGACCGGGGCCGAGCTGGCGCGCTGCGCCGCCTTCGCGCGTCAGGCCGCCGCGAGGACGCGCTCGTACAAGGCGAGATAGCGCGACACCATCGTGTCCGCGTCGAAGAGGCGGACGGCACGCTCGCGCGACGCGCGAGACATCGCCGCGTAGCGGGCGTCGTCGAGCAAGAGGTCCGCGCCATCCGCGGCGAGGCCCGCGATGTCGCCGACCTCGCGGAGGAAGCCCGTCTCGCCGTGCAGAACGACCTCCGGGAGCCCGCCCACGGCATAGCCGAGGACCGGGACGCCGCAGGCCTGCGCCTCGAGGGCGGAGAGCCCGAAGGACTCCGAGTTCGACGGGAGGAGGTAAAGGTCCGCGACGGGCATCACGGCCTCGAGCGCCGGCATGTTCCCGAGGAACGACACGTACGGCGCGATGCCCTTCTCGCGGCACAACGCCTCGGCGGCGGCTCGATCGGGGCCGTCGCCGATCATGACGAGCGTCGCGGGGACGCGCTGCCTCAGGCGGTCGAAGATCTCGACCACGTCCAGGACGCGCTTCACCGGGCGGAAATTCGAGACGTGCAGGAGCACCTTCCGGCCCTCGGGCACGAAACGGCAGGCGAGCTGCTGCGATTCCGGCTTCCAGCGCTCGGGATCGATGAAGTTCGGCACGACCTCGATCTCCTTCTTCGGTTGGAAGACCTCGATCGTGACCTTCTTGAGATGCTCGGAAACCGCCGTGACGACGTCGGACTTCTCGATGGAGAAGCGGGTGATGGGGAGGTACGACTGGTCCTGCCCGACGATCGTCACGTCGGTTCCGTGCAGCGTCGTCACGAGGCCGAGGGGCCGCGGGGCGAGCATCTCGCGCGCGAGATGGGCCGAGACCGCGTGCGGCAGCGCGTAGTGGACGTGAATGAGGTCGAGACCCTCGTGCGTCGCCACGTCGCCCATCCGCGTCGCCAGGGCGAGGTCGTAAGGCGCGTACTGGAAGAGGGGATAAGACGGGACCGTCACCTCGTGATACGTGACACGGTCGAGGAAGACGTTCAGGCGCGACGGCATCGCATACGTGATGAAGTGCACGTCGTGCCCGCGTCGCGCGAGCTCGTGGCCGAGCTCCGTCGCGACGACGCCCGAGCCGCCGAACGTGGGATAGCACGTGATACCGATCTTCACGTTCTCTTTCCGCCTTCGTACCCGCAGAACGCCCCGACCGGGTCCGCGAGGGTGGGGGGCGCGTTCGTGACGAAGCCTTCCGCGTACTCCACGTTCGCGATCCTCCCGAGCGCCCGAGCACGCGCCTCGATGCCGTCGAAGAAGCCCTTCGAAGAGATGTACGTCTCCGGCTCGCAGGAGTTTGGATCGTGAAACTGGCTGCGATAGGCGCGAAGGGCCGCCACTTTCGTCACGAAAGTGGCCGAGACGTCCACGAGAAACGTCGGCATCACGAGAACGTAGGTCGCGTAGAACACGACCTGGTCGGGTCGATGGGGTGCGAGGGGGGCTTCGAGCTTCGCGAGACCCGCGTACCAGGAGGCCTCCGGGACGAGGCGCCCGGCGCGCGCGTGATCCGGATGGCGGTCCGTGGGAAGGGGCGCGAGGACGACGCGCGGCCTCGCCTGGCGGACGGCCTCGACGACCCGAAGCTCAGATGCACGATCGGCCCTGAGGCCGCCGTCTCCGAGGTCGAGCGTCTCGCGGAAGCGCGCCCCGAGAATCCGGGCGGCCTCGGCCGCTTCGCCCGCGCGGATCTCGGGCGTCCCCCGAGTCGCCATCTCGCCGCGCGTGAGGTCCACGATCCCGAACGTGAGACTGCGCGCAGCGAGGGCGGCGAGCGTCCCGCCGCACCCGAGCTCGGCATCGTCGGGATGCGGCGAGAAGACCAGGACGTCGACCGGCGTCACGCTCACAGGGGAATCACCTGAAGCCCCGGCTCGTTCCAGACGAGGTGCCGCCGGAGCGCACCCACGACGGCCTCGCGGCCGAACTTGAGGACGTAAGGCAGCGCCGAGTACGCGCGCTCGGCGAGGACGCCTCCGGGCAGGATCTCCTCAAGGAGCCGCTTCACCTGCGCAGCCGTACGCTCGTCTGCGCGCCCCGCCGCTGCAGCGGCCTTCTCGGCGAGCTTCTCGAACGCGAAGCTCGTTTTCTCGCGCGTCGTCTCGACCGCCTTCTTGAGGGACGGGTCGACGGCGAGGAGGGCCGGCTCCTCGGCGTCGAGCGCGCGGATCGCATCTTCGCGGATGGCCGTGAGGCGTTCCAGGAGCGCCCCCGCCTCGCCGGCGCCCTTCTTCCGGAGCATCGCCTCCTCGCCCCCGAGGACGTCCTCCACGGAAAGGCCGAGCTTTGAGAGAACGCGCGCCGCCGTGGCCGGTACGAGCGCGACGAGGGGCCGCGGCACGATCACGGGCGGAACGATTCCGGCCCACGCAAAGAGCGGCCAGCCCTGGGCCCAGTACGCGATCTCGGCCGGGCCCAGGATCGTCGCCGCAACCGGGAAAAGCGCGGAGGCGGCGAGCGGGCGCGTGAGCGCCGAGAAGGACGGCAGCCAGGCGCCGCTCGAGAACCGCTCGACGACTTCCCCGGTTTCGAATGTCCCCTCGAGTCCTTTGAGAGAAAGCCGTGATCCCGTTTCGAAAAGGAGAAGGCGGTCGCTCCCGACGCGCGCGAAGAGCGGCAGGGCGGCCGGGTCGGACGTGACCTGAAGGGGGTAGCCCGCGGCCTCGAGCGCCGCGTCGCGCTCCGCGAGGAGCTTCTTCACGTCGGCGCGCTCGCGCACGAGTCGACACGCGAGCGGCACGAGGGCCGGCTTGTCGGAGGGGTCTGCTGCGTCGAGGATTGGAATGGAGCCGTCAAGGAGCCATGCGAGCGTCGCCGAGAATGCCTCGAAGAACGTCTTCCCGCGATGCGCGGCCAAGAGCGCCGCCACGTCCGCAGCGTCCGGCGGCTGTGCGAGACCTTCCGCCGCCTTCCCGATGATTGCATCCACGTCGATGCCGACCGGGAGCGCTCCGACGGGCGACCGGTTCCCGGCGAGGGAGGAGGCGTCGGGGCCGAGGTCTTTCGGTCCGTGAGGCCCTGGCACGACGAGCCGCGTCACCTCCACGAGATCGTGATCTTCGGACGCACACCAGAAAGCAGGGCCCGCGGCCGTCCCTCGCGCGGCGACGTCGACGGCGAGCTTCTCAGCGGCGAGCGCCTTCACAAGCGTCAGGAGCGGGCCCCCGAAGAGGCCTGCCTGCTGGCCGGCGAAGACGACCGTGGCCTCGCCGCGCGCGAATGCGGCGAGCCTTGGGTCGGTGTCGCCGACGACGACGCGTGGCCGGAATGCGGCCAGGACTGCGTGCGCTCTCCGGGCGATCGTCTCGAGGTCCGGCCGGTCCGGAAGGAAAGCGGAGACGTCCGGCGCCCCGGTCGCGACGCCGCGCGCCAGGGCGGGGATCCCCGGAAGGTGCGCGAGCGAAATCGTCGTCATGGTTCCTTCTGAACGCGGGCTTTTGCCGTGGGTTTCACGGCAAGGAGAATCAGACGCGGCGACTTCCGTCGGTCGAACGGCGACCCGTCGAAATTCCCGTAAGCAGCACGCACCGTGAGGCCTGCTGCGCGGTGGAAGTTCCGGAGCTCGTGCTCGGTGTACGCCCGGGCACGCTCCGTGAACACGCGCTTGTTCTCTCCCGAGCCCACCTCGATCTCCTTCTCCACGCGCCGGCTCGATGGATCGTACCGTCGGCGGATGCTCACGCGCTCGCCAGCCACCGTTTTCACCTCGCGCACCGCGAGCGTCGAGACGACGCGCTCGGCGTTGAAGACGTCCGACAGGAACGCTCCTCCCGGCGCGAGGACCCGCGCCACCTCGCGCGCGACGCGAGCGTCGTCCAAGGAATCCTCGAAAGAGCCGAACGACGTGAAGAAGTTCACGGCGGCGCCGAACGTGCCCGTGAGGAAAGGAATCTGACGCATGTCGGCCCGCACCCAGAACGGGCGCAGAGGCCCCGTTCGCCGTCGGGCCTGGAAAAGCAGGCGCTCCGGCAGGTCGAGGCCCACAACCCCTCCGTGGCCATCGTGGAGCGCGACGGCGTGCCGGCCCGTCCCGCAGGCGAGGTCCAGGAATCGCAGCGAGCCGACGCGGGCAAACGGCGCGAGAAGCTCGCGCGCGAAGACGGCCTTCCGGCGCGCCTCGCGCTCGTCCCGCTCAGGATAGAAGGCGAGGTACTCCTCCCCGAACCACTGGGCGGTCCAGGGATCGCGCTCGAGCGTCATGGCACCACCCTCGCCGTCATCGAGGAACGATGATAGGGGGTAAAAAAAGAGGGCTCCGCAAGAGCGGAGCCCCGGTAGGAGGCAGGAGGTGTTCGTGTCACCCGGCGCGCCCTTTCGGCGCCCACCGAGCCTACGCATACCCTTCGCAAGCCTCATGCCGAGGCGTTCGGCCCCCCGGGGGGACGTCATTGGTCGGCCCTTTTCGCTCTTCCCCGCGCGGTTGCCGGCGTCACGCAGACCGGAGGACGGCGAGGCGCGCTTCCGCAAATCGGGCGTCCGCGTTCGCGGCGTCCAACTCCTCGTCTCCGGCGGCGCGCTCGCGCCTCTTCTCCGCGTCCGCCTTTTCCGCCGAGGCCTTCGCCTCGTCGATGCCATCCGGCGCCGCCGCCTCGTCGGCCAGGATCCGCACCGCGTCGGCGGCGATTTCCACGAAGCCGCTACGGACGGCGAGCATCGCGCGCCGGGCGCCGTCTCGATACGCGACGACGCCGATTCCCAGAAGCGCGATCAAAGGCGTGTGGCCCGGCAGGACGCCGAGCTCGCCGCGCCACGCCGGCAGCGTGACCTCGTCGCATGCAGCGCCTTGGAGCAGCGCGCGCTCCGGCGTGACGACGGTCAACGTGAGCCGCGCGTCCAACGTCAGGCCCCCGCCTTCAGCTTCTCGGCCTTCTCCTGGGCCTCTTCGATTGCGCCGACGTTGAAGAAAGCCTGCTCGGGCAGCTCGTCGTGCTTGCCCTCGACGATCTCCTTGAAGGAACGGATCGTATCGGCGATTTTCACGTAGCGCCCCGCCACGCCCGTGAACTGCTCGGCAACGTGGAAGGGCTGCGAGAGGAAGCGCTGGATGCGCCGCGCGCGCGCCACGATGATCTTGTCGTCCTCGGACAGCTCGTCGATCCCGAGGATCGCGATGATGTCCTGCAGGTCCTTGTACTTCTGGAGGACCTGCTGCACGGCGCGGGCGACGTTGTAGTGCTCCTCGCCGACGATCAGCGGGGAAAGGATCTTGGACGTCGAGGCGAGCGGGTCGACCGCCGGATAGATGCCGATCTCCGCGATCTGGCGCGAGAGAACGGACGTCGCGTCGAGATGCGCGAACGCGGTCGCCGGCGCGGGGTCGGTGAGGTCGTCGGCGGGCACGTAGATCGCCTGGACGGACGTGATCGAGCCCCTCTTCGTGGACGTGATGCGCTCCTGCAGCTCGCCCATCTCCGTCGCGAGGTTCGGCTGGTAGCCGACGGCCGACGGCATGCGGCCGAGGAGAGCCGAGACTTCCGAGCCGGCCTGAGTGAAGCGGAAGATGTTGTCGATGAAAAGGAGGACGTCTTTGCCCTCCTTGTCGCGGAAGTACTCGGCGGCCGTCAGGCCGGTCAGCCCGACGCGCAGGCGGGCGCCCGGAGGCTCCGTCATCTGGCCGTAGATCAGCGCGGCCTTGGATTTCTTCCAGTCTTTCGGGTCGATGATCCCCGACTCGGTGAACTCGAGCCAGAGGTCGTTCCCCTCGCGCGTCCTCTCGCCGACGCCCGCGAAAACCGAGTAGCCGCCGGCGGCCTTCGCGACGTTGTTGATGAGCTCCATGATGAGGACGGTCTTCCCGACGCCCGCGCCCCCGAAGAGGCCGGTCTTGCCGCCGCGCGTGTAGGGCTCGAGAAGGTCGATGACCTTGATGCCGGTCTCGAACATCTCGACCGACGTGGACTGGTCTTCGTACGGAGGCGCCTCGCGGTGGATGGGCCACTTCTCGGCCGTCACGACCGGACCCATCTCGTCCACGGGCTCGCCGATGACGTTCAGGATGCGACCGAGGGTCTCCGGTCCGACGGGGATCGAGATCGGCGTGCCGAGGTCGACCGCCTTCATGCCGCGAACGAGGCCGTCCGCCGGCTTCATCGAGATGCACCGCACGCGGTTCTCTCCGAGATGCTGCGCGACCTCGGTGATGATGTCGATCTTCTCGGTCGAGAGCCCTTCCTCGTCCGTGATGTGGACGGCATTGAAGATCGTCGGGAGCTTTCCGACCGGAAACTCCACGTCCACGACGGGACCGATGATCTGGACGACCCGACCCGTACTTCCTGTTGTCATGGCCACCTCTGATTCGCGCGACGGACTTTCGAAAACCTAATCGAGGGCTGCAGCTCCGGAGACGATCTCGATGAGCTCTTTCGTGATGCGCGCCTGCCGCGCGCGGTTGTAGATGAGGGTCAGCGAGTCGATCATGTCGCCCGCATTCTTCGAAGCGCTGTCCATCGCGGTCATTTGCGCCGCGAAGAACGCCGCCTGGGATTCGAGAATCACACGGTACATCTGGAACTCGAGAAAGCGCGGCAGGAGAATCCCGAGGATCTCCTCGGGGGACGGTTCATAAAGGTAGTCAGGGCCGGCCGGTGCGGCCGCAGCGCTCTCGAGCGCGATGGGAAGCAGGCGTTTCGTCCTCACGACTTGAGAGATGGCGCTCCGAAACTCGTTCGAGACGACGTATACGGCGTCCGCCTCGCCCGAGACGAAGCGCGCGGCCAGGGCGCGGCCGATCTCGGCGGTCGTCGCGACGCCGAGCGCTGCGAGGCCCGTCCGCGCCTCGAGGATCTCGACCGGCCGGCGCCGCCAGAAGTCGTTCGCCTTCTTGCCGAGCGTCACGAGGCGCACGTTCGCAACGCCGCGATCCTTCGCCTTGCGCACGAACGTCGCCACGGCACGGTTCACGTTCGTGTTGAAACCGCCGGCGAGGCCCTTGTCGCCGCTCACGACGAGAAGGACCACGCTCTTCTCCTCCCGCGTCGCGAGCAACGGATGGAGAGGCGCCCCGTCTTCGCGGGGCCGGACGCGGGATGCCACCGAGCGCAGCACGGCCTCGAGCGTCGTCGCGTAGGGCCGAGAGGCGATGGCGCGATCCTGCGAGCGGCGCAGCTTCGACGCGGCAACCATCTTTACCGCTTTCGTGATCTGCTGCGTGTTCTTCACGCTCCGGATCCGCCGCCGGATGTCGATGAGGTTCGCCATGCTTGGTTGCGGCGCCGCCCTAGGCCTGCTTCGCCTCGGGGCGGGAGGAAAGGAAGACCTTCTTCGCTTCTCCGACCGCCGCGGAAAGCGCGGACTCGATCTCCTTCGTGAGCTTGCCGGCTTCCCGCATCTCCTGAAGGAGCGGCGCGTGCTGGCTGCCCAGGTATTCGTGAAGGGCGGTCTCGAAGGGCAGGACGGCCTCGACGAGCAGGTCGTCGAGGAACCCCTTCGTGCCGGCGAAGACCGAGGCGATCTGGAGCGCGACGTTCATCGGGACATACTGGTTCTGTTTGAGGATCTCGACCAGCCGGCGCCCGCGGTTGAGCTGCGCCTGGGTCGTCTTGTCGAGATCGGAGCCGAATTGCGCGAACGCGGCGAGCTCCCGGTACTGCGCGAGGTCGAGGCGCAGGGTGCCCGCGATCGCGCGCATGACCCGGATCTGCGCGGACCCGCCGACGCGCGACACCGAGATGCCGACGTTCACGGCCGGACGCTGGCCCGAGAAGAAGAGGTCCGACTCGAGAAAGATCTGTCCGTCCGTGATCGAGATGACGTTCGTCGGGATGTACGCCGACACGTCGCCCGCCTGCGTCTCGATGATCGGGAGCGCCGTCAGCGACCCGCCGCCTTTCGCCTTGTTCAGCTTCGAGGCGCGCTCGAGAAGCCGGCTGTGCAGGTAGAACACGTCTCCCGGGTACGCCTCGCGGCCCGGCGGGCGGCGGAGAAGAAGCGAGATCTCGCGATAGGACGCCGCCTGCTTGGAGAGGTCGTCGTAGACGACGAGCGCGTGCTTGCCGTTGTACATGAAGTACTCGCCCATCGCGCAGCCCGCGTAGGCCGAGATGTACTGGAGCGGCGCCGGGTCGGACGCGGCCGCGGCGACGACGATCGTGTGCTCCATCGCGCCGTGCCCCTCGAGCGTCTGGACGACTTGGGCGATCGTGGAGTTCTTCTGGCCGATCGCGACGTACACGCAAATGACCCCGTTGCCCTTCTGGTTGATGATCGTGTCGAGGGCGATGGCGGTCTTCCCCGTCTGGCGGTCTCCGATGATCAGCTCGCGCTGCCCGCGGCCGATCGGAATCATCGAGTCGATTGCCTTGAGGCCCGTCTGCATGGGCTCCTTGACCGGCATGCGGTCGACGACACCGGGGGCGAGCCGCTCGACCGGGTAGAACTCCTTCGAGGCGACCGGTCCTTTGCCGTCGATCGGATGCCCGAGCGGGTTGACCACGCGTCCCACGAGCGCCTCGCCGACGGGCACCGAAATGATGCGCTTCGTGCGCTTGACGGTGTCGCCTTCCTTGACGAGGCTCGTCTCGCCCATGAGGACGCAGCCGACGTGGCCCTCCTCGAGGTTCAGCGCGAGACCGTAAACGCCGTTCGGGAATTCGAGAAGCTCGCCCGCCATGACTTTCTCGAGGCCGTAGGCGAGCGCGATGCCGTCGCCGACGGACACGACGGTCCCCACCTCGTCGACGTCCACGCCTTGCGTGATGCCGGCGAGCTGGGCCTTGATGAGCTGCGTGATCTCCTGAGCGCTGATTTCCGCCATGTGGGTGCTTCTTTCTCCCAAGTGTCAGGCCGGGGCGAGTGCGTGTAGGGCCGCGCGGGCTTTTTCGAGGCGCCTCTCGAGAGAGGCATCGAGCCGCGCGCTGCCCACCGAGACGATGAAACCCCCGAGGAGAGAGGGATCGACTTTGGACACGAGGCGGACGGTCTGCTTCGTCCGATCGGCGACGAGCGCGCGGAGGGCTTCGAGAACGGCGGCGTCGGCGGGCCGAGCCGTGACGATCCGCGCTTCGACGGCATGCGTGTCCCGGTCGAGCCGCGCGCGAAGGGCGCCGAGAAGGTCGCCGAGGATGTGAAGCCGGCCGTTGTGGAGGAGGATCTTCAGGAGGCGGCCCGCGATCTCGGGAACCCCGACGCGCTCGGCGACCGCGGTCAGCAGCGCCTCGCGCTTTTCGCGCTCGAGTCCGGGGTTCGAGAGGACCTTTCCGAGCTCGGGATTCTGGTCGTACGCATGTCGGAACGCCTCGAGCGCCGCAAGCTCTCCGGCCGGGTCCGTCGCCACGGCGAAGAAGGCGTCGACGTAGGGACGCGTGACGCGGGCGCTCATCTCGCTCCGCCTCGACCCGTCGCCGAGCCGGCCAGGTGCGCCAGGCCCTCTTCGAGTAGTCTCTTTTCGTCGTCCGCCGTCACGTTCTTCTGGAGGAGCTCGCGGGCGAGGTCGACCGAAAGGTCGCCGGCAAAGGCCGTGAGCTCGGCCCGAGCGGCTCGGACACGATTGTCGAGATCGGTGCGCGTGCGCGCCAGGATCTGGTCGGCGTCTGCCTGGCTCTTCGCGAGCAGCGCCGTGTGTTCGGTCTCCGCGTCGCGTCGCGCGGCCGCCTTCAGGTTCGCGAGCTCGGTCTCGATGGCCGCGAGCCGCGCTTTGAGCTCCACGGAGAGCTGCTCCGCCCGGCGGCGGTCCTCGTCGGCCTTCGCGAGGGCCGCCGCGACGCCCGCTTTTCGCTTTCCGAAGAAATCGGCGGCCGGCTTTCTCAGGAAGTACCAGAGAAGACCGAGAAAAAGGACGAGGTTGAGAAGCTGCCACACGAGGCCCGGAACTCCGAGAAAACCGTGGGTCGCCTCCTGCCCTTCCTCGAGGAAGAGAAGACCCACCCCGAGCGTCACGCGATCCTCCGGCCGAGAGCCCGCGACGCGATCTCCACGGCCGTTGCGCGCGCGTTACTCGCGAGGTCCGACCGCGCAGCGGCGACGTCCTTCTCGAGCCGGCCCTGGGCATCCGCGACCGCGACGCGCGCTTTTTCGCGCGCAGTCTCGAGGATCGCCTGGCGCTTCGTGTTCGCTTCGTCGCGAGCGGCCTTACGCGCCGCCAGCGCCTCGCGGCGCGCCTCCGTGAGCCGCTTGTCGATGCCGGCAAGCGTGTCTTTCTCCTGGTCCAGCATCCCCGCGAGCGCCGCCGTCGCCTCTTGGACGGTGCGTTCGCGCCCCTCGAGGATCCCGCCGAGCGGCTTGAGGATGAAAAACCTCAGGACGGCGTATGTCGCCCAGAAGATCACCATGACGAGGAGCAGGGAGAGATCGGGTAGCTGCATGTGTGCTCGGCGTCGCATGCACCGGCCCGAAACCCGGACGCCGAACCTCTCGGGCGACGCCATGGACCCGGATCTGCGCAGGCTGCGGGGTTATCTCACGGCGGCGGCCGTGGGTCAATCGTGAGACTTCTTCAGTCGCCACCTGTGTACCGCAAAGGTGAAACTAATCGGTTGATTTAATTATTCTGTTTTCAGATATTTCGTCGAATGGCCGGAGTCAAGGGCGCGCGAAGCGCGCCGCGGGGCGGTCTTCGACCCTTGACACCGGCCATTCGAAGAGAAGATTTCCTCATATCGGCGGCTGCAACTGCAGCCCCCGAATATCAGCAAAAAGAAATCTCCGAATTCGCCTCTGCGGCCTGGCTATGGCGGGAGTTTGCCCTTCGCGGGCTCCTCACTGCGCGGCGGGCCGCTTTCCACGGGCCCCTGAATCACCGCGCCCTCTTCGACGACCAGCACGGGCGTCTTAATGTCGGCGAAGACGCGCGCGCCCGTGTGCAGCTCCACGCGCTCTTTGGCGTGCACGCTTCCCTTGATCGTGCCGGACACCGCGAGGCGCCCCACCCGTACGTCGCCTTCCACGACGCCGCCCTCCCCGACCACGAGCTCGGCCTCCGACGTGATCGTGCCTTTGAACTGCCCGTCGATGCGGAACACGTCGTCGAACGAGAGCGTTCCCTCGAGCCGCGCGCCGCGGTCCAGGAAACCATTCAGCGAGCCGCTTCGCTTTGCGCTCATGTTTTGCGGCCTCCGAGGAGCCGCTCGAAAAGAGAGATCAGCTCCTCCTCCGAGAAGAACGAGATGCGGACCTCGCCCCCGCGCTTCTTCCTGCGAATCTCGACCCGTGTCCCGAGCACCCGCGCGAGGCGGAGCTCGGCGTCGCGCGTGTCGGCATCCACCGCCCGGGATTTCTTCTTCTTCGCGCTCCCCTTCTGGATGGCGGCCACCCGCGCCTCGGTCGCGCGCACGGAGAGCCCGCGGCGCACGACCTCTTTCGCGAGTTGCTCCTGATCGGCCGCGGACGGCAACGCGAGCAGGGCGCGCGCATGGCCCGCCGAGAGAGATCCGTCCTCGAGCGCGGCGCGCACCGCGGAAGGGAGCTTGAGCAGTCGGAGCGCGTTCGCGACGGTTGTCCGGTCCTTGCCGACGCGTTCGGCGACGTCCTCCTGTGTGAGGGAAAAGTCGTCTTTGAGATGGCGGTATGCCTCCGCCTCCTCGAGGGGGGTGAGGTCGCTACGCTGCACATTCTCGACGAGCGCGAGGAGGAGGTGATCGCGATCCGTTACGCCCTCGCGCACGACCACCGGAACCTCGACGAGGCCCGCGAGCCGAGCCGCGCGGACGCGGCGCTCGCCGGCAACGATCCGAAAGCGCCCGCCCTCCTTCGTGACGAGGACGGGCTGGAGGATCCCGGTCCGCCGGATGGACCGTGCGAGCTCCTCGAGGCCGGCGTCGTCGAACCGCCGGCGCGGCTGGCGGCGGTTCGAGTCCAGGAGATCGATCGCGACGGCTCTCGGGGCCGCGCTCGGCGCGTCTGCCCGCGACGATGGAATGAGCGCCGAGAGGCCTTTGCCGAGCGCCGGTCTTCGGGACGCGATCACGGCGGCGATCCTAGCAGCCGGACGCGGACGACCGGCGGCCATCCCGCCGCAGGAGCTCGCGCGCGATCCCGAGATACGCCTCGGCGCCCTTCGACTTGACGTCGTAGAGGAGGATCGGCTTTCCGAAGGACGGCGCCTCGCCGAGCCGCACGCTTCGCGGGACGACGTGCTCGAACACGGCCCCGCCGAAATGCTTCCGGATCTCCTCGAGCACCTGTCGCGAGAGATTCGTCCGTTCGTCGAACATCGTGGCGACGACTCCCGCGAGGCCCAGGCCCGGGTTGAGGCTCTCTCTCACGCGCTCGATCGTCGTGAGGAGCTCGGAGACCCCCTCGAGCGCGAAGTATTCGCACTGGATCGGCACGAGCACCCCATCGGCCGCCACGAGCGCATTCACGGTGAGAAGCGACAGCGACGGCGGGCAGTCGATCAGGATGTAGTCGTATCGGTCTCGCAGCGGGTCGATTCTCTCGGCCAGGCGCTTCTCGCGGCGCTCCTCGTGTACGAGCTCCACCTCGGCACCCACGAGGTGACGGTTCGCGGGCGCGAGCGTCAGGTGAGACAAGTCCGTGCCGCGCGCAATCTCCTCGAAGGCCGCCGCTCCGCCGAGCCATTCGTATGTGGTGCGAACAAGAGAGGACTTGTCGACGCCCAGGCCGGAGGTCGCGTTCCCCTGGGGGTCGAAGTCCACGAGGAGGACCTCTCGCTCGAGAACCGCGAGAGACGCCGCGAGGCTGATCGCCGTCGTCGTCTTCCCGACGCCCCCTTTCTGGTTCGCGACCGCGAGGACATGGGCCGATTGAGGCGAATGTTTCACGTGAAACACTCGAGGGACAGGATACCCCGCCGCTCGGCGCCTCGCGCACGACGGAAGGAGGATCGCGCCGCGCCACTCGTCCGCGCGGCCTCGGCCGCGAGCGGCTCGCTCGTCCAGAGAAGCGCCTTCGCCCCGGGGGACAGACACGGCCGCGCCGCACGCACGAGTCTTCCCGCCGAGGCCACGGCGCGGGTCGTCAGCACGTCGTAACGAGCGTTACCCGCCATCGGGAAGGAGTCGGGAAATCTAGCGTTCACGACCCGAGCGGTCAACGCGAGGCGCGAGATCACCTCGTCGAGGTACGCCGCCTTCTTGACGGAGGATTCGACGAGAGTTCCCTCGAGGTCTCCCCGCACGATGAGAAGCGGAATCGCGGGGAATCCCCCGCCCGAGCCGAGGTCGAGAAGCCGGATCGGCCGGCCATGCGGGGACGGCAAGGAGGAGAGGCCGACGAACGAGTCGAGTAGGTGCGTTCCCACGAGGGTCGCGGGAGCCGCCGACCGCGCCGAAACGAGGTTCATCACCGCGTTCTTCTCGAGGAGGAAGGAAAGGAAGTTCACGAGCCGGTCGACCTCCGAAAGGGTACGGACACGCTCTTCTTCAGGGAGCTCCGCGGCGCTTCGCCGGATCCTGTCTTCGAGAGTCACGCCGCGACTCCGCGCCCGGAAGAAAGCAGCCGGGCGAGGAGAACGGCGACCGCGGCGGAGGTGACGCCCGGCAGACGCGAAGCCTGGCCGAGCGTCCGGGGTCGATGCCGCTCCAGCTTTTCGATCGCTTCTGTCGACAGGCCGGGGACGTCCCGGTACACGAATTCGCTCGGGAGAACACGCTCCGCTGCGCGCGCAACGCGGGCGACGGTCTCGCGCTCGCGCGCGATGAAACCCTCGTATCGAAGATCCGAAACGAGTCGATCCCGTTCCTCCTCCCGCAGCGCATCGAGGTCGGCGACCGTCTCGGGGTCGAGGCTTTTCGAGAAGAGGTCCCGGAGAACGGAGATGTCGGCCTCCGGCCGGCGGAGCAGGCCTCCGAGCGTCGTCTCTTCGCTCAGGTCGATGCCGCGCGCGTTGAGTCGCTCCCTCGTCGCGCGATCCGGCCGCACGTGCGCGGAGGTCAATCTTGCGCGCGCGCGCACGACACGGGCCTCGGCTTCGAGCACCGGCGCCGCTTCGCTTTCGGTGACGAGGCCGTGCGCAAGCGCCGTCTCCGTGAGCCGCGCGTACGCCGTGTCGGCGCCGAGGAGGAGGCGGTGCTCCGCTCGCGACGTCAGGAGCCGGTACGGCTCCTCGAGGCCGAGCGTGACGAGATCGTCGAGCATCACGCCGATGTAGGCCTCGTGCCGGCCGAGCCTGAGGGGTGCGTTGCCGGTCACGACGCGAGCCGCGTTCGCTCCCGCGACGAGGCCCTGGCCGGCGGCCTCCTCGTATCCGGAAGTGCCGTTGATCTGTCCCGCGAGGAAGAGGCCGGGCAAGGCACGCGTTTCGAGAGAGATGTCCAGCTGCTCCGGGAAGACCATGTCGTACTCGACGGCGTAAGCAGGGCGGAGGATCTCGGCGTGCTCGAGACCGGTAATCATCCGTACGATTGATTCCTGGGTTTGCTCCGGCAAGGACATCGAGAGGCCGTTGAGGTAAAGCCAGTCCGTCGAAAGCCCTTCGGGCTCGACGAAGATCTGGTGGCGCGGCTTGTCCGAGAAGCGCACGACCTTGTCTTCGATAGAAGGGCAGTAGCGTGGCCCCCGGCCGACGATCCGGCCCGAATAGAGGGGGGAGAGCGGCAGGCTGGCCCGAATGAGGTCGTGCACGGCCTCGTCGGTGTGGGTGAGCCAGCAGTCGACCTGTCTCTGTCGGGGAAAGGTCTCGTGGCGCGACCGGAACGAAAACGCGATCGGCCGCTCGTCGCCGGGCGCGCGCGCCATTTTCGAAAGGTCCACGGTGCCCGCGCGAACGCGTGGCGGGGTCCCGGTTTTCATCCGGCCAAGACGGAGTCCGAGGGCGCGGAGGGCGTCCGAAAGAGACCGCGCCGGCGGTTCGTTCCAGCGGCCGGCTTCCCGCCTCGCGTCGCCCACGTGAATGAGGCCGCGCAAGAACGTTCCGGTCGTCACGACGGCCGCGCGACAGGCGAGCGTCGTGCCGTCCTCCAGGGTCAGGCCGGCGAGCCGGCCGCCGCGCGCCACGAACCCCGCAGCCGTGCCTTCCCCTACGGCGAGGTTCGCGGCCGCCCCGAGGACTCGCGCCATCTCCGCCGCGTAAAGGGACTTGTCAGACTGGCAGCGGAGCCCGCGCACGGCGGTTCCGCGCGAGGCGTTGAGCACCTTGAACTGGATTGCGGTGCGATCCGCGACGAGTCCCATCGCACCGCCGAGGGCGTCGATCTCGCGTACGACCTGTCCTTTCGCGAGACCTCCGACGGCAGGGTTGCAGCTCATGCGCCCGATCGTCGCGCGCTCGCGTGTGAGGAGAAGCGTCCTCTTTCCGAGGCGAGCGGCGGCGAGCGCGGCCTCACAACCGGCATGACCCCCTCCGACGACGACGACGTCCCACCGCGCTTCCATCCCCGCCACTTTACTTGCCCACGCAGAACGTCGCGAAGATCCGGTCCAGGAGCTCCTCGGTCGCCGTCTCGCCCGTGATCGCACCCAGCGCGGAAAGCGCCTCGCGCACGCGTGCCGCGACGAGCTCCGGCGCGCCGTCCTCGCTCCGCGCGAGCGTCCCGGCCTCGCGCAGGGAAGCCGCGGTGAACGCCAGGGCCTCGCGATGCCGCTCGAGGACGAGCAGCTCGCCGTCAGCCTCGACGAGGCCGAGGCGCGCGGCGAGCGCGGAGCGAAGCACGCCCAGACCCTCGCCGGTGACGGCAGAGACAAGAAGCTCAGAGCACGAGGACGAAGAAGAGGGATTTTCTCCGAAAGGAAATGCGGGCCGTGCTGCTGCAGCGACCGCTGTCGGCTGCGCGCCGGCGACGCTCGTAACCGGGTGCGCCGGCGCGGGCGGCACGAGATCGGCCTTCGTTCTCACGAGGAGCATCCCCCGCCCTCTTCCCTTTCTAAGAAAATCCTCGTCCTCCTCCGACGTCCCAAGACACGCATCGACGACGTAGAGGACGAGGTCCGCCTTTTCTCCCGCTCGCTCCGCGACGGCGACGCCGATCTTCTCGACCTCGTCCTCCGTCGAACGGAGTCCAGCCGTGTCCAGGACCGTCACGGTCTCGCCACCGATCTCACACACGTCGGAGATCGCGTCACGTGTCGTGCCCGGCACGGCCGTGACGATGGCGCGGTCGCGACCGACGAGCGCGTTGAAGAGCGTCGACTTCCCGGCGTTCGGCCGCCCGAGGATCGCGACCACCTTGCGCCGCTCTCGCGCACCGCCCCGCGCGGCGGCCGCACCCAGCGCGTCCGCCTCTTCTGCGACGGCTTCGAGCGCGTCCGCGGCGGACCGCATTTCCACCGCCGGGACGTCCTCGGCGAAGTCGAGTGCGGCCTCGAGGCCCGAAAGAACGTCGAGCATCCGCTCGCGCGCCGCCGAGACGCGCTTCGATAGCTCTCCCTCCACGAGAGAAAGCGCCCGCCGCACGTTTCCGAGGCTCTCCGCCCGAGCGAGCGCGGCGAGGCCCTCGGCCTCGGCGAGATCCACCTTTCCGTTGGCGAGGGCGCGCCGCGTGAACTCGCCCCGCGTCGCCGGCCTCGCCCCCGCCGCGCGCGCCGCCGCAAGGAGCCCCGCCACGATCGCGGGCGACCCGTGGCAGAGAAACTCCACGACCTCCTCGCCGGTGACCGAGCGCGGCGCCGGAAAGAACAGCACGAGAGCGCGGTCCAGCGGCCGGCCGTCCTCTCCCACGAGTCGGTGCAAACCCGCCTCGCGCGGGCGCGGTCTCTCTCCAACACCGGGCGCGATCCGACGCGCGACGGCAAGCGTGCGGCCGGAAGGACCCGTCAGCCGGACGACCGCGAGCGCCGCGACGCCCGGCGGCGTCGCCGGGGCGACGACGACGTCACCTCCGCGGTCCGGATCGGCCACGAGGCGTGCCATGGGCCGCGCTCTCCTTGCGGGGCGTCAGGACGCCTTCGGCTTCATCGCGGCCGGGCCGAGGTCGGTGAACCGGTTCAGGAGCATCTGCTGCCCGATCGTGAGGACGTTCTGCATGAGCCAGTAGAGAACGAGACCCGACGGCACGTCCTTGAAGAGAAAGCCCATGACGAGCGGCATGACGTTCTGGACCTTCCGCATCGTGGGGTCGCCGCCCGTCGGCGTCATCTGCTGCTGGAGCCACATGGTCGCCGTCATGAGGATCGGCGTGACGTAATACGGGTCTTTCGCCGAGAGGTCCGTGATCCACAGCATGAACGGCGCGTGGCGCAGCTCGATCGAGTGGGCGAGCAGGTTGTAGAACGCGATGAGGATCGGCATTTGCAAGAGGAGCGGCAGGCAGCCCCCGGCGGGGTTTACGCCTTCCTGCTTGTAGAGCGCCATCATCTCCTCGTTCATCTTCGTGCGCGCCTGCGGGTCCTGCTTGATCTTCCCCGACCACTTCGTGCGGATCGTCTCCACCTTCGGCTGCAGGACGCTCATCTTCTTCATCGAGACGAGCTGCTTGTGCGTGAGCGGGTAGAGGAGAACCTTGATGATGACCGTGATGACGAGGATCGCGACACCCCAGTTTCCGACGACTTTGTGGATGGCCTTGAGGCCCCAGAGAAGCGGCTTCACGACGATCGCGAACCAGCCGTAATCGATGAGGCGGTCCATGCCGGGACGCGTCTTTTCGAGGACGTCGAGCTCCTTCGGGCCGAGGAAGACATCCGTTACGACGGCGTTCGGCGCCGACAGGACGACTTCGCTCTCGGCGTCGGCCAGCGCGGGCTTGCCCTCGACCGCGGGCGGCGGCGCGAGGGCGACGGGTCGCAGGGTCACCGTCGCCGTCCCCGACGGGAGAAACGCGGCGAGAAAGTAGTTGTCTTCGACGCCCGCGGCGACGAGGCCCGGTCCCTTCGGCAGGGGCTCCTTGAGCGCGTCCTTGGCCTTGCGCTCCACCGAGCCGGAGGCGGAGAGCGTGACGGTCGCCCCCGGTTTCGTGTAGCGGCTCGTGAGCTCCTCCGGAGAAGGATTGCCGATCCCGGGTCCGAGGACGAGTCCGACCGCGGCGCCGGGGGCGCCTTCACGCTCGGCCTTCACGGCGATGACATACGAATCCCGAAAGACGTACGTACGGACGAGCCCTTCTCCGCTCGCCTCGCGGTAGCGGAAGCGCACCGAGGTCACGCCGTTGCCGGTTTCGCGTTCCACCGCGAAGTGAGCCTTTCCGGCCCGTTGGAGAAAGGGATCCGCCGGATCGAGCGTGAGCGTCGCGCCCGGAAATGGCGGACCCTGTCGCACGAGGTCGAGCGCCTTTCCGGCGCCGTCCCGGTGCTGCGTCAGGATGAACGACTTCAGGACTCCCCCCTCGTTCGAAAGGCGTGCCGTAAACAGCGGGCTGCGCACCTCGACGAGCTCCTCGGCGGCGGCGGCCACCGGAACGGCTTTCTCACGCGCCGCCTGGGTCGCCGGCGCAGCCACGGCGGCCTGCGTCGAGGGAGCGGCCGCCGTCGTGGTCGGCGCCGTCGCGGTCGCGGCCGGTGCGGTTGCGACGGGCCGCGCGGCCGGTGCGCTCCTCTTCGGCGGCGGGAACAGAACCGTCCAGCCGATCAGGACGACGGCCGAGAGCGCAAAGGCGAGAACGAGGCGCTTCGTTTCCAAGGGATCTCCTCTGCTTCAGGGAACCGGGTCGGGGCCGCCGGTGTGGAACGGGTGGCAACGGGCGAGCCGGCGCACCGCCAAGGCGAGGCCCCGCCAAACGCCGTAGCGCATGACCGCTTCGCGCGCGTACTCCGAGCACGTGGGGGTGAACCGGCAGGCCGGCGGGAGCAGGGGCGAGACGAAGCGCTTGTAGACGCCGAGAATCCCCGCCACGGTGCGGGCGGGCGCGATCGGAAGAGCATTCATTTCGCCACGTCCGCGGCGGCGCGCGAAAGGAGCGCCGTCACCTCCGCCGAGAGAGCCGAAAAAGCCGCGCGGGTCGCTCTCTCCGAAATGTTCACGATGAGATCCACGCTGGCCTCCGGCGCGGTCGCGGACCAGCGTCGGAAGATCTCGCGCACGCGGCGGCGGGCGCGGTTCCGAACCACCGCGCCGCCCACCTTGCGCGTGGCCGTGAGGCCGAGCCGGACCCCGCCTTCGGCCCGGGCCTTCGCGAAAACCACGACGAGGCGGCCGTGGTATTTGGCCCCGTGCTCGTACGCTTCTCGAAAATCCCTGCGTGCCGAGACGCGGCATGCGCGGGGGAACGCTTCGCCCCTCGGACGGCGAGCGGCGGCGTGCGCCCGTGCATGCATGGCTCCGACCGGACACCGCGTTTCGCGGCGGACTCCCGGTTGCCGCCTCCGCCTAGGCGGAGAGGCGCTTGCGCCCTTTCGCCCGCCGGCGGGCTAGAACGGCCCTGCCCGCCTTCGTCCTCATCCGGACCAGAAACCCGTGCGTCCTGTTCCGATGGCGGTTGTTGGGCTGGAAGGTGCGTTTGCTCTTGGCCATGGTGTGCGGGCCCTCCGACGGGGAGGGGGATTCTCCGGGCTTCCGTCGATCCTGTCAACCGGAGGGCCCTTTTCCGCCCCGGAGGGCGCTGATACCATTCCCGTCCCCCGCAAAGGCGGTTTTGCACAGCGGTGGAGATCCTGTGGAAAAGCAGACGACCTGGGCCAAGATTCTGGAGCACCTCAAGACCCGCGTGGACGAGCGGGAGTTCGACTCGTGGTTCCGGGACTCGAGGCAGAAGTCCGAGTCGGCCGACACCATCTTCGTCCAGGTGCGTACCCCCCTGTTCGTGGATTACATCCCCGAAGCCTATGCCCGGCAGATCGCCGAGGCCGCCCGTCTCGCGGGCGCAGGCAACCGGGAGATCCGCTTTGGCGCGGACGGCGAATACCGGTCCGCAGTCAACCCGCAAAAGGTCCCCGCGGAGCCTCGCCGGCGGGCCGGCGGCCTGAATCCCGCGTACACGTTCGAGCACTTCGTGACGGGCGAGTCCAACCGCCTCGCCCACGCCGCCGCCCTGCGCGTGGCAGACCAGACGTCGCGGCAGTACAACCCCCTTTTCATCTGCGGCGGAACGGGGCTCGGCAAGACGCACCTCATGCAAGCCATCGGGCACCGCCGCCTCTCGCGCCGACCGGGCGAGAAGGTCATCTACCTGACTTCCGAGAACTTCGTGAACGAGGTCGTGCTCGGCGTGCGGTTCAACAAGATGGAAAGCCTGCGGCAGCGTTTCCGGGCTGCCGACATCCTGTTGCTCGACGACGTGCAGTTCGTCGTCGGGAAGGAGGCCTCGGAGAACGAGCTCTTTCACACCTTCAATGCGCTGTACGACGAAGGCAACCAGATCGTCTTTTCCTCCGACGTTCCGCCGCGCGAGATTCCCGGCCTGACGGACCGGCTGAAGAGCCGGTTCGAGGGCGGCCTCATCGTGGACATTCAGCTTCCCGACTTCGAGACCAAGGTCGCGATCCTCCGCCAGAAGGCCGAGGCGAGCCAGGTCGTCCTCGAGGACGACGTCGCTTTCTTCCTCGCCGGCAAGATCAAGTCGTCGATCCGCGAGCTGGAGGGCTACTTCAATCGGGTCGTGGCGTTCGCGTCCCTGAAGGGCGAGGCGATCTCTCTCGATCTCGGCCGGGAGGCGTTGCGGGACGTCTTTCGCGCCGAAGAACACACGACGACGCCCGCCGACATCCTGAAGCTCGTAGGCGCCCACTACGGCCTCAAGCCCGCCGAGCTCCGGGCGCGCACGAAGCGTGGTCCCATCGTCTTCGCGCGGCAGGTGGCCATGTATATCCTCAAAGAAACGACCGGGCTCTCCCTGCCCGAGATCGGTCGCCTATTCTCCGACAAACACCACACCACGGCGCTTCACGCCATCCGAAAGATCGCGGCTCTGAGAGAAGAAGATCCAGAGCTGGACCGGCTTCTGGCCGGTTTCCTGGCGCAGTTTCGCTGAGTTTTCCACTTCTCTTTCCTCGTCCTGCTGTTGCCTCACCCGGCGACCACGCAAAAGTCCCTTGCGGTCGTTTGGAAGGGCCCTCTTTACACAAAGGATCATCGCGAGATTCACAGGTTAACTGTCTTTATAACTATCTGAAAATACATACTTTAGTAGACAATGCACTTTTTGGACCTCACTACGTCTTCTGCTACTTTTGAGAAGCTGTAAATGATAGGATTCAAGATCTAAGGAGACGTCGTGGAGCTGACACTTCCGGCCTCGATCCTGGCCCGCGAACTGAGCCTGATTCAGGGAGTCGTCGAGAAGCGGACGACGCATCAGATTCTCACGAACGTCCTGCTCGAGGCCAAGGGCGAGACGCTCACCCTCACGGCCACCGACCTCGACACGACGGTGGTGTCGGAGATCACTCCGGTCGCGTTGAAGAGCACCGGCGCGATCACGGCGCCGGCTCGTCGCCTCTACGACGTCGTGCGCGAGCTGCCGCCGAATGCTGAGCTGAAACTCAAGGTACTCGAGAACAACCACGTTTCCCTCGAGTGTAAGGAGCCGAAGCTCCGCATCCGCCTCAACGGACTTCCTGCCGGGGATTATCCGACCCGGCCCGAGCCCGCGGGCGGCCCCACGCTCACACTTTCGTTCGGCGCGCTTCGCAGGATGGTCGACAAGGTGCGGTTTGCCGTCTCCACCGAGGAGATGCGACTTCAGCTTCAGGGCGCGCTCCTCAAGACGAAGGGGGGAAGCGTCGAAATGGTCGCGACCGACGGTCATCGGCTGGCGCTCGTGGAAGTCGAAGGTGCGCAGGCCGAGGCCGGATTCGAGCCGGTCCTCGTCTCCAAGAAGATTCTCGATGAGCTCGGAAAGCTCGATGCGGGTGACGACGCGATCGTGACGATCGTGCGCGGCACGAACCACATCGGGTTCTCCGTGGGCAACCGGAAGCTTTTTTCGAAGCTCGACGAACGGCGTTTCCCGGATTACGAGAAGGTCATCAGCAAGGAGAACGACAAGAAGGCGGTCGTGCCCCGCGAGGAGCTTCTGGGGGCGGTCCGCAGGATCGCCCTTCTGTCGGGCGACCGGATGAAGGCGGTGAGCGTCGCCTTTCAGAAAGACGCCCTCGTCGTCTCGTCGGAAAGCCAGGAGGTCGGTGACGGGTCCCAGGAAATCGCCATCGCGTACGACCACCCTCCGGTCACGCTGCGCCTCAACGCGCGCTACCTCGAGCAGTTTCTCGAAGCGGCGGAATCGAAGGACGTCCACCTTTTCGTGAAAGACGAGCAGGCGCAATGTCAGGGTCGGCCCGCGGAACCCCTGGGGGGCATCCGAAGCTATCTCTATGTCGTGATGCCGATGAGGATGTAGCCGGCCGCGTGGAGATTCTTTCTCTCTCTACCGATGGATTCCGGAACCTGGCAAACGGCCGGGTAGAGCTGCATCCACGCGTGAACCTCATCGTCGGCGACAACGGGCAGGGGAAGACGAACCTCCTCGAAGCGCTCGCGCTGGTCTCGGGCCGGCCGTCGTTCCGAACGCACGATCTGACCGAGACGCGGCAGCATCTCGCGACCCGAACCGTCATCTCCGTCCGGCTGAAGGACGAGGGCGGCGATCCGCGGAACGTCACGACGCTCGGGTTCGTCCACGCAAGGGGCGCACGCGAGCAATACCGGGACGGGAAGCGCGTCACGCGACTGACCGCGTCCCGCTGCCTCCCGGCGGTCTTCCTGACGGCGCGCGACCTGTCGCGGCTCTCGGGACCGCCGGCGGAGCGCCGGAGGGCCCTGGACCGGGCCGCGCTCGCGCTGAAACCCGAGCACGCGCGTGCGCTGCTCGCGTACGAGCGCGCCCGCGCGGCGAAGACGCGGCTGCTTTCGCTGGGCGCGCGGTATGACGCGGACGAGCTCGCCGTCTACGAGGCCGCGCTCGCGGAAGCGGGGGCTCTCGTCGCCGTCGCGCGTCGCGAGGCTCGCGCGAGCCTGGAGCGTGAAATCGCCCGCCACGCGGACGATCTGGGGACCCCGTTTCGCAACATTTCGCTCGAGCTCGCGAGCGACCTGCCGGAGAGCGGCGACGCGCGCGCGATGGCGCTTGCCCTCGAAGCGCTCCTGCGCGGGAAGAAGGGCGAAGAGCGGCGCGCCCAGCGGTGTCTCGTCGGACCGCATCGGGACGACGTCGTTCTCCGCGCGGACGGCGTCGTCGTGGCGAGCCGGGCCTCTTCGGGCGAGACGCGGACCTTTCTGCTCGCGTGGACGCTCGCGGAGATGTCCCTGCTCGCGGGCGACGGCCGGCGGGCCCCCCTTCTCGGGTTCGACGACTTCGATTCCGAATGGGATCCGCGCGTCCTCGGCGCGTTTGCCGAGTCGCTGCCGGAAGAGGGCCAGGTGTGTTTGACGTCGGCCCGACCGGAGGCCGTGCGCGGCCTGCCACTCCCGGCGGGATCGATCTACCGGATGTCTGCCGGGAGGCTCGCACGTGAGGGAATCCTGGGAGCGGGGCGGAGCCCCGAGAACCGCGTGGCCGCGGGAGGGCCCCGGTGAGCGAGCCCCCGGCCCTTTCCGAGACGGTTCCTCAGCTCCAGCCCGTGCATGCGGGCGCCGAGGACTACGGCACGAGCTCGATCAAGCTCCTCAAGGGGCTCGAGGCCGTGCGCAAGAGGCCCGGGATGTACATCGGGAACACCGACGACATCTCCGGGCTTCACCACATGGTCACGGAGCTCGTGGACAATGCGATCGACGAGGCGCAGGCCGGGTACTGCGACGCGATCTCCGTCGTCGTCCACGCGGACGACTCGGTCACGGTCGAAGACAACGGGCGCGGGATCCCCGTCGGGCCCCATCCGGTACTCGGCCGCGAGACTCTGGAAATCATCCTGACGGACCTCCACTCGGGCGGCAAGTTCGATGACAACGCGTACAAGGTCTCGGGCGGCCTCCACGGCGTGGGGCTTTCCGTCGTCAACGCGCTGGCGGGCTCGCTCGAGGTCGAGATCAAGAGGGAAGGCAAGGTCTTCCAGCAGAACTACGCCAAGGGCGTCCCGATCGAGCTGATCCGCGAGGTCGGTAAAACGGCCAAGACCGGCACGAAGATCACGTTTAAGGCAGACCCCGAGATCTTCTCCGTCACGAGCTATAACTTCGACGCGCTCTCGCAGCGCCTGAGGGAGCTCGCGTTCCTGAACCCGGGAGTCGGGATCGACATCCTCGACGAGCGCGATCCGAAAGGCGAGAAGAAGCATCTGTTTCGGTACGACGGAGGCATCCGCTCGTTCGTGGAGCACCTCAACAAGAACAAGCAGCCGCTCCACGAGGCGGTCATCACGTTCTCCGACGTGAAGGACCCGAGCGGCAACGCCGCCGAGGATGCGAAAAAAGAGCGCCTCGACGTCGCGCTCCAGTGGAACGAAGGCTACGCGGAGCAAATCTTCTGCTTCACGAACACGGTCGCGAACAAGGACGGCGGCACGCACCTCGAAGGCCTGAAGACGGCGCTCACCCGTGCAATCCAGAAGTACGCCGAAGGCGCCGGCCTCACGAAAAACCTCAAGGACACGACGCTCTCGGGCGACGACTGCCGCGAAGGGCTCACGGCCGTCGTGTCGCTGAAGATCCGCGACCCGAAGTTCTCCTCGCAGACGAAGGAGAAGCTCGTTTCGCAAGAAGCGAAGACCTGGACCCAGACGGTCACCTACGAGAAGCTGTCGAGCTTCTTCGAGGAGAACCCGAAAGTCGCGCGCCGCATCGTCGAGAAGATCGTGGACGCGGCACGGGCGCGCGAGGCCGCCCGGAAGGCGCGCGAGCTCGTGAGGCGAAAGGGAGCGCTCGACGGAGCGGGGCTTCCCGGAAAGCTGGCGGACTGCCAGGAGGGAGACCCCGCGCTGTCGGAGATCTTCATCGTGGAGGGTGACTCGGCCGGCGGCTCGGCCAAGCAGGGGCGCGACCGGCGCACGCAGGCGATCCTCCCGCTCAAGGGCAAGATCCTGAACGTCGAGAAGGCACGGTTCGACAAGATGCTCGCGTTCGCCGAGATCCGCTCCTTGATCCTCGCACTCGGCGCGGGCATCGGAGAGGACTTCGACTGCGGCAAGATCCGGTACCACAAGATCGTTCTCATGACGGACGCCGACGTGGACGGCTCGCACATCCGGACGCTCCTCCTGACGTTTTTCTTCCGGCAGATGAAATCCGCGATCGAGAAGGGTTACCTCTACATCGCGCAGCCGCCGCTCTTCCGGGCCGTCGAGGGGAAGAAGGAAGTCTTCCTGAAAGACGAGAAGGAATATGCCCGATTCCTCCTCGCCCGGATCGGAGACGACCGCGCGCTCACGGCCGAGCCCTCCGAACGGACGCTCTCGGGAGGCGCGCTCATGGCGCTCGTGACGGGTCTGCAGGACTGGCGGGCGCTCGTCTCGCGCCTCGCGGTCCGGGGCTTCCCGGAAGCGCTCGTGAGGACGCTCGTCAAACAAAAGCTCACCGAGCCCGGCGCGTTGAAAGACCGCGCGCGTGTCGAGCGCGCCGCCTACGAGTTCTCGGCCGTCGTCGAGTCCTTCGCGATCGTGAAAGACGAGGAGCACGACGGCTTCGCCGTGCACGTGACGCAGGCGGTCAACGGGGTCACGAAGACGGGAATCGTGGACGCGGCATTCCTCTCGGGGTACGAGATGAAGCGCGCCGTGGACCTCGCGACCGCACTGGACGGGTTCCTCGACGGACCCTACCGCCTGAGGACGAACGGAAACGGCGACGAGCGGGTCCTCGCGACACTCGGCGAAGCCGTCGACGCCGTCCTGGAGAGCGCGAAGAAAGGACTCACGATCAACCGCTACAAAGGCCTCGGCGAGATGAACCCCGAGACGCTCTGGGAAACGACAATGAATCCGGCGACGCGCCGGCTCCTTCAGGTCCGCGTGGAGGACGCCGTGGAAGCCGACTCGATCTTCACGATCCTGATGGGCGACGCCGTCGAACCGCGGCGGGAGTTCATCGAGACGAACGCCCTGAACGTGTCGAACCTGGATATCTGAGTTGGCCGACACTCCCGAAAAGCCGCCGACGATCGATCCCGGCGAAAAGATCCCCGTCTCGATCGAGGAGGAGATCCGGCGGAGCTATCTCGATTACGCGATGTCCGTCATCGTCGGGCGCGCGCTCCCCGACGTGCGGGACGGCCTCAAGCCCGTCCACCGCCGGGTGCTCTTCGGCATGTGGGAACAGGGCAACCGCCACAACCGGCCTTACAAGAAGTCGGCCCGACTCGTCGGCGACATCATGGGCAAGTACCACCCGCACGGAGACGCCGCGATCTACGACACGATCGTCCGGATGGCGCAGGACTTTTCCATGAGCGAACCGCTCGTGGATGGGCAGGGCAACTTCGGCTCTGTGGACGGGGACTCGGCGGCGGCCATGCGCTACACCGAGATTCGGCTCACGCGCCTCGCCGAGGAAATGCTCGGCGACGACATCGGCAAAGAGACCGTCGACTGGACGCTGAACTATGACGGCTCGCTCCAGGAGCCCACCGTCCTACCCTTGAGGTTCCCGAACCTCCTCGTGAACGGCTCCGAGGGCATCGCCGTCGGCATGGCGACGAAGATCGCACCGCACAGCCTTGCCGAGGCCTGCGCCGCAGCGATCGTGCTTCTGGACGACCCGAAGGCCGATCTCGCCCGGCTCGTCGAAGTGATGCCGGGCCCCGACTTTCCGACGGGCGGGATCATTCTGGGTCGGCAAGGCATCGTGGACGCCTACAAGACGGGCCGCGGCATCCTCCAGGTGCGCGGACGCGCGGACATTGAGAAGACGAAGAAAGGCGACCGTGAATCGATCGTCGTCACGGAGCTCCCGTTCCAGGTCAACAAGGCTCGCCTCATCGAGCAGATCGCGGGCCTCGTGAACGACAAGAGGATCGAGGGCATCTCGGCGATCCGGGACGAGTCCGACCGGCATGGCATGCGCATGGTCGTGGACGTGAAGCGCGACGCCATCGCGCAGGTGGTCCTGAACCAGCTCCTCGCCCTGACCCCGCTCCAGTCCTCGTTCGGGATCAACGCGCTCGCGATCGTGGAGGGACAGCCGCGCGTCCTGCCGCTCAAAGACCTCTTCCGCCATTTCCTCGACCACCGCCGCCAGGTCGTCGTGCGCCGCACGCTTTACGACCTCAAAAAGGCCGAGGAGCGCGCGCATGTGCTGCTCGGCCTTGCGATCGCGCTCGCGAACCTGGATTCGGTCATCGCGATCATCCGAACGAGCGCAGACCCCGAGGAGGCCAAGAAGCGCCTTACGAACGAGATCTCGATTCCGAAGGCTACGCTGGAGAAATTCCTCGGCGCCTTGAGCCTCGACGCCTCGGTCTCCGCGCGAAGCGACGACGACCCAATGCGCCTCGACGCGACGCAGGCTCAGGCGATTCTCGACATGCGCCTCCAACGCCTCACCGGACTCGAGCGCGAGAAGATCGTCGCGGAGCTCCGGGAGGTCCTCGCCGCGATCGCAGACCTGAAGGACATTCTCGCGAAGAGCGAGCGCGTTTCGGCGATCATCCGCGCCGAGCTTTCCGGAATCCGCGAAGTCTACGGCCGGCCGCGGAGGACGGAGATCGTCGCCGAGGTGGGAGATCTCGCCGCCGAGGATCTCATCGCCGAGGAGGAGGTCGTCCTCACGATCAGCAGGGGCGGCTATGCGAAGAGGACGCCGCTCTCGATTTATCGCGCGCAGAAACGCGGTGGCAAGGGCCGCATGGGGGCGCAAACGAAGGAAGAGGACGTCGTCGAGCACCTGTTCGTCGGCTCGACGCACGACTACCTCCTCGCGTTCACGAACAAGGGGCGGGTCCACTGGGTGAAGCTCTACGACGTGCCTTCGGGCGGTCCCGCAACGCGCGGGAAGGCGCTCGTGAATCTCCTCGCGCTCGGGGAGGGAGAACGCGTCGCGGCCATGGCGACGACGCGCACGTTTCCCGACGACCTGTATCTCCTTTTCGCGACGAAGCGGGGCCTCGTCAAGAAGACCCTCCTCTCGGCCTACGGAAACCCGCGCGAGAAAGGCATCATCGCAATCAAGCTCGAGGACGACGACGAGCTCCTTTCGGCGCAGATCACGGATGGCACGCGGCAGGTGTTCCTCGGCACGCGCCTCGGCATGGGAATCAAGTTCTCCGAGACCGACGCGCGGCCCATGGGGCGTGACACGACGGGCGTCAAGGGGATCGAGCTGAAAGGCGACGACGTCGTCGTCGAGATGGATCTCGTCGAGGAGACGGGCACGCTCCTCGCGGTGACCGAGAAAGGCTTCGGCAAGCGGACGGACGTCGCCGAATATCGTCATCAGGTTCGCGGCGGCTCCGGCGTCATCAACGTGAGGGTCACGGAGAAGAACGGGCCGGTCGTCGGGATCTCGTCCGTGACGGAGGGGGACCATCTCCTCGTCATCACGGAGCAGGGCATCCTCATCCGCCTGGCGGTGGCCGACGTGAGGGAGACAGGCCGTGCCGCGATGGGCGTCAAGCTCATCGACCTCGCCGAGGGGGACCGGGTCGTCGCCGTGGCGAAGCTGGCCGAACGGGACGACGAGTCCGAGAACGGGACAGCCGGCCCGACCCCACCCCCACCCGCATCCGCCACCTGAGCCTCGGACGGGTACACTCCGCGCCTCGATGCGTTTCTTCCTCGACACCGCCGACCCCGAAGAGGCCCGCCGGGTGCGCGACTGGGGCTTTCTGGACGGAATCCTCCTCCGGCCCGAGTCCGCCGAGATGAGCGGGCGCGACTCCCGGCGCGTCCTCGCCGACCTCGCGCAGGTGGGGGACGGCCCGGTGATCGCGACCCTCGCCACCGGCGACCCGAAGGCGATGTACAAGGAGGCTCGCGAACTGCACAAGCACGGAAAGAACGTGGTCCTGCGCGTGCCGATGACGCGCGAGGGCCTCCGCGTCGTGCGGCTCCTCGGCGACGAGCAGATCGCCACGGACGTGGGCCTCGTCTACACGGCCATGCAGGCCCTTCTCGCCGCACGAGCGGGCAGCGCGTACGTCAGCCCTTCCGTCGGCGAGCTGGACGACGCGGGGCAGATCGGAATGGACGTCGTCGAGTCCATCGTCCGCGTTTTCGACAACTACGGGCTGGAGACGCAGATCTGCGTGCAGGGCATCCAGAACCCGATCCACGTCCTCGATGCAGCCGCTCTGGGGGCGGATGTCGCGACGCTCCCCTTCGCTGTGTTGGACCGGCTCTTCGAGCATCCGTTGACGGCGCGCGGCGTGGCATCCCTGAGAAACCCCCAGTCCGACGGCCCGAGGCGGATCCATTGATCTCCCGTGAGCGCGCCGTGGATCTCTCGCACCGAATGGTCCAGCGTCTTTCGAAGACGCCGGGCGTCGCTTTCTCTGCGGAGCGCGAGTACCTGAGGAACCACATCCTCCAGGCGATCCTCGCGTGGGACAAGGAGAACGAGCGCCTCTCCCGCGAGACGGAGAAGAAGCTTCTCGCCAAGACGCGGCGCGTCGTCGAGGGCTCGCGCGAGTGGGATCTGCTTTTCGCCGAGGAGATGGAGCGCGCCTATGCCGCTCTCCTCTCCCGTGGCGAGTGAGAGCGGTCGGGATCCGTTCGTACTTGGTTGGTCCTATCTCGTGCTCTGTTTGACCTTGGTCTAGGCCAACGGCAACATCGCGGCATGGTGAGGAACCCGCCCGACTCCGCCGCCGCGCCCGTACGCGTGCCGCTCTACCGGACGATCGCGGACGCCATCATCCGCGACATCCGCCGTGGCCGGCACCTCGAAGGGGAGCGCCTGCCGGCGTCGCGCGACCTGGCGCGGGCGCTTGAAGTGAATCGGGCGACCGTGCACCAGGCCCTGCAGATCCTCAAGCGCGAGGGTTGGATCGAGACGAACAAGGGCGGGGGAACGCGAGTCGCGCGCCGCTCCAGCGCTTTTCCCGTGCTCGGCCCGGCGCCCGCATGGGACCGCATCGCGTCGTCCCTCCTGACCCGCATCCTCTCCGAGCCTCCGGCCACGGAGCCGGTTTCGGTACCCTACGACCTTTCGCGCCTCGCGCCGGACGAGCGGGACTTCCCGGCGGCGGCCTTCGCGGCGCTTCTCGCCGACGTGGCGCGCGACGGCTCACTCCTCGCGTACGGCTCGCCGTTCGGCTACCGGCCGCTCCGCGAGACGCTCGCCGAGCGCCTCGCCAAGCGCGGCATCCCGGCCGACCCGGATGCGCTCCTCATCGTGAACGGGGCACAGCAGGGGCTGGACCTCATCACGCGCGCGCTGGTCGATCCGGGCGACCCGGTCGTCGTCGAGATCCCGTCGTATGCGGGGGCGCTTTCCCTCTTCCGCGCGCACCGGGCGCGGCTCGTCGGCGTGCCGCTGGACGGGGCCGGTCTCGCGCTCAAAGCGTTCGAGCGCGCGCTCCTCGAGAGACCGAAGTTCGCCTACACGAGTCCGGATTTTCAGAATCCCACGGGCCTTCTCTTTTCTCCCGCCCGCCGCGCGGAGATCGCCGAGCGCGCGGCGGCGGAGGGCGTCCTTCTCGTCGAGGACGCGTTCGACGCCGACCTCCTCGTCGAAGGCGCGCTGCCGCAGCCGCTCGCGGCGCTCGCGCCGGCGCACGTGGTCCACCTCGGCACGATCTCCAAGGCGCTCTTCCCGGGCGTCAGGGTCGGGTGGATCTCGGGGCCGAAGGAATTCGTCCATCGGCTCGCGGCGCTCAAGCGCGTCGGAGAGCTGACGTCCCCGCCGGTCCTGCAGGCCGCGTTGAACCTCTTTCTCGTCCGGGGCGACTACGACCGGCATCTCGCGAAGATGCGGAGCCGCCTGAAACATCGCCTCGCGCTCGCACATCGCACGCTCGTGAACCGGTTTCCGATCGGGACGCGCGTCGATCGGCCCTCCGGGGGATACGTGCTCTGGGCGGAGCTTCCCCCCGGCGTGTCGGGCCGCGCTCTCGCCGGAGCGGCGCGCGAGAAGGGCGTCCTGGTCTCTCAAGGCGCGGATTTCATGGCCGATCAGTCGGACGTGGCGGCGATCCGGATCTCCGTGGCGCGCGGGTCCGCCTCCGACCTCGAGAAGGCCATCGAGATCGCGGGCGCGGCGGCGCGCGACCTTGCCCGGCAGGCCGCACGCCGGCAAAAAACCCCCGCACGCGAAGTCCGCGAGGCGGCGCAAGCCGCCGAAGCGGCTCTGATTCAGATCTGAGGAGGCACCAGCCATGACCCCCATCAGCGGATTCCAGCTCACCTCTCCGTTTTCGTCCGACGAGTTCCGCGTGAAAGTCGGCCTCGCCGAGATGCTCAAGGGCGGCGTCATCATGGACGTCGTCGATGCCGAGCAGGCGAAGATCGCCGAGGACGCCGGCGCCGCCGCGGTCATGGCGCTCGAGCGGGTCCCGGCCGACATCCGCCGCGAGGGCGGGGTCGCGCGGATGTCTCCTGTCGCGAAGATCCGCGAGATCGAAGCGACCGTGTCGATTCCCGTCATGGCGAAGTGCCGCATCGGCCACCTCGCCGAGGCGCGGATCCTCGAGGCCCTCGAGGTGGATTTCATCGACGAATCCGAGGTGCTCACGCCGGCCGACGAAGAGAACCACGTCTACAAACACGACTACAAGGTGCCGTTCGTGTGCGGCTGCCGGAACCTCGGCGAGGCGCTCCGCCGCATCGGTGAGGGAGCGGCCATGATCCGGACGAAGGGCGAGGCCGGCACGGGCGACATCGTCCACGCGGTGAAGCACCTCCGCGACGTCACGCGGCAGATCAAGGCACTCACGCTCCTCACGAAGGACGAGTGGATGGCCGCGGCGAAGAACCTCGGGGCTCCCTTCGAGCTCGTCGCGTGGGTCGCCGCGTACGGGCGCCTACCCGTCCCGAACTTCGCCGCCGGCGGCATCGCGACGCCCGCGGACGCCGCGCTCTGCCGGATGCTGGGCGCGGAAGCGGTCTTCGTGGGCTCGGGGATCTTCAAGTCCGCCGACCCGGCGAAACGCGCGCGCGCCATCGTCGAGGCGACGACGCACTTCCAGGACCCGGCGCGGATCGCGAAGGCGTCCGAGGACCTCGGCGAAGGGATGAAAGGCATCGAAGCCGCGAAGCTCACCGAGGCCGAGCTGCTCCAGACCCGCGGCTGGTAAGCGGTGATCGGGGTCCTCGCTCTCCAGGGCGACTTCGAGGCGCACGTCGACGCGCTCCGGCGTGCGGGGGTCGCCGCGCGGGAGGTCCGCGACGCGGACGAGATCCTGGAATCCGAGGGCCTCGTCCTCCCCGGCGGCGAGTCGACCACGTTCCGAAAGCTGATGGACGGGACGGGTATCGAGGACGCGATCCTGACCGTCGCCCGCCGCGGCGACCCCGTCCTCGGGACCTGTGCGGGAGCGATCCTCCTCGCGCGCGACGTGGAAGGACCTCCCGCGGAGGGGCTCGGCCTCCTCCCGATGACGGTCGTGCGCAACGCCTACGGGCGGCAGCTCGACTCGTCCATCGTGTATCTCACGGACGTCGACCCGGGAGCTCTTGGAAAAGAGCCGCTCGAGGCGGTCTTCATCCGCGCTCCGAGGATCTCCGCAATCGATCCGTCCGTCGAAGTCCTCGCCCGGCGCGACGGAGATCCCGTGCTCGTGCGCAAAGGCAACGTCACGGCCGCCACGTTTCATCCGGAGCTGACGGACGACCGGCGCGTCCTCGGCCTCTTCCTCTCCGGCCGGCCTCACGCGTGAGAACATTGGCCCCTTGAGCGCGCACGCCGTCACGTTGGACGCCCCCAACGACCTTCTCGTGGAGGATCGGGGCGGCGTGAGGATCCTCGCGATGGGCCGGGGCAAGGCGAACGCCATTTCGACCGAGTTCGCCGTCGCCCTGCAGGAGGCCGCCCTGGGGGCGCAGGAGGATCCGGCCGTCCGCGGCGTCGTCCTGACGTCCCGCTCGCCTAAGATCTTCTGCGGCGGGTTTGACCTGAGGCTCGCGAAGGCCAGCGCGGAAGACTTTGCCCGGTTCGCCCGCGTGTTCGACGCGCTTTTCTTCGATCTGTTCCTGCTCGGCAAGCCGCTCGTCGCGGCGCTGACGGGCCACGCCGTAGCCGGCGGCGCCCTCCTCGCCGCCACGGCGGACTTTCGTTTCGCGGCCGAGGGGCCCGGCACGATCGGCTTGCCGGGGGTGCGGCTCGGGGTCCACCTGCCGCGCCACTGCATGGAAGCGATTCGCAGCACGGTCGGCGAGCAGACGCTCACGCGCTGGGCGCTCCTCGGAGAGACGATGCCGTTCCGCGAGGCGCACGTCCTGGGCGCGATCGACCGGATCGTTCCGCAGGACCTCCTCCTCGAGGAGGCGGTGAAGTTCGCCGAGCAGCTCGGCGGCGCCTCGAGCGACGTATACACGGCCATCAAGCGCGACCTCAGGGGAGCGGCCTACGAGAGGGCGCAGAACGTGCTCCCCGAGGGGCGAAAGGCCTTCGTCGACTCCTGGTTCTCCGAGACCGGCCAGCGTGGCCTCGCCTCTCTCCTTCATCGCGGCTCCTGATCAGGGGCTCCTCGAAACGAGCCGCCCTCGAGCTCTTCGAGCTCTCCGGACGGCTAGAACGTCAGCTCGTCGCCGTCGGCGAGAAGAGAGACGCGCCCGTTCCCAAGCGCAGCGACTTCGGCGCGGAGGCGCTCGAGCGTCGGCGGTTTCATGTGGTAGAGGTAGATGGGAGCGCCGGACGGCAGCTTCTCCATCTCCGCGCGCAGCGTCGCGGGCGTGAGATGCTTCGAGAGGTCTGCGAGATTCTGGAGCGCGTTCGGGAACGAGCACTCGACGAAGAACCCCTTTACGTCCCGGCGCGCTCGCGCCGCCTTCCACAGCGCTTCCGTGGGGCCCGTGTCGCCCGAGAAGACGACGCACGCGCCTTCGTCCTCGAGGATGTAGCCGCAGGTCGGCACGACGTGTGACACGGGAACCGCCGTTACCACGATGCCTGCGACCTCGTCTCGACGAAGGTCTAAATTTTTTCTCCATTCGTAGAAATTTGCAGATTAAGTCTCTCGTTGTCGTCTTCATAAGTACGAAGCTAGAGGGAGCAATATAGCCTTTCGCGCTACGCGTTCTCGACGATCGCGTGCTCTATTGTTTAGCTCTATATTCATGACGATCCTCGACTCTTAGAGTCGGCTCGAGTACTCGCTCCTTGCTTCTAATCGCGTCGCTCTCTAGAAGCTCTTCTCGCTCTATCTCTAGTTCGTCTCTCTATTCTATGAGACGCGCGAAGAGCCCGCGATCCTCTCAACGCTTCTCGTCTTTCACTAGAGACTGGTTCTGCTTGAAGAGGCTCGTCGTCGGATCGTACGCGACGCTTCACTATTTTTCTCGTCGTCGGCCGCAAGACCCGAATTGAGAGTATGCGGGGACTGTGTCGCGGATCACGATCGAAGTAGACCGTTACGCCGTCTTCTTCCGCCGGAAGTTCCCTACGGAGGTCTTTCGTAAGACACTCTTCTTCCACCTTGAGTCGGAGCTCTTCGAGCTCTCCGGACGGCTAGAACGTCAGCTCGTCGCCGTCGGCGAGAAGAGAGACGCGCCCGTTCCCGAGCGCAGCGACTTCGGCGCGGAGGCGCTCGAGCGTCGGCGGTTTCATGTGGTAGAGGTAGATGGGAGCGCCGGACGGCAGCTTCTCCATCTCCGCGCGCAGCGTCGCGGGCGTGAGGTGCTTCGAGAGGTCTGCGAGATTCTGGAGCGCGTTCGGGAACGAGCACTCGACGAAGAACCCCTTTACGTCCCGGCGCGCTCGCGCCGCCTTCCACAGCGCTTCCGTGGGGCCCGTGTCGCCCGAGAAGACGACGCACGCGCCTTCGTCCTCGAGGATGTAGCCGCAGGTCGGCACGACGTGTGACACGGGAACCGCCGTTACCACGATGCCCGCGACCTCGCACGGGGTCCCGGTCGGGATCGCGCGAAACGTGACGGTGGGAAGGACGTCATTCGGCAGGCGCGAGAAGTCCGGCCAGAGGGCGTCATTGAAGAGGTGCGCCCTCAGGGCCGCGAGGACCTCCTCGGGGGCCACGATCTCGAGGGGCGAACCGTTCCGCCCGAAGACGTTCTCGACCAGGAAGGGAAGGGATGCGACATGGTCCATGTGGGCGTGCGTCACGAGGACGGCGCGGACGCACGCCTGCTCGTCGAGCGTGAGCGCGTCGGTGAGAGAGCCCGCGTCCACGCAGACGGTGCCGTTTACCAGAAACGACGTCTGGCGATGGAAAGGCGAGGAGCCGCCGTGGGCTCCGAGGACGCGAACGCGCACGGCCGCAGATTATGCACACCGCCCGAGAAGGGCCGGTCTGCCGGCGAGGAACTTCCCGTCAGAAAGTCGTCCCGACGTAGAACGTGGCCTGCGTGCCCGACAGGGCCGTTCGGAAATCCCACTGCTTCGAGAAGTCCACGTTCCACGGGAGGCCGAGGAAATAGATGCTGAAGCCGGCGCCGTAGGACGCGTGCCCGTCCTTCAGCCGTCCGGCCTGCCAGAACTGAAACGACTGGTCGTTGAGCCAGGCGCCGCCGATGTCCACGAAGATGTGGCCGCGGATCCCTCCGAACTGCAGGATCGGCGTCGCGAGGACGTCCACGAGGGGGAAGCGGAACTCCGAGTTCACATAGAAGACGTTGTTGCCGATGATGCTCCGGAAGTCGTAGCCGCGCAGCGTGTCGAGGCCGCCGAAATAGTAGACCGTGGGCGCCGCGCCCCGCGCGATGCCGCCGAAGCCGCGGAACGCGAAGAGGACCCGCCGCGACAGCGGCAGATAGATCCGGCCGTCGAGGAAGGCGTCGGTCGTGAGGCTCGTCTCGCCCGTCTTGAACGAAGGCGTGTATTGCAGATTGACGTCGAGCCGCTTGCCGGCCTGCGGCCCGAAGCTGGCGTAACGGGTCGTGTCGTACGAAAACCCGATCCCCGCGGTCGGCACGTTGTCCGTGCGCGGGTTGTAGTTGATCTGCTGCGTCCCATCGAGATTGAAGACGCTGTACGGGACGTCGAGGGCGCGGCTCACGAACCCGACGTTTCCTTCGATGCGCGTGTAACGCGAGATCGGGTAGTAGCCGTCCACCGAGACGCCCGTGTTTCGCGCGATGCGCTGGTCTCGCGTGAAATCGCCGGTCTGGTAGTCGTACCCGTAGAAGTACTCGCGGTCGTCGTAGACCTGGGCGCCCCACTGAAAGCGCTTGGCGATGTTGAAGTAGCCGACACGGAAGTTCGAGAACGTGGAGACCGAGTCAAACTGGAAAAACGCGCGCCGGTCGCCGAGGTAATCCGAGAAGGACAGGAGGATCTGCGACACGAAAGTCTGGTCGGAGTTGACTCCCGCGAGAACCTGCGCGTTGTCGAGGAACATCTTGAATTTCGGGCGCGAGAGCTTCTCGGGATCGACCGCGACCTCCACGGCCGGCACGAAGGCGGCGGTCCCTCCCGTCTTGAGCGGAGCGGGCGGCAGCGCCTTTTCGTCCAGCTTCCGGAAAGGCTTCTTCGCGTCGGCGGCGTAAAGCTGGAAGCGCAGGCCCTGGAAGCCCGAGAAAACGATCTTCTCCTGGCCGTCCGGGCCGATGAAAGCCGCTGGCCCCAGGGCGGCGCCGATCACGTCGGTGTACTGGAGGATCTCGCCGGTCGCGAGATCCTGCCCGTAGATGTTGTAGATGCCGCCGCGCGAGGACGTGTAGTAGATCCGCTTGCCGTCGGGCGAGAACGAGGGGTCTTCGTCGTTGCCGTCGCCCCACGTCACCTGTTCGGCCTTCGAGGCGTCGGCGAGCGGGAAACGGACGATCTTCGAGAGGCCGTTGACGATCTTGCTGTGATAGACGAACTTGCCGTCGGGCGAAAAGACGGGCGCCTCGTCGTACTCCGGGTCGTTCGTGAGGTTTCGCACGGCCTTCGACTTGAGGTCGAGGAGAAAGATGTCGCGGCTGTTGCCCTCGATCCCCGAGAAGACGATGGAGTTCCCGTCGGGCGACCAGGACGGCGCGAGCGGCACGTCGGGCGCGACCGAGATGCGATCGAGAAGGCCGCCGCCGCGCGCCGAGAAGATGAGGAGCTTGCGGCCGCGCTCCTGGCGGCCGAAGACGGCGATGCGGTCGCCGTCCGGCGCGAAAGAGAGGTCCCGCCCGCTCTCGGGGCCCGCGGTCAGGTACTGGCCGACGATGTATTCGTATTTCGTCGTGCGGCCGGCCGAGAGGTTCTTGTAGAGCTTGCGGTCGCGGACGGACAAAAGCGCGATGTCGACTTCGTCCCGGTAGGTCGTGAGCGTCGCGATGAAATCTCCGGACGGGGACGGCGCCGCGCCGATCTCGAAGGACTCGCGCCCGTAGGGTCCGACGCGGAACCGCTCGCCGTACTCCGAGGCCTCGCCCTTGACGGCGAGGAGCGGGAGATATTTCCGCCTGAGGTACCGGCGGAACTTCAGGTCGAAGTCGTCGGGCTGGATCTCGAACGTACGCCGGAGGGCGACGGCGACGTCGCGGCCGAGGAACGATCGGTACTCGAACACGAAGTCGCGGACGGCGTCCTTGCCCCACTCGGCTTCCATGAAGTCGAAGACCGCGTGCCCGTACCGGTACGCGGCGTAGCCTTCGATATTGACCTTCGTGATCGGCGGGATGAGGTCCTGGTTGACCGCGTCCCTCAGGAACATCCGGTCCTTGTCGTCCTCGTCGTTGCCGTAGTACGACGCCATTCCTTCGATGAGCCAGGTTGGAGCGTTCGAGGTGAGCGCGCGGCTGAGCCGCCCGCCGAACAGGATCTCGTACTGGAAAACGTGCGTCAGCTCGTGCTGGATCAGAGACTGGAGCTTCTCGTCGGGCAGGTCGATGGGGAGGACGATGCGGTTGCGTGCCGGCTCGGCGAAGGCGCCGACGCCTTCCGGAATGAAGTTGAGCTCGATGTTGTTCTGCTCGAACTCGGCGTGCGTGGCGTAATAGATGAGCGGGATGCGCTTCGGGATCTGGTAGTTCAGGCGGCGCGACAGCTCGTCGTATGCGGACTCCGCCATCGAGACGACCTTCTCGAGCGTGTGGCGCTCACGCGAGTAGTGGAAGACGTCGAAGTGCGTGGACTGGTAGATCGACCAGTCGAACTGGTCGTAGACGATCTTGTTCTGCCCGGAGGACTGAGCGCCGCGCGCGAGAAGCAGGGCCCCGGCGCCGAGCAGGGCGATGGAAAGGGCCATGGGAATGCGGGAGCTCGGCCTAGTCGAAGACATAACGGTTCGCCTCCCGCTCACGCACGACGAAGAGCCCCAGGAGCTGGTTCTCGAGAGAGAAGAGATTCTCGAAAAGGCCCACGAGCTCGTCCACGCGCGCCTTGCTCTTCTCCTTCGTGTCCCGGAAGTTCTCCTGGAAGAGCTTCGAGCCCGTGTGCCCGTCGATCGCGACGACCGTTACGTCGAACGTGAAGCCCGTGGACTCGACGAGCACCTGGCGGTAGTACGTCCGGCCGTCGATAGGGCTCCGGTATTCCTCGTTGCGGTAGCCCGACTTGTTCTCGACGCGGAAGTCCACGACGCCCGTCAGGAGAATGTCGGCTCCGGTGCGGCCGCCCACGCCGCGCCAGAAATCCCCGGCCTCGCCGAGCTCCTTGAGATTCTGCGTCGGCAGCCGCACGTCCTGCGGCATCGTCACGATCGTCATCTTCGTGCGTTTGGCGAGCTGCTTGCCGAGGTACCGCCGGAACTCGGCGTCGAGGTCCAGGTCCTTGTAGCGCGGCGCGTCCTTCTTGTCCGAGATCTTCGAGGCGACGAGAAAAGGCGCGAGGGAAATCCGCTCGCGCCCCGTCACGGCGAGCTTCGGGCGCAGAGGAAGCTTGAGCTTGACCTCCCTAGCCCCGCTCGAGCACGCCGAGGCCAGGACGGCGGCGGCGAGCGAAGCGGCCGTGAGGCCGGTCGCGGCGCGCCTCATCGCGGCCCCGAAGGAGGCGCGGGGGGACCAGGCGTCGGCGCCGGCGGCGGGGAGGGCGGATTCTGCGCGGGCGGCGGGACGGGACTGCCGGGCGACTCGCCGGGCACGGTGCCGACGGAAGGCGGCACGCGCGGAGGCTCGATCGAGCCGGGCTTTTCGGGTGCGGGCGACGGGGAGGGCCGGGCGGCCGGGCTGGAGCTGGACGGCGCGGGCAGCGAAGAGGCGCGCTGGACCGAGGTGTAGTACTCGGCGAAACGCGCGTAGTTGCGTTTGATCTTCTGGTCCTGCGGCGCGAGCTCGAGGGCTCTCTTGTAAGCGGCCAGAGCGCGCGACGTCTCCCCGATGCTTTCGTACGCGACGCCGAGGTTGTTCTGGATCTCGCCGTCGTCGGGGTGGAGAGCGGCCGCCTTCTGGTAACGGAACAGGGCTTCCCGCCAGAAGCCCTTGCGTGCCATCTGGCTTCCATAGGCGTTCTGCGCTTTCCACGCGGCGCTGTCCTTCGACGACGAGCACGCGGACGCCCCGGCGGCGGCGACGGCCACGAGAAGCGCAGCGGCGGATCGGAGGCGGCGCGTCACGGCGAGGTCGGGCATTATAGACATCGTCGAGACTTCTTCTCAGAGCAAGAGAGGTGCCGCATGGACGACGCGGCGAGCGATGCCCGGACAGGACTGATCTGGGCGCGGAAGGGGCGCGGAAGGGCGGCCCGCGCCCTCAGGACGCTCCTTGTTTCGGCTGGATCCCCCGGGGCTGTGCGCGCGCTGTCCCCGGAAGTGGCCGCCCGGATCGCGAGCGAGGACGTCTCGACCGTGGCGCCGCTTCTCGCAGCCGAGGGGCGAGAGATCCAAGAAGATGTGCGGCGGCTCACGGAATCCGGAGCGCGCGTCCTTTTCCTGACGGACCCCGGCTACCCCGCCCTCCTGCGCGAGATCCATGACCCGCCGGCCGTCCTCTTCGCGCGCGGCATCCCGTATCCCGACGCGCCGGCCATCGCCGTCGTCGGGGCGCGCCGCGCCTCGCGCGCGGGGCTCGACGCGGCGCGTACTCTCGCAGCGCAGCTCGCGGAGGCCGGCGTGACGGTCGTCTCCGGTTTCGCCCGGGGCGTGGACGCGGCCGCCCATCGCGCCGCGCTCGGGGCGGGTGGGAAGTCGATCGCCGTTCTGGGCTGCGGCGTGGACGTCTGCTATCCGCCCGAGCAGAAGGACCTTCTCGAGGCGCTTCTTCTGTCCGGTTGCGCGCTCTCTGAATTTCCGATGGGCACGGATCCCGAGCCCTGGAACTTCCCGGTTCGCAACCGTATCCTCGCGGGACTCGCGCGCATCGTCTGCGTCGTCGAAGCGGCGACGAAGAGCGGCTCGTTGATCACGGCCCGGTATGCCACGGGCTATGGCCGCGACGTGGCGGCCGTTCCGGGCTCGATCCTCTCTCCCGGCGCCGCCGGATCGAACGCCCTCCTCAAGGACGGCGCGATCCTCGTGAGGAACGCGGATGACCTCCTCGCGGAGCTGCCCGAGGAGGAGAGAAGGCGGTTGAAGCGGCAGGTCGCGTCGCGCCAGGACGCCGAGGTGCCGGCCCACCTCTCCCCGGACGCCGCGGCACTTCACGCCGCGCTCGACGCCGACGAGCCGAAGGACGCGGAGACGCTCCTTTCCGCAACGGGGCTGGACGCGGCGCGCTTTTCGGCGGCCCTCGTCCACCTCGAGCTGGAGGGCCTCGTGACGGTCCTTCCGGGGGCCCTGTTCGTGCGTGTGCGGACGCGGAGTTGACAGACATGGCATCGTGACGACGGTTCATGGCGAAATCTCTCGTCATCGTCGAGTCACCCGCGAAAGCCGCGACGCTCGGAAAGTTCCTCGGCAGGGACTTCTCCGTGATGGCGTGCTATGGCCACGTCCGCGACCTGCAGAAGAAGGGCATCGCGGTGGACCGCGCGCACGGCTACGCCCCGTCTTACGAGATCCTGCCCGGCAAGGAGCGCACCGTCCAGGACCTGAGAAAAGCCGCGAAGGGCGCCGACACCATCTATCTCGCCGCCGACCCGGACCGCGAGGGCGAGGCGATCTGCTGGCATCTGCGGGAAATTCTGAGGCCGGGCTTTCCCAAGACGACGTTCCATCGGGCCGAGTTCCACGAGATCACGAAGGCGGCCGTGACACGCGCCATCTCCCACCCGGGCGTGATCGACCAGAACCGCGTCAACGCGCAGCAGGCCCGACGGATCATCGACCGTCTCGTCGGCTACGAGGTGTCTGACCTTCTCTGGTCTAAAGTCTGGCGCGGCCTTTCGGCGGGGCGCGTCCAGACGGTCACGCTGCGCATCATCGTGGAGCGCGAGAGCGAACGCGAGCGCTTCGTCGGTGTCCCGTACTTCTCGGTCCCCGTCACGCTGAAAAAAGGCGACGTGGCGTTCCCGGCGCGTCTCGCCATGTGGAAAGGCGAGAAGCTGAAGTTCGACGGGACGGACCCGCGCCTCGCGACGCGAGAGCAAGCCGAAGCGGCCCGCGAATACGTCGAGGGCGCGGCGCTCACGGTCGTGAAGGTCGAGGCCAAGGAGCGAAAAGGGAGCGCTCCGCCGCCTTTCACGACCTCCAAGCTCCAGCAAGGCGCCGCGCGCATCGGCTTCAGCGTGCGGCGAACGATGCAGATCGCGCAGAGGCTCTACGAGGGAAAGACGATCGGCGAGAACGGCACGATCGGCCTCATCACGTACATGCGCACGGACTCGACGCGCACGGCCGAGGAGGCGCTCGTCGCCGTCCGTGAGTTCATCGGCAGAACGTACGGAGCCTCCGCCCTCCCGGAGGAGCCACGGCGGTTCCGCCAGAAGAAGGACGCCCAGGACGCGCACGAGGCGATCCGGCCGACGTCGCTCGACTTTCCGCCCGAGGCGATCGCACGCTATCTGTCTCCGGACGAGCTGAAGCTCTACCGGCTCGTCTGGAACCGCTTCGTCGCGTCCCAGATGGGCCCGTCCGTCTCGGAAGTGACGTCGGTCGAGATCGAGGCCAAGAAACGCGGGGAGGCGGCGGGCCTTCGCGCATCGGGCACCGTGCTCAAGGACCCGGGGTGGCTGCGTGTCTACGAGAAGGAAGCCGAGCCGGACGTGGAGGAACGGGAGAAAGCAGAGGCGAACGGCGAGGCCGAGGATGAGGACGACAAGACACGCCTGCCCGCGCTCGCCGAAGGCGACCCGCTGACTCTCGTCGCGGTCGCCGCCGAGGGGCACGAGACGCAGCCGCCGCCGCGGTTCAACGAGGCGTCGCTCGTGAAGTTCCTCGAGGAGAACGGCATCGGCCGGCCCTCCACGTACGCCGAGATCATGCGCAAGATCGAAGACCGCGAGTACGTGAGAAAGAAAGACCGGCGCTTCACCCCGACGCCGCTCGGGCGCGTCATCGTCGACCTCATGCGCGAGGGCTTCGACGACTTCTTCCAGACCGAGTACACCGCGAAAATGGAAGAAGAGCTGGACGCGGTCGAAGAAGGGAAGCTCGATTGGCGAAAGGCGCTCGCGGAGTTCGACGGCCAGTTCGTCAAGGATCGCGAGAAGGCGAAAAAGAAGATGGTCTCGCTCAAAGCGGGGCTTCCCCTCGCGGAGGTGAGGAAGCGCTTCATCGACTTCCGCCTCACGAACGATCCCGGCGACACGTGCCCGAAGAGCGGCCACGCGTTGAAGCTGCGGATGGGGAAGGCGGGTCTCTTCATCGCGTGCAGCGGATATCCGGAATGCGACTTCACGCAGGACATCCCCGAGATCGAGGAGGACCCCATCGACGCGTCCGACCTCGAAGGTCAGACCTGCGAGGAATGCGGCAGCCCGATGAAGCTCCGCACCGGGAGGAACGGCTCCGCGTTCCTCGGCTGCACGGCCTATCCCGTCTGCCGGAACACCGTCCCGGTGAAAGTCGCCGGCGGGAAGGCGGAAGCGAAGCCCGACGTCCCGACCGGCGAAAAGTGCCCGAGCTGCGGGCGCCCTCTCGTGACGCGCCACGGGCGCTTCGGCGACTACGTCTCGTGCTCGAACTTTCCCTCATGCCGCTTCAAGCCGCCGAAGCCCGTGACGCTCACCGGCGTGAAATGCACGAAGTGCAAGACGGGGGACATCCTCGTGAGACGCGGGCGCTTCGGCCCGTTCTACGGCTGCTCGAACTACCCCGCCTGCGACAAGAACTTCCGGGCGCGGCCCGTGCCGAAGACGTGCCCGAGCTGCAAGGCGCCGTATCTCCTCGTGCGCGACCGCAAGGCGGGCCCGTTCTACGTCTGCGAGACGGAGGGCTGCGGCCTCGACGTTCCGGCCGCCGACCTCGAGCTCTACCAGCCGGCGACACGCATCCCGGAAGGCGCGCTCGAGGCGGCCATCGCCGAGGCAAGGGCGCCGGCTCCCGCCAAGGGAACGAAAAAGCGCGCCTCGAAGCCGAAGCCCGAAACGGCGGCGGCCGCCGCGTCAAGAAGCCTTCAGGCAAGAACCCGAAAGAGGAGCTGATCCGCTCTTCCCGGAAGAAGGCACGCTGGAATAACGCGAAGTCGTGACGCGTTTCGCGCCGCATGAACGAATCCCGCAGCGTTTCCCGCGTCGTCCCCGGCGTCGTCACGCTCGAGGGCGGAGGCTTCCAGGTCCGCCGCCCGTTCCCGACCCCGGCGCTCGCCGCGATCGACCCGTTCCTCCTCCTCGACGAGATGGGCCCGACGAGCTACGCGCCCGGGAAGGCCGTCGGCGCGCCCGACCACCCGCACCGCGGCTTCGAGACGGTCACGTATCTCCTAGCAGGCGCGATGCGCCACCGTGACTCGCGCGGCCATTCCGGGGCGCTGACGCCGGGCGACGTCCAGTGGATGACCGCGGGCGACGGCGTCGTCCACTCCGAGCTGCCGGACCCTCAGTTCCTGAAAAAGGGCGGCCTCATTCACGGACTCCAGCTCTGGGTGAACCTCCCGAAGAAAGACAAGCGCTTGCGCCCGCGGTATCAGGAGATCCCCTCTGCGCGGATTCCGTCGGCGAAAAGTGCGGACGGAAGGGTGAGCGTGAAGGTGCTCGCCGGGGAAGCGCTCGGACAAGAGGCCGTCATCGAGACGCGGACGCCGATCCTCTATCTCCACTTCACGCTCGAGTTAGGCGGCCGCGTGACCCAGCGGGTGCCCGAAGGCTTCAACGTCTTCGCGTACGTCCTCGCGGGCGAAGGCCGGTTCGGGAAGGACGGCACGCGCGGCGGCGCGGGCGATTGCGTCATCTTCGGAAAGGGCGCGGGAGACGTCGTGTTCGAGGCGGCCGCGAAGATGGATGTTCTCGTCATCGGCGGCCAGCCGCTGAACGAGCCCGTCGCCCGCTACGGCCCCTTCGTCATGAACACGAAAGCCGAGATCGCCGAGGCCTTCGAGGACTTCCAGGCCGGGCGGATGGGGTCGATCGAGCCCGAGGTCGGCTGACCTTCAGTCCGCGACGCCGTCCATCCGCAGCCGGTCCGCGAGAGCCGACATCGTTTCCGGCATGTGCTTCACGATTGGAGACGAGTCCCGGTTAGTAACGATGCCCTTCCAGATCTCGCGCTCCCCGTCGAGGCCCGTCAGGCTCGCTGCGAAGCGAAGTCCGATTTGTGTAGAACTCGGGATGACCTCAAGCGCGGGATAGTCCTTGAGCGTCATTCCGTCGACCCAGACGACGAGGAGGCCGTCGAAGCCGTTCTTACGCGCCCGTTCGCGGAGCGCGCCGAGCGTGATGCCGCGTTCCAGCTCGACGGTCGCGTACGACGTCGAAGGGTGCAGCGACGGGAGGCGGGCCACGAGCGTGTCCTCGGCGACGCGGCGTGACGCGTCGGGCAGGGCGACGACGACGAGCGTGCGCGCGAAGGCGGGTGCGGGCTGCGGCAGGCGGGCCTGGCTCTCGACCGAGACCGAGGAGCAGGCGGCGAGAGTCAGCGAGGAAAGAGCCAGAGCCGCGGAGAACTTTGTCACGGCGACCCTCCTACTTGGGAAAGTCCCGAATTGAGACTACTCCTTCGGACCGTGCATTTCCCGCGCCAAGGAAGGCCTAGACCTCGAGCTCGCCGCGCATCATGAGGACAGCGCTCCCTTCGACGCGGACGGCCGACGGACGGCCGCCGTCGAGAAGGACCGTCACGGCGAGCTCCGAGGGCCGGCCCATCTCGATCCCCTGGTCGATCGTGAAATGGCCTCGCCCTTCAGTCACCCCGCCCGGCATCGCGCCGTGGAGCGCGAGGTAGACGCCCACCGGCCCGGCGGCCGAGCCCGTCGCCGGGTCCTCTGGCACGCCCGCGCCCGGCGCGAACATGCGCGCCCGGAGGCGAACCTTCCCGCCGACCTCGTCGAAGGCGAAGAAGAAGAGGCCGAGGACCGAGAGCTCCCTTTCGATGTGGTTGAGCATCCGCGTGTCGGCGAGGGCGGTGGACACGGCCGCGACGGACGCGAGTGGGACCATCAGGAACGTGTTCCCGGTCCCGACGGCCTGCGGCGGGAGCGACGGGTGGAGCGCGTCGAACGGGACGCCGAGCGCCGCCGCGATCTGGCCCTTGACGTCGGCGCGCGCCACGGGCTCCCTCCATTCCGGCCGCCCCTGCTGCATCCTCACGCGGGAGACGCACCCGTCCTTCTTGAGGAGCTCGAGGGCGAGCGGGCCGAAGCCGACCTCGATCGTGATGGGATGAGCGCCGTCTGGCGCACCGGCCGCGACCTTCCCGAGAGACGCCATCACGACGGCCGTCCCGACGGTCGGATGGCCGGCGTACGGGATCTCCTTCACCGGCACGAAGGTGCGCTGGAGATACGCATGCGCGGGATCCCTCGGCGGCAGCACGAACGTCGACTCGGAATAGTTGATCTCGCGCGCGACGGCCTGCATCTTCTCGGCCGTCAGGCCGCGGGCGTCCGGCACGACGAGGAGCTGGTTTCCCGTGAAGGGTCGGTCCGTGAAGACGTCGCAGGTGACGAACGAGATCTTCATGCCGGAGACGTTACCGCCCTCAGGCAGGTCCGGAAACGGCAGAGGCCGACCATCGGGAACGCGCGGTCGACCGCGCCGAGGAGGGGGTACGGGCTCGCGGAAAAGAAGAGGCCCTCCACCCGGAATCCCGCGGCTTCGACCAGCGTCACGACGCGCTCCGCCGTCCGGACCGCGATGTGATCCTCCTGCTGGAGGAAGGGCACGACCGCCTTGAGACGCTCGGCCCAGTGCGCGGCGTTCGGCGTGTAGATCGCAAGGGCGCCGCCGGGACGGAGAATTCTCCGCGCGCTCGAGAGGCACGGGACGAGGACGTCGTCGAGGACGTGCTCGACGAAGTCCGCGAGGAGGACCACGTCGAAAGGGCCGCCCGGAACGGCCGAGAGGTCGCGGGCGTCTTTCTCCTCGAAGCGGACGTTCTCGAACGCGAGGGCCGCAAGGCGAGCGCGCGCCGCCGCGACCGCGACTTTCGCCGCGTCGATTCCGACGATCTCCGCGACGCGCGGCGCCAGGAAGAACGCCGTGTCGCCCCGAGCCGAGCCGACCTCGAGAACGCGCGTCGACGGGGAAGGCCGGACGATTCGGAGAAGCGCCGAGTCGCGCTCCTGGTACTTGCGCCGGTTCCTCAGGAACCAGTGCGGCCGGTACATCCTCTCGTAGTAATCGGGCCCGTAGACCTCGGCATTCGGCGCGAATCTCTCCGGCGCGTCGGTCACGGCTTCACGGCCCTCAGGAGGATCCGGTACCGGAACGTCGGCCCGACGAGCGGAAGGGGCGCGAGCGCGGCCTCGATCCACCGCACTCCCGGAAAGGGCGAGACGGAGTAAGCGTCGAGATCGATTCGAAAACCGGCGTCGAGAAGAAAACGTCTGTATGCCTCGACCCTTCGAACCGCGATGTGCTGCGGGAACTGCTGGAGGAGAACGCCATGCGCCTTGAGGCGCTCGACGTAGTGCGCGCGATCGGGCGTGTAGAGGCCGAGGCGGCCGCCCGCGGTGAGGACGCGTCGGCATTCCCCGAGCATCGCAGCGAGCGTCGCATCGTCGACGTGCTCGACGAGGTCGATGGCGGCGATGGCGTCGAACGAAGCATCCTCGAACATCGAGAGATCGGCGACGTCGCCCTTCACGAAGGAGACGTTCGTAATCCCCTGAACGGCACGGGCGCGCTCGGCCATCTGAAGCGCGTCGTCGGACGCGTCGAGGCCGACGACCGCCCGGGCGTGGCGCGCGAGGAAGAACGTGACGTCACCGCGCGCGGAGCCGAGCTCGAGAACGCGGTCCGAAATCGCAGGCTTGACGGCGCTCAGCGTGTCGCGGTTTCGCTCCTCGTACTTGCGCTTCGGGTTCGTGAACCAGTGGCTCTTGTGCAGCCCCTCGAAATAGCCGCGGTCGTAGAGATGGCTTTCGAAGGTCATGGCCGCGAGTCTACGGCCCGTAGAATCCCGAGGATGGGAGAGGCTCCCCGCGTCACGGTGATCGGCGGAGGGTTCGCCGGGGTGGAGTGCGCCCACCAGCTCCTTCGCCGCGGCCACCGCGTACGCCTCGTCGAGATGCGGCCTGTCCGGACGACCGACGCGCACGCGACGGACCGCCTGGCCGAGATGGTGTGCTCGAACTCCTTCCGGTCGGACAACCCTTTGAACGCCGTGGGGCTCCTGAAGCGCGAGATGGAATCGATCGGCTCGCTCATTCTCGAGGAGGCTCGCAAGGCGGCCGTGCCGGCGGGCGACGCCCTCGCCGTGGACCGCGCGGTCTTCGCCGAGGCCGTCACGCGGCGCCTCGGATCCGAGCCGCTCCTCGACCTCGTGCGCGAGGAAGCGGAATCCCTCCCGGATGCCGGAACGGGCTTCGTCGTCGTGGCGACGGGCCCCCTCACGTCGCCGACGCTCGAAAGATCGCTGCTTCTCGCGCTCGGAGACCGGTATCTGTACTTCTACGACGCGATGGCGCCGATCGTGGAGCGCGCGTCGCTCGACCTCTCGAAGCTCTACGCGCTCTCGCGCTGGGGCAAGGGCGGGGGCGACGACTATCTGAACGTGCCGCTTTCGAAGTCCGAGTACGAGGCCTTCGTGAACGAGCTCCTCGCCGGCGAGAAGGTGCCGTTCCACGACTTCGAGAAGGCTGTCTACTTCGAGGGGTGCCTTCCGATCGAGGCCATGGCCGAGCGCGGGGTCGAGACGCTGAGGCACGGCCCGATGAAGCCGTTCGGCCTGAGAGATCCTCGCACGGGCAAGGAGCCGTACGCCGCCGTGCAGCTCCGCCAGGACGACCTCGCGCGCGAGCACTTCAACCTCGTCGGGTTCCAGACGAAGCTCCGGGTCGGCGAGCAGAAGCGCATCTTCCGGATGCTGCCGGGGCTGGAGAAGGCCGAGTTCGTGCGCTTCGGAATGCTCCACCGCAACACCTACCTCAACGGGCCGGCGCATCTCGACGCCCTGTTCCGCTGGAAAAAGGACTCCCGGGTCTTCTTCGCCGGACAGCTCACGGGCGTCGAGGGTTATCTGGAATCGGCCGCCACGGGCCTCATGGTCGGCGCGACGCTCGCGCAGCTCCTCGAGGGCCACGAACCCAAGGCGCTGCCGTTCTCGACCGCGCTCGGCTCGCTCGCCAAGCACGTGTCCGCCCCGCGCGAGCAGCCGTACACACCCATGAACGTCACGTTCGGTCTCATCGAGAGCGACGAGGTGACGGCGGTTCCTTTGACGCAGGACAGGGCCAGGCGCCGCGAGGAAACCGGCCGGCGGGCCCTCGCTGCGGTTTTACGCTGGCGAGAAGAGGCGCTGCCCGTGCCCGCCCTCACACCCTAGGGAGGCGACGGCCCTCTAGAATCGTCCTCAAAGGAGATTCGCGTGACAAAACGTCTCTTCGTCCTCCCGGCCGGCGCTCTCCTCCTCGCAGGAGCGGCCGTGCCGATTCGCGGCGAAAGCGCCCGCTCAGACAACTTCCAGACGCATTGCTCCGTGTGCCACGGAGACGACGGCAGAGGCCAGACGGAGGAAGGCAGGAAGAAGAAAGCCCGGGACCTGACGAACGCGAAGTGGCAGGATACGATCGACGACGCCCGGATCATTCGCTCGATCACGAAGGGGCACGACAAGATGCCCGCCTTCGGCAAGAAGCTCACCGAGGCCGAGATCAAAGCGCTCGAGGCCGAGGTCCGAAGCCTGGCGAAGAAGTCATCGTAAAGGCCGGCTCCCTCGTCTCGGAGATTTCGGCGTTCGACCGCCATTTGAGGGACGAGCGCCGCGTCTCCCCCCACACCCGGTCCGCGTACGGCGCGGATCTCGCGCGCTTCACGGCGTTTCTTTCGGCTGTCTTCCGGAACCGGCCGGAGGCCGCGCTCGACACCGGGGACGTGGATCCCCTCGCGGTGCGGTCCTATCTCGCCTACCTGCGATCCGAAGGGATCTCGAAGACGTCGATCGGACGTCATCTCTCGGCGCTCCGGACGTTCTTCGCGTTCCTCAAGCGCGAGGGCCGGATGGCAAAGAACCCGGCGAAGGCGGTCGGGATGCCCCGACGCGAGAAGACGCTCCCGCGAACCCTGTCCGTCGCCGAAGCCGGAGCGGTCGTCGAGGCGAGGGGGCGCGAGGGAGCGCTCGGCGCCCGCGATCGGGCTCTCCTCGAGCTCCTCTACGCGACGGGGCTCCGCGTCTCCGAGCTCGTGGGGCTGCGTCTCGAGGACGTCGATCTGTCCGTGCGGCAGGTGCGCACGGTCGGGAAAGGGCGCAAGGAGCGCGTCGTGCCCTTCGGCCAGCCCGCCGCCGCGGCGCTTCGTGCCTGGCTGAAGGAACGGGCGACCTTCGCGCCCGCGTCGCGGGACGCCGAGATCCTGTTCCTGAACGCGCGCGCCGGCCGCCTGACGGACCGCAGCGTGCGGCGGATCCTCGATCGGGCTCTCGCGGCGGCCGCCGTGCCTCGCCACGCCTCGCCGCACGCGCTCCGGCACTCGTTCGCGACGCATCTCCTCGCCGCCGGCGCGGACCTCCGCTCCATCCAGGAGCTCCTCGGCCACGCCTCGCTCTCGACGACGCAGCGCTACACGCACCTCGACGCAGAGCGCCTCATCGAGGTCTACCGCAAGAGCCACCCGAAGGCCGAGGAGAGAGACTGACGGGCTAGACTCGGGGCATGGGCAGACCACGCTTCGTGCACACGACCATTCTCTGCGTGAGAAAGGACGGAATCGTCGCGCTCGGCGGGGACGGCCAGGTCACGATGGGGACGACTGTCATGAAGAGCGGCGCCTCGAAAGTGCGCCGGCTCTTGAACGGAAGGGTCCTCGCGGGCTTCGCCGGCTCGACGGCCGACGCCGTGACCCTCTTCACGCGGTTCGAGCGAAAGCTCGAGGAGTTCCACGGCCAGCTCGAGCGAGCGGCCGTGGAGCTCGCGACGGACTGGCGCACCGAAAAGACGCTCCGCCAGCTCGAGGCCCTCCTCGTCGTGGCCGACGAGAAGATCTCGCTCCTCCTCTCGGGGACGGGCGACGTCATCGCGCCGGACGAAGGCGTGATCGCCGTGGGCTCCGGCGGCCCGTACGCGTCGGCGGCGGCCCGCGCGCTGCTCCGCCACTCGGCCCTCGACGCGGCCGCGATCGTGAAGGAGTCCCTTTCGATCGCGGCGTCGATCGACATCTACACGAACGACGTGATCCGCGTCGAGACCCTCCCGTGACGCCGCACCTCCTCAAGGACCTCTCCCCGCGGAAGATCGTGGCCGAGCTCGACCGCCACGTCGTCGGGCAGACAAAGGCGAAGCGTGCCGTCGCGATCGCCCTCCGAGACCGCTGGCGCCGCCAGCGCCTCACCCCCGAGCTCCAGCGCGACACGATGCCGAAGAACATCCTCATGATCGGCCCAACGGGCGTCGGCAAGACCGAGATCGCGCGGCGCCTCGCCCGCCTCGTGGACGCGCCCTTCGTGAAGGTCGAGGCCTCGAAGTTCACGGAGGTGGGGTACGTCGGCCGCGACGTCGACTCCATCGCGCGCGATCTCGTCGAGGCGGCGGTCCGGCTCGTGAAAGACGAGCGCCGGGCGCGGGTCGCGGACCGCGCGACCGCCGCGGCGGAGGAGCGGCTCGTGGACCTCCTCGTGACGGCTTTGTCGGCCCCAACGGCGGGCCGCGCGGATCCGGGAGCGAGCGCAGGCCTGCAGGACGGAAGGGACCGGATCCGCCGCGACCTCAAGGACGGCAAGCACGAGGCGCGCGAGGTCGAGCTCGAGGTGACGGACGAACGGACGCCGCAGATCTCCGTGATGACGCCGCAAGGCATCGAGGAGATGGGGATCGACCTCCCGAGCATGCTCCCGAATCTCTTCGGCCCGCAGAGGAAGAAGAAGGTGAAGCTGCCCGTGTCCGACGCTCGCCCGCTTCTCGTGGCGCGCGAGGCCGACGGGCTGACCGACGAGGCGACCGTGCCCGAGGAGGCCGTGAGGCGCGCGGAAGAAACGGGGATCGTCTTCCTGGACGAGATCGACAAGATCGCGGGCAAGGAGGGAGCGCGCGGCGGGCCCGACGTCTCGCGAGAAGGCGTCCAGCGGGATCTCCTCCCGCTCGTCGAGGGAACGACGGTGAAGACGAAGCACGGGATGGTGAAGACGGACCACGTCCTCTTCATTGCGGCAGGCGCTTTCCACGTCGCGAAGCCGTCGGACATGATCCCCGAGCTGCAGGGCCGCTTTCCGATCCGGGTCGCGCTCGACTCGCTCACGGACGAGGACTTTCTGCGCATCCTCACCGAGCCGGAGCACGCGCTCCCGAAGCAGTCGGCCGCGCTGCTCTCGGCCGACGGCATCGAGCTCGTCTTCGCGGACGACGGCCTCGGGGAGATCGCGAAGGCCGCGGCCGAGGTGAACCGAAACCTCGAGAACATCGGCGCCCGGCGTCTTCACACGATCCTCGAGACCGTGCTCGAGGAGATCTCCTTCGCGGGGCCGGACGCCGCGGGCGCGCGCATCGTCGTGGACAAGCCCTACGTCGAGCGGGCGCTCCAGGGCCTCGTCAGGGACCGCGACCTCTCGCGTTTCGTGTTGTAACTGGGATCGGAAATGCACACGTATTTCCCGAATGACCGATGTCAAGGGTCCTTGACCGCTGCGCGGCGCGCGAAGCGCGCCCTTGACATCGGCCATTCGGGCAGAAGATTTCTCATCTATCGGCGGCTGCAATTGCAGCCGCCGCATATCAGAAGAGAATTCTCTCTTCTTCTCTTTTTTCTTTCGTTTGTTCTCCTTCAGGGCTGCGGACGAAAGATCGCGCCAGAGCCGCCGCTTCAGGTCCTGCCCGCCCGCATCGAGCCCGTGCGCCTCTCGCAGGAAGGCTCGGACGTCGTCCTGAGGTTCCCCTTTCCGTCGAAGACGAATGCAGGCGAGACGCTCACGAATCTCACGGGCGTGACGGTTTACCGCGAGATCGTCGGGGCGCGGGAAGGCGAAAGGCCGCCGGAGGCGGCGAAAGACGCGGCGGCCCGCGCGCTCGAGGAGAAGGGATTCCGCGCGCGCGCCGAGGCGATCCAAAAGCTCACGCGAACGGACCTCGACGCGGCCACGGCGGGGCCGGACGTCGTCGTGAGGGATCCGCTCGTGGCTCTCTACCGCGAGGGACGCGTCGGGCGCGTGTTCCTGAGGTACGGCGTGACGGCCACGCGCGACCGCAAGAAGGCCTCCGAGCTGTCGCCGCTGGTCGCGCTCATGCCGCGCGTCCCGCCGGGCCGGCCGTTCCTGCTCGTGCCGACCGTCGAGGAGGCGCGCGTGTGCCTCGACTGGAGAGCCCCCGTCGCCATGCTCGACGGCACGCGCCCCGCGAAGGTCGCGGGCTACGCGGTCTACCGGCGGGACGCGCGGGACGAGGAATACGAGGACCGCCCGCTGGGCGTCGCCATCGGCACGACGACGTACGTCGACGCGACCGTCGTGCCCGACCGGAAGTACGTCTACACCGTGCGCGCGGCGCCCGTCGCGGAGCAGCCGCTCATTCTCGGCCCGGCGTCCGACGAGGTGCCCGTTTCGACGGCTGACGTATTTCCGCCGGACGCTCCGGAAGGCGTGCTCATCCTCTCCGAGGCGGGCGGCACACGCCTCGTGTGGAACCCGAGCCTCGCGGGGGACCTCGCCTCCTATCGCGTCTATCGCCGCGAGAACGGCTCGTGGAAGGTGATTGCGCAGGACCTGAAGGATCCCGTCTACTTCGACGCGGGCTCGGCGGCCGGCGAATACGGCGTGACGGCCGTGGACAAGTCGGGGAACGAAAGCGCGATCGGGACCGCGAAGTGACCCGCGAGACCCCGGCGCCGTTCGGCTCGCTGCCGCTCGCGTTCACGAAGATGAGCGGAGCCGGAAACGACTTCCTCGTCTTCGGCGCGCGCGTCGAGAGAGGCCCGAAGGAGACCGAGGCGATTCGCCGGCTCTGTCGTCGCGGCACGAGTGTCGGCGCGGATGGAGTCTTGTTCGTCTTTGCGGAGCGTGAAGGAGACCCCTCTTCGAGGGTCGTGGCCGATTACGTCAACGCGGACGGCTCGGTGGGACGGTTCTGCGGAAACGGAACGCGGTGCGCGGCGCGGTTTGCTTTCCTTCGCGGCCTCGCCGGGCCCTCGCTCGTCGTCGCGACGGGTTGGGGCGCCGTCGGCGCGACCGTGCATGCCGACGGGAGCGTCGCGCTCGCGCTGCCCGAGCCGGTGGCCGTGGGGCGCTCCGTGCCGTCGCTCGACGCGACGGGCGGGATACTCGAGCGCGACGCCTTCGCGCTCGTCGTGGGCGTGCCGCACGTCATTCTGTATGTGAAGACGGACGTCGACCTCGACGCGCTCGATCTGTCGATCCTCGGGCCCCTCAACCGGCGTCATCCCGCGATGCGCGAGGGCGCGAACGCGAATTTCGTCAAGATGCTCTCTGCTTCGCGGATCGCCGTTCGGACCTGGGAGCGGGGGGTCGAAGCCGAGACGCTCGCGTGCGGCTCCGGCGCGGTCGCGTCGGCGGTCATGACGAGCTTCCTGACGGGCTCCGCTCCACCGGTCGCGGTCTCGACGCGCTCGGGTGAGACGCTCTGGGTGTCCTTCGTGAGGGACGGCGAAGTCGCCCGCGACCTCACGCTCACGGGCGACGCGCGCGTCGTCTTCGAAGGCACGCTGGAAGAGGCCTAGGCCCAGCCCTTGCTAGGGCCACTGCTGGCCCTCTCGAACTGCCCCGTTGGCGCTTGGGGGCGCCTGTCGGGGCGCGCGCACGTATACTCGCAACCCCAAAGGGCGATATCCCGCCCGGCATTTTCCGAAGGAGTTCCCGATGTCTCTCTCCCGAATGCGCCCCCGGATCGCCGCCGCTCTGGCCGCGGCCGTCACGCTCGCCTTCGCCCCGGCCCTCCTCGCGCAGGCTCCGCCTCCTGCCAAAGCCGACCCGGCAAACGGGCCGAAGCTCGTCGTCCCCGAGGACAGGAAGGACATCGGAACGGTGCCGAAGGGCGAGCCCATCAAGCACGTGTTCATCCTGAAGAACACCGGCAAGTCCGATCTCCACGTCACGGACGTCAAGCCCTCGTGCGGCTGCACCGTGCCGGAGTTCGACAAGGTGATCAAGCCCGGCGGCGAGGGGAAGGTCACCCTCACGGTCGACACGAAGAATTTCTCCGGGCCCATCTCGAAGACGGCGCTTCTCATGACGGACGACCCGTCGATGCCGCAGATGACGCTCTTTCTCTCCGCAAATGTGAAGCCTTTCGTCGAAGCGCTGCCGTACGGCTTCTTCCGTATCACGGCGCTCTCGGGCGAGCCGGCCTCGTCCGAGGTCATCCTCGTGTCGGACGAGCCGGACTTCAAGCCGACGAGGGTCGATTCCCCCAACTCCTTCCTCAAGGCCACGGTTGCTCCGGTGCCCGAGAAGGAACTCATCAAGGACAAGAACCCGAATCAGTGGAAGATCACCCTGACGGCCGCACCCGATGCGCCGGAGGGGATCCTCGGCGGAATCGTGAAGGTCGCAACCGGCGTCAAGAGGCAGCCCGAGATGGAGATTGCGGTGTCGGGCTTCGTGAAGCCCCCCGTCTCGGTCACGCCGGTCTCCATCAACTTCGGGAACTTCGATCCGAAGGGCGATGCCGTGAAGCGGAACGTCATGATCGTCAACAACAACGCGCAGGCGGCGACCTTCGCCGTCACGAAGGTCGAGACGAACGTGCCGGGCATCTCCGCCGAGATCGTGCCCGTCGACAAGTCGCGCGTGCAGGTCGTGCTCACGGTCGACCAGAAGATCAAGAAGGGCGTCTTCGAGGGTGAGCTCCACATCAAGACGACGGACAAGACCAAGAGCGACGTGAAGGTGCCCTTGAAAGGCGTCATTCTCTAGGCCGCAGACCGCTGCGCGGTCCACACCAGAAGGGGCGGCCTAGAATCTGCCAGTAATCGGGGAAACACGGTCGTGTTTTCCCCTTGCCCCCTTCACCGCTCGAAAAACGCCGGTCTTCATTTGCGGGGCGCGCGGGGAGCGCCGGCTTCTGACAGTCGGCACATCGTGAAGCGGAGGGTCTTTCAGGCGCGCCGCTTCTTCGGCGAGCATCTGGAACATGTTGAGCGAGGCCTGCCTCCTCTCGTGCTGGTGGCGCACGGCGGCGGGCGACAGGATCGCCGAGAACGGCGAGTCCGGGTCGTAATGCATCGCGAGGTAGAGGTCCGTCGTCCCGCTCACCGGCGTGTCGAGCACGAAGGTGAGGGAGAGCTTCTCGATCCCCTTGCCGAGAAGGTCGGCGCCGTCGGACTTCACGAGAAACGAGAGAAGCTGGCCCGGTACCGCCGCGAGGACGACCATCTCGAGATGACGAGGCCCTTCGAGCGTCGTCGCATCCAACGTGAGGACATCGCCTTTTTCGGCCGTGGGCCCTTTCTTGTAGCGCGCCCCGCGCGGCAGGAGGTTCGGCACGCCGGCGAAGAACCACTTCGCAGCGTACTCGGGCGCGACGAGCAGCCGCCACACGATCGCCCTCGGCGCGCGGATCGAGACGCAGTCGACGCCCTGAAAAGTGGCGAGCGCCGTGTCCGAGCGCGAGCGGACGCGCGCCGCCCAGGGATCCGTCTGGGCGCAGGCGGGGGCGGGCACGAAGCACGCGGCGAGAAGAGCCGCGGAAAACGGTCCCCTCCAGGCTGCCATCGGGAGAGAATACAAGTTTGCGTCTCGGGTGGCGTGGCGCGCAGCCGCCTCCTGTAGGATCCGACGAGTCTTCTCGGAGGTTTAAGGATGAAGCTACTTCTGACTGCGATGGCAGGTCTCTTCGCGACGTCGACCCTTCTGGGGCAGCAGCCCGGATCGACACCGACGCCCTCTCCCGCGCCGCCTTCGGCCGGTTCGACGGTCGTGGAGGCGCCCCCCACGCCCACGCCCAGTCTCGTCGACAACCTCATCAAGCTCTGGAAGGCGAACCTCTCGGAGGATTTCCTCAAGAAATACATCTCCGGCGCCGACATCGCGAAGGATCTCTCGGCGGAGGACATCGTCAAACTGCGGAACGCGGGCCTTCCGGAAAGCCTCATCTCGGCCGTCTCCGAGCACAAGCAGGCCGTCGCCACGCCCGCCGCCGTTCCCGCCGCCGAGGCCCTCGCAACACCGCCTCCGACCCCCACCCCGGCGGCGGCCATGCGGTGGGAAGGGCTCGCGCGGCGCAACAGCGGCATCGTCCTGCTCAAGAGCCGTTGGGATCCCGGCGTCCTCGAGTTCAAGGACGAGACGCTGCGCTGGACGGACGCGCGCAACGCGGCGAAGAACGTCCTCCTGACGGCGAAGCAGATGACCGAGCAGCAGCTCACGTGTCTCAAGAAATCCGGCGGCAACGAGTGCTTCGAGTGGGTCGTGAAGACGAAGGGTCAGGAATACCGCTTCCGCGACCTCGCCTGGGAGCAGGGCGAGGACACGAAAGTGGCGGAGCTCTTCGCGTATTTCAGGACCCGCTACCCGAGCCTCGTCTCCTCGCAGGTTCCGGTGGACGAGAAGTAGGGCCGGTCAGCTCTTCGCAGGCTGCGGGCGCAGAATCTCGAGCCAGTCGAACGCGGCCGAGAGCGTGCGCTCGTCCGTGGCGCCGCTCACGCGGTCCTTGGGGGACTCGGCGTACGCGAAGACGAACTTGAGCTCGTTCGTGCCCCTCTTCCAGAACGCGCGCGGGACGGCGATCGCGTAGACACGCGCCTCGCCGCCGAGCGTGAGCATCTCGGTTCGCTGGTCGTTCACGAACAGCGTGAGCGTCTGCGGCGGCGCCCCCGGAAAGGAGAACGGCCAGCACCGGAAGCGCACGAGGCGGTCGCCGTCGGCGCGACTCACGATCGAGACGCGCGCCTCGCGGCCGTGGGCCCAGACGAACGTGTCGCCGAGGTCGGTCTTCTCGAAGCCGTCCCAGCCCGCGCCGAGCGCGCCCGTCGTCGTCTCGGGGTCGAAGTTGAGGGAGCGGGTCTCCTCGGGCGCGCGGCACGCCCCCGTGAGGATCAACCCGAGAAGGACGACGGGAGCCGCGAAGGCCGTCGGGAACGAGCGAGACCGTCTCATCGGGCGGGGCCCTCGCGCCGCACCTCGACGCCGGAGGCCACGAAGACGGCTCCGGTCTCGGTGGCGCGGGCGCGCCCCTCGGCTGCGAGGATCCCGCCCGCGAGGTCCGGGGGGAGCTTGAAGGACCCATCGGAGACGAGGGGCAGGACCGCGCCTCCATCCTTCAGCGCGGGCCGGCCGGCGGCTCCCGCGTTCACGCCTTCCACGCGGACCGTCTTCGCGGAATAGCGCGCGGGATCCTTGACGATGGCCGCGACCGAAACCGGCGACAGTCCGCGGAGCGGCTTGCCGTAGAGGTCCGCCGCGGAAGCGGGAGACGTCGCGGTCGCCGCGAGAATGGCGAGAGCAGCCGCGTTCACGAGGGCGAGCCTGGCGAAGCCGGCCTTCACGGAGTGAGGTCCAGGCCCTTGGCGCCGGTGAAGGAGTACGTCACGGTCGCGGCGGGGCAAGGGTTGCCGGCGGTTCCGCTGGCGCGCGTGTACGTCAGGCTGCCGTAGACGGTGCCGTCGAAGTACGTCTGGATCGTTCCGCTGAACGTCGCCGCCGTGGCGCCGGAGCCGTCGGCCTGGGTTCCCGCGAAGGACGTGCTGCCATCGGCGTTCTTCGTGAAGGTCGTGTTCTGGATGGGTCCCGGCGTTCCGAGCCCTGAACGAAGAAGAGCGTCGGCTGGCCGCCGCAAGCGTCGATCACGATCCCCGCGCTGAGGTAGTCGAACGAGCCCTGGAAGATCTCCGCACGCCCCGAAAAGCCGAACCCGTCGTTCAGGATGAGGCCGTACGCGCCGTTGTTCGCGACGGGCATCTTCACGGGCGGGGCGTAGCTGATGGACCCGATCGCGTTGTCGATGATGGAGGCGCCGGTCGCGACGGGTCCGCCGCTCGTGACCGTCACGAGAGCGGTCAGGTTCGTGTCGCTCGCGGCGGGGACGTATCCGAAGAAGCTCGCGATGTTGTTGATCTGCGTCTGCGAGAGCTTTCCGAGAGTGATGTTCTTCGAGCCGAGCGAGGTCCCGTCGCCCTTGCGGAGCGTCACCGTGACGCCGGTCGTGCCCGTCGCGTTCGTGGACAGGAGAAAGAGGTTCGTGCGGTATCCGCTCGGCGGGTTGGTCGTCGGGGAGCCCGAGATGTACGGCACGTAAGCCGTCTCGCCGAGGGCCACGACCTGTTCGTTGTTCTGCGAGGGGATCGCGAAGCCGTTCGTGCCGGGTGTTCCCGCCTGATTCTTCGCGTTCACGACGAGCGTCTGCGAGAGCGCCCAGACGCCCGCGGGGTCGGGATTCAGTCCGCCCGTCGCCGCGAACGAGTCGATGCGGATGCCTCCGGCGCCGGCCGTGCCGAACTTCGAGGCGAGGAGGTCGTCCAGGGCGAGGGTGGAGTTCGCGGGCACGGTCACGGCCACCTTGGGAGCCGCGCTGTTGTCGGAGAGCGCGCTGTTCGAGGCGTCGAGCGGCGTCTGCGGAAGAAAATACATGTCGACTTCGACCGCGGCCGGATTCGGGTTCACGATGCGGAGGGACGTGACGTAATCGTTGCCTCCTCCGGAGACTTTCGCCGACGTGACGATCCACTGCGTCGAGGCCGGGATGTCCGCGAAAAGAGTTGCCGGCAGCAGGGAAATGGCGGCGAAGGCGAGGGGGGAAAGGGACTTGAGGCGCATCGTGGGTTTCCTCTTTCTGCGACTTTGGTGCCGGCAGCAGCCGTCAGACGCAAGAATGCGGCCTGAAGTCTAGCCCGCCCGAAAGGAAGTGACGCCGCTTCGCCCGGCCTTTCAGAAGAAAAGGCCGCCGCCGCCCGCGTAGCGGCGCAGGTCGCCGCGTCTCCTCTCGGCAAGAAGGACGCGCGTTCCGACGGGCTTAAAGCCGAGGCTCGTGGCGGCGATCAGAAGCGCGCGGGCCTCGTCGGGAAGTGCGAGGGAGACGCGCTTTCCCCCGGCGCGCGACGCGAGGAGAGGAAGGAAACCCGAGGCGACCTCCGCAACTCTCGCCGCGATGGGGCCGAGCGCGACCGCGCGACGCCCCGGGATGCCACGCGCCGAGCGCCACGGGCCGCCCTCCGCGCCTCCACGAGACGACGTGGCCCTCCGAAGCCCAGCGCGCCCAGTCGCGCGGCCGGGCGAAGCCTCTCGTCTCGCGGTCGAGAGCGGCGACCCAACCGTAAAAAGAAGCCCCGGGAGAGACGACGTGAAGCGCGGCGCCCTCCGCCGGGCAGTCGGACAGGTCCGCCGTCATGTCGAGGACGATCGATGCGAACGGTGAGGCCGGCGCGGAAGAAGAACGCGAGACAGGACGGGTTTGAGGGAGCGAGAACTTCCAGCGCGCGGGCGCCCCGCGCCGCGCCGTATGCGCGCGCCGCCGCGAGGAGCGCGCTTCCGACTCCTTGCCTTCGATGCTCCGCCTTCACGTCGAGCGCGAGGAGGAGAAGCGTGTCCTCTCGGACAGCCGCGGCGGCCGAGCCGACAGGGCGGCCCTCCCGATCCACCGCGACGAGCGTGCCCTCCGGGTCCGTCGCGCGCGCGTGCTGGAGATCGGCGCCGGCGGCGGCGTCCGGTGCGGCTTCCTTGCGCGCGGCCGCCCGGATCGAGACAGAAAGAGAATTCTTCGCCCCCACTCTCGGCGAACGCTAGCATGCGCGGTCGGTGACGGCGAGACGACACGTCGGTCGGCCCCGCGGCGGCGATCCCGTCGAGACGCGGCGCGTCATCCTCAAAGCCGCGGAAGGATGTTTCGCCGCGGCGGGCTTCGCGGGCGCCACGACGCGGCAGGTCGCCGCCGGGGCCGGCGTGAACGTCGCGACCCTTCACTATCACTTCGGGAGCAAGGAGAAGCTCTATCGCTCCGTCCTCGACGCCGCGATTCGGGCGGGGGTGCCTCTTCCCGCACGCGATGGGACGCCGCATGAGCGCCTCGCGGCCGCCGTCGAGGCCCTCTGGGATTTCGGTGCCGCGCATCCCTCGCTCCCGAGGCTGAGCTTGCTCAACCGGCTCGCCGGCCCCTCTGCCGCGGCACGTTTCGAAGAGCGCGAGGACCCGCGCGCCTCGCTCCTGGAGCAGACGCTGACGGAGACGGGCGTTCCGACTCCGCTCCCGCCGGCCGAGACGGCCCGCGTCATCCTCGCGCTTCTCGACGCCGCGCTCGTGGCAGCGCAGAACGGGAGCGGCCCCGAAGCGGATTCGTCGCCGGCCGTGGCCGACGCGTCGCGCGCGGGGGTCGTCGCGGCGGCCCTGCGCGTGGCCGGCCTCTAGCGCGCCGCGTGCTTCGCACGCGCCTGGGGAAGGCGCGCTAGCCACTTCTAGCGATGGGGGAAACACGGTCGTGTTTCCCCCCGACCCCCTTCACCGCTCGAGAAACGCCGAGGAGGAGGACCAAAGCGTTAACGCCCGTGCCCGCGAGGACGGGATCGACGCCGAAAGGATGAGCGAAGCGCTCGAGCATCGCCGTCGCGCCGCCGAGAAGCATCGCGGCGCCGGCGAATCGCCGGTCCACGCGGACGCCGGGACAGAACGCGACGAGCGTGGGCAGGATGAGGCCGGACGCGAAGAGCGTGTAGCCGAGGCGGAACGTCTCGACGAGATCACGAAGGACGAGCGCCACGACGAGGCCGAGCCCGCCATACGCGACCACGGCGAGACGGGTCGTGAGGACGCCCGCCCTCGGTCCGAGGAGGTCGTGCGTCGTCGCGGCGGCGGCCGACAGGAGGACGGAGTCCGCCGAGGACTGCATTGTCGCGACGAGCGCCACGAGAAGAAGCGGGGCGAGCGCCGTTCCCGCGAGGAGGAACACCGTGCGGGGGAAGAGCTCCGCGGGAGGACCGCCCACGCCGCGGGCGATGCCCGCGAGGGCGATCGTCGCGGTCGCGAGGCCGAACGCGACCTTGGAAAGAGCGGCGCCGAGGGCCGCACGGCGCGCGACACGCTCCTCGCGCGCGGACAGGAGCTTCGCCCACACGTCGCTCCCCACGGTGTGCGGGAGGCCCACGAGAACGAGCAGCGCACACGCGTCCCCCCACGAGAAACGCGGGCCCGTCGGGAAGCGGAGGAGGTCCGCCGGAGCGCCCGTGGCCACGAGGGAGCGGAGCGCGAGCGGAAGGGCCACGGCGAGAAGGCCCGCGACCATGAGACCGAACTGGAGGATGTCCGTCCTGACGACGGCGCGCTGGCCTCCGAGCGCCGTGTAGGCGACGAAGAGGGCCGCCGTGACGACGAGGACGCGCACGGGATCCCATGGCGTCGTCGCGACGATGACCGTCTCGGTCGCCTCGGTCAGAAGCGCGAACCAGACGATCTCCGCGAGGACGACGAGAAAGGCGGCGATCCGCCTCACGCCCTCTCCGTACGTTCTTCCCACGACCTCGGCGATCGTCGTCGCGCCCGTCGCACGGACTCGCGAGGCGAAGAAGAGACCAAGGGCGAAGAGGCCGAGCGCCCCGGCGAGGTCGAGCCAGAGCGCGGGCAGACCCACCTGCGCGACGAGCGCCGCGAGGACGAGGGTCGTGGACCCGCCGATCACCGTCGAGGAGAGGGCCGCCCAGGTCGTGAACGCCGAGAGGCCGCGGTCCGCGACGAGAAACGCCCCCTGAGAGCGCGACGCGTCTCGCGCCGCGAAGAGGCCGACGAAAAGGACGGCGGCGCCGTAGAGGACGAGGGCGGCGGCCACGCGTCAGCGCTTCAAGGCCTCAGTCTCGGAGAACGTCGCGCGCGAAGCCCGCGAGCAAGAGCGCGGCGTGCGGCAGGGCGCGCTCGTCGAAGTCGAAATCGGGCGCGTGATGCGGACCGCGAGGGCCCCCGGCCGGCGCCGCGCCGACGAACGCGAACGCGCCCGGGACGCGCAGGAGAAACTCGCTGAAGTCCTCGCCGCCCATCGTGCGGCAGGACGTCGTGACGCGCCCCGATGATGCGAGCGGAGAAAGCGCCGCCGCCACGCGCTGAACGCGCTCCGCCTCGCGCGGGTGGTTCACGACCGCGGGATTGATCTTCCGGTACACCGTCTTCGCTTCGCATCCGAGCGATCGCGCCGCGAGCTCCGCGACCTCGCGGACGAGGGACGGAAGGCGGTCGGCGACCTCGGCGTCGAACGACCGGCACGTGCCCCGGAGCGTCACGGACTCGGGCAGGATGTTGAAGGCCGAGCCACCGTGCACCGAGGTCACGGAGACGACCGCAGGCAGGAGCGGCGAGAGCCGCCGCGCGACGATCGTCTGGAGCGCGGTGACGACGTGAGCGGCGGCCACGATCGTGTCGCGCGTCTCGTGCGGCGAGGCCGCGTGTCCCCCGGGACTCGTCACGTCGATGAGAAACTCGTCCACGGCGGCCATCATCGCGTCGCGCGCGACGCCGACGTGGCCGAGCGGCAGAGCCGCCCACAGGTGCACGCCGAAAACGGCGTCGGGGCGGGGATCGTCGAGGACGCCGTCGGCGATCATGGCCTGCGCGCCGCCGGCGCCTTCCTCTCCCGGCTGAAACGCGAAGACGACCCGTCCCTTCGCCGGACGGGTCGAGGACCAGAAGGTCCGCGGCCGCGTCCAGCGCCGCGACGTGTCCGTCATGCCCGCACGCGTGCATCTTCCCGTTCGTCGCGGCGAAGGCCAGGCCCGTCTTCTCGGCGAGGGGAAGCGCGTCCATGTCGGCCCGGAGGAGGATCGTCTTTCCCGGCCGCCCCGTGTCGAGGACGGCCAGAACGCCCGTTCTCCCGACTCCCGTGCGCACGACGAAAGAGCGCGCGCGCATGCGGTCCGCGACGAGGCGGGCCGTCTCGATCTCCTCGAACGCGATCTCCGGCCGTGCGTGGATCTCACGGCGGAGGCGGACGGCCTCGGCCTGAACCTCCGCCTCGCCCCTCGCGAGCGCCTTCACGAGGGCGGATCATAGGCTTGGGACGGGTTATCCTCGGCGGGATGAGCGAGACTCCGCGGCGGACGTTCACGTTCGAGGAAGCGCGCGCCCTCCTGCCCGAGGTGAGAGAGCGGACCCGGCGGGCGGTCGAGGCGCTTTCACACCTTGCGATCCCCTCGGACGACGGGTCCGAGGCCGGCGGGGCGCGGGCAGAGAGGGCCGTGGCCGAGACGCTCGCCAAATGGGCGCAGGGGATCGAGGATCTTGGGATCGAGGTGAAAGGGCCATGGCTCGTCGATTTCGACTCGGGCGCGGGCTACTACTGCTGGAGATGGCCCGAGGAGTCCCTCGAGTTCTTCCACGGCTACGAGGAGGGGTTTGCAGGAAGAGTGAGACTCCAGTAAAGCGAACGCGACTTGGGGGTCCGGGGCGCCCGAAGGTAAGCCCCCGGAGAGCGTGAGACTCCAGTAGAGCAGTCAGGCGATTCCGAGAAGCCGCTTTCCCTCGGGCGTCATCATCTCCGCGCTCCAGGGCGGATCCCACACGACCACGACCTCCGCTTCCGCGACGCCGGGCACGGTCGCGATTTTGGCCTGCGCGTCGGCGGCGATCGTGCTGCCCATGCCGCAGCCGGGAGCGGTCAGCGTCATCTTCACCTCGACCCGCTCCCCCGCGGCGGCCGCGGGAAGGATGCGAAGGTCGTACACGAGGCCGAGGTCGACGATGTTCACGGGAATCTCGGGGTCGTACACGGTGCGCAGGCGGTCCCAAACGGCCGCTTCTTCCACGGGCCCGGATGCCGCCACCCGTCCCGCCGCGTCCCCTGCAAGTGTCGCGAGGCCCAGGGCGTCGGCGTCTGACCCGGCGATCCGGAAGAGTCCGCCGAGCGTGGGGGCTTGCACGGTGAAGGTCCCGCCGAGGGACTGCGTGAGATAGACGGGCGTGCCGGCGGCCAGCGTGACGGGCTCTCCGCTCGGGATGCGGATCGCTTCGCAGTCGCGCGCGAGGGTGTGGACGGTCTCGGCCAGCGGCGTCATGTGACGAGGTTCGCGCGCGGCGCGCGCGAGCCGCGGCCATTGTCTCTCAGGAGACCGATTGCGGAAAGGGAGAACGCGGCGGCCTCGAGCGCGGCCGCGGCCCAGTGCGGCCAGTCGGGCCCGATCCTGAAATAGAGGTTCTCGCTCCCGAAGGGCCCGAGAACGCGGCCCAAGGAGCTCATCGACTGGTATGCCCCGAGGATCGCCCCCTGCTCCCCCGCCGCCGAGCGCCGGCTCACGAGAGAGGAGAGCGTCGGCGTCGTGATGCCGATCCCGAGCGCGATCACGGCGATTGCGAGGAGAAGGATCCCGACCGAGTCCGCGGCCTTGAGGCCGACGAAGCCCGAGACGAGGAGCACGGCACCGGCCACGACGAGACGCGCTTCCCCGACGCGCGCCACGAGACGCCGCACGAGCACTCCCTGAACGAGAGCCGAGCACACGCCGACGAAAACGAAGAACCACGCGACCGTGGACGCGCCGGCTCCGAGGCGCAGCGACACGAACTGGGCGAACGTAGACTCGAACATCGCGAAGGCCGTCGTCGTCACGAACGAGAGGAGCATGAGGGCGCCGATTTCCGGCCGGCGGAACGCGCGCGCGAGCCCCGCGAAGGAGAGGATGGAAAAACGCACGCCTTTTCCGCCTTCGGGGCGCGTCTCGGGCAGCTTCAGAAAGGCCCAGACGAGCGCGGCGAACGAGAGCGACGCCGCCGCGAGGCCGGGGGCGCTCGGGCCGAGACCGACCGTGAAACCCGCGATGGCGGGCCCGAAGATGAACCCGAGACCGAAGGCCATCCCCACGAGCCCCATGCCGCGGGCGCGTTCTTCGGGGCGCGTGGTGTCGGCGATGACCGCGTGGGCGGTCCCGATGTTTCCGCCCGTGGCTCCGTCGAGCAGGCGGGACGCGAAGAGCACCGTCAACGAGCGCGCGAACGCGAACAGCAGATAGCCGACGACGGTGCCCGCGAGGGAGACGAGGAGAACCGGGCGCCGGCCGAAGCGGTCGGAGAGGCGCCCGAGGAGAGGCGCGCACAGGAACTGCATCGCCGAGTAGCTCGACATGAGGAGCCCGAACGCGACCGGGGACGGGTGGTACTTCTCGGCATAGAGCGGCAGGAGCGGGATCACGATCCCGAAGCCGAGAAGGTCGATGAAGACCGTCAGGAAGACGATCTTCAGGATGCTGTTCCCTTTCGCCGCCACGGAGTGGACTATAAGCGGTCCGTCGCGATGCTCGGCAAGACGATCTCTCACTATCGGGTCCTCGCGCCGCTGGGCGGCGGCGGGATGGGTGTCGTCTATGAGGCCGAGGACCTACGTCTGGGGCGGCGGGTGGCTCTCAAGTTCCTGCCCCCGAAGCTGGCGCGGGACCCGGAGGCTCTCCAGCGGTTCCAGCTCGAGGCGCGCGCCTCCTCGGCACTCAACCATCCGAACATCTGCACGGTCTACGACGTCGGCGCATACGACGGGGAGCCGTACCTCGTCATGGAGCGGCTCGAGGGAACGACGCTTCTCGAGCGCCTCGAGAGCGGCCGGCTGCCCTTCGACGAGTTGCTCGACGTGGCCCTCCAGCTCGCCGGGGCGCTCGAGGCGGCGGGGGGAAAGGGGATCGTCCATCGGGACCTGAAGCCCGCCAACGTCTTCCTCACGAATACGGCCGGGGCGAAGATCCTCGATTTCGGGATCGCGAAGCTGGCCGGGTCACCGGCCATCCAACCGGAGGCCGAGACGGTCACCGGAGCCAGCCCGATGACGACGCAGGGCACCGTGATCGGAACGGTCCCCTACATGTCTCCGGAACAGGTGCGGGCCGAGCCGGTCGACGCCCGAACCGACATCTTCTCGTTCGGGGTCGTCCTCTACGAGATGGCGACGGGCCGCCGCCCGTTCGCCGCGAAGAACCCGGCGCTCGTCGTGGACGCGATCCTCCATGCCGTCCCTCTCGCGCCGGACGCACTCATTTCCGGCCTGTCGCACGAGCTGGCCGCGGTGATCATGCGGGCGCTCGAGAAAGACGTCCGGCTCCGCTATCAGACGGCCGCCGACCTCAGGGCCGATCTCCTCCGCGTCCGCCGCGGTCCGTCTTCCTCCGCCCCCTCCGTCGCGGAGGCTCGTCGGCCTGCGCCGAGCGTCCGACTCCCTCTCACGAGCTTCGTGGGGCGGCGGGCGGAGCTCGAGCGCGTCGCGGATGCGCTCGTGAGGTCGCGGCTCGTCACGCTGACCGGACCCGGCGGAACCGGGAAGACGCGGCTCGCGCTCCGGGCCGCGGAGGAGGCGCAGGGTTCGTTCGCGGACGGCGTGTTCCTCGTCGAGCTCGCGGCCCTCCGGGACCCGAGCCTTCTCCCGTCGGCGATCGCACAGGCCGTGGGCCTCGGCGAGGTTCCGGACGTGACGTTGTCCGATGCTCTCTCGCGCTTTCTCTCGAGCCGGCATCTCCTCGTGGTGCTCGACAACTTCGAGCAGCTCGTCTCCGCGGCTCCCCGGCTCGCGGAGCTTCTTCTCGCGGCGCCACGGCTTTCGCTCCTCGTGACGAGCCGTGCCCGGCTCCACGTGAGCACCGAGGTCGAGGTGCAGGTGCCGCCGCTCCGTCTCCCCGGGGCGGGTGAGGCGGGTCCGGATGAGCTCCTCACGTTCGAATCCGTCGCGCTCTTCTGCGAGCGGGCGGCCGCCGCGAGGCCGGGATTCTCCCTGACGAGGGAGAACGCGCCCGACGTCGCCCGGATCTGCGCGAGGCTGGACGGCCTCCCGCTCGCGATCGAGCTGGCCGCCGCGCGGATCCGGCACCTCGCGCCCGAGGCGCTCCTTCGGCGCCTGTCGAGCCGCCTGTCGCTCCTCACGGGCGGCGCGCGGGACCTTCCCGCCCGGCAGCAGACGCTGCGCGACGCCATCGGCTGGAGCCACGACCTCCTCCCGGCCGAGGAGCAGGCGCTCTTCGCGCGCCTTTCGGTGTTCAGAGGCGGCTTCACGCTCGAGGCCGCCGAGGCGGTGTGCTCGGAGGTCGGCCCGCTCGCTCTCGACGTCCTCGACGGCGTGGCTTCTCTCGTCGACAAGAGCCTGCTCGGTCTCACCGGCGAGGACGCCGAACCGCGGTACGCGATGCTCGAGACGATCCGGGAGTACGGGCTGGAGCGTCTCGGAACGCGTGGCGAGGAAGGGCCCGCGCGCCGCGCCCACACACGGCGGTTCGCGGGCCTCGCGGCGGTGACGGAGCGCCACCTCATGAGCGCCGAGCGTGCGCGGCACCTCGCCCGCCTCGGAGCGGACCATGACAACCTCCGTGCGGCGCTGGCCTGGTGCGCGTCCGACGGGGGCGACGCGGATCTCGGTCTGGAGATCGCGGCGGACCTTCTCTACTACTGGATCTTCCGCAGCCTGCTCGGCGAGGGCTCTGCCGCGCTCTCCGAGGTGCTGTCCCGGGGCGGCTCGGCGCCCGCGCGGGCCGCCGCCCTCCGGAGCCTCGCTCTGCTGCGCTGGCTCCAGGGGGACCACGAGGGAGCCGCGGCTGCGGCAGAAGAAGCGTTGAGCATCAGCACGGCCCGGGAGGACCAGCAAGGGATCGCCCGGACACTCGCGACCCTCTCACTCGTCGCCGAATCCCGGGGACGGCACGCCGAGGCGCGCCGTCTCGTCACCGAGAGCGCGGAAATCTATCGGGCCCTCGGCGACGAGGCGATGCGCGCGCACGTCATCCTGAACGCGATCGAGCCCGACGACCTCGCCGCCGCGCGAGGCGACTTCGAGGAGGCGCTCGCCGTATGCCGCGCGCGCGGCGACACGTGGAATTCCTCGCGCGCCCTGCGCAACCTCGGCGTCGTGGCGCTCCGGAGCGGGGACTTCGCCGAGGCGCGCCGCCGCCTGGAAGGGTGCCTCGCCCTCCAGCGCGAGCTCGGCGACCGATGGCTGATTGCGCGCACGTTGAACGTGCTGGGCGACGTGGCCCGCTGCATGGGCGACCTCGGCGACGCCGAGAAGCGTTACAGGGAGAGCCGCTCGGAGGAGAGGGCCCTCGGGAGCAGCGCGAACGCGGCCTGGTCGCTCGCGGGGCTCGGGCACGTGGCGCTCGCGCAGGGAGACCTTTCGGGAGCGTCGCGGCGGTTCCGGAAGGCGCTTCTGTCGCGCCCGGAGGGGGCCGAGAAGCCGGAGCATCTGGCCTCCTGCCTCATCGGCCTCGCGGAGGTCAGGCGGATCGAGGGAGACCCTGGCGGCGCCGCGGAATGCGTCGCCGCGGTTTCTCCGCTCGTCGTGGACGCGGGGCGCCGGATTCTGCCGGTCGACGCGGGCCTCCACGCGCGCGTCGCCCGCGCCGTGGGCGATCCCGCGCGGGACGCGGCCGCCGCCGGGCTGGCCGGGAGCTCCCTCGCCGAACGGATCGGCCGGATCTGCGGGAAGGGGAAGCCGGGGCTCAGCTGAACGACTTGCCGCAGCCGCAGCTCCCGCCCGTCGCGTTCGGGTTCTCGACCGAGAAGCCGGCGCCGCGCATGTCCTCGATGAAGTCCACCGTGGCGCCATGCAGCTTCAGCGCACTCTGCGGGTCGACGATGACCTCGATGTCGCGCACGGCGAGGACGTGGTCGGTCGGGCGCTTCTCGTCGAACGTGAAGCCGTACTGAAAGCCCGAGCAGCCGCCGCCCTGGATGAAGACGCGCAGGGCCTTGCCCGCGGCGTCCGGCATTTTCGAGGCGAAATCCTTGACCTTGTCGACCGCGCGGTCGGTGACGTTGAGGATGAAGACGGACGGCGACGTGGCCTGGATGGCCGCGGTCTCGGTGGCGCTGGACATGAATACCCTCCCGCGGCGAGACGCCGCTCGTTGAGAACGAATCTTGGCGTCCCGCGCGCCTGAAGTCAAACGGGATTGCCTACAATTGGCTCCCCGGCGAAAGAGGCCTGTACCCCCACTATCTAGTGGGCGAGAGATATAAAAACACTATCGGTAGCGTTTTTTCCCTTGAAAAAGGCGGAAGCCGGAATTACCTTGTGAGACAGCCCCATACGCCGGACGCGAGACCGAGCCGAGGCGAAAGCCGAGAGCGCGGAAAAAGCGAAAAAAGGCCAGGCTGCTGGCAGAAGGGGTAGTTTCGTCTTCGCGGGGAAGGAAGACGGGAAAAGGGAGGTTTTCTCACCCATGAGCACCTCGAACGGACGAGAGACGCGCCCCGCGGCGGCAGGAACTCCGGTGGAGAAGGCGGCGGCCGGACGGCCTGCTGCCGGAACCGGCCTCACCGGCCTGACCTTCCGGCGGCTCTTCACCGACGGCGTCACGCCCCCCTTCGACGCGCTGGAGTGGGAGCTCCGTACCGCGGCGATCACGAACGAGAAGGGCGAGGTCTTCTTCGAGCAGAAGGACGTCGAGGTCCCGAAAGGCTGGTCGATGACGGCGACGAACATCGTCGCGCAGAAGTACTTTCACGGAAAGCCGGGTACGCCGCAGCGCGAGCGCTCAGTCAAGCAGCTCATCGGCCGCGTCGTGGACACGATCACCCTCTTCGGGCAGAAGAACGGGTATTTCCGCACCGCGGCCGACCGCGACACGTTCTCGGACGAGCTCGCCCACATCCTCGTGAACCAGGCGGCGAGCTTCAACTCCCCCGTCTGGTTCAACGTCGGCGTCGAGCCGAAGCCTCAGGCGTCGGCGTGCTTCATCAATTCGGTCGGCGACTCGATGTCCTCGATCCTCGACCTCGCCAAGACGGAAGGCATGCTCTTCAAGTTCGGATCGGGCACGGGCTCGAACCTTTCCTCTCTTCGCTCGTCGACGGAGTCGCTTTCCTCGGGCGGGATCGCGTCCGGCCCGGTCTCCTTCATGAAGGGCTTCGACAGCTTCGCGGGCGCGATCAAGTCGGGCGGCAAGACGCGCCGCGCCGCGAAGATGGTCATCCTCAACGTCGACCACCCGGACATCGAGGAATTCATCCTGTGCAAGGAGCGGGAGGAGAAGAAGGCCTGGGACCTCATCGACTCCGGGTGGGACGGCTCGTTCAACGGCGAGGTCTACGCGAACATCGCGTTCCAGAACGCGAACCACTCCGTGCGCGTGACGGACGAGTTCATGCGCGCCGTCGAGGCGGGCGGCACGCACACGACGAAGGCCGTCACGACGGGCGAGCCCATGGGGACGTTCGACGCGAAGGCGCTGCTCATGAAGATGGCCGAGTCGGCGTGGGTGTGCGGCGACCCCGGGATGCAGTACGACACCCTCATCAACAAATGGAATCCGTGCAAGGGGACGCACCGGATCAACGCGTCGAACCCTTGCTCGGAATACATGTTCATTGACGACTCGGCGTGCAATCTGGCCTCCCTGAACCTCATGAAGTTCGCCCGCGAGGACGGGGGCTTCGAGATCGAAAAATTCCGGCACGCCGTGGACGTCGTGTTCGCGGCGCAGGAGATGCTCGTCGGCGAGGCCTCGTACCCGACGCCCGCCATCGAGAGGAATTCGCACGCGTTCCGCCCGATCGGCCTCGGCTACGCGAACCTCGGCGCCCTCCTGATGTTCAACGGCCTCCCCTACGACGGTGACGAGGGCCGACACTACGCGGCAGCGGTCACGAGTCTCATGCACGGGCAGGCCTACCTCACGTCCGCGAAGATCGCCGCCGAGATGGGGCCTTTCGCGGGCTATCCCCCGAACCGCGACGCGTTCCTCGAGGTCATCTCCATGCATCGCGACGCGGCCTATGCCGTCGAGAAGAGCGGCGTTCCGAAGGACCTTCTCGAGGCACAGCGCGCCGTTTGGGACCTGACGCTCGAATCGGGGCGGCAGCACGGGTTCCGGAACGCGCAGGCCACGGTTCTCGCGCCCACGGGCACGATCGGTTTCATGATGGACTGCGACACGACGGGCGTGGAGCCCGACCTCGCGCTCGTCAAGTACAAGAAGCTCGTCGGCGGCGGAACGATCAAGATCGTCAACCAGACCGTCCCCCATGCGCTCACCCGCCTCGGCTACTCGGATGCCGAGATGCACGCGATCGTGAGCTTCGTCGACGAGAAGGGGACGATCGAGGGTGCGCCTGCTCTGAAGAGCGAGCACCTGCCGGTCTTCGACTGCGCGTTCAAGGCGCTCGGCGGCACGCGCTCGATCGCCCCGATGGGCCACGTCAGGATGATGTCGGCCGTTCAGCCCTTCCTCTCGGGCGCGATCAGCAAGACCGTGAACATGCCGAACGACGCGACCGTCGAGGAGATCGCGGACGTCTACATGCAGGGCTGGAAGATGGGTCTGAAAGCCATCGCGATCTACCGTGACGGCTGCAAGCGCACGCAGCCGCTGAACACGGCGGCGAGCAAGAACGACGACGCCGTGAAGGGGCATCGCGGCCAGAGGGCGAGCGCCGCGGGCGCTCCGGCCGCCGCGTCCGCCGCTTCGGCTGCGCCCGACGGCACGCCGCGCCGGCACAAGCTCCCCGACGAGCGCCGCGCGATCACGCACAAGTTCTCCGTCGCGGGTCACGAGGGCTACATCACGGTGGGGCTGTACGAGGACGGCACGCCGGGCGAGATCTTCCTCACGATGGCGAAGGAAGGTTCCACGATCTCAGGCCTCATGGACTCGTTCGCGACCGCGATCTCCCTGACCTTGCAGTACGGCGTGCCCCTGGAGGCGCTCGTCGAGAAGTTCAGCCACATGCGCTTCGAGCCCTCGGGCTACACGAAGAACCCCGAGATACCGATCGCGAAGAGCCTCGTCGACTACATCTTCCGCTGGCTCGCCTCGAAATTCCTGACGGCGGACCTCAAGGAGAAGGCGGGCGTCATCTCGCGCGAGGAGAAAGGCTCCGCGGCGCCGCCGGCCGATCTGCAGAACAAGGCGACGCTGACGGCCGTCGCGGAGGCCACGGCCGGCCCCGTCCTCGCGGCGGCCGCGGCGTTTCAGGCGCTCGCGAGCACGAAGCCGCAGGTCCCCGGGGCGCCCGAACCGCGAGCCATCGGTTTCGCCGTCGCGGCGCCCGCGCGCGCGGGCAAGCTCACGTTCGAGAACAGCGCCGACGCGCCGAGCTGCCACGAGTGCGGCAGCCTCATGGTGCGCAGCGGAGCCTGCTACAAGTGCCTGAATTGCGGAGCGACGAGCGGCTGCAGCTGAGCTGAAAAAGAAACCCGTCACGCGGGTCTGGCGCCTTCCCTCGGCGCTTCCCGCCTGGGGGCATGCGCGTGCGAGACTGAACGCACGAATGGTTCGGGCGCTCTTCGGCGGGTTCGCCGCGCTGCAGACCTTTTTCTGGCTCGCGCGGCGAGACCATTTCGAGGTGCTCTTCTGGTGGACGCGCGAGATGTGGCCGTACGTCCTCCTGCTCTGGATCAAGGATTTCGCGCTCGCGGCAGCCGCGGGTTTTCTCGCGGCGCGCGTTCTCACGCTTGTAACGAAAGCCGCCGAGCGTGAGGAGTCGGAGCCTCCGAGAACGCCGCGACCTCTCGCCGAGGCCGCATGGGTCCTTCCCGTGCTTGCCGTCGGAGTCGCCCTGCGCTGGGTATTCCGCGCGTGGAACCCGCCGGGTCTGTGGATCGACGTCGTCTACATGACGCGTCCGCTCTTCGGCGGTGGTGCCGCGCCTCTTTGGGGCGCGACGCCCTACGGGGAGAGCTTCCCGGCGAGATACGAGGTCCTCTCAAACCTTTACGTCGCGTTCGTGCGCGTGATCCTCACGGCCTTCGGAAGCGGTGAAACCGGATTCTTCGCGGTTTCGGCGCTGCCGGGCTGCCTCGCGCTCCCGGCGTTCTGGTGGCTCGCGCGAGAGGCGTTCGGGCCGCGGACGGCGGGCGTCGCGGTCCTCCTCGGTGCGCTCGTCGGCTGGCCGATTCTCCTGGCGCGCTGGACCGCGACCGTGGTGCTCCTCCTGGCGTTCGTCCTCCTGGCGGCCGCCGCAACGCTGCGCGCCCGGCGCACGGGGAGCCTCGCGCTCGCGGCGCTCGCGGGAGCGTGTGTCGGACTCGCGCTCCACACGTACGCGGCGGCAGGCGCGATCGCCGCGGCCTTCGCGGCGTTCGCGCTTCTGGAGGCGCGGGACACGCGAACGCGACGCCTCGCCCTGACCGCGGCGGCGGCGGCACTGCTCGCCTTCGCGCCCCTCGCCTGGGCCTTCGTCGTGGGCGATGCCCGACTGGGAGGCCACCTGCGCGACGTCCGTTTCGCGACGTCTTCCCGGCGGGTGGACCTGCCGCACGCCGCGGGAGCGCTCCGAGTCCCTGCCCTGCTCGCCTCGAGCGCGCTCGACTACACGGGCGTCCTCCTCTGGACGCGGGACCCGAACCTCCGGCAGGCGGGCGGGCAGGCCATCCTGTCTCCCCCCGTCGGTGCTCTCGCGCTTCTCGGGCTCGGCCTCGCCGCCTCACGGCGGCGGCCCGCGGACGTCCTCCTCGTTCTGCTCGCGGCCGGGAGCCTCTTGGCGGGCGTCCTCTCGGACCCCGGCGACGCTCCGAACACCATGCGGGTTTCGACGCTCCTCGTGCCCGCGATCATCCTTGCCGCGGCCGTTCTCGAGATCGGGATCGGCCGCTCCGTGCGGAACGGCGCGGCCTCGCGGGGCGTCCTCCTCGCGGGCGTCGCGGCGGCGCTGTTCGCGTCCGAGACATTGCCGGCGCTCGTGGACTTCCCCGATCGACCGGGTGTCGCGGCCCGGTTCCGCGCGGCCGAAACGGAGGCCGGACGGATTCTTGCGCGTCTCGCGGACGCGCCCGTCGTCCTCGAGAAGGGCGCGGTCCTTTATCCCATGGTCGTCGAAGCGGTCGCTCACGGGGTGGACCGCCGCATCCCGCTGGACGTCTACGCGCGGAAGACGGCCGCCGAACTCGGTGCCGCGCCGCCTGCGAGCCCCTTCTGGTTCATTGCGTCGCGTCGCGGCCTCGCGGAGCTAGCTGCCGGCGGCCTGCGGTGCGGCCGCGGGATTGCGCCCGCCGGGGACGCCTCCGGCCTCTTCCTCGCCCGCGTGAGGCCGCCACGCGCACGCTTGAGAACCCCTTTCAACCCCCGAAGAGCCTTTCCTTGAGCGCCGCCAGGAGGCCGCGGCGGCGCAGCACGATTTCGTTCCGGCCGGGCGCCGGCCGGACGAGGATCGTGCCCCAGGCCGTCGTCTCGATGCGGCCCTCTCCTCCCGCGCTCACCGAGAGGAAGGGATTCGCGAACTGATTGATCACGAGGGTGCCGCCGGGAGCGGCGTCCACGATGAGGCGGAGCTCCGGAACGTCCACGATGCCTGCGAGGGCCGCCGAGGGAGACGCGTTCTCTACGACGCAGCCGGTCGCCTCGAGAAAGGGCCGCGGCGGCGAGAGCGAGACACCGCGCGGGCGAAACTCCCTGCTGTGTACCGTGGCTGCGAGCCGTTCCGTCGTGACGCTCGCCTCGAGTTCTTTCACACCAAGGATCCGGTCGGGCGGCGGCTTCCCGACGCCGTACCAGACCTGGAAGAGCACGGCGAAGAGCAGCGCGGCGCGGAGGCCGCGTCGAACCGACGGGCGCGGCCGGCTTGACTCCAGGAGGTCGAGGGAAAGGCACAGGACGAAGATCGAAGCCGGTGTCGAGAAGACGAGAAGACGCCAGGGAAACTGGATGAACTGGATCGGACGTATGAAGCGGTAGAGCGGTGCCGAGAGGGGCGTCTGAAGGACCAGATAGCAAAGGCCCGACCCGACGACGAGAAACCAGGCCGGGAGTCTCTCGCGCACGCGGGCGGCGGGAGGGCGACCTCGGGCGAGGCCTGCGACCGCGGCGGCGAAGCAGACGAGCGAGAGCGTGTTGAAACCGCGACCGATCTCCACGGTGTAACCGGCCGTGCCCGATGTCCAGCCGCCGAAGCTGTCGTAGAGATACTCCCCGAGCGGCGCGAAGTTTCGGAAGACGCTGAACATCCCCGTCCGAAAGCGGTCCACGTCGATGTCCTTGCCGAAGAGCCAGATTCCCAGCAGGAACGGTCCCGTCACGGGTAGGACGACGACGGCCGCCCGAGCGAGGTTCGCAAGCGCGCGCTGCCGATCCTTCGAGAGGACGAGCGTTCCCGCGAAGGCGACGAGGACGAGCACGAAAGCGAAGACGAAGATGACCGATTGAGCAAAGAACATCAGCGACAGGACGGCACCCAGCCCCCATCCAGCGTGGGGCTTTCCCTCTACGAGACCGAGTGCAGCCAGGGTGAGCCAGGGGACGAGCATGAAGGCCGCGAACTCCGCGAACGCTCCCCTCACGACCCAATCCGTGTAGGCGTAGTTGGAAAAGATGAGGAGCAGGGCCCCACAGACGGCGTGGAACTCGCCGAGCCCCATGGCGAGCAGCGCCCGGCGCATTCCGAGCGCGCCCGCGAGGAGGAGGAGCGGGATCACCACCTTCACGGCCGTGTGGGCGGACCCGGTGGCGAGCGCGACGGTGCCCGCGAGCGTATTGAAGAGGCGGTGGTAGAAGAAGGGGAACGGCGAGCCATAGCCGTTCTCGGCGAGGGGCGTCCAGAGCGGAAGGACATTTCCGTCCGCGAACGCCCGCCGGAACGTCTCGACCCTCTGAAAAGGCGCCACGCCGTCGTGGTTTTGGGGCCAGCCGTCGAGGACGAGTATCCGGAAGCAGGCGAGAACGCTGGCCAAGAGGAGAAGTCCATACAGGCCTGCGCGCCGCAGCGACATGGGGGAATACTAGAGCGACATCGGGGACCAGAGGCGCCAGAGGTTGCTCCGCACGGATGGAGGGGGCCGTCTCGGCGCGCGGCGGAGCTCATATTCCGCGAAGAGCGTGGGCTGGATCGAGCGTGACGAGAGCCCGAGCGTGGCACCCCACGCGTCGAGCGCGGGCGTGCGCTCGACGAGGACGACGTCCGGCGCGAAGCCCTCGAGCGGAACGTCGCCCGGCTGCGGCGACCCCTCGAGCTTGGCGACGTGGAAGACCTGCTCGATGTGTTGCCAGCAGAAGTACTTGAAGACGTCGCGACCCGTGCGTGACACGACGATGACGCGCTTGCCTTCGGCCGCCAGATCCCGCGAGCGCTCGGCCATCGCGGTGACCGCTTCGTGAAAGTACAAGGCCGCGGGCTCCGACCGTCCGAACGTCGAGACCCACGCGCGCCCTTGAAGACAGAGCGAGAGGAAGAGGAGGGCCGCAAGCGGCACCCGGAGCCGGGGCGCACGCGCGAGCAGCGCGTCGCATCCGAGCGCGGCGAAGACGAGCCACGCCGGCAGCAGGATGAGGAGACGCGTGAGGCTGGGACCGTAGAGGCCGAGAAGCACACCGGCCGCGGCCCAGGCCACGAGGAGAAACGAAAGAGATGCGGACTCCCTTCCGCGCCGCCAAGCGAGTAGGCCCAGGACGGCGAGCGGCCCGACGACGAGATCGAATGGATCGAGGCCGCTCGCCGTCAGCGCCACGCCCGTCACGTCGAAGACGTGACCCGGACCCTTCCAGACGCGATAGCGGTCGGGGTAACCGAACGGAAGGAGGAATGTCGCGAGGACATTCCCGAGCTTGTCGAGGGGGGTCCCGCGCGACACGTAGTAGCCGCGATCGAGGAGAAGGCCGGGAGCGCGGAGCAGGAAGAGCAGATTCGGAATGGAGACGAGCGTGAAGCCCGCGAGAAGGCGTCGCGCCTCACGGCGCAGCGCGGGTCGCGCCCCGGGCCTTCTGCGCCAGCGCAAGGCGAAATGCAGCGCCCAGGCGATGGGAAGAACACGACAAGCCGAATACGCGTAAATGCCGAGCCCGAGAAGGGCGCCGGCCGCGAAGGGCCGATCTGCGACGTCGCGCTCGGAACGATCGTCGAGCAGGAAACAGGCGCCAAGGAGAACGAGGGGCGCGGCGATGGCGCGCAAGCCGACTTGACCGTAATGGAAGAGCCAGAGGGACGAGGCGGGAATGAGAAGCGCCACGCCGAGCGGCAGCTCCGGCCGGACGCGTCGAGCGAGCAACGCGACGAGGACGAGCGTGGCGACCGCCGCGAGGATGCTCGGGACGATGAAGGCGATCCGCGTGGGGCCGAGCGCGGCCACGAACGCGCCCGTCACGTAGAGCCAGAGCGTCTCGGCGGAGGGTCCGATGGAGACGGTGAGGACCTCGAAGCGGCGAAGGAGGACGAGGCGCAGTCCGCGCATTGCTTCGATCACGGGATCCGCGGCGACACCCGGCGGCACGCGTCCGGCCGCGAGGGCGTGCAGGCCGAGATAGGCCGTGGCGCCGAGGGCGAGGGCGGCGCTGTCGCGGGTGGAGCTGCGTCGCGACGGCGCGGCCGGCACGCTCCTCAGCGCTTTCCGAAGAGCCGGTCGAACGCCGAGCGCGCCTGATCCGGGGAGTCGGCGGCCTTCGTCCCGGTGAGATCGAGCGACACCTTCGGCGCGTAGAAGGTGCAGGTATTCGCCTTCGATTTCGCCGGCACCGGGGCGGGAATGTCCTTGAGGCACTGCCACTGCGCGGCGCCGTCGAAGAAGCGGCATTGCGCGCACGCGTGAAGCGCCGCGCCGCACTTCTTGCAGACGGACTCGGGCCTGACCTCGGGATCGTTTTTCTCGCTGCAGGTCTTGCAGCGAAATACCTCGTCCCGGTTGCGCTCGGCGCCACGACCCTTCGGCGCACCCTCCATCCGTGTCGGCCGGTCGGAGGGGCCCGAAGAGCCGCGGCCCCCAGAACGGTCACTCTCGCGGTAGCCGCGCTGGCGGTATTTCTGTTCGGTCATGAGTGTGATTGTATAGAGACCGTATGAGAACAATCCTTCACATCCTCATCAACGCCACCGCGCTCTGGGCCGCGGCGACATTCGTGCCCGGCATCCACGCGGGTGGAATGGGCTCGGTTCTCGCGCTGGCGCTCGTGTTCGGCGTCGCAAACACCCTCGTGAGGCCTTTTCTGAAGCTGGTGAGCTGTCCGATCATCCTGCTCACACTGGGGTTGTTCACGCTCGTCGTGAATGCCCTCATGCTCATGTTCGCCGCCTGGGTGGGGCGCGGCCTGGGCATCGACTTCAGGGTGGATGGGTTCGTGCCGGCGTTTCTCGGAGCGCTCCTCGTGTCGATCGTTTCGACGCTGCTCTCCTGGCTCCTGATTCCCCGAAACGAGGGCTGAAAACGCCCCGCGAGCCCTCCGGTAGTTCAAATGGCGGATTTACGTGCCGTCCGTTTGCCGGATGCTCAGGCCGGAGGACACCTTGCTCGGCATCCCGTTCCACCGGCATCTCGGGTTCAAGCTGACGGCCGCCGCCGCCGCGGTCTCGCTGGCGACCATCTCGCTGTTCGCGTTCCTGTCGATCCGGTCCCAGCGGGCGCAGCTCATCAGCGAGGTCGTCCGGGGCGCCGCACTGTTTTCGAGCACGATCGCGACCAGCACGCGGGATCTCATGCTCGAAGACCAGAGGCGCGGCGCCTATCGGATCATGGAGAGCATCGGGCGCCTCGAGGGGATCGAGAAAGTCCGCGTCCTCAACAAAGAGGGCCGCGTCATGTTCTCGACGAACCCGCGCGACATCGGCGCGTCCGTCGACAAGGATGCGGAGGCCTGCACCGCGTGTCACGCGGCGGGCCAGCCGCTCGTGGCGCCCACGACGTCCGAACGCAGCCGGCTTTTCACGACGAACGGCCACCGCGTGCTCGGCATGGTGACTCCGATCTACAACGAAACCGCCTGCGCGACGGCCTCGTGCCACGCTCATCCGCCGGAGAAGCACGTCCTCGGAGTCGTGGACATCGGCATCTCGCTCAAGGAGATCGACGCGAGCCTGCACAGGCAGTCGCTGCGCCTGCTCTCGGGCGCGCTGGCCGCGGTGATCGCCCTCGCCGCGCTCGTCAACGGCGTCGCGCGGCGCATCGTCTTCCGCCCGGTCGCCGCGCTCGTGGAGGCCACGCAGCGGGTCCGCCACGGCGACCTATCGGCCACTCTCGCAATTCGCTCGTGGGACGAGCTCGGGATCCTCGCAAACTCGTTCAACGAGATGAACGAATCGCTCGCGAAGACGCGCCGCGACCTCGAGAACCTCACGAACGACCTCGAACACCAGGTCGAGGACCGCACGGCGGCGCTCAAGAGCGCGCAGGAGGTCCTCGCGCGAAGCGAGAAGCTCGCCTCGCTCGGTCAGCTGTCGGCGTCCATCGCGCACGAGATCAACAACCCCCTCTCGGGCATCCTCACGTTCGCGCGCCTCATGACGCGCATGCTCGAGGCCGGGTCTCCTGACGAGGCCACGCGCGCGGCCTGCCTGAAGAACCTGTTCCTCGTTCAGCGCGAGACCGAGCGCTGCACCGTCATCGTGCGCAACCTCCTCGACTTCGCCCGCGCGAGGCCCCTCGACCTCGAGATCATCGACCCGGTCCGCGCACTGGAAGAGGCCCTTTCGCTCGCGCAGCACAAGATGCAGCTTCAGGGCATCACGGTCGTGAAGACGCTCGAGGGCACGGGCGCCGTGAACGCCGACTTCGGCCAGCTCCGGCAGGCATTCCTGAACGTTCTCCTCAATGCGTGCGACGCGACGCCAGCAGGCGGCACGCTCACGCTCGAGTCCCGTCTCCTCCCCGAAAAGAGCGCGCTCGAGATCTCGGTGGCGGACACGGGCGCCGGGATCGCGCCCGAGCACCTCTCGCGTATCTTCGACCCCTTCTTCACGACGAAAGAGAAGGGCACCGGGCTCGGGCTCTCGGTCGTCTACGGGATCGTCGAGAAACACGGCGGCTCAATGCGCGTGGACAGCCGCGTCGGGCGTGGAACGACGATGACGATCCGGCTCCCGCTCGCCGGAGAGGGGGGCGCGGCCCCTGCCCCGGCCGCCGCAACGTGAACGACGTCGCCCTGTGGTGGATCGGAACGGGGGACGCCGACCGAGGACTCCTCGAGAGCGTGCGTGCGCACGTCGAGAGGGTGTTTCGCTTCCCGGCTCGTCTCGAGCTCCCCGCGGGTCGCCCGATCGATGCGTTCGACGCGCGGCGCAACCAGCACGCTTCGCACCGCGTTCTCCTCTGGCTCGCGTCGCGTCGGCCGCAGAGAGCCGCGCGCGTCCTCGGCCTGACGGATGCGGACCTCTTCATCCCGGTCCTGACGTTCGTCTTCGGCGAGGCTCAGCTCAGGGGCCATGCGGCCGTCGTGTCGACGGCCCGCCTCGTCGGTGCCGGTCTGCCTGGCGAGTCCGCCCGGCTTCCGGTGCGACTTCGGACCGAAGCCGTCCACGAGCTCGGGCACACGTTCGGACTCCTGCACTGCCACGATTCTCTCTGCGCGATGGCGCGCTCCTCGAGCCTGAAAGACGTGGACGCCAAGCAGCCGGAGCTGTGCGAAACGTGCCGGGCCCTCTTCCTCGAGAATGCCGACGAGATCGGAGACTCCCATGAACAAGAAGAACACGCGGATCCTGCTAGTCGATGACGAGGAGATCGTGCGCGAATCCCTCTCGGGATGGCTCGAGAAGGACGGGTACACGATCGGGACCGCACCGGACGGGCTCGCGGGCGTCCAGGCCGTGGAAGAGGCGCACTGGTCGATCCTCCTCGTCGACCTGAAGATGCCGGGCATCGACGGCCTGGAGGTTCTCCGGCGCGTGAAGGAGAAGAGCCCCGAAGTCGCCGTCGTGATCATGACGGCGTACGCGACCGTCGACACGGCCGTGAGCGCGATGAAGCTCGGCGCGTTCGACTACATCGTGAAGCCTTTCGATCCCGAGGAAGTCAGCCTCATGATCGAGAAGATCGTGGCGCAGCAGGCGCTCGTGAGGGAGAACGTCATCCTGCGCAAGGCGCTCAAGCGCGAGTACCACTTCCACGACCTCGTCACGAAGTCGGCCTCCATGCAGGGCACGCTCGAGCTCGCGCGCACCGCGGCGCGCAGTCCCTCGACGATCCTCATCCTCGGCGAAAGCGGCACGGGGAAGGAGCTCCTCGCGCGCGCCGTCCACGCCGAGAGCCCGCGCCACGACAAGCCGTTCGTCGCGGTCTCGTGCGCGGCGCTCACGGAAACGCTCCTCGAATCGGAGCTGTTCGGCTACGAGAAGGGATCCTTCACGGGCGCCGCCCAACGCCGAGAAGGCCGGTTCGTGGCCGCCGACAGCGGCACGCTCTTCCTCGACGAGATCGGCGACATCAGCCCGAAGCTGCAGCTCGACCTCCTCCGCGTCCTCGAGGAGCGCCGCGTCACGCGCGTGGGCGGGACGGAATCCGTCCCCGTGGACGTGCGCATCATCGCGGCCACGAACCGCGACCTTCTGAAAGCCGTCGCCGAGGGACGTTTCCGCCAGGACCTCTTCTACCGCTTGAACGTCATCACGCTCACGCTCGCGCCGCTGCGCGAGAGGAAGGAGGACATTCCGCCCCTCGTGGACCGCCTCCTCGAGCAGCTCGCCGTCGAGCTGAAGAAGCCGGTTGAGGGCGTCTCGCCGGAGGCCATGGCGCTCCTTCTCACCCACACGTGGCCGGGCAACGTGCGCGAGCTGCGCAACGTCCTCGAGCGCGGCATCGTCGTCTCGCGTGGGCCGCTCCTCCTGCCTGCCGACCTCGGCCTCACGCTGCGCGGCGAGGAGATTCCGGCGCACCCCGCCTCGCTCGCGGAAATCGAGAGACAACATATCGCCGCCGTCCTCAAGAGCACGGCAGGGAACGTGACGCAGGCGGCGCGCATCCTCGACATCGACCGCGTCACCCTCTACAGCAAGATCCACAAACTGGGCCTGAAACGGGCTGGCGACGGCGTTTTCGAGCCCGCAGCGGAGAGTTGAGAAAGACAACGCCCCGTTGAGAAACTAAACGCCGCTTGACGGCAGGCGCCTATTCCATGATAGGCGCAAGCCTTTTCATTACAAACAGTTGACACCCAGCGCGTCCCTCGGGGGAGCGTGGCTCGAGCCTTGCGCTACCCGTAGTGACGCCATGACAGAAGCCCCGACCACCTGCCCGCTCCTCAAAGAAGTCGTGATGCTCTATTGCGACGCCTGCCCGACGAAGAAGATGCTGCCTCTCGACCACCTCGTATCGAGCCGGCCTTGCCAGGCGGCGGTGTACGTGGACTGCCCCCTTTATCAGGAGGCCGTGAGGCGGCTCGAGACGAACGTCGTGCACGCGGAGTCGCCGGCCGTGGGTGCAGATAGCCCACGGAGGGAGGTCCCATGATCGCCACCGTTCCCCTTGTGCTCCTGTTCGTTCTTCTCCTCTTTCTGAACGACCGCGCCGTGGCTCGCGCGGGCCGGGTCTGAGGGAGGTCGCGATGAACTTGAATCGGCGAACTCTTTTCAAGCTCGCGGCCGCGGCCGGCACCGCAGGGGTTGCCGCGACGGCCGGGACGTCTCGCGCCTCGCTCGTGCCGGCGGCGAAGGGCGCCCGCGGCGTGCTCGTGGACACGACGCGCTGCGTCGGGTGCCGCGCCTGCGAAGCGGCCTGCGCGGAGGCGAACGCGCTTGCCGGGCCCGAAAAGCCCGGTGACGAGACGGTGTTCGCGTCGAACCGCGCAACGAGCCCGACGGCGTACACAGTCGTCCAGAAAGGCTCGAAAAAGAGCCCCGGCGGCGAGGAGCGCTTCGCGAAGACGCAATGCATGCACTGCGTTCAGCCGGCCTGCGCCTCCGGCTGCGTCGTCCGCGCGCTCGAGAAGACGCCGGCCGGGCCGGTCGTCTACCACAAGGACCGCTGCCTCGGCTGCCGCTACTGCATGATCGCGTGCCCGTTCGGCGTTCCCAAGTACGAATACTCGAGCGCGACACCGCTCGTCAGGAAGTGCACGTTCTGCGCGGAGCGCCAGGCGCGCGGTCTCGCCCCCGCCTGCGCGGAGGTCTGCCCGTCGGGCGCGCTTCAGTTCGGCCTGCGCGCCGACCTCCTCGAAGAGGCGCGGACGCGCATCTACACGAACCCCGAAAAGTACATCCACAAGATCTACGGGGAGGACGAGGCGGGCGGTACGAGCTGGCTCTATCTCTCCGACGTGCCTTTCGAGTCCCTGAAGCTGCCCGCGGGCATCGAGAAGAGATCCTACCCGGAGCTCGCCGACGGAGCGCTCTCCGCCGTGCCCTTCGTCATCACGCTGTGGCCGCCCTTCCTCATGGGCCTGTACACGTTCGCCAAGCGTCGCGACGACGTCGCGTCCCGCGAGGCGCGCGGGAGGTCGAAGTATGAGTGAACATGTCCTTCCGCCGCCCTTTGGCGGAGCGTGGGCACGGGAGAAGCTCCTTCTGGGCCTGGCCCCGCGGGAGTACCTCAAGAGGCTCCTGACGCCGGCCAATCTCGTCATCGCGTTGATCCTCTCGGCGGGCCTGCCTCTCATCGCCTACCGTTTCGCCCGCGGCCTCGGAGCCGTGACGAACCTGTCCCAGACGAACGCCTGGGGCCTGTGGGTCGCCTTCGACGTCGTTACCGGCGTCGCGCTGGCCGCCGGAGGCTACACGGTGGCCTTCGCCGTCTGCCTCCTTCGTCAGAAGCTCTACGCGCCGGTCCTCAGGCCCGCGATCCTGACGGGGTTCCTGGGTTACGTCTTCGTCCTGGTCGGCCTCGTCGTGGACCTGGGCCAGCCCTGGCGGCTGCCCTACCAGTTCTTCCTGACGCCCGGCACCACCGCCGTCATGTACGAGGTGGGCTGGTGCGTCTTCCTTTACCTCATGGTGCTTGGTTTGGAGTTCGCGCCGGTGCCTCTGGAGTGGCTGGGCTGGGACAAGCTGAAGAATCTCCTCAGCAAGGTGATGATGGGAGTCATCGTCCTCGGCGTCACGCTCTCGACGCTCCACCAGTCTTCGTTGGGCGCCTTCTTCCTGATGACGCCGGGCAAGCTCCACCCTCTCTGGTATTCGCCGTTTCTCCCTCTTTTCTTCTTCGTCTCCTCGATCGCGGGCGGGATCGGGATGATCGTCGTGGAGAGCACGCTCTCGCACCGCGCCTTCCGTGACCGGTTCGACCCCGCAAAACCGGTGGATCTCGACCGGATCACGCTGGGCCTCTCCAAGGGCGGGGCCGTCGTCCTCTTCAGCTACCTCTTCCTGAGGCTCCAGGGCCTCGCGGCCTCAGGGCGATGGGACCTCCTCGGCACCCGCTGGGGGGCGTGGTTTGGCATCGAGCTACTCGGCTTCGTCCTTCTCCCCTCGCTCCTCTTCGCCTTCGCGGCGCGTGAGAAGAACGTGAGGATGGCGCGCGCGGCCGCTCTCCTGACCGTGCTGGGCGTTCTCCTCAACCGCTTCAACGTCTCGATGATCGCCTTCAACTGGAACGTCGCGGATCGGTACGTTCCGAGCGTCGCCGAGATCCTCATCTCGCTGACCGTCGTCACGCTCGGCGTCGTCCTTTTCCGCTGGATCGTGAACCGGATGCCCGTGCTCCGCAGGGAGCCGGTCAACCACGCCGAGTCTCGAGCGAGGAGAACATCATGAACGAGCACGAGCTCCTCAGCCCCCAGACCACCAAGGCGATCGAGTACCTCATCGCCGTGGGGTACCTCCTCCTGTTCGTCCCCTTCTGGCGTTTCGTCCAGGGCAAGCCGATTCCCGATCACGCCCTCGGCTTCGGCTGGTTCCAAGTTCCGAATGGCGTCCACCTCCACGCGGGCCATGCCTGGGCGCGGCCGCAGGGCGGAATGGTGGAGGTCGGCCTCGACGATTTCGCTCACAAGCTCTTGGGCCCGCTCGATCAGGTCCGCCTTCCCGAGATCGGCGCACCGGTCCGGCAAGGCCAGAAGGCGTTCACGGTCGTGGCCGGCGGCCAGCCGCTCGACGTGCTCTCGCCGGTCGACGGTCACGTCGTCGCGTTGAACGAATCCGTTCGCGCGCATCCGGACGAGGCGCAACGCGACCCCTACTGCGGCGGCTGGCTCATGAAGGTCGAGCCCCGCTGGCTGACCGGCAACCTCAAGAACCTCTTCTCGGGTGACGCGGCCCGCCGGTTCCTCGACACCGCGGCGGGGAGGCTCGCGCAGAACCTCACGCCGCAGCTCGGCGTCGTTTTGCAGGACGGCGGAACGCCGGTGCACGGCATCGCGCGCGCCCTCGACGAGGATCATTGGGACGAGCTGGCCCGGCAGTTCCTCGAGGGAAAGTGAGGCGGCCGCCATGAGACATCTCCAACCCGTCGCCCTCCTTCTCGCGCTCGCTCTGACGGGGGCGGTTCTCGCGGGCAGCCTCCCCCGCCTGCCGAACGACCGCGCTCTCCCGCAGGGCTCGGACAGCCCGGGCGTCGTCACGTTCCGCCACGCGACGCACGTCGACGCCGGGAAGCCCGACTGCACGACCTGCCACCCGGCTCTGTTTCCGATCCTCCGCCGTTCCGAGGCCCAGGCGCCCCGACTCAAGCACAAGGACATGGAGAAGGGCGCTGCTTGCGGCAAGTGCCACGACGGCAAGAGCGCGCACGGATTCGACGATTGCGTCACGTGCCACGCCGCTCCGAAAGAGAGGTGAGCATCATGGAAGCCCTTCTGACTTTCTTGCAGGGAGCCGCCATCTTCGTGGTCGGCCTCCTCATCCGGCTTCTGCTTCTCGTCGCCTTCGTCGCCGTCGCCCTCGCGCCCATCCTCGTGGGGTGGGGCCTCTATCGCGTGGCGGAGAGGACGATCCGGCGGCTCAGGGCGCGCCGGCTCGGCCTCGTGGAGATCGACGGCCTCGTTCTCGCCGAGCGCCGGCGGTACACGCCGTCCCACGCGTGGCTGGACGAGTCCGACGGTCACCTGCGGGTGGGTCTCGACGGTCTCGCGGGGCACCTCCTCCACGGCGTCACCGCCGTCCATCTTCCGCCTCCGGGCAGCGTCCTGGCGGCCGGACGCCCGGCCGTGACGGTCGCGTGCGGCGCGCGGACGGCGATCGTCTCTTCGCCCGTGACGGGCACGGTCATGGCCGTAAACGGCGCCGTGCGGCGCCACCCGTCCCTCCTGTTGTCCTCGCCTTACGTGAGGGGCTGGCTCTTCTCGGTGCGGCCGGCCTCGGATACGTACCGGAGCTTTCCGACAGGCGAGGAAGCGCGCGCCTGGTTTCATGCCGAGGAGGCGCGGCTCGCGCATCTCCTCGAAGGAGAGCTCGGCCTTGCGGCGGCGGACGGAGGTGAGCTCGTCCTGCCACCCCCGGCCCTGCTGTCCGAAGAGCAGTGGCACCGCGCGGTATCCTCCTTCCTCGAGTCCTGAGCGGCATCCGCCGCGCGGCTCCTCTGGTCGAGGCCGCCTCTCGCGGGGCGGCCTTCTTCTGTCAAGATCGGAGGCTGGAAAAGGAGACCCTTCCCATGCGCCGATTCCTCGTTCTTGCGCTCGTTCTTTTCGCAGGCTGCGGCAGAAAGCCCGCCGCTCCCGCCGCGGGCGCTGGGGGCCCCGACGCTCCCGGCCAGGCGGCGGCGCCCAACGCTTCGACTCCGGCCGCCGTCATTCCGCAGGCGCCTCAGCTCGCTCTCGCCTCGGTGTCGGGCGTCGTCCAGGAGACGCTCGACGCTTCCGACTACACGTACATGCGCCTTGAAACCTCCGGCGGCGAGATGTGGGCCGCCGTCACGAAGACGTCCGTGAAGAAGGGCGACCGCGTCACGGTCGTGAACGCGATGTCGATGGACGGCTTCGAAAGCAAGACGCTGAACCGAAAATTCGATCGCATCGTCTTCGGCAACCTCGGCGGCGGAGCGGCCGCGCCTCTGTCGGCAGGCGCGGCCCCCGCGCCGGTCTCGTCACACGGCTCCGGGTCCGAAGACCAGCAGCGATCCCTGATGGCCGCGCAGCACGCGGCGGTGGCGGGCGGCCCGGCGGAGGCCGGTGACGTCGTGGTCGCGAAGGCCGAAGGCAAGGATGGACGCACGGTGGCGCAGTTGTTCGCGGAGCGGATTTCGCTGAAGGACAAGACCGTTTCCGTGCGCGGCAAGGTCGTGAAGGCCAACGCCTCGATCATGGGCCGGAACTGGATTCACATTCGCGACGGCACCGGTTCGCGAGAAAAGAAAGACGACGACCTCACGGTGACGACCCACGACGCTGCGGCCGTCGGCGACGTCGTGCTCGTGAAAGGCGTCGTTCACATCGACCGCGACTTCGGCGCCGGCTACGCGTACCCGGTCGTTCTGGAGGACGTGAAGGTCACGCGCGAGCCGGTCTCGACGCGGGCGGACGCGACGCCCAGGTGATGCCGCTCGGGGCGGATCTCGCAGGCTATCAGGGGCAGCCCGGCTCCTTCGGCGCGCGTGCGGCGGCGCGCTGCGGGAAGCCGGTGGCCTTCCCCACCTTCGAGCGCACGCTGCGCGCGCTCCGCGCCGGCGAGATCGCGTGCGCCGTGCTGCCCGCGGTCAACCGCGTCGACGGGCCGATCCTCGAGTCCCTGGACGCCCTGGCGCGCTCGCTTGCGGACCTGGAATCCGTGATCGCCGTCGAGGCCGAGATCGAGGTGCCCGTGAGACTCGTCCTCGCCGCACCGGAGGGGCTGGCGCTCGAGAGCGTGCGCGAGGTCCATTCGCAGGCCGCGGTGCTCAGGCAGTGCCGCCATCTCCTCGCGCGCCTCGACGCGATTCCGATCGACACGCACGACACGGCGTACGCCGCGTTTCGCGTGAAGGAATCGGGAGGGCCCCGGGCAGCCGTCTGCTCGGAGGAGGCGGCCCTCGAGGCCGGCCTCCTCATCCTCGAGGAAGACGTGTCGGACGTGCGCCCGAATACGACGCGGTTCTGGCGGCTGGCGCGCGCCCGGGCCGCGGATGCCGTCACGGGGAACGAGGCACCCGACGCCCTGGCGCCGCGCGTCGTCTTCTACGCCGGCGTGGGGGCATCGTCGGCTCTCGCGCAAGTCGGCTCCGAGCTGCTCTCGCTGCCGGGTACTCCTGGCGATCCAGTCCGCGGCTTCGCGGTCGTGCCCGAGAAGAACGTCGCGCGCGCCACGGCTCTCACGGGCCGGCCCGCGGCGGGAGAGCGCGTGATCTGGCTCGGACCCGCTCCGGAATTCGTGCGCCCCCCCCGGATGCGCGACATCCCGAAGGTGACCGAGGTGCGCGAGGCGAGCGTCGTCGCCGTGGGGCCCTTCGTCGTGGGCGGAGGCCGCCGCGCGGTGATCGCGGGGCCGTGTGCCGTCGAGTCGCCCGAGCAGGTCGCGCGTCTCGCACGCGCCGTGGCGCGCGCCGGCGCAACGGCGCTCCGTGGCGGTGTCTTCAAGCCGCGCACGTCCCCCTATTCGTTCCAGGGGCACGGTCTCGAGGCTCTGGATTGGCTGAAGGACGCCGGTGACGCGGTCGGACTCCCGATCGTGACGGAGGTGATGGCGCCCGCGCAGGTCGTCCCGGTGGCCGAACGGGCGGACGTCCTGCAGATCGGCGCGCGGAACTGCCAGAACTACGACCTCCTCAAGGAAGCGGGCAAGAGCGGTCGCCCCGTCTTCCTGAAGCGCGGGTTCGGAACGACCGTCGAAGAATGGCTCTCCTCGGCGGAGTACCTCCTGGACGCGGGGTGCAAGAACGTGATCCTCTGCGAACGAGGCATCCGCACGTTCGAGAAGGCGACGCGCGGGACGCTCGATCTCGGTGGCCTCCTCGTGGCGCGCAGCCTCACGCATCTCCCGCTCTTCGCGGACCCCTCGCATGCCGCGGGACGGCGCGACCTCGTGCCGGGCCTCGCGCGCGCCGCGTGGGGCGCGGGCGTGGACGGACTCATGATCGAGGTCCACGATGCCCCCGAGTCCGCGCTCTCCGACGGGCCGCAAGCCCTTTTACCCGAAGATCTCGAGGAGCTGCTCGACGAATTCGGAATCCTGCCCGGGGTGAGCGGTTCGGTGGAGAGGATCCGCCGCGCGATCGACGTCGTGGATGGCGGCATTGCGCGGCTCGCGGCGCAAAGACTCGAGCTGGCGCGGCGCGTCGGAGCCGTCAAGAAGACCTCCGGCCGTCCCATTCGCGACGAGGCGCGCGAGGCGAGCGTGCGCGCACGTTTCGCCGAAGCGCTCGGAGCGGACACCCCGGCCGCGACGCGGCTCGCGGACACGCTCATCGACCTCGCGCTTGAGGCGGAGAAGCCCGGCGAGGGGTGAAGGCTCGTTTCGCTATTCCCCGAGAATCTTGATGAGGACGCGCTTGTCGCGGCGGCCGTCCCACTCGCCGTAGAAGATCCGCTCCCACGTCCCGAAGTCGAGCCGCCCCTTCGTGATCGCGACGACGACCTCGCGGCCCATGAGCTGCCGCTTGATGTGCGCGTCGGCGTTGTCCTCCCCGGTGTCGTTGTGGCGCCACTGAGAGACCGGGTCGTGGGGGACGAGCGCCTCGAAGAAGCGCTCGTAATCACGGTGAAGGCCGGCCTCGTCGTCGTTGATGAAGACCGAGGCCGTGATGTGCATGGGGTTGACGAGGCAGAGCCCCTCCTTGACCCCGCTCTCGTGGACCGCAGCCTGGACGTCGCCCGTGATGTTCACGAAGCCGATTCGGCCGGGAACGTGAAGCGTCAGGACCTTGCGATGCGATTTCATCCGCGGTTCTCCACGGCCGGAGCGCCTTCGAGCACCTTCATGCCGGCCTCGGCGGCCTTGTGGGCGTCGCTTGCGGGCGCCGTGTTCGCCAGGACTTCCTCGTAGAGCCGCCGCGCGTCGGAAAGGCGTCCTGCCGCTCCGTAAAGAGCCGCGAGGCGGAGGCGCGCCTCGTCCGCCTGCGAGGAGACCGGGGTCTTGAGGAGGATCTCCTCGTAGAGCGTGGTCGCGCGGAGCGCGTTCTGCGCCCGCTCTGCGCCCCGCGCGAGCCGGAGCGTCGCCCGAACGCTCACCTCCGGGTTGCTCGTCCGCGCCGCTTCCTCGAAGACGCGCTCGGCGGCGTCGCCCTGCCCGAGCGTCTCGAGCAAGTCGCCCTTCTTGAGGAGGGCCTCGGGGCGCGCTGCCGGAATTTTGAGCAGCTCATCCAGGGCTCTCGCCGCTCGCGCGCGGTCCTGACCCTTGAGAGCGAGATCGACCATCCTCGAAAGCAGGACGGCGCGGGAACTCACCTGCGTGGTCCGGGAGGCTGCGTCCTCGTAGAACGCGAGGGCCGCGGGGGCCCCGCTCTCGCGTTCGAGGAGTGCCCCGTGCTCCAGCACGCGCTCGAGCGTGAGATCCCCGCTCGTGCTCGGGCGGGCCGGCGCGACGGCGGGTGCGAGCGCCGTCGGGCGTGCCTGACGTTCTCCCGACGGGAGGTGCGGTGCCCGCTTGACCCACCACACGCCGACCACGGCGAGGGCGGCGACGACGAGAGCCGCGGTGAGAAAGCCCGCGCGGCTCGTCTTCTCTTGCGGGATGACCGGGACCGTGCGCGGCGTCCCGCCCGCGCCGAGAGGCACGGCGCGTGTCGCGAACCCGGGCGTCGGCTCGCCGCTCGAAATGAGGGAGGCGATCTGCCCCTGCGTATAAGGGTCCGGGGGCGCGAGCGCCTGCAACTTCCGGAAAAAACGCATGAGGTTCAGGAAATCGTGCTCGAGGCGGTAGAGCTTCGCGAGCTGCAGGAGGAGGGCGAGGTTGTCGGGGTCCCTTTTCAGCGCCTCCTCCAGCTCGCGGATGCGCGCGTTGTCGAGGGGCTTCTCGCGCTGCCCCGCGCGCACGGCTGCGGTCTTGAGGAGCGTCTGCGCGGCGGGGTCGTCCGGCGTGCAGGCGACCGTCCGGTACGCTGCCCAGAGAGCCTCCTCGGGGCGCGCGTTCGCGTCCGAGAGCAGGCGTTCGGCGGCGGCAGCGGACTCTTTGGCGAGCCGCCGGTTGCGCTCGGCGACGAAGGCGGCGGGATTCCCGAGAAACGTCCGGAAGAGAACCCCGGGACGCGTGACGCCCTCCTTCGTATAGAGGGCATCGAGCGCGTCACAGGCGGCATTCGCGCTCGCGAAGCGCCGGGTCCGATCCTTCGCGTGCAGCTTTCTCAAAAACGTATCGACGGAAGGAGGGATCGACGGATCCAGAAGCGAGGGCAGGTCTGGCTCGGCGTCCGCGACGCGGCGGAGGGAGGACGCGATCGAGTCGGCCGTGAAAGGGTTGTATCCGCAGAGGAGCTCGTAGAGGACGGTTCCCATCGAGAAGAGGTCGGATCTGGCGTCAAGCTCCTCCCCCCGCGCCTGCTCGGGCGACATGTGCGCGGGCGTGCCGACGACCGTCCCCGTGTGCGTGAGGCGCGTGAGATGCGCGGCGTGGCTGATCCCGAAGTCGCCGATCTTGACGCACCCTTCGCGCGTCCACATGATGTTCTGCGGCTTGATGTCTCGATGGATGACGCCCTTCGCATGAGCCGCCGCGAGACCGGTGAGGGCCTCGCGGGTGACGAAGAGCGCGATCTCCCAGGGAAAGCGGCCGGACTGTTTTCGGAGGCCGTTCAGCTCGCCGCCATCCACGTACTCCATGACGATGTACGCCAGGTCCGGCGTGGGGCTGCAGTCCACCAGCTCGACGATGTTCGGGTGCTTGAGGGAGATCTGGATCCGGATCTCGTGGAAGAAGCGGTCGAGGAAGTCGGGATCCGTGGCGATGTGAGGCAGGATCTTCTTGAGCGCGACCGTCCGGCCGGACCTCTCGTCCACGGCCTCGAAGATCTCGGCCATGCCGCCGAGCGCGATCCGGCGCACGATCCGGTAGTGGTCGATGCGCTCGGGGAGCCGCGACGAACCCGCCTCGGAGGACATCTTTTTGGAATCTTACGCGCCGACCCGGAAGGGGGTCGGGGGGAAACCGGGGACGGGGGGATTCCCGTGCAGCGAAAGGACTGATATCTTTAGAGGGTGAACCAATACGCCGACGAACGCCGGGTCTTCGATGACTTCCTGAGGAAAAAGGGTCTGAAGGTCACGCGCGAGAGGGTCGCCCTCTTCGACGAGATCTTCTCCGCCCACCGGCATTTCGACGCCGAGGATCTCGTGATCCGCATGCGCGACCGCGGAACGAAGGTCAGCCGCGCGACGATCTACCGCACTCTCGAGCTTCTTCACGGGTGCGGGCTCGTGGGGCGCGTGCGGCTGAACGAGGAGAAATATCGCTACGAGCGGCTCCGAAAGGGCGAGCACCACGACCACCTCGTGTGCTCGAGCTGCGGCAAGGTCATCGAATTCATCGACGCGGCCATCGAGAAACGCCAGGAGGCCGTCTGCCGGGAGCACGACTTCGTCGCGACGTCGCACTCCCACCAGATTCGCGGCCTCTGCGCCGCCTGCCGCAAGCTCGCCAGCAAGCCCGCGGGGAGGGCTACCGGCACAGCCTGAGCGCCGATCAAGGTGTCGGCTGGGCCGCAGGAAGCGACGCGACGGGCGGCACGGCCTCGAGCGAGAGCCCGTAGAGAGAGGCGTAGCTGCCTTGGTAGAAGAGAACGCGTTTGACGTAGAGGCGTGTCTCTCCGAACGGGATCGACTCGAGGAACTCGTCTTCCGGCGCGAGGCCCGAGGTCTTCTTCCAGGCGCGGACGCGTCCCGGCCCCGCGTTGTATGCCGCAAGCGCCGCGGCGGTGTCGCCCGAGAACGTGTCGAGGAGCTGCTTGAGGTAGCGCGCGCCCAGGCGCAGGTTCGCGTTCGGGTCGCTGAGGTCCGGGCGTCCCTTGCCGTTCTCCTTTCGGTAGAGCAGCCGCCCGGTCGATGGCATGACCTGCATGAGACCGAGGGCGCCCGAGTGCGACTTCGCGTTCTCGGTGAAAACGCTTTCCTGCCGAATGAGGCCGAAGAGAAGCGAGGCGGGGACTCCCACCGCGCGCGCAGCCTCCGCGATTCGGTCCGCGTCCGCGAGCGGGTAAAACGCGCTCCGCGCTTCGGGAGGCACGGCGCCCTCTTCCGGAGTCCCCAGCTCCGGATACCGCCTCTTCAGGATGGCGGCTGCGCGACGGTAATCGCCCCTGGCCGAGGCGGTGCGGCCCGCGAAGAGCGAGTCGAGCGATCCCTCGCTTTCGGCGGCGTCCTCGGCCAGGTCGGGGAATCCGCACCGGAGGAGCTCTCGCGAGGGCGCGCCCGGCACCCCGACGTCACCCTCCGGCTCCGTGGGGACGAGGGCGGGCGGCGTGGCCGGCAACGTGACGCCGAGCGCGGCGGCCGCCCACCGCGCGTAAAGGTCGGGAACGGTGCCCGAGATGAGTCCCGCGTAAAGCGCCTTCGCCGTATTCACGTCCCCGCCTCGCTCGTGGGAGCGGGCGGACCAGTACGTCGCCCGGCGCTTCACGAACACCGTGCGGTAAGCCGTGATCTGCTCGTCGAGGAGGCGAGCGGCGGCCGCGAAATCGCCGGCCCTGTAATGCGCCCAGGCCTCCGCGAACCACTCCGACGCGCCGGCTTCGGTCGAGGGGTCGAGGGTCACGAGGGGCGTGAGGAGGCGCCGGGCCTCGTCGTCGTGAGAGGTTCTGAAGGCGAGACGGATTCCCCTGTCGAGAAGCCGCCGGCGGTCGTCCTCGCCGAGCGGCTGGAGGAGAAGCGCGTCGAGACGGGCGAGGCGTTCTGACGCGGCGGCCTTCTCCTTCTCGGAGACCGGGGCGGGAGCCTTCGCGGACCTGACGGATCGCCTGCGGCGTGCGCGGCGCGCGGGCGGGCGTTCAGGTGCGTGAAGGAGGCTCGTCTGGACGAGCCACGAGAGCGCAGAGAGATGGAGAGCCGCGGCCTCGTCGAGCGGAGCGTCTCGCAGGCGCGCGAGGAGGCGCTTGGCGTCGCGCGGGCTTCCCGCGACGAGCCAGGCATCGGCCGCCGCGGGGATCAAAGAGGCGGGGAGATCGGTGCCGATAGAGCGCAGAAGAATGGACGCGGCCCGAGGATCGCGGGCGACGAGCACCCGTGCCCTCTTCACGCGAACGTCGGCGGGCGCCGTGCTGACAGCCGCGTCGAATGCGTTGCGGTCGGCGTCGTCGAAGAGGTCGGCGGCGCGTGCAGGTGCGTCGGGAAAGACGGCTGCGAGACCGACGAGGCGCTGGCGGCTGGCTTCGCCCTCGAAAACGTGCGCGTCGGCCAGCGCTCGCGAAATGAACGCTCGCGGATGAGAGGGCGGCGGCGCCGGTCGAGCCAGAAGAGCGCCGCGCACGGCGGTACGCTCTTCGGGGGTCGCGGCGAGACGCGCGGCCGCCCCGAGCGCGATCCGCGCGAAGGGCTCGGCGGGCTCTTTCGCCGCAAACGCGAGGAGCTCGTCGACGCCCGTCGTCTTCGGGCCGAACCCGGCCTCGAGGGCGATCCACGGGGGCAGGCCGGACAGCCCGAGAGACGACGCGTCGAGGCCCGCGACGAGGGTTGCGGCGGAGCCGTCTTCCCGCATGAGAGCGGCCGACGCGGCGCGCAGGCGCTCGCGCACGGCTTCCGCTGCCCGGGCGGCCTCCGGAATTTCGGGTGAGGCCGCTCGCGCAGGGCTCCCCAGGGCGAGCGCGTTCGCGAGGAGGAGAATCCGGAAAGTCAGCGGCTCAGCTCACCGAGCCGAGCGCTTCGGCCCGCCCGTCGGCGAGGATGCGCACGAGCTCGTCGTGGAAGAAGTTCGTGTCCTGTCGAATGTTGGCGGGGGTGCGCTCGTCGTAGACCTGTCGGCTTCTCTCGATGTCGTCCTTGAGGCGCTCGTAGAGGTCTTGGGCGGCGCGGCCGTCCTCGACCTTCTTTTCGTTGTAGAGCTTGATCTCCGAGATGAGGAGACGAGCCAGGCGGCGCGCGTCGTCGAGAGCGCGCTGCGGGCTGTCGGCGGCCGTGGCGCGGCCGCGAGGCACGAACCCCGAGATCGGTCGGGGGACGCTCGCCAGGTCTCGTGGCGGCATGACGGCGGACGTGGGGCGGACCGGCTTCTGCGCCGTCACGTCGCCCTCCCCGGGGAGCGGGACGCGTCCGGACGCGCGCAGAGCCTCGAACGCCCCGGTGAAATCGCCTGTCGAGGCATTCGCGAGCGGCGAAGAGGCCGGAGAGGGCAAGGACGCCGAAACGGGAGGCGGCGGCGCGGGCGCGACGGTGGGAGTGGAAGAGACGGCAGGAGCGGAAGAGAACGACGAGAACGAGGGCGGCGGGAGAGCGGGGGCCGCCGTGATCGTGGGAATCGCGCTCGTCAGCCCGGGGTCGGACGAGAAGGAGCGGACGCCCTGAGGCATTCGTGTCTTGGCCGCCTCCTCGATTGCGCGCAGGGCCTCGCCGGCGTCGGTCGACCTCGAGCGCGGCGTCGGCGCCGCGGCCGGCGGATGGGCCGGTGCCGGTGCGGGAGGAGCGGGTAAGGGGGTCGCGATCTCGAAGTCGGCGACCGGCGCGCGCATCGTCACGCCGGGGGACTCGAAGCGCGGGATCGCCTCGCCGGTCGGTGTGAGGGAAGGAGACGGGATCTTCTTGCGTGCGGCCAGGAGATCCACGGCGAGTCCGGTCACGAACGTGAGGACTTCGACGGCAGCCTCGTTCAGGCGGCCCTCCTCGCCCGGCAGCTCGTCGGCGCAGACGATGCCCGCGAGCCGGTCCCGGATCACCATGGGAACGAGAAGCGTGCGCGCAGGCGCCTGTCCGGAAAGGGCGCGGCGGAGCGGGGCGGATTCGTCGGGCGGCTCGGCGAGCATGGAGCGCTGCGACTTGAGCAGCGCCGCGACGAACGGGTCGTCATCGCTGCCGAGGTCGAGCGCGCGCACGGCCTCGTCGCGTCCGCCGGACGCGTCGAAGCCGACGGACTTCCATCCGGTGAGCCGGTCGTTGCGCAGGACGAGAAGCGCCACGCGTGAGGCGTGCGCGTTCACGCGCGTGAGAAAGCGCGAGAGGACGTCGACTTGCGAGCGGGCCGACTCGATCGCGGCGAGCGACCCGCGCACGACGGTCCAGTCGGCCTGCGGCGCGCCCGGAGCGACCGCAGGCGCGGGCGGGGACGCCGGAGGGACCACGTCCTCGAGCATCAGAGACACGATGTCCTCGGGAAGAAGAGGCTTGGCGTGCGCCGGGATCTTGTCCGAGAGGGTGGAGAGGAGCGCCTCGATGTCTCGCCGCGCGTCCACGAGCGACGACTTCCACGCCGCGAGGTGATCCTCGAGATGCGTGGAGAGCGATTCGATCAAGCGGCGTGTCGCGGCGGGGTCGACCGGCATACGTCTCCTGACGGCGCCATCACGAGGGCCTTCGGCGTCGTGTTCGCGGCATTATATTCGGACAGCGCCGTGGAACGGGGCCCCGAAGAGGCACGTTGACCTCTGGCGCCGGCGCCTCTAGCATGTGGGGTTTGCCCACGCCCTCGGGACCTTAGGGTTCCGCGGGCATTCGGGGCCGGAGAGGAGGGAGATCCAAAGTGCCGCTGATCCACGTCAAGGAAGACGAGTCGTTCGAAAACGCCCTGCGAAGGTTCAAGCGCAAGTGCGAGAAATCCGGAATCCTCTCCGAGCTCAAGAAGCGTCAGCACTATGAGAAACCCTCGGCCAAGCGCAAGCGCAAGGCCATCGCCGCCCGAAAGAAGATGCTCCGCAAGCTGGCTGAAGAGCGACGCACGGGGATGTAGATTCCCGTTCCGTGAGTCATTCCGAGCTCGACTGGCCCGGCGCGCTTAGGCTCGCCGGGCGTTTTTGTGCCACGGAGCGCGGACGCGACCGGCTCCAGGCCGCGGCGCCGTCCCCGGATGCGTTCGAGGTCGTGCGCCGGCTCGGAGTGACGCGGGACCTCGTGAGCCGGCGTGCGCAAAGGCCTCCGGTGCCGCTCGGCGGTCTCGACGAAGGCGCGCCCCTCGTCTCGCGGCTGGGCCCGCAGGGCCGCGCGCTTGCGCCGGAGGACCTCCTCGACCTATTCCTTCTCGTCGAGCGCGCGGAGGGGGCGCGGGCCGCCGTTGGTCTGCCCGATCTCGAGCTCCCCCACCTCGCCGATCTCCTTTTTCCCCTCGCGTCCTTCGAGGACCTCCTCGCCGAGAGAGAGCCCACGTTCGAGCCCGACGGGCGCGTCAAGGACACGGCGTCTGCGCGCCTCTACGCGATCCGCTCGTCGATCCAGCGCCTGCGCAAGGAAGTCGTCCGGAAGCTCGAGGAGGTCGCCCGCTCGCATCCGGACGCGCTCACGGGCGGCTACGTCACCGAGAAGGGCGGTCGCTACTGCCTGCCCGTGCGCACGGACCGCCGCGAGCTGGTGGGAGGCCTCCTGCATGAGCGGTCGGGCTCGGGCCAGACGATCTTCATCGAGCCGCTGGCCGTCGTCGAGGACAACAACGCCCTCGCGGAGGCCGTCGAGGAGGAGCGCGAAGAGGTGCACCGCATCCTGGTTGCGCTCACGGCGCGGTTCTCTTCGCGGCGCGAGGATCTCGTGGCGGCCGTCGAGGTGCTCATCGAGCTGGACGCGTATCAGGCGCGGGCGGAGTTCTCGTCGCGCGTCGCCGGCGTTTTCCCCGACTTTTCGGACCGGCTGGTCCTCCGGGGGGCGCGCCATCCCCTGCTCGACCGCCGCCTCGCGGACCTTCGCGCGGACGTTTTCGGAGAGCTCGAGGAACGCCGCGCGGACGCGGTGCCGCTGGACCTCGAGCTGCCCGAAGGGTCGCGCCTCCTCCTCCTGTCCGGACCGAACGCCGGCGGCAAGACCGTCGCGATGAAGACCGTCGGCCTTTTCGCCCTCCTCGCGCAGTCGGGCTTCGCGATTCCGGCCGCAGCGGGCTCCTCGCTCCCCGTCTTCGACAAGGTGCTCGTCGTCGCGGGCGACGCGCAGGATCTCCTCGGCGACCTTTCGTCGTTCGCGGCGGCGATGACGCGCACGGCACGCGTCCTCGCCGAGGCGACCCCGAGAAGCCTCGTCCTCGTCGACGAGCTCGGCAGCGGCACGGACCCCGACGAAGGCGCGGCCCTCGCGATCGCCGTGCTCGAGGAGGACCTCCGACGAGGGGGCCTGACGGTGGCGACGACTCACCTTTCCGTCGTGAAGGAGTGGGCGCAGGACCGCCCCGGGGTTCTCTCGGCGGCGATGGAGTTCGACGAGAAGGCCGGCCGGCCCACGTTCCGGGTGCGCCCGGGCGCGAGCGGGCGCTCGCGCGCGCTCACGGTGGCCGAGAAGGCGGGCCTGCCGGCGCGCGTCCTTTCGGCTGCAAGAAAACGCCTCGGCGCGAAATGGGAGGCGGCCGACGCGGCTCTCGCGCGCCTCGAGGCCGAGACGCGGCACGCCCGCGAAGAGGCGGACAAGGCGAAGCGGACGGCCCGCGAGGCGGACGCGCGGCTCTCGGACCTAGAGAAGGAGCGCACCCAGCTCGCGGCCGAACGGGCGCGCGTCAAAGAAAAAGCGAAGGAGCAGATCGACCGGGCGCTCGCGATGCTGCGTGAGAAGACACGACAGGAGCTCGAGCGCATGCGCGGAGACCTGAAGGCAGGCCGCTCGATCTCGAGGGGCGCGCTCATGACCGTCACGCAGTCGGCGCGTGAGGCCGCGCTCTCTCTCTTCGGCACTGACGCGGAGCCTGCCCTCGTCGCCGGGCCCGTGGCCGTCGGCATGGAGGTCCGCGTCGCGAGCCTCGGCACCTCCGGCCGGCTCCTCGCGCTCGACGCGGGCCGGGGCGAGGCCGAAGTCGAGGTGAAGGGCAAGCGCCTGAAGGTGGCGGCCGCCGCCCTGACCCCGGCCCCGACGGGCCGTGCGGTTCCGGTCCGGTCCACGCTCGTGGCCTCGAGCCGGGCGGCGACTCCCCCGTCGTCGCCCTCGGGAGTCGTCGCCACGGCCGAGGTCGTCCTCGTCGGACAGCGCGTCGACGAAGCCCTGCCCGTCGTCGAGAAGGCGATCAACGACGCTCTTCTCTCGGGCAAGGGGGCGCTTCGGCTCGTTCACGGTCACGGCACGGGGCGCCTCGCCGCGGCCGTGCGCGACTTCCTCCAAACCCATCCCGGCGTCGCGTCGTATCGCTGGGGAGACGCGCAGGAAGGCGGCCAGGCCGTCACGATCGCGAGGCTGGATGTCTGAGCCCGTTTACGACATTTCGGACGACGTCAAGCGGGACGTCCTCGCGGCGACGGACCTCGTCCAGCTCGTCGGCGCCGCGACGTCGCTCAAGAAGACCGGCCGCTCGTGGAAGGGCCTGTGCCCGTTCCACGGCGAGAAGACTCCCTCCTTTCACGTGCATCCCGACAAGGGCTTCTATTACTGCTTCGGCTGCGGCGCCAAAGGCGACGCGATCACGTTCGTGAGAGAGACCGAGCGCCTCGAGTTTCCCGAGGCCGTCGCCTACCTCGCGCGCCTCGCCGGGATCACGCTCCCGATGCGCCGGAGCGGCTCGCGCGTGGACCGCGGGAAGGAGACGCGGGTTGCCGAGGCGCTCTCTTTGGCGGCTGCTTTCTTCCGCGCGAACCTCGATCGGCACGAGGCCGCCCGGGCGCTTCTCGAAGGACGCGGCCTCTCGCTCGACGACGCGCGCACGTACGGCCTCGGCGCCGCCCTCGACGCCTGGGACGCGCTGAAGACGTCGCTTGCCCCGCGTGTGCACGAAGACGCCGCCTTGGACGCCGGCCTCCTTCAGAAGAACCCCGAGACCGGCCGCGTGTACGACCGCTTCCGCAACCGCCTCACGATTGAGATCCGAGACGGGCGCGGCGAGATCCTGGGCTTCGGTGCGCGTGCCTTCGGAGACGATCAACCGAAGTACCTCAACTCGCCGGAGACGGCGCGCTTCTCGAAGGGCAAGCTCCTCTACGGCCTCGACCGCGCGAAAGAGGCGATCCGCAGGGAGGACGCCGTACTCCTCGTCGAGGGGTATTTCGACCGCATTGCATGTGAGCGCGCGGGCGCCCCGAACGCGGTCGCCTCGATGGGGACGGCGCTCACGCCCGCGCAGGCGGAGCTGCTCGGGCGACATGCGCGGAAGGTGCTCGTTGCCTATGACGGCGATGCGCCAGGTGGAGCGGCTGCCCTCAAGGTCATTCCCATGCTTCTCGAACACGGCCTGGACATCCAGCTCGTCGCTTTTCCCGCGGGCGAAGATCCCGACTCGTTTCTCAGAAAATACGGTCCCGACGCGCTTCGCACGAAGATTTCCGAGAAGACGAGCCTGATCTCCGACCTTCTGGGAAAACTCGGAGATGCCACGCGTCTCGAGCGGAATGAGAGAGCCAAGCGCGTTCTTGAGATCGTCTACCGTTGTTCGGACCCTGGGATGCGGATCCAATACGAGACGGAGATCGCCACGAGTCTCAGTCTGAGTAGGGCGGAGGTTCTCCAGCTCCTCGGGAAGAAAACCGCCCCCGCGGCGGTTAAGTCCACTCCGGGGGCCTCGGGAAGCCGGGCTTCCTTGGACCTTTCGGAGGGGGAGGCGCGTGTGCTCTCGGCACTTCTCACGGAATGGCCCGAGAGCGCAGCCCTGACCGGCAGGCTCCCACCCGAGATTTTCTCGCATCCTATTGCAAAAGAGATACTTATAGCCCTCAAGGCGATCGGAGGCGAGCCCGTAACCCTTGATTTTTCTGAATTTACGTCACATCTTGGGGCAGATGCGGGTCCCCTCGCCGCAGAGTTGCTGCTCCAGTCGGGCAATTCGAGGGTGAAAAACCCGGGCGAGAGTGGGGACAAAAGCGGGCTCAGTAGTATTCATATCCCATTGCTCCAATTGAAGATACGTTTCCTGGAGGAGTCGGCGAAAGGCCTCCAGCCGGAGATCCAGAACGCCGCGGCGTCCGGAAACGTCGAGGGGCGCGAGGCGGCTTATCGCCGCAAGCAGGCCCTCGTCGAGGATATCCGGCGCCTGAAGGCGGAACTTAAGGCGGAAAACGCGAGTCGGACTTGAGGCGCGCCGGCCATCCCGGGGCGCATGGAAGTGAGAATTCGGTGACGGTAGAAGAGAAACATCCCGAAGTCAGAACGCTGATCAACCTCGGCAAGGAGCGGGGCTACCTGCTCTACGACGAGATCTATCAGGCCCTGCCCGAGGAGCTTGCGAACGCCCCGGACGAGCTGGATGAGATCTACATCCGGTTCGGGGACTACGGCATCGAGGTCGTAGACGTCCCCGAGAAGGCGACCAAGAAGGTCGGGCCGGCCGCCGGCTCCGAGACGACGGTGCCCGACCCCGCGACCGTCGAGAAGACGAACGACCCGGTGCGCATGTACCTCCGCGAGATGGGCACCGTGAAGCTGCTCGACCGCGAGGGCGAGGTCTCGATCGCCCGGCGCATCGAGAACGGCGAAGCGAAGATCTACCGCGCGCTCTCGACGAACAGGGTCGTCCTCGGCGAGATCCTGAAGATCGTCGAGCAGGCCAAGAAGGACAAGAACGTCGCGCGCGGGTTCCTGGAGTTCGCCGCCGCCGCGCTCGAAGAGGCCGACGAGATCGACCCGCGTACCGCGAACCGCATCGGGTCGATCCAGAAGCACTTCGAGAAGATCGCGAAGCTCGACGGCGAGCTGCGCAAGCTGGCCGACCGCAAGAGGCCGGCCGTGAAGCCGAAGAAGCTCACGGTCAAGGCGCTCGTCCACGCGAAGGCGAAGGCGGCGGGGAAGCCCGTTCCGCCCACGAAACCCGTCCCCGTCGTGGATCCTGCGATCGACCGGCGCATCTCGGAGATTGCGCGCCTCATCCACGCGATCGACTTCACGCCCGCCACGCTCCTGCGCATGGTGAACATGCTGAAGGACCTCGATCGGCAGTTCGCGATGCCCGAGGCCACGATCCGACAGGACGTGGGGAACCTCAAGAAAGAGAAGAACGAGGTCCGCCGCGATTTCTACAAGCGCCGTGTCGGGAAGTACCGGCAGATGCTCAAGGAGCTCGAGGAGAAGTACCGGATCGACCACGACGAGATCAAGCGGACGATGAAGCTCATCCGCGAAGGTGAGGGCGAGGCCGACCAGGCCAAGCAGGAGCTGATCGTCGCGAACCTGAGGCTCGTCGTCTCGATCGCGAAGAAGTACACGAATCGCGGACTCCAGTTCCTCGACCTCATCCAGGAGGGGAACATCGGCCTCATGAAGGCCGTCGAGAAGTTCGAGTACCGCCGCGGCTACAAGTTCTCGACGTACGCGACGTGGTGGATCCGCCAGGCCATTACGCGCGCGATCGCCGACCAGGCGCGCACGATCCGCATCCCGGTCCACATGATCGAGACGATCAACAAGCTCACGCGCACGCAGCGCTCCCTCGTGCAGGAGTTTGGCCGCGAGCCCACCGCCGAGGAGATCGCCAAGCGCATGGACATGCCGGCCTCGAAGGTCCGCAAGATCATGAAAATCGCGCAGGAGCCGATCTCCCTCGAGACGCCCATCGGGGAAGAGGAGGATTCGCATCTCGGCGATTTCATCGAGGATCGCCAGGTCATCTCGCCGATCGACGCCGTGATCGTCGCGAACCTCAAGGACCAGACGCGCCGCACGTTGAAGACGCTCACCCCGCGCGAGGAGCAGGTCCTGCGCATGCGCTTCGGCGTCGGAGACGGGTCGGAGCACACGCTCGAGGAAGTGGGGAAGAGCTTCAACGTGACGCGCGAGCGCATCCGCCAGATCGAGAGCAAGGCGCTTCGGAAGCTGCGGCACCCGAGCCGGGCAAAAAAGCTTCGTCCCTTTGTCGATGTAGGCCAGTGAGAAAGAGATTCTTAGAAGGTAAGAGAAAAGGACGAAGCGCGGCGAGCCGCGGCCCGACGAGCGTCCCCCGCCCGCGCCTTCTAAGAAGATCCTCGTCGTGCTATCCTTCAAATTCGGCCGTCGGGGTCCGTAGCTCAGCGGTCAGAGCCACCGGCTCATAACCGGCGGGTCCCTGGTTCGAATCCAGGCGGACCCACCGGACGACGGGACCGAGAGGGAGACACGACATCCGGGCGCGACAAGACACTTCCGATCCCATGGGCTCTTTCGAGTGCCGGGGATTCGTCCAGCCGGGCGCCTTTGAGGCGCCCTTTTTCATTTTCAGGGGGTCAGAATGATCGGGATGACGAGGTGAGCGCGACGATGACGAGTCCGCTCGACAGGCTCTTTCTTCTCCAGGAGGTTCTTCTCGAGGTTCACCACAAAACCGAGCGCCGGGACAAGACCCCGGACCACCTCGTCCACATCGAAGCCGCTTACCGCGACGCGCAGCGCCAGCGGGAGGCCGCGGGGGCCGTCCTCTCGCAGGCGGAGCAACGCAGGAAGGCGCTGAACGGCGAAGTCGCAGATCTCGCCGAGCAGCTCAAGAAGTATCAGCAGCAGCTCCAGTCGGTGAAGACGAGCCGCGAGTACAGCGCGCTGTTGAACGAGATCGACGGGATCAAGCGCGAGGTGAGGACCCGCGAAGACGAGCTCCTCTCCCTCGACGAGACGGTGGCCGGATCGTCGACCGAGCTGGACCGACGAGACGTGGCGCTTCCGGCAGAAGAGGCGGGCTACGAGGAGCAGATGAAAGAGTGGCGGGCGGAGCAGGCGGTTCTCGACGCCGAGATCGCTCAGGCGAACGCGCGGGCGAAGACCCTTAGGGCCGAGCTCGAGCCGCGGCTCCTCAAGACCTTCGAGCGGATCAGGCACAAAAGGGCCGGCGTGGCGGTGGCCCGGGTCGACATGGTCGGGCCGCAGACGGCCGCCTGCTCGGCCTGTCACGTTCGCTTGCGCCCGCAGCTCCTGTCGGATCTGAGACTCTCGAAAGAAACCGTGTTCTGCGAAAGCTGCAAGAGGATCCTGTACTGGATTCCGTGAGGGCAAGAGAGCGCCTCGTTCTCTACTTCGACGGGGCGTCGCGGGGGAATCCCGGCCCTTCATCCTACGGGGTCTGGTCGCCCGCGGGCCTCGTGGATTCGAAGCGGCTCGGCACGACGACGAACAACGTCGCGGAGTGGCGCGGCTTTCTCGCGGCTCTCGACCTCGCGCTCGCCTCCGGCGCCCGGGACGTCGAGATCCGCGCCGATAGCCAGCTCGTTCTCCGGCAGTTCTCCGGCGAGTACCGCGTGAAGGCGCAGCACCTCGCCGCGTTCCTCGAGGAGGCGCGGCGGAAGTCGCGCGGCATCGAGCGCCTGCGCGTCGTCCACGTGCCGCGCGAGGAGAACCGCGAGGCCGACGCGCTCGCGAACCGCGTGCTCGACGGGACCCCTTCCGGGCGGTGACTGGGCGATGACCGCGATGACGCCATCGTGACGCAGGTCCCAGGAGATCGCCTCTCGCGTCGCCGAGGTGCAGGGGCGTATCGCCCAGGCCGCCGCGCGGAGCGGCCGGGCGAAGGAATGCGTCCTTCTCGTCGCGGTCGGGAAGACCTATCCGCTCTCCGATCTGCTGGCGGCCTACGCAGCCGGCGTTCGCGCGTTCGGCGAGAACCGCGTGCAGGAGGCGGAGGAGAAATTTCCGCACCTGCCGGCCGACGCCGCGAGGCACCTCATCGGCCCGATCCAGTCGAACAAGGCGAATCGTTCCGTGAAAATCGCCTCCGTCGTCGAGACGGTCGACTCTCTGGACCTCGCCCGGCTGCTCGATCGCGCCGCGGCGGCCGCCGGAAAACGCCTCGCCGTCCTCGTCCAGGTGCGCCTCGGCGGGGAAGCCACCAAGTCGGGCGTCGAGCCGGACGCGGCCGCTGCGCTCGTGGCGTCCGTGAAGGATCTGCCTGCGCTCGACCTCCGGGGGCTCATGACGATCCCTCCGCCGGGGGAGACTCGCCCTCACTTTGCGGCCCTGAAGCGCCTCGGCGAAACGCTCGGCCTCCGGGAGCTCTCGATGGGGATGAGCGACGACTTCGAGGCCGCCATCGAGGAAGGCGCGACGCTCGTACGCGTCGGCAGCGCGATCTTCGGCGCGCGGGAGACGAGGAAAGAGATATGAGGCCGACCTACGCGATGCGCTTCTCCGCGCCGCCGGGCTGGCGCCGCATCCCGCCCGTCACGCGCGGCGCCCTCGTCGCCGTCGGCGTCGGCTATCTCCTGACGCTCGCCGCCCCTGCCGCGGCCGTGTGGCTCGCCCTCGCGCCAGCGGCGGTGCTCGCCGGAGAGGTCTGGCGGATCGTCACGTACGCGGTCGTCGAGGCGTCGATCGTGACCGTTCTCTTCGACCTTCTCCTGACGTGGAGCTTCGGGTGCGAGCTCGAACCACGGTGGGGCTCGCGGCGGTTTGCGCTCTTCCTCCTGAGCGCGACGGCTCTCGCGGGAGGCCTCGGACTCCTCGTCGGGGGCGGCGTCGGCCTCGCTCCGACGCTCCTCGCGCTGATCTTCGCGTGGATGCTCGAGGGACCTTCGCAGCGCCTCTCGTTCTTCGGAGTTCTCCCGATGACGCGCCTGGGGTTCGCGATTCTCGCCCTCGTCCTCGTCGTTTTCTCCGAGCTGCAGACGTCGCGTTCGCTCGCGCGGCTCGTGTTCGTGCTCGGCGGCCTGCCCGTGGCGTGGCTCTTCGTCCGTGGCTTTCGCGGCGGCGGTCCGAGATTCCCGCGAATGAGGAACCCTTTCCGCCGCCGACGCTTCACGGTCGTCGATTCGGGACGGGACTTTCGTGTGCATTGACTGCCTTGTAGGCGGAGACGATCTCCGCACCTCTTTGGAAGCAAAGGGGTTATAATGTCCGCATGAGACCCACAATCAGCTCTCTCGAGATCCGGAAACGGCTCTTCTCGAAGCGTTTTCGCGGCTTCGACCCGGTCGAGGTGACGCAGTTTCTCGAGTCTCTCGCCGAGGACCTCGAGGAGATGGCGCGCGAGCTGGACGAGCTCGAGCGCGAGAACGCGCGGCTCAGGGAAGAGAACACCCGGCACCGCGACACGGAAGCCACGTTGAAGGAGACGCTCCTTCTGGCCCAGCGCTCGGCCGACAGCCTGCGCGCGGCGAGCGAGAAGGATGCCGGCCGCATCGTGGGCGAAGCCGAGGAGAAAGCCGATCGGATGGTGCAGCAGTCGTTCGCGCGGATGGCCGAGACGGAGAAGAAGATCCGCGAGCTGCGCATGGAACGGCGCAACTTCCAGCTGAAGCTCCAGAGCACGATCGAACTGTTCCAGCAGGTCCTGAACTTCGACAAGGAAGAGGACGAGCTCGAAGGCTCCGTCTCCATCCATCGCCCGAAGAAGCGCGAGGGAGAGACGGCCTGAAACGGCTGTCTGTCCGGCATCTCGCCGAGCTGGCGACGCCGGAAGGGATCTCGGCTCGCGCAGGCGCCGCCCAAGGCGCAATCCGGCGCGTGAAAGACGCCGCGCTCCTCGTCGAGGACGGCATCCTCGCGTTCGCGGGAACGGATTCGGATTTCGTCCGCCGATTCGGGGACGCCCCCGCGCCGGGAGAGACGATCCTCGACGGCAGCGGCAGGACTGCCGTACCCGGCTTCGTCGACGCGCACACGCACCTGCCGTGGGACGGATTCCGCGAGGACGAGTTCAATCGCCGGCTGAAGGGGGAGACGTACGCGGCGATCGCGACAGCGGGGGGCGGCATCCTCGCGACCGTCTCGGCGACGCGCGCCGCCTCCGAGGAGACGCTCCGCCGAAACGTGCGGACGCGGCTCGACCTCATGCTGCGGCACGGGACGACGTTCTGCGAGGCCAAGACGGGGTATGGCCTGGACCTTCCGAACGAGAAAAAGCAGCTGCGCGCGCTTTTATCGGCTGCGAGGGACCACCCCGTCGGCGTCGCGCCCACGGCCCTGCCCGCGCACGAGGTGCCGCCGGAGCGCCGCGGATCGGACGCTCTCAAACGCCGCTATGTCGAGGAGTGTCGCGCCGAGATCCTGCCTGCTCTCGCGGAAGGGGGAGCGCGCTTCGTCGACGTCTTCTGCGAGGAGGGCGTCTTTTCCGTCGAGGAGTCGCGCGCGGTTCTCGAAGCCGGGAAGGCCGTCGGCCTCCGCCCCCGCGTCCATGCGGACGAGCTGACGCCCCTCGGCGGCGCCACCCTCGCGGCCGAAGTCGGCGCCCTCTCGGCAGACCATCTCCTCTACGCGACGGACGAGGGCATCGAGGCGATGGCTCGCGCCGGAGTCGTCGCGACACTGCTGCCGGGCACGAGCGTCTTCTTGCGGATGAACCGTTATGCGCGGGCGCGCCGGATGATCGAGCGCGGCGTCGCCATCGCGCTCGGAACGGACTGCAATCCGGGGTCTTCGTTCACCGAGTCGCTCCCGGCCGTCGCATTCCTCGCGTCCGTGGGCATGGGCCTCACGGCGGAGGAAACGCTCACGGCGATGACGCTGAACGCCGCCGCGTCGGTCGACGAGGCGAAGGCGCGAGGCTCGCTCGAGCCGGGCAAGCGTGCCGACGTCGTCCTCCTCGACGCTCCCTCCCTCGAGCATCTCGTCTATCACTGGGGCGTCAACCTCGTATCGGACGTCCTCGCCGGGGGAGAGCACGTGATCTCCCGGGGCGACCTGCTAGGCTCGCCGGCGCCATGACGGCTCTCGTTGCGCTCCCCGTCTCGGATTTCTCCTCCGCCCTCGCGTCCGACTCTCCGGCGCCGGGCGGCGGCTCGGCCTCGGCGGCGACCGGGGCTTTGGGCGCCGCCCTTGTCGCGATGGTCGTCCGCCTCACGCTGGGAAAGGAGAAATACCGCGCCTCGTGGCAGGACCTCGAGCCGCTCGCCTCTCGGCTCGAAGGAGCGCGCGTCCGCCTCCTCGAGCTCGTGGACGAGGACACGAAAGCCTTCGACGCCGTGGTGGCCGCGCGGCGGCTTCCAAAGGACACGCCGGAAGCCGTAGCCGGAAGAACACGCGCGGTCGACGAGGCGAACCTCCTCGCGACGACCGTGCCGATGCAGACCGCGTTCTTCGCCCACGAAGCCCTGAAGTCGGCGCCTTTGGTGCTCGAGAAAGGCAACCCGAACGCCGCCTCCGACGCGTGGGTAGCGGCCCTTCTCCTCCACGGCGCCGTGCTCGGCGCCCTCGCGAACGTCCGGATCAACCTGCCGGGCGTCAACGACCCGAACCTTTCGCGAGGATTCCGCGAGGATGCCGACGACCTTGAGAGAAGGGCCGAAGAATCCCTCGAGAAGACGCACGCTCTCGCGAAGGCCCGGCACCTCACCCTGTGAGGCCGCGGCGTCGCGCCGCGACCCTTGCCGTGCTCCTTTTCGTCGTTTCGGGCCGGCTGTCGGCCGCGATTCTCGGATTCGACCGGGCCGCGGACGCTTTTCAACCCGCTCCCGACGCCTTCCATCTCGCCGAAGATCCGCGGGCGCCCGCAGCGGCGCGCGCGGAGCACCCCGCTTCCACGCCGCCGCACCTTTTCGATCGCAAGACCGCGTTCGCAACGGCCGGCGTCCTCGTCGGCGCGCCGATCGTGGGGTACTTCGCATGGTGGCGCACGTCGAGCCGGTCGTCCTTCGCGTTCGCGAACGAGCGCTGGTTCCAGCGCGACACCTACGCGGGCGGAGCCGACAAGGCGTCGCACATCTTCCTCGGCTACATCTCGGCCGTCACTCTGCAGCACCTGTACCGGTCGCTCGACAAGACCCCGGCCCAGGCACGCGGCCTCGCCCTCGGCGTCATGGTGGCAGCGGACGCTCTCATCGAGATCGGGGACGGCTTCTCGCAATACGGCTTCTCCTGGGAGGACATCACCACAAACGCGATCGGGGCGGCTCTCGCGACGGGCCTCGACGCGTGGGGCCTGAAGGACACGGTCGGCCTGCGCTTCGGCTACGTGAAGGCCCTGACTCCCGACGCGTGCTGCCGGTACGGGGGGTACGGCGACGACTACTCGAAGGAGATCTACTCGGCGGACCTCAAGCTCGCGGGCTTCCTGCCGCGCCTCGGCGCAAAGCCGGGGCTGGCGCGGTTCTTTCTCGTCTCCGTGACGTACGGCTCGAAGGGCTACCGGTATTCCGAAGAGCCGCTCCGCCAGCGAAACATCGGCTTCGAGATCGGCGTGAACCTTCGGGAGGCGCTCCTTGCGGTGGGCGTGCCGGAGGAGAAGTGGTGGGGGAAGGCTCTCCTCGCGATCGGAACGTATTTCCGCTTTCCGTACACGTCCTTCGGCTGGCACTACGACCTGAACCACGGAAAATGGAGCGGGCCGGACACCGGGGACCGCTTCGATCCGGGACAGATCGATTACGACTGATGGGGCTCAGCCTGCGCGCCGCTCCTCGAGCCAATCCGCGAAGCGGTCACGCGACCAGACGTTCACGACGCGATCCCTCGGGACGAGAGCAAGGCGTGCGACGGCGAGGCCGTAATCGAGGAACGAAAGATGGGCGGCTGCGTGCGCGTCGCTCGAGATCGAGAAGAGGCAGCCGGCCTCGACGGCGATCCGCGCGAGGGCGGGCGGGAGGTCGAGGCGTTCGGGGCAGCCGTTCAGCTCGATCGCGACACTGCGCGCTGCGGCGGCGGCGAAGACGCGCGGCCAGTCGGCGCGCACGCCGCTTCGCATGTCGTAGAGGCGACCTTTCGGGTGGCCGAGGACGGCGACGCCCGGGGTCTCGATCGCGCGCACGAGCCGGGCCGTCTGGTCGCGCGGGCTCCTGAGGTCGGTGTGGACGGACGCGACGACCGCGTCGAGCTCCGGGACGCTCCGTGGCGTCACGTCGAGCGAGCCGTCCTCGGCGATGTTCGCCTCGGCTCCGACGAACATCGTGAAGGTCCCGGCGCGAACGTTCAGGGCGTCCACTTCGCGCCGCTCAGCACGGAAGTCGCCCGGAAAGAGGCCGCCCGCGACTGCGCAGTCCCGCGCATGATCGGTGAGAAGGGCGTACGTGTCGCCGCGCGCCTCGAGGGCGCGGTGGAGCGCGGCGAGCGGCATCCTCCCGTCGGAGCGGTCGGTGTGAAGGTGGAGGTCGCCGCGCAGGTCCTCGTGGGCGAGACCGCCTTCCGCCGACAGGATCCGGTCCACGTCGGCGCGCGAAAGGAAGTCGGTCTTGCGGTGCGCGGCGGGGTCGGCCCGGTCGAGCATCGCGGCGAGGGCGTCGCCCACGTTCTCGTCCGAGCGGCACGCGAGGAACGCCGCGATCGCGTCGGCGGCGCGCGCCGAGACGCCCGGCAGGGACGCGACGGCGATACGGCGGCCGAAGAGGTCCGCGCCGAGCTGGCGGAGCGTCCTGGCGGCAGCGCGGTATTCGCCTGCCCTGCGGCTCGCCGGCTCCTCGTCGGCCGCGAGGGCGAGGAGAGCGGATGCGAGGCGGGCGTTCGTGACCGGAGGCGCCGCAGGAAGCGCCGGCGCGGGCGCTGGACGAGCAGACATCGCGGGCGGTCCCCCCGACGATTCTACGAGGACGAGGCCGATAGACTCGCCCCATGCGGCGCGAGAGGCTCGGGACGTCGGGACTTGCGCTCCTCCTTCTCGTCGCGTCCGCTGCCGTGGCGGCTCCGTTTCGCGCCGAGAGCCTCCGGCGGCTGACGGTCCTGTCCGTGAGCTGGGACGCCGCCCTCCACGCGCTGTCGGGGCTCGACCTCTTCGACGACCTCAGACTCCTTCGCCCGCTCGACGCGCTGCGCGACGTTCTCGCGCAGCACTGGTGGGGGCCGAGCTTCGGGATCGCCCTCGTGCCGTCCTTCGCGCTCTTCGGGCGGTCCCTCGCGTCTGCGACCCTCCCGAGCTTCGGCGCGTATCTGCTCGCGGCGCCGGTGACGTTCTTCGCCGCACGGCGGGCGCTCGGCGCCCTCGGGTCGCTCGAGACGGCGACGCTCGCCGCGATCGTCGGCGCCTTCGTCCTCCGCTCGCCGATGCTCCTCGAGACGTCCGCGTGGATCATGCCCGAGAGCCTCGGCGGCCTCCTCGCGGTCGCGGCACTCGGGCTTTTCGCGGCGCGGCACGACGCCCGCGCCCGGCGCGCCGCCTTCGCGCTCGGAGCCGCTCTCTTTCTCATGAAGGTCCACTACGGTACGTTCGTCCTCGTCACCCTCGGCGTCGCGACGTGGTTCGGAGAGGAGCGGGAAACCCGCCGGCGGCTCTCGGCGGCTCTTCTGACGGCTGTCAGGGGCCGCGCGGCCGGCGTTCTCGCAGGGCTCGTCGCGCTTCTCGTCGCCGGCTGGCTCTTCCTCGAAGGGCGCGGCGGAGATACGCTCGCGCACCGGCTCCCGAGCGTCTCGAACGTTATGTGGGGCGTGCTCGTCCTCTCATTCGTCTTCGTCTTCGCGCGACGCCCGGCCTTCGGCGACGCGTGGCGGACCGCACCCGCCGCCCTGCGTGACTTCGCGCTGTGGGGTCTCGCCCCGGTCGGCGCGTGGTGTCTCGACCCCGCGAACATGCGCGGCTGGTACCGGCAGATCTTCCAGCCCACCCTTGCGCCGTTCCGACCGCTCGCGCAGCTCGCGGCATATCTCGGGTTCCTGCGCGAGGACTACACGCTCGCCGCTCTCCCGTTCGTCCTCGTCCTCGCGGGTCTCGTGCTCGCGCTCGTCCTGCCCGGCTCCGCGGCCCGCCGGACGCTCGCGGCGTTCGCGACCTGGCCGGTGCTCCTCATGTCGCTGAGCCGGTTTCCCGCCGAGGCGCGGTTCCTGGGTTGTCTCGTGCCCGCGCTCTTCGCGTCGTCGTCGTCGGGCCTCGTCGCTTTCGCGGCGCGTCTCCCGAGGCCCGTCGGCCGCGTGGCTCTCGTCGCCGTCATCGCGGCCCTCGCCCTGGCGCTCGTCCCACGCGAGGCCGATTGGCAGCGCGGGCTCGACGCGCGCGCCACGTACCGCTATCCGTACGACGGTGAAGGCGAGAAGGCGGCGGCGCGCGACATCGCCGAGTCTCCGCGAAGAGGCCCGATCGCGCTCGTGGTCCCGGCCGATCCGCCCGTGTGGCCCACGGTGCGCCTCGGAATCCGCCTCTCTCTGTCCGACGTCGCGCCCCGGGACGTCGTCGTCGACGCGAGGTAGGGCGCGGGCGCTTAGACTCGCCCCGTGCCTACGTCCGGGAATCCCACGATCGCCCTGATCGACGCCTCGAACTACCTCTACCGGGCCTTCTACGCGATTCGCGGTTTGACCGGCCCTGGCGGCAAGCCGACGAACGCGACGTACGGCTTCCTGAACATGTGGCGGAAGTACGAGGCGACGCGCAAGCCCGCGGCCGTCGCGGTCGCGTTCGACCGGTACGAGAAGACGTTTCGAGAGGAGATGGACGCCGCCTACAAGGCCCAGCGGCAGGCGATGCCGGACGACCTCGTGCCGCAGATCGACGACGCGAAAAGACTCTGCCGCCTGCTCGGTCTCGCCGTCGTCGAAGAGGCGGGCTACGAGGCGGACGATCTCATCGGCTCGATCGCCGTCGTCGCGAAGGGGGAGGGCCTGCACGCCGAGATCGCCTCGGCCGACAAGGATCTCTTTCAGCTCGTGAAGGACCCCGACGTCGTCGTCTGGCATCCCGTGAGGGAGATGCTCCTCGACGAGAAAGGCGTCCTCGAGTTTTTCGGCGTGACGCCCGCGCAGGTCATCGACGTCCTCGCGCTCATGGGCGACTCCTCCGACAACATCCCGGGCGTCAAAGGCGTCGGCGAGAAGACGGCCAAGGAGCTCATCGCGACGTTCGGCTCGCTGGATGCGATCTACGCGCGGCTCGACGAAGTCAAAGGCAGGAAGAAAGAGCTCCTCGAGAAGGGAAGGGAGGACGCGTACCGCTCGCGTACGCTCGCGACCGTCCGATGCGACCGCCCCTTGCCGGTGACCGCGGGGCACCTCCTGGAGCACTTCCGCATCCGCCCGCTCGGCGACGAGGCCGTCAAGAACCTCGCCGCGTTCTACGAGGAGCTGGGGTTTGCGAAGCTGAAAAAGGAGCTGCTCGAGTCCCGGCCTCCCGTGCCTGGGAAGGCGCCGGCGGAGGTGACGCTCTCGCTTTTCGACGATGCGTCTCCTTCACAGGAACCAACCGAGACGGCGCGTTGGGAGTCGTCCGCACCGGGCCTCGCCGCGCTCGTCGAATCGGCCGCGCGGGCGGGCCGCGCCGCGGTCCACGTGGAGTGCGGGCCGGGCTGTCCCTGGCCGGCGCCGCCGCTCGCGGCCGTCGTGGCGGTGCCGGGGGGAGAAACCGCCGCATTTGCCCTCGACGGCGCGGGCACGAAGGTGCTCGCGGAGCTCTTCGCGCGCGTCCCCCTCGTGGCCCACGACACGAAGCGCCTTTTTCTCGCGGCCGACGCGCTCGGAATCGCGCCACCCGCGCGGGCGTCCGACTCCATGCTCGCGAGCTACATGGTCTCGCCGGGTCTCCACGCGCACGACCTCGGCGGCGACGCCCGCGCCATCCTGAACCTTCCGCCTGAGGCCGTCCCGCCGCTGAAGGAGCTCGCCGGAGGGGAGCCCGTGACGCTCGACGTTCTCGCGTCGGCAGCCGGCCGGCGGTGGCTCGCTCCCCGTGCGCGCCTGCCGCTCGCGCTCATGGACGCGCTCCTTCCGCGCCTCGCCGAGGGCTCGCCTCTTGCGCGGGTCCTCGAGGAGATCGAGCTGCCGCTCGTCCCGGTCCTCGCGCGCATGGAGATCGCGGGCGTCGCGGTGGATCGCGGAGTCCTGGCCACCCTGTCGAAGGAATTCGACGAGCGCCTCGCCGCCCTCGAGCGCAAGATCCACGATGCCGCGGGAGAGCCCTTCAACATCGGGTCGCCGCCCCAGCTCGGGCGGATCCTGTTCGAGAAGCTCGGCTATCCGGCCGTGAAGAAGACGGCCAAGACGAAGTCGTGGGCGACGGGCTCCGACGTGCTCGAGGAGCTCGCCGCGCTCTCGCCGGGACCCGTGCCGGGCCTCGTCCTCGAATGGCGCGAGATCTCGAAGCTCAAGGGCACGTACGTCGACGCGCTTCCCGGTTCGATCGCGAAAGACGGGCGCATCCACACACGGTACGACCAGGCCGTCGCCGCGACAGGGCGCCTCTCCTCGAACGCGCCGAACCTCCAGAACATCCCGATCCGCACGGAGGCGGGCGTTGCGATCCGCCGCGCCTTCGTCGCGGCTCCGGGATGCGTCCTCGTCGCCGCCGATTACTCCCAGGTCGAGCTGCGCCTGCTCGCGCATCTTTCGGGCGACGAGGCCTTGCTCGAGACGTTCCGGCGCGGGGAGGACGTCCACCGCGCGACGGCGGCGAAGATCTTCTCGATCGCGCCGGAAAAGGTCACGGCGAGTCAGAGGCGCGGCGCCAAGACGATCAACTTCGGCGTCCTCTATGGCATGGGACCGTTCGCGCTGGCCGCGCAGCTCGGCGTTCCGCGCTCCGAGGCGAAGGCGTTCATCACCGCCTACTTCGACCGCTTCCCGAGGATTCGGGCGTGCCTCGACGCGATTCTCGAGAAGGCGCGTGCGACCGGCGGCACCGAGACGATCTTCGGCCGCGTGAGGCCCATCCCCGGCCTCCACGACCGCAACCACAACGTGCGCGCGAACGCGGAGCGGATGGCGATGAACGCGCCGTTCCAGGGCTCGGCCGCCGATCTCATCAAGAAGGCCATGATCAACCTGAGCGCCGCGCTTCAGCGCGGGATTCCCGAGGCGCGCCTGCTCCTGCAGGTGCACGATGAGCTCGTCCTGGAGTGTCCGGAGGCTCTCGCCCCGGGGACGGCGGCGCTCGCGAAGGCCACGATGGAAGGCGCGGCGAAGCTGAAGGTGCCGCTCACGGTGGCCGTCGGCACCGGCCGGAACTGGGCGGAGGCGAAGTAACGGGCTCCACGGCCGTGCGTGCCGCTAGAATCGTCCGGATGCGCCCCGCTTTCCTCGTCGCCGCCACAATCCTCGCGAGCGCGGGCCTCGCCCGCGCGCAGGCGCCATCGCCAGCACCGTCGCCTGCACCCAGGCCCGTCGAGGCGTTATCCGATCCCGTGCGCGTCACCCTCGCGGAAGTCGCGTACGTTCACCCGCTCTTCCGGGCGCTCGACGAGGCGCCGAAGCTCGCCGAAAGGACGAATCTGCCGGATCTGGACGCGCGCCAGCCGCTCGTCCTCGCGGTCCACCTCCTCGAGACCGGACGTGTGGCCGAGGCCGTCCCGATCGAGCCGCCGCTCAAGGGCCTCGCCTCGCCGCTCGCGGGGCTCGTCCCCCGCTGGCGATTCACCCCCGCGAAGAAAGGCGGTCAGCCCGTTGCGACCTGGGCGACGTACTCCATCGACCTCGCGATCTCGCTCGAGAAGGGGATCTTCGCCGCCTTCACGCTCGAGGCGCTGCGCAAGGACGATCCGCTCGTTCCCACGATCCGCGACACCTCGGGCGATGCGTGGATGGCGCGATACCCGCACGACATCGAGCCGAAGGACCCGGCCGCCGTCTCGATCGAGGATGTGGACGTCCTCCCGTCGCCCGAAAAAACGCCGTGGAAATTCGAAGCGGCGCGCGTGAGAGCCCGCACGACGGCGCTCGTCGAGGTCTCGGAGCAGGGCGCGGTCGCGCGGTTCCTGCCCACGGGCGAAACCGAGCCGCTCCTCGGGACCTGGCTGAAGCAGCTCGCGTCGAAGTGGCGCTTCACGCCGGCGCTCTCAGGCGGCCGCCCGGTATCCTGCTGGATGACGCTCGACGCCACGCTCGACTACACGCTCGATTCGGCGAAGAAGAAGAGCGAGCGCGTCGTGAAGAAGAACCTGCGCGCCGCGGCGCGCTGACGATCTACTCGACTTTTCTGACGTCGCCCGATCGCCGGGTGAGCTTTTTCGCGTCGAAGTACTCGAGCAGCGGGATGAGCGTCTTGCGCGTGAGCCCGAGAAGATCCCGGAAGCCGGCCACCGAGAGCGTCTGCCCGTGCACCGACTCGAGCTTCTTCTCCGCCGCCGCGGCGACGTCGCGGTGGACGACGAGGTCGGGCGAGAGACGGACGAGGATTCCGGACTTCACGAGGTGTGAGACGAGGCCGTCCACGACGGCGGGCTTCGTGCCGACGGAAGCCGCGAGATCGGAGAGCTTCGAAGGCTCGAATCCCGCGGCGCGATAGCTCTCGGAGATCTTCGCGGCGAAAGATGCGGCAGCCCCCTCGAGATCGGCCGCCTTCGCGCCGGGCGGGGCAACTCGATCGCCGTCGAGCGCGACCTTCTTCGACGCGGCGAGGACCGCGATCCAGCCGTCCAGGGCGGCGGGCGACAGACCCCTGGCCAGGCGCTCTCCAAACTCGCTCTTGCCGAACGAAACGGACCCGGTGCCGCTCTTTTTCCGCTCGGTGAAGGCCGCCGAAGCCCTCTCGGCGAGAGAAGCGGCGGCGCCCGCGTGCGCATAGAGCGCGGGCGCGATGCGAAGGGCCTTTCCGGAGGAGGCGAGCGCGTCGAGCAGGCTCGCCGCCGAGGAGGGAAGAACGCCGAGGCGGGGAGCAAGGCGCGCGGCCGTGAAGCCTGCCGGGCCCGCTTCCAGGAGAAAGAGCTCCGCGAGATCCCTCTCGTCGCCCTTCTCGAGGACGGTGAGTGCGCGGTCCACTTCCGCACCGCTCCGGCGTCTCAGGCGCGGCCGGCCGGCGTCGAGGACGCGCCCGCCACCGACCGTCTCGGCCGGAGAAGGGCGGCGGAGGATGAAGCGGTCGCCGGGGCGCGCGGGCAACGCCACGTCCAGCGTGATCTGCGCGAAACCGGTCGAGCCGGAAGCGAAGACGCGGTCTGCCGTTTCGAGATTCACCCCGACGCGGTGAACGCGGCCCGCGACGTCGGCCGTTCCCAGATGAACACGCAGCCGCGCCCCGTCGTTGATCGGCGCCTTGACGGAGGGCAGCCACGTGACTTCGACCGTGAGAACCGAGGAAGGTTCGAAACCTCCGCGTGCGACGAGGGCCTGGCCGCGGCGCAACGTCGCGCGCTCGACGCCGGCGAGGTTCAGGCTCGTCCTTTCGCCGGCCTCCGCGTGAGCGCGCTCCTCGCCGTGCACTTCGAGCCGCCTCACCCGCACGTCCAGACCCTCGGGGAAGAGTGTCAGGAGGTCCCCGGGCGCGAGACGCCCTCCGTCGAGCGTGCCCGTCACGACGGGGCCGAAACCCTTCATCGTGAAGGCACGGTCGAGGAAGACTCGGGCCGTGCGGCGGCTCCGGTCCTCGCGCGCGACGCGCGCCGCAGCCTCGGTGAGGAGACGGCGAAGGACGGGAAGCCCTTCGCCGGTCAACGCGGAGACGGGCACGATCGGGGCGTTCGCGAGAAAGGAGCCTTTCACGAGGTCGCGGATCTCTTCCTCGACGAGCGCGCCCGTCTCGGCGTCGACGAGGTCGCTCTTCGTCCGGGCGATGACCCCGGACGTCAGGCCGAGGAGCTTCAGGATGTCGAGGTGCTCGCGCGTCTGGGGCATGACGGAGTCGTCGGAGGCGACGGCGAGAAGGACGACGTCCACGCCCTGCGCTCCCGCGACCATCGTGCGCACGAATTTCTCGTGCCCGGGCACGTCCACGAACGAAAAAGTCGTGTCGTCCCACACGGCATGCGCGAAACCGAGGTCGATCGTGATGCCGCGCGCCTTCTCCTCCGGCAGGCGGTCGGGATCCGTCCCCGTGAGCGCGTTGACGAGCGCGCTCTTGCCGTGATCGATGTGGCCGGCGGTGCCGACGAGGACGCGGCGCAAGCTCAGTACTCCGGCCCCGTGTAAGTCGTCGTCTTCTCGGGCGGCAGCGGCTCGCCCGCGAGCTTCGCGCGCGCGTGCGCGGCGACGCGCAGGCCGTCGAGCGCGGCCGAGACGATCCCGCCCGCGAAGCCCGCGCCCTCGCCGGCCGGAAAGAGGCCGGGGACGGTCGGCGACTCGCACCAGCCGTTCCGCTCGATGCGCACCGGCGAGGAGGTGCGCGACTCCGGGGCGAGGAGGACGGCCTCGTCGGAGATGAAGCCCGGCATCTTCCGGTCGAAGACGCGCAGGCCCTCGGCGAGCGCCTCGAGGTAAGGCTCGGGCAGGATGCCGTCGAAGAGGCACGGGACGGCCGCGGGGCCGTACGTTGTCGGCGGGATGTCGCGCGGGGAGATGCGGGCGGTGCGACTCTTCAGGAAATCCGTGACGCGGAGAGCCGGGGCCGCGTACGTTTCGCCGGCCGCGCGAAACGCCGCCTCCTCGACGCGGCGCTGGAGGTCGCGGCCCCGGAAAAGCGGCTCGCCTTTCAGCGCGTCGAAGTCCTCATCGCGCGTCTGGACGACGAGGCCCGCGTTCGCATAGCCCGACGAGCGTTTGTAGCGCGACATGCCGTTCGTCACGACGCCTGAAGGCTCCGACGAGCACGCGATGACCTCGCCGCCCGGACACATGCAGAACGTGTAGATGCCGCGGCCGTTCGATGCGACGTGGGCATGCTTGTAGTCGGCGGGCATCACGCCGCACGCCGACGAGAGCTGCGCGTACTGGATGAGGTCCACGGCGTCCTGGGGGTGTTCGATGCGCAGGCCCATCGCGAAGTGCTTGCGTGTCATCGCGACGCCGCGGCAGAGGAGCACGTCCATCGTGTCGCGCGCGGAATGGCCGAGCGCGAGGATCGCGAGCTCCGTCGGGATCTCCTCTCCCGACGCCAGGGTCAGAGCCGCGAGCCGGTTGTCCGGGCTCTTCGTGGCGAAATCCGTGACCTTCGCGCGGTAGCGAAGCGTCGCGCCGTGCTCGAGGAGGTGCTTGCGGATGTTGCGCAGTACGACGACGAGCCGGTCGGTGCCGATGTGCGGCTTGGCGTCGACGAGGATCGATGGGGGCGCCCCGAAGCGGTGCAACGTCTCGAGGACGACCGCGATCTTGTCGTGCCTCTTGCCGCAGGTCAGCTTGCCGTCGCTGAACGTGCCGGCGCCGCCCTCTCCGAACTGAACGTTCGACTCGGGGTCGAAGACGCCGGAGGTCCAGAACTTCATGACCGCGCGATACCGGTCTTCGGCCGGGTCTCCGCGCTCGAGGACCGTGACGGGAATGCCGGCATCCACGAGGGCGAGGGCCGCGAACAGCCCGGCGGGCCCCGTCCCGACGATGGCCACCTTTGCCGTGCGCGGGGCGGGAGGAAGCAGGAGCTCCGGGCCGCGGGCCGGCGGTGCCTCGGACAGGCGCAGGGGCTGGGAAAGGCGCGGAGCGAGCGGCGCCTCCGACGAGAACTCCACCGTGAGATCCCAGAACAGCGCGGGCTTCTGCCGGGCGTCGAGCGAGCGGCGCACGAGAATGAGATCGGAAAGACCTTCGGGCGGGACGCCGAGCACGCGCGCAACGAGGGGGATGTCCACGCTCTTCGGTGCGCGGGCGCGCACGCCGGAGAGCCGGTAGCGGATGGGGCCGGGCACGGCCCGTATTGTGAGGCTATCCTTCAGGCTGGATGATCGCTCTCGTCCTCGCGGCCGGCTTCGGCACGCGTTTTCGCCCCGAAACACGCGCAACGCCCAAACCGCTCCTCCCGCTCGCGGGCCGTCCGATTCTGTTTCACGTCTTCGACCATCTCCTCGGGCAAGGGGCGGAGGCCTTCGCCGTGAACGTGCACCATCTCGCGGAGGAGATGCGCGGCACCGTCGGGGAGTCTTACGAGGGCGTCCCCGTCGCATGGTCGTTCGAGGAGGAGATCCTCGGCACGGCCGGAGGCATCCGCCTCGCGCACCGGCGTTCTCTTCTCGGGACCGGGCCTTTCCTCGTCGCGAACGGAGACGTCGCGACGACGCTCCCGCTCGGACGCCTTCTCGCGGCCCGCCACCAGCCCGGGGTCGTCTCGGCGCTCGCCGTCCTCCCGAACGAGAATCCCGCCGTCGATACGCCGCTCTGGTCCGACGCGCGCGGGCGGCTCCTCGCCGTCGGAGGAGAGCGTCCGACCGGAAGCGCCGGCGGGCCCTGGCTCTTCACGGGCCTCCAGGCCGCGAACCCGGCGCTCGTCACGCGCATTCCGCCGGGCTTCGCCGAGCTCGCGAAGGACGTCCTCGCGCCCTCCGCGCGCGCAGGCGACGGCGCCTTCGCGCTCGTTCCGTACGTCACGCCCGCCGACGGCTTCTGGTTCGATCTCGGGACGCGCGAGCGGCTCGCCGCGGCCGAAGCCGCGCTTGCCGCCCACTGAGACGGTCACCATCTCTTGATCCACTTCAGGGACTTGCCGTGCCACGTGAAGATCTGGATCTTCGCGTTCGCGGGCGTGACGCGCACGGCCGCCTGTCGGCTCTTTCTGTTCGAGAGGTAGACCGAGCCGGGCGAGGCTTTGCCGAGAGGCGAGAACGTGCAGATGTCGGACTTCCCGAAGCGCAGAGGATCGGCCAGGCTGCCGATCGGCGCGCCGCCGGGATCCAGGCCGTTGAAGCCGGGGACGAACGAGAACGTGATGCCGGGGTACTTACCGTGCATCCAGTACGGGCCGGCCACGAGGCGGTCGATGCCTTTCTTGACGTCGGCGGTCGTGACGCCGTTGCCGTTCCCGTCCTGATGGACGGACAAGACGAGGTCTCCGCCGCCGTTCGTCCATTTCACGCCCACGTCGACGCCCTGAAAGACGGCGCGGTCGCGGGCCGCCATGAAGATCGTTGAGACCTCGCGAGCCGCCGTGGCGAGCCCCTCTTCCGCGAGGAAGTCGGTGAAGGGCGGAAGGCTGAGCGCGAAGACGAGCCCGAGAATCGCAAGGACGACGACGAGCTCGGGGAGGGACGTGCCGCGCATGTTCATCTTGCTTCGCAAGAGGAGGCGGGCGGCCCGGCGGAGGCTCCGCGCGGGCCGCCCTTCTCCGTCAGCCTTTCGCCTTCTTCGGGGCGGGCGTACCTGACTTCTTCGTCTTCGCCTTGCTGGAGGTGCCTCGCGACCCCTTCGACGACACCTTCTCGACGAGCGTCGTCGGGCCGGTCACAGCGAGATAGGGCCTCAGCGTGGAGAAGAACTTCTCCCCGATGCCCTTGACCCCCATAAGGTCCTCGATGCGCTGGAACGGGCCGTGCTCCTTGCGGTGCGCAACGATCCGGTCGGCGAGCTTCGGGCCGACGCGCGGCAGGTGCGTGAACTCGACCGAGGTCGCCTGGTTGATGTTGACGACGTTGCGCGAGGCCGGGGCTTCGCCCTCGGCGACGGCCGGATGCGAGGCCAGGCCGGAGAGCGAGAGCCCGAGGACGGGCACGACGAGCGCGCGGACGATTGGACGGAGAACCATTGGAAACTCCTTTCAGGTTGGCTTTCGTTGTGGAAATTCAGGACATTCGGGGTTTCGATGTGTTCCTTCCGCTGAATCCCGGGCGCGCCCGGGTGCGCGTGTCGTCGCCTAGCTCATCGATCACCTCTGCCCCCGCGCATCGCACGAGCGGTGCCGGGAATGAAACACTCCGCTCAACTGATTGGTGGCTGAAGAGTTCTTCTTAGAAAGGGATTTCGGGCGCTGCCCGTGTGCGACAACTTCCCCTGTCGCGCGTCCCGCCGCCGTTTGCCCTATTCCCTTCTAAGAACGTCTTTTCTCCTCTCCCGCACGAAATGGGGCGAAGGCGACAGGAAAAGCTGTCGCGTAGGACAATCGAGCGATGACGGCGGCGAGAGGGGAGCACAACCTGATCCTCGGCATCTCGGGAGCGAGCGGCGCGCGCCTCGGCCTGCGCGCGCTCGCGCTCTTTTCCTCCTCGCCGGACGTCGAGCACCTTCACGTCGTCGTGTCGCCGCGCGCGCTCCTCGTGGCACGCGCGGAGATCGGCCCGGGAATCACGTCCGTCGAAGCGCTACTCGACTCTGCGGGACTCGGCGAGGCGGCGCGCGCGAAAGTCGTGCTGCACGCCGAAAGCGCCGTGGATGCGCCGATCTCTTCGGGCTCGTTCCTCACGCGCGGGATGGCCGTCCTGCCGTGCTCGGCCGCAACGCTCGCGGCGATCGCGCACGGCACGTCGCGGGGCCTCTTGCAGCGCGCGGCCGATGTCTGCCTCAAGGAAAGGCGCCGGCTCGTCCTGGGACTGCGCGAGACCCCGCTGTCTCTCGTGCACGCCGAGAACATCGTGCGCGTCACGCGGGCGGGCGGCATCGTCGCGCCCGTCGTGCCGGCTTTCTACGCGGCGCGCCAGGCGGACGATCTCCTCGACGCGTACCTGCTGCGCGTGGCGGACCTCCTCGAGCTGAAAATCGACACGGCCGACTACCGTTGGACGGGCGGCACGTGACCTCCGTGAAGAGGTTCTTCTCCCTCGTCACGTTCTCACACACGATCTTCGCGCTGCCGTTCGCGCTGCTCGCGGCGGTGCTCGCGGCCGGGGGGGCGCCCGAGCTCCGGACGCTCTTCGGGATCCTGGTGGCGATGGCGGGCGCGCGCTCGGCCGCGATGGCTTTCAACCGGATCGTGGACCGGGACGTCGACGCGGAGAATCCGCGCACCGCCCGGCGCGAGATTCCGGCGGGTGCGGTCTCGGTGGCGGCCGCCTCCGCCTTCTGCGTGCTCTCGGCCGCCGTCTTCGTCCTCGCCGCCTGGTTCCTGAACCCCCTGTGCCTCGCGCTCTCGCCGCTCGCGCTCGCGATCGTCTTCGGCTACTCCTTCACGAAGCGCCTGAGCGCCCTTTCGCATCTCGCCCTCGGGCTGGGCCTCGCGATCGCGCCCGTTGGCGCGTGGATCGCCGTGACCGGGCGGTTCGCGGCGACTCCCGTCGTGCTCGGCCTTTCCGTTCTCTTCTGGGTCGCGGGGTTCGACGTGATCTACAGCCTCCAGGACGAGGCGTTCGACCGGGCGCACGGCCTCTTCTCGCTGCCTGCGCGTCTGGGCGCCCGCCGCGCCCTCGATCTCTCGACGGTCTTCCATGCGGCTTCGCTCGCGCTCCTCTACGGCGTCTTCGTCCTCGTCCGGGGCGGCCCTCTCTTCGGCGCCGGCGTCGTCCTGGCGGGCGTCTTCCTCGTCCGCCAGCACGTCCTCGTCTCGGAGAAGGACCTCTCACGCGTGAACGGCGCGTTCTTCACGGCGAACGGGTGGTTGTCGGTCGCGGTCTTCCTCTGTGGCGCCGGCGACGTTCTCTTCAGGCGCTAAACTCGCCGCCTCGTGCCGGCGCCCACCCCGAAGGAATTCCCTCTTCGTCACATCGCGGTCGAAGGCCCGATCGGCGTCGGAAAGACCTCGCTCGTGGGGCTCCTCGCGAAGCGCTTCAGCGGCACGCAGATCCTCGAGGACGTCACGAACCCCTTCCTCGCGGACTTCTATGCGGGAAAGAAAGGCGCGGCGTTCCAGACCCAGATCTATTTCCTGCTCTCGCGTTATCGGCAGCAGCAGGAGATCGCCCAGATCGACCTCTTCCGGAACCTCGTGATCGCGGACTACACGTTCGCGAAGGACAAGATCTTCGCGTACCTCACGCTGAACGACGCGGAGATCGCGCTCTACGACAAGCTCTACGCCACGCTCGCCGCGAGCGTCCCGCGACCCGACCTCGTCGTTCACCTCACGGCGAGCGTCGAGACCTGTCTCGGCCGCATCCGGAAGCGGGGACGGGCCTACGAGAAGACGATCGCGCCCGAGTACCTCAAGTCGCTCGTCGAGGCGTACAACTACTTCTTCTATCATTTTCGGGACTGCCCGCTCCTCGTCGTGGAGACGAACGAGATCGACTTCGTCGAGCGGAAGGGCGACCTCGAGGACCTCATCGCGCAGGTTCTCCGCCCCTTCCGAGGCACCCAGATCTACGTCCCGCGCGGCTCGAAGAAGTGATGCCATGGCAGCCCCGACGGAGCGCGAGAGCGATGGCCTCGCGGTTTCCCCGGCGAACGCCCGGCTTTCACCCGAGGAGCGCGAGGCTGCGCCGGCTCTTTTCCGCGCCCTCCTGGCGGGCCAGCTTCTTCACGCCCTCGGAGAGCGCAAGGCGGGGAAGATCCTGGCGGCCGCGCGCCGGGCGCTCGAGATGGAGCCCCTCTTGAGAGTCGACGCCCTCGACGTCGTGGACGCCAAAACCCTTCTGCCCGTGAAGAAGATAAGAGGGCCCGCCCTGCTCGAGGGGGCTGTCACCATAAATGGAACGCGCCTCACCGACCGCGTACGGCTCGAATGAGAAACATTCTCTTCAATTTTTCTCTTGCTTTTGTGGGCGTTCTTGTTTCTCATTGATCGATAACGCCAGGGAGAGTTCGCGGAAGCATTCCCCGATGTCGTCACCGCCGTGAGGTCACGGCCGGAAGGTCTTGGTCAAGGAGGTTCCCCCTATTTCCAACCCCCGGGGCCCCATCTGGGAAACGGCCCCACCGAAGCCTCCTGAAGTCCCGGAGCCGGTGAAGGTTTCCCTCATCCCAACCCGGCGGCCGCTGCTCCACGTGGAGCCGTGCCCGCGATTTCCTCACGGTTCTCCGATCCCGAATCGGAAACCTTCTCTGGAGCTCTGATGTACACGGACAAGACCATCGCCTGTATCGACTGCAGCGCCCCCTTCACGTTCACGGCCAACGAGCAGGAGTTCTACGCGCAAAAGGGATTCTCGAACGAGCCCAAGCGCTGCAAGGCTTGCCGCGACAAGCGCAAGACCGGCGGCTTCGGCGACGGCGGCGCGCGCCAGCTCTACAACGTGACGTGCGACGCGTGCGGCAAGACGACGCAGGTGCCGTTCAACCCGACGAACGGCAAGCCCGTCTATTGCCGCGACTGCTACCGCGAGAGACGGCCGGCCCGATAGGGGGGTTCGGGGGGAAAGATCAGGGATCTTTCCCCCCGGTCTCAAAGACGCTCAGCGTGCGCTTCGCGCACGCTGCTAGAGTCTCTTCTAATGACTGTCCTCGCTGCCCGTCCGCTCGTCGTCGCCGATTCCGCGCTGGATCTCGTCGGAGGAACGCCGATGGTCCGGCTCTCGCGCTTCGCGGGGAGCGGCACGGCCGAGATCCTCGCCAAGTGCGAGTTCCTGAACCCGGGCGGCTCCGTGAAAGACCGCATCGGCATCGGGATGATCCGCGACGCGGAGGAAAAGGGTTTCCTGAAGAGAGGCGGGACGATCATCGAGCCCACGGCCGGAAACACGGGCATCGCTCTCGCGCTCGTAGGTGTCGCGCGCGGGTACCGCGTCATTCTCTGCGTGCCCGAGAGGTTCTCGATCGAAAAACAGAAAGTCATGATCGCGCTCGGCGGGTCCGTCGTGCAGACGCCCGACGCGCTCGGCATGAAGGGCGCCATCGACAAGGCGCATGCTCTCGCGAAAGAGATCCCCGGCGCCTACGTCCCGCAGCAGTTCGCGAACCCCTCGAATCCGCGCGCGCACTACGAGACGACGGGACCCGAGATCCTCGAGCAGTGCGAGGGCCGCCTCGACGCCGTCGTCATCGGAGCCGGTTCCTCGGGCACGTTCGTGGGGGTCGCGCGGTTTCTCGCCGAACGCCTGCCGGACGTCCTGAAGATCGTCGTCGAGCCGGAGGGCTCCATCCTCGGGGGAGGCAAGCCGGGCCCCCACAAGGTCGAGGGGATCGGGGCGTCTTTTTTTCCCGAGATCTGGGATGCCTCGCTCGTGGACGAGATCATCGCGATCGACGACGCCGAGGCCTTCGCCACGGTCCTCGAGATCGCGCGCACGGAAGGGCTCCTCGTGGGCGGCTCCTCGGGCTGCAACGCCGCCGCGGCGCGCCGGATCGCCCGACGCCTCGGCCCCGGCAAGCGCGTCGTTACGCTGCTGCCGGACGGCGCCGAACGGTACATGAGCAAGGGCATCCTCGGATGAAGACGAAGGCCGCGGGCGAGACCCTCAAGAGGACACCCAAGAAGGCGCGAGTCCCGGGCTTCGCGACGACGTGCGTGCACGCAGGACAGGAGCCCGAGCCGGTCACCGGAGCGGTCGCCGTGCCGATCTTCCAGACGTCGACGTACGTCCAGGAGAGCTTCGGCAAGCCGCGCCAGGGTTACGAGTACGCGCGCACGAAGAACCCCACTCGGCTCGCCCTCGAGACGCAGCTCGCCGCGCTCGAAGGCGGGGCGAACGGCTCCGCGACGGCGCACGCGTTCGCTTCGGGAATGGCGGCCACGACGTCGCTCATGCTCAGCCTCGTGAAGGCGGGCGACCACGTGCTCGTGAGCCGCAACACGTACGGCGGCACGTACCGGTTCTTCTCGAAGGTCCTCGCGAACTTCGGCGTGACGTTCGACTACGTCGACACGACGAATGTCGAGACGGTGCGCAAAGCCGTGACGAAGGCGACGCGGATGCTCTTCGTCGAGACGCCGACGAACCCCACGATGGAGATCTCGGACCTCCGGGCTCTCGCGGCCGTGGCCCGGCGCGAGAGCGCGCGAATCGGCGCGAAGATCAGGGTCGTCGTCGACAACACGTTCGCGACGCCGTTCTTCCAGAAGCCGCTCGCGCTGGGGTGCGACGTCGTCGTCCATTCCACGACGAAGTACCTCAACGGCCATTCGGACTCGGTGGGCGGCGCCGTGATCTGCGCGGACCCGAAGGACGGCGAGAAAATCGGCTTCACGCAGAACGCGGCGGGTGCGATCCTCTCGCCGTTCGACTCGTTCCTCGTCTCGCGCGGGATCAAGACGCTGCCCGTCCGCATGCGCACCCACGACGCGAACGGCCGCACGGTGGCGGCGTGGCTCTCCTCTCACCCGAAGGTGAAGAAGGTGTTCTATCCGGGCCTTTCGTCCCATCCCGGCCACGCCGTCGCGGCGCGGCAGATGTCGGGCTTCGGCGGGATGATCTCCTTCGATCTCGGCTCCGAAGAGGCGGCCCGCCGTCTCCTCGACCGCGTCGTGATCTGCGCCCTCGGCGAGTCCCTCGGCGGCGTCGAGAGCCTCATCTCGCACCCGGCCTCGATGACGCACGCGAGCGTCGAGCCCGACGAGCGCCTTCGGCGCGGCATCACGCCCGGCCTCGTGCGCGTCTCGGTCGGTATCGAGGACGTGGAGGACATCCTGCAGGATCTCGAGAACGCGCTCGCGGGGGTCTGAAAGGGCTCGAGCCCGGCCGCTCTCGCGTCAGGATTCGCGGTGAAGCAGCCCCGCGCCTCCGGCGGCGAGGAGGAGCGCAAGGACCGCCTGCATACGTGCGTCGAGCGCCGGAACGCCGGTTGACGGGGCAGGGTTCACGTCGTACGTGAGCACGAGAAGCGGCGCAAGGCCGGGATCCGTGCTCTCGCGCGAGCCGAAGCGCTTGGCCGTGGGCGCGATCTGGGTCTCGTCCGCACGGAGCTGCCAGCCGAAGTTCGTGGCGGGCTGGTCGAGCCAGCCCTGCACGTCGGCGACCATTTGGGGAGTCGTCGTGAAAACATAGTCCGTCAGAGACGATCCGATGAGCGTCGTGGCGCTCGCAGCGGACGCCGTGTCGCCTCCCGGATTGAGCCAGAAGGTCCCCGGATAGATGCGTCTCGTCCACGTCACGTCGCCGGCCGTTGCCGCGGCGCCGCTGCCTCCTGGAGTTCCGGCGTTCGACGTGCCCTCGCTCCAGGCGGCCGAGACGCTGTAGAGGGACGCGAGGACGAATCCCGAGTTTGAGCGCGTCAGGCTCAGACTCAGCGTCGCGGAAGACACGACGACGCCCGCCGGAACGGCGCTCGCAACGTCGAAGCGGAGGAGGGCGCGGCGGATCGCATCGCGGTTATTGCGTCCCGCGAAGAGGGAGGGGCTCTTCGCGTCGCTCGCGTCCGCGTTCTCCTCGAAAATCGTGACGTCGGCGACTGGAGTCAGCGCGACGGCCGCGGCCGAAGCATCGAGGCCCGCGGCCAGCAAAGCACCGGCCGCAAGGCAGAGCCGAAGACACGCCCTGAGGCGGATGGAGAAGGTGGATCGAGCGCCTCGCTTCATCGAGGAATGCGAAGAGATCTCAATCGATCGTCGCTTCACCCGGGTCATCCTCGTCGTCCGACGGATTTTCGATTCCCGTGGAGCTCGCGGCCACCCACGCGGCGAACGCGTCGTCGGCATGGCTCGCGGGGAAGCCGAGGATCTCGGGCAGCTCGTAAGCGTTGAGCTCCTTCATGACCTGCCTCACACGCTCGAAGTTCTCCTTCAGGGTCTTGACCATCAGCAGGAACTCGCCCTCGTGCTGGACCTTCCCCTTCCACCGGAAAACGGATCTCACTCCGGGCAGGATATTGACGCACGCGGCGAGCTGGCCCTGGACGAGGCGCTGTGCGATGTCGAGGGCCTGCTCCTCGGTCCCGACCGACGTCACGACGACGAGGAGGGAAGGGGCGGCTTTCCCGGGGCTCTTCACCACACCGGTCAAGGTAAGGGACCCGCGCCGCGGCGTCAAGCGCGCGGATTGGATGTGAGATCCTTGCCCGCGTGGCGATGGTTCTTCCCGAGCGCGTCACGCTCATCGAGGTCGGTCCCCGCGACGGCTTTCAGTCCGAAAAGAAGCTCATCCCGACCGACCTCAAGGTCGACTTGATCGAGGGACTCGCGGACGCGGGCCTCGCGGAAATCCAGCTCTGCTCGTTCGTTCACCCGGCGCGTGTACCGCAGATGGCCGACGCGGAGGAGGTCGTCAAGAGGGTCGCGAGGCGCCCGGGCGTCACGTACAGCGGCCTCGTGCTGAACGGCAGGGGAGTCGAACGCGCCGCCGCGGCAGGCCTCGGTGCCGTCGACCTCTCGATCTCGACCAGCGACACGCACAGCCGGAAGAACGCAAACCGCAGCCTTCACGAGGCGCGCGCGGACCTCAGGCTCATGATCCAGGCCGCGATTTCGAAGGGCCTGAGGACGCGCGTGGGCCTCCAGTGCGCCTTCGGATGCGCCTACGAGGGCGCCATTCCGGTCGACCGCGTCGTGGAGATGTCCCGGGAGATCGTGGCGGAAGGCGCCGCCGCCCTTTCCCTCGCGGACTCGACGGGCATGGCGAATCCACGGCAGATCGCGGACGTCCTCGAGCGCGTCCTGCCCGTCGCAGGAGCGGTTCCGATCGTCCTTCACCTCCACGACACGCGGGGCCTCGGGCTGTCGAATCTTCTCGCGGGGCTGCAGGCCGGCGTCACACGCTTCGACACCGGGTTCGGGGGTCTCGGGGGCTGCCCGTTCATTCCGGGGGCGTCCGGCAACATCGCGACGGAAGACACCGTGAACATGCTCGAGGCGATGGGCGTTTTGACGGGAGTCAAACTCGAGCCCGTGATCCGCGCCGCGCGCCGGATGGAGGAGTTCCTTGGCAGGAGCCTTCCCGGCAAGATCCACGCGCTCGCCGCGTAGGATCGAGGGCGCCCATGGGCCAGCCTCTTGATCGGTCGCGGCTCCCCCTCGCGGACGTTTCGGTCCTCGAGTTCACACACGCCGTGATGGGCCCTGCATGCGGCGTCATCCTCGCGGACCTCGGGGCCGACGTGCTCCGGATCGAGCCCGTGGACGGCGACCCCACGCGCCGCCTGCGCGGTTTCGGCACGGGCTACTTCCCGTACTTCAACCGCAACAAAGCGAGCCTTGCCCTCGACCTGAAAACGCCCGAGGGAAAGGAGATCGTCCTCCGCCTCGTGAAGACGGCCGACGTCGTCATTGAGAACTTCGGCCCCGGCACGATGGAGCGGCTCGGGTACGGGTGGGACGTGCTCTCCGCGCTCAACCCGCGGCTCGTGTACTGCGCGCTGAAGGGCTTTCTTTCGGGCCCTTACGAAAAGCGCCACGCCATGGACGAAGTCGTCCAGATGATGGGCGGCCTTGCGTACATGACGGGCCCCCCCGGCCAGCCGCTCCGCGCCGGAACGTCCGTCATCGACATCACGGGCGGCATGTTCGGCGTCATCGCGATCCTCCTCGCGCTCCGCGAGCGTGCCGCGACGGGGAAAGGCCTGAAAGTAAAGAGCGCTCTGTTCGAGACGACCGCCTTTCTCATGGGCCAGCACATGGCCTACGCGGCGCTCACGGACGAGCCCGTGCCCCCGATGGCGGCGCGCGTCTCGGCCTGGTCCGTGTACCGCGTCTTCACGGGCAAAGACGGTCTGCCCGTCTTCGTGGGCCTCATCTCCGACAAGCACTGGGAGCGTTTCTGCGAGGCCTTCGGCCGCCCGGACCTCCTCGCCGACCCCCGCCTGCGCACGAACAACGACCGCATCCGCGAACGCGCGTGGCTGCTGCCCGAGATCGAAAGGCTTCTGGGCGCCTTCACGCGCGACGAGATCATCGCCCGTTGCGAGAAGGCGGACGTGCCGTTCGCTCCGATCGCGCGGCCCGAGGATCTGTTCACGGACCCGCAGCTGAATCAGGGCGCCGGCCTCTTGCCGACGACCTTCCCGGGCGGAGTCAAGACGAAGATGCCGCGCCTTCCCATCGAGGTGGGCCGCCACGACTTCGGCATCCGGCGCGACCCGGCCGCGATCGGCGCCGACACGCGCGGCGTCCTGCGGAGAGCCGGCTACACCGACGCCGAGGTCGACGCGCTTCTCGCGAAGGGCGTCGTGGCCTCGCCGGAGGGGATCTCATGACCCTCACCGAGTTGGAAACGAGCGACGGAATCGCCACGATCTTTCTGGCCCGGGGAAAAGTGAACGCGCTGAACGGTGCGGTGGTCGCCGAGCTGAGAAGCCGCCTCGAAGAGCTGGAAGGCGATCCGGGGATAACGGCCGTCGTCCTCACGGGACGAGGCCGGTTCTTCTCCTTCGGATTCGACGTTCCCGAGTTCCTCACTTTTTCGAAAGAGGAGTTCACGGCCTATGTGGCGGCCTTTTGCGGGCTCTACACGTACATGTTTCTCTATCCGAAACCCCTGGTGGCCGGATTGAACGGTCACGCAGTCGCCGGCGGATGCATGCTGGCTCTCGCCTGTGACGGCCGCGTCATGGCGGCCGGGAACGCGAGGATTTCGCTCAACGAGATCAGCTTCGGATCGACGATCTTCGCCGGAAGCACCGAGATGCTGCGCTTCTGGGTCGGAAACGCGGCCGCGACGAAGGTCCTCACCTCGGGAGCAATGTTCTCGGCCGAAGAGGCGCAAAGCCTGGGACTGGTGGAAGAGGCTCAACCGGAGGAGGCGGTGCTCGATCGGGCGAGGCGGGTCGCCGCGGATCTGGCGTCGCGGCCCGCGAGCGCCTTCGCGAGCATCAAGGCCCTTCTTCGGAGACCTGTGGTCGAAGAGATAAGGCGGCGAGAGCAGGAGTCGATTCGGGAGTTCGTCGAGATCTGGTACTCGGCGACCACCCGGGCGAATCTCCGCGAGATCCGGATTCGCTAGAGGGCTCGGGAGCCCCCCTTGGGCCGAAAGTATAAAAACATCATTGCTTGACATCACCTCAAGCCACGCGATAACCTCTTTCGCGTGCTGAAGGGAGCCGCTGGAACCGGAGATCGCGGTCGTAACGGCATGGAGAGAAAAGCGATGACGTGCATCCAGTGCGGCGGAAAGCTGACGATGAAGCGTGAGAACTACCGGTACACGGCCTGCGGGCTGTCGAACGTCACGCTCATCGGCGTGGGAGTGAGGCGATGCTCGAAATGTGGGGACCACGAGGTCGTCATTCCCCGCATCGAGGAGCTTCACCGGGTGCTAGCTGCGGCGGTAGTCCGGCAGGTCTCCCGTCTCACAAAGGACGAGATCAGGTTCCTCAGAAAGTATCTGGGCTACTCGGGCGTCGATTTCGCGAAGATCGTCGGCGTTGCCGCGGAAACGATCTCGCGCTGGGAGAACGGGAAGGAGAAGATCGGCTCCAGCGCCGAGAAGCTCATTCGAATGCTCGTGGTTCACACCCAGCCCACTCGAAGCTATCCGATCGAGACGCTGGCGACGATTACCGAGGACCGCTCTCCGAAGCCTCTAGGAGTCCGACCGAAAGGCAACAGCTGGGTCGAACAGGAGCTCGAGGCGGCGTAGGAAGGCCGCGGCGATGGCGAAACGCTCACGTCAGTTCAATGTCGTGATCGAAAAGGACAGCGACGGCTTTCTGATCGCGTGGGTTCCAGCCCTTCCTGGCTGCCATACGCAGGCGCTCTGCTGCTGAAGAGGCCTGCGGCGTTCCCCGACTCCGGCCAGGGAGACGGCATGGAGCCGCTGCGGCAATGGAGCCTCGTGGGGCGAGCGATGCTCGCGCACGATGAAGATGGAAGCGCGGCAGAGAGCCTCGACCACGCGTTGGGAAAGGCAGCGGAGTCTCCAGAAAAGAAGAAGTAGGGCAACAGAGTACGAGGGCAGCGGAGGGCAGCGTCACCTTCGTCCTTCAGCGTTCGCGATTGAGGCGGCCTTTCTTGGCCGCCATACGCCGTCCCGCCCTTGCAGTGCGGACCTCGTCGGCGAATTCCTCGAACCCTCGGCCCGCGCCTTCTCGCGCACTCCAGGATTTGATCCGTTCGAGATCGACAGGATGCCTCGCGGCTATAGCGACCGCTGCCCGCAGGCTTTGGCGATCCTTCCAGTGGTAGAACGCCGCGAGACGATCTCGGCAGGAGTCCGTCGCGGAAAGAAGGGCGACGCGCACACCGGCGATCCGTAGCTCGGCGGGGTTTACCGACAGGTCGGCGCCAATCGACAACGGCCCTCGCGGAAACTCGACAAAGAACTGTGTGTTCGGGTGGTCGTAGCAATCCCCATGTCGGATAAACCCCGCTCTCTTCATCGCCTGGTCGAGCGTCTTCTGGGTCGGTGAAGACTGGAGGATCAGATCTAGATCCTCGGACTGATATTCACCTTCCGAATAGATCGTCGCGCAGGCGCCTCCCGTTAGAACCGCTCGAATGTCGGCGCTGCTGAGCGCCTTGGCGACGATAGCCGCGACCTGCCTCAGAGAGGAACGCGCCGTGATCTTCATAGACGCTTTCCTGTGCGCCTCGGCCGCCGCCTCAGTTCAGCCACACGAGCCTTGAGGTCGGAATCTGCGGCCGTCAGCCTGGCGATGAGGCTCCGTAGTTGTGTGGCTGCGAAGTAGCTCGGGTTGATCTCGAAGATGCGCGTTCGGCCGAAGAATCGGCCGGCGATCATGCCGTCGCGCTCGAGGCTCGAGAGAGCCTTCTGCACGACCGAGAGCGGTGCGCCCAGCAGCCGCGCGAGTTCTCGCGCATAGCTCTGCCCTAGTAGCTCCAAGGCGAGCAGAAGTCGCGTCCGGGTGAGGGAGCCAAAGGGCGATGTGACCGCCATAGGCGGTCATATGACCTCTTATAGAGGTCGGAGTCAAGAGCCGCACGAAGTTGGAGGCAACAATAAGAGACGCAGAAACCCCAGAGAGGCGGCGGAAGGGCAGGCCGAGGGGGACCCGTTTACGAATCCCCCTCGACATGGTGGAGGCGGGGGGAGTCGAACCCCCTGCCGGTGATACCTTACTCATTGCAGCGTCGCGACTTAACCTCACACGCTACCCCCGGGTGTCCGTGTTGTGTCCGTGTTCGCGACGGGAAACGCGGAGACGTTCGACTCGCCGGCCTGCGCCTCGACGTATCGCTGCCGGAGCCTCAGAGCCTCGAGCTTATCCGCCGTCGTCGTGATGTTGTAGCGCCGGAACATGCTCTCGG
>CAWFJJ010000028.1:0-643790 GCA_963816185.1 Thermoanaerobaculia bacterium | reverse complement strand
ATTTCACTTGACAGGACAAGGGCTGGGGCCTACCTATGGGGCATGAGCACCACCGCCGTTTACATCCGAGTTTCCTCCGAAGCGCCAGGACACCGCCTCCCAGGAGCCCGACATCAAGCGTTACCTCGCCGCCAACGGCCTCGAGGAGGCGAAGGTCTTCCGCGACAGGTTCACCGGCCGCACGATGGTTCGTCCTGGTTGGCAGAAGCTCGAAGCTGCGATCCGAGCCGGTGAGGTCAAGACGGTCATCGTGTGGCGTCTGGACCGCCTCGGACGCACATGTGCCGGCCTTTCGACATTGTTCGCTGAGGCTGGCCGCCCGGAAGGTCAACCTCGTCAGCCTACGCGACGGACTCGATCTCGGCACGCCAGCCGGAAAGCTCATGGCACACGTTCTCGCGGGCGTCGCCGAGTACGAAACTGAGGTCCGCGCTGAGCGAGTCCTCGCCGGGCATTGAAGCGGCCAGGGAGCGTGGAGTTCGCCTTGGCCGACCCACGGGCGTTCATACGGCCGTCAAGGTCAAGCCGGAACAGGCCGCCCAGGTGAGGCGCCTCAGGGGCGAAGGGAAGGGCGTGACGCAGATCGCCCGCGCCGTCGGGCTCTCGCGCCCGACCGTCTACCGCGTCCTCGCTGCGTAGCGCCTTCGGCGATCGCTGACCGTACGCAGGCTGAATGTAAACCGGCCGGTACATACTGAAGTGGAAACGAGGAGGAGGACCACCATGTCGAAGAAGATCCTGATGCTCGTCGGCGACTTCGTCGAGGACTACGAGGTGATGGTGCCTTTCCAGGCGCTCCAGATGCTCGGGCACGCCGTCCACGCCGTCTGCCCGGGGAAGAAGGCGGGCGAGAAGGTGCGGACGGCCGTTCACGACTTCGAGGGGGACCAGACCTACAGCGAGAAGCCGGGCCACAACTTCGCCCTGAACTTCTCCTTCGACGAGGTGAAGGAGGGCGGCTACGATGCGCTCGTCATCCCGGGAGGGCGCGCGCCGGAGTACCTCCGGCTGAATCCGCGCGTCCTCGAGATCGTGCGCCACTTCATGACCGAGCGGAAAGCCGATCGCGGCCATCTGCCACGGCGCGCAGATTCTCGCGGCTGCCGGAGTGCTCGAAGGGAGGAAGTGCTCGGCCTATCCGGCGGTCGGCCCGGAGGTGACGCGGGCCGGGGGTCATTACGCCGAGATCGCCGTGGATCAGGCCGTGACGGAAGGCAATCTTGTCACGGCGCCCGCCTGGCCGGCGCATCCGGTCTGGCTGTCGCAGTTCACCAAGCTCCTCGAGTCGCGCGTTCCGGCCCATTCGTGAAGGGAAGAGCGTAACGCGGGTCGCCCGCGCCGTGGGCCTCTCGCGGCCGACCGTCTATCGGATCCTCGCCGCCGCGTAGAGCCTCTGCTGCCAGATCGGGCAGGTTAGCGGACTCGATGCGCTCGGCGCTGAAGCAGTATCGTAGGTGTCTTCAGATGCCAGAACGAGCGATTCGCTTCGGAGTCCCACCTTCCCTAAAGCGGCGCGCCGCATCCTGGAAGTGCTTTACCTCCGTTGGTACAGGTAGAGAGGACGTTTACGTCGCGTGTCGAGGCCTTGCTGGGGCCGTGAAACTGAGCCTGCATGAGCGGACTCTGGCACGTCGCCTTCGATTCCATACGTTTCCGGCCATGTTGACCCTGCCTCGACGCCTGCAAATCGCTTCTTGCAGCTGGGTCGCCCCGCCCCCATTGTTGAAGGCCTTACACTCGCCTGCCAGATCCACACGCCGTGGTACGCGACGACCATCGAGGAGCAGGCGCTCGATCCGGGCGTAGTCTTGGCTCAACCCAGCCCCCTCAGGGCAATCGGTCAAGGTTGCTGTGTTTCTGTCGGAGCTGAGCATCGATCCGAACTCTTCGCCCGGTCGCCAGTCCATGCAAACAAAGCCTGTCGGTTCGTTCGAGATGGAGGGAGGGCGGCTGTGTTTGGGTGGTTCATCATTGCTGCCCCTCCATTGAGCAGAAGTTTCCGCCCGCGTCGGCGCCGAGGTGCTTTCGAGGCAAGGGTGAGGAGATCTTCTCGCTCTTGGAGCAAGAGCCGTAATGTGGGGTGTCCATACCGATGGCTCGTAGTTTTCCAGAAGGGCCGGTTGTAGTCACCAAGAACGCATGACTCGAATCGAGAGATCTAGACAGGCGACGAACAGCTACGACCCCGTCCCCTTGGCGCTCGCTGATGCTCCGCCGGCCCCCTCATAGATTTTCTTCGCCAGCTCCTTGAAGACGACCTGCTGGAACTCTGGCTCGTTCATGACCAGACAGGAGCTCCTTGTTCTCGTCCATTCTGTCGATCATCAGGTCGAGCACGCGGTCCTTGATCGATAGCGCGAAATTGTCGAAGACGTTCGCGCCGGCTTTCTGTTGAACCTCCTCGTCGGTCGCGGCTTTCTCGATGACCTGATCGAAGAAGAGTTGGTCGGCCTTCGTGAAGTTCGTCCCGAAGCGGTCGTTCAGGATCTCGATGATCTCGGAGAGCGGGGCCTCGTCATCCCTTCCCCTTCCGGCTCCCTATGTCAACCGCCCCTGAGATCGACGATGCCTCGCCATTTCGGAGCCGGCGGAGAACGGTGAACGGGAGGATGACCTTTCCGTAGTCGGCCTGCTTGTAGTCCCCACGCAGAAGGTCTGCGATGGACCATAGGAACGAGATGATCTCTGAGAAGCTGCTGAATCGACGGGATTCGACCGTAGCGTCAGGTGACACGATTCCGCCCTTTCTCAATGTACGCGCTTCAATCATAGAGCGACGCGGCGAGGTCGGACAGCGAGCTACCCGTGACTGGGGACGAAAGGTCGGCGGCGGGTATAGGCTGGCGGCCACTCAGATGGGCGAAGCCAGTTCCATGAGCACTTCCGACCGACAGGGGCCGGCTGAGGGGGGGCTCGCTCGGACAGTACCCGTCAAGAGGCGTCGGAAAACTCTTTTCCTACTCCGATCTCTCGCCTGGGCACTTCCCTGGTTCGCGCTTCTATTCTCCGTTGTCTTCGTCCTGCAGTACGCCTTCGTTCGCTATCAGATTTCTCGTTCCATCGATGACGAATTGAGGGCGGATTCTGGTCAGCTCAAATCAGAGTTGAAGTTTGCTGAGACGTGGCAGATCGAACCTTTCCGCCAGGCCTATCTCGACGTTCCGGGCTGGATCATCATCGACAGGAGTGGAACGCTGATCGACATAGACGGGCTCCTACCAGGCCTCATCGGCACGGCACGGCCGCTCTCTGATGACGTCTACCAGCATCCAACTGCGGCCGTCAGCAGCTTGGGAGAAAAGTGGCTGCTGTTCGCCCGACACCTGGATCACGGCTCAGCTGTGTGCGGCATCTTGCAGCCGGAAAAAGTGGCCGACGCAAATCAACGGCTGACTACTGCCGCCCTCAAATTCGGGGACACGGTGAAAGATGCGAGACACCTCCAAGCCAGAGACGTGGATTTCGCGGTCCAATGGGCCGTCGTCAACGATTCGGGCGAACTTCTGAGCGCCTCAGGAGGCGTTCCGCTGCAAGTGAGCCCGCCAACTGAAGCCCAGATGCGGCCACGGTTTGAGACAGTATCTGCTGATCGAAAACGGTTTCGCATATACCGCTTCCCCATCCTGTCGAGTGCCGGGAAGGCGGAGGGGCTGGTCATTCTGCACAAGGATGTCTCCGTGCTGGAGTCAACGCTCCGCCAGCACATCCTGTTCAGCGTGGGCCTGGCCGCTCTGGCTTGGCTCGGGAGCCTGGCCCTCGTAATGCGCAGGGAAATAACTGTGCGGCGGCCGCGGCTGTCCGTGGCGGAAGCAATCCGAACTGGAGAGTCTGAAGTCGTCGAGTTCAAGTCGAGCTTTCAATGGGATGTCGTGGCCAACGCCCCCGGAAAGCCTCTGCGAAAAGAAGTGGTCGGTGCGGTCGCAGCCTTCCTCAACTCGCGGAAAGGCGGCCAGGTCTTCATCGGTGTCGCAGACGATGGAACGATTCGAGGCCTGGCCGACGACGTTCGAGAGGCCGGAGACTCGCTGGACCAGATGAAGGTTCAGGTCGAGAACTTTCTCGAGGGTCAAATCGACCCCTCGTTCGCGTCGCTCTGGCGAATCACGACCGAGACGCTGGAATCAAAGGTCGTCCTGATGATCGACGTAGATCCGTCCCGCGAGCCGGCTTTCGTCAAGGGCGATAGAGGACATCAGTTCTTCATACGTGACGGAAACAGCACGCGCCTGCTCGATGCGAAACAGGCCCACAGCTACATCGAGAAGCACCGTCGCGTGATCTGAGCCGAAATATCCATGTGGATTTCCCTACCACCCGGCGAGGAGCGACGCCGGTAACATCTGACGTCGGCGGATAGAACCGGAGTAGCTACCGGCTCGAGAAGGGCCTCCCGATTCGCCCTTCCGCCCAGACTCTGGTTGTGAGGGCCCGCAAGGTCGAATGAAGCGAGAACGAAACACTCGACGATCAGGAGCCCGGAGACGGACGGCGGGGGCAGCCTACGCAGATCGGGAGTCATCAGACGAGAAGAGACTACTGGCCCTCTCCCGCGACCTCCGTGCCGCTGGTTTCGGCTTCGACCTCGCACGACAGATGAAGGTGCTCTCGCTCGCGGAGCACTTGATATGGCTTGCCAAACAGCCGACGGGCGCCTTTCGCGGACCTGAAGAAGTTCTTGAGCTGAGTGCACGCGCCGAGGAGTACTACTTTCTGAATCCGCGGCTTCTGACCGAGGATCCTGTTGCCCTCATCAAGGGCGAGAACGGTACTGCGTGGCGATCTCCCTCGGTGCAGACGATCATAGAGAGGTGGAGACGCGCGATTGCCGATGACCCTCCGCGCGGATTCTGGATTCTCGGACGGCAGTTGAACGCGTTTCTGGACGCGCTGCGGCCGCCGGCGCGGCCGAGAGGAAGAAGGGCGCCCAGAACGACAGCCATGGCGTTCCACGACCGGATCCTCATATCCCTCGCCGAGCAGTACGAAGCGGCGATTCAAGAGGCGTTGAAGCTGGGGCGTATGCAGGGGCGTGAAGGGAAGCCTTTGGATGTGATCAGCGTCAATAGGCCGTCACTTCCCCTCGCGGAGGGAGATGAGTTCTTCAGGGACGGCATGAATTGGTACGCGACGAAGGTTCCTCTCTTCCACGAGACGCTGGCAGCGTTGACGGAACGCGCGCTGCGGGGAGAGAAGGGCACGCCCGCGCAACTGGCGGCCGCGTGGATGTTCAAGTACGAGACTGGAGAGGAAAAGGTGAAGGTCGGCGCCGCGGTCGCTTGGCTCAAGAGAATCAAAGACCGTGCGCGATGGGAGGCTCGGCCTCCGCGGAGTAATTGACCGAATTACTCCTCACCCTCCCTTGAAGCCTGGGCGCTCCACCGCGATTCTTCCAGCGACCGCCGGATATACGGCGACCTGGAGGCGCGATGGAGCGGGAGCCGATCACAGTCGATGAAGTAGGCGCTGAGCTTCTGACCGACGTCTCTCGGCACACGTATCGGAAGCTCCGGCGCAGCGGTGGGGGACCAAACGTTGTTCGTGTGGGTCGGCGTGTTCTCTACGAAGTCGCCGAACTGCGCCGATGGCTGAGTTCCTTTCATCGCCCTCCAAGTCGCGCCGTAGGACGCAACGGGAGCTGGCGCCATGAGGCACGCGCGCGTCGCGGTGACGATCCTCGACCGGCTCATGAGGCTCTCCGCCGAAGCGAAGGTCGTCTACTTTTCCCTGCTCCTCGGGCCGCACCGCACGACCGCACCAGGGCTCTTTCGTGGCGGTCCTGCCGCGCTTGCCGAAGCGTCAGAGACGACACCGGAAACGTTCAGGGGGTGCGTCGCGGAGCTCGAGGCCAGGGGTCTGGTTGCGGCGGACTTCGAGCGCCGGGTCGTGTTCCTGCCGTCCGCGGTTGAGGACGACCCGCCAGCGAACCCGAACACCATTCGCTCCTGGAGCAAGGTGCTGGATGAGATTCCCCCGTGCGAGGTGAAGACAACCGCCCACAAGGCGCTTCGCGACGCGACGGCCGCGGCCTGTGCACTCGCGGAGAGGCGTGCCCAGGAGCAGGCAAAGAAGGACGGGAAGGAGTGGCTCGGGTGGTTCGGTGGGCGATGGGCCGAGCTCCTCGGCCCCAGCCCTCAGGCGCCCTCCGGCACACCCAACGCATCGAGCGACGCAAGCGGTCTGCCGAACGGTTCGGGTAACGGTTTCGAGAATGGTTCGGGTAACAGTCCCTCGCGCGTGCGCGACGCGCGCGCGTCTCCGACTCCGACTCCGATTCCGACTCCGACTCCTACACAGACACCGGGAGAGGAGAGGGGACCGGGGGGAGGGGAGGGAACCGCGCCGCCGCTCGCCGCCTTCGCTTCGGGCTCCGGCGGCGGCGGCGCGGGAGATTCCTTGAGAGGGGGGACCGACGAGAGCGAGGAGCCGCCCTTCGTCCCACCGACCTGCGAGCAGCTCATCCGCGCGGCCGAAAAAAACGGAAGCACGGCGACTAAGGAAGAGTTCGCGGAGTTTCTGGAGTACTTCGGGGCGCAGGGATGGAAGCACCGCGGGAAGGCATTGACGGCGGACAACTACCTCACCGCGTTCGCGTGGCATCGAGGGAAATGCCGGGCCGCCCGCTCTCGGGGTGCCGGAGGCACCTCCGTGAAGACGGCCAACCGCGTCGAGATGCTCCTCGCTGGCGTTTCGGCGGAGGACCGCGTCCGGCACTGGCCCGTTCGGTGGGCGGCGGAGGAAAAAAACGGGCGTCGCGCCGTGCGTCCGGCGCCACGACCGGCCCAACGGCCTTCAAGACGGGGGGGAGCCACCGCGTGAACTACATCCCCTCCTCCGTCGTCGCTCGTCGGCTGGGCATCAAGACCCAGACGCTGGCGGTGTGGCGGTGCAAGGGGAAGGGGCCGAAGGGGTGGATTCACATCTCGGCGACTCGCGTGGCGTACCCCGAGGAGGAGGTCGACGTGTACATTCGGACGCTGGCTGACCGGCGACCTGTCTTCAACTTCCGGAAGGCGAACGCGACTAAGATTGCGGCGACGGCCAGGGTGATGGAATGAAAGCGCAACAGGTCGTCCCGGGATTCAAGTGGAATCCGAAGAGCGGTCGAGCTGTCTTCGAGGTGGTCGTCCCAGGTACGAAGTCCCGGCGGCGTCGGCGGCGCTGGACTTTCGCTTCATCGCGCGCAGACGCCCTCGCGAAGTGGAAAGCGTTCCGGGACTCGGTGCTCTCAGGCGGGTGGGACCGCCAGAACCTTACCCTCGCGCAGTATGTCGAGCGCTACGCCTCAACGATGGGCGCGCGGGTCTCGGAGCGCACCCGACAAATGGAGGCCGACGTCCTCAGAATCCGCATCCTTCCGTTTCTCGGCCATGTTCCGCTCTCGAAGCTCAACGCGGCCATGGTTCGGGATCTTGTCGGGAACCTGAAGCTCAACGGCTACAAGGTCGCAGGCAGCGGCGAGCGCCGTCCCTACTCCGCCGCAGCGATCAACCAGGCCCTCGCGATCCTCAGGAAGTATCTGCGAGACGCGGTTGACCGCGGTGAGCTGTCCGCGTACCCGATTCGCGGACGACTTCCGATTGAGCGTGAGGATCGCCTGGAGCTGGAGCTCTCGACCGAGGAGCGTCACGCTTTTCTGGCTGCGTTCGATGACGAGGAGGCTTTTCGGCGGGACCTCGAGGCGAGGCGCTCGAAAGGCACGGTAGCCGCGAGCCCTCATTTCGGAGCGCCGCGCTCATTCGGGGGCGGGCGTCGGCCGGATGGGGAATCGGCGCGTTTTCACTTCGAGCACTTCCGGGCCGCCAAGATCCTCTTCGTGGTCGCCCTCGAGACAGGGCTCAGCCGGAGTGACCTCCTCGCCTTGGAGTGGCCCTCCGTCGATCTGAAGGGCGGCTGGGTCCGTCTGCCGAGAAAGAAGACGGGTGTCGAGTCGGTCGTCCCCCTGTCGTCGGCCTGCAAAGCAGCCCTCGAGGACACGCGCAAGAAGTTCCCGTTCTCGACTCTGGTGTTCAGGACGCCGGAGAAGACGCCGTACTCGCTCTCGACGTTCTTGAGGTACTTCGGGACGGCGAAGCGCCTGGCCGGAATCTCGCGCCGTTGTCGCGTGCACGACTTGAGGCACTCATTCGCCTCGCGCCTGGCGTCGAGAGGTGTCTCCCTCCAACTCATTGCCCGCTCCTTGGGACATACGACGGCGCGGATGTCGGAGAGGTACGCGAGACCCGACGAAGCAGCGTTCCGCGCGGTGCGTGAGGCTCTCGACGCGGACCAATCGGAACAGTTACGCGAACAGTCGGTCGCATCCGCGGGGGTCGAGGGTGCCGCTAACTCGCGTGGAATGAATGGAGCGGGTGATGGGGCTCGAACCCACGACATCCAGCTTGGGAAGCTGACGTTCTACCGCTGAACTACACCCGCTCGACGGCCGAGGAGGTTGTAGCGCGGCGCGGTCCGATGCGTCAAGGTCGATTCCAGCCGGACGAGGGGTGCGTTGAACCTTTACGCGCTTTCCCCGGGTCATCGGAGCCTTTCCGACTGTCTCTTTCATCAGAGCGGATTACATCCGTGAGGAGGACGCATGCCGAAAACGGCCATCGACCTGCGCGTCTACACGAACAGCGACGACGCCACCATCGTGTGGCAGGCGGCGGCCCGCATCCCCGGCTGCCGGGGTTTTGCGCTCGACCGCCGCGCGCGGGACGCGCAGGGGAAGATCACGCCGTCCGTCCTGCCGACGTGGGTCGGGTTCGCGGGCGACGCCGCGGCCCAGAGCGGCCAGCAGCGGCCGAGCACGGAATGGCCCGTGCAACGCTTCCTCTGGACGGATTACTCCGCCCGCGACGCGGCGTCCGTTCAGTACCGCGTCGTCCCGATGCTCGGGAAGGCCGGCAGCCTGAAGCGCGCGCCGGACTCGCAGTGCAGCGACTGGAGCGCCTGGGCCGAGGTGAAGACGGGACAGACGCCCGGTTTTTCGGCGTTCTTCAACCGCGGCATCGTCGCTTCGCAGTGGCTCGCCCGCCTCCTTTCCGGCGCGCCGGGCGGCCCCGTCGCTCAGCTTCGGCGGGACATCCAGGATCCGAGCGCGAAGGACCGGAAGTTCCTGGGCGGCCGTCTCCGCGACGAGATGCTCGCACTCCTCGCGCGGGCGAAAACCTCAGGCGTCGAAATCTGGGCCGCGCTGTACGAGCTGAACGACCCGGAGCTGATCCCGGCCCTCACGGCGCTCGGAAAGAAGTGCCATCTCCTCCTCGGCTCGGGAGCGTACAAGCCTGCCTCGAAAGGAAAACCAGCGGTCCCCGACGAGAACGCGGGCATCCGCGTGCAGTTGAAGGCTGCGAAGAAGATCGACCTCCGCGACCGCCTCGTCGGGAGCCCGCACTTCGCCCATAACAAGTTCGTCGTCTTCGGCGGGACGGACGGCGCTCCGAAGAGCGTGTGGACCGGCAGCACGAACTGGACAGTGACGGGTCTTTGCACGCAGGTGAACAACGGAATCCTCGTCGACGATGCGGGGCTCGCGGCGGCTTACAAGGCGCGTTGGGACTCGCTCGCGGCCGCGGGCGGCGGCTATCCCCCCTCGCTCGCGCAGCAGGGCTCCATTCCGGCCCACGTGCGCCTCGGCTCCGCCGGCGTCACCGCGTGGAACGCGCCGTGCAACGGGCTCGTGGACCTCGCCGACGCTCGCAAGCTGATCCAGGGCGCGCGGCAGGGCGTGCTCTTCCTGTTCTTCAACCCCGGTCCGTCGGGCTCGCTTCTGAACGACGTCCTCGCGCTCAAGGCCGACAAGCTCTTCATCCACGGCGTCGTGAACGAAGATCCGGGCGGAAAGACCCCCATCCTCACCCTTTTCGACCGCGGAACGCCCGTGCATCCCGATCCGGAAGTCGTTCTGCCGGCGGAGGCCAAGACACAGATGACGGCCTGGTTCCGGGACGAGTTCCGCTTCAACATGGTCATGATCCACAGCAAGGTCGTTCTCGTCGACCCGTTCGGGCCGCACCCGGTCGTGATGACGGGATCGCACAACCTCGGGCCGAAGGCGAGCGGGAAGAACGACGACAACCTCATTCTCGTCGAGAACGCGCCCGGCCTCGCGGCGGAGTACGCCGTGAACGTCCTCGGCATCTACGGCCACTACAAGTCGCGGCACAACGCGGCTCTCGCAAGGAAGTCGAGCGGCGGTCTCCGCGCCGCCTCGACGTCTACGATGTGGAAGGGCCTGCGGGACGACGAGAGCTGGCAGGACGAATTTCTCTCGGGCGACAAGAAGAAGGAGCTGGACTTCTGGCTCGGAAAGCTGGGCTGAGTCAGACGCGGCGGCGGTTCTCGAGCCGGACCGCGAGGGCGAGGACGGCCCACGTCGCCACCGCCGCGATCGCGGCGAGCCAGAGCTGCGAGAGGGCCGCGGCGGAGCCGACGGCCGCCGTGACCCAGATCGTGGCCGCGGTCGTGAGGCCGTGGACCTCGCCCTTGTCCGCGAGCTTCAGGATCGTCCCGGCGCCGAGAAAGCCGATTCCGGCGACGACGCCCTGGACGACGCGGCTCGTGTCGGCGGACGTGAAGGCGGATCAGATCGTTCGCCAGCTCTCCGGAATGTTCACGCAGGAGCGGTCGAGGTCCGCCGGAGTGCGGCAGCCCAGGAGCTTGAGCGTGCGCTCGACGTCGTCCCGGAGGATTTCCAGAGCGCGAGCGACGCCGACCTCGCCGGCAGCCGCCAGACCGTAGGCATACGCGCGCCCCACGAGAACCGCGCGCGCTCCGAGGCAGATGGCCTTCAGGATGTCGCTACCGCGGCGCACGCCTCCATCCATCAGCACCTCGACCCGTCCGCCGACGGCCTTTACGACCTCGGGCAGCGCGCGCAGCGAAGCCGAGACGCCGTCGAGCTGTCGCCCGCCGTGATTGGAAACGACGATCGCCTGGGCGCCTTCGTCCGCCGCCCGCCGGGCATCTTCGCCGGTCAAGAGCCCCTTGATCACGATCGGGCCCCGCCAGGCGTCGCGGATCCAGCGCAGGTCTTCCCACACGATGGCCGTCTGAGCGAGGGCTGCGGAGACGTCGAGGAGCTTGATCGGTCCCCCTCCCGGGACGACGATGTTCGGAAAGCGCGGGAGCCTTCGATCGCGCAGGAACCCCGCGAGCCATCGAGGCCGTGCGAGGAACTGCGGCAGGAACGGGAGCCTCTCCTGAAGGCTGCCCGAGAGGAGCTCCTTCAGCCCGTTGTGAAGATCGCGCTCGCGCATCCCGACCACGGGCGTGTCGACGGTGACGACGAGCGCGGAGAATCCCGCGGCCCGCGCCCGTTCGAGGGCGTTCTCAGCGGCGCTGCGCCCGCCCAGGAGATACAGCTGATACCAAACGGATCCGCGGGAGGCAGCTCGCACGTCTTCCAACCTGTGCCCGGAGATCGTCGAGAGGATGTAGGTCGTGCCCGCCGCTCCGGCCGCCCGGGCCGCGCCGACTTCGCCTTCGGGATGCATGAGGCGGCTGAAGCCGACGGGAGCGAGGAGCGCCGGGAAGGAGAGGTCTATGCCGAGCACCCGGACGCGAAGGTCGCACTCTCGCACCGAGACCGCCTGGCGAGGCCGGAAGGTCACCTCCTGGAAGGCGCGATCGTTCTCCCGGAGCGTGACCTCGCCCTCCGCTCCGCCGTCCAGATAGTCGAAGACGGCCCGCGGCAGCCGGCGGCGCGCAAGCGGCCGCAGGTCCTCGACGCTGACGACGCGAGGGGAAGAGACGGCTCGGGCAGCTCTCGTCGTGCGCATGGCGACCTCAGCGCTTCAGCGCGAAGGCCCCCTTCAGGATCACGATCAGCCACGGGACGCCGTGGAGGGCGAGGTCGAACCAGTCGACCGGCCTGACGAGCGTCCCGCGGAACAGCATCTGGAGCTTCTCGACGACGTGCGGCGGACGGAACGGCGCGAGACCCAGCGTCAGTGCCAGGATGATGGCGATGGGCCACGGGATCTGGTCGAGAAATTGGCGCACGGTGCATGAGAGTACCGCGGCACGCGGCGCCCGGAGGCAAGAGGGCCGGATTTCCGGGCGGCGTCGACAGGCGCACCCCCCGTTCCGCGCGCTACCGGGCGTTCGCCCCGCTCACGTAGATCCCGTCGCCCGTCTTGTTGTCGACGACCGCTGCGTAAACGAACAGCGGGCCGTCGGTCGTATACGTGACGTAGAAGTCCGTTTCGGCCAGGTCCCCCGGCGGGGCGGGAATCAGGTCGAAGGCGGCTTGTTGAACCCGGGAAAAGCCCGCGACCGTGACGGTGGCCGTGCCGATGACCGTTCCATCGTTCCCGAGCGCCTTGAAGGTGGCCTTGACCGTGTTTGCCGTGGGGTTGAAGTAGCCGATGTTCGTCCTGAATCCGAGCTTCGCGGCCACGTCGCTCGGCGACGCGTTCGAGAGGAGCGGAAGCGTTCCATTGATCGGGGCCTCCGTGAGGACGGCGCCGGGCACGAGAAGGCCGTTGGTCCCGCCGCCGGCCGAACGCTGGTCGTTGAGGACGCGGGACGTGGCGACCACGGGAACGTTGGACGTCACCCGCAGGCTCCCAAGGCCGCTGGTGTGGAACAGCCCACCCAAAACGTCGTTGGACACGGCCTGGGCCCCGCTGCGACATGCACCGTCGTCGTGGCCGCAGGGCCCGTTGCGGAGCCCGAAGCCGCGAAGTAATCGACCACGACGTCGGCCGCCGTCGCCGTCGGGTTGACGATCCGAAGATCGGAAACGAAGGACGTGCCGTTCAATCCCGCCGTCTTGACGGCGGTTGGAAAGTACGTCGTGGCCGGATTCGCCGCGTTCAAGACGCCGCGAACGGCGCCACCGGGAAACTCGACGGTGTGCGCGTTGACGTAGAAGCCCGCGGGGTTCGAAAGGATTTCCGCCGCCAGGGCAGGTGTGATCGTGGTCGTTCCGCTCGAGATGCCGGAGACGAAGGGCGCGGTGAAAGGCACGACGACGGGACCGGAAGACCCCAGGAGGCCACGGTGGATGTGGGCCGCCGTCGGCGTCGACGCGAGGCCCTGAACGACGAGCGTGTACGTGACGGTGGTCCCGCTGATCGTCACCTGTGCGACGCCTCCGGCATCGGGGCGCCGGCGGCGGGCGCTTCGCCGGAGCCGGAAAGTGCCGTCACGAAGGAGGCTGTCGGCTGCGGGGCCGGGCCGAGCTGGCCGCGCAAGGCGCCGGCCGGAAACTCGGCCGTGTGGACGTTGACGTAGTAGAGCGACGGGTTCTCGAGCAGGTCCGTCACGTCGCTCTGCGCCGCCGTGACCGTACCCGTTGCAAAGCCGTTCGTGAACGTCGGCGCGTGGAAGTCGATGACGACCGAGCCCGAAGATCCGGCTGCCGCCTTGTGGATGTGCGCCAACGTGGGCGTACTGATCCCCTTGACGAGGATCGAGAACGTGACGCTCGTGCCGTTGATGGTGATGGCAGCAAGGCCGCTTCCGTCGGGCGAGCCGGAGCCCGCGGGGAACTCGGCAGCCCCCGTCATCACGGTCCCGAAAGTCTGTGCGAAGGCGCCGAGAGGTGTGACGGCCAGCAGAGCCAGGGCGAAGACGCACGAAGGCGGCCTTGACGATTTCATGGAATGTGTCCTCCCGGCAGCGAAGCGTAGGCGTCCCCGGGCCGTTTTCGAGATGAGCGGCATCACACAAGTTTGCCCAGGAGTTGGTATGAACTCCGGGACGCCGGCATGTCGCAAATCACAATTCCGCCATCCCGGGAGGGCGCGGAGGGGCGGAACGGACGTTGCTTTCGTCCGATGCAAGAGAGGCATCGATGCGATCAACTCGAAACGTTCGTCCCGCCGTTCAGGTCTTGGTCGTCTCTCTCGCGGTTGTGATTTCGGGAACCGCTTCCGCCGACGTCGTGATTCCTTCGTCGGCGTTCTCGTCCGGGAGAAACAGCGCGGAATTTCATTCCGACGTGCGCGTGTTCAATCCGACGAGCTCCCCGGTGGACTTCACACCCGTTTTCTACCGCTCTGACGGTGCCGGGAACGTCGTGAGCACGGTGCAGATGCCGGTCGTCACGATCGGCCCGCGCCAGCAGCTCGCGTACGACAACGTGTTGCAGAGTCTCTTCGCCCAGTCGATCGGCGTGTTCGGGCCCATCCGCTTCCAGTCGGCCGGGACCCTCATCGTCTCGTCGGGCGTGAACAACGTGAATGCCTGCTCCAACGGCTCCACGTCCGGCCAGTGGCTTCCCGGCATCGAGATGAGTCAGGCCCTCAAGGCCGGCACGCTCGTGCAGCTCGCGGCGAGCGCGGACGCAGCGCCGGGCTATCGCAGCAACGTCGACTTCGTGAACCCGGGAGCGGCGCCGGCGAACGTGACGGCGACGATCCGAAAGGGTGACGGGACGCAGCTCTCGAGCGCGACGATCTCCGTCGGCTCGAACTCTCTCGTCCAGAAGGCAATCGACGACAGGGGCGCGTTCCCCGGCGTCCTCGGCACGACGGACACGAACCTCTGGTTGGAGTTCACGAGCGACCAGCCGGTCCTCGCGTTCGCCTCCGTCATCAACAACGCCTCGGGTGACCCGTTCGCGATCGTCATGACGGCCGAGCCGTCGGCGTCGTACACCGTGTCAGCCAGCCCGGCGACCGGGCAGCCGGTGACGCTCACCGATACGTCGTCGGGCGCGCCCGTCAATCGGTTCTGGGCCTTCGGGGACGGGGCGTTCAGCGCCGCGGGATCCGGCGTGGTCCAGCACACGTACGCCGCCCCCGGCACTTACAAATCCGCGCTGTTCGTCGACAACGCCGGCGGCTCGAGCAGCGCCTTCCGCGACGTCATCGTGACGAGCTCGGCGCCGGTCGCGATCGGCATCAGCGCCACGACGACCGGGGGCACGCACTGGACGTACACGTCCAACAACGTGAATCTCAAGGTGGGCCAGGCGTACGTGATCACGTGGACGACGCCTGCCGCCGAGGCGACGGCCCACGGGATGGGCGGGCTGGAGGTGCTCGGAATCGCGCCATGCGCCCTGATCACGGCAGCTCTTCCCTGCGTGCGGAATTTCATGCCCGGCGCCGGCCAGATCGGATCGTACTCGTACGCCTGCACGAATAGCGCTTGCGGAACGGTGACCGAGCACGGCGGGATGACCGGAACGATCACGATCACGCCGTATGGGCCGCCTCGAGGCGCATCCCGGCGTCAGCCGTTGTGCTTCGGCTCGGCCGGAAGCCGGCCCGCGAGCCAGGCGATCTCGTCGAGGTGGCCGCGGTCATGGTTCCGCCACATCTCGAGGACCTTCCCGAGGGTGACGGGACCAACCTTTTCCCACGACCCCTTTCGCTCCAGGTCCTCCTGCGCGAGGCGCTGGAGGCGTTCGACGTTCGCCGCTCGGAGAAGGGCGAATTCCTCGAGCGCGGGCCCTGAAGGAATCGCGTTGTAATTCCGCTCGCGCGCGAGGGCGCTGCCGTCGATGTCCTTCAGGACGGGATCCTGCTCCCCGAGCATGTGGAGGAGCCGAACGCCGTAGCCTTCCGCCTCGATGTCCCGGAGATGATGGACGTTCTCGCGCGCGGAGAAAGCGTCGGGGCCGGGCTTGTGGGCCTCTTTCTCGAGCGGGAGACCCGCCATGAGCTCCCGGAGGCGCGCCGGTGTGCGCCGCAGATCCTCGACGAGCGAGCGGAACTCCTCGTGGTTCATGCGTCCTCCTCCGTACGGATTCTCGCGCCTCTCGGCCGCCTCGGCCAAGTCGGCAGAACCCTTGCCGGCGCGAATGAAAAGCCCTATCCCTGTAGTAAGGAGACGCATAAGTGCAGCCGGGGGCCCGTCTCGGCCCGTATGAGGTCGTTGCCCGGATCGGTGCCGGCGGGATGGGCGAGGTCTACCGCGCCCGGGACACGAGGCTCGGGCGGGACGTCGCCCTCAAGGTCGTTGACCCCGGCCTCGCCTCGGATCCCGAGCGCCTCTCGCGCTTCGAGAAGGAAGCTCGCGCCGCCGCCCAGCTCGATCACCCCAACATCCTCGTCGTCCACGACGTCGGCACGCACGAAGGCAGCCCCTTCATCGTCTCGGAGCTTCTGCAGGGCGAATCGCTCCGCGAAAAGCTCGGCGCCCCCCTGCCGCCGAAGAAAGCCGTCGAGTACGCCATCGAGATCGCTCACGGCCTCGCCGCGGCGCACGAGAAAGGGATCGTCCACCGCGACATCAAGCCCGAGAACGTCTTCGTCGCGAAAAACGGGCACGTCAAGATCCTCGACTTCGGCGTCGCCAAGCTCCTTCCCTCCTTCGAAGCCTCCGGCGTCGACACGGAGACGCCCACGGCGAGCGCCACACAGCCCGGCACCGCCGTCGGCACCGTCGCCTACATGTCGCCCGAGCAGATCCGCGGCCAGCCGGTCGACGCCCGGTCCGATCTCTTCTCGCTGGGGGTCGTCCTCTACGAGATGCTGTCGGGCAAGCGCCCCTTCCAGCGAGACACACCCGCCGACACGATGTCGGCCATCCTGCGTGAAGAGCCGCCGGACCTTTCCGAGACGAACCGGAGCGTGCCGGCCGCGCTGGAGAGCCTGGTCCGGCACTGCCTGGAAAAGGAGCCGGACGGCCGCTTCCAGGCGGCTAGAGATGTGGTCTTCGCGCTTCAGGCCCTTCCGGAGGTCTTGTCCACGAGGCCGACGGCCCCGATGTCACCGGCGGGCGTCTGGCTGCACCGACACCGGAAGTCTGTTGCGGGCGCGATGCTACTCGTCGCGGCGCTGGTGGTCGCGGCGGCAGGGATCGCGCGGCTCGTCCTCCGCGAGCGCGCCGGCCGCACCATCCCGGCCACGAAGCTTCTCGCCGTCCTCCCGGCCGCCGACTTCACGGGACGAAGCGACGGACGGCAGCTCTGCGACGGCTTTTCGGTCGGCCTGAGGTCGAAGCTGCAGAGGGTCTCCGGCGTCTCCATCATGCTGCCTGCGGCCGCCCGCCTTGAAACGGACGCGGCGAAGGTCGCAAGCGACACCGGTGCGAACCTGATCCTCGCACCGAGTGCGCGGAAGAGCGGTGACCAGGTCCGGCTCTCCTACACGCTCGCCCGTGCGTCGTCGGCCGTCCAGATCGACGCCGGCGAAGTGACGGGCCAGGAGGGTGACTGGTTCCGGCTGGAGGACGAGCTTCTCGCGAAGATCTGCGCGTCGCTCGAGATCGGGATCGCGGTGCCGGGCGGCCCGCCGCCCCGCGAGGAGATCGCGCGCGGCCCGTCGCAGAGCGACTACGTGGTCGCTCTCGGCTGTCTCGAGCGGACCGACGATCCGGTGTTGCTGAGGAAGGCGGCCGAAATTCTGGAGAGGATTCCCGTCGGAAATGACTCGGCGCTCGTCCAGGCGGCGCTGGGCCGGGCCTACCTCGCGTCCTTCTTCGTCTCGAAGGACGTCGCTCTCGCCGGACGGGCGAAAGAAGCAGCCGAGCGGGCCGTCCGGCTCGACCCCGATCTCCCTGAGGCGCAGATCACGGTCGCTCGGGTTCTAAGGGCGACGGGCCGGCCGGCGGAGGCGGTCCCCACCCTGCGGAAAGTCCTCGAGACGCAGCCCGGCAATGCGGAGGCCGTCGCGGTACTCGGGGCGGCGCTCGAGGGCGCCGGGGACTTCGCTGGATCCGAGGCGGCCTGGCGGCGCGTCATCGAGCTGCGCTCGACGTCGTGGGCTGGCCACATGGCCTTCGGCGGGTTCCTCTTTCACCGGAGCCGCTATGAAGAGGCGGCCGGCGAGTACCTGCGGGCGATCAAGCTGAACCCAGGCGTTTACGGCCTTTACTACAGCCTCGGCGCGGTCCGGATCCGCCAGGGACTCTTCAACGAAGCCATCGGAGCTCTGAAGGAGTCGATCAAGATCAAGCCGAGCTCCCTCGCCTATTCGAACCTGGGGACGTGCCAGTACCTGCTCGGCGACTTCCGCGAGGCGTCGGACTCCTTCGAGAGGGCCATCACCCTGACGCCGGCCGACTACCAGTACCGCGTCTATCTCGGGGACGCGTTGACGTGGACGCCGGGCCAGTCCGAGAAAGGCCGACAGGCGTATCAAGACGCGATCCCGCTGGCAGAAGGCGTCGTCCGCGTCAACCCCCACGACACCGCCGCCATGGGGCTTCTCGCCCTGTGCTATGCCCGCGTCGGGCGCGGAAGAGAAGCCGACGAGGTTTCGGAGCGCGCCGTGTTCCTCGATCCGGAAAACGGCTCTGTCCTCCACAGGGCGGCGGTTGTCGCGCTCATTCTTGGCCGCCGCGACGAATCCCTTCGCCTCCTCGCTCGAGCCGTCGAGCGAGGGTATGGAACCGTCGAGCTCCGCGCCGACCCCGAGTTCTCGACGCTTCGGAACGACTCACGCTTCCAGCAGCTCCTCTCCGGCGCGAGCGGTGCTGCCGAGTAGCCGACGTCAGGAGGTTTCGCATGGCCCGCCCCCCTCACAGCCTCACCGCTCAGCAACCAGTCATTATCCACAATACTGGAGACTCTCTCACGGTTCTGCCCAACAGGGTGCCCATCTCAATCCAAAAACAAGAACGCGTTCACTGGTTTCTCTCTGGCGAAGGTTCCATTGTCTCAATTACCTTCAAGAAAAATCATCCCGCACCGTTCTGTTCAGATCACAACGGCCCGGTCTTGCGCCGGGATGTCCTGTCAGACGTGGTCAAAGACGGACACCACGGAGGCCACATATTCAAGTACACGGTCGTCGTCACGACCCCAGATGGGAAGCAAATCTCACTTGATCCCGAAGTGCACGTCCAGCCCTACCCTATTGACCATCCCAAGCCCGTGAAAGGCGGCGGCAAGAAGCAGCGCGCCGGCGGCCGCTCATCGAAAAGCAGGCCACGCAGCCGCAAATGAACTGTGTGACGTCGTCCAGCGATTCTCGTGTGGACTCTCGGCGCCTCAAGCGACGAGTGGCCTCAAAAGGAGCTCAATCCATGCCTCCGGCCCTTGCGAAAGGATTCTTCAGGTCATCTTGTCTGCTCGCCTTTGCCATGGCGCTCGCAGTCGGGGTCGCAGTGCCTTCCGCCGCCGACGAAGCACGCGTGAGAGCCGTCGTGGTCATCGATGTTACGAAAGCGGGTGCCCAGGGAAAGGACCGACTGACATGGCCGAAGTCTCCTACCTGGGTTACAGCCACCCCGGAACACGCGGCGCTATCCAAGCTGACCGTCTCCCTGAAGGCGTTTTCAGACGCCAATACATTGAAGGCTGAGAAAGAGTTCTTGGAGAACTTGACCTCTCTGCCGCCGGCAACGGATCCGACACGGATCGTGTCGAAGGCAGGCGATGAGATCCTTCTGCTGCTTTTAGCCGACTATTTGGACGACCACGAGCCCGTTTCGGTGGTGAAGGAAACGAAGCGGCTGACGCAACTTGCGCAAGATCTTGAAAAGCTCATCACGACCGTGACGAAAGGGGTGGAACGCCAGCAACAGGGAGCGGTACCGCCGGTACAGCCTACCGTCCGGGTAGTCGCGCAAAGGATCACTCTTGCGGAGCGACGTGCAACCGTGGCGATCGGTGCTCGTAGCGTTCGCACGAAGAACGGCTCCACGACAATTGCGGACGACAGCTGTAAGAACGATGACTGCATTCAGCGGTCGCTGACTGTTAGCACGGGCCCCGTTGAGTCGCTGTTCTTGTCTCTGGATCTGCCGGTGACGAAGGTGTCCGACGTCGTATACGACAGCGCCTCGAGGACGCTGCAGCCGAAGACGACGCCGACGGTGGTGTTCCTGGGGCTTGACTACGTCCCGTTCGGCGACGTTCTGACAAAGCCGCGATCGGTCGGCCTGTCGAGCGTCGTGCTGAAGGGATTCATCAAGCTCAGCAGCCGCCCGTCGGACGCATGGGGATTCGGGCTCGGCTTCCGGCCGCCGGCGTTGGACCTGGGTGGGATCAAGCTCGATCTGTTCCAGGCGTTTGGAGCGTATGTGTGGACGAGGCAGGACCGAGTCGCGGCCTCGGGGGATCAGGCTCCCGGCTCCTCATACAAGCCGGCGTTGCGGGCCGGGGTCAGCTTCAATCTCGACAAGCTCGGGGACTGGCTGAAGCTGTGACGAGAGGGTTCTGCGGACGCTCTCGCGGTGACAGCCGCCTCAACAAAGGAGAGCGAACATGGATGCCGTGAAGCTCACGTCGATCGTCAGCGTAATTCTGACGCTGAGCATCGCGTCAGAACGTCTGACAGACATCATCAAGGGATTCATCCCCTGGCTGGACAAATCGAACACCGTTGACCCGAAGAAGGAGAGCCTGCGGCGTTCCTTGGTCCAGGTCCTCGCGGTTGCTGCAGGCGTGTTCACCGCGTTCCTGGCCAGCAGCTACATTCCGCCCGAGGTCGCGAAGCGGGCGGATTTCTGGTCCATTCTTGGGTTGGGCCTCCTCGCGAGTGGCGGGTCCGGCCTGTGGAATTCGGTGCTGACGTATCTGGCCAAGCTCAAGGACATCAAGAAGGCTGAGGCGTTTCTGGCATTGAAGAAAGCTCAACAGGGATAGCGAGCCGGCTCCACGGTCGAGGCCGCGGGGCCTGGGCTCAACGTCCTTCGAGCGCCTTCTTGTAAGCCGACAAGTGCCGGATGGCCGCAGGGCCCTTGCCGAGCTTCTCGTAGAGGAGGCCGAGGTTGTAGTGCGCGTCGGCCATGTCGGGGTCCGACGCGAGCGCGCGCTCGTAGGCCTGCGCGGCCTCGGGGAGACGGCCGCGGTCCTCGAGCGCGACGCCGAGGTTGAACGCGGCGGCCGCGTGCTTCGGCTTCGACGTGAGCGCGATGCGGTAATGGACCTCGGCGGCCCCGGTCTTGCCCTCCTCGTGGAGGAGGCGCCCGAGGTTCACGTGCGCGTCGGCATGGTGCGGCTCCAGCTCGACGGCGCGCCGATAAGCATCGCGTGCGTCGGCGGGGGAGACCGCTTCCACCTCGCAGCCCAGACGGTACCAGTCGTCCGCTGTCAGCTTCCCGCCCTCCTGGCGAGCCTCCTCGGCTGCGCGCCTGGCGTGCGGGGCGGCGGCGGTGGCGAGGTCGGCCACCGCGAAGTCGAAGAGCGTCTGCCCGGACTCCGGATTCCACGCCGCGGTGCCGTCACGCACGACGACGCGTTTGCCGTCAGCCGCGATCCGCACGGCCGTCAGGGGCCGGCCCTCGGGTAGCTGGCTGCGCAACTTCCTCAGCGCGCGTTTCACCGTGGCCGCTGGGACCTTCGCGTCGGCGAGCCCCTTGGCGGTGCGCAGGAGGACGAGATCGCGAAAGCGAAAGCGGTGCGAACCGTCGGCCTCGCGCTCGATCTCCAGCACGTCAGCCCAGGCCCGCACCTGCGCGACGGAAACGCCCAGCAACGACGCGACGTTGGAAGCGGAATAGCCCTTCAGCGGCTCTTTTTCCCGTTTCCGACCGCCCTGAGCCTGGGCTTCTCGCCGGTTTCCTCCCGGGCCGCCCGCACGGCGGGCTTGCGCTCCGGCTTCGCCGGCGTCGAGGCGGCTTCCTTACGGCGTCCGCCGCGCGCCGCGAGGCTCGCCTTGAGAGCTTCCATGAGATCGATGACCTGCCTCTTGGGCGCTTCCGGCTTCGACTCGGAAATCTCCTGGCCGGCGATCTTCTTCTGGATGAGGCCCTCGACGCGCTCCTTGACCTCGTCCTTGTAGTTCTCGGGATGGAACTCGTCGGATGCGATCTGGTCCGTGAGCATGATCGCGAGCTTCAGCTCGGCATCCTTCACCTCGACGTCGGGGACTTCCACCTCCGTGAAGGAGCGGATCTCGTCGGCGTAGTTGAGCTGCTGCATCATGAGTCCGCCCTCGTGGCCTGTGACGGGACGCACGACGACGAGGTACTGCTTGCCGCGCGCCGCGTATTTCGCGAGGCCGCAGCGCCCGGTCTCCGTCATCGCCTTCGCGAGGAGGCGGTAGGCCTTGTCGCCGCCCTTGCCGGGCGACAGGTAATAGCCTTTGTCGAAATAGACGGGGTCGATCTTCGCGAGTGGGACGAACTCGGTGATCTCCATGATCTGGTTCGACTGCTCCTCGAGGGCCTTGAGCTCCTCGGGTGTGAAGACGACATACTGGCCCTTCTCGAACTCGTAGCCCTTGACGATGTGGTCGCGCTCCACCGTCGCGCCGTCCTTGCTGCAGACGAGCTGCTGCTTCACGCGGGCGTGGTCCTCGTCGTGCAGCATGTTGAAGGAGATCGCGGCCTTCGACTCGCTCGCCGAGAAGAGGTTCACCGGGATCGACACGAGGCCGAAGGAGATCGTCGCGGTGCCTGTCGGTCGCTGTGCCATAGGGAACGTATTTTACGCCTCTCGGCGCGACGGGTTCTCAACGGGAGCTTGGCGAGACTCACATCGGGGCCACGGCCACCGGGATCGGGCAGGCGGCGAGGACCTTCTGGGTCGTGCCTCCGAGGAAACCGCGTAGCCCGCCGCGGCCGGTCCGGCCCATGACGACGAGGTCGAAGCCCTTTGCGGCCCGGATGATCTCGCGGCTTGCCCGCCCCGAGACGAGGCGCTTTTCGGCGGCGCCCGAACGCGCCGCGAGGGCGGCGAGCCGCTCGGCATAGTGGCGTTTCATCGCGGAGGAGAGCGCCCGGGGCGGCCCTTTCAGGAGGTCTTCCCGCCCTTCCGCGATGGCCGCGCGGACGTCCGAGATCGGCCGGACGTGGAGCAGCGTGAGCGACGCGCCCATCGGGTCCGCAAGCCTGCCCGCCTCGCGCAACACCTTGATGGAAACGGGCGAGAAGTCCACGGGGACGAGGATGGAGAAGGCCGAAGGCACCATCGAGAAGATGCTAGCGCGAGTTGGGTTTGCGCGCCTGATGCGCCGGCACTAGAGACACGCTCTCAGGGCGGGCGGCACCCTTGGTTCAGGTGGTCGAGGCGCCGGTTCTGCGCGCGCGGGCCCTCACCAAGGTCTACAAGACCGGCGAAGTGGAGGTGCACGCGCTTCGCTCCACCGACCTCGAGATCCACCGTGGGGAGTTCCTCGTCCTCCTCGGCCCCTCCGGCGGCGGCAAGTCGACGCTCCTCAACATCCTTGGCGGCCTCGACGTCCCGACGAGCGGGACGGTTCTTTTCTTCGACCACGACCTCACGACCGCGGACGACAAGGAGAGGACCCGCTTTCGCCGCGAGCATGTGGGATTCGTGTTCCAGTTCTACAACCTGATCCCCAGCCTCACTGCGCGGGAAAACGTCGCGCTCGTGACGGAGATCGCCTCGAACCCGCTTGACCCCGCCGATTGTCTGCGCCTCGTAGGCCTCGGGGCCCGGCTCGACCACTTCCCCGCGCAGCTTTCGGGCGGCGAGCAGCAGCGCGTCGCGATCGCCCGCGCGATCGCGAAGAGGCCGGACGTGCTCCTCTGCGACGAGCCGACCGGTGCCCTCGACGCGGCGACGGGAAAGATCGTCCTCGAGGCCCTCGTGGAGGTGAACAGGACGCTCGGCACGACCACGGCAGTCATCACGCACAACGCGGCCGTCGCGGGGATCGCGGACCGCGTTCTGAGGATGCAGAGCGGCCGCATCGCTTCCGAGACGCGGAACGAGAAGAAGATCACTCCCGCCGAGCTGGAGTGGTGACGTGAAGACGCTCGACCGCATGCTCGTCCGGGACCTCTGGCACATGCGGGGACCGCTCGCGGCCATCACGGTCGTCGTCGCATGCGGCGTCGCGACGGTCGTGACGACGTTCACCGCGTACGAGTCCCTCGTCCTCTCCCGGGAGGCGTACTACGAGCAGTACCGTTTCGCGGACGTCTTCGCGTCGCTCAAGCGCGCGCCGGAAGCGGTCGCGCGGTCGGTCGAACGGATCCCGGGCGTCGAGGCCGTCGAGACGCGGCTGGTCTTCGAGGTGACGGCCGACGTCGCGGGGCTCGCGGAGCCGGCGACCCTGCGCCTCGTGTCGATTCCGGATCGCACGGCTCCCCGGCTGAACGCCCTGCACGTGCGGAGCGGGCGCCTCCCGGAACCCGGCCGGCCGAACGAGGCCGTCGTGAGCGAGGCCTTCGCGAACGCGAACGGACTCTCGCCCGGCGACACGGTCGGCGTCATCCTGAACGGCCGGTGGGAGAGGCTGCGGATCGTCGGAGTCGGTCTTTCGCCCGAATACGTCTACGAGGTGCGGGGGGGTGACATCCTGCCCGACAACCGCCGGTTCGGAGTCGTCTGGATGAGCCGCGAAGTGATGGCGCCGGCTTTCGACATGGACGGGGCGTTCAACGACGTCGTGCTCAGCCTCGGAAAGGGATCACGCGTTGGAGGCGTGATGGCGGAAGTGGACCGCGTCCTCGCGCCCTGGGGCGGCCTCGGCGCGGTGGCGGCCGCGGACCAGGTGTCGAACCGCTTCCTGACGGACGAGATCGCCGAGAACCAGGCCACCGGCACTGTCATCCCGTTCATCTTCCTCGGGGTCTCGGCGTTCCTGCTGAACCTCGTGCTCTCGCGCCTCGTCTCGACTCAACGCGAGCAGATCGGCGTCCTCAAGGCGTTCGGGTACTCGAACGCGACGCTCGGCGGCCACTACCTCAAGCTGGCCCTCGCCGCCGTGCTCGTCGGCTCGGCGCTCGGGGTCGCGGCCGGGGTGCGCCTCGGTGTCGCCGTGAACGAGCTCTACGGGCAGTACTTCCGGTTCCCCGTCATGCGTTACGAGGCGAACGCCACCGTGATCGGCGTGGCCGTGGGGCTCACGCTCGCCGCGGCCGCAGTCGGCTCGATCGGCGCCGTCCAGCGCGCCGTGCGCCTGCCGCCGGCCGAGGCGATGCGCCCGGAGGCGCCGCCGCGCTTTACGCCGGCGCCGCTCGACCGCCTCGGTCTCGCGCGCCATCTCGCCACGCCGGGCCGCATCATCCTGCGCAATCTCGAGCGCCGCCCGGGACGCGCCGTGCTTTCGGCCTTCGGCATCGCTCTCGCGTTCGCCATCCTCGTTCTCGGGGGATTCCTGAGGGATGCGGTGGACTGGCTCGTCGACGTGCAGTTCCGGGAGATCCAGCGCGAGGACATGACGATCCTCTTTCAGCAGCCGCGCCCGCGCGAGACCCGCTTCGAGATCGGGCGGCTGCCGGGCGTCCGGCGCGCCGAGCCGTTTCGTGCCGTTCCCGCCCGCCTTCGCTTCGAGCACCGCAGTCGGCGCGTCGCTCTCTTCGGCCTCGACCGGGACGCCGAGATGCACCGCCTGCTGGATCGCGACCTGAGGCCCGTGCCGCTGCCGCCCGATGGCCTTCTCCTGACGGCCGGACTCGCCGACGTTCTCGGCGCGCGCCCCGGCGACGTCCTCACGGCGGAGGTCCTCGAAGGGGCTCGGCCCGTCCGGGACGTCGTGCTCGCGGGAGTCGTCGACGAGCCCGTCGGGTTCTCGGCGTACATGGAGCGCGGCGCGCTGGACCGACTCCTCGGGGACGAGGGAGTCGTCTCGGGGGCGTTCCTCCAGGTAGATCCGGCCGCGGCGACCGACCTCTACGCGCGCCTTAAGCGAACGCCGGCCGTCGCCGGCGCGTCGTTCCGCACCGTATCGCTCGCCTCCTTCGAGGAGACGTTCGCGAAGAGCTTCGGCGTCATGACGGGGATCATCGTGTTCTTTGCGTGCGCGATCGCCTTCGCGGTCGTTTTCAACTCGGCCCGCATCTCTCTCGCGCAGCGCGCGCGCGAGCTCGCGAGCCTGCGCGTTCTCGGCTTCACGTCCGGGGAAGTCTCCCGGATGCTGCTCGGGGAGCAGGCGATCCTGACCCTAGCCGCGGTCCCGCTCGGCGCCCTCACGGGGAAGTGGATCTGCCGCGCGATCCTGCCGCTCTATCAGCGGGAGACGTTCCGCCTCCCGCTCGTCCTGACACCCAGGTCGTTCGCGTTCGCCGCGCTCGTGATCGCCGCCGCCGCGGGGGTGTCCGCGCTCGCCGTCTGGGGACGCATCCGCCGGCTCGACCTCATCGAGGTCCTGAAATCGAGAGAGTGAACACCCATGAAGAAGAAGCGCACCGCCGTGATCGCCGCCGCCGTGGTCCTCCTCGCGGCCGTGGCCGTGGCGCTTCGCCTGCGGCCCGAGCCCGTGCCGGTCGAACTGGGGCGGGCCGAGCGCGGGCCCGTCGTCGTGACGGTCGACGAGGAAGGGAAGACGCGCGTGAAAGACCGCTTCGTAGTGAGCGCTCCCGTGGCGGGTCGACTCCTTCGGCTCGAGGTCCACGAAGGAGACGCCGTCGCCCGCGGCGCGGTCGTCGCGCGTCTCGATCCTCTCCCGCTCGACGCGCGCACGCAGGCGGAGCTGTCCGCACGCCTGTCCTCGGCGCGTGCCGCCGAGCGGGCGGCCGGGGCGAAGGAGCAGCAGGCGGCGGCCGCCGCGGAGCAGGCCAAGCGGAACCGGGCGCGGATCGACCAGCTCGCCCGGAAAGGCGTGATGGCGCCGGAAGAGCGAGAGCAGGCCGAGCTCGCCGAGACCGTTCGGGTCCGGGAGCACGAGGCCGCGCGGCTCGCGGCCCGGGCCGCATCGTTCGAGGCGGCGGCCGTGAGAGCCGCGCTCCTCGCGGCCGAGTCGGGACACGGGGAGGCCCTCACGCTCGTGCGCTGTCCCGTGGCAGGGCGCGTGCTCCGGATCGTCGAGGAGAGCGAGCGGGCCGTCCCCGCGGGCGCGCCGCTTCTCGAGGTCGGGGAGCCGTCGGGCCTGGAGGTCGTGCTCGACGTCCTCTCGCGCGAGGCGGTCCGCGTCCGGCCCGGCGCGCGGATGTGGATCGAGGAGTGGGGCGGGCCGCGGCCGCTTCCCGGAACGGTGCGCCTCGTCGAGCCGTCGGCGTTCACGAAGCTCTCGGCGCTCGGCGTCGAGGAACAGCGCGTGCACGTCGTCGGAGACCTGGCCGAGGCGCCGCCCTCGGTCGGGGACGGTTTTCGCGTGGAGGCGCGCATCGTCGTCGCAGAGGCGAAGGACGTCGTGCGCGCGCCGGCGAGCGCCCTGTTCCGCAAGGGCGATGCGTGGGCCGTGTTCATGGTCGTCGAGGGACGCGCGCGACTGAAACCCGTCGAGACGGGACTCGTGAACCGGACGCACGCCGAGATCCGCAGCGGTCTCGCCGACGGCGACTCCGTCGTCCTCCTTCCGAGCGACCGCGTCGCGGACGGTGGCCGCGTGCGGGCGCGGAATTGACCGGTCAGGCCGGCGACGCCTCCAGCCGCTTGAGGGCCTCGGTGGCGAGGAGCGCCACGGCCGCCATCCCTGCCGCGCGCAGCCAGTCCGCTGCGGCGAGGGGCACAGTCTCGAGGACGGCCGAGAGAGGCGGCCACGCGACCGCGATGGCCTGCAGAAGAAGCCCGCCCGCGAGCGCGAGCCAGAACGGGAGCGCGAGGCTCGATCGCATCCGCCAGAACGGCTGCGTGTCCGAGAGCGTCGCGAACGACTGGGCGAGGAGAGTGAGTGCGAGCGTCGCCATCACGAGCGTCTGGCCGCGCGCCCCGTCGTGGCGTCCGCCGCCGGCGGTGTAGCTCCACAGGACGACAGCGGCCACGACGGCGCTCTTCAAGGCGGTGCGGCCGGCCGCACTCCAGGTCAAGAGGGGCTCTTTCGGGTCGCGCGGGGGGCGCTTCATCACGTCCTGCTCGCCGGGAACGAGGACGAGCGCGACCGCAGGGAAGATGTGGACGACGAGGTTCAGCCATAGGAGCTGAAGGGGACTCATGGGCAGCGGAAGGTTCGTGACCACGGAAACCAGCATGACGACGATCGTCGCGAGGCTGCAAAGAAGCAGGAAGTGCACGGCGCGACGGATGTTCGCGTAGATCTGCCGTCCCTCCGCGACCGCCTCTGGAAGTGTCGCGTAGTCGCCGCTCGTCACGACGAGGTCGGAGGCCGCGCGCGCGACGTCCGCCGACCCGAGCCCGATCGCGATTCCGATATTCGCTGCTTTCAGCGCGGGCGCGTCGTTGATGCCGTCTCCGGTCATCGCGACGATGCGGCCGGCCTCGCGGAGCGCGTGAACGATCGAGAGCTTGTCCTCAGGCGTGACGCGCGCGAAGACGGCCGTGTTCCTCAGGTCCTCCCACCGGTGCTCCTCGACGTACCGCGCGAGCTCCGCCGAGTCGAGACAGAGGTCCCCCGGGCCGGCGATCGCGAGCGTGTTCGCCACGGCCATCGCGGTGCCTTTCTGATCCCCGGTGACCATGACGGTGCGGATTCCGGCGTCACGCAGCGCTTCGATGGCGCCACGGACGTTCGCACGCGGCGGGTCGATGAGGCCGACGAGGCCTGACCACGTGAGGGCTTCCTCGGCCGCTTCGGGCGCGCCTTTCGGGTCGAGCCGCCGGTACGCGAGCGCGAGAACACGGTATCCCGATTCCCCGAGCGCGTGCGCGCTCGCGAGGAGACGCTCGCGGCCCTCGGCGTCGAGCGGCTCTTCGGCCCCACGCACGAGCGCACTGGTAGCGCGGGCCGCCACGACCTCGGGAGAGCCTTTCACGAAGGACCACAGGCGGCCTTCGGCGTCACGCGCGACGACCGCCATGCGCTTGCGGGCGGACGAGAACCCGAGGGCGCTCACGCGATGGAAGCCTCTGCCGTCGACCTTTCCCTTCCCCGCGAGCGCGAGGAGAGCGCCCTCGGTGGACGAGCCGTGAACGTGCCAGCCTTCGTCGTGGGATTCGAGCCGCGCGTCGTTGCAGACGGCGGCGATCTCGAGCAGCCGTCCAAGAGGCGGGTCATCCCCCGGCGCCACCGGTCGGGCGCCCTCGAGAAACTCCCCGATCGGCTCGTAGCGCGCGCCCGTGACCTCGAGCTCGCGGCCGGGGAGGACGACTCGCGTCACGCGCATGACGTTCTCCGTAAGCGTGCCCGTCTTGTCGGTGCAGATGACCGAGGTGCAGCCGAGCGTCTCGACCGACGAGAGCCGGCGCACGAGGCTGTCGGCCTTCGCCATCCGCCTGACGCCGGCCGCGAGCGCGATCGTTGTGACGGCCGGAAGGCCTTCGGGGATCGCCGCGATCGCGAGGATGACGCCCGTTTCGAGCATGAGCCAGAAGGGGCGGTCGCGCAGGAGGCCGAGAATCGTCACGAGGGCCGAGAGGCCGATGGCCAGGAGCGCGAGCCGGCGGCCGAGTTGCTCAGCCTGCTTCTCGAGAGGCGTCTCCTCGCGGTCCTGGCCGGCAACGAGCTTTCCGATGCGGCCGAGCTCCGTGCCTCCCCGGATGCCGGTCACGACCATACGCCCCCATCCGCTCACGATGGTCGTGCCGGCGTAGCCCATCGAGATCCGGTCGGGCAGGGGCGCGGCCGCATTGACGGGGTCCGGCGATTTCGTGACGGGGACGCTCTCGCCGGTGAGCGCGGACTCGTCGGCCTGCAAATCGTGCACGGCGGCGATCCTTCCGTCCGCGGCAACGATCTGGCCGCCCGTCAGGACGAGGAGATCCCCGGGCCGGAGGTCGTCCGCGGGGACCTCCCGTTCGAGGCCTCCGCGCACGACGCGCGCCGTCGGGGCAGAAAGAGTCCGGAGCGCATCGAGGGCTCGCTCGGCGCGGAAATCGGTGATGAACCCGAAGACGACCGAGAAGACCACGGATGCCGCGATCGCCAGCGAGTCTCCGATGTGGCCGAGCGCCAGCATGACGGCGGCGGCGGCAATCAGGACGAGGATCACTCCGCCCTTGAGCTGGTTCCAGATGATTCGCCAGGGGCCGCGCGAGTCGGTGTCGAGAGAGTCGTCGGACGGCGTTTTGGGCAGAGCGTCCGGACACAGGCCTGTCTCGAGATTCGTCCGAAGCTCCCGGGCGACGTCCTCGATGCCCCGCGCGTGCCATGCGGGGACCACGGTGTCTCGGGCCATCAATGAATCCTAATCCCCGGAGCCGATGCATCATCGGTCCCGGCTCGACTCGCGGCGAGAATCGCCTGATGGCCGCCGATTCCGATCCGCGGCACTTCGGGGGGCTCTCCGAGGCCGAGGCGGTGGCGCGTCTCGCCTCCGAAGGTCCCAACGAGCTGCCGTCCACGCGGCGTCGCAGTCTCGCGGCTCTCGCCGCCGAGATCCTGAAAGAGCCGATGATCCTGCTCCTCGTCGCGTGCGGCGGGGTCTATGTGCTTCTGGGCGATCGCGAGGAAGCGTTCGTCCTCCTCGCATCCGTCTTCGGGGTCGTGGGGCTGTCCCTGTACCAGACGCGCAAGACGGAGCGCGCTCTGGACGCTCTGCGCGATCTTTCGAGCCCGCGGGCGCTCGTCGTGCGCGACGGGCAGGAGCGCCGGATCTCCGGCCGCGAGGTGGTGGCGGGCGACCTCGTCATCCTCTCGGAGGGCGACCGCGTGCCGGCTGACGGCCTCCTCCTCCAGGCGATGAGCCTCTCGGCCGACGAGTCCCTGCTGACCGGAGAATCGGTCCCGGTGACGAAGCTTGCGGACGAGAGCGCGGCGGAGGCCGGGCGGCCGGGAGGCGACGGGCTGCCGCACGTCTGGTCCGGTACTCTCATCGTGCGAGGGCAGGGCGTCGCCCGCGTGAGCGCCACGGGCCCCAAGACCGAGCTGGGAAAAATCGGCAAGGCGCTGCAGACGCTCGACACGGACTCAACGCCGCTTCAGGCGCAGACGGCACGGTGGGTGCGGGCCCTCGCCGCCGCGGGGCTCGCTCTGTGCGCCCTCCTCGCGCTCTCCTTCGGGTTCTTACGGGGCGGGTGGCTCGAAGGCCTCCTTGCCGGGCTCGCCCTTGCGATGGCGCTCGTGCCCGAGGAGTTTCCGGTGATCCTCACGGTCTTCCTCGCCCTGGGCGCATGGCGCATCTCCCGGCGGCACGTCCTCACGCGGCGCGCGGCAGCGATCGAGGCGCTCGGCTCGGCGACGGTTCTCTGCGTCGACAAGACGGGAACGCTCACGGAGAACCGGATGGCCGTGGCCGCGCTCGAGGCCGGCGGGCGGACCTGGGATGTTGCGAGCCGCCGGGGCGAGCCGCTACCCGAGACGTTTCACTCGCTCGTCGAGTTCGCGCTCCTCGCGAGCCGCCAGAAGCCCTTCGATCCGATGGAGCGGGCCGTGGAAGCGCTCGCGAAGGACGCTCTGGCAGGCACAGAGCATCTACACGGCGGCTGGGCGCTCGTTCACGAGTACCCGCTCGGCCAGGAGCTTCTCGCCGTCACCCACGTCTGGGAGCCGAAAATGGGAGGACCGCGGGTGGTGGCGGCCAAAGGCGCTCCCGAAGCCGTCGCCGACCTCTGTCATCTCCCCGCGGCTCCGGCAAAGGCGCTTCTCAATACCGTGGCGCAGTTCGCCGAGCGCGGTCTGCGCGTACTCGCCGTCGCCCGAGCAACGGCGCCGCCCGGCGACCTGCCGCCTTCCGCACACGATCTCACGTACGAGTGTCTCGGCCTCGTCTGCCTGGCGGACCCGCTGCGCCCGGGCGTCGCGGACGCCGTTGCCGAGTGCGAGAGAGCCGGCGTGCGGACGGTGATGATCACCGGGGATTACCCGGGGACGGCCCGGGCGATCGCGGCGGGGGCCGGATTGCCGTCCGGGGACGTTCTGACGGGGACCGAGCTGGATGCTTTCGACGATGCAGCTCTCTCGTCGCGCGTGAAGGGCACGCGGGTCTTCGCTCGGGTCGTGCCCGAGCAAAAGCTCCGACTCGTCCAGGCGTTCAAGGCGAACGGCGAAGTCGTCGCGATGACAGGGGACGGCGTGAACGACGCGCCGGCCCTCAAGGCCGCGCACATCGGGATCGCGATGGGCGGACGGGGAACGGACGTCGCCCGGGAGGCGTCGTCTCTCGTCCTTCTCGACGACGACTACTCGTCGATCGTCGCGGCGATCCGGCTGGGGCGGCGCATCTTCGAGAACATCCGCAAGGCGATGGCCTACGTCCTCTCGGTTCACGTCCCGATCGCGGGTGCCGCTCTCGTGCCGGCGCTCGTGGGATGGCCGCTGGTCCTCCTGCCGGTGCACATCGTCCTCCTCGAGCTCGTCATCGATCCGGCGTGCTCGATCGCGTTCGAGGCCGAGCCGGAAGACCCCGACCTCATGTGCCGACCGCCGCGGGACCCGCGGGAGCCGCTTCTTCCGGCGCGGATCGTGGTCCGCGCGCTGCTCGACGGCGTCCTCGCGCTGATCCTCGTGCTCTCGGCCGCCGCGTTCTCGGTGGCGCGAGGCGACGTCGAGGAAAGGACGCGCGCGATCGCCTTCTCGACGCTCCTTCTCCTGAACCTGGCGCTCATCCTCACGCACCGCTCGACCCGCCCGACCCTGGCCGCATCGCTCAGGACGCCGAATCCGGCTGTCTGGTGGGTCTTCGGCGGCGCGATCTCCGTTCTTGGCCTCTGCCTCTGCCTCGCGCCGATGCGTGAGCTTCTGAGGTTCGGGCCGCTCTCGGCCGCGGACGTCGCTCTGGCCGCCGGGGCGGCTCTCGGCGGTTTCGCCGGTTTCGAGCTGTTGAAGCTTGCCGGCCGAAGGTCTGACGCATCCGCATCATCGACAGGACCGGGGCGGGTTGGGGCATAATGTCGAAGATGCGACTCAGTCTCAAGAAAGGCAGGGCCAGGCGCCGGAAGCCCGTGAGCCTCGACGACCTTATCCCCGGCGCATCGGGCGTCCTCGCGCGAATCGATCTGCCGGAGGCCGACGCCACGCGCCTCATGGAGATCGGTTTTCTGCCGGGAGCGCGCATCGTGGCGGCCCGAAGCGCACCGGGGGGCGACCCGCGCGTCTTCCGCGTGGACGGTACCGAGTTCGCCCTGCGGCGCGACACGGCGCGGCACCTCCTCGTCGAGGCCGCGAAAGAGGGGCCTGCGTGAGCATGCTCCACAGCTGCGAGGGATGCCCGGCGGCGGCGCTTCCGATCCATGGCGTCCCTCCCCGTCTCGTCGCGCTCGTCGGGCCGCCGAACTCCGGAAAGTCGACGTTGTTCAATCGTCTCACCGGCCTCCGGCAGCGGGTCGCGAACTTTCCCGGCGTCACCGTGGAGGAGCGCCGCGGCCGGGCCCGGCTCGAGGGCGACCGCGAAGTCGTGCTCGTGGACCTGCCGGGGGTCTACAGCCTCGTGCCGCACTCGGAGGACGAGCGGGTCACGCGTGACGTTCTCGTCGGTGAGATGGAGGGAATGGCCAGGCCCGACGCCGTGCTCCTCATCCTCGACTCGACGAACCTGAACCGCCATCTCGTTCTCGCCGCGCCCATTCTTGCTCTCGGGCTTCCGACCCTCGTCGTCCTGAACATGGCCGACGAGCTATCGAGCCGCGGAGGCGCCGTGGACGCGGAGGCGCTCGCGACACGCCTCGGAGTACCGGTCGCGCTCGTGAGCGCGTCCAAAGGCGAGGGCATCGAGATGGTGCGCGAATTCCTGAGCGGGGCCGTGGGCGTCCCCGCGGCCCGCGACCTGCCGGTCCTTGCCGACATTCCGAAGTGCCGGCAGTGGGCTGTCGCGATCGGGGACAAGGCGCGCTACGCCGCGCCCGCACCGCCGGTCTGGACGCGCCGCCTCGATGCCGTGTTCCTGCATCCCGTCGCGGGGCCGCTCGTGTTCCTCGCGGTCGTCGTCACGGTGTTCCAGACGATCTTCTCGGCGGCGCGCCCGCTCATGGATGCCGTCGACCACGCCGTGCAGGCGTCGGGCGCCTGGCTGTCGGGGCTCCTCGCGCCGTCCCTCCTCAAGTCGCTCCTCCTCGAGGGCGTTTGGGGCGGCGTCGGCTCGGTCGTGATCTTCCTGCCGCAGATCCTGCTCCTCTTCCTCTTCATCGGCCTCCTCGAGGACTCCGGCTACCTGGCGCGCGCCGCACTCATCGCGGACCGCACGATGCGGAAGGCGGGCCTTCAAGGAAAGTCGTTCCTGCCGCTCCTCTCGGCGTATGCGTGCGCCGTGCCGGCCGTCCTGGCGTCGCGGACGATCGAGAACAAGCGCGACCGCATCGCGACGATCCTCATCGCGCCGTTCATGACGTGCTCGGCGCGGCTGCCCGTCTACACGCTCATCATCGCGGCCTTCCTGCCCGAGCGTCCGCTGCTCGGTCCGTTCCTCGGCACGCGCGCGGCCGCGATGCTCGGGCTCTATCTCCTGGGCTTCCTCGCGGCCTTCGGGACCGCGCGGCTCCTGAAGTCGTCGGTCCTGAAGAGCGACGGGGCGCCGTTCCTTCTCGAGATGCCGCCTTACCGGCGCCCCACGCTCCGCCAGATCGGCCTGAGGATGTACGACCGGGCGAAGATCTTCCTCCATCGCGCCGGCACGGTGATCCTGGGCGTCGCGGTCGTCCTCTGGATCCTCGCGCACCTGCCGCTCTCGGGCGGAAAGATCCCCGAGATCGGGAGCAGCATCGCGGGCACGATCGGCAGAGCGATCGAGCCGTTCGTGAGGCCGCTCGGCTTCGACTGGCGCATCGGCATCGGCATCGTGATGTCGCTCGCGGCGCGCGAGGTCATCGTCGGAACGCTCGGCACGCTCTACGGCATGGACCCGAAGGCGGGAAGCGAAGGCCTGCAGGCCGCGCTCCGGCACGACCTCACGGCCGGCGGCGCGGTCGCGCTTCTCGTCTTCTTCGCGTTCGCGATGCAGTGTCTCTCGACGGTCGCCGTCGTGCGGCGCGAGACGGGTGGGTGGAGGTGGCCTGCGATCCAGTTCGCGTACATGGGCCTTCTCGCCTACTCCGGCGCGTACGTCGCGAACCGGGTCGTGACGCTGCTTCTGGGCTGAAAGACGTCAGGCGCCGGGACGCCGCGCTCCATCCCGGATTTCGGGACGCCGTCAGGCGACGGCAAACGTGCGCTTACCGCGGGGCTCCATGCGCCAAGCCTCGGTGGCGGCGATCTCGGTATCGCAGTACATCCCAAGGTCCTGCAATGTCTTACAAGTCTCAGCCCCACAGACAGGGCATTCGAGGCAGGTATGCATGGTCGGCACCGAGAAGACTTTCCGCCTCGCTCTTCGGGGGCTCTGGGCCGGCTTTCGTTTTGCGCTCATCTTGCACCTCCGTGAGCAGGGCTCCCGGAGACAATATACGGATTATTACGCGCTGCGTCAAATGCGGGGAAGCGTGCCGACCGCTCAGCTCCCGGCGGCCGCGGCCGGACTCTCCTTGCGCACGGGGTGGACTTCGGCCTTCTCTCCGCGCCGGCGCTTGAGCCGCTCGGCGACGCTCTCCATGTAGACGTAGAAGACCGGCGTGACGTAGAGCGTGATCATCTGGGAGAAGAGAAGGCCGCCGACGACGGCGAGGCCGAGGGGCCGGCGCGACTCGGCGCCCGCTCCGAAGCCGAGGGCAATCGGCAGAGTCCCCATGAGCGCGGCCATCGTCGTCATCATGATCGGGCGGAAGCGCACGACACAGGCCTCGTAGATCGCGTCCTCGGCGCTCTTGCCCGCGCGGCGCCCTTCGACGGCGAAGTCGACCATCATGATGCCGTTCTTCTTCACGAGGCCGACGAGCAGGATGACGCCCACGAAAGCGTAGATCGAGAGCTCCACCTTGAAGATGAGGAGCGTGAGCAGCGCTCCGAAGCCGGCGAAGGGAAGAGCCGACAGGATCGTGAGCGGGTGCAGGAAGTCCTCGTACAGGATGCCGAGCACCATGTAGATCACGAGGATCGCGACGAGGAGGAGGAGCCCGAGACCCTTCTGCGAAGCTTCGAACGCCTGCGCCGTCCCCTGGAAGGTAGTCTGAATCGTGGCCGGCAGCGTCGCGCGCGCCACCTTGGTGATCTCCGCAACGGCCTCGCCCAGCGAGACGCCGGGCGGCAGGTTGAAGGAGATCGTGACGGCCGGAAGCTGGCCCGCGTGATTGACGGCGAGAGGCCCCACGGTCTTCTCGAGCTTCGTGAGCGCCGAGAGCGGGATGAGATCACCCTTCCGGGACCTCACGTACAGGAGCTGGAACGCCGACGGGTCGCGCTGGAACTGCGGCAGGAGCTCCATGATCACCTGGTACTCGTTGTTGGGAGAGTAGATCGTCGAGATCTGGCGGGAGCCGTATGCCGTGTAGAGCGCGTTCTCGATGGATTCCGGCGTGACGCCGAGCGCGGCCGTCCGGTCGCGGTCGATCGTGAGATAGGCCGTCGGGTTGCGGAGCTGAAGGTCGCTGTTGACGTCCTGGAGGGCCTTGATCCCGTGCATCTTCTCTTCGAGAAGCGGCGCGGCCTGGTAGAGATCCTTCGTGTCGGACGCCTGCAGCGTGAACTGGTATTGCGCCCGCGTGAGCACTCCTCCCAGCCGGATCGGCGGCAGGTTCTGGGGATAGACCCGGATTCCGGGGATCTGCGCGAGCCTCGGGCGGAGCTGCTGGATGATCTGGTCGGCCGAGAGCTTGCGCTCGTTGCGGGGTTTCAGGCGCATGAACATCGTGCCGGTGTTCCCGCTCAGGACGCTGTTGCCGCGGTTGCCGCAGCTCGACATGAAGCCCTCGACGTTCGGGTCGCCCCTCACGACCTCTGCGGCCGCCTTCTGATGCTCGACCATGGCCTCGAACGAGATGCCCTGCGCCGCCTCGGTGGGGGCGAAGATCTGTCCGGTGTCGTCGGTCGGAATGAAGCCCTTCGGAACGATCCGGAAGAGAAAGACCGTGGCGAGGAGGACGAGAGCCGAAAAGCCCAGCATCAGCCGTTTCCGCCTCAGAGCCCACTTCAGGCCGCGCTCGTAAAAGGCGAGCGTCGAGTCGAAGACGCGCTCGGAGGCCAGGTAGAAGTGGCCGTGCGGCTTCGCCTCGTCGTGCGCCTTCAGGTATCGGGCGCAGAGCATGGGCGTCAGCGTCAGCGAGACGAAGCCCGACACGAGGATCGCGACCGCGATCGTGACGGCGAACTCGCGGAACAGCCGTCCGATGATCCCGCCCATGAAGAGCAGCGGAATGAACACGGCGGCGAGGGACAGCGTCATGGAGAGAATCGTGAATCCGATCTCCTTCGTGCCGTTCAGGGCGGCGTCGAAGACTTTCTCGCCCGACTCGATGTGCCGGACGATGTTCTCGAGGACCACGATCGCATCGTCCACGACGAACCCCACCGAGAGCGTGAGCGCCATGAGCGACAGGTTGTCCATGCTGTAGCCGAGCGCGTACATCGCGGCGAACGTCCCGGCGATCGAGAGCGGAAGGGCCAACGACGGGATGACGGTCGCCGAGAGGTTTCTCAGGAACAGGAAGATCACGAGGACGACGAGCGCGAGCGTCAGCCAGAGCGTGAATTTCACGTCGGAGACGGATTCCCGGATGGACTTGGAGCGGTCGAAGAGGATGTTGAGCTTCGCCGAGCCCGGGAGCATGGCCTGGAACACCGGGATCAGCTTCCTGATGTTCGAGACGACCTCGACCGTGTTCTCGCCGGGCTGCTTCTGGATCGCGAGGACGATGCTGCGCGTCGGACCGTCCTTGTCGACGTACCACGAAGCCGTCTTGTCGTTCTCGACGCTGTCGAGCGCGCGGCCGATGTCGTTCACCCTCACCGGCGACCCGTTCCGGTAGGCCACGATGAGCGGACCGTATTCGGCGGCCTTCGTGAGCTGGCCGGTGGCCTCCACCGTGTACGCGGTGTTCGCGCCCCAGAGCGTCCCCGTCGGGATGTTCACGTTCGCGGCGGCGACGGCGGCGGAAGCCTCGTCTATCCCGATGCCCCGGTAGGCGAGCGCGCGCGGGTCGACCTGCACGCGTACGGCGTATTTCTGCGCGCCGTACACCAGCACCTGCGCGACGCCGGAGACCGTCGAGATGCGCTGCGCCATGATCGTCTCGGCGTACTCGTCGAGCGTCGAGAGGGCGAGCGTCGGCGAGGTGAGGGCGATGTAGACGATGGGCTGGTCGGCCGGATTGACCTTCTGATACGTGGGAGGGCTCGGCATCCCCGGAGGAAGCTGGCGCGAGGCCCCGCCGATCGCGGCCTGCACGTCCTGGGCGGCCGCGTCGAGGTTGCGGCTGAGGTTGAACTGGAGAGTCACCTGCGTGACGCCGAGGATGCTCGTCGAGTTCATGCTGTCGAGGCCGGCGATCGTCGTGAACTGGCGCTCGAGAGGCGTCGCGACCGCGGAGGCCATCGTCTCGGGGCTCGCTCCCGGGAGGGCGGCCGTCACCTGGATCGTCGGAAAGTCCACGTTCGGCAGGTCCGAGACCGGGAGGAGCCGGTAGCCAACGATGCCGAAGAAGAGGATCCCCAGCATCACGAGCGTGGTGGCGACCGGGCGCCGGATGAAGAGCTCGGAGATATTCATCCACGCCCTCGCCTTCCGCCTCGGGCGCGGCACGGACCTGCGATCCTCGCCTGCGGCTCGGCTCTTCGGTTCACGATTTCTTCTCCGCGGGAGGCGTGGAAGCGGGCACCAGGTCGGTCTTGATCGCGACCTTCGTCCCGGGCGCGAGGCGGAGCTGCCCGTCGGTCACGACTCGCTCGCCCGGCGCGAGCCCCTTGTCGATCACGGACCACTGCTGCCAGGTGCGGCGCACGACGACGGTGCGGGCCTCGACCGTGTCGTCCGGCTTGATGACGTACACGTACGTGCCCTGTTGCCCCGCCTGGACCGCGGGCGTCGGCGCAACGACGGCGTTCGCGTCCGTCGCGAGCGTGAGCGAGACGTTCGTGAACTGTCCCGGCCAGAGCGCGCGGTCGTGGTTCGGGAACGTGGCCTTCAGGTTGATCGTGCCGGTGGTCGTGTCCACGGTGTTGTCGATGAAGGAGAGCGTGCCTTCGGAGGGCGTCAGGCCGGGTCCGTTCGGCAGCGCGCTCACTTTCAGGGCGCCGGCGGCCGCACGCTTCTTGACGTCCGCGAGGACCGCCTCGGGCAGGGCGAATGTGACGTAGATCGGCTCGATCTGGTTGATGACGACGAGGGCGCGGTCGTCGTTCGCCTTGATCATGTTGCCGGAGTGCACGAGGAGGCCGCCCGTCCGGCCCGAGATCGGCGCGTTGATCAGGCAGTACGAGACGTTCAGGCGCGCCGTCTCGACGGCGGCGTCGTCGGCCTTCACGGTCGCCTTCAGGGCGTCCGCGTTCGCCGTGGCCTGGGAGAACTGCTCTTGTGTGACGTAGTCCTTCTTGACGAGCTCGGCGTAACGCTTCAGGTTCTCGTCCGCTTCGCGGGCGCGGGCGCGATCCCGCTCGAGGTTCGCCTCGGCCTCGGCGAGCGCGGACTGGTAGGGCCGGCGATCGATCTCGAACAAGAGGTCGCCGCCCTTGACGTCCTGCCCTTCGCGGAAGGCGACTTTGGTGACCTCGCCGCCGACCCGCGTCCGCACCGCGACCGTGGAGAAGGGATCCACGTGTCCGACCGCGACCGCCTCGAGCGGCACATCCTTGTTCTCGACGACACCGGCGGTGACGGGAACGCTCGGAGGCGCCGCTGCCTTCTTGTCCTTCGCGCCGCAGGAGTCCGCGAGAAAGACGATCGAAACGAGTGCGGCGAGACGCCGGAGGTTCATGGAGTTCCCTTCTTTTCGGCCGCGGCGGGCACGAGATCGACGGTTCCGGTGTCATGCGCGAGCTGTGCGACGGCGAGGAGGAAGCCGGCTCGGCTCCGCACGTCCTCCGCGAGCGCGGTCGCAAGAGCGCTTTCGGCCGTCAACAGGTCGAGGATGCTTCCGACGCCCTCCTTGTAGCGGCCCCGTGCCACCTCGGCCGACTCCTTCGAGCTCTCGAGGAGATCGCGCGAGGCCCGTACCTGCTGCACGGCCGTCTGGAGATTGTAGTAGCTGGTCCAGACCTGGTAGATGACCTGCTGGGCGGCGGTTTCCGCCTGGGCGCCGGAGGCCTCGGCGAGGGCTTCCGCCTGCCGCGTGTCGTAAGTCGTCTTGAACCCGTTGAAGACGGGCCAGCGGAAAAAGAGGCTCAGGGAATAGTTGTCCCCATAGGTGCGCAAGGCATCCGATCCTTCGAACCAAGTGCGGTTGGCGGAGGCACCCAGCGAGAGCGTCGGCAGGCCGCCCGATCGCACGGAGCGGACGTGGCTCTGCGCGGCGAGGGCGCGGGAGCGGGCGGCCGCCAGGTCGGGCCGAAGGCGGCCGGCGTCCGCGATGAGGACGTCGACGGATCGGACGACCTCGTCGACGTTCTGGTCCTCGGGCAGCGGCGCCGCGTCCACGGGCAGGTCGATCGGCACCCCAAGAGCCGTCGTGAGCTGGCCGCGCTCCGTCTCGATCTGCCCTTTGACGGTCTCGTACGCGAGGCGCTGCTGCGAGAGGGACGTCCTTGCCTGGAGGACGTCGGCGATCGTCGCGACGCCGGCCCGGTGCCGCTCGTTTGCCGCCGCGTAATTCTCGTCGGCCTGTTTGAGGCTCGCCTCCTGCGCCACGAGGAGAGCCCGCACGCCCTGGTAGGTGTAGTAGCTCTGGGCGACGAGGAGGATCAGGTCGTTCATCGTGGCGTTGTGCGTGTAGTCGGCCGCGTAGAGGGATTCCCGCGCCTCCGCGATGTCCGCCGATCGGCCGCCCAGGTCGAGGACGAGAAAGCTCAGCGACGCGGTCGGGCCGTACGTCGTCAGGAGCGTCGTGATCGTCCCGCCGGAGGAAGTCTGTTTCTGCCTCCCGGCCTGCGCGTCGAGTTCGACGGACGGGAAGAGCGCCGACCGCTTGCTCCCGAGGCCGGCCGCCGCGAACCGCGCGAGGAGCCAGCTCTGCCTCGTGACCGGGCTGTTCCGGAGCGCGACGTCGATCGCCTCGGCGAGCGAGACCGTCCGCCCTTTGAGCTTCTCGGGCGCGAGCTCAGGCGGGGGTGGCACGGGCGTCGGCGCGGGCGGGACTGCCCCGGCGGGCGGCGTCCATCGTGTCGCGGGCGTGTCGGGCGCGTCGGCGCTCCAAGAGGCGCACCCGGGAAGGAGGACCACGAAGCTGGCGGCGGCGAAGGCACAAAGGGTGGGTCTGGTCACGATCCCGTTTTACCATTGCCGCGTGGTGAGGCGTCCCATCGCGTTGTTCGGGCTCCTCGGCCTGGCGATCCTTGCGCCGGCTTGCGGCGGCACCCGGCCCATGCCGACGCTGGAGGACTACTCGTTCGGGACGTCGGCCCTCGTCGACGAGTTGAGGAGGGATTTTCAGGCAGATGGATCGGGAGAGAAGGTTCGGGGGAAGGAGAGAAGAGAAGATTTCTTAGAAAGTAAGAAAGAAAGAGAGGATTTCTTAGACGGTGATACGGAAAGATCTGGCGCAATGGAGTCGGCCGCGGCGTTTCCTATGCGAGACCTGGAGGAACGCTGGCGTTCGGCGTGTCATCTCCGCTGCGCTTCGGCGATCCGCATCGTCGACCTTCAGAGGAAATCCTCTTCGAACGTGACGGTGCGCGTCGAAGTTCGCCTGCAGGGTTTCGCGCGCGCGGATGATCTGGAGCGCGTTGCGGCTTTGGCCCTCTTCGATCTCTCTCTTTTTCGAGGCAAATTCGATGATCTTTCTCCGAGGGCGCGTTGGCAGTTGCGATCGGCGATCGCCGTCGGCGGCCCCGCCGAAATCCAGCGCGGCGTGCCGCATCTCTTCGAAGAAGCCGCCTCGCGCGGCCTCGCGGTGACCCACCAGCCCCTCGACCCCGTGGAGTCGACGAATCTCTGCCTCCCCGCGACGCACCACCGCCCGGGAGTCCTCCTCGTGGACGTGGACGGGGACGGCGCCGTGGACGTCGTCGTCCCGGGCCTCCACCCGCGGCTCTTCCTGAACGACGGAACCGGTCATTTCCGGGACGCGACGTCGGGCTCCGGACTCGATCTCCTGCCGGAGATGGAGGCCTCCGGCGGCGTCGCGGCCGACGTGGACGGGGACGGGCTGCCGGACCTGTTTCTCTCGAATCACATTTCCCCGTGCCGCCTCCTGAAGAACCTCGGGCACGGAAAGTTCCGCGACGTCACCGAGGAGTGGGGGCTCGTCGGCCTTTCGGGGCCGTTCACGTCCGCGGTGCTCTTCGACGCCGACCGGGACGGCCGCGTCGACCTCTTCGTCGCGAGCTACGGAGATGCACGCGCCACGGGTCCCGCGTACAACGGCGTCAACGGCCCGGGTGACCGTTTCTTTCGGAACGTGGAGCGTGACGGGCATCCCTTCTTCGTGGACGAAACAGCGGCCTCCGGCCTCGGCGACGTGGGCTGGGCCCTGGCCGCCGAAGCTTGCGACGCGGATGACGACGGCGACGACGACCTCTACGTCGCGAACGACTTCGGCAAGAACGGATTCTTCGAGAACCGGTCCACACCCGGCCACCCGTTCTTCGTGAACATCGCCCGGACGAACGGCACGCAGGACGAGGGCTACGGAATGGGCGTCGCGTGGGGGGACTACGACGGCGACGGCCGTTGGGACCTGCATGTTTCGGACTACTGGACGCCCTATCGCTGGATCCTGAACGACTCGCGTTGGCCCATGCCGCCTCTTCCGGGCGCGAGCCTGGTGCGCTCTCACATGGCGAAGATCATGCAGCGGCGCTCCGACGGGGACGGCCTCTTCCGCAATCTCGGCGGCCTCAAGTTCGAACGCACGTCCGAGGCGGCCGGGGTCGCAGACGGCGGCTGGGCCTGGGGCACGGAGTTCGTGGACCTCGACGGCAAGGGCCGCGAGGACCTTCTCGTCGTGAACGGCATGTTCCGGGCGACGACCGGCGTCGACGACGAAATCTCGTTCTGGAACGCGATGGGGCGCGAAGGCGTGAACTTCCACGACGGCGTGTGGGGAGGCATCGACTTCGGCGTCAACGGCATGGCCTCGCGGACGCCGAAGAAGCTCTTCTGGAACCGCGGGGACGGCACGTTCGAGGAGCGGGCGTTCGTGGAAGGGTTCGACACGCTCGAGGACACGCGCGGCCTCGCGTATGCGGACCTCGACGGCGACGGCGCGCCGGAAGTCGTCGTCTCGTGCTTCCGCGGGCCGCTTCTCGTCTATCGCAACGGGTGGGGGAGCGGCGCCGGGCGCGTCGTCGTCCGGCTTTCGGCCGATCACGGCATGAACCGCGACGCCCTCGGCGCCGTGGTCCGCCTGCGGGTGAGCGGGAAGGTGCAGCTTCGCGAGGTGCGCGCGGGCTCGTCGTACCTCTCGCAGTCGTCGCACGACCTCCTCTTCGGTCTCGGCGGCGCGAAAGCGGCGGACGTCATCGAGGTCCGCTGGCCGGACGGCACCAAGGAAGAGCTCAAAGACGTTCCGGCGGGTTCGCTCGTGAGGTGGGTTCAGGGGAAAGAGCCGAAGAGAGATCTGCTTAGAAGATGAAGAAAGAAGCCGAAGGGAGAACGGAAGAGGAAACTCTTCTTATATGCGGCGGCTGCGAATGCAGCCGCCGATAGTTGGAATGTGTTCCTCGGCCGGCGGGTGTCAAGGGCGCGCTCCGCGCGCCGCGTAGCGGTCGATGACCCTTGACTCCCGGCGGCCGAGGAGCATCTCCGGCAATAATGCGTCTCGATGAGTCGGATTCGCTCCTTCGTCGGTCCCCCTTCTCAGAACCGGTCTCTCCTCGGACGTCTCCCGATGCTCGCCGCGAGCCTCGTAGCCGCCGCCGTGGGAATGTCGTCTTCCTCTTCAGCAGAAAATCCCTCTTCTCCCCGTTTCTCCCCCGAGCAGGCGTCGCGCATCCTGACGCTGCGCAACGTGGGGCTCGCTCAGCTCGAGGAGGACAAGCCGAAGGAGGCCCGCTCGACGTTCGCGAAACTGGCGGACGCGGTGCCGGGCGAAGCGCTGCCGCTCGCGAACGGCGCGATCGCCGCCCTGCGCGAGAAGGATCTTCCGGGCGCGGAAGCTCTCCTCGGCAAGGCGCTCGCGCTGGGAGAGCGGGCGGACCTCTACGCGATTCGCGCGGTCATCGAGAACGAGCGAAACCGGCCCGCGGGCACCCGCGCCGCGTTCGACAAGGCGGCGTCCCTCGACCCTCACGACCTCGAGTCGCGCTGGCGATTCGCGCGAAGCGTGGAGACAGACCCGGCGGCGTCGCCGGCCGACAAGGCGGCCCGGCGCACGCGCCTCGCCGAGATCGTCGCCCGCTCGCCCTCGAACCTGCCCGCGCGCCTGAAGCTGCTCGTCCTCGAGGGGGAAGCGGGAGACGCGGCCGCGCTGTCGAAGGGTCTCGCGGAGCTCGACCCCCTCGTCTCGGACGGCGACGCCCGAGCGCGCCAGTTTCTCGCGCAGGCCAGGGCGCTCGTCGGCGGCGGCGACGTCAAAGGCGCTAGCGTCAAGGTCCGTGTCCTCGAGAACGTCCTGCGCGTCACGCCGCGCTACCAGCAGTCGCTCGGAGAGGTCTTCACGCAGGTCATGGGCCTGCCCGTCGAGAGGTTTTCTCCGAAGGTGGAGGAGGGGCTGCGCGCGGGCGCGGGTGCGGCTATTCCGGTCTCCTTCCGTGCGCCGGCTGCGTCCGAGGAGGACCTCGGGAGATTGCTTAGAAAGGTGGATCTGGCGAACTCCGGCACGGCCGTTCTCTATCCGATTCCCGCGCCGTACACGGCCGCCGCCTTCTTCGACTTCGATCTCGACGGCGACCTCGACGTCTACCTCTTGGGCGGCGGCAAACCCGACCAGCTCCTCCGCAACAACCTCGACGGCACGTTCACGGACGTGACCGCGAAGACGGGCGACGCGAGGTTCACCTCGAGGAAAGTCGTCGTCTCCGACGTGGACCGCGACGGCGACCCGGACCTCGTCACGATCGACACGAAGGGCGATCTCGTCCTGCGGCTGAATCTCCGCCAGGGCGTCTTCCGGAGCGTCCCGCTCGGGGTGGCAGGCGCGGTTGATCTCGCGGTCGAGGACGTGAACGCGGACGGCATCCCGGACATGGTCGTCGCCACGTCGAAAGGGTTACGGCTGCTGTTGGGAAAAGGGGATGGGAGTTTCTTAGAAGGCACGGGGCAGGAATTCGCACGGGCTGGCCGGGGTGCCGCGACCGGGGCGCCCGCACAGGTCGCAATGCACGCGGTGGTGCTGGCCGACTTCGACAACGACGGATTCCCGGACGTCATCGCCGCGACCGCGGGCGGCGAGCTCCACGCCTTCCGCAACGAGGGCGGCGGTCGAATTTCCGGCGTGGCCCATCTTCTCTTCCCCTTCTAAGAAATCCTCTTCTTCGTTCTCTTCGAGCCTTACGAACATCGAGGCTCTCCTCGCATACGACGTCGATAAGGACGGGGATCTCGACCTCCTCGTCTCGGCCGGCGGCAGAACCAGCGTCCTCATCAACGACGGCGGCAACGCGAACGGCTGGCTGGACGTCGTTCTCGAGGGGCTGCAAACGGGATCCGGCAAGGTGAACAAGCGCGGCATCGGCAGCCTCGTCGAGGTGAAGGCGGGAAATCTGTACGTCGCGCGTACGGTGGCAATTCCGCCCACGCATTTCGGCCTCGGCACGCGCACGAAAGCCGACGTCGTGCGAGCCACCTGGACGAACGGCGTGCCGCAAAACATCTTCGACCAGAGATCGAAATCCGTCGTGAAGGAGGTTCAGCAGCTCAAGGGCTCGTGCCCGTTCGTTTACGCTCGCAACGGCGAGACCGGAGTGTGGACCTTCGTCTCGGACGCGCTCGGGCGTTCTCCGATCGGTCTCCTCTACGACGGGGTCCACCTCGCAGGTGCGGACACGCGCGAGTGGCTCTTCATCGACGGCGAGACCTTGAAGCCGGACGCGAATCGCCGCCTTCTCCTCGACTACACCGAGGAGCTGTGGGAGGTCGCGTACCTCGACGAGGCGACGCTCGTGGCCGTGGACCATCCCGAGGGCACGGGCGTCGTCCCGAACGAGCGGACGATTCCAGGCGTCCCGGAGAAGAAGCTCTTCACGGTAGCGCACCCGAGGCCCTTGCGCGCCGCCTTCTCGGACGCCTCCGGCCGCCTCGAGGATGTGACCTCTCGCCTCGCGCACCGCGATCACGTCTACGTCGGCCCCGGGCCCGAGATGTTCTATCAGGGCGTGAGGCAGGAGCACTCCCTGGTGCTCGACCTCGGCGACGTGAAGGCAGGGGATCGCATCGTCCTCTTCCTCACCGGCTGGATCTTCTACACGGATACATCCATCAACGTCTCCCTCTCGCAGCGGAAAGACCTCGAGCATTTTCCCCCGATCCTCGAGGTTCCGGATGGCGCGGGCGGCTGGAAGGTCGCGATGGAGTCGTTCGGGTTCCCGGCGGGCAAGACCAAGACGATGCCCGTCGACCTCACCGGCCTCATCGACCCGAAAGACCCGCGCGTGCGCATTCGAACGACGATGGCGATTTTCTGGGACGAGGCGTTCGTCACGGTGAACGATCCCGCGGTCGAGGTCGTCACGACTGCGCTCGCGCCGTCCTCGGCCGTCCTCACCGAGCGCGGCTTCCCGCGCGGATATCGCGAGACGCCCGACGGCCCTGAAGTGTTCGACCACGGCGACGTCTCGACCGCTCCGCGCTGGGAGGACTTGGCCGGCCGCGTCACGCGCCTCGGCGACGTCACGGAGCTCCTCGCGAAAACCGACGACCGCTGGGTCGCGTTCAAGGGCGGAGACGCGATTCACATCGCGTACGACGCCTCCAACCTGCCGCCGCTCGCGCCCGGCTGGCGCCGCGACTGGATCCTCGTGTCCGACGGCTGGGACAAGGACTTCGACAAGAACACCGTCACGGGCCAGTCGTACGAGCCCTGGCCTTTCCATGCGATGTCGGCATACCCCTATCCCCCCTCCGAGCACCATCCCGATCCGAAGTTCCTCGAGGAGACGCTCACGCGAAAGGTCGGGCCGGAACGCTTCAGAGAGGCTCTGGGGGAAAGATAATCTTGCTCGCTCGTGAACCGGGCCGACTGCGACGACCTACAGTGGGGCGCGGGTGAGGATGTTTTTTCTTAGAAGGGTGAATTCCCTCACAACAGCCGCACTCGCCGCGCTTCTCTTGTCGCCCAGTCCCTCTTACCCATTCACAGAATCTTCCTCTTCTCCTCCTCTTCCCCCAATCCGCTTCACCGACGTGACGAAGCGCGCCGGGCTGAAGTTCAAATACCACACCGACCTCCGCCGGGGGCGGAACCTCGGGACCATGGGCGCGGCCGTAGCGATGGGGGATTTCGACGGCGACGGATTCCTGGACCTCTTCTTCACGGGCTCCGTTTCGAACGGCAAGAAGCCGGATGCGGGGCCTTGCGGCGTCCTCTACCGCAACCGCGGCGACGGGACGTTCGAGGACGTCACGGCGCACTCCGGAATCCGATCGTGCGGCTGGACGATGGGCGCGTCGTGGGTGGACCTCGACGGCTCGGGACGCCTCGATCTCATCGTCACGGGAGTGGGCAGGACGTCGCTGTGGAAGAACCTCGGGGATGGGACGTTTCGCGAGGAGAGCGCCGCGCGCGGGCTCGTTGCGCCGGGCTATGCCGTGGGCCTCGCGGCGGGTGATATCGACGGGGACGGTCGCGTCGACCTCTACGTCGTCGGGTATCTCGATACGGACTACAAGAAAGAGCAGTCGTTTCCGTCGCTCCAGGTGCGCATGCCGGAAGACTACGACGGCCAGCCGGCAACCCTCCTCGTGCAGGATTCGGAGGGGCGTTTCCACGAGAGCTCGAAGTCCGCGGGCGTCACGAACGCGGGCGGCCGTGGTCTCGGCGCGGTCTTCTTCGACTACGACGGCGACGGCCGGCCCGATCTCTACGTCACGAACGACCGCGTGCCGAACGTTCTCTACCACAACCGCGGAGATGGCACTTTCGAGGATGTGACGGTGGAAGCTGGCGCGGGCGCGCGCGAGCAGAAGATCGCGCGCGCCGGCATGGGGATCGCGATCGGCGACGTGGACGGCGACGAGCGGCCGGATATTCTCGTGACGAATTTCGCCGGAGAGCCGGACACGCTGTATCGAAACGTGGACGGCGTTCTCTTCGACGATGCGACGGAGGCTTCCGGGGTGGACCGCGCCTCTTTCCCGTATGTCCAATGGGGAGCCGACTTCGCGGACTTCGACGACGACGGCCGCGTGGATCTCGTGGCGGCGTCCGGCCACCTCGTACCACGCATCCTCCTCACGTTCGCGAAGTTCTTCCGCAAGAACGGCCTGGGCGTCTACGGCCTCGGCGACCACCACTACAAGCAGCCGCCGCTCGTCTGGCGCAACGAAGGGGGCGGCCGCCTCGCGGATGTCACGGCCGGATCGGGCGACTGGGCGGCCCTGCGCCTCTCGGCCCGGGGGCTCGCGGCCGGCGACGTGGACGGCGACGGGCGGCTCGACGTCGCGATCGGGGCGATCGTGGGCGGCATCCGCCTCATGAGGAACTCCACGGCGTCGCATACCCATGCGCTCGAGATCCTGCCGGTCGCGGGGGCCGACCGCCGGACCGTCCTCGGGACGAAGGTCGTCGTGACGGCGGGCGGCGTCCGGCAAGTGCAGGAGTTCATTCTCCGGCCCTCGTACGCCTCGGGGTCATGGGTGCCCTTGCACTTCGGGCTGGGCGACGCGACGGTGGCGACGATCGATGTCATCCCGCCGGGAAAGACCGAGCCCGCGGCGCGCTTCGAGGCCGTCGCCGCCGACCGCCTCTACACCCTGCGCGACGGGAAGCTCGAGGAAAAGAGGACGTTCGTCGGAAGGTAAGGCGCGGCGGGAGCTTCAAAGCATGAACTGCCGGATGGAGGCGCAGACCGACAGCAGTTGAGGCCCATCCATGCGGGTGATGATGTTACGGATAACGGATCCCATCACCCGCAGCGCGCCTGCCAGGCCGAGGTCCGCCGTTTGCTGCACGATGAAGCCGGCCTTCGCGAGCTTCAGCGGCTTCATGAAGTAGTAGTCCATGCCGCTGTTCGTCAGCTCCACGACGACGTCCGCCAGGGCGTCACGGTACAAGGTGGCGTCCGGAGCCTCCTCGAGCGTGTTGAGGACCGAAAGCGTCTTCTTGCTCAGGTCCGCCGGGACATAGAAACGAAGGAACGGCTTGGACGACGACAACCCGGGCCGTTTCGGGGCCGCCCCGGCGGTCCGCTTGCCCGGCGAGGCGGATCTGCGCTTCGCGGAAGGAGCCATGCCCGCGATGATAAGACCTGTGTCGGTGAATGGCTGCCGCGAGGAAGGGAGCCAAGGCGCCACGCCCCGCATGCGCTGCGCCGAAACCCTGCGGAGAGCATTCCGTATTCACCCTCTAAGAAAAACGGCATTGCCCGAAGGGAGGCATTCCATGAAACGCGTCCGAACCGCCCTGATCGCTTTCGTCCCCGTTTTTCTCGCTTTTGCCCCTGCCGCCTCCGCCCAGCCGCAGCCGATCGTGCTGCCGCAGGCAAGCCCGGAGGCGTCCGTCACCCAGGACGATCGGACTGGCGGAATTCAAAGTCACGTATCACCGCCCCGCCGTGAACAAGCGGAAGATCTGGGGCGCGCTCGTGCCGTACGGCGACGTCTGGCGCGCCGGCGCGAACGAGAACACGACGCTCACCGCCTCGACGCCGTTCACGTTCGGCGGGAAGGCGGTGCCGGCGGGCACGTACGGACTCCACATGCTGCCTCAGGAAAGCGACTGGACGGTCATCCTGAGCTCGGAGTCGAAAGCCTGGGGCAGCTTCAGCTACGACCAGAAGGAGGACGTCGTCCGCGTGAGCGTCAGGCCGGAGCCGGCGGAGTTCGTCGAGCGGCTCGTCTTCACCTTCGACGAGCCCACGAACGACGCCACGGCCCTCGCGCTGCGTTGGGAAAAGCTCCGCGTCGCGGTCCCGATCGCGATCGACGCGAAACAGGTCACGCTTGCGAATCTTCGCGAGCAGCTTCGCGGACTGCCGCGCTTCTCCTGGCAGGGCTGGAATCAGGCTGCCGCCTGGTGCGCCCGCAACGACGTCACGACGGACGAGGCGATGGCGTGGGTGGACCGGTCGATCAAGATGCAGAAGACGTTCGCGAACCTGCGCACGAAGGCGCGCTCCTCGAGAAGAAGGGCGACGCGAAGGACGCCGCCCAGCTACGGGCCGAGGCGATGCCGCTCGCGACCGAGGTGGACGTGAACTCCCTCGGGTACCAGCTCCTCGGGGACAACAAGACCGCCGAAGCCCTCGAAATGTTCCGCAAGAACACGAAAGACCACCCGCAGTCCTGGAACGTCTGGGACAGCCTCGGGGAAGGGCTCGAGAAGGCCGGCGACGTGAAGGGCGCGCGCGAGAGCTACCAGAAGGCGTTGGCCATGGCCCCGGAGGACCAGAAAAAGCGCATCACGGGAATCCTCGCGAGGCTGAAGTAGGCCGGATACCGCTTCGGGGTCGCGCTCGTTGACCGCCGCCGCCCGCCGAGCCTAACGTGCTCGCGTGCAAGAAGCGCAACGCCGCGTCCTCGCCGCGCGAATCATCGCGGTCGCGGCCGATGCCGTTCAAATCGGGCTGCTGCCGCTCTTCGCCGGAGGCGCCCTCGAGGTCGTCGACGCGGCGCTCGACCTCGCGGTCGGGGCCGCGATGGTCGCTCTTCTCGGATGGCATTGGGCCTTCTTTCCGGCCTTCCTTGCCGAGCTCGTCCCAGGGATCGACCTCGCCCCGACGTGGACGCTCGCGGTGCTTTTCGTCACCCGGCGAACGGGTCGAACCGGTGCTCCGACGCAGGGCCCTCCGGCGGAACCCCCGCTCTTGCCTCCGGCTGACGGTCGTTGAAGGCGACCTCAAAGCCGAGATCTAGAGCACCTTGATCATTCTCATTCTGCGCCGAGCTTGTAGCCTGTTGGTACTTACATGGCTACCGAAAAAGTCCTCGAGCAGCCTGTGGCCGGACCGGTCGGCCTTTCGGGAGCCCTGACCGGCTCCGAGCCTTTCCGGTGCTCCTGGGGGCCGCTCGGCGTGACACTGCTGGACTTCTGGCGGTGGAGCGAGTCCGATCTCCTCAACAGCCTGACGCGGGCGCGGCTCGCCGAGTTCATCGTGGCGACTGCCCTCGGCGCACACGCGGAGGGGCCGCGCGATGAGCACTCGTCGCTCGACCTCGTGACGCCGGACGGCGTCGAGGTTCGGGTCAAATCCGCTTCGTTTCTCAAGACGTTTCACCAGCGGGATTTGTCAAAGGTCATCTTCGTACCGCAGGTTCACCCCTCGCACGGCCGGGCGGTGGGCCCTCAGCACACCGCGCACCGCGCGCAGGTCTACGTCTTCGCGCTCCTCGATTACGTCGAACGGGCCACGGTCGACCCGCTCGACCTCAGCCAATGGCGCTTCTTCGTCCCTCCGACGTCGAAGCTCGAGGCGCTCGTGACGGGGCAGCACGCGCTCACCGTTCCCACGCTCGACGACCTTTCGGCGGGAAGCGTGGCGTACGGAGATCTCAAGGCGGCCGTCCAAAAGGCAGCGGGTTCGTAAGGGTCGCGAGCCCCTCCATCTCGTCGGCCGTGTAAATGTGCGTGCCGGCGGGGCGCTCGTGCGCGACCGCGACCATCGCGCGCGCGACCGTGTCGACCTTGATCGGCCGGTACTTCCGGGCCGGCCCGACGAGCACGAAGGAAAAGAGGCGCGCGGCCACGATCCCGGCCGCCTCTCCCGGGCGCTTTTCGGTCCTGTGGCCGATCAGGAACGACGGCCGGAAGATGTGCAGCCCCTGGAAGCCGAGCTTCGCGACGGAGTCTTCGGCCTCGCCTTTCACGCGGCTGTAGAAGATTCGTGACTTCGGGTCGGCGCCGATGGCGCTCACGAGATAGAAATGGTCCGCGCCCGTGCGGAGGGAAGTTTCCGCGAGGCGCACCACATACTCGTAGTCGACCTTCCGGAACGCCAGCCTCGGAACCCGCCTTCTTCATCGTCGTGCCGAGGCAGCAGAAGACATCCTGAACGCGGGGGAAAGCCGACATCCGGCCGAGCCTCTCGAAGTCGACCGTCCGCTGCTCCAGCCGCTTGTGAGTCACGCTGAGCGGGCCGCGGACGAACGCGACGACGTGCTCGTGGAGGCCGCTCGCCAGAAGGCGGCGCAGGCATTGCCCGCCTACGAGACCGCTGGCGCCCGCCACGATGGCCGTGCGTCCCGACATGATGTTGAACTCCGATTGTAAGCGAGAATCGGGTGTGCGCACGGTCGAAACGATCCTGACCCTTCTCGTCCTCACGACGGCGCTCGCTTTTCTCGCGCGCAAGGTGAACGTGCCGTATCCGATCGTGCTCGTCGTCGCGGGGATGGGCCTGGGATTCATCCCCTCCCTTCCGGTCGTGACGCTCGATCCGCAGCTCGTCTTCCTGCTCTTTCTGCCGCCGATCCTGTACGCCGCCGGGTACTTCACTTCGTGGCGCGACTTCAGGACGAATCTGTTCTCGATCACGCTCCTGGCCGTGGGCCTCGTCATCGCCACGACGACGGCCGTCGCGGCGGCCGTTCACGCGCTCGTCCCGGGAATCGCATGGCCCGTCGCCCTCGTGCTCGGCGCGATCGTCTCCCCGCCGGACGCCGTCGCCGCCACGGCGATCGCGCAGCGGCTGCATCTTCCGCGACAGATCGTGACCATCCTCGAAGGCGAGAGCCTCGTGAACGACGCCACGGGCCTCGTGCTCCTCAAGTTCGCGACGGCCGCCGTCGTGACGGGCTCGTTCTCGATCGCGTCGGGCGTGCTCGAGTTCGCGCTCCTCGTCGCGGGGGGCATTGCGGTGGGGCTCGCAATGGGATTCCTCTTCGTCTGGGTCCAGCGCTTTCTCGACGAGCCGATCCTCGCCACGACGGCGTCGATTCTCTTCTCCTTTCTCATTTACATCGTGGCGGAACGCCTGCACGTCTCGGGCGTCCTCGCCGTGGTCGTGGGCGGTCTGCTGCAGGGGCGTTACGTGCCGCACATCTGGTCGTCCGCGACACGGCTCGAGGGCGCCGCGGTCTGGCAGACGCTGGTGTTCCTGCTCAACGCGCTCGTCTTCGTCCTGATCGGGCTTCAGCTTCCCATGATCCTGCGCGGCCTCGACCGCCCCTGGCCGACCGTCGTGGACGGCGTGTTCGCGGCGTTCGGCGCCATGGTGCTCGTCCGTCTCGTTTGGATGTTTCCGGGCGCGTATCTGCCGCGATTCCTCTCGGAGAGCTTCCGGAAGACGCATCCGTACCCGCCCTGGCAGGGCGTGACGATCGTGGGCTGGGCCGGGATGCGCGGCGTCGTCTCGCTCGCGGCTGCGCTCTCCCTCCCGTTCACCCTCGCGGACGGAAGCCCGTTCCCGGCGCGCAACTTTCTCGTCTTCCTCACGTTCGCGGTCATCCTGTGCTCGCTCCTGATCCAGGGCCTCACGCTGCCGCCCCTCATCCGCTGGCTTCAGGTCGCCGAGGACCGAACCGCCGAGCGCGAGGAGCGCCACGCCCGACTCAAGCTCGCCGAGGCCGCGATCGGACATCTCGACGGGAAGCTGGATGCGGGCGCGATACACGCGCACCAGGTTCATCCCGTGAGGCAGGAGTACGTGCAGAGGGTGCGGGCGCTGAGGGGGCTCGAGGGTGAGGCGCCGGCCGGGCTCGCGACGGTCGGCACGACGAAGGCGCTGCGCCGCGAGGCTCTCGACGTGCAGCGCGATCAGCTTCTGCGCCTGAGGAAGGAAGAAGTCATCGGCGACGACGTGCTGAACCGGATCCAGTACGAGCTGGACCTCGAGGAGATGGGGCTGAGGTGACGGCTAGCGTTTCACCGCCGCCGGGGATTCCCCTTCGACCCACCGGTAGAGGCCCGGCGCGAGGCCCTTTTCGGAGGCCGTCGTGCCGTCCGGCCATCGGACGTCGACCGCGTCGAGCGTCGCAGCCGAGCCGAGGCCGAGCGTTATTGTCCGGTCGTTGACGGAGAGATAGCCGTCGCCGCCCGACACCTCGTCCACGCGCGTCTTGCCGCCGATCGAGCACGTCACGCGGGCTCCGAGGGCGCCGCGATTCTTCGTCTTCGTCGCGAGCTGGAGCCTCACGGAGTGCGCGGGCGTCTCGGTGACGTTTCGGAAGATGTGCGCGGGGCCTCCGTTCTCGGTCACGACGAGGTCGGGCCGTCCGTCGCCGTCGAGGTCGGCCACGGCCAGGCCGCGCCCGACGATCGGGACGAGAAAGCTCGCGCCGACCTGAGACGACACGTCGGCGAACCGGCCGGCGCCGAGCCCACGGAAGAGGAGCGGAGGCTGCCGATACGTCACGGTCGGCTGGACGTCCTGGACGGAGGTCTCCACGTGTCCGTTAACCCCCACGAGATCGAGCACGCCGTCGAGGTCGAAGTCGGCGAACGCGACGCCGAATGTGAGCGGCAGAAGGGAGGTCCGGCCGATGCCGCTTTGCACGGACTCGTCCACGAAGAAGTCGCCTTTCGGCCCGGCGCTCCAGACGGACCACATCTCGTTCGAAAAGTTGCCGATCACGAGCGAGACTCCGCCGTCGTTCTTCGTGTCGCCGAACGCGGCGCCCATCGCCCCGCGCGCGCGGCCGTCCTCTCCGACGGCGATGCCGGCCTCGACGGCGATGTCCCGGAACACCGGGATGCCGTTCACGGTCTTCTCGTTCCGGCAGAGATTATTCGGAGAGGTGTCGTTCGCGACGACGATGTCGATGCGGCCGTCGCCGTCGACGTCGCGCACCGCGACGCCGAGCGCCTTGCCGAGCGGGTTCACGAGGCCGGCCTCCTTCGTAATCTCCTTGAACTTCCCGCCGCCGAGGCCCTTGTAGAGCCGCGAGGGCGTGCCGGGATAGCGCTCGGGCGTGCAGTAGGACTTCGTCTTCCCGTCCAGCGAGCAGTACATGTCCGTCTTCGGCGTCCAGTTGACGTACTGGCCGACGAAAAGGTCGAGGACGCCGTCGCCGTCGAAGTCCGCGAACGCCGCCGACGTGCCCCAGCCCGAGCCGACGAGGCCGGAGCCTTTCGTCGCGTCGCGGAAGCGGCCTTTTCCGTCGTTCAGGAACAGGCGGATGTCGTCGAGACCGGTGATCACGACGTCGGGAAACCCGTCGTCGTTCACGTCGCCGACGGCGACGCCCATGCCGAAGAGAGAGACCGCGAGCCCGCTCTCCTTCGTGCGGTCCTCGAAGCGGATCGCACCGCCTCTCTCCGTGACGTTGCGGTAGAACGCGAGCGTTGGCTGTCCCGCGGCGCCGCGGGGATCGCCCGGCCAGTAGCGGCCGTTCACGAAGAGAAGGTCGATGCGGCCGTCGCCGTCGGCGTCGAATGCGGCCACGCCCGAGCCCATCGTCTCGGGCATCCACTTCTTTCCGGCGGCGCCGTTCACGTGCGTGAACGCCACGCCCGAGGCTTTGGTCACGTCCTCGAACCGGATCGAAGAGGAGACGCGCGTGGGCTCGGGAGCCGGAGTGGGGGAGACGGGTTTCGTCTCGGGTTTCCGGCAGGCCGCGGTGGCGAACGCGAATGCGAGAAGAAGAGAGAGATTTCTTAGAATGGTCATGAGGGGGGAAATGTTATCGCAGCGGGCGCGGCGGGAAACCATCGTAAAGTCCGTAACATGAAGCGAGCGGTCCACACCCTTTCTTTCGCTGCAGTCCTTCTATCCGTCTTCACGGCGTCCGTTTCCGCGGCTGAATCGCCCGCGCCGCCAGAGGCGCCGAAGCTGCGCCTGCCCGCGGGGGCCGCGCCGCTCGGCTACGCGGCGGAGCTCTGGATCGATCCGTCGAAGGACACGTTCCGGGGAAGGACGGAGATTCGGATTTCCTTGAAAGGGGAATCCGACACGCTGTGGCTGAACGGGAAGGAGCTCACGGTCGAGTCGGCGTCGGCGGTCGCGGTGGGCGGACCGAGAGACAGGGTCCCGGCGGAGGCGTCGGCCGCGGGAATGGACTTCGTCCGTATTCATTTCCAAAGAATTCTTCCACCGGGCGAATATGTCGTGACGCTTGCCTACAAGGGCCGCGTCGAGCTCAAAGACACCCATGGCCTCTTCCGGCAGCGGGAGGGAGACGACTGGTACGTCTTCAGCCAGTTCGAATCGATCTTCGCGCGGCAGGCGTTCCCGTGCTTCGACGAGCCGGGGTTCAAGGTCCCGTGGCAGCTCACGCTGCATGTTCCGAAGAGCCTCGTCGCCGTGTCGAACACGCCGGTCCTCTCCGAGACGAACGAGGCCGGCGGCATGAAGAAGGTGGTCTTCGAGCCGACGAAGCCGCTTCCGAGCTATCTGATCGCCCTGGGGGTCGGCCCGTTCGACATCGTGCCCGCGGGCACCGCCGGCCGGAAGCGCGTGCCCATCCGGATGATCGTCCCGAGGGGCCGGGGAGCCGACGCGCGCTGGGCCGCCGCGTCCACGGGACGAATCCTCGAGCTGCTCGAAAACTACTTCGACACCCCGTACCCGTACGAGAAGCTCGATCATCTCGTGATTCCCCAGACGGTCGGGTTCGGCGCGATGGAGAACCCCGGCCTCGTCACGTACGCCTCGAATTACATCCTCTCCAAGCCGGCCGACGAAACGATCCGCTTCCGCCGGCAATACGCGTCCGTCTGCGCCCACGAGACCGCACATCAGTGGTTCGGCGACCTCGTGACGATGGCCTGGTGGAACGACGTGTGGCTGAACGAATCGTTCGCAACGTGGATGGGAAGCAAGATCATCGACGCCTGGAAGCCCGATTGGGGCTCGCGCGTGGCGCGCGTGGGATCGCGCTCGTTGGCGATGGACCTGGATTCGCTCGTGGCGGCCCGGCGCATCCGCCAGCCCATCGAATCGAACGACGACATCGAGAACGCGTTCGACGGCATCACGTACCAGAAAGGCAGCGCGGTCCTCGACATGTTCGAGGCGTGGGTCGGCGAGGAGACTTTCCGGAGGGGCGTACACGATTACCTGAAGGCCCACGCATACGGCAACGCGACGGCGGCCGACTTCGTCGGATCGATCGCCTCGGCGGCCAAGGACCCGGCGGTCAATGCCGCTTTCTTCTCGTTCCTCGACCAGCCGGGCGTCCCGCTCGTGACGGCCGAGCTGGCCTGCACCGGAGACCCGCCGCGCGTTCTGCTTTCGCAGAAGCGCTTTCTGCCGACCGGTTCGTCAGGCTCGGCCAAAGAGACATGGCGGATTCCCGTCTGCGCGCGGACCGGCGAGGCCGGGGCGACTCCCGCTTGCACGCTGCTCACGGGAGAGAAGGGAGCTCTCCCGCTTGCCGGACCCTGCCCCGAGCGGGTCGTCGCGAATGCCGCTTCCACGGGGTACTACCGCGTCCTCTACAAGGGGAGCATGCTCGGAAAAGTCCTCGCCGATTCCGGCAAGCACCTCTCGACCGCCGAGCGCGTCGGCGTTCTCACGGACGTGGCGGCTCTCGCGCGCACGGGCGACGTGCCGATGGCGACGGCGCTGGCTCTCGTGCCCGCTCTCGCCGGCGACCCGGACCGGCAGGTCGTGGAGGCGGTGGTCCGCATCGCGGCGTCGCCGCGGGATCTCTTCGTGACGGACGACCTGCGCCCGAACTACCGGCGCTTCGTGGCCGATACGTTCGGTGCGCGGGCGCACACCCTCGGGTTCAGGTCCAAGCCCGGGGAGAACGAGGACACGAAGCTCCTGCGGTCGGCCGTGATCGGTCTCGTGGCGGAGGACGCGGACGATCCCGCTCTCGTCTCCGAGGCGACGTCGCTCGCGAGAAAGTGGCTCACGGATCGCTCCGCGATCGAGCCGGAGATGCTCCCCACGGTGCTGACGGTGGCGGCCCGGCACGGCGACGCGGAGCTGTTCACGGCTTTCCTCGCCGCGGCGAAATCCTCGAAAGACCGACGCGAGCGCTGGCGCCTCCTCGCGGCCCTCGGCTCTTTCCGCGACCCGTCCGTCCAGAGGCTCGCATTGAACCTGACTCTGTCGCCCGATTTCGACGCGCGTGAGTCGCTCATCGTGCTCCGCGAGGCGGCTTCCGACCGCGCGACGCGCGAGGGAGTCTGGGCCTTCCTGAAGGCGAACTTCAGCGTGCTCGCCGCACGGCTTCCGCGCGAGTCGCCCGCCGGCTTCCCGCAGCTCGCGGCCGGCTTCTCCGACGAGGCGCACCGCGCGGACGTCGCGGCGTTCTTCAAGGACAAGGCCCCGAGCTACACGGGCGGCCCGCGCCGCCTCGCGCAGACGCTCGAGCAGATTCAGCTCAAGGCGGCTCTCCGTGCCGCCCAGGAGGAGAGCGTGGCCGGCTTCCTCAAGAACTATTCGCCGCGGCGCACGATCGACCTCAAGCCGCAGGCCGGGATTTAGCAGTCGGCCGGGTTACCCTCCGCCGGGGACCCTCGCGAACGTCCGGATGAGCGCGATGGTCCAGCCGGCCGTGAACACGAGATAAGCCACGAGCACCGGCAGGAAGTAGCTCGTGGCGAGTTCTCCGCCGCGGCTCGCCAGGGACGTCAGCTCGAAGACGACGATGAGGAGCAGCACCGTCGCGGACGCGAAAACGTCGAACGACGACGCGAGCCGCTCCATCGTCTCCTCGCGTCGCTCAGGCGCGAGCCAGAAGCTCTTGTTCGGAAGGTTGATGAGAGTCGCGGGAGTGGACTTCAGGACCGCGGGGATCCCGATGAAGAGCGCCGCGATCAGAAGCGTCACGCCGACCTGGAGCATGAAGAATTCGTCACGGGAGGCCCAGGCGTTCGCGTGCCCGGCAAAGTCGAAATGGGACGGGACACGCGCCGGAGCTGAATTCCACTGGCGGGCCGCTTCGACGAGAGACACGAGGACGAGGCCCAGCAGGAAAAAGCGCGTCCGGCGCATGCTGCGACGATACTCCGGCGCCCTCCGGACGCGTTCACTCGGGAATCTGGATCGCGGCGACCGGCACGGCCTTGGTCGCGTCTCGTCCCTTGGCCGTCTTCGGCGTCTCGGGCCTCGCGAAGGGGCGCGGGGCGCCCGGCGGCCGGTCGTCGCGCAGGACCATCTCGTTCGGCGGAACGGCTCCCTTGTATGCGTAGCCCTTCGGTCCGATTTCGGCGATCCAAGGCGGCTCCTCGGCCTTCGGCGGGGTTGGCTCGTCGTGGACGTGAACCGGAAGCGATTCGCGGTTGTCGTACGGATGCGCCCTTCGGTAATCGGCAAGCACGGCGCGCGACGCCTCGTCATCCTTGAAATAGAGGTACCACTTCTCCTCGGCGGCGGCTTCCTCGGCGCGGCCGAGCGCCTTCAGGCACAGCATCGCGTTGTAGTGCGCCGCGAGGTCCTCGCCGTCGATCGCGAGGACGCGGTCGATGTACGGCAGCGCCTCTGCGTATCGGCCCGCGAGGTAGAGGACGCGCGCTTCCTGGTTGAGGACGAACCGGTCCTTCGGGAACTTCGCGAGGACGCGGCCAAGGTCCGCGAGGGCGTCGTCGAGGCGTCCCTCCTCCTTCGAGACGAGCGCACGGAAGATCTGCGTCTTCCCCCAGTTCGGCCGTCGCTTCTCGGATTCCGCGAGCGCGGCCTTGGCGGCCGGGAGATCGCCCTCCTGCAGCTTCGCACGCGCGAGGTTGAGCGGGCCGTCCGGCTTGTCCGTGGCGATCTCGGCCACCTTCGCGAAGGCGTACGAGGCGCCCGTCAGGTCGCCCTGGAGGAAGAGGCCGATGCCGTAGTCGTTCCAGCGGATCCACTGCCTCTCGGGCCAGTCGGGGTTGCCGCGCTTGACGTCTTTCGCGAGCGTCCCCTCGGGGGCCGGCGCGACCGGGAGCGTCACGCTGTCGCTCGAGATCTTCGTGACGGGGAGCTCGGGCGCGTTCGGACCGCCCACGAAGATCGAATAGTCGCGCGAGAACTTCCGGTAGTCGAGAGCGGCCGAAAGGGTCACGGATCCCTTCGCGTCCTTCGGGACCGTGAAGCGGTAGTGCACGGCGCGGGCCGCGCCCGGCGGAATGAAGTTGTTGAAGAGCGGGACGTGGATGTCCTGCGGCTGGCGACGGTCCATGGCCGAGCCGTCGTGGGCGATGACGAGCTGCGAGATCTTGTCGGCCGCGGGGTCGAGGCGCCCGTTCGCGTCGAGCGTGCCGGACGCCATCAGAGCGCGGCGCGGGCCGTCGTCGGCGTGGAACTCCACCCACGTCTCGTTCTAGTCCGCGGTGCCGTTCGTGTACGGGTGGCCGAGCGTGCGCGTGCGGACGACGACCTCGACGTCCACGGTCTCGCCCGGCCTCAGCGCGGGCAGCGTGGGGCCGAGCGGGACGACGGTCGTTGCCGCGGCGGATGCCGAAGATGTCGATCGAGAGCGAGCCGACGAGGATCTTCTTCCGGATGTCGTCGATCGTCTGCTGGTCGTTCCGGATGGCCGGGAGCGCCGTGTTCGCGGCGGGGAAGAGGTGGTCGTGGATCTTTCCGTCGCGGTTGCCGAACTCCGTCGACTCGATCGGCGGCAGATGGCAGTCGCGGCAGGCCTTCGTCTGCGGCGGGTCGTAGAAGGAGCGGACGGCGACGCCCGAGACGCCGGAGTCGAACCAGGCGTCGTAGTGGTTCTGGCCGCGCAGCCAGTGGTAATCGTTGAGCGGCGGGAGGAGGGCCACCTTGTGGCACGTCGCGCAGAACTCCGGCGTCCGCATGAACGGCTTCATGAAAGTCTGGCGGTGGAGGGAGGGCTCCATCCGGATGAGGAGCTTGTTGACCTCCTTGAGAGCCTTGCTCTTCGTGAACGCGAAGGGGTACTGCTTGCTCTCCTCGACGACGTAGCCGCCGTTGCCGCGGACGTCCTTCACCTCGGCGATCGAATGGCACGACATGCAGGTGAGCCCCTGCTGCGCCTCGAACTGGTCGTACGAGAAGGACGCCATCGTGGCCTTGCCCATCTGACCCGTGAAGAGAACGACGGGGTCGTGGCAGCCGGCGCACCACTTCGTCTTCTCGCGGCCGACGCGGTCGGCCACCAGCTCGACAGCACGGCGGTAGAAGGGGTTGTTGAAGGACGAGAAGTGGTGCGCGGACTTCTCCCAGCGCTTGTAGGAATCCGGGTGACATTCCTGGCAGTACTGGTTCGCGGCCAGCTTCTTTCCGTCGAGCAGGCCCTGGTCGAACGTCTCCGCCGAGGAGAGGAAGAACTGCGTGTCGCCGTTCTTGTTCACGATGCGCTGTGGCGGCTTCTCCATCTTGTGGAGAACCGCCATTCCCGCGAGGAACGCCGCCACGGCCCCGCCCCACTGGAAGAGACGCTTGAAGTGCAGCTTGTGAACGGCCGCGCGGCGGTGAAGGATGAAGGCCGTCAGGGCGAGCGGAATCGCGCAGACGTGCGCGATATAGACGGGGCGGTGCGTGAGCGTCGCGCCCTTGAGAGCCATGTAGACGCCCGTCGAGATGCACATGAGCGCGAGGGCGACGATCGTGATGCCGGCCGCTTTCGCCTTCCGGTTGCGGATGTTCGCGAGCATTCGCGGGCCGTGCGTGCAGGCGAAGACGAGGAACGGGATCGCGATGAGCACCCCGAGAACGAGGTGCATGAGGAGCATCCCCATGTAGAACGACGAGATCTTCGTGAACGACACGAGGTAGATCGAGTTCGCGGCCATGAGCCCGAGCGGAAGGAGGAGCAGCCCGTAGAGCTTCCTCTGCCATGGGTGAAGAACCCCTTTTGCCCGGACGGCGCCTTCGTTTTTCATGCTCATGCGACGGATTCTAAATCGCTCGGGATTCCGGAAGTCAACGCGCCCCGAGTTCGCCCGCCAGCCACTCAGCGGCGTCGCGGTAAGCCTCGCGGGGAAGGCGTCCGGCGGCGTCGGGGGCGTAGAGCTTTACGATCACGCCGTCGGAAGAAACATTTGCTTCGGACCCGAGCAGCGCCTCCAGCAGCACTCTTCGGGTGGCGCCGCCGAGGAGTTTCTGAGAACGGGAAGAGGGGGAGGGGGACCCGGGCAGGGCGGCCACGTCGGCGCCGCGGGAAACGTCGCTGAAGACTTTCTTAGAAGGGGAGGGAAGGGAGGGAAGCGCGTCTGCATCGGACCTGCGGCTCTGCAAAATCGCCACGGCAGCGGGAGCCGCCCCTGCCGGCCCCATACCCTTTCTAAGAAAATCCTCGGTGGGCGAGATCAAGAGCCAGCCTACTGCTGCGTCCTTGCTCTCTGCGCGGGTTCGAAGCAAATCCGCCCTCGGCGGCTCTTTCGGCGACTTCTCGAAGAGCAGGACGACGAACCCTCGCTCCGCGAGAGGCCCGAGGAGCTCCTTCTTCGGGCACTTCCCCGACACCGGACAGACGACGACGACGGAGGGGCGGCCCCTCGCCGGAACGGGCACGCGCTTGTTCGGATACGCCGAGCCGGGCAGGAGCGGCGCCCAGACCTTGGGGACGTACAGGCGCGCCTCGAAGCCACTCGAAGAGATCTTCTCGGTCCTTTCCCACATCGAAGACGCGCAGCCCGCGAGGCCCGAGGCCATGAGCGCGACGAGAAGCGCGTCGAGTGAGCGGCGGGCGAGGGCGACGTTCTTCAATCTTCTTCGAATGGTAAAGAGCCTTGTTTGAACCGACCGCTCGGCGCCTGGGGAGGCTTCGTTTCAGGCGGCGGCGTGTCCCTAACCCCTTTCAAAGAATCTTCTCCCTTCTCCTCGTTCTTCCTTTCCTCGTCTTCCAGCCATTCCAGGTGTCCGTTGTCCATGAAATAGAGCCCAGCGACCGCCCGCTGTTTCGTGAGCGCTTCCCACGCCTTGCGATAGTGCGCGATCTGCGGCGCGTAGTGCGCGACGAGCGCGGGAAGGTTGTCGCCGACGGCGTCGGACTTCCAGTCCACGATGTGCCATACGCCGTCCTCTTCGAAGACGAGGTCGATCGCTCCCCTGAGGAGGGTCTCCTCCGGTCCGCCCGGGACGCCGAGGTCGGCCGACGGGACCATCATCGCGAAAGGCGCCTCGACGAAGCGGCGCTTTGCGTTTCGCGCGCGCTTCCAGAGCGGCGAAGACGTCACCGACTCGGCGACGCGGAGCGCCTCGTCGAGAAGCGCCGGCCCGAGCTCTTCCTCGCGGAGGAGGTTCTCCGCAACAGGACGAAGCTCGATGCCGGGCGTTCGCATCGCCGTCTCGAGGAGCTGGTGCAGGACGCGTCCCCAAGCGGTGCCGCGAGCGTTCTCGGCCGCCGCCGGCGCGCGAGGCCCTTCTCTTTTCGCGAGCGCCGTGACGGGGGTGACCGAGTACGAAGGGGCCGCTGCCCGGAGGCGCGCTTCCGCGATCGACTTCCGCGCCCCGGCGAGCTCCGCCGCGAGCGACGGTGTCTTCGTCGGGGCGAGACGCCGAGGCTCCGCGACCGCGACCGGAAGCTCCTTCAGGCCGGACCTCAGCGGCGCCCAGGTTCCGACTTCCGGCTTGTCCTCCCGAAGGCTCACGACGAGCGTGTCGCGTGCCCGGGTGGCGGCGACGTAGAGGAGACGTATCTTCTCGGCCTCCTCGAATGCCGCCTCTTCCGCCCGCCGGTTCTCCCAGTCGGGCGGCGTCGCCGTCACGACCCATTGATTCGCACGGCCCTCGGGTCGCATCCAGAAGCCCGCGGTGAACCAGCCGCGAGAGCCCGCCGCCCCGCGCGCGACGTGACGCTTCGGCTCCGCCTTCCTCCAGGAGCCGAGCTCGGCGAGAACGACGATGGGAGCCTCGAGACCCTTGGCCCGGTGAAGGTTCATCAGCCGGACCGCGTCGGCATCGACTGGCTCGACGCTCATCTCCTCGAGATCGAGCGAAGGCGCATCCTCCGCGAGCCGCTCGACGACGTCCCGGAAGGAAAGCCCTTCGCTCGTGAGGCGCCTCGCGAGCGCCAGGACTTTCAGGAGGTTTCCGCTGGCAGTCCGGCCCTCGGGCCCGGCGGCGAGGCGTGCAACGAGGCCGAGCCTGTCGCAGATGAGGCCGAGGGCCGCACCCGCCGGATGCGCGTTCACGTCCCTCCGGGCCTTCGCGAGGAGGTCCAGACCACGTTCGATCCGCGGGTCCGTTCCCGGCGGTGGATCGACGAGGTAGGAGAAACGTCCACCCGCCCGGTGGAACCGGTAGAGCGCGTCGTCGTCGACTCCCGAGAGAGGGCCGGAAAGAAACGCGACGACCGAGACGTCGTCGTCCGGATCCTGGACGGCCGCGAGAAAGGGCCGCAGCTCGGCGAGGCCCTTCGAGATCGGGAGCGCCCTGCTCCCCGAAACGTCCACGGGAATGCCGAGCGCCTCGAAGGCGCGCGCGTAGGCGTCGAGGTGGTCGCGCGTGCGCGTCAGGACGAGGAAGTCGCCGAATCGCGCGGCGCGCTCGGGACCGTCGGACGCGACGGGCCATTTGTGATCGACCGCCCGTCGGACGAAGCTCGCGACGTCGGTCGCGTTGGCGCACACGACTTCGTCGGCCGTCGCGTCGCCGGCCTTCGTGCGGAGGCGGAACGCTCCGGACCTCTCCGAGCGGTCCCGGCGCACGGGCGCGAGCGGAGCGAAGGAGGCCTGCCGGTCGTTTGCCTCCGCCGGAAGGAGAGCTCGAAACCACGCATTCGCCGGATCTGTAAGGGTGGGAACCGCGCGGAAATTCGCCTCGAGCCGGACGATGCGCCCGCCCGAGGCGGTGAGGGTACGGCGAAAGTTCATGTACGCCGCGATGTCGGCGCGGCGGAACCGGTAGATGGACTGCTTGGGGTCGCCCACGACGAAGAGGGATCCTGCCCTCGGTTTCAGGCGCGACACGTCCTTCTCGTCGAGGTCGTCGCTCGTCAGGTAAAGCAGGATCTCGGCCTGAAGCGGATCGGTGTCCTGGAACTCGTCCACGAGAAGGTGCGTGAAGCGGGCACCGAACGCCCGCCGAACGGCAGGAAAGTCCCGGAGAAGATCGCGAGCTGCGAGGAGCAAGTCGGCGTACGTGAACGGCCCGCTGCCCGCGCGCCGCGCGGCAACGTGCTGTAACGCGGGTCGGAGGACGGCGTAGATTCGCTCGTGCAGCACGAGCTGCCATTCGGCGAGAGCGGGCTTTATGACGCTCTGGCGAAGATCTTCGTATTCCTGGCCCAGCCGTTTCGCCAGCGCCTTGTCGGGCCACCTCTTTTGCGTGGCTCCGCCGTGGGGACGAAGAGTTCTTAGAAGGCGCGCGAACCCTGCAGGCGTGCTGTGCTCGGGAAGCTGCAGCAGGTTGCGGGCCTCGAGGAGCTTAGTCTGCAGCTCGTCGCGCCGTTCAGGGCCTGGCTCCGCCGGTACGAGCGGAATTGCTCTTTCTAAGAAATCTTCGACTTTCTCCCTCGTTCCACTGAAGTCCGGAAGTGCGAGCGGATCCGCGACGACGGGGACGACGTCGGGGTATTCGGCGTAGAGCTCGAAGCTGTCCTCGAGCTCCTTCATCGTGACGCCGAGCGCGAAGAGAGCGGCGACGGGGCTGCGCGCATCCGCGAGCGTGCCGACGTACTCGCGGAACGTCCGGGCGCGAAAGAGCGCCGCTTCCTGCAGCTCGACCCGGAGCGCGGCGGGATCGATTCCCGCCTCGAGGGGTCGCTCCGACAGCAGGAGAGCGCAGAAGGAGTCGATCGTGCCGAGCGTGAGGCGATCGAGCCCCCCGCGCGCCGCGTCGAGCCGTCTCCTGCGAGAAGCGTCCCGCTCGCCCCGGGCCGCCTCTTCGAGGGCGCTCTGGAAGCGGCGTCTCAGGTGCGACGCGGCCTTGCGCGTGAACGTGACGGCGGCGAGGTTATGGGGTCCGGCCTTTCCCGCGGCCAGAAGCGCGATCATCCGGTCGACCAGCATGGTCGTCTTGCCGGAGCCCGCGCCGGCCTCCACGAGCAGCGTGACGTCGAGTTCGGTGCGGATCTCGTCGCGGGCGGCCCCGTCGGGGAGAGCGGCTGCCCGCTCGCGAGCCATCAGACGCCTCTCCGCTCGATCGCGCGGATCGGATCCAGGAGGGGGTCGCCGGGCTCGGAATCTCTTTTGCGGGCGGCCCGCGCGGCGGCGGCGGTGACGTCGCCGCAAATCGACCGGAAGAGACAGAACCGGCAATCGTCGGCGTTCGCAGTATGAGGGAAAGACCCGGAGGCGACGAGCGCGAACAGGTCGTCGAGCGTCTCGTCGACGAGGGCACCGGGCGCCTCGAGCTTGAATCGCTGCATCTTCCCCTTACGCGTCGGAAGGATGTAGCCCGAGGTCACCTGCGCGTCGCGGATGCCGGCGCGCGCGAGGAGAGCGGCGGCGACCCGTTTGTAGAGCGCGTGCTGGAGGAGCCGCCCGCCGTTCAAGGGGCGATCGGCGCGGTGCTCTTCCTTGAACGCGTAGTCGCCGCCCGACTTGTAGTCCCAGACCGTGAACCGGCCGGGCCCGGTCTCGTCGATCCGGTCGATCTGGCCCTGGAGCAGGAAGGAGCCCGCCGGCGTCCGGATCTCGATCGGATCGGGAGATCCGAGCGGCTCGTCGTATCTCGCGCGTTTCATCCCGAAGGGAACCTCGAACCAGCGCGGCGTCGAGCCGGGATTCTCGGATTCCGAGCGAAGGAAGATGTCGCAGGCCGCGAGGAGCTCGTCCTCCTGCGCCCGGAGCGCGGCGAGGTTCGGCGGGGGAACGAGCTCTTTCCAGCGCGCGATCCGCTTCCCCGCGGCGCCCTTGAGGCGCGCGACGTCGCGCGCGGGATCGAGCTTCAGGCCCTCGGCGCGGAGGCCCGACATGAAGTCGTAGAGCACCTCGTGAAGCAGGTTCCCGAATTCGCGGGCGTTCAGCCACTCGCTCTCCGAGCGCTCTTCCTCGGGGGGCGAAAGGTCGAGGACGTACTCGTAGAAGTACATCCGGGGGCATTTCGCGAGCTTCTCGAGACGCGAGGCCGAGAGGGGCCGCTTCGTCCTGCGCGGGTCGAGGTCGCCCGCGGCTGCGGAAACGCGTCCGTCCCAGGAAGTGAAGGCTTCGCTCTCGCGTTCTGCCTCCGCGCGCGCGCCGTCCGCGAGCCACGGGTATGCGCGTCGGACTTCCGAGCCGAGCCCGGGCGCTCCCGCCGCCGCACGGATCCTCGCGAGCCACCACTCGGTCTCGTCGAGTGGCGCGCCTCCCGGCACGAACGTGGCGGGCGCGCCGAACGACTTCGCGAGCAAGTCGTATCCGGCCTCCGGGATGCCTTCGCGGTCCCTGTAGAGCTGGAGGAGGACGGGCGAGGGGAAGCGCTCTGCGTCCTGAAGGATGTCGCGATTCGAGAAGGAGAGCACGACCTTCCCGCGCACGCGCGACAGAAGCGCGCGAAGGGCATGGCGCCTCTCGTCCGCGGAGCTCCGGCCCGGGAGGCCGAGGCGTGAGGCCGCGGGAAGAGTGCGGTTCAAGGCGTCGCGCTCGGAGTCGAGGAGAACGGGATCCTGGCGAGGAGGCCCCGGGAAGCGCGCTTCGTCGAGGCCGAGAACGAAGGTGCGGGGCCGAGCCGAATAGCCCGCGCGCGAGATTCGCGCGACGTGGACGTGGCCCGGCGCGGGTGTCGCGGAAATGACGGCAAGGCCCACGACGGCCTCGCGACAGCCGGTCGGCTGCCTCGGCGCACGAAAGGGCCCGCTCCGGCAGATCCGCAAGCTGCTGAAAGAGACCCCCGAGCGCTTCGGCAGCGGCGCCGTCGAGGTCGCTGGCCCGCGTGAGCAGCTCCCGGACGACCTCTCGGCAGGCGGCCGCGAGAGCAGGAAGCGAGACGCGGCCCCTCGAGATCTTCGGGCTGAGATCGAAGAGCCTCCTCACGAAGGAGCGCAGGGTCTCGGCGGCGGCGAGTCGCTCGGCGCGCGCTGCGTCGCGGACGCCGCCGGAATCGACCTCCGACTCCGTCTGCCTCTCGCGCTCGACGAGCGCGTCGAGGCGCGGCGTGTAGCGCGAGGCGCCTGCGAAGATGCGCGCGCGCCGGAGGAGACGCGCGGCGCGGATCCCTCCGACGCGCGAAGATGCCGGCTGGAAAGGCTTCAGGTCGGCGCGCCCGTCCGCGAGCAGGCGCTCGAGTGCCGCGACCCGGAAATCGTGAGCGATCCAGTCGAGGTAATCGAGGACGCCTTGCCCGGGCCGCGTGTACGTGACCGGGATGCCGTCGTCGAACGTGCAGGAGACGCCGTACTGCGACGCAAGCTCGTGGACGAGCGGCCGATACGTCGCGTCGTCGTCGAACGCGATCTCGACGTCGTCGAGGCGAAGGCCCTCGTCGAGGACCCGCCGGAAAACGCCTCGGACCTCGTTCTCCTCGCTCAACGCGTGCGAGAACGTGAGACCTGAAGAGAGTTTGCCGGTCTCCGGAGAATCCTCGGCCAGCGGCACGGTCACAGGGGCGCATTTGGCCAGGAAGAGCTCCTCGAGCGGCGCGAGCTCGAGGCCGGCGGGACGGAGAACGTGGGCGGACGACGGGACGCGTGGCCCGGACCCGGCGCACGCGCGGGTCGCGCGGCCGAAGACTTCGGCGGCGTCGGCCGCCCCGATCTTCTCGAGCTCCGCGTCGAAGGCGCGCGCGAGGGCGGCGAGCTCCTTCGCCTTGCGCGCGTCCTCGAACGCCTCGGGTGGAAGCGCCCCGGGCGCGACGCCGGCCCGTCTGAGCTCGTCCAGCGTGCGGTGAAGAGCTCGATGGAGCCCGACGCGCTCTCGGAGTCTCCCGAAGTAGGAGTCGGCCTTCAGGACCTCGTCGCAGGCGGACTCCACGACGGCCAGGAGCTGCGCCCGCGAGAGCAGGCGGCGCCCGTCGGCCGCGAGGAGCGACCCCGCCAGCTCAAGCGCGAGTGAGAACGGCGTCGCCGGCCTCAGGTTCAGGTGCGCGCAGCCCGAGCGCGCGAGCGCGTCGAGGATCTGCGTGCCGACCGCAAACGTCGGAACGAGGAGGATCTTCTCGTCGACGGGGTGGGCCTCGCAGAACGCGGCGAGCTCCTGAAGGAGCCTGTTGCGTTCGACGGCCGCGCCCATGCCGCGAGCTTAAGCGAAGCGGGCGCTGTGTGATCATCGCGTCGCATGGAAGGCGTCTCCCTCGGGCTGCCGACGCTGATCGCGATCGCCGTCTATCTCGCAGGCATCAACCTTCTCGGCGCGGTGCTCGGGCGGGGCCAGAAGGACGCGAAGGACTACTTCCTGGGCTCCCACGCGATGCCGTGGTGGGCCGTGATGGCGTCGATCATCGCGACGGAGACCTCGGCGCTCACGTTCCTTTCCATTCCCGGCGACGCCTACCGCACGGGCTTCACGTTCCTGCAGCTCGCGTTCGGCTATCTCCTCGGGCGCATCGCGGTCGCAGCCCTGCTCCTCCCCGGCTACTTCCAGGGCGAGATCACGACCGCGTACGCGCTTTTGGAACGGCGCTTCGGCGTCGGCGCGCGGCGCTTCACGTCGCTCATCTTCATGGTCACGCGCGTCATGGCCGCGAGCGTCCGCCTGGCGGTACCCGCGATCCCGATCGCGCTCATCCTCGGCGTTCCCGTGTGGATCGCGATTCTGATGCTCGCGGCGGCCACGGCTCTCTACACGTTCCTGGGGGGCATCAAGGCCGTCATCTGGATCGACCTGATCCAGGTCGTCGTCTACATCTCGGGGGCGCTGATGGCACTCTGGGTCCTTCTAGGCGCCTTTGGCGGGGGATTCGGAGGATTTCAAGAGATTCTTAGAAGGTGCGCGGAGCAGGGGAGGCCGGTTCATCTCATCAACCTTTCCAGGAACTTTGCAGAACCTTACACGCTGTTTGCCGGAGTCATCGGTGGCGCAGTCCTCGCCATGGCTTCGCACGGCGCCGACCAGCTCATCGTCCAGCGCCTCCTCGCGTGCCGCGGGCTGCGCGATGCCCGGAAAGCCCTCATCGGTTCGGGTGTCCTCGTCATTCTGCAGTTCACGCTGTTTCTCGCGCTCGGCGTCGGTCTCTTCGCGTTCTACGGAGGCCGCGTCGTGGGGGCGGGAGGATTCCCGTCCAGCGATGCGATCCTTCCGACGTTCATCGTGAAGAGCCTGCCGCCGTTCGTCTCGGCATACCTCGTCGCGGGCATCTTCTCGGCGGCGATGTGCTCGGAGTCGTCCGCTCTGAACTCGCTCGCTTCGGCGCTCTCGCTCGACATCGTGGCGCCCCTGCTCGGGAACAAGCACGTCGAGGGACGCCGCGGCCTCGTCCTCGGGAAGATTCTGACGGTTTTCTGGACGATCGTCCTCGCCGGGCTGGCCGTGGGCTTTTCGCGCATGCCGCAGGACGTCCCTGCCGTGCAGGTCGCCCTGGGCCTGGCGAGCGTGACGGCGGGCGGCCTTCTCGGCGCGTTTCTCCTCGCGCTCTGGGCGCGGAAAGCGACTCAGACGGACGCGATGATCGGCATTGCGACGTCGGCCGTCTTCATGTTCGTCCTGTGGCTGGGTTCGAAGGGCTGGGTGTCGTTCGAGCTCGGAAAGAAGATCGCGTGGCCGTGGTACTCGCTTCTCGGCTCGACGATCGCGTTCGGGATCGGCTGGCTGCTTTCGCTGCGCCACGCGACGGAGGACCCGCGCCTGAACGAGAGCAGGCGGATGCAGGACAGTCGTTCCGCCTAGGCTGTTTCGATTCGCCCCCTTACGGCTGCACGCCGGGCACGTAGCTCCCGTCTCCGGTCCTTTGTCCTGGCTGGCCTCCGTCGTTGATCACCCCATAGGCGTACCAAGGTGCCGTTCCGGCCGTGCGCCGGATCCTCACGTAGCCGTTCGGTATGCCGGCGCTCGCGAAGAACCCGGAAGGCTGAGCCCATCCTCCGGGGTTCACGTTCACCGAGATCGGCTGCCCAACAGGCCTGCCGCCGTTCGAGCCGTCCAGCACCTGGAGCTCCAGCGTGATCGGACCAGACCCGTCCGCCCCGGTGTGGACGACCGCGACGTTGCTCCGGTTGTTCGCGTCGGCCTTCAAGCCGAGGACGAAGGCCTGGTCGGAGAACTCCTGGTTCGAGTCGATACCCGGGTAGAAGACCCCGAACTCTCCCCCGGCGGGCGAGCTCGCGGACGTCCGCGCTCCCGCGAAGACGCTTTCGAGGCCGACTCCGCTCACCAGGACCTGCAGGCTCCCCGCGTAGCCAGCCACGCCGCGGGCGCCGATGGCGACCCCCTTCGACCTCAGGAAATCGATGGCCGCCGGAATGATCGTCTGCCGGCCGGCGGCGACGTCGACGGTCGCCGTCCCTCCCGGTCCGTTGGCCGGCGAGAGGGACTCGACGTAGCGCAGAGTGAACGTCGCCGTGGCGGTCCCGCGGTTCGCCAGGATCAGCTCCGACCCGAAGGCCCCTGTCTCGACGAGGACGGGAACGGTGACCTTGCTTCCGACTGACGTGCCCGGCAGCGCCGGCATGAACGATCCGTCGTTCGTCACCTGGTCGTTGACGACGCCATACGCCCCGAACGGCCCGGTCCCCCCGACCCTCTCCACGATCGCGTATGCGGAGGAGAAGCCGGCCTTCCTCAGGAGATCCGCGTCTCCGTGTTGGAACCAGCCGTGGGCCGGAAGGGCCAGCGGCAGACCCGCCGTCACGTCGAAGACGCTCCCGTCGTCTCCGGAGACGAGCGTGACCTTGAGCGAGACGGGAGCCGACCCCATGTTGTAGACGGCGAGGTTGGAGCGGTCGGCGGCGTTCGTTCTCAGGCCGTAGACGTACGTGGCCGCCGAAGACAGCGCCGGGTCACTGTCGCTGTATGCCAGGCCAGAGCGCCCCACCGGCTGAGGAGCCGCGGTATCGGCGCCCGTTCGGACCGTGGCGCGGACGCCCGCCGCGGCCGCCGAGACGAGGAGCGTTCCTCCCTGGTTTCCGACGCCCGGAATTGGAACGCCACGGGACCTGAGAAACGAAATGGCATCCGGGTAGACGACTTGCTGGCCGGCGGGAACGGTCTCCAGCACATCCCTCGAGCCCGTGCCCATCGATCCGACGTAGGAGAGCTTCACCGTCGTGGGGGCAGGTCCCAAATTCGTGAGCTGCAGCTCGCTCGTGTAGTGCGCGAGTCCCGTGACGTCGAGGACGATGGGAACGAAGCCCGTCGGCAAGAGCGAGTTCGCGGCGGTATAGGTGACCGTCGGAGCGGCTTGAAAGCTCGTCTTTCCGCTCCCCACCTGCGTCCACAAAGTTACGTAGATGGTTTCGCCGTTTGGAAGGATGCAACCCGTCGAAGGGCTGATGGCCGTCGGTAGGTTGCACGCCGGACCAAGCGTTACGGAGGTCACGTGGACGACCGCAAAGAAGATCTCGTGTGCGCCGCGAATGCTCTCCACGGTCAGGAAGTAGTCGCGCCCGGCATCGCACCACGCGAACGTGACGGCACCTGCCGGAAGGGTCGACCCGGGTGCCGGGCTGATCAGCGTCGCGAGGGGACCGATGCACGTCTGGGCCTGGACGTCGCTCGCAATCAGACAGAAGACTGCCAGCAGGCAGATTCTCCGAATCATCACCGAACGGTACCGCGCGGACGACTCCTCGCGCTGTGGCCCGGCTCACATCCCGAGCATGACTTTGGCCACGCGCGACATCATCTCGACGGTCCAGGGCGGATCCCAGACGAGCTCGACCTTCGCGTCGGTGATGCCGGGGACGGCTTTGATCTTCGTCTCGACCTCGCCGGGAAGGGATCCGGCGACAGGGCACCCGGGTGCCGTGAGCGTCATCTTCACGTCTGCGACGCCTTCGGGCGACACGCTCACGTCGTAGATCAGCCCCAGCTCCCAGATGTTCACCGGGATCTCGGGGTCGAAGCACTTCTTCAAAGCCTCGTCGATGACCGTCTGCTCGAGAGGATTCCTTTGCGCGTCAGAGGGCGATGCGGGCTGTGCTGCCGGTGCCGCGCCTGTGGTGTCCGAAGAGGGACCGGGGGACGAAGATTTCTCAGAAGGCACGTGGACGGGCGCCGCGGTCTGCGCGGCTGATGCCGCGTCCGCTGCGTCCGAGCTTTGTCCGAATACATTGCTTAGAAGGCGCTCAGACGGCCATCGCTTCCCGCTCCGCCGTTGCCGCGCCTGCTTCGCCGCTGCCGCTGGCCCGATTACTTTCTAAGAAATCTCTTCTCTTCTCTCATTTCTTCTATCTTCCATTTACTCGGTCTTCGCCACTTCTTGCGTGTTCTTCAGCGCCGTCTCCAGCGTGTGCCACGCGAGCGTTGCGCATTTGACGCGGGCCGGGAACTCGCGGACACCGGAGAAGACGGCAAGCTTGCCGAGGCCCGCGCCGTCGGCCTTGACGTCGGGCGGCCCGGTCAGGAGATCGTGGAACTTCCCGTACAGCGCCTCGGCTTCGGCGAGGCTCTTGCCCTTGATGGCGTCGGTCATGATCGACGCGGACGCCTTCGAGATCGCGCACCCCGAGCCCTGGAACGCGACGTCCGCGATGCGGTCGCCCTCGAGGCGAACGTAGAGCTTCAGCTTGTCGCCGCAGAGCGGGTTGTTGCCGAGCGCGAGGCGCGTGGCGTCGGGCATCTCCCGGTAGTTGTGGGGAGACTTGTTGTGGTCGAGGATGACCTCCTGATAGAGATCTCGCAGGTCCGTCATCAGCCGAACACCTCGCGCACTTTCTCGATCGCCGCCGCGAGCGCGTCGATCTCCGCGCGCGTGTTGTAGAGGCCGAACGACGCCCGCGCCGTTGCGGGGAGGCCGAAGCGGTCCATGACGGGCTGCGCACAATGGTGACCCGTGCGAATCGCGATTCCCTCGCGGTCGAGGATCGTCCCGATGTCGTGAGGGTGCACGTTCTCGAGGACGAACGAGATCACGCCGGCCTTCTCTTTCGCGCGGCCCACGATCGTGAGGCCGGGGATGGCGGAGAGCTGCCGGGTGCCGTGGACGAGGAGGTCGTGCTCGTGCTCGGCCACGGCGGCGATCCCCACCCCGGACAGCCAGTCGGCCGCCACTCCGAAGCCGATTCCACCTGCGATGTTCGCGGTGCCGGCCTCGAATTTCCAGGGAAGGACGTTGTACGTGGTCTTCTCGAACGTGACGGAGGAGATCATGTCGCCCCCGCCTTGATACGGGGGCAGCTTCTCGAGCCATTCCTCGGTGCCGTAGAGCGCGCCGATGCCCGTGGGCCCGTACATCTTGTGGCCCGAGATCGCGTAGAAGTCGCAGCCGAGTTCCTTCACGTCGAGCGGAAGATGCGGTGCGGCCTGCGCGCCGTCCACCAGGACGGGAACCTTGCGTGCGTGCGCGAGCGCGATGAACGCCTTCACGGGGTTCACGGTGCCGAGCGCGTTCGAAACGTGCGACACGGCGGCGAGCTTCGTCCGATTCGACAGGCGCTTCTCGAACTCCTCGACCGGCACCTCGCCCTCGTCGGTGATCGGCACGACGACGAGCTTCGCGCCGGTCTTCTCGCAGGCGAGCTGCCACGGCACGATGTTCGAGTGATGCTCGAGCCCCGTGATGAGGACCTCGTCGCCCGCCTGGAGGAATTCCCGAGAGAAACCTGCCGCGACGAGGTTGATCGCCTCCGTCGTGCCGCGTGTGAAGACGATCTCCTTCGGCGAGGCGGCGCCGAGGAAGCGCGCGATCCTTCCGCGGGCGCCTTCGTACGCCTCGGTGGCCTTCTCGGAGAGCCAGTGCGTGCCGCGGTGGATGTTCGCGTTCTCCTCCTCGTAATACCGGCGGTCTGCGTCGATCACGATCTGCGGCTTCTGTGTCGTATTCGCGTTGTCGAGGTAAACGAGGGGCTTGCCGTGGACCGAGCGCGAGAGGATCGGGAACTCGGCGCGGATGCGCTCCACGTCGTAGGCGCGGGTGCGCGCCTCCGGGGCGGTCTTCGTGACGGCGCTCATCGGTTCTCCGGGGCCGCGAGGTTCGCGGGTAGCCAGGCGCGCAGGTGGCCCTCGAGGAAGGCCCTGACGTCGGCGGACGGCACCTTTTCGATCATCTCGCTGCCGAAAGCGTACGTGAGGAGGGCGCGCGCCGCCTCGGGCGAGAGGCCGCGCGAGCGGAGGTAGAAGACGGCGTCGGCGTCGAGCCGCCCCGTCGTGGAGCCGTGAGAGCAGCGGACGTCGTTGTTGTGGATCTCGAGCTGAGGCTTGCTGTCGACGAGGGCGCTGTCCGAGAGGATGAGATTTCGGTTCGTCTGCCGCGCATCCGTTCGTACGGCCCCGGGACGCACGACGATCTTGCCGTCGAAGACGCCGCGGCCGGTGCCGTCGAGGACGCCCTTGTACAGCTCGACGCTGTCGGCACGCGGTGCGACGTGGTCGATGAGCGTATGGCAGTCGACGTGCTGCCCGGAGTTCGCGCAAAAGAGACCGAACAGCTCCGTCCGGGCCCCTTCGCCGGCGAGGTCCATCGCGATCTCGTTGCGGACGAGCTTGCCGCCGAACGAAAAGACGTGGGAGGCGGACGTCGCGCCCGGAGCGTGCACGACCGAGAGGTGCCCGACGTGGAACGCCTCGGGGCCCTCGAGCTGGAGCTTGATGTGCTGCAGTCGGGCGTTCCGCGCGAGAGAAATGTCCGTCAGGGTGTTCATGAAGGACGGCCCGCCTGATCCGAGGTAGGCCTCGATCACGGTGGCTGAGGAATCTTCTTCGAAGGTGAAGAGATTCCGCGTGTGAACCATTCGCGGCGCCTCCGAGGAGCCGGGGGGCGTCGATACGTGGAGGATGAAGAGGGGCTCTTCGAGACGGACGCCGGCGGCGACACGAAGGACGACGCCTTCGTCCAGAAAAGCGTCACCGAGAGCGGCGAACGTGCCCCGCGCAGGGTTCTCCGACGCGACCGACGCCACGAGGGCCTTCTCGACGAGCTCCGGCGATTCCCGGAGGACCGTTCCCATCCATTCGAAGAAGAGCCCCGGCGGGAGAGCTCCGACGTTTCGGCGTAGGTGCCGCCCGTTCACGAACGCGAGCCTCGGCTCCGAGGCCGAGAGCCCGATCGTCCCGAGCCGCGCTTCCAGCTCGAAAGCCGCGGTGCGCTCGGCGAGGGTGACGTCGTCGGGCGGAAGAGAGAATGGAGCGCGCGCGAGGGGCGCGAGGTTCGTGAACCGCCACTCCTCGTCGTACGTCGAGGGGAATCCGAGCTTCTCGAACGCCGCGAGAGAGTTCCGGCGCAGCTTCTGCAGCCAGGGCGGGCCGGGGCGGGTCGCCGCGAAGTCCGCGGCCGCCTCCGTGAGCGTCGCGACTCCCTCGAAAAGGGCGGTCGGCCGCGCGGCGCGCGTCATCGTGCCGCGGCTCCTGCGACCGCCGACTCCGCCGCCGGAGGCTCCTTCTCGATCCAGGAGTAGCCCTTGGCCTCCAGCTCCTTCGCGAGGTTCTTGTCGCCGGATTTCACGATCCTTCCGTCCGAGAGGACGTGGACGAAGTCCGGGATGATGTAGTCGAGCAGGCGCTGGTAGTGCGTGATGACGAGCATCCCGCGCACGCCGTCACGGAGGGCGTTCACGCCCGAGGCGGCGACTCGAAGGGCGTCGATGTCGAGGCCCGAGTCCGTCTCGTCGAGGATCGCGAGCTTCGGGTCGAGGATCGCCATCTGGAGGACCTCGTTGCGCTTCTTCTCGCCGCCGGAGAAGCCCTCGTTCACCGAACGGTTCAACAGCGCCTCCTCCATCTTCACGAGCTTCGCCTTCTCGTCGAGGAGCGCGAGGAAGTCGATCGCGTCGAGCTCCGGCTGCCCGCGGTGCTTGCGCACGGTGTTGACCGCGGTCCGCAGGAAATACGTGTTCGAGACACCCGGAATCTCGACGGGATACTGAAACGCGAGGAAGATGCCCTCTCTCGCGCGCATTTCGGCGGGCATCGCGAGAAGGTCCATGCCCTTGAACCGGGCGGTGCCCTGCGTCACGACGTATCCGGGCCGCCCCGACAGGACGTGCGCGAGCGTGCTCTTGCCCGACCCGTTCGGACCCATGATCGCGTGCACTTCACCCGGGCGGATGACGAGGTCGATCCCCTTGAGGATCTCGGTGCCGTCTTCCTCGATCGAGGCGTGGAGGTTCGAGATTTCGAGAAGATTCATCCGACTGATCCTTCGAGGGACACGCCGAGTAGTTTCTGTGCCTCGACCGCGAACTCCATGGGGAGCTCTTTCAGGACGCGCTTGGCGAAGCCGTTGACGATGAGCGAGACGGCGTCCTCCGCCGAGAGGCCCCGCTGGCGGCAGTAGAAGAGCTGGTCCTCGCCGATCTTCGACGTGGATGCCTCGTGCTCGAGAGTGGCCGAGCTGTTCTTGACCTCGATGTACGGGAACGTGTGCGCCCCGCACTGGTCGCCGATCAGGAGCGAGTCGCACTGCGAGTAGTTCCGCGCGCCCTCGGCGTTCTTCATGATCGTGACGGCGCCGCGGTACGTGTTCTGCCCGTGTCCCGCCGAGATGCCCTTCGACACGATCGTGGAGCGCGTGTTCTTCCCGATGTGGATCATCTTCGTGCCCGTGTCGGCCTGCTGGTAGTTGTTCGCGAGGGCGACCGAGTAGAACTCGCCGACCGAGTTGTCGCCCAGGAGGATGCAGCTTGGGTACTTCCAGGTGATCGCCGAGCCCGTCTCGACCTGCGTCCACGAGATGCGCGAGTTCTTTCCGGCGCACTTGCCGCGCTTCGTCACGAAGTTGTAGATGCCGCCCTTGCCCTCGCGGTCGCCCGGGTACCAGTTCTGCACGGTCGAGTACTTGATCTGCGCGTCGTCCAGGGCGACGAGCTCGACGACCGCCGCGTGGAGCTGGTTCGTGTCCCGCTTCGGGGCGGTGCAGCCTTCCAGGTAGGACACCCTCGCGCCCTGCTCGGCCACGATGAGCGTCCTCTCGAACTGTCCCGTATCGGCCTGGTTGATCCGGAAGTACGTGGACAGCTCCATCGGACAGCGCACGCCCTTCGGGATGAAGCAGAACGAGCCGTCCGAGAAGACCGCAGAGTTCAGCGCCGCGAAGAAGTTGTCGCTCGAGGGCACGACGCTGCCGAGGTACTTCTTCACGAGGTCGGGGTGCGCGCGCACGGCCTCCGAGAACGAGCAGAAGATGATGCCCAAAGATCCGAGCTTCTCCTTGAACGTCGTCGCGACCGACACGCTGTCGATGACGGCGTCCACCGCGACGCCCGCGAGGATCTCGCGCTCCTTCAGGGGCACCCCGAGCTTCTCGTACATGGCGAGGAGCTCGGGCTCGACGTCCTCGAGGCTCTTCGGAGTGCCTTCCTTGCTGGACCTCGGCGCGGCGTAGTAGACGATCTTCTGGTAATCGATCGGCGGGTACGTCACGCGCGCCCACTTCGGCTCCTCCATCGTGAGCCAGTGGCGGTAGGCCTTCAGGCGCCAGTCGAGGAGCCACTCGGGCTCGCCCTTCTTTTTCGAGATCAGTCGCACGACGTCTTCGGAAAGGCCCGCCGGGATGACGTCGGTGTCGATGTCCGTGACGAAGCCGTGCGGATATTCCTGCCGCGTCAGCCTGTCGAGAACGGCGTCGCTCATAACGCGCTCCTCCCTTCGGGAGATCGCGCGGGTAAGGCGAATGCGGTCGGGAGGGATATCCGGCGCGCGAGCGGGCGCGTCATATCCGCGAGCGTGAGGCCCTCGAGAGCGCCGCGGATCGTCTCGTTGATGATTTGCCAGTTCGGGCGCGTGGAGCAGAAGCTCTCGTGCTCGCACCGCGTCATGCCGTTGCACTCGGTAATGGCGACGGGCCCCTCGAGGGTCGCGATGATCGAGGACACGGAGATCTCGCGCGGCGGCCTCGCGAGGACGTAACCGCCTTTCGTGCCGCGATGGGAGGCGAGGAGGCCGCCCTTCGAGAGCTGCTTGAGGAGCTTGCCCACGGTGGGGAGAGGCAGGCGCGTCTCCAGCGCCAGCTCGCGCGCGGTGTGCGCCACCTGGTCTTCGTGCGCCGCGAAGTGCGTCAGAAGCACGATCCCGTAGTCGGTCAGCTTCGTCATCCGGAACATCGTTTTCTCCCCGGTCCGGTATACCGAACCGAATCAGTACGATATGAAATGGGACTGATTTAGTCAAGAAGTAGAGGCGGCAATACAGGAGGGGATAAGAGATTCTCTTAGAAAGGGTTAGTGAGACACCGTCTCAGCGCAATGGCCTCCGATTTGCCGCCCTTCGGCGCCGTGGGCGGCGCCGTGGACGCGCGGACTCCGCCAGGGCCCTCTTGCCTTCTAAGAAATCCGAATTCCTTCTGTTCCTCTCCCGACTGCGAACGCGCCGTAGCCGACGACCCGTTCCGGGCCGCCGGCGGTGTCTCCCGACGTTCTGAGGTCGAGGAGCTCGACGGGGAGGTTCTTCCTTCGGGCGAGCTCGACGAGGCCCCGCAGCGGGTAGAACCCGCAGGCGTCATCGCCGGAGAGCGCCGACGCGTCGCGACCGAGGATCGCGTCCGACGTGCGGCGGTCGAGGCGGCGCGCCGTTGCGAGGTCGTGGTAATGGCTCAGATCGGTGCTCACGAGGACCAACGTGCCGTCCTCGCCGAGGAACTCCCCGATGAGATCGGCCGTCTCCGCGGCCGGCTGATCCGAGACGGCGACGGGCAGGAACGAAAACCCTTCGCCGAGGACGCACTGGAGGAATGGAACCTGCACCTCGAGGGCGTGCTCCGGGGCATGCGGCCGGTCGTCGACCGCGGCGCCGTGCGCGACCGCGCGCTCGCGCAGGGAATCATCGATCGGCACCTGGCCCAGCGGCGTCGCCCAGGCGCCGGCGGCCGGAACCGCAGCACCGCGGATCGGGATGTAGTGGACCGGCCCCAAGGCCACGACTCGCGAGATCGAGGCGCCGATGCGGCTGAGCCTGGCGTACGCCGTCGCCGCGACAGGGCCCGAGTAGACATACCCCGCGTGCGGAACGACGAGGGCCGCGGGCGCCTTGCCTTTCTCCGGGATAGGCGCGCCCGCGAGCAGATCCTCGACCATCCGCTTCAGCTCTCCGGGACGGCCCGGATAGAACGTTCCCGCCACGGCGGGAGTGCGGACCTTGTGTGGGGTCATTGCGTCTTGAGGGTCACCGGCCGCCTGCGCGCGCCCCAGGCGCCGGGAACTTCTTCGAAGATGCCCGGACAACGAGCGCCGCAGGCGCGGCACCGGCCGTCCCCGGCGAGGCCCCAGGAGAGGATCTCATAGCCGTCGCGCCCGATGAGCGTCTTCCCGCAGGCGGGGCAGACCGTGGCCTGCCCTTCGGGGTCATAGACGTTCCCGGTATAGACAAATCGGATCCCGTTCGTGCGGCCGATCTCGCGCGCGCGCCGGAGGGTTGCGGGCGGCGTCGCGGACCGGTCGCGCATCTTCCAGTCCGGGTGAAACGCGGTGAAGTGAAGGGGCACGTCCGGCCCGAGCCGGTCCGCGATCCAGCGCGTCATCTCGTCGATCTCCTGGTCCGAGTCGTTGAGACCGGGGATGAGGAGAGTCGTAATCTCGGTCCAGACGTCCGTCTTCTTCACGAGGTATTCGAGCGTTTCCAGCACGGGCCCGAGATGCGCCCCGCAGATCTTCTGGTAGAAGTCTTCCGTGAAGGCCTTGAGGTCCACGTTCGCGGCGTCCATGTACTTGTACATCTCGGCGCGGGGCGCGGGAGACATGTAGCCGGCGGTCACGGCGACGGATTTGATGCCTTCTTCGCGGCAGGCCTGCGCCACGTCGATGGCGTACTCCATGAAGACGACGGGATCGTTGTACGTGAAGGCGACGCTCCGGCACCCGAGCTCGACGGCGGATCGGGCGATGCGCTCGGGAGAGGCGGAATCCGCGAGCGTGTCGATCTCCCGCGACTTCGAGATGTCCCAGTTCTGGCAGAACCGGCAGGCGAGGTTGCAGCCGGCCGTACCGAACGAGAGGACCGACGAGCCGGGGAGGAAGTGGTTCAAGGGCTTCTTCTCGATCGGATCGACGCAGAAGCCGCTGCTCCGGCCATAGGTCGTGAGAACGATCGCGTCCCCCGTACGCCCGCGCACGAAGCAGTGGCCGAGCTGCCCTTCCTTGAGCCGGCATTCCTTCGGGCAGACGTCACACTGAATGCGTCCGTCTTCGACGGCGTGCCAGTACCGCGTCGGGTGGCCGACACCCGTGAGGGTTTCCACAGCCTTCCTCGCCTCCGATGATGAACCTGTCGCGCGCCGGGCGCGAGTGGAGTGGCGGCGCTGGGGAGGGGCGGCTGCCGGCCTCGACGCACCGCGCCGGTAGCCGTCGCCTCCTGGTGAACCTTGCCAATCAGTAGCCTTCGCCCTCGGCGGCCGCCCGAGCCCTGCCCCCGTGAATGCGGAACACGACGGCGAAATAGAAGAGCGCGAGCGGCAGGCCCACGAACAGCCATCGGACCGCCGTCTTCAGGCCGGCCGGATCGCCTCCCGAGTTGAACGCCGTCATCGAGAGCGCGGGATCGGGGATCGCCCGCAGCATGATGGGGAAGACGCAGGCCGCGGTCGCCGTCGAGAGGCCGGCGAGAAATGCCGAAGAGCCCAGGAACGTCGACAGATCGCGCTCCCGCGAGAGCCCCAGAAAGACGACGGCGAGGCCTGCGAGGGCGAGCGCGGCAAGAAGCATGGCGAGGGGACGGGAGACGAGCGCCTCGAGGAGCGCCCTGTTCACGTTCCATGTCGCGGCCGTGACGACGAGCCAGAGCACGGTCAAGACGGCAAAGAGGAGCCGGGCCGCCCGTCGGCTTCTCTCCCGAACGGGCCCGTCGGTCTTCCAGGCGAGAAAGGCCGATCCGTGGGCCGCGAGCGCGACGAGCGCGAAGACGCCCACGAGGCACGTGTACCAGTCGAGGATTCCGACCGGTGCGCGGGCGCTGAAGTCCGTGAAGAGGGTGAGCTCGAACCAGCCCTCGGACGTGAGAGGAACCCCGCGGATCAGGTTACCGAGCGCCGCGCCGAAGAACACGGGCAAGAGGGAGCTCGCGAGGGCGAAGAAGAAGTCCCAGGAGAGGCGCCAGACGGGGTCCTGAACGTGACTCCTGAATTCGATCGCGATGCCTCGCAGGATCAGACACCACAGGACGAGGAAGATCGCGAAGTAGAAGCCGGAGATTCCACCGGAGAGAACTCTCGGAAACGCCACGAAGAGAACGCCGCCGGCGGCCAGGAGCCAGACCTCGTTGCCATCCCAGTACGGGCCGATCGCGGCGAGGACCTGGCGCCGCTCCGGGTCGGTTCGCGCCACGAAGAGGTGGAGAGCACCGGCGCCGAGGTCGAAGCCGTCCAGGACGACGTACGCGGTCAAGGTGAAGACGGCGACGGCGTACCAGAGCTCAAACATGGGCGACCTCGGAGGCCGGTGCCGGTCCGTGCCCGATCTCTCGCGTCAGGAGGAAGAGGAAGAGCACGCCGAGGACGAGATAGAGGCCGCAGAACCCGATGAGCGTGAAGAGAGCCGTCCCGGCACTCACCATCTGGCTGGAACCTTGAGCGGTCCGGAACACTCCGTAGACGAGCCAAGGCTGGCGTCCGAGCTCCGTCGTGATCCAGCCCGCAGTCACCGCGATGTACGCGAAGGGGAAGGAAAGCATGAGGATCCAGAGCATCGGCCGGCTCTTCTCGAGTCGAGCGGTCCAGGCCAGGAGATTCGCCAGCGCCATGATCGCGATGAGAATCGTTCCCAGCCCGACCATGATGTGGAAGGCGTAGTAGAGGAGCTCGATGTTGTCAGGCCAGTCGCGCGCCGGGAAGCTGTCCAGACCCCTCACCTCCGCCGAGAAACGCCCGTAGGCGAGGAAGCTGAGAACGCCAGGCACGGCGATCGGATTGTCGAGGCGCTTCTCGCGCACGTTCGGCTGGCCGATCATGTTGATCTGCGCCCTCGGCCCCGATTCGAATCGCCCCTCCATCGCGGCCAGCGTGACCGGCTGGTACCGCGCGACGAGCTTCGCCTGAATGTCCCCCGTCGGAAAGGCGAGCAGGACGCTCGAGACGAGACCGGCCACGGTCCCCACTTTGAGGAAGAGCCGGGCCGGTTCCACGTGGTTTCCCTGCAGGAGATAGAACGCGCCCAGGGCCGCGACGACGAAGGACGCCGTCGCGACCGCGGCGATCATGTTGTGGGCGTATTGGGCGAGAGCCCACGGGTTCAGGACGAACGCGCCGAAGTCGGCGAGACGCAGCGTGCCGTCGGGGGACACCGCAAATCCGGTCGGATGCTGGAGAAACGCGTTCGTCGCGACGATGAAATAGCCGGACAGCCAGCTTCCGACGAAGAGCGCCACCGCAGCGAGGAAATGTCCCCTCTTGCCCAGGCGTTTCTCGCCCCAGACGAGCAGGGAGAGGAAGCTCGACTCGAGGAAGAACGCGAAGAGCCCCTCCATGGCGAGCGTGTGGCCGACGACGTTTCCGGCGAAGCGGGAGAACCGCGCCCAGTTCGTGCCGAACTGGAACTCCATGGGGATTCCGGTCACGACTCCCATCGCGAAGTTGAGGCCGAAGATGCGGATCCAGAAGCGCGCGGCGTCATTCCACCTCTCGCCCCCCGAACGGAGTCCGAGCGCCTTCATGACGACGATGAGAAACGCCAGCCCCATCGTCAGGACCGGAAAGAGATAGTGGTAGACGATCGTGAAGGCGAACTGGAGGCGGTGGAGGAAGAGAGGATCGCTCATGCTGAAAGGTGGGGGCGCCGGCTACTTCGCGAAGACGTCCTCCACGGGCGTGATCGTAACCGCATCGGCCTTGATGCCGATCACTCTTGTCCTCGTCGAGGAGCTCCTTCGGCTTCTCGCCGTCGGGAGTATCGTGAGACGGCATGGACCTTGTAATGGACCGCCTCGACGACGCCCTCGAGATTCTGGATGGAGCAGCGCCCGAGTACGGCGGCGGCCTCTCGAATCACGGCCCGATGGCGGCCGAGGCCCTCTTCGCGCTGGAACAGACCGCCGCGATCGTGCCCTGGACGGAGACGTACCGCCGGAAGCTCGGTGACGAGCCCGCGCCCGGCACGCCTCTGAAGGGCGCCGAGATCCGCGACGCTCTCGGCCAGGTGCGGAGATACCCGGACTGGCTCGCTCTTTTCCTGAAGGAGTTTCGAGAGGGCCCGTGGGAGCCGGCCGTGGACCGCTGGGTGTACGAGCTCGCGCCGGGATTTGCCGGGGCCGCGACGCACGGCGTCATCCGGGCCGGACATGCGGTGCGCTCGCTCGCGCGGCACGACATGCCGGGGCGGCGAAAGGAGGTTGCGCGAGGATTCGCTTATTGGGCCGCGACGTATCAGGCGCTCCCTTGGAAGGAGACCTTGCAGGCGCACCTCACGCCGGAGCAGGCGCTCACGCACGTTCCCCGCGTGTCCGAGGACGTGAAGCGCACGGGGTCGATCGCGCAGGGGCTGAAGCTCGCGACCGCGCTGCCGGACTTCCCCGGAGTGGTTTCGCTCGTCGACGCGGGCGCGCCCGAGACTTTCGTCCCCGCCCTCGGGGAGGCCTTCGCCCGCGTCTTTCTCGCAGGGACGACGACGTCCAAGGGGCGTACGATCGCATTGATTCACGCGGTGACGGGCCCGGCCGCCGCGGGCCTTCTCGCGCCGCACGTTTCGGCGCGGACGGCGGCGCACCTCCTGACCTGTGCGTGGCAGGCCGGAGCGGCGATCTACGCCGTGTTCGGAAAGCCGCCGCAGTCGGAAGTCGAAGGGCCCCGCGCGTCACGAGAGGCGCTGATCGCCGGGGCCGTAAAGAGCGGCGACGAGCATGCCATCAAATTCACGGAGGCATGCCTGCGTCTCGATGCCGTCGTGCCGTCGCCCGCGTTCCAGGCGGCGGCAGCGCGAGCGATCGAATTGCGCTCGTAGGCGGCTGCGGCGAAGAGATCCGCGGCGCGTGAGGTCCGGCGAGACATCTAGAATCGCAAGTCCAATCGTTCATCTCAATTGGGTGGCGGAGAGGTTTCACCTGGGGAGCCCGTCGGACGGGAGGAACGGAGCCTCGGGCGCGGGCGCAGTTCGCGCTCCAAGAACCTCAGCATCCTGGTCCACGAGTCAGCCTGGGCGTGTGCATCCGCATGTGGTGTGCCGCCTGCCTGGATGGGGTCGGCGTCTTCGGTCGAGGTCGGCCTCCACCCGGTGCCGACGACGTCATGGCCCGCGGCGGGATAGACGAGGGTCTCGTACGGGTGGGAATAGGCCGCGCTCTTGAGCCGGGCAGCGAGGCGTTCGACGCTCGCCCCCGAATCCCAGAGCTGGTCGTCGCCGCCGCCGATCAGCATCAGGGCGGCGTGACTGTGCTCGACCTTGATGGTTGCCGCGGCGAGCGCCTCGGGCGAAGCCGCCGCGATGTTGGTCCTGGCCACGCGCGCGAGATACGTCTTCCCGCCGGGCTGCCGGCCTCTCTCGATCTCCGCCCGTGTACCGGTCAAGGGCAGGAAGGCGAGATCTCTTCCTTCGCGTGTCCAGGACGAGCCCATGTCTCCGCCGCCACCGTATTGGAAGCCCTGCCAGACGTAGTCGGCGGGGAAATAGGCGACCGCCGCAGTAATCCACTCGTAGGTCGAGGCCAGGACGAGGGTGAATTCGCCGCCCTTGGAGCGCCCGACCAGGCCGAACCGGTCGACATCCGCTTCCGGGCGGGCGCGCAACCAGGCGCGCGCCTTCTCGATCAGCTCGACGGGGATCCTGTTCAGAGAGGTCGACACGCCGGCGATCGCGCTGCCGCGTGGGGCGAAATAGGCCAATCCAAGCACGGCGAAGCCGCGCGAGGCCAGCTTCGGGCCGATCCAGTCGGCGAAATCGAGGCCGCCCTCGCTCCCCCCAAGGGCCACGATCACCGGCAGTTTCCTGGCGCTCTTCCGGCAATAGAAGGCACCGACGAGCCCGTCAGCGCGAACGTCTTGGCGCAGCACGTCGGGATCCGAGGAGGCAAGCGTCAGAACCCTGCGATCCTCGACGAATCCGTCGACCTCTAGCGTCAGGACTTCCTGGTCCGGCCCTGCCTCTCCCTTTCCCCGCCGGGCCCGTTCCGCCCGGACCTCGACGTCCCGGCCTCGAAAATAGTACGATTCGTACTATCATGTCCAGCCGTCCGCGAAGAGCCGGGAGAACGGCGATGCCGGGCGACCTGACCGAACTCGAAAGCTGCACGCTCGGCCTGATCCAGCGCCTCCAGCCCTGTTCCACGTACCAGATCCGGCGCGTCTTCGCGAGCTCGCCGACGACGGAATGGAGCGCGAGCGCCGGCTCGATCTATCCCGTGATCGAACGGCTGCTGCGGCTGAGGCTCGTGAGCGTCAGGAGTCGGATCGGCGCGCGCCGCGGCCGGCGTGACCTGGCGTTGACGAAGGAGGGCGCGCGCGCGATCCGGGCCTGGATCAGAGACCTCGAGCCCTGGGCCGCCCGGGCGACATCGGATCCAATTCGGACGCGCGCCTATTTCCTCGAGAGCCTGAAGTCGAGGCGCGACCGAGCCGCGTTTCTCTCACGCGCCGAGGAGTTGACCCGGGTCATGATTCGAGAACTTCGGTCCTATGCGGCAGCCGAGCGCGGGTCGTCGGAGGCTGACTATCGCGTGAGCGTGGCGGCGCGATTTCAGCTCGAGGCGCGACTGAAATGGCTGCGGACGGTGCGCGCGGTCCAGAGGAGATCCTGAGGAGCGAACCGAAAGTCATTCCAGGGGCGGCGGCGCTACCGCCTCGCGGTGAGGCGGCGCTAATCTTCCCGGCGTCATGAACGCAACCGGGCTTCCCGCGTATGAGCGCGAGCCGTACCGCACGGAGCTCGACGCCTCGATCCTCGAGGTGCGCGACGACGCGGGGCGGGCGTACGCGGTTCTCGACGACACCATTCTCTTTCCCGAGGGCGGCGGGCAGCCTTCGGACCACGGCTTCCTGGACGCTGTCGAGGTTCTCGACGTGCAGAAGTCGGGCGGCGAGATCCGGCACTACGTCGGAGCCCCTGTGACGCCCGGGCCCGTGCGCGTGCGGCTCGACTGGGACCGCCGCTTCGACCACATGCAGCAGCATACGGGCCAGCACCTGCTCTCGGCCGTCGCGCAAGATCGCTTCGGCTGGCCGACGAAGGCTTTTCACCTCGGTCCCGAGATCTGCGACGTCGAGCTCGAGGCGCGCTCTGTTTCGCCTGCCGAGATCGAGGCGCTCGAGAATGGCGTGGCGATGGAAATCCGGGCCGCCCGGTCCGTGCGCCCGCGGCGCGTCACGTTCGATGAGTTCCGTGCGCTCCCCGTCAGGACGCGTGGCCTGCCCGAGGCCCACACGGGCGACGTGCGGCTCGTCGAGATCGAGGGCGTCGACCTCAACACGTGCGGCGGAACTCATCTCTCGAACACCGCCGAGATCGAGCTCGTCGCGCTCCTGTCCGCCGAGCCCTTGCGCGGCGGGACGCGCGTCTTCTTCGTGGCGGGGCGGCGGGCGCGAAGGAGGTTCGCGCGCCACGAAGAGCGGAACGCCGCGCTGAGGACACTGCTCGGCGCGCCGGACGCCGGCCTCGCGGCAGCGGCGAAGATGAAGCTGGATCAGCTCGCGGACGCGCAGAGGGCGCTCCGCCGCGCCGAGGAGGAGCTCGTGGCCGCGGCGGTGGAAGCGGCGCTTGCGACGGGTCCGCGTGTCGTGCACGCGCACTTCGACGGGCGCGATATGGCGTTCGTTCAGGCGGTCGCGCGGCGGTTCTCCGAAAGAGCCGGGCCGCGCGCCGCGTTCCTCACGGCGACGCGAGACGGCCAGCACGTTTTCGCCCTCGGCGCCGGCGACGGCTTCGGCGACGCGCAGGCGCTGGGTCGCGCGATCGCGTCGCTTCTCGGAGGGAAGGGCGGCGGCGCGGGCCGCGTCTTCCAGGGCAAGGCGCCCGGCCCCCTCGCGGCGGACCGGGCGCTCGCGCTTCTGAACGAGAAGTGAGGTTCGTGGCGACTGGCTATCGGACTTCGGGGCAGAACTCCTCGAAGCCGCGGGCGCGCTCGCGGCGCGCGATGCGCGACGAGTCCGGGTCACGGGGCAGGACGCCGAGCGCGATGAGCTGCGGCCGGAACTCGTAGCGCAGCCGCACGACGGCGGCGGGCTCCGTCTCGAGGTCGAGGTCGACTTGCGTCACGCCGAACTGCGTCTTTCGCCCCATTCCGGTCGCGGCGTACTCGTCGGACAGCGCCGAGGAGGGAGACGAAGAGGAAGAAAGAGATTTCTGCGAATGGTCCCGTGCCGTGCCGGACGGCTCGTTCTGCGAGAGCTTACCCTTCTCGGCGGCACCCTCCGAAGAGGACGATTGCTTCGAAAGGTCGCGATCGCCGCCTCGGCTGGGCACCGCCGGTGCCGCGGCGGCAGAGTCCTCATTTTCATTCGAAGAAATCTCTTCTTGGTCCTTGCCCTTTCTCCAGCGCCTCTCGATGCGGTAGGGAAGCCTCTCGCGGAAGAACACCGCCTCGAGGACGCCGAGATCCTTCGTTTTCCCGAGGGCCGCGCCGTAGGAGCCGCGCTCGCCCGTGAAGAAGAACTTTCGCGACGCCGCGGTCGAGACCTGCCAGCCCGGAATGACGACGGTCTCGTAAGGCGCGAGAACCCATTTGCGCGCATCCCGGGCCGAAGTTCGGCGCGAGTCGATCGTGTTCAGCCCGTCGACCGAGAGCGCTACGGCGACGCGCGTGCCCGTCGGGTTCGAAAGGCGAAGCGCGTAATCGCGGCCGCGAAGGGCCTCGACGTAGACGGTGCCGCGTGCCTCGTACTCGGGACGCTCGCGTCCGTCGACGAGGACCTCGAGGCCGAAACCGGACGATGAGGAGGCGTTCGCGGCCCCGGCGGCGAGGAGGAGAGCGGTCAGGATCTGGTGGCGCATCGGAATCTCCCTTCGAGGGATTGGACCCATGCGCCTCGATTCGGTTCCCGCTCCCTACGGGGGCGGGAGCGCAGCTTTCAGGAACGCGCCGACGTCCTTGCGCAGCTTCGCGAGCTCGCCCGGGTGGATGTACATCATGTGGCCGGCCTCGTACTCGTGCGTCGTAATGCGGGCGCGCTGGCTCGGGTCGAGGCCCAGATGGGCGAGCGTGTACTGCGTCGCGAAGTACGGTGTCGCGAGGTCGAAATGGCCCGACGCGACGAAGAGCTTCATGTCGGGATTCTTCGCGAACGCCTGGCGCAGGGCTTCGCTCGTGTCGGCGAACCCGTTTCGCGCGCCCCAGTCCCAGGACCGGAAGAGGTCGATGAGGATTTGATACGGGGAGTCCGATTTGTAGCCGAGCGAGGTGCGCACGTACTGGTTGAACATGGCCGTGTACGGCGGCCGGATGGCGGTGTTGCTCGGATCGTAATCGGGGCGCTCCGAGACGCCGCTCTCGTCGATGCCCAGGAAGCGCGTGTCGAGCCGGCCCACGGTGCGCCGTTCGTTAAGGAGCAGCTCCTTGCAGAAATGCTGGATCTCGATCCTCAGGTCGGCGCGGTCGATCCATGCCGAGTCGAGCCCCGTGTAGCGGGCGAGCCGCTCGGCGATCGCCTTGCGCTCCGCGGGCGTCAGCGCGTCGCCCTTCGCGAGCGCGATCGGATAGCCGGACGCGGAGAACTTCTCGACCTCGTCGAGGACGGTCCGAAGCGGCTTCGCCTGCAGATCGGCGGGCAGCTTCTTGTGGTACCAGGCCGTGGCCGCATACGTCGGAAGGAACAGAGGGTAGGGAAGGTCGTTTCCCTTCGTGAAGCGGGCCGTCTGGAAGTTGAGGATGGACGAGACGAGGAGGATGCCGTTGAAGGCGATGCCTTTCTCGACGAGGGCGCCGGAAAGACCGGCAGCCCGCGTCGTGCCGTAGCTCTCGCCCACGAGGAAGAGCGGTGACGCCCAGCGTTCGCTGCGCGCGAGGTAGAGGCGGATGAACTCTCCGACGGACGCGAGATCGCCCTCCACGCTCCAGAACTTCTTCGCGAGCTCGGGCTTGACCGCGCGGCTGTACCCCGTCCCGACCGGATCGATGAAGACGAGGTCCGTTTCCGTGAGCCACGTCTCTTCGTTGTCGACGAGCGCGTACGGGGGCGCCGGCATCATGCCGTCGTCCTTCATCTTCACGCGCTTCGGTCCGAGGGCGCCGAGGTGCAGCCACACGGACGACGAGCCCGGGCCGCCGTTGAACGAGAACATGAGCGGCCGCTTCTCGACGGGGACGCCGCCCCGATCGAGCGTGTACGCGACGTAGAAGATGTGCGCCTCGAGGTCGCCCGCCTCGTTCCTCAGCGGCATGAGGCCCGCCGTGGCCGTGTATTTCAGAACTTTCCCGCCGACGCGAAGCTCGTGGTGCGTCACGATGGGCGGCTCTTCCTTCTCGTCCTTCTTGTCCTCCTCTTTTCCCTCGGCCGGGTTCGCCTTCGCAGCTGCGGCCTCTTCGGAGCGCCTGGGCTCGGGAGCGGGCCTGCCCTGGGGCCGGGCGGCCTGAGGCAGGGAAAGAAGAGCGATCAGGGGAAGGATCGTGGACGCCGACATCGTGACCTCCTCGACGAGTCTTTGACCGGGGGCGCGCGCGTACCGTACATTGCGCGCCCATGAAAAGCGACCCCGCAGGGACCGTTCGCGTCGGCCTGATCGGCTTCGGCACGGTGGGCCAGGCGTTCGCGAAGCTCCTCGCGAGGGAGGCACCCGATCTCGATTCCCGGCGCGGCGTTCGCCTCTCTCTCGCGGCCGTCGCGACCCGCAGCTCCGATCGAAAGCGCGATCCCGGCCTCGGCGACGGCGTACGCTGGACGGACGATCTCGCGTCCGTCGCGACGGATCCCGGTGTGGATCTCGTCGTCGAGCTGCTCGGCGGGCTCGAGCCCGCGAACGGTCTCATCCGCGCCGCTTTGGCTGCGGGCAAGAGCGTCGTGACGGCGAACAAGCTGCTTCTCGCCCGGCACGGGACCGAGCTGCAGGGGCTCGCGCGAGAAAAAGGCGCCGGTCTCGGCATCGAGGCGGCGGTCGCGGGAGGGATTCCGATCCTGCGAGCGCTGCGCGCGAGCTTCACGGGCGACCGCGTGACAGCGGTGTCCGGCATCCTGAACGGCACGTGCAATTTCATTCTCACGGAGATGGAGAAGACGCAGCGCCCGTACGCCGAGGTTCTGGCCGAGGCGCAGCGGCTCGGCTACGCGGAGGCGGACCCGGCGAGCGACGTCGGAGGCGACGACGCCGCGTACAAACTCGCGCTGCTCGCGCGACTCGCGTTCGGCCGCGACGTGGCGTTCGACCAGATCGCGCGAGAGGGAATCAGGCGGCTTCTCCCGTGCGATTTCGTCTACGCCCGGATGCTCCTGCGCACGCCCCGCCAGCTCGCGGTGGCGCGCCTCCTCGAGAGCGGACACCTCCTCCTCTCGGTCCGGACGCACCTCGTCTTGGAGGCGTCGCTCCTCGCGAAAGTGACGGGCCCTTTCAACGCGGTCGAGGTGCGCGGAGAAAGCGGCGGCCCGTTCGTCTTCTCCGGGCGCGGGGCTGGCGGCGGCCCGACGGCGACGGCCGTTCTCGCGGACGTCGTGGAAATCGCACGTCGAGGCGCTCGAGCCGCGCCGCCGCTCGGTTTCGGCGTTCTCGAGCCGTGCGTGCCTGCGACGCCCGAAGAGTTCGTGTCGCCCTTCTATCTGAGGTTCGTCGTCCGCGACCGCCCCGGCATCATCGCGGACCTCGCGCGCATCCTCGCGAACCACGGCGCGAACATCGACGCCGTGTTCCAGGCCCCTTACGAGGACAAGAGCGCGCTGCCGTTCGTCGTCACGCTGGAGCCGGTTTCCGGAAAAGCGCTCGCGGGCGCCCTTGTCGAGATCGGTTCGCTGGCTTTCCACGTCGTCCCGCCGGTGGCGCTCCCCATGACGGAATAGGCCGGGCGACGGCGCTTCTCCCACGCGAGAAGGGACGCGAAGAAACCGACGCGAGCCGTCGCGAGGAGATAGAACCCGATCTGTCGGAAGAGGAAGAGCCCGGCGACGGCTCCGTTCGTTCGGGGGTTCATGCGGAGCCCTGCGCTCGTGAAGAGGGCCTGCACCGCGAGGAACACGACGAGCCAGAACAGGAGGATGCGGATTCCCGAGGCGCGCCGGCCCGAGAGACGCTGCTTCGCGATGCGATAGGCGCCGCGGGCATTTCGGGCGTCGTCGCGCGCAAGGGCGATGCGGGCGAGGTCGAACCTCAGGCCGACGTTCAGAAGGACGATCGCCCCGACGATGAGTGCCCACCAGAAGGCGAGGTCCGGAAGAAACGTGTGCGGCGGCGCGTCCTTGCCGAGCTTGGCCAGGATCTTCACCGGCAGGACGACGAGAAGGCCGAGCCAGAAGAGTGACGACGCCGCGAAGCGCGCCGTCGCCCAGAGGTTCGCCTTGAAGAGGACGGCCGACTCGGCGACGACACGCGCGAACACGGATCGAGGTCTGCCGTCGACGAGAACGCGCAGGACGCCGCCCGTCAGGAAGAGCTGAAGGAGCGCGAAGACGAGGAACGCGCACAGAACCGAGGCGAGGACCACGATGATTTCGGGTCTCTGAATCCTCAGGAAAGACAGCATTCCCCAGCCGTCCCAGCCCTTCACGAGGGCCTCGCGGAAGGCGCCTTCGTCGAAGGCCGCAAAGAGGGCCTTCAGGGGAAGCCATGTGACGAGCGCGGGCGCGAGCAGCGAGAGCCACAGGACGGCGGCGAGCCGCCGGTGGCGGAGGGCGGCGCCGAGGCCTGTCGAGAGCGGGGTCACAGAACGCCCCACAGAGTGGAGAGCAGGATCTCCACGAGATGCAGGGCGTAGGTCCGGGCTTTGGCGGCGGCCGACGGGCCTTCGTAGTTCTTCGTATAGCGGGCGTTGTTCCAGGGGTTGCGGTCGAGGACCGTCCGGCGCTCCGGGTCCACCTCGGCCTTCACGAGCGGCGACGACGACGTCACGTGGTACTTGACCCACCCGCTCGCGCCGTCCCACGTGCGCTCGATCTTCGTGCCGTCCTTGAGCGTCATCACGACGCGGGCCGGCATCTCGATGTCGCCGTCGCGGCCGACGACGACGAGCGACTGCCATGGGCCCTTGTGCTTCTGCCCGTCGGGCTCCTTCTTCGGCTTCTTCTTCGGATCCGGGTCGAAGTTCACGGCCTTCTCGGCGTCGTCGAAGCCCGTGAAGCCGTCGTCGGCCCTCGTGCGCGCATCGAGAATCGCGAAGTCGACCCAGCCGGGGCCGTACCACGTTTTCCGGATGAGGTCGGCGACGAGCGGGTTCCCGCTCGCGCGCATGAAGTCGAAGAAGTCCTCGGACGCCGGGTGGTCGAAACGCCAGCGCTCGGCGTAACCGCGGAACGCGCGCCAGAACGTCTCCTCGCCGAGGAGGTTGCGGATCTGCTGGATCGTCGTGCCGGTCTGCGGGTAGGAGTTGCGCCCATAGGAGCTCTCGGTCGCGTACTTCCACGAGGCCGCGAGGATCGGATCGTGGTCCTGCGTGAGCGCGGCCTGCGCGCGATTCACCTCCTCGTCGCTGAAACCGACTCCCGGAGGAACGCTCACGTACGAGCCGTATTTGCGGTCCACCATCACCTGCTCGGTGAAGGTGTTGATCCCCTCGTCCATCCAGCTCTCCTCGAACTCGTTCGACGCGAGGAGGCCCATCCAGTAGCCGTGCGTGAACTCGTGGATCGTGACCATCTCGGGGAAGTAGAGCCGGTCGCATGGCCAGTGCGACATCCATTTGAGCGAGAGCGTCGTGTAGATCGTCTCGTACTCCATGCCGGCCGCACCCATGCCGTCTTCGGGCGGGTCGACGATCGAGACCTGCGCGTACGGGTACGGGAACGCCCAGAGACCCGTCCACGCGAGCGCCCACTTCTGCGCCTCGATGTGCCGGCGGTCGAAGGCGCGGTGATCAGGCTGGAGGTAGAGCCGAATCGCGACCTTGTGAAACCCGGCGCGGAGGTCCGTCTCGGAGCGCCCGAGCGTCTTCGAGGCGCGCGCGACCTCGCCGGCCGGAATGTCCTTCGCGGGGTCGAAGACGTCCTCGACGACGACGTACCGCGGGTCGGCCGTGAAGGCGAAGTTGTGGATCGACTTCTGCTCGAACGTCAGAGTCTTTTTCCCGCCCGCGATCTTCGTATCCACGAGGGCGCCCGCCGAGCCGACGACAAACTTCTCGGGCACCGTGATCGCGACGCGGTAGTCGCCCCAGTCCGCGTAGAACTCGGAGTTCGCGTGGTACTGGTGGCAGTTCCAGCCCGGGTCCGTCCGGCGGCGGCGGCCCTTCGGCTCGTAGACGCCGATCTCAGGGAACCACTGGCCGAACATGAAGAAGTCGCGGACGTAGCCCGCGCGCGCGTAGACCCTCGGGACCTTTGCCTTCCACGCGATCGCGAGGGCCGCGGTCTCGCCGGGAGCGACGGGGCGGGGGAGCGGGACGACGAGGACCGTCCGGTCGTCGGGGTTGCCGTCGTCAGGGCTCTCGAAGCGGGCCGCCTTCACGAGCTCTTTGCCGTCCCACTTCATCGAGGTCACGTCGGTATAGCCCCAACCTTTGACGGTGTCCGCGGTATCCCATCGGAGACGCCCGCCCGACTCCTTGAAGAAGGTCGACCGGTCGTTGCGGAAGGCATTCCAGTAGAGGTGGAAGCGCAGCTCGCCGACGGGTCCGTCTGACGGGTTCGTCCACTTAAGCGTCTCGACGCCCTCGACGACCTTCGTCTCAGGGTCGAGGGAGACCTTGATGTCGTAGTCGACGATCTTGCGGGGTGCCTCGAGGGCTGAGGCGGGCGCGGCGAGCACGAGGGCCAGGGCGGCTGCGGACAGGCTCTTTTGCATCGAGGGAGGGCATCATAGTCGAGCGATACACTCACCCGATGCCGCGCGGCGAACTCGTCGCCCTCACGGGAGGGAGTGGATTCGTGGGCAGCCACGTCTCCGACGCCCTTCTCGCGGCGGGCTACCGGGTGCGCGCGCTCGCGCGCCGTCCCGAGAACCCCGGCTGGCTGAAAGACACTCCGGTCGAGATCGTTCCGGGCGACGTGAGGAGGCCGGAATCGCTCGAGGCGCTGGTGGCGGGTGCGAGTGCCGTGGTGCACGTCGCCGGGAAGACGTCGGCCCGGAGCGAGGCTGAATACATGGCCGCGAACGCGGCCGGCACGGCAAACGTCGTCTCGGCGGTTCGGAAGGCGGGGCCGGACGCTCACATCGTCCTCGTGTCTTCCCAGGCCGCGGGCGGCCCGAGCCGAAACGGAGCCCCTGTGTGCGTGGCCGACTCCCCGCGCCCCGTCTCGTCCTACGGTCGGTCGAAGCTGGCCGGCGAGGAAGCGGTCCGAAACGCGCCGGGTCTCGCCTTCACGATTCTTCGCCCGAGCGCGGTGTACGGGCCCCGCGAAACGGCGATCAGGGACCTGTTCGTCGCGGCCTCCCGGGGCTTCGTGCCGGTTCTCGCGGGCGGGAAGCCTCGCATCCAGATGGTGTACGCCGAAGACGTGGCCCGGGCCGTCCTCGGAGCGCTCGACCGGGGAGGAAAAGGGGAGACGTTTTACGTCGCCCACCCGGAGGTCCTCGAATACCGGGGCATCGCCGAGACGCTCGCGACCCTTCCTCCCAGGCGCCCTTGGCTCTTTCCGATTCCCGCCGCGGCGATTCGGGCGGCGGGCTCCCTGGTCGGCGCCCTTTCGGCGCTCGCGAAGGGGCCTCCGGTCTTCAACGCCGATAAAGCAAACGAGCTGCTCCAGAACGCCTGGATCTGCGATGTGTCGGATGCGCAAGTTGCTCTGGGTCAGCCATTTCGAACGGATTTTGCGGTTGGCGCACGGCTCACCTGGGAGTGGTATCTCGCGCGTGGCTGGATCTCGTAGCGAGGTGGTAAAATTCCAAGGACAGAGGACACGAAATGAGACAGCACCACGGGGCGCGGCCCGCAGCCGCAGAGGATGAATCGATGCTTGGTCGGTCGAATGTCATCGCGGAACCCGCCTTGAGCCGCTCACTTTTCGATAAGTGTCGAACTTATACGGTACCCGACGAGCTTCGCGCCGCCGGCCTGTTTACCTTCTTCAGGACCATCGAGTCGGGCCAGGACCCGGTCGTCATGATGGGGGGCCGGGAGATGGTCATGCTGGGGTCGAACAACTACCTCGGCCTGACCTCGCATCCGAAGATCAAGGAGCGCGCGATCGAGGCCGTCAGGAAGTACGGCGCGGGCTGCGCCGGCAGCCGCCTCCTGAACGGGACGCTCGACATCCACGTCGAGCTGGAAGAGCGCCTCGCCGTTTTCATGGAGAAACCGGCCTGCGTGACGTTTTCGACGGGCTTTCTCGTCAACCTCGGCGTCCTGTCCTCGCTCGCGGGCAAGGGCGACGCGATCTACCTCGACCGGCAGGACCACGCCTGCATCTACGACGGCGCGCGCCTCGCGGTCGGGGCCGACGTCAAGAAGTTCAAGCACAACGATCCGGCTGACCTGCGCCGGCTTCTCGCCCTGAACGGCGACCGCAACGGGCGGATCCTCGTAGTCGACGGCGTCTTCTCGATGGAGGGCGATATCGCGCCCGTCCCCGAGTACGTCAGCATCTGCGACGACTACGACGTGGCGTTCATGATCGACGATGCGCACGGCGTCGGCGTCCTCGGCAAGCACGGTCGCGGCACCGCCGAGCACTTCGGCCTCGAGCACAAAGTCGACCTCATCATGGGTACGTTCTCGAAGTCGCTCGCGACCGTGGGAGGCTTCGTCGTCGGCGAGCCGGAGGTCATCAAGTTCATCAAGCACAGGGCTCGCGCGCTCATGTTCACGGCGGCGCCGCCGCCGGCCTGCGTCGCGGCCGTCCTCGCCGCGCTCGACATCATCGAGAACGAGCCCGAGCGCCGCGAGCGTCTTTGGGAGAACACGCGGTTCATGTTGACGGCCCTGCGCGCCATCGGGTTCGACTGCGGCAACTCCCAGACGCCCGTCATCCCGATCGTCGTCGGGCCGGACGAGCTTGCGTTCAAGATGGCCGCGCGTCTGGACGACGAGGGGGTCTTCGTGAACGCCGTCGTCAGCCCCGGCTCGCCCCCCGGCCGCGCCCTCATCCGGACGTCCTACATGGCCACGCACACGAAGGCCCACCTCACGCGCGCCCTCGAGGCGTTCCACAAGGTGGGCCGGGAGCTGGGGCTGGTTTCGTAGGATGGGGACCGGGGGTTTTCGGATTTCTTAGAAGCATGAAGGGGCGAGGCCCTTCACGCGTCGCTCTGGCGCTCCCGTTCGCCGCGGCTTCATCTCCCTTCTAAGACAATCTTCAATCCGAAGGCGAATTTCCTCAAGGCAGCATGATCAAGATCGAATCCGTCGACTCGCCCCGTGCGCTCCGCGAATTCGTCGAGCTGGCGTATCGGATCTACGCCGGCGACCCGAGCTGGCCGCCACCGCTGCGCTCGGACGTTCGCTGGATTCTTGACGAAAAGAGGAACCCTTTCTGGAAGCACGCGAAGAGAAGACTGTTTCTGGCGCGAAAAGACGGCCGGGTCGTCGGGCGAATCGCGGCGATCGTCGACGATGAACACAACAGGGTCCACGGGGAGAAGACGGGATTCTTCGGATTCTTCGAAAGTGAGAACGACCGGGAGGTCTCGACCGCTCTTCTCCGTGCCGCCGAGGCAGCCGTGCGCGAGATGCTGCCGGGCTGCGACCGGCTGCGCGGCCCCGCGAACCCATCGCTCAACGACGAGGTGGGGGCATTCGTGCCCCAGGAGAGCGACCCGGGGCTGCCGTTTCTCATGATGACGTACAACCCCGCGTACTACCTCGACCTCTTTGCGGACGCGGGCTATTCGAAGGAGAAAGACCTCGTCGCGATCCTCGCGCCCGTGAGCGACGTCTCGTTCAAGCGGCTCGCGCGCATCGCCGAGGGCGTGCGGCGACGCGAGCCGAACCTCGTCGTGCGGCCGATCCGCATGAACAAGTTCGACGAAGACCTCGCGATCGTGAAGACCATCTACAACGGGGCGTGGGAGAAGAACTGGGGCTTCGTCCCGATGACGTCCGAGGAGATCGACGCGATGGCGAAGAAGCTCAAGCCCGTCATTTACCCGCCTTACATCCTCTTCGCCGAGATCGACGGGAAGCCCGCCGCGTTCCATCTCGCGCTTCCGGATTTCAACCAGGTCCTCGTGAAGATGGGCGGGTCGCTGTTTCCCTTCGGCTGGCTGAGGTTCCTGACGGAGAAGAAGAAGATCGACCGCTGCCGCACGATGGCGCTCGGGGTGCTACCGGAGTACCGCAAACGGGGCATCGACGCCGTCCTCTATTACGAGGCCATGAAGGAAGGCCTCCGCATCGGCCACAAATGGGCGGAGTTCTCGTGGATGCTCGAGGACAACCTCGACATCCTCAAGCCCCTCGAAATCTTCGGCGGCCGGATCTACCGGCGCTATCGGCTGGTGGCGAAGCGCCTGTAAAGCGCGTTCCCGAGCAGGACCGTCACGAATGCGAGGGCAAGGCCCGCGAGCACGTCCGCGACGTAGTGGTACCGGCAGTAGACCGTGGCGAGAATCAGGCCGACCGCGAACGGCAGGAATGCCCAGAACGTCTTCTTCGATCGGCGACGCGCCTCGAGGAGGATGGCCACGAGGACCATCGTGTGGCCCGAGGGAAAGCAGTCGCGCTTGTTCTTCTCGAGGACGTCGAGCGTGTGGTCGATCGCCTGCGAGATCGCGCCCCGCGGCAGCGGCCCGGCGTGTACGAGCGTGTAGCGGGGGCCGATCGCGGGCACGAGGAAGTAGCACAAGTAGCTGACGTAGAACACGAACACGATGACGAACGCGAAGCGGGGGAAATCGCGCTCGAGCGCGGGGCGATCGCGGTCGTCGAGGAGCACGAGCGTCCCGAGGACGATGGGGTGGAAGTAGTAGAGCGCGTAGAAGACCGTCAGGACGTCCGAGAGGAAGGGCGTCGCGATCTTCTCGAGCGCCACGGTCGGGTCCGTTCCGAAGAGCGCGCGGTCGAACGCGATGAGCGCGGCGTCGTAATCGACGGGGTGGACGGCACGAATGAGCGGGCCGAGCCCGTCGAAGATCACGACGACGCAGCCGATGATGTAGAAATCCAGGAGAATTTGAAGACTCCTAGACGGGTTCGGATTGCGGCCACGGAGCATGGCGATCAGCGCCGGAACGACGGCAACCAGCCCCATTCTCAGAAGCACCCCCCGGTTTTCCAGTGCTTCGAACCGCATCAGCCCGGCCGCCAGGAGGGCGGTCGCGAACAGCGTCGTCAGAACGTCGACAGGCTTCCAGCGCATCGGCGCGTTCTAGCACGAACCTATAATGGCCTCGTGCGCTTCGTGGCGGCCGTTCTCCTCTTCGGGTCGCTTGCGGTTTCGGCGGCCCCGCCGTCCGCGCCGGTTCCCGTGGTGGACCTCGACACGGACATCAATGCGGTCAGCGCGCGCTTCATCGTGCAGGCGATCAACGAGGCGGGTGACGCGCGGGCGCCGCTCGTCATCATCCGCATCGACACGCCGGGCGGACGTCTCGATTCCACACGGACGATCACACAGGCGATCCTCAGCTCGCGCGTGCCCGTCGTGGGGTGGGTCGCGCCTCCGGGGTCGCAGGCGGCTTCCGCCGGATTCATCGTCCTGATGTCGTGCGACGTCGCGGCGATGGCGCCGGGCACGAACGCGGGCGCCGCGTCGCCCGTGGGCGGCAGCGGAGAAGACCTACCGAAGACGATCGCGAAGAAAATCGGACAGGACGTCTCGGCGCTCCTGCGCTCGGTGACCGAGCCCCGCGGCCGTCCCGTGGACGATGCCGTGAAGGCCGTGAGCGACGCGGCGTCGTATTCCGAGACCGAAGCCGAGAAGCGAAAGCTGATCGAGGTCATCGCGCGCGACATTCCGGATCTCCTGACGCGCCTCGACGGGCGGACCGCGAAGCGAGTCGGAAAGCCCGACGTGATCCTGAAGACGGCCGGCCTCAAGACCGAGGTCAAGGAGATGACGAAGCGGGAGAAGTTCCTCGGCGTCCTCGCGAGCCCCGCGCTCGCGGGACTCCTGTTTCTCGTCGGGCTCGTAGGCCTCTATTCCGAGCTCTCGCACCCGGGCGGGATCCTGCCCGGAGTCCTCGGGGCGATCTGTCTCCTCCTCGCGCTCTTCGCGATGTCGGTCCTGCCGGTGAACGGCGCCGGAGTAGGCCTTCTCGTGCTCGGAGCCCTGTTCTTCTTTCTCGAGATCAAGCTCGCGTCGCACGGCGTCCTTGCCGTGGGCGGCGCGGTCGCGATCATCCTGGGAGCGCTCCTGCTGTTCCCTGAACGGCCCGGCGCGCCGCGCGGCGAGCTCGTGACGCTCGTGGCGGGCGCCGTCACGACCGCGGCGATTCTCGCCCTGCTTTCCTTCAGGGCCCTCGCCGTGAAGAGGCTGCCGGACCGCACCGGCGCCGGCGTTCTCGTGGGTCAGATCGTCGCCGCCCGGACGGACCTCGCACCGACGGGCAAGATCTTCGTGGACGGCGCGATCTGGGAGGCGCGGTCGTCCGCGCCGGTCGCCGCAGGCGAGAACGTCGAGATCACGGGTCTCGACGGCCTGTCCGTCCTCGTTCGCCCTGCTCCGAAAGGGGCTTAAGGAGACTCATGTCGAATCTGCCGATCCTCATCCCGATCGTTTTCGTCGGACTGGTTTTCCTGTCGAAGTGGATCAACGTGCTGAACGAGTACGAACGGGCCGTCACGTTCTGGCTCGGGCGCCTCGGGCCGGCCCCGAAGGGGCCCGGTCTCACGCTCATCTTCTGGCCGTTCGAGACGATGATCCGCATTTCCCTTCGCACGGTGGTTCTCGACGTGCCGCCGCAGGACGTCATCACGCGGGACAACGTGTCCGTGAAGGTGAACGCGGTCGTTTACTTCCACGTCATGGACCCGGCGAAGGCCGTCGTGAAGGTCGAGAACTACCTGTACGCGACGTCGCAGCTCTCCCAGACGACGCTCCGCTCGATCCTCGGCCAGGCCACGCTCGACGAGCTGCTCTCCTCGCGCGACAAGCTGAACGAGAACCTCCAGGAAATCCTCGACAAGCACACGGACCCCTGGGGCATCAAGGTGACGATGGTCGAGCTGAAGGGCGTCGACCTCCCGATCGAGATGCAGCGCGCCATGGCGAAGCAGGCCGAGGCCGAGCGTGAGAAGCGTGCGAAGATCATTCACGCCTCCGGCGAGTTCGAGGCTGCCAAGCAGCTTTCCGAGGCCGCAGCGATCATCGGCCGCGAGCCTGCGACGCTCCAGCTCCGCTACCTCCAGACGCTCACGGAGATCGCTACGGAGAAGAATTCCACGATCCTCTTCCCGCTGCCGATGGACCTCATCTCGGCATTCCTGAAGAAAGGCGGGACCCCCGGATGACCGCTCTCGGCCTCTCGGAAGGCCCAGAGGAACGACATGACCGGCCGCCCGTCCATTACCAGGTCTCCGTCACGGGGCGGCAAGCGGCTTTTTTCTTCCTGCTTCTTCTCGTCGCGCTCGCGCTCGCTTTCTTCCTCGGGATGAAGACGGGCGCGGCGGCGCGGAAGGGCCCGGGCGCGGTGACCGCGTTGGCGACGGCCTCTGACCTGCCCGTCCCGACGCTCGCGCCCTCGGAAAATCCCCGCGAAGAGAAGAAGCCCGCCGAGGAAGCTCTCGGCTTCGCCTCCGACAAGCGCGGGACTCCGAAGGAAGCGGCGGCCGCCCCGACACCGGCCCCCGCGGCCACGGCGGTGCCGACGCCGAAACCTCCCGCCCCCACGGCGGCTCCGCCCGCAAAGGCCGCTGCCTCAAAGACGGCTGCCGCAAAGGCCGCTCCCGCAAGCGCAAAGGCCGCGCCGAAGGGACCGTTCTGGGTCCAGTTGCTCGCGACGAAGAAGGCCCAGGCCGCCGACGACCTCCTGAAGCGGCTCAGGAACGAGGGCTTCACCGCAGACGTCTCGGCCGTCCCCGGCAAGGCCGGCTGGTTCCGGGTGCGCGTGGGACCTTTCAAGGACAGATCGAAGGCGGAGGCGACGGCTCGGAAGATCAAGCAGACCGACAAGCAGATCAAGAACAAGCCGCTCGTGACGCCATGAGCCGCCCTCAGCCTGTCCGAGGAACGCCCGCCCTCCCCGTCTGGATTCGCAAGAAAAAGCTGCGGCTCGCCGAGCTCCATGAAATGAAGGCGCGAATGCGCCGCGGAAGCCTCTCGACGGTCTGCGAGGAGGCCCGCTGCCCGAACCGCACGGAATGCTTCGAGCGGAAGACGGCCACGTTTCTCATCGCGGGCGACGTCTGCACGCGTGCGTGCGGCTTCTGCCACATCACGTCCGGGCGTCCTTCGCCCCTCGACCCGGAAGAGCCGAGGCGCCTCGTCGACGCGGCGAACGAGATGGGAATCCGGCACATCGTGGTGACGTCCGTGGACCGCGACGACCTCGACGACGGGGGCTCGGCGCACTGGGCGGCCGTCGTGAGGGCGCTGAAGGACAACGACCTCTCCCGCACGGTCGAGGTGCTGACACCCGACTTCCGGGGGGCCGCGGAGGCGATCGACCGCGTCGCGGATTCCGGCCCGGACGTCTACAACCACAACGTCGAGACGGTTCCCCGCCTCTACGGCAGCGTCCGCCCGAAGTCGGCGTTTCGCCGCTCCGTGGATCTCCTCGCCCGGGTGAAGGCGCGGCATCCGGCCATGACGACGAAGTCCGGCCTCATGCTCGGCCTCGGCGAGGAGGACGACGAAGTCGTGGACGTCTTTCGCGCGCTGCGCGGCGCCGGCGTCGACGTCGTCACGGTGGGGCAGTACCTCAGGCCCTCCGCGTGGAACCTGCCCGTCGTGGAATACGCGACGCCCGAGCGCTTCGCGTCTCTCGAGGCGCAGGGAATGGAGCTCGGCTTCTCGGCCGTCTTCTCCGGCCCGTTCGTCCGCTCGAGCTACCGGGCGGAAGAGTTCGCGCCGAAGAAAGATTGATTTTGCTTTCGTTGTCCGTATTACCTTCTAAGAAAATCTCTCGTCTTCTCTTCTCTCTCGCCTCCGGCGTCCTTCTAGCGCTGTGTTTTCCGAACTTTTCGATCCTTCCGCTGCTTCCCGTCGCGCTGATCCCGCTGGTCGCCGCGCTCGACGGCGCGCGTCCGAAGGACGCAGCATTTCTCGGCTATGTCTTCGGCCTCGCCTTCTGGATCGTGACGATTCCCTGGATCGCCTACACCGTGCACCGCTTTGGCGGCGTTCCCGGGTTCGTCGCGGTCCTCGCGCTCGTGCTCGCCGCCGCGATTTGTGCGGTGCCGTTCGGCGTCATGAGCCTCCTCTACGCGTGGGTCGCGCCGCGCTCGGCCGCCGGCGTCGTGGCGACCTTCGGCGCGGCGTGGGTACTCCAGGAGCTCTTTCGCACGACCGTCTGGATCTTCGGCGGCTTCCCGTGGGCGCTCCTCGCGAACCCGCTCGCCGACGTCCCTCAGCTGCTCGGCACCGCCGCTCTCGGAGGCGTCTTGCTCTCCTCGTTTCTCGTGGCGGCTCTGAACGCGGCGCTCTTCGTCGCGCTCACGCGGCCCGTACGAAACCTGCGCCTGGCGTGGCTCGCGGGCGCGACGCTCGCGGCGGTGATCGCGGGAGCGGCCGGGCCCCCGCGGCCGCGCGCGTCAGGAGAGTTCCTCAAGGTCGGGGTCGTCCAGCCGAACGTGGCACAGGACCTTCGCTGGGAAGCCGGAACCGCAGAACGCCTCTTCGACGGTCTCGAGGACCAGACCCGGAGCCTGTGCCGCCACGGCCGGCCGGTCCTCGTGCTGTGGCCGGAAAGCGCGGCACCCTACGCCTGGTCGTTCGCGCCCGCCTTCCGCGACCGGGTCGTCACTCTCTGCAAAGAGCTCGACATCGCGATCCTTCTGAGCACGGTCTGGTCCGACGAGCCAGGCAATCCGGACGCGCCGTTCTACAACGCTGCCCTTCTCGTGACGAAAGACGGCCCCGTGACGCCGCCTTACTTCAAGCAGCGGCTGGTGCCTTTCGGCGAGTACGTGCCGCTCGCCGGCCTCTTTCGGATGATCCGGCCGATCAGCCGTGCGGTGCCGTCGGCGTTCACTCCCGGAACCGGGGCGGCTCTGCTGCCGCTCGGGAGCTGGAGGCTCGGGGGTGCCGTGTGCTACGAGGTCGTCTACCCGTGGATCGCGCGGGAGGAGACGCGCGCGGGAGCCGACGTCCTGTTCACGCTCACGAACGACGCCTGGTACGGACGTGCCGGCGCGCAGCGGCAGCACTGGCAGTCGGCCGTCCTGCGCGCGATCGAGACCGGCCGTCCTCTCGTGCGCGCGGCGATCACCGGAATCAGCGGAGCGGTGGATGGAAGGGGGAACGTTCTCGTCACGCTCGGTCCCGACACGAAAGGCGCATTCGCCGTGCTGCTCGAGCGGCCCTCCGCAAAGCCGCCCGCGACGGCCGCAGGCGACGCGGTGGCGTGGGTTTGCGCGGCAGGGCTGGTGGCCGGTATTCTCCGCGCGCGTCGGGAGGAAGTTCCACGTGAACGAAGAACGCATTGAGCGCCTGCTCGAACTCGCGTCGTCCGTGAGCGCCCTCCGGGGCTATCTTTGACGTCCGCAAGGCGGCGAAAGAGAAAGAAGAGCTCGAACGGAAGACCGGTGAGCCGGATTTCTGGACGAACGCCCTCGAGGCGCAGGAGACTCTGCGCAAGCTGAAGCGCGCCGAGCGCGTCCTCGCGGACGACAAGGACCTCAAGGAACGGCAGGACGAGCTCGAGATCCTTGCGGAGTTCCTGCGCTCGGGCGAGAAAGTGGAGGCGGACGCCGATCAGGCGCTCGCGGCGATCGCGCCCTGGGCGCGCCACAAGGAGCTGACCTTCAAGCTCACCCACGACGAGGATCCGCTGCCGGCGATCGTCGAGATCCACGCGGGGGCCGGCGGGACGGAGGCGCAGGACTGGGCCGAGATGCTCATGCGCATGTACCTCCGCTACGGGGAGCGGCGCGGATGGAAGACGGACGTTCTCGAGGCGACGTACGCCGAGGATGCGGGCATCAAGACCGCGACGCTGCGTTTCGAGGGGGAGTACGCGTACGGACACATGAAGGCCGAGCGCGGCGTGCATCGGCTCGTGCGCATCTCGCCGTTCGATGCCGCGGCGCGTCGACACACGTCGTTTGCCGCGGTTTACGTGTCGCCGGAGATCGACGACACGATCGAGGTCGAGATCGGCGACAAGGACCTCCGGATCGACACGTTCCGGGCGGGCGGCAAGGGAGGGCAGCACGTCAACAAGACGGAGTCGGCGATCCGCATCACGCACCTTCCTTCGGGGCTCGTCGTTCAGTGCCAGAACGAGCGTTCCCAGCACAAGAACAAGGATGCGGCGATGAAGGTTCTGAGGTCGCGCCTTTACCAACGCGCCCTCGAAGAGCGCCAGGCGAAGGACGCCGAGCGCGCGGGCACGAAGATGGAGATCGGGTTCGGGTCGCAGATCCGCTCGTACGTCCTCGCGCCGTACCGGCTCATAAAGGACCACCGGACGAACTTCGAGGTCGGGGACGTGGACCGGGTGCTCGACGGCGACCTCGACGGCTTCATCGAGGCCTATCTCCAGTCCTTCGTGAAGAGGGGCGAGAAGGCCGCGGCAGAGCGGCAGGGATTCGGCGCGCCCGACGCTGCTCCATGACGGAGTCCCCCGGCGGCGCATACAGCCCCTGGATGGAAGATCTGAGGGCGCGGCTCAGCCGCGGCTTCCCGGTGCGTCCGCGCTCCACCGAGAGGCCGGAGGGCTCGCCGCCGCTCCGCGCGGCGGCAGTTCTGATCCCGCTATACGTGCGCGAGAAGGCTCTCTGGACTCTCTTCACGAAGCGGACGGACTTGGTCGAGCATCACAAGGGCCAGATCTCGTTCCCGGGCGGTGGAGTGTCCGACCGCGACGCAAACCTCTGGGAGACGGCGATCCGCGAGACCGAGGAGGAGATCGGCGTCCCGCGCTCCAGCGTCCGCATCCTGGGCGCGCTGCCGAAGCTCGAGACCGTCACGGACTTCGAGGTCTCGCCGTTCGTCGGTGCGATTCCCTATCCGATCACGTTCGCGCCGCACGCGGGCGAGGTGGAATCCATCATCGAGGTCCCGTTGGCGTACCTCCTCGACCCGATGGTCGTCGAGGAGCGCGCCGTGAAGTGGAGAGGGCCGGGACGTGATGACGCTCGTCTACCACTACCGCGGGCACGCGATCTGGGGCGCGACCGCGCGAATCCTCACGGATCTGCTGGCCGCGATGCGGGGAGACGACGTTCCGGGCGCCGCTTCGCCGGGGTAAGGGACGACGGTGTGGCGGCGGTCTGCCTTCAGCGCTCGGGAACCGTGAGGCCCGAGCCCTTGAGGAACGCCACCGCTGCTGCGGCCTTGTCGCGGTTCGCCTTGTACACGGCTGACCCCGGTGAGCCAGGCTCTTTCGCGAGCGCCTTCTCGAAGAAGCCCACGGCCTCTTCGTAGCGGCCGCGCTCGTAGGCCACGGCGCCGGCCTCGTCGTCGAGGATCGCCTTGTCCTGGACGGACGACCGAGCGAGGCTCTCGGCGGCGTCCTTCAATGCGCCGGTCTGGCGCAGGGCGCGGGCGAGCGCCCAAGCGCCCTCGAGATTCGCCGGGTCACGAAGAACCGCCTTCCTGAGAGGCTCGATCGCCTCGGCGGCCTGGCCGCGCTCGAGAAGAAGCGAACCGAGTCCGCGCAGCGCGGGGGCGTAATCGGGATCGGAGCGGATCGCCTCGCGGTATTCCTTCTCGGCGTCCTTCCAAAGGCCCTTCTTTCGCAGGACGGAGGCGAGGTTCGCGCGCACGATCTCGCGGTCCGGCTCGGCGGCTGCCGCCTTCATGAGAGGGTCGAGAGCGGCGTCGACGTCGTGCGCCTGCAGGAGGACGTTCGCGTACTCGGTCAGGACCGAGACGTCTTTCGGAGACGCCGCCGCGGCGGTCGCGAAGACCTGCCGGGCATGCGTGAGATCCCGGTCCGCGTACGCCTTGCGGCCGAGAGCGAGGAGTCGTGCACCGTTCTGGGGATTCACCTCGGTTGCGCGGCGCAGCGCGTCGAGCGCGGCGTCCCAGTTCTTGTCTGCCAGCGAAAGCTCGTACAGGTCGAGGAGCGTTCCCTCGTTCTTTTGGTTGTACTTGAGCGACTGCCTGAGGTTCGCCTCGGCGAAGGATTTCTCGCCGCGGAGGGCGTAGGCGTTTCCCAGAAGCCGGTACGCGTCGCTGGATTGCGGGTCGATCTCGAGGAGCCGGTTTGCGGCCGTCTGGGCGTTCAGGGAGTCACCGCGCGCGAGAGCCGCTCGGCCGAGAGCGAGGTAGTCCGTGCCGGGTGCCGAAGCAGGCGGGGGCACGGCCGCGACGCCGCCGGCGGACGGCCGAGAGCCGGTGGGCGGCGCCGGGGGAGCCGTCGGGCCGCCGGGCCCGGAAGCGCGGACCTTCGCCGCCTCGGTGAACTTGCCCTGCTTCTCGTAGGCCTGCGCGAGGAGCTCGAGCGCCTCCGCGTCGAGCTTCTCGCGCGGCACGCTGTAGAGGAGATCGTGGATGACGTCGTCGGTGTTGCCGTCCGCGAGCTTCTCTCTCGCGACACGCTTCATCTCGCCGAGATCGGCCGCCGGAGGCGGAATCGCGGCAAGCGCGGCCGCGCGCACTTCGCCCGCAAGCTTGACGAACTCGGGCGAGAAGAAGTCGGGCACGATCTCGAGGTCGGGACTGCCCGTGAAGGCGCGACGGAGCGCGTCCTGAGCCTCGGATCTCTTTCCGTCGTTGAAATGCGCCCATGCGGCCTGCACGAGCATGCGCGAGCGGCGCTGCGGATCGCTCGCCGCCGAGGCGGAGCTCTCGAACTTCAGCGCGGCTTTACGGAACTGGCCGGCGTTGACGGCCTTGCGCGCTTCCTTCTCGAGCGACTCGGAGCCTTCCTGCGCGAAAAGCGGGAACGCCCGCGAGGAGGAGGATTCCGGCCGCCGCGAGGAGCACGCGCATCCGCATCCCCCGGATTGTAGCTACTCCTTCTTCAGCTCGATCGCGGGAATAACGTAGATCTCGTCAGATTCCTTGAGATCCACCGATCGCGCTTCCGTCCTGTAGCCCGCGAGGCTCACGGAGATCTCGTGAGGACCCGCTCGCAGCGTCTTCCGGATCGGGGCTCCGGAAGAAGAGCCGATGAGGACGCCATCGATGCGGATCTCGGCGCCGACGGGACGGGCCGTGAGGGACAGGATCGCGCGAGGAGGGAACTTCCCGATGATCGTCAGGGGAGTCGGATTCGCGGCGGGGATCTCGAATTCCTCCTGGACCTTCATGAAAGCCGGAGCGTCGAAGACGGCGACGTACCGTCCCGGCTTCAGCGTGACGCGCGTCGCGGCCGGGAGGCTGGCCGGCTGGCGTTTTCCGTTTATCGAGAGCTCGGCGTAGATGTTCGATTTGAACGTGACCACAGCGGTCGGTCGGGACCTCCTTCACGGCGACGGTCGGCACGGGCACGGACGTGGGCGTCGGCTCCGGCAGCGCGGTCGGCGCGGGTGCGGCCGTCGGGACCGGGACGGGCGTGGGTGCGACCGGAACCACGGCGTGCCGCTGCTGCGCGATGTACCAGACGGAGCCCGCCACGGCCAGAAGGACGACCGCCGCGAGGAGGACTTTCAGGGCCAGAGCCGAGCCGCCGCCCTCCTCGCGCACAGGCACCGGATGGCTGGCGCCGGTGTCCGTGTGAAGACGCACGTCCCCGATCCCTCCGGACGTGGGGCTGGGGGTGGCGGGCGCGAGCGGCGTGTCGAGGACGCGCGGAGGCCTGCCCCCGGTTGGCGTACGGCGCGATACGGACGCCGTGTTCGGGATGCCCGACGTCGGCGTCGCGATCGTCTTTTCCGTGTCGCCTTCCGGCATCTGGAACGCGGGTCCCTGGGGCACGCTCTGAAGAAGCGCGATGCAGTCGGCGCGCATCTCGCCGCACGACGAGAAACGCTTCGCTCGGTCTTTCTCGAGAGCCTTGAGGACCATGGCGTCGAGTCCGTGAGGGAGTGCCGGGTCGAGCGAGCTCGGCGGGGCGGGCGGCTCGTTCATGATCTTGTAGAGAACCGTCGAGATGTGATCGCCCGTGAAGGGTTTCTGGCCGGTCAGCATCTCGTAGGCGAGGACGCCGAGCGAGAAGATGTCGGTCCGCGGGTCGAGATCCTCGCCGCGGATCTGCTCCGGCGCGAGGTACGAAGCGGTGCCGAGCGTGATCCCGGTCTGCGTGAGGGTCGATTGAGAGACCATCGACTTCGCGATGCCGAAGTCCATGATCTTGACGGTGCCGTCCTCGAGAATGCGTATGTTCGACGGCTTGATGTCGCGGTGGATGATGCCGGCCCCGTGCGCGTAACCGAGCCCGTCACACACGTCGATCAAGATCTGAAGCTTGCGCTGGAGGGTGAGCGGCTCCTTCTTCTTGATCGCCTTGTCGAGGTCGCTGCCGGTGAGGAACTCCTGGACGATATAAGGCGTGCCGTCGTCGGTGACGCCGAAATCGTAGATCGTGGTGACGTTCCGGTGGTGCAGGTTCCCCGCGAACTCGGCCTCGCGGAAGAACCGCTTCTTGATCTCCTCTTCCTCGCTCTGACAGGTTTTGATGGCGACGGACCGCTTGATGAACGGATCCCGGCCCTTGTAGACGGTTCCAAACCCGCCCACGCCGATCTTTTCGACGATCTGGTACTTCCCGACTTGCGTCAGCATGGGGCGAAAAAATCGTACCACGCGGCTATCATTCCGGCGTGCGCCATTGCGTTCGCACCCTCCTCGTCGTTCTCGCGGCCGCCGGCGTCGGTTGCGGCTCGCCCGACTCGAATCCCGCAGCGTCCACGAGCGCGCCTCTGTCGCAGCCCCCCGAGCCGCGCGACGTTTACCGGCCTCCCGCCGACGGGCGCGTGACGGCGGCCCAGATCCAGATGTTTCTGTCCATTCTCGAACGCGTGCGTCTCGACCGGCGGGGAGCGCGGCCTACACCCGAAAGCGATCCTCTCTCGACCGTTCCGGCGGACGTCGCCGCGGCACGGGCCCGCCGCGTGAACGTCGAGGAGTTCCTCTGGGTCAAGGAGCGCGTTCTCGAAGCCGAGGCGGCGACGATGACCGCCCGGCTCAACACCTCGGCCCTCGCGATGCTCGAGAAGACGCTGGCGGACCTGAAGGCCCGGCGGGGGGACGCTGCCGACGAAGGCTCGCGAAAACTCCTCGCGGAGCAGACGGCGCAATTCGAGGCGGAAGCCGAACGGGTGCGCCGGGAATCGAAAGTGCGCGAGAGTGACGCCGTCCGCTCGAACATGAGGACTCTCGAGCCGTTCCGGTCGCGCCTCGCAACGGCGCAGGATGCGCTGGAGAAGCCTCTCTTCAAGGAACCGGAGAGAAACGCCGCGAGCTCGGCTTCACGCAAACCTTAAAAAGGGTCCAACGGGAATTCGCCGGGATAGAATCCGGCGATGACCACCTTTTCGATCGTTGTCGCCGAAGGTGTCCGCACGGCGATGGCCGACTACAACGGCTTCTTCGCAGACACCTCTGCAACCGACCTCGCCGTCGCAGCCTCCCGCGAAGCTCTGCGCCGGGCTCGTTTCGAGCCCGGGGAGGTCGGGCATGTGATCTTCGGGAACGTACTGCAGACCTCGTCCGACGCCATCTACCTCGCCCGCCATGTCGGCCTCCGGTCGGCAGTGCCGAAGGAGGTGCCCGCGCTCACGGTGAACCGCCTGTGCGGCTCCGGCTTCGAGGCGATCGTCCAGGCGAAACAGAGGATCCTCCTCGGCGAGACGGACGCCGTGCTCGCCGGCGGCACGGAGAATATGAGTCAGGCGCCGTTCGTCATCCGCGGCGCCCGGACCGGGCTCAGGCTCGGACAGGGCAAGCTCGAAGACGCGCTCATGAGCAGCCTTTTCGACACGGTTCCCGGCCTCGCGATGGCACAGACCTCGGACAACGTCGCTCGGCGCTACGGCGTCTCACGCGAGGAGCAGGACGCGTTCGCGCTCGAAAGCCAGAAGAAGGCCGCCGACGCCCGCGCGAAGGGGCGGCTCGCGGAAGAGATCATCGCGGTCGAAGCGAAGAAGGGGCGCAAAACCGTCACTGTGTCCGAGGACGACCATCTGACGGTGGATTCGACGCTCGAAGGGCTCGCGAAGCTGGCCCCGGCGTTCGGGAAGGACGGGATGGTCACGGCGGGCAACGCGTCGGGAATCGTGGATGGGGCGGTGGCCATGGTCGTGACGACCGAAGAGAAGGCGCGCGCGAAAGGGATCGTCCCGCTCGGTCGCCTCGTGGCGGAGGCCGTCACGGGCTGCGAGCCCGCCGAAATGGGTCTCGGACCCGTCTCGGCGTGCCGCGCGGCGCTCGCGAAGGCGGGGAAGTCGCTCGGCGACATGGACCTCGTCGAGATCAACGAGGCGTTCGCGGGCCAGATTCTCGGAGTCATCAAGGAGCTGGGGGTCGATCGCACGAAGCTGAACGTGAACGGCGGCGCGATCGCGCTCGGACATCCGCTGGGGGCGAGCGGCGCGCGGCTGACGCTCACGCTTCTCAAGGAGCTCCGACGGCGCGGCAAGCGCTGGGGCCTCGCCTCGGCCTGCATCGGGGGAGGGCAAGGCATGGCGCTGGTCGTAGAGGGTCTCTCGTAAGGCAAAGTTCGAAGAGACGGAGGATTCTTAGAATGGTTAAGAGGGGAAGAGTGAGATTCGCAGGCACGTGCGCCGTGGTGGGGCGTGCTGTATGAGCGAGATCAAGACCGTCGGAGTTCTCGGAGCCGGATTGATGGGGTCGGGAATCGCGGAGGTGTGCGCGAAGGCAGGCTACGAGGTCGTCGTCCGCGAACCCAGCGACGAGCTGATCGAGAAAGGGCGCAGGCGCATCACGCAATCCCTTTCGAAGGCAAAGCAACGCGGCAAGCTGCGAGAAGAGGATGAATCCGCGATCCTCTCGCGGCTGCACTTCTCCTCTTCACTCGAAAGATTCTCTTCGGTCGATCTCGTCAGCGAGGCGATTGTCGAGAACCTCGAGGCCAAACGCGGGGTGTTCAAGGCGCTCGACAAGCTATGTGCGCCGCACGCGATCTTCTGCTCGAACACGTCGTCGCTCACGATCGCCGAGATGGCGGCTGCCACGGCGCGGCCGGACCGCTTCGCCGGGATGCACTTCTTCAACCCCGTCCCCGTGATGAAGCTCGTGGAGGTCGTGCGGGCGATCGGGACTTCCGACGAGACGGTGGCGCGCGTGACGGCCTTCGCCCGTTCCCTCGGCAAGGAGCCCATCGCGGCGCGCGACAACTCGGGGTTCGTGGTCAACCGATTGCTCGTGCCGTACCTCCTCGACGCGATCCGCGCGTACGAGCAGGGCGTGGGCTCGCTCGAGGACGTCGACACGGGCATGAAGCTGGGCTGCGCGCATCCCATGGGCCCGTTCGAGCTTCTCGATTACGTCGGACTCGACACCGTGTACGCGATCGCGGAGATCATGTTCACCGAGTACCGCGAGTCCCGCTTCGCGCCGCCGCCGCTCCTGAAACGGATGGTGCTTGCGGGGCGGTACGGAAGAAAGACCGGGAGAGGATTCTATGAATATGACGAGCGGGGGAACCGGCGGGCCTGAAGGCTCCCGGCGGCGCGGGCCGTCAGGGCGCGGGGCAGAATCAGGAGGTCGTCTATGCGTCTGATCGATCCGTCCATCCTGGAGCTCGACCGTGAGGCCGCTTCGACTCGCAAGATGCTCGAGCGCGTGCCGGAAGGGAAGAACGACTGGGCGCCGCACCCGAAGTCGATGACGCTCGGGAGGCTCGCGACGCACGTCGCGACGCTGCCGCGCTGGACGGGCTTTCTGAAGGAGGACGGCTTCGATGTCGGGTTGAACACGGTCGGCACCCCGCCGCCGCCTCCAACCACGACCGGCCTCGTTGCCTTGTTCGACAAGACGATCGCAGATGCCAAGGACGCTTTGAACGAGCTCGACGACGCCCGGGCGATGGGACTTTGGACGCTCTCGATGAAGGGCAAACCCGTTTTCTCCATGCCGCGCCTCGCCGTCGTGCGGATGATGATCCTCAACCACGGAGTCCATCACCGCGGCCAGCTGTCCGTCTATCTCCGCCTCCTCGACGTGCCCGTGCCGGGCATGTACGGTCCGAGCGCGGACGAGAATCCGTTCGCCTGAAAGAGGTATCCACGATGTCCGTCGTTCTCAGCGAGGTCTCGGATCGCATCCTCACGGTCACGATCAACCGCCCCGACAAGCTCAACGCGCTCAACCCGGACGTGATGAACGGGCTCGCCGCCGCGTTCGAGGCCGCGCGGGCCGACGATTCCGTCGGCGGCGTGATCCTGACCGGCGCGGGCGAAAAGGCGTTCATCGCGGGAGCCGACATCACGACATTCCGCGCGTTCACGCCCGTCTCGGCCCGCGCTTTCGCGCGAAAGGGGCAGGCGGTGCTCGGCGCGATCGAGAACCTCGGCAAGCCCGTGATCGCGGCCGTGAACGGCTTCGCGCTCGGCGGCGGCTGCGAGGTGGCGCTCGCCTGCACGCTGCGCGTCGCGTCGAAAACCGCCCGGCTGGGACAGCCGGAGGTGAACCTCGGGCTCATTCCGGGTTACGGCGGCAGCCAGAGGCTGCCGCGTCTCGTGGGGAAGGGCCGGGCCCTCGAAATGCTTCTGACGGGCGACATGGTCTCGGCAGACGAAGCCTGGCGCATCGGCCTCGTGAACCGCGTCGTCGAGCCGGCCGAGCTGCTGCCGGCGAGCCGGGAGATCCTGAAGAAGATTCTCTCGAAGGCGCCTGTCGCGATCCGCTGCGTCCTCGACTCCGTGAATGCGGGCCTCGAGATGCCGTTCGCGGCCGCCGAGGACCACGAGGCGGCGCTCTTCGGGCTCTGCGTCGCGACGGGTGACATGAAAGAGGGCGTGTCGGCCTTCCTCGAGAAGCGGCCCGCGAAGTTCACGGGCCGCTGAAGAGCTCCGGCCGCGCCTACGGCTGGCCGGCGGGCGGCTGATAGGGCTTGAGCTGCTCGTCGATGACCTTGCGGTCGCCGACGACGACGAGGGTCGCCTCGTCCGGCCTGATGTAGGCCTTCGCGAGGCGCATGACCTCCTCCGGTGTGACGGCGTGCACGCGCGCGACGAAGCCCGAAAGGTACGAATCCGGTAGCCCGTGGACGGCGAGAAACTGGAGCTGGTTCGCGATGCCCGCGCGCGAGGAGTTCTGGAGCACGAACGTCCCCGCGAGGTAGTTCTGGATGCCCTTGAGCTCGGCCTGAGAAGGCGGCTCCGTGCGCAGGCGGTCGATCTCGCCGAGGATCTCCTTGATCGAAGCCCCCGTGACGTTCGTCGTGACGTCCGCAACCTCCGCCCAGAAGGCGCCCTGCCGGCGGACCGAGATCTGGCTGAAGGGCGAATACGTGTACCCTTTCTGCTCGCGGATGTTGCTCGTGATGCGCGAGCCGAAGGAGCCGCCCAGGAGCGCGTTCGTGACGGCGAGAGGGACATAGTCGGGATGCGAGGGATCGACGACGGGCATCCCGAGCCACACCGTGGATTGCGAGGCCCCGGGCCGGTCGAGGACGGTCAGCGTGCGCTTCGTGGACGGCTTCGGCGGCGCCGCGGGCGGAGCGGATGCCTTGCCCCATCCCGCGAAGGCGCGGCGGATTGCCGCTTCGGTCGCCTTGGCGTCGAAGACGCCGACGACGTAGAGGGCGGCGCGATCCGCTCCGTAGTGGCCCGACCAGAACGCCTTCGCGTTCGCGAGCGTGTAGCCCTGCAGGGCGTCGGCGGCGGGAAAGAGGCGGCCGCAGGACTGGCCCGGGTACATCGCGGCCCGGAACGCCCCGGCGGCGAGCTGCCCGGACTGGCTCTTCGCGATCGAGAGGCGCCTCCCGAGGTTCGCCTTGAGCCGCGCGAGCTCGGACTCGGGGAACGCCGGGTTTCGGGCCACGTCCGCGACCAAGTCGACCATCGCCGGCGCGAACTCGGACAGAACCTCGCCGCCGACCGTCGTCAGGTTCTCTCCGGGCTGCACGGCCACCTCGCCGCCCATCGAGGCGGCGTCCTCGGCGATGCGGCTCGCGCTGCGCGTCTTCGTGCCCTCGAGGAGGAGGTCGCCCGTGAGGTCGGCCATCCAGACCTGGCCCGCGGCCTCGTCCGCGTTTCCGGCCTGGATCGTGAGCCTCACGAGGGCCTTTGGGATCGTCCCGTAGGGAACGAGCGAGACCTTGAGGCCGTTCGGAAGCGTGAAGCGCGTGGGCGTCGGGAGCTTGAACGGGCGCGGCGCGTCGGGCTCGGGGGGCTTTTCGCGCTCCTGAGAGCGCGCGGCCCCCGGGAGAAGCGCGACCAGGGCAGAAGCGGCGAGAAGCGAGAGTGTGCGTCGGGTCGTCATGGCGTCCTTCCTCAGACCTTCGGGCCTGGGAGCTTCGGGGCTTCCGGCTTCGGCTCGATCACGAGGATCGTGCGGTTCGTGGGACGGAGGTATTCCTCCGCGGTCTTCCGGATCAGCTCAGGCGTGACCTTCGCGAACTGCTCCTCGAGGTGGTTGATCCGGCCCGGGTCGTCGTCGAAGAGCGCGAACGAGGCAAGGAGATCCGCGCGCCCGAACCCGAAGATGCTCTCCTGCATCGCGTAGAGGTCGGATCGCATCTTGACCATCGCGCGGTGGAGCGTCGCCTGGTCGACGGGCACGGTGCGCAGGTTCTCGACCTCCGCGTCGAGTACCTTGAGGATGGCGTCCGGGGTCTTGTCGCGGTCGTGGAAGAGCGAAATCGTATAGAGCGTCGGGCCTGCGATGTTGAACATGTTCCCGAGGCCGTTGATCGAGGACTCGACCTCGCCGGTGAGGCCGCTCTTGCGAACGAGCGCCTCGTGGAGCCGGCTGTCGTTGCCTCCCGCGAGGATCTGATCGATGAGGCCGAGCGCGTAGTACTCGGGCGTGTTGCGCTTCGGCGCATGGTACGCGACGGCGAGGGCGGGACGCGGGGCCTGCGGGTCCTGCTTGACGGAGCGCTTCTCCTTCTCCTGGCGCGGCTCGGAGATGTCGGGGAGCCCCTGGTGCGGCGCCGACGGGATGGACCCGAAATAGTCCTGGATCCACTTGAACGCCGTCGCGGGCTCGAAGTCGCCGGTCACGACGAGTGCGGCGTTGCCCGGCGAGTAGAACGATCGGAAGAAGGCCTGGGCATCCACGAGGGTCGCGGCGTCGATGTCCTTGAGGTCGCCGTAGAAATTGTGCGCGTTGAACCAGTTCTCGTTCGCGACCTGCGGCATGTCGAGCCACGGGAACCCGCCGTACGGGCGGTTCAGGACGTTGACCTTGACCTCGTTCTTCACGACGCCCTGCTGGTTCGTGAGGTTGTCCTGCGTGATCGCGAGGCCGCGCATGCGGTCGGCCTCCGCCCAGAGGGCCGTTCTGAGCACGTTCGCGGGCACGACCTCGAAGTAGTTCGTGAAGTCGAAGCGCGTCGAGCCGTTCAAAATGCCGCCGTTCGATTGGACGAGCTTGATGAACTCCATCTTCCCGAGGTTCTTCGAGCCCTGGAACATGAGGTGCTCGAAGAGGTGGGCGAAGCCGGTCCGGTTCCGCGGCTCGATCCGGAACCCGATGTTGTAGTAGACGGCCACGACCGCGGTGGGCGACGTGTGGTCGGGCGAGAGGACCACCTTCAGCCCGTTCGGGAGCTTCCGGTAGTCGACGGGGATCGGCGCGCGCGGGGGGGCGGACGGCTCTGCGGCCGGGGCGAAGGGCCCCGAGGCCGCCGCGAGGGCGAGCACGGCGATGGCGAGACGTGGCTTCATCGGTCCTCCGGATGGGTGCATCGGAGGAGTTACGCGACGGCGACGCGAAGGTTTCGGCCGCCGAAGATCAGGGGTCGGCCGTTCGGGCTGCCGGGAGGCTTCGGAGGAACGCGAGCGTCGAATCGTCGTCCCAGCGGGCGGCACCGGTGTGGCTGAAGGCAATCCGGCCGTCGGGCGCGAGGATGAACGTCGCTGGGATGCCCTGGGTCTGGTAGGCCGCAGGCCGGCTCTTCGTGGAACGGTAGATTGGCATCGTGAAACCGTTCTTCTTCCAGTATTCGGTTATTTTTTCGGGCTTCTCGTCGGACACGAGCAGGAAGACGATTCCAAGGTCCCGCGTCTTGTCGTAAAGGCGCTGGATCGCCGGCATCTCTTCACGGCAGGGCCCGCACCAGGTCGCCCAGTAGTTGAGAAAAACCGGCTTCCCGCGAACAGAGGCTGTGTCGAACGGCGTTCCGTCCGACTTTTCGAGCCCGAGCGTGAAGTCAGAGACGGTTTCCGCGACCGGGAACGGTGGCGCCGGCAGGAACCCGCCAGCCTTCGAACCGGACACCGAGGTCTCCATCGCCTTCATCATCCAGAGGCCGAGGAGCATCGAGCCTCCGACGAGGAGGACGAAACACGCGAGGATTCCAAATCCGAAACCGGTCCAGAAATGCGGTCCGAAGAACCGGGGCTTCGGCGGGGAAGGCGGGGCAGCCGGATCCGGTGGCGCCAGATCGAGGGCGGGAGACGGCTGCCCCTCGGCAGGAAGCCGTGCCTCGATATTTTGCCTGAGCCACCGAAAGATGTCGTTCAAGGACTTCTCAGCCCGGGATCCAGCTGTCGTGGTAGCCGGAAGACTCGAGCGCGAGGGCCTGCTCCGTGAGGCGGAGCGGGGCGAAGGTGTCCATCATGACGGCGAGCTCGTCCGTCGACCGCGTGCCGATCGAGCCCTCGTAGGCGCCGGGGTGCGGGCCGTGCGGCACGCCGGCGGGATGGAGCGAGACGGCCTTCGGCCCCACGCCCTTGCGGCTCGTGAAGCTGCCGCGGACGTAATAGATGATCTCGTCGCAGTCGACCGACGCGTGCGGGTACGGGCAGGGGATCGCGTCGGGGTGGGTGTCCGTCATGCGCGGGACGAACGAGCAGATGAGCGCGTTGCGCGCGCCGAACGTGGAGTGGATGGTGGGCGGAAGGTGCACGAGGCCGGTCTTCGGCTGGTACTTGAGGATGTTGAACGCGAACGGCCAGACCGTGCCGTCCCAGCCGACGACGTCGAAGGGCGAGACGAGGGGCACGCGTTCGACGAACGCGTCGTCCTTCTTGACCAGGATGCGCTTCGGCCCCGGGCGTGGACCCTGGAAGACGGGCCGGACGAAGTCGCGGTGCGTGTACGGCGCGTCCATCCGGAGCTGGCCGACGGGATTCCGGAACTCGCGGGGGATGTGCAGCCCGCCGCGGAGCTCGAGGAGAATTCCCTCGAAAGGGGAGGAGATGCGAAAGCGCGCGACCACGCCCCGCGGAATGAGCAGGTAGTCGTTCCCGCCAAAGGCGACGTCGCCAAACGGAGTCTCGACCTTTCCCTCACCTTCATAGAAGAAATACAGGTCGTCCCCGTCGCCGTTCGAAAACCCGTCAGCCGATTCCGCTTCCCGAGGGATTCTGAACAGAGAGACCGTCACGTCCTCGTTGAAGAGGACGGGTGTGAACCCTTCGGGAGCCTTCTCCCCGAGGAGGAGGCGGCGCCGGAGCGGTTGGTGCTCCGCCGGGATGGGCACCTTGACGTCGAACCGGCCGGGCGTCGCCGGACCGATGAGCGTGTCCGTCATCGGCGGCCCCTCGTGGTAGAGGATCGAGAACTCGCCGTCGAAGCCGCGGCGCGTCAGGCACTCCTCGTACCGCAGCACGCCGGAGGAAGACCGAAACGCGGTGTGCGGCTTCGGAGGCACCTCGCCGAGCTGCATCCGGTCAATCATGTGAATGTCCGAAGAGAAAGAAGAGAGATTTGCTTAGAAAAGAAGAGAGCCAGTGCCGCTGGTCCGTCTTATTCATTCTAAGAAATCTCTTTCTCTTCCCTTCCTTGTCATCCGACGACCTCTAAAGCGGGAGAGGCCTCGCGCTGCGACGCCTCGATCGACTCGAAAAGCGCGCGGAAGTTCCCGTAGCCGAATCCGCGGTCGCCCTCGCGCTGGATGATCTCGTAGAAGAAGGGGCCGGCCTTCTCGTCGCCGTACATCGCCGTGGCGTCGAGCATGAAGATCTGCAGCATGTATTTGTCGTCGGCTCCGTCCAGGAGGATGTGGTTGCGTCGCAGGGCCTCCATCGGCTCCTTGACGTTCGTGATCTTCACGTCCTCGAGGCGCTTCGGCAGCCGGTCGTAATAGGCCCCGGGTGCCTTCAGGAACTGAATGCCCTCGGCGCGAAGAGCTTCGACCGCGGGAATGATCTCCTTCACGAGGAACGCGATGTGCTGAACCCCCGCGCCGTGGTGCTCCTCGCAGAACCGGTTGATCTGGCTCTCGCGGAAGAAAGGTCGCATGGGTTCGTTCGTGGCGAGCTTCACGCCGCTTTCGGGATCGGCCATGACGATCGACCGCAGGCCGGAGCCGGCCAGGCGGCGGCCGCTCGCCATCTCGGCGGTGTGGAATTCGACGTCCCAGTAGTGCGTAAACCCGAGGACGTCGCGGTACCAGTTCACGACGGGCAGCATCGTGTAGGCGTTCGACGTCACGTGGTCGATCGTCGCGAAGCCGTGCGGGTTCTCGCGCGGCTTGCCGTCGCCGACGTCCTCGAAATCCGGCGCGAAGAGAGGGTATCGCCCCTTGCGCTCGATGAAGCGAAACGTCACGTCGTCGAGCGGCGTCGCGATGTTGAAGGTCTTGAAGGTGCCGCCCGGAGCCTCGTCGACCGCGATGTCGGACAGGAACGTCGCGTTGCGCGCCGCCAGAAAGTCCCAGCTCGCCTGGATGTCGCGCACGCGAAGAGCGAGCGAGGAGATGCCGTCGGGATGGATCCTCAGGAAACGGGCGGCGCGCGAGTCTTTCCGCTTCGGGCTGGAGACGAGGACGCGGATCTGCCCGGCTCCGAAGACGGAGGCGACCTCGCCGCCCTTTTCGATCTTCGAGGCGGAGGCCCGCGCGACCTCGGAGAAGCCGAGCCCCGCGTAAAACCGGCGGCTCCGTTCGAGATCGGCCACGACGAAATGGAAGGAGTCGTAGCCCACGATTCCGAGCGAATCGACCATAATGCGATCTTAGTCCGGGGAGCGGCCGGGCGGGAAGGCGTGCCCGGCGAGGAGAGCGCGATGGATCCACAGCACCTCGTGTACGACTGGAACCGGGCCGCGGGAGAAGGCCGTCCCCGGCACGTTCCCGTCGAGCTCGTCGACGAGACTCTTCGCGACGGGCTCCAGTCTCCCTCGGCCGTCGTGCCGACGCTCGACGAGAGATTCGAGCTTCTCGTGCTCATGGAGCGGCTCGGGATCGACACGGCCGTCATTGGCATTCCCGCCGCCGGCACCCCCGTCGAGGACCTGGAATGGCTCGTACGGCGCATGACGGAGGCGAAGCTGTCGCTCCAGCCCTGTTGCGCGGCGCGCACGCTCGCGTCCGATATCGAGCCGATCATCGAGATCTCCCAGCAGGTGGGTCGGGCGCTGGAGATGACGACGTTCATCGGATCGTCGCCGATCCGGCAGTACGTCGAGGACTGGGACCTCTCGCGCATGATGAAGCTCACGCGCGATGCCGTCTCGCTCGGCGTTCGTAACTCCCTTCACGTCACGTTCGTCACCGAGGACACGACGCGGGCGCGCCCCGAGGACCTCGTCTCTCTCTATGGGACGGCCATCGCCGCGGGCGCCAGCCGAATCTGCGTCTGCGACACGGTGGGCCACGCGACCCCCGAAGGGGCCGCGGCGCTCGTGGGCTTCCTCGCGGAGTTCGTCGCGCGGGAGAACCCGGCCGTGCGCATCGACTGGCACGGCCACGAGGATCGCGGGCTCTCGGTCGCGAATTCGCTCGCCGCGCTCCGCGCCGGGGCGCAGCGGGTCCACGGCTGCGGGCTGGGGGTGGGGGAGCGCGTGGGAAATGCGCCGCTCGACCAGCTCCTCGTGAACCTCCAGCTCCTCGGCTGGATCGACCGCGATCTGTCGGCGTTGGCGACATACGTCAGGAAGGTGTCCGCCTGTCTGAAGGTGCCGATCCCCGACGGGTACCCGGTGGTCGGACGCGACGCCTTCCGAACCGGAACGGGAGTCCATGCCGCCGCGATCGTCAAGGCTCGCGCGAAGGGCCATGACTGGCTCGCGGACAGGATCTACTCCGGGGTTCCGGCGGCCATGGTCGGTCTCACCCAGCTCATCGAGGTCGGCCCGATGTCGGGCGAGTCGAACGTTTTCTTCTGGCTGCGGGCGCGTGGCATCGACCCGACGCCCGGGCGGGTCGCGGCGCTCTACCGGGCCGCAAAGGCGTCCGACCATGTCCTTTCGGAGTCCGAGATCCGGACCGTGCTTTCGGCCCTGCCGGACCTGACGGTTGCCGGGGCGCCCGCCGCCGAGCGCTTCCGGAGCTCCTGAATCCGACGCGAGGGGCTCCGCTTCCGTAGAATGGCCGAGTGAGTTCGGGATCTCCTGCCAAAACGCCGGCCGGCGTCTACTTCCAGAAGCACCTCCCGCTCTTCCTGGACTACCTCTCGGCCGAGAAGGGTCTTGCCGCGAATACGCTGGAGGCCTACCGCCGCGATCTCGAGGGATTCGGCCGATTCCTCGCCTCTTCGCGAACCGATCCGGCGGGCGTCACCCGCCAGGACATCGTGGCGTTTCTCGGCGCGAGGCGCGCGGACGGCATGTCACCCCGCACGCTGGCTCGCGTGACGTCGGCGCTGCGCGGCCTCTATGCCTTTCTCTCGGCGGAAAAGGTGCTCGAGACCGACCCGACGGCCGACCTCACGAACGCCCGCCGATGGACGATGCTTCCGAAAGTGCTCTCGCCCGAGGACGTGACGCGGCTTCTCGACGCGCCCGACGTCGCGACGCCGCGCGGCCTCCGAAACCGGGCGCTCTTCGAGGTGCTCTACGCGTGCGGCCTGCGCGTCTCCGAGCTCGCCGCCCTTCCCGTGGAGGCGCTGCGCCTTTCGGAGGGATTTCTCCTCGTTCGCGGAAAAGGGGCGAAAGAAAGGGTCGTTCCGATCGCCGACTCGTCCGCTCGCTGGGTCGCGCGCTACCTTCAGGCGGTCAGGGCCGAAAGGCCCGGCGCCGCGGCACGATGGGTCTTCCCCGGCGCGCGCGGAAGGCCGATCACGAGGCAGACGGTCTTCCTCGCGCTGAAGGCCGCCGCGCGGAAGGCAGGTCTACCCGCGTCCGCCGTGTCGCCGCACGTCCTGAGGCACGCGTTCGCGACGCACCTCGTGGACAACGACGCCGATCTGCGTGCCGTGCAGATGATGCTCGGCCACGCGGACATCGCGACGACCGAGATCTACACTCACGTGTCCCGCTCCCGCGTCCGGAAGGTCTACGACCGGACGCACCCGCGGGCATGACGAATCGGAAGAGGAATATTTTGCTTAAGACGGAGACCGGGGGAAGAGAAGATTTTCTTAGAAGGGTGAGTGAGGCTGCGGCAGCGGGTGGCCTCCTGCTCTCGATGCTCTCGGCACCTTCCGCCGCCGCATCCCTCGTCGTCTTCGAGGACGGGCGGCATCTGCGCGTCGCGAGCTACGAGGTCGTCGAAGACGACCGCCTGACGGTGGGTCTCGTCGGAGGCGGCTCGATGACGATTCCGCTCGACGTCGTCGAACGCATCGTGGACGAGGAATACGAGCGCCCGGCGCCTGTGCCCGAGAGCGCGGCGGCGAGCCTCGCGAGCGATGCCCTCCGACCCGCTCCTCGTTCTGTCCGCGCCTTCTCGGAGAATCTCCCTTCTTCTCCGGGTCTTTCCCCCTCTTCAGGTGCCTCTTTCTCTTCCTCCACGATCTCTTCTCCCTTCTCTTCGCAGATCCTCGAAGCGGCCAAACAGAACCGCATCGATCCGGGTCTCATCGCCGCCGTCATTCGGGCGGAATCGAACGGGTATCCGCGCGCGGTGTCCCGAAAGGGGGCACGCGGGCTCATGCAGCTCATGCCGGCGACGGCGCGGCGGCTCGGCGTGAAGAGCGCCTTCGACCCGCGGGAGAACATCCGGGCGGGCGCCGCCTACCTTGCCGAGCTGGCCGAGCGATTCGGCGAGACGAACCCAGACCTGATCCTCGCGGCGTACAACGCGGGGGAGCACGCGGTCGAGGAGCACGGGGGCGTTCCGCCCTATCGCGAGACGCGCGATTACGTCAGACGCGTCCTCGCGTTCTGGGGCTCGCCGGCACTGTCCCGCCCTGCGCTCTGACTCGATGTTTCGCATCGCGCGCGCTTTTCTCGTGGCGGCGCCCGCGGCGTTCGTGCTCGTACTCACCGCCTTTCTCGCGGTGCATTCGCACGCGACCGAGAGGTTCATCCCGTATCCGCTGCTGGCCGATGCGCTCGGCGCGGCCCTTTCGAAGCGGCCCCTGGTGAGATACGTCGCCGCCTCGATCGCGTTCTTCGTCCCTCTCTACCTCATGTCGGGCGTGCTCCTTTTCTTCGCCGACGCGGGAGTCTCGGCCGCGGCGCCTCTCTGGTCCCGCCGTCCCGGGCGGCGAAGGCGACGCGATCCCTCCGGAGAGCCGCTGGGCGTTTCTCTCGATCACGGCCCTTGCCGCTCTCGTGTATGGCGTCTCCCTGCACCGAGTGGCGCACGGCGGTGACCTGCCGGGGGGAATCAACGTCGGCCCCCTGCTCGTCGCGCTCGCCGCGTTCGCCGCCCTGATCTCGGGCGTCATCGTCGCGGGCCTCGTGGCCGTGCCGCGCGCGTTGATCGGGCGGCTGCGCAGACCCGCCTGAGCGGTCGCGACGCCGTCCGTATACTCGGCGCAGTGAACGCCAGCGCCGATTCGGTGGTCGTCCTCGACTTCGGCTCGCAGTACACGCAGGTGATCGCCCGGCGGATCCGCGAAGCGAGGGTGCGGTCGGTGGTTCTTCCGTTCGATACGAAGGCGGGGGAGATCGCGGCGCTCGCCCCGAAAGGGATCATCCTGTCGGGCGGCCCCTCGAGCGTCTACGACAAGGGCGCGCCGCAGGGGGACGCGGGGCTCTTCGGTCTCGGAGTGCCGGTTCTGGGCCTGTGCTACGGGATGATGTGGATCGCGCAGCGTTACGGCGGCAGGGTCGGGAGCGCCCCGGGCCGCGAGTACGGACGCGCGCAGGTGAAGGTGTCGGGCGGCCGTCTGTTCCGCGGCCTCGGCCCCTCCGAGACGATCTGGATGAGCCACGGAGACCACGTGGAGACCGCTCCGGAGGGCTTCTCCGTGACCGCGACGACCGAGAACGCGCCCGTCGCCGCCTTCGAGGACCCCGCACGCGCCCTCTTCGGCATTCAGGGGCACCCGGAGGTCCACCACTCCGAGCATGGCGCCCAGATGCTCGAGAACTTTCTCTACGACGTCTGCGGCGCGAAGCCGTCCTGGACGATGGCCGGCTTTCGCGACGCGACCGTTGCGCGCCTGAGAGACGAGGTGAAGCACGGCGTCGTCCTCGGCGCGCTGTCGGGAGGAGTTGACTCGACGGTCGCCGCGGTCCTGACGCGCGAGGCCGTGGGAGATCGCTTCCGGGGCGTCTTCGTGGACACGGGACTTCTGCGCAAATACGAGGGGCGGCAGGTGCTCGAGGCTTTCCGGCATCTCGGCCTGCCCGTGACGGGCGTCGACGCGTCGGAGCGGTTCCTGAGCGCCCTCGCAGGCGTGGCGGAGCCCGAGCGAAAGCGAAGGATCATCGGCGGCCTCTTCATCGACGTCTTCACCGAGAATGCAAAGGCCGTGGACGGCGCCGAGTGGCTGCTACAGGGCACGCTCTATCCCGACGTGATCGAGTCCGTGTCGATCAAGGGGCCTTCGGCGGTCATCAAGACGCACCACAACGTCGGCGGGCTGCCCGAGAAGCTCGGGTTCCGCCTGCTCGAGCCGCTCCGCGAGCTGTTCAAGGACGAGGTCCGGCGACTCGGCGAGGAGCTGGGGATTCCCGGCGAGATGCTCTCGCGTCATCCCTTCCCGGGCCCCGGCCTTGCCGTGCGCATCCCGGGCGAGATCACGAAAGAGCGCGTGAGGATCCTGCAGGACGCCGACGCGATCTTTCTCGAGGAGCTGCGTTCCGGCGGCTTTTACGAGAGGACCTCGCAGGCGTTCGCGGTGTTGCTGCCGGTGAAGAGCGTGGGCGTCATGGGCGACGGCCGCACGTACGAGAGCGTCGTCGCGTTGCGGGCGGTGACGACCGAGGATTTCATGACGGCGGACTGGGCGCGTCTCCCGCACGATCTCCTCGACCGCGCCTCCCGCCGCATCGTGGGCGAGGTGCGCGGCGTGAACCGGGTCGTCTACGACGTGACCTCCAAGCCTCCCGGCACGATCGAGTGGGAGTGAGGTTCTGGGCCACGATGCTCTGCGCGCACTGCCAAATCCCGAACCCGGACGGGGCCCTGACGTGCATGGAATGCCACGAGAGCCTCTACGAGTCGGACGCCACTCTCGACTCCGGCTCGGCCCATCTCGTCCGCTCGCCGGCGAACTTGCCGTCCGGGAAGCCCTCGCCCACGTCCGCGTCGGGCCAGGTGTCGAGAAGCAGCCTGGCCGCCCACACGGGCCAGCCGACTCTTCCCGAGGGGTTCGAGATCGGACACCGGTACCGAGTCGTGAAGCTCCTCGGCCGGGGCGGCATGGGAGCCGTATACAAGGTCCGCGACCTGGAGCTCGATCGCGACGTGGCCCTCAAGCTCATCCGCCCCGAGATCGCGGAGGACCGCGCGGTCCTCGAGCGCTTCAAAAGGGAGATCCAGCTCTCCAGCCGCGTCACGCACAGGAACGTCCTTCGCGTCTACGACCTCGGCGAGAACGACGGGATCCGGTACCTGACGATGCAGTACGTCGAGGGCGAGAACCTCGAGAGCGTGCTCAAGCGCGAGGGGCGCCTTCCGCTGCCGAGGCTCCTCTCGCTGTTCCGTCAGATCTGCGAGGGGCTCGCGGCGGCGCATGAGCAGGGCGTCATCCACCGCGACCTGAAGCCGCAGAACGTCATGCTCGACGCGGCCGGCACGGCGTACCTGACCGACTTCGGCCTCGCCAAGACGCTCGCTGGCAGCGCCATGACGGAGATGGGGGCCATTCTGGGGACGCCGTTCTACATGTCGCCCGAACAGGTGCGCGGCGAGCAGGCCGACACGCGGTCGGACATCTTCGCGCTCGGCGTGATCCTCTACGAGATGGCCAGCGGCCAGGTCCCGTTCACGGGCGATTCGGCATACGAGGTGATGATCCGGCGGCTCTCGCACGAGCCGCAGCCGGTGACGGAGCTGAATCCTCAGACCCCGCTCTATGTCCAGAAGATCCTCGCCCGCTGCATGGCGAAAGACCGGGCGGCCCGCTACCAGACGGTCGCCGAGGTTCTGGCGGACCTCGAGTCGGGCACGTTCCACTCGTCCGTCCGCTACGCCACGCGAAAGTGGAAGCGGCTCCTGCCCCTCGGCTGGATCGCCGCGTTGGCGGTCCTCGCGGTCCTCGGGTCGTGGCTCTACCAGAGAGGGCGGTCGCACCCGTCCGTGACGCTTAGACCGCGGTCGATCCTGATAGCCGACTTCGAGAACCGGACGGGGGAGCCGGTCTTCGAGGGCACGCTGGAATCGGCGTTCGGGATTGCGCTCGAGGGAGCCTCGTTCATCACCTCGTACAACCGCGCTTCCGCCCGCAAGATCGCCGCGCAGCTCCAGCCGGGAGCCGCGGGCTTTTCGGACGCGGTGGCGCGGCTGGTCGCCGTCCGGGAGGGCGTGCAGGTCGTGGCGGGTGGCTCCATCGAGCGTCAGGGCGACGGCTACGCCGTCGAAGTCCACGCCGTGGACGCGGTGACCGGCAAGCCGATCGAGAAGCTTAGGCTCGGCGCCTCGGGCAAGGAAGAAATCCTCCCCGTGGTGGCCAAGGCCGCGGCTGCCGTCCGGGCCGCGCTCGGCGACGCGACGCCCGCGTCTCTCCAGCTCGCGGCCGCCGAGACATTCTCGGCGGGCTCGCTGGGCGCCGCGCACGAATACGCTCGCGGTCAGGAGGAGCAGTACGCGGGAAATTACGAGGACGCGATCCGCGACTACTCCAAGGCGATCGAGCTCGACCCGAACCTAGGCCGCGCCTACGCCGGCCTCGCGGTCGTTTTTGCCAACCAGGGGCAGCGTGCAAAGGCCGAGGAGGAGTACAAGCGGGCGATGGCGCGGATCGACCGGATGAGCGATCGGGAGAAATACCGCACGCGAGGGGGCTATTACCTGCTCGTGCGCGAGCCGCAGAAGGCGCTCGAGCAGTTCAACGAGCTCGTCAGGCTGTATCCGGCCGACGCCGCGGGGATCGCCAACCTGGCGCTCGCCCACTTCTACCGGCGCGACATGGCGCACGCTCTCGCCGAGGGGCGCCGGGCCACGGAGATCTATCCGAAGAACGTCCCGCAGCACAACAATGTCGCGCTCTACGCGCTCTACGCGGGTGACTTCGAGACCGCGGCACGCGAGGCGCGAGTCGTGCTCGGGATGAACCCGGGCTTCGTGCTCGCCCACGTCGCGTTGGCCCTCGCTCAGCTCGGACAAGGGCACCCCGAGACGGCAGCAGAGACGTTTCGCGCGCTCGCACCAGTCAGCCCGCGCGGTGCGTCGCTCTCCGCGATGGGTCTGGCCGATCTCGCGCTCGCCGAGGGCCGCGCAGCCGACGCGATTCCGATCCTGGAGAAAGGGATCGAAGCGGACCTCGGAAACCGGTCGACCGAGGCGGCTGCGGCCAAGCTCACGGCCCTGGCCGACGCCGAGCGGCGTGCCGGGCGCGTGGCGGCGGCGCTCGCGGCCGCGGATCGGGCGGTCGCGACCAGCCGAAGCGCGGGGGTGCTCTTCTCCGCGGCCCGGATTTTCCTCGAGACAGGAAAGGGGACAAAGGTTCTCTCGCTCGCCGACGAGCTTGGAAAGCGGCTCGAGCCGGACGCACAGGCCTATGCCGCGCTGATTCGCGGAGAGGCCGAGCTCGCACGGGGGAATGCGCGCGAGGCGATTCGGAGCTTCGACGAGTCGAAGAAGATTGCCGACACCTGGCTCGGCCGGTTCGATCTCGGGCGCGCCTACCTGGAGACGGGCGCATTTCCCGAGGCGGACGCCGAGCTCGAGCAGTGCGTTCGCCGCCGCGGCGAGGCCATGGCGGTGTTCCTGGACGACGTGCCGAGCTTCCGGTATCTGCCGCCCGTCTACTACTACCTCGGTCGCGCGCAGGAAGGCTTGAAGAGTCCCGCCGCCGCGGACTCCTACAAGACTTTCCTGGCGATCACGGGAGCCGGCCGCGGGGACCCGCTCGTGGCGGATGCCCGCGGCCGGCTCGGCGCACGCTAGTTGAGGGCTACTTGTTGTTGACGACCAGCGTCAGATCCTTCGTGAACTGATCCCCGACCGGGTCCGAGACGCGGACGGTGAAGGAGAAGGAGACGGGATAAGGCCCGGACACCTTCGGCGTTCCGGAGATCACTCCCGTCGAGGCATTGAGCGTGAGGCCGTTCGGGAGCGCGCCGCTGATGACCGACCAGGTGAGGGTCACCTTGCCGCCGAGGGCTTTCAGAGTCGCGCTGTAGGGCTTGTTCGGAACGGCCAAGGGAAGATTGTGATTGTTGCTCGCGATCGTCAGCCGGATCGCGAAGGCGGCTTTCTTCGCCGCGTTGTTCGAGTTCGCGCCGTGCGCCACGGCGACGGGCGAGAGGCTCTTGTGCGGATCGAACTTGACCGAGTCGGACTTGTTCTGGAAGACCCGAACCCGGATGCGGGCCGACTCGCCGGGCTGGAGAGCGAGCGTGGCGTTGCTGATCGCTCCGGTCGTGACGTCCGGGGTCGTGGCAGCCGCCACCGCCGCGTCCGTGTCGGCGGGCAGCGTATTGGAGATGTCCTTGACGACCGGCCTCGTCACGTTGGCCACGACCAGGTTGCTGACCTCGGGAAGCTCCGCACATTCCTGCATGGTCTGCGTGACGAAGCTCTTCGACACGATCAGCTGCAGGAAACTGCCGCCGCCAGCGCCGAAGCTCGCGGGGACCGAGTCCGTCGCCAGCAGGTTGACGTTGTACGAGGACGAGGTATTGCCGGTGTTGGTGACCGTGGAGCTCGCTTCCGAGACGTCGTAAAGGCTCGTGTTCGTGATATCGGGGTTCGTGATATCGGGGTTCGTGATGTCGGGATTCGTGATATCGGGATTCGTGATATCGGGGTTCGTGATGTCGGGATTCGCCAGGAGAGTATTCGTGATGTCGGGGTTCGTGATGTCGGGGTTCGTGATGTCGGGGTTCGTGATGTCGGGATTCGTGATGTCGGGATTCGTGATGTCGGGGTTGTAGACCTCGGCGTTCGTGATGTCCGGGTTCGTGATGTCGGGATTCGTAATGTCCGGATTGGTGATGTCGGGGTTCGTGATGTCCGGATTCAACGCGACCGCTCCCTGGATGCCGCCGGGGAGAACGGTCCCGGTCGAGAAGTCCAGCTCCGCGAGGTTCGAACCCACGGAGGCGTGGACGTCCGTGGACGTCACGTAGATCGTGCGCGAAACGCTCGAGCGCGGAGCCACCTGAAGGTCGAGAACGGTGAGAAGGCTCGTCTGCGAGAACGAGGCCTGGCCGCCAGTGGGCTGATTGGCGATCGTGAGCTGGAACCGCTTCGCGCCCCCCGTCAGGTTCTGCACGACGACGACGAAACCGCGCTGAAGCGTCGCGCTCAACGGTTTCGCGTTCTCGAGAGCCTGGAAGAGCACGCCCTGCGACACGCGCGCCGTGTAGATGTTCTGGTTCCGCATGCCGGCGTCGCCCGGCGAGCAGATGATGCCCGTGCCCGAAACGGACGGGGGCGTGTAATGCGTCCAGTCGGGGAAGCCCAGCGTATTCAGGGTTCGCGGCGCGCGCACGTCCCGGTTGTCGGCCCAGACGGCGTGGGCGATCTGGGTGCTGGACGGCGAGACGAAGTTCCAGCCGCTGGCGCCTGGAGCCAGCACCGGGCCCGAGAAGTCGATGTAGTCGCCGATGAAACCGGTCGTTCCCAGCTTGAACATCGGAAGGCTCGGCGGGTTGTACTGGAGCTGCAGGAGGCTGTTTGAGGGAAGGCCCAGCGTCGTGGCGTAGGTCGGGCTCGAGCCGTAACGGTAGCTCGAGACCCGCACCGACGGGCTGAACAGCGGCGAGGCCCCCGGGTCGGCCTGGGTCGTGCGCACGTCGATTGTGCGGCGGCGGTGGAGTCCCGCATCGGAGACAAAGCCGGGAAGTGGGCCGGGCAAGCCAATATCGGCGACCGGCTGCTGGTATTGGGAGAACGGTCCGAAGGGAACGCACGTCTGACCGGCCGGGCACGTTTTCGAGAGCACGCCGATCGTGTGGTCATCGCGGGAGTCGTAGTAGAGGACCATCAGCTTTCCCGCGGTGAAGGTGATCGACGGCATGAACTGCTGCCCGGTGGATGCCGGATCGACGGAGGCCGGCGTCGTCCAAAGGACTCCGTCGGAAGAGGACGAGATCACGATTCGGGCGTTGCCGGCCAGATCCCGCTGCGACCAGACGAGGTAGACGCGTCCCGTGGCGTCGATGGCCATGGAGGGAAACGCGTTCGTCCGGAAACCGACGATCGAGGTCTGGTCGAAGGGCAGGATGCTCGCGACCACGGTCGCCTTCGAGAAGGTCTGGCCACCGTCCAGGGACTGGGCGACCAGGATGGCGTCGGTGCTGTTGGACGTGGCGAATCGCCGCCACGCGATGTAGATCGGGTGCGGGACGGCGCCGCCGCCCGTGGCCGGAGAGACGGCCATGACGACTCCCTGGTTCGACTGCTGGCTCTCGGAGACCTTGATGGGCTTGGTCCAGGTGGCCCCGCAGTCGGTCGAACGGGCGAAGACGACCTGGTTGTTGTTGCTGCCGGGGAAGACCGCATACGCGATGTAGACGTTGCCCGCGGGAAAGAGCTGGGCCGGAGCGGTCGGGATGCTGCACACGGGCGCGCCCGCCAGCGGAACGTCCACCGCCAGCCACGGCTTGTCGACGAACTGTCCGGAGTTGCCGGTGTCGATGATCGCGGTCGAGAGATAGGACGTCGGGTCGCCGTTCTCCTTGTTGTTGTTGTCGATGTACCGGGCGACGAAGATCGCACCGGGCGCGTTGCTGCCGCGGTTGAAGGCGATGCCGCTGTAGTAGAAGAGTCCGTTGGTGCCGGCGCGCACCGTCGGGTCCGAGGCGGCCGCGAACCCGTGTATCGGCGACGCCAGACCCTGCGCGGACGGGTCCTGCGGGTAGCCGGGCACGAGCGTGCTGGTCCACGTCCGCCCGCCGTTCACGGACTTGAACACGCCCAGCCAGGCGTCTCCCGTTTCATCTCCGTCGGGAAGTCCCGGCAGATCGACCGTCCGGTAGTCGTTTGCGCCCGCCAGGAGATGCAGCTGGTTCCGGCTCGAGACGGCCAGCGACGGCTCGTTCTGGCGCTGCAGGAAAGGGTCTCCTCCCGGGAGGCTCGTTCCCGAGACGATGTTGACGTTCTGCCCGGCAGTCTGGGCACGAAGCGTCCCTGTGCCGAGGGCGAGCCCGAGGAGGCAGACCGCGAGGGCGAAACGCCGTTGCAGGAAAACAGGGTTTGACATGGAACCTCCCGGGAAAACGACAGAATTCCAGACGTAACAGGTCGTTGTGACTGCTACTCTGTCTCATTTGCACACTAGAACGGCTTCAGAAATGTGTCAAGCGACCGTCGAGAGCATCTGCGTTCTCGCGGCGCTCGTCCCGACGCCGCCCACGGGCGTCTCGTGCGTCCAGCCTGCTAGAGCTCCCCCTGCACCCACCTCAGGCCCGTCCGCGCCACGATGTGCTCGCGGCGGGCGCGTGCGAGGCTCGCCTCGGCCGAGCGGAGGGCGAGCTGCGCGTCCTCCACTTCGATCCGGGTCTTCACTCCCAGCTCGAAGCCCTTGTCTGCCATCGCGAGGAGCCGCCTCGCCTGCTCCACGGTCCCAGAGAGCGCGCGCACGATCTCGGACGACTCGCGGACGGCGTCGACGATGGTCCTGACGTCGAGCGCCACGGCGTCCCGCGCCCGGGCGACGTCGATCTCGAGCGTGTTGAGGTTGCTCTCCGACTCGCGGACGCGCCCCTTGGTCGCGAGGCCGTCGAAGAAGGGGAAAGAGAGATAGAGGCCGGCGTTCCAGGTCTTGCCGTCGGCCGAGACATCGCCGGCGCTGATCCCCTTCCAGCCGACCGAACCCCGGAAGTCGACCGTCGGCTTGTCGCCGGTCTTCGCGATCTTCACGAGCTCCTTCGCCACCGTGACCTGGTGGGCGAGCTCCTTGAGGTCAGGGCGCGCGGCGAGGGCCTTCTCGAGCGCGTCCTCGTATCGCGGCGCGGCGAGGAGGTCGACGTCGAGCGTCCCCTTCACGTCGGCGATCGGGCGCGCGAGCGCGAGCAGGATCCGGAGCTTCTCGAGGGCGAGCGCCACGAGGTTTACGGCGCGAATCGCCTCGGGACGCGCATTCTGGACGGCGACGTCCGCGGCGAGGAGGTCGTAGTCGGTGGCCGTCCCCAACGCGAGGCGGCGGCGCGCCTGGTCCAGGTGCCTTTCGCGCTGAGTGAGCGTCTCCTCGGCGATGACCTTCAGCTCCTTCGCGAGGAGGACGTCCGTGAAGGCCGCGGTGGCGTCCCTCAGCGAAGTCTGCCGCGCGTAGTCCATGCGGTCGTCGGCGCTCGCGATACCGGCCTTCGCCGCGCGCAGCGCCGCCCCGACCTTGCCCCACGCGAAGAGGGTCTGCGAGAGCTGCACCTCGGCGTAGCGGTTGTTCTGCGCAGGGGGGATGAAATCGCCGAAGAAGGCCTTGAGGCTCTCGTCCCACTGCCGGTTGTAGGAGGCGACGAGCGACACGTCGGGAAGCGCGGCGGCGCGCTCCTCGACGTATTTCCCCCGCACCCAGGTCTGATACTCGTGCGCCTTGGCCACGTCGCGTCCCTGCGAAGCGGCGAGGCTGAGCGCCTCGTCGAGCGTCAGGACGACGCCTGTCCCGGACGGCGCGGATACGGCGGTCTGCATCGTTTCGGAACGCGCGACGCCCGGAAGGAGGGCGGCCAGAAGGACGGCGAGCGTTCCGGGGACCTTCAGCTCTCGCGCCGCCTGGCTCACCCGGGCAGCCGCGTCGACGGAGAGGTGGTTCGTCTGGACGGCGCTCGCCTTCGCCCACCGCCGGTGGATGAGGCCGGCGAGGTCGTCGAAAAACGTGTAGACGACGGGGATGACGATGAGGGTGAGGATCGTGGAGGTGATCAGCCCGCCGACGACCGCGCGGGCCATCGGGGCGCGCATCTCGGCACCCTGCCCGATGGCCAGGGCGAGCGGGAGCATGCCGAAGATCATCGCGAGCGTCGTCATCAGAATCGGGCGAAGGCGTGTCCGTCCGGCTGAGATGAGAGCTTCGCGGCGGTCCATTCCTCCTTTCCTCAGCGTCTTGGCCCGGTCGACGAGGAGGATCGCGTTCTTCGTGACGAGCCCCATCAGGAGGATCAGCCCGATGAGCGACATGATGTTCACGGTGTCGCCCGTCAGGAGGAGCGCTCCCGCCATCCCGACGATCGAGAGGGGGAGCGAGAGCATGATCGAGAGCGGGTCGATGAAGCTCTCGAACTGCGCCGCGAGGATCAGGTAGACGAAGATGATGGCCAGGACGAGCGCCTCGGCCATGTAGCCGAACGACTCGATCATCCATTCGGTGTCGCCCCCCATCACGGCCCGGTAGCCGGGCGCCATCTTCAGCGTGCCGGCGGCCTCCATCGACTTCTCTCCGGCTGTGCCGAGCGGCAGGCGGTCGAGGTTCGAGGAGACGACGACCTGGCGCGACAGATCGCGCCGCGTGATTTCCGAGGGGGAGAGGGCGCGCTGCGTCTTGACGAGGTCGCCGATCGGGACCAGCCCCCGGCCTCGCGAGGCGACCGCGAGCCTGAGGTCACCGACCTGCGTGACGTCACGCCTCTGCGCTTCCGGAAGCCGGACGCGAACGTTGACCGATTCGCCCGCCTCGTCGTCCCACGTGGAGACGATCTGGCCGCCGACGAGCGCCGAGACGGTGCGGACGATCGCATCGGTGGAGATCCCCACGTCGCGCGAGCGCTCGCGGTCCACCTCGAGGCGGTACTCCGGCAGGTCCTGCTCGAGGGTCGCGTCGAGGTCGACGATGCCCGGGATCTTCCGCAGCTTCGCCTTCAGCTCGGCGGCGTACTCCTTCAGGCGCGGGATCTCCTCTCCCTTGATGAGGACCTGCATCGGCTTCTGCATGCTGTCCGGATCTTCCTCGACCGAGGGGATGATCCCGGCGATCCCGCCGAGTCGCCAGCGCACGTCGGGCATCACCGCGTTCTGTTTTCGTTTGCGCTCCCTTTGCTCCTTCAGCTTCACGAAGATCGTCGCGTCACGCACCGTCTCGTTCTCGGCCGCGCCGATCGTGGCGTAGGTGTGAGCCACCTCGGGGAGCGCGCGGATCCGCTTCAGCGCCTCCTCGAGGCGGCCGCGCGTCTCCGCGAGCGACGCATCCGGTGCCGTCCTGAAGCGGACGAGGAACTCGCCCTTGTCGAAGGGGGGCATGAACTCGGCCTGGAGCAGCCCGAAAAGGGCCAGGCCGACCGCGAAGGCCGCGGCGGCGGAAAGGAGAACGGTCCGGCGGTGATCGAGCGCCCAGCCGATGACGAGCTTGTACCGGTCCGCCATCCGGTCGAACCAGGCGTTGAAGCGGTCGAGGACCCGCGCGACCGCGTGGCGGTTCGTCTTCCGCTCGATGTCCGGGTCGACCCAGCGGGAGGAGAGCATCGGGTCGAGCGTGAAGGAGACGAACAGCGAGATCAGGACGGCCCACGTGACCGTGATGCCGAACTGGAAGAAAAAGCGCCCGATGATCCCCTTCATGAAGGCCACCGGCACGAAGACGGCGACGATGGAGAGCGATGTGGAGAGGACGGCAAGGCCGATCTCGGCGGTCCCCTCGCGCGCCGCGGTGAAGTGGTCGGCGCCGCGCTCGAGATGCCTCACGATGTTCTCGCGGACGACGATGGCGTCGTCGATCAGGAGACCGATCGCGAGCGAGAGAGCCATCAGCGTCATCACGTTCAGCGTCATTCCGAGGAAGTACATGGCGATGAACGAGGAGATGACGGAGATCGGGAGCGTGAGCCCCGTGATGACCGTGGACCGCCAGGAGTTCAGGAAGCAGAAGACGATCAGCACGGTGAGGAAGCCGCCCAGGATCAGCGTGGTCCTCACGTCTTCGACCGACTCGCGGATCATGAGCGAGGCGTCGCGCACGAGCGCGATGTCGGTGCCGGCGGGCAGCTCCGTCTCGAGCTTCCCGATCTCCTTCTTTACCGCGTCGACGACACCCACGGTGTTCGTCTTTCTCTGCTTGAGGATGTTGAGGGCGACGGACGGGACGCCGTTTACGAGCGCGAGGGAGCGGGGCTCCTCGATGCCGTCCACGATCGTCCCGACTTCGCCGAGGGTGACGGCGTGCCCCCCCTTGCTCGCGATGACCATCCTCTGGAAGTCCGCGACATCCTCGGCCTTGCCGGAGACGCGGAGCGGCACCTCGGTGTCTCCCCGATTGATCCGGCCGAGCGGCGTGTTGACATTCTCGGATGAGAGGCCGGCGATGACTTCGTCCACTCCCATCCCGAGGGCCTCGAGCCTCGAGGGATCCAGGAGGACGTTGACCTCGCGCTTGCTCGCGCCGACGAGCATCACCTTGCCGACGCCCGGTACGTTCTCGAGGCGCCTCTTGACCCGGCGCTCGACGAGCGTGGAGAGCTCCCTCGGCCCCAGCGTCGTGGAGCGGACGGCGAGCGAGACGATCGGCATCCCGCCGATGTCCATCTTCTGGATGACGGGGTCCTTCATCGCCTCCGGGAGCTCGCGGCGGATGGCGGTGATGCGCGCCCGCGCGTCCTGCGAGGCGTCGTTCACCTTGACGTTCAGCTCGAACTCCACGATCACCGAGGAAAGCCCCTCGCGCGAGTCGGAGCTGACGTGCTTGACGCCCGGGATCGGGTTGACCGCCTCCTCGATGCGCCGCGTCACCTCGCGCTCGACGCTCTCGGGCGAGGCGCCGGGAAGCTCGGTCGTGATCGAGACGACGGGGAACTCGATGTCGGGGAACATGTCGACCGCGAGGCGCCGGTAGGAGAAGAGCCCCAGCGTCAGCAGGGCGAGGATCAGGACGGTCGCGAAGACGGGCCGCTTGATGGAGAGGTTCGAGAGGAACATCAGGACCTCTTGGTGTCGGAGGCGGGAGGCTTCGGGCCGGACGACCTCGACCGAGTCGCCGTCGCGCAGGTTGAAGCCGCCGCGCGTCACGACGCGGTCGCCCACCGCGAGGCCGGAGACGATCTCGACCTGGTCGCCGGAGGTCGCGCCGGTCGTCACCGTCCGCTTCCTCGCGATCTCGCCCTCGAGCGCGTAAAGGACGGCCTGCTTCTGCGCGAGGTCCCACGAGAGGATCGCCGTGCGCGGTGCGGTCAGGACGTTCGCACGCTCACCTGTGACGATCTCTCCCTTGACGAAGAGCCCGGAGCGGAGCGTCCCCGCGTGTTCGGAACCTCGACGAAGACCTTGACCGTGCGGCTCGCGACGTCGGCGGCGGGGTTCACGAACCGCACGTGCCCCTCGAACGTTCTGCCGGGCACGGCATCGGTCGCGAAGGTGAGCGGCTGGCCCACCCGGACGTCGGAAAGCCTCGAGGAGGGGACCGCGACGGTGAGGTCCAGGAGCCGGTTATCCACGATGCGGAACATCGTGTTGTCCGATCCCATGTTCTGGACGAAGTCGCCGGGGTTGACCCACCGGGACGCCACGACGCCGTCCAGCGGCGCGCGCAGGACCGTCTTGCCGAGCCGCGTCTCGGCCACGTCCTTCTGGGCGCGCGCGGCGCCGGCGGTCGCCTGCGCCGCCTCGGCGGCGGTGCGGGCCTCGTCGACCTGCTGCTGCGTGGCGAGGCCCGCCTCCTTCAGCTTCTCGGTCCGCTCGCTCTCTCGGGTGGCCCGCGTGACGGCCACCTCGGCCTGGAAGCGACGCGCGGGCGGAGGCGGCGACCGCCTCGGCCTCGCGCGCGTCGAACCGGAGAAGGACGTCCCCCTTTTTCACGCGCGTCCACTCCGGGACGAGCACCTCGGCCACGACCCCGCTGTACTCGGCCTTCACCTCGGCTTGCCATTTCGGCTCGAGCGTGCCGACCACGGCGATCGTCTGCCGCAACGTCCCGACGGAGACGGCGCCGCCTCGACGGCCATCTTCTGCGGAGCGGTCGAGGTGCTTCCGCTTCCCTTGCCGGAGCAGCCGGTGAGAACAGCGGCGGAGAGCGGGGCGAGAGCAAGGAGGAGCCGGAGAATCTTCATTGTGCGGTTTCCTTCGTGATGCGCGAGCGTGAGGTGCGGGCAGGCGCGGCCACGCCGCGCAGGATGACGTCGAGAAGGCGGTCGAGCCCGTCGGGGCCGATCGACGGCTCCCGTTCGGCAATGTGGCACTCGATCGCGGTGACGAGCGAGCCCTGGATGGCGAGGGTCGTGTAGCGGACGTCGCCCCGGCGAATCTCGCCGCACGCCATCCCTTCGCGAACGGCTTCGGCGAGCGCCGCCTCCACCCGGTGGGGAAGCGCCTCGATGTCTACCTCCGGCGTCCCCTGGGGGGCCGTAGTAGATCGCGTAGAGGAGTCGAACCTCCGGCTCGTGCCCGCTCACGATGGAGTAGAGGTTCTGGCAGATCGCCCGGATCCTCTGGAGAGGCGTGCCGGGCTCGAGGCGAGCGGCTTCGAGCCGCTCTTCCATCTCGCGCTCGAGGCGTCCGACCAGCTCCAGGAAGATTCCTTCCTTGCTCCCGAAGTGGTGGTAGAGGATCGGCTTGGTCACGCCCGCTCCGGCGACGATCTCGCGGACCGACGTAGCCGCGTAACCGCGGCAGGTAAACAGCTCTGAGGCGGTGGCCAAGAGCCGCTCGCGCGCCGGGAGCGTCCGCGCGGACACACGGCGGGAGCGGGAGACGGCGGTGTCGTGAGGCGCGGTCATTCGTGACTAGAAGGTACTACCGAGTGGTAGGTAACCTCTCACATGCGCCGGCGCCCGTCAAGGCCTCGCAGAACACGAATGGTGGCCCGCGGGCTCGGGAGGTCGCACGTGAGGTAGCCTGACGAGGAACACCCCCGTAGCACCCTCACTCCCGTCGCGTACTCCGTAACAATTGATAACCACATGTCTATATCGTTTGACAAGGAGACCATGATGTCAGCGTGCGAGAAGATCGAGAAGTGCCAGTTCTTCAACGACAAGATGGACAACATGCCTTCGACGTCGCAGGCGATGAAAGACTCCTTCTGCATGGCGGACAAGGAAGGCTGCGCCCGCTACGTCGTGAGCACGTCGGGCCACGCGGTCCCGTCAGACCTGTTCCCGCACATGACGGAACGGGCGACGACCATCCTCGGCAAAGCGTAGTCGTCGTCGCGGGCGCTGAACGGCGTGGACGCATGCCCTCCCGCGTCTCGTGGATGAAGGTCTAAGCGGAATACGGAGGGCCGAGAGCCGGCCTCTTCCGTGAACTACCTCACCGACTGTGCGTTCTGCAGACAAAGTTGTGAAGCGGCGCACAGACGTGTGCTTGCTCGAAGGTCACGATACCGCCCGGCGATCGAACGACTGCCGCGGCCCTTCGTGAGAGCGCCCTTCGAAAAGCTGCGGCTCCATTAAAGCAAGGAGGGGTGCGCAGGGGGTCATATGAGGGCGAAATCCTTGTCTTTACTTTTCACGTTTCTTCTCGTTCTCGTTCCTTTCGCTGCGGTGGCCGACGACGGTGACCAAGCCTCGTTCGAGTTCACGGGCACCATTCTGAGTCTTCCATCCGGAGGGCTCCTCGGCGACTGGGGAGTGGCCGGTACGACGGTTCACGTGACGGCGCTCACGCGGTTCGACCAGGAAGACGGCGCGATCGCGATGGGTGCGGTCGTCGAGGTGCGGGGGAATCTCCGGATGGACGGCTCCGTCGACGCGCTGCGCATCGAGGTCAAGCGCGCGTCATCGGGTCCGGGGCCCGGGCCCACCCCGACGCCCACCCCCACCCCGCCCCCCAACCCGGGAGAAACGGAGTTCCGTGGCCTCATCCAGAGCCTGCCGCCCGGCGGGATCGTGGGTGACTGGAACGTCGGCGGCAAGACGATCCACGTGACGGCGATGACGCGAATCAATCAGGAGGACGCAGCCCTCATCGTCGGGGACTTCGTCGAGGTCCACGGTACGACGCGCTCGGACGGCTCGATCGACGCCAGCGAGATCGAGGTCAAGCTCGGTGTGGCGCAGAGCGCCGGACAGAAGGTCGAGATTCGCGGCGCCGTACAGGCCCTGGCGTCGACCCCCGGTTTCGTCGGCGACTGGATGGTGGCGGGGACGACGGTGCACGTGACGGCATCCACTCGCATCGATCAGGAGGACGGCGTATTGGCGGTCGGCGCACTCGTGGAGGTCAACGGGTTGTCTCAGGGGGACGGATCGATCGATGCCTCGCGGGTAGACGTGGAGTGGGGCCCGGCGTCGGCCGCGACCGTCTCCACGACGAACACGTGGATGCTGCCGTCGTCCGCGCACAAATCCGGTCTGGACGGAAGCTTCTTCACGACGGACGTGACTCTCTCCAACATGGGTACGGCCGACGCGACCGTAAACATCAAGTTCCTGGGCCATGACCGCGACGGACGGCAGGGCTCCGAGGGAACGCTTCATCTCGCGGCGGGAGCGACGGTCACGCTCAACGACATCGTCGGCTCCTTCTTCGGGGTCGCGGACGATTTCGGTGCCGTGAGGATCACGTCGAACGTTCCGACGCTCGTCATCAGGAGCCGGACGATGACCCCGAACGGGGACGGCCACTTCGGCCAGGACCTCGAGGCCGCCGGCCGGAACGACCTCATTACAGACGACCGGGCTCGGTTCCTGGCGGGCGTGCACGAGGATGCGCACTTCCGGACGAACCTCACGCTCGCGAACGCGACCGAGGAGCCGCTCGACGTGGACATGTCGATGGTTGCGGCCGACGGCTCCGAGCTGGGGTCCCGGAAGGTCCACCTCGACCCTCTCGGGATGGCCCAGATCAACGACATCGGGCACGAGCTGGCGGGAGGCGACGTCTGCGACGCGCGCATCAGGCTCTCGACGCCCACGAAGGGCGGGGCGTTCACCGCGTCAGCCTCTGTCATCGACAACGCGACGAACGATTCGACCGCCGTGGTCCCGCGCTGAGGGCATCCCATCGATCGCGGCGCCAGGCTGCTCCGGCGCCGTGATCTCGGGCGGACGCGCTTTCGGGCGCGTCCGCCCACCTTTGATTTCGATTTGCCGGCCTGACCTCTATGTGCGCCGAGGCGTTATGGCCTCATCGTCATCGACAATCGAACGGCGGGTCGGTGTGGGCGTCGGGCTCGGCGTCCGCGTCCGTGACGGCGATGCCGTCGGTGTGGCGCTTGGGGTCGGGATTGGGGTCGGGGTAGGCGTCGCCCTGGGCGTGCCGACGGGAGTCTGCGAGGGAGTCTGACCCGGCGTCGGGGTGCGCGTGGGGGTCGGCGTGGGCGTCATCCTGGGCGTTCCGACGGGAGTCGGCGAGGGAGTCTGACCCGGCGTCGGAGTGCGCGTCGGGGTCGGCGTCGGCGAGACGGACGGCGGACTTCCTTCGCCGGAGGGACCGTTGTGGCATGAGTAGCAACCGACCTGTGTCCCCGCGGCGAGCCGGACGGTCCCGTGCTCGGTCGAGAAGCTACGGTTCGTGAAGGCCCGGGAGAGGACGGTGCCACGGTAGTCGGTCCCATGACACGCCTGACATGAGGATCGGTTCGAGCTTGCGATGTCGCCGTGGGCGTTCACCCAGCTCGATCCGAGCGGGTGCAGGCCGTGCGGGCCGCCGTTCATCGTGGACGGCACGCTCGCGTTGTGGCACGTGGAGCACTCGGAGAGGGTCCCGGCGTGCCCCTGGAGCGCCATGCTCTGGAGGTTGTCGTTTACGTGGGACGACGGGTACTCGGCGTGCGTCGAGCCATGGCAGGCGGCGCACTGGAGCCCGCCGTGGCCTGTCGAGAAGCGATAGAGAGAGATTCCGGCAACGGGTGTATCGGGGTTCGTGGCGAAAAGCGTGCTGGCCGGAACGCGCGGACTTCCGTTAGAGTCGAAGACCGATGTGTAGCGTATCTGGCCGCTGTTGACGGTTGCCGAGCCCGTGTGGCACTCCTGGCACGCCGGCTCCTGCAGCCAGCCCGTCCGCCCCGCGGCGCCGACGGCGCTCATCAGTCCGTGACAGCTCTGGCACTGCATGAGCGCCGTGCCGTCCGGGGCCACCGCGCTCCCCATCGCCCCGCGGAGGCACTTCGTGACGGATCCGGGGTGACAGCGGTAGCACGCCGAGCGGTTCAAGGTCGAATCGAGGGGAAGGTGGTTGGTCGGGTCGATGACCGACGCGTGCATCGCGTGGATCGATTGCGTGAGAGGAGGAATTCCGGCGATCCCGCTCCCGGCGAGGGCTTCGGAGCGGTGGCAGCTTGCGCAGAGGATCGCCTTGCCGCCGTTTGCGGTCGCCTCGAGACCGGCGGCGTTGTAACCGAGCTTCGCGAGCGCCGCCGTGAAAGTCGTGTTCGACTTCTGCAAGTCGTCATGGAGCCGCAGGATGTTGAAGCGGTAGTCGAGCTGCGCGTTGGCGTTGTAGACCCAGCCGCCGAACGGTCTCGCGGCGAGTGCAGAGCCGGAGGAGTGGCAGGCGCTGCATTCCATCTCGTCGGATACGGGAAGCACGATGTTGGTCGACGCGACGATCGACCCGGACGGGTTCCTGGCGGCGACCTTCATCATCGGGTAGGTGTTCTTCGCGCCGGCGTCGTCGTACGGCGTGAGCGGAATCCCTTCGGCGATCCACCACTGGAGCGTCCCGTCCCACCCCATCGGCTGGGGTGCGTTGGCCGTCCCGGGCATCTTCTTTCCGACCAATCCGGTGTCGGCGGGGAGCGAAAAATTGAAAAGGTTCATCACGTTCGTCCAGAAATTGGTCTTCCCGGCGGACGTTCGGTTGATCGACCCGGAGGGATCCGCGACCGCTTCGTACGTGAGGGAGACCGCGGTCGGGTCGGTGACCCGGCGGCCGGTCGCGTCGATCACCTGGGCCTGGATCGTGTTGTAGGGCGGGAGAATCGCGAAGGTGCTGAAGTCGGCGTCGAGGCAGTGCATGCCGAGGTTGTTCCAGGCGATGACGGTCCACCCCGTCGGGCCGGCGGCGCCGCCCGGAAGCCAGGAAAGGAGAAGACCGGCTCCGAGCGCGAGGATGAGAAGTGAATACTTCTTAACCATATACTCTCCTTTTCAAATAGAGCTCCGCCGGTACCCTGTTCCTGGAGAGTCCGGCTCTGGACTCGGGTAAGTGCACAGGGGGACGTTTGTCTAACGTTGCGACACGTTCTCGACCACGGCGTCGGAGCGCTCCCGGGAGCGGCTCGGGTCAGCCCTTGACGCAGGCGACGGGGCGGAGCCGGGCGACTCGCCTCGAAAGGCCGGCGTCCTCCGCCACCTTCGCGACCTCCTCGACGTCCTTGTAGGCTCCCGGCGCCTCCTCGGCGGCGCCCGAGGCGGAATGCGCCTTGATGAGGATGCCGCGCTCCCCGAGCTCCCGGATGAGCTCGTTGCCGCGCCACTCCTTCTTCGCCTTCATGCGGCTCATCCGCCGGCCGGCTCCGTGGCAGGAGGAGCTGAAGGCCCGCGTTTCGCTCTCGGTCGTTCCGGCCAGCACGAACGAATACGTCCCCATCGTTCCGCCGATCAGGACGGGCTGACCGACCGCCGCGTATTCGGCAGGAAGATCGGGATGGCCAGGCCCGAAGGCGCGTGTCGCCCCCTTGCGATGGACGAAGAGGCGCCTGGGCCGCCCGCCAACGGCGTGCGTCTCCTCCTTGCACGTGTTGTGCGAGACGTCGTAGAGGAGGCGAAGTCGCGCCTCCGGGACGCGGCGGGCGAAGACCCGGCGAACGGGAGCCGATCACCTGCCGGTTCGCCAGAGCGCAGTTGATCGCCGCGCGCATGGCGCCGAGGTAGTCCTGCCCTTCGGGCGAGCGGATCGGCGCGCAGGCCAGCTCGCGGTCGGGGAGCTCGATGCCGTAACGGGGCGCGGCCTTGCCGAGAACCTGCATGTAGTCCGTGCCGACCTGGTGGCCGAGCCCGCGCGAGCCGCAGTGGATCGCGACGAGGAGCTGTCCCTCTTCGAGATGGAACGAACGGGCGGCCGCGGCGTCGAAGATCCCGTCCACGACCTGAAGCTCGAGGTAGTGATTCCCGGAACCCAGCGTTCCGACCTCGCGAAGCTGACGCTCCTTCGCGCGCCGGCTGACTTTGCCCGGGTCGGCCCCCGCAACCGTTCCGTTCTCCTCGACGTGCGAAAGCTCCTCGGCTTCGCCATATCCTCTCTCCACGGCCCAGTGCGCACCGCGGCGCATGACCTCATCCAGCTCATCGATCGAGAGGTGGAGAGCGCCCTCCGAGCCGACGCCCGCCGGCACGGCGCGGTAGAGATCGTGCGCAAGGGTTTCGAGACGGCTGCGGAGCCCCGTCTCCATGAGGCCCGTCGTGTACGTCCTCACGCCGCACGAGATGTCGAAGCCGACGCCCCCGGCCGAGACGATCCCTCCCTGCTCGGGATCGAAGGCGGCCACGCCGCCGATCGGAAAGCCGTACCCCCAGTGGGCGTCCGGCATCGCCCAGGCCGAGCCGACGATGCCGGGAAGGGTCGCCACGTTCCCGAGCTGCTCGCCCACTTTCTCGTCGAGCGCGTCGATCAGCTCGCGGCTCGCGTAGATTCGACCGGGGACGCGCATGCGGCCCGTTCTCGGAAGCTCCCAGACGTTCGGCTCGATCTCGAAAAGCGGGGAAGCGGGCATGACCTCGCGCCCTTCTCAGACATCCACGACACATTGGGCGACCCACTCGCCCTTCTCGGCCGCCACCTTCAGCGCCGTGAAGGTGGCGCCTTTCGGCTCCACGGTGCTCGAGTGCCGGGCGGAATCGTACCGTTCGCCGAAGGCCTGGGCCGCGACGAGAGAGAAGAGCGCCGAAGCAGCTTCCTCGAACGCCTGCTCCGGCGTGGCGCCGTAACCCCGGACGCCGACGTCGGCTCCGTGCTCGAAATGCTCGAAGCCCATCTGTCTCGACTCTACGCCGGGATCGGCGACGGGCTGATGCAGATGCGTCATCGCCGCATGCGGCGGCCCGCCCCACGTTGTCCTTGGGTGCCGAGATGAGGTTCAAGGACCGAATCGACGCCGGCAAACAGCTCGCGGCCCGCCTCGCTGCATACCGAACTCGTCCCGACGTCCTCGTTCTCGCTCTGCCCAGGGGCGGAGTCCCCGTCGCCGCTGAGGTGGCCGAAGCGCTCGTCGCGCCCCTCGACGCGTTCCTGGTGCGCAAACTCGGAGTGCCCGGCCACGAGGAGCTGGCGTTCGGCGCCGTCGCGAGCGGCGGCGTCAGGATCCTCAACGATGAAGTGGTCAAATACTTCGGTCTCTCCTGGCCTGTCATCGAAGGGGTGACCGCCCACGAGCGACGCGAGCTCGAGCGCCGCGAGCGGCGCTACCGGCACGGGCTCGATCCGATCGATCCACGCGGAACGATCGTTCTGCTCGTCGATGACGGCCTCGCGACGGGCTCGACGATGCTCGCGGCAGTTAAGGCTCTCGGTAAGCTGGGACCGGCGCGCGTCGTCGTGGCCGTGCCGGTGGCGCCGCCCTCGACTGTCCAGAAGCTCGCCGCATGCGCGGACGAGGTGGTTTGCGTCCTCGAGGAGGAGCCCTTCGACGCCGTAGGACGCTTCTACGAGACTTTCCCACAGACAACCGACGAAGAGGTGTGCGCCATCCTCGAGAGGCGATCCTCGAGAGCCTTGCTCCTCAGCAGGACGTGAGACTCACGGCGCTGGCGCTCGACTACGACGGGACGATCGCCGTCCGGGGCGTGCTGGGCCCGGAAATGCGCGCGGCGATCGCAGAGACACGGGCCACCGGTATCAAGGTCATCCTGGTGACGGGCCGGATTCTGGGCGAGCTCAGGCGCCTTGCCGGGGACCTGAGGTTCGTGGACGCCGTCGTCGCGGAAAACGGGGCGGTCCTCGCCTTCCCCGAGGCGGGTGTCTCCCGGCTTCTCGCGGAGCCGCCGCCCGCGCATTTTCGCGAGGAGCTCGAACGCCGCAAGATCGCGTTTCTCGCGGGGGAGTGCGTCGTCGAGGCGAGCGCCGATGCCGCCTCCGCCCTTCTTGCAGTCATCAGAGAGCTGGAGCTCCCGCTCGCCATCGTTTTCAACCGGGGGCGGGCGATGGTTCTCCCTCAGGCCGTGAGCAAGGCGACCGGCCTTCACGAAGCGCTTTACACGCAGCGCCTTTCCCTGCACAACGCGCTCGCGATCGGGGATGCGGAGAACGACCACGAGATGCTGAGAGCGTGCGAGGTCGGCGCGGCCGTGGCGTGGGGGAGCGGCTGGCTCAAAGCCGTTGCCGACGCCGTCGTCGAAGGCAGCGGCCCGAGCGACGTCGCCGCGTATGTCCGCCAGGTCGTGCGGAGCGCGCGGCTACCGATCCCTCACCCCGGCCGCCGCCAGATCCTCCTGGGATGGACGCCGGACGGGAGCCCTCTCCACTTGGCTCTCCGGGGAAGAAACTTCCTCATCGGCGGAGAACCGCGCTCGGGAAAATCGTGGATCGCCGGACTGCTGACGGAGCAGCTCATCCAGGCCCGTTACTCGGTCTGTGTTCTCGACCCCGAAGGCGACTATCGTTCCCTGGAGGCGCTGCCCGGGGTTCTGATCCTGGGAGGCGAGAACCCGCCGCCGAAGCCGCACGAGCTCGTCGCCGCGCTTCGCTATCCCGACGTCAGCGTCGTCGTCGATCTCTCGCTCCTCCCTCACGCCGAGAAGTTCGAGTACATGCGAGCCGCTCTCCCGTCCCTCGCGAGCTTGAGGCGGCAAACCGGGGTTCCGCACCGGATCGTCGTCGACGAGGCGCACTACTTCCTTCACGGGCCGGACGCCGCCGGTCTCCTCGACATGGACCTGGCCGGCTATACCCTGGTGTCCTACCGACTCTCGGGTCTCGATCCCTCGATACTTCGGGCGAGCGACTTCGTGATCGTGACGCGGGAATCGGATTCGCGCGAGATCGATCAGCTTCGTGCTCTGCTCGGCGATCTCGCCGCAGACACCGCGGAATGGCGAGCGCTGCTGGGAAGTCTCGGGCCCGGGGAAGCGGCTCTCCTCCCGGTCACGGGAGAAATGGCGGGCGAGCTCTCCCGTATTCGACTGGCGCCTCGGCGCACGCCGCACGTCAGACATCGGACGAAGTACGTCGATGTGCCGGTGCCCGACGAGAAGGCCTTCGTCTTCGCGGGGCCGGAAGGCGCACGTGCTCGGGCGCGCACGCTGAAGGAGCTCGCGACGATTCTTTCGGCCGCTCCCGCGTCTCTTCTCGAGGGTCATCTCGGGCGCGGCGACTTCTCGCGCTGGATTTCGGACGTGTTCGGGGACCGTTTCCTGGCCTCGCAGGTCGCGCACGTGGAAGAACGATACCGGCTCGGCGAGACGCCCGACGTCAACGGCGAACTCGCGACCCTCATCAGAGAACGCTACGAGATCGTCCGGGCCGGGTTCGGGAACGCTGCCGTCGAGGCGTAGGACCAAAAGAGACTGCGAAGGTCTCGTCCGCGGCGGGCCGCGATTCTCGGAGATGATCTCCGGCGGAGGATTTGCGTGAAACCCGAGATGGCCGAGCCCGACCCGTCCCGTCGGCGCGAGATCCTCGCCGCCGTCATGCTCGGCACGATCCTCGGCCCGATCGACGCGAGCATCGTCAACGTCGTCCTTCCCGGGATCGCAAAGTCCTTCTCCGCGAGCCTCGCGGAGGCGCAGTGGGTGCCGATGCTCTACCTCGTGACCGCGGGAAGCCTCGTTCTCTTCTTCGGGAGGTTGGGGGATCTCTGGGGCTACCGGCGCGTGTTTCTCCTCGGCCTGCTCGGTTTCGTGGCGGCATCGGCTCTCTGCGCGGCGGCCCCGAGCCTGCACGCGCTCGTGGGGTTCCGGGGCTTGCAGGGTCTTGCGGCCGGAATGATCTCGTCGGTCCCGCTCGCCATCCTGACCGGGACGTATCCGGCTGCCGACCGGGGGCGCGTCATCGGTCTCTTCGCCGGCAGCATCTCCGTCGGCCTCGCCGTGGGACCCAGCCTCGGAGGCTTTCTCGCGGGGGCGTTCGGCTGGCGCGCGGTCTTTCTCGTGAACCTCCCGGTCGGGCTCGCCGCCTTTGCGTTCGCGCGGCGCGTCCTGCCGAACCTCCGGGGCGAGCCCGGGCGGATCGACGCGCCGGGCGCGCTCACCATCCTGGGCGCGCTCTCGATGTTTCTCTTCTCCGTCAACCGCATCCAGCAAAACGGGGTCGACGCCGTCGCGGCCGCGCTTCTCGCCGCCGCCGTTCTCCTCGGCAGCGCGTTCGTCGCGATCGAGCGCCGAGCGGCACAACCTCTCCTCGACCTTCATCTCTTCCGGAGCGCCCCGCTCGGCCTCGGGTGTCTCGCCGCCGTGCTGAACTTCATGGCCCAGTACGTCGTCGTCTTCGTGACGCCGTTCTTTCTCTCCCGGGTCCTTCACGAGGGGCCGGCGCGCGTCGGCCTCGTCCTGACGGCTTTCCCGCTCACCGTCTTCGCCGTTGCGCCCTTCGCGGGCGCGCTGTCGGACCGGATCGGAACCGTGACTCTCGCGGCAGGCGGCAGCTCCGTTTGCGCGTTGGCCTGCCTTCTGTTCGCCGCGAGGCCGGAGGACGGCGGGACCCTGCCCGTGGTTCTCGGCCTCGCCCTGTTCGGCGTCGGGACCGGGACTTTCCAGTCGCCGAACAACAGCGCGGTGATGGGATCCGCGCCACGCGAGCACCTCGGCGTCGTGTCGAGCCTCCTCGGCACCTCGCGCAGTGTCGGGATGGTCCTCGGTGTCGCCGCCGCGGGGGCGGTTCTTTATGCCGCCGTTCCGGCGAACGTCCTCAAGGTCCCGGAGCTCGGGCCCTCGGACGCATCGGCCTTCTCCGCCGGGCTTCGCTGGACCTATGCCGCAGCGGCCATTTTCGCGGCAACCTCGGCGCTCTTCTCGATCAGGCGAGGGCGGCGCAGCGGCCGGTGATCACCCGCTCACGACGCCGGGTTTCTGCGACCGTTCCCGCCCGAAACAACCGGACGAATCCGGGTCAGGACGCCGTCGAAGTTGAGCGGCTTGCGGAAGAACCCGAGGTCACCCTTCCGGAGTGGAGCCCGTTCCTCGGCCACGATGCCCGACATGATCAGGAGCGGGATCTCGGAGAAGTCGGCGTTGCGCGAGAGACCCTCGACGACGCCCCATCCGTTAAGCGCCGGCATGTCGAGATCGAGGAGGATCACCCGAGGCCTGAGCCCCTTGCTCAGGAACGAAAGCGCCTCGAGGCCGTTCGCGGCTCCTCGGGCCGAGATTCCCTCCATCCGGAAAAGCTCGATGAGACCCTCTCGGAGGGCCCGGTCGTCGTCCACGACGAGCACATCGCAATCCTGGGCCTTGGACACGCGTGGCCGCACGCAAGCTGCCTGCCGGGCCGGCCGTGTAACGCTTCCAACCCGGACGCCCACGATTCCCGCGGCCCCTGCCCCGAGGCCCGAGGAATCGACGGCGCAGGAATAGAACAAGTCCATCGCGTTGAGGGGGCTCGCTCTAGGGTTTCTCGGTCCCGAGCTCCTGGTGGAAAGTCTTCTCACAGTCCGGGCAGATGCCGTGCGTGAACTGTGCCTCCGTGTGATCGCGGATGTAGGCCTCAATCTGCTTCCAATACCCGGCGTCGTCGCGGACCTTCTTGCACCAGGCGCAAATGGGCAGGAGTCCGCTCAGGACGCGGACGCGCGCGATCTCCTCGGCGACGCGCCGTTTCAGGTCTTCTTCCCTCAGGCGCAGGCTGCGGACGCGGAACTGGAAGGCCGCGGCGGCCACGAGCAGCACGAAGGCCGCGCAGAGTGCGTAGAACCAGAGCGTCTGCCAGAAGAACGGTCGGACCGAGAAAGGGAGCGACGCTCCCGTCTCGTTCCAGACTCCGTCGCTGTTGCTGGCGATCACGCGGAAGACGTACCGGCCAGGCGACAGCTTCGTGTAATACGCGGTCCGGCGCTGGCCCGCATCCACCCAGTCGGAGTCGACCCCTTCGAGGCGGTACTTGAAGCGCATCCTCTCGGAGGAGACGAAAGACAAACCAGCGTAATCGAGCTCGATCGACCGGCTTCCCGGGGGGAAGGGCTGTCCCGCCGTGGCGCCGAGGTTGCGGCCGTCCACGATGATTCTTTCGAGCACCACGGGAGGCGGCTCGCGGTTGACCCGGATTGCTTTCGGATCGACGACGGCGACGCCGCGAATCGTCGCGAACCACAGCCGGCCGTCACGCCCTCTCCAGGCCGACGGTTGAAAGCCGCCGTTGCACTCGGCCGATTTCATGCCGTCGGCCTCGCCGTACGCGGCGGAGGTCACGGCAGATCTCTTGCCGGCGAAGAAGTCTTCGAGCTCCTGCCGTGCGACCCGGAAGATGCCTCGGTTGCAGCTCATCCAGAGGTTGCCTGCGCCGTCGTCGAGGATCGCGAACACGACGTCGTCGTAGAGCCCCTGCCGCGCCGTCACCGAGGAGAGTCGCCCCCCGCGCATCCTGAAAAGGCCTCCGCCCGACGTTCCGATCCAGAGCGTTCCGTCGGGATCCGCCTTGAGCGCCCGGACGGCGTAGGACAGGCCTTCCTTCTCGCCGAACGACGTGAAGGTTCCATCCTGAAAGCGCGAGATCCCGGTCGTCGTCCCGACCCAGAGCGAGCCGTCACGGCTCTCGCAGAGATCCACGACCGTGTCGCCCGCGAGGCCGTCCGCCTCGGAGAAGGACGTGACGCGCCCCTGCTCGAGCCGATCGAGCCCTCCGCCGCTGGTCCCGATCCAGAGGGCGCCGTGCCGATCCTCGAGAAGCACACGGATCAGATTCGAGGAGAGCCCGTCTTTCTTCGCATAGACCCTCACGCGTCCGTCCTTCAGACGCGCGATCCCGCCGCCGGCCGTCCCGACCCAGAGCGCGCCGTCCCTCCCCTGTGCCAGCGCCGAGACCACGTCGTGGGGAAGCCCCTCGCGTGTCGTCAACACCGACACGTCCCCGTCCCGAAGTCGTCCCAGTCCGCCCCCGCGCGTGCCGACCCAGACGATCCCGTGAGGATCCTCGAGGACGGCGTAAACGTAATCCTTCGTGAGGCCGTCGCGTTTTCCGTACGTGACGATCGGGGCGTCGCGCAGTCGCAGCAAGCCGTCGCCGTCCGTGCCGATCCAGAGGTTTCCCTCGTGATCCTCGAGAAGGCAGACCACGACGACTCCGTGCGGAGGTCCGCCGGCCCCGCCGAACGGTTGGACGGCGCCGCCCCGAACGCGGCTTAGTCCTCGGCTCGTGCCTGTCCAGAGCGTTCCGCCACGGTCCAGACACAGAGCATTGATGCTCGAGAACTCCTTGCTCTTCGTGACGACGGTGACGCGACCTCGGGAAAGGAGGGCGAGGCCTCCCGACGTGGCCGCCCAGATCTCGCCGTCGCGTCCTTCCACGACGTCGTTCACGCGGTTCGCGGGCAGTCCGTCGCTCGTCGTCGTCCGCGAGACGATGCGGCCCTCTCGTACGCACGCCAGCCCGTCGTCCGTGCCCACCCAGAGAGAGCCGTCGCGCGAGCGCGCCAACGCGGTCACCATGTCGCTGGGCAGTCCCTGCTCGCGGGAAAGAACGGAAACGAAGCGCTCGTCCTTCCAGCACGCGAGGCCGCCTCGCTGCGTTCCGATCCATAGCGATCCGTCCGGATCCGCGAGCAACGCCAAGATCGTCTCGTTCGGCAGGCCGTCGGCGACGCCATAGGACGTGAATTCGTCCCCGCGTTTTCGGAGCAAGCCGTCCACCGTTCCGATCCAGAGGCTCCCGTCGCTGCCTTCCGCGAGCGCCTCGATCCTGTTCTGGCGAAACGCGGGCGTGTTGCGGGTGCTGAAGACCGTGAAGCGCACGCCGTCGAAGCGCACCAGCCCTTCCTCCGTACCCATCCACAGATAACCGTTGCGGGTCTGGAGGAGCGCCGCAACCGAATTCTGCGGCAGCCCGTCTCGCGTGGCCCACGCATCGAGCCCGTATTGGGCGATGGACTTTGACGGATCCAGGGCCCGCGCTCTCGCCGAAGCGACGAGGAGCACGCTCGAGAAGGCGATTCGGGAAATGCGATTCATGAAATGGATTGTTCGTGCCGGGCCAGTGTATGTGACCGTCCGACATTCTCCTTTTCTCGTCCGCCGGACCATGGTCTACGCAAGCCCCATTCCGCTCGGGCGGGCCGCGAAACCCGCGCGCCGCCCCGGCGCCAAGACCTCGAGACGTCTCGGCGTGTGTCTCCGGCGGTCTCCTCCGTGTCTCGCGTGTGCCGGGACACACGAGCGCGCCCGCTCATGCCTCCGGAAGCGTCCGGCACGGCCGGACGAGGCAACGCCAGCGCCTGTCATACAGCCAGGCGCGGCCCAGGGGGATGTCGCGGAACGCGAGGTGCCGCGTCAGAACATTCACGCCGAGTCCGCTCAATCTCGCGCAGAGGTCGTTGAGAAGAGCGGACGACAGACCTCGGCCTCGCAGCGCCGGGGTGACGGCGACCCCGTCGAGCTGTGCCGCGGCGCCAGGGAGGAAGGAGTACGCGACGCCTGCGACGACGCGCTCTTGCGTGTCCAGGGCCACGAGATGGCGGTGGCCTTCGGAGTAGGCGCGGGGAACGCCGGATCTCACCAGGAGCTGAACCAGACGCCCGAGCTCGGCCGGATCGTGCGGATCTCTCACGGTATAACGTGCCCCGGTGCGGTCGACCGTGTGGGTCGTGGCGACGAGGTGCCGACCTCCCTCGCCCACGGCCGCAAGCGCCACGTCCTTGTCCGGAGCGGAGTCGGGGAAGACCAGACGGCCGAACGCGAGGCGCTCCTCGGCGCTTCGAAGCGAGGCCTGAACTTCGGCCAGCTCGACCATCTGTGCGGGCCAGACGCCCGGCCGTCGGAACATCGCGATGAGAAGGGCGTCGAACGCCTCCCGCGCGGGGAGGTCCGCCCGGGCGAACGTCGTCTCCCGGTGAAGGTGGTAGCGGACGATCTCCGGAAAGCGGTCCAGACGGTAGACGCGCTCCAGCCCGCGGACCATCGCCTCTCGGGCGGAGAGCGGGGCCTCGGGCTCGAGAGCCTCCCACGCCGCGAACCGTTGGACGGCCGAGAGAAGAGCCAGCGGCGGATGGAACGCGGAATCGAGCCATTGCTTTTCGGCAGCCAGCTCCTCGAAGAGCGCGTCGGGAGCAGCCTCCGGAGCGTCCTTGGGCGGCGTGCGCAGGAGATCTCCGAGGAACTCGCGTGCGCCTTCCAGCCCGAGCGCCTCCACGCAGGCGTCGGCGATCCAGCCACGCCGGAGCGTCGCGCTCGACCGCGGGTAGAGGGCGAACGTCTCCTCGAAGAAGTTCCAGGCCATCGGGCCGACGAGCGACCAGGGCCCTTCGTAAGGCCGGTGCCCGGCGAGCGAGAGGAGAACGGTCCCCTCGCGAAAATCGTCTCCGGGCACGACGACGTTCGCGGGCGAGACGGCGCCGGGCACGAGCCGCCGCCCGCTCGCCTCCCAGGCCGAGAAGAAGGCCGCGAGGGCCCTCACGAAAAGGGTTCGCCATCCCGCCACGCTTCGTCCGCCTTCGTGCTCGGGTCGCGCCAGCTCCCAGAGCCGGATGGCAAGCGTCGGCTCGTCGATCCAGCCCACGGATAGGGCTCCGAGTGTCGGGCGGAAGCACCCGAAGACGGGCACCACGGGCTCTCCCTGCGCCGGGCAGGCCAGAGCCTCCATCCAGAGCTTCGTCTGGCGGACCGCCTGGAGGTCCAGGTCGTCGCCGACGATCAGCAGCAGGTCGTGATGCCGGCCCGATCGCATGTTGATGCCGGCGCGGTAGAGCTGATGCTGTCGCACTTTGGCCACAGGAGCGATCCAGATCCCGCCGGCGCTGAGATCGTCCGGCGTCAGGGTCTCGCCGCACGCCAGCTCCAGGGACTCCTCCAGGAATCCCGTCTCGTCGAAAAGCCGCTCGATTCGCTCGCGCTCACCGGAAACGAGCCCTTCGTGGAACGCGAGCGACGCCTTGAACGACGCGCGCGACGGGAGGCCTCTCTGGTACCACTCCGAAAGCTCGTCCAGCAACCGTGCCGCCGTGCGGGCCACGACGGAGTCCGTCTCTTCCAGAGCCCAGCGGGCCAGCTCGGAGCGAACCGCGACGTAGTCCTCGCGGTGCCTGCGGATGTGACGCACGAGAAGGTTGAAGACGTCGGAAAGCAGGTCCGCCTGCAGGGCCGGAAGAGGACGCGGAAGACCGGTTCGATAACCGTGCAGCCGCCGGCGCAGAACGGCCAGCCTTTCCCCCGGCAGGCCGGCTTGCGCGATCTTCTCGACGCTCTCCGCCGAAAGGAACGGAAGTCCCGAGTCGAGGAAGCTCTCCATTTCGGACGCGGTACCTGGGGCCGGGTCGTCGAGGACGAGAATACGGAACGCCTCGCACCGAACCTCGGCCGAAGGGTGGCGGGCCAGCGCCTCGAGCCGCCGTCTCAGCGCCACCGCCGTCATCGCGTCCGCGTTCGAGAGCCGCTCCTCGAGATCGGCGACGGCTCGCAAAGACTCTTCGCGCCCTCCGAAGAGCGCATCGCAGATGGTCTGGTGAAAGGTCGCGAGCTCCGGCGACGAGATCCGTCCGGGAACGGCGACACCCGCAGGCGGGCGTCCGTAAGCCGGCAGCCGCACGCGGAGCGAGAAGGCGCCGATCGGCAGGTCCCATCCCTCTTTCACCGGACAGAAGGCCGCCAGTGATGTGTTGCCGAGCCAGAGGAGCGGCTGGTGGGCGAGAAGACCGAAGTCGAGGAGGCTGCCCCGGACGAAGTACTCCAGATCGCCGACGCGAACGGTGTTCGTGCCCTCCGTCCGGCGGAGGGTCAGCGTGAGACCTCGCCGACGATCTTCGAGAGCGTCCTCTCCGAGGACGAGGTCTCCCTCCAGGATTCCGAGATCGCGATGCAGCCAACGCGGCACGCGGACCTGCAGGTCCCTGCCCTCGAGCTGCACGGCATTGCCGCGATAGAGCGACGCGAGGAGTTCCCGGAAGCTCTGCTCGATCGCTTTGCGCTTGTAGCTTTGCTTCGGCGTCAGCTCGCCCCGCTCCAGGGAGAAGTCGCGGTCGAGGATGGAGAACCCGACGACACGTTCGTGCGGCGCCAGGTCCAGGTTCGCCTCGGCCACGATCCGCGCGAAGTAGGCCTGCCGTTCTTCCTCGGAGGTGAGCTCGGCGAGGAGCGGAGCCTCCGGGTCCGGCACGATCAGCAGGACGTTGTCGTCGCGCCCGTCGCCTGCGAGAAACGTCCGCCGGATGCCGGGAACCCCTTCGAAGAGCTGCTCCACGCGCCTCGGGGCCACCGTTTGGCCCCGGCTGTTCTTGTAGATGTCCTTGACGCGGTCGACGATCTCGAGGAAGCCGCTCGGCCGAACGCGAAAGATGTCGCCGCTTCCGATCCATCGCTCCCCGGCGCCGGCCGTGGTCCGGCTCGTCGATGTCGCGGGCGACATACGGGCCGGCGATGAGAAGCTCCCCGTCCTCGCCCAACCGCACGCGGATCCCCGGGAGCGGGACTCCGACGGTCCCGTCCTCGTAGAGACCGGGCGGCGTCATCGTGATGCCTCCGGTGGCCTCCGTCATGCCGAAGCCGCTGCAAAGAGCGACGCCGCTGCGCTCGAAGAAGCGAAAGACCGCGGGATCCAGAAAGCCGGCCGCCGACAGCCCCCAGGAGAGGCGCCCGCCCGTTACTTCCCGCACGGCCGACGCCTCCTCCTCCGGCCCGGCCGTGGCTCCCAGCCGCTTCCGGCAGCGTTCGTGAAGCTGTTCCCATCTGGCGGGAATGCTGACCAGCCCCGTGGGGCGTACCTGGCGCAGGCCGACCAGGAGCGTTTCCAGAGAAGGGTTCCCCGCGAAGACGTACGTTCCGCCCCAGAAGAGCGTGCCGAGCAGCTCCAGATACCGTCCGAACGTGTGGTAGAGCGGCAGGTAACAGAGAAGCACCTCCCCTTCGCCGACGAATGGAAGAGCCGCGGCTCGCGCGAACCGTTTCGTGAGCAGATTGAAGGGCGAAAAGGCGAATCCCTTCTGGGCTCCCGTGCTTCCTGATGTGAAAAGGACCGTCGCCTCCTCATCGAGGCCGAAAGGACGGAGGTCACGGAGCGCTTCGTCCGTCTCCTCTCCTCCCATCTTCCCGACCTCCTCGCCGAGAACGGCGGCGGTCCCGCGCTTCAGACGGGCGGCCGCATCGAGGAGAACGGGACGAACGGGGCTCGAGAGCCGCGCCGCGACGGATTCCACCTTCGCGAGCTGATCGGCCGTGTCGACGAGGACGAGGTTGGCGCCGAGGCGCGGGAGGAGCGACGTCAGCTCCGAGCCGTGAAGATGAGGTGCGAGAGGCGCGACGAAGATGCCATGGACGAGGCAGGCGAGGTCGCAGCAAGCGGAGTCGAGGCTGTTCTCCGCCACGATCGCCACGCGAGGCGGACCTTCGCCGAGGGAGGCGAGGGCGGCTGCCATCCCTCGGAGGCGACGCTCGATCTGGGCGTATGTCCAGCGCGGCGCTTCGGGGCGGGGGGATGCCTGGAGGAAAACTCTGTCCGGGTGGGCGGCGACGCGCTGGGAGAGGAGCGTTGCCAGTGAATACCCGGAGGCCCGGATCGCGCCGAAGGTGGACTCGGCCCAACGTGTGCGAGCGGCTGCGTCGGGCAACGCGAGCAGGAACTCGCGGTGGCGGGTTGCGTCCAGGTACCGGTGCCACGTTTCGGCCGCTACGGTCTCTCCGGCGAGGGCGCGCTCGGCCGCAGCGACCAGAGCAAGGGCGGCGCCGGGCTCGGGAGAAGAGGTGCCGTCCGCGGGCAGAACGCGAAGGGCGTCGGCAAATGAGGAGGGCACCTCGACCGCCCTCTCGAGCAGGCCCGCCTCGGAGCGCTCCATGTCATCCCTCCGCCCGCGCCGCCGCGCGGGGGGTAACGTGGAGCGGCGCGTAATACCAATATAGGAGCCAGGCGCGTGAGCGGCAAGACGAGGCGACACGCTCGGTGGAACTCGTCTGGAGCGCCGAGATCAGGCGGCCCCGAGTTTGCGTCTCTCCCGCCGTGATGCAGATGCTCCATCGCCGCCTGAGTCAGTTCGCCACACGTTGCTCGAGGGTGCCGAGATGAGGCCCGCAGGACGCGTTCCTGGTGCGCCAGCTCGGATATGTCCGGCCAGGAGGATGCCGTGAAGAGGCTCGACCTGTCCCTTCCTCAGTTTGGTTTCATCGTCGCGACGCGCGCCGCTCTCGGCGCCGGGATCGGGCTCCTCGTGGCCGAGAAGCTTCGCTCCCGCAACCGGCACCGGCTCGGGGCTGCCTTGCTGGCCTTCGGCGTTCTGACGACGATCCCTGCCGCCTTTCTGCTTCTCCGTCAGCTCGGTCCGACACGCGGACGAGACGGAGTCGCGTGAAGACTTCCGGGAGGTCGCGCGCGCGGACGCTACAATCGCTGGCCGGATGCCCGGCGACTTCGTCCACCTTCACCTCCACACCCAGTACTCCCTCCTCGACGGCGCGAACCGGCTCAAGGACCTGATCAGGCAGGTGAAAGCGTCCGGGATGGACGCCGTGGCGGTCACGGACCACGGGAACATGTTCGGGGCGTACGAGCTCCAGAGCTCCGCGCTCGAGGCGGGAGTCAAACCCATCGTCGGAGTCGAGGCGTACATCGCCCCCGGATCGCGCTTCGACCGCGAAAACGTGAGGACGTTCGACGGCGAAGGGAACAACTATCACCTGACGCTGCTCGTCGAGACGCCGGACGGCTATCGGAACCTGACGCGGCTCGTGTCCGAGGCGTTCCTCACAGGCTTCTATTACAAGCCGCGTATGGACTGGGAGCTTCTCGAGAGGTATCACGAGGGAATCATCGCGCTCTCGGGGTGCCTGAACTCGGAGGTCTCGAAGCGACTCCGGATGGGTGATTACGAGGGCGCGAAGAAGACGGCCCTCAGGTATCGCGACCTCTTCGGCAAGGATCGCTACTTCATCGAGATCATGGATCACGGCCTCCCCGAGCAGCGGCAGATCCTGCCGGACCTGCTGCGGCTTTCCTCGGAAACCGGTATTCCGCCGGTCGCGACGAACGACGCGCACTACCTGACGCGCGACGACGCGGCCGCGCAGGACGTCCTTCTGTGTATCGGGATGGGAAAGACCCTCAACGACACGAAGCGGATGAAGTTCTACAACTCGGAGTTCTACGTGAAGAACCCCGAGGAGATGAGCGACGTGTTCCGCCCGCTCACGCTCGAAGCCGTGAAGAACACCGCCGCCATCGCCGAGCGCGTCACGCCCAGCGTCATCCTGGACACGGGACTCAAGATCCCGACGTTTCCCGTCCCCGGAGGCGACCGCACGCCGGAGGCGTATCTCGAGGACCTCGCAAAGGAGGGGCTGGATCGGCGGCTCGAACCCCAGCGCGCGGCGTTCGAGAGCGGAACCGCGAAGAAGTCCCGGCACGAATACGACGAGCGGCTGGCGTGGGAGCTCTCGGTCATCCGCAAGATGGGCCTCTCGAGCTATTTTCTGATCGTCTGGGATTTCATCAAGTACGCGAAGGACGAGGGAATTCCGGTGGGCCCGGGCCGGGGGAGCGCGGCGGGCTCGCTCGTCGCGTACGCGCTCGCGATCACGGACGTCGACCCGCTCGCGTACGACCTCCTCTTCGAGCGATTCCTGAACCCGGACCGCATCTCGATGCCCGACATCGACGTCGACCTCTGCGAGCGCCGCCGCGGCGAGGTCATCGAATACGTGCGGGGAAAGTACGGGCGCGAGAACGTCGGCCAGATCATCACGTTCAACTCGATGAAGGCGCGGGCCGTCATTCGCGACGTGGGCCGGGTCCTCGACGTCCCGCTCGCCGAGGTGAACCGGCTTTGCTCGCTGATCCCCGCGAATCCGGGCAAGCCGACGATGCTCGCCGAGGCGCGGCGCGACGTGAAGGAGCTGGCGGAAGCCCTGAGGGGTAACGAGACCTATCGCCGCCTCTTCGACCTGGGCGAACGGCTCGAAGGCGTATCCCGCCACGCGGGGGTCCACGCGGCAGGGATCCTGATCGCCCCGAAGCCGCTCGTCGAGTACCTCCCGCTCTACCGCAACAGCAACGACGAGATCACGACCCAGTTCGAGATGAAGTCGGTCGATCGGATGGGCCTTCTCAAGATGGACTTCCTCGGCCTGATCACGCTGACGATCCTCGACGACGCCCTGCGCTTCGTCGCGAAGAAAACGGGAAAGCGCCCCGACTTGAGCACCATTCCGCTCGACGATCCCGAGGTCTACCGGCTTTTTGCGGACGGGCGCACGGACGGAGTCTTCCAGTTCGAGTCGTCGGGCATGCGCGACCTGCTCCGCCGGGTGAGACCCGAGGTGTTCGACGACCTCGCCGCGCTCAACGCGCTCTATCGGCCCGGTGCGCTCGACGCCGGGACCGTCGAGGTCTACATCCAGCGTCGCCGCGGGACGAAGTTCGAGTACCCCCTGCCGCAGCTCGAGCCGATCCTCAAGGACACGTACGGCGTCCTCGTCTATCAGGAGCAGGTCATGCTCGCGGCGCGCGCCGTGGCCGGCTACTCGCCCGGCGAGGCGGACAAGCTCCGAAAGGCAATCGGGAAGAAGGACGAGGCGCTTCTCAAGGCCGAAGGCGACAAGTTCATCAAGAAGGCGGTCGCGAACGGGACGCCCAAGAGAAAGGCCGAGGAGCTGTGGGCGCTCATCCTGCCTTTCGGCCGCTACGGCTTCAACAAGTCGCACTCGGTCGTCTATGCGCTTCTCGCGTACCGAACGGCCTGGATGAAGGTGCACCACCCGGTGGAGTTCCTCGCGGCCACGCTCACCGCCAACTCGGGCAGCTCGGACGACGTCGTGAAGTACGTGAACACCTGCCGCGACATGAAGATTCCCGTGCTGCCGCCGGACGTCAACGCGTCGGACCTCTCGTTCACGCCGGACGGATCCGCCATTCGGTTCGGTCTCGGAGCCGTGAAGGGGGTGGGGGAGGGCGCCGTCGCCTCCGTCCTCGCGGCGCGCGCGGGCGACGGCCCGTTCAAGTCCATGACGGATTTCTGCTCGCGCGTCGACCTTCGCCTGAACAACAGGAGGGTCATCGAGGCGCTGATCAAGTCGGGCTGCTTCGACTCCCTCGGAAAGAGCCGAGCCGCGTTTCTCGACGGTCTCGACCATGCGATCGACGTGGCGGCCGACGCCCGCGAGGCCGCGTCGTCGAGCCAGGCTCTCCTCTTCGACGTTCCGAAGGAAACGCGGGTCGAGGATCAATTTCCCGACAAACCGGAATGGAGCGTCGACGAGAAGATCCGCTACGAGAAAGAGACGCTCGGCTTCTACATCACGGGCCATCCCCTCGCACGCTTCGAGGACGAGATCCGGATGTTCGGCGACGTGACGTGCGAAACGCTGCGCGAGCGCCTCGACGCGCAGGTGAAGCTCGTCGGGCTCGTCGGGACGGTGAAGAAAAGCCAGATCAAGAAGGGCCAGAACGAGGGGAAGATGATGGCGAAGGCCATCGTCGAGGACCTCACGGGCTCCGTGCCGGTGACCGTCTTCGCGGGCCTTCTCGAGCGGGTAGGGTCTTGGCTCGCGCCGGGCCGGCCCGTGCTCGTCACCGGAACGGTTCGCCTCGCGATGGCGCCCGGCGGCGCGACGCACGATCCGTCGGAGAACGAAGCCGCCGGTATGCCGATCGAGATCATCGCGCGCGAGATCCAGCCTCTCGAGGGACTCAAGGAGCAGGGCGCGAAGGAGGTCCTGATCGTCCCTCCGAACTTCGAGACTTTCGATGAGGAGACGCTCGAGAGGATACTGAGAAGGTATCCGGGCTCGGTACCCGTCTCGCTTGAGGAGCGGCGCCCGGGCCAGTTCGTCGCACGGCACAAGATCCGTCGCGACCTGTGGGTGCGACCGACGCCCGAGTTCACCGTCTCGATGGAGACTCTTCTGGGCCCGAACTCCGTCCGATATTCCTACGCGGCCTCTTCATGACCGCCGAGGACGAGCTCGCGCTCGCGTTCGCCGCCGAGGAGGTCGCCGCCCAGCTCGTGCGCGTGGGTGAAATCGCGGACCGGCGTGAGGTGGGGTTGTGGTTCGTCGGAGGGGCGCTGCGCGACATGCTCCTCGGCCGCCCGCTTCAGGACGTGGATCTCGCCGTGGAGGCGGCCGCCGCGACCGCTCTCGAGCTCGCGACGCGTCTCGGAGCCCTGCCCGGCTGGACGCTCGAGAAATCGCATGCGCGGTTCGGCACGGCGAGGCTCCGGGCGCCCGGCGGCTTGCGCGTGGACGTCGCCGCGACGCGCCGCGAGGAGTATCCGGCGCCCGCGAGCCTGCCCGTCGTCACGGGCACGACCACGATCGAGGAGGATCTCAGCCGCCGCGACTTCACGATCAATGCCATGGCCCGGCGGGTGGGTAAGCGCGGCCTGACGGGAACGGTCCTCGATCCGTTCGGCGGCCGCAGGGATCTCTCGTCCAAGACGCTCCGGCTCCTTCACCCGAACTCCCTGGTCGACGACCCGACGCGCGCCTATCGGGCCGTGAGATATGCCGTGAGGCTGGGTTTCGCGTGGGACGGGGAATTCGGGAAAGCCCTCAAGAAGGCGCGTGCCGCAGGTTCGTTCGCAGCTCTTTCCGGCGACCGAATGCGCAGGGGATTCGAGGAGATTTTCTTAGAAGGGTATTGGGACCGCTCGCTCGGGCTCGCGGCTGAGCTCGAACTCTTTGGCGACGTGCTCCCCGGCTGGACGATCCCCCACTCACCTTCAAAGAAAAAAACCACCTCTCGCTCTGCTCCGGCATTTCTCGACGCGCACCGCCAGGAGCCCGAGCGTCCGAAAGCAGAAATCTCCTGGAGACGCCTCCTCGCGCCGCTGACCGCGGTCGAGCGCGCGGCTGTCGCCTCCCGGCTGAACTTCCCGAAAGCCTTGAGGCGCGCCGCAGAAGCGGAAGTCCGATGACCGGGTCCGTGCTCCTCGCGGTGCTGTTGGCGGCGGCTCCCTCTCCGTCGCCCGCACCGACACCGACGGCTCTTCCGACGCCGACGCCGGAGAAGCGCGATCCTCATCTCATCGCGGCGCTCGAGTCCCGGCAGGGCATCGGGATGGAGCGCGTGGCGCTCTTCGACGACGGGACGCTCGTGAGGGTCCGCGGATACCGCACCGAGCGGATCGTCGATCGCAAGGCGATCTCGCCTGAGGAGATCGCCCTGGTGCGGAGGGTTTGTCTCGAGGCTCTGGCCGTACGCGCGAGCGACGTCGAGGACCCGAGCCGGTCGGCCCTCGGAGATGCGCAGGCGCGGCGCATCAAGATCGAGGTCGCGGATCCGGCCGGAGGCTCGCGCATCTACAAGTATGACGATCTCACGTCGCTGCCGCTGGCGGTTGGGAGAGCGCGGGGAGCGCTCGAGGACCTCCGGTCGCGGTTCGAGAAGCAGGATCTCGCCGAGACGAAGTGGGACACGAGCGCCCTCAGGGACGGCTCTTTCCTTCGGAGACGGGCCGACGGCGTCTGGTACCGCGTCGTCCACGACGACGCTCTGGATCACGACTTCGAGCTGGAGGAGCTCGACGCAAGCGGCGAGGAGGGGAGCCACAAGCTGGGGATCTTCGTGTATCGCGGCGACATCCCGCGCCTCTTCGAGGATCCGGCCGTCGCCGGTTCGCGGCCTCCAATGCCTTCGCCCGCCGCGAGGCGCTGAGGTTGGTGCGCGTCACCGCCGGCATCTGGCGCGGACGAAAGCTGGCGATTCCGGCGGGTATCCGCCCGACGACCGAGCTCACGCGCAAGGCGGCGTTCGACATCCTCGGGGAGGCGGTCGTCGGCGCCAGAGTGCTCGACGCGTGCGCGGGCTCCGGAGCCTACGGCCTGGAGGCGCTTTCGCGGGGCGCCGCGCACGCCACGTTCGTCGAGGTGGATCGTGCCGTCGCGAGAGTCTTGAGGGGGAACGTGGAACGGCTCGGTGCGGGGGAGACATCTCGCATAGAGGTGATGTCCGTAGAGAGATTCTCTTCAGATGTAGAAGAGCACGAGGGTCGCGGCGCGCCGCAGGCGGCTCGCGTCGAGCGCAGCGCCGCAGACCTCTTACCTTCTAAGAAATTTGCAGAGGATCACACCCGCCGCGGCGAGACCGGATTCGACGTCGTCTTCCACGATCCTCCTTTCAAAGAAGATTCCGAATCCTCCGAATCCGACCTTCAGCGTCTGATCCCGCTCGTGCGCTCGGGAGGCTGGCTCTTTCACGAGCGGGGGGACGACAAGGTCCTTTGCCCTTTTGGGCTCGCCCCGGCGGGCCACCGGCGTTACGGCACGACGCGTTTCCTGATCTTTCGCCCTTGAGGGGATCGCCCGCCCTGCTAAACTCCGCGCTTCGCCGCAGAGCGGCTCTCGGAGCGTAGAACCATGGCAAAGAACCGCAGTCTCTTCACGTCGGAATCGGTCACGGAAGGCCACCCGGACAAGATCGCCGACCAGATCTCGGACGCGATCCTCGACGCGATCCTCAAGGACGATCCCCTCGGGCGGGTCGCGTGCGAGACGCTCGTCACGACGGGCCTCGCGCTGATCGCGGGTGAGATCACGACGAAGACGTACGTGGACATCCCGGGCATCGTGCGCGAGACGATCCGCGACGTCGGCTATACCCGAGCGAAATACGGATTCGACTACGAGACGTGCGCCGTCATCTCGACGATCGACAAGCAATCACCGGACATCGCCATGGGGGTCGATACCGGCGGCGCAGGCGATCAGGGCCTCATGTTCGGGCTCGCCGTGCGGGAGACCGAGGAGTTCATGCCTCTTCCGATCACGCTCGCGCACAAGCTGACGATGCGCCTCGCCGAGGCCCGCAAGTCGAAGACCCTCGAGTGGCTACGCCCCGACGGCAAGAGCCAGGTCACGGTCGAATACGAAGGCGATCGGCCCGTACGTGTGGAAGCCGTGGTCATCTCGACGCAGCACGCGGAGACGGTTCCCACGCCCGAGCTGCGCGAGGCCGTGCGTGAGGAGATCATCCGGCCGGTCATGCCCGCGGCCCTCCTCGACGACAACACGAAGTTCCACATCAATCCGACGGGCCGCTTCGTCGTAGGAGGGCCTCAGGGCGACACCGGACTGACGGGCCGCAAGATCATCGTCGACACGTACGGGGGCTTCGGGCGCCACGGCGGCGGCGCTTTCTCGGGCAAGGACGCCACGAAGGTGGACCGCTCCGCCTCTTACATGGCGCGCTACATCGCGAAGAACCTCGTGGCCGCCGGCCTGGCGGACAAGGTGGAAGTCCAGCTCGCCTACGCGATCGGCGTGGCAGATCCCGTGTCGGTCCTCGTCGAGACGTTCGGGACCTCGAATGTCGATCCGGCGGCGCTCTCGAAGCTCGTGCGCGAGCACTTCAAGCTCACGCCGAAAGGCATCATCGACGCGCTCGACCTGCGTCGCCCCATCTTCAAGAAGACCGCGGCGTACGGCCATTTCGGCCGCCGTCTCCCGGAGTTCACGTGGGAGCGCACTGACAAGGCAGAGTCTCTGGCGGCCGCCTTCCGCGCGGCGGTGCCGGCGACGGCCTGAGAAAAGAAGAGATTCTTCTTAGAAAGAAAATAGGGCTCGGGAGAGCCTGCGGCTCGCGGCATCTCGAGGTAGGCGTTTTCCCCCGAATGACCGATGTCAAGGGTCTCCGACCGCTGCGCGGCGCGCGAAGCGCGCCCTTGACATCGGCCATTCGGGAAGAAAATTTTCTACTATCGGGGCTGCATCAGCAGCCCCGAATATAGGAAGCAACTCTTTCCCCGTCTTAATATCAGACAAACGTGATCATGTGATATGGTCTCGCGGTGCTGGAGTCCACGGTCGCCCTGTCCGCCCTCGCCGACCCGTTGCGCCTACGGGCGGTTCGGCTTCTCGCCGGCGAGGAGCTGCACGTTCGGGAGATCCAGCGGATCCTCGGGGCGGCTCAATCGCGCGTCTCGAACCACCTCGCCGTGCTGAGGCGCGCCGGTCTCGTCGAAACGCGCCGTACGACCGGGTCCGAGCGTTACGCGGCGACGGGTGACGGGCGGAAGCTCTGGCTGTCGGTGGCTTCGGCCGTCACGGATCCTGCGTTTCGGTCCGACGACGAGCGGCTGAGGGACGTCCTCGAAGAGCGTGCCACGGCGCTTCCGGACGTGAGCTTCGACGCGGTCGCGGGAGAGTGGGACCGGTTTCAGGGCCCGTTCTATTCGCCGGGAGTTCGCGAGGCGGCGCTCCTCAGGCTCGTGCCGCGCGGCCTCCGGGTCGCCGACGTCGGCTGCGGCACGGGACTTCTGACCCTCACGCTTGCCGGCGTGGCGGAGACGGTCGAAGCCGTAGACGCGAGCGAACGCATGGTCCGCCTCGCGCGGGCGAAGCTCCGGCGCGCAGGCGCGGCGAACGTGACGGTGCGGCGCGCGCGCGCCGAGAAGCTGCCGTTCGACGACGGAGCGTTCGACGCGATCTTCGCGTTTCACCTTCTCCGGCATCTCGTCCGGCCGGCGGACGCGCTCGCGGAGCTCGGGCGCACGATGAAGCCGGGCGGTCGCGTGGTCCTCGTCGAGCTCGAGCCCCACGGCCTGCGTGCGCTGCGCGCCGTGACCGGCGCGCAGCACCTCGGACTGCCGCGCGAGACCATTCGCGGCGGCCTCGGGCGCGCAGGCTTCGCCGATGCGCGCTTCTCGGCATTTGCTCCCTACCGGGTCTCCACGGTCTCCGGGGAGGTCGCTCTTGCCACGTACATCGTCGACGCCGTCCGGGACGGCGGACGAAGACGAGAGACCACGAGAGATCTTCTTAGAAGGAAAGAGATTTCGGCAAGCCCGGCTCCGACGAGCAAGGCCCCGGCGGCGCCCAGCCCTATTCACCATTCGAAGAAGGGTCCTCTTCGGACCCGACACTCTGATTGACGCTCGCTGACTGATGTTTCCTGATTGATGCTCGAAAGGGAGTTTCAAATGACTGTTTCAAGCCTCCCCGCCCACGACGTGAAGGACCTCTCTCTCGCCGGCAAGGGTCGGCTCCGCATGGAATGGGCCGATCGCTCGATGCCCGTTCTCGCCCGGATCCGCGAACGCTTCGAAAGGGAAAAACCGCTCGCCGGCATTCGGCTGTCGGCGTGCCTCCACGTCACGACCGAAACGGGGAACCTTGCGCGCGCGCTGAAGGCGGGCGGCGCCGACGTCGTCCTCTGCGCTTCGAACCCCCTTTCCACGCAGGACGACGTGGCTGCCGCGCTCGTGGCCGAATTCGGAATCTCGACGTACGCGATCAAAGGCGAGGACAACCAGACGTACTACGCGCACATTCAGGCCGCGCTCCAGCACAAGCCGAACATGACGATGGACGACGGCGCGGACCTCGTGTCGTCTCTCCTTTTCATCGCCCTCGGCAAGGAAGGGCAGCTCGAGCCCTCCCTCGCGGCCTGGGCGCGGGCCCTTTCCGCCGCCGAGCGGAAGGCCCTTCTCGAAGGGATCATCGGCGGAACCGAAGAGACGACGACGGGCGTCATCCGCCTCAAGGCCATGGAGAAGGAGGGCGTCCTCAAGTTCCCGGTCGTCGCCGTGAACGACGCGGAGACGAAGCATTTCTTCGACAACCGGTACGGCACGGGCCAGTCCACGATCGACGGCATCATCCGCGCGACGAATCTCCTCATCGCCGGCCTCAACCTCGTCGTGGCGGGCTACGGCTGGTGCGGCAAGGGCGTCGCGATGCGGGCGAAGGGCCTCGGCGCGAACGTGATCGTCACGGAGATCAACCCGGTTCGCGCGATCGAGGCCGCGATGGACGGCTTCCGCGTGATGCCGATGTCCGAGGCCGCGGAGATCGGAGACATCTTCGTCACCGTGACGGGCAACAAGAGCGTGCTCTCGGACGGGCACTTCGCCGTGATGAAGTCCGGCGCGGTCATCGCGAACTCGGGCCACTTCAACGTCGAAATCGACATCCCGTCGCTCGAAAAGCGGGCTTCGTCGCGCCGCATGATCCGCGAGTTCGTCGAGGAGTTCCGCCTCAAGGACGACCGCACGATCTTCCTGCTCGGAGACGGCCGCCTCATCAACCTCGCGGCCGCCGAAGGCCACCCGGCGTCGGTGATGGACATGTCTTTCGCGAATCAGGCCCTGGGCGCCGAATTCATGGTCAGGAACCACGCGACGCTCGGGAACAAGGTCCACTCCATTCCCGCGGCCATCGACGCCGAGATCGCGCGCCTCAAACTCGCCTCGATGGGCATCGCGATCGACGTCCTCACGAAGGAGCAGGAGAAATATCTGGCTGGGTGGGAAGAGGGGACCTGAGACGGGAGACCGAAGAGAAAGAGGATGATTTCCTAGAAGGTAATAGGGCAGGGGGAACGCCCATCCAGCGCCGGCCGCGTTGGGGCGCGGGCCGCCTTGTCGGCGCGGCGCGGCCAGTTCATCCCGGCACGGGCACCTTCTAAGAAAATCTCTGTCTTCTCTTTCTCCTATCTTCCTAATTGTTCCTACGTTCTCACTCCAAGCAATCCCCACGCTGCGCCGAGACCGAAGAAGATGTTCGGGGCCCATGCAGCGAGGAAAGGCGGGATCGCGCCCTGCTGCCCGAACGAGACGAGAAGCGCGGAGAGGAACAGATACGTCAGGCCGAGGAAAAGCGCGACGCCGACTCCCGCCACGGCCCCGCGCTTTCCGTACGCGAACGCGAAGGGGAGTCCGATGAGCGTGAGAAGAAGAGAGGACGCCGCCACCGCGGTCTTCTGGTGGAGACCCGTCGCAAGAGCCGCCGTGTCGGCCCCGGCCCTGCGACGGACGTCGATGAAGTGCGAGAGCTCACGGAACGTCATTTGACGCGGGTCGGCCCGTCCGGCGGCAAAGCCGGCGGCGGCCTCCGGCGCCTCGATCAAAAACGGATCGTCGCGCCGGATGGCCAGAACGTTGCCCGGCGAGAACGTCCGGATCCAACCGCTTTCCGCGAGAAGGCCCTTGCCCGGCACGACGCGCGCCCGGGTCGCGTCGTGGCGTGAGACGAGCCTCCATCTCGCGGGGTCGATTTGAAGCACCGTGACGCCGCTCGCGACGCGAGAGGCGGGATCGTATGCGTCCGCCGCGAGAAAGCGTCCTCCGTCGCCTCGGAACCAGGCCCCGCCGGCCCCGCTGAGAGGAGGCTTCTGTCCCTTGAGCAGGAACCGGATTCGGTCGGATTCCGAAGCCGCCGCCGGAACGACGCGCTCGGCGAAAACGAAGAGTCCGGCTCCGGCCGCCACGGCGAGCACGAGAAGGGGAGCCGTGGTTCGATAGAGAGAGACCCCGTGCGCGAGAAGTGCGGTCGTCTCGCCGGAGCGTACGAGGCTCGCGATGGTCACGAGCGCGGCCACGAGAAACGCGAACGGCACGATGTCTAGGATGATCGGAGACAGGAAGGCCTGGTAGTAACGCAGGATGAGAGTCGTCGGGGGTCGATGGCGGGCGATGTCGTCGGAGATCTCGAGGTAGTCGATCAGCACGTAGAGCGTCGCGATCGAGGTCACGACGAGGGCGAATGTGCCGAGAAATCGCCGTGCGACGTAGCGGTCGATGAGGAGAAGGCCCGGAAACGGAGCCCGTCGGGCCGGGAGGCCCGGGCCCTTTTCGGCCACGGGCGCCTGGCCGGACGCCGGCGTCGCGGTCGCGGCGACGGGTGCGGCGGCGCTCATGGGAAAGGAGAAGATCTCCTTGTCACGCCGCACGCGGTCGAGTGCGAAAGCGCCGAACGCCAGAAGGATGAGGTTTGGCAGCCACATGGCGAGAGCCGGCGACATTCGGCCTTCGATCGCCCGCGCTTCGCCCGTGGCGAGAAGGGCGTAGTAGAGAAGCACGATCGCGACGGACACGGCGAACCCGGCCGCGCGCCCTCCGCGCCGGTTGACGATGCCGAGGGGCAGCCCGATGAGGCCGAAGACGAGACACGCCGACGGCAGAGCGAACTTCTTGTGGACCTCCGTGAGCGCGAGCCTGCGGTCCTCCGGCCGGCGTGTACGGGCAGCGGCGCGTTCGAGAAGCTCGCGCAGCGTTTGCTCGCGGATCTGCTTTTCCGTGACGCCGCCGGTCGGGCCGTTGTCCTGGAGGACCATGCGGTGCTCCGAGAAGGACGTGATGTCGTATCGGGCGCCGCCCGCCTGCATGTGATGGGTCTCGGCGTCCTCGACGCGCAGCCAGAGCCGGCCCTGGTCCTCCTCCAGCTCCAGCCAGCCTCGCTTTGCGAGCGTCAGCCTTTCGCCCTCGGGGCTGGAGCGATCCGAGATGATGAGGCCCGTGAGCTCCCGGCGGTCGGGCGAAGCTCCCTCGGCGTAAACCCTGAATCCGGCGATCTCGGGGCTGAAGACGCCCGGCTGGATGCGCTGGGCGAACGCGAAGCTGGAGAGGCGGAGCTTCATCGCATAGAGGAGATGGTTCGTCCTCGGGACGACGCCGAGCATCAGCGCGAGCGTCGCGGCGCCGATCGCGACCGCGAGGATTGCGATCGGTCTGTAAAGGGACAGCAGGTCGACGCCCGAGGCGCGAAGGGCGGTCAGCTCGGAGTCGGCTGAAAGCCGTCCGATTCCGATGAGGAGCCCCAGGAGAAACGCGATGGGAAGCGTGAGGACGACGATGTGCGGGAGCGAGAGGGCGACGACGAGGCCGGCCTCGACGAACGGCTGCTCGCTCTGCACGAGCAGCTCCGAGAACTGCACGAGACCCCGGACGGCCATGAAGCCCGTGTACGCGAGGAAGCCCACGAACGTGGGCGCCAGAACCTCGCGGAAGACGTAGCGATCCACGCGCCGCAACACGGAACCGATGGTAAGACGAAGAAGAAGATTCTCTTGTGCTCTTTTCGGGCCGATTCCAGCGCCAATGCGCAACGTCCGATAATATTTATTATGTTAAATTCTGGAGAGCCCGTGCCTAACGAAATGAGGGCGGTCGAGAAGGAGGCTTCCCTGCGCGCGGAGAGGAGCGCTCCGAGCGGGCGTCTCTACTTCTTTGCTTTCGCCTTCACGAATCGACCCTGTGCCTCGAGGTCGATGTCCCCCGCTTCGATTCGGCGCGCGACATCGCGGATCGCTTCGAGGATTTCGTCCTTCTTGTGGAGGCGGCCCTTGAGAACAAGGCTGACCTTGTAGCGCTTGTCCTCCGGAGCGAAATCGAGTGTGTACGCCCTCTTCATTCCGCCTAGCTTCGAGCTCGTGCCGCGGCGCGCGTCCTTCTTCGCTTCCCGCAGGACGTCGCGGCTCAAGGTCTCACCGCTCGCCATCGCCACGACCGCGGCGAGCATGAGGTCTTCGTCCTTGAGTCTTCCGAGCTCGAGGAGGAAGGACCGCGATCCGATGTCGGCGCGCCGACATTCAACCTGCACGCGTTCGGGGAGCCGCGCGATGGAGAGCGCTTCGGTGATCGTCACGCGCGACTTCCCCACGGCGTCTGCGATCTGTTCGTGCGTGTATCCGTGGCGTTCCTGAAGAGCTCTATATCCGTCGGCCTCCTCGAAAGGGCTCAGGTCCCTGCGCTGGAGATTCTCGACGAGCGCGATCTCGAGCAGCTCATTGTCGGCGACGTCCATCTCGATGCACGGAATTTCCGGGAGACCCGCGTCGAGCGCGGCGCGAAAGCGCCGTTCGCCGGAGATGATCGTGAAGCGTCCGTCACCGCGGGGACGCACGAGGATCGGCTCGAGGACGCCTTTATCCACGATCGATCTCGTCAGGTCCGCAAGGTCTCCCATCGTGCTGCGCGGCTGATCGGGATTCGCCTCGATGAGGTGGATCGGAATGCGACGTCCGACCGGCAGCTCGTCCGCGCGGACGAGCTGCTCGACGAAGTGCGAGTCGTGACGCATGCGCGAAGTTTCCGGCAGACCGCGGCGCTTAGACACGGGACAGGATCTCCTCAGTCAGGCTGTAGTACTCGAGCGCGCCTGACGAGCGCGGAGCGAATGTGAAGATGGATTCTCGATACGCCGGCGATTCCTCCAGCCGAATGGACTTCGAGATCGTCGTCTTGAAGAGCTTGTCTTTGAAGACCTGGTTGATCTGACTCTGGATGTCTTTTCCGAGCGTCGTGCGCTTGTCGTGAAGCGTGATCACGACGCCCAAGATCTGGAGGTTCGGATTGGGCCGGTTCTTGATCTTCTCGATCGTCTCGAGGAGGTCGTCGGTGCCTTCGAGTGCGAAATAAGAGGATTGAATCGGGATCAGGATGTGTGTCGAGGCGACGAGCGCGTTCACCGTGATCATGCCGAGCGTAGGCGGTGTGTCGATGAGGATCGCGTCGTACTCTCCCGATTCTCGCACGACCTGAAGCTTGTCCTTGAGCCGAAAATGCCCGTCGAGCTCACCGAGGAGCTTCGACTCCACCTTCGCGAGCGAGATGCGCGCGGGCGCGATCGTGAGCTTCGGGACGCTCGTCTCTTTGACGATGTCGAAGAACGACGCGCTCGGATCCGTGAGCACCTCGTACATCGACTTTTCCACGTCCTTGCGATCCAGAAAGGACATCGTCGAGTTGCCCTGGGGATCGAGGTCGATGAGGAGAGTCCGGAGACCCTTTTGCGCAAGCGCCGCGGCAAGGTTGATCGCGGTCGTGGTCTTCCCCACACCGCCTTTCTGATTTGCAACAGTGATGATCATGCGCCGGCGACGCGAATGATACGGAGGGGGCGCGGAGGCTTCAAGGACGAATCGTTCGTCCCGCGGCGAAAATCACATCCTGTATTTGCCGAGAGTGTCCGGATCCGCTTCCTCGAGCCATTTTCTCAGGCGCTCCGCGTTCTGTGCTTCCGCGGTGTCTTCTCCGTTCCGGCTCATCTCGAGGACGGCCTCCTCGACGAAGACGGGCGCCTGGAGCCGGAGAGCCAGTGCGATCGCATCCGACGGCCGGCTGTCGACGAGGACGTCCTTGTTGGCGACCCTGAGGTGGATCTGGGCGTAGAACGTGTTTTCCTTGAGGCTGTTGATGACGACTCGCTGCACGTCGCCCTCGATCTGTATGATGAGATTCTTCAAGAGATCGTGAGTCATCGGCCGGGGCGTGGTGACGCCTTCCATCTGAAGCGCGATGGCGTTTGCCTCGAAGACTCCAACCCAGATCGGCAGGAAATTCTTCTCTTCCTCGTCGCGCAAGATCACGACCGGCATGTTTGCGATCGGGTCGACGATCAGCGCTTTCACGTCCATCTTGATGCTCACACGACTTCTCCGTTATCAATCTAGGGAGGAAACCGGGATAAAGCAAGGAAGAGCCCTTGATCCATGAGCCTTCTCATGCCATTAACTTCTTGTTTTAGAACGAATTACAGGAGATTTCCAGAAGGAGACAACCGAGGATTTCTTAGAAGGTGCCCGGGAGAACCGAACCGGCCTCGCCGCATTGGGACGGCCGCTCATGCGAAGGCTTTCTAAGAAAATCTCTCTCTTCGATTCTCTTAATCCTTCCGAGCAGAGAATTCGGAAATCCCCGCTCGATTCGTACGTTCACGAGAGTGCCCGGCTGCAGCGCGGACTCCCCCGCGATGTTCACGACGCGGTTGCAGCGGGAGCGGCCCGAGCTGAAGAGCCTCTTTCTGTCGAGACCCTCGACGAGCACGTCCAGCGTTCGTCCCTCCATCTCGCGGTTCAACTGCCTCTGGATCTCCTGCTGAATGGACATGAGCCGCGCAAGCCGGCCGGATGCCTTTCCCGGCGTGACATCGTGTTCCCAGTGGAGCGCGGCAGTTCGGGGCCGAGGCGAATACGTGAAGGAGAAGACGCCGGCGAATCTCACCTCTTCGAGCAGAGAGAGCGTCGCCGCGAAGTCGTCGTCCGTCTCGCCCGGGAAGCCCACGATGACGTCGGTCGAGAGCGCAAGGTCCGGGATGGCGTCGCGAAGCGACGCCACGAGGTCGAGATATTCCGCGCGCGTGTACTGGCGCTTCATGCGGCGCAGCACCGCGTCGGAGCCGGACTGGACCGGCAGGTGCAAGGCGGGGACGACCGCGGGAGTGTCTGCCATCGCCGCGGTGAGGCGGGCGGAGAAATTCCGCGGGTGGGACGTCACGAAGCGCAGGCGCCGAAGTCCCGGCAGCGCACCGACCGCGCGGAGAAGGTCCGCGAGGTCCTCGCCGGTTTCCGGATCACGGAACGCGTTCACGGTCTGTCCGAGGAGCTCGATCTCCAGGGCTCCCTCGCCGAGCAGGCGGCGGGACTCGTCCACGATGTCGCGAAGCCGGCGATTGCGCTCGCGCCCGCGCGTGCGCGGAACGACGCAGAACGTGCAGTTCTTGTTGCAGCCCTCGATGACCGTGATCGCGGCGCGGTACGGCACCGAGCGTGCGATCGCAGCGGGCGTGTAGACGACCTCGTCCGGGTCGAAGCCCGTCTCGCAGGGCCTGTCGTCCTCCTCCTCGACGCGGCGCAGGACCGCCGGCAGGGCCTCGATGCGTCCCGTCCCGAGCACGAAGTCGACCTGCGACAGGCGTTCGAGGAGCCTCTCCCCTTCCTGCTGCGCGACGCAGCCGCAGACGCCGAGCACAGTTTCCGGGCGTTCGCGCTTGATCTTCGCGAGGCGCCCGAGCCGGTCGTAAACTTTCTGCTCGGCCTTGTCGCGAACCGAGCACGTGTTCAGGAGGATGACGTCTGCTTCCTCGGGAGATGTCGCTTCGGAAAATCCTTCGCGAGCGAGGAGTCCGACGAAGCGCCGCCCGTCGAGGACGTTCATCTGGCAGCCCCACGTCTCGACGAAGACGCTTCGGGCCGGGCTGCGGGACGGGGGTACGCTCACCTTGCGAGCTTAGCAGGAGGAGAAAGAGAAGATTCTTAGAAGGGTACGAGAGGAAAGAGGCCGCGGCCGCGACTCACTGGCGGGACACAGCCCAGCGGCACAAGAGCTCCTAACACAAGGGTTCGAAAAGAGAAAGATTTTGCTTAGAAAATGAATAGGGCTCGGGTGACGCCGGCGCACGAAGTACGCCCCCGCCTCGTGCGGACACCTTCTCCCTCACCCTTTCTAAGAAAATTCATTCGGTCCCTCTCCCGTTTCCTACCGCAGCCAGCCCGGAGGCGTGTTCGACTTGCGAGCCTCCTCGGAGAGGTCGTCGAAGGCCTTGCGGGCGTCCTCGAGCTCCTGACGAGCCTTCGCGAGGTCTTCGCGCGCCTTGTCCCAGGCAGGCTTGACCACGGCGTCGCGCCTGTTGCCGTCGCTCATCGCGTAGAAGTCGTTCTCGAGCTGCTTCGCCTTCGTGTCCAGCTCGCGCACGCGCACTTCGCCGTAATCGACGGCCGCTTTCGCGTGCTCCACGAGGCTCCTCCAGTCGGCTTCACTTCGCCCCTTGTCGTCGCGAGCGACGTAAGGGGTGGCGTTCGGCGAGGGAACCGCCGTCGGGCCCTCCTTCCCGGCGGCCTTGCCCGAAGGACTCTTGGCTGCCGCCCCCTTGGGAGTCGGTGTCGGCGAGCCGCCCTTTCTCAGGTTGTCGTTCGTGATCGTTCCAAGGGATTTCTTCGGCGGCTGACCCTTACGCGCTTCCCTGGAGAGCTTCACGACGTCCGCAAGCGAGCTTCCACGTCTCGTTCCCGGCGTCTCGGCCCTCCCTCCGGAAAGGGTGCTCGCGGCCGCGGTCGGGACCGGAGTGTGAGACGTTGCGGAGGCGGGAGTGGGTTCGGGGGCCATGCCCGAGAGCGCCGGGTCCTGCGCGGCGCTGGCCGCGAGAGCGAGGGTGGCGACGGCCGCGACCGAGATCAACGTCTCACGCACGGTTCGATTCATGGCGTCGATGTTCCTTCCCGCCCGTAACGGTCGGCGAGCCGGACCACGTCGTCGAGCTCCGGCGTCGAGACCTCGACGACGAGGCAGTCGGCTTCGGCCGCGTACATCCGGTGTCGGGTCCCGGGGTCCACGTGAAACGTCTCTCCGGGAACGAGGCGGAGGTCGGCTTTCTCCCCGGCTCTCTCGACCTCGAGTCCGAGGGTTCCCTCGAGGACGTGAACGGTCTCTTCCTTTCGAACGTGGTACTGGTACGAGAGCGACTCGCCGGCCCGGATGAGGATCAGCTTGCCGGCGTAGCGCCCCGTTTCGGCGAAGATGCGCTCCTCGCCCCACGGCTTCGGAACGATCCGCGGGCGGCCGACTCCCAAGGGCTTTTTCAAGCACGCACCATGGTGAGGTCGCCCAGCTCCTGGGCGAGGAACGACGAGACCTCGTCCGCGGTCGACATGGAGAGCGCGGCGCGGGCGACGCGCTCGGCGTCCCGGGTGGAAATGCCGCGCAGGAACTCCTTCACCACCGGGACCGTGCGCGGCCCCATCGAGAACTCCCGAATGCCGAGGCCGAGAAACAGGAGGACGAGGGCGGGGTCCGCCGCCATCTCACCGCACACGGAGAGCGGCTTCTCGGCGCTCAGCGCCGCGTCGGCGACCCGTGCCACGAGGCGCAGCACCGCGGGGTGCGTCGGCCGGAACAGGTTCGAGACCGTCTCGTTCGCACGGTCCACGGCGAGCGTGTACTGGATGAGATCGTTCGTCCCGAGAGCGAGGAAGTCCACCTCGGGTGCGAGCAGGTCGGCGATCATCGCGGCAGAGGGAACCTCGATCATCGCTCCGAGCGGGATGTCGTCGGGAACGGCGATGCCTCGCTCGAGCACGTCCTGCCGGGCCTCCTTCAGGAGAACGCGCACTCGGCGTATCTCCTCGACGCTCGAGACCATCGGGACGAGGATGCGGAGGTTGCCTGAGGAGGCGGCGGCCAGCAGGGCACGGAGCTGCGTGGAGAACATCTCCGGCCGCGCGATGCACAAGCGCACGCCCCGAAGACCGAGAACCGGATTGACCTCGCCGGGCCCGACGAGATGCCGGGCCCCTTTTTTGCCGCCGAGGTCGTACGTCCGGATCACGACGAGGCGGGGCGCGAGCCCGGCGAGGACTTGTTGATAGACAAGCGACTGCTCTTCTTCCGAGGGAAACTCGTCTCCCGCCTTGGAAAGGTAGAGAAACTCCGATCGGAACAGGCCAACCCCGTCGGCCCCGTATTCCAGAACGTCACTGATTTCGTTCGCGAGCTCGATGTTCGCGCGCACGAAAACCTCGGCGCCGTCGTGCGTGCGGGTGATGGCGTCGTGGCTTCGCTCCTTGAGCGACCGCTCGTGGCGCGCCTCCTGGTCGCGGCGCTCGCGGAAGAACGCGACGACGCTCTCGGACGGCTCGCGCCAGACGAGACCGTCCCGGCCGTCGACCACGACGCGGTCGCCCTCCCCGACTTCCGCGAGGAGCCGCGGCACGCCGACGACCGCGGGAATTCCGAAGGAGCGCGCGAGGATCGCGGCGTGGGACGTGCGTCCGCCGCGCTCCGTCACGAACCCGACGACGCGGTCGCGTGGGATGCGCACGGCGTCGGACGGCGTGAGCTCGTCCGCCACGAGCACGATCGCCTCTCCCACGAGGTCCTCCATCCTCAAGCGCGAGTACTCTTCTCCGCCGAGATGTTTCTTCAGGGTCCGCGCCACATCGTCGATATCGGCCGCGCTATGCGCGAAGTTCTCGTCGGGCAGGCCCCGGAAGCGCGCGGACAGGTCGGCCGTCGTTTCGGCGACCGCCCATTCCGCATTGACTTTCTCGTGCACGATTCGGCGCTCGATCGGTCCGAGAAAGGCGTGGTCCTTCAGGAACAAGGCGTGCGCCTGGAAGATCCCGGCGTACTCGGCGCCAAGGCTGTCTTTCACGTGGCGGGCCATGGACTCGATCTCGTGGACCGCCGCCTCGGCCGCCCGGCGGAACCGCTCGATCTCGGGCCCGATCTCCTCCGCCTCGAGAGTCCGCTTCGGCGCGGAGTCCTCTCGCGAGACCCAGAGCACGGCACGCCCGATGGCGACGCCGGGCGACACGGGAATTCCTGTCAGCGATAGGGAACGCTTCACCTTCCTATTGTAACGAGGGTCAGGAGGATTCGCCCCCTTCCTAATCCGCCTCGTCGAACTTGCGGTCCACGAGGTCGCGGAGGGCCGCGAGAGCCTGCTCCTCGTCGCTTCCCTCTACGCGCACGTGGAGCGGCGTGCCCTTGCCGGCCGCGAGAAGCAAGAGGCCCAGGATGCTCTTGCCGTCCACTTCCTCGCCGTCCCGCGAGAGGGAGACCTTCGCGTCGAACGAGGAAGCGGCATGGACGAGCTTTGCCGCGGCGCGCGCGTGCAGGCCGAGCCGGTTCTTGAGCGTGAGGGTCTCCTCCTTCACCGATGAGGCCCCCCGTGGGGGCCGTCCACGAGCTCGGCGGCCGCCACGATGGCGCGGCGCCCGCGCTCGACGAGCGTGTGCGCGATCTCGCGCGGGCTCTTGCCTTCGCGCGCGAGGGCGCGCGCCTTCACGACCATCGGAAGGTTGATCCCCGAGACGATCTCGATCGTTCCGGGCTCGAGGAACGCGAGCGCCAGGTTCGAGGGTGTGCCGCCGAACATGTCCGTCAGCAGCACGACGCCTTTCCCGCCGTTGGCTTCGGAGATCGCCTTCTCGAGGCGGCGGCTCGCCGACTCGGGCGACTCGTCCCATGCGAGCGACAGGGCGCCGAGGTCGTCCGGCTCCTCGGGTTCGAGCATGTGCACCGTCTCGCGGAGCGCGTTCGCGAGCGGTCCGTGCGACAGGAGGAGGAGGCCCACGACGGGGCCGGCCGGCGTCTTCATCCTCAGTCGAGCGCCTCGTCCCGATGCGAGACGCGCACCGGATAGCCCATCGCGGCGAGATCCCGCGCGAGGCGCTCGGCGACGTAGACCGACCGGTGCCGGCCTCCGGTGCACCCGATCCCGATCGTGAGATAGGCGCGGTTCTCGCTGCGGTAGTTCGGAAGGCAGAAGCCGAGAAACTCCTTGAGGTGCGCGTAGAACGGCGCGGTCTGCTCTCCCGCTTCGATGAAGCGTGCGACCTCTCCGTCGCGGCCCGTTCGAGACCTCAGGCGCGCGTCGAAATGCGGATTCGCGAGAAAACGCACGTCGAAGCACAGGTCGAGGGCGGCGGGATATCCGTGCTTGAAGCCGAAGGAGACGAGCGACACGGCGAGAACGCCGGGATCTCCCGGATCGCGGAAGTGCTGCGCGACCGCAGCCCGGAGCTCGTGCACCGTCATCGCCGTCGTGTCGATCACGAGGTCGGACCGCGCCTTCACCTCGGCCAGGAGGCGTCTCTCGAAGGCGACGGCTTCGCCGAGAGAGCGCCCGTCCGCGAGCGGGTGCGGTCTGCGTGTCGCCGAGAAACGGTTCAGGAGCGCGCGGTCCTCGCAGTCGAGAAAGAGCACCGTGATCGGAAGGCGCTGGCGAAGCTTCTCGAGGAGCCCGGGAAAATGCTCCGCAAAGTCCGGATTGCGCACATCGAGGATGACGGCATTCTTCTGCCGCGGCATGCGGCCCGCGGCGACCCCTCCGGCGAACTCCTCGAGCAGCGAGAGCGGGAGATTGTCGACCGTCGTGTAGCCGATGTCCTCGAGGGCGTGAGCGACGAGCGACTTCCCGGAGCCGGATAGTCCCGTGGCGACGACGAGGCGCGTCGCGCTTCCCGTCACCGCGCCCTCTCGCGCGCGGAGATCTTTCGTCGGGTCCGCCTCGCGATCGTGAAGCGATCGGACGCGGCCTTCCGGGCGATCTCGTCGTGCACTTTCGCGGCGATCTCGCGCGCCGCGTTGAAGCCGCGCCGCTTGAGGAGCTGATTTCGGGCCGCGATCTCCACGAGGAGAGCGACGTCTCGCCCCGTCGCGACCGGCATCTTCACGCGCGGCACGGCGACTCCGAGGATGTCCTCGAACTCCTCGTCCAGCCCGAGGCGGTCGATCTTCTGCTGCGAATCCCAGTCGGTCAGCTGAATGACGAACTCGACGGTGTGCCTCTCGAGGACGGCCGCGACGCCGAAGAGCATGGGAACGTTCACGATGCCGAGGCCGCGCAGCTCCATGTGATGGCGGATGAGCCCGGACGAGGAGCCGATGAGGACGTCGTTCGGGAAGCGCTGGATGACGACGAGGTCGTCTGCCACGAGCCGGTGTCCGCGTTGGACGAGGGCGAGGGCGCACTCGCTCTTGCCGACGCCCGACTCGCCGAGGAGGAGCGTCCCGAGGCCGCCGACCTCGAGGAGGACGCCGTGGAGAGTCGCGCGCGGCGCGAGCGACTCCTCGAGAAATGCGGCCAGGGCCTCGATGACGATGCTCGTCATGCGCGCCGTCACGAAGAGCGGGACGCGGCGCCGGCGGCAGAAGTTCGTGAGGACCGGACCGGGGTCGATTCCCTTCGTGACCACGACACAGGCCATCGGAAGCGCCGTGAACGCATCGAGGCGCTCGCGCATGATTCCCGCCGGAAGAGTCTTCAGGAAAGCGAACTCGCTCTCGCCGAGAATCTGGACGCGGTTCGCCTTCACGTAGTCCGTGAAACCGGCGATCGCGAGGCCGGGCTTCTGCACGCGCGGCCACTCGATGGGTCGGTCGAGGCCCTTGTGTCCCGCGACGAGCTTGAGGCCGAGGGACGCAAGAGCGGTCGACTGCAAGTCGCCAGCGTGCAGCGAAGGCTTCGTGCCAGCCTGGTCTTGCATGATCTACTCGGGGACGACCAGCCCGAGGGTCCCGTCGCGGCGGCGATAAAGGAAGCGAATGGCGTTGTCGAACGCCGGATCGCGGAAAACGAGGACCTCGCGACGCGAGGCCGCGAACGCGGTGAGGGCGTCTTCCTCGAACATCGCGCGAGGGGCGAACGTCTCGCGCCGCGGCTCGACGGCCATCCCAGGCTCCGCGCTCTGCTCGGCGGGCCAGACCGCGGGGCTCCGCACCGCGGACGGCATCCGCTTCTTCACGCCCTTCACCTTCGTGTTCGTCTTGACCACTTGAGCGGCGACCCGGTCCATGACGTCCTGCGCGGCGCTCGGCTGGTCCGCCGCGCGCGCGGACGCGGTCAGCGTGCCACGGCGTCCGGCGACGGTGACTTCGACCCCGACGTCCTTGCGGCCTCCGGTGACCACGACGCGCGCCTCGGCGCGACCTGGCAGCACGCGCTCGAGCTTCGCGAGCTTCGTATGGACGATGTCGCGCAGGCGCGGGTGGAGCCGGATGTGCCGAGCCGTGAAAGTCGTCTTCATGATTCCTCCTGCGGGCCGTCCGGGAGCGGCTCGTCGGCCGGCTCGGGCTCCGCCTCGTGCTCCTCGGCTACGGGCAGAGGCTCGCCGACGCGGCGGATCGAGCTCGCGGGAATGCGCAGCTCCTCACGATACTTCGCCACCGTGCGGCGCGCGATGCGAATTCCGTCGCGCAAGAGCAGCTCGGCAAGGCGCGCGTCCGAGAGCGGGTGCGCGGGATCCTCTGATTCGACCAGGCTCCGGATCTTGCCTTTCACGGCGAGGGAGGACACGTCCTCCCCCATCGACGAGGCGATCGCCGAGTGGAAGAAGAACTTCATCGGGACGAGGCCTCTCGGCGTCGCCATCCACTTGTTCGAGACGACGCGCGAGACGGTCGACTCGTGCATGCCGATGTCCTCGGCGACGTCGCGGAGGACGAGGGGCTTGAGGTAGGCGACGCCGTAGTCGAAGAACTCGTGCTGTTTCTTCACGATCGACTCGGCGACGCGCACGATCGTGCGCTTTCTCTGGTCGAGGCTCTTCAGGAGCCATTGCGCGGCGCGCATCTTCTCCCTGAGGTAGCTCTTCCCCTCCCCGTCGAGGGCGCCGTCCCGCGCGAGCAGCATGCGCCGGTAGAGCGCCGAAACGCGCAGCCGCGGCAGTCCGTCGTCGTTGAACAGGACGATGTACTCGTCTTCGACCTTCACGACGGCCACATCGGGCTCCACGTAGATCGTTCGGGACGAGTCGTACGCGCGTCCGGGCTTCGGGTCGAGTCTTCGGATCCAGTCCAGCGCCTGCTGGATCTCCTCGACGGGCACGTTCATCTGCCGGGCGAGAAGGGCCGCGGGCTTCGAGCCGAGCTCCGCAAAACGGTGCGTGACGAGCTCCACGAGAAGGGGCGTCGCGATGTTCGCCGCCCGTGCCTGCAGGAGGAGGATCTCCGCGAGATCGCGCCCGCCGACTCCGCACGGGTCGAACGACTGGAGGAGCGCGAGGGCCTTCTCGGCCGTCTCCATCGCGCAAGGTACCGCGGCGCACACTTCGTCGAGCGTCACCCGCAGGCAACCGTTGGGATCCACATTTCCGATCAAGAATCCGCAGGCCGCCCGTATGCCGGGAGGCGCGTCCGAGACGCCGAGCTGCTCCGTGAGATGCGCTTCCAGGCCGGGCGGCGCATCGGCCCGATTCTCGAGCGAGAACTCCTCGGCCTGCTCGCTCATCCGGGGCGCCGTCGCGGTCGAGTCCATGTAGTCGCCGAAATAAGCCTCGAGATCGATGTCCCCGAGCGCGTCCTGCAGGGTCTCGGACGGCGCCTCGATGACCGGTTCGGGAGCGGCCGCCTCGGGAGCCCCTGCGGCGGCAGGTTCCGGCACGGCCTCGACCTCCTCGGGTCCGGCGTCGGCGCTCCCGGGCCCTGTGCCGGGCGTCTCGGCGAGCTCTCGCTCGCGCGTCTCGGCGGCGCCGGAATCCTCGTCGGGCGTGCCGGGGCTCTCGGGGTCCTGCTCTTCGAGCACCGGGTTCGAGACGAGCTCCTGGTTCACGACGTCCTGCAGCTCGAGGCGCGTCATTTGCAGCAGCTTGATGGCCTGCTGCAACGTCGGCGTCATGACGAGCCGCTGCGAGAGCCTCAGCGAGAGTTTCTGTTCGAGTCCCAATGTTTTACCGGAGCTCCCGTCAGCCGGGGGCCGTGTTGATTCTAGCCCCGCGCCTCGGCGCTCAGTCGAGCCGGAAGCGTTCGCCGAGATAGACGCGGCGCACTTCGGGGTCCGAGGAGAGCTCGGCGGGAGAGCCTGCCCGGAAGATGGCGCCCGTGTGGATGATGTAGCCGCGGTCCACGATCGCGAGCGTATCCCGCACGTTGTGGTCGGTGATGAGGACTCCGATCCCGGCGGCCGCGAGGTCCCGGATCACGTGCTGGACGTCGAGCACGGTGATCGGGTCGATGCCGGCGAAAGGCTCGTCGAGGAGCATGATGCGGGGCGACAGCGTCAAGGCCCGCGCGATCTCGAGCCGGCGCCGCTCTCCTCCCGAAAGAGTGTCGGCCACGGCATGGGCGAGGTGCGAGAGATTGAAGCGGTCGAGAAGGCCCCGGGCGGTCTCCTCGCGCGCCGCTCGGTTCCCGGGAAGAGTCTCGAGAATCGCGACCAGGTTCTCGAGGGCGGTCATCTTGCGGAAGATCGACGCTTCCTGAGGGAGATAGCCGAGGCCGCGCCTCGCCCTGCGGTACATCGGAAGGGTCGTGATGTCCTGCCCGTCGAGAAGGACCGAGCCGGCATCAGGTTCGACGAGCCCGACGACGATCGAGAATGTCGTGGTCTTTCCCGCTCCGTTCGGACCGAGGAGACCCACGACTTCTCCCGCCGTGACGAGGATCGACACGCCGTTGACCACGGTGCGTCCCCGATAGGCTTTGGAGAGGTTCTGCGCGTCGAGGACCGGCCCGGTCGCGTTCACGAGCCCTCCGGCTTGAGGATGGTCTCGGTCGGCACCGACCGGTCCGTCTCCACGTCCACCTCGGAGCGTCCCTGCCGGAACGTCAGGACCGCGCCCGTCGAGCGGTTTCCCTTTCCATCCAGCGCGGTCGCCGGCGTTCCCTCGAGCGTGACGGCCTCGGTCTGGGGCCGCCAGATCGCCTTCGAGCCCTCGCCGCGCCTGTGCTGCGCGCGGTCCTCCACGACGACGGCTCCCCGCGCCTCGGTGTACTCGATGGCGCGGTCCGGCGCGAGGCGGATATCCGTGACGTCGGAGCTCATCGTCCACGTTCCGGACGTCATCGTCGCATGCCCTTCGAGACGGACGGAGCGGTCCTCCTCGCGGTGGATGAGAACGTCACCCGTTGCGTTCACGGTCTCACCCGCGTGTTCGCCGGGCGGCGGCCGGGTCCCTTTCACGGGCGTCGTCTCGCGCCGGAAGAACGCCTGCACTTTTTGTTCTGCCCTCAGCGTCTTCGCCGCGTCGTCCACCTCGAGGCTCCCGCAACGCAGGACGTTCTCGTTCTGCCACGCGCGGACGGAGCCGCGGAGGCTGAGCTTCTCGGCCCGGTTGAGGAAAAGCAAGGTGTCGGACTCCGAAAAGAACGGGCTCTTCCCGTCACCGCCCAGAAGGCCGGGACGTCCGGCCACCGGCAGGTACGACGTTTTCACGGACCCTGCGGCGTCCAGGCGTTCCTCGCGGGCATTCCACGAGAGCGCTCGGGCTGCGATCGCGCCCCGTTCGTCGCGGTAACGGGCGGGAACGTTCGCCTCACCTGAGAAGACGGCGGTCTCGTCGCGCCCCCGCAGGGTCCCGTGCGGCGCTCGCAGAACCGCCCGCGTACCGTCCGCCGCTTCCACTCCGTTCTCGAACGTCGCCGTGTCGATCGAGCGCCCGTCATCCTGGAAGAGAACGCGCGCGAAGCCTGCCACGAGCGTTCGCAAGCCGGACCCGGGCGGGCCCCCGGCACGGCTGGTTTCGGCGGCATCGAGGTGCGCGGGCACGTCGAGCTCGCGAAAGCGCCCGTTCTCGAATCGTCCCGAGAAACGGGGTGCACGGGCGCGCCGGGCCCCCGCCTCAGCCGTGGGTCCGAGATCGAGACGCGCAGGAACGTCCCCAAGGCCTTCCGCCGCGAGCGTAGCGGGCTGTCCGTGAGCATCGACCTTCATCTCGAGAACATTCCCCTGCGCGGTGAGCGCCGCCGGAGGATGGTCGTCGTCCCGAAGCACGAGAAGGAACGCATTCGACATGGCCTTCAGGAGGCTCCCGCCCGCCTCTTCGAGCCGGGACACGGCATCGCTCCGGAGAACGAAACGATCCGTCTTCAGGATGATGCCGCCCGCCGCCTCCATCTTCCCGTTCCGTGAGAGGACCACGTGTGGAGCGGCGAGGTCGAAGGCGCGCCCGCCCTGCTCTCGCCCTCGCAGGCGCGCCTCCCCGTCGAGCATGAGGCGTCCGTCGCGCACGTCGAGCCGGCCCGAGGCGGCGTGCGCGACGAGGCCCGCACGGAGCGCGGCCACGGCGCCTTCCGAGGCGAGGACTCGCTGCGCGGGCTCGTATCGGAACGAGGACGCTCTCACGCTCGTATCCTCGCCCTCGATCCGCACGTCGTCGAAGACGCGGAAGGCACGCGATCCCTCGACGAGCTCCGCACGTGGAGCCCGTACGGACACGACCGGCGCTCCGCCGCCCTCCTGTGACTCGAAGACGACATCCTTGAGTCGAAAGAGCTTCTCTCCCTTCTCCTCGAACTTCACCGCCTCGGACGCGCGCACGCGGTAACGGCCTTCGGAAGCACGGGTCTCGTCGTACTGGAAGTCCCGGAAGCGCATCGTGTCGCGCTTGCCGCCGGCTTCGCGGAGCAGTGTCTCGGCCACGGGGTCGCGGGCGCCCTCCGTGCGGGCGCCGGGCTTTCGGTACGAGAGGAGGACGGCAAGCGTGAACGCGGCCGCGGCGGCCGCGACCGACGCTCGGGCGATCCGCCGGGGGGGCCTCATCCTGCAACCGGCAAGAGGTCGACGATCGTGAGGGCGGGCCGTCCCGTGTACGAGTCGATCGCGAGATTCCCGGCCACGTCCACTCGGCCGGCGCGGGCGGCGGGCGGGATGTCGGCGAGCGTCCAGCCCACGGCATCCATGCGCCGCCCGTTCGACGAGAGCGAGACGCGCAGCCCCCGCTCGCCGACGGCCCGGCCGCGGCCGTCCCACTCCATCCCCTGAAAGCGAAGAAGCGGCTTCGGATTCTCCTGCCCGTGCGGCTCGAGCCGTGCCAGCGCGTGCGCGAGGGAATCGTCGGCCTCGGGCGCCTCCACGTCCGTATCGACGATCAGCTCTTCGACCCACTCGTCTTCGTCCCGCGCCTCGGCGAAAGCCGTCCGCAAGTCGTCGCGGAAAGCCTCGAAGGAAGCCGCGGGAAGAGTGAGGCCGAGCGCGGCGGCGTGACCGCCGAACTCGGACGTGTAACGCTTCGCCACGGGCGCGAGCCGCGCGAAGAGAGGCGTCCTTCCGTGTGTGCGCCCGCTCCCCGACACGACGTCCCCCTCGCGGGCAAGAAGGAGAGCGGGGCGTGCCAGCTCCTTCGCGACGCGCGAGGCCGCGATCCCGAGCACGCCGCGGTGCCAGCCGTCCGCCGCCTCCCCCGCTTCCACGACGATGGCGTCCCGAGCCGGGTCGAAGCGGCCGGCGAGCCGGCTCAGGACGGCGTCGACGACGCGCTCCTGCACCGCGCGCCGTTCGTCGTTCGCGGCGTCGATCTCGTTTGCGAGAACCTCCGCCCGCGCGGCATCGGAGGTCGTCAGGAGCTCGAAAGCTCGAGCCGCGTGGTCGAGGCGCCCCATGGCGTTGAGGCGGGGCGCGATCCGGAAGGCGACCTCGCGCGTCGAGGGAGCGCGCCCGGCGGGAACTCCGGCGCGTCGGAGAAGAGCGGCGAGCCCGGGAGCGCGAGGATCCGCGAGGCCCGCGAGGCCCCATGCGACGAGGACACGGTTCTCTCCCGTGAGCGGCACCATGTCGGCGACCGTCGAGAGCGCCGCGATCTTCGCGAGAGAGGCGAGCCAGCGGCGGCGGGCCGGGCCGTTCATTCCGACGCGCTCGCCCGAGTGAATGAAGAGGGCTTCGGCCAGCTTCCAGGCGAGACCGGCGCCGCACAGCTCCTTGAAGGGGTAACGGCAGCCCGGCAGCTTCGGGTCCACGAGCACCGCGCCTTCCGGGAGCGCGGCCGGAGGCAGGTGATGATCGGTGACGACGACGTAGACGCCGCGCCCGGTGGCCTCGGCGACGGTGTCCACGGCCGTGATGCCGCAGTCCACCGTCACGATTCCCTCCGGATCGTGCTGCTCGAGCGCCCGCCGGAGAGTCGAGGCACGAAGGCCGTAGCCGTCGTGCAGCCGATGCGGGATGAAGGGGCGCACGTCGGCGCCCAGCTTTCCGAGGGCGGTCGCGAGAATCGCGAGCGCGCCCACGCCGTCGCAGTCGTAATCGCCGAAGACGACGACGCGCCCGCCGCGCCGGGCGGTCGAAGCGAGGCGCTCGACGGCGGCCGGCAGGCCTGCCATCGCGAAAGGGTCGTGAAGCGCGTCCGCCGCCGGAGAGAGATGGGTGCGCGCGGATTCGACGTCCTCAAACCCGCGCGCGACCAGGACGCGCGCCGCGGCCGCGGGCAGTCCGAGCTCCCGGCAGAGACGACCCGCCGCGTCGGGATGCTGGGGCCGAAGTTGGCGCCGCACGAGACGCGGCGTGCGCGCCCGGGCGTTCACGCGCTCTCCCAGGCTCCCATGGCGCGGAATTTCGCGTAGCGCGCCTCGAGGAGCGTCTCGATGGGAAGGCTCGTGAGGCGCTCCAGCCGTTCGTCGATCGCCCGGCCGACCGTATCGATGGTCGCGACAGGGTCTGCATGCGCTCCGCCCGGAGGCTCTGGCAGCACCTCGTCGATCACGCCCAGCGCCCTGCAATCCGCGGCTGTCAGCCGCATCGCTTCGGCCGCCTCCTGGGCGCGGGCCTGATCCTTCCAGAGAATCGCGGCGCAGCCCTCGGGCGAGATCACGGAGTAGACCGAGTGCTCGAGCATGAGGACGACGTCGCCGATGCCGATGCCGAGCGCCCCGCCGGAGCCGCCCTCGCCGATGACCGTCACCACGATCGGGGTGCGAAGCGCCGACATCTCGAGGAGATTCCGGGCGATCGCTTCGGCGACGCCGCGCTCCTCGCTTTCCAGGCCGGGGAAAGCGCCCGGCGTGTCGATGAACGAGAGGACGGGCTTGCGGAACTTCTCGGCGAGCTTCATCACCCGGAGCGCCTTACGGTAGCCTTCGGGGCGCGGCATCCCGAAATTGCGTCGGATTTTCTCCCGCGTGTCGCGGCCCTTCTGGTGTCCGATGACGGCCACCGCACGCGCGCCGAGAAACCCGAACCCTGCGACGATCGACGGATCGTCCGCGAAGGACCGGTCGCCGTGCCATTCCACGAAATCCCGGACGAGGATGCGCACGTAGTCGAGCGTGAACGGCCGGTTCGGGTGCCGAGCCACGAGGGTCTTCTGCCAGGGCGTGAGATTCTCGTAGATCTCGCGGGAGAGCTTCCTGAGCTTCTCCTCGAGCTTCTCGACCTCCCGGGTGCGCGCGGGGCTCTCCGCGAAGCTCTTCAGCTCTTCGAGCCGTCGCCGCACGCGCTGGATCGGCGCTTCGAACTGGGCTTCGTTCGCCACCCGGAGACTGTAACAGAGGGGAAGTGAATCACGGCGCTTGCAGCGAACGCGACCATCAGCGGATCCGTGAAGGGGATCCGAAATCGCATGACGACCTGATGCGGGACGTGAGCAAGCCAGATGACGAGAAAGTAGCCGATGACCCAGCCGGTGACGAATCGATCTCGCTCCCAGTAGCGGGCGAGACCAATCGCGGCAAGGCCATAAAGCAGAATGTTAAGGACCGCGCTGCCCGCAATGGCAGCCCTTCCGTGCTCCTGAGGATTGACCCAGGGGCGCCAATACCGCCAGGCCTTCTGACATGCGAATCGCATCGCCTCCGCCGGGTCCTGACTCACGTTCTCGAGCCCCGCGGCGAACCACGCGCGGCTTCGTTCTTGCGGTGACCGACCAGGCGTCGCGATCGTGCGCGCGACTGCTGGGGTCAACACGGTCTCGAATGCGAGAGCCGCGCGACGATACTCCGCGGCGTCCCGGATGCGCGCGATGCGATCCATCTCGGGGTGCGAGCCACGCCAGAAGCTGAAGCCCGCGGCGTCGTTCACGACGATCAGCTCGTGGTAGCGCAGCGCATTGCGCGTGATCCACGGGAGCAACGCGATCGCTGCTCCGACCCCGAGCGCCCCCGCGTCCTTCCACCGCATCCTTCTGATTCCTCGGGAGAACAGTAACGTGATGCCGGCGAACGTGAGCGCCGCGAGCCCGGCGGGCCGCGTGAGCGAAGCGAGCGCGAATGCGGCCCCGCAGAGCAGAGCGCTCACGGCCTTGCCGCCGCGAAGTGCTCGAAGGAAGCACCAAATCGCCACGGTCAGGAAGAACATGAAGAGTGGTTCAGTCCTGACGTCACCGACGCTTAAGACGAAGAACGGATCAAGGGCTGCGAGAAGAGCTGCAACTGTTGCCGCCCCGGACGACCCGAAGAGAAGGAAGGCGATCTCGCCGATGATGAGCGCGGTGCCCGAATCGCACGCGGCAAGCGCCACCTTGACCGAAACGACGCGCTCCGGGTGACACAACGTCGTCGCCGAGATGAAGAAAGGAAGGAGCGGCGCGCGAAAGAACGGAAGACTCCCGCGATCCGGATATGCGTGTTCCCGGCACAGGTGACTCGCCGTCGCGAGATAGTCGCGTCCGTCACCGAAGACAACTTCCTCGGGGCCGTGAAAACCGATCGCGCCGATACGGACTGCGAAGGCCACGGCGAAGATTGCCAGCCGCCATCTTTTTGGCTGGCTTTCCGTCATTCGTCCAAGGCCATGGGCGCGATCGTCACCTCCGCACGCGCTGGATCGGCGCTTCGAACTGGGCTTCGTTCGCCACTTGGAGACTGTAACAGAGGGGACGGGAGGTCGCTCGACAGCGCGGCTCTCCCGGGTCAAGCTCCGAAGAGAGATTTCTGAGAATGAAAGACAGCAGGGCCGTTGCGCGCGTGGACCTGGTGTGCCCTGCCTGCCATGGCGCGCTCTCCGCCTCCGCGACCGCATTGACGTGCGCGTCGTGCGGTCGCGCGTTTCCCGTCGACGACGGGATCGCCGATTTTTCCGGGCGGCAGTACTTCGACGACCACCCGGACCCTGCGTCCCTCTCCGACGAGGCACGTCGCGGATACGAGAACGAGAACGCGGGTCGGCGGATCGAGGACTACTACCTGCCGCTCCTGCGTTCGACGAGCGCACGGCGCGTTCTCGACTCGGGCTGCGGGAACGGCGAGGCGATCGACCTTCTTTCGGAAGCAGGCTTCGAAGCCTGGGGACACGACCTCTCAGCCTTCCGCAAGTGGCAATGGCGCACCAGAGAGCGCCGGGACCGTCTCGTCGTCGCGGACGGGCTCCGCCTTCCCTTTCCCGATGGCTGCTTCGACGCAGTGGTCTGCTCGGGCGTTCTCGAACATATCGGCGTCGACGAGCGTGGGGGCCCTGGACTCTACGAGGTGGCTCCGCTCGCCGACCGTGACGCGCGACGCACCGCTTTCGTGGCCGGCCTCGTTCGAGTCCTCGCGCCCGGCGGCGTCCTCTACCTCGACTTCCCGAACGGCGCCTTCCCCATCGACTTCTGGCACGGCCCGAGCGCCGGTGGAGCGCGATGGCATTCGCCCTTCGAAGGATTTCTTCCGAAAGTGAGGGAGATCGCCGCGCTCGCGAGATCCCTCGAGCCCGCGTACCGTGTCTCCGTTCGGTCGCCTCATCGCCGTCTGCGCTTCAACCAGGTTGGCGCGCACTGGTACGGCCACCTTTTCGGTTCCCCGATGAAGGCCTTCTTCGCGCTGATGTCCGTACCCGGCTTCACGTGGATTGCCGGCACGGCCCTGAACCCCTATCTCGTCCTCGAGATCCGCCGCTAGAGCAGGTTCTGCGGGTCGATGTCGAGGCGCGGGGGGTCCGGCAGCGCCGCGAGGAAATGCCCGGCTTCCGCGATCGCCTCGCGGCGCTCGGCCTTGACGAGAAGGTGGTAGCGCCAGACGCCTTTCAGCCTCTCGATCGGGGCCGGGGCGGGCCCGAGGATGCGGATCTCCCGCGCGACTTCGGCGGAGGCGAGCGCCCTGAACGCCGCTCCCGCGGCCGCGTGCGCTTTCGAAAGGTCGGCGTGGGCGAAGAGCGCGAGGAGGAGACGCGTGTACGGCGGATAGCGGAACGCCTTCCGAAAGCGCAGCTCGGCGTCCGCGAACGACGGATGATCCTGGCTCACGGCGGCGCGGATCGCCTCGTGGTCCGGCCGGGCCGTCTGCACGGCGACGGTGCCGGGCCGGTCGCCTCGGCCCACGCGCCCCGCGGCCTGAGTGACGAGCTGGAACGTCCGCTCCGCTGCGCGGAAGTCGGGAAAGGAGAGAAGCGCGTCCGCATCCAGCACGGCAAGCGCCGTCGCGTTCGGAAAGTCGTGGCCCTTGGCGACCATCTGCGTGCCGAGGAGCGCCTGCGAGCGTCCGGCCTCGAAGTCCATGAGCACGCCCGCGGCGCCGCCGCGGCGTGCGGCTGCGTCACGGTCCAGGACGGCGTAGGGAATACCGGGGAAGCGCTCCTCGAAGCGTTCGGCCAGGCGCTCGGTCCCGAAGCCGATCGGCATGAGAACCCCGGACCCGCACGACGGACACGCCGCAGGTCGGGCGATTTCGTTGCCGCAGTAGTGGCAGAGCAGCCTCTCGTGACGCCGGTGGTACGTGCGCGCCACCGAGCAGTTCGCGCACCGGAAGTCCTCGCCGCACGCCCGGCAGAGCAAGCTCGGCGAAAACCCGCGCCGGTTGAGAAGGAGGATCGCCTGCTCTCCCCTTTCGAAGCACTTCGAGAGGATCTCCGCCGTCCGTGATGCGAAGAGGATTCGCCCGTGATCCCCCTCGCGCGCGGTCTCGTTTCTGAGATCGACGACTTCGACCGTCGCGCGGGGCCGGGCGCCCGGCCTTTCCGGCAAGGCGAGGCGCGGGAGGCGGCCTTCGCGGGCGGCGCGCTCCAGCTCCATCGACGGCGTCGCCGAGCCGAAAACGAGCGTGGCGTCCTCTTCGTGAGCTCGGACGCGCGCCACGGCGCGCGCGTCATATCGCGGTGACTCACCCTGTTTGTAAGCGGCGTCGTGCGCTTCGTCGAGGACGACGAGGCCGAGATCCGGCAGCGGCGCGAAGACCGCCGAACGCGGCCCTACGACCGCGTCCACGTCTCCGCGGCGCGCGCGCTCCCACTCCGCCGCCCGCTCGCCGTCGGACAGGCCGCTGTGGAGGAGCGAGATCCGGTCGCCGAAGCGCGCGACGAGCCGCCGCACGAGCGCCGGCGCGAGCGCGATCTCGGGCACGAGGAGGATCCCGCGCCGGCCCGCCTCCCGGGCGGCCTCCAGGGCGGCGAGGTAAACCTCGGTCTTTCCGCTTCCGGTGACGCCGTCGAGGAGAAATTCCCGGGAGCCTCCTGCGCGGACGCTCCCGGAGATCGCTTCGATCGCCGTGCGCTGTGCGGGAGTGGGGATCGGCCTGCGATCTGCGGAGAACGCGCCGACATGCCGCGCGAGATCCGCGCGGCGCTCGATCTCGACGCGGGAGACGAGCCCTGCCTTCTCGAGGGCTGCGAGGACGGAAGGCGAGGCTCCCGCGGCCCGCAGCTCCTCGCTGGACGCGGGCCGGGCCAGCGCGAGGAGATGTGCGTGAAGCGCGCGCCGCTTCGAAGAACGCGCGAGCGCGGGGTGGTCTGCCGGCGCGGGCCGCGCGACCCACGCTCGATCCGAGGGAGCGGCGGCGGCCCGCAGCTTTTCGGAACGGATCCTCACGAGGCCGTCGGCGAGGAGCTGCTTGAGCGCCGAAGCGAGGCCCTTTCGTCCGACGCGCTCCGCGAGCTCGGGAAGGCGTGCCTCCCCCGCTTCGAGAAGCATGCCGAGGATCTTCCCCGTGACACCTTCCGCCGAGGCGCCGACGGCCCTCCCGGTGGGCACGTAGACCGCTTCGGAGGCCGCGAGGAGGCGCGCGGGAACCGCGGACCGCAGGATCTCGCCCGGCGGGACGAGATAATACGCGGCGGCGCGCACGAGAACGCTGACGAGCCGCTCCGGAAGAAAAGGCGTGTCGTCGAACGCCGCGACGACGTCCCGCTCCACCGTGCCTTCGGGCGCGGGCGGAGGGTCCAGCGAGACCACGAGGCCGGTCGCGAGCGCGCTTCCGAACGGCGCGGCCACGCGCGCGCCAGGCACCAGCGGCCCGACGTCCTCCGGCACCCGGTAGCTCGGCAGCCCGGGGAAACGGTTGGGAAGGAGAAGCGCGACGCGCGTCAGACGCGCGTCCTCGGTTTCTGGTCGGGGGTCTCGTCGGGCGCGTCCTCGTCGGGCGGCTCGCGCCCGGAATCCTCGTCGGCGTCGACGAAGCGCTTCTCGCCGGCCTCCCAGCGCCAACGGCGTGTCGGATCGAGCGCGAGGTCGGGCGTCACGACGAGGAGCGAACGGTCGATCGTCAGGTCGCCCGTCGACAGAGAGATCGCGCGCTCGACCCAGAGAGGCTTCTGGAAAGCGCCGTCCGCGGTGCCGAAGAAGACCGCCACGTGGAACCAGGGACCGCTCGACCCCTTTTCCACGAAGGCCTGCGCGAAGTCCAATCGTCCGTCGCCGTCGAGGTCCCCGCGGACGAAGAAAGGGTGGTAGCTCCCGTAGACGGCCTCGAGGTCCCGTCGCTCGTCGGATTCCGCCGCGTCGCCGTCCTCTGCGGACCGGAGGAGGAGCCCGTCCTTCTTGAATTGGGCGAGCGCTTCCTCGACCGCGAGGCGCTCGGCCTTGGTCCGGCCAGACGCGTCGAGCCCGCGTGTGTCGGCGGGCGGCGGCGCCGTCCGGGCGGGCCTGGCAGGCCTGGCGGCGTGGCTCGTCAGGAGCACAGCCGCAGCCGCGATCGCGGCGGCAACGCCGACGGCGAGGAGGACATGACGAAGGCGAAGGTTCACGTCGCTTTTCCCCTTCGAGCCGGAGGATCGATTCCGAGCCTCGAAAGAACGGCGAGGAGATCCTCCCACGCTTCCTTCTTCTGGGCAGGCTGCCTCAGAAGGAACGAGGGGTGAAACGTGGGCATCACCGGAATCCCGCGGTAGCTTCCCCACTTCCCGCGCAGACGCATGATGCCTTCCTCGGTCCCGAGGAGGAACTGCGCCGCGAACTTGCCGAGCGCGACGATCACCTCGGGCTTCACGAGGTCGATCTGCCGTTCCAGATAGCCGCGGCACGAAGCGATCTCGTCCGGCTCCGGGTTCCGGTTGTCGGGGGGCCGGCACTTCAGCACGTTCGCGATATAGACGGACCTGCGCGGGAGGCCCATGCCGTCCTCGATCATTCTCGTCAGGAGCTGCCCCGCACGGCCGACGAACGGCACGCCCTGCCGGTCCTCGTCGGCCCCGGGCGCCTCCCCGATGAACATGATCCGGGCATCGGGCGACCCGTCCGAAAAGACCGTCTGCTTGCGGGTTTTGCACAGGCGGCACGTGACGCAGGAGGAGACGATTCTTGCTAGAGACTTCAGCTCCAAAGCGCTCGCGTTTCCGGCTGACTTCGAAGTAGCGGGGTACGGAGCATTTTCTTCGAAGGTGGAAGAGGCGCCTGGCGCGGGCGGCCCGCTTCGAGCGGTCCTAGAAGCGCCGTGATAGGGCGCGTTTTCTTCGAAGGTGAATAAGGACGCCGGTGCGGCGTGCGCCGCCGCTGCGGATCCTGCCGCGGCATTGCCCTCCGCCTGATTCACATTCGCAGAAATCTCCTTCTCCTCGTGCTCTTCGGACGCCGCATGACCAGGAGATCGCGTCAGATAGAGTTCTGCCACCCCCAGGTCGCGGTAGTAGGCGAGGGTTTCCCTCAGCGCGTCGGAGCCATGGCCAGGCCGCGCGGGGGTCACCCGGAGATCACTCGGTGGGAAGCAGGTCGACGGTCGGAGTCTCTTCCACGACCGGTTCGGGCGACGCGAGCTGCCAGCGCACGAGATCGGCGTTCACTTCCTGAAGCGCGATGCGCGTGACCTTTGCGTGCTTGCTCTCGATCTTCGGGCGCGCGCCCTGGACGAGCTGCTCGGCGCGCCGGGCGGCGATGTGGACGAGGCGGAACTTCGACTCGACGTTCGGCGGAAGCTGCGACATGAAGAGAGTGTCCTCCGTGAGATTCAGGGCGCGAAGCTCCTGAGGATCGATTCGAGGCGCTCACGCCGGCGGCTTTTCCCCGCCCGCCGCGCCACGAGGATCGAGCGAAGCTCGTCCACCGCGGCCTCCAGATCCTCGTTGATTATCGCATAGTCGTATTCGCCCCACTCTTCCATCTCCTTGCGGGCCGCCGCGAGCCGGCGCCGGACGACGTCCGGAGCGTCGGAGGCCCGGGCCTTGAGGCGCGCCTCGAGAACCTCGCGAGACGGGGGGAAGACGATCACCTTCACGGCGTCGGGCACGTGAGAGCGCACTTGTCGCGCACCCTGGACGTCGATGTCGAGGAGGACGTCGAGGCCTTTCTCGAGGCGCGGCTCGACTTCCGCCCGCGACGTGCCGTAGAGGTTCCCGTGGACGACGGCCCACTCGAGGAACCCGCCTCTTTCCTCGATGGCGCGGAAGCCGGCCTCGTCCACGAAGTGATACTCGACCCCGTCGCGCTCGCCCGCCCGCGGCGCCCGCGTCGTGTGCGACACCGAGAAGTGCAGCGAGCCGCCGATGCGCGGATCTTCGAGCACCCGGTGGATGAGCGTCGTCTTGCCCGCTCCCGAAGGCGAGGAGACGATGAAAAGATCGCCGCGGCTCATCGCGCGCCTCTCATTCGACGTTCTGGACCTGTTCCTTGAAGGTCTCGAGGTCGGATTTCAGGTCGAGGACCAGCTTCGTCGCGCCGGCCTCCCTCACCTTCGAGCCGGAGGTGTTGACCTCGCGGTGGAGCTCCTGTGCGAGATGGTCGAGGCGCCGCCCCACGGGCCCCGGCGAAGCGAGCAGGCGCCGGACCTCGACGACATGCGTCTTCAGGCGGTCGATCTCCTCCGTGATGTCGGCGCGGTCGGCGAGCTGCGCGACCTCCTGCGCCAGGCGCGCCTCGTCGAGCGGGACGCCGGCCGCCAGCTTCGCGATGCGCTCTTTGAGGCTGCTTTGAATGCGTTCCGATATGCCGACTCGTTCCGCGTCGAGCCGTGTCACTCCACCCTCGATCTTTTTGAGGATTTCTTCGAAGGTAAGAGCGAGAGCGGCGCCTTCCCGCGACCGGCTCTCGTCGAAGTCGGCGAGCGCCTTTTCGACCAGAGCAACGAAGATTTCTTCGAAGGTGCCCTCGCCCGGCGCGGCCTCTTCCTGCCGGACGACGCCCGGCAGACTGAGGAGGTCGCGCGGAGAGAGCTCACCGGGCAATCCTCTGTTCGAAGAATCCTCTTTCCAGATCCTCGCGTAACGCTCCGCCAGTTCCATGTCGAAGCGGGCGGCTCCCGCTGCCCCCGCAGGCCGCGTCGTCCGGACGAGGACGTCCACGTGCCCGCGCGACGCGACCGCCGCCACGGCCTTTCGGATGGCCGGTTCGGCCGAGGCGTACTCGTCGCGGAGCTTCACGGCAACGTCCAGGAAGCGGTGGTTCACGCCGCGCACGACGACGTTCGCCTCCGTGCCGTCCGGCAACGTGCCGGCTGCGCGGCCGAATCCGGTCATGGATTTCATCCGTCGCTCCCCGCCGCCGCCGTCTCGCGCGCCGGCTCGAAAACCTGCAGATCGTGGAGGCGACGATACAACCCTCCGGCCGCGAGGAGGTCCGCGTGCCGGCCGCGCTCCACGATTCGGCCCGCGTCGAGCACGACGAGCTGGTCGGCTCGGCGCACGGTGGAGAGTCGGTGCGCGATGACGAGAACGGTGCGCCCGGCCATGAGGCGCTCGAGGGCCTCCTGCACGGCCCGCTCGCTCTCGGCGTCGAGCGCCGACGTCGCCTCGTCGAGGACGAGGATGGGCGGGTCCTTGAGGATCGCGCGCGCGATCGCGAGGCGCTGGCGCTGGCCGCCCGAGAGGCGCGCGCCGCCCTCCCCCACCCGCGTGTCGAGACCGTCGGGAAGCGCGTCGACGAACGCGAGGGCGTTCGCGGCGGCGAGGGCGTCGCGGACGTCCGTCTCGGCCACGTCGGGACGGCCGTAGGCGACGTTGCGCCGCACGGTCTCGTCGAAGAGGACGACGTCCTGGGTCACGAGACCGATGTGCGCCCGAAGCGAGGCGAGCGTCACGTCACGAAGGTCGACCCCGTCGAGGGTGACGCGGCCGGCCGTCGGATCCATGAAGCGCGGGAGAAGCGCGGCGAGCGTGGATTTTCCGGCGCCGGAAGGGCCGACGAGGGCGGTCACCGAGCCGCGGCGAAGCGCGAGGTCCACGCCGTCGAGGACGAGCTCGCCGTCGCCGTAAGCGAAGGAGACCCCCTCGAAGAGAATCTCGCGGGAAAAGCCGGCGATCGGTCGGGCACCGGGCCGGTCGAGGACGTCGTTCGGTGCGTCGAGCACCTCGAAGAGCCGGCGAGCGGAAGCCAGAGCCTGCTGGAGAGCGAGATTCGTGCGCGTCGCGCGCTTGAAGGGCTGGTACATCATCGCGAGTCCCACGCCGTACGAGATGAACGTGCCGAGCGTCATCTTGCCCGCCGCGATCCGCGTCGTCGCATAGGCGAGGAGGAGGAGGAACGCCAGGACCGAAGCCGTCTCGACGAGGGGCGACGAAAACGCCATGACGCGCGCCCCCTTGCGCGCGAGACGGAACGTGCGCTCGTTGACCTCGGAGAACCGCTCGGTCTCCCAGCGCTCGGCGCCGTAGGCCTGGACGACGCGCGCACCCCGGATGGTCTCGGAAAGGACGCCCGTGAGGTCCCCCATCCGCTCGCGCGCCGACCGCGAGAGGGCGCGGAGACGCTTCGCGATGACGACGACCGGCACGACGATCGCGGGCGTGATGAGGAGGGCGACGAGCGTGAGCTGGGGCGAGAGCGAGACGACGACGACGAGGAGGACCGCGAGCGTCGCGAGGGACTGGACGAGATCCGCGAGATCGGTCCCGAACAGGCTCTGAACGCGGTCGACGTCGCCCGTCACCCGCGCGATGAGATCGCCTGACGGGTGGCGCGCGAAGAACGCTCCGGACTGGCCGAGGACTTTCTCGTAGAGCGTCTTCCTCAGGTCCCTCACGAACGCGAGCCCGACCGCGTTGAACCGGTACTCGGCGACGAAGGCGCAGAGGTTCTTGAGGACGAACGCAGCGAGGAGGAGAAGAGGCAGGACGAAGGCGCGCGTCTTCTCCGTGGCGCCGAGCGCCGCTTCGACGGAAGCGAGTCCCGCGTCGAGAGCCTTCGCGACGGCCGTCCGCCTCACGACGGACTTCTCGCCGACCACCGACCCGAGGCCGGGCGCGGCGCCGGCATGGGACATCACGGCGGTCCGCGCTTCGGGCGTGAGGACCTGATCGAAAAGCGGGCCGAACAGATACGTCACGAGGCCCGTGAACACGGCGACGCCCAGCATGGCGAGGATCGCGGCGAGAGCCGCGGACCGGTGCGGCCGGAAGATACGGAGGAGCCGCCGGAAATCGCTCACGCGGGACTCTCCGAGGCAGCAGCCGCGAGCGCGGCCACGAGAGCGTCCGCCGTGCGGCCCGGCGCGCCGGGCGGCCCGAGCTCCTCGAGCCCGCGCGCGAGGCGCGCGCGTGTACTCGCCGAGCGGGCCGGGTCGTCCAGATAGGCGGCCGCTTCGGCCGCGACACGCTCCGGCGTGGCATCACTCTGCACCAGCTCCGGCACCGTCCCTTTCCCGGAGCCGTCGTCGCTCACGAGATTCGCCATCGCGACGAAGGGCACTTTCACGAGCCGGCGCGCGAGCCAGAACGTCAGCGGATGAACGCGATAGACGACGACCATCGGGACGTTCGCGAGAAGCCCTTCCACGGTCGCCGTTCCGGACGCGACGAGGACGACGTCCGACGCCGCGAGGAGCGCGAGGTGCGGGCCCGTGACGACGCGCCACGAATCGATGTCAGGCCCGGCCACGCTGCGCGGGAGATCCGCCGGAATCGAGTCGGCCCTCACGAGAACGATCTCGAGATCGGGACGAGTCTGCCGAAGCAGGCGGACGGCGTCGCGCAGGACGGGCAGGTTGCGGCGGATCTCGCCGGAGCGCGAGCCCGGCATCAGGACGACGCGGCGCGCGCCCCCGGGCGGCCGCGGCGCCGGAGTCGCGAGCTCTTCGGCGGCGCGGTCCACGAGCGGATGGCCCACCCAGGTCGCCTTGGCGCCGAGGCCGCGGGCGTCCCACCAGCGTTTTTCGAAGCGAAACAGGACGAGAACCGCGCGCCCCAGGGCCGCGATCGTCTCCGCGCGGGAGCTCCGCCACGCCCACACCTGGGGCGAGACATAGAACACGACGGGGATCCCGGCGCGAAAGAGGCGCTTCGCGAGGGGAAGATTGAAGTCCGGCGAGTCGATGAGGACGGCGCCGTCGGCTTTCTCTCTTACGGCCTCCGCCGCGAGCGAGCCGATGAGCCGCCGCGCATATCGCAGCTTTCGCGAGCGCCTCGACGAAACCCACGACCGCGAGGTCCTTCTGATGCGCGAGAAGCCGCATTCCTTCGCGTCGGCAGCCTTCGCCCCCGACGCCGAAGGTCTCGAGCGCACCAACGCGGGCCCCGAGCGCGGCGAGGAGCGCGCTCGCGTGCTGGTCGCCGGAGACCTCTCCCGCCACGACGAGGAGCTTCAACGCAGCACCGCCTCGAACAGGAAGCCGAAGGCCACGGCGCAGCCCACGAGGCCGAGGAGAGCCTTCAGGAAGAAACGGCGCCCTTCGGCGGGGTCGTCCTTCCAGAGAAGAGCGAAGAACGCGGCCAGGAAAGCCGCGAGCAGGAAAAGAAGCGGGAAGTGATCTGACAGGATCATCCCCGCCACCCGGATTTCCGTTCGAAGACGTCGAGCACGAGAAGGATCTGCATGATCGCCGACACGAGGAGATACGTGCGCCCGTATTCGCACGTGGCCGAGGTCAGGTTCCACGGCTCGAGGGAGAGCCCGACGAGCGCCGTCGCGAGAACGAGGGCGAAGAACGCGGCGCCGCGCGCGCGGCGGCCGAGTAGGAAGTGCCCGAGTCCGGGAACGGCCGCGGATGCGAGCACGAGGAGGGCGAGCTCTCGGCCCGGCCGCTTCACGAGCGGCGGGCGAACGCTGCGGCGAGCTTCTCCCGCGTGAAGGGGAGCTCCTCGGGAATCGTCCGCGTGGCGCCGACGACCGTCAGGAAGCTCGTGTCCCCCTCCCAGCGAGGCACGACGTGCAGATGCGCATGTTCGATGACTCCCGCGCCCGAGCTGCGGCCGATGTTGAAGCCGTGGTTGAACCCGTGAGGCCGGTAGGCCTCGGTCAGGACATCTTCGGACGTCGCCGCGAGGTCGACGAGCTCGTGCCGCTCGGCGGCCGACATCGAGGACACGGATCCTCGGTGTGCGAAGGGCGCGAGCATGAGATGCCCGTTCGTGTAGGGATACCGGTTCAGCGCGGCGAACACGAGCACGCCCCGATGGACGATCAGGCCGTCCTCGTCGTTCCGGCCCGCGAGCACGCAAAACAGACACCCCGTCACGACCTCACCCTCGCCGGCGAGGTACGCCGCGCGCCACGGCGTGTAAAGGCTCTCCATCAGCCCGGGCCGGCTCCCGAAACCCGGTCGTCCCCGGCGGGGGGGGCCGCAGGAGTCGCCTGATTGATGAGCTCTTTCAGCTTCTTGCCCGGCTTGAAATACGGCACGCGCTTGGGCGGCACCATGACCTTCACGCCGCTGCGCTTCGGATTGCGAGCGATCCGCGCGCCCCTTTGCCGCAGCCGGAAGCTGCCGAAGCCCCTCAGCTCGATCTTCTGGCCCGACCTCAGCGAGGCGATGATGCCGTCGAAGACCGAGTCCACGATGACCTCTGCCTGCTTCTTGGTCACGTCCGTGGCGTGAGCGACCTGCTCGACCAGGTCCGCCTTCGTCGTCGTACCTTCCGCACGGCCTACCACAGAAAGAAGACGTTCCATCCGCCCCCCACCGGTGCGCCGGAGAAAAGGCGCCCCGTCCATGTCGATTCAGAAGTTCCCGTCAACAAATCGATGAGTCCCGGCCGCATGGGCCGCGGATGCCAGATCTCGGCGGGCACGGAAAGATGCGCGAGCCGTGCGGCGCGGTCGACGGCGTCGCGGAAGTCTCCGATCTCGTCCACGAGCCCCAGCGCGAGCGCTTCCTCGCCCGTGACGACGCGTCCGTCGGACATCTGCTCGAGCGCGCCCGGCTTGAGCCGGCCTTTCCGGCCTTCGGCGACGGCCGCCTGAAATTGCGCCCGGAGCTTCAGGATGAGGTCCTCGAAGTATTTCCGCTCCTCGTCCGTGAGCGGGCGGGTCGGGTTCCCCGCGTCCTTGAGCGCACCGCTCGTCAGGGTGACCGTTCGGATCTTCGCCCACTCGAGGAGGTCCCCGTAGTTCATCCACTGGATGATGACGCCGATCGATCCCGTGATCGTGCCGGGATTCGCCACGATGTGATCTGCGGCCACCGCCGCGTAATAGCCGCCCGAGGCGGCGACGGACTCCATCGAGACGACCACGGGCTTCCCCGTCTCCCGCCGGAAGCGTCGAAGCTCGCTATTGAGCTCCTGCGATGCCGCCACTCCTCCGCCCGGCGAGTTGATGCGCACGACGACGGCCCTGATGTTCGAGGCATCGTGGAACCGCTTCAGCATGTCGCGGAAGCGGTCCGCCGAGAGGATGATTCCCTCGAGGTCGACGACGCCCACGCGGCCGCCGAGGGCGAGGGGAGGCGCGCCGGTGCGCGGCGCGAAGACGAGGGCCGTGGCGCAGACGACCAGCACGAGAAACGCGAACGCGACGGCCGCGACGATCCATGCGACGGTCGAACGTTTCACGAGTTCTCCTCCAGGATACCCTTCACCGCCTCGGCTACTCGTGCGGGTCCGTTCCGGCGGGAACGGCCTTCTCGTCCGTGTCGACCGGCTCTCTCAGCGAATTTTCGGGCGCGTGCCGAGTCGTCTCTTTCGCCGTCAGACTGGGGCTGCCCCGCAGAAACCTCACCTTCCGCCGCCGGTTCGCGGACGGGCTGCTCCACGTCGCGGGACGAAAGTCCGATGCGCTGTTCGTGCGGCTCGATCCGGAGGATCCGGACGCGCACCGGGTCGCCCTCGGCGTAGTGCGAGGCCGGCTTCTCTCCGCGTCCGAGCGGGGTTTCGGAGACGTGCATGAGGCCCTCGAGGCCTTCGGGCAGGCGCACGAACACGCCGAACTCGGCCACCTTCGCGACCGTGCCGTCCACGACGTCGCCTGGCTGGTGCTTGGCCGCGAACTCCTCCCATTCGTTGGGCCGGAATTCCTTGATCGAGAGGCTGATGCGGCGGTTCTCGACGTCGATGGCCGTGAGGACGGCCTGCACCTCGTCGCCTTTCTTGAGGATCTCCGAAGGGTGCTTCACGCGGCGGCCCCAGGACATGTCGGACACGTGGATGAGGCCGTCGATGCCCTCCTCGATCTCCACGAACGCGCCAAAGTCAGTCAGGTTGCGAACGGTGCCGTGGATGCGGTCCCCGATGTGGTATTTCTCGGCGAGCTGCTCCCACGGGTTCGGCTCGGTGGCGCGAAGCGACAGCGAAAGCCGGCGCGTCTCGGGATTCACGTCCGCGATGACGGCCTCGATCGTGTCGCCGACGTTCAGGAGCTTCGACGGATTCTTGACCCGCTTCGTCCACGACATCTCGCTCACGTGAATGAGGCCTTCGACGCCCTCCTCGAGCTCCACGAATGCGCCGTAATCCGTGAGGGAGACGACCTTTCCCCGCACCCGCGCCCCCACGGGGTAATGGGCCGGCAGGTCTTGCCACGGGTCGGGCTTCAGCTGTTTCATGCCGAGCGAGATGCGGCCCGTCGCCTCCTCGAACCGGAGGACCTTCACTTCGACTTCCTGCCCCACGTGCACAGCGTCCGACGGGTGCGCGAGGCGGCCCCACGTCATGTCGGTCACGTGGAGAAGGCCGTCGATGCCCCCGAGGTCCACGAACGCGCCGTAGTCGGTGAGGTTCTTCACGACGCCCTTGAGGACGCGGCCGTCGGCGAGCGCCGCCGCAGCTTCCTTCTTCTTGACCTCGGCGGCCTCGTCGAGGACGGCCTTGCGCGACAGCACGATGTTGCCGCGCTTCTTGTCCAGGGAGACGACGCGGAACTCGAGCTCGCGGCCCTTCAGGACGTCGAGGTTCTTGAGGGGCCGCGAGTCGGCGATCGAGCCCGGCAGGAACGCCCGCACGCCGATGTCGACGGACAGCCCGCCCTTCACGCGCTCGAGGACGCGTCCCCTGATCGGCGCGTTCGTCGCGAACGCCTGCTCGACGAGGTCCCACGCCTTTCCGCGCCGCGCTTTCTCCCAGGAGAGCACGACGTAGCCGTTCGGGCCCTCGGTGCGCTCCAGCACGGCCTCGATCTCCTGCCCCGGATGCGGAAGCCGGTCGGCCGGGACGTGGTGGAATTCGGAGCGGGGAATCATCCCTTCCGACTTGTAGCCGATGTCGACGAGGATCTCGTCGTTCGTCACCTGAAGCACGCGGCCTCGGATGAGCTCTCCCTCCTTCAGAGAGCGCTCGCTCTCGGCGAGAAGGCGTGCGAACTCTCCATTGTCCGCGCCCTCTTCGGCCTTCGGGCCGACGTCGTTCTTCGGGTCGACAGGCGACATGTACTCGTGCTCCTTCGCGGCTTGAAATGGGGCCACCTAAATTGCCGTGAGGCAAACGCTTAAGCGGCCGGAACCCTTGATGTTAGACGCGCGGGGGGAGACCGGTCAACCGGGCCGCGGAACTCCGTGGCCCACGCCCGAAAGGACGCGGTCGACGACGTCTTCGACCGTGAGCCCGGACGTGTCGATGCGCGTATAGGTCCCGTCGTCTCTCAGCGGTGAATCGGCTCGGGTGGAATCCGCGTGATCGCGGGCTTCCATGTCCGAGAGCACTTCGGCGAACGTCTGGGAAGCGCCCCGAGCCGAAAGCTCCGCGAACCGGCGGCGCGCCCGCACTTCCGCCGTTGCCGTGAGGAAGAACTTGTGCGGAGTCTCGGGGACGACTTTCGTCCCGATGTCGCGCCCCTCGAGGACGCCGCCGGCCTCGAGCGCGAGGCTGCGCTGCATCCCGGCGAGGCGGCGTCTCACGCCCGGCACGGCCGAGACGGCCGAGGCGTACGCCGAAATCTCCGGAGTCCGGATCTCGCGGGACACGTCCTCCCCGTTCAGCCACGTCCGCGCATCAGCCGCGCTTCCCGTCACGCGCACGTCCACATGGGATGCAACCGCGACGACGGCCTCAGGATCGGCGAGAGGGAGCGCGAATCCCGCTCTCTTCACGGCAAGACCGACGGCGCGGTACATGGCTCCCGTGTCGAGGTAGGGCACGCCGAGCCGTGCGGCAACCGCCTTTCCCACAGTCGACTTCCCGACTCCGGAAGGTCCGTCGATCGCGACGATGAGGCCCTTCACGCCCGCGCTCGGGCGCGTGCAAGCCGCGGTGGAGCGGGCCGGATCGCGTGGAGCGCCGCGACCTCTTCCCGGGACAGGTCGCGAAACGCGCCCGGGGGCAGATTCCGGTCGCGGATCGGGCCGATCGCGACGCGGCGCAGCTTCGTGACGGGGTGGCCGACGAGGTCGAACATCCTGCGAACCTGGCGCGAGCGCCCTTCGCCGAGAATCACCTTGAGCCAGGCGTTGCCGCCGGCGCCGTTCTTCTCGGGCGTCGTCTTGACGAGCTCGATCTCGGAGGGCGACGTCCGCGCGCCGTCGTCGGGCAGCGTCACGCCCCTGCGTAGCTTCTCGAGCTGCGCGGGCGTCGGGACGCCGGACACCTTGACTTCGTATTCCTTGCGGCAGCCGCCGGAGGGGTGCGTGAGCTTGTGGACGAGCGCGCCGTCGTCGGTGAGGAGGAGCAGCCCCTCGGACTCCACGTCGAGCCGCCCCACGGCCACGACGCGCTCCCCGACGCGGCCCTTCAGAAGCTCGAAGACCGTCGGGATGCCGCCGGGATCGTCCCGCGTGACGATGAGGCCCTTCGGCTTGTTCATGAGGACGTACCGCCGCGCGACCGCGACGCGGACGAGCTTTCCGTCCACCTTTACGTGATCCTTCGCGAGATCGGCCTTGACCCCGAGCTCCTTGACCTTGTGGCCGTTCACGGTCACGCGACCCTCGAGGATGATCTGCTCGGCCGCGCGCCGCGACGCGATGCCGGCGGCGGACAGGATCTTCTGCAGGCGCTCGGCGCTCATGCGATCCCCAAGAGCGGCGGCTGCCCGGGAATAAATATTTCTTCGATATGAGGAAGCAGATGTAGCCCCGATAGTAGAAAATCTTCTTCCCGAATGGCCGATGTCAAGGGCGCGCTTCGCGCGCCGCGCAGCGGTCTAAGACCCTTGACATCGGTCATTCGGGAACTACGGTCTTCAACCATTCCCCGAATCTTCCTCTTCCTCTTCTTCCCTCTTCTCTTCAGCAGAAATCTCCTCTGGGAACAATTCCGTCTGCGCCGTGTTCGCCTCGACCCCGTAGAGCGCGTCGAGGTCCTCCGGGCGCGGGAGGTCTTTCAGGTCCGCGAGGCCGAAGTGGACGAGGAACTCCCGGGTCGTCTTGTAGAGGAACGGCGTCCCGACGACCTCCTTGCGCCCCGCGGTCGTGATGAGCTTCTTGTCGAGGAGGGTGCGCAGCGAGGAGGCCGAGTTCACGCCGCGGAGCTCGGCGATCTCGGGCGCGGTGACCGGCTGGCGATACGCGACGATCGAAAGCACCTCGAGGCTCGCCATCGAGAGCTTGTTCTTTCCCTCCAGCCCGAGCAGGTTGCGGACGGGCAGGTCGTATTCGTTGCGCGAGACGAGGCGCGCGCCGCCCGCGACGCGGTCGACGCGCACGCCTCGCCCGTCGGTCTCGCACGCCTTTTCGAGCGCCTCGAGCGCGGTCTCGACCTCTTCCTTGGAGATCTCGGCGGCCTCGGCGAGGCGCTCGACGGTCGCCGGCTTGCCCGACGCGAAGAGGAGCGCCTCGAGGAGGGCGACGTGCGTCGTCACCGGTAGGCCTCCTCGTAACCTTCGAGCGACGCGGTCTCGCCCGTCGAGTCGAGGTAGATCTCGTTGAACTCGCCTTCCTGCCGCGCCTTGACGACACGGAGGCGGAGAAGCTCGAGGACGGCGAGGAAGATCGCAATGGCCTCGGCCCGGCCCGAAAGAGAGCGGAAGACGTCCGACAGCGGCAGCGGCCCACCCCCGGACTTCACGCGCGCGAGCATCTGCTCCATTTTCTCCTTGATGGAGAACTTCTGGTGCTCGATCTCCATCGAGGGCGGGTGCTGCGCGCGGTAGCGGTCGAGCGCGCCCTTGAAGAACGTGAGGAGGTCGAAGAGCGAGACTTCCGAAAGGTCCGCTTCCTCGGCCTCCCCTTCCGGCGTCTCGAGCTTCGCCGGCGCACGGCTCCAGAGCCCGAGCCGCACGGCTTCCATCTCGTGCAGCGACTCGGCGACGCCCTTGTACTTGCGGTACTCGAGAAGGCGCCTCACGAGCTCGTCGCGCGGGTCCCCTTCGGGCGCGCCCGCGGCCGCGCGCGGCAGGACCAGCTGCGACTTGATGTGCACGAGCATCGCCTCGACGTAGAGGAACTCGGCCGCGACCTCGAGGTCGAGCTCCTGCATGAGGACCAGGTACTCGTGGTACTGGCGGCAGATGTCGACGAGCGGCAGGTTGCGGATGTCGAGCTCGTTCTTCCGGATCAGGTGCAGCAGCAGGTCGAGCGGCCCCTCGAACTGCGGCAGCTTCACCGGGTACGGCCCCATGAGGTCGGCACCGGCGGGGACGGGGATGCGGATTCCTTCAGCCATTGGAAGAAGAAAGAGGAAGAAGAGGATGAAGATTTCTTAGAAAGTGAAGAGGGGCGGACGTCGCTCGAACGGCCGGAGTCAAGGGTCGAAGACCGCTTAGCGGCGCGCTACGCGCGCCCTTGACGCCGGCCATTCGAGCGAAAGATTTTCTACTATCGGCGGCTGCACAGCAGCCGCCGCATATAAGAGATCCGAATCTAATTCCTCTTAGAAAGTGAAGAGGGCTGGTCGCCGCTCCACCGCGCGACCGAGCGCCGCGCTCATTAACCCTTCTAAGAGAATCTTCCTGGCCGTACATCACAGCAACTTCATCGCATCAGAAACCCTCTCCATGGTCTCCGAAGCAATATCTCTCGCTCTCGCGCTGCCCTGTTCGAGCACGTCTCTTCACGAAGTCTTTTTTCGCCGTGATCTCCGCGCGCTTCTGCCGGATGGGCTCGAGCGCGGCGTTCATGTTGCGGATGAGGTGCTTCTTGCAGTCGACGCAGCCGCGCGCCGCCGTGCGGCACTCGAAGTCCACGACCTTCTGCTCCTCGGGGGGCGAGTAGAGGAGGTGGAACGGGTAGAGGTTGCAGACGTCCGGATTCCCCGGGTCGGCGCGCCGCGCGCGGCCGGGGTCGGTGACCATGCTCATGACCTTCTTCTCGACCTCGGCCGCCGAGTCGGAGAGGGCGATCGCGTTGTTGTAGGTCTTCGACATCTTCCGGCCGTCGAGCCCCGGCACCTTCGGCGTGGCCGTGAAGAGCGGCTGCGGCTCGGGGAAGACGTCGCCGTAGAAGCCGTTGAAGCGCCGGACGATCTCGCGGCAGATCTCGAGGTGGCTTTCCTGGTCCTTGCCGACCGGCACGTAATGCGCGCGGTAGAGCGCGATGTCGGCCGTCATGAGAACCGGATAGCCGAGGAATCCGAACGTCCCGAGGTCGCGCTCGCGAAGCTGCTCGATCTGCTCTTTGTAGGTCGGCACGCGCTCGAGCCAGCCGAGGGGCGTGATCATCCCGAAGACGAGCGCCAGCTCCGCCGTCTGCGGGACGCGCGATTGCACGAAGATCACCGACTTCTCGGGGTCGAGGCCGACCGCGAGCCAGTCCGTCACGGCCTCGAGGGTCGACTCGCGGATCGCGGAGGTGTCCGCGTAGTCGGTCGTGAGCGCATGGAGATCGGCGACGAAATACCGGCAGTCGTAGTCGGCCTGCAGATCCACCCAGTTCTTCACCGCTCCCCAGTAGTTCCCGAGGTGGACGCGGCCCGTCGGGCGGAGGCCGGAGAGAACGACTCTCCTCGAAACGGCGGACATCAGGACCTCAGCCACTGGATGACGAGATTCTGGACGGGTCGCATGATGAACCCGAGGACTCCGGTGAACATCAGCACGATGAGGATGATGAATCCATACCGCCGCAGAAAGATGATCGAGGGGATGGCGGTCGGAGGCGCCAGGCTCTCCACGACGCCGAATCCGTCCAGCGGAGGAATCGGCAGCAGGTTGAAGATCGCCAGAGAAGCGTTGACCAGCACCGAGGCTCCCGCGACGAGAAACAGCGGTTGCAAGATCGCCGGATCGCCGTCCACGAGAAAAAAGCGCTTGAGGATCGCGAAAGCGAACCCGAAGATGACGGCCAGCAGCACGTTCGACAGGGGCCCCGCCGCCGACACGAGGAGGTTCGCGCGGCGCGGGTTCCGCACGCCGCGCAGCGAGACAGGCACCGGCCGCGCCCAGCCGAAGACGGGCAGGCCCGAGAACGCGAGCAAGGCCGGGAAAAGAAGGCTGCCGATCGGATCGAGGTGCTTGAGCGGATTCATCGTGATGCGCCCGAGGTCGCGGGCCGTGTTGTCGCCGCACTTCATCGCCACGTAGCCGTGAGCCGACTCGTGGAACGAGACGGCGAAGAGCAGCACGACGATCTGGATGATGATTTCGAGCGTTTTTTGCGGGTCCACGGCGCCTTCGGGCGCGGTCACACCGCGCGGCGGCGGATGTTAACCCGGAACGCGCGTCAGTCCGCGGCCGGCAAGGCGGCGGCGCGAAGGAAGAGCGGCTCGCGGAACGCGGCATCGCGCCCGTCCGCGATCATCTTCTGCGCTTCGTCGCGCGCCTCCTTCATCCACCTGACGTCGCGGATGAGGTCTCCGACGCGGAAGAGCGGGACGCCGCTCTGCCGCGTCCCGAGCGCGTCGCCGGGGCCGCGGCGCTTGAGGTCCTCCTCGGCCACGACGAATCCGTCGTCCGTCCTCTCGAGCACCCCGAGCCGCTCGCGCGATTCCGGCGAGACCTTCGGGCCGAACAGCAGCACGCAGCGCGAAGCGCGCCTGCCGCGCCCGACGCGACCGCGCAGCTGGTGGAGCTGCGCGAGACCGAAGCGCTCCGCGTTCTCGACGAGCATGTACGACGCGTTCGGGACGTCCACGCCGACCTCGATGACGGTCGTCGCCGCGAGGACGTCGAGCCTTCCGGCCGCGAACTCGCCCATCGTGCGCTCGCGCTCGTCGGGCGGAAGTCGGCCGTGGACGACACCGACGCGGCGAATGGGAAGGGCTTTCCGGATCTCGGCCGCGTGCTTCTCGACGGCGCGCGCCTCGATCTTGTCCGACTCCTCGATGAGCGGAACGACGACGTAGGCCTGCCCTCCCGCGCGGATCTCGGCTTCGATCTCGCGGAACGCGGCCGCGCGCTCCGTTTCCGGAAGGACGCGCGTCGAGATGGCCGTGCGGCCCGGCGGCTTCTCGTCGAGCGTCGAGACGTCGAGGTCGCCGTAAAGGGTCAGGGCAAGAGAGCGCGGGATCGGCGTCGCGGACATGACGAGAAGGTGCGGGCGCGCTTCCGCGGGGTGCGCTTTTGCCGCGATCGTCGTCCGCTGCGCGACGCCGAAGCGGTGCTGCTCGTCGATCACGATGAGGCCGAGGCGACGGAAGTCGACGGGGTCCTCGAGGAGCGCGTGCGTCCCGACGAGCATGTCGACGCGGCCGCCGGCGAGCGCGTCGAGGACTTGCGCGCGGGCCTTCCCCTTCACGCGGCCGGTCAGGAGCTCGGCCCGGAACCGCGTCTTGCGGAAGATCCGGAAGATCGACGAAAAATGCTGCTCGGCGAGGATCTCGGTCGGCGCCATGAGCGCGGTCTGGAAGCCGCACTCGGCGGCGAGGATCGCCGAGAGGACGGCAATGATCGTCTTTCCGCTTCCTACGTCGCCCTGGAGAAGCCGGCGCATCGGGCGGCCCGCGCGGAAGTCGCCGCCGATCTCCCGAATCACGCGCTTCTGAGCCCCCGTCAGCGTAAACGGAAGGGCACCCTTGAGTCGCGCGCGAATCGCGTCGTCTGCCGACAGGACGGGAGCGGGTACGGCGGCGCGCTCCCGGCGGCGGCGCTGCAATCCGACCTGAAACTCGAGGAACTCCTCGTAGGCGAGGCGGTGGAGGTAAGGCGAACGGCGCTCCGTCCACTCCTCCGCGTCCGCGGAGCCCCCGGCGCTGCCCGGGAAGTGGGCTTCTCTCAGCGAGTCGGAAAGAGAAGGGAATTCTTGCTCCCTCTCGCGCGAGAGAGGAAGTCGCTCCGGGAGATGGTCTGCAAAGTTTCTTAGAAGGTGATGGACGGTTCGCCGCCGCATCCGTGGAGTGAGTCCCGGGAGTTTGCGGTAGATCGGCACGACGCGGCCGACAGAGAGAGGATCTGCGGCGCGCCTTGTGCCTTCGCCTTTGCCCGCGCCTTCGCCCTTTCCCGTGACGGCGCCCTTTCCCTCTTTCCCTTCTAAGAAATCTTCTATTGGTTCTTCTACTAACTCTTCAATTTGTGGGTTCTCCATGACGAGACCGCGCCGATAACGCGCCGACTGGGTTGCGACGCCGTAGACCCAGAAGGTCTTCTTCGATGTCATCCATCTTTGGAGGTACGGCTGGTTGAAGAAGACGAGGCGGAGAGGGCCGGAGCCGTCGTCGAGGATCGCCTCGAAGATCGTGAAGCCGCGGCGCCGCGTCCGGATGAGGCGCGCCGAGAGGACCGTGCCCTTGACCGTCGTCGGGGGCCCCTCCGGCACGAGCGCCGCGATCGGCGCGATGCGCGTGCGGTCCTCGTAGCGGAACGGAAGGTGGAGAAGGAGATCGACCGCCGTCTCGACCCCGGCCTCGGCCAGCTCGCGGGCGCGCGCCGCGCCGACGCCGGGAAGATTCGCGAGGAGCGGGAGCGGGACGGAAATCTCTCCTACGCCTTGCTGACGCGAAACGTGAGGTCGACGAGGCCGAAGCGCGTGCGGTCTCCGTCCTTGATCGTGATCGGCTGTCCCGTGACGATGCGCGCGCCGTTCACGAACGTGCCGTTCATGGTACCGATCTCCTCGACGACGCGGAATTCGCCGCCTTCGCGGACGATCTTCGAGTGCCGCCTCGAGACGGAGCGCTGCGTATCGAGATTCGCGAGGTCCACGTCCGGCTTGATGCCCGTGACCGGATCGACTCGTCCCACGGTCGTCTCTCCGTCGCGGTTCAGGAAGAACTCCTCGCCGCTCGCGGCGACGAGGCGGAAGATGTCGTGGCGCTCGGACACCTTCGCGAAGATGTCGGACGAGCTTTCGTCGAGAGCGGGGGCAGCGCCCGTCGACTGCTCGAGCAGCTTCGTCGTCTCGCGCAACCGACGGGAGAGCTTGCGAAGCATGCGCACGGCGATCTCCGCGTTGTGGCGGAGCATCTCGTCGAACGTCGACTGGTTGATACGCACGAGCTCGCAGTCGGTCTTCGCGCGTGCCGAAGCCGTGCGGGGGACGTCCTCGAGGATCGACATCTCGCCGAAGAAGTCGCCCTTCTCGAGCGTCGCGAGGAGCTTTTCCTCGTTGCGCCGGCTGCGTTTGTAGATCTCCACCGTGCCGGACTGGATGACGAACATCTCCGTGCCGACCTCGCCCTCCCCGAAGATGGGCTGGCCGGCCGAGAAGCGAGCGAGGTAGTCGGTGAATCCACCCGGTGCGCCGGACTTGACGACGACCTTCACGGTCCGGGGAGTTTAGCCGAAGCCGGATGACTTCGATGTGCGCCGCAGCCGGGGGGCCGGGGGCGCGCGAAGCCAAGCCCCCGGAGAGTGACTCGGGCCGGACGATAAGCCGGATTCTGTAACCGGTCGGCTCGCGCCTTCCAGCCGGCGGTCATTCCTCCAGGCCCGCTCTTTCGAACGGGCTCGAGCGACCGACCCGGTGACGTCGGCCGAAACCGCGGGGGCGGGCGCCCCTTCCGTCACCCTATTTGGCCTTGCTCCGCGTGGGGTTTCGCCTGCCGGTCCCGTTGCCGGAACCGCGGTGCGCTCTTACCGCACCTTTTCACCCTTACCTGCGCCTTGCGGCGCGTCGGCGGTGTGTTTTCTGTGCCACTTTCCTTCGGGTTGCCCCGACCGGAATTTCTCCGGCACGCTGCCCGCGGGAGTCCGGACTTTCCTCCCCTCCTTCCGCCGAAGCGTCGAGAGCGGCGACCGCCTGTCCGGCCCGAGTCATGCGCAGTTTATCGCGGTTTCGAAGAGAACGATTTCTTAGAAGGCTGAAGGACGCGGGATCGGCAGGCGCGCCTTCACTTCGAGAAGGCGCGGCGGCTCCTCACACTTTCTAAGAAATCCGAATTCTCTCTGTCCCTAATTCACGACCACCATCGGGATGTACGAGCCGTCCGAGGTGCGTGAGCCCGCCGAGGGCCCGTCGTTCACGACTCCGTAGACGACGAAATCCGACGTACCCGAGTCCGGTCGAATCCGCACGTATCCGTGCGCGATACCGGCCCCCGAGAGGATTCCGTTGATCTGCGTCCAATCTCCGCCCGTCAACGAGCGAATCAGGGCCTGGACGGGCGTCGCGGAGCCGGTGTCGGCATCGAAGACGTCGATGACGTAGTTGACCGTCGCGCCGTTTCCGGCGCGCCCGTCCGCGATCGCGAGGTTGGTGCGGACGTCCGCATCCTGCCGTAGGCCGAAAACCCACGCCTCGCCCTTTGCGCGTGCGGACGCCGCAACGGCCGGATACGACAGCCCGTACGACCCGCCTACGGTCGCGTCGGGGTTCGGGTTCGACGTGCGCGCCTGCGCGACCGCGCCGGCGACGAGCAGCGTGCCACCCTGGTCGCCCGTCGTGGGGATCGCGAGTCCGAGCCCGCGCAGGTAGGAGAGCGCGTTCGCCTGCACGAGCTGCTGGCGGGGGGCGAGCGTGGTCGTGCGCGTCCCGCTCCCCTGCCCCGAGAACGCCGACGACGCCGTATACGTCAGGGTGACCGTGACGGGCGCGGACGTCGGGTTCGTGAGCGTGAGGTCCGTCGTGAAGTGCGGCGGGCCCGGGACGTCGAGCACGATCGGCAAGAGACCCTCGGTCGCGTTCGACGCGAGGAAGCTGCCGTCCGAGGTGCCTCCGCCCGCGCTGCCGCCGTCGTTCACGACGCCGTAGGCGATGAACCGGTCGGTGCCGGACGTACGCCGCACCCGCGCGTAGCCGTTCGTGATTCCCATCTGGGCCAGCTCGGAGGTGTACCGGAGGATCGAGTTGAACTGGAAGAACGCGCCCGGCTGAAGGGTCTGCGTGAGAGGTGCTCCCGCCGGCGCGCCACTGTCGCCATCGTAGAGCTGGATCTCGATTGAGACGGGGCCGGAGGTCATGCCGGAGGCGGTGCCGGGAGCGTGGACCACGCGCGAGGTTCGAGCGGAAGGATGCGTTCTCGCGCAACCCGTAGATCCAGGCGTCGCCGGACGAGGTCGCGCTGCCCGACGGAACCGCCGGTGCGAAGGTACCGAAGGCTCCGCCGACGGAGGCCGAGAGGTTCGGGGTGGACGTGCGCGAGCCGGCGAAGACCGCGGCCGGGTCGCTCACCCCGACGAACGTGGCAAAGAGCGTTCCGAGCTTCCCGGACCCGTCCGGAGGCAGCGCCCAGCCGTTCGCCGCGAGGAACGCGATGACGTCCGGAATGTAGAGCTGCTGCCCCGCGGGAAGCGTACGCGCCACGGCGGGTCCGCCGGCGCCGGGCGTGCCGGCCGCGGGAACGTAGACGAGGACGAGTGTCGCGTCGGCTCGCGCTGCGGTTCACCGCGACGAAGTCCGACGTGTAGTGCGACGAAGCCGCGCCGAAGACGTCGAGCACCACAGGTGCCTGGACGCCGACACATGAGCCCGGTGCCGCACCGCCGCTTACCACCGTGAGAGAAAGGGTGACGTGCCGGACGACGGATCCGGACGTCGCCGCGAGGTCGAGGGGATAGGTGCCGGCGACCGTCGAGCCTGTGGAGGTCAGGGTCAGCGTTCCGGGCTGTGTGCGCGAAAGGACGCCCACGGAGAAAACCTTCGCGGGATTTCCCGGCCGGAACTCTGCCGCCACACCCGCGGGCAGCCCGGCGATCGTAACCGTGGCCACCGCGTCGCCGTCCGCGGCGCCGATCTGGGAGAGCGTGAGGTTCACGATGACCGTACCGCACGCCGGAAGAGTCGGCGCCGCGGGGTTCGCTCCGAGCGTGAAATCGGTCGTGCCCGGTGCGGGAGCCGGAAGCGATGCGGTGAGCGCTGCCGCGTCGACGGAGCCAAGGCCGGTCGCGGCATCGTAGCCGGGTCCGGCCGCGTACCCCGTGAGGCCGGGGACCGAATTGTTGCCGGTGGTGACATCGTGGAAGGCGGGCGAGCCGGCCGCGAGCGGCGTCGTGGCCGACGCGCTCGCGAGGCCGTACTGCGCCCGACCGACCGCATAGAGGAGCGGGTTCAGGTTTCCGAGCCGTCCGCCGGCTCTCTGCGCGAGAAGCGCGGCGATGCCGGCGAAGGCGGGGGACGAAGCCGACGTACCTGCCACGGCAAACAGTCCGCTCGACCCTGTCGTGTGCCCTTGAACCATGAGGTATCCGGTGTGCGTGGCGGCGGCGACGGAGACGTCGGGCACGTAACGGGCGTTGTCCGCGGGAAGGCCGGCGACGTTCTGCCAGGGCGGGCGCGCGAAAAGGATGCTCCGGCCGCCACCCGTCCCCAGCAGCGTCGAACCGCCGGGCACCGCGCCGCTTTCGTTCCAGGTCGTCTCCGGTATGTAACCCTTCACGGATTTTTTCGTCGTCGGGTCGTTTGTCGGGTTCCAGTAGTTCGACGGGTTGTCCGTGTCGAGAAACTGCGTGCCCCCGACGCACGTGGCGTAAGGCGACGAGCCCAGCCCGTTCACCCCGAACGTCGTCCCCGTCGCGTCCGTGGAATTCTGGCAGCCCGCGACGCCGCTGTCTCCCGAGGCCACCATCACGGAGATTCCCTGCGCCGCCGCCTGCGCCCAGACGTTCGTATAGAAAGCCGTGTCCGTGTCGCTGAAGTCAGCCTCGCATCCGCCGTACGAAAGCGAGAGCACATCCGCGACGTCGTGGCTGACGGCGTAGAGGGCCGAAAGATCGACGCCGAAGCTCGTATCGGTCGATTTCGTCGCGATGAGAATCGTATGCGCCGCCGGAGCGACCGCCCCGGACCACTGGAGGTCGAGATCGGATTCGGTCTCGTCGTCCGGCGTGATTCCGGGGTCCGGTCCGTTCAGGACGACGACGGGGTCGTTGATCGGCAGGCCGAAGGTCTGTCGGAAGAACGTCGTGTCCGCGACGTTGACGTTCGTCTGTGCGATGAGGCCGATCGTTCGGCCGACGCCGTTGATTCCGGAGGCGGCGAGAGCATCCACGTCGTAGATCGCCGTGAAGTCGGCCGGCGCGAGAGTGTGTTCTCCTCCGGACGTGTTGGCGGGCTTCCGCTGCGCGAGCGGGTGGCGGTGCGGAAACGAGTGAAGCGAAAGCACGCCCGTGACGCGCCGCGCGAGATCGGGCGGAAGGTGCGGCGGCCTCACGTTCGCGATCCGGACCTTGCCCTCGGCGAAGACCTCGTGCACCTCCGTGTCGAAGGCGCCCTCGATGTCGGCCACGCGGCCCGAGAACACGAGCGCCGCGCGTCCCGCCGGGGCATCCTCGACCTCGAGGCCGTGACTCGTGAGCCAGCTGACCAAGGCGGCGACGTCCTCGTCGGAGGCGCCGAAGCGCCGCTCGAACTCGGCGGGGGAAAGCCAGCGGTGAAAATCCGGAGAAGCCGGGTCGTGCTGGTCGGCGAGGAGGCGCGCGAGGCCCTCCGGATCGCGCCGCGGCAGAACGAGAACGACGCGATCGAGGCGGAGGCTGCCGTCGAGGCGCGCGATCTCCCGGGCGCCGGCGACCTCGCGTGGCACCGATCCGACGACCGTCGCCGGGTCCTCCGGGCGAAGAGCGAGAGCCGAGGAGCGCCCAGGAGGAGCACGAGAACGAGGGCGAACAGGCGCGGCGGACGTGGCGTCATCGGGGGTTCCTCCAACGGGAAGTGCGCGAAGGCTGCCGGGCCTGACGGTCAGGCGGGCGGGGGGATCTCCCGACGCGGCCGCCGCCTCCCGAACAAATCGAGGAAGCGTGCCATCCGCGGAATCGTGAGGACGAAGATCAGCCCGATCGCGGCGACGACGACGAGCGCCACGAGAGGCAGGAAGATCGAGACGAGGCTCTGCAGGAAGGCGAGAATGTCTTCGGCGAGCGAGAGCCCGGCGTTCGCGATGCCCGCGGTGAGAGCCGTCGACGTGAGGCGCGTGGCGCTCTTCACGAGATGCGAGACGAGGGCGACCGCTCCGCCCGACCCGGCCGCGGCGACGTTCAGGACCGTCGAACCTTCGGGCTGCACGACGGCGAGAGCGACGAGGGCGCCCACGACCGGCCTCACGAACGAATGCAGGAGATGCCAGAAATGGTCGAGTCCGGGGATCTTGTCGGCAATGAATTCCATGAGAAAGAGAACGGCGGCGACACCGAGGGCCGGCGTCGAGGCAAGCAAGCGGGCGATCGCGCCTGGATAATCCTCGGGAAAAAAACGCGCCATCGCACCGTACACGAGAAGGACGGCATAGGAGTTGAGGCCCGCCGCCGCCGAGAGGCCGAGCCCTGTCCCGAAGAGCTGGGGAAGCCCGTTCGTCATCGGCCCGCCTTGGCCGAGATCTCGGACAGCGCGGATTGTGCCCTGCGATTCGCCGGGTCGAGCCGCATCACCTCTTTCAGGGCTTTCACGCGCTCGGGCTCGTTCCGTTCGTGAAGGCACGCTTCCGCGAGCTCCCACCAGAGCTCGACGTTCTCCGGGATGTATTTGACGGCGCGCCGCATCGTCTCGGTGGCGTGCCGCACCCACTTCGGGTTCTTGCGCTGAATCCTCGCAAGAAGCACCCAGTACTCTTTCTGGCCCGGGTCGAACTCGACGGCCTGGCGCGTCATCTCGTACGCCGGGTAGAAGTCCTCCTCCTCGTACAGCGCCTTCGCCCTTGCATAGTTCTTGCGGGCGATCTCCTTCTGGACCTCCGCCGTCGGCTGGGTGCCCGGAAGCGAGATGGTGTCCGCACTCACTTCCAGCGTCCGGTCGTAGGCCGCCCGCGTCTCGGGGGTCCGAAAGGCGCGCTCGGCTTTTCGGAGGCGCGCGAACAGCGCCTCGAGGGCCTCGCGGGCGTCCAGAAGATGCGATTTCAGATGATGGTCGGGGTGGAAGAGGCGTGCGCGCTCGTGGAGCGCCTTCACGATCGTATCGACCGGATCCCCCGCCTCGACGCCGAGAAGATCGTAGTGGGAAGCCCAGTCGAGGCGCCGATAGGTGTTCCAGACGAGCTCGCGCTGGAGCTCGTGCTGCTCGGCGACGCGCGCGGGAGGCTGCGCGCCCGCGATCTCGACGTTGAGGAACAGGAGACCTTCGTTGACGCCGCTCTTTTCGATGGGCCTTCCCTGAGCCACGAGCTGCAAAAGGCCCGTGGCGGCGAGGCGCGCGACGATGCGCTGGTCGCGGTGTATCTGCTCCACGGTCGTAGCTCCATCCACCTTGCCGAGCACCTCCGCTTCCTCGGCCGAGACGAGAATCGCCTGATAGCGAAGGAGGAGATCGGACGCGAACACCGGCCGCGACCCCGGATCGAGAGGAGAGTTGAGCTGGGATGCCGGAGCCGGCACGCGGCGGAGAGCCTCGAGAAGCATTCCTCCCGTCGGGCGCTCCATCTTTGCGGGCACGTCGGGCGCCGTGTCGACGGGCGTTACCGTGAAGACCCCGCTCGTCCACTTGAGCGTGTCGAAGAAGAGGCGCTCCGAGAGGGCCCGGACGGCGGCCTCCGCGATGTAACCGGGGACGGCTCCCGACTCGGTGAGCGCCCGGGCGAGGCCCTGGCCAGGCTCGTTCAGCGCTCTCTCGAAGGCGGACAGGAGGAGGTTCTCGTCGGCAAGGCCGAACGTTCGAAGAAGCTCGCCGACGAGCTGCGCCTCGCGATTCGAGCTCGCGAAGAGAATCTGGCCCCGATCGAACGAGAATGTCCGCTCCTCGCCGCTCCGGGACACGAGCAGTTTCGCCGTCGTGCGCTCCCGATAGAGGCTTCGGACCACCTCGGCGAACGGGATTCGGTCGAGGGATCCGCCGGTCAGCATCCGGATGCGGCTGTCGCTGCTGGAGGGCGTCATTCCTCGGAAAGTGTAGCAGCGCCAGCGGATCTTTCGGCGACGTGCTGCTCGCGAAATCGCCTGATCCGGGCAGCGACGGCCTTGCCGGCGACCGCCGCGAGCGCCTCGTCGCTGGCCGCGAGGACCGCCTCGGAGCCTCCGAAGGCGGCGAGAAGAATCTTTACGCGGGCAGGTCCGAGGCCGCTGATCGCGAGAAGAGGACTCTCGAGGGCATGCTTGCCGCGGGCCCGGCGATGCGTCTTCAGACCGAAGCGATGCGCCTCGTCACGAGCACGCTGGAGCAGCTTGAGGCCGGCGTTCGTCCGCGGGAGCACGATCGGCGCGGAGCGGCCCGGCACGAACACCTGCTCTTCCCGCTTCGCGAGAGAGGCCGCTGCCAGGTCGATTCCGATCCGGTCGAGCGCCCCAAGAGCCGCCGAGAGCTGGCCCTTTCCCCCGTCGATCAGGAGAAGGTCGGGCAGCGGTCTCGCCTCGTCTCTCGCGTGCGCGTAGCGGCGCGAGACGGCCTCGGCGATCGATGCGAAGTCGTCGACGCCCGGCCGCTCGATGCGGAACAGGCGGTACTCGTCCTTCGCGGGCTCGCCGTCCACGAAGACGACGCAGGACGCGTACGTCTCGCTCCCCGAGAGGTGTGAGATGTCGAAGCATTCGATCCGGGACGGACGGCGATCCAGGTCGAGCGCCTTCGCGAGGGCGAGCGTCGCCTTCTCCCCGCGCTCGCGCACCCGGCGGAAGCGCCGCAGGTGATTCTGGCGCGCGTTGTCGCGGGCGATCTGCACGCGCTCGAAGGCCGCGCCGCGCCGCGGCGTCTTGATGACGACCTTCGAGCCCCGTCGCTCGGACAGCCAGGTTTCGATCGGCTCGAGGGCGTCCTCGGGCAGGTCGATCGGCAGGAGGATCTCGCGGGGCAGGAAAGAGCCGTCCGCGATCGTGTCGTAATACTGCGAAAGGAGCGAAACCCAGAGCTCCTCGGGAGGCACCTCGCCGATCCCCTCCCAGTAATACTCGCGCGAATCGAGGACCACGCCTCCGCGTACGAGGAGCACGGAAATCGCCAGATTTCCTCCATCGAAGAAATCTCCGAAGATGTCCACGTCCTCGCCCGACATCGACTGCACGCGCTGTTTCTCGGCGAGCTCCTCGACCGTCCGCAGGCAATCGCGGTATGCCGCGGCCATCTCGAAGCTCTCCGATTCCGCGGCGGTACGCATCTTCATCTCCAACCGCGGCTTGAGCTCCTCGTTCCGCCCGGAGAGGAAGAGAAGCACGTCTTTCACGGCGTCGTCGTACGCGCTCTTCGTCGTGAGGCCGGAGACGCACGGGCCGAGGCAGGCGTGCATGTCGTAATAGAGACATGGGCGCGGCAGCGTCCCGTCGATCTCGATGCGGCACGTGCGGATCTGGAACATCCGCTGGACCATCTTCATCGCGCCGCGGCACGTGCGCGCCGGGAGGAATGGCCCGAAGTAGCTGTGGCCGTCTTTCAGGACCCGCCGTGTCACGAACGCGCGCGGCCAGTCCTCCCCCGTCGTGACCTTGATGTAGGGGTACGTCTTGTCGTCGCGGAGCAGGATGTTGTAGCGCGGCTTGTGCTTCTTGATGAACGCGTTCTCGAGGGCGAGCGCCTCGCTCTCGGTCTTGGCGACGACCGTGTCGATCGAGACGAACTCGGCGAGCATCGCCTCGGTGCGCACGTGCTTCGGGCCGGCGTTGAAGTACGACGCGAGCCTCTTGCGGATGGATCTCGCTTTTCCGACGTAGAGGATCTTCCCTTTCGCGTCCTTGTAGAGGTAGATGCCGGGCTGGTCTGGATAGAGGGAGAGGTCCGGGGCGGCCACGGACAAAGTCTAACGTCCGGCGGGCGCCGTTTCTTGCCGGCGGACCATCAGCCTCGTTCCTGCGGCCCGTCGCCGGCGTGCTGCGCGAGCTCCCAGAGACGGCGGTACTCGGCGCGGACGCTCGGATCAAGCCTCGCGTCCAGGTCGAGGGGCAGGTGAAGCTCCTCGACGAGGCGCTGCACATCGACGAGATCCCCCATCCGATGCGGAGCGGAGAGTCCCGAGGCCAGCTTGAGATCGATCAGCTTCTCGAGGGTGATGACCCGGTATGGGCCGCGGTCGATGGCCGAGAGAGAGGGATCCGGGAACGCGACAGGTTTGGGTTTCCCGTCACCGGGGTATTCGCCGGTCGTCAGGAAATCGATCCGAACGCGAGTGTCGACGTCCCGGAACGCCTTGGCGGCGGCCGGAAAAGCGGGCACATAGCTTCGTCCGACGAATCGCTCGCGGAACTTTTCGAGCCCCTCTTTTGTCAGGAGGACGTCGACGTCGACCGTCTGGCGAGCGAACCCGAAGAGGTTCAAGGCCATCCCGCCGACGATGGCGTACGGAATCGACTCTTCCGCGAGGCGATCGACCAGAGAGCGGAGCGTTACGTGGACCGCCCCTTTTCCAGCAAAGAAGCTCTCCGACTCTCTCAGAATCTCGTCCGCGGACCTCGCCTCCCGATAGCGGATCTCGCTCACGCGGCGATTCTACTTTCCGCCGCTCAGAACACCTTCCCCAGCCGTGACGCGAGAGCCGAGACCTTCACGTATCCGAAGAACCGTCCGCTGCCCAGGAGCCCGAGCGCGCCGGGCACCTTCGTGAGCGGATCGTTCGAGTAGAGAGTTCCGAAGGCGCTCTTCGTGAACGCATGGAAGGCGGCGTCGTACGGGTACCACCACGGCATCGCCGGAGTGCCCGCGAAGTCCACGCTCACGTGCTTGATGTTCACGAGCTCGAGGAGGCCGAAGCCCCCGTGGCTCCTGCCCACGCCGGACTTCTTCACGCCGCCCCAGGTCGCGGTGGGCTCCCCGAAGGAGAACAGATGGTCGTTGATCGTGACCGTCCCCGCCTGCAGCTCCTCCCCGAGCTTGCGGGCCGTCCGGCGCGAACGCGTCCATCCGGAGGCCGTCAGTCCGAACGAGGAGTCGTTCGCGAGCCGGATCGCCTCGTCGAGCGAGTCCACCGCCATGACGGGCAGGAGCGGCCCGAACGTCTCGTCGCACATCGTGCGCATGGCGTGGTCGACGCCCGTGAGGACGGTCGGAGGGAACCACCATCCCTTCGCGCTCGGACGCTCGCCCCCCACGAGGACTTTCGCGCCACGCGAGACGGCATCCTGGAGGTGCGCCTCGACGAGGTCGCGCTGGCCGGAAGTCGTGAGAGGGCCCATGTCCGTCGTCGTCGAGAGCGGATTGCCGAGGCGAAGAGCTTTCGTCCGCGCGACGATCTTCGAAATGAGCTCCGCGGCCACGTCCTTGACGACGTACACGCGCTCGACGGAGCCGCAGGTCTGGCCGGCGTTCGCGAACGCCCCCCAGACGAGACCCGCGGCCGTCCGGTCGAGATCCGCGTCGGCGGCGACGACCGCCGCGTCCTTGCCGCCGAGCTCGAGGACGACGCCCGTGAGGTTCCTGGCCGCGCGTTCCATCACCTCGATGCCCGTCCGGACCGAACCCGTGAAGAGGACCTTCGCGATGCCCGTGTGCTCGACGAGGGCGTTCGTGTCCGCGCCGCCGGCCGTCACGACGTTCACGACGCCGGGGGGCAGGCCCGCGCGGCGACAGAGGTCTCCGACGGCGAGGCCCGTGAGCGCCGTGGCCGACGCGGGCTTCAGCACGACGGTGTTGCCCGCCGCGAGACAGGCCGCGATCTCGACGAACGGAATGCCGAACGGAAAATTCCAGGGCGTCACGACGGCGATCACGCCGAGAGGCTCGAAGCGAAAACGGCCCTTCTTGTGGGCGAAGAGGATCTGGGCGTAGTCGATCGGCTGCTCGGCCAGAAGCTCGCCCGCATGGCGCGACAGATAGCGAAGAGTGTCGGCGGCGGGGACGACGTCCACGGCGCGCGCCTCGCCAACGGGCTTGCCCTGCTCGGTCGCGACGAGGCGGGCCACGTCCTCGTGCGCGCGGCGAACCTCCTCGAGAAGGCGCGCCAGATACCGCTGCCGGTCGGCCACGGGTGTCTTCGACCATGAGAGAAATGCCTTCCGCGCCGATCCGACGGCCATGTCGATCTCGCGCGGGCCGGCCCGGACCACCTCCGCGAACGGCTCGGCCGTGGCGGGGTTCACGGCCTCGAAGGTCGTGCCCGTCTTCACGTCCTGACCGTCGATGATCGGGGCGTTCGTGAAGGGAAAAGAAGGCCTCAAATCATCGCTCCGCGCTTGATCGTGTCCTTCTTCGTGCGCCAGAAGGCGACGAGCTTCTGGACGTAGCTCTTGAACGGCGGGCACTTCACGCCGAAGCGCGCGAGGTCCGCGGTAGCCTGCGCCGAGTCGTAGCTCACGGGATGGTCGAAGTAGTCGATCGACTGGACGGGCATCCCGAACGACTTCTGGACCGGGCCCGGCGTGAAGAGCAGCTTCGCGACCAGGTGCGGCACCGGCACGTAAAGGAACGACTTCCCGAGCGCCTTCGCGAACATCTCCTCGATCTCGAACGCGGTCGACGGGTGCGGGTCCGTGAGGTGGTACGTCTTCCCGACCGCTCCCTCCCAGGTCGAGAGGCGGGCGATCGCCTCGAGGACGAAGTCCACGGGCACGAGGTTCACCTCCGCGTCGCCGGTCCCCACCTTGATGAAGACGCCGGGCGACGGAAGGACGCCCATGGCGTTGAGCGAGTAGTACGGGCCGTCGAACTTCGCGGTCTCGCCCGTCTTCGAGCTTCCGACGACGATGCCCGGCCGGTAAATCGCCGCGGGAAGGCCGCTCTCCTTCACGGCCGTCTCCGCGAGGAACTTCGTCTCCTCGTAGTAATTCTTGAAGCTCTGCCCCACGTCGAGGTCCGTCTCTCGATACGTGCCGACGGCCGTGCCCGAGACATATGCCGTCGAGACGTAGTCGAGGCGTCGGAAGGACCGTGCGCCGCCGAGGAACTCGACGACGTTCTTCGTGCCTTCCACGTTGATGCGCATGCCCAGGTCGCGCGCCACCGCGAGGTCGTAGACCGCGGCGAGATGGAAGCAGCCTTCGAGGCTCTTCTGGAGCTCCTTCGCCTTCGATGCCGCGAGGCCGAGGCCGGGCGACGTGATGTCGCCGACCACGAGGCGGATGCGCCCTTTCGTTCCGGGATGCTCCTCGCCGAGGGCGGCGACGGACGCGTCCGCCGCCGAGAGAAACTTCTCCTGGACGAGCGCATGAAAAGTCGTGCCGGGCGCGAGCTCCAGGAGGCGCGGGATCAGGCGCGCCCCGATGAACCCGGGAAAGCCCGTGAAAAGAACGTGGCGGGACTGGGAGGTGGAGCGAGACCTGGCCATAAGGATGAAAGTTTAGTCCGTGCTAGAGCTCCGTGCCAAAGGCCGGATCCTGCAGCAGGCGCCGATTGAACTCCGCGATGCGCGCGAGCATTTCGGGTGGCCGGGCGCACGGCACCCCGTCGAGCGTAAGGATCGGCGTCGCCATGGTCAGAGAGCCGAGGAGGATGGATCCTTCGCGGAGCTTCTCCGCGCTCAGGGCTGCCGTGGCGGCCTTGCCGCCGAAAAAGGCGGCGGCCGTCACACTCGGGAGGACTCCCTTCGGCGCGAGCACGGGCGTCCCTCCGTTCCACGCCGCGAGGCCCGTCGTCGTGCCCTCGAGATAGCTCCCGTCCGGAGAGCGGAACAGCCCCTCGTCCCCTCCGGCCTTCTTTGCGAGACGTCCTCCCTGCATCGCGGCGAAATAGCTCGTGGACTTCACGCCCGGCGTGTCGCGCTGGAGCTCCAGCGGCAGCGAAACGCAGTGCGAGCCCTTCCGGCGGGCGAGGCGGCTCTCCGGAATCGGCAGGAGGTGCGCCTCGAGACGGTACGACGCCGGATCGTCGAGGTCGTCGCCCACGGCGAACCACGTGAGGCGCAATGCGCGCTGCTCCGCCGGTTTTGCGGCCGACGCGTCGAGCGCGCGCTTCGCGACGTCGTTCAGCCGCTCGCGCGAGGGCTTCGGGAGATCGAGCCTCGTGAGGATGCGCTGCATCCGGTCGAGGTGCGGTTCCCACAGCACGGCGCGCCGGCCCGCCAGAAGCGCCGTCTCGAAGAAGCCGAAGCCCCGCTGGACGGCGGGCGAGAGGAACGGGACCGGCGCGTACTCAAGGTTCATGGGGCACCTCGCCCGCGCCGAGGGCCGCCATCGCCGCCCCAAACTCCCGGGACTTCGCCTTCGTCTCGCGCCATTCGGCCTCCGCGTTCGAGTCCCACACGATTCCGCCTCCTGCGTGGTAGTCCACTGTATCCCGACCGAGGATCGCCGTCCGGATTGCCACGTTGAAGACCGCCCGGCCGTCGCCACGGACGAACCCCGCGGCCCCGCAATACGCGCCGCGCGGCACGTTCTCGAGGTCGTGGATGAAACGCAGCGCCGCGCGCTTCGGGGCACCCGTGATCGAGCCCCCCGGCAACGTGGCGCGGAGGACGTCGGAGAGCCGGGCGTCCGGCTTCAAGCTGGCCTCCACCGTGGATTCGAGGTGATGGAGATGGCGGAACGACTTCAACGATCTCATGGCGGTCGTCTCGACGCGCCCTCTCTCAGCCACCTTGCCGAGGTCGTTTCTCAGAAGGTCCACGATCATCACGTTCTCGGCCGCATCCTTCGCGGAGGCCAGGAGCTCGCGGCGCCGGCCGGCGTCCTCGGCGTCGGTCGCGCCCCGCGCGATCGTGCCCTTGATCGGCTTGGTGACCGCGCGGCGCGCCGCAAGGTCCACGTCGAGAAAGAGCTCCGGCGAATTCGACACGACGGCCCACTCGTTCCCGACGAGCGTCACGGCGAAGGGCACGGGGCTGTCGCCGTAGAGGGCGCGCGCGAGGGCGAAGGGCTCGACGCGGGCCGCGAAGCGCGTGCGGCGCGTGAGGTTGACCTGATAGACGTCGCCGCGGGCGATGGCGTCCCGGATGGCGTCTACTCCGTTTCTCCACGCGTCCGGGCATAGCGACGGCTCCGTTTCGCGAGCCGAAGGGTCCGAAAAGAACACGCGCTCCGCGCGTACCGATTCTTCGAAGGTGAATGGGGCGGAAGCGGCGGGAGGCGGCGACATGCGTCGTGCGGCGCCGGAGCGGCGGGTATCGAAGAGGAAGAATTCCGCGAAAGGAAGAAATTCATGCCGGCGCGCGAGCGCCGTCGATCCTTCGAGGTAAACGCCCGCCTCGTAGGAGACGAACCCCGCTGCGATCAGGTTCAAATCGCCCGACGATGCGATTTCGTCGAGCGAGGCGAGCATGTCGGGCAGCTGCTCCAGCCTCTCGGCGCAAATGACCCTCTCTTCACCTTCTAAGAAGATCTCTTTCCCCGGTTCTTCTCTTTCTAAGAAATCCCCGGTCCCCGGTCCTCTCCTCTCTCCCAGTCCCCAACCGTCACCCCGGAAGAGCGCTCTCATGGCGATCGTCTAGTCTAGGGGCATCGTGAGCGCCCCCCATCCCGCCGTCGAGACCTCCATCCAGGTGCGCTACGCCGAGACCGACGCGCAGCGCGTCGTCTATCACGGCAACTACATCATCTGGTTCGAGGTCGCCCGCACCGCCTATTGCGAGCGCGCCGGCTATCCCTACCCGCGCATGGAAGCCGAGGGCTCGTTCATCACGGTCACCGAGGCGCGCGTACGCTACCGCCGCGCGGTGCGCTACGGCGACACCGTGACGGTCCGAGCCCGAATGACCGAGCTCAAGAGCCGGGGCTGCACGTTCCAGTACGAGATCGTCCTTGCGGACGGCGCGCTCGCCGCCGAGGGAGAGACGCACCACCTGTTTCTCGACGCGTCGGGCCGGCCGCGCACCGTGCCCGAACCGATCGCGAAGGCATTCCGGCGGTTCGGGCGGATCTGAGCGCGTACGAAAGCGCCCCGGACCGCCTAGTCGCCGTTCGGAACCTTGCGCGCCAGCGCCCGGTGGACGACGGCCGGAACCAGACCCGAGACGTCGCCGCCGAGCTGGTGGACCTGCTTCACGAGGCGGCTCGACGTGTACGAGAGCTCTTCCTTCGGCGTGAGAAAGAGCGTCTCGACCTCCGGGCCGAGGCGTCGGTTCATGAGGGCCATCTGGAACTCGTGCTCGAAGTCGGAGACGGCGCGGAGTCCGCGCACGACGATGCGCGCGTTTTCCTTGTGCATGAACTCCACGAGGAGGCCTCGGAACGACTTCACGACGACCTTCGGCTCGCGCCGGAAGACGGAGCGGATCATCGCGAGCCGTTCCTCGACGGTGAAGAGCGGCTCCTTTTCGGTGTCGATGAGAACCGCGACGAGCACGCGGTCGAAGATGTGGCAACCCCGCCGGATGAGATCGACATGGCCGTTCGTCATGGGATCGAACGTGCCCGGGTAGACGGCGGTGCGCTTCACGCGAGACGGGATTGTACGTCCCCTCTTCGGCCGAGGAACGCGTCGCCGAGCCGGCGCGCCGTCCAGACGAGCAGGAAGAGCGCGAGGGCGGGCGGCAGGACGCACCACGACGCACCCGGAAGGAGATTGCGAGCCTCGGCGAGCGCGCGTCCCCAGGACGCGGCCGGGGGTGGAGCGCCCAGCCCGAGGAACGACAGCCCCGCTTCCGTGAGAACGGCAGAACCGAGCACGTATGGCAGCGTCGCGAGCGCGGGCGGGAGCGCGTGCGGGAGGACGTGGACGAAGAGCAGGCGCGCGTTCGAGGCGCCCGTCGCCCGCGCCGCGTCCACGAATGCCTCGTTTCTCAGGCGCTGCGTGCCCGCTCGTACGAGGCGGGCCGCATCGGTCCAGCCGGTCAGGGCGATGAGGAGGGCCACGACGAGAAAAGACGGCGTGAGAAACGCCGCTCCGGCGATCACGAGGACGAGCGCCGGGAGCGCCTGGACGATCTGGAGGAAGAGCATCACGACGCGATCCGTGCGTCCTCCGGCCCAGCCCGCGAGAGTTCCGAGCGCGGCTCCGAGACCGAGAGCAAGAGCAGAGGCAAGCAGGCCTGCCGCGACGGAGAGGCGCGTCCCGTGAAGGACCCGGGATAGAACGTCGCGCCCGAGCTCGTCCGTGCCGAGAAGGTGCCGCCGGCCGGGCGGCCTGAGCCGCTGGTCGAGATCCACGGCGTCGGGATCGAACGGAACCGGAGCGCTCACGATCGTCTCGCCGCCGCGGCCGGTAATCCAGGGTTTCTCGCGGGCGAGAAGCGGAGCGAGAAGGGCGATCAGGGGAAAAAGAGCGAAGGCGAGACCCGCGCGGCGCAGAGCCGCCCGGGCTGCCGTCACGCCGCGACTCCCGGCGCCGCCACGTCGACTTCGCGTGCGACGCGCGGGTCGAGCGCCGCCGCGATGAGGTCGGCGGCAAGAGACGCGGCCACGACCGCCATGGCCGAGCACCACGTGAGAGCGAGAACGGTCGGGAGGTCCCGCGCGAAGACGGCTTCGGCCAGAAGGCCCCCAGCGCCGGGCAGCGAGAAGACCCGCTCCACGAGGATCGAGCCCGAGACGACGGACGGCACGAGCACGGCGCCCATCGCGGCGAACGGAGCCGCCGAGCGTCTGAGGGCGCGCCGGACCTCTTCGGAGGGTCGTTCGCCGCGCGCGCGCCCGGCGAGAGCGGCGGGGTCCGCGAGCGCGGCCGCCATGCAGACCCGGACGAACCGCGCGATCAGGGCGAGCGACGTGAGCGAAAGGGTGGCGACCGGAAGGAGAAAACCGCGCACCCCGGACTCCGCGTCGGCAAAGAGGGGCGTGATGCGCAGCCAGCCGGAGAACACGAGCAGCAGGACGAGTCCGAGTACGAACGTGGGCGTCGCGAAAAACGCGTCGCAGACGAAGCCGGAAATCCTGTCCAGACGCCCGCCGGGCCGGCGCGCTCCGGCGATTCCCAGGGGCACCCCGATCAGGCAGGCGAGGAGGAGGGCGGCGGCATTCAGCGCCAACGTCGCCGGCAGCGCGCGGGCGATCCGAAGAGTCACGGGCTGGCCGTCCACGAGAGAGCGCCCGAAATCCAGGCGCGCGGCGCGCCAGATCCAGGTCGCGAAGCGCTCCACCACCGGCCGGTCGAGGCCGTAGAGATGCCGAAAGGCCGCCAGGGCGGCGGGAGAGATCGCCACCGCGCGGTTGCCGCCGGCGCGCGCTGCGAGCGTCGCCGCGTCGCCCGGAGCGGCGGTGACCAGCCCGAAGACGAGCGCGAGAACTCCCAGCAACGTCAGGACGGCCGAGAGCGACCGGCGGAGAGCGAAACGGATCACCGATAGAGATGTTACTTGGCGATGCGGCGGGAAGCCTACGAGATCGGCCTCGTCGTCGCGCTCGTGCGCCAGCCGGCCGCCCCGGGCCAGAACATGAAGAGGCCGATCGGGCGACGTCTTCACGTTCGTCAGGCGCGAGGAGATGCCCCACTTGATCAGCGGGACGTTCAGGAACGTGACCGGCTCGTCCTCGTGGATGAGGCTCTGCACGCGCACGAGAAGGGCGCGCGCCTCGTCCCGGTCGAACGTCGTCTTGAGGCGGTCGAGAAGCGTGTCCACCTCGGGATTCCGGTAGAAAGCCGCGTTCATGCCGCTCGGGCGGCGTCTGGGCGGAGTGCCAGCTCACGGCGAGGTCGGGGTTCGGGTCGAGGTTCAGCGCGGCGGCCCACGCGTCGCACTCTCCCGCGTCCATCTTGGCCCCGAAGGTCGCCCATTCCAGAGGCTGGATCGCCATCTCGATGCCTGCCTTCCGGAAGGACTGCTGCACCAGCTCCACCATCTGCCTCTGGATGTCGCTGCCCATGCCGAGCGAAAGCGTGAAGGCGAAGCGGAGACTGCCCTTGCGCCGGATCCCGTCCGGCCCCTTCCGGAAGCCGGCCTCGTCGAGGAGCGCCTCGGCGGCCTTCGGGTCGTATGGCCACGGCGCGAGGGAGGCATTCCAGGCCCAGTGAGCCGGCGGAAGGGGCCCGTTCGCGACTTTCGCGAGACCACCGTAAAGGTTGCGGTCGATGCTTTCGCGGTCGATCAGCATCGTCAGCGCCCGACGCACGCGCCGGTCCGCGAAAATCGGCAGCCTGTTGTTCCAGCCGAAGATACTGGTACGAGAGCTCGTCGAACGTGACGACGCGCGGAGCGCCGGCCGTGCCCGCCTTCCCGTCGAGCTCCTTCTTCTGCGCGTAGGTGAGGCGCATCTCGTCGAGATCGCCGGTCTGGAGCGCCGCGAACGCGGGCGCCGTCTCGGGCACGACCCGGAAGATCACCTGCTCGGGGTCGGGCTTCTCGCCGAAGTACTGCGTGTTTCGCACGAGCGTCAGCGTCCGGCCCGCCTCCCAGGATCCGAGGCGGTACGGGCCGTTCGCGAGCGGGTTCCGGTTTCGGGGACTCGTCGCCACGTCGCCGCCCGCCCAGGCGGCGGCCGAGAGGAGCGGCAGGTTGAAGGCGTCCATTCGACCGGCGGAGGCGATGCTGAAGGTGACGCGCGCGGTACGGGTGTCCACGGCCTCGGCCTTCACGAAACCGTCGAAGAGCGCCCGGCGGGCGAGCGCGGGCGTTTTCGGGTCGAGAAGGGTCGTGAGCGTGAAGACGACGTCCTGAGACGTGACCGGCGTGCCGTCCTCCCAGCGGGCGTCCTTTCGCAGGCGGATCGTGTACACGAGATGGTCGGGCGAGGCGGAAACCTCTTCTGCCAGGCCCGGCACGAGGTTCAGCTTCTCGTCGTAGTCGAGCAGGTTCCGCTCGAGAAGAGCCAGGACGATTTGCTCCGGGTCCAAGGTCGCGAGGATCGGGTTGAGAGTCTTCGGATCGCCGTCGAGGCGGCGCCGAACGACGCTCTCCTGGTTCTTTCCGCGCACACCGCAGGCGGCCAGAAAGACGACGACCGCGAGGAGAGCCAGCTTTCTCAGAACGGCCACTCCACGGCGATCGCCGCGACGTTGCCGGCCGCGTCGAGAACGCGGATCGACAGAACCGCCGGCCCCGGCGGCTTCGGGACGCGGAAGACGAAGCGCTCGACCGGCGAGTCGGCGGCGCCGTCCTCCGCGGACAGGAGGCGCCAGCGATCCGCGTTCACGGCGCCTTCAGCCTTCGTAACGGGCGAGAGCGCGTCCGTGGCGAGCACCGTGACGACGAGAGAGCTGCCTTCGACCTTGCGGGATTCGAGCTTCAGAACGGGAGGAGTGTTGTCGACGATGACGACGCCGCTTTCCTCGCGCGCGGTGAGGGCCTCGCTTTCGGGCTGCGAGAGACGGTCGGAGGCGGTCACCCGGAAAAGGTAGCGGCCGTCCGGAAGCGCGGTCGTGTCGAACGAGAGAAACGAGTCTTCGAGGTCCTTTCTCACGGGGAACCAGGCCGAACCGCTCTCGCGACGCGCCTCGACCTCGTACCGTAGCGCGTCGCCGTTCGGGTCCGTACCCTTCCAGGTGAGCGTCCGGTAGCCCTTCCGAAACAGCCGCTTTCCCGGACCCTCGGCCGGCCCATCGTGCGGAGCCTCGAGCCCCGCGTAGATGCCGGACTCGTCGGGATTCGCCACGGAGAGGACGCCCGCGCCCGCGGCGCCGCGCGAAAAGACGGCACCTGGCTCGAGGACGGCGAGGTTCTCGAGCACCGGCCGCGCGTTGCGCTCGGTGTACGAAAGGTCCACGCGCTCGACGACCGGAGATTCACCCTTCGGCGAGGCGGTCAGCTCGGCCCTCCATTGGAAGAAGCGCGCGACGGGAGGCTTCGCGCCGCCGTCCGGGCCGACCCGTATCCAGGCCGACCACGTGCCATCGGGCTTGTCCGAGTTTCCCGTCCGTACCGAGAGGGTGAGCGCCGCTCCCGGGGGCGCGCTTCCCTCGTATCTCAGGCGTCCGAACGTCGACAGGCGCAGGCCATCCTTGACGGCGGACGTGAACGTCCCGGTGGCGGGACTGCCCGGGTGAGACGGCCGCAGGATTCCCGCCGATCCCATCGTCACGACGGCGAAGCCGCGCCCGGCCGCGGGGATCGCGAGCGCGAGCTTCTCACCGGTGGAGGCCACGAGGCGCACCTGGCGGTCCTTCCACTCGTAGACGCGGCCGCGCGGGCCCGTCGCGGCGAGAAGCGCTCCGTCCGCCTCGAGACGCAGACCAAAAATCGCCTCCTCGGGAAAGAGCCAGCCGGGCTCGACGAAGCCGTCGGGCTGGATGACGACGAGCTCCGAGCTGCTCGTGGAACGAGGTTCGACGACGGGCCGCGCCGGAGACGTCGAGGCGGACACGGAGACCGAACCGCGCGGAGCCTCCTCGGCGTGTTCGGAGGGGTGCGGTGTCGGAGTGGGGGTGGGCCGAAGGCCCGGCCCGACCGGCGCCGGCCTGCCCGTCGAGGCGTCGACCTGCGATGCGGCCGCGTAGACGACGCCGCGGGCATCCACGGCGAGAGCCGAGACCTCCGGGCGCGAAAAATCGTACAGCGTGCGCGGATTGCCGTGTGCGGGCAGCGCGACCACGAGACCCCGGTCTGACGTCCCCGCGTACACGGTGCCGTCCGGACCCACGGCGAGCGCCCTCACGTGCACGTCCTCGATTTCGTGGAAGAGCTCGAGGGCCCCTGAGGGCGTCTTGCGATAAACGCGGCCCTTGTTCCCGGTCCCCGCGTAGAGCGTTCCATCCTTCGCGAATGCGAGAGCCCAGATCGCCGCCTCTTTCGGCTCGGCGAGTACGGTGCCGGCCTTCGCCGGATCGGCGGCCTTCGGGTCGACCCGATAGATCTTTCCGTTCGGAGACGACGCGCAGACGACCGCGCCGTCCGGAGCGACCGCGACCGCCGTGATGTTCGGCTCGGGCGCGGTGAAGAGCAGCCTCACCTTCTCGTCGCTCGAGACGAAAAGCCGGCCGAGGCCCCCGCCCGTGGCCAGGAACACGCGGCCGGACGAGTCGGCGGCCGCCGCGAAGATGGCCGCGTCGTTCGCGTCGTCCGGCCAATCGCGCGCCGCGAGCGCCGCCCCGAGCATGAGCCTGCCGTCCGCGGAGACGGCGACGCCCTTCGCCTCGCCCGCGAGAAAGTCGCGAGCGCCGGCCGTGACGGCGATGCGGGGCGTCCCGGCCCGGAGCGGGGACGCGGCTAGAAATGCAGCGGCGAGGACGGCGGCGGGAGTCCGGCGGGAGAGTCGCATTCAGGAGCGGGGCCTTTCTACCTCGAGCTCGAGGCGCACCGAGCCGAACGCCGGCCGGTCGAGGGTGACGAACTCTTCGGCGAGGATGCGAATCGGGACCGACGCGTGCGCGGTCGCATCTCCCCCTTCGGAGAGAATCATCGCGAAAGAAGGAGGCAGGGCGCTCAGGGTGTCGTCTCCCGTGGTCGCGCCCCGCGCGGGGACGACGAGGAGCGCCGCAAGCCGATCCGCGGGCACGAGCCTTTCGAGCGCGGCGCGGAGGCCCGAGAGCGTGCGTGGCTCGGCAGGCTGCGCGGCGAGGCGCGCGGCCGAGGCGGCGTTGCCGTCGCCCACGATGACGGCCGCGCGGCCCTCCGGGGTCTCCCTGGGAACGGTGAGCGAAAGGACGCGCGTCTCTTCCGCCCCGCGGCGGTCCTCGAGACGCACCGTGGCGCGAACCGTCTGTCCGGGCGCCACCTTGCGCGCCGAGAGCGCCGCCCCCACGACGTGCAGGCGCTTCTCGCCCGGCGCGCTCACGATCGAGATGTCCACTCCGGAGATGCGTGGGTCTTCGAAGTCGTTCTGGGCGACGAGGCCGGTGAGGACGTTCGTGGTCAGGAGCGCGAGCTCTTTCGCCCGCGGACCCGTCATCTGGTCCGCGTAGACGAACGGCCCGGCCTTCGTGCCGACGGAAACGCGAAGGCGCAGGGTGCGGTCGACCGGCGTCGGGTCGAGCGTCGTGAAGGCAGCATCCATCGAGATCCCGACGAGGGCCGGGAAGAGGGCCGCTTCCTTCGCCACGCCCCACGACAGGGTGCGCGCGGGCCTTCCCTCGGACTCGAGCCGGAAGTGCACCGGCACAAGGGCGGCCGCGCGGTCCGTGCGCCCCGCCACGCCGCTGTCGCGGTCACGCGTGAGGCGATAGGCCGGCGCCAGGGCGTACGCCATCTTGAACGAAAGCATCGCGCTCGGGAAGACGGCGACGACCTCGGCCGGAGCGACCGGTAGCTCGATCATTCCCACGCCGAGGAACGGATGACCGAAAGCCAGGAAGCGACCCTGGCCGTCCACGCGCGTCACGGTGCCCGTCGCGCCGAGCTGCAGGTCGCCGTCGATGAGAAGCGCCGTCACCGCGGACCCCGGGGCGATCGGCGCCGCCGGGCTCGCCCGCTCGGCCACCTGAAGAGCGGTGCCGGGGAGCGCCGGGGAATCGTCCAAGGCGAGCGAAACCGGAATTCCGAGACGAGCGAGGTCCCCGCCCCATCGCCCGAGAACGGCGGCCGGGAATCCGGCGGTCACGGGCGCAAGCAGCGAGGTTTGCGCGCGTGCCGGCAGGCCGGAGCGCGCATCCAGGATCTTCTGAAGAGCCGCGAGGCGCTGCTCCTCGGGAAGCGCGAGCGTCTGGGCGAACGCGGAGAAGCCGTCGCCGGAGGCTGGTCGTGCGGTCCTTTCCGCTCCGGCCGCCGGATCGCCGCTGTCGATCGCCAGCATCGATTCGATCGGAGTGACCGCTCCGATGGGCTCCTTCGAGAATCCCCACGTGGCCGCGATCGCTCCCGCGAGGCGGCCCTCGAGATAGACGGGGCTGCCGCTCATCCCCGCGAGGATGCCGGTCTTCTCGAGGCCGAGCCCGGAGACGCGCACGACGATCTGCGACCGCCCGAGAGCGTTCGGCACGACGCCGAGCACCTCCACATCGAACCGCTCCACGGTCGAGCCGTGAAGAACGGTCAGGCCGTAACCTTTCATCCCCGCCTTGACGGCGGCGAGCGGCAGGACGTCGGCCGGAAGAGGAGCCGTTCGTGCTGGCCCCGCCAGACTCAGGGCGAGAGCCGCGACGACAGCCGCGAGAACCTTCCGCCGCTTTGACCCGCTTGAAGACTCCGTGCTACCTTGACGAGACGGCCCGAGACGGGTCCGTCGCGGAACACATCCCGAGAGGGAGTCAACTGAAACGATGACGGAAACCGGCGGCTCGAACATCGCCCAGCTCTTCCTTTCGGCGGGACCGACGGCGAAGGCCGTCCTGATCGTGCTCGCTTTTTTCTCCCTGGTGTCGTGGGCAATCATCATCGGCCGGCTGTGGAGTTTCTCACGCGCCGCGTCCGACTCGCGCGCGTTCCTGAACCACTTCCGCAAGAGCCGCAAATTCGCCGACGTTCTCGGCAGTCTGCGACAAGTGCGAGTCGAGCCCGCTCGTCGGCATCTTCCGCGCGGGTTACGCCGAGCTGGACCAGCAGGTGAAGGACGGCCGCGAAGTGGCGCCGGCCGACACCGGACGCCTCTTCGTGAAGAGCCTCGCCTCCATCGAGCGCGCGCTCGAGCGCGCGGCAGGCGTCGAGACGACGCGCCTCGGGCGCGGGATGTCGTTCCTCGCCACGACCGCCTCGGCCACGGTTTTCATCGGCCTCTTCGGAACGGTCATGGGCATCATGATCGCGTTCCAGCAGATCGCCCAGAAGGGCTCGACGTCGATCGTCGTCGTGGCGCCGGGCATCGCGGAGGCCCTCATCAACACCGCGGCCGGCCTCGTCGCCGCGGTGCCCGCGCTCATCGCGTACAACAACTTCAGCGGGAAGATGCGCGCGGCGCGCGCCGAGATGCGCGACTTCGAGCTCGAGTTCATGAACCTGGCCGAGCGCCACTTCACCTAGGGCAGGACTGTCCCATGGCTTTCAAGCTCGACGACGATGCGAACGCCTTCTCGGATATCAACGTCACGCCTCTCGTGGACGTCATGCTCGTGCTCCTCGTCATCTTCATGGTCACGGCACCGCTCCTTCATCAGGGCGTCGAGGTCCAGCTCCCGAAGTCCGTGGCGCAGAACCTTCCAAAGACGCCCGAGGACCCGCTCATCCTCTCCATCACGAAGAACGGGAACTACTATCTGAACGAGACGCCGATTCCGAAGAGCCAGCTCCGGGACCGGCTGAAGCTCATCCTCTCGCGCCGCCGCGACAAGGCCGTCTACCTGAAGGCCGACCGCAACCTCGCGTACGGCGTCGTCGTCGAGACCATGGACACGCTGAACCGGCTCGGTGTCGAGAGCCTGGGAATGGTGACCGAGCTCCGGAGCGAGGGCGGTCGATGACGGCGATGAGCACGGTGACCGCGCGCGCGGAGGCTCTTCCCGCGCCCACCGTCTCGGACATCCTCGCGCGGCGATCGCACACCGGCCTTCCCCCGCGGTCCCTGACGGTCGCCGTCTCGATCCTCGGCCACGCGGCCTTCCTCGCGCTCGTTCTCCTCATCGGCAAGCCGCGCAAGGCGCCGGTCTTCGTCCCGATGTCCCTGCCCGTCCGTGTCGTGAGCCCGGCCTCCCTCGGCCGGCCCCAGGCCCCGCCCGCTCCCGCCCCCGTGGCGGCGCCCGCTGAGCCGGCGCCGGCGCCGAAGGCAAAGCCCGTCATCGAGAAGCCCACGGAAAAAGTCCAGCCCTCCGCGAAAGCGATGCCCGAGCCGAAGAAGCACGCGAAGCCCGAGAAACCGAAGCCCGCTCCGGGCGCCGCGAAGCCCGGCGGGCCCGCTCTCGAGCTCCCGAGCGCCGCGGGCGCCGCGAACGGCAGCACCTCGGGCGAGGGTGTCTCCTTCGGGGCATCCGTCACCTCGTTCGACGCCGACTTCCCCTTCTCGTACTACGTGGAGCAGCTCCTCTCGCTCATCGGCGCGAACTGGTTCAAGCCGGAGTCGGCCGAAGGCACGAGCTGCGTCATCTCGTTCCGCATCCTGCGCTCCGGACAGGTGACGGACGTCAAGATCGACTCGTCCTCCGGCGTGAGCTACTACGACCGCGCCGCGGCGCGCGCCGTCTACGCCGCGAACCCGCTCCCGCCGCTCCCGCCGGATTACCGGAACGAGTCGCTCGGCGTGCATCTGAAATTCCAGTGAAGGGGAATTCTTTGAAAGACAAAGAAGAAGAGAAGAAGAGGATTTTCTTAGAAGTGGAAGAAAGGAAAGGAGGAAGAGAAGAGATTTTGCAGAGAGGCCGTATTCCCCGAATGACCGATGTCAAGGGTCCGCGACCGCTCCGCGGCGCGCGAAGCGCGCCCTTGACATCGGCCATTCGGGAAGCAGATTTCAAGTATTCGGCGGCTGCATCAGCAGCCGCCGCATATGAGAAAAGAATCCCTTCCCCGGGCGGCTGCATCAGGAACCCCGAATATCAGAAATATCTCTCCCCGGTCCTCGCTCGTAGCGCTCTTGTTCGCTCTGGCGGCGACGCCCCTTCTCGGCCAGGCGCCGAAGCCCGTTCCGACCATGTCCGGGATCTCGCAGCCCTCGAACATCGATCTCACGCTCACCGGAGCCACCGGAGCACGCCGGCCGCTGGCGATTCCGATGACGGTCGCGCCGATCTCGCCGGACCTTCAGACGCGGGCCGTGGATCCTTTCTACACGACGCTCACCGACGACCTCGCCGGCTCCGGCGTCTTCGTCGTGGCCGATCCGGCTCTTTACCCGAAGGGGATGCGCCCGCCCCAAAATCGCGAAGAGGGCGACGCGTGGAAAGCCACGTCGGCGCAGTTCCTGCTCGATACGCACCTCGCGCCGGACGGCGGGGGCGTCGTCGTCGAGGCGACTCTCTGGGATCTCAGCACGCTCAAGTCCATCATGGGCAGAAAGTACTCCGGCGAGATGCGGGCGGCGCGCCGCATCGCGCACACGCTCGCGAGCGACCTCGTACGCCAGTTCACGGGCAAACCCGGGCCGTTCCTGACGAAGATCGCCTTTTCGTCCGACCGCGACCGGGTCGCGGGGAAGAACGTCGTGAAGGAGATCTACACGATGGACTTCGACGGCGACAACCAGCGCCGGATCACCTATTCGAACACGCTGTCGCTCGCGCCGGACTGGTCTCCCGACGGGGCGAAGATCGTGTACCAGTCGTATGAGAAGGATACGCCGGGCCTGTGGCTCATCGGGAAGGACGGAGGCGACAAGCGTCAGATTCGCGTCCCGACGCAGCTCAACGCGTCCCCGTCCTTCTCCCCGGACGGCAAGACGATCGCCTTCTGCGGAAGCGTGAAGGGGAACACCGAGATCTTCACGGTCCAGACGGACGGCTCGAACCTGAAACGGCTCACCGAGAACGTGGCGATCGACTCGACGCCCCGGTGGTCCCCGAACGGGCGCGAGCTGGCGTTCACGTCGAACCGCCAGGGCACGCCCCAGATTTTCATGATGGACCTCGAGGGTGCGAACGTGCGTCGGGTCTCGCTCGCCGGGAACTGGAACGACGAGGCGACTTTCTCGCCGGACGGGGGGCGGATGGCGTTCGCGTGCCGGAACGAGGGCGATTTCCAGATCTGTGTCATGGACCTCGCAACCGGGCGAACCGTGCAGATTTCGAGCGGGCCGGGCGCCCACGAGAGCCCTACGTGGTCGCCGGACGGATCGAAGATCGCCTGGGATGTGCAGCGCGGCAGCTCGACCCAGATCGCCGTCGGAAACGCGGACGGCGGCGGCACGCCCCGCATCGTGACCTCTTCCGGGAACAATTTTTCCCCCTCGTGGATCAAGACGCTAGAATGACGCCGCCGACGGGATGGTCGCCGTCCGGCGCCCTCAATCCCCCCGTCAACGGAGGCTCGATTCCATGAAGCAGTCCCTCAAGGTCGGTTCGCTCACGCTCGTCGCTCTCGCATTCATCGTCGCCTGCAGTCCGAAGCCAAAACCCATGCCGGCCCCAGAGCCGACTCCCGAACCCGTCTCGACACCCACCGTCGTGACCGTGGAGACTCCCCCGCCGGCTCCGCAGCCGACGCCGAGGGTCACCGATGAGCTCGCGGGGTCGTTCGCCGAGATCTCGAGCTACCTGAAGCCCGCGTTCTTCGACTACGACAAGGCCGACATACGCCCCGACGCCCGCGACGTGCTCGCCGCGAACGCGACGTGGCTGAAGAAGTACTCGAGCGTACAGTTCACGATCGAGGGTCATTGCGACGAGCGCGGCACCGAGCAGTACAACCTCGCGCTCGGCGATCGCCGCGCGAACGCCGCGAAGGACTACCTGGTCTCCCTCGGCGTGGACGCGGGGCGGATCAAGACCGTGTCCTACGGCAAGGAGCGCCCCTTCGCGACCGGGCACGACGAAGACTCGTGGCAGAAGAACCGCCGCGCCCACTTCGTCGTCACCGCGAAGTGACCCGCCCGCGCGTCACGCGAGCCGGCCGCCTTGCCCTGACCGCGGGACTTCTCGCGGCGGTGACCGGCTGCGTCAGCGGCAGCGACATCGACGGCCTTCACCAGCACCTTTCGACGGTCGAGAAGAAAGTCGACGCCGTCTCGAAGCAGTCTTCCTCCAAGGAGGAGGTTGCGAAGCTGAACGAGACCCTGGCCAAGCAGGCGCAGACGCTCCTCCGCTCGAACGCCGATCTGGGCACGAGGTTCGACGACCTGACGCGCGAGATGCAGGCCCTCGCCGGGAAGCTCGAGGATGCGAACCGGCGCCTCACGCAGCTCTCCCAGCAGATCGCCGAGACGCAGGGGCATCCCTTCGCCGGGGCCGTGATCGCCCCGCCGGCGACCTCTCCGGGTCCGCAGGGTCCGCCTCCGTCCTCTGCCGGTCCCGTCCCGGCGGCCGCGGGCCCGCGCGGGGGAGGTATCACGCCGGCGGACCTCTTCGCGCAGGCTACGGCCGACTATCAGCGCGGCCGATACGATCTCGCGCGGCAGGGTTTCGAGGACTACGCCGAGAAGTTCCCGCGCACCGATCTCTCCGACGACGCCCTCTACTGGGCCGGAGAGTGCTGGTCCGCGCAGAAGAAGCCGCGCGAGGCGATCGCCTCGTTCGACAAGCTGTTTCGCACGTATCCGCAGAGCGACAAAGCCCCGGCTGCGCACCTCAAAAAGGGAATCGCCCATCTCGAGCTCGGCGAGAAGGCCCAGGCCATGGTCGAGCTGAACTTCGTCGTCAACCAGTTCCCCGGCTCCGACGAGGCCAAGAGCGCGCGTCAGCGCCTCAAGTCCCTCGGCGGCGATTCCCGCTGAACGCTCTCCAGAGAAAGGCCTCATCGAAACCACATGGCGAACACCAAGCAAGCCAAGAAGCGCGCCGCGCAGAGCGACCGCCGCCGGGCCCGCAACCGCTCCGTCGTCACCCAGGTCCGCAACGTCGTGAAGAATCTCCGCAGGACGGCGGAAACCGACGCCGAAAAGGTCGGCAGCTTCCTCTCGAACGCGGTCTCCGAGCTCGACGTCGCCGTCCGCAAAGGCGTCCTCCACAGGAAGACGGCGTCCCGCCTGAAATCGCGGATTTCGAAGACCGTGAACAAGGCGAAAAAAGCCGCCGCGAAATAAAGCTCTCGCGAGAAGAGTTTCTACTATCGGGGCTGCATCAGCAGCCCCGAATATCAGAAATGAAAGAACTTCCATCCATTCTGGTCTGCGCGGTGGCGCTTCTCTCCGCGCCCCTTTCCGCGGAAGTCATGAGCGTCGGCCCGAGCGGTTTCGCCGTGAAGCACGAAGTCGCGATCAAGGCCACCCCCGGAGTCGTCTACGACACGCTCACCGCGAAGGTAGGGAGCTGGTGGAATCCGGAGCACACGTTTTCACACGATGCCAGGAACCTCTCGATCGCCGCCGTTCCGGGCGGCTGCTTTTGCGAGAGGTTCCCGGACGGCGGCGGGGTCCAGCACATGACCGTCGTCTACGCAGGCCCGGGCAAGGCGCTGCGCATGACCGGCGCCATCGGCCCCCTTCAGGGCCTGGGGCTCGCCGGGAGCATGACGTGGGACCTCGCGAAAGCCGAAGATGGCACGAAGCTCGTGGTCACGTACGGCATCGGCGGCTATATGGCGGGAGGATTCGAGAAGATCGCGCCGATCGTGGACGAAGTGGTCGGCGAGCAGGTGGGAAGGCTCAAGAACTTTCTGGAAACAGGCAGCCCCCGCCCTGCCGGGAAGTGAGTGCTCAGGCGGCCGAGCCTTGCTCAGGCGCGTCCAGCACCTCGCGCACCTTGCGCGCAAGGGCGGACGGCGTGAAGGGCTTCTGCAGGAAAGCCCGTCTCGGTTCGAGGAGCCCGTTGCGGACCACCCCGTCGTCGGTATACCCGGACATGAAGAGCACGCGGATGTCTGGATGAAGCTCTTGCACGCCGGATGCGACCTCCATTCCGCCCATGTCCGGCATCCCGAGGTCCGTGAGGAGCAGGTGAATCGGCCCCTTTTCTGCGCGGACCTGTTCCAGGGCGTCCGTCCCGCTGCCCGCCTCGAGCACGCGGTAGCCGCGCTCCACGAGAACCCGGCGGGCGAGAGTGCGGATCGCCGGCTCGTCCTCGACGAGCAGGACCGTTTCGGCTCCGACGGCCGGATGAAACTCCGCGGATCTCGCTGGAAGATCCGAGACCGCCTTCCCCGACCGTCGGCAGATACACCTTGAAGGTCGTCCCCTTCCCCGGTTCGCTGTAGACCCAGATGTATCCCCCTGACTGCTTGACGATGCCGTATACCATCGAGAGCCCGAGGCCCGTGCCCTTGCCCTTCTCCTTCGTCGTGAAGAAGGGCTCGAAGATCCTCTCCTGCGTGGCCGCATCCATCCCGACGCCCGTGTCGCTGACCGCCAGCATCGTGTAGCGGCCGGGAGGAACCATGGCGTGTCTCTGCGCGTAGACGCCGTCCAGCTCGACATCGGCCGTCTCGATCGTCAGCGTGCCGCCCTTCGGCATGGCGTCACGGGCGTTGACGGCGAGGTTCACGATCACCTGCTCGAGCTGTCCCGGATCCGCCCGGACGTTGCCCACGGAGTCGCCCAGACGCGTGACCAGCCGTACGTCCTCTCCGATCACGCGCCGCAGCATTTTCTCGACGTTTTCGACCAGGTCGTTCAACCGCAGCACCACGGGCTCCAGAACCTGCTTGCGGCTGAAGGCCAGGAGCTGCCGAGTGAGCGAAGCGGCCCGTTCCCCCGCTTTTCGGATCTCCTCGATGGATTCCCGCAGCGGGCTCCCCTCGCCGGCCTGCCCCGCCAGCAGGTCCGAATAGCCCAGGATCGCGGTCAGCAGGTTGTTGAAGTCGTGCGCCACTCCGCCCGCAAGCCGCCCGACGGCCTCCATCTTCTGTGCCTGCCGAAGCTGCTGCTCCAGGGCGCGGCTTTCGGTCACGTCACGGGAGTTCACCACGAACCGGAAAGAAGATTCGCCCGTCAGGAGGCTGCCGATCCCCTCGAGGGTCCTCCAGGAGCCGTCGGCGTGGCGAAAGCGAAACAGTGCGGACTGGGGCAGCCCCGGGTTGGCGGAGGCGCGCTGCAGGGCGGCCTGAACGGCGGCCACGTCGTCGGGATGGACGAACTCGAACGCGCTCTTTCCAACGTACGCGTCCGGCGGAAGCCCCATGATCCGCTCGACGGACGGGCTCTCGAAGAGGATCAGTCCCCCGGCGTCGATGACCGTAATGATGTCCTGTGCGTTCTCGAAGAGAGATCGAAAGTAGAGCTCGCTTCTTGCCAGGGCCTCCTCGGCCCGACGCCGCTCGTCGCGGTTCTCGAGCGATTGGAGCGCAAAACCGATGTCGTGCGCGAGCTCGTCGAGGAGAGTCGTTTCCTCGTGGCCGATCTCAACAGCTTTCGAGGCGTACACCCCGAGAGCGCCCCTCACGGCGCCCCCGCTCCGAATAGGAAAAGCCGCGACGGTCTTGAACCCGTACGCGAGCATTCGCTCGCGCCAGGGAGCAGCCGACGGATCCGTTTCGACGTCTTCCACGACGGCGAACCGTCCCGTCCGGATCGCCGTGCCCACCGGTCCTCGCCCCTCCGGCGTGTCGTCGCACCGGACGACGATTCCAGCGAGGTACTCGGGGCGTACACCTGCTCGCGCCGCGGGAACGACAACCTGTGACGCGGCGTCGACGAAACCGATCCAGACCAACTCGAAGCCGCCGTGGTCCACGAGAACACGACAGGCCTCCGAGAGAAGAGCCGCGCGGTCCTGCGCACGGACGATGAGCTGATTGACCTCGGAGATCGTCCTGAGGAGGCGGTTGAGCTGCAGAATCCGCGCTTCGGAGCGCTTTCGCTCGGTGATGTCCTCCTGCACGGCGATGAAACCGCTGCGCTGCCCCTGGGCATCGAGGACGGGACTGACGAGACCTTCCACGGTGACGAGCCGGCCATCTCGGGTCTTGTTGACGAACTGCTCTCGCACCGTTTCGCCGGCCAGCAGCCTCTGCCAGAAACGTTTGTAGAAATCCTTGTCGTGTTGGCCGCTCTTCAGGATCCGTGGCGTCTTGCCGAGCGCCTCCTGCATGGAATAGCCGTAGATCTCCTCGAAAGCGGGATTGACGTACGTGATGGTCCCGTTCGGGTCTGTCATGAGGATGACGTTCTTCGCCTGCTCCACGGCGCGGACGAGCTTCTCAATCGATTCGTCGGCCCGCTCTCGCAGCGTGATATCGCGCAAGACGACCCCCTATGAGGGGGAGCGGGTCGCGCGCCGTTTGGCTACCCAAATACGCGACAGCAATCCCGCGACGGAGGGAGACGAGCGACGTCACTCCCTCTCAACATCTGCCATTGTATCCTGAATGTGAGTGAGACTCGATATCGGCAAGAAACCAGCCGCCGCGAAACCGATACGTTTCCTCGCGCCTTTTTCAGAATCCTTCCAGGATCGTCGTGACGAGGTTCTGCGCGAAGGGGCGGGCCATCGCCTCGATGGCCTCGCGCTCTCGGTCGTAATACGAGCTGGCGCTCGACGGCACGGTGTATGGCTGCCGGAACAGGTAAGCGGGCTCGGAGAAGATGGGCTTGTCGGTGGCCTTCTCGGTGAGAACGATCTTTCCGGTAACGGTCACCTGATATTCGACGGCGATTCCGTTCGCGTCGAAGCGGACGGGGGCGACCGACGCGGATGTCAGCTGCCCGGACAGCTCCGAATCCGCCGCCCCCCTGTCCGACACGGGCTTGAGACGGCCACGCGCGGAAAGCTCGCGAATGACGGCGTCCGTGAGGCGCTGCTCGAGGCCCACGACCGTCGTCTCATTGATGAACGTCGGCACGTATACCGTCTTGACGCCGACGGGCACCGCGCTCGACCCGGTCCCCACGAGCGTGTACCCGCAGCCGGACGAAGAGGCAGCGAAGGCAAGAAAGACAAGAAAGGAAAGAGAAGAAAGAGAGATTTCTTTGAAGGAAAAAGAGAGAGGGATAGCTCTCGGCTGGTCGGTGTCAAGGGCGCGCTTCGCGCGCCGCGTAGCGGTCGAAGACCCTTGACTCCGGCCAGCCGAGGGCACGTTGCCATCCATCGGCGGCTGCATCAGCCGCCGCCGCATATCAGAAAAATCCGAAAGCAGCATCTCCTCATCGCACGACGATGTTCAACAGTCGATCCTGAACCCAGATGGTTTTGACGATCTGCTTTCCTTCCAGCCACCGCGAGAGCGCCGCCTCAGCCTGGGCGGCGGCCAGCGCCTCTTTCTCGGAAGATCCTCTTCTCAGCTTGATCTCGGCACGCACCTTCCCCGACACCTGCACGGCGATCGAAGCCTCTTCCATCTCGGCGAGCGCCGGATCGTAGGTCGGCCAGCCCGAGGCAAGGAGGCTCTTCGTGCCGCCCATCCTCTCGTGCAGCTCCTCCGACAGGTGCGGCGCGATGGGATGGAGGAGCGTGACGAGCGTGCGCAGCGTCGTCGCGGTCTCCCCCGCGTCCGCGCCCGCGTCGTTCACGAGGACCGCCGCGCCGTTGAGCAGCTCCATGAGGTGCGCCACGGCCGTGTGGAACGAGAACGCCCGGAAGTCCTCCGTGACCTTCTTGATCGCCATGTGGCGCGCGCGCGCCGCGGGCGTGTCGGCCGCCGCCGGCTGTGCTTGCGGATCGGCGCCCGTCGCGAGGAACCGGTCCACGGCGCCCCGCACGCGCCAGAGGAAGCGCTCCGGCCCGCTGATGCCCTCGTCGCTCCACTCGGCGTCCTTCTCCGGCGGCCCGAGGAAGAGGACGAACGCGCGCACGGCGTCGGCTCCCTTCTCCGCGATGAGCGAGTCGAGAGACACCGAGTTGCCCCGCGACTTCGACATTTTCTCCACGCGGCCCGTCGGGGACAGGCGCGTGATCATGCCCTGGTTGAAGAGAGCCGAAAACGGCTCCTCGAACGTCACGAGGCCGAGGTCCTTCAGGATGCGGGTGAAGAACCGCGCGTACAGGAGGTGGAGGATCGCGTGCTCGATGCCGCCGATGTACTGGTCGACCGGCGCCCATTCCCTCACGATTGCGGGATCGAAGGGCGCCGCGCCGTTCTTCGGGTCAATGTACCGGAGGAAATACCAGGACGAGTCCACGAACGTGTCCATCGTGTCCGTCTCGCGCCTGGCCGGGCCTCCGCACGAAGGGCACGTCGTCTGGACGAACGAAGCGACCTTCTCGAGCGGATTGCCGCCCTTGCCCGTGAACGGCGCGTCAGGCGGCAGCACGACCGGCAGGTCCTTCTCCGGCACACTCACCCAGCCATCCTTCTCGCAGTGGATCATGGGAATCGGCGTGCCCCAGTAGCGCTGACGCGAAATGAGCCAGTCGCGGAGCCGATACCGCACGCGCGGCCCGCCGATGCCGCGATTCGCGGCATCGGCTGCGATGAATTCTCGGGCAAGAGAAGAGAAGATTCCTGTGAATGGTCCGGAGGCAATGAGCGGGCCCTCGCCCGTGTATGGAAGGCCTGTCAAAGCCGCGTCGCCGCTGGCCGCCGCTGCGCCCTCCCCCTCTTCCTTTCTAAGCAAATCTTCCTTCTTTTCTCTCTTCCCCTCTTCGATCACCCTGACGATGGGGATGCCGTACTTCTTCGCGAACTCGAAGTCGCGCGTGTCGTGCGCGGGTACCGCCATGAGCGCGCCCGTGCCGTAGTCGGCGATGACGAAGTTCGCGAGCCACACGGGCACTTCCTTCCCCGTGAAGGGGTTGATCGCCGTGCGGCCGGTGTCGCGGCCGTCCTTCTCGGCTCCCTCGGCCTCGCGGACGATGCGCTCCTGGCTGCGCACGGAATTGACCCAGGCCTCCAGCTCGGCCCGCTTCGGATGGCCCTCGAGAAGGCGCGGGACGAGCGCGTGCTCGGGCGCGAGGATGAGCGCCGTGGCGCCGAAGACGGTGTCCGGGCGCGTCGTGAAGACGCGGACCGTCTCGTTCAGCTTCGGGATCGCGAAATCCAGATCGGCGCCCGTGGATTTGCCGATCCAGTTGCGCTGCATCGTGACGACCTTCTCGGGCCATTTGCGGAGCGTGTCGAGGCCGTCCAGCAGGCGCTCGGCGTAGTCGGTGATCTTCAGGAACCACTGCTCGAGCTCGCGGGGCACCACCGCAGTGCCGCACCGGTCGCAGACGCCGCCCTCGGCCTGCTCGTTCGCGAGGACGGTCTCGCACGACGGGCACCAGTTCACCGCGGCCTTCCTGCGGACCGCCAGGCCTTTTTCGAGGAGCCTCAGGAAGAACCACTGGTTCCAGCGGTAGTACTCGGGCTCGCAGGTCGTGACTTCCTTCGTCCAGTCGTAAAGAACGCCCCACGTCCGGAACTGCTCCTTCATGGCCGCGATGTTCGCGAGCGTGGAGGTGCGCGGATGGATGCCCTTCTGGATCGCGTAGTTCTCGGCAGGCAGGCCGAACGCGTCCCAGCCCATCGGGCAGAACACGGTCACGCCCGTCTGGCGCAGGAAGCGCTGGAGCGCGTCGGTCAGGAAATATGTGCGCGCGTGCCCGACGTGCAGGCGGTCGCCCGAGGGATAAGGAAGCATGACGAGGAGGTATGTTCCGTCCCCCGCGGGCTTCGTCGTATCCACGAATGCGGCGCGGTCCGCCTCCCAGCGGTCGCGCCACTTCGCCTCGATCCTGAGGATTTCGTCGGCCTTCGTGGTCGCCGTCGCGGTGCGTTGCATCGAGTCGGCGAGTGTAAACGACGGAGAGGCGCGGCGTCAGCGGCGCGCGGGCGGCGGGGCCGCGAGCGCCCGCGGGTCGAGCGGCGCCCCTTCAACGGCCTCCACGATGCTCGCCCCGCGCGGCCGGTAGAGCGTCAGGCCGCCTTCGGCGGTCTCGAGAACGGGCCGCTTCAGCTCGGCGGAGCGACCGGCGACGTCCACGTGAAAACCGGCGGGGGGCTGCCTTTCGAGCGCGAGATGCCTCGACGTCACCGTGTTCGCGAGCCCGCTCGGATCGGAAGGCACCCAGCCCAGGCCTGGCACGAAGACCTCGATCCAGCGGTGCCGCACGCCGCCCAGCTCCGCGTTGAACACGGCGCGCGACTCCGGAGTGAGCTCCCGGGCGCGCTGCGCGGCCAGAATGCCGGTCACCTGCCGGGCCGGAACCCCGGAGCGAAGCAGCAGCTCGGCCGCCAGGAGCGAGCGTCCCACGCACGAGCCGCGGCGCTGGCGGAGCGTTCGGGAGGCCGTCTCGGGCGAGCCGTCCGGCAGCGCATAGCGAACGCGGTGCGCCGTGAACGCGATGACCCGTTCGACGGCCTCGAGCGTCGTCCTCGAGCCCGCGAGAAGCCTCTCGGACAGGAAGTCGAGGTCCGGATCGTCCGCGAGGGGATCGGCGAGCGCCGTCCGCGCTTCGGCGGAGAGGGTCGACGGGGCGGGCGGAAACGGCGCGTCCGCCGTGAACGGTGCGGCGGACACCTCCACGCGCGCTTCCAGCGTCTTGCCGTCCGCCGAAGAGAGCACGACGCGATAGCCGGCCGCTTCCACGGCCTGCGCATACCGCCACGGCGCGGGTCCATCGAGCCTGTATCGGGCCCACTCGCCGGAGTCCTGCCCCGCGGCCGGGACGCCCCACGCGAAGAGGAGGGTGAGAAGCAGCGCCCGAGGCGTCATCCGCTTTCTCCCCCGCTCCGAACGCGCGGGCCGAACGTGGCGCGGCGGATGCCGTCCAGGACGCCGTTCACGAACGGCCCCGAGGACGGCGTCGAGAACTTCTTCGCGATTTCCACGGCTTCGTCGATCACGACGGGGTCCGGGGTGTCCTCTTCATAAAGGAGCTCGTAGAGCGCGAGGCGAAGAAGATTTCGGTCCACGGCGGCCATACGCCCGAGGCGCCAGTGCTCGGAGCGCTCGGAGAGCTTCGCGTCCAGCTCGTCGCGGCGCGAAAGGGTGCCCCGGACGAGGCGTTCGGCGTACTCCTGGACCTCGGGTTTCGCGAGGACGTACTCCTCGGTGTATTGGAACATCTCCTCGGGCGGCGTCCCTGCGAGGTCGTTCTGGTAGAGGAGCTGAAGCGCCAGCTCTCGCGACTTCCGCCGGCGGCCGCTCACGCGTCCTCCGTCCGGCTCTCAGCGTGTCGGGCGCGACGAGCGAGCGGGGGCTTTCTTCAGACGGGCCCGGAGATCGGCGGCCTCGACCGCGGCCATCGCCGCCTCGAAGCCTTTGTTCCCGCCCTTGGCGCCCGAGCGCTCGAGCGCCTGCTCGAGCGTGTCGCACGTCAGGACTCCGAGCGCCACGGGGAGGTCGAGCTCGAGGGAGACCTGGAAAACACCTTTCGCCGCCTGGCTCGCCACGTACTCGAAATGCGGCGTGCCGCCGCGAACGACGGCGCCGAGCGCCACGAGCGCGTCGAACTTGCCCGAGCGCGCGAGATCGCGAAGGGTGAGGGGAAGCTCCCACGCGCCCGGGGCGCGCACCACGACGACGTCCTCGTCGGCAGCACCGGTCCGGCGGAAGGCGTCGAGGGCGCCTTCGAGGAGGCGCGACACGACGAGCTCGTTCGTGCGCGCCGCCACGACGCCGAAGCGCCGGCCCGCCGAGGAAAGGTGCCCTTCGATCACGTTCATTGGACCCAGGAGTGTATCAGCTTCACCGCGGCGCGAGGTCGCTGACACGCGAGTGAGCTCCTTCGGAGCCGAAGTTCTCGCCGTAACGCGCGATGAAGTCGGCGACGGCATACCGCGGTGGCTGCGGTCCGAGGGCTTCCAGGCAGTAGGCGGCTGCCACGCTTCCCACGCGGCCCGCGACCTCCCACGGCAGGCCGTGGTGGCGTGCGGCAAGGAGGCCCCCGCGGAACGCATCTCCCACGCCCGTCGGATCGACTGCGGGCCCGCGGAGGCGGGCGGGCGGAATGCGGAACGTCGACACGCCGGCGGCAGCCTCCGGCTGGCCGCCCCGGAGCGCGATCGTGGAACCTTCGGCGCCTCGCGTCACGATGAGAACCGGCACGTGCGAGAGGACCGCGGCTTCCGAGAGGCCGGTCTTGAGCTCGATGACGCCGAACTCGTACTCGTTCGCGATGAGCATCGCCGCGCCCCGCAGCCCCTCGAGAATCTCGTCACCCGAAAGCCGCGCCACCTGCTGACTCGGGTCGTACGCGAATGCGATGTGGAGCTCGCGGCACTCCGTCGCGTATTTCGCCATCGCCTCGGGAGCGTTCGGCGCGATGATCGCGAGGCTCACGCTGCTCGGCGAGAGCTCGCGGAAGGACAGCGTCGCCGCCCGCGCCATCGCCCCCGCATAGAACGTCGCGATCTGGTTCTGCGATTCGTCGGTCGAGACGAAGAACGAGGCCGTGAAAAGATCGTCGCAAATGTGCAGGGATGAGGTGTCGACCCCCTGTTCGGAGAGCCACCGGCTGTAATCGAGCGCGTCGACGCCCGCCGTCGCCATGACGAGGGGCCTGAGGCCGAGGAGCGCGAGCGTGTAGGCGATGTTCGGAGCCACGCCCCCCCGCACTTTCCGCATGGAGTCCACGAGGAACGACACCGAGAGGCGGTCCATGCGGTCGGGGATGACGACGTCGAGGAATTTCCCCGGGAAGGTCATCAGGTAGTCGTAGGCGACGGACCCGGTAACGACGATGCGGCGTGCGGTCATCTCTCGTCCTTGTTCAGAAGAAGCGCGAGGCGCTTCGAGGCGGCGGGACTGATCCGGTTCCTCGGCGTGAGAACGGCCCACTCGAGGGCGTCCGCGCAGTCGCTCGGGCTGTCCGGGTCGAGGCGGCGAACGGCGTTCGCGAGGACGCGATTCGCGGTGCCGGCGTTTCTTTTCAGGACGTCGAGGACAGCTTCCACCGAGACCGCGGCCTGCTCCTCGTGCCAGCAGTCGTAGTCCGTGACGAGCGCCATCGACGCATAGCCGATCCCCGCCTCGCGGCAGAGCTTTGCCTCGGTGGCGTTCGTCATCCCGATCACGTCCGCGCCCCAGGAACGGTAGAGCAGAGACTCGGCCTTCGTCGAGAACTGGGGTCCTTCGATGCACACGTACGTTCCGCCTCGATGGCACACGGCCCCTTCCGCCTTCGCGGCCGCCTCCACAGCGTCGAGAAGAACGGCCGAAACGGGGTGCGCGAACGACACGTGCGCCGCACAGCCGTCTCCGAAGAACGTCGAGACGCGCCGCTTCGTCAAGTCGAGGAACTGGTCCGGCAGGACGATGTCGGCCGGCGCGTAGGACTCCTTCATCGAGCCGCAGGCCGAGGCCGAGAGAAGCCACGAGCAGCCGAGCTTCCTGAACCCCCAGACGTTCGCTCGGTAGTTGATCTCGGAAGGCAGGAACGAATGGTGACGTCCGTGACGCGCGAGAAATGCGACAGGGACCGAAGAGAGACTTCCTAGAAAGAAAGAGTCGGAGGGGTCGCCGAAGGGCGTCGAAAGCCCGATTTCGCGAGTGATCTCGAGGCCGGGAAGTGAATAAAGACCCGAGCCGCCGATGAGGCCGATGCGCCGCAAAGACTTGGTCGACGACCGTATTCCCCGAATGGCCGATGTCAAGGGTCTGCGACCGCTGCGCGGCGCGCGAAGCACGCCCTTGACATCGACCATTCGGGGAGAAGACTTTCTTCTATCGGCGGCTGCATCAGCAGCCGCCGTATATAAGAAAGAGTTCTTGTTCCCTTTTCTCTTCATCGTCCCCGCCCCATCTCCTCGAGAATGTCGAGCGCCAGCTTGAGCGCCGCGCGGCCGGCTTCGCCCGTCACTTCCGGCTCGGTGCGCTCCGCGCAGGCCTTCAGGAACGCGGAGTCCTCGGCGGTGAGAGGATCCGCGGGCTCGACCGTCACGGGCCACGGCACGATGCGCGGCGGGCCGCTGAGGCGGTCGAGACGAAATGCCGTCACATCCCGGTGCTGAGTGTCGATCGAGAAGTACCAGTCGGGCTGGAAGAACCGGAACTTCCGCGTCTTGTCCTGTGAGACGCGCGAGGCGGTCAGGTTCGCCACGCACCCGCCCTCGAAGGAAAGGCGCACCGAGGCAATGTCGATCTTCTCGCTCAGGATCGGCACGCCGACCGCCCGGATCTCCGTGACCGGCTTGCCCACGAGGTCGAGCGCGATGTCGAGGTCGTGGACGAGGAGGTCGAGGACGACGTCCACGTCGAGCGCGCGCGGGACGAAGACCCCGAGCCGGTGCGCCTCGATGAACTTCACATCCGTGACGAGCGGGCGCACGGCGGCCACCGCCGGATTGAAGCGCTCGATGTGGCCGACCTGAAGGATGCGGCCCTTGGCCCGCGCGAGAGCGACGAGACGGTCGGCCTCGGCCAGGGTGACCGTGATCGGCTTTTCGACCATGACGTCGGCGCCCCCGGCGAGGAGCTCTTCCGCCACCGCGGCGTGGGTGGAGGTCGGAGACGCCACCACGACCGCCATCGCGCCCGCTCCCAGGAGCTCTTTGACGGAAGGCCTCCGAGCGAGTCCTTTCGGACCGTGCGCGGCCTCGATCGTGGCCGCCGTCGCGTCGTCCGGCTCGACGAAGCCGACGGGCTCGGAGTCGGCGAGCTCCGTGAGGATCCGAGCGTGGTGCCGGCCGAGATAGCCGCATCCCACGACTCCTGTCCGGATTCTCGCCATGCGCGGCGCAGTCTAAGGGATCGTTTGCGTCCGCCACATGATCAGTTGGAATCAAATGAAGGCCTGAGCCTTGCCCGGCACGGGCCGACCGCGTAACCTTCGCGGCTTCACCATGATCGGAACCGACTGGAAATCGACGCTCCTTCTTCCGAAGACGGGGTTCCCGATGAAGGCGGATCTGCCGAAACGGGAGCCCGTCCGCCTCGCGCGGTGGCACGCGGACGACCTCTACGGGCGGATCCGGCGAGCGCGCGCCGGCGCCCCGCGTTTCCTCCTGCACGACGGCCCGCCGTACGCGAACAACAAGATCCACATCGGCACGGCGATGAACAAGATCCTGAAGGACCTCGTCGTCCGCAGCAAGACTCTCGCGGGCCTCGACGCACCGTACGTGCCCGGCTGGGACTGCCACGGCCTCCCCATCGAGCTGGGCGTGGACAAGGAGCTCGGGCCGAAGAAGCGCGAGATGTCCGACGTCGCGATCCGCCGGGCGTGCCGGAAGTTCGCGGAGAGGTGGATCGACGACCAGCGCTCCGACTTCAAGCGCCTCGGAATCCTCGGCAGGTGGGAGGCGCCCTATCGCACGATGGACTTCTCCTATCAGTCCGAGATCGCCAGGGCTTTCGGCGGCTTCGTGGACAGAGGGCTCGTCACGTTCGGATTCAAGAGCGTCCTCTGGTGCGTGCGCGACCGCACCGCCCTCGCGGAAGCGGAGGTCGAGTACGAGGACAGGACCGATCCGTCGGTCTACGTCGCGATGCCGTTGGACGGAGATTCCTGGAAAGCGGTGTGGCCCGACCTCGCAAACGCGACCGGCACACTGCGGCTGTTCGCCCTCATCTGGACGACCACGCCGTGGACTCTCCCCGCAAACCGGGCGATCGCCCTTGGCCCGAGCATCGAATACATTCTTCTCAGAAAGGAAGACGAGCCTGGGGCCGCTTATCTCGTCGCGGCTGCGCTCGTCCCGCAAGTGACGGCCGCGCTCGGCTGGCGCGACGCCAGCCCTCTTCCCCATTCGAAGAAAAGCGGCGCGACCCTAGGCGCCGCCGGCCTCGTCTATCGACGTCCCTTCGCCGCGTCGTCCGAAACCAATTTCGGATTCCTCCTCGGCGAGCACGTGTCGACGACGGACGGCACGGGCCTCGTCCACACGGCTCCGGGCCACGGGCGCGACGACTACGAGGTCGTGAGGAGGCACGCCTTCAAGGTGGACGACCCGGCTCTCTGCCCGGTCGACGAAGGCGGGTACTACGACGCGAACGCGCCGGAGTTCCTGCGCGGGAAGAGAGTCGTCATCCCGAAAACGCCCGACGAGAGCGCGAACGACGCGGTCCTCGCGGCGCTCGCGACGACGCCCGCCGAGGCGTCGAGCTTCGCGGGACGTCCGGGCAAGGACCACTCCGGATCTCTCCTCCTTTCGAAGAAATCTCTTTCTCACTCCTACCCCCATTGCTGGCGGTGCAAGCAGCCCGTCATCTTCCGCGCGACCCACCAGTGGTTCATCGACCTCGGCGCACTCCGCGAGCGCGCGATGTCCGAGATCCACGACCGGGTGGAGTGGATCCCGTCCTACAGCGAAAACCGCATCGGCGCGATGGTCGACAACCGCCTCGAGTGGACGATCTCCCGCCAGCGCCGCTGGGGCTCGCCCATCACGTTTCTGAGGTGCACCGATTGCATGGAGAAGGGCGTCGTTTCGCACTACCCGTCGGTCGAGGGAGAAGTCAGCGATCGAGAGAGGAAAGAAAGAGGAGAATTCTTTGAAAGGGTAAGAGGGACATTTCGCGAACACGGAGCGGATGCCTGGTATGACGACGCCGCCTTCCCCCCGTCTTACTTTCTAAGCAATTCTTCGTCTTCCTCTTTCTCTTCCTCTTCTTCTTTCTCTTCATCGTCGACCTCGACGTCCTCTGCTTCCTGCGCGCGCTGTGGCGGTGCGAACTTCGAGAAGGTCAAGGACATCCTCGACGTGTGGTTCGACTCGGGGGTGTCGCACGCGGCCGTCCTCCGCTCGGGCGACTACGGTATCGAGGACCCGTACACGGCACACCCCCCGGTCCCGGTCATGTACCTCGAGGGGCACGACCAGCACCGCGGGTGGTTCCAGTCGTCGTTGCTGACCTCCGTCGCGCTGACGAACCGCGCGCCCTACGACGCGGTGCTCACACACGGGTTCGTCGTCGCGGGAGACGGCCGGAAGATGTCGAAGTCGCTCGGAAACACGGTGGACCCGCACGACGTCATCAAGAAGGACGGCGCCGACGTGCTGCGGCTCTGGGTCGCTTCCGCCGACTACACGAACGACGACCCCGTCTCCGACGAGATCCTCAAGCGGACGTCCGAGGCTTACCGCAAGATCCGCAACACGGCGCGCTTTCTCCTCTCGAACCTGTCCGACTTCGACCCGGCGAAGGACAGCGTGCCGGAAAGCCGACTCGAGCCCCTCGACCGGTGGGTGCTCGACGTCGCGGCGCAATTTGCCGGCGATGCGAGGGACGCCTACCGCGACTATGCGTTCCACGTGGTGTCGCGACGCCTTCTCGATCTCGTGACGACGGACCTGTCGGCGTTCTGGTGTGACGTGCGAAAGGACGTGCTTTACGTCCTCGCTGCGGACGATCCCGTGCGGCGCTCGGCGCAGACAGCCGCCTACCAGCTCGCCAGGACCATCGCCCTCGGCCTTTCGCCGATCTGCCCGTTCACGGCGGAAGAGATCTGGGAGGCGATCCCGGGAAATGCGGCGGATCCCTCCGCGCTTTTCCTGCGAAGCTGGGACGATGTAAAGCTCCCGGAGATCTCTTCGAATGAAAGAAAGGCATGGCGACGCATCCTGGCGGCCCGAGCGGACTTCCTGCAGGTCCTCGAGCCGCTCCGAAGAGAGGGGAAAGTCGGGTCCGCCTCTCAGGCCACCGTCGTCGTGGGGCGGGGCGGCGCCGTCGACGAAGCGCTCGCCGTTCTTTCCCTCTCAGAAGAAGAACTCGCCGACGTCTTTGGAACACCGTCGGTCGTGCGGGAGGGCGAAGAGGACGCCATCGCCGTCCGTCCCGCCGAGGGTGCCAAATGTCCGCGTTGCTGGCAGGTGCGTACCGACGTCGAGCCGAGCGGCATCTGCGCGCGCTGCCGCCGCGTCGTCGGCGAGTAGAATCCGGGACGTGCCGCGCCGGCTGGTCTATTTTGGAATCTCCCTTGCCGTCGTGGTCCTGGACCAGGTCACGAAGGCGATCGTGGCCGCCCGGATTCCGCTTCACGAAACGATCCCGATCATCCGGGGCTTTTTCGATCTCACGCACGTGAGGAACAGGGGCACGGCGTTCGGCCTGTTCGCCTTCACGAACTCACCCGCGCGGACCGCGATCCTCACGCTGGTGGCGGTCGGGGTCTTCCTCGGCGTCCTCGCGTGGTCGCTCACGTCGCCCGCGACGCTCACGCGCCTGCAGACGGCGCTCGCCCTGGTCCTCGGCGGGGCCGTCGGGAACCTCATCGACCGCATTCGCTTCCAGTCCGTGACGGACTTCCTGCGTTTCTACGCGGGCCGCTGGGAGTGGCCGTCCTTCAACGTGGCCGACAGCGCGATCAGCGTAGGCGTCATCCTCCTCGCCTGGGACATCTGGCGGCACCCCGAGAAAGAGCCCGAGACGTGCACCCAGAGCTGATCCACATCGGGAACTTCGCGCTTCCGAGCTACGGGCTGATGATGGCGCTCGCCTTCCTTGCGGGGCTCTGGCTCGTGAGAAAGCGCGCCCCCTCTTTCGGCGTCACGCCGGACGCCGCTTCCGACGTCGGCATCTGGCTTCTCCTGTCGGGCCTCGTGGGCTCCAAGCTCCTGCTCGTGATCGTGGAGTGGCCGCAGTACGTCTCCTCCTGGAGCGGTCTCAAAGATCTCGCGCGGGCCGGCGGCGTGTTCTACGGCGGCCTGATCGGCGCGCTCGTGGCCACGGTCGTGCTCCTCCGCAGGCGCGAGATCCCGTTTTTCACCTTTGCCGACATCGCGGCGCCCTCCGTCGCGCTCGGACAATCCCTCGGCCGCGTCGGATGCCTCCTGGCGGGTTGCTGCTGGGGCCGCGAATGTACGCTCCCGTGGGCGATCACATTCACCGATCCGAAGGCCCACGAGAACGTGGGCGTACCGCTCGACATTCCCCTTCACCCGACCCAGATCTACGAGGCCGTGGGCACGCTCGTCCTGTGCATCCTTCTCGTCGCTCTCGAGCGCCGCCGGTACTCGGGCGAGACCTTCGTGCGCTATCTCTTCGGCTACGCGCTCCTCCGCTTCGTGATCGAGATCTTCCGGGGCGACCCGCGCGGGTCGGTGTTCGGCGTGATGTCGACGTCGCAGTTCATCGCCCTTTGCGGCATCGCCGTGGCGGTGGTCCTCTGGGCTCTGCGCCGCAAGACGACGCCCGCGCCCGCCGCCGCGTGACCGACGCGCCCCGGCCGCGGCGCACCATCCGCGCCGACCGGGGCGACGCGGGCGAGCGCCTCGACAGAGTTCTGCTCCGGCACCTGAATGACCTGCCCGAGGCCTCGCGGACGAAGATCCAGGAGTGGATCGAGAGCGGCTGTGTTTCGGTCGGAGGGAGAAGACCGAAGAAGAGCTCCGAGAAGGTCAAGACGGGAGACGAGATCCTGGTCCACCTTCCCGCGCCTGCCCCTCCTCGTCCCGACCTCGTGGCGCAGGACATCCCTCTCTCCGCCCTTTACGAAGATTCCGAAATCCTCGTTCTGAACAAGCCGCCCGGCCTCGTCGTGCACCCTGCCGTCGGGCACCGCGACGGGACCCTCGTGAACGCCTTACTCCATCGCTCGAAGGAGTGGGCCGGGCCAGCCGACAGGCCCGGACTCGTCCATCGGCTCGACAAAGACACATCGGGGGTCCTCGTCGTCGCAAAGACCGAAACGGCCATGGCTGTCCTTGGGAGAGCCATAAGAGAGAGATTCCTGGAAAAGGAATATCTGGCCCTGGTTTACGGCAAGGCGCCGCTGAGAAAGGGGCGCATCGACCTGAAGATCCGCCGCGATCCCGCCGACAGGAAACGCATGGCGGCCTCGAAAACCGAGGGGCGTCCGTCGACCACCTTCTATGAAATCCTCTCCGAGTCTTCTGGTTCCCACTCCGGTCTTTCTCTCCTCAAGTGCACGCTCGTCACCGGCCGGACGCATCAAATTCGCGTTCACCTCAAGGCGCTCCGCCTTCCCATCGTCGGCGATCCCACGTACGGCTCGCCCCGATGGAAAGGGATCAAGGACGAGCTTCTGCGCGATCTCTGCCGGAGCTTTCCGCGTCAGGCGCTTCACGCCTGGCGCCTGACGTTGAAGCATCCCACCACGGGCGAGAAGATGACGTTCACGGCGCCGGTGCCGGACGACATCGGAGCGCTCCTCGCCGCCGCGAAACTCCGAGCCGGAGGAATGTAAAATGAGACTCAGGAGGATTTGCACCTATGAGGAGATTGCTTTCGGTTCTCGTTCTCGGTCTTGCCGTCATGGCTGCCGGGAGCGCCGTCGCGGAAAAGCCCGTCAGGAATGTGAGCGGGAGAAGGCACCCGAATCTCGCCGCCGCGCAGCGCCTCTCGACCCAGGCATTCAACAAGATCATGGCCGCGCAGAAGGCGAACGAATGGGACATGAATGGACACGCCCAGAAGGCGAAAGAGCTGCTCGAACAGGTGAATACCGAGCTGAAGGCAGCCGCCGAGGCTGCGAATCAGAACGGACCGAAATAGCCGACGACCGCCCCCTCCGGAGCCGGCTCCGGAACTCCGGCAATCGGAGGGGGCTCCCGCTCTTCGGCGTCTTGGCGCGGCTCCCTGGTGCTAGTCTGGCTCCGCGATGAGTACCGCCACCCGATCCGCCACCCGGTCCGCCGCCCGTGTCTCCGCCCGCGGGCGTGCCATGCCTCCCTCCCCCATCCGCAAGCTCATGCCTCTCGCGGACGAGGCGAAAAAGCGCGGGGTGAAGGTCTATCACTTGAACATCGGCCAGCCCGACCTCGAGACGCCGGAGCCGATGCGCCGGCGACTGACGACGCTCAAGGACAAGACGTACGCCTACTCGCCCTCGAACGGGACGCCCGAGTACCTCGATTTCCTCCACGCCTACTACGGGAAACTGGGGATCACGCTGAAGAGGGGCGAGATTCTCGCGACGACGGGCGGGAGTGAAGCTGTCCTGTTCGCCTTCATGGCCTGCTCCGATGCGGGCGGCGAGATCCTGACGGTGGAGCCGCTTTATACGAACTATCGTTCCTTCGCGGCGATGGCAGGCCTCAGCCTGCGCCCGATCGTCACGCGTGGCGAGGACGGCTTTCACCTTCCGGCGCGCGGAGACTGGGAGAAGGCCCTGACGTCGAAGACCCGCCTCGTCCTCCTCTGCAATCCGAACAACCCGACCGGGACCGTCTACTCGAAGGAGGAGATCGTCCGCGCGGCGGAGTTCTGCCGGGACCACGGGCTCTTCCTCGTCTCCGACGAGGTCTACCGCGAGTTTCTGTACGACGGCCGCGAGTCCGCCAGCGCTCTCTCGCTCGCGGGATTCGAGAACGACGTCGTGGTCGTGGACTCGCTCTCGAAGCGCTTCTCGGCGTGCGGGATCAGGCTCGGTGCGCTCGTCACGCGGAACGCCGAGGTGGCCGGCGCCTGCAACCGCATGGCGCAGGGCCGCCTCTCGCCACCGGGGCTGGCACAGCACATCGCACCGGGTGCCCTGGAGCTCGGGCCGGAGTATTACCGAGGCATCGTGACGGAGTACCAGAAAAGGCGCGACACGCTCTATGAGGGGCTCTCGAAGATTCCCGGCGTCTTCCTCCGAAAGCCGGAGGGAGCTTTCTATTTCGTGGCGCGCCTGCCCGTTCGGGACAGCGACGACTTCGCGGCATGGCTTCTGACGAGCTTCGCGCTCGAGGGGAAGACCGTCATGGTCGCCCCAGCCAGCGGCTTCTACGTCACCCCGGGACTCGGACTCGACGAGATCCGCATCGCCTACGTCCTGAAGGAGGACGACCTGAAGGAAGCCGTTCGCATCCTCTCCGTGGCCCTGCCTGCCTACCGGAAGGCGAAGGACATCGGCTCGTAAGGATCCCGCTGCGCCCCGCCGTCCGGCTTCTCAGCCGCGGAAGAAGATGAACGTGAGAAGCAGGAACAGCGGCAGGAGCACGGCCGCCGCACGGGCCGCATAGCCGAAGAACGACGGCATCGCGACGCCGCGGGACGCCGCGATAGACCGGACGAGGAAGTTCGGGCCGTTTCCGATGTACGTCATTGCGCCGAAGAAGACGGCCCCAACCGAGATCGCCTCCAGGATCTTCGCCGGAACGCCCGCGACCTCCGGCCGGCCCAGGCCCCGCGCAAGGGCGAGGAACGCGGCATACGTTGGCGCGTTGTCGAGCCACGCGGAGAGCCATCCCGTCGCCCAGAAGAAATGCCACGGACGTGTGAGGCCGAGCGCCGGCGCTCTCTCGCGCAGGACGACCAGAGCCGGCTCCATCGCGACGAAGATGCCCGCGAAGAGAATCGCCACCTCGAGGATGGGATGCCACGAGAAGCCGACCTCGTCCCTCTGCCCTCGAGGCGTCAGGGGGAAGCTCGCCGCCGCGCAGGCGATGTAGACGGCCTCGCGGAAAGGCGAGGCGAGGAACGCCGTTGCGAAGACGATCCCGGCGAGCAGCAGGAAGTTCCACCGTCCCGTCACGCGGATGGGCCGCCGCGTCGTCTCGTCGGCGAGAAGCGCCGTGGGCTCCTCCCGCGCGTGCTCGCGCCGCTCGACGAGGTAGTACGCTCCGAGGAGCAGGCCGATCGCCACGGCCCACTCCTCGGCGAGCCGCAGAGTCCAGAAGAAGGGCACGCCGGCGAGGTATCCGAGGAAGAGCGGCGGATCGCCGAGCGGCGTGAGGCAGCCGCCCACGTTGGAGACCACGAGGATGAAGAACAGAACCGTGTGCGAGACGTTTCTCCGTTCCGAGTTGACCTCGAGGACGAGTCGGATGAGGAGCATCGAAGCGCCGGTCGTTCCGATGATCGACGCGAGAACGGCGCCCAGGAGGAGGAGCACGGTGTTCGTCGCGGGATGCGCGGGGATGTCGCCCGTGACGCGGATGCCGGAGGCGACGACGTAGAGCGAGCCGAGAAGCAGGACGAACGCGACGTACTCGTGGGCGACCTGGCCGAGGGCTTGGGGACGGCCGACGACGATCGGCAAGGCGGCGAGAGAGGCCACGATCGCCTGGAACCCGGGACGGCTCCAACGGCCGGGAACGACGAGCGGCAGGATCGCGATCGAGAGGAGAAGACCGACGAACGGCAGGAGCCAGAGGACGGGAGTGCCCATCCGCTCCCGCTCTCTCAGGCTTTCTTCTTCGAAGGTCGGGCCGCTCCGGCGGGAACGTCGATCTGGGCCTTCTGGATCGTGCCCGAGTAGTCGACGTAGATCGACTTCCACTCGCTGAACACGTCGAGGGCGGCGAGGCCGGCCTCACGGTGCCCGTTCCCCGTCTTCTTCGTGCCGCCGAACGGCAGGTGCGTCTCTGCGCCGATCGTCGGCAGATTGACGTAGAAGATCCCCGCTTCGAGGTCGCGCATCGCGACGAACGCCTTGTTGACGTCCTGCGTGAAGATGGCCGACGAAAGGCCGTAGTCGCTGTCGTTCGCGACGTCGATTCCCTCTTCGAGCGACCCGATCGGCACGATGGACGTCACGGGCCCGAAGATCTCCTCGCGCGCGATGCGCATCCGCCGATTGCAGTCGGCGAAAACGGTCGGCGCCACGAACCAGCCCTTCGCGTGAGCCTTGCCCGCGAGACGGCGCCCGCCGGCGACGCACCTGGCGCCCTCGGCCTTTCCGATGGAGATGTAGTCGAGAACCGTGTCGAGCTGGCTCTCGTTGATGGACGGCCCCATCTCGATCTTCTCGTCGAGGCCGTTTCCGACCTTCAACGCGTTCGCGCGCTCGGCGAGCATGGCCGTGAACTTCCGGGCGACCTTCTTGTGGACGAGGAGACGCGAGGACGCCGTGCAGCGCTGGCCGCTCGTGCCGAACGCGCCCCAGATCGCGCCGTCGACGGCGAGCTCGAGGTTCGCGTCGTCCATGACGAGAATCGGGTTCTTGCCGCCCATCTCGAGGTGGACGTGCTTGAACGTCGGAGCGCACGCCTCGTTGATCGTCTGGCCGACGGCCGTCGAGCCCGTGAAGGAAACGACCTTCACACGCGGGTCCTTGAGGAGCGGCATCCCCACCTTCGAGCCGCTGCCCGTGACCACGTTGAAGACGCCGGGCGGCAGCCCCGCGTCCTCGAGGGCGCGCGCGAAGTTCACGACCGAGAGCGGCGTGTCCGTGGCCGGCTTGATGACGACGGTGTTGCCGCACACGAGGGCGGCCGTCGTCTTCCAGGCCGGGATCGCCATCGGGAAGTTCCACGGCGTGATGAAGGCGCAGACGCCGATCGGCGACCGCACCGACATGGCGAACTTGTTCGGCAGCTCGGAGGGCGTCGTCTGCCCGTGCAGGCGCCGGCCCTCGCCGCCCATGAGGAAGGCCATGTCGATGGCCTCCTGGACGTCGCCGCGCGTTTCCTTGAGGACCTTCCCCATTTCGCGCGTCATGTCGCGCGCGTAGTCCTCCTTGCGGTCGCGCAGAACCTCGCCGAGGCGGTAGAGAATCTCCCCCCGCTGCGGTCCCGGCACGAGGCGCCACGTCCGGTAGGCCTCGGCGGCGACGTCGACCGCCTCCTTCGCGTCGCGCTCGTCGGAGTCGGCGAAGCGGCCGATGAGATCCGTGACGTCGGCGGGATTGCGGTTCTCGAACGTTCGAGCGGATCGGGCGGGGACCCATTTTCCTGCGATCCAGTTTCCGTGGATGGGCGCGGACGAGGCCATGTCGTTTCGTTCCTTTCACGTGCGGGGTCAGCTCGACGGCGTGGGAGTCGCAGCCCCGCCGCTCATGTCGATGCTTCCTGTGAATCGCGCTCCCTCGCCGATGACGATGCGCGGAGCCTGAATGTTGCCTTCGAGGGTGCCGGTCGGGAGAAGCTCCACGCGCTCGGCGGCGCTTACGTTGCCGACGATGCGCCCTGCGATGGTGACGGTGGCGGCTGCGACCTCGGCGAGAACCACTCCGTGAAGGCCCACCCGGAAGGCTTTCGAGATCTTCACCCGGCCCTCCAGGCGGCCTTCCACGAGGACGTCTTCGTCCCCGAGGAGCTCCCCTTGAAACCGGATCTTCGCGCCGATGAAGGACGAGCGGGACCCCGGGTCCTCACGGCCCGGGGACTCCGGGCCACCGCTCTTTCCGAAGATCGCCATCGCGCCGCGCGGAAGTCTAACCGGGGGGAGCCGCCGCCGCCAGCGGGGAAGCCTCTTTCACGTCGCCAGATGAATCCGCTTGATGTAGGCCTCCTCCTTCTCCTCCTCGCTCCGTCCCAGGATCTGCGCCTTCCCGAACTCGATCAGCGTTGGGTGAAGAACGGCCCGTGTACTTGTCGCGGATCTCGGAGGTTCGGAGCGCCAGCATCGTTTCGATCCTAGCAGTCTGCCGTTACGGGATTTTCTTCAACACCGCGGTCCAGTTCGTGACGACGACAGCGCCGTCGGGCTCGGCGTCCGGCGCGCGGCGGATCACGAGGAACCGCTGGCCGTCCGGAGAGACGTCATAAGGGTGGCGGTGGATCTGGATCTCCCCGCTCACTCCGAGCTGCAGGAGGAAGAGCGGCTGCGGCTCCGCGATCTCCAGCCGGCCCGCGGCAGGCGCATGGTGACCGACATCAGCATCCCGTCCCGGGCCGCGTAGAAGAGCTCCGAGCCGTTTCGATTCCAGACCGGCATCTGGCCGCCGCCGATCGAGACCTGACGCTTCGGACCCTCCGGCAGAGGCTGCACGTAGACTTCCCTCTGCCCCGACTCGCTGCGAGTCGAACGCGGTCCAGCGGCCGTCCGGCGAGATCTCGGGATGCTCCTCCGAGAACCGGGAGTCGCCGCTCAACCGAGGAATCGCCGCCTCCGGACAGCGGGATCAGAACGCGCGCGAACCTGCCCGCCTCCGGGACGTCCACGAGCAGATGCCGGCCGTCGGGCGACACCGTCGGCAGAGATCTTGTCCTGCTTCGTCCGAACCAGAATCTTCTCGGCGCCCCCGCTCGCCGGCCGCTCGTAGAGATCGTAGAAACCGACACGCGATCGGAGACATAGACCAGCCGCTCGCCGTCCGGGAACCACGCCGGGTCGAACTCGTCCGTGCGCTCGGCGGTGATCCGCGTACCCGTCCCGCGGGAGGCATCCAGGACCCAGACGTCCTGGTTCTGGCCGTGCGCCGGATCGCGCACGGCACGGCCACCCTCCGGCCGTCCGGCGAGATGCGGACGTCCTCGTAGCCGCCGACGTCGCCGAGGGTGCCGAGTTCGCGCCCCTTCCGGTCCACCCAAACGAGCCTCCGCCGCATGGACCACGACAGGTACGCCACGCGGTTTCCGGCCGCCGAGAGCCGACAGGAAGTTGTCCTCGGTCGTGTAGCGGACGTGCTCGAACGCGGGAACGGGGTCCCCGACGAGCTCGAGGCGCCGGGGATCGAATCTCCACGCGAAGAGGGCGTTGTCCCGCGCAAACAGGAGGTATCCGGATCGGCGAAGACGGCGGCGGAGTCCGCATGGAAGAGCCGGCGGACCTCCTTCGAATCGAGCGACGCCAGCACGACGGAGGTCTTCTCCGGGTCGAGGTTGCGCGCCACGAAGACGAAATGCCGTCCGTCGGGAAGGAACGCGGGATGGAAGTGCGCGACTTCGCCACGCGCCGGGTCGAGCGCCGTGACCGGCCGAGGCGTGCCTCCTGCCGCGGAGACGGCGACGATGGGGTCGCCGAACTCCTTCGTGAAGAGGATCGTGCCCTGGCGGCCCCACGCGCCGGAGAACGCGCCCCCGCTCTCGCAGATCGTCTGGACGGGGCCGCCGTCCGCGCCCATGCGCTTCAGCCTCCCTTCCGAGAAGAAAGCGATCTCGCGGCCGTCGGGCGACCAGAACATGCCGCGGGCGTCCTCGGTGCCCGGCAGCCGCCGGGTCTCGAGGCTGTCGAGCGGGCGAACCGCGATCGAGGTTCTTCCTCCCTCGTCCTGGAGAAGGAACAGCAATGCGCCGCGCGTCCGGAGAGAGCGTGACCATCCGCAGGAAGCCCTGGCCGGAGGGCGGCATGATCGTGAAGCGCGTCAGCTCCTCGGGCGCCGGCGACCGGCGAGACAGGAGGCGCCGCAAAGCGCCGAGCGACGATCGCGCAGCGCCGCGACGGCCCACGCGAGCCCTCGCGGCGACTGCGGCGCCGGCGACGGCCGGAGAGGCGGCGCCAGCCGGCGCCGAGCCCTCCGCGATCCATTTCAACTCCCTGGCGACATCTCCGGCGCTCTGCCAGCGGTCGTCGGGGTCCTTCGCGAGGCACGTCTTCACGAGCGGTCGAGCGCCGGCGGCGTCGTCGGGCTGAATCGAGGAGATCGACGGTGGGCTCGCTCGACATGATCGCCGCGACCAGCGAAGCCCGGCTCGCCCCCGCGAACGCCCTCCTCCCGGTCGCCATCTCGTAGAGCACGGCGCCGAACGCGAAGATGTCGGTCCGCGCGTCGGCCTCCTTCCCTTCCAGCTGCTCCGGCGCCATGTACTGCGAACGTCCCGATGACGGCGCCCTCCGCCGTCAGTGACCTGTCTGCGTCGGCAGCGCCGACAGCGCGCCGTTCGGCGCGTCCGGCGCGATCTGCCTTCGCGAGCCCGAAGTCGAGCAGCTTCACGCCCGACTTCGTCAGCATCACGTTGCCGGGCTTGAGGTCCCGGTGGACGATCCCCCGGCGGTGGGCCTTGTCGAGCGCCTCGCGCGATCTCCCCGCCGATACCGCAACGCCTGGTCGAGCGGCAGCGGCCCTTTCGCGAGCCGCTCCGACAGCGTCTCGCCTTCGAGCAGCTCCATGACCAGGAGGTGTCGCGACGAGGACGAGAGGAAGCGGGGATTTCTTCGAATGAGTAGATGACCGCGATGTTGGGATGGTTCAGCGAGGCCAGCAGCTTCGCTTCCCGCTCGAACCTCTGCCGCTTCTCTTCGCTCTTCGAAGAACTCTTCCGGCAGCACCTTGACCGCGACCTCCCGCGCGAGCCGCGTGTCTCTCGCCCGGTAAACCTCCCCCATCCCGCCTGCGCCGAGCGGCGCGAGGATCTCGTAGGGGCCCGAGCCGCGTTCCGGACGCGAGGGTCATTTCGCCCTCTCGACGAGCCTTTGGAACCTCGGGTTCTTGCGCAGCGGGTCGAAATTCGGGTCGATCCTGAGCCAGCCGGGCGAGAGGACGTACGGGATCTTCAGGAGCGGCTCCAGCTGGTCGAGCGCCTTTTCCGGCTCGCCGACGAGGATGTAGATGCGCACGAGCTGGTGCTCGAGATAGGGACCGAGGTACGCATCTTTGGTCACGGGCAGGAGCGCGACACCGCGTTCTCCCTCTCGGATCGCTTCGTCTTTCTGGCCGAGGTAGGCGAGTGCGAGGCCGAGCAGGATGTGAAGCTGCGGGTCCTGTGGCGCGGCGAGAAGCTGCTGCTGGAAGGCCTTTCTCGCTTCCTCGGCGTGGGAGCGTACGTTGGCCGCATCGCCCTTGAGCGCATAGGCTTGGACGAGGCAGAGGCTCCAGGCCCCCCTGTTGTTGTCGAAGGCGCTCGGTGTCAGACGCAGAAGCAGCTCACGCTGCTCCTCGTCGAGGACCCAGACGAGATCGAAGTAAGTCGCCAGATAGGACACCATTGCCGTGGGCTCGACCTCTTTGGGCACGGCGTGCAACACGGATCGCGCTCCCGCGAGATCTCCCTCCCCGAGGAACGTCATCGCCTTTTGCTCGATCAGGGTGAGGTTTGCGGGCGCGAGGGCGAGCCCGCGGTCGAAGGCTTCGCGCGCTTCGGGATATCGCCTCAGACGAAGCAGCGCGATGCCGAGCGTCCACTTGTTGTTGATCGACCGGGGATCGAGGCGCTCTGCCTGCTTGAAGTGCTCCACCGCCGCGTCCCAGTGTCCGAGGCTCTGCTCGGTCAACGCGGTTGCCCTGAGCAAGTCGGCGTTGCCAGGCGCAACGCGCCGCCCCTTCGCGTACTGCTCCAGCGCGCGGCTGAGGTCCGCGACGACCACGCGCATGTAGGTGCCGAGGGCCAGGTATCCGTCGGGCTGGTCTGGCGCGAGGGCGACCGCCTTCTCCGCTGCCTGGCGCGCGCGCTCGGCCAGCTCCGGCGTCGGCACGCTGTTGCCGTACAGGATCGAGTCGGCTTTGGAAATCTGCGCCCAGGCCCGCGCGAAGCCGGGATCGAGGGCCACGGCTTGCTCGTAGAGCCCGAGCGCCTTGCGCAGGCTGGCCGGATCGTTGATGGCCATGCTCCTCGAGACTTCCTCGCCCTTCAGGAAGGCGTCGTAGGCGGCCAGGTTCTGCGTGGGGTTCTCCGCAAGCCGCTTCTCGTCGCCCGCCCCGAGCGCGACATCGAGAGCCTGCGCCACGCGCGTCGCGATGTCCGACTGCACCTGGAAGACATCCGTCAGCGCCGCGTCGAAGGGCTGCTGCCACCTCGAGGTGGCGGCGCCGGGCTCGTTCACCTCGACCAGCTCCGGGCTGACCTGCACGCGGCTCGTGCCTCCGCTCTTCTCCCAGCGCACGGTCGCCGTCAGCAGATATCTCGCGTCGAGCTCGTCGGGCGATCTGCTTCGGCGTCTTCGTCGTCTTCTTGTACGGGGTCGAGCTGGCTCTGGCAATCACCTCGACGCCCGGCAAGCGACGTGAGCTTGCCGCGCACGGCGTCGGCCATGCCGTCGGCGAAATACTCGTCCTGGGGAGCTCCCACGTTCTCGAACGGCAGCACGGCCAGGCGCTTCACGCCCCCGATCCCGCCCGACGTCGTGTGCGGCCGGCGCAGGAGGAAGATGCCAGCGACCGCGAGAACGGCGAGGGCCGCAACGGCGCCGAGGACGATCCTCTTTCCGGCCGGTGGCGCCGCCAGCCGCGCGCCGCTCGTCGACGGTCGCCGAGGACTGCTCCGAGAGCGCGAACACGATGTCCTTCGCCGACTGAAAACGGTTGTCCCGGTCCTTCTCCAGGCAATGCCGGACGATGCTGTCGAGAGCGGACGAGATGTTCCGTCCCGACCCCGAGAGCTCCGGCGGCTCGTCCCGCAGGATCGCCGCCATCGTGTCGCTCGCCGTGTCCCTCTTGAACGCCTTCTTGCCCGAAGCATCTCGTAGAGGATCGCCCCGAACGAGAAGATGTCCGAGCGGTGATCGACGGGGAGCCCCCGCACCTGCTCGGGCGACATGTAGCCCATCGTGCCCATGACCGTCCCGGGCTCCGTGTGACCCGAGACCGTCGGCGCGCTCGTCTCCTCGCTCCGGGGCTGACCGCCTCGACTCTCTTTGCCAGGCCGAAGTCGAGGATCTTCACGTGGCCGTCCTTCGGGACGAAGAGGTTCTCGGGCTTCAGGTCCCGGTGGACGATCCCCTTCTCGTGGGCGGCGGAGAGGCCCTTCGCGATCTGCAGCGGCGTAGTCCACGGCCTGCTTCTGCGGGATCGGTCCGGCGTCGAGCTTGCCGCGCAGCGTCTCGCCTTCGAGCAAGCTCCATGACGGCATAGGCGATGCCGTCGTGCGTTCCGAAGTCGTGAGATCGCGAGGATGTTCGGGTGCGAGAGCGCCGCGACCGCCTTGGCCTCCCGCTCGAACCTCGCCAGCGCGTCCGCATCGGCGGCGACGGCTTCCGGCAGCACCTTGATCGCGACATCCCGGTCGAGCTTCTGGTCCCGCGCCCGATAAACCTCGCCCATCCCGCCCGCGCCGAGCGGCGCGAGGATCTCGTAGGGACCTAACTTGTGCGCCGCAGACCAGACTCAGATCGTCACCCCGCGGGGGGTACCGGGGGGCGGCCGAAGGCGCCCCCCGGAGAGCGTCTCGTAAGGCCCCAGTTTCGTCCCGGCTGTCAGGGACAAGATGGAAGAAGTCTAACGGGAATCTGCAGGCGCGGTCATCATGCCGTCAGACCGGAAAGAGCGCGGCCGCGTTGTCGAACAGGATCTTCCGCCGCACCGAGTCCGAAAGGGGAAGCGCCAGGAAATCGTCGACGTTCCGGCGCATCGAGCGGACGCCCTTCGAGGGCCAGTCGGTTCCCCACAAGACGCGATCGGCGATCTCGGAGATCCGGGGAAGGACCTCGAGGAGCTTCCGCGGCGGGATGCCCGAGAGGTCGAGCAGGACGTTCGGATGGCGCCTCGCGAGGAAGAACGCCGTCTCGTACCAAAGAGGGCGGCCGGCGTGGCAGAGAACGAGCGTGGTCCCGGGGAAGTCGACGGCCACGTCGTCGCACGCCATCGGGTCCGCATAGACGTTGCGCGCGCCGGGAAAAATGGAAGTCCCCGTGTGGATCAGGACCGGCCGGTTGGCCTCCCCCGCCAGGCGGTAGACGTCGGCGAGGGAGGGGCAGTCCGTCCGGTACGCATTCGCGGCCATCTCCATGTGGGGCGGGTGGAGCTTGATCGCGCCCAGACGGTAGACGTCGAGCAGCTTCTTCATGTCTTGGGCGACGTCGCGGGAGTGCCGCGGGTGGATCCCTCCGACCGGAACGAGCCGGTCGCGGTGACCCTCCACGTATCGCGCGATCCAGGGGTTCACCATGTCGGTGATTCCGAGGGTGTCGGGAGCCACGGAGTTGATGAGAGCCGCGCGCGCGATGCCCTCGGCATCCATCGCCCGGAGGAGCTCGTCCGCCGAGCCCATGACCCGCTCGAGGAGGTCGAGATCGTCTCGCCCGTCCAGCATGATGCGGCGGGCCCCTTCGTTCATCCGATCGTGCGGGCCGACGTGAATGTGCGCGTCGAAAATCGGGACGGCCGCTGACACGCGCAGGATGATAGCGGACCCCCGCCGCCGCCGATGCGGTGCTAAGATGACCGGTCACGCTGACGCCCCGGGCGGGTAGGCACGACGTCCGCTTTCATGCGAACCCTTTTCCTGCCGCCGACCTATCAGGACTCCGCGGAATCCGGCCGTCTCATTCTGCGCGACGGCTCCACCGCGTTCATCCGCCTTTCGGAGCCGGGAGACCTCGACGCGCTGCGCGAGTTCTTCCATCAGCTCTCGCCCGAGTCGAAGCGGCGCCGCTTCTTCTCGGCCGCCGATCCGGCAGAGTCGCTGCTCAAGCGGCAGTGCGATTCGTCCAACCCTCGGGTGCAGCTCACGCTGATCGTGAGCCGGGTCGTGGAGGGCACGTCCCGGATCATCGCGACCGGCTCCTACGTCGCGCGCGACGAGGCGAGCGCCGAGGTCGCCTTCGCGGTGGATGACGAGTTTCAAGGGAAGGGCCTCGGAGGTCTTCTCCTCGAGCGGCTGGCCCTCCTTGCGGCGCGGCACGGCTTCGTTCGCTTCTGGGCTCTGACGTTGCTGGGGAACCAGCTCATGCTGGAGACGTTTCGGCAGTCGGGATTTCCGATCCACTCCAGGATCGAGGATGAATCCGTCGAGATCGACTTCACGGTCGCTCCGAGCGAGGACAGCGTCAGCCGTTCGGAAATGAGGGACCGCGTCTTCACGACCGCCTCGCTTCGTCCCTTCTTCCGGCCGCGGTCCATCGCGGTCGTCGGCGCGTCCCGCGAGACCTCGAGCATCGGATTGCGCATCCTCGAGGCGCTGTCCAAGGGAGGTTTCCAGGGCCCTGTCTACGCGGCCAGCCCGACTTTGCCCTCCATCGCGCCATGGCCGGCCTTTCCCTCCGCACGCGAGATCCCGCAAGGGACGGATCTCGCCATCATGGTCGCGCCGCGCGACGCGGTGCTGGATGCGGTGGACGACTGCGCCGCGGCCGGCGTCCGGGCGCTCGTCGTCGTCACCGCGGGATTCGCCGAGGCGGGGGCCGAGGGGCGTTCCCTGCAGGAGAAACTCCTCGAGAAAGCTCGAGGCCACGGGATGCGCCTGGTCGGGCCCAACTCCATGGGCCTCCTGAACGCCGATCCGGCGATCCGGCTCAACGCTTCGGCATCCCCGATTCTCCCGCCGAGCGGAAGCGTCGCGATGCTGTCCCAGAGCGGCGCGCTGGGTCTCGCCATGCTGTCCCTCGCGCGGCAGCGACACGTGGGCATCTCGACTTTCATCAACGTGGGAAACAAGGCCGACATCTCCGGCAACGACCTCCTCCAGTACTGGGAAGGCGACGAAGCGACGCGCGTCATCCTCCTTTACCTCCAGTCGTTCGGGAATCCACGGCGGTTCGCGCGAATCGCCCGGGGCGTGAGCCGAGAGAAGCCGATCGTGGTCGTGAAACCGGGGCGCCGGGCGGCGAGCGTGGAGACCGGATCCGGCGAGGCGGCTCTCGTCGCGGACGACGCCGCAGTGGATGCGCTCTTCCGCCAGACTGGAGTCATCCGCGCCGAGACGCTGGACGAGATGTTCGATCTCGCTTCCGCGCTTGACCGGCAGCCTTTGCCTCTGGGGCGCCGCGTGGCGATCCTCTCGGACCGAATCGGCCCCGGCATCCTCTGCGAGGGCGCCTGCGAGGCGGCCCGGCTTTCCGTCAGTCCCTTTTCCGACTCGACGGCAAGGCGGCTCGAGGCCTTTCTCTCGCCCGGTGCGGCGATCGGCAATCCGCTCGTGCTTGGCGCTTCGGCCTCGGCGGATCAGTACTCTCAGGCGCTCGAGTCGCTCCTCGTCGATCGCGACGTGGATTCCGTGATCGCGATCCAAACCCCGCTCGACGAGGAAGGATCGGCCGCGATGCTGGAGGCGATCCGGCGGGGCACGGCGGGCGCGCGCGCTGCGGGCGGAGCCGGCAAGCCGGTTCTGGTCTGCCTCGTGGCGAAGGAAGATGCCAGCGGGCCGATTGCGCTCGGCGGCGAGAGCATTCCCACGTATGCGTACCCGGAATCTGCTGCGCGCGTGCTCGGCAAGATCGCGACGTACGCCGTGTGGCGAGCAGGCCCGCACGGGATCGTTCCCGACTTCGACGACATCGAGCCGGCGTCCGCGCGCGGAACGTGCCGGCGGGCGATCGAAGAGCGCGGGGCGGGTTGGCTCACGGCGGAGGAAGCAAGGGCAGTCCTTCGAGCCATGCGCCTTCCCGTCGCTGCGGGTGGGGTCGCCCGCACCGCCGACGAGACCGCCAAGATGGCCCGGAGCGTAGGGTTCCCGGTCGCGGTCAAGTCGGCCAGCCCCCAGGTCTTTCACAAGACCGAGAAGAGGGCGGTCCATCTGAACGTCCCCGACGAGGTCGCGGCCCGGAGAGCCTTCGACGTGATTCGCGATTCCCTGACGGCGGACGGCACGTTCGAGGCGAAGGAAGGCGTGCTCGTCCTGCCGATGTTCAAGGGAGACGTCGAGGTGACGGTCGGAATGTTCGAGGACCCTTCCTTCGGTCCTCTCATCGCGTTCGGTCTCGGCGGAATTCATGTAGAGGCGATCGCGGATCGTGCCGTGCGCGTGACTCCCCTGACAGACCGCGCCGCCGCCGCCATGGTGCGGGAAGCCCGCGGCTATCCCCTGCTCACGGGTTATCGCGGGTACCCGCCCGCCGACATCGAGGCGATCCAGGACGTCCTGCTGCGCGTCTCCCGTCTGGTCGAGGAAGCGCCGGACATCGCGGAGCTCGAGCTCAGCCCGATCTTCGTCGGGTCTCCCGGCGACGGCTGCCGCATCCTCGATGCGCGCATTCGCGTGGCGCGTCCTCACAAGGAACGGGCCGCCCGTTACACGACGACGGCGCCGGCACGCCCGCGCGCCGCAGACCCTTCCGCCCAGGTCGCGAGCGTGACCGTCGAAGGAGAATCACATGACCGAGTCCCCTGACCACGGCTGGCTTTGCCGGAGAATCGTCGAGAACAGCCCGATGGCGATCCTCTTCGCCGACCGCGAGGGGAAGATTCGCCTCTGGAACTCCGGAGCCGAGACCGTGTTCGGCTACACGGAAAAAGAGGCGCTCGGACAGTCGCTGGACCTGATCGTGCCCGAGCGCCAGAGGCAGAGACACTGGGAAGGCTGGGAGAAAGTCATGGCGAGCGGGGTCACGAAATATGGGCGCGACCCGCTTGCGGTTCCGGCCGTGCGGAAAGACGGCTCGCGGATCTCCATCGAGTTCAACGTCGTCCTCGTCCGCGGAGGCAGCGGCGAGCTTGCCGGCGTGGCCGCGATCGTCCAGGACGTGACGGCCCGCTGGCAGAAGCAAAAAGAGCTCAACGTGCGCCTCGCGGCCCTCGAGGCCAAGGCGAAGGAGCAGTGAGATGGAATTTCGGAGGGTGAACGACTTGAGGGCGCCGGACGGCCATGTCATCCCCGGCTTTCTTTTCGTCCCGGCCTCGCCGCGCGGCGGTGCCGTGGCGTGCCCCGGCTACGGCTCGTCGAAGGAGCAGATGCTCGGGATCGCCACGGCCGTGGCCGAGAAAGGGATCGCCGTTCTCGCGGTCGACCTCTGCGGGCACGGCGAGAACATGGCGCCGATCGGCCCGGCGATGCGCGATGAGCTCGAGGCCGCCGTCGCGTTCGTCCGGCGTTTCGGCAAGACGGCGGTGATCGGCCACAGCCTCGGGGGGAGGCTCGCGCTCATGTCGTCGGCGGACGTCATGGTGGCGATGTCGCCGTCCGTCATGATGCAAATGTCCCCGCAGGGCAAATGGATGTTCGAGAACCTCCCGAGCCCCGGGCTCCGCGAGCCTTACTCGGGATACGTCCTCGAGCTCCTCGAAAAGCTCGGCCCCGTCCCGTCGCATGGCCGCCCCTGTCTCCTCCTCTACTCGGAGCGCGACATCCAGGCGCTTCTCGACGGCGCCGCGGGCCTGCAGGCCGAGCTCCCCGCCTCCGAAAAGCGCCTCGTCTCCGAGAATATCCGCCCCGACGTCCAGCACGAGAGCGGCCTGATCCGTTACCTCCCGCGCTGGTTCAACCACAGCGAGCTGCGGTTCAACCGCTCGGCCTGCGAGACCCTCAGCGCCTGGCTCGGCGACCACCTCGCAAAAGCCTGACGAGACGCCGGTTCTCCCGTGGCCCTGTGCTAGGCTGAGGTGCGTAACGGGAGCGATCATGCAGTGGGAGTACTTCGATCGAATGGTCATCTTCAGCGACGGAGAAGGTGGCATGGTGAGCGGCCTGGACACCTGGATTAACGGCGCCGGCTCCGAAGGCTGGGAGCTCGTCTCGGCTGCCCCGCTCATCGCTCCGAACAAAGATGGCGTGGCCTACGGGACGATCGGTCTGCACCTGATCTTCAAGCGGCCCGCGGCGGCTCCGAAGGAAGCGTGAGCGCCGTGGCTGGGTTGAAAGGCCCGGCGCTGATGGAGAGCCGCTACGGCCCCCTCGGGAGCGGCGAACAGACCCTGACGATCAAGGGCGTCGTCTATTCGGTCCCCGACCTGCTGGTAAGCATGGCTCTCAACTTCGACGACAGCCGCGCGATCGATGCTCTGGCTCTGCCTGACGGGCGCTATGTCTTCCGGTACTACGACGGCCAGGACCAGCGTGTGGTCGCCCTGGAGTTCGACGCCGACTTCCATCCCCTGGGCGAAGTGCGCGTCCAGTTCCCCGAGTTCATCGGGGACGACGAGTACTTCCCGCAATATTGCGGGCACTAGAGAGAGCGGCCGGCAAAGGAGACTTCAGATGGGATACGAAAGCCTTTGCTTCGAGACGGATGGGGCCGTCGCGGTCGTGACGCTGAACCGACCCGCGAGGCGCAACGCCCTTTCGCTGGCGCTCATGCGGGAGCTGCTGGACTGCCTCGGACGCATCGGAGAGGACCGGCAGCTCCGCGCCGTCATTCTCGCCGCGGCCGGGAAGGTCTTCAGCTCGGGACACGATCTCAGCGAGCTGGTCGGGAGGAACATCAACGATTACCGCCAGATCTTCGACGTCTGTGCCGAGCTGATGATGAAGATCCAGTCGATTCCGCAGCCCGTCATCGCCGAGGTTCAGGGCGTCGCCACCGCGGCGGGATGCCAGCTCGTGGCGACCTGTGACCTCGCGGTCGCCGCCGAGGAGGCCTGGTTCGCCACGCCGGGAGTCAAGATCGGCCTCTTCTGCGCGACTCCGATGGTCGCGTTGACCCGTGCGGTCGGTCGCAAGCGCGCCCTCCGGATGCTTTTGACCGGGGACCCGATCGACGCGACGACGGCCGCTGACTGGGGGCTCGTCAACGGCGTCGTGCCTTCAGGCGCGCTCCGTGAGGAGACTCGCAAGCTCGCGGCGCACATTGCGGAGGCGAGCCCCGTCACGCTCGCCATCGGGAAACAGGCTTTCTACTCGCAGATCGACCTCGATCAGCCGAAAGCGTACGCGTACACCAAGGAGATCATGTCGATGAGCTCCATGACGTCCGATGCACAGGAAGGGATCTCGGCGTTCCTCGGCAAGAGAGCGGCCGTCTGGACGGGAAGATAGGAATCAAGGAGGCAGTTCCATGGTCACGTTCGAGTACAGGTTCGACGTCCTGCCCGGGAAGCTCAGGGAGTACGAGAGGTACACCAAGGGCCCCGGCAAGAACATCTGGTTGAAGTTCAAAGGCGTCAAGGCCGTCCGCACCTACAAGAGCATGCTGGGCGGATCCTCCCCGCAGCGGCTCGTCCAGGTCGACCTCGAGAGCCTCGCGGCGCTCGAGAAGATCCTCACCGACCCGGGCTTCCGCAAGGTCAAGGTCGTCTTCCACGGCCTCGTCACGCACGTCAGCGACTCGCTGCTGACCCAGGTGAGCGACAAGAGGAAGTAGGAGCCTTAAGGGCGAGCCCGCCATCTCCCGGCGACTTGCCGGCGCGTTCGGCGCCCACGCCTGCGGGGAGAGGACGACAGCGCCTTGATGACGGCGCCCCAGTTGTCGAACCACGTCTCGAACGCGGTGCGGAGCTGGGCTCTTCCCTGCTCGTCGGCCGCAGCGCGCAGGGCCTTTGCAACGGCGGCCGTGGATGGACGAAGGCGGCGTTCGCCGGATGCCGTCAGCTTGACGTAGACGAAGCGGCGATCCCTCGGGGAGCGCGTCGTGCGGACGAGGCCGGTGCGCTCCATCCTCCTCACGAGGGCGGAGGTCGTGTTCATCGTGGCAAACGTCTCGCGCGCCAGGTCGCCGATCGTCAGGGGGGCGTCCGACGGGCTGCCCGCGAGCGTCAGGAGGGCGAACTGCTGGGCGGGCGTGAGGCCCCCGGTCGTCGGCTCGGCCGTGATCGTCCTCCGGACCGACTCGAAAAACCGCCGCAGATTCGCCATCGTGCGGTACGTTTCCGTGAGACCGTGGCGCGCTGCCATCGCCGGAGATTACAGGGTACGAGCGAATCGAGAGAAACATCTTGACTCGCGGCCGGAATCGCAGCCTAAAATCACTCGACGCGATGAATAGTCGACGGCACGTAGTATTTTGGCCGGGGTGATGGCAGTGCCTCTCCTCCTCGTGCCGGCCGGAAGTCTCGAGGCCGTCCGGGCCGCTCTCGGCGCGGGGGCAGACGCCGTGTATGTGGGCCTCGAGGGCTGGAGCCGCGGCGGGGCGCGGAGAGAGCTGCGCTGGGACGAGCTCGAGGCCGCGTGGGACGAGGTGACCTCGGCCGGCCGGGGTCTCCAGGTCGCCCTCAACACGATTCCGAAGCCCGCGGAACGTGCACGACTCTTCGAGCATGTCGCCGCCCTCCTGGAGCTCGGGATTCGGGATGTCATCGTGAACGACGTCGGAATCCTCGCGGACCTCAAGCGACGCTTCGAGAGGTTGCGGCTGACCGCCAGCATCGGCTGCGGCGCCCAGACCGTCGCCGACGTCGCTCTCTTCCGGGACCTGGGCGCCCACGCCGTCGTCCTGCCGGGGACGGTGAGCCCCGCCGAGGTGCGCGAGATCAGAACGGTCGGGGGAATCTCCGTGGAGATCATGGTCCACATGGTCGAGGAGTTCGTCCTGCTCGGAAAATGCTGGATGCCGAGCTACGTGCATTTGAAGCCGTCGCCCTTCCGGGCCGCAGGCTCGTCGAGGGACTTCGCGGGCGAGGCGCCGGAGGGTGCTCATCAGGGTTTGCGGCAGACCGGCAGCGTGAAGCGAGGGGGCGTCGGGGCCTGCTTCAGAATCTGCCAGCAACCGTGGGAGCTCTTCGCCGCCGGTCGTCATGTCGACACGCGCCTTTTTCCGAGCCGGCAGATCAGCCGGATCGCGGATGTCGGCGCCTATGCCGAGGCGGGAGCCGATGTCCTGAAGCTGCAAGGCCGAAGCCTTCCGGTGGAGCTGCTGGCGCCGCTCGTGCGCCGCTACCGTAAGGCGCTCGACGCTCGGGCGATGACGGACCCGTTCGAGCCGCCACCGGCCTCCTTGCCGACGGCGTGGGCCGTCGTCGGACGATGAGGGAGAGGACGAATGGCGAGGCGCGAAATGCGACGGGAGACTGACCGCTCATGACCGGCTTCGAGCTGAACACGACGATCGCGAACCTGCGAGACCTCCGAGCCTCGAACCTGACCGGCTACGACGCGGTTTACCTCGGCGACATCTACTGCCGGCTCTACGAATCGAACTTCCTGGAGCAGCTCGGAGACCTCAAGGAAGGGCTCCACATCCTTCGCGACCAGGGAAAGAAGGCCTATGCGGCGACGTACGCGGCGCCGCGGAACGATTTCCTGCCGAAGGTGAGAAAGATGCTGGAAGCGTCGGCGGCAGCGGGCGCCGAAGCGGTCGAGGTCCACAACCTCGGGATCCTGAGGATCGCACACGAGGAGTTTCCGGAGCTCCCCGTCCACGTCGGGGGCTTCGCGAACGTCTACACCGCGGCTGGCGCCGAGGTCCTCCGCGGCTTCGGGGCCGTGAGGTTCACACCGAATTACGAGCTGAGCCTGGACGAGATCCACGAGATCACGGCAGCCTGTTCCGCGCCCCTGGAGCTTCTCGTCCACGGCAAGATGCCGCTAGGCGTCTCGGATTATTGCTTCCTGCTGGATTACGAGGAGAAGTGGGGAATTAAGTGCCCCGACCTCTGCCAGAAAGAGCTGTTCCTGAAGCAGGGAGACTGGGCGATGAAGTCGCTGGGAAAGGGAATTCTGAGCGGCAAGGACGTGTGCATGCTCGACCATCTGCCGCGTCTGATCGCCGGGGGCCACCGGCACTTCCGGATCGAAACCGTCTCGGAGACTCCCGATTACCGGCGTGAGGTCGCGGCCGTGTATCGCGCGGCTCTGGAAGGGGCGATCGCAGGCGACGGCGACGTAAACGAGACGTGGTGGGAAACGCTTCGGCGTCACGCGCACGTCGGTCTCTGCAACGGCTTCTACTTCGGCAAGAGCGGAATGGAGTACCAGGGGCTTCGGCCGGAAGCGCTCGGGTCCCTTCCGACGATCTCGCGCGCGGAATCATAGGCAGCTCGAGGAGGAAGATCATGGTCGAACTTCTGGCGCCGGCAGGGAATCTTCCGATGGTCCGAGGGGCGGCCGCGAACGGTGCGAACGCCATCTACGTCGGTCCTCGCGGCTGGAGCCGGAGGCGCGACAAATACGAGATGTCCGACGAGGACGTCCGCACCGCGATCGAAATCGCCCACGCGGGCGGCGCCAAGCTGCGCGTGGCCTTCAACACGAACATGCAGTCTCACGAGATCGCCCCCATGCTGGCAAAGATGGAGCGATTCGTATCCTGGGGAGTGGACGGGGCGATCATGACCGACATCGGTGCGATCGCCGAGGTCCACCGGAGATTTCCGCATCTCACGATCCACGCCTCGATCGGGGCCAATATCCTCAACGACGAGGACGTGAGGTTCTACCGGTCGATCGGCGTCTCGCAGGTGGTCGCCGACACGAAGCTGACCCTCAGGGAGCTGGCCTCCCGGAAAGAGCGCATCGACGTCGGGATCGAGATCCTGATCCACGCGAACAAGTGCTACACGTACCTCGGGAAATGCTGGATGTCTCCCTATCACCGTCTCGAGCGCACGACGGACGCCTTCGGGAAGGACCTGTTCAAGGGAAGTCCGAACCGCGGCGGTCTCGATTACCGCGTCTGCCTGGAGTCCTGGGACCTCTATTCCGGCGACGAGAAGTGGGAAAGCAGCGTGGCGCTGAAGAACGATGCATTCTTTCTTCTGGAAGACATCCCGCACCTGATCGATCTCGATGTCGCGTGCCTGAAAGTACAAGGGCGCGAATACCCCGTGCCTCTCGTCGAGCGCATGGTCCGCTTCTACCGGGACCTGATCGACGCCTGCCTCGCCTCGCCGAAGGACGAAACGTTCGACCTCACCCCATGGCGTTCTCGCCTCGCTTCCATCCAGATGGAGCGCGACACGGCCCGGTCCGACGGGACCAGGCAGCTCTTGATGGAAGCGCGGCAGCCTCTGCCCGCCTTCTGACCCTCGGCACGGAACCGGTCACCGCGTGAAGGTTCCACGGTTCGCCGCATTCGGCCCGCTGCTGGCGTTGGGGCTTTACGCCGCGCGGTGCTCCCGCGACCCGAAGAGCGCCGTGGACCTGCGAATCGGCGAGGTCGAGTCCCTCAGCGGCGTCATGGCGGCCCAGGGAGCGGCCGTGCACGAAGGCGTCGTCTACGCCGTCTCGGAGGCGAACGCCGCCGGCGGGGTCCGCGGACGCCCGGTCACCCTGATCACGCGGGACGACAGCGGGAGACCGGACGAAGCGACGACCGCAGCCCAGGAGCTGACCACGCACAAACGAGTCAGCGCGCTCGTGGGCGGATACGTCGACAGCATCGTCGGCCCGGTGGCCCAGGTGGCCGAGCGAGAACGCGTCCCTTACGTGGCGAGCTCCTCGCTCGATCAGCGGCTGACGCAGCGCGGAAACGCCTGGTTCTTCAGGATCAGCCGACTCGAGCCGTTCGTGGACGCCACGACGGCCGTTCCTCTCGAGCTCCTGCCCGCGAAAGACGTTGCAATCCTCCATTCGGCGACGCCGGGCGCGACGCAGCTCGCCCGGCTCCAGAAAGAACGGCTCGAGGCGAACGGGGTCAGAGTCTCCACGTTCGAGAGCTTCCAGACAGGGACGCCGGATTTCATCCCTCTCCTTGCCCGCGTGAAGGCAAGCGGCGCGCGGCTCCTCCTCATGGACGGGTTTTTCGCGGACAACCTCGTTCTTCTCCGGCAGGTCTCCGGCCAGACGAGCTCCGGGTTCGCAGTCGTGGGCGCCTTCGGAATGGAGTTCCCGGCGCTCGTCGCGCAGCTCGGCCCCGTCGCGGAGGGCGCAATCGGCGCGATCGTCTGGGAGCCCGGGATGTCGCTCTCCGGAGATCTCGCGGGCAGCCGCTCTTACGAGGCGGGATTCACGAGGGAGTTCAAGCATCCGCCGGCGCCGCTCAGCATGTACGGATACACCGCGGCGCGGGCGGTGTTGGCGGCGTTCGAGAAGGCGTCCCGCGCGTCCGCAGTTCCGGAGCGGGATGCCGTCCGCGACGCCCTACGCGAAACCGACCTGCTGCTCCCGCTGGAGCGGCTGCAATTCGACGAGCACGGGAACCCGCAGCATTACCAAGTCGGCATCTTCCAGATCCAGAACGGACGACACGTCCTTCTCTACCCTCCTGCGAAGGCCGCCGGAAAGATGATCGCGCCGAAGTAACAACGCGGGGGAAGAAGATTTCCCAGCCGCCGCCCGCTTACCTCGGGAACCAGTATTGCCGCGTCAGGTCCAACAGCCGCTCGGCCACTTGCCGGTTGCGGTGCGCGATCTCGTAGCGGTTCGGAATGTCGGCATGCGACGGATTCGGATCGTGGAAGGTGAGCGGGAGCTCGCTTTCCGAAGCGCGGCTCCATTTGCTCCGCCACGACTCCGGAAGGTCCCGCGCCACGGGGAGACCGTGAATCAGGAGGTAGAGGATCGCCCACACGCGCGGCACGGCGCGGAACGAGTAGCCGCCTCCGAGCGTGAAAAGCACCCGGCCCGTGGTGAATTCGTCCGCCAACTCCAGAATCCGCTTGAAGATGGCTTCGTAATCGCGCGTCGTCAGCATGAGGTCGGCGAGCGGGTCGTCGAAATGCGCGTCCGCGCCCGCCTGGACGACGAGGACGTCGGGGCGAAAGTGCCGCAGCGCCGCCGGGATCACCCTCTCGAAAACTTCCAGGTAGCTCTCGCCTTCGGTGAATGGCTCCAGCGGCAGATTGAGCTTCAGGCCGCGGCCGGCACCCGAGCCGAGCTCACGAATCTCGCCGCTCCCCGGGAAGAGGTACTTCCCCGACTCGTGAAGGCTCACCGTCAAGACGCGCGGGTCTTCGTCGAGGATTTGCTGAACACCGTCGGCGTGGTGGACGTCGATGTCGAGATAGCCCACTTTCAGTCCGTTCCGGGTGAGGAAGTTGATCGCGATCGCGAGGTCGTTGTAGATGCAGAAACCCGACGCGACGCCGGGGCGCGCGTGATGCAGCCCCCCGCCGAGCTGGAGGACGCGTTTCTCTTTCCCTTCCGAGATCAGCCGCGCCCCAAGCAAAGTTCCGCCGACGAGCAACCGCGCCGCCTCGTCCATGCCGGGGAACGAAGGCGTGTCCTGCGTTCCGAGCCCATACTCCGGTCCGTCCGGAACGAGCTCGCCCACGCTCAGCTTCTCCACGCGGCGGACATACGCGTCCGCGTGCACGTCGAGGAGCTCCTCCCGTGTCGCCGGCTTCGGTTCGACCGTTTCCACGGGGTGCCCGAGCGCACGGACGAGGTCGAGCAACATGTCGGTGCGGGCGGGGCTGAAGGGATGCTCGTCGCCGAAGGAGTATCTCCCGTAGGCCGGTGAGTAGATCACCGCGGGCACGGCTTCTCCGGGGGCCACAGCACCTCGAAACCGGCACGGCGCAGGTCTTGTGCGAGCAGCCCGGTTTCGATCGAGCCGATGCGCAGGACGGTCCGAACCGAGTCGGAGCCTTCGGGATACGTCAGGATCGAGTGAATGTTCAGGTCACGGTGGCTGACGAAGCCCGTGAGCCGCGCGAGCTCGCCCGGATGGTCGGCGAGCCGCACTTCCAGGCGGCCCGAGGGCTTGTGCACGCCCGTCAAGCGCATCAAGGCGTCCAGCAGATCGAGGCCCGTGACGATGCCGATCAAACGCCCGTCGTCCAGGACCGGCAGGCAGCCGATCTTCCGCTCGCGCATCGCGCGCGCCGCGTCCTCGACCGGGTCCGAGGCGTCCGCCGTCAGCGGTTCCAGCGTCATCACCTCGCAGACGCGGCTGCCTGGCGGGAACGGTGATGGCGCGAGCGCGCTGGTCGCCAGCCTCAGGTCACGATCCGTGACGACTCCGACGAGCTTTTCGCCCTCGAGAACCGGCAGGTGCCGGATTTCCCTGTCGCGCATGGTCTGGTAGGCGTCCTGGAGCGTCGTATCGGCGGAGATGGCAACGGCCGGGCTCCGCATGATGTCTCGAATCAACATGGCACACCTCGAGTCCTCATGATTCGTCGCGCACGGTTCCAGCCAAGAAATCCGAAAGCTCGGGCACGGTGAAGCCGGCGTCTTTGAGAGACTTCTTCACGGGAGCCACGTCGATCGTCGAGAGCCGGATGAAAGCCACGAAGCCCTCCCGCAAGGGGGACAAGATCAGGCTTCGGATCTCGGTTCTCAGCTCCCCGAGGCGCCGCACGAGATGAATGAGCGAACCGGGGTCGCGCGGGAGGAGCACCTCGATTCTCACGCCGGGCTCTTCGATCCTGAGGGTGTCGCAGAAAGCCGCCAGAACGTCGGCTTTCGTGATGATTCCGACGAGCTTCTTCCCGTCCACGACGGGCAGGGCGCCCAGCCTTTTCTTGTGGAAGATCAGAAGCGCGTCTTCGACCGTGTCCCCCGGGCTGACCGTGATCACCTCGCGCGTCATGATCTCCTGGACGGTCTTGTTCTTCACGAGGATCTTGCCGAGCTGCGTAACGGTCGACGTCTCGAACGTCGAATTGCGTATGTCGGTACCCGACACGAAGCCGACCAGCTCCCCGCGTTCGACGACGGGAAGCTGATGGATCCGGTTCTCGTGCAGGACGTTGCTCGCGAACTTCAAGGTGTCTCCCGGGGAGACCGTGAAGACGTTCCGTGTCATCCTTATTCCGACGAACATTCCGGACTCCTTCCCTGAAGAATCTTCAAGTGGACGAGTGTCGACGAGGCCAGGGCGGGACCGTACCCTCCTTCCAGGACGGACACGATCCTGCCCCCGCAGTGTCGATCCGCCAGCTCGCAGACCCTGCGCGTCATGTAAGCAAAGGACTTCTCCGTGAGATCGAGGTCGGCGATGGGGTCGCTTTCGTGCGCGTCGAAGCCCGCGGAGACCATGATGAGGCCGGGTTCGAAGCGCTCGATCTCCGGGACGACTTCTCGCTCGAAGATCTCCATCAGCTCCTGGTCCTTCGTGTGCGGCTTCAGCGGCAGGTTCAGGGTGAACCCGGCGCCTACGCCCGTCCCGCGCTCCATCCTCCGGCCCGTGCCCGGAAAGCAGAACGTGGGGTGCTCGTGGAGGCTGCAGTAATACGTCAGAGGGTCTCCCTCGAAGATCTCCTGCGTCCCGTTGCCGTGATGGACGTCCCAGTCGAGGATGAAGATCTTCTCCACGCCGTAGACCGCCCGCGCGTAGACCGCTCCCACTGCGACGTTGTTGATGAAGCAGAATCCCATCGCGGAATTCCGTCCCGCGTGGTGTCCGGGCGGCCTGACGGCACAGAAGACATTGTCGACCCTCCCGTTCAGGACCGCATCCACACCCGCCATTACGCCGCCGGCCGCCAGAAGCGCGACGTCGAAGCTTGCCGCGGAAATCGAGCAGTCAGCCGTGGCGAACACCTTCTTGCCGCTCCGGACGCTTTCGCGAAATCTGGCCAGGTACTCGGCCCGGTGAATTCCCTCGAGGAATTCGAGGTCGGGGACGTACGGCGACAGGGTCACGAGGCTCCTTCTCAGGCCTTCCTTGTCGATCGCCTTCCTGAGCACGCGAAGTCGCCCGGGGCTCTCGACGTGCCCGGCGCGCGTTCGATGCGAGAGATACTCCCTCGACGTGACGAAACCCGTTCTCCGCGGGGTGTTCGTGTAAATCGTCTTGTATCCCTCCCAGGGCGCCGAGGAGAGAAGAAACGCCTTTCCAAGCGGCAGGGAGACTTCCTCGCGAAAGCGGGCGTCGCCCTTCGACGAATAAAATCCCTCCGCATCCCGATAGACGGGAATCCTGAGCTCTCTTCTGAAGCGGGCGAAATCGTAGGCGTGGTTCAGACGTCCGATCTCCACCTCCCGGACGGGAAGGCCCCTCTCCTTCACGAGGGCCCTGAGCTCCGCCTTCCTCGTGCCAACCTCCGACCCTTCCGAGAAATCGAACCCTTCCTGCGCCCAGTAGTACCGGCCGACGGAGAGGGCGGCACTGAGCCGGAACTGGTTGAATCCGAGGTCGTGAAAGAGCCGCTCGTAATGACGGAAGAGTGCCGAGGCGTATCCGGACTTCTGAGCCGTCAGGCGGATGTGCTCGATGTAGACGACCCGCAGCCTCTCGCTCGAGAAATAACCGCGCAATCCCAGAGACGGATCCCGGAGCGACGCGAAACTGAGGGTGAGCTCGCCGACGCCCTCCTCCCCGTGAAAGATCTCCGCGTCATAGATGATCCGGTCCCTGCTGAAGAGAAGAAGCTTCTCCCGGTGCTCGAACTCGTGGATCCTGGCGGAGAGCGCGTCGAGCAGGGCGCACGGCGAGATCGCGTTCTCGAAGAGACGTGCCCAGCGCCTCAGGAGAATCGATCTCCGGGGGACCTTCCGGATGAGAAATCGGCTTCCCTTCCCCTTCTTCTTGACGAGCCCTCGGTCGAACTCGGCTCCGTCCCTGATCGCGGGGTCGCGGTCGGCGCCAAGGAGGATGCCCTCCCGAACCAGCTTCTCGAAATCCTCGAGGATCTCCTCCTTAGAGAGAGACACGAAATGGCTCCGGATCAGCGCGACTCCGATCTCTGATCACGCCCGACGAGTCTAGCCGCTCGCGCCAGGCCCGCGGGATAGACTTCGCCTAATCCGTTTTCGAGGAGCGACATGAGCGACTCCCTGCAGGCTCTCTTTCGTCCGAACGCGCTGGCTGTCGTCGGCGCCTCCGCGAAGCCCGGGAAGCTGGGATTCACGATCTTCAAGAACATCCTCGAAGCGGGGTTCGCCGGTCCGGTCATCCCCGTGAACCCGAGGGGAGAGGCGATTCTCGGCGTCCCGTCCGTCAAGTCGACGGACGACATTCCATCAGGCACCGATCTGGCCGTCGTCATCGTTCCGGCAGCTAGTGTCCCCGGCACCATCCTCCAGCTCGGCGAGCGGAAGGTGCGGGCCGCCATCGTCATCACCGGAGGCTTCGCCGAAGCGGGGGCCGACGGGGCGCGTCTGCAGGAGGAGGTCAAGCAGAACGCGGCCCGGTGCGGAATCCGTGTGGTCGGGCCGAACTGTCAGGGCGTGAACTACCCGCACCATGGCCTCTGCGCGTCCTGGCCCCTCATCACCCGCAAGGGCGCGATGGCCATCGCTTCGCAAAGCGGAACGGTCGGGGCGGCGCTCATCGACTGGGCGGCCGAGGAGAGGCTCGGGTTCTCGGCGTTCGTGAGCATGGGCAACAGGATCGACGTCGACGAAGCCGATCTGATCGAGTTCTTCGGCGCCGACCCGAACACGAAGGTGATCACGCTTTACATCGAAGGCGTGAAGGACGCCCCGCGTTTTCTGTCCGCCGTCCGGGCGTGCCGGAAGCCCATCGTGATTTTCAAGGCGGGCCGGACCGAGCAGGGGCGCAAGGCCGCCGAGTCGCACACCCGGTCGCTGGCCGGGAAGGACGAGATCTACGACGCCGTCTTCCGGCAGTTCGGCATCCACCGCGCCGCTTCGCTCGAGGAGCTTTATGACTTCTCGAAGGCCCTCGCCTACGTGCCGGCTCCCGCCGGACCGCGGATGCTCATCGTCACGAGCTCCGGAGGATCGGCGATCATCGCGACGGACGTCGCGGCGGACAACGGGTTTCGGATCAGCCCGTTGCCCGGCCCTCTGGCGGCAAAGCTGCGGGAGGTTCTGCCGTCCCATTTCATCGTCGGAAACCCGCTCGACCTCACCGGAGACGGCGACGCCGAGCGCTTCCGCAGCGTCATCGCCGCCGCACGGGATCACTACGACGTCGTCCTGACGATCTTCGGAGATCCGATCCCCGGCGCGTCGAACGCCCTGGAGCCGGGGCGGCCCGACCTCGTGGCGTATCTCGGCGGCGCCGACGTTGAGCGGGCCGAGCGGCTTCTCCTTCACGAAAAGGGGATCGCCGTCTTTCCGACGCCGGACCGCGCCGTCAAGGCCTATTCCTGCCACGTTCGTTTCGCCCGCGACCGCTTCCCCCGAGACGCTCGAGACGTCTCCGGCCGTCGCACCTCCGGCCCCGGCTGCGAGATCGCTCTCCCCTGCCGATTCCATGGCGTTTCTGGAACGCGACGGGGTCGAAGTCGTCCTATCGCGGCAGGCCCCGGACGAGGAGTCGGCTGTCGCCGCCGCTCGCGAGATCGGTTACCCCGTCGCGGTCAAGTTGAATTCTCCGGACGTGACGCACAAGAGCGACGTGGGAGGAGTCGTTCTGAACGTGAAAGACGAGGCGGGAGTCCGGAAAGCGTTTCAGGACCTCGAGGGCGTCGTGCGGCGCCTCGGGGCGCGATCCGGCGGAGTCCTCGTCAGCGCCATGGCCGCGCGAGGACTCGAGATCATCGTGGGCGTGACCCGCGATCTCCAGTTCGGCCACGCCGTGATGTTCGGAATCGGGGGCATCCTTGTCGAGGTCTTCAAGGACGTCGCGTTCCGGATCGTTCCGTTCTCCGAGAAGGACGCGGCCGAGATGATCGGAGAGACGCGGGGAGCGAAGCTGCTCGAGGGAGTTCGCGGAGGAAAGCCCGCCGATGTGGCGGCGCTCCGGCGGCTTCTCGTTCAGGTCTCCAGCCTGGTGAAGCGACATCCCGAGATCGACGAGATGGACCTGAACCCGGTCATCGTGCACGAGAAGGGTCTGACGGTCGTCGACGCCGCGGGTCGTCCTGTCTTCACACTCACCCTCCTAAGCAGGCGGCGCGTCGCGCCGCGGATCGAGCGTGTTTCGGATGAACCGGAGAGCCGCGTCGAGGACTTCGTCCGGCCGCTCCGAGTGCGGAGAGTGGCCGCAACGCGGAAGGATCAGCGATTCGGCCGGACCCCTGACCTTCGTCACGACGGCGTCCACCTGCTTTCGGGTGCCGTACTGGTCGTCCTCGCCTTGCACGACGAGGACGGGGCACTCGATCGACGGCAGATACTCTTCAATGCTCCACTGCCGGAACTCGGGTCTGAGCCACACGTCGGACCACGCCCGAAACATCGAGTCGGTGTTGCGGCCGTGATGCCGAGCAAGCCGCTCTCTCAGGTTCGTCGTCTCGTAATCCGCTGTGATCCGCGTGATGCCCTCGAGGCTGACCGTTCCACGACGACGTGCGGAGCCTCGAGGATCAGCGCGCGGACGGAGCTTGAACGGGCGCCGGCATGGATGAGTGCGATCGACGCGCCGTCGCTGTGACCGAAAAGAACGGCCTTCTCGAGCTTGAAATGCTCCAGGACGGCCGGGAGCACCTCGAGCGCCTCGTCGTGAATGTAGCGAACGGGCCGCGGCGCGAGCACCGGGTCGGAGCCGCCGTAGCCCGTCCGGCTGTAGACGAGAGCGCCGCAGCCAGCCGCGGACGCCACGCGGTCGGGGAAGTCCCGCCACATCGCGGCGCAGCCGAGGCCCTCGTGCAGGAACACGATCGACGGCGCGTCGCCGGGCGGCGGTCCGATCCAGCGGTATTCGAGATTCCGCCCGAGGATCTCGACGTTCGTCAACGAGGTCTCAGGCCTTCTCTCCGCGGCGAGCCGCGCCCGCGACGAGCCTCTCGGTCGTGACGACCGCACGCTTGTGCGTGCAGCGGCCGATCTCACCCGCGTCGTCCGTGGCCAGAATCTCGAAGACGAAGAGCTTTCCTTCGCGCCCGAGGAATTTCGCCGTGGCCGACACGGTGGCGCCGGGAGGAGTGGCCGCCGTGTGGACGACGTCGAGCGTGACGCCGACGGAGAGCTCGCCTGGACGAAGGTGCGGCCTGAGAACTCGTGCCGCCGCAAGCTCCATGAGAGCCACCATTCGGGACGTCGCGAAGACAGGCGGGAAAGCGTCGGCGGGCTCGAGGTTGAGGGCGCTCGCGAGATCGGAGGGCGCCACGATGAAGTGCGCGGAAGCAGTGGAGTTGACTTCGGGTTCGCTCATGGCGCGACGAACTATACGACGCTTCCGACGGGCACCAATCAGAGCAACCGGCGTACGCGTGGCTCCGCGAGGCCCTCGGCGCCCGTGGGAATTGCGGTCAGGCAGCCCCCTTCGAGAAACATCGCTTTCGTCGCCACGCCGAGAAACGCGCGGACGTGCTGGCCCGTCAGGATCACGGCCGCGCCGCTTTCGGCCGCTCTCTGGATCCACTCGAGGACGCGACCCTCCGTGACGTCATCGAGCCCCTGAAGAGGATCGTCCAGCAACCAGACCCGCGGGGAGGACATGCCGAACCTCGCGAGCGCGAGCTGCTGCTGGAGCCCGCCGCTCAGGCCTGCCGGTCGCGCACGGCCGTGTCGCGCCAGACCCGTGAAGATGCCCCGAAGCTCGCAGCGAGCGCTGTCGCCAGCCGCGTCGCGCCGCGGCGCGAAACGCGCCGATGCGGAAATGCTCGTCGATCGTCATGTCCCTGAAGAGCCGGCGCCGGTCGGAGACGAGACTCATCCCGCGCGCGGCGCGTCCTTCAGGCGCGAGGTCCTGCACGCTCTCGCCGTCGAGAAGGACAGCGCCGCCCCGGTTCGCAAGAAGGCCCTGCAAGGTCTCGAGCAGGGCGGATTTCCCGGAGCCGTTGGCGCCCAGGATCGCCAGGATCTCCCCGGACTCGACGGAGAAGCTCGCTCGCGAAAAGACGCTCACCCCGGGGTAGCCGCCCGTGAGCTCGCCCACGACGAGGCGAGCCGTCATGACGGCGCTCCACGCGCCGCCTCCCAGTCGCGGGGCGACCCGAGGAAACGGATCCGCCCGCCCTCGAGGACGAGCAGCGTGGTCGCCAGGTCGTCGGAAGCAAGGCCGTGCTCGACCCAGACGACCGCGGCGCCCTCGCGGCGCTTCCTCTCGATCACATGGGAAACGCGCTCGGCGGCCATCGGGCTGAGCCCGGCCAGGGGTTCATCGAGAAGCAGAAGAGAGGGCTCGAACGCGAGCGCCCGCGCGAGCTCGAGGCGCTTGCCCTCCCCCACGCTGAGCTGGCCCGCCCGGCGGTCTGAAAGCTCGGAGAGGTCGAGCTCCTGAAGCAGCTTCTCCACTTCGCCCGGAGCTCCGCCGCGCTCCGCCGCGAGCGCGACGTTCTCGCGCACGGTCCACTCTGCAAACGGTCTGGGGGCCTGGAACGTCCGCCCCAGCCCGCGTCGGGCCCGCGCCGCGGTGCCGGTGGGAGAAGGGGCGCCGCCCAGCAGAACCGCTCCTCGCGCGGCGGGAATGCCTCCCGGCAATCGCCAGAAGGAGCGACGTCTTGCCCGCGCCGTTGGGCCCGAGAACCCTGAGAATCTGACCGGGTTCGAGCGCGAAATTGACGTCGCGGAGCACCGTCGTCCCATTGCGCTGCACGGTCAGCCCGCGAACGGACAATGGCCACGGCCCGTGAGCGATCCGCCGCGAAGACGCGTAGATCGGAATCGGTGGCGTCCGGATCCCGAGGAGGCCCTCGGGCCTGAAGAGCAGCAAGCAGCAGAGGGCGAGGCCATAGACGAGGATGTGGGCCTGTGGAAAGACAGGCCTGAACAAGAGCTCGTCGAGCGGATAAAGCGCGAGCGTCCCGACCAATCCGCCGAGAGGGTTGAGAGCCCCTCCCAGCATCCCCAAGATCAGCGGTATGACCGAGAAGGTCGACGAAAAAACGACGGCCGTTTCGACACTTCCGACGAGATGCGCGTAAAGGGCGCCCGCCATCGCCGTCGTGGCCGCGCTCAGCGTGAGCGGGCGCCAGCGCGCCGCGACGAGGTCGATTCCCAGGGCGAGCGTCGTCTCGGGCGACTGGCGAATCGCGGCAGCGGCGCGGCCGCTCGGCCGGCTGAGGAACGCCTCGTAGCCGAGAATGATGGCCAAGACCAGTACGGCCAGTGTCACGACGAGCGGGGCCGCGGGCCCGTCGAAGCCAGGCGTCTTGGGGAGGAGGAATCCCTCCATTCCGAAGGCGGGCGCATTTGACGCCAGACCCTTCAGAAGGATGGCGTACGCGAGGGTCGCCAGTCCGAAGCTCGCAGGAGAGAGACGAAGGCCGGCGATCATCGGGACCGCCGCCAACGCACCCGCCCCCGCGCTCGCGCAGAGAGCCAGCCACGGGGAGATCCCGCCGGCTGCGACGAGCCAGGCTTGCGTCAACGCTCCGACTCCGAAGAATGCGGCCTGCCCGAAGGAGAAGAGCCCCGTTGCGCGCAGGCAGGTCCAGCTCGTCGCGAGAGCGGCATAGAGAAGCCCGAAGGCGACGATGTGAAGACCGTATCGGCCGAGGGTTACCAGGGCGATGCCGCCGGCGCCCAAAACGATCGCCCACAGGAGAGCAAATCGCCTCTGCTCACGCATCGGTGACCACCGACCTCCCGGGAAGAAGAAGCCAGAGCAGGACGCAACCGCTCGACACGATCTCGCGCCACCCGCCTCCCACGAGCACCGTCGCAAGCGATTCGACGACTCCGAGCGCGACTCCCGCCGCGATGAGGGCACCCGCTCGGGAACGCGCGGCCAGGAAGACGACGGCGAGAGCCACGAGCGTCCAGGCCGGACCTTCCCCCGGGGTGAGAAAGCGGGTCAGAAGGACGAGCCCGCCGGCGCCGGCCGCAATTGCTCCCCCCGCGAGAAAAGCCGCCCACTCCATCCGGGACGGAGAGATCCCGAGGCAGGCCGCAGCGGACCGGGACTGACTGACCGCTCTGAGGCCTGAGCCGGTCCAGGACGTGTGGAGCCAGACATCGAGCCCGACGAGGGCCGCCGCCGCCGCACCGGCCGCGAGGAGCGCGACCCGGCTCAGAGTCACCGGCCCGAGCGCGATCGTTCGCGACCAGGTCCCGCCCGGTATCACACGATAAGTCGCGCCCGCAACCTGCAGAAGGAGACTCTGAAGCACGAAAGCGACGCCGAGTGTCATCGCCAGTCCGTCCACCTCGCGCCGGGGCAGCCGGCGGACGAGAGGGGGCAGCGCGGCCCCGAGAAGCGCCCCGCCGAGCACGGTCAACGCGAGGGCGGGCGCCCACGGCCATCCGAAGCCACGACAAAGAACAAAGAGGATGTAGCCGCCGACGAGAACGAACTCCCCGTGGGCGAGATTCATCAGGCGTCCGGTCGTCATGATGAGCGAGAAGCCGGCCCCGATTCCGGCATAGACGAGGCCGAGCACGAGGCCGGACGCGACTGCCTGAAGCAGCATCGTGCCCACGGAACGAGATCATAGATCAGGTTCCGGCGATGTTTTCCGTGTGTTGACGCGACGCCGGAACGATGCCACGATGAGATATCGTGAAGAGGTCCGTTCTCGCGCCCTTCGAGAGCCTGCTCGAGGGGTCTCGCGCGTGACCTCTCCGGAACCATCGCCTCGACCAGAAGCAGTCGACGACGGGCCAGAGCTCGAAGCGCAGCGGGCCCTTTTCCAACGTCCGCGGATCAGCGTCGCGGTGCGCATCGCCGCCGCTTTTGGCGCCGTCTTCGTCGTCTTGTCGGCCATCACCGTGACGGCCGTGTTGCTCATCTCGAACCTCAAGGTCAAGCAGGGCTTCCTCGAGCGGGCCGCAGGCTACGAGTTCGAGATTCAGCAGGCTCGCCGCTACGAGAAGAACTTCTTCCTGTACGGGACGAACCTCGACGACGCCCTCACGAGCGTTCACATGGCGGATGCCACCCTCGACCGCAATCGACAAGAGCTGGCGTCGGTTCTCGGCGCCGGGAAGCTCGCCAGCATGCGCGCCAGCCTCGGCGCCTACCAGACGAATCTCGAGCGCCTCCTTCATCTGACCCGAGACCCGGCTGCGCCGCATGCGGACGAACGGCTGGGCGTCCAGACCCTCCTGCGGCGTCACGGTGCGCAGATCGTCGTGGATGCGCAGGAAGCGCTCGACCAGGAGCGCCTTGCCGTGCACGCCGCGCTCAACACCGCCATGGTGTCCGCGGTCGGGTTCCTCGTCTTCATGGTCGTCACGATGGCCCTCGTCGGAGCCTTTCTCGCCCGCACGGTTCTGCAGCCGCTCGGGCGTTTCATGCGATACATGGAGCGCATCGGCGAAGGAGACTATTCGCCCATTACGCCGGTACGCAGGTACCGCGACGAGTTCTCGAACCTCGCCATGGCGATGAACCGCACGATGCACGAGCTCAAGGCTCACCAAGAGAGATTGGTCCACTCGGAGCGCATGGCCGCGGTGGGGTCCTTGACCTCCGGAATCGCCCACGAGCTGAATAACCCGCTCAATAACCTCAGCCTGACAACCGAGACCTTGCTCAGTGACTTTGCGAGCTTCTCGGACGACGAGAAGATCCACATGCTCGGCCAGATCGCCACGCAGGTGGAGCGGGCGAGCGCGACCGTCTCCCAGCTCCTCGATTTCACACGCAAGGACCAGCCCGCCTTCACGCGGGTAGCCGTTCCGCGGCTCCTCGAATCGACCCTCAGGCTGATCGCCAACGAGGTCAGCCTGGCGAAGGTCGAGGCCTGCTTGGATCTCGACGGGACCTTGCCCACCATCCTGGGCAATCCCCGCAACCTTCAGCAGGTGTTCCTGAACCTCTGCCTCAACGGAATCCAGGCGATGCCGAAGGGCGGCGTGCTCGGCATTCGAGCGCGCCCCGAAGGGGATTCCCAGGTTCGCATCGAGATCAGCGACTCCGGCGTGGGAATCGCGGCCGAGAACTTAGGCAAGATTTTCGATCCCTTCTTCACGACGAAAGAGGCCGGGCAAGGCACGGGGCTCGGCCTCACGGTGGCGCACACGATCGTGGAGAAGCACGGCGGCAAGATCGCGGTCGAAAGCGAGGTCGGCAAGGGGACGACGTTCACCGTCTTTCTGCCTGTCGCCCGGAAGCAAGAAAAGGAGGCTTGACGGATCACATGACCTTCTCGGTGTACCTCCCGATCGCCGGCAACGCCGTCAACGTCTTTCTCCTCCTGGGGCTCGGCGGGCTCGTCGGTTTTCTCTCGGGCCTCTTCGGGGTGGGAGGCGGTTTCTTGATGACTCCCCTTCTCATGATGATCGGGGTTCCGGCGACGATCGCGGCGGCCTCGGATTCCAACCAGATCGTGGCGGCTTCGGCTTCGGGGACCTACGCTCACGCGAGGGCCGGCTCCGTGGACTTCAAGATGGGCGGCCTCCTGCTCGCCGGCGGAGTCGTCGGCGGATCGCTCGGCGTCCTGGTGATCAGGCTCCTCCGCAGCGTCGGAGAGGCGAACTTCGCGATCACCGCGACTTACGTTCTCATGCTGGGCGGGATCGGCAGCTACATGTTCGCCGAGAGCCTCCAGGGGTTGCGCGGAGGCCGGCGGCCGCCTCGAGAAGGCGTTGAAGAGCGCCGCTCGGCAGTCACGCGCCTCCTCGATGCGCTTCCGCTCAGGACGCATTTCGCGCGCTCGAACGTCACTTTCTCGGCGCTTGTGCCCGTTTTCTTCGGAATCGTGGTCGGCGTGCTCGCCGCCGTCATGGGGGTGGGGGGCGGATTCATCATGGTTCCGGTCATGGTGTATCTCCTCCGTATGCCGATGCACGTGGTCGTCGGGACGAGCCTCTTTCAGATTCTCGCGACGTGTATCAACGTGACGATCCTCCAGGCCACGGTCAACCACACCGTGGATGTCGTCCTGGCGCTGATCCTGCTCATCGGATCGGTCATCGGTGCGCAGCTCGGCGCACGGTTCAGCAAACGGCTGCAGGCCGATCAGCTCAAGATCCTGATGTCCGTCATCGTCCTGGTCGTCATGGTGAAGATGCTCCTGAGCCTGCTCCTTCGCCCGGACGTGATGCTCGGCTACGGAGGAGGGCACTGAGCGATGCGCGGCCTCCGGCGAGATTCGCGGACCTCGAAATCCCCACGCCTCGGGGAGACCCTGGGCTTCGGCCTGCTGGCTCTGAGCCTGCTGGGTGTCGCGCTCCGATCGGACCGAGGATTCAGCACGACACCTCCTGCCGTTCCGGCCGCCCAAGGCGGGCTCGCGGTGACTCCTGCTCGCATCGGCGTCGACCTTTTTTTCAACGGGACCACGCTGCAAGTCCTCGGAACGATCCCGGCCGGCCACCAGGCCGCCGTGTTGTGCGTTGGCAATGAGACCAGATTGGATCTCAAGCGGAAAGGACGCGTCTGGGGCCTCTTCTGGATGAACACGGCCGACGTTGCGTTCGATCACGTCCCCTCCCTCTATGTTCTCCGTACCTCCGCGCCCGTGGCGCAGCTCGCTCCCCTCGACGTTCTCGCCCGCCTCGGGGTGGGCTACGGCGGCCTCGAGGCTCGGGCGACTCCAACGGATTCCTCCGGCGACGTCCACGCGACCTTTCGCGAGCTCGTGCGCCTGAAAACGCACGAAGAACTCTTCTCCGTCGTGGAGGGCGCCGTCGCCCTGGAACGCGGCGTTCCGGATCGGCTCGAAGTGGCCGCGGACCTGTTCCTGCCGCCGCGCACACCTCCCGGCAGCTACCAGGTCCGGCTGTTCTCCTTCCGGGATGGAAACGGCGCCCTCGTGGGAGAAACGACCGTGCTCCTCAGGCAGGTGGGCTTTGCCGCCTTCACCTCGAGGATGGCTCACGAACGCGGCCTCCTTTACGGGATCGCGTCGGTGCTGCTCGCGATCGCCGCGGGCATGCTGACGGGGATTGCCTTCGGCCGCGGCTCGAAGCGGCGCAAGTAGGTCGCCTCGCGGCCATGGCAAGCTTCTGGAAGAAAGTCACCGGCGGCCGTCGCACCGAAGACACCGTCGAGGCCGTGCGCCGGAGGATCGGGGAGCTGCGCGACCTCGTCGACAAGAACAACCAGGTGCTCGAGCTCATCGCGCAGGCGGGCGAGATGCTCGGGGGCGAGTACGTCTTCGATCGTAACTCGCTCGTCACCCTGGCGAAGGAGCTCGAGACGGCCACTCGCGCCGTCGTCTTCAACCTCAACGCAATCACCGGCGACCGTTATCCGGACCTCGTGGACGCGCTGAAGCGCGCCGACGCCTCCGTTCGAGCCACCCTGGAGTCGCGCATCTTCGTCCCGGAGGCCGACTACGTCATCCCCATCGAGAGCATCGGCGAGGAGTTGGCCGACGCCGTCGGCGCGAAGATGGCTCGCCTCGGCTCCCTCAGGAAGCTGGAGGGCTGCAGGGTTCCCGAGGGCTTTGCGATCACGGCATACGCCTGCCAACGGTTTCTCGAGCATGCCGGCACGACCGAGGCCATCGAGCGCTGGCGTGCCAAGAGTCAAACGGGTTACCCGACCGAGCTCGCGGACCTATCGGAGGAGCTCCAGTCCCGGGTCAAGGCCGCCGGGATTCCGAAGGAGCTCTCGCGTGCAGTCCGCAACGCGCTCGATGACCTCAAGGGAAAATGCCGGCTCCCCGCGCTCGCCGTACGGAGCAGCGCGCTCGGTGAAGACGGCGAGCTCAGCTTCGCCGGGCAATATGCAACCGAGCTCGGGGTCGCCTCGGCCGACGTCCTCGCGGCGTACAGACAAGTCGTCGCAAGCCTTTTCTCGGCCGGAGTCATGCAGTACCGGAAGGCGGGAGGCCTCGATCCGGCGCACGGGGTGATGGCCGTGGGCTGTCTCGCCATGGTCCCGGCCCGCGCGTCGGGCGTCGTCTACACTCTCGACCCCAACGATCCGTCGAGACGGGTCCTCCAGATCGGCGCGGCCCGCGGCCTTGGCCGGGCCGTCGTCGAGGGAAACGTCCCCGTAGACCGGTTCGAGGTGTCGCGGGACGTGCCGCACGCCCTGCTCTCGAGGTCGGTGGCCCACAAAGACGAAATGTACGTCGTCGGTCGAAGCGGGAAGGTGGAGCGCGTTCCGGTCCCCTCGGCCGAACGGGCGGCCTCCTCGGTCTCGGACGAAGAGATCGCGTCGGTGGTCGACGCCGCCCTCCGGGTCGAAAGGTACATGAAGGCCGCACAGGACATCGAATGGGCGATCGATCCCGAGGGGCGCCTCTTCATTCTGCAAGCCAGGCCGCTCCGCCTCACGGCCGCCGCGGCCCCGCGGCCCCGCGACCTTTCCGAGGTGACGAGCCGGTATTCCGTCCTCCTGAAGGACCAGGGCGTCGTGGCCTGCCGGGGCATCGGCGCAGGGCCCGTGCACGTCCTGACGGGCGGCGAAGAGGCGGAGTCCATTCCGCAGGGCGTCGTGCTGGTGGCGCGGACCTCCTCTCCGCGCCTCGCCGCGACCGTCGCCCAGGCCAGCGCCGTCATCACCGACATCGGTACCTCCACCGGCCACCTGGCGGCGATCGCGAGGGAGTTCCATGTCCCCACCATCGTCGACACCGGGAACGCGACGCAAGTTCTCAAGGGCGTTGCCGAGGTCACCGTCGACGCGGAGGAGAACGTGGTTTACGAAGGGTGCGTCACCGAGCTTCTCGACGACCAGCTTCTCCGCCGCGAGACCTATTCGGACGCGCCGGAGTTTCGTTTGCTGCGAAGGATGCTCAAGAAGATCGCGCCGCTCAACCTCAAGGACCCGCGCGGAGCGAACTTCTTTCCGCAGTATTGCAGGACGTACCACGACATCATCCGGTTCGCCCACGAAAAGGCCATGGAGGAGCTCGCCGAGGGCCACGACTTGACGCCCCGGCTCGGCGGCCGATACGTCCGCCGGCTGGATCTCCGGGTGCCGCTCGACCTCGTCGTCATCGATCTGGGTGGAGGCGTCGAACGCAGTGAGGAAACGGCGCATCTGCGCCCGGATCAGGTGGCGTCTCTTCCGCTCCGGGCCGTGATCGAAGGGATGACGACCGAAGGCGTTTGGGCCACCGGACCGGCGGATATGGACCTCGATGGATTCATGTCGAGCCTGACGCGCTCCCAGGCGCTGACCGACGAGCTGGCCATGCGTCCCGAGTTGAACGTGGCCATCGTCTCCGACGACTATCTCAACCTGAGCCTCCGTCTTGGGTATCACTTCAACATCGTGGACGCCCTCGTCTCCAAGGTCCGGAACGACAATTACATCTATTTTCGGTTCGCCGGCGGGGTCACCGAAATGACCCGCAGGTCGCGGCGCGCTGCGCTCCTCAGGCGCATTCTCATGGCCCACGACTTCGTCGTGGAGGCATCGGGGGATCTCGTGATCGGAAGGGTCAACAAGATTCCTTATGAGGCCACGATCGAGCGTTTGCGGATGATCGGACGGTTGATCGGCTTCACGAGACAGCTCGACGTCCTCCTGCGTGACGACCGCCTCGTCGAGCAATACGCGAACAGCTTCATGGAGGGCCGGTACTTCGCATTCTCTCGAGGAGACGGAGGCGGCGCGGAGAGGAGACGACAGCCGTCATGAAGGGCAAACGACAGATCCTGATCCTCGACGACGAGCCCATCGTGTGCGAGAGGCTCAAGCCCGCCCTGGAAAAGAGCGGATTCGAGGTGGAGACCTACACCGAGAGCCAAAAGGCCATCGACCGGCTCATGGAAAAGAAGTTCGACGTCCTCGTCACGGATCTCAAGATGCAGGGGCCGGACGGCATCGACGTCCTCCGGTTCGCGAGAGAGCAGGCCCCCGCGACCAAGGTGATCATCATCACCGGCTTCGCCACCGTGGAGACGGCCCGCGAAGCCCTGAGGAGCGGAGCCGCGGAGTTCATTCCCAAGCCGTTCAAGATCACCCAGCTGCGGGACCTCATCGTGAGCCTGACCGGAGGCTTCCAAATCTGACGGTCCCGCCCCTAGCGCTTCCCGCGCAGGCGTCGCGGGGCTAGACGGTGTACTCGGGGGCGTCGAGGTCTCGCTGGTCGATCTGCCTCACACCCTCCACATGGCGCACGACGCCGACGACGGCATCGACCATCCGGCTCGGGCGGACCCGGCCGCGCAGCGAAACGACCCCCCGATTGGCAAGGACCTGGACGGCCGCTGCGGCGGTCTCGTCCTCCGCCGCCAGGGCAGCCCGAACGCGGCTCTCGAGCAGGAGGTTATCCATCGCGAGCCGGCTGTCGTCTGTCGGAGCGAACTCCGGACGCTGGACCACCGCCAGCGCCGCATCGACGGCACCCCCGAGCGCGAGGGTCCTCAGGTTGAGCGTGACGTCATACAGGGTCGGATCGAGCCAGTCGACTCCGTAAAGGAAGCGCGTCCAATTCTCACGTTCGCGATCCGAGTCTTCGATGTACCGGAGCGCGTTGGTGTCGTCCATCCCGAGGCTTTCCATCGCCGTCTGGACGCGCTGGGAGAGGGGAGCAAGGAGGCGTATGCACACGACGTGCGAGATTCCGCGGAGCAGCAGGTGGCCTGCGTTTCCCTCGTAGACGATTCGGTCCTTGCGCGCACGTTCCGCCAAAGCCTCCTGCACGAACGCCAGGTAGCGCTTGCGGTCCAGGGAGAGCCGGTCCCAGAAGCCGGGAGCTTCGAGGAGCGCCTTCTGCAGCCTCTCGGCCGGGACCCCGTGCTTCGCAGCCTCCTGAACCACGTCCTCGCGGCTCACGATCTCGTAGTCGAGACGGGCGGCGAGGTCCTGCGCGAAGACTTGGCCCTTGCTCCCCGCTCCGCGCGATACGGTCACGACCGCCATCGGGGATCTCCTTGCCTCCGGCAGGCCCCATTCGCGCAACCGTCAGATCAGATGGTCCAGGTTCCGGGCGATCCCGCCGAGTGACCCTTATGCTATTCCATAGGCCTTCATCTTGCGCCAAAGGGTGTTTCGGGAGATCCCCAGATCCTTCGCCGTTTCGCCCCGATTCCTCCGGTGGCGGTCCAGGGCCTCGCGAATGGTGAGGCACTCGGCTTGTTCCAGCGGCGCGAGATCGTCCTTCGCGTGCGTGTGGGGGATGGCCGTGTCGCGCCCGACGTGCAGCGGGAGGTCCCCGACCTCGATCGTATTCGAGCAACACACGACGAAGGCGTGCTCGATGGCGTTCTCCAGCTCCCTCACGTTGCCGGGAAATGAATGGGCGAGAAGCGCAGCCATCGCGTGCACGGAAATCCCCTTGATTCTCCGTCCCTGCAGGGCGTTGAAGCGCGCGATGAAGTGCTGCACGAGGAGCGGGATGTCCTCGGTCCGGCTGCGCAGCGGCGGCAACGTGACCCGGACGACGTTGAGACGGAAGTAGAGGTCCTGCCGGAAACGCCCCTTCAGCACCTCGGCCGAGAGGTCCCGGTTGGTGGCCGCCAGGATCTCGGACGTCAGCCTTGATCGCCTCGACCCCGCCCAGCGGCGTGTACTTCCGCTCCTGCAGCACGCGAAGGAGCTTGACCTGGACCGACGGCGACAGCTCGCCCACCTCGTCCAGCAGAGAGGCTTCCCCCTTCCGCGACCGCGAAACGGCCCGGCTTGTCTCTCTTGGCGTCCGTGAAGGCGCCTTGCAGGTGGCCGAAGAGCTCCGACTCGACGAGCGTATCCGGGATGGCGCCGCAGTTGACCGCCACGAAGGGACGCTCTCGGCGCGGGCCGAGGTTGTGGATCGCCCGAGCCACGAGCTCCTTTCCCGTTCCCGGCTCCCCTTCGATGAGGACGGTGCTGTCGCTCCGGGCCACGAGCGGGAGGATCTCACGCACGCCTTGCATGGCGTTGCTCTTCGTGATGATGTCCTCGCACACGTAGGTCCCGAGGAGCTTTCGTCGAAGCTCCGCGACCTCGGAAAGATCCCGGAACATCTCCACCCCGCCGATGAGGCGACCCTCCCCGTCCCGGAGCGCTGCGGTGCTCACGGCGATGGGCGACGGTCCGTCCGTCCCGGGTCAGGATCATCGTCTCGTCATCGCGGTGCTTCTCGCCGCCCTTCATGCTGTCCTGCAGCACGCAGCCGTGTTCGCAGCTCTGGCTGCGCAGGACCTCGGCGCAGCGGCGGCCGAGCACTTCCTCACATCTCCATCCTGTTATCTGCTCGGCCGTCTTGTTGAATTGGGTGATCTGACAGCGCTCGTCGACGGTGAAGATGGCGTGCGGGATCGAGTTGAACAGGACGTCTGCGTACTGAAGGAGTAGCGCCTTTCTCATACCATCAGTCTGGATCATGTGCTCTCGGAATCGCAACATGTTCGAGATGTGTGTCATGGAATCGAGACAGTGGGTCAGCCCTTGACCGCTCCTCGATTTCTTGCGCAATCGATCGGAACCAGTTTCGAATGAGCGGTTGCGGCCTCGACACACTCGGCCTGGCTTTGCCGGCACACGTGTTGCGCTTAGGAGAACCGACAGAGGCAGCCGCAGCCTGGGGAGAAAAACGGGATGGCGATCAAGTGCTCGTACTATCTGGAACCGGTCGACACCGGCTGACCTGCCGCGCCGCTTCCTCGAGGCCTTCGCGGCGATCCTCGAGCACTCGAACTACGCTCCTGGCGCTGGACGCTTGCCGCACGGGCCGCGGCGCAGGTGCGGGCGTTGCTCCGTGGCCTGCCAGGTGTTTCAAGCCAGTCGGGCGAGGCGCGAGACATCCCCTGCAACCGCTCCGAGCTGCTGCTGCGGTCTATCGGCGGTATTTCACCCCCGCCGGGATGCTGCGCGCGCGGTTCTCTCGTCCGCGTTCACCCTCGACCGAGGAGCCACATCAACACGATGGCCGAGGAGCTTCTACCGCTGCACGGCGTGCCGGCGCTGCAAGCTCGAGTGCCCGTTCGGGATCGACCACGCGCATGATCACCCACCTCGGCCCGCTGGATCCTGGCGGAGGTGGGGATCGTCCCGAAGGCTCTTCGGGTCGCGGTCCGCGAGCAGCTCGAGGGGAAGACCCACAACACCTCCGCCATCCCGGCGGCCGCCCTCCGGGACACCTGCGAGTTCCTCGAGGAGGACTGCCGCGACACCTATCACATGAAGATCGTGCTGTTCCCGATCGACGTGCGAGGGTTGCGGAGTACATCTTCTTCCCGGCCGTCAGCGACTACCTGCTCGAGCCCGACACGCTCATGGGCGTGGCCGCGGTGATGACGGCGACCGGCGCCTCGTGGACGATCGGCACCCGCTACTTCGACGGGATCAACTACGGCCTCTTCTACTCCGACCGGATGCTCGACCGCATCGTCTCGATGCGAGGTCGCCGAGGATGACGCGGCTGCAGCGCGCGAAGAAGATCCTGATCGGCGAGTGCGGGCATGCCTCGCGGGCGGCCAAGGCCTTCGTCCCGACCTTCTGCGGGCGGCAGGGAGCGCCGCCCGAGGTCGTGAACATCATGCGAGTACACCTGCCGAGAGCTGCGCGCGGGACGCTCCAGCTGAAGCCGGACGCGATCGAGGCGCGCGTCACCTACCACGATCCGTGCAACATCGCCCGGTCGGGGTGGATCGTCGAGCAGCCGCGCGAGATCCTGCGAAGCCATCTGCGGGGACTTCGTCGACATGACGCCCGAACGGACGAGAGAACTACTGCTGCGGCGGCGGCAGCGGCATCGGTCTCGATCGACGAGATCCGGCCGTTTCGGACGCGGGTCGGCGGAGCGACGAAGGCCGAGCAGATCCGGCGCACCGGCGCGACGACTGCGTGGTCGCTCCCTGCGCCAACTGCAAGAAGCAGCTCCGCGAGGTCTGCGACGACAACGGCCTCGGGCACGTCAAGGTCGTCGGGCTGCACGACCTCGTGCTGCCTGGCGCATCCACGCCTCCCGCGTTCATGCGCATGCGCGTCCCCGCTCGCTCTCCAGCGGCGGACGGACAGAAAGGCGAGCACGTGATGGACGCCTGGATCGCCTTCGCGCGCGGGCCGCTCTTCCGCTTCTGCCCTTGCCGTCTGCGTGCTCGGGCTCGGCTACCTGGTCGGCGAGCACGATCCTGTCCAGCGTCGCCTCGGCGTGGCGCCGAGCCGGCGACCGCGTGCTGCCCCTCGGCGGCGATCGCGCGCTCCACGCTCGCGCTGGCTCCTGCCGCGTCCGGCTGATGCGCGCGCATCCCGCTTTACGAGCGCCGCGTCCTTCCTTTTCCACGCCGGGCATCCTCCTCGTGCCGCTCTTCTCGCTCGGGCACGTGGCGCTCTGGCAGACCGAGACCTCCGGATCCCGTGGCCCGTGCTGCACGCCGCGCGCCGCCGACGTCCTCTCCCTCGCGGCGATCCTGGCGGCCTGGCGGGGCTCCTCATCGGCCGGATCCGGTCTCGCGTCTCACGCGAGGCCTGACGAAAGCCCAGGACGTTGCTCGTCCTTCTGGCGCTCTTCTTCGTGACGGCCTCGGGCTTCCTCGCCGCACATCCGGCTCTCTGCGCCGTTCGACGCCCGCGTCGATCCTCCTCGCGCACCTTCTGCTGGCCGACCTTGCGCTCGTCCTGACGCCCACGACCAAGATCGCCCACTGCATCCTGTTCCCCTTCGCTCCAGCTCATCTTCGAGCTCGGGCTGGCACTTCCCGGCCGAGACCGGCCGGCACGTTGCGATCGCGCTCGGAAAGGAGGACGAGACGGTATGACCTCCATGGGCGATCCTGACCGACGTCACCCGCTGCATCGGCTGCGAGGAGTGCGTCGCTCGCCTGCCAGCGGACGAACGGGACGGGAGAGGACGCGCCGCGGCGCGTGGCAGGGAGACGGCCGTCGGACCTCTCCGCCACCCGCTGGACGACGCTCGTTCGCGGCGCGCCGAAGGGTCGCACCTGTGCGCCTCCACTGCCGGCACTGCCTCGATCCTGCCTGCGCCTCGGCCTGCCCCGTCGGAGCGCTTTGCACCGCACGCCCGAAGGGCGCTCGTGGCCTACGACGCCGACATCTGCATGGGGTGCCGCTACTGCCTGATCGCCTGCCCGTTCCAGATGACCCGTTACGAGTGGTCGTCCGCGGCGCCGCGCGTCCGCAAGTGCGTGCTCTGCTACGACCGCAGGTCACGGCGCGGCGAGCTGGACCAGCCGGCCTGCACGAAAGCGTGCCCCGATGAAGGCCACGGTCTTCGGCGACGCGCGACGAGCCCTCCTCGCCGAGGCGAAGAGCGCGCATCGCGGCGACCCCCCGGACCGCTATCTGAACCACGTCTGGGGCGAGAACGAGGTGGGCGGCACCTCGGTTCTCTACGTGTCGGACGTCGAGCCTGGAGACGGCGGGCTGGCCCGCTGCGTCTCAGGCAGGACTCTTACCCGGCGCTTGACCCGGCCGGCCCTGCACGTCAGTCCCGCCGGACGTTCGCTGGGGGTGGGCGCCGCGGCGTTCGGGCTGGCCTGGATCATCCGACCGCCGCCAGCAGCTCGCCTGGCCGGCGGGCGAGGGGCCTTGGCGCGAGCCTGAGACGCAAGAGCCCGCGAAGGGAAGACGGAAACGTGAGCGAGCCGACCGAGCGTCCCGGCTGGCCGTCACGAAGATCGTCCTCTGGCTGCTCGTCGGCGTCGCCGGCGCCGTCGCCGTCGTCCGATTACCTGCCTGGGTCTCGGATCTGACGACGGTCGCTCAGCGACCGGACCCCGTGGGGCCTGTGGATCGGCTTCGACGTCCTCGCCGGCGTCGCCCTCGCCGCGGGCGGGTTCGTCGATCGCCGGCCGCCGTCCACGTCTTCCACCTCGAGCGTTACCGCGCCCTGCTGCGGCCCGCCGTCCTGACGGCGTTCCTCGGCTATGTCGCCGTCGTCCTCGGCCTGCTGGTCGATCTCGGCCAGCCCGTGGAACATCTGGCGCCCGACGCTCTTCTGGCAGCCGCACTCCGCGCTCTTCGAGGTGGCCTGGTGCGTGATGCTCTATCTCACCGTGCTCGCGCTGGAGTTCGCCCCCGTGGTCTTCGAAGGGCTTCCGCCTGCGAACAAGGTCGTTCAACGTTCCTGCGCCGCTTCACCCTGCCCTCTCGTCGATCGCCGGCATCGCGCTGTCGACCCTCCACCAATCCTCGCTCGGGACGCTCCTCGTCATCGCCCCGCACCGCCTCCACCCTCTCTGGTACTCCCCGCTCCTTCCGCTGCTCTTCCTGGTCTCGGCCGTGGCCCTCGGCCTCTCCATGGTGACCGTCGAGAGCCTCGCGAGCGTCGTGGCTTTTCCACCGGGAGCCGGAGTGGGACCTCCTCTGCAGGGCCTCGACCCGCGCCGCCGCGCCTCGTGCTCGCGCGTCTATCTGCGTTCTGCGGCTCGGCGACCTCGCGCGCGCGCGGCCAGCTGCGCCGTGCTCTCCAGGGCTCCTGGCTGACCGCGTGGACTCTTCCTCTTCGAGCTGGCTCTTCGAGCACCGTGGGCCCGCCTCCTCCTCTTCACGCTGCCCAGCGTCCGGCGAACCGACCGGCAGCGCCCTCGGCGCCGGGCGCGGTCCTCGGTCGGTCGCCGGCTTCGTCCTCTATCGGGCCGACGCCGGCGGAACCTCTCACATCGCCGCGACGGCGGGCGACGCCTACGTTCCGGCCCTCACCGAGCTCGCCGATCAGCCTCGGCGTCGTGGCCGCGATGGCGCTCGTGTTCCTCTTCTTCGTCGAGCACCTCCGCGTCTGGGAGTCGCCGCCGGCCCCGGTCTCGACCACTTCCGCCCCGCGTCTCATCGACCCGGTCTCCGTCGCTGTCCGTCACGCGGGCGCCCTGGCTGGGACGCGTGCGCGGCGCTCCGCGCTGGCCTGCGCCGTCGGGGCGCTTCTCGGCGCTCGGCCTCACGTGCAGGCGCGAGATCGCCCGTCGCGCTCGCCTTCGCGCCCGAGCCCGGTGCAGCGTCCTCGCGCGGAGGCGGTCCTTCGCGCTCCGAGTCCCGGAAGCACGCCCGGTGGCCATCGGCTCGTTCTCACCTGCTCTTCGCACGCCGAGCCTCGGCGACGCCCCGCGCCGGGCCGCGATGGAGCGCCGCGTTGCTCCTCGGAGGGGCGCGGAGCCCGGGACGGTACGTCCTCTTCGAGCACGACGGCGCACCAGCAGCGGCTCGGCGGAGTCGGCTGCCTGCGTGCGTCCTGTGCCACCATCGCAATCTACCGCGTCGATCGCGCCACGTCGTGCGCGGCCTGCCATCGGCGACCTCTACGCCGCCGACGGACACGTTCTACCACGAACGGCACGTCCGTCGCCCTCGGCCGCAACGGCTCGTGCGAAAGCTGCCATCGTCGCCCGAAGGAGCCCAAGACCCGCGCTGCGGCCAAACCTTGCGACGACTGTCACGCCCGCGACGTGAGCCGGACGGCACGGTTCCAGGTGAAGACGCGCGACGGACTGCAGCCGGGCGTCGCCCCAGGCTATCGCGCCGCCATGCACGGGCTGTGCATTTCGTGTCACCGCGAGCACGAGCAGAAGAACGCCGTGACCCAATTCACTCTCAGCCGGTGTCCCAATTGCCATCGCGACGCCTCGTCCCTGGGCGAGGATCTCCGGCTGCGGGAGGGTCGGGTCGGCGGAGGTCCTGGGATATGAGCCGCGCCGCCGCGTGGGACAGCGCGCGCCGGGCGGCGCTCTTCGAGGAGATCCCGTCGGGGATCGCGGTCATCGACCGTTCGCTTCACATCGTCGATCACAACGGCGCTTTTGCGGAGATCTTCGGCGAAGCGCGCGGCAGGCCTTGCTTCGCCGCGACCCGACACCGCGCGGCTCCGTGCCCGAGCTGCCCGGTCGAGAAGACGTTCGCGGACGCCCAGGTTCGGGTGCTGGAGCAGACGGGCCGCGACCGGGGCGGGCGGCCCGCGAACTATCTCGTGCAGGTCACGCCCGTCCTCGAGACGGGCGGCCCGGTCTCGTTCGTCGCGGTCTCCACCACGGACATCACGTCCTCCAAGAGGCTGCAGGGCGAGTACCAGACGCTCTTCGAGAAGGTGCCGTGCTACGTGTCGGTGCTCAACCGCGACCTGAGGGTCGTCAAGTCCAACGAGATGTCCCGCCGCGCCTTCGGCGACGCCAAAGGAGAGCACTGCTACGCGTTGTTCAAGCAACGCCGCGAGCGATGTGACGACTGTCCCGCCGAGGAGACCTTCCGGGACGGCCGGATTCACACCGCAAGCGAGGTGGGAGTGACCTCTGCGGGAGAGCCGATGCACTACGTGGTCTCCACCGCCCCGGTGCCGAACGCGGACGGAGACACGACGCACGTCATCCAGATGGCGCTCGACATGACCGAGATCCGCCACCTGGAGGCCGGAGCTGAGCCATGCCCACATGCTGCGCGAGGCCCTCGTCGAGCACGCCCTGGACGCCATCGTCGTCCTCGACAATCACGGCTGCGTCAAGCTCTTCAACGGCGCGGCCGAGGCGCTTCTCGGCTACGCACGAAAGCAGCTGCTGGGCCGGAAGGCTCCGCCCGGCCTCGTCCCGAAGGCCCTCCTGCGCCCCATCCGCGATGAGCACGACCCGGGTGTGTTGCAGGAGACCGAGGTGACGACGGCCGCCGGCGAGGACGTCCCGGTGCGGCTCGCCGGGGTCCGATTGCGCCATGAGGGGCGTTTGGTCGGTTCGGCTTTCACGTTTCAGGATCTTCGAGAAGTGAGGCAGCTCCAGCGCGAGAAGCTCGAGGCGGAACGTCTCGCGGCGGTGGGTGAGACCGTCGCGGGGCTGGCTCACGGCATCAAGAACATCCTCACCGGGCTCGAAGGCGGGATGTACGTCGCGTCCGTCGGCGTCCAGAAGGGCGAACAGGACCGCGTGCGAAAGGGATGGGAGATGCTCGAGCGAAACGTCGGCCGCATCTCGACTTTGGTACGAAGCCTCCTGGCGTTCTCTCGCGGCGAGCAGCCGCGGGTCGCGCTCGTCTCACCGGCGACGATCGTGCACGACGTGGTCGGCCTGTTCCGCGACGCCGCCGAGCAGCATGGCATCACGATCAAGGCCGAGATCGCCGAGGAGGTTCGACCGGCGCCCCTGGACGCCGAGGGGCTGCACACGTGCCTCTCGAACCTGATCTCGAACGCCATCGATGCCTGCCTCGTGAGCCACACCCCCTCGTGCTCCATCACCGTCCGACTCGTGGAGGAGAACGAGGTGATCACCTTCGAGGTGATCGACACGGGGTGCGGCATGGACTACGAAGTGAAGCAGAAGGCGTTCACGAGCTTCTTCACGACCAAAGGAGCCGGGGGACCGGTCTGGGGCTCCTTCTGACGCGCAAGATCGTGCAGCAGCACGGCGGCTCGGTGACCTTCGACTCGACGTCCGGCCGGGGACGGTCTTCCGCCTCCGCTTCCCGCGAAAGAGATTGCCTCGGCTGGAAAGCCCGGAGGACGGCTCGCCGCGTGAGGCGCCCGGCCCAAGCCAGGACCGTGCCGCGTCACCCGGCTCTCCCCTTTCGGAGGAATGAGCCATGCGCCAGCCCGAAGACGTCACCGTCCTCGTCGTCGACGACGAGCCCGACATCACCACATTTCTCGGGACGGTCCTCGAGGACGCCGGGCATGCACGTGGTCACCGCTCACGACGGGGCCCAGGCGCTCGACCGAATCCGCCAGGCCCCTCCCGACCTCATCTCTCTGGACCTGGTCATGCCGGGCAAGTCGGGCATCCGCCTTCTTCATGAGCTGCGCAAACACCCCGAGTGGTCGCGGATCCCCGTCATCATCGTCTCCGGCCACGCCCGCGACGAAGCGGTCAAAAGGGATCTCGCCGACGTCCTGAAGGACAGCTCGATCTCGGGACCCTCCGTGTATCTCGAGAAGCCCGTGACGCCGCAGCACTATCTGGAGCAGATCTCTCTCGTTCTGGGCGTGGCGCTTGGCGCCGGTCCCGTACAAGAGGACCGCGCCGGCAAGCTGCGCAAGGAGCTGGAGTCCGCTCTGCGCGGCGCGGACGAGGAAACCCTGGCGGGTCTCCTCGAAGGCCTGCGGGCGAGCCAGGAAAGGGTACAGAAGCGGTGAGACGGCAAGGGGAACAGAGACCTTACCAAAGGGAGGCAATGATGACCACGCAACAGTCCCGCGAAAAAGGTGCTCGTCATAGACGACGATCTCGATGTGGTCACCTACCTGGAGAGCGATCCTGCGCGACAACGGGTACGAGCCTCTGTGCGCGACGGACGGAACAGAGGGACTCGCTCTTGCACGCCGGCATCTGCCGGATCTGATCTGCCTCGACATCGTGATGCCGGATCCCACGGGCGTTCGCGTCTATCGGGAGATACGTGACGATCCTGCAACTCGCGGGCATCCCCATCGTGATGATCACGGGCATTCAGCCGGAGTTCAAGGAGTTCATCCACCACCGCAAGATCGTGCCCCCGCCTGATGGCTATATTGCAAAGCCTTTCGCCGTCAGCGATCTGCTCGACACTCTGCAACGACTCCTGCCCGAGAAGGTCACGGCCTGAATCCTTCGTTCAGGTGCCGTCATTCGGCGAGACGGTCTTGACCTAGGGTGATGCGCTATCTCGTGGCGACGACCTCCTTGTCTCGCAGGACCCGCCGAAGGAGCTTTCCCTGCAGCGTTCGCGGCAGCTCCGTGACGAACTCCACGATGCGCGGCAGCTTGTAAATCGCGATGTGGTCCCGACAGCTGTCGATGAGCTTCTGCTTCAGCTCCTCGCTCGGCGTGTAGCCGGGCCGCAGGATGACGGCGGCCTTGACGTTCTGTCCCCGGACAGGATCCGGGATCCCGATCACGCCCGCGTCCGCCACGGCGGGGTGTTTGAGGAGCGCATCCTCGATCTCCTCGGGTCCGATGCGGTAGCCGGAGCTCTTGATCAGATCCTCCTGGCGGGAGACGAAGCTGAGGTATCCCTCCTCGTCCATCGTGCAGAAGTCGCCGACCAGGGCCCAGCCTTCGCGGATGAGCGATTTTTGCTTCTCGAGAAGACTTCCGCCCTCCTCGAGGGGACGCCAGTAAAGGGGTCCCGTGGGACCGCGTGCATAGAGCCTTCCCAGCTCTCCCGGCTTCGCGACCTTGCCATCTTCCGTTATGACCTGGATCTCGTATCCGGGGACCGCGGTGCCGATCGCGCCCGGCTTCACCTTGCGGGTGACGACGCTGGAGACGAAGACGTACATCATCTCCGTCGTTCCGAGGCCCTCGTAGATCTCCTGGCCGAAGCGGGCTTTCCAATCCAGATACGTCTTTGCGGTCAGCGATTCGCCGCCGCCCGTCAGAACGCGGAGGCTCGACAGGTCGTACTTCTTCTCGGCGCCCGAAACCTCGAGCATCTTCCGATACGCCGTGGGGAGAGCGCTCAGGATCGTCACCTTGTGGCTCTGGATCAGCTCGAAGAGCCCGTCTGGGGTGAACTTCGGGATCAGGGAGGCCGCGGCGCCGAACCTGAAGGGAATCGTCGCCACCGTCGAGTACCCGCCGGCCAACGAGATGGGGGCCGGGCCGCAGAGGATGTCCTCGGGCTGCACGTTCCATCCGTGCTTTCCCATGGTGTCCGGGACGATCAGCGCCTCTTCCATGAAGTGCGCCGTTCCCTTGGGCATCCCCGTCGTTCCAGACGTATAGAGGAGGACGGAGACGGCGGTGCGCGGACGGCGAACGGGTTCGAGCGCCGGCGACTCGTTCGCGACGAGCTCTTCGTAGGAGAGCAGCCCCTGCGTCTTCAGCTCCTCCGGGTTCCCGCCGAAGACGATGACATGCTTGACCGTCTTGAGATTCGCCCGGGCCTTGACGACCCCCTCGAGGAAGGCCGCCGCCACGATGATCACTTTCGCCTCGGCGTTGTTCGCGATGTGCGCGATCTCGTTCGGAGAGAGCATGTGCGAGGTCGGGACCATCACGGCTCCGAGCCTCAGGACGCCGAAGTTCGTGAAGAGGGCGGGCGGAACGTTCGGCGACCGGAGCATGACCCGGTCCGCTTCCTCGACGCCGAGCTTCCTGAGGGCATTGCCGATCTTGCAGGCAGCCCCCAGGAGCTGCTTATACGTGATGATCTTGTCACCGAAGAGGATCGCGCGGCTGTCGCCCCTCCCCGCCGCGACCTGCTTGTCGAGCAGCTCCTCGGTGCTGTTCAGCGGATCGGGATAGGTCGCGAACTCCTCGAGCTTGTAGATCCGCTGGGGCTGATATTCCTTCGGGGGCAGGTAATCCGCGGGGATCGTGCTCAACGACTCGCCTCCTGCTCCTCCTCTTCGTCCTCGGTCGCCGGCAGCTTGGCGAGCTCCTTGGCGAGGTCGTCGAGAGCCTTCTCGCATCCGACGAGTCCGCCCCTGCCCTGATCCTGCCGCGGGTAGGCGTCGGTCGGGTAGCGGTCCTTCGGATCGCCGAAGGCGAGGACGGCGGGCGTCGTACGGCCGAAGTCGGCCTCGAGCGCTCCCTTCATGCCGAAGACGGCGCGGACGGTCGCGGGCGGACCGGTCAGGGCCGAATGGTAGAAGCGGAACACATCCGCCACACCGGCGACGTCGATCGCCTCGACGTCGTATCCCTGCGCCTTCAATTTCTTGACCTTCTCGAGGCAGGCCGCGATGTTGCACGGGTACTGCTCGCCCGGCTTGTCCTTGCTGGAGTAGTAGAACTTGACTTTCATGGTGTCTCCTCTCAGAAATCCATGGGGCAGTTCACCTGCCATTCCGTCTCGAAGTAGGCATCCCCAAGCCACTCGGCGATGTGGACGCGATGCTCTTCCAGAATCGTAAGATCCTCCCCCAGCTCGAGGCACACGATGCAGCGAACCTCGCCGTCGAAGAAACGGATGGCGGCGCGGCCGGCTTCGACCCGAGGGGCGTCGATGAGCTTGAGCCCCTCGAAGCCGAAGCCGATCTTGTGCATCACCTCTTCAAGCTCGTAGGTGACGCCCCCGATTTCGAGTGACGACGCGCCGGACCAGAGCCGTCCGTACCGCTGCTCGAACTCCTCTCGGAGGCTCGCCATGCCTGTTCCCGGCCGTCTTAGGCCTTCTTCTTGATCGGGGGCTTCGGACACTCACCCTCCAGGCCGCCGATGGGGACCATCACCGTGAAGGGCCATGCGCGCGCCTTGCAGTAGCCGACGTACGCCCTCAGGATGTTCGGATCCAGCGCGGCCTCGAAGTGCTCGCAGCACTTGTAAGTCGACGTTTCCTTTTTCTTCTCGGTCTGTGCCACGGCTTTTTCTCCTTCTTCAGCTCTTGCGCAAGTCCACGATGAACTTGGGCCGGCTTCCCACGAGATCTTCCTTCTTGAGACGGCTGCCGCTGACCGGCTTGCCCCGGAGGCTCTTCGTGATCTGCTTCTGCTGCCCGGTGAAGGGATCGGGCCGCGCCTGCGGGGCGGGGCGGATCTTTCCTTCCCCGGTGATGGCGGCGCCGTTCTTGTCTTCGGCGTAGCCCGGAAGAAGATCCGCTTTCCCGGAGGTGGCCGTCGGCCCGCTCTCCTGCTGGCCCTTGACGAACTTAACGGCGTAGATGGCGTCGCAGCCGGCACATTTCGTGTTGCCGCTGAAGTTCCAGAACGGATACGGGTCGAGGAAGTTCTTGGTGGAGCACTTGGCGCACGTGAGCACCAGACCCTGTTTGATGACGCCGGAGGTCGTCTCGCTGGCCATCTCAGATCACCTCCATCTCTTCCATCTTCGCGAGCTTCGATTTCGTCCACCCGAGGAGCCGTCCGTAGACCCGCTCGTTGTCGGCGCCCACGGGCTTCAGCGCCCACTTCAGGCGCGGAGGCGTCTCGGACATCATGAAGGCGGGACCCTGATGGTGCAGATCGCCGAAGATCGGATCGTCGATCCACTGGACCGCGCCGCGGAGCTTCCAGTGAGGGTGCTCGGAGACCTCCTTCGCGTTCCACACCGGCTGGTTGTTGATGCCGGCCTTGTCGAGAAGGTTCGCCACGTCTTCCTTGCTCTTGTCCTTCGCCCAGGCCTCGATGGCATCGTAGACGGTGCCCTGATTCTCGGCCTTGACGCGGTCGTCGTGTTTCCCGAGTGACGTCGGCAAGGTCCTTCCGGCCCGATCACGTCGCACAGCTTCTTGAAGTCCTCGTCCGTGTGGGCCGTGACGAGGATGTACCCCACCTCGGCTTCCTGCGGGTTCTTGGAGCCCGGATAGGACGACTTGCCGCACTGGACGATCCCGTGTGCGCAGAGCTCGGTGTCCCAGTTGCCCCAGCGCTCACGCCGGATGCCGTACCGCCCGTAGAGCGGAAGAGCGTACTCGAGCTGCCGCGTGACGCCGTGAACCTGCGAGTACTCGATGAAGCACCCCTCGCCTGAAACCGTGTCCCGACGATAGAGAGCCGCCAGGATCGCGACCGCAGCCATCATGCCGCCCCAGTAGTCGGCCAGCCAGATCGTGTGCTTGGACGGCGTCCCGCCCCGGTCAGCGGCTTCGCCAGTGATCCCGAAGGCGCCGCCCATGGCCTGGCCCAGGATGTCGTACGAGGCGCGCACGCGTCCGGGCCCCCAGCCGCCGAACCCGCCCAGCCACTGATAGACGAGGCGGGGGTTGACCTTGGAAAAGTGCTGATAGCCCATTCCCCACCGGTCGAATGTTCCGGGCCGGAAGTTCTGGACCATGACGTCCGACTTGGCCGCCAGCTCCAGCATGGCCTGCCTCGCCTCCGGCCGGTGGAAGTCGAGGCTGACGAACTCCTCGTTGTCGTTGGCGCCGAAGAAGCCCAGGCCCGTCCCCGCCTCCGGCACCCAGCGGGAGAGAGGGTAGAGGAGGGGCTCGTTGAACGGGGTCGTGTGACGCATCGGCTCGCCGCGCCGCGGCGTCTCGATCTTGATGACCTCGGCTCCCAGTTCGGCCAGATACGCCGCGGTGGAAGGACCAAGGATGTACTGCGTGCAGGAAAGAACGCGATAGCCCTTCAGGACCTCAGGCTTTCCGGCAGCCGTCTTGTGGTCGAAGAGCTGCTGACAGTAGGTTTCGAAATCGGGTGTGGCCATCTTCGCTGCCTCCTCTGACCTAAACCACTCCGCGCTTCTTGAGCGCGGCAACCTCGGCCGGACCAAGCCCGAGGAGCTTCAGATAAATCTCTTCGTTGTCGTATCCCAAGGGCCGGCCGATCCACTTCAGGCGCGCGGGAGCCTTGTCCTCGAGCAAGGGCGACGTGCCGTAGAGGACTTTTCCGTAGAGCCGATCGTCGAACTCGTCGACGTGTCCGCGGTACTTGAAATGCGGGTCTTCGGCCACCTCGTCGACGTAGTTGACGCCGCCGGACGCGACCTGCTGGGCGAGGAGCTGGTGCATGGCGTCCGCCCGGGAATGGTCCTTCTGCCAGTCGGCGAGAACCGTGTAGGTTTTCACCTGCTTCAGGTGCGGAAGCCGCGCCGTGACGACCCGGAGGCTCTTGTCGTCGAGAATCTCGTCCTCGAGGTCGGGACGTGACTGCCCCACCGTCCGCCAGATCCGGTACCAGAGGCGATCGTGTCCGCCGCCCACCATGAAGTACCCGTCCTTGCACGGGTTGACGGCGTAGATGTTGATCGCGAGGTCCCAGTTCCCGTAGCGGGGGCGGATGCTCCCGTCGAACCCGTACCAGCCCCAGTTGTAGTCCAGGATCCGGATGATGGCCTCGGCCGCCGTCGCCTCGATGAACTGACCCTTACCCGAGACCTTGTCGCGATAAAGGAGCGCGGCGAGAATCCCGATGGCCGCCGACGTCCCGCCGACCTGGTCCGCCATCCACATGGCCGAGCGCGTGGGCCGTCCGCCGAACTCCTTCGGGAGGCCGGTGCCGTGTATGAATCCGCACGCCGCCTGAGCGGTCGGGTCCAGGTTCCCCGGCTTGTCTTTCGACGGGCCCCACTGGCCCTTCTGCCCCACCCAGCAGTAGACGAGTCGCGGGTTGATCTCCTTCAGCTGCCGATAGCCGATCCCCCATGCGTCGAACTGCCCCGGCGGGTAGTTCTCGATGAGGACATCGCAGTGGACGGCGAGCTTCTTGAGGAGCTCGCGTCCCTCCGGCTTCTCGAGATTGAGCGTGATCGACTGTTTGTTCCTCATCTCGTGGAGGAAGTGCAGGCCGATCGGCTCGCCGGTCTCGGCATCCTTGATCATGTACTCCTTGCGTCCGAACGGCGTCTGCCACCGCAAGGGGTCGCCGTCGGGCGGCTCGCACTTGATGGTGTCCGAGCCGAGCTCCGAGAGCATCGAGGAACACCAGTTGCCGATGATCATCCCCTTGCTCAGGTCGAGGACCCGCACCGTCGTCAGGTTCTCGGGCTTCTTGAAGTTCTCGCTCTGTCTGAGCTGCTTCTCGAGTGAGAGGGGATATTCCTTGGCCTGATCCGTAAGACCCGCGTACACCTCGTCGGGGGTCGGGATCGGAACCGCCGGCCAAGGCAGGACCTTGTGTTTGGGAAACGTGCTGTCAGCCATTCTCTTCTCCTGTCCGTTGTCGAAAGAGTTTCGGTGTCAAGACCCGCGCCGGCCCCCTAAGCGTGCGCCCCCACGGGCGGGTTCGGCTTCTTCGCCAGGAACTCGCAGATGAGCGCGACTACCGCCAGGGCGGCCGCGGTGTAGAAGGCTGCCTGGTAGTTCTTGTACTTGTCGAAGAGCACGCCGCCGATCCGGGGTCCGATGAAGCCTGCGACACCCCAGGCGGTGAACAGAATGCCGTAGTTGATGCCGACGTTCTTCGTGCCCCAGAAGTCGGCCGTCGTCGAGGCGTTCACCGAGAGCTGCGTGCCGTAGCACCAGTAGACGATGAAGACCATCACGTAGAGCATCGCGACGTTGCTTCCGGTGAGGTAGAGGATCGGCATGGAGATGGCCGAGATCGCGATCATCAGACGCAGGACATTGAGACGTCCCATGGCATCCGACATCCAGCCCGACAGGATTCGACCGGAGGCGTTCCCGGCCGCGCCTATGACGAGCCCGATGACGGGAAGAGCTGCGCCGGGAATCCCCTCGCTCTTGGCGAACGGGATCAGCTGGCTGATGACCATGAGGCCGGCAGCGCAGCCCAGGCAGTAGGCGATCCACATGAAGTACGCCGCCGGGGTGCGCCACATTTCCCCGGGAGTGAACTCGTAGGTTGTCGCCAGGGACTTCGGTTTTGAAGCGGGCACCCAGCCCGGCACCTGGTATCCGGCCGGAGGGTTCTTCAGCAGTAAAGCTCCGACGAGGGTCATGAAGAAGAAAATGACGCCGAGGATGGCGAATGTGGCCCGCCAGCCGTAGGCCGGGATCAGCCACAGGTTCGCCAGGGGTCCGAAGATGGCCGAACCGCCGCCGTAACCCGCGACGGCCAGACCGACGGCCAGGCCGCGCTTGTCCGGGAACCATTTGGACATGACCGGAATCGGCGTCGCGTAGCCGAATCCGTTACCGATGCCGACGAGAATCCCGAAGCAGACGATCAGGTACGTGAGGCTGCTCGTCCACATGCAGAGAATGAAGCCTGCCGTCAGCAAGATGCAGCCGATGATCGAGACCATGAAAGGCCCGAGCTTGTCCTGGAGGCGCCCCGCGACGATGAAGGCGATGGCAAAGACGACGACGGCCCATGTGAACACCGCAGACGTGTCCGCCCGCTTCCAGCCGAACTCCTTCTCCAGGGGCGCGACGAAGACGCTCCAGGCGTAAAGCGAGCCCAGGGCCAGGTTCATCAGGAGCCCGCCCACCACGCGCCACCATCGATTCAAACCTACGTCCCCACGTGGCACGGCAGCAGCCCCCGGAGTTCCAGCAGCACTTGACATATTAGAGCCTCCCTTCCTTTCGGTTCATGGCATTCCAGGACCTAGGGAAACAACGACGATCTCGCTCAGGGTCTTCTTTTCCAGTTCGATCCGAAAATTTGTTCCGCGTTAACGCACAAGACGGGGAGTGCGCCCGGTTCTTCGAGCAGGCGGCACCCGCTTCACGTAAAGCCGGGCTGCCGCTGCGCTATCGTGCGGAGCGGACTCCATTAGCTGAGTTCACCTCAAACAAATCTGGCGGCGAGTCTTTCACTCTCACGCTCGATGTCAAGCGAAATGCTGCCGCTGCGCTAGTGCAGATGCATTACTCACGGCCGGGAGATTCCTGTTGACGCGCATTCTGCTGAGTGTCTATCATTTTGAGCACAGATGTGTTCCTGTCGTGCCGTTCGTCGGCGTGCTGACTTTAAGGAGGAAGGTGTGCGTTCAAAGATTCTTTCGAATCGATTCGCCCTCGTCTCCCTTGCCCTGCTCATCGCGCTGCTACCGGCAGTCGCGAACGCGCAGGCCATCGTCAAGGTAAACGATACCGTCAACTTCCGGCTCGGACTCCTGATGCAGGCCTGGGGCGACTGGAACGGCGTGTCCAACGCCACGGGGGAGACGGCCGGGTTCCAGCAGAACCTGTTCCTGCGGCGGGCCAGGTTCTTCCTTGGCGGTCAGGTCGCGAAGGACGTCACGTTCTTCTTCATGACCGACAACCCGAACCTCGGCAAGTCGACGCAGACGGTGGCCGGCGGCGCAGGCGGCAAGGCGCCGGGCACGGGCTTCATCGTCCAGGACGCGTTCCTCGACTGGAAGATCGCGAACGAGTTCACGATCGACGCCGGCCTCATCCTGATTCCGCTCTGCCGCAACTGCAACACGAGCGCCGTGACCCTCCTCACGATGGACTACGGCACCTGGTCGTTCCAGGAGAGCGCCTCGACGCAGTCCTCGGTCGGACGTGACACGGGCTTCCAGGCGAAGGGCTACCTCGCGGACGACCACCTCGAGTACCGCGCGGGCGTCTATTCCGGCTTCCGCGCTCCCGGCGTGAAGAACTCGTTCCGGTTCGCCGGGCGCCTCCAGTACGACGTGTTCGACGTCGAGAAGGGCCAGTTCTACGCGGGGACGTATTTCGGAAAGAAGAAGATCCTCGCGATCGGCGGGGGCTACGACACGCAGAGCGATTACACCGCCTACGCCGGCGACCTCTTCTTCGACTATCCCGTCGGGACGGGCAACGGCATCACGGTGCAGGCCGATTACATTCATTACGACGGCGGCGTCACGTTCAACACGGCGGCGCTCCTCAAGCAGGACGACCTCTACGGCGAAGCCGGCGTCTACATCGGCTCGGCCAAGGTCATGCCGTTCATACGCTACGAGCAACAGCGTTACTCGGACGACGTGAACAAGGGGCTCAACCGGACCAAGTACCAGGGCGGCCTCGGCTGGTACCCCTACGGCGCGAACTTCAACATCAAGGCCGGCTTCACGCGGACGGATGCCCCGGACAACAAGAACGTGGCCTCGACGAACGAGTACACCGTCCAGTTCCAGGTCTTCTACTACTAATCCCTTTCTCGTGCGGCTCCGCGGGGCGCTCTGCGCCCCGCGGGAGCCCGGGGGCGGCCCTCAGGCCGCCCTCAAGCTCCCGTCTTCGACCCAGCGCGCGAGCAACCTCCGGACTCGGAACGAGTCCGCGGCGACCGCGCCTTCGATGGCGCGCGAATTGAGGCCTGAAACCGCCTTCGAGAAGACTGCCTGCTGAAAGGCGGCGTCGGGTTCCTCGGGCTCGGCCGACGGCTTCGAGCTCGTCTGCTTGAAGACCGCGTCATCCGGCGCGAGGGCCGAACAGCGCTGGAGCTCGTCGTACCGGCGCATTCCCTCGAGGAGGACCGACACGACTTCGCGGGGCGGCGCCTCGTCTCCGGTCCGGGGCGCAAGGTTCGCCTGCCGGACGAAGGCGAACGTCGCGCCGCCCGGGCGTTCGAAGAACTGGTAACACGCCTCGTCACCGCGAAGGGCTCCGCACTCGGCGGCCCGGATCCGGCCGGATTCGAGGAGCAGTCGTCCCATGACGGCGTTGGACGAGTTCTTGAGCGTCAGCGTTCCCGTCACCTCCGAGGCCGCGAGGCTCTGGAGAAGAGCGGGTAGCTCGAAGATCGCGAGGTCGCCCGAGAGGCTCGCGACCGGCGCGCTCTCGTCGGGTTTGGGCGCCGCGAAGGCCGCGAGCGCATGCGCAGCGGCCTTCGCGAACTCGGTGCCGGGGTGACGCTCCACGATCTCCTCGAACGCACTCTTCACTTGAGGCAGAGGCGTGGAGGAAAGGGCGTCGATGATCGGGCCGATCTTGTCGTCACGCTTCTTGAGCGTGAGCCCGAAGACCCTGAACGGCAGCTCGGCCTTCAGCCCTCTCAGAAGAACGCCTACGAGCTCTGGGTCGTCCGAGAGATCCTGACCCGCGAGCTCCGTGAGGCGCGCCCGGGCGTCCCCGAGCCCTCCTTTTCGGCGCAGTCCGTGCTCCACGACGACCCGTCGCGATGTCCCGCTTCCGAAGCGGGCGAGTGCCGAGACGGCGCGGTCGAGAAGCGGCGCCAGCTCGGCTTCGTCGAAGGGAGCGTCGGCCTTTTTCGCGAGCATGGACTCGAGCCCCTGGACGATCGAGACGAGCGCCGCCTCGGACCTCTCGTGCCGCGCGGTGCCGAGCCCCGCGATCGCCTCCTTCACGAGAGCAGGCGGCAGCGAGGGGTCGGCGAACGAGATGAGGACGTCGAGCTCGGCGCTGGCCGGCTCCTCCGTTGCGCGTGGAATGCGCCTCAGCAGATAGAGGAGATTGCGTTTGAAGTGCCAGTCGTACGCGGTTTCGCCCTCATCGGGACGGGCCAGGAGGTCGAGCGCCGTCGCGCGCGCCTCGGCGCCGTGGATTTCGAGAAGGGAGAGCAGCAGGCGCCGGCGCTCGCGCTTCTCCTCGCCCCGAAGATCGTCCATGAGCTTCATCGCCGTCAGGTCGGGGAAGAACGACAGGATCCGGGCGAGGGGCTCGTGATTCCGGGAATCCTCTCCGAGCGAGCGGACGCGCTCGAGGTCCACCCTTTCCTTCCCCCTGAGACGCGCGCTCTCGGTCATCCGGGGATCGACCCGCCTCTCGGCGACGAGCTTCTCGGCGACGGCGAACATCCGCGCCGCCCGAGGGAGTGAGCCTTGATTGAGCTGCTCGATGGCGGCCGCGATCATCTCGTTGAAGCGGCGGCCGATCTCCTCGGGATTCTCGGGCAGGGTGACGACACGGCGCATCGCCGCAGTCGGCGCCCTCTTCGCGGCCATGAGAGCCTGCTCGATGGGTGCGGACGGAGCCGACACGGACCACGGCGGAACCGAGCGACCAAGCGAACGAAAGATCTCCGCGGTCGGGACGTCGACTCCGATGATCCGGAGCTTGTCGAGAGCGGCGTGCAGCTCGGCGTCGGTACGGGCGGCCATCGCCGCGACCGAGAGAATCTGCGACAGAAGGACGTCGCGCCGCTCCGCGCTCGCCCCCGGAAGTGCGGCCGCCGCCGCCCCCCCTACGAGAGCCGCGCCAGCCGCGGCCGCAGCGCCTCGCGATCCAGCCGGCCCGCCCGGGCCCTGGCGCCCGCTCGGCTCGCCGAGGGCGGACGTTGCGCCCGCCGCGAGCATCGGGCCGAGGCGCTCGATGAGGAATGAAAGCTCGCGCAAGTGCGGCGCGGTATCCGGAAGCCCGTCCTCGCTCCTCAGACCGCTCGACGTGGGGCCGCCTCCGGCCGCGAGCCCGCCTTGTCGTCTCAGGAACTCCACGGGGGCCGACAAGACGCTTTCCGTGTTGCCGAGGCGGCCCAGGTTCTGGGCAAGAAGGGTGCGGTCCGCGGCCGGACACAGCTCGAGGACGAGGGGCTTGAGGTCATCGAGGTACCGCTGAAGCGAGTCCTTCGGTACGAGCTGGTACTGCCCCATCGCGTGCAGCTTTTCCACGGCGTGATAAAGGTAATCCGAAACCGGCGCCGGCTTTGCGCTCCGAAATTGCGCGGTCGTCCACGCTTGGATCTCGTTCGCGGCGAGGTCGGCGGGATAGTCGAGCAGAAGATTGACGGAATCGGCGACCATCAGCGGCGCCAAAGTGTCGGACAGGTAGCGCTGGAGCTCGTAGAGCGCCTCGCGGACGTCCGGATTGAGCGGTTGCTGGTCCTCTTCCCTCGACACGCTGGAAAACACTCCCCCGAGGCCTTCCGTCGCCGAGGCATCGGAGCTCCGCGATGACCTCGAAACGCATCGATCGTAGCACGCGCCGGACCCGCTTCTCGTTCGACCGAGAGGCGTTCCCGCGCTCGCTTGGCTTCTCTCGCCTCGGCCACTATCGTCTTGACATGCCGCTCGAGGAGTATCGGAAAAAGCGCCGCTTCCACGTCACGAACGAGCCCGCGGGCGGCAGGGCGCCGAAAACGCGAAAAGGGGGGCTCGCCTACGTCATCCAGAAGCACCGCGCGACCGCGTTGCACTACGACTTCCGCCTCGAATGGAATGGGGTCCTTCTGTCGTGGGCCGTCCCGAAGGGGCCCTCGCTCGACCCCTCGGTGAAACGCTTCGCCACTCACGTGGAGGATCACCCGATCGAATACGCGAGCTTCGAGGGGATCATCCCGGCGGGCGAATACGGCGGCGGGACCGTGATGATCTGGGACAACGGCACATGGAGCCCTGACTCACCCGACGTCGATGCGGCGCTCGAGAAGGGCGACCTCAAATTCACCCTGCAGGGCGACAAGCTCAAGGGCTCGTGGGTCCTCGTGCGCACGAAGGGCTGGGGCGGTTCGTCCAAGCCCACATGGCTCCTCATCAAGCACCGCGACGACTTCGCCTCGGGCGAGGACATCGCGGATACCCGGCCACGCTCCGCCGTGTCGAATCGGCTCCTGACCGAGATCGCGATCGACGAGGGCGGCGACGTCGAGAAAGCTTCGACCGGCGACCCCGTGGCCGACGTGGAAAAGCTCCTGGCGAACCCGAAGAACCTCGAGCGCGCGCGGAAAAAGGTCCCCGCGGTCTGGCATTCGAACAAGACTGCCGCCGAAAATGTGAGCTCCGAAGAGCACGAAGAGAAGATTTCTTTGAAAGTGAAGACGGCGGAGGCATCGCCGACGCGCGGCGAAAAGTCGACCCGCGCATCGAAAGCAACGCCCCCTTCTAAGAAATCCCCCGGTCGGTCTCCCGCACCACAAGGCGGCGGGCCCTCATCGCGCGCATCGAAAACCAAGACCCTTTCTAAGAGATCTTCCTCTTCGTTTTCGTCTTCGTCTTCCTCTTCGTCTCCCTCAAATCCTTCTTTCCCCGTCCCCGTCTCGAACCCCGACAAGGTCTTCTGGCCCGAGGAGGGCTACACGAAGGCGGATCTCGTCGCGTTCTATCAGGGGATCTTCCCGAGCCTGAAGCCCTTCGTCGACGAGCGCCCGCTTTCCCTGGAGCGCTGTCCGGACGGGCTGGGAGGTGAGTGCTTCTACCAGAAGGAGAAGCCCGCCGGAATGCCGAAGGACACGCCGACGATCCCCGTGAAGCACGGCCGCGGCGTCACGAACACGGTCGTGGGAGGAAAACTCGAGACGCAGCTCGCCCTCGCGAATCTCGGATGCATCGCCGTTCACGTCTGGAACAGCCGGGTCGACGATCTCGACCGGCCCGACTGGGTCTGCTTCGATCTCGACCCGGACTCGGGCGAGATGGTCGACGCCGTGAACGCGGCGCTGAAAGTGAAGCAGGCTCTGGACGCGCTCGGCCTCAAGGCCTTCGTGAAGACGTCGGGGGGAAAGGGCCTGCACATCTTCCTGCCGATCAGGCCCGGCCCCGACACGAAAGAGGTCACGTGGTTCGCGAAGGAGCTCGGGACGCGCCTCAGCGCGGCGTACCCGAAGGAGCTGACCGTGGAGATGCGCATCGCGGCGCGGAAGGGCCGCGTCTTCCTCGACTCCTTCCGAAACGCGCTCGGGCAGACGGTTGTCACACCCTACTCCGTGCGACGCCGCCCGCACGCTCCCGTCTCGACGCCGCTCGAATGGTCCGAGGTGAAGACGTCTCTGAAGGCGGCCGATTTCAACATCGGCAACTTCGCCGAGCGGCTCCGGAAGCCCGACCCGTGGGCCGGGTTCTTCCGGAGCCGGCAGTCGCTGAAAAAAGCGATGGAGGCGCTGAAGAGGCTCTGAGCTACTTCTTCCGCGTGTACTGGATTTCGAGCGATTTGAACATCTTGCCGTTCGGCCCGGTGCCCCACATCTCGTAAGTGTGGTGGTCGTCGTCGACCACCGTCAGGACTCCCTTGACCTTCGTGGGCTTCTTCATGACGACGTCGTCGATCGTGGACCAGAACGTGAACTTCTTACCGGAGGCGTCCGCCGTCCCGGTGGACGTCATGATCATCGTCCCCATGCTGTCCGCCCACGACCCGACGTACTTCTTCTTGTAGTTGTCGTAGCCCGTGAGCCCGATGCCGCTGAAAGGCTGACCCATCGCCGTTCCCTCCACGCGTTCCTCGACGAAACGGCCGCCGAGCACCCATTTGCTCTCCGTCGTGCCCGTCGTCTCCTCCGGGGGCTTCTTCGGATCCATCCACATCTTCGTGGCGACGGTGAACGAGCCGACCATCGGCTCGAGCTTCTTGTGGGCCTCGCCGGGCGTCCCGGCCGCCATCCAGGCCTTCGTCATCTCTTCCGGACTGGGCAGATGTGCCGGCGCGCCGGCCTTCGAGGCGGGCGCCGCCGCCTTCGTGGCTTCCTTGGGCTTCTCGTCGCCGAGCGCCAAGGAGGGTATGAGAAGCGTAAGACCTACGAGAGAAAGAGCTGCTGAGAAAGTACGAGCGGAGATTCGGAAGCGCTTCATTTTCGTTCTCCTCCTTATTCCAATCGACCTGATCTCCGGATACGCAGCGCACGCGTTTTGGTTTTCTTCTCCTCCAATTCTAAGCACGGCGCGAAGCGCCCGGCATTTCGGGTCTCTGCCTCACGAGCGCTGGAGAAATAGCACGACCGTGATGCCGAAACCGATCACAACGACCGCGACACGCGCCTTGTCCTTTCCGATCCGGCGCGCGAACCCGGCACCCGCCCATCCCCCCGCGATCGCCCCGGTCATCATGAGGAGAGCGAGCGGCCAGATCACGACGCCGTTGAAGATGAACCAGGCGGACGCGACGGCGTTGATGCAGATCCCGAAGAAATTCTTCAGGCCGTTCATGGCGTGGATGTCGGTCAGACCGAGGGAGCCCAGGATCACGAGCATCACGATGCCCACGCCGGCGCCGAAGTAACCGCCATAGATCGCGGCGAAGAACTGCACGAGAGACGCGAACGTCCATGAAGTGTGCTCGCCGCCACCGCCGGCCGGAGCCCGCCGTGCCCAGAAGATCTGGAAGAGAAACAGGAGCGTCGCGAAGAGCACGAGATACGGTGCGAGAGACGCGAAGATCTTCTCCGGCGTCCTGAGAAGCAGGACCGAACCGAGGGCGCCGCCGAGGAGGCTCGGGACGAGGAGGCGCGTGAGCCACTGGCGGTGAGTGCCCACCTCGCGCCGATAGCCGGCAAGGCTCGAGAACGCGCCGGGGACGAGGGCCACGGTCGAGGTCGCGTTCGCCTGGATCGCGGGCACGCCCACGAGGAGGAGAGCGGGAAACGTCAGGATCGTCCCGCCGCCCGCGAGCGCGTTCATGATCCCGGCTGTGATCGCCGAGCCCACGAGAAGGGCGATCCGCGTGGCCGTCACGGCGCCGCGCCCGGCGATTTGGGAAGGCCGGCCCCCGTGACGAGGTAGACCGCGAACGTGCCGAGCCAGTGGCCGCCTTCGTAGTGCGCGCCGGTTACGGACGCGAGACCGGACGACCGGTGCTCCGCTGCGGCGGAGCGGAGGGCGGGCAACCGCGGGTCGTTCGGCGGCAGGGAGGCCGCGATGCCCTCCAGCATCCAGGCGCGGGAGAGATTCAATCCATCGAGATGAGCGAGCTTTCCATCGGAAGGATCCGTGACGGTCGCGACCTTCATCCAGGGCGCAGCTTCTTCGGGGATTCCGGGCATGAACGCCCGAAGCCACGAAGAGAACGCGGGCGGCGCGAGCACCCGGCGCATCAGATCGGCCTCCGCGAGGCAGGGCGAGAGAAAGTCCTGCCCGGACGGTTCGTACGCCGTCGGACAGTCCCGATCCGTGGAATAGAGATCGCGTGTCTTCGCCGACACGAGCTTCTCCATCCGCACGTCCTTCGCCGCTCGGGCCCAATCGAGGACGAGCCCGAAGGCGAACGCGGTTTGTCCGTGCTCGCCCTCGCGGATCGGGTAGGCGAGCTTGGGCAGCCAGTCGGCGAGACGGGACGCAGCCGCTCTTTCGAGCGGCGCGAGCGTCGCCGACCAGGCACGTGCTTCAGGGTCGTCCCACGCCCTGAGCTCGGCGGCGAGCTGCAGGAGCCACGCGAGGCCGTAAGGCCTTTCGAACGTGGCGCGGCCGACTCCTTCGAGATATGCGACCTCCCCCGCCACCTTCTCCTTCGTAAAGGACGCTCCCAGAGCGACTCTCGCGCGCAGAACGAATCGGGCGGTCGGGTACCGGCTCGCGAGGCGCGCGAGAAGCCAGTGAGCGTGCACCGAAGAGTGCCAGTCGTAGCACCCGAAGAAAACAGGCGTCAGGAGGCGCGGGGGCCTCGCGTCCCGGTCGCTTTCCAGCGTGTGCGCGATCTTGTTCGGGTATTCGCGGGCCACGCACGCGAGCGCGAGATTCGCGAATCGCTCGGCGGCGGTCTCGTCGAACACCGGAGTGAGGGATGGGGGCCGTGGTGCGGCGAGGAGGACGAGGGCAAGCGGCATCACGACGCGCGGATGGTACCGCGCTCGCCTCCGCTATCCTCTTCCCGCGTGCGGTTTCGCAACCCAGAAGGAAGCCTCCCCCGGACCGCGGGGCTCGTGGAATTCGCGCCGTTCTTCCTGCGCCGGTTGCGGGACCGGCTCCCGCCCCCTGTTCCGACAGGCCACGTCGTGCCCCTTCCCGAGGCCAGGGAGATGCTCCGGACAGCAGGCCCGGAGTCCCTCACGTGGCTCGGACACGCTTCGTTCCTCCTCCGGACGGGCGGCCTGACCGTTCTGACGGATCCTTTCCTTTCCGACCGCGCGAGCCCCACGGCGGGCTTCGGCCCGAAGCGTTTCGTCCCGCCCGGTCTGCCGCTCCGGGAGCTGCCTCCGATCGACGCGATCGTGATCTCCCACAATCACTACGATCACCTCGATGCGAGGTCCGTAGAGGAGATTTCCCTGAAAGGAAGAGGGGCGCCTGTGGCCGTCGTACCCTCCGGCCTCGGGCCGTTCTTTTCGTCGCGGCGGTACTCAGATGTCCGCGAGCTGACGTGGGGAGAGGGCACCCTTCTAAGAAAATCTTCTTCTTTCTCCCCGGTTTCTTTCTCCTGTCTTCCCTGCATCCACTTCTCGGGGCGCACGCCGTTCGACCGCAATGCCACCCTTTGGTGCTCCTGGTCGATCGAGTCCGCGGGGCGCAAGGTCTTCTTCGCGGGCGACACCGGCTACGGCCCGGTCTTCGGCGAGATCGGCCGCCGCATCGGCCCGTTCGACATCGCGCTCGTGCCGATCGGCGCCTACGAGCCCAAGTCGATCATGCAGCCGGTGCACTGCAACCCCGAGGAGGCCGTCTCCGTCGGCCGCGATCTCGGTGCGCACACGCTCGTCGCGATGCACTGGGGTACGGTCGTCCTGACAGACGAGCCGGCCTTCGAGCCGCCGGGCCGCTTCCGGGCCGCCGCGAGCCGCGCGGGAATTCCGGACGGACGCGCGTGGATCATGCGGATCGGGGAGACCCGCGCGACTCCTTCTCGAGGAAAGCCGTGACGTGCGCAACGGCCTCCTGGAGGTTCTGAGCCTCCGTGCGGCCCGAGGACGCCCGCGGCTTGAACGAGTGGTCGCCGTCCTTCAGGAAGAGAATCCGGATGTTCTTCGAAAGGCGATAGCGGGCGACCTCCTCGCGCGTTCCGAAAGCGTCGCGCTCGCCCTGGACGATCAGCGCGGGAGTCCTCAGGTTTTCGAGGTGCGCGACGCGGAGCTTGTCCGGCTTTCCGGGCGGATGGAAAGGGTATCCGAGGCAGACGAGGCCGGCGACGTCCGCTTCGTCGGCGACCATGCTCGCGATGCGTCCTCCCATCGATTTCCCCCCGATGACGAGGGCGCCCGGGCCGTCCTCCCCCGAGAGATCGCGGATCGCCTCCCGCCAGCTTTCGGAGAGGACGGGGCCACGGTCCGGCGGGCGTCTCTTGCCCTCCTCGCGGCGACCGCGCATGTACGGGAACTCGAAGCGCGCGACGCGGAAGCCGGCGGAAGAGATCCCCTTCGCGATCGTCTCCAGGAAGGGAGAATCCATCGGGGCTCCCGCACCGTGCGCGAGAACGAGCGTGCGCAGGGCGCGCGCCGGGCCGTCGAACAGAAACCGCTCCACCTACAATCGCTCCGTGGGGAACAAGTATCTCTCGTACGACGACCAGCGGGCGCCGAAGGTGCGCGCGATGTTCTCGCGTCTCGCGGGCCGTTACGACGTCGTCAACGACGTCATGAGCTTCGGGCTCCACCGGCGTTGGAAGAAGGACACGATCCGGCTCGCCCTCGAAGGACGCTCGGGCCCGGTCCGCGTCCTCGACCTGTGCTGCGGAACGGGCGACCTCTCGTTCCTCGCCGAAGCGAACGCCGGGCCCGAGTCCAGGATCACGGGCCTCGATTTCACGCTGCCCATGCTCGGCGTCGCGGCCCGCCGCCGTTCCGCCGCGCGGAGCCGGAGCGCGTTCGTGCAGGGCGACGCCCTGCGCCTGCCGTTCCCGAACCGAGCCTTCGAGATCGTGACGGTGGGCTACGGCCTGCGCAACATCGCCGACCCGCTCGCGGCCCTGCGGGAGATGCGTCGCGTGCTCGCGCCCCGGGGGCGCGTCGTCGTCCTCGACTTCGGCAAGCCCGACAGCCGCGCCGCCGGCCTCGTCTATCGGGCCTTTCTCCGGACGATGATGCCGTTCGTGGGCTGGCTCTTCCACGGCGATGCCGAGACCTACCTCTACATTCCGGAGTCGCTCGAGCGCTATCCGGCCCAGCGAGGCGTACAGGCGCTCATGCGTGAGGCGGGGCTCGACGGCGCACGCTACGAGAGTCGGCTCCTCGGCACCATGGGCCTGAACGTCGCCGAGGCGCCGCCGGCGCCCCCGTCCCTATAATTGCCCGTGCCGATCTTGACCCGGGGTCGCAAGGGGGCGGGCGCCGCTCCCGAAGCGCCGCTCCCCGTAACGCGCTGGATCGCGATCCTGGTCGTTCTGTTCCTGATCGTCATCGGCTCCCTCGTGGCGCTGGGTACCTCCGGACTGAACATCCTGGCCGGCCTTCAGGCGTTCGTGAGCGCCGAGTCCCACTGGTCGAAAGGCCAGAAAGACGCCTCTCTTGCGCTCTCGCGCTACCTCGATTCCGGCGACGAGGCCGATTACCGCCGTTTCCTCGGCCGGCTCGCCGTGCCGCTCGGCGATCGGAAGGCACGCCTCGCTCTGCAGCAACCTTCGCCGGACGTGCACGCCGCCCAGCAGGGCTTCCTCGAAGGCGGCAACAAGCGTGTCCAGCGTGGACGAGATGGCCCGGCTCTTCCTCCGCTACCAGGGCATTGCGGCGTTCGCTCGCGCGATCGAAGCCTGGGAGCGCGGCGACCTTCTCGTCGACGAGATGCTCGACCTCGGTACGCGGATTCACGGCGCGCAGGCGCCGCTCTCGCCGGCAGATCATGCGGCGTTCGCGAGGGAGATCGACCGCCTCAACGAGCGCGCCACCGTCCTCGAGGACGCCTTCTCCGCGGCCGTCGGTCAGACCACGCGCTGGGCTCGCGGCCGGCTGATCGTCGCAATCCTGGTCATGACGTGCCTTCTGGGGGCCCTTTCGGTGGGCGCGTCGGCCTTGATCGCGCGGCTGCTTCGCCGGCGCGACGAGGCGCTCCGCTCCTCCGAACAGCGTTACCGCCTGCTCTTCGAGCGAAACCTGGCCGGTCTTTTCCGGACGACTCTCGACGGCAGGATCCTCGATTGCAACTCAGCCTTCGCCCGGATCCTCGGCTATCCCTCCCGCGAGGACGTCCTCAAGGTTTCCGCGCTCGACCTTTATGCCGAGCCCTCCGATCGGGCGTCCTTCCTGGCCCGGCTTTCGCACCAGAGGGTCCTCGTCAATTTCGAGCTCTGCCTGAAGCGCCGGGACGGCACGACGGTATGGGTCCTCGCGAACGAGAGCCTCCTCGAGCCGGAAGGCGGGGGCGAGAGTGTTATGGAAGGCAGCCTCATCGACATCACAGACCGTAAGCGCGCCGAGCAGCAGCGGTGGCACCAGGCGAATCATGATGCGCTGACCGACCTGCCGAACCGGGTGCTGTTCAACGACCGGCTCTCCCTCGCGATCCTGCACGCGCACCGCCGGCGACAGTCGCTCGCGGTGATGTTCCTGGACCTCGATCATTTCAAGCGCGTGAACGACACGCTCGGCCATTCGGCCGGCGACGAGCTCCTCGTCAAGGCCGCCGACCGTCTCCGTCGCTGCATACGGGCGGACGACACCGTGGCACGCGTGGGCGGGGACGAGTTTCTGCTTCTCCTGAACGGCATCGCGCGGGAGAACGACGCCGCCACCATGGCGCGCAAGATTCTGGAGGTCCTGTCCGAGCCGTTCCTGATCCAGAAGCGCGAGCTGTTCATCGAGGCGTCCATCGGGATCGGCCTCTACCCCGGTGACGGCGAAGACGCCGAGATGCTCGTGGCGAACGTGGACACCGCGATGTACCGCGCGAAGGAGACCGGCCGCAACACCTTCCAGTTCTTCACACGGAAGATGCAGGAGCAGTCACAGCAGCGTGCCGCGATGGAGAGCGGGCTGAGGCGCGCCCTGCCCCGGGGCGAGTTCGTGCTTCATTACCAGCCGATCCTGTGCCTCGCCACGCGGGCGCCCATCGGCGTGGAAGCGCTCGTCCGCTGGCAGCACCCCGAGAGGGGCATTTTGTCGCCTCGCGAGTTCATTCCGCTCGCCGAGGATGTCGGCCTCATCGGCCGCGTGGGTGAGTGGGTCCTGAGACGTGCGTGCGAACAGGCGCGGTCGTGGCAGGCTCGCGGGGTCCCGAAGCTCCGCATCTCCGTGAACGTGTCGGCACGCCAGTTTCACCAGCGCGACTTCGCCGCGGCAGTCCGGCTCATCGTCGAGGAGACGGGCCTCCCGCCGGCTTCGCTGGAGCTCGAGATCACGGAGAGCATCGCCATGCAGGACCTGACGCACACGGGCCGGATCCTCACCGAACTGACCGAATTCGGCGTCCAGATTTCGATGGACGACTTCGGAACCGGCCACTCCTCGCTGAACTACCTCAAGCACTTTCCCATCCGGCGCTTGAAGATCGACCAGTCCTTCGTGGCCGGGATGACCCATGACGACAAAGACAAGGCCATCGTGGCGACGATCATCTCGATCGCGGCCAACCTCGGCCTCGACGTGACGGCCGAGGGCGTCGAGACGGAAGAGCAGGCCACGCTCCTCGCCGCGCTGGGCTGCCCGGACGTCCAGGGCTTCCTCTTCGGCCGGCCTGCTCCCGCCGAAGAGGTCGAGCCTGCGCTCGGACTCGGCGTCCGGCGCGCCGGAGCCGAGCCGGGACACGTGACCGGGTAAGGCGCCTGATTCAGGGGAATCATCGCTCGGTGCGCGCGTTCCCGGTTGAATTCACGAGCCGACGGAGGTTCGCCATGCGCGTCTCGAAGTGGATGTCCCCGAAGGTCTTCACCCTCCAGCCGACCGACTCGATCTCGACCGCGATCCACCTCATGAAGGAGAAACGCATCCGCCGCATCCCGATCGTGAACGGGAACGGAAAGCTCGTGGGGATCGTCTCCGACCGTGACCTGAAGGACGTCTCGCCCTCGCGGGCGACGACGCTCGACATCTGGGAGCTTCATGCGGTGCTCGACAAGCTGAAGATCGCCGACATCATGACGAAGAAGCCCTGGACCGTCGCACCCGAGACCCCCATCGAAAACGCCGCGGGGCTCATGCTCGAGAAACGAGTGGAGGGCCTGCCCGTGCTCGACGGCAAGGGAAACCTCGTCGGAATCCTGACCGAGGGCGACGTGTTTCGCGCGCTCGTCGACATCACGGGCGCCTCGAAGAAGCGCACGCGCGTGAACCTCGTGATCCCCGACCGGGCGGGCAGCATCCGCGAGGTCGCCGATGCGATCCGCGCGCAGGGCGGAACGATCTTCTCGATCTTGTCGTCGACCTCGAAGGTCCCGCCGGGGAAGCGCGAGCTCGTCATGCGCGTCGAGGGCCCCGTTCCCGAGGTCCTCCGGGCCGAGCTCCTGAAGGTCTGGAGCGGCGTCGCCGTCGAGACGGACTAGGTCCTACTTTCCAAGCTCCCCGGCGACCCGCGCCGCGGTCTCGACGCCGCGCGCGAGGACCGACCGGATGCGCCCGTCTTCGAGCGCGAGGATGCCGGCGATCGTGCACCCGGCCGGAGTCGTGACGTCGTCCTTGAGCGCCGCGGGATGACGGCCCGTCGTCAGAACCATCTCCGCCGCGCCGAGCGTCATCTGGGCGACGAGGGTCGTCGCGACGTTCCGCGGCAGCCCGCGCATGACGCCGCCGTCCGCGAGCGCTTCGATGATGATGTAGATGAAGGCCGGGCCGCTCGCCGAGAGGCCCGTCACGGTGTCCATGTGCTTCTCCTCCAGCTCCAGCACGCGGCCCAGGGGCGCGAAGACTTCCGTGGCGAGCGCGATGTGGTCGTCGGTGGCATGACTCCCTTTCGCGAGGACCGTCATGCCTTTTCCGATGAGGCACGGCGTGTTCGGCATGGCCCGGAGCACGGGCGTTCCGGCCTCGAACAGCCCTTCCAGGAAAGCCGTGCTGATCCCGGCCGCGATCGAGAGAACAAGCGCGTGGCTCCCGCGGCCGCGGAGGCTGTCGGCGGCCTTCGCGACGTCCTTCGGCTTGACGCAGAGGATCACGAGATCGGCCCCCTCGACGGCCTCGGCATTCACGGTCGTGCAGTCGACGGAGAGCTCCATTGCGAGCTTCTCGGCGCTCGCCCTCGTCCGCGCCGTCGCGCGCACCTGGGAGGGTTTCACTTTCCCGGACTTCAGCAGTCCGGAGGCGATGGTCCGTCCCATGGTCCCGGATCCGATGATCGCGATACGCTTGTCGGACAGCATGAAAGCCACCTCCACCCGAGATTAGTTCATCCGAATCATCGCAAGAGTCACGTCCCACCGGCCAAAGATGCCCACACGTACGAAACTGACTAATGGAGGTGGATGATGACGAAACGCTCCATGCAACTCGGGACGCTCGCGCTCCTCGTCGCGGGACTGAGCGCCTCTCCCCTGCTCGCCCAGGGCAAGACCTTCAAGGTCGGCGTGCCCCTGCCGCTGACGGGCGCGGAAGCCAAGTTCGGCGAGATGGAGAAGCAGGCCTACGAGATGGCCGTGGACGAGATCAACGCGAAGGCCGGCGCGAAGGGCACGAAGCTGGCCCTCGACATCCAGGACTCGGGCGGAAAGCCCGAGACGGCCACCGCGATCGTCGAGAAGTTCATCACGATCGACAAGTACCCGATCGTCGTCGGTGAGTACTCGAGCCAGTGCAGCTACGCCGTGGCGGGAATCGCCGAGAAGTACAAGGTGCCCTACCTCGTCGTGACGGGCGCCGCAGACAAGATCACGCAGCAGGGCTGGAAGTACGTCTATCGCCTCAACCCGCCGTCGAGCCTTTACAACATGGGGATCTTCAGCTTCTTCGAGCAGGTGGCCAAGCCCAAGAGCATCGCCCTCCTGTACGAGAACACCGATTTCGGGACCTCCACCTCGAAGGCGATGAAGGAGTACGCCGACGCCAAAGGGATCAAGGTCCTCCTCTACGAGGGCTACCAGGCCGGCGCCGTGGACTTCAAGCCGATCCTCCAGAAGGTCAAGTCCCTCCGGCCCGACATCATCTACATGGTTTCGTACCTGATGGACGCCTCGCTCCTCATGCGGCAGTCCAAGGAGCTCGACATCAACCCGCAGGCCTTCATCGGCGGCGCGGCCGGCTTCACGCTCCCCGAGTTCCTGCAGAACGCGGGGGATGCGTCCGAAGACGTCATGTCGGGCACGCTTTGGACTCCCCAGGCGAAGTACCCGGGCGCGAAGGAGTTCTTCGACAACTTCAAGAAGAAGTTCGGGAAGGAGCCTGACTACCACGGCGCGGAAGCGTATGCCGCCGCCTACGTCCTCGCCGACACGCTGAAGCGGGCGAAGTCCTGGACCCCCGACGACCTGCGCGCCGCGCTGGCCGCGACGAACATCACGACCGCGTTCGGCCCGGTGAAGTTCGTCTCCTGGGACAAGTTCACGAACCAGAACAAGATGGATACGCTCCTCCTCCAGGTCATCCACAGGAAGTTCGAGACGATCTGGCCGAAAGAGGGCGCCTCCGCGAAGTTCGTCTTCCCCGTTCCTCACTGGCGCGATCGGAAATAGAAGCCCTCGATGTCGCCTCAGGTCGCCGGGCAAATAGAGCTCCTCCTGCAGGTGTTGATCTCGGGAGTTCTCCTGGGAGGGCTCTACGCCCTGATCGGGCTCGGAATGTCCCTGATCATGGGCGTGATGAAGATCATCAACCTCGCCCACGGCGAGCTGATGATGGTCGGGATGTACATCACCTTCTGGGCGTTCACGCTGCTGAAGCTGGATCCGTACGTCTCGATCCTGATCGTCTTCCCGGCCCTGTTCTTCCTCGGCGCTCTCCTGCAGAAGTACCTCGTCGCCCCCGTCATGGAGGTCGACTCCATCCTTCCGGAGAACCAGGTGCTGCTGACGGTCGGCATCGGCATGGTCCTGTCCAACCTCGCTCTCCTCTTCTTCAGCGCGAACTACCGGTCGGTCCCCGTGTCCTATGCGGACAAGACGATCTACTGGGACCTGAAGCTGGGCGGGCAGACGATCTCTCTGTCCTTCAGCGTGCCGATGTTCGTGGCGTTCGGCATCGCCCTCGCTCTCGGCTCGGCGCTGTTCCTGTTCCTCGGGCGGACGGACCTCGGCCGGATGATCCGGGCGACGGCCCAGGACAAGCGTGCCGCCGCCCTGATGGGTGTCAACACGAAGCGGATGACCTACGTCACGTTCGGGCTGGGATCCGCGCTCGTCGGCGCGGCTGGCGCCCTGCTCGTCCCCGTGTACTACCTGTTCCCGCAGATCGGCGGCCCGTTCACGCTGAAAGCTTTCATCATCACGGTCCTCGGCGGGATGGGAAACATCCCGGGAGCCGTCCTCGGCGGCGTGGTTCTCGGGCTCGCCGAGTCGCTCGGCTCGGTCTACATCAGCCTCGGGTACAAGGACGCGTTCGGCTTCATCATCTTCGTCCTCGTTCTGATCTTCCTTCCGAAGGGCCTGCTCGGAAAGGGGCGCGCGTGAAGGCGGTCCGGATCCTCGGGGCCGCGGCGGTCCTCCTCGTCCCGTTGGCGACGCGAAATCCCTACATCCTTCACATGCTGATCCTGGTCCTCATGTGGGTGGTCCTCGGCCAGAGCTGGAATCTCCTCGGCGGGTACACCGGGCAGGTCTCTTTCGGGCATGCCGCGTTCTTCGGAATCGGCGCGTACACGGCGGGAATCCTGATCAAGGGAGGCGCGCCGCCCGCCACCGCGTGGGCAGGCCTCTTTCTGGGCGGCTTGACGGCTGCGATCGCCGCGGCCCTGATCGGCTGGATCTGCTTCCGGCTCCGAGGCCCGTACTTCGCGCTGTCGGTCCTGGCTCTGGCGGAGGTTCTGAGGCTCGTCGCCGTGAACTGGAAGGAGCTCACGAACGGCGCCGAAGGGATCCTGCTGATCCCGGCCTTCAACACCAAGGCCTACTACTACTACATCATCCTCGCCATCGCCGTCCTGAATTTCGCGGTCATTCATTACGTCATGCGGAGCAGGCTCGGCTATTACTTCCTCGCGATCCGCGAGGACCAGGACGCCGCCGAGTCGCTCGGAATCGATCCGACGCGATACAAGCTCTACTCGCTTCTGATCAGCGCCTTCTTCACGGGCGTCGCGGGCGCCTTCTACATGAATTATCTCGGCTTCATCGATCCCGGCATCGTGTTCTCGATCCACGACATCTCGATCATGATGATTCTCGTCACGATGCTGGGAGGCGTCGCGACCGCGTCGGGACCCGCCGTCGGAGCGGTTCTCTACATCCTCGTCTCCGAGATCTTCCGCGTGTGGCTGAAGTCGGGACATCTCGTTTTCTTCGGCATTCTCATCATCATCCTCATCGTCTTCTTTCCGAACGGGATCGTCGGGACCTGGAACGAGCGGGTCGCGCGAAGAAGCCGCCGGCGCGAGCCGGCAGGCGCGGAAACGACGTGAGCCTCCTGGAGCTGAAGGACGTGACGAAGCGATTCGGCGGCCTTCAGGCCGTCGGACACATGAGCTTCGCGATCGCGGGAGGCGAGATCCTCGGCCTCATCGGACCGAACGGCGCCGGAAAGACGACGATCTTCAACCTGATCAACGGCTACTACGCTCCGACCGGCGGGACGATCCTCTTCAAGGGAAAGAGGATCGACGGTTTGAGGCCGCACACCATCTGCCGGCGCGGACTCGCACGCACCTTCCAGGTCGTCAAGCCGCTGGCCCGACTGACGGTCCTCGAGAACGTCATGGTCTCCGCGTTCTGCCGCACCGACCGCCGCGAGGAAGCACGCACCATGGCTCTGGAAGCGATCGGCTTCACGGAGATGGATGCGTGGCGCGACCGCATCGCCGGGAGCCTGCCGCTCGGGATGCGAAAGCGCCTCGAAATGGCCCGCGCCCTCGCGACGAAGCCGGACATCCTGCTCCTCGACGAGAACTTCGCCGGCCTGAACCCGTCGGAAGTCGAGAAGACGATCGCGATCGTGAAGAAGATCCACGAGACCGGCATCACGATCCTCGTCATCGAGCACAACATGCGCGTCATCATGGCAATCTCGCACCGGATCGTCTGCATCAACTACGGCGAGAAGATCGCCGAGGGCACGCCGCGCGAGGTGGCCGACAACCAGCAGGTCATCGACGCGTACCTGGGAGTGGCGAATGCTTGAGGTCCGGGGGATCGACGTCGCATACGGCGACGTGCAGGTCCTCTGGGACGTGTCCTTCGAGGTGAAACAGGGCGAGATCGTCGCTCTCATCGGCGCCAACGGATCGGGCAAGAGCACGACGCTCGCGACGATCTCGAGCCTCCTGAAGCCGCGAAAAGGCGGCGTCTACTACGAGGGGGCCCCGATCCACACGCGGGCGCCCCACGAGCTCGTGTCTCTCGGCATCGCGCACGTGCCCGAGGCGCGCCGGCTGTTCCCGGAGATGACCGTGAAGGAGAACCTGCTCCTCGGAGCGCTGTCGCCCGAGGCGAAGAAGACGCGGCCCGAGATGCTGGAGAAAGTCTTCACGATCTTCCCGCGCCTCAAGGAGCGCGAGAAGCAGCATGCGGGCACGCTCTCGGGCGGCGAGCAGCAGATGGCCGCGATCGCCCGCGGGCTCATGTCGAAGCCGCGCCTCCTCATGCTGGACGAGCCGTCCCTCGGCCTCTCCCCGATCCTCGTCGCCGACATCTTCAAGGTCATCAAGGACGTGCACGACGCGGGCGTGACGGTCCTCCTCGTCGAGCAGAACGTCTTCAAGACGCTCCAGGTCGCGGACCGGGCGTACGTGCTCGGCAACGGGCGCATCGTGCTCGAAGGCAAGGGCAAGGATCTCCTCAACGACGAGCACGTCAAGAAGGCTTACCTGGGGATCTGACCTCGTCCAGCGCTTTCTTGACCCGCTCGGCGGTCATCGGCATCTCGTTCAGGCGGGCGCCGGTGGCGTCGAACACCGCGTTCGCGACGACCGCCCCGACCGGGACGATGGCCGGCTCGCCGCCTCCCTGCGGCGTCAGCTCGTCGTTCTTCACGAGGACGGTGTCGAGCGGGGGCATTCCGGAGAACCGCGGCAGCTCGTAGGTGTCGAAGTTCCGCGTGAGGATCCGTCCGCCGTCGAAGCGGACCTCCTCCGAGAGCGCGTACCCGAGGCCCATCATGATGCAGCCTTCCATCTGCATCGACGCGCCGTCGGGGTTGATCACGACGCCCATGTCCTGTGCGCAGGCAATCCGCGCGACGCGGATGCGTCCGGTCGCGGCGTCGACCTTCACCTCGGCCATCAGGGCGACGTACGTTCCGGCGTCGATCCCGCAGGCCACCCCGACGCCGCGGCCGCTCGGCCCCGCTGCCTTCTTCCAGCCGAACCGGCTGGCGACCGTTTCAAGCACGCGCCGCATGCGTTTGTCGGACGTGTTGTTCAGCCGGAACTCGAGCGGATCCACCTTGGCCTTCGCCGCCATGACGTCGAGGTGCGATTCCCGCGCGAAGACATTGAGGTTGGCGCCGGGCGCGCGCCACGGACCGGTGGCGAACAGGTGCATCTTCGGCGTGTCGCCTCCCCAGCGCCCGTACGTGCGGACGAGGTTGTGCGGGACGTCGTAGAACTGCTCGGCGCCGCGCGATCCCGCGGCGTAGACCTGGTAGTCCCACAGGGAGATCCGCCCCGCGCCGTCGAGTCCCGATCGGATCCTCACGACCGCCGCCGGCCGGAACGCGTCGAGGAAGAACTCCTCGGCCCGGCTCCAGCACACCTGGACCGGTTTGCCGGTCGCCTTCGCGAGCGTCGCCGCCTCGATCGCCTGCTGGCCGCCGCCGCTCTTGCCGCCGAAAGCGCCGCCCACGAAGGGGGTGATGACGCGGACGTTCTCCTTCGCAAAGCCGATGGCCTGCGCGATCGCCTGCTGGTTCGGGAACGGCGTCTGCGTCGAGGCCCAGACCGTCATCGTCCCCCCCTCGAGGCGGGCGAGCGCAGTGTGCGTCTCGATGGCCGCGTGCGCGCCGTAGCCGTTCACGTACTGCTCCTCGAAGAGCGCGGCGGACGCCTTCTCGCCGTCGGCGAGACTCCCCTTCTTCTCCCTCTCCTCGCCAACGCCCGCCACCGAGAGGAGGTGCGCGAAGACGGTCCGGTCGTCGAAGGCGGGCTTCGGGACGTCCCAGTCGGACTTCACGAGGCCGAGGGCCTTCTCGGCGGTCTCGGGATCGGGGGCCAGCGCGGCGACCATCCCGCCCTCGTGCACGACCACGACGCCCGGCACGCGCGAGGCCGCGGACGTGTCGACTCTCTTCAGCGCGGCGCCGTGGGCCGGCGGGCGGAGGACCTTCGCGTACAACATCCCCGGCAGGCGGACGTCCCCGGCATACAGGGCCTTGCCCGTCACCTTCGCGCGCGCGTCGCGCCGCTTCTCCGGCCTTCCCATCACGCGGAACTCGGAGACGGACTTCGTCGCCGCCTTGCCATCCAGCTTGCGGACGATCTTCCGGCCGTTCGCGAGCCGGCCGAATGTGACGCGGACCTTCGGGCTCGAGGCCACGAACACCACGCCGTCCTCGACGCGAAGCGCAGCGCGAGGCGTCCCGAGTCGCTCGGAGGCGAGCGTGAGCAGGACGGCCTTCGCCTCGGCCGCCGCCGCGCGCAGGGCCGGGCCGAAGAAACGGGTGGACATGGAGCCGTACGTTCCGTTGTCGAACGGGCAGAGGGCCGTGTCCCCCATGACCATGTCGATGGAATCCAGGGACACGGAGAGCTCGTCCGCGGCCATCTGCGCGAGCGACGTGACGATGCCCTGCCCCATCTCGATCTTCCCGGAGTAGACCGTGACGCGGCCGTCTGCCGCGATCCTCAGGTAGGCGTTGAAGTCGGTCGGGTAGCCCCTCGTGCGGGCCTCCTGCCCCATGAGGTCCGACACGTCGACGTTGAAGAGCACGATGATTCCGCCACCGAGGAGCCGGACGAAGTCGCGGCGGCTCAGGGGAGAGGCGACGGCGCTCACGCCGCGCCTCCCGCGGCGGCGCGCTCGATGGCCTGGACGATCCGGTGGTGGGCCGCGCAGCGGCAGAGGTTGTCCTCCATCCCCGCGACGATCTGGGGCCGGGAGGGCTTCGGGTTCTTCAGCAGGAGGGCGTAGGCGTTCATGATCATCCCGGGCGTGCAGAAGCCGCACTGCAGCCCTCCGGTGTCCGCGAAGGCCTCCTGGAGAGGATGGAGCCTTCCGTCCCTCTCCAGCCCCTCGATTGTCGTGACATCCTTGCCGCGGACGGCCTTGACGGGCAGCAGGCACGAGCGGACCGCCTCTTTGCCGACGACCACGGTGCATGCGCCGCAGAGGCTCGCGCCGCACCCGAACTTCGTTCCCGTGAGGCTGAGGTCGGTGCGCAGAACCCACAGGAGCGAGCGGTCGCCGTCGACGTCGAGCCGGATCGATTTCCCATTGAGCCGGAATGAGATGGAGTCTTTCATTCAAGTCCTCCCGAGGCCCGCTTCGATCATAGAACCGCGGAGCGGCGGCCATGAGCCGTCTTGCTCCCTTGACACTCGGTACGTGAGCCGCCCCATCTCTTTAGAGAGAGGTCTTGAATGAAAGCCTCCGAGGAGGCGTCCCGCGCCTTGCCCCACGTGATCGCGGCGGAACGAGCTTTCCGCCCTGCTCGACGCCATTCTCGAATCGGGTTATCGCGTTCTCGGGCCGACGGTGAGGGACGGAGCGATCGTCTACGACGAGATCGCCTCCGCGGCCCAGCTTCCGGCCGGAGTCGGGCAGGAACAGTCTAACGGACGCTACCGGCTCAGGGCGCGCGGCGACGGCGCTCTCTTCGGATACACGGTCGGCCCTCACGCGTGGAAGCGGTTCCTCTTCTCCCGCCTCGCTACGCCTCTTCGGCGCCTCGCGCGGAGAAGCGGACCCTTCGTGTGGAGCGGGACACGGCGGACTCGCGCCCCGCTCGCCTTCCTCGGCGTCCGGCCGTGCGATCTCGCCGCCATCGCGCGCCAGGACCGCGTCTTCCTCGGCGGTGCCTACGTCGACTCCGCGTATCGCGCCCGGCGCGAGGCGGCCCTGATCGTCGTCGTCCAGTGCGGCGAGGCCGAGGTCACGTGCTTCTGCGCCTCCCTCGGGACCGGACCGCGCGCGCACGCGGGGTTCGATCTCGCACTCACGGAGCTCCTCGCCGAGGGCCGTCACGAATTCCTCGTGGAGGTCGGCATCGGCGCGCGGAGGAGCGCTCCTCGCGCGGATCGACTCCCGCCCGGCCCTGCCCGGAGGACCTCGCGGCCGCCCACGCCGCGACGCGAAAGGCCGAAAGCGCGATGGGGCGCACGCTCGAGGTCACCGGACCTGAAGGAGCTCCTCGAGGCGCAGCGCCGAGAGCCCGCGGTGGGAGGAGATCGCGAGCCGGTGCCTCTCCTGCGCGAACTGCACGATGGTGTGCCCCACGTGCTTCTGCACGACCGTCGAGGACGCTTCTCGGACCTCGCCGGGCGAGTCCGCGGAACGCTGGCGGCGGTGGGACTCGTGCCACACGCTCGACTTCTCCTACATCCACGGCGGCAGCATCCGAAGGAGCGTCTCCGCGCGCTACCGCCAATGGATGACGCACAAGCTCGGCACATGGGTCGACCAGTTCGGCGAGACCGGCTGCGTCGGCTGCGGCCGCTGCATCACGTGGTGCCCGGCGGGAATCGACCTCACGGAAGAGGCCCGCGGTACTCCAGGAGGACCGGCGCGCGCCGGCCGCCTGACGGAGGAGACCGATGGAAACCCTCTACCCCCTGCTCGCCGAACACCCCTTCCTCAAGGACCTGTCGCCCTCCCAGATCGCGACCGTCGCCGGCTGCGCGAAGAACGAGCGCTTCGAGCCGGGCCAGGTTCCTCTTCCGCGAGGGCGAAGAGGCGAACCAGTTCTTCATCCTGCGGCACGGGAGAGTCGCCGTCGAGGTCGGCGCTCCGCCCCACGGGCCCGTCACGATCCAAACCGTGACGGACGGCGACATCCTCGGATGGTCGTGGCTCATCCCTCCCTACCGGTGGCGCTTCACGCGCTCTGGCCAAGGACCTCGACGCGCGCGTTCACCCTCGATGGCGCGGTGCCTTCGGCGAGAAGTGCGAGGAGGACCACGACCTCGGCTACGAGCTCCTGAAGCGCTTCGCCGACATCGTCGGGCAGCGCCTCGACGCCACTCGCCTGCAGCTCCTCGATCTCTACGCCGCCGAGCCGGCCCGGAGACACCGGTGACGCAGGCCGTCGAGGCGCGTCCGGAGCGGCCGCCGCTGTGAGGGCGGCGCCCGACCCGATGCTGCCGGTCCCCTTCGTCGTCGAGCGGAAACAGCGCGAGACGGCCGACACGTTCACGCTCGAGCTCCGCCCCAGGGGCGGCGGCGGCGTTCCGCGTTCGGCCCGGGCCAGTTCAACATGCTCTACGTCTTCGGCATCGGCGAGGTCCCGATCTCGATCAGCGGCGATCCGGCGATTCCCGCGGAGCCTCGTCCACACGACGCGCGTCGTCGGCGCCGTGACGCGCGGGATGGGCAGCCCTGAAGCGCGGCGACGCGATCGGAGTCCGTGGTCCTTTCGGAACGACCTGGCCGGTCGAGGAGGCGGCCGGCCGCGACGTCGTCGTCGTGGCGGGCGGCATCGGACTCGCGCCGCTTCGCCCGGCTCTCTGCGAGATCCTCTCGCATCGCGATCGTTACGGCCGTGTCGTTCTCCTCTACGGGCGCGCACGCCGGACGACATCCTCTACCGCCGGCGGCTCCACCTCTGGCGAGGAGATTTCGACCTCGACGTCCACGTCACGGTCGACCGCGCGACGAGCGCCTGGCGCGGGAACGTCGGCGTCGTCACGACGCTCATCCCGCGCGTTCCGTTCGACCCGCACAACACGGTCGCGATGGTCTGCGGCCCCGAGACGATGATGCGGTTCACCGTCCTGGAGCTGGAGCGCCGCGGGGTGCCCGCCGCGACAGGTGTGGCTCTCCCTCGAGCGGAACATGAAGTGCGGCGTCGGCCTGTGCGGGCACTGCCAGTGCGGGCCGAAGTTCGTCTGCCGGGACGGTCCGGTCTTCCCCTGCGCCGACGTCTGGGACCTCATGTCCCGGCGGGAGCTTTGAATGGCGGACGCAGAAGCCTAAGCTCGCCGTCTTCAAGTTCGCGTCCTGCGACGGCTGCCAGCTCTCTCTCCTCGACTGCGAGGACGAGCTCCTCGCCGTCGCCGGCGCCGTCTTCGATCGACAACTTCCTCGAGGCCTCCCGCGCCGTCGGGAAGGGGCCCGTGGGACCTCGTCCTCGTCGAGGGCTCCATCACGACGCCGCACGACGCCGAGCGGATCCACCGCATCCGGCGGCGTGCCGCGGTTCCTCGTCACGATCGGCGCGTGCGCGACGGCCGGAGGGATCCAGGCCCTTCGCAACTTCGCCGTACGTGGCGGAGTTCGCCCGGGCGGTCTACGCCTCGCCGCAGTATCTCGAGGTGCTCGGCAAGTCCACTCCCATCCGCGACCACGTCTTCGTCGACTTCGAGCTGCGCGGTTGCCCGATCCGCAAGGAGCAGCTCCTCGAGGTCGCTGAGCGCCTTCCTCGTCGGGCCGCAAGCCCGTGACGCCGGCGTCGAGCGTCTGCCTCGAGTGCAAGCGGGAGGGCACTCCCTGCGTCATGGTGGCCCGCGGCACGCCGTGCCTCGGACCGGTCACGCAGGCGGGGTGCGGCGCGCTCTGCCCCGTCGTATCGCCCGCGGCTGCTACGCGTGCTTCGGGCCGATGGAGATCGCCGAACACCGCGTCGCTCGCCGCGCTCTGGAGCGGGCTTGGCGTCTCTCCGGCCGTATATCGGCCGGGCGTTCCGATCGTTCAACGCGTGCGCCGAGGCTTTCCGGAAGGAGAGCGAGCTCCATGAGTGAGGTCCGGACGATCACGGTGAGCGCGCTCGCGCGCGTCGAAGGCGAGGGCGGCGCTCAAGGTGCGCGTCCGCGCGGGTAAGGTCGCAGGAGGTGCGAGCTCGACATCTACGAGCCGCCGCGCTTCTTCGAGGCCTTCCTGCGCGGTCGCGCGTTCGGCGAGGCTCCCGATCTCACGGCGCGCATCTGCGGGATCTGCCCCGTCGCGTACCAGATGAGCTCGGTCCATGCGATGGAGGCGGCTTGCGGCGCTGACGTCGGGCCGCGCATCCGCGCAGCTGCGCCGGCTCCTCTACTGCGGCGAGTGGATCGAGAGCCACGTCCTGCACGTCGCGATGCTCCACGCGCCCGACTTCCTCGGCTACGAGAGCGCTCTCCACATGGCGAAGGATCACCCCGAGGCTCGTCACGCTCGAGCCTTCGCGCTGAAGAAGGCCGGCAACGAGATCGTGACCGCCGTCGGCGGGCGCGAGATCCACCCCGTGAACGTCCGCGTCGGCGGCTTCTACCGCGCGCCGTCGGCCGCGGAGCTGGCTCCGCTCGTGCCGAGAGCTCGAAAGGGCGCGCGGCGAGGCGGTCGAGCTCCTGCGCTGGGCCTCGGGCTTCGACTTCCCCGACCTCGACCTCCGACCACGAGTTCGTCTCGCTCCGGCACCCGTCTCGAGTACCCCATGAACGAGGGGCGGATCGTCTCGAGCGAGGGCCTCGACATCCCCGCCGCGGACTACGAGAAGCACTTCGAGGAAGAGCACGTCCAGCGCTCGAACGCGCTCCACTCGCCGGCGCAAGGGCGGCGGCATCATCCAGGTCGGTCCGCTCGCCCGCTACAGCCTGAACTTCGACCGCCTGCCCGCGCCGATCCAGGCCGCCGCGAAGGAAGCGGGGCTCGGGACCGTCGTGCCGGAATCCCTTCAGAAGCATCCTCGTCCGCTGCGATCGAGACGCTCTACGCCGTCGACGAAGCCCTGCGGATCCTCGCGATCGTACGAGCCCCCCGAGCCGTCCTTCGTCGAGGTGGCGCCGCGCGCCGCGACGGGAGCCGCCGCCACCGAGGCGCCGCGCGGGCTCCTCTACCATCGCTACCGGATCGGCGCGGACGGGCTCATCCGAGGACGCGCGGATCGTCCCGCCCGACGGCCCAGAACCTGCGGGCGATCGAGGCCGACCTGGGCGCGATTCGTGCGAGGCCCACCTCGACCTCGCCGCAGGAGCGGCTCACGCTGGCTGTGCGAGCAGGTCGTCCGCAACCACGACCCGTGCATCTCCTGCGCCACGCACTTCCTTGAAGCTCCGGATCGAGAGGGACTGACGTGGCGCCGCTCGCTCGTCATCGGCGTCGGGAACGACTTCCGTGGCGACGACGCCGCGGGCCTCCTCGCGGCCCGCCGACTGCGAGGCTCCTCGCGAGTCCGCACCGTCGAGCACACTGCGGAGACGGGCTCTCCCTGATGGAGCGCTGGCGGCCCTCGACCACGTCGTCGTCGTCGACGCGCTCTGTCTCCGGCCACGCACCCGGCACGATCTTTCGCTTCGAGGCGACGGAGGGTCCGGTGCCCTGCGACGCGGGCTGGATCTCCTCCCACTCGCCCGGGGTCGCCGAGGGAATCGAGACCGCGCGCGCTCTCGGGCGGCTGCCGGTCTCCCTCACCGTCTACGGCATCGAGGCCGAGCACGTCGACCCCGGAGACGACGTCACCCCCGCCGTCGGCGAGGCCGTCGAGGAGGTCGCCCGGGCGATCCTCGACGCGATCGACCGGACCTGAGGGCGCTCCCGGCTACGTTCCGAGCTTCCTCGCCACGCACCGGCGCCATCTCAGGACACGATCGGGGGTCGCCTCGCCGGGCGAAAGGGCGATGGGACGGAGGGAAAGAAGATTTTCTGAGAATGAGTAAGAGCGCCGAAGGCGCGCACCGACGCGGTTCGGCACGAAGGAGACTTCCGGCAAGTGGACGACCACCGGGGCGCCTCTCTCCAGCTCCCACCGCCCCGCGTACCCGCCGTACGCCGCTCCGGCCGCAGCGAGCTCCGAGGGGGACGGGGAGAATTCTCTTAGAAAGGGGACGCGCGACGTCCCCGCGAAATTGACCGACATGAAGCCCGACGCGAGGTAGATCAGCAGCCCCACCGGCCGCTCGAAACCCGGGACGGGCCCCCTCTTCCCTTCTAAGAAATCTCCAGTTCCTCCGATCTCCGGCGTTCCCCTCTTACTTTCTAAGAAATCTCCTTCTTCTATTCCCTCCAGCTCCCACACGCCGACGAACCGCCGCCTGTCCGTCACGACCGCCATCTCCTGGCGTAAAGGTCCCTCGGGTATAGTTCGCGCACACACTTGAGGACGATGGTCACAGGAGGCATCCCATGAAGCGTACCGCGCTGGTCGCCTTGCCCGCATTCGTACTCGCGTTCGGGACGTTTCCCGCGTTCGCCGAGGACACCATCACGTTCGGAGCCGCCGTTTCGCTCACCGGGAAGACCGCCAAGGAGGGCGAATACACGCGCGACGGCTACGACTTCGCCGTCGGGACCATCAACGCCGAGGGCGGCATCGCCGTGGGCGGGAAGAAGTACAAGATCGCCGTGAAGTACTACGACGACGAGTCCAAGTCCGAGAGCACGGCCCAGCTCATCGAGAAGCTGATCAACGAGGACAAGGTCACCTTCATTCTCGGCCCGTACGGTTCGGCGCCCTCGGGCACGGCCGCGCCGATCTGCGAGAAGTACAGGATCCCGATGATCGAGGCGAACGGTTCGGCCGAGTCGATCTTCAGCAAGGGCTACAGGTACACGTTCGCGGTGCTCTCCCCCGCCAAGCTCTACCTCAAGGGTCTCATCGACCTCGTGATGTCGAAGGACAAGAGCGTCAAGACCGTGGCGGTGCTCGGCGAGAACGAGCCGTTTTCGAAGGAGGTCGCGGGCGGCGCCGCGGACTACGCGCGAGAGAAGGGCCTCAAGGTCGTCTACCAGGAGCTCTACCCGACACTCACGCAGGACGTGAGCGCGTTGCTGACGGAGATCAAAGGCAAGAACCCGGATATCGTCCTCGGCGCCGGGCACCTGCAGGACTCGCTCCTCATCGTGAAGCAGGCGAAGGACCTCGGCGTCTCGCCGAAGGCGATGGGCTTCTCGGTCGGGCCGTCCTCGCCGGAGTTTCGCGCGAACCTGAAGAAGAACGCCGACTACATCTTCGGCGCCACTCAGTGGACCGAGGCTCTCAAGTACAACGGCACCGACCCGTGGAAGACGCCGAAGGGCTATGCGGATGCCTTCCGGGCCAAGAATCCGGCGTTCCACGACATCCCCTACCAGATCGCCGAGTCCTCGGCCGCCGTCATCGCGTTCTGCCGGGCGATCGAGAACGCGGGCACGCTCGACCCCGCGAAGGTCCGCGACGCGATCGCCGCCCTCGACATCATGACGTTCTACGGCCGGATCAAGTTCGACAGCCGCGGCATCAACACGTTCAAGCCGATGGCGATCGAACAGCTCCAGCCGGACGGCCGCAAATACACCGTCTTCCCGTCGTCCGTCGCCGAAAAGGACGCCCTCTACCCGATGCCGGCGTGGGACAAGCGGAAGTAGGCGCGTGGGAGGGGCCGAGCTCGGCCAGATCTTCGTCAACGCCGTTCTCCTGAGCGGAATCCTGGCGCTCGTCGCGCTGGGGTTCTCGCTCGTCTGGGGAATCATGAACATCGTGAACCTCGCACACGGGGCGTTCATCGTGCTCGGCGCGTACATCACGTTCTTTCTGCACGAGCTCTTCGGAATCGACCCGTTCCTGTCCATCCCCGTCGCGATGCTCGCGCTGTTCGCGCTGGGCTGGGGCATCCAGCGCAGGCTCATCAACGAGATCATCCGGGCGCCGCTTCTCGCGACGTTCCTCCTGACCTTCGGGCTCGAGCTCCTGATCGTCAACCTCATCAACTTCTTCTTCAAGGCCGACTTGCGCTCCGTCACGACCTCCTACAGCGGGACGGGCTTCACGCTCGGGCCGGTGCGCGTTCCCTACATCCGCCTCGGCGCGCTCGCGGTGTCCCTCGTCCTCGTCGCGGGCCTCGCCTGGTACCTGAAGGCCACGCGCACGGGCCGCGCGATCCGCGCGACCGGAATGGACCTCGACGCCGCGCGCCTGACGGGCGTGAAGGTCGCCACCATCTACGCCGCGACGTTCGCGATCGGCGCCGCCATGGCGGGCGCCGCCGGGTCGCTCCTCTCCATGATCGTGCCCGTTCGACCCTACGCTCGGCGGGACCTATACCCAGAGAGCCTTCGCGATCTGCGTCCTCGGGGGCCTCGGGAACGTCGCGAACGTCGTCATCGGAGCCGCGATCTTCGCGTTCGTGGACGTCTTCGTCGGGGCCCGCCTGCCTTCGCTGTCGCGCGCCGTGACGTTCGGAATCCTCGTGCTTCTTCTCATCCTGCGCCCGCAAGGCATCGCCGGAAAGAGCGTTTGAAGAGAGGCGTAGCGGTCGCGGCCTTCGTCCTCCTCCTGGCGCTCCTCGTCGCCCTGCCGAAGCTCGTCTCGAGCTACAAGCTCCTGACGTACACGCGCTTCCTCGTCCTCGCGCTCATGGCACAGGGCTGGAATTTCATCGGGGGATACACGGGGTACGCGGCGTTCGGCAACGTGGCGTATTTCGGGATCGGCGCCTACACGACGGGGCTCCTGATGATCGGGAAGTGGCACGTCCCGTTCTTCCCCGCGCTCGCCGCGGGCGCGCTCCTTTCGGCGCTCGTCGCGATCCTCCTCGGGCTCCCCATCCTGCGCCTGAAGGGGCACTACTTCGCCATCGCGACGCTCGGCGTGGCCGAAGCCCTGTCCCAGGTCGCCGACACCTGGGACAGCGTGACGGAGGGATCGACGGGCATCGACCTGCCCCTCAAGACCGAAGGCGTGTTCTTCTACTACACGGCGCTCGCGCTCGTGATCGGCGGCCTCGTCCTCACGTGGGCCTTCTCCCGCTCCAAGCTCGGGAACGGATGCGTGGCCATCCGGGAGGACCAGGACGCTGCGCGCATGCTCGGGATCAATACGACCCTCTTCAAGGTCGCCGCGTACGCGCTCTCGGCGGTCTTCGCATCCCTCGCCGGCGGCCTGACCGCGTACCAAAACATCCACGTGACGGCGGGCGACTTCTTCAAGATCGATTACACGCTCCAGATGATCATCGCGACGATCATCGGCGGCGCCGGAACGGTTCTCGGCCCCGTCCTGGGCGCTGCGGTCTACCAGCTTCTCTCGACTTACGTCTGGAGCAGGTTCCTCGAGCTCCATCCGACGGTTCTCGGCCTGATCATCGTGCTCTTCATCGTGTTCCTGCCTCGCGGCCTCATGACGGTTCTCGCCCGCAAGCGCGTGCGTGGGGAGCGCCCGTTCCGATTGTCGGACCTCCTCGCGAACGTACGCGCGCACCGCGTGACGTGATGAGCGCGCTTCCCACTGCCGCCGCGCGGATCCCGGGTCCCGCCATCCTCGAGGCTCGCGGGATCACGAAGAAGTTCGGCGGGCTCGCCGCCGTCGATGGCATCGATCTCACGATCCGAAAGGGCGAGATCCTCGGCGTCATCGGCCCGAACGGGGCCGGCAAGACCACGTTCGTGAACTGCATGACGGGTCTCGACAAGCCGACGTCGGGCACGATCGTCTTTAACGGGCAGGAGATCACGAAGACGCCGAGCTATCGCATCGGGCACCTCGGCATGGCGCGGACGTTCCAGGTCGTCAAGCCGCTCCGGCAGCTCACCGTGCGCGAGAACGTCGCGACGGGCGCGATGTTCGGCGCCCGCGGAAAGGGGCGCACCGCGGCGCAGGCGCGACGCGCGGCCGACGAGGTCCTCGAACGCATCGGCCTCGCCGACATGCGGAACCGAACGGCGACGGAGCTGACGATCCCCGACCTGAAGCGCCTCGAGCTCGCCAAGGCGCTCGCCATGGACCCCCAGCTCCTCTTCCTCGACGAGGTCATGGCGGGCCTGAACCAGTCCGAGATTGAAAAGGCGATGGAGCTCATCCTGTCGATCAATCGGAGCGGGGTGACGCTCTTCGTGATCGAGCACGTCATGAAGGCCATCATGGGGATCTCGGACCGCCTCGTCGTGCTGCACTTCGGCCGCAAGATCGCCGAAGGCAATCCGAAAGAGATCGTCGAGAGCCCGGCCGTCATCGAGGCCTATCTCGGCGAGCGGTTCGCGCGCCGCGCGGAGGTCGCCGGAATCGAGGACGCCCTCATCGAGCCGGGCACGTTCCGCAAGGCGCCCCCCGCCCCGGCGGGAGACACGCTCCTGGAGGTGAAGAACCTGTCGTCCGGCTACGGCGACGTCCAGATCCTCAGGGACGTCTCTCTCGAGGTGAAAACGAAGGAGATCGTCGCGTTGATCGGCGCGAACGGCGCCGGCAAGACGACGCTTCTCTGGACCATCTCCCGGCTTCTCCGCCCCATGGGGGGCTCCGTGCGCTTCGCGGGACGCGACTTCACCGCCGCCCGGCCGGAGGACGTGGTCGCCGCGGGAGTCATTCAGGTGCCCCAGGGCCGGCGGCTGTTCGCCGGGTTGACGGTCAAGGAGAACCTCCTGCAGGGCGTCTACTTGCGCCGAGACGCCGAGCGCATCGAGCAGGATCTCGAGCGCGTCTTCGCGCTGCTCCCCCGCCTCAAGGAGCGCGCGAGCCAGCTCGCGGGACGTCTTTCGGGCGGCGAGCAGCAGATGTGCGCGATCGGACGCGGGCTCATGAGCCGGCCGCGTCTCCTCCTGATCGACGAGCTGTCGCTCGGGCTGGCGCCTCTCGTCGTGGACCACCTGCTCGACCTCGTCACCCAGATCAATCAGGAGGGGACGACCGTGCTCCTCGTGGAACAGGACGTGCAGGTCGCCCTCGAGCACGCCCACCGAGCCTACGTCCTCGAAACGGGCCGCGTCGTCCAGACCGGGTCCGCCGCCGAGCTCCTGGACGACCCGCGCATCCGGCAGGCCTACCTCGGGCTCTAAGAGGGCGATGGGACGAAGAATAAGATTTTCTGAGAATGAGTAAGAGCGGCGGATTGTCGGGCTGGCGCGCTTCGGGACGACGCTCGCCTGGCCGTGAGGCTGCATCTCGCCTCGGCCTCCCCGCCCTTCTCTTCGCGACGGTCACGGTTTTTGCGGACGTCTACATCACGCAGCCGATCCTGCCGCTGCTCTCCCGCGAGTTCGGCGTCCCGGCTCCGACGGCGGCCCTTACGATCTCGGTCGTCGTCCTCATGATCGCTCTCGTCTCGAACGCGTGGGGCCCGCTCGCGGACACCTTCGGCCGCAAAAAGGTGATGGTCTGGAGCTGCGCGCTGCTCGCCCTCCCGACGCTCTTGTGCGCCGGTGCACCGACCCTCTCGGCGCTCGTTTTTTTCCGCGCCCTGCAGGGGATCCTCCTGCCCGGCGTCACGGCGATCGCCGTGGCTTACCTCGGCGACCAGTTCGCGGGCGAGAAGCTGGGGCCGGCCGTGGGGGCATGGGTCGGAGCATCCGTGACGGGCGGCCTGACGGGACGCGTGGTGAGCGGCTGGATCGCGAGCCACCTGAGCTGGCGGGCGCCGTTCCTCGTCTTCGGCGTCCTGACGCTCGCCGGCGCTCTGGGAATGGCCCGGCTGCTTCCCCCGTCTCCGCGCGGCGGACCGGTCTCGATCGGCGTGGCATTTCGCGAGATGGTCGGGCACCTCCGCGACCGCCGCCTCGTGGGGGGTTTCCTCATTGGAGGTTCGGTCTTCTTCGGTTTCATCGGGATCTTCACGTACCTTCCCTACTACCTCACCGCCGCACCATTCGGCCTGTCGACCGCTTCGATTTCCGCGATCTATCTCGTCTACGGCGCCGGCGTCCTGACGTCCATCGTCGTGGGAAGAATGTCGGGACGCTTCGGGCGGAGAGCCCTGATGGCGACGGGATTCCTCGTCGCCGCGGGGGCCGCGACCCTGAGCCTCGTCCGGTCCCTTCCGGTCGTGATCGTGTCGCTCGTCGTCCTCTGCGTCGGGATGTTCTTCGTCCAGGGCACGGCCCCCGCATTCGTGAACACGACCGCCCGGGAGGCGAAGGGCGGCGCCGGCGCGCTCTATACGACCTTCTACTATCTCGGGGCGACGTTCGGCTCCATCCTGCCGGGTTACGCGTGGCAGGCCTTCGGATGGCCGGGCGTCGTCACGACGTGCCTCGCGGCGTTCGCGGTCGGCCTCCTGTCGGATCTCGCCCTCTGCGCGTAAGCGCACTACAGGACGCCTGGGCGGCGCTCCCCCGCACGACTATTCATCGTGTTTCCCTGTTCCGAATCTCTTCCTCCGCACGATTCCAGTCCTGAACACGCTCGACCGTTCCGGCGGCCTCCCTGCTCGTAGAGTTCATAGGCTCTCTTGGCGATCTGCGGCGTCAAATCGGACGGGGTACCGGCTTTGGCAGGATCGAACATCCGATATGCGAGCAGTTTCACGCGGTCGTTCACGAGGAACCACACCAGCGCATAGCCCCAGACGAAGAGTGCCCAACCCCACCCGAGGGGTGTCATGAACAGTCCATAGACCGCGATCAACGTCGCCACGATCTGCGTGCCGACCACCGCCACCCACAGGATCCGCGCGGGGCGGATGGACCAGAACGGGCCGCGCGTGCGCGTGAGGAAGATCGTCAGGTGTCCCGCCACGGACAGCTTCAGGTACATCAGCGTCTGGATGTGCGTCGCGGTCGAGGTGAAAGACGCGCTCGCCGAGATAGAACAAGCCGAAGGCGGAGACGACCCCGATGACGCCCAGCACCGTGGCGATCCCCAGCACCAGGCGCATGTTCCACGCCTCGGGCTGATCCTTGTAATGAACGTTGTCGTAGGCGATGGACAGGATGGCGCCGTCGTTGAGCAGCGCCAGCATCACGATCATCACCGCGGTCACCGGATAGAAGTTGAAGACCAGGATCGCCAGCGTCATGAAGAACAGCACGCGCAGCGTCTCGGCGATGCGGTAGATCGCGTAGCTGTTCATCCGCTGGAAGATGCGGCGGCTCTCCTTGATCGCGTCGATGATCACCGACAGGCCGGGCGTCATCAGCACGATGGAGGCCGCAGCCCGCGCCGCGTCCGTCGCGCCCGAGACGGCGATGCCGCAGTCGGCCTTCTTCAGCGCGGGGGCGTCGTTCACCCCGTCGCCGGTCATGCCGACGATGTGGCCGCGCTTCTGCAGGACATCCACGATGTGGAACTTGTGCTCGGGGAACACCTGGGCGAAACCGTCGGCCTTCTCGATGGACTCGGCCGTCGCCGCGGTCTCCTGCTGCTTCGACGTCGCCCAGGCCGGCGGCATCGAGGATGTTCGTGCCCATGCCCAGCTTCTTGGCGGTCTCCTTGGCGATGGCCAGTGCATCGCCCGTCACCATCTTGACCTTCACGCCCATCTGCCGCGCGGTCGCGATGGTTGCCTTGGCGTCTTCGCGCGGCGGATCGAACAGGGGCAGCACGCCCAGGAACTGCCATGGGCCGTCGCCCTCGGCCCGCGCCACGCCCAGCGAACGAAAGCCGCGCGCCGCGAATTCGTCGACCGCCTTCTCGACGGCGGGCTTCACCTGCCCGGCATTGGCCGACAACTGCCAGGATCACCTGCGGCGCGCCCTTCGTCACCTTGAACGTCTTTCCGTCCGCGGCCTTGACGGTGGCCTCGGTGCGCTTGTGCACCGGGTCGAACGGCTGGAAATGGACCACCTGGTAGCCCTTCAAGGCGTCCTTGTCTTTCAGGCCGCCCAGCACGGCCAGGTCGATGGTGTCGTTGTCGTCCGCGCGCGACGCCAGCGCGGCATCAGAGGATGACCTGCTCGGCGCGGGACGTCGTTCACGCTGAACGGATCGCCCAGCGTCAGCTTGTTCTGGGTCAGGGTGCCGGTCTTGTCCGCGCACAGCACGTCCACGCCCGCCAGTTCCTCGATCGCCACCAGCCGGCTCACGATCGCCTCCTTCTTGGCGAGCAGGCGCGCGCCGACCGCCATCGTCACCGACAAGACCGTCGGCATCGCCACGGGAATCGCGGCCACGGTCAGCACCAGGGCGAACTGCAGCGTGGTGAGGATCGGGTCGCCGCGGAAGATCGCGACGGTGATGATCACCGCCACCAGAGCCACCGCGAGGATGATCAGGTAGTTGCCGATCTTCAGCACCGCGCGTTGGAATGGCTGACGGTGTGCGCCTCCTGCACCAGTTGCGCCGTCTTGCCGAAGTAGGTGTTCGCGCCGGTGGCATAGACCAGCGCGCCGATCTCGCCCTGGCGGATGATCGACCCGGAGAACACCGCCTCGCCGGGTTTGCGCGTGGCGGGCAACGACTCGCCGGTCAGCGCGGACTGATCCACCTCCACCGGGTCGCCCGCGAGCAGGCGCGCGTCCGCCGGCACGATGTCGCCCAGGCGCAAGCGGATGACGTCGCCCGGCACCAGCTCACGCGCCGCCGGGGTGATCCACTTTCCGTCGCGTTTCACCCGGGCCTTGATCGCCAGCTTGGCCTTCAGCGCCGTCGATGGCGTTGCCCGCCTGGCGTTCTTCCCAGAATCCGACCACGGCGTTGGCCAGAAGCAGAACGAGGATGATGCCAGAAGTCCGGCCAATGCCGGGCCACCGCCGACAGGATCACCGCCGCTTCGATCATCCACGGGATGGGACCCCAGAAATAGGTGAGGAACTTCAGGAACGGATTGGTCTTCTTCTCTTCGATCTCGTTCGGCCCGTATTGGGTCAGCCGTTTCTGCGCCTCGGCCTGGCTGAGGCCGTCCGGCGACGACCCCAACTTCGCCTCCACTTCCGCCATGGGCAGGGACTTCAGATCGTCCTTCGCATCGGGCTTCGATGCCGCGGTCGTCCGGGAGTCCCTGGGCTGGTTGATATTGGCGTTCATTTCAGGTGGCCCCACTTCCAGTTCCGGATCTCCGGCATGTCCTGGCCGTGCTTGTCGATGTACTGCTTGTGCTCGATGAGCTTGTCCTTGAGCTGCTGCTTCAGGTAGACGCCCTTGTCGCCGGTCTGCGGCAGGCGGTCGATGGTGTCCATCACGAGGTGGAAGCGGTCCAGGTCGTTCAGCACCGTCATGTCGAAGGGCGTCGTGATCGTGCCCTCTTCCTTGTAGCCGCGGACGTGGATGTTGTCGTGGTTGGTGCGGCGGTAGGTCAGCCGGTGGATCAGCCACGGGTAGCCGTGGAAGGCGAAGATGACCGGCTTGTCCCTGGTGAAGAGCTCGTCGAAGTCCGTGTCGCTGAGCCCGTGCGGGTGCTCGGTCTGCGGCTGCAGCTTCATGAGGTCGACGACGTTGACCACCCGGATCTTCAGGTCGGGCAGGTGCTCGCGCAGGATGGAGACGGCGGCCAGCGTCTCCAGCGTGGGCACGTCGCCGCAGCAGGCCATGACCACGTCGGGCGCGACGCCCTGGTCGTTGCTGGCCCACTGCCAGATGCCGATGCCCTCGGTGCAGTGCTTGACGGCCGCGTCCATCGTCAGCCACTGCGGCGCCGGGTGCTTGCCCGCGATCACGACGTTGACGTAGTGGCGGCTGCGCAGGCAGTGGTCCATCACCGACAGCAGGCAGTTGGCATCCGGCGGAAGGTAGACGCGCACGATCTCGGCCTTCTTGTTCACGACGTGGTCGATGAAGCCGGGATCCTGGTGCGTGAAGCCGTTGTGGTCCTGCCGCCAGACGTGCGAGGCCAGCAGGTAGTTCAGCGACGCGATCTTCCGCCGCCACGGCAGGTGCGCCGTGACCTTCAGCCACTTGGCGTGCTGGTTGAACATCGAATCGACGATGTGGATGAACGCCTCGTAGCAGTTGAAGAGTGCCATGCCGCCCGGTGAGCAGGTAGCCCTCGAGCCAGCCCTCGCACTGGTGCTCGCTGAGCATCTCCATCACGCGCCCGGCGGGCGCGAGGAATTCGTCGTTCGGCACGGTCGCGGCGTCCCACTGGCGGTTGGTCGCTTCGAAGAGGGCTTCCAGGCCGTTCGAGAGCGTCTCGTCGGGGCCGAAGACCCGGAAATTGCGCTGCTCGGCGTTCAGCTTCGCCACGTCGCGCAGGAAACGGCCCAGCACGTGCGTGTCGCCGATGCCGCGCAGCGCCCGGGCGCGGGCACGTCGACCGCGTAGTCGCGGAAGTCCGGCATCCGCAGGTCGCGCAGCAGCATGCCGCCGTTGGCGTGGGGATTCGCGCCCATGCGCCGCTCGCCCTTGGGCGCGAGCTCGGCCAGCTCCGGCTTCAGGCGGCCCTGCTCGTCGAACAGTTCCTCTGGCCGGTAGCTCCTGAGCCAGTCTTCCAGCAGCTTGAGGTGCTCGGGATGCGTCGGCGGGATCGGCGAGCGGCACCTGGTGCGCCCGGAACGTGCCTTCGATCTGCAGGCCATCGACCATCTTCGGCCCGGTCCAGCCCTTGGGCGAATTGAGGACGATCATCGGCCAGCGCGGACGCGTGAGGTTGCCGTGGACGCGGGCGTCGTGCTGGATGCTGCTGGATCTGCTCCATCGCCGCGTCGAGCGTCGCGGCCATGGCCTCGTGCATCAGCTCGGGCTCGTGGCCCTCGACGAAGATGGGCGTCCAGCCGCAGCCGCGCAGGAACTGCTCCAGCTCCTCGTGCTGATGCGGGCGAGGACCGTCGGGTTGGAGATCTTGTAGCCGTTGAGGTGCAGGATCGGCAGCACCGCGCCGTCGGTGGCCGGATCGAGGAACTTGTTCGAATGCCACGCGGTGGCCAGCGGACCGGTCTCCGCCTCGCCGTCGCCGACGACGCAGGCGACGATCGAGATCGGGATTGTCGAACACCGCCCCGAACGAATGGCTGAGCGAATAGCCGAGCTCGCCGCCCTCGTGGATCGAGCCCGGGCACTCCGGCGAGGCGTGGCTGGGGATGCCGCCGGGAAACGAGAACTGAAGAAACAGCTTGCGCAGCCCGGCCTCGTCCTGGCTGATGTCGGGATAGATCTCGCTGTACGTGCCCTCGAGGTAGGTGTTGGCGACGACGGCCGGGCCGCCGTGCCCGGGGCCGGAGACGTAGATCATGTCGAGGTCGTACTTCTTGATGACCCGGTTCAGGTGCACGTAGATGAAGTTCTGCCCGGGGGTCGTGCCCCAGTGCCCGAGCAGCATGTGCTTCACGTCGGCGAGCGTCAGCGGCCGCTTCAGCAGCGGATTGTCGTAGAGATAGATCTGGCCGACCGACAGGTAGTTGGCGGCGCGCCAGTAGGCGTCCATCCTGTGGAGCAGTTCCGGCGTGAGTGCGGGGGTTCTCATCGTCTACCCCTCCCGTAATGAGCCGAGTTCGAGGACGCGGCAGACCGACCTCGCGATCATCAGTTCCTCGTCCGTGCGGATGACCCGTACCTTCACGCGCCCGGCGTCCCGCGAGATCAGCGCGGCGTTCTTCGCGTTGCGCCCGTGGTGCAGCGCGATGCCGAGAAACCTCACGCTCGACGAGCCTCCGTTCATCTTAGCAGCGCCCCGTCAGGCGGTCTGCCTCGTCGAGCATGGGGTTGTGCCAGCCGCCGTCCGCCGCGATGAGCGCGTCCGCCTCCTTGGGCCCCCAGCTTCCCGCGCTTGTAGGGACGGACGCGACGGTGGGTGCTTCAGGACCCGATCGACCGCCGCCCAGGCGGCCTCGACCGCGTCCTCCCGGGTGAAGAGCGCTCCGTCGCCGGCCATCGCGTCGGTCAGGAGCCGCTCGTACGGCGCCTCCTCTCCCGGCTGATGATCGAGGAGGGCGAGCTCCCGCTGGTCGCCGACGAACTCCTTGCCGACGCGCTTGACGCGAGCGGCGAGGGCGACGGCGTAGTTGGGGGACAGCCGGAAGCGCAGGTAGTTGGCCCGGCCGGCCGCCGGCGCCGAGTCGGCGAAGAGCCGTTGCGGCGGCGGCTTCAGCTGGACGACGCACCTCGGCGGCCGTCTCGGGCAGCAGCTTGCCGGAGCGCAGGTACCACGGCACGCCCTCCCAGCGCCAGGAGTCGATGAAGAGCCGCACGGCGCAGAACGTCTCGACGTCGGAGTCGCGCGCCACGTCCGGCTCCCTGCGGTAGCCGGCATACTGGCCGCGGACCACGTCGGCGGTCCGCAGTGGCCGCATGGCCTGGAAGACGGCCGCCTTCTCGCTCTGCACGGCGCCGTAGCCCCGGTAGGCCGGCGGCTCCATGGCCAGGAGGGCGACGATCTGGAAGAGGTGGTTCTGGATCACGTCGCGCAGGCAGCCGGCCGTCTCGTAGAACGCGCCGCGCCCGTTCACGCCGAAGTCCTCGGCGAGGGTCACCTGGACGCTGGCCACGTAGTTGCGGTTCCAGATCGGCTCCAGGAACGAATTGGCGAAGCGGAAATAGAGGATGTTCATGATCGCTTCCTTCCCGAGGAAGTGATCGATGCGGAAGATCGCAGTCCTCCGGGAACACCGAGCGCGCGACGCGATTGAGCTTGCGCGCGGAAGCCAGGTCGCGGCCGAACGGCTTCTCGACGATGACGCGCGCGTCGGTCCGCGAGGCCCGCGGCGCCGAGCCCCTTGATGACCGTCGCGAAGAGCGACGGCGGGATGGCGAGGTAGTGCGCCGGGCGCCGGGCACCGCCCAGCGCCTGCTTGAGCGCCGCGAAGGTCGCCGGGGCGTTGTAGTCGCCGTCCACGTACCGGAGCAGGGAGAGCAGGTGGCGCAGGGCCCGCGGATCGTCGATCCGGCCCGCCTTCCGTGATCCCGTCCGCGGCGCGCTTGCGCAGCCGCGCCAGGCTCCATCGCGAGAAGGCGACGCCGACCACCGGGACGTTGAGGACGCCCCGCTTCACCATCGCGTAGAGCGCCGGGAAGATCATCTTGTGGGCGAGGTCGCCCGTCACGCCGAACAGCACCAGGGCGTCGGACGACGCGGGTTCATGGAACTGTGCTGCTTCTGCTCATATCTTCGGAGTGTATTGCGCGAGATAGAAGTAGCCCGCCGCCACCTCCTCTTTGGTCAAGTACGTGAACGTCGGCATTTGTGAACCTCCCATCATCTGCATCATTCCCGACGATCCGTACTGCACCTGTCGGACGACCGAGTCGACAGACTCCTGCCGTGAAGCTCTCCAGCGACTGACGACGCCGGACCTCATGCCTTGTGTCCTCCGCCCGGCCGGTCGCTCGTTCATACGTGACACGTTCCCTTGTCGGGTGCTCTCCGTCGCGGGCGCCGACTGTGGGCCGAGCATCCTAGCCCGCTCCGTCGCCGTCAATCCCGCGAGCGTCCCGAGATATCCCAGAAGAGCCTCTACCTCTTCTCCACTCATTGCTCTATCTTATCATCTTCTTCCCTCCCTTTATAGCCTCTTCCTAATCTCCTCCTCCTATCTAGAGTCTATCTGTTCTTCCATCTCTAAGTCTATCTTTTTGCCTTTACTCTTCATCCTTTCCTTGGCACCTCACACTCTCCTCACCTCACCTTTCGCTTTTCATCTCCTCTGCACCTTTCCCTTCTTGCCTTTCTCTACTCTTTCGCCTTTTTATCTCTCCTCCTTTCTTCTTTTCTCCTCCTTTCGCGTCTTCCCCTGCCTTACCCCATCGGACCTTCCCATCTCTCCTCCTTTTCTCTGAGAGCTCTTCCCTCCCTCTCCTCTCTCTGCTTCCTTTTTTTCCTCCTCACCCCCCATTTCCCTCCTTTCTTTCTCGCCCTATTTTTCACCCATCTCTCCCCTACTTATCCCCTCCTTCTCATCACACCCTTCTACTCTCTATCTCCCTCCTCCCACTCCTCCTTCCTTCTCACCCCCCCTCTCTCCCCTCACCTCTCATACCTTCATTCCCTCCCTTCCTCTCCCTCTTCTTCTCCTCCTTCTTACTCATACCACATACATCATTTCACATCTTCTTCGCGCCCGCGCCCCCCAAGCGCGTCGTCCACGATCGCCTGCGCCTCCTCCACGATGCGACGCAGGTGGCTCGGCCCGCGAAAGCTCTCGGCGTAGATCTTGTAGATGTCCTCGGTGCCGGAGGGGCGCGCGGCGAACCAGCCGCTCTCGGCGACTGACCTTCAGCCCGCCGATCGGCGCGCCGTTGCCCGGCGCGCTGCGTGAGGATGCTCTGGATCGTCTCGCCGGCCAGCTCGTGCGCATCGCACCTGCTGCGGCGAGAGCGCCGCGAGCAGCTGCTTCTGCTCCGGCGGTCGCCGGCGCGTCGATGCGCTCGTAGGCCGGCTCGCCGAGCTCGTGCGTCAGCTCCGCGTAGAGCTCGCCGGGATCGCGGCCCGTGCGCGCGGTGATTTCCGCCGCGAGCAGCGCCGGCACGATGCCGTCCTTGTCGGTCGTCCACACCGTCGCCGTCGCGGCGCAGAAAGGAAGCGCCCGGCGCTCTCCTCGCCGCCGAAGCCGAGCGAGCCGTCGAGCAAGCCGTCGACGAACCACTTGAACCCGACCGGCACCTCGTAGAGCCTGCGGCCCAGCTTCGCGGTGACGCGGTCGATCATCCTGCTGCTCACCACCGTCTTGCCGACCGCCGCTTCCGGGCGCCAGCTCGGCCGATGCTGGAAGAGGTAGTGGATGGCGACCGCCAGATAGTGGTTGGGCGGCAGCAGGCCCGGCGCTGCGGGTGACGATGCCGTGCCGGTCGTCGTCGGTGTCGCAGGCGAAGGCGATGTCGAAGCGATCCTTCAGACCGATCAGCCGCTGCATCGCGTAGGGCGACGAGGGGTCCATGCGGATGCTGCCCGTCCCAATCGACGGTCATGAAGCGAAAGGTCGGATCGACGGCGTCGTTCACGACCGTCAGGTCGAGCCCGTAGCGCTCGGCGATCGGGCCCCCAGTAGTGGACGCCGGCGCCGCCCAGCGGATCCGACGCCGAGACGCAGGCCCGCGCCGCGGATCGCCTCCATGTCGATGACGTCGCCGAGGTCGCCGACGTAGGCGTTGAGATAGTCGTGGCGGTGCGTCGTTGCGGCGCGCAGCGCCTCGCTCGATCGGAATCCGCTTCACGCCCGTCGCAGGCCGCGCTCGAGGAGCGCGTTGGCCCTGCGCTTCGATCCAGCTCGGTGACCTCGGTGTCGGCCGGCCCGCCCTTCGGCGGGTTGTACTTGAAGCCGCCTTCGTCAGGCGGGTTGTGCGACGGGGTGATGACGATGCCGTCGGCGAGCCCGGCCTTGCGCCCGCGATTGTAGGTGAGGATCGCGTGGGACACCACCGGCGTCGGCGTGTATTCGTCGCGCGCGGCGAGCATCGACGTCGACCCCGTTGGCCGCCAGCACCTCGAGCGCGGCTGGCGCACGCCGGCGCCGACAGCGCGTGCGTGTCGATGCCGAGGAACAGCGGCCCGTCGATGCCCCTGCGCCGGCGGTAGAGGCAGATCGCCTGCGCTGATCGCCAGGATGTGCCCCTCGTTGAAGGACCCGTCGAACGCCGAGCCGCGATGCCCGGAGGTGCCGAAGGCGACGCGCTGCGCCGGGCACCGCGGGATCGGGCTTCTCGCGTGTAGTAGGCGGTGACCAGCCTGGGGCACGTCGACCAGCATCGACGGCGGCGGCGGCTTGCCCGCCAGAGGGCTGATCTTCATGGCGTCCCGCGAGGACGGCGCGTACGGATTCGAGATCACTCCGGTCGCCCCACATGGTGCACCAGCTGCGCCTCGTCCGGATGGTCGCTGTCCCACCGGGCGTCCGTAATAGTCGTAGAGGCGTGCTTCGTACTCGCGGTTGATGGCCGCGGTCGGGTTCCACTCGGGGCTGTTCTTGATCGTCCTGTCGAGACATGTCCACGTAGACCTTGCTTTCCTCCCAGCTGACGCGGTTTGCCCAGTGCGGCGCAACCAGCACCTTCTTGCCGAACCACCAGTTGCTGGTGTCGATCACCAGATAGCGGACTTCCCAGGTCTCATCGTCGATGATGAAGTCGTCGACGTGGCCGATCGCTTCGTCGGTTCCCTGGATCGTGGTATCCGCGGACCTCCTTGGCGCTCCGCAAATGGACGTCGCCGGACAGTCTCGGAATGCTCGGCAGGCGCTCTCGTTCCGACCTGCCGGCCGCGAGCAAGCCCGGGTAGGCACCCATGCCCCAGAGTCCCGAGTACCCCCAGTAGCGGGGATATCCGTAGTAGCCGAAGTAGTCCAGCTCGTGCTGGCGGGAGACGGGCTTGTCCACGTCGACGCTCGGGCTGTTCTTGACCTTGTCCCTCGTCAACGCCAGGTGAAAGCGGCGGGTCGACCACTCGGCCTTGCGGAATGAGATGGGCGAGATGAGCACCCGGCGCCCATCGAAGAAGCCACCGGTCTCGACGACCAGATAGCGGACGATCCAGCGCTCGTCGTCCAGAAGGAAATCCACGACCCTTCCGATGTCGCCGTCGGTGGCGCTCACCGTGTACCCTTCGAGATCTTTCAGGCTGCGCAGCACGGCTATTTCCTCGCCACTTCGCGGTCCCGTTCGAAACCGTATAGACACTTACGCATAATTGACGCCATACCGCGGACATCGCCCAGCTGCACCAGCCGGCTCGTTTCGGCAGTCGGACGGTTCGCTCGCTGCGTCACAGCCCCGGCCGTGTGGCCGGTCCCCGTGCAAGATTTGCCGATCGACAGAAAGCACTACACCCTCGGCGATCGGCTCGAGCACCGAGCCGACGGGATTGGACACCCGCTTGGCCGCGCGCTTCCTCTTCTGCCGCCCGCTCTCATCGCGTCGACCGTCGTTCGACAGCCATCCACCGATCATCCAGCACGGCGCAAGCCCTCGCGGATCGGCGGACAGCGTTTCATGAGGTCCCAGAAGAAGCCCGACCGGTAGTTCTCGATCATCAGCACGATCGGCCCCTGGTTGATGCCGTAGGTGCCAGGGCGAGATCCACCCGTGGTCGGCCGTCCTGTCGCCCGGGTAGGTCGCGTTGAACGTCGCCTTGAAGCCGTAGGGATGGTCGTCCTGAGGTGGAGCTTCTCGATGAAGTGGCGAATCGTCGGCAGCACGATCTCCGGCGCGAACGGCAGCGACGCGACGACCGCCCACGGCGCGATCGTGCCGTCGTCCGGCCCGAACGGCGCGCCACGCGCGAGTAATCGTAGAAACGCCGTTCGACGCCGTCCACGACGAGCGTGGTCGTCGCCCGGGCCGTCGCATCGCCGTGAGCCCCCAGCAGCACTCGCCGTACAAGGCGTGAGCCGAGCGGGTTGCGGATCGCGTACTGCTGGTGCACGAGCGTCGCCCGCCGGCTGTTCTCGAAGTAGTCGATCCCGCGCTCGCGCATGAAGCGTCCTGGATGCCTCCGAAAGTCGATCCACACGTGCGACAGCTGGTGGATGAACAGCGGTCCCGCGTAGAGGTACTCGTGGCCGTAGATCTTCTTCCACGAGTACGTCGTCGCCCACTCCGCGTAGCTGTGCGCCGGGAGCGCGTGCGTCGGCGAGCCGAGCGCGAGCACGTACAGCAGCAGCGCCTCGTCGTACCCTTCCCATCGTAGGCAGGAATCCGCTCTCCGGCTTCCAGCCGTGGGTCACGGTCGGCCGCCGTTCAGGGCCCAATCCCAGTCGACGCGCTCCGTACAGCTGCTCGCGCGAGCGTCGCGGATCTCGCCGCTCCTCCTCGGATGTCGCCGTCGAAGTACACCGCCGCCGTCAGCATGCCGGCGATCAGGAAGCGGTGTCGATCGTCGAGAGCTCGCACCGCCACGCGCGCCGCCCCGTCTTCATGTCGAGGAAGTGGTAGTAGAACCCCCTGTATCCGCTCGCGTCCGGCTCCTCTCCCTGGGGAGCGTTCCAGAAGAAACGCGAGCGTCGTCGTCGACCCGGCGGACCGCCTCCTCTCGTTCGAGCAGCTTTCGCTCGACGCCCACCGGAAAGGCGGAGAGCGCGAGGCCGACGGCGGCGATGCTCGACGGCCAACCGGAACGGTCTTTCGGCGATCAGGCCTGTCGTCGCATTGAACTCGTTCAGGAAGTAGCCGAAGTCTCCTTCTGAAGCTCGTCGCACAGCGCCACGTCGTCGACGGCGCCTGCCGGCGTCTCCAGCGCTCATCGCCGTCCTACCGATCCCTCGCCTTCCCTCAACGCCGGCGTCTCACGACGAGAACGGAGCAAGGAGCCCAGCGAACGACCCTCTCGGCCACGCTCCCCACAAGGGCGTTTGCGAGACCGGCGCCACCCGAGTTGCCGACCACCACGAGGTCGGCCGGGAGGCCTTCCGCCAGGCGAAGAATGGAGGCGCTCGCCGGGCCGCGCGTGATGACTGCTTCCCCTTCCACGCCGAGCCGCTGAAGCACTTCCAGGAGCCGTCCCGAGCGCCACGGCCGAGATCGGTCATGAAATCGTCGGGGAAGAACTGCAGGACCGGTCCGAACGAGTCCAGCTCCGGATCGACGTTGTGGACGACGGTCAAGCTCGCTCCGCGACGGCGTGCTTCCTCGCAGCCGTCGTGACCGCGGGGAGCGACGGATCCGAGAAGTCCGTCGCCGCGAGGATCTTTCCGCTTCCCGGGCCGCGCCGTCGCCACGAGACCGAACGGTGCGCGTGACGGACGACCCTCACGGCGACCTCGCCGAGGTGCTGCATCCCGCGACCCGTCGCGCTGTTGCTTCCGACCACGATCAGGTCGGCTCCGACTCGTCGGCTCGGTGCACGATCGCAGCGAAGGGCACGCCCTCGGCCACGAGAACGCTGTTCTCGCTCGGCGACGCGCCCGTGAGCGAGGCGACCCTCGACGTCAGCTCCTTCCGAGTTCGCTCGCGCGCGACCTCGAGAGCCGGTCGAGCTCGAGGACGGCGCCTCAGGCGGGCGAGCGACGAGTGACCGCCGTCCGGGCTCGACGTCACGTAAAGGATCTCGAGATCGGCTCCGTAGGCGTGGGACAGAATGTAGGCTTGGCGGATCGCTTCTCGGCGCCCTCGCTCAAGTCGCTGGCGCAGATGATGCGGCGAAGCGGGCTGACGCTCCTGGCCTGGCGTTCCGGACCGAACGAACTCGCGGCGTGGATCGCGGCGCCTTCAGGGCGCATCAGGCCGCCACCCAGGCCTTCGCCTGCTCGGCCTCGTCGTTGCCGAAAACCTTCACGGGACATGGGACCAGGACGCCGAGCACCTTCACCGCTTCGGCCACCCACGGAACGTCGGTGACGATCGCAACCCGCTCGAAGGCCTTTCGGTTCTTCAAGCCGACAATGGCGTCGTCCCAGAGGGCGGCGGCCGTGAAGCCGGTAAATTCGGATCCAAGCCGATACAGGAAGCGAATCCTTTCGTGATGCGTGAGCGCGTTCTCGACTGCCGGTATCAGGACAGACTCGTAGTCTTTCCCCGTGACCTTGCCGCTAGCCGAAATGGCGACTACGTTCTCCGGAAGCCCGGCCAGAACTTGAAGCATGACGTCTCTAACTCCTCTCCCCTTTTGCAGATCCTTCCCGTGAGCCTCTCGGCCCGGTCGATGACGTGCAAACCGTGTACCCGGCGGGCACGCCACCGTCAGGGACTCCGATTGCCGACGATCACCTCCGTGCAGATCCCCAACGCACAGACGACCTCGCGGTGGGCGACGAGCAAGCCGGGCGGGAAGAACTGTGCGAGACGAAGAGGGCGGCATCCGCCGACGAGCCGCGGGCTCCGGGAATGAACGGCCGTCCAAAGCCGGCTCAGGAGGCGCGACGGCAGGCTCTCGCCGAACGTCAAGCTCGCCAGGCAGAGCAGCCCGCCGGGAGCGAGGACGCGTGCCGCTTCCAGAAGGGCGGCACGGATCTCGTCCTCTCCGAGCAGGTCGAGGACGTACGTCGAAAGAAACCGGTCGCAGGCTGCGTCGGCAAGAGGAAGGGCCGGCGCCCCCGATGTCAGGTGCGCACGCGCCCGGCCGGCCCACGGTCTCAGCCGAGCCTCGGCCAGCCCGACCATCGTGGGGCTGACGTCGAAGCCGTCGTACGTGGCGCGCGCAGAGAGCCTCTCGCGCAGGAGACGCTCCGCGAGGCGGCCGGTGCCGCATCCGAACTCCACGACCGCGCTCGCGCTCTCGAAGAGAGCATGGTCGAGAAGAACGTCGATCGCCTGGTCTTCGTAGAACCGCTGGAGGTCCTGCTTGGAGCCGAAGGCGTCGTAGAACGCCCGTGCCTCCTCGTGGGAAAAGACGGGCGGCTTCTTCATGCGATCACGACCCGCGCTCCGGGTCACGCGGCGTGCTCCATCTTGTGGAAGACAAGGGTGACCTCGTCCTTGCCTTTCCGAACCTGGAACCCGTTCGGGTCGGCCCCGTCCGGAAGAGGAAGGATCTTCTCGACGCTCTCGGTCGTCTCGACGTCGCTCCCGCCCTTCTTCACGTCCTTGCTGGCCTCATAGCGGAAGCGGATGCGGTTCGCGTTGACGTCGAGCTTGACCGAGTCCTCCTTGAGGCCGGGGATCCCGAACGTCACCGTGAGGTCCTTGCCTTGCTCCGCGATCTTCGTCGTGATTCCCGCGAGATCCATTCGCTTCGAGAACCAATCCCGGAAGGAGCTGTTGAAGAGCGCACGCTTCGGGCCCGCGAGGCCCTCCTCGAGCCGGCGGCGAGCCCGGTTGATCTCAGCAAACGGGTCGAAGCGCCGACGGAAGAAGTCGTCCCCGAAGAGCTTGTCGAAGTCCTTGTCGACGAGCTTGCCCGTCCGCGCGATCTCCTCGTGCAAATGTCGATCCCAGCGGTCGAAGTCTCCCGCCGGGAGCGCGGCCGCCCCTCCCGGCGGCGCCGACGCGGCGGCGCGGTGTGCGACGATGTAGCCCGCCTCGGCCAGACACGCGATTCCAAGACATGCAGCAATCACCCATGGAGCCCTGGTTCCCATCGGACCCTCCTTCAACGGCCGAAGGCGGGCCCGAACGGCCCTGATCCGACCGCCGCAACGCTCGTATTGCAACGGGCGTACCGGCAGAAATGGCGCGGTGAACCGGAGCGCGGCGAACTAATGTTTTGACCTCGAATGGTCATATTTGGGGCGATGGCTCGTCGCGACTCGGATCGCGCGCCGCCGCCGCACGGGCGCCGGCCTTTCGAGGAGGGCGGCGCCGACGGCTGTGAGGAATTCGGCCGCAGGGCGGACCCGCCTCGCGGGGATGCCGGCGAGGACGCGCTCGACGACCGCCTCGACAGTTCCCAGGACGGGGACGTCGAGCCGCCGGCCGCGCGCCGTGAGCGCGAGGTGGATCCGCCGCCGGTCCTCCGGGTCGGGGCTCCTTCGGACGAGCCCGCGCCGCTCCAGCCGATGGAGGATCCCCGTCAGGGTGCTCGGATGAAGCCGGAGGACGTCCGCGAGGGCACCCGCGGAGATCCCGGGCCGGCGGCCCAGGACGCGCAGGGCGACGCGCTGCGGGCCGGTGAGGCCGATCGAGGCCTGCATGCGCTTCGAGAGGGACTGCAGCCCGTGGTCGAGTGCCCAGATGAGACGCATGAAGTCGAGCACCTTGCCGAGGGGCCTCGCCGGTTTGCCCGCCGCGTCCATCCCGGGGAATGATCGCACGCCATTAATTTGACCTCAAATTAAAAATGCAGGACACTCCGCCGATGGAGCCGGAGGAACAGCCGCCGCCGAGGCTCGCCGACGAGACGCGCTGGTACACCGAGCACACGGCGCTCGTCATCAGCACGCTGAAGTGGGCGGTCCTCGGCGCAGTGGCGGGCCTCTGCGTCGGCTTCGGGACGCGCGCGTTCCTCTGGTCGCTCCAGGCATCCGGGGCGTGGGTCATGCGGGTGACTCCGGGCGGGATCTCGCCGACGTGGTTCCTCCCCTTCGCGCTCCCGGTGTGCGTGTACCTGATCCGGGCGTTCGCGCCCACGGCGCGCGGCCACGGGACCGAGGCCGTCATCGCCGCGGTCCACCGCGAGTCCGGCCGGATCCCCTGGAAGGTCGCTCCCATCAAGCTTCTCGCCACCGTCGTGACGCTCGCCTTCGGCGGCTCGGTCGGGAAGGAGGGGCCCTGCGCCCAGATCGGGGCCGCGATCGCCAGCCTGTTCGCCGATGTCCTGCGGCTCAACGACCAGGACCGTCGGCGCCTCGTGATCTGCGGGATCGGCGGCGGCTTCGCGGCCGTGTTCGGGACGCCGATCTCCGGTGCCCTCTTCGGGATCGAGGTGCTCTACCTCGGGCGGATCGAGTACGCCGTCCTCTTCCCCTGCCTCGTATCCGGTATCGTGGCCCACCTTGTCTGCGGCGTCCAGGCGCCCGTACCCGTTCTGCACGAAGGACTCGGCGGCCTCGGGCACTCCGAGCTCGTCGGCCTGTCGATCCTCTTTGGAGCCGTCTTCGGTCTCGTCGCGCTCCTCCTGATCGAGGCGATGCGGGGGCTCGAGCGCGGCCTGAGGCGTTTCGAGGAGCACCCGTACCTCGTCGCCGCGGCCGGGGGTGTGTTTCTCGCGGCCTTCTACGCCCTGGTCGGCGACACGTACGCCGGTCTCGGAGTCCCGACGATCGAGAGCGCCCTCGCCGCCACAGGGACGATTGCGATCCTCGCGTTCCTGTGGAAGATCGTCGCGACGGCCGTTACGCTGGAGTCCGGCGGGAGCGGCGGGATCGTGACGTCTCTCTTCTTCATCGGCGCCACGAGCGGGGCGGCCCTCGCGCGGCTCCTGCACCTTCCGACGGGGCTCTTCGCGGCTTTCGGCTTCGTGGGTGTCGTCGCGGGCGCCGCGAATACGCCGATCGCGGCGGCCATCATGGGCATCGAGCTCCTGCCGCGGGACGTCGGCGTGTATGCGGCGCTCACGGCCGGCACGGCCTTCCTCATGGTCGGACACCGGAGCGTTTACGCGAGCCAGAAGATCGGCCTCTCGAAGTCGGCAGGCCTCGACGTCAGGATGGACGTCGCCATCGGCGATCTGACCCGCTCCGGCCTCCAGGTCCGGCCGGGGAGCCTCACCGACAGAGTTCAACGGTTTTCGCGTCGAGCCGCCACGCGAAAAAAGGACGAGTCCGAAGAGCCGTGATGCTCACTGCGCGCGAACGCGCCATATGATTCATTCGCATCAGCGATTGAAGTCCATGGGGTGTTCCATTATCCTTTCTGTCATCTAATAAGTCCGGCCTAGGAGGAGAGACGCTCTCATGCCGATTTCCGCGCACCGCGCACTGCGGACGACCGCCCGGGGCCTCATCGCCGCCTTTTTCCTGCTTGCATTCGGCCTGGCCCAACGGGTTCAAGCCCAGGCCCTCATCAAGGTCAACGACAGCATCAATTTCAAGCTCGGCCTCCTCATGCAGCCCCAGGCGGACTTCCAGGAAGTCGCGAGCACCGCGAACCCGACCTCGTCCGGCGGCTACCAGGAGAACCTCCTCATTCGCCGCCTCCGCTTCCTCATCGGCGGACAGGTCGCCAAGAACGTCTTCTTCTTCGCCGAGACCGAGAACTCGACTCTCGGAAAGTCGACGCAGGCCGTCGGCGCGACGACGGGGGCGAAGGCCCTCGGCTCGGGGTTCAATCTCCTCGACGCCGTCGGCGAGTGGCGCATCGCGAAAGAGTTCAACATCCAGGTCGGCGAGATCCGGGCGCCGATCAGCCGCGAGGGCCTCAAGAGCAGCCCGACGGAGTTCATGCTCGACCTCTCGGCCTACACGTTCCTCACGAGCGCGCCGCTCCAGAACAATGCCGGCCGCGACACGGGCGTCATGTTCCGCGGCTACTTCCTCTGCGACCGCCTCGAATACCGCTCGGCGATATTCGGCGGCTTCCGCCAGCCGGGCGTGAAAAACTCGCCGCGGTTCGTCGAGCGCCTGCAGTACGACTTCTTCGACAAGGAGGTCTACAACTTCGTCTCGTACGCGAGCGCGAACTTCGGCAACCGGAAGATCCTCGCGGTGGGAGGCGCTTATGACACGCAGGGCGACTACCGTTACGCGTCGGCCGACATGTACCTCGACTGGCCGATCCCGCTCGGCGCGTTCGAGTCGACGGTCCAGTACCAGTACATCAACGGCGGAAAATTCCTGACCACCCTTCCCGAGGAGAACACGTTCCAGATCGAGGGCATGGTCTACCTCAAGCCGATCAAGATGGGCCCCAGCATTCGGTACGAGCAGAGAACGTACACGCAGGCCGTGAACGCGGGCAAGAACGAAGACCGCGTGGCCGTCGGCCTCAACTTCTACCCGTACACGAAGGCGGAGAGCAACTTCAACATCAAGGTCTGGTGGCAGCGCGTCTCCCCCAAGGTCGGATTCACGACGAACCAGTTCACGGTACAGATGCAGGTCTACTACTTCTGATCTCGCGGCGCCGCGCGGCGCGTTCCGGGCCTTTTTCGCACACATCGCCGCCCCTCTTCCCGAGGGGCGGACCCGTTCTGGAGGAGGACCCATGAAGTCAAACCGACCGCCCCGCATTCTCCTCGTCCTCGCCGCCGTGCTCCTGGCGGCTGCCCCCCCGGCTCCGGCCCAAGACGTGATCCGGCTCGGCGCCGTCTTGCCCGTCACGGGCAAGGAGTCGAAGATCGGGGGCGCCTACAAGCAGGCAACGGAGTTCGCCGTCAAGGAGGTCAACGACGCCGGCGGCCTCGACGTCGGCGGCAAGAAGATGAAGATCGACCTCTCCCTGCTCGACGACACCTCGGACGCGGCCCGCAGCGCACAGCTCGTCGAGGAGCTCATGGCGCGGGAGAAGGTCCACGCCGTGATTGGCGGCTACGGCTCGCAGCTCGTCCAGGCGCAGAGCGTCGTTCCCGATCGTTACGGCATCCCGTTCGTCTCCGGCGGCGCGGGGGCGACGAGCATTTACGGGCGCAGCAAGTGGGTCTTCGGGGTCCTGTCGCCCGTCGAGAACCTCGCGTCCACGCAGATGGAATTCCTCTCGGATCTCGTCGCGAAGGGCAAGCTCAAGAAGCCGCTGAAAATCGCCCTCCTCATCGAGAACACGGAGCACGGGAAGGACTTCCAAAAAGGCGTCAAGGACTTCGCGAAGGCGCATCCCGAGTTCTCGGTCGTCCTCGACGAAAGCTTCGAGCTCTACGCGCCCGACTTCAAGCCGCTCCTCGGCCGCGTCGCCGCCGCGAAGGCCGACCTCTTCATGTGCGACGCGCACCTCGAGGACTTCATCTCGATGCAGCGCACGTACACGCAGATGGGCCTGTACCACCAGATGGTCACGTACGGCGCGCGCGGCGCGGACGCGGCCGGACGGAAGGCCCTCGGCGCGGCGACCGATTACATCTTCGCGAGCGGCTGGTGGTCGGACCTCCTGCCGTATCCCCAGGTCAAGGCGTTCAACGCGAAGTGGAAGGCGGCCGAAGGCTCCGAGCCGCAGTGGTACCACGCGACCGCATACGAAACCGTGCGCGCGCTTTTCGCGGCGATACACAAAGCCGGCTCGCTGAAGCCCGAGGCGATCCGCTCGGCGCTCGCCGCAGTCGAGCTGAAAGATTCGATCCTGCCCGGCGGCGTCCTGAAATTCACGAAGACCGGCCAGGCCGTCCTCCCCTTCGTCGTGACACAGAACAAGCCGGGCGGGAAGGTCGACATCGTGTGGCCGAAGGAGGCCCGCACGGGTGAGCCCGTCGCTCCGATGCCGAAACCGTGAGAGGAAAGAGCCGCATCACTCCGAGCACCCCCGTCTTCGCGAGCGTCGTCGGGTCGACGATGAGGCCCGGCGACCGCGGGACGGCGAAGCTTGTCCGCGACTGGGGTGACCGGCTCGTCACGGTTCGCTACCGCTACAGCAATTCGCCTCCGACGCGGTTCACGACAGTCGAGCTCGTCGTCACGTCAGCGCCATGGGCACCCTCGGCCTCGCGAAGCGTCCTCGTCGAGGTTCGGTCGTGGGAGCGAGATCTACGGGAGAAGATTCGGGCCGCCGGCGGCCGATTCGTGATGAAAGCCCTGCGCTGGCGAATCCGCTACGACAAGGCAATCGCGCTTGGCCTGAAGGACCGTGTTTCGGTCCTAGTCCCACACACCTCGGCCAACCCGAAATCTTCTATACACGTAGGGACACGAAAATCACTATCCGCACAGACATCCACTCGATTCAAGGGTAAAAGCACCTAGATGTGGATACCGCTCTTGCCGTCTAATACTAGTTAGGCTCGTTAACGGCTCAGGCGTTTATTTCTGCTCAGACCCGTGCACTCGAGGAGGCAGCGCGTGGCCGGCATCTTGCCCTCGAGCTTTGTTTCAAATGTGTTTCGGCGGGAGGCAGCCGGCCACGCGGGCTACTGGTCACGCTCGGCATAACGCTCTCGTGAGCTCACGTCTTCTGGGTCGCCCATCCGGCTCACCCCGTGCTTTTCTCACGGTCGCCGGAACCCGGCGTCGCCTGCACTGCTTCAACCGTTGTTCGGTGTCGCGCCTCGGTACCCTCCGTGGCGTCACCGCGCAGTCAGCCTAACGGCGCGTTGCAGCGGACTCGCTGCGCTCGCCGCTGAACGCGGTATCGTTAGGCGGCTTGAACGTGACTCAGGGCTTTTCCGAGGCCATCCAGCGCTTCACATCCCTCCTAGCGCACGAGGGCTGGCCGGGCAACATCGCATGGGTTACGCACGAGCACGTCCTTAGCTTTCCCGGGAACAAGACGGCGCTTTTTCGTCCTAGCGCGCCCGGCATCTCAGCGTCGGCGGAACGCCAATTTGAAGAAGCGCGCGAACGCGGCCTTCCTGTCGAGCTCTATGCCGTCGGCTTTTTCAATTCCGTCACGTACGCGTGCGTTCGCCCTATTCACGAACTCGCGCAGGGCGAGGCCATGTTTCTCGAGCACAACGTGAAGGTGTCGGTCGCTTCTTCACCTCCCAGGCTCTTTCTCGTCCGTGCGCGCTTCTGGTGGTCGTTGCTCCGCCTCCGCCATAGCGCCTGGCTTAAGTCCCGCGACCGCGTGTTAAGAATGAACGGTCGGGCACATAGGTAACACTTTAGTCCAGGCACATGGGTAACACTTATCAACAGTTTGAATCGCCCCGGCATTTCCGGAGGCTCCAACACTTGAGAGGATGGAGCCATGGGAAGACGAGGCAGATACCCGGCGGAGGTCAAGGAGCGGGCCGTGCGGCTGGTCTTCGAGCAGCAGTCGGAGCACGGCTCGCAGTGGGCGACGATCAGCTCGATCGCGGGCAAGATGGGCTGCACGCCCGAGACGCTGCGGAGCTGGGTCAGGCAGGCCGAGCGAGACAGCGGCGCACGGCCCGGACTGACGACGTCAGAGCGTGAGCGGCTCAAGGAGCTCGAGCGTGAGGTCCGCGAGTTGCGGCGAGCCAACGAGATTCTGAAGAAGGCCTCGGCGTATTTTGCGCAGGCGGAGCTCGACCGCCGAGCGAAGTGATGGTCAATTTCGTCGAGGAGAACCGAGCCTCGTATGGGGTCGAGCCGATCTGCGCGATGCTGCCGATCGCCCTGGCGACGTACTACGAGCGAAGGGGCCGAAGGCTCGACCCTCACAAGCGCCCGGCGCGCGCCAAGAGTGACGAAGCGCTGGTGCCCGAGATCCAGCGCGTCTACGACGAGAATCAAGAGGTCTACGGAGCCGAGAAGATCTGGCGGCAGCTGGGGCGCGAAGGCAAGCTCGTGGCGCGCTGCACGGTCGAGCGACTGATGAGGACGATCGGCCTTCGTGGAACGGTCCGGGGCCGTGCCTTCAAGGTCACGACGACACCCGACAAGCTCGCCATACGGCCCCCGGACCTCGTCGAGCGGCGGTTCGAGGCCGACGCCCCAAATCAGCTCTGGGTCGCTGATCTGACCTATGTGGCCACGTGGGCAGGCTTCGTGTATGTGGCATTCGTCATCGACGTCTTCGCCCGCTTCATCGTCGGCTGGCGGGTGTCGCGCTCTCTTCGCAGCGATCTGGCGCTGGACGCCCTCGAGCAGGCCCTGTACTTCAGGCCTCATACCGAGAGGCTCGTCCACCACAGCGACCGTGGCGTGCAGTACCTCTCGATCCGCTACACCGAGCGCCTCGCCGAGGCCGGCATCGAACGCTCGGTCGGAAGCGTGGGCGACTCATACGACAACGCGCTGGCCGAGACCATCAACGGCCTCTTCAAGACCGAGGTCATCCGGCGTCGCGGGCCCTGGCGAAATATCGACGAAGTGGAAATTGCTGTTCTGGAATGGGTCGACTGGTTTAACAACCGAAGGCTTCTCGGTCCCATCGGCTACGTGCCCCCGGCCGAGTACGAGGCGGCCTACTATCGCACTCAGGAAACCCCAGCCGCAGTGGCTGGACTCAGATAAACAGGTCTCCGGAGAACCCGGGGCGTTTCACAGGCGTCCTGAAAGTGGTCCGCTGGTCCCGGCCCAACTAGTCGCCCGAGACGTTCGTGTACCCGCGCTTGCCTTAGGTCAGGAAAGGCGAAGGGTGAACCGAGCTTCGCCACTATTCCGCGCTCTTGTGCCGGCGAACGCCAACGGTGTGATAGCTGCGCGACCTGGCATCCGCGACGACGACGCGGTCATGAAGGAAGGCGTTCTTATCGACGCATCGGCGTTTCACCCTGCCCTGTCTCCGGTCTTGGATTCGCGATGTCCTTCGGGATCCGCCGCTCTCCAATGGTGGAACAATATCAAGCGAACGGGGAGAACGAATCGACTTCATGGGGTCAAGCCAAGGAAACTCTTGGAAGCGAGAAGTCGATAGACGGTTGGTCGTGACAAGCCAACAGCGCGGGCAATCAGCGTCACGCCCTTCCCCTCCTCGTTGAGACGCCGCACCTGCCCGGCCTGCTCCGGCTTGACCTTGACGGCTGTGTGGACGCCCGCGGGCCGACCGAGACGGACGCCGCGCTCTCTGGCTGCTTCGATGCCGGCGAGAACGCGCTCGGCACGAACCTCCGTCTCATAGGCTGCGATGGAGCCGAGAACGTGTGCCATCAGTTTTCCGGCCGGTGTGCCGAGGTCAAGCCCGTCACGCAGGCTGACGAGGTTCACCTTACGGGCGACGAACTCGTCGAGGAGCATGGACAGGCCGCCCGCCGTTCGTCCGAGGCGGTCAAGACGCCAAATGACGACCCGCTTGACCTCGCCGGCGCGGATGGCAGCAAGGAGCCTCTGGAAGCCGGGGCGCTCCATGGTGCGGCCCGTGAACTTGTCGCGGTAAACCATGGCGCCCTCGAGGCCGTTGGCCGCGAGGTAACGCTTCACATCGGGCTCCTGACTGGCTGTGTCTTGGCGCTTCGAGCTGACTCTGATGTAGACGGCTGTTGTGGTCATGCTCCATAGGTAGGGCCCGGCCAGCGTCCTGTCAAGTGAAATCTATATATTTCTTGCGACAGATCGAGCCGGTCCGAAGTGCCTGGAGAATCGTCGGCGTGTGGCTGAAAGCGCTGAAGGGATTTCTCTTTACAGGCAGTCCGGCTGCCGAGGGCTCAGCGGCGAGCGAAGCGAGTCCGCAACGAGGTTCTGACGCGCCAAACTAGGTGACGGGTTCTCGTTTTGGTGTCAAACGACATCAGGCTCCCGCGGCGAGCTAACGCTATTCCGTTTTGTCCTTGGGGTAACCCGGGTACAAGCTCCCTCCACGGACCGACCCGCCCTTGACGGGCTTGACGTCGAGGTCCTTGACTCCCTTCTTGTGAGAAGCCTTCGAGACGGTCTTCTTCGTGGTCTTCTTCATGGCTTTTCTCCTTTCTTCCCGTTTCGGTCGTGACCCGGCTTCTGCCTTCGTTCGGCCGGAACGTCCTGAGAGGGCTAATTCCTCCCGTAGTCAATCTGGACTGTGACCTTTGCGAATCGACTCTCCCTCGACGCTTCCAAGGCCTCCACGGACCGTCCTGCCCTTGGCGGGATTGACGGCGAGGTCCTTGGCCGCCTTCTTGTGAGAAACCTTCGAGGGGCTTTTCTTCGTGGTCTTTTTCATGTCGTGTCTCCTTACTTCCTGTTTCGGGCGTGACCCGACGAGCCGCTCTAGACCTCCGGCGCCGGACCATGTTTGCGCTCGCGGGAAGCGGTGTGGTGTTCGAGTTGCTTCAGTCCTTACCCGCCCTTCACGGGCGTATCGTGGAGTTTGGGAGAGTCCGCGTCGACAAGTTTCACGATTCCCCCACGAACCGTGCGGCCCTTGACGGACTTGACGTCAAGGTCCTTGATCGCCCTCTTGTGAGCGGGCTTCGAGGGGGTTTTCTTCGTGGTCTTCATGTCGTTTCTCCTTTCGTGCTGTTTCGGCCGTGACCCGGCTTCCGCCTTCGTTCGACCGGAACATCCTGAATGTGCTGCTTTTCCTCTGTCTCGGTGACCAGGGGACGCTCGCCGAAAACCGTCTTCCCGGCCGAGCCCCCCTTGGGGTCGTTCCGGGGGACGAGGTCCCTGAGGGGGACGACCCCCGGCGGCGGCTTTGTCCTGCGGCGGCGTGTGTTCATCGCACTATGGCCGGCTGAACGGAAGGCAAACGCCATGCCGTAGGCTGAGAAGCGGTCTCAAGCCCTCAGCGGCGCCTATCTCGGACCGACCTGTCTCGTTTCGATGCGATGCTGCATCGTTTCGAGTGGCTCATTCCGAGGCGGCGCCGTCGCGGGCCTCGGCGTCGTCGAGCGTATCGAGCCGGGGAGGTCGCTCCCCGAGGCGGAGGCCGCGCCGGGGGAGGCGCGGGTGCTTGTGACAGGCGAGGGGACCTGAGGCAGGCCGACAGCCGAGGTCAACGCCCCTTGAGTGCCTTGATGTCGTCGAGGTTGATGCGCGGCCTCGCGACTCCGCTGTCAAGTTGCCTGCGGATCTCCGCGCGGACCAACGCCTTCATCTGCGGGTTGGAACGGATCCGGCTGCTCACGCCGACAGTCACATCGTACGAGCCGCAGGTCGGACAGTCTATCCGCGACGCCCCCATGAAGAACGAAAAAGGCGAGGTTCGGCCGCAGAAGAAGCATGAGGGGGTTCGCGTCGAACTCATCGGCGTCTCAATTCTCGCGCAGGTCGCGGCACCCCGGCGAACGCTCCGAACCCCGTCGGCCGCGTGCATCCCGGCGTCGGGCACGCGCGAAAGCCTGGAGATCCCTTCCGCACATGGACGATGCGTCGGCGGTCACGGCAAAAGAAGTTGCCGCAGTCCGGGAGATTCGAGCCAATCGGGGCGAAGGACGTGTTGACGGTGCCGGTGCTCACGGCTTGACCTCGTACTTCGCCAGCAACGCCTCGAACCTCGGGTTCTTGCGCAGCGGGTCCCACCAAGGGTCGAGCCTGAGCAACGTCACCGAGACCTGTGAGGGACGGGACAACAGGATGTCGAGCTGCCGGATGGCGTCGTCCTGACGACCGGCCATCATGTAGATGCGCGCGAGGTCTTCCACCCGGTACGTTCCCCGGTACGCCTCTTTTTCGGGTGGGAGCAACTCGACGCCGCGCTCGCCCTCCCGCACGGCCTCGTCCATCCTGCCGAGCCCGGCCAGCGCGAGACCGAGTGACGAATGAAGACGCGAGTCCTTTGGCGTTTCCTGGATCTTCCGCACCAGGATACGGCCGGCCTCTTCGTAAGCCTGCTGCGCCAGATCGTGGCGCCCGGTGTACGACAGCACCTCGGCGCGTAGCAGCGACATCGGGACGTAAAGGAGCTGGCCCGTCACGGCCTCGAGTTTCCGGGAGTTCAGCGGGCGCAGGGCTCCCTCCCAGTCGCGTTCGATCTCGGCTGTGCGCACCGAGAAGTAGTCCACCCATCCCCCCGGATCGTCCAGACCGGACAGGACCGACGCCGCGCTCAGGATGCGCCGGGAGCTGGCGACGTCGCCGCGCCACAGGACGTGGGCCCACGCCCGATAGCAGTGCCCCCAGACGTAGTTCGGGTTGAGCGACGAGGACATGGCGAGATTTCGGATGGCATCGGCGTAGTCGCGCAGAATGAGCTGCGTCTCTCCGAGCATGTACCAAAGGCTGCCGTTCCGGGGGTCCCTGTCGAGCGCTCTTTGGAACAGTTCTCTTGCCTCCTCCCACCTCCCCTGGCGCCGATAGACGGTGCCGATGGGGTAGAGGACGTCCGAGCCATTCGGCTGTAGCGCCAGGGCCTTTCCATATTCGGTGAGGGCCATCTCGTAGTCGAGACGCCCCATGTAATAGTACTGGCCGAGGGCCAGATGCGCCTGCACCGAATCGGGACGCAGGGCGACCGCGCGCTCCGCCTCGAGTCTTGCCCTCTCCAGTTCAGACTCCGTCCGGTCGTAATGAAGCCAGTAATTGGAAATGCGGGCTTGCGCGAGCAGGGCGAGCACCTCGGCGAACTTCGGGTCCCGGTCGACGGCCTCGCCGGCCAGCTTGATCTGCTGAGCGATGACCGAGGGCTCGAGACCCCGCTTGGCCAGTTCGAGCGTCCGCAGATAGAGATCGTAGGCTTGGAGGTCTTTCGTCGGCAGCTGATGCAGGGCAGTCGACTCGGCCGGCGCAAGCGTGATGTTCAAGGCCCGGACGACGCCATCGGCAACGTCGCCCTGAATGGCAAAGATGTCCGCGAGCTGCCGGTCATAACGCTCGGACCAGAGGTGCGTGTCGTCGGAAACCCGGATGAGCTGCGGCGTGATTCGCACCCGCCCCGGGCCGCCGCCGCTCCGGTCCCAGCGGACTGAGCCCTCGAGGACGTAGCCGACGCCCAGGTCCTTACCGATTTGCTCGATTGTCTTTCCCTTCCGGTCGTACTGGGTCGCCGTCGTGCGCGAGATGACCGCGAGGGTCCGGACGTTCGCCAGGCGGCTCGTGATCTCCTCGGTCATCCCGCCCGCAAAGTACGCGTCGTCGGGAGACCCGAGATTCTCGAAAGGAAGAACGACGATCCGGAGCGGCCTAGCCGGTTGGGCGCTCGGGCCTGCAGCTTTATGTCTGAGAGCAAGCGCGCCCAGCACTGCCAACACCGCAATACCCGCGAGTGCCAGCAGGGCGAAACGCTGCCGCGGAGCTGGCACGGCCGGCCTGCGATCGGCGGCCGCAGGGACCTTGGACCCCTCCTCTTTCGGGCTTCCGGCAGCCTGCAGCGCCAGGGCCAGGTCGTGTGCCGACGAGAACCGATCCGCCGGCTGTTTCTCCAGGCACTGGCTGACAATCTCCTGCAGAGCGGGAGGAATCGCAGGCGTGGTGCCCGCAAGTGAGGGGGGATCCTCCCGCAGGATGGCCGACATCGTATCGGCAGGCGTATCTCTCTGGAAGGGGCGCTTCCCCGACAGCATCTCGTAGAGAACAACTCCCAGCGAGAAGAGGTCCGACCGCGCGTCCACGGGCTGGCCACGGACCTGATCGGGCGACATGTAGGCCACGGTGCCGACGGCGGTGCCGGCCTGCGTGGCGGTTGCGGTGGGAGTCTCGGTGTCGACGCCGGAGGCCTCAAAGGAAGGGATGAGCTTGGCGACGCCGAAGTCGAGGATCTTGACGTGCCCGTCCTTCGTGACGAAGACGTTTTCGGGCTTGATGTCCCGGTGGACGATCCCCTTCTCGTGCGCCGCCGCGAGGCCGTGCGCGATCTGGATGGCGTAATCCACGGCCTTCTTCGGCAGCAGGGGAGTACCGAGCTTTTCGCGGAGCGACTCGCCCTGCAAAAGCTCCGAGACGATGAACGGGCTGCCTTCGTGCGACCCGACGTCGTGGACGACGAGGACGTTGGGGTGATCGAGCTGGGCTGCGGCACGCGCTTCCTTCTCGAAGCGCGACAGGCGGTCGGGATCCGAGGCGAGGCCGGGGTGGACAACTTTGATGGCGACGTCCCGTGAAAGCCGCGTGTCGCGCGCCCGGTAGACCTCCCCCATCCCGCCCGCGCCGAGAGGCGCGAGGACCTCGTAGGGGCCGAGGCGAGTGCCGGGGCTGATTGTCACGAAGCTCTGTCGGGATTCTATCCGTGGCTGCGACGCAGTCGGAGGCACTCAGCGGCGAGCGCAAGCCGTCATGAGGCCGGACTCCCTGCGACGCCTCTCGGTCGTCGCGTCTTCGCGTATACCCCGAACCCCGTCGGCCGCGTGCATCCCGGAGTCGGGCACGCGCGAAAGCCAGGCGATCCTTTCCGCACATGGATGATGCGTCGGCAGTCGCGGCAGAAGTAGTTGTCGAAGTCCGGCAGGTTCGAGCCGATTGGGGCGAAGGACATGCTGACGGTGCCGGTGCTCAAGGTAGCTCGACGGCCGGCGTGGTCGGAGGCGGCGTCATGGCCCGGCGTACCACCGGGCGATCAGTACTTGATTGGCCCTCCCCCAGCCCGCCACAAGCCTCCACGGACCGTCCCGCTCTTGGCGGGCTTGACGCCGAGGTCCTTGATGGCCTTCTTGTGTGAAGCCTTGGAGGCGCTCTTCTTCGTGGTCTTTTTCATGTCGTTTCTCCTTTCTTCTTGTCTCGGCCGTGACCCGGCTTCTGCCTTCGTTCGGCCGGAACGTCGTGGGAAGGCTGGCTCTTGGCGGATGCGTCGGCGCTCGAGGCGAGTCGCACCATGCGGGCCTTCGAGCGTGTCACGCGCTCGTTTACCTGTCGATTCTTTTGGTGATGATGATTTCGCTGACTCCTCCACGAACCGTCTTGGCATGCTTGACGTCGAGGTCCTTCACCGTTTTCTTGTGGGAGGCCTTCGGGCTCTTCTTCGTGGTCTTCTTCATGTCGTTTCTCCTTTCTGGATGCCGCGTCATTTCGAGCGGCCTTAGGGCTTGTGAAACGCCCCGGGTTCTCCGGAGACCTGTTTATCTGAGTCCAGCCACTGCGGCTGGGGTTTCCTGACTGCGATAGTAGGCCGCCTCGTACTCGGCCGGGGGCACGTAGCCGATGGGACCGAGAAACCTTCGGTTGTTAAACCAGTCGACCCATTCCAGAACAGCAATTTCCACTTCGTCGATATTTCGCCAGGGCCCGCGACGCCGGATGACCTCGGTCTTGAAGAGGCCGTTGATGGTCTCGGCCAGCGCGTTGTCGTATGAGTCGCCCACGCTTCCGACCGAGCGTTCGATGCCGGCCTCGGCGAGGCGCTCGGTGTAGCGGATCGAGAGGTACTGCACGCCACGGTCGCTGTGGCGGACGAGCCTCTCGGTATGAGGCCTGAAGTACAGGGCCTGCTCGAGGGCGTCCAGCGCCAGATCGCTGCGAAGAGAGCGCGACACCCGCCAGCCGACGATGAAGCGGGCGAAGACGTCGATGACGAATGCCACATACACGAAGCCTGCCCACGTGGCCACATAGGTCAGATCAGCGACCCAGAGCTGATTTGGGGCGTCGGCCTCGAACCGCCGCTCGACGAGGTCCGGGGGCCGTATGGCGAGCTTGTCGGGTGTCGTCGTGACCTTGAAGGCACGGCCCCGGACCGTTCCACGAAGGCCGATCGTCCTCATCAGTCGCTCGACCGTGCAGCGCGCCACGAGCTTGCCTTCGCGCCCCAGCTGCCGCCAGATCTTCTCGGCTCCGTAGACCTCTTGATTCTCGTCGTAGACGCGCTGGATCTCGCTCACCAGCGCTTCGTCACTCTTGGCGCGCGCCGGGCGCTTGTGAGGGTCGAGCCTTCGGCCCCTTCGCTCGTAGTACGTCGCCAGGGCGATCGGCAGCATCGCGCAGATCGGCTCGACCCCATACGAGGCTCGGTTCTCCTCGACGAAATTGACCATCACTTCGCTCGGCGGTCGAGCTCCGCCTGCGCAAAATACGCCGAGGCCTTCTTCAGAATCTCGTTGGCTCGCCGCAACTCGCGGACCTCACGCTCGAGCTCCTTGAGCCGCTCACGCTCTGACGTCGTCAGTCCGGGCCGTGCGCCGCTGTCTCGCTCGGCCTGCCTGACCCAGCTCCGCAGCGTCTCGGGCGTGCAGCCCATCTTGCCCGCGATCGAGCTGATCGTCGCCCACTGCGAGCCGTGCTCCGACTGCTGCTCGAAGACCAGCCGCACGGCCCGCTCCTTGACCTCCGCCGGGTATCTGCCTCGTCTTCCCATCGCTCCATCCTCTCAAGTGTTGGAGCCTCCGGAAATGCCGGGGCGATTCAAACCGTTCCCCCTTTGCTGGGCTTGACGTCGAAGTCCTTGACCGCCTTCTTCTGAGAGGCTTTCGAGGGGGTTTTCTTCGTAGCCTTCTTCATGTCGCTGCTCCTTTCTGGATGCCGCGTCATTTCGAGCGGCCTTAGGGCTTGCTTCTCCATGGCGTCGGGAAGCCCCCACGAACGGTCCCACCCTTGGCGGGCTTGACGTCGAGGTCCTTGACCGTCTTCTTGTGAGAGGCCTTCGAGGGGCTCTTCTTCGTGGTCTTCTTCATGTCGTTTCTCCTCTTTCTTGTTTCGGTCGTGACCCGGCTTCTGCCTTCGTTCGGCCGGAACATCCGATGAAAGCTGCCGCAGGAATGTGCTGCCTGAGGGGCGAGCCCTTCTACGGCGTGAAACGACCTCGCCGGCAGCGGCGACTTCAATTGTCGCTGATACTCAAAACTCCAGCGGTTTTTCGCCTGCTTTCCTTCCTCCACGCACCGTCCCACCCTTGGCGGGCTTGATGTCGAGATTTCTGACCGCCTTCCTGTGGGAAGCCTTCGGGGCGCTCTTCTTCTTGGTCTTCATGTCGTGTCTCCTTACTTCCTGTTTTGGCCGCGAGCAGGCTACTGCCTTCCAAAAGCCATCGACAGCAACGGTAACCTTGCTACGAGTGATACAGGTCTTCGCGCGTCAACGACGACTTTCTATTGGGGTGTCGTCTCCGTGGCTCCCTCCGAGCCCTCCACGAACCGTGCCGCCCTTGGCAGGCTTAACCTCGAGGTCCTTCGCCTTCTTGTGAGAGACCTTCGGGGAATTCTTCGTGGCCTTTTTCATTTCGCTTCTCCTTTCTCCCTGTTCTGGCCGTGACCCGGCTTCCGCCTTCGTTCGGCCCGAACGTCGTGAAAGGCTGCTTCTCCTCTGTCTCGAGAACCGGGGGACCTTCGCCGAAGACCGTCTTCTGTGCCATGCCCCCCTTGGGGTCGTTTCGGGGGACGAGGTCCCTGAGTGGGACGACCCCCGGCGAAGACCTGCTCCTACGGCGGCCTGTCTTCATCGACCGACGATCCCGGCGGCCTTTCCGGCAAGTGGCGCTCGTCAGACCTTGATCCAACCCACTTTCCCTGAGCCGCCGCCGCCCCCTGCGCCTATGCCTCCTTTGACCTTCCCGGCTTGCTTGGCCGTCACCTTCCTGGCGCCCAGATCCTTCATCTTCTTCGTCGTCTTCCCCTTTTTCGTGACCATGGTGCTCTTCCTTTCCGGGCTCATCGAGCCCTTTGCCTGCCCGGCGACTTGCTTTCGACGAAGTCGCAGTTTCGTTACCGGGTCCAGCAGGAGCAAGTACCGTTCCATAGGCTGAGAAGCGATCTCATCGCTTGGTGGCGGCCTGATTCGGGCCTCAGGTGTCTCGTTTCGATGCGGCGCTGCATCGTTTCGAGTGACTCATTCCGAGGCGGCGCCGTGGAGCGCCGCGAGGCCAGAGGTCGCCGTCACGGCCAACGCGAGCCGGGTCTTCGCGGGAGCCAGGCGGGAGCGGGCCGTCGCTTTCGGGGCCGCATCACCTCGGCGACGCGGGCGAAGCCCCGAACGTCGAAGATGACCGTCGTCTCGAAGTCGCCGTCCTGAAAGACCCTCACACCCGGCAGCGCCTTGAGCCGCTTTCGAGTGTGCATCCGGTCCGTGTAGGCCTGAAGCAGGGTGCCCCCGTGCGGGAAGATCGTCCCCTTCTGGCAGACCATCTCGAGGTGCCAGGGGTCGATCCGACACCCCTTCGCGCGATCCTCCGTAGACCTCACCTTGAAGCGGCCAAGCGTCCGCACGTCGATGCACTCCTGCGACGCTGAGGCACCTCGAGGCGGTGACGACGCACCACGCAGAGGCGCTCTCGGGCTTGAAAGTTCCCTCGGGCCCAGCGCCGGAAAGGGGTGTTTTCGCGTCCTGCCCGTCATCCACGGGCCGCTTTTCGCCTCGACTTTCGGGACGTAGACGGGCCCCTCCTCACGCCCCTCGGCATGGGTGGTCGTAGCCGCGAGCGGTCGCGCAACGTCCTCAAGCGGGCCATCCGCCGCCGTCAGAGAGGCGACGACGGCTGGGATCTCGTTCCAAGCCATCAAGGGCGCCCTCTGGGCCCGAACGCGCGCTTCACTCGAAGCCTCCGCGAGAACGCATGAGGTCCTCGGCGTCATCGTCGGTCTCGCAAGGACTGTTCGCAAACTGTTCCGTTTCGCCTTCGATTGACCCTTTTTCGCCTTCGTTGACGGTAGTGCACTCGCTCGAAGTTACTGATCCGCTTACATCAACGAGCGGCAATGATTCCTGGGGGTCCTTCCCAAGCTGGATGTCGTGGGTTCGAGCCCCATCACCCGCTCCATTCGCAAGCCGTCAAATGCTCGCAGCTGCCGATCGACGGCAGTCCCGGCAGAAGTCGTAGTCCCGAAGATTCGAGCCGATTGGGGTGAAGGACTCACGGGCAGAGCCGGCGCTCATGAGCCGGTTTCACCTCTCGCGCGGGCGCGGCGGTCAGCGCCCTTTGAGTGACTGGATGAATTCGAGATTGACGAGCGGCCTCTCGGCGCCGTTGTCAAGGTGTCGCCGCATCTGTCGCAGGACCGCTTCCCTTAGGTTCTCGTCGGCGCGCAGGAGACCCAGCGCTTCGACGGTCACCTCGCACGGCCCGCAGGCTGAACAGTCGATCTGCACCGTCGCCGCGAGAGTCCGCCTGGACGCGGTTCGACCGCAGAAGAGACATTTGGCCATCTCCGAGTCGCTCACCCGTCTTACCCGTTCGCCGCTCCTGGCTGCCCTCGGTGGGGCCGGCCGTACCGGCGGGCGGCGCCGTGTCTGCCACGCACCCCACGGGCTCTTGAAAAACGCCGTGATACCGGAGATCCATGCCACGCGCAGATCCTACAGCCGATGCTTGCGCGGGGCGTAGCATGACCCGCATGAAGAAGAAGCCGAAGCGGCCGGCGCCGAAGCGCGGCCGCGGAAGGCCGGCCGCGTGAGCAAGGCACAGCGACTCGCCCAAGCACTCGCGGCGGCGAAGAAGACGATAAAGGGGCCGCGGGTTATCGCGGCATACGACCTGCTCGAGTACGTGTTTAGCCGGGGGATCCTGCCGCTCTCGCGTCAACGGGCCGCCGTGAAGGGACTCGTGCCGTGGCTGATCGAGCAGCTCCCGGCGACGGCGCGGAACGAGCGGAAGGAACTCAAGGCGGCACGCGACGCGTACCTGACGGGAGGTTCTCCCATGAAGGAACGCGAAAGCACGCGAGTCATGCGAGAGGGAGTCGAACGGCTGAAGGCGCAGAGGCCTTTCCCAAAGCGCAAGGTCAGCGAGACGGCCCTTGCGCTGCGAATCCATCGGAAACTCCTGAAGCGCGGCGAACGGCTTCGGCGTTGCCCGAGGGGCTCCCGTTCGTTTCGAGATTTCGGGCGCTGGTACACCGTCGACCTTGAGCGGAACGCCCTCATCCTGAGCGACGTTGACCTCGAAGAACTCGGCCGGAAGCTCGGCGTGCTGGACCTGGACGAAATCCTGAAGCGGGAGGAGGGGGCGTGACTCTCGGCGCCGACCTCATCGTGCTTCGAACCGAGACCGTCCGATCCAGAAACAGATCCCGGCAACCGGCAGCGCGTCGGTGTTGTCCATCCCCGCTCCAAGGAAGAACAACTCCACGGTGATCGGTTTCCACGGGTAGGGATTGACCAGGGACACGTCTGTGCGGAAATAGGTGTCGAATTGTCCGGTCGCGCTCGTGACGGGCAGTACGAAATAGTAGCCCATCCCGGGACCCGCGAGCAGCGGCAGTGGGAGGAGAACAAGGAGTGCCGCAAGAAGACGCTTCATGGCTGCCCTGCCTCCCCAAATTGATCAGCGGAAATAGCCGTTTACGTCGATGATCAAATCGAAAGCGCCCGGCGAGATGTTCTGGACCTTGATCGTGCCGGACCCGTCCGTCGCAAGTTGGAGAAACGCGTTGTTTGCCCGGGTTCGTCCGGCGACAAAGGCGACCGTGTTCGTGCCCGTACGCTGGCCGTCGCCCCGATAGATCGATGCGACTCCGGACGCGAGAGCATTGGTCGCGGTCACGTTGACGGAGAGCGCCTGGGCGTCCGACGGGATCCCGCAGGAAGAGGCCACGGCAAAGGAACGGTCGGGCGTGCCCGCCGGCTGGATTGCAGGACCGCCCTGCGGGCCCGCGGGATTACGCGTATCGAGCACGCGACAGGGATCGAGCACGAAGAACGAATAGGGGCCGCCTGCGGTGAACGTCGCCGTCGCGGTCCCGCTGCTCGTCGCGGGGGCCGGCTGGCTGTCCGTGACGAAGCACCAGGCCTGGACGTTTCCTGCCGCCGAGGACGTCGTCGTGTAGGTCTGCTGGGTTGCCCCCGGTATCGTGAACGAAAGCGGCGAACGCCACTGGTAGAAATACGGCTGGAGGCCCCCGATCGGGCTGCACGAGAAGGTGACGGGGTGGTTGACCGCGACGGGGTTCGGACTCACGGATACGCTTGCCGAGATGGGAGTGCTCGGGGTAAACGTCGCCGTGGCGCTCGCGCTGCTCTGCGCGGGAATCGACTGGCTATCCGTGACGAAGCAGTAGGCCTGGACGTTCCCCCCGGTGAAGGACGTGGTCGTGTACGTCGGCTGCGTCGCTCCCGGGATGGCGAACGACAGGGGTGAATGCCATTGGTAGGAATAAGGCGGAAGGGCCCCGGTCGCGCTGCACGAGAACGTGACGGTCTGACCGGCGACCGCGGTCGAGGGGTCTACGGTCGCGGTCACGACCAGGGGACTCGCCGCGTTTACCGGGAAGAAGTTGGCGCCTGCCGGATCCGGCCAGTATGCCGTCCCACCGGTGTAATTCACCTTGATCTTGAGAGCGTAGGTCCCCGCCGTCCCCGGGATCGGAATCGTCGCCGACGACGGAGGCAAGCCGGACGTCGACGAGGGGTCGGTCATCGCGGACCAGGCCTGGTAGCTGTCCGCGCAGGGGATCAGGCAGAGGCTGTACTGGTACGTCGCCGAGATCCCGCTGCCGCGCTGCGAGCTGTTGACCACGGCCAGGCTTTGATTGGTGATCGCCGTGATCGGGCCGCTCGCGCTGCCGTTCACCGTGAAGGCCGGCGTGAAGTCGACGATCGTGTACGTCCCCATCGCGCTTCCCGCGTAGTCCGGTGTCACGTAGCCGTTCGCGTAGGAGGCCGTGAGCCAGTAAGTAGTACGTTCCCCTCGTATCGAAGGCCGGAGGAGGCACGCACGTCGAGCCCGGGCAGGAGGCCCGCGTGAGCGTCGCCGGAGAGGTGCCGAAGTACCACTTGAAGCCCGTGGCCGTCGGGTGGCCGTCGGAGCCGCTCACGAGGGGACTGCCGGACAGGACCTGCGTCGACTGGAGCTTCGCCGCCGGAACCTTCCAGTTCAGTGTGAACAAACTCGCACCCGCGCTGCCGAGACGGTTGTTCGCCTCGAAGGCGAACGTGAGGGCCTTCGCCACCGGACTTTGCGCGGTGAAGTCGGACGTGCCGCCCGCGAACGCGCCGTTCGTCGTCACCGAAGTCCAGCAGCCCGAGCCGTTTCCGGGGGTAGTCCCGCCTACCTGAGGGTCGCAGGGGCCGACCACCGTGATCAGCGACGGCGGGGTCGCTGGGTTCGCGAGCGCCCCGTTGTCCGGTGCCTTGATGCGCGGCGACACGGTGGCGCCGTTGTCCTCGGACAACGCACCCGCGTGGAAGTCGAAGTCGAAGTTCCAGCCGAATCCGGTCAGGGGCTGATTCACCGGCGCCGGGCGGAGAGACGGCGTAATCGTGATCTCGTCGCCCAGAAATACCGAGTCGCCGCTGTTGAGCGCTGCGCCCGCCTGGTTGGCGACGGTCATCGAGGTGACGGCGGGCGAGTTGATGGAGACGCAGGACATCGGGATCACGTACGCCGACACCGTCGTGGGCACGTACATGTAAACGGAGCTGGTCCCCGTTACCCCGAAGCCCGCCGTCCTCCCCGGGAGCGCGAACGTCGTGCCGCTCACGGGAAACGAGCTCGGAGACACGCTCGCCCATGCGGCCGCCATCGTCGAATAGAGGAGGAACTGGCTCGTCGGCTGCTGTTTTGCCGCCCACATCAGGACGAACAGGTCGCCGCCGTTCGGAATGAGCGCGGAGGCCATCCCCGCGGGCAGCCACACGTCGCCCGTCTGCGACGGGACTCGCCAGGTCGGGCCGGCCGAGACCTTTCCGAGGCCACTCTTCGTGACGGAGAGAAGCCCGTAGCTGGGCGAGTTCTCGCCGGTCAGCGCGTTCAGCTCCACGAGGACCCAGAGCTTCGTCGCGTCGGCCGGATCGACGGCCGCCGTGAAGTTCGCGATCGTGCGGCCGCCGGGAAAATCGGCGTTCGTGATGGACGTCTGCGGGTAAGAGGCCGTGATGTTTCCGCTAGGTCCCGGAAGGGACGCATCGATGACCCGGATGGCGCCGGTGATCTGGTAGAGAATGTAATTCCCGGCCAGGACCGCGCGGCCTCCGCCCAGCCACGTCGTGATCTCGTAGGCGAGGTTGTTAGCCGTGAGCGAACCTCCCGGCAGGATCGAGACGTCCGAGGCCGTCACGACGTTCGGGTGGATGTCATACGCGATGTGCCGGTTGCCGACGTGCTGGACGAGCGTGCTGTTCGAACGCTTGGGATAGAAATCCCCCCTCAGGGTGAAGCCGCTGCCGTTGGGACTCCCGACGGCCGTCTGGATCGTGGCCGACAGGCCCGTCATCGAGAAGGCCGCTCGTTGCCCGTCCGGAGAGACGGCGATCGTCTGAACGAGGTTCTGCCCGTCGCCGGCCTGCCTGACGCTGTTGGGGCCGCCCAACGGGTAGCGGATGTCGTGGTAGATGAGCGCCGTCGGGTTCGTCGGCGTCGTGAGGTCGAGGACCGAGTAGCCGAACGACTCCTGCATGAGGAGCCGATACGGACCGCCGCCGCCGGGCTGATAGAGCACGAGGCCGTTGCTGAATCCGCTACTCAGGGTTCCGGGCCTTACGGCGCCGGGTGGATTCGGTTCGAACGAAACCGGCGAGCCCGACAAAGCGCACTGGCCCTCCAGGCGCGAAGGCACGGCGATCAGGAGCACGAGAAGTGCCGTGCCTGACACGATCCTGGTCACGGGAATGCGGGACGCGCAAAAACTGTCGCTGCGGCTAGCGGCGGTCGCACGGGTCATTTCGACCGATGCCTGCAATTCCCCTTCCGCCGCGTTTGGCGGGGGGTTCGGACATGCAATGTCCGGGAAGTGTCGGGAAAAGTGCTAATGCATCAGACGAAAAATGGCGGGAGGTGAGCCCTCGCGGTCTGCCCGCTCACTTGGTCTTCGTGGGCGGCGCCGTGACGAGCCCACGCTCCTCGAGCAGCGGCTGAACGACCGGATCTCGCCCGCGGAAAGCCCTGTACAGCTCGGCGACGTCCGCCGTGCCCTCCCGTGAGAGGATCATCTCGCGGAAGCGCTGACCGTTGGCGCGCGTCATTCCCCCGTGCTCCTTGAACCAGTAGTAGGCATCGTCGTCGAGCACCTCGCTCCAGAGGTAGGCGTAATAGCCCGCGGAGTAGCCGCCCTCCCAGATGTGGGCGAAATACGTCGTCCGATACCGCGGCGGCACCTGCGGGAGGTCGACGTGAAACCGTTCGAGCGCGGCCTTCTCGAACGCGTCGACCTGGGCCGGCGGCGCATCGGCCGGAAGCGTGTGCCACGCGAGGTCGAGGAGCGCAGCCGCGAGGTACTCCGTCGTCGCGTAGCCCTCGTTGAACGTCTTCGTCTTCCGGATTTTTTCGACGAGCGCCTGAGGGATCGGTTTCCCGGTCTTGTAGTGGCGCGCGTAATGGTTGAGAACCGCCGGCTCCAGCGACCAGTGCTCGTTGAACTGTGAGGGCATCTCGACCCAGTCGTTCGGCGTCGCCCCGAGCGTGGGATATCGGATGTTCGAGAACATGCCATGGAGGGCGTGACCGAACTCGTGGAAGAGACCCTTGACGTCGTCGAAGGAGAGAAGGGCGGGCCGCCCGGGGGCGGGCTTCGGGACGTTCAGCACGTTTACGATGACGGGCTTCGTTCCGAGCAGCGCGCTCTGATCGACGAAGCTGTCGTCCCACGCTCCGCCACGCTTGTTCGGTCGCTGGAAGTAGTCGCCGTAATACAGGGCGAGCGAACGCCCGTCGGCCTCGAAGACTTCGAAGACGCGGACATCGGGATCGTAGACGGGCAAATCCTTGCGCTCGCGGAAGGTCAATCCATACAGCTCGTGGGCCGCGAAGAAGACGCCGTCCTGGAGCACCCGGTCCAGCGGAAAGTAAGGCTTCACCTCGGCCTCGTCGATGTCGTAGTCGGCTTTCCGCACTTTCTCGGCGTAGAGCTCCCAGTCGGCCGGTCCGACGGTGAAGCCGCCTTTTTCCGAGTCGATCACCTGCTGCATGCGCTCGGCCTCACGCTTCGCCTTGGTCGTCGCCGCCGGAACCATGTCGGTCAGGAGCTTCAGGGCATGGTCCGGAGTCTTCGCCATCCGGTCGTCCAGGATGTACGCGGCGTGCGTCGAGAATCCGAGCAGCTTTGCCCTCTGCGCGCGAAGCTGCGCGAGCCGCGCCACGATCGCCTTCGTGTCGTTGGGGCCGCCGTGGTCGCAGCGGGCCTCAGAGGCCTCGAGCACTCGCTGCCGGAGGGCGCGGTTCTTCAACGAGGAGAGGACGGGCTGCTGCGTCGTGTTCTGGAGGTCGAGGACCCATTTGCCGCCGAGTCCGCGCTCCTTCGCCCTTCCCGCGGCCGAAGCCAGGTCCCCCTCGCTCAGGCCGGCGAGCTCGGTCTTGTCGGCGACGACGACGGACGAGGCCTTTGTGTCGGCGAGCAGGGAATCCGCGAACTGAGTCGTGAGCTTCGCCTCTTCCTCGTTCAGGGCGCGAAGCTTTGCCTGGTCGGCTTGATCGAGCTCTGCGCCGGCGCGCACGAAGTTCAAGTGATAGCGCTGGAGGAGAAATCGGCTTTCCGGATCGAGCCCGAGCGCGTCGCGCTTGTCGTAGAGCCCTTTCACGCGCGCGTACAGCTTCGCGTTCAGATAGATCGAATCCTGGTGCTTTGCGAGCTTCGGAGCCTCCTCGGCCCGGATCTTCTGCATCGCGTCGTTCGTGTTCGACGCGGCGAGGTTGAAAAACACTTTCGTGACGCGGGTCAGGAGCTCGCCCGAGCGCTCCATCGCTTCGAGGGTGTTCGCGAAGGTCGGCGGCGCCGCATTGTTTGCGATCGCATCGATCTCCGCGATCTGCTGCTTCATCCCCTCTTCGATCGCCGGCGCGTAGTCGGCGTCCTTGATCTTGTCGAACGGCGGGGCCTGGTATTGCAGCGTGCTCTTCTGGAAGAAAGGGTTCGGGTTTGCGGCGACGGCGGCGCGGGCGAGAAAAATGCCGAGGCAGAGCGTTGAAAACGAACGAAACACGAGACGCATCGTTCCTCCTGTCGGGGTAACTCTAATGGAGAAAGGCAGCGGCTTCTAGGAGAGCGTCACGATCTTGCTCTTCGGAGCGCAGAAGCCGGGACGCACGGTGACGCGGATCCCCGCGCCGTTCTTCAAGCCGAGCACGGACAGCGGCACGGCGAGGCGAACGGCGTTGACGTCCCGCTCGACCTTCGGGAACCAACCGCCCATTTCGTCGGAGCCGAGCCGCTCTTCGCCTTTCGAGATCGACGGGTCGAGGACCTGCCGGTTGACGTTCTTGCCTTTCTCGTTGCCGACGGTGGTCCCGATCTCCATCAGGCTGATGACGTACTCGGCGCCGCCCGTTCCGAGATCGCCCGACACGCCCGACGTGGCGGGAAGCCCCGTCCTCGGGTCGTTGTCCGTGTCCAGGTAGATCTCGACGTCCGCCGAGACCTTCTTCGCCCCGTTGATGAAGCCGCCGAGATACGCACCGACGGGTTTCGGGTAGAAGAGCGACCACACGAGATCACTGCCTCGGGTCTTCACGTTGACGTCCAGCTCGCCCGCGAGCGCGTCGCACGGAATCGAGAGCGTCGTACCGCCGCCCGGCCGTCTTCGTTCCCATTTGTCGCCAAGCAGCGCCGCGCATTCCTCGCACCTGGCCTCCTTCGCGATTTCGAGCGCGGTCAGGCCTTTCTTCTCCTTCAAGCGTGACGTCGGCGCCGGCCCTGAGAAGAGCCATCAGGGTATCCGTGTTCCCCAGGTCGGCGGCCACCATCAGGGCGGTCCATCCGTCCTTGTCCCTCCCGTTCACGTCGGGCCTCGCCTTCAGGACGCGCTCGACCGTTTCAAGGTCGTCTCCGATCGCCGCGAGCACGAGCGGCGTCGTCTGCTTGAGTCCCTTGGATTCGAAGGTGCCGCCGGCCGCCAGAAGAGCCTCGAGGCTGGTCGAGTTCCCGTGCCGCGCGGCGAGCAGAACCGCCGTTTGCCCGTCCTTGGCCTCGACCTTCGGGTCCGCGCCGGCCTTCAGGAGATCGTTCACGCCGAATGAGGAGCCGTAGAAGGCCGCGTACATCAGCGCCGTCCAGTTGTCGTCGTCCATGGCGTTGAGGTCGGCTCCGGCGGCGAGGAGGTCGCCGAAGTGCTCGTTCTTCCCGTTCTGGGCCGCGAACATCAGCGGTGTCCTGCCGTCGTCGCTCTTCACGTTCACCGAGGCCTTCGCTTTCAGCAGCGCCCGGATGACTTCGCGCCCGTTGAAAGAGTTCGCGACGATCGCATACGTGATCGCCGTGACCCCGTGCTCGTCCGGCCCGTCGACCTTCGCGCCCGCCGCGAGCGTCCTTTCGACATCCTCCGCGTGGCCACCCCGGGCGGCCTCGAAGAGGTCGCGCTGGACCTCGGTGACGGCCTTCTTCGCGGCCGGCTGGGGAGGAGCCGCCGCCGCGGGGAGCGCGAGTACCGCACACAGAATACCGAGAAGAGAGCTCCGGCGTGACATGAACTCTTCCTTTCGCTTCGAAAGCGTACACCCGTAGCAGGTCCGAGCCGCTCTCGGTGCTTTCAGCGCGAGCGTTTCAGCCGGTGGGCCGCCAGTACGAAAAGCGAGAGTCCGTACGCGATGAGCCCGGCGGCGACGAGCGCGAAGAGCGCGGGCCCGTTCTCCGCGTGTTTGATGGTGCGGAGGGCGGCGGCCGTGCCCGTGAGACCGCGTGGATTCCCCTCGAGACCCGCCCGGAAGATGGAATATCCCGTCACGGCGACGACTGCGCCGTGCGCGAGGACGCCGACGCGTGCGAGCACCGAGGTCCACCTCTTACGGCCGCGGGCCATGATCGCCGCGGCGAAGTCGGCCGGCAGCACCCCGACGGCCGCCCGCAGGGCCTCGAGGACGCCCACGACGACGGCGATCGCTCCTCCGACCTCGAGCGCGCCTCGCCCCAGGGGGTGAGAGACCAGGCGGGCGGCGGCGTCGCGAAGCGTCTGGGCGTCGCCACCCGCGTGAAAATGCAGAACGATGCGCACGGCGGTAAACGCGAGAACCAGGCCGCCGAGCGCGCCGACCGCGTATCCGATCCGCGCGAGGCGGCTGCGCGTTCTCAGGCACTGGACGGCGCGAAAGAGCACGAACGCGAGGAGGCCCGCGGCCACGATCCACAGGGCGAGGCGCCCGTTCCATCCCTCGAGGATCTTCGCGAGCGCGCCGGCCGGCCCGAGGGTGCGACCCTTCTGGAGGATCGCCACGCGCGCCGCGAGGCCGCCGATCACGACGTACACGGTTCCGAGCGCGAGGAAACCAAAACGCGCGAGCGCGCTCGGGATCCCTTTCTCCGCTCGTCGCGTCTTCGAGGACACGCGCGGGATTCTAGAAGTCGCTCTCGCGATTCCGGATAAGATTCCGAGGAAGGCCCTGAGTGACCGAGAACCACCTCGAGGCGGACGTCGTCATCGCGGGCGCGGGGCTCGCCGGGCTCGTCGCCGCGCACGAATTGCTCGGCCACGGAAAGTCCGTCCTCCTCCTCGACAGGGACGTGCCCGAGAACCTCGGCGGGCTCGCCAAGGAGTCGTTCGGCGGCGTCCACCTCATCGGCACGCCGCATCAGAAGAAGTCCGGCATCGCCGACTCGCCCGAGCTGGCCCTCCACGACTGGCTTTCGTTCGCGCGTTTCGGCGAAGAAGACTCGTGGCCGCGCCGCTGGGCGGAGCTCTATTGCAATCGCTCGCTCGATCTCATTCACGCCTACCTCGACGGCGTCGGCGTGAAGTTCCTGCCCGTCGTGAACTGGCCCGAGCGGGGGCTCTACACACCCGGCAACACGGTCCCACGCTGGCACATCGCGTGGGGCACGGGACACGCCATCATCGAGCAGATCGTCCGCGCGCTCGCCACGCACCCGCGGTCGGCCTCCCACACGATCCGATTCCGGCACGCCGTGGAAGACGTCGAGGTTTCAGGCAGCCGCGTCACGGGGCTCGTCGGCACGGACCTTTCCACCGGTGTGCGCTTCGTCGCGCGCGGAAACCACGTCGTGGTCGCGACCGGAGGGATCTGCGGAGGAGACCTCTCGAGAGTGCGCGCGAACTGGTACGCGCCCTGGGGCGCCCCTCCGAAGGTCCTCCTCAACGGCGCCCACGTTTTCGGAGACGGCGTGATGCACGACGCGGTCGCGCGCGCGGGCGGCAATCTCACGCACCTCGACAAGCAATGGCACTACGCGGCCGGCGTGCACCATCCCAAAAGGCGCAAGCCGAACGACGGGCTTTCGCTCGTCCCGCCCCGCTCGGCGCTCTGGCTGAATGCGCTCGGTGAGCGTATCGGTCCCGTGCCGCTCGTCGGCTCGACCGACACGCGCTTTCTCGTCGAGAGCATTCTCCGACAGCCCGGCCAGTACTCGTGGCAGATCCTGAACAACGCAATCGCGAAAAAGGAGCTTGCGGTCTCGGGGTGCGACTACATGACCGCGTTCCGCCACAAGAAAAAGCTCCTCATGGCGAAGCAGCTTCTCTTCGGAAACCAGGAGCTTGTCGACCGCCTTGCGCGCGAATGCCCGGACGACATCGTCACGGCGCGCTCGCTGGCGAAGCTCGTGGACGAGATGAACGCGCGCAACCTCGACGGCTTGCGCACGGACCTCGCGACGGTGGAACAGGTCGTGCGCGACTACGACGCCCAGATCGACCGGGGTCCGGCCTTCTTCAACGACGACCAGCTCCGCCGCCTGTGGAACTTCCGCCAGTATCGCGGAGACCGGATTCGCCTCTGCAAGTTCCAGAGGATCCTCGACCCCGGCGCCATGCCCCTCATCGCGATTCGCGAGTTCATCCTCTCGCGCAAGAGCCTCGGCGGCATCCAGACCGATCTCGGCTGCCGCGTTCTCTCCGGCGAGGGCTCGGCCATCGGCGGCCTCTACGCCGTCGGCGAGGCGGCCGGCTTCGGCGGCGGCGGCATCCACGGCCTGGGGTCTCTGGAGGGAACGTTCCTCGGAAGCTGCGTCCTCACGGGACGCGTCGCGGCCCGTACGATCGCGGGAGCGTCCGTATGACGAAGTCGATCCGGATCGGCGCCAAGAAATCCGGGGCATGGCTCGTGCGGCACGCCCTCGAGCAGCTTCCGGTGACGCACACGTTCGGGATTCCGGGCGTGCACAACACGGAGATCTACGACGAGCTCGGCCGGTCGGAAAAGATCCAGCCCGTGCTCGTCACGCACGAGGGGGGCGCGGCTTTCGCGGCCGACGGCGTCAGCCGGACGAGCGGCGGCGCGATCGGAACGCTCGTCATCGTGCCGGCGGCGGGGATCACGCACGCCATGAGCGGCATCGGCGAGGCCTTCCTCGACGGGATCCCCATGCTCGTGATCTCGGGCGGCATCCGCAGCGACGTCCCCTTCCGCTACCAGCTCCACGAGCTCGACCAGCATGCGATCCTCAAGGACCTGACGAAAGGGACTTGGCGCCCGAAGACGCACGCCGAGATCGTGCCCGCGATCTACGAGGCATATCGAATGGCCGTGTCGGGCGTGCCCGGCCCCGTTTTCGTCGAGATCCCGGTGAACCTCCAGCTCTTTCAGGAGACCGTCGACGAACTGCCCGTCTTCGAGCCGCCGCCGCCGCCGCACGCGCCCGAGGCGGGTCTTCTCGAAGCGGCGATCGACCTCCTCGAAAAGGCGCGGTCGCCCGGCCTGTTCGTCGGGTGGGGCGCAGTCGACGTCGCGGACGACATCGCCCGAATCGCCGAGCGCCTCGGGGCGCCCGTCGCGACGACGCTTCAGGGTCTTTCGGCGTTCTCGGCGGTGCACCCCCTCCATGCGGGCATGGGCTTCTCGCGGGCGGCGGTGCCCGCGGCCGAGAACGCGTTTGCGGGTTGCGACTGCCTGCTCGCGATCGGCACACGATTCGCCGAGATTCCGACGGGAAGCTTCGGCTGCAAGGTCCCCGGAGACCTGATCCACGTGGACATCGATCCGGCCGTTCTCGGCGCGAACTTCCCCGCCAAAGTCGCGATTGCTGGCGATGCGCGCGCCGTCGTGCCACGGCTTCTCGCCCGTCTCGTCGAGCGCAGCATCGAAAACCCTGAGCGCCGCCGGCAAGTCGAGATGCGTCTCCGATCCGACAAGGAGGCCTACCGCGAGGAGTGGCTTGCTCGCAAGAGCGACCGGGTCAACCCCGCGCGTTTCTTCGAGTCGTTGCGCGGCCATCTCGAAAACGACGCCCTCCTGGTCGCCGACGACGGCAATCACACGTTCCTCGCGGCCGAGCTCTTCCCCGTCACGAAGCCGCGCCGCTTCGTGAGCCCGACCGACTTCAACTGCATGGGCTACGCGGTCCCGGCCGCCATCGGAGCGAAGATCGCCAAACCCGACCTGGAGGTCGTGGCGATCGTGGGCGACGGAGCGTTCCTCATGACGGGCCTCGAAATCGTGACGGCCACGACGCACCAGGCGGGCGTCGTCTTCTTCGTGTTCCACGACGGCGAGCTCTCGCAGATTTCGCAGGGCCAGGAGATTCCGTACAACCGCAAGACCTGCACGGTCCTCGGGGAGATCCGGCTCGAGGGCATCGCCCAAGCGACCGGTGCCGCTTTCATCCCGTTGACGCACGACGCGGGTATCGACGAAGTCATTCGCGAGGCGCTGCGTGTCGCCGGCACGGGCCGGCCCGTCGTCGTGGACGTGAAGATCGACTATGGAAAACGGACGCGGTTCACGCAGGGCGTCGTGAAGACCGTTCTCAAGAGGTTTCCGCTCGGCGACAAGTTCCGGTTCGTCGGCCGCGCCTTCGTCCGAAAACTCACGGGCTGATAATCGCGCCCCGGGAAGAGAAGAGTAAGAGAAGATTTCTTGGAAGGTAAAGAGTCCAGGACAAGAGCGGAGAAGAAAATGATGACCCTGAAGCGCGTGAGGGCCCGTACTCACCTTTCTAAGAAATTCCCTCTCTTTCTCTTCCCTTCTAAGAATCTCTCCTTTTTCGTCTTCTTCCTCTTCCTCTTTTTCGCGGCCGCCGCCAATGCCGCCGACCCCTCGTATCGCGTGGTGCGCACGGTCGCCGCGGGCGGAGAGGGCGGCTGGGACTACCTCACCGTCGACTCTTCGGCCCGGCGGCTCTACGTCTCGAGGGGCACGCACGTCGCCGTCCTGAACGTCGATTCGGGCGCACCGGAGGGCGAGATCCCGAACACGGAGGGCGTGCACGGCATCGCCCTGGCTCCGGATCTCGGCCGCGGTTTCACGAGCAACGGCCGCGCGAACACGGTCACGATCTTCGATCCGAAGACGCTGGCCACGCTCGGGACCGTCAAGGTGCCCGGCGAGAACCCGGACGCGATCCTCTATGAACCCGTCTCGCACCGTGTCTTCACGTTCAACGGCCGCACCGCGAACGTCACGGCTTTCGAGGGCGCGACCGGCGCCGTCGCCGGCACGTTTCCGCTCGGAGGGAAACCCGAGTTCGCGGTCGCCGATCTCGCGGGCCGCGTCTACGTGAACATCGAGGACAGGAACGAGATCGTCGCGTTCGACGCGCGCACGCTGAAGGTCGAAGCGCACTGGCCTCTCGCGGGCTGCGATTCCCCGACCGGTCTCGCGATCGACGTCAAAGCCAAGCGCCTTTTCTCGGGCTGCGGAAACAAGGTCCTCGTCGTCCTCAGCACGGGAGACGGCCGCGCCGTCGCGAAGCTGCCGATCGGCAGGGGGGTGGACGCCGTGGCCTTCGATCCCGACGCGAACCTCGTCTTCAGCTCGAACGGAGAGGGCACCCTGACCGTCATCCACGAGGACTCGCCCGACGCGTTTCGCGTCGTCCAGAACCTCACGACGAAGGAAGGAGCGCGGACGATGGCCCTCGACCCGAAGACGCACGCGATCTTCCTCGCGACCGCGCATTTCGGGCCTCCCCCGCCGCCGACGTCCGGGAATCCGCGCTCGCGCAGACCGATCGTGGCCGGCAGCTTCGAAATCCTCGTGGCCGCGCCGGCGGCAAAGTGACGAGCATGGAAGGCAATGTGAAGAAAGATAAAGAGAAGATCTTCTTAGAAAGGCAAAGAGGAAATCATGGCGCAGCGAATTGCCGCGTCGCATATCCACTTTCTAAGAAATCTTCCCTTTTATTCTCTTGACTCCATGCGATTCCGGCCCTACTGATTAGTTAGCCCCGCGCGCCGGAAAACACGGCGGGGTCGGCCGGAAAGGCACCAGGCAGGGTCCGGAAAGCAGCTTCGAGGTCCCGGGTTTTCGGGAGGGCCGCCGAGGACCAGCGCACAGCAACGCGCAAAGCCATTTCCGCCGCCGGCAGGCCCCTCGCGGGGTGTACCGGAGTCCGGGGGAACCGGCGCCCCTCGGGCTCCTTTTTCCTTTCTGCGGGTCAGCCGCCCAAGCGCCGGGCGATCCTCGCAGCTCCGTCGCGCGCCTTCGCCACGACACGGCCCTCGGCGTCCAGGAGAACAGGGATCTCGTTCCCCCACCGCTCCGCGAGCGCCGGATCCGAGTCCACGTCCACGATCTCGAGCGTTCCGCCGAGCGCCCGAACGCGTGGCTCGACGATGGTCCTCATCTCCTCGCAAAGGTGGCAGCCCGAACGCGAGAGAAGGCGAAGCGCGGGAGGCGGACCCGTGCTCGCACGCCGGAAGACTCTCACGCGCGCGGGGCGGGGGGTCCCGCGGACGCGGGGCGCGGAAGGCGCGTCACGATGCGCCAGGAGTAGTGAAGCCCCGACACGGTCGCGAAGACCGCCACGAGCTGCATGCACGTCGTCGCGACGACGGCGGGCAGCCGATGTACGTTCACGAGGAGGATTGCGACCACGGTCGAGATCTCGAGGAACGTCGTGAGCTTTCCGAGAATCGAGGGCGGGAAGTCGCGAATGCCGAGCGCCAGGAACATGACGAGGCAGATCGCGAGGGCGAACGCGTCGCGAAAGACCGTGAGCACGAGAAGCCAGACCGGGATGCGGAGGGACGTCGGCGTGGAAGGCAGCGCGAAGACGACGAACGTGGAGACGAGGAAGAACTTGTCGACGATGGGGTCGAGCCACGCACCGAGCGGCGAGCCCATGCCGAACCGGCGCGCCACGTAGCCGTCCACGACGTCGGTGATCGCGGCCGCGAGGAAGATCACGAGCGCGACGCCGTGCCGCCCGCCGAGGATCGCCATGATGAGGAAAGGCAGCGACGCGAGACGTGCAAACGTGAGGAAGTTCGGCAGCGTCCAGGGGCGCAGTTCCACGAACCGGGCGCCTCAGCCGGTCCGGGACGAGCCGCCCGGGGATCCGGCCTCCGGGGAGTCGAGCTTGACGTAGACGGCCTTGCCTTTCGGGACGATGAGCTGCTCGGCGGCCATCTGCGACATCGTGCGCGAGACCGTCTCGCGCGAGGAGCCGATCGTGTCGGCGATCTCGCGCTGCGAGGGGCGCACGACGACGGACCAGCCCCCGCCCGCCTTTCGTCCGCGCGCGGCGGCGAGCTCGCGGAAGTACCGCGCGAGCCGGCTCTTCACGTCGAGTGAGGCGAGCCCTTCGATCGTGGCGTTGGCGCGGCGCAGCCGCGCCGAGAAAGCCGCGAGCAGGGCACGCGTCAGGAGGAAGTTCGACCTCAGGAGATCCAGGAAGACCGCGCGCGAGAGGATCGCGAGATCCGACTTCTCCTGGGCGATGACGCTCGCCGATCGGGGCGCGTCGTCGAGGAGGGCCATCTCGCCGAAATGGTCGCCTTCGCTGAGGGTGTTGAGGACCACTTCGCGCCCGTCCGGCGCGACGATCGCGACGGCCACGCGGCCCCGCACGAGAACGTAGAACGCGTCCCCGGGCTGGCCCTGCTGGACGATGGTCTCGCCGCGGCGGTACGTGCGAAGCGAGGCGGCGCGCGCGAGCGCGGCACGGTCCTCCGGCGAGATTCCCTCGAAGAGAGGGACCTTCGAGAAGAGCTCCGTGACGATCATCAAAGACCCTCCACTAAGGGGTGAGCCGAAGCGTCGCGTCGATGGCGGCGAAGGCCTCCCGGCCGCTCAGCAGCCGGGACGCCGTCTCCGGGAGTATGCCGCAGGTGGCGAGAGCAGCAGGCGCGGCCAGGCAGTCGTTCTCCGGATTCCCGCGAAGCGCCGCGATGCGACGAAGGTGAGCGGGCATCTCCGTGCGCGTGACCGGCACGTCCGCGCCCACCCGATGCGTCTCACGCGACACGGAAAAGAAACCGAGCGCGATGGCCTTCACGAGAGCATTTCGCTCGGGACGGTCGAGGATGTCCGTCGCAACGTCCGCTCCCGGCGGCACACGGGCGGACGCCACCTCGGGTACGAGCGTGACCAGGAGCGTCGCGAGCTGGCCGCGCGTGACGCGCGCGGCCGCCACCGCCTTCCGCGCGCGGGGCGGCAGGTTCTGGACCTCGAACTCCAGACGGGCCGAGGCCTGCTTCTCGAGCATGGCGGGATCGCCTTTTACGAGGTCGCCGTAGAGCGCCTCGGCCTCGGCGAATCGCGCGGTCTTCATGGCGAGATTCGCGAGCGCTTCCGTGAGCGCGCCATCGGCCGGGGCCCGCTCGTGTGCCTCCCGGGCAGCTGTCCAGGCGTCCTCGAGCTTTCCCTCGGCCTCGGCTGCCGAGGCCAGGATGTGGTAGCCGGCCGGGGAATCCGGATCCACCTCGACGAGAGCGAGGGCGGCGCGACGAGCCGAAGGGAAGTCCCCGCGTTGGAGCGCCGGCTCCGCCTCGTCGCGGAGCGACGTCTCGAACGCCTCGCACAACTCGTTAGCTCGCTCCCGATAACGCCCGTCTTCCGGCACGAGGCGCGAGGCCTCGCGGTATGCGTCGAGCGCATCGCGGAGACGCCCGTCGGCAGCCTCACCTTCCGCACGCGTCGCAAAGGCCGCGGCGCGGACCTCCGGTGACGACGGATCGACGGGCCGCGGCGCCGGCGAACAGGCCGTGATTGCCGCAGCCGCCAGAACGAAGACGGGAAGAAGCCGTCGCGTCAAGCTGCGGGCGTCCGCGCGGGGGCCGTGACGGGCCCGGCGGGGCTCGCACCCAGAGAGGTCACGGAGGAAATGGCGTGCTTGTAGATCATCTCCTCACGTCCCTCCACCTCGAGAACCAGCGCGTACTTGTCGAAGCGGCGGATCCGTCCCACGCGCTTCCTCTCGGAGAGGAGCAAGATCTCGACGAGCGTGTTGTCCTTGCGAAGCTGATAGAAGAACCCGTCCTGGACGTTGATGGGCGGCTTGCTCGGTCCGATCATGGTCATCCCCCTTCGCCGGTAACGGAAAAAAGAAGTCGCGCCTCGCGCGCGACGAACTCGACGAGATCGGGTCGGTCGGCCCGCACCGGGATGAGGTCGCTTTCGCGCCGGAACCACGCCTCCTGGCGCTTCGCGTACCGCCGCGTGTCGCGCAGAACGCGTTCCTTCCACTCGGCCTCGGAGAGCGTGCCGGAGACGAGCGCCGCCGTATCCCGGTAACCGATCGCCGCGAATGCAGGCGCCGCAAGCGGGACCCCCGCCGCGAGCAGGCGACGCACTTCCGCGGGCAGCTCGTTCACAAACTCGGACTGAAACCTCCTCGCGATTCTTCCATAGAGCACCTCGCGCGGCAACGTGAGAAGCACCTTGACGGACGGCTTTCCCCACACGCGTCCCGGCCTCTCCCGGAAGAGGCGCGACGGGCGCTCTCCCGAGAGAAGGAGGATCTCGAGCAGCCGAATGGCCCGCGCGGCATCCGCCGCGCCGACCCGATTCGCGCTCTCCGGGTCGAGGAGAGCGATCATCCGAACGAGGAAATCCGCTCCGCGGCGCGCCCTCACCGCCTCGAGAGCGCGCCTCACCTCGTCGTTCCGACGCGGCCCCTCGAAGAGCCCGCCGAAGAACGCCCGCACATAGAAGCCGGTCCCCCCCGCCAGGATGGGGAGCCGCCCGCGACCGAGAATTTCCTCGCCGAGTCTTCGCGCTTCGGCGGCGAATTCGCCGGCGCTCCAGGGCTCCCGCGGGTCGCGCGCGTCGACGAGGTGGTGCGGCACGCGTGCGCGCAGAGAGGCAGCGGGCTTCGCGGTCCCGGCGTCGAACCCGCGGTAAACCGCGAATGCGTCGGCCGAGACGATCTCGCCGCCGAGCCGCTCGGCGACGGCAACGGCGAGCTCCGACTTCCCCGTCGCGGTCGCACCCACGATCGCGAGCACGCCGTTCGGGCGCGGTGCGGTCACGGGACCTCCCGCGCGAGGTGCTCGGGGAAGATCGGCAAGATGCGGCGGCCCGCGATGAGGAGCGCAACCTCCCCGTCGTGATCCGTCCGGAACGTCCGGACGCCCGCGGAGGCCAGTCGCTCGATGACTTCGGCCGCCGGATGGCCGAAACGGTTGCGGCGGCCGACGCCGATCAACCCGAGCCGCGGAGAGACGCGGGCGAGAAACGCAGCCGTACAGGACGTCCGGCTCCCGTGATGCGGGACCTTCAGGATGTCGGCGGCAAGGTTCCGGTCCGACGCGACGAGATCGCTCTCGGCGAGCGCCTCGATGTCGCCTGCGAGAAGCGCCGTGCGCCCCGCGAGCGCTACGCGCAGCACGAGCGATCCGTTGTTCTCCCGCGCGCGGGGGTATCGATCGTCCCCCGGATGCAGCACCTCGAAGGACAGGCCCGCCGCCGTGAAGCGCTGACCGGCGCCGAAGCGCTCCAGCAGGAGGTGCCGGCGCGCGGCCGCATCCTCGAACTCGTCGAGGAAGAGATTGCGGGGCGCCGCCCGGGCCAGGATCACGCGCCCGACCGGGAGCGACGTCAGGACAGCGAGGAGCCCGCGCGTGTGGTCGGGGTGCGGATGCGTGAGGATGACGGCGTCGAAGGCCACCGCCCCGAGGTCGGTCAGCCGCGGCACCAGCCGGAGGCGGCCGAAATCGTAAGCGCGGTCGGGGCTGCCCCCTCCGTCCACGAGAACGCGGCCTTCGGGGGTCACGAGGAGCCACGCGTCCCCCTGCCCCACGTCGAGCGCCTGAAGCACCACCGTGCCCCGCTCCGCTGCGGCCGGCCGGGCGAGAACGACGGCGAGGACGACCGCCGCCGCCCCGGCCAGCGCCGCGCGCCGGAGAGCGAGGCGCCGCGCGAAACCCGCGACGACGAGGAGCGCGGCCGTGATCGCGACCAGGGCGAACGCGGGCGTCGGGACGACCCTCACCGCACGCAGCCGGTCGAGGGCCAGGAGCATCGCGAGCAGGACATCCGACAGGAATCTCAGCGGCACGATCGCGACGGCCGCCGACGCGGGGGATAGCAGCAAGAGAGGAAGGAGGAAAAGGCCCGCGAACAGGAAGGCGCTCGAGAGAGGCACGACGAACGGGTTCGAGAGGAACGCCACGACGGGCACGACGTTGAACACGAAGAGCTGGATCGGGAGAACAGCGATCTCGGCGCCCGTGGTTGCGCCGAGGGCGTCCGCGACGAGCCCCGGAATCCCGATCCGGCGCATGGCTCTTGACGCAGGGACGCCGAACGCCGCCAGGCCGAACACGGCCGCGAACGTGAGGAGGAACCCCACGTCGAAGAGATTCGAGGGATCGGCGGCGAGCAGCACGGCCGCGGCGAACCCGAGGACGTGCATCGCCGAGGTTGGGCGTCCGAGAAGGCGCGCGAAGAGATAGAGGCCGATCATCAGCGCCGCGCGCACGACCGGCGGCCTGCCTCCGGCGAAGATCGCGAAGAGAGCCGTCGCGACGAGCACGAACGAGTCGCGCGCGGCAAGGGATGCGCCGAGTCTCCGCGCGAGCCATCCGAGCAGCGCCGCGACGAGTCCGACCTGCAATCCCGAGATGGCGACGATGTGCGCGACTCCGCCGTCTCGGAAGGCGCTTATCGTCGCCGCGGGCAGGTCCTGCGTCTCGCCCATCACGAGGGCGAGGAGGAGCGCGAGCGCTCCGCGCGTTTCGGGTGTGGCACCGGCGAGATTCGTGCGAAGACGCCGCTTCACGGCGGCGTGCGCGCGCGCCACGAGCGAGAGAGGTCCCTTGGGCGGGCCGAGCCGCTCGACTTGGGCGGCGCTCTTGAGCGCGAGCCGAGGCTCGGCGGGAAGGTCGAACGGAGAACGGCTGGGGCCGCCCGCCTCGGGAAGGCGCAGCGTGCCACGCACGCGCACGCGGTCACCGAGCTCGGCGACGCTGGCGGGGTCCCGCTGTCCGGCGACCGTGAGAGGCACACCCGACTCCAGACGCAGCGAGCGCCCGTTCGCCGAGGCCGCTTCGACGGCGAGCCGCGTCCTGAAAAGCGAGCCGCTCGTGGTCCACGGTGCGTCGAGACGACCGGTGACTTCGAGAAGAGCTCCGTCGGCGGCCGGGTCCGCCGCCCGCGCACGGACGAGCGCGGCGTGCGCCTCGGACTCCGAGCGGAGAGCAGGAAGCAGGTATCGCTCGCGGGCGTTCCAGAACCCGGCGCACACGGTGAGAATCAGTCCGGCGAAAGCACGCACACGGCTTTTCCGCATTGCCAGGGCGACCCCGGCGGCCGATGCGATGACGAGAGCGGCGCCGAGGGCGTGCGTTGGCGGCACGGGGAGAACGGCTGCCGCGAGAATTCCGGCAGCCAGGCCACCCGCAAGGGGCAGCGAAGGCGCCCCCGCCTCCCTCGACCACGACGCTCGCATGCCGCGCTTCTATCCGACTTCGCGCCGCGTGAGCAAGGCGACCGTTTCCACGTGGTGCGTCTGGGGGAAGAGATCGAGGAGGGTCAGCCGCTCGACCGCGTAACGCGATCCCAGGGCCGAAAGATCGCGCGCGAACGTCGGCGGATCGCACGAGACCATCAGGAGATGCCGCGGTGCGAGGCGGAGGATTCCGGCACGCACGGCGGGCGAAAGGCCTGTGCGCGGCGGATCGGCGACGAGCACGTCGATCGGCGGATTCGGAGAATTCGACGCTCTCTGCGAAGAAAGAAAAGACTCCGCGGTCGCACGGACCGCGCGCGCAAGGGGTAGGCCCTGGGAAGACCAGAGAGAAAGATTCTTAGAAAGGGAATTTGACGCGGACGGCTCGATCTCCACTGAAGTCACGTCCCCCGCGCCCGCATCGCGCACGAGCTCGAGAAGAGGACGTGTGAGGAACCCTACCCCAGCGTAGAGGTCGAGCGCGCGAACGGGCAGGGCGCGCCCCTTTTCCCTTCGCCCCTCTTCCCTTCTAAGCACCGCGCGAAGCGCGGAATCTTCTCGCTCGGCGCGAAGCGCGGTCCGGACCTCTTCGAGAAACGCGTCGAGGAGGTAGAGGTTTCCTTGAAAGAAAGAAGAGACGGAGACGTCGAATGATGCGCAGCCCGCGACGATCGACAGGGACGACGGCCCGTCCGAGAGCAGGATGCGGCCGCCCGCATCGACGACTCGAAATCCGTCGAACGGTCCCCTCCCCCTGTCTTTCACCTTCGAAGTAACTAGCGGACCATGACCTTCGCCGAGACGCGGCCCGTCGAGCCGCATCTCGCCGAGCAGCGTTTTTCCTTCCCTGTCTTCCAGCGTCCAGAGCTCTCCTTCCATCCCCCCGAAGCCCTTCAGGAAATCGCGAATCGCGGGCAGCCGTGCGAGCAGCGCCTTCGAGACGATCTCGCACGTCTCGAGGTTCGCGACGGTGTTCGAGCGAGGCGCGAAGAAGCCCAGTCTTTCCTGCCGATCGAGATGCAGGCGGTTTCGCAACCGATAGTTCCGCGCGGAGCCGAGCCAGCGCGGCTCCGGAAGAGCCTCGGCACGAAGGCCCGCGAGCCGCCGGAGGGCGTCGAGGACGATCGCCGTCTTCAGCTCGCGGTGATGCTCGAGGCGCGCGGCCGGCCAGTCGCATCCGCCGCACGAGCCGTCCCGCGCCCGGGGGCACATCTCAGCCTCCGGCCGGCGCGCTTCGCCGGGAGAAAGCACCGTCTCGAGGGCGCCCGACACGAGACGATCCGAGGCCTCCGTCACCCGCAGGCGCACACGATCTCCCGGCAGTCCTCCGGACACCAGCGTTACGACGCCCGAAAGGCGCGCCAGCCCGTCTCCCCCCGGCACGACGCGCTCGATCGCCACGTCGGCGCGCTCCCCGGGACGGACGTCAGCCATGGAGCAGCGTCAACGGCGGAAAGCCGGCGAGCGCTCGCACCTCGCGGCGCGTCAGCGCCTTGCGCATGCGCTCGACGACGTGGGGAGCAAGTAGGGACACGTCTCCCAACGCCGAAGAGACGCGTTCTTCCACGCGGGCCTGAAAAGAGGGATTCATTGCTTTCAGACCCGTTCGCACGAGTGATGCCTCGATAGAGGACAGCTTGTGTTCGATTTCTTCGAAGGGAAGATCGGGGGAGATTTCTTCGACCTGAGCCGCCGCCTTGTCGAGAGCCTTACGAAGAGCACCTGAAGATTCTTCGAAGGGTCCCGAGTGCGCCGGAACGCCGACTTCAGATGCTGCGTCCGCCTTCCCATACCCCCTTCTAAGAACTTCCAGAGCGATCCCCGTCGCTCCGCCATCGCTCGTCGCTCCTGGGTCCCTCTCTTTCTCTTTCCGAAGCAAGAAGTTCTTCTTCTCTTCTCCCGCCGCGCGGAGCGCGGCAGCAAGCGTGGCGAGCGTTTCACGCGTTGCGGCCGCGTCTGGCGCCGCGGGGGGCGCATCTTCCTTCCCGACGAGGCCCCGGCGCTCCATCTCCCAGCGCTCGGTGACGGCGTCGGCGCAGTACGCGAGGGAGGAGATCTTCCCGGCCTGGCCGCGAGCGCGGCGCCTCTCGAATGTCTCGCGCACGGCGCGCACGACGGTGTCGGCGGGTACGCCCGTCTCCCGCCATCCGCGGATCAAGCTCCAGTCCTTCGCCGACACGAGGAACGGCGTGCCTCGCTCGGCGATGAAGGCGTCCTCGATCCGGGTCGCGTAGCCCGCCTCGTCGAGGCCCGTGTCCGCCGGGGACGGTGCGCGCCCGGACTCCGGCGTTTCGTTCACGGAGAAACGGCCCCTAGAAGAGGACGACGTCGCCCGACACGATCGTCTCCTCGCCGCGCCCGGTCGAAAGGCGCAGCGCGCCGTCGGCGTTCACTCCGCGGAAGACGCCCGACACGGATCGGCCCGCGTCCATGACGCTCATCGCGTCGCCCGGCGCATGGGCCGAGACGGCCGCGAATGCCTCCGGCAGCGGATCTCTTCCCGCCTCGCCGAGCGGCGCGTCGAGGACGTCGAGGAGGGCCGAGAGCGGCGCGACACCAGCGAGCCTCGCCGACGTGACGCCTGCCTCTTCGAGCGACGTCGCATCCCTCAGACCCCGGGCATCGAGGTCCTTCCGTGTGCCGCGCACGTTGAGGCCGACGCCGACGACGGCCCAGCCTTCGCCTTCGTCGTTCGCGCGCGCCTCGACGAGGATGCCGCCGACCTTCTTGCGTTTCACGAGGAGGTCGTTCGGCCATTTGAGCCGCACGTCGAGGGCGAACGCCTTGGAAAGACCTCGCGCGACCGCGATCCCGGCCCGCACCGGCAGGCGGACGCGTTCCGGCCCCGCCGGCCACGGGACGATGATGGAGACCGCGAGGGCCTCGGGCAGCGGGGTCCAGCTTCGGCCCATGCGCCCGTGCCCCGCCGTCTGCTCCCCCGCCACGATGATCGTGGGCCGGATGTCCTCGCTCTCGGCGAGCATCTTCTCCACGATCGTCTTGGCGACGTCGTTCGTGGAAGGCGTCGACGGCAGGTAGATGACGTTCTCGATGTGCGAGAACGACCGGCCCTCGAGGGGATCCGTGACGCCGCTCATGCGTCCGGTGTCCCGACGAGGTTGCCGGAGAGGCGCCGAATCCGCTCCTCGATCTCTTCGAACTGCTGCCGCGTCTTCTCGACGACGACGCCCGGCGCACGCGACAGGAAGCTCTCATCGGCAAGTCGAGCGCGAATCTTGTCGGCTTCACCGCGCAGGCGCTCCACGTCGCGCCGTGCCTTCTCTCTGTCTTCAGAAGAAATCTCTTTCTTCGGCAGATCCACGACGAGCCCCAGACCGGCGACGACGTCCCGGAAGCCTCCGGCGATCTCCACTTTCGAAGAAATCTCCACGGCTTTGAGGCGTGCGAGATGGCTGAGAAGTGGAACGTGGCGCCGTATTTCCTTTGAAAGGGGCCCTTCGGGAACCTCGATGCCCGCCCGAAGGGTCTCGGTCTGCGCAAGGCCGCGCTCGGCCCGGAGATTCCGGATTCGCGTCGTGACCGCCCGCACGGTCTCGACCGTCTCGACCGCCAGAGGATCACTCCACTCGGAATTCGCCTTCGGGAACTTCGTCATCGGGAGCTCGAGGCCGTCGCCGTTCAGGGCCTCGCGGATCTCGCACGAGACGAACGGCATGAACGGGTGGAGGAGCGCGAGGGAGTCGAGAAGCACGCGCGTGAGGACGCCCCGGGTCTTCTCCTTGTCGGCGGCGGGCACGTCGGCGCCCCTGAGGACGGGCTTCACCATCTCGACGTAGCCGTCGCAAAAGTCGGACCAGAAGAACTGGTAGAGCGCGTTTGCGGCCTCGTCGAACCGGAATGCCTCGAGGTTCGCGTTCACCTTCCCGGCCGCATCCGAGAGGCGGGCGAGGATCCAACGGTCGACGGTTCCGAGGGTCGCGAAGTCGAGGCTGTCCGGCGGGAGGGCCGCTTCGCCCTCGAGCATTTGAAGCGCGAAGCGCGCGGCGTTCCACACCTTCGTCGCGAAGGCGCGGTAGCCCGCGACGCGCGTCTTGCCGAACGGCAGGTCGCGCCCGGTCCCCGAGAGGACGGCGAGCGTGAACCGCACCGCGTCGGCTCCGAACTCGTCGCACATGTCGAGCGGGTCGACGACGTTGCCCTTCGTCTTCGACATCTTCTGGCCCTTCTCGTCACGTACGAGCCCGTGGATGACGACGTCGGCGAAAGGCGCACGACCGTCGAAGAACGAGCCCGCCATGATCATTCGCGCGACCCAGAAGAACAGGATGTCGAAAGCGGTGACGAGAACGCTCGTCGGGTAATAGCGCGCGAAGTCGGCGGTCTTCTCCGGCCAGCCCAGGACCGAGAGCGGCATGAGCCAGGAGGAGAACCACGTGTCGAGGACGTCGGGGTCGCGAACGAGGCCGCCCGCGCCGCACGTCGCGCATGCGGTCGGATCGCTCTCGTCCGGCTTCGGCACCGTGACGTGTCCGTCCGGGCAGTACCACGCCGGAATCTCGTGTCCCCACCAGAGCTGCCGCGAGACGCACCAGTCGCGGATGTTCCGCATCCACTCGTCGTAGGTCTTCTTCCAAAGCTCGGGCACGAAGCGCGTCTCGCCCGCGTCGGTCGCGGCGACGGCTTTTTCGGTGAGCGGCGCCACCTTCACGAACCACTGCAAGGAGACGAGCGGCTCGACGATCGTGTCGCACCTCTGGCACCGCGCGAGCGGAATGAGGTGGCTCTTCTCGCCGCGGCGCAGGCCGGCGGCGGCGAGGTCCCTGAGGACCTTCTTCCTCGCTTCGAAGCGGTCGAGCCCCGCGTAGGCGGCGCCGGCCGCCGCCGTCATCTTTCCGTCGAAGCCGATCACGGTAACCGAGTCGAGCGCGTTCCGCTTCCCCGCCTCGAAGTCGTTCGGGTCGTGCGCGGGAGTGACCTTGACGACGCCCGTCCCGAACTTCGGGTCCACGAAGGCATCGGCGATCACGGGGATCTCGCGGTCTGTCAGAGGGAGCATCGCGCGTCTTCCGGCGAAGCCCATATACCTCGGATCGTCCGGGTGTACCGCGAGGGCCGTGTCGCCGAGCATCGTCTCCGGCCGCGTCGTGGCGACGACGAGCTCGCCGCCCCCGACGAGGGGATACGCGATCGAGGTGAGGTGGCCGGAGCTCTCGACGTGGTTCACCTCGAGATCCGAGAGCACGGTCGCGCAGCTCGGGCACCAGTTCACCATCCGCTCGGCTCGATAGGCGAGGCCCGCGTGGTAGAGGGTCGAGAAGACGTGGCGCACGGCGCGGGAACGCGGCCCGTCGAGCGTGTAGTAGACGCGCGAGAAATCGCACGACGAGCCGAGGCGGCGGATCTGGTCGAGGATGTCGCCGCGCCGCGCGCCAGCCCACTCGCGGCAGAGCGCGACGAAGGCCTCGCGGCCGATGTCGTGCCGGGTCTTCCCCGTGCGCTCCTTGAGGTCGCGCTCGACGACCATCTGCGTCGCGATGCCCGCGTGGTCCACCCCGGGCACCCAGAGCACGGCGCGGCCCTGCATCCGCCGCCAGCGGCAGAGCACATCCTCGAGCGTGCGCCCGAGCGCGTGCCCCACGTGCAGGCGCCCCGTCACGTTCGGAGGGGGGATCACGAGCGAATACGGAACGGCGTCCGGCCCGGCCGCTTCGGGGCGGAAGAACCCGGCCTCCTCCTGGGCGTGATACCAGCGCATCTCGAACGAGGCGGGGTCGAAGGTCTTATCGAGCTCTCTCCGCGTGTTCATCGGGGAACGCGAGAGGATCGCACGAGGGCGCCGGTTAGGGGAAGGGACCCCCGGCAAACCCGGCCGCATGAGGCATCTGCACGGGGGCGCGCTCCTTCCCGAGTCGCTACATTCGACACATGAGCACGACACTCGGCAGGTCCCCCGTCCGCTTCGGCTCCGCCCGACACTCGTTCTGGGACTGGTGGATCGATCGCAAGACCCGCTGGGTGCGCGACGCTGAAAAACAGATGCCGGAAGGCCTGTTTCGCACCCTCGCGGCGGGGACGGGTCTCCCGCCGATCCACCAGCGCTCGACGTTCCCGTTCCGCAGCGTGAAGGACGGCGCCGACCGCTTTCTGGGGATGTCCCGTGGCGGCGAGCGTCCGTACGCCCGCATCTACACGCGCCTCGGGAATCCGACCACCGAGTACCTCGAGCGCATCCTGTTCCGGCTCGAGGCCGAGCACGTCATCGAGAAAGCTCTCGCCGAGGACGAGACCGAGCCCACGATCGGGTGCCTCATCTGCGCGTCCGGGATGGGCGCGATCTCGGCGCTCCTCCTTTCCCTGGTCAGGTCGGGCGACGCCGTTCTCGCGGGGAACATCTATGGCTGCACGGACAGCCTCCTGCGCGGCCTCGCGAAGTTCGGGGTCGGCTCGGTCTTCTGCGACACGGGGGACCTCGTAGCCGTCGAAGCCGCGCTCGAGGAGCATCCTGAAGTCTCGACGGTCTTTCTCGAGTCGCCCGAGAACCCGACTCTTCGACTCGCCGACATCGAGGCGATCTCGCGCCTGACGGAAGAGCGCGGCATCGTCCTCATCGTCGACAACACGTTCTGCTCGCCTTACCTTCAGCAGCCGTTCCGCCTTGGCGCGGACTTCGTCGTCCACTCGCTCACCAAGTTCGTGAACGGCCACTCGACTTCCGTTGGCGGCGCCGTCCTCGGGCCGTTCAGGTTCATGAAGGAGACGCTTTTCCCCTGGTACAAGGACCTGGGCGCGACCCCGTCTCCGTTCGACTCGTGGCTGAACTCGATGACTCTGCAAAGCCTGGCGGCCCGGCAGCAGGCCCAATCGGAGACCGCCGCGACGGTCGCGACCTTCCTGAGGAACCACTCGTGCGTTTCACGTGTCGTCTGGCCCGGATTCGAGGACTTCCCGCAGGCAGCGCTCGCGAAAAAGCAGATGCGCGACGGCGGATCGATCATCAGCTTCGAGGTCGTGGGGGGCGCGCCGGCCGGCGAGAAGCTGATGAACTACTTCGCGCGAAAGGACACGCCGATGGAGCTCGCCGTGAGCCTCGGCTCGGCCATCTCGTACATCCAGCATCCCGCCTCGATGACGCACGCGGTCGTCCCCGAGGAGGATCGCGTACTGCGCGGCATCACACCCGGCCTCATCCGCCTTTCGGTGGGCCTCGAGGGCGCGGACGTCCTCATCGACCACCTCGACCGGGGGCTGGTGCTCGCCCACGAGGTAGGTTAGCGGTCCGACCGCTACGCGGGTTTGGGAAGGAGGACTCAGGAAACCAGGGAGAAGAAGAGGTTCTTAGAAGGCGCGCGATCCGGACGCTGCATCCGCACCGCCGCCGCCGCGTCCGCTACGCCCGTGCAGCAAGCCCTCTTACCTTCTAGGAAATCTCTCTTCCGAAATCTTTTCTATTCCGTCTTATCCAGCTCGTCGAGGCGCTCTTTCACGAGGCGTTCGGCGAGCTCCGGCACGACGTCCCACGCGATCTTCCGGACGATGCGCTCGCCGGAGAGCTCGAGAACCCGCCGCGCGATGCGGTCTATCTCGTCATCAGTGAGGGGCCCGGCGGGCGCCCCCGCGGCCGATGCCGTTGCCTTCGGGATGAGGCTCTTGAGATCGGACAGGCTCGCCTCGGCTGCGAGGGCTTCGAGCTCGCCCGGAGCGGGCTCAGCGAGCGAAGCGGCGACCGCGGCTTTCGCGGCGGGCGTGTCCCAGAGATCCGGCCGGGTGGCGCCGCGCCCGGACGCCTCGAACGCGGCGATGTCCGCCTCGAGGTCGCGATGGGGCGGCTCGTCGTCGAGAGCGCCCAGATCCATCTCGTACGCGGCCGGCGAGGGTTCAGGTACCGGGGGAACCCGTTCCGTGGGCTGATCGGAAGGCGGCAGGAAGGCGGCCTCTGAATCCGGAGGGGGCTCGAACTCGCTCTCTCGATGGACCGGGATTGCCGAGGTCGCATAGAAATCCGGCTCGGAAACGGGCGCCGTCGTCGCGGGCATCGGAACCGTCGAGAACGCCGCTCCGCCGCCGAGCGTGGGGTCGGTGGACTCAGCAAGCTCCTCGACGGGAGGCGGTGGGACGAATTCCGGCGCGGGAGGGGGCTCTGGCGGCGGAGGGGGCTCGGGAGGCGCAGCGGCTCGCTCTTCAGCGGCTCGGTTCACGAGGTCCCGCACGAGCGTGGCGAGTCCCTGCGAGTCGAATGGCTTCGTCACGACCGAGTCGGCGCCCGCCTGCTCGGCACGCGGCTTGTCGAAAGGCTCGAAAGTCCCCGTGAGGAGGACCACGGGCACGAATCGGCCGCCGGGTCGCCGCTTGACTTCCTCGCACAGCTCGTACCCGGTCTTGCCCGGCATGACGCAATCCGCGAGGACGATGTCGGGAGAGAACGAATCGAGGAGAGGCGGCGCGAGATCGCCGTTTCCGACAGCCTTGAGCTCGAAATCCGTACCCGAGAACGTCAGCTCGATGACCTTCTGGATGGTCAGACTGTCGTCCGCCAAGAGAATCCGATACGGCATTCGATCTCCTCGCAGGGTAAGGTGTCGCCCCAGTTTACACCGGCCGCGGCCCGCGGGCCGACTCGAGAGCCTGATAGACGCGCGACGCCGGGCGCCGCCCGATCGCGTCCGACAGGGTCCGGGTGGCCGACGCGACCAGGGAAAGGTCCACGCCCGTTTCGTAACCCATGCCGTGCAGGAGATAGAGAAGGTCCTCCGTGGCGACGTTTCCCGAAGCCCCGGGAGCGTATGGGCAGCCGCCGAGACCCCCTGCCGAGGAGTCGAAGATCCGGACGCCCTGCCTCAGACCCTCGGCCACGTTCGCAAGCGCCGTTCCGCGCGTATCGTGGAAATGGAGCGCGAGGCGCGCGCGCGGTACGCCCGCGTCTACGCAGCGGCCGACCACCTCGGGAACCTGTGTGGGCACGCCGACGCCGATCGTGTCGCCGATGGAAACTTCGTCGCACCCCGCGTCGAGCAGCCTCCGCGCGACGCGAGCGGGCGCGGCCGGCGGAATCGCCCCCTCGTACGGGCAGCCGAACGCGCACGACACGTACCCGCGCACGCGCATTCCGGACTCTAACGCGCGCCGGATCACGGGCGAAAAGCGTACGAACGACTCGTCGATCGAGGCGTTGATGTTCTTCCGGTTGAACGTCTCCGACGCCGCCGTGAAGACCGCGATCTCGCGCGCGCCAGCCGCCTCGGCCCGGTCCAGCCCCTTCTCGTTCGGGACGAGGACCGGATAACGCACGCCCGGGCGCTTCGCGATCCGCCGGAAGACCTCCTCGCAGTCCGCGAGCTGCGGAATCGACTTCTGCGAGACGAACGCCGTCGCCTCCACGACGGGCAGGCCCGCCGCCGAGAGCGCGTCGACGAACGCGACCTTCACGTCCGTCGGGACCGCCGTCGCCTCGTTCTGAAGGCCGTCGCGCGGGCCGACCTCGACGACGGTGACGCGTGTCGCGTTCACGCCATCTCCACGAGGACGTCGCCGAGGCCGACCATCTGGCCCTCGGAGACGAGAACTCTCTCCACGGTCCCGTCTTTCGGGGCGCGCACCGCGTGTTCCATCTTCATCGCTTCGACGACGACGAGGACGTCTCCCTTCGAGACGGATGCTCCGCACGCGACACGGACGGCCGCGATCCGGCCCGGCATCGGCGCCTCGAGCGACGGCGCCTCCTCGCCGGCACGAGCGGCGCGGCGCGAACGGGCCGGTGAGAGACGGTACGTCTCGCCCCGGAACCAGACCCAGGCGACGTCGCCGTCGCGCGCGGCCACCGCGCCGGGCGGAACGTCCCCCGCGACCTCGCGCTCCTCTCCCGTTCGCAGGTCGCGCAGCTTCAAGCGCCGCCCATCCGAAACCGCCCCTCGAACGGACTCGAAAGGACGCCTCGAGACCTTCTTCCGGGCTCGGCACGAGAGAGAACCGAGGAGGCGGCTTCGAAGACCTCGTCCGGAGGGGATGGAGGCGCGGGGAGCGAAAGCGTCTCGACGAGGCCGGTGTTCAGATCTCCGCGCACGACCGGAGCGGCCTCGAGCAACCGTCTCAGCCACGAGAGATTCGTCGCCACGCCGAGAGCGATCGTCTCGCCGAGCGCCGCGACGAGCCGCCCTCGTGCCTCCTCCCGGTCCCGCCCTTTCGCGACGATCTTCGCGAGCAGGGGGTCGTAGTGAACATCCACCGTCTGGCCGGCCGTCACGCCCGAGTCCACGCGAACGCCCGGTCCCGAAGGCTCGACCCACGAGAGGAGATGCCCGGCTTGCGGAAGGAAACCCGCGTCGGGATCCTCCGCGTAGACGCGCGCTTCCATCGCGTGCGCCGTGGGCGTGGTGGGGAGATCGGGCAGAGGCTCGCCTGCGGCGACGAGGAGCTGCAGAGCGACGAGGTCCACGCCGAAGGCCTCTTCCGTCACGGGATGCTCGACCTGAAGGCGCGTGTTCATCTCGAGGAAGTAGAACTCTCCGGAGGGCTCGAGCAGGAACTCGACCGTCCCCGCGTTAACGTAACCCACGGCGCGCGCCGCATCGCAGGCGGCGTTCTGGAGGCGTGTTCGAAGCTCCGGCGTCACGGCGGGCGAGGGACACTCCTCGATGACCTTCTGGTGGCGCCTTTGGAGCGAGCACTCGCGCTCGCCGAGCGCGACCACGTTCCCGTGCGTGTCGCCGAATACCTGCACCTCGATGTGGCGGGGCGAAGGTAGGTATTTCTCGACATAGACCGTGGAATCCCCAAACGCGGCGAGCGCCTCACGGCGGCAGGAATCTATTGCCTCGGAAAGATCGGAGGGGCACGCCACGATCCTCATTCCCTTGCCGCCCCCGCCGGCAGACGCCTTCACGACGACGGGAAAACCGAGAGAGAGAACCGAAGAAAGATTTTCTGAGAAAGTGCCAGAGGTTTCGGGATGCGTCAGCGCCGCTCGACGAGCGGCTGCGCTGCCCTCAGCCTCTTTACCATTCGAAGAAATCCTCTTCTTCTCTTCGTGCTCTTCGGATCCTTCAATGAGCGCGCCCGGGACGACCGGAACTCCGGCCGTCCTCATTCTTTCTCTCGCAGCGATCTTCGATCCCATCGCCTCCATCGCCTCGGGAGGCGGACCGATCCAGACGAGTCCCGCGTCCCTCACCGCCCGTGCGAAATCCGCGTTCTCCGAGAGAAACCCGTAGCCGGGATGCACGGCGCCGCAGCCGGTCTCGCGCGCCGCCGCGAGAAGGCGCGGAATCGAAAGGTACGACTCGCGCGCAGGCGCGGGGCCGAGGTGCGCGGCCGCGTCGGCGAGGGCGACGTGGCGCGCGGAGCGATCGGCGTCGGAGTACACCGCAACGGCCGGGACCCCGGCAGTCCGACAGGCGCGGATCACGCGCACCGCGATCTCGCCGCGATTCGCGACGAGAATGCGGCCGAGCCGCGGGAGCTTCGTCACGTCTTCTTCGCAGGCGGCTCCACCGCCCAGGACGGCTTGCGCTTCTCCAGGAACGCCGCGAGGCCCTCTCGCCCTTCGGCCGAAGCGCGTCGCTCGCCCAGGCGCTGGATCGCCATGTTCGTGGCGTCCCGGAGCTGCATCGAGGCGACGGCGCGCGCCAGGTGCTTGGCCTCGGCCACGGCCTCAGGGCCACCGAGCAGGATCGCGTCGAGGACCATTCGTGCTGTGGTGGCGAGATCCTTCTCCGGGACGACGCGGTGCACGAGCCCGGCCTGCCGGGCCTCTTCCGCCGAGACGCGCTCTCCCGTGACGAACCACGCCCGCGCGCGCGATTCTCCGACCTTGTGCACGAGGTAGGGCGAGATGACGGCGGGAATCACTCCGAGCCTCACCTCGGTCGTGCCGAAAATGGCGTTCTCGGCCGCGACGACGACGTCGCACACGGCGACGAGGCCTGTCCCTCCTCCCAGAGCCGCGCCCTGGACACGCGCCACGATCGGCTTCGCCAGCTCGTCGAACGCGCGGAAGAGCGACGCCAGCTCCGCCGAATCGCGGAGGTTTTCCTGCATCGTGAAGCCCGCGACCTTCTTCATCCAGTCGATGTCGGCGCCGGCGCAAAACGTCTTGCCCGCGCCGGAGAGCTCGATGACGCGGGTCGTCGCGTCCGATGCCAGCTCTCGCACCGCGCGCTGCAGGAGGGCCACGAGCTCGCCGTCGAAGGCGTTTCGGCGGGCCGGACGGTTCAGGATGAGGCGCGCGATCCGCGGATCAGACGCGCGCTCGAGTAGGACGCCGGAGTCGCTCATCGCATCACCTGGACCGACCCGGGAAGGTCGAGCGGAACCGTGAGAAGCTGATCCTTGCCGACGCGCAGGGAGACGCGCGCGACGAGCCTGCCGGCGACGCGGCCGCCTCCCGTCACCACGCCGCCGAGGGCGGCCAGAAGATCGGCGTTTGCGGCGCTGATCGGAAGCTCGATCGCGTTCTCGCGGCCCGGGTGGAGCCTGACGCCGTGACGCTCGCCTTCGGCGAGCTTCCGGTCGCCCACCCACACGGCGTACACGAGGTCCTTCACGTCGAGAGGAAACGAGAGCGGGTTGAAAAACGTCGCCGTGGCCTGCCCCTCCATCTCGGTCAGCGACATTCCCGTGAAGCGCGCCCCGGAAAAACCCGCGAGCGTGGCGCCCATGGGCGCCGACGATCGCACGTCCTGCGTTCCGACCTTCAGGATTCCTACCGCGCAGACAGGCACCGGCGGCCCGGTCGCACCCGCGAGCAAGCCGTTGACCATCACGTCGAGCGCGAGCGGATGGAGCCGCGAGAGAAGAGCCTGGGGAATCCTCGCAAGCTCGAGATCCACGAGGAGCACAACGGCGTTTCCTCCAGGCCCCTGCTGGACCATCGCCGTCAGGGAAGGTGCGATCGGCAGCGGCGTGTTCGCTACGGCGATCTCACCCGAGAACTTCTGTTTGCCCCCCTCGGGCGTACCCGGGAGGGACGTGCGCAGAAACGCCGTGACCTTCGTCCGGGTCAGAGACGTGACTTCGAGAGCATCCACGGTGCCGCAGTCGAGGCGCTGATCCGCGCGCGACACGAGCGGCAGAAGGACCGCGAAAAGCAACGGAAGGAAGGCGCGCCTCATGTCTACATCCGGAACACGCCGAAGCGTGTCTCACGGCGCGGCGCGTTCGCGGCGGCTGCCAGACCGAGCGCGAGGACGCGTCGCGTCTCGACCGGGTCCAGGATCCCGTCGTCCCACAGGCGCCCCGTGGCGAAATAGGGATTCCCTTCGACCTCGTACTTCTCCAGAGTGGGCTTCTTGAACGCGTTCCGTTCCGCTTCGGTCATCTTCGCCGTTCCCTCCCTGAGGCGCTGGTCGTCCTTGACGGTCGCCAGAACGTCCGCCGCCTGCTCGCCTCCCATGACGCTGATCCGGGCGTTCGGCCACGTCCAGAGAAAGCGCGGCTGGTACGCGCGTCCGCACATCCCGTAGTTGCCTGCGCCGAAGGAGCCTCCGACGAGAAGCGTGAACTTCGGGACGGCGGCATTCGCGACCGCATGGACCATCTTGGCGCCGTCCTTCGCGATGCCGCCCTGCTCGTACGTCTTTCCGACCATGAACCCCGTGATGTTCTGGAAGAAGACGAGCGGCACCTCGCGCTGGCACGCCATCTCGATGAAATGCGTCGCCTTGAGCGCCGACTCGGAGAAGAGAACGCCGTTGTTCGCGAGGATGGCCACGGGAAAGCCCGAGACGTGGCCAAAGCCCGTCACGAGCGTGGCCCCGTACCGCGGCTTGAACTCGTGGAAGCGCGATCCGTCGAGGATCCGCGCCAGCAGCTCGCGCACGTCATACGGCCTGCGAAGATCTTTCGGGACGACGCCGTAGAGCTCGTCCGCGGGGTATCGGGGCTCCTCGGGCTCGACGCGGCCCGGCGCGTCGCGCGGCGCGCCCCCGAGATGGGCGACGATGTCGCGCACCTTCTCGAGCGCGTCGGCGTCGTCCTCGGCGAGGTGGTCCGCGACGCCCGAAAGGCGCGTGTGCACGTCGCCCCCGCCGAGCTCCTCGGCGGTCACGTCTTCCCCGGTCGCGGCCTTCACGAGCGGCGGGCCCGCGAGAAAGATCGTCCCCTGGTTCTTCACGATGACGGTCTCATCCGACATCGCGGGTACGTAAGCGCCGCCCGCCGTGCACGAGCCGAGCACGGCCGCGATCTGCGGGAGGCGCGCCGCGCTCATGCGCGCCTGGTTGTAGAAGATGCGGCCGAAGTGGTCCCGGTCGGGAAACACCTCGGCCTGCAGCGGCAGGAACGCGCCGCCCGAATCCACGAGGTAGACCGCCGGAAGCGCGTTCTCCATCGCGATCTCCTGCGCCCTCAGGTGCTTCTTCACACTGACCGGGTAATACGTGCCGCCCTTCACCGTCGCGTCGTTCGCGACGACGACGACCTCACGGCCGGAGACGCGGCCCACTCCGGTGACGAGGCCCGCGCCGGGCGCGGCGTCTCCGTAGAGACCCCAGCCCGCGAGGGGCGCGACCTCGAGAAAGGCGGTCCCCGGATCGAGGAGGCGCTCGAGGCGCTCGCGGACCGGAAGCTTGCCGCGCGCGACGTGCCGCGCACGCTCTTTCTCTCCTCCGCCTTCCCGGACCTTTGCAAGCTCGCCGTTCAGGCGCGCGGCGAGCGTGCGGTGGTGGGCGGCATTCTCCCGGAATTCCGGAGAGGACGTGGAGAGTTGCGAGACGAGGACTTCGCTCACGCCCGCTCGCCCGCGAGGCGGCGGATGGCATCGACCGTGGCGCCGGTGGTCGTTCCCGGAAGAAAGATGTCGCGGACGCCCCGGGCCTTGAGCGGAGCGATGTCCTTCTCGGGAATGATTCCGCCGACGACGACGGCGATGCTTCCGCCGCCGCTTTCCTTCAGGGCGTCGATGACCTCGGGCACGAGGACGTTGTGGGCGCCGGAGAGGATCGAAAGACCCACGACGTCGACGTCTTCCTGGACGGCCGCGGCGGCGATCTGTCGGGGCGTCTGCCTCAGGCCGGAGTAAATGACCTCCATGCCGGCGTCGCGAAGCGCGCGCGCGATGACCTTCGCGCCGCGATCGTGCCCGTCGAGGCCGGGCTTCGCGACCAGAACGCGAATGGGCCGCTCGCTCATGCTCGCGATTCTACAGGGAGACGCCGTGTAAGATGGAGTTTCGAGGAATCATGCCGCGGCTGGGCGACCTCCTCATCGAAAAGACACTCATCACCGACGAGCAGCGAAACCGCGCCGTGATGCGGCAGATCCGCCAGCAGGGGCGGATCGGGACGGCGCTGCTCGAGGAAGAAGCGTCCGAGGAGATCGTTCTCCACGGCCTCTCCGTCCAGCACCGGGTCCCACCGGCCTCGCCGGAGGCGCTCGAGCAGATACGCGCCGACGTCCTGCGCCTCGTGCCCGGCCGCGTCGCCCAGCGCCTGCACGCCGTGCCCTTTCGCAGGGACGGACGCAGCCTCGCCGTCGCGATGCGCGATCCCGGCGACCTCCCTGCTCTCGACGAGCTCACGGCCCTCACGGGTTTCCGCATCGTCCCGCACGCCGCGCTCGAAGTGCGCATCTACGCGCTTCTCTACCGCTATTACGCCGCCGACGTCGAGCCCCGTTACCTTTCGGCAGCCGCATTCCTCCGCGAGACCCAGCCCGCCACCGACCTGGATCCGGACGAGCCGACGCAGCCCGCGCGGGTGCCACGTCCGAAGAGCCGGCCGGATCTGCGCGTCGTGCCGCCCCCGCCGCCCGACCTCACGTCCCCCTACCCGCAACGCGCACGGCGTCTCGATCAGGGTGACCCGTGGCAGGCCGCGGCCGATCTCACACCGGCGGCCTCGCTCGCGGTCACCGCGCGGCTCATGGAGTCGGAAATCTTCGAGGATCCGCTCGCGTCCATCGACCCGGAGCCGGACTCGATGGAGTTCCCGCACCGGCTCGAGGAGCCGGACGTCGAGGTCGGGGGCGAGCCGGAGGGCGAAGAGCGACTCGTCGCGCGCCTGGGCGCGGCGCGAAGCCGTGACGACATCGCCGACGCCGTGCTCGAAGAATCGATGCGCCACGTGCGCCGCGCGGCTCTCTTCGTCGCGTATCCCGACCACGTGCGGGGTTGGGCCGCCCGGCCCGCCTCGTCCGCGTTTTCGTCGCTTCATCTGCCCGACACGGAACCCTCCGTCTTCGCGACGCTGCGCAACACCGAAGGGTTCTACGTCGGACCGCAGCCGGACCTGCCCGGAACGGCCTCGACGCTCGAGGCCCTCGGGTCGGACGGTCTCGGGCTGATGGCCGTCGTTCCCGTCAACCTCAAAGGCAAGACCGTTCTCTACCTCTACGGCGAGGCCGAGTCCGAGGAGCGCCCTCCATCGGTGCCGGCGCTGAAGCGCCTCGCGGCCATGGCCGCGACGGCCCTCGAGATCGTTCTGCTGAAAAGGCGTCTCGGTCGCCTTTGACCGGCGGAAGACGGCCCAAACGACTTGATTTGAACGAGATGCCCGAGGACAGGTAGACTCAGCTCCACGTGATCAAGAACGACATCATCAACGCGGTCGCGGAAGCGGCCGGCGTGGGGCGACAGAAAGCGACGCAAGCCGTCGAGACGATCATCGACGTGCTGCGCCAGGCGCTGTCCCGGGGCGAGCGCATCGAGCTGCGCGGCTTCGGCGTGTTCCTCGTGAAGCCCAGGAAGCGCGGCATCGGCCGCAACCCGAAACGCCCCACCGAGGAAGTGCAGATTCCGCCCGGCTTCACGATCCGGTTCAAGCCGGGCAAGGAGCTGCGCGACATGACCGGCCCGCCCGAAGAGCCGGCCGCGAAGGCGGCGTCCCCCGGCCCTCCCCCCTCCGGCACGTCCTCCTGAAACGATGAGCGAGGTCTCGGCGAGCGCGCCGGCCGCCGTGCCGCGGCGGAAGGAGCGGTGGTGGCTTCACGGGCTGCTCTTCGCGGCGACGTTCCTCACGACGACGTACGCGGGCCTCGTCTTCGCGGCGGGATTTCGTCCTGCACTTCGTCTTCGAATCGAAAGGGCACCGTCTTTCTTCGATCCCCGCTTTTTCAAGGAAGGGCTCGTGTTCTCGCTTCCCCTTCTGGCCATCCTCCTGGCACACGAGCTCGGCCACTATCTCGTTTGCCGCCGGTACGGCATCGACGCGTCGCCTCCTTACTTCATCCCGTTTCCGCCGCAGATTTCCCTCGTCGGGACGATGGGCGCCTTCATCCGTATCCGCGAGCAGATTCGCGACAAGCGCCAGCTCTTCGACATGGCCGTGGCGGGCCCGATCGCCGGGTTTGCAGTGGCCGTCCCGCTTCTCGCCTGGGGCGTCTCGCACTCGAGGGTCAATCCGTCCCCGGCGCTCGCGGAAGGGACCGTGATCTTCCAGTACCCGATGCTCGTCCAGCTCTTCCAGAAGCTCTTCGCCGGCACGACGTACACGAGCGTGGACGTCGTCGAGCATCCCGTCTTTCTCGCCGCGTGGTTCGGGCTCTTCGTGACCGCGTTGAACCTGCTGCCGCTCGGGCAACTCGACGGCGGGCACGCGGTCTACGCCGTGTTCGGCCGATTCCAGCGCGTCCTCGCGCTGCCGCTCCTCGTCGTCCTTGCGGTTCTCGGCCTGAAGTGGGCGGGCTGGTGGGTGTGGGTGCTCTTCACGTTCTTCACCGGCATCCGCCATCCGCCGGTCGCGAACGAAGGCGAGCCGCTCGACGACCGGCGCAAGCTCGTCGCCGCGGGTGTGCTTCTCATTTTCGTCCTCTGCTTCGCCCCGGTCCCGATCCAGATCCTCTAGAAGGGGCGCGCAAGGAGTCGGCCTGTGTCTCCCGATTCTGTTTGAGACGGAGTCTTCTTCTCTGCTAGCCTATGTGTCCAGCAAACGTCCTCGAGGCCTCGGGCGGGGTACTCGCTGACCGTCCATCCGGCCATCGTCCCGGCGAGATCTATCCGTTCAGGAGGAAATCGATGAAGAAGGGGCTCATCCCGGGGTTGACGTTCGCGGCGGCGCTCACCCTCACGGCCGCGCCCGCGCTCTCGGTGGAGGTCGAAGAGGCCACGACGCCGCAGGTCGGTACGAGCACCGCCGTGGCTCCGGCGGCGGTGGAAGGCGCACCGACCGATGCGCCGGTCGTCATTCTCCTGACGCGTGGGGAGTACGAGAAGGCGATCGCCCGCCAGCCTCTCGCGCGCCGCACCGCGAACATGACGTACCACGGGGGGAAGATCCTCACGACGGCGACCGTCAAGAGCATCTTCTGGGGCACGACTTGGAACTCCAGCCCGGGCGACAAGATCACCGGCATCGACAACTTCTATTCAGGCTTCAGCGGCAGCAACTACGCGAAGACTTCCGACGAATACAAGGACACCCTCGGGACGGGTCATCAGGTTGGTCCGACCCTGTTTTCTCTCGCCCACGTCGTCGACACCTCGGCGGCCTCCGGCGGAGGGTCCACCTCGGCGATCCTCGCGGAGGCCTGCAGGCAGTTCACCGGGCCAAACGACGGAACGGCTTACTACGCCGTCTACACGGACCTCCCGCGCGGCAACGCCGGGTACTGCGCGTGGCACAGCTCGGGCACATGCGGAGGTGTTCCGGTCCAGTTCGCCTTCTTCTGGAAGCTGGACGGCGACCCCGGCTGCGATGCTCAGTCGACCGTGAGCGGAGAGTCGCAGGGCCTCGCGGCGCTCGCGAATGTCTCGGCGCACGAGCTCTCCGAGGCCCGCACCGATCCCGCCAGCCCGGGCGCGTGGTACGACTCCCGCGGCGCCGAGAACGGCGACAAGTGCGCCTGGACGTTCAACGTGCCCTCCGTGAGCTTCCCGAACGGCACGAGCTGGAAGCTGCAGGGGGAATGGTCGAACGCCGCGTACACGGCGGGCACGGGATACCCCAACAGCAGCGGCCAGAAGGGCTGCCTCGACGGGCACTAAGTCCCGGCTCCCTTTGATTCATGACGCCCGCCGGCCACGCGTCGGCGGGCGTTTCTTCTTCGGCGATTCTTCTTCCCTCAGATCCACTCCGGCGCGGTTATCGTCCTCTCTCCGCCGGCGTCTCCCGTATTGACCGTCGAGACGGGCTCGAAGAGGAGGACGTGGACTTCCTTCTCGGCAACGGGCCGGTGCTCGGTGCCGCGCGGCACGACGATGAGCTCGCCCGCCCGCACCGGAACCGAGCGGTCGCGAAACTCCATGACGAACTCGCCCTCGACGACGAGAAACAGCTCGTCCTCGTTCTCGTGCCGGTGCCAGAGGAACGGCCCCTCGAACTTCACGAGCTTCACGTGCTGGCCGTTCAGCTCGGCCACGATCTTCGGGTCCCAGCGCGACGTGAAGCGCGCCAGCTTTTCGCGGAGGTTGATTTTGTCGATCATCGCGGCTCCTGTGCCGTGTGTGTATCCGTCCCCTTTTTCCGAAACGCGCCGAGGACCTCGTCGACCTCCGGTACGCGGAGAAGCTTCGCGAAGGCGAGAAAGACGACTGCGCCGAGCGAGGCGACCGCGCCGACCCATCCGATCCGGAGCGGCAGCAGCCAGATCATCCGGTAGGGCACGAGTCTCGCCGAGACTACCCATACGACGGCGCCCATCCCGAGGCTCGCGACCGCGAGCCGGAGAAGAGACGCGAGAATACGGCGGCCGCCGACCCGGCCGAGCCGTCTTCTGAGCAGAGCGAGGAGCGCGAGAAAGTTGATCCAGAAGCCGGCTGCCGTCGCGAGGGCGACGCCCGCGTGCTGCATCGGCCCGGCCAGGGCGACACAGAGGATCCAGAACACGGCGAGGTCGAACGTGCCGACGAGGACCGGGGTCCGCGTGTCGTGGAGCGCGTAGAACGCCTGTGTGAGGATCTTCACGCCCGCAGCCGCGTAGAGGCCGAGCGCGAAGAACCCGACCGCGAGCGCCGTCTTCTGCACGTCGGCAGTCCCGAAGCGTCCGCGGCGGAACACGACGTCGATGAGCGGGGTCGCGAGCAGCCAGAGCCCGACGGTCGAGGGGATCGTGATGAGTCCGATCAGCCGCAACGCGAACGCGATCGTCCCGCGGTAGGCGGTCCGGTCCTTTTCGAGCGCCTGGTTCGAGAGCGACGGCAGGATGGTCCGCGTGAGCGAGACGACGAACGCGCCGAGGACGAAGTCGGTGACGCGCCACGCGCAGAAGTTGTACGTCACGAACGCGTCTCCGAGCGCCGCCAGCGTGCGGGTCGACACGAGAAACGAGAGCTGCCCGATGCCGTAGCCATAGAGGCGCGGGGCGATCTGAAGAGCCGTCCTCTTCACGTCCCTGTCACGAAACGGCGAGCCCGAAAAGCGCAAGCCGAGCCGCCGCACCGCGGGCCCCTGCAGCGCGACCTGGAGAAAACCGCCCACGAGAACGCCCACCGTGAGCGCCGCGAGCGGCGACACGCCCGCGGGCGCGAGCGCCCATGCGGAGACGACGATCGCGACGTTCCACGCGATCGGCGTCGCCGCCGAGAGCTGGAAGAATCCCTTCGCGTTCAGGAAAGCCTCGAGGAGCGCGGCGGCGGACACGAGGAGGACGTACGGGAACATCCAGCGAGTCAGGCGCACGGTCAGCTCGAATTTCCCCGGCGTCGCCTTGAAGCCGTTCGCGAAGAGGGAGACGATCGGGTCCGCGAAGAGGATTCCGAGCGCCACGAGCGCCACGAGGACGCAGAGAAGGAGAGCGAGGACGCGGCCGGCGTAGACGCCTTCCTCGCCCGGCCGCTCGCGCTCCACCTTCTTCGCCATCGGGATGAACGCCCCGGGCAGGCCGCCCTCCCCCACGATCGCCCGGAAAGTGTTCGGGATGCGGAACGCCGTGTAGAACGCGTCCGACAACGCGGATGCGCCGAGAAAACGGGCGATCGTCGCGTCGCGCAGGATGCCCGCCGCCCGCGACACGGCCGTCCACGCGGTAATGCCCCAGGCCGACCGGACCAGCTTCCGCGTTTCGCTCAAACCGGACCGATTGTAGGATCCGGACGATCGGAGGACGGACATGGCTGGATCCGTGAACAAGGTGATCCTCATCGGCCACCTCGGGGCCGATCCCGAAATGCGCGCCACGACGGGGGGCGTGCCCATCGCGCGACTGCGTATCGCCACGACGGAAACGTGGAACGACCGCGCCAGCGGGCAGAAGCAGGAGAAGACCGAGTGGCACACGGTCATCGCGTTCGACAAGCTCGCGAGCATCTGCGAGCGATACCTGTCGAAGGGGCGTCTCGTCTACATCGAGGGCGCGCTCCAGACGCGCACGTGGGACGACAAGGAGACGGGCCAGAAGCGCTACGCCACCGAGATCAAGGCGCGCGACATGAAGATGCTCGGCGGTCGTCCCGACGCCGCCGGCGCGTCGGGCGCTTCGACTCCGGCGGTGCCGGACGCCGCGGCCGGCGGCGGCGACGCGGACGACGACGTCCCGTTCTAGGAAATTTCTAGAAAGAGAAGAGAAGATTTTCTTAGAAGGGGGAGAGGCGAACGAGGCGCCGGTGCCCCTTGCGACGCACGCGCGTGCTGTCTGAGCGAAGCGAGTTCACGCGCGAAGGAGCAGGGGGTACCGGGCCGAGCGAGCCCAGGCCGCCGGCGCCTCGCTCTCCGCCCAAATACCCTTTCTAAGAAAATCCGAAATCTCCGTCTTCTCTTTTCTTTCTCGGCTTTGACACCAGTTCGCCGAAGGCTGTGGCTTCTTCCGCAAGCCGCTTCCAGGTTTCCTCGTCGAACCGCGGACGCGGCGCGTCGGCGACGCGCCGGCGTAGCGCCGCGAAGCGCGCGTCGCGCGACGGGTCGTCGCCCAGGGCGGCGACGCGCGAGGCGCACTCTTCCCGCGCATCGCTATGTGCCGAGATGATGAGCGCGTCGCAGCCCGCCCGGGCGGCACGCTCCGCGCGCTCCGGGAGCGTTCCGTCGAGAGCGCCTTTCCCGAGATCGTCGGCGAACGCGACGCCCTCGAACCCCACGGAGCCCCGGAGGACGCCGAGGATCCTCGGTGACAACGACGCGGGCGTGTCGTCACCCGTGAAGCCCGGGTACGCCGCGTGGCCCACGACGACGGCGTCGGCACCGCGAGCCAGCTTCGCGAAGGGCGCGACGTCGGTCACCATGAGGTCCACGTCGTGGGCGTCCACGATCGGGCGCGCGACGCGCGTGTCCTTCCCCGCGCGCCCGAGGCCCGGGAAGTGCTTCACGGCGGTCGCGAGGCCCGCGCGCGCGAGGCCGTGCAGGAACATCAACCCCGAGACCACCACGTCCTCGGCGTGAAATCCGAAGCAGCGCCCCTCGAGAACGACCGCCCCGGTGCCCGGCTGCGCGAGATCGAGCACGGGGGCGAGATCCACGTCGAATCCCAGGAGCCGCGCCGCGCGCCCCATGAGGTACGCGTTCTCGTGCACGCGGTCCGTCCCCGCCGCCGCGCACGCGGCGGCCGAGGCGCACGGAGTCCCGAGGAGCGGGCCGATCGGATCCTCACTTCCGCCTTCCTGGGAGACGAAGAGGAGGGGCGCCGGGGAAAAGAGCCCTCTCAATGCCTCCAGCAGCGAAGTGCTCTGTAAGGGCGTTTGGAGATTCTGCTTAGAAAGAAGGATGCCGAGCGGCCGAAGCGCGACGAGCAACGCACGCTCCGATTCCGAGAGCTCAGGGCCGTTCAGCCCGAACACGAACCGCGACGGCAAATACCGAAGCTCTACTCACCTTCTAGGAGGTTCTCCGAAGATCTTCTTCTGCTATCGGTGGCCGCTGATGCGTCCACCGAGAACCGACTGTACTTGTCGGCTCTGGCTGTCAAGGGCGCGCTCCGCGCGCCGCGTAGCGGCCGAAGGCCCTTGACAGCCGCGAGCCGACCGCAGTTCCCTCCGTGGCGGCTGCGTCTGCAGCCGCCGATAGCAGAAAATCCGTTCTTTTCTTTTCTTTTCCGAAGCAAAATATTCTTTCTTTCTTCATTCCTCCCCCCTCAACCGATGCTGCAGCGAGGCGAGGAGCTGGAGGGCGGCGAGAGGGGTCAGATGGTCGACGTCGACGCGACCGAGCGCGTCGAGGACGAGCTCACCCTGGCCGCGGAAGAGGTCGAGCTGCGCGTTCTTCGGCGGCGGCTCGCCCGCGTGCTCGGCGAGCCGGGGCCGCCCGCCGACGTCCATCTGCTGGCGCTCGAGATTGCCGAGGATCTCGCGCGCCCTCGAGAGCACGCCTTCCGGGATGCCCGCCAGGCGCGCCACCTGGACGCCGTACGAGCGGTCGGCCGTGCCGTCGGCGACCTTGCGCAGGAAGACGACTTCGCCGTTCCATTCTCTCGCGGTCATCGTGCGGTTCTTCACGTCCGGCTTCACGAGCGCCATCTCCGTCAGCTCGTGGTAGTGCGTCGCGAAGAGCACGCGCCGGATTCCCTGATCGTGAAGGTGCTCCGCGATCGCCCACGCGAGCGAGAGCCCGTCGAACGTCGAAGTGCCGCGCCCGATCTCGTCGAGGATGACGAGGCTGTGCGCGGTCGCGTGCCTCAGGATGTGCGCGGTCTCGGCCATCTCCACGAGAAACGTCGATTCGCCCTTGACGAGCGAATCCGATGCGCCGACGCGCGTGAAGATGCGGTCCGTGAGGCCGACCGTGGCCGAAACCGCGGGCACGAAGGAGCCCGCGTGCGCGAGGAGGACGATCAGCGCGTTCTGCCTCAGGTACGTCGACTTGCCGCCCATGTTCGGGCCCGTGAGGACGACGAGATGCTCCCCGTCGCCCCCGAGCGCCGTGTCGTTCGGAACGAAAGGCTCGCGCGGACGCAGCGCTTCCACGACCGGATGGCGGCCGCCCTCGACGAGGAGCATGGGCTCGTCCACGACGCGAGGCCGCACCCAGCCGCCGGCCCGCGCCGTGCGCGCGAGGGAGACGAGGGCGTCGAGGAGGCCGAGGCGCGCGCACGCTCCGAGGATGCGCGACGATTCGGCGACGACTTCCGCGACGAGCGCGAGAAAGAGCTCCTCCTCGCGGGCCGCGAGGCGCGCGTCTGCGGAGCGCAGTCTTTCGTCCGCCTCGACGAGCTCGGGCGTCGCGTAACGCTCCACGTTGGCGAGCGTCTGCCGCTTGAGCGCTCCTTCGGGAACGCGCGCCCGCGCCGAGGCGGGCACCTCGAAGACGTGGCCGAAGACCTGGTTGAATTTGACACGGAGGCTTGGGATGCCGCGCGCCGTACGCTCCGCGCCTTCGATCCGCCCGAGAATCGACGCGCCCTCGCGACGCAGGGCACGCACCTCGTCCACGGCGGCATCCACGCCCTCGCGAAAGATTCCGCCGTCTCGTGCGTGGGGCGGCGGCTCGGACACGACTCGCCTCGCGATCGACTCTCCCAGCGCGAACGGCACACCCTCCGCCGACGCATCACCCCCGGACGCGAGGATCGACGCGCGCGCCGCGCCGAGGTGCGCGCCGACACGGCTCGCGCGCACGAGGCCGTCGCCGAGCGCCGCCAGGTCGCGCGGCGAACCCGCGCCGACGGCGAGGCGCGCGAGCAGGCGCGGGAGATCGGGAATCTCGCGGAACGCCGAGGCGAGGCTCTCGAGGCGAGCCGCGTCCTCCTGGAGCTCCTCGACGCCATCGAGACGCGCTTCGATGCCCGCGCGCCGGCCGAGCGGCCTTTCCAGGAGCCGCCGGAGAGTGCGCGCGCCGAAGGACGTGCCTGCGCGATCGAGGAGTGAGAACAGAGTTCCCCTTCGGGCCGCCGTCGCGCGCCGAGCGGAAAAGCTCGAGGTGGCCGGCGGTCACGGCGTCGACGACGAGCCCGTCGTCGGGCGCCTCGCAGCGCAGCGACCGGACGTGGTCGCAGTCCGCGCGCTGCGTGGCCCGCGCATACGAGAGCAGCGCCGCCGCCGCGTCGGCGGCCGAGCCCGCGCCCGTCAGGCCGAACGGCTCGAGCGTGGCGGTGCGGAAGTGGCGCTTCAGGAGGTCCACCGCCCCGGTCCCGCGCGGCGACTCGTCCCTCAGGGCCGTGAGGGCGGGCGCCTCGGCTCCGGATGCCGCGATGGACGACGCGAGCGACTCGCCGGCGGCCCGGTCGGACGGGAACACGACGAGCTCCCGGGGCACGCGGCGTGACAGCCACTCCGTGAGGGCCGCCCGATCGGGCAGGTTCACGACCGCGAAGTCGCCTGTGGAGAGGTCGAGCGTGGACACGGCCGCGCCATCGCCGTTCCAGGTCACGGAGGCCATCTCGTTCGGCCGCCGCGCGTCGAGGCGCTCCGGATCGACGATCGTGCCGGGGGTCACGACCCGGACGATCTTGCGCGCCACGAGCGTCCGTCCCTTCGCGGGCGCCTCCGTCTGCTCGCTGATCGCGACTTTCCTTCCGGCGGCCACCAGCCGGGCGAGGTAAGGCTCGAGCGCGTGCTGCGGGATGCCGCACATCGGCGCCTCGACGTCGCTGTCCTTGTGGCGTGCGGTCAGGACGAGGCCGAGGAGAGGCGCCGCATACACGGCGTCCTCGAAGAACATCTCATAGAAGTCGCCGAGGCGGTAAAGCAGGAGGGCGTCTCCCGCCTCCCGCTTGAGAGCCCAGTACTGCTCGAGCATGGGCGTCGCGCGCATGTGGAGGCGGGGATGCTAGCATCGCGGGGAGGCGGCGGATGCTCATCCTTTCGCTCGACACGGCCTCGCCCTTCCCGTCTCTGGCAATCGGAGGCGGTGACGGCCCCGAAAAGACCAAGCCCCTTCCCCCGAATGCCGCCGAAAGCCTTCCGATCGCGCTCGGGACCCTTCTCGCCGAGGCCGGTCAAACCGTTCACGATCTCACGTGCATTGCGGTCGTGTCCGGCCCGGGCTCATTCACGGGGCTGCGCGCGGGGCTTGCATTCGCGCGCGGGCTCGCGCGGGGGCGCGACATTCCCCTCGTCCTCGTGCCCACTTTCGCGGCAGCCCAAGAGGCAAAGCCCGAGCCCGCGGACGCCGTCTTCGTCCTCGACGCCGGCCGGGGTGACGTGCACGCGGCGCTGCGGAAGGCGGGCCGCGCCGTAGAGGCGATGCCGCCGCGTCCGAGGCTCGAGGTCGAGGCCGCCGCCTCCGCCGGAGGACGCTCGGTCGTGGATCTCGGGGCGGAAGACCTCCCGCTCGCCGCCGCCGCCGGACGAATCGCCGCACGGAGCGGGACCGGCTCGCACGGCGTGGTTTACGGAAGGCCGAGCGCCGCCGAGGAGAAGCGGACCCGCCTGGAGGCATCGGATCTCAGGTGAGCGCCCTCCCCGAGCCCCTGACGCTGCGGGACGCGCGCCACTTCGACCTCGACGGGATCGCCGACCTCGAGCGTCTCTCGTTCCCCGTCCCTTGGAAGCGCGAATACTTCGAGGTGGAGGTCGGGGCCCCCTGGCGCTTCAACCGCGTGGCCCTCTGCGGCGGCACGCTCGCCGGCTATGTCTTCTGCGCCTTCGCGGGAGGCGAAGTTCACGTGAACAAGATCGCCGTCGCGCCTGCCTTTCGCCGCCAGGGCGTCGCTTCTGCGCTCATGGACGAGGTCTTCACGTTCGCCGCGCGGGTCGACGCCGAGGAGATGTACCTCGAGGTGCGCGTCTCGAACCAGCGAGCCCAGACGTTTTACGCGGGCCTCGGGTTCTCCGAGGCCGGACGCAGGGCGCGCTATTACTTCGACGGAGAGGACGCTCTGGTCATGGTCCGGAAGCTTCCGGGGCCGCACCGCCTTGACGGCCCCCCGGCCATGAAGGGAGACTCCGGACGCTGATCCATTTCACCCGAGGAGGTGTCGATGCAGACCATCACGGAAGAGTTCAAGCACGAGCTCGAGAGCCAGAACGAGGAATTTCGCTCTCTTCTGCGTGACCACCACGATCACGAGAAGCGGCTCGCCGAGCTCGCCTCGAAGACTTTCCTCTCCACCGACGAAGAGATCGAGGAGAAGCGCCTGAAGAAACACAAACTGCATCTGAAAGACCGGATGGAAGAGATCGTGCGCGAGCATCGCGCACGCGTCTCGGCGCACTAGGCACCCTTTGACCGATTCGCCTTCGTCCGCCCCGCGGCGCGGGGTGCGCCGGGGGATTTATGCGCTGCCCGCTCTCTTCACGGCGGGCAACATCCTCTGCGGGTACCTTTCGCTCGACGCCGCTACGCAGGGGGAATTCGAGTACGCCGCGAAGCTCGTTTTTCTCGCGGCCTTCCTGGACGCGCTGGACGGACGAGTCGCCCGCTGGACGGGGACGACCTCGGCGTTTGGCGAGCAGCTCGACTCCCTCGCGGACATCGTGAGCTTCGGCGTCGCACCCGCCTTCCTCGTCTATCGCTGGGGGCTCACGGGCTTCAGCCGCGCGGGGCTCGTCGTCTCGTTCCTCTTCGTCGTCTGCGGGGCGTCGCGCCTCGCCCGGTTCAACGTGCAGATCCACGTCGTGGACAAGCGCTGGTTCGTCGGACTGCCGATCCCGTCGGCGGCCGGCGCACTCTGCGGGCTGATCTGGGCCGTGCCTGCCGCTGCGCTCACGGACACGCTCCGGGTCGTCTTCCTCGGCGTCACCGCCGTCCTCGCGTTTCTCATGGTCTCGACGTTCCGCTACCGGTCGTTCAAGGATCTCGACACGAAGTCCCGCCGCGGGCGGCTCTACTTCCTCCTCTTTGCGGCCGCCCTCGGCCTCATCTGGTCGTTCCGCGAGTACGCGCTGGCGGGTCTGCTCGTGACGTACGCCGCGTCGGCGCCCCTCGCGCGGCTCGCCGGGTTCCTACGCGGGCGCCCGAAAGACGCGACCGCGTGAAGAAGGCGGCGCCCGGAACCGGCCTCGTCGTCGCCCTCGTGGAGCCGACAACGCTCCTCGGCCGCGACGTCCGCGCCGTCCTGACGGAGCGAAAGTTCCCGGCGTCGCACCTGTCCTTGTTCCACCAGGCCGAAGCCGACGCGGGCCTTCTGACCGCCGTCGACGACGAAGTCGCCTTCGTCGCCCCGCTGACGTCCGACGCTCTCGAGACCAGCCGGATCGCCTTCTTTTGTGGAAACGCCTCCACGACGACGCGTTTTCTCGCGACGAGAAAGGACCACGCCCTCGCGATCGACCTTTCGGGCGTCCGGCTCGGCCAGGCGCTCGTCGTCCCGTCGGAGGCCGGCGAGTCGCGAGCGCTGCCGTCCGGAGACCTCTTTCTCACTCCGCATCCGGTCGCATTCGTCCTTTACGAGACGATTCGTGTCGTCGAGACGCTCGCGCCGGTCGCCGAAGTCAGCGCCGCCGTCGACCGGCCCGTGAGCGAGCTCGGCAAAGCCGCTCTCGACGAGCTCTTTCAGCAGGCTCTCGCGCTCGCGACCTTTCGCCCGCTCCCGAAGGACGTACTCCAAACTCAGGGGGCCTTCAATTCCTGGGTGCCGCCCGACTCGGGCACGTTCGAAAAGGGCGTCGCGGACGACCTGGCCTCCCTCCTGGAACGGCAGATCCCTACGGCGATTCTGTCGGCTCGGAGCGGCGTCTTTCACGGCCATTTCCTGCGCATCGATCTGCGACTCCGCGGCGACGCCCCGGAGGCGACAGACCTTCTCGCCGCTTTCCGCGCGCGGAAGCACGCGTTCGACGTCGTCGATCCCGAGGATCTCTCTGGTCCCGTGGAATCGGCCGGACGCGACGAAACGCTGATTCTCCGGTGTGAGGCGTCGGGTCAGCGCGTCGCGCTCACGCTCGCCGCAGACCATCTGAGACGCGCGGGGGCTCTCCTGGCCGTGCGGCTCGCCGAGCAGGCGGTGCGGGAGCGAGGCTGGCTGGGCTAGGTTCAGCGCCGGCGCCCGCGGGCTCTCGGTCTCGGAGAAACCGTGGGGGCAGGGGCGGAAACGACGGCCTCGATCTCGGGCCCGGTCGTCACCTTCCCGTCGGGCAGCGTGAGGTGCCAGCTCAGGAAGACGTGCGGATGCGTTCCGGCCGCTCGTATCGGACCCGACTGGTTCCTTTCGCCCGGCGCGAAGATGTTCTCGAACAGCCGGGCGACGACCGCCCCGCTCGAGCCCGTGGGCCTGTACCCGTCGGCCGCGGAGGTGAGCTGCTCGTACCGGTCGAAGTCCCCCGGCTTCACGAAGGCCACGGTGCCGCCTTCGACCCGGATCTGGATCCAATTGTCGTAATGGGAGAGGTCGGTCGGCGCAGGGCCCTCGTTCGTGGCTCGAACGGCGAATTCGATGTACCCATGCCCCGATTCGCCGCGAATCGCCTCGACCGCGAGCCGCGGCTCGAGCGGCTTGCCGGTCAGAAGGGCACGCACCGCCGGGTAGCCAACGAGGTGTCCGTCCTTCGGCACGCCTTCCACGAGAAAGACCCGTCCCCGGAGATTCGGCACGGACCATCTCCCCGCTCCGGCGAGAAACCGCAGGCCCTCGGCGATCGTCAGAAACTGGAAGCGCGCGTAACCGCCGTCCGCGGCGAGGGTCGAGCCCCTCGTCCCCGCCCTGGGCTTGAAGATGCAGACGGTGCCGGGCTCGGCCGAGAAAACCTGCCCGAAATCGAAGTCGAGCGCGCGGTCTTTGGAGAACTCGTCGATCTTTCCGTCCGGCAGGATCCGCCCGCCGAAGGTCGTTCCGTCGCCCGTGCGCCCGTATCCGCCGAACGCTATCAGCAGCCGGAACGGAAGCGGAAGCGCTCGCGCGAGCTCCTCGGGCCACTCGCTCACGATCTGGCCGCCGAGCTCGGGCCGCCGGCCGAACGCCAGAACGAGAGCCTCGTCGGCCGCGCCTGCGAGCGGCTTCCATCTCTCCGGCTGCCCCGTGGGTGGAAGGGTGACGGAGACGGGGATGCCGAGTCCCTTGTGCACGGCAGCGAGCGCGGTCCCGAGATCCTTGGCCAGCTCGGGTGAAGGCCAGATGTGGAAATGCAGGCCCTCGACCCGGCCCCAGCTTCTGGCGTTCCCGAGGATCGGGACGAGCGCCCGCGCCCACTCCTCGCCGGCAGCTCCGCCACGGCCGGAGAGGGCTTCCGCCGCGCCCTCCTCTCCGAGAACGGTCAGCACGAGTGGCTGCTTGAGCGGTACGGGAGGCGGCGGCAAGGCCTTGATGGCACCATCACGGGAGAGCGTCGCGGCGGGCACGTAGAGGCGGGTGATCCGCATCGTCCCGAGCTCGGCGTCGACGTCGTCCGGCACGAACGCCGGGGCTTCTGCGAGGAAGAGAGCGTCGCCGCGCGGCGCGGCCGGAGACACGTCCGGCACGGGCTCCTCCCTCCGGGTCTTCCGGCACGAGGCCGCGAGAAGGAGCGAGGTGGTGAGGATTCCGGTGAGGGACCGGACAGCCATACGGCCCGCGGCGGACGCGCCGCGCCGGCAAGGAGCCGGGTGAGTCACGGTGGGGATGATAACGCGGGCAGTGTGAAGCCTACGACCAGCCCGCCGCCCATCCTCGGGTGCGCGAACACGCTCCCCGCATGGCGCTCGGCGGCCCGCCGCACGGCCGCGAGGCCCATCCCCGAACCGCGGGATTTCGTCGAGAACGTAGGCTCGAATAGCCTCCCCGCGACATCCTCCGGCACTCCCGGACCGTCGTCGGCACACGCGAAGCGTACGGCGGGCGCACCGGCGGCGAGAGTCGAATTCCCGGCCGAAAGCCGGACGTGACCGTATGCTCCGCCGATCGCCTCGGTTGCGTTCACGAGAAAGTTCGTCAGGGCGTCGCGGACGAGGAAAGGGTCCGCTGCGAACACGTGGAGGTCCGGATCGGTCACGGTCTCGATCGCGAGGGTTTCGTGCGTCCGGAAGTCGGCGGCGACTTCTTCGAGGAGCAGAGCCACGGCAGCGCGGTCGAGCACGCGCCGCTCAACAGCCGCGGGGTCGCCGAACCGCCCGAGCCGGCCAATGCGGTCGGTCAGGATTCCGACCTGCCGGAGGATTCCCGCCGCGACGTCTCCGATCGCGCCGCGCGGCGGCGTCTCGCGCTTCGCTTCGAAACGCCCGAGGCGCTCGGCCGCGAGCCGGATCGGCGTCAGCGGGTTCTTGATGTCGTGCGCGATGGAGCGGGCGGCGTCGACCCACGCCGCGAGCCTGTCGGCCCGGAGAAAATCCGTGAGGTCCTCCAGAAGCAGGATCACGCGCGGCGCGCGTTCTTCTCCCGGAAGCGTCACGATCGCGACGCGGAAGAAGCGCTCGCCCGAGGGACCAGGAATGGTCACGCGCAGCTCGTACGGCGACGGGCGCACCGCCGCTTCTCCGAGAGCCGCGCGAAGCGGCGCCCACCGGGCGTCGGCGAGCCGCTCGGAGAGCGTCCCTCCCGGCAGGAGGCGATCCGCCGCGGGATTCGCGAGGAGGACCGTTCCATCGCGCCGGCGGAACAGCAGGACCGCCGCCGTGAGATTTCCGAGAAGACCGACGGCGGAGGCGCGCTCCTCGGCAAGGGATTCCGTGCGTTCCTCGACGCGTGCCGACATCTCTGTGAACGCGTCGACGAGGCGCGCGAGATCCACGTTGGCCGGGCGCACGAGCGGCGGCAAAGGCCTCCCCTCGCCGACATTCGCCGTGGCGGCGATGAGCTCCTCGAGCGGCCCCCCCAACGTGAGCGCCGCTCGACCCCCGAGACCCACGGCCGCGAGCGCGACTGCGACGGAGAGCAGAAGGAGCGCGTCGGCCGCGGACCGGACGGCCTCGTCCTCGGCGACGACGACCGCAAGCGCCTCGCGCCCGTCCGCCGACACGGCCTCGGCGGCCTCGACCACGCGCGGCACTCCGGCCGCGAGGGCGCCGCGCGAGGCAAACGCTGAAGGCCGCCCTTCGGCGAGCGCCTGCGCGATCGGAGAGGCGAGCCTTTCGCGCGCCACCTCCGCTGCGACGGGGAGCGCACGCGACGCGGCGACGAGCGTTCCGTCGCGATAGCGGAGAAGGTCCCAGCCGATGACTGCGGCGGCTCGATTCAGCGCAACCTCCGGCGAAAGGGCCACTCCCGTCTCGTCTGCCTCCAGCAGACGTCGCCCCTCGGACACCACGTCGCGCGAACGCTGCGCCGTCTCCCGGGAAGCGTGGCCCTCGAGGGCGATCCTCACGAACATGACGCTGAGGCCCAGAGGAAGGGCGCCGAAGACGAGGACGAGCGCGACCAGCCGGGCCCGGAACGTCGCGAAGAACCGCCAGGGGAGACGGAACGCGACACCGCGGAACGGTGAGCCCGTGAAAAGGAGAGGAACGAGGAGGACGAGCGCCGCCTCTCCCGCCGCCACGGCGGCCCCCGTTACCGCAAGGGGCGAGTCGGCGGGGGCCGCGAATCCGATGAAACCGGAGGCGACGGTACGGACACGTACGCGACGCAGCCCGTCCGGAGTGGGGACGGTCCCGAGAGCCTCCCCCGAGAGGCGGGCTCGGCTCAGAATCCTGTCGGACATCTCCACGCCCTCCCCCCGTGATCCCGTCGCCCGGCCTGCCGCGTCCCATTCCAGCCGCTCGACGGCGACGCGGTCCGGCATGTTGCGAGATGCGACGGCCGAGAGCAGCGGATCCCGATCCAGCTCGCGGAGCCAGGGCACATGCCGGAACTCCGCGGAGAACGCTGCGGGCACGACGGCCGGCGAGACGAAGTCCGCCGCCCGGCGCCCGGGCCGGATCACGCCGAATGACGACAATGTGGCGCCGAGCTGGCTCCGGATCGTGAGCGTGTCACCGAGCTCGGGGAAGCTCTCGTCCGCCCCTCGCGCCCACAGCGCGCGGGCAAGGTCGTCACGCTGCGTGCGTTCCCCCGCCGGCAGCCACGGCTCCAGGGATGGCGAGGCGACCCGGCGCTCCCAGCGCCGCACGGCCTCCGCCCGCATGGCCGCGCTGTCTCCTTGAGATTGACCTTCGGCCCTGAGGGTCGCTGCGTCCGCGCGCCGGAGGCGTCCGTCTGCCAGACCGGCCGCGAAGAGAAGCGTCGCTGCCCCGAGGACGAAGACCGCGGTCGCGGCCCGGGACAGGAGGTCGCTCTGAGGCGACGGCCGGACCCGTCCGGCGAGCGCGAACGTGAGCGCGATGGACGCGAGCCCGAGGCAAGGGAGATGAAGCGGCGACCCCGCGAAGGCGAAAGCAGCCGCAAGAGCGCCCAGCCCGAGCGCGGCTGCGGCGCGCGCGCCCCGCTTCGCCGCGCCAGGCCTCAGGAGAAGGGACCCGCTCACGAGCGCCGCAGCGGCGAGCGCGAGAAGGCCCGTCTGCGCGAGAAAGTCCGGCAGGCCGGCAGGAACGAGGCTCATCGTGTCGAAGAGTCCCGGGGTGACGAGAGCGGCGGCGCGCCCGAGAAGCCCGGGCGCGAGAACGAGAGGGATCGCGAGAGCGGCGGCCCCCAGGCGCGGTGTGCCTGCCCGCTGGCGCGCTTTCCCGGTGAGCGCGCGCGCGAAAACCAGAGTCGCTACACCGGTGAGAAAGATGTCTGCCGGAGTCCGAAAAAGTCCGAGGAGCGGCGCCGGGTTCCATCCAGCGGAAAACACGCCCGAGGCCCCGAGCGGCGTGCCAAGCAGGAGGGCGAACCGGGCGAGGACGATCCCAATCGCGGGGCTCCCGGCCCCGAACCCGAGGGCCACTGCGAGAATCGCGAGAAGAAGAGCCGGCCTGAACGCGCTCGCGCGCTGAACCTCCTCTTCGGCGACGGCGGGGTCGGGCGTTTCCATGGAGAGTGCGAGGAGCCGGTCGCGTCTCTCGGAGGCCGCCACGCGCAGCCGGAGGCGCGTAGGGCCGTCTGCCAACGCGAGGAACTCGATCAGATCCGGCCGCAGGATTCCCGTCGGATAGCGGCGGGTGACGACGAGGGTGCCCCGCGCCCCACGCTCACCTCGGGGCGCCACCCAGCCGAGGAACACGCGCGTGACGTGAAAAGAAGTGACGAACCCCGACGTCGCCGGGCCGCGCTCGGCTTCGAGGCCCGCCGCCTCGCCCGCCCACGCGACGGGGCGGCTCGTGCGATCGAAGAAGACCGCGCCCCAGCCCGCGCCTTTCGGCAGCGACTCCCCCAGAATCGAGAAGAGGCGTGCAGGACGCACTTCCGCGCCGCCCCCGTCCGCGATCGCCGCGAACTCCCGCCCGGCGTGAATCCGCTCTGCCGTCCGGCGAAGCGTCTCGCCGTCCCGTTCGAGCGCCTGCTCTGCCCCGCCGAGGAAGAGCGCGGCACGCGCGTCCCGAGCGGCGGCGCCCGCCGGCGCGAGGCGTACGGCGAGCGCGATGGCGAACGCGACGAGCGCCGCGGCGAAGAGGCCGAGAACGGCGGCGCGGCGCGCGCGCAATGTCAACGGGGCCAAGGGCGTCAACGCGCCATCGGGATCCGGATCCCGTGACGCGCGGCCGAGGCGAGCGCCTCCGGATAGCCGGCGTCCGCGTGGCGCGCGATGCCGATCCCCGGGTCCGTCGCGAGAACCCGCGCGAGACGCGCCGCGGCCTTCTCGGTCCCGTCCGCGACGACGACCATCCCGGCGTGAAGCGAGTAGCCGATCCCGACGCCGCCGCCGTGATGGAAGGAGACCCACGTCGCGCCCGCGGCCGTGTTGAGGAGCGCATTCAGGACGGGCCAATCGGCGATCGCGTCGCTGCCGTCCGCCATGGCCTCGGTCTCGCGGTTCGGAGACGCGACGGAGCCGCAGTCGAGATGGTCGCGACCGATCACGATCGGGGCCTTCACGCGTCCCGTGCGCACGAGCTCGTTGAACGCGAGGCCCGCCTGCGCGCGCTCTCCGTATCCGAGCCAGCAGATCCTCGCCGGCAGCCCCTGAAACGCGACGCGCTCGCCCGCGAGCGTGATCCAGCGCTTCAGAGCGGCGTTTCCCGGGAAGAGGCGCAGGATCTCCCGGTCCGTCTCCGCGATGTCCGCGGGATCTCCCGAGAGCGCCGCCCACCGGAACGGCCCCTTGCCCTCGCAGAACAGGGGGCGGATGTACAGCGGGACGAAGCCGACGATGTCGAAGGCATTCGCCACCCCGGCCTTCACCGCGCCGGCCCGCAGGTTGTTCCCGTAGTCGAACGTCACGGCGCCGCGAGCCTTCAGCGCGAGCATTGCCTTCACGTGGGCACCCATCGAGGCGATGGCCCGTCGGCGGTAAGCCTCGGGATCTTTCGACCGGAGGCGGAGCGCGTCCTCGTACGGGAGGCCGTGCGGAACGTAGCCGTTCAGCTCGTCGTGTGCGGACGTCTGGTCGGTGAGGAGATCCGGGACGAGGCCGCGCAGAAGGAGCCGTTCGAGGAGGTCGACCGCGTTGGCGAGCACGCCGAAAGAACGGGCCTCCCGGCGGTCCCGCGCGGCGAGCGCACGGTCGATCCCCGTGTCGAGGTCGTCGACGCGCTCGTCGAGATAGCGCGTCGCGAGGCGCTTGTCGATACGCGCCCCGTCCACTTCGGCGACGAGCGCGGTTCCTCCGCACATCGTGGCGGCCATCGGTTGCGCCCCGCCCATCCCGCCGAGGCCGGCCGTCACGACGAGGCGCCCGGCGAGCGAGCCGTCAGGCGACGAGAGGTCGCGGCGCGCGGCTTCGGCAAAGGTCTCGTACGTGCCCTGAAGGATCCCCTGCGTGCCGATGTAGATCCACGAGCCCGCGGTCATCTGACCGAACATCGTCAGGCCGAGGGCTTCGAGACGACGAAACTCGTCCCACGTCGCCCAGTGCGGCACGAGGTTGGCATTCGCGATCAGGACGCGCGGAGCGTCCGCGTGCGTCCGGAACACCCCGACCGGCTTCCCCGACTGCACGAGAAGCGTCTCGTCGTCGCCGAGGCGGCGCAGCTCCTCGAGAATCGCAGCGAGACACGCGGGGTTCCGGGCGGCCTTGCCCGAGCCGCCGTAGACGACGAGGTCTTCGCGGCGCTCGGCGACTGCGGGGTCGAGATTGTTCAGGAGCATCCTGTAGGGGGCCTCCGTGAGCCACGAACGGCACGTGAGGGCCGTCCCCTTCGGAAGCGCTGGCGGCGAGAAAGCGGCGGGAGCCGAGGTGCTTTGCATGCCCGTCATGTTAGCCGGGCGGGTCGGTGACGCAACGCGTCACGTTTTCTCTTGACAGTGATTACGCAGCGCGTTATATTGTCCCGCATGAGCGACCCTCGTCGAATCGTCCGCTACCGCAACCGGAAGCTCTACGAGGCGCGCGAGCGCCGTTTCGTGACCCTCGCCGACCTCGCGAAGGCGGTCTCCGAGGGCGATCGCGTGGAAGTCATCGCCGCGGATACGGGTGAGGACATCACCGTGAAAATCCTTTCCCGCGCCCTCGTACACGGGCGCACGCCTATCGTCGCCTCGGCCGACGCGTTGACTCGGCTGCTTCGCGCGGGCAGCGAGGCGGCCGAAACCGTCGCGGGAGCCGTCGAGCGAGTCGGCGGCGCCCGCGTCGCGGAGAAGCTCCGAAGGGCCTCGCGCCCCGAGCGTCTCGGGAGGACTCTGGCTCCGCTCACCCGCCGGCTCGAGGACGCCCGCCAGGACGTCGAGAAGATCGTCGGGGGGCTCGTCGAAAAGGGGCGGCTCACCTGGGAAGAGGGGACGCGCCTGCGCGAAGACGTCGGCCTCGTTTTCCGCGAGAGCCTTTCCGACGTCGTCGGCAGCGTCCGCGACATCGCGAACCGGCTGTCTCCGGGCGCCCAGCCCGGCCTCACGAAGGAGATCGAAGATCTCAAGGCGCGTCTCGCCCAGCTCGAGTCCCTCGCCAAGAGCGCTTTTCCTCCGAAGTCCCCGCAAGAGCCATCCCTGCGCCGCGCCGCGGCGTCCTCTCGAAACCATCCGGGAACCGCCCGGTCCAGCAAAAGGAGAATCGTATGAAAGCCACCCGCAAGGTCTCGCCAAAGCTTCCCTTCCACTTTCCTCCGCCGGTCGAAAAGGTCCTGAAGACGGCCGGCAGCCGCTTCGATGCGCTCAGCGTGAAGGCGAAGAACGTCGCGGCCAAGACCGAAAAGAAGGTCATCGTCGCGGCGCGCGATCTCAAGAAGACCGGCGAGTCCCTCGCGAAGGATCCGCGCGCTTTCATGGAAGATGTCATGGAGTCGGGCCGGGACCTCGGCCAGATGCTTCGCAAGAACGCCGGGAAGGTCGGCGGCGACGTGCAGGAACGCGTCCAGAAGGCGGGCGCCGAGGCGGCACGCCGCGCCGGGGGCGTCGCGAAGAACGTGACCGAAACCGTCGGCACGGCCGTCGAGAAAGGCCTTCACAGCCTGAACGTCCCGACGCGCAAGGAGCTCCGTTCCCTCTCGGCCAAGGTCGACGGCCTCGGCAAGAAGATCGACGCGCTGAAGAGCCGCAAGCCGACACGCGTCGCGCGCGCCCGCTGAGAAGGGACGAAATCGGATAGACTGCGAGGCGCCGCCCGAAAGGCGGCGCCTTTTTTATTACGAAACGCAAGATGGCCGGCCATAGGCAACCGCCCGGGACCGACACGCTCGGGAGAGGTCCGTCCGAGCAGGTGTTCCGGCCGTTTCCGTCGCCCATCCGCAAGCGTCTCGGGCTCGTGTGCGCGGGCGGGGGCGTCACCGGCGCCATTTACGAGATCGGGGCCCTCGCGGCGCTCGATGACCGCCTCGAGAACGCTTCGATCACCGATTTCGACGTCTTCGTCGGCGTCTCGGCAGGCGCCTACATCTCGGCCCTGCTCGCGAACTCCGTCACGCCGGGTGTGCTCTTCCGGAACGTGACGCGCTCGGCCGGCACGCGCACCGACATCGACGACCTCGCCCTCTTCGGCCTCAACCTCGGCGAGATCGCGACACGCCTGGCCACGGCCCCCTTCACGGTCCTCGACGCCGCCTGGGATTTCTACAAGAACCGGCGCGAGACGACGCTCACGGACCTCGTGCAGTCCCTCGGCCAGCTCCTGCCTTCCGGGGTGTTCCACAACCAGGGACTCGAGGCCTGGCTTCAGAAATGGCTGACACAGGGGGGGCGCACCAACGACTTCCGCCGACTGGGCAAGACGCTCCGACTCGTCGCCGTGGACCTCGACACGGGCGAGACGGCGAAGTTCGGCGCCCCGGGCCTCGAGGACGTCCCGATTTCCAAGGCGGTCGCGGCATCGTGCGCGATTCCGGGCCTCTACCGCCCCGTCCGCATCGGCGGCACGGATTACATCGACGGCGGCGTGCGCAAGACCGCGCACATCTCGCTCGCTCTCCGAGAGCGCTGCGGCCTGACGATCTGTATCAACCCGCTCGTCCCCGTGCGGATCCCGCATCCCGAGAGCGCCGTGAAGCGGCTGGGCGCCGACGAGGCGGGCCTCCTCCGCAGCCGCGGCCTCCCGACGATTCTCGACCAGGTTTTTCGCGTGACGCTCCACTCGCGCCTGCGTTACGGCCTCACGCGCTACCGGCGCGAGGCCCCCGAGGCCGACGTTCTCGTCTTCGAGCCGAAGCCCGAGGATCTGCCGCGCTTCATGCGCAACATCATGCGGACGTCGGGGCGCACCCGCATCGCCGAGTACGCCTACCGCTCGACGATGGCTCTCCTCGACTCCGACTTCAAGCGGTTCCAGCGCGTCTTCGCGAAGCATGGCCTCGTCCTGCGCCCGGCCTGCGCACGCGACCTCTCGCGCGTGAAGCTCAACGCGGATCGTGCGAGCGGCTGCACGGCCACGCGCCTCACGGCCTCCCTCGCGGCTCTCGAAAGTGACCTCGAGCGTTGGAAGCTCAGCGCTGGAACGCGTACGAGATCTTGAGGAAGAAGTCGCGCCCTCCCTTCAGGAGCTGCGCGTCTTCCGAGAGAGCCCGATTGTCCCCGTAGCCGAAGTAGAGGACGGACTGCCAGTCGAGCTGGTAGCCGAGGAGGGCGGACGCCTGGAGGCCGCCGGTCGTCCTCGGCGGGGGCACCGGATAGAGCTCGGGCGCGAGATCGGTCCTCACGTACTGCCCGATCAGGCGCACGAACGTGCGCCGGTCGAAGACGTACGTCGTCTTCAGCCTCTCGATCTGCGCCGTGAAGAGGCGCTCGCCCGAGAGGTTCAACCACTGAAGAGCTCCGTCGAACTGGAGCTGCAAGTGCCGCGTGGGCCGAAGGGAGACCGAGAGCGTCGCGTCGCCGCCGCGTCCCGCCCGGTTTCCGATGTAGTCGATAGCGCCGCCGAGATGACCCTGAAGTGAGACGCTGGACACGAAACCTCCCGGCGTCACGTACAGATTGAGAAACCAGCGCGCCGCGGGGAGCAGGTTCGACCCCGCGCGCTCGAGATCGTGCGCGTTGTAGTCGATCTCGCCGTTGAGCCCCGCTTTGCCCTGGAACGAGATCCCCGGCGCGACGACGCTCGTCACGGTCCGGCCCACCGTGTCTGCGACGTAGTCTCCGAAGAGAACGGGGATGACGCGCGAGAAGAGGCCCCCGGTGTAGAAGACGTAGTTGATGTTCGCCGAACCTTCGCGAATCCCGACCTGCGGGACGTACCCGACGTCGGCTCGGAACCCGTCTCCGAGGTCCCTGTAGATGCTTGTCCAGTTCCAATGTGTGTCCGCGTGACTCCACTGGAGCGTGAACGCCCGCGACGAGAACGACCGCCCGTCCCAGTCCGCCGAGACGTCCGGCCGGGACGGCGTCGCCGTCATCGACACGAGGATCTGGCCCGTGACCCTGTCCTGGTCGTTCGGGGCCCAATAGAGGTCGGGCCCGAACACGCGGTTGTGCCCGCCGCCCTCCACCTCCCGGTCCGTCACCAGGAAGCTCGCGAACGATCGGCCCGCGAACGCGTGCTGGACGCGGCCGATCCCGACGAACGACGAGAAGTCCTGCGGCGCCGACGAAGACTGGGCGGGTCCCGGGACGGTTACCGTGCCGCCGCCGCGGTCCTGTGCGACGAGGACGGTCCACGCGTTCCCGCCCGCGTCACCCGAAGCGCGCGCCCCCCAGCGCGGCGAGGTGATCGTTCGCGTGTAAATGGCCTGGATCGGGGCGTTGAAGAGCTGGGAGCGCTCCATGAAGAAGGGGCGCTTTTCCGGGTAGAAGAGCGCGAAGCGGTTGTTCGCGGAGATCTGCGCGACGTCGGACTCGACCTGGGAAAAGTCGGGATTGAGCGTCCCGTCCAGCGCGAAGTTCTCGTCCGGGCACCACTTGACGTCGAGGCCGCCGTTCCCGCGGACCGGTTCGTTGCGGAAGGTCGAACCGGGCCCCTCGCGCGGCACGCCCGCTTCCGTGAGCGTCCCATACGGCGCCACGACGAAGTGGCCCGCGTGCGGCAGGCCCGCGAGCCCCTCGAGCTTCGCCGCATGGCAGATGAAGCAGCTCGACTCGCGCGGAGCGCGGTTGCTCGCGATCTGGTACCGAAAGTCGCGGGTCCAGTTGCGAAAAACGACGATCCCCCACGTCTGCGGGTCCGCGTCGCCGTAACGCAGGCTCGAGAACGGGATCCGCATCTCGAGCTGCCACCCGTCCGGGGTGATCCTGGCGGCCGAGTCCCAGTGGAAGTCGGGGGAAACGTCCTCGCTGCTCCCGTTCACGATGGATTCGTCGAGGACGAAATCGTCCTGGATTCCGTAAGGATTGACGAAGAACTCGATTCCCGTGCGCCCGTCGTTCCGAGTGTCGAGCATGATGCCGGCGAAGTCCTGGTCGTTGGACACGTGGTCCCGCTCGACGTGCTGGGCCTGGATGTCCCGAGGCCGCGGGTCGTCGCACTTGATCGCGACGTAGAAGAAGCGGCCGTCATACGCGATCCAGGCCGTCGTCCTCACCTTCGGCGGCGTGTTGTCGCCGGGCGAGATCTCGTAGAAATCGCGGATCTCGGCCGCCCCCTTCCAGCCCGGGTCGTCCAGAGACCCGTCGACCGTGATCGGCCCGCGCGCGGGCCGGGTCGTCAGATGAGGATTCTCCCCGGCCAGGAGCCGCGGTGCTCTCCCCGACGCGCAGAGAAGGACCGCCCCCAGCGCGATCGCGGCTTCCCGTCCGACCTTCATTCGCAGAAAAATACGAATGATGGCCCCGGAAGTTCCGCGGCTACTCTCCCGTAAAGACGTTCCCGCGGCGCGCGAGGCGCGAGTCGATCATCGTCTGGAGAGTCGAGCGCACCTGGTCCGCGAGCTCGTTCACGATCATCGGGCGGTCGGCGATCTCGGGCCCGTGGTCGAATGCGATCGGCCTGCCGATGTCGATCCACCATTTCGTCGGCAATGGGAGGAAGCCGATCGGGCCCAGGAGCGGGAACGTGGGCGTGAGCGGGAAGTACGGCAGGCCGAGGGGCTTGCCGATGAAGTCCATGCGCGTGAGATTCGGGTGGATTTCCTCGGCGCCCACGACGGAGACCGGAATGATGGGGGCGCCCGTCTGCAGGGCGAGGCGCACGAAACCGCCGCGGCCGAACCGCGCGAGGCGGTAGCGGTCGCGGAAGAGCTTGCCGACTCCCTTGACGCCCTCGGGGAAAACCCCGACGAGCTCGTCGCGCTGGAGCAGCCGCGTGCCGTTCTCGGGGCAGGCGCGCACCTCGCCCATGTGGCGCAGCCACGGCTGCAGGAACGGCAGAGTCGTGAACATGTCGAGAACGAGCATCCGCGCCGTGCGGTGCGCGGGGTGCTCGCGGGCGATCCCGCGCTTGACCATCGCGCCGTCCCACGGCAGGACTCCGGAGTGATTCGCGACGAGGAGCGCGCGGCCCGCGTTCGGCACGTTCTCGACTCCGCTCAACGTCACGCGCCACCAAACGGTGTAAAGGAAGTCGAAGAGCTCGGCCCAGGGGCGCGCGGCGACCTCGTCGTAGCCGAAATCGTCGAGAAGGAACGTGCGCGACCGGCTGCGAAAGAGGTTCCAGGCGTCCACGAGCGCGCGCGGCGACTTGAATTCCGGATGCGCGTCGAGGAAACGTGCGGCTTCTCCCAGGAGCATCCGCGTGAGGTCGTCCGGATTCTTGGGGAGGAGCGACGGCGTCAGACCTTCGTTGCGTGCGGCCTCGGAGAGGGCGGGAGCCGGGCGCGGGGAAGGATGACGGCGAGCGCTCACGATGCGATTCCCTGCGCGCGGGCCCGCGACAGCGGCCGGACCCGCTGCTCGTAGGCATAACGCGCCGCGCGCGCCGCATCCGCGACGGCGTCGAAGTCCACCAGGCGTCCCGACCCGAACCGGGCTCGGGCCGTCTCGAGCACGACCTCGAGCGTCGTGTGCCTCGCCGAGAAGCCCAGAATCCGCCGGGCTTTCTCGCCGTCCACGACGCAGGAATAGCGGAGGTAGTGCGCGTGGACGCCCGGCATCAAGCCCACGCCCGCGAGCCAGGCGGCCTCGTAGAGCGCGTAGCCGAGCGGGTGCGGCACGGGAATTCCAAGCGACCCGAAAAGCAGCCGCACCGAGGACAGGGGCACGACGCCGTCGGGAGAGATGTTGAAGACGCCCTGCGCTTCCGGCCGGTCGAGCGCCCTCACGAGAGCGTCCACGGCGTCGTCCGGATGCAGCGCCTGCACGAGCGGGTCGTACCCGAGGAGCTGCCACGAGAACGGGGCCGCGAAGAGCCGGGTCCGGTAGTCCCGAACCTCCGGGGAAAGCAGCGGCACGAACCTCAGGATCTGCACGCGAGCTTCCGGGTGGCGGCGCACGTGGGTGCGAGCGTGGCCCTCGGCCTCGACGAAGTCGCCCACGAAGCGGTCCTCCGGATCGGGCCTCATGGGATGGTCTTCCGAGAGGAAGTTCGGGTTATCTCCCCGCGCGCCGTAGACGAGGGACGTCGAGCCCAGCAGGATGCGCGGGATCTTCGCTTCGCCGGCGGCCGCAAAGACGTGCAGCGCGCCGATGGCGTTCAGCTCGTGCGCGTACGTGGCGTGTCGCGAGGGGCTGCGAAGCTGGGCGAGATGGACGATGACGTCCGGCCTCTCCTCCTTCAGAAGCTTGAAGAGCGTTCCGTCGGCGAAGGGCAGGTTCAGATCCAGGAAACGATGCTTCGCCTCCGACATGTCCGCCGGGGGCACGAGGTCGAACACGACGACCTCGCGGTCTGGGCGCGTGAGCAGCGCGCGCACGAGGCGCTCCCCGAAGAAGCCGCTGCCGCCCGTGACGACGACCTTCAGCCGTTTCGTTCCGCTCTCGGAGACCTTCGGGAAGCGGACGACGTGCCCGCCGGATCCGTTCCGGAGCGACCGAGCGGTCTTCGCGTCGCCCTTCCCCGCCACGGCGAGGCCCTAGCCTTTCCGCCCGGAGGCCTTGCGCGCCCGCGGCTTCGGCGACGCTTTCGCCTTCAGCGAATCGAGGTCGGCCTGAAGCTCTTCGAGGCGCTTCTCCAGCTTCGTGATGTCCTTGCGGGTCGCCACGCTCATGGCCTTGAGGGCCTCGAGCACGCGCTTGTCGACCTCTTCCTTGACGGCGATGCCTTTCTTCAGGACCTCGAGGAAGGACGGGTTCGCCATCAGGTTGTTCGAGATCTCGGTGAGGAAGCCCTCGCCCCGGGCTTTGAGCTGGTCGAAGAGTGAATCGGACATGCGATCCCTTTCGCGAGGCCCGATGAGCCGGCGCCTCCTGCTAGAGTTCCGGATTATGAGGCCATCGCCCTCTCTCGCGTAGGCTTCGCCCGCGTGCGATCGCCTCTTCTCGAAAGCCTCTTCTCCCGCCGCCTCCTCGTGGTCTCGGGCAAGGGCGGCGTCGGGAAGACGACCGTTGCGGCCGCGCTCGCGAAGCTCGCGTCGGACGCCGGAAAGACCGTGCTCCTCGTCTCGACGGACGGCCGGGGGGACGCCGCGAAACTCTTCAAGAAACGAGATTCCGGTTACCACGAGGTGGATCTGGCCCCGCGCCTCCACGGGCTCACCGCGGACTTCGACGCTCTCCTCGCAGACTTCGTGGCCTCGGTCGCGCCGGTCAAGTTCCTCGGCGACCGGCTCCTCGCGCTCCCGGCCTTCCGGTTCTTCACGCGGGCGACGCCGGGACTTCCCGACCTCCTCCTCCTCGGGAAGATCCGCGAGATCTTCAAGCGCAAGAAGTCGACCGCGCGCGAGCCGAAGGTCGACGTCATCGTCCTGGACGCTCCGGCGACGGGCCACGCGCTCTCGCTCGTCGCCCTCCCCCGCACTCTTCTCGCCACGGTCCCTGCGGGGCCGGTCCGGAAGCTCGCGGAGTGGCTCGACGCGCTTCTTTCTCAGTCGAAGGACACCGCGCTCATCGTCGTGTCCGAGCCCGAGGATTTCGCGGCGAAAGAAACCGAGGAGCTGATCGCCGGCGCCGCCGATAAGGCGGGCCTCACGACCGCTCTCGTGGTCCTGAATCGGGTCGGACGAGGAAGAAGAGAAGAAACGCTGCCGAAGAGGGACACAGCCATTCCGCTGATCGAGATTCCGGAGATCGAAGGCGAACCGTTCGAAGAGGACGAGGAGACCGAAAGCGTTTCTTCGAATGCTCCCGTGCGGCGCCTTTCCGGCGAGCGTAGCGGCCAGGCCACCGCGGAGGCCGCGCAGTTCTTTTCTGCTTTTCTAACCACCTTCGAAGAAAATGCGGCGTCGCCGACGCGGGAAGGCAACCGTACGACTTCTGCCCGCCGACCCGCTCGGGAAAGCAAAAGAAACCCTTCTTCGTCCTTCGTTCTCCGGGGTTCCCCTCCCCTCGATCTCCGCCCCGCGCTCGACGGCGAGAAGCTGATCGTTCTGACCGGTCCGGGGGGCGTCGGGAAGACGACGCTCGCGGCCGCGCTCGGCCTGGCGGCCGCGCGCCGGGGGCGGCGCGCCCTCGTCCTCACCGTCGATCCCGCACGGCGCCTCGCCCAGGCCCTCGGCATTTCCGCGCAGGACGCGCGCTCCAGTCGCCCGTCCGAAGTGAGCGCGCCCGGCATCCCGAAGGGCGGCCGCCTCCTCGCGCTTCAGATCGATCCGAAAGCCACGTTCGAGCGTCTGCTCCAGCGCACGGCGAACCGCGAGACGTTCGAGCGAATCCACCAGAACCGTCTCTACTCGGGCCTGGTCGATTCGCTGCCCGGCGTCCTCGAGTACATGGGCGTCGAGGCCCTGCACGAGCACGCGGCGGATCCCGACGTCGATCTTCTCGTCCTGGACACGCCTCCCGCCGCGCGAGGCCTCGATTTTCTCTCGGCGCCGGAGCGCATGGTCACTCTCCTCGAGAATGACGCCCTGCGGTTCTTCCTGCGGCGCGACGGCTTCTTCGGGCGCGCCCTCTCCGAAGCGTCCCGCGGCGGCGCGGCCCTGCTCCGCGCCGCGGACCGCGTTCTCGGGCTTGGCTTTCTCGCGGACCTCGCGGACTTCTTCCGCGCCTTCGACGGCCTCTACGACGGTTTCAAGGAAAGGAGCCGGGAGGCGGCGAGGCTCCTGACCGCAGGCCGCTTCCTCATCGCGACGACCACGGATTTCTCGGCTCTCGCGACGTCGGCGGATCTCGCCGACGGCCTCGCACGTCGCGGCGCCGCGCCCGGCCTCATCCTGAACCGCGTGAGTCCCCGGCTGACGAGTGCGCCGAAGCTTTCAAAGGGGCTCGCGCCTCTTCCTGCGCTGGCCCTCGCGGAGATGGACGTGCCCACGGACGACCTGCCGGGCGCGCTCGCGTCGGCGCTCGTGAGGTAGGCCCGCTCAGACGAGCGGCGCAAGCAGATCGTCGAGATCCCCGGTCAGCACGGCCCGGGCGCCTTCGATCGCGGGCGCGGCCTGGCGGTCCGCGTCCCAGGTGGCAACGCGCGAGCGGACGAGGCGGTGCAGCTCCTCGAGGGGCGGCGAGGTCTTGAGCGGGCGCCTGAGGTCCAGGGCCTGCGCCGCCGCAAGCAGCTCGATCGCGAGAACGGTCTCGAAGAGGTCGACGTTCTTCACGAGCTTCCGAGCCGCGATCGGACCCATCGAGACGTGGTCCTCCTTTCCGGCCGAGGTCGGGATCGAGTCCACGGACGCCGGGAAGGAGTTCGATTTCGCCTCGGAGACGAGCGACGCGGCGGTGACGTGAATCATCATGAGGCCCGAGTTCAGGCCGCCGTCCCGCGTGAGGAACGCCGGCAGGTCCCCGGAAAGAGCCGGGTTCACGAGCCGCTCCGTCCGCCTCTCCGAGAGCGACGCCATGTCCGCCGCCGAAGCGGTGAGGAGGTCGCACACCAGCGCCACCGGCGCCGCGTGGAAGTTCCCGCCCGACACGAGCGTGCCGGTCTCCGTGAAGACCATCGGGTTGTCGGTCGCGGCGTTCATTTCGATCTCGATCACGCGCCGTGCGTGCGCGGCCGCGTCGCGGGCCGCGCCGTGCACCTGCGGGATGCAGCGGAGCGCGTAAGCGTCCTGCACGATGCCGCAATCCCGGTGGCTCTCGCGCAGGGGCGAGCCCGCAAGGAGCCTCCGGAGGTTTTGCGCCGACGCGACCTGGCCGGGATGCGGGCGCGCCGCGTGAATGCGCGCGTCGAATGCGGCGTCCGTGCCCTTCAGACAGTCCAGCGTGAGGGCCGCGACGAGGTCCGCCGCCTTGAGGAGGCGCAAGGTACGGTGGAGAGCGAGCGCCCCCAACGCCGTCGTCAGCTGCGTCCCGTTGATGAGGGCGAGCCCCTCCTTCGCCTCGAGCACCGCGGGTACGAGGCCCGCCGCCCGCAGCGCCTCCGAGGCCGGGCGTCGCCTTCCGTCCCAGTCCACCTCCCCTTCCCCCACGAGAGCGAGCGCGAGGTGCGCGAGGGGGGCGAGGTCTCCCGAGGCGCCGACCGAGCCCTGCTCGGGAATGACGGGGTGAATCCCCTTCGCGAGGCACGCGAGGAGGAGGTCGAGAGTCTGCCTGCGGACGCCGGAGAACCCTTTCGCGAGGCAGTTCGCGCGCAGCAGCATGACCGCCCGAACGGCGGGCGCGGAGAGCGGCGCGCCGGTACCGGCCGCGTGGCTCCGCACGAGGTTGAGCTGGAGCGCTCCGAGCTTCTCCCTCGGAATGACGACGTCGGCGAAGTTTCCGAAGCCCGTCGTCACGCCGTAGACGACCCGGTTCTCGGCGACCGCGCGGTCGATGACGGCCCGTGCCGCATCGACGCGCTCCACCGCGCGGGGCGCAAGCCCCGCGGACGCCTCGCCGCGGGACACGGCGTAGAGATCTTCGAGTGAAAGAGAGTCCCCGTCGAGCTCGAGAACGCGATTCACCATGCGGCATTCTCGCATCGGGAGAAGGCTAAGAAATCTTCTCCCGAATCCCCTTCTCTTCTCCGGTACAATTCAAAAGTGATACACATCAAAGACTCGACTCTCGCCGTCGTCGGAGGCCAGTGGGGCGACGAAGGCAAAGGCAAGGTCGTCGATCTCATCTCCCCCTCCTTCGATCTCGTGGCGCGCTACCAGGGCGGCCACAACGCCGGCCACACCGTCAGGTTCGGTGACAAGCACTTCGCGCTACGGCTCGTCCCGTCGGGCATCTGCCGTCCGGGTGTCATGAACGTGATCGGCAACGGGCTCGTCATCGACCCGCGTGCGCTGCTCGACGAGATGGACTCTCTGCGCGCGGCCGGCGTAACGGTCGGCGACAACCTCCGCCTTTCCGACCGCGCCCACGTCATCCTGCCCACGCACGCGCTCCTCGACGGAGCGCGCGAGAAGGCGCTCGGCGGCGCGAGTATCGGCACGACCTCGCGCGGCATCGGCCCGGCCTACGAGTCGAAGGCGAATCGGACCGGACTTCGCATCGCGGACCTCGTGGACCCCGATCGGTTCTGCGCGGTCGCGCGGCCCGTCGTCGCCCATCACGACGCGGTGCTCAAGCACTTCTACGGCGTCGAGGGCGCCCCCATCGAGGAGACGCTCGAGACGTACATCGAGTGCGGCCGGAAGCTCGCCCGCTTCGTCACCGACACGTCGCTCTTCCTCCACGGCGAGCTCGCGAAGGGCAGGAAGCTCCTCTGCGAAGGTGCGCAGGGAATCATGCTCGACGTGGACCACGGGACTTATCCGTTCGTCACGTCCTCGTCCTGTGCGCCGGGGGGCGCGTGCACGGGTCTCGGGCTCCCGCCGTCGGCGCTCGGGGCAGTCGTGGCGGTCATGAAGGCCTACACGACGCGCGTCGGGTCGGGCCCGTTCCCGACCGAGCTCACCGACGAGGTCGGAGAGCGGATTCGGGCTCGAGGAAACGAGTTCGGCACCGTCACGGGCCGGCCGCGGCGCGTGGGCTGGTTCGACGCCGTCGTCGCGCGGACGGCGGTGCGCGTGACGGGCCTGGACGCCATCGCCCTCACGAAGCTCGACGTTCTCGACGATCACGACGAGGTTCGGATCGCCACCGGCTACACGATCGACGGGAAGCCCGCGTCCGCCGTCCCCGCGCGCGCGGACCTCTACGAGCGCGCCAAACCGGTCTACCGCTCGTTCCCGGGATGGAAGACCTCCATCGCGGGCATCGAGAGCTGGGACGCTCTGCCCGCACGCGCCCGCGAGTACGTCTCGGCGCTCGAGGAGATCGTCGGCGCAAAAGTCGGCCTGCTCTCGACCGGCCCGCGGCGCGAGGAGACGATCGTCCGCCCGGGCACCGCTCTGGACGGCTGGCTGAAAGCGAACGTCGGCGCGCCGGTCTGACGATCCCCGAATCCGCCCTGTTACACTCCGCCGCCGGCGGGCCGTTAGCTCAGTCGGTTAGAGCACCTGCCTTTTAAGCAGGGGGTCGCTGGTTCGAGTCCAGCACGGCTCACCAACCTTCCCGCCTGGCTGCTTCTCGTCCGGGTCCAGCGATGTAAGATGACCGGAGCCGATACCGGCGGCCGGTGGACGTGATCCATCGTTTCGCCGGTCTCGTGCGAAGAGGAGACATGAGCAGTTCAGCGGCTCTACGGAGCCTGAGGCTTCGCGCCTCGGCCGAAGCCTTCGACGTCCTTCGAACGAACGGCAGCCCGAGAATCAAGAACGCGGAACTCCTGAAGCACGCGGTCCGGAGTGATCACGAGCCTCACCCGCGGGTCGTGCGCGAGGTGCACCAGGCTCTTCTCGAGGCGCGCGCGGCGCAGCCCAAAGTACAGGCGTCGCCCCTCAAGAAGATCTCGGGGATCTTCTCGCGGAAGGCGGCGTCCGAGCCATCGGGACTGGACGACATCGTCCAGCGATTCGAGCAGGCGTTCGTCCAGCCGGGCTGAAGCCGGGACTCGCGGGATCGACCCGCAACAACAAGAGATCCGGAGCCACCTTGGCATCACTCTTGAGTGCCACGCCGGGGTTTCCTGCTCGGTTGGAAGTTTTTTCATCCACCGCGGAATTAGGAGCCGCCGTCATGAGCATGAACTTCGCCCGCTCGTCCGCCGCGCACCCGCTGCACTCGTTCCCCGCTCCCCAGCCCCAGCGTCTCCGCGCGTCGTGGAAGGCCTTCGAAATCCTGTGCGACTTCGGAAGCGAGCGAGTCGGCGACGCGCAGCTGCTCCTCCACGCGACGAAGGAGGGCCTCGAACCCCATCCGTTTGTCGCCGCCGACGTGCTCCAGGCGCTCCGGGGCGCCTACACGCTCTGCCTCGAGCACGAAGAACCCGGCGTGCCGTCGAAGAAGACCCCGACCGTCGACGCCCGGCCCAGCTACTTTGCAGCCGACGACATCGCCAAGGTGATCCGCCTCTTCGAGGCGGCGTTCCTCCGCTGAGGGCGTCTTGCGACCGACCGGCGCCAGGCCGGTTAGAATCCCCGCTTTGCGGCCGGGTGCCCCCATCGTCTAGTGGCCCAGGACGCCACCCTTTCAAGGTGGAGATCGAGGGTTCGAATCCCTCTGGGGGTACCACTCAGCTTGCAGGTTCAGCCTCCCTCGACCTTCAAAAAGAGGGAGAATCGTCTCCAACGGGAGGTGCCCCATGTCGATCGTGGACATGGCCTGTCTCCTCTGCGGCGGAACGGCCCTCGGAGCCCGCAGCGCGACCGCAGAGATCGAGCTGCGATGCAACGTGTGCGGCGTCTATACGATCACGGTCGGCGCGGTGAACGCCCTTCGCCAGAGCCCGGCGAAAGCGACTCTCGTCCGCGCGGAGGTCGAGCGCCGGCGCGCGGAAGGCGACGCGATGCCGCGCGTCGACATGGATCTCCTCGACGTGGCCCTGAAGACGGGAACGTAGCCCGCAACGGACAGGAGGACCTGCGGCGAGGAGCGGGACCGCTCCGGCCCGGACGCGCTATCCTTTTCCTTTCGGGGGAGATCCTTTCGGGGGAGGAGCGATGGCCCTTTTCGGCGGGAAGAGCGGTGCGAGTGGAGGGATGAAACCCGGCTTCCGGGACCTGAAGTGGGGTGACGGACCGGGGCCGCGCATGGAAGTCCTCGACGAGCACAATGAGGCGAAGTTCTGCTGGATCGCCAAAGACGATCTCACGTGGGGCGGCGCGCCCGTCGACAAGATCGTCTACGAGTTCTGGGAGAACCGCTTCGCGGAGGTCTTCATCGAGATGCCCTCCTCGTCGGCCGACCGGGTCCTGAAGGATCTTCACGCCGGGTGGGGCAAACCCGAGCAACCAAACAAGTTCATCGAGGATTTCGTCTGGCAGAACAAAGCCGTCGGCCCGGAGGCCACGACCGCCATCTTCAGCCGCAACCCGAACACGCGGGCTGCGACCCTGCGGATCCTCAGCGGCTACATCCAGACGAAGAAGCTGCTCGTCAAAGGCCGTCCGCCCGCGCGCTGAGCCGTCACTTCGGGCACGCGGTCACGTCGACGACCTTCGCCTCGGCGCCCCCGAGGAGCTTCCAGTCGCCCGCCATCGTCGTGCTTCCATCCGAGGCGTCCCGGCGGTCCGGGCTCACACGCGCGCCCCGCACGCCCGGCGGAGCCTGAACGCTCGCATGGAAGCTGGACGTCTCTTTCGCCGGCAGCACGTTCACGTCCGGCGCGATCTGGGCGGACGCGAGGTACTCGCCCTTGCTGTCGAGGATCCTCACGAGGATCGCGACGCCGCACACGGTCTGGTCTCCGGCGTTTCGGACCGTGCCCGAGACGCGGACGAGGCCGGCTGGATCGACGACCCCGTCGTTCGAGACGGCCACGACGCGTACGTCCGAAGCGATCGGAGAGTCGCCGGCCGGCGCGTCCCCGGTCGGGGCGGGTGAGGCGGAAGCCGTAGGGGCGGGCGTTGCGCCGGGGGCGGGCCCGAGCGTGATCGTCGTCCCCTTCCCTTTCGCGTCCGGGCCCGTCTTCAGGCGGCGCTCGCGTGCGATGTCCTGGAGCGTGCGGGGCCGGGCGGGGCCGCTCACCGTCGGCGTCGGCGTGGGCTTGGGCGTCGAACCCGGCGTGGCCGCCGCGACCTGAAGAAGGGCAAGCGCGAGGGCGGCAGGGCTCACGAGCATTCCTCGCTCGACTCCATAATCTCGGCCTCGACGCGGCCCACGCGCTTCCAGTTCGTCGGGGTGGTCCCGTTGTCGAGCGGGTCCGGTTTCCGCTCGCGCGAGCCGCGCACACCCGCAGGAACCTGGACGAACCCTCCGAACGGAACCGCCTCACCGGGTCCCACGATCTTGAGGTCCGTCGTGGTCTCTCCCGTCGAGAGCAGGACTCCGTGACCGTCGTAGACCTTCAGGAAGATCCTCACGCGGCATGCGGCAAGGTGGCCGGTATTGCGGACCGTGCCGTAGACCGAGACGAAGCCGTCCGTGACCGCCCCGTTCTCCTGGACGTCCACGACCCGCACCGGACCCGAGCGGCGCGCCGGCGCTGTTCCGGACGGCGCCGGCTCGGGCTCGGGCGTCGTGACGACGGCGACGCCTGAGAGGCGACCGAGACGGCGGTCGCGCGCGATCTCCGAGAGCGCCCGCGGGCGGTACGGATCCGCGGCTGTCACGGGGGTCGGAGAGGGGATGGGAGTTGGTGTCGAGGGAGTCGGAGTCACAGAGGCCGTCGGCGTGACGGTGGGCGCCGTCGACGCGGCCCGGGCGGCGAGAAAAAGGATCAGCGCGACGATCACACGTCGATTATCCGACAACCGTGCGCGCGACGAGATCCACGCCGAATGTCCTCTCGAAAAGGCGGCCTTTCTTCCGGAGCGCCCACAGCTCGAGATCCAAAGGATGGCGCGCGGACAGGGCCATGTGGACCCGCTTGCCGCGGAACGTCACGCGAACGCGCTTGACGAGACCGCGATGCGTGCGGTCGAGCGCGTCGGCGACCCTCAGGAGCGCGGCGAGCTTCTCGACGACGGGCTTTTTCCACGGGTCGAGCGCCCGGAACGGCTCGTGCGCATCGAGAGGAGGCGCCTTGCGGTGATACCGGGCCACGAGCGCCATCAGCTCCACCTCGGCCTGCGTGAACCCCTTCAGGTCGCCGTGCAGGATCAGGTAGTAAGAGTGGTGGTGGTGGCGCGCATAAGCGACCGACAAGCCGATGTCGTGCAGCACGGCGGCGTGCTCGAGCCACTCGCGCTCGAGCGCCGTGAGCTGGTGGAGGCTGTGGGTCTGGTCGAAGAGCGCGAGGGCGAGGTCACGTACGCGGCCCGCGTGGACCCGCGAGAGGCCCGAGCGCTTTCCGAGTCGCGAAACGGACTCGCGGCGAATGTTCCGCTCCGCGTTGCGTCCGCGGCCCGCAGCGGCCGGCGCCTCGAGGACGAGAGCGTCGCGGAGCGAGCGGTCCGACACGAGGAGGCCTTCCACGTCGAACGCGTCGAGGAGCTCCTCGAGGAGGATCGCTCCCGCGGTCACGATGTCCCTCCGGTCGGCCTCGAGCCCCGGGACGCGGAGCTTCTGCCTCGCGGTCGATTTCGCGAGGAGGCTCGCGATCCGCGTCACGTCCTTTCGGTCGAGCGCCCGGTGGCCCGCGCCGGCCGGCGATCGCCCCTGGAGCTCCGCGGCGATCGCGGCGACCGCGAGGATCGTGCCCGACGTTCCGACCGCCGTTGCGACCTTCGCCCGGCGGACCGGCTTTCGGAGGCGCTCGAGGCGGCTCCTCACCGCGCGGCGCAGGCGCCGCTCGTCCTTCGCCGAGAGCGGGTCGGACGAGACGAAGAGATCCGTCAGGCGCACGGCTCCGAGATCGAGGCTCTCGGCCAGGAGGATCCGGTCGCCCTCCGCGACGACGACCTCGGTCGATCCGCCGCCGATGTCGAGGACCAGGAGCGGGTCGCACGAAGGCGGCAGCTCCGAGCGCACGGCGCGCGTGATGAGGCGCGCCTCCTCCTCGCCGGAGATCACCGCGAGGCGGAGTCCGGTCTCCTTGCGCACGCGCTTGACGAACTCGTCCCCGTTCGCGGCCTCACGCACCGCGCACGTCGCGACCGCCGTGATCGAGCCGGCCCCTGCGGCGCGCGCGAGAGCGGCGTAGCGCACGAGGCAGTCGATCCCGTCGGCCATCGCCTCTTCCGAGAGCGATCCCGACGCGAGCGTCTCCTGCCCGAGCCGCACCATCTCCTTCTCGCGCAGGACTTCCGACCAGCTGCCGCCGTCCGAAGGATCGTGTCGCGCGACGAGGAGCTTGATCGAGTTCGAGCCCACGTCGATCGCCGCGATGTTCTTCGCCGCCATTCCCAATCGTCTCGACCGTATCGTAGCCCTGTTATCTTGACGTGAAGTGAGCGTCTTCCCGTTCCCCGACCGGCCGCGGCTCTTCGGCGTCGCCGTCTCCCACTACCAGGTCGAGGGCGGTGATCCGTGCGACTGGACGGACTGGGAAGCCGCCGGCCGCACGAAGGGCGGAGCGTGCGGGCGCGCGGCGGACTCGTGGCGCAGATACGAGGAGGACGCCGCGCTCGCGGCCTCCCTCGGCGCGAACGCGTTCCGATTCTCCGTGTCCTGGAGCCGCGTCGAGCCGCGGCGCGGCGTCTTCGACGCCCCGGCGCTCGCGCGCTACCGGCGCTTCGTCGAGCGCCTCGTCTCTCTCGGCCTCGAGCCGGTCGTGACGCTCCACCACTACACCCACCCGAGGTGGTTCCACGAGGAGACGCCCTGGACGTCTCCGGCTTCGGTCGACGCCTTCGCGCGGTTCGCTCGGGAGGTCGCGCGCGCCCTGTCTCCTCTCGTGCGGCTTTTCCTCACGTTCAACGAGCCGCTCGTGCTCCTCCTCGGAGGCTTTCTCGACGGCCAGATCCCGCCCGGCCTCGCCGACTCGCGCTCCGCGGGGCGCGCCCTCGACCACATCCTCGCCGCGCACGCGGAGGCCGCCGGCGTCCTGCGCCAGGAGGCGCCCGGCACCGCGATCGGCGTCGCGCACAACATGATGGACTTCGCCGCGGACCGCCCGGGAAATCCGCTCGACGCGCTTCTCGCCCGGCACGCGCGCCGCCTCTACAACACGGCGTTTCTCGAGGCGTTCGCGACGGGGCGATGGAATCTCTGGATCCCGCCATTCACGCGCTTCAAGGGGCGACGGGACGCGCTGCCCGGCTCCCTCGACCTCGTGGGCGTCAACTATTACTCGCGCCTTCACGTGCGCTTCCCGGCGGCGACGCGTGTCCTCACGGGCTTTTCGTATCGCGACCGGCAGGGGCACGGCCTCACCGACAACGGATGGGAGATCGCACCCGCGTCCTTTGCGGCCCTTCTCGGCGACGCCGGCCGGCTCGGCCTCCCGGTCCTCGTCACGGAGAACGGCCTGGCCGACGGTGCGGATGCGCTTCGCCCCGCCTTCCTGAGTTCTCATCTTTCGGCGCTGGCCGACGCTGAGGCGGGGGGCGTGCCCGTCGCGGGCTATCTCCACTGGTCGCTCCTCGACAACTTCGAGTGGCTGGACGGCTACGGCCCGAAGTTCGGCCTCTTCGCGGTCGATCCCGAGACCTTCGAGCGCAGCCCGCGGCCCTCGACGGAGATCTTCCGCGAAATCGGCAAGTCTTTCCTCTTGCAGCCATTGCGGGAAAACCATGCACAGAAATCTGTGCACATTTAACGCCGCCTGAACAGCCGGTTCACCCCTTCCGCACCCCCGGGGCCCATCTTTCGCGGGGAGGAGGGCGACCCATGCTGCTGGCCGACTTTCACGTGCATTCGACCTGGTCGGATGGACGCCTGTCGATCCCCGAAATCGTGGACCTCTTCGGGCGCTCCGGCCACGATGCAATCGCCGTCACAGACCACGTCGTCGATACGGACTCGCTCCTCGGGAAGATCGCGCACGGCTGCCGGCTCTCGATCACCAGGGACAACTTCGACGCGTACCGCGCCGAGATCGACAGCGAGGCGGGGCGCGCCTGGGACGAGTACCGCATGGTCGTCCTCGCCGGCTGCGAGCTCACGCGAAACGCGCTCACCGGAAAGCGCTCGGCCCACGCCCTCGCGCTCGGCCTCGACCGCTTCGTCCCCGCGAACGGTCCGGTCGAGGAGATGCTCACGCGCGCCCGCGAAGCCGGCGCCGTCACGGTGGCGTGTCATCCCAACGAGCAGTCGGACTGGTTCGCGAACACGTTCTACCTCTGGAACAAGCGCCGCGAGGTCTCGTCGCTCATCGACCTCTGGGAGCTGGCGTGCCGCTGGGACCTCTTTCCCCAGGTCTCCCGCGCGCGCCTCCCGTATGTCGGCAACAGCGACTTCCACGACCGCCCGCACCTCTACGCGTGGAAGACGCTCATGAGCTCCGAGAAGAACCCGGACGCGATCCTCGCGTCCCTCCGCGCCGGCAAGGGCCTCGGCGTCACGCGTCTCCCCGACCCACTTCCAGTCGCCGCCCGCATCCCGGAAGAGACAGAGCCGCTCCGCCCGTGCACCGTCATCCCCGGCTTCGTCGAGCCGGCGACCGCATGAGGTCCGCCCCATGACTCTCACGACCGTCCTTCTCGCCGTGGCCGCAATCGGAGCCGTCCTGACGACCGTCCAGACGGGCCTCGTGGTCCGTCTCCTCCGGAAGGGGAAGGCGACGCCCCGCCCTTTCGCGCGGGGCCGGCGCGAGCCGGCCGCGAACGCTTTCCGGCCGGCCGCTTCCACCACGACGCCGCGCGTTTCGATCCTCAAGCCGCTCTCCGGGCTTGACGACGGCCTCGAGGAGAACCTCGCGTCGTTCGCGCGAGTGTCGGGTGTGACGCATGAGGTCGTCCTCTCGGCCGAGCGGGAGGACGATCCCGCGGTGGCCGCCGCCCGCCGCGCCATGGCCCGCTTTCCCGAAGGGCCGTTCCGCCTCGTCGTGGGCGGAGGGACCGGCGTCGCGCTCAAGAACCCGAAGGTCGAGCGGCTCGTCGCCGCAGCACGCGTCGCCCGAGGCGACATCTTCTTCGTGTCCGATTCGAACGTACGCGTCGAGCCCGGCGACGTCGCCGCGACAGTGGCCGCCTTCGACGATCCCTCGGTGGGCTGCGTGTCGAACGTATTCACGGGCTCCGGCGCGCGCTCGTTCGGCGCCGTGATCGAGAGCCTTCACCTCCTCACGTTCGTACTCCCGGGCACCGTCCTGGCCGCGGCCGGCGGCGTCGCGTGCGTCGTCGGCAAGTCCATGGCACTGACGCGCGCCGCTCACGACGCGATCGGGGGCTTCGCCGCGTTCACCGACGTCCTCGCGGAAGACCAGGCGATCGGCTGCGCGGTGAAGGCAGCGGGCTTTCGGATCGCGCTCTCGACGGTCGTCGTCCGCAACGTGACGGTGACCCGCGCCCTCGGGCGGGCTCTGGATCGCCAGGTGCGCTGGGGAAAGATCCGGTATTCCTTTTCGAAGCTGACGTACACGGGTGAGCTCCTCCTCAATCCGCTTCCGTTTTCCCTCCTCGCCTGCGGCGGCACGGCGCTCGGGCCATCCGGCCTCCCGCCTCTGCCGTTCGTCGCTGCAGGCGCCATCCTCTTTCTCCGCCTCGCACAGGGCTTCGTCCTCGCGCGAACGGCCAGGGCCGACCTCACGGCGGCTCAGCTCCTTCTCCTCCCCGCCAAGGACCTCCTCCAGCTCGCGACGCAGGTCGTGCCCTACGTCTCGCGCGAGGTCGACTGGCAGGGCCATCGTGCCCGCCTCGGCCCTCTCACGCACCTCATGCCGTCGCGACGCACGGCCGCAGTCACTGCCTGAGGAGGGACGCACGCGATGAGGCCTCGTCAGCCTGGATTTCTGGCCTCGATCTTGCTGCTCGATTGGCCTTCACATGAACCGCACTCCCGTGTGATAGATGCGCGCGAGGAGGTCGAACGGCATGCTGCATCTTTGGACGTGCGAGGCATGTGGAGCTTCCAACCAGATGGTCGTGAGTCTCCTGAAACCGCCTCCCGACTCCGTCACGCGCATTTGCGCCGCCTGCACCCAGACGCAGGAAGTCCGGATCCCCGAACGAGATCCCGACCTTCCCGTCCGCCAGAAACAAAGAAAGATCGAGCGCTTCCGTAGAAAGAGCTCTCCGCTCTCGCCGGCCCGCCCTTAGGATCCGATACACGTCGGGCGGCGTTGCATACCACCGCGCTGTGCGTGTCGCCCCGCCTCGTAAGGGGGCGCAGCCGGGACGGAAGAACACCCAGGGCGCGAGCATGAGCCAGACGAGGAACAGGCTAGATGGCGGCGGACGCCTTCTTGCGCGTGATCGCGCCCGTGAGCGGCCTCCCCTGCTCGACCTCCTTCGCAAAGCGTCGCACGGCCGATTCGATCTCGTCGCGGAAGTAAAGAGTCTGTAAAGAGACGATGTTTCGACCCCTTGGCTTTGCGTTCGAGAACCTTCACCAAACCTTCACCTCGTTCTCCCGGCCTCTTGATCTCGTTCGACAAGAGTCTGCGACTGCAAAAGGAGGAACACTTCATGCAGAAGCAGACGACCCTCGTCCGACGCCTGAGCCTCGCGGCCGCGATCTGTGCAGTCGGATTCGCGTTCTCGCTCGCCGCGCCGGCTCAGGTCACACCGGCCGAGGGTTACGTCCCGCCGGACGACAGGCCCTCGATCAAGGTCGGGTTCACTTTGTTCGCCGACTACACGTATACGGACTCACCGACCGCCAAGAACGCCGACGGGAGCACATACAACCCGAATGCGTTCAACGTCTCGCGCGCGTACCTCAACTTCACCGGCCAGCTCCATCACCTTCTCTCGTACCGAATCACGACCGATCTCGTGCGCGTGGCTGACACGACGGGAACGCTCTCCGGCAGCTACGTGGTCCGCGTCAAGTACGCCTTCGCGCAGCTCAACCTGGACGACTGGCTGCCCAAGGGCTCGTGGGCGCGCTTCGGCCAGCAGCAGACGCCTTACATCGACTACGCCGAGGGCATCTACCGCTACCGGTTCCAGAGTCCGACGATGGTCGACCGGGACGGCTTCCTGACGTCGTCCGACCTCGGTCTCTCCGGCCACGTCAGCTTCCCGGACGACTACGGCGACGTGCACCTCGGCTACTACAACGGCGAGGGCTACAACAAGGCCGAAGCGAACGACCAGAAGGGCTTCCAGGTCCGCGCCTCATTGCGTCCGCTCGAGAGCATGCCCGTCGCGAAGGGCTGGCGGATCACGGGCTTCCTGAACGTGGACAACGTCGCGAAGGACCAGAAGAGGAACCGCTGGCTCGCCGACACGACGTTCGAGAACCCATACATCAACGCGGGCTTCACGTACATCGAGGCGACGAACCAGGCCTCGCCCGGCGCGGCCGAGGTCAAGCCGAGGGACTGGTCGATCTGGGTCACGCCCAGGACGCCGTTCGGCCTCGAGGCCCTCATCCGCTACGACGAGCTCAAGCCCAACAAGGACCTCGACCCGAAGCAGAAGCGCACGATCGTGGGCATCGCCTATTGGTTCAACTTCGGCCACGGAATCGTCTCGGCCCTCATGGCGGACTACACACAAGAGACGTTCGACAATTTCGCCCCAGCGAAGCCAGACAACAAGTTCTACGCGCTTCACACGCTCGTCAACTTCTGAGGAGAAAACGACGAAGAAAAGAAAAAAAATGGAAGAAGATAAATTCCTTAGAAAGAAAGACTTGCATGCCGACTTTCACACTAACTTCACGCGCGTCTCACATCCTCACGTCCATGAGGAACGCCGCTGAGCCGCCGCAACTTCAGGAGACGAAAGCGAACATGAACACCACTTTCAAGAGAAATCTCCGGTCTCTCTTCCCCGCTCTCTTCGGAGCCTTCCTCGCCGCTACCGCCGTGCCCGCTCAGGCGCAGACGGTTCAGATCAACGGCGCGGGAGCGACGTTTCCCTTCCCCATCTACTCGAAGTGGTTCGACGAGTACCACAACCAGCATCCGGACATCGAGATCAACTACGCGTCGATCGGCTCGGGCGGCGGCATCAAGCAGCTCACGAACAACACGGTCTTCTTCGGAGCCTCGGACGGGCCGATGACGAACGACCAGCTCAAGTCGGCTCCGGCCGCCGTCCTCCATTTCCCGACAGTCCTCGGCGGCGTCGCACCCTCGTACAACATCCCGGGCGTCACGGTGAACCTGAAGTTCACGGGCGCCGTCCTCGCCGAGATCTACCTCGGCAAGATCACGAAGTGGAACGACCCGGCCATCGAGAAGCTGAATCCCGGCGTCGCGCTGCCGAGCCTGGACATCGCCGCGGTCCATCGCTCCGACGGCTCGGGAACGAACTACATCTTCTGCGACTATCTCTCGAAGGTCTATCCGGAGTTCAAGAAGAAGGTCGGAGTCGCGACGTCCGTCAACTGGCCCGTGGGCATCGGCGGGAAGGGGAATGAGGGCGTCGCAGGCCTCGTGAAGCAGACGCCGGGCGCGATCGGATACGTGGAGCTGATCTACGCGATCCAGAACAACATCAGCTTCGGCGACGTCCAGAACCACGACGGCAAGTTCCTGCGCGCCTCGCTCGAGACCGTCACCGCGGCGGCCGCAGGCGCCGCGAAGGCCATGCCGGCCGATTTCCGCGTCTCGATCACGAACGCGCCCGGCGCGGACGCCTATCCGATCTCGTCCTTCACCTGGATGCTCTTCTACGAGAACCCGAAGGACAAGGCGCGCGCGAAGATCATGATCGACTTCTTCAAGTGGGCGATCACCGACGGACAGAAGTACTGCGCCGGCCTCGGCTACGCTCCGCTTCCGAAGGAAGTCGTCGCCCTCGAAATGAAGGCCCTCGGGAAGATCAAGCTGTAAGTTCGCAGCGGAAGCACACGATGACGAAGAGCCCGGCCCCGCGGCGGAAAGGAGAGGATCTCGGGTTCCGCGCGGGGACGGGCTTCTTCGCCGCGCTCGTCGTCTTACTCGTCGCCGCGATCGCGTTCGTCCTCTGGCAGCAATCGCGTCTCTCGATCACGAAGTTCGGTTTCAGCTTCTGGAAGACGAAGACCTGGGATCCCGTCTCCGGTGATTTCGGCGCCTTGCCGTTCATCTGGGGCACGCTCTATTCCTCGTTCCTCGCCCTCCTGATCTCGACGCCCGTCGCGCTCGGAATCGCGATCTTCCTCTCGGAGCTTTCGCCGCGAGTTCTGAGGACGCCCCTCGCCTTCCTGACCGAGCTCCTCGCCGCGATCCCCTCGATCGTCTACGGCCTCTGGGGCGTCTTCGTCCTCGTCCCGCTCGTGCGCAAGCTCGAGGTGCTCACGCCCGCCTGGGCGCGCAGCCTTCCCCTCTTCTCGGGCCCGCCGCTCGGCGTCGGAATGCTCTCGGCCGCGCTCATCCTCGCCGTCATGATCATCCCGTTCACGTCGTCGGTCGCCCGCGAGGTGCTCAAGGCCGTGCCTGCGACGCAGCGCGAAGCCGCGTACGCGCTCGGGGCGACGCGCTGGGAGGCGATTCGGGTCGCGATGCGATACGGAAGGACCGGGATTCTCGGATCTGTCATCCTCGGCCTCGGCCGCGCGATCGGCGAGACGATGGCCGTCACGATGGTCATCGGAAACAGCCCTCGGATCATGGCGTCCCTCTTCGCACCGCAGTACACGATGGCGGCCGTCATCGCGAACGAGTTCACGGAAGCAGCGGACGACCTCTATCTGTCCGCTCTCGTCGAGATCGGACTCGTCCTCTTCGCGATCACCCTCCTCATCAACGCGGCATCGCGCTTCCTGATCTGGAGCGTGAACCGCGAAGTCAAGGCCTCGGCGCCGAAAGCGGCGGCGGTGCCCGTCGAAGAGGCCGCGTGAACCGGAGAGCCGAGCCACGGGCGAGGATCGAAGGGACGCGCAGCGGCCGAGCCGTAAGGGGAGGGCGCCGATGAGCCGCAACGCGCGCCGCAAGCTCCTCTCGAACGCCGTCGTCGGGCTCTGCGGTGCGTCCGTCGCGCTCGCTCTCGTGCCGCTCTTCTTCGTCTTCTTCTACGTCCTGAAGCAGGGCGTCACCTCCCTGAGTTGGGACTTCTTCACGAAGATGCCGAAGCCCGTCGGCGAGGCGGGCGGCGGCATGGCGAACGCGATCGTCGGTACGCTGATCCTCATCGGCCTCGCGTCCTGTGTCGCGATCCCCGTCGGCCTCATGTCCGGCATCTATCTGTCCGAGTATCCGAAATCGAAGCTCGCGACCGCGGTTCGCTTCACGGCGGACGTCCTGAACGGGATCCCGTCCATCGTGATCGGGATCTTCGCGTACGCGCTCGTCGTCCTGCCCGTCCACCACTTCAGCGCCGTGGCGGGTGGCGTCGCCCTCGGGTTCATGATGATCCCGATCATCACGCGGACGACGGAGGAGCTCCTCAACCTCGTGCCTTCGACTCTTCGCGAGGGAGCGCTCGCCCTCGGGGCGACCCGGTCGCGCGCAGCTTTCACGGTCATGCTCCCGGCGGCGCTGCCGGGCATCATGACCGGGATCCTCGTCTCGCTCGCGCGCATCTCAGGAGAGACGGCGCCGCTGCTCTTCACGTCCTTTTCGAACCGATTCTGGTCGACGACTCTCTCGCAGCCGATCGCCTCTCTGACCGTACAGATCTACACGTACGCGATCTCGCCCTACGAGGACTGGCACCGGCAGGCGTGGGCCGGCGCTCTCGTCCTCGTCACGGTCGTCTTCCTCTTTTCCGTCCTCGCCCGCGTCGTCACGAGGCGCCTCGAGAGGATGCACCGCACATGATGGAGATCGTCGTGAACGAAAGAGCCGCCGATACCCTCGCGAAACCGTCTTCTGCCCCCGGAACGGCGACGGCCGCGGCCGCGCCTCTCCCCGTCCGGATGGAGGCGCGGCACCTGAACTTCTTCTACGGGCGGAGCCAGGCGTTGCACGACATCTCGATCCAGATCCGCGAGAAGTGCGTTACGGCGTTCATCGGGCCTTCCGGCTGCGGCAAGTCGACGTTCCTGAGGTGCCTGAACCGAATGAACGACATCATCCCGGACACGCGGGTCGACGGGGACGTTCTCCTCGACGGACGCGAGATCTACGGATCCGACATCGACATCGTCGACCTGAGGCGGCGCGTCGGGATGGTCTTTCAGAAGTCGAATCCGTTCCCGAAGTCGATCTTCGACAACGTGGCTTACGGCCTGAAGATCAACAGCGCCCTCAGCGGCTCCGAGCTCACCGAGCGCGTCGAGTCGGCGCTCGTGCGCGCCGCGCTCTGGGACGAGGTCAAGGACCGCCTCAAGACGTCGGCGCTGGGGCTCTCGGGCGGCCAGCAGCAGCGCCTCTGCATCGCGCGCGCGCTCGCGGTCGAGCCCGAGATCCTCCTGATGGACGAGCCCTGCTCCGCCCTCGACCCGATCGCGACCGCCAAGGTCGAGGAGCTCATCTTCGAGCTGAAGGAACGCTATACGATCGTGATCGTGACGCACAACATGCAGCAGGCCGCGCGTGTTTCGGACGAGACCGGCTTCTTCATGCTCGGCAAGCTCATCGAGTTCGACCAGACCGAGATCATCTTCACGAAGCCCCGCCAGAAAACCACCGAGGACTACATAACAGGGCGGTTTGGATGAGGGGCGGGACGACGCCTGCGGGCGCCCCTCTCTCCGCGCGGCCCACGCATCGCCGTCGTCGAGGACGACGAGGATCTCGCCTTCACGCTCACGTATAACCTCAAGAAGGACGGGCGCTACGAGATCGAGCGCTTCGCCGGAGGTCTTGTGGCGCTCGACGAGCTCCTCGCACACCCGCCGGACCTCGTCGTTCTCGACCTGAACCTCCCGGACGTGGACGGCCTCACGATCTGCCGCGAGCTCAAGAAGCACGAGGAGACGCGGCACGTCCCGATCTTGATGCTCACGGCGCGCGCCGAGGAGCGCGACAAGCTGCTGGGCTTCGAGCTCGGCGCCGACGACTACGTCACGAAGCCTTTCTCGATGAAGGAGCTCCTCGCCCGCATCGCGGCGCACCTGCGCCGCGCGGCCTCGCCCGAGTCGCCGGACGACGTCTACGAGGATCCGCGCCTCAAGGTCGACCGGGCGCGCCACACCGTGGAGGTGCGCGGGGAGCCGCTCCATCTCACGAAGAAGGAGTTCGACCTTCTCTGGCTCCTGATCCGAAGCGGCGGCCGCGTCGTCTCGCGCGAGACCATCCTCTCCCGCCTGTGGGATTACGCGGCCGATATCGAGACGCGCACCGTCGACGTCCACATCCGCTCTCTGCGCAAGAAGATCGGCGACGACGTCATCGAGACGGTCGTCGGCGTGGGATACAAATTCTCGAAATGACTCCCCTCCTCCGCCGCGCGGCCCTGCCCGCGCTCGCCGGCCTCGTTCTCGGCGTCGCCTTCGCGATCGCGCTCGGGCGCGTCCTCGACGGCGCCGTGCGAGAGCACAGCCGGCGCGACCTCGTCCTCATGCTCGAGCGCGTCGCGCCCGAGTTCGAGGCCGACCTGAAGACGCGGACCGCCGCGCAGGACCGCGTCGGCCTCGCGGCGCGGCAGGCCGGCGCGCGCCTCACGCTCATCGAAGCGGACGGGACCGTGATCGCCGACAGCGAGGTCCCTCCCGATCGGCTCGAGCGCGTCGAGAACCACGCGTCGCGTCCGGAGGTCCTCGCGGCGCGCCACGGCCTCGTGGGCTTCGGCGCGCGCACGTCCGCGACGGTTCACGACCCGTTCGTTTACGTCGCGCGCCGCGTAGGGGAGGAGGCGAGCCCGATCGGCTACGTCCGCCTCGCGATGAGCCAGAACGACCTCGACGCGCTCGAGGCGCCGTTCCGGCGGACGCTCCTGCAGGTCTCCGTTCTCGCCGGGCTCATCGTCGCCGTCCTCGTCACGTTCATCCGGCACCGGCACGCGCGCGACCTCGAGCGCGTGAATGCGGGCGTCGCCGAGGCCGCGGCCGGCCGCCATCCCCACCCGCCCGCGAGCGGCTCGGAGGAGACGCAGGAGGTCTTCGTCGCGCTCGCCCGCTTCGCGCGCCTCGTCGCGGCCGAGCGCGAGGGTAGCGAAAAAGCGCGCCTCCTCGCGCGGACCGTCTTCGAGCAGGTCCCCGTCGGCCTCCTCGTGGTGGATCGGACCCTCGCGCTCCTCGACGCGAACCCGGCCGTGCTCACCCTGCTTCGCGCGCCCGCGGGCGCGCCGCGGCGCGCGCTCGTAGACCTCGTGCGCGACCCGGAAACGCTCCGCCTCTTCGCGGCCCGCGTCCAGGGCGAGGGCTCGACCGACGAGACGGCCGTCCTGCGCCTCGGCGGGGAGACCGCACCCGAGCAGGTCCTCGAGATCAACGTCCGCGCCGTCCCGCACGGTGGCGGGGCCGGCGAGCCCGCCGCGGTGGGGGTCGTTCGGGACGCGACCGAACGCGAGCGCACGGAGACGATGCGGCGGCGCTTCGTCTCGGACGTCTCCCACGAGCTCCGGACCCCGGTCGCGGCGATCCGCGCGGCCGTCGAGACGCTCGCCGGCGAGAACGACCTCCCTCCCGATCTCGCGCGGCTCATCGGCATTCTCGAGCGGCAATCGTCGGAGATGGAGGCGCTCGTCTCGGATCTCACCGACCTCTCGCAGATCGAGTCCGGCGCCGTGACGCTCTCTCTCGAACGCATCTCGCTGCTGCCGCTCCTCGCCTCCGTGGTGCGAGACCTCGCCCCGGTTTCCGAGGCGCGGGGCGTGACGGTCGCGGTCGAGGCAGGCGAGAATCTCGAGATCGTCGGGGACCGCCGCCGCCTCTCCCAGGTGTTCCGCAACCTCGTCGACAACGCCGTCAAGTTCTCCCCCTCCGGCCAGCGGGTGGACGTCCTCGCGGAGGGGGGACCGCCGGGCGGCCCGGCCGCCGCGTCCCCTGTGGTCGTCCACGTCGTCGATCGCGGCATCGGCATCCCGCGCTCGCAGCAGGACCGCATCTTCCAGCGCTTCTACCGCGTCGACCCGTCGCGCGCGAAGTCGATCCCGGGCACGGGCCTCGGGCTCGCCATCGTGAAGCACCTCCTCATCCTCCACGGGGGCACGATCCGCGTGGACTCGGAATCCGGCAAGGGCAGCCGCTTCACCGTCACGCTGCCGGCGGCGGTCCCGCGGGACGTGGCCCTCGAACGCACGAAGGAGACCTCATGAAAGAACATTTCGGCGAGAAGCTCGAGAACCTGCGCCGGCAGCTCATCGGCATGGGCGCGGAAGTCGAGAACCAGATCCGCCTCGCGGTCGAGGCGCTCGTCGAGGCCGACGCCGCGAAGGCGCGGAAAGTCATCGAGCGCGACAAGGTGATCGACCAGATGGAGATCAAGAACGACGAGGACGCGATCGACCTCCTCGCGTTGCAGCAGCCCGTCGCCGGGGACCTCCGCCTGCTCGTCTCGGCCCTCAAGATCAACGCCGACCTCGAGCGCATCGGCGATCACGCCGTGAACATCGCCGAGGGCGCCGAGCGGCTGTCGCGCTTTCGCCCGTTCAAGCCGTGGATCGACATCCCCCACATGGCCGAGATCGCGCGGGGCATGCTGAAGGAGTCGCTGGATGCCTTCATCCGGAAGGACAGCGCGCTCGCTCTCGAAGTCTGCAAGCGCGACGACATCCTCGACGAGAAGAACAAGTCCATCATCCGCGAGCTCCTGACGTACATGGTCGAGAACCCGGCGCTCATCAGCGCTTCGATCGAGATCATGAGCGTCTCGAAGAACCTCGAGCGCGTCGGCGACCTCGCGACGAACATCGGCGAGGAAGCGATCTACATCGCCGAGGGCGAGATGATCAAGCACCACATGGGCCCCCGCCCGGCCGAGCCCGCGTCCGGGGGATGACGACCTTCGTCACTCCAGCGGGTTACTCGATCCGTTTCACGTGAACGCGTGATACACTCTTTCGCGTGAAGGCGGTCATTCAGAACATCACGCTCGCGCTTCCAAAGCCCGTGCTGAGAAAGGTGAAGATCCTCGCCGTCGAACGGCAGACCTCCGTCTCGGCGCTTCTCGCTGGCATGCTGGAAGACATCGTCGAGCGCGAGGACGCTTACGCCGCGGCTCGCGAGCGGGCGCTCGCGCGGCTCACACGCCCCGTGAATCTGGGAACCCGGGGTCAGGCCATGTGGACCCGCGACTCGCTCCATGAGCGCTGAGCCGGCCCGGGAGTTCGTCGATACGAACGTCCTGGTCTACGCGTACGACGCAAGCGCGGGGGCGAAAGCAGCGCAGGCGCGAGAGCTCGTGGCCGGTCTGTGGCGCTCCGGGCGCGGCTGTCTCAGCCTTCAGGTCTTGCAGGAGCTCTTCGTCACGATCACCCGCAAGGTCTCGAGGCCGATGCCGGCGGCGGGAGCCGCCGCGCTCATCGAAGACCTCTCGCACTGGATTCTTCACGAGCCCGTTCGAGCGGACGTCCTCGCGGCCATCGACTTGCATCGACGCAAACGCATTTCCCTGTGGGATGCCCTCATTCTTCAGAGCGCCCGCCGGCTAGGCTGCCGGACGATCTGGTCGGAAGACCTCAACACCGGGCAGGCCTTCGGAGCGTTGCGCATCCGCAACCCCTTCGCATCGCCCTGAGATCTTGCCGAGATGAAACCGGGACAGCGCTTCTCCGTGATTCCCGGCACGTACGCCATCTGCCGCCTGTCTGCGAAGGCTCCCCTTCCGACATGGGCCGGCAAGACGTTCACGTCGATCACCCGGACGGCCGACGAGCTGTCGATCGTCTGCGACGAGCGGCGCCTCCCGCCGAACCTCGACGGCTTCGACCTGCGGGTCGCGCGCGGCTGGGCCCTCCTGAAGCTCCACGGCCCGTTCCCGCTCGATGTCGTAGGGGTCCTCGTTTCCGTCGCAAAGCCGCTTGCCGATGCAAAAATCAGCCTCTTCGCGGTCTCGACGTTCGACACGGATTACATCCTCGTCAAGAAGACTTCCCTGAACGAGGCGATCGCGGCGCTCACGCTCGCGGGGCATAAGTTGATAGAAGACTGAGGCGCGGCGCGCCCGGGAGCGGTAACGTTCGGGCCACAGGAGGCCCCATGCCGCTCGTCCACATCTCCCTTCGCGCGGGTAAGCCACCGGCTTACATCAAGGCCATCGCCGACGGCGTCTTCGACGCGATGCTCGCGACGATCAACGTCCCCGCCGACGACCGCTTCCAGGTCATCACAGAGCACCCCGCCGGCGGCCTCATCTACGACGCCGGTTACCTCGGCGTCAAACGCACCGACGACGTCGTCTTCATCGAGGTCACTCTGAACCTGGGCCGGACCCTCGAGATGAAGAAGGCCTTCTACGCCCGGATCGCGGAGAACCTCGCGAAGAACCCCGGCATGCGGAAGGAAGACGTCCTCGTGAACCTCGTCGAGGTCCCCAAGGAGAACTGGTCATTCGGAAACGGCATCGCGCAGTACGCGGGGTGAGGGCGAACACACTCGCCTCAGAGCCGACGTTACCGACCAAGGTGAGCCAGAGGTTCACTTCCTGGATTAACGATCTGAAATTGCTTGAGGGCGCCCTAAGGGTGGGCTATTAGTAGAGACAGCCAGGGGCGCGCCTTTGACCCCCTCCCAAGAAAATATTTTTGACACCCAATTCATATGCAAATCTTACCCAAGAACACGAAAACACGCGTTTTCACGCGCAAACACACCTAACACAGAGCCAGTCAAGCCAGCCTGTTGGGCAGCTATTGGGAGTTAGTTGTCAGCCGCCGATAGTCGTCGTGGAGACCTTGTTACCGCCGATAGTCGTCGTCGAGACGCTTTCCGCTGAGCTGCCAAACCCAAACCAGTCAATGAAATACAAGAACGAACCGAAGCCGAAGTCGAAATCCATACGTCCTCCCTGGCCTACCTGGGTTACCAAGTTGCCAACAATTGGTTAGTGCTGCGATTGTTCAGCTGTGGGCTATATACACGGACAGACGGGGGCACACGTTTGACCCCCTTCTGATAAGAACTTTCTTGAGGTACCCGATTTCTTGGCACCTCTGCCCCCTGTCTATGAACGATGTCTACAGAACGATCAACTTCCGTTCGCCACCAGCCGGAACGGTTTGTAGGCTGTGCGAACACCGCGGTTTCTGCCCTCGAAGTAGTCTGCGATGTAGGCGATCATCTCCGAGGAAGCTCGATCCTCATCGATGCTTTCGAAAAGCTCGCGGAACGCCAGATCATTCTCGAGCGAAACCTTGAAGGCGGACTGACGAATCTCTTGAACGCGGCGCTCCACTTCGTCGCCACGGCCGAGACGTGACAAGCACTCGGCGATCCGCAGCTGAGCGCCGAGTACTTGCTCGTTGAAACCCATCTCCGCGGCATCGTGGGCCATCCTCTCGAATCCTCCGAGCGCCCGAACGACATTGCCCCGGAGCAGTTCGATCGAGGCCAAGCCGAAGCGAATCGTGAGAAGAGGATGGTTCATCTGGAACCGACGGGCGTGCATAAGCGCGCGCGCATACGTCGCCTTCGCTGCATCCAACCGACCAACCTTGACCAAGGCATAGCCCCGATTCACAAGAGTTGCGGCGTAGGCCGTGCCGTCCTGATCGGGGTGAAGTACTCGAAGAGCCTCGTCGAAGAAATGTAGGGCCGAGGCGCACTTCCCGCGGCCCAGAACCAAGAGTCCGAGCGCCGCATGAGCTCTCCCCTGCCAGTTCTCTTGCCCATAAAGATTGAATTCAGAACGAGCTGATTTCAGGAGCCGCCACGCGACAGCGAAATCACCAGAGAACGTGACCGCGAGTCCCTCGAAGTAGTCCGCTAGGGCGAGCGCAAAACTGTCCTCACCCGCCGCGACAAAGCTCAGGCGAGCTTCTCGCGCTGCGTCAATTGCCTCGGCGCACAGCGCCAGGTAGGTCAGCGCGTTTGCTTTCAAGAGCGCCGCCTCGCCGGCTACCTGCTCGCGGCAGACGGGCTGAGCGGGTCCCTTGTCCTTAAGGTACGGGAGGCTCCGGGTCGTTTCCGATATCGCCTTCGCAAACTCGACGTACATCGGCGGGTTGCTGGACGTTTTCGGCATTGCCAGCTGGCACGCGTACAGGTACGCGTATCCGCGGCTCGGATCCGCTTCGATCTTCCCGAGCAGCTCTTTCGCCTTTTCGAGGCCTTCTTCCGAAACCGCCTTCACGATCTCGGCCGCGAGCTGGCGGCCGTCGTGGGCGAGGCGGCCGAGGCGGTCGGCGGGGCGGTTCTTCTTCTTGAACTTGAGGAGAAACTCCTCGCGCTCCGTGGGCGGGGCGTCGTCCTGGGGCAGCTCTTCGAAGAAGGCGTCGAACTCTTCCTTCATCTCGCGCGCCCTCGAGAGCGTGCGGATGTCGTCGAGGTGCTTCCCGCACGACGGGCAGCCCGCCGTGACGTGGGCTTTCACATGCGCGTTCAGCTCCGTCGAGCCCTCGGTCACGAGCTCGAAAAGCTCCCACTGCTCGGGGCAGGAAGACGCGGCAGGCTTGAATTCTGCGCTCACGCGAGCACCTTCCGCATCTTGTCGAGGCAGCCCCAGATGCGCTTCCAGACGGTCTTCTTGGAGTAGCCCGTGGCCTTCGTCATGTCGGCCAGGCTGTATTCCTGCCCGAAGTAGAGCCGCACGATGCGCTTGCACTTCGGCCCGGCGCTGCGGATCGCCTTGTTGACCATGCGCACGGCCTCGAGGCGCGCGGTGACGCGCTCGCACTTCGGGTCCGGCACGTCCATCTCCTCCGGCATCTGCTGGACGCTGCGCTCTTTCGCCATCGCGATGTTCAGGCAGGTGTTGAGGAACGCGATCTTGACGTAGCCGATCGGGTCTTTCACGCGCGGATCGCGTGCGAGAACGCGCATGTAGACCGTCTGGACGGCGTCTTCCGCCTCTTCGTGGCTGAAGTTGTACTTCCTCACCGCGAGGCCGATGAGCTTCGGGCGGAGCACGTTGTTCAGCGCCGTCCAGTCCCACTCGCCGGGCGTGATGCCCGCGGCCTCGGAGGAGACGTCATCCGAGACGGGAATCTCGTCGGAGAGAACGGCCCGCAGGACCGACGCTTCAGCCATCGAACCACCACCGGCGAGAGCCGGCGTCAGCCCCATGCCTTCCGTCGTGTCCCACGCTGCCATGGACGACTCCCTAGGGACCGCGCCCGCATGGACCACGGGTCTGGTACCCCAAGCTGAACCTGACGGAATTGTTTCACGAAAGGAGCTATGTCAAGAGAAAAATCGACTGACGAAGATGCATCAGGGCAGCGGAATGCTGTACATGCACCGGTGGCTCGCTTCCTAATGAGGCGAGGGGAAGAAGGGAAGATTCTTAGAAGGAGAGATCGCCAGAGGAGGCGATTTACTCAAACAATTGATTCTAAATGACTTGAATGATGCTTCCTTCGAAGGGCGAGAAGACATGACGGGTCGCGATTCCGGCAGGCGTAGGAAGAATACGACCCCGGCTCGTGGACGGGGCATAGTGCAGGGGCTATCATCGTTTCTGCGCCGGGATCGTGTCACGCGACCCGGACGCGTCGGCTGCTCGAGATCTTTTCGAAAGGCGTCTTACTTCCACGGAGAAGATAGCCATGTCCACGATAGCTCCCTCTCCCCAGCGAAAGATCACTCTTCACACGCTCCGGGCGAAGAAGGAGCGCGGCGAGCCGATCACGATGCTCACCGCGTACGACTTCCCCACGGCCCGCGCCCTCGACCTCGCAGGCGTGGACTCGATCCTCGTGGGCGATTCGCTCGGAATGGTCGTCCTCGGGTACGACAACACGCTGCCCGTGACGATGGAGGAGATGCTCCATCACGCGAAAGCCGTCGCGCGCGGCGCGAAGGTCGCGCATCTCGTCGGCGACATGCCGTTTCTCTCGTACCAGGCCTCGGTCGGCGACGCCGTGCGGAATGCGGGCCGATTCCTGAAGGAAGGCGGCATGAACGCCGTGAAGCTGGAAGGCGGTCGCGAGGTCGTGCCGGCGGTCCGGGCGCTCGTGGGCGCGGGAATCCCGGTCGTGGGCCACATCGGCCTAACGCCGCAGAAAGTGAACCAGCTCGGCGGCTTCAGGACCCAGGGCAAGTCGGCCGCCGCGGCGCGAAGCCTCGTCGAGGACGCGCACGCCCTCGAGGATGCGGGCTGTCACGCGCTCGTCCTCGAGGCGATCCCGGACCGGCTCGCCGGCCTCATCACGCGCCGCCTCTCGATCCCCACGATCGGAATCGGCGCCGGCGCCGCATGCGATGGCCAGGTCCTCGTGACGCACGACCTCCTCGGCCTGACCGACGGCTTCGCGCCGAAGTTCGTCAAGCAGTATGCGAGCCTCCACGAAGAGATGGCGCGGGCATTCGCCGCCTACGTCGAAGACGTCCGCACAGGGCGCTTCCCCGAGCCTGCCCATGCGCACGCGCTCGACGAGGACGTCTATCGGGCGATCGCGCGCGAGTGGGGCGGCGAGACGGCGCACTGACGCGATGAGGGTCCACGTCCTCGGAACGGGAGCGCTGGCCTGCTTCTTCGGGGCGCGCCTCGCGCGTGTGGCCGAGGTCACGCTCGTCGGAACCTGGACGGAAGGGCTCGACGCCATCGCACGCGGCGGCATCGTCCTCGAGACGCCTCGCGGGTCAGAGGCCTTCGCCGTCGAAGGCGCGCGCCTCGGAGCCCCGCTCGACGCCGCGGATCTCGTCCTCGTCCTCGTCAAGGCCTGGCAGACCGACCGCGTGGCGCGCGACGTTCCTGCTTTGGCCGGCCCCGACGGGAGCGTCCTCACGCTTCAGAACGGCCTCGGGAACGTCGAGAAGCTCGGCCCGCGGGCTTTCCTCGGCGTGACGGAGCAAGGGGCGACGCTGCTGGCGCCCGGGCGCGTGCGCCCTTGCGGCGACGGCCCCACGCACATCGCCGGGCCCGACTCCCTCGCGGCGGTCTTTCGCTCCGCCGGTCTCGACGCGCGCGCCGTCGATCCCGCCCAGGGAGCTTCGCTCGCGTGGGGAAAGCTTGCCGTGAACGCAGGCATCAATGCCTTGAGCGCGATCCTGAGGGTTCCGAACGGCCGGCTGCTCGAGCGCCCCGAAGCCCTCGCGCTCCTCGATGGCGCGGCAAACGAGGTCGCGGAGGTTGCACGCGCGAAGGGAATCGCTCTTCCCTTCCCCGACGCCGCCGCCGAGGCGCGGCGCGTGGCACGCGCCACGGCGTCGAACCACTCCTCGACGCTCCAGGACGTCCTGAGAGGCGCGCCCACGGAGATCGACGCGATCAACGGCGCCGTCGTGCGCGAGGGGGCAAGCCTCGGAGTCCCCACGCCGGCGAACGAGACGCTCCTGCGCCTTCACGGCGCCCGCGCCGCGGCATGAAAGTCCTCACGACGGCTGCCGACGTGCGCGCGTTCCGCGCCTCCCGCGAAGGGTCGCTCGGCCTCGTGCCGACGATGGGCGCGCTCCACGCGGGGCATCTGTCGCTGGTGGCGCGCGCGCGAAAGGAGAACGAGCACGCCGCGGCGAGCATCTTCGTCAACCCGAGCCAGTTCGGTCCGGCGGAGGACTTCGTGGCGTATCCGCGGTCTCTCGACAACGACCTCGGCCTCCTCGCCTCGCTCGGCCTGGACGCCGTCTGGACTCCATCGGCGGGCGAGGTCTACCCGCCGGGATTCCAGACGTGGATCACGGTGGAAGACGTGAGCGCGCCGCTCGAAGGCGCCCTTCGCCCCGGCCACTTTCGAGGTGTCGCGACCGTGGTCGCGAAACTCCTCAACGTCTTCCGGCCGGAGAGGGCGTATTTCGGGCAGAAGGACGCGCAGCAAGTCGCCGTGATCCGGCGGATGGTCGAGGACCTGTCGATTCCCGTCGACGTCGTCGTGTGCCCCATCGTCCGGGAAAAGGACGGGCTCGCCCTGAGCAGCCGGAACGTCTATCTCGGCCCCGACGAGCGCCGGGCGGCGCCCGTGCTTCACCGCGCCCTCGAGGCCGCTCGCGCGGCCTACGACTCCGGGGAGCGCGATGCGCGCCGGCTGCGCGCCATCCTGACGGAGATGCTCGCGGGCGAGCCGCTCGTCCACCCCGACTATGTCTCCGTCGCCGATGCCTCGACGCTCAAAGAGGTCGACCGCGTCGAGGGCGCCGCACTCGTGTCCCTCGCCGCGCGCATCGGAAAGACGCGGCTCCTCGACAACGTCGTCCTCGGAGAAACCTGATGCTCCTCGCCATCGACGTCGGAAACAGCAACATCACGCTCGGCCTCTACGACGGGTCCGCGCCGGGCCCGAGATGGCGCCTGGCCACTGTGCACAACCGCACGGCGGACGAATACGGGATGCTGCTCGACGACCTGCTCGAGCACGCGGGCTTCGAGGTCGAGGCCGTGGATGCGGTCGTCATGGCGTCGGTCGTCCCGCCGCTCACGGGCGTCCTCGAAGAAGCGGCCGTACGGTATCTTGGCCGGACGCCGCTCGTCGTGGATGCCGGCGTGAAGACGGGCGTGCGCATCCGGTACGACGATCCGAAGCAGGTCGGCGCGGACCGCGTCGTGGACGCCGCTGCGATCCGCCATCTCTACGGCGGGCCCGCGTGCTGCGTCGACTTCGGCACCGCCACGACATTCGACGCGATCTCAGCCGAGGGCGATTACCTCGGCGGCGCCATCGCGCCCGGAATCGGCATCGCGGCGGACGCCCTGTTCCAGCGCGCGGCGAAGCTCCCGCGCGTGGACCTCGTGCGCCCGCCGTCCGCGATCGGGAAGAACACCGTGCATTCCATCCAGTCGGGGCTGCTTTTCGGATACGTAAGTCTCGTCGAGGGAATGGTGGCGCGCTTCCGGAAAGAGCTCGGACCGGGGATGAAGGTGGTCGCCACGGGCGGCCTCGCCGAGACGGTCGCGAAGGAGACTCCGGTGATCGACGTCGTGGCCCCGTGGCTCACACTGGACGGCCTGCGCCTCGTCTACGAGATGAACGCGGGCGACTGATGAACGTGATCCCGATCCTCCGCGGCAAGAGAATCCTACTCGGCGTCGCCGGTTCGATCGCCGCGTACAAGGGGGCCGATCTCGCGAGCCAGCTCACGCAGGCGGGCGCGCATGTGGATGCGATTCTGACGGCGGCCGCAGCCCGATTCGTCACACCCTTGACGTTTCAATCCCTCACGGGCCGCCACGCGTACACGGACCTCTGGGGCGCGGACGCGCACATCCTGCACGTCGGCCTCGGCGAAGGGGCGGACCTCCTCCTCGTCGCGCCGGCCACAGCCGACATTCTCGCGAAGCTCGCGCTCGGGCTCGCCGACGACCTCCTCACCGTGACGGCCCTTGCGGCGCGGTGCCCGCTCCTCGTCGCTCCCGCGATGGACGCCGGCATGTTCGAGCATCCCGCGGTCCAGGCGAATCTCGCGACACTTCGCGCGCGCGGCGTCACCGTAATCGGGCCCGCCGAGGGGCGGATGGCTTCGGGCCTCGCGGGACGCGGCCGAATGCTCGAGCCGGACGAGATCCTCGGCCACGTCCGGCGCGCGGCCGGCCGGAATGGTCCGCTCGCTGGACGGCACGTCATCGTGACGGCGGGAGGCACGGAAGAGCCGGTCGATCCGGTGCGCGTCCTCGCGAACCGCTCGTCCGGCAAGCAGGGCTTCGCGCTGGCCGAGGCCGCTCTCGACCGGGGTGCGGAGGTGACGCTCGTCGCCGCGCCATGTCATCTGGCGACGCCGGTGGGCGCGGAGAGGATCGATGTCGGAACCGCGGACGAGATGGCTCACGCCGTTCTCGAGGCGGGCGCCCGGGCGGACGTCCTCCTCATGGCCGCGGCGGTCGCGGACTTTCGACCCGCGCGGCCCGCGGCTCAGAAGCTCAAGAAGGATGCCGGCCCGCCGGCGCTCGAGCTCGAGCGCACGGCCGACATCCTCTCGGCCGTCGCCGAAGCGCGCGCCAGGAGCGGACGCCCGACCTGCGTCGTGGGATTCGCCGCCGAGACGAGCGACCTCGTGCCGAACGCGCGAAAGAAGCTGAAGGAGAAACGCCTGTCGCTCGTCGTGGCGAACGACGTCATGCGGAAGGACTCGGGGTTCGGCTCCGACAGCAACCGGGTCACGCTGATCGACGCGGCCGGAGCCGAAGAGCTTCCGCTCCTCTCGAAGGCCGAAGTTGCCGAGCGAGTTCTCGACCGGGTCGGAACGCTGCTCGCGCGCTGACGGCAGCGCCGGCTCCCCCACGGCCCGGGCTTAGAATCACCTTCCCCTGGAGGTGACGCAATGGCTACTTCCGCCCCCACCGCAACGACGCCCGGCGCCACGCGAAGCACTTCGTCGGGATCTCACGCGGCCCACGTTCCCGTTCTCTCGAACTTCATCGGCGGAATGTGGGTCGACGCGCGCGCCTCGGGCACCGTCGACGTCTTCAATCCGGCCACCGGCGCGGTGATCGCAAAGACGCCGCTCTCGACCCGGGGGGACGTGGACGCGGCAGTCGCGGCCGCGAAGGCCGCGTTCCCGGCCTGGCGCGCGACACCAGTCGTCGAGCGCGCTCGGACCATGTTCGCCTTCAAGAACCGCCTCGAGGAACATTTCGAGGAGCTGGCCCGGATCGTGACGACCGAGCACGGCAAGACTCTGGACGAGGCGCGCGGCTCGGTGCGGCGCGGCATCGAGTGCGTGGAGGTCGCGTGCGGCATGCCCTCGCTCATGATGGGCTCGGGCCTCGAGGACATCGCGCGCGGCATCGACTGCGACGTCCACCGCCAGCCTCTCGGCGTGTTCGGGGCCATCGCGCCGTTCAACTTCCCCGCCATGGTTCCGCTTTGGTTCCTGCCGTTCGCGGTTGCGACGGGGAACACGTTCGTCCTGAAGCCGTCGGAGCTCGTGCCGCTCTCTCAAAAGCGCATCCACGAGCTCCTCGAAGGCTGCGTTCCTCCCGGAGTCGTGAACATCGTGAACGGCGGCGTCGACGTCGTGAACGGCCTCTGCGAGCACCCGGATGTCAAGGGCGTCTCCTTCGTGGGCTCGACGCCTGTGGCCAGGCACGTCTACCGCACGGGAACGCACGCGGGAAAGCGCGTGCAGGCGCTCGGGGGCGCGAAGAACTTCATCGTCGTGATGCCCGACGCGAACCTCGACAAGTCCATCGGCGTCGTGTCGGAATCCTGCTACGGCTGCGCGGGCGAGCGCTGCCTCGCGGGCTCGGTCGTCGTGACGATCGGAAAATCGCACGGCGAGATCAAAGAGCGGCTCGTGGCCGCGGCGAAGTCCATCCGCGTGGGCGACGGCGCCGAGTCCGGCGTTTCCATGGGCCCGGTCATCCGCGAGAGCGCGCGGCAGCGCATCGTGTCTTACATCGAGAAGGGCATCGCCGATGGGGCAGAGCTTCTCCTCGACGGGCGCCGCCACACGGTGAAGGGCCGCGAAAAGGGCTTCTTCCTCGGGCCCACGGTGTTCGACAAGGTGAATCCGAAGTCGTCCGTCGCGCGCGACGAGATCTTCGGACCCGTGCTGTCGCTCGTGAACGTGCCGGACACGGCCGGCGCGCTCGAGCTCCTCCACGCACACCCGCAGGCGAACACGACGTCGATCTTCACCACGAGCGGCAAGGCCGCTCGCGACTTCGCCATGCAGGCGCCTCCGGCGATGGTCGGCGTGAACGTGGGCGTCGCGGCGCCGATGGCGTTCTTCCCCTTCGGGGGCTCGAAGGAGAGCTTCTTCGGCGACGTGAAGGCGACCGGTCGCGACAGCGTCGTCTTCTACACGGACCAGAAGGTCGTCATCGAGCGGTGGTTCTGAAATACAAAAAGAGAATTTCTTCGAGTGTGAAGAGCACGAGATGCGCCGAAGCTCCCGAGTGCGCTCCGGGCTTTGGAGGAGATGAATGCCGCGGAACGTGACCGTTGGCCTGATCCAGACGCATAACCCGGTTTCCGATCCGAAGGCTCCGCTCGCGAAGGTGCAGAAGGCCGCGATGGACCTGCACCTTCCCTTCGTCCACGAGGCCGGGAAAAAGGGCGTGCAGATTCTCGGGCTGCAGGAGATCTTCAACGGGCCGTATTTCTGCCCGTCGCAGGACCCGTACTGGTACGACGCCGCCGAGAGCGTGCCCGGGCCCACGACCGAGGCGATCGCGAAGGTCGCGAAGAAGTACCGGATGGCGATCGTCGTGCCCGTGTACGAGCGCGAGGACGCGGGCGTTTACTACAACACCGCAGCGGTCTACGACTCGGACGGGGCGTACCTCGGGAAGTACCGAAAGAACCACATCCCGCACACGTCCGGCTTCTGGGAGAAGTACTTCTTCAAGCCGGGGAACTTGGGCTACCCGGTCTTCCAGACGCGATTCGCGAAGGTGGGCGTTTACATCTGCTACGACCGCCATTTCCCCGAGGGCGCGCGCGCGCTGGGCCTGAACGGCGCCGAGATCGTCTTCAACCCGTCGGCGACCGTCGCCGGCCTCTCGCAGTACCTCTGGAAGCTCGAGCAGCCCGCGCACGCAGTCGCGAACGGCTACTTCGTCGCCGCGTCGAATCGCGTCGGCACCGAAGCGCCGTGGAACATCGGCCGTTTCTACGGCTCGTCGTACATCGTCGACCCGCGAGGCAACTTCCTCGCAATCGCCGGCGAAGACAAGGACGAGCTGGTCGTCGCGACGTGCGACCTCGACATGATCGAGGAGGTCCGCCGCACCTGGCAGTTCTTCCGCGACCGGCGGCCGGAAACTTACGATCGGCTCGTCGCGCTTTAAATGAGACGTTCGAAGAGCACGAGGAAAGATTTGCTTAGAAAGGAAGAGGGGCACCGCCCTTTCGCGACGAGCGGGGGCGACGCCCCTCCGACGCCCGAGCGCATGTCTGAGCGAAGCGAGTTTGCGCGAGTAGGAGGAGGGGTGCCGCCCCTGCGAGGAGCCGGCGTTCCCCAACGCCCGAGCGCTCTGTCTGAGCGAAGCGAGTTTGCGCGAGCAGGAGGAGGGGCTCCGGCCCCGCGAGGCAAAGCATGAATCGTCTTCTCATCAAGGGCGGACGCGTCGTCACCGCTGTCGACGACTATCTCGGCGACATTCTCGTCGAAGACTCGACGATCTCCGCGATCTTCGCCGCCGGCACCGCGCCCGCTCTCGACGCACGCATCCTCGACGCCACCAACAAGCTCGTCATCCCGGGCGGCATCGATGCGCACACGCATCTCGACATGCCGTTCGGAGGCACGACCTCCGCCGACGACTTCGAGAGCGGCACGATCGCCGCGGCCCACGGCGGCACGACCTCCATCGTGGACTTCGCGATCCAGTACAAGGGTCAGGCGCTTCGCGACGCTCGCGACGCCTGGATGAAGAAGGCGGAAGGCAAGGCCGCAATCGACTACGGCTTCCACATGATCATCACGGACCTTCCCGAAGCCGTCGAGAAGGAGATGGACGCCCTCGTCAAGGAAGGCGTGACGTCGTTCAAGCTCTTCATGGCCTACCGCGGCGTCCTCATGCTCGACGACGGCTCCATCTTCCGCGCCTTCCTCAGGACCGGCGAGAACGGCGGCACGATCTGCATGCACGCCGAGAACGGCGACGTCATCGACGTCCTCGTGAGGCGCGCGCTCGCCGAGGGCCACACGGCCCCGAAGTGGCACGCGCTCACGCGGCCGCCTCGCGCGGAGGCCGAGGCGACGTACCGCGCGATCTGCCTCGCCGAGATGGCGGGCGCCCCGCTCTACGTCGTTCACCTCTCGGCCGCCGAGGCGCTCGAGAAGATCGCGGAGGCGCGCGACCGCGGCCTGCCCATGCACGCGGAGACCTGCCCGCAGTATCTCTTCCTCTCGTACGACAACTACGAGGAGCCAGGGTTCGAGGGCGCCAAGTACGTGATGTCGCCTCCGCTCCGGGCGAAAGGCAATGAAGAGGCGCTGTGGCGCGGCCTCCGCATGAACGACCTGCAGGCCGTGTCGACCGACCACTGCCCGTTCTGCATGAAGGGCCAGAAGGATCTCGGCCAGGGCGACTTCTCGAAGATCCCGAACGGCGCTCCCGGAATCGAGACGCGTATGTCCCTCCTGTACGACGGCGGCGTCGTCAGGAACCGCATCTCCGTGAACCGTTTCGTCGAGCTGACCTCCACGTCGCCTGCGAAGATCTTCGGGCTCTTCCCGAAGAAAGGGACGATCGCCCCCGGCTCCGATGCCGACCTCGTCGTCTTCGACCCGAACCGGAAGCTCACGCTGAACGCCAAGACGCTCCACCAGCGCGTCGACTACACGCCCTACGAAGGTCGCGTCGTCCAGGGCGCAGCGGACACGGTGATTTCGCGCGGCGAAGTGATCGTCGAGAATGGGACGTTCAAGGGGAAAGCGGGAAGAGGGAATTTTCTGCTAAGAAAGACCCGATCGTAGTTGCGGTGTCTGAGTGGACATACGATGGCCTGCAAAGTTTCTTAGAAGGGGTGAGCGGGGCTACGTCGTCGGGTGCCCCGCGGCGCGATTCCTCGAGCGGCATGCCCACATTCACCTTCTAAGAAAAGCTCCGCTGCGATGTGCACTTGAGCCCGCCCGTCGCGAGGTGAGTCCCCGAGCCGCTCTTCCCCATTCACCTTCTAAGAAATGCGCCCTTATGACCTGCTTCTGAGCCAGCATTCGAAGGGAGCCCTGTCATGAACCCCACTTCCGAGGCAAGACCTTCGTCTTCTCCCGCTCTTTCTTCCGCCGACGTGCGGGCGAAGCACAAGGAGTACCTCTTTCCGTCGGTGGCCAACTACTACAAAGAGTCCGTCGTCCTCGAATCCGGCAAGGGGATGCGCGTGCGGGACGCCGACGGGAAGACGTACCTCGACTTTTTCGGCGGCATCCTGACGATCTCCGTCGGGCACGCAAACGACAAGGTGAACGCCGCCATCAAGGCGCAGGTGGACCGGCTCGGCCACGTCTCGACGCTCTATCCGACTCTGCCCATCGTCGAGCTCGCCGAAAAGCTCGCGCGGCTGACGCCCGGGCGGCTCCGGAAATCGTTCTTCACGTCTTCGGGCACCGAGGCCGACGAGACCGCCGTCATGATGGCGCAGGTCTACACGGGCCGCACGGAGATCGTCGCGCTGCGCCACGGCTACTCGGGCCGCTCGATGCTCGCTCAATCGCTCACCGCGCATGCACCGTGGCGCGCGCTGCCGACGCAGATCGCCGCGATCAAGCACGCGCCCTCGCCGTACTGCTACCGCTGCCCGCTGAAGCTCACGTACCCGTCTTGCGGCATCGCCTGCGCCCAGGACCTCGAAGAGCTGATCAAGACGACGACGACCGGCCGGATCGCGGGCTTCATCGCCGAGCCCATCCAGGGGGTCGGCGGATTCATCACGCCGCCGAAGGAGTACTTCGAGATCGCGGTCGGGATCGTCCGGAAATACGGCGGCGTCTTCATCTGCGACGAGGTGCAGACGGGCTTCGGGCGCACCGGCGGTGCCTGGTACGGCATCTCGCACTGGAACGTCGAGCCCGAGATCATGACGATGGCCAAGGGCGTCGCGAACGGGATGCCGCTCGGGGTCACGATCGCGACGCCGGAGGTCGCGGACTCGCTCAAGGCTCTCTCGATCTCGACGTTCGGCGGGAACCCGATCTCCTCGGCCGCCGCGAACGCGACGCTCGAGGTCATGGAGGAGATCGACGCGCCGAAGCACGCGGCCGAGATGGGCTCTCGCCTGCGTGGCGGCCTCGACGGTCTCAAGAAGAAGTACCCGAAGACGATCGGCGACGTGCGCGGCATGGGCCTCATGCAGGGCGTCGAGCTCGTGGCCGACGAAACCGTTCAGGACCGGACGCCCGCGCCGGAAAAGGCCGTGCGCCTGTTCGAAGAGACGAAGAAGCGCGGCCTCCTGATCGGCAAGGGCGGGCTCTACGGCAACGTCATCCGCATCTCGCCGCCGCTCGTCGTGAACGCCGGCGAGGTGGACGAGGCTCTCAAGATCCTCGACGAGTCGCTGGCCGGCTGGGCCTGAGGCGCCATCGCGGTTCATCCGAGGCCGCATTTACCTTCGAAGAAAACCCGCTATGATCCTGCGCATCAGTCTCAGGAATCAAACAGGCCTAGCGGCCGCGCACGCGTGATCGGTACAAAGCTCGCCGACCGCTACGAGATCCTTGCCGAGCTGGGGCGCGGCGGGATGGGTGTCGTCTATCGCGCGAAGGATCCGGTCCTGAACCGCGACGTCGCCGTGAAGCTCATCCCGCCCGGGAATCTCACGAAGGACGCCGAGGAGCGATTCCAGCGGGAAGCCCAGATCGTCGCGCAAATGGACCACCCGTCCATCGTGCCGATCTACGACCTCGGGCGGCACGAGGGATCGCTCTTCTTCGTCATGCCGGTGCTCGCGAACACGAACCTCCGCCAGCTTCTGCGCGAGGGGTCGCTGCGCCTCGGCGACGTGCTCGACGTCGGGACGCAGGTCGCCGACGCGCTCGATTACAGCCACGCCCGCGGCATCGTCCACCGCGACATCAAGCCCGAGAACATCATGACCTCGCGCGACGACACCGGCCACGTCCGGGCCCGGGTCATGGATTTCGGCCTCGCCCTCGCGACGAGCGAGGATCGCCTGACCAAGACCGGGACGCTGGTCGGGACCGTCGTCTATTTCAGCCCCGAGCAGGTCACGTCGCGGTCGTTCGACGGGCGCTCGGACATCTACGCGCTCGGGACGGTGCTCTACGAATGCCTCGCGGGCGAGCCCCCCTTCGCGGGCGAGGTGCAGTCGGTCCTCTATCGCATCGTCCACGAGCTGCCGCAGTCGATGCGGACCCTCGGCGCCGACGTGAGCGAGGAGCTGGAGGCCGCCGTCCTCCAGTGCCTCGCGAAGGACCCCGAGAAGCGGCCGAAGCGGGCCGGGCACCTCGCCGAGGCGCTCCGGCGCTACCGGAGCAAGCTCCGCGACGAGGAGTTCGGCCGCTCCGTCGTCTTCACGGCCAGCCGGATGCTGCCGCGCCCGGCCGTGGCGGCCCCGTTCATCGGGCGTGAGAAGGAGATGGCCGAGCTGCAGCGCCGGCTCCACGCCGCCATCGCGGGCGAGTGCGAGTTCGTCGTCCTCGCCGGCGAGCCCGGCATCGGCAAGAGCCGGCTCGTGGACGAGCTCAAGAGCCTCGCGCGCGCCCGCAAGATCCGCGTCCTGTCGGGACGCTTCGTCGAGCACGACCGCGCGTTCGCGCACCAGGGCTTCTGCGAGCTCATCCAGGACTATTTCCGGTCGAAGGACACGGGCCTTTCGGAATCCTCCCGCCCCGATTTCTCCGACCTCGCGGGCGACCTCCTCGCGCTCTTCCCGGTCCTCTCCGAGATCGGCGAGCTGCGCGCCGCGGCGGGCAGCGATTCGGGAGCCGTCAAGGCCGGCGACCGGAAGGCCGAGGACAAGATCGCGATCTTCGAGCTCATCGCGCGTACGCTCACGCGAATCGCCGGAGGCAAGCCCCTTCTCCTCGCCCTCGAGGAGCTGCACGGGGCGCAGCTTTCGATCGAGGCGCTCCAGTACGTCGCGAGGCGCCTCGGCCCGACGCCGACCCTCATCGTGGGGACGTACCGGCAGACGGAGGTCGACAAGAGGCATCCCCTCGTGAAGATGCTCGAGTCCTTCCGCGGAGATCCCCGCTTCGCGGCGCTCATCCTCGGCCCTCTCACGCCGTCCGAGCACCGGGCCCTCGTGGAGCTCGCCGCCGGCGGCGGCAAGCTCTCGGACGATCTCGCCGGGCGGCTCCTCGCGGCGACGGAAGGAAATCCTCTCTTCACGAAGGAGCTCGTCCGGTCGCTTCTCGATTCGGGCGGGATCGCGCGGGACGACTCGGGCGCGCTGAATCTCTCGGGGGCGACGGGCATCTCCTCCGACGCCCTTCCCGAGACGATCCAGCAGGCCGTCGAGGCGCGAATCGAGCGGCTCCCGGAGGATGTACGCGACGTCCTCTCGATCGCGTCGGTTCTCGGGAAGAGCTTCGAGTTCAAGGACCTCGAGTCGGTCTCGGAGGACGCGAAAGACCTCGACGAGGCGATCGACAGGCTCGTCAAGGAAGGCCTCCTCGAGGAGGAGCGCGAGTCGCGCGGCGACCGGCTCGCGTTCGCGAGCGGCATCGTGCGCGACGTCCTCTACGGCGCCCTCTCGCGGCGGAAGCGCCGCACGCTCCACCGCGCGTACGCGGACCTCCTCGAAAAGCGCCACCAGGGACGCCTCGACCGCGTGTACCCCGAGCTCGTCCACCACTTCTCGGAGGGCGACGTGCCCGGGAAAGCCGTGGACTACAGCCTGAAGCTCGCGAAAAAGTCCCTCGACGCCTTCAGCCCGGAGGAGGCGGCGCGCGTCGCGAAGACCGCCCTCGATTACCTCGGGGACGAGGAATGGGAAGGCGAGAAGGTGCTGGAAGGCGACGCTCGTCTCCTTCTCGCGCAAGCCTCGCGCATGTCGGGTCACGCGGACGCCGCGCTTCGCGAGGCCGAGGCGGCCGGAAAGATCTTCGAGCGCGAGAAACAGCCGGCGCGCGTCGTCGAAGCGATCCTGTTCGCAGCCGACACGGCGTGGAACGGCCGGAAAGTGGACGAGGCGCGGCGCCTCGTGGAGCGCGGGATCGAAGCGGCCGCCGCGGCGCAGGACACGGTTCACCTGCCGAAGCTGCTCTCTCTCGCGGCGACGGTCGCGAACCTGCGCGGCGACTACGCGCGGGCCGCCGCCTACGGCGCGCAGCTCGAACGGCTCGGCGGCGACGCGAAGCGCGGAGCCGAGATCATCGCGAAAGGCGGCCGGCTCGTCGTCGCCATGACGAATCCCATTGCCGCGTTAGAGCCCGCCATGCGGCACATCGTGGAGGAGACGGAGATCCTCTCCACGGTCTTCGAGACGCTCCTGACGACCGACGCCGACGGCCAGCTCGTGCCCGCGCTCGCCGACGAATGGTCTCTCGGTGACGGAGGCCGCTCCGCCCGGCTGCGGCTCAGGCACGGAGTCCGTTTTTCGGACGGCTCGCCGCTCACGGCCGCCGCGGCGAAGGCGTCGCTCGAGCGCGCGATTCGCGTCCGGCCGGACGGCATCCCCGCGGCCCTCGCTGCCGTCCACGGCGCGGCGGCACACCGCAACGAACGAGGCTGCGGACGTCGCGGGCATCCGGGTGGTCTCGGAGGAGAGGCTGGACTTCGAGTTCGTCGAGCCGCTCCCGATCTTCCCCGCTCTCCTTCCGGACGTCCTGACTGCGATCGTCAAGACCGTGCCCGGCGAGGGAGGCGGCGAGACGGCGCTCGGCACGGGCCCGTTCGTCGTGGCCCGCCGGACGGCGGACCGCGTCGTCCTCGAACGCAACCCGCACCACTGGAAGGAGCCGGCCCGCCTCGACGCGATCGAGTTCCGGACCGGCATGAGCGCGTCGGCGATCGGCTCGGGCCTGCGGGCCGGCGAGATCGAGCTCGCACGCGATCTCTCCCCGCAGGACCTCGACGCGATCCTCCGGGAGCCGCGCCTTCGCGCGGGCCTCGTCGAGACGCCGAAGAAGGGCACGTATTTCGCGCTCTTCAACGCGAAGAGCGTCCTCGGCGGCAACGTCGCCTTCAGGCGCGCGCTCGCCGGCGCGACGCGCAGCCAGGACTTCGTCTGGGCCGCTCTCGGGAGATTCGCCGTTCCGGCCACCGGAGTCCTGCCGCCCGGCATCCTCGGACACGACGCGGGCCGGCGCCGGCCGCTCCTGTCGCGCGACGAGGCGCTCGCCCTGCTGAGGGAGGCCGGCCTGACCCCGCCCATCCGGCTCACGGCCGCCGTCCATCCCATCCTCCGGGACCGCCATAAGGCGCTCACCGCCGCGCTCTTCGCGGTCTGGTCGGAGCTCGGCGTCGAGGTCGTGTCCGCGGCGGCGGACATGAAGGCGTATCTCGAGGCGCAGGCTGGCGGGAGCACGGACCTCTTGATCGGCCGCTGGATGGCGGACTACGAAGACCCCGACGACTTCACGTTCGCCCTCTTCCATTCGGCGGGGGGCCACATGCGGACGTTCTTCTCGTCGCCCGAGACGGACCGGCTCGCCGAGGACGCGCGCATGGAAAGCCGCCCCGCCCTCCGCGAGAGCCTTTATCGCAGGTTCGAGAGCCTTCTCCTCGACTCGCACGTCTTCATCCCGCTCTTTCACGAAGTCGACTACCGGATCGCCGGTCCGGGCGTGCGCGGCCTCGCTCTCCGAAGCAGCCCTCCGTTCATCAACTATCCCGAGATCGGGAAGTCCGAGGCGTCGGCGGCTCAGGTCGCGCACGAGTGGGGCGGGGGCGTTATCCACGTGCCGATCGGCGGCGTCATGCACGATTTCGACCCGGCATCCATGGCGATTCACGAGCAGGCCGAGACGGTGCCGCTCGTGTTCGAGACGCTGACGCGGGACGTCGAGGGCGGGCGCGTCGTTCCGTGGCTCGCCTCGGAGGTGATTCCCGAGGACGGCGGTGCGCGCTTCCGCTTCCGCCTGCGGCGCGGCGTGCGCTTTCACGACGGCCGCGCGCTTTCCGCCCGTGACGTCCGTTACTCTTTCGAGCGCGTTCTCCAGAAGGGAACGACCGCCGGCCGGTTCCTCCTCGCCCCCATCCGAGGAGCCCAGAGCCTCATCGACGGCAAGGCCTCGGATCTCGAGGGCTTCCACATCGTTTCGCCCGTGGAGTTCGTAATCGAGCTCGAGCGGCCGCTCTCGTTCTTCCCGGTCCTCGTGTCGTGGCCGGGCACGGGCATCGTGCCCGAAGGCACCGGCGTGATTGGAGAGAGCTGGCGGAGGGGCTGCATCGGGACCGGCGCTTACCGTGTCGCGAACTTCGAGCCGGGGAAGCGGCTGGAGCTCGAGCGGAATCCCGCCTACTGGCGCGAAGGCTACCCGAAGAACGAGGCGGTCGTCTTCCGGTTCGGCGTTCCCCCCGAGGAGATCCGCTCCGAGTTCCTGGCCGGCGGGTTTTCCCTCGCTTCGGATCTCCTTCCGACAGACGCCGAAGCCCTGCGCCAGGACCCGCGCTTCCGCGCGACGTATCGCGAGAGCCCGAGCCTCGTGACGTATTTCGTGGCGTTCAACGTCAACAGGGGCGTCTTCGCTGATGCGGGGCCGCGCCGCGCCGTCGCGGACGGGATCGACGTCGCGAGCATCGTCCGCCGGACGCTCGGCCGGCACGCGATACCGGCAAACGGCCTCATCCCGCCCGGCCTCCTCGGTTACGTTTCGAAGCCGAGGAGCCGGCCGCAGGCGTCGGGCCAGGTCTCGGGCGCGCACACCGTCTCGCGCGAGACGATCGAGGTCACGGCCATGGCGAATCCCATCCTGTTCGGAGAGTTCGGCGCCTTCACGAAGGAGCTCACACAAGCGTTTCGCGAAATGGGGTATTCCATCCGCGTCGTGAATAAGACGATGGCGGAGTTCGTCGATGCCCAGAGGGACGCGCCGACGGACATCATGATCGGCCGATGGATCGCCGACTACCCGGACGCCGACACGTTCGCGCAAGGCGTCCTCCACTCCCGCGAGGGCGTCAATGGCCGCTTCTGCGGGACGCCCAAGGTCGACGAACTCACGGAGCGCGGCCGGGCCGAGATCGACCCCAAGACGCGCGAGTCGATCTACCGGGAGGTCGAGGAGATCCTCGCGAAGGAAGCGCTTCTGATTCCCCTCTTCCACGAACAGGTCTACCGGTTCGCGCGTCCCGAGGTCGAGGGCCTCGCCCTCGGATTCGGCCAGCCGATCGTCCAGTATGAGAACCTGACGATTCGGAGTTAGGGCACCGCGGGCTACTTCTCGCGCGACCCCGCCGGTGCCCGCGCCGGCTCGGGCGCCGCGTAGCCCTCGCCCTCGTGCCCGCCGTGGTACTCGCCGGGATTCGGGCGGCGGATCTGCGACTGCGGAACGACGTGGTCGCGCCTCAGGCCGCGGAAGTCCTCCAGCGACCGCCATCCCCTGCCGGCGTTCTTCTCGAGGAACTCGGACATCCCCTGCTTGAGCGTCCGGATGACGTTCGGTCCGATCGCGTGGTCCAGCATCGCGGCCGTGCAGACCTGCACGGTGCCGCATCCGAGGAGAAAGTAATTGAGCGCGTGCGAGAAGTCCGAGATGCCGCCGATACCGGAGAAGGACTTGTCCGGGAACGCGTGCGTCATCTGGGCCATCTTCGCGAGCGCCAGCGGCAGGATGGCGGGACCGCCGAGACCCCCGCTCGACGTGTAGCCGTCCACGTTCATCTCGAACTCGAGCGTCTCGGGATCCACGAGAGGGATCGACGGGAACGTGTTCGACGACGTGATCGCGTCCGCGCCTCCGCGAAACGCCGCACCGGCTTCGACCGCGATGTCGGTCGTCGAGGGAGTCAGCTTGGTCCAGACCGGGACTCTTGCGACTTCCTTCACGGCCTTCGTGACGATCGAGGTCAGGCCGCTCGACTTCCCGATGTTCGAGCCCATGTCCTCGCGGTCCATGTGCGGGCACGAGAAGTTCAGCTCGAGGGCGTCCACGCCTTCGTCCTGACAGGACCTCGCCAAGAGCTGCCAGTTCTGGAGCTCCTTGTCGTTGCCGGACCCCGCCATGATCGAGGCGACGAGAATCTTCTTCGGAAACGCCTTCTTGATCTTCGGCAGTCGGCTCACCCACCAGTCGAGAGGCTTGTCGGAAATGAGCTCCCAGTTCCACGAGGAGTGGAGGACCGAATCCGGCCGGCTCTTCATCGAAATGCGAGGGGTCTGAACGTCGGTCCTGAGGAACTTCGTCTTCGCTCCCGCGACGTTCACGACGGGATGCAGGCCGATCGTCTTGGTCACGACACCGCCCCATCCGGCCTCGAAGGCCCGCATGATGTTCGTGTCGGACTCCGTGGGCGGAGCCGAGGCGAGAAGAAACGGATTCTCGAACCTCATGCCTGTGAAGACGACCGACAGATCGACGCTCATCCACGACCTCCCCCGCGAGAAGAACGAACTTTTAGCTTAGGCCGAATCCAAAACAAAGGCGAGAGCCGCCTCGGTATCCTCACCCCGGAGGCTCCGATGAGTTCGGCCGTCACCGTGGAGGAATTGCAGGCCCTTCTTTCCCATGAGAACGCGTTCACGCGGCCCTTCGGCTTTCGCGTGGAGTCCATCGAGGACGGCGTCTGCACTCTGGACGTCCCGTTCCGGCGCGAGTGGGAGCGCCCCGGCGGCATCGTGAGCGGCATCGTCTTCATGACGGCGGCCGACGTCGCCATGTGGCTCGCGATCAAGACGCAAACCGGGCTCGCGGATCTGTCCGTCACGAGTCACATGCAGACCTCCTTCCTGAGGAGCGCCCGTCGAGAGGGTTTCGTCTGCCGGGCGAAAGTCCTCCGGGCCGGCCGGCGCTCGACGTACGGCGAGGCGTCCTGTCTGACGAAGACCGGAACGCTCCTCACGCACCACACCCTGACGTACGTCCGGCCGGAAGGCTGATCCGGGAGATCCCCTGGGTTACGATTCCGCCGCCCCATGAGCGCGGTGACCGGCGAGATCGCCCACGCGGACGGCCGCGTCGAGCTGGCGGATACGTCCGCGCTCGAGGCGAGCCCGTACTACAACGAGGACCTCGCCCCGATTCCGGTCGCGCGCCGCACCTGGACGACGTACAACTACGCCGCGCTTTGGATCTCGATGGCGCACTGCATCCCGACGTACATGCTGGCCTCCGGCCTCATGAACAGCGGCATGGACTGGAAGCAGGCGCTGTTCACGATCCTCCTCGGCAATTCGATCGTCCTCGTCCCGATCCTCCTGAACTCGCATCCTGGCACGAAATACGGCATCCCCTTTCCCGTGTTCGCACGCGCCGCGTACGGTACCGCGGGCTCGAACCTGCCGGCGCTCATGCGCGCCCTCGTCGCCTGCGGCTGGTTCGGCATCCAGACGTGGATCGGTGGGGAGGCCCTCCATACGTTCTTCACCGCGGTGTTCCCGCCTTGGCCGGCGCTCCTCGGAGCCGGTTTTTCCGGCCACACGACGACGGAATGGCTCTCGTTCCTTCTCTTCTGGGGTCTGAACATCTTCGTGATCTACCGGGGCATGGATCTCCTCCGCAAAGTCGAGAACTGGGCCGCGCCGTACGTCCTCGTCGTGACGATCGTTCTTCTCGTGTGGGCCGTGAACAAGGCGAACGGGCTCGGCCCGCTGCTCGCGCAACCCGGGAAGTTTCCGACGTTCGGCGAATTCTTCCCCGTCTTCGTCCCCTCTCTCACCGCGATGATCGGGTTCTGGGCCACGCTCTCGCTCAACATGCCGGATTTCACGCGCTTCGGGCGCAGCCAGCGAGAACAGATCGTCGGCCAGGCCGTCGCGCTGCCCACCACGATGTTCGCATTCGCGGCGATGGGCGTCCTCATCACGAGCGCGAGCGCGATCATCTTCGGCGAGGCGATCTGGGATCCCGTCAAGCTCGTCGGGAAGTTCACGAATCCGCTCGTCGTCGCGGTCGCGATGTTCTCGGTCGTGGTCGCGACGCTCGCCGTCAACATCGCCGCGAACGTCGTATCGCCCGCGAACGACTTCGCAAATGCGCTCCCCCGGTACATCAGCTTCAAGACGGGAGGTCTCCTCACGGGCCTCCTCGGCATCGCGATGCAGCCCTGGCGCCTCCTCGCCGATCCGAAGGGTTACATCTTCACGTGGCTGCTCGGCTACTCGGGAGGCCTCGGCTCGATCGCGGGGGTCCTCATCGCCGACTACTGGATCGTGAAGAAGAAGACGCTCGACCTCAGGGCGCTCTACCTGAAGGACGGCGTCTACGGAGGCTGGAATCGGGCCGCGGTCGTCGCGACGTTCGCGGGCTGCTTCTTCGCGTGGGGCGGCCTCGTCATCCCGGTTCTGACGCCGCTCTACGATTACGCGTGGTTCGTGGGCTTCTTCGCCGCGGGCAGCCTCTACGTCGCGCTGAGACCGAGGAAAGCGGGCGTGGCCGCGATCTCCCGCCGATGACGGTGCCCGAACCGTGACCCTCGAGGCCGGGACGCGCCTCGGACCGTATGAGGTCCTCGCTCCGCTCGGTGCCGGAGGGATGGGCGAGGTGTATCGAGCGTACGACGCGCGGCTCGAGCGCGACGTCGCGCTCAAGGTCGTCGCCGCGCGCCACGGCGACGATCCCGAGGCCCTCCGCCGATTCGCGCGCGAGGCGAAGATCGCGGCCCGGCTCACGCACCCCAACGTCTGCACCCTCTTCGACGCGGGAAGCGAGGGCGACGTCGCGTACTTCGTGATGGAGCTCCTCGAGGGGGAGACGCTCGCGGCGCGCATCGACCGCGGGCCGCTTCCCGAGTCGGAGGCTCGGCGCATCGGCGGGGAGACTTCGCGGGGGCTCGCGCGCGCTCACGAGCTGGGTTTCATCCACCGGGACCTCAAGCCACAGAACATCTTTCTCACGCAGGACGGGGCGAAGATCCTCGACTTCGGCCTCGCGCGCAATGCGCCCGCGGCGCGCGACGAGGTCTCGGCGGCCGAGACGGCTTCCGCGCTGACGGAGGCGGGGGCGACCTTTGGAACCGTGGGCTACATGTCGCCCGAGCGGGTGCGCGGCGAGCCGGCCGGTCCGGCGTCGGACGTCTGGGCGTTCGGCTGCGTGCTGTACGAGATGCTCTCCGGCCGGCGCGCGTTCGCCGGCCGGAACGCGACGGAAACGCTCGCCGCCGTTCTCACGGGCGCCCCCGACTGGAGCGCTCTCGGGCCGGACACGCCCGCGGACCTGCGGGACCTCGCCGCGCGCTGTCTCGAGAAGGATCCGGGAAAGAGGCCGGCCGACGTCGCGGCGGCCGGGCGCGCGCTTGCGAGCGGCTCCGGTCCCGTGCCGGCCCCGGAGACGACCCCGTCTCTTCCCTTCCCGCCACGAGGCTCCGGCCGCGTCCGCTGGGTCGTGGCAGGAGCTGTCCTCGCCGCCGCCGCGGCGGCCGCGATCCTCTTCGCCACGCGACGGGGCTCCTCCCCTATCGAGTCTCTCGCCGTCCTTCCCTTCTCGAGTGCCGGGAGCGACGCCGAACTCGCCGACCTGTGCGCCTCGGTGTCCGACTCCGTGATCTCGCGCGTCTCGCAGGCTCCGAACCTCCGCGTAATGGCCTCGAGCGCGGTCGCGCGGTTCGCCGGCGTCAATGTGGACCCGCTCGAGGCTGCCCGCGCGCTGAACGTGCGGGCGGTCATGACGGGGCGCGCCGTCGGGCGGTCGGGCCGCGTCTCGATCACGGTCGAGCTCGTGGATGCGCGGGACGGGCGTCACCTTTGGGGAGAGCGGTACGACCGCCCCCTCGAGACCATCGCGGCACTACCCGCCGAGATCGCCTCCGCCGTCGCAGGGAAGCTTCGGCTTCCGCTTTCGGGCGAGGACCGCGCGCGGCTCGCTCGGAAGGAGACCGAAAGCCGCGAGGCCTACGAGCTCTGGCTTCGGGGGAATCAGCTCTGGGCCAGCGGGCGGAGAGAATCCGATCTCGAGAAGGGTCTCGGGTACTTCGAAAAGGCGCTCGAGGCGGACCCTACCTACGCAAAGGCGTGGACAGGGATCGCGGAAACCTGGGACGTTTTCGGCTACACGAACCGCCGCCCGGTCCCGGACGCCTACGAGAAGGCGAAGGCCGCGGCGCGCAAGGCCCTCGAGCTAGATCCGGACCTCGCCGACGCCCACGCCGTCCTCGCCCACGCCACGATGCTCACGGGTGACGAACGGGCGGCAGAGAAGGAGTTCCGGCGCGCCCTCGAGCTGGATGCGAACTCCCTCAGTGCCCTGCACTGGTACTCGCACCTCCTCATGAACCAGAAGCGGTGGGACGAGTCGTTGGCGCTGAGCAAACGTCTTCTCGAGCTCGACCCCCTTGGGTGGTGGAATGTCCACCTCGGCGAGCATTACCGCGCCAAGGGCGACCGCGCCCTCGCCCTCCAACACTTCCGACGTGCCGTGGACCTGGACGGCGACAACGCCGCCGCGCGTTGGCAATTCGGGCGAGCTCTCCTCGAGGAAGGACGGACCAGCGAGGCGATCTCCGAGCTCGAGACGGCTCGCAAGCTCGACCCCGAGTCGTCCGACACGCGAAGCACGCTCGCCGACGCCTACGAGAAAGCCGGGCGCGCGGCCGACGCGGCGCGCCTGCGCGCCGAGGCCGGCTCTCGGACGCACTAAGGCACGGCCTTCGGCTCGAAGATTGAATCCGGCAGGCTCTTCTTCTCGTAGTCGAGGTATTCGACGACCGTCGTTCCCGGCCGGAGCGTATCGACGATCGTCATTTTCGCGAGCGAGAGGACGCCGTGGAACGGACGGTACTCGTCGAAGGTCGTTTCCCGCGCGGTCTTTCCGGAGGAGACGAGAAAGACCGCCTTGCGGTAGAGACCTTCCTTCTCGTCGATCCACACGCGCACGATCGGATACGACGGATTCTTCCCCGCCTTCGCCGTGAGGCGCAGAACGGCGCACTTCATGCCGTTCAGGACGTCGGTCCTCTCCAGGGCCGCGTCGTAGTCGTCCACGAACCGCGTGCGGGCCATGTCGGCCGCCGAGAACCCACCCTGAAGGCGATGACTCTTCGGCACGCGGATCGGATTGCGCGTGTTCGGCAGGACGAGCCAGACCTCGTCTCCCACCTGAACGACGGACTTGCCGGCGTCGGACGGATTCAGGAAGCGGATGCGCGACTTGTCGCGGCCCTTCGCCTCGACTGCGAAAGTCCCACCCGCAGGCGCTGCGCCGGGCTTCGTCGTCGTCACGCGCAGCGTGATGACGACCTCCGGCCAGGCCTCCTTGATGCGCTCCGCACGGCGCAGCAGCGCCGCGGGGTCGTCCGCACGAGAGACGGAGGCAAAGGCAAGAGAAGGAAAGAGAATATTTCTTAGAAGGGAATATGGGACGCGTCGCGCCGCAGAGGCTGCTCGCGCCGGGCAGCGTTCGGACGCGCCGAAAGGCCCATTAACCATTCGAAGAATCCTCTCTTTCTTCTCTTTCTCACACATGCCCGAGAGCCTCCACGGGGTTCAGCCGCGCCGCGCGGCGCGCGGGCCACCACGCGGCGATGAGGAGGGTGAGTGACATGATCGCGAACCCGATTCCGTACGCGAGCGGGATGAAGTCGACGTGCAGGACGTTTCCGCGCGTTCCGCCCGGAGGAGGCGGCAGCATGATTCCCGACGCGTTCAGCGCGAGCCGCAGGAGGAACGAGGCGATCGCGCCGATCACAGATCCGACGGCGCCGAGGAGGAAGCCTTCGAGAAGGAAAAGCGTCCGGATCTGCCCGCGTTCCATCCCGATCGCGAGAAGCGTCCCGATCTCGCGCGTTCTCTCGAAGACGGACATCGTCATCGTGTTCGCGGCGGCGAGGATGACGACGATCGAGAGGACGAGGCCCATGAAGAAGAAAATCGCGATGTAGAGGAGCTTGACCTGCTTGTAGAACGCCGCCGTCTCGAGCCACGTCTTCACGACGACGGGGCGGCCGGCCGCCTCGAGGCTCTTGCCGAGGTCGCGCGCGGCCGCATCCACGTCGGCGTCGTCCTTGAGGAGCACGACGAGCGTGTTCGCCTTCCCCTCGGACTTGAGGAGCTTCGAGGCCGCCGCATAAGGCAGGAACAGGAGCCGGTCGTCGATCTCCTTGATCGGATACGAGAGCACCGCGACGACGGTCGCATCCACCGCGTTCAGCGAGCCGTCGGGAGTCGTCGCCATCACGGTGACGAGCTCGCCAACTTTCGCGCCGATCGCGCGCGCGAGTCCGGAGCCGAGCATCACGTCGTCCGCGTCCGGATTCGAGAAGAACGTCCCGGATACGACCGTGTCGGAGGCGAGAGAAGCGTTCTTCTCGAGCGCGGGAATGGTTCCGGTGCCGATGTAAGCCGCGCTCTTCTCGCCTTTCGCGACGAGGCCGAAGAACGAGAGCTTCGGCATGGCCTGGACGACGCGCGGGTCCTTCTTCACGACGGCTGCGAGGCCCTGCCAGTCGTCCAGCATCAGGACGGCCGCCTCGTCGTCCGTCTTCCCCGCCGCCTTGGGGTCGAGGAGGCGCAGGTGGCCGCCGGTCCCGCGGATCGTCGCCGCCTTCAATGACGAGAACGTCTGGGAGACGAAGCCCGACGTCATCGTGACCGCCACGAATCCGACGACGACGATCGAGCCCGTGAGGAAAGTCCGGCGTGCGTGGCGCCGGAGGTTCCGCGCCGCGAAGCGCGCCCAACGGCTCACGCGCGTGCTCCAGTAGGCGCGTACTCATCCGCGACGACGCGTCCGTCCTGAAGAGAGATGCGCCGTTCCGCCCGCTCGACGATGCGAGGATCGTGGCTCGAGAAGAGAAAGGCGACGCCGCGCGAGCGGTGAAGCTCTTCGAAAAGGTCGAGAAGGTGAGCCGCCGTCTCCGAGTCGAGCGACGCCGTGGGCTCGTCCGCGAGGATGAGCACGGGCTCGCCCACGAGGGCGCGCGCCACCGCGACACGCTGCCGCTGTCCGCCCGAGAGCGCGTCGGGCCGCCGGCTCTCGAGCCCCTCGAGGCCGACGGCCGCGAGGGCCGCGCGAGCGCGCGACGCGCATTCCTCGTCCGGGAGGCCCCGGATCCAAAGGGCGAGGGCGACGTTCTCCTCCGCCGAGAGCACGGGCACGAGTTGGTATGCCTGGAAGACGAATCCGAGCTTCTCGCGGCGAAGCCGCGCGCGAGCGCGCTCATCGAGGCCCGAGACGTCGTGCCCTTCGAAGAGGAGCGTCCCGGAGTCCGCCCGGTCGAGAACGCCGAGGAGATTCAGGAGCGTGGTCTTGCCACTGCCGGAGGGGCCGGCGAGGACCGTGAAGGACCCCGCGTCGAGAGCGAGAGTGGCGTCGGAGACGCCGACGACCTTCTCGCTCCCGACGTGGTACGTCTTCGTGAGGCCGTGCGCCTCGAGAATCGACACGCGCGGAGTATAGGGTCGTCAGTCCTTCGCGAGCCGTCGCGCGTCGTCAGCGAGCTTCTCGACGCCGCCGGCCTCGAGCCCGTCGTAATAGCCGCGAATCTCCCGCGTTCCGTCGACGAGGACGAAGCGCGAGGAATGAAGGATCGGCTCCGGATCGTCGGCGTGGCCGTCCACGACCGCGAGCCTGAAACCCTCGCCCGCGAGGGCGCGCACGGCCGCGCTCTCGCCGCGCAGAAACGTCCAGCGTTCGGGATCGGCCCGGTGCTGGCGCGAATACGTGGCGAGGTCGGCCAGGCTGTCGTGCTCGGGATCCACGTCGAACGAGACGAACGCCACGCCGGGCTCGTCCTTCAGAGTACGCGCTAGCTCCGCCATCCTCTCGGACATCGCCGGACACGTGCCGCCGCAGCGCGTGAAGATGAAGTCGGCGATCCATGCCTTGCCCTCGAGGTCGCGCGCGGCGACCGGCCGGCCGCGCTCGGAGACGAAGGCGAAATCGGGGACGTGTCCCAGCATCGGCAGGTCGGAGGCATGTCCACGGCTCATGAGAGCGTACACGAGCTGGTGAAGGCCCAGCATTCCGAGAAGGACCGCGGCGCAGAAAACCGCGAGCCGGAGCGCCTTCATTTCGAGGCCGCCTTGACGTGTCGGTTCTCGCCCGCGGCCGCTCGTCTCAGGTCATCCACGAGCTCCTTCGGCTCCCAGTCGTTGCCTCGCCGGATCGAAAGGAGTTTCCCGTCAGGAGAGATGACCGCGGTCGCGAGGCTGTGAACGAACTGGTCTCCCGTCTTGAGGTACGTGAGGCCGAAGAATCCCGCGAACTCCTTGATCCGCTCGAGCGTGCCCGTGGCGAAGCGCCAGTGGCCCGGCACCACGTCGGGGACTCCCTTCAGGAACGGCTCCCGGAAAGCCTTCAGGACGGCCGGCGTGTCGTGCTCGGGGTCGAAGCTGACCGAGAGGAGCTGTGTGGCGCCGTAGAGCTTCGGATCCGTCGCGAGGCGGCGCTCGACCTCCGAGAAGTTCAGGTTCATGCGCGGGCAGAAGTCCGGGAGCGGGCAACGCGTGAAGATGAACGTCACCGCCACGGCCTTGCCCCTGAAATCCGCGAGCGAGAGCGGCTTTCCTTCCTGGTCCACGAGAACGGTGGCCGGCGCGGCATCGCCCGGCTTCCCGTAGTCCCCGAGCGCGGGGATCGTCTGGACGGACGGCGTGCCGGGCGGACGCGACACGACGATGCCTTCGAGGTGCGAGCTGCGTTCGCCGACGAGGAGCTTCGCCTCGATCGTGTCGCCGGGCTTGAGATCCTCGAGGATCTTCGGCTCGGAGACTGCGAACGGCATCGTCATGGCTTCCATATAGCCCGGGATCTCGTCGTGCTTGACGGTGACTTTCCCGCCCGCGCGGTCGACTGACACGACGACGCCCTTCAGGGCATAGGGCCTCTCGAGGCCCGCGGCGGGCTTCGGCGGCTCGCTCTTTCGGCAGGCGCCGGCTCCGAGCGCCGTCACCGCAAGGAAAAGGAGACCAGCCCTTCTCACCCGGCTCACCACCCGAGCACGAACGCGAACATGAGGGGCGCGACGATCGTCGCGTCGGACTCGATGACGAACCGCGGCGTCTTCGCGCCGAGCTTGCCCCACGTGATCTTCTCGTTCGGGACGGCGCCGCTGTAGCTCCCGAGGCTCGTCGTGGAGTCGCTGATCTGGCAGAAATACGCCCACAGCGGCACGCCGTCCCGCCGGAGATCCTGGTGGAGCATCGGCACGACGCAGATCGGAAAGTCGCCCGCGATGCCGCCGCCGATCTGGAAGAAGCCGACCGGATTCTTCGGAGAGGTCGAGGTGTACCACTCGGCGAGAGCCGTCATGTACTCGATGCCCGTCCGCACCGTGTGGACGTTCTTGATCTCCTTCTCGATGCAGTGCGCGGCGAAGATGTTGCCGAGCGTCGAGTCCTCCCAGCCGGGGACGAACATCGGAAGGTCCTTCTCGGCCGCCGCGAGGAGCCACGAGTCTTTCGGGTCGATCTGGTAGTGCTCCTTGAGTACGCCGGAGAGAAGGATCCGGTACATGAACTCGTGCGGGAAGTAACGCTTGCCCTCGCGGTCCGCCGCGGTCCACTCGTCGAGCACAGCACGCTCGATCCGCCGGATCGCCTCCTCCTCCGGAATGCACGTGTCCGTGACGCGGTTCAGGTGCCGCCCGTGCAGCGCGGTCTCCTCGGCGGGACTCAGCTCGCGGTAGTTCGGGAGACGCACGTAGTGGTCGTGCGCCACGAGGTTGAAGACGTCCTCCTCGAGATTCGCGCCCGTGCACGTGATGGCGTGGACCTTCCCCTGCCGGATCATCTCGGCGAGCGACAGCCCGAGCTCGGCCGTCGACATCGCTCCGGCCATCGTCAGGAACATCCGGCCGCCGCCCGCGAGGAGATCCTTCCAGGCTTCTGCCGCGTCCACGAGAGTCGCGGAGTTGAAATGGCGGAAATGATGCTTCAGGAACGCGCTGATCGTCATGGCCGGAGCATAGGAAGAAGACGTGAAGATGCCAAGCGAGATCCCGTAGGATCAGCGGGTGAGCGCAGCCGAGACGCTTCTCGTCACCGGCGCCGCCGGCTTCATCGGCGCCCGCTTCGTGGAGTCCTGCAACGCTCGCGGCGTGAATGTCGTCAGCGTCGACCACCGGGACGCGTTCGCGAGCCGGCCTGAGCACAGCGCGCCTCGACTTCGGGACGAGGCTCGACGTCGAGGAGCTGGCGCCGTGGCTCGCGTCCTCCCGCATCCCCCTCGCCGGCATCGTCCACATGGGCGCGATCTCGTCCACGACCGAGTTGGACGAGGATCTTCTCCGGCAGTTCAACGTCGACTACTCCAAGAATCTTTGGAACGGGGCCCGCCGCCTCGGCATTCCGTACGTCTACGCCTCGAGCGCGGCCGTGTACGGCGACGGCGCGCTCGGGTTCGACGACTCGGACGCGTTGGTGCCGCGACTCAAGCCGCTGAATCCTTACGGCGAGTCCAAGCGCCGCTTCGACCTCTGGGCGCTCGGGGAAGCCGCGGCGGGGCGCACGCCGCCCTCGTGGGCCGGCTTCCGCTTCTTCAACGTGTACGGCTTCGGCGAGCGCCACAAGGGACCGCAGGCCAGCGTCGTCCTCCACGGCTACGACCAGGCGAAGGCGAAAGGCGAGATCCGCCTCTTCGAGTCGCACCGGGCGGACATCCCCCACGGACACCAGTCGCGCGATTTCGTCGACGTGTCCGACGCCGTCGAGGCGGTGTGGTTCGCGCTGAAAAAACCCGTGACCTCGGGGATCTACAACGTCGGAACCGGGAAGGCGCGCACGTTCCTCGACCTCGCGAAGGGCGTCTTCAGGTCGCTCGGCCTGCCCGAACGCATCGTCTTCGTCCCGACGCCCGAGGCGATCCGCGCGCGCTACCAGTACTTCACCGAGGCGAAGATGGAGCGCCTGAGAGCGCAGGGATTCACGAAGAAGCCCGTCGGCCTCGAGGACGGCGTCGACTGGTACGTGCGGCGGCTCGAGAGCGCGCGGCCCTGACCCGCCTCGGGGGAAGCAAGCCCGTGTTCCGTGAAAAACGTTCGACGGTTAACGGGCCGGCGGCGGCGCGGCAATCGTCATCCCGTGTCGCCGGAAGACCTCGACCATCCTGGCCACGTCCGGCGGCCCTCCGGCGGCGGCGTTCACGACCTCGCTGGCTTCCCGGAAGTAGGCGGGACCCATGATCGCCGGAGTGATGATCGACAGCTGCTTCGCATCCTCCGACCCGAAGTTGTCGAAGCGGTGGACGGCGCCGCGCGGGATGCACACGGCCTCGCCGGGCCCGACCGCGATGGCCCTGCCGTCGATGGTCCAGGTCAGCACACCCGTGATCCCGTAGAGCGTCTCCTCGTAAGCGTCGTTCTTGTGGGCCGGAGCCGCCAGCTTCCGTCCGGCCGGGACCGTCATTTCGAAGACGGAGGCGCCGCCATTGGTGTCGTCGCCGCTCAGAAGGAAGCGAATGCCAAGCGGACCGATCTGGATGGTCTCTTCCGACGGGTTCACCCAGATCTGCGTTGCCATGACGTCCTCCTTTTAGTAAACTTCATTTACCAACACTAAAGTACATGGAGTTTACTCGAATGTCAAGCCTCGAGCTTCCCGAAAATCCCCTGATCGGCGCCTTGCTGCGGCTGCCGGCTCAGGCCGTCCATCGGCGCATCGTCTCCGGATTGAACAGCGCCGGCTTCCGCGATCTTCGCCTCCCACACATGGGGGTGTTGCAGTATCCCGGCCCGCACGGCTGTCGCCCGAGCGAGCTGGCCGAGCGCGCCGGGATGAGCAAGCAAGCCATGAATCAGCTCCTTCAGAGCCTCGAGCGGCTCGGTTACATCGTCCGCCGCGATGCCAAGGAGGGCCGGCGGGCGCGCGTTGTCCACTTCACGAGACGCGGACGAGCCGCCTGGGCCAAGATCCACGAGATCCTGGCCGAGATCGAGACCGAATGGCGGACGACGCTCGGCGACAAGGACTTCAACCGGCTGAAGGCCTTGCTGTGCGCGGTGTGGGTGTCGGATCTCGTCCCGTAGCTGCCGCGGGACGACGCGTTCACCCCTTCGCCAGGTTCTTCTCCGCGAAGTCCCAGTTCAGGAGGTTGTCGACCACGGCGGCGACGTAGTCCTTCCGGCGGTTCTGGTAATCGAGGTAGTACGCGTGCTCCCAGACGTCGAGCGTCAGGAGCGGCGTGGCCGCCGTGGTGAGCGGATTCTCGGCGTTCGGCGTCTTGACGACCTTGAGCTTGCCGGCTTCGGCGACGAGCCAGGCCCAGCCGCTCCCGAACTGCCCCATCGCGGCGTCTGAGAACTCCTTCTTGAAGCCCTCGTATCCGCCCTTGAAGGACGTGTCGATTTTCGCGGCGATCTCCTTCGGTATCTTCGCGTCGCCCTTCGGGCGAAGGCTGTTCCAGTAGAACGTGTGGTTCCAGACCTGGGCCGCGTTGTTGAACATCGCCGCCTTGTCGGCCTTGCCGGCCGACGTCTTGACGATCGAGACGAGATCCATGTCGGCCTCCGGCTTTCCGGCCACCAGGCCGTTGAGGTTGTCGACGTACGTCTTGTGGTGCTTGCCGTAATGGAAGCCGATCGTGTTCTTCGAGATGAAGGGCTCGAGCGCGTTGTCGGCCCACGGAAGAGGGGGAAGAATCATGGGAGACGCTCCTTTCGTGCCTGGACCTCGACCAACGGCAAATCCTAGCAACCTTTTTCGATTCCCGCCGTACTCTCCAGCGCGTCGACGTGTCCCACGACGGCCGGAGGAATTTCATGACCCGACGTTCCGCCTTCTTCGCCTGCGCTCTCGCCGCCGTTCTTCTCGCGACCGCCCGGGTTCCCGCACAGAGCTTCGCCGTCGAGAAGCTCACGCTGAAGAACGGGATGACCGTGATCCTCTACCCGGACCACAGCCTGCCGGTCGCCGCCGTGAACATCTGGTACCGCGTGGGCAGCAAGGACGAGCAGCCGCGCCGCAGCGGTTTCGCGCACCTCTTCGAGCACCTGATGTTCATGGGCACGGAACGCGTGCCGACCGGCGAGTTCGACCGGATCATGGAAGCGGCGGGCGGATCGAACAACGCCTCGACGGACACCGACCGCACGAACTACTTCTCATCCGGCCCCGCCTCGCTGCTCCCGACGCTCCTCTGGCTCGACGCGGACCGGCTCGAAGACCTTGCGCGCGCGATGGACCAGAAGAAGCTCGACCTGCAGCGCGACGTCGTCCTGAACGAGCTGAGGCAGAGCTACGAGAACCAGCCTTACGGCCGCGCGGAGCTCGCGATCCAGTATCTGCTCTATCCGCCCGCGCACCCGTACCACTTCCCGCCGATCGGCACCGAAGAGGACCTGAAAGCGGCTCAGGTGAACGACGTGAAGGACTTCTTCGCGACGTACTACACGCCGTCCAACGCGAGCCTCGTCGTCGCGGGAGATTTCGATCCGAAGGTGATCCGCCCCCTCGTCGAGAAGCTCTTCGGCACCCTCCCGCGCGGGGCCGAGCCTCCGCGGCGGGACGTGCCGCCCGCCACGCTTAACGGCGTGAAGCGGGGAGTCGCCTTCGACAAGGTCCAGCTCCCGCAGCTCACGTTCGCGTATCACTCGCCGAAGGCCTTCGGCCCCGGAGACGCCGAGACGGACCTCGTCGCCGCCGTCCTCGCCGACGGCAAGAGCAGCCGTCTCTACAAGCGCCTCGTCATCGACGACGCGCTCGCCACGTCCGTCACCGCGAACAACGAGAGCCAGCTCCTCGGCTCGGTCTTCCGCATCGACGTGCAGACCCGCCCCGACGCGGATCTCGACCGCGTGGAGAAAGTCGTCGACGAGGAGCTCGCGCGCTTTCTCAAGGAAGGGCCGACCGAGAAGGAGCTCGACGAGCGGAAGGCCTCGATCGAGGCCGGGAAGCTCGCCGCGCTGCAGCGCCTCGGGACGCGCGCGGACTACATGAACCAGTACGAGTTCTTCTGGGGCGAGCCGAACAGCTTCCAGCGGGACCTCGACCGGTACCGCAACGCGACGAGAGCGGCCGTCCTCGAGACCGCGCGGCGCGTGATCACGCAGAACGCGCGCGTCCTCTTCCGGGTGCTCCCCGAGCAGCCGAAGCGCGCACCGGGTCCGCGCGACGCGCGTCCGGCGGACGGCGTGCCGGCCGCGTTCCACCCGCCGGCGCCCGAACGCTTCACGCTCGCGAACGGCATCCCCGTCGAGTTCTGGAGGACGCTCGACCTGCCGCTCACCGCGGCCGCGCTCGTCTTCCAGACGGGCGGCCCGTTGACGGCCGCCGACGGACATGACGCGGGCCTCGCCTCGATGACCGCCCAGATGCTCGACGAGGGCGCCGGCGACCTGGACGCGCTCCGGTTCGGCGAGGAGGTCGCCGCGCTCGGCGGACAGTTCTCGGCATCGGCCGACCACGAAGCGCTGGAGGCGAGGATGACGATCCTCTCGCGCAATTTCGCGAAGGGGGCCTCGCTCCTCGCGGACGCCGTGCGCAGGCCCCGGCTCGAGGAGAAGGACTTCGCACGCGTGAAAAGGCTCGCGCTCGACGATCTCGTTCAGTCCGACGAGAGGCCCGACGAGGTCGCCGCGCGCGTCGTGAGCCGCGAGCTCCACGGCGACGGCCATCCCTATGCCTGGCCGGTCGACGGAACACCTGAATCCCTCACGGCGATCACGCTCGACCGAGTCAAGTCCGAGCGCGCTGCTCTCGTCCGCCCGGATCTCGCGACCCTCGTGGTCGCGAGCAGCCTTTCCCTCTCCGAGACGAAGGCGGCGCTCGAGAAGGCTCTCGGCGACTGGAAGGCCGAGGGTCCGCGTCCGCCCGTCGTCCCGCTTCCCTCGACCTCTCCTCTCACGATCCGCGGGCCCCGGGTCTTCCTCGTCGACCGCCCCGGAGCGCCGCAGACGATCGTGCGCTTTGCCGCGCCCGCGCCAAAATTCGCCGATCCCGTCCGACCGAAGCTTCGCCTCCTCGGAACGATCCTGGGCGGCAGCTTCACGAGCCGTCTGAACCAGAACCTCAGGGAGAAGAACGGCTACACGTACGGGGCGAGCGCCCGGTTCGGACTCGGGCGCGCGCTGGGCACGTTCAGCGCCGGCGCGGACGTCACCTCGAAGGTCACAGGCGCCGCCCTCAAGGAGTTCCTCGCGGAGTTCGCGCGGCTCTCGGGCGGCGACGTCACGCCGGAAGAGGTCGGTAAGGCACGGGACATCGTGAAGAACTCCGCCGTGCAGTCCTTCTCGGGCCTCTCGGGAATCCTCGCGACCGCGACCGGCTACGTCGAGCTCGGCGCGCCCTTCGAAACCCTAGGCGAGGACCTCGCGGCGCAGGCCGCGCTCGATGCGCCCGCGTTGAATGCGACCGCACGGGACGCGCTCGCGCTCGACCGCGGCGTCCTCGTCCTCGTCGGGGACAAGGCGGCGATCCTGCCGCAGCTCAAGGACGTCGGCCTCCAGGCTCCGGTCGAGGTCGACACGTGGGGCGCTAGACGCTGACGATGATCCCTTCGCGGATGCAGCCCGCCCCCTCATCCCAGACGGGCGGGTCTCCGAACTCCCGGGCGTTGCCGGTGGCCCAGAGGTAGGCGAGGAACGCGGCGGCCGCCGCGTCGAGCTGATCGTGGGTGATCGCGTCGCACCCGACGGGCAGCTCGAGGCCGTGCTCGCGCAGGATGTCGTAGCGCGCGCGCCGGCCCGCCGGAAGGCTCTTCTTCGGAGGCCTTCGCCCCGCCCATTTCGGCCAGGCGTCGCCCGGATAGACCTCGAGGAGCTCGGTCGATTCCCAAGGCGCCTCCCCGAGGAGGCCGAGGCCCGATTTTCGGAGCGCGCCGAAGAGTTCGACGCTGCCGCGAATGAAGCCCGCGTAGGGCTTTCCAGCCCCCGCGAACGTCTCGCCCGATTTGCCCGGGGCGCGCAAAACGCGCTCGGCCAGCCGCATCGTCCGACCCCTGGCCGCGAGCCCCTGCGGCCCGTCGATCGCGACGACGAAACCCTCCGTAGCGACGTGTTCGGGGATCATCCTCTCGCCGGCCGGCTCGTACGTCCACGTCACGAAGCGAACTCGCCGCCACCGATCCATGAGGGCGAGCGTCACGGGGCGGCTCGTATGGGCGAAGGGGTCGGTGAGGTCGATTCCGACGAACCACGTACGCGCGGGGGGATGGACGTCCGCCTTCGGCGCCGCGATTTTCGCCGTCCTTTCTTGCGGGGCATCGCTGCGGTGGGAAAGGCGCTGCAGGCCGTCGTACGCCGCGTACTTGAAGCACTCGGCGAGCGTCGGGAAATTGAAGACGGACTGGATGAAGTCGTCGAGGCCGCCTTCCTTCAGCATCACCATCTGTGCGATGTGCACGAGCTCCGTCGCGCCCCCGCCGATGAGATGCGCTCCGAGCAGCTTCCTGGTGGCGGGATCGAAGACCAGCTTCACGAAACCGTCCAGGTCGCCGGTGATCTGCCCCCTCGTGTTGTTCTCGTACCGCGCCCTTCCCACTTCGTAGGGAACACCCCGCTCTCTGAGCTCTTCCTCCGTGGCGCCGATCATGGACACCTCGGGGATCGTGTAGACGCCGTACGGAAAAAGCCGGGCCACCGAGGTCTTGAAGGGGATGTCGAAAGCGTGGCACGCGGCGACGCGCCCCTGCTCCATCGACGTCGCGGCGAGCGCCGGGAAGCCGACGACGTCGCCCGCGGCGTAGATCCGGGGCACGTTCGTCTGGAAGTGGTCGTTGACGGGGATCCGGCCCTTCTCGTCGAAGACCACGCCGGCCTGCTCCAGCCCGAGCCCTTCCGTGTTTCCGTGGCGCCCGGCCGAGAACAGGACCTTGTCCGCCGCGAGCACGCGTCCGGATTTCAACGTGAGCCTCAGGGCGTTCGCGGTGAGATTCCCCTCCCGGCTGATCGTCTCGACGGCGTCGCCGAGAAGGACCTCTCCCCCCATCCGCTCGAGGGCGATCTTCAGAGTCGACGACAACTCGCCGTCGAGAAAGCCGAGGAGCCGGTCGCGTCCTTCGATCAGGGTCACGGTCGTTCCGAGCGCCGCGAAGAGAGAGGCGTACTCGCAGCCGATGACGCCGCCGCCGACCACGGCGAGGGATTTCGGGATGCGGTCGAGGTCGAGGATCCGGTCCGAGTCCTCGACGTCCGGGTCGTCGAACGTGAGTCCACGCGGCGGAAGAGGAGAAGAGCCCACCGCCACGAGGGCCGCGTCGAACCCGAGCCGCCGCTTCTCGTTGCCGTCCGCGTCGAAGACCCCGATCGTGCCCGGGTCGAGGAAGCGGCCACGGCCCGTGATCGTCGTGATCCGGTGGCGCTCGAAGTTGCGCCTGATCTGGCGCGTCTGCGCCGCCGTCACGTCGCGGAGCCGCCCGGTGAGCTGTCGCAGACTCTTCTGCCGGTCCAGGCGGAGCGTCATTCCGTAGAGCTCGCGCCGCCGGAACCCGGTCAGGTAGAGGGCCGACTCGCGCAGGGTCTTGGAGGGCAGCGTCCCGGTGTGGACGGACACGCCGCCGGGCTCGGCGAGCCGTTCGACGAGCGCGACGGATTTTCCGAAGTACGCAGCCTGCGCGGCGCCCTTCTCACCGGCCGGCCCCGAGCCGATCACGACGAGATCGAAGCGTTCCAGGCGGGGCGGGCCGGCCTCGGTCACGGTCGTCTCCCGATCGCCTCGCTCTTGTCGCACGCGCGTACGGTGCCCTCGACGTATTCGGCCTGCTCCTGCTGGGCCTTGCTCAGGGCACCCTCCTTCTGCAGCTCCTCCCACGCTTTGAGGCTCTTCCTGTGCCAGGGGCAGACCCCGGGCGGAGGCGGCGGATCGAGCGTACCGCGCCATTGGGGAGTCTGGCCGAGGCCCACGAAGTCGCCCACGCTCGCGAGTGCTTCCGCACGCAGGCGGCGGTCTTCGACCGAGCGGGGGTTCTTCTCCACCAGGTCGTCGAGGAGAGCCAGCGCTCGCTGCCCGTGCGCGAACCAACCGGGTTCACCCGCCTCGACCTCGGCCAGCCCCAGGCGGACGTATACCGCCGCGAGCGCCCTGGTGAGAGTGACATCCTTGGGATCGGCCGCCGCCAGGGCTTCGCGGATTCCGACGGCCCGTCGGTAGCTTTCGAGGGCGGACTTCTTGTCTCCGAGATAGAGAAGGTTGTATCCGACGTCGCTGAGCGTGAAGGAGAGATCGCGCCGATACCTCGCGTTCGCCGGCTCGGCCGCGACGAATGCCTCCTCGATCACGAGCGCCTTTCTATAGCTCGCGACGGACTCGAGATACCTCTTGTCGTGCGCGCAGATCCCACCCACGTATTTGTAGCCGATGGCCAGGCCGTGCCGAACACGGGCGTTGGCCGGTTGTTCGGCGCTTAGTTTCTCGAAGATCGCGACTTCCTTCGTGTAGCAGACGAGCGCGTCGCCGTAGCTGCCGGCGTCGACGAGGATCTGGCCGAGCCGGTGCCATGCTCGGGCGAGCGGCTCCGGGTCGGCGAGGGCCTCCGCTTCCGAGACGGCGCTCCGCGCCGCGGCGGCGGCGCCCGCGTGGTCCCCGGTCAGGCTCAGAAGCGAACTCACCCTGAGCCGGGCGTCGACGAGGTCGGCCCTGTCGCCGGGCCCGGCGCCGGGGGCGTGAGCGATGTCCTCGCGGAGTGCGAGAGCCTTGGCGTAGCTGGCCTTCGCCCCCGCCGTGTCGCCGAGGTTCCCGAAATGGCCGCCCCCCTGCACGTCCCCCACCTTGGCGTACGCCGCGGCGAGCTCCCTCTGCAGCGAGCGGTCGCCTTTCGCCTCCCTCGCGAGCCCGTCGAGGTACTCGAGACCTCTCCGGACGACGAGCTGGCGCGCCGGCGTGGAACCGGCCAGGTTCTCGATCGCGTCGTGGAACTCGAAGAGGTAGGCGTTCGCGAGCCTGCGCACGTCGTTGAACCGCCGGACCGCGAGGGCTTCCTTCTCGGCCGCCCGACGCGCCTGCCAGAGCGTCGCCGCGGCGCCGCCGGCGACCGCGAGGACGACCAGGCCTGCCGCCACGACCGCGACGGCGTGCCGGCGCACGAACTTCCCGAGGCGGTACGCGCGCGAGTCGGGCCGTGCCGACACCGGCCGGCCGTCGAGTTGGCGTCCGATGTCCGCAGAGAGCCTTTCGGCCGAGGCGTACCGCCGCCCTGGGTCCTTGTGCATCGCCTTGAGGACGATCGTGTCGAGGTCCCCGGCGAGCACGCGAGAGAGCTTCTCGGGCGTGCTCCCGCGGGCCAGGGCTGTTTGGACGGGCGTCGGCGCCGCCTCTCCATCGTGGTTCGCGGGCTCTGCCTCGGCCCGCACGGCGAGGCTCGGCCGGGTCGGGTCCTGTTCGAGGACCGCCCGCGCGAGCTCCTCCGTGGCCCGCGTCGTGACGCGGTAGGGCCGCTTCCCGGTCAGGAGGACGTACAGAAGAGCGCCAAGCGAGTACACGTCGCTCGCCGTCGTGACGATCTCACCCTTCACCTGCTCGGGGCTCGCATACGCGGGCGTGAAGATCCTGAGATTCGTCGCGGTCTCCTCGGGCGAGGCGTCGGGTCCGGGCTCGAGAACCTTGGCGAGGCCGAAGTCGAGAAGCTTCGGGACGCCTTCCTGCGTCACGAGGATGTTCCCCGGCTTGAGGTCCCGATGGACGACGAGGTTCTGGTGGGCGTATTGGACGGCCGCGCAGATCGTCCGGAAGAGGATCAGCCTTTGCGCAGTCGAAAAGCGGTGCGAGTCGCAGTACTCGTTCAGCGGCGTCCCCGCCACGTACTCCATCGCGAAGTACGGCAGCCCGTCTTCCGTCGTCCCGCCGTCGAGCAACGCCGCGATGTTCGGGTGCGAAAGTCCCGCGAGAATCCGGCGCTCGTTCTGGAAGCGCCGCACGAACAGCGCGCTGCTGGAGCCGTGGCGGATCACCTTGACCGCCACCGGCCTCCGGAAGTCCGGCCCGATCTGCTCGGCGAGATAGACGATTCCCATCCCTCCCGAGCCCAGCTCGCGGAGGACCCCGTAAGGGCCCACGCGCTTCGGTAGCGGCGGGCGGGGCGCGTCAGCGCCGGCGCGCGTCGCCGTCGGCGACCGCAGAAATCCTCCCGCCCCCTCGTGCGCTTCGAGGAGCGACAACACCTCCCGAGCGACCGCCTCGTCCCCTCCGGTCCGGCGGCAGACGAACCCCGCGCGCTCGCCTTCGGGCCGCCCGAGCGCTTCGTCGAAGAGGTCCTTGACGGTTCCCCACTCTTCCGGCGTCATCTCTCCCTCACGCCGAAGCCAGCCGCCGGAAGAGCCACGCTCGCGCGACGGCCCAGTCCCGCTTCACGGTCGCGGGCGAGATGCCGAGCACCTCCGCGGTTTCGGGGACAGAGAGGCCGCCGAAGAAGCGCAGCTCCACGATGCGGCCCTGTGCCTCGTCGATCCGCGAAAGCTCCTCGAGCGCGTCGTCCAGGGCGAGCAGCTCGACCTCGTTCCCTCCAGCCGCGGCGGCGAGCGCGGAGTCGAGCGTGAGCCGAGGCCTGCCACCGCCCCTTTTCTGCGCCCCGTGGACACGGGCATGGTCCACCAGGATCTGGCGCATCAGACGCGCCGCCACGCCGAAGAAGTGCGCGCGGTTCTGCCAGGGGACGCCCGTTTGCCGGACGAGCTTGAGATACGTCTCGTGCACGAGGGCGGTCGGCTCGAGCGTATGGTCCAGCCGCTCGGCCGCCATCGCCCCGGCCGCCAGGCGCCGAAGCTCCGCGTAAACGAGAGGGATCAGCTTCTCGCGCGCCGTGCTCTCGCCGCGACCCCACGCGAGGAGCAGCGCCGTCACGTCGCTCGGGCTTGGCGTCGACATTGTCGAAGGCACCTAAACGATTCTGTGCGGTGATCTTACACCCCGGGATCGCCACGAGAACGGGCGCGTGAGCCCGCGGGGCGGTTTTCATCGCATTTAGATCAGACAACCGACTGCGCGTGGCTGCCGCGGCGAATCGCGGCGAGATTTCGAAGTGGAGGTGGAGGATGTCGGGTCGCGTTCTTCGGGCGGGTTATTCGATCGTTGCGATTCTTCTGGGCGTGGGGACCGGGACGGCCTGGGCCCAGGACGAGATGTTCGTCGCGAACAGCGCCAACAACTCTGTTACGGTCTACGCGCGGACGGCCAACGGCAATGTCGCCCCGACGCGGACCATCGCCGGGGCCGCCACGGGATTGAGTACGCCCACGGGTGTGTCCGTGGACGCCGTGAACAGCGAGCTGTTCGTGGCGAACGTGGGGAACACGTCAGTTACGGTCTACGCCCGGACGGCCAACGGCAACGTGGCTCCGCTGCGGACCATCGCCGGGGCCACGACCGGGTTGACTGAGCCGTTCCGCCTGGCCGTGGACCCTGTCAACAACGAGCTGGTGGTGGTCAATTCGTTCGGCGCCATCACGGTCTACGCCCGAGCGGCGAATGGCAATGTGGCCGCGCTGCGGACGCTCACCGACTCCACGGGGTTGTTTCAGCCATCTGGCGTGGCCGTCGACGCCGTGAACAACGAGCTGGTTGTCACGAATTCCAGCCTCCCTTCCGTCAGGGTCTATTCACGGACGGCGAATGGCAACGTCCCCCCGCTACGGATCATCGCCGGGGCCGCCACGGGGTTGAATGGTCCGTTCGGCCTGGCCCTGGACCTCGTGAACAACGAGCTGGCCGTGGTGAACCCGGGCAACAACTCCGTTACGGTCTACGCCCGGACCGCGAATGGCAACGTCGCGCCCCTACGCACCCTCACGGGCGCCGCGACGGGGCTGAATAGCCCACGGGGTCCCGCCGTGGACACGACGAACGACGAACTGGTTGTGGCGAATTTTTCCAACAACTCCATCACGGCCTACGCGCGAACGGCGAATGGCAACGTCGCCCCCCTGCGGATGCTCGCCGGCGGCACCACAGGGCTGAACGGCCCTCAATCCCTGGCGATCACTACCGGCGCCGCGCCCCCGCCTCCGACACCAACATCTACTCCGACTTCGACACCAACCTTTACGCCGACTCTGACTCCGACGGCTCCTCCGGGGACTCCGACGCCTACACCCACGCCCGGCGGAGTTGCCGTTCCGACACTCGATTCGCGAGGACTGATCGCCTTGTCGCTGATCCTCGCGGCCCTCGGCGTCTTCGCGATTCGGAGGCTGAGCCCCTGAGAGGCTCGCCCCACACGAAAGGTGGCAGATAGATGTCAGATCGCTTTCTCCGATCGGGTTGTTCGATCGCGGCACTTGTTCTGAGCATGGGGAGCGGGACGGCCTGGGCCCAGGACGAGCTCTTCGTCGGAAACGAAGGCGCCACCAGCTCCATCACGGTCTACGCCCGGACCGCGAACGGCAACGTCGCACCGACGCGGACGCTCTCCGGGGCTGCGACGCTCCTGAATAATCCAGCGGGCCTCGCCGTGGACAGGGTGAACAACGAGCTGATCGTGGCGAATTTTGGCAACAACTCCGTCACGGTCTACCCCCTGACGGCGAACGGCGACGTCGCTCCGCTGCGGACTCTGTCCGGGGGCGCCACGCTCTTGAGTAGTCCGGCGGGCCTGGCCGTGGACACCGTCAACAACGAGCTGGTGGTCGCCGACTCGAACATGGGCTCGCTCTCGATCTCGGTCTACGCCCGGACGGCGAGTGGCAATGTGCCCCCACTGCGGAGAATCGCCGGAGCCGCCACGGGATTGAATGGTCCGGTCGACGTGGCCCTCGACCTCGTGAACAACGAGCTGGTCGTGGCGGATCTCCCGGCCGCCGTCAGGGTCTTCGCTCGGACGGCGAATGGGAACGTGGCCCCGCTGCGGGTCCTGTCCGGGGGCGCCACTGGCCTGAACCTTTAAAACGCTGTGGCCGTCGACACCGTGAACAACGAGTTGATCGTATCGAACCGCACCGGCAACTCCCTTACGGTCTACACCCGGACGGCGAACGGCAATGTCGCCCCGCTGCGGACCATCGCGGGGGCTGCTACGAGTCTGAATGCACCGTTCGGCCTGGCCGGGGACCTCGTAAACGACGAGGTGGCCGTCGCGAACAGTAGCGGCAGTTCCGTCACGGTCTATGCGCGAACGGCGAACGGCAATGTCGCCCCGCTGCGAACGCTCTCCGGAGCCGCCACAGGGTTGGGCCTTCCCGTCTTCGTGGCGGTAACGACCGGCGCCGCGCCCCCGCCTCCCACACCGACCTTTACTCCGACGTCGACGCCAACCTCTACTCCGACTCTGACACCAACGGCTCCTCCGGGGACTCCGACGCCGACACCCACGCCCGGCGGAGTTGCCGTTCCGACACTCGATCCGCTGGGATTGATCGCCTTGTCGCTGATCCTTGCGGCGATCGGCGTCCTTGCGATTCGGAGGATGAGCCCGTAGAGCGGTGCGGGCTCGAGAAGTCCTCTAGGTTGTGGGGGACGGGGCGCTTCGAGGCGCCCCCAGGTTAGATCTTCGACTCCTTGAAGGCCACGTGTTTGCGGATCTTGGGGTCGTACTTCTTCACTTCCATCTTGTCCTGATGGGTCTTCTTGTTCTTCGTGATCGTGTAGAAGTAACCCGTGTTCGCCGTGGAGACGAGCTTCACCTTCTCGCGCATGGCCTAGATCCTCTTCCCCTCGCGCCGCATCCCGGCGACGACGGCTTCCAGCCCCTTCTTGTCGATCGTCCGCATCGCTGCCGTCGAGACGCGCAGCCGAACCCAGCGGCGCTCGCTCGCGAGCCAGAAACGCTGCGAGCGGAGATTCGGCTTGAAGAGCCGCTTCGTCTTGTTGTTGGCGTGGGAAACCTTGTTCCCCGACACCGCGCGCTTTCCCGTGACCTGGCAGATTCCGGACATTTCTAGCTCCTTCGACCCAGAATCTACCATCGTAGCAGAGCCACGTCCTGGCCGCAACCTCATGGGTTCCCAATGGCTTGCGGGACAGTCCTGACGAAGCGCGCGCCCAGCAGGGGCAGCGCGACGAGGGTCGCAAGGGTCGAGACGAGGAGGCCCCCGACGACGGCGATCGCGAGCGGCCGCTGGAGCTCGGAGCCGGCGCCCCACGCGAAGGCAAGGGGGAGGAGGCCGAAGATCGTGCACAGCGTCGTCAACAGGATGGGCCGCAGCCGCCGGTGGGCGGCCGACGCCAGAGCGGCCGCCGGCGCCTCTCCCGCTTTGATCAGCTCCTGCGCCTTCTGGACGAGAAGAATCCCGTTTTTGACGACGAGGCCGACGAGGAGCACGAGGCCCATCACCGACGAGACGTTCAGAGGGACGCGGCAGACGAAAAGGGACAGGACACCGCCCGAGAGCGCGACAGGCACGAGGAGAAGGACGAGGAGCGCGGCCTTCGCGGAACGGAACTGAGCCACGAGGACGGCGAACACGGCGAGGACGCCCAGCGCGAGGACCTCGGCGAGGTCGCGGAAGGCTCGGCCCTGACTCTCGGCCCGGCCGCCGATCTCCGAACGATAGCCCGGCGGGAGAGGCAATTTCGAGAGCCGTTCCGCGACGGCGCGCGCGGCTCCGCCGAGGTCGCCGCCCTCGACGTCTGCCGACGCCGGGACGACGGGCGATAGGTTCTCCCGGTAGAGAACGCTCGCGCCGCTCACCTCCGCGTACGGAGCCAGACGCGAGATCGGCAGGGTCTCGCCCGCGACGGCGACCGGAAAGCTGCCGGCGGCCTCCGGCGAGAACCGCACGGCATCGGGGAACCGCACGCGCACGGGGACGAGCCGGTCGAGGCGCGGCACGGAACCGACGACCTTCCCCTGCAGCGCCGTCGCAAGATCCTCGGCCACGTCCGCAGCCGTGAGCCCCGCTCGCACGGCTGCCTCCCCGTCCACGGTGAAGACGCGCAGCGGAACCTGCCCTTCGACGCCGGAGTACGTGTCGACGAGCCTCGGCACGCTTGCGAGGCTTTGCGACAGCTTGCCCGCGAGGTCGCGCAGGACACCCTCGTCCGGCCCGAAGAGCTTGACCTCGAGCGGACGCGGCGCGCCGGACAGGTCGTTCAGGACGTCCTCGAGGATCTGCACGAACTCGACGCGCACGCCGGGGAGCTTGGCGTCGACTCGGGCGCGCAGCCCCGCAATGATCTCTTCCGCGTCCTTCCTCTTTCCCCGCGGGACGAGGCGCACCGCGATGTCGCCGCGGCTCATGAGAGTCGCCGTCACCGGGCCCAGCTCGGCGCCCGTGCGGCGGCTCCACGTCGAGACGCCGGGAGTCGCCGCGAGGATCGCCTCCAGGTGGAGCGCCGCCTTCTCGGTGTCGGCGAGCGACGTCCCGGCGGGCATGAAGTAGTCGAGGACGAAGGCCCCTTCGTCCATTTCCGGAAGGAAACCCGAGGGCATTCGCCGCGCGATGACGGCGCCTCCGAGCGCGAGGAGGCCGGTCGCGGCCGCCACGGCGAGACGGCGCCTCCCCGCGGCGCCGAGGAGCGCCGCATGCACGTTCTCGACGCGCGCCCCGCGCTCCGCACCGCTCTCGCGCAGCCGTCCGCAGAGAAGCGGAAGGACGAAGAGCGCGAAGAGGAGCGAGGCGAAGACGGCCGAGGCGAGCGTGAGCGCGAGGGCCTTGAAGAAGCTCCCGACGAGCCCCGTCATGAAGGCCAGCGGCAGAAGGACGACGATCGTCGTGACGGTGGTCCCGATGACGGGGGACGTCATCTCGCGGAGTCCCTCCGCGACGGCGGCTTCCGGCGACGCGCCCTCCTCGCGCCTCCTCACGATCGCCTCGACGACCACGATCGCGTCGTCGATCACGAGGCCGATCGCGATCGCCATGCCGCCGAGCGACATGAGGTTCAGCGTCTGGCCGAACACGGACATTCCGAAGAACGTCGAGACGAGGGCGACCGGCACCGAGAGCGCCGCGAGCAGGCCGGCGCGCGCGTCGCGCAGGAACAGCGCGAGGACGCCGACGGTCAGGAGGATCCCGAGGACGATCGCATCGCGGATGCCGAGGATCGACTCCCGGATGAGACCGCCCTGGTTGTAGACCTCCTTGAGCGCGAGACCCGCGGGAAGCGGAAGAGTTCGGGCTGCCTTCTCGATCCCCCGGACGACGTCGGGGGCGGACGCGCCGAGCATTCGCGAGACGCTGACCTGCACGGCATCGCCTTCCGGCCCGTGGACGGCGAGGACCCGATCCGGCGCCCCCTCGACGACCTCGGCGAGCGAGCCGAGACGCACGCTTCCCTGCCGGCTCGCCGCGATGGGCAGGCCGGCCAGCTTTTCGGGATCGAGAGCCGGAGGGTCCACGAGGACGGTCGTCGTCTGCCGGAACGAGTCGAAGCGCCCGACGGCCCGCCGCGCGAGCCCCTCGCCGACGCGCCGCGCGAGCTCGGCGGGCCGGATCCCCGCGGCCGCGAGGCGCGCGGGGTCCGCGACGATCTCGACCTCGCGCGGGTCCCCGCCGATGACCTCGACTCGCCCGACTCCGGGCACGCGCGAGAGCACCGGCCGCACGAGCTGCTCGGCGGCTTCGCGCCGGATCGTCGCGTTGGCGCCGACGAGGTTGTACGAGAGGATCGGGAAATCGGCCGGCGTGACCTTCTGGGTCTCCGTTTCGACGCCCGGCGGAAGATTTCCGCGCGCCTCGGCCGCGGCTGCGTCCACGAGCTGCAGTGCCCGCCACATGTCCGTCCCGTCTACGAACTGCAGCGAGAGCTCGGCCGCGCCGCGAATGATGCGTACGCGCAGGCGCCGGAGCCCGAGGACGGTCGCGAGCGACTCCTCGAGCGGGCGGACGACGGCGGCCTGCATCTGCTCGGGCGGAAGGTCCGCCGCTCGCGCGACGACGACGATGCGCGGGAACTCGATCTCCGGATAGATGCCGGTCCCGAGGCGGCCGAGGGCGACCGCGCCCGCGAGCATGACGCCGACGCTTGCGACGAGGACGAGCGAGCGCTGGCGCAACAGCCGGGCGAAGAGAGTCAACGCGCGATCTCCAGCGGGACGCCGTCCGCGAGGCCGAGGGGATCCTCGACGACGACGACATCTCCCGCCTTCAGCCCCGATCGGACCGCGACGAGCCCCTCTTCCTCGGGCCCGAGCGTCACGGGCGTCGCCTTCGCCCTGCCGCCGACGACAGCCACGACCTCGGGTGCGCCCTCCGCGCTCCGCCGCACGGCCCGCTTCGGAACGGCGACGGCACCCGGAAGGCGCTCGAGCGTGAGGCGCACGTCGACCGGGGTTCCGAGCGCCAGCGGCGGCATGGGACCCGTGAAGCGAAGGCGGACGCCACCGACGAGGGAGGCCGCGTCGAGCGCGCCCGCGACCCGTGTGACACGGGCCCCGAGCGGGGCGCCGGAGCCCGCAGTGACCTCCGCCTGGTCGCCGACGTGCAGGCGCGCGAGAGCCTCGGGGGGCACGTCGAGCGAGACCTCGAGCGGGTCGAGCCCGGCGACCTCGACGATAGGCGTCGCGGCGGTGCCGTCCACCTGCTCACCGGGATGGCGCAGGATGCGCACCACGACGCCGTCGAACGGCGCCGCCAGCTCGGCCCACTCGCGGTTTCGCCGCGCGGCCGACAGGGCCGACGTCGCCTCGACGACCGCGGCCTCGGCCGCGACGGCGGCCGAGGTGTCCGCGTCCGCCTCCTGGCGCGCGACGACGCCTTTCTCATAAAGGTCCCGAGACCGCTTCGCGACGTCCCGCTTGAACGCGGCGTCGGCCTCGGTGCGCTTCAACGCGGCCTCGGCGGAGCGGACAGCCTCGTCGAGGGGGCGCGCGTCGACGCGCGCAAGGACCTCGTCCTTCCGCACGCGCTGCCCCTCGCGGGCCGTGACCTCCTGGATGCGGCCCGCGACCGGCGCCGAGACGGACGCCTGTCGGTCCACGGGCGGGACGACGCGCCCCGCGACCCGAAGGCGAACCTCGAAATCGTGCGGAGCCGCTTGCGCGACGCGGACCTTGACAGTCCGCGCGGCAGGCTCGCCGGCGTCAGGGGCGCCGCAGCCCCCGAGCACGGCGATCGCGAGGAGCGAGGCCCACGTCCGGAATCTCAAAGCTTCCCTCCCACGAGCCGTTCGAGGCTCGCACGTTCCGTTCCCCAGGACACCCATGTCTCCACGCGGCCCACGCGCGCCTCGAGAAGGGCACGTTCGCTCTCGAGCAGCCGAAGGAGGTCCAGTCGGCCCTCCCGGTACGCGATACCCGCGAGGTCGGCAGCCTCCCGGGCCGCCGGAAGGGTTGCCGTGTCGAGCGCCTCGAGCCGTCGCCGGGCGGCCTCCGTCCGGTTCCATCCCGCGACGATTTCCGCCTCGAGCGAACGGACCAGCCGCGACCGCTCCGCGGCGGCACGCTCGCGCTCCGCGCTCGTGACGGCGACCGTAGCGTGTGCACCGACCGGAATCGTCAGACCCAGAGAGACGTGCTTGTCGGTTCCTTCGATCGTCGGGTCGTTCACGTCCACTCCGCCTTCGAGCGTGAGCGCGGGCAGGCCCTCCCGCTTCGCCCTCTCGATCCGGGCGGCGGCGGCCCGGCTCCGCGCGTCGGCGGCCCGAACATCGGCCGCGTTCGCGGCGCGCGCCTGGAGCGACGAGAGGCCGGGGAGAGGCGCGGGCGCGGGTCGCTCGCCCGCGGCCGAAAGATCGGTCCCCGGCTCCGAGCTCACCAGCAGGGCGAGGGCCGCTGCCGCCGCGCGGCGCTCCGCCGAGGCCGTGAAAACGTCGGCGCGCGCAAACGCCGCCTCGGCCTGTGTGCGCACGACATCGAGGCGCGGAACGCGGCCCGCCTCGAAGAGCTCCTTCACGGCGGAGGCGGTCCTCTCCAGCCGTGCGACGCGCGCCGCCGCGATGCTCTCGAGCTCCTCGTCGGCCGCGAGGCGGAACCACGCGGCCGTGACGGCCTCTCGCGCACGGTCGACCGCGGCGGCGGTTTCGGCCGTTGCCGCGTCGCGCTCGGCGCGCGCGACATCGAGGGCGGTTCCCCGCTGGCTGCCCCAGCGCACGGGGACGGCAAGGGCGAGCGCGAGACGCGCGGCCTCCGTGTGCGTCCCGGCGGTGAGCGTCGGAGACCCGGGCGCCCGGACGACGTCGATTCCGCGCTCGGCGACGGCCTGCGCCGCGCGAGCGACGACGACGTCGGGCGCGGCCTCAGCGCGCGCGAGGGCGTCGCGGAGCGTGAGAGGAGTCCGCTCGCCCTGCGCGACTGCGATCGTCGCCGCGAGCGCCGCGAGGGAGAGAACGCGCGGAATCAGCGCGTCCCCGGCACGAGGATCTCGAGCGACGCTGTAACGGTGCGGACGCGAGCCATATCGACCCCCGCCGGCCCGTCAGCCGGGACACGGCGGGAGGCCTAGTATGCCCGCGAGCGGCCCGTCAGCCGATCCCTACTTCGCGACGAAGATCGTGCCCTGGAACGCGGCGTTCGTGGGGTTCAGGTGATCGTGGAAGCCGCAGGTCTCCGCCTTGCTCGCCATCATCGCCGTGAAGCTCTGGCCCGTCTGGAGGACGGGAGCGTTGATCTCGGGGCAATCCGTGTGGACCGGGTGCGGATTCGAAGCGAACTCGTGCGGCACGCTGTCGTTGTTCGTGATCGTGACCATCGCGCCGAACCCGACGGTTTGCGTCTTGGGCGAGACTCCGGCGGACGTGATCACGACCGAGCCGGCGGAGGCCATCGTTCCTCCCGTCGTCGGCTCGGTCGGGGACGACTTGCTGCACGACGTGATGAACGCCGCGAGCGCGACGACGGCGAGGATCGGTGTGCTCTTCGAGAAGGCTCTAGAAAGATTCATGAACCGTACCTCCGCTCTCCTGTGGAGCAACGAAGGTGCCAGTCGCGAACTCGCACGCGTTCGGTGTTCCCGGTCACTCCACGCGTCCCACGAGAGCAACGCGAGATGACACGGGTCACACAGCGCCGTCCGCCTGTTGTGACGACATGCCAACGACCAATGGTCAAAAGGGAAATACGAAGAGCAAGATTTCCTAGGTGTCTTCTCTACGCGCCGCTCGGGCCCGCGCTCGCCTGCTTCGCGACCGCTTCGGCGGCCTTCCTCGCGGCCTCGGGATCGCCGAGGTACACGCTCGAGACACGATGAAATGCGGAGTCGAGCGTGTAGACGAGCGGGATTCCGGTCGGGATGTTGAGAGCGGCGATGTCGTCGTCGGAGATCGCGTCGAGATGCTTCACGAGGGCGCGCAGGCTGTTGCCATGCGCCGCCACGAGCACCTGTTCCCCGGCCGCGAGGCGCGGCACGATCGCGTCGTACCAATACGGGAGCGTGCGGGCCACGACCCTCTCGAGGCTCTCGGTCCGCGGAAGCAGCTCGGGAGGCAGCGTCCTGTAACGCGGGTCGAAACGCGGGTGCCGCGGATCGTCTTCGTCGAGCGCGGGCGGAAGGACCGCGTATCCGCGCCGCCACTGATGGAGCTGCTCATCCCCGTACTTCCGCCCCGTCTCTTTCTTGTTGAGGCCGGTCAGCGCGCCGTAGTGCCGCTCGTTCAAGCGCCACGAACGCTCGACGGGCAGCCAGAGCTGGTCGAGCTCCTCGAGGACGATCTGGGCGGTCAGGATCGCCCGCGTCAGAAGCGACGTGAAGACGCGGTCGAAACGAAAGCCCTCAGTCTTCAGCAGCCTCCCGCCGGCCCGGGCCTCCTCGACGCCCTTCGCCGAGAGGCCCACGTCCACCCACCCGGTGAAGCGATTCTCCAGATTCCAGGTGCTCTCGCCGTGGCGGACGAGGACGAGCTTGTTGGGTAGCGGAGCCATGCGCGAAAGATACCCTAGAACTCAGACGCGCCGGGCGCGAAGCCGCGTGGCCGCGATCGCCGCCACGAAGAGGCAGGTTCCGAGCAGGATGATCGCGGCGCCCGAGGCGATGTCGAGCGCCACGGAAAGAAGCAGCCCTCCAACAACCGACGTGAGCGCGACGGCGATCGAACCTCCCAGGAAGCCGGGCCAGCGGCTCGCGAGCGGGCGTGCCGTGGCGCCCGGCAGCACGAGGAGAGCCGAGACGAGAAGGATTCCAACGACCTTCAGCGCCGCCACGACGGCGACGGCGATGAGGACGAGAACGAGAAGCCGCATGGCGCCCGTCCCGACGCCGGCGACCCGAGCGCCTTCCTCGTCGACCGACGCGAGGAGCAGCGGCCGGAAGAAGAATGCGAGCGCCACGAGAATGCCCGCGGCGGCTCCGGCGAGGAGCAAGAGGTCCTCCGGATCGACGGTCAGGATGTTGCCGAACATGAGGCCGAAAAGGTCGACGTTCGCCTTGACGAAGCCGAGCGCGACGACGCCCCCGGCCATGGCCGCCACCGTAAAGACGCCGACCGCCGTGTCCTCCGAGACGCCCGACGACTCCGAGGCCCTTGCCGTCGCGCCTGCGACTGCGAGCGAAACGGCGAGGCCGCCGAGGCCGGGCGAAAACCCGAGGAGCGTGGCAAGCGCCACGCCGCCGAACGCCGCGTGTGCGACGCCCGAGCCGACGAACGCGAGACGCCTGAGCACGACGAAAAATGAGAGCGCGCCGCAGAGGAGCCCCGTCAGCGCTCCGGCGAGGAGCGCCCGCTGGAAGAACGGATAGGCGAGGAATTCGATCACGGCGCCGCCCCGTGAACGTGCGCGGCGAAGCCGGCGCTCACCCGGCCGTCGACGTGAAAGGCCGCGTCGGCTCCGCCCATCGCGTCGCTGTCGTGCGTGACGTAGACGACCGTCCGTCCCGCGGCGATCTCCTCGGCCACGAGCCGCCGGAGGGTCGCGAGACCTTCGGCGTCGAGAGCCGTGTCGGGCTCGTCGAGGACGAGAAGAGGCGGCGCGCCGGCGATCGCACGCGCGAGAAGGACCCTCTGGCGCTGTCCTCCCGAAAGGCGCCCGACCGGCAGATCCACCTTGTCGCGAGGGAGTCCCGCGCGCGTCAGCGCCGCGTGCGCCTCTTCCCGAACTCCGCGAAGCCGCCGAAAGCCGGCGGCGGGCGCGAGGGTCAGAGCGACGAGGTCGCATCCCGACAGCGGCGCATCCGCGGTGAGCGTCGAGCGCTGCGAGAGGTAGCCGATGCGCGGGCGCGCGATGTCCCGGCCGTTCTCGAGGAAGACGACTCGGCCCCGATCCGGCTCGAGAAGTCCAAGGAGAACGCGCATGAGCGTCGTCTTGCCACCGCCGTTCGGCCCGAGGATCGCCGTGCGCTCGCCCGGGCGGATTTCGAAGGCGGCTCCCTCGACGACCGGCCTGCCTCCGAACGTCACACCCACGCCCTCGAAGCGCGCGCCGACGCTCATGGCGTGCCGAGGCCGTCGCGGAATGCGTGCGCGTCGAACAACAAGGTGGCGATATAGTCCAGGCGTCCCGGTACCCCTCCGATCGGATCCACGAGGGCGACACGAATTCCCGCGTAAGAGGCCAGGATGCGCGCGGCAGGCAGCGGGAATTGCGGTTCTGCGAAGACGACCCGGACGTCGCGGACCCGGATGAGGTCCAGAAGCCTCTTGATGTCTCGTGGAGTCGGCTCGCGGCCCGGCACCGTCTCGATCGCGCCGCCGTTCTCGAGGCCGAAGTCGGCCGCGAAGTACGCCCACGAGTTGTGCGCGGCGACGATCGGCCGTCCCTTCACCGGAGCGAGCAGCGCGGACAGCTCGCCCTCGAGAGCGAGAAGCGCGGCCTGTTCGTCGCGGGCACGCCTCCGATAGCCGGCCGCTCCGCCCGGATCGAGGGTCGCGAAACTCTCCGCCAGCGGCGCGAGCGAGCGCCCGGCGAGCTTCGGAGACAGCCACCAGTGCGGATCGCGCCCGATCTCGCCTTCGTGCTCCTCCCCGCCCGCAAGGATTCCCACGGAGGCTCCAGCGTCGTGGATCAGGGCACGCGACGCGCACGCGGCGACGAGCTTTCCGGCCCAGTCGTCGTAGCCCGCGCCCACGGTGACGAGGAGGCGAGCCGGGGCGAAGCGCTTGACGTCGCGCGGTGCCGGCTCGAAGACGTGGGGAGACACGCCCGGCGGAATGACGGTCCGGACCTCCCAGCCCGGCCCCGCGACCGTCGCCGCGAGGCTCGCGAGGGGAGCGATCGTCGCCGCCGCCACCCACCGTCCCGAAGCGGGCTCTCCCCGCGCCGCCGCCGCGCCGAGGCAGACGGCGAGCAGAACCCGCGAGAATTTCTGCATCCGAAAAAAATTATCCCACGGTTGACCCGCGCGTTCCGGCGCGCGAGGATATGCGGGGAGGCCTGTCGTGCCCTGCCGTGAGCACCACCGCCACGAACACGAGCACGGGCCGAGCTGCGGCCACAAGGCCGTGCGCCACGGCGACCACGCGGACTATCTCCACGACGGACACCTGCACGCACCCCATGAGGGCCACCTCGACGAGCACCGGCTCGAGGTGGATCACACGCGCCCGGGCTGTTGCGCGCCCGTCGAGTGCGGGGAGACGCACGGGCCCACCTGCGGGCACGAGGGAGTGCCCCACGGCGACCACGTGGATTACGACGTCGCGGGCGCCCTCCACCACCCGCACGCCGGCCACTGCGACCTGCACGGCCTGCTGCCAGGTGCGAGCGAAGACGCGAAGAAGGGCGTCGGTTGACGAGGAATTGACGCCGCCCTTTGCGGGAGATAGCCTCTGACTAGACGGACTAGTCGGAGGTCCCCCATGCGACGTTGGCAGCTCCAGGAAGCGAAGGCCCGGCTCAGCGAAGTCGTCAAGTCGGCCCGAGAGGCGCCGCAGGAGATCAGCGTCCGCGGTGAGCCGGCGGCCGTCGTGCTTTCGATCGCCGAGTACGAGCGGCTGAAGAAAAGGAAACAGCTTTCTCTCTACGAGTTTCTTAGGAGGTCTCCGCTCGTCGGAGCGGATCTCGATCTCGAGCGCGACAAGTCGCCCGCGCGCGATATCGAGCTATGAGCTTCCTGGTAGACACGAACGTCATCTCCGAGGCGACTCGTCCGCGGCCGGATGAGGGTGTCGTTCGCTGGCTCAAGTCAGCCGGAGGACTCTCTCTCTTCGTCAGCGTGCTCACACTCGGTGAGATCAGGAAAGGGATAGAAAAGCTCCATAGTGGAGCGCGAAAAGACAGCCTCCGTGACTGGCTCGAGTCGGAGATTCCCGCCTGGTTCGAGGGTCGCATTCTTCCCGTCGACACCGCGGTCGCGGACCAGTGGGGTAGGCTCGTCGCAGCAGCGGGCCGAACAGTACCCGCCGTCGACTCGCTCATCGCGGCGACCGCGCTCGTCCACGGGCTGCGGCTCGTCACCCGCAACCGAGCGGACTACTCCTTCCCCGGGCTCGAAATCCTCGACCCGTGGGAACCCGGGTGAGAGTTGCCGAGCGCGAGGCGGATTCATCGTTTCCTCACTGGGACGAAAGGCCCGGGCGTGACGACCCCGCGATGCACGCCAACTCCAAGTGCGAATACGGTGCCGAGGCCGCCAGCGCCTCCACCCGATGTCGTTCCAAAAAGGGTCCCTGATTCCAGGAAAAGCGAGACCGGATTCTGTCCGTCGCTCTCGTCGCCACCGAACGCGTGCAGGATCTGAAAGCCGGTCCCGTCCGCTCTCACCGTGAAGACTGTTCCGAGGCCTGACGGTCCCCCGGTCCATGCCGTTCCGTAGAGGTTGCCGCGCCCGTCCAGGATCACCGGCACACTGGGGATGGACCCGTCGCTGGTGTAGGCGAACGAGTGCAGCAGCTGAAAGCTCGTCCCGTCAGTCTTCATCTTGAAGAGGGTGCCGGCGTTCGACGAACCGCCGAGGCTCGTGGTTCCATATATGTTCCCAGCCCCGTCCACGGTGAGTGAGCTCAGCGGCTCCGATCCATCGTCCGTACCATCGGTGAACGCGTGCAGGACGTCGAAGCCTGTGCCGTCTGTTTTCAGCTTGAAGACGATGCCGCGGTTCCCCGGCCCCGCGAACGCTGTCGTCCCGAGGAGACCTCCCGAGCCGTCCAGGAGCAGGGAAGAAGGCAACGTGCCCCCCCATTCGCTCGAGACAGGCGCGGACCCGAACGAGTGAAGAAGCCGGTATTCGGTCCCGTCCGCCTTCAGCGTGAAGATGGTGCCCAGGTCGTAAGTTCCTCCGCGGGGCGTCGTCCCGTACAGGTTGTCCGCGTCGTCCAGGACCAGAGCCCGGTCAGGGTAGTTACCGTCACTTGGGTCACCGAGGAAGGTGTGGAGGGTCTGGAAGCCGGTCCCGTCCGTCCTCATTTTGAAGATGGTGCCGAAGCTCGACGGACTTCCGCTCGTCATCCCGTAGAGGTTCCCCGCGCGGCCCATGATCAGGGGCGTAGACGGCCAACCCGTTTCGTCGGCGAACGAGTGCAGAAGCTGGAAGCCGGTGCCATCCGACCTGATCCTGTAGACGGTACCCGAGTCCGAAAGACCCCCAAAGGACACTCCGTAGACGTAACCCGAGCCGTCCGAGATCACGGCCCCCGGGCTTTTGCCGTCGTTCAAGAATCCCACGAACGTATACCGAACCCGAAAGACGCTTCCGTCGGTCTTGACGCTGAAGATGGTGCCCGCCTTCGTCGTGCCTCCGTAGGACATCGCTCCGAAAAGCGTTCCTGGGCCATCCAGGATCAGGGAACCCGCAGGCGAGAGCCCCTCGTTCGGATCGCCAAAGGTGTGCAGGAGCTGGAAGCCGGTCCCGTCCGTTCCGACCGTGAAGATGGTCGCCGGGACGCCAGCAGAATCGCCTTGCGTCATCCCAAAGAGATTCCCCAGTCGATCGAGTGCCAGACGTCCGACCGGATACTTGCCGTCGATCGAGCCTCCGGAGAACGAGTGGAGGATCAGAAAATCTGAGCCATTCATCCCGATCCGGTACACGGTCCCGCTGTTTGACGAGCCCCCGCCGTATGTCACCCCGTACAGGTTCCCTGATCCGTCCGTGACGAGGGGACCAGAGGGAGAGGCAGAGGCCGCGTACCTCGTGCCGGACGGAAACGCCCGAAGGAGCTGGTAGCCCGTTCCGTCCGTCTTGATCCGGAAGATAGTACCGGCGCCGTCGTCGATGCTCCCGAAGGAAACGATAGGCGGCTGGCCTCCCGCTCCCGTCGTGCCGTAGAGGTTGCCCGAGTCGTCCAGAAGAAGCACGTCGTCCGGGAGTCTTCCGTCGCTCGCGCCGCCCGCGAAAGAGTGAAGGATCTCGAAGCGAGTCCCGTCCGTCCTGAGCCTGAAGACCGTGCCGAAGTCGGACGACCCTCCGGCGCCGGTCGTTCCGTACAGCGTCCCCGAGTCGCCCAGGGTGAGCGATCCTGGAGAGCTTCCGTCGCTCACGCCACCCGCAAACGCGTGCAGAACCTGAAAGCCCCCATCTATACCGATCGAAAAGAGGGTACCGCCGCCCGCAGCACCACCGCCCGCCGTTCCGAAGAGGTGCCCGAAGCCGTCGAGAATCAGAGTGGACGCTGGAATGCGGCCGTCATTCGCGCCGGAAAACGCGTGAAGGCGCTGGAATCCTGTGCCGTCGGCCCTGACGGCCATCCGATGTCAGATTCAGAGGGTTGCTCTCCCCGCCCTGGAACGAGTGAAGGATGGAATAGGGATTCTCGGCGGCGCGAACCGCGGCCGACGGAAGGCCGACGAGCAAGGCCATGGCGAAGACAGGACTGCTGCACGCGCGGCTCAGGAGCGCGATCCGCCTCCCCTTGAAACACGTGCTTGGCATCCACCCTGAAGTGTAGGCGTCAACGGCGCACTAACGGCGAAGGATGATGGGCAACGGACTCGCTTCGCTAATAAGCACCAGGCCCTACCACTCCAGTGCGCGCTCGAGGTGGCAGCGCAGCGGTAGCTCGAACGTCCAGCGTGTCGTGCGCTGGAGGCCCTGCTCCGTCGCGGCGGACGCGTTCCACGCGGCGAGGGCCGAGAGACGCTCCTGATACCACTCCCGGGAGACGCCGCCGTTCTCCCTCAGCCGTTCGAGTCGCTCGCGCTGGAGGCCTACGTCGCCGATCTCGGGATGGTGGTTCACGCCCCAGATGCGCGGGACGCTGCCGCCCGCCATGCGTGCGAACTCGAACATTGTCACGGCTTCGCCGCGTCCCGTCCCCGGGCCGTCACTGTCGAAGCCAAGCGGCCGCGCCGTGCCCGAGCCCGTCGGAAGAAGGTCGAAGAGCCGGCTGTCGAGCACCTTGACCTGGGGGCCGCCGTTCTCGGCAAAGTAGTCGCCGAAAAAAGGGTGGGCCCAGGCGTCGTCCGTGAGGACGTTCGTGACGACGCCGGCACTCTTGCCTCCCCTCTCCGGCCCCCGCAGGACCGCGCGGGCGACTCCGGCCCACCGTGCGAGAACGCCGAAGGAATGACAGATGCCGAGCATCGCGGTACCCGGGCTCGCGAGCACGCCGTCGAAGAAACGGAAGAGAGGGGCTTCCCATTCGGGCTTCTCGAGGACGCCCTGCGAAGCGGCCGACGCGCCGTCGTTGTCGCGTGGGTCGAGCGCGCCGGGGCCGCCCGAGCCGACCACGAGCGGGAATCGCGCGGGAAAGGCCGGCACGGCGAGACCCCGGCGCACGTCGTAGCTGATGACGCGAACCGCCGGCGCGCCGGGGCGGCGCTGCCGCGCGTCGTGAGCGTAGTTGAGGAGGCTCTCCACGATCGACGCGTGCCCGAGATTCGCGTAGCCGTGGTGCATGTCGAGAACAGCCACGTCCACGAGGCCCGTCTCCGGAGGAGGTTCTTCGCCGGGCGCGTTCACCCGGGCGTAGGAGAGCCCGAGCCCCGGAGGAACGACGATCTGCGAGCCGGGAACCGGTACGCGGACGGCCGCGGGAGCCGAATCCTCGCTCAGACCTTCTCCTCTTTGAGCGCGCGCGTCATGAGATTGCGCACGGCGTCCGTGGGCGACGTCTGACCGGAGAGAATCGACGCGACCATCGCGGCGATCGGCATCTCGACGGCCGCCTTTTCCGAGAGCTCGAGCAGGACGGGCGACGTCGCGACACCCTCCGCCACCTCACCCGAGAGCGCGGCCACGGCCTCCGAGAGCGACTTTCCGGACGCGAGCGCAAGCCCGACGCGCCGGTTGCGCGAGAGATCGCCCGTCGCGGTGAGGATGAGGTCACCCGCGCCCGCGAGGCCCGAAAACGTCTCGGGGCTTCCGCCGATGCGCGTGCCGAGCCGCCGGATCTCGGCGAGCGCCCGCGTGAGGAGCGCCGCGCGCGTGTTGTGCCCGAGGCGAAGGCCGTCCACGAGGCCGGCCGCGATCGCCACGACGTTCTTCGCGGCTCCCGCGATCTCGACGCCCAGCACGTCCGCCGAGCGATACAGGCGCAGGGTGGGAGAAGACAGGAGCTCCTGCAGCTTCGCGGCGACTTCCGGATCCGCGCTCGCGACGACGGCCGCCGCCGGAAGGCCGCGGGCGACCTCCGCCGCGAACGTCGGGCCCGACAGCGCGGCGAGGCCGTCCTTTCGCCCCGTCACGAACGACATGATCTCGGTCGTGCGGCGACGCGAGCCGATCTCGAGTCCCTTGGAGGTCGCCACGAGAGGCACGGGCGGAAAAAGCGGCGCGAGCCGCTCGAGCTCCGCCGCCGTGGCCTGAACGGAGACCGACCAGAGCACGGCGGAGACACCCGAGAACGCCTCGCGCGCGTCGGCTGTGATCGACACCCGGGGCGGAATCGGCGGAGCGCCCAAGAGCGCCGGATGAGCGCGCGTCGCCCGGAGCCGCTCGACGACCTCCGGACGGCGGCCGAGAAGCGCCACGTCGAGGCCCTTGTTCGCACCGTGGATGGCGAGCGCGGTGCCCCAGGCGCCGGTCCCGACGATCGCGAGCCGGGTCATCGTTCCCTCCGTCCGAGGCGCTGCTCGGTTCCCTCGAGAAGCCGCCGGATGTTCGCGCGATGCGAGATGATGAGGAGAATCGTGACGGCCGAGGCGGCCGCGACTTCCGGATCGGGCGCGTGGAACAACAGCCGCATCGAGAGCGGCAGCAGGCAGGCCGCCGTGATCGAGCCGAGCGACACGAAGCGCGTCGCGGCGACTACGGCGGCGAAGACCGCCACGACCGCGAGCACCGCGAGCGGGCACAGAACGGAAAACCCTCCGATCGCCGTCGCGACGCCCTTGCCTCCGCGGAGCCCGAACCAGATCGGGAAAACGTGCCCGAGCACGGCGGCGCACGCAGCCGCCCCGAGCCAGCGCGGATCGTACGTGGCGGACTGCATCAAGAGCACCGCGGCGGCGCCCTTCCCGACGTCGAGAAGCATCGTCAGCGTCGCGAGCCGCTTCCCCGACGTGCGGAGCACGTTCGTGGCGCCCGCGTTGCCCGAGCCCTCGTGCCTGACGTCCACGCCGCGAAACACGCGGACGAGGATGATCGCGAAGGAGATCGATCCAAGCAGGTAAGCCGCGACGAGGGAAACGATCTCGCGCGTCACCGGCGACCTCCGCCGGCGAGGCCGAGGAGGTGCTTGCGCAGCATTCCGAGCGCGGTCGAGGTCGTCCAGCGCCGGATGAGCGAGCGTTCGCCCGGCAGGAGAAGCTTCCTGTGGAGTCGCGTTCCGTCTGCCGCGTCGAGCGCGACGTGAACGGTGCCGACCGGCTTCTCCGGCGTGCCGCCGCCGGGCCCCGCGATGCCCGTCGTCGCGAGGCCGATCGTGGCGCCGAATCTCTTGCGCGCGCCGAGCGCCATCTCGCGCGCGGTCTCCTCCGAGACGGCCCCATGCCGCTCGAGCGTGGCCGCCGAGACGCCGACGAGGTCGGTTTTCGCGGCATTCGCGTACGTCACGGCGGCGCCGAGGAAGTAATCCGACGAGCCAGGGACGTCCGTGACGCGCCCCGCGAGCTGGCCTCCGGTGCACGACTCCGCGAGCGCGAGCGTCTGGCCCTTCGCGCGGAGGAGGTCGCCCGCGACTCCTTCGAGCGTGTCGTCGTCGCGGCCGAAGATCTCGCCCGACAGCGCCTTGTGGAAGTCGGCCTCGATGCGGTCGAGGACATGCGACGCCTCTTCGAGAGTTCCGCGCGCCGCGAACTGGAGCTGCACTTCGCCGGGCGCGGCCAGAATCGTGAAAGGGACGTCGGGATAAGCCGCGTAGACGGGCTTGACGAGCGTTTCCACGAGGCTCTCCGCCATCGCCGCGATCTTCAGAGTGCGCCGATGCACGCCGGCCGCCGCGCCCCGCCCGAGAAGGGGCTCGACGGCATCGGCCCACATCGCCTTCATCTCGAGCGGAACGCCGGGCAGGAGGACGGCGGTCGAGGATCCCGCCGCCACGAGAAAGCCCGGAGCGGACCCGCGTTGGTTCTGAAGGACGACGGCGCCCTCGATGACGTCGGCCTGCTTCTCGTTCACCTTCGGCATCTCGAGGCCGCGCCGGCGGAAGCGCTCCTTGAGGCGCAGGAGGATCTCCTCGTCGCGCACGAGGGCGCGGCCCAGCACCTTCGCGACGGCTTCCTTCGTGCGGTCGTCGTCCGTCGGCCCGAGCCCGCCCGTCACGACGAGGAGCGGGGCGCGCTCCAGCGCGAGGCGGATCTCGGCGAGAAGGTCGGCCCACTCGTCGCCGACGCAAGTCTTCCGCACGACGGAGATCCCGAGGGCGTCGAGCCGGCTCGTGAGGTACAGCGAGTTCGTGTCGAGACGCGCCGTGCCGAGCAGCTCGCTGCCGACGGCCAGGATCGAGGCCGTGCCGGGGCGCGGCGTCGAATCCGCGCTCACGCCGGGACCTCGGCGCTCGTCTGAAGCTTGCGGGAGGTCTCCTCCCAATCCCACAGCTTCGCCTCGAGGGTCCTGCGAGCCTGCTCGCGAGCGGACTTCACCTGCCGGACCTTGTCCCCGTCGCGGAAGACGTCGGGGTTCGCGAGGGAAAGATCGAGCGAGCGGATCTCCTCCTCGAGACGCGCAATCTCCTCTTCCAGCACGGCGAGGATTCTCTCGTTCTTTGCGCGCCGCCGTTCGGCGGCGCGGTCGGAAGAAGACGAGGATTTCTTAGAAGGTGTGTGTCCAGCGGAAGCAGCGGGCTGCGCTCCAGCGGTGCGGGGTGCGCCGCGACCGGTCTTGCCCTTCGAAGAATCTTTGTCTCTCTTCCCCTTCGAAGAAGAAACAGCGTTTCCCGAGCCCCACCGTAGGTCGCCGCGCTCCGCCGAGTCGTCCCGCGAGGGAGCAAGAATTTCCTTCTTCCTCTTCACGAGATCCGAATAGTTGCCCGGGTGCAGCTCGACCGCGCCTCCGGGCGCGATCTCGAGAATCTCCGTCGCGATGCGGTCCACGAACCAGCGGTCGTGGCTTACGAAGATGATCGCGCCCTCGAAAGCCTCCAGCGCGTCCTCGAGCTGCTCGCGGGCGTCGAGGTCGAGGTGGTTCGTGGGCTCGTCCAGCAGGAGGAAGTTCGCGCCGCCGAAGACGATGCGTGCGAGCGAGAGGCGCCCTTTCTCGCCGCCCGAGAGAGTCGCGATTCGCTGGAAGACCTCGTCGCCGCGGAAATCGAAGAGCGCGAGGAAATCGCGTGCCTCGCTTTCCTTCATCGTGGGATCGAGATCCATCACCGCGTCGAGCGCCGTCGCCTCGACCGGAAGGTCGCCCATCTCCTGGTCGTAGTAGCCGGTGAGGACTCCGGTACCCGGCACGGCCGAGCCGGAGATCGGAGGGAGTACGCGCGCGAGCGTCTTCAGAAGCGTGGTCTTGCCGCAGCCGTTCGGGCCCCAGAGCGCGAGGCGGTCCCCGCGGCGGAGGAGGAACGACACGGGCTGAAGAAGCGGTCCCGTCTCCCGGTAGCCGGGCACGACCTTCTTCGCCTCGAGCACGCGCCCTCCGGAGATGCGCGCCTCCTCGAACCGGATCGAGACCTCGTTCGCATCCTCCCGCGGCGCCTCGATTCGCTCGATCCGCGCGAGCATCGTGCGCCGCGAGCGCGCCTGCTTCGTCTTCTGGCCGGCGATGTTCCGGCGGATGAACTCTTCGGTCCGCTCGATCATCTGCCGCTGCTTCTCGGCCTCCTTCGCGCGGAGACGCTCGCGCTCGGCCTTGAGCTTGCGGTAGGTAGCGTAGTCGCCCGGGTAGTCTTCGAGACGGCCGTGCGCGACCTCGACGATCCGGTCCGCGACGGCATCGAGAAGGCGGCGGTCGTGGGAGACGACGAGCGCCGAGAGGCCGGCGTTCGCCTTCCGCTCCACGATCCAGGTCTCGAGGAACTCGATTCCGTCGACGTCGAGATGGTTCGTGGGCTCGTCGAGGAGGAGAACCGAGGCGTCCGTCAGGAGGAGCCGGGCGATCTGCGCGCGATGTTTCTGCCCGCCCGACAGCTCGCCCACGGGCCTCTCCCAGAGCGCGCGCGCGAGCCCGACGCCCATCAGCACCCGGTCCACGCGCGCGTCCGCCTCGTAACCGCCCGCTCTTTCGAAGTGCTCGCGCACGTCGTCGTGCTCGGCCAGGAGCGCGTCGAGCGCCCCGCGGTCGCCGTCGGCGCCGTGCGTGGCGATCGCCTCCTCGAGGCGGCGCATCTCGCGCTCCAGCGCGAGAAGCGGCTCCTGGGCGCGCGCCACGAATGCCCGAAGCGGCTCGTCGCCTTCGGGCTCGACCGCCTGGTCGAGCGACGCGAACGTAGTTCCGCCCGCGACGTGCAGCTTGCCACCGTCGGGCTCCACGAGCCCCTGGACGATCTTCAGGACGGTCGACTTGCCGGCGCCGTTCCGCCCCACGAGGCCCACGATCCGCCCCGGATCGTGCTGCCACGTGGCGTCCAGAAGGACGTCCTTCGTCCCGAAGCTCTTGCGGACGTTTTCGAGCCTGTACAGCACGGCCGGAGGATAAACGAAGGGTTACTTCTCCACGTCGGACGGCCAGTTCACGACGACCGTGAGCGGAAGCTGATCCACCACGACCTCCGGCACGATGGCGAGGAATCGCTTCCCGTCGGGCGAAACATCGAAGCTTACCCAGGGCTCTCCCTTCAGCGCGAAGAGCGTCCTCGGAGCGCCGATCTGGAGTGAAGGAGATGTCCGGACCGGCACCGACGTCATCCGCAGGTCACTGGAAAGATAGAGAAGCTCGCCCTCGCGGCTCCAGCGCAGGAGCCGTGCCCCTCCGGTCGAGATGCGGATCCTCTCGCCCGGCCCCGGACAGGGCATCACGTAGATCTCGGGCTTTCCGGACTCGTCGGAGATGAACGCGATGAAGCGGCCGTCGGGCGAAAAACGCGCCTGGTCCTTGTTGAACGGCGACTGCAGCAGAGCTGTCGGTTTGCCTTGCCCGGAGAGCGGAAGCATCCAGAAGTCGAACGGGCCGCGGTCGGTCCGCTCGCCGTACACGAGCGACCGGCCGTCGGGCGAGACGTCCAGTGCCATCTGAAAGCCTCCGCCCAAGGCGAGCTCCTCTTCCTTCCCGGTCGTGAGGTCCCGGCGGAAAAGGTGCGGCGGACGTCCCCGCCCGGTCGAATAGACGACGCTCTTGCCGCCGCGAAGCCACATGGGCATCGAGTGGGTGTCGGGCCCCACGGTCACGCGCGTCTCCACGGATCTTTCGAGATCGAACGACCAGACGTCCGTCCCGATCCCCGGAGGCGAGCGGTCGAACAGGATCTGTCTGCCATCGGGGGCGATCACGGCCGTGAGAAGTTCGCCGGGCGCGCCGACGGTCCCGACGTCCCGCCCGGCCCGGTCGAACCACACCAGACGCTGCACGTCGTCCTGCGACTGAAAGGCGAGCGCGCCGGTGAGGGACGTCGCGAACGAGGCGGCGCCAGTCGTGACGAAGTGCCGCACCCTTTCGGCGATCGAGAAGGGACCGCCCGCCAGACGCCCGGTTCGCGAGTCGAATCGCTGGCCGAGGAGCGCTCCCTCCCGCGCGAAGACGAGATATCCCGGGTCGACGAACTGCACCCTCGAGGCCATCGCCGTGAGAGCACGCGCCGGTTTTCCGGACTCCGCGAGCATCAGGTTCCAACCCTCGCGAAGCCTGACGAGATAGAGAAACCGCTCTCCGTCCGGCAGGAACCAGGGCCAGGCGACGCGCAGCTCGCCGCGCGAGGGGTCTGACTTCAGCACCGCGACCGGCACGCCGCCGGAGGCGGAAAGGCGGTAGATCGCCTCGCCCTGGACGCTGGCGAAGAGAATGTCGCCGCTGCGGCCCCACGTTCCCGACCTGCCGACGCCGGTGGGCACGTCGCAGATCGTGACCGGTGAGCCTTCCGGGAGGTCGAGGCGCTTCAGCTTGCCTTCCGCGAAGAAGGCGATCGAATGGCCGTCGGGCGACCAAAAGACCGACGAGGCATCCTGTGTCCCGGCCAGCGGCCGGGCCTTTAGCGTGGACAGCGGCCGAAGCCACACGCGCCGTCCCCCTGTCGGAAACACCCTTGCGGCCCGGCCGCCCAGGTCGCCCGCGTGGTCCCAGGCCACGTACGCGAGCTGCGATCCGTCGGGCGACATCGCCAGGAAGCTGGCCTCCAGCCAGTACGCGAAGGCGCCGTTCGCCGGAGGTGCCACGGAGAACCGAATCGCCCCTCTGGCGGCAACCTGCGGCGTGCGCGTTCGCAGGAGCCCCACCGCAAGCGCGGCGAGTGCGACTCCTGCCGCAACGGCGCCAGCCACCGCCCGACGAGAACGACCACGGAGCAGGCGGCCCGGAATGCCGGTAGCGGCGGGAGACGAGGACCCGGACGAGGTCTCCAGCGCGAACCCCAGATCGGCCGCGGATTGGAAACGCGCCTCGCGCTTCTTCTCCAAGCAACGCGCCACGATCGCCGCGAGCGCTGGCAGCGGCGGGGCCGGCGCTTCGGACAGAGGCGGCGGCTCCTGCAGAAGGATCGCCGTCATCGTCTCGGCGGACGTGCCTTTCCGGAACGGGTTCTCCCCGGACAGCAGCTCGTAGAGGATCGTCCCCAAGCTGAATATGTCGGAGCGGGTGTCGACGGGCTCGCCCCGCACCTGCTCCGGAGACATGTAGCCCGCCGTCCCGAACACGGCGCCCGCATCGGTGAGGAGCGACTGCGTCCCGGCCGACGTGAGGTCCTCTTCGGCCCCGACCCGCGGCGAGAGCTTCGCGAGGCCGAAATCGAGGATCTTGACGCGGCCGTCCTTCGACAGGACGACGTTCTCCGGCTTCAGGTCGCGGTGAACGATGCCTTTCTCGTGAGCCGCGGCGAGGCCGCGCGCGATCTGCGCGCCGACATCGAGCGTCGTCCGGGCGGGCGGTCCTCCAGCCTTCAGGCGCTCGCGCAGCGTCTCGCCCGAGACGAGCTCCATGACGAGGATGTGCCGGCCCCCACTCTCCTCGAATGAGTAGATGGCCGCGACGTTCGGGTGATTCAGCGCGGCGAGCGACTTTGCCTCCCGCTCGAAGCGCACGACCCTTTCTTTGTCTTCGAAGAGCTCTTCCGGCAGAACCTTTAGGGCGACCATTCGTTCGAGGCGCGGGTCCCTGGCCCGGTAGACCTCGCCCATCCCGCCCGCGCCAATGGGGGCGAGGATCTCGTAAGGGCCTAGCCGCGAGCCGGAAGGGAGGCTCATGCGCCTTCCGGAAAGACGCCTAGGCCGACCGCCCGGGCAGCCGCGCCCAGGCGCTGATCCCAGGTCAAAAGAGAGGCCGCCTCGGCGCCGAGCGCCAGCGCCAGGTGGAGAGCGTCCAAAGCCCGAAGGGGGACAGTCCCCACGGAGATCAGGAGCCTCTCCGCCTCTCGATGGGCCGCGGGAATCAGCTCGAAACGGCGGTAAAGACCCACCTCGATGTGCCCGAGGAGCGCGCGGTGCAGGCGCGACACGACGGCCGTCGTCAGCGAGCCCTCTCGGCGCCGCCGACAAAGGGAAGACACGATCTCGGTGATGGCCAGGTCCGAAACCACGACGTCGTGGCGTCCCATGAGGAGGCGGTTCAAGTCGTCGCTCTCGGGCTCCGGGAGGTAGAGCTTGACCAAAGCGCTCGCGTCCAAATAGAGCGGGCCCGCGAGGAGCGGCCCCGGCCGGCGTCTAGAGGCGGTCGCCACGATCGCGCGAGATGGAACGGGAGAGTGCCGGGGTCAGCCGCGGCATCGTGCGCCGGAATGCCGAGAGGTCCGGAAATGCTCCAGAGGAGAGACGGGACGCCGGGACGAGCCGCGCCACGGGCCGCCCGCGGTCCGTGATGACGATCTCGCGCCCTTTTTTGACGTCCTCGATGAGCACCGAGAGGTCCTGGCGCGCCTCCCGGATTCCCGCCTTCTTCATGACGACATTGTGCTATCTGTAGCACAAAAATTCAAGGCCGCCTCAGAGCGTCCCCACGACGAACGGCAGCGGCTCGACTCTTGTTCCGGCGGGACCGATCGCGAAGCAGGCCGCGAGCCGATCGTAGAAGGTCGCGTTCGGTTTCGCGGCCTTACCGAGCTCCACGACGAGGAGAGGCTCGCCCTTCTCTACGCCATCACCGGGCTTCTTCTTCACGCGGAAGCCGGAAGCCGGATCGATGACGTCATCTCTCTTCGAGCGGCCGCAGCCAAGCTCGATCGCGAGGAGCCCGATTTCGCGCGTCGCGATGCGGGCGACCACGCCTGAGGCAGGCGCCGGGACCTCGCGCCGCGAAACGGGCTGTGGGAGCCGCTTCGGATCGTCGCAGACGCCCGCGTCGCCGCCCTGTGCCGCGACGACCTTCCGGAAGACCTCCAGAGCTCGGCCGTCGGACAGAGCGGCGTTGAGCCGCCTCCGCGCCTCCTTCGGACTCGTCTCGAGACCAGCGGCGAGAACGAGGTCCGCGCCAAGGAGAAGCACGTTCTCGCGCAGGTCGGCCGGCCCTTCCCCGCCGAGCATGCGGATCGACTCTTCGACTTCGTTCGCATTTCCGACGGCCTCGCCGAGAGGGCGATCCATCGCGGTCAGGTAGCCGGAGGCCTTGCGGCCCGTCGCACGCGTCGTCTCGACGAGCGCCTTGCCGAGTCGCTCGGCGTCCTTCGGATCCGCCATGAACGCGCCGTTTCCGGTCTTCACGTCGAAAACGACGGCGGAGGCACCGGTGGCGAGCTTCTTGGAAAGGATCGACGCGGTGATGAGAGGGATCGATTCGACCGTGCCCGTCACGTCGCGCAGCGCGTAGAGGCGCCGATCGGCGGGAGCGATCGAGTCGGTCTGGCCGATGAGCGCGCACCCGACGGTGTCGAGGAGGCGGTCGAATTCCGCCTTCGGCAGCGCCGTCCGGAACCCGGGGATCGCCTCGAGCTTGTCGAGCGTGCCGCCCGTGTGACCGAGGCCGCGCCCCGACATCATGCCGGCCCTGACGCCGACCGCGGCGAGGAGCGGCGCGAGGACGAGCGTGACCTTGTCGCCCACGCCACCCGTCGAGTGCTTGTCCGCGACGAAGCCGTGCCGCGTCAGATCCCAGGTCTCTCCCGACCTCATCATCGCGAACGTCAGAGCGGCCGCCTCGGCGGTCGTCATTCCCCGGCAGCAGACCGCCATGAGGAACGCGGCCGCCTGCTCGTCGGTGATCGTGCCGTCCGTAACGCCTGTGACGAACGCGCCGATCTCGCCTTCCGACAGCTCGCCGCCGTCGCGCTTCTTCACGATCGTCCGGACGAAGAGGCTCATTTCGCCGCGGCGGGCGCCGTGAGCGACGCCGCGATCCTCTTCCGCCACGCCTCGGCGTCCCGGATGACCTTCGCCTCGTCGAGAGACGTGACGCGTTTGCCGTCCCAGAGGACGCGTCCTTCCACCATCGTGAGCGAGACGTCACTTTCCTTGACGACGTAGACGAGGGTCGAGAACAGGTCCCACACGGGTTGCGTCCCCGCCCGGACGAGGTCCACCGCCACGAGATCCGCTCGCTTCCCCCTCTCGAGCGAGCCGATGCGATCGTCCATCTTCATCGCCCGCGCGCCCTCGATCGTCGCCATCCGGAGGAGGTCTCTCGCCGGCAGCACCGTCGGGTCCATCGAAGAGACTTTCGCGAGCTTCCCGGCGAAGTCCATCGCCTCCCACATGTCGAGGTCGTTGTTCGAGCCCGCGACGCCGTCCGTCCCGAGGCCGACGGCGATGCCGACGCGACGCGCCGCCACGACGGGCGCGACCCCGGACCCGAGCTTCATGTTCGACTCGGGGTTGTGCGAGAGGCCGACGTGCCGCTCGGAAAGGAGGCGGAGGTCGTCCGCGTCGCACCAGACGCAGTGGGCCGCGAGGACGTTCGGACCCAGGAAGCCGATCGATTCGAGCCAGTTCGTGGGCGTCGTCCCATACTTCCCCGCGAGCTGCTTCTGCTCGTCGCGTGTTTCGGAAAGGTGAATGAGGAGCGGGGCGTGAAACTCGTCCGCAAGAGCCTTCGCAGCCTGGAGAGACTCCTTCGCGTTCGTATACGGCGCGTGCGGGGCGACGGCCGCGATGATGCGCGGGTGGCCCTTCCATTTCTCGAGGAAGGCGCGGGTCACCTTGATCGAATCGGCGAGGTCCTTGTGGTCGGGTACGGGGAAGTCGAGCCACGTCTCGCCCAGGACGGCGCGCATCCCGCACGTGTCCACCGCCGCCGCGACGTCCGATTCGTAGTAGTACATGTCGGCGAACGTCGTCGTGCCGCCGCGGACCATCTCCGCGCACGCGAGGAGCGTTCCGGCCTTCACGAAGCCGGGCGAGACGTTCTTCGCCTCGGCCGGAAAGATGAACTTCGTCAGCCAGTCCATGAGCGGGAGGTCGTCCGCGATGCCGCGCAGCAGGTTCATCGCGGCGTGCGTGTGCGTGTTGATCAGCCCCGGCAGGACGACCGAATGGGCACGGGAAATCCTCTGCTTCGGAGAATAGAGACGAAGGAGATCTGACGGAGCGCCGACCGCGACGATCGCGCCGCCCTTGATCGCCACCGCACCGGGAGAAAAGACGCGATCCGAGCCGTCCATCGTCAGGACGTGCGCGGCCGTGATCGAGGGTATCGACCGAAGAGACCCGGGAAACCGGGGATTTCTTAGAAGCCGCGTGGGCGGGTTCGGCAGCCGCAAGCGGCGGTGCCGCGAGGATGACGGCGGCCCAGACCGAAGCAATGACCGAGGCGCATCTCACTTCGGACCCCCCGAACTCGAAAGCCAGCGGGAGCAGCGTCGAGAGCCGCATGCGGCTCACGACGCGCGCGGGCGTCGCGAGAATCACGTCGATGTCCCGGCACTGGTCCCAGAGCACCTGCCGGCACGCGCCGCAGGGTGACGCGGGCGGATCGGAGTCCGTCACGACGGCGACGGCGCGGAACTTCCGCGCTCCCTCCGAGATCGCCTTGAACACGGCCGTCCGCTCGCCGCAGACGGTCAGGCCGTACGACGCGGATTCGACGTTGCAGCCGCCGAAGATCGTGCCGTCCTCCGCGAGCAGCGCGGCGCCGACCAGAAAACCCGAGTACGGGGCCGAAGCGTTTTCCCGCGCCTTCCGCGCCGCGTCGACGAGGCGCTTTTCCTCGTCCGCCGTGAGGGGCCGCGTCGCGCTCACTTCTTCTTCGCCTTTTTCCCGCGACCCACGGCGCGCGAGGCCGGAACGAACGCGTCTTCCGTCGCTCCCGATCGCCCGGTCCCGAGCGCCTGGACGAGGAAGGTCAGAAGGCGGACGAAATCTCCTTTCACCCGCTGCGTCGTCTCGAGAACTTCCCGGTGGTCGAGCTTCTGCTTCAGCACGCCGGCGGCCATGTTCGTGATGCACGAGATGCCGAGAACGCCGACTCCCATCTGGTTGAGCGCGATGACTTCGGGCACCGTGGACATGCCGACCGCATCCGCACCCCAGGTGCGAAGAGCCCGGATCTCGGCCGGCGTCTCGTACGAGGGGCCGTGAACTCCGACATAGACGCCGTGTTTCAGCGCGATTCGCTGCCGTTTCGCGACGGCGAGCGCGAGAGAGCGGAGGTCCTTGCGGTAGGCGTCCGACATGTCGGGAAAGCGCGGCCCGAGGTCCTCGTCGTTCACGCCCACGAGGGGATTCGTGCCGAACAGGTTGATGTGATCCTCGATGAGCATGAGGTTGCCGGACTTGAAACTCCTGTCGATGCCGCCGGCGGCATTCGTCACGATGACCGTTCGGCAGCCGAGAAGACCGAGGACGCGTGCCGGAAAGACGACGGCCGGCATGGGGTGGCCCTCGTAATAGTGGACGCGCCCGGAGAGGACGACCGTCGGCACGCCCCGCACCGTGCCCGCCACGAACGTCCCCGCGTGCCCGATCACGGCCGACGCCGGAAATCCCGGGATGTCTCCGTACGGGATCGTGATGCGCTCGTCGACGCCGTCGGCGAAGTCGCCGAGGCCCGAGCCCAGGATGACGCCGACGAGCGGCGGGTGTGGGAGCCGCCCGCGCAGCCACTCCGCGGCGGCCGAGAGCCTGGAATCCATGGCGTGCCTCCTAGCTCATCAGGATGCCGGCGATCGCGGCCGTCATGAAGCTCACGAGCGATCCGGCCAGAAGCGCGCGGAAGCCGAGCCGCGCGAGGTCGGATTTGCGCGACGGCGCGAGACCGCCGATCCCGCCGATCTGGATGCCGATCGACGAGAAGTTCGCGAAGCCGCACAAGGCGAAGGTCGCGATGACCTTTCCCTTCTCCGAAAGCGAGCCGACGACGTCCTTCATCATCGAGAAGGCGAAGAACTCGTTGATGACGGTCTTGTTCGCGATGAGATTGCCCACGGTCGCCATGTCCTGTTTCGGCGCCCCCAGGCTCCAGGCGAGCGGCCCCAGCACCCATCCGAAGATCGTCTGGAGGGAGAAGGCCGGATCGCCCCAGAAGTGCCCGGCCCACCCGAGGAACCCGTTCAGCATCGCGATGAGCGCCACGAAGGAAATGAGCATCGCCGAGATGTTGAGGACGAGCATCATGCCCTGCGAGGCGCCGCTCGCCGCCGCGTCGATGAAGTTCGCGCTCGTCTTCTCGACCTGCATCTTCACCGTGCCCATCGTGGTGGGCGTCTCGGTCTCGGGCCACAGGATCTTCGAGATGAGAAACGTGCCCGGGGCCGCCATCACGGAAGCCGTGATGAGGTACTTCAGCGGCGCCCCCATCGTCACGTAGGCCAGCATGACCGCGCCCGACACGTGCGCCATCCCCCCCGTCATCATCGTGAGAAGCTCGGACGTCGTCATCGTCGCGATGTAGGGCGCGATCAGAACGGGCGCCTCCGTCTGGCCGATGAAGACGTTCGCCGCCACGCACAGCGCCTCGGCGCCCGAGACCTTCATCGTCTTCTGCATCCCCCACGCCATGCCCCTCACGATCACCTGGATGATGCCGAAGTGGTAGAGGATCGAGAAGAACGCGCAGATGAAGATGATGATCGGGAGCACCTTGAACGCGAAGATGAAGCCCCTGTACGGCATTCCCGTCTTCTCGCCGAGCGCGTCCATCGGTCCTGCGAGCCATCCGAAGAGGAAGCCCGAGCCCTGGTCGGCGAACGCGATGGCCTGCGAGACGCCGTTCGAGAACGACTCCAGCGCCTGCTTGCCGCGCTCCCAGTAGAGAACGACGAGCCCGAAGGCCATCTGGAGCGCGAATGCCCAGCCGACGGTGCGCCAGCGGATCGCTCGCCGGTTCTTCGAAAGGGCGAGCGCCACGACGAGCACGACCGTCAGACCGATCAGTCCGGTGAATCGCTCCACGAAGACCTCCGATTGTCGAAAGCGGCCGAAGAATACTCCACGGCCGGCCGGCCGACGGCGGCCAGGCTCAGAACTCGAGCGTCCCGGCGTCGCGCACGCGCCCGCGCCACTCGTTCCTCCCGAGCACGCCGTTCACGAACGTCGACCACGCGAAAATGCCGGTGACCGCGGCGATCCATACGGGATGCAGGACGACTCCGAGCCACGAATAACGGAGCTTCATGTGCAGAGCCCCGCGCACGAGAAGCGTCAGCGCGACAATCAAGAAGGAGAAGAGGATTTCTTTGAAAGTGAACAGGGCGGGTGCGAGGACGCGGCTGTCGGAAAATGCCGCGCCCGCAGCGCCGGCGTGCCGTGCACCCCACTCGAGCGCGCCACCGGCGAGTACGCCGTATGCCAATTCACCTTCTAAGAAAAACAGCAGAAGGCAAAGCACCGCCGCGGGCACGTTTGCGCCAATTCCGTAATAGCCGTTCTTGGCGAACCCTTTCGCGGTCTCCCGAAAGCCGTGGTACATGCGCACGGAGACGGCGTCGAGCGCCCACGCGCCTCCGGTCCGGCCGCCGGCCAATCGCGCGTTGCGGCCGAGCTGGATGTCGTCGACGACCGAGCTCTCTCAGGGCCGCGTGCCCGCCGATCCTGTCGAAGAGGTCACGTCGTACGAGGTTGAAGACGCCTGCTCCCCCGCCGAAGGAGCGCGCCCGCGGAACGATTCATCAGCCAGCCGGGCAGGTAGCAGAACCCGACGTTCGCGATCGGACGGCGTCATGAGCCTCTCCCCGAACGACTTCATCTCGAGCGCCGGGAATAGGCTCAGGAAGTCGAGGCGCTCGCGCTCCGCGTGCGTGAATGCGCGGGCCAGGAGGTCCGGCGCGAAGTGCACGTCGGCGTCCGAGAAGATCAGCCATTCGGAGGACGCCCGCGCGCGTGCCGCACGTGCCCCCTCGTCCAGCGCGTGCGGCTTGCCGAGCCAGTCGGGCGGCGGCTCGACTCCGTCGACGACCGAGAGGACCTTCGGGAATTCGCGCTCGAGGCCCGCGAGGATGCGGCGCGTGCCGTCCGAGGACCGGTCGTCCACGACGACGACCTCGAAGGACGGGTCGTCCTGCATGCACTTGCTGCGCGTCGCGTCCCCGACGTCGCGCTCTTCGTTTCGCGCCGGAACGACGATCGACACGAAGGGTACGCCGGCCTCTCTCCGGGGCGCCGGCGCGAGCCGGGGAATCAGGGCAAAGCTCAGCGCGACGTTCGCCGCGCGGAGCAGCCAGAGAAAGGCTATGACGGCGAGAACGGCCGTCACGTCCCGTGCCGGCCGTGGTAGCTCTGGCAGAGATAGTGGATGCCGACCATCATGACGGCCTCCCACGCGTGGTCGACCTCGAGGGACCACTCCGGATCGCGCTCCTTCACGGTCTCGAGAAGGCTGTCGAGCCAGAAGTCGTAGAGGCTGGCTCCGATCCTGAGCTGCCCGGATCCATGGCGCGTCGCGACGTCCGAAAGATACGCGTCCGGCGTCTGTTTGCGGTCCTGAGCGACGAGAAGAAGGTGATGGAAGGAGGCTTTCAGGGCGCGCTTCTGCCGCACGAAGTCCGTTCCCGCGAATTTCACGGCGACCTCGGGCGACGAGGCCATGAACTTCGTGTAGAACAGGTCCAGGAAGTCCGGCCGCGCCTCGCACCTCGCGAGGCTCGTCTCGAAGAGGTCGAGTGTGCGGGGATCCACGGAATCGCTCATCAGGAGTCTCCCGGCGCCGGTGCATTCGTCATGTGAGATCTGGTCGCAGTATAGAAGCAGACCGCACCGCAATGAGAGGAACGCGGTCGGCCGGCTCCGGCGCTCGATTGCGTCCGAAGCGTGATCGAGCAAGACTCGCGCACCGGAGGAGAGTCGCATGCGTCTCGCGCGCGTCGCCGCCATCCTGTGTCTCGTGCTCCCGGAAGCGCCGCTCATCGCCGCCGGGCCCGCGGTGCCCGCGGCCGCCGCGACCGTGATCCGCGCCGGCGTCCTGATCGACGGGGTCTCGACCGCACCCCGAAGGGACCAGGTCGTCGTCGTGCGCGGGAATCGCATCGAGAGCGTCGGCGACGCCGCGACGGTGAAGCTGCCGGAAGGGGCGCGCATCGTCGACCTCGGTCGATCCACGGTCCTGCCGGGCCTCATCGACAGCCACACGCACATCTTTCTGCAGGGCGAGGACCCGGCCGAGGGCGGCTACGACGCTCAGCTCCTGAAGCACCCGGTGGCGTTTCGGGCCGCGCGCGCGACCGTATCCGCGCGCCGCGCGCTCGAGCAGGGGTTCACGACGATCCGGGACGTCGAGACGGAAGGAGCGGGCTACGGCGACGTCGGGATCAAGGAGGCCATCGAGGCGGGATACATCCCGGGACCGCGCATGTTCGTCGTCACGCGGGCGATCTCGACGACAGGCGGCTACCCGCTCGAGGGCTACGCGCCCGAGATCACGGTGCCGAAGGGAGTGCAGATCGTGGATGGGCCGGTCGAGGCGCGCAAGGCGGCGCGCGAGCAGCTCGACCACGGCGCCGACTGGATCAAGGTCTACATGACGCACCGCTCCTGGCTGGATCGGCAGGGCAACCTCGTCTCGCAGCCGACCCTCACGCTCGAGGAGATCCGGGCGATCGTGGACGAGGCGCATGGCTGGGGGCGAAAGGTCGCGTGCCACGCCTACAACGGCGTGGGGCTCCGCCGTGCCCTCGACGGGGGCTGCGACTCGATCGAGCACGGACTCGAGCTCGACGACGCGGCCGTCGCGCAGATGGTGCGGCAAGGCACCTGGTACTGCCCGACGATGAGCGTCTACTACGAAGGGTGGGCTCCCGCGGGAACGCCGGCCGGCGAGCGCGACCGCAAACGCGCGGCCCTGCACGGGCCGTCGCTCGAGAAGGCCGTCAAGGCCGGGGTGAAGATCGTCTTCGGGACCGACGTCGGCGGTTTCTCGTGGAGCGAGCCGATCGCCCAGGAGTTTCCCCGTATGGTCGAGTTCGGGATGACACCGATGCAGGCGATCCAGGCGGCGACGTCGAAGGCCGCCGAGATGCTCGGACACTCCGGCGAGCTCGGCGTCATCGCGCCGGGCGCGCTCGCAGACGTCGTCGCGGTGGACGGCGACCCGCTGAAGGACGTGAAGGTTCTCGAGCGGGTCCGCTTCGTCATGAAGGACGGAAAAATCTACCGCGACGACGGGACCGTCAGGCCGCGGGACTGATCGCGCGGAGGAAGCTCGTGCCCCCCAGAGGCGGGACGCCGAGATGCTCGGCCGCGGTCGCGCCGAGGTCGGCGAACGTCCTGCGCGTGCCGACGTCGGCGCCCCCCGCCACGTCCGGCCCCGCCGCGACCATCGGCACGTACTCCCGTGTGTGATCGGTGGACGTGTCGCAGGGGTCGCCCCCGTGGTCCGCGGAGAGCATGAGCAGATCGCCCGGGCGAAGAGCGCCCACCATCTCGGGCATGAAGGAGTCGAGCTCCTCGAGGCACTTGGCGTAGCCGACGACGTCGTTGCGGTGTCCGTATTTCGTGTCGAAGTCGACGAGGTTCGTGAAGACGAGGTCGTCGTGGCGGTCGCGGATGGCCGAGATCGTCTTCTCGATGCCGTCGCGGTTCGAGACGGTGTGCACCGCCGTCGAGATCCCGTGCCCGGAGAAGATGTCCTCGATCTTTCCGAGGGCGTGCACCTTGAGGTCGTGCAGGACCGCGCGGTCGAGCAGCGTCTCGCCGGACGGCGGAACGGAGAAATCCTTGCGGCGGTGCGTGCGCTGGTACTTTCCGTTCGACCCCACGAACGGCCGGGCGATGACGCGGCCGACCTGGTGCGGGGGCCTCAGGATCTCCCGCGCGATCCGGCACCACGCGTACAACGTGTCGATCGGAACGACGTCCTCGTGCGCGGCGATCTGGAACACGGAGTCGCCTGAGGTATAGAGGATCGGCCGCCCGGTCCTCACGTGCTCGTCGCCGAACTGCTCGAGGATCGTCGTCCCCGACGCAGGCTTGTTCCACAGCACTTTCCGTTCGATCGCCCTCTCGAAGGGCTCGACGACCTCGGGAGGGAAGCCGTCGGGATAGAGCGGAAAGGCCACGTCGAGCGTCAGCCCCATCAGCTCCCAATGTCCGGTCGTCGTGTCCTTCCCGGCGCTGGCCTCGGCGAGACGACCGAAGGCGCCCGTGGGCGCGGGCAGGCCGGCGGGCGCGTCGGCGTACATCGTGTGCAGGAGGCCGAGGCCCGTCAGGTTCGGGAGACGCGGTCTGCCGTCGCGGAGGACGTGCTGAAGCGTCTTCTTGCCCTCGTCCCCGAACAGCGCGGCGTCCGGAGCCGCCCCGACGCCGAGGCCGTCGCAGACGATCACGATGACGCGACGCTTCACGGCGCGTTAGAGGTTTGCGAGCTTCTGCTGTGCGTCGGTCCGGAGGGGTGAATCCGGGAAGTCCGTCACGAGGCGCTGGTAGAAGCTCTTCGCCTCGACGTTCTGTCCCGTCTGCTCGTAGAGACGCGCCATCGTGAAGACGAGAACGTCCTTCGAGACGGGCGAGTCGCTGGCCTCGAGGTACCTCTTCGCCGTCTCGAGAGCTTCCTTCGGGCGGCCCGCCGCCGCCTGGGCGTCGATCGCCGCGACCGCGGCGACTCCGGCCGCGACCGTTCCGCTTTCGGATTTCGCGAAGGCCTTCGCCGCGTCGAGGTTCGCGCCCGTCGCCGCTTTCGGGCCGTCGAGCGACAGCACGATGACCGCCGCGGCGCGGCCGGCCGGCGAAGACGGCGCGTCCTTCACGAGCGCGGCGAGCTCCGCTTTCGCCGCGGCGGTCCGCTCGGCGACGTCCTTGAAGACGCGCGCACCGGGCGCCGTGGCTGCGTCGGACGCGAGCGGCGCGTCGAACAGCGCGAGCGCGGAAGAGAGCCGCGCGGCGAGGCGGCCGTTTCTGAGAACGATTCCGCCCCAGATGGCGCCGACGACGAGGACGGCGCCGCCGGCGATCAGCGCCCAGCGCGTCGTCTGGGACCGGTGCGTGGCGACATAGTCGCGCGCATCCGTCAGCGCGTGCTGAAGCTGATCGGTCTTCATCTGTTGTTTCGTGAGTCGTTGGGACATGTGATCTTTCCAGAATCCGCTCGGCAGGACACGGCGAGCGCCGCGTCCTGCCCTCGTCGCGGCTCAGCGCTTCTTCAGCGTTAGCGTTTCTTCCGCTTCGCCGATTTCTTCGCAGCCTTGCGAGACTTCTTCGCGGCCTTCTTCTTTTTCGGTGCGGACTTCTTCGCCGCTTTCCTCTTCGGGGCGGATTTCCGGGCGGCTTTTCGCTTCGGAGCGGCCTTTTTCGCGGGTTTCTTCTTCGCGGTCTTCTTTTTCGCGGTCTTCTTTTTCGCGGCGGCCTTCTTCTTGGGTGCCGCTTTCTTCTTCGGAGCAGCCTTGGCTGCAGGAGCAGCCTTGGCCGCCGGAGCTGCCGGCTTCGGAGCGGCAGGCGCCGGGGGCTGCGGCTTCGGGGCAGGCGGCCTCGGGGGAGGCGGGGTCGCCGGTTTCGGAGACGGGGCGGGAGCCGCGGCTGCGGGCGCGGCGGGTTTCGGCGCCGGCGCAGGAGCGGGGGCCGGCGCGGGCTTCGGCGCGACCGCGATGCCCGCGGCCCGTAGCACCTGCTCGGCGTGGTGCTCGGTGTCGACCTTGTCGAAGACGTTGCGGATTTGCCCGTCCTTGCCCACGAGGAACGACTTGCGCAGCGGACCGACTCCCCACGCGGGATTCGGGTTCTGTCCCCACGCGCCATACGCCTCGTGCACGGCGTGATCGGCATCCGTCAGGAGCTCGAACGGCAGGTTGTACTTGGCGGCGAAAGCGTTGTGCGACGCGGAGTCGTCGCGCGAGATTCCGAGGACCTCGATCCCGGCGCCCTGCAGCTCGCTCCAGGAGTCGCGAAGGCTGCACGATTCGCGCGTGCACCCGGGCGTGTCGTCTTTCGGATAGAAATAGATCAAAACGTCCTTGCTACCACGATAGTCATGCAGCGAAATCGTCTTGCCCGAGCGAGCCGGAAGCGTGAAATCGGGAGCGGTCGAACCGGCACTGAGGGGCGTGGAAGCCTTCATTTCATCGGCCATCTGGCGGTCCTCCGGCGACGTAGGATATCAAAGTAAGCACCGACTACGGAGGAATCCCGAGTGGAGAAAAGTACAGCCCTCCTCCGAGCCCTGTCCTCTGCCCTGCTCGTTCTCGCGGCTGTAGCAGGCGCCCGGCCTGCGCCGGCGCAGGGTGTGACCCTCTTCCGGGATCGTTCCTTGCGGGGGCCCTCCCAGACCTTCTACGACGACGTGCCGGACCTCCGGTACACGCAGTTCGGCAGCCGGAGGGCGAGCTCGATCGCCGTGCCGCCCGGCTGCGTCGCCGTGCTCTACGAGAAGCCCCGCTTCGGCGGCCGGCGCGCCGAGTTTCGCGCTCCCGACAACGACCTCTCGAACACCGCCGTGGGCGAGGACACCGCCTCGTCGCTGCGGGTCAACTGCCGGCATTCCGGCCCCGAAACCCATTACCACCCCGACTGGCACGAGGATCGTCCTTATCGGCCCGGGTCTCCGGGGCGGCCCGAATACGGGCCTCCCCCGAGTCGCCCCGAGGCGCCGTCCTCTACCGCGACCGCGAGGCGCGCGGCCCGAGCCAGTTCTTCGATGGCGACGTCCCGGACCTCGATCGCACGCGATTCGGCAGCCGCATGGCGAGCTCGATCGACGTCTCTCCGGGATGCGTGGCGATCCTCTACGAACACCCCGACTACCGCGGCAGGCGCACCGAATTCCGCGAAAGGGACAACAACCTGAACAACACGCAGGTGGGCGAGGACACGGCCTCATCGCTCCAAATCCGCTGCCGCTGATCAGGCGGTGGGCAGGAGCCGGTAGAGGTCGCGCGTCTCCTCGACGAGCTTCTCGACCCGCCCCGCGTCCTCGAGGTACATCAGGAAGCCGAAGATCTCGCTGTAGGCGAGGAAAACGTTCAGCGTTTTCACGTGCGGGAAGATCGCGGCCACGAGATCGCGCACAGTGGCCGGGCCTTTTGCGAGCTGCCGCACGATCTGATCGATCCGCAGGCCGTAGCGCCGGTCGAGCCTGCTCTTGTGGGCGTGCCAGTCCGGGATGGGCGCGCCGTGGCCGGTGAGGAGCTTGGCATCCCCGCTCGTCCTCCCGAGCTCGTCGAGCGTCTCGAAATAGCGCGTGACGCTGCGAAAAGGGCTGCCGGACTTCTCGGGGTCCTCGTCGACGACCGCGTTCGGCGTGATCTCTTTGAGGACGGTGTCGCCCGTGAAGAGGACGCCTGCTTCGGGGATCTCGAACGTGAGGCTGCCGGGCGTATGACCGGGCGTCGACCGCACGACGACGCTCCAGCCGTCGCCCGGCAGAATTTCCCCGCCCGAGAGCGCGTCCCACACCTCGAGCGGCTTCGCGAAGCGGTCGACGGCCGCGACGGAGGCGACGACCGCGAGGCGCGGAAGGAGACCGAAGCCCGCGCGGGCCATGTCCTCGAGGAGCAGCCCGTGGCTGCGCTCCTGCCGGAAATTGTGACGGTCGAGCCTCCCGCCATACAGCGTCGCGCCCGAAGCGCCGGCCACCTTCTCCGCGAGGCCGAAATGGTCCTGATGGCCGTGGGTGAGCAGCACGCGCTTCACGTCGGAAACCTTGCGGCCGAACCTCTTCAGGCCCGCTTCGAGCGCGTCCCAGGCCTCCTCCGTCAGCGGCCCGCTGTCGATGAGCGTCATGGGATCGCGCAGGATCACATGGACGTTGACCGGCCCGACGGGAAAGGGAGTGGGGACCGAAAGAGTTTCTATGAATGAAGGAGAGGAAGAGCGCTGCGACGTGCCACGCCGTTCGTCATCCGCGGTGACGACGCGGCGCGCCCTGGGCCTCATTACCATTCTAAGAAAAACAACTTCACTCGATACTCTGCATTCGCTCGACGCGCGAAAGTCCTAAGCCCAGAGATCGTATGGGTAGCCGCCCGCCTCGTACACCCGGTCGCTGATCGACGTGCAGTCCCTGTCGCGGTTCTTGTCGAGGGCCTTGAGGTTCGCGACGATGCGGTGCCTGGCCTGCTGGCAGAACCAGCGCGCGATCTCGATCTCCCCGGCAGCCTTTTCCTCGCCCTTCTTTGCGATCGAAGCCGTCACGCGGGAGAGCGTCGCGATCTGGGCGAAGAGGTCGATGAGGACGTCGGCGAGACGCTCCTGCTGGTACTCGCGGTCGACGACCTTCTTCCCGTGCTTTCTCAGGATCGTCTCGCACGCATTCGCGAAGACGCCCGCGTACCGCCCGACCTGATCAGCCTCCGGCGCGAGAGACGGGTGCACCTTCGTGAGCTTGTCGTGCGTGATGACGCCTTTGAGGCGTTTGTGGGCGTACTCGGTGAGGACTCCGCGCTGCGCGAGCGGGCTCCTCAGCGCGCTCTGGACCTCTTTCAGAGAATCGCCGAGCTCCTTCATGCCCGAGAGGGCGAGGAGGAGGCGCAGGATCTCGTTCGTGCCCTCGAAGATCATGTTGATGCGGCTGTCGCGCAGCGCGCGCCCGTACGGGTACTCGTTCATGAAGCCGTTGCCGCCGGCGATCTGCAGGCTGTCGTTGATGTTCTGCCACAGGACCTCGGTCCCGAACACCTTGCAGCAGGCGCCCTCGAGCGAGTAGTCGCCGACGTTCCGGTCGACGAGGCTCGCGGTCAGGTAGACCATCGACTCGAGGGCATAGGTCGTCGCCGTCATCCGCGTGATCTTGTGGCGGATCATCTCGAAGTCTGCGATGCGGGTCTTGAACTGCCTGCGCTGCGTCGCGTGGTCGACCGCGAGCTTGAGCATCATCTTCGAGCCGCCGACGGATCCGGCGCCGAGCGACGTGCGGCCCGTGTTCAAGGTCTCGAGGGCGATCTTGAAGCCATGGCCCTTCTCGCCGATGAGGTTGGCGGCCGGGATGCGGCAGTTCTCGAGGATGACCTGGCAGGTCGACGACGCGCACAGGCCGAGCTTCTTCTCCTCGGGGCCGCGCGAGAGGCCGGGCAGGGAGCCGTCTTCGTTCGCGACCACCGCGAAGCAGGAGATTTCCTTGTGCTTGTCCTTCTCGGCGATGTCGGAAGGGATGCGCGCGAACACGGTGAAGAAGCGCGCGAAGCCTCCGTTCGAGATCCACTGCTTCGTGCCGTTCAGGACGTACTCGTTCGTGGCGGGGTCGTAGACGGCGGTCGTCTTGAGCGAGCCCGCGTCCGAGCCGGCTTCCGGCTCCGTGAGGCAGAAAGCCGCGACCAGCTTTCCGCTCGCGAGGTCCGGCAGCCACTTCTTCTTCTGAACCTCGTTTCCGAAGAGAACGACCGGCTTGCAGCCGATCGACAGGTGAGCTCCGACGACGATGGAGGCGGAGGCATCCAGCGGCGCGATCGTCTCCGTCATCCGGCAGTACGCCGCCGACGAGAAGCCGCTGCCGCCGTATTCCTCGGGAATCGTCATGCCGAGGACTCCCAGCTCGCCCATGGCCTTCACGGCCTCGCGCGGGAAGAAGTGAGCCGCGTCGATCTTCTCGGAGTCGAGATGGGCCGCGTCGAACTCCGCATAGGCGCCGGCAAACGCCTCCACGGTCTCCTTCACGTCCTGCGGGACCTCGGGGAACGGAAAGACGAGATCCTCCGCGATGTGGCCCTGAAACATCGCTTTCAGGAAGGACTCGATTTCGGCGGTTTCGGTCTTGACGGGGTCTCTTCCTTGACGGTGGACATTTCGGCTCCTCAGAGCGTGTTTCTTAGAAGGTGAATGTGGTCTTGCGCTGCCGACCCTCGCACGACATTCGAAGAAATCTCTCTCTCTCGGTCTTCGGCCATCTCCACCAGAAGCGGGGCGGGTGTGAAGCGCGGACCCTTCTCGGCGCGAGCTTCTCGAGGCCCTCGACGACCGCCTTCGCGCCGCAGGGAATCCGCGTACGCGCACAGGCCGCCGCGGAAGGGCGGGAAGCCGGTACCGAAGATCATCGCGAGGTCGAGCTTCGCGGGGCGCGCGACGATGCCTTCCGCGAGGCAAAAGGCCGCCTCGTTGATCATCGGGAGGACCAGGCGGTCCTGGATCTCGGAGGAAGAAAGACTCGGATTCTTTGAAGGTGAAGAGAGTCCGAGATCGCGGTATGCGTCCGGATCGGGGCCGCCCCTCTTTTCCCTTTCGTAGAAATAAAATCCCTTCTTCGCCTTCCGCCCGAGTCGCCCCGCGTCGACGAGCTTTTCGAGAGTCGGATCCGCAGGCATGCGCGCCGGGAAGGCGGCCGACATCGTCCCGCCGGCCTTGGCGGCGACGTCGATCCCGACGTCGTCGAGGAGCTCGATCGGGCCCACCGGCATTCCAAACGCGCGCATCGCCTGATCGACGGACTCCATCGAGCTGCCTTCGAGCAGGAGCCGCGCCGCCTCGCCGATGTAAGGGCTCAGGATGCGGTTCACGAGGAAGCCGGGCGAGTCCTTGACGACGACCGGCGTCTTCCCCAGCTTCTTCGCGAGGTCGAAGATCGTCGCCGTCACTTCGGGGTCGGTCTTCGCGCCGTAGATGACCTCGACGAGAGGCATTTTGTTCACGGGGTTGAAGAAGTGCATCCCCACGACGCGTTCGGGGTGCGCCGCCTTCGACGCGATCTCGGTGATCGGAAGGGTCGAGGTGTTGGAGGCGAAGATCGCCTTCGCGGGAGCGACGTGCTCCCAGTCGGCCAGCACCGCCTGCTTGACGGCCATCTTCTCGAGCACCGCTTCGATCGTGATGTCGCAGCCCTCGAAGCCCGCGTACTCGAGCGATCCGCTCAGGAGCGCCATCTTCCTCGCGAAATCGGCGCGGGTCATCCGGCGCTTCTTGAGCAGCTCCTTCCAGATACGCGCCGCCTGCGCATATCCGAGCGCCAGCGCCTCGGCCTTGATGTCCTTCATGCGCGTCGGGTAGCCCTTGTCGGCGGCGAGCTGGGCGATGCCGCCTCCCATGGCGCCCGCGCCCAGGACGCCAATGCGCGCGATCTTCCGCGGCTTGATGCCGGCGCCCGGAGCCCCGAGCGCTTCCACGCCCGTCTCCTTCTTGACCTCTTCCATTCGGAAGAAGAGGCCCACGAGACTCCGCATGACCGGCGTGCCGATGAGAGACCTGATGCCTTCGACCTCGAATTCGAGCGCCTTCTTGAAATCCTCGCCGAATCCTTTCTCGATGACGGAGAGGGCGGCGAGAGGCGCCGGGTACTGGCCCTTCGTCTCCTTCAGGACCGACTGGCGAGCTTTCGAGAAGACGATGCTCTTTCCGGGCCCTTCGAGGAGCTTCTCCACGAGCTTCGGCTCGCGGACGCGCGCCGGCGCGCCGCCCGGACCCGCGTTCGAGCGCTTCTTCGTCCCGAACTTCCCGCGGGCGAACGTCTTCGCCCAGTCTTCGAGGATGGTCGCCGGGACGACCTCGTCCACGAGGCCGATCCTCTTCGCGCGCTTGCCGTCGAGGACCTTCCCCGCAAGGATGACGTCGAGGGCGTTCGCGAGGCCGATCATGCGCGGGAGACGGGTCGTGCCGCCCCACGCCGGCAGGATGCCGAGCTTGATCTCCGGGAGGCCGATCTGGGTCTTGGGCGAGTCGGACGCCAGCCGCCAGTCCATCGCGAGAGCGGTTTCGCAGCCCCCGCCCACGCACGCGCCGCCGATCGCGGCGACCGTGGGAAAAGGCAGGTTCGCGAGCTTGTTGAAGATCCGGTGCCCGGCCCGGATCATCTCGGGATCCGCGTTCTGGTCGGCCTTGGCGATCTCGTTCACGTCCGCGCCGGCGATGAAGACTCCCGGCTTGGCCGAGAGAAAGAGGAGCGCTTTCACGTCCGTCCGCGCGGCGAGGCCGTCGACGACGCTCTCGAACTCCTTCATGACGGGGGTCGAGTACTTGTTCACCTTCTCGCCCGGCGTGTCGAAGACGAGGAGCGCGAGGCCATCCGGCTCGACGGTGAGCCGGAAGGGTGACAGCGAGCCGGCCGGAGCCGTGGCGGGAACGGTTTCGTCGACGAGAGTGGACATCAGACCGCCTCCAGGAGGATCGACGCGCCCTGCCCGCCCCCGACGCAGAGCGTCGCGAGGCCGTGCGCGACCTTTCGGCGGCGCATCTCGAGAAGGACCGTCAGGATGAGGCGCGTCCCCGAGGCTCCGACCGGATGCCCGAGGGCGATCGCGCCGCCGTTCACGTTGAGGATGTCGTCCGCGATCTCTCCGAGCTCGGGAGACTTCGCGAACGCGTCGAGATTCGCGAGGACCTGGGCCGCGAACGCCTCGTTGATCTCGACGAGGCCCACGTCCTTCATCGAGAGGCCGGCCTTCTTCAGAGCGATCGGTGTCGAGCGCGAGGGCCCGAGGCCCATGCGCTCAGGCTCGAGGCCCGCGAAGCCCCAGCCGGAGATACGGCCGAGGGGCTTCAAGGAATGCTTCGTCACGTACTCCTCGGAGGCGACCACGACGGCCGCGCCGCCGTCCGTGATCTGGGAGGAGTTCCCCGCCGTGACGCTCCCGAATTTCCGGTCGAAGAAAGGACGGAGCTTCGCGAGAGCTTCCATCGTCTGGTTCTCGCGGACGCCGTTGTCGAGCGTGAGAACGCGGTCGTAGTCCGGCGGGACGGGCACGGGGACGATCTCCTCGGCCAGCCTCGCGCGGCCCGCCGTGGCGCGGTGGTGCGAGCGCAGCGCGAAGGCGTCCTGCGCCTCGCGCGTGAGGCGGCCTTCTTTCGCGAGGATCTCGGCGGTGTCCCCCATGCCGAGGTCGCACACGGGGTCCTTCAGCCCCTGCTTGAGGCCGATGACCGGGTTGAAGAGGTCCTTCCACGGCATCTTCGAGAACGCCGACACCCTCTGGCCGGCGGTCTTGGACATTCCGGCCTTCGCGAAGACCTCCTTGACGCCGTCGCGGTAGAGAAACGGGATCTGCGTCATGTTCTCGACGCCGCCCGCGAGAACGACGTCCGCTTCGCCCGTCGCGATGAGGCGCGCGGCCTCCACGACCGATTCGATCCCGGAGGCGCAGTTGCGCGAGACCGAGTGCGCTGGCCTTTCCTTCGGGACGCCGGCGCGGAGCGCGATGATCCGCGCGATGTTCGCCGCGTCGCTGGGCGTCGCGATATTTCCGAAGATGGCCTGATCGATCGCGGCGGGCTCGATACCCGCGCGGGCCATCGCCTCGACGGCGGCCGTGCGGCCGAGGTCGACGGCGGAGACGCCGGTGAAGTCCGTGCCGGCGCGCGCGAAAGGCGTCCGGGCTCCATGAACGACGAATGCGGATTTGCTCACTGGGGTTTACTCCTGCGCATTGAGGCCACCTTGCCGTGCTTCGTACCGTTGTTCGCGCCTTCGGCGCGTACTTCGAAGGGTGAATTCCGGAGGCGCGCGGCGGAAAACTGCTGCGTTCCTCGGCGCGTACGGGGCCCGCCCGCCGCCGTCTTCCCTTTCGAAGCAGATTCCCTTTGTCCCTCTCCAGCGAACCCGTCGAGAAGCGTCCCGACCAGTTGACGTGCGTCCGCGATCGGCTTCTTGTCTCCCGACAGCAGCCACTCCGAGAGGATCTCGTCGGCGGCGCCGAAGAGAATGCGCACGGCGAGACGGGGGTCGAGGCCGCGGCGGAACTCCCCGCGCGCGATGCCGTCACGCAGGACGCTGCCGAGGAGGCGGAAATACTCGACGAGCTTGCTCCGCGAAAAGCGCTCGACGAGCCGGGCGCTACGCCTGAGCTCGATCTGGAAGACCGACGCAAGGTCGCGGTCCGAGCCGATGAACTGGAGATGGAGGTCCACGAGCGCCGTGAGCCGCTCGCCGGCGGGCGCCTTCGACCGAGCCAGCGCGCGGCCCTTCTCGAGAACCCCGTCCATCGACTCGTCGAACACGACGCCCAGGAGATCTTCCTTGTTGCGGAAATAGAGGTAGACGGTGCCCTCGGCCACCTTTGCCGCGGCCGCGATCTCGGCGATACGGGCCTCGTGGAACCCGCGCCGGCCGAACGTCCGCACGGCGGCCTCGAGAATGCGCCGGCGCTTTTCGGGGTCTGCACCGACGGGAGCGCGTTCCTCGTCCGACGCCGCGAGAGCCGACTCGGGAAGCCCGTCGCGACCCGCTGAATGAGCCATCACTCAGTAGCCTAGGCCGCGCCCACGCCCGTGTCAAGCGAGCTCAAACGGCAGGCTCGTACGGCGCAGGGGTCCTCGCTCGGAAGGGGTTACGGTCGGCTGTCAGCGAAGCCCCGCACCCCTTTCCACTCCAACGCGTCGTTCACCGCGCTGTAGGCGGCCGGCACGACATAAAGAGTGAGCAGCGTCGAAAGGGCCATGCCGCCGACGAGCGCGAGAGCCATGGGCCGCTGAAGCTCTGCACCGGCGCCGATGGCCAGCGCCGGCGGGAGAGCGCCGACGATCATGGCGATCGACGTCATGAGGATCGGGCGCAGCCGGATCGGGCAGGCCTCTAGCAGGGCGTCCCGGCACGGAACGCCCCGGCGGCGAACCTGGTTCGTGAAGTCGACCAGCATGATCGAGTTCTTCTTCGCGATGCCGACCAACAGGATCAACCCGAGCAGGCTGTAGACGTTCAGGCTCTGGCCTCCGAGCCACAGCGCGAAGAGCGCTCCGCTAATGGAGAAGGGTAACGCGAGCAGCACGATGAGGGGGTGCCAGAAGGAGTTGAACTGCGAAGCCAGGACCATGTAGGCGATCAGAATGCCGAGCGCGAAGGCGAACCACAGCGAATCGAACGACTCCCGAAAGGCCTTCGTGCTCCCCGCCGGCACGGCACGGTAACCGTCTGGGAGTATCGAGCGCGCGATGGCCAATGAACGCTCGACGGCCACGGCCTGCGACGCCCCGGTCGCGACGTTCGCGTAGATCGAGATCGCGCGCTCGCGGTCGCGGCGCGTGATGGCCTGCAAAGTCGGCTCCTGCGCGATCCGGATCAGCTGGCCGAGCCGGACGACCTCGCCGCTCGTCGTCCTCACGAGCAGGCGTCCGATGTCCTCGGGGCGCTGACGCTGGTCCTGCAGCAGCCGGCCGCGGATGTCGAAGCGCCGCCCCTTGTCCTTGAACTTCGCGACGCGGACGCCGCCGATTGCGGCGTTCACGGTCTCGCCGATGGACGCCATGCTCACACCGAGATCGGCGGCGCGGTCGCGGTCGGGCACGACCTGGGCCTCGGGCATTCCCACCTGATAGTCGGTATCGACATCGGTGATAAGGCCCGATTGCCGCATCTCTTCGGCGATCTTTCGGGCGGAGGCCGCAAGCACGTTCCAGTCGCGGCCCCGCACGTTGAACTCGACCGGAAAGCCTCCACCGCGCGAGGCGCTGAATCCGGTCTGCGAGATGTCCTGGAGCACGATCCGGCCGCCGGGGATCGTGGCGACATGCCGGCGGACGACGTCCATGAACTCGAGCTGGGTCAGCCGCCGCCCGAGCTTTTCGTCGACGGGCCTCTCGCGCGGAGCCTTCATGTTGACGTAGGCCTGCCCGAAATTGACGTCGGTGCCGCCGACGCTTCCGGCGAAGAGCGTGACCTCGGGGCGCGACATCAGGAACGACTCGATCTGCCGGAAGTAACGGTCGGTCGCGTCGAGACTCGTCCCGACCGGCGTCTGGAACCGGATCGTGAAGCGGCTCATGTCCTGGCTCGGGATGAACTCCTGGCGCAGGAAGCCGACCGAGACGAGCGACAGGAGAAAGAAGGCGAGGCTGCCCAGCAGCAGCCAGGTCCGGTGGCGCAGGGCCGGGCCGAGCGATCGCAGGTAGAGCGCGGAGAGCCTCCGGAAGAGACTGTCCATCGTCAGGCCGAGGCGGCCCCGATGCTCGACCTGGAGGAACCGCGAGCAGCGCATCGGTGCGAGGGTGAGCGCCTCGAGCAGGGAGAGGACGACGGCGACCGAGATCGTGACGCCGAACTGGAAGAAGAATTTCCCGATGATCCCCTTCATGAAGGCGACTGGGAGGAAGATCGAGACGATGGCGAGCGTCGTGGCCGCCGCCGCGAACGTGATCTCGCGCGCGCCGGACGACGCGGCCCTGACCTTCCCTTCTCCCATCTCGCGGTGCCGGTAGATGTTCTCGAGCACCATGATCGCGTCGTCCACGACGATGCCGACGACGAGAGTCAGGCCGAGCACGGTGTAGGTGTTCAGGGTGAAGCCGAAGACGTAGATGACGATGAAGGTCCCCAGGATCGAGGTCGGGATCGCGAGGAGGACGTTGACGGTCGTCGACCACGACCCGAGGAAGAGCCAGCAGACGAGGCCCGTCAGGAGCGCCGCCAGGACGAGCGTGAGGAGGATCTCGTTGATCGAGCGCTCGATGAAGACGGTGGTGTCCCAGTTGACCTCGAGCCGCAGGCCCTGCGGCAGCTGGGACCGCATGGACTCGATCTTCTCTTTGACGTCCCGGCCGACCTGGACGGCGTTGGCGCCCCGCATCTTCGTGATGCCGAAGCCGATCGACGACTCGCCCATCGCGCGGTTGAGCCGCCGGCGGTCCTCGAGGCCGTCCTCGACCACCGCGACGTCCTTCAGGCGCACCGGGGCGCCGTTCACGTACGTCACGACGAGGTTGCCGAACGACGAGAGGTCGATCGCCTCGCCCTGAGCGCGGACGTTCATCTCACGCTCCTTGCCCTCGATGCGACCGGCCGGGACCTCCTGGTGCTCGCGCAGGATCGCGCGGTTGACGTCGAGCACGGTGAGGCCCTGCGCCTCGAGGCGCGAGGCGTCGTACCAGACGCGGACGTTCCGGTCGCGGAATCCGAAGACGTGGATCTCGCCGATCCCCGGGATCATCTGGAGCTGCGGCCGGACGACGTTCCTGACGTAGTCGGCGAGAAACGTCGGCGGCCGGTCGCCGAACAGGGCGAGCCGGATGATCGGCTGGTCCTCGGGATTCGTCTTGGAGATTGTCGGCGGATCGATCTCGCGGGGGAGGTGGCGGGCGGCCTCCGAAACCTTCGTCTGGACGTCCTGGAGCGCGGCGTCGATGTTCCGCCCGAGGTCGAACTCGAGCGTGAGGCTCGCCCCACCCTGGCGGGCCGTCGACGACATCTGCTGGACCCCCTCGACGGTCGAGCAGGCGTCCTCGAGCACGTCGACGACGTCCGTCTCCATGATCTCGGGCGACGCTCCCTCCCAGGTGATCGAGACCGTCACGATCGGAAAGTCGACGTCAGGGTTCTGGCTGACGCCCAGTCCGCGGAAGACGCTTCCGAAGCCCGTGTAGCAGAGGACGCCGAATCCGATCAGCGCCACCATGAGGATCCACGCGAAGACGTGGTTGCGGATGGAAATGTCGGCCAGGGTCATCCCGGTCGCGATGGCGGCGGGGTCCTCCCGAGCCTCCGAGCCGTTCCCCGGGGCCTTCACCGTGCCGCCTCCTTCGAGGGAGACGGCTGCTCTCCGGCTTCCGCCACGGCCTCCACCGGCATGCCGTCAGCGAGACGATCCGAGCCTTCGACGACGATGGTCTCGCCGATCGTCAGGCCGGACAGGATTTCGACGGACCCGTCCCCGGTCCGCATGCCGATCTTCACCGTCCTCTCCTTCGCGATCCCGTTCTCCACGACGTAGACGACGAAGCCGCGCTCGGTCGCCTGCACGGCCCCCTCCGCGACGACGACGGCGTTCCTGTTCGTCGCGGTGGACAGGGCCACCTCGGCGAAGAATCCCGGCTTGAGCACGCCGGGGTTGTCCACCCAGGCGAGGACCTCGACCTGGCGCGTGGCGGGATCGGCGATTCCGCTGACGTGGTAGACCCGGGCCTTGAACGCGGTCGGGCCGAGGGACGCGACCGTGAAGGCGACCGCCCCGCCTTCACGGGTCTTCAGAGACTCGGACTCCGAGACGCGAAAGCGAAGGCGCAACCGCCGAAGGTCGACGAGTGTCGCCAGGACGTGCCCGACCTGGACGAACTGCCCGGGCTCGACCGTGCGCGTGTTGAGCTCTCCGGCGCGCGGCGAGCGCACGATGGAATGCTTGACATTCTGGACCGCGATCTCCGCCGACGCCTTGGCCGAGGCCGCGTCGGCTGCCAGGCGTTCCGTCTCCTTGCGCGCGCGGTTCAGCTCCTCCTCGGCCACAAGGTTCTCGCGCGCAAGCGCCTCTCGCCGCGCGAGGTCCGATTCGGCCCGCTTCCAGTCCGCGACGGACTTGCGGTGCGTGGCCTCCGCGCGCTCGGCCTCGAGGCGATATCGGTCGGGATCGATCCTCGCCAGAACGGTGTCCGCCGTGACCGTGTCCCCGGCGTGAAAGAGCACTTCGTTGACGGCGCCATTCACCTGGGCCGTGATCTGCACCGACTCCTCGGGCTCGAGGGAACCCAGGGCCTGGACCTTGTAGACGACGTCACGCGCCACGACGGGCGCGGTGCGGACCGCCAGGCTTCGCGCGGCCTTCTTGTTGGCGCCCCCGGGCGTGCCTCTCTCTTTGCAGGCCGTCAGAAGCCCCGCCGTCAGAAAGGCAAGGAACAGCGCTCGCCAGCCTCTCGACACAATTGCCCCCGCTGCCGGGAACTCGGTTCCCGCCAGATTGATCGTGCCACGTTCCGTAGGGCAACTCCCTGATGCAAATGACAGGGAGCGCGTCTCCCGGGATCACGAATGCCGAGGCAAGTGGGATAACGTAGAGGCACCATGTCCTTCATCCAGGCTCCCCCGGCGCTCGGCAACACGTACGAGAGCGACGTCGTCCTCCGCACCTTCCTCGAGAACCACCTCCCGGCCGAGGTCTTTCGGGACATCGAGCCGTCTCTCCGGGAGATGGGGGCTCTCTCGGGCGGGCCGCTCCACCAGCTTCTCCGGGAGGATGAGGCGTCGGTCCCCGTCCTGACCTCGTGGGACCCGTGGGGACGCCGAGTCGACCGGATCGAGCTGACGCGCCTCTGGAAGGAGACCCTCCGGATCTCGGCCGAGAAGGGCCTCGTCGCCCTTCCCTACGAACGGCGGCACGGCCGCTTCTCACGCCTCCACCAGTTTGCGCTCGTCCACATCTTCGAACCCTCTTCCGGCGTCACCTCCTGCCCGCTCGCGATGACCGACGGCGCGGCGAGGACCCTCTTCGTCTCCGGCAACGCCGACCTCGCCGCCCGGGTGCTGCCGCGCCTGACCGCGCGCGATCCCGCCCGCGCCTGGACCTCGGGCCAGTGGATGACCGAGCGGATCGGGGGCTCCGACGTGGCCGCGAGCGAAACCGTGGCCCGGCTCGAAGGCGACACCTGGCGGCTTTACGGAACCAAGTGGTTCACGTCGGCGACGACGGCGGAGATGGCCATGACGCTGGCCCGTCCCGAGGGGAATCCGCCGGGCGGGAAAGGCCTCGCTCTCTTCTATCTCGAGACTCGCGACGAGGCGGGCGACCCGAACGGCCTCGTCATCCACCGGCTGAAGGACAAGCTCGGGACGCGGATGCTGCCGACCGCGGAGCTCGACGTCGTCGGGGCCCGGGCGGTCCCCGTGAAAGGTCTCTCGAACGGCGTCAAGAACATCACGACGATGCTGAACATGACGCGGACGTGGAACGCGGTTGCCGCGGTTTCCGGGATGAGAAGGGCCCTCGACCTCGCCCGCGACTATGCGGCGAAGCGGGTCGCCTTCGGAGCGCCGCTCTCCGAAAAGCCGCTCCACCGAGAGACCCTCGCGGATCTCGAGGCGCTCTACGCCGGGGCGTTCCTCCTCACATTCCGGGTCGTCGAGCTCCTCGGGCGGGAGGAGAACGATGCCCTCTCCGAGGGAGAGGCCGCGCTCCTTCGGATCCTGACGCCGATCGCAAAGCTGACGACGGGAAAGCAGGCCATCGTCGTCGCGAGCGAGGCCCTCGAGGCCTTCGGCGGGGCCGGATACGTCGAGGACACGGGCCTTCCGCGGCTCCTCAGAGACGCTCAGGTCCTGCCGCTCTGGGAGGGGACGACGAACGTCCTCGCCCTCGACCTCCTCCGGGCGCTCACGAAGGTCGGAGGCCTCGCTCCCGTCGAGCACGAGGTCTCGCGGTGCGTCGCGGGAGCCGCGGGACTGCTCGGTTCGGCGGCCCGGAGCGCCTCGGAGGCCGTTCGGCATGCCGCGGCCTGGCTCTCCCGCGTCCCGGACACGACGGTGCTCGAGGCCGGCGCGCGGCGGTTCGCCCTGACGGTGGGCCACGCCCTCGAGGCCGCGCTCCTCGTCGCGGAGGCCTCGCGCCTGCCCGACGGGCACCCTTTCCGGCACGCCGCCGTGCGCTTCGCCCGCTTCCCCCTCGATTCGATCCGGGACGACGCGCCGCTCGAAGAGGCCCGGGCGCTTCTCGGGGCCGCCGAGCCCGTTCCCGCCGGGCGGGAGCGCTGACCGCGCGTCCCGCACTGTGACGGTGCCGTGGACGCCTCCCTGCTCGTCCTGAACGCCGGCTCCTCGACGCTGAAGTACGCCGCGTACCGGGCCGATGACGACGACACGTTGATCGCTCTCGTGAGAGGCAAAGTCGACGGCAATGACCTCGACCCCGTCGCAAGGCTCCTCGAGCGACATCTCGAGGGCGGAAGTCCGTCCGCCGTCGGCCACCGGATCGTCCACGGCGGCGCGGATTTCGTCGGGCCCACAACGGTCGACGAGAGCGTCCTCGAGGCGCTCGAAGGACTCGTCGCCCTCGACCCGCTTCACCAGCCCCTGAGCCTCGGCGCCTTCCGCACCGCCCGCACCCGGTATCCGTCGGCGCTTCACGTGGCCTGCTTCGACACGTCGTTCCACCGCGGCCACCCGGACGTCGCCGACATCGTGGCCCTGCCGCGGGCGCTCCGCGAGGCCGGCGTCCGCCGCTACGGATTTCACGGCCTGTCGTACGAGTACATCGCGAGCCGCCTCTCAGAAATCGATCCCGAAGTCGCGAAGGGGCGCGTCGTCGCCGCCCACCTCGGCTTCGGCGCGAGTCTCTGCGCCCTCCGGAACGGGAGAAGCGTGGACTCCACGATGACGTTCACGGCGCTCGACGGTCTCGTCATGTCGACGCGCCCCGGCTCCCTCGACGCCGGCGTCGTCCTCTGGCTCCTCGACCGCGGCTGGGACAGGGAGCGGATCGCACGCCTTCTCTGGAAGGAGTCGGGCCTGCTCGCGCTCTCGGAGACGAGCGCCGACCTGCGCGAGATTCTCGCCGCCGGAACGCCGTCCGCCCGGCTCGCCGTCGACCTTTTCGTCTACACGGCCGTCAAGCAGGCCGCCGCGATGGCAGCCGCCCTCGGAGGTCTGGACGGCCTCGTCTTCACGGCGGGGATCGGGGAAAACCAGCCGGAGATGCGACGGAGAATCGCGGACGGCCTCTCCTTCCTCGGCGTGGCCCTCGAGGAGGGAGCGAACCGCCGGAACGACATTCGAATCACCGCGCCGGGGGCGCGCGTCAAGACGTTCGTCATCCCCACGGACGAGGAAGACGTCATCGCACGCCACACGCTCGCCGTGCTTCACAAGGAGAATCCCGCCTCATGAGCCCGCCTGAAGATCTCCTCTCGAAGATGGACGCGTACTGGCGCGCCGCGAACTACCTGTCCGTCGGCCAGATCTATCTCATGGACAACCCGCTCCTGAAGTCGCCCCTCGCCCTCGACCACGTCAAGCGGCGGCTCCTCGGACACTGGGGCACGACGCCGGGCCTGAACTTCGTCTACGTCCACCTCAACCGCGCGATCGTCGAGCGCGACCTCTCGGTGCTCTACGTGACGGGCCCCGGCCACGGCGGGCCCGGGCTCGTCGCGAATACGTACCTCGAGGGGACGTACAGCGAGGTCTACCCGCGCGTTTCTCAAGACGAGGAGGGAATGCGCCGCCTCTTCAGGCAATTCTCGTTCCCCGGTGGCGTGCCGAGCCACGTGGCACCCGAGACGCCCGGCTCCATCCACGAAGGCGGCGAGCTGGGATATTCCCTTTCGCACGCATTCGGCGCCGCGTTCGACAACCCCGGGCTCCTCGTCGCCTGCGTCGTCGGCGACGGCGAGGCGGAGACGGGCCCTCTCGCGACGAGCTGGCACTCGAACAAGTTCCTGAACCCCGTGCGCGACGGCGCGGTTCTTCCCATCCTCCACCTGAACGGCTACAAGATCGCGGGCCCGACCGTCCTCGCGCGGATCCCCCGCGGCGAGCTCGCGGACCTGATGCGCGGCTATGGCTGGGACCCCCTCTTCGTCGAAGGCGCAGACCCGCGGACGATGCACCGGCTCATGGCGGACACACTCGACCGGGCGCTCGACTCCGTCCGGGATGTCCAGACGCGTGCGCGCGCGTCGGGGAAAGCCGGCCGGCCGCGCTGGCCGATGATCGTACTTGCCTCGCCGAAGGGATGGACGGGCCCGAAGATCGTGGACGGCAAGCCCGTCGAGGGGACGTGGCGGGCGCACCAGGTGCCTCTCGACAGGGTCCGCGAGAACCCCGAGCACCTGCGGCTCCTCGAGGACTGGATGCGGAGCTATCGGCCCCGAGACCTCTTCGACGAGGGAGGCCGCCTCCGGCAGGAGCTCTTCGCGCTCGCGCCGAAGGGAGAAAAGCGGATGGGGGCAAATCCGCATGCGAACGGCGGAGCTCTCCTCGTCGATCTCGCGCTCCCCGACTTCCGCGCGTTCGCGGTGGACGTCCCGAAGCCGGGCGCGTCCGACGCGGAGGCGACGCGCGTGCAGGGCCGATTCCTCGAGGAGGTCTTCGCGCGAAACGCGAGCGCGCGCAACTTCCGGGTCTTCTCGCCCGACGAGACGACGTCGAACCGGTGGGACTCCGTCTTCGACGTGACCGATCGCCTGTCGCTCGCAGAGCTCCTGCCGACCGACGACCACGTCGGGCCCGACGGGCGAGTCCTCGAGATGCTCTCCGAGCACCAATGCGAGGGCTGGCTCGAGGGCTACCTCCTCACCGGCCGCCATGGCTTCTTCTCCTGCTACGAGGCGTTCATCCACATCGTGGATTCGATGTTCAATCAGCACGCGAAGTGGCTGAAGACGACGAACCGCATTCCGTGGCGGAAGCCGATCGCCTCGCTCAACATCCTGCTGTCGTCGCACGTCTGGCGCCAGGACCACAACGGCTTCTCGCACCAGGACCCGGGGTTCCTCGACCACGTCGCGAACAAGAAGGCCGAGGTCATCCGCATCTACCTCCCGCCCGACGCGAACACGCTCCTCTCCGTGACCGACCACTGCCTTCGGAGCCGCCAATACGTCAACGTCGTCGTCGCCGGCAAGCAGCCCGCGCCCCAGTGGCTGGACATGGAGGCCGCGGCCCGGCACGCGGCGGCGGGCATCGGCGTCTGGGAATGGGCGAGCCACGACGGCCTGCCGGACGTCGTCGTCGCGGCGGCGGGCGACGTCCCTACGCTCGAAGCGCTCGCGGCCGTGTCGATTCTCAGGCGTGAGGTGCCCGACCTGCGCATCCGGTTCGTGAACGTCGTGGACCTCATGCGCCTCCAGCCCCCCTCCGAGCACCCGCACGGTCTCTCCGACGCTGACTTCGACCGCCTCTTCACGACGGACCGCCCGATCCTCTTCGCGTTTCACGGCTATCCGTCGCTGATCCACGAACTCACGTACCGGCGCCGGAACCACGACAACCTGCACGTACGGGGCTACAAGGAGGAGGGTACGACGACGACGCCCTTCGACATGTGCGTCCTGAACGACCTCGACCGGTTCCGGCTCGCGATGGACGTCATCGACCGTGTCCCGGGCCTTCGCGGGAGAGCGGCCGCGGTGCGCGAGCGCCTCGTCGCGAAGCGCGAGGATCACGGCAAATGGGTGCGCCGGACCGGCGAGGACATGCCCGAGGTGAGGGACTGGCGCTGGCAGGCGTGAACGAGGCCCGTTGACCTCGGAAGTCATTCCTGGAAGAGCGTCTCCTGCGACGGAGCCCACTCGATCGTGGCGACGTCGTTGGAGACGAGCGTGCCTGCCTCGCCGCCGAGGATGTGCGGGATGTCCTCAAGGGCGCCGATGGCGGCGGTCCTCCCGGTCCGCTCGGCGAAGTCCTTGGCCGCCTCCACCTTCGGCCCCATCGAGCCGGAGGCGAAGTCGAAGCGTGAGAGCGCGGCGGGCGAGGCGCGGCGTATGGCGCGTGCGTCCGGCGTCCCCCAGCCGACGAGGACGGCCGGAACGTCCGTCGCCATGATGAAGAAGTCGGCCTCGAGCTGCTGCGCGAGGAGCGCCGCCGCACGGTCCTTGTCGATCACGGCCTCGACGCCCTGCAGCTTTCCGTGCTCGCCGTAGATGGTCGGGATCCCGCCTCCTCCCCCGCAAATCACGATCGTGCCTTTTTCGAGAAGCCATTTCACGGGACGGATCTCGAAGATTCGCTTCGGCAGGGGCGATGCGACGACGCGACGCCACCCGTTGCCGTCTCGCGCGACCGACCAGCCGCGCTCCTTCCCGAGGCGTCGCGCGTCCTCTTCCGCGTAGACGGGACCGATCGGCTTATCGGGCTTCGCGAAAGCGGGATCGGCGGGATCGACCTCCACCATCGTCAAGAGCGTCGCGAAGGGCTTCTCGAACGGCAGGAGGTTTCCGAGCTCCTGCTCGATCATGTAGCCGATCATTCCCTCCGTCTGGGCTCCGAGAACGTCGAGCGGGAAGTGCGCGGCGTCGAGCCCCGACTCGGCCTGGAGAGCGAGAAGACCCACCTGCGGGCCGTTCCCGTGCGAGATGACGAGCTCATGATCCCGCGCGACCGGGGCGAGCGCCTCGGCGGCCCGGCGCACGTTCGCGCGCTGCCGCTCGACCGTCATCGCCTCGCCCCTGCGGAGCAAGGCGTTTCCCCCGAGAGCGACGACGACGCGCATGCGCTCGTGATCCACCCGTCCGAGAGAGCTCAGGCCGCCGTTCCCTCGTACATCCCGTCGATCAGGTGCTTGAAGTGCTGGTCCACGATGCGGCGCTTCACCTTGAGCGTCGGCGTCAGCTCGCCGCTCTCGATCGTGAGGTCGCGGGGCAGGATCACGAACCGGTTGATGAGCATTTCGTGCGGCTTGCCCGCGTTCCACTCGTCGATCGCGCTCTGGAAGATGGCGACGACCCGCGGCTCTGCCACGAGGTCCTCCATGGGGAGGCTCCCGAGGCCGTTTTCCTTCGCCCAGCTCGCGAGCTTGTCGAAGTTCGGCACGAAGAGACACGACAGGTATTTCCGGCGGTCGCCGATGAGGACCGGGAGCGAGACGAAGGGATGGCCCTTGAGGAATCCCTCGATCGGCGCGGGGGCGACGTTCTTGCCGTTCGAGTTGACGAGGATCTCCTTCTTCCGGTCCGTGATCATGAGGAAGCCGTCCTCGTCGATCCGGCCGATGTCGCCCGTGTGGAACCAGCCGTCCGCGTCGATCGCGTCGGCGGTCTCCTTCGGCTTCCCGAAATAGCCCTTCATGATGTGCGGGCCGCGCGTCAGGATCTCCCCGTCCGGCGCGATGCGGCACTCGACGCCGGGCAGGATCTTGCCGACGGCCCCGAGCCGCCACGCCGACGGACAATTCACGGCGATGACCGGGCTCGTCTCCGTGAGGCCGTATCCCTCGTAGACCTCGACGCCGACCGCCCAGAAGAACTCGGCCAGCTCGCGGGCCAGCGGCGCACCGCCTGACACGGCGAACCGGAAGCGCGTTCCGAGGGCCGCGCGCACCTTGCGGTAGACGAGGCGCTCGTAGATGAAGAGCTGGAGTGCGAGCGCGAAGTCCGGCGTCTTCTTCCGTGCACGCAGCTCCGTAGCCTTCTTGCCGACCTCGACTGCCTTCTCGAAGATCTTCCGCTTGGCGGGCGAGGACTTCGAGAGGTTCTCCTGCACGCGTCCGTAGACCTTCTCGTAGACGCGGGGGACGGCGCCGAAAAGGTGCGGGTTCACCTCCGAGAGGTTGTCGCGCAGCTTGTCGATGGACTCCGCGAACGCGATGGTCGCGGCGCGGTTGTAATAGCAGTACTCGAGCATTCGCTCGAAGACGTGCGCGAGCGGGAGGAACGACAGCGCGACCGCCGAGGAGTCGAACGGCAGGACCGAGCAGCCCGCGATGACGTTCGAGACGAAGTTGCTCTGCGTGAGCATCGCGCCTTTCGGCTCGCCCGTGGTGCCCGAGGTGTAGATGAGCGTCGCGAGGTCGGAGGGCTGGCGCGCGTCGGCGCGTTTCTCGAACGCGGACGGGTCGGCCGCGTACGCGCCCCGGCCTTTCTCGACGACGTCGGCGTACGGGGTCGTGCCGGGCTGTGGGGAGGTCTCGAAGACGATCACGTGCTTCAACGTCTGCTTCACTTCGGGAGACGCCTGTTGCGCGCCGAGGATCTTCGCCGCCTGGCCGGGCGTCGACGCGAACGCCACGGTCGCTCCGGAGTCCTTGAGGAGGTACGCGGCCTGCTCGGCGACCATCGTGGGGAAGATCGGCACGAGCACGGCGCCGTAGCACTGGCAAGCGAAGTCGACGATCGCCCACTCGGGCCGGTTCTCCGAGAGAAGAGCCACCCGGCCGCCCGGCTTCACGCCGAGGCCTTCGAGCGCCGACGAGAGGGCCTTGACGCGGTCCATGAACTCGGCCGTGCTGATGGGAATCCACTTCCCGCCCTGCTTGTAGAGAAGCAGATCCGGCTTCGGCGTGTCCGCCAGGTTGCGGAAGATGTCGACGAGCGTCCTTGGCGTCATGGCGCGGCCTCCCGGCACTCTGTGCGTAAACCGCACGGATTATAGTGGGAGCCCGTGGCGTTGGCGCTCACGCTTCTTTCGATTTTCACGCTCGTGGGGCTCTTCCTGTCCGCGGCGTCCGGCTGGGCCCTTTCGCACGCGCTCGGCGGATCGGTCACGGCCGCACGTCACATCGCGGTCGCGATTCCGACGGTGCTCTTCTCCCTCTTCACGCAGTCGATGATCCTTTTCTTCTTCATCGGCACGGGAAAGCTCCTCAAGGAGGCCGCGTCGAAGCGCCCGGACGCGGCCGGACGGGACTTCATCCTGGCCCGCGTGCGTCATTTCAAGATGAGGACGTCGGCCCTCTGTACTTTCGCTCCGCTCTCCGCGCTGGCCGCGGGCCTTCTCGGCGTCACCGCGCACACGGGAAAGACACCCGCCTCTCTGCACCTCGTCGCCGCGGTCCTCTGCGTGCTCATTCACGTCGTGGCCCTCGGCCGCGAGGTCGTGGCGATGGCGGAAACGAACCAGCTCATGGACGAAGCCGCCACCGCCGTCCCGCCCGGGCCCGAGGCTGCGGCGCCGTGACGGACGCGAGGAACGCCGCGAAGGTCGCCCTCGTCACGGGCGGGGCGAAGCGGCTCGGCTTCGAGTTCGCGAAGGCGTTGGCAGACGAGGGCTATTCGATCGCTCTGACTTCCTACACGAGCCGTGCCGAAGCGGCAGGCCGGCGGTGGAAATTCTTCTTAGAAGGAAAGAGGGCATCCGCGCCGAAGCCTTCCACGTCGATCTCGCCACTGACGACGCGCCGCACAAACTATTCGAAGAAATCTTCTCTTCGTCTCTCTTCTCTCTTCCTCTTCGCCGCATCTCTCGCGCTCTTCCCCCCGCCTCGATGCCCTCGTTCACGCCGCGTCTCCGTGGATCCCGAAGCCCTTCTCTTCCGTGTCGCCTCGCCGACTGGGAGGCGGTTTTTCGCGCCGGCCCCCGCGCCGCATTCTTCCTCGCGCAGGCTGCTCTGCCGGCGCTCCGCGCCGCGCAGGGATCGATCCTCTTCATCTCCGACGTCGCGGCGACGCAGGCGTGGCCGTCGCACATCCCGCACTCGGCCGCCAAGGCGGCGATCAACGCTCTCGTGCGCAACCTCGCCGTCGCCCTCGGCCCCGAGGTGCGGGTGAACGCGCTCGCCCCGGGAGTCGTCCTGCCGCCCGCGGAGATGAGCGCCGAGGCGGTCGCGGCCCTCGTCGCCAGGACGCCTCTCGCACGCAAAGTGAACGTCGAAGACCTCACCGCCATGGCGATCGTCGTGCTCGAGAACCGGTCGATGACCGGCCAGGTCGTCACCGTGGATGCAGGGAGATCGACGCCGGGCGGGGAGTGAGCCCCTGGAGGTCAACCCGGTGCGACGGGCTCGAACTCCCGCGCCTCCTCGGCGAGCTTCCGCGCGAACTGGGTCGCGAAGGCGACGCGATCGGCCGCGAGGCGCCGGCCGGCCTCCGTCGCGAACCGCGCCGATTCCATCTTCTCCTCGATCTCCTGCGCCATCTCGGCGAGCGTCATCCGCTCGCGCGCCCCGGCGACGAGAAGCTGCGTGACTCCGTACGCGCCGACGGATTCGAGGAGCATCGCGTCGTGGACGATTCTCTCTTCGGGCGATTCAGGCGAAGACTCGAGGCGGGAGAGAGAAAGAGAAAGAGAAGAGATTTCTTCGAATGGAATATGCAGAGAGCGCAGGAGCAGAGCCTCGCGGCCGTCGGGTGTGATGCGCCGAGCCGATGGGAGGCCGGCGAAAGCGCCCAGGAGAAAGAGGCGCGCCGGATCCGCTCCAGCCTCTCCCGCCACATCGCCCCTTCCCTCTTCACCTTCTAAGAAGTCCGAAATCCTCAGCCTCCTCTCCACGAAGCCGAAGTTCGTGACGCCGTCGATCCCGACGGAGAGAGGCCGGACGAAGTCGAGGATGCTCTTACGGGCCGCCGCGTCGAGATGGAGCGACACCTTTCGATCATAGGTCTCGACGGCATAATCGAGACATGAAGCCAACACCTCCGGTCCTCCTCACCGTCGCTTCTCTCGTCCTCGCCGCCTGCGGCCGGGGCGAAACGCCCGCCCGGTCCGCCCGCTTCAGCGTCGCCCTCCTGACGCCGGGACCCATCTCGGACGCCGGCTGGAACGCGGGAGCGTACGACGGTCTCAAGGCGATCGAGAAGGAGCTTGGCGCGTCCGTCTCGCACGTGCAGGTGAAGTCGCCCTCGGAATTCGAGGAGCAGTTTCGAGCCTACGCGGCGAAGGGCACGCGCCTCGTGTTCGGCCACGGCTTCGAGTTCCAGGACGCGGCGGAGCGCGTCGCGAAGGAATATCCGAAGACGATCTTCGTGACGACGTCCGGCTCGCGCACGGGGCCGAACCTCGCGCCCATCGTCTTCGAGCTCGAGCAGGCGGCGTATCTGTGCGGTCTCGTCTCGGGCCGAATGACGAAGACCGGCAAGGCGGGCATGGTCGGCGGTGTCGAGCTTCCGTCGATCAAGTCCACGTTCCTCGCGTACGAGGCGGGCTTCGCGGCCGGACATCCCGGCGGAACGGCACAGCCCGTCTTCACGGGCTCGTTCGAAGACGTCGCGGGGGCGAAAACGGCGGCGCTCGCGCTGGCGGACCGGGGCTGCGATTTCCTCTTCCAGAACGCCGATGCCGCGGCCCTCGGCGTCTTCAAGGGCGCCGAAGAGCGTGCGATCTGGGCCTTCGGTACGAACAAGGACCAGAACGCGCTCTCGCCGGCAGTCCTCGCCTCGGCCGTCATCGACATGCCCCGCGCGTTCGTCGAGACCGCGCGCCGCGTGAAGGACGGGAAGTTCGACGGCCAGCCGCTCCGCTACGGCCTCTCGAGCGGCGTGATCTCTTTCGTGTGGAATCCGGCTGCGCTCGCGAAGATCCCGCCTCCAGTCGTCGAGGAGGCGAAAACAACAGAAGAGAAGATCAAGGCAGGGACGCTCATCGTGCCGAGGGGAAACTTCTGAGACAGCGAAAGAACATCCGAAGAGAAGACCGCGCGCCTTCGGCGCGAAGATTCTTAGAAGGGTGAATGGGCTCTGCCCACAGGCGCGGCTGGGGCGGTTCCCTTGCGCAGATGCCCGCACACCCTTCTAAGAAATCTTCCTCTTCGTCTCCGTCTTCGTCTTCTCTCCCGTCTCTCGAGCTCCGCCGCATCTCGAAGCGCTTCGGCGACACCCAGGCTCTTTCCGAAGCAGATCTCGTCGTCTTCCCCGGCGAAATCCACGCCCTCCTCGGCGAGAACGGCGCGGGGAAATCCACCCTCGTGTCGATCGCCGCGGGGAGGCTCGTGGCCGATTCGGGCGAGATCTTGCGAGCCGGATCACCCGTGTCGTTTCGCGGCGCTCGCGACGCCCGCCACGCCGGGCTCGTTCTCGTGCCGCAGCACGATCTCCTGATCGGTGCGGCGAGCGTCGCCGACAATCTCGCGTTCCTCGATCCCGCGGCGCCTCTCTTCGAATCCGCCGCGTCGCGGCGCGCCCGTGTCGCACGCCTCGGGCAGGCGTTCGGGCTCGAGCTCGGCGATGCGGACGCCCGCGCCGACGCGTTGCCCGTCGGAACGCGCCAGCGCATCGAGATCGCGGGTGCGCTCGCCGGCGACCCGGCCATCCTCATCCTCGACGAGCCGACGGCTGTCCTTTCTCCCGACGAAACGGCGGCGCTCTTCGCGTCCCTCAGAAAACGCGTCGGCGCCGGCGCCGCCGTCGTCCTCATCACGCACCGCCTCGCCGAGGTCTTCGCGGGCGCCGACCGGCTCACGCTCCTCGCCCGGGGGCGGTCGGTCAAGACCTGCCGAACGAGCGAGACGACGCCGCAGGAGATCGGGGGACTTCTGCTTGCGAACGCGGAGGGCTTCATAACAGGGAAAGAAGAAGAGAAAGAGAAAGATCCTTTAGAAGGTGAAGAGGGCAGCGTGCCGCTCGAGGACCGCTCCGGCCAAGGGCCGTATTTCCCGGGCCTCGCGCTCACCGGCTTCGCACCAGAGCAGGCGCGAAGAGTCCGAGCAGAAAGAGTTTCTCTTTCCCTCTCCTCCGGCGAGCTTCTCGTCCTCCTCGCGATCGACGGGAACGGCGCAGACACGATCGCCCGTGCGATCGCGGGACTCGAGCCCTTCTCGGGACGCGTCGAGGTCGGCGGCGTCCCGCTGCCGTCCTCGGGCGACCCGCTCGCGTTTCGCGCCGCGGGCGGGGCCTTCGTGCCTGCGGACCGGCGTGAGGAAGGCCTCGTCGCGGCGCTGTCCCTCGAGGAGAATCTCGCGCTCCCGAATCCTCCCGGCAGGATCTTCCTCGACCGCACGGCGATGCGTGCGCTTGCCGAGGCGCGGCTGAGCGCGTTCGGCGTTCGCTACTCCTCTTCCGACGCCCCGGCGGGCTCCCTCTCGGGCGGGAACCAGCAGAAGGCCGTTCTCGCGCGCGAGCTCGCGCTCCGTCCCGGGCTTCTCGTCGCCGTCCATCCGACGCGGGGCCTCGATCTCGCTTCCGCTGCCGCCGTCAGAAGCCGGATCCTCGACGCCTGCCGCTCCGGGACCGCCGCCCTCGTCGTCACGGCGGATCCGGACGAAGCGCAGCTCTTCGGCGCGCCGATTCGCGTCGTCTACCGCGGCGGACTGTCGGGTTCTCTCGAGCCCGCGACGCCCCTTGCCACGCTCGGACGCCTGATGGCCGGGCTCGAAGGATGAGGAGGGAATCGGCCGCTCGGCGGTTCGCGGTCGCGGCTGCCGTCCTCTCGGCCGCCGCGGCAGCGCTCGTCGGCCTCGCCCTTCTCGCGGGAGCGTCACCTCTCGACGCCGTTCGCGCCCTCGCCGAAGGCGCGGCGGGCTCCAAGGCGGCGCTCGGCGAAACGCTGGCCCGCGCGACCGCCCTCGTCCTCACGGCAGTCGGCGCGAGCCTCGCGTTCCGCGCCGGCGTTCTGAACATCGGTCTCGAGGGACAGTTTCTCGCAGGCGCCGTGGCCGCGGCGGCGGTAGGCCCCCTGCTGGCCGGAAGCCCTCTCGTCGTGCGCGCCGTTCTTCTCGCCGCGGCGGCGCTTGCGGGAGCGCTCTGGGTCTTGCCGGCCGCGTACCTCGAAGCGCGGCGCGGGGTCCCGGAAGTTCTCTCGACGATTCTCCTGAACCTCGTCGCCGCCGCCGCCGTGAGCGGCCTCGTGCGCGGGGCTCTGCAGGATCCGGGGGGCGACTATCCGCAGAGCCGCGTCCTGCCGGACGCCGTGCGCCTCGCGCCTCTCGCGGCGGGCAGCAGCGTCACGGCGGCGATCCTCATCGCAGCGGCGGTCGCGCTCTTCGCGGCGCTCCTCCTCGAATGGACGCCGTTCGGCCTGAAGCTGCGCGCCACCGGGCTCGCGCCGGCAGCCGCACGGGCGATCGGCCTTCCCCACGCTCGACTTCGGCTCCTCGCGTTCGCAGCATCTGGTGCGCTCGCAGGCCTCGCGGGGGGCCTCGAGGTGCTCGCCGTAACGGGCCGTCTCTACGATCCCTTCGCGGCAGGCGCCGGCTACACGGGGATCGCCGCAGCGCTCCTCGGCGGGTCGCAGCCTCTTGCGGCCGCGGCTTCGGCGATCCTGTTCGCCGCCCTCGGCGCCGGCTCGTCCGCGATGCAGCGCGACACGGGCGTCCCGAGCGCGCTCGCCACGATCGTACCCGGCGTCCTCGTCCTCGCGGTTCTCGCGGCGCGTGCACGTGTGGCGCGGAAGGCTGCATGAGCGGCTTCCTCACCGTAGCCCTTCTCCTCGCCGCGCCGCTCCTTCTCGCGGCGGCGGGCGAGCTGCTCCTCGAGCGAGCGGGGTCGATCCAGATCGGACTCGAGGGCACGATGCTCGTCGGGGCCTTTACGGCGTTCGCCGCGGCGCGCTCCGGGGCCGGCCCTGAGGCCGCGTTTCTCGCCGCCGCCTTCGCGGGCTTTCTCGCGGGAGCGGCATTCGCCCTCTTTTCGGTGGCAGGCCGGGCAGATCCCATTCTCGTCGGCACCGCGTGGAATCTCGTCGCGGCGGGCGGAACCGCGTTCTTCTACCAGCTGCTCGCCGGGGCGACGGGCTCGGTGCTCGAGATCAGGACGCTCCCGCCTCTCGCTCTCGGTCTGCCGGCGGCGGCCTTCGCCGCTTTTCTCGTTCCGGTCGCCCTGGAGATCTTTCTCACGCGAACACGGCCCGGCCTCTCTCTCGTGGCCGCCGGCGAGAACCCGCTCGCGCTCGCGGCGACGGGAGGCTCGGTCGTCGCCGTGCGCACGGCCGCTGCGATCGCGGCGGGCGGGCTCGGCGCTTTGGGCGGCGCTCTCCTCGTCCTCACGGTGTCACCCACCTTCGTCGAGGGTGTGACCGCGGGACGCGGGTTCCTCGCGCTCGCGCTCGTCGTCTTCGCGCGTTGGAAGCCGCTGCGCCTCGTGCCGGGCGCGCTCCTCGTCGCGGGCGCCACTGCTCTTCAGTACCGCCTTCAGGCGGGCGGCTCGCGCATCCCCTACGCGGTCTTTCTCGCCCTGCCCGGGCTCCTCGCGCTCTTCGCGCTCGCGGCCGCACGCGGACGCGGAGGGGCACCGAGGGCCCTCGGCTCTCCGGCTCCCTGAGGCTACTTGTCCGGAGGTCTCTGGTCCGTTGGCCGCTGTGGGGGCCGATCGCGGCCCGCGCCCGGTCCCGTTTCGGCGCCAGGCGAAAATTCGCCCCTCGCGGCGCCGCGTCGCTCCATCAGGCGCTGTCGGCGCCATTCCTCGCGCCGGTCGAGGATCTGCTGCCACTGCGCGGCCGTCAAGACGTCCTTCTGCTCGAGGAACATCATCGTGAACGCCTTGCGCAGCTTGAGCCTCGATTGTTCCAGCGCGTCGACGGCCGCCGAGACTTTCCGGGGATCGGAGTCCTTCTTGGCGACGAGCTCCTCGACGTCGATCTGGTGGTGCTCGACGTCGGCCTTGAGATCCACGAACTCGCGCCGGCGGCGGGAGAAGATGTCCTCCAGCTTCGCCTGCTGCTCGGGGGTGATATTGAGCATCCGCACGATGAGCGGCCGCTTCCACCATTTGCCCGGGGGCGCCTCCGGCATCTGGGCGACCGCGGGGTGCGCAGGGACGAGAGTGAAAAATGCGAACGAGGCCGCCGCGAGACCTCTCCCGGCGGCTCTCGTCGCGCGGCTCAGGACCTCTCTCACAACGTGGCTCACAACGTGGCTCACAACGTCTCTTCCACGACGAGGCCGGCGAGCGAGGAGTCCTCGAGGGTGCGGTCGACCGAAACCAGCAGTTCGTCGTCGGAGGCGTCGTTCACGGCGGAAGGAGTCTTCTCCCGGACTTCGATCGTCTTCACGGCCGCCGTCTGCACGGGGGGCGCCGTCGAACCGGACCGCAGAGCCGAGAGCCCGCCCACGAGGAGCAGGGCGGCCGCGAGACTCGAGAGGGCGAGGGCCGGATGCCGGAGGATGCCGCGCATCCGCGACGGAAAGACGCGCACGTCGGGCACGGGCGCGTCCGACGGGACGGCGGCGCGCACGAGGGCCATCGTGGCCGCGGCCTGCGCCTCCCAGAAACCGGACGGCAGATCGTCCACGGCTCCGCTCACGGCGCCGCGGTCGAGGAGCCACGCGTCGTGCAGGGCGGCGACTCGCTCCTGGCAGGCGGCGCACGTCGCGAGGTGCTCGGGTGAAGCGCCGGCGCGGTCGTCGACGGGGAAGACACGCTCGACGATCTCGTCGGGAGTGAGGTGGCGGCTCGGGCTCATCGGAGATCCTCCAGACGCTCGCGCAGCTTGCGGGCCGCGCGAAAGAGGTGTGACTTGATCGTCCCCTCGTCGAGGCCCGTCGCTTCCCCGATCTCGGCGATGGACTTCTCCTCGTAATGTTTCATGACGAAAACCGCGCGCTGACGCGGCGAAAGGGCCACGAGCGCCTCGGCGATCCGGCGCCTGATGTCCCGCGAGAGGAGGTCGCGCTCGGGCGACGTGCCGTCCGCCGGATCGAACGCGGCCGGAAGCTCGGGGCCGTCGTCGTCCGGGTCGGAGTGCAGCTCCGAGAACGACACGACGGCCCTGCGGCGGCGGATGTGGTCGCGAACGGAGTTGATCGCGATGCGCGTGAGCCACGTCTCGAAAGCCGACTGCCCCTGGAACTCGGGCAGCGCTCGAAAGGCTTTCACGAAGACGTCCTGAGCGATGCCGTCGGCGTCGGCCGAATCGCGCAGGAGCGTGTAGACGAAACGCGTGATGCGTTTCTGGTACGTGACGACGAAATACTCGAAAGCGTCCACGTCGCCCGCGACGACGCGGGCGAGGATCTCGGACTCGCGCGCCCGCTTTGCAGCACGCTCGTCGGCGCTCACGGGTCGCACCGCCTCTCTCGCGGATCTTTCATGACGAGCGACTTTCTCGGTGCCATCTCTTGCGGGAAAGGTCAGGACAGAGGCCAACGCGGTTCCGCTCACTCCGATTGGACGCAATTTTCGCTCCCATGGTTTACGGCCTCTCCGCCACCCTCACTTTCTCCAGGGTCTCGCAAAGGCCTTGAAACCGTCCCACAGAACGATCCTTCGGCGGAGCCAGCGCACCGCGCGGATCGCCCGAACCGGAGGTGGATCCGGCAGGAAATAGCTGGAAAGAAGGAGGTTGACGTCCTCGGGGCGATTCAACCCTGGGCGAGCGAGATCCCGGTAACGAAGCAACCTGGGAACCGGGACCTCGCCCACTCGGGCCCGGTTGAGATCCACGAGCCAGAGTCGGAGCGTCCCCTCCTGGTCCGTCACGAGAACGTTCCCGTCGGTGAAATCGCGGAAGAAGACCCCCGCGTCGTGCATCCGCCGCCCCAGCTTTCCGAGGGCCTCGACGACCTCCTCGAACGAGAACGGCAGCGGTGGAGGGGGCCGCCGGGGGTCGTCCCGGTGGAGAAACCAGGCGCGGATCTGCGACGCCCCTTCGACCCGGCGCGCCACGTACCAGCTCTCCTGGCCGACGACCTCGGCTGCCAGTGGCTCGGGTGTGGGAAGAGAACGGGCGAGAAGGGCCCGAGCCGTGGCGAAAGAGCGTAAGGCCTTGGGCGCCGTCAGGCGCTGCCGGAAGTCGAGCGGCACCTTCTTGACGACGACCGGAATCCGCTCGCCGCCGCGCTCGAACGTCGCGTTCACGACCTCGTGCCGTCCGGGGTAGCGCTCGGAGGCCTCCCCGAACACGAGCGCGTCGCGGAGCTCCGTCATGGCCGTCCCAGGAGCAGCGCCTCGTCGCCGCCCACCCGCTGCCGGTCCAGGACGACGAGTCGCGAGAGACGGCCGTCCCTCCAGTGCCTCCGCTCGCTCTCGTCCACGAGCACGAGGGCTCCGGGGGTTCTCTCGATCCATTCCGCGAGCGCGGCGTCGCTCCTGAAGTGCTCGGTCTTCCGCCGGAGAACGAGGATCGGATAGCAGCGGTACGTGTCTCCGAAGTAGGCGAGGGGCTCGCCGTGTGAAACAAGCGGACGCAGGCGCTCGTAAAAGGGCCTTCCCGTCTTCAGGGTATCGATCGCCGGGAATACCACGGCGCCCGCCGCGACCTCCCCCGCCGCGAGAGTCGCGGCGAGAGCGAGCATCGCGGGGACTATTTCAAGCCGCCGCCCGGCCAGGATGACGAGCGTCGCGGCGGCCCCGAGGCCGATCGGAATCGCGGCGAACGGCACGAGGCCTGCCTGTTCGGCCGCGAACCGGTGCACGGCCGGTGCGAGCGCGATCGCCCCGACGAAGAGGACGATCGCGGCGAGCGCGATCCAGGCGCGCACGGCCCGGAGCAGGCCGCCTCCGCCCGTCGCGGCTTTGCGTTCCGCTTCCGCCGCGAGCGCCGCCACGAGAACCGCCGCGAACGGATAAGCGGGGAGCAGGTACTTGCCCTGCTTGGACTGCGAAACGGAGAGGAACACGAAGATCACCGCGGCGGCGGTCACGGCGAACCGCAGCTCCGGCCGCTCGCGAAGGAGGCCCGCGCGGGCGAGCACGAAGGGCGCTCCGAGCGCGAGCGCCGTCCACGGGAAGAAGTCGCTCCAGATGCTCTCGAGATAGAACCACCACGGCTGGATGTGGTCGAAGGCCCGGAAAAAGCGGTTCCAGTTCTGATTCACGACGAGGTCGTAGGCGTACGTCGGGCCGCCGGCGCGCGCCGCAAGGTAGTACCAGGGGACCACGAGGAGAAGAAAGACGAGGATGCTTCGAATGGGTTGCAGACGGCCAAGGAGCCGCAAGGACCTGGCCATCGCGCAGCGGGAGAGGACGACCAATCCCACCAAGACGATCGCCAGCGGGCCCTTGGTCAGCACGGCGAGCGCGATCGAAAAACGCAGCGCCCAGAGCCAGCGCGTGCCGTGCCTCTCTTCACCTTCTAAGAAAAACACCGAAACCAGACTGAGCATCAGCAAACAGGAAAAGAGAGCGTCGACCTGAAGGAACTGTCCCTGCCAGAAGACGATCGGCGCGACGGCGGTCGCCGCGCCCGCGACGAGGGCCTCGCGGTCTCCCCCGCGCCTGCCCGCGAAAGCCGCGGCGCAAAAAACGAGGGCCGCGCCGGCGAGAACCGACGGCAGGCGCGTCGCGAAGGGCCTCACGTCGCCCCCGGAGAGCGGCGTCGTCGCCGCCACCGCCCAGTAGAAGAAGATCGGCTTCTCCGAGTACGGCTTTCCGTTCTGATACGGCAGGAGAACGCTCTTTCGCTCGAGCATCTCGCGCACCTGCTCGGCGAAATCAGGCTCGTCGGGCGCCCAGAAGTCGCGCCCCACCGCGGCGACCATGTAGATCAGAGCCGCCGCCGCGGCGAGAAGGACGGGGATCCGAAGGGAACCGGAAGCCTCTTTCAAGCGCCTAACGATACGACGCCTCTCCGAATCGCGGCCTGCGCGACAATCAACGCCGGAGGCCCCACATGGAACACAACTACCTGCACACCTTTCGGCTCATTGTGGAAGGTCTGCCGGAACCGGTCGAATTCGAGATGTTCCACGAGCTCGACGACGTCACGGAGGTAACGGACGGCTTCGCGAAGTACGTCGCACGCCAGGAGGACGACTTCCTGCCGCTTGGCGCCACGGCCGCGGTGCGCGCGAGCAAGGTGATCCACCTCGTTCACCTCAAGTCCGAGAAGTCGGACTCACCGCGGCAGATCTCCGCGTGAGGCTAGCGTCTCTTCTTCTTGTCCCGCTCGGCCGCCGAGAGGGCGTCGGCCGTTTCACGGTCCGGGTTCAGGATCTCCACTCCGAGCCCGAACCGGCCCGATTCGTGGAAGCCGGCGCGCCGCACCACGCGGCAGGTGAAGAACTCGTCGGACTTGAGGTTCGTGACCTGCATCTCGGTGCCGACGTCGAGGTCCTCTGAACAGATGAGCAGCGCCCCGCTCTCTCCCACGTTGAGCGTGCAGCCCGCGGTCAGAGGACGCCCGCCCACGCGAACGCCGATGGGGATCACGGCCTTGGCCCGGCTTCCCCTGCGGTGTTCCTTCGTTCCGGGGTCCGGGACCTCGTGCTTCTTCCTCTTCACCGGGAGCCATTCTGTCGAATACGGCATGCGAGAATCAACTCCCCGCCAGGGCCGGGCCCGTAGCTCAGTTGGATAGAGCAGCGGTTTCCTAAACCGCGTGTCGCAGGTTCGATTCCTGTCGGGCCCACCATTTCTAACTCGCCTTCTTCGAGTCCGCTTTCGCCACTACGCCTCCGACGACGGAAGCGGGCGCAAGACCCGCCGCAGTTCGCGGACGAGTTCGTGGCGACATCCAGCGCGCGGACGCGTGGACCCGACTGGGGCTCTCACCTCTTCCTGGCGCGGGAAATGCACTATCCGAGGGAGTAGTCTCAATTCGGAGACTCTCTTGGAGAAGGAGGTCGCCATGAGGCTCTTTGCGGCCCTTTTGGCTCTCTCCACGCTGACCATGGCCGCCTGCTCCTCGATCTCCGTAGAGAGCCGGTCCCGCCTCCCGCAGCCCGCGCCCGCCTTCACGCGCACGCTCGTCGTCGTCGAGTTGTCCGGCGCGTCGCGCCGCGTCGCAGAGGACACGCTCGTGGCTCGCCTCGCATCGCTGCACCCGGCCGCGTCGTACGAGACGGTGGCGCTGCAGGGCACGCTCGACAGCTTCGCCGAAGGGGCAGGCTACTCCGTTTCCATTCAGATCGCAGCGCTCGAACGCCGGCTCGGACGCTCGGCGTCGCGCGGAACCGCCGAGGCCCTCTGGAACGCGAGGAACCGTAGGCCGTCGGGGCCGCGCCTCGTGGAGGTGAAGGCGCTCCTGGACGAAGTGGACTTGCGCAAACGGGCGCGGAAGGAGGGCTTCGACGGCCTTCTCGTCGTCCGGCTGAACGGGGTGGCCGTGAAGCATTACCCCGATCTCGCAGGCGAGGGCGGGTTCGGAATCCCCGGCTCCACGCAAATCCAAACCCGTTTCGTCGCGAGCCTGACGGCCCTCGACGGCGACCTCGAGATCTGGAAGGGCGTCGTCACGAACCGCGACGCCGAGTTTCCAATGAGCCGTCACCTCGCGCGGAGCACGGTCACGGCTCTCGCGGACCGCCTGCAAGAGGACGGCGTCGCGAACTGAACCTCAGCTCCAGGCCAGCCCGCGTGCGGTCGCCTTATCCCTCGTGTTGTTCACGACCTTCGCTTCTATTCGTATTAGTATAACTAATATGAAATCTAAGCGGCGACCCTACCGGATGCGCGCGCGCGCCGACGCAGCGGCCGAGACGGCCCGGCGGATCGTGAACGCGATGCAGGAGCTCTTCGCCGAGCGGCCATACGACCGGATCACGGTCCATGCGGCCGCGACGCGCGCGGGAGTCACGGTCCAGACGGTGCTACGCCGGTTCGGCTCGAAGGAAGGCCTCTTCGTCGCCGCCGTACGAGAGGGACGGGCGCAGATCCTGGCGCAACGCGGCGCCTCGCCGGTCCGGAATCCCGCCTCCGCGATGAAGAACCTCTTCGACCACTACGAGCGTTGGGGACGGACCGTGATGCGCCTGCTCGAGCAGGAGGAGCGAATCCCCCAGATCGCCGCGATCGCGCGGGAAGGACGCCGGACGCACGCCGAGTGGGTCGATCGGGTCTTCGAACCCGAGCTGGTTCGTTTCCGGGGGCGCGCGCGCTCCCGGCGGCGCACGCAGCTGATCGCGCTCACGGACGTGTACGTCTGGAAGCTCCTGCGCCGCGATCTCGCCGTGCCGCGCGCGGACGCCGAGGAAGTCGTGCTCGGAATGATCGACGCGCTCTGCGCGTATGGAGGCAAGTGATGGCGAAGGTACTCTGCTACACGTCGCCGGGGCGGGGTCACCTGTATCCGACCGTGCCCGTGCTCCTCGAGATGGTGCACCGGGGTCACGACGTCACGTTGATGACGCTGTCGGGCGAGGTGGAGCGGATGACCGCGACCGGGCTGCGGACACGCCCCATCGACGCGGCGATCGAGGCGGTGACGCACGACGACTGGAGCGCTTCATCGCCGGCGGCCGCCCTCGACCGCGCCGTGCGCGTGTTCGTCGCCCGCGCCGGGCACGAGATCCCGGATCTCGAGGGCGCGATCGCGACGGAGCACCCGGACCTGCTTCTCGTCGATTTCAATTGCTGGGGCGCCGCGGCGGTGGCTGAGCGGTCGGGCCTGCCCTGGGCGCTCTTCATGCCGTATTTCCTTCCGCGGAGGTTGCCGGGGCTGCCGCCGTTCGGTCCCGGTCTGGCGCCGCGCCGTGATCTCTTCGGCCGGCTGCGCGACACCGTGATGGCGAAGCTGGTCCACGGCGTCGTCAACCGCAACCTTCCCGCGCTGAACTCGATCCGTGCCCGGGTGGGGCTGCCGCCGCTCTCGCACATGACGGACCTGGGCCGCACCGCGCCGCGGATCCTGTACTACACGGCCGAGCCGTTCGAGTACGCGTGCCCCGCGCGCCCGCCCAGCGTCGTGCCCGTCGGGCCGTGCTTCTGGGACCCGCCCGGCGATCCGCCGGCATGGCTCTCGCGCGTGACGAAACCACTCGTGCTCGTGACCTGCTCGACCGAGTTCCAGGACGACGGCCGCCTGGTCGAGGTGGCGCTCGAGGCGCTCGCCGGGGAAGACGTCTTCGTCGTCGTGACGACCGCCGCCGTGGATCCCTCTCGTTTCCGGCCGCCCGCTGACGCGCGCGTCGAACGGTTCGTGCCACACGGCCCGATCCTCCGGCGAGCTGTCGCGGTCGTGTGCCATGGCGGGATGGGCGTTACGCAGAAAGCGCTGGCCGCAGGGGTTCCGGTCTGCGTGGTTCCGTTCGGCCGCGACCAGCTCGAGGTCGCCCGTCACGTGGAGGTCGCGAGCGCGGGGACGCGCCTGCCGGCGAAGAAGCTCACTCCGGCGCGGCTCCGCGCCGCGGTGGCGGGCGCCCGCGCATGCCGGGCTGGCGCCGAGCGGATCGCCGACGCGTTTCGTGCGGCAGGCGGCTCTGCGGCAGCGGCGGATGCGCTCGAACCGTTGTTGCCGGGGCACACACGTCCCTCCGATCCGGCAAGATGATCGAGGTCGTCGCCGTGGTCTAGGCTTGCCTCCGACTGGCCGGCGGTGGTCCCTCGAATTTTGCTCTCCGCTCACTACAATGCGGCGCGTGACGAACGACGCCGCCGCTTCCGGGCAACCCGCGACCTCGACCACCCTGGACGACCGCCTTCGACATGCCAGCATTCTCGTCGAGCTCGGCGAGCTCTACGACGCGGAAGCTGAGGTCGAGGGAGCTCTCGAGGAGCGCCCGGAGGATCTGACGGCGCTCGACCTCCTCGGAAAGATCAAGCACATGCGCGGAGAGCTCTCCGAGGCGATCGCCTGCTGGACGCAGGTGCACGAGAAGGCTCCGCGAGAGCAGGGAGCCCTGATCCACTTGAGCTCCCTTCTCCAATTCGCGAGGGAAAGCGGGCGCGGCCCCGGAAACTACGTGGCCCTCGGACCGTTCCAGTTCTGGAAAAAGCCCGCGGCGCTCCTGGAGCTCGAGAGGGCGTTCCGGCTCTTCCTCGAGGAGCGTCCGGACGAGGCGCGTAAGCGCTGCGAGGAGATCGCGCGCAAGTACCGCGCGACGGACGTCGACGTCTACAAGCTCGCCGTCCTCGCGAACGCCTGGATCGCCGAGCTCTCGGGCGACCTCGATTCCGCCCGCTCCATCCTGGAATCCCTCGGCAAGGACCGCGGATTCGAGACCGACAGCGACCGCGTGCTGGCTCTCGCGCGGCTCTACGAGCGGATCGGAACGAAGGAGCTCCTGGAAAAGGCCGTCAACGTCTACCAGCATTTCGAGAGGAGCTACGAGAAGGTCTCCGTGCTGGGGCACCTGACGTCCCTTTGCCGGCTCCTCGGGCGGACGCAAGTAGCCGCCGGCTACGAGCGGCGCTTCCTCGAGCTCTTCCGGCGCCGGATGCACCGTCCCTCGTTCGGCGACGTCGTCCGGACCGCCGCGCAACACTATCTCCCCCTCGACAAGCTCGGCGCGGTCACCTTCCCGGACGCGGACCGGGCCGCGCCTGATCTCCCCCGGGAGCGGGCGATCTCACTCGCCCTCCGCCACGACCGGCGAGGGGCCGCCGAGCTGCTGCGGAACGACGAGGACGCGCTCGGCCTCATGTACCGCGGCGATCTCACCGCTCTCGAGGGATCTTTCGAGAAAGCGATTCCGCTCTATCTGGCGAGCCTGCAGAAGTCGCCGGGCGATCTCCGTATCATCGGCGCGCTTCTGGAGCATCACGGTCAAAAGCCTTCGCGCGCGGTCGTGGATTATTTCAGCCGCCCCGAAACGGCGCGCGCGACGCTCGAGCGCCTCGACGCAGCGCTCCACGCTTCTCCGCTCCGGTCGTCCCTCTGGCGGCAGCTCGCGGCGTTCCACGGAATCTTCGGCCGAACGGCGGACTCGGAGCGCTGCGCGAAACGTGCCGCGGCCCTCGAGGACGCCGCGGAACGGGCGCGGCATCCCGTGGGACGCGTGCTCGCCGCTGCCGTGTATCACCTTTCCGGCAAACCGCGCGGTCTCGTGCACGAGGTCTGGGCCGCCCGGCGGCCCGCCGAGCGCGGCCGCGGGGGATTCCTCGAGGAGATCCTCGGGAATCTCACGCCCGAGATGACGCAGGCCGTGCGCAACACGTTTTTCTCGGTGCGGGAATACGCGCGCGCGAAATGGCCGGAGCCGACGCGCGACATTCTCGACTACGGCTACACGTACAAGGTCACGAAGGAGGACGAGCCCTCCGGGGGCCTCTCCGCCGGCCTCCCGTCGGCGCTGGCTTTCCTCTCCGTTTTCCTCGACAAGCCCGTGCCGCAGACGATCGCGTCGACGGGCGCCCTCGTGGCCGACGCGCACGACGTCCTCGTCGTGAAACCCGTCGGCGAGCCCGAGTACAAGGTGAGGGGGGCCTACAACCGCAACCTCGCGAAGATCCTCCTCCCCGCGGGGAACCGCCGCGAGCTCGAAGGAAGCGCTCTCGTTCCGGCCGACGTCAGCCGCGAGATCGTCTCGTTCGTCTCCGATCTCGACGAGGCCGTCGTGCACGCCTTCGGAAAGGACGTCTGGCTCGGCTACTGGCGCCCCGCCCCGGGACCCGTGCGATCAATTAACGTGATTGACGACGATCTGACGGGGCTTCACCGCCTGGGTGTCCTTCTGGATGCGGATCTCGAGGACACCGTCCTTCATCTGCGCGACCGGCTCGCCCGAGCGCATCCCCGGCATCATCACGACGCGGCGGAACGGCCCGAGCGGCCGCTCGTTCTGCCTGAACAGCATCCCGTTGTTGTGCGAGACCAGGCGCGAACCGGCGATGACGAGCGCGTTCCCATGCACCGTCACGGACACCTGATCCCGGCCGACTCCGGGAAGATCGGCGTCGACGACGATCTCGGATTCGCTCTCCGAGATCGAGATCGGCGGAGCCCACGCGGGGCTCGACGGCGACGCCCAGCCGCCCAGCATTCCGAGCAGGCGGTTGAGCTGCTCCTCGACGTGCTCGGCGGGATCTCTCTCGGCCGGGATCGGTGCGTAGAGGGCATCGCCCGCCGGGACGGCCGTCCCCGTCACCTTCTGGTAGAGATCTTCGATGCGTCCGATCGTCTCGTCGATTCCCGTGTTCGGAAGGGTCTCCACGTTCTTGTTCATACCCGCTCCTTTTCGGCTCGCGAGGACCGAACGGCTCTGTCTCGCGGTGGTCCGGTCTCGCGTCTTCATGAGAAAGCGGCGGGGCCACTCTGGCGGCCCCGCCCCTGGCACTGATTCGCTTCCTCCCGGCGCCGGATTGACCCGATTGGATTCAAACGGACTAGTAGATCGTTCCGACAGCCGGCGACACCGAGAGGTAAAGGTACGGGAAGGTCTGGGCGATTCGCGCCGCCATCAGCGGGTCCGTCCAGACGGGACGGTTCTCGAGGCCCTCCTGGGTCGTGTGGCTCAGGCCGAGCACGGGATTGAAGCCCTGGCCGATCCCGACCGGGTATTGGGGCGCGAACCCCGGCTGGAGGCTGCTGCTGGATGAAGCCCGGCGAGTAGCCGGCCCCGAACGCGGCCGCGCCGTAGGGCGTCTGGGCGAAGGGCGATTGCGTGAGGGGAGCCCCCACGCCTGCCGGGTTGCCGACGGACGCATGGGAGAGCCCGTGTACCGAGACGCGAACCTGATTCAACGCATCGATGCACTGATTGATGCGGTCGTTGAGAAGCTGAAGTTTCCTGATGTCGACTTTCGCAGTTTCCATGAGGTTCTCCTTTTCGTTCGGCAGTGGCTGGATCCGGGTCACCCGGTGCCGAAGGAAACCTAGGCCTTCGAACGCCGCGCGAACATGGGGCGAATCCCGTCTTTAGAGACGAAGAATCCCTTAGGGTCCGCTCAGGCTTTGATCAATCCGCGCCGAATCGCGTATCTCACGAGGCCGGCGGTCTCGTGGATCCCGAGCTTCGCCATGATCCTCGTCCGGTGCGATTCGACCGTTTTGACCCCGATTCCGAGGACGCGAGCGATGTCCTTCGTCGTCTTGCTTTCCGCGACGAGCTGCAGCACTTCCCTTTCGCGCGGCGTGAGGGAATCCTTCGGGGGCTGGACCTTTCCGAGATAGCTCTCGACGATGACGTCGGAGAGGCCGGGGCTCAGGAAGACGGAGCCCCGATTCACCTCCTCGAGCGCCCGGACGAGCTCCGTAACCGCCTGCAGCTTGGAGACGTAGCCGCGAAACCCGGCCTCGAGCGCGTCGAGCACGAAGCTGTCCTCCGTGTGCTCGGTGAGGGCGACGAGCCTCACGTCCGGGCACGCATCGTGGATTGCCCGGCCGGCTTCGATCCCGTTCAGAACCGGCATCGTCAGGTCGAGCAGCGCGACGTCGGGCCGATGCTCCTGCGCCAGGCGGATCGCGTCACGCCCATCGCCGGCCTCGGCGACGACGTCGTATCCCTCCTTCTCGAGGAGCGCCCGGACACCCTGACGAACGACTTCATGGTCGTCGGCAAGGAGGATTCGAGTCCCGATTAGTCCCTCCGCGGTCGCTGGACGACGCGCGTCCGAAAATTATGGCGACCACCCACGATCCCCCCGATAGGAACGAGGAGGTCCCCTGCCGGGAATCGTATCGCGCGGCGGAAAGAATCTCTATCTCAAAAGACGTGGGCCGTGCCGCCTTCCGAGACCGCAAACACTGTCGGCGCGAAGCCAGGACACGCGACGTGCCGGAGACCGAAGGAAAGTTCGTGAGGTGCGTCGACGCGCTGGCGAGCGACAGGTCGCCGCGCCTGCCCCACTGGCGGAACGCGAGCGGCAGACCGCTCGCACTCGTCACGCGGCACGCGATGGGGCCGCCCTTCAGGCGTTCGGCCGGGACATCGATGTCCAGCGTCCCACCGGGCGTGAGCGTCACGGCGAGGGCGGGCCCCGGAACGGTCACGCCGTCATACGTCGCGGGCGCGAATCTGTTCGAGCTCGCGATGATCGAATACGCGCCCGGATTGAGTGATGGGATCTCTCCGACGCCCGCGCTGTCGAGTCGGCACGTAAGAGTCCAACAGCTCGGACCCCGCGCCGTCGAAGATCCGCGCATAGAAGGACCGAGCGGCGTCCCGAGCAGCCCGTCGCGCCCGGTCACGTCAAGTCCGTCGCCGCGGACCATTTCGATCACGAGATCCTGCCCGGTGTCCGCCGAGACCGTCCTCGTCTCGACGAGATAGCCCTTCTTCTGGGCCGTGAGTGAGAGCGGCCCCGCTTCGAGCCCGGTCAGCTGAAACCGACCCGCGCTGTCGCTCTTCGCATCGTGCGTCATGCTGAACGCCCCGCTCGTGTCGGTCGTGCGGGTCTCGATCTCGACGTCCGCGAGCGGCTGGCCCGACCCAGAACCGACGACTGTCCCGGCCAGGCGCCCCGCCGGGAGAAAGAAGTCCAGCGACTGATCGCCGCTCACGTCGATCTTCTGCTCCGGCGCCGCGCTCGATGCCGCCATCGAGAACGCCACGACACTGTACGTCCCGGCCTTGAGGCCCGTCAGAAGGCAGGAGCCCGACGCGTCGGTCGTGCCGCTCCCCGGCGTCGCGGACTCCCGTACCGTCGGATTCGCGTAGACCTGCGCGCCCTCGACGGGCTGCTCGTCGCGCAGGACCCGGACGGTCAGCGTGTAGCCGGCCTCGAACGGCACCTCCACCTCGGCGGTGCCGTCCTCCGGTACCGTCACCGGCCGAGTCACGTAGCGGCCTCCCGCATCCGTGGGCGCGCCGACCCGTGCGATCGCCATCGCCGGGCCGGCCGGGACGTCCCGCACCTCGAAGCGGCCGTCGGACAGGTCGTTCGCGCTGAGGTAGCTGCTGGAGGCTGATAGATCAACCGAGACCTGCCTCTGCTCGTCCGGCGAAAGCCCGGTGACCGTCACGAGAACCGTCGCGCCGCCGCCGATGACGGCGCGGATGTCGTCGCGAACCTGGTCAGCCACGAGCGTGACGTCCACCGGCTTCGCGCGCCGGCCGCCGGTTCCTGCCGTCAGCGTGTAGCGCCCCGGCGCGAGGTGCGAGAAGAGCACGCGGCCGTCCGGCCCCGCGATGGCCCTCGTTCCGCCGTAGGAATTCTGGCCCGCCTGCGCCAGAGTCGCCTCCGCGCCCGCCTGCGGCTCGCCTCCGGACGACACGACGGCGGCTGAGACGGATGCGCCCGTCGAGAGCTTCAGCTCCACCGTGCCTCCGTTTTCTCCCACCTCGGCGACCTCGCTCGCCGACGCGTATTCCGGGCTGTTCGCCGTGACGCGGACCTTCCCTGGCGGGAGGCCCTCGATCGAGAACGCGCCGTCCGCATCCGTCGCGGCGCCTGACGGCGCGGACTCCGCGACGACTTCGACGTCGGGCACGGGCCTCCGCTTTTCGCCTCGAGGACGCGCCCGCGAAGTGTCGCGCCTCGCGACAGCCTGACTTCGACGCCGGAGCGCGTCTCGCCCTCCTCCACGGCGATTCCACCCACGCGCGCAGGCTGATATCCCTTCGCGATGATGCGCATCTCGAGGACGGCCGCAGGGGCGTTCTCGAAGACGAACTCCCCGGCCTCGGAGGACACGTCCTGCTTCACGGGGCTCACATAGCTGTAGCCGCTGCTGCTCTAGTCGTTCTGTGCGGTGGCCTGGAACTCCGGCACCGGCCTTCCCTCCGCGTCCACGACCCGGCCCTCGATGCGTCCCGTTCCTGCCGCTGTTATTTCGACGCCCTCTGCCGGGCGCCACGATGGATTTCTGCTGTCCGCCGGGCGACCCTGAAGAAAGGGCGAGTGTGTACGTCACGCCCGGCTTGAGGCCCTCGATCCGGAAGCTTCCATCGGCGAGCGTCCGCGCGGAGCCACTGCTGGCGATGGCTGCATCAGCGGCCTGCGCCCTGACGTACTGCTCCGCGACGCCCGTGCCGCGCTTGCCCCGAACGCTCCCTGCGATGATCGCCTCCGGCCCGAGGAGGAATGACAGGGGCTGCGGCGCCACGGCCTTCGGCGATGACGATGCCGGGACGGCTGTCACTGGCGTATCCGGTCTTCGAGGCCGTCACCGTGTAATCCCCGGGCGCGAGGCCCCCGATTCGAAAGTGTCCGTCGGCGCCGGTGATCGCGCGCGGCCAGCTCCACTGCGGCCCGGCGAGAGAGCGTGGCGGAGCGCCCGACCCTCCGCGGCCGGGCGTCACGATCACCCGCACACCCGGGAGCGGCGCGTCCCCGGATTTCGCAACCCCCGTCAGGACCACCCCGCGGCGCAGCGCAATGGCAACGCCGGCCCGCGTCTCGCCCGGTTTGAGCCCGAGATTGCCGATCGACGCCGGCTCGAAGTCGGGATGCGTGGCGACGAGACGCATGGTTTCGACGGCCGAGACACGCCGCAGCGTGAAGGTCCCGTCCGTCGCAGTGATCGCCATGACACGAGCCGGGGTCGGGGCGAAGCCCCGGACCGAGGACTCCACGGTCCTGACCTTCGCCGCGGCAACGGGCCGGCGCTGCTCGTCCGTGACGCGCCCGGAGAGGGTCACGCCCTGCCGGAGAAATATCTCCACGGGTTTGTCCGTGAGCTGCGCGCGCGCGAACCGCCGCGTCGTCTGGACGTAGCCCGGGGCGACCGCTCCGAGGACCCAGTCGCCAGCCGGAGCCGGGCGGACGACGAACGACCCGTCGGCTCCGGAGCGCGTCCAGAGGTGCCGCCGGCCCGAGGCCGCGTCGACGTACGCGCCCGCGATGGCCTTGCGCGTCGTGGCATCGAGCGCCCGCCCGCGCAGGCTGGGCGCTGGCGCAAGGACAACTTTGACGAGCGTGTCCGGAGGCCGCGGGATCGCGATGCCCGTGACCTCCCGGATTCCGCGCTCGCCGCCGTCGACCGCCACGAGAACGCGACCGGGCGAAAGCTCGTGGACCGCGAACCGGCCCTCCGCGTCCGATTCGGCGAATGTTGCAGCGTCCTTGAGCTCGACGCGCACGATGGCGCCTTTCACCGGAGTCTTTCCGTCCATTGCGAGAACGACGCCCGCGAGCGGCAGACCAGGACGCAGAACGACGGCCGCCGCGGACGCCGCTCCGGAGGCCCGCCGCCTTCGCGGTCGCATACCCCAGTTTTCGCACCGTGACGTCGCTCCCGGACTCGGCGACTCCTTCGAGCACGAATCTTCCTTCGGCGTCCGTATGAACGGAATCTCCGCCGCCCGGATGAAGGACTTCCGCCTCGGCGACCGGGTGCCCGCCGGCGTCCACGACGCGGCCGGAGAGAGTCGCACCCTTCCGGAGCACCGTCTCCCCGCCGTCGTCGGAATCGGCCGTGTCCCAGATCCCGGAGATCGCGCCGCGCGCGACGCCCGGACCAGAGTAACGGAGCTCCACGATCTTCCCGGGCTGGCCAAGTGGGACTTCGAAAACGAACCGCCACTCGCCTTTCGCATTCGTGACGGTCTTTGCGATCGCCTTCGGCCGCAGCTCGCGCCGCGCCTCGCGGCGGTCCTCTTCGAGGGACGTTTCGTGCGGCACGGCGAAAACGGTGATCCCGGCTGCGGGCCGGTCGTTCAACGTCAGCCGCCCTGTTAGCTCCCCCGCGCGCACCGGCAGAGCGACCAGCAATAGGACAAAAGCCAAATTGCGTCTCAATTGAGTCTCGCGCGCTCTTGTCATTCTGTCGCCGAGACGGTCAGCGGTCAAACACGTCAGAACAGCTTCATCTGCCGCAGCTCGCGGATGCGGTCGCGGAGCTGCGCGGCCTTCTCGAACTCCAGCTCCTTCGCCGCCGTCTTCATCTCCTTCTCGAGGTCCGCGATCTCGCGGTCGAGCGAGGGCGCGTCCTTCGGCCTGCGCCGCCCGTCGAGGCGCTGCGGCTCGAGGTAGTCGAGGTTCGACATGGCGAGGAGCGGCGAGTCGAGCGACTTGACGATCGTCTCGGGGACGATGCCGTGCTCCTCGTTGTACGACCTCTGAAGCACGCGGCGGCGCTCGGTCTCGCCGATCGCCCGGCGCATGGAATCCGTGACGCGGTCCGCGTAGAACACGGCGATTCCGTTCACGTTGCGCGCCGCGCGCCCGGCGGTCTGGATGAGCGACGTCTCGGACCTCAGGAAACCCTCCTTGTCGGCGTCGAGGACCGCCACGAGCGAGACCTCGGGCAGGTCCAGCCCCTCGCGCAGCAGGTTCACGCCCACGAGGACGTCGAAGACGCCGCGCCGGAAGTCGCCGATGATCTGGACGCGTTCGAGCGTCTCGATGTCGCTGTGGAGGTAGCGCACGCGGACTCCGAGCTCGAGGAAGTAGTTCGTCAGGTCCTCGGCCATCCTCTTCGTGAGCGTCGTGACGAGCGTTCGCTCGCCCTTTTTCGTCCGCTCCTTCACGCGCGACAGGAGATCGTCCACCTGCCCCTTCACGGGCTTGACCTCGATGGGCGGATCGAGGAGGCCCGTCGGCCGGAGGAGCTGCTCGACGACCTCTCCGCCCGTCTCCGCGAGCTCGTAGGCGGCCGGCGTGGCGGAGACGAACATGCGCTGGCCCGTGCGCTCGAGCCACTCTTCGAACTTCAGCGGGCGGTTGTCGAGGGCGGACGGGAGCCGGAAGCCGTACTCCACGAGCGTGCCCTTGCGGGACTGGTCGCCGTGATACATCGCCCTGAGCTGCGGGACGGTCTGGTGGCTCTCGTCCACGATCGTGAGGTAATCCGCCGGGAAGTAGTCCAGGAGCGTGGGCGGCGGCTCGCCCGTCTTGCGCCCCGAGAGATGCCGCGAGTAGTTCTCGATGCCGGCGCAATAGCCGATCTCGCGCATCATCTCCAGGTCGAAGCGCGTCCGCTGCTCGAGGCGCTGGGCCTCGAGGAGCTTGTTCTGCGCGTGCAGGTCCTCCAGGCGGACGACGAGCTCGGCCTCGATCGAGCCGAGAGCCCTCTTCCGGATCTCCTCGGGCGTGACGTAGTGGGACTTCGGGAACAGCTCGAACCGGTCGATCTCCCCGAGAGTCTTCCCCGTCACGAGCTCGAAGCGCGTGAGGCGGTCGATCTCGTCGCCGAAGAACTCGGCTCTCAGGCCGAGGTCCTCGTAGGACGGCTGGATCTCGAGGACGTCCCCGCGCACCCGGAAGCCGCCGCGCTCGAGGTCGAGGCTCGTGCGCTCGTACTGCGCCTCGACGAGGCGCTTCAGGTACCACGTCATCCCGTAGCGTGCGCCTTTTTCGAACTCGATCGCCATCTTCCCGAACGACTCCGGGCTGCCGAGGCCGTAGATGCACGAGACGGACGCCACGATCAGGACGTCGCGCCGCTCGAAGAGCGCGGCCGTGGCGGCGATCCGCATCTTGTCGATCTCGTCGTTGACCTGCGTTTCCTTCTCGATGTACGTGTCCGACTGCGGCACGTACGCCTCGGGCTGGTAGTAGTCGTAGTACGAGACGAAGTACTCCACGCGGTTCTTCGGGAAGAAGCCCTTGAACTCCTGATAGAGCTGGGCCGCGAGCGTCTTGTTGTGGGAGAGGACGAGCGTGGGTCGGTTCAGCGCCTCGACGACCTTCGCCATCGTGAACGTCTTCCCCGAGCCGGTGACGCCGAGCAAGACCTGCTGCTTCCGGCCTTCGCGATAGGCCGCCACGAGCTGCTCGATCGCCCGAGGCTGGTCGCCCTGCGGGGTCAGCGGGGAGAGAAACTCGAAATCCGGCACGGACTCTGGCGCGGCGATTTCCTCAGGTCGGGTCCTTCAAGAAGGCCGTGAGGGCGCGCAGCTCCTCCGCCGTGACCCGGTTGTCGGCGACGGCCGCCTTCACACGGCCCTGGAACGCGGCGACCTGCTGCGCCGTCACCTTGCGGTCCTTCGCCTTCGCCGCGAAAGACTTCATCGCCGCCCGGAACTCTTCCTTCTCGGCGGGCGTCACGTCCGGAGCGCAGGCGGCGACGATCTGGTCGCCCATCTGGTCGAACGCGAAGTCCATCAGCTTCTTCGCGTTGTTCATGAGGAAAAGGAGGCCGATGATCACGGCCACCGAGGCGCCGGCGCACCCGACGAGGCCCCACTTCAGGCAGCCCTGCCGGCGCGCCCGAATCGCTGCGTCCTCGAGAGGGGGCAGCACCACGGGAGCCTGCGGGGGCGGCCCGGCCGCGGGGGAAATCGGAGGAGGCGTCTCGGCCATCGGCGCGAAATTACCACGTGCGAGAATGAGACGTGAGCGCGCGCCGCGCGGCGGCATTGGCCGTCCTTTTCCTGCCGGTCCTTCTGACGGCCGGCCTCGGCGCGGGCGCCGGATACGCCCTGTCGCGCGTGATCCGCGTCCCGAAGGTGTCCGAGCTCGCGACGTACCGTCCCGACATCATCACCGAGCTGCGCGGCTCGGACGGCTCCGTCATCGCGCGCTTCGCAATCGAGCGCCGCATGCTCATCGAACGGCCCGAGATCCCGGACGTGATGGTCAAGGCGCTCCTCGCCGCCGAGGACGCGCGCTTTTACGATCACAGCGGCATCGACCTCATCCGCATCGGCGGCGCGGCGATCCGGGACCTCGCGACGCGCAGGATGTCGCAGGGCGCGTCCACCCTGACGCAGCAGCTCGCGCGTGCCGTGTTTCTGACGCCCGAGAAGACGTGGGCCCGGAAGATCAACGAGGTCTTTCTCACCGTCGAGATCGAGAAAGAGTTCTCGAAGGACCAGATCCTGACGATGTACCTGAACCAGATTCCGTTCGGACATGGAACCTACGGAGTCGAAGCGGCCTCGCGTTGGTACTTCGGACACGGCGCGAAGACCCTCTCGCTGCCCGAGGCGGCGCTGCTCGCAGGCCTCATTCAGCGCCCCGCGTACTATTCGCCGTTCAACAACGCGACCGCCGCGAAGAACCGGCGCGACTTCGTCCTCCGCCGCATGGCCGAGGAGAGCTTTATCTCGGACGCGCAGCGCGCCGCCGCTCAGGGAGCTCCCGTGGAGGTCATCCGCTCGTCGCGCGAGACGACGCTCGGCCTCTACTTCTGCGAGGAGGTCCGCCAGTACCTCGAGAAGGAGTACGGGGAAGGAGACCTTTACCGCGAGGGTCTGCGCGTCGACACGACGCTCGACCCGCGGCTCGAGACCTGGGCGGAGGAGGCCCTGCGCCAGGGTCTGCGGCGCGTCGACCGGCGGTCGGGCTTCCGCAAGCCACGCAACCTCGTGGCCGAAGGGATCGACCCCGAGAAGTACCGCGATCCGTCCTGGGCCGAGGGCGTCCCCCCCTCCGACACGCTCACCGCCGTCGTCCTCTCGGCCACGAAGGCCGGAGCCGAGGTGCGCGTCGACACGAAGAGGTTCACCGTCCCCGCGGCCGCTTTCCGGTGGACGCGCGCCGAGAGCCCCGCGAAGGCCGTCAAGCGGGGAGACGTGATCCAGATCGAGAAGTCCGTCAACGAAGCGGGCAAGGAAGAGACGCTCGTCGCGCAGGACCCGCGTGTCGAAGGAGCGGTCGTCATCCTCGAGAACGGCACCGGCGCGGTGCGTGCGCTCACCGGGGGATACGACTTCAACCGCTCGAAGTTCGACCGGGCCGTGCAGGCGCTCCGGCAGGTCGGCTCCGCATTCAAGCCGGCGGTGTACCTGGCGGCCATCGAGCAGGGCTTCACGCCCGCGGACACGGTGCTCGACGCACCGCTCTCGATCGTCATCGACCCGAAGCAGCCGCCCTGGCAGCCGCAGAATTACGAGCGCAGGTACAACGGTATCGTGACGTACCAGTACGCGCTCGAGCATTCTTTGAACGTCGCGACCGTGCGCGTGGACCTCCTCGTCAACACGAGAAAAGTCATCGAGGCGGCGCGCCGGCTCGGAGTCCGGCAGACCCTCCTCGCCTATCCCTCGCTCGCCCTCGGCTCTTTCGAGGTGACGCCGCTGGAGATGGCCGCGGCCTACTCCGCGATCGCGAGCGGCGGCGTGTCGTACAAGCCCTACCTCGTCGAGCGAATCCGAAATGCGGACGGGATCGTCCTCGAGCAGAACACGCCCGAGCCGAAGGAGGCCACGTCGCCCGCCGCGGCCTACGTCCTCCTGAACATGATGAGGGGAGTCGTGGCGCGCGGAACCGCGGCGTCCGCGGCACGGCTCAAGCTTCCGCTCGCCGGCAAGACGGGCACGACGAACGACTTCACGGACGCCTGGTTCATCGGGATGACGCCGCGCCACACGATCGCCGTGTGGATCGGGCATGACACGAAGAAGACTCTCGGACCCAGGTCCGCGGGCGCCGACGTGGCCCTGCCGGTCTTCATCCGGATCGTCGAGAAGATGAGGGACGCCGGCCTCGTGACCCAAGGCGAGGATTTCGAGATGCCGCAAGGCGTGGTCCTCGTCCCGGTGGACGAATCGACCGGATACCGGGCGACGCCTTCCTGCGCGAAGGTCGTGCTCATGGCGTTCATCAACGGCACGCAGCCCACGGAGCTCTGCGGCGACCAGCCGCACGCGGTGGCGAACCTCCCTCAGTACCTCCAGCGCGCGATGTACTCGCCGAAGCGCGGCGAGACGAAAGGCGACGAGGTCACCGTGACGGACGCCCCGAAGCTCGCAGCGCCGCCGCCGAAGCCCGGCCCCGGGCCACCGGGCTGACCGTCACTTCAGGCCCTCGACGACGTAGAGGTCCGACGTCAGGACGCGCCGATACGTGTATGCGTACGCCGAGCCGTCGCGGGCGAACGCGCCCGATGAGATCTCCGAGACGCTCGCCGGGTCCGGCGGGGCGAGAATTTTCCAGGGCTTGCGGGTCCGCGTGGTCACGTCGAGGATCTCGATCCGGCCGGACTCTCCGCCTCCTGGCCTCACGTACAGCCCCCGTCCGTCCGGCGTCCAAGCGATCGGGTCGTCGTGCTCGGTGCCCGCGAGCGCGACCGCTGGCCCGCCGCCGAGCGGAAGGATCGAGAGGATGGACGTGTCCGCGGACCACACGACGACCCTCAGGCCGTCGGGTGACAGGAGACCCGCGGCGCCCAGCGTGTTCTCGGGCGTGACCGCGCGCGGTTCGGCAGGCGGCTCGACGATCCAGAACCGAGGGCCCTTCCCCTTCTCGGAACCGTAGAGAAGGATCCTCTTTCCGTCGGCGAAGAACGTCGCGCCCGTCACGTCCGCGACGGGCCCGAGCGCGAGACGCTGCGGCGTGCCGGCTCCCACGGGGACGACCGCGACGCCGTCGCCTTCCCGCACGAGCGCGCGGCTCGCGTCCGGTGAGAGAGCGAGCCCGGCGCCGTCGCCGATCCGCACGGCCGGCGAGCCGTCCGTCCTCCGGAAGAACGCGCGCGGCGTCCCGCCCGTCGCCTCGCCCTCTTCGTTGAAAAGGAGGGCCTTCCCCCCGATGGAGACGTCCGCGACATTCGAGGAGTCGAACCACGAGAGGTCCGTCTCCTGCCCGTCCGAGGCGCGCGCGAACATGAGGCCCCGGAGGCTCATCGCGTGCTCGACGAGCACCCGCCCGTCCGGGAACACGTCGTGCACGAAGAGGACCCCGGTGGACCGATAGAGCGTGCGCACGCGTCCGGAAAGGTCGACGGCGCGCAGGGCGGTGTCGTCGCGGGAGGCGCCGCCGTAGAACAGGATCTCGCGCCCCGACGGAAGCCACGCGAACGTCCCCACGAGGACCTGCAAGGGTCCGACGACCGTGCGGGCCTTGCCGGCGAGGTCCACGACGACGAGCGAAGTCTTCTCGCCGTCCACTTCCGCGATTGCGACGTGCTTGCCGTCCGGCGAGACGCGCAGCCCCTCCGTTCTCTTTTTCGTCTCGAAGAGCGTCTTGCCCGCTGGGAGCTCGAGGCGGCGCCCTCCCCCCTCGCGGACCCGCATGACGGCGAGCTCCTTGCCGTCGGGCGTCCAGTCGGCCGCGCCGACCTCCTCGAGGAGCGGCCTCGGAGCGCCGCCCGCGAGTGGCACGCGAGAGAGCGTGGCCCAAGCCCCCATCGTCGTCATCCCCTCGCGCGAGAACATTGCGAGCTCGCCCGTCGACGACACTGAAGCGACCGTCGCGTTCGGAAGGCCGAGCGGCCGCGACTCGGGTCCCTCCGTCCGAACCGTGTAGATCTCGGACGGATTGCCTCCCCAGGCCGCACCGTAAACGATCGTCCGCCCGTCCGGAGCGAAGCGCGCCGAGAGGACGTTCCCGCGCCGGAACGTGAGCCGGTGAAACGTCGGTGGGGCCGGCGCGGCTGTTTTCCAGAGAAGCCGGCCGGCGACGACGCCCGCGGCGACGCACGCCGCGGCCGCGAGGATCTGGCCCGCCCGCGGCCGGCGGACCGCAATCCGGGGAACGGAGGCCGGCACGGCGCCCGAGGACGCCGTCGAAAGGGACTCGAGGTCGAACGCGAGATCGTGCGCGGAATGTGCCCTCTCGTCCGGGCTCTTCTCGAGGCAGTGACGCACGATGCGCTCGAGGGCCGGCGGGATCGTCCGATTCGTCGCTGAGAGGTCCTGCGGCTCCTCGCGCAGGATCGCCGAGACCGTGTCGGCCGCCGTGTCGCCCCGGAACGCCTTGCGCCCGGAGAGCATCTCGTACAGGACGGCGCCGAAACTGAAGAGGTCGGTCCGGTGGTCCGTCGGCAGACCGCGGAGCTGCTCGGGCGACATGTAGCCGAGCGTCCCGAGGACCGCGCCCGGCTCTGTGCCTTTCGACATAGTCGGCAGGTTCGTGCCGCCGGATCCGGCACCTTTTTCGACGGACTTCGCGAGGCCGAAGTCGAGGATCTTGATCCGGCCGTCCCTCGTCACGAAGAGGTTCTCGGGCTTGAGGTCCCGGTGGACAACGCCCTTCTCGTGCGCGGCAGCTAGAGCCCGGGCGATCTGGACAGCGAAGTCCACTGCCTTGCGTAAGGGGAGCGGCCCGGACGCGAGGCGCGCACGGAGCGTTTCCCCCTCGAGAAGCTCCATCGTAAGAACGTGAACTGCCGAGGAGCCGGGAGAACCGGGGATTTCTTCGAATGAATAGATGGCAGCGATGCCCGGGTGATTCAGCGCCGCAAGCAGCCTCGCTTCCCTCTCGAAGCGTTCTTTCCTCTCTTCACCTTCTAAGAAATCTCTCGGCAGTACCTTTACCGCGACATCTCTCGCGAGCCTCGGGTCTTTCGCCCGGTAGACCTCTCCCATCCCGCCAGACCCGAGAGGCGCGAGAATCTCGTAGGGGCCCAACTTCATTCCACTCGCCAGGCTCAGGTGTCACCTCTTGGGAGAACTATCCAGCATTCTCTGCGCGAGCGCGAGGTTCGAGCGGAGGTCGGCACGGCCGGGATCCAGCGCGAGAGCTTCACGGCAGACGCGCGCGGCCTCCAGGGCTCGTCCACGTCGGAGAAGCAGCATCGAAATAAAGGCTCTGGTGTCCACCGGCGGACCGCCGAAATCGATCGCCGCCCTCGCGAACGTCAGCGCGCGCTGCGGCTCAACGTCGGCCGCCATTTCGGCGTCGTCGAAGAGGAGCCGCCCCACACCGGAGATCGCGGGCAGGGCCGGCTTCCCGAGGAGGAGGCGGATCACGAGGGAATCCGATCTCGCATCGCCCGCGACGTCCCCGGTTTCTCTTCCGTTGCCCTGCGTGACGAGCGCGAAAAGAAGCCGGGGGCCCTCGATCCACGACGCGGCCGCTGGAATGTAATGAAGGCGCTGAGCCGGATGAACGTCTCCGGGATGGTCGGGGGCCCGGTGGCGCGGCATCACGGGGCCCACGGGAGCACCGGGGGACGGCCCCAGCTCGACGAACGAATAGAGCCGGCGCTCGGCGAACAAATAGGCCGGCAAATTGAGAACGAATCCGAAAAGCGCCAGGCCGAAGGCGGCCCGACGCCAAGCCCGCCCGCGCCCGGCGAGCCATGGGATCGAGAGCGCGACGGCAGGAGCGAGGAGACGCGGGCCCCAGCCGAATCCGCCTTCCCAAACCCACCACCAGAGATTCGCTGCAAAGAAGCCGCCCGAAGCCATGAGTGCGGCTCCGCAATCCGTCCGCAGGGGCTCGGCGAGCCGACTTCTCATCGGGATGAACAGGGCGAGCAGGAGAAGCGGCGCGAACCAGAAGACGCCGCGGTTCGGAAGCAGGGTGAGGCGCAGAGCGGTCCACAGCAGCGGAAGGCGCTCGCCCCCGGAAGGCAAATCGCCCCACCGATACCCGAAGTCCAGCGCGCTCCCGAAGCGCACGCAGTTCAAAGTGAAGAAGGCGACGAGACCGGGGAACATTCCGGCCGCGAAAGTCGCTAAGTCCCTACCCCTGACAGGCCTCCGAAGCGGCCGAGCGACGGCAAGAAGGAGAGCCGGGACGAGGACGAAGGCCGTGGGCTTCGCGAGCAGCGCGAGCCCGGCCAGGCCCCCGCCCGCCGCCAGGGCCTTCAGCCGGGGCGCACCCTCCCGCCTGCGCGCCACGAGGATCCGCTCGAGAGACCAGACGGAAAGGAGGACGAGGGATGGCTCCGGAAAGTCGAGCCGCCCGAGCGGGCCGAGAAACGTCGCGACGAGAAGCATCGACGCGAGCGCCGGCGCCGCGCGACGAGAGCACCCTGCTAAGCGGGCGAGACGTGTGAGCGGCACGACCGCGAACGCGGTGAGCAAAATGGGCAGAAGCTGAAGAACGGCGTCGGCGACGCGCCCGCGGACGGCCCCCGCCGGCACAAAGCCGACGGGAGCGAGGAGCGCTGTTCGCGCGAAGGAGCCAAGCGGCTGATACGAAACGTCGTAACCCGGCTCTCCTCCAGGCAGCTTTCGGTGCTGATACGGGTCGACCCGCACGCCGGGCGGCGGAGGAGGGAGCCGGAACGAACCCGTGAAAAGGAGCGAGAAGGACGTCCGCAGAACCTCGAGGCCGTCCGCCGAAACCGGCACAGTCCACGCCGCCGAAGCGCCGAGGAAAGCGGCGACCCCGAATACCCACCTGAAGACCCCGGCGCGGCGTGGCCTCACAGACGAAACGCCGTTGGCGCCCGGCTCAGGCGACGACCGGCAGGACCTCGACGGTCAGGCCCACGATCACGTCGCGATGCAGCTTCACGTGGACCGTGTGCGTGCCGAGGCGCTTGATGGGCTCCTCGAGATCGATCTTCCGTTTGTCGACGGTGATCCCTTTGGCCTCGAGCGCGTCGGCCACCTCCGACGGGGTCACGGAGCCGTAGAGCGCGTCGTTTTCGCCCGCCTTCTTGTGGAGGACGATCTTCGTGCCCTCGATGGACTTCGCCACACCTGCGGCCTGGTCCTTCTCGTGCTCGATGCGCGCGTCGTAGCGCTTCTTTTCCTGCTCGAGCCGCTTCACGTTGCCGTCCGTGGCGGGGTACGCGAGCGCTTTCGGGAGCAGGAAGTTCCGACCGTAGCCCTCGGCGACGTTCACCACATCGCCCCGGTGCCCCAGCCCTTTCACGTCGTCGGTCAGGACCAATTTCATTTCGAGCTCCTCAGGTTTACAGGGTATGTCACCGATCAGAACCCGTCGGGGCCGGGTGGACTCGCGGACCCGCCGCCGGATCCTCTCTTTTCGAGCCGCGTCCTCACGTCGACGAACTCGTCGAAAAGGCCGGAGAGCGCGAGAAGAAGGGGAAACGGCATCTGAAAGACCAGCACGTAGACGAGCGCCCGGCCGACGAGGCCGGCTCTTCCGCGGTCGAGAAGAGCGCGGATTATGGCGAGACCCCTCAGGAAAAACAAGACGCCGAGCGGCAGCAGAAGATCGACGGCCGGCCGGCGAAGCTCCGCGCCCCCCACGGCCGCCAGGAGACCCGCGGGTACGAACGCCGCGGCTGCGGCAAGAGGAGTCCGGAAACGGCTGAAGGACGCCTCGGACCAGTCCGCTTCGGCAAGGCCCGCGCCGCGCGCGAACCCGTAGACCACCAGGGCCGCGTGCAGCACGGCGGCCGCGAGGACGAGGCCCGCGAGCTGCTCTTCGACGAGGACGCGGCCGAACTCGAAAAGGCGCGCGACGGTTGCGAGCGAGGACTCGCTCCAGCCGCTCGACCGGTAGCCCGCGAGGATTTCGGGGATGAGCGCAGCCCAGCGGCTCGCAAGAACGACGCCGGGGTCCCGACCCGTCGCGACCGAAAACCCGAGGAGGGCCGCGAGACCGCCGATCCCGGTCAGGGCGAATACGACGAGAAGGACGTCGTCCCGCCGGCGGCCGTCTCGAGCCGCCGCAAAGAGCGCCACGGCGGGAAGAGCGACGAGGGCGATGGCAAGAACCGCGGCGACGACCGCGCCTTCCGGCGCGATCAGCGCGCCCAGGAGGAGCGCGACCGGGACCGCGAGAGGCGGCAGCGCAAAACCGGCGGCGAGGCGCCGCGACCCGAGCGCCGCGCGGCCCAGACGTGCGGCCGCATGCGGCATCAGAACGAAGCCGAAGGGCGGCGCCGCTGCGGTCAAAGCCGCCGCGAGCGCCGCCCCGAGAACGGCGAGGGCTCGTTTAATCGGAGACGTAGGGCAGCAGCGCGAGGTAGCGCGCGCGCTTGATGGCGGTCGCCAGCTTGCGCTGATAGAAAGCGGATGTCCCGCTGATGCGGCGTGGGAGGATTTTCGCGCGCTCGGGAACGAATCCCGCGAGCAGCTTCACGTCCTTGAAGTCGATGTAGCCGATCTTCTCGACGGTGAACTTGCAGACGCGCTTGCGGCGCACGAAGAACTTCTTCTTGACGGGCTTGCGAACGGGAGCGGCCATTGTGTTCTCCTGAACCTTTTCGGGTCACTCGGGACGGGAGTCGCCGGCCGGCTCGGCCGGAGGCGTGGTGGAGGGAGCAGCGGACGGACCGGCATGCGGCGCTTCGGACGCTTCGGGGCGCGGGCGGCGCGGCTTCGTATTTCGCGCCACCTTCAGGCCGTGCTTGACCTCCTCGTCGATCCGAACGGAGAGGAACCGCAGGACGTCTTCCGAGAGTCGCATCTTGCGCTGCACCTCGGTGACGCACGCCGTGGGCGCCCGAAACAGGAAGTTGTGGTACGTCGCCTCGGTCCTTTTCTTGATGGTGTAGGCGAGGCGGCGCCGTCCCATCGACTCGTCCTTCTCGATCGTGGCGCCGTTGTCGACGAGGAGCTTTCGGAACTCTTCGACGACGGCGAGGGCTGCCGCCTCGTCCTTCTCGGGGACGACGAGAAAGACCATGTCGTACTGGCGTTGAGGGCTCTGGGTGGTCACGCGGTCTCCTCCTTCTGGATCGCGCCGGTATTCGCCGGTCGCGAGGCGCGGCTTTGGACCTCTGGTCCGGTGCCGAGCCAAGGTTGATGTTCAGCTCGCCGGATCTTCCTCGGGCGAACGGTTGAAACGGTTCATGGCGGCGTCGATTCCGTCGGTGACGAACACGGCAAGGGCCTCGCACGCCGAAGCGATGGTCTCGTCCACGACGGGGCGCTCCTTCTTCGAAAACCGCGAGAGAACGTACGTATCGAGCGCCTCTCCCGCCTGGAAGTTCTCTCCGCGCACGCCCAGGCGCAGGCGCGGGACCGCGTTCGTGCCGAAGCAGTCGATCACGGATTGAAGCCCCTTCTGGCCGCCGGAAGAGCCGGATCGGCGAATTCGGAGCGCGCCGACGGGCAGTGCCGTGTCGTCGGAGACGACGATGATTCGCTCGAGGGGGACGTCGTACTTGAGCGCGAGGCCCTTCACGGACTCGCCCGACGCGTTCATGTAGGTCTGGGGCCGGGCCACGATGACCGCGCGATCCCCGACTTTGACGCGTCCCGTGAGCGCGCGGCAGTCGAGCCGGTCGAGACGCGGCGGACGGCCGGCGGCTCTCCAGGCGAACGTCTGCACGACGTCGAAGCCGACGTTGTGGCGCGTTCCGGTATACCGGTCGCCGGGGTTGCCGAGTCCTACCACGAGGAAGAGGCCGTCCGTGCCTATTTCTTTTCCTTCTTCTCCGCCTTGCCCTCGGTTTTCGGCGGCACCGCGGCTTTCCCGGCGGGGGCAGGCTCGGCGCCTTCCTCTTCCTTCTTGCCCTTCTTGATCACCTCGGGCTCGGCGGGCGGCACCGCGGCGCCCTCGATGCCGACGACGGCTTCGGCGGCGGCCGGAGCGGCGACTTCCTCGGCCTTCGGCACGCCCACGTGCGCGATGACGCGGTCCCCGTTCTCGAGAACCTTGATCTTGTCGCCGAGCTTGAGGTCCGCCACGCGAATCGAGTCGTGCATCTCCATCGCGGAGACGTCCACTTTCACGGACTCCGGAATGTCCGCCGGAAGGCACTCGATGAGGATCTCGTGGGTGACGATGTTCAGAATGCCGCCCGCGTTCTTGACGCCGTTCGGCACGCCCTCGATCGCGACCTCGCTCTTGACGCGGAGCTTTCGGTCGAGAAGCACCCGCACGAAGTCGACGTGCAGCATCTTCCGAGAGACGGGGTCCAGCGTGAGGTCGCGGATCATCACGTGGCGCGTCTGGGTCGTGCCCTTCAGATTGAGCTTGAAGATGGCGTTGGAGTGCAGGCCTTTGTTGAGAAGGGTCGCGAGGGTCTTACGCGGCACCTGCAGCGACCAGGTTTCCATCTCTTTGCCGCCTCCGTAGAGGACGGCCGGGATCTGATCCTGCGCGCGCAGGCGGTTCGCGGCGTTCTTCCCGGTCGTGAGCCGCTTCTCGACTTCGACGACGATGTGTTCCTGGAGCATGGGTTCCTTTCGAGGGCGCCCGGTCCCGAGAGGATTCTCGGGGCGGACGGTCCGGTTAGAGAACGGGGAAGAATATCAGACTTCCTCGGACGAATGATCGCGCCGAGGCTGCCTGCGTTTTGGCGCTTGTCTACACGAACAGCGATGAAACGGACGCCCCCTGATGGATCCTCTGGATCGCCTCCGCAAGGAGCGGGGCGATGGAGAGCGGTACGACGAGCGGGCAGCGTGCGAGCTTCTCGTCGAGCGGGAGCGTGTTCGTGCAGAACACGCGCTCGATGGGGCTCGCGTTGACACGGTCGATGGCGGGTCCGGACAGCACGGGATGCACGCACCCTGCGAAGATTCGCCGCGCACCCGCGTCGCGGAGCGCGATGACCGTATTGATCAGCGTGCCGGCCGTGTCGATGATGTCGTCGACGACGACGACGTTGCGGTCCCTCACGTCGCCGATGACGTGCAGGACCTCGACCTCGTTCTTCCCCTTCCGACGCTTGTCCATGATCGCGAGGCCTGCGGCGAGACGCTTCGCGAACGCGCGTGCGCGCTCGACGCCGCCCGCGTCCGGCGACACGACCGTGAGCGGGTCGAGGTTCGCGTCGCGGATCGCGTCGAGAAGAACGGGCGCCGCGAAGAGGTGGTCCACGGGGATGTTGAAGAAGCCCTGAATCTGCGCCGCGTGCAAGTCCACGCAGAGCACCCGGTCGGCGCCCGCCGCCGTGATGAGATCCGCGATGAGCTTCGCGGTGATCGGAACGCGGGGCTTGTCCTTCCGGTCCTGCCGCCCATAGCCGTAGTACGGAAGCACGGCGGTCACGCGCGACGCCGAGGAGCGCTTGAACGCGTCGAGCATGATGAGGAGCTCCATGATGTTGTGGTTCGCCGGCGGGCCCGTTGGCTGCACGATGAACACATCCGCGCCGCGGACGTTCTCCTCGATCTGGCAGTAGTTCTCGCCGTCAGAGAAATTGTAGAGCGTGACGCGACCGGCCTCGCGGCCGAGGTTCCGGCAGATCTCGCCCGTGAGGGGTGGATGGGATCGCCCCCCGAAGACCTTCAGATCGCCGTACGGAAATCGTTCCATGACGCCCTGACATGAGGAAACTGGCTGGGGAGGGAGGATTCGAACCTCCGAATGGCGGTTCCAAAGACCGCTGACTTACCACTTGTCGACTCCCCATCCGGAAGTCCCGCGTGGATTCTCGCGCAGGCGGAGATCATCCGCGTTGCACCCTGTCCGAGGGCATCGCCCGGCGCACGAACGCCGCCTTCGACACGGTCTTCACGATCGTCATCGTCGCCATCACTTCTTTCCGAACCCCAGCGAGCCCTTCGAAGGCGCGCCGGGCGTTTCTTTCGTCGCCGAATACCCCGAACACCGTCGAGCCGCTCCCGGACAGGCGTGCGCTCGTCGCGCCGAAGTCCGACAGGGCCAGACGAAGCCTGCGCAGCTCTCCACGGAGGGATTCCGCCGCCGGCTCCAGGTCGTTCCGATCCGGCCCGCCACCGGATCCGGAACCGCCAAGGTTAGTTTGGGCGACGGAATCTGTCAACGCAGGGACGGAAACTGCCCCGTAAACCGCTGCCGTGGAAAGAGAAAACGATGGAAAGGCGAGGATGAGCCACTCCTCGGGGCCGTCCGGAAGAGGCTCCAGAATTTCGCCGCGCCCCGTGCCTCGCGCTCGGCCGCCGATCAGAAAGAAAGGCACGTCGGACCCGAGGGAGGCTGCCACGGCGTGCAGATCGGCTTCGGTCGCGGGCAGCTTCCAGAGCGCGACCAGGCCCCTCAGCGCCGCAGCCGCGTTCGAACTGCCTCCGCCAAGGCCACCGCCCAAGGGGATCTTCTTAGAAAGGTGAATACGGGCGCCGAGGCGCACCGAGAAGCGCACGCGCAGCGCGTCAGCGGCGCGGAGAATGAGATTGCTGGAGTCTGCGGGAAGATCGACGCCCTCCACCGTCAGCGAGACGTGGCCCGTCGCTCTTCCGCTCTCTTCACCTTCTAAGAAATACAACCTGTCGGTGAGATCCACCGTCTGAAAGATCGTGTCGAGCTCGTGAAAGCCGTCTGGACGCTTACCCAGCACTGCGCAGCGAGCGGTTCACCTTCGCGAACGCCTCGACGGTCAGCGCCCTTCCGGTCTCGCTCATGCCGGGGGAACCCGCTCGCCCTCGGGCCAGGACGAATAGGTTTCGAGCGTGAGGACGGCACGGCCTTCCGGGCCGTTCGCCTCGATTCGGCGCGGCACGCCTTCCCCCGGCTGAACCTTCACCGTCTCGCCGTTCGGGAAAGAGAACTCGATCGGCTTTCCCTCACGGTTCACGAGGACGAAGCGCTTCGAGCCCCCGATGCGCAGCCGAAAGCCTCTCGGAGTTTCTTCGAATGGTGAAGAGGAAGAGAGCGCGGCCTCGGGAACGCCGAGAATGCACATGAGGATGTCGTCCGAAACAAACCGACCGGGGAGCAACGACTGGCGCGATCCAGGCGCTCCGCCATCGCTTTCCTCCTCGCCCCTCGTCCCTTTTCTAAGAAGTCCCCCTCTCCCTCTCCCGGCAAGAGGTGCCGAAGACCGCCAGGTGAGCGTGCTGGCTGCGCCGTTCCACCAGACGGAGAGGTAGCCTCGCAAAATCGCGCCGACGTTCCGCGAGACCTCAGCCTTGAAGAGCGCTTTGAAGCGGCGCGCGGGATCCCACGCCGTTGCACGCGCCCTCTCATATGCCTCCACCACCGACGCACCGGGAGATGGCGCTTCGGATTTCGCGGGCCGCCCGCTGCCGCATCCACCTCCTAAGCAAAAAAAAACTGAGACGAGGGCCGACCCGCCAACCCGAATTGGACGGGTTCTCCTCACTTCTGCGCGGCGCGGCCTTCGGTCTTCTGGAGCTTCTCGTCGAGGCGGCGCTTCACGTCCTCGTCGGGCTTGAGCGTGAGCGCGCGCTTCCAGGTCGTCCGCGCGAGCGCGAGATCGCCCTTCTTCTCGAAGAGGTCGCCGAGGTGCTCTTCGACGGTGGCGTCGTCGGGGTTCAGGACCGCCGCGGCGCGGAGATTCTCCTCGGCCTTGTCGAGTTTGTTGAGCCGGTAATAAACCCAGCCGAGCGAATCGAGGTAGGCGCCGTTGCCGGGTTCCAGCTCGACGGCCTTACGGATGAGCTCGAGCGCGCGCGGCAGGTTCTCGCCGCGGTCCGCCCACATGTAGCCGAGGTAGTTGAGGCCCGGTGCGTGGTCGCCTCTCACTTTCAGGAGCTTTTCGAACGCGTCGACGGATTCGGTGAGCTTCTTCTCCCGCTCCAGCGAGGCGGCCAGCCGGAAAAGCAGGTCCGGGTCCTCCTTGTCGCGCTCGAGACCTGCCCGAGCCGCTGCCGCCGCGCGGCCGTACTTCTCGAGGCGCTGCCAGGCGTCGGCGGCCGCGAGCGTTCCCGTCCTGTCCTCGGTCGCGAGCGCGTCGAGCATCTTCGTGCCCTCCGCCTCGCCGGTCCCCGACCCCGAACGGAACAGGAATTCGGCATAGTTTGCCCTCAGCAGAGCCGTCTTCTTGGGCGCCTTGTCGTACGCGTCCTTCGCGAGCTTGAGGCCGCCCGCCCAGTCCTCGCGGTCACGCGCGATCTGCAGCAGGAGGTTGTAGGCCTGCAGGTTGAGGCCGTCTTCGCCGATCAGGTGCGGCTCGAGCCGGGCCGTGGCCGCCGCGTAGTCCTTGCGCAGATACGCGGCGTAGGCCAGCTGGCCGTCGACTTGCGCGACCTCCGGGGCGTCCGGCTTCTTCGCGACAATTGCTGCGCGCAAGTCGCGGAGCACGGCTTCGGCCTCGGGGAGCCTTCGTGCTTCGAGAAAGTTCACGGCGCGTCGATAAGGAATCTCCAGATCATCCGGGTCGAGAGACTGGAGCTTGCGCAGCACCTCATCGGCCTTGTCCGGCTCGCGCGTTTCGGAAAGCAGGGCCGCATAGAGCCGCAGCGCATCGCGGTTCCCGGGATCGCCGGCAAGCACTTCCTCGAAGACTTTGCGCGCTTCGGCAAAGCGGCGACCCCGCAGCAGGAGCCCGCCATACTGCGTCTTGAGCCCAAGGTTACCCGGCTGCTGCTTGAGGAACTCCTGAAGAATGGGCGCCGCTTTGTCGAACTGACGGCCTCGGTCATACACGCGCAACAGCCCGAGGACGGCCGCCCGGTTGTCCGGATCGAGCTTCGCGAGCCCTTTGTAGACGTCCTCGGCCTGCTGCAGCTGGCCGCTGCGCTCGAGCGTTTCGCCGTAAAGGAGCAGGACGGCGGGTCCGTTCGCCCGATCCAGGACTCCTTCGAGAACGCTCGACGCCTCCTTCGGTTTGTCGAGCCGCAGGAGAACCTGCGCGTATGCGACCGCTCCCTGCGGGTCGCCGGGGGCGAGATCGTTGGCCATCTTGAGCTCGGCGGCGGCCTCTTCCAGGCGTGGCGTGTCCTTTGCGGTCGCGAGAAGCACTTGCCCGAGGAGCCGATGTGAGCCGGCGCTCTTGGGCTCGAGCTGGACGGCCTTGCGGGCCTCCTTCTCGGCCTCCGGATAGACGGGCAGATCCCGCAGCAGCTCCCCGTACTCTCGATGGAGCGCGCCGTCCGTCGGATCCAGCTCGACGGCCTTATTGAACTCCCGAACAGACGCCTCGAACTCGCTGTCCTGCGCGTACATCTTTGCGCGCAAATAGTGCTCGATCGCCTCGCGCCGGCGGCTCTCTTGCGGGGTCAGGGCGTCCTTCGCCGAGGTCTTCCCGACGTCTCCGCTGCCGGTCTGGCCGGCCAAAGGCGCGGCAAGAACTGCGATCGAGGCGGCCAACGCGAAGAAAAAGCGTCTCTTGGGCATCGACATGCAGTCTACCTCGCAAGATCCGGGCCGGGACACCCCTTCGGAATGGCGACGCTCAGCGGAAGGTTCGAAGAGGATCTTCTTAGAAGTGAATGGACCTCGAGAGCGCGGCCGTCGGATGCTGCAGCGCCAGTTCGGACCGCCGGGCCGTCCGCTCCACCTTTCTAAGAAGTCTTTTCTTCGGTCTCTCTTCTCAAAAAATTGCCGGTTCCTCGTACGTCGCGAAGACCTCGCGCATGACGTCGGAGATCTCGCCGACCGTGGCGTAAGCCTTCACGGCCTCGACGAGAGGCGGCATCACGTTCGCCCCGCCAGCGCAAGCGGCCTTGAGGTCCGTGAGCTTCTGCATCGCCGCGCGCGAGTCGCGCGTCCTTCGGACTTCCGCGAGCGACTTCACCTGCTCGGCGGCCATCTGCTCGGAGATCGTCAGGATCGAAACCTCGTCCTCCGGAACCGAGTCCGTGAATGCGTTGACGCCGACCATGATCTTCTCTTTCGCGTCGACGGCTCGCTGGTAGCGGTACGCGGCGTCCATGATCTCCCTCTGCGGGAAACCCGCCTCGATGGCTTCCACCATCCCGCCGAAAGCGTCGATCCGTCGGAAGTAGTCGAACGTGCCTGCCTCCATCCGGTTCGTCAGCTCTTCAACGAAGTACGAGCCGCCGAGCGGGTCGACCGTGTTGACGACTCCCGTCTCGTGCAGGATGATCTGCTGCGTCCTGACGGCGATCTTCGCGGCGAACTCCGTCGGCAGGGCGAGCGTCTCGTCGAGCGCGTTCGCGTGAAGCGAGTTCGTACCTCCGAGCACGGCCGCGAGGGACTGGATTGCGACGCGCGCCACGTTGTTGTACGGCTGCTGTGCCGTGAGCGAAACCCCCGCAGTCTGCGAATGGAAGCGCATCTTCCAGCTCTCGGTCTTCTTCGCGCCGTAGCGATCCCGCATGACCTTCGCCCAGACGCGTCGCGCCGCGCGGTATTTCGCAATCTCCTCGAAAAAGTCGTTGTGGGCGTTGAAGAAGAATGAGAGGCGGGGCGCAAAGGCGTCGACGTCGAGGCCCGCGTCGATGCCGTACCGAACGTACTCCATCCCGTCGCGGAGGGTGAACGCGAGCTCCTGGAGCGCGGTCGCCCCGGCCTCGCGAATGTGGTACCCGGAGATCGACACGGTATTCCACTTCGGAACGTGCTTCGCGCAGAACGCGAACTGGTCCGTCACGAGCCGCATCGAGGGACGGGGCGGAAAGATGTACTCCTTCTGGGCGATGTATTCCTTGAGGATGTCGTTCTGGAGCGTGCCGCCGACCCTCGACCACGGCGTGCCGTGCTGCTCGGCGACCGCGAGATACATCGCGAGCGCGATGGGGGCGGTCGAGTTGATCGTCATGGACGTCGTCACCGCGCCGAGATCGATGCCGTCGAAAAGCGCCTCGAAGTCGCGCAGCGTGTCGATCGCGACGCCGCACTTCCCCACTTCGCCGGCCGACATGGGATGGTCGGAGTCGTAGCCGTAGAGAGTCGGCAGGTGAAAGGCCGTGGAGAGGCCCGTCTGCCCGTGCGCGAGCAGGGCCTTGAACCGCTCGTTCGTCTGTTTCGCGTTGCCGAAGCCTGCGAACTGCCGGATGGTCCACGGCCGCCCGCGGTACATCGTGGCCTGCACGCCGCGCGTGTACGGGAACTCGCCCGGCCAGCCGAGGTCGCGGTCGAAGTCGAAGCCGGGAAGGTCGTCCGGCGTCGCAAGCGCGTTCACGGCGGCGGACGAGATCGTCGTGAAGTCCTTCTTCCAGCGGGGTGTCTTCGCGAACGCGGCCGCGGCTTTCGCGCGCCACGCCTCCTTCGCCTTCCGGATGCGCTCCTGCTCGGCAGTCAGGGGAAGCGTCGCCGGAACGTCCGTCGCTTCGCGGGTGAACTGATCGCTCATTCGCACATTGTATTTCAGGTCGAGCGCCTCTTCGCTTCTCGAGCCAGCAGATTCTCGAGCTCGACGAGGTCGGGCGGCTTGACGATGTGTTTGTCGAAGCCCGCGGCCTGCGCGGCCTCGCGGTCCGCCGGTTGCCCGTAGCCGCTCAGAGCGATGAGGAGCACATCGCGGCCGCCTTCCTGACCCCTGATCTGGCGCGCGACCTCGTAGCCGTCCATCCGCGGAAGCCCGAGGTCGACGAGCGCGACGTCCGGCTTGAAAAGGAGAACCTGAGCGAGACCCTCGAGGCCATCCGCCGCGCCTTCGGAGGCGTGACCCCAAAGGTGGAGGAGGTCGCGCATCGACTCGCGCATGTCAGCGTTGTCTTCGATGACGAGAACGCGAAGGCTGCAAGCCGCCGGGCACGCGGGCTGAGGGACTGGAGCCTCTTTCCGCTCGGGCGGCTCCGACCGCGGGAGCCGCACGACGAACTCGCTTCCGAGTCCGGGACCCGGGCTCGCCGCGCTCACCTTCCCCCCGTGGCGCTCGACGAGGGTCTTGACGAGGCTGAGTCCGATGCCGAGCCCGCCCTGCGTTCGGGCCAGGGGCTGTGGCGCCTGCGCAAACAGGTCGAAGATCTTCTCGAGGAGGTCCGTCGGGATTCCGTAACCGTCGTCCCGCATGCGGAGAACCGCGTCCCCGCTCTCCTCGACGAGGCTCACCCACACGTGACCGTCGGACGGCGTGTACTTCAGCGCGTTCTGGAGCAGATTCAGCACGATCTGCTCGAGCCGGTCCGCATCTCCCCTGACCCACGTGGGAGTGACCGGGAGATTCGCCGAGAGCGTGGGGCGCGAAACGCCGAGCGCGTTCTCGCAGGCCGCGATGGCATGGCGGACGGGCTCGGCGAAATCCACGATCTCCATCCTGAGATCGACTCTTCCCTGCTCGATCCGCGAGACGTCGATGAGGTCGTCCACGACGTGCGCGAGGCGCGCCGCCTGGTGCCGGAGAACCGCGAGCATCCGTGCGCGCGTCGGCTCGTCCGGGTCGCGCTCGAGAACCTCGATCGCGTTGCTCACCGGAGCGAGCGGGTTACGAAGCTCGTGCGCGAGCGCCGCGAGGAACTCGCTCTTCCGGCGATTCACGATCCCGAGCTCGTCAAGACGGGCGCGAAGCGCCTCCTCGAGCTCCTTGCGCTGCGCCAGGGATGCCTCCAGCGACAGCCGGCCGAGCGCTTCGCTTCGCGCGAACCTCTCGTGGTTGCGGCGACTCCACTCGACGAAGCCGATGCAGACGAGACAGACGAACGCGTAGCCGCCGAGAGTCAAGGCGAGGGCCGGATTGGGGTGGGTCCGATGCTGGAAGAGCACGACGCCGAGCGCGCCGCCCAGAGCCGCCGCCAGGATGCCGGGGCCGCCGCCGCCGTACCACGCGGCGAAGATGCTCGCCGCGATGAACGTTACGAATGCGAGCTGCGAGCCCAGGACCGGCGCGAGCGCGAGCCGGAGCCCGCACGCTACCGCCGTCGCACAGAGCGCCACGCCATATCGAACGGAAGCGCGCTGAATCTTCAAAGCCGCCGCCTTTGCGCGCGAAGAAGCGATTCCACCGTCGGAGGCCGCCTCAGGAGCGCCAGCCGGCCCTTCGACACGCCGACCTCGGCCGGCCACCCGTGCGAGAGAAAGAGAGGCATCGACTCGGTGAACCCGTATGCGCCGGCGTTCTCGAAGGCAAGGAGGTCTCCCCGCACCGGGAGTGGCAGGTCAGCGGACGGGTGGAGGACGTCGAGGGACGTGCAGAGGGGGCCCGAAAGAACTAGAGATTTCCTAGAAGGTGAAGATCGACCGCCGCGAGCGCCTGCCTTTCTCCTGACGAGCCTCACGCGGTGAGGCGTTCCGAGGAGGACCGGCCGGAGGAAGTGGTGGACGCCACCGTCTATGAGGACGTAGTCGACGCCGCGGCTTCTCTTGGTGCCGAGGACGCGGGTCACGTACATCCCCGCCTCCGCAACGAGGAACCGGCCTGGTTCGAACACCAGCCGAGCCCGCCGAAGCCGAGGCTCCAACTCGACGCGCCTCGCGATCTCCTCCAGACCCCTTCTAAGAACTCTTAGATCGAGGTGCTCTTCGGACGCCGCATAGGGCACGCCGAAGCCCCCGCCGAAATCCACGGAGAGAAGAGAAACGTCGTATTTCCTCGAAAGGGAAAGGGCGAGGGAGAGCACGTGGCGCGTGTTCTCGACGAGGAGCCGCGCGTCGAGGACGTTCGAGGCGTTGAACACCTGAAAGCCGCAGAGATCCAGATGGGGGTAGGCGTCCGGCCCTCCCGCTCCGCTCTTCCACTTTCTAAGAACTCTCTCGGCGGTCCGGAGGTCGAACCCGAACTTCTTCGCGCCGGGGCCGCCGATTATGACGCGCTTCTCGGCGATCCCCCAGGGCGGGTTGAGCCGGAGGCCGACGCGAACGGTGCGTCGCGCGCGCTTCGCGATCTCTTCGAGTCTGGCGAGCTCCCATTCGCCTTCCGCATGGATGATCGACACGCCGGCTCGCACGAGCGCTTCGAGGTCCGCATCAGTTTTCGCAGGACCGGTCGAGAGGATCTTCGAAGCAGGACATCCTGCGCGGCGCACCGCGAGCAGCTCGCCTCGGGATGCGACGTCCGCCCCCAACCCCCTTTCGAAGAAAAGCGACAGCACGGCTAGCGATGGGTTTGCCTTTACGGCGTAGGCCAGCGTGAATCGAGGGCCGAGCGCCGCGCGCAGCGCGCGGACTCGCGCCGCGATGACCTCGAAGTCGTACAGATACAGCGGAGTCCCGAACCGAGCCGCGGCGCGACGGATCAGCGAGTCCGCCAAGACCAATTACCTTTCTAAGAATCACGCGGCCGCAGGCCGCGTGCAACTCTTTCTTCTTTTCCCGTCACCGCAGCGCGCTTTCGAGAACCGTCCGCGCGTCCGTCTTCGCATCCCGATACTTCACGATCACGGCAGCGGAAAGCGAGATCCCTCGGGCCTCGGCCCAGGCGCCGGTGACTCGCCGCGAGCCCGGGACGAGGACGGCGCCCTCGGGAACGACGAGCGGACGCCCCGGCGCCGAGCGGAGCTCGCGCTCGTTCACGAGATCGAAGACGACGCTCGAAGCCGTCAGGATGACGCCCGCCGCGAGAACGGCGCGCTTTCTCACGCGGACGCCCTCGTAGATCCCGGCTCCCCCGCCCACGAAGACCTCGTCCTCGATGACGACCGGAACTGCGCCCACGGGCTCGAGGACGCCGCCCACCTGCGCCGCGGCCGAAAGGTGGACTTTCTTCCCGATCTGCGCGCACGAGCCGACGAGCGCATGGCTGTCGATCATCGAGCCCTCGTCGACGTACGCGCCCACGTTCACGTAGGCGGGCGGCATCACGACGACGCCCTTCGCGAGAAAGGCGCCGCGGCGGAGAGCCGTCCCGCCCGGGACGACGCGCACGCCTTCGGGAAGCGGACGGCGCGGCGGGAGAGTGTCTCGGTCGCGGAAAAGGAGCGGGCCGGCCTCGCTCGCCTCCTCGACACCGAGCCGGAAGGCCGCGAGGATGCCTTCCTTGACGGCCGCGTTCGCCACCCAGTTCCCGTCCCCGTCGGGGGCCGCCGCGCGCATCTCGCCGCGCTCGAGCGCGCCGAGAAGCGCGACGACTTCCTCGCGCGTCACGCCGCGGCCTTCTCGACTGGTTTCCCGGCGGCATCGAGGAGACCCGCGGCCCGGAGCGCGTCCTCGAGCGGGGCGTGGTGCTGCGGCGAAAGCGGCACGAGCGGCAGGCGAACAGCGCCGCCGACGAGGCCGAGACGCGCCAGCGCCCATTTCACCGGAATCGGGTTCGATTCGCGGAAATTCGCCTTCATGAGCGGGAACATTCTCGCCTGGAGCTCCGAGGCACGAGCGCGATTCCCGGCGAGGGCCGCGGCGATCGCGTCCACGTACAGGCCCGGAGCCTCGTTCGAGACCACCGCGATGACGCCCTCGGCGCCGCAGGCGATCATCGGAATCGCGAGCGAGTCCTCGCCCGAGAGGACGGCGAATCCGGCCGGGCGGGCGCGGAGGATCTCGCATGCCTGATCGAGGCTGCCCGATGCCTCCTTGACGGCCACGATGCGGGGGTCCTTCGCGAGCTCGAGCACTGTGTCGGGCTGCATGTTGAGGCCCGTCCGGCCGGGCACGTTGTAGAGGACGAGCGGCAGCCGGCCCGCATCCGCGACAGCGAGGAAATGCGCGACGAGGCCTTTCGGCGTCGGCTTGTTGTAGTAAGGCGTGACGACGAGGAGCGCGTCGGCCCCGGCCCGGCGGCATCGTTCGGCGAGGGCCTGGGATTTTCGGGTGTCGTTCGAGCCGCAGCCGGCGATCACGGTCACGCGCCGCGAGGACGCGCGCGCCTCTTCGGCGACGACGGCGACCACACGCTCGTGCTCGTCCGCGTCCAGCGTGACGGCTTCGCCCGTCGTCCCGCACGGGACGAGACCCGCGACGCCGCCCGCGATCTGCCGCTTCGCGAGACGGCGGAGGCCCGCCTCGTCGACGGCCCCGTCGTCGCGAAACGGCGTGACGAGCGCGGTGAAGACCCCGGAAAGACGGAGATTCCTTGAAGACGAAGAGTCCGGCGGGTGTGCGGAAGCCGTCATGAGGCGCCCCCCTTGAGCGACAGGTCGTCGAAGAATTCGTCGAAGGTCACCGGGCCCGCTCGGCCCGATACGAGCATCCATTCCGCGGCGCGCACGGCGCCCTGGGCAAAGATCGAACGCGACCGGGCGCGGTGCACGAGCTCCACCGTCTCGTCCGCGCCCTCGAAGTAGACCGAATGCTCTCCCGGCTGGCCGCCCTGCCTGAGAGAGACGATCGGCACGGATCTCTTCGAAAGGGGCTCGCGCGAGATGTCGAGCGCGAGAACGCGAGCCGTCCCCGAAGGAGAGTCTTTCTTCGCCGCGTGATGCCGCTCCATGACTCCCGGCTCGAACTCGGGAAACGGCGCGAGCGCGGCGGCCGCGGCGGCGACGGCGCGCCGCAGCGCCGCGACGCCGAGGGAGAAATTCGAGGAATGAAGAAAAGGAACCTTCTGCTCCCGTGCGATGTGCACGGCCGAAGTCACGTCCCAGCCAGTGGTGCCGGAGACGACGGGGATCTTCCGCGAAAGAAGGAGGGGGACGACGATCGGCGCGGACGCCGGTGTCGTGAACTCGAACGCGATGTCGCAAACCGGGAGGTCCGAAGAGAGAGACGAGGATAAAGACTTCTCAGAAAGTGAATAGGACTTCTCGCTGGCCTGCTGCGGCGAAGCCGGATCCGCGGCATTGCTCGACGCGCTCCATAGGTCACCCTTCCCCTCTTCCCCTTCTAAGCAAATCTCTTTGCGCCCCAACCGTCCAGCGACTTCGTGCCCCCTGTGGACGAGCGCGATCTCGATCGTCTTCCCCATCTTCCCGTATCCGACGAGGAGCGCTTTCATTCGAAGAACTCCCGGTGAAGCCTGCGCAGCGCCTCCGGCGCGTCGTTCCCGTCGACCACGAACGTCACGTTCGTGTCGGAGGCGCCCTGGGAGATGAGGACGACGTTCACGTCGCCGACGGCGCCGAAGATGCGCACGGCGACGCCCGCCGTCGAGCGCAGAGCCTTTCCGACGACGGACACGACCGCGAGGTTCCGGAGAACCGAGACCTCGGCGAACTCGGAAAGGTCGCGCACGACGCCCTCGAGCAAGGCTTTCGCGTCCACGGTGATCGAAATCGACACCTCGCTCGTGGCGATGACGTCCACCGGCACGCCGTGCTTTTCGAAGACGGAGAAGACCCTGGCGGCATAGCCATGGGCGAGCAGCATGCGCGGACTGCCCACGAAGAGCGCCGTCACCCCCGTGCGCATCGCGACGGCTCTCACGCCGTTTCCGGGCGACGTCCTGCCGCACGATCGTGCCGGGACAATCGGGCCTGAACGAGTTCTTCACGGCGACCGGGATCCCTCGCGCCACGGCAGGGCGGATCGTCGCCGGATGGAGCACCTTCGCTCCGAAGAACGCGAGCTCGGCCGCCTCGGGATAGCTCACCTCGGGAACGAGGCGCGCCGCGGGCACGATGCGCGGGTCGGCCGTCAGGATTCCGTCCACGTCGGTCCAGATCTCGATGCGGCCCACGGCGCGGCCCATGTCATGGAGCGCGGCGCCGAAGAGCGCGGCCGAGTAGTCCGATCCGCCACGGCCGAGCGTCGTCGTCGAGCCGTCCGGAGCGGCACCGACGAAGCCTCCCGTCACGACGACCCGCCCCGCCGCGAGGTGAGGCGCCACGTGCCTGGAGACGCGGGCGGCCGTTTCCTTCTCGTCCGCAAGGGCCGCGCCGTGCGCGGCGTTCGTCGCGAGGATCTCGCGCGGGTCGATCCACACGGCCTCCGCCCCGCCCGCGCGAAGCGCGGCGGCCACGAAGCGCGAGCAGATCAATTCTCCGATCGCGAGGAGCGCGTCCGAGGTTCGAGGAGAGATTTCTTCGAGTAGAGAGATTCCGAGAGAAAGCTCACGGCATCGCCGCATCTCCTCTTCGATCGCGAGGGCGCAGGTCCGCCTTTCGCTTTCCGGGAGGGCAAGCCCATCGAGCGCGGCGCGGTGGCGACCTTCCAACTCGTCGAGTGTGGCCTCGGCGGCGCCCCGCTCTTTACCCTTCGAAGAATTCTTCAATCCGACCAGAAGATCCGTCACACCGGCCATCGCCGAGACGACGACGAGGCTCGAGTCTCCCCCGCGCGTCTTCACGAGGCGCGCGACGTCGCGGATCCGCTCGGCCGATCCGACCGAGGTGCCGCCGAACTTGAGAACGTCCGTCATCGCACGGGAGCTCGCGTCGCGACGCGCCCCTGCGCGAGAAGCAGCTCGGCGTTCAGGAGCGCCGCTCCCGCCGCCCCGCGCACCGTGTTGTGGACGAGAACCGTGAACTTCAGATCGAAGACGGGATCGGGCCGCAGGCGGCCGACCGTCACCGTCATGCCGTTTCCCGCCTCGACGTCGCGCGACGGGCTGCGGCCGGTCGCGCTCGTCGCGGACCGCAATCGGCCGCGCCGGAGCCGAGGGCAGCTTCAGCCGCTGCGGCTCGCCCGTGAAGGCCTCGAACACGGCATGCACGTCGTCGAGGGACGCCTTCTTCTTCAGATCGACGAAGACGGACTCCATGTGGCCGTCGCGCACCGGAACGCGATTGACGGAAACCGAGATCGGGAACTCCGCGTCCAGGACGCGGCCGTTCACGAGGCGACCCAGGATCTTTCGTGGCTCGCGTTCGATCTTTTCCTCCTCGCCGTCGATGAAGGGGATGACGTTGCCCTGCGCATCCAGAGACGGCACGCCGGGATAGCCCGCGCCCGACAGCGCCTGCATCGTCGTGACGAGAACGCGCTCCACGCCGAAAGCGCGCTCGAGCGGCGCGAGCGCCATGGCAAGGCCGACGACGGAGCAGTTCGGGTTCGTCACGATGCCGCCGCCCGCCGCGCGCCAGGACTGCACGTCGAGGAGGTCGAGGTGATCCGGGTTCACCTCGGGGATCACGAGAGGCACGTCCGGTTTCATCCGGAACGACTTCGTATTCGAGACGACGAGCTTTCCGCGCGAAGCCTGGAGCGGCTCCACGGTGTCGGCGACGCCGGCATCGAGCGCGGAGAGGCACAGCGGCGAGGAAAGCTCGTCCTCGACGGACGTCACGACGAGATCGTGCGCGGCGGCCGGGATGTCGCCTGGAAGGATCCAGCGCGTCGCATCCGCGTAACGCTTCCCCGCGGATCTCTCCGACGCGGCGACCTCCGTCAGAACGAACCGCGGGTGGCCCTCGAGCAGCGACACGAGGCGCTGTCCCACGGCGCCCGTCGCGCCGAGGATCGCCACCGGAATCCGGAGATCGTTCGGGGTCGCCATGGGTGCTCCTTCAAAGCGAAGGGCCCGCCGTTTTCCGGCGGGCCCTTGGTGTGTCTCTGTGGTGATCGTCGAAACGCGTCGATCTAGAGAACGCCCCATCGCCCGCCTCGCGGCGTCGTCATCTTCGCGGTCTTGCGCTTTCGGGCGCAGGGGGTGTTCATCGTGGCGTGCAGCCTAGGCGCGGGGAGAAAGCGTGTCAAGAGCCCGGAGGGCGGCATGCGCGGCGCGCGCCCCCTTCGCCGGGTCGTTTGACCCTCGGAGGAGCGGCCCTTGATAATCGCCCCTCGCTCCGAAATCCGGACGAGCCCCCGAAGATGACGACGCCTCTGCCGCCGCAACGCCTCGCCGATCTCTATCGCTGCATGCTGCTGAACCGCCTGCTCGAAGAACGGCTCGTCAAGCTGTACCGGCAGGGAAAGGTCGTGGGCGGCCTGTATCGATCGCTGGGGCAGGAGGCGACGTCCGTTGCGAGCGCGTTCGCTCTCGACGAGGGCGATCTCCTCGCGCCGCTCATCCGGAATCTCGGCTCCGTGCTCGCGCGTGGCATTCCGCCTCGAGACATCCTCACGCAATACATGGCACGCGCGACCGCGCCCTCGGGCGGCAAGGACGCGAATCTCCACTTCTCCGTCCCCGAAAAAGGCGTCTATTCCCCCATCGCGATGCTCGGAACGCTCGTGCCCGTGGTCGCGGGGATGCTCCTCGCCGACCGCATGCAGGGGAAGTGCACCGTCGGCATGACGTACCTCGGAGACGGCGGGACGTCTGTCGGGGCGTTTCACGAGGGCTTGAACTTCGCCGCGGTGCAGAGGCTGCCGCTCGTCCTCGTCATCGAGTTCAACGGATGGGCGTACTCGACGCCGTACGAGAAGCAGTGCGCGGCGCGGACCCTCGCCGACAAGGCGATCGGCTACGGGATCCCCGGCGAGATCGTGGACGGCAACGACGCGCTCGCGGTATACGAGGCCGCCCGCACGGCTGTGGATCGGGCGCGTCAGGGCGGCGGACCCACGCTGCTCGAGTGCAAGACGTATCGCATGAAGGGCCACGCGGAGCACGACGCGCAGGTGTACGTGGATCCGAAGGAGCTGGCCGACTGGCGCGCCCGTGACCCGCTCGCCCGCTTCGAATCCGCCCTCGAATCCTCGGGCGCGATGCCGGCATCCGAGAGGCACCGCATCCACGAAGAGGTGGAGAGGCAGCTCGACGCGGACGTGGCCTTCGCCGAGGCGTCGCCGTTTCCCGACCCGGCTCTCGCCTTTCGCGGCGTCTACGCCGACGAGAGCATCCTCGAGCGCGGCCGCGCCGGCGTCTTCACGGGAGGCCTCTGATGGCCGATCCGCGCGTCGCCCGAAGCGGCGCCACGCTCACGCTCACGGCGGACGCGACCGCCGGCGTCGAGATCTTCTACCTCGAGGCGATTCGCCAGGCCCTCTTCGAGGAGATGGAGCGTGACGAGCGCGTGTTCGTCCTCGGCCAGGACGTGGGTGTTTACGGCGGCGCCTTCAAGGCGACCGAGGGGCTGCAGGAGAGGTTCGGCAAGGACCGCGTCCTCGATACCCCGCTCGCGGAGGAGGGCATCGTCGGCGCCGCCATCGGCGCGGCGATGCGCGGGATGCGCCCCGTCGCGGAGATGCAGTTCATGGACTTCATCTCGCGGGCCTTCGACCTCCTCACGAATTTCGCGGCGAAGAACCGGTACCGCACGGGCGTCGGCGTGCCGATGGTCGTGCGCGGCCCGTCGGGAGCCGGAGTCCACGGAGGTCCCTATCACTCGCAGAGCCCCGAGATGTATTTCGTCAAGACGCCGGGCCTCAAGGTCGTGGCTCCTGCGACCGCCTACGACGCAAAGGGCCTCCTGAAAGCTGCGATCCGTGACGACGACCCGGTGATCTTCCTCGAGCACAAGTTCCTTTACCGAAGGGTGAAGGACCGTGTCCCCGGGGAGGACTACGTCGTGCCGATCGGAAAGGCCGCGGTTCGCCGGGAAGGCCGCGACCTCACGATCGTGACCTACGGCGCGATGCTCTGGACGGCTCTCGAGACGGCCGAGATTCTCGCGAAGGACGGCGTCTCGGCGGAAATTCTCGACCTCAGGACGCTCCTGCCGCTCGACGAGGAGGCGATCCTCGCGTCCGTTAAGCGCACGGCAAAGTGCCTGATCCTCCACGAGGACACGCGTACCGGCGGGCTCGGGGCCGAGATCGCCGCCACGATCTCCGAGAAGGCGTTCGAGTGGCTGGACGGCCCCATCCTGCGCGTCACGGCACCCGACACCCCGGTGCCGTACTCTCCGCCTCTGGAGGAGGCGTTCCTCCCGAACGTGAACACCCTGCTGGCCGCCGCGCGAAAGCTCGTGCGGTACTAGCCACCGGAGAAGAGACCATGCCGACGAACGTCATCATGCCGCAGATGGGCGAGTCGATCGCCGAAGGAACGCTCACGAAGTGGCTCAAGAAGCCCGGCGACGCGGTCAAGCGCGACGAGCCCCTCTTCGAGATCTCCACCGACAAGGTCGACGCCGAGATCCCCGCGCCTGCTTCGGGAACGCTGCTCGAGATCCTGGTGCCGGAAGGCCAGACGGTGCCCATCAACACCGTCGTCGCGCACCTCGGGGAGGCGGGAGAACAAGTTTCTGCGCCGCCGGCTACGCCGGCTGCGGAAGATTCTTCGAAAGACGAGCAGCCGGCCACCGCCGCGGCTTCGGCTGCACCATCTGCGGTAGCCGTTCCCGCGCCTTCTCAGAAATCCCCGGCACCCGCTGCCCCCGCGGCACCGGCCGCCCAAGCTGCGGCGCCCTCCCCCGCGCCTTCTAAGCAATCTCCAATTCCCTCTTCCTCTTCCGCTCCCCCACAGCCCGGGGAGTCGCAGGAGGAGCTTCTTCGGCGCCGCTCGTCGCCCGTCGTCCGTGCGATCGCGGAGGAGAAGGGCGTCGACATCTCTCAAATCCCGGGAACGGGCATCTCGGGCCGCGTGACGAAGCAGGACATCGAGGCTTACCTGGCCAGCCCGCGAGCGCCGACTGCGGCGGCGCCGGGGACCGGAAGAGAAGATTCTTCGAAGGGTGTGCAGCCGGCACCCACCGCGGCGCCGGCCCCGCAGGCTGCCGCGCCCGCCCCCGCGCCTTCTGAGAAATCTCCCGTTCCTTCTCCCGCACCTTCTCAGCAATCCGCCGAAGCTCCTCCGCGGCCGGCACCCTCCGTTCTCGCGGCGCGACCGGCAGACGCTCCCGTTCCGTCGCGCGCTCCGACGCCGTCTCCCACCGCGCTCTCCTTCCCGTCCGGGAGCGCCGTCACCGTCGAGCCGATGAGCGCGATGCGCCGAAAGATCGCGCAGAGGATGGTCGAGTCGAAGCAGACCTCGGCGCACGTGACGACGGTGTTCGAGGTCGACTACTCGGGCATCGCGAAGCTCCGGAACCGGGTGAAAGCCCGCTTCGAGCAGCAGTACGGCACGAAGCTGTCTTACCTGCCGTTCCTGCTTCGCGCGGCGGTCGCGGCGCTCAAAGCGCGGCCGCTCGTGAACGCCTCCATCGTCGGGGAAGACGTCGTTTACCACCGCGAGGTAAATCTCGGGATCGCCGTCGCGCTCGACTGGGGCCTCATCGTGCCCGTCATCCGCCGCGCGGACGACCTGTCGCTGGTCGGCCTCGCGCGCGCGGCGAACGACCTGGCCGCACGGGCTCGCGCGAAGAAGCTCGTCCCCGACGAGGTGGCGGGCGGCACGTTCACCGTGACGAATCACGGGTCGTTCGGGTCTCTCTTCGCGACGCCCGTCATCAACCAGCCGCAGGTTGCCATCATGGGCGTCGGCGCGATCGAGAAGCGCGCGAAGGTCGTCGAGATGCCGGACGGCTCCGACTCGCTCGCCATCAAGACGATGGGCTACGTCGCGCTCACGTTCGACCATCGGCTCATCGACGGAGCCGAGGGCGACGCGTTCGTGAACGTCGTCAAGGCGACGCTCGAAAAGGGTACGTGGAGCGAGCTGGAGGCCATCGAGTAGAATCCTTCATGCCCCGGTCGCTCGAAGTCGTCAACCTCCTCCCTGAAGGCCGCGTCTCCTGGGACGCGGCCTTCGCGCTTCAGCAGGAGGCCGAGGCGCGCGTGAAGGCGGGCGGGCATGAAACACTGTTCCTCCTCGAGCACGCGGACGTCATCACCGTGGGCCGAAATGCGGGGCTCGGGGAGCTGCTCGTCTCGGAAGAGTTCCTCCTCCAGCGAGGCGTCGCGCTTCGGGTCGCCGATCGGGGCGGCAGGCTCACGTTCCACGGGCCCGGGCAGCTCGTCGCGTACCCGGTTCTCGATCTTTCCCGCGGGCGGCGCGACGTGCGCCGTTACGTGTGCGACCTCGAGGAGACACTTATTCGTACCGCCCGCGACTTCGGAGTGACGGCGGCTCGCAGCTCCGTTCCGGAGAGAAAAGCCTCGATCTGGGTCGGAAACGACAAGCTGGCCGCGATCGGCGTCCATCTTTCGCGCTGGGTCACGACGCACGGCGCCGCCTTGAACGTCTCGACGGACCTGGCAAGGTTTTCGCTCTTCATTCCGTGCGGGATCGCCGACGGCGGCGTGACGTCCCTTTCGAGGGAGACCCCGGACAAGCCGCCGCCGGCGCTGCCGGAGGTCGCGGAACGCTTCTTGAGTCACTTCCTGAAGGTCTTCGACAGGGAGAAGGGAAAAACGCCATGACGGAGCACGGTCATCGGGAAATCTACGAGCTCCTCACCGGACGGATCGCGCCCTACGCCAGCGAAGGGGAGACGCTGCGGTTCGACCGGATCGTCCGCGCTCCCGTGGACGACGAGACCGTAGGCCTCGTCGCGCAGGCGCTCGTCGACTCCGACGCCGACACCCGGCGGGCCGGCCTTTTCATTTTCGCGGGCCTCCAGGACGATTCCAAAGAACGTCTTGAGCCCTTCCGGCCTCTCGCCGGCAAGGTGCGCGAGCTCCTCCTCGATGCCGAACCGGCCGTGCGCTGCGACGCGCTCATGGCCTTCGCCTACTTCGACCCGGACGACCTCGACGTGGCGGTGCGGGAATTCCTGACGGACCCGAACGGACGGAACCGCCTGCAGGCCGTTCGCATCCTCGACGTCGAACGGAGCCCGAAGAACCTTCCCACGCTGCTGACGCTCGGGGTGGACCCGTACCACGAAGGGCGCGAGGAGGACGCGCGTGAGTGGCTCGTCGTGCGCGAGGCCGCGCGCGTAGCGGTCGAGCATGCGGCAGACCTGCGGTTCCCCGCGCCGCTCGAGGAAGAGGACGTGGAGGGAGTCCGCTGCGTGTACCACGCGTGGGACCCCGTCTGGCAGTGGGCGGCGCGCGAAGGAATCCGCGGACGAGGCTGAATTTTTTCGCGGCTATCTCGGCCACAGCCAGCCGAAGAAGCCTCCCGTCAGGAGCCCGAAGATCAGGCCGTCGATCGTGCTCCGGAACGTCGTCGCCCAGGACCTCTTGTACCAGATCGACGTCTGCCAGAGCGCGAGGCTGTAGCCGAAGAACGCCGTCGCGCCCGCGAAGCGGAAGACCTGGAGGTACGGGCGCCCCGGGACCGAGCGCGCGGCCGGCGATGTACGCGGCCGTGATGCCGATGAGGATGCTGTACAGGAACCATTGGATGAGCTGCGGCCCCATGTTCATCTCGCCGCCGGCCATGACGGTCATCATGGCCCTCGGCCCGGCCTTGAACTTCTCGAGGAAAGCCGGGTCTTTCAACGCCTTCGGGCCGCCCGGGCACGGGATCATGTAGTCGCCGGGTGGGATGTCGAACTTCCGAAGGGCGGCCATGACGTCGTCCTCAGCGGGGAGCTTCCTGTAATCGGCCGCGTGATAACCGAGGACCATGTGGATGATCGAGCTCACGACGAACACGGCGACGGCCGAAAAAAGGATGGGCAGCCAGAGGGAAAAAATCGAAACCATGCTTTCCTCCTGCGGTTTGTTGCCGCGGATCCTATCGAACGACGCCCCGACAGCCGCAAGGCAGCATTTCTTCGAAAGTGAGAGTGACGCGAGGGCACATTCACCATTCGAAGCAACTTCGCAGGCCGGTTCGCGAGCCGCGGCACCACGCTAGACTCGGGGCCGTGAGCGCGACCCCCTCCCCCCGGCCCCTCTCCCGAATCACCCCCCGGCCCGACTGGCTGAAGGTGCGTCTCTACGACAACGAGGCCTCGCGCGGCATCGCGTCTCTCATCGAGGACAAGCACCTCAACACCGTGTGCCAGGAGGCGCGCTGTCCGAACATCTTCGAGTGCTGGGGCGTCGAGAGAACGGCGACATTCATGCTCATGGGCGACGTCTGCACGCGGCACTGCGGCTTCTGCGCGGTCGCGCAGGGCGTCGGGAGGCCGCTCGATCCCGAGGAGCCGCGCCACGTCGCCGAAGCCGTGAAGGCGATGGGCGTCGCGCACGCCGTCGTGACGTCCGTGAACCGCGACGAGCTGCCGGACGGCGGGGCCGCGCACTTCGCGGCCACGATCCGGGAGATTCGCGCTCTCGCCCCCGGGGTCACGGTCGAAGTGCTCATCCCCGACTTCCTCGGCAGCGACGCCGCGCTCGAAACCGTCCTTTCCGCGCGGCCGGAAGTCCTCAACCACAACACGGAGACCGTCGCGCGCCTCTACCGGCGCGTGCGGCCCGACGCGGTCTACGCGCGGTCGCTGGAGCTCCTCCGCCGCGCCGCAAAGAGAAAAGACGAAGAGAAGATCTCGATGAAGGTGAAGAGCGGGGTCATGGTGGGGCTCGGCGAGACACGTGAGGAGCTGTCGAAGACCCTGCGGGATCTGCGCGCGAACGGCGTCGAGGTCGTCACGGTCGGCCAGTACCTCCAGCCGCACGCGCGGCGGCTCCCGATCGAGAGGTACTACACGCCGCAGGAGTTCGAAGAGATCAGGCTGGAAGGCGAAGAGATGGGATTCGCGAGAGTGGAGTCAGGGCCGCTCGTCCGCTCCAGCTATCACGCGAGACGCGCTCTCACACCGGGAGTCGGTCTGCAAATTTCTTAGAAGGTGAATGGGCCAGAAAAGAGCCCTCTCTTCCTCCTCTTACCCTCTAAGAAAATCTCTCTTCGGACCGTCCGTTAGGCCCCGTCATTTCCGATCGCCTCGACGGGGCAGGAGTCCATCGCCTCCTGGCACTGGGCTTCTTCCTCGGGAGTCTCCGCCTGCTTCATCACGTACGAGAAGCCCTTGTCTTCCTGCCGGGTGAAATTCGCCGGCGCGGTGACGCGGCAGACGTCGCAGTCGATGCACTGCGTGTCGACGTAGAATTTCCCGGGAACGTTCTCCGCGTAACGGTCGTCTTTGTTCGCCATCCCACGGAAAGATAACATGTCGGATTCGGAAGGCACTCATCAGTCTGCATCATGGGCGCGACCATGACCGCACCCATCCTTCTCCGACTCTTCCCGCTCCCGAACGTCCTGCTTCTGCCGGAGACGACTCTCCCTCTTCACGTCTTCGAGCCTCGATACCGGACCATGCTCTCCGACGCGCTCGCCGGCGACCGGCTCATCGGCGTCCAGCTCCTGAACCCGGCTGCGCCGCCCGACGGCGCGGGCCGGCCTGCCGTGTTCGAGATCGGCTGCGCCGGCGAGATCGTGCGGCACGAGCCCCTCGAGGACGGGCGCTCGAATATCCTGCTGCGGGGGACCTTCCGATACCGGATCGCGGGCGAGCGCGAGACGCCGGCGCCTTATCGCGTGGCCGAGGTTGCTCCCCTCGCCGTTCATCCTCTTCCGGCGACGTCGCCGGGCGGCCGGACCCGGCGGGACCTCCGTCGTCTCCTCGCGAAGAGCGTGGAACGTCTCGCCGACTCCGTCGGCCGCTCGCAGGCGCGGTCGCTGCCGTCGCAGCTCTCGGACGAAGGGTACGTGAACGAGGCGCTCGCGCGGCTCGGCCTGGACGCCGAGGACGGCTACCGCCTGCTCGTCATGGACCGCCTCGAAGAGCGCTACGCCTGGGCGATCGAGCACATCGCCCACGTGCAGAAGCGGCTCGATTTCCTCGGGCCGTACCGGCGAACGGGATTCGACCCGCGCAGCAACTGAAGGAGGTTGCGGCCATGACGCATCCCATGACGACGACCACGTTCGCGCTCGACGGCTACCGCGTGACCCGGAACCTCGGCGTCGTGCGCGGCATCACCGTCCGCTCACGCTCGATTTTCGGAACGATCGGCGGGTCGCTTCAGACGCTCGTCGGCGGGAACATCACTCTCTTCACCGAGCTTTGCGAGAAGACGCGGAACGAAGCCTTCGACATGATGCTCACTCATGCGCGCGACATCGGCGCGAACGCCGTCGTCGGCGTCCGCTACGACGCGACGGAGGTGATGCAGGGCGTCACCGAGGTGCTCTGCTACGGCACGGCCGTGATCGTGGCCTCCGAGGGCGCGGCCCCGCCTCCCCCGCCGCTGCGGTGATCCGGTCGGATTTCGCCCGGGCTCAGGCCTTCGAGGCCGGCATCGCGCGGTCGTGCGCCCAGCTCTTGATGGCCTTGATCTGCTCGTCCATCGTGCGCGACAGCGGCACGGTGGCGGTCAGCATCTTCGACATGTCGTCCTCGGTGAGCTTGCGTCCCTGGTTGAAGGCCTCGACGGCCGCGGCCTGAACGGCCGCCTCGATCTCCGAGCCGACGAAGCCCCTCGTGGCCTTCGACAGGAAGACGACGTCGAAGAGGCTCACGTCCGACCCGACCTTCTTGAGATGGACGTTGAAGATGGCCTTGCGCTCGTTCTCGTTCGGCAGGTCGAGGAAGAACACCTGGTCGAAGCGGCCCTTGCGGATGACCTCGGCGGGCAGGAGGTGGATGCGGTTCGCCGTGGCCGCCACGAAGACGAGCCCCTGCTTCTCCTGCATCCAGGTCAGAAACGCCGAGAAGATTCGGCCGAGCGACGCGTCGCCACCGCCGGCCTCGCGCCCGCCGGTGATCGCCATCTCGATCTCGTCGATCCACAACAGCGCGGGCGAGAGCGACTCCACGCTCTGGAGCGCGCGGTGGAACGTCTGCTCCGGGTTGTCCGTCCCGAAGACGAGGTTCATGTCCAGGCGGAAGAGAGGGAGGTTCCAGAGCGCGGAGATGGCTTTCACGGAGAGCGACTTTCCGCAGCCCGAGACGCCCATGAGCAGGATGCCCTTCGGCACGGACACGCCGGCATCCAACGCTTCCTTCGTGAAGAGGTTCTGGCGCTTCACGAGCCATTCCTTGAGGTTCTCGAGGCCCCCGATGTCCGCGAGCGAGAACCGCGGCGGCACGAACTCGAGGACGCCGTCCTTGCGCGTGGCCTGCTGCTTCTCGGCGAGGACCTCGTAATAAGACTCCTCGTCGAAAATGGGCCGGCGCGAGAAGACCCGGGAGACGACGTGCTCCGTCTCGTCCTGCGTGAGGCCCTTGAGCGCGATGGCAAGCTTCTTCGCGTCCGCTTCGGAGAGGCCTTTTTCGCCGAAGTAGCGCTTCCCGAGGTGGCCGAGGAGGAACAGGATCTCGCTCTCGTCCGGAAGGTCGTAGTCGAGGACGTAGATCTCCTTCTTGAGATCGTCGGGGACGACGAGACGTGGGGACATGAGGACGAGGAATCGACCCTTGCCCTTGAGAGCCCGATAGGCGTCCCTCAGGCGCCTCACGACCTCGGGCTTGCCGAGGAAGGCCGTGAGGTCTTTCATGAGGAAGAACCCGGGGCCGGTCGCCTGGAGGATCGCATCCAGCGCCTTCAGAGGATCGGCCGTGTCGGGCAGCCGCTCCGTCCCGGTGACGATGCCGTCCACGCAGCTCCACATCGAGAAGGGCACGGGCTTTTCGTAGAACTTCTGGGCGAGCGTGGCGAGCGCCCGCTCCACGCGCCCTTCCTCCCATGACACGACGTAAAGAAGAGGGTAGCCGCCGAGGAGGGCTCGGCGGATCCGTTCGGGTCCCCGGACGACGTCGCTCATTCCCACGAATGTTACAGGCTTCGATACACTAGACGATCGTGAACCCCGAACACCTCGAACACGTGCAGGCCCCCGATTGGAACGAGTGGCGCGCCGAGCGACCTTCCCTGACTCCAGACTTCACGGACGCGCGTCTTAACGCGCTCGACCTTTCGGGAAAGAACCTCTCCGGCGCGGACTTCTCCCGGGCGAAGGTCGAGGGCTGCAACCTCTCGGGGGCATCCTTGGCGCGGTCCCACGTCACGGGAGCCTCGTTCAACGGCTCGACGCTCGACCGGGTCGATCTCTCCGACACGGACCTCGACTATCTCGTTCTGGACCGGGTTTCTTTCGTCGGCGCGATCTTCCGGAACTCGACCCTGCGCAGCGCCACGGTGCGCGAGAGCATCATGACCGCTGTCGACATGACGGGTGCGAAGCTCGACGGGACCGACTTCACCGCGACCGACTTCTCCTTCGGGCGCGTCCTCTACGCGAACTTTCGCGGCGCACAGCTCGACCGCTGCGTCTTCGAAGGCGCCGACCTCACGCAGGCGATGTTCGACGGCGTGACCTACCGGAAGGGCCGCTTCGACAAGGCGAACCTGACTCTCTCCTTCTTCCGCGACGCCAAGCTCACGGGGACGTCCTTCAAGGGCGCGAAGCTCCAACGCGCGGTTTTTCGCGGCGCCGAAGTGAGCGGCGCCGACTTCACGGGGGCCGATCTCTCGGAGGCCGATCTCGAGCGCGTCGTGGCCCAGGCCGCGAACTTCTCGGACGCAATCATGCGCAAGACGAGCGCGCATCGAGCAGACCTCCGGGGCGCCGTCTTTACCGGGGCGCAGCTCGAGGAAACCGACTTCATGGGGGCCTCGCTCGACAAGGTGGACCTGAGGACGCCCCGCATGAGGCTTCCGAACTTCACGGCCGCGCGCCTTCTCGAAGCGAACGGCATGCGCGCGAACCTGCGCGGCTCGAATTTCACGGAAGCCGACCTCTCCGGGGCCGATCTCTCCGAGGCGAACCTCGAAGGCTGCATCATGACCAAGGTCAAGCTCGCTCGGGCGAACCTCAGGCGAGCGAACCTGAAACGCTCGCGCCTTTCGGGCGCGATCGCGGTTGGGGCGAACCTGTCCGGCGCGAACCTCTTCGGGATCGAGGCGGACGACGCGGATTTCTCGGCGAGCGACGTGCGCTTCTCCCAGCTCGTCGGCGCGAAGCTCGAAGGAGCCTCGTTCCGGCAGGCGAACATCGGAGGCGCGGATTTCTCCGAAGCCCGCCTGAGCGGTGCTTCGTTCGTGGGCGCCTTCGGCGAGAACGCGAAGTTCACCGGCCAGCTTCACCTGAAGCTCGTCCTGGCGGCGAGCTCGTTCCTCGGCTCGGCCAAGAAAAAGAGCGAGCAGATCGAGCGCGACAAGGAAGCCGAGCGACTCTCCCGCCTTGCCGCGCTCGAGCGGAGCGCGGACGAACGCGCGCGCGCAATGGGCGTTCGGCGCGATGCCGACGCGCCCGGGGAGCCGACCCGGTCGTCTCCCGAGACGCCGAAAAGGAGCTGAGGCTCTACTTCTTCTTCTCGGGCGCGACGGTCACGGGTGCTGGCCCGGGAGCGGTCGTCGTTCTCGCCTTGGCTTTGCCGGATTCCTTCGGCTTGCCGGCCGCCGCGTCGCGCAGCGCGGCCGCCGCACGGCGCAGGTCGTCGAGAACGACTTGGTCGACGAGCATCGGCTCGGGCCTCCCCGTCACCTCCACGAGAGCCCCGGTCGCGCCGGGAGGCGCTTCGAAGAACGAAACGACCCGCTCCGGCTTGTCCCCCTCGAGCAGCAGCTCGAGCGTCGCGATCGGCTTGTCCTTGGCCGATTTTCCGCCTCGCCTTGGAAGGAACGACTTCACCTCGGCCCGCGCGATTCCGCCGGCCGGGGCTTCCGCGACGTCCGCGGGAATCTCGCGTCCCGTCGAACGCCAGGAGCCTTCCACCTTCTCTGCTCCCGCACGGAGCTCGTCCGCGACGAACGAGACGCGCCTGAGAGCGGGCAGGTCGACGGGGAGGACGTGCCCCTCCCGCCAGGCCGACACTTCCGCGTCGAGGCCTTCGCGCACCCGGTCGTCCACCACGGACACGACGCTCCCGACCTTCGCGTAGAGCTTGCCTGCGGCGTCCGCCTTGGCGGCCCCGAACGAGATCGTGGCGACGATCTCCGCGCCCTTCTCCAGGCTCACCGTCGCCCAGGACGGGGACAGGCCGACGCGCGCGAGCTCGGCCGGGGGGACGGCCGGAAACTCGGAGATTCGCTCGCTCGCGAGGTCGCCGAGCAGGCGATCGACGAACGCGTCCGAGGCGAGGTCCTGGACGGGCTTTTCCATTCTCCAGCCGCCCGCGGCACGGTCCGGCTTGGGTTCGCGCACGACGACGACCGTGTTCGGACCCTTCGTCACGGTGACGCGCGTGATCTCGGTTGTCGGCGTCTCGAAGAGGGAGCGGCTTCGGTAATCGTCCAGAGGTTTCGTGAGGGCCGCGAGCGGCGCCGCCTTGACGGCGGCGAAGCGCGCCCCTTCGGAGGCCGCGGTAGCATCCGTTCCCGGAATCGCCTGCCCGAACGCGAACGTCTTCACGGAGTTGTCCTTGAAGGTGACGGTGACCTTCGCCTTCGGGGCGTCGAGGCCGAACTCCTTCGGGTCGACGTCGGTGCGCACCTCGCCGACGACGTCGAGCCGCCCGAGGTCACCCGCGAGGTTCTCCGCCGCGAACCCGTCCGCCGGGCCCTCGGGCCCGCCCGCGAGCACCCACCGGTTCTTCTCGCGGCGCACGAGCTGCACTTTCGGAAGGTCGGGGCGCTCGAGAAGGAGCGACGCGACCTCCTCGACGTTCACGTCCGCGAGCCTCTTCGCCGACTTCGCGCGTTCCTCGGACGTCGGCTGCTTGCGCTCGAAGAGGATCACGAACGCGAGGAGCGCGAGGAAGACGCCCGACAGAATGAGGAGCTTCTTCGTGGGCATGGCTCTTCTACTTGCGCCGGCGGACCCAGATCGCGATGCCCATCGCGACGGATGCGAGCGGCAGGAGAAGGAGCACGACGAACGCGACCTGGCCGATGTCGCGCCGCGTGAGCGTGACGGCGACCTGGTCGGCGCTCTTCGGGGGGATTGCCACGAGCGACTCCCGTTCGAGCGCCCAGTTCACGGCAGACGACAGGAGAAGCCGGTTCGCGGCGTTCGCGATGCCCGCGTTGGACGCCCAGTCGGCGTCGCCGAAGACGACGACGCGAGCCTTCTTCTTCGGCGCTTCGGCGGGCTTCGTCGCCTCGGCGGGCACGGCCTTGGAGCCGTCGTCCGCCTCGACGGCGGCCGCCAGGGAGACGGGACCCTTGACGTCCTTGTCGTCCTTCTTCGGCAGGCCCGTCTTCTCGAGGTCCTTCAAGTTCGTCTCGCCCCACCCGTCGGACGAGGTCTCGACGAGCGGCGTCGCCTTCCAGCCGGGAACGGGCGCGGCTGGGCCACGCTCACCGAGCGCGCGAGCGGGAAGACGACGGGCATCCCGGTGAGGAGCTTCGTGACGGGATGGCTCCGGAAGCTCTTCGCGAAAACCGTCTCGGCTCCCATCATGGGAAGGGTGTTCTTCGGGTCGACCACGACGTCGCTGTCCAGCGTCAGGCCGAGCGACGTGAGCAGCGGGCCCAGCCCGAAGTCGGACAGTGTCGCCGCTCCAGGCGGGAACTCGACGTCGAGGAAGAACACAGCGCGGCCGCCGCCGTCCAGATATTTCTTCAGAACGTCGCGCTCCGGCTCCGTGAAGGGGGTGCGCGGTCCGGCGACGACCACGAGATCGGCGCCTTCCGGCACGGCCGTCGCGCCGAGCGTGGCCCATTCCTCGACGGTGCAGTTGTCGGCCTTGAGCGACTCGGCGACTTCCGAGAAGCCTTCGCGGGTCCGGGCCGCGTCGAACTTGCGCTCCCCGTGCCCGGACGTGAAGAGGACTCTCGGGGCCTTGGCCTGCGTGACGCTGAGGATCGCGGACGTGAACTCCTGCTCGCCGCGGAAGCTCTTCACCGAGGGCTCCCCGCCCATCATGGCGCGCGAGTAGTCGTACTCGACGATCCGGTCCTCGGTGACGATCTTCTTCTTGTCGCCGGCGCGGAAGACGACGGCGAGATTCCTCACCCCGGTCTCTTCGACGAAGGTCTTCGCCCGGATCGGGTTGCGCGTCGGGTCGAGCGTCTCGACCGTGAGCATCGCGCTCTTCGCCTTGTAGCGCTTGAGGAGCTCGTCGACCTCCGGATAGAGCGGCGTCCCGGCGGTCATGAAGACGGTGACCTGGACGGGAGACTTCAGGCCCTTGAGGACGTTGACGGTCTTCTCCGAGAGCGAGTAACGCCCCGTCGTCGTCCAGTCGAAGCGGGCGTAGCGCCGCGAGCCGATGTAGTTCACGAGGATCAGGATCCCGAGGCCGAGGACGATCGAGATCGCGAGAGTGGCGCGGTACGTGGAGCGCGAAGGGGTGTCTTTCACGGCGTTGGCCATCTCAGCGGGCCTTGTTCGCCTCGAGGGCGCGTGTCGAGAGGAAGAGGAAGAAGACGACCGTCGAGACGACGTAAAGGATGCGTCGCGTGTCCACGATGCCCCGGGAGAAATCGTCCATGTGCTCGAGGATATTCAGGTAGCTCAACGCGTCGCGCGCCTCGGGGAAGGGCAGGAAGTCGCGCGCGACCCCGATGATGAACGTGCCGAGGATGAGGACGAACGCGATGATGGCGGCGAGGATCTGGTTCTTCGTCAGGGCCGAGGCGAACGTGCCGGCGGAGATGAACAGCGCGCCGATGAGCGCGATTCCGAGATAGCCCGCGAGAACGGGGCCCACGTCCAGCCCCCCGAAGCGCGACAGCAGCAGCGGGTAGATCGCCGTCGGTACGAACAGGAACAGGAAGAAGCACCAGGCTCCCGCGAACTTCGCGCTCACGACGGTCCCCTCGGACACGGGGGCGGTCAGAAGCGTCTCGATGGAGCCCGACTTGCGCTCCTCCGTCAGGAGGCGCATCGCGATGATCGCCGAGACGAGCATCAGGAAGATCCACTGAAACACGTTCGTGAAGAACGTGGACATGAGCGCCATCCGGGGCGTCTCCGGGGAATTGAGGGCGCCGACGAGCACCATGAACACCCACCCGCTCACGAGCAGGAACGACGTGAGCACGAGGTATCCGAGCGGCGAGACGAAGTACGAGAAGAACTCCCGTTTGACGATCGCGACGAAGGCCCTCACGGCGCCCCCTCCGTGCCCGCGGCGGGAGCCGCGGCGTTCGGGTTGACGCCCGGCTGCGTGTCGACCTCGACCGCGGCGTCGCGCGAGACGAGGCGCACGAAGACGTCCTCGAGCGAGGCTTGGCGCGGTGTGAGCTCCAGCAGGGTCCAGCCGCGGGTGACGGCCTCCTTGAAGACGGATTCGCGCAGGTCGGTGCCCGATTCGCCGTCGAGCGTGACGCGCGTCTCGCCGCCCGCGCCGATGCGCGACGCGCCCGTGACCCCGGGCAGCTGGCGGAACACCGCGTCGGCTTCGGGCACCTCGCCTTTCAGGCCCACCGTCACGCTGGGCATCTGCGACATCTGGTGGCGGAGCGTCTCGGGCGTCCCCGACGCCACGATGCGTCCCTTGTCGATGATGAGGATCCGGTCGCAGACGAGCTCGGCCTCGGGGAGGATGTGCGTCGAGAGCAGGATCGTGTGGTCCTTCCTCAGGTCGCGGATCAGCTCGCGTACCTTCACGATCTGGCGCGGGTCCAGGCCGACCGTGGGCTCGTCGAGGACGAGCACCTTCGGCTTGTGGACGAGCGCCCCCGCGAGGCCGACGCGCTGGCGATATCCCTTCGAGAGGTTGCCGATCGGAGTCGACGCGACGTCGTCCACGAAGCACTTCCCGAGAGCCTCGTCGACGAACGCCTTCACGTCGCGTCCCGGCACCCCGCAAAGCTCGGCGCGGAAGGCGACGTACTCCCGGACCCGCATCTCCGGATAAAGCGCGAGCGTTTCGGGCAGGTAGCCGAGCGAGCGCCTGGCGAGCAGCGGCTTCTCCGCGACGTCCACGTCCGCGAGGGTGACGCGGCCGGCGGTGGGCGCGAGAAAGCCCGTGATCATCCGCATCGTGGTGGTCTTGCCGGCTCCGTTCGGGCCGAGAAAGCCGAGAATCTCGCCGCTCTCGACCCGGAAGCTCACGTCCGTGACCGCCGGGATCCCGTAAAACGACTTTGAAAGACCCTGTGCTTCGAGCATCTCTTCTTGGTGACCTCCGCGCCTGGCCTCGACCGGACGCCGCCGGCGGGCCGCAGAAGCCGTGGGAATATAGCAGGCCTCATGGCAGAGTGAGATCGTGACGGCGGCCCTGCGACGAACCCTCGCCGTCCTCGGTGCGCTGGCGGCCGTCCTCATCTGGGCGGTGAACTACCCGGCCACGAAAATCGTCTATCGCGAGCTTTCCCCGCTGGCGTTCACCGGATGGCGGATCGTCTTCGCCACGGCGTTTCTCATCACCGAGGCGCTCGTCCGGCGGGAACGTCTCGTGCCCCCGCCCGGCGCGCGCGGCCTCGCGGTCGTTCTCGCCCTCTCCGGTGTCGGCGTGTACCAGTGGCTCTACGCGCTCGGACTCGCCTCGACGAGCGGTTTTTCCGCGGCCCTCCTGAACTCGGTCTCGCCGCTCATCGCGATGCTTCTCGTCGTCCTCTTCGGCTGGGAGCGCATGTCGCCGCTCGCGGGCGCGGGCTCGCTCGTCGCCTGGGGCGGGGTCGCCCTCTTCGTCGGCTCGGCCCGGGGTCCGGACTTCGGCAGCACGGCGGGAAACCTCATGTGCCTCGGAGCGGCCGCGTCCTGGGCCGTCTACAACGTCGCGTCCGCCCGCGCCGCCCGGTTCCTTTCGCCTTTCGGCACCCTGCTCGCCGCGTTCGGCGGCGGGACTCCCCTGGTTCTCGCGTACACCGTGCCCGACATGCTCCGGCAGGATTACGCACACATCCGCCCGTCGACGTGGGTGATCGTCGTCTTGTCGACGTTCCTTCCCCTCGTCGTCGCCTTCCGGCTCTGGCTCGGGGCCGTGCGCGCGCTCGGCGTCGCGCAGGCGACAAGCCTCGCCTTCCTCACCCCGGTTCTCGCCGGCGTCATGTCGGCCATCCTCACGGGCGAGCGCTTCAATGCGCAGAAAGTCCTTTCGGCGGCCGTCGTGCTCGCCGGCCTCGCGCTCACACGCATCGGACGCCGCTCGGACAGCCCCGACCCGGCGCGTTAGGATCGCCAAGGAGGCTGGAGGTCCCATGTACCGTTCCGTCGCCCGCGTCGTCGACCTCACCGATCCCGCTCTCAACGCTCTCCGCGGCCACTCCCTCGACGACGCCCGCGCGCACGTCGCCTCGGGAAACGCGAAAGCGGTCGCCGCTCTCGACGGCTCGTACGCGCTCGTCGGCGTGGACGGGATCACGGTGAGGCTCGCGCGCTCGCTCGACCGCCCGCTGAGATACTTCCTCGCCAAGGAAGCGGACGGTCCCGTTCTCGTCGTCGCGGACCGGATCGACACGATCGAGGGATGGCTCTCGGCGAACGGGCACGCCGATCAGTTCCACCCGAGCTACACGCGAATGGTGCCCGCCCACCACGTCGTGACTCTGCGCCTCGTCGGCTGCCCGGATCCCTCCCCGAGCTACGTGCGGACGTTCACGCCCGCCCGGAACGTCCTTCCCGCGGATCTCGACGAGATCGGCCGCCTCTACGTCGGCGCGCTCGCGGACGAGATCGCGAAGGCGCTCGAGACGGTTCCCGCGAACGAACCGGTCGGTGTCTGCTTCTCGGGCGGGATCGACAGCGGCGCCGTGTTCCTCGTGACGCACCACGTCCTTCGCCGCCTCGGCACGAGCCCGGCGCGCCTCAAGGCCTTCACGCTTTCGGTCGGGAGCGACCCTCTCGTCGAGGGCCCGGATCTCGCGCAGGCGCGGGCGTTCCTGAACGCGTTCGACATGGGTTTCTTCCTCGAGAGCGTCGATGTCGATCCGGCCTCTCTCGACCCGAAGGAAGCGGTACGCGTCATCGAGGACTACAAGCCGCGCGACGTCGAGTCCGCGACGATGGCGCTCGCGCTGCTCCGCGGCATCCGCGCACGCCATCCCCAATGGCGATACCTCCTCGACGGCGACGGCGGCGACGAGAACCTGAAGGATTACCCCATCGACGAGAATCCCGAGCTCACGATCCGGAGCGTCGTCAACAACTTGATGCTCTATCAGGAGGGATGGGGCGTCGGCTCTCTCAAGCACTCGGACACGTACTCCGGCGGCCAGAGCCGTTCGTACGCACGCACGTACGCGCCGCTTCGCGCGTGCGGCTTCTCCGGGTTCAGCCCCTTCACGCGGCCGCGCGTCATCACCGTAGCCGAGGGCATCCCGTTCGACGTCCTGACGGAAGGCCGCGTCGAGAAGCTCTACGCGCTGAAGGGTGAGATCGTCTCGCGCGGGGTCGAGGCGATCACCGGCCAGAAGATGCCCGTCTACCCGAAGCGCCGGTTCCAGCACGGAGCGGGCGGGCAGGACGTCTACGCACGCCGCTTTCCCTTCTCCGAGGCGCAGTACCGCGCCGCGTTCCTTTCGCGGTCCCCGGGGCGCGGCTTGATCGACTTCTTGGCGGCGAGTCGCGAGGCCAGCGAGGAATCGATCCTCGGCCTGAGGCCCCCGCGAAACCCGGTGGATCCCTACCGCCCGTACGGCTTCTACGTCGAGGAGGAGCCGCGCACGGGCGGCGGCACGGATCACGTCGCCACGATCCTCCTGACGAACCGGGAGTGCCCGTGGCACTGCCTCATGTGCGATCTCTGGAAGAACACTCTCGAAGCGCCGACGCCGAAAGGCGCGATCCCGGCGCAGATGCGATTTGCCCTGGAGAGGCTGCCGTCCGTGAACGTTCTGAAGCTCTACAACGCGGGCAGCTTCTTCGACCGCGCGGCGATCCCGAGAGGGGACCACGTGGAGATCGCCTCGCTTGCACGCGGCTTCGGGCGGGTGGTCGTGGAAAGCCATCCCGCACTCGTCGGCGAGTCGACCCTGAGGTTTCGCGATCTCCTCGGCGGCGCGGAGCTGCAGGTCGCGCTCGGGCTCGAGACCTCCAACGAGGAAATCCTCAGAAGGTTGAACAAGGGGATGACCGTCGCGGACTTCCTCGCCGCTGCATCGTTCCTCCTCCGGAATCGAATCTCCCTCAGGGTCTTCGTCCTCGTCGGTCTTCCGTTTCTCCGGAGGGAGGAATGGCCGCGTGCCACGCGTGCGAGCGTCGAGACGTCCTTCCGGGCGGGCGCGGACGTCGTTTCGCTCATTCCGACGCGCCTCGGGAACGGCGCGATGGAAGAGGTGCAGAGGCAAGGCCTGTTCGAGTCTCCCACGCTCGAGGATTTGGAGATGGCAATTGAAGATTTCTTAGAAAGGGAAGAGGGGAACGCCCCGGGAGATTTCTTAGAAAGTGAAGACAGGCACCTCCGCGTGGCGGGCGTCGTTCTCGCAGACCTCTGGAACGCCGACGCTCTCGGCCCCCCCTCGTGCTGCGGCGCGGCCCGCATCGATCGGCTGCGTTCCATCAACCTTCTTCAAAGAAATCTCCCTCTTCCTCCTTGTCCCTCGTGCCTTCGCCCCCGCGCGTGAACAGACTTCGCCAAACGAACCTCCTTCGAAGAAATCTTCAGGGGTTCGAAATCGCGATCGCCGATCAGCGCTTCTTGCGTCTTCTCGGCGCCGGCCTGACCGGATGCGGCGCGGCCGTGGATGGGGGCGGCGGTACCGGCCCGTAGAGCTCCGGGGGCGGCCCGCCGAAGAAGCCGACGACCGCGGACGCGAGCGACTCGGCGAGGGACTCGCGGAAGCTGCGTGTCTTCATGAGCGCGCGGTCCTCCTCGTTGCCGAGGTTCGCGAGCTCGACGAGAACCCGGTTCGGGACCCGGTTGTACCGGAGCACCGCAGGTACCCATTCGCGGCCGGATCGGATCACGTGTGTGCGCACCGGCGAAAAGCTGTGCACCGGCAGCCCCGCCTCGCGCAGAGCGGCGATGATTCCGTTCGCGAGGGCGGTGGACGCGCCCTCGGATGCGACGCGCTCCTTGCGGTTGAACGAGACGACCGGCTGCTCCTTCACCTCGCGGTACGCCGCATACGCCAGTCCTGTCTTGCCGTAACGCTCGCGCAGGTAGCGCTCGCCGGGGACGTAGACCATCGCGCCGCGCACGGAGGGGTGCAGCGAGTCGGCGTGCAGCGAGACGAAGATCGTCCTTTCCGGCGGCACTTTCGTCCCGTCCGGTCCGGGCCGGCGAATGAGGCTGTTCGCGAGGTACCACCTGAGGTTCACGCCGACCGTGGGATCCGCGAGGGAATAGGCCGGGCTGGTGAGCAGGACCTGAGACCGGCTGCCGCGGAGACCGTCGCGGTCGGGCACCCTCCACCCGAGCACCGAGTCCTTCGTCGTCATGAGGACCTGGGCGCGCGTCCTTTCGGCAAGGATCGTCCGCAGCCGGCAGGCGACGTCGTAGACGTACGTCGACTCCCACATGCCCCCGTGAAGCGTTCCCGTGTCGCGGCCGCCGTGGCCCGCATCGAGGATCACGCGCACGCCGGCGAGCCCCCGGGCGATCTCGGGACGCGCGAACTGCGCGGACTCGGCTCGCTCCCGCGTTCGCTCCAAAGAGCGCGGGTCGTCCTTCGGGAGGAATTCCGCGGTCAGATACTCCATCGGGATCTTCACGGGGAAGCCGACCGGGATTGCGTGGACGTTCTCGATCGCAGAGCGCGCGGCGATCTTCATCGCGAGGTCGTTCACGTCGACGGCGTCGAGGCGGCCCGTGAAGCGCACGACGACGGCCGAGTAGAGCGCCTCGCCCTTGCGCAGGCGATACACGGCGTACCGGCCCTTGTCGTCCTGGTCGTAAACGAGGTTCGGCGGCTCCGTGTCGGGCACGCTCTCGGCGTCGCGGAACGGCGGAAGGAGGAGCTCCACGGGAATCCGGACCGTGGCGCCGGGCGGCACCACGTCGAGGGTGAGCCCGTTCTCCCTCGCGAGAGCCGGCGCGTTCCCGGCCGCGCCCGTGAACCATTCGGCGATCTCGGCGAGGCGCTCCTCCTCCACGGCGATGTGCAGCCAACCCGCCGTCGCGCGCACGTCTGACGGGAAGAGCGCCGCGATCGCGGCGCGCTTCGACTCGTCGGAGAGAGCCGCGTAGGAGAGGACGGCGCTCTGGGTCCCGGCCGCGACGCCCGGCAAGGCGAGCAGTCGTTGCACCGTCGCGTCGTCCTTCGAAACGCGGCGGGCGAATTCGACCGGCGCCTCGCCTTCCAGAGCCCGCGCTTCGACGGTGATCGCGCCGTCCGAGCGCTGGACAGCGAAGTCCCGCGACACCTCGACGCGGCGGACGGCGGAGGATGGAGACGACGAGGCGGCCGGCACGAGGAGCGCGGCGCAGGCCGCGGCGACGAGAAGCTGCCGGCCGCTCAACTCACCGCGCCCGGTGGACGCCTTGCAAGGGCGCCGGATGCGTCCTCGAGGACGCGTGCGAGCGCGAAGAGAAGCGGCTCCGAGTCACCCGGCCCGATGAGCTGCATCCCGATCGGAAGAGTGTCGCGGGAAAAGCCCGACGGAACCGAGACCGCGGGCAGGCCCGCCAGGCTCGCGGGAACCGTGAAGACGTCCGCCAGGTACATCGCGAGCGGGTCGTCCGCCTTCGCGCCGAGCGGAAAAGCCGGCTCGGGCGAGGTCGGGCACAGGATCGCGTCCACGACGCGGAAGGCCGCGGCGAAGTCCCGCGCGAGAAGGGCGCGGACCCTCTGGGCCCTTACGTAGTACGCGTCGTGATAGCCGGCGGAGAGCGCGAACGTGCCGAGCAGGATTCGACGCTTCACCTCGGGCCCGAAGCCCTGAGATCGCGTCTTCCGATAGAGGTCCGCGAGCGAGGCCTCGTCCGCTCTCACTCCATAGCGCACGCCGTCGAACCGGGAAAGATTCGAGGAGGCCTCGGCCGTGGCCGTGAGGTAGTAGATCGGCACGGCGAGCGTCACGCGCGGCACGGACACGGTCGTCACGACGGCGCCTGCGGCGCCGAGCGCCGCCGCGGCCGACTCGAAAGAGGCCTTCACGTCCGCATGAAGGCCTCCTTCGGCCGACGAAGCCTCCGCGAGAAGTCCGATCCGCGTTCCGCGGGCGCCTCGACCCCGCGCCGCGAGGACGTCCGGCACGGGCGTCGCGAGCGCAGTCGAGTCCCTTGGGTCGGCGCCCGCCATGACGGCAAATGCGCGTGCCGCCTCGTCCACCGACCGCGTCAGGGCGCCCGCCTGATCGAAGGACGACGCGAAGGCGATGAGGCCGTACCGCGAGACGCGGCCGTACGTCGGCTTCCAGCCCACGAGGCCGCAGAGGGCGGCCGGCTGCCGCACGGAGCCGCCCGTATCGGTTCCGATCGCGAGCGGGACTGCGCGCGAGGCGACGGACGCCGCTGACCCCCCCGACGACCCGCCCGGCACGCGCGATAGATCCCACGGATTCCGGACCCGGCCGTACGCCGAGTTCTCGTTCGACGAGCCCATCCCGAACTCGTCGCAGTTCGTCTTGCCGACGACGACCCCTCCCGCCTGAACGAGCCGCGCGACGCACGTCGCGTGATCCGGCGCGACGAAGCCCGCGAGGATCTTCGAGCCGGCCGTGGAGGGGCGGCCCGCGACGTTGATGTTGTCCTTCACGGCGAACGGGACGCCCGCAAGCGGCAGCCGCTCGCCCGCGTGGACGCGGCGGTCGACCTCTTCCGCTTCGGCCAGAGTTCTCGCAGCATCCACCGACAGGAAGGCGCCGAGCGCCTCCTGCGCCTTTCGGGTGCGTTGAAGCGCCTCCTCGGCCACGGCGCCTGCGGCGATCCGTCCGGTGCCGACGGCATCGGCGAGCGCGACGAACGATCCTTCGAGAAGCTCGGCCGGCGACGGCTCGGTCAAACGGTCAGTCCCTCGTCACGACGCGCGGCACCACGAAGTGCCCGTGTTGGAAGGCGGGCGCGTTCGCTTCGATCAGGGGGCCGGGCGAGCAGTCGCGGGCGGCGTCTTCCCTCAGCGGCGTCGCGCGCGCGGGCGCGGCGCCTTCCAGCAGAGACTCCGGCAGATCTCTCAGTGCTTCGAAATGCTCGACGATCCGCGTGAGCTGCACCGACATCTCCTCGCGCTCCGCGTCGGAGAGCTCGAGGGCTGCGAGCGAAGCCACCCTCGAGACGAGCGCGGGATCGATCCTCATCGCGAAAGTATAGCGGCCTGCTTGACGCCCGAAAGGCATGCCCGTACCGTCGTCGACAGAGATCCGAGGCATGAGGCCCTTTCTTCTCTTTCGCCCGGGCGGCGACGTGCCGGAGGCCATTCGGGGCCCGCTCGAGAAGGCAGGCACCGAAGTTCTCGTGGCAGGTACGCTCGAGGAGGCCGGCACGCTGCTCTACTCTTCGATGCCGGACGTCCTTCTCGTGGTCCCGCCCGGCACCGCGGCAGACGCCGCAACCCTGCTTTCCCTCCTGCCACACGCGATCGCTCCCCCCTCGGTGTTCGTCCTCGCGGACGACGGCGCCCCCCGCCGGCCCCTGGCCCTCGAGACGATCGCGCGAAGCCCGTGGAATCGCGCGACCGCGGCGCTCGGGGAGGACTCGGACGACCCGGCCCCGGCGATTCTCCTTTCCCGCGTCCAGCTCACCGCCCTCCTGGAGCTGTGGGAGCAGTTCGCGGCGGAGGGCCGCGATTTCACGGAGCACGCCCTCCGTGCGCTTTCGCTCTCCCTCGATGCCTCGCGGGTGAGCCTCTTCAGGTGGAAGGCGGGCTCGGCCGTCGCGACGCTCCAGGGCTCGAGCCTCGGGACGGGTGTCGTCGGCCGTGAGGTGGAGATCGCGCGCTATCCGGAGCTGCGCGCCGCCGCGACGCGATCGGGCCCGGTCCTCGTGGAAGAGATCGACCGTGATCCCCTCATGGGAGACGCCAAGGGCTACCTCGAGGGCGCGCCGATCCGGTCCCTGCTCTGCCGGCAGCTCCCCGGCGAGGGAAGCGACCTCTACCTTCACGCCGTCCGCGAGCGCGTGCCGTTCGGCCTCGTGGACGTGGCGCTGCTCGGGGCCGCCGCCCGCCTTTTCCGGGCCGCACACGAGGCGGGCCAGCCCCGCGAGGCTCTGGAGAAGAACCCCGACCGCAAGCGCCTGCGCACCGTGCAGCGCATCCTCATGGGAATCCCCGACGCGACCGCGATGGTGGGGCCGACCGGGGAGATCCTGATCGTGAACCCGCCGTTCTGCGCGATGACGGGCCGCGTCGAGCCCGAGCTCGTCGGACTCGACTATCACGTGCTGCTCCGGCCGCTCGGCCCGGAGGAGACGTTCGACGAGGCGCCGCGCCCGGACGGCTCCCTTCTCACGCGGGAGCGGCTGCGTCTTCTCACGGCCTCAGGCGAGACGATTCCCGTCGAGGTCATCTCGATGCCGACGCCGGACGAGACGGCCGGCCAGGCGGGCTGGTCGACGCTCACCCTGCGCGACCGGCGGAAGGAGAGCACGCGCGACGCGCGGGAGAAGGTGCTCGCGAAGGAACTGGCGGAGACGTCGCGGCAGCTCGAAAGCCTGCAGGCGAGCGTGCGCGAGGCCGAGGCCGTGCGCGGGCGCTTCTGGACGGCGGCCGCACACGAGCTGAGAACTCCTCTCGCGATCGTGCAGAGCTACCTGGAGGTCGTCCTGACCGATCTCGCTGCCGAGGTCCCCGAGCGCCCGACGCAGCTTCTGAAGACCGCCGCGGACGGGCTCTCCCGTCTCGAGAGGCTCATCGCGGACGTCCTGGACGCCGCGGTCACGGGGCGCGCGCGCGCCACCGTCCATCTCTCCGAAGTGGATCTGGGCGAGGTCGTGCGCGGCCTCTCGGGCACTCTCTCGGCGTCGGCGTTCAAGCGCGGCTTGAGGCTCCGGGTGGACGTGCCGAAAGGGCTCCCCCGCGTCAGCGGCGACCGCGAAAAGATCGAACGGCTCGTCACGAACCTCGTGGACCACTCTTTGAGGACCACACCGCGGTCGGCCGAGACCGTTCTTCTCTCTGCGTCGCGCGAGGGCGACTGCACGGTGATTCGGATCGTGGATCGCGGCCCCACGCTCTCCTCCGAAAGGACGGCTCACCTTTTCGACGATGTCGGGTCGGCGCGCAGCGGCGGCGAATTCGGGCTTTCCGTCGCGCGGCGGCTCGCCGACGCGATGCGAGTCGAGCTCACGGCGTATCCCGAAGCGGACGGCTCGAACGTGAAGAGCATCGTATGGCCCGCCCCGACGGGGCGCGACGAGGCCTCCCGCTGACGAGCGACCCCGCGATCCGGCGCGGCTTCCGTTCTCTGCTCCGGCGTGCCGACGCTGCAGCCGCGGCGTCCCTCGCGCGCCCGGAGGACGGTGTCCGGGCCGTCGGAGGAGCGGTGCGCGACGCGTTCCTCGGAAGGAGGGGCGGAGATCTCGACCTCGTCGCGCCGCCGCTGAGCGCCGAAAGGCTCGCGACGGAGCTCGCGACGCGGGCCGGATCACGCGTCGTGCGGATCGGCGCCCCGCCGAAGCGCATCCTCAAGGTGCCATTTGGCGCGCACGAGATCGACGTCTGGGAAGAGGCGGAGGACGCCGCTCAAGACCTCCTTCGGCGCGACTTCACCGTGAACACGCTCTCCTTCTCTCTCCCGGGAGGCGCGTTCTCGAGCGCGCCTGGCGCGCTCGACGATCTGAAAGGAAGACGGCTTGCTCCGCCGCGGCCCGGGGTCTTCCTGGAAGATCCTCTGAGGGTCCTCAGGGCCGCGCGGTTTCTCGCGGAGCTGCCCCGGTTCCATATCGCTCGAGCGGCCATCCCGGAACTTCGTAAGGCCGCGAAGATGCTTCGAATGGTCGCTGCCGAAAGACGCCTCGTCGAGCTCGACAAGCTCCTCGGCGCGCCCGCCGCCGGAAGGGTGCAGGGCCTGCGGTTTCTCGAGCGCGTCGGCGCTCTCGAATCCCTCCTTCTAAGCAGCGCGCCGCGTGGGCGGCGCGGCAATCTCTTTCCCGGCACGGCGGCGCGCCAGCGGCGCCGCGGTCTCTCCCTCGTCTCCCGCCTCGACTCCCGCGACCCCCGTGTCGCGCGGGCGCTCCTACTTCTCCCGATGGGTCCGAAGAGAGCCGAAAATTCTCTTAGAAGGTGGAAGACCAGCCGGGAGGAGCTGCGGCTAGCGGGCAGGCTCTACGCTCTCCCGCTCTCGGGGCCACGCGCCGCCCGCCGCCCTCCCTCGCGACATGACGTGGCCGCGCTCCTTCGCCTCTCTTCCCCTTTCGAAGCAGAATCCATCGCTTTCCTCCTGGCAGCCGGCGACTCGCGGGCCAGAGAGCTGGCCCGCGCGGCCCAAGAGATCCTCCGGCGCCCTGCATCGCTCCGCCGGATTCTGAAGCCGACCCGCCCTCTTCCTTTCAAAGAAATCTCTTCTCTCCTCGGCCTCGAGGAAGGGCCAGAGCTCGGGCGAGCCCTCGCCGCCTTCGACCTCGCTCTCGCATCTTCGGAAATTCACGGGCCGCACGCGGCCCGGGCCTGGCTCCGCCGGCTGCGTGAGATTCCGCGCGCGCAGCGGCCCTGTTGAAGTAAAATGAACTCAGAGCCGACATCGAGATGGACCTTACCGAGCTTCTGAAGTTCGTCACGAAGAAGGAGGCGTCGGATCTCCATCTGAAGCCCGGCCGTCCGCCCCTCCTTCGCGTCAATGGCAGGCTCGTGCCCCTCAAGACCGACCCGCTCTCGCCGAAGGAGATCGAGGACATGGTCCTCCCCATCCTGACGCCGTACCAGCGGGACAAGCTCCAGCAGAACTACGCCGTCGACATCGGCTACGGCATCACCGGCGTCGCGCGCTTCCGCGGCAACATCTACCTGCAGCGCGGCACATGGACCGCCGTCTTTCGCCGCATTCCCTATCAGATCCCGCAGGTCGCCGCCCTGAACCTGCCCGAGGTCATCGAGACGTTCGCCGACCTGCCCGCCGGCCTCGTCCTCGTGACGGGCCCGACCGGATCCGGCAAGTCGACGACGCTCGCGGCGATGGTCAAGCTCATCACCGAGCGTCATCCCGTCCACATCGTCACGATCGAGGACCCGATCGAATACCTCTTCCAGGACAACATGGCCTCCGTCTCGCAGCGCGAGATGGGGACCGACACGGTTTCTTTTCCCGAAGCCCTTCGCAACGTGATGCGGCAGGACCCCGACGTCATCATGGTCGGCGAGATGCGCGACTGGGAGACGATGTCGACCGCGATCACGGCGGCCGAGACGGGACATCTCGTTTACTCAACGCTCCACACGAACAGCGCGTCCCAGACGATCGACCGCATCATGGACTCGTGCCCGCCGGCGCAGCAGAACCAGGTGCGCCGCCAGCTCGCGCTCGTGCTCCGGGCGATCATCTCCATGCAGCTCATCGACCGCGTAGACGGCAAGGGCCTCATACCCGTCGTCGAGATCCTCATCAACTCGCCGAAGATCGCCAAGCAGATCGAGACCGGCGAGACGAAGGACATCCCCGAAGAGATCGAGACCTCGGTCGCCTATTTCAAGATGCAGTCGATGAACCAGTCGCTCATCGCGCTCCTCGTGAACGGCGCGATCGACGTGAACGTCGCGATGAAGCTGTCGTCCGATCCCGAAGACCTCTCACTCAAGCTCCGGAAGCTCTTCCCGAAAATCGAGGAGCGCGGCCGAGGAGGAATCATGTCCCCATCCGCGAACGACTTCTCCGCCATCACCGAGCTCATGGATGTGAAGCGCCTTTACGAAGAGCAGGAAGAGAAGTGGCGGCTGCGCCTGACCGAGAAAGACGAGCTCATCTCGTCGCTCGAGGCCGACCTCTCGGAGAGGGATCGGATGATCCAGGCCAAGGCCCAGCAGGGGGCGGAGGCTGAAAACGAGATCCAGAAAGTCAAGGGTGACGCCGAGCGGCAGCGCCAGGAGATGGCAGCGAAGGTCGCCCAGCTCAACGAGCGGATCCGGGACCTGAACCAGAAGCTCCTTGGAACGAGCGGGATGAACGCCGTTCCGGCCGGAACACCCCAGGCCGGCTTCTTCAAGCGCTGACACGCGTCTTCAACCAGCGCTTCTTCAGGCGCTTCGCGCCAGACGACGCGTCGGGCAGGGCCTCGATCCTCCAGACGGACGCCCGCCTCCCGCCGAGACGCACGCGGTGGGTCTCCAGGATGTCCCGCCGGAACACGGTGACCTTCACGGCGCTTCCCGGCTTGCGCTCCTTCTCGAGCCGGGCGATCAGCTCCTCGCCGGCGCGGCGCGCGTCGAAGGCGACGAGCGCGTCTCCCGCGTTCAGGCCTGCGCGCAGGGCCGGCCCTTCGTCGTGGACCTCCGCAAGGACGAGCCGCCCGTCCTCGACTTTCGTCTTCCATCCGAAATCGGCCCTGAGGCGCGGAGCCATCCCCTCCGTCACGCCCTCCTCGGTCTCGGGCACCTCGCGAAGTCTCAGGCCCACAGCCCCGAGGAGCCGCCCGAGATCCGGCGTTCCGGTCCCGCGCACGGCGCGTTCGAAAAAGCGCCGCACCATGGCGCCCGACGGGGCGACCCTTGCCGCCGCGTCTTCGAAGGCCCGCGGCGGATATCCCAGGCCCTTCGCGGCGTACGTGCGGAACAGGCGCCGGAAGACCTCGTCGAGGCCGCGCCGGCCGCCCGTGGCGCGGCGGAGCGTCAGGTCGAGCGCGAGGCCGAGAATCGCGCCGCGGCGGTAATAGCTTTCCGACACGTTCACCGAATTCTCGTCGGGACGGTAGAAGCGGATCCACGCGTCGAAGGAGGCCGACTCGGCGCTCTGAACGAATCGACCCGGTGTCTCGAGGTGCGCCTTCCAGTGTCTCATCCACTCCTCGAAAGCCTGCGCCTCGGTCAGGAGGCCGGCGCGCACGAGGAGAAGCGCCTCGTAGTAGGAGGTAAAACCCTCGAGAGCCCAGAGGTCCTTCGTGTAGACCTCGCCTTCGTAGTCGAAGGGGCCGAACGATTCGGGCCGGATGCGCTTGACGTTCCAGGCGTGGAACAGCTCGTGCGAGAAGACGAGAAGGGCGTCCCGATACGCCTTTTCGGGCCGAAACGCGTGAGGATCGAACGCCACCGACTGGGAGGAGAGATGCTCGAGCCCCCCGCGGGCCCCGGCCGACAGGTGAACGAGAAACAGGTATCGCTCGTACGGCAGGCCACCGAAGAGGGCCGCCGCTTCGAGCACGAGCCGCTTGAGATCCCTGGCGAGGCGCGCCGGGTCTTCATTGCCGCCGCCCCAGATCGCGAGCGTGTGCGGCACGCCGTGCACGGCGAACTCGAACGTCCGGTGCGTTCCGCACTCGAAGGGCGAATCCACGAGCTCGTCGTAGTCGGCGGCGCGAAAGACACGGCCGCGCGCCGGGAGGGCGATCGAAGCTTTCCAGCCGCGCGGGAGCGCGAAGAGCAGCTCGTGCGGCTCCTCCTTCCTCCCGTCCACGTAGAAGAAAAGGTTCGCGCCGTTGCCGTAACCGTGCGAGGAGTCGAGATGCGACGTGCGAACGCTCAGCTCGTGGGCGTAGACGCGATAGGAGACGGAGACGAGACCGAGAGATTTCTTAGAAGGTAAAGAGAGACGCCAGATGTTCTTTGCGACCTTCTCGGCGGGAATGGTCCCGCGGGTGCCCTTCTCTCTCGCAGAAAAATCTCTCACGTGTCGCGCGAACTCGCGGACGAGGTACGAACCGGGAGTCCAAACGGGAAGGACAAGGTCGAGCGTCGTCGCTCCTTTCGGGTCGACCTCCATCGTGATCTCGTAAAGATGCGTCTCGGGCCGCGGCATCGCGACCGTGAAGCGTGTCGTGCGCATGTTGAGGGGAGGATAAGTCACGAAGAGCGATGAGCTACGCGTCGAGAAACGCGATGACGCGCCGCGCGAACGCCACCGGGCGCTCGGTGGGCGGCACGTGCCCGCAGCGCGGCAGGACCTCGAGGCGGGCGTTCCGCAGGCCGCGCACGAGGCGCTGTCCCGCGGCGAGCGGAAAAATCCGGTCGCGGTCTCCCCAGACGACGAGCGTCTGGTGCGGGATTCTCGCGAGGTCACGCGGCCTCACCGCGTCCTCCCCCGCGGCCATCGACGCCACGAGCTTCATGAGCTGCGGCCGGTTCTTCCGCCGTCCCTTGTAGAGGGTCGCCGCGAGGGCGACGAGCGGATGCCCGAGAAAACGCGAATTCACGCTCGTCGACAGGAGGCGCCGCGCGTCGGCGTAACTGCCCGGAACGAAAGGCAGCGAAGCCGCGAGGACGTCGATGGTCTCTCCGACCGGCTGTCCCGCCGCGTCCACGAGAACGAGCCTCCGGACGAGACGCGGGTAGCGCCGCACCACGTCGAGCGCCACGGCGCCGCCGAGGGAATGGCCGAGGAGATCCACGCGCCCGGGTTGGTCCGGCAACTCTTCTATCGCGTCGACGACAGCGTCCGCGAGCAGGCGAATCCGGTATTCGACGCCCGCGCCGGCCGGCTTGGCGCTTCTGCCGTGGCCGAGGAGGTCCATTGCGACGACGCGCCGCTGCCGTGCGAAGAGCGGAAGCGTGAGCGCCCACTCGCCATGGTCGGCCCCGATGCCGTGCAGGAGGACGAGCGGCGGCGAACCGGAGGGACGCGACGCACCCGCGTCGAGACAGCTCACATGGAGGCCCGTCGGAAGCGCCAGACGGCGGAATTTCACGAATGCATCTTAGGAAGAGAAGGAAAGAGCGTCGGATATTCCCCGGATGTCCGGAGTCAAGGGCGCGCTGCGCGCGCCGCGTGGCGGTCTAAGACCCTTGACACCGGACATCCGGGGAAGAGATTTCAACTATCGGCGGCTGCATCAGCAGCCGCCGCATCTAAGAAAACGCCGAGCCTTCCTAATACTTCCTCATCAAACCGACGACGACGCCCTGTACTTTCAGATCCCCCTCCGAGACCCAGATCGGCGACATGCGCTCGTTCGCGGGCTGCAACCGTATGCGGCCGTCCGGCTCACGATAAAAGCGCTTGAGCGTGGCCTCCCCGTTCAAGAGGGCGGCGACCATTTCACCGTTCGAGGCCTTTTCCCGCTTGTTCACGACGACGAAGTCGCCATCATGGATGCCGTCGTCGATCATCGAGCTGCCGTTCACGCGGAGGACGTAGTTCTGTCCCTTCCGCGTGAGCACATCGGGAACGGCGACCGTCTCACCTTCTGGCTCGGGCTCGATGGGCTGCCCGGCCGCGATGCGCCCGGCGAGAGGGATCTCGACCGCGCCCGCGGGCTTCTCCTCCTCGGCCAGTACGAGGGAACGGCGCTTGTTCCAATCGCGCACCAGAACGCCTTTCTCGAGGAGCAGCTTGATGTGCTTCTGAAGAGTGCCGAACGAGGAGTACCCGAACTCCTTGCAAATCTCTCTCTGCGTGGGCGAAAGGCCCCTCTTCTGCCTGTATGCTCGGATGAAGTCAAGGATGTCTTTTTGTTTGGGGGTAAGCGTCAGCGCCATAAAAATTAAGGCCTCTTAGCTAAAATGCCTAATTTTCTTAGATGGAGCGGATCCAATCGCGATAGG
>CAWFJJ010000027.1:0-18662 GCA_963816185.1 Thermoanaerobaculia bacterium | reverse complement strand
CTAGGATCGTGAGGAAGGTCAGCGCCTCGCCCTGGAATCCCACGACGAGAGGCGGACGGCCCTTCGGCGCGATGCCGAACGCGACGAGCGCTGCGATGAAGACGCCCGCGAGGCCCTCGCCCGCGACGAGGCCGGACGCCGCGAGGACCCCTCCGTCGTTGCCTTCCGGCGGTTGACCCCGGCGCGACCGCTCGACGAGGCCGCGCGCGCACCCGCCGACGAAGATGGGCGCCATGGTCGAGAGGGGCAGGTAGACGCCGATCGCGAACGCGAGGCCCGTGATGCCGCAGAGAATGACGGCGAACGAGAGCCCGGCCCCGGTCAGGACGAGCCCCCACGGCAGCGCGCCCGAGAGAACACCCTCGATGATCGTCTTCATGAGCATGGCCTGCGGCGCGGGAATCTCCTTGGTCCCGAAGGTGTAGGCGCTGCCGAGAAGAAGCACAGTCGCCGCGACGCCCCAGCACGCGAACGCGGCACCGATGAGCTGCCCGAGCTGCTGTCGGGCCGGAGTCGCGCCCACGAGCCAGCCTGTCTTGAGGTCCTGCGAGATGTCGCCGGCCTTCGACGCCGCGATCGCGACGATCGTGCCGACGGTCAAGACGGCGGCGCGCGCGTTCCCGTCCGTCCAGCCCGCCGCCGCAAAGAGCGAAGCGATGCCGATGAGCGTCACGAGCGCGATGCCGGACGTCGGCTGCGAGGAGACGCCCACGATGCCGACGATGCGCGCCGCCACCGCGACGAAGAGGACGCCGAAGATGCCCACGCCCGCGGCGCAGACGGCGCGCGGAAGCGGGCCCATGTGGCCCGAGAAGATCCCGGGCACGAGCGCTGCCGCGAGGACGACGAGAGCGACGCCGCCGAACACGAAGCCGCCGGGCAGATCGCGGTCCGTGCGCGCGACGCTTCCGGCGGAGGCGCCCTTCGCATCGCCGCGACCGCGCCGCACCCCTCTCACGACGGCGAGGAACGCGCCCGCCATCGTGGGAAAGTTCTTCAGGACCGTGAGGATGCCCGCCGCCGCCACGGCGCCCGCGCCGATGTACCGCACGTAGCGCGACCAGATCTCGCCCGCCGTCATCGCCGAGACGAGCTTGACGGCCTCGGGTGCGAGCGGGGCCGCGAGCCCCTGCCCGACGAAGGCGATGAGCGGGATCAGGACGAGGGAAGACACGATCGAGCCTGCGACGAGGACACCCGATTGCCGGTACCCGAGGATGTAGCCCACGGCGAGAAGAGCGGGAGCGAGCTCGACGGCAACCTCGGCCTTCGGCAGGAAGGGCAGCGCCGCGCCGACCTCGGAAGGCATGACGAAGAGGAGCGACACCACGATCTTCACGAACGCGCCCACGGCCATGCCGCGGAAGATCCACGCGCTGCCGCTCGAATCCGCCGCGGTCGCGCGCAGGACCTCGGCGCAGGCGGTGCCCTCCGGATACGGCAGCTCGGCGTCGGCGTCCACGATCAGGAGGCGGCGGAGCGGGATCATCGCGCAAAGGCCCAGGAGAGCCCCGAGAAAGCAAAGCGCGACGACCTGCAGGTACGGCGGCACGACACCCCAGAGGAACAGCGCCGGAATCGTGAAGATCGCGCCCGTCGCGAGCGCCGTCGAGGCCGAGCCGATCGTCTGCGAGAGGTTCGCCTCGAGAATCGAGCCCCTCCGGCCGGCGAGACGGAAGACGGCGACGGTGAGGACCGCGGCTGGAATCGACGCCGATACGGTGAGCCCGACCCTGAGGCCGAGATACGCGTTCGCGGCCCCGAAGACGAGGCCGAGCGCGACCCCCGTGACCACCGCCTTCGCGGTGAATTCGGGAAGAGACTCCTCGAGAGACGAGGTGCCCTGAGAAACGGACACGTTCGCACGACTCTAGCAGCGCCCGATTCGAAATTCTTACCGGCACACAACCTGCGTGCGAAGACGCGGGAGGCGCTCATGTTCAACGACCGCAAGATCGCCCCGTGCCTGTGGTTCAACGGCGAGGCGGAGCAGGCCGTCGCGTTCTACACGTCGGTCTTTCCGAACTCGAAAGTTCGCAAATTTTCACACTACACGGAGGCGGGGCGCGAGATCCACCAGAGGCCGCCCGGGTCCGTCCTGACCGTCGAGTTCGAGCTCGACGGCGAGCCGTTCACGGCTTTGAACGGGGGTCCGCAGTTCCGGTTCAACGAAGCGATCTCGCTGCAGGTCTTCTGCAAGACGCAGAAGGAGATCGACCAGTACTGGGAGAAGCTCACCGCGGGCGGAGACCCGGCGGCCCAGCAGTGCGGCTGGCTGAAGGACAAGTTCGGCGTGTCCTGGCAGGTCGTGCCGAAAGCGCTGCGCGACATGGTCGCCGACCCGGATCCCGAGAAGGTCTCGCGCGTGATGACGGCGCTCTTCCCGATGAAGAAGCTGGACATCGCGACGCTCGAGCGCGCATACGAGGGCCGGGCCGCGGCCGTGGCGCGCTGACGGCGCGGCAAGGCTCCCTTCCCCACGCCCCGGCTCAGCCCCAGCCCATCCGTTCCCGGAGCGAGGTCACGTGGGCGACGTGATGCCGGCCGTGCCATGCGTAGAGCGCGAGGTTCTTCTCGAGAGGGACGACGCCCAGCTCCGGATGCTTGAACGTGCGGGCCCAGTCGGCCTCGCCGAGCGATCTCAGGAGCGCGACCCACCGTGCGTGGAGCGCCTCGAGGAGCGCGAGCGACGTCTCGACCGGGACGGTGCGTACGTCGGCGAGCCGCGCCCACGCCGCCTCGTCGTAGGGCTTGATCGTCGGCGTTTCCTCCGTGACGGCGAGCTTGAACCGCACGTACGCGTTCATGTGGCTGTCGGGTACGTGGTGGGCGACCTGCCGGACCGTCCAGCCGCCGGGACGGTAGGGCGTCTCGAGCTGCGCGTCCGAGAGGCCGGCAACCGCGTCCCGCAGCGCCACAGGGGCTGCCGCGATCTCGGCGATGCGGCGCGCGCGCTCCTCGACCGAGCCGGGACCGCTCCAGGCGAACTTTCCGATCGGATATGCGAGATCGCTCATCCTCTTCGCCTCTCCCCGTGAAGTCTCTTCAGGAGCTGGATCTGGCCTGCGTGATAGACGTCGTGCGCTGCGACGCCCGCGACCATCGCTTCCGCAGTCCAGCGCCCGATGCGCGCGGGGAACGCCGCCTCGGGCAGGTCTTCTACGACCCCGCGGAGCGCCTGATGCTCGCGCTCGAGAAGGACCTTCGCCGCCGCGATCTCTTTCGCGGTGGACCGCGGCGGCGCAGCGAAGAAGTTCGAACCGTCGAGCGCGAACGACCCGCGCTTTTCGCCGGTGAGCCGGCGCCGGACCGCGTACTTCCAGTAAGCCGTATGGAGCACGAGATCGTAAATCGAATTTCGCTTCGGCCCCGGCCGGAAGAAGGCGACGGCCGGCGAGACTCCCCGAAGCGAGCTTTTCAGGTTCGGGCCGTGCCACGACTTGAGGTCGTAAGCGCGGTCGAGGGAGGCAAGGAGATGCGCGCGGAGGTCCATGCCGAGTGGTCTACCCCCGAGCGAGCCTTCGCGCAACCATCCGGGGACGAGTCACCCCGCGAGCGGGAACGTCCCGAGTACGTCGTGTCGGGGCGGTCCCGAGCCGAGCGTCGAATGAACGAGAAGCAGGCGGTCGACCCGAACGCGGCCGAGCGGCCCCTCGACGGCTGCGCTCCTGTGCACGGCCGCCGCGACCGCCGAGGAGCCGCGCCGGTTCCGCGCGCGCGCCAGGGTGAGGTGCGGCGAGAACGGCCGCGGGTCGCCCGGAAACCCCCGGCTCGCGAGCGCCCGTGAAAGCGCCTCGGCGAGCGCGGCGAGCACCTCGCGCCCCGCGCCGCAGCCGACCCAGACGACCTTCGCCGGGCCCCGCGGCGGAAAGCACCCGACTCCCTCCAGCTCGAGGTCGAAGGCCGGCACGTTCGCGGCTGCCGAGCCCGCCGCGCTGCGGACGTCCTCCACGCGGTCTTCGGGAAGTTCATCGAAAAAGCGAAGAGTCAGGTGGCGTTGGGCGGCCGGCACCCGCCGGAGCTCGCTTTCGGGAAGGCGGAATGCACGCGCGGCGAGAGACGTGTCGAGCCCCGGATCGCCAACGGAGACGGCGAGGAAAGCGCGGATCTACGTCGTCTCCTTCTTCTCTTCTTCTGCCTCGTCCTCGTCGGCATCGGCGAAAAACCACGCTTTCGCGCAGGCCTTGCTGCAGAACGCCGCGTTCCCCGAGCGGACCGCGCAGTTCCGACAGAAATCCTTGGAGCAGAACGAACACTGCTGGATGAACACGCGCTCGAACATCTGGTCGCACTGCTCACAGAAGATGTAAGGCGAGTCGTCTTCTTCTCCGTCTCGCCGCCGCATGGTGGAATCATAAGGCGGCGCGGGAAGCGCGGACCAGCCGCGGATAGAATCTCTCCGGGCCTTCGTGACGATCCGTGCAGGCACCCGGCTCGGCCCCTATGAGATCCTCTCGCTTCTCGGCGCGGGCGGGATGGGGGAGGTCTATCGGGCGCGGGACTCGCGGCTCGGCCGCGCTGTCGCGATCAAGGTGTTGCCGGATGAGGTCTCGAAAGATCGCGAGAAGCTCGCGCGATTCGAGCAGGAAGCGCGCGCGGTTTCGGCCCTCTGCGATCCGCACATCGTGTCGGTCTTCGACATCGGACGAGAATCCGAGGTGCCGTTTCTCGTCACCGAGCTGGTGGAAGGTTCGGATCTCCGGGCGTTGCTCGAGGCGGGCCGCTTTACGGCCGAGCGCACGATCGAGCTCGCAGCGCAGATCGCGGACGGGCTCGCGGCGGCGCACGAGAAGGGAATCGTCCACCGGGATCTGAAGCCCGAAAACATCCTGGTGACGGTCTCGAATCTCGCAAAGATCGCGGACTTCGGTCTGGCCAAGGCGGTCGGACGATCCGGAGAGGCGAGCCGAGACGACGCGCCCACGGTCTCCTCCTACACGCTTCCGGGAACGCTGCTGGGAACTGTCGGCTACATGTCTCCCGAGCAGGTCCGCGGCCAGGCGGTCGATCACCGCTCGGACATCTTCTCTTTGGGATCCATGCTCCACGAGATGTTGACCGGGTCCCGACCGTTCCAACGTGAGACCGCGGCCGAGACGATGACGGCGATCCTGACCGAGGAGGCGCCAGAACGCTCCGACCTGCACGGCAGAACCGGCCTCGCGCTCGACCGGATTGTGCACCGTTGCCTTGAGAAAAGGCCGGAACAGCGGTTCCAGTCGGCTCGGGATCTGGCGTTCTTTCTCCGGACTCTCGTCTCCTTGCCGGAACAGCCGGCCCGAGAGGCGGCCGCAAGAAATGTAACTCGATCCGTCGTACCCCTGCCGCGCGGTACGCGCCTCTCGGGCCAGGCGTCACCCGTGCTCGCCATCTCCCGCGACGCGTCGAAACTCGCCTTTGTGGCGCAGGGTGAAGACGGGCCTCAGCATCTCTATGTCTCGCACCTGGACCGCGGCGAGACGGAGCAGATCCCCGAGAGTGAGTGTGCGGAGGGGCCGTTCTTCTCCCCGGACGGCCGCTGGGTGGCGTTCGCGGCCGACGTCTCGGCAGACTCACCACGCTCCGGAGAGCTGCGCGTGCACTCGTTCTCCTCCGGCTTGACGCAGATGGTCTGCCCCCTTCCGGGCTTCGAAGGAGGGTGCTGGGGAGAGGACGGCGCGATCTACTTCGTTGGAAACGTTTTGGACGGCCTGAGACGAATCCCTTCGACAGGCGGTCGCGAGGAGCCAGTCGTAACGCGGCTTCGAGCGGGCGAGGTCGAGGGGCCCCGCTGCATCGGGTATCCCCGACTGTCTGCCGGCGGTCGGTCGGCCCTGGTGCTCGATTGGGATGCCTCGGCCCTGGGGGACACGAGCCTGCTCGATTTGTCGAGCGGCCAACTGCGCGCCTTCGCGAGCACGGGGTCCACGGGAGCCGCCTTGAGAACGGGCCACGTCCTTTACACCAAGACGGACGGGACGCTGTTCGCGGCTCCGTTCGATCCCTCGCGGGGCTGCGCGACGGGGCCGGCCGTCGCAATCTTGAAGGACATCGCGCTCGACGGTGCCGGAGGCGTTTTCGCGGTGTCGGACACGGGGACCCTGGTTTTCGCCCGCGGCCAATTGAGGGGCAGTCCGTACGAAATAAAGCGGCTGGTCCGGCTGGGATCGGACGGCACGCCGAAGCCGCTCGCCCTTCCGTCCGACGCCTTCGCGACTCCCCCGTGTTTCTCGCCGAACGGTCGTTTCCTCGCGATTGTCTCTCGGTTGAGCGGACTGTGGATCTGCGATCTCCTTCGCGGCACCAGGGCGCGTCTGCCTCTCGGCGCCACGCGTCTGGCACGATTCCCCGTCTGGAGCCCGGACGGAGAGTGGGTCGTGTTCCGAGGCGCGTTGCTGGGAGAGATGGGCTACAAAATTTTTCGGCAGAGGTCGGACGGCAGCGGCCCGCCGGAGGTCCTCTGCGGAGACGATCTTCTCGAGAAACGGCCCCGGGGATTCACGCCAGACGGAGAGACGCTCCTCTACGAGGTGACGCGAGGGGAGGACGAGCGGGGTCTGTGGGGAATGGCGACGCGAGGTTCCGCTGCCGCCCGCCGCCAGATCCCCGGCTCGGTGGAGGAGGCATGCCTCTCGCCCGACGGCCGTTTTCTCGCCTATCAGTCCGGCGAGTTCGGGTCGATCGAGGTCTTCGCCCAGCGCCTGGTCGGGGGGGCGCGCCGCGTCCAGGTCTCCCTGGAGGGGGGGCGCAGCCCGCGGTGGTCTCACGACGGCCGGCAGATCTTCTATCTCTCGGGCGATCGAATCTTCGCCGTTGCTTGTGACGGAGAGCGAATGGAGGCAGGTTGCGGGCCGCCGGAGCCGCTGTTCGAGAGGCCCGGAATCGAGGGTTACGACGTGGCTCAGGACGGGAGCGGCTTCGTGACGGTCGAGCGACTCCCCGATTCCGGCGTCGTACGACAGCTCGAGCTCGTCACGAGCTGGTTCGTCGACCTCGAGCGACTCGTCCCCGCGCCCGGAGGCGGTTCCGTGAGGTGAATGGGAATCTGGGCACGGGGGCGCAAGAGTGACGCGCGCCGAAAGAACGGCCGAGGCGATTCGTCCTAACTCCTTTTGAATGAATGGTGGCGGCGGGCGGAATCGAACCGCCGACAAAGGGCTTATGAGACCCCTGCTCTGGCCATCTGAGCTACGCCGCCCCGAAAAGGCGCGCCCGGGGACCCGGGTGGAGGGCGGATGATAACGCACGATGACGGGGCCACTCGAGGATCGCTTCGCCCGACACGTCGAGGAAGGACGCCTTTTCGCGGGCGGCGCCACGCTCGTCGTGGCGCATTCGGGCGGGAGCGACTCCACGGCGCTTCTCCTCCTCGCCGCCGCGTGGGCGTCTCCGCGCGGCGTTGCCGTGACGTCCGCGCACGTCGCGCACGGCCTCAGGGGCGCTGCCGGCGACGAGGACGCGCGGTTCTGCGCGCGGCTCGCCGCAAAGCTTTCCCTGCCTTTCATCCTTCGCGCGGTCGACGTCCCGTCCGGGCGGAGGAAGGGCGAGAGCCTCGAGGCTGCGGCCCGCCGCCTGCGGTACGCGGCGCTCCTCGCTCTCTCCAAAAGCCTCGGCGGCGCTCTCGTCTTGACGGGGCACACGCGTGACGATCAAGCCGAGACCGTCCTGCTCCACCTCGAGCGGCGACTCGGCCGCGCCCGCGGAGGGATCCGCTCGCGCCGGGCCGACGGCATCGTCCGTCCGCTCCTCCCCTTTTCGCGTGCCGAGCTGCGCGAGCTCCTTGCCCAGAGACGTATTCCCTTTCGCGAGGACGAGACGAACGAGAACGAGGGCTTCGCGCGAAACCGCATCCGCCGCAGCGTGCTTCCGGAAATGGAGCGAAAGGACCCCGGCAGAACTGCGCGGCTGGCGCGCGCCGGAGCGAAATGGGGGGAGAGGCTGGACGCGCTCGACCGCCGGCTCGACGAGGCGTTGGCCGAGAAGAAGATCTCGTCGAAGGGTATTTGGCCCCGTTCCTTTTTCGCGCGTCTCTCGCTCGAAGCGGCCGGCCGCCTGCTCGTGAGGGCCGCCGGCGCCGGCGGCCGAGTCCCGGGGAAGGCTCAGGTGAAAAAGGTTCTGAGCCGCATCGAGAAAGGTGACAAGACCTTCGGCGAGGAATTCGCGGGCGGCCGCGTCGAGGTCGATCCGCGCACCGTGAGGTTCGTCCCGGCGCCGCGAAGAGGGCGAACTCGGTCTACGATCGAGCCACCATGAAGCTGAGCAAACTCCCAAACAGGCTGCGCCGCCCTCTCTTCCTCGCTGCGGCTGCGCTCCCCCTTCTCCTCCTTTTCAAAGGAATTCTCTCTTCTTCTTCCTCTTCCGCAGAAGTCTTTCTTTCTTCTCTTTCTTCAGCAGAGATTTCTTCTCCGAATTCCTTCGACGCTCTCTTCACCGGCCGCACGATGCGTGTGGATCTCTTCCACACGGGCGGCCCGAAGGGCGAGGTGGTGGCGCTCGATCGCGTCGTCGACGACGGCCCCTGGCCGGGCAGCCGGACCCGCCTCCTCGACGAGACGAACCTCGGCAGCAATCTGTTCGAGGTCCGGGACGCACGGACGAATCGCGTCCTCTTCTCGCGCGGCTATTCGTCGATGTTCGGCGAGTGGGAGCAGACGGAGGAGGCGAAGAGGGCGGCCCGGACGTTTCCCGAATCGCTGCGGCTTCCGTGGCCACGCGAGAAGGTCCGGATCGCGCTCCAGCGCCGCGACAAGGCCAATGTCTTCCACGAGCTGTTTTCCACCGTGATCGATCCTGCGGGGCCCGAGGTGAATCCCGCGCCGCGGGCGCCGATGGGAAAGGTCTGGACGGTCTTCGAGAACGGGCCGGCCGCCGCGAAGCTGGATCTCCTCCTCCTCGGCGAGGGCTATGCCGAAAAGGACTTGCCGAAGTTTCACGCCGACGTGAAGCGCCTCGTGGACATCCTCTTCACGTACGAGCCGTTCAAGAGCCGCAAGTCCGACTTCAACGTGCGCGCGCTCGACCTGTCCGATTCCGAAAGCGGCGTCCTGAGGCCGGACTCGAAGATCTTCAGGCGAACGCCGCTGTCCGTTCAATACGGCATCTTCGGCTCGGAGCGCTACGTGCTCACGTACGACGACCGCGCGCTTCGCGAAGCCGCCTCCGCCGCGCCGTACGACTTCCTCGAGATTCTCGTGAACGACGCTCGTTACGGCGGCGGCGGAATCTACAACTTCCAGGCCACCGCGTCCGTGGACACGGGCTTCGCCGAGTACGTCTTCGTGCACGAGTTCGGCCACCACTTCGCGGGCCTCGCGGACGAGTACTACGGATCGGACGTGGCGTACGAGACCGGCGGCGAGAAGCCGGAGCCGTGGGAGCCGAACGTGACCGCCCTGCACGACCCGAAGGCGCTGAAATGGGCCGACCTCGTCGAGAAGGGAACGCCGTTGCCGACCCCGTGGGAGAAAGAAGCCTTCGAAAAGCAGACCCGCGGATTCCAGGCAGAGCGGAAGAAGCTCATCGCCTCCGGCGCGCCGCCCTCCGCGCTCGACGACCTCTTCCGCCGGCAGATGGCCCTGGATTCGAAGCTCCTGTCCACGATGACGTGGTCCGGCAAGGTCGGAGCCTTCGAGGGTGCCTCGTACGAGGCGAAAGGCCTCTATCGGCCCTCGGCCGACTGCATCATGTTCACGCGCGATCCGGGAGGGTTCTGTCCGGTCTGCAGGCGGGCGATCTCTCGCGTGATCGACGAGTACTCCAGGCCCTGAGCCTCCCCTTTCGCATCGGCCTCCCCTGCTAGACTTACATGTCTGTGGCACTTGTCACCGACGAACTGTACGGCCCGCAGGACATCGCCCGACGCGTCGTGGACGTCGGCGGGAGGATCGGTCACGACTATCCCGAGGGCGACATCGTCCTCATCGCGATCCTGAAGGGCGCGGGGTTCTTCGTCGCCGACCTCGCCCGCGCCGTGCCACGGCCCGTTCACTGCGAGTACATCGACGTGCTCCGCGACGGCGACAGCGAAAAGGTCGTCAACTATCACTTCCTCGCGCCTTTCGACGTTGCGGATACCCACCTCATCGTGCTCAAGGACGTGATCCGGAGCGGGGTCGTCGAGACGTGGCTGCTGAATCAGCTGCGGGAAGAAAAGCCCCGTTCCATCCGTTTCGCCTGCGTGGTGGATCATCCTCAGGAGAGGAAAAGCGCGCTCCGCGCGGATTACGTCCTGTTCCCGGCGGAGGAAGGCGTCCTCGTGGGCTATGGCATGGAATACCTGGGCGAGGGCGGGAACTTTCCGTTCATCGCTCAGGTCAGAACCGAAGGGGAGGCGCCGTTCGAGTCCACCGCGGACCGCCGCGCCCGTGCCGATGAACCGCGTCACGGCATTCGGCGTATGAGAGGCGAGGGCACAAGGTGAACACAACCGTCAAGAACATCCTGCTCTGGATGGTCATCCTCGTGGTGATCCTCCTGCTCTTCCGTGTCGTGGACGTGGGTCGCACCTCGACCTCCACCGTCAGCTTCACCGAATTCATGGAGATGGTGAAGAAGGGCGACCTGGACCGCGTCACGATCCGCGGCCAGGAGATCCGGGGCTACAAGAAGGGAGCCCCCGAGGGGCGCGAGCCCGGCGTCCGCACGTACGCGCCCGTCTACAACGACCTCACGTCCGACCTCATGAAGGCGAACGTGAAGATCACGGCCGAGGAGCCGGGCCAGGGCTCGTTCCTTGTCATCCTCCTGCAGTGGGCGCCGATCCTGTTCCTGATCGGTCTGTGGATCTTCATCATGCGGCAGATGCAGACGGGCGGGAACCGCGCGATGGCCTTCGGCAAGTCGCGCGCGAAGATGCTGACGCCAAACCAGAAGAAGGTCACGTTCAAGGACGTCGCCGGCTGCGAAGAGGCCAAGGAAGAGCTCTCCGAGATCATCGACTTTCTCAAGGAGCCCGCGAAGTTCCAGAAGCTGGGCGGCAAGATCCCGAAGGGCGTCATCATGATGGGCCCTCCGGGCACGGGCAAGACGCTCCTCGCGCGGGCCGTCGCGGGCGAGGCGAACGTGCCGTTCTTCTCGATCTCGGGCTCCGACTTCGTCGAGATGTTCGTGGGCGTCGGCGCGTCGCGCGTGCGCGACCTCTTCGAGCAGGGCAAGAAGAACGCCCCGTGCATCATCTTCATCGACGAGATCGACGCCGTCGGGCGCCACCGCGGCGCGGGCCTCGGCGGAGGGCACGACGAGAGGGAGCAGACTCTGAACGCCCTCCTCGTCGAGATGGACGGCTTCGAGGGGAACGACGGCGTCATCCTCGTCGCCGCCACGAACCGGCCCGACGTCCTCGACCCGGCCCTGCTGCGGCCCGGCCGCTTCGACCGCCGCGTCGTCGTCGACCGTCCGGACGTGAAAGGCCGTGAAGGCATCCTCAAGGTCCACTCGCGCAACATCCCGATGTCCGACGACGTCGACCTCTCGGTCGTCGCGCGTGGCACGCCGGGCTTCGCCGGAGCCGACCTCGCGAACCTCGTGAACGAGGCCGCGCTCGCGGCGGCGCGCGTCGACAAGAAGAAAGTCGACATGGCCGACTTCAACTACGCCAAGGACAAGGTCCTCATGGGCGCCGAGCGGAAGTCGATGGTCATGTCGGACGAGGAGAAGCGCGTCACGGCCTACCACGAAGGAGGCCACGCGCTCATCGCCTCTTTCGAGGAGCACACGGACCCGCTCCACAAGGTCACGATCATCCCGCGCGGGCGCGCCCTCGGCCTCACGCAGCAGCTCCCGCTCGAGGACAAGTACACGTACTCGAAGGAATACATCGAAGCCGAGCTCGCCGTCATGATGGGCGGCCGCCTCGCCGAGGAAGTCTGCATCGGACGCGTCACGACCGGCGCTTCGAACGACTTCGAGAAGGCCACCGAGATGGCGCGCCGCATGGTCTGCGAGTGGGGCATGAGCGAGCTCGGCCCGCTGTCCTTCGGCCGCCCCGAGGGAGAGGTCTTCCTCGGTCGCGACTTCGCGCGGCAACCCGATTACTCCGAGGACACGGCGCGGAAGATCGACGCCGAGGTGAACCGCATCGTGACGAGCTCGTACACGCGCGGGAAGAAGATCATCGTCGAGCACAGAGCCGCGCTCGAGGAGATCGCCAAGCAGCTTCTCGAACGGGAGTCGCTGGACGGCGAGGAGATCTACGCGATCATCAAGCGCGTCACGGGGCACGAGGTCGCCAAGAGGCCGCCCGTGAAGCCCGAGCCTCCGAAGCCCACCGCCCCCGCCACCGTCACGAAGAAGGACGAAGGCGCGGCGCCGGCGCCCGGCGGACTGGTTCCGATCCCCGTCTGAGCGTCACGCGCGCGACGGTGGCCCTGAAGAATCTCTGCGAATGGTAATAGGGCTGGGCCGCCGGCCGTTGCTCCGACGGCGCCCGAGCTCGTCCTACCTCTTCTAAGAAATTTCTTCTCGCTCCCGGCCGATGATGCATTTGCATCGACGGCGGAGGCTGCGCTCCGACCTATGCTGAAGGGGTACCTCTGCGCGCCAACGGGACACGCCCGTGAAAGGAGCCCACCGATGAACACGCTGTGGATCGTCGTGATCGCGACGGTCGTCATCTACCTGGCCTACAACTTCTACGCGCGACGGATCGACCGGGACGTCATCAGGTCCGACGCGAAGAAAGCGACGCCGGCCACGATGTACATGGACGGCGTGGACTTCATGCCCACGTCGAAGAACGTCCTGTACGGGTACCACTTCAAGTCGATCGCCGCCGCGGGCCCGATCGTCGGCCCCATCACGGCCGCGAACATCTGGGGCTGGTTCCCGTCCCTGCTGTGGCTCGTCATCGGGGTGAGCTTCATCGGATGGGTCAGCGACTACTCCGCGATCATGGTCTCGGTGAGGAACGACGGGAACAGCCTGAGCGCGATCTCGCACAAGCTCATCGCGCCGCGCACCCGGACGATCCTCTTCATCTTCATCTTCTTCTACCTGATGCTCCTCGCCGGCGCGTTCGTCGGAATCCTCGCGGCGATCCTCTCCGCGCGCCCCGACGTGCCGTTCGGCATCATCATGCTGGCGCTCATGGGTCTTCTGGCGGGCCAGATGATGTACCGCTGGAAGATGAACCTGATCCTCGTGACGGTGATCGTCGTGGCCGTGACGCTCGGGGCCATGGCGCTCGGCCCGTGGGGCCAGACGAAGAACGCGAAGGGAGCTCTCGTCCAGGGGCCGGTCGGCGCGGCGGTCGTCTCGCTGAACGCATCCGTCGACAACCTCAACGCCAAGCAGCCGATCCTCTCCCTTCAGGATCCCACCTACGCCGACCCGCGCATCCCGGTTCCGGGGCCCGACGGCAAGCGCCCGACGACCCCAGCCTACGACGCGGCCACGCAGCAGATTCGGACGCTTCCGAACTACCTCCTGTGGATGGTCTTCCTCTTCGCCTTCTCCTATTGCGGCGCGAACATGCCCATCTGGCGGTTCGCCCAGCCCGTCAACTACATCGGCTTCTGGGTCATGCTCATCACGATCGTCCTCTCGGCGATCGGAGCCCTCGTCGCACCTTTGACGGGCGTTCTGGACGCCGGCGGCAAGGCCATCGGCGCGTTCGCGCTGACGGCCGTGAAGGACCTCGGCTTCACGGCCCCGGTCAAGCCGTTCACGGCGTGGCAGCCGCTCTGGCCGATGCTTTTCGTGACGATCGCCTGCGGCGCGATCTCCGGCTGGCACGCGCTCGTCGGCTCGGTCGGGACGGCGCGCCAGCTCGAGTACGAGACCGACGGCCTCCCGGTCGGCGGCGGCTCGATGTTCGGCGAGTACACGCTCGCCCTCCTCTCGCTCGTGGCCGTTTCGATCGCGGGCGTCGGGGGCGGCGGCGGAAGGTTCGCGGCGGGCGTCGGCAAGCTCATTTACGCCGGCACGTTCAAGGCGATCCCCGAGGTCTTCGGCACGGCGCTCGGGTTCGGCGCCTTCGTCGTCATCGTCCTGACGGTGACGCAGCTCGTCTTCCGCGTCATGCGCGTCACGCTCACCGAGTGGGCGGGCGAGGCGATTCCGCTCGTGCGCAACATGCACGTCTCGAGCATCATCTCCATGCTGCTGACGCTCGCGCTCGTCATGACGGGCACGTGGGTCTACCTGTGGCAGATGTTCGGCGCGTCGAACCAGCTCATGGCCGCGCTGAGCCTCCTCGTCGTGACCGTCTGGCTCAAGTCGGAAAAGAGGAACCCGAGCTACGCCCTCTACCCGATGCTCTTCATGTACGTCACGACGCTCTTCGCCACGGCCGTCACGGCCCGCAACCTCTATGTGACGATCGCAGCGAACCCGGCGATGAGCGGGCTGCCGGTCGCAGGCGCGTGGGCGATGATCGTCCTCGCGGCCCTTCTGATCATCGCGGCCCTCTTCATCGGGTGGGACGGCCTGAAGGCCTACCGGAAGTACAGCGCGACGCCGGCGGCCGTGAAGCCGGCCCCCGTGATCGCCTAGGTCCTGAGCGCGCGATCGCCGATCATCCGCACCGCCGCGAACACGTCCGCGGCGGGAGCGGACTCGGCGGGCAGGTCGATGTGGAGCTGCAAGTGGGGCTCGGCCCGGCGTACGGAGAGGCGCCGGACCGTCAAGCCTCCGGCGCGGGCCAGCTCGAGGAGATCGTCGGCAAGAGGAAGAGTGCCTTCCACCTTGTAGTAGATCGGCCGCATGCCTTCGGCCGCGGCCTCGCGGACCGACCAGCGCTCGTTCGCCATGTGGCGCAGCGCGTCGCGGCCCGCGAAGCTCGAGCGGTCGAGCGCCTCCAGATCGCCGTGCGGCGCGCGGCGGAGCTTCCCGCGGACGATGAGCGCGTCGCGGCGCCCCCGGCTCCTCGAGAGCCCCCAGAGCCACGGGACGTCCCGCGGCTCGAGGAAGATCACGAGCGTTACCCCCTCGAACGGGGCTTTAGGTTTCACCAGGGAGAGCTCGACCGCCGTCGTCCCGAGCCAGCGGACCGTCGTCCTTTCACAGAGGAGATGAAGGCCTCCCTGCATCCAGCGGAGCGTGGCCTTCCCCTTCCGCACGTTCCAGATGCTCCCGGCCGCAAACCACACCATGACAATCGCGACCAGGAACATGAGCGGAGTGGACAGGTGGGACCTCCCGGCGATCGCCTCGCCGGGGCGAGACGATAGCAGAGCGGTTCGAACGTGCCGGCGGCTTACTCCGCGTCGAGCCGGATCATCCGGATGAAGCTGCCGTCGGACGTCTTCGCGTCGTTCACGACGCCGTACCGCATGGGAGGGTCAGAACTCCTCCGCCGGGATCATCCCGATGAAGCTCCCGTCGGAGCTGATCGCGTCGTTTAGGACGCCGTAGGCGAGCCAGGTGTCGTCGCCGGAGACGCGCGTGATGACGGCGATGGCCTTCGTGGTGGCCGGCGCCGCGCCCGCCTGGTCGAGGATGCGCGACCACTGGAACCAGTCGCCCGGCTGAAGCGTGATCGAGAGCGGGCTGCCTGCCGTGGCCCCCGTCGTCGCGTCATAAAGCTGGACCGAAAGCGTAAGGGCGGATTCCGACCCGCCGCCGAGATGGACGACCGCGAGGTTGGAGCGCGTGGAGGAACCCTGCGTCAGAGCCGGGACCACGGCCGACGACCGCGCGCCGCCGCCTTTCGCCGCGGCGGAATAGGAGAGGCCGTAGCTGCCCCCGCGGGTCGTGTCGGGGTTCGGCGTAGAGGTGCGGGCGAGCGCGACGGTGCGCGGGGCGGCGAGGCTCGTGAGGTTCCGGAATGTCACCGAAAGCGTTCCCGCCTGTGGCCCGGCGACGGCCGGATCGGGGATGTTGACGCCGTTCGTGCGCAGGTACTGGATGACGTCCGGGAGCGTAGTCTGCTCGCCGGCCGCGAGTGCCACCGTGACGACGGGGGCTCCTGTAGCCGAACCGAAGTTCGGCGCGGGCTGGTAGACGAGGTCCACGGGAGTCGAGAACGTGGAGTCGTTCACGAGTGTCAGCTCGGTCGTGTAGTGCGAGCCCGCCAGGCCGTAGACGTCGAGGACGACGGGGACCACGAGTTTGCGCGCGGCCGCAAGGCCGCCCGGCCGAAAGGGAGGCAGGAAGGAAGCGTCGGATGTAATGGAGTCGTTGACGACGCCGTACGCGGTCCACGGCCCGATGCCGGAAAGGCGCGTGATGCGGACGTAGCCGAACGCGCCGTCCGGGAGCCCCGCGAGGCCGAGAATTCCGTTCCACTGGTACCAGTCGCCGGGGGCGAGGCTCTTCGTGAGAGGCGCACCGGCCGGCGTACCGTCCGCGGAATAGACCTGGGCCGACAGCGTGATGGGGTCCGTCGTCCTGCCCGCGAGGTGAGCCACGGCAAGGTTCGACCGCGAAACGCCCGAGACGCTGCGCAGGCCGTAGACCGACGCTTCCTCCTCGGCAGCGTCGAGGTCCGACGGTGCGTCATACGCGACGCCGTACGTTCCGCTCGCGTCGCTCGTGTACGTCCGAGCGACGGCGTAGAGAGATTCATTATCGGGGGATGGACCCAGATATCTCAATAGGGAGAGCGTTCCCGCAATCGGCCCCGAGCTGGAGGGCGGGATCGGGACCCCTGCCGAACGAAGAAATTCGACGGCGTCGGAGACGCGCATCTCGGTTCCCGCAGGAATCGTTTTCGTGATCGCCTTCGGTGGAGTGCCTGGCCCTACAAAGCCCGGCGCGGGCATAAACGTGATGGCGACATCCTGGGAATACGGACTCGGAAGGCGGTTGCCGATCGTGACTTCGGTCCGGAATCGCGCCCCGGTTCCGCCGACGACATCGAGGACGACAGGAAGGACTTTCGTAGAGGCCAGGACCGGCGCCCAGAAATTACCGTGACCAGCAGTACCTAGGAATACGTGGTCCACGCTCGACGGCTCATAGCCGGAATACGGTGCTCGCACGACGCGCGCATCGACGCCGGGCGGCAGTCCCGACGACTCCGCGAGCCACCCTCCGGCGTATTTTCTCTGGACCCCCTTCCGCCCGGCGGCTGCGAAAAGCCGAGCAGGTTGAAGCGGCAGGAACAAATTAAAAGGGAAAGTGGGCACCACCGTGTCTAGCGAGTAGACGGAAGCGCCGTTGATGCCAGCGCTGTCCACCCGCCACGGCGACGTTCCGTCGCGCCGAAACACGCCCCCGTCGACAAGCCCTGCAAACGTGGAACCGCTCCAGCCGCCGCCAAAGGCCTGAACGGTCGCGGCACGGTCGAGCCCGGAGCTGACGTTCACCCAATTTCCATTATTCTGCCTTATGAAGACCTGCGTGCCGACCGCAGCGAATTGCGACTCGCCGATCGACCGGAGACTGTGAACCGGAGCATTCGCCGGAAGTCCCTGCTCGGGGATCCATCCGTTGGTCGTAAGGCCAAAAACGCCCGCGTTGAGGGTTCCGCCTAAACCTCCAGCTAACGTCGTAATAACTGCCCCGGCGGGCAGACCCTTGCCCTCGGCAGTCAGTTCAGCGGGGGGGAAGAGCGACCAGGAGAATGGTCCGCAGTTCGTGGCGATGAGACCGAAACTCGCCGCGTAGACGTTTCCGCAGCCAGTGAGCGCGAAGTGCTCGCCACCCCAGAAGCCTGCGCCGCGAAACGCGTAAAACACAAAGAAAGCGTGTGGTACGAGATAATAGAAACTGAAGAAGTCTGACGCGATCGCCGCGTTCAGCCCCGTCCCCGCCTCGATCCATGTCGTGCCGGTCAGGTGATAGACGGGAGAACCGGCGGTTCCGAGGTAGAGATCCGTTCCGAGCGTCGCGAAGGTCTTCCCCGAGGGGAAGAGGATTCCCGCGTTGTCGGCGGCCCAGGCTGCGCCGCTCTGACGGAGGACTCCGGCGTCGACCGTCGCGACGCGAAGCGTGCCGCCCGCGCTCGCGATGGCTCGCACGTCGTGGAGCCCGAGCCCCGTCTGGTACACCCAGCTCGCTCCGTCCCACGAGTAGAGGCCCCGCGACGTTCCTGCCCAGAGCGTTCCGCCGACCACGGCGAGCGCGTTCGCGCTCTCGTTCACGCCCATTCCGGCGGTCATCGGGACGACCGTCGATCCGCTGTAACGCGCGGCGGCGTTGTCCTGGCGGCCGACCACGAGATCCCCGTTGAAGACCGTCGCCGCGGTCACGATGCCGCCGGGAGACGCCAGAGCCGTCCACGTCCCGCTCGAACGACGATATACGCCGACGCCGCCGGCCCAGAGCGTCGTCCCGTAGGAAAAAACGGCCCTCACGATGGACGGGTTACTGGGAAGAGTTTCGAGGTTCCACGTCCCATCGGTGTCGCGCCGCCATAGCCCATCGCCGGCAGCGGCCCAGACGAAACCCTGCGCAACTGCGACAGAAACGACCGTCTTGTCGGACAGCCCGTCGAAACTCCAGGCGCCGGCCGACAGCCTCCAGACCCCGCGGAGCGTCCCGGCCCAAAGCGTGGAGCCGTCGGCGGCGAGAGCGTTCGTATCGGCTCCGTTGGGCCCGGGTAGTTGCTCGAAGCGCAGACCTGCCTCGGATTCCAGGGCGCCGAGCACGAATACCCCGGCACAAAGAGGCGCTAAGAGCCGCATCGCAAGAGTCCTGTATTGAAATGGTCCTGCAGCTCGATAACTAACGGCACGTGGTGAGGTGAGGGAGCCTCACTGGACCTGTGTATACACTCGGCGCGGAGGAGAGACGTGGTGGCA
>CAWFJJ010000026.1:0-14831 GCA_963816185.1 Thermoanaerobaculia bacterium | reverse complement strand
ACGTCTCTCGGGGGCGCAGGGTCGACGCTGGGCCCGACGCGTCCGAGGACGACGGCCCTTGCTTCCGCGCCCTCGGGGAGGCAGACGAGGACCCGATCCCCGACCGCCAGCCGGACCGGCGCCTCGGCGGTCTGCAGCTGGCTGCAGATCATCACGGCGTCCGTCTCGCCTTCGAGGGAGACGAGAAGCTGGCCGTGAGCACGACGCTCCAGGATCCTGCCGAGCGCAGTCTTTTCGAAGGCGAGGAGCGCGGTGTGTGTCTTGTTCATTTCTGGGTCCTCGATTCCTGCGCGGGAAGGATTTCGACGTCAGCCGAGCTCGACGAGGAGAGGAGAGTTCTGCGGTCGATGGCCACGGCGCGGAGCCTGGCGCTCCCGGGCGCCTTCGCCACGAATCGGAAGACGTTGTCTTTCTCGTCCACCTTGCTCAGCAGCCTCTCCTCGTCCTTGACCTTGAAGAGGATCGAGTCGAGGTGCCGAGACGTCGACTGGATGGTCGCGCGTATCTCCTGACCTTCGGAGACTCGGGTCGGCTCGACGGCGAGCCCGGTGATCTGCGGGAGTCGCGACGCGGCCGGCCCGAGGTGCCTTTCCATCTGGGCCTGGAGATCCCGTGCGAAGGCGAGAGGGTCGACGTGGCTTTCGTCTGCGTCGACCTGGATGCAGACGTTCGCATAAACCCAGATGAGGTCTGGTACTTCGGGGTTCCTGTTGACGACCGCGAGATCGCCGAGGCCGGGAGGCCCCTTCACATACGGTATGTCGACGGTCATCGTGCGGCCCGCCAGCTCCACGAGACGCTCGCGGGCCGGCCGCGCGCCGGAGCTCGACACGTGGATCGCGACCATGAACGTCCCCTGGTCGTTCTGCAGCGTCCGGACGCGATAGGCCTCGCCCGGAGCGTCGGACGTCGTAAAGTCCTCGACGCGGCGCCAGCCGGCGGTTTTCCGGAGGCCGGCTCCGGATTCGACGTCTGGCCACTCGAAGACGACGTCCCCGCGGCCTTCATCGCGGGCCGCGACGTTCTCGAATCCGATCTCCCGCTTGAAGCGTTCCACCCGTTTCGGTTCTGCCATCGTCGTCCTTTCGGGCGTCGGGACCGGACTCGGTCCTCCGAGGAGGCCGATCGCGGCGGCGAGCCAGACGCTACTCGACGCTCGCAACTCCACCACACCACTGCATGTCTATCGCGCCTCCGGGCCGATCCGGAAACCAATTACTGATGCCATAGAGAATCGAGGCGTCGTCGATGCTGGAATCCACGTATTCCTGATGACCTTCCGTTCCCGTGTGCGGCCCGGCGCAGGCGTCGAGCAGCTTCGGATCGAAGGCGCCGAACGCGTGGTTCCCAAACGCGGTTCTCTGCGGGTCGTCCCGGTCGATCACTTGAGGGGTACCGTTCATCCTGAAGAAGGGGTTGTTGCAGCCACCGTACCCGAGGAGATTCGTGGAATTGATGGCTCCGAAGGGCTCGAGGAAGATCCACCGGAGCTTCACGCCGAGGGCTCCGGAAAGCGTCTGGATCGCCGCGGCCTGGTCGTAGCAATTCGCGTAGTTGCTCACCCGGGCGAGATAGGACGCCAGCCTAAAGGTCCCGCCCCGCTGGCCGACGCCGTAGAGAGACCTGCCCCCTCCCGCGCTGTCGTAGAAGAGACCATGTGGGCCGTGGGCGTACCTGGTGACGCGGGCAGCCGCGTCCCGCTGGTCGGTTACATTGACCACACCGGCAAACCGGCAGAGAAAGCGCAACGCCTCGACCCAGACGCCCACGTCGTCCTGGAAGACCGGGATCGGAGTGTCGAGGACCGAGAACACCTCGAGTCGCGTGATGTTCAGCGCCCAGTCGTGATTGGCCGACGGGACCTCGAGGACCCAGACCATGTTTCCCCAGTACCACTGAATTCCCTCGGGGAGCTCCTGGATCCGGGCCTGCACCGTGTGCGTTCCCACGCCGAGCGGGCACTCGCCCTCGATCGTCAGGCCCCGCAGGACACCTAGGAGCTTGCCTTGACCCGAGATGTTCTTGCACTCGAGGATCTGGACTTTCACCTCGACCATCTGAACATTCAGACTGCCGGCGGCCTTCGAGCCCCGAACGACGATCACGGCGGGCCGTTTCGAGTACCTCCCGTCCTCGACGTTGGCGCCTTCGGCCCAGTGGGGAACCGGAACCGTGGCCTTCACCAAGGCAACCTTCACTTTGCTCAGGAACTTCACCTCGGTCACCTTGGCGCGGAGGACGGGGACGTCCTCGTCGAGCTCCACCGAACCGGTGATGCCCTCGCCCATGTCGGTCATTTGCCGCTCCGTGTTACCCCATGATGTTCTTCTTGTTGTGGAAGAGCTGATCGCCCATGCGGCAGACGTTGTTCCCTTCGAACTTCACGTCGAAGGAATACAGCATGAACTCGCAGAAGCTCATGTTGACGCTCGAGAGGATCCCTCCGGCGACGCCCGCCTCGTCTCCCGAGGACCGCGAGTACTGGGCTCCCTTGACCATCGGCATCTGGCCGTCGGTCGTCACCGTATTCGGACCCTGGGACGTGTCCGAAGACATTCCGATGTTCGGGTAGGGGATCGGGACCGGGCTCGGGGAAGGTGGCGCCGGCGTCTTGCAGACGTCTGGGAACACGGTCGAAATGCCGTTGCTTCCCTTGTGGACGATGCCGCGGAAGTTCGCGAAAGTGGCCTGGCCCATTTTCAGTCCCCTCCCACCGAAAGAATCGACAGCGACGCCCGCGGTCCGAGATCGGACGAGGCGTACACGAGGGCCGGGCCCCCGGCCGCGTCGAGGCTCGCGAGCCCTGCGAGGAGCGCGCCCGAGGCGGCTCCGGCGTCGCCAAAGCAGTCTGCCGGGTGGTTCATGGCGTGCGGTTCCGCGAAGGCGTCGCGCGCGCGCAGGACAGCCACGCCCCATTCCCTTCCCCAGTGGCTCTCGCCATTCATAGAGGACCACACCGACACGAAAGGCTTCGGCGGCGGCGCCGCCTGAATCAGCGCCTGAATCGTCGCCGCCAGCCCTTCGCCGAGGTAGGCTTTCTTGCTTCCGAGGTGGCCTTCCTCGAAGCCCTCCGCGACCTCGGAAACGACGGCGAGCGCGGGGAGACGCGCGGCAGCCGCGGCCTGCGGACTCGCGAGGAGGAGAAACGCAGCCCCTTCTCCCGGGATGAAGCCGTCGAGGTTGCTCTCCGACTTTACCCGTCTCCCAGCGTCGAGAACCCCGAGAGTCGCAGGATCGACATACGAGTCGACGCCGCCGGCGAGTGCGAAGCTAGAGCGGCCCGACCGGACGAGCGATGCGGCGTGGCCGAGCGCGACCAGTCCGCCGGCGCGTCCCGCCGCGAGAGTCGTACTCGCTGCAGCGTCGTAGGCGTCTCTCGTCTGTGCTGCCAGAAGCCCGAGAAACCGGGCGGCGTCGAGGCGAGGCTCGCGCTCGGACTCGGGGAGGGCGAGAACCAGAGGGGGCTTCCCGGATCCGCGGCCGTGAATCCCGGCGCATTCACCCAGGGCCCTCGCGCCAAGCCGGAGCAAGCGGCCGTCACGAACGCTCAGGCCGGGCGTGTTCGCGACTTCGGGCGACAACTCGGGGAGCCCGGCGTCGGAGACGGCCGCAACGGTGAAGGGCTCGAAACGACGGTCCAGGCAATCGATCTGGCCGAAGCGCATTGTCGCGGATCGCACCGAGGCGGCCGTCTCGGCGGCCGACAGACCGACCGCCGTGACCATTCCGACGCGGACGACGACGACATCGGGCGCGGCCATCCGCTTCCCTACGCTGCCCTCGCAACGATCGGCTCCACTTCACGGACCTTCAGGAGCCGTTTGTCGCAGGGCAGGGCGGCGCGCCAAACGAGAACGAGACGGGACTCGTCGGGCCGGAGGATCACCGTATCGAGGTTCGCGGGCCTCCTCTCCTCGCCGGAATCCAGGCGAAAGAGAACGTCTACGCGCCGGGCCGGGAGGGTGAAACGCAGGACTCCCGAGGGAGTCGCGCCGGCGATCTCGACCGGCTCTCCGCCCCTCAAATAGCCGGGCAGCTGCTGGTCCTCGGGCGCGACCTGCAGGAATCGCGGGTCGAAGTCCTTCGGAAGGTACGGCGCCCGACTTCGCTGCCAGGCCTCGTCGTAGGTCCCGGCATACTCCGGGCGCGGCTTCCAGTGCGGCGCGACGGCGCCGAAGCCGGCCGGCGCCGGCCGGTCGCCGGGCGAGGAGATGAGCCGTGCCGGATCCTCGAGGTTCGGCAGCACGACGTCCTCGAGTCTTCGCCCGCTGATGCGTGAGCGGAAGCCCGCCCCGACCGGGTTCCGGCCTTCCCCGTCGAAGCGGGGCGGGTCGCCCCCGACAGGTTCCGTCCCCCCGAACGCCCGCTCCCAGACGAGAGGCATCTTCTCGAAAGGCTCGGGCGCAGAGATGCGCGTCAGTATGGTGCCGCCCCACCGTCGGTCTCCAAGAACGGCCACGCGCTTGTCGATCGAGGCGAGACGGAGGGAGACCTCCGACTGCCGTGTCGGCCGCCCCCCCGGACCGTAGGCGTGGCCGAAGAGGAGGACGTCGGTGCCGGGTTTGGCGAGCGAGACGTCGCCGGGCTCGGCGATGCTCGTCTTCAGAGGGTCGCCGAGAAAGCGGTCGGCCATGACGACTGGCGTCTGCTTCTCGGCTTCCTCGACGCGCGCGCCGAGGGTGAAGGTGGCCTTGACGACCGCGAACAGCATCTCGACGCCGTCGGGAGCCGGCGAGGAGAAGAGCATCGCGGCGAATCGCGTCTGGTTTCGAAGCTGCAGCATCCGTGTACTCGCGTCAGTTCTGCGAGATCTTCGAGCCCTTCATGACGACGTCCGAGTCGGCCTTGATGGTGATCTTCCCGCTTCCCGAGATCTTGATGTCCTTCCCCTTGATCGTGATCGTCCCATCCTTCTTCATGGTGATGCTCGCGTTGCCTGTCTCGAGCTGGATCTGGTCTCCCGCGACGAGGCTGAACTTCTTGCCGACCTGGATCTCCTGGTCCTTGCCGACGTCGACAGCCGAACGGCCGCTGATCGAGATCGACTCGTCCTTCCCGATCGCCGTGGAAACGCTGCCCCCGACGGACACCGACTCGTCCTTCCCGACGGCCGTCGAGCGGCCGCCCCCGACCGAGATCGATTCGTCCTTCATGACGGTTTCGGTCCGGTTCTCGTTGATCGAGATGGTCTCGTTCTTGTCCACTGTCTCCGTTCGGTTGGCGTGGATCGTGATCGTCTCGTTGTTGTCGACCGTCTCCGTGCGGTCGTGCTTGACGTGCGTCGTCTCGTCATGGTCGACCGTCTTGGACCGGTCGTGCCCCACCCAGTGTGTCTCGTCGTTCTCGACCTCGATGTCCTGGTTCTTCTCGGCGTGGATGAGGAGCTGCTCGCGCCCCTTCTTGTCCTCGAACCGGATCTCGTTGTAGTTGGGGGGGGTGCCACCGAGGCTGCTGCGGCTTTTGATGCCGCTCTGCGTCTTGTTCGCCGGCAGACTGTACGGCGGCATGCACTCGGCGTTGTAGACGCTGCCGATGACGATCGGCTGGTCCATGTCGCCCTCGAGGAAGTCGACGACGACCTCCTGCCCGATGCGGGGAATGTGGATCGCTCCCCATTGCGTGCCGGCCCACGATGTCGCGACCCGGACCCAGCAAGAGCTGTCACTGTTCTTCTTGCCGTCCCGGTCCCAATGGAACTGCACCTTGATGCGCGAGTACTTGTCCGTGAAGATCTCCTCGCCAGCGGGCCCGACGACGACCGCTGTCTGAGTCCCCCTCACGGTAGGGATGGGCGTCGAGCGCGGCGGGCGGAAGGGCAAGGCGACCGGGAAACAGGTGAAGTGGTTCTGGTAGCTGAACTCGCCTCCGCCGGAGCGCACGTCGGCGGCTTCCGAGCAGGTGTGCCCGACCTGGTAGACCACCCACGGGCCGTCCCCGTCGAAATGGCGCTCGAGTGTGAACTTGAAACCCGACACGATCTGGCGGCAGTTGCTCGCGGCATGCACGAGGACGCTGGCAGCCGCCCGCTCCTGCATGCGAAGCTCGGCGGTCCGCGCATTGTCCTGGAAGATTTTCTGGATGTCCGCCGGACGATCTCCGCCGCCGGGCTGGATTCCGTCGAAGCGCTGGGCAAATGCGCCGGGGAAGTCGTACAGCTCGAGTTTCGCGTTCGCCCCGAGCTTCAGCTTGTGGCTCGACTTCCCCGCGGCGACCGCGCCCTGGATCGAAGATTGGCCTTCCAGCGGCTTGTGAGGCAGCTCGAAGCAGTGATCCCAGAGGATCACTTTGCTCGAGCGCAGCTCCTGCGCCTTCTCCCAGGCATTGACTCGGTCCTCTTCACGGGTTCCCCCCCCGACGGTCTCGAAGATCAGATTGCTCGGGCCCGGAGAGATGTCCGAATGGCTGCCCGGCGTATTCGCGACGACCATCGTGTGGCTGCCCTTGCTGTGCTTGAAGAAGTAATAGATTCCCTCTTCTTCCATCAGGCGGCTCGCGAACGCGAAGTCGGACTCGCGGTACTGGACGCAGTAGTCACGTGGCTGAAATGATCCCTGGATCTCCCAGGTGACGTCGAGGCCGGTAAGGACCTTCTTCAGGATGTCGGGAACTGAAATGTGCTGAAAGATGCGGCTCTGCGTTTTTTGGGACAGCAGAAGAAACTCCGGCACCAGGTCGAGCAGATGTCGCGTGAACGTTGCGTCACGCGCCCCCTGCGCGACCCTGGCGCAGATTCCGTTGAGGAAGCGCTCTTTGTCTCCCGGCAGGGAGATTCTGACCGTGATCTTCTGGCCTAGGAGAGAGTCGAAGAGGACTTTCTTCGCGTTCTCATTCTCGGCGACGCACTCGAGCTGAAAAAGGAAGGGTCGGGAGATCGCCTCGTGTCCCGAAAACCCGTTCAGGAGCAAAACGTCGCCACCCAACGGCGTCGTGACCTGGAGTCGGCGGCCGGCTTGCGTGTAGGGCATTCAGCACCTCCCGAAACGGGAGTCAAGAACCTCCTTCTCTTTCGGAGGAGGCGGCAAAATAGCCCTCGCGTGTCTCCGCGACATTCAGCCGCCAACGATGACCGTCAAGCAGCCCGTGACGATCTTGTTGGGCGGGCCGATCGCCTCGACGATTGTGTCCCCCATTCGGCACGCGGGCGCGTTCTCGATCGAGACCGTTGCCGAGCCGTCGACGACGACGCCCGGCCCGTGCGGAGGGATGGGCCACGGCATGGCGCAGGCGTGGACGCTCGCGCCACCCGCGGCCGCCATCGCGGTGATGGAGGCGCCCATCGAAGCCGCCGTGGACGACTTCGCAAGTTCGGCGGCGACCCGAGCGGCCGTCGCGAGGGCGATCGCGGCCGGGGCGCCGGGCGTGCCGGCGGCAGCGACTGCGGCAGCTTCCGCGATCAGCGCTGCGGTTTCCAGGGTCTGGAGCGTCGCCTGGGCCGAAGCCTGCGCCGGCGCCAGCCCGGCACCTGCCGCGAGGGGGACTCCCTTCCACGCCGGCATGTTCGCAATTTGAACCGTCAGGGCAGGGGGGCCGCCCGTGAGGACTGGCGGCGTCGGATGCACGACGGGATCGGTGAGACGGGCTGCGGGACCTTGTGGCATCGCCGTCTCCTATTGGATCAGCGAGGCCCGTTCGAAGGGATCGCTGTGCAGCATGACCTCGGTCGGAGCAATGGTGAAGGTGAAGGTGAGGACGCGCTGATAGGGACGTTCCCAGCGTCCTTCGAGAAGCGCCTCGGGCCCCGAGGCAAGGGTCCGTTGGCCGATCTTCATTCCCGGCCGTAGCTCCGTGTAAGCGAGCTCGAACCGCACCTTGGAGACCAGTTTTTTCACTCCGGTCGGCTTTTCATCGTCGCTGAAATAGGAGCGCCGCTCGACCAGAGGCAGAGCGATCTGCAGGGAGCGGACTGCCGCTTGACCGGCCTCGACCTTGGTGAGAAAAGTCGGCGCACGCCTCGCGACGTTGCGATCGAGCGGGAGCGGCAAGATGCCACGTACGATCCGAACGGCGTCGGGTGCGGCGAACAGAACGCTGGCGAAATTCTCGACGATCACCATTCCGCCGCCGTGAACGTCTTGGGACGGGCGGTCCAATAGATAGATCGGCTCCGCGGTGCCGTTCGCGACGCGATATTCGAGCTGGAGCGACGTCGCGTCCCGGCGCTTTTCCGAAACCTGCATCTCCACGGCTCTCGTGGACGTTTCAGCCATAACGTTCATCTCCCTCCCCCAAAAGGGGCCGCACAAGATCGGCAGGCAGACGGCGAGAAAGCGTGCTGCCCGCTCATGGCCTCGTGTGCGCGTTGCTGTCATGGTCCGTCCGTCTCCAATCCTCCCCCATGTCTTTCAGGATGTTGTTCTCGGTGACGGCATCGTTCTTGTGATCGTTGATTCCGATGGTCTGGGACTCCTCCTGGTTTCCCGTCGCATCCGCCGGATCGGGGGTGCCGTTCAAGCTCGCGCCGCGACCGTTGTGGTCGGCGTGGTTGAGTTCGTGGCCGAGCAGCGCTTCGTCGGGCTGCGTGTGGTTGACGCCGTTCTCGTCCGTGTACTGCGCGTTCGTTCCCGGAGCCCACGCGACCGTGCTGTCCGATCCGGTGCCGTTCGACATCGCCGGTTGGACTCCGGTCGTGACGCCTCCGCCGTTGGCAGCCGCCTCCGCGGGAGTCGCTTCCTTGATGGTGGCCGTATGTCCGTTCGACTGGAGATTGTCGATGAGCTGGTGACCGGTCGGCGTGGCGTCGAGGCCAGCGAGAGTCTGCAATGTCTTGTCCGCAAAGTCCGGGCTGCCGGTCACGGCGATTCCGGAGCCGCCGTAATTGAAAGTATTTGTGGTCGGATTGTACGTGACATCGCGGGCGTGATAGCCGGCGCAGTGCCGCTTCTTGCGTCCTCCGCCTCCGCCGTGGTACGGACGATCCAGATAGCCGGGCTCGCCGGTATCGGCCCCCGCGCAGTCCAGGGGATCGTCCGTGTCGAAGGCCGCTGTCCCCGCCGCCGCACCGCCCGGGTTGATTCGAACCAGCGGCCCCTGAATGGTCACGCCCATCGGGGACACCTCGACGAAGCTGCTGCCGCACTTGAGGACGACGGATTTCATGGACTCTATCGTGGTGGAGAGAGCGTTGATTTCGTTTGAGGCCTTTGCGTAGTACTTGGATGCGCCGCCGACGTTCACGCTGACGGCGCCCCCGGTCGAGGCCTCGATTTTTCCGTCTCCGCGAAAGAAGACGTCGCCCTTGACATGCAGATCGTGGCTTCCGCCGACGGTCACGGCGTACTCGCCACCGATGCAGGTATTGCGCGAGCCGCCGATCGTGTCATACATATTCTGCTTGACGCGTATGTCCATCCGTTTTTGCGAGTGGATGAACACCTGCTCTTTGCCCTTCGTGTCGACGTAGCGGAACTCGTTGAAGTCCAGGTTGCCGCCATCTTTCGTCGATCGCGACTTCATGGTGGAGTAGGTCTGGTACTTCGGCAATTCGTACGGCGGCATGCAGTCTGCGTTGTAGAGGCCGCCGATGACGATCGGCCGGTCCATGTCTCCTTCGAGGAAGTCGACGACGACCTCCTGGCCAATGCGGGGAATGTGAATCGCGCCCCAGCGGTGGCCGGCCCAGGGCGTCGCGACCCGGATCCAGCACGAGCTGTCGGAGTTGTACTCGCCTTCTCGGTCCCAATGAAACTGCACCTTGATTCGGCCATACTTGTCCGTGAAGATCTCCTCGCCTGGTGGCCCCACGACGACGGCGGTCTGTGTTCCCCTGACCGTCGGAACCGGCGTCAGGCGAGGCGGGCGGAAGGGCAGAGCGACCGGAAAGCAGGTGAAGTGGTTCTGATAGGTGAACCCGCCTTCGCCGGACCGCAGGTCGGCGGCCTCGGACGCGGTGTGGCCGACCTCGTAGACGACCCACGGGCCGTCTCCGTCGTAATGGCGCTCGAGCGTCAGCTTATGGCCCGAGACGATCTGGCGGCAGTTGCTCGCGGCATGCACGAGGAGGCTGGCGGCTGCCTGCTCCTGCATGCGTAGATCGGCGGTCCGTTTGTTGTCCTGAAAGATCTTCTTGATCTCCGCCGGCTGCTCGCCACCTCCCTTGTTGATCCCGTCGAAACGCTGCGCGTAGGCGCCGGGGTAGTCGTAAAGCTCGAGTTCCTTGTTCGCATCGAGCTTCAGCTTGTGGACCGACTTCCCGGCTGCGACCGAGGCCTGGATCTCGGGCGAGGGCTGGACCTCCAGGTGCTTGTGGGGCAGCTCGAAGCAGTGGTCCCAGAGCGTCACCTTGCTCGAGCGCAGCTCCTGCGCCTTCTCCCAGGCGTTGACGCGGTCCTCCTCGCGGGTTCCCCCTACGACGGCCTCGAAGATCAGGTTGCTCTTGACCGGAAGATCCGAATGGCTCCCCGGATCGTTCGCGACGACCATCTTGTGGCTGCCGTCGCTGTGCTTGAAGAAGTAATAGATTCCCTCTTCCTCCATCAGGCGGCTCGCGAACGCGAAGTCGGACTCGCGATACTGCACGCAATAGTCGCGCGGTTCGAATGGCCCCTGGATCTCCCAGGCGATGTCGAGCGGGGGGGCGGGAAGTACCGTCTTCAGGATGTCGGGGACCGATACGTGCTGAAAGATCCGGCTCTGCGTTTTGCGGGCCAGGAGGGAAGGCTCCGGGACGAGGTCGAGCACGTATCGTGTGAACGTGGCGTCCCGTACGCCCTGCGCGACTCTCAGACACGATCCGTTGATATGCCGCTTGGCGCCTCCCGGCAGGGCGATCTCGACGGTGATCTTCTTGCCCAGGAGAGCGTCGAAGACGACCTTCTTCGCGTTCTCGTTCGTGGCGACGCACTCGAGCTGAAAAAGGAAGGGCCGGGAGATGGCTTCGTGTCCCGAGAAGCCGGTCAGGAGCAGAACGTCTGCGCCCAAAGGCGTCGTGACCTTGAGGCGACGGCCGGTTTGCGTGTATTGCGCCAATCAGCACCTCTCGAACGGGGATGGCCGAGCTATTCTCGTCGAAACTGGTCGAGGACGCATCAAGATCGATTCAACGTCAAGTCAGCCCGAGATCTTTCAAAAGAGACTGCCCGAGCGCGTTCCCGTCCGCGGGCGGGGACGGCTTATTGATCTCTTCTTTTTTCTTCAGAAGGGCCTCCTCATCCTGCTTGAATTTTTGCTCGCGCTGCTCGGCCTCCGCCTGGTCGATCTTACGGCGGGCAAGCTCTTCGGACTGCGCCAGGCTTAGTCGGTCCTTGCTGGCACTGATGAAGTCGAGCTGTTGCCGGATGTCCGGGTTTGCTGCCGCTGCAGGGAAGCTCAGGATGTGGTTACAGTACTTGTCCAGCTCGGCGAAAAGCGTACCGAGGTCCAGACCCCACGCCGCGGCGCTCGGCGCGGATCCCGACGCCGCCTGCGACTCCTGGCGCTCCGCGCTCAAGTTCCAGGTGGTGTTGCAGAACGGGCAGCAGATGTAGTTCCACATCCGGGCGGGACAGGTGTCGCCGGTGCAGCCGAGGATCGAGGCGGGCTGCAAGGAGACAGGCTTTCCGCACCCTGGACAGGCGGCCGTTGGCGGAATCACGGTGCCGCACAGTTTGCAGGGAGCCACGGTGGCCGGCTGGGCAGCAACAGCGATGAGCACGTTGCCCGTGATCTCCGTGTTCGCGTGACGAGGCAGCCAGAGCTCGAGGAGGTCCCCGTGCGCAAGCCGGCGAGACGGGCCGAGGAACGGATCGTGCAAAACCACGCTGTCCGCATCCATGTCCACGAGCACTGTGTAGTGTCCCGCTTCCGAATCGGTTTTCAGCCGGTGGTTCAGGATCGCCCGAATGCCGCTCTCCCGACAGAGGCGCAGTACCTGCAACGGGTGCTTGGCTTGAATGGCGAGAGTCGAAAAGCCCCGGCTGAGGGCATCCTGGGCCATCAGATAGGTCGTGGAGGCGAGGCTGCCGAAACGATTGTGCTTCGAGATCCGCGGCCAGATCTCCGCCTGCGGGATGTGCTTGCCGAAGGAGCCGTACACCATGCTCAGGGCGGCGGCCCCGCACATCCGGTTGGTATGCAGGTCCTCCTGTTTCTCGTAGGGGATCGTCGACCCTTCTGCTGCGCTCATACCGGGCACCCCTCCATCATCCCAGCAACACGTTGAAGCACCCGAGAACGATGACCCCGCCATGAGCCGTCAGGTCGCCCATGCGCGCCGCCGGCCGGCCTCCGATCAGAACCGTGAACGCTCCCAGGACGACGACGTCCGGCGGCCCGACACAGACGGCCACGTCGCCCAGGCACGCGGCGGGCATGCCACCGATGAGGACATTCGGACAGCCGGGCGCAACGATGGGCCCGCCCACGTGCGGCACCAGGACGGTGATCATCGGGCAGACGTGCATGTCGGTGAGGCGCGCGGCGGGTTGAGGCATAGCCGACTCCTTCAGGACACCTTGGACCAGGAACCGGAGGTTCTTCTCTTCGGTACGTCCGGCCAGACGAAGCGTCCTTCCGCCACGCCGATTCCCAGCTCCACGAACGAACGCTGGGTGTCTGCGATCCGGGCCGGATCCCCTTTGACCGACGCGAGCAGGATGGCGCCCGCGACCACTTTGGCCGGGACGAAGGGGCCGGGCGGCACGGGCGGAGGCGGAGGGACCTTCGGGTTGGAATTGCTCATGGGGGGCGCGAGGCTGCCGCCGGTCCAGGTCGCAGCCATGGCGAGACCTCCCGCAGGCGTGCTCAGCTTCGCTGCTTCGGCTGGAGCCTTCGCCGCCTGTCGGTTCTCCTCCGTAGGGTCGAGCACCCAGGCCACTGCCGCCTTGCACGCGGCCGCCTCGGCGGGGGAGAGCTTCGAACCGATGACCTTCTGCACGCAAAGGCAACCCCACCAGATCGCCTCGCGGGGCGGCAGCGCGTGAGCCAGAAAATCGACTGCCGGCGCGTACTTCTTGTTCGCGAGGAGGGCCTCCAGAAACTCGCGAGGTGACTGCCTGTCGCGAAGCAAGGGCCGGGCCTCCTCTTTGAGGTTGAAGTTCTTACAGACCTCGACTGCAATCGTGGCCTTAACCTTCGCCAATGTAGCCTGCACCATCGCCTGTCACCCGATCATCGTGATGCCGCCGCCGATCTGGGTCATCGCCTCCCCGGTGAGCTGCGCAATGACACCTTGGAGTTGCAAAACTATCTCCGCCGAGAGGTTGATCTGCAAAGCCGAAATCGTGACGCCGTCGGGTCCGAGCGTGAGCTTCGCCAGCCCTTCGGCCACAGAGAGCTCGATCTGCGTGAGGCTCTTGATGGTCACTTTTCCTGCGCCGGCATCGATGGTGATCCCTCCCGGCGTCATTTCCATCTTCTGATCGATCGGCAGGAGGCCCCGCTGGAGGGTCAGCGTCCCCGTCTCGCTCGTGAGGATCTCGACGCCATTTGTGGTGTCCGAAGAGGCGGGAAGGAGCGGCGGCGGCCCGGCCGTGACGCGAACCCCCTGGCTTCCGCGGATCTCGACCAGACCGTCGATACCCAGCCCCGCGGCCAGGATGCTGATGACACTCTGTCCGGGAACGGCAGGCGGCAATGGCGGTCGAGCCACGAGCTCGACCTGGTTCGCCGCGATCCCATAGTGACCCTCGAAGGCTTGGTTGTGGTCACCCGGCTCCGGGCCACCCCCCGTGCCGCCACCGGGATTCTCGCTGCTGTCTGAACGCATGAGGTGATCTCCTGTCATTCTTTCTTGTCAAAGCCAGAGGTCTCCTCCGCGGCGATCGCCACGAGCGGAAGAGGGAGCGCGGCGAGCCATGCCCCGATCACGCCCAGAATTTGGGCCCAATCTCCGAGCGTTGTTCCGGCGTCTCCACCAAACATTTTTTTGTATCTGTCTGCCGCGTCTGCCAACTCTTTCGGTTTATTCTTATACGGGCCTGTCGCACTCATGTTGGTCGCCGCATCCGCTTTGGCGAGAGTCACTTCGACGATCATGATCGCCGCCAGCAGAAGATCGAATATGATCTGAAAGGTGAGCGTCTCGGCCGCGCGCTGATTGTCTTCATCGAGGCCCGCGTAAAAAAGGACCCAGACAAGCGCCAGGCCGCCCAGAATGCCGCACAGAATGTAGGTCGCGACGTGTTTGCTCGCAAGGTCGGCGCCCGTGACCTCGATCTTCGGAGGCCCGAGGTTGATGTCGAAGGATCGACCGAGCACGAAGCTCGCGCTCGTGCCGATGGTGAATTGCATGTTGCCACCGAGGCCGCTTCCCAAGAGACCTGACACCTCTGGCGGAGCGACGAAGCCTGGGACGCCCGCGGCCAGGCCGGCGGGGTTGATGCAAACCTGCACGTTGCTGCCGAGGGCGAGTTGGTGGTTGAGGCCGGTGGCGAACTGCAGGTTCTCGCCGTACACCATCATCGAGTTGAGGCCGCCGATCCCTTGCGGAGTCGGCTTCCCCCAGGGGCCGCCTCCGCTGCCGCCGCCCCCAGGCAGGATGTTACCGACCGTGAGCACCGAAGCGCTCGCGACGCGTTCGCCCTTGTGGCGGCCGGCCGCGAACGACTTGTCGAATTCCGTGTTGAAGGTCATGTTCCGCTCGGAGTGCATTTCCAGGTGCTCGCGCCCCTTCTCGTCGACGAATACGAAGCCGTTGAAGTTCTCGTGGGCCAGCCCCCGTACGCTCGCCGATTTGACGCCGGCATATTGTTTCTTCAGAGGCAGGATAAACGGCGGCATGTTGTCGAAGTTGTAGACGCTTCCGACGATCAGCGGCCGGTCCGGATCGCCCTCCTCGAAAGTCACCACGACCTCGTTTCCGATACGGGGCCAGAAGAAGCTCCCCCAGCGCTTACCCGCCCACGGCTGGGCCACGC
>CAWFJJ010000025.1:0-616793 GCA_963816185.1 Thermoanaerobaculia bacterium | reverse complement strand
TCCACTGCGGGAAGGTCCGAGCACGCCATTGCCGAAGTTCCATTCCCATTCTGGCTCCTTCGGCAGGATGAGCTGCGCATCCCATTCTCCGTCGCGGTGACCAGCCCTTCCAAGATCAAACGCGGGATCGATCTTCTCGCCACCATGCAGCGGGCTCTCAATCACAAACGCGAGCGCCTGCTGGACTACCGGAAGCAGGGGGCACGAACCGTCCTCGTCGTGGACTCGGCTGATTTCCAGCTCGTCAGTCACCAGGACCTCTACATCGCCTTTCTTCGGGCGGAAGGCGAAATCGGCATAAAGCACCTCGTGGACGTCTGGCTCGTGTTTACCTACAACCCGCATAGTCTTCACTGGCACTGTTTCTTGGGCTCGGAGGAACTGCTTGACAAGGCAAATCCTCCGAACTTTCGCCTCGGCCCGATGCATCGGGCTCACTGGCAGCGTTATCTTTGACGCTGCAGCTACTCGCTCGCTGCTCTACGCGGCGAGGATGCGGTCACGGTCGGTCGCGAGAGCCCGACGGCGCGGGCGATCTGGGTCACGCCCTTCCCCTCACGAATGGGCCGGAACGCGCGACTCGAGGAGCTTCGTGAACTGCGACAGCCAGACGGGGTGCGCCGGCCACGCGGGCGCCGTGACAAGGTTCCCTTCCGTCACGGCCTGATCCACAGCGATCTCGGCATAGTTGCCCCCGGCCCGCGTCACCTCCGGGCCGACCGCCGGATAGGCGGAGCACTTCCTCCCTTCGAGCACCCCGGCCGCCGCGAGAATCTGCGCGCCGTGGCAGATCGCCGCGACCGGCTTTCCCTCGTCATGAAGTGCCGGACGATCTCGAGGACGCGGGGATTCAGCCGCAGGTACTCCGGCGCGCGCCCCCCCGGGATCACGAGCGCGTCGTATCCAGCCTCCTTCACGTCGCAAAGGAGAAGTTGAGGGCGAAGTTGTGGCCCGGCTTCTCGCTGTAGGTCTGGTCCCCCTCGAAGTCGTGGACCGCCGTCCGCACCTTCTCGCCCGCCTTCTTCCCCGGGCAGACGGCGTGGACGGTGTGACCCACCATCTGGAGCGCCTGGAACGGCACCATCACCTCGTAGTCCTCCACGAAGTCGCCCACCAGCATCAGGATCGTATTTGACATGGCGGTCCTCCTCCTCGTTTCCGACGTCAGTATGTACCGGCTCGGCTTGCGTTCAATCCGCGAACGGTCAGCGACGCCGAGAGTGCTCCGCACCAAGGATTCGGTGCGCGGTCGGGCGACTCAGCTCCACCACGGCGCGTGATATCGCGGTCGCGCAGAGGCTGAAAAGGTAGGAGGTCTGCGAGGCCGTTCACACGAGTGGTCGCGGCACCATAGGTCCTCCCCCGGTACGACCGCAACGGGTGACACGAAGGGCACTACTACTGGACTTCGCCGCCGGGCGGCGGCGTAGGCGAGTGTCTTGATCCCTCGCCTCCCTCCGCCGAGGCGCCTGCCTTCAGCACGGAAACGAAAACCGGCGAACCTCGGGCACCTAGTCTGCTGATGACGCGCGTCAACTGCGGCTTGATTTCACCCCCTCCAGCGTCCCGTGCGGCGACGAGAATCGGGCGAATCTCTCGGTCATGCCACGAGAACTTGTCTGAATCACCTTCGCCATCGAGGAACTGTTCAAGTAGATCGAGAGCCATCTCCGGGTACTTCGGAGCAAAGGCCACCAGCTGGGTTAGAAGACCGTAGGACACCGGCAAGCCGCCTCGGAGGCGGGCTGAATCAAGAAGGAGAAGGCCGGTTACTCCGGGATCAACTGCGTCGGCCGCGAGCCACGATCCAAAGGCCGCCAGTTCCAGCAACGAGCCCCCAGGTGCGCCGCGGAGCGAGGCTAGCCTTTCTCGCCAGAATCCCTCGAATCGCTCTCGAACATCCGGCAATCGCCGATTCTTCTCGGCGTGAAGTACCCGGCCGATGAAAGCGATGGTATCTGCGCGAACAGCGTCTGAAGCCAGAGCAAAAAACCGATGCAGAAACGCGCCATCATCTGGGAGTACCCGACGGGCATAAAGAATCGCCAAGTGTTGCCCTAGATCACGGCTGGAAGCATCATCCGGAGCCGTGGTCGCAGTTCGCTCGATCTCCTGGGCGTAAACGTCTTGGAGGGCACGGAACAGGTCATCGTAGGCCCCGTAAGAACTAAGGTGAATCGCCCCGGCATTTCCGGAGGCTCCAACACTTGAGAGGATGGAGCCATGGGAAGACGAGGCAGATACCCGGCGGAGGTCAAGGAGCGGGCCGTGCGGCTGGTCTTCGAGCAGCAGTCGGAGCACGGCTCGCAGTGGGCGACGATCAGCTCGATCGCGGGCAAGATGGGCTGCACGCCCGAGACGCTGCGGAGCTGGGTCAGGCAGGCCGAGCGAGACAGCGGCGCACGGCCCGGACTGACGACGTCAGAGCGTGAGCGGCTCAAGGAGCTCGAGCGTGAGGTCCGCGAGTTGCGGCGAGCCAACGAGATTCTGAAGAAGGCCTCGGCGTATTTTGCGCAGGCGGAGCTCGACCGCCGAGCGAAGTGATGGTCAATTTCGTCGAGGAGAACCGAGCCTCGTATGGGGTCGAGCCGATCTGCGCGATGCTGCCGATCGCCCTGGCGACGTACTACGAGCGAAGGGGCCGAAGGCTCGACCCTCACAAGCGCCCGGCGCGCGCCAAGAGTGACGAAGCGCTGGTGCCCGAGATCCAGCGCGTCTACGACGAGAATCAAGAGGTCTACGGAGCCGAGAAGATCTGGCGGCAGCTGGGGCGCGAAGGCAAGCTCGTGGCGCGCTGCACGGTCGAGCGACTGATGAGGACGATCGGCCTTCGTGGAACGGTCCGGGGCCGTGCCTTCAAGGTCACGACGACACCCGACAAGCTCGCCATACGGCCCCCGGACCTCGTCGAGCGGCGGTTCGAGGCCGACGCCCCAAATCAGCTCTGGGTCGCTGATCTGACCTATGTGGCCACGTGGGCAGGCTTCGTGTATGTGGCATTCGTCATCGACGTCTTCGCCCGCTTCATCGTCGGCTGGCGGGTGTCGCGCTCTCTTCGCAGCGATCTGGCGCTGGACGCCCTCGAGCAGGCCCTGTACTTCAGGCCTCATACCGAGAGGCTCGTCCACCACAGCGACCGTGGCGTGCAGTACCTCTCGATCCGCTACACCGAGCGCCTCGCCGAGGCCGGCATCGAACGCTCGGTCGGAAGCGTGGGCGACTCATACGACAACGCGCTGGCCGAGACCATCAACGGCCTCTTCAAGACCGAGGTCATCCGGCGTCGCGGGCCCTGGCGAAATATCGACGAAGTGGAAATTGCTGTTCTGGAATGGGTCGACTGGTTTAACAACCGAAGGCTTCTCGGTCCCATCGGCTACGTGCCCCCGGCCGAGTACGAGGCGGCCTACTATCGCAGTCAGGAAACCCCAGCCGCAGTGGCTGGACTCAGATAAACAGGTCTCCGGAGAACCCGGGGCGTTTCAGTTACCTCGTCGTCGTCGTGCTGTGGAGATCGTGGAAATCTTCTTGCGTAGAGCTCTCAGCCCCGCGCCCAGTGCGGCCGCCGCGATGCCAAGGCCGGTGTTCATAGAAGGCTGCATAGAGTTTCTTGTCGCGCTCGTCGAAGCGCCCCAGCAGTAGCGAACCGAAGTACAGGTTCCAGATGCCGTCGTCGACCTCCTCGAGCCCGACGTACTCGTCGATCAGGGGGTGGCTGACGCTGAGCCAGCCCGTCTTCCAGCGGATCCCGCCGTTGCGGCTGACGCGCCTGACCTCGAAGTGGCCCGGGTACTCGATGGGTGCGAGCTTGGACGGGAACGTGCGCAGTGAAGGACGGTAAAGATCGGCGGGCCGTTTCATGCCGATGCTTTCGTGGGGCCGCTCGGTGTTGAACTCCAGCTGGAAGGCGTCGAAGCGTTTCTGCTGGCCTCTGAGGTCGCGCCCCACGGGGTGAGTCGTCGCCCGCTTGAGCGTGCGATGCATCCTCTCGTGCGAGCCGTTCTGCTCGGGGTGGGCCGGCTGCGTGAGCTCGGGCCTGATTCCCAGCTTGATCCACCACACCGAGAGGCGCGAGAGCCGCCCCAGGCCCGTCGACGCAAACGGAACCCCGTTGTCGCTTCGGATCGCATCGGGCAATCCATGTTCGCGAAACAGCCGTTCGAAGCTTTTCTTCACGCCGTCCGCCTTCGTCGAGAGCAGCCCTCTGCACCCGATGAGGTATCGGCTATAGAGGTCGCTCACCGTCAGCGGGTAGCAGTAGATCCCGTCGCCCGTCAGGAACTCGCCCTTGAAGTCCGTGGCCCACAGCGCATTCGCCTTCTCAGCCACCGTCATCGGACGTCCCGGATGCCCGACGGGCCGTCTGCGGCGCCGCGCCTTCACGAGCCCGTGTCTCTTGAGAATCGCCGCCACCGTGCTTCGTGCCGGCCAGCTCGTCTCCTGGTCGCGCGTCGCCAGCACGTGGACGATCTTCTTCGGGCCCCAGTCGGGGTGTTTGCGTCGAAACTCAGTGATGGCCGACTCGACATCCCCAGCGGTCTGATTCGGGTGCCAGTGCGGCCGGCGCACCTGGTCCTCGAGCCCTGCCACACCTTCCGCCTCGAATCTCTCGATCCACTTGTAGAGCGTCTTGCGGCTCACGCCGTGCCGCTCGGCCAGAAAGCTCACCGTGAAAAGCCCGCTTCGATAATCCACCAGGCTCTGCATCCTCTCGGCCACGGGTGTCGTCTCCTTCCAGGGCATCGGGCGTTTCTCCTCCCGCCCGAACTCTGCCCTGTGTCACCCATGTGCCTGGACCGTTCTGTAACCCATGTGCCCGGACTGAACCCGTCAGCGCCGCCTAACAACGCGCTGCAGCGGACTCGCTACGCTCGCCGCTGAGCTTGCCCATGAAGATTCCTGTCAAGCCCCTCGCTGAATAATTTCTTGCTTGCGCCGCACGAAACAGCCGGCCACTCGTCCATTCGGGGTCAGAGCCCCACGTATCACTTCAGCGGATGGCGCCCCAAACGATATCCCGGGCTCTGCGGCCCAATGCTCAGCAGCAGGGTCATCCACCCGATTCTCGGCAAGATTTGCGGCGTGCTTTTCCTTTCTTCGTCTTCAGCGGCTCTTTGCCGCTTGAGGTTTCAGTCGATAGATCCGGGCATCCTTTACCGCCGTGCGCGGCTCGTGGGCTTTCAGCATCGATCGATCAAAGCTCGTCTTGTCTCGAAGCATCGCGTAAAGAACCCGACAGAGACGATGCGCCACGGCCGTGACAGCGCGGCGTGTCCCCAGGCGCAACGTGAGAGTTCTCAGAAACGGATTCAGTGGGCTGCTTTGCCGCCTGGCCGTGTGAGCCGCCTGCACGAGCATGGCCCGCAGCTCCGGCGAACCCGTCCTGGTGATGTGGCCCTGGCGGTTCGTTTCGCCCGACTGGTAGGTTTGCGGGACGAGCCCCGCGTAGCTCGCCGCATGCTTGGCGGTCGGAAAGCGCGTGGCGTCTGAGAAGACAGCGATTGCCGTCAGCGCCACGATCTCCCCGACTCCTGGAACGGTTTTGAGTCTCTCGAGGTCTTCGCCGAAGGCGGCGTGCTGGCTTTCGAGGCTCTTCTCGCACGCGTTCTTCTGCTCGAGGGCAGTCTGCCAGGCGCGGTGGTGAAGCTCGACGTAGCTCCTTACCTGCGGATGTGGAACCAGGGCCCCAAGAAGGCGCTGCCACGCGCGAAGGGTCCCGAGATGCTGGCGGCTGAGCTCGGAGAGCCCCGCGCTCCGGAGCATCTTTTTCGCCGCGTTGATCTGCGCCGTCCCGAGACGCACGAAATGGCGGCGCCTCGAGAGGGTATTTCTAAGGTGCTCGATCTTCTCCGGCGGCACATGCACGATCGACCGGTAGATTCCACGCCGCAGGCCTTCGCACAGTTCAACGGCGTCTCTCGTGTCGCTTTTCTGCCGGGGCCGATGGGCTTTGATCCTGACCTCTCGCGCATCCACCACGACGGGTGAAAGCCCCAGCTCACTAAGCTTTCGCGCCGCAAAAAACGCCATCGTCCCCGATTCGAGAGCCACCAGCGTCGAGGCGCGAAGCTTGAAACGTAGCCGCAACGAGGAAAACCCTTCCACAGAGGTCGGCACCTCGCCTCGTCCCAGCTCCTCTCCCCGCTCGTTCTGAATCATGAAAACGCTCGACTTGCTGTGAACGTCCAGTCCCACATAAGATTTCATCGGGCTGTCCTCCCTTGCTTGGGGCACCTCCTCGGAGGTTGACCCCGTTAATCGTTGTGGCCCGATTCTTCGGTGACCACGTCGGCGAGGACAGCCCTTTTCTCCTCTTCATTGAAACGATATCGTTAGGCAGCAGAAAGCGCTGCCACGTTGGATTTCGAGCTTCTCTCTCCGATCACCGGCATCGAGACCATCGCGCGCGGCGCGGCCATTCGTGAGGTGGCTCGGCTCCGTCGGGCTTACGGTGCGGGGCGCTGGCTTAAGCGGAAGGGCTTCGCTTTCGTCCGCGCCGCCGATGGTCTAACCTATCGCGCGGAGATTCACTGGTATGAAGCGAGCGGCATCGGGCGCAAGGAACTCAAGGTCAAGCGGTACTTCCCGTAGCGCGGTGCCGGCGCGTCGGTGGGTCATCTGCGTCAACTCGGCGGGCTATGCGGCGTCGCTCGAGGTCGGTAAGGTCTATCGCACGCTCGGTGCGCCGGCACACGGGCCCGCGGACCACCTGCGCGTTGTCGACGAGTCGGGCGAGGACTACGTCTATCCGAAGAACCTCTTCAGGGCCATCACTCTTCCTGCCCAGGTTCAGCGCGCACTCGGTCACGCGGTCCCTGCTGCCTAACAACGCGCTGCAGCGGACTCGCTGCGCTCGCCGCTGAGCTTGCCCATGAAGATTCCTGTCAAGCCCCTCGCTGAATAATGTCTTGCTTGCGCCGCACGAAACAGCCGGCCACTCGTCCATTCGGGGTCAGAGCCCCACGTATCACTTCAGCGGATGGCGCCCCAAACGATATCCCGGGCTCTGCGGCCCAATGCTCAGCAGCAGGGTCATCCACCCGATTCTCGGCAAGATTTGCGGCGTGCTTTTCCTTTCTTCGTCTTCAGCGGCTCTTTGCCGCTTGAGGTTTCAGTCGATAGATCCGGGCATCCTTTACCGCCGTGCGCGGCTCGTGGGCTTTCAGCATCGATCGATCAAAGCTCGTCTTGTCTCGAAGCATCGCGTAAAGAACCCGACAGAGACGATGCGCCACGGCCGTGACAGCGCGGCGTGTCCCCAGGCGCAACGTGAGAGTTCTCAGAAACGGATTCAGTGGGCTGCTTTGCCGCCTGGCCGTGTGAGCCGCCTGCACGAGCATGGCCCGCAGCTCCGGCGAACCCGTCCTGGTGATGTGGCCCTGGCGGTTCGTTTCGCCCGACTGGTAGGTTTGCGGGACGAGCCCCGCGTAGCTCGCCGCATGCTTGGCGGTCGGAAAGCGCGTGGCGTCTGAGAAGACAGCGATTGCCGTCAGCGCCACGATCTCCCCGACTCCTGGAACGGTTTTGAGTCTCTCGAGGTCTTCGCCGAAGGCGGCGTGCTGGCTTTCGAGGCTCTTCTCGCACGCGTTCTTCTGCTCGAGGGCAGTCTGCCAGGCGCGGTGGTGAAGCTCGACGTAGCTCCTTACCTGCGGATGTGGAACCAGGGCCCCAAGAAGGCGCTGCCACGCGCGAAGGGTCCCGAGATGCTGGCGGCTGAGCTCGGAGAGCCCCGCGCTCCGGAGCATCTTTTTCGCCGCGTTGATCTGCGCCGTCCCGAGACGCACGAAATGGCGGCGCCTCGAGAGGGTATTTCTAAGGTGCTCGATCTTCTCCGGCGGCACATGCACGATCGACCGGTAGATTCCACGCCGCAGGCCTTCGCACAGTTCAACGGCGTCTCTCGTGTCGCTTTTCTGCCGGGGCCGATGGGCTTTGATCCTGACCTCTCGCGCATCCACCACGACGGGCGAAAGCCCCAGCTCACTGAGCTTTCGCGCCGCAAAAAACGCCATCGTCCCCGATTCGAGAGCCACCAGCGTCGAGGCGCGAAGCTTGAAACGTAGCCGCAACGAGGAAAACCCTTCCACAGAGGTCGGCACCTCGCCTCGTCCCAGCTCCTCTCCCCGCTCGTTCTGAATCATGAAAACGCTCGACTTGCTGTGAACGTCCAGTCCCACATAAGATTTCATCGGGCTGTCCTCCCTTGCTTGGGGCACCTCCTCGGAGGTTGACCCCGTTAATCGTTGTGGCCCGATTCTTCGGTGACCACGTCGGCGAGGACAGCCCTTTTCTCCTCTTCATTGAAACGATATCGTTAGGCCCGGCAACGAGGTGCGTGTACATGGCCTCGATCCTCACCGATCCTGACCGTCGTCGCGGGCCTCTTGTTCGGGCAGTCCGGGGTCATTCTCTCCATCCTCGACTGCCGTCGTGATCGCCCGCAGGCGGTCGTCGCCGCGCCAACTCGGTCATGGAGAGTCCTGCCAGCGGCCGGTCCGGCGCGGATGGGTCTCACCGGCCTTCTTCGGGTCACAAACGCGGGGCGTCGCCCCGTCTGATATAAGCCACGCGGCACTCCGCACGCCTACGGGCTACCGCGTTCTGGTGGATGGCATCGCCTGTACAAAACTGAGCGAAGGAGACTCGCCGCAACCGGCTATCCCATTTCTCAAGCAGAGCTCGGCACGTCATGCACGAGTACTGGCGCGAATTCCGTGTCGCAGGTCAGCGTACCCACGGGCAGCCTGTGGCTGATCGAAGCGCAGCCCGTACGGAAGCGCGTCGCCAAGCGTGGGCAAGAGCTCGCCTGAACCGCAGTGAACGGTCGGGCACATAGGTAACACTTTAGTCCAGGCACATGGGTAACACTTATCAACAGTTACCTCGTCGTCGTCGTGCTGTGGAGATCGTGGAAATCTTCTTGCGTAGAGCTCTCAGCCCCGCGCCTAGTGCGGCCGCCGCGGTGCCAGGGCCGGTGTTCATAAAAGGCTGCATAGAGTTTCTTGTCGCGCTCGTCGAAGCGCCCCAGCAGTAGCGAACCGAAGTACAGGTTCCAGATGCCGTCGTCGACCTCCTCGAGCCCGACGTACTCGTCGATCAGGGGGTGGCTGACGCTGAGCCAGCCCGTCTTCCAGCGGATCCCGCCGTTGCGGCTGACGCGCCTGACCTCGAAGTGGCCCGGGTACTCGATGGGTGCGAGCTTGGACGGGAACGTGCGCAGTGAAGGACGGTAAAGATCGGCGGGCCGTTTCATGCCGATGCTTTCGTGGGGCCGCTCGGTGTTGAACTCCAGCTGGAAGGCGTCGAAGCGTTTCTGCTGGCCTCTGAGGTCGCGCCCCACGGGGTGAGTCGTCGCCCGCTTGAGCGTGCGATGCATCCTCTCGTGCGAGCCGTTCTGCTCGGGGTGGGCCGGCTGCGTGAGCTCGGGCCTGATTCCCAGCTTGATCCACCACACCGAGAGGCGCGAGAGCCGCCCCAGGCCCGTCGACGCAAACGGAACCCCGTTGTCGCTTCGGATCGCATCGGGCAATCCATGTTCGCGAAACAGCCGTTCGAAGCTTTTCTTCACGCCGTCCGCCTTCGTCGAGAGCAGCCCTCTGCACCCGATGAGGTATCGGCTATAGAGGTCGCTCACCGTCAGCGGGTAGCAGTAGATCCCGTCGCCCGTCAGGAACTCGCCCTTGAAGTCCGTGGCCCACAGCGCATTCGCCTTCTCAGCCACCGTCATCGGACGTCCCGGATGCCCGACGGGCCGTCTGCGGCGCCGCGCCTTCACGAGCCCGTGTCTCTTGAGAATCGCCGCCACCGTGCTTCGTGCCGGCCAGCTCGTCTCCTGGTCGCGCGTCGCCAGCACGTGGACGATCTTCTTCGGGCCCCAGTCGGGGTGTTTGCGTCGAAACTCGGTGATGGCCGACTCGACATCCCCAGCGGTCTGATTCGGGTGCCAGTGCGGCCGGCGCATCTGGTCCTCGAGCCCTGCCACACCTTCCGCCTCGAATCTCTCGATCCACTTGTAGAGCGTCTTGCGGCTCACGCCGTGCCGCTCGGCCAGAAAGCTCACCGTGAAAAGCCCGCTTCGATAATCCACCAGGCTCTGCATCCTCTCGGCCACGGGTGTCGTCTCCTTCCAGGGCATCGGGCGTTTCTCCTCCCGCCCGAACTCTGCCCTGTGTCACCCATGTGCCTGGACCGTTCTGTAACCCATGTGCCCGGACTGAACCCGCCTGCTGCCTAACAACGCGCCGCAGCGAGGAGAACCCCTCCAGAGAGGTCGGCACCTCATCGGGCTGTCCTCCCTTGCTTGGTCGGCGAGGACGGCCCTTTTCTCGATTTCATTGAAACGATATCCTCAGGCTGCGGAGCCGGCAACGAGTCACTTCGCAGGCAGCGTGGACAGAGAACCCATCGTCACACTCCTCGGCACCTGGCTGGCATTCGTGCTCGCGCTCTGTCTGGCGGTGCCACAGCCGGCCAACGTGATTTACGTAGCGGTCGGCTCCGTCGCGGGCGCTTTCTTCGTGATCTCGGGCTTCTCCGCTGCGTCGCGCTGCCGCCGCGTTCCGGCGCATCTAGGACGACAGCGAGGCCGCTTAGCCCTCCTCTCTGCCGTGGCCGGTGGCGCACTCGGGTTCGTGCTCTTGGCCGCTCTCGCGTTCCTGGCCCAGCGTGAGCCAGCGCTTCATGCTCGCTTCCTGAATCGTCTCACTGAGCCAGCATGGCGCCCGTTGGCGTTGGCCTTCGAATCGTCGATTCTCGAAGAGGTTGTCTTTCGCCTTTTTGCAATGAGTGTCATCGCTTGGTTGGTCAATTGGCTAAGTCCCACTTCAGCGCGAGCCATGTTCCTATCCCTCCTCACCTCCGCGTTGCTTTTCGCGTTAGTTCATCTGCCAGCTTGGCTGGCGGTAGCGCATCCGACCACAACCTTGATCGGCGCGGTACTGCTTCTTAACGGTGCCGGAGGCCTGCTCTTCGGCTGGCTGTTCTGGCGCTGGGGTCTTCCGTACGCGATCATTTGCCACTTTGTCGGCGACGTCGTCGTTCAGGGGCTCGGCCCCAGACTCCTCGCGTGAGGTTCGAGAACCGTCGCCTAACCCGTTATTGCAGCGGACTCGGCGTCAGCCACCGGGCTCCTTCCTTCTCACCGCTGAGCGCGATATCGTTAGGCGGCCGATAAGTGCGGCATCGCATCCATGCAGCCTCTTCCCCCGTCCGTCGCCGATTTTCTCGCCGGTAAACGCATCGTCGTCGCTGGTGTCTCGCGTACGGGTCGCGCGCCCGCCAACGCCATCTTTCGTCGCCTCCAGCAATGCGGGCATGAAGCCATTCCCGTCAATCCCAACGCGTCCGAGCTCGAAGGAGCGCGCGCTTATCCCACCCTTTCAGCCGTCCCGGGCGAACTGCACGGCGTCCTTGTCGCCACCCATCCGTCTGTCGGGGCGTCCATCGTGCGAGAGGCGGCGGCCCGGGGCATTCGCCGCATCTGGTTCCACAGGTCTTTCGGGGCTGGCAGTGTGTCGTCCGAGGCACTCGAAGCATGTCGGCAGCACGGCATCGAGCCCATCGTGGGTGGTTGCCCACTCATGTATTGCCAGCCCGTGGATCCTGGTCACCGGCTTTTCCGTTGGTGGCTTCGTCTCTGGCGTCGCGTCCCCGGGTAGGTTGGGCCGCTGCCTAACGACGCGCTGCAGCGGACTCGCAACGCTTGCTGCCGACCTTGTTAGCGTTACGCGTCAGCGCGAAATATCAGGAGAGACCCGAAATGCCCGCCCTTCGCGATCTCACCGAGACCATCTTGGCGGCTTGGCGGACCAATCATCAGGTCACTGTCTTTCTCGTCAGGCACGTCCCCACCGCGGTATGGGAGGCCCCGGTGCCCGGAGCCCCGCGGAAGACGATTCGCATGCTCGCCGGCCACCTCCACAACGCCCGCTGCATGTGGCTCAAGACCCTCGGCCGGCCCCATGGCATCCCGGTTCCGTCCGCCGTCGACCGCCGGAAGGTGAGCCGCCGCCAGCTGGTCGCGGCACTGAACAGGAGTAGCCGGGGCATCGAAGACCTCTTGCGGCTCGGGTGTGGCTGCGGCGGAAAGGTTCCAGCCAGCCCGGCTTACGTGTGGAGGAATCTGCCGCTGGACGTCGGCCACCTGCTAACGTACTTCGTCGCTCACGAGGGCCATCACCGCGGACAGATCGTGTTGGTGGCGAGGCAGATCGGCTTCCGCTTGCCAGCCGCAGTGACCGCCGGCCTGTGGCAGTGGACGAAACGTGCCTCTGTAACACTCGGAGATGGAGGATAGTATGGGACCCATAGGTTCCATTGTCGCCATCGCATCCGCTGCTCTCGCTGCTTGAGGATCGGCACGCATGAGCCCACTTCTCTACACCGTACTGCTGTTGTCAACCGGCTCGGCGGGATCACCGGCGCACGGTGCTGGGGCAACCCCGTCCCCGCCGATCACACTGGAGAGGCCTGCCGACGTTCACGATGCGGCGGTGCTGAAGACCGCGATCGACGCGGTAAGGGATAGAGTCGCGGACTGCGTCAAGCGTCATCTGGCGCCCGCAGACAGCTGTTATTGCCTTTACCCCAGGGAGTCGTCACGAGCCAGAAACGCTTATGACCGTACCCTGCGGGCACATCCAGGGTGGCGCGACAGAGTCGTTTCCTGGCGGCGCGACGAGTCACGCGGCTACTCGTACAGCCTGTCGTTTCAGGGTCTGCGTGTGCAATTCGAAAAGGCGTGTCCTCCCTGACACCCCATGCAGCGGGATCGCGTGCGCCCGCCGTCGAGGTCGCTATCGTCAGGCGTGCTCAGAGTCGGTCACGGAAGACCGCCCCAGGAGATACGAATGTCCATTCGCGTCGTCAGACTAGGAAGTTCAAGGCTCCCGGGCGAGGGCCTTCGGATCGGAACGGTTCGACGCCCGCCGCGCGGAGTCCCGAAGGCCGACTTCGCGTCCCGCGATTTCTACGACATCTGGCTTCCCGAGGTGGCGCCCAGCGAGGAGCTCGTCAAGGCGGGCCGGGCGGCAGACGACGCTGTCCGATGGCGGGCCTTCAGCAGACGCTATCGCACCGAGATGAAGCGGCCGGACAAAGCGCATGTCCTGGATCTTCTCGCCGCTCTCTCTCACGCCACGTCGTTCTCGGTAGGCTGCTACTGTCCTTCCGAGGAACGCTGTCATCGGTCTATTCTCCGTGAGCTCCTTCTCGAGCGGGGAGCCGTCATCGCCTGAGAAGCCTGCGAAGTGATCGAACCACCGCTCCACGTCAGCGAGCACACGTTCCGTCTACTCCAGCGAGACCCGGTCGACGCCGATCCCGAGGGCCCGGGTGTCGTCTCCCTTTCCGGCGTCCTTCGGAACGGTCGTCGGCGTGTGGAACCAAAGCCGGACGGGCTCGGGGCCCGCGAGAGCACGCTGGGCGTCGGACGACAGCGGGAGCGACACTTCCGCAAGGCCCACATCCACGCGGACAGAGCCGGCCGGCACCTCACCGACCGACACGTCGACGTCGACGGGCGACGCGACGGAGCGCGCGCGCAGGATGAGCCGCGACGGGGTGAAGCCCGGAACGGGAGAGAAGACGATCGAAGCGGTGTTCGTCGTCCAACGGAGATCGAGGCCCGTGTCCGCGCTTTTCTCGCGTGAGAAGAAGCCTTCCGGGTCGAAGCGGCCGTCGTCGGGCGCGCCGAGGTCGGCCACGAGCCGAGGCTCCTGCTTCGTCCAGAGCGCTTCCGGCGCGTAGGCGTACGTCGCCTCGCGAATCGTGAAACAGCCTTTCGCCGGCCGCTTCGCGCCCTCGAGCGGAGGCAAGTCCTTCGACCGGTCGCAGGACAGCACGTATTCCGAGGGCCCCGGCATCGGCCCGAAGATCGCGCGAGGCACGATCGCAAGGTCGAACGGACCCGGCGCGATCCGGCGCTCGAGGAGCAGGCGTCCCGAGCCCGCTTCCGTCACGCGCAGCGTCGTCTCGCCGGCGTCCTCGGGCCGCTCGCCCGACAGCACGGCGCAGAGCGGGCCTTGATCTGCCGGCACGTACAGATGCGCGACGGGTCCTGCCCAGCGAAACGAAGGCTTGCCTGGTATCGACTCCCTCACGCCGAACCCCACGCCGAAGAGCGGCGGCGCCGGATCGCGCACGGCGACGTGGAGAAGCCGACGGTTCCCGAGCGCCTCCGCCACCCGTCCGCTTCTCTCATAAGAGCGCCAAAGAGGATCGACGAGGGTCGGCGGGCCGGTTTCGTCCGTGAAGTCGGCAAGGCGCACGAGGCGCTTGTTCATCTGGCGCGGCGCCTGCACGAGCTCGTGATCCAGGTAGCCCCACACGACGAGGCGCCCTTCCCAACGCTCGGTCCTGAGGAAGGCTTGAAAGTCCGGATCGGCCACGATCGTCTCGCGGCCGGGATGCACCCAGCGTTCGAGGTCGCGCAGGGCGGCGATGGGCGGAGTCTCCTCCCGTGCGCTCGCGCGCACCTCGGGCCAGGCCTCGCGAGCCAGGAAGAGCCCGGCGAGACCGGCCGCGCCGAACGCGAGGAAGCCGCGCCGGAGGAGCGCCTCGAGCCCCGCCCCCACCGCGAGGCCGAGGACGAGGACGAACGGCACGGAGTAGCGGGACATCGCGCGGCTGTGGAGGAACCACAGCGAGAAGAACGTCGGGGCGAGGACGAGGACGAGATCGAGAAAGCCTCGGCGTTTGCGGATGGCGAGGGCGAGGAGGCCCGTGGCCGCGACCGCGAGGACGACCAGCGCCCGCCGCCACGTGAGAAAGTCCCGCACGAGGAAGGAGTCGAGGAGTGACCCGACGGTGCCGGTCGCGAACGCGTGCGTGCGAAATTCGGCGCGCTCGGACAGCGACGCGAAGAGCCCGGGCGCGCCGCCCGCCTGCGCGAACAGCCAGACGAACCACGCGGAGGTGCCGGCAAGAGCGGACAGGCCGAACGTCCAAGCCGCGTCGGCCCGGTCGTGCCGGACCATGAGCCGCAACATGGAGAGGAGGAGGATCGGGAAGAAGGCGAGAAGGAGATGCGGCCGAATCGCCGCAGCCCGCGGCCGCGAGGAGCCCCGCCGCGAGCCCGAGAAGCCGGGCGCGCCGGGCGGCCACCAGGTCGCGCCAGCGCGTCTGGTTCGGCGAGCGCCTCTCCTCGGCGGTCCCGAGACACGCGAGCGCGCCGAGGAAGAGAGCCGTGGCGGGCGTGTCGGAGAACGCGCGCCCCCCGTTCACCCAGACGACGGGAAGCGCGAACGCGAAGACGACGCCCGCGAGCGCGGCCCACCCGCCGACGACGCGCCGGCCCCAGACGTAAAGGGCGGGAACGCTGCAGGCGGCGAGCACCGTGGACGCCGTCGCGAGCGCGTTGAACGGCGTGACGCACAACGGCAGCAGGGCCCGGCCGAGCAGGATCCACACGGGAAAGCCGGGCGCCTGCGGCGACAGGTCGAACAGGTCGAAATGCGTCACGGCGCCCGCGAAGATCGCCTCGTCGATCTCGCCCGGCGAATGCGCGAGCGCGAAGAACCGGGAGGCGGCGACGGCGCCCAAGACGAGCGCGGCGAAAGCGAGCGGCGGCTCGCGGCGCCGGTCGTCATCCCGGCGGAAGCGCCTCAACACCATCCGAGTGTTTCATTTTTCCAGCCGCGCCGAAACAGTTACAATGAAGCTCGATGTCGATTCGACATCCCGCGGGATGAGCATTCCCCGCATCCTGCCTCGCGCCGAGCATCCGATATCGCGCGGCTACATCGACCCCGACGCGCTGCGCGTCCTGTACCGGCTGCACCGCTCCGGCTACAAGGCCTATCTCGTCGGAGGGTCGGTGCGCGATCTCATGACGGGCCGTACGCCGAAGGACTTCGACGTCGGGACCGATGCGCGCCCTCAGGAAGTCCGCCGCCTGTTCCGCAACTCGCGCGTCATCGGGAGGCGCTTCCGGCTCGCGCACATCCTGTTCGAAGGGGGAAAGGTCGTCGAGGTTTCGACGTTCCGCAAGACGCCCGACGCCGTGCAGGGCGAGCAGGGCCAGGAAGGGGACGACGATCTCCTCATCCGCTCGGACAACACGTTCGGATCGCCCGAGGAGGACGCGCTCCGCCGCGACTTCACGATCAACGGGCTCTTCTACGACATCGCGACGTACGCCGTCCTCGACTTCGTAGGCGGCGTCGAGGACCTCGAACGGCGCGTCGTGCGAACGATCGGCGACCCGATGATCCGGTTTCGCGAGGATCCGGTCCGGATGCTCCGCGCCTGCGAGTTCGCGGCGCGCCTCTCGTTCGAGATGTCCGAGGACGTGCGTGGGGCCATCGCCGAGCTCAACCGCGAGGTCACGAAGAGCGCCGCGCCCCGCGTCACGGAGGAGCTGCTCGACCCGCTGCGGCGAGGCTGGGGACAGGACACGTATCGCCTCTGGTCGGAGGCGGGCCTTCTCGACGCGCTGTTGCCCGAGCTCGGCGGCGTCGGCGCCGCGCGCGCGGCCGAGGGATCGGCCGACGGGCTTCTCTCCTCGCTTCTGCGTGAGATCGATGCGAAGCGGTCTGCAGGGGAGAGGCTCGGGGACGCGACGCTTCTTTCCGCAATGTTCCTGCCGGTCGTATTCGACGCCGTGAGGCGCCGCGGGCCTCTCTCGTCCGGCGCCCCCGGCGAGATTCTCCTCGTCCTCGAGGACACCGTGAACCCCCTCGCGGTCCGCATGGCTCTTCCGAACCATCTCACGCAGACCGTCAAGCACGTCCTCGAGACGCTGGGGCGCCTCACGAGCACGCCCCCGACAGCTCCGGGCGCGCGGCGTCTCGTGGCGAGACCGTACCTCGAAGCCACCGTCGCGCTTCTCTCGCTCTATGCGCGCGCTTCCGGCCGCTACCGCGAGGCCGCCGCGGCCTGGGAAGAAGCCGTGGAGCATGGCCTCGGCTCGCACCGTCTCGCCGCGCCGTTTCCCGGGGCACCGGCCCCGCCGGACGCGATCTCTCAGCCCGCGCCGGACGGCCGTGCGCCCGCCCGCAGGCGCCGCCGGGGCCGCCGCCGCCGGCCGGAGGTCTCGACCGCGCCGGCGCCGACCTAACGCGCGCGGCTCTTCAGCCAGTCCGCGAGGTCGGACTCGAGCCGCGCGTAGTCGGCGCGCAGCGTCTCGCGCATGGCGTCCTCGACGAGAGCGCCGTCACCCAGGCGGTCGAGAAAATGCACGAGCGCGCCGAAGCCACGCGTGTCTTTCAGCATCTCGGCCGCGGCAAGCGAGATCACGTATCCGCCCCGCGCCTGCGACGCGGAAAAACCGGTGAACCCCCCTTCGAGGCCTTGCAGTTGGAACGTGCCGCGCGCGGCATAGGAATCCGCGAGGGCGGACGCGAACCGTGCGGACGTCTTCCCTTCCTCGACCTGTGCGAGCCCTTCCTGAAGCCAGGTCGGGGCGCGCCCTTTCGCGCGGAAATGGACGAAGCTGTGCGTCATCTCGTGCTTGAGAACGGAGAGAAGCTCCGGCGTGACGCCCGTGAGGCCGCGCGCCGGCACACGCACCCTCCCGTCGAAGAGGCCGTCGGCCCAGGCGGGAGCCTGAGTCGAAGCCTGAAAGTCGCGCTCGGCGTAGACCACGACCACGATCTTCTCGACGGGACCCGAGCCGAAATCCTGAACGAGATCGGCGTAGGCCTGCTCGAGCGACGAGAGGAGCACACGCTCGAGCCCCGGCTCCACGCGCCTCCCGTCGTAGACGAGGAGGATGCTCGAGCTCGCACGCTCGGCGTAGCTCTCCTCCACGCCCGAGGCGCTCCGGCGGCCGGAGACGTCCTGCTGCGCGGCCGCCGACGCGGCCGTGAGAAGAAGAACAGACAGAATCGCCGGCCTCACGCGGGATGGCATGTTGCATTCTAGACATGCCGATGAAGATTCTTCGAATGGTCCCGAGCCGCGGCTGCGGCTTGTCCGATGCGGTCGCCTGTTCTCAGCCGCGCCGCCGCTGAGATTTGCGCGCCGCCGCCTCTTCCCTTTCTAAGAATCTCTCTCTTCCCATCTTCCCCTTTTGAAAAGAATCCTTCCTCTTTCGAGGTCAGTTGCGGATGAGCTCGACGAACGTGCGCAGCTCCTCCTCGTCCATGTCGGACACGGCGGCGTAGGCGAGATCGCCTTCCGTCCAGCGCGCGACGTGGTAGCCGCGCAAAACGGCCGTGGTCACGGCCGGAGCGGGCGCCGCCGCGACCCAGACGAAGAGGTCGATCTCGTGCCGCCCGTGCGTATACGCGAGGGCGGCAACCCGGCGCCCCGAAAGGTCGTCCACCCGTCCGCCGGAGAGCGGGAAGCCCCGGTCCGCGAGGTCTTTCACTTTCGGCGAGAGGTCGATGCGCCCGGCGAACCACGGCTTGACCGTGTGACGGTCGGACGAGACGACCTCGATGAGAGGCCCCTTCATGAGAGCGCGCACATGGGTGTCGACGAGGGTCTCGTCGAGGCCGCGGGCGCGGATCGACTCGCGCAGCGGCATGAGGAGGGCCGTGAGCGCGGCACCGAGGACGAGCGCTGCGGCGAGTGCGGCCCACTCCGGCACGCCGCGCCGCCACGAGGGCCTGCGCTCTTTCGCAAGGCGGGCACGAACGCGCGCCTCGAGGGAGGCCGGAGGAACGGCGACGAGCCCGCCCTCCCGGAGCGCCGACCGCAGGGCGAGCGCACGCCGGTATTCCGCGGCGCACGAGGCGCACTCTCGGGCGTGGCGCTCGGCTTCCAGAGTCGCCTCGACCGAGAGCTCTCCGTCGAGCCAGGCGTGGGCGTTCTCGCGGGGAAACGGACAGGTCATGGCGCCACCTCGGCTGCGGCCGGCCGGGCGAGCGCCGACTGGAGGCGCCGCCTCCCCCGCGCGAGGCGCGACATCACGGTTCCCACCGGGACCCCCGCGACCTCGGCGATCTCCCGGTACGAGAGCTCCTCGAGCTCGCGGAGCACGATCACTTCGCGGAATTCCCCAGGCAGCTCGTCGAGCGCCCGCCTCAGCCGTGCGCCATCGGCGCGCCGCACGAGGTCCTCCTCGACGGAAGCGACGATGTCCGCCGGCTCTTCGGCGTCCTCGAGGGCCGTCGCGTCCTCGCGCGCGCGATTCGTGCGAAGCCACGTCCAGCAAGCGTTGCGCACGATCGCGAGGAGCCAGGCCCGCGCGTCGCCGCCGCGGAACGAAGGGAAGAACCGATAAGCCCGCAGAAATGCCTCCTGAACCACGTCCTCTGCATCGTGGTCGTTGCGCGTGAGCCAGCGCGCGAGGTTATAGGCGGATGGGAGAAGCGGCAGCATCAGCTCCTCGAATTCCGCCCCCGGTTCCGGTTCGCGCAGGGAACCCTCCATTTCCACAGACCGCGGGCGGGGTCATCTTATTCCCGGCATCCGGGAATAGACGGCTACTCGCGCGGGTCTCCTCGGCGGAGGAAGGCGCCATGAAAGCCGAAACCGATCGACGGGAGTTCCTGAAGCTGGCCGGCCTCGGAGGCGGCGTCGTCTTCGCGTCGAGCCTGTGGCGAACCGCGCTGGCCGAGCCCGCCGACGAGTTCCACTTCGTCCAGCTCTCGGACACGCACTGGGGCTTCGAAGGCCCTCCGAACCCGGATGCGAAAGGCACGCTTCCGAAGGCGATCGAGGCCGTGAACGCGCTGTCGGCGCAGCCCGATTTCGTCGTCTTCACCGGCGACCTCACGCACACGACGGACGATGGCGTGAAGCGGCGCGACCGCATGAAGGAGTTCCGCGACATCGCCGGGAAGCTGAAGGCCAAGACGGTGCGGTTCCTGCCGGGCGAGCACGACGCCTCTCTCGACCGCGGCGAGGCGTACCACGAGCTCTTCGGGGAGACGCATTATTCGTTCGACCACAAGGGGGTCCACTTCGCCGTCCTCGACAACGTGTCCGATCCGGGTGCCGCGATCGGCGAGGCGCAGCTCGCATGGCTCAAGAGCGACCTCGCGAAGCGGAAAGCCGACAAGCCAATCGTGATCCTCACGCACCGCCCGCTCTTCGACCTTTACCCCTCGTGGGATTGGGCCACGAAAGACGGCGCCGCCGCGCTCGAGGTCCTCCAGCCGTTCCCGCACGTGACCGTCTTTTACGGGCACATCCACCAGGAGCACCACCACAAGACGGGCCACATCGAGCACCACTCCGCCACGTCTCTGATGTTCCCGCTCCCGGCCCCCGGCTCGGTCCCAAAGAGGGCTCCGGTCCCGTGGGACGACAAGCAGCCGTATCGCGGCCTCGGCTGGCGCGACGTCGAAGCTTATCCGGGCAAGGGCGTATATCGCCTCGAGCAGAAGGCGATCAAGGCGACATGGGTGCGGACACCTGCCGCGGCCGTGGGTTGACCATGCGGTCCGGCAGCGTCCTTGCGGGGCGCGCGGCACTCGCTCTGGCCGTCTTCGCCGCCGCGGCGGCCGGGCGCGGCGCCGAGCCGCGGGTCGTGAAGATCTCCGCGAAGAGGTTCTCGTTCACGCCCGCCGAGGTACACGTCAAGAAAGGTGAAGCCGTCGTTCTCGAACTGACGTCATTGGATCGGGTTCACGGCTTCAACCTCCCGGCGTTCAAGATCCGGAAGGACATCGTCCCGAAGGACGTCACGCGGGTCGCGCTCACGCCCGACAAGGAGGGAACGTTCCCGTTCCACTGCGACGTCTTCTGCGGCGACGGCCACGAAGACATGACGGGAACGCTCGTCGTCGAGCCGAAGTAGACGGCGCGACTTCAGCGGCGCCCGACCGGACGCTCGATGAGCTTTTCGTCCACGGGCGCGTTCATCGATCTCTTCAGGAACCGCATGCCGCCTTCCGGGGACTCCCACGTCTGCTGACCCTTTTCGTCGAATCCCCGGTCCCACTGGGTGAAGCCGTCCTGCGCGAGGATCAAGACGGACCTCACCGTCGCCGCGGTCTTCACGGTCGAGGGGCAGTCCGTGCCCGGCGTCTCGCCTTCCCAGAGGTCGCCCTTTTTCTTGAGCAGCAGCGTGCAGCCTGGCCTCTCGCGCACGTCGCTCGCGCCGTAAAGAGCGAGAGCAGAAGGATCTCGCCATTTGCCGCGCACGACGATGGGGTCCTTCGGGTCGAACGCGCGCATGCGGACCGTATCTCCGGCGTCTTCGAGGCGGTAGAAACGCTGCTGGGACGGCTCGTCGAGCTTCGGCGCGGCGGCCTGCTCGCGATAGAGGACGAGAGAACCGTTCGCGATCCGGCTCCTCGGCACGGCCACGACGACGACCCGGACCGCCTCGGGCGCTCCGTCCGACCTCTCGCTCTTCAGCTCGAACGTGCCCGTGAGCCAGGCGGCGACCTCCGCGGCACGGCCCCCGTCGGCGACGAGAGGCCGCGCGAGAAGCAGGCAGACTGCGGCAACCGCCCGGCGAGCGCTCACGCCTCCTCCTCTTCCACGACCGCGCTCCTCTTCTCGGAGACGCGCCGCTGGGTATGGTCGAGGATGCGCTTTCTCAGCCTCACGGACTTCGGCGTCACCTCGACGAGCTCGTCGTCCTCGATCCACCCGATGGCGAGCTCGAGAGGCATCGGCCGCGGAGGCGTGAGGCGGATCGCGAAGTCCGAGTTGGACGAACGCATGTTCGTGAGGTGCTTCTTGACGCAGGGGTTCACGACGAGGTCGTTCTCCCGCGCACTCTCGCCGCAGATCATCCCGCCGTAGACCTCGACTCCGGGCGACAGGAAGAGCGTCGAACGCTCCTCGAGCCGCTCGAGGGAGTGCGCGGTCGTCTCTCCCGCCTCCTTGCACACGAGAGCGCCCCGCCCGCGGCCCGTGACCTCGCCCTTGAACGGCTCGTAGCCGTGGAAGACGTGGTACAGGAGGCCCTCGCCCTTCGTGTCCGTGAGGAACTCGTTGCGGTACCCGAAGAGGCCGCGCGTCGGGATCTTGAACTCGATCTTCACGCGTCCCGAGCCGTGATTCGTCATGTTCGTCATCTCGGCCTTGCGCTGGCCGAGCTTCTCGATGACGGTGCCCATCGCGACTTCCGGCACGTCGACGACGAGCTCCTCGATCGGCTCGCACGTCTGAGAGTCGACCTCCTTGAGGATGACCTGGGGGCGTGAGAGCGCGAACTCGTATCCCTCGCGGCGCATCATCTCGACCGTGATCGCGAGGTGCAGCTCGCCGCGGCCCGAGACTCGGAAGGCGTCGGGGCTGTCCGTGCCCTCGACGCGCATCGCGACGTTCGTGCGAAGCTCCTTCTGGAGGCGCTCGCCGAGGTTTCGGCTCGTGACGTACTTGCCCTCCCGGCCGGCGAACGGCGAGTCGTTCACGCGGAACGTCATGGAGACGGTCGGCTCGTCGACGGCGATGGGCGCGAGGGCGACGGGATTCTCCAGGTCGGCCAGCGTCTCGCCGATCGTGACCTCGTCGATGCCGGAGATGACGACGAGGTCGCCGGCGTGAGCCTCCTCGACCTCGACGCGTCTCAGCCCTTCGAACGCCATCAGCATCGCGATTTTGGCCTTCGTGACGGTGCCGTCGAGCTTGCAGACCGAGATCTGCTGCCCCGGCTTCGCCGTCCCGTTCACGATGCGGCCGATGAGGAGCCGGCCGAGGTAGTTGTCGTAGTCCAGCGACGCCACGAGGATCTGCAGCGGGGCGGCCGGGTCTCCGCCGGGCTCCGGCACCTCCACGAGAATCGCGTCGAGGAGCGGCCGCACGTCCGTCTCCGTGTGGTCCACCTCGCGGCGCGCGAAGCCGTGCTTGGCGGACGTGTAGATGATCGGGAAGTCGAGCTGCGCGTCCGTGGCGCCGAGGTCGACCATCAGGTCGAACACCTCGTCGATGACCTGATGCGGCCGCGCGTCCGGCCGGTCGATCTTGTTCACGACGACGAGGGGTTTCAGCCCCAGCTCGAACGCCTTGCGCAGGACGAAGCGCGTCTGAGGCATCGTGCCCTCGGCCGCGTCCACGACGAGGAGCACCGCGTCCACCATCTTGAGGACGCGCTCCACTTCGCCGCCGAAGTCGCTGTGGCCCGGCGTGTCGACGATGTTGATCTTCGTGCCGTGGTAGTGGATGGACGTGTTCTTCGCGAGGATCGTGATCCCGCGCTCCCTCTCGAGGTCGTTGCTGTCCATGATCCGCTCGGCGCCGGACATCGCCTCGTTCGCACGGAACGTACCCGACTGCTTCAGGAGGCAGTCCACGAGCGTGGTCTTGCCATGGTCGACGTGCGCGATGATCGCGATGTTGCGAAGTCCGGACATGAGGCCTGCTTTCGGAACGCGGGGCCACGAAAATGGCCGCCTCGCGGGTCTTGCAGGTTACCAGACCGCCGTTTTTCCGATGAACCCTACTTCTTCCGAAGGCTGCTCGTGAGGAAAGGCACGAAATCCTTCCCTCCCGGCGCAAGATCCATCGACAGAGTGAGCTCGCCGTCGCTCTTCGGCGAAAAAAGCATCCGCGCCTTCGTCCCGGCCTCCGCGTTCAGGAGCTCGCGCGACGCGAGGCGCACGCCCTCGGGCGCGATCACGACGTCGAACGTGGCGCTGATACCGGTGGAAAAGAAATACGAGGCGACGTACCTCCTCTTCTCCCGATCGTACGCGAAATAGCCCACCTCCTCGATCGTCTCCTCCTTGCCGTCGTCCGACGTGAGGATCGTGCTTCCGCGGTGGACGAGGTAATTCCCGTTGAATTGCGGCGTGAAGCGCGCGACGCGCCCGCCGACGCGCGTGCCGGACTCCGCGCTGCCCGACCACGAGCCGACGAGAAAAGCGAGCTCCTGGAAAGGCCGCCAGGCCGGCGAGGCGGCCGCCGCGGCCGGGGCGGGACCCGTCGTGGCGGGGGCGGGAGCGGCCGCAGCGGGCGTCGGGGCGGCGACGGGCGCGGGGGGAGGCTGGTCCTGCGCCGCGGCTGGGCGCGACGCCAGCAGCAAAAGAAGCCCAAAACGGACGGAAATACTCCGCATCGACTTCCTGCTCTCCTTCGGAACTCTTGGCGATTATAGACTTAGCGGCGCCGGAACCGATCCGGCCGCTTTCTCGTTACACCGATTCGAGGACCGATGCCCGAAGAGCCTCACCCCGATGCCGAGCTCGTGGCCCGCTGCCAAAGGGGGGATGAGGGCGCCTGGGCAGACCTCGTCGCCTCCTATGGAAAAAAAGTCTACGGGATCGCCTGGCACATGACGTACGACCGCGCGGAAGCCGAGGAGCTGACGCAGGACTGTTTCCTCAAGGTCTGGCAGAACCTCGACCGCTACGAGCCGACCGAAGCCTCGCTTCTCGCCTGGATCGCGGCGCTCTCGCGAAACCTGTGCATCGATCACTACAGGAGGAGAAAAAGGGAGAAGGGGTTCGCGTTCCTCTCCGACGACGCCGTCGCGGCTCTTCTTCCGGCAACCGACGACCCGCAGGCGGACGCCGTGCGCCGCGAGCGCGTGAGAATGCTGCTCGACGCGATCTCCGAGCTGCCCGACGAGCTTGCCGAGGTCGTGATCCTGCGCGACCTCGACGGCCTCGATTATCGCGAGATCGGCGACCTCCTGAAGCTGGCCGACGGCACGGTGAAGTCGCGTCTGAACCGCGCGCGGATCGAGCTGGCACGCGTCGTGAGGGGACGCGTCGGGGCCTCGACGGGAGACGGAAAATCTCTTTACTCGCCCTTCGGCCCGCGCGTCTCGACGGCCACGGGAGGAGCGCGATGAGCGCGGCCTGTCGCGCCTTCGAGCAGCGCCTCGGCGAGGCCCTCGACCTCTCCGGCGAGAGCGCGGCCGCGGCGGCCCGTGCCCTCGCGGGCGCCGACGCGCACGCCGTGGAATGCGCCGAGTGCGCTCTTCTCGCGACGCTCGTCGCGGAGCACGCGAGGGTGTTCGCGTTCCTCGCGTGTCCCGAGCCCTCGCCCGAGTTTCTCTCGCGCCTCGCGGAGACTCCGGCCGACGTTCGTGCTCGCCAGGAGGCCTCGGAAGTTCTGTCGTTCCTCACCCCGGGAACGCTCGCGCGTCCGGAACCTTCTCGCACGTTCCTGAGGCAGCTGCTCGCCATCCCCCGCCCCGCGCCTTCGAGCGCCGCGCCGAACGTGCGACGGCGCGTCTTCGGACGGCTGAAGCCCATCGTGACCGACTGGCGGTTCGCCGTCGCGGCCGCGTACGCGGCGACGTTCCTGATCGTCGCGCTCCTGCGCGTCGATCCGATGTCGGCGGCCCGCGGCGCGGCGAACGACCTGACGTCCGCGGGCGAGCGCGCACTGACCGAAGCGCGCATCGCCGCGGTCAACCGCTTCGACGACAGCGCCCTCGGCCGGGCGGCCGCCCCGATCACGAAGCGGCTCGACTACCGCGTTTATCGCGCGTTCGCCGAGGCGCGCGCCCGCGCCGTCGCCTATTCGCAGCTCGTCTTCGAGAAGCTCTTCGGCGGGACGGTCGACGCGCTGCAAGCCTCGCACGACAAGCCGGAACCTTCCGAGCCCTTTCGACGTTCCTGACGACAGGTGAAACGATGAACGACACGAGTACGAACCCGCAGCCACCGAACGCGGCGTCGCTTTCACAGGCGCCGCCGCCGCCCCCCGTCGCCTTCTCTCCCGCGGGCGCGTTGCCGGCTCCGCCGCTCCCGAAGAATCCCGGCGCCGCGGGCGCACTCGGGATCATTCCGGGGATGGGGCACCTCTATCTCGGCCTCTACCAACGCGCCGCGATCCTCTTCGGCGTCTGGGTCCTCTTCATCTCGCTCGCTGGACACTCCCACGGGCCGTTTCCGGGGATTGCCATTCCGTTCTGGATGGTCTTCTCGATCATCGACGCGGTGCGCCAGGCCAAGGCGATCAACATGACGGGCCGGCCGGAAGCGAACATCCTCGGCTCCGACGAGCCGGTGCGCGTGAGCGGAAGCCTCACGGCAGGTCTTCTCCTGATCCTGATCGGGGGGTTCCTGCTCCTCGACCGATTCGTGACGATCGACCTGTCCTTCCTGGACGACTGGTGGCCGATCCTCCTCGTCGCCTTCGGCGCCTGGCAGGTCTTCCGCCACTATCAGTCGAAGCGCGCCGACGGCGGCCCATCTGCCGAGGGCTGAAGAGCCTCACGCCGCTCGCTCCTCCTGACGACGGACCTGCCCCGCTGTCTCTGAGCTGTGTCTGACACCGTGTGCGCCACGGCTCTGACACATTTCGAGTTTTGAGGCGGGCGCTAAGTGCCGTGTTTCCAACGAAGTCTCCGCATCCCCTTGAGATTCCTCATGGTTCCGCGGTTGCAACGTGTCCCGCAGCGACTGCAGCTCGCAAAAGCCAATGGACACCCGCACCAAGACCTCCTTCCGTTTCGCCGCCCTGGCCGCGGCTCTCCTGGCCGCCGGATCTGCCGGGACGGCACGTGCGGAGGTCGGCCCGCACGAGACGCCGATCCTCCGCGAGGCGGTGGACCGCGAAGTCTGGATCACGCGACCCACGCTGTCGGGATCGGCGCCCGGCTCTCTCCAGCAGGTTCGGCGTGCGGCCGACACGGCACCGACGATCTACGGCGAGGCCGGCAACCAGATCAAGTACACCTTCGCCTCGACCGGCTTCGCCGCCGACGGCACGGAGACCTCGACCTGGCCGCCGCAGAAAGTAGCTGCACTCAGCGCCTTCCTGGATCAGATGCTGCCCGTGCTCTCCGACCTGTACGGCCCGCCGGCCACTTCGTACACCCTGACCGTCATTCGCGACCTCCGATACACCGCGTCGGCGGTCTTTTTTCCCTCGGTCGACGAGATCCACCTCGGAGACACCGTCACGTACCAGCTGCTCACGCACGAGCTCGTGCACGCCTTTCGCCGCGACCGGGTCCTGAGCAGCGGTCCCTCGTGGCAGTACGACGCCACGCTGAACGGCTTCGAGGAGGGTTTCGCCCAGGCCGTCTCTTACGAGGCGATGACGGAATTCGCGCGCCGCTTCCCTTCGTTCGGACTCTCCCAGCAAATCTACGAGTCGAGCCACGAATGGGATTACGACTTCCAGAACGTGCCGGAGCTCGGGACGACGAACTTCTGGAGCGACTCGGGAGGAATGCTCCTCTATTGGACTCGATACGAGGTGGCGGCCGCGGCCATCGCGAAGATCGAGTGGGAGCACCCGGGCTTTCATCGGGCCTTCAACGCCGAGTTCTATCGCCGTCTCAACGCCGATCCTCACCTGACCATGTCGCGTGACCTCGTCGTGGACATCATCCGGACGGTCGCGCCGGTCATCGAGGGCCGGTCCGCGGCGCAATGGATCGACGAGCAGCACATCTTCGACTGCGCGGATCACCCCGGCAAGAAGGTGTGGCTCCAGACGCAGCGCTACCCGTGGTCCGGGGACTATTTCATCTTCAACCGGACGTTCCTCTACGAGACGTTCTCGAACGGCTCGGATTGGGTCTACACCAACAGCGCGGGCACTTATGTCTATTACGACCTGAACGGCTCGCTGGGAACGGCGACGCTGCGCACGAGCCGCGGCGACGTCGTCTGGCAGAAGGGGCTCCAGATCGCGCCAACCGACAACCCGCCCGCATTCTTCGGGTTCGGGAGCGATGAGGTGAACCTCACGACGCAAGCCACGAATCTTCCCTGGCCCGGCGGCGATCCCTCCACGTACGCGACGAGCGTCCTGCCTTTCGACCTGTACCGCCTGAGCGTCCAATTCACCGCGGGAACGACCGTCACGCACGACTCCTATCAGATCATCGGGGCCCCGCTGCGCAATGCCGCCGGCGTGTTCGGAGGAGTCGTCGGCGCGAACGGCGGAGTCATCTCCCTGAATCACAGGGGCTTTCCGGACGGGCCACCCGTTCCCGTCGTGAACGGCGTTTTTCTTGCGGCTCCGCCGTGGGCGAGCGCGTCGCATCCGGCGACGGCATCCGTCGATTCCGATCCGGGAATCGTGGACGTGACGTACGTCGACGCGGCAGGGAATACGTACACGGACGAGCGGGTGATCGGGTACGGCAGCTCTCAGGGCAACCAGACGTTTCTCTTCGACGTGTCGCGCATGAGCAGAGGGCCGGTGAACGGCCCGTCGAGCGGGAACCCCGGGACGGGCGGAAGCGGGAGCCCGGCCGCCTCGTCCTTCTACACCCTCCCCCCTTGCCGGCTCTTCGACACGCGGAATCCGATCGGGCCCGACGCCGCGTCACCGGCGCTGGCGGCGGCCTCCTCGCGCGTGTTTTCGCACGAGGGAAGGTGCGGCATTCCGATGACGGCGACCTCTCTTTCCGTCAACGTGACGGTCACGGGGCCCGCGGCCGCGGGATCGCTGACCGCCTACCCCGGAGACGTCGCGGTCCCGGTCGCGAGCACGATCAGCTTCCGGGCGGGGCAGACGCGGGCGAACAACGCCATGCTCGAGCTTTCGCGTGACGGGACAGGAAAGGTCGGGATCTTCAACGATGCCTCCGGCCCGGTTCACGTCATCGTCGACGTGAACGGCTACTTCCAATAGACCCCGCGCAAATGCCGGCCCGGCTTCGACTGCGCAACGTCAATCCCCCAACGAGGTGACGAGGACGATCGTCTTTTCGGAAATCGCGCCCGTTCGCGGATCGATGAGGTGGTCCTCGATGTCGATTTCGAGGGCGCCGTCCGCGCGGTTCCAGCGCGCGGACCTCCCTCTCTGGCCCACGGCTTTCGCGACCGCCGCCGCGTCCGCCTGGATCGCGCCGCTCTTCATGCCGTCCCTGAGGTCGGCCTCGAGATTGCGCTCGGCGAAGATGAAGCGCGATTGCGGGAGCAGGCGCTCGTAAGAGGCGACGCTTTCGTCCAGCGACCTCGGCGTCGTGAACACCGCGATCTTGAGCTTTGCGAGCCGCTTCTTCAGCTCGGCTTTTTCGACCGCGGTTCGCGACGTGTCGGCGTCGAGGCGAGCCAGCGCCTGACGCGTCTCGACTGCGGCGCGGTCGGTGAAGACCTGCGTGAGAACGGGGTCGATCTCTCCTCCGGGGGGGAACGGCACGCCTGGAATCGGCGAAGGGGGCGCCGCGAGAGCGAACACGAGAGCGAAAGTGAAAGCGAAAGGCATCGGCACGAGAGGATTCTAGCGGCCTTCGGCTGCCGCGTGCGCCTTCCTAGGCTTTCTTCGCGCCCTTGGTCTCTTCCTCCGCTTTGATCCCGAGCTTGCCCAGGAGGACGCTCATGTCGAGGCCCAAGGCCTGCGCCGCCTGCATGACCTGGAACATCGTCGTGGGAACGGTGCTCGCGAGACGATTGACCGTGCTGTTTCCGTCTCCCGACCCGCCCGAGTCGATCATGACGAGCTTGTCGATGTTCCCGAGCGGGGCGGCGACCGCGCTGGCGACCGGGGCGAAAGCCTTGATGATCTCCGGGAACCTTTCGAGGACGAGAAGCGCCCGGGAAGAGTCGTCCAGCTTCGCGAAGGCCTCGGCTTTTCGGAGCGCTCCTTCGGCCTCGGCGAGCAGCTTCGCCTTGATTCCCTCGGCTTCGGCGAGGAGCTTGGCCTTGTTTCCTTCGGCCTCGGCGAGGAGCTTCGCCTTGTTCCCCTCCGCCTCGGCGAGGAGCTTCGCGCGCAGCGCGTCGGCCTGGCCCATGCCTTCCATCGCGAGCCGCTGCTTCTCGCCGTCGGCGATCGCGATGATCGCGGACTTCTTGCCCTCGGCCTCGAGAATCTCGCGCTGCCGGGAGGCTTCGGCCTGGAGGATGATCTGCTGCTTCTGCGCCTCGGAGGGCTTGACGATCTCCGAGAGGAGCTGCTTCTCGCGCTTCAGGGCATCGGCCTCGGCGACTTCCGTCTGCTTGCGCGTCCGGATCAGCTCGACCATCACCTCCTGCTCGATGACCTGCTGCCGGGCCCGTGCGTCGGCAAGCGGCCCCGACTGCTTGGCCGTGGCCTGCTGGGAGAGGACGTCCGCCTCGTACGTCGCCTTGCGGACGTCCCGCTCCTTTTCGGCCAGCGCGACGAGCGCGAGGTTCTCGTTCTCCTTCTCCTTGCCTTCCCGGAGAGACGTGGTGGACTGGATCGTGGCCTCGCGCGCCGCGTTCGCCTCGCCGATCTGCGCGTCGCGCTTCACCTCGGCGGTCCGTTTCTTCCCGAGCGCCTCGATGTAGCCCTCGGAATCGTTGACCTTCTGGATCGTGAGGACGTCGACGCCGAGGCCGATCTTCGCGAGGTCCGACGTCGCCTCCGTCAGGACCTCCTGATTGAACTTCGATCGGTCGCGGACGATCTCCTCCACGGTGAGGCGGCCGACGATGGAGCGCAGATGCCCTTCCAGGTTCTTGTAGGCGATCTGCTTGATCTCGGTGGGTGTCGACCCCAGGAAACGCTCCGCGGCCGCCGTGAGCGACTGCTCGTCGCTGCGGACCTTCACGTTCGCGACCGCCTGGACGCTCACGAGAACGCCGTCGATGTTCGGCACGTCCCGCACGTCGAGATCGATCGGGAAGACGCTCAGGTCGAGGTACGTGACGTTCTCCAGGACGGGCCACTTCCAGCCCGCGCCCCCGGTCACGAGCCGGAACCCGACGAGCTTTCCGTCGGGCGTCTTGTGCTTTCGCCCGTAGAAGACGGCCACCTTGTTCGGTGGGACCTTGATGTAGTTGCGGACCGCCGTCATCAGGACGACGAGAAGCACGATCGCGACGAGGACGAGAAGAACGGGAAGGATGAAGCTGGGCATTGAAAGCGGCTCCTTGGAGAGCTAAGTGACGGGCTCGACGAGCAGCAGCGCGCCGTGCAGGTCGGTGACCTTCACGAGAGCACCTTCGGCGATCGGCTGCGGGTGCTTGGCCCGCGCCATCCGACGCGTCGTCTGGGACTTCAGCCGGCACGTCACCTCTCCGACGCCGTCCGCGGGGATGGCGACCGTCACCATGGCGGTCAGGCCCACGAGCTCGCGATCCTCGATGAGCGAGCTCGCCTGCTGGGACCTGATGAGCTGCATGGCCGCGATGTAGATGCCGTACGTGCCGACGCCGGCGAGAAGGCCCCAGAGGGAGCTCGTGATGGGCGGCTTCTCGAGCCACCGCCCGAGGGCGCCGACGGTCCCGAACGTCAGCAGGAAGATCGCCATCGCGCGCATGCTGATGAACCCGACCCCGCCTACCTCGAGCTCGGGATGCGCCTCGAAATCGTGTCCGAGGAGCGCGGAGGCAGCGGTCAGGAAGAGACCGATCGCCGCAAGGCTGACGAAGATGAGCATGACGTGGCGCCTTTGGGGCGGGATTCTATCCCGCCCTACTCTCGCGTCTTGACGACGATCTCGGTCGGCTGCCCCGCGACGTAGCGGAGCGAGCATTCGGCGAAGCCCTCGCACTTCACGCAGATGCCGTCCTTGTCGCCCTTGAAGTCGATGGGCTTGCAGATGTTCACGCCGGGGACGACGAGCTTCCCGAGCTCCGCAGCGAACTCGCGCTGTCGCGGCGGCGGGTCGCCGCCGCCCTGCGTCGCCCGGCGCAGGTCCTCGACTTTCGGGAACAGCTCGCGGTTGCGGCGCTCGAGAACCGCGTCCTCACGCAATGCACCGGCGGACTTCACGGCGACCACCGCGGACTGCGCCACCTTCTTCACGCGGTACCGTCCGTGGTGGCGGATCCAGAAGAAGAGGAATCCCGCGCCGGCGCCGGCGACTGACACGAACCCCGCTCCCGGCCGTCCCGCGAGAATCGCCTTCACGAGATCCCATCCGAGGAAGGCCACGCCCAGCCACGCGAGCCACTTCACCTTCACGGGGATCACGAACATGATCAGGAACTGCATGTCGGGGAAGAGGTATGCGTACGCGAAGAGCAGTGACGCACCCGTCACGACGCCGCCCGAAACGAGCGCGTTTCCCGTGACGAGCGCCGCGAGGGAGGCCCCGAGCGTCGAAACGAGCCAGAAGACGGTGAACTCGCCCGTTCCCCACTCCGCCTCGAGCGCGGACCCGAGGATGTAGAGAATCAGCGTGCCGAAAAAGAGCTCGAATAGCCCTCCGTCCAGGAACTGGTACGTCACGAACGTCCACGGCCTTTCGAGGGCGGTCCGGGGATTGAACGCGAAGAGCCCGTATGTCTGCTCGGGGTTCATCCTGAGGAGCAAGAAGAAGATGAAGTGGAAGCTGCAGAGCGGCAGCGTGAGGCCGAGCTTCGGCGCGAAGAGGTCGTGTCGGTCGCTCATCCGCGCCGCCCGAAGCGTCTCTCGAGCTCTTCATGCGGAAACGCGAGGAGGATGGGGCGCCCGTGCGGACACGTCCACGGGTCACGGCAGGCGGCGAGGTCCGCGAGAAGCCGCACGGCCTCCGCCGGCGCGAGGCGGTGGTTCACCGTGATCGCGCCACGGCAGGCAAGCGACGCGGCGAGGACCTCGCGCCTGAGCGCGGGCGAGGACGCGGCTCCCTCGGGCAACGCCGCGAGGCGCGCGAGGGTGTCACGAAGCGCGGGGAGGATCGAGGAGGCCGGCATTTCAGGCGGTGTGGCGGAAATCAGAAACGTCCGGCCCGAGAGCTCCGAAACGACGAAGCCCGCTTCGGCGAGGAAGTCGTCCGACCGCGAAAGGAGCGCCGCCTCGTCAGGCGTCGCCTCGAACGTCACCGGCGCCAGGAGATTCTGCGACGAGACCTCCGACGCCTCGAGCCTCTCGAGAAATCTCTCGTACCTCACGCGCTCGTGCGCCACGTGCTGGTCGATGAGCACGAGCCCTTCCTCGCCTTCGCCCACGAGGAACGAATCGCGGTACTGGCCGAGGAGGCGAATGGGGCCGAGAGGGGAAGAGGAAAGCGAAGAAGACGAAGAGGAGATTTCTTCCGAATGAGAAGAGGGGGAAAGAGAAGAGGAGATTTTCTGCGGATATGAGGAAGGGGACGCGCCGGCCGCTCGCGCGTCGAGTAGCGTTCCGGCTCCCGCGTCCCCGCCGCCATAGCGAGCCAACCCCTCGCCGACCTCAGACACGCCCCGCCAACCAATATCCCTTTCTAAGAAATCTCGTTCTCTTCCTCGTCTTCCTCTTTCACCTTCGAATGCATCTCCACGGACCGCCACGGCGCCCTTCCCCCCCGTGAGCGCGTGGACGAGGCCGCGGTGGACGAGCGTGTGCACGGCGCTCGGCTCGCGGAAGCGAACCTCCAGCTTCTGCGGGTGTACGTTCACGTCGCAGAGCTCCGGCGCGCAGCCGAGAAACAGCGCGAACCCCGCGTGGCGGTCCGATCGCAGCACCTCGCGCGTCGCGAGCGCGACGGCGTGCGCCACGGTCGCGTCCCGGATCGCGCGGCCGTTCACGAAGAACCATTGGTGCGCCCGCGACGGAAACGTCGTGTCGGGCCGCGTCACGGCGCCCGTGAGCGTCATGCCGTTCAATGCGAAGTCCACGTCGCGTGGGGGTGCCGGGGCCGCGAGCCCGAGGACTTCTCGGAACCGCGACGCGATTCCAGGTGCCGGAGGCAGATCCAGGAGAAGCCGGCTTCCCGCCCCGAGCGCAAAGGCGACGTCCGGCCGCGAAAGCGCCAGCGTCGTGACGACCTTCACGACCGCGCGGAGCTCGGCCTCGGCGCTCTTCAGGAAGTTGCGGCGCGCCGGGACGTTACCGAAGAGGTCCTCGACGACGACGCGCGTGCCCTTCGGGTGTGGAGCGGGTGACACGCGCGGAGGCGCGCCCCGCTCGGCCACGACCTCGGTCCCGAGGCCGGACTCGTCCGGCGACGTCGCGAGGACGAGGCGCGAGACGGAGGCGATCGAGGGCAGCGCCTCGCCGCGGAAACCCATTGTGCCGATCGAGGTCAGGTCCTGAAACGTGCGGATCTTGGAGGTCGCATGCCGTTCGAGAGCCAGGTTCGCGTCGGTGGGAGACATGCCGGAGCCGTCGTCCACGACCTCGATCCGCGCGATCCCCCCGCCTTCGACGTCCACGCGGACCCGCCGCGCGCCGGCATCGAGCGCGTTCTCCACGAGCTCCTTGACGGCGGACGCCGGGCGCTCCACGACCTCGCCCGCGGCGATCTGATCGACGAGGGCGTCGGGAAGGACCCGGATCGGAGCCACGTCGGGATGTTAGAACGAGAACGCACGGATTGCTCCGCTCTGATGTGTTAGCTAAGATGATTGGTCCATGGAGGTTCCATGAAGACCGTCACGGTTCACACCGCCAAGACGCATCTTTCGCGCCTCATCGAGAAGGCCGAGGCCGGCGAAGAGGTCGTCATCGCCCGAGGAAGGGTCCCGGCCGTCCGGCTGGTGCCGGTCAGGGTGGGCAAACCGGCGCGCCGTTTCGGCGCTTATCGCGGCCGCGCCCGCGTGTCGGCCGCGTTCTTCAAGCCGCTTTCCAAGACCGACCTGAAGGCTTGGGGCCTCTGAGCGATGCGCCTTCTCCTCGACACGCACGCGTTCCTCTGGTGGCTCGACGGCGACCGCCGCCTCTCCTCGCGGGGACGCCGGCTGGTCGCCGATGAGAAGACGGAAGTCTTCGTGAGCGCCGCCTCTGCGTGGGAGATCACCATCAAAGCGGCGGCAGGAAAGCTCCCGGGAGCTCTCGACGTTGCCGCGGACGTCTCGGCGTGTCTCGGGAGTCAGGGATTTCAGCCGCTCGACATCACGGTCCGCCACGCTCAGCGAGCCGGCAGCCTACCGCTCCGGCACCGTGACCCGTTCGACCGGATGCTCGCCGCACAGGCGCTCGTCGAGGGGTTTCCCCTTCTCTCCAACGATGCCATCTTCGACGCCTACGCGGTCCAGCGCGTCTGGTAAACGAGTGACTGCTCCCGATCACTCCTTCAGAGCCGCTGATGCCGGAACGGGCGGGCGTCTTTCCCGCTGTACGTCGACACGATCTGGCCGTTGCCCCTGAGGACGTATTTGTACGTCACGAGCCCGTCGAGGCCGACCGGACCGCGGGCGTGGATACGGCTCGTCGAGATTCCGACCTCCGCCCCGAAGCCGTAGCGAAAGCCGTCGGCGAAGCGCGTGGAGGCGTTGTGGAAGACGCCCGCCGCGTCCACGCGGGAAAGGAAAGCCTCGGCGGCTGTCTTGTCGGAGGTGACGATGGCCTCGGTGTGGTGCGAGCCGTAACGGTTGACGTGATCGACCGCCTCGTCCAGGGAATTCACGATCCTCACCGCGAGTACGGGGCCGCCGTACTCCATGCGCCAGTCCTCCTCCGAGGCCGGTGCGAGGACGAGCGGCGGCGCGAGAGCTCGCGTTTCCTCACAGGCACGGATCTCCACGCCGGCCTCGAGGAGCCGACCGAGCAGCGGAACGAGAAAGCGACTGGCGGCCTCTCGGTGGACGAGAAGCGTCTCGATCGCGTTGCACGCCGCCGCGTACTGGAGCTTGCTGTCGAGGACGATCGCCGTCGCCATCCTCTCGTCCGCAGCGCGATCCACGTAGACGTGGCAGACGCCCTCCGTGTGGCCGAGGACCGGGATGCGCGTGTGCGCCTGGACGTGCTTGACGAGCTCGTAGCCGCCCCGCGGGATCACGAGGTCGATGGACTCGTCGAGCGCGAGGAGCGCGTCCACTTCAGCCCGGCCGGCCACGGAGGAGAGCGCGCCTTCGGGGATGTCGGGGAAGTCCGCGAGAACCTTCGTGAACACGTCCAGCAGCGCCTCCGTGGACCGGGCGGACTCCCGCCCGCCCTTGAGGATCGCCGCGTTGCCCGACTTGAAAGCCAAAGAGCCGATCTGCACGACCGCGTCGGGACGCGACTCGAAGATGACGAGGAGGACGCCCAGAGGACACGTCACCTTCTCGAGAACGAGGCCGTCGTCGAGCAGCGTGCGCGAGAGCACGCGCCCGACAGGATCGGCGAGCGCGGCGACGGCGCGGACGCCCGCGGCCATCGCGTCCAGCTTCGTGTCGTCGAGGACGAGGCGGTCGAGGAGAGAACGCGAGAGAGCGATTTCCTCGAAAGTGGTGCGGGCCTCGAGCACGTCCACGCGGTTCGCCTCGAGGATCGCGTCTCGCGCCGCATCGATCCCGTCGGCGACTCTTCGAAGGACGAGATCCTTGGTCTCGGAAGACAGTGACGCGAGGCGCCTCGCGGCGACTCGAGCGCGCTCCGCGATCTCAACCGGTCCCATATTCCCTTCTAAGAAATCCTCCTCGTCCTTCCCTCATCGGTCTCTCGCCCCGGCCTTCGGACCGAACACGGTGCCGACGGCCTCCCCGGCGAAGAGCCGGTCGAGGACTCCCGGCGTCCGCCCGTTCGCGATGACCGCGACGCCGCCCGAGCCCGTCGCGATCCTCGCCGCGTCCAGCTTCGAGGCCATGCCGCCGCGCCCGCTTCCGCCGTCGGCGTGCCGCGCGATCTCTTCCGTGATCTCGCGGACCACGGGGATGAGCGTGGCCGTGCGGTCGTGCGCCGGGTTCCCCGTGAAGAGGCCGTCCACGTCGGAGAGGATCACGAGGACGTCCGCCTTCACCTTGCTCATGACGAGCGCCGAGAGCCGGTCGTTGTCGCCGAAGAGGCCGCGCACGCCTGTCCCGTCGGGAGCTTCCAGCTCGAGCGTCGAGACCGTGTCGTTCTCGTTGAGGATCGGCACGGCATCGAGCTCGAAGAGCTTCTCGAGCGTCGCCGAGAGGTTCTGGAAGCGCGTCCGGTCCATGAAATCGTCTTCAGTGAGGAGGACCTGCGCCGTGAGGAGGCCCATCTTCTCGAACCCCTCCTCGTACACGGACATGAGCCGGCTCTGCCCGATGGCGGCGCAGGCCTGCTTGAGGGTGAGCGAGCCCGGCCTTCTTCCCAGCCGCAGCCGCTGCGCCCCGAGCCCCACGGCTCCCGACGAGACGATCAGGACGTGCCGCCCCTGTTTCTTGAGGCTCGCGACGGATTCGATGAGCCCATAGAGGCGCCCCAGCGCGACTGCGCCGTCGTCGCGCATGATCACGTTCGTCCCGGCCTTGACCACGATCCGCCTCGCCGCGGCCACACGCTGCCGGATCCGCGCCTCGTCCATCCGGGGATTGTAGGTGCCTGGGAAATTCGCGAACTTTCGCCGCTCGCATCCGTATATCCCGACGAGAGGTCCTGCATGTCCAAGAAACTCAAATGGATCCTGGCGTCCGCTGGCGTGATCCTGCTCGCGGGCGGAGGGGCCGTCTTCGCCTCGCGCGGCAAGGACAAGGCCAAGGGAGCCGACCAGTCGCCGTTCCGGGTCGGGAAGGTGCAGACCGAAGATCTCCAGGTGAGTGTGCGCGAGGTCGGCGTCGTCGACCCCGAGACGAAGGTCGACGTCAAGTCCGCCGTCTCGGGGCGGGTCGTGGCCCTGAAGGTCCGCGACGGCGCCATCGTGAAATCCGGCGACCTCCTCGCCGAGGTCGAGCCCGACGTGACGCAGGCGCAGTCGCTCTCCGACGTGAGGGCCGGAGTCACGCAGGCCGACGTCGGCCTGAAGGACGCCGAGCGGCAGCTCCGGTCGCAAGAGCGGCTCTTCAAGGACGGCCTCATCGGGGGCGAGACGCTGAAGGACTACGTCACGAAGCGCGATCTCGCGGCCGAGAACCTCAAGGCCGCGCGCCAGCGCTACGAGATCGTCGAGGGGCACGGCATCCCGATCGGCGGCGACGCGGTCACGCAGCGCGCGCGCGTGACGAGCCCGATGTCGGGCGTCGTGATCACGAAGGGCGTCGAGCTCGGCGAGACGGTGACGTCCGGCGTCTCCTCGTTCAACGCGGGGACGGTCCTCTTCACGGTGGCGGACCTCAAGACGCTCCTCATCCGCGTGAATCTCAACGAGGTCGACATCGCGAAGGTCAGGGTCGGCCAGATCGTGCGCATCACGCTCGACGCGTACCCGCAGAAGAACTTCACGGGCAAGGTGCGGTTCGTCGCGCCCGCGGCGAAGCTGCAGGACAAGATCAAGGTCTTCCCGGTCGAGGTCTCGCTCGACGAGCTCGGCGACGCCTACCGCACGGGCATGAGCGCGAACGTCGAGATCCTCGGGGAGAAGCGCGAGAAGGCCGTATCCGTTCCGCTCGAGGCGCTCCAGCGTCGCGAGGGAAAGACGGTCGTGTACCGCCTCAAGGACAACCTCAAGCCGAAGCAGCTCGCGGACGCCCGCGAGGGGCTCGCCGGCCGCGCCAAGTTCATCTGGCTCTCGGACCACTGGAAGGATTACTTCGATGTCGTTCCGGTGCAGGCGGGCGTCGCGACGCTCGAGCGGGCGGAGATCCTGACGGGCCTCAAGGCGAACGATCAGGTCTGCCTCGAGGATCCGACGAAGAAAAAAGTAGAGAAAGACGACGACAACTAGGAACCGGAGAGAAGAGGGGATTTCTTAGAACATGAATAGGCGGCGGGTCGCGGCGGCCTGACACGGCAAGCTCGACGCGTACGGAAGGCCGCATTCACTTTCTAAGAAAGACCAGCCAACCAAAAACACGATGTCAACGATCATTGAGACAGCCGGCTTGACGAAGGTCTTCGGTGCGAACGGGAACGCCGTTCACGCCCTGCGCGGGATCGACATGGTGGTCGAGAAGGGCGAGTTCGTGGCCCTCATCGGGCCGTCGGGCTCCGGGAAGTCGACGCTCATGGCCATCCTGGGCTGCCTCGACTCCCCCACCGCGGGCCGCTACGCGCTCGACGGCCAGTCCGTCGAGGGCCTGTCGGGCGGCGCGCTCGCGCGAATCCGCAACGAGAAGGTCGGCTTCGTCTTCCAGAGCTACAACCTCCTGCCGAAGGCCTCGATCCTCCGCAACGTCGAGCTGCCGCTGCTCTATGCCGGTCTCTCGCGCAAGGAGCGCCGCAGCCGCGCGATGGAGATGCTCGAGAAGGTCGGAATTCCCGAGAAGGCCGACGTTCTCCCCGCGCAGCTCTCGGGCGGCCAGCGCCAGCGGGTCGCCATCGCCCGGGCCCTCGCGAACAGGCCTGCCCTCCTCCTCGCGGACGAGCCTACCGGCGCGCTCGATTCGAAGACCGGGGCCGAGGTTCTCGAGCTGTTCAAGGAGCTGCACCGCCAGGGCAACGCGGTCATGCTCGTCACGCACGATCCCCACATCGCCGCGATGGCCGAGCGCAAGGTCGAGCTGCGCGACGGCCTGATCCTCGGGCCGGAAGCGGCCGCCGCCTAGGCCATGGCCGCGACCGGCGCCTTCCGCGAGCGCGTCTTCAGCGCGTGGGTCGAGATCCGGGAGAACTTCGGCCGCTCGACCCTCCAGGCGCTCGGGGTCATGCTCGGCGTAGCGTCGGTCCTGGGCGGCTTCTCCATCTCGGACAGCCAGCGGCGCCGCTCCGACGAGCTGTTCGCGAAGATCGGCGGGTTCGACAAGCTGAACGTCCAGCCGTCGGAGGCCATCAAAGACGGGACGCAGCCCTCGGCGCTCCAGAACGCGAACCTCGGCCTGCGCGCGGACGACGCCTCGCGCGGCGAGAAGGTCGACATGAAAGCCGTGCAGGGCGTCAGCGTTCAGAAGTTCGCGCGGGCGCGCGTGCGGTCGCCGTTCGCCGATCAGGACCGCCAGATCACCGGCGTCGCGGCCGACTATCTCGCCGTGAACGGGTACACGCTGGACAAGGGCCGGCTCTTCTCGTCCCGCGACGTCGAGACCGCCGCGCCGGTGTGCGTGCTCGGCTACGAGGCCGTGAGCGTCTTCTTCCCGACGGGCGAGGCGCTCAACCAGGTCGTCCGCGTGGGCGACATCCCGGTGACGGTGATCGGCATCCTGAAGGAGAAGGTCTTCCGGTTCCGCGACAGCCAGGGAAACATCTTCGCCTGGCGGAACAAGCTCGTCGCACTGCCGGCGACCCTCGTCGCGGAGCGGATGCAGGGAGACGCGTACCACCGGCTGGATCGGGTCGTCTTCAAGATCCCCGATATCAACGTCATCGAGAAGTTCAGCGAAAGGCTCTCGGCGGTCCTGAAGTCCAGCCACCGCCAGCAGGAGGATTTCCGGATCGACGACATCGCCAAGCGCGTCCGGAAAAGGCGCAGCCAGGGCCAGGTCTACAACCTGATCTTCATGCTCTCCGGCATCCTGTCGCTCGTCGGTGGCGGGATGGTGAACGTGAACATCCAGCTCGCGACGCTCAAGGAGCGCGTGCGCGAGGTGGGCGTCAAGATGGCGATCGGCGCCTCGGGCCGCGAGGTCTTCAAGGAGTTCATGACCGAGGCGCTGCTCCTGACGGGCCTCGGCGGGTTCGTCGGCTTCTTCATCGGTGTCGCGTTCTCGAAGGTGATCACGAGCGTCCTCGAGGTCCCGCTCTACATGGACCCGAAGAGCTTCGTCTGGGCCTTCCTCCTGGCCCTCGTCTTCGGCTTCCTCTTCGCGATCTATCCGGCGTGGAAGGCCAGCCGCCTCTCCCCGATGGAAGCGCTTCGGTATGAGTAGCGGCTCCCTCTCGCTCGGAGCCCGGCTCGCCCTGATCTGGGAGATCGTCACGGGCGGCCTGATCGAGCTCTGGGCCCACAAGCTGCGCTCGATCCTCACGCTCACGCTCCTCATGCTCGGCGTCTTCGCGCTCGTCGTCATGACGTCGGTGCTGGACGGGGTCCTCGACAAGGTCGCGACGGGCTTCTCGGGGATGAGCTGGGACGGTACCGCCGTCATCGTCCCGAAGGTGGCCCAGACCTCGGAGGAGCAGAAGCGCTTCGCGATGTCGCCGGGACTGAGGTACGAGGACCTCGCCCGGATCACGCTCGCGAACCCCAAGGTGCTCGCCTTCCTGCCTCGCGCCATGAAGCGCACATCCGTTCGCTCCCTTTCGGGCATGGAGCGGTGCTCCGTCACCGGCGTGACGCACGACTACGCGCTCTTCATGAACCGGCAGATCGCCTCGGGACGGGGCCTCACCGCGGACGACCAGAAGCGCCGCAGCACGGTGGCGGTCGTGGGCTCGACCCTCGCCTCGAAGCTCTTCGGAGGCGCCGATCCCATCGGGCGCGACGTCGTCCTCGAGGGCGTCCCGTTCCGCGTCGTGGGGCTCCAGGCTCCGATGCAGATCTTCAACGACGAGATCTGGTACGACGCAAACGGCTTCCAGATCCCCCTCGAGACCTACATGGACCGCATCGACACGACGCACGCCCTCACGCAGGTCGCCGTCAAGCTGCGGGACAAGGACGACCTGGCCGACATCTCCGCGGCTCTCCTGGGACGCGTTCGCCAGGCCCACCACGGGATCGAGGACGTGGAGATCCAGGACCTCGATACCGAGGCCGCCCGCTCGTACGCGCGCTTCCTCGACGAGATGAGGGGCTGGAGGATCGTCCTCCTTTCCCTTGCCGCGACCGTCCTCCTCGTGGGCGGCGTGGGCGTCCTCTCGGTCATGCTGATCTCGTTCTCGGACCGGCGCTACGAGATCGGGTTGCGCAAGTCGCTCGGCGCGTCCGATCACGAGATCTTCGTCCAGTTCCTCCTGGAGGCCGCCGTGCTCGCCGCGCTCGGAGCCTCGGTCGGCACGGTCGCCGGATCGATCGTCTGCCGCGCGCTCTCGCCCATGTTCCCGTGGGGGCTCGTCGTCAACCCCTTCGGGCTCATGACGGCGTGGATCGTCGCCCTCAGCCTCGCGCTCACGTTCGGCCTCTATCCCGCGATCCGCGCCTCGCGCCTCTCGCCCATGGAGGCGATGCGGTAGCTACGTTTCAGGCAAGCTGAACGACATTTGGCCGGCGTCCGGGCCGCCCTAACCTCCCTTTCCCGCCACCTGGAAGCGCCCCACGATCCGTCCCAGCTCGTCGGCCTGCTCGCCCACCAGCCGGCTGGCCAGATCCACGTGTTCGCAGCCGTCGTGGACCTTCTGCACCGAGTCCTGGATGAGCTCCCTGATCTCCTTAGCCGCCTCGGCCGAGCGTTCGGCAAGCTTTCGCACCTCGAGCGCCACCACGGCAAACCCGCGGCCTTGCTCCCCCGCCCGGGCCGCCTCGATGGCCGCGTTGAGGGCCAACAGATTCGTCTGGTGCGCGATCCGATCAATGACCGCCGTGATCTCGGTGATCTGCGTCGACGCCCGGGAGATGCCGTTCATCGAGGCGACGGCCGCCGCCATCACCCGCTCCTCCCCGCCCGCGCCCTCCGCCTGCAGCGAGGTGGCCCGGACGATGCGTTCGGCCGTGCGTTGGATCTGGGCCACGAGCTCTCCGAGGGACCGCGCCGTCTGGTTGAAGGAAGCGGCCAGCTTCCCGATGACGTCGTCGCGCTCGACCCGGACCTCGCGTGTGAAATCTCCGAGCGCCATGGCCTCGGAGACCTCCATGATCTCGCTCAGCTTCCGCTCGAGGTACTCCAGCTCCTGTTGCTGCTTCCGCTCCGCCTGCTTCTGGGAGATCAGATCCTTGACGAAGCCGACCGTGCCGGCCTGCTCCCCGCGGTCATTTCGGATGAGCGTCAGCGAGATCAACGCGGGGATGTCCAGGCCGTCTTTCCGGCGGACCGTGACCTCGATGTTTCGCAGGCGACCGCCGGGGGCCTCCCGCAACGCCATCATGATCCCCTTGGCGACCTCGCGGGTCGGATAGAAGCGCGCCGCCGAGAAGCCGACGACCTCCGAGGGTCGGTAGCCGAACAGCTCCTCGGCCCCGGCGTTGAACATGGTCACCAGACCTTTCGCGTCGGTCGCGATGATGGAGTCCGGACACTTCTGGAGGGCCCCGAGAAGCTCCGCGTTCTGTTTGCCGATGCGCTCCTCCTCGTCACCGTTCGACCGCGGAGCGCGAACCCGGCGCCACAGCAACCCCAACCTGCTCTTTTCTCGCACGACCTTGCTTTGGAAGTGTACTCCGCGCGAGCGCGATGGCCGCCGCTAAGATGCGCGCGTGACGCGCTCGAAGAACGTCCATCCCGTCAGCGCCCGCTCTCTGCGCACGGCGGCCGCACGGCTGCGCCGGGGCGAGCTCGTCGCGTTCCCGACGGAGACGGTTTACGGCCTCGGCGCGAACGCGCTGGACGCGAAAGCAGTCGCGAGGATCTTCGAGGCGAAGGGCCGGCCCCAAGACAACCCGGTGATCGTTCACGTGAGCGACATGAGGATGCTCAGAAAGGTGGCAGAGGCGCCTCCGCCCCGTGCGAAGGCGCTGCTCGCGCGATTCTGGCCCGGCCCCCTGACTCTCATACTTTCTAAGAAATCTTCGGTCCCCTCTTCGGTCACCGCCGGCCTCGACACGGTTGCCGTCCGGATGCCGCAGGGCGTCGCGCGCGATCTCGTGCGCCTCGCGGGCGTGCCGATCGCCGCGCCGAGCGCGAATGTCTCGGGCCGCCCGAGCCCCACGACGGCGCGGCACGTTGCAGATGACTTCCCGGACGTCTTCGTCCTGGATGGCGGATCGACAAAGCACGGCGTCGAGTCCACCGTCGTCGCGCTGGACCCGCCGAGGATCCTGCGGGAAGGGGCGATACCTGGGGATCTTCTTAGAAAGATGATTCCCGGGCTTCGGTTTGCCGCTTCGAGCGGGCGCCCCGCAATGGGCGGCGGCGCTCTTTCTTCGAAGGTGAAGAGGCGCGCCGCGCAGAGTCCCGGCACGCGGTACGTCCACTACGCTCCGAGCCGTCCCCTCATTCTCTTTCTAAGAAAATCTTCTCTGATTTCCCATGCGTCATCGCATCCCAACGCGCTCGTGCTCGGCCCCGCGCGTCTTTCTCTTCTCTTTCCGAAGCAAAGATTTCTTTCCCTCGGCTCTTCTCCCGAGGAGATTGCGCGCGCGCTGTTCGCCGCGCTGCGCACGCGGCGCCGCGGAAGCGAGCTGCTGGTTCTCGCGGTTCCCCGGCGCGGACTCGGCCGGACGATCATGGACCGGCTCTCGCGCGCCGCGACGCGCGTCGTTCGCTGACTAGCCGGAGACAGCCACGAACACGCTCGGGAAGCGGGCCAGCAGCGCGACGGCGTTCACGACCTCGCGCAAGTCGACGCACTCGCCGATCTTGTGTGTGTTCTGCTCGATGCCCGGCCCGATTCCGAGCATGGCGGGGTGCTTCACGGCGCCTGACGTGACCCAAGCCTTGCGCAGGGGAACGATGATCGAGGCGTCGTCGACGCGAATCGGGAAGCCGACGCCGTCCGTCGAAAAGATCCACCGGTCCACGCGCGGCTCGGCGCGAAGGGCGCCGCGCTGGCCTCCGGCCGGAACGTGCGGAGACACGACGGCGCGATACGCCGCGACGGCCGCCTGAACGGCCGGGTGCTCTTCCGGCGTGAGCCAGCCCATGTAGATCTGCGGGTTGTGGAGGATGAAGCCGTTCCACGTCGGCTCGTCGTACGTCGGCACGCTGACGTCGACCGCCAGCCCCGCCGCCCGCGCGGCGGCTACTGCCGCGAGCCCCTCGACGTCGGCGACGGCTTTTTCAGGCGTCTCCCCGATCGTGAGGCGACGGTCGAATCGGAAGATGAACCGTTCGGGGACGGCGCAGTCGCTCGGCGTGTCGAGTCGAGCCCACGAGGCCGTCCGTGTGCCGTGGCCGAGGAACGGGTGGTCGAGGAAGCCGTCGCGGGCGTTGTACCGTTTCGCGGCCTCGGCGAGGATCGGCGCTCCCCACTCGAGCGGGTTGCGGCCCTCCCACGGCATCGAGCCGTGGCAGGACTTCCCGGTCACGCTCACCTCGATCTGCATGCGGCCGCGTTGGCCTCGGTAGATCCCGAGCGCTCCTTTCGCGGAGTCGCCCGTGCCCTCCGTGAGGATGACCACGTCCGGCACGAGCTCCGCCCCGGCACCCGGGAGGACCTTCTTCATCAGGAACTGCGGTCCTCCGCCGTCGTTATCCTCTTCGGTCACCGTCGCGTAGGAACGGACGATCGCGCCGCGCAGCGAGCCCTGCGGCGAGAGCTCCAGGAGGATCTTCGACGCGACGACCTGCGCCACGACGCCCGAAAGCTGGTCGGCCGAGCCGCGCCCGAAGACGAGATGCTCCCACTCGGACTCGGGCGGCAGGTATCCGAGTTCGGTCTTGAGGAAGTTGCGCTTGACGGCCGCCGCGTCGACGAGCCCGTCGTAGGCGTCGACGCCTCCCGTCTTCTCGCGCCACGCCGGGCGGATGGCCTTGACCGTGTCCGTGTGGCCGTCGAAGTAGATGACGCGCTTGTCCGTCACAGGGGTGCGGTCGGAAAGATCGTCGACCGTCCAGACGAGGTTGCCGTAGCCGTCGTAGCCGACGTCTTCGGGACGGCGGACCGCGCCGATCTCGACGATCATGCGTTTCAGGTACTCGAGCCGCGGCTTCTCGTGGTTCGAAAGGCCGCAGCTCGGGTCGCCGCCGGCATCTTTCGGCCGGTCGACGTAATCGGCCGGGATGCGAACGACCTCCCTGAGAATTCTCTCCGCGATCGGCCGGTAGCGTGCCGCCAGCTCCGCGACCTTCACGTCGAGCTCGTTTCTCGTCATCGTCTTCGTTTCACTCACAACGCCTCCATCCGGCGGGCGAGATCGGGCACCTTGGCCGTCGCGAGCGCCGCCATCACGACGTAGACCTTCCAGTTCGCCTCGCGCGCGACGTTCACGGCGTGCTTCGCCATGACGCCGGGCGAGACCTCCGACCCGATGTCGGCGGGAAGGCAGTGCATGTAAAGGGCATCGCCTCCCCGCGTGGTCTTCATCCGCCTTTCGTCACAGATCCAGTCCTTGTGTTGCGCGTTTCGCGCGAGCGCTTCTTTCTCGATCTCGCCCATTCGCTTCGCGTCACGCGCGTGGTTGGCCTCGACACGGGAGAGCATGAGGTCGTACGGCCCCCAGCTCTTCGGATAGACGACGTCGGCGTCCTCGAACGCATCGTCCATGGAAGAAACCGTCCGAAAGGAGCCGCCCGACGAGGCGGCATGCGAAGCCGCGGACGCGAGGCACCGGTCCATGAGGCGATAGCCTTCCGGATGCGCGAGCGTCACGTGCGCGCCGAAGCGCGTCATGAGCATGATGAGCCCCTGCGGCACCGAGAGCGGCTTGGCGTAGCTGGGCGAGTACGCCCACGACACGGCGATGCGCTTGCCCGCGACACCTTCGGGAAACGTCTCGCGGAGCCAGCAGAGGTCGGCCAGCGTCTGGGTGGGATGGTCGATGTCGCACTGAAGGTTGACGACGGGAACCTTCCGCCCGTCGCGCGTGGCCACGAGATAGGCGTCGATCCCTCTCTTCACGTCGCGCATGAAAGCGTTGCCCTCGCCGAGGATCAGGTCGTGCCGCACGCCGAGAGCGTGCGCGTTCATCCCGAGCATGGCGCCGGTCTCGGCCGCGGTCTCGCCGTGCGAGACCTGTGTGGACGAGCCGTCCACGATGACCGGGTGCATGCCCAGCCGGGCCGCGGCGCCCGCCCACGCGGACTTGGTGCGCGTGGAGTTGTCGAAGAAGAGCGCGTAGGCGAGCTCGTCGGGCAGGAGCTCCGCCTTCTTCCCTTCGCGGTCCAGCGCGCAGAAGCTCTCGGCGACGGCGAGGAGAGAGGAAAGCTCCGCCGTCGTGTAGTCGTCCGTGAGGAGGAGGCTCCGGCCCACGAGGGCGGCCGGAACGGCGGGATCGGCGGCAGCGGTGGTCTTCACGTCAGCTCTCCAAAGAGACGTTTGTGGGTCCGGAAACCTCCGGAAACATGGCGGTCAGCCAGGAGACGGCGCCCGGCGCGAAAAGTCCGGTCAGGACCGCCCGGAGGACATGGTAGTGCCCGACAGGAACGACGTGTCCCTCGGGCGCCGGCGGCGCGAGGATGCGCGCTTCGTCCGGAGCTACGGCTTCGGCGGACGCGAATTGCAGCTCGGCGACGCCGTCGCGGAAAATTGCCGAGCCGCCGGGCCTCACGAGAAGCTCCACCTCACGGCCTCCCCAGCGGCCGTAGGCCGTGAGAGAGCCGTCCTCCTCGCGGAGGACGAAGAAACCGGGGCGCGGGTCATCGGACAGGAAGGATGCCAAGGACCGGAAGATGCGCGGCTTCTCGATGTAGGGACCGCCGTCCTCGGGGCAGAAGACGTCGCAGTTCCCGCAGTCGTTGCAGGCGTCTGCCCAGTTCGCGATCTGGTGCGTCGGCGATTTCCCGGCTCCCCACGCGAGGGTCCGTTCGTCGGCGGGTGAGAGACGGCCGCCGCGGGAGACGAGGTCGCGGAAGGTGATCGTCCGAGGCGGCATCTCGTAGGAGAAGTTGGCATCGTTCGGGCAGACGGGAATGCACTTGTCGCAATTGATGCAGTCCAGAAGGTGAAGGCGTGAGCCGATCTTACGGGGCAGGAGGCCGGTCTTCGCGGCTGCAGTAGCGCTCGTTGACGAGCGCCCCGGCGGCCAAGCGGCTGTGATTCAGGAGAGACGCGGCGGCGACGTCGCCGCCGGCTGCCGCTCCGGCGCGTGCCCGGATGAAGTCCGGGATCGCAGCGGCGCCCGATTCCTGCACCGCGCCCGCGAGAGCCTCGACCTGCCGGTGAAGGCGCTCGTAGCCGCCGGGCCGGAGAAGATCGGTGCAGCTCGTCACCGGCACGAAGCCGCTCGCGACCGCGCCGGCCACGTTGGCCGAGTCGATCCCGGCGGAGAAGGAGATCGGGAATGCGGCTCCGAGGTTTTCCCGAAGCCTCGACCCGAGCGTCAGCGCGAGGACGTGGAGCGGCTCGCCGGACAGGTACGCCTCCTCGCCGGGCATGAAGTCGGCAGGATTCTCGACGACGAGTGTGTTCGTGAGCTTCACGCCGAAGTCGAGACCGAGCCGTGCGGCCTCACCCGACAGCTCCCGAGCGATCGAGAGGCCGTCGCTCCACTGCAGGTCCTTCTCGAAAGCGGCGCGGCGGAGCGCGATGTGCGCGTATCCGAGGCGGTCGTGAAGGATCTCCCGCGTCTCCTCGTATCCGAGGAGAGTCGGGTTCAGCTTGACGATGGTGTGGAGTCCCAGCTCCGAGAGGAGATGCCGGCTGATGGCGGCGATCTCGCCGGCCGGGCAGCCGTGGAACGTGGAGAGCGTGACCGAGTCGGAGAGGCGTGCGTCGCAGGGAACGTCGGCGAACCGCCTCAGAGAGGAAGGGAGCTCTCTGCGCAGAGCCTGTCGCTCGCGGTCGAGGAGAGCGCCCGCGTCGCGGACCCCTTCGAAGAATCCGGTGATCTTGCGCGACTTGATGCCGTCGAGGCTGTAGCCGACGGACACGTCGAGGACGAAGTCGCGCTCTGCGTCGGGAATGTCGCAGAGCTCGGACAGGATCGCCACGAGCAGTCGCGCTTTCGCGTACTCGCGGAGGGACTCTTCGACCAGAAGCTCCTGCGACCACTCGATGTTGAAGCCCACGGTCCGCATGTCGATGCACGGACGCGGGATCACGAGCCGATCGTTCACCTGAACGGTCTTGAGCTCGAGGATGCGGCCTCCGGCCAAGAAGGAGAGCGCGATGTTCTGCGCCATCTGCGTGTGCGGCCCCGCCGCCGGTCCGACCGGCGTCGCGCAGCGGTGACCGTGGAACCTCACCGAGAGGTCCAGGCCCGGGAAACCCCTGAACACGTGTCGCAGCGGGAGGTCGTAGACCGATCCCGTAGGGAGCTCCTCCGCCGCGCGGCGTACGAGTACGGAGAGCGGGAGCGGGCGGAGCGTGCTCACGCCATCCGCTCCCAGAGCCGCGCCGCTTCCTCGCGCCCCCGGGCATGGACGCGAGCGCCGTCCACGCGCACGGACCTCCGCCCTTCGACGACGACCTCGCCGTTCACGACGACGTCGCGCACGTGGCGCGTCCCGAGGCCAAAGAGAACGTGTCCCGCGAGATTCGACGCCGTCAGAGGCGTGGGAGGGTCGTACTCGAGGACGATCCAGTCCCCAGGGCGCGGCCCGACGGCCTCGTCGGCCAGACGCTGGCTCTGGGCAAGAAGAGCGACCGCATCGATCCCGCCCGCCGGCCCGTACGCTTCCCGGGCGCGCAGGTGCGCGACGCGCGCCTCCGCGAAGAGGTCGCCGTCCATCCCGTCCGTGCCGAGGGCGACGCGCGAGCCGAGGGTCCCCACGTCGGCGTATCCCACGGCGTTCTGGAGATTGCTGCGAGGGTTGTGAACGATCCACGCGCTTGCCTCGCGCGCCCGCTCGCGCTCTCTCGACCCGAGGTGAACGCCGTGGGCCAGGAGCGTCTTCGGCCCGAGGGCTCCGGCGCGGTCGAGACGTTCGAAGGATCCCTCATCGCAGAGGTCCTCGGCCGCGTGCACGTGGAGCCAGGCCCCCGTTCGCCTCGCGAGGTCCGACGCGGCGGCGAGCGTCTCGTCCGAGACCGTGAAGCCGGCGTGAAGACCCACCATTGCGGGGAGACCTTCCCGGATCGCCCGCTCGCACTCGGCGAGGCCGTCCGCCGCTCCTTTCGGTCCGTGCCGGTCCGTCGCCCCGTACGTGAGCGCGACGCTCACGCCGACCGCCTTCGCCGCACCTGCGAGGACATCGAGAGAGCCGTCGATGAAGGACGGGGACTCGTGGTGGTCGAGGACGACCGTCGCACCCGAGAGAGCCGCGTCGAGGAGAGCGACCTCGGCCGACGCCCGAAGCGAGCTTTCGTCGAGCGCCGCGTCGAGGCGCCACCAGATCCGCTCGAGGATCTCCCGGAAGGTGCGCGGGGGCGCGGCCGGACCCGGCATTCCGCGGGCGAGCGCCGAATAGAGATGCGTGTGCGCGATGACGAGCCCGGGCATGACGAGACAGCCGGAGGCGTCGAGCCGGCGCCGTGGCTCGGCTCCCAACAGCACGTCGCGCCGCTCAAGGGAGGGCGGGGCGAGCGCCAAGACGGTGCCGCCTTCGATGGCGAGGCCCCTCGCGCCCGATCCGCGTCGCCCCCCCTCTTTCACCACCCACGCGCCTCGCGGAGCCGGCGATCCACGTCTCCCGCGAGCGCCGCCTGTTCGCTCCACCAGCTCTCGGAACGCTGCGCGTCGAGCTCCTCTATCGTCTTTCCCTGCTGCTCGACCCACGTGAAGTATTTCAGGTTGTGCCAGCGCTCTCGGCTCTCGCGAGTCCCCTCCGAGATCCAGTCGAGCTTTTGCCCGCGGAAAACGGACGCGAGGCGCGCCTCGGCCCGCTCGAGCGTAAGCGGCCCCGTGCGCGCCGCGAGGCGCTTGAGAACGGACGGGTACCGGTCGAGGGAGTCCGTCGCCACCGTCACGATCGCGTCGTTCTTGCCGAGCCGGAGCCACCGCGCGGTCTTGATCGCGCCGAGGATGTTGCAGACACCGCTGATGCCGAGAAGTGTCGAGAGGCGATGCGCGGTTTCTCCCAGCCCGCCTCCCGCGGCGAGGAAGTCGCGGCCCGCCGGCTCGCTCACGAGCTGGAGACCCAGCAGGCACTCCTCGTCGTCGATGCACATCATGGCGTCCAGATTCGTCACGTGATGGATCCACGTCACGTGCTTGTCGCCGATCCCCTCGATCGCGTGTCCGCCGTAGCCGTTGCGCGAGAGCGTGGGGCACTGGACAGGCTCGAGACCGACGATGCGCGTCCTGAAGAGCGCCTTGAGGGCGTCGCCGGCCGCGATCGTGCCTCCCGAGCCCATCGCCGAGACGAAAGCGGCAGGCCGCCCGGCTCCGAGCGTCTCGACCGCCTCCGCCGCTGCGGCGCCGGTGACGTGGTAGTGCCAGCGGTAGTTCGCCATCTCGGCGAACTGATTCATCACGCGGACGCGCGGCTGCGCCGCGAGGCGCTTGCACTCGTCGTAGATCTCCTTGACGTTGCTCTCGCAGCCGGGCGTGCTGATGGCCTTCGCACCGTACGCGGCGATCTTCTCGAAGCGCTCGGCGCTCATCTCCTCCGGCAGGATCACGACCGATTCGTAGCCCATGCGCGGGCCGACCCACGCGCCGCCGATCCCGTAGTTGCCGGTCGAGGGCCAGACGAGCGTCGACGTCCCGGGCGTGACGTCGCCGGCGAGCTGGTGTTCCATGAGGACCGAGTACGTCGCCCCCACCTTGTGTGCGCCGGTCGGAAAATCCCCCGCATGGAGGAGGACGATGGGCGCCTCGACGCCCGTGAGGGCCTCGGGGAGGCGCAGAGCCCGCACGCGGCCGTCCTCTTCGTGCCACGTGATGTTGAAGAGGTTGACCGGATCGAGCGGCGCCTCGCGCGCGGCGACGGCGGCTCGACGCCGCAGCTCCGCGGGCAGGCTCGAAGGGTCGCGCATCTCGGAATACGTTGGGCCGTGGATCATTAGTCTTGCTCCAGTGCGCCGCGGACGGCGTCGAGAGAGGGCGGAATTCTTCGCGGGGGTCCGACGGAACGCATCGCGCCGCGCGTGTCTTTCAGGCCGTTGCCGGTCGCCACGTGGAGGACGCGCTCCCCACGCCTGACGAGGCCCCTCTCGATCGCGACCTCGAGGCCGGCGAGCGCGGCGACGCCCGTGGGCTCGGCGAAGACGCCCGTGGCGCGGGCCAGGCGCGGGATCCACGACAGGATCGCCTCGTCGCGCGCGGTCACGATCGCTCCGCCCGAGGCGCGGACGGCGCGGAGGGCCTTGATGCCGTTTCGCGGCGCGCCCACGTTGATGGAGTCGGCGAGCGTCGTCGCCTCGACCGGCTCGATGTGCTCGTCGCCACGGGCGAAGGTCGTCGCGAGCGGCGCGGCGCCCTCGGCCTGGACGGCCAGGATGCGCGGCAACCGATCGACGACGTCGTGCCTCTTCATTTCGGCGAGCCCCTTCCAGATCCCAGCCGTCGTACAGCCGTCGCCGAGAGCGACGGTCACGACATCGGGCATCCGGCCGCGCATCTGCTCGGCGATCTCCAGGCCGCACGTCTTCTTCCCTTCGACGAGATAAGGGTTGATCGCGCAGTTGCGGTTGTACCAGCCGAACGCCTCGACCGAGGACTGGCACGTCTTGAAGGCATCCTCGTACGGACCCTCGACGAGGAAGACTTTCGCCCCGTAGACGAGGAGCTGGGCGACCTTCGCCTCCGGGGCCGAAACGGGCACGAAGATGAACGCTACCATCCCCGCCTCGGCCGCGAAGCCCGCGAGTGATGACGCCGCGTTGCCGGTCGACGAGCAGGTGATTTCGTTCCGGCCGAGCCACCGCGCGCGCGTGACACCCACCGAGCTGGCGCGGTCCTTGAACGAGGCGGTGGGATTTCGGCCGTCGTCCTTGACGAAGAAGGCGCCGAGGCCGAGCTCCTTGGCGAGCACGGGCGACTCGACCACGGGTGTCCAGCCGACCTGGAGGCGCGGCGGGACGATGTCGTCGGGAAGAGGCAGGAGAGCCCGGTAGCGCCAGAGCGAAAGATCGCGGTCGGCCGCGAGGGACGAGAGGCCGAAGGTCCGGGCGATCAGCTCGTGGTCGTATTCGACGTCGAGGATTCCCTCGATCCCGCACCGCGGGCAGGTGTATTCCTTCTCGCCGTGCGCGTAGACGGTCCCGCACAGGACGCATCTCAAGCCCGTGACCTTCGGCAGATGCCGGCTCACGCCTTCACCGTTTCAACGCCCGGGCAGCAGGAGAATCGCGCATCGGGAGCGTGAACCGGCGGACGCCGTCGAAAGTGTGCAGGGCGGCGGCCACCGCGGGAGCCGTCGGCACGAGGCCGATCTCCCCCACGCCCTTGGCGCCGAACGGGCCGTCGGGCTGCGGGTCCTCCACGAGGATCACCTCGACTTCGGGCATGTCCTGAGCCCTGAGGACGCCGTAGTCGCGGATGCGGAACGAAACCGGCATGCCGTCCTTGCAGACCATCTCCTCCGTGAGCGCGTAGCCGAGACCCATGTGGACGGAGCCTTCGATCTGCCCCTCGCAGAGCTTCGGGTTGATGGCGCGCCCCACGTCGTGAGCTGCCACGACCTTCGACACGCGGCCTTTCTCGTCGAGGATCACGACCTGCGTGGCAAATCCGAAGGCCGAGTGAAGCTTCATCGGGACTCCGGGAGGCGGTTCGTGGCCGAGCTTCGTCGTGTCATCCACGAGGACTTCGCCCACGTAGACGGTGCCCGAAAGATCCTCGAGCGTCCTGCCGGAATCGAGGTCCGCTTTCAGCTTCCGCGCCGCGTCGACGACGGCACGTCCGCCGAGATACGTCGCCCGCGAGCCTGTCGTCTGGCCCACCTCCATCGGAAAGCGCGTGTCGACCCGGGCGCGGAAGACGGACGCGGGGAGCCCCGTCACCTCGCACGCGCACTGGATCAGGACAGTGAGGAGGCCCTGGCCCATCTCGGTGTAGCCGTTGTAAAGCGTGATGCTGCCGCCGCCCTCCACCACGAGCCGCGCCCTTCCCCATTCCTTCAGCCCGTTCCCGATGCCGGAGTTCTTGATGCCGCAGGCGATGCCCGCGCGCCCCCGGTTCTTCTCCCAGACGTCCTTGACGGCGAGGAGAGTCTTCTTGAGGCCGACCGAAGCCGTGAGCTTCTGCCCGCACGACCACTCGTCGCCCGCCTCGAGCGCGTTGCGCCACCTGATCTCCCAGCCGTCGAGTCCGGCTTTCTCGGCCAGCATGTCGAGGGCGCCTTCCATGGCGAAGTGGGCCTGGTTCGCGCCGAAGCCGCGCATGGCGCCGCAGGGCGGGTTGTTCGTGTAGACGGCCAGCGCCTCGACATCGATGTTCGGGCACTTGTACGGTCCGGCCGCGTGCCCGGCCGCACGCTCGAGAACCTTGCCCCCGACCGACGCGTATGCGCCCGAGTCGCCGATCATCCGTGCCCGGACCGCGGTCAGCCTGCCTTCGGAGTCGCACCCGGCGCGGTAATGCATCCGGATGGGATGCCTCTTCGGGTGGAGCCGCATGGACTCCTCACGCGAGAGGACGAGTCGAACGGGCCGCCCCGTCACGCGGGCGAGGAGGGCCGTCTGCGCCTGGATCGACATGTCCTCCTTGCCGCCGAAGGCGCCGCCGTTCGGGACGAGGACGACGTGCACCTCGTCCTCGGCGAGGCCGAGGAACGCGGCCACCTGCCGCCGGTCGTCGAAGACTCCCTGTCCCTGCGTGTAGAGGGTCAGGCGCGCTCGAGGGTTCTGCCCGGCGATATCGCCCGGCGCGGCGAGGCACGCCTCGGGCTCGAGGTAGAGGTGCTCGATGCGCTGCGTCTGCCACGTGCCCTCGACGACGTGCGCCGACGCCGCGAGCGCCGCCTCGACGTCGCCGCGCTTGACGACCGAGCGCTCGAGGAGGTTGCCCTCGCCTCCCACGAGCGGAGCGCCGGGACGGAGCGCCTCCTCGGGGTCGGTCACGGGCGGGAGAACTTCGTACTCCACGTCGACCTTCGCCGCCGCGGCGCGGGCGGTCCGCGCGTCGACCGCGGCGACGGCCGCGAGGACGTCGCCGACATAGTGCGTTTCCTCGCCCTCCGCCACGAAGCCGGGCCAGTCCGGGACGATCAGGCCGTAGAAACGCTTGCCGGGCACGTCGCGCGCGGTGACGACCGCCATCACGCCGGGGTGGCCGGCCGCCCTCGATGTGTCGATCCTTTTTACGCGCGCCCGCGCGTGCGCCGAGAGCGCCACGGCGCCGTGGAGCATCCCGGGAAAAACGAGGTCGGCGACGTACGGCCGCGTCCCGAGAGTCAGCTCCTCGGCCTCGTAGCGGTCGAGGCTGGTTCCGACGCGGCCCGATTCGTCCGGCGGCGGGAGCGCTTCGCCGCGGCGCAGCCGCGCCGCGGCATGGAACGCGTCGACGATCTTGACGTACCCGGTGCACCGGCAAAGGTGCGGATCGAGCTTCCGCTTGATCTCTTCGTCCGTCGGATCCGGGTTCGCGTCGAGGACGCTCTTCATCCGGAGCGCGATGCCCGGAATGCAGAAGCCGCACTGGAGGCCCGCCGTCCGTGCGAACGCCTCACCGTAAATTCGCCGCTCGCTCTCGGCCACTCCCTCGAGCGTCAGGACGCTCTTCCCCGCGGCGTTCCGGGCGGGAATCGCGCACGAAGTTTTCGGATGCCCGTCCACGAGCACGAGGCACGCCCCGCACTGGCCCTGGGGCGAGCAGCCATCCTTCGGCGACGTGATCCCCGCGCCGTCGCGGAGCAGCTCGAGGAGCGACGCGTCGGCGGCGACGTCAAAGGTCTTCTCGACGCCGTTGAGCGTCAACGCGACATGCATAAGAGATTATCTTCGGAATCTGCCGGACCGGCAGGAATGATGCAGGCGCACGTATGCTCCGCGCGTGATGCCGCTCTCCGGAGACTCGCGCTGAACCCCTGGCGGGGACTCTCGGATCTCCCCCGCGCGCTCTGGGTGCTCGCGGGGGCCACTCTCGTGAACCGGTCGGGGACGATGTTCCTGCCGTTCCTGATCCTCTACCTCACGAAGGACCTGGGCGTGACCCCGTCCATGGCGGGCGGCGTCTTCGCGCTCTTCGGCCTCGGGGCGCTCGTGGCGGGACCGGTCGTCGGCCGGTTCGCGGACCGCTTCGGCCCCGTGCGGATGATGCTCGTCTCGCTCCTCCTCTCGGGCCTCTTCCTCCTCTTCGTCCCGCTCGCGCGCACCCTCCCGTCGATCGCCGTGCTCACGCTCGTCATCGCCGTCGTGAACGAGGCGTTCCGGCCGGCGAGCCTGAGCGTCATCACGCACCTCGCCGCGCCCGAACAGCGGCGGGCGGCGTTCGCGCTCCAGCGGCTCGCTTCGAATCTCGGGATGAGCATCGGGCCCGCGCTCGGCGGCTTCCTCGCGGCCGTGTCGTGGCCCGCTCTGTTCTACGTCGACGGCGCGACGTCCCTCCTCGCGGCCGCGACGCTCGCCCTCTTCTTCCCGAAGGACATCGCGTTCCCCGCGGCGGCACCCGCCGGCGTCGGCCCGTCGCGGCGCGAGGGCCTGCGGGATCCGGCGCTCGTCTACTTCCTCGTCGCGCTCGTGCCGGTGGGGATCGTCTTCTTCCAACACGCGTCGTCCCTGCCCGTCTTCCTCGTCGTGGTCCTCGGCTTCCCGGTCTGGACGTTCGGCCTCCTCCACACGGTCAACACGGTCCTGATCGTCTTCCTCGAGGTGCCGCTCAACTTCGCGACCGCGCACTGGTCGCACCGGCGCGCGCTCGCGCTCGGCTCCGTCCTCGTCGCCTCTGGCTTCGGCGCGCTCGCGTTCGCGCGCTCGATGCCCGTCGTCGTCCTCACGATCGTCGTCTGGACGTTCGGCGAGATGATGCTGCTCCCCGGAATGGCGTCGTGGGTAGCCGACGTCGCGCCGCCCGAGAGCCGCGGCGTCTACATGGGGCTCTACGGGATGGCGTTCAGCTTCGCGATCGTCGTCGGGCCGCCGCTCGGAACCGCGCTCCTCGAACACGGGGGCGGGCGCGTGCTGTGGCTCTCGATGCTCGCGCTCGGACTCCTCTCCGCCGCGCTCTTCTCACGCGTCAGGGAGCCGCGGCGGGAGGGCTCGTGACCCCCCGCGCACGATATGATGCCGCGCAATCGCGCGTTTCCCGGAGCGATCGACGACATGATCGTGCTCGTTAGGCTGCGTTGCCTTCTCACCCACCGGTTCGTCTCTATCCCCACTTTTGCGGCCCTCTTTCTTCTCGCGGGCGTTGCCCGCGGCGACGTGGACGTGTGGAGCAGCGTCGGACCGACCGGGGGGAATGTGTTCGCCCTGGCCATCGATCCGCGCGCGCCGGCGACGATCTACGCGGGCACCGGCCACGGGGCCTTCAAGTTCAGCAGCGCGGGCGGCGGCGGCGTCTTCAAGACGACGAACGGCGGGGCGAGCTGGGCGGTTGCCGGTACCGGCTTGCCGGGGGATGCCGTTCTCTCTCTCGCGATCGATCCGATCACGAGCACGACCGTGTATGCGGGCACGAGGAATCACGGCGTCTGGAGGAGCACCGACGGCGGGACGAGCTGGGCGGCGGCCGGCCTGACGACGAACCGGATCTGGGTCTTTGCGATCGACCCCGGGACGCCATCCACACTCTATGCAGGGACGGACAGCGGGGTCTTCAAGAGCACGGACGGCGCGGCGAGCTGGACCGCCGCGAGCGCCGGCCTCGGGACCGTGCAGGTTTTCGCCCTGGCGATCAATTCGGTCTCGCCCTCGACTCTCTATGCGGGTACGAGGGACAACGGCGTCTTCCGGACCTCGGACGGGGCCGCGACCTGGACGGCGGCCTCGAACGGGTTGACCCAGACGAGGGTCTTCGCGATCGCGATTGACCCGAAAACGCCTTCGACCCTCTATGCCGGGACGAACGGAGGCGGCGTCTTCAAGAGCACCGACGGCGCGGCGACCTGGAATGCCGCCGCTTTCAAGGGGACCGGCTTCGCTCTGGCCATCGACCCCGTCACGCCCACCACGGTCTATGCCTGCGCCAACGCGGTGCAGGTCGCGAAGAGTCTCGACGGGGCCGCGACCCTGAGCCGGGTGACCGGCGGCTTCCCGCAACAGGTCATCAATGCCCTTGCGGTCGACCCCGTGACGCCCTCGAATGTCTACATCGGGGCGGCGAACGGCGTCTTCAGGAGCACGAACGCGGGCGTGAACGCCCAGGCCTCGAACAGGGGCCTGACGTCGGTCAGGATCCTGTCGCTCGCCGTCGATCCCACGGCACCCGCGACTGTCTACGCGGGCACCGACGTCGGCCTATACAAGAGCGTGGACGCCGGCGTGACGTGGACGTCCGTCACGGTCAGCCCGAACGTCGCCAACGTTTTCTGTCTCGCAATCCTCCCGGGCTCTTCGACGATTCTCGCCGGAATGGGCGACGGGGGCTGGAGGAGCACCGACGGCGGCGCGACATGGACGCACATCGACACCATCGCCATCGTCTACGCGTGGGCGTCGGACCCCGGATCGCCGACGACCGTCTATGCCGCCGGGGGGGTCGGCACGCCCGAAGCCCCCACAACCCCGGCGCAGGGACTCGCGTGGAAGAGCACCGACGCCGGCGCCACTTGGGCGGGTTACGGCGGCTCGCCCGCCCCGCTCCCCGTCTTCGAGAGCATCGTCGTCCCCGCGCCCGGCGCGACCGCGGTCGCCGGGACGGACTCAGGCGTCTACGGGATCCGCGTCCACAAGGACGGCGGACTGGAGTGGGTCACGAACAACGCCCTGGCGACCCGGGTCGTCTACGCGCTGACCATGGACCCGAGCTCCTCTTCGACCATGTGGGCGGGTACGGACGGGGGCCTGTTTCGATCGGCCGACGGCGGCGTGGGCTGGGCACCGGTCACGAACGGCCTGCCGTCGACGACGATCACCGCCCTGAAGTTCGATCCCGCGTCCGCCTCGACGTTCTACGCCGGCACGATCGTCGGTCTCTTCAGGAGCACGGACCACGGGACGAGCTGGACGCCTTTCAACGCCGGGCTCGGGAACGCTTTCGTGAACGCCTTCGCGATCGCGCCGGGATCCGCGACGCTCTACGTCGGCACGAGCGCACGGGGCGTCTACCGCTTCCCGACGCCGCCCGCGCTGGCGGACTTCACGTGGGCCGGGATTCCGGTCGCCGGGCAGCCATTCGGCTTCACGGACCTCTCGACCGGCAACCCGACGTCCTGGTCGTGGACCTTCGGCGACGGGGGCGTGTCGGCGGTGCCGTACCCGACGCACACGTTCGCCGCCGCGGGCCAATACCAGGTCTCGCTCACGGTGACGAACGCCGCCGGAGAGAACACGAAGACGCAGTCGGTCACGGTCGCCCCCGCGATCGCGGGCAGCGCGGTCACGAAGGTCGTCCCCATCGTCCTCGACGTCTCGGGCGTGGGCGGCGCGCGCGGTTCTCGTCGGAGCTGACGCTCGCGAACCGGGGCACGACGACGGCCACACTGCAGATGACGTACGTCGCGGCGACCTCGCTCGGCGCCTCCGGGAGCGGGACCGTGAGCGAGACGCTCCCGGCGGGGCGACAGATCATTATCCCGGATACGCTCGCGTACTTGAGGACGAAGGGCCTGACGATCCCGTCAGACTCGAATCAGGGCGGGGCGCTCTTCGTCACGTTCGAGGGTCTGTCATCGGATTCCGTCGCCTTCGCGGGCGCGCGGACGACGGCGCCCTCCGCGGGCGGGCGCGCGGGACTCGCGTATCCCGGTGTGAGGCTCGACGACGCCTTCACGTCGCCCGTGTACCTCTTCGGCCTCCGCGAGAATGCCGCCGACCGGAGCAACCTCGCCCTCGTGAACATGAACGCGGCGATCCCGATCACGCTCCGGGTGACTCTCCACGCGGGCGCCGACGGACGCTCCATGGTCCTCCCGAACGTCGTCCTCGGGCCTGGCCAGTGGACGCAGATCGGTCACGTCCTGTCTTCGGCCGGCTATGCCGACGGCTGGGCGACGGTCGAGCTCGTCGATGGGCCCGGACCGTTCTACACGTACGCCGTCTTCAACGACAACGTCACGTCGGACGGGTCCTTCGTTCCCCCGATGCCGCTCAGTCCGGGAAATCCCCAGACCCTGTCGGTCCTCGTGGAGACGGGGACGTTCCAGAGCGAGCTCGTTCTCGGAAGCCCGTACGCCGAGCCGATCACCATCACGATGACGTACGTGGAGTCGCTGAGCCCGGCGGGCGGCGCGGGCGGCGTCGCCATGGAGAGCCTCCAGCCGTACGAGCAGAAGATCATCCCCAACGCCCTCGACTACCTGCGGGGCAAAGGCGTCGCGATCGGCGCCAAGGGGGCCGGTTCCTACGCCGGGGCGCTCCAGATCAGCGCCATGCGCAACGGCGGTCTCGCGTGGCTGTTCGTCGGGGCACGGACGGGGGCGCCCGCCGCGGGCGGTGGCCAGTACGGTCTCTTCTACCGCGCGACGCAGGTGTCCGAAGCCGCCTCGGGCGAGGCCTGGGTGTACGGCCTCCAGCAGAACGCGACGAACCGCTCGAACCTCGCCGTCGTGAACTTCGGGAACGTCAACGTGACGGACGCCTACCGCGTGGACGTCTACAACGGCGACACGGGAAAGCTGGCGGGCAGCTCCAAGGTCCAGAACCTTCCCGTCGGCGGGTGGTTCCAGTTCTCGCCCATCCTCACGTCCTATGGGGTCGCGAACGGCTACGTCCACGTCCTCCGCACGGGAGGCTCGAGCGCGCTCTACGCGTACGGCGTCGTCAACGACGGACCGACGCCGCAGAGCGGCGCCACGAACGACGGGAGCTTCGTCGCCCATTCCAACCGGTGAACGCGGCCTCGCCTCTCCGTCACGTCGAGGGCCGGGTCAACGGGATCCGCCTGCACTGGGTCGAGCAGGGCGAAGGGCCGCTCGTCATTCTCCTCCACGGCTTCCCCGAGTTCTGGTACGCGTGGCGCCACCAGGTCCCCGCGCTCGCGGCCGCGGGCTTCCGCGCCGTGGCGCCCGACCTCCGCGGCTACAACTTCTCGGACACGCCGCGAGGTGTCTCCGCGTACCGTATCGAGACCCTCCTCGCGGACCTGGAGGGCCTGATCGACCAGCTCGGCGGCGGAGCGAACGCGAAGGCCCACGTCGTCGGGCACGACTGGGGCGGCGTCCTCGCGTGGTTCGCACCGCTTTTCCATCCCGAGCGACTGCTCTCGCTGACCCTGCTCAATGCGCCGCATCCGCTCGCCTTCCGACGCGAGCTGCGGACGAACCCCGCGCAGCGGAGGAAGTCCTCGTACGTCTTCTTCTTCCAGCTCCCTTGGCTTCCGGAGCGGCGAATCCGCGCCGGGAACTTCGCGGTGCTCGAGAGGATGCTCCGGCGCGATCCCGTGTCGCCGGGAGCCTTTACGGACGAGGACATCCGCCTGTACAAGGAAGCCCTCGCCCGGCCCGGCGCGCTCACGGCCGCCGTGAACTACTACCGGGCGGCCTTCCGGTTTCCGCCGCGGGTCCGCGGCCGCACGTGGCCGGAAGACCTCCGAACGCTCCTCGTCTGGGGCGAGCGCGACCGCTACCTCGGCCCTGGCCTCCTCGAGGGCCTCGACCGCTGGGTGCCGCGCCTGACGGTCGAGCGGATCGCGGACGCGAGTCACTGGGTGCAGGCCGACGCGCCCCAGCGGGTCAACGAGCTCCTGATCCGTTTCCTGACGGGCGTCACGCCCTGACGAAGTCGATGTAGCCGCGCTCGACGTTCGTCGACACGAGCTTGACGCGCACCTTGTTCCCGACCTCGAGGCCCGCTTCGCCGCGGACGACCTTGCCTTCGACGGGCGGCCGGAAGATGCGCACCCAGGTGCCCTTCTCCGACGCACCCGTCACGACTCCGTCGAAGTGCTCGCCGATGCGCGTCTCGAGGAGCAGCGCGGCCGCGGATTTGCGCACGAGGCGTTCGACTTTGTTCGCGGCGTCCTCCTGCTCGGTGCAGCGAACGGCGAGGCCGTTCAGATCGGACGCCGAATAGGGCGTCGGGCGATGCGCGAGCGCCGCCTTGAGAAGACGCTGCGTGATCACGTCCGGGTAGCGGCGGTTCGGCGCCGTGGAGTGCGTGTAGTCGCGCACGGCGAGGCCGAAGTGGCCGACCGGCTCCTTCCCGGGCAGCTCGACGACGTACTCGCCGGAGCCCATGAGCTTCACGATGACGAGTGAGAGATCCGGAAAGCGCAGAGGGTCGGCCTTGCGGCGCGCCGCGAGAAAAGCCTCCAGCGCCTTCGAGTCCGGCTCCGGAGGGAGCGAGAAGCCGTGCTCGGCGGCGACGGAGACGATGCGCTGCCACCTCTCCGGGGATTTCACGACGCGCCTGAGAGCGGCGAAGCCCGCGTCCTCGAGATAGCGGGCCGTCACGCCGTTCGCGGCGATCATGAAGTCCTCGATGAGCTGCCTCGGCTGGTTCTGCTCGTCGACCGTCAGGTCGCGAATCTCCTCACCGTCGAAGACGGCTCGCGCCTCGATCGTCTGGAGGTCGAGCGCGCCGTGCGCGTAACGCAGGTGGCGGAGGCGCTGCGAAACGTCCTCCTGAAGCCGGATCTGTGCGTCGACCCCCGGAACCTTCGCCATCGCGGCCGGCATCTCTCCGCGGCCGTCGCGCCACGCGTCCACCGAGTCGTAGGCGAGCTTCGCCTTGTTGCGTACGAGGGAGCGATAGACGTTGGAATCGCCGAGCGTCCCGTCCGCGTTCACGACGTACTCGATGACGACGGAGAGCCGGTCCTCGTCCTGGTTCAGCGACGTGAGGTCCGTCGAGAGCTTCTCGGGAAGCATGGGGAAGACCCCGCCGGCCGTGTAGACCGACGTCGTGTTCTGTGCGGCCCGCCCATCCAGCGGAGTTCCCTTCCCGACGAGCGCGTCGACGTCCGCGATCGCGACGAGTACCCTCACGGCGCCGCCGGCGAGCTCCTCGGCGACGGAAAGCTGGTCGAGGTCGCGGCTGTCGTCGTTGTCGATGGAGGCCCAGAGGAGGTCGCGCTGGTCGCGGATCGCGGGATCCTTCTCACGCGCGGGCTCCTCGATCTTCCCGAGCTGGACGAGCGCATCCTTCGGGAAGTCGGGGTTGAGCCCTTTCTCCTGCATCGCGCGGCGCGCGATGTCGGCGAGATCGGAGCGGTGGTGGCGGCCTCTGCGGCTCACTTCCTCAGCGCCGCCTGCGCCGCGGCCAGCCGGGCGATCGGGATGCGAAACGGCGAGCAGGACACGTAGTCGAGGCCGATGCGGTGACAGAACTCCACGCTGGACGGGTCGCCGCCGTGCTCGCCGCAAATCCCGAGGTGCATATCCGGGCGCGTCGAGCGCCCCAGCTCGACGGCCATCTTCATGAGCTTGCCGACGCCGATCTGGTCGAGCCTCTCGAAGGGATCGGCGGGCAGGATCTCGCGCCGCACGTACTCGGGCAGGAACTTGCCCGCGTCGTCCCGCGAGAGCCCGAACGTCGTCTGCGTGAGGTCGTTCGTCCCGAAGCTGAAGAACTCGGCCTCCCGAGCGATCTCGTCCGCCGTGACCGCCGCGCGCGGCAGCTCGATCATCGTGCCGAGAAGGAAGCTCACCTTGATCCCTTCCGCCTCGAAGACTTTCTTCGCGGTGTCGCGCACGATCTTCGCCTGGTCGGCCAGCTCGTTCACGTGGCCGACGAGTGGAATCATGATCTCGGGCCTCACGTCGATGCCTTCCTTCTTGACGCGGCACGCGGCCTCGAGGATCGCGCGCGTCTGCATGCGGGTGATCTCGGGAAACGAGATGCCCAAGCGGCAGCCGCGGTGCCCGAGCATCGGGTTCATCTCGTGCAGCTCGGCCACCTTGCGCGCCACGGTGCGCGGGTCGACGCCGGCCTGGCGCGCCACGCTCTCGCGCTCCTTCTCGCCGTGCGGAAGGAACTCGTGGAGCGGCGGGTCGAGCGTCCGGATCGTCACCGGGCGCGGCCCCATCGCGCGGAACAGGCCGACGAAGTCCTCGCGCTGCATGGGGAGGATCTTGTCGAGCGCACGCTCGCGGTCCTCGGTCTTGTCCGCGAGGATCATCTCGCGCATCGCCGTGATGCGCTCGCCGCCGAAGAACATGTGCTCCGTGCGGCAGAGGCCGATGCCTTCGGCCCCGAACGCGACGGCGTTCGTGGCCTGGTCCGGCTGGTCGGCGTTCGCGCGCACCTTCAGGCGCCGAGCCTTGTCCGCCCACTTCATGAGCGTCGCGTAGCGCCGGTAGACCTCGCTCTTCTTCGGATCGAGGGAGCGGTCGAGGATGACCTGCAGGACCTCGGACGGCTTCGTCCCGATGCGGCCCTCGATGACCTCGCCCGTCGAGCCGTCGATGGAGAGCCAGTCGCCCTCGTGGACGATGCGCGGCTCTTTCGCGCCGGGCGAGGCGATCGTCATGAGGCGCTGCTGCGCGTCGATCCGCAGGGTCTCGCAGCCCACGATGCACACCTTGCCCATCTGCCTCGCGACGAGCGCGGCGTGAGACGTCATGCCGCCGCGCGCCGTGAGGACGCCCTCCGCCGCGTTCATGCCTTTGATGTCCTCGGGGCTCGTCTCCTCGCGTACGAGGAGCACCTTCTCGCCGCGTTCGGCCCACTCGAAGGCGTCGAGCGCCGTGAAGACGGCGCGCCCCGTGGCGGCGCCCGGCCCGGCGTTGAGACCCTTCGCGAGAAACTGGCCGGCGCCCATCGCCTCGGCCTTCGCGGCCGGATCGAAGATCGGCCTGAGAAGCTGGTTCAGAGAGTCGGGGTTCACGCGCAGGACGGCCTGCTCGGGCGTGATGCGCTTCTCCTCGACCATCTCGACGGCGATGCGCACCTCCGCGAAGCCCGTGCGCTTGCCGGTCCGCGTCTGGAGCATCCAGAGCTTCCCGGCCTCCACCGTGAACTCGATGTCCTGCATGTCGCCGTAGTGGTCCTCGAGCGTCTTCCGGATGCCGAGCAGTTCCGCGTAGACCTTCGGCATCTTCCTGCCGAGCGTCGCGATCTTCTGCGGCGTGCGCACGCCGGCCACGACATCCTCGCCCTGCGCGTTGATCAGGTACTCGCCGTAGAAGACGTTCTCCCCCGACGCGGGGTCGCGCGTGAACGCGACGCCCGTTCCGCAGTCGCCGCCGAGATTGCCGAACACCATCGACTGGACGGTCACCGCGGTGCCCCAGCTCTCCGGAATTCCGTTGAGCTGCCGGTAGACCTTCGCGCGGTCGTTCATCCAGGAGCCGAACACGGCGCCAATCGCGCCCCAGAGCTGCTCGAGAGGATCGTCCGGGAAGGTCTTCCCGGTACGCTTCTTGATCTCGGCCTTGAACTCGCGCACGAGCTCCCGGAGGGCTTGCACCGGGAGCTCCATGTCGAGGTTTACCTTGTAGGCGCTCTTTTTCTTCTCGAGGATGACCTCGAACGGGTCCCGCTCGTGCCTGTCAAGCGGTTTCAGCTCGAGAACGACGTCTCCGTACATCGCCACGAACCGCCGGTAGCAGTCCCAGGCGAAGCGGGGGGTCTTCGAGACTTGCGCCAAACCTTCGACCGTCTCGTCATTCAGGCCGAGGTTCAGGATCGTGTCCATCATGCCCGGCATGGATGCCCGCGCGCCCGATCGAACGGACACCGTCAGCGGGTTCTTCGGGTCCCCGAAGGTGCGTCCGAGCTTCTTCTCGATCCCCTTCAGGTGGGTCGCGACCTCCTTGCGCAAACCCTTGGGGTAGCTCTTCTTGTTGTCGTAGAAGAAGGTGCAGACCTCGGTCGTGATGGTGAAGCCGGGGGGCACCGGCAGGCCAAGCCGCCCCATCTCGGCCAGGTTCGCCCCTTTGCCGCCGAGCAGGTCCTTCTGCCTGCCTCTTCCCTCGGCAGCTCCCGCTCCGAACGAGTAAACGAGCTTCCTCGGTGCTGCTTTAGCCTTCTTCTTAGTCGCCATGCGAGCCCACCCCTCTGATTCCGGATGTCTGACGTTAGCGTTGAATTAGGGTTGTCTGCGAGGTTCCGGTTGACCCCTGCCGGAAAGCGGGCGTAGCATATAAGGGCTCTTCTCGTAAGGGGAAAGATGTCCCGGAACTTCGTAGAGATTCCGCCCGACGAGGTGCAAAGGCAGCGCGCCCGGTTCGCGCCGGTCGAGGTCACTGCCCCCGCGCGGCCCGTCTGGAACTGGGAGGAGCTGAACGCGAAGTTCCGCCCCCGCCTCATCGCGGCCGGCGTCATCCGGTTCGGCCTCACGCAGGACGAATGCGAGGGAGCCGCGCAGACCGTCTTCCTCAAGGTGCTCGCGATGAACCCGCGCGTGCGCGACCCGAAGGCGTACTTGCGCGCGGCGTTCCTGAATCAGTGCAACAACCTTCTCCAGGCGCGTGAGAGACGCGGCATCGGGGATTCCGGGCCTGCGTTCGTCGTGCGCGATCTCAGGCTCGCGGAATCGGGCGAGATCGAGGTCCGCGTCGAGACCGCGCCCGCGTCTCCCAGGACCGCGCCGATGCGCGCCTTCCGGCGCACGCTGTGGGACCGCCTCCGTGCCGGACTCGTGAGGCTGAGACCGTGAAGAAGGATGACGTCTTCGACGCGATCCTCGAGAGCGAGCTCGTGCCCGAGCTGCCGCGCGAGGCCATGGGCCGCACGCTCCCCTTCGTGAGAGCCAACGCTCGCGTTTCCGTGGAAGAGATTTACCAGCTTTCACAGGACGCCGAGAAGCCCGCCGAGCTGATCCTGAATGCCGCCCGGTCCGGCGCCGACGAACTCGCGGCCGCGCTCCGCTCGCTGGACGGCAAGCCCTACCGGGGCTTTGCTCTGCTGTACGCGGCACAGAAGGCGGGGCCGCTCGTTTCCGAGAATCCAAGGGTCGCACTTCATTTCGCAGATGAGCTTCTCGCGGAAGCATCCTCTCTTCTCGATGTGAATCGCGACTCCCGACTCACGACGCCGGCGCCAAGACAGGCGGTCCAAGCCGAAGCGATGATCCTCAGGTCTCACGCCTTTTTGCAGGTCGGCGAGGCCGATTCCGCACGAGCGGCGATCGAGCCGGCCCGAGAGTTCTTCCGGCAGTCGGGAGACCTCGGGTTCGGCCAGGCTCTGTGCGACTACTATGAAGGTCAGGCGGCCGGGTTCGCAAAGGACTACGGCTCGGCGGAGAAGAAGCTCAAGAGCGCACTTTCGTCCTTTGCGGAGTTCGGGCAGGATCATCTCGTGGCCCGTGCGGAGGCAGCTCTCGGGACTCTCTTCCTGCAGCGCGGTGACGACCTGAGAGCTCTCTCCCGGCTCGATCGTGCGATTAAGGCGTTCGATCCCGAGTGTGATGCACAGCCGCTGGCCATGACTCTCAACAATCGGGCAAACGCTCTCGCCCGGCTCGAGAGATTCGAAGAGGCGCGCGCGGGTTTCGCACGTGCGTTGAATCTCGCTCGAAAGCATGGCTTCACGTCGACGGTTTTCTTCGTACGAAACGGTCTCGCCGAACTCGATTTTCGTCGCGAGCGCTACCAGCAGGCGCTGCGCGCTTTCGCAGAAATCGCGCGCGAGGCTGAAATCACAGGATCGCCGATGGAAGTCCTGTTCGCACGACTGCATGTCGCCGAGTGCCTCGGCCATCTCGGCAATTTGAACGCCATGGCCGCCGAGGTCGATGGCATTCGTCGCGATCGACGCGACTCTCGCTTCTCCCCGTCGCCGGCTCTCGGTGAACTCTTCGTCTGCCTCGATCAGGGCACGATCGACGCGGACCTCATCGCGCACGTCCGCGAGTACCTGCAGAACGAAGAGAATGGCGTTAAACGTGCGTACCGCCCGCTGAGGCTCGTCGGCTAGACACAGCCACCGATCTGTCGCGAATTCACTCGGCCGCCTTCGGGCGGCCGATGTTTTTTCGAGCGTCGGGGGTCAAAACGGCCCGTGTCCCCTGTCCTACTAGGTGAAGGGCAGGAGAAATACACACCTGTCCGGATCGGGGTAGGAGGACGTATGGCGTTTCTTTTTGCGTTTTTTGACGTCTTCTCCGGTTTCGAATTCGGCGGATTCGCGCGTTCCCGCGATATCGATCGCGGAACGGGAGCGAGCGTCGGACCCATCGGAGCAAGCGTCGGACCCATCGGGGCGAGCGTCGGACCCATCGGCTGACACGCCCACGGATAGTTTGTCGAACCAGCTACGCCAAAGGGGCGTCTGGGGAATGTTTCGCTCGAAAGGAGCACCGACATGCTGAGAAGTAGCTTGCCGAAGGAAGAGCCGGCTGGCGACGTCACGCTGTCGTTGATGCTCCATGCGCCGCAGCCGGTCGTCGTGCCGAGCGCGACGGAGCCCGGCAAGGTCCTCCTTCACCTCGAAATCCGGAACAAGACCCTTCAAGCGTGGGAGGGATCCACGGAAGCGGGTCCCCTCCTCGAGATGGTCCTCCTCGACTCGGAGGGCCGCGAGCGCTCCCGGCAGACACGCCAGTGCCGGATGCTCGCCTATCCCACCCGCCTGGAGCCCGGGCGGGGATTCAACCTCCCCCTCTTCTTCACCCTGCCCGGGCTCTCTTCTTCCGGCGAGGACTTCCGCATCGAGATTCGGCTCGTGCCCGGCCGCGAGGTTCTCACCGGCCACCTCCGGGTCGAGCCGCATTGACGCTGGGGCGGTCCTCCCCCGTTTGACGACGCGGTTGCGGTTTCGGCATCATCCCGCGCGGTGATGCTCGCGAAAGGCTCCGTTTCCACCCTCATCGGCATCCCGACGCAGCGCCCGACGGCCTGGTGGCTCGAGACGCTCAAGAAACGCGCCGAGAGGATGTACGGCGAGCGCCTCGACCTGTCGAAACCCGTCGCGTTCGAGTCCGAGGAAGAGCGCCTCGCCTGCATCAGCTTCTTCAACGCGGCGTATCGCGCCGAGGAGTCGGGGAAGGCCGGCGCGCACAGGCTCGCCGAGGAAGTCCGGGCGTGGGATCCCGACCTCGCCGAGTGCCTCGTGCTCTACGGCAACGAGGAGGGCTGGCACCGCGAGCTCCTCGACGAGTTCCTCGCGCACATCGGCGGCGCCGTGACCGAGATGGGCTGGATGGTCAGCTCGTTCTACAGGACCTACGCGAAGGCCGAGCGCATGGAATCGATCATGCTGACGAACCTCATGTTCGAGACGATCGGCGCCACGACGTACCGGCTGTCGCTCCGGCGTGTGAAACAGCCTCTCGCGCGGCAGGTGCTCACGATTCTCACGCGGGACGAGTCGTTCCACGTGCCGCTCAACGTGCACTTCATCCGCGAGATCCTGAAGCACCACCCCGAGAGAAGCCGCGCGCGCCTGAAGGCCATCTACCAGATGGTCTTCCACTCGCTCGTCCTCCTGTCCCTCGGAAGCCGAAAAGTGGCGCAGGAGTTCGACCGGATCTCCTGGAAGGAGCTGACGTCGGCCTACGTCGAGAATCTCGGACGCCTCTTCGTGAACGAGCCCGACCTCGACTTTGCGCCGCCGCGTCACCTCCTCGCGGCCTTCGGCATGTCGCGCGGCAGCCTGAAGAGCGCGGACGGCGTCGATGCGATCAGCGTGGCCGCGGCCGAGGCGGCCGCGCGGCGCGAAGACGTCAACGTGACGCCGCTGTAGCCCCAACCGCTGCGCGGTCTGACCGAGGAAGGGGGGCTACAGCGACTGCGAGTGATGGGGGAAACACGGTCGCGTTTCCCCCTGCCCCCTTCACCGCTCGAGAAACGTCACTTCATCGGCTTCGCGCGGAGAGGGGCGGGCGCCAGGCCCTTCACGAGCTTGTACGCGCCGGCGGGAAGCTCGCCGAGATCCTGCGCCGTTCCGTCCGGCCACCGTACGGCCACACGCGCCGAGGTCGCCTCTCCCAGCCCAAAGTGAAGCGGCAACCATGAACCGCTCGCGTAGGACGGCACGACGTAGAACTCCTTCGCGCGCCCCCCGACCGTGATTTTCGTCCCGAGGACCGTCCTGCGGTCCGCGCCCACGGCCGGCAGGATCTCCAGTGCGCGCCCGCCCGGCGCCGTGTTGCGGAGGACGACGGCCGCCACGTCGATCGGGTTAAAGACGAGGTCTTCTTTCCCGTCGCCGTCGAGGTCGCCGGCCGAGAGCCCGCGCCCGACCACGCACAGACGGCCGAGGTCGCCGGACTGGGCCGAGACGTCGCGAAACTTGATCGCCCCGGGCGCGCTTTCGTTGCGGAAAAGGAACTGCCGCTGCGCGTAGCTCTTCTCGCCCACGGCGAAGTTCCGACCCGCCGGATTGAACCACCCCGCAAGGACCGTGAAGAAGCGGGAGAGGATCTGGCCGCTCGAGACCGCGAGATCGTCCCTGCCGTCGTTGTCGAAGTCGAGCGCCGTGACGCCCCACTTCGAGAGCGGGAGGACCGGATCGCGGTCGCCCCCGAACGCCTCGACCTCGCTCTCCGCGAACGTCGCACCCTCGACGTTTCGATAAAGGGTGTTCGGCTCGTTCGCGTAGTTCGTCACGTAGAGGTCGGGCCGGCCGTCGCCGTCGAGGTCCGCCGCGACGAGCCCCATGCCGCTGCGCGTCCTCCGCCCAAAAGCGGTCGTGCTGCCTTCCTCGGGATAGCCCGTGCCCGTCTCGTCCGACACGTCCTGGAACCGGCCGCCGCCCTCGTTGTGGAAGAGCGTGTTGCGCCACTGGTCGTTCGAGACGTAAAGATCGGTTCTTCCGTCGCCGTCGTAGTCGAGCGCGACGGCTCCGATCGTCTTGCTGCCCGGATCCCTCGTGCCGCTCGCGTCGGTCACGTCGGCGAATTTCCAGCCGCCGAGGTTTCTCAGCATCTGGTTGTCCTGCCCCTTGTACTCGTCGGGCGTCATGAAGGACGTGGGCTTGGCTTTGGATTCGCGGTCGGGGTCCGTCTCGAGGTAGTTCCCGATGTAGACGTCCGGGAGCCCGTCCCCGTCGATGTCGAGGGCGGCAAGCCCGACCGTGAACTTGCCGCCTTCGAGGCCCGTCTTCTCCATCCTCTCGAACGTCCCGTCGCCCTTGTTGCGGAAGACGAGGTTCTGCTCGCCGGCATTGCCGATGACGAGGTCCGGGAAGCCGTCGTTGTCGAGGTCGGCCCACATCGCCGTGATGCCCCATCCGCAGGCGACAACGCCGGATCTCTCCGTCACGTCCTCGAACGTCCCGTCTCCGCGGTTCCGGAAGAGGCGCGTGCACTCGGCCAGGGGCTGCGTCCGTCCCGCCTTCCGCCATTTCGTGGCGCTCTTCACTTGCTGGACGAGGACGAGATCGAGGTTCCCGTCTCCGTCGAAGTCCGCGAGCGCCGCGCCGCCGCCCATCGTGGGGATCAGCTTGGCGTCGATGAGGTCGCCGTGAAACCGAAAGCGCACTCCGGACTCTTTCGTGACATCCGTGAACAGGGAGCCCGTGACGTCCTTCCTCCGGGAGCTCTCTCCGTTCAGGAGAAGGCTGCACGCCACGGCGCCGGCCGCCACGGCGAGGACGACCACGAGGGCGAGAATCCGGCGCACGAAGGGCGAGTATAGGGCGCGGGAACCTGGGAGAGAATGAGGCGGGCAAGTCGATCAGGAGGGCGCACACATGGGCGAGAAGGTCTCCTTCACCGTCAACGGCCAGAAGGGCGAGGGGTGGTTCGCGAAGCCCGCGTCGGGCAAGGGGCAGGCCGTCGTCGTGATCCAGGAGTGGTGGGGCCTGGTGCCGCACATCCAGGATGTCACGGACCGTTTCGCGAAAGAAGGCTTCGTCGCGTTCGCACCCGATCTCTATCACGGCAAAACGACGACCTCGCCGGACGAGGCCGGGCGTCTCCTGATGGAGATGGACGTCGAGCGCGCGGGCCGCGAGATCGCGGCGGCGGGCGCGTATCTCCTGAACCGGCCGGAGTGCGCGTCGAAGGCCTTCGGCGTCGTGGGCTTCTGCGTGGGCGGCGCGCTCGCGCAATACGCCGCCACCTCGAACCCGAGCGTGGGCGCCGCCGTCAGCTTCTACGGCGGCTTCAAAAAAGTGCAAATCCGCTGGGAGAACCTCTCCGGCCCGATCCTCCTGATCTACGGCGAGATGGACGAGAGCGTCCCCGCGTCGGATGCGAAGCCGCTCGAGGACAAGCTCAAGGCGCTCGGAAAGAAAGTGGAGACGATCATCTTCCGCGGCGCACCGCACGCCTTCTTCAACGACACGCGCCCCGGCATCTACCGGGAGGAGTGCGCGAAGGACGCCTGGCAGAGGACCGTCGCCCACTTCCGCACGCACTTGGGGTAGGAGATGGCGATCGAGACTCTCCGGACTGTCTGCAACCGGGACTGCCCCGACGCGTGCGGCCTGATCGCAACCGTCGAGGACGGAAGGCTCGTCTCCCTCGGAGGCGATCCGGACCATCCGGTCACGCAGGGCTTCATCTGCACTCGCACGTCGAATTTTCCCGAGATGCAGAACTCGAAGGAGCGTCTCACGAAGCCGCTCATGCGCCGCGGGAAGGATTTCGCCGAGGTGACGTGGGACGAAGCGCTCGGCACGATCGCCGACCTCTTGCTCGCGATCCGGAAGGAATCCGGACCGGCCGCGATCCTCCACTACCGGTCGGGCGGATCGCTCGGACTCCTCAAGTCCGTGGTGGATTATTTCTGGGAGCTGTTCGGGCCGGTCACGGTCAAGCGAGGAGACATCTGCTCAGGCGGCGGCGACGCGGCGCAGACGACCGACTTCGGCGAAGAGGAGTCGCACGATCTCTTCGACATCCTGAGCTCGAAGAACATCCTCCTCTGGGGCAAGAACCCGAACGTCTCGAACATCCACATCCTGCCTCTCCTCCAGAAGGCGAAGAAGGCGGGGACGCGGATCCTCCTCATCGACCCCGTTCGACACAAGGGCGCGAAGATCGCCGACCGGACGATCCTCGTCCGCCCCGGCGGCGACTTCGATCTCGCGATGGGGGCCGCCGCGCTCCTCTTCGAGCGCGGGCAGGTGGACCTGGACGCGCCCTCTTATTGCGACGGCTTCGAGAAGTTCCGGGCGCTGGCCTCGTCGCGCTCCCCCGGCGCCTGGGCGCGTGCCGCCGACGTGAGCATCGAGGACGTCTCGGCCGTCGCCTCGGCGCTCGCGGGGAAACCCTGCTCGATCCAGGTGGGTTGGGGGATGGGCCGGCGGATGAACGGCTCGGGCATCGTGCGGGCGCTCGACGCGCTCTCGGGAGTCAGCGGGAACATCGGTATCTCCGGCGGCGGCGTGTCGTTCTACTTCAAGAGGCGCGGCGCGTTCGACACGTCGTTTCTGAAGAAGAATCCGCCCCGCACGATCTCCGAGCCGCTTCTCGGCCCGGGCATTCTCGAGGCGAAGGACCCGCCCGTCCGCGCGGTCTGGGTCACCGCAGGGAACCCCGTCGCGATGCTGCCGGAGTCGGGAACGGTGGCACGCGCTCTCGAGACGCGAGAGCTGGTCGTCGTCGTGGATCCGTTCCTGACGGACACGGGCCGCCGCGCGCACTTCGTCCTCCCCACGACGACGCTCGTGGAAGACGACGACCTCCTCGGCGCCTACGGTAACCACTGGCTCGGGGCCTCGACTCCCGCGCTCGCGCCGCCCCAGGGCGTTTTGTCGGATCTCGAGATCGTCCAGGCGCTCGCGAAGGCCATCGACGAAAGAACCGGAGAAAGAGAAGAGAAGATTTCTGAGAAGGTAAGAGGGACGGCCCGGGATTGGAAAGAGCGGCTGCTCGCACGAGTCGCGCCGCTCGGCCTGACCGCAGCAAGACTCGAGCGCGAATCCGTCCGCAACCCTCTCGTCGAAAAGGTCCTCTTCGAAGATCGCAAGTTTCCCACCGCGTCCGGCAAGATGAAGCTCGTCCACGAGATGCCGCCCGTCCCGCCCGACGAGCCGGGCTTCCCCCTCTGGCTCTTCTCCAACTCGACCGAGAAGTCGCAGAGCTCTCAATGGGCGGGCGGGGCGCCCGACATCCTGACCGCCACCTGCCATCCCGGCGCCGCGAACGGCTTCGCCGACGGCGACGTCGTTTTCCTCGAGAGCGCCCTCGGGCGCCTGCGCGTCCGCCTGAAGCTGGACGAGGGCCAGCGCCGCGACGTCGTCATCGTCCCGAAGGGCGGCCACTACGACAGCGGCACCTCCGCGAACGCGCTCGTCCGGGCGCGCACGACGGATGCGGGTGAGGGCGCCGCGTACCTGGACTGCCGCGTGCGGCTCGTGCGGGCAACCTGACCCGCCGATTCGCCTCGGGTCGAATGTGGCCGCAAATGTAATATGCTAGTGGCCACAGGAGGAAGTCTCTAATGACGCGTGTCGGGGTGAGGGTCCTCAAGGACCACTTGAGCGATTACTTGAGACGGGCCGGAGAGGGCGAACGAATCGTGGTCACGGATCGGGGTGAGCCCCTTGCCGCTCTGACGCCGATCGAGGAAACGGACGAGGCAAAATGGGGGTGGGACCTCGTTCGCGGGAGGATCGCGAGCTGGAGCGGAGGCAAGCCCCGGGGGAGCGTACGGGCTGCGGCGCTGAAAGGGAGGAAAACGACCGCGGAGATGGTCCTCGAGGATCGTCGTTGATCGCCTATCTCGATACGAGCAGCCTGGTGAAGCTCTACGTCGAGGAGCAGGGATCGCGCTTGGTTCGGGATCTTGTGGAGCGCGCCGAGCTCGTGGCGACGTCGGTCGTAACGTATGTCGAGGCCCGGGCGGCCCTCGCTCGCCAGCGACGCGCGGGCGGGCTGACGTTCGCGGGGTTCGGGCAGGCGAAAAACGACCTCGAGTTGGATTGGCCGAGGTACCTGGCCGTCGAAGTCAGCGAGGCGGTCTACCGCAACGCCGGAGACCTCGCCGAGAAGCATCATCTCCGCGGCTTCGACAGCCTTCACCTCGCGTCCTACCTCTCTCTGTATGGAAACGGCGTGCGACAGATCCGCTTTTCGTCGTTCGACGAGGCACTCAATCGCGCGGCGCGGAAGGAAACGAAGGCGCGGTAGGCCCCGTGGCCGGGAGACTTCTTAGGAGATAAAGAGGAGAAGGCGCCGAACATCGCCGCGGGATGCGGTGCGCGTTGGTCCTTTACGCGTCTTGCACCGGCTCCGTCGGAACGCCGCCGACGTAGCGCCGGACCGTCATCTCCGCGGTCCCGAGCCGGACTCGATCGCCGTCGGAAAGCACGCAGGCGGACACAACCGCCTCCCCCTTGAGAAACGTCCCGTTCCTGCTCCCCAAGTCCTCCACGGTCGCGCTGCCTCCCGACACGACGATGCGAGCGTGGCGCCGCGAGACGCTCCCGACGTCGATGCAGGCGACGCATAGCGGATCCCGGCCCAGGACGTTTTCGCCGGGATCGAGCGCGATCTCCCGCCCGCCCCAAAGCAGCTTGAAGACGACGGAGCGGCCCTGCCCGCTCGGGGTCGGCGCGGCCTCCGCACAGAACGCGTAGCCGAACCTCGGCACCGTCCGGACGATGCGCGGGTTCTGTGGATCGTCGCCCAGCGCGGCCCGCAGCTCGGCCACGAGGTTGGGCAGGTTTGCATCGGCCACGAACGTGCTCGGCCACAGGAGCTCATGAAGCTGCTCCTTTGGGACGGCGTTCGGGCGTCTCTCGATCAGGATCTCGAGGAGCCGAAAAGCCTTGGGAGAGATCGGCGCCATTCGCCCGCCCAGAGAGATCTCTCTGGTTCCCGAGTCGAAAACGCAATCAGCGAAAGTCAGCCGCATCCACGACTCTTAGCGAAAAGCCAGCGAAACCCTAGCGTGCTCCTGAGACTTCTCCCGTCGAGAAATCAATCTTAGCAGCGCGATGCAATTGAGTCGCGTTCGAAACGCCAGGAAAGGAGACATCATGAAACGATTCGCCAGGTCGTTCTTCGTGCTGGCTGCCATGGCCAGCTCCATCTCGACGGCCGTCCGCGCCGACGAGGTCACGGACTGGAACGGGATCATGCTGCAGGCTGCGCACGACGCGGTCCCGCCCACGAGCCCGCTCGTCATGACCCGCGTGGCCGCGATCGTCCAGGCTTCCGTCTTCGACGCCGTCAACGGCATCGAGCGCCGGTACACCCCGATCCACGTCGCCCCGGCCGCGCCGCGCGGGGCGTCGCGGCGCGCGGCGGCAGTCCAGGCGGCCTATGCGAACCTCGTCAGACTCTACCCCTCCCAGAAGAGCACCTTCGACGTGAAGCTTGCGGCGTCGCTGGCGGCGATCGCAGATGAAGAGGCCGAGGAGCACAGCCAGTCCATCGCCCGGGGAGTCGAATGGGGGCAGGCAGTCGCGGACGCGATCTGGGCTTGGCGGAGCGCGGACGGCTTCACGCCGCCTCCTCCGCCGTTTCTCGGCGGCCTGGCCGTCGGAGAGTGGCGGCCGACGCCGCCCGGGTTCCTGCCGGGCGCCGCGCCACAGTTCGCCACGATGGAAACATGGGTGATCGAATCCGCCTCGCAATTCCGCCCGTCGGGCCCCCCAAACCTCGCGAGCGCGCAGTACGCGGCCGATTTCAACGAAACGAAGTCCATGGGCAGCCTCTCGAGCCCCCTCCGGACCTCGGACCAGACTCTCTCCGCCCAATTCTGGAATTCGACGACGCCGGCCTACCTCTGGGACCGGGCAGCCGTGGAGCTCGGCCTCCGGACTCATCTGACCTTTTCGGAAGAGTCCTACGTTCTGGCTCTTCTGAATCTCGCCATGGCGGACGCCGCAATCGCCTGCTGGGACGGGAAGTATCACTACGTGTTCTGGCGGCCGGTCACGGCGATTTCACTGGCGGACACGGATGGAAACCCGGCGACCGACCCCGATCCGGCCTGGACACCGCTCCTGGTGACTCCGGCCTTTCCCGAGTACCCCTCCGGCCACGCCACCGTGAGCGGCGCCGCCGCGGCGGTCCTTTCGGCACTCTTCGGAACCGACGCGGACTTCAGCCTGGAGTCCGACTTCATGCCGGGCGTCGTCCGCTCTTTCGGGGATTTCCCGTCGGCGCTCGACGAGGTCGCGGATGCCCGCATCTTCGGCGGCATTCACTACCGCTCGGCTTGCCGTGACGGCCAGAGTACGGGCGTCCTGGTCGCCGAGTACGTCCTCGAGCACGCGCTTCGGCGGATCCACGGAGACGATGACGGACGGGATCATTAGGCTGTCGGGCGAGTATCGGGAAGAGGCGGCGCGGGCTCGTGGATCATTGCTCGCACCGCCTCGATTCGGCGTTGACCGGGATTGCCATTGAGTGTCCAATGCGCGGAACAAGATCGTTTCCAAATGGCGGGCCGCCGACGTTTGACCCGCCACGATTCGAATCGAGGAGGCTGATCATGGCCGGGATGCGCGTCGAGGTCTCGAGGTGGGCTCTTCGTCTCGTGATTCTGGCTGCAGTCTTTGCCGTTACGAGGCCGGCCGCCGGCCAGGGTTGACAGCCGATCCGATTCACAGAGCCCAGTTTGGGCCTGCAGAACCAGCCCTATCTTCCCGCAGCACACTGGCAGGTTCAGGTTTCGTATCAATACGCCTATACGAACCAGCTCTTCGTCGGGGATCAGCGCAATGACGCCGCCGGGCCTGGGGGAAAGGCGCCCGTGCGAAACGTCAGCATCTACGACCTCGACGTCATCTACGCGCTGAGCAACCGCCTCAGCCTGGATCTGACCGTGCCGTTTCTCTCGGGCTCGGGCGGTTTTCACGACCCCGCAGGATCCAGCCGGTTCTACAGCTTCAACGTGAACGGACTCGGCGACATCTCGCTCGGAATGGAATACTGGCTGTCGGATCCGACGAAGTCTTCGCGAGTTCAAGGCTCCGTGGACATCGGGATCAAGATGCCGACGGGGTCCGACTCCGCGACGGGAACGTATCCCACCGGCGAGCTGCCGATCGATGAGACGTTTCAACCGGGTAACGGAGGCTGGGAGATCCTGCTCAGGGCGCAGGGCACGGCCAAAGTCGTCGGCGACCTGTTCGCCTACGGATCCGCCTACTACGGGCTGAGTCTCAACGTGCACACCAACGTGCACCAATATCTTCCGTCCGGACTCCCCGACGCCCTCAGGGGCGTGCCAGACACGTACTCGGGACGATTGGGATTGGCCCAGGCGCTGCCGGTGCCCAAGGGCCTCGTCGTGTCGCTAGGAGGCCGGATCAACGGGGTAACCGTGAGGGACCTCATCGGCGGTGGTGATCTCTACTGGCGGAGGCCCGGATACGAAATCTACATCGAGCCTGGTCTGACCTGGACGAACGGCGCGAACATCGCCTCGGTGAGCGTCCCGATACGCGCGTACCAGAACAAGCTCGACAGCCTCCTCGATAGATCCAAGGGCAGGCACATCGGTTCGGACTTCGTTCCCTATCTGCTCCTCGCGAGCTACGCGCGGCGATTCTGACAAGTCCGGTCGGGCGGAGGCCTCGAGACCTGTTGTACGATCTCCGCCAGCTTCATGCCTCTCAAAGAGGGCACCCGGCTCGGCCCTTACGAGATCCTCGCGCCCTTGGGTGCGGGCGGGATGGGAGAGGTCTACCGGGCGCGGGATACGCGGCTCGATCGCGAGGTGGCGATCAAGGTGCTGCCGGAGCGGCTGGCGGCGGACGCGAACGCGCTGTCGCGGTTCGAGCGGGAGGCCAAGGCGGTCGCCGCGCTGTCGCATCCGAACATTCTCGCGATCCACGACTTCGGTGAGGACCACGGAATTCGTTTCGCGGTCACCGAGCTGCTGGATGGCGAGACGCTCCGTGAACGAATCGCTCGAGAGCGTCTGGGTTGGCGAAAGGCCGTCGAGATCGGGATCGCAGTCACCGACGGACTCTCCGCCGCGCACGCGAAGGGGATCGTGCATCGGGACCTGAAGCCGGAAAACGTCTTCGTGACGTCCGCAGGCCTCGTCAAGATCCTGGACTTCGGTCTCGCGCGCTTGGAAGAGCGCCCCATGGGCGGAGCGACTTCCTCGCCGACGGGATCGATGCAGACGGAAGCCGGCACGGTTCTCGGAACGGTCGGCTACATGTCGCCAGAGCAGGTAAGGCTCGAAGCAGTCGACGCGCGAAGCGACATCTTTTCCTTCGGCTGCCTGCTGTTCGAAATGCTCTCGGGCCGGCGGGCCTTCGAAGGAAACTCCAGCGGGGAGACGCTGGCCTCAATTCTGCGGGATCATCCGCCGGAGATCGCCACTTTCGGGGTTGCGCTGCCGACGCCTCTCCAGAGAGTTGTCAGTCGTTGTCTGGAGAAGAACCGCGAAGAGCGGTTTCAGTCGGCGCGGGATCTGGCATTCCATCTGAAGGAAGTGACGAGCGGTTCGATAGGAGCCCCGTCGTCCTCCGGGAAGCACGGCCCGGCGATTGAATCGATCGCCGTCCTGCCCTTCGCGAACGCGAGCCCCGATCCGGACACGGAGTATCTGTCCGACGGCATCGCGGAAAGCATCATCAACAGCCTTTCCCGGCTTCCGAACCTGCGCGTCATGGCGCGCACCACGCTTTCCCGTTACAAGGGACGGGAGATCGATCCGCAGACGGTCGGCAGCGAGCTGAAGGTCCGTGCCGTCTTGACCGGCAGGGTCTTTCATCGCGGGGACAACCTCGTGATCAAGACCGAGCTCGTGGATGCGCGAGACGGATCGCAGATCTGGGGCGAGAACTACAACCGGAAGTTCGCCGACATCCTCGCGATCGAGGACGAGATTTCGCGGGAGATCTCGGAGAAGCTCCGCGTGAAGGTCACGGGCGAGAACGAGCAGCTCCTCGCGCATCGCGCGACGGAGAGCCCCGAGGCCCATCGCCTCTATCTCAAAGGGCTCTTCTACTGGAACAAGCGGACGGCCGACGGGCTGCGGAAAGGCATCGAGCTGTTCAAGGAGGCGATCGAAGTCGACCCCGAGTACGCCCTCGCCTACGCCGGGATCGCGCACTCTTACAACCAGCTCGGCTTCTACCAGTATCTTGAGCCGCAGGAAGCGTTTCCCAGGGCGAAGGCGGCTGCCACCCGGGCGCTGGAGCTCGACGCGTCGTTGGGAGAAGCACGGACCGTTCTCGCCGTCGTTCGTTTCTGGTACGACTGGGACTGGTCGGGTGCCGAGGAGGAATTCCATCGAGCGATCGCGGCGAGCCCCGATTTCGTCCACGTTCATCACTTCTACGGCATCTTCCTCACGAGCAGGGAGAGGTTTCAGGATGGCCTCGTGGAGTTGCACCGCGCGGAGGCATTGGATCCTCTCTCTCTTCCCGCCCGTGCCAGCCTTGGCTGGTGCTTCTTTCTCGCCCGCCGATACGACGAAGCCATCGCCGAGCTAGAAAAGGTCCTCGAGATGGACTCAAACTTCGCCGTCGCGCACCACCTCTTGAGCTTGAATTACTTCGCGAAGCGGATGTGGACGGAAGCGACGCGGTTTGGAGCACGCGCGGCTGAACTGTCGGGCCGCGACCCAACCCGACTTTCCTCGTTCGGCGCTTGCCTGGCTGCCTCGGGCCGGCGGGACGAGGCGGAGGCGATCCTCGCCGAGCTCGCCGCTCTCGCGCCGCGGCGATACGTTTCGTCGCTCGACATCGCCTATATCCAAGTGGCGCTCGGCCGGACGGATCTTGCTTTCAAATGGCTCGACAAGGCCGTGGCCGAACGGACCCCCTTCCTGGCGCTGCTGCGGGTCGACCCGCGTGCGGACCCGCTGCGCGCGGATCCGCGGTTCGCGGATCTCCTGAAGCGGATTGGTCTGTGAACGGAGACCCGGATGGCCGGGGTGGGCGGCTCGCCCAGCCGGCGCGGTACGTCAGGAGGCGCGCCGTTGGCTCCGCTCTAACGCAGGACGCGATCGATCAAGACAATGTCGGAGTTCTGGCGGTAACGGTCGAAGATGATTGTCTTGCCGTCGGGCGAGATGTCGAAGCTCAGCATGAGAGTTTCCCGCCCTAGGTTCGTCAACTGACGCCGATGGCCGGTCGTCAGATCGAGCAGCAAGAAATCCTGCAGCCACAACGCGCCCTGCATGACGACCACACTCTTTCCGTCGGGCAGAAAACGGTACCGGTCGCCAGAGATCCCCACCCAGACCTCTGGCAGTGAAAAGGGCCGTTTATCCGGAGTGACCCCCAGGAGCCGAGACGTCGCGGAGCCCCGACCCTCCGAGTAGAGGATGAAGCGGCCATCGGGCGACCAGACCGGATTGGAAATGACGGAGTTCACTCCGTCGACCAGGAGTACGGGTGGTCCGCCACCCACCGGTACTTTCAACAGCGGATTTGCCTTGCCTTCGGTGGCGGCGACGGCCAGCCATTTCCCGTCCGGAGACCAGGTCGGCGCGCCGCGGACCTCGAGCGACTCCGCGAGGCGGCGCACGTTGGTGCCGTCCGCCGCCATCAAGTGAAGGCGCGCGTGTTCTCCGCTGCGGGCCACGAAGCAGACTTGCGTTCCGTCGGGGGACACGGCCGCGGCATAGGGCACGGCACCGTCACTCCCTTTCCACAACTCAATTTCGGAGCCATCCTTGAGCTTCCACAGTCCATTTGCGGCACCCTTCGATCCCAGATAAAGGAGGTAGTCGCGTCCAAAGCGGGGCGCCGCCGCGCGCACGGTCGGCAGCTTGAGTTGCGTCACGGCAGCCTCGTCCACGATGTGATCCGTGATCGGGACCGTCCAGAGGTCACGGACGGGATTGGCCACCGTCGCGACCAGTCGATGGCCGTCGGCGCTGGTGCCGACCGAGACGTACTCCTCGATACCGGCGCTCACCGCGTGCGAGATGCGCCGCTCGACGTCCATCGCGAAGAGCCCGGAACCGGAGCCGTCCTCTCGCATGGCGGTGTAGATCAGAGTCCGGTCGTCGAGCAGACTCGGGCAGGCAACCAACGAATTGTGATGGGTCAGACGCTCCGCGACTCCGCCTGCCGAGGCTACTCGCCAGACGTCCATCTCGTCCGGGGGTATGCCTCGGACGAAATAGATGAAGCGGCCGTCCGGCGACCATGTGACGTAATGCTGGTGAATACCGGGCTTGCCGATGCAGATCTGCCTTGGGTTTCCTCCGTTCCGATCGGCGATGAAGATCGGGTCACCGGGATCCGGCGCGTAATAGAGGATGCGAGTGTGGTCGGGCGACCAAGCCGCCTCGACGGCATTCGGCAGGAAAGTCCGCGGCGCTCCACCGATCGTGGGCACAAGCGAGACGCTGTGCATCTTCTCGTCTGTCGAGTGAAACCAAACATGAGCTCCGTCGTCGGAGAAGCCGACGTTATGAACCTGCCAAACCGGGGCAACTGGATGTGGGCCCTTGGTGAGATTGAGGAACTCGCCGCTGCCGATCTGACCCACCCAGGCGTCGAACCGTCCGTCGCGGTCCGAGAGAAACGCCACGAACTTCCCGTCGGCGGAGATGCTCGCATCGAGCTCCGAGCCTGCCCAGTCCGTGAAGCGGCTGAATCGTGCGCCCGCGAGCGGGTTCCGCCAGAAATAGTCACGCTGACGAAGCTGCCATCCAGCGACCCCGAGCGCCAGAAGCAGTCCGGCGGCGATCGCTCCCGGAATCCACCGGGGGCGCCGTGCGGGCGTGTTGCGCGTCAGGGCAACCACGTCGATACGCGGCCCCTCGTCCGATATGCCCGAGTACGCCTCCAGCGCGAATCCGAGGTCTCGTGCCGACTGGAATCGCTCTTCACGTCTCTTCTCCAGACACCGGTGCACGATGCGGTTCAGAGAGCCTGAGATCGGCGGGTTGCCCGCCGAGAGATCCGGTGGGTCCAGCGTCAGGATCGCAGCCTGCGTCTCGGCCCCAGTCTCCTTCTGGAACGCTTTCCGCTTGGACAGCATCTCGTAGAAGACCGCTCCGAAAGCAAATATGTCGGTTCGGTGGTCCACGCCGAGCTCCTTGATCTGCTCCGGGGCCATGTAGCCCACGGTACCGAGGATCTCGTTCTTCCCGGTCGCCGTGACCGCTTCGGCGCCAACCGATTCGGGTTCGACGAGCTTGGCCAGGCCGAAGTCCAGGATCTTGACTCGTCCATCTTTCGTAACGAAGAGGTTTTCCGGCTTGAGGTCCCGGTGGACGATGCCCTTCTCGTGGGCCGCGGCCAGCCCGTGGGAGATCTGCACGGCGTAGTCGACCGCCTTGCGGAGAGGGAGCGCTCCTTCTTCCAGGCGGCCGCGGAGCGTCTCCCCTTCCAAGAGCTCCGATACGATGTAAGAGACGCCTTCTTGGCTCCCGATGTCGTAAACCGCGAGGACATTGGGGTGGTTCAGCGCTCCTGCCGCGCGGGCCTCCTGCTCGAAGCGCCGGAGACGGTCGGGGTCGTTCGCGACCTCGGGCGGCAGCACCTTCAACGCAACATCGCGATTGAGGCGCGGGTCACGCGCGCGATAGACCTCGCCCATGCCGCCGGCTCCGAGCATGCCAACGAGCTCGTATGGGCCGAGACGGGCTCCGGCAGAGAATCGCATGAGGCGACGGACGGACGCTCGAATACTATATGCCTCGGAACGAGATTCAGTTCGGGCGGCGCGGCGACTCAACCGCCCGGGCGCAGGAGCTCGCGGGCCACGACCATCCGCTGGATCTCGGACGTGCCTTCGCCGATCGTGCAGAGCTTCACGTCCCGGTAGAACTTCTCGGCCGGGAAGTCCTTCGTGAAGCCGTACCCGCCGTGTATCTGCACGGCGAGATTCGCGGCGCGCACGGAGACCTCCGATGCGTAGAGCTTCGCCATCGCGGACTCTTTCGTCGTGACGCGGCCCTGGTCCTTCGCCCAGCCGGCGCGGTACGTCAGGAGGCGCGCGGCGTCGATCTCGGTCGCCATGTCGGCGAGGTAGTTCTGGATGGACTGGAACTCGGAAATGCTCTTTCCGAACTGCTTGCGCTGTTTCGCGTAGCGAAGCGAGCAGTCGAGGCAGCCCTGCGCCATGCCCAGGGCGAGGGCCGCGATCGAGATGCGCCCGCCGTCGAGCACCTTCATCGCCTGGATGAACCCTTCTCCCGCAGCGCCGAGGAGGTTGGCTTTCGGAATCCGGCAGTCCTCCATCACGATCGTCGCGGTGTCGGACGCCCTCATGCCGAGCTTGTTCTCCTTCTTGCCCGAGTGGACGCCCTTCTGGTGAAGGTCCACGACGAACGCCGAGATGCCGCGCTTGCCCGCCGCCTTGTCCGTCACGGCCATGAGGACCGCCACGTCACCGACCGAGCCGTGCGTGATGAACGTCTTGGCGCCGTTCAGCACCCAGGCATCACCGTCGAGGACGGCCGTCGTCCGCGTCCCGCCGCTGTCGCTGCCGGCCTCGGCCTCCGTGAGGCCCCAGGCTCCCAGGAGCTTCCCCTGCGCGAGCGGCGTCACCCACGTGCGGCGCTGCCCCTCGTTTCCAAACAGCCACAGGTGGTTCGTCGCGAGGCTGTTGTGCGCGGCGACCGAAAGACCCACGGAACCGTCCACGCGGGACAGCTCCTCGATCACGTGGATGTAGTCGATGTACGTGAGGCCCGCGCCTCCGTACTCTTCCGGCACCAGCACGCCCAGCATCCCGAGGTCCCCGAGCTGCCGCAGCGCCTCGCGCGGAAACGTCTGGGCTTCGTCCCACTCCTTGACGTGGGGTGCGATCTCGCTCTGGGCGAAATCACGCACCATCCGTCGAATTGCCTCCTGCTCATCGGAGAGCGAGAAAGCCATTCCTGCGGACGCGCGGGTCGAGGGAGAGGGGGCGTCGAGGACCCGGGAAGAAACCATGTGCGTCTCCTGGCGACGAAGAGAATTTGACGAATCCGTCAAATTTCCAACAGATCTTACACGAGAAAGGGAGGAGCGTCGCCTTCCGGCGCCGAGGCGACGGGCGGGACGCTTTCGCCGCTCGTCACCGGCCAGAGCGAGACGAACGAGCCCGTCACGACGAGATCGTAGGAGAGAGTCACGAGCATCTGGGCCGCGAGGAGAAGCCCCGTGCCGGCGACGAATAGAACGAGGGAATGCCCCGCCAGGAAAGAAACGGCGAAGCGCGGAACGAGGAACGCGAATCCCGAGACGAACGCGGCCGCGAGGCTCAGCAGATAAAGGAGCACGACCTGCGAAAGAGAGGAGCGGATGAGGGAGACCGACCGCGCGACGGCCTCGAGCGCATCGACGTCGTCACTCGCGGCGAGGCGACACGAGACGAGATAGAGAACGCGTATCGCGACGGACCCGGCGATGACGAGGGGCAGCAACAGGAGAAAGAGCACCAACGCCACCACCACGAAGCCGCCTCGTTCGCTCGCCGCCCCGAAAACGACAAGGCCGATGGGCACGACGATCAGGAGCACCAGGCACGAGATCGCGAGCGCGTAGAGGTTCACGAGCGCGAAGAAACGGCCGAAGAGCCGGTGCGCCGACGCGCGAAAAACGGCCCCGAGGCCCGGACGGTGAAATGCGGGCAGGAGAGCCTCCTCCGCCGCCTGCGCGTCGATCGCGACGAAGGACCCCACGATGCCGGCTCTCAGATAGGCCGCGAAGAGCGTGAGAAGGAGCAGGAAGGCGAGGAGGCAGAGGAGGCCGCCGACGAGCACGAACGGCGAGGCCAGCAGGCCTTCGAAGAAGCTCTCGACCCGCGGCAGGAGCGACTCGGCGTCTCGTGCGAGATCCGAGATCCGCGGGAGCCCGCGGCGAAAACCCGCGAGACCCGCCAGGAGAAAAAAGACGGGGACTGCGACCGAGCCGATCGACACCGCGGCGAGCGCGAGCGGCGCGAGGATCAGGCCGGGATTCGCCACGACCGCCGAAAGCCCGCGCCGGAACGCTTCGGGCGCCTTGCGCGCGGGCAGGGTCATCCTCTCAAACCTTGACGGCGCGCCACGCCCGGTAGTCGGGCCCGTCGAGCACGACGAGGTCGCACATCTCGTACAGGCGGCTCCGCACCATCGTGCCGATCCTCTTCTCGAGCGTCTCTTCGTCCGTGCGGGAAGGCGTGTCGGAGTAATTCGAGGTGACGATCGTCAGGCGCTGGCGGTTGTAGCGCGTGTTGATGAGCCCGTAGAGAACGTCCCTCACCCAGTCGGTCGGACGGCGCGCGCCGAGCTCGTCCAGGACGAGCAGCTCGGCGTCGCGATATGGGGCGAGGACGTCGTCGGCGCTGTCCGGGTTCGCCCGGGAGAAGGTCGCCTGGATCCTCTCGAGGAGATCCGAGAAGTCGCAGAAGAGACCCCTGACTCCCCAGTCCTCGATCAGCGCCTTGAGGATCGCGACCGAAAGGTGCGTCTTGCCCACGCCCACGGGTCCGATGAACAGGAGGCCCCGATCCCGAGTCTTCCATTCCTCGATGAACTTGCGCGCGACCAGGCTCGCGCGCACATGGCTCGGGGGGGTTCCCGTGCGCTTCAGGTCGTAGTTCTCGACCTTGCAGTTCAGATAGCGCTGGGGAATCTCCGCGGCCTTCAGCCGGGCTTCCGCGAGGTCGGCCGCCCGGCAACGGCAGGTGACGACGCGGCCCTCGGGAGTCTCGACGACGCCGAAGCCTTTGCACGCGGGGCAGACTTCGCCGGCGGGAGCGTTCGCGGCCACGGCGTGATTCTAGGTCTTAATTGAGGAACGCCTTCAGGGCCCGGCTCTTCATCGTGCGCTTGATGCGCGCGATGGCCTGCGCCTCGATCTGGCGCACGCGCTCACGCGAGAGGCGCAGCTCTTCTCCGATCTCCTGCAGCGTCATCGGCTCGCGCTCTCCCTCCGAGCCGTCTTCCGGGATTCCGAACCGGCGGCAGAGGATCGCGCGCTCCTTCTTCGGAAGCGACTCGAGGAGGTTCCGCGTCTGCTCCACGGACGACCTCTGGAGGAGCTGGTCGTCGGCGGCCGCAACGGACGTCTGCTCGAGCGTGTCCCCGAGCGTGCGGTCCTCCTCGGCGCCGAAAAGCTCCGAAAGCGACTCGGAGCTGCGCGACATGGCCATGAGATTCTCGGCCTCGTCCGGGCGAAGGCCGGCCTCCGTCGCGATCTCTTCCATCGTGGCTTCACGGCCGAGCGACCGAGAAAGAGCCTCTTTCACGCGTCCCAGGCGCGAATGGAGCGTCGCCTGCTTGTGCGGGAGACGGATCGCCCCCCATTGCTCGGACAGCGCGTTCGAGATCGCCTGGCGGACCCACCAGACCGCATACGTGATGAATTTGACGCCGCGATCGGGGTCGAAGCGCCGGGCTGCCTGGATGAGCCCGATGTTGCCCTCGTTGATGAGATCGAGGAACGAGATGCCGGGGGAATGGAACCGCTTCGCGTAGGAGACGACGAACCTCAGGTTTCCGCGAACGAGCTCGTCGACGGCCTCGCGCCGGACGTCTTCGGAGGATTCCGGGTTCTGGATGATCCGCCCGAGCTCCCGCTCCCGCTCGGGCGTGAGGATCGCGTACCGCGCGATGTCGTCGAGATACTTTCTCAGGACCTTGGAATCGTCCTCGGGGCGCAGGCGCTGGGTCACCGAAAGAGTTTATGCCCTTCGGGGGGCGCGCCGGGGTCTCGTCAGCGGGTCGTGAGAACGATGGGTCCCCTCGGACGGATCGCAAGCGCCCGCGACGCGTCTCCGCTCCGGATCGCGTGTTCAGCCGCGACCGCGCGGATGGAGTCCATGAGTCGGCCGACTTCGCCCTCCATGCGCTTCAGCCGCGACTTCAGCTCCAGGATGACCTCCACACCCGCCAGGTTCACACCCAGCTCGCGCGTGAGCGTGAGAATGATCTCGAGGCGTTCGACGGTCTCGAGATCGTAAAGCCGCGTGTTGCCGGAGGAGCGGGCGGGCCGGATGAGGCCCTCGCGCTCGTAGAGGCGCAGCGTTTGCGGGTGGACGCCGAAGCGCCGCGCGACCACGCCGATGAAGACGTAAGCCTCCCGCGCGGCCGGGGCCGGTTCGGGGGCCGGGGCGTTCGCCCGGGCCCCCTTGCGACGAGAAACCATCTTGCGGCCCTTACTTCTTCTGATCCACGACCTCGGCGTCGATGACGTCGTCAGCCGGCTTCGATGAGGACGAATCGGGGGACGCCTCGCCGCCCTCCCCCGCGGGCGCGCCCGCCGGGGCTGACTTGTAAAGAGCCTCGGCGATCTTGTAGCTGGCCTTCTGCAGGTCGTGAGCCGCTTTCTTCAACGCCTCGGCGTCACCGGGGCTCGACTCGAGAACCTTCTTCGCGTCGGCGACGGCCGCCTTGACGGACTCCTTCTCCGACTCCGGCACTTTCTCGCCGCTCTCGTCCACGAGCTTCTCGGTCGAGTAGATGAGCGCGTCGAGCGCGTTCTTGGCCTCGATCGCCTCTCGCCGTTTCTTGTCCCCGGCGCTGTGCGCCTCGGCATCCTTGACAAGCTTCTCGACTTCTTTCTTGTCGAGGCCGGAGGACGACGTGATCGTGATCTTCTGCTCCTTGCCCGTGCCTCGGTCCTTCGCCGACACGTTCAGGATGCCGTTCGCATCGATGTCGAACGTGACCTCGACCTGCGGCATTCCGCGTGGCGCCGGCGGGATCCCCACGAGAGAGAAGACGCCGAGGAGCTTGTTGTCGCCGGCCATCTCGCGCTCGCCCTGGAGCACCTTGATCTCCACGGACGTCTGGCCGTCGGAGGCCGTGGAGAAGGTCTCGGCCTTCTTCGTGGGAATCGTCGTGTTGCGGTCGATGAGCTTCGTCATGACGCCGCCGAGCGTCTCGACGCCCAGCGAAAGGGGCGTCACGTCGAGGAGAAGGAGGTCCTTCACGTCGCCCGCGAGAACGCCGCCCTGCAGGGCCGCGCCGATCGCGACGACCTCGTCGGGGTTGACGGACTTGTTCGGATCCTTGCCGAAGAAGTCCTTCACGAGCTGCTGAATCTTCGGCATGCGCGTCTGGCCGCCGACGAGAACGACTTCGTCGATCTTCGAAGAATCGAGCCCAGCATCCTTGAGCGCCTGCCGGCACGGACCGACCGAGCGCTGGAGGAGGTCGTCGACGAGCGATTCCAGCTTCGCGCGCGTGAGCTTGATGTTGAGGTGTTTCGGCCCGGAGGCGTCGGCCGTGATGAACGGGAGGTTCACGTCAGTCTCGACCGTGGTCGAGAGCTCGATCTTGGCCTTCTCGGCGGCTTCCTTGAGGCGCTGCACCGCCATCGCGTCCCTCGAAAGGTCGATCCCCTGGTCTTTCCTGAACTCGGACTCGAGCCACTCGACGATCCTCTGGTCCATGTTGTCGCCGCCGAGGTGAGTGTCCCCATTCGTCGATTTGACCTCGACGACGCCCTCGCCGACTTCGAGGATCGAGATGTCGAACGTGCCGCCTCCGAAGTCGTAGACCGCGATCGTCTCGTTCTTCTTCTTGTCGAGTCCGTACGCGAGCGCCGCGGCCGTCGGCTCGTTGACGAGGCGCTCGACCTTGAGGCCCGCGATCTGTCCCGCGTCCTTCGTCGCCTGGCGCTGCGCGTCGTTGAAATAGGCGGGCACCGTGATGACGGCGCGGTCCACCTTCTCGCCGAGGTACGCCTCCGCGGCTTCCTTGAGCTTCGTGAGGATCATCGCGGAGATCTCGGGCGGAGACAGCTCCTTGCCGCCGATCGAGACGCGGGCGTCGCCGTTCGCGGAGCGAACGACCTTGTAGGGCACCATCTTCATTTCGTCGGTCACCTCGTCGAAGCGGCGGCCCATGAACCGCTTGATCGAGTACACGGTGTTCTCGGAGTTCGTCACCGCCTGGCGCTTGGCGACCTGCCCGACGAGGCGCTCGCCTCCCTTGGCATAGGCGACGACAGAAGGCGTCGTGCGTCCCCCTTCCGAATTCGCGATGACCTCGGCCGTGCCGCCCTCGAGGACGGCGACGACGCTGTTCGTGGTGCCGAGGTCTATACCGATGATCTTGCTCATTGCAGGTGTCCTCCGGACCCTCCTTGAAGTAGGTCCAAGGCTTAATCTAGAATCTTAGCGTGTTGTTGTCAAGTTCTAATGCGGAGGCACCTACAGTGTTGAGGAAGATTCCGTAAGTTATTCTACAATAGTGATTTCCTTTGGTGAAGGCGGCTGAATGTCGTCTCGCTTGGTGTCCCGGAGGACAACCGTGCGGGAGAACAGGAGGTCCGGGTCAGTATGGCCGAGAGGATCGAAGCCAACCAGATAGAACTTGTCGTCCCGGACGATATAGCGATACGTGGCCCCCCAAGGATCCCTGAGATCGCCGGCCGCCAGGATGTGCGAGCTCACGAGCGTCTCCATCGTCTCCGGGAGGCGCCCGGAAAGAAGCGTGTAAGAGTCCACTCCTTCGGCAATCCTCCGGAGCTTGAGGAGCGAAAGAGACTTCTTGAACCCGTCCACGAGGGCCACGCGGCGCGGCGGCAGCGTGAGCACGTTCAGCGGGTTCTTCGACTGAAGCTTGAAGGCGCCGACCGCGAGCACCGCCAGAGCGAGGCCGGCGAGAAGGGCGATGTCGAGCGGCCTGCGGATCCGTCGCGGGTGCGCGGAGACGTCCGCGATGAGCGCCTCCTGGGGAAGCTCCTCGGGACGCGGCGTCGACTCCTCGACGAGCCCGCGGCTTACGAGATCGAAGAACGCTTTGCATCCGTCGAACTCCGACAAAAAAGCCAGCTCGTTGACCTCGGCGACGGTTCTCGTGCCGTCCACGAGCTCGTAGACGGACCATTCGGCGCGCGAGACACGGATCGGATCGAGCCTTTTCTCGCGGGCGCGCCGCGCGAGCGTGGAGTCCTCGACGTCCTCGACCGCGTCCTCGTCCTCCGCCGGGATGACAGGCTGCGCGACGGGAACCCTCTGATACACGATGTCGAGGGACCAGACCACTTTCTCGACGATCGGCCACTCGTCGATCATCCGGGCGCCCTCCATGAGGAGGCGCTCGACGGCGATGGGCGTCGTCGACTCGGCGTCGTAGTCGACCTGCTCCGTTTGCTCGAAGACGTAGTCGCCGTCCGTCCACCGGAACAGTCCGTATGCGATCCGCTTGATCTGGATGTCGAGCCCATCTCGCAGGTCCTGCACGGAACAGAACCCGTTCTTGAGCAGGATGAAGCCGAGCCGCTGCAGCGTCTGGGCCTGCATCTCGAGGGCCCGCGCGAGCGCTTCCGCCGTGAGTCGCCGGGTCTTGACGAGGACGGTCCCGAGACGCGTGTCGAGCCGCTGCGCGGACGACTCGGCCGAGACGAGCATCCCGTCGAGAAACCCGAGCGTCACGGTGTCGGCGGGTCCGCGCACCGTGAGGAGGCCGGTCTTGTGCTGAAGCGAGATGAGCTGGAGGATGTCCGCCAGCGAGAAGTCCCGGAGCGTGCCTTCGAGCGCCATCCGTCAGGCCCTGCGCGTCGAGGTGACGAATCCGACGATCCAACCGGCCAGAGCGACGGCCATCCAGAAGAAGACGCCGGGAGTCCCGGCCGTGAGCGTCGGCCGCGGCAACGTCGCGAGCGCATCCCGGAGGAGGATCGCGAGAAGGCCGAACGCGAACAGGCCGAACGCGGCCGCGGCCGAAGCGAGGCGCGAATCGAGGAACGCCGACGAGCCCGGGAGCAGGGTGTTCAGGACCAGCTGAACGCGTTCTTCGAGCGTCCGGCGCCGCCTGACATCCTCGAGCTTCTGGAGCTTCGTCTCGATCGCGACGCCGTCTTTCTTGAGATACACGTGGACGCATTGTGAACAAAGGAGGGCGCTCTCCCCCGGCGGCTTGCACAGCCGGCAGAAGGACCGGCCGCACTTCTGGCATCCGGAGGCGTACCCGCGCCCGAGCTTGCGCGAACGGTCCAGAAAGACGGCTGAGCCGATCGCGAGAAGAACGGCCCAGAAATGCGGCACGCCCAAATCCACGGAGAAGGGACTCAGCGTCAGCCGCGGGAGGCCGAGTCCGTCCCAAAGCTGGTAGCTCCGGTAGTGTCCCAGGAGGCGCCGGGTGCGGCTGTCGTGCTCCATGCGCTCGATCTTTTCGCGCGCCTCGTCCCGCGTGAAGCCGATCGAGACGACCTTCACGAGCGTCGGCGTCTCCTGAAAGGCCTGGACCGCGTGCGCATCGAGCGCCCGCGCCTCCTGCAGCGTCTGGGCCGCCTCGATCGTCCGGAACGTCTCGGCGTAGAGCAGTGCGAGGTTGTATCGCGCCGTGATGCTGCGGCCGTCGCGTTTCAGCGCCTCCTGGTAGTCCTCCTGCGCGGAACCGAGATCGCCGTCCACGAAGCGGATGTTGCCGCGATTGACGAGGCACCGCACGTCCCCGGGGGCCATGCGCGAGCCTTCCGTGTACTCGTAGATCGCGCGGTCGTTCTGCCCGAGCGCCTGATAGAGACGCCCGAGAACGAACCGGATGTCGACGTCGTCGGGAATGATGTTCTTGGCCGCCTCGAGATTGTCGAGGACACGCTGGTCGTAGCGGGACTCGTGAAGAGCCTCGGCGGCGCGGAGGATCGGCGACGAGGTGATGGCGAGGTCGTATCCGACCCGATCCAGGATCGGCAAGAACAGCATCGAGAGGACGAGCGCGAGAACGGTTGCGATCTTCTGCGCGAGGCTCGCGTAGCCGAAGAGCAGGACGAACAAGAAGAGCGCGAGCCATAGAACGTCCAGCGAGAGAAGGAGAGGCGCGGCGAGAAACGCGGCGACCGCGACTCCGGTGGCTTTCCCGTGAAGAATTCCGTCCGCCGACTCCGTCAGGTCGTGGACGAGGCGCGGCCCGTGCCGGACGAAGAGCACGAGAATGGCGGCGAGAGCGGCGGCGCAGGCCGTCAGCAGGAAGATCAGGAGGAGGCGCACGAGGACGACGCGCCGGGACTCACCGTCGGCGAACGTCGCGCGAACCGCTCCGAGAAAGTCCGGGACGAGATCACCCCAGGCCCGAGACGAAGTAGACAGCGACAGGCGCGCCCAGCGGGGCTCGGGGAGGTCCGGATCGAGGCGTATCGCGCTGGTGAACGCCTCACGCGCGCTCGTTTTCTTGCCTGCCGCGAGGGCGCGGCGCCCGAGAAGCGTCGCGGACAGGGCGAGATCCGTCATGCGCCGGATCTCGATCTTCTGCGCATGCTTGAGAATCTCGTCCACCTTGGAGCGCGCCAGCGCGCTGTCTCCCTCTTCCTGCGCGGCGAGCCAGCCGAACCACTGTCCGCGAACCAGCTTCCGGAAGGCGGTCTCGTTGGACTCGCCGGGCGCGACCAGGACCTGGCAATGGGCGGGAGCCGCGTGGAAGAGCGCGAGCAGGGCGAGAAGAGACGCAGCGGCACGCCCGTGCAGGGCCGTGCGGCGCCCCGCCGACGAAGAGGTCCCGGAGGACCTCAGCCGCGCCTCGCCGCAGGAGGCGGGCCGGGGGGCTTCGGCTTCGGGGCGCCCGCGAGCCGCGTGAACGCGAGCTGGAGCTCGCCGAGCAATCCGTCGAGCGCGTCGGACTCCTCGAAGGAGAGCCGCGCGCGCGTCTTCTCGCGAAGAGCGAGCAGAGAGTCGACGATCTGCCGGGCCCCCGCGAGATCCGCCTGGCGGCGTCCGGTCGCCGGGTCGGGAAAACCTTCCATATAGAGCGCCGCTGTCTGCGCAAGCATGTCGAGCAGGCGAAGGAACGCCGGGCTCGTGACCGGCACCGGTTCGACGGGAGTCGGCTCGGGAGCGGCGGGTACCGGCTCGGGCGTCGGATCGGGTGCCGCGAGCTCCGCCTGCGCTTCCGCGCGCACCTCGCCGTCGGCCGTGAAAAGGCGGCGATCCACGACCTTGATCGGTTTCTCGCTTTCGGACATAAACCCCTCGGGTCAGCGTATTTTACGTAAACGCCGGGAGGTTGCGCGCATGGAAGATTCGGACGGGGCGGGGGCTCTCGTCGCGCTCATGGAAAGGCTCCGAAGGGAGTGCCCGTGGGACCGGAAGCAAACCGCCGACGATCTCGCCGGATATCTTCTCGAGGAGTGCTACGAGGTTCTCGAGGCTCTTTCCCGCGAGGACTGGCGGGAGCTCGAGGGCGAGCTGGGCGATCTTCTCTTCCAGATCGTTTTTCTCGCGAAGCTCGGCCAGGAGCGGGGCGCGTTCGACTTCGAGAGCGTCGCGCGGCGCATCCACGACAAGATGGTCGCCCGCCACCCGCACGTCTTCGGCGAGGCCGCCGTGCACGATGCCGACGGCGTCCGCGTGCAATGGGAGGAGCTCAAGCGCAAGGAGCGAGAGAAGGAGGGCCGCCCCCCCTCGCCGTTCGACGGCGTCCCGCGCGCCCTTCCGGCGCTCCTGAAGGCCGTGCGTCTGACCTCGCGCGCCGCGGACCTCGGTTTCGACTGGGAGCGCGACGCGGACGTCCTCGTCAAGCTGGACGAGGAGGTCGCCGAGTTCAAGGCCGAGCTCCTGGCGCCGGGCGGCGAGCGAAAGCCGCGCGTGGCGGCCGAGATCGGCGATCTCCTCTTCACCGTCGTGAACGTAGCGCGCCGCCACGGCGTGGATCCCGAGGCCGCGCTTCAGGGCACGAACGACAAGTTCCGGCGGCGCTTCGAGGAGGTGGCACGGCGGGCAAAGGCGGCGGGGAAAGAGGTCAAGACGACTCCCCTCGCGGAACTCGACGCACTGTGGGATCAGGTGAAGTCCGAGGAGCACCAAAGAGATTCTTCTTAGAAAGACGAAGAGAAGGAAGACGAGGACGAGGAGGATTCGGATGCTCCCCGGATGTCCGGTGTCAAGGGTCTTCGACCGCTGCGCGGCGCGCGTAGCGCGCCCTTGACTCCGGACATCCGGGAAGAAGATTTCTTCTATCGGGGCTGCATCTGCAGCCCCGAATATCAGAAAAATCCCCATCCCGGGGGCGGCCGCAACAGCGGCCGCCGCATATCAGAAAACCAAAATCTTCTCTTCCTATTTTCTATGGGACCAGCTCGGAAATTCGAACCGCCCTCGGCCCATCCTTCTTTCCGAGCAAACCGAGTCTCTCCGAAAGGAACGCGAGAGTCTCCCTTCGCGGGTGGCCGATCACGATCGCCTGGCCCTTCTTCGCCGCGAGCGCCAGCGCTTTCTCCCATGCCGTCTCGAGCGCCTCGGGGACGCCCCCTTTCGCGGCTGTCTCGGCGGCGACGTCGTCGAGGAAGACGTCCCGGGCGAGGAACGGGACACGCATCTCGGCCGCCTCGGCGCCCGCGACGGACGCGTTCGTCGTCCGCGAGTCCAGGAAGAAAAGGCCCCTGTCCTTGACAACGCCGAGAACGGCACGCACGACGCGCGCGTCGGCCGTCGCCTTCGAACCCTGATGGTTGTTGATGCCGATCGCACCGGGCGTCTTCGCGAGAGCCGTGAGGACCCGGCCGCGAATGGCGTCGTCGTCGTCTCCAACGCCGATCGCCTCGGCTTCGGACGGGCCCGACTCCGGCTCCATCGGCAGATGGACCAGGAGGTCCCAGCCCTTCTCCCGCGCCAGCTTTACGGCGCGGGACGCGAAGGGCGCGCTCGGAATCACCGCAACAGCGAACGGAGCGTCCCAGCGCGCGAGAGTCTCCAGAGCGCGCTCGTCGTAGCCCACATCGTCGACGACGACCGCCACAACGCCTCCCCGCCGGAGATCGGCGGGCTCGAAATCGGACGGGAGCGCCGGCGCCCGCCGCGCCGCGCCGGGAGGCGTGGGGCGCGACGGACTCTTCGAAGGCGTGGGCCGCGGGCCGGGAGCGGGCGGCTGTTCCCGGCGCGCACAGCCCCGAGCGAAGAAGGTCGCGGACACGCCGAGGGCAACACCGAAGAAGACGAGAAGGACGCTTCGAAGACCCCCGCGCGTTCGCGTCTTCTGGCGCGTCACGCGGCCGCTTTGGCCTGGACGGCGGACTCCGACAGGACCTTGAGACCCCGCCGAAGAATCGGATCGAGGCGACCCGTGGGGTCGTCCGGACCGTGGAAAACCCGGTCGTCAGGTTGCAGACCCTTGGGGCACAGCGCCTTTCCGGCCACCGTCCGGATCTTCCCAACCGACAGCTTCAAGGATCCGCCGCTTGCGAGCCTCACGACCTGAGCCGTGAATCCCATGCCGACAGTGGGCTCGCCCACGAGGCGTACGGCGAGCTTGGCCTTCTCCGTGTCCTTCGAGGCGTCGGCGCCGGGATCGAAAAAGTCTGGCGCGTCCTGGTCTTCGGCGCTCACCTTCTTTCCGTCCGCGGTCGCGAGCTTCGCGCGGCCGTCGCGCCTCTCCGCGTCACGCACGGCAGCCGCGAACAGCTCGGCCGGCCCGGCTGTCCCGCTGTCGACGAGGAGGACGAGCCGGCTCTCGTGCACGCGCTCCCCGGGCTCGGAGCGAAACGTCTTCGTCTCGATCCGGCGGCCCGAGAGCTCGCCGAGGGGGCCGGCCGGCACGAAGAGGGCCGCCGTGCGTGCCGCCTCCTCGAACGACCCGGTCGCGCTGCTACGCAGGTCGATGACGAGGGGCCGCGTGCGGTCCAGCGGTTTCAGAATCTCCTTGACGGCCGCCGTCGTGCCCGAGACGAACGCGGGAATCCTGATCACCGTTTCGCCGTCGATGCGCTCGGTCGAGGGCGAGGCCGGAGTCCAGCTCGCACGCACGATGTCGAGCGTGCGATGGCGCGGCTTGCCGTCACGCACGACCGCGAGATGAACGCGGCTGCCCGCCTTGCCCGAGAGCTTGGACTCGAGCTCCCACAGCGCCATGCTCCTCGTGAGGTCGCCGTCGATCTTCTCGATGACATCGTCACTTCTGACTCCGGCCGCGGCGGCCGGGCTGCCCGCGACGGCCGCCACGACGACCGGGAAGCCGAAGCGCCGCGCGAGGATGATCCCCGTGTCGAGGATCTCCTTCTTGTCCTTCGCCTCTTCGAACGCCGAGAACGCGGCCATCTTGTTCGGCGGAACGTACTCGGAGAAGGGATCCATCGCTTCCATCATCCCGGAGAAGGATCCCTGAAGAAGCGGCTTCAGCTCGACCGGCTCGACGTAATTCGTCTGGACGAGCTTGAGGACCTCGGTGAAGAGCCCGAGCGAGCGATAGGGGGATTCCTTGCCCTCCTTGTTCTTCTCGTCCGCGCCCATGCCGGGGAGAACCACGAAGAGCGCCAAGAGGAGGGATGCGGAGGCGGCGACGGAGAGAACGCGGGTCTTGCTCACCGGGGAATGATACGCGGGCCCTAACGTAGCCACAAAGCCGGATCGACCGACGCCCGCGCGTCTCGGATCTCGAAATAAAGGCCCGCGATCTCGTCCTCGGGCGACTCGCCGAGAACGCCGACGCGGTCGCCGATCGCGGCGCGCTCGCCGCGCGCGATCGTGCCCGTCGCGAGCCGGCCGTAGAGCGTGAACACCCCGTCGCCGTGATCCAGGACGACGAGGTTTCCATAACCCTTCAGCCACTGCGCGTACACGACTTCTCCAGAGAAGATGGCGTGGACGGACGTTCCGGGCGGCGCGTCGAGCGTCCAGCCCGACGAACGCAGGAACGTCTTCGGGAACCTCGGATTCGCGATCCGGCCGAAAGGCACCGCGACCCTGCCTTTCAGCGGCCAGTCGAGCGCGCCGCGGTACTTGCGAATCGAGGCCGCGCCAGGCGCCAGAGCGCGGCCCTTTCCCTCGAGCAGCTCGAGGAGGGCCGCGAGGCGTTCGGACTTGTCCTCGAGCTTCGTCACCTGCACCTGGGCCGCCTGCGAGGACTCTTCGAGCTGCGCAAGGAGAGTCGCCCGCCGGGCACGCGCCGCCAGAAGAGCCGCCTCCTTCCTCCGGCTCTCGGTCGCGAGAGCCGCGAGCTCCTTCTGCCGGTCCGAGAGGTCCTGCTCGCGCTCCTGAAGCGCCGTCATCGCTGTCTCGTAATGCTCGAGGAGGGCGGCATCGCGCCGGGCCAGATGCGTCAGGATGCGGAGGCCCGCGAGGAACGACTCGCCGGAGTCGGCTGCGGCGAGCGGCCGGAGGTATCCGAGCCGGCCCATCCGATAGAGCGCCGCGAGGCGGACCGCGAGGTCGTCACGCAGCCCGCCGACTTCCTTCTGCGCCGTGTCGCGCTCCGAGGAGGCGCGCGCCTCTTCCCGCTCCGTGTCGGCCTTCTTCAGCTCGAGGACGCGGCGCTCGGCGGTCTGGATCTGAAGATCGAGCTCGGCCGCTTCCATCTGCGCCTTGAGATCCTCCGCTCTGCGCGTGGACACGTCGAGGCGCTCTTTCAGCCCCGTGATCCGGCGGCGCAATTCCGCGAGCTCCGCCTTCCGCTCGGCGACGCCGAGGGAGGCCGCAGGTCTCTCCACCGGCGGAGGCGTCTCGGCTGCGGCGGGGGGCGGCGCGGGAGCAGGTTCCTCCTGTGCGCGCGTCGCGGCGGCGAGGACGAGGAGCGCGACGAGCGCGGCGAGACGCCTCAGAAGAGCGGCACCCCGTCGAGCTTCGCGGGCGGCGTGATCCCGAGTACGTGATAGATCGTGGCCGGAACGTCCGCGATTCCCGGCTGCTTACCCGTTGGAAGCGCGCGATTCGCGAAAAGGATTCCCGGGACGACCGCGGGGTCGAGCGAGCAGTGGTCGCCGGACCAGACCTGATTGTTGTCCTCGAACATCTCCTTCGACACGACGCCGAGGCTGCCCTGCCAGCCGATGCGCGTGCCCGCCGTGTTCGTCACGATGAGGTCCGGGATGACGTCGGCGTCGAACGAGCCATAGGCCTCCTCGCGCGTGAAGATGCGCGACACGGCGCGCTGGCCAGTCTTCGGATCCACGAGCGTCACGAGCCTTCTCCTGATCTCGTCGCGCACGGCCTCGTACTCGGCGCCAGGCGAGACGCACCCCTGCCCCTCGCGCCCTTTGAGGTTGATGTAGATGTCGCCGAGCCCCATCGCGTAGGCCTTCGTCTTCGTCCAGTCCACGTTCGGCCAGAACTCCCCCTGCCCGAAGAGCATCTCGAGGTCGGCCGCCCGCGAGCCGTCGCCGCCCTTGAGCGTCATGAAGCCGTTCTGGACGAGCCACGTGTTGTAGTTCACCGACCGCCGCCACGTCGTGAATCCGTGGTCGGACAGGACAATCAGGATGTCCTCGGGACCCAGCTTTTTCATCGCGTCGCCCACGATCGCGTCCATCTTCTCGAGGGTCCTTTCCACGGCGGGCGCCCACACGGCGGCTTTCGCGGCGTCGTACGCGGGATGCTGCGGGTCGAGAAAGCGCCAGAAGCAGTGCTCGACGCGGTCGGGGAACTCGTAAATCTGGACGAAAAGCCGCACGTCCTTGTCGTCGAGGAAGTCGTTCATCATCTTCCGGAACGGCTCGACCGTGTGGTCCACGTCCTCGAGAAACGTCTTTTCGTCGATCGTCTCCTCGCTCATCGACCACGTGTCGATCAGCCAGCCCATCGTCTTGAAAAGGCCGTAGCGGTCCGCGAGCTTCTTCGAGAGGGCCCCGGGCGCCGTGATCTTCACCGAAGAAGGGAGATCCGCCGGATTGAAGTGAATCGGCGAGAGGTAGAGCTTGATCTCGGGCGAGAGCGACGCGAGGTGGAAGCGCCCGATGCCCGTCATCTTCACGAGGGAGTTGAACGGGAACTTGAAGACGACCCACGGCGACCACTCGCCGACCTTCAGGGTCAGCGGTCGAGAGCCCTTCGGCGCGACGGTCAGGCTGCCGCCGTCGGCGGCGACCGTGAGCGTCATCGGCGTCTTGATGACGGGCGGCTCCTTGAAGAGCTTGTTGTACGGCCCGAAGACCTCCGTCTCGATCGTGCCCTTGTTCGACTCGAGCCGCACGAGCTCCACCGAGAACTCGTTCTTGTTCTTCGGGGCGAAGAACGGATCCGACGTGTAGTAGCTCGGCGTCCCGACCCGCCCGCGCACGTCCGTCACGCCGAGCCCGGAAATCAGCCTCCCGCGGTCGTAATCCACGGCGGGAAACGTCACCGGCACGTGCATGACCACGGACGAGATTCCCTTCCGCCCCGCCTCCTCCCAGAACGGAGTCCCGCGGCGGTTGTTGGTCGGCCAGGGGATTTCCGTGGGAAGAAGAGAAGAGATTCGCATTCCTATGAAAGTGAAGATGGCCGCCGCCCCCAGCGCGGCAAGAAGGGGGGCCACGGACGCGGTGCGGGCGGCGCGGCGTGCTGCCGCCTCCCCGCGCCTTCTAAGAAGAATCTTCAGCAGGCCCCACACGAGGAGAAACGCCAGCGCGCCCAGCACCGCCGGCACGGCGACGCGATTTCCTTTTCCGAACAGAAAACTCTTCTTTCCCTCTTCCTCGATCGCGAACTCGGGGCGGTAGGTCTTCGGATCCCGCTTCAGGAAATCGAAGATCAGCGTGCGGCCGGGCGAGAGGCCGGTGGAGAACGTGGACCAGGACACGGGTGTCTGCGCCGGAATCGTGGGCGTCAGCGCCGTGAATCCGCCCTTCGCCGCGAGAGCCGCGAGATTCGGAAGGCGGCCCTCGGCGACGCTCTTGGCGACGAGCGCGTGGTCCGCGCCGTCGAAGCCGAGGACGATGACGCGGGGAGGGGCCGCCGCAGAAAGAGCCAGAGGCGAGGCGGCGAGCGCGAGAACGAGGAGGGGGCCCGGACTAAGGAAAACCCTTTGCACCGTGGATGGCATGAGTCATTCTAGGGGTTTCGAGGGCCGGTCACGCCGCCGTTTCGAATTCCTCCGAGATCGCCGCCCAGACCTCGAGGATTTTCTCAGAAGGTAAAGACTGCGGGCGAGACTGTCGACGCGACGAGGAGCGGATGCGTCCAGCACTCGCCCTCTCTCCATCTAAGAAATCTTCTTCCTGTCTCCGTACCGCTCCGCCATTCGGCGGACCGTGTTCACGTTGCGCAGCGTCGTCGGCTGGCCGAGGGCTTTCTCGAGGGCGCGGCCCGAGATCGCGGGCTTGTTCTGTCCGTGCCGCGAGAGCCACCAGAAGTCCCGTCCGCGGACGTGGAAGCGGTCTGCGTTCGTCTCGAGCGCCGAAAGCCGATCGACGCCTTCGGCGTCGAGATCCTTCGAAAGAAATCCCACAAGGTACGTTGGCGCCGCCGTCACTGCCTTCTCGGGGAACGGGTGATGACCCGCGAGCGCGAGAAGCTCCTCGAGCGTGCGGACGAAAACGGGCACCTCAATGCCGAGCGCCCCCGCCAGCCCCGCCTCGATCTTCCCGTCGAGGCCCTTCGCACTCTTCGAAGAAAACACCACGTTCCCGCTCGCGATGAAGCTCTCGACTTCCGAGAAACCCATCGCCGTGAAGTGCTTCTTCAACGCCTCCATCTTCACGACGCCGTGGCCGCCGACGTTCAGGGCGCGGAGAAAGGCGATGAAGCGCGGCATGGCTCCTCCTTCAGTCCGGCGATGGCAGAGGCGCGGGATCCCCGGCTCTCCAGCCGAAAACCGTACGGCCCGCGACGGCCGAGAGTACGATCGCGCCGCCTAGGAGCGCCCACGCCGACGGCCTCTCGCCGAGTCCCAGGAAAGCCCAGAGGGGGTTGAACATGGGCTCGAGCATGCCGAGGAGCGACGCCTCCGCCGCCGGCACGACCGCCAGTCCGCGTAAGAAAAGCACGTAGCTGACGCCCAGCTGGACGATGCCGAGGAAGAGAATGAGGAGGACCCCGCGCCCGTCGAGCGCGAGGTGGCCGAGCGCGAATGGAAACGCGAGCGCCGCCGCGAGGAAGTTCCCCGCGATGACCGAGGGAATCGCGTCTCCCGCGGCGTCGCGCCTGAGGAAGAGGATCACGAGCCCGAAGAAGAAGCCCGCGACGACCGCCATGAGATTCCCAGCGAGCGCGCCCGGATCGAGCCTGCCGACGAAGAAGAGCGACATGCCCGAGAGCGCGATCGCCACGGCCACGGCGTCGGCGCGCCGGAAGCGCTCCTTGAGGAGGAACGGGGCGAAGGCGAGGACGTAGAGCGGGCCTGTGTACTGGAGGAAGATCGCGTTCGCGGCCGTCGTCATCTTCGTCGCCGAGACGAAGCTCAGGATCATGAGCGCGTAGATGAGCGACGTCGAGGCCGAAGCGTGCCGCCAGCGCGCGCGCGCCGGGCGGAAGACGGCGACGAGGAAGAGCGCCGACACGAACGACCGCCAGAAGGCGACGCCGAGCGCCGGCAGCGGCACGAGCTTGATCGCGAGCCCGCCCGTCGACCACAGGAGCGCGGCCGCCACGACGAGAAGCCGCCCCCGAATCGGCGAGAGGGGCGCCGGATCTCCGCTCACGCTCTCTTGCGTCTGACCGCCGCGATCGAGACGTCGTCATCCGCGGCGACCCGGCCCATGAAGACGTCGAGGTCCTGAACGAGTGCCGCGACCACCTCGTACGGCCGCGTCCCCGCCCTGCGGAAGACAACGCTCTCGATGCGCGCGTCGCCGAACTCCTCCCCGCCGGGGCCGCGCGCCTCGGAGAGGCCGTCGGAATGGAAAAGGAGCAACTCACCGGGCGCGAGGGTGGTCGTCACGGGCACGTAGCCGCCTTTCTTTCTGATGCCCAGCGGATAGGAGCCCGTGCCGAGGCGCGCCCCGACGCGCCCGTCCACATCCACCTTGAGGACGGGCGGGTGGCCCGCGACGATCGCCGTCACGTCGCCGCCCGGCTCGAGGAGCGCGTAGATGCCGGCGAAGAACGAGCGGGCGTTTCCTGTCTCGCACAAGACGCGGTTCAGCGCGTGGACCATCGCGGCGGGGGACGGATCGACGGGAAGCTGCGTGCGAAAGACCGCGTGCGTGACCGCCATGACGAGGCCCGCCGCCATCCCGTGGCCCGAGGCGTCACCGAAGAGGATCGCGAGGCGCCCGTCCTCGAGAGGCTCGAACGCGTAGAGATCGCCGCCGACCGTGTTCGCGATCCGGTTGAAAGCCCCGAGCTCGAACGCCCCGATCTCCGGGAGAACACGCGGAATGAGCTGCGCCTGGAGGTCGCGCGCCATGACGAGCTCGTCCTTGAAGTGCAGTTTGTCGACGAGCTCCATCGCGAGGAGAAAGGCGAGCGCGAGGACCGACACGTAAACGGCCGCGAACGGCCAGCCTTCGGCGCCGTTTCCGAACACGGTCTCGAGGACACCGAGGATCGTCAGGAGGAGCGCGACGGCGAACACGAGCCGGCGCGGCGGCGCGAGCCGCTTCGCGAGGCCGAAGACGACCGCATTCGTCTGGCGCAGGGCCTTTTTCCACCCGCGTCTCTCCGCGGCGATCTCGTCTTCGTGGTCGGCGAGAAAGACCTTGGTCGCCCGCCGAAAGTCCACGTCCCACATGCCGCGCACTTCGTCGGCGTCGAAGGAGTGAATCGTTTCCTTCGCCAGGCTCTTCCAGTCCGTCGGCATGCGTTCTTCCCGGGCCTTCTCTCGAGTCTTCTCTTACGAAATCCCGGCGCGGCGGTTCTCGGCACGAGTCTATCCGCATCGCGAAAGGGGAATCGGCTGTCGCACGCGCTCCCGACACCGCCTCGTAGAATCCCTCCGGCATGGAGAAGTTCGAACTTTTCGTCATCGGCACGGGTCCGGCCGGGCAGCGTGCGGCCGTTCAGGCGGCGAAGCTCGGCAGGAAGGTCGGGATCTGCGAGAAGCGCGAGGTCGTGGGCGGCGTGTGCATCAACACGGGCACGATTCCTTCGAAGACGTTCCGCGAAGCCGTGCTCTACCTCTCGGGCTTCGCGCAGCGCGGGATGTACGGCGCGTCGTACTCCGTGAAGGAGAACATCACCGCCGAGGACCTCCTCTTTCGGTGCCATGCCGTCATCAAGCGCGAGATCGAGGTCATCCGCGCGCAGATGAGGAGGAACGGCGTCACGCTGATCGCCGGGGCCGCGAAGTTCACGTCGCCTCACACGCTCGCGGTGACGGGTCTGGCGGGGACGACCGAGGTCGACGCGGACAAGATCGTCATCGCGACGGGCACGCGGCCCGCGGCCCCGCCGGGGGTCGCCGTGGACGGGGAGACGATCCTGGATTCCGACGGCATCCTCGGCCTCAAGCTCCTCCCGCGCACCATGATCGTCGTCGGCAGCGGCGTCATCGGCGTCGAGTACGCGTCGATGTTCGCGGCCCTCGGCGTCGGCGTGACGCTCGTCGACCAGCGGCCGCGCCTTCTCGACTTCGTGGACGGCGAGATCGCCGAGGCCCTCTCCTACGCGATGCGCAACATGAACTGCACGCTGCGCCTCGGCGAGGAGGTCACCGACGTGCACGTCGAGGCCCCGCACCGCGCCGTCGCCCTGCTCAGGAGCGGCAAGCGAATCGTCGGCGATCTCCTCCTCTACTCGATCGGCCGCATCGGGGCGACGGCCGACCTCGATCTCCCGGCCGCCGGCCTCGCGGCCGACGACCGCGGCCGTCTCGTCGTGAACGCCGACTACCAGACGCAGCAGGCGCACATCTACGCGGCGGGCGACATCATCGGTTTCCCCGCGCTCGCGTCCACCTCGCTCGAGCAGGGCCGGCTCGCGGCCTGCCACGCGTTCGGCATCACCACGACGTCGATGCCGCACCTCTTCCCGATCGGCATCTATTCCATCCCCGAGCTCTCGATGGTGGGCAAGACCGAGGAAGAGCTCACGAAGAACGACGTCCCCTACGAAACCGGAGTCGCGCACTACCGCGAGATCGCGCGCGGGGCGATTCTCGGCGACGACACGGGGGTCCTGAAGATCCTCGTGCACCGCGAGACGCGCCAGATCCTCGGCGTTCACATTCTCGGCACGGCCGCGACGGAGCTCGTCCACATCGGTCAGGCCTTCCTCACGTTCCACGGGACGCTCGACGTCCTCGTCGAGACGGTCTTCAATTACCCCACGTTCGCGGAGTGCTACAAGGTCGCGGCGCTGGACGCCTACAACAAGCTGGGGCCCAGGGCGCCGGCCTGACGCCCTCGAACTGCGCCGTCTCCGTCGAGTCCTGGAGCGCGCCGTCGAAAGTGGCCGGCCGCGATGACGCTCGCCACCTCGTCGAAGTAGCCCGTGCCCACCTCGCGCTGGTGCTTCACGGCCGTGTAGCCCGCGGCCTCGCTCGCGAACTCGCGCTCCTGGAGGTCGCGAGTACGCCGTCATGCCCTCGTCGCTTGTAGGCGCGTGCCAGCTCGAACATGCCGTAGTTCAGCGCGTGGAAGCCCGCCAGCGTGACGAACTGGAACCTGTAGCCCATCGCCGCCGAGCTCGCGCTGGAACTTCGCGATCGTCGCGTCGTCCAGCTTCTTCTTCCAGTTGAAGGACGGCGAGCAGTTGTATGCCAGCAGCTTTCCCGGGAAGCTGCGCGTGGACCTCCTCGGCGAACCGCGCGCGCCTCGGCGAGGTCCGGCTCGGCGGTCTCGCACCACACCAGGTCGGCGTACGGCGCGTACGCGATGCCGCGCGCGATCGCCGCGTCGAGCCCGCCGCGCATGCGGAAGAAGCCCTCGGGCGTGCGCTCGCCGGTCAGGAAGGGGCGGTCCCGCTCGTCGACGTCGCTCGTGATGAGGTGCGCGCCGTTCGGCGTCCGTGCGCGCCATGATGAGCGTCGGGACGCCGCATCACGTCGGCGGCCAGCCGCGCGGCCACGAGCGTGCGGATGGAATGGCCGACGTCGGGACCAGCACCTTGCCGCCCATGTGGCCGCACTTCTTCTCCGACGCGAGCTGGTCCTCGAAATGGACGCCGGCGGCTCCCGGCCTCGATCATGGCCTTCATCAGCTCGAACGCGTTCAGCGGCCCGCCGAAGCCCGCCTCGGCGTCGGCCACGATCGGCGCGAACCAGTGATGGCCGTTCTTCGCCTTCCGCGTTGTGGATCTGGTCGGCGCGCTGGAGCGTCTGGTTGATGCGCTTGACCACGCGCCGGCACGCTGTTCACGGGATACAGGCTCTGGTCCGGATACATCTGCCCCGCGAGGTTCGCGTCGGCGGCGACCTGCCAGCCGCGAGAGATAGATCGCCTTCAGACCCGCCTTGACCTGCTGGACGCGCCTGGTTGCCCGTGAGCGCGCCCAGCGCGGAGACGAAGCCTTCCTGGTGAAGAAGCTGCCAGAGACGCTCGGCCCCCATCTCGGCGAGCGTGTACGCGATCTTCACGGAACCGCGGAGCCGCACGACATCCGCGGCCGAATAGCCGCGGATCACGCCCTCCCAGCGCGGGTCTGACTTCCAGCGGGCTTCGAGGGTGCGGGAGTCGTCTTCGAAATGGCTGGCCATGGGCGTTCCCTTTCTGAGAATGATTCTTTGCATCATGCAGGCCAACGTCAATAAAGAATTGACCTGCAATGAGTTGTGAAGTCATGTCATATCTCACTTCGGCTGAAAATCTGTAATGTCTTGTAAATCCGCTGTAGCATTCGCCCCGCGAGAGGTCCGATGGCCAGAAGAGCAACATGGGGCGCCGCGTGCGCTCCCTTCGCAGGCAGAACACGCTGACGCAAGCTCAGCTCGCCGAGAAGCTCGGGTCTCGGCCAGCTACCTCAACCTCATCGAGCACGACCAGCGGCCGCTCACGGCTACGCTGCTCGTGAAGCTCGCGCAGCTCTTCCGCGTCGAGTCGCGACCTTCGCCGAGGACGAGGGGTGCGCCTCGGAGAGGACCTTCGCGAAGTGTTCGTGGATCCGCTCTTCGAGGAGCACGAGCTCACGACGAACGACGTCGCCGAGCTCGCCGGGCAGCCCGCGGCGGCGCGCGCCGTCCTCACGCTCTATCACGCGTACCAGAGCTCGCGGGAGACCGTCGAAGCTCTCGCGGCCCGGATTTCCGAGAACGCACAGCTCCCGGGACGGACCTCGCGGGCCTGCCCTCGGAGGAGGTCTCGGACCTCATCCAGAGGAACCGGAATTATTTTCCGTCGCTCGAAGCGGCTGCCGAAAGCTCTGATTCGCGAGGCGCGCCTCGAGCCGGACGACCTCTACGGGACGATGGTCCGCCACCTGCGCGACGTCCACGGCGTCGAGGTCTCGATCGTGACGATCGAGAAGAGCGGCACGGCCTTACGCCGGTACGACCCCGAGACCAAACGCCTCTCGCTTTCCGAGTCCTCGCCCCGCGCAGCCGAATTTCAACATTGCCCAGCAGATCGGCCTCCTGACGCTCTCGCGGGAGTTCCAGGAGATCCTCGACGCCGAGCACCTCACGACGCCCGACTCGGTCACGCTCGGCCGCATCGCGCTGTCGAACTACTTCGCGTCCGCGGTTCTCATGCCGTACGAGCCGTTCCTCGCGGCGGCCGAAGCCGAGCGCTACGACATCGAGCTCCTCGGCCACCGCTTCCGGACGAGCTTCGAGCAGGTCTGCCACCGCCTCACGACTCTCCAGAGGCCGGCGCCTCCGGCGTGCCGTTCCATTTCGTCCGCGTCGACATCGCCGGAAACACGTCCAAGCGCTTCTCCGCCTCCGGCATCCGCTTCGCACGCTTCTCGGCTCCTGCCCGCGCTGGAACGTGCACAAGGCGTTCATGTCGCCCGGCAACATCCGGACGCAGCTCTCGATCATGCCCGACGGCGCGAAGTACTTCTGCATCGCGCGCACCATCCGCGCGCGCCGCGGCGGCTACGGCGGGCCACACGCTCCTCGCGGTCGGGCTCGGCTGCGCGCTGGCGCACGCGAAGCGCCTCGTCTACGCGGACGGCGTGGACGTGACGAACGACGAAGCCCTCGTCCCCATCGGCACGTCCTGCCGGCTCTGCGAGCGCACCGACTGCGAGCAGCGCGCATTCCCGCCGGTGCAGCAGCGCCTTTCGATCGACGAGAACGTCCGGGCCGTGTCTTTCTACGCGCCTCCGCCACCCCAAAGGGGGCTGAGCCTCAGCCCGCTGAGGCCCCCGCCGCCGCGAAGCGGCGCACGATCTCGCCCGCCGGCTCGACCTTCTCGATCGTCGCGACGCTCTTCCCCGCCTGCCAGCAGTCGCTCGACGTCGCGCCCTTGAGAGAGGCGCCCTTGAGAGTGAACGCCGATCTCAGCGAGTAATAGCCGCGGACGAGGTGCTTCGTCTTCCGGCCCTTGAGCATGAGGCGCGCGAGCGGCCCCGCCTTCGTCCCCATGCGCTCGATGAAGGGCGTTCGGATCACCGACAAGGGCACGCCCGTGATCCTCTCCGTCGCGACGACGTCGTCCTCCTCCGCGTCGAGGATCGCCTTCTTGTAGTCCGCGTGAGCCGTGCACTCTTTCGTCGCGATGAAGCGCGTGCCGGCCTGGACCGCTGCGTACCCGATGCCCAGCATCGCCTTGAACTCCCGCTCGCTTCCGACGCCGCCTGCGCAGACGAGCGGCACCCCGAAGCCGGCCAGGGACGCGTACAGCTCTTCCGGTCCAAGCCTGCCGAGATGGCCGCCGGCCCGGCAGTTCACGCAGATGAGGCCGTCCACGCCTTTCTCGAGAGCCTTTTCCGCCCAGCGCCGGTCGATGACGTCGTGGTAGACGACGCCGCCGGCTGCATGGACGCGCTGGACGACCCATCGAGGATCGCCGAGCGCCGTCACGAAGAAACGCACGCCTTCCTCCAGCGCCTCGTCCACCCAGCGCGACATGCGCTTGGCATAGACCGCGGAGAGCGACCTCTCGGTGAGGACGTTCACGCCGATCGGTTTCTCCGTGAGGGCCTTGATCTCGCGCAGCCCCGCCCGGAAATCGCGCCCGTGGACGAAGACGAGGGAAAGCGGCTGCACGACGCCGAGTCCCCCGGCCTCGGAGACCGCCGCCACGAGCTCGGGGTTGCTGCACGGATACATCGCCCCGCAGATCAGCGGCACCTCGACGCCGGCCGCTTCGGTGAAGGCGGTCTTCATCGAGTCGGATCTTAGGGGACGAGCGGTTCCCGAAGAGGACGATTCCGGTGGCATGCTTCATGAGAGGACATCGTCATGCGCCGCCCGCTCCTTCGCCCCGTCGCCAGAACCCTCCTCGTCGCCCTCGCGCCGCTCGCTTTCGACGGCTGCGTGTCGATCGGCGTCCAGCGCTCCGCGCTCGAGGGCCCAGCCGGATCGTCCGCGCCGCGAACCGGTGCGCTCGTCGTCTCCGTGTTCGAGAAAGCGGGCGACCGCGACGCGGGGCAAGCCGTTCCGTACCCGGTCCTGTCCGAGCTCGACCGCGTGACCGCCTCGGGTGAGGAAACCGTCGGGCGCTCGATGGCGCCGGCGTGGAGCCTCACGGACCTGACCCCCGGCAAGTACCGCCTCCGAGTGACCCGGCGCCTCACGGCGGAGGGCGACATCGAGGCCCTCGAGAACCCGGGCGACAAGACTTTCGAGATTTCCGCGGGCCAGAAGACGACCGTCAGCGTCGTCCTGAAGAAGGTGCCCGTCTTCTGGATCGTCGTGGCGGCCCTCACGGTCGTCGCGATCGTCATCCTCGCGATACTCGGCGCGCGGCATTCGCACCTCCCGCCGCCTCCTCCCCTGCCTCTTCCTCCCGTCTTCGTCGTGATCCCCCTCGGCGGCCACGGCGAGTCGGGCATGCCCGCTCCCGGAGCCGCAGACGTCTTCCCCGCGAAGGGCTCGATCGTGTCCGCCCGGCGCGTGACCGTGACGTTCCTCCTCTCCGCGCCGCTCGCGCCGGACGGCGTGGGCGAGAACGCGGTTCTCGCGCTCGGGTCGAAGTCGGGCGAGATCCCCGGCACCGTGTCGTACCTCGAGCGCGACGGGCTCCTGCGGTTCTCGCCGTCCCGCGACTTCGCGCCGGGCGAGACGGTCACCGTCACGCTGGACCTGTCGAAGCTCCATGGCGCGGCCGGCCGGGAGGGCAGCGGCAAGGTCTCGACGAGCTTCCTCGTACCGGTGGCCAGGGAGTAGCGCAACCACGGTGTTCGTCGGCACCTGAAGCAGGGCTTGACAATGACCGTGTGGTCAGTCCAAATAACGCCCTGGTCAGTTTGTTGGACTAGCCATTTTCTTTTCTATGCCGACGAAGAAGCAGGTGGTCGAGGAATTCCGTTGCCGCGCGATCTGCGAGGCGGCGATGCGGGTGGTCGGGCGCAAGGGACTCGAGAAGACGACCGTCGACGACATCGCCCGCGAGGCAGGTGTCGCGAAGGGAACTCTCTACCTTTATTTCCGCTCCCGGGACGAGATCCTCGAGAAGACGATCGGAGCCGCGGTCGACGATCTCCTCGAACGCCTGCAGCACGCCGCCGACGGCGCCGGGGCGGAGCCCTTCGCCGAAGCGCTCGAGCGTGTCCTCACCGCGCAGTTCGCCTATTTCGACGAGAACCGTGACTTCTTCCGCCCCTATTTCGCCTCCGGCGAGTACTCGGAGGACCGCCGGCTGCGGCAGAGCCGCCGCTACCGCCTCCACATCGAGCAGCTCGCCGCGTTGATCAGGCGCGGGCGGCGGCGGGGCGAGCTGAAGAGCCTCGATCCGGAGCGGTCCGCCATCGCGATCGCCGGCGCCGCGCGAGACCTCATCCTCAGGCGTATTCACGAAAAGCAGCCGCCTCCTCCCGAGGCCGACGCGCGCTTTCTCCGGGACGTTTTCGTCGCCGGCCTCTCGGCCGATCGAGGGACGGCGTGATGTCCGCGCCCGTCCTGTGCGCCGTCGACCTCACCGCCCTCGCGGAGACGACCGTGCGATTTGCCGGCGTTTTCGCGGGGCTCACCGGCGCCCCGATCACGCTCTTTCACGCGAGGGAGCGCGGAGACGCGGCGGACGCGATCGCACGCCTCGCGGCGCTCGCCGAAGGCCTCGCCGGGACGGGCCTTTCCGTCCACACGGAATCCGCAGAGGGCGAACCCGCGGATTCGATCGTCCGGCGCGCCGCGGCGCTCGGCGCGCCGGCCATCGTCATGGGGACGCACGGCGGCCGGGGTTTGGAGCGTCTGATGCTCGGGTCCGTCGCCGAGAAGGTGCTGCACCGGGCCGGCCGGCCGGTCGCGACGCTCCGCGGCTCCTGGCACGCGGGCGGCCCGATCCGGAAGGTCGTGTGCGGCGCCGACCTCGAGGATCCCGCGCCCCTGCGCTATGCGGCCGCCCTCGCGCGCCGCTCCTCAGCCGAGCTCGTCGTCGTTCACGCGGTGAAGGATCTGCCGGAGGAGGGCAGGCACGGCCTCGTTCCCGCGTCCTACGGACCGGCCCTCCTCGAGGAGGCGCGCCGGAGCGTCGGCCGCGCCGTCGCTTCCCTCGACGCGTCCCCCGGGCGCGTTTCGACCCGCGTGGTTCCCGGCTCGCCGTCGCACGTCCTCGTGCGGATCGCCGAGGAGGAGTCCGCCGACCTTCTTGTCGTCGGGGTCCACCGCCACGTCCTCGGTGGGGTCACGCACCCGATCGTGCGCGGCGCCCATTGTCCCGTCCTCACCGTTCCTCCCGGCGGAGCCGGTGGAAAAGAGATCGGAAGAGAGATCGCATGAGAAGACACCTCCTCGTCCTCGCCCTTCCCCTCGCCGCGCTCGCCTGTTCCCGCGGGAAGGCTCCGGCGCCCGCCGCCCCTCCGAAGGTCGTCGTGACCCCGGCGATCCAGCGCGACGAGCCGATCGTGAGGGAGTGGATCGGCACGACGGAGGGGGACGTGAACGCGGACATCCGGCCGCACGTGGAGGGTTACCTCCTCCGGCGCGTCTACAAGGAGGGAAGTTTCGTCCAGCAGGGCGAGCTCCTCTTCGAGATCGATCCGCGCCAGTTCGAGGCCCAGCTCCAGCAGGCGCAGGCGAACCTCGAGCAGGCGAAGGCCGCGCTCGCGAAGGCGGACCTCGACGTGGCGCGCGCCGAGCCTCTCGCGACCGAGCACGCCATCAGCCAGCAGGAGCTCGACAACGCGCGCTCGGCGCAGCGTGGAGCGCGGGCGACGGTCGGCGCCCTCGAGGCGGCCGTCGCACAGGCCAGGCTCAACCTGTCGTGGACCCGGGTCACGTCCCCGATTCCGGGCATCGCGGGAATCGCGCAGCAGCAGGTCGGCGACCTCGTCAACGGGCAGACCGTGCTCACGACGGTCTCCAAGGTGGATCCCCTGCGCGTCCTCTACCAGCTCGGCGAGCAGGAGTACCTCGCGCTCGAGCGAGATCCGGCCATGCGGAATGCCCAGCTCGAGCTCATCCTCTCGGACGGCACCGTCTTCCCGCGCAAGGGACACGTTCTCCTCACGGGGCGCGAGGTGGACGTGCGCACCGGAACGATCGCCGCCATCGGACTCTTCCCAAACCCAGGCAACGTCCTCCGTCCCGGTCAGTACGCGAAGGTTCGCGCGGTCGTGAAGGTGCGGAAGGGCGCGATCCTGATCCCCCAGCGCGCGGTCAACGAGATGCAGGGCGCGTATCAGGTCGCGGTCATCGGCGCGGACGACAAGGCGCAGATCCGGACGGTCAAGGCGGCCGAGCGCGTGGGGAGCATGTGGGTCATCGAGAGCGGGCTCGCCGCCGGGGAGCGCGTCGTCGTCGAAGGGTTCTCCCGCGTCAAGACGGGGACGGCGGTCGCGCCCGTCGACGCCGCGGCGGCAGCGCCCTCGACGACGGCCGCGCCGCCCCTGACCGCGAGCGCCGGGAAGTGACGCCGTGGCCCGCTTCTTCATCAACAGGCCCATCGTCGCGATCGTCATCGCGATCCTGACCGTCCTCGGCGGCCTCATCGCGATGCTCGGCCTGCCCGTCGAGCAGTTTCCCGACATCGTCCCGCCGCTCATTCAGATCCAGACCTCGTACCCGGGCGCCGACGCTCTCACGATCGAGCAGTCCGTCGCGACGCCGATCGAGCAGCAGATGAACGGCGTCGAGGACATGCTCTACCTCCAGTCGGTCAACGCGAACGACGGCACGATCACCGTGAGGGTCACGTTCGACGTCGGCACCGACCGCAACGCCGACCAGGTGAACGCGCAGAACCGCGTGGCGCAGGCTCTGCCGAGCCTCCCGGTCGAGGTGAACCAGTTCGGGCTCACCTACCGCAAGACGCAGGGCACGCCGCTCGTGCTCATTTCGCTCTTCTCGCCGAAGGGGACGTACGACGGCCTCTTCCTCGGAAACTACGCGCTCATCAACGTCAACGACGCGCTCTACCGGGTCAACGGCGTCGGGCAGGTCCTCAACTTCGGCGCGTCCGAGTACGCGATGCGGATCTGGATCCATCCCGATCAGCTCGCGAAGCTAGGCCTCACGGTCGCCGACCTCGCGCGCGCGGTTCAGCAGCAGAGCACCGTCAATCCCGCCGGTCAGGTCGGCGCCGAGCCGGCACCGAAGGGCCAGGAGTTCACGTACGCGGTCCGCTCCCAGGGCCGGCTCCTGACGCCGGAGCAGTTCGCGAAGATCGTCGTCCGCCTGAACCCGGACGGCTCGGTCGTGCGCCTGGGCGACGTCTCGCGCATCGAGCTCGGCGCGCTGACGTACAAGCAGATCGGACGCATGAACGGGAAGGCGGCGTCGATCATCGCCATCTACGGGGCGCCAGGGTCGAACGCGCTCTCCGTGTCCCAGGCCGTCCGCAAGGCGATGGAGGAGCTCAAACAGCGCTTCCCGGAGGACATCGACTACGCGGTCTCCGTCGACACGACGGCGCCCGTCACCGAAGGCATCCGCGAGATCGTCATCACGCTCAGTGAGGCCCTGCTTCTCGTCCTCCTCGTCGTCTTCCTGTTCCTCCAGAATTGGCGGGCGACGCTCATCCCTCTCGTCGCCGTCCCGGTTTCGCTCATCGGCACGTTCGCAGTCTTTCCGCTCCTCGGGTTCTCGATCAACACGTTGTCTCTCTTCGGGCTCGTCCTCGCGATCGGGCTCGTCGTGGACGACGCGATCGTCGTCGTCGAGGCGGTCGAGCACCACATCGAGGAGGGAATGACGCCGCGCGACGCGACGCTCCAGGCCATGCGCGAGGTGTCGGGTCCCGTCGTCGCGATCGCGCTCATCCTGTCGTCCGTCTTCCTGCCCGTCGCCTTCCTCGGCGGCATCCAGGGGCGGCTGAACAAGCAGTTCGCGGTGACGATCGCGATCTCCGTCCTCATCTCCGCATTCAATGCGCTCAGCCTTTCGCCCGCGCTCTCGGCGCTGCTCCTCCGCCCGCGTACGGAGAGCCGGGGCGTCCTCGCGCGGTTCTTCGGCGGCTTCAACCGGATCTTCACGCGCGCCAGGAGCGGCTACATCTCGGTGTCCGGCCTCCTCATCCGCCGTTCGGTCGTCGCCCTTCTGATCCTCGCGGTCTTCGCCGTCGCCGCCTTGGGCCTCGGCAAGAAGATCCCGGGGAGCTTCGTTCCCGACGAGGACCCGGGTTACTTCTACCTGAACATCCAGCTCCCAGACGCGGCCTCGCTGCAACGCACCGACGATGTCTGCCGCAAGGTCGAGAAGATCCTCGGCGAGACGAAGGGCATCAAGTACTACAACACAGTCGCCGGTTTCAGCCTTCTCTCGTTCGTCTCGGCGACGTACAACGGCTTCTTCTTCGTGTCGCTCGAGCCGTGGCACGAGCGTGACAAGGGCGGCCTCGACGCCAAGAGCCTGATCGACCGCCTGAACAAGCGCTTTCGATCCGAGATCTCCGAGGCAACCATTTTCGCGTTCATGCCGCCGGCGATTCCCGGCCTGGGCTATGCCGGGGGATTCTCGCTCTGGCTTCAGGACCGGACGGGCGGCTCGGTGGACTTCCTGAACGAGAACCTGCAGAAGTTCCTCGAGGCGGCGCGCAAGAGGCCGGAGATCGGAAACGTGAACAGCGCGTTCCGCGCCGCCGTGCCGCAGGTCTTCGTCGACGTCGACCGGGACAAGGCCCTCAAGCAGGGCGTCCCCGTCGCCGACGTGTACCAGAGCCTACAGACGTTCCTGGGCGGGACGTACATCAACCAGTTCAACCGCTTCGGCCGCCAGTGGCGCGTCTTCATGCAGGCGGACGCCGCGGACCGGCTCAAGCCCGAGGACATCGCGGGGTTCTACGTGCGTAACACGCAGGGACAGATGGTGCCGCTCTCGGCGTTGACGACGATCCGCCAGGTCGCCGGGCCCGAATACACGCAGCGGTTCAACCTCTACCGCGCCGCGCAGGTCACGGGCAGCGCGGCCGCGGGCTACAGCTCGGGCCAGGCGATGGCGGCGCTCGAGCAGGTCGCCGCGCAGACTCTCCCGCGCGAGATCGGATACGACTGGTCGGACCTGTCCTATCAGGAGAAGAAGGCGTCGGGCACGACCGGGCGGATCTTCGCTCTCTCGCTCGTGTTCGTCTTTCTCATCCTCGCGGCCCTTTACGAAAGCTGGTCGCTGCCGCTCAGCGTTCTCCTGTCGGTGCCCGTCGCGGTCCTCGGCGGTTTCCTCGGTCTCCTCCTTCGCCATTACGACTTCGACGTCTACGGGCAGATCGGCCTCATCGTCCTCATCGGCCTCGCGGCCAAGAACGCGATCCTGATCGTGGAATTCGCGAAGGCGAGGCTCGAGGCGGGGAAGGACCTCGTCGAGGCCGCGCTCGAGGGCGCGCAGCTTCGCCTGAGGCCCATCCTCATGACGTCGTTCGCCTTCATCCTCGGCTGCGTGCCGCTCTGGATCGCCCAGGGCGCGGGCGCCTCCGCGCGGAGGATTCTCGGCACCGTCGTCGTCGCGGGGATGCTCTCCGCGACCTGCCTCGGAGTCTTTCTCATCCCGGTTCTCTTCGTCGTCGTCGAGCGAAGGCTCGGAAGCATGCGCGGGAAGACGCAGGCGTCGCCCGCCCTCGCCTCGTCGGAGGCTCGTCCGTGAAGCGCATCACCCCTGTCCTCGCGTTCGTCGTCGCCGCAGCCGGCACGCTCGCAGGCTGCGCGGTGGGCCCGAACTACAGGCGACCCGACCTTCCCGCGCCCGAGAGCTTCTACGGATCGCCCGGGCCCTCCTCGGAAGCGTCGCTCGCGGACACGAAGTGGTGGGATCTCTTCAACGACCCGGCTCTCCGCTCGCTGATCGAGGAGGCGCTCCGCAACGGCTACGACGTGCGCCTCGCCGCGGCGCGCGTCGAGGAGGCGCGGGCCCGCTACGGCATCGCGGGCTCGCTCTATTACCCGGAAATCGGCGTTTCGGCGGGCGTGAGCCGCGTGCACACGTCGAAATATTCCACGCCTGGAAACGTGACCGGAAATCAGGTCTCCGCGAACGGCCTCCTGTCCTGGGAGCTCGACGTCTGGGGGCGCATCCGCCGGTTGAACGAGGCGGCGCGGGCGCAGTACCTCGCGACCGAGGAGGGACGACGCGGCGTCGACCTCTCGCTCGTCGCGGACGTCGCGTCGGCGTACTTCGACCTCCGGGAGCTGGACGCGGAGCTCGAGATCTCGCGGCGCACGCGCGCGACGTTCCAGGACACGTACGACCTCTTCAACCGCCGGCTCGAGGGCGGCGCCGCCTCCGCTCTCGAGACCTCGCGGGCCGAGGTCCTCCTCGCGAACGCGTCGGCCGGAATTCCGGTCCTCGAGCAGCGCATCGTGGCGCGCGAGAACCAGATCACGCTCCTCCTCGGGCGCCCGCCCGGGCCCGTCCCGCGCGGCGGCGTCCTCACCGAGCAGGCCCTGCCGCCCGCCGTCCCCGCGGGGCTGCCGTCGGCGCTCCTCCTTCGGCGGCCCGACGTGCGTGCGGCCGAGCAGAACTTCATCGCCGCGAACGCGAACGTCGGCGTCGCGCGCGCGGCCTTCTACCCCACGCTGAGCCTCACAGGGCTCCTCGGCGGGCTCAGCCCAAGCCTTCGCGACCTCTTCGCCGCCGGGCGAACCTGGTCCATCGGGGCGGGCCTTCTCGGCCCTCTTTTCGCCGGAGGCGGCCTTCGCTCGCAGGAACGCGCCGCGCGCGCGCAGTTCGACGAGGCCCGCGTGACGTACGAGCAGGCGGTCACGCGAGCCCTGGGAGAAGTCTCGAGCGATCTCGTCGCGATCGACAAGCTCGCCGCCGAGGAGGCCGAGCGCGCCCGCGCGGTCAATGCGGCGCGGGAGTCGGTGCGCCTCGCGACCCGGCGGTACGAGTCCGGACTCTCGGCCTATTTCGAGGTCCTCGACGCGCTCCAGCAGCTTCTCCCCGCCGAGACCGCCCTCGTCCAGACGCGCCGCGACCGGCTCACGGCCTTCGTATCCTTCTATCGCGCGCTCGGCGGCGGATGGAGCGACGTCCCGCTCCCGCCTCCGCTCGCGACACCTGGACCGCAAAAGCCCTGAGTGATGTCACCGACTCACCTGTAGACTTCTTCTCGAACATGGCCCACTGGGAGCGCAAGGAGCTCGTCCTCCGGACGAGTGCCGTCGGCCAGGCGATGACCGCCCCGGTCTTCTGCTGCCATGGCCGTAATCCGCGGCCACTCGCGTACATCCAGGCGAACGTCCACGGAGCCGAGCTGCAGGGTAACGCGGCGATCCTCGCCCTCTTCGACCTCCTCGAGAAAGAGCCCCCGCGCGGAAGCCTCATCCTCGTGCCCCGCGTGAATCCGGTCGCGGCGAACCAGCAGATCGGCGACTACGTGTCGGGCGTTTTCGACTTCGCGAGCGGACTCAACTTCAACCGCGGTTACATCAACCTGACGGGGCCCTCGCGCGGCAGCTCCGCGTGCTACGTGGACGTGGACGCCTTCGCCGCCGTCCACCGCGACGCAACGCTCGCCGAGATCCGGGACGGCTTCCGCGAAGCCCTCAAAGCCGCGCTCGCGGCCGTGCGCGACTCCGTCGGGCCGTGGGGCATGGAGTCCCGCCTCGAGTTCGCCCTCGCGATCCAGGAGCTCGCGATCGAGGCCGACGTCGTCCTCGATCTCCACACGGGTGACCGCGCCCCGCGATACGTCTACGCGCCCGAGGGCGCGATCGCGGCGACGCGCGCCTTCGGGATCCCCTTCGTCCTCGAGGTGCCGCCCCGCTTCGCCGGCGCTCTGGACGAGGCGTCGTTCGTGCCGTGGAACGACCTTTCGGAAGCCTTTCGCCGCCTGAATCGCACGGACGTCCGGCGGTTCGTGGACGGGTTCACGGTCGAGCTGGGCTCCATGAACGCGTTCTCGATGGCCCAGGGCGTCGAGGATGCCAGGCGAATCGCCTCGGTCCTGCGCTATTACGGTGTCCTCGACGGCGAGCCCGACGAGCCTGCGTATCGCATCGTGGCGTGCAGCGTGCTCGACTACAAGTCCGTCTACGCGCCGGCCTCGGGACTCCTGGACGCCACGCTTTCGCCCGGAACCCCCGTGAGAAAAGGCGATCTCCTCGCCCGCATGGTCGATCCCTCGCGCTGCTCGATCCCGCCGCGCGCGCAGGACTCCGTCGTGGAGGTCCGCGCGCCGGACGACGGCGTCGTCCTGCTGTTCCACGCGTTCTCCTCGATTCCGAAGGGCGCGCGGCTCCTCTCGATGATGACGAACACGCGCCCGCTGTGAGGAGAAGAGAAAGAGAATAGATTTTCTTGCTAAGAAGGATATTTCCCGAATGACCGATGTCAAGGGTCCGCGACCGCTGTGCGGCGCGCAAAGCGCGCGCTCTCCGGGGGCTTGCCTTCGGGCGCCCCCGGACCCCCGCGTCCAATCAGGCCGGACGGGCTGCATCAGCAGCCCCGAATATCAGAAAATCCCCTGGGTCCCCTTTCTTTCTAAGAAGAATCTTCCTCTTCTAGTTCTCTATCTCAGGTACCCGAGGCTTCTTAGGTTCTCGACGTACGCCTTCGGATCCACCGCGAGCACGGTGCTCGCGCGGCGGCGCCCCCACGACGCGACCGTCTCGCCGCCCGTCGCGCCCGGCGCGAGGAGATCGCCGCGCACGCGTCCGGCGATCTCGCGCGAGGCGGGAACGCCCAGGACCGAGAGGACGGTGGGCGCGAGGTCCTCCGGTGCGAGCGTCGATTCCGCGCCTCCCTTCGCGAGCGGCCCCTCGAGGAGCACGACGCCGCCGCTCTCGTGCCGGCCCGCGTCGAGGACGAGGACGAGAAGGTCGGGCGCGGGAGCGAGACCCGGGTCGAGGAGGAACGCGCGCAGGTTCGCCGTCTCCTCGGTCAGAGCCGCCGCGAGAGCGACGCGGTCGGCCGTCCCGCGCTCCGGGTCGAGGAGCGCGGACGAGAGGATGTCGGGCCCCGGGAGATAAAGCAGGGCGAGACGCGGGGCGTCGCGGCGCCAGGCCTCGCGAAAGGCCGCGAGCGCGAAGGCATCGAGGCCGCGCGCGTCCGCCACGAGGCGCTCGAGCGAGCCCGGCTCGGGCGCCACGCGCGGCGCAAGGTGGGCGGCGCGCTCGGCGGCATCGGCCGGCCAGCCTTCCCCGGCGAGCGACGCGCCCGCGCGCGCCGCGAAGAAGAGATGGTTTCCGAGAATCGTTCCTCCGCCCGCCTCCGCCGGATATGTCGTCCACCAGTTCACCGTGAGGGACGGGATACCGCCCCGGCTCGCAACCTCCCACAGCGCGGGCACGCGCCTCGCACCGGCCGTGACGGACTCGCGCCGCGCCAGGTGCAGGGCCGGCAGCACGTTTCTCAGATACCAGCCGGCGCCCGCGAGAGGGCGCACGGCCGATCTCACGCCCAGAACACGCACGAGGTCGAGAGAGCCGATGCCGTGGCGCTTCACGCTTTCGCCGGTTGCGACCGTCGTCCAGAAGGCCGCCGGGTCGCGCGCTTCCTTCGTATAGCGCGCGCGCGCCGCCCCTACTCCCGGTAGGTCCTCGGTCCAACCGTCGACGCCCACGACGACGACGCGCCGCGAGTTCGCCGCCACGACGAGAGGGGCGTCCCCGACCGTCGGAACGCGGAAAAGGAGCGCGGAGATGCCGACGAGGACGAGCGTTCCGCCCGCGAGGACCCACGCGACGAACGTGCGGCGCGGCCGCGTCACGAAAAGGCGCCCCGACGCCGCGAGCACCGTGAAGGCGAGCCCCCGCGCCACACGCACGGCGATGAGCACCGCGAATGCGACGGCGAGGAGGACCGCCGCGGCTGCCGGCGGTCCCGCGCTCTCGAGCGCGGGACGCGCCGCGAGGACGCCCGCGACGCCGGCGAGAACGCCGAACGTTACCGCGATCTCCGTGGAGCCATCTTCCGCGTCCCCGTGGGCGCGCGACCTCGCGAGCGCGAGGACGACGAGCGCGAGGACGACGAGCGAGGCGACCGCCGCGGCGCCCGCGAAGAGCCAGAGCAGGAGCACGGCCGCATCCCGGAGCGGCAATGACGAGGACACGGCGACGAGCACCGTCTGCGCGAGGGCCACGGCGGCCGCGAGAAACGCCGCCCCGGTCGCCGCGCCGAGGAGGAACGCGCGCGTCCGCGTACGCGCCGCGAGCGCGCCCTTGAGAACGGCTCCCTCGACTCCCCGGTCGAGGTATCCCCGCTCGCGGAGACGCTCGCGAGCGGCGTCGAGCGAAAGCTCGACGCCAGAAGAGGAAGAAGAAGATCTTTCTGCTCCCTCTCTCGGACGGCCGTCTCGCTCTTTCATGCAGCCTGCGACGTTACCGCAACGCTAATTCTTCCGGTCTCTCAGCATCACCGCGAACTCGCGCAGAAGGTCCGCCTTCTTCCCGAACGGCGCGAGCGAGTCGACGGCGTGCTGCGTCAGCTCGGCGACGAGAGCGCGGGCGCCGTCGACGCCGACATGGCGCACGAACGTGGGTGCGGGCGCTCGGCGCGAGCTCTTGCCGGACTCGGCGGCAGGGGCCTGCTCGAGGAGGTCGTCCACGATCTGGAACGCGAGGCCGACATTGCGCGCGTACGAGCGCACGGCCGCGAGCTCCTTCTCGCGCGCGCCGCCGAGCACGGCGCCGAACTCGGCCGACGCGACGAAGAGCGCGCCCGTCTTGCGCGCGTGGATCGTCTCGAGACGGTCGAACGTGGCGGAGGCCGCGTCGGTCGCAAGGTCCAAAGCCTGGCCCGACGCGAGCCCCGCCAGCCCCGAGGCGTCCGCGAGGCGCGAGACGAGGTCGAGCGCAGCCGAGGACGGGAGGCCGCCTCGCCTCGGGTGGAGGCCGGCCTCGGCGATGAGGCCGAAGGCCCGCGTGAGGAGGGTCACCGCGGCGAGGATCGCGTTCGCCTCGCCGTGAGTCATGTGCAGCGCCGGTTTTCCGCGCCGGAGCGTGGCGTCGTCCATCGAGGGCAGATCGTCGAGGACGAGGGAGGCCGCGTGCACCATCTCGATCGCGCAGCCCGCGTCCACGAGGCGCGTGCGGGGCACTCCGAACAGGTCGCCCGAAAGGACGACGAGCACCGGCCTCACGCGCTTTCCCGGCGAAAGGAGCGCGTCGCGCGCGGCGGAGGGAAGCGGATCGCCGGGATCTCTCGCCGGCGCGTCCGCCGCGAGGAGCGTCGGGAGGCGCGCGTCTACCGCGGCACGCACCTCGCCGAGAAGGCGCGAAAGCGCGGAAGGCTCAGGAGGCGCGGCCACGACTCTCAATCGGACGGGGGACCGGACGCCGCGCCTCCCGAGGAGCCATCAGAAGCTCGCGAGCGCGTCCTTCTCGTTCGTGAAGACGTCGAACACGGTGATGAGCTGCGTCACCGTGAGGACGTCGCTGATCTTGGGCGGGAGGTTCACGAGCTTCAGCTTCGCCCCCTTGTGCGTCGCCGTCGTGTAGCAGCCCACGAGCTCTCCGATGCCCGACGAGTCGATCGTCGAGACGTCCTTCATGTCGACGAGAAGCTTGGTCGAGCCGCCTTTGATGGCGGTGTGAATCGCTTCCCGCATCTGCAGGTCGCCCGCCCCGATCGTGATCTTGCCGTGCAGCTCGACGATCTTGACGTCGCCGACGTCGCGCATGCTTACCGTGGTCTTCATCGCGTTTGCGCTCCCTTCTTCTGATCGGAATTGAAGTGCTTTCTCATCGTGAGTATCGTGCCACCGCGCTCGCCACGCGCGAACGTCACGTCGTCCATGAACGTCTTCATGTAGAAGATGCCGCGTCCCGACGTCTTCATCTGGTTTTCCGGCGCGAGCGGATCCGCGACGTCGGTCGCGTCGAACCCTTCTCCCTCGTCGCCGACGACGATCTCGAGGCTGCTTTCGGAGCCGCCGAGCGAGAGCATCACGCGCCGGGAAGGATCCTGGCGGTTGCCGTGCTTGATCGCGTTCGCGAGCGCCTCGCGCAGCGCGACCCCGATCCAGTGCTCGGCGTCGTTCTCGATCCCGCGCAGCCGGCATACGTACTCGAGCACCGCCTGGCCGAGCTCGAGATTCTCGTACCGGCTCGAGAGCCAGAGGACGATGGGCCCCGGCGAAGCGGCGGACGATTCAGTCATCGCCGATGAACGAGGAGACGCGCTGCTAAGCTCGCCGCTCCGATGTTTCCCTCCACACTCATCCCGAAACGCGGGCGCATGATACGCGAGCGCCGCGCGGGCCGTCCATCGATCCGGCGCCGCGGCCTCCGACTCCTCGCAACGGTCCTCGCGGCGGTCGTGGCGACCGCCGCGGCCGCGCCCGACTCGGCCGGTCGCCCGATCGCCGAGCGCCTTCCGGAGGCGGTGGCCAGCGCCCAGAAGCTCGTCGAGAAAGTCCGGGGCGTGCCCTTCCCGGGAAAAGTGGCGTCGGCGATCCTCCCCGAGAAGGACCTTCGCCGGGTTCTCGGCAAGAAGCTCCTCGAGGACCTGCCCGCGCCATTCCCGAGGTATGCGGCCTCCCTGGCGGCCGTCGGCTTCTTCGACCCGGAACCTCTCCTCGAGCAGAAGCTCACGAATCTCTACACACGCCAGGTCGCCGGCTTCTACGACCCCGCCGAGAAGAAGTTCTTCATCGTGCCCGAACGCACGGCCGAAACGGCGGCGGAAGTCCCCGAGCTGGGCCTCTCGGGGGAGGCCCTGCTCGAAGACACCCTCCTGGCTCACGAGCTGACGCACGCGCTGCAGGACCGCCGCCTCGATCTCGTCCCGCGGCTCAAGGCGCTCCACGACTCCTCCGACGGCCTGCTCGCGTTCGAAGCCTTCCTCGAAGGCGAGGCGACCGTCGTGATGGTGGACGCGCTCCTCACGCGATTGCCGGACGAGGCGAAGGGGCTCGTCGGCGCCGAAACCCTCACGACGATGATGTCCGGCCTCGCCGCGGGTGCGACCATCGAGGGTGCCGAGGGTGTGCCGCCTTTCTTCGTCAAGGAGATGCTCTTCCCGTACGTGGGGGGAACGGCGTGGATCCAGGCGAAGAAGAAGGCCGGCGGCTGGCCCGCCGTGGACGCGGCGTACGCCCGGCTGCCCCGCACGACCTCCGAGATCCTCCACCCGGACAGGGACGGCACCACGCGCGTCATCCTCGACCCCGGCGACCGTCCGTCGGCGGCAAGCGTCCCGCACGGAATGCGTCTTCTCTACGAGGATACGTTCGGAGAATGGATGCTCCGCGAGCTCCTCGAGCGCGCCGGTGCCGCGAACGCCGCGGCGCTCGCCGCCGACTGGCAGGACGACCGCATCGTCTTTTTCGAGCCGAAGGTGTCGCTGGGCGCAGGGCCGCTCCCGGTCGGCTTCGTCTGGCGCATGCGGGTGACCTCGCCGGCCGCCGCGAAGCGCATCGCGGCGGCGCTCGAGCAGCTTTACGTGCGGCCGGATGGCCGGAGAGCCGCCAACGTGACGGCCATGGCCGACCGCGTCGAGGTCGTCCGTGGCCGCATGACGGGGACTCCCGCCCTGGACCGGACGGTCAGCTCCCCGCGAGCAGCCTCAGCGCCGCCGGAAGGAAAATGAAGAGCTGAATCGCGTCGAAGGTGCCGTGAGCGACGATCGACGCGACGGCATTCCCGGTCTTCGCGAAGGCCACGGCGAGAACCGTCGTGATCGCGAGCAGGCCCACGAAGAAGAACGGCTCGCCATAGCCGGCGTGCGCGAGCAGGAAGAACACCGAGGCGGGGACCGCCCCCAGGCGGCGCTGGAGGAACGACCGGAAATGGAACTCCTCGAGCGTCATCGCCATCACGACGAGAAGACCGCGCTGCTCCGCCGGGCGCGAGGCCAGCCAGCTCACGAGCGGCGGCACCGCGTGGTGAGGCTCGTAATCGAAGGCATGGAAGAGAAGAGCCGCGCCCAGCCCGACGACGATCGTGAGCGTCCAGCCGATGAGGCCGAGGGCGACGCCCGTTCCGGCCTCGGCAAGCGGACGTTTCGAGTCGAGCCCGAGGAACGAGGCCGGGGACGGCCTTCCGCTGAGAAGCCACCACGAGAGGAGGAAGACCGCGAGGAGCGCCTGCACGGCGAACACCTGCGAGAAGCGCAGGGACGAGATGTCCGGCTCTCGGCCTCCGGCCGCGGCGGGGAGAAGTGTTGTCGCGACGAGGACGAGGGCGAGGAGGAGGAGAGCGAGGCGCTTTCTCCACGCAGACGAGAAGAGATCGCGCCGGAAGGCGCCCCTCCGGTCGGCCACGAAGACGATGGCGATGATGAGCGGCAGGCCAGCGCCGAAAAGGAGGAATCTGTCGAACGAGGTCACGCGTGGGAGCCCGGAGGGCGGGGGGACTTTAGCAGACGTCCTCGCCGGCGCCGCGCGCCCCCGGACGCGTCACGACCGGGCGGGCGGCGGGACGCCCGAGAAGGAAGCCCTGTCCCCACGGGACGCCGAGGCTACGAAGGCTCTCCAGCTCGCCACGCCTCTCGATGCCCTCGGCGATCAGCTCCGCGTCGATGCGCTCGCCGAGTGACGCGAGCGACCCCACGATCTCGCGCTTGATCCGGTCCTTGTCGAGGCCCGCGACGAGCGTGTGAGCCACCTTCACGTACTCCGGCCGGAGCTGCACGATGGACTCGAGGCCCGAGTAGCCCGAGCCCGCGTCGTCGATCGCGAACCCGAAGCCGGACGCCCGCAGCCGCCCGACGACCTCGCGAAACGCCGGGTAATTGAAGACGACCTCCTTCTCCGAGAGCTCGAGAACGATGTCCCCGTGGACCCGGCCCATCTCGGCGAGATTGCGGTCGTCGAGGAACACGGAGTGCGTGAGAAGGCGCGCCGACGCGTTCACGAAGAGGCGTTTCTTTCGCGCGGCCCTGGGAAGCGACGAGAAGACCGTCTCGACACAGAGGCTCTCGAGCTCGAGGAGGAGGTCTCCCTCACGCGCCACCGCGAAGAGCTCGTCGGGCATCTCGAGCTCGTGGCCCGCCGGCCCCCGAATGAGCGCCTCGTAGCCGAGGACCTCGCCCGACGTCACGCCGACGATGGGCTGGAAGACCGCGCGCAGCTTCTTCGCGGACAGGAGGGTCTTGAGCCTCTCGACGAACGACTTCTTCTCGCCGCTTTCGCGCGCGTCGGCGAGCCGCGCCGCCTCTGCGAGCGCGCGCATGACCTGCCGTGACGGCCGCACGCGCGGATCGTCGGGAACCACGAGCGCAGTCGCGTGAATGTGCATGAGGTCGACGGCGGAGCGTCCGAGCGCCTGCTTCAGGCGGCGCCCGACGCCCTGGCGGAGACGCGCGGCCTCCGCCTCCAGCGTGACGCCGTGCCGTCCGGGAGCGCGCCGCGCGACGTCGAAGAGAAGAAAGACGCCGTCGGAGCCGTTGAAGGACATCGCGAGAAGGCCCGGGGCGAGAGGCGAGGCCGTGATGTCCTCGCGAAGGCTCGCCGACGTCACGCGCAGGATCCGGTCGTAGAGCTCCCATCCGTAAAGACTCTCGACGCCCGCGAAGCGCCCGAGCTGGATGTAGATGACTCCGAGATTCGCGACGCGCTCTCCCTTGAGGTCGGCGAAAGGATGCAGCGTCAAGCCCGTGACGGCGTCGTGGAGCAGCGACTCGAGACGCAACCTCTCGATCTCGGGCACGTCGACAGGCGATCGCTCCGCGACGAGCTTCAGGGAATCCGTGCGAGGCACTTTCGTCATGATGCTCCTTTTCCAGGCACCTGGACCGTCAGGGCACGCACGCGCGCCCGCAGCTCCTCGGCCCGAAACGGCTTCGTCAGGTGATCGGTTCCGCCGACCTGCATCGCGGTGATCCGGTCGCGCACCTCGCCCCGCCCCGTCAGAAAGAGGATGGGCAGGTCGCGGGTCATGGGCTGGCGGCGCATGATCTCGCACAGCTCCCAGCCGCTGAGCCCGGGCATGCCGACGTCGAGGATCAGGAGCGCCGGCGGGTCCTGGAGGACGGCCCGGAGCGCCGAGGCGCCGTCGCTCGCTCCGTCCACGTCGAAGCCGTCGAGCGACAGGACCGCGGCCACCGCCTCGATCATCGCCGGGTCGTCATCCACGACGAAGATGCGCGTGCTCACGCCCCGGCCTCGCGGGCGACGGGAAACATGATCGTGACCTCGAGGCCGTGGCCGGGCTCGGAGAGGAGCGAAATCTTCCCGCCGTTCTTCTCGAGCAGATCTTTCGTCACGCCGAGGCCGATTCCCCGCCCCGGCACGCCGGAAGCCGATGCGGACGGGCTCCGCCAGGCGAACGTGAACGCATGCTTCTGCTCCTCCGGCGTCATCCCGGCGCCCGTGTCGCTGATCACGACGAACGCGTGCTGTGCGACGACGCTCGCCCTCACGCGGACCTGTCCGCCCGCGGGCGTGTACTTGACCGCGTTGTCGAGCACGTTGCGGAACGCGCGCTGGAGCGCGACGGGATCCGCGGCGACGGGGATCTCCGCGCCCTCGGCGACGAACTCGAGGCGCACCCTTTCGCCGTGGGCGAGCCGGTACGACTCGACGAGAGTCGCGAGCACGCGCACGAGATCGGAGCGCGGGAGGACCGGAGGGGCGGGCGGGCCGGCCGGGGACGCGCCCGGCGCGGAGGCCGGCGCGCGCGGCGGCATGCCGGCGAGGGTCTCCATGAGCGTCAGCTCGCGTGCGAGGCCCGCGAGGTGCGCTTCAGAGGGCAGCTCGCCGCGCCGCGCCGCCTCGGCCACGAGGTCGCCGTAAACGCGAAGGACGGTGAGCGGCGACTTCAGGTCGTGAAGGATCTCGCTCCGCATGATCGCGAACGGACGCGGCGCTCGCGGGTGCGCTCTCGACGACCTGCCGGACGGGCGCGGGCGCATCCTGAGCGCCGCTATTCCGCCCGGGCGCCGTTCCGCGGAGCACGAGCTCGACTCCGAAGGCCGCCGCGGCCGGCCAGAGAAAACGCAGCGCGAGCGACCGCGCCGCCGCGGCCGTGGGCGCCGGGAAGAGGACGACGAGGAGGACCAGGCCTGCATACGTGCCCACGAGGAGGAAGCGCCCGCCCTCACGCGAGATCGCCGTTTCGACCGCGACGAGCACCAGGAGGAGCGGGAAGAGGTCGCTCGAGGGGCCGCCCGTCCTCGCGAGCGCGACGAGCGCGAGGCAAAGCGGCACGAGAAGGCGGAGCGGCGCGGCGAACGGGCCCAGGAGCCGCGCTGCGAGAGAGGTGGCGAGGAGCCCTCCTGCGAACACCGCGGAAGCCGCGAGAGCCGCGACGAGCGGCACGTCGGCGGACGCGACGGCTCCCGAGGCGAGCAGGACGAGGAGGGACAGGGACAGGAGGGCCGGCCCGAAAAGACCGGCCCGTGCGGCGGCGCTCAGCGGCGGGCGCCCGTCCAGATCGGCCTCCGGGGACGCGTGCGCGCTGCCGCTGATTGCACCCGTCTCCATGAATCCTTCACGGGCACGCTCCCGACAAAAGACGGTCAGTGCACATAGGCACAGCCGACTCGCAGGCGGCCGTCGGAAAGGGGGACCGTGTTCACCCTCCGCATCGCCACGCGATGCGGCTCGCCGCTGTACCGCTGCAGGATCTCGCCTTCGAGCCGGTCGGGCGCCTTTTCCCGGGGCGTGACGAAGGCGAGCCCGCCGTAAGAGATGTCGTGCACTTCCGCGAGCGCGCCCTGGCGCGCGCCGTTGCCGCCCATCTTCAACGTCAGGCCGGGTACGCAAAAGCGCGGAAAGCGCCGCGTCCTCTCGAACGGCTTCGCGTTCTGGCGCTTCGCCGCGTAAAGGCGGATGTCGCTGATCTTGAGGAGAAAATCGAGGAGGCGGCCGTCCGTCGGGAACGTCGCAACCCCGTAGTTGAGGCCCACCTTGAGGCCGACGCGAAGGGGAAGCCGGATGCCCGCCACTTTGTGACGGATACGCTCGGCGACGGCGAGGCTGTTCACGACGTCGCTGTTCGGAAGCACCGTCACGAACTCGTCGCCGCCGTACCGGCAGCCGGCGTCCACCACGCGCAGCGACTCGCGAATGACCTTCGCCGTGCGCACGAGAACGCCGTCACCCACCGGGTGCCCGAGCCTGTCGTTGATGGACTTGAAGCCCGCGAGATCCATCATGAGAACCGAGACGACTCCGCCCGCGCGCTCGGCACGCGAGACCTCGCGGTCGAGGTGGTCGTGCAGGAAGCGGCGGTTGTAAAGACCAGTGAGCGGGTCCGTGATCGCGTTCACGCGAAGCGCCGAAATCTCGTTGTCGGACAGGAGGCGCGGCTGCCGCAGCTTTCCGAGCCGGCTGTGAAACTCGTGGAGCAGCGCCGTCTGGAGCGACACGGGCGGCCCGAGCGCGCTCTCCATCCTCTCGAACGCGCGCTCGACGCGCGCCCAGAGCGCCGGCACGTCGCCCAGGGGAGCCGTCACGCCGATCCACTCCACGAGGAGAAGGCGAAGGAGCTCGCTGCGCGTGATGCCCACGCTCGCCGCGGCGAGAGCGCGCTCGAAGCGCTCGCGCGAAAAGCCCCGGGCGCGCCCGAGACGAGCCAGCCGGAATACCCGGGCGGAGAGATCTTCTTCTGGCAGCATTCGTTCAGGCTTGGCGCCGGGCCGAGACGGCGCCCGCGAGGCCGCCCTCCGCTTCGCGCGCGAGAGACTCCGCCGCGCGCGCGACGTCCTCCACGGTCTCACCCACGGGGAAGACGAGCATGAGCTGGCCGCCGTGGAGGAGATCCACGAGCTCGCTGTCGGTCCGGGCCCACAGGACCCGCCCCTGCGCGACCAGGAGACGCGCGCCGGAGACGTCGGGCTTCGAAGGGTCGAGGCGCCGAAGCGTCTCCACGACACGACGCACTTCCTTGAGTCCGAACCCGGCGGCGCGCAGCCGGCCCGCGACGCGGAGCCTCACGACGTCGCCGAACGAATATCTGCGCCTCGAGCCGTAACCTCTGGCGCTCGCGAGAGACGGCGAAAAGAACCCGAGCCGGTCCCAATGATCGAGCTGCCGTGCGGAGAGCCCGGTCAACCGGGCGACCTGCGCGGTCGAGAACGAAGCCTGGAGGATCCGGCGGTTGAATTTCACTTGTGTATTCTCGAATTATAAGCATGTCTCGGGTGAAAAGGGCCGCGGGGGCCGGATTCCCCGGCGGGGCTGCTAAACTTGCCTCCCGCCTTCCCTTTCGCGGGATTCACTCGAGGGATTCGCGAGCATGCGTGAAGAGCTGAGCCGGATCGATCTGTCCCCCATCGCCGACCTCGTCCGTATCAAGAAAGAGGAGCTGCTCCTCGCGGAGCGCCTGAAGAGCATGGAGCTCCGCGCGGAGAAGGTATCGCCGGCCGTGTACGAGCGGGTTCGAAAGGACTACGAGACGAGGCGCGTGGCGCTCGACCAGGAGTCGCGGCCTCTCAAGGAGCAGGCGCGCCGCGAATACCGGCGGCTTCAGGCCCTGCGTCGCGAGGTCGAGCAGGCCGTCGAGGCCGCGTCATTCGATAAGGAGGAGGTCGATTTCCGCCGCGAGCTGGGCGAGTTCCCGGACGGGGCCTACAAAGAACGGCTTACGGCCTGTGAGAAGCACCTCGCCGAAGAGCGCCAGGATCTCGAGGCGGTCTTGCAGATGAAGGCGACGTTCCTGGACGCTTTCCGGTCCGAGGAGGATCTCGAGACCGCCGACTCAGCCTCCGAGGGACCTGCTCCTCCGGCCCCACCGCCCCCCGTGCGATCTGCCCCCCCGGCCCCGCAGCCCCAGGCGCGATCCGCCCCTCCGGCCCCTCCGGCCCCGCCGGCCCCGCCGGCCCCCGAGCCCGTCGAGAACGTCATCAAGCCGCCGCCTCCGTTCGGAAGGCCGCCCGTGGCGGCGGCGCCCGAGCCTCCGGAGGCCACCGTCGTCCTGACGCGCGCCCGCCTCGCGCTCCTGGACGGGGACCGGATCGCGAAGGAGTTTCCCTTGAAGCCGGGCGTCTCCGTTCTGGGGCGCCTTGCCCTGAGCGACATCCACCTGCCGACACCCGACGTCTCGCGCAAGCACGCGCAGGTGATCGTCGGGCCGTCCGGCGTCTACGTGGTCGATCTCGAGTCGGAGAACGGCGTCGTCGTGAACGGTCGGAAGGTGGACAAGGTCCAGCTCGTGGACGGCGACGTGCTCACACTCGGCAAGCAGCGGCTCGTGTTCCACGCCTGACCCCGCACGGATCGCCGCCCCCTCTTCTTGACGGCGTTACCGGAGAAACCGATCATCTCGATCAGTGCGAGAGCCCGGAGGGATCGAGACCGCGCGACTCCTGCCGCCGGCGGGGGCGAGCGCTCCCTTCGGCCTGCACCTCGTCCTGGATGTCTCGGGCGAGGGCCGCGAGCATTCGCCTTTCGTGCGCCTCTCGGAGGCCGACGATCTCGCGCGCGTCTACCTCGCAGCGGTGAAGGGGGACGACGACACGCTGCTCGAGCTTTGTGCGCTGAAATTGCTGCCGGACGCTTGGCCGGACGGCGTGACGCCGGGCGCGCTCGAAATGTCGAACCGCGATGTCGAGGATCGCTGGGAGAGGGAGAGATCGCGTCTCGTCGACCTCAACGCGCAGTCGCCGCACTTCCCGCGGTTCGTCCGCCTCGACTCCACGGCGGGAGAGGCGGCGGATCGCCTTCCTCCTCTCTTCTATTCGCGCGTCGGGCGCTCGTTCTTCGTTCCGCCCTGCCCCGTCTGCAAGAGTCCGCTCTCGCTGTGCCGAGACGAGGCGTGGCTCGCGCGCACCGGCCTCCCGCCCTACGCCTCGTCGCGGGAGCGCCTCGTCTGGTGTGAAAGCTGCGCAGAGGGACCTGGAGCGCCGACCGTTTACACGACGTCGCAGATCCGCACGCCGGGCGCGACCGTCCGCTCCGCCTCGGAACTTCTCGACGATTTTCTCCGCTCTCTTCGCGAAGTCTTCACGGAGGAGGAGGCGGCAGCTCTCGTCGGCGAGGAGACCGCGAAGGCAGCGCGCTCCCTTCCCGCTCCGGACGCCTCGGGCGGCGCGAATGCCGGGGATCTGTTCACGCCTCTGACTCTTTACGGGTCGCCCTTCCTCGTGACCGTGGCGGCTCCTCTCGACCTGGAAGCGCTCGCCGATGCGCTCGGCGGCCGGCCCTGGGAGGAGTTCGAGGTCCGGAACTCAGGTGCGGGCGGGACGCTCCCCGCGCGCTGGGCGTGGCTCATCGGAGCGCCCGCACCCACTCGTCGACTCCTCTTCGAAACGGAGAGCTCCGGCCTCGATGCCGTCGAGATCTTCTTCCTGAAGCTGACCGCGTTCCGCCAGATCCTCGAAGGCCTCATCGACTATTACCGGGCCGCCGGACGCCCGCACCTCGATCTCCACCCCCGCCACCTCCTCTTCGAGCTTTCGGGAGCCGGCGACGGCCTCCCGCTCTTCTGGACGTTTCAGGCGCGGATTCACGGCCTGGCCGCTTCCGCGGTGACGCTCCCCGCCCCGGGATCGCCGTCGGTCGTCCTGCCCGGACACGGCCTGTCCGTTCCCTATGCGCCCCCCGAGATCCAGGAGTTCCGCCTGGCCGGATACCGGCCGTGCGAGCTCGTCTTCACCGACCTCGAGGAGGAAGGGACGGGATCGCGACGCTTCCGCCTCCGCGGCCGGGTCTCCGACGCATACGGTCTCTATCCCTCGCCGCAGGCGCGCGACACGATCTTCCTGTCGATCCCCGACCCGACGCTCGACTTCGGTTTCACCGGCCTCGCCGCGCGCGCGACGCCCGGGGAAGTCCGCTCGGACGAGGCGGCGTTCGCGAGCGATCTCGTCGCGCTCGGGGAGAGCGGCATGCGCCGCCTCCGCCTGGCGCTCGGCACGAAGATTCCCGGGGCCCGGTATCGCGTCTTTCCGGATTTCGGCACGCCGAGCGACTTGCACGCTCTCGGCGTCACCCTGCTCCGCCTGCTGCTCAGAAACGACGGACAGGACGTTGCCTCGGTCCTCAAGGCGACCGACCGGCTCTCCCGGGAGGTTGCGTCGCTCGCGCCCGGCGAGGCGCGGCGGAACGTCACGCTCGCGGCGCTCCTCAAACGCGTTCCGGACGCGGCGGGAGCCTTCTCGAAGGCGCAGATCCTCTGGAGCCGCGACGACCGCCGAGGCGACCGGCCGAACGCCATTCCGGAATCGCTCTGGGAGCGGGCGGTCCTCCTCGCGCTCCGTCTCGTCACGCGCATCGCGGGGTTCTCGATCGCGGCCTCTGCCGCCGACTTCGACCCGCTTTTCCGGGAGGAGAAGCTCGAGCGGGTCGTCCCCGAAGTCGCCTCGCTTCTGGCCGAGCTGCAGTCTCTTCTCTTCGCGCGACAGTCGGTCCACCTCGAGATCCAGCAGATCCTTGCCGAGATTCAGGAGAGCGAGCGTTCTTCCGAGGGGCGCGCGTGAGAGAGCCGGTCTTCGTCGCCGTCGAGGTCTGGCTCGGGCCGATGGAAGGGCTTCGCCACGTCACCCCGGCCGGGAGCGCGCCAGCGACGATCCACATCGGCCGGGTGTCCGTGGACAAGAAGACGAACACGAGGAACGAGTTCGTCCTCTCGTACGGCCACGGCGTCTCGTCGACCCACGCGGAGCTTCGCTACGAGCGCGGCCGGCTCTTCCTGAAAGACGCCGGGTCGACGAACGGCACCTCGGTCCAGGCCGGCCACGTCACGGGCGAGATCGAGATCCGCTCGGGCGACGTCTTCCTCGTCTCGTCGACGCCGGTCAGGGTCCGGCTCGTCGATGCGCCCCTTCCGGAGATGCCGTTCCCGCGCGTCCTCAGGGGGGAGGCGTGGCCGGACCCGGCCGTTCAGAGCATCATGCGCGGCGCCCGCGAAGCGGCCGTCCAGCGCGGCGAGCTGTTCACCGACACGCGTCACCTCTGCGACTCGATCCTCCGCTCGCGCAGCGCGAGCATTCAGCGGATCCTGAGAGATGCGAGCTGGTCGCGCGAGCAGGCGCTGACGGAGCTGTGGGAAGGCCGTCTCTTCTCGGGCCCGTACACGTGGCTGAATGACCTTTTCCTCCAGCCGATCGGCCTCAAGACGGGCTCCGACGAGCTGATCCTCTCGCCCAAGGTCGGCTTCCTGATCGAGGAATGCCAGCGCAGTCACGTCGACTCGTCCGCGGTGGAGCTCGAGACGACGCTCCGCCACGAGCTGTTGACGCTGCTCCGGCGGGACACCGAGAGCGCCGTGGGCTCGTGGCTCGCGCGCCGGCTCGGGGATCTCGGCGCTGGGGAGGAGCCGAAGCCGGCGCCTCCTCCCTCGCCTCCGCCGCCGTCGCGGCTCGTCGCCGCCGCCACGTCGCCCTCGGGCCAGATCCGCCGCCCGCCTTCGCAGAAGACGAGGACCATGAGAGCCGCGGAGGACTTTGTCGACCAGAAGATCCCCGCTCCCGTCGCGCGGCCTTCGGAGGAAGCGCCGCGGCGCGAGCAGGCCCTCGCCCCCGCCGGCCCCGGGGCGGCGCTCGCCGGCGGCCCTCTCACCGAGGAAGAGATCGCTCTCGATCGGAAGGCGCGCGAGCTCGGCGACGCGCTCCTCAACGAGTCCGCCGCCTACCGCTTCTCGACGCCTGCCGACCGGCGCGAAGCTCTCAGGTCTCTCGTCGTCCGGGAGCTTTATGCCCTCCAACCCGACAGGAGGCCGCGCGTCCTGGAGCAGCTGAGACTGCAGTTCCCCGTCGTCGCGCCGGGCGACGTGCCGAACCTCGAGGAGCTCCGGCTGCGTCGCCGAGTCGCCGAGCTGGAGCGGCGTCTCGCCGAGGCAGCCTCCCGTCCGGCCGCGGCCGCGTCCAAGACGGCCGTCGCCGCGGCTCTGCCATGGCGGACCTTGCTGACGAAGGAGGACGACAACGACTCGACGCTCGAGCCCCGTCTCGCCGTCGTCCGCGACGTCCTCCGCTTCGCCCAGGACGTCGAGACGTTCGTCCTCGGCCTCGTCGAGGCGATGACGATGCCGGGCGCCGAGACCGCGAGCTTCCGCCTGCCGAACTTCCGCGACCGCCTGAGCGGGTTCCTCGCCGCGGCCGCCGAGGGGAAAGAGGTCAACCCGGACGACGTGCGGGACTACCTCGCCGAGCTCCGGCGCTGGCAGATCGCCATCTCGGCGGGGCATCACGAGGCGCCGAAGTTGTGGTTCACCAAGCTCTGGAAGAGAATCAGCCCGGCAGTCATCGAAGCGGGGAAACCGGGAGCGGGGTGGAAGCTCCGCGGGGAGACGGCGGAATGGTGGAACCAGTATCGCGACCTCGTGAAGGACCTCAACCCCGATCTCGTCCAGGATCAGGTTCTCCAGGCCGCGGCGCGCTTCTCGCAGGCGGAATTCGACAAGCTCAACAAGAGGAAATAGACGCGATGCCGACCTCCGACAGGAAGCCAGACCGGTTCCCTCGTTTCGCCGCCCTCGCCCTCGCGATCGCCGGTGCCGCGTTCGCCGGTGGGTGCGGCTCCGCCGCGGCGAAAATCGCCTTCACCTGTACGCCCGAGATCAACGGCGGGACGCTCCTCACGGTCGACGCCGTCAGGGCCACGGAGAGCGAGGTCGAGAGGATCCGCGCCCTCGGCGAAAAGTGGTTCTACGACCCGCTCCGGGATTCCCTCAGGGACAGGACGCGGACCGCCACCTTCTCGCAGTCCGAGGGGCGCTGCGAGAAGGAGCTGACCGTCCCGGCGACCAAGGACGACAAGTTTCTCGTGATCGTCGCGGACTACCGCTTCCAGACGGCCGACCCGGGGCGCTACCTGGTCGTCCTGAACAGGAATCAGTGGAAGGGCCGGACGATTCGGGTCCAGGTCCGCGACCGGGACTTCACGATCGTCCAGCCGTGAAAAAGAGCCGGCCTGTCCTCTGGGCCGAGGGGATGTTCCTTCGGCCGCATCACCTGCAGGCGGCGGAGCGATTCCGGGAGGAGAGCGCTCCACGACGAGGTGCGGCGCATCCAGCCCTTCTTCTGGGGCCTCACCCGGATGGAGGTCGCCGCCGATCAGCTGGAGAACTTCGTCTTCGAGCTGCGCGACATCGAGGCGAAGCTCAAGGACGGGTCCATCCTCTCGGCCGGCTCGAACCTCCGCATCTTTCCGCGCCCGTTCAAGGCCGAGCTCGAGCAGGCGGGTGGGCGGATGGACGTCTTCCTGGGCGTTCCGGTCTTCCGCGAGGACGCGCCGAATACCTTCTTCCCCGGCGAGGACCGGCGAGGGCAGGACCGGCGCCTGACCGCCGAGGTCCTCGAGGTGCCGGACGAGAACACCGGAGCGAACCGCCAGCCCGTCGAGACGCGCCTCGTGAACGGGCGCCTCTTCTTCGGGACCGAGAACCGGGACGGCTACGAGTGCGTGCCTCTCGCCATCGTCGAGCGCTCGGGCCAGGGAAAGAACTTCCCCGTCCTTTCGAAGGACTTCATCCCGCCGGTGACGGAGATCGGGGCGTCCGCGGCGCTTCAGACCCTCTGCGAGTCGGTCACGAACCGGCTCGAGGCCAAGCATCGGCTCGTCCTGACCGAGGTGGCCTCGGGTCGCCTGGCCATCGAGTCGGAAGGGACGTCGGGCTGGCAGACCCTGATGAAGCTGAAGATCCTCGGCAGCTTCGTCTACATTCTCCAGCAGCTCACGCGGATCCCGCGCGTCCATCCCTTCCCCGTCTACTGCGAGTTCGCCCGCCTTCTCGGAGATCTCGCCATCTTCGACGAGGGGCGCCGGCCCCTGAAGGTGCCGCTCTACGACCACGACCGCCTCGGCCCCTGCTTCTTCGACCTCTGCCACAACATCGAGCTGCTCACGGAGAAGGTCGTCGCTTCGCGCTTCCTCCGGGTCGAGTTCGTCCTCAGGGACGATCTTCTCGTCGCGGACATGCAGCCCGAATGGTTCACGAGCGAAGCCGAGTTCTACCTCTCCGTGGAGACGGATCTGCCCGAGCGCGATCTGAAGGAACGGCTCAACACGATGAAGGTCGGCGCCGTCCACGACATTCCGCTCCTTCGGCAGCGGCGCCTCTTCGGCCTCGATCTCGAGATGCTCAAGCGGATCCCGTCGGGGCTTCCGGCCGGGGACGACCACTTTTACTTCACCATCGAGAAAGAGGGAATCTACTGGGCCAACGTCGCGAAGGATCACGTGATGGCGGTGTCGGGGATGCTCGACCCGAAGCTCAAGTTCTTCCTGTACGTCGTCTCCAAGCCGGTGGGCGCGACCCGTGGATAGCAGCAACAGCACGACCGACCTGTTCCGGCTCTGCTCCCGCCTCTTTCTCTTCCTCGCCGCGTTCCGGCAGAAGGTCCGCCGCGGCGTCCGGCTCGAGCCCGACGCCGTCGCCGCCGATCTCGAGGAGATCTTCAGCGAGCAGGCGCGCGCCGCCCGGGGAGACCCGCGGCTCGACGCGCTCTACGAGAAGGCGCGGTATCCGCTCGTCGTCCTCGCGGACGAGATCCTCCTCCATTCCGGCTGGGACCACAGCCGCCGAGTGGGAGCAGCACCTCTTCGAGGAGAAGTACTTCAAGACGAACATCGGGGGCGACCAGTTCTTCTCGATCGCCAAGGACCTCCGTCCCGAAGACACGGAGCTCGCGGCGATCGTGTTCACCGGGCTGGCGCTCGGGTTCCGCGGCAAGTACCGTGAGCGCCCCGAGAAGGCCGTCGAGGTCAAGAACCGCGTCTACCGAATCCTGGCGGAGTACCTCGCGGACGTGGGCGAGAAGATCACGCCCGACGCGTATCACGTGACGGCGGCGCCGGCGCGCAAGCTGTCCCCCGCGATCACTCTCGCCCGCGTGGCGATCGTCGGGGTCGGGATCCTCTTCCTCTACTACGCGATCACGTGGCTCATGTGGGCCCGCTCGGTCGACGACCTCCGGACCGTGGTGCAGGGGATGGGGCTCCTGGCGATGGGGCTCATGTAGGCGCCATGCAAGAGTTCCTTTCGCTGCTCTCGGGGCTTCCGAAGCCGATCAAGTACCTCGCCGCCGCCGTCCTGTTCATTCCCCTGGGCTACTTCCTCATCAACCTTCTCGGGCTCCAGAAATACTGGTGGCTCTTCCTGCTCGGACTGCTCCTCATCGTGGTGGCCGTCGTCATCTTCGAGCAGCTGCGCAAGGGCCGCGAGAAGCAGAAGGGCAAAGCCTTCGAGGGCGAGCTGAGAAAGGACTCGCAGTCCGCCGGCGCGTCGAAGGAAGAGGTGCGCGAGGCGCTGAAGGATCTCTCCGTCAAGTGGCTGGAGGCGGTGCAGAACCTGAAGGGGGCGGGGCTCGACATCTACTCGCTGCCCTGGTACCTCCTCATCGGCGAGCCGCAGTCGGGAAAGAGCACGACGCTCAAGAACTCCGGCCTCGAGTTCCCCGTGGGGGGAGACGCGCTCTCGGGCGCCGGGGGAACGCGAAATTGCGACTGGTGGTTCGCGAACGAGGCCGTCATCCTCGACACGGCCGGGCGTTTCACGTTCCAGGAGGAAGCGGCCCCCGACGCGTCGGAGTGGTCGAGCTTCCTCAAGCTCCTGAGAAAGCACCGGCCCTACTGCCCCATCAACGGCGTCCTCGTCGTCATTCCGGCCACGTCGCTCCTCGAGGACACGCCGGAAGAGCAGGACAAGAAGGCGCAGAACATCCGGGCGAAGCTGATCCACATCCAGCGCCTCCTCGACATCCGGTTCCCGATCTTCTTCCTGATCACGAAGGCCGACCGCGCGCTCGGCTTCTCGGAGTTCTTCACGAAGCTCGACCCGGTCGAGCAGCGCCAGCTCTTCGGCTGGTCGAATCCGGCCGGCCCCGAGAAGCCGTACGACCCCGCCGTCGTGGACGCGGCCTGGGACCAGATCATCACGCGCGTCCACAAGCTCCGGCTCAAGTTCCTCGCGAGCGAGGAAAATGTCGCGAACGCCGACCGGTTCATCGTCTTCCCCGAGGAGCTGAGCGCCCTGAAGGAGCCGGTCCGGCGCTACCTCGACGGCATCCTGACGCAAAGCCGCTACGACGAGCCGTTCGTCTTCCGCGGGTTCTACATCTCGAGCGGCGTGCAGCAGGGCAAGCCGATCGCGCAGGCCACGCGCGACCTCCTGAAGGGCCCGTCGGGCTCCCAGGGCGACATCATCGAGAGCCTCGAGAACATCTTCAAGAAATCGCGCGCCTTCTTCATCAAGGACTTCTACGAGAAGAAGGTCTTCCCCGAGCAGGGGCTCGTCGCGAGAACCCGCGCCGCCGCCGAGCGCGAGAAGAAGACCACGCTCGTCTTCCGGATCCTGACGTGGGCGATCCTGCCGCTGATCATCATCACGATGATCCCGGCGTTCCTCTCGCTCCGGCGCATCCTGAACCCGATCCGCACGCACGCCGCGCAGGCCCAGGCCTGCATGAAGCAGCCCTGCACGATCGCCCAGAAGTACGAGCTGACCCGGCTGCTCTACGAAGACCGCGTCAGCCTCGGCCAGCACCCCTTCCTTCTCGGCCTGTTCCTGAGGGGCGCGAAGTCGAACGAGATCCACAGCCTCCTCGCGACCGTCCAGCAGAAGCTCTTCTTCGACGGAGTCGTCCGGCCGCTCCTGAAGGAGTCCGAGGCGCGGATGGCCGCGCTGAACTGGGAGACCTTCTCCGACTACTCGGCGTTTTTCGGCGCTCTCCAGAGCTTCCTGGCGTGGCGCGGCTTCGATCAGTCCCTCAAGAAGGCGGACGGCACGGACGCCTTCCGCGCGGAGGACCTCCGCCTCCTCGGCCTCGTGAACTTCGCCCAGAAGACGAAGGGAATCGCGGGGAGCGAGTACGCGGCCGAGATCGACGAGTGGGCCGCTCAGATCACGCCGGCGGACCCCCGGCCGGATGCTTTCGTCACGCAGCTCGCCCGCGGGCGGAACGCGGGAGACCTGAAGGTCGGCGTCCCCGATCCGAGCCGTCCCATCGACACGTTCGAGCGGTACTGGACCGTCGCGAACCTCGCGCGCTGGGACTGGAAGCTCATGAAGGGGCTGGAAGAATGGGTCCGGCTCTATACGGCGCTCACGGGAATCGTCGACCCCCAGGAGGCGAGCTACCTGAAGCGCACCGCCGACACGGCGAAGCAGTTCAAGGCGAACTTCGACGCGCTGACGAAGCACCTCGAGACGCCCCGTCCCGGCGAGAAGGGCTTCCCGGGCGCGAACGTCGAGCAATGGCAGCGCTACCTGACCGAGTCCTACGCGCAGCTCCTCACGCTCGGGCCGCCCACTGCGCCGCAGCCGCGGCACCGGCCGCTCCCGCCGCCCCCTCGACCGCTCCCGCGACGGCCGCCGGCACCGCCTCGCCGCCGCCCCTCCCGGCTCTTCCCCCGCCTTCTCTTCCCGGCGCGACGATCGCCCCGACCTTCCACCCGGCGGCTCAGACGCGCGTCAACACGTCGCGCCTCCAGGAGCTGATCGGCCGCCTCCAGGTCGACTACGCGAACCTGGGCGCGCAGAAGAGCGGCTTCGCGTTTCTCCTCGACGAGACGTCCACTCCCGGAAAGACGAAGCTCGCGAACCCGACCGTTCTCGTCAGCTCTCTCCTCTCCGACGTCGGCGCGTACTCGGACCTCGACGCCTTCCGGGCGACCGACGACGGAAAAATCCTGACCCAGGTGAACACGATCTCCTCGCTGGACGGCAAGAAGCAGAAGCTCGAAGAGTGGCAGAAACGGCAGGAGGACCTGAAGAACGCGTCCGTCGCGAAGGCCGCGGATTTCGAGAAGACGATTCCGGACGCGCGCTTCCGCGCGAGCGACGTCGGCCCCTTCGCGCGGCGCACCGCCGAGCTCGCGCTCCTCGCGCGCGTGCTTCCCCCGGTCCAGGAGTTCCTGACCGCCTCCATCGGCCCCGGCTGCAACCCCGCCATCTGCTTCCAGAAGCCGTTCACGCAGATGATGATTCCTTACGGCAACGGCGTCGTCTCGCTCGCCGAGCGGCAGACGAACGCGCTCTCCCGCGACGACGCGAAGAACGACGTCAAGGCGCTCTCGCAGGGCGAGATCGACTACCTGAAGCGCTTCCTCGACGCCACGGGCTCGCCCGTGAGGTCGGGAGGCGGCGGGTTCACGATCCCGGGATCCGCGCTGACGGCCCGCGCCTGGCGTACGTTCCAGATCGCCGTCGGGACCTGGACTCCGGCCGGAGGCGGCGGAGGCGGCGCGCGCCGACCAGGCCGGGCAGCTCACGCTCGCCGACCTGCAGGGGTTCGTCCAGACGAACGCGAACCTCAACCCCGTCATCGAGTACTACAGGAGCCGTTTCGCGCGCCCGCGTTTCGGCCAAGCCGGCCGTGATCCCGGACTACCTCCTCGCCGCCGCCGAGACTTTCAAGAAGACCGTCGGCGCGCTCGGTGACAAGGACGAGCTGAAGTCGTGGAAGCAGCTCGCGACGGGAGGCGAAGGGGCCACGCTGAGAGGGTGGCACGCGTTCACGGGCGACCTGAGGATCAAGGGCGGGCCCTACGGGCGATCGCTGAAGAATCTCGAGGACCGCGGCGCCAGCCTGATCAAGACCGCGATCGAGCCGCAGTTCAACCCCAAGTGGGACGCCCTCTACCAGCGGCTCGCGTCCTGCTGCTCCGGACAGTTTCCGTTCATCCCGGAGAGCCGCCTGAAGCAGGAGCGAGCCGAGTACGCCGCCGAGCGCGTCTCGGGCGCGCTCTCGCTCCGCCGGAACCTCCCCACGATCGGGCAGGCCGACGTCCTCGGGGTCCTGACGGAAGTCGGCGTCCTCTCCGACGAATTTGCGGTCGACCCGCTCCTCGGCGGCACGGAGCCGTCCTTCGACTTCATCCTGCAGAACCGGGGCTCCCTCGCCGTCGCCCGCCTCTGGCAGCGCTTCATCAGCGGAGCCAGCTCCGCGGCGGCCGCCTCGCTTGGCGGCAAGCCGGGGGGCCCGGGCGGGCGCGAGGTCAGCGTCCTCGCCCTCGACCGCGAGCCCGGCCCGGGACGACGCCCGCTGAAGGACCGCGTCTCGCAGATCACGCTTTTCGACCGGGGCGTGATCCTGCGCCCCTCGACGGACATCAAGTCCCAGCGGATTCCGCCTCCGTTCGTCTGGCGCCTCAGCTCGGCCGACGCCCTCCTCACGATCAGCGGCCGGAACGAGCAGTCCGGGGAAGGGGGATGGACGAGCACCTACGAAGTGACGGGCGGGCCCCTGAAGCTCTTCTATTTCATCCGGCTCGCGAGCGAGCGGCGAACCGAGCTCTCGGATCCGAAGGTCTGGACCATTCGCGTTCAGATCCCGGACGGGAAGAACCCGCGGGAGCTTCTCGAGGGCGCGTTCGAGGTCCGGCTCGACGAGCCGATGCCGCCCATCCTCCCGAACTGAAGGCCTTCGAGAGCGCCCCGATGGGTTTCCTGTCCCCATTTCGCAAGCGATCGGCGGACGATCCGCCTCCGACCGAGTCGTGGCCTCTCTTCGCGTTCGGGAAGCTTCCCGTCTACAAAGACTTCATCTCTGCGGGGCTCACGGACGACGCCTCGCGCGAGTTCCGCGACTGGCTGTCCAACGGATTCAGCCGCCTCTGGTCGTCCCGCGACGACTGCCGCTCGAGCGAGATCCCGCTCCACGCCTTTCTCCTTCGCCTCCCCCAGAGCCGCAAGATGGCCGTCGGCGCGCTATGGGGGAGCACGGACCAGGGGGGCCTGCGGAGGTTTCCGTTCGCTCTCTTCACGATCCTGCCCGCGGGTAAGCCGGCCGCCTCCGTGCTGGCGGCGCTCGACTACCTCCCGGTTTTCGAAGACCGGGCGCGGGAGATCCGGCGGAAGTACGACGCGGGGGGCTCGCTGGCGGCGGTCTACCAGGAGCTCCGCGGAGCCAGGATCGAGGTCCCTCTCCGGACGCAGGAGCAGATCCGCGCACGGCTCGCCGAAGCGCTCGCGCGCTCGCGCGTCGGACCTCTCGCCACGGCCCTCTTCGGAGAAGACGCGTCGACGAAATGGACCGAGCTCCTCTCGGGCCTCGACGCGGCTGCGCGAAGCCCCACCGCGGGAGCTGCGGCGTTCCGCATTCCGCTCGCCGACGAGACGGCCCCGCTCCACCAGATGAAGCTCTGGACCGTCAGGTTCACCAGGGCCGTTCCGGCGGGAGCGGGCCCGACCGGCGTTCTCTACAGGACCGGAGGCGAGGCGCCCTGCGGCGTGATCTTCTTCCGAGACGCGAAGGCGGAAGACATCCTCCTCCTCCATCCGGCAGCGATTGCGACAGATTTCATCGAAGAGATCCCGAAATCCGGCCGGCGGCGAGGGACGGAGGCAGCGAGCGGGCCCGCGACGGCGGTCGACGCGCCGGCGACCAATCCGCCGGCGGCTGAAGCGTCCGTGACCGACACCGCGCCATCAGCACCAGACGCGACCAAAGCGGCGCCGGCAGAGGCGGCGCCGCCTCCCGAGCCCGCATCACCCGCCGAAAAAGCTCCGCCGCCTGAAACCGCCCCCGGACCCGAACCTCCGCCCGTCGAGGAGATTCTCCTGCTCGGCGCGGCAGCCCCCGCCGCCGAAGTGCGGCCGTCCCCCCTTCCCGCTGCGCCCGCGGGAGAGGCGCCTTCGGAGGCGCCGACACCTTCGGAGGAACCGGCGGTGCCGCAAGACACCCGCTGTTGCCGAGCCTCCCGAAGCCACCTCCTCCGCAGTTCCAGCCCCGGCCCCTCCCGCGGCCGACGCATCTCCCGCTGCCGCGCCCCTGGCGAGTCCCCTTCCTCGAACAGCGCCCCCCGGGTGGGACCTCCCGCTCGCTTCACTCCTCGAGACCCGCTGAAAAAGTCCTTCGTGCTCCGCCGCGCGAGGATGCCCGACGCATTTTCCGCACCGCTTGACTGAGAGCATATGATTCGCACTCTCGACAAAGAGGGTGAAAGGAAACAGCCATGGCGCTCGTCGACATGTTTCTGAAGATCGACGGAGTCGGCGGCGAAAGCGCCGATACCTCCGGACACAAGGGCGAGATCCAGATCGAAGGCTTTCAGCTGGGTTTGATGAGCCCTCGCGACGCGTTCACGAACCAGGCTACCGGCGCGCGCCGATGGTCGCACTTGTCGATACGCGCGAATGTCGACATGTCGGCTCCGTTGCTTTACCAGAAGCTCGCGACGAACGAGAAGATCCCAAAGGCGGTCCTGACGTGCCGCAAGGCGGGAAACGTGCCCCTCGAATACTTCACGATCACGCTTTCCGACGTGCTCGTCGTGAAGGTTCAGACCGGCGACCTCGAAACCAGTAAGGGCAACGTGATGCCGCCCTGCGACTTCGATCTCGCTTACGGAAAGATCCAGCTACAGGCCTCTCCGCAGACGAGCCTCGGAACGTCGGGCGGTTCTACGATGTTCCAGGACGACCTGATGGCGAACAAACCCTCATGACGAGCCTCGAACCCCGGACGCAGGATCGGTCGGTCGTTCATGATGATCGCCGTCACGCGTTTGTCGTAGTGAGGTTGAATTCCGTCCGGAGAGACCTATGTTTGACGCCGAGAAGGGCGTGAAAACAGTCACATCCACTTGAACGAGTGAAAGGAGCAGCCAATGGCAAAATTCGACGCTTTTTTGAAAATCGATGGAGTTGAGGGTGAAAGCGAGGACTCGAAACACAAGAAAGAAATCGAAGTCCTATCCTTCCATTTTGGCGCATCGAATGCCAGCTCGATGGGGATGGGTGGTGGCGGCGGCACCGGGAAGGCGGACGTTCATGACCTGAGCTTCAGCTTCACCCACGGCAGTGCGTCGCCGAAGCTTTTCGAGTTCTGCTGTAATGGGAAGCACATTCCGAAGGCGATCCTGACGAACCGCAAGGCGGGCGGGGATGACCCTCTGGAGTTCCTGAAGATCACCCTCTCCGATGTATTCGTCACAAGCTACAATGCGGCGGGATCGACGGGCGCCGACCTTCCAATTGACCAAGCCACGCTAAGTTTCACGAAAATCGAACACGAGTACAAGCCGCAGACAGCAACAGGCACAGGGGGGGGCCAGGTGAAGATGGGTTGGGACGTGAAGGCGAACAAGAAGCTCTGAACCCCCCGAATCCCGTCCGGATTCCGTTCCAAGAGGCCCTCGACCGATGCGAGGGCCTTCTTTTTATCGCTCAGGCGACTGCGGCGGGAGGCAGCGGGCGGAACTCGAGCTGCCGGGCCTCGAACAGCGCCACGTCGTCTTCGTCCGCCTGGAACGTCTTGAGCCCCGCGCCGCGAGAGAGGTCGTCGGCCAGCGGGATCCAGGCCGTCATCCTGCCGAGCCGAAGCTGGTCGTCCGCGTTCCGGCACGTTCCCTCGTAAAGGGCCGGCAGGTACACGTCGCCGACCGTCCCGTCCAGGGCCTCGACCTTGGCGCGGGCCCAGACGAGGTCCCGGAGCTTCGATGGGGGGCTGACTTCGACGCGCCGGATCTGCTCGAACGGAAGCCACGTGTATTTGTCCTTCACGATCAGCTCCAGAACGGGCCCGATGACGTCGTCGCAATCGCGGAAGTCGGCGAACGGCCGTCCGTTCAGCGTCCCCGCCAGCGCGGGACGCTCTTCTTCGGCCCGGTCGAGGAGGACCCTGGCCTCGGCGAAGTTCCCCTCCCGGATCCGGTTGATGGCGTCCAGGTGCCGGTCCACGTACGGGGGTGGCTCGTTCAGAAAGTGGGGATGGAGGCCCTCCGAAAAGAGGCGCTCTCGCGTGCGCTCGGCCTCGATGTTCGCCTGGTACACCTGAACCGCGAGGGCCTCGTTCGGGCCCGCCTGCCCGATAACCTCGATCTGCTTCCGGGCACGATCCCAGTCGCCCGCGAACGAGAGCAGCTCGAACAGGAAGATGCGGGAGGGTCCGTCGGCCGGGTTCGCCTTGACCTCGGCCGTGAGGGCCTGGATCGCCGCCTGGAGTTGACCGGCCTGATAAAGTTCACGTGGTGTCGGCATGACCTCTCCTCGCTTCTGCACCGCCCTTGACCGGGGTCTGCGCCGTCGCTATCCTTTCAGCATTCTAACTGTTGCCCGCCGAATGGCATAAGCGTCTCTCTCGGCTGGAGGAAATCGTCGCGATGCCGTCAGCTCCCGTTTTCAACCTGGACGCCCTCCTCGCGCCGATTGCTGGAGAGAACCCAAGCGGGGAGAACCTCCAGTACTCGGGCCTCCACGACGAGATCCGCGAGGCGCGCCGTGCCGACGACGACGTTCCGCAGGGGGACTGGGTTCACGAGCTGAAGGTCGCCGACTGGGAGAAGGTGGCCGAGCTCGCCGGCGAGAGCCTGAGCGGCAAGACGAAGGACCTCCAGATCGTCGCGTGGCTCTCCGAAGCCGCCGTGAGCATGAACGGTTTCCCGGGCCTGAGGGACTCGCTGAAGCTCGCGAGCGGGCTTCTCGAGACGTTCTGGGACACGCTGTATCCGGAGATCGACGAGGGAAACGATCTCGAAGCTCGGGCCAACGCGCTCGCGTGGCTGGACCGCCAGGCCGCGGAGGCGGTCAGGAGGATCCCGCTGACGAAGCGCTCCGGTGCGAACTACAGCTTCTTCCAGTGGGAAGAGGCCCAGCAGTACGACTTCCCGGCCGACACCTCGAAGCTCTCCGGCGAGGCTCTTCAGCAGCTCGAAGAGAAGCGCGCACGCGCCCTGATGGACCACAAGGTCACGGGCGAGGACGTCAAGAAAGCCAAGAGCGAGACGCGCCGCGCCTTCTACGAGGAGGTCTACGCGGACGTCGCCGACAGCTGGGCGGCTCTGAAGGCCCTCGACAAGCAGATGGACGCCCGCTTCTCACGCCAGACTCCGGGGCTCGGCGGCCTCACGAAGACTCTCGAGGGGATTCGGAGCCTGCTCGAGAAGGTCGTCAAGGAGAAGAGGATCGAGGAGCCGGACCCCTCCGACGCCGCTGAAGGGGCCGAGGGCGAGACAGGGGGAGGCGCGGCAGGCGGGCCAGGTGGAGCCATTAGGGCACGGGATCAGGCGCTCGCCCAGCTCGCGCAGGTCGCCGACTACTTCCGGAGGACCGAGCCGCACAGCCCGGTCTCGTACCTCGTCCAGCGCGCCATCGCGTGGGGGCAGATGCCGCTCGACGCCTGGCTCGTCGACGTGATCAAGGACAACAACGTTCTCGCCGGTCTGCGCGAAACGCTCGGTCTCAAAGGCGAGTCCGGCAGTCGCAGCAGCTCGGGAGCCTGAGGGAGGGAACCATGCCGAAGAAGGAAAGTATCCAGCAGAAGCTGAAGAGGATTCGCCCTCCCCGCGTCCAGATCACGTATGACGTGGAGATCGGCGGGGCCATCGAGATGAAGGAGCTGCCGTTCGTCGTCGGAGTCCTCGGCGACTTCTCCGGCCAGCCCGTCGAGCCGCTTCCGCGGCTGAAGGACCGGAAGCTGATCGAGATCGACCGCGACAACTTCGATCAGGTGCTCGCGGCGCAAGCGCCGCGCCTGGCCCTTCGCGTCGACAACAAGCTGTCCGACGACGGCAGCAAGATGAACGTCGAGATGAAGTTCAACAACCTAATGGACTTCGAGCCCGATCAGGTGGTTCAGCAGGTCGAACCCCTAAGAAAGCTCGTCGAAGCGCGCCAGAAGCTTCGCGACATCCTGTCGAAGACCGACGGCAACGACAAACTGGAAGCCATGCTGACGGACCTCCTCAAGGACCCGAACGCCCAGAAGCAGCTCGGAAAGCAGCTCGGCGTCGTGACGGACGAGGAAGGGAAGAAGGAAGAACCCAAATGAGCAAGAACCCCGACAAGAGGGCCGAATCTGAATCCGTCGTTCAGGAGCAGGAGGGGGGACTTCTCAACAAGATCCTCGAGAGCGGGCGTCTGGCGCTTCGCGAGGACCAGGTCGACAACGCCAAGGACATGCTGGCCGAGTTCGTCCAGCAGGCCCTTCAGGGGCAGGTCGTCCTTTCCAAGGACCTCGAGCACACGATCAACGCGCGCATCGCGGCGATCGACAAGCTCCTGTCGGCGCAGCTCAACGAGGTGATGCACCACCCGGACTTCCAGAAGCTGGAGGGAAGCTGGCGCGGGCTGAAGCATCTCGTTTTCGAGAGCGAGACCTCGACGATGCTCAAGATCCGCGTGCTGAACGTGTCCAAGAAGGATCTCCTGAAGGACCTCGAGCGGGCCGCGGAGTTCGACCAGTCCGCGCTCTTCAAGAAGGTCTACGAAGAGGAGTACGGAACGTTCGGCGGCGCCCCGTTCGGCGCACTGATCGGGGACTACGAATTCGGCAACCACCCGCAGGACATGTCGCTGCTCGAGAAGATCTCGGGCGTTGCCGCCGCGGCGAACGCGCCCTTCATCTCGGCGGCTTCGCCCGAGATGTTCGGCTGGCAGAGCTACACCGAGCTGACCGAGGTGCGCGACCTCGCCAAGATCTTCGATCGGACCGAGTACGCGAAGTGGCGCTCGTTCCGCGACTCGGAGGACTCGCGGTACGTGGGGCTCACCCTTCCCCACACGCTCATGCGTCTCCCGTACGGTGCGAACACCGTCCCCGTCGAGTCTTTCAATTTCGAGGAGGATGTGGACGGCAAGGACCACAAGAAATATCTCTGGGGGAACGCCGCCTACTCGTTCGGGACGCGCCTGACCGAAGCCTTCGCCCTCTATAATTGGACCGTCGCGATCCGCGGCGTGGAGGGGGGCGGGCTCGTGCAGGGGCTCCCGGCGCACACCTTCCAGACCGACGAAGGTGACGTGGCGCTGAAGTGCCCGACCGAGATCGCGATCACCGACCGCCGCGAGAAGGAGTTCTCGGACCTCGGCTTCATCTCGCTCGTCCATTGCAAGAACACCGACTACGCGGCGTTCTTCGGCGGGCAATCTGCCCAGAAGGCGAAGAAATACGACACCGATTTCGCGAACGCGAACGCGCGTCTCTCGACGCAGCTCCCCTACATCTTCGCCGTGTCCCGCTTCGCCCACTACCTCAAGTCGATCATGCGGGACAAGATCGGCAGCTTCGCCTCGCGCGGCGACGTCGAGTTCTTCCTCAACAGGTGGATCTCGAACTACGTCACGCCCGACGACATGGCCTCGCCGGCCGTCAAGGCGCAGTTCCCGCTCCGCGAGGCGCGCATCGAAGTCGCGGAGGTTCCGGGCAAGCCCGGCGTCTACAAGGCGATCGCCTTCCTCAGACCGCACTTCCAGCTCGACGAGCTGTCGGTCTCCCTGCGGCTGGTGGCCGAGCTGCCGGCTCCGACGAGGAAGTAAGGGACGGACGGCCAGAGGCCGGCGCATCGTCGCCGGCCTCGGCACCCGCCCCCGCGACGCGCCATGCCGAGGATCGACGACGAGATCCGGATCAACCTGTCGGTTCTCGACCGGCTCGTCGACTTCGAGCCCGAGGTGAAATCCGAGCCTCCCTCCTCGCGCTCGAAGGCCCTTCGCCAGGTCAAACAGGCCCTCAAGCGGGACATCGAGTGGCTCCTCAACACGCGCCGCGTCCTCGAGGTGCCCGACGCGCTGCCGCTCCTGGCCGGCTCCCTTCTCGCGTACGGCCTCCCGGACTTCACCAACATGAGCGTGAAAAGCGCCGCGGACCAGCACGACCTCACCCGCGCGCTCGAAGTCGCGCTGAAGCGGTTCGAGCCCCGCCTCGAGGACATCGTCGTCAGCGTCGCGAACGCGTCCGTGCTCGAGCGCGCCTTCCGCTTCAGGATCGAGGCGCGGTTGCGCATCGATCCCGTTCCCGAGCCGATCTCGTTCGACACGACTCTTCAGCTCGGGAGCGGTAACTTCGCGGTCAAGGGCGACTGATGCGCAGCGATCTCCTGGAGTACTACGAGCGCGAGCTGAGCTTCCTCCGCCAGATGGGGGCCGAGTTCGCCGACAAATACCCGAAGGTCGCGTCGCGCCTGCAGCTCGAGCCGGACAAGTGCGAGGACCCGCACGTCGAACGGCTTCTCGAGGCCTTCGCGTTCCTCGCGGCCCGCGTGCGCCTCAAGATCGACGACGAGTTCCCGGAGATCACGGAATCCCTCCTCGGGATCCTGTACCCCACTTTTCTCGCGCCCGTGCCCTCGATGTCCGTGGTCCAGTTCGTTCTCAATCCCGAGCAGGTGAGCCTGCAGACGGGGCAGACGATTCCGAGAGGCTCGACGCTCGCGTCCGCCCCCGTCGACGGAATCCCATGCCGCTTCCGGACCGCGTATCCGGTCACGATCTGGCCCGTCGACGTGCGAGCGGCCCGCTTCGAGCAGGCGCCCGCGGTCACGATCGAAGGCCGCGATGCGCGCACGATGCTCCACCTCGACCTGCACGTCCTGGGAGGCGCGGCCCTGTCCGAGCTCAAGGAGAAATCGGTCGAGGGCGCCGAGCTCCCGCTCTCCAAGCTTCGCTTCTACCTGCAGGGCGAAGGCAAGGTCGTCCACGCGCTCTACGAGCTGCTCTTCAACGACGTGCTCACCATCGAGCTCCGGCCCCAGGCCTCGTCGCCCGACTCCGAGGTGGTCCGGCTGGGGCCGGAGGCTCTCCGGCCGGTCGGCTTCGGCGACGACGAGACGCTCCTGCCGACACCGGACCGCCTCTTCCGGGGATACCGCGTCCTCCAGGAGTACTTCTCCTTTCCGGAGAAGTACCTCTTCGTGGACCTCGACGGGCTCGAGCGGCTCAAAGGAGGCGCCTTCACGGACACGCTGGACGTGCGGGTCCTCCTGGGACGCCCCTTCGCCGCAGAACGGAGCATCTCGGCGCAGACTTTCCGGCTGCACGCCACTCCCGTCGTCAACCTCTTCTCGCAGATGGCCGAGCCCATCCGGGTGACCCATCTGAGCCACGAGTACCGGGTCATCCCGAACCTCAGGCGGCCGGGCGCGCACGAGGTCTGGTCGGTCGACGCGTGACGTCGACGGGCGCCGACGCCGAGACCGTGCGGACGTATCAGCCGTTCTTCGCGTTCCGTCACGACTCGGAGCGCGCGGGCCAGCAAGCCCTCTGGCACGCGAGCCGGCGCCCGTCGGAGCGCAAGGACGACGAAGGGACCGAGGTCTACCTCACGCTCGTCGACATGAACTTCGATCCGACCGTGCCCGACACCGACACCCTCACCGTGCACGTGACCACCTCGAACCGCGACCTTCCGGCCCGCCTCCCGTTCGGCAATCCCGACGGGGATTTCCAGCTCGAGGGCCCCGGGGTTTTCACCGCCATCCGAAGCCTCGTGAAGCCGACCGTGAGCCTGCGGCCGCCGCTCCGGCGCGGGGCGCACTGGAGGCTCATCTCGCACCTCGCCCTGAACGTCCTGTCGCTCGTCGAGCGCGAAGGAGAGAAGGGCCCCGAGGCGCTGCGGGAGATCTTGCGGCTTTACGACATCTCCGATTCGTCGGTCACGCGGCAGCAGATCGACGGCATCTCGAAGCTCTCCGCGCGCCGGGTCGTCCGGCCGCTCCGCGACACTCACCCGGGATTCGTGAGAGGACTCGAGGTCTCGATCGACTTCGACGAGCAGAACTTCGTCGGCTCCGGCGTCTACCTCTTCGCGTCCGTGCTCGAGCGCTTCCTTTCGCTCTACGCCTCTGTGAACTCCTTCAGCCAGCTCGTGGCGTCGACGAAGCAGCGCGAGGGGATCATGCGCCGCTGGCCGCCGCGCACCGGCGACCAGATCGTGCTTTGAGCGAGCGCCTGCGGACGCGCCCCGAGCACTTCGGGTTCTTTCAGGCCGTCCGGCTGCTGGCGCGGCTCTCGCCGTCGCGCGCCCCGGTCGGCCACGATGGACCACCCGGGCGTGAGACCGTGCGCTTCAGGACCCGCGCCACCCTGGAGTTTCCACCAAGCGAGATTCACGACCTCACCATCGATCCCGACGATCCCGATCGTCCCCCCGAGGCCACCGTCGCAATCGGCGGGACCACCGGGCCGCTCGGTGTTCTTCCCATCCCGTACACCGAGCTCCTCATCGAGCGGGTCCGTTACAAGGACTACGCGCTCTGGGAGTTCCTCGACCTTTTCAACCACCGCTTCCTGTCGCTGTTCCACCGCGCGTGGCAGAAGTACCGCTTCCCGGTGGTATACGAGAGCGGCGGCGACGATCCCTTCCTCGAGGGCCTCTTCTCGCTGATCGGTCTCGGCACGGCAGGTCTTCGTGGGCGCCAGAGCGTCTCCGACGACGCGCTCCTCCTCTATGCCGGCCTCATCGCTCAGCACCCGCACTCGGCGAGCGCGATCGAGGGAATCCTCCGCGACTATTTCGGAGTCCCGGCCGCCACACGCCAGTTCGTCGGACAGTGGCTCGACCTGGAACCGGAGGACGCGTCGAAACTGGGTGCCAGAAACAGCCGCCTCGGCGTCGACCTCGTCTGCGGCGACCATGTCTGGAACAACCAGTCACGCTTCCGGATCCGACTCGGCCCGCTGGGCTTCACTTCCTTCCAGGTCTTTCTGCCGCGCGGAAGCGGCTGGAGGCCGCTGAACGATCTCGTCCGATTCCTCGTCGGCGTCGAGTACGACTTCGACTTACAGCTCATTCTGAAGAAAGAGGAGATCCCCGAGTGCCACCTGAAGTCCGGCGTCGCCGCCCCGCCGATGCTCGGCTGGACGACGTGGCTCAAGAGCGCCCCCTCGCCCGCCGACGCCTCGGAGCTGATTCTCGAGTCCATGAATTAGGATAAGAACCCGTCGAAAAGCGCGAGAAGAGGAAGGAAGCGTCTATGAGCGCGAATCTGAAATCCCTCATCGGCCGAATGAACGACACCTGCCGGAACGCCCTCGAGGGAGCTGCCGGACTCTGCCTGTCGCGGACGAACTACGACGTCGACGTCGAGCACCTGCTGGTCAAGCTGGGTGAAACGCCGGACACGGACTTCCACCGGATCCTGCGCCGGTTCGAGATCGACGAGTCCCGGCTCGCGAAGGACCTCGTGCGATCGCTCGACCGGCTCAAGACCGGGAACACCCGCACTCCGGCTCTCTCCCCCCGCCTCCCGAAGCTCGTCGAGGAAGCCTGGCTCGTCGGCTCGATCGATTTCGGCGCCTCCCGGGTCCGGTCCTCGCACATCCTCCTCGCTCTCCTCGAGAAGGAGGAGTTCGCCCGTCTCGCGCGCGAGATCTCCAAGGAGTTCGCGGCGATCTCCGTCGAGACGCTCCGAAAGGAGTTCGAGAAGATCGTCTCAGGCTCGGCCGAGGATCGCGACGCCTCTTCGCTCGTCGAAGGGCCGGCCGGCGACGCGGCGGGCGGCGCGACGGGCGTCCCCGGACGGACGAAGGCGCTGGATCAGTACACCGTCGATCTGACGGCTCGCGCGCGGGCCGGCCACATCGATCCGATCCTCGGCCGCGACTTCGAGATCCGGCAGGTCATCGACATCCTGACGCGGCGCCGCCAGAACAACCCCATCCTCACCGGGGAGGCCGGAGTCGGGAAGACGGCCGTCGTCGAGGGGTTCGCGCTGCGCATCGCCCAGGGAGACGTTCCCGGCCCGCTGAAGAACGTCGCCGTGAGAACCCTCGACCTCGGACTCCTGCAGGCGGGGGCGGGAATCAAGGGGGAGTTCGAAAACCGCCTCAAGTCCGTGATCGAAGAAGTCAAAGGGTCGGCGCAGCCCATCATCGTCTTCATCGACGAGGCGCACACCATGATCGGCGCCGGCGGCCAGGCCGGACAGAACGACGCCGCGAACCTTCTCAAGCCCGCGCTCGCGCGCGGCGAGCTGCGGACGATCGCGGCGACGACCTGGGCCGAATACAAGAAGTATTTCGAGAAGGACGCCGCTCTCGCCCGGCGCTTCCAGGTCGTCAAGGTCGAGGAGCCGACCGAGGCGGTCGGCATCATCATGATGCGGGGCCTCACGGAGCCTCTCGAGAACCATCACAAGGTCCGGATCCTCGAAGAGGCCGTGGAGGACTCCGTCCGGCTGTCGCACCGCTACATCTCGGGCCGCCAGCTTCCGGACAAGTCCGTCTCCGTTCTGGACACGGCCTGCGCCCGCGTGGCGATCGGCCAGGCGGCGACGCCCCCCGCGGTCGAGGACGCCCAGCGGACGATCGACCACAGCGCCGCAGAGATCGACGCCCTCGCGCGCGAGGAGGCGACCGGCGCCGACCACAAGGAGCGTCTCGCCGAGCTGATGGCGAAAAAGGCGGCCGCGGAGGAGAGCCTTGGCCGCCTGAAGGGCCAGTGGGACAAGGAGCGCGAGCTGATCGGAAAGATCCGCGAGGTGAGGTCGAAGCTGGAGGAGCTGGCCTCCCCGAAAAAGAAGGCGGCCGACGCGAAGTCCGCGGGACCCGACGCAAAGGCCGCAGCGGCCGCGGCGGCTCCCACGACCCCCGCAGCCCCGCCGCCGGACCCGGCGGCGCTCCGGGCCGAGCTCGACACCCTCAACAGGGAGCTCGGGAAGGTGCAGGGCGAAACGCCCCTCATGCAGGCCTGCGTCAACTCGCAGACCATCGCCGAGGTCATCTCGGGGTGGACCGGGATCCCGGTCGGGAAGATGCTTACGGACGAGATCCACACGGTCCTCGCGCTCAAGGACCGGCTCGAGCAGCGCGTCATCGGCCAGTCGCACGGCCTCGAGGCGATTGCGAGCCGGATCCGCACCGCCCGTGCCAACCTGACGGATCCGCGCCGGCCCATCGGCGTCTTCCTCCTCGTCGGGCCGAGCGGCGTCGGCAAGACCGAGACCGCCCTGACGCTCGCGGAGGCGCTGTACGGCGGAGAGCACAACCTCATCACGATCAACATGAGCGAGTACCAGGAGGCGCACACCGTCTCGTCGCTCAAGGGCTCGCCGCCGGGTTACGTCGGCTACGGCGAGGGCGGCGTCCTGACCGAGGCCGTGAGGCGGCGGCCCTATTCCGTCGTCCTCCTCGACGAGGTCGAGAAGGCGCACCCCGACGTCATGGAGCTCTTCTACCAGGTCTTCGACAAGGGGATGCTCGAGGACGGCGAGGGGCGCGAGATCGACTTCAAGAACACCGTCATTCTCCTGACGTCGAACGCCGCAACCGACACCATGATGAAGCTCTGCGCCGACCCCGAGACCGCGCCCGAGCCCGAGAAGCTCGTGGAGGCGATCAAGCCGGAGCTGAACAAGATCTTCAAGCCCGCCCTACTCGGGCGGATGGTCATCGTCCCGTTCTACCCGATCTCGGACAAGGTCATGCGGCAGATCATCAAGCTCCAGCTCGGGCGGATCGGCAGCCGGCTCAAGGAGAACCACGGCGCGGACTTCGGCTACGACGACTCCGTCATCAACGAGATCCTGGGGCGCTGCAAGGAGGTCGAAAGCGGAGCGCGCAACGTGGACCACATCCTGACGCGGACCGTCCTCCCGGAGATGTCGGGCGAGTTCCTGTCCCGGATGGCCGAGGGCCGGACGATGTCGCGCGTGCGCGTAACCGTCGGCGACGGCGGGAGCTTCCGCTACGAGTTCGACTGAACATCCCTCACCGAACTGAGTCTCGGTCGCGGAGCTCCGGAGGAGTATTCTTCCGCCTCGTCCGGGAGGACGACCAGTTCGTGACTCGCGTTACAGCGCGGGGGGCGCCGCCAACCTAGCTTTGTCGACGTTCGGCCTTCGGGGGGTGCTGAATGGCCTATACGCAGGATGGTCGCAGGCTCGTGGTCAAGACGCCGCTCGGGAAGGACGACCTGCTCCTGAACGGGTTCACGGGACACGAGTCGATCTCGAGCCTCTTCTCCTTCCAGCTCAAGTGCGTCGCCGAGAACACGAAGAAGATTCCCTTCGACGCGCTCCTGGGGCAGAGCATCACGGTCGAGATCACTCTCCCCGGGAACTCCAAGAAGTACCTCAACGGCATCTGCCGCCGCGTCTCTCAGGGCGCGCGTGACGCCGTGTTCACGAGGCACGTGCTGGAGACCGTGCCCCGGCTCTGGCTCCTCTCGAAGAAGACGCAGAGTCGGATCTTCCAGCACGTTTCCGTTCCCGACATCCTCAAGAAGGTGCTGGCCGAGCTCGACGTGAAGCTACGAGCTTCAAGGGGTCTTCCAGCCCCGCGATTTCTGCGTTCAGTACCGCGAATCGGACTTCGCCTTCGCCAGCCGCCTCATGGAGGAGGAGGGGATCTTCTACTTCTTCAAGCACAGCGACGGCGCCCACCAGATGGTCGTCGCGAACTCGCCAGCCAGCCACCCGGACCTGCCCGGCAAGAACAACCTGATCTTCGAGGCCGTCGGGGGGGGGACCCGCGAAGAGGACCGCGTCAATGCCTGGGAAAAGGCGCAGGAGCTCTGCTCGGGCAAGGTCACGCTCTGGGACCACTGCTTCGAGCTCCCCCACAAGCACCTCGAAGCCGAGTCGCTCATCCTGGGCTCCGTCGCCGCCGGAAAGTCCAGCCACAAGCTCAAGCTTGCGAACAACGACAAGCTCGAGCTCTACGACTATCCCGGGGCTTACGCCCAGCGATTCGACGGAATCAACAAGGGCGGCGGCGAGCAGGCCGCCGAGCTCAGCAAGATCTTCACTGACAACGTCAGGACCGCCGAGATCAGGATCCAGGAGCAGGCGGCCGCGAGCGTCCTCGTTCAGGGAGCCGGCAATGTCCGGCACCTCGTCTCGGGGCACAAGTTCACCCTGGAGCGCCATTTCGAGGGCGACGGCCCATGGGTCCTCTACAAGGTCGAGCACGCCGCTTCCGAGGCGGCCGACGTCCGATCCGACGACGGCGGCTTCACCTACGAGAGCAAGTTTTCCTGCTTCCCGGCGGCCCTTCCCTTCCGGCCGCCGCGCGTCACGCCGAGGCCGACGATGGTGGGGACACAGACCGCAGTCGTCGTGGGCCCGCCGGGCGAGGAGATCTTCTGGACAAGTATGGCCGGGTGAAGGTTCAGTTTCACTGGGACCGCGAAGGGAAGAAGGACTCCGACAGCTCGTGCTGGGTTCGCGTGGCCCAGCCGTGGGCGGGTAAGCGCTGGGGAGCTTCTTCTGGCCCCGTATCGGAAACGAGGTCGTGGTGACTTCTCGAAGGGCGATCCGGACCGGCCGCTGATCGTCGGAAGCGTCTACAACTCCGACAACATGCCGCCGTACGAGCTCCCCGACAAGACGCAGAGCGGCATCAAGAGCCGCAGCACGCTGAAAGGTGACCCGAAGGAGTTCAACGAGTTCGGCTCGAGGACAAGAAAGGCAACGAGGAGGTCTTCATCCATCGCAGAAACGAATGGACGTGCGGGTGCGTGGGTCTCTCTTTGAAACCGTTCACGCCAATCGCCACGAGGTCATCGGGCTCGCGGGTGGCACGGAAAAGGGAGGCAGCCTGAACATCTCGGTGGGCGGGGACCACAATCTCCATATCGGCGGCGGCCTGTACGAAGGAATCGAAAAACCTCTCAATTTCACCGTCAAGGGTGAGGTCGTCAACGACTTCGAGAGCACCGAAGCGACGCTTGTGACCGGCAAGTACGAATTGAACGCGCGCCAGATCGCCATTGAGGCCCTTTCCAAAATCAGCCTGAAGGTCGGAAGCAGCTTCGTCGTCATCGATCTGACCGGTGTGACCATCAACGGACCGATCGTGAAGATCAACTCCGGAGGCTCTGGCGACTCGACCGGAGATCCCTCGATCGAGGATCCCGCGGGCGCCGAGACCTCCGACACGGGAGAGCCTGGCTTCCTCGATCGTCCACGGCCGGCCGGCGGAGGCGGAAGACGCAAGCGCGTCCTCCACTCCCAGCATGGGCCCGCGGTTACATTCGTCCCGGCTACCGGTAACTTCAAGGTGGGAAAGGCCATAACGGTGGAAGGCGCGGATCCCGCCTTTGCACAGGCCGCTCTCGCCGACATCGCCCTCATCGGAACGACGAAGAAGGGGCAGGATCTTCTCGCGCGCCTGGACGGTTCGGGCCACAACGTGGACATAAAGAAAAGGCCTACCAAGGACTTCAACGCCGGCACGACACCCACAAACGGCCCGGATTCGAACTCCGTGGCTACCGGCGGTACCGGGAAGGGGACCGATACGACGGTCGATTACGACCCGTCCGTGTGGCCTCCGCCCAAGGCGCTCAGCCCGACCGAGACGCCGAGCGACGTCACGCTCTTCCATGAGCTGACTCATGCCGACCATCACACGCATGGCACCCGGGACGGAACACCTCGAGCCGACAACTTCGACAACCAGGAGGAGTTCAACACCATCTCGGACGAGCAGGACTACCGCGGTGAAAGAACACCCAAGGTTGGCAAGCTGACGAACGGGCACCATGAGCTCTAGCCATGGAAGCGGACAATGTCCGAGGCGCGCGGTTCTTCTCATGGGCCTCGTCGCGAGCGGGGCCGTCGTACGAGCCGCCACCCTTGTGGCGCGACGACAGAGCTTTTCGATGGGCAAAGGAGACGGACTCATGAACGCAGCTCCTAAAGACGTGACCTTCACCTGCCGTTCAGAGCTCCTTCCCGGCCGCCTGGGGCTCCACTACTCCGTATCCAGCAACGCCGGCGCGACCTCTATGTCCTCGATGCGTCCCCTCTGGCGGCCGCTCAAGGACGGAGCGCGGTCACCGACCCTTCGAGCTTCTTCATCTGCTACCGCGAGCCCGCCGCGGCGCTGGTTCTGAAGGGGATCGCCCCCTTGCCGGCCGATCGCGACATCAAGGCACGCATCATCCCCCTGGGAACGAAGGTCGCCCCGGGAGGCACCCTCGCCCGCTCCGTTGAGCTCTCATTGCCCCTGCAGGAAGAGAGCCCCTACTACCCGCCTTCCGAGCCCAAGGCCTGTGACGAGATTCTCGTCGCGACCGTGCTGTTGCGTGTCCAGTTCCTCAGGAGCACGGCGGAAGGGTTCGAAGCCGAAGCGAGCTCGTGGCCGGATCTCTTCTTCGTTCGCAGCAAATACACGGTGGGCCATGCCGAGAATCTCGATTGTGAGTTGAATGTCGGAGACGTGAGGCTGCTTCGGCGCAAGGGCGTGTTCAGCCGCATCTAGTCGTATCGGAAGCAGAGGTCACACATGCCACAAGGTCCCGCAGCCCGCCTCACCGATCCCGTCGTGCACCCGACACCGCCGGTCCTCACGGGGGCCCCCACTGCCCTGACGGTCCTCATCGGAAACCTGCCGGCGTGGAAGGGAGTACCTCTCGCGGCAGGTGCCGGGCTGATGCCGGCGCAGGCTTCGGCCCAGGCGACGCTCCAGACCCTGGAAACCGTAGCCCTGGTCGCGGAGGCTGCCGCCGTCGCTGCCGCCGGCACGCCCGGCGCCCCGGTCGCGATCGCCGCTGCGACAACCGCCCGGGTCGCCGCCGAACTTGCCAAGTCGTCCACGGCGGCTTCGATGGGCGCCTCCATCACCGCGATGGCGGCCGCCGGAGGCGCGAGTGTCCACGCCTGCGCCATGCCGTGGCCCATCCCTCCGCACGGGCCGGGCGTCGTCGTCGACGGCTCGTCGACGGTCTCGATCGAGAACGCACCCGCGTGCCGCATGGGGGACACGATCGTCGAGGCGATCGGCCCGCCCAACAAGATCGTCACGGGCTGCCTGACGGTCATCGTTGGCGGCTGAATGTCACGGAGCCTCGCGGGGTCTATTTTTCCGCCTCCTCCGGAAGAGAAAGAGGTTCGTGACTCCCGTTTCGGGAGGTGCTGAGTGCCCTACACGCAAGCCGGCCGCCGACTCCAGGTCACGACGCCGTTGGGTGGCGACGTCTTGCTCCTAAGCGGGTTTTCGGGACACGAAGCGATCTCCCGACCCTTCCTTTTTCAGCTCGAGTGCGTCGCCGAGAATGAGACGCGAAGAAATCCTCTTCGACTCTCTGCTGGGCCAGCCGATCACCGTCGAGGTCCCTCCCCGAAGTCGCCAAGAAGCATATCAACGGGTCGTCTCGAAGCGTCGCGCAGGGCGAACGCGACGCGACGTTCACCCGGTACCTGCTCGACCTCGTCCCGAGCCTTCGCTCCTGACCCGCAAGACGCAGAGCCGCATCTTCCAGCACATCACCGTGCCCGACATCCTGAAGAAGGTCCTGACGGGTCTCGACGTCACCTGGGAGATCCAGGGACCGTTCGAGCCGCGGGACTACTGCGTCCAGTACCGCGAAACCGACTTCGACTTCGCCAGCCGGCTGATGGAAGAGGAGGGGATCTACTACTTCTTCAAGCACTCCGACGGCAGCCACACGATGGTCGTCGCGAACACGCCGGGCAGTCATTCGGACTCTGCCGGGCGCGAGCAAGCTGATCTTCGAGGCCGTCGGGGGGGGACCCGCGAAGAGGACCGGATCTAGCCTGGGAGAAGGCGCAGGAGATGCGTTCCGGCAAGGTCACGCTCTGGGACCACTGCTTCGAGCTGCCCCACAAGAGCACCTCGAGACGCCGAGTGCCCATCCAGGATTCCGTCGCGGGCGGGAAGGCGAGCCACAAGCTGAAGCTCGCGGGCAACGACAGCTCGAGCTCTACGACTTCCCCGGCGGCTACGCCCAGCGCTTCGACGGCATCGACAAGGGCGGCGGCGAGCAGCCCGCCGGAGCTCCAGAAGATCTTCCAGGACAACAAGCGCACCGTGGACCTCCGGATGCAGGCAGAGGCGGCCGCCAGCGTTCTCGTGCAGGCGCGAGCAACTGCCGCCACATCGTCTCGGGCCACAAGTTCACGCTCGAGCGCCATTTCGACGGAGACGGCCCTGCGTCGTCTACGAGGTCGAGCACACCGGCGCCGAGGCCGCCGACCTGCGGTCCGGCGACGGACGGCTTCTCCTACCAGAACCACTTCACGTGCATCCCGGCCGGCCTGCCGTACCGGCCGCCGCGCGTCACGCCGCGCCGACGGTCGAGGGGCCGCAGACCGCCGTCGTGGTCGGGCCAGCCGGGCGAGGAGATCTTCACCGACAAGTACGGCCGCGTGAAGGTGCAGTTCCACTGGGACCGCGAGGGCAAGAAGGACGCCGACAGCTCCTGCTGGGTGCGCGTCGCGACGCCGTGGGCCGGCAAGCAGTGGGGCGCCATCCACATCCCGCGCATCGGCCAGGAGGTCATCGTCGACTTCCTCGAAGGGCGACCCCGATCAGCCGATCATCATCGGCAGCGTCTACAACGCCGAGCAGATGCCGCCGTACGACCTGCCCGCGAACAAGACGCAGAGCGGCATCAAGAGCCGCAGCAGCCTCGGCGGCGGCCCGGCGAACTTCAACGAGATCCGCTTCGAGGACAAGAAGGGTCGCGAGCAGCTCCTCATCCACGCCGAGAAGGACCAGGACATCGAGGTCGAGAACGACGAGACGCACTCGGTCGGGCACGACCGCACGAAGACGATCGACCACGACGAGACCATTTCGGTCGAGCACGAACCGGACCGAGACGGTCGACAACAACGAAACGATCACGATCCACGCCAACCGGACGGAGACCGTCGACAAGAACGAGACGATCACGATCGGCGGGAACCGAACAGAGACTGTGGAAAAGAACGAGACGATCTCGATCGGCGCGGACCGAACAGAAACGGTCGCCAAGAACGAAACCCTGACGGTCAACGGCAACCGTACGATGAACATCGGTAGGGACGATGCGCTTGAGGTCGGCGGGAGCTCCGCTGTCCAGATCGCCAAGGACGACAACATTCAGGTGGGCAAGAAGTTCTCCTTGTCTGCGGCGGATCAGATCCAGCTTCAAACGGGCGACGCGAGCATCGTGCTCAAGAAAGACGGAACGATCACGATCAAGGGAAAGGACATCACGATCTCCGGCAGCGGCAAGATCAACATCAAGGCGAGCTCGGACATCGCCATGAAGGGAAGCAAAATCTCGCAGAACTGAGCGGGACGACGACGCAATGCTTCAGCTCAAGAATCGCACACATTTCACCGCGACACTCTTTTCGGCGCCCGATCCTGAAGGTATCGAGACCCTCTTCGCGATCGTCAAGGGCACGTTCACCCTCGGCCCGCGCGTCGAGGAAGCCGAAAAGCAACGCCGATCCTCGTCGCCGACCGCTTCCACGGCGACCCGCTGAAGACGAGCGTTACCGAGCCTGCCGACGTCGGGCTCGTCAAGCCGGGGACCGACGTTCTTCTTTTCGGTCACGCCTACGGCCCGGGCGGCCGCCCGACGACGCACGCCGAGGTTTCCCTGAGGATCGGTCCGATCGAGAACGCGTGGCCGTCTTCGGAGCCCGCCGGTGGGGCGGAACGGTGCTGACCCGCATCTCCGCGCCCGAGCCCTTCGATAGGATGGCGCTCGTCTGGGAGCGGGCCTTCGGGGCGCCGAAACCCTGCCCGGCGACCCGCATCGCTCCGACGGAGAGGATCGAAACCCGGTCGGGGCCGGCTTTCGTTCACGTATGAGCGGGCGAAAGCTCGAGGGAATCGCCCTGCCGAACCTCGAGGATCCGGCACGGCTCATCTCCTCGCCGGAGATCGGCCGGCGCCCGTCTGCTTCGGAGCGGTTGCACCGCACTGGAAGCCACGCCCGAAGTATGCCGGGACGTACGACGCGGCGTGGCTGCAAGATCGCGCGCCGTACCTTCCGAAGGATTTCGATTCGCGCTTCCTGCAGATCGCGCCCGAAGACCAACAAGTACCCGGATACCTGAAAGGTGGAGAGCCTGTGGAGGTTGTCGGTGCACTCCCTCGGGCGCCTTGAGATTCAATCTCCCGGCCCGCCGCGTGGATGTCGTTTTTCGTCTCGACTCCGGCGAAGAGAGAAAATCCGCGAATCTCGACACGGTAATCCTCCGTCCCGACGAGTCACGCCTCGTTCTCGTGTGGCGCGCCGCCCTTCCCTGCGACAAGCGGCTCTTGAAAGTCCGCGAGATCGAGCCGATCGTCGCGAGGGCGGCCTAGGAGGGCCGGTGGCGTCGCCCGAAATCGTCGTGGCCCGGATCGGAATGGTCACGGCGGTCGGCCTGTCGGCTCCGAGACGGCGGCCTCAGTCCGAGCCGCGACGATGCGCTTCGCCCAGATCGACTGGCTCGACCATCGGTTCGAGCCCTTCACCGTCGCGGCCGTCCCGGACGACGGTCTCCCGGGGCTTTTGCCTGACGTCGCGAAGACCCGCGGCCTAAGCGCACGCGATGCCCGTTTTCTCCGGATCGGCGCGCGCGCCCTCGCCGAATGCTTGGTTCCCGCCGGCCGCGGTGCCGAAAGGCCGCCGCTCGTCCTTTCTCTTCCCGAGCCGGAAAGGAAGCGCCCGCTCGACGCCGTGCGGTTCCTGAAGCTCCTTGAGGTCCAGACCGGGGGCTGCTTCGACCTTGCCGCAAGCACGACGCTCACGACCGGCCGGGCCGGTGGCCTCGCCGCGGTTGGGCGGGCCGCGGCATCGGTCCGATCAGGGAAGGTGAAGTTCGCGGTCGCCGGCGGCCTCGACTCGTACGTCGATCTCTACACGCTGGGGACGCTCGATCTCGAGAAGCGCGTGAAGTCTGGCGCTCATCTCGATGGCTTCGTCCCGGGCGAGGGGGCTGCGTTTCTCCTCCTCGCGAATCCGCAAGCCGCGGCGGCCGCGCGTCTCCCCGCGCTCGCCGTCGTCTCCGAAGTCTTCGAAGGTTTCGAGAAAGGCCACCTCGGGAGCAAAGAAACGTACCTCGGCGAGGGCCTCGCGGCGACGATCCAGTCCCTGGTTAGGTCCGCGGCCCCGCCCAAGCCATTCGTCTCGGTCTGGTCCTCGATGAACGGTGAGAGCCACTGGGCGAAGGAATGGGGTGTGGCGTTCTTGCGCTCCCGCAACGCCTTCGAAGAGTCTCACGCGATGAGCCATCCGGCTGATTGCTTCGGCGACACCGGGGCGGCCTCCGGGGCGCTTCTGGTGGGCCTCGCCAGCCTCGACGCGGGGCGCGGTCCCGCGCTCGTCTACGCCTCATCGGACTATGGCCCGAGGGCTTCCCTGTCGGTTCTTCCAGGGGGAGGGATTTGAGTATGGGCCAGGCCACTTTTGCGAACTTCCGCGGCATCGCTCACAAAGGAAGCGGCGGAATGAGCATCGTGGCCTTCCCCGACGTCTGCAAGACGCCCGCGCCGCCGTCGCCAAGCCCCGTCCCGATTCCCTATCCGAACATCGGAATGTCTTCGGACACGTCACAAGGTCCGAACACCGTCACGACGGACGGTCAGATGCCTATGGTAAAGGGGGCGCAGTACTCGCGGTCGTCGGGAGACGAGGCGGGCGTCGCCGGCGGCATCCTCTCGAGCGTCAACATGAGCGTCTGCGAGTTCATGATCTACTCCTTCGACGTCAAGTTCGAAGGCAACAACGTGTGCCGAATGGGCGACCCTCTCTTCCACAACAAGAAGAACATCATGGGCTAGACGAGCACTCGGGAGCCGCAATGACCGAACTGATGGAATCCGTCACCGTCAATTTCATCCTCGAGCCGAGGTACGAATGCCCCTTTCCCCACGAGAAGGCGGATTTCCCCAATCCCGACAACAACTTTCTGGGCGACGGCGACGTCCTGGGCGACAACATGGAGAAGCCCACCCAGACGATCGTCCTCAAGGAGCACCAAGCCTCTGGCATCGCCGCCGCCATGCGGCCGTCACGAGACAAGGGGAGCTCTCTGTATCAGGTCCCCCGGCCGATTCGTCTGGGCGGACACGACCCGGAAACCCTGCCTCTGACCTGCGCCGCGCACCACCTCATTCCGGCCCAGGCTTCTCTCCGGCCGGCCCAGGCATTGGCCGTTTACCTTTTCAAGGATACGGCGCAGTTCTATCAAAGCGTCGTCGTCGACAAGGTCTCGAAGAAGAAGAAGCGGCAGCCCACCACCGTGAGCGGCGGAAAGCTGACGGCAAATGTCGGGTACGACGTCAACGGCGTTCAAAACGGCATCTGGCTGCCCGGTCCCTACGCGCTTCGGGCGCGCGAGGTCGTCGCAGACGTCTTCGGTAAGAAGGAGGCCAAGAAGAGGAAACCGCGGTCTGTCGTCAAGAAAATGAGAACGCAGACCAAGCCGGATGACGACCCGCTCGACGGAGAGGATTTCGTCGAAAAGCCCGACGGCGAGACCGGAAAGGAGCCGGAGCGTGAGCCGTTCGACTACTACTTTCTCTATACCGTGGCGGCCATGCAGAAGGTGGACACCCAGTACCACGACGGGCACACCGAGTACAGCAAGTTCGTGAGGGAGGCTCTTGAGCGCCTGAGCGTCCTTCTCTACATGATCGACGTACACCTGACCTGCACGAAGTGTCGGGACGTGCGACCGCCGGACGGCAAACTCTGGCCGCCATACAAGCTCGTGGGATGGCTGAACTCACTTTCCGGTCGCCTCAAAGGGCTCCTCGTCGGGCCGCCCACCTCATGGCGTCTGCCCCTCTATACCTCGGGAATGTGTCTTCAGTACTGGAAGCATCGCAACGATGAATCGCTCAGGCTGTACCGGATAGAAGCCGACGAGGACGACGACGCCTAGGAGGCCGACAGGTTTAGAGGCAACCGTGAGTTATTTCTTCCTGGAGGAGAAGGCCTTCGACGATGCGACGCCGCTCGCGGCGGTCGGCAAGGCTCCCCACATAGACGGCGTGAACTGGTATGCGGGGGCCCGTTTCAGCCGCGCGATCCCGCAGCCGTTCCGGTGCGAACTCGACCCGGACGTGCCCGGTGAGCTGCCCTGGCTCTTCAAGGGACCCGTGCCGCTGATGCACGAGAAGATGATCGAGGCACTTCGGGACGCGGGCGTCGACAACCTTGACTGCTACGACGCCTTGATCGTCGATCCCGAGGACGGGAGCGAATGGACGGAATACAAAGCTGTCAATGTCATCGGCCAGATTTCGGCGGTCGATCTTGGAAAGTCACGCTTCGATCCCGAACAGCCTCACCGGCTCATCGCCATGAGTTTCGATGCCGTGGAGATCGATCCGAGTCGGGTGCGAGGGCCGCTCCTGTTTCGGCTGGCCGAGAGTGTTACTGGAATCGTCGTCCATGAGACCGTCCGAAGTCGCCTGACGGAACGAGGGATCGAGCCGCTCGGTTACATCGAGCCTGAGGATTGGATAAGTTGAACCTTTCAAGGGAGTGACACATGCGTGCTGGAACTCGCAGCGCAGGGTTGGCCATCGCAGGAGGCCTCGTCGCACGGGGCGAGGTGCTCGATCGTCTGGCAGACGGATCGGTCAGGGTGGATGTGGACGCGAAGGAACCGGTCGACTGCAGCTTGCTGGAGACGTCCGAGGGTCCACCGTTACGGTTGGAGCCGGGGGATGGCGTCTGATCTGGCGGGCCGAGGTGACGAGCAAGCGGGCGATCGTGCTGGGAAGGCTGGACCACGCGATCAGCCGCTCCGACGCAAGCTCCTCGATTCCCGACGAGATCGTCCTCGAGGCGAAGAAGGGCCTCGTCCTTCGCGTCGGCGAGGGCTCCATCACGATCCGCTCCGACGGAAAGATCCTCATCAAGGGAAAGGACCTCGTCTCGCACGCCAAGCGCACGAACCGGATCAAGGGCGGAGCCGTCTCACTCAATTGAAAAGCGCGACGCCTCGACGATGACCGATGGCCCCCTGAAGTTCCTGCCGGACCTCGTCGAGGAGCACTTCGAGGAGCTCGCGTTCCTCTGGGGGCAGCGCCGCGGCGCGCTGCGCTCGCCGCGCTACTTTCCCCGCGACCTCGACCGGCTCGAGAAGAGGATCGAGGCGCACCTCCATGGCCTCCTGATCGCCGGGGACGAGCTCGTCGAGTTCGTCCGGCCCGGCCTCGAAGGCGACAGCGCCGACGAGGCCTTCGCCGCCGGCTGGGGCCTCCTGCGCTCGAGGATTCCGGGCACGGCAGACCGAGCCTGGGAGGCGTTCGCGTCGGCCGTCGGTCCGCGCGCCGATGGGCTCGCCGAGGCCTTCGCACATGGACCGGCAGATGCGCTTCTTCCGCGCCTGCAGGAAGCCGTGACGTCCGCGCCACCGCCGCTCTCCGTCGCCGCGGCCGAGGCCCTCGCTCTGCGCGGCCGCCTCAGGGCCGACAGCCGCGCGCAAGACGCGTGGCTCGCCTCCGATGAGCCGGCCGTCAGACGAAAGGCCTGGCGCATCGCGGCGCTCTGCACGCTTCCCGAAAGCCGGACCCACTGGGAACGAGGCCTCTCGGATCCAGACCACGGGGTGCGCGCGGAGGCGCGGCAGGCGGCGCTCTGGTGCCGGCAGGCCTGGTCGCTCGACAAGGCCCGCCGCGGCCGGAGACCGGCAGCCGACGCCGATCCGGATTCGATTTACCTCGTCGCTGTGACGGGAGATGCGGCGGACCTCGAGCGCCTCCTCGCGTGGGCGAAGGACTCGGGCACCGGCCCCCAGCGCTTCCTGCCCCTCGGCGTCCTCGGCCATCCCGGCTGCGCCGACGCGCTCTTCCAGGCAATGGGGGGACTCGATCTCGCGGCAGCCGCGTTCGCCGGGCAGGCGTTCACGAAAATCACCGGCGAGGACGTCGATTCGGGGCGGCGCACGATCGTGCCTCCCGCGGACGGGAAGGAACCCGACGAGTTCGAGGCGGAGTTTCTCGACGAGGTTCAGCTTCCCGACGAACGGAAGGCGCGTGCGGCCTGGGAGACGCGTGGAAGGGACTTCGCGAAGGGAACGCGTTGGTGCCGCGGCCACGACTTGACCCGCGGTCCCTCCCCCGAGGCGCTCGACGCGCTCGATCGCGAATCCCTTTGGGAGGCGCGCCTCCGGGGCATACTCGCCGGCAGCTGGAAGGGACGCCCTGCGGACCTCGAGGCGTTTCCGCAGGGCAAAGAGGTGTCTCCACGCTAGTCAGGACACGGGCGAAGGGAGGACCGCATCACGCGGGCATCTCCCGCGCCGTCTACCGTAGAAGCCCCAGGCTAGCGGCGGCGCAACAGCTCCAAGACGTCCAGCTTGATCATGATGTCGTAGTCGGGGTGGCTGGGGGCGCCGGGGAACTGGAGCCCGGTGGTTCCGGAGAGGCCGTGGCCGAGGGGCACGGTGATCGAGCCGCCGTGATCGAGAATCTTGAAGGAAAGCCCGTCGACGAAAGGAACAGGGATATCCCGGCCTTTGATGAGATCGAACGCGGCGTGGCGCGTGGGCTGGTTCGCCAGGATGATCCCGACGCTCGATCCGACCACGATGCCGGTCATGGTAACCATGACCGTACGCTCTCCCGGTGAGGCGCGATTCCATTCGGCGCGCAGGAGGCGGAGCTGGCGCAGGCCCTCGTCATGCGCCCGCTCGACCAGACCTTGAACAGGGGGAAGCTTGTAGATCGCGTCCGTGACGTCGGAGAAATCGCCGGGCCGCGGGGTGGAAGGTCCGGCGCCTGGAGTGAACAGGGGCCCGGCGGGGGTCGGAAGCGGCTGGGACATGATGTTCTGCCAGGCGGGCAGGGTGAAGTCGGGCCGAAGCCAGAGCTGGACGAGCTGTCGGCCAGCCATCCGCGTTTCGAGCTCCCGGGCCATTCGTTGGATGTCCGGGTCGAGGTGGAGCTCCTGATCGAGGAGGTGGAAGCGAGGAGGGCGGTAACCGAATCCGGACGAGTCCATTACAGGACCTCCTCGTTCCATCTTCCCGCCAGAGCGCGGAGCGGTTTCGCGATCGGCTGGAGGCGCGCAACGCGTACGCTCTCGCTGCCCTTCATCGAAAGCACGGGAACGAGCCCGGCCTCGAGGAGCTTCTCCGCGGCGCGCACGGTCAGGACGACCTCCGACGGCGGGGTGACTCGGGTCTCGAGTCCGTCCTTGAAGACGTGCGCCGGCAGGCCCTGAATCTCGGCCGCCGTCTCGGGCTTGAGGTCCCACCTTCCCTGTTCGAAAGCGCCCGTGAGGACGAGGGCGCATGCAAGAGCCGCGTTTCCCCAGAGGTAGGCCTCGTGCTCGGGTACGCCCGGGATCTCCTCGAACGGGAAGGAGTCGATCGGCTCGGTCTTCGCGCCATAGGGCCTGCGGAGCATGAGGCGCGGCAGCGCGAGCGCGACCCAGGCGGCTTCCGGCAGGGCGCGCAGCTCTTCCCAGATGATCGCCCCCTCGCCTTCCGGCATACGCCAGTCAGAGGGATCCGGCGTCGCCGCGAGAGACGCGCAGCCGACGAAATCCGAGCGGGCGCTCGCGAGGAAGGGAGCGCCCGCTGCGCGGGCCAGCTTGGCCATGCGCGAGAGGAGCGCCGCGTCCGCGAGCGTCGGGCCGAAGTCGTAGAGCCCGAGGATGGCGCCCCAGGGCTCGGCGCCCGGCGTGTCGACGGTCTCCGTCACGAGGCGCCGGTAGAGTCCCGTGCCCGAAAGCTTCTCGTGGCTCGTGACGTCCTCGAGAAGATCCTCTCGCGACGCATCGAGAAAGAAGATGCGAATGGACTCTTCCCCGACTCGACGCACGAGAAGGTCGAGAGAGCGCCACGCAGCCTCGAGGTCCCGGAATCGGGGGCTGCGGAGAATCGCGCGGAGCAGCCGGGAGCGCGCCTCGTCCACCGCCTCCCTCAGGCGCGGAAGATCGGAGTCCTCTTCGGGGGCGAGATGGGGACGGACGATCGCCTTCAGCTCGGCCTCGAACGCGGAATCCGCGGCGGGTCTTCCGGCGGGCAGGCCCCCGCGAGAAGCTCGCTCACGATGTCGTTCTCCCCACCGGCGGGCGCGGCGGCTCTCTCGCGTCGCTCGGGCGGGGGGCCTGCCGACGCGCGCACCTCGCTCGCCGCCTCGGCGAACGTCCGGGGATTCTCGAGCCGCTCGCGCAGTCTTGCGCCATTCCGCCAGGACTTCGACACGTTCGAGGAGCCGGTCCGGATGGAAGTCGTCGAGATCGCGCATCTCGATCCTCGCCCTGCGCCCGTTCACGAGAGGCAGGTCCATCGTCACGTTCAGACGGCCGAGCTCCTCCTCGAGGACGTCCCGGTCGACGGCGTGCAGCTTTCGCGTCGCAAGCGGGCCGGCGCCGGCGCCGCCGAAATCGCCGAGGACGAGGAGGCGAAAGGGCGTTTCGGGGTCGAGCGGCTCGGGCGACGTCTGGGTTCCGCTCCCCAGCCTCACGTCGACGTTGCCGGACGGCGGGCGCTTGGACATCGCGGCCTCCTCGAGATGGACCCGAGTCTAGCGCGGGAAAGAGCCTGCGATGACCCCGTTCTATGATCCCCTTTTCTCATGTCGGGAAAAGAGCCGACCGTATACGACGCGGTCTCGTACCCCGGGTCGCCGTTCTCTCCGATCCATCCGGATCGTCTCGCGACGATCGCGGCGCTGTATGGCTTCCCGGCCGCTCCCCCCGAGCGCTGTCGCGTCCTCGAGCTGGGTTGCGGGAACGGGAGCGATCTCATCTCGATGGCGTATGTCCTTCCGGGAAGCACGTTCCTCGGCCTCGACGCGGCGGGCTCGGCCGTTGCGCAGGGCCGCGAGCAGATTTCCGCCCTCGGCCTCACGAACGTGACGCTCCTTCACGTCGATCTTCTGAACGCGTCGAACCTCGGCACGTACGACTACGTCGTCGCGCACGGCCTCTACTCGTGGGTGCCGCCGTCCGTGCAGGAGCGAGTGCTCGAAATTGCCTCCGAAGCGCTCGCTCCGAACGGCGTCGCGTACGTGAGCTACAACGCTCTTCCCGGGTGCCACGTCCGGAACGCGATGCGCCAGATGATGCGGTGGCACGTGCGGAGCATCGAGGATCCCGCCGAGAGAATCTCTCAGGCGCGTGGCCTCGTCCGGTTTCTCGCGGAGGCCGCGCCGCCGCGCCCGCTCTTCTCCGCGATCTTGAACGACACGCTCGAGCACCAAGGGCTGCAGCCGGGCGCCGTCCTGTTCCACGACGACCTCTCCGAGATCAACGAGCCGCTTCTGTTCGTCGACTTCATCGAACGGGCGAGCCGGCACCGTCTCAAGTTCCTCTCGGAAGCCGACTACTGCGACATGGCCGTGTGGAACGCCGACAGCCCGGCCGGCCGATTCCTCCTGAGGGTGGGGGCGGAAAACGTGATCCTGCAGCAGCAGTATCGGGACTTCCTCATCTTCCGGCGCTTCCGGCAGACTCTCCTCTGCCGAGAAGACGCATCCACAGCGAGGGAGCCTGAACCCGACTTCCTCCGATCGCTCTACGTGGGCGCGAGCACGCGGCCGGAATCCGAGAATTCCGACATCGCGTCGGACCAGGCGGTGACCTTCAAGTCCGAAAAGGAGGGGGATGTGACGACTACGCATCCTCTTTCAAAAGCCGCTTTTCTGGAGCTCGGTACGCTCTGGCCGCGCTGGGTCCGGGTTTCCGACCTCCTCGCGACCGCCCGTGCGCGCGTTTCGGCGGCCGGGGGCCGTCTCGCCACCCTGCAGGACGAGACGCGTCTGCTCGGCTTCCTCCTCGCCTCCTACGGCGCGAACGTGATCCAGCTTCGGAGCAGGCCGTGCCCCTTCGTCACGGAGATTTCGGAACGCCCTCGCGCGAGCGCCCTGGCCCGGCTCCAGGCGCAGACGCGCACCTCGGTCACGAATCTCAAGCACCAGAGCGTCCGGCTCGAAGATCCCCTCGTCCGGAGGTTCCTGCAGCTTCTCGACGGCACGCGCGACCGAGCGGCGATCGCGCGCGAGATCGAGGCGGCCCTTCGGGAAGATGACCCGGCAGCCGTGGCGGCCGACGTCGAAAAGGGAATCGCCCTGGCCTTCGATCGCGTGAGCCAGCTCGCGCTGCTCGAAGAGTAGAAGCGATTCCACGAAGAGCGCGATTCTCCGCTCGAGGTCAGCCCTTCAGCGCTTCGGGAGCGTTCGCCTTGATGACGTCGAGAAGCTTCTCGCGGAAGGGGTCTTGCATCTCTTCGATGTCCTGGGCGTTCACGACCTCTTCGAACGCGTTCAGACCCGAGATTTCCGTGCTCTCGATGAGGATGTCGTCCGGCGGCCTCACCGTGCGGACGCTCGAGGAAATGCACGTGACCGGGAGATCACCGAGCCCCGGGAGCTTCTCCGTCACGACGGGGAATCGGAGCGCCTCGAAAACCGCGAGAAGCCCCGGCTGCTTCGTGAGCACGGTGTCCAGCACGAGCGCGTGCAGGATCACATTCTTGACCTGTGAGGCGTCGGGAATCTTCGCGGCCATCAAGTCCCGCAGGCGAGTCGGCGCGAGCCCCGAGTACGTGATGAGCCACTTGAGCGGCTGCGTCACGGTGACAGTCTTGGTTTCCGAGCCCGACTTCGCGACGTAGGGATACTCGAGAGGAACCAGCTCGACGTTGGAGCTCAGAATCTCGATCGGGGGACTCAGCTCCTTCGAGAGCCCGTATGGCCGCCCCCCCGCAACCGTTTCGTATCGGCTGCGGAGGTCGCGAAATGCCGTGTCCGAGCCCTTGACCTCGCCCTTGGCGCTGCCCTCGACGAAATCGCCCAGGATTGTGCGCGGGCGGAGCAGGAGCGTCACGGTACTCAGATGCTCCTTCAGCTCCGAGCGGAGCGATTCCGCGATCGCCCGCGTCAGCTTCCGGAGCGACCGGAGTTTCTGGAGATCGTACCCTTCGTCCATCTGAGCTGAATCCTCCGTTCGGTCGCGGGGCGCCTCAAGCGTCTCCGGTTGCTCCGGTCTCCTCGGCCTCGACGATTTCGAGCAGTCGCGCGCGGCGGGAGTCCACCATTTCGGCGACGTTCGTCACGCGCACGATCTCCTCCGTCGAGTCCACGCCCGAGAGGTCGGTGCTTTCCAGGATGACGTCGTCGGGGGGGCGTTCGGTCTTCACGGCCGACGTGATGACCGTCAGGGGCAGGTCGCCGAACTCCGGCACCGTCTCGGTCTTCGCGGGAAAGTTCAGCGCCTTGAGGAGGCCGGCAAGCCCGCTCTTGCGCTCCAGAACGACGTGCAGCAGGAGATGGTGCGTCAGAACGCGCTGAAGCTCGTCTCGCGAGCGGTTCGGGTCCCGGATGAGGGCTCGAAGGCGAGCGAGAGAGAACCCCGCGTACGTCACGATCCACGTCAGAGGGGCCGTGACCATCACACGCTTGTTCTGCCGTTCCGAACGCACGACAAAGGGATAGTCAAACGGGGAGATCTCGAGAGCCGAGGTGTTGATGGGGAGAGGAGGGGTCAGCCCGATGCCGAGATCGTAGGGCTTCTTCTTCGCAATCGTGTCGTAGAGGCTCTCGAGGTCATGGAAAGCGCGATCGGCTCCCTTCACTGCCTCCCTCAGGGAGATGTTCGCTTTCGCGTACTTCCGCGCATCCTCCAGCTCCTTCGCCGTCGGCGGGGCAGCGGCCTGTCGCTTGACGGCCAGCTCCGACCCGCGGCCCCACCTGTCGGGGCCGAGCTGGGCGGGCGGGCCCTTCTCGACCTCCGGCTTCATCGACAGGATGCTCTTCTGCACGTAGTCGCCGAAGACGGTCTCGGCGTGGAAGAGCGGAGTCAGTGTCTCGAGAATCGTCTCGAGCTGGGCGCGCAGGTGCACCGACACGGATTTCGTGAGTTTCCGGTAGTGTCGCAGTCGGGCGAGTGTGACGGGCGGCTCGACGGGAAGCTGCAGGACGGCGGCTTTCGGCGCCGCCGGGGCCTTGCGGTCCTCCTTGGGGGCCGACCCGGTTTCACGTTTCCGAGCCAGATGCCTTCTCCTTCCGGACCTCCGGCTCGCCAGCGGCGGCGCGACGGAGCGCTCAAATCGTCTGAATCTGTTGAATTGTAATCCATGGGGTTCGTCCGCCCCGCTCGAAGCGCTCTTAGCCGCCCTTTCGACCCGCCAGCTCCTCGAAGACGCCCCGGAATACGTCCTCCACGGGGCGGGGCTCGGACGCGTCGGGATGTGCCGACGCCCACTCCGGAGCGAGGATGAGCGGGACCCACGGGATGAAGCGCGCGGATGGGCCGGTCGAGCCCGCCCGCGCGAGCGCCGTCCAGACCTTCCCCGGCAGCTCCACCTTTTCGATGGTTCCGGGCTTCGGGTCGGCGCAGTTCGCGGCCGGCGAGGTGACGAGGTACTCACGGCAGACGATCGGCCGGTCCGCGTAAATGGTGCAGGCCTCCTCTTCGAGAAATGGACAAGGGATGCCGAGACGAAAGTAGGCGAGGCCGAACGAGACGATCTCGCTCTCGAGGAAGCTCTGAGTGTTCTCGAGCTTCGAGAGAAGGCCCGCCTCGGCAAGGCGCTCGCGGGCCCGCGCGAAGCGGGCGCGGACCTCCGTGCGTCGCGGCTCGGGAAGCTCTTCCACGAGCCGTCCGATGCGCCGCGCCTCGACCTCGGAGATCGGGACGATCGGGCGGCAGCACGCGGCACACCCTTTCTTGCACGAGACGACCCGTCCCTGGGCGCCGACACGTTCCACGGCGAGGCCGACCAAGCTGTCTGCGACCTTCTGAAATGCCGGCAAGAGCGACTCCAGCCGTACGGGCGCCGCGGGGAGGGTCATCTCCATCACGACCTCGTCTTCCCAGACTTTCATTCCGACGCGGACTTTCACCTGGTCCATGGAATGCCGGCCTCTCCGTCCGAACGTGTAGCGCCGCCTTCGGCGGGAAGCAACAGAAATCGGCCTAAGATTCCGGGAACGATGCCTTCGTGGATTCCGGGATACCGGCTGCTCGAGGGCCCCGAGCAGACGGGAATCCCTCTCCGGTACCGCGCGGTTCGCGAAACGGACGCCGTCGCGGCGTGGATCCGCGTCGACGGCTTCGACGCGTCGTCGGTTCACGCGGCGATGTCCGTGGATGCGATTTACACCGCCACGGCTCACTTCGACCATCCGCTCGTTCCGCTCGTCCTTGACTACGGGTCGACCGAGGTGGCCGGGCGGTCGTTCATAGCGTTCCAGATTTCCGAGCCGGTCGCGGGCGGCGGGCACCGCACGCGGCGCGGCGCGATGACGGCTCTCGCCGAGGTACAGATCGCGGCTCTCGAGTGCGGCTTCGCCGGCGTTCACCTCCCTCTCCACGAGCTGCAACGTCTGCGCGAGGGGGCGCGTCTCGAGGCGCGGCACCTGTCCGTCAACGAGTACCTCTGCGAGCCGCAACGCGGCGACGGCGCAAGCGGTCTCGCAGGACTCGAGGCCGTCGAAGAGGGCGCGCCTTTCCTGCCGCCGGAGATCCGCGCCGGCTCTAAGGAGTATTCGCACCGTTCCGCGCTCGCCTACCGGCTCGCGGCGCAGATCCACGTGCTTTTGGAGGGCAATGTCGCCGGAGACTTGCCGTTCGAGGAGGCCGAGAAGACCGTCGCCCTGTCGGCCCTTCCTTTCCCCCCACGACTTTCCGCCGAGCCCGACGTGCCGAGGGAGCTGGTCCGGCTCGGTCTGTCGCTGTTCCCCGAAAGGCGCCCGGACCCGGAGTACTTCCTGAGCTTCCGGCTTCCGTCCTCCAAACCGGCATGAGACGATCGGACAGCTTTACCGTCTGTCACGCCGGTCGACGGCAACCTTCCGGCACGGCTATCCTCTGCGAAAACGGGCTGACCTAAGAGTCGAGGGAAGACGAATGCAAAACGGGCGCAACCTCGCCAAGAGTGCTCTCTTCGCGGCGGCCGTCGCCGCCATCCTGAGTGCGACCGGGGCCCGCGCCCAGACGCCGATCCCCACGCTTCCGCCACTGCCGCCGCTGCCGGCTGCGGGCGAAACGACCACACCCGCCCCCACCGTCACGCAGGCGCCGGCGGCGCCGTCGCTCACGCCGGAGGTCGCCGTCACGCAGCCGCCGGCATTGCCCTCGTCCACGCCCGTCCCCGTCCGCACCCCGGCGGAGCGCGCCGCTTCCGAAGCGCCCGGCGGCCTGCCGTCGAACGTTCTGATCCTGCTCGGCATCGGAGTCCTCGTGCTCGTCGCGACGCTCGTCGTTGTGCTCACCGTGCTCTTGAAGAAGCCCGTCGTCATCAACGTCCCCTCGCGTTCCGCAGCGCCACTGCCGATTCCCGAAGGGCCTGCGCCTGCCGGATGGACGAACGGCGGCGTCGTCCATGCCGGGCAGCCTCCGGCTGGCGTCCTGGACGTCCTGCCGGGACGGTTTCTCATCGACGAAGGCGACCGACAAACCGAGCTCCGGATTTTCCGGACTGTCCCCGGCGAGCGCGTCGAGACGACGATCGGCCGCGACCCCGGCCCGCCGTACCGCCACATCCAGCTTCTCCCGGCCTCCGTTTCCGGAAAGCACGCGAAGCTCGTCTACGACAAGCGGAGCTATTCCCTCATCAATTACGCTCGGACGAACCCGACGAGCGTCAACGGCGAGGAGATCGAGGAAAACGCCTCGCGGCGCCTCGTCGACAACGACCGCATCGAGATCGGCGAAGTCGTCATGACCTATCGCGAGGACTGAGGAACAAGGGTGGACGCCGAAGCGGGCTCTCTCCCGCCCCGATACCTCGCCGGCGGTCTTTCCGAGAAGGGGCGCCGGGAGTCGAACGAGGATGCCGCGATTCTCGCGGTCCTCCCACCGTCGTCCGCTCTCAGGGCATTTGCCGTCCTCAGCGACGGCATGGGCGGACACAATGCCGGAGAGGTCGCCTCGCGTCTCACCGTGGAGATCCTCAAGGGGAAGGTCCAGGCGTTCGCGGCGCGGCCCGACGTTTCCTCTCTGCCGCCCGCGGCGATCGAGGCGGAAATCCGCGAGTGGATCGCCGAGGTCAACCGGGAGATCTACCAGAGCGGGAAGGCCTCGGCCGAGCGGAAGGGGATGGGCGCGACGCTCGCGTTCGCGATGGTGATCGCGGACGACCGCCTCTTCGTGGCCAACGTCGGCGACAGCAGGATTTTCCTGGTCAGGGGCCTGAGCGTCCGGCAGCTCTCGGTGGACCACACGGCTCTCGCCGAGCAGCGGCGAGCCCTCGGCTCCGACTCGGTCGCCCCCGAGGACGACGCCAGCAATCCATTCGCGCACGCCCTCACCCGGAGCCTCGGCCAGGAGAAGAAGGTCGTCCCCGACGTGCGAAGCGACGTGAAGCTCGGCCCCGGCGACGTCGTCATCCTCACGACCGACGGCGTCACCGACGTCCTCGAGGCCGAGCGCTTTCTCACGGCTCTCGAGACGACCGGCACACTCCAGGAAGCCGCCGTCGAGATTCATCGCCTCGCGTTCGAGGCAGGCTCGAAGGACAACATTTCCGTCGCGCTTCTTTCGCGCGGGACGCCGGCCCGGCTCGGGCTCGGCAAGGCCGAGCAGCCGGTCGGAGCCGGGCCGCCCCCGTCACCCCGCACCGACGATGAAATGCTCGTTGCGGGTGCGGCCTCGGAGCCTCCCGCCGAGCCCGCGCCCCGGCCGCGCGCGAGCCGGCGCGCCGTCGCCTTCAGCCTCGCGACGCTCGCGCTGCTCGCCGTCGTCGTCGCGGTCGGCATCTTTCTGCGGCGGCCTTCAGCGACGCCGAGCCTGCCCGCCGCCGTTCCTCCCACGCCGGCGGCGCCGGCAATGGCCGCTCCGAGCTCCGCAGCGCCGGCTCTGACCGCGACGCCGCTTCCCGCGGCTCCTTCACCTTCGCCGACGGGGACGGAGGCTCCCGAGCGAAGCGCGCAGACGAAGGCGACGCCTCGTCCTTCTCCGCAGCCCGCACGCCAGCCGATCGAGCCGTCGTTCCGTACTCCGGAGGCCCTCAGCGGGCTCAAGCCGCTCGAGTTTCCGCCGACGCCGACCGACACACCGACCGCGACCATCACGCCGACGCCGACCGCGACGGACACGGCAACACCTACCATCGCTCCGCCCGCTTCCCCGGGAAAAACGCCGGCTGAGCCCGCTCCCCAGCCCGTCCCGACGCCCAGCGAAACAGCGTCAGAAGCGGCCAGCGCCTTGAAAAAAGCCGGGGCCTGAAAGAACCGTCAGCGCCAGAAAACGAGGTACGCCGCGAGAGCGCACGCCGCGGCGAAAGCCAGGATTCCGAGGGCGAGGACGAGGCCGCCGATTCCGGGTCGCGAGCCGACTCCGGCGAGAACGCCCTCGCGGGAAGGCTCCTCGCGCGGCGCGGACTCGACCGGGGCCGGCTGAGGCGGAGGTTCCGGAAAAGAGACCGCGCGCAGCCTCCGAAGAGTCGGCGCTGCACCGAAGCGCCTCGGCAGGAGGGCATATCCGATGGAGTCCGCGCGATAGACGGAGGCCGGCGATTGCGGAAGCTCGAGGACCGGCCGAGGATGAAGAGTCCTGAGCTCGCCCAGCCGCCGAACGACGGCGTCGGAAGACGGCCTTTTCTCCATCTCGGTCTCCAGGAGGCTTTCCACGAACGCCGCCAAGCCGGGGTCCGCCTCGCCCGCGCTCTCCCTGAGCTCCAGCTTCGGCGCCGCTCTCTTCTTCTGCGCCTTCATCACGCGTTCCGGCGTCTCGCCCGGGAACGGCGGCTTTCCGGAAAGCCACTCGTAGAGGAGAACGCCGAAAGAAAAGACATCGCTCCGCGGATCGACGAGCCCGGCCGCTCCTTCCGCCGTCAGGAGCTCGGGTGAGGCGAAAGGGACGCGGCCGAGAAAGGCTCCCGCCATGGTCAGGTCCTCGTTCGACGAAATGTCTTTCGCGACGCCGAGGTCGATCAGCCGCGGGTTGTGGCCGAAGCGACGCGTCTCGACGAGAACGTTGTCGAAGGCGATGTCGCGGTGGAGGATTCCCTGGACGTGTAAGGCATCGAGGGCCGAGGCGATGCCGTAGGCGAGCCGGATGACCTCGTGAAGGGGCGCGGAGCGGTAGGCCGACAGGGGCTCGCCCTCGATCCACTCCATGAACGCCCAGCCGGTGCTCCCGTCCTCTTCTTCGCCGCAGCCGTAGAGAGCCGGAAACGCCGGGTGCTCCATCCTCGAGAGGATCCGGCATTCGCGTTGGAACCGCTCACGGGGGCGGAACTCGGGATCCATCCGGTCGAACGGGTAGATCTTCGCGGCCAGGCGGGCCCCGGTCTCGCGATGGCGCGCCGCGAAGACCTCACCGGAGCCGCCCCGGCCCACGATCTCGCCGAGCTCGATCTCTTCGAGGCCGAATCCGAAGCGCAAGCTCAAGAGCGCGGCTCCTCACTTCGTCGCGGGGGCCGGGGCGGGCGCGCCCTCGAGGCGTCTCAAGCGCGTGTCGAGGTTGTTGCGGTCCTGAACGTAGGTCTTTCCGAAATCCTCGGCCCACTTCTCGACCGCCTTCAGGGAGGTGCGGAGCTCCGCCGTCTCGCGGCGCGCCGCTGCGGCGTCCTGCTTCGCCGCGTCGATGTCGGCCTGGAGCAGCTGACGGACCCCTTCCAGCTCGCGCCTCTGCGCCTCCTGCTGGTCGGAGAGCTTCTTGTCCAGGCCCGTCATCGCGTCGAGGACCGGCTGAATCTGCTTCCGCGTCGCCGCGTCCATCGATTGAATCTGCTTTTCGAGAGTCGTCTTCGTGGCGACCTGGCTCCGGAAAGCCTGGAAGACGAGCGTGCCGAGCGCCGCCGCGACGACGACGAACGCGGCCGTCAGGAAGGCCAGCCCGATCTTCAGATTCCGGTTCGAGTGCCCGATCGACTCGGCGAGGTTCTTGAAGAAGATCGTGGAACCCTGAACGACCCCCTGCCCGCGGGACTGCGCGCGCGCGTTGGACAGCATGTCTTTCAGCGATTTCGTTCCTCCGGGAGCCGGGCTCGCAGCCGTGACGTCTACATCGCCGGGAGGTCCAGGTCGGTTTTCGGTCATGACCGCTCCTTCATTCGGGCTCGGGATGAACGGATCGGAGGGCCGCCGCGGCGACGACCCCGGTGGGACCGGCGTGGCTGCTCCTGCGCGGTTCGCCTGCCGAGCCGCGCAGGAGGGAGATCAGAACCCACAGGATGGCGACAAAGAGGACGACGATGGCAGCGACGATCAATCCAATGCCGATCCCGCGGATCCGCCGATCGGTCGCCTTCGGGGCAGGAACAGGCGGCGCGGGCGCCACGGCACGCGGCACCGCGCGGGGAGGGATCGGGACGGCCGGCGGCTGCTCACCGTAAACGACCAGTCGCTTGCCGGGCTTCGGCGGCGCCGTGGGAGCGGTCTCGCTCGCGCGCTGCGGCGAAGGTTCGGGCCGGCGCACGGGCTGGGGCGGTGGTTCCGAAGAGAGCGGAAGGCCCGAAGAGAGAGGCTCCGGCGTCGACGGTTGCCTCAGCGGGGGAAGAGGCTCCTGCGACGACTTCTGCCTCAGTTTCGCGATGACGTCGTCGAGCCTTTCCGTCTTGTCCTCCACGACGTCGGACGAGGAGCTGACCGGTTCGGGCTCCGACTCCTTCGCAGCGCCTCCCGACCACATGGAGATCTCGGAGAACCTCTCCGATCTCTCGGACACCACGGTCGGCGCCGTCTTCGTGGCATCCGATGAGGCCGGTGGCGGAAGCTGCTCCGTCATCGCCGGACTCGCGGGAGGGAAAGTCTCGGGCGTCAGGGTGTCGGCCGGCGGCTGGGGGGTGGCGGAAACCCCGGGCGAATGACGAGAAGGCATGGATTCGAAGATCTCGGTGGGCGACTCCGGCACGTCGAGGTCGGGCCACCTCTTCTGCTGGGATGCTTCGGTGGATATCGGGTTCGCCGCTTTCACGATCGCTGGGGCGGAGCGGGCGATGGGAGGCGACACGGATGGCGACGAGGGGGTCGGCCCCGACCGGCCCCCCGACGAGCCGATCCTCCCTTCGACCGGCGGAGGAAGCGTCCGGAGGAGGAGCGGATCGGGCTCGAGCCCGGCCGAAAGCCCGCGCTGAATCCGGTCGAGCACGCCGAGGATCTCTTCGTAGCTCTGGGGGCGGTCGTCCGGGCTCCTCGCCAGCATTCGCCGCACGATGTCCCGCAGAGCCTCGGGCAAAGCCGGGACGCCTGGGGGCGCCGAGACCTCGAAGACGTTCTCCCGCTGGTGCGCGACCAGCCACTCGTAATAGTTCGCCTTGCGGGCCACGGTGATCGGCGGCTTTTTCGTCAACAGCCGGTGAAAGATCACCCCGAGCGAGTACACGTCGCTCCGCCAGTCGATGCTCGACGGGAAAAAATGCTCGGGCGAGGCAAACGCGAACTTTCCGAGAAACTGCCCGGTCCGCGTCCTGACGTCGCCGTCCACGGCCTGCTGCTGGAGGATCTTCGCGACCCCGAAGTCGAGGATCTTCGTGACGCGCGTCTGGTTCTCGAGCGTCACGAATATGTTGTTCGACGAGAGGTCGCGGTGAACGATGTTCTGGCCCCGGAGGTAGGCGAGACCCATCAGGGCCTGGATCATAAGGGGCAGCAGCTCGGGGTACGGCCGCCCCTCGAACGCGCGGAAGTCGACGCCGTCGACGTACTCCATCACGATGGAGAGCATGCCCTCGAGGGACTCCGTGATGTCGTAGCACCGCACGATGTTGCGGTGGTTCAGCGCCGACAGGATTCGGTTCTCCTTCAGGAACCGCGCCTGCAGCTCGGGGTCGAACTCCCGCTTGGACATGACCTTGATGGCCACGGGAAGGCCGGTCCGCCGGTCGTGCGCGAGGTAGACGAGACCCATCCCGCCTTCGCCGAGAACGCGGGAAACCGTGTAGTGCTCGAACTCCGGCGCCATGTTCGAAACGTTTGCGATGGGCGGCTCCCGGAACGGCGTCAGTCTAGCAAACTCGAACCGTGTCACCTGGGAGAGTGGCGGGGCCGACGGGGCTCGAACCCGCGACCTCAGGCGTGACAGGCCTGCGCTCTAACCAACTGAGCTACGACCCCGATTCCGTCCCACGACGGTCGCGTCTGGGCGGGAGGCCGGAGTATACAGAGACGGGGTTCCGCCGCAACCGCGGGCTCGCCTTCGAAGAGGTGGTGGGAGGTGCCGGGATCGAACCGGCGACCTGCTGGCAGCGCGGGCGTGCGGTCACTCTCAGAACTTCATCCTGCGAGCGCTCGACGCCACCGGCTGGGCGAGCGCTCCTATGGGAGCATCTTGACGGCCACAGTATTCGTCGACATGTGGACGTCCATGCCCCCGCCCTTGACCAAGACCGCCTTACTCGGCCCCAACTTTTTCGCGATGTAATCCCTCGCCTTATCGTTGTTGGCCCCGAACGTCGTGAAGACGTAGGTGACCTTACCCGCGTTCCCATCCACCAGGGCCTTGTAGAAGTCCGGGACCACGGAGCCGGATTTCTTGGTCACGCCCATCCAGATGTCGACCAGGTAGATCTTCGAGAACACGCCGGGACCGCTGCCGGGCAGCAGCTTCATCCCAGGCCTGTAGCCGCCCGAGAAGAGATACAGGGTCTGGTCGGACGCGGTGAGGCTCTGCGCCTTGAGGGTGCTCGTCAGCGCCTGATAGGCCAGGGAGCCGTTCACGGCGTTGCTGCGCGCGACGAAGATGTGAAACCGGTCCTTGATCTTGCTCATGTAGTTCCACATGTAGACGCCGCTCTGAACGCCATGCACGTCGATGCCGCCAAACACAACCAGCAGCGGGGCGCTCGCGTCCGGTGCCGCCGAAAGCTGCCCGAAGTCCGAAATGTCAATAGGATCACCCATGTCGTCCTCCTTTCGTCCAGGGTCCATTCCCTGGCGTGAATGAGTTCGGCGGTGGGAGGTATCGGGATCGAACCGATGACCTGCTGCGTGTAAAGCCCGACGATGATCCCACGACAACCGCGGACAACGGCGCATCAACGACTTCCGATACACCCCCTACGACTACGGATGACTGCGGACGGCTCCAGACGGTCCCCGTGAACTCGTCGGTGAACTCCGTGAACTCCCACCGAGACGGTCGTTCACCTGACGAACATGGGCGGGAGCCCGCCACCTCGGACGTAGCCGGGACCGATGGTGCAGTCGAGCGGTAGCGAGACGTTCGAGACCGACGCGACCGTTTGGGTTCTGACCCACCACAAATGCCCACCGTTCATGTCCGTAGCGATGAACAGGATGTGATAGTCGCCCGTGTCTGGGAGGTTCGTAGTCACGGGTGCGCCGGGAACGAGCGAGATTGTGCTGGACTGCCAGCCCGTTGACGACAGCGTGACCGTGCCGGGGACGGGCCCGTTGAACGGTCCGCATGTCGCCGTGTCGATGTAAATGGTTAACGTAGGGCACTCAACCGAGGTCCAGTAGTAAGTGTTTGCCCCCGTCTTGAGCGCATCCGTCCCACCCACGTTGAGCGTCTTCTGCGACATCGCGGATCTGGTGATCGTCATGGTGTACGGACCCGCTGCGAACACGGCGGGAAACGAGTAGCTGCCGTTCGGGCCGAGAGACGTCGCACCCTGCATCCCCTTCGAGTCCGTCACCAAGAGCGTGGACAGGGTGTCAAAACCACAGAGCCGGACGTACCCGCTCAGCGATGCGAGTGACTGCGGCTCCGTAGGCGAGGACGACTTCGAGCAACCAGCTGCGAGGCCCGACAGGGCCAAGACTGACGCGAGGACCGCCGAGAGGGCGGGGGCGGCAGCGAGCGCCACAAGAGACGGGACGAGCCACGCGAAAGGGCGGCGGCGTAGGTCCATGTAGTCCTCGGTCCTTTTGAAGTGGCCGCAAGCGGGGCCACCTTTCAACAGATTCGAACCTCCGCAGTCGTTCCGCCATGAGCCGTCTGCATCGTTCGCCCACGGTGCCGTAGTGTTGAGTTAACTTCCGAGGTGCCGGGCGGCACCGTGAGGTAGCTACTCACGGGTCGGGTTCCTCGCCCCCACGCCGCCCGGCGGTTTCCTTCATAGAGCGAGGGGGCGAGGACTCGGTGCCGAGGAAGCGCAAGCCGGTCGGGCAGAGGAGCAGGGAGAGGAGAGACCTTCTCGGCGGCTCTGACTACTTCGACCACCTGAAGGCCCACGCGTTCAAGGGAGACCTGAATACCGTGATGGCGACGATGAAGGCGCTCGGCTTTACGCCAGAGCAGTGCGCCGAGGAACTGAACGCTCCGTGGTATCAGGGATCCCGCGATCTCGCGCAGGCGCTCGCAGACGGCAAGGTCGGCGTCGTTCGCTCCGACGGCCGGATCATCGCTGGACCCGGTACGGGCCTCGAGGACGCCGACTCGATCCGCCGGAAGCTCAACAGAGAACGCGCGAAGCAGGGGCAGGGTCGCCCGCGAGGTAGGCCGAAGAAGCGCGGCAAATAGGGGCAGAAGTGACCTATTAATCCTCGGCTCATCGCCACACCTTTGCGGCGATGAGAAGTACATCGCCACACGTCGAAGCGAAGTTCGTCAGACTTGAGTTCGGCGGTGCGGACGTGGGCCGATCCGTCGGCACCGTTCGGCTCGCGGTGAGGCGCGGCGAAGTGCCCGCCGTCCGCGACGGAAAGCTCCTCCTCGTGGATCTCGAGGCGCTCCGGCGTCGCTTCGCGCCGCGCCCGGTGGAGTCGGCCATGCCCCTCGCAGGGAACAACTCGTGAGCGACGACGACCGGCGCGCGAAGTTGAAGCGGGACGCGGCGGAATACCTCTACCGCAAGAGCGCGTCCGACACCGCTGACCGACTCAGGGCAGCAGAGGCGCTGCTGGAGTCCGCGTACACACCCGAGGACTTCGAGCGCCTCGACGCCGAAGCCGACGCGGAGCGTGAAGCGGCGAACGAGGCCCAAAGAACCCCCGTGCTTCTGGACGACGCACTCAAGGAACCCGCGCCTCAGGAGTCCTACCTCATCGACGGCCTCTTGCCTGAGGCAGGCGTGGCCCTCGTGGCGGGCGAGAGCGGCTCCGGGAAAACCACGCTCGTGGGGCAGGTCAGCCTGTGCCTCTCGGCAGGGCGCGGCATCCTCGGCTGGAGCGTCCCACGCGCTGTCCCCGTGGCCTTGTTCATCGGCGAGGGAAGTCGTCGCCTCTCCCTTGAGCGGCTGCACGTCGCGGCGGCGGCGCTCGGCATCGAGAAGCCCAACCTCTACGTGCCGCCCGTGAAGATGCTCGTGCCCGCGTTCGCGTCCGCCGAGTTCGAGGAGTTCATCGAGCGGTGCGCCCGCCTCGACGTCCGGCTCGTCGTAGCCGACCCGCTGAGGCGCTTCTTTCCCGGCGACGAGAACTCCTCGACGGCCTTCATGGCTGGCGTGACGAAGCCGCTTCGGGACCTCGCGGTGCGGTACGGGATGGCCTTCTGCCTCATACACCACCTCTCGAAGCCGTCCGAGTACCGGGACGGACGGCATCGGGTCCGCGGTACGGGCGCGATGCTCGACGACGTGGACCTCGCGCTTCGGCTGGAGCGGCGCAGGGGTGCCGCTCCGACCGACCGGAGCCTCGCGTTCGACAAGGTCCGCCACGGTATGGACCTGCCGCCGATGGCGCTCACCTTCGACAGCGAGCACGCCGTCTTCGAGTTGGAGGCCGCCTCGACGACCGACCGGCCGACTCCCGCAGCCAAGCTTCGCGAAGACGCGGAGAGGGTCTACCGCGTGGTCCTCCTGAACCCCGGCGTGACCCACGATGAGATCGGCAGCGCGACACAGATGCGGAGGGCCGACCGGCTCGCTGCACACCGTTTACTCAAGGACTCGGGCCGCATATACGGCCAGCCGAAGGGGGACGGAAAGACCTTCGGATGGCATGTCAGCACCACTCCGAGGCAGCGTCAGGAGGTTGAGGTTCCCGGAGGTTCCCACGAGGTTCCCCTTAACGCCGGAACCTCACCCGGAGATGACGAGGTTCCCGAGGTTCCCGCCTTCTATAAGAAGGCGGAACCCGGAACCTCATCCTCCTCGGGGGACCGTCTCCAGACTTCCGCAGGTGCGGAGCGAAACCGGGAACTTCGTCTCGACCCGGTTCCGGCCGACGAGGACGCCTTCAATTCCGAGGTAGCCGCGCTGGAGAGCGACGCATGACGCGCCGTTCGCATCCCGTCGGGAGGCCGTCGTGAACGGCTTCATCTCGCGACGAGAGTTCGCCGCGCTCGTCAGAGTCAAGACGGCCACCGTCGGCGCATGGGACCGGCGCGGTCGCGGCGTCGGCGGGCGCGGGCCCATCTACATCAGCGCGACGAACGTCGTCTACCGCCGCGAAGACGTGGAGGCGTGGATCAGGGACAGAGAGAGCCGCACGCCCGAGTTCGCGCCGCCCGGCGTCGCGGGGGTCGAAGGGACCTCAAGAGCACGAGGAGGGCGGCGTGGATAACGGGAGCAAAACGGAGAAGCGACACGGAGCGGTCGGCGGCCCGGTCAAGTTCGCGGAGGGCAACCCCGGCGGTCCCGGCCGACCCGAAGGGGTGAGGAACAAGCGCACCATCGTGACGGAGGCCGTCGGCGGGCGCGCGATGCTGGAGGCGCTGGCGAAGGGGGACGCCGAGTCCAAGCTGCCCCCCGCTGTCGAGCGGTGGACGCGCCTGCTGCGTGAGCGGAACCCGTTCGTCCGGCTCGCCGCCGAGAAGTTCCTCTTTGAGGCGCTGCATGGCAGGCCGAAGCAGCAGGTCGACGTGAACACCCCGTTCAAATTCGACGTTACCGAGGTTCTGCGCCGGGCCGCTGAGACAGCACGTGCGCGGCGAGACGCCCATCTGGCCGAGATGCGGGCGACCGTGTCCACGCCGCCCCGGCCCGAGGTAATACTGCCCGGAGACCCCGATGCCCGCGAAGCGTAAGAGGAGACGTCGGCGTCCGGGACTAGCGGAAGCGCTGAACAGCATCAAATCGAAACGCGCCTCGGTGCTCATCGTCGCGCATTCTGACCGGCTGGCACGCGATACCGACCTAGCAGGCTACTTGCGGGTCCGCGTGAAGCAGGCCGGTGGCCGCGTCATCGCCATCGGGGAGGCGAAGGACGATCCGATCCGCGCTGCGTTGGACCGCATGCTCGCGGAGCTTGAGCGCGTCAGGGGCTCGCAGCGTATGAAGTTCTTCCACGCGGCGCGAAAGGCGAAAGGCCTTCACGCCGGACCAGCCCCCTATGGGTCCCGGACGGGCGCTGACGGTCGTCTGGAGTCCGTTCCCGAGGAGGCGCCTGTCGTGGAGAGGATAGCCGCGATGAAGGCTCAGGGCGCCTCGCTGCGAGCCGTGGCGGCGGCGCTGAACCATGACCGTATCCCGACGCGCTCGGGGCGTCCGTGGAACGCGCAGACCGTGCTCAAAATTCTCGGACGCGAAAAACTGGCGGAGCCGAGGAAGGGATGACGAGTATGGCGAGACAGACGGGTCATGCCACCGACGACAAGCCCTTCGTCCGGACGCTCACCGTCAGATATTTTGCGGGCTGCTACGACGAGACCGATGTGCCCGAGGACCTGAGCCGGGGCAAGGCCATTAGGTGGGCGCAGGGATTTCTGAGGGACCGCTGGAAAGGGCGTTTCAAGGGATGCCTCGCCTTGTCACCGACCGAATGCGTCTGGTTCGAGGAGAGCGGCGGATATCGGATCACGGCGGACCTGCCTTCGCCGTCGATGTCCGAACGTCGCGGGTCGTGATTTCGGCGAGCGGGCGCCGGTCCCACTCTTCCCCGGCCATCGTGAGGTAGCGTTCCACGTCGCGAGTGGACTTCATGCGCCGGGCGGCGTCCTTCAGGTACGTGTCGCGCCAACTCGCGAACGTGATGCGATCAGCCTTCCCCCGTGCGGCGGCGCGGGATGCCGTTCTTTTCTCGGCTTCGTCTTCGCCCTTCGCCGCGCCGCCGATGACCACGAGCGCGGCCTTGCGTGCATCCTCGGGCGTGACAGCCGGGAATTCGCCGAGCAGAACTGAGCGGCGCATGCCGTTCACACGGTAGCGAACGCCATAGACGATGCGGCCCGTCCTGTACACGCTGATGAAAAAGCCCCGCAGGTCGCTATCCGCGAGCCTCGTCCCGTGCTCCGATCCGTCCTTCGGTTTGAGCGCTGCGAGCGAGCGGCGTGTGATCTTGAACTTCACGGTGGACGTCCCCCTTCTTCCCGCACCCGCTCCGCACCCGGCAGGCGGTAGACGAAACCTGACTACGTTTTAACGCATAGCCGCCTCATTTCCCTATAACTAACGGGTTCCGAAGAGTTTATGTCAACAAGAAGTGGTGGGAGGTGCGGGGATCGAACCCGCGACCTGCTGCGTGTAAAGCAGACGCTCTCCCGCTGAGCTAACCTCCCGCGAACAGTTTACGACTCGAAAAGCGCGAAATTGCCGTCTTCGGAAGAAACGAGTGGGGCTGCGACATTCATCTCTGATCGGAAGCGCCGCCCCGCCCGTATTCCCCGCAAGGAGTCCAGATGGAACGCTACAACCTCGTCGTGATCGGCGCGGGCTCCGGCGGCCTCGTCGTCGCCGCCGGCGGATCGGGGCTGGGCGCCCGCGTCGCGCTCGCGGAGAAGCACGTTCTTCCCTTCACGCCGGAGGGCTCGACACCGGTTCGGGCGATGGGCGGCGACTGCCTGCAGTACGGTTGCGTTCCCTCGAAGGCGCTGCTCCGCGCCGCGAAGGCCGCCCACGCCGTCCGAGAGGCGGGACGTTTCGCGATTCACGGCGTCTCCGACCCCGGACCGCAGGACATCAAAGCCGTTCTGGATTACGTTCGCCACGCACAGGCCGAGATCTCTCCGGCCGACTCCGTGGAGCGTTTCACCGGCCTCGGCGTCGACGTGATGCTCGGCGCGGGCCACCTGAAGTCCGCCCACGAGGTCGAGGTCGGCGGCACGACCGTGTGGGGGAAGCACGTCGTCATCGCGACCGGCTCGCGCGCCATGATCCATCCGATCCCGGGGCTCGAAGACGCCGGCTACCTCACGAACGAAAGTGTCTTCTCCGTCACGAAGCTGCCGGGCAGCCTGCTTTTGATGGGCGGCGGGCCCATCGGCACCGAGCTCGGCCAGGCCTTCTCGCGCCTGGGCTCGAAGGTGACGATCGTTTCCTCGACACCGCACATCTGTCCGAAGGAAGACGCGGACGTCGCCGCCGTCCTGGCGAAGCGGCTGAAGGAAGAAGGCGTCACGATCCACGACGGCGCGCGCGCCACGAAAGTCACGAAAAGGGACGGGAAGAAGGTCGTCACGGTGAAGATTGCGGGCGGCGCCGAGTTCGACGTCGCGGTGGACGAGATCCTCGTGGCGACGGGCCGGCGCCCGAACATCGAAGGGTTGAACCTCGAGGGTGTCGGCGTGACACACGATCAGAAAGCCATCGCCACCGACGCGAAGTGCCGCACGAGCGTGCCCTCGATCTGGGCCATCGGAGACGTGGCCGGCAACTACCTCTTCACGCACTGGGCGGGCTATCAGGCGGGCATCGTTCTGCGCAACACCCTGTCCCCCGTGGCTCTCGCGAAGTGCGACTTCGACAACACGCCCTGGATCACGTACACCGACCCGGAGATCGCCCACGTCGGCCTCGGCGAGGACGACGCAAAGAGAAAGAACGTACCCTATCGTATCTTCCACGCGGAGTTCCTCCACAACGATCGGGCCGTCTGCGACGGGACGCAGGACGACAACTTCGCGAAGGTGCTCGTCGATCTGAAAGGGAAGATCCTGGGCGCCACCATCGTCCACCCGCACGCCGGCGACCTGCTCGGCGAGATCGTCCTCGCGAAGAAGAACGGGCTCGGCATCTCGGCACTCGGCTCGGTGATCCACGCGTACCCGTCCCTTTCGGAGATCAACGGCGCCCTCGCGCGCGCCTACCTGAAGACATCGCTGACGCCGGGCCGCAAGAGGATCCTCACGAAGCTCGCCGCGTTTCTCAGGAGATAGCCATGGCCGAAGCATCCGCCGGCCCACCCGCTCCTTCCGCGAAGAAGCCTTTTCCTCTCGCGAAGGTGGCCCTCGCCGCCGCCGTCGTCGCCGGCCTGTTCGTTCTCTTCCGGCTCCTGCCGATCGCGGCGTGGATCGAGGAATTCAAGACGTACGTGAGGGGGCAGGGGACGCTCGGCTTCCTCATCTTCGGCCTCGTTTACATCGGCGCGTCGCTCATCCCCGGGGGCCCCGCCGCGATCATGACGCTCGCCGCCGGCGCCGTTTACGGCGTCGTGACGGGAACGATTCTCGTTTCCCTTGCCTCGATCACGGCAGCCACCCTCGCGTTCCTTCTCGCCCGCGGCGCATTCCGGCGGCGTGTGCAGAAAATCGCCGCGGCGAACAAGACGTTCGGGAGCCTGAACCGGGCGATCGAGAAGGAAGGGGCGAAAATCGTCGCGCTCGTCCGGCTCTCGCCCGTCTTTCCCTTCACGATCGTCAATTACCTCTTCGGCCTGACGCCGGTGAAGCTCGCGTCGTACTTTTTCGCGAGCTGGATCGCGATGCTGCCGGGCACGCTCGCCTACGTCTACTTCGGCTCCGCCCTCGGGGATGTGACGGGAAGCGCGACGGCGCTCCAGAAGACGATCAAGATCAGCCTCGCGGTCGCGGCCGTCGTCGCCACGATCTTCATCGCACGAATCGCGGCCAAGGCGATCCGGAGCGCAGGTGTCTCGGAGGAGCGCGGCGCGACGCCCGTTACTTGACGCTGTCGGAGAGAACCGAGACGGTCTGGAATTCCGGCGGCAGATGCGAGACGTCGTCGAGGAGAAGCGGCGTCGCCGGTCGAGACCCGTCCCATTCGAAGACGGACAGCGAACCGTTCCGCTGGCGGATCTCGTCCATCCGCCCGAGCTCTCGTCCGAGAAGCCGCGCCATGAGGATGCGGTTGAAGCGCCCGTGCGCGACGACCAGCGGGGCGCGCGCCCCCGAGGCCGAAAGCCGCGCGAGAAAGCGGTCGGCGCGGACAGCGGCGTGCGCGGGCGACTCGCCTCCTGCAGGCGAAAGCTTCGTCTCGCCCGCCCGCCAGCGCGCTCTCACGCCCGAAACCTCCTTCTCGATCGCCCCGTTGTAGGGCCGGCCCGACCAGACGCCCCAGTCGAACTCGACGAGGTCGGCGTCCAGCGACACGCCGAGGCCGAGCGCGGTCGCGACGACGGCGGCGGTTTCACGAGCCCGGATCATCGGGCTGGCCCACACCGCGTCGATCGCCTCACCCGCGAGGCGGACGGCGAGATATTCGGCCTGGCGGCTTCCCCGCTCCGAAAGAGGCGTGTCGAAGCGGGAGCCCTGCAGCGAGCCGGCGAAATTGCCCTCGCTCTCGCCGTGCCGGGCAATCCTGACGAGCATGGGCGCGCATTCTATGAAAAGCGGCTCCCCGTATCATTCTCGAGCCGATGCGCACCGTCGCCCGAGATTTCCCAGCCGTCGTCGGCGCCATCTCCGACGATGCCGTCCGAGCGCTCTTCTCGCAGCGATTCCTCGTCGCGACGGAGATCTACGACGAGCTCGTCGACGCGGCCTGCTGGAAGATCCTCGGCGACATCGGCGCGCGGCCCGCGCCCGGGGAGACGCAGGAAGAAGAAGAGATTCTTGCTCAATACCCCGAGCGCACCCGCCCCGCACTCCGCTACATGATCGAGAAGCTCGGTGCGAGCGGATTTTTTCTTAGAAGGGTGGGTGACGATGACTCATCGGGAATCGCGACGGCCGTTCCCGCTGCCGCAGCCCCCATTCACCTTCTAAGAAAATCCACCACGGCCCCCGCCCCACCGGCAGCAGGAACCGCACGGGAGAAAAAAAATCTTCCGAGAACCACCGTATCCCTGAGCGGGACGCAACCGGGAACGGTCGAATCCCTCGCGGCCGAGCTCGCCGCCACCGAGCCCGATGCCGCCGTCGGCGCCGACATCGTGACGCTCCTCGCGGCCGAGGCGGCGGAGTTCTTCCGCGGGAAGAAGACGGGCGAGGAGATCCTCTTTTCGCCCGTTCGACTCCCGCTCTGGATCCGGTATTTCTCGAACGCGAACATCCTCTACACGATCAACAACACGCTCGGCGCCGAGACGCTTGCACGCGTCCTGCCCGAAGAAGGGCGCCGAGATCCTCGAGATCGGCGGCGGCTGCGGGAGCGCGGCCGAAGAAGCGCTCCGCCGCCTCGGCACGCGCGTCGCGCGCTGGCTCTTCACGGAGCTCGTCCCCACGTTCGCGCGCCGGGGCGAACGTGCGGCGCGCGCCGCGGCAGCCGAAGGAACGCACGTGGAGGCCGCGAAGCTCGACATGACGATGCCGTGGGAGGCTCAGGGTGTCGCGCCCGCCTCCTTCGACGCGGTTTACTCCGTGAATTGCTTCCACGTCGCGCCCGATCTCGCGTTCGTCCTCGGTCAGGCGAGAGCCGCGCTGAAACCCGGTGGGGTCGTCGTCGTCTCGGAATGCGTGAAGCCTGGTGCGCATCCGCCGCCCTCCTACGTCGATTTCGTCTTCAATTTCCTCACGACCTTCACGGACGTGAAGCTCCACCCGGTTCTCCGGCCGAATCACGGGTTCCTCTCGCCCTCGTCCTGGCGTGCGAGCTTCCTGGCAGCCGGCTTTCGCGAGGTCACGTTCGTCCCGGACGTGGATGCCGTCGCGGCGCGCTATCCGAAGTTCTTCGTCGGTGCGATCGCCGCGCGCCACTGAGAAGAGGCTCCGCGCTTCCCGCGCGTCAGGGCGCTTTCACAGCCGAGGGCGGGGTCTTCTTCACGAAGGCTGCGATGTCTCCGATGACCTCGGCCGCGACGTGGCCGGGCTTTTCGTACTCCGCCGGCGCGCTCCGCCCCTTACCCGGTGCAAAGAGATGATTCAGGGCCGGATACGACTTGAGCACGACGCCCGGGCGGCCGCCGAGTTCTTTCTTCCACCCGTAGAAGTCGGCCATCGGGACCTGATAGTCGCGTTCGCCCTGAAGGATGAGAAGAGGCTTGCCGAGGGAACGTGCGGCCTCGAGCGGAAGATAGGACTTCAGGCCGAGCCAGTACGACACCGAGGCGCCCAGAATCGTGCCGGAAACCGGGCCCGGCTTGCCCGCATAGACATCGGCGAGCGCGTTCGCATCTTTCAGAATCTCCGGCGCCACCCGCCGCTGGACTTCGGGCGCGTCCGGCTCGGCGAGAAATCGCGCCTGGTCGCGCATCACGTCCGGCATGGGCCGTGAAGGAGCCGCGAGAAGCACGACCCCCGCCAAAGAGCCATCGAGGACGCCGATACTCGGCGCGAGCATCGCCCCGAGACTGTGGCCGGCGAGGAAGATGAGCCTGGGGTCGACGCCTCGCACGGTTCGCAGGAGCTTGACCGCCGCGAGCGCGTCGTCGATCACCTCCTGGCGAATCGTCATGTCGCGCATCCCCGCGAGCTCCTTCTGGTAAACCTTCGTGCGCTTGTCGTAACGCAGCACGGCGATGCCGCGCGAGGCGAGGCCCTGCGCGAGATCCTGGAACGGGCGGAATCCGCCGATCGTCTCGTCGCGATCCTGGGGGCCCGAGCCGTGCACGAGGACGACGCCCGGGAACGGGCCGTCGCCCGCGGGCATGGACAGCGTTCCGGGAAGCGACACGGAACCCGAGACGACCTGCACTTCGTGCTCTCGGAACGAGCTCGACGTCACGTAGGTCGGCGCCGTCCAGTCCGGACGCGACGCGCCGCCGGCCTCCAAGTACATACCCGCCAGCCGCCCGTCCGGGTGAAACGTGAGCTTCAGGTCCGCCCGCTGCCTCTCGAACGTGCAGGTCGTCAAGACAAGCGTGTATTCCGCGGCCGAGCTGATGCGCGGCTCCCCGCACGACTTCAAGCGCCCGCCCGTCGCGCCCACGCCCGTCCAGAACCCACGCAGCTTCTCGCCCGGCAGCGCCGCCTTCATCGGCTCGTCGAAACGGGACTCGAGCGCCGCGAGATCATCCGCCTTCAGCTCTGCGACGATCTCCTTGACGAGCAACGCGGCGGCGTCCGCGGGAAGACGTGCGATCTCGGCGACGTGAGACGGCGTCGGCACGCGCGCCTGCGCCCCGAGCGGGCCGCGGACGGCGAGTGCGAAGACGAGGATATGAGGCAGTTTCATCATGGAGCGTGCTGTTTTCCTTCTGATACCCTTCTTGGTCCCATGAAAATACACGAATACCAGGCCAAGGAGATCCTCCGCGCGTTCGGCGTCGCCACGCCGCGCGGCCAGGTCACGGACTCGCCCGAGGAGGCGGGCCGCATCGCGAAAGAATTCGGCGGGCGCGCGGTCGTGAAGGCGCAGATCCACGCCGGCGGTCGCGGCAAAGGCGGCGGCGTCAAACTGGCGAAGAGCCCCGACGAAGCCGTCGAGCTCGCCAAGAAGATCCTCGGCATGCAGCTTGTCACGCACCAGACGGGACCGCAGGGCCAGAGGGTCAAGAAGGTCCTCGTCGAGGAGGCGCTCGACATCGCCCGTGAGCTCTATCTCGGCATCACGCTCGATCGGGCGATCGGCCAGCCCGTCATGATGGTGAGTAAACAAGGCGGTATGGAGATCGAGGTCGTCGCCGCGAAGGATCCGGCCGCGATCGTCAAGGAGCCGTTCGACCCGGCCTGGGGCCTCCAGCCGTATCAGGCGCGCAAGCTCGCGGACGCTCTCTCACTCACGGGCGAGACGCACAAGAGGTCCGTGGGCTTCTTCATCGCGCTCGCGAAGGCGTACGTCGCGACGGACGCCTCGCTCGCCGAGATCAACCCGCTTCTCGTCACGGGAAAAGGCGACGTCATCGCGCTCGACGCGAAGATGAACTTCGACGACAACGCCCTCTTCCGGCACGCGAACATCAAGGAGTACCGCGATCTCGACGAGGAGGACAAGCTCGAGGTCGAGGCGTCGAAGTACGGCCTCAACTACATCAAGCTCGACGGGAACGTGGGCTGCATGGTGAACGGCGCCGGCCTCGCGATGGCCACGATGGACATCATCCAGTACGCGGGCGGCCGTCCTGCGAACTTCCTCGACGTGGGCGGCGGCGCGAACGAGGAGCAGGTCAAGAACGCGATGCGGATCATCCTGTCCGACGCGAACGTGAAAGCCGTCCTCATCAACATCTTCGGCGGGATCATGCGCTGCGACATCATCGCCACGGGCGTCGTGAACGCCATCCAGGAGATCGGAATCAAGATTCCGGTGGTCGTACGCCTCGAAGGTACGAACGTCGAGGAGGGCAAGGCGATTCTCGGGAGGTCGGGCCTCAAGGTCATCGCCGCCAACGACATGAAGGACGGGGCCGAGAAGGTCATCGCGTCGCTCGGAAAGGTCGCCTGAGATGGCAAGCTGGATCTCGAAAGACACGCGCCTCCTCGTACAGGGCCTCACGGGCCGTGAAGGCAAGTTCCACGCGCTCGCGAGCCGCGACTACGGCACGCAGATCGTCGCGGGCGTCACCCCCGGAAAGGGCGGGACGACGGTCGAGGGCATTCCCGTCTTCGACTCGGTGCTCGCCGCGGTGAAGGCCACGGGCGCGAACGCGTCCATGGTCTTCGTGCCCCCGCCGGCCGCGGCCGACGCGATCATGGAGGCCTCGGACGCCGGCATACCCCTCATCGTCGCGATCACCGAGGGCGTCCCGGTGAACGACATGATCCGCGCGAAGGCCTTTCTCGCCAAGGGCACGAGCCGCCTCGTCGGGCCGAACTGTCCTGGCGTCATCCGGCCCTCGGCAAAGGTCAAGATCGGCATCATGCCGGCCCGCATCCACCGCGCGGGCTCGGTCGGCGTCGTCTCCCGCTCTGGAACGCTGACCTACGAGGCCGTCGGCCAGACCACCAGTCTCGGCATGGGCCAGTCCACGTGCATCGGAATCGGGGGCGACCCGATCAACGGCACGAACTTCATCGACGCGCTCACGCTCTTCCGAGACGACCCGGAAACCGAGTCCGTCATCCTCATCGGGGAGATCGGCGGCAGCGCCGAGGAGGAGGCCGCCTGCTGGATCGCCGGCAACCTCAAGAAACCCGTCGTTTCGTTCATCGCGGGGCGCACGGCGCCTCCGGGCCGCCGCATGGGCCATGCGGGCGCGATCATCTCAGGCGGAAAAGGCACGGCCCCCGAGAAGGTGAAGGCGCTCCAGGCCGCCGGCGTCCACGTCGTGGACTCGCCGGCGCTCATGGGCGAGATGCTGAAGAAGGTGCTCGAACGCTAGGGACGAGCGTCCCGAACTCCCTCGTGGGTTGAGGGATCCGGACGGCACTCCGAAAGGAAGATGAGCGCTTCGCGCCGGGTCTCCGCCCTGGTGGTGGCCGCGATCGCATCGCTCGCGCTCCCCGTCCTCGCACAAGGTCACGTCCCGCTTCCTGTCTCGGCGCCGCAGCCCGTCTCTCCGGTGAGGGGTCCCTGGCGGCTTCCGGCTCCCGCATCGATGATGTGGATCGCGGCCCATCCCGACGACGAGGCTCTCGTGGCTCCTCTCCTCGCGCGCTGGTGCGGCGACGGGCGCGCGCGCTGCTCCCTCCTGATCGCAACGCGCGGGGAGGCTGGCCCGTGCCTCCGCCCGGACGGCTGCCTCCCCGACCTCGCTTCCGTCCGAAGCGCGGAGGCCGGCGCCGCGTCGCAGTATTTCGGCGCGAACGCGATCCTCCTTTCTTTGCCGGACGGCGGCGGAACGGTAAGGCCGCCGTGGGACATCGATGCGGGCGGATCCTCGGGGCTCGTCGGAATGATCGCGGGGTTCATCCAGGCGGAGGCGCCCGAACTCGTCCTCACCTTCGACCCCCGCCACGGGACGACCTGCCATCCGGACCATCGCGCCGTCGCGGCCGTCGTCCTCGAAGCGGTAGAGCTGCTGAGCGCGCCACCGGCTGTTTATCTTCTCGAGACGCGGCTCGAGGTCGACACGCAACCGCTCGCGCTTCATTTTCGTTCTGCGGCGTCGAATGCGATTCGTTTCGATGCGAACGAGCCGCTCGCGGCGACCGAAGGCCCGGCCTGGAACGCCGTCGAGGCCGACATGGAACGCCATCCGAGTCAGTTCGACTCTGCTTGGCTTGCCGCTCTCTCTAACGTACCCGCGGCCGATCGCGCGGTCTACATCGCACCCGCATCCGCGATTCTTCACCAGCCTGTCTCGACCTGCCCGTAAGCGCGACCCTGGCGTCGCTCTGGTTACACCCCGATCTGCCTCGGGTGCGTGCGGCGGCAACGCGCCGCGGGCCGCGTATACTCCGCGGCCGCATGGAAAAGACGTTCGCCATCATCAAGCCGGATGCCGTCGAGTCGAAAAACGCGGGGAAGATCCTCACGCGCATCGAGGCCGAGGGTTTTCGCGTCGTCGCGTTCAAGCGGCATCGCATCTCGAAGACGGAAGCCGAGTCCTTCTACGGCGAGCACCGCGGCAAGGGTTTCTTCGCCTCCCTCGTCGCGTACATGATCTCCGGTCCGGTTTACGTCGCCGTCCTCGAGCGCGAGAACGGCGTCGCGCACTGGCGCTCCGTCATGGGCGCGACGGATCCTGCGAAGGCCGACGCCGGCACGATTCGAAAGGAATTCGGCAAGTCCATCGAGCGCAATGCGGCCCATGGCTCCGCGAATGCCGCAGACGCTGCGCGTGAGATCACGTTCTTTTTCGCGCAGGCCGAGTTGATCTGACGCCTTTCTGTGATGTAGATCACAGTCTTGTAGATTTTAGACTGTGACTGGCGGCACGTTTGCTGTGATTTCGCCGAAAGAGGCCGACACTCCCTGGTTGAGTTCGTGCCTCACGACGAAATGACACGCCTGCAACGGCTTGCCCTCGCCCCCGTGCTCTTCGCCGCGGCCCTGACGAGGGCCGAGGGAACCGAGTCTCGTCCCGGAGCACCCGTCAAGGCGACGACTTCGGTCGAAGTCGGATACGTCCTCGTGCCGTTCACCGTGACGAACCTCCGGGGTCTGCCCGTACGGGATTTGCGCGCGCGGGACGTCACGCTCCTCGTGGACGGCGTGCCTGTGAAGACCGACCTCTTCGCGCACAACGACGACGCGCCGGTCTCGTTCACGATTCTCCTGGACGGCTCGGGCTCGATGGGGCTCGCGGGAAAATTCGCGGGCGCCCGCGCCGCCGTGCGCGCCCTCGTCAACCAGAAGGTCCGCGGCGACGACTTCTCGCTCTTCGTCTTTTCCGAGGGCGCCGTCCGAGAGACCGTTCCGTTCACGGAGGACACGACGCGCCTCGTCGCCGCCGTGGACGAAGTGAAGCCCTTCGGGAAGACCGCGTTCTTCGACGCGCTCGCGAAGATGCCCGACAAGTCGCTTCTCGGGAAGAACGGCTCCCGCGCGATCATCCTTCTCACGGACGGCATCGACAACGCGTCTGCTCTGACCCGCGACGAGCTTGCCGCGCTTCTCGAAGGAGTCGACGTGCCCGTGTACCCGATCGGCCTGCGTGCGCCGGGCAGCCCCGTTTCTCCGCCGCCGGGGCAAACCGCCGAGGGGCTCCTGAATCTCGAGATCCTGGGGCACATCGCGCGTATCACGGGGGGCCGCCTTTCCATCGTGGACGATCCGTCGCGTCTCCCCGACGCCGTCCGGCTCATCCAAAAGGATCTCCGCGCCCAATACCTCGTCGGGTTCTCGGCCGGGAGCACGGGGCCGTCCCGTTTTCACCGCATTTCACTCCGGCTCTCCGGTCCGCTCCGGGCGATCCGCGTCCGCGCGGGATACCGGGGACCATCTCCGCCCGCCAAGGGCTAATCACCATGCACAGGAGGATTTTCATGACGAAACGCAATCCGGTTCCCGTTCCCCTTCTCCTCGCGGCCGTCGGGCTCGCTCTCGCCGGCTGCGCGACGACGTCGGACGTCGACAAGAAGATCGCCGAGTCACAGGCGAAGACCGACAAGAAGATCGAGTCGGTCGAGACGCAGTTCGAGGACATACAGGAGAAGCAGAAGACGACCGAGGGCACTGTCGCCGACCAGGGCAAGCAGATCGAGCAGATCAGCCAGTCCGCCAAGGAGGCGCTGCAGCGCGCGCAGGAGGCGGGCGTCCTCGCGAAAGGCAAGATCGTCTTCCAGCAATCCTTCTCGGAAGACCGCGTGCACTTCAAGATCAACTCGTTCGATCTCACGAAGGACGCCAAGTCGGCGCTGGACGAGTTCGCAACCAAGATCAAGGGTCTGGACAAAGGCGTCTACCTCGAGATCCAGGGGCACACAGACGATACGGGCGGCACGGACTACAACGACCAGCTCGGCCAGCAGCGCGCCGAGGCGGTCCGCCGGTACCTCGCACGCCAGCACAAGCTCCCTCTCGGCCGCATCTCCACGATCTCGTACGGAGACACGGAGCCCGTCGCGACCAACAAGACCGCGAAGGGCCGCTCCCAGAACCGCCGCGTCGTGATCGTCGTGCTCGAGTAGAAAGAATAAAGAAAAGAGAAGAGAGAGTTTTCTGCTATCGGCGGCGGCATTTCGCCGCCGCCGGGGAATGAATCTGGGGCCGGGCGCACGCTGTCAAGGATCTTCGACCGCTTCGCGGCGCGCGCAGCGCGTCCTTGACAGTCTGGCGCCCGGCAATACGTTCTTCTTCCGATGGCCGCGAATGCGGCCATCGATAGCAGAAACTAATTACTCTTCTTTTTCTTTCTCTTCCTCAACTCCTCCAGCAGCTTGAGAAAGTCCGCCGGAGGGTCCGCGTCGAGCGAGACCTTCTTCCCTTCCGCCGTCGTCCAGCCGAGGTGCCCCGCGTGGAGCGCCTGGCGCGGGAAGGACACGGGAAATGGCGGCTTTTTCGGATCGCGATAGACCGGGTCTCCCACGAGCGGATGACCCGCGCTCGCGAAGTGAACGCGGATCTGGTGCGTGCGCCCCGTCTTGAGGCGCGCCTCGACGAGAGTTGCGAGGCCGAATCGCTCCAGCACGGTCCATTCCGTCACGGCACGAATACCCGCCTCGCCCGGCTTCGCGACGCCGCGGCGGCGGTCTCCGCGATCCTCGACGAGGTCGCGATCGAACGTTCCCGCGTCACCCGTGAGGTCTCCTTCGACGAGGGCGCGGTAGCGCCGGTCCATCGTGTGCGCGCGGAGCTGCGCCTGGAGCCCGATGAGACCGCGCCGGCTCCGGGCGAACACGAGAATGCCGGACGTCTCCTTGTCGAGCCGGTGCACGACGGACACGAACGTTCGCTCCTTTCCCCCGTGGCGCCTCTGCACGTACTGAGAGACGCGGCCGAGCAGCGTGTCGAGCTCCTTCGCCTCGGTCGGGTGAGTGAGGAGGCCGGACGGCTTGAAGACCGCGATCGCGTCGTCATCCTCGTAAAGAACCGTGAGCGACGTCGCGACGCGCCGCTCCTTTCGGAGATTGCGATCCCACCGGAGCGCCACATCCCGCGAGACGATCGCTCCGGGGTCGTTCACGACCGCCCCGTCGACCGTGACCTGGCCCTCGAGCACCGCGCGCTTCAGGCGCGTCGCGGACTCTTCGGGATAGATCGTCTGGAGGCGGCGGACGATGCGGAGGCTTCCCTCGGCGTCCGCGGCAGGACCGGTCTTCATGCCGCCATCGTCGCATGAACCGCCGCTGGGCTCCTCACGGTTAGACTCCCGCCATGAGCCGTTCTTCGGTCTTCGCGCGGCGTCGGACTCGCTTTTTCGACGGGATGAAGGAGGGGGTCGCGGTCCTCTTCGCGACGCCCGAGGCCGCGTACGGCCACGATGTCCACTATCGCTATCGCCCGGATCCGGACCTCTTTTATCTGACGGGATTCCCCGAGCCCGAAGCCGCGGCGGTCCTCGACGCGGACCGCAAGACGTTCACGCTGTTCCTCAGGCCGAAGGACCGAGCGAGGGAGACGTGGGAAGGCCGCCGCAGTGGTCCCGAGGGCGCCGTGCGCGATCACGGCGCGGATCGCGCGTACCCGTGCGCGGAGCTTTCGAGACGACTCCCCGATCTCATCCGGCGCGCGCGTGTTCTCCACTACGCCTTCGGCGCCCATGCCGACGGCGACCGGATCATCGCGTCCCTTCTCGCACGATTCCGCCGCGAGGCCCGGAACCCGAAGCGCGGGCCGGCGACCGTGATGGATCCGACGGATCTTCTCCACGCGATGCGCCTCGTGAAGGCGCCGGAAGAGATTGCGCTCATGGACCGCTCCGCGGCCATCGCAGCGGCCGCGCACCGCGAAGCGCGTCGCCGCGCGAAGCCCGGTCTCTTCGAATACCAGCTCGAAGCTGCGATCGACTCGCGCTTCCGGGCGATGGGCGCCAGCGGGCCCGCCTATCCCACGATCGTCGCCTCGGGAGAGAACGCGACGATTCTCCATTACACGGAGAACCGGCGGCGCATCGGTGCGGGCGACCTCGTCCTCGTGGACGCTGGCTGCGAGCTGGAGGGATACGCGTCCGACGTGACGCGCACGTTTCCGGCTTCGGGTCGTTTCACGCGGCCGCAGCGCCGGCTCTACGACGCGGTCCTGGCGGCCCAGCGCGCCGCGATCGCGGCCGTCAGACCCGGCGCGGCCTGGGACGCGCCGCACGAGGCGGCCCGCGAGGTCCTCCTCGACGCTCTTCTCGACGCCGGGATCCTGCGTGGCCGGCGCCCGGCATTGAAGAAGAAGAACGCCGCCCAGCGCTTTGCGCTGCACCACACGTCGCACTGGCTCGGCCTCGACGTCCACGACCGGGGCCGCTATCGCGACGAGGCGGGCGCCGCGCGGAAGCTCGAGCCCGGAATGGTGCTCACGGTGGAGCCCGGCCTTTACGTGCGCGCCGACGAGAAGGGCGTTCCGAAAGAGTACCGCGGGCTCGGCATCCGCATCGAGGACGACGTCCTCGTGACGGAAGCCGGCGCGCGCGTCCTGACGGAAGCCGCGCCGAAATAGCTCATCTCTCGGGCAGCTCCGCGGGCTCGGCCCAGACGTCCTTTTTCAGCTCCGTCGCGATTCCCGCCCGGTTCTCGAGGAGCGCGCGAGCGGAAAAGAGAATATGCCCCGTGACGCCGGGCTGCGCCCGGGCGCGGCGGATCTGCTCGGCGATCTCCCCCGCCGGCCAGCCCTTCCCGTTCTCGCCTACGCGGCTCGCCGCCAGGCCCGGCCAGAGGAACCTTCCCGCCGTGTTCTGCCCGGCCCACCACGCGAGGAGCGCGGGAAAGCTCTGCTCCCTCTGGTCGATGGGCCAGTAGAGCTGCGGGGCGAGGTAGTCCACCCAGCCGCGCTGGAGCCACGTCCGCGCGTCGGCCGAGATCTCCTCGTACGCGTCGAAACCCTTCACCTGGGCCGGGCGCCCCGGCCGCCAGATGCCAAAGGGGCTGATGCCCACGCGCACGTTCTGCTTCACGGCCTTCACCTCGTCGTGGAGGCGCTTCACGAACCTGTTCACGTTCCAGCGGCGCCAGTCCTCACGCCCGAGGGCGCCGCCCGAGGCGACATACCTCGTGAAGCTCGGCTCATCCGGGAACTCCACGACGTTTCCGGCCGCGTCCTTCTCGGGATACGGGTAGAAGTAGTCGTCGAGGTGGATGCCGTCCACGTCGTAACGCCTGACGACGTCGAGGATCACCGCGAGCGAGCGAGCCGCGACGTCCTCCTCGCCCGGGTCCATCCAGAGCTGCTTCCCGTAAGCCTTCACGAGGTCGGGCCGCCGTCGCGAGATGTGATCCGCCGCCGCGGGCGAGATCGAAGTCGCGGAGCGCGCGCGATACGGGTTGAACCACGCGTGAAGCTCCAGCCCGCGCGCATGCGCACTCTCGATCGCGAAAGCGAGCGGATCCCAGAGAGGCTCGGGCGGGACGCCCTGCGTGCCGCTCAGCACCTCGGACCACGGCTCGAGCGCGGACGGATAGAGCGCGTCGGCGGCAGCCCGGACCTGGAAGATCACCGCGTTCGCGTTCAGCGCCGCCAGGACGTCGAGAAGGGTGACGAGCTCCTGCTTCTGCCGGGACGCGGAAAGGCCCGGCGCCGAAGGCCAGTCGAGATTCCCGACCGTCGCGACCCACACGCCTCGCAGCTCGCGACATGCGGCGCCTTTCGCCGGTGCCCGCGGCCGCCTTGCAAGCGGCGCCTCTGGTACGCGGACAGGCGCCGGAGGCGGCGCTCCGCAGCCGGCGAGGAACACGGCGGCGAGCGCCACCGCCCGGCGAAGATGCGCCGGCCTCCCTTCCCCTGCTCGAGGCTGCACGTCCCTCGATGCCTTCTATTTCGTGATTCCCATCTGCGCGAGGACGAAAGCCCACTCGAACGCGACCTCGTGGAGGTTGTCGTAACGACCCGAGGCACCTCCGTGTCCCGCCGCCATGTTCGTCTTCAACAGCAGCGGGTTCGCGTCGGTCTTCAGCGTCCTCAGTCGCGCCACGTACTTCGCGGGCTCGTGGTAGAAGACCTGGCTGTCGTTGAACGACGTCATGACGAGCATGGCCGGATAAGCGCCCTTCCTGAGGTTCTCGTAAGGGCTGTAGTCCTTGATGTACTCGTACTCCTCTTTCTTCGCAGGGTTCCCCCATTCCTCGAACTCACCCACCGTGAGCGGCAGCGTCGGGTCGCTCATCGTGTTGAGGACGTCCACGAACGGCACCCTCGCCACGACGGCGTGGAAGAGGTCGGGGCGCATGTTCGTGACCGCGCCCATGAGGAGGCCGCCCGCGCTCCCGCCCTCGATGACGAGGCGGTCCTTCGCCGTGATCTTCTCCGCGACGAGAGACTCGGCGGCCGAGATGAAGTCCGTGAACGTGTTCTTCTTCTTCAGCATCTTGCCGTCGTCGTGCCACTTCTTTCCCATCTCGCCTCCGCCGCGGATGTGCGCGATCGCGACGACCGCTCCCCGGTCCAGGAGCGAGAGACGGTTCGAGGAGAACGTGACGGGGATCGGGATCCCGTACGAGCCGTAACCGTTCAGCCAAGTTGGAAACGGCCCGTCCTTCAGCGTGCGGGTCTTCCCGTCGGCCGTCTTCGCGCGCCACACGAGAGAGATCGGGATCTTCGTGCCGTCGGCTGCCGTCGCCCAAAGTCGCTCCGACTTGTAGAGCGTCCGGTCGTAGCCCGGGACCTCCTGCTCCTTGAGGAGCTTCGAGGTCCTCGCGTCCATGTCGTAATCGAAAACGGAATTCGGCGTCACGAAGGACTGATACGCGTACCGGAAGACGTTCGTGTCGAAGACTCGGTTCGCCTCACCGAACGCCGAGTAGACCGGCTCGGGGAACGCGATGACGTGCGAAGCGTTCGTCGTGAGATTCGTGACGGTGAAGCGCGGAAGAGAGTTCGCTCTCTCGTGGAGGACGAGATGGTTCGCGAAGAGGTCGACGTCCTCGAGCATCACGTCGGCCCGATGCGGAACGATCTCCTTCCAGTTCGCGCGGCCGGGAGCCGCGACGGGCGCGGTGACGAGGCGGAAGTTCCGGCCGCCCGAGTTCGTCCGGATGTAGAAGAGGTCGCCGCGGTGGTCGACCTCGTACTCGTGCTCCGGCTCCCGCGGAGCGACCATCGTCCATTCGCCGACAGGCGTGTCGGCCTTCAGAACGCGGGACTCGGAGGTCGTGTGGCTGTGCGCGGACAAGACGAGCCACGCGCGGCTCCGCGTCCTGCCGACGGACGCGCTGAAGCGCTCGTCCTTCTCGTCGTAGACGAGGACGTCGGCGCTCTGCGGTTCGAGAAGGCGGTGGCGGTAGATGCGATACGGGCGCTTCGCGGCATCCTCAACTCCGTAGAAGAGCGTCATGTTGTCCGCCGCCCACACGGCGTCGGTCGTCTTCTCGATGCGCTCGGGCCGGAGGGCGTTCGCGCGCAGGTCCTTGACGAAGAGCGTGTACTGGCGGAACCCCGTGATGTCCGTCGAGTAGGCGAGGAGGTTTCCGTCGTCGCTCACGGCATATCGCCCGAGCGCCATGAACTTCTGGCCCTTCGCGAGCTCGTTCAGGTCGAGCGTGACCTGCTCGGGTCCGTCCGGGAACTTTTTCCGGCAGTAGATGCGGTACTGCTTCCCTTTCTCGGTGCGGAAGTAGTACAGCCAGGCGCCTTCGCGGTACGGGACGGAGAGGTCCGTCTCCTTGATGTGAGCGAGCATCTCCGAATACAGAGCGCCCTGCAGGGGCTCCGTCGGCTTCATCACGGCGGCCGTGTATGCGTTCTCGGCTTCGAGATAGGCGGCGACGTCCGGATTCGGCTTGTCGCGCAGCCAGAAGTACGGGTCGGATCGCGCCTCGCCGTGCAGCGTGACGACTTTCTCGACACGCTTGGCGACCGGCGGCGCGGGGGCGGCGACGGAGGGCTCGGCGGGGGCGGGGCGGGCGGTCGATGCCATGGCGAGAACCACGAGGAGCGACGAGAAGCGCATGCGTCCTCCGTGCTCGAATGAGAGAGGGTACCTCAACCCGCGGCGCCCGAGAGCGCCCGAACCGCAGCCTCAGGCGCCGGGAAGGCCCCGGATCTGAAGCTCCATGGCCTCGAGCCCGTCCAGCACGCGCAGCGTCTGCACGCAGCGGTCGCACTCTCCCGGCGCGTGGGGGCAAGGTTTTTCGGGGCAGTACGGCTCTCTCGCCGCTTCGAGAAGCGCCTCGACGACCGTCTTCACCCGTCCGCGAATCGCCGACGGCGAGCTTTCACGCAGGAGACGGATGAGCGCCATTTCGGTTGGACTGAGCATGGCGACGACGGGCTGGTTCACGGCGTCCTCCCTTGACTCGTCGATCTTCGAGTGAGACTCGTCTCGACGAAACGAAGCAGATGAATCAGTACGACCCGCCGGCGCCACCGCCTCCGAAGCTTCCTCCGCCGCCCTGGTACCCGGGCTCGACCGGCGGCCGGGAGTCGGGCGCGTGAGCGGCGACGACGGGCACCAGCTCGAGCGCGCGAAGCCGTCGTTCGTCCCCGAAGAGAGGTTCCCCCGTGAAACCGTTTCGCTCTCTCCCGCCACCCCTCGCGAGCCACCGGTTGGCGCCCAGAGCGACGAGCAAGAGCGCGGCTCCTGCGAGCGTCAGGAGGAGCCACGGGGCCGCGAGATGGACATAGAAGCGAAGCGTGACAAGGGAAAGGGCCAAGAGAACGAGCCCGACGTCGAGCGCGAAAGCCCGGCGTGCACGGATGGCCCAGCCGACGACCGCGAGAGGGAAGAGCGCGGTCAGGGCCATCGACCCGATCCTTTCGCTGAAGCGCGGACCGGGAGCGTCGCGCCCGGCTCTTCCGAGGCTTTCGACGAACCGATGGTCGAGCGAGTACAGGTTCACCGCACCGTACACGCCCATGAGGCCCACGACGACGAGAACGGCCGCGCACCTTCGGCGGGAAGGTGACCACGAGGGTCGATCGAGAAGACGCTCGAAGGCGAGCGCCAGCGCGACGCCGCCGGCGATCCAGAGCAGGCGGCCGAAGGGGGCGCGCGTCAGGAGGAGAAAGAGCGACATCCCCGCGAAGCCTGCCCATACGGGGCTGCCCCAGCGCCACGCGGCGAGCGCCCAGAGGGCGAGAGAGGCCAGAACGAGGATCGTCACGCCGCTTTCCTCGCGCACCTTCAGCGTCTCCTCGAGGAGCAGGAAGAGGCCGCCCAGGAAAAAGACGATTCCCCAGAAGCAGGTCGCGCCGGCTCCCCCGCGAAGGGCAAGGCGCGGTGCGTTCTCCTGCGCTTCCGTCGCGACGAGACAGGCGACCCCGAAAAAGAAGAGGAGAGTCGTGTAGGTGTTCACGCCCCCGCGAGCGCCAAGCGCGAACGCTCCCAGGAGCAGCAGGACGGCGAGCGATACGAAAACGAACACGAGGACGCGCCAAAGCAGCGCGGGCAAGGCTCTCGGCTCGGGATACCTTCGAAGGATTTCGTCGAAAGTGCCCGCGCCGATCGCGCCGCCTCTCTTCCAGCCGCGGGCGGCGGCGCGGACCTCCTCGACGCGCTCCGCCTCGATCCAGGCCCGTTTCATGGAATCTTCATCTTCCGATGTGCGGCGATCACGCCTCCGAGGGCTCCGGCCGCCGTCATCGCCGAGACCAGGAGAGCTCCGGCCGGCGCGGCCCCGGCGCTTTCGAAAACCAACCTCTGGAGGCCCAGCCAGGCCGCCACGATCGCGAGGGCGAACGGCAGCGTGCGCCTCGTGCGAAACGCGGCGAACGCGACGGCGGAAGAGACGAGGAGAAGCAAGAGCAGCCATCCTCCCCAGCCGTTCTCTCGAATGCCGAAGACTCCGGAGAGGAGGCCGCCGAGCGCGAGGAGAAGCCCTGCGTTGACGTACACGTCTTCGAAGTGCGCCTTCCTTCCCGCACGCACCGACAGGAGGCCCAGAACCGCGAAGAGCGCGCCTATGGCGAGCGCCTCGACTCGAAGGCGCGCGGGGTCGCCCGACCCGAGAGAAGTCCTCTCGATGTTCACGGCAATTCCCCTCCATGCGGCGAAGGACGCGAGGGCGAGCGAAAGGAGCATCTTCGAATCGAAGCGGTACGCGAGGAGCCCGTAGAAGACCGCGACGACGAGAAGGTGCCAGGGCCAGTCCCGACCGAGCAGGGCGAACTGGGTTTCGAGGTAGGCGAGATCCGTCGCGACGAGGAGCGCGCCGAGAAGAAGAACATAGTCGAATCCCGCGTGTGCCGAGGTCGCCTCCCCCCAGGCGAAAGGCGCCGAACGCCTCACGGCCCAGACGAGGCACACAGCCGCCCCGAGGCCGATCGCGACGGCGATCGCCGCCGGACCGATCCGCTCGTGATTCTCCTTCACGAAAAGGCCGATCCCCCCGGTCAGGAGGAGGACGCCGAGGTAGAGCGCGGCGCGGATCTCGAGCCGTACGGAGACGAGCTCACGCCGCGCAACGCGCCCGAAGAGATTCGCCGTGAAATCCCCGAGCAAGCCGTCGCTGTGAAGGCGCCCGACGGCGGCGGTCACATCCGGATTCACGCGGCAAGCATAAGGCCCCTTGCTCCGGCCCGCGGCCCATGTCACGCTCAGGCGTGCCGCTTCGCATTTTCGTCACCGGGGCCGGGGGCCAGCTCGGCCTGACCGTCGTGCGCGAGCTTCGCCGGGGAGGTCACGAGGTCGCGGCCCTGACCCGCGCCGCCCTGGACCTGACGCAGCGCGAGCAGGTCCTCGAGCGCCTCGTCAAGCTTCGTCCGCAGGCGATCGTGAACACGTCGGCCTTCGGCGTCGAGGAGTCCGAGGGGGATCCAAAGACCGCGCTCGCCGTGAACGCCTTCGCGGTGCGCACGCTCGCCGAGGCTTGCCGCACCGCCGACGCGACGCTTGTGCACTTCTCGTCCGACTTCGTCTTCGACGGAGCGACGACGTCGCCCTATCGCGAGACGGACCGGCCCAACCCCGGCAGCGTCTACGGCGCCACGAAGCTCCTCGGCGAGTGGTACGCGGCGGGAGCGCCGCGATACTTCGTCCTGCGCGTCGAGAGCCTCTTCGGAAACCCCGAAGGCCGAAGCACGATCGACCGGATGTGCGCGGACATCCGCGCGGGGCGCACCGTGAGCGCCTTCTACGACCGCACGGTCTCCCCCGCCTACATGGTTGACGTCGCGGCCGCGACCCGGCGTCTCCTCGAGGGAAAAGCGGCGTCCGGCGTTTACCACTGCGTGAACGCGGGGTTCACGACGTGGCACGAGCTGGCGATGGAGCTGACCCGCCAGATCGGAAGCCCCTCCAGCGTCGTGCCGGTCTCGGCCGACGGCCTCGCGAGCAAGGTCTTCCGGCCGAAGTTCGCGGCGCTCTCGAACGAGAAGCTCGCGAACCTCGGGATCGAGCTGCCCTCGTGGCAGAACGCGCTCTCACGCGCTCTCGCGGCGCCGCTACCGACGGCGACGCCCATTCCGCAGTCCGGGATCCGTCCCACGAGCTCCCGCGGCTAGCGGCCCGCCGCGACGAGGAAGATCCAGTTCGCGGCGAGCGCGAGGGCGAGGGCGGCGCGCAGAGCAGGCGTCGGACGTGGAGCCTCCACGCCCCGGCCCGAAAGAGCCGCGCCGAGGGCGACGAGACCGCCCAGGACGAGGAGAATCCCCGCTGCCGCGGCGAGCGGGTTCCAGGAGAATGCGCCGCCCACGTCGAAACGGGCGAGGGCCAGGAGCGTTCGCGTACTGCCGCACGTGAGGCACGGAATCCCGACAAGTGACCGGAACGGGCACGGCGGCAATCCTCGTGCGAGCGCGGGCACCCACGGGGCGGCCGCGGCGCAGGCGAGCGCCGTGCCGCCCCAGAGAAACGCAAGCTGCCGGCCCGGCGTCACGCGAAATCTAGTGGCGGAAAGCCGAGAAGAGCGCGGCACCCGCGAAGGCCATCCCGATTGCCGCACACACGCAGCAGACCAGCACGGGCAAAAGGATGCCCGCGAGCGCTTTGCCCTGCGTGGTCTTGTGGAGCTGTTGCGCGCCGACGACCATGAGGTAGATCGCCCAAATTCCCGCGGCGAGTCCGCCCACGATCGGGACCACGTTCGCGACGTTCGCCACGCTCGCGTACGCGCAAAGCCGGAACGTCCCCTCGAACTGCGACCTCGAGCCCTTCAAGGCTCCGACGATCATGAACGAGACGTGGAGGATCGCGGCGCCGATGAAGAGGCCGAGCGCCACGAAGAGCGGCCCGAGGATGATCTGCACGACGAGCGACCCTCCCCCGAATCGCGTGAACCCCGCGTACTGCGCCGGGATCATCCTCATGAGACCGGCGCCGAAAATCGTTCCCCAGACCGCGCGGAAGACGAGACCGACCCACCCCACGACGACGCCGAAAAGAAGCGGGCGCATGTAATCGCCGGTCTCCCTCGTCCGACGCCAGGCCTCAACCGGCGCCATGATGAAGAGCTTCGCTGTCTCGAAGAACGGCTCCGGTCCGATGGCTTGCGTCTCCCACGGCAGTCCTCCGGAGGGCGGAGCCGCGTACGGGGGCTGGGGCGGAGGCGGGGGTGGCATGGGTCCGGGACCCTGTGGGGGGACGCTCGACATGGGAACCTCCTGATGAAATCCGGTCTTTGTGGGACGCATCCTACCGCTGCGAGGAGCCGGATGGTCTTCAGGGCTCGGAATGAGTCGGCGCCTCTCGTCGGCAGCCGTCGAGACCGATGTGCGCAACGGCATGTTCTCGGCACTCGGGATCGCGTCCGTCCGAATCCTGAGACTCCCTCTCAAGGCACTGCTCTTGCATCGGCCCGCCCGCGAACGAGGTGAGTGATGGCGAGTCCTTTCGGTCCTGCCGTCGTTTCCGTGATGCTCATCTTCGCTCCAGCGTCATTTGCCGAGACCGCGAGGGCGGCAGACTCGACGCTGGATCCGGTCGCCGACCTGGTGTCCCCCGGCAGTTTCAGGGGGAGCTTCGAGACCGCTTGCCTCGACTCCGTGGAGGCACTTTCCGCGACGGTCAATGTCACCGACACGGCGGGTCTCGGCCGGCCGTCGGCGGAGGCTGCGCAAGAAGTGGACGAGAAGGCGGCCCCGCCTCAGGAAAAGGCGGCCAAGCCGTCGCTGCAGGATTTGGGGTTTCCTCCGGATCTGACGCGGGCGAACGCCGAGGCTCAGGCGAGGCTCGACAAGCGATCGCACATGCTCAAGATCCATCAACGCCTCGGCTTGATAACACTCATCCCCATGCTCGCGACGGTCATCACGTCGAACGGAGCGACGAGGCACGGCAGCACGTCGGCGCGCAACCTTCATGGCGCCCTGGGCCTGCTGACGGCTGGCTTGTACATCACGAGCGCTTCCTTTGCGATCCGAGCACCGAATATTCCTGGGACTTCGGTCCGCGGCCCCATCCGTCTGCACAAGGCCCTCGCGTGGGTCCATGGCGCCGGAATGATCCTGACGCCCATCCTGGGCGCGATGGCGCGCGCTCAGCTCGACCGCGGAGAAAAGGTTCACGGGATTGCCTCGGCGCACTCGGCCGTGGCCGACGTGACGATCGCGGCCTATGCCGCCGCGATCGGATCCGTAGCGCTCAAATTCTGAGGCGCTGTTCATGAAAGAACATGGGTGCACCAAGAACGGCGCGATCCGAATCGTCTGTCTGCTTCTGGCGCTTCCCGGATTTGCCCTGGCGGACGGTCAATGGGTGCTCGAAAAGTCCACTCTCACGTATCACGTATCTCATCCGCTGCATGAGACCGAGGGCACCAGCCACGCGGCCCGGGGAAAGGTGGTGTGCCAAGCCAGACAATGCGATGTCCTGATCGCGGCGCCCGTGAAGTCGTTCGATTCGGGGGACAGCAACCGCGATCTTCACATGCTTCAAGCCACGCACGGCGCACAGTTTCCCATCGTCAGCGTGCGCATCCGATTGCCCGAATCCGCCTTCGGATCACCCACGGTCCACTGCGATCTCGAGATCGAGTTCGCGGGTCAGACCGTCCGGTACACGCAGGTTCCCTTCCAGCAGGTGAAAGAGGGAATCTACACGAAGATCTCGGGAACGATCCCGGCGACGCTTTCCGATTTCAAGATTCCCCCGCCCTCGCTCCTGACGGTCCCCGTCAAGAATGAAATGCCGGTGCGAGTGGAGACGACCTGGCGTCCGATGTGAAGAGGGGCGGGAGCCTTGACAGGCGGACGTCGTCAGGGCGCCGACTTCCCTGCCAGCCACGCGCTGCGAGCTCCAGATGGCAGTGAGTTCATGTACTTCGCAAGAAGCGCGATCTGCCACATCTCGCGGCCAGACAGGGTCTTGCCGAAGGCCGGCATTCCGGTAAAGCGAATCCCGTGGGCGACCTTCCAGTAAGTCACTCCCACGGGATCATCCTCGACTCCATCCTTCGCGAGCTGCGGCGGATTCGGAGTCAAGCCTCTCGCGATCAACGACACCTCACCATCGGCTCCTCCATGGCACACCTGACAGTGGGCGCGGTAGAGCGCGATGCCCGCAGTGAGATTTTCGTCCGTGGGCTGGAGGGGGCTCGTCAGGCCCTGAGCCTCTCGGCGCATCGTCGCCTGAAGCGATCTCTTCGCAGCCCACGTCTCCAGCCTGCCTGGTTTCGAGTCCTGTCCGGCGGGCAGGGCGCCGCTCGTCACGAAGAAATAGCCGGCGGCAATCAACGTGATGATGGCAACGACAAAACCCAGGACGAATCCCTTTCCCATGGCGACTCCCTCCAGAAGCCGGCGAAGCGTAGCCTAATCGCTCGTCCATCCTCGCGTCCGTCCGAATCCTGAGACATTCGTTCGAGGTACTGCTCTTGCATCGACGCGCGCTCCAGAGAGAGATGTCGCTTTGATGCAGCTCTTCTTGGTCGTTCCGGCCGCAGCCGGCTTTGTCGCGGAACGACGACGCTCGAAGTGAAACTCGCGCGTCGGCTCGGGCTCGTACCTCTCGAGGTGGTCGTACTCCTGGCGGCTGGACCGGGGCTCGCCCAGACCACGGATTCCCCTCTTGTCGCCGAGCTGAAGCGGTATCTGAACGATGGCGCGGCCATTGCGATGGCTCCGTCCCGCTTCGACGTCGGGGACTGGGCCGAGGTGGCCTCGATTTCCGGCGGCGTCGTCTTCGTCGGCACGCGCGACGACCGCATCGACGCGTGGGTTCAGAGCCACCGCTCGAAGCAGACCGAGGACTTCGCCCGCGTCGTGAAGCCTTTCGGGACCTGGGCGGCGATCGGCGTATCGGCCGTCGCGCTCGGGGGCGGCCTCGTCTCGCACAACGAGCGCCTTCTCGAAACGGGCCGCGACGCGGTGGAGGCCGAGATTCTCGCGGCCGGCATCACGACGCCGCTCCTGAAGTACGCCGTCGGACGCGTCCGCCCAAGCGGCGGAGCCGATGCGGATGAATTCAAGCCCTTCTCCGGGAACTCCTCGTTTCCATCGGGAGAATCGACCGAGGCGTTCGCGGTCGCGTCCGTGCTGTCGGCGCGAGCCGACGGATGGCTCGTGCCGGTCGTCTCCTACACGCTCGCGAGCTGCGTCGGGTATGCCCGCGTGCACGACCGCGGGCACTGGGCCTCGGACGTCATCGCGGGAGGGCTCGTCGGCACCCTCATCGGGCGCACAGTCGTGAAACGCCACCGGCGCGAGGAGACGCAGCAGGAGGCGCCACCTGCCGCATACAGCTTTCGCATTGCGCCCGTCGTCTCGGCCGGCAGCCTGGGTTTCACGGCAAGTGCCTCTTTCTAGGGCGGCGTTCCTGCGCGAGCGGATCGGGATGGCTCTCTTCCTGCTGGCGTCCGGTCGCATCGCTTCCGCGCAAGACCGCTGGGAGCTCGCGACGCAAGGAGAGACCGGGATCCCCGCTGCAGGATTCAGATGGTTCTCCGGATTCCGCCACGATCTTCCAGGGGTTACGTTCCACCCGCCTTACAAACGCGGGGTCCGCCATTCGCTTCGCCTGAGCCGGTTCCTCCTACTCCTTCTCGAGTTCCGCCGCTCCAGGGCAGCTCTGGCCCCGACCGCGCGTGCCGATACGAGCGGCGACCCCAGCCGAGCTCCGACCGGTCCTCACGCTGCGCTTCGAATGCCGATCGGCGAGGCTCTGTCGTTGACGACGTCTGACCGGCGGCTGGCTGCCGTCGTCAACAGCCTCCGATTCCGAAGGCGGTGTCGTGAGGATCTCGCAAGGGCACGCGGATGCCTCGATCGGGCACGCCGGCGACCTTCGCGCGAAGCTCCGCCACGACGCCACGATCCGACGGCTTGTGACTTCACCCAGCAAGAGCGCGAGCCGGGAGGATAACAATCGACATCAGGCTTCGGATCCGCATCCCACCCGCCGCCGATAAGACCCTCGACATCACCGTCACCCTCACCGTGTCTGAACACCACGCAGATGACGGTCGAGACCACGCTGGCCGCAGACCGCCAGCACGCTAACGATTCGGGCCCTTCACTGTTGACTATCGGCATGAAGTACACGACGCTCGGCCGCACGGGAGTCACCGTGTCTCGCCTGTGCCTCGGGTGCATGAGCTACGGGACGCCCTCCTGGCGGCCGTGGGTCCTCGACGAGGCCGCCGCACAGCCGTTTTTCCGACGCGCGCTCGAGGCGGGCATCAACTTCTTCGACACCGCCGACATGTACTCGCTCGGCGTCAGCGAGGAGGTCACCGGCCGCGCCCTGCGCGAGTACGGGCGATTGGAAGAGATCGTCCTCGCAACGAAGGTCAACTTCCCGATGTCGCCGGGCCCGAACATGGGAGGGCTCTCGCGCAAGCACGTCGTGCAGGCCTGCGAGGCGAGCCTGAGGCGCCTCGGCGTCGAGACGATCGACCTTTACCAGATTCACCGTTTCGACCACGCCGTGCCTCTCGACGAGACGCTCGCGGCCCTCGACCTCCTCGTGAAGCAGGGGAAGGTGCGTTTCATCGGCGCGAGCTCGGGCCCGGCGTACCGCTTCGCGAAGGCGCTCGCTCTCTCGGACGCGAGGGGATGGGCCCGTTTCGCCTCGATGCAGAATCACTACAACCTCGTCTACCGCGAAGAGGAGCGCGAGATGCTCCCTCTGTGCGCGGGTGAAGGGATTGCGGTCATTCCGTGGTCGCCCCTCGCGCGCGGCCTCCTGGCGGGCACGCGAAAGAGCGCCGCCGACACCGAGGCAACGCCGCGCGCCGCCTCGGACGACTATGCGCGGAACCTCTACGACCATCCGTCGGACGACGCCGTCCTCGAGACGGTCAAGAACGTCGCGGCGTCGCGAGGGGTCGAGCCCGCGGCCGTCGCGCTCGCCTGGCTCCTTTCGCGTCCTGCCCTGACGGCGCCGATCATCGGGGCGACGAAGCTCGCGCACCTGGAGACGGCCCTCTCGGCGCTGGACCTGACGCTTGCGGACGAGGAGATCCGCGCGCTCGAGGCTCCTTACCGCCCGCACGCGGTGCGCGGCTTCAAGTGATCCTCTCCGCCGGGTCGGCCTGGCTCGGCGGAATCGCCCTTCTCGCGGGCTTCGGGATCGGATGGGCCGTTCGGGCTTTCCTCGCGCACCGGTCGGCCGCCTCCGTGCACGCCCTCGAGGACGAGCTGAAGCGCCGGGACGAGGAGCTGAAAGACGCGCAGAAGCTCCTCGCCGAGACGTCGCTCACGGACGCCCTGACCGGCGTTCACAACCGGCGCTTCGTCGACGCCGCGATCGGGACCCTCCTCGCGCCGGCCCGGAGGCCGTCGCGGGGAGGCGATCCGCCGCCGGAGCACGTCGCCCTGATGCTGGCCGAAGTCGACGACTTCGACGAGATCGACGCGCGCGGACGCGAGTTGGGAGACGCGCTCCTTCGCGACACGGCGCGCGCCCTTCAGGCGGTCGTGCGAGGCGGCACCGTCATCGCGCGCTGGACCGAGATCGCGTTCCTCATCGTCGCGCGCATAAGGTTTGCGGGCGAAGCGCGCTCTTTGGCCATGCGCCTCCGGGCGTCCGTCGCCGAAAACGTGCGCGTGCCCGCCGGCGCCGGCGGACGCCCCGTCTCCCTGTCCGTCGGCTTCTCGATCGAGCCGCTCTCGCGCGCGCGTCCGCATCTCGCCTCGTTCCGCGACCATCTCGGCCTCGTCGACGCCGCCCTCCGGCGCGCACAGGCGCAAGGGGGAAACCGGGCCATCGGCTGGCGCGTGAACGAGGAGTGGCTCGAGCTCGCGATCGCCGCGCGGGGCGAGGCCGGCGTGGCGGCCCTCCTGCGAACGAACCCCGACGCCGCCGAGGCGGAGGGCCTGGTCAGCCAGACCGTCGAGCGCCGCGATCCCGACTGATCAGCCCGGCAGGAGCAGCACCTTTCCGGAAGTTTCGCGCGCCTCGAGCGCGCGGTGGGCCGCAGCGGCCTCGGCGAGCGGGAACGTGCGGTCGATGTGAACCGGCAGCGAGCCGTCCTTCACCCAGGAGAGGACGTCGCCTGCACGCGACAGGAGCTCCTCGCGCGAAGCGATGTAATGGAAGAGCGAAGGCCGCGTCAGGAAGATCGAGCCCTTCTGGTTGAGGACCTGGGGGTCGATCGGTCCGGCGGGGCCGCTCGACTGCCCGAAGAGCGCCATCGTGCCGCGCAGCGCGAGGACGTCGAGACCCTTTTCGAACGTCGTCTTCCCGACCGAGTCGTAGACGGCCTGAACGCCCTTTCCTCCGGTCAGGCGCTTCGTCTCGACGACGAAATCGCTCCGCGTGTAGAGGATGACGTCGTCCGCCCCGGCCTCGCGCGCCCTCGCCGCCTTCTCCTCCGTCGAGACCGTCCCGATCACGCGCGCGCCGCGGTTCTTCGCGATGCGGCACAGGAGCAAGCCGACTCCGCCCGCAGCCGCGTGGACGAGGCACGTGTCGCCCTTCCTCAAGGGATACGTGGATGTCGCGAGGTAGTGGGCCGTCATGCCCTGGAGCATCACCGCGGCGGCCTGCCGCGCCGTGACGCCGTCCGGAACGGCGACGAGGCGGCCTTCGGGGACGAGCGCTTTCCCCGCATACGCACCAGCCGCGTTCACGGTCGCCACGCGGTCGCCCGGCTTCAGAGAAGTAACGCCGGGCCCCACGCTTTCCACGACGCCCGCGACCTCGCCGCCCGGCGTGAAGGGGTATCCGGGTGGCTTGTAGAGACCGAGACGGAAATAGACTTCGATGAAGTTGACGCCGATCGCCTCGGCGCGGACGAGCGCCTCGCCGGCCTTCGGAGACGGGTCTGCGACCTCCTCGAGGTGGAGCGCCTCGGGACCGCCGGGAGCGTGGACGCGGATGGCTTTCATGGCCGCCATTTTACCGGCCGAGCGCGTCTCCTGTGAGCGCGGTCACGCGGAGAGCTCGAAAGGCGCGGGCAAGAACTAGAATCAGTCGCCCGTTCCCGGACGCGAGGGACGCCATGGCGACACGGATCGAGAAGGACACGATGGGAGAGATCGCGGTCGAGGCCGACCGCTACTGGGGCGCGCAGACGCAGCGCTCGCTCCAGAACTTCGAGATCGGGGAGATCCGGTTCACGCGCCCGATGATCTGGGCCTTCGGAATTCTGAAGAAGGCCGCCGCCGAGGTGAACCAGGAGCTCGGCCTGCTGCCTCAGGATCGCGCGAGGCTCATTGCGGCCGCCGCGCAGGAAGTCATCGACGGCAAGCTCGACGCGCACTTCCCGCTCGTCATCTTCCAGACCGGCAGCGGCACGCAGACGAACATGAACGTGAACGAGGTCATCGGCAACCGCGCGATCGAGATGGCGGGCGGCGCCATGGGCTCGAAGGTTCCCGTCCACCCGAACGACGACGTGAACAAGTCGCAGTCCTCGAACGACACGTTCCCGACGGCGATGCACATCGCGGCCGTCTCGGAGATCGAGGAGCGGCTGCTCCCCGAGGTGAAGAAGCTGCGCGACGTGCTCGACGGCAAGGCGCGGGAGTTCAAGGACGTCGTGAAGATCGGCCGCACGCACCTGCAGGACGCCGTCCCGCTGACGCTCGGCCAGGAGATCTCCGGCTGGGTGTCGCAGCTCGACCACGGGATCGCGCACGTCAGGCAAGCGTTGCCTCACCTCCTCGAGCTCGCGATCGGCGGGACGGCCGTCGGCACGGGACTCAACACGCATCCCGAGTACGCCGTCCGGGTCGCGAGGCGCGTCGCGGAGATGACGGGCCTTCCTTTCGTCTCGGCGCCGAACAAGTTCGAGGCGCTCGCGGCGCACGACGCCCTCGCGTTCGCCTCCGGCGCGCTTCGGACGCTCGCCGGCTCGCTGATGAAGATCGCGAACGACGTGCGCTGGCTCGCCTCCGGCCCGCGCTGCGGCATCGGCGAGCTCCGCATTCCCGAGAACGAGCCGGGGAGCTCCATCATGCCGGGCAAAGTGAACCCGACGCAGGCCGAGGCCCTCACGATGGTCGTCGTCCAGGTTTACGGCAACGACGCCGCCGTCGCGTTCGCCGCGAGCCAGGGCAACTTCGACCTGCACGTCTTCAAGCCCGTGATGATCCACAACGTCCTCGAGTCGACGCGGCTGCTCGCGGACGGCTGCCGCAGCTTCCGTATCCATTGCGCCGAAGGGCTCGAGGCCGACCGCGCGCGCATCGACGACCTCGTGAAGAAGTCGCTCATGCTCGTCACGGCGCTGAATCCCCACATCGGGTACGACAAGGCGGCCGCGATCGCGAAGACGGCCCACCGGGAAGGCCTGACGCTCAAGGAGGCCGCCCTCAAGCTCGGCTTCTTGACGTCCGAAGAGTTCGATGCGTGGATCGATCCCTCCAAGATGGTGGGGCCTGGCGGCGCGGGCTAGGCATGGGGCGGGCGGACGGCCCGCGCAGGCCCTGGTCGTCCTTGCCCTCGTCGTGCCTGCGAGTCTCACGGAAGGCGCCGCGCCCGGCGAGACGCTTTTCGAGGTGCGCGCGCCGGAGGGAATGGTCACCGGCCGGGTGCGCCTTCAGGCGGAGACGCGCGACCGCGATGTCGCGTTCGTGAAATGGCAGGTCGAGGACTGGTCGCGCACGACCTCGCGCCCGTTCGAGTTCTTTCTGGACGTCGGCCCCGTGCCGCACGAGAAGACCGTTGTCGCCCTCGCGCTCGACCACGATCGCCGCCCCCTCTACCGCGTCGAGACGCCCCTCAACGCGGGGGGCCGCCGGCTCACCCTGCAGTTCCTCGCGCCGCTCGACGGGCAGCGGGTCTCGGGCTCCGTGACCGCGCTCGTCCGCGCCGTCGCGCCGGCGGCGGACACGCTGGCCTCGGTCACGCTCGATGTGGATGGACGGAACGTCCCGCTGGAAGGCGCCGGCGACGTCCGAAACGCGCCCGTTCACCTCCCCGACTCCCCTGTCGTGCTCACCGCGCGCGTGAAGACGGCGCTCGGGCGCGCCGCCGAGCGTTCGATCCTCCTGAACGGACGCGGGCTGCAGGCCTCGCTCGATACTCACGTCGTCGAGCAGATGGTCGCGGTCACGAAGCACGGCAAGCCCGTGGAAGACCTCGCGGCCTCGGACTTCACGGTGCGCGACAGCCGGGGGAAATGCGAGATCCGCGAAGCGCGGCTCGTGCGCGACGGGAGCCTCGCGGTCGGCATCGCGATCGACACGTCCCAGAGCCTCCTCTACACGCGGGAGCTTCGCGACATCGTCGCGGACCGGTTTCTCAAGGCGCTGGGCCCCCGCGACACCGCGTTTCTCCAGCGGTTCGGGGTCACCGTCGGACATGTCCTCGACTGGACGAGGTCGCGCCAGGCCCTCGAGGATGCCGTCCTCGCCCTCGGGGAGGACCCGGTCCCCGGCACCGTCCTCCACGAGGCCATCGTCGATGCCCTCTATCAGCTACGCGGAGGAGAAGGCGCGCGCGCGCTGCTCCTCGTTACGGACGGGAACGCGTTCGAAGACGACGTCACGGAAGTGCACGCCCTCGACTTCGCACGCCAGGCCGGAGTCCCGATCTTCGCCCTGGCTCTCCCGTGGATTGAGGAGGTCCAGCACTTCAAGCGCCACAAGGACGCGGACGGAAAGGTCGTCGAGGAAATGAGCGTCACCCACGTTCAGCAGCTCCCGAACCGCGAGGTGCTCGAGCGCTTCACGGAAGCGACCGGCGGACGCACCTACGTCGTTCCGAACGCCGGCGCCCTGAACGACGTCTTCGCAAAGCTCGAGCGCGATCTCAGGACGCGCTATCTCGTCTCGTTCGTGAGCAACGCGAAGCGCGCCGGCTCATTTCATCCGGTCGAGATCCGCGCCGCGCGCGGCACCGTCCGCACGGCGCCCGGCTTCCTGTACTGACGGGCGGCTCAGGCGGTCGCGGCGACCCTCCTCTTCCTCGCCGCCCGACGGCTCCCCCGAGCGTGATACCTTCTCGCGCATGAGAAGAGACCTTGCTTTCGTCCTCGCCGGAGCGTTTCTCTTAACTGCCACCCTGAAGGGAGCAAGCCCCGTGAAGCACCCGACCGTCGTCATGAAGACCTCCCTCGGGAGCGTCACGATCGAGCTCTATCCGGACAAGGCGCCGGAGACCGTCAAGAACTTCCTGCAGTACGTGAACGACAAGTTCTACGACGGCACGATCTTCCACCGCGTGATCAACAATTTCATGGTCCAGGGCGGCGGCTTCGACACGGCCATGAACAAGAAGCCGACGCGCGCCGCGATCAAGAACGAGGCGGCGAACCGCCTCAAGAACGATCTCGGGACGATCGCGATGGCGCGGACGTCCGACCCGAACAGCGCGACGTCTCAGTTCTACATCAACGTGAAGAACAACGGAAGTCTGGACTACCAGGACTCCTCGCCGGAGGGCATCGGCTACTGCGTGTTCGGCAAGGTCACGTCCGGCATGGACGTGGTGGACAAGATCAAGGCCGTGCCCACGGGGCCCCAGGACATCCCGAAGACGCAGGTCGTCATCGAGTCCATCCGCGCCGTGCCCTGACAGGTAGGAGCGTTTCTCGGTGTCGAGCGTCCCGCCGCCGATCGGGTATCCCCCGCCGCCTCCTTCGGTGCGGCGACGAAGCTTTTTCGGGCCGCTCCTCGTCGTCCTTCTCGCCGGCTGGGGAGCGTTCTTTCTCCTGCGCGGAGGCCTCGGGCGGCGTGACGGGATCGGCCCCGCCCCGCAGAAGTTCTCGGGCGGCTCGGCCGACCCGCGGCCCGTCGTTGCGCGCGGCGATCTCGCCGAGGATGAGAAGGCCACGATCGCGCTCTTCAAGGCCTCAAGCCCCTCGGTCGTCTACATCACGACGCTCGCCAAGCGCGCGATCAACTTCTTCGAGATGACCGAGGTGCCGCAGGGCGCGGGCTCGGGCTTCGTGTGGGACCGGCAGGGACACGTCGTCACGAATGCTCACGTCATCCTCCTGGGCGGGGACTCGTTCGTCGTCACGCTCTCGGACCAGTCGAACTGGAAGGCCACCGTCGTCGGCACCGAGCCGGACCGGGACCTCGCCGTCCTCAGGATCTCGGCCCCGCCCGAGAAGCTGCCGCCGATTCTCGTCGGCACAAGCCGGGGGCTGCAGGTAGGTCAGAAAGTGTTCGCGATCGGAAACCCGTTCGGCCTCGACGAGACCCTCACGACCGGCGTCGTGAGCGCGCTCGGACGCACGATCGAGTCGCTGACGAGCCGCAAGATCCAAAACGTCATCCAGACGGACGCCGCGATCAACCCCGGCAATTCCGGAGGCCCGTTGCTCGACAGCGCCGGGCGCCTCATCGGGGTGAACACGCAGATCGCGAGCCCCTCCGGCGCGAGCGCCGGGATCGGCTTCGCCGTGCCCGTCGACACGGTGAACGAGGTCGTTCCCGAGCTCATCGCGCACGGCAGGATCGTGCGCCCGCGCCTCGGCATCTTTCCCGCAAACGAAGCCATCACACAGCAGCTCGGCGTCTCGGGCGTCCTCGTCCTCGGCGTGCAGGAAGGGAGCGGAGCCGCGAAAGCCGGGCTGCGCGGCACCGGGCGCGACGAAGACGGGTCGCTCGTCCTCGGCGACATCATCGTGGGCGTGGCCGGCAAGAAGGTCGCGAGCTACGACGACCTCGTCACCACGCTCGAGTCGCAAAAGATCGGCGATACCGTTCCCGTCAGGATCGTCAGGAACGACCGCACGATCACCGTGAACGTGACGCTCACGGAGTCGCGCTGAGATCCACAGGAGACGGCGGGGCGGGGGCCTCCATCACCGCGATCTCGACCCGCGCTGCGAGCACGGCCGAGCTTTCCAGGACGCGCCCGACGGACACGATCCGCCGGCCGCCCGACGGCAGCTCCTCGGCGCGCACCTCGATCTCGCCGCCCTCGAGCTTCAGGCGCCCCGGCGGAACCTGTCCTTTCTCCATGAGCCACGCGCGCGCCCAGTCCACGCCCGAACGCGCGAGCTCGACCGCGTAGCGGTCGTTCGCGCGGCGGCGGCTCGCGCGAAGATCGGTCAGGAGAATCGTGGCCAGAACTCCGAGGACGAGGCCGAAGACGACGAGGATCCCCATCACGAGAAGGAGCGAGCTCCCCCGTTCGCGGCGCCTCCCGGACCTCATGGCGCCTTCTCCGTGGGGCGGCCGCAGGCCAGCGCGATCAGCTCGGTCTTTTTCCCCTCGCTCCACCGCAAAAGCAGACGCCCGTTCGCGAGCTCGTCCGGATCGAGGGACAGCGTGCCCGGGAGCGTCCAGGCCGAGGTCGCGCTCACGGTCTCCCCTTCCGCCTTCTCTCTCGTGCTCGTCCTCTCGACTTTGCTCCCGTGGACGGCCCACGAGATCCGAGGGTCCTCCCCGCGGAGCGGCACGAGATCCAGCCGAAAGGCGGGCGAGGGAAACGGCGGTGAGACGACGGCCGCCGACGCACGCGCGAAATCGGCGGAAAGACGCTCCCAGAGGAGCGGGAACATCTCGACGGACAGCCTCCTCGCGTCGAGGCCGGCCTGCTGCCTCAGGAGGCCCAGCGAAACGGGCAGCAGCGAGAACAGCAAAACCACGCCGATGAAAAGGACGACGCACAGCTCGACGAGGGAGAAACCAAGAGACAAGCCGAGAGACGAGTCCCGCTTTTTCACGGCGGCGGTCCCACGGCGCCGCGGAAGACGTAACCCTCCTGCACGATCTGCTTCGCCATCCTCTCGCCGTATCCGATCTCGAGGTGGACGAAGCAGAGCCCGTCGACCTCGGTCGACTTCACCCTGAGGAGCGGGTTTCTCTCGTCGAGCGCATCCACGAAATCGCCCGGACCCACGAACGGCCGGCGGTCCTTCGGAAACACGTCGTTTCGGAACGACGTGCGCAGGTAGATCCATTCGCTCGCGAGCGCGCGCACGGCGCGCTCGCGGTCGAGGCGATCACGCTCGAGCGCGCGGCGGCGCGCCAGGAAGCTTGCGCCGAGCGTCAGGACGATTCCGAGGATCGCAAGGGAGACGAGCGCCTCGAGGAGGAAGACCCCGTGGGAGCGGCGCTCGCCCATCGTGTCGCGCGTCCGCGGCCGGCTCAGCGCAGCGCCGGGACGAGCTTTTTCACCGCGCGTTCAGCGGCGTCCTCGGCGGCCTGGGCCTCCGCCTCCGTGTCGGCGGTCGACACCTCGGAGGTGCCGTTGCGGCCGATGACGTCGATCGCTTTCCCGGGCGCGCCCGGCGCCGTCACGATCGAGACGCTCACGGAGCAGTCCGCCTCGTACGAGACGACGACATCCTCCACGCGCACGTCCAGACCCGTCCCCGGGTCCGCCCGGCGGTTGTAGACGCGGCCTTCGTGCCGTCGGATGGCGCACGGGGCGAGCGCGATGCCGAGATAGACGTCACCGGGCCAGGCCTTCCGAAACTCCGTGCTCGCCTCGCCGGTCACGGCCACGTCGGCGAGACGCGCGCCCGAGAGCCGCGCATCCACGATCGCGCCGAGGCCACGGTCGCTCGCGGCGGAGAGAAAGCGCGGAACGAAACGCTCGACCTCCGGCTCCGGTCCCTTCGCCTCGACGAGGACGATCGCCTTCTTCGGCGCCGGGACGGCGCCGGACGCCGCGGAGCTCGTGGCGGACGCGGAAGCGCACCCGAGAAGCGGCAGAGAGGCGGCGAGGGCGGCGAAGCGGTACAGGGCCTTCATGAAGGCAAAGTGTACGCCCGCCTCCCGTTATCCTCTCGTCATGGAAACTGCGGACGCCCCCCTCGACCTCCTCGTCGTCGGTGCAGGCCCGGTCGGCCTCGCATGTGCGCTCGAGGCGGCGCGCCAGGGCCTCTCGCACGTCGTGATCGAAAAAGGCGCGCTCCTCGACACGCTCGTCCACTGGCCCACGTACACGGTCTTCTTCTCGACTCCCGAGCTGCTCGAGATCGGCGGCCATCCGTTCGTCACCGCATCCGGGAAGCCCACGCGGCGCGAGGGCCTCGTCTACTACCGGAAGGTGGCCGACCGCGAGGGGCTCGCGATCCGTCTTCACGAGCGCGTGCTCTCGGTGAACCGCGAAGGCGCTCTCTTCCGCGTCGAGACGGCGAAGGGCGTCCACATGGCCCGCGCCGTCGCTCTGGCGACCGGCTTCTACGCGAACCCGAACCTCCTCGGCGTTCCCGGCGAGGACCTACCGAAGGTGTCGCATTACTACACCGAGCCGTTCGCGCACGCGTGCACGGACGTCCTCGTCGTGGGAGGAAAGAACTCCGCCGTCGAAGCGGCGCTCGACCTCCACCGGAACGGCGTCCGCGTCACGATGGCCGTCCGCAAGAGCGCTTTCGGGGCGAGCGTGAAGTACTGGCTGAAGCCAGACATCGAGAACCGCGTCAAGGAAGGCTCGATCCGCGCGCATTTCGACACGACGGTCAGCCGGATCGAGGAGCACTGCGTCGTCCTCGAGACGGCGGGGAAGATCTTCACGGTTCCGAACGACTTCGTCTTCGCGCTCACGGGCTATCGGCCCGATTTCGCGCTCCTCGAGACGTGCGGCATCACCGTCACGGACGACCTTCAGGTCGTCCACGACCCGGAGACGATGGAGACGAACGTGCCGGACCTCTACGTCGCCGGCGTCGTGGCCGCGGGTGAGAGGATCGGCTCCCTCTTCATCGAGAACGGCCGGCTCCACGCCGTCGCGATCGTGAGGCACCTTCTCGAACGCCGCGGCACGGTCCCCGCGGCGCCGCTCGCGGCTCCCCGGATCCGCAGGTTCCAGGACGGGGACTAAAGGTCAGCGCTCCCCGACGTCATAGGCGCAGAACGGCGGCCCGCAGGTTTCGTGCGTGAGCCGCAATCCGAAGCGCCTCTCGAGCTCGTGGAGCGCGAGGTGTCGCTCTTCGCACTTGAGCACGAGCAGCTTCTCGCCGCTCTTCGGCGGCGTCTTTTCAGGATCGAGGATCGCGACCGGACGATCCGTGTAGTACTCGAATAAGGGCCCCTGGAACCATTCGTTCAGGGGGTCCTCCGTCAGCGGCACGAAGACCATCCGATCGAACCGGTCCTGCCGGAGCGACTTCAGGAACTCGATGTCCTCTGCCGTGCCGAGCTGGACCCTGAGAATGTCCTCGTACGTCTCGGCAGACCGCTTTCTCAGGTGCAGGCAGAGCAGGAGGCCGAAGAGTCCCGCCAGGATCTGCATGTGCCGCCGGCCGCGGACCGAGGCGAGAAACGCTGCGGCGAGCCCCGAGGCGGGAAGCGCGAACCAGCAAGCTCGCCTGTAAGGGTCGAATATCCCTGCCCACCGCAATCTGGCTATCTCTACCCATTCGCGCCAGAATTGGGATAGCGATGTCGATTTCCTCCCCGACCCACTTGCCGTCTAATACCAGTTAGGCTGCAACGAGCATCGAAACCCCATCGGCGGTACTGTTACGTAATGCGACCCCTTCGGTATTCCATCAACGTCACATTGGACGGGTGCTGCGATCATCGTGCAATGGTCGCGGACGAAGACTTGCATCGTCACGCGGCCGAGATTCTCGACCGGGCCGATGCCCTGCTGTTTGGCCGGGTGACCTACGAAATGATGGAGGCAGCGTGGCGGTCGCCGGCGCCGGAGGGAACGAGGCCTGATTGGATGGAACCCTTCGCCCGGGCGATCGACGCAGCAAGGAAGTACGTGGTGTCGAGCACCCTGGACCGGGTCGATTGGAACGCAGAGCTCGTGCGCGGGGACCTGGGGAAGGCCGTTCAGCAGCTCAAGCGGGAATCGGGTAAGGGACTGTTGGTGGGAGGTGTGAAGCTTCCTCTGGCGTTGGCGGAGCTGGGATTGGTCGATGAGTACGAGTTCGTGGTGCAGCCCAGGCTAGTGGGCCATGGGCCGACGTTGTTCGCGGGGCTATCGAAGCGTGTCGACTTGAGGCTCGTGAGCCGGCTGGAGTTCGGCTCGGGAGCGGTGGCGATGCGGTATGAGCCAAGAAGGTAAGCCGCTGAGCTTGCCCATGAAGATTCCTGTCAAGCCCCTCGCTGAATAATGTCTTGCTTGCGCCGCACGAAACAGCCGGCCACTCGTCCATTCGGGGTCAGAGCCCCACGTATCACTTCAGCGGATGGCGCCCCAAACGATATCCCGGGCTCTGAGGCCCAATGCTCAGCAGCAGGGTCATCCACCCGATTCTCGGCAAGATTTGCGGCGTGCTTTTCCTTTCTTCGTCTTCAGCGGCTCTTTGCCGCTTGAGGTTTCAGTCGATAGATCCGGGCATCCTTTACCGCCGTGCGCGGCTCGTGGGCTTTCAGCATCGATCGATCAAAGCTCGTCTTGTCTCGAAGCATCGCGTAAAGAACCCGGCAAAGACGATGCGCCACGGCGGTGACAGCCCGGCGTGTCCCCAGGCGCAACGTGAGAGTTCTCAGAAACGGATTCAGTGGGCTGCTTTGCCGCCTGGCCGTGTGAGCCGCCTGCACGAGCATGGCCCGCAGCTCCGGCGAACCCGTCCTGGTGATGTGGCCCTGGCGGTTCGTTTCGCCCGACTGGTAGGTTTGCGGGACGAGCCCCGCGTAGCTCGCCGCATGCTTGGCGGTCGGAAAGCGCGTGGCGTCTGAGAAGACAGCGATTGCCGTCAGCGCCACGATCTCCCCGACTCCTGGAACGGTTTTGAGTCTCTCGAGGTCTTCGCCGAAGGCGGCGTGCTGGCTTTCGAGGCTCTTCTCGCACGCGTTCTTCTGCTCGAGGGCAGTCTGCCAGGCGCGGTGGTGAAGCTCGACGTAGCTCCTTACCTGCGGATGTGGAACCAGGGCCCCAAGAAGGCGCTGCCACGCGCGAAGGGTCCCGAGATGCTGGCGGCTGAGCTCGGAGAGCCCCGCGCTCCGGAGCATCTTTTTCGCCGCGTTGATCTGCGCCGTCCCGAGACGCACGAAATGGCGGCGCCTCGAGAGGGTATTTCTAAGGTGCTCGATCTTCTCCGGCGGCACATGCACGATCGACCGGTAGATTCCACGCCGCAGGCCTTCGCACAGTTCAACGGCGTCTCTCGTGTCGCTTTTCTGCCGGGGCCGATGGGCTTTGATCCTGACCTCTCGCGCATCCACCACGACAGGTGAAAGCCCCAGCTCACTGAGCTTTCGCGCCGCAAAAAACGCCATCGTCCCCGATTCGAGAGCCACCAGCGTCGAGGCGCGAAGCTTGAAACGTAGCCGCAACGAGGAAAACCCTTCCACAGAGGTCGGCACCTCGCCTCGTCCCAGCTCCTCTCCCCGCTCGTTCTGAATCATGAAAACGCTCGACTTGCTGTGAACGTCCAGTCCCACATAAGATTTCATCGGGCTGTCCTCCCTTGCTTGGGGCACCTCCTCGGAGGTTGACCCCGTTAAACTGTGTGGCCCGATTCTTCGGTGACCACGTCGGCGAGGACAGCCCTTTTCTCGTCTTCATTGAAACGATATCGTTAGGCGACCAGAACGTACAGAAAGGAGACGACGATTCGAAACGAGCAGGTGGCACCTGAGACGAAAGGTGTTACGGTGAAGCTACTAGCAGCGCTTGACCTTGGCCCCGAAATCGAGGGCATGGCAGGGCGCCAACTTCGAATGCGCATGGTGACCATCGAACCTGGAGGCGTCTTCGGCCCGATTCACGAACATAAAGACAGGCCGGGCATGGTCTACATACTGCAAGGAACGATCACTGACCATCGGAAAGAAGTGGCTAAGGAGTATGGGCCGGGAGTGGGCTGGCCCGAGGATAAGAACACCACGCATTGGCTTGAGAATAGAGGAACGACGCGGGCGGTGGAGATCTCAGTCGATATCGTCAGGCACCAGTGAGCTCAGGCCCAACATTTACCCCGGTCGCCACCTAACAACGCGCTTCAATGGGCTCGTCGTCAGACGCTGCGCTCCTTTTTCCTCGCCGCTGAGCTTGAATCGTTAAACCGCAGAAGGCACATTCTTTTTACCACCACCGCGCACCGGAGGTCACATGACACGAGTCACTGGCATCGGCGGCATCTTCTTTAAGGCCAAAGACGCTCCATCACTGCAGGCCTGGTACAAGCGGCACTTGGGAATCGATGTCCAAGGCTGGGGCGGCGCTGCCTTCACTTGGACCGACGCCGAGGGCAAACCAGTTGCGGGTACAACTGCCTGGCTCATCGATCCGGAAGAAAGTGATCACTTTGCTCCGAGCCCTGCTCCCTTCATGGTCAACTACCGAGTGGAAGACCTCCACGCCTTGGTCAAGGTCTTGAAGGAAGAAGGCTGCAAAGTGCTCGAGAAGATTGACGAATCCGAGTATGGGAAGTTTGCCTGGGTCATTGATCTAGAGGGAAACAAGGTCGAGCTATGGCAGCCGCCTCAGGGCCAATGAGCAGGATCGTTAGTGACGGCTGCAAACTGCGGACAAGGCACTCATGAAGCGGACGGAACTCTGAGATGAGAGGGCGCTTTCAGTGGAGAACATCGTTGAGGATCAGGGCCTCGCGCGACCGGCTATGGGCGATCGTTGACGACATATCCCTGATTCCCAAGTACCATGCGGAGGTCGGGGAGGTTGATCTCCTATCAGGGCGGAGCACGAGGGCGACTGGCGTGAAGTACCGATGCACGGTCCTGAAGGGTAGGAAGGGCAGTTGTGTTGAAGAGGTCGTCGACTACGTCCCGGGCGAACGATTCGCCACGGCTTTTCCTGAAGACACCTGGGGAATCAGCAAGATGTTGCGGGGCTTTGTCGTGGACAGTATCCTGGTACCGAATGGGGATTTCGAGACGGATGTGGTTCTTGAAGCTTACTACGAACCAATTGGGTGGAAGATGCGAGTGTTGAACGCTCTCTTTCTACGGCGTCTCATGGCACGCAGGGCATTGCGCACCATTGAGGGCGTGAAGCGCTTGGCAGAAGCGCTGTAGGCGATGCGCCTCTGTAACTACCGGCCGCCCAACAACGGCCGCGCTCGAGGTGCTCGGAGGTGAGTTCGATGCGCTCGGCCGACGGCGGCCGCTACGCAGGACGGCGAAGGGCGAGAGCCGCGACGGCGATTCCCACGACGGCGACGAGGCCAAGAGCCAGAATGAGAATCACCCACATGAGCTTTTTCATGGGCGGGGATTATGGCGTGAGAGCGGCAGCTTGAGGATCACGACGTCCTCGAGCTTTTCGACAGCGAGCTCTCCATCCCCGATCTGGTCGGACTGGCTGTTCGCAATGAAATAGAACGCGCCGTCCGCCACGACGCCCCTCGTGGGCTGATGGAACGTGGGGTGCCCGCACTCGAGCACTTCTCCGTCTTCGAGCGCCATGCCGTCCGCCGCGACCCGCCAGCGCACGACGCGCCCGGCACTCACGACGTTCATGATCCCGATGATCGATCCCTCGTGGGTGACGAGCCCGTCGAGGCCCGCCGGGAAGATGCCCGGCGCCTGGTCGAGCGACTGGACCTCGCCTGTCGCCGGGTCGACGTGGAAGAGGCCCTGCGCGACGTCGGCCACGTAGAGATGTTTCCCGTCCGCACTCAGCGCGATGCCGTTCGGCGCCACGAACGGGCCCTTCGGGACGAGCGTCCTCAGCTCTCCCTCGCCGGCCTTCAGAACGTGAACCTCGGCCGACTCGGCGTCGGTCACGTAGACGCTGCCGGCCGCGTCGAGGACGAGGTCGCTGAAGAGGTGGGTCGGCGGCCCCGGGAGGGCGAACCTCCTCACGAGCTTCTTCGAGACGAGGTCGTACTCGTAGAGGGCCGAGCGCCCGTAGGTTTCGGTTCTGAAGCCCTTCATTTCCGGCTCGGCCCCGCTCACGGCCCACAGGCGGCGGCGCCTGGCGTCCACCTTGATTCCAAGTACGGCGTCGAGAGAGTCCGCGCCCTCCTCCACGAAGTCGCTGACGGCGGCGGGTGCTCCGGGCTCGCCGGGCTTCGCCCGGACGATCTTTCGTTTCCAGAGACTCGAGATGTAGAAGACTTTCTCGACGGGGTCGTACGCAATGCTCTCCGGCACGAGGTCCTTTTCCGGCACCGTGAACGCCACGGCCGCGCGATGCTCTTTCGCGGCCTGGGCGCGAAGAATGGCGTCCGCGTCCTTGAAGCGCACGTTGCTCTGAATCGCGGCGAAGGACTTCGGGCTCGGCGTCAGGCAGCTTCCCATCTCCCAGAGGCGCTGAAGCCACTCGAAAGCCGCCTCGGGCCTTCCGGCGCGCACCCCGGCCGCCGCCGCGAGATAGACCGCAATGTCGTCTTTCGGGTTGGCCGAGTAGACGCGCGAAAAAGCTTCCGACGCGCTTTGCCAGTCACGGCGGCTGAAGGCTCGGTTGCCCCACGCGTAGCTGTTCTCGACGATGCTCATCTTGGCCCGGCCGAGCCGCGGCGGGGCCGCGGACGAAGCAAGAGGGCGTGACCCGGCGCAACCCGAGGCTCCCCCGAGGAGCGCCGAGCAGAGAAGCGCCCGGGCAACGCGGCTACGCGGCATCGTCGTCTCCATTTTCCCAGAGTGTTCGCTGGATTTTCCGTGCGGGTTGCGCGCGCTTCGGCGGCTCCGCGGCGGGCGGCGCGGCGAGATCGAAGACCGACGGGTCGTCGACCTCCGGCGAGTTGACCCGCGGCGACACGTCGAACGACTCGAGGGCACCCGCCGGAAATGGGTGAAGCACCTTCGCGAGCGACGCCGGGTCCTCGACGCGGGGGTCGAGCCACAGCTCCTCCCCGCCCGGCTCGAGGATGACTGGCATGCGGTCGTGCACGCGCGCGACTTCGGGGTTCGCGTCCGTCGTGAGGAGCACGAACGTCCGCAGCGGCGGCCCTTGCCGCGGGCGCCATTCGTCCCACAGGGCCGCGATCGCGAACGGCTCTCTCGACTTCACCCGGAATCCGGACGGCACCGCCACGTGGCCGTAGCGCTTCCACTCGTAGAAGCCGTCTGCGGGCACGAGGGCGCGCCGCCGCCGGAACGATTCGCGAAAGCTCGGTTTCGCCGCGGCGGTCTCGGCGCGTGCGTTGATCGGCCGGCCCGCGTCCGCGGGATCCGAGGCCCACCCGGGCACGAGTCCCCAACGCATCGGCTCGAGACGGCGCTCTCCCCTGTCCCCGACGTGGATGACCGGCAGGTCCTGTCCGGGCGCCGCATTCCACCGCGGCCGAAGCGGAATCGCCTCCCCCGGAACACGAAAGCGAGAGATCAGGACGTCGGCGGGCGACGTGATCCAGTACCGGCCGCACATGAGCCGATTCTGCGGCGCCTCAGCCGGCCGCGGCCGCCGGCGGCGTGATGCGCGTCCCTTCCGCGTCGCTCTCCGAGCTCGGTGCCGGAATCTTGACGGGAATCGCCACGGCCCCGTTCCGGGTCCACCACCGTTCGGCCATCTCCCGCGTCCAGGGCTCCGGCAGGACGATGGCGGCGAGCAGCGCGTCGAGAGCCCGCGCGCTCTCGGGCCGTTCGTCCGGCTCCTTCGCGAGACAGTCGAGGATGACGCGCTCGAGGTCCGCTGGCACCGGCGTCGCGACGCGCCTCGAGGGCGGAATCGGAGGCGTCGAGGCGTGATCGTGGATCGTCTCCAGGGCGGTCTTCCGTTCGAAGACCGGGACGCCCGTGAGAAGCGTGTATCCGACGGCGCCGAGCGCGTAGAGGTCCGTGCGGCCGTCCACGGCTCGCCCGAGCGCCATCTCCGGCGGCATGAAGGCGGGCGTGCCCGCGAGGAGGCCGGCCTGCGTGAGGTCCGCGGCAGAAGCCGCGAGCGTCTTCACGAGGCCGAAGTCGAGCACCTTCACGAAATCGGGATCGCCGCCGTAGCGGGCGACGAAGATGTTGCCGGGCTTGATGTCGCGGTGGACGAGGCCTGCGGCGTGCGCCTCGGCGAGCGAATGGCAGACCTGCCGGAGGAGGTGGACGACGCGCCCCGCCGGAAGAGGTCCGAAGCGGCGGACGATCTCCTCGAGCGTGAAGCCTTCGAGGAGCTCCATCACGTAGTAGAACGCGCCGTCGTCGGAGCGTCCGAAATCGTAGAGCTGGACGGTGTGCGGCGACCGAAGCGCGGCCGTGGCCTTCGCCTCGCGCTCGAACCGCGCCATCATCTCGCGCCCCGATGCGTCGGTACCGCCGCGCACGAGCTTGATCGCCGCGTCGCGCGCCAGCATGCGGTGCTCCGCGCGCCACACCTCTCCCATGCCGCCATGGCCGAGCAGCTCGACGAGACGGTAGCTCCCGAGCTCCTCCGCACGGCCGGCCTGCTCGGACAGCTCGCTCACGACGCGCGAGCCCACGATCGCGGCGGCGGCCGCGATGGCGGTCGGCAGGAACATGCTCGTCACGACGACCGCGGGCGGGGACGGGCTCCCGAGCGCGAAGGACACCGTCAGGCCGAGCGGGTCCATGAGCGCGGTGGCGACGGTGGCGAGGACGTTCTTGCCGTGCGTCGCCGGCACGAGCAGCGCGAACGCGATCAGCCACACGGCCACGGGCGACCATCCCTTCGGGATCTGGCCGGGCGGCGCCGGCCAGCAGTGGTACGTCACGGCGATGAGAAACCCCATCCCGACCTCGTAGACGAGGCCGCGGTCGAGCAGCTCGGCCGCGTCTTGCTCCGTGCGCCGCGTGAGAGCGAACATCCCGAGGGAGGCCGCGACCGCCGCGATCTCCGCGAAGAGCACGATTCCCGAAGGTGGAGGCAGCCCGAGCCGCGCCCCGAGAAGCCGCGAGCCGACGCCCATTCCCACGCTCGCGAACGCCGAGAGGAGCGCCATGATCCCGAGGCGCCTCGCCCCCGCGCACAGCAGCTCCGGAGGCAGCGTGCGCGGCCCGTGGGAGGGGGTCGCCGAGGAATCGGCCTTGCGGCAGGTCCGCATCATCGGCCTATTCTCCCTCGAATGCCGGAACTGCCGGACATCACTGTCTACCTCGAGTACCTCGACCGCCTCGTCAGGGGGGAGGTCCTCAGGAAGGTCCGCCTCGCGAGCCCATTCGTCGTGCGGTCGGTGGCTCCTCCGGTCCGGACCGTCGAAGGCAAGCGCCTCATGGCGGTCTCACGGCTCGGAAAGCGACTCGTATTTTCTTTCGAAGAAAATCTCTTTCTCGTTCTTCATCTCATGATCTCGGGGCGGCTCAAATGGAGGCCGCCCCTGGTGCCCATTCCCAAGAAAATCGGCTTGCTTTCTCTCGACTTCGATCCAGGATCTCTCCTTCTGACCGAGGCGAGTCCGAAGAAGCGCGCGTGGGTGCGGGTCGTCGCCGGGAAGGCGGCGCTCACCGCGCTCGATCCCGGCGGTCTCGAGCCTCTCGAAGCAACGCGCGCGGCCTTTTCCGCGCGGCTCAGGGGCGAGAACCACACTCTGAAGCGCGCCCTGACGGATCCGACGCTCTTCTCCGGCATTGGAAACGCGTACTCCGACGAGATCCTCCACGCGGCGAGGCTTTCTCCCGTCGCGCTCACGTCGCGGCTGTCCGACGAGGAGGTCTCCCGCCTTCACGACGCGACGAAGAAGACGCTCCGCGACTGGACGGAGCGGCTGCGCCGGGACGCCGGCGGGAAGTTTCCCGAGAAGGTGACGGCGTTCCGCGACGACATGGCCGTTCACGGCAAGTACGGCGAGCCGTGCCCGGCCTGTGGGACGAAGGTCCAGCGCATCGTTTACGCCGACAACGAGACGAACTACTGCCCGGCGTGCCAGACGGGCGGCAAGCTCCTCGCGGACCGGTCCCTCTCGCGCCTTCTCCGCGGCGACTGGCCGAAAAGCCTCGAGGAGATGGAGGAGCGTAAGGAAGCTGCCCGCGGAGACTGTCTGGAGGCCGGCTTCAGATCACGTCGGCCATCCGGCGCCTGAGCTTCTCGTCCGGCAGGCGTCCGAACGCCGCGTCGAGATCGTCGTCGAGGTGCGCGCGCTTGCTGGTCGCGGGAATCGCGCACGTGACGGCGGGGTTGGAGAGAATCCACTTCAGGAAGAACTGCGGCCAGGACGTGCAGTCGAATTCCGAGGCCCATGCGGGCAAGGGCCGCGAGAGGACGCGCTTCAGGGCCTCGCCTCCCGCGAACGGGCGGTTCACGAGAACGGCGACGCTTTTGTCCCGCGCGAGCGGCAGAATCCGCCCCTCCGCCTCGCGCTCGGCGAGCGAGTAGTTCACCTGGAGGAAGTCCAGCTTCTCCCGGAGAAGGACGCGCTCGAGCTCGGGATACGCGCTCGATGTGTAGTGCGTGACGCCGATGTAGCGCACGACTCCCGCGTCTTTCATCGCGCGAAGGGTCGCGAGGTGCGTCCCGAGGTCGAGCAGGTTGTGCACCTGGAGGAGATCGAGGCGTTTCTTTCCGAGAAGCCGCTCGGACGCCTCGATCTGGCGAAGGCCGGCCTCGCGCCCGCGCGTCCAGACCTTCGTCGCGAGAAAGAGTCGTTCCGTCAAGCCCAGCTTCGCCGCGATCGCGCCGACGACCTCCTCGGATCGCCCGTACATCGGGGAGGAGTCCACGACGCGCCCGCCCCTCTCCACGAACCGCGCAAGGACCTCCTCGAGGGGCGCGCGCGCCGCCGCCGCCGGGCCCACGTTGAACGTCGAAAAGGTCCCGAGACCCACGACGGGGATCCGCTCGCCGGACGACGGGATCGCTCGGATGATCGGCTCGGGGAACGCGCCCGCGCCGGAGGCGCCGAGAAAGGCTCCCGCGGCCGTGGCCCCGAGGACGCGCAAGGTATCGCGCCGCGAGAGGTCTTCCACCGTCTACTTCGCCTTCTGGTACGTCCCCATCAGCTGCGCCTCGGCCAGAACGTGGCCCTTCATCGCCTCGTCGAGCTTCGCTTTCGTCGGCTTGCCGAGTGCGGGAAGGACGGCATCGAGGGCGTAAAGCTTGAAGAAGTAGCGATGGCGGCCGATCGGGGGACAGGGGCCGCCATATCCGGTTCGCTTCCAGTCGTTCGTCCCTTCCAGAGCGCCCTTCGGGAGATCCTTCGCCGCGACGGCCTCGGGAAGTCCCGTCGCCGACGCCGGGAGGTCGTAGAGGACCCAGTGAACCCACGTCATCTTCGGGGCGGCCGGATCGGGAGCGTCGGGGTCGTCGACGATGAGGGCGAAAGATTTCGTCCCCGGCGGCGCGCCCACCCACGCGAGCGCGGGCGAGAGGTCGGGGCCGTCGCACGTGTATTTCGACGGGATCGAGCCGTGGTTCGCGAATGCGGTCGACGTGATTTGCATTTTCTCCTCCGATGCGGACCGTCTCATTTCTTCTTCCCCATGGGCACCGCCGCGACCGGCGGGATGCCCTGTTCCTGAACCGTCTTGTTGAAGTCTGCGAGGTCGGTGTCGAAGACGCTCTTGAGCTGCTTCTTCAGGTCGGCCAGACGGCCCTTCAGCTCCTCGAAATACGCGACCGCGGCTTTCGAGGGGGCGGCCTCCCCCGAGGAGACGACGCTCGCGATGCCGACGAACTGATTGTCGAGCTGCGGCGGGAAGTTGAGGACGTCCTGCTCGCTCTTGACCTTCGGGTTCACGAGCTTGTCCTCGAGGGCCGAGAGCTTCTCGGAAAGCGCCTTCGCCTTCTCTCCGAGAGGCTCCTTCTTCCCGAGCTTCGCCGCCCGGTCCGCGACCTCCTTCGCCTGACGCTCGACGTCGCGGCACAAAAGCGCGGTCTCGTGCGTCTCCGAGAGGCGGTCGCGCGCCTCCGCGAGAAAATCAGCCTGCTTCTTCAGATCGACCGGGGAGACCGTGAGGTTCGGGTTCGCGCGCACTTCGAGGGGCTCGGTCAGAGTCGTCTCGCCCTTCCTCAGCCGCACTTGATACGTGCCGGGCGCGACGCGCGGGCCGTCCTTGCTGCCCCAGAGAATCGCCTTCGGAACGAGCGACGCCTTCCACATGCGCAGATCCCACGCGAAACGGTTGAGGCCGGCTTTCGGCTCGAGAGGCTTTTCGGCGTCTTCGTTCCGGACCTCGGCCGAGCCGTTCTCCTCGGCGGGCTTCTCGCTCGTGAAACGGCGGAGCACCTTCTCGCCGTCGAGGATCTCGATCACGACCGCATCTTTCGCGGTCGCTTTCTTCGAGGGCGCGTCCTTCAACCAGTACGAAATGAGGGCGCCCACGGGCGGGTTCTGCCCGACGCCGCGAGGGGGCCCGGCTTCCGCGCTCCCGAAGCCGCCGCCGGACCCGAATCGCACGGCAGGGCTCGGGCGGAATAGGTAGAGGTCCTTCCTCTCGACGTCGGCGTTCCACGTCTCGAGCGGCGCGAGGTCGTCGAGGATCCAGAACGCGCGTCCCTGCGTCGCGACGACGAGGTCCCCTCCCTTGATCGTGAGGTCCGTGACGGGCACGACCGGCAGATTCCGCTGACAGGGCTGCCACGAGGCGCCGTCGTCGAACGAGAGATAGAGGCCGGTCTCCGTGCCGGCATAGAGAAGGCCGCGGCGCACGGGGTCCTCGCGCACCACACGCGTGAACGCGCCGTCCGGGATGCCCCTCACGATCTTCGTCCACGTCCTGCCGTAGTCACGCGTCCTGTAGAGATACGGGCGCGTGTCGTCGTGCTTGTACATCGTGGCCGCCACGTACGCGGTCGCCGGGTCGTGCGGCGACAGCTCGACGGAGTTGATCTGGATGCGCTCGGGCAGGCCGCTCGGCGTGACGTTCCGCCAGTTCTTCCCGCCGTCGCGCGTGAGCTGGACGAGGCCGTCGTCCGTACCCGCCCAGATCGTGCCCGCCTCGTGCGGGCTTTCCGCGAGCGCGAAGATGACGCCGTACACCTCGACGCCCGTGTTGTCGTGCGTGATCGGGCCGCCGGAGTAGCCCTGCGTGTCCTTCTCGTTCCGGGTGAGGTCGGGGCTGATCTCCTGCCACGTTGCGCCGTCGTCCGTGCTCTTCAGGAGGACCTGGGCGGCGTGATAAAGAGTCTTCGGGTCGTGGGGGGAGATGAGAATCGGCGCGTTCCACTGGAAGCGATACTTCAGGTCCTTCGGCGCCTGCCCGACCGCGAGCTGCGGCCACGCGACGACGTTCCGCTTCTCGCCCGTCCGGAAATCGTAGCGGTCGATCGCACCTCCGTAGCAGCCGGCGAAGGAGACGTCGGGGTCGCCCGGCTTCGGCGCGATCCAGCCGCTCTCGCACCCGCCCACGGCATGCCAGTCGCCCGGGCCGATGCTTCTGCCGCGCGTCCGGCTCAGGATCTCGACCGTCGTGTTGTCCTGCTGGGCGCCGAAGACGCGATAGGGAAAGCGGTCGTCGGTCGTGACGCGATAGAACTGCGCCGTCGGCTGGTTCAGAAGCGACGACCAGCTCACGCCGCCGTTGAACGTGACCGTCGCGCCGCCGTCGTTGCCTTCGATCATGCGGCCCGGCTCGTTCGGATCGATCCAGAGGTCGTGGTTGTCGCCGTGCGGCGTGCGGATGGGATCGAACGTCTTCCCGCCGTCGCCGGACCGGAAGAACGCGACGTTCAGCACGTAGACGGCGTCGGCGTTCTTCGGGTCCGCGTAGACGTGCGAGTAATACCAGGCGCGCTGCCGGAGCTTGTTCTCGTCGTTCAGCTTCTTCCACGTCTCGCCGCCGTCGTCCGTTCGGAAGACGCCGCCCTTCTCGGCCTCGACGACGGCCCACACGCGCTCGGGCCGCGCCGGGGACACCGCGACGCCCACGCGCCCCACGACGCCCTCGGGCAGCCCGCCCGCGAGCTTCTTCCACGTGTCGCCGCCGTCCGTCGTCTTCCAGAGGCCGCCGCCCGGTCCGCCGCTCTCCAGGGTCCACGGCTTCCTGCCGACCTGCCAGAAGCCCGCGTAGAGGACGCGCGGGTTCACGGGATCCATGACGAGATCGGACGCCCCGGTCTTCTCGTCCACGAAGAGAATCTTCTTCCACGTCTTCCCGCCGTCCTGCGAACGGAAGATGCCGCGCTCGGGGTTGGGGCCCCACGTGTGCCCGAGCGCCGCGACGTAGACGAGATCGGGGTTCTTCGGGTGCACGCGGACGCGCGGAATCTGCTGCGTGTCTTTCAGGCCCGCGTAAGCCCACGTCTTCCCGGCGTCCGTGGACTTCCAGACGCCGTCGCCCGCGGAGGCATTGCCGCGGATGCAGCCTTCGCCCATCCCCGCGTAAATCACATTCGGATCCGAGTCCGCCACGGCAAGCGCGCCCACGGAGCCCGTCCTGAAGAACTTGTCCGACACACTGTCCCAGCTCGCGCCTCCATCCGTCGTCTTCCACACGCCGCCGCCCGTGCCGCCGAAGTAGAACGTGAGCGGCTGGCCGGGGACGCCGGCCACGGCCGTGACGCGCCCGCCACGGAAGGGGCCGATGTTGCGGAACTGGAGGCCGGCGAGCTCGTCGGAAAGCGTAAGAGGTTTCTTTTCTGTTTCGGAAGAAGAGGGGTTCGCCGGTGCTGTGCCTGCTGCTGGTGAAGCAAAGGGTGATGATGGATTTTTCTTAGAAGGGGGATTGGGCATCGGCTCAGGCGACGCCTGCGCGCAGAGGGCGATCGCGAGCGCGGCCGCCGCGATGAATATTCTCCCCATCCTCTCTTCCCCTTTCTAAGAAAATCTTCCTCTTCTCTTCCTCTTCCTCTTCCTCTTCCTCTTCCCTTCGACGATATCAAGGCGTCGAGGACAAGGATGTCCAGTCGTAGTCGCGCACCACCTTCGCGCGCGCCGCGACGAATGCGACGACGAGGAGCGTCCCGACGCCGCCCGAGACGACCGCGACGGACGCCCCGAGCGCCGCCGACGCGAAGAGGCTCGCGACGAAACCGGCCTCCAGCTCGCCGAGCTGCGGGCCGCCCATGAAGAAGACCATGTTCACGCCCGTCATCCGACCGCGAAGCGCGTCGGGCGTGCCGAGCTGCCGCACGGCCTGGCGCACGACCGTGGAGATCGTGTCCGAGAGCCCGACGAGGGCGAGCGCGGCGAAGGTGAGGACAAAGCTCCGCGAAAGGCCGAAGACGATCGTCACGGCGCCGTATGCCGCGACCGCCCACAGGAAAACGCGCCCCTGCCTCCGCGGCAGGCCGTGCACGGAGGCCCACACCGACCCGAGCAGAGCCCCGATTCCGGGCGCCGCGCGCAGCCAGCCGTATCCCGCCGGTCCCGCCTTCAGGATCTGGTCCGCGAAGATCGGAAGGAGCGTCATCGAGCCCGCGAAGAACGTCGCGAAGAAGTCGAGTGTCATCGTCCAGACGAGGATCGGCGTCGTGAAGACGAAACGCAGGCCTTCCTTGAGGGACGTGATCGGATGCTCGGACGCTCCTTCGGCACGCACGATCTCGCCTGACGTCTTCAGCGTGACCAGCGTCAAGAGGACGCCGAGGAACGACGCGGCGTTGAGAAAATAGATGAGCGCGAGGCCGCCGGCATGTGCGTGCGACGTCGGCGCCGGTCCGGTCGCTGCCGCTCCGGCGAGCACGAGTCCCGTGAGCGCGGGGCCTCCGATGGACGCGAGCTGAAAGGACGACAACATGATCGAGAGCGCGCCGGGCAGATCCTTCTTCGGCACGAGACGCGGGATCAGGGATTGGCGGGAGGGGTTGTCGAACGCGCCGGCCGCGGAGGTGAGCGCCGTCAGGAGATAGACGAGCCCGACGGAATCGCGCCCCAAGAGCGTCGCGGTGCCGAGCGCGAGCGCGACGAGCGTCATCGAGGACTGCGTGACGACGAGGACGCGGCGCCGGTCTCGCCGGTCCGCTACGAGGCCGCCGACGAGCGAGAACGCCACGATCGGAACGATGCGCACGAGGCCCACGAAGCCGAGCGCCAGAGGCGAGCGCGTGAGGACCCAGACGTGCCAGTCGATCGCGGCGTTCTGCATCTGCGTGCCGACGAGGGACACGAGCATCGAGACGGCCATACGGCGGAAGTCGCGGTGCCGAAGGGCCTCGTAAGGACGGGACGCGGCCAAGGCCCCGGAGTTTAGGGGAGGCGAAGCGGGCGCCTCAGATCGTCTTCAACCAGTCCGACACGTCGGCGACCATGCGGTCCCACGACGGAGACACGAAAAGCGTCTTCTGATACTGCGTCGGGTCGTAAGGCGTGCGCGACGCGACCTCGAGGTCCAACGGGACGAGATTCGGATGCCTCTGGAGGTCGCCCAGCTCGCCGAACGAAGACAGGAGCCCCGCGCCCCATGCCTTGAGCTTCCCCTTTTCCTCGATGACGCCGAACTCCACTGTGTACCAGTACGCGAGTTCGAGGCGCTTCATCGTGGCCTCGCCGGCGCGGCGCGCGGCTTCGCCGAAGAGGCGCGAGAGCCGGACGATGTCCGGGTGGAAGAGGCCGGCGGCGTGGCCCACGAGCTCGTGCACGACGTCCGGCTCGGGGGTGTAGAGGGGTACGCTGTGGTGTCTCACGTACTGCGTCGCAAGAAACACGTTCTCGGCCATCGCGCCGAGAAACCCGCGCCCCGAGATGAGCCCCGCCACGGGAATCATCCGGAAGCCGGAGCCCGCCCGCAGCGTCTCGCTCACATCCGCGAGCTGCGGCACATTCGTGCGATCGAGGGAAAGCGCGTCGGCGCTCTCCCTCCACGGGGCCGCCGCGAGGCGCTCGTGCAGCGGCCCGAGCTTCTCCCACACCGCGCGCCAGACCTCTTCTTCTTCGGGCGTGTACGCGACGCGCGGCAGCGGATCGCCCTCTCGGTACGCGAGCGCCATGCGGGCGATCTCGTTTCGGCGCGCGCGGTAGACCGCGTCGCGGAAGCCGGGATGGTCGGGGTCGAGGGGGACGAGCTCGCCGGCGCCCGCGGCGATCGGCTTCGGCGGGGCGGGGGCGTAGCGCGTCACGGCCGCATCTTCTCCCAGGCGCGGATCTTAGCGCCCTCACAGCTCCTTGATCAGAGCCTGGCGCTTCACCTGGTACTCCGCCTCGGAAAGGACTCCCGTCTTGTAGAGCCGCTCCGCCTCCTTGAGCCGCTCCTCGACCGAGGCGCGCGAGGGCTGCGCGGACGGCGAACTTGGGACGCGCCCGCCGAGCCCGTCGGTTCCGGCGCCTTGCGGGCGCGTGTGCGTGAACAGCACGTTGCGGAACTCTTCCGGGTGGAGGATGCGCGGAAAGACGACGGTGCTGTCGCTCCCGGCGGTCTGCAGCTCCACGTCGCCGTAGGAGAGCCAGCGGCCCCCGAGCGTCGACCGCACGTTCACGTCCTGAATCTTCTCGAGCGGAATCTGGCGCACGGTCCGCGTGACGAACCCGCTCTTCTTGATGACCCGAAACGACGTGATGGCGAACTCATCGAAGGAATCGACGAGGGCGCGCCAGGCCATGGCGACGCCGCCGGCGATGAAGAGGACGGCGGCGACGACGAAAAGCGCGGTCCTGAGCGGGGAGTCCGTCCCTTCCGCCCCGGCCGGAACGAAGAAGACGCTCGCCGCCGCGAGAGCCGCGCCGAGGGCGGCGACCGACGCGCCCGGAACGAACCTCACCCAGTGATACCGCGCCCTCAGCAGGAGATCCTCTCCCGGGGCGAGGTTCTTCTCGACGTACGACATGGACGCCCATCATACGAAAGGGAATCCGCCACGCGCCTGCGAACGTGAGCGGGTCCCTCGGAACCGTCACCGGCTCATCGGGATGTAGCTGCCGTCGGAGTTGTGCTGGTCGTTGAGGACTCCGTACGCGACCCAGAGGGACGAGCCGGAGAGCCGCTCGACTTTCGCGAAGCCGGCCGTCGCGCCGCGCGAGGCGAGAGGCCCGTTGAACTGTCTCCACTCCCCCGGCGCGAGCGCCGCCGTATCCGGATTCGGGAGCACGCTGCCGTCCGGACCGTAATACGTGACCTTCAGCGTGATTGCATCGCCCGCGTCGCCGCGGTTGACGACCGCGAGGTTCGAGCGCTGGACGCCGTTCTGCTGCAGTCCGTTGACGTACGCGAGCGCCGTCGCGCTCTCGCCCAGCGTCAGGCCGGGATAGAAGAGGCCGAAAGTGCCGCCGCCGGCGGCGTTCGTGAAGGTGCGGGCGCCGGCCGCAAGCGACGAGGCGGGCGTGCCCGCGGGCGCATGGACGAGCAACGCGCCGCCGACGTTGCCGGAAGAGGGAATCGGAAGACCAAGATTTCTTAGAAAGGTCATCGAGTCAGGCAGGATCTTTTGTTCGCCAGGCTGGAGCGTGAGGGGTACGGCGCCGGAACCGGACGCAGAGAGCTGCGGCGAGCCGGTGTAGGCGAGGGTGATCGCCATGGGTTGCGACGTGAAGTTCGTCAGCGTCAGCTCGCTCTGGTAGCCCGCGGCCGAGAGGATGATCGGGATGAGCCGATCGGCTCCGGTCGCGTCGCCGGGCACGATTGCCGGAACGAACGATCCGTCCGACGTGACGGCGTCGTTGAGGACCCCATAGACCGCGAACGGCGAGCTTCCCGAGATCTTCGTGGCGATCGCCCGGCCCGAATTCGCCTGGCCGAGAAGCGGCTGGTTGAGCTGCGCCCAGCCCCACCCGGCAAGCGTCTGGTCGGCCGGGCCCGACAGGGCCTCGCCGTTCGGGCCTTCGAGCGCGACGCGAAGCGTGATCGGATCCGGCCCCGCGTTGACGAAGGCGAGGTTGCTGCGCTGTGCGGCGTTCTGCTGCAGGCCGAAGACCGTAGCTGTCGTGGTCGAGGTGGCCGTGCCCGTGTAGAAGAGCCCGAACGTGCCGCCCGCCCCAGGTGTGGAGGTGCGCCCGCCGATGAAGACGGCGGAGGGCGTGGAGACGCCTCCGAAGAACGCGCTCAGGGTCCCGATCTGCGCGCTTCCGTCGTTCGGGATCGGGAGGCCCCGCGCGCGCAGGAAGGCGATGGCGTCCGGAATGATGATCTGCTGTCCCGCCGCGAGCGCCGCGGCCGCGTAGCCGCTGCCCGAGCCGACCGACGCCGTGTATTGGAGGACGACGTTGACGGGAGTCGCGGCCTTCGAGCCGAGCGTCAGCTCCGTCGTGTAGTGGGCGCCCCCGGCGCCGGGCGTGTCGAGGACGACCGGCAGGAGCAAGAGCGTCCCCCCCGAGAAGGAAGGCGCCGTCACCGTGACGGTCACGGTCGTCGTCGAAAGGAAGCCGAGGCTGTCGCGCACCCGCAGCGTCACGACGTACGTGCCCGGCCGGGCGTACGCGTGACTGGCGGGCGTGCCGGCTCCCGTCGTGCCGTCGCCGAAGTCCCAGGTCACGGTCACCGGATCATTCGGATCCAGCTCGGTGACGTTTGCGGCGAAGGGGATCGCCGTGCCCGCGTCCACGGTTCCTCCGCCCGGCAGCGGACCGATCGCCGAAGTCGGGGCGGAGTCGCCCGTCGGCGCCCATGCCGAGAGGACCTCCGTGTTCGCGGACGAGTCGTCGGTCCACATCACGAAGACGTTTCCGAGCGCATCGACAGCGCCAACGGCGCCGGTCGAGACGCCGGGATTCGCCGAGAGGTTCACACCCGCGCCGAAGGTCTTCCCGCCGTCGGTGGAGTGCGCGTAGAAGATGTCGCTCTGGTCGTTCCCGGTGGTGTCCTCCCAGACGACCGAGACGCCGCCGCGCCCGTCCGGCAAGACGGAAGGGGCCGTACTCTGACCTGCGTCGTTCGAGACGTTGAGCGGAGTCGAGAAGGTCGTTCCGCCGTCCGTGGACTTGGTCACCATGACCTCACGGTTGAACGACAGGTCTGCGTTCGGGTAACGGTCGTAGAACGTGACATAGACCGCGTCGCTCTTGTCCACGGCGATCCGGGGCTCGAAGGCATCCAGGCTCGGATCGGAGACGGTCTTCTTCACGGAGAACGTCTTGCCGTCCTTCGCGATCGCCATGCGGCACGCGAACGGAGCCGTCGTGGCGCTCCAGGCCAGATAGGCGATGCCCTTCGAGTCGAAGGCGAGCGAGAGCGGCTGGAGCGGGTTGATGTCGTTCTCCCCGGCAAAGGACTGAACTGCTCCGAATGTCGCGCCGCCGTCGGTGGAACGCACGGCGTTGAGGACGAGGAGACTGTTCGACGGATCCTGGTCGATGAATGCCACTACGACGTTACCCGTCGCGTCGACCGCGATCGCCGAGAGGTCGGAGTACCACCCGGCCGGGCTGACCCGCACGGGCGGCTGGAAGGAACTCCCCCCGTCCTTCGAGCGCGTCACCCAGACCTCACCGGTCGATCCGTTCAGAAGGGTGTAGGCGACGTACGGGTTCCCGGCCGTGTCGAGAGCGAGGACGCCGCCCGTCGCCATGGCCGCATTCGGGGAGACTTTCAGCGGCGCCGACCAGGTGAGGCCCCGGTCCGTCGACCGCCGATAGAGGACGTCCGAGCCCGTCACGTTCTGCGTGTCGTCGTCGTAGACGACGTGGAGCGTGCCGTTGGAGTCGACGCGGGGCGGCCCGGCCACGCTCGTGAAGCCGGCCGAGCGGCTCACGTTCATCGGGAGGGCCGCGATTCGCGCGGCCGCGTCCACGTTGAAACGCACGTTCGTCTTGCGAGTCGACGTCGGCCCCTCGGCCGTCACGGAAATCAGATACGTGCCCGGCGGCGCCGCGGCCGTCGACGACACCGTGAGGCGCGACGGCTGGCCGGCGGACACGCTCGGGCTCGAAAACGAGTACGTCAGGCCCGAGACCGCCGGTGAGGCGGAGAGGGCGAGCGTTCCGGAGAAGCCGTTTGCGGCTGTCGTGGCGAGGTCGTACGAGGCCGATTCACCGGCACGAACGACCGCATACGTCTGGACCGCCGACACATTGAAGTCCGGGCCCGCCGTGACGTTCGTCGGGAAGGTCGCGTAATAGACGTCAGGGTCGCTGCCGCGCTCGTCGCTCCACGACAAGTGGAGGTTCCCGGAGTCGGCCGCGAGGCCGTCGTGCCCGCCGTGATAGCTGCCGAGCGTGCTCGGGCCGAACACCCAGTTGTGGTCCGTCACGCGTATGTTCGTTCCCCACGTCTTGCCACCGTCCGTCGAGGTCGTCATGTAGACGTCCGTGAGGCTGTCGTTCACGGGGTCGTTGCGCCGGTCCCACCACTTCACGGCGACCGTCCCGTCCGCGGCTGCGGTGATCGCGGGAAGCCACTGGCTCGTATGGGTCGCGTCGTCGTTCAGGCGCACCGGCGTGCTGAACGTCAGGCCTCCGTCCGTCGAGCGAACGTAGAAGATGTCCGACCGGTCGAGCGCCTGCCCCGGCGGGACGGCCGCATAGACGAGATGGAACGTGTCGTTCTTGTCGACCGCAGTTGCCGGAAAGGTCGCGACCGCGACGCCGTTGCCGCCGGTCAGCGTCCCCGAAAGCGGCGAGACGAGCGCCGCCGACACGGGCGTCGAGAAGGAAGTCCCGCCGTCGACCGATTTCGCCACGGTAATGCCGGGGCCGCCGAAGTGGCGGTCGAAATACGCGACCCAGACTTCGCCGCTCGGGCCGACGGAGACGGTCACATCCTGCACGACGGCGCTGCCGTCGATCGCCGAGAGCGGCTTGGGAACGGAGTACGTCTGGCCGCCGTCCTTCGTGTACGTGAAGAGGATGAACGACCCGCCGTAGAACGACGACAGGTCCCTCCAGACCACGTAGACCGTCCCCCGATACTTCGAGGTCGACGTGTCGACCGCCATCCAGCTCTTGTCCTGAGTGTCGTAGACGTTCGCGACTCCGCCGCTCGCTTCGCCGCAGCTCCAGGTCGCGGCATTGTCCGTCGAGGCGCACAGAGCGACGACGCTCAGGCCGCTGCCCCCGAGCGCGACCGTGGAGTAGTAAATCTCGCCGTTCGGACCGAAGGCGACCACCGGGTCGCCGAGGTTCTGCCCCGCAAACGGAAGGTTCTGCTGCCGAAACGTGCTCCCCCCGTCGGTCGAGATGCCGTAGGCCGAGATGTTCTCCTCGTTCGCATCCTGAAACCCCACGATGATGTTTGCGCCCCGGGCGGCGATCGAGCTCTCGCTCTGCGTGTGGCCGAGGACGTCCGTCGCCGGGTCGTTCACGCGCACGTTCTGGCCGACCGGCTGGACGGCCTCCGATCGGACCGGGAGCAGAAGGAGGGCGAGGACGGCCGGAAGAGTGGACGAGTGTCGTAGCATCGCGTCCCAAGTATGCGAAACAAATGCCTTGGAAGGCTGAGGGTTTTGGCGCTGCTCGCGGGAGTCTCCGCCGCGCCGCCCGCCTCGGCCGCGCCTCCCGACGATGCGCGCGCAATCGTCGAAGCGCTTGTCGCGTGCGGCACTCGCCATTCCCTGTCCTCCTGGAGCGACACGAAGCGTGGAATCGGCTGCGGGCGCGACGTGGTCGTCCGCCAGCTCGAAGCGGTCGAAAACGAGTCTGGAAAGCGGATGCGGGTCGTCGTCGACAAATTCGAAACGAGCGCGCCGCGCACGAAGAACGCGCCCGTCCCGATGGAAAACGTCTACGCGATCCTGCCCGGCACGGACCCGGCGCTGGAGAGGACGGCGTTCGTCGTCTCCGGCCATTACGACTCGATGCCCTCGGACATCATGGATCCGGCGGCGGACGCGCCCGGCGCCGACGACGACGCCTCCGGCACGGCCGTCTCGATTCTCGCCGCGCAGGCGCTCGCGCCGACGAGGACGCGCGCGACGCTCGTCTTCGCGGCGGTCGCGGGCGAGGAGCAGGGCCTCCTCGGCGGAAAGCGCCTCCTCGAATGGCTCACGAAGCAGGGTTACACGGTCGGCGGCATGATCACGTGCGACATCGTGGGCGCCACGAACGGCAGCGCCGACCGGCGCGTGCGCGTTTTCTCCGAAGGCGGCCCGGACGGCGTCGACTCGCCGGGCCGGCAGATGGCGCGCCTCGTCGAGGAGGTCGCGGGCAAGGACAACGTGCGCCTCGTCTTCCGGCTCGACCGCTTCGGGCGAGGCGGAGACCACCGGCCGTTCGTCGAGGCGGGCCTCCCCGCCGTGCGCTTCACGGAGCCGCTCGAAGATTACCGCCACGAGCACCAGACCCCGCGCGTCGAGAACGGAGTCGAGTACGGCGACCTCGTGAAGTTCATGGATTTCGACTTCGTCGCCGAGACGGCGAGAGTCGCGGAGAAGACGCTGGAAGAGATGGCAAATGCTCCTGCGCCCCCCCGCAAGGTCACATTGGGAGGCGCCGTCACGCCGTCAGCGGTGGTTTTCTTAGAAGGTGATAAGGATACCGAGCGCGCGGGATATGAAATTCTGTGGCGGGAGACGACGGAGGCTCGCTGGAGCGTGGTCAAGACCGTCGAGGCGAACCCGGCCACCGCGACAGTGGCGACGGGAACCTCGGGCGCGCCGCCTGCCGCCCCCACGCCTCCGTCGCCCTCTTCCTCATTCGAAGAATCTCTTTCTTCTGTTCTCTCTTCGATCTCAACCGACAACAATTACTTCGCGGCGCGAAGCGTCGGGAAGAACGGGAGAAAGAGCATCGCCGTCCCGGCAGTCGCCGCCGTGAGGCGCCCGCCCGGGTACGTGGCGGCCGAGGCGCCGAAACCGGCCACGCGTCCCGCGCCGGCCACCACGGCAGTCCCGAAGAAGTGAGTATCCGGCGCCGGCTCGCCGGACCTCGGGCCGCGTTTAACATCCGCGCATGACTCTGACGCCGCTCGACTGGGGCATCGTCGCCGCGTACTTCATTCTCTCGATCGGCGTCGGGATTGCGTTCACGAAGCGGGGCGGCGAGTCGCTGGAGCAGTACTTCGTCGCCGGCCGTGCGGTGCCGTGGTGGCTCGCGGGCGCCGCGATGATCGCGACGACGTTCGCCGCGGACACGCCGCTCGTCGTGACCGGCCTCGTCGCCGCGCACGGCGTCGCCGGCAACTGGCTCTGGTGGAACTTCGTCATGAGCGGCACGCTGACGGTTTTCCTCTACGCGAGGCTCTGGAGGCGCGCGAAGGTGATGACCGACGTGGAGTTCGCCGAGATCCGCTACAGCGGCAGGCCCGCCACGTTCCTGCGCGGCTTCCGCGCGCTCTACCTCGCGCTCCCCATCAACCTCATCATCCTCGGCTGGGTGACGCTCGCGATGGTGAAGATCCTCCAGATCGCGCTCGGCATCCAGCCGCTCTGGGCCGTCGGCCTCTGCTTCGTCATCACGGTGGGCTATTCGGCGGCCGCGGGCATGTGGGCGGTCCTCTGGACGGACCTCGTGCAGCTCGTCATCAAGATGACGGCCGTCATCCTCCTCGCGTGGTTCGCCGTCCGGAAAGTCGGCGGCGTCGACGCGCTGAAGACCGGGCTCGAGAAGCACTTCGGCTCGATCGACCTCGCGATCTCGTTCCTCCCGCCCGCGGGCTCCGTCTGGATGCCCGCGATCGCGCTCTTCACGTTCCTCGCCGTGCAGTGGTGGGCCGCGTGGTACCCGGGCGCCGAGCCGGGCGGCGGCGGCTACATCGCGCAGCGCATCTTCTCGGCACGGACCGAGCGCGACGGCATCCTCGCGACGCTGTTCTTCAACGTCGGGCATTACGCGCTCCGCCCGTGGCCGTGGATCATCACGGGTCTCGCGACCGTGATTCTCTATCCGGGCGGCGTGATGGTGAACGGCCGTCCGGACAAGGAAGCCGCGTACGTGCAGGCCATGGTCGACCTTCTCCCCCCGGGCTGGAAGGGCTTCATGCTCGCAGGCTTCGCGGCGGCGTACATGTCGACCGTCGGGACGCACCTCAACTGGGGGGCGTCGTATCTCGTTGGGGACGTCTACAAGAGATTTCTGAGAAAGGGCGCCAGCGAGAAGCACTACGTGGCCGTCTCGCGCTGGACGACGGTCGGATTGTTTCTCGCCTCCATCGTCGTGACGCTGAATCTCTCCACGATCGAGAGCGCGTGGCGGTTCCTCCTCGCGCTCGGAAGCGGCACGGGCCTCGTCCTGATCCTGCGGTGGTACTGGTGGCGCATCAACGCGTGGAGCGAGATCTCCGCGATGCTCGCGTCCATGGTCGTCTCCGTGACGAGCCTCGTGCTGATCAAGAACCCTCTCCCGAGGACGGACCCGGGATTCGGTGCCGAGGAGTTCCGCATCCAGGCGATCGTCATGCTTCTCACGGTCGCGATCACGACGGTCGTGTGGGTCCTCGTCACGTTCCTGACGAGGCCCGTGCCCGACGCGACGCTCGACGCGTTCTACCGGCGCGTTCGCCCGGGCGGGCCCGGGTGGGAGACGGTCTCGCGGCGGCTCGGATTCGGGCGCGAGCCGATTCCGGGAGGCGCGATGTCGTTCGTGAACTGGATTCTCGGCATCGTCCTCGTCTACACGGCGCTCTTCGGCATCGGCAAGATCGTGTTCGGGCAGCTCTGGACGGGCTTCGAGCTTCTCGACGTCGCGATCGTCTGCTTCATCCTCATCATGTGGAGCCTGAAGCGGCAGGAGCGGAAGGAAGAAGGTTAGCGAGCCGCCTCAGGCGGCACGCGTCGTCGAGGTCCGCGCGTCCGCGGCCGGGATGAGGCTCATCGCACGCTCGGCGAGCGCCGTGATCGTGAGAGAGGGGTTCACCCCAGGGTTCGCCGAGATGGCCGAGCCGTCGACGACGTAGAGGCCCTCGTACCCGAAGACGCGGTGGCTTTCGTCGATGACACCGCTCTCCACCGACGCTCCCATGCAGCAGCCGCCGAGGATGTGCGCGGTCGTCGGGATGCCGAGGAGCGTCTCGGTCGCGAGGCTCTCCGTGTAGCCGTCGAGCTTCTTCTCCACGCGGCGCGCGAGCTCGGTGGCTTCCGGGACCCACGCTTTCGCCTGCGGCCCGCTGCCGGTCCCGGTCGTGAGACCGCGCCGGAAGAGAGTCCGGATGCCGCGGCCGAGCTTCATGCGCAGCGTCCCCTCGGACGTCCGCATGTAGAGGAGGATCATCGTGTATTTCGCCCAGTCCGGCACGCACGCCGCCTTGAGCGTGGCCCAGGGCTTCTTCACGAACATCGCGCCGGCGTTCAGGAGACGCGTGCCCACGGTGTCGCCCGGCGCGTGCGGCATCGCGAGCGGGCGGAAGAAGCCCGAGCCCGAGGGATAGCGCACGGGCTCGAGGTGCGAGTGCGCGTCCGTCTGCAGGATCGAGCCGATCGCGATGCCCTCCGAGAGATCCACGTCGCGCCGCTCGGTCACGACGCCCATGAGGACTTCCGAGTTCGTGCGCACGAAGTCGCCGAGCTTCTCCGAGATCCTCGGAAGGCCGGCGGGGCTCTCCTTCAGCTTGAGAAGGAGCTCCACCGTGCCGAGGACGCCTCCCGAAAAGACGACGCTCTTCGCGGTGATCGTCCGCGTTCTCCTGAAGAACGGAAACGCCGAGCGGCCGGTGCGCGCCGTGATCGAGTAGCCGCCGCCCTCGAGCGGCCGCACCCACGTGACCTCCGTGTCGGCCTCGACTTTCGCGCCGCGCTTCTCGGCGAGCCAGAGGTAGTTCTTGTCGAGCGTGTTCTTGGCCTCGTGCCGGCAGCCGACCATGCAGCCGCCGCAGCGCGTGCAGCCGGCGCGCTCCGGCCCCTCGCCGCCGAAGTAGGGATCGGGCACCGTCACGCCCGGCTCCCCGAAGAAGACGGCGACGTCCGTCGGCGACCAGCCGTCCTCGCGGCCGATGTCCTTCGCCACCTCGCGGAGAACCTCGTCGGGCAGCGTCGTGAACGGCACGCGCGTAGTCGCCCAGCATCCGCTTGGCGGTGGCGTAGTGAGGAGCGAGCTCGCGCTTCCAGTCGGCGAGATCTCCCCAGGACGGCGCGGAGAAGAACTCGTCGGCCGGGACGGGGAGCGTGTTCGCGTAGACGAGCGATCCGCCGCCCACGCCGACTCCCGAGAGGGCCGTGACGTGCGGGAGGAACGTCATCTTGAAGAGGCCGCGGCAGCCCACGGACGGCAGCCAGAGCCAGCGCTTCACGTTCCAGTTCGACTTCGGGAAGTCGGAGGCGGCAAAGCGCGTGCCCTTCTCGAGGACGAGGACGCGATAGCCCTTCTCCGAGAGACGCAGCGCGCTCACGCTCCCGCCGAACCCGGAGCCGACGACTACGACGTCGGCGTCGAACGCGCCATCCATGCGGCGAGTCTACGTCGGTTCTTCGCAGTGCCGGTCTCCTCGCGGAACGCGTGCTACGCTGAGAACGCACCGGAGGCCTGCATGCGCAGGTTCCTGATCCTCGTCGCCGTGATCGCTCTCGCCGTGTGGTTCTACCGAAAGTCGCACAAGGATGCCGCTCCGGCCACCCCGTCCGCCGGAGCCGAAACGTCTCCCGGCCCGGGCTGCCTGATGGCCGCCGAGAGCGCGAACAGCTCGCTGGCCGAGGCAACGCGTCTCCTCCTGTCGATGCCGGTCGACTCCTCGAAGTGGAGCGACGCCGAGGGCCGCGTCTCCTCCGCCATCGCGAGCGCCGAGTCGGCCTGCAGAGGCGGCACGACGGAGGACGAGCGCGCGGGCATGGAGGAAGCGCGGCAAGGGCTCACCCTCATGCGCGAGACGCTCACCGAGGGAGCGCACGCCGCGCTCGGCGCGGGAGGTTTCCAGGGCGCCATGCGGCAGGAAGCCATCGACAATCGACTCTCCGCCGCGCGCAGGAAGTTCGGTCTCCGCTAGGCCCGCGTGCGGTCAGTCCGGTCCTCTTTCAGGTCGCTGCCGAACCAGAAGAGGAAGAACACGGCCTGAGGGTGTCCGCGCAATTGGGTGGAACGACCGCCGCGCTCACGGGGCGAACCACCCGGCGGCGGCCGCCGCCGCGAGCAGACCGATGAGCGGCGCACGCGTGAAGGTCGCGGCACCGGCGACGAGCACCGCGACGACGAGCGTGAAGGGATCGACGAGCGTGGACCGCGCCATGACGGCGACGCTCGCGAAGACGAGCCCGATCGTCACGGGGCGAAACGCGGCAACGGCCCGGCCCACGAGCGGGCGCCGGCCCCAGCGGGCAAGGGCCGCGCACGCACCCTGCATGAGCGCGGCGCCGGGCAGGAACATCGCGACGACTGCCGCGGCGGCGCCGGGACCGCCGGCCGCGCGCCACCCCACGAGCAGCACGAACAGCGTCGACGGCCCCGGCGCCGAGCGCGAGAGCGCGAACGCTTCCGTGAAGGCCTCCTGCGTGAGCCAGCCGTGGATCGTGACGGCCTGGCGTTGGATTTCCGGAATCACGACGTTCCCGCCGCCGAAAGACGTCAGCGAGAGGAGCGCGAAGACGCGCGCGAGCTCGACGAGCGTCCCGTTCACGGGGTCCTCTCCGCGTCCGCCCCCCGCGGACGCAGGGCCGACAGGGCTGCGAGGCCGAAGAGAACGGCTGGCACGGAGAATCCGAGCATGGCGACACAGAGGAAAGCGGCGAGCGCGAGGAGCAGATCCGGTCCGCGGAAGCGCGCCGCCCGCAGCATCGAGAGGCCGCTCGAGGCCAGAATACCGACGCCGAAGGCGCCTAGACCTTTCATGACGCCGGCCGCGTGCGGCTGGGCGGCCCAGGCGGACCAACCTGCCGCGAGCGCGGAGACGAAGAGAAGCGGCACGAACATCACGGCGGCGACCGCGACGGCGGCGCCCGCGGATCCGTTCAGCCGCCAGCCGGCGAAGATCGCGAGGTTGACCGCGTTCGGGCCGGGGACCGCTTGCGCGACGGAAAATCCCTCGAGGAACTCGTCGTCCGTCAGCCAGCGCCGGTCCTCGACGAGCGTCCGCCGGATGTAGCCCGTCAGGCCGCCGCCGAAGCTCGTCGCGCCGACGAGCGCGAACGTCCCCGCGAGCCGCGCGAGCGAGACACGCGGCAAGGACCCGGGTGGAGAGTGCGCGGTGAGTCTCACGCGTCCGTCGAGGACAGCCCGTACTTCTCGATCTTGCTCCGAAGCGTGCTGCGCGGCAGGTCGAGGAGCTCGGCCGCGGCGGTCACGTGCCCGCCCGCGCGGTCGAGCGCCCACTGGATGAGCTGCCGGTCCGCCGTTTCCATGACGTCGCGGTAGGCGATCTTTCCGTCGGACGGCGCGATGACGGGCGGCAGCGCCGGCGCCGAGACGCGCGCGACGTCGTCGAAGTCGAGCCGCTCGATCTCCGGAAGCGCGATGATCCGCTGTGCGACGTTCTCGAGCTCGCGCACGTTGCCCGGCCAGCCGTGCTCGAGAAGAGACGGGAGGAGCGCCGCGAGGCGAGCCCGCGCCTTCGCGCCTGCGCCGTATCGGGCGAAGAAATGGTCGAGGAGGGCCGGGATGTCTTCCTTTCGTTCGCGGAGCGGCGGCACGCGCAGCGGGACGATCGCGAGGCGGTAGTAGAGATCTTCCCGGAACCTCCCCTGCCGGACGAGTTCGGCGAGGCGCACCTTCGTCGCGCACACGACGCGGATGTCGACGCGCACGGGCGTCCGCCCCCCCACGCGCAGGAACTCCCGCTCCTGCAGGACGCGCAGGAGCTTGACCTGGAGCGGCATTGGAAAGTCGTCGACATCGTCGATGAAGATCGTTCCGCGGTTGGCGCGCTCGAAATAGCCCTCGTGGCGAGAGGCGGCGCCCGAGAAGGAGCCCTTCTCGTGCCCGAAAAGCTCGCTCTCGAGGAGCGTCTCGGGAATGGCCGCGCAGTTCACGGGGACGAAGGGTCCGTCGGCGCGCTCCGAGAGCCGATGGAGCGCGCGCGCGACGAGCTCCTTCCCCGTCCCGCTCTCTCCCTCGACGAGGACCGTCGTGTCGCGCGCCCCGACGACGCGCAGTGTCTGCTGAAGGCGGCGCATCACGGCGGAGGCGCCGACGATCGAACGTGCCTCCTCGCCCTCGAGCGTCCGCCTGAGACGGCTCACTTCGGTCTTCGCGGCGCGGAGTTCCTCGATCCTGCCGATGCGGTGGAGGAGCTGTTCCGGCGAGAATGGCTTCGTAAGATAGTCCGCCGCGCCGAGCTTGATCGCCTCGACCGCCGTCTCGACGGACGCATACGCCGTCATCAGGATGACGGCCGGCGGCCGCTCGAGAGAAAGCGCGGCCCTGAGGACGTCCATCCCGGACCCCCGCGGGAGGCGGAGGTCCGTCAGGACGAGGTCGAACGCCGGTTTCCCGAGGGCCTCGAGCGCCTCGGCCGCGGTCTCGCAGGCCGTCACGGCGTGACCGGCCTTCGCGAGCGTGCGCGAGAGGGAGACCCGCGTGATCTTCTCGTCCTCGACGAGGAGGATCCTCACGCCGCGCCTCCGACGGGAAGGCGCACGGTGAAGCAGGTCCCTCCCGCGGCGAGGCTCGTCACGTCGATCGTGCCGCCGTGCGCCTCGACGATTCGCTGGGCGACCGAGAGGCCGAGCCCGGTCCCCTTGCCGGGATCCTTCGTCGTGAAGAACGGATCGAAGACCTTCGGGAGATCCTCCTCCGCGATCCCGCAGCCGTCGTCCTCGACGTCCACGCGCACGAACTGCCCGTCGCGCGCCGTCCGGGCCGTCACGCGCCCACCGGGCCCGATCGCGTCGAAGGCATTCAGGACGAGGTTCATGAGGACCTCCTGCACGAGCGTCGCCTCGCCGCGCACGGGCGGGAGGTCCTCCGCGAGGACGCGCACGACGTCGGCGTTCTTCTCGTCGAGCCGGTATGCGAGAAGGGCGAGGACGGCGGAGATCTCGGCGTTCAGATCGACGGGAGCGTCCCCGCGCGACGTTCGGGAGAAGCCGAGAAGCTTCTGGACGATCGATTCGATCCTGCCGATTCCCTCCTCGATGAGACCCAGGTATTCGGCCGTCTGCGCGCGGTTCTCGGGCTCCTGGCGCATCGCGTAGAGACAGCTCCGGATCCCGTTGAGCGGGTTGTTGACCTCGTGCGCCACGCCGGACGCGAGGCGGCCGATCGAGGCGAGGCGTTCGGCGTGGAAGATCTGGCGCTGCGCCGAGAGCAGCTCCTCGCGCGATTGCGCGAGGCGCGCGCGCATCCGGTTGAACTGCGCGACGACCGTCCCGATCTCGTCGTCGGACTCGGGCAGCGGCGGCCCGCCGCCCGATTCGAGGTCGACGCGGTCCATGACCGACGCGAGGGCCGTCAGCGGACGCGTCTCGCGGACGACGAGCGCGCGAAGGACGACGAGGAGGACCGCGACGATGACGAGGGTCCCGCCGCCGAGGAGGACGTAGAGGCCCGTCAGCTCGCGCCGTGTCGCCTCGGCGTCGTAGAGAACCTCGAGGAGGCCCCAGTCCTTCCCGCCCGTCCGGAGCGGCAGGTTCGTCTCGACGACCCAGCCCCACCGCGGGCTATGGTAGACGGCGCTCAGGCGCCGGCTCGCGGCCGGCTTCGCGGCCGACGCCGCAGCCGGGACCTCGTAGAGCGTGCTGGAGGAGACGAGGACGCCCGCCGGGTCGTAGACGCGCACGCTGCGGATCTGGCGGTCGTCGCGCATGAGGTGCTCGATGTACTCGTCGAGCCGCTCGGGCGCCTTGACGGCGCCGTTCTCGGCCTCGAGGAGCGTTTCGAGGACCGAGACGGAGAACGCGCGCGTCACGGCGAGGGCGCTGCGCTCGAGGTCGCCGACGATTCGTCCGCGCCACGTCACGAGGACGACGACGAAGACCGCGAGAAGAAGGACCGCGACGGTCCCGCCCGTCGCGACGAGCAGGCGCCCGCGGAGCGTCGAGCGCGCTGGGGGAAACGTCACGGCGACGGCGCCCGTGCGGCGGCGAACAGGCGGACGGCGTCATAGTCGCGGTCGGCCGCCGGGGCGAACCCCCACGCGAATTCGGGATCCCAGCTCGTGAGGATCTCGCGGTCGGCCGGCCGTGCCGGATCGAGCGCGAGGAGCGCCGACGCGACAGCCCGAACGAACGCGGGCTCCGCGTCGCCCAGGACGACGAACGGCGAGCCCGGCATCGGGCCCGAACGCGCGACGATCCTCAGGCCGCGCGCGAGGTACGGCGCCGCCACGCGCTCCTTGACGACGCCGGCGTCGCACGCCCCGCGCAGCACCTGGTGGACGACCGCCTCGTGGTGGGCGAACGTGCGCTCGACGAACGCCGCGCCCGGCGCCGCGGCGCGGAGCCAGTTCGCCGAGAACGAATCCGGCGGCGGCACCGCGACCGTGTGTCGCGTTAGGTCGTCGAGGCGGCGGACCGGGCTGTCCTCGCGGACCACGACGACCGACTCGAAGGTCGGTTCTCCGCGCGCGTTGCGCGGACGGACGAGCGGTTCCACCCTGTGGACGGCGTGTGCCTGCACGTAAAGGAGGCTGCCGAGGAACGCTCCCTGCGTGCGCCCCGCGACGAGGTCCTCGACGGCGTCGCCGTAGCCGCGTGCCACGCGGAGGCGGTACCGATAAGGCGTCGTCCGGCCGAGGTAATCGAGGATGGGCTGGTAACCCTCGTAAAGGCTCACGGGCGCGAGCCGGGACACGACGCCGATCACGCGCTCGGGCCGCGTGTCCGATGCTGCCGCGCCGGACGGCGCCGCGAGGAGGGCGCCCTCCGACGTGAGGTCGCGAATGCGGACGAAGAGCGCGACCGCCGCCACCGCCACGAGCGCGGCGAGCGCCGAGCCGAAGAGCCGGACCCGCCTCATTGCGGCACGGTCCTTACAAGGCCCGTGCCGCGGTCCGATCCCGAGAGAAGAGGCGGAGGGCGCGCTGCCTGTCGCTTCGAGCACGAGGCCAGAGTAGCGAAATCTCGCCGCCATGGGCGAAATTTCGCCACTCGGCGGCGAATGTTCGCCATCTCGATCGCGATGAGCACGGATCCTGCGGTCTTTCGCGCCCCACAGGCCATGGCACCCCGCGTGCAGCTCCGGCCGAGTCAATGGCGGAGAGCGCGCTGCCGGCCAGGGCCCCCACGCTCCAGGAGCTCCTGGACATGGAGAAGATGACGCTGTCGGCGAAGCCTCGGGACGCGCAGAGCGTCGCCGAGCGCTGGATGCGCTACCTGGGGTTCCCGGGCGGCATCGCCCTCTTCCTCCTGATCCTCTACCTCCCGCCCGGAACGGGCCTCAGCGCGGCGGCCCAATCCGGCACCGCCTGCTTCCTGCTCGCGCTGGTCTGGTGGGTCACGGAGCCCTTCCCGACGTACGTCACGTCCCTGGTCCTGATGTTCCTGCTCCTCGTGACCCGGACGTCGGCGGCCAAGCCGATCATGGACGTCCTCGGCATGGAGGTCATCTGGCTCAACCTCCTGGCGTTCATCCTCGCCGCGATGCTCGTGAAGACGCGACTCGCCAAGCGGATGTCGCTCTTCCTCATCGTGAAGTTCGGCCGCAAGGCGTCCTGGGCGCTCCTCGCGTTCGTGATCATCCAGCTCGCCCTCGCCCCGCTCATCCCCGCCACGGCCGCCCGCTGCGTCATGACGCTGCCCCTGATGATCGTCGTCGCGAACATCTACGGGTCGAGCGAGGCCCATCCGAACAACTTCGGCAAGAACATGTTCCTGCTCAACCTCGCGGGGATCTCGGCGCTCTCGTCCATCAGCATGACGGGGTCGAGCGCGAACCTCATCGCCGTGGGCTTCATCCAGAGCATGGGCGGCCGCCGCATCTACTACATGGACTGGATGCGCGCCGGAGCCCCGATCGCCATCGTGACGATGCTGATCATGTGGTTCCTGGGCCGGAAGTTGATCTTTCCGATCCCGGCGGCGGAGCAGGTCCCGAGCGTGGAGGGAGGACTTCCGCTCGTCGAGGCGCAGCACGCGGCGATGGGGCCGTTGAGCTTCCAGGAGAAGAAGGCCCTCGCCATCTTCGCCCTCGTGCTCTTCCTCTGGATGACGGACATCTTCCACATGCGGTGGTTCGGCGTGGAGATCAGCGCTCCGTTCGCCGCGCTCCTGGGCGCGGTGCTCGTGCTGTTCCCCCGGTGGGGAGTCCTTCAGTGGCAGGAGGCCGACATCCCGTGGCACCTGCTCATCTTCAGCGCCGGGGCCTACGCCGGCGGCCTCGCCCTCGACGACACGGGCGCAGCCGAGTGGGGCGTGAGGATGCTGTTCGGGGGGATGAACCTGAAGGTGATTCCCTTCGGCGCGGCCTTCACGATCATCGTGGCCGTGATGATGTACAGCCACCTCCTCACGACCTCGAAGACCGTGCGGACGATCATCATGATCCCGATCATCATCACGATGGCGAAGGCCCTCGGCTGGGACCCCGTGTCGCTCGCCCTTCCCGCGGCGCTCACGATCGACTGGGTCGTCGGCCTCCCGATCAGCGGAAAGCCGAACGTGATTCTCTTCTCCACGAACCAGTACTCCGTGATCGACAACTTCAAGTACGGGATCACCGTCTGCACGGTCGGGCTCGTCCTTCTCGTCCTCTCCGCCGCCACGTGGTTCCACTGGCTCGGGATCACGCCGTCCTTCTGGGCGATGCCGAAATGAAGAGGATCCTCGCGTTCGCGCTCCTCGCGTCCGCCCCGGGCCCCGCCAGCGCGGCGGAGATCCGGGAATACGCGACGCGGCTGGACGTCGACGCCAGCGGCGCAGGCCGCGCGACCAGCACCCTCGTCATCGCGGGCGACCCCTCGGAGACCGTCGTGATTCCGCTGAGTCACGGTGCCGGGATGAACTTCCGGCTGACGGAGGCCACGGACGGCCTTCGCGTGGAGCCGCCGACGGAGAAGTCGGCCACGCTCCAGGTGACTCTGCCCCCTGCGACGGCCGGCGCGGGTCGGCTCGCGTTCGCCTTCGACGTCCCGAGGGTCTTCGCCAAGGCCCCGGAGCCCGCGGAGGGAATGAAGCTGACGATGCCCCGCGACAGCCGCATCCTCCGCTACGCCTTCGTGAACTCGCAGGTCACGCTCATCATGGACTTCCGGTTCCTCGTGACCCTCCCCGAGGACACGCGCTTCCAGGCCATCCGCGAGCAGCTGCCGAAGCAGACGAGGTCCGAGGTGGAGCCCCGCGTCCGTCTCGGGGGCGAAGGCGGCCGGCAGAACGCCCTCCTGAGGCTTGCGAACCTCGGTCAGGGCGACGACACGTCGATGCGGCTGGAAGTCGTGCCGAGCCGAAGGTCGCTCCTGTGGCTCGCGGCGGGAGTCGCGCTGTCCGGTCTCTACCTTTTTCGCTTCCGCGACCTCGTCGCCCGCGGAGGCGGGTGAGGGTGCCCATGGGGACCGTCGACGAAACAGATCGACAGGGGGAAACATGATCGACCCGTTTGCCAGGAACACCGCGACGTCCGCGGAGGATGCCGCGAAGATCACGCCCCGGGCCGAATTCCGGGTCTTCGGCAAGGGCGTGATCGACCTCGTCAAGGAAAAGATGTGGAACGGAAAGACCGTCCTCTTCCAGGCCAGGAAGATGCCCGCCGAGACCTACTTCCTGAGCGTCCGTACCGACGAGGCGAACGTGAAGGTGCGCGACGGCCTGCTCGACATCAAGACGAAGACGGGCGAGACGCCCGAGGGCTACGAGATCTTCCAGCCCCGCGGCAAGTTTCAGTTTCCGGTGAAGAAGGCGGATCTCGTCACGATCCTGGCGAACCTCAAGGTCGAGATGGCCTTGGACCAGGACACGTACACGATCGACGATTTCGTCCGGATGGTCCGCCGGCATCCCGACATGACGGCCGTCTCCGTGGAGAAGATGCGCTGGGGGTTCACGATCGACGGCGTCACCTGCGAATACGCCCGGGTGTGGTTCAACGGTGCAATGGTGGAGTCCGCCTGTGCGGAGAGCGAGAACTATCAGGGGCTGAAGCAGGTCGTCGAGGGACTCGGCATCGCCGGCATGCCCAACACGAATTACCTCAAGGCGGCCAAGCATGTCGTCGGCATGGATCAGCGCTCATAAGGCGCTCCTGGGGGTCAGGACATGACACTACTCTTCCGCCGCACGCGGGCCATCGAGGCGCAGATCGACGGGCTACTCGATGCGATCAGCGAGGGGACGCTCGTCTTCCAGCAGGGGATCGCGGACTATCTCCAGAAGAACGAGGAGCGCTTCCAGCAGCACCTCATGGCGATCGCCGAGTTCGAGAGGAAGGCGGACGGACTGAGACGCGAGATCGAGACGCGGCTCTACCGCGAGTCCCTGATCCCGGACCACCGCGGCGACGTCCTCGGCCTCCTCGAGAACATCGACAACGTGATCGACGAGGCGAAGAAGACGCTCAACCAGTTCGCGGTCGAGCGCCCCGACGTCCCCGCCGACCTCGCGAGCGATTACCTCGAGCTCGCGAAGGCCGGGGTCGAGGGTGCCCAGCACCTCGTCTCGGCGGTCCGCGCGTTCTTCCGCGACATCACGGCCGTGCCCGACCACATCCACAAGGTCTACTTCTACGAAAAGGAAGCGGACCGCCTCGCGGACCGGCTGAAGCGGCGCATCTTCGCGATGGATCTCGACCTTGCGCACAAGATCCACCTCCGCTACTTCTGCCTGCACGTCGAGACGCTCTCGGACCGCGCCGAGGACGTGGCCGACCGCCTCTCGATCTACACGATCAAACGGACGATCTAGCGGGGGTGCGGCCGTGACGTGGCTCTTCCTCTCCAGCGGGATCTTCCTCGGATGGTCCCTCGGCGCGAATGACGGCGCGAACATCTTCGGCACGGCCGTCGGCACGCGGATGGTGCGGTTCCGGACCGCGGCCTGGGTCGCGGCGGTCTTCGTGGTGATCGGCGCCGTCGCGGGCGCGCATGGAACGGCACGCACGCTGGGCCGACTGGGTGCGATCGACGCTCCTGCGGGGGCCTTCGTCGTCGCGCTCGCCGCGGGCCTCGCCGTCGTCATCCTTCTGACGCGCAACAGGCTTCCGGTTTCGATCACCCAGTCGATCGTCGGCGCGATCGTGGGCTGGAATCTCTTCACGGGCCGGCCGACCGACCTCGCGACTCTCTCGACGCTCCTCTCCTCGTGGGTCGTGAGCCCCGCGCTCGCCGGCGCCCTGGCCGCGCTGCTCTTCGTGGGAGCACGTGCGGCGATTCCGCGCCTCAAGGTGCACGATCTCGAGGTCGACGTCTGGACGCGGGCCGGACTGATCGGCGTCGGCGCGTTCGCGGCGTTCAGCCTGGGACAGAACGCGATCGCGAACGTCATGGGCGTCTTCGTGAGGGTCTCGCCCTTCCCGGAGTCGGTCTCGCTCGGCGGCTTCAGCGCGACGAGCGTCCAGATGCTCTTCTTCCTCGGCGGCCTCGCGATCGCGGCCGGAATCACGACGTACTCGCGGCAGATCATGGTCCGTCTGGGGGCCGGCCTCACCTCGCTGTCCCCTCTCGCCGCGCTCATCGTCGTCCTCTCGGCGTCAACGGTCCTCTTCCTCTTCGGTTCGAAGGAACTGCAGGCGCTTCTGAGGTCCCTCGGACTGCCGGGCTGGCCCCTCGTCCCCATCTCGGGCTCGCAGGCGGTCGTCGGCGCGATTCTCGGGATCTCGCTCGTGAGAAGGAGCGGCATCCGGTTCCGGGCGCTCGGCGAGATCGCGGCGGGGTGGGTGGCGGCGCCCCTCGCCGCCCTCGTCTTTTCCCTCGTCGGCCTCTTCGTTTTTCAGAACGTGTTCGAGTTGCCGGTCAGCGCGGCGTCACCGGGTCGCCGGGGTGCCCCTCCGGCCGCGGCGGTCGTCGGGCCGGCCTCCCCGGTCCCGGATGGCGGAAACCCGTTATCCTCGGACCGCTGAGCGGGGAGCCTGTATGGACGAAATCCACGTCGCGGTCGAGGGAGCCCCGGCGCGAGAGACGCTTCCGGCGACGCGGCGGATCCTCGCGGTGGGAGTGCCTCCGGACGTCCGGGCCGTCCTTCCCGGGCCGGACGACACGCCCCTGGTCCTCGACGTGACGTGTTGGAACGAAGCTCTCCTCGTCGACTTTCGCGCCGCGGCGGACGACGTCCTCCTCCTGTGGGCGGGAGACGGCGCCTCGCCCGACCTCGAGCCGCTGCGCGCGTTCCAGGCCCTCAATCCCTCGCTGCCCGTCGTTGCCCGCGTGCCGGAGAAGCGTCCTGATCTCGAGGCCGCGCTCCTGGCCGCCGGCGTGCACGAGCTCGTCGTCGAGCTCGCCTCCCTTCCGGAAGCGGCGGCGCGCGCGCGCGTTCGCGCCCGGCTCGCCTCGCCCGAGCACGGTCTCGCCGCCGCGGCGGCTCCCGCACCTTCCGATGGCGCGGAGCGGGGAGTCGACGGCCTGTTCCCGAACCTCTTCGACTGGATCTACGTCCTCGGCATCGCCGAGGACGGCGTCATGACGTTCGAGACCGTGAACCCCCCGCTGAACGCGGGGATTGGTTTCCTGAACCCCGACTTCGCGGGCCGCGCCGCCGCCGACTGTCTCGACGGGACGAGCGCCGCCCAGCTCGTTCCCCACTTCGAGCGCGTCCAGGCGGAAGGACGGCCGCTCCAGTTCGAGGAGGAGCACGCCCTCGGGGGGCGCACGCGGATCTTCCAGACGGTCCTCACGCCGGTGCGAAACAAGTGGGGGCGCATCCACCGCATCGCGGGGATCTCGCGCGACATCACGGCCCTCAAGGAGGCCCTCGCGGCCCTGCGCGCGAGCGAGGAGCGGCTCAACCACGCGCTCGAGGGCACGCAGCAGGGGCTGTGGGACTGGGATCTCGGGAGCGGCCGGCTCTACCGGAGCCCGCGCTGGTTCGAGATGACCGGCCTCGACCCCGGCTCCGTCGAGGCGACGCTCGCCGCGGGCCTCGACCGGATCCATCCGGAGGACCGACGCCAGGTCGAGGCCGCGCTCAACGCCCATCTCGAGGGCCGGCTCCCTCGCTACCAGGCGGAGTACCGCATCCGCGCGCGGACGGGCGAGTGGATCTGGATCTTCGACGCCGGAAAGATCGTGGCCTGGGACGCCGCGGGCCGCGCGACGCGCGTGGCGGGCCTGTGCACGGACATCACGGAGCGGCGGCGCGCCGAGGAGTCGCTCCGCGCCCTCGTCGGCGGCGTCGTCCACGAGATCCGAAATCCCGTCTACGGGATCTCGATCAACCTCGACGCGCTCGAGGCGACCTTCGGCGACGAGCCTCGGTACGCCTCCTTCGTGTCGGCCCTTCGGGAAAGCGCCGAGCGGATTTCGAACCTCATGAACGACCTTCGCGACTACGGCGAGCCACGCACGCTGAACCCCGAGCCGTGCCTCGTGCGCGGACTGCTCGGCGACGCGTGGCGGTCGTGCGAGGCGGCGGCGGCGGCCGCCTCGTGCACGGTGCACATCGACCTCGAGGATGAGGGGCTCGTCCTCCCGCTGAACGCGCGGCGCATGCACCAGGTCTTCCGCAACCTCCTCGAGAACGCGCTGCAGCACGCGCCAAGCGGGAGCGTCGTCACGGTGACCGGCCGTCGCACAGGCGCCGCCGGCCACGACTCGTGGTCCTTCTCCGTCGACGACGACGGACCCGGCTTCGAGGGCGAGACCCTGTTGCGGGCGTTCGAGCCCTTCTTCACGCGCCGGGCGGGCGGTACGGGGCTCGGGCTCTCGATCGTGAAACGCGTCGTCGAGGAGCACGGCGGCACCGTGGAAGCCAGCAACCGGCCGGGGGAGGCGCACGCGTCACCGTGAGGCTCCCGGCACCCCGCCTGAGGATGGAGCTCCCGGAGGCGACACGTGCCTGAGTCGCGGATCCTCCTCGTCGAAGACGATCCGGCGGTGCGCCACGGGATGGCCGCGTTCCTTCGCGCGAACGGCCTGGACGTCGACGAGACCGAGACGTACCGGAAGGCTCTCGAGCGATTCCGCGAGGTCGGGCACGACATCGTCGTCGCCGACTACAGCCTGCCCGACGGCACCTCTCTGGACCTTCTGCCCGAGGTCAAGAAGATCAGCGAGGACACGCCCTTCATCATCCTGACCGCGCACGGCTCTATCGACCTCGCCGTCCGCGCGATCAAGGAGGGCGCCGAACAGTTCCTGACGAAGCCCGTGGAGTCCAAGGCTCTCCTCGTTCTCGTGCGCCGCCTCCTCGAGCAGCAGCGCCTCCGCAAACGTCAGGAAGTCGCCCTCCGCGAGCAGCCGGGCGCATTCGACCCGTTCCTCGGCGTGAGCCGGGTGCTCAAGGAGCTCGAGGAGCGCGCGCGCCTCATGCTCGAGTGGGACAGTCCCGTCCTCATCCTCGGCGAGACGGGCTCGGGTAAAGGCATCCTCGCGCGCTGGATCCACGCGAACGGCCCGCGCCGCGAGGAGGCTTTCGTCAACCTGAACTGCGCGGGACTCTCGCGCGAGCTTCTCGAGTCCGAGCTGTTCGGCTACGAGCGAGGCGCGTTCACGGGCGCCGTGAGCCCGAAGCAGGGGCTTCTCGAGGTCGGCCACCGCGGGATCGTCTTCCTCGACGAGATCGGCGACATGGACCCCGCGATCCAGCCCAAGCTCCTGAAGGCCCTCGAGGAGAAGACTTTCCGCCGTCTCGGCGACGTGCGGGATCGTCACGTCGACATCCGGCTCCTCGCGAGCACGAATCTCGACCTCGAGGAAGCCGTGCGGGAGAAGAAGTTTCGCGACGACCTGTACTACCGCGTCAGCACGCTCACCCTCAGGATCCCGCCCCTGCGCGAGCGGACGGAGGACATCCCGGTCCTCGCGCAACACATCCTCCAGAGCGTCTGCGGCCGCATGGGCAAGCCCGAGGTCCAGCTCGGCACCCTCGCGGAATCGCAGCTGCTGCGCTACCCATGGCCCGGGAATATCCGCGAACTCGCGAACGTCCTCGAGCGCGCGATGATCCTCCTCAAGGGTGACCGGCTCGAGGCCCTCGACGTGAGCCTGGACGGCTCCCGGCCCGCCGCCACGCCCGAGGGCGAGCTCGCGACGATGAAGGAGATGGAGCGGCTCCACATCGAGCGCGTCCTGCAGCACACGGGAGGCAACGTCGCAGAGGCCGCCGCCGTCCTCGGGATGGCCCGACGGACCCTCTACGACCGCCTCAAGGTTCTCGGGCTCGCCCCCGCGGGCGACTGAGCGGCCCCCCGCACAGCAAGTGCGGTTTTCCGCACCCGACACCCTCCGGCTGGGTCTCCATCCAGCTCATCCCGAAGGACTAGGCGCTCTCGGCGGCGTGGCTCGAGCCTTGCACCGCAGCCGCAGGAGGATTTTCATGAAGACCCGTGCCGTCCCACGGCTGCTCCTCGCGGCCGTCGTCGCCGCCGTCGGCATGGTGGCCGCGGCCGACGCTCCGAAGCCGCTCTACGAGCAGACCATCGCCAAGTACCCCGCCCCGAAGCTCGAGGACGTCGGCGGGCGCGAATACAAGTTCCTCATCGACCCCGCGAAAACCAAAGGGACGCCGGAAGAGGCCTTCAAGGACATCTGGGGCCAGGTCAAGGCCGCCGCTGCCAAGAAAGGCTTCACCGTCGCCGAAAAGGAGAAGAACCCGCTCAAGCTCGAGATGTCGACGAAGGAATACTTCGACACGCCCGACCAGGCGCTCTGGAACAAGGGCTACCTCGTCCGCATCACGACGAAGTACAAGGACGGCAAGCCCGATGAAAACGTCGGCGTGACCGTCAAGTCGGTCATGGACGACGCGGTCAGGACGCTCGCGACCCCGCTCGCCGTCGTCGACCTCAAGACGAAGACCGAGGCCGAGGGCAACGTCGGCCCCGCTCCCGGCGGCGGCCTCGTCGAGATCATCGAGAAGGGATCCAGCTTCAGCGTCAAGCCCGCCGACCTCGGCGAGAGGACGCTCGGCGACTTCGGGAAGTACATGCCCGAGCTCCTCAAGCTGGGCCTCCCCGCCACGACGAAGCTCGTCGGGACGAAGGCGTGGTCCTATCGCGTCCGCCCCGGCGCCGTCGTCCTGCCCGGCACGGAGCCCTGCGGCGTCTCGATGGAGGGCTGGGCCACGAAGGAGGGCGGCGCGCCGTACCTCTACGACTTCTCATACGGCTACGGCGACCTCGACTTCTACAACATTGCCGAGGTTCACGCGGCCGGTGAGCAGTTCCTTCTCAAGGTCGTCATGGGCGAGCTCTCCTCTCTCGCCATGCCCGACGGCCCCAAGTGGGGGGGCTCGAAGGTCCGCAAGCTCATGAACAGACCGGTGACGGCGAAATAGCCACGAGATTCAAGACCAAGACCCAAGGAGACGCATGACGATGAGACAAACGCTCAAGACCCTACTCGGAGCCCTGCTCCTCTCGGCGCTGCCCTTGTGTGCCGAGGCTCCGGCTTCGCTCGACCAGCAGTTCGGGGTCGCGTCGCAGCCCGCGTACATCAAGCACTACGAGGCCGACAAGACCGGAAAGGTGATCCTGAACCCGTACCTTCAGATCGCCTCGAAAGAGTTCCCGGCCATCCTCGACGTGAAGCAAGCGCCGTACAACTGGGTCATCGACACGGAAGGCCGCGTCGCGATCGCCCCCGAGGCCGCCCACCCGCTCGGCCGCACCTACGAGAAGGGCTTCTTCCGCCCGGAGGACCAGTCCCAGCGCAAGCCCGGCACGCGCGAGAACTTCGGGCACGTGTCGGAGCTCGGCGGCGCCCCGGGCCGCATCAGCGGCGAGATCCTCTACGACAAGGCCTCGAACACCTGGACGCTCAACAACAAGTCGGGCCGCTACTCGAAGCACAACACGGACCGCACGCCGGAGCAGCTCGTGAACGCCGCGAAGTACATCCACGAGATCGTGGACCCGGGCGCGGCGACGTGGGGGAACGTCGCCTACCTCCTCGAGTACGCGCCCGAGGAGATCCGGGAGGAGCTCATGAAGAGCCCGAAGCTCGCGTACGACGACGCGAAGAAGAAGAGCCGCCCGCACGTGGTGGTGATGGAGGCCGGGGCGCCCGTGATCCGGTACGAGAAGGCGTTCGAAGCACCCAAGCCGGCCGAGACGACGGCGACGAAGGCCGACGAGAAGCCCGCCGACAAGCCGGCCGACGCCCCGAAGAAGAAGACGAAGAAGCCCAAGGCCGCGAACAACGACGACCCGTCGTAAATGAAACGAGGAGCTGACACACCATGAAGAAGAACCTCATCAAGTCCGGCGTCGTCGCCCTCGCGCTGCTGCTCGGGACGGCCGTCGGCCTCTCGGCCGCCGCCGAGACGCTTCAGCCGCAGGTCTCCGTCCTCAAGGGCGAGAGGAACTTCCTGAACGGTTACGACCCCGTCAACGTGGACGGGACCGTCAACGTCGTCATCGAGATCCCCGCGGGCACGACCGCCAAGTACATGGTCGACCTGAAGTCCGGGAACATCGAGCTCGAGCAGAAGAACGGCGCCCCGCGGTACGTGCAGTACCTCGGCTACCCGTGCAACTACGGGAACATCCCGCGCTCCGTCTTCCTGAAGTCGAAGGGCGGCGACGGCGACGCGCTGGACGCGCTCGTTCTCGGGCCGTCCGTCCCGACGGGCTCCGTCGTGCGCGGCCGCGCGATCGGAATCATGAGCCTGATGGACACCGGCGAAAAGGACGACAAGGTCGTCGTCGTCATGGAGAACACGCCGTTCTTCCCGGTGCGCAGCATCGACGAGCTGGACCGCAAGTTCCCCGGGGTGACCTCGATCCTGCAGACCTGGTTCACGTCCTACAAGGGCCGGGACAAGGACGGCAAGCTCTTCCTGAACTCGCCGGGTTTCAAGGGCCGCACCGAGACGATCAAGCTCATCGGCGACGCCGTCCTCGACTACGAGAAGTCCGTCACGACAGACGCCGACCGCCGGCCGCTCGACGAGAAGGGCAACCCCTACCTCTACCGCTGGCCGGGCGCGAAGAACCTCGGCGAGTAGCCGCTCTCCACGTCTTTCGATTGCATGGGGAAGCGGGGCCACCTCCTGCCCGCTTCCCCTCTTTTTTCCCGCCGCTGCCTTCCGAGCGGTGAGCCGCACAGCGAGTGCGGTTTCCCGCACGCAAGCGCGCGTGGTGCCGCGGCGAGACAAGAGCCCAAGCGATTCTCCAACAAGAACTTGGCACTCCGCCCCGACATGGCTCGAGGTTTGCGAAACAGGTTCAGACGACGATGTGCCTCGCCCGCGGGGCAAGGCGCCAAAACGAGTAGGAGAAACCATGAAGAAGTCTCTCGTGACCCCCCTGCTCCTCGCCCTGCTGGCCGTGCCGGTCATGGCGCAGGAGCCCACCGACACCGAGAAGAGGATTCGTGACCTCGAGCAGCAGGTCGAGAAGCTCACGAAGAAGGATGCCGCCAAGGCCGAGACGAAGGCCGCGGACAAGGACACCAAGAAGAAGAAGGGCATCGAGCTCCGGGCCGTCACGGACAAGGGCCAGCTCGGGTGGGAGAGCGCGGACGGCGCCTACAAGTTCCGCCTCACCGGCCGCGTGCAGCTCGACGGCCTGTTCAACAGCGACTCCGACAACCGCCTTTCGAACGGCTTCACGCTCCGCCGCGTGCGCATCGGCTACAAGGCCACCGTCGCGAAAGACTGGATCTCCGAGCTCTCCGTGGACTTCGCCGAGAATGCCACGGACATCAAGGATGCCTTCGTCGGCTACACGGGCATCACGGACAGCACGATCCAGGCGGGCCACTTCAAGGTGCCGTTCGGGTTCGACACCCTGACGTCCTCGAAGGACATCTGGTTCGTCGAGCGTTCCTACAGCGACGCCATGACGCCGGACCGCCGCCTCGGCTTCGGCTACTACTACGGCGCCGACCGCTGGCAGGCTTCCGCCGACATCTTCATGCAGACGATTTCGGTCGACAGCACGGGCGTCGACCAGGGCTGGGGCTGGGCCGTCCGCGCGAGCGGCGCGCCGATCTTCCAGTCCAAGAAGGAGGCCGTCCACATCGGCTTCGCGTACAACAACCGCACGCCGGACGCCGCCTCGGCCAGCTCCGCGGCCTTCGCGCCGATCGTGTACGCCATCGACTTCTCCTCCCGACCCGAGGCCACGAAGGTCAGCAAGGCGAAGTTTCTCAACACCGGGACGATGAACGGGGTCGACAACGTCGGGCAGTGGGACGCCGAGCTCGCCGGCGTGTGGGGACCCATCTCCTGGCAGGGCGAGTATCAGGAGACCAAGGTCAACCGGCGCTCGGGCAACCCGAACCTGTCCGACCACAAGTTCTCGACGTGGTACGGGCAGGCCGCGTGGATCTTCAACGGGCAGCGCACGTACGACCCGAGCGAGGGCCTCTTCGGCCGCGTAGAACCCGGCAAGGGCGGCGCGTACGAGCTGCTCGCTCGCTACAGCGAGATGGACCTCAACGACTTCACGACGCCCGACCCGATCAAGGGAGGCTCGGCCAAGAACTTCACGTTCGGCGTGAACTACTATCCGAACTACAACGTCCGCCTGATGCTGAACTACACCCTCGTCAACAACGACCAGTACGCCAAGCCGAAGACGACGTACGGCGGCCTCACGAACGACGACTTCAACGAGCTCCAGTTCCGCGTCCAGTTCGCGTTCTAGCCATCCGGGCGCAACACCGGGAGGGCCCGCCCGCGGGCTCTCCCGTTCCCCCCGCCGGTGCCGACCGAGAGGGCCCGACGGCGGCACGCCCGACCCGACCGCTGCTGGAGCCGACGATGACACAGACTGCCGCCATGGTGATTCCGCGTTGGGAGTGGCGAACGTTCGCCTCGTCCCTGAACGACCTCCGCCGGAGGATCGACGGGGCCGCCTTCGCGGCGCCCCGCGAGAGCCGCGAGATCTACCTCCTCTGCCTGACGAGCTCGCACAACGCGAAGATCCGTGACGACCTGATGGACCTCAAGTGGAAGAAGCAGGTCGACGGCGACGGCCTCGAGCTCTGGGACCCGGTGCTCAAATCAGGCTTTCCGTTCGAGGCTTCCTTCATGCCCCGGCTCTTCGGGGCCTGGGGGCTCCCGCTGCCGAGGCTCGAGCGCGCCTCCTATACCCTTCCGCAGTTCCTCGACGAGATCATGGGAAGGACGCCGGGCCTCAGGGCCGTCCAAACGAACAAACGCCGCGAGGGATTCACGCTCGACGGGACGAAATGCGAATTCGCAACCATCGTCGCGGACGGCGTCCCACTCGAGAGTTTCTGCATCGAGCACGAGGACCCCAAGCTCGTTCTCCACGTGATCCGGGGGCTCTCGCTCGACAGCCACCAGAACATCAACTACCCCATGGGCCTCAAGAAGGCCCTGGCGCTCTGACCGGCCAAGGAGACTGGAGAGAACCCGATGGCGAAAGAGATCGAACGCAAGTTCCTCGTGATGACGCGCGCATGGACGCCTCGGGACGGCGGCACCCACTACAAGCAGGGCTACCTGAACTCCCAGAAGGAGCGCGTCGTGCGCGTGCGCATCGCCGGAGAAAAGGCGATGCTCACGATCAAGGGACTGACCAAGGGCGTGAGCCGTTCGGAGTTCGAATACCCGCTCCCCGTCGAGGACGCGCAGGCCCTCCTGGACCACATCTGCGAGCAGCCCGTCATCGAAAAGCACCGGCACAAGGAAGTACACGGCGGCAAGACGTGGGAGATCGACGTCTTTCACGGTGAGAACGACGGTCTCGTCGTCGCCGAGCTCGAGTTGAAGTCCGAAGACGAGACGTTCGCGAAGCCGACGTGGGTGGGGGCCGAAGTCTCCTCCGACCCTCGCTACTTCAACTCCAACCTGTTGAAGAACCCCTACAAGAGGTGGAAGTAGACTCGCTCAGCGCTTTCGCCTCCGGCATGGCCAGGCCTCACTCCACGTACTTGTAGCCCGTGCCCGTGTCGAAGACGACGACGCGCTCGCCGCGGTCGACCTTGCCCTCGGCCACGAGCTTCTTGACCGCTTCCCACGCGGCGCCGCCCTCGGGTGCGGCAAAGAGGCCCTCAAAGGACGCCAGCTCGTTCGCGCCGCGCCGCATCTCGTCGTCCGTGACGGCGACGGCTTCACCCTTCGAGGCGTGCAGGACCTTCAGGATCAGGTAGTCCGCATACGCCTTCGGGACGCGCAGGCCCGACGCGTACGTCCGCGCGTTCTCGAACCTCACCGAGACGTCCTTCCCTTCCGCGAAGGCCTTCGGAATCGGCGCGCAGCCCTCCGCCTGCACCGAGACCATGCGCGGGCGCGCGGAGCCGATCCACCCGAGGCGCTCCATCTCGTCGAACGCCTTCCACATCCCGATCAGCCCAGTTCCGCCGCCCGTCGGGTAGATGACGACGTCTGGCAGCGTCCAGCCGAAGTCCTCGGCCAGCTCGTAGCCCATCGTCTTCTTGCCTTCGACGCGGTACGGCTCCTTGAGCGTGGACACGTCGAACCAGCCTTCCGCGTCCTTCTTCTGCGCGACGATCCGGCCGCAGTCGTCGATGAGGCCGTCCACGAGCGTCACGTGCGCGCCATACGCCTCGCACTCGATCCGGAAGATTTTCGGCGTGTCTCTCGGCATGAAGACGTGACACTCGAGACCCGCGGCCGCCGCGTATGCCGCTGCGGCGCCGCCCGCGTTTCCCGCGGTCGGGAGCGCGAGCTTCTTCGCGCCGAGCGCCTTCGCCATCGTGACGGCCGCGCCGAGCCCGCGCGCCTTGAAAGAGCCGGTCGGGTTGCCCGCCTCCTCCTTGATGTAGAGCCGCGGCATCGCGTTCTTCTCTCCGAGGCGCTTCGCGTGGAGGAGCGGCGTCCCGCCTTCGCCCAGGGATACGATGTCCTCGGGCCGGCGCGCGGGCATCAGCTCGTGCCAGCGCCAGATCGAGCGCGGGCGGCCGGCGCGTGTCGTCTTTCGAGAGCGCGTCCGCCGCGTACTCCGCGAAGAGCGCGCCCCCGCAGCCGGCCCTCGTGCAGACGTTGAGAAGCTTCCCGGGTCCTCGCGCGCTCCGCACTTCGTGCAGGACAGGTGCGTCAAGAAGGAAAATCGCATGGATCCGATCTTATGATCGACGGCCCGATGATGCCGTCGCGGTGCCCGGGCCGGGTCAAACTCGTCACGGCCGTCCTGTCCCTTCTGCTGGACGGCGGCTACGCGAGCTCGTCTCTATCGCGTCCCAATCCGCCTTCTTCCAAGGAGAGAGAGAACCTCGACGCCTTCGCGGCCGACGTCGAGGATCTCAGAACGTTCCTCGCAATCCCCGGCCTTCAGGCGGCGGTCGTCCGGAACGGAGACCTCGAGTGGTCCCACGAGTTCGGAACGGCGATCCCGGATGCCGCTCTCCCCATCGGGAGCCTGACGGAGGCCTTCACTGCCATCGCCGCGCTGCGCCTCGAGGGGCGCGGGAAGCTCAGCCTCGACGCTCCCGTGGCCGACCTCGATCCCTCCTTCGCGGGACCTCCCACCGTCCTCGTCCGGCACCTTCTCTCCCACTCCTCGGAGGAGACGCCGGGTTCGACGTTTCAGCACGAGAGCGCCGAATTCGCGCGGCTGACGCGGATTCTCGAACGCGCCTCGGGCAGGAAGTTCACCGACGTTCTCGAGAGTGAGGTGCTTCGTCCGGCGCGCCTCGTTTCGACGCGAGCGACCGCCTCGCTTTCCGCCGCGGCCGGACTCTCTTCGAACGCATGCGATCTCGCGCGGCTCGAAGCCGCCCTGACCAGGGGTCGACTTCTCGCGCCGGAGCCGCTTCGTCGCATGACATCTCCCACATTCACACCGAACGGCTTTCTCCCTTACGGCCTGGGATGGTTCGTGTCGTGGTCGGCGGGAGAGAGGATGGTCTGGGCGTTCGGCGAGTGCCCCGAAGCCTCGGCGCTCTTCTTCCGCTTGCCCGACCGCGGTCTCGCGCTGATCCTGATCGCGGAGGGTCCGGGCCTTTCGGCGCCCTTTCGCCTGTCGTACGCGAACCCTTTGCGCTCTCCCTTCGTCCTCTCGTTTCTCCGCCGCTTCGTGCAGCTCGTCCAGGAGGCACGACGTCTCTTCCCGGTCGAAGAGGCGATCGACCGCGCGCTCGCGCTTCAGTGGAAGGGCGATCCCGGAGCCGCTGCGGCCTTCCGGATCGCGCTCGCAGGCCGGGAGCCCTTCATGGCGGCGGATCCCGCTCTCCTCGCGGGGCTCGCGCGGGTCCACGACCCGGATCTCCTCGATGTGGGAGAGACGATGGGCCGGCAGGTCCAGGCGGGCGGGTGGGACAACGCGCGGACGCTCCTCGATCTCGCGATCCTCGAGAGGAACGCCCGCCGCCCGCGGCGGACCGTCGAAATCCTGCGGGGGCTCCTCGAACGGGAGAACGTTCGGAGCGCGTGCCTTCTCTCGGAAGCACGCTGCCTTCTCGACGAGGCCAAGAAGGCTTCCGCCCGCGACGAGGAGCGCGCTCGTTGAGCCGGCGGCCAGCCGCCTGCTACTGGTCAACGATTCCGAGCGCCTTTCCCGTCGCGCAGTCGACCCTGAGGAGATGGCGCGAATCCACGCCGTACGTCGAATCGAGCTCGTATCGGTTGCCGAGAACCTGGTAGTCGCCGACGCCGTTCCTCGAGCGCATGAGGTTCAAGGCCGTGCCATTCCTCGGATCCACCATCGGGTTGCGGCACCCCTCGCCGGCCCTCGGCTCTTCCTTCTGGGCGAGCCCGGTGGCGGCGACCATGAAGTGGTCGGGCAGATCCTTCGCCTCGGCCACGATCGGCCCCTCCGTCGAGCCGCGGGAGGACGCGCAGCCCGCGAGAAGGGCGAGCGCCGAGGCGGCGGCCAGAATGCCGGCGAGCCTCACGTGAGATGAGCTTCGCATGGGAGAACACTAGCAGAGACGGCGGCCGTTCACCGCGTTTCGGTCACCTTTCGGATGCCGCGCGGGCGGTCGGGGTCGAGTCCTCGCGTGAGCGCGGCATGGTACGCGAGGAGCTGCCCGGCAATCACCGAGACGATCGGCGCGAGAATCTCGGGGACCTCGGGCACGGGAATCGCGGCCGGCCCGCGCGGGCCGATCCGGATCACCGGGCTCCCGCGGCGCGCCAGGTCCAGGCCGACGGCGCGCATCTCGGCCTCGGGACGCGTCCCCGGCGGCGACACGAGAATGACGGGAAGATCGTCTTCGGCCATCGCGATCGGCCCATGCTGGAAATCGGCGGCTGAAAAAGGCTCGGCGAAGAGGAGCGCGAGCTCCTTCAGCTTCAACGCGATCTCGAACGCCGTCGCATAGTGCACGCCTCGCGCAAGGACGACGGCGCGCTCCGCGCGCGCGAGCCTGCGCGCCGCGCGGCTCGCGGCCGGCTCGAAAGAGAGGGCCTTTCCCATGGCGTCCGGCACGGCCGCGAGCGCGTCGAGCTCCTTTCTCCGCTGCGCGAACGACAGGACGAGGAGAGCGACGGCCGCGAGCTGGGTCGTGTACGTCTTCGTCGCCGCGACGCTTCTCTCCGGGCCTGCGTGCAGCGGCAGCACGTCCGCCGCCGCACGCGCGAGCGGGCTCTCGGGGTCGTTCACGATCGCGAGCGTCGGCGATCCGTCGCGGCGCGCGGCCGCGATCGTCTCGACGATGTCCGGCGAGCGCCCGGATTGGGAGATGCCGATGACGAGCGCGCCCTTGAGCCGCGGCGGCGCCCCGTAAAGGGTGACGAGGGACGGCGCCGCGAGCGCCACGGGGAGACGCGAGGAAAGCCCGAACGCGTACTTCACGTATCGGGCCGCGTTGTCCGACGTGCCGCGCGCCGCGACGAGGACGAACGGGACGTCCAAGCGGCGCCAGAGGGCGGCGAGTGCCGCCGCGTTCCGGCGCTCTCGCGCCAGAAGGCGTGCGACGGCCTCGGGCTGCTCGCGAATCTCGCCGTGCAGAACGGAGCGCGCGCCGTCTTCGGACATCGTGCGATGCTAGCGCAGCGAGATGTCCGTGTTCGCACGCGGCGCCCGAAAGAAGCACAGGCGGAGGACGCCGAGGTTCCTCAGGCCGGTCCTGCGTCCGATGGCTTTCCGCGTGCTCCCCCGCGAGCTCAGGCCGACGCGCGTCTGGCGTCTCGCCCAGGTCCTGGCCCTCGGGGTGCGTGATCCGGGATTCGAAGTGCTCCTCCAGCGGATCGACACATCGCCTCTCCACCGGGGCAACGCCGTCACGGTCTTCTTCGACGGCCCTCCTGCGTTCGCCTCGATGTGCGACGCAATCGCGGTCGCCGAGCGCGAAGTCCTCCTCGAGGCGTACATCCTCAAGGACGACGCCACCGGCCGCGCGTTCGTCGAAGCGCTCGCGGCCGCCGCCCGGCGAGGCGTCGCCGTCCGCGTTCTCGCCGACGCATTCGGGTCGAGCGACACGCGAGCGGAGTTCTGGCAGCAGATGGAAGAGCGACACATCGAGGTGCACCTCTATCACCCGCTGCTCCCCTTCCTTTGGTACCAGCCGTATCGCGACCACCGCAAGATCCTCGTCGTGGACCGGCGCGTGGCCTTCACGGGCGGCATGAACATCGGCGACGAATACGGCTCGTCCCTCAAGGGCCGTGGCTCGGAGCTCTGGCGCGATACGCACGCGCGGCTCGAAGGGCCCGCCGCCTGGGAGATGGCCATCGTCTTCCAGGAAGGTTGGGACCGTGCCGGCGGGAGGCCCTTCGAGATCCAGCCTCTGGAGCTCACGCCGTTGGACGAGGCGGCTCCCAAGGGAGCGTCGATCCTCGTCCTCGACTCGAGCCCCGGCCGCGGGCACGAGGAGACGGCTTCGGTCCTCGCCGCGATGGGCGCTGCTGCGCGAAGGACCTTCTGGCTCACGAACGCGTACTTCGCTCCACGCCGCGGCGCCCTGCCGATCCTCGCCCGGGCGGCCGCGCGCGGGGTCGACGTTCGGCTCCTCCTTCCGGGGGCGAGCGACGTTCCGCTCGTGCGGCATGCCGGGCACGGCGTCTTCCGATACCTGCTCGAGCGGGGCGTGAGGATCTTCGAGTACGAAAGATCCGTCCTCCACGCGAAGTCCCTCGTCGTCGACGGCTTCGCCTCGATGGTCGGCTCGACGAACATGGACTTCCGGTCTTTCCACTTCAACTCCGAATGCAACGCAGTGGTTCTCGACGGCGCGGTCGCGGAATCGCTCGAAAGGCAGTTCACCCTGGACCTCGCCGGATCGAAAGAGGTCACGCTCTCGGCGTGGAGCCGGCGGACGTCGCTTCACGCATTCGGCGACTTCTGCGCCCGCGCGCTCTCCCCGGTGCTGTGATAATCGGACTGTGACATGTCACGGGCCCGCCTTCACCCTCGCCGCCGCGCTCGCCTTCTCGTCTCCCTCCGCCGCCCAGACGATCACGACGATCGCCGGCAACGGCACCCACGCGTTCTCGCCCGACGGCAGCCTCGCGAAAACGTCCTCGCTCGCGCTCGCGCTCGACTCGGTCTCGAACGTCGTCTTCGATCCCGACGGCAATCTCGTCTTCTCCGAAGCCAACGCCTCGCGCGTGCGGCGCATCGTCAGAAAGACGGGAGTGCTCGAGACCGTCGCGGGCAGCGGCCGTGCGAGCTTCGCGGGCGACGGCGGCCTGGCCACCGCAGCGGCCCTGAAATCCCCGTCGGAGGTCGCGTTCGACCGCCACGGCAACCTCTACATCGCGGACGCCGCGAATTACGTTCTCCGGCGCGTCGACGCGAAGACGAAGCTCATCACGACGGTCGCCGGCATCCGGAAGAACGTCTTCACGGGAGACGGCCTCGCGTCCCAGACCGGCCTCGCGCGGCCCGGCGGCCTCGCTTTCGATCGCGAAGGCCGGCTCCTGATCGCCGATACGATGAACGCCCGCCTGAGACGCCTCGACTTCAAGTCCGGCCGGATCGAGACGCTAGCCGGAAACGGCGACATGGCCTTCAACGGCCGACCGGGGAAGGCGCTCGAGACCGGCATGGCCTGGCCCAACTCGCCGCGGGTCGACCGCGCGGGCAATCTCTGGTTCTGCGCGACCGGAAACGAACGCGTCCTGAAGCTCGACGCGAAGACGGGCCAGGTCGTGGTCGCCGCGGGCAACGGCATGGGCAACTACACCGGAGACGGCGGCCCCGGCCAAAACGCGCAGCTCAACCAGCCGGCGTCACTCGTCATCGACGGCGCGGACAACGTCTTCATCGCGGACACACAGAACCACGCGATCCGGCGCCTCGACGCGAAGACGGGGATTCTGACGACCGTGGCGGGCGACGGCAAACCAGGTTTCGAGGGGGACGGCGGCCCCGCCGTGAAGGCCAGGCTCAACTTCCCGATCGGGCTCGGCCTCGACGGCAAAGGCAACCTCTACGTCGTCGACTCGTTCAACGCGCGTATCCGGAAGATCGAGGGCGTGGCGGCACGCTGAACCGGACGGCGCAAGGAGATTTCATGAAGAGAGTCCTCGTGGCGGTCGGCGCCCTCGTGCTGGAGGGTGCCGTTCTTGCTCAGGCTCCTCCCCGAGTCGCCTGGGCGTTCGCCGTCTCGGGAGATTCGCGCGATTGCGGCGACCTCGTGATGCCCAAGATCGCCCGGGCCATCGAGAGCGACACCGCGGGCCCGCCCGCGGAGCTCTATTGGCACCTCGGGGATTTCCGGCGGATGTACGACATCGATTGCGACATCCTGAAGCGCCGGCACCCCTCGTACGACTGCACGGTCCGGCCGCCGGATCAGCTCGACCGCTTCGAGATGGCCGAATACCTCGACATGGCGTGGGACGACTTCATCGAGAGGCAGCTCGGAGCGTTCAAGAAGACGCCGGTTCTCCTTGCGATCGGGAACCACGAGCTCTTCGGAAGGACTCGCGACGATTACCGCAGGGCCTTTCGAAAGTGGCTGCTGCAATCTCCGATCCACGAGCAGCGCATCCTGGACTTCCCGCGCGGCATCTCGTCGGCGGAAGGGAGCACGTTCTACCGGGTCGTCCGCAAAGGCGTGGATTTCATCTCCCTGGACAACGCGGACGGGGGCGGCTTCTCGCGGGAGCAGCTCGTCTGGCTCGCGCGCGTTCTCGCCGCGGATGCCGCGAAGGATTCCGTGAGGACGATCGTCGTCGGCATGCACGCGGCGCTTCCCTACAGCACGTCGCGCGGCCACGCCATGGACGCGACCTGCGCGGGGCTGTGCTCGGGCCAGCAGGCCTACGACCTCCTTTTCCGCGCGCAGAACCTCGCCGGACCTCCGGACAAGCGCAAGCACGTGTACGTCCTCGCGAGCCATTCGCACGATTTCCGGGAGAACGTGTACGACACGCCCGAGCACCGCGGACAGGTGCTGCCCGGCTGGATCATCGGGACCGCGGGCGCGCAGCAATACGGTGAGTCGATCCGGTACGGCTACGTGCGAATCGAAGTGGCCGACGACGGCACGCTCACGGCGCGATTCCGGAAGGTCGACGCCGATTCGCCGCCGCTGGCCTCGGGTCCCGGGGCGAAAGAGCTCGTGGACTTCTGCTTCCACGCCAACAAGGAGCCGCCGGGCAACGACGCGTTCCGCGGCGACTGCGCCTGCGGCGCCTCGGGGAAGTGAGAATACTCGAGCGGTGAAGGGGGTACAGGGGGAAACACGACCGTGTTTCCCCCATTACTCGCAGTTGCTAGCGCGCCTTTCCCCGGTGCGTGCGAAGCACGCGGCGCGCTAGCGGACCGCTTCGTACCCGCCCTGCAGCCCGTCGCGCGAAAGCACGAGCTGCCAGACGTCGTTGTACCGCGCGCGGAAGGATCCCGCGCAGGCGCGCAGGTAGTACGACCACAGGCGGTAGAAGCGGTCGGAGTATCGCGCCTGGAGCCGGTCCCAGCCGGCGCGGAAGTTCGAGAACCAGGCCGCCAGCGTGGGCTCGTAGTCCGGCCCGATGTTCTGCCAGTCTTCGATGACGAAGCGGCCCTCGAGCGCCGCGGTGATCTGAGCCATCGACGGAACGAGGCTGTTCGGGAAGATGTATTTCTCGATCCACGGGTCGCACGAAAGGGTGGACAGCCGGGTTCCGATCGTGTGGAGGACGAAGAGGCCCCCCGGAGCGAGGCAGCGGCGCGCCACGTCGAAGAACGTCCGATAGTTCCGGCGCCCGACGTGCTCGAACATGCCGACCGACACGATCGCGTCGAAGGTCCCGTCGAGGTCGCGGTAGTCCTTGAGGAGAAGCTCGACGGGCATCCCGGCCGTCCGCCGACGGCCCAGCTCGATCTGCTCTTTGGAGACGGTGATGCCGACGGCCGAAACTCCGTAGCGCTCCGCGGCGAACGCCGCGAAAGAACCCCAGCCGCAGCCGATGTCGAGGACGCGCATCCCCGCCTTCAGGCCCGCCTTACGGCAGATGAGGTCCAGCTTCGCTTCCTGCGCCTCGTCCAGGGTGCGGGCGCGGGTCCAATACCCGCAGCTGTACGTCATGCGCCGGTCGAGCATCGTTTCGTAGAGGTCGTTGCCGAGATCGTAGTGGCGCTCGCCGATTTCGAATGCCCGCGACCGCCGCCCCCGGTTCTGGAGCCGCGCCAGGGCGACTCGCGGGAGATCGCGCCAGACTTTGACCTTTTGCGCCAGCCCCGCCGTGAGGAGGCGCCAGAAGAACGTCTCGAGATCCTCGCAATCCCACCAGCCGTCGACGTAGCTCTCCCCGAGGCCGAGCGACCCGTTCGCGAGGACGCGACCGTAGAACCGCTCGTCGTGAACTCTGGGATCCCACGGCGCGTCGCCGTTGAGCCTGAGACCCGAGGGCGCGAGGAGATCCTGGAGAGCGCGTCCGTTTCCGGACACGTGTGACTCCCTCTTGCCGATCCAGGAGTCATCCGCCTTCGCGGCCGTGGGAGCGAGCTCCATCGCTCTATCGCCCTTCGTAAATTCTGTGCCGCGGCGCTCGCGGATGTCAACGCACATGCGTGATGCAGGCGAATCATGGTTCGGGGTGTCGCCGGACGAATACATTTCGGCATGTAGCGAAATGACGGAGCAACCTCTCGCAAAGGCATGACCGGGAGATGAAATCAAGGAGATCGTCATGGAGAACATCGCACACAAGAAGATCGAGATCCTCGGTCCGGGCTGCGCCCGCTGCAAGGAAACCTACCGCGTCGTGCTGCAGGCCGTGGAGGCCGACCATCTGGAGGCCGACGTCGAGAAGGTCGAGTCGATGGAGCGAATGATCGAGCTGGGCCTTCTCGCCACGCCGGGCGTCGCCGTCGACGGCAAGGTCGTCCTCTCGGGCCGCATCCCGAAGGTGGACGAGATCCGCAAGCTCCTCGCGGGCGCATGAGAGAACGGGAGCCCGCCCGATGAAGGAGCGGACGAAGCTGCTCTTGATCGTCGCCGTCTTCGCGGCGGCGTACCTGCTGCCCGTCGAGAGCCCGCGGCTCCAGAGGTCTTTCCTCGAGGGTCTCTTCCTCCTCAAGGACTACGCGCGGCAGCACGTTCTCCTCTGTCTCGTCCCGGCTCTCTTCATCGCCGGGGCCATCGGACAGTTCCTGAGCCAGGCCGCCGTGATGCGCTACCTCGGCGCCCGGGCGCCGAGGCCGGTCGCCTACGGGGTCGCGTCGGTGTCGGGCTCGATTCTCGCCGTCTGCTCGTGCACCGTGCTTCCGCTCTTCGCCAGCATCTACCGGCGCGGGGCGGGACTCGGGCCCGCGACCGCGTTCCTCTATTCGGGGCCCGCGATCAACGTCCTCGCGATGATCCTGACGGCGCGCGTCCTCGGATTCGAGCTGGGCGTCGCCCGGATCGTGGGCGCCGTCGGGTTCTCGGTCGTCATCGGCCTCTTGATGGCGTTCCTGTTCCGGAAGGAAGAATCCGAGCGCGTCGCGAACGGCCCCGATCCCTTCGCGGCGGCCGGCGCCGGCGACGTCCCTCCGCGGCGCAAGCCGTGGCAGGACGCGGCGTTTCTCGGCTCGATGGTGGCCCTTCTCGTCTTCATCAACTGGGGTTCCCCGAACCGCGCGGTCGGGTTCTTCGCGGCCGTCTGGAAGGCGCATCTTCCGCTCGCGGCCCTCTCCGCAGGGGCACTCCTCTTCATGATCGTGAAGTGGCTCGACCCGGGCGAGCGCCGGGAATGGGTCCTCGGGACATGGGAGTTCGCCAAGCAGATCCTGCCGCTTCTTTTTGGCGGCGTGCTCGTCGCGGGGTGGTTGATGGGACGGCCCGGGAGCGACGCGGGGATCATCCCCGACTCGGCGGTCGCCTCCCTCGTGGGCGGCAATTCGGTCGCCGCGAATCTCGTCGCGTCGGTGTTCGGCGCATTCATGTATTTCGCCACGCTGACGGAGGTCCCGATCCTGCAGGGCCTTCTCGGCTCGGGAATGGGGAAGGGGCCTGCGCTGGCCCTGCTTCTCTCGGGGCCGGCGCTATCCCTCCCGAGCATGCTCGTCATCAACTCCTACCTCGGGCTGAAGAAGACGGTGACCTACGTCTCCCTCGTCATCGTTCTCTCGACGATCTGCGGCCTCGCGTTCGGCGCGTGGGCGGGCTGATGGCCAGGAGACGGCGGAAATGAAGTCGAGAGACGTGAGGATCGACTCCGCGGCCCGCGCAAGGCTCCTGGAGAAGACCCCTTTCGGCGCGTTGGGAGAGGGCGCATCGAAGCTCGCGGCCCTCTTCGCCGAGAAGCGCTTTTCTGCGGGAGCGCTCGTTTTCTCGGAGGGTGATGCGGGCGGTCAGTTCTTCGTCCTCGCAAGCGGGCGCCTTCGGGTCTACCGGTTGCTCCCGAGCGGACGCGAGATCACGGTCTTCGTCCTCCAGCCTGGAGCGTCCTTCGGGTTCCTGCCGCTCCTCGACGGCGGCCCTTTCCCCGTTTCCGTCGCGGCGATGGAGGAGTCGGTCTCGCTCGTCCTCGAGAGGGCGGCCTTCCAGACGTTCCTCCGGCAGGAGCCGGAAGTCGGCCTTCGGCTGCTCGAGTATCTGACCTCCCGGCTCCGCGGCTGTCTCGACCAGCTCGGCATGCTCGGGCAGCCAGGCGCCCACGCACGTGCCGCGCACGGACTTCTCAGCTTCGTCCCGCCCGAGGCTTCAGGTCGCGGCGAAGCCATCGTCACGCTCCCCTTCAGCCAGCAGGAGCTGGCGCGGACCCTGCACGTGACGCCCGAGAACCTCTCGCGGGCGCTCGCGAAGCTGCGCCGGGAGGGCCTGCTCGAGAGGCTGGGTCCGCGGCGCTTCCGGATCCCCTCCCTCGACGCCCTGCGCCGCGTCGCCGACGGCGACTGATCTCTGTTTTTCTTGTCGCGCGTCAAGGCGCGCCTGCGGGCGCGGCGATACCTTCCTTGCGTGACGGCGGCTCAGCCGCCTTTTTGCGCACCGAGGTATCGAGGTATGTCGATAGATCCAGAGATGCTCACGACGGAAACGCTGGCAGGACGTCTGCGGCTCACGGCCCATCCGCTCCGGCTCCGGATCCTCGCGCAGCTCGTGCGGCGTCCCGGACGCTGCGTCTGCGACCTCGCCGCGGAGCTGGGTGTCGAGCAGCCCGCCGTCTCGCACCATCTCGGCGTGCTTCGCACCGCGGGCCTCGTCTTCCCTCGCCGGGAGGGATCGCGGGTGGAGTACGAGATCGAGAGGGGGGCGGCCGACACGCTCCTCCGAACGCTCGGCGCTTTCCTGGGCGCCGGACGCGCGCGTGAGGGGAAATCCCGATGAGACTCGCCGTTTCCGTCTGCCTGATCCTCGCTGGCCCGTCGACGGCGACGCTCGCCGCCGCACCCCTCACGATGAACGACGCCGAGGTCCGCGCTCAATCCGCGAACCCCCGCCTCGCCGCCTCGCGGCTGGAGGCCGTGGCGGCGGCCCGTCGCGAGTCGCAGGCCCGCGCCCGGCATTTCGGGCAGATCGACGCCGTCGCGTCGTACAACAACTACGAGTCGCCGCGCCTCGTGCGCCCCATCTCCATCGACCAATTCGAGGTCCCGGCGCTGGGGTTGTATCAACTCCCCTGGGACCAGAACCAGACGCACTACGGTTTCGCGTTCCAGCTGCCTCTCCTCGCCGGCGGCGCGCTGCACGAAGGAGACCGCAGCGCTTCGCTGGCCCGGAGCGCCGCGGAGAAGACCGCCGAGTTCACGCGCGACGAGATCCGAACGAGCGTCCGGGCGGCGTATCGCAACGCCCTCCTCGTCCGGCATGCCCTCGGCGCGGCACGGCAGTACGCCGCGGCCCTGACGAAGGACGAAGAGGACGCGCGGCTGAAGGTGAGCCTCGGCGCCGCCGCGCCGGTCGACGCCGCGAAGGTGACGTACGCGCTGCGGGGAGCCGAGGCACAGGTGGCCGAGCTCGAGGCGCAGGAGACGACGGCGCAGGCGTACCTCGCCGCCCTGATGGGCGAGGACCCGCCGGCGGGCGGATGGGACCTCGCGGACGTCGCCGACGAGCGCGGTGCCCATGGACGAGCCGGGGGACGGGCTCGCGAAGGCCCTCTCGATGCGCGCCGACCTCGGGGCCGTGCGCGACGCGACGCTCATCTCCGAAAGCCGCAAGCGGCTGGCGATCGACTCCTTCGGCCCGCGCCTCGCGCTCGAGGGCAATGTCCTCTGGAATCGTGCGCCGTCCGTGAACGGCTCGCTGGAGACCCACGAGGTGGCCGTGACGCTGCGCCTCCCGCTCTTCGACGGGCTCGGCCGCCTGCACGCCGTTCGCGAAGCCGAGGCGAATCTCGCGGCCGCCAGCGAGCGCGAGAGAGGGAAGGAGCTGGAGGTCTCCGCGCAGGTCGTCGAGGCCGGCGGGCGCCTCGAGGCGGCTCGAGCTCAGCTCCGGGCGGGCGAGGCGCAGCGGGACCTCGGGAAGGAAGTCGCCCGCGTCGAGCGTCTGAGGCTCGATCAGGGAACCGGCAAGGTGGAGGACTACCTGTCGGCCCGGTCGCAGGAGCTCCTCGGAGAGACCGCTTACTGGCGAGGGCTCTACGCGCTGCAGACCGCCGAGGACAACCTGGAGTTCGTGACCGCGAGGAGAGGAGAGACGCGATGAAGAGGATCCTTGGGCTGGTCCTGGCGCTGGCGGTCGTTCTCGCCGGGGTCCTCGCAATCCGTCACAAGAAGCAGAGCCTGGCGCGGCTTTCGCCCCCGGAGGTCCCCGCCGTCGCGGTGGACGTCATCCCCGTGAGGACCGGGACGGTGGCGGCCTCGGTGAAGACGGTCGCCCTGATCCAGTCCGACACGGCGGCGACGGTCTCGGCCCAGGTCGCCGGAGCGCTCCTCGAGGTCCGCTTCCGCGAAGGGGACACCGTCCGGAAGGGCGAGGTGATGGCCCGCGTCGACGCGCGGGTCCTCGACGACGCCGTCGCCGCCGCCGAGGCGCGCGTCGCGGCGGCGCGGCAGGAGCGGACCCGCCAGGAGGCGGTCGTCTCGCGGGACACGGTGCTCGTCGAGAACGACGCCCTCTCGACGGCAGGCGTTCGAGGCGAGCCAGGCGCAGCTCGAGGCGGCGAAGGCGGCGCTGGTCGCCGCCGAGAGGGCGCTCGCGAGCGCCCGCACGCTCCGTTCGTTCGCGCGACGTCCCGGCCCCCTGGTCCGGCGTCGTGAGCGCCCGGCTCGTCGAGCCCGGCGATCTCGCCGCGCCCGGCAAGGCCGCTCTACACCGTCCAGGTCGCGGGACCCGTGAGGGTCGTCTCGAAGCTCTCGCAGGAGAGCCTCGCGCTCCTTTCGCCTGGAGGCCGGGTCGTTCTCGCGAACGGAAGCGACACGCGCGAGGCCAGGATCTCGAGGATCTACCCTGCCCTCGACGCCTCGCACCTGGGGACAGTCGAGTCGGACCTTCCCTCCGCGCCGTTCTCACTCGCGCCGGGAGCGACTGTCGCGGCGACCTATGCCGCCACCTCGTCTGCGGAAGGGCTCGTCGTCCCCTCCGCGGCCCTGCTCGAGGGGACCGCCGAGACGCTCGTCGTGCGGGTGAAGGACGGGAAAGCCCAGCCGGTCCGCGTCGTCGTGGCGGGCGGGGACGGTCGCAACAGTAGGGTGAAGGGCGATCTCGCGGCCGGGGACCTCGTCGTCACCGGGCTTCCGAGCGAGCTGATGGCGCTGACGGCCGGCACCCCCGTCGCGCCGAGGCAGAGGTGACGGGTGAGTCTCGTCCAACGCTACGTCAAGAAGCCCCACCTCCTCCTGTCCGTCGTCCTTCTCCTCGCCGTCGTCGGCGGCGTGGGGTTCTTCAAGCTTCCCGTCAACCTCTTCCCCGACAGCGAGCGGCCCCAGATCTCGGTCGTGACCGTCTGGCCGGGCGCCTCGGCCGACGACGTGAGCGGCGACGTCAGCCGCGTCATCGAGAAGGAGGTCAAGACGATCGAGCTCGTGCGCCGCGTGACCTCCACGTCCAACGACGAGGTCTCGGTCGTCACGGCGGAGTTCGAGTACGAGAAGGGCCTCGACTCGGCGGCCACCGACGTCTCCAACGCGCTGAACAAGATCCGGTCGCTCCTCCCGCCGGACATCCGCCCCTTCCAGGTCTACAAGGTGTCGTCGGCGACGCCGGCGGTCCTCGTCCTCGCCCTCTCGCCGAAGGACGGCTCGGGCCTCGACCTGTCGATGGTCCGCCAGCTCGCGCAGAACCCCGTCAAGGAGGCGCTTCTCCGCCTCCCGGACGTCGCGAACGTGGAGGTCTTCGGCGGGTACCAGCCCGTCGTCTCGGTCGTGCTCGATCCCGACAAGCTGCAGGCCTACCGGCTGAGCCCGGGTCAGGTCGTCGCGGCGCTCTCGGCCTGGAACCGGAACACGCCCGAAGGGCTGCTCGTCACCGACCCGACCCACCTCCTTCTCAAGAGCCAGGGAGAGTTCGTCCGGCCCGAGGAGGCCGGTGGCATCGTGATCGGCGGCGCGCCGGGCCCGCCCGTCTACCTGCGCGACGTCGCGACGATCCGCCGCGGCGTCCAGGAGCGGATGTCGGCGTACCACGGCAACGGGAAGCCGGCGATCGGCGTCTCGATCCAGCGGGCCCTCTCGGGCTTCGCCCTCCCGACGATCGAGGCCGTCGCGGCGAAGCTGCCCGAGCTCGAACGGCAGTTCCCGGGAATCTCCTTCGAGATCGCGGACACGCAGGGCGAGCTGATCGGCAAGAGCGTCTCCAACATGGTGGACGCGCTGCGCGACGCGATCCTGCTGACGGTCCTCGTCATCTTCCTCTTCCTCGCGGACACGCGCGGGATGATCCTGGCCGGCATCTCGATCCCGTTCACCTACCTCATCACGTTCGCCTTCATGTGGCTCTTCGGCTTCCAGTTCGACATGGTGACGCTCACGGGCGTCATCCTCGGGGTGGGAATGCTCCTCGACGACGCGATCGTCGTCCTGGAGAACATCGAGCGGCACTACCACAAGCTCGGCAAGGACCTCTCGTCGGCCACCATCGGCGGCACCGAGGAGGTGATGCTGGCGATCCTCTCGGGGACCTACGCAACGGTCGTCGTCCTCCTGCCGATCATCTACATCGGCGGCTTCGTCCAGACCGTCCTCCGCCCGCTCAGCCTGACGCTCTCGATCGCGCTCCTCGCCTCGTACCTCGTCTCGGTGACGATCCTGCCGATCCTGGCGCCGTTCATCCTCCGGCTGGGAGGCCGCACGGAGAAGTGGGGCTGGGAGAAGAAGCTCGACCACGTCGTGAACGGCACGATCCTCCACCGGATCCAGGAGTTCTTCGTCAAGGTGGTCGAGGTCGCGCTGCGCAGGAAGACGCTCTTCATCCTCCCCGCCGTCCTGCTTCTCGTGATCTCGGGCCGACTCGTCATCCCGCTCGTCGGCCGCGACCTGATGCCCCCGATGGACACGGGGATCTTCCGCGTCACTTTCGAGGCGTACCCGAACGCGTCCCTGGCCGAGGCCGAGACGCTGCTGACGCAGGCCGAGAAGGCGATTCGCGCCGAACCCGGCATCGTGCGGACGTCGGCGACGCTCGGCTCGGAGCCCGGCGTCCTCACGTTCGGCTCGGGCCGCAACCCGCAGCAGGCGTTCGTGACCGTCCACCTCGTCGACCGCTTCCACCGCAAGGAGTCGCTCTGGGACGTCGAGCGCTCGGTTCTCGCCAGGCTCCGGACGATCCCGGGGATCCGCTTCCCGGCCGCCTTCGACTACGGCGCCACGCCTCTCTCCACGATCCGGTCGACCGTCGACCTGATGATCTCCGGCCCCGATCCGAAGACGCTCGCCTCCCTCTCACAGGACGTGGCGCGCCGGCTCCGGACCGTGGGCGGCCTGACGTCCGTGGTGCCGACCTGGACGCTCGACCGCGTGGAGGTCCGCTTCCTTCCCGACGCCGAGCAGCTCTCCTTCTACGGCGTCGACGCGGCCGCGGTGGCGGCCCAGGTGAGCGCGCAGGTCAAGGGAACGCCCGCGACGCTCTTCCGGGTCCCGCAGCAGGATTCGTTCGCCGTCTGGGTCCAGGCGGCAGGCCGGCCGCCGCGCCGCTCCGGAGGATCTCGCCACGCTCCCGGTCCTCACGCCGAGGGGCAGCGTCCCGCTCTCGTCACTCGGCCGGCTCGAGCGGGCCTTCGTTCCGACGCTTCACACGCGGCAGAACCTCCAGGAGACGGTGGACGTCCTGGGCTACCGCTCGACGACCGCGGTCACCCACATCAACGACGGCGTCACCAAGGCGCTCGAGGGCCTGAAGCTCCCACCGGGCTACACCCTCACCGAAGAAGGGGAACGCAAGACGATGGACGAGGCGTTCTCGGCGCTGATGAAGGCGCTCGTCCTCGGCCTGATCCTCCTGTACTTCTCCCTGGTCCCGGCCTTCCGCTCGTTCCTTCACCCGCTCACGATCATGGTGGCGATCCCGCTCGGGGTCATCGGAGCCGTCTGGGCGCTCCTCCTGACCGGCAAGCACCAGTGCATGCCGTCGTTCATGGGGATGATCCTGCTCGCCGGGATCGTCGTGAAGAACAGCATTCTCCTCATCGACTTCATCGAGGAGGCGCGCGGGCGCGGCGAGAGCCTCCTCGACGCCCTGACGGAATCCGTGCGCGTGAGGACGCGGCCGATCCTGATGACGGCCGCGGCGACCGCGGTCGGGATGCTCCCGATCGCCCTCGAGTGGGCGATCGGCCTGGAGCGCCTCAGCCCGCTCGCCGTGGTCGCGATCGGCGGCCTCACGGTGTCGACGTTCCTCACCCTCATCTACGTTCCCGTCTTCTACGACCTGTTCGAGTCCGTACGGCAGCGGCTGAGCCAGGCGTTCGGCAAGCCGGCGCCGCGCCGCGCCCGCGCTGATGCCCTGAGACGCAAGAAGGAGGACTCCCGTCATGAACAATGGATTCGTCCCCCCGGAGTGGGCTTTCGAGTTCCACGGCCACCGCTGTCCCTTCATGCCCATCGGCTACCGGATGGGGGTGCTCGCCCTCGCGCGCCTCGGTGCACGGCGCGAGAAAGACCACGGCCTCTTCGTCTTCCCCGAGCTGGGCGAGGGCCACCCGCAGACCTGCATGATGGACGGAATTCAGGTGGCCACCGGTGCGACGTACGGGAAGGTCCTCATGGAGAAGACGTTCTACGGAAAGCTCGCGGCCACCTTCTTCCACCCCGGGAAGGGCGCCGTCCGGTTCGCGTTGAAGCCGGCGTTCGTCGACGCGATGGGAAAGCTGGAGTTCTTCTCCTACCGCAAGCGGGGCGCCGAGCCGTCGGAAATCCCGGCGGCAGTGGCGGCCGAGGTGATCGACTGGGCGGCTGCGCAGCCGGACGACACCGTGTTCAAGATCGAGCCGAGGCCGGACTTCCGCCACACCCCCGCCAAGGGCTCGTTCAACAAGGCGCTGTGCAGCGGCTGCGGCGAGTACGTCTTCGAGCGCTATCTGCGCACGAAGGACGGCAAGCCCGTGTGCATCCCGTGCTCGGGCTACTCCTGCCCCTGCCGGGAGCCGGTAGGAGCCGTCGACGGGCATGGCCTTGCTGGCGGGAGTCATCACGTTCGTCTTCACGGTCGTGATGACCATTGCGGGACTGGGGGCGGCGTTCATCCTGATCCCGGTCTTCATGGCGCTCGGGGTCGAGGTCCATACCGCGATGGCCACGGCGCTCCTGCTCAACGCGATCAGCTTGGGGATCGCTTCCGTGACCTTCATAAGGCGGAAGCTCGTGGTCTGGCGCATCGGCGTGCCCATCCTCATCGTGGCCGCCGCGCTCGCTCCAGTGGGCGCGCACGTGAGCCAGGGCCTGGATCGCACGCTGCTGCTCCGGCTCTTCGTCGGGTTCCTGGTCCTCGCGGCCGCGCTGATGCTGCTCTACACGCCCAGGGAGAGAGAGACGACCCGCCGGCCATGGGCTCTTCTCGGTGCCGGCGTGGGAGTCGGGGGCGCGGCCGGCTTCCTCGGCGGGCTCCTCGGCGTGGGCGGCGGCAACGTCGTCGTCCCGGCCCTGGTGACGCTCGGCGTCGAGCCGAGGAAGGCCTCGGCGACCACGTCGTTCGTGGTCGTCTTCGCGTCCTTGTCGGGCTTTCTGGCTCACGCGTCGCTGGCGGGCGTGAGCTGGCCGCTGCTGGGCTGGACGGCCGTGGGAGCGGGCGGCGGGGCCGCCGTGGGCGCGCGGCTGATGTCGGATCGCCTGAAGGGGCGTCATGTCAAGGTGATCATCGGAATCGTTCTCCTCGCCGTGGCGGTGAAGATGGCATGGGGCCTCTGTTGATGCGAGCGCGACAGGGAAAAGGAGGCGCAGACGGCGCGATGGACACCCGGCTCCGGGCGAGCGCGGGGCTGAACGCAGCGATCACCGTCGCGGAGGTCCTGGGGGGCCTCGCCTCGGGCAGCGTGTCTCTCCTCTCCGACGCAGCGCACAACGCGAGCGACGTCATGGCCGTGGTTCTGGCGCTCTGGGCCCGGCGGCTGGGCCGCCGCCCTCCGACAGCCCGGCACACGTACGGCTTCCGGAGGGCGGAGGTGGTGGCCGCGCTCGCCAACGCCGTCACGCTGATCGTGGTGACCGCTCTGATCGCCCGCGAGGCCGTGCAGCGGCTGCTCCATCCCGAGCCGGTGGCTCGCGGCCTGATGCTCGCCGTGGCTCTCGTTGCGTTCGTAGCCAACGTCGCCTCCGTCTTCCTGCTCCGGCGCCACCGGGAGGAGGACGTGAACGTGAGGAGCGCGTTCCTCCACATGGCCCAGGACGCCCTCGCCTCGCTGGCGGTAGTCGTGGCGGCCCTTCTGGCCGGGACCGCGGTGGGGCCATGGGTCGATCCCGCCGCGGCGCTCCTGGTCGGCCTCGTCGTGCTCCGGAGCGCCGTCTCCCTCGTCTGGCAGACGGTCTCGACGCTGCTCGAGGGTGCCCCCGCTGGCGTCGACGTCGAGGAGCTGGCTGCGAGCGTCGCGAAGGCCTTCGGCGAGGGGCGCCTGCACCACGTCCACGTCTGGCAGGCCGGCCCGGGCCAGCTCCTCCTCACGGGGCACGTCACGGTAGCCGCCGAGGAGAGCGCGAAGGGCGTCGAGGGCCTGCTCGGAGAAATCAAGACGTTCCTGCACGAGAGATGGGGCGTGAGCCACGCGACCCTCGAGCCCGAGGTGACGGCGTGCGAGGCGAATGGCCTTCTCGGCAGCTGGGACGAGCCGGCGGCGGCTCGCCCGGCGGCAAGAACCATTGCTGACACCCCTCGTGCTGATCCGGACGACAGACGCTCGCCGCACCCGGAAGCGCTGACGCCGCCGCCCCTCGGCCTCTGATGCAGGCGCCTCATATCGGGAGAGACGCACCTGCCATACATTTCGGGTTATTACGAAATGACGAAGTCAGGCCTCTCCGCCACGACCGCCGCCGCCAAGGCCCTCGCGCACCCCGCGCGACTCCGGGTTCTCGCGATGCTCTCGAGCGGGCCTCTTTGCGTCTGTCAGATGACCGCCGTTCTCGGCTCTGCTCCTTCCACGGTCTCCGAGCATCTCAGGGAGCTGAAGCAAGCAGGCCTCCTCGTGGAAGAGAAGAATGGCAAGTTCGTCTCGTACCGGCTCGCCCAGTCGCCTGACGCGGCCCGGTGGCGGGATGCCGTGCACCTCGGTCTGGACGGCGATCCGGTCGCCCTGGCGGACGCCGCCCTCGTGGCCCGGCTTCGCCGGATTCCCGTCGAGGAATTCGCCGCGACAGGCGGCCGGATTCCGCCGCCTCGAAAAATTCGCCCAGGAGGTTCACCGCGATGACGCTCCGCCTCTCAGCCTTGATCGTCGCCGCCGCGCTCGCGGCCGTGGCTTCGGGCCATGCTCCCGCCGCCACACCCGCGGCCGAGATTCCGATTCCTGCGCTCTCCCCGGCCGACCTCGAATCCGCCCTGAAGGCCGGGGTCCCGCTCATCGTCGAGTTCGGCGGAGAGCATTGCATCCCGTGCATGCACATGCAGGGCGTCCTGAAGAATCTCCGGGCGCGCCTCGGAACTCGTGCGCGCGTCTCCAACTTCTGGATTCAGCCCAACCCGGAGGTCGCCCGCCGGCACCAGATCATGGTGATGCCGACGCAGATCATCTTCGACGCCCGCGGGCGAGAGATCTTCCGGCACATGGGCTACTTCGCGCAGCCCGATTTCGAGAAAGCCCTGAAGGAGAAAGGACTCCTCTGATGGAGGGAGTCCTGGCCGGCCTCGCTGCGCGGGCAGCCGCCGCGCCGGCCCCGGTCATGCTCGCCCTCGTCTTCCTTGGGGGCGTGCTCTCGTCCGCAAGCCCCTGCGTCCTCGCGGCGGTCCCCCTCGTGGTTGCAACTGTTGGTGGCGCCGGAACGACGCGGGCGCGCGCCGCGGCGCTCACATTGGCGTTCGCGACGGGTCTCGCCGTGTGCTTCACGGCGCTCGGCGCGGTGGCGGCTCTTTCGGGGCGCCTCCTCGGCGACGTCGGTGCTGCCTGGCCGCTGCTCCTTTCGGCGGTCCTCGCCGTCATGGGCCTTCACCTCGCGGGCGTCCTCCGCCTCCCGATGCCGCGCGTCGACGCGGCCCGGCTCGGCAAGGCCGGAACCGCGGGCGCCTTCGCGCTCGGCGCCCTCACGGGGACGCTCTCGTCGCCGTGCGCGACGCCGATCCTCGTCGTCATCCTCTCCCTCGTAGCCTTCGAGCAGAAGGTCCTCTGGGGAACGACGCTGCTCCTCGCCTATTCCGCCGGCCACGTGGTCCTGCTGCTCGCCGCAGGCATCGCGACCGGCTTCGTCACCGCCTTCGTCGGGAGCCGCGCCGCCGTGTGGGCCGGGCGGCTGCAGCGGGCGTTCGGGTGGGTCCTCGTCGTCCTCGGCGTCAGCGTGGGCGCCACGGCGCTTCGCCGCGCGTTCGCGGCGTGAAATACGGAAGCAAGGAGAACATCATGGAAAAAATATCGCGCAAGAAGATCGAGATCCTCGGCCCCGGCTGCGCCCGGTGCAAGGAGACGTTCCGCGTCGTCCAGCACGTCGTCGAGACCGATCACCTGGAGGCCGACGTCGAGAAGGTCGAATCGATCGAGCGGATGGTCGAGCTGGGACTCATGGCGACACCGGGGGTCGTGATCGACGGGAAGATCGTCGTCACCGGGCGCATCCCAAAGGCCGACGAGATCCGGGCGATCCTCGCGAAGGCGTGATGGACTCGGCCTCGGTCGCCTCACCGACGGCACCCGCGGCGAAGAGCATGTCTGCATCTGCCGCGGTGCTGGTCGGCATAGGCGCCGTGGTCTGCTGGCTCGCCCTATACCTCAGCCTGAGCCGCATTTCCGAATGGCTGACCTATTCCCTGCTCGGCCTTGCCAGGGGAAAGCACCTTTCCTCCGCCGTCGAGTTCCTCGTTTTCGAGGTTCCGAAGGTCCTGCTTCTGCTGACGGCGGTGGTGTTCGCCGTCGGCATCGTCCGCTCGTACTTCACCCCGGAGCGGACGCGCCGGATCCTGGCCGGCACCCGCGAGTCGGTCGGCACCGTGCTCGCGGCTCTGCTCGGCGTGGTGACGCCGTTCTGTTCCTGCTCGGCGGTCCCCCTCTTCCTCGGGTTCGTCACGGCGGGGGTGCCGCTCGGCGTGACGTTCTCCTTCCTGATCTCGGCGCCGATGGTGAACGAGGTCGCTCTCGTGCTCCTGTTCGGGCTCTTCGGCTGGAAGGTGGCCGCCATCTACACGAGCACGGGGCTCGTGATCGCCATGGCATCCGGGTGGACGATCGGGCGTCTGGGAATGGAGGATCAGCTCGAGCCCTGGGTCCGTAAGGTCCGGACCGGCGTCGAGGATGCTCCGGTCGTCGCCTTCGGATGGCGGGACAGGATCGGATTCGGGCTCGAGGCGCTTCGCGAGATCGTGGGAAAGGTCTGGCCCTACGTCGTCGCGGGCATCGCGGTCGGCGCGGCCATCCACGGCTGGGTCCCCACGAACTTCATGGCGAAGTTCATGGGCAAGGACGTCTGGTGGGGGGTTCCGCTCGTCGTCCTGATCGGCATCCCGATGTACTCGAACGCCGCCGGCATCATTCCGGTCGTCCAGGCCTTGCTTGGAAAGGGCGCCGCGCTCGGCACCGTTCTCGCCTTCATGATGTCGGTGATCTCCATCTCGACGCCGGAGCTGATCATCCTGCGAAAGGTGCTGCGCCCCAGGTTGATCGCGGTCTTCGTCGGTGTCGTCACCGTCGGAATCCTCCTTGTCGGATTCCTCTTCAACGCTCTGCTGTAAGGATTCACGCCTTCCATTAGGAGAATGTCATGCCGATCGTCACGCTCTCCCGCGGATTCCCGGCCGGCTGCCAGGCCGTGGCGGAAGCCGTCGCCGCCTCTCTTGGCTGCCCCTGCATTGGTCGCGAGATCCTGGTCGAAGCCGCCGCGAAGCTCGGCGTACCCGCTGACATCCTCAGCAGCAAGATCGGGCACGTTCCGGGCCTGTGGGATCGCCTCACGGTGGAACGCCAGAGGTACATCATCGCGGTCCAGGCTGCCCTTGCCGAGCACGCCGTGGTGGGCGATCTCGTCTATCACAGCTACGCGGGCCACCTGCTCCTCAAGGACCTCCCCTGCGTTCTGCGGGTCCGGATCGTCGCCCCGATGGAAACTCGCATCCAGGAGGCCATGCGGAGCGAGAATCTGAGCCGCCATCTCGCCGAGGCGTCGGTCAGGCAGTACGACGAAGTGCGCGGGCGCTGGACGAAGGCCATTTACGGGTTGGACTGGTCTGACCCTGCGCTCTACGACCTCGTCCTGAATCTGGAGCAGCTCTCGGTGGAGGAAGCGGCAGATTGCGTCGTCCGAGCGGCCCGGCATCCCCGGTTTGCGATCACCGATGATCTCCGCAGACGGTTGCAGGACTTCCTGCTCGACACGAGGGTCAGGCTGGCGTTCGAGAAAAGCCCGGCGACGCACGGACTTCCGGTGGAAGTGACGGCGCGGGACGGACGGGTCGTGGTGAGCGTTACCGCCCTCGAACCTTCCATGCCGGATGCCCTCCACGAGGTATTTCGTGGGGAGGTGATGTCCGTGCTGAAAGTGGTGGAGGGAGTGCGCCAGGTCGAGGTGAAGATCGAACCGCAGTAAGCCGCAATGCCGACGCTGAAGAATCTCTTCCTGGTCTTTCTGAAGATGGGCGCCTTCGCGTTCGGCGGCGTCTATTCGATGCTCTCGTTCTTCCAGAGGGAGCTGGTGGACCGGAGACGCTGGCTCAGCGAGGAGGAGTTTGCCGAAGGGGTGGCCATCGGCCAGATGACCCCCGGCCCTCCGATCGTCAACACGGGCATCTTCGTCGGCTACCGTCTGAAGGGCGTCCGAGGCGCCATCGCGACGACCGCCGGCCAGGTCCTTCCGGGCTTCCTTCTGGTCCTGGTTCTGGCTTTCCTTTATACCAAGTACAAGTCCGTCCCCTTGCTCGAGGGCGCCCTGAAGGGTGTCGGCGCTGCCGTCGTAGGCCTCCTGGGCTCCGTGGTCCTCAAGATGGGCAGGCAGATCGTCGACGGATGGCAACCTGCGCTGTTGGCGTTGGGAGGCTTCCTCCTGCTCTACTTCGCCAGGGCGAACCCCATTCTGCTGATCGTCGCGGCCGGCATGCTCGGCTACCTGATCTACGGGAGAACCCGATGACGCTCGTCGTGCTGTTCGGGGTTCTCTTCCTCGTCAACCTCTTCACCATCGGGGGCGGGTACGTCATGCTCCCCCTGCTCCATGGTTTCTTCGTGGAGCAGTTCCGCTGGTTGACGAACCAGGAGTTCATGGACGCGGTGGCGATCGGGCAGGTGACGCCGGGACCGTTGACCATCATGAACGCCTTCATCGGCTACAAGGTGGCGGGGCTCGCGGGGGCGGTGACCGCGACCGCCGGGAGCTACCTCCCGTCGCTCCTCGTGACCACCTTCGTCACGAAGTACTACCTGAAGTTCAAGACCTCGAAGGCCGTCGGCTCGGTCTTCCGCGGGATCAAGCCGGTCGTCGTCGGGATGCTCCTGGCCGTCTGCCTCAGCCTCGGGACGGCTTCCCTCGTGAGCCCGATCGCGATCGCGATCTGCGTTGCGAGCTTCGCCCTCATGGCGTTCACGAAGATCGACCCGACCCTCCTGGTGCTCGCCGCGGGTGTCGCGGGCGCGACGCTGCTCTAGAGCCGAACAGGACCAGCGCCCTCCGTTCGCCACCGTTATGACAGCCGTCATGCCGACGAGCTCGTTGATCCGTTTGAATCATGGGGGGAGGGGCCGTGACGCCACAAGCTGTTCTCGTGAAGATGGAAGGCAGATTGGAGCGGGAAAGCCGGACGATCCGGGCGATGCTTCGCATCTACTGCAAGGGCGTCCACGGTTCGGCGGCGGGCCTGTGCGGCTCCTGCGCAGACCTTGGCCGTTACGCCGACCTTCGGCTCGCGCGATGTCCGTACGGCGAGGCCAAGCCCACGTGCGTCAAGTGTCCGATCCACTGCTATCGGGTTGACAAGAAGGAAGAGATGAGAATCGTCATGCGGTATGCGGGGCCGCGCATGCTCCTCCGGCACCCCGTTCTCGCGCTTCGGCATCGGATCGACGGCCTCCAAGCTGCATCGCCGCCCCCTAGGAAGGCGAGGGTCTCGTCGTAAAGCCGACCGGGGCGCGGCGAGGGAGCAGATAGTTGCGCACGCAACCATCTGCTGGTACGATGACGACCGTGAGCCCTCGACGAGCCCGATCGCGGCCGGCCCCCAACCCGGCATCAGAGCTCGAAGGCGCCGACCTGAGACGCCTGATCCAGGCCTTCACAAGGTCCGCCGGGCTTCTCGCGGGCGATCAGACACCCTGCGGCCATCCCGTTGCGGTTTCCCACGCCCATGCGCTCATGGTCCTGCTCGAAACGGCGCGGAAGCGCGAGCTCGCGACCCAACGCGAGCTGGGGCGGGCCCTCGGAATCGACAAGAGCAACGTGGCCCGGCTGTGCCGGCGGATGGAGAGCGCGGGCCACCTGGTCCAGAGCCGCTCGGCAGACGACGGGCGCGAACGGCTCCTCTCGCTGACGACACGTGGCACGCGGGTCGCGAAGAACGTCGAGCGCTCCAGCCGTGATCGCTTCAGGAGGCTCATGTCGGCCATTCCCCGAAGGTCCCGCGCCGGAGTCCTCTCCTCGCTCACCTGCCTGAACCAGGCGTTGGCCTCGACGGACCCGCCGAGGGACATCCGCCGCGCCCGTCGAAAGCCGACTGATCTCGACGGAGACCCCTGATGACGCAACGAGACGAAGACCGCGCGGCCGCCAGGCCTCACCCGGTTCTCGGCGGCGTGATCCTCCTGTACTTCGTCATCGCGCTCGAAGTGCTGGTCATGATCAGCCCCTTCGCGGCGTTCTTCTACGCTGTCTTCAACCCGGTCCTGCTCTTCCTCGCGAAGTGGCCGGCGTCCCGCTGGCTGGCGGCTTTCTTCCTGCCCCACATGGTCCTGCCGCCGGGGCTCTTCCTGAAGGCGGTCCGCGTCGCCGGCTCGGTGCTGTTCGTCGGCGGCACGCTCGTGTTCCTCGTCTGCGCCGGCCAGGTGTACTCCCACAAACTCTTCCACCGGGGACCGGCGTTGGGCGGGCTCTACAGGTGGATCCGCCACCCGCAATACATGGCCCTCTCGTTTGCGGCGCTGGGTCTCGCCATCCTCTGGCCGCGATTCCTGACCATCGTCCTCTGGACCGCCATGATCGGGCTGTACGTCCTGCTGGCGCGGGACGAGGAGCGCCGGATGGTGAAGCAGTTCGGCGACCGGTACCGCGAATACATGGCGCGGACCGGGATGTTTCTCCCGCGTGGGCTGGAACGCATCCTCGGCCGCCTTCCGCTTCCGAAATCCGCGGCCTTTCGGACGCTGTTCGATCTGGCGATCCTCTTCGTCGTCGCCGTGGGGGGCGCCTTCGCCCTGCGTGCCTACACGGTGAACCGGCTACCTCTCTGGTCGAGCGGACGAATCACCGCACTTGCCATCCTTCCGGCTGACGGGGCGATGCTCGAGCACCGCATGTCTGCCTTGCTCGAGCTGCCCGAGGTCAAGGCTCGCGCGTCAAGGACGCCGGGGCCGATCCTCGTGTACGTCGTTCCGCGGCAGTACGTCATGCAGGGAATGATCGCGGACACGGGGCCCGAGTGGCGGCTCTACGAGCATCACCAGACCATGCCGATGATCGCGGACTGGATCTTCCATCCCTTCCGGCACCTCCAGGGCGGCCACGCGATGCATCACGCAGGAGGAGCCACGGCACCGGGCACCGCCGCTGACGGCGTGATCCGACGGCTGATCTTCCTCAGCGTCGAGACACCCAGGGAATCTCCGGCGCCGGCGTCGCTCTTCGCGATCAACGCAACGCGCACGCCGCGGTTCCTCGTGGACGTGGACATGCACGATCTCGCCGTCCAGGAGATGAAGGACCTGGGTCCGGGAACCGGCTGGGGAAACGTTCCGACGCCTCTGTTCTGAGGTCAGCGCCCGGCCGGCGCGGCGCCGCGCGGAGGATCGATGCCGAGGGCGCGCGCCGCGCGCGAGGCGACCTCGAGGAGCGAGACGGTCGCGGGGCGCGAGGGCTCGATTCCCGGGCCGATCGCGGCGAACGACGCGTCGAGGACGGGCGTCGCGTTTCGGTAGCCGTGGCCCCCGAGATTCGTCGGGACCGAGAGGACGGAAGGCCTTCCGCGCACGAACTCGAACCCCGGACGGAGAAGGACGACGACGTCGCCCGACCGCGGGTTGTCGAGGTCGAGCGAGCCGAGGGCGGCGCGAGGCACGATCGCGTCGACGAGGCTTCCGGGCAGCGCCGAAAGGCCCGCGAGGTCTCGGGCGAGAGCCGCCGCTGCCTCGGCGCGCGCCGCGGGCGCGAGGGCGGGGTCGACGTACACGTGCGCGATCCCGCTCGACGCGCAGACCTGCACGACATGCGGCCCGCCCTGGGCCCCGGCCTTCCGCGCGATCGTCCAGCTCTTCTCCTCGAGATACCGCTCGAGGTCGACCGACTTCTCGAGCGGGACCATTCCGTGGTCGCTGAGGATGAGGAGCGTGTCGCGCGCCGTGAGGGCGGCGAGCATCGCGGCGACGCAACGGTCGGCGGTCTGGAAGGCGCGCACGATCGCCTCGGCCGAGCCGCCGCGCGGTCCGGGCTCGAAGTGGTGCTCGATCTCGTCCACGAGGGGCTGGTACGCAACGAGGAGGTCCCAGCTGCTCGCTCCGGATCGCGAAGACGATCGCCCGCGTGAGGTACTCCGCGAGGCGCTGGGCCTGCTCCTCGCCGGCGGCATCGCCCTCCCCGGGCGGACCCGCACGCACGAGCGCCGGATCCGGCGGCCCCGGCCACCCGCCGAGCGCCGCCTCGAATCGGGAGCGGAAGGCCGCGGGATAGGCGGGCACGGCGAAGAAGCCGCCCACGTAGACGTTGACGCGCGCGAGCGTCGGCTCCAGCGTGACGACGCGGCACCATGCGGTGAAAGGTCCGTCCTTGCCCGGGGCCTGGACCGCGAACCAGCCGAGGCGCTTGACTTCCGCCGCAGCTCCGTCCGGGCGCGCCACGACCAGCGTGTCGTAGTCGACGACGCCGTCGTTCGTCGTGTCGCGCGCGCGAATGTCGAGGCGCACCGTGCGGCCGCCCGGCGCCGCCACGTCCACCGTCGTCCGGCGGACCGGGGAGAACGAGGCCGCGTCCGTCCCGCCGGCGCCGGTCCAATGCCCGCTGTCGAGTGTCACGAAGGCCGACGCCTGCGCCGGCCGATCGGGCCAGGTCAGGCCGAAGTCGCCGCGCCGCCGTGCATTCGTGCCGTCCGCGCCCGGATAGAGGAGCACGCCGACGCGATGTCCCTGGCGGCGCGCGGCCTCCCAGAGCGTCTCCGTTTCGATGGGCGCGAGAAACCCCGTCGTCTCGGCGCCGAAGGGTCTGCCCGGCTCGCGGAAACGATTTCCGACGATCCCGTTCCGCGCAGGCGGCGCGCCCGTGATCGCGGCGATGTGAGCCGCGGGCGTCAGGGACGGCGTGACGTCGATGGCGCGCCCCGCGAGAAGGCCGCGCTCGGCGATCGCCGAAAAGCCGCCGGCCGTCAGCTTCCCCTGCGAAAGGAGCTCGTTCAGCCTCACGCCGCCGAGCCCGTCGAACGAGATGACCACAGTGCGCCTTGAGGGCGCGGGCGGCGCCGACGCGCACCGCACGAGCGCGGCGACGCCGAGAACGAACGCCGCCGCGGCGCCAGGACGAAATCGATGAGACCCTCTGGTCAAGAGCATGGAGCTTAGCGCGCGGCCTCGAGGCGCTCGCGCTGCGCCGCGAGCCGGGCGAGCGCCTTCTCGACGGCGCGGAGGCCCTCCTCCCGCGTCCTTCGCCCCTCCTCGACCGCGACGAGAACCTCGTCCCGGAGGGCTTCGAGCCGCCTTCGCACCTCGGCGTCGACGTGACGGGTGATCAGGTCGAGCCCGTCCGTCAGGTGGCGGTCGACCTCGTAGAGGTTTCGACGGAACCACTCACGGGCGGTCCGGCGCGCTCGCGAGGCCGCCCGCGCCGTGACTGCCGGCCGGACCAGGAAGGCGTCGGTGAGCGGCACGAGCCAGGCTGAGGCGTCCAGGGCGGCCGCAGCCTCCACGAACTCGAAGACCCCCGTCGGACTCTCGACGTCGAGCGGCTCCGGCTCGAACTCTTCGACCTCGGTCCCGAAAGCCTCGGCCGCGGCCGCGGCCACCCGCGCGATCAGCCGATTCGCCTCGCTCGTCGCCCGGGTGAGCTTATGGGTCCGGTGCTGGTCGAACGCCGCCACCGCTTCCCCCCGCCAGGCCTCGACTCCCTCCGCCACGAGCTTTCGGGTGATTTCAGCAGCCGTCCTTCGCATCGCCGCCCGCGAGCGCCCCGGCGGCCGGCCGAGGTCCGTCCGGACGGCTTCGACCACCCGCTCCGTCCAGCTCGCTTCCAGCTCGCGCCGGTGGTCCTGCCAGGCCTTCCAATCGATGGAGGTCTCGTCGCGGAGCCGGGTCAGCACCGCGAACGCGAGGTCCTCGATGTCGCGCATCGCGTGCCGGAAGCGCTCGACGCGTTCCTCCAGCTCCTCGATCGGCTGCGTGAGCGCCACACGCTCGATCTCGATCTCGTGGAGCAGGCGTGACGCGAGGTGACGCACGGCTCTTCGCGCCGAGGAGCGCGCGAGGTCGTCCGCCGCGTCGCCGGCGAGGCCTTCGATCCAGTCTCGCAACGCGTCGACGCCGTCCTCGCTCCCGGCCTCGAGCGCGGTCCTGGCCGAGGTGTGCAGCACCGGGCCCGGGTCACGGCCGAGAGCGCCTTTCAGGACCGTGCGCGTGAACGTCTCCGCCTTCTCACGGGTCTTTTCGCGGACCCGGTCCGACTTGTTGAGGACGACGCGGAGGCCGCCGCAGAGGGGGGCCACCTCCCGCACCATCGTCAGCTCCTCGCCCGAGATCGGCGGGTCCGATCCGAGCACGACGATCGCGATGTCGATGCGCGGCAGGAAGCGGCGTGTGGCCTCCGAGTTCGGCGCGAACACGCTGCCGATACCCGGAGTGTCGACCAACCGCACTCCGCGCGCGAGGAGCGGCGCCGGGAGCTCGACGATGACAGCCTGCACCCCTTTGCGGTTGCCGGGGTTGCCCTCCTCGGACACGTACTCGGCCAGGCGCTCGACGCCGCTCGTCTCCTCGCGGCCGTCGTCGTATCGCACGCGCGCCACGGCCTTCGGGCCGTACTCGACGATTGTGATCGCGGTCGTCAGCGGCACGACGTCGGTGGGCAGCAGCGCCGTCTTCAGGAGCGCGTTGATGAGCGTGCTCTTGCCGCGCTTGAACTGGCCGAGCACCGCGACGTTGAAACGCGCCGCCGCGAGCGAGCGGGAGGCCTCGCGCGCCTCCGCGGCAATCGCCTGGTCGCGTCGCTCTTCCGCGACCTCCGCGATGGCCCCGAGCGCTGCATCTTCCTGCTGCTGAGACACGGGTAACTCCTACCTGAGGTAGGAGTCATCAGCCCGAAGGCGTTTGCGGCGGACTCCATCGCCGTCTTTGCGGATTCGAGTATAACGGCACGCACGCATGCGGCCCTCTCTCCTGCTCCTTGTCTTCGTCGGCGGCGGCATCGGCTCGGTCGCCCGCTACGTGATGGCGACGAGCCTTCAGAGAACCTTCCCCGGCTCCTTCCCCGTCGGAACGTTCACCGTGAACCTGCTCGGGTGCTTCGCGATCGGCCTCGTCGGCGCTCTCGGCCTCGAGCGCGCCGCGCTCTCGCCCGAGGCGCGCACGTTCATCATGGTCGGGATTCTCGGAGGCTTCACGACCTTTTCGTCCTTCGCGTGGGAGTCGCTCGGCCTTCTGACCGTCAGAGACCTCCTCCGCACGTCGTTCTACGTGGGCGGGTCGGTCTTCTTCGGGCTCGTCGGAGCGTTTCTCGGCCGTTCGTTGGGGAGGATCGGCGCATGAAGGACGTCACGACCGCGAAGCTGCTGCGCATCCATATCGGCGAGCTGGACCGCGCCCGTCATCAGCCGCTGTTCGAGGTCCTCGTGCGTGAAGCGCGGGCGGCCGGCCTGTCGGGCGCGACGGTCCTCCGGGGCATCGAGTCTTACGGGGCGTCCAGCGTTGTTCACCGCGCCCGGCTCGTCGAGCTCTCCGAGGACCTTCCGATCGTCGTCGAGATCGTGGACACGGAGGAGAAGATTCGAGGGTTCCTCGAGCGCATCGAGCCCATCCTCGACGAAGCGGGCTGCGGCGTTCTCATGACGATGGAGAAGGTCGAGATCCTGCGCTGGGCGCCGAAGAGGAAGGCCTGAATGATCGAGACCGCCCGGGGGCTACCATTCCCGGGCGTGAAACCCGATCCCGAAACAGACGGCCGGCTTCAGTGGGCGAGCCTGTCGGACCGCGGCCGCCTTCGGCCGGGCAACGAGGACTACGCGGGAGATCCCGAAACGCTGGTCGCGCTGGCCGGCCCGCGGGCGAGCCTCGGCACGCGCGGGGCGCTCTTCGCCGTGGCGGACGGAATGGGCGGGCATGCTCGCGGGGAGGTCGCCTCCAAGCTCGCGATCGAGGTGCTCTTTTCGACTTTCTACACGGCGCCCGGAGAGAGCGCCGAGGTCTTCCGGCGCGCGATGACGACCGCGAACACGGCCGTAAGGCGGGCCGGAATCCTCGCCGCGCCCGAGAAGGCGGGACCGGATCCCGGCGCCGCCCCTCTTCCGCCGATGGGAACGACTCTCGTGGCGGCTCTCGTCCTCGGAGAGTGGGTCCTGTTCGGCAACGTGGGCGACAGCCGCGCCTACCTCTTCCAGGACGGGCGCCTCGAGCAGATCAGCAGCGACCACACCTGCTTCGCCGACGAGGTTCGACGCGGCCTCGTGAAGCAGGAAGACGTGGCCCGGCTGCCCTTTCATCACCTCATCACGCGCTCCCTCGGGGCCCGGGACGAGGTCGACGTCGATCTTTTCTGGAGGCCGTGGCAGCCGGGCTCGACGCTTCTTCTCGCCACGGACGGCCTCCACGGCGTCGTGGACGAGCTCTCGATCGCCACGATCCTGGCGTCGCGCGAGCCGGGGGACGCCGTCCGGGCCCTCGTCGACACCGCGAACGAGGCCGGCGCGCCCGACAACGTCACCGCGCTCGTGGTCCGGAGCGTCCCGTCCACGCCACGGAAGAAGCGCGCGACCTAGAATCCGGCATGCGCGTTCTCGCGGGCACGAGCGGCTTCAGCTACGACGGCTGGACCGGCGCGTTCTACCCGGAGGATCTCCCCGTCGAAAGGACGCCTGGGCTTCTACGCGACGAAGCTTCCCGCGGTCGAGATCAACAACACCTTCTACCGGATGCCGAGGCCCGAGCTTCTCGCGGGCTGGGCGGCGCAGGTCCCGGAGACGTTTCAGTTCGCGCTCAAGGCCTCGCAGCGCATCACGCACATCAAGCGCCTCAAGGAGACGTCCGAGGAGATGCGCTTTCTCATCGGGTCGGCGCGGCACCTCGGCGGCCGCCTCGGGCCGCTCCTCTTCGGGCTGCCGCCGAACCTGAAGAAGGACCTGCCGCGACTCGACGCGTTCCTCGCGCTGCTGCCGAAGGACGTGAAGGCGGCCTTCGAATTCCGAAATCCGACGTGGCTCGACGAGGAGGTCTTCGCACTCCTCAAGTCCGCCGGCGCGGCCCTTTGCATCGCCGACGACGAAAAGGGCACGACGCCGCTCACGGCCACGGCGGCCTGGGGATATCTCCGCCTGCGCCGCGAGGATTACAGCGCGACGGACCTCGACGCGTGGGCGGCGCGCGTCGAGCGAACAGCCGTGGACCGAGGCCTACGTCTTCTTCAAGCACGAGGAGGACGGCGCGGCTCCCGAGCTTGCGCGGCAGTTCTCCGAGAGGTTCGCGTGCTGACGCGATGAAAGTCGTCACTTGGAACGTGAACGGAATCCGGGCGCGGGAGCTGCAGGTCGTGGAGTGGCTCGAGCGCGAGAAGCCCGATGTCCTCTGCCTGCAGGAGCTGAAGGCGGCCCAGGAGCAGCTTCCGCTCTCCCTCGTCGCGCCCGAGGGGTACAAGACGTACTGGCACGGACACAAGGGCTACTCGGGCGTCGGGCTGCTTCTTCGCAAGGAGACGTTCGGGGGGGACGTCGCCTTCACGCATCCGGACTTCGACCATGAGACGCGGGTCGTCGAGGCACACCTTCCGGATTTCACGGTCGCGTCCCTCTACGTTCCGAACGGCGGGAAGGACTTCGCCGCCAAGGTCGCGTTCCTCGAAGCCCTCGAACGCCGCGCAGCCGCGGCGCGGGCGGAAGGACGGAAGCTCCTCCTTTGCGGCGACCTCAACGTCGCGCTCACGGACCGCGACGTCCACCCGAAAGAGCGGAAAGCGGGCGCCATCGGACAGCGCCCCGACGAGCGCGCGCTCGTCGAGAAGATCCTCGCGCAGGGGCTCGTGGACACGGGCCGTGCTCTCGACCCCGAAAACGACTCTCTTTTCACGTGGTGGGCGCCGTGGCGGCAGCTCAGGGAGCGCAACATCGGCTGGCGCCTGGACTACGTCCTCGCGAGCGAAGCGCTCGCCTCGGAGGCGGTGGCGGCTCGCGTCTACCGAGAGTTCGGGACCAGCGACCACGGCCCGGTCGTGATCGAGTTCGGATGAGACGGCTCCTTTCGTGACGCACGGCTAGACTCGAAGACATGCCGCCTCCGCGCATCCGCGTCACGGCGAGCCCCGGCTGGGAAGTCCTCTCCCCCGCGGCGGGAGCACGCGCGCGGGCGGCCGAGGCAGACCCGTTTCTCGCGCGCGTCCTCGAGGACGGACAGCTCGTGCTCGAAGGCGTTCGCTCCGCACGGCCGCTCCGCGGCGCGCGGGCCGGACCCGGTTCTCTCGACGCCCGGGTCGAAGCCCCTGGGTCCGAGGGTTGGGTCCTCGTGGCCCGCCACACGTCGGGCGCACTGACGTTTCACGCCCCGAGCGCGATCGAAGGAGGGTCTCATCGATTCGAGGTGCGCCTCGCGCCTCAGCCGACCGCCCGCCGCGGTCCCGGCGCCGTCGTCCGCGTCTTCTTCCTGCGGGTCGCCGGAGCGGTGGCCGGCGCCCTGCTGCCGGCGCTCGCGCGCGCCTGGGAGAAGAAGCGTTTCGAAGAAGCCCACGTTCCGCTCGGTCTCGTGCGCCTCACGGTCTCTGCGGGGAAGCTCGTCGCGTCACGCGTCGCAAAGTCCTCTCTGCCGCGGACACAGGCGAGGAACCTCCTCTTTCTCCACGGCACGTTCTCGCACGCTTCCGCGGCGTTCTCCGACCTGGCGCAGGACGGCGCGTTCGACGCTCTCTCGAAGCTCTATGAAGGGCGTGTCTTCGCGTTCAACCACCTGACCGTGGGGCGCTCGCCGGGCGAGAACGTGAAGGCCATGCTCGAGGCCCTTCGCGACTCGTCTCTTGGCTTCTCTCCTGGCTCCTCACTCGACGTCGTGACGCATTCGCGCGGCGGCCTCGTCGCGCGCCTTCTCGCCTCCTCGCCGGGAGCTCCCACGGGTGAGCCGCGTGTTCCTCGTCGCGTCGCCGAACGAGGGCACTCCTCTCGCCTCGCCCGCGCGCTGGGACCGGCTCGCCGCATGGCTCGCCAATCTCGGCGAGATGTTCCCCGGGGGCTCTCTCGCCTTCTCGCTCGACTTCGCGGCGGAGGCGCTCGTGTGGATGGCCTCCCGCGCCGGCGGCACGCTGCCGGGAATCGCCGCGATGGATCCTGCCGGTGGATTCCTGGAGAAGCTGAACGCGGGCGTGGCGCGGCCGTACGACGTCGCCGCCGCCGTCGCGCGCTACGAGCCGCGCGGCAGCGCGGCCCGCAGGCTCCTCGACGCCGCCGCGGGAGTCTTCTTCGAGGATCCGAACGACCTCGTGGTTCCCACCGAGGGCGGCGCGCGCCTCGGCGCGGCCCCTCCGGTGCCCGAGCAAGACGTCATTCGGTTCGGGCCGGGCGGCAACGCCGGCGCGGGCGCGATCGTTCACCATTTGAACTTGTTTGCCCAGAAGGAGACGAGAGAGGGAATTAGGAATTTCTTAGAAGGAAAGAGAGAGAAGAAGAGCACGTCTTCCCCGGATGTCCGGAGTCAAGGGCGCGCTTCGCGCGCCGCGCAGCGGTTGAAGACCCTTGACACCGGACATCCGGGGAGAAGATTTTCTACTATCGGCGGCCGCAAAGCGGCCGCCGCATATCAGAAGAAATATTCCGCGCGAAGCGCGTCGTCCTCTTCCTCTTCAGCAAAATCTCCCTCTTCTTCTTCCGCTTCCGCTCGCGCGCCGCGCGCCGCGCGCCGTTTCGAGCTCGTGCTCGTGGGCGGCCGCGGAGGCGAGCCCACGCACCTTCTCGCGACTTTCGGAGGAGCGCGCGTCGTCGAGCCGTTCGAGACGAAGGGCGGCGCCGCGGGAGAGCGCATGCGCGTCATCATCGCGATGCACGAGCGCGTCCTCGCGGCCCTCGACGGCGGCGGGGGCGAGCCCCTTCCCGCCGCGAAGGAGCTCCGCGAATATGGCGCCGTCCTCTTCGAGACGCTCTTCCCGGGAGCCGTGCGGCGCCTCTGGGACGAGGCGCGCACGGCCGCGAAGGGCGCGCTCGAGGTCGTCTTCACGCCGGGTCTCGACTGGATCGCCGACAAGCCGTGGGAGCTCGCCTGGGATTCCTCCCGGAGGCGCTTCCTCGCGGACGACGCCGTCCTCGTCCGCGGCGTCTTCGGGGCGCCGCCCTCCACCGCGCCTCCGCCGGGCCGCGGGCCGCTCCACGTCCTCGTCGCCCTCGCCGAGCCGCACGACACCGCGCCCGTGGCGGCGCGGCAGGAGGCGTCAGCCATTCGGGCCGCTCTCCAGCCGCTCGTGAAGGCTGGCCTCGTCCGTCTCGAGGTCCTCGCGTCCACCTCGCCCGCGGGCCTCCACCGGCGCCTCTCGGCGGGCCGCGTCGACGTCCTCCACTTCGTGGGGCACGGGACCTTCGACGAAAAGGAAAAGACGGGCTCCCTCTTCCTCGTGGACACGCGCGGGCGTTCCATTGCCGTCGACACGGATCGCGTTCTTCGCCTCCTCGCCGGACGCGCGTTGAAGCTCGTCGTCCTGAACGCGTGCGAGACGGGGCGCGGAGGACGGACGGAGTTCCTGCGCGGCGTCGCGCCCGCTCTCGCCGCGGGGGGCATCCCGGCCGTGCTCGCGAACCAGTACAAGGTGCTCGACACGTCCGCCACGGCGTTCGCCCGACATCTCTATTGGGCGCTCGCGAAAGGCCACAGCCTGGGCGCGGCCGCTCGCGAAGCGCGCGTCGCCGTCTCGTACGCAAGAGGAGCCGAGCCCATGGACTGGGCCGTGCCCGTGCTCTACGCGCGCGACACGTCCCTCGTCTTCTGCCGGCCGGCGCGAAAGTCCTGACCCGTGAGAGGCTCCGACACTACGAGTATGCAGACCCGCGTTCTTCTCGTCGTCGCGGCGATGTTTCTCTCGGCCGCACCGTCCGGGGCCGCGACCATTGCGGTGAGTGTCGATCCGAACGCAGACCGTCACGCCGTCAGCCCGCAAATTTATGGAATGAACTACGGAACGGCCGCACAGATGTCGCGCCTGAAGGTCCCCGTGCGCCGCTGGGGCGGCAACGCGACGACCCGGTACAACTGGGAGACCGACACGAACAACAGCGCGAGCGACTGGTTCTTCACGAACTACGCCGGGAGCGCGAACCCCGCGAACCTCCCGAACGGCTCGGCGGCCGACGTCTTCGTGGACGAGATCCGCGCCGCCTCCGGCCAGGCGCTGATCACCGTACCGCTCATCGGCTGGACGCCGATCGACCGCGTCCGCCGCTGGGGATTCTCGGTGTCGAAGTACGGCGCGCAGCAGCAGACCGAGTGCTCGGCCACGGGGAACGCGAGCTGGTGCAACCCCGACGCCGGCAACGGCGTGAAGCCGGACGGCTCGTACGTGACGGGGAACGATCCGGCGGACACGTCGAAGACAATCGACGCGACGTTCGTGACGCGCTGGATGGCGCACATCGCCGGCCGTGTCGGCACCGCGGCGGCCGGCGGCGTGCGGCTCTGGGCCCTCGACAACGAGCCGATGCTCTGGAACTCGACGCACCACGACGTCCACCCGGCCGGAACGACCTACGACGAGCTGTGGTCGAAGACCGCCGCGGTCGGCGCCGCGATCAAGGCCCAGGACGCCGGCGCGAAGATCCTCGGCCCGGCGGTCTGGGGATGGTGCGCGTACTTCTTTTCCGGCGCGGACGGCTGCGGACCCGGCCCGGACCGCACCGCGCACGGCGGCGAAGACTTCCTCCCGTGGTACCTCGACCAGGCGAAGGCGTGGGAGACCGCGCACGGGACGCGCCTCCTCGACACCCTCGACGTCCACTACTACCCGCAGGCGGGCGGCGTCGCGCTCACGAACGACGAGTCGACGGCGACGTCGGCGCTCCGGCTCCGGACGCTCAAGAGCCTCTACGACCCGACGTATCTCGACGAATCGTGGATCGGCACGGACGTCGGCCAGGCCGTGTATTTGATCCCGCGGATGAAGGCGTGGATCGCGGCGCACTACCCCGGCACGAAGCTCGCGATCAGCGAGTACAACTGGGGCTCCGACGACGGGATCAGCGGCGCTCTCGCGCAGGCCGAGGCTCTCGCGATCTTCGGACGCGAGGGCGTCGATCTCGCCACGCGGTGGGTCGCGCCCGCCGACAACACGAAGACCGAGGACGCCTTCCTCCTCTACCGCAACTACGACGGCGCCGGAGCGCAGGTGAGCGGCGACAGCGTGCGCGCCACGAGCGCGAACGTGGACCTGGTCGGCGCGTACGCAGTTCGTGGCGGCGCGGGCGGAAATACGCTTTATCTCCTCCTCTTCAACAAGGACATCGCGACGCAGACGGTCGCGGCGACCGTCGCGGGCGGCCTCCCCGGCACGGCCTCCCTGTGGCGCTTTTCCGGCGCCTCGCGGCTCTCGGCAGCCGGAAGCGCGTCACCGTCCGGCGGGACGCTGACGCTCGCTCTTCCGGCCCGCTCGGCGACGCTCGTTGTAGCGTCTCTTGCTGCCGCCCCACCCCCTTCCGGCACGTCGTTCCACACGACGGTGCCATGCCGCATCCTCGACACGCGGAACGCGAACGGGCTGCTCGGAGGCCCGGCGCTCGTCGCCGGAGTCCGGCGCGACTTCGTCCTCACGGGGACGTGCGGCATCCCGCCGACCGCGAAGTCCGTCTCGGCGAACGTGACGATCACAGGCCCGACGGCCGCGGGCAGCCTCGTCGCGTTCCCAGCGGACCTCGCTCAGGCGCCCGGCACGAACACTCTGAGCTTCAGCGCGGGCCGGACTCGCGCGAACAACTCGATGCTGCTCCTCGCGCGGGACGGGACAGGCGGCGTGGCTTTCACGAACGACCTGTCATCCGGCTCGGTCCACCTCATCGTGGACGTCAACGGGTGGTGGGAGTAGTTCCGAGGACACGCTCCCGACACCTGACTAGTTTTGTGGTGCTCTTCGTTTCACCGGTGGGGGGAGATTGGGCGCGAGCGTGACCTTCTCATGTCCGGCGGACAACGTCATCGAGATAGCCCCGGTCCCGGCGGTGCCGGCGAACAGCGTCGAGCTGGAGGCATCCAGGGCCATTGACAAGACCTCCGTTCCGGGAAAGCCCGACCGGATCTCGGACCAGGTGCCCCCGTGATCCAAACTGACAAGAACTGCGTTCTCTACCCCGCTACCTGGAACGTAGGTGGACGCGGCATAGAACGTCCCAGGTCGGAGAGGGTCAGCCAGAAGAGAGGTGAGTTGGCGGTGATTCGTATCGTAAAGTATCGGTTGGAAGGTAAGACCAGAATCGGCACTCCGGCAGATGACGCGTCCGCCGACGACTGCAGTGTAGATGGCGTGCTCGCCCCAGGGATTCAAGACCACGGCCTGAGGAGCCCAGCAAGCGACATCCCAGGAGGTATAGTCGAGAGAAGCCCACGTCTTGCCGCTATCGGTCGACCGAAGAAGGCCCCATTCGGCCCGCGCGAAGACGGTCGAATTTTCGAGTGGATCGAAGCCGAGCCAGAGTACTGATCCGGTCGACGAACTGGCCACGACGATGACCCATGTCGCCCCGTAGTCGTCACTTTCGAGGATCTTCAACGGCTCGTGTGACAAGGGCAAGGGCGCGGTGCCGGCGAATATTCGATTCGGCTTGTTGGGATCGAATGCAACACATGGGACCTGGAAGAACTGTCCATCTTCGACCACCAAAGTCCATGATAGGCCGTCGTCCTCGCTTCGAAGCAGGCCGCCGTATTCCGAGGCCGCGAACAAAAGCCCATCGTCACTTGGATCAGCCCAAATACCTGGGATAACAGTTCCCGGGCCTGGGCTTGTGGCGGTCGTCCAGGATCTGCCACGATCGCTGCTCCGAGAGATCCCACCGCCGCTCGCCGCAAACACAACTGACGACGGAGTCACTGCGATGCCGTATACATTCGAGGCTTTCATGCCCTCGTTTGACGGCGAGGCGATGCGGCCTCGGATCGTGTACACACCAGCATCCGCAGTGCCGACCAGTGTGAATTGTTGGGAAAAAGCGAAACTCAAAACGCCGGCATCGGGCGGAACGCCGCTCGGCCAAGGCGTCCAGTTGTCACCGCCGTCCGACGACGTGAAGACACCCCCGCCATACAGGCCGGCAAAGAGATGACTGGAGTCGGGATCGACCCCAAGGGCGGTGACAGGCAGAGTACAGCTGGCGCAGAAGCCGATAGGTTTGAAGGGCAGGCCATTGCTCGAGATTCTCCAGGTCTTGCCACCGTCCGTGCTCTTCTGGATTCCACTTCCGCCGGCGTCGCCAAGCAAAATTGTCTCGGGCGTCGTCGGTAGGACAGTCATGCTATACGAGTCGTATCTGTCGGTGAGCACGGCCCATGAGTTGCCATCGTCGTCGCTTCGATAGACCCCGCCCCCACAGAGAAGTATCGAACCGGAGGTCGGGCTTACCGTTATGGCGTTGACGTAAGGCGTGCCTGTGTAACGAGTCGTCCACGATTCGCCGCCGTCGACACTCCTGAGGAAATACCCATCGCCCGTGCCCGCGTAAACGCGATTGCCGTCGCGGAAGTCGACTGTTACTGCCGTGGGTTCGCCGTCGAGACCGCGGGTATAGACCGTAATCCAGGTTGCTCCACCGTCCGTAGAGCGATAAAGGTCGCCTACTGCCGCGAAGACTATTCCGGCATTGGAAGGGTCGACCGCGAGTGCCGACACCCGTGCCAAAGGAAGCCCCGCGTCAGGGCCAATCCATGAATGCGCTCCATCAACAGACTTGTAGACGCCCGCCGAGGTGCCCGCGAAGACGACCAGAGGATTTGTCGGAGCCGCAGCGATTGTAGTGACGAACCCACCGAACGGACCATTGCCCGACCACGATGATCCGCTCGCCAAGGTCGTTTCGGAAGGGCAAATTGCTGCGAGAGTAACGAGCCCGGCAACCACCCAACGGTTCATGCTTTCGCCGTGATCAGCTCGATTCTAGCACGCCCGCTCTTCACCCCGCGCTCTTACACCATCCGCAGGAGCGAATTCTTCTTTGCCTCGTACGCGCGGCCGCAGCCGAGGGAAAGTGCCAAGTCGCACAGCCGCAGGGCCTCGTCGAAGGCCGCGCGATCCGTGAGGAGCGATATCCCCGTCTCGAGCCAGGTCAGCCCGGCGCACTCGCGGGCGAAGAGCGCGCCCAGCTCGCCCTGCGCCACGGGAAGGTAGCGTTCGGCCTCGGCGAGCGCTTCGAGAGCGCGGTCCTCACCTTCGGGTGAACCGAGCGCGGCGGACGCGGGCACGAGCAACGCCCAGCCGAAGAACTTCACCGCGTTCGGCATCGAGTCGCTGGAAGAAAGCGCGCGTTCGAGGTATTTCGCCGCACCCTCCGGGAACGGCGCGTCGCGGTGCCCCGCGAGAAGGTCGTCCAGCCGCTCCGCGGGAGACTTCCGGCTGGGCTCGATGCGTCGGGCCACGAGCGGATCAGCGCCCCGCCATCGCGCCCGCCGCCGTGTCGATGCGCGCCGCACAGGCCTCGATCGCCTCGGCGGCGGAGGAGATCTGCTTCTGCGCTTCGTCGAAACGGCGCTCTTCGAGGGCCTCGCGAACTCCGGGAAGCGTCTTGACGCCGTAGCCGGTGTAGAAGCCCGGCGCGTAGAGCTGATGGACGTACCAGGGCCGGAGAGGGAGGCCCTCCTTGCGCGTGAGCGCGCGCTCGGTCGTGTAGAGCGCCTCGTCGAGGGTGGCCCGCGCCCTCCCCGCCGGCTGCGTCTTGCACTCCTTCTCGGCGCTCGCGTACGCGGCCGCGCTTTTCTTCAGCGCGGCCACCGCGTTCTGGAGCGGCGCGAAGTTGAGGAACGGCACGGGGGCCTTCGGCTTAGGCGCTACGAAGGTCTCCTTCGGGTCGGCCGCGAGCTCCCAGCGCCTCTCGGCGATGTTCCGGTTTTCGTCGTCGGTTTTCTCGCGGAGCTCGTCGGCGAGCGTCACGACTTCCTTCGCGTACCGCGCGACGGTGTCGGCGAGGGGATCGAACGTGAATGGCAGGGTGCCGGCGTTCGCGAGGCGCAGGACGACGCGGCCCGCGGTCTTCGAGAGCGCGATGCCGTACGCGTAATCCGGATCGATGAAGCGCGAGAAGTGGTCGTAGGAGTCGTAGATCGAGTGGTACGAGCCGCCCGGCGACTCCCCCCTGAAGCCGAGGTCGAGGGCCGCGATGCCGAGATGCTGAAGGAAGGGCGAGTAGTCCGATCCCGAGCCCAGCGCCTCGAGCTTCAAGCCCGGGTGCTCCTTCGCGTCCTTCCTGGCCTCGGGCGAACCCCGAACGAGCCGGCGCGCGCGCTGCCGCTCCGCGATGCTCACCTTTGTTTCGGGGTCGGCGACGTCGCATGCGACCTCGCCCATGAACCGCTCGAGGCTGTGCGAGCCGCCTGCGGAAAGGAACCCGCGGCCGTTGCTGTCGGTGTTGAGATACGCGACCGCCTTTTTCGAGAGCTCCTCGGCATGCGTCTCGACCCATTCCGTCGAGCCGATCAGACCCGGCTCCTCGCCGTCCCACGCCGCGTACACGATCGTGCGCTTCGGCTTCCAGCCGGACTTCACGAGCACCCCGAGCGCCTTCGCCTCGGAAAGCTCAGCCACGAGCCCGCTGATCGGGTCCTGAGCGCCGTTCACCCACGCGTCGTAGTGGTTGCCGCGCAGGATCCATTCGTCCGGAAGCTCCGAGCCCTTCAGCACCGCGAGAACGTCTCGCACCGGCTCCATCCGCCAGTCGAACTCGAGCTTCAGGTGCGCCTTCGCGGGGCCGGGCCCCAGGTGATACGTCACGGGCAGCGCCCCGCGCCAGGCCTCCGGCGCGACGGGGCCTCCAAGCGCTTTGAGGAACGGCAGCGCGTCCGCGTACGAGATCGGCAGGACGGGAATCTTCGTGAGCGTCGGCGCGTCCTTTCGGTCGAGGCGCTTGGCGTCTTTCGTCGCGCCCACGCCGGGCGTCAGCGGGTCGCCCGGGTAGACCGGCATGTCCGCGACCGAGCCTCGCTGCGCGCCGTACTCGTTTCGGAATGCGCCTTTCGGGTACACGTCGCCCGCGAAGTAGCCGTCGTCGCGAGGGTCGGAATAAATGAGGCAGCCCAAGGCGCCGTGCTCGGCCGCGACCTTCGGCTTGATTCCGCGCCACGAGCCGCCGTAGCGCGCGAGGACGATCTTGCCCTTCACGTCCACACCGCGCATCTCGAGCTCCTCGTAGTCCTTCGGCACGCCGTAATTCACGTAGACGACCTCGGCCGTCACGTCGCCGTCGATGGAATAGGCGTTGTAGACGGGAAGCTGCTCGCTCTTCTGCCCCGACGTCGCGTCAGCGGCAAGCGCCGGCTCGGCCAGAGAGGCCGTGAACGCCGACGGCGTGACCATCTCCAGGAGGCGCGTCTTCGGCACCGGGAAGAGGACCAGGAACTCCTCGACCCGCGTGTCGAAGCCGAACGACCGGAAGAGCGACGCGAGGAACTCGGTGTTCTCCTTGTCGTACGGCGAGCCCACGTGGTGCGGGCGCGCCGCGAGGCGCTTCATCCAGGCGCGCTGCTCCGCCGGGCCCAGAGCGGAATCGAACACCGCCTCGAGCGCACGCTCCGCACCCGTGCCTGCCGCGTCGAAGCCGAGGAGGCTCGCCGCGGCGGGCGCTTCCGCTGCGAATGCCGGACGTGCGGGCATAAGGGCCACGAGAAGCGAGAGAAGCGCGCCAAGCGATCGCTGAAATCGGTGCATGAATCCTCCCCGGAAGCGGGAGGATAGCGCCGAGGTCCGCGCGGACCCGCTCAGTCCTCGGCGCCGTCGTCTTTCGCTGCGCGCCGGAGCGCCTGCTTGAATCGCGGATCCCCGTGCAGCGAGTCGAGATCCTCGTCGCTTCGGATCTGGTCCGGCGAGCCGAAGCCCGCGTCGATCGCCTGGAAGAGACGCTCGAACGCCTTGTCCTTCTCCTCGAGCCGCGCATGAACGCACGCGAGGTTGTAGAGAGTGGCCGGCTTGCGATAGCCGAGCTCGAGCGCGCGGGTGAACGCGGGAAGCGCCGCCTCGGGCCGCTCCGCCAGAAGCTGCGCGTACCCGAGGTTGTAGTGGGCGCGGCCGCTTTCGGGATGAGCCTTTGCGTACGCCGCGTAATGCGGAACCTCCTCGCGCCACGCGCTGCGGCGCCGGAACAGGCGCGAGAAGCCCGTGTCGACATCCGAAGACGACAGGGACAGCTCCTCCGCCTTCTTCTTCAGCTGCGCGAAACGTGCCTGGCCGTGCAGCGCCTCGAGATCGTCGTCCCGCTCGAGAAGCCCCGGATCGTCGAAGCCCGCCTCGAGCGCGGCGTCGAGCGTATCCAGCGCCTGCGGCGCCTCTCCGGCCCGCGCCAGCGCGCACGCGGCGTTGTACGTCGACGCGCCCGGGCGATAGCCGAGCGACGCCGCCGTGCGAAACGCCTTCTCCGAGAGCTCGAGCTGCTCGGCGTCGAGGAGATCCTTGCCCGCTCCGTACCAGCGGGCGCCGTTCTTCGAACCCTCGGCCGTGAGCCTTTCGAAGGCCCTGACGGCGACCACGGAATCGGCGCTCTTCCCCTCCGCCTTTGCGGTACGCGCGGCTTTCTTCATCTCGGCAAAGCGCGGGTCGCTGCGCAGGGAGTCGAGATCGTCGTCGCTCCGAAGGTAAGACTCGAGGTCGAACCCGAGCTCGGCTGATTTCTTCAGCCACGTGAACGCGTCGTCCTTTCGCCCCGCCAGCGCATACGAGCACGCCGCGTTGTACGCCGCGGTGTCTTCCCGGTAGCCGAGCTCGGCCGCCTTGCGATATGCCTCGGCGGCTTCGAGGTAGCTGTCGTCGTTGTAGAGATCGCGGCCGCGCGCGTACGCGGCCGAGCCGCTCTCCTTGCGGTTCGCCGCGAGGACGATCCTCGCGGCGTTGCAGGCGGCCGCACTGGAAGCGAGGAGCGGCTCGTCTTGCGCGGGCAGCGCCGCCATCGCGGGCCGAGCGGCGCCCGGCACCGCCGCGGCCAGGACGAGCGCACCGGCGATTCCCGCGGCCGTCAGCGAGGCGGTCAGGAGACGCGAAGGCGCCTGGCGTCTGCGCCGCGGGTCGAGGATCGCGCGCACGCGTTTCTCGAGGTCCGACGGGCGCGCCATCGCGAGGACCGGCATCTCCTCGGGCGATCCGAGACCTCTCACGATGCCGACGAGATGCGACGCGTAGTCCGAGGCGCGCGCGCCGTTTCCGAGCACGAGATCGTCCGACGCTTCCTCCGCGGAGCGGCGCAGATGTCGGGCCACCGCGTGCGCGAGCGGATGGAACCAATAGGCAATCGTCGTGAGCTCGGCGACGAGCAGCGCGCCGAGGTCGCGTCGCGCCACGTGAGCGAGCTCGTGGAGGAGAACGACGCGCTGCCTCTCCCGCGGCCACGTGCGCGCGGAGCCGGGCAGGACGAGGACCGGGCGGAAGAAGCCCGCGGTCATCGGTACGAGGGCCTCCGGGGAGAGAAGGACCGGGACCTTGCGGCTCAGGCCGAGCCGGGCCGACACCTCCGCTGCGAGGGCGTCGAGGCCGGGATCTCGGGGGAGGCGGGCGTTCCGGATGATCGTCCGGGCGCGACGGAATCCGACGGCGAGCGCCGCGAGCGGCACCAGGCCGCCGAGCATCCATAGGAGCACCGCCACCTGAGCGACGTCGAGGTCGAGGGATGGCCGGACCTTTCGTCGAACCGGTGCGGCGGCGGGCTCTTCGAACGGGGGCACCTGGACGCCGACGCGGCCGGAAAAGCCCGCGAGGTCGTTCGCCTCGTCGGACCGGTCACGGTGCGCGGGGCCCGTTTCGGGCGCGGGCCTCGTGGATGCCGTGAGGACCGGGATGTCCAGGCGCGGCAGGACGAGCCCGAGAACCGGCACGGCCAAAGACAGCGCGAGGCCAAGGAACGCGACGAGATGGCGGCTTGCCGCAGACGCGCGCCCGAGGGCCCGGAGGGCGAGCGCCGTCGCGAGAAGGAGGAGCGTGGCCTTGACGAGGGAGGCGACGAGGTACGCATTCATGTCAACGGCCCTCCTTGCGGGCGTCGGCGATGAGGCGGGAGAGCCGCTCCAGCTCGTCCTCGCTCAGCGGATTCTTCGATTCCAGAAGGAGCGAGGCGACGGCCTTTTCCGCCGAGCCCTCGAAGAACGTCTGGAGGAGGTTCTGAAGAGCCGAGCGGCGCGCCCGGTTCCTCGGGACGATCGGACGATAGACGTAGCGTCCCTCCTCGAGTACGTGCATCAGGTGGCCCTTGTTCTCGAGCACGCGCAGCATCGCGCGGACGGCCGAATAGCCCGGAGGGTCCGGAAGCCGCTCGAGCACTTCGCCGGCCGCGGCCCGACCCTCCCGATACAGGATGTCCATGATCTGACGCTCCCGGCGGGAGAGGTGGAGCGGGTCGGGAACGGTCGTCGCTTTCGGCATCGCTTTTCTTTCCGTTCGCTTCTAGAGAAGATCTTCAGGGTGAGAGGGGCCATGCTAAAAAACTAGCATGTGCTGGAAAAGTAGCGCCCGCCCCCGGACCTGTCAAGGGACGAAACCGACTTTTCACGCCTGGAGATACGCGGGGCGGCCCCGCGGGTTTCGCCCGGCCGGACGATTCGTCCGCCTCTATTTCGCAGCCAGCATCTTCTGGACGCGCGCCTCGAACATGGCGAACAGCCTCCGGCCCACCGCCGTGTTCTTCGCCACCCATTCGGCGTTCTGGAACGCGTAAGGAGACAGCTCGCGGCGGAATTCCTCGAGGTAAGGGGCGACGCGGGCGAACAGGAGCATCCCCTCGCCGCTCGATTCCATGAAGTAGTCCGCGTTCACGATTCCGTGCTTGACCGTGCCGTAGACCATCTCCCAGTACGTCGTCGTCTGGCGCCAGGCCGCGTTGAGCGGATGGTCGCTCTTCGTGACGGCCTGGACGTCGGCGAACGATTTCGGCCAGAAGTCCCGGTTGATCGCGTTGCGCGAGTCGCGCATGACGGTCTCGCGGCGCAGCTCGTAGGCGCGGAACGCAAGGTCCGCGTCGTGGTGGTCGGGGTGTTCCCTGCTCATGGGGCGGAACTTTAGCGCACCGGCCCGGCGGCCGGGGGTCAGCCGCGGATCGGCGTATAGCCCGTACAGAAGTGATCGACCATCTTCAGGTCTACCGTCGGCCGGGGCGTGTGCCCGTTCGAGCGCAGGCGGAAGATCTCGAACCGCACGCCAGGCCGCGCGACCGCGCGCACCTCGAGCCGGTGGATCGCGTCGGGCGTGACCGCGTAGGGACCGCATTCCTCACAGTCCACGGAAAATCCGCGCTCGGAGGATGCGAAAAGGGCGTTCTCCTCCCCCACGGAGGCCGGAAAGCCGCAGAGGAAACACGCGCGGGAGGAAGGATCTGCGACCATTCGAGGCCCGAGTCTACGCCGCCGCGCCCGTCATGCTACGTTTCCCGGATGAAGAAGCCCGCCGACGGCCTGTCCCTGCTCCTTCCCCTTCTCGCCTTCGCGCTCGCGTGGTCGCCCCGAGCCCGCGCCGCCGAAACCGCGTCGAAAGCGCCCTATCCTCCGACCCGGAGGGTGAACGTCACGGACGTCCTGCACGGCGTCCCGGTGCCCGACCCGTACCGCTGGCTCGAGGACGCGAAGTCTCCCGAGGTGCAGGCCTGGATGAAAGCGCAGGACGACCTCACGCGCCAGCGCCTCGCGTCGCTGCCCGGGCGCGACGCGATCGCCTCGCGGCTGAAGGAGCTCTATTACATCGATTTCGTCTCAGCCCCGGAGCACCGGGGATCGCGGTTCTTCCTGACGCGGCGGCATTCGAACCAGGAGAAGAGCGTCGTGACCTGGAGGGAGGGCGCCGACGGTGCCGAGAAGGTGCTCTTCGACCCGAACACCTGGAGCGCGGACGGCAGCGCCTCCCTCGGCGGGTGGCAGGTCTCCTGGGACGGGACGCGCGTCGCCTACCAGAAGAAGATCAACAACTCCGACGAGGCGACGCTTTACGTGATGGACGTCGCGACCGGCAAGGTCTCCGATGTGGACGTCATCGAGGGAGCCAAGTACGCGAACCCTTCGTGGACGCCGGACGGCAAGGCCTTCTATTACACATGGCTCCCCGTGGACCCGAAGATCCCCGCGTCCGACCGGCCCGGCTACGCCGAGGTGCGCCTGCACCGGCTCGGGACCGACCCGAAGACCGACGCGGTCGTGAAGGCGAAGACGGGTGATCCGACGGTCTTCCAGAACGCGAACCTGACGCGCGACGGACGTTTCCTCTTTCTCGTGCTCTCGCACGGCTGGACGTCCCAGGACGTGTGGTTCCGCGATCTCGCCGCCGACCCGAAGGCCGCGGCGTGGACGCCGCTCGCCGTCGGGATCAAGGCGCACTTCGACGTGGACGCGCTCGGAGGCAGGATCTTCGTCAAGACGGACGACGGGGCGCCGAAAGGGCGCGTCTTCGCGGTCGATCCGGCGAAGAGTGACCGCGCTCTCTGGAAGGAGATCGTGCCGGAGCGCAAAGATGCGACGCTGGAGGGGTACGCGATCGTGGGCGGCCGGCTCGCCCTCGGCTACCTCAGAAGCGCTGCGAGTCTCCTCGAGATCCACGAGACCGACGGGACGCTCGTGCGCGACGTCCCGCTTCCCGGGATCGGAACGGTCCGCGGCCTCGTGGGCCGCGACGACGAGGACGACGCGTATTTTGCCTTCACGTCGTTCACGACGCCCACGACGATCTACAAGACGTCCGTGAAGACGGGCGCGACGTCGCTCTACTCCCAGGTCAAGGTTCAGGCCGACCTCACGCCCTACACGGTGTCGCAGGTTTTCTACCCCTCGAAAGACGGCACGCGCGTCTCGATGTTCATCGTCCACCGCAAGGGTCTCAAGCGCGACGGCTCGGAGAGATGCATGCTCGAAGGCTACGGGGGTTTCCTGATCTCGCTGACGCCGAGCTTCAACTCCGGGGTCATCCCGTGGCTCGAGAGGGGAGGCGTCTATGCCGTCCCGAACCTGCGCGGCGGAGGCGAGTACGGCGAGGCCTGGCACGAGGCGGGAATGCTGCTCAAGAAGCAGAACGTCTTCGACGATTTCGCGGCGGCCGCCGAGTACCTCGAGAAGGAGAAATGGACCTCGCCCTCGCGTCTCGTTCTCCGAGGCGGCTCGAACGGCGGGCTTCTGGTGGGCGCGCTGATCACGCAGCACCCCGAGCTCTTCCGCGTCGCCCTCTGCGCCGTGCCGCTCCTCGACATGGTGCGCTATCACCTCTTCGGCTCGGGCAAGACGTGGATCTCCGAGTACGGCTCGGCGGACGACGCGGCGCAGTTCCGGGCGCTCCTGGCGTACTCGCCGTACCAGCACGTGAAGGCCGGCACGAAATACCCGGCGGTTCTCGTCCTCTCGGCCGACAGCGACGACCGGGTGGACCCGATGCACGCGCGGAAGTTCACGGCCGCGCTGCAGGCGGCATCGACGGACGGGCCCGTGCTCCTCAGGATCGAGAGGCACGCGGGCCACGGCGGCGCGGATCTCGTGAAGTCCGCGGTTGCCTCGCGCGCGGACGAATACGCGTTCGCGCTCTCCGAGACGGCGGTCCCACCGGAGGCGCCGAGGGACGCGCAAAAACGCTGAGGATGCTCGAACCGTCCCGCACCCTCGCCGCCGAGGTCGCCCGCCGGCGCACCTTCGCGATCATCTCGCATCCTGACGCGGGCAAGACGACGCTTACGGAGAAGATGCTCCTGTACGGCGGTGCCATTCACCTCGCGGGCTCGGTCCGGATGCGGCGGAACGCGAGCCGTCACACCACGAGTGACTGGATGGAGCTGGAACGGCAGCGCGGCATCTCGATCACGACGAGCGTCCTGCAGTTCCCGTACGCGGGCCACAACGTGAACCTCCTCGACACGCCGGGGCACAACGACTTCTCCGAGGACACGTACCGCACGCTCGCAGCGGCCGACGCGGCCGTGATGCTCATCGACAGCGCGAAGGGCGTCGAGCCTCAGACGATCAAGCTCTTCGAGGTCTGCCGCATGCGGCGGATCCCGATCGTCACCTTCATGAACAAGCTCGACCGAGCCGGCATGGACCCGCTCGATCTCATGGACGACATCGAGCGCGTTCTCGGCATCCCGTGCCATCCCGTGACGTGGCCGATCGGATCGGGCCCGGACTTCAAGGGCGTCTACGACCGGTGGGCGAAGACGCTCCTCGCCTACGAGCGCGGAGACGGCCCCCGCGGCGAGCGCGTCGTGCCCGTCGAGGTGGCGTCGATCGACGATCCGGGCTTTGTCTCGACGATCGGCCCGAAGGCCCATGCGACGCTCCGCGAGGAGCTGGACCTCCTCGCCACGGCCGGCAACCGCTTCGACCGCGAGACGTTTCTCGCCGGAGGGGTCACGCCGGTCTTCTTCGGCAGCGCGATCAACGATTTCGGCGTCGAGCCGTTCCTGAAACGCTTCCTCGACCTGGCCCCGGCGCCGCTGCCGCGCAAGACCGCGACGGGCGAGGTGGACCCGCTCTCGCCGACCTTCTCCGGGTTCGTCTTCAAGATCCAGGCGAACATGGACCCCGCGCACCGGGACCGGATCGCGTTCGTGCGCATCGTCTCGGGAAAGTTCACGCGCGGCATGGAGGTGCTGAACCCGCGCACCGGCCGCACGCTGAAGCTCGCGAAGCCGCTTCAGTTTCTCGCGCAGGAGCGAACGCTCATCGAGGAGGCCTGGGCCGGCGACATCCTCGGGCTCTGGGACGCGGGCAACCTGCGCATCGGCGACTCCCTCGCGGAGGAGCCGGGGATCGAGTTCGACGGCATTCCGCGCTTCTCGCCCGAGTTCTTCAACCGGGTCGTCATGCTCGATCCTGCCAAGAGGAAACAGCTCAAGAAAGGGCTCGACCAGCTTTCCGAGGAAGGCGCCGTCCAGGTCTTCCACGATTCGGACCGCATGGAGCGCGATCCCGTGCTCGGCGCCGTCGGCGTCCTGCAGTTCGAGGTCATCCAGCACCGCCTTCGCTCGGAGTACGGGGCCGAGATTTCGTACGTCCGCCTGCCGTTCACGCTCGCGCGCTGGGTGGAGGGAGAAGGTTTTGACCGCGAGCGTTTCGACGATCCGCCGAGCGTCGCCTGTCTCGTCGACCTCGAGGGCCGGCCGCTCGCCCTTTTCCAGAGCCAATGGCACCTCGCACGCGCCGAGCGCGAGAACCCGAACCTGCGCTTCATCGCCGCCGTTCAGCCCGGACGCGCGAAAGCCACGGCGTAGATGTCGCGGCGGAGGCGCTGGGCGGCCACGGTGGCGGCCACGGCTTTCGCCGTTCTCGGCATATGGCTCTTCGAGAACGTCTCGCTCCCGCGCCTGCGCGCCGAGTTCATCCCGTGGATGCACCGCCTCGAGCGGTATCGCGACGCGCTCGAAAGAACGCGCGCGGCGCTGCGCGCCCGCGCCGCGCAGCCGGGGGATCCGGAGGGCATCGCTTCCTTACGCTCCTGGGCGTGGAAGGACCTCGACCGCGTCGCGCTCGTATCTTTTGATGTCGAGGGAAAGCCGGTAATCGAGAAGAAGAAAGAAAAAGAGAGAGAGAAGAATTTCTTAGAAAGATGGGAGCTGCGGGGGACGACCGTTTTCGTCGTGGATGGGATTCGCGCGGATGGGGCGAGGGTCGAACGCGCCGCCAAGGTCGCATTCCTGCTCCCGAACGCGGACACGCCGGCGGGGGCGCCGGCTCCCGCCCCCTCCCCTCTTACCTTCAAAGAATCTTCTCTTCTCCCCTCTTCGTTGCCTTTCTCGGTCTCGCTAATCTCATCCGAAGCAGACCGAATCGAGTCGCGTCCCCGCTTCCACGACGCGACGCTCGAGGCGGGCCTCGGCGCGACGCGCCGCGATCCGCCGCAAAAGCTGACGAACCGCCTCATCGACGGCATCTGGCCGGGCTCGGGCGTCGCGGTCCTGGACTTCGATCAGGACGGCAGCGAGGACCTCTTCGTGGGCGACGGCGTGCGGTCGATCCTGTACCGGAACGACGGCCGGGGCCATTTCACGGACGTGACCGTGCAGGCGGGCCTCGCCGCCACGGAGTCCTCGGGGATCGCGGCCACCGGCGTCGCCGCTGGGGACGTCGACGGCGACGGCTATCCGGATCTCCTCGTGACGGACGCCTTCGGCCCGACCCGCCTCTTCCGGAACCGGCGCGACGGCACGTTCGAGGAGATCACGGCTTCGTCGGGAATCGTCACCGAGGGCCCCACACGGTCGGCCGCCTTCGCGGACGTGAACGGCGACGGCAATCTCGACGTCTTCATCTGCGGGACGGGCGATTACTACGGGCAGATGCCCGACCCTCCCTTCGACGCGAACGACGGCCGCCGCAACACCCTCTTCCTGGGCGACGGGAAGGGCCATTTCCGCGACGTTTCCGCCGAGTGGGGTGTCGCGAAACCCACGCGCTGGTCGCTCTCGTGCCTTTTCGCGGACTTCGACGGCGACGGGCGACCCGACCTGATCGTCACGAACGACTTCGGCTTCAAGAATCTCTACCGCAACGTCGACGGAAAACACTTCGAGGACGTGACGAAGAAGCTCGGCGCCGAGGATCGCGCGTACGGAATGTCGGCCGCGTGGGGCGATTTCGACGGCGACGGAAGAATCGACCTCTACACGACCGGCACGTACACGCAGTGGGGCTTCCTGCACGAGTACCCGGGCCTCCCGGTGCCTCTTCCCGGCCGGATCTTCCGCCCCGTCGCGATCGCATGGATGGAGAAGATGTGCCGCGGCAACTCCCTGCTCCTCCAGACGCCCGGTGGAGCGTTCGAGGACGCGACGGCCCGCTCGGGGGCGGGACGCGCCGGCTGGAACTGGAGCGCCGTCGCAGCGGACCTCGACAACGACGGGAATCTCGACCTCTACGCCACGAACGGCATGTGGGGAGACGGGCGGGACCATGACCGCGAACTGGAGTTCTGGTGGGAGACGCTCGCGTACTGGGACGACTACATCGGCATGAAGAAGACGTTCGACCGGCAGGGCGCGGGCGTCCAGGGCGTCGAGCGCGACGCGTACTTCGTCAACCGCGGCCCGGGGAGCGACCCGCTCTTCGCGGAGCAGGCGTTTCTCGACGGGCTGGACCTCCAGACGAACGGGCGTGCCGTCGTGACGTTCGACGCGAACGGCGACGGGGCCCTCGATCTCTACGTCCGCTCCGTTCAGGCGCCCGAGGCCCTTTTCCTCGGGAGCCGCAGGAACCCGGGCGCCGAGCACTTCCTGAGACTCCGCCTGAAAGGCACGCGCGGAAGGGACAACACGGACGGCCTCGGCGCGCAGGTCAGGGCCACGCTTCCCGGGGGTCGTGTCCTCGTGCGCGAAAGCGGCACCTCGAGCGGCTATCTCTCGACGGGCAGCCCGATCGTGCACCTCGGTCTCGGCGCGGCGACACGGATCGAGAGGCTCGTGGTCCGCTGGCCCTCGGGCGCCGTGCAGGATCTCGGGGCCGTCCCCACGATCGACCGGACGCTCACCGTGGACGAGGCGCGCGGTTTCCGGTAATTTCTCGCCCGTGAACGAGACTCCGTCTCCGTCGTTCCTTTCCTACGACGTCGTCGTGATGGGCGGCGCCATCTCGGGCGCCGCGACGGCCGTCCTGCTTCGCCGCCGGATGCCGGACGTGAAGGTCCTCGTCGTCGAGAAGAGCGAGGTGTTCGACTGGAAGGTCGGCGAATCGACGGTCGAGATCTCCGCCTATTTTCTGACGCGCGAGCTGAAGCTCTACGACCACCTCTCGCGCGAGCAGCTTCCGAAGCAGGCCTTCCGGTACTGGTTCAACAACGAGAAGGTATCGTGTCTCCGCGACGCGTCGGAGACGGGGCCGACGCAGCTCGTCCGCACGCCTTCGTTCCAGATCGACCGGAAGAAGCTCGACGAGCACGTCCTCGCCCTGGCGGCGAAGGAAGGGGCCGAGCTCTGGCGGCCCGCGAAGGTCTTGGACGTCGCGCTGAACGGAAACGCCGGAAACACGCTCGTCATCGAGAAGGCCGACGGGACCCGCGAGACGGTCCGCTGCAAATGGGTCGTGGACGCGACGGGCCGACAGGCGATGCTCGCGCGCAAGCGCGGGGGCCTCAAGCCGATCGAGTCGCATCCCACATCGGCGATCTGGGTGCGGTACCGGGGCGTGAAGGACATGGACGGCGTGGAAGTCGCGGGAAAGGACGGGGCCGATCCCTTTCACCGCGCCGTTCTCACGGCGCGGCGCCTCGCCACGAACCACTTCACGGGGTGGGGCTACTGGATCTGGTTCATCCCGCTCAGCGGCGGCGAGACGAGCGTGGGCCTCGTATGGGACACGCGCCTCGTCCAGCCGGAAGGCGCGACGCCGCTCGAGAAGCTCGCGCGTTTCCTCGACGCGAACCCGCTCACGAAAGAGCTCCTGACGCACGCAACCCCCGTCGAGGGCGACTGCCGGCTTTACGGCCACCTGCCGTATTACGTGGACCGGTTCATCGGTCCCGGGTGGACGTGCGTCGGCGACGCCGGCGGCTTTCTCGATCCGTTCTACTCGCCCGGCCTCGATCAGATGGCGTTCTCCGTCTACGCGCGTGTCCATCTCGTTCAGAAAGCCCTGTCCGGCGCACCCGCGGAGGAGATGGCGAAGGAGTACGAGCTTCACAACAAGCGCTACGCCCGCTACTTCACGTACTTCTACGAGGCGATCTTCCGCGACAAGTACCACGTTATGGGCGACTACGACACGATGACGATCGCCTTCCTGCTGGACACCGCGCTCTATTACCTCGCCGCGGTCAGTCCGACGTATCGCTGGTCGTCGGAGCGCATGGGCCTCCCGCCGTACTACCAGGACGGCTCGGAGATCGCGTTCTACCCGATGCGTTTCTACAACCGGCGCTTGGTCTCGATCGCGAAGCGAAAGAAGGCGCTCGGGATCTACGGAAATCACAACGCGGGCCGCCGCCCCGGATTCGTCGGCTTCTCCGTCCGCGGTGCGAGCTGGGTGATGCTCGGACACGGCGTCCTGCGCTGGGCGAAAGCCGAGCTCGCGAACGCGTGGTCCTATCTCGTCAAGCCGGCGCCCGTCGGAGGGCCGGTTCCGGAGCTGCCGCCGAAGCCGCCGGGCGTTCCGGCGGCCGTGCCACAGATGGCGAAAGCCGCATCGGCAGACAGCGTCTAGCCTCTACGAGGCCGGTGCGAACGAGGCGCGCTGAAGCTCTCTACTTCTTCCCGGACAGATCCGCGTAGACGATCGACACCCATCCGGCCGGCTTCAGGAAACCCTTGCCCCACTTCTCGTCGAGCGCGGCCGTTGGCTTCGCGGCCTTCACCTCGTCGAGCGTCTTTCCCGCCTTTACGAGCGCTGTCACTGCGTCGCGCGAGGCCACGAGCATGTCCCGGAACGCCTTCAGATCGGCTTTGTTGCCGGAAGGACCGTGCCCCGGAATGATTTTCGTGGACGCATCGCCCATCGAGAGCCCGCGGTCGCAGGCCCCGATCATCCCGGCGACGGAGCCGCCCGACGCGAGGTCGATGAAGGGGTAGAAACCGTTGAAGAACGTGTCTCCCATGTGGAGCACGTTCGCCTTCCGGAAAAAGACGATCGCGTCGCCGTCGGTGTGCGCGGGCGGCACGTGGAAGGCGTCCACCTCGTCGCCGTTCACGTGGAACGAGATGGAGTCGACGAACGTCACGAGCGGCAGCGCGGCCGCCGGCGACGGCGGTATCTTCGTGTTGAAGATCTTGTTGAACTGCTCGGAGGACATGCGCTTCCGCACGTTGTCCTGCGCCACGACGACGACGCCGGCCTTCCCGAGGTTCTCGTTCCCGCCCACGTGATCGCCGTGCCAGTGGGTGTTCAGGACGAAGCGGATGGGTTTGTCGGAAATGGCCGCGAGAGCGGCCTTGATCTTGGCCGTGAGCGGCGCGTATTGGTCGTCCACGAGGAAGACGCCGTCCGGGCCGGCCGAGACGCCGATGTTGCCGCCCGCGCCCGTCAGCATCCACACGCCTTCGGCGAGCTTCTCGGTCTTGATCTCGACCTTGCTGAAATCCTGCTGGGCGAAGGCGGAGAGGGACGCGCCGGCAGCAAGGGCGGCGGCGAGAACGAGTTTGTTTCTCATGGAATGATTCTAGGCGGAGCCGGGCCGGTCTATTTCCCCCGGCGCTGAACATCTCCCGCCGCCAGCGCCGCGACGACGAACCGCTTCGGCGCGGAGCCGATGAAGTCGAACGGATAGCAGGTGACGAGCGTCAAGCTCCGGGTCCCGTTCTTTCCGTCGAGCACGCCGACCTGGGCCGGATCCACGACGGTGGCGGACGCGACGCGATAGGTTTCCGATCCATCGAGCGTCGTCAGGCGCATGAGGTCGCCCTTGCGGACGCTCCGCAAGCCGCGGAAAAAGGTGTCCCGGTGCGCTGCGAGGCCGATGTTTCCGGTCTCGCCGGGGCGGGCCGTGCCCGGTATGTGTCCGACCGCGACCTTCAGCGTCTCGTCATCGACGCCCTCGCGCACCATTGCCCGGATGCCGAGACGCGGAATCTCGAGCCGACCGATCAGGACGGGCGCCGGCCGGGGGTCGAGAGCGGAGGCGGCGGAAGGCGGGAAGCCGAGCGGCTCCTCCGGTGAGGCGACGGCGCCGGGCAACGCGCGGGACTCCGATGCCTGGAACTTCAGCTCCCGGTCGAATGCTTCGCTCTCGACCGTCTGGTAGACGTACGACTCGACGATCGCCGCCGACGCGGCGCCCACGCACAGCAATCCGGCCACCCAGAAAAAGCGCTCTGCGAGAACGCGGGCCCGGGCAGCCCGCGCGCCGCGGGAGGCCGGCGCGCGAGCGGGGCGGGAGGCCGGAACGCGCGTCACTCTCAGGAGCGACCCGCAAAGCGAAGGCCGGACGCGGCGCCGAGCGCGAGGATTCCGGCGGCGAAAAGAAGAGGCGTGTGGCTGGCCGTCTTTGGGAGCGTCGACGACGCGTCCGCCGTCATGGCTTGAGGAGCGGGCTCGGCTGCGGCGGCAGGGGCGGGTGCAGGCGCCGACGCCTCGACGGGCTTCGGCGGCTCGGCATCGGAGACCACCGCTACGGGCGCCGGCCGGCTCGCGAGCTCATTCGACTGCTCCGCCGTCAAGGCGGGAACCTCCGTGTTCGTCACCTGCCTGAGCGCGGCAGCACGGTCCGGCGGGTATACGAAGTCCTGTCCGGTGCGGTCGTTCGGGAGGTACCAGGTGCGCAGGACTCTGTTGGTGCCCTCGGGCACGCTGTAGAACATGAACTCCGTGTGACGCGGCTCGTCCGCCGCGACGTGCGGCGTGCAGAGCGCCAACGCGTAGACCTTCTTCTCGTCGGCGCTGGTGATCGCCACGATGTCCTGGTTGCTCTGGCTGTCGACGAGCTTCACGACGTACGTGCCTGGATCGAGGATGGCTCCCGGCACTTCGAGAGGCGTCGCGATCGTGAGCGTCGACTTCTTATCCGGAGGGACGTCCCCCCACAGGGCGCCGACGAGCCCGACGGCCATGACGGCCATGACGGCCATGACGGCGGAAAGGATGCGAAAAGCTTTCATGTTCTGAACCTCCTTCCAGCCCCCGGAGCAATGGCCATGCCCCGAATTTGGACATTTCGACTCTTGAAAAATTCACCACGCGCGCAAAGATTACGAGTCGACGCGGTTTGGAACCTCGACGAGCGGCCGAAAATTCGCACTTTCCTTGACACGATGGGATCGAAAAGGAACGATTCTCTCGCCATGAGCGGCCTCTACCAGTTGGCGATCTTCGACGAATCACCGGGGACGGTGCTGGTCGTCGACGACGACGCCCAGGTGCGTGGCTTGCTTGTGGCTCTCCTCCGTCCCCGGGGCTACCAAGTCGAGACGGCCGCCTCGGCCGAAGAGGCCCAAGAGCGGCTCAAGACGCTTCGACCCGACGTTCTTCTTCTCGACCTTCACCTTCCCGGAAAGAGCGGACAGGATGTCCTCGCGAACCTGCGCGCCGACCCTCTCACCAGGCTGCTGCCCATCATCATGATCACGGGCGGCGCCACCGGCGAGGACCGACTGGCCGCCATCGCGGAGGGAGTGACGGACTTCGTGGCGAAGCCGTTCGCCGCCCAGGAGCTCCTTGCGAGACTGAAGTCTCTCGTACGGATGAAGCGCTTCACGGACGCGCTCGAGCACGCCGAGCACGTGATCGTCGCGCTCGCGCGCGCGATCGACGCACGCGATCCCTATACGGCGCAGCACAGCGAACGTGTCTCGACCTACGCCGGCCGCCTCGGCGCCTCGATCGGCCTCACAGGCCTCGACCTGGAGGCGGTGAGGCGCGGCGGGCTGTTTCACGACATCGGGAAGATCGCGATCCGGGACGCCGTGCTCCTCAAACCCGCCCGGCTCACGCCCGAAGAGTTCGCCGAGATCCGCCGCCATCCGGTCGTGGGTCGCGAGCTCCTGTCGGGCATGAAGACGCTCGCCTTCGCTCTCGACGTCGTCTACGGCCACCACGAGCGGCTCGACGGGTCGGGCTACCCGGACGGCGTCGCGGGCGAATCCATCCCGCTCACCGCGCGCGTCACGACGATCGCCGACATTTACGATGCCCTCACGACGGCGCGCGTCTACCGCGCGGCGCTCACGCGCGCCGAGGCGCTCGCGATCATGAGCGAGGAAGCCGGCCGCGGATGGTGGGATCCCCGCCTTCTCGATGTCTTCCGAGGCGTCCTCGAGGGGATTTCCGAGGACATCGCGCGCGTCCCGAAGGACGTTTGAGAAGGCGTCAGGCGGGCTTTCCGAGGATCTCGGTCACCTTCCCGAGCATGGATTTGAGGTCGAGGGGCTTCGGGAGAAAGTCCACGGCGCCCGTCTGCCCCGCGAAGAGCACCCGGTTCTTCTCCGGAAAGCCCGACATGAACAGGACGGGGATCTGAGCCTGCTCCGGCCGCGACTTCAGGACCCTCACGGTGTCGAAGCCGTCGACGCCGGGCATCAGCACGTCGATGAGGATGAGGTCGACCATGCGCGTCTCGAGAAGCGTCAGCGCGTCTTCTCCCGACGGCGACGGCACGGCCTCGAACCCGCCGCGGTTGAGGTAAGTGCAGACGAGGTCCCTCACCGGCGCCTCGTCGTCCACGACGAGCACGACGGGCCGTCGCCCGGGCGCCCCTGTGGGCAGAATGGCGCTCCGCCGGTGGACGGCCGTCTTCACGCGCGCTGCGGCCGGCGCCGCCTGCTTGACGGCGGGTTCCCGCGGCTTCTGCATCCGCTCGAGTGCCTCGAATGACGCCGCAAGGGCGGCGGCGGAGGGAAAACGATTCTCGGGCTTCTTCTCGAGACATCGGAGAACGGTGGCCGCCAGCTCGCGAGGCACGCCGCGCCCTTCGAGCGTGGCTCGCGAAACCTTCGTTTCGAGATGTTTCTTCGCGATCGACAGGAACGTGCGCCCCGTGAACATCCGGCGGCCGCTCAGGATCTCGAACGCGATGGCGCCGATGGCGTAGATGTCGCTTCGCTCGTCCACGAGGCGGCCCTGAACCTGCTCGGGAGACATGTAATGCGGCGTCCCGACCGCCGCGCCGGCACGCGTGATTCGCGGGTCCGTGCGCGTCGTGTCGTGCGCGAGCCCGAAGTCGAGAACGGAGATCTCGCCTGATGGCCGCACCATCACGTTCGCGGGCTTCAGGTCGCGGTGGACGATGTCCGCGGCGTGCGCGGCCGCGACCGCTCGCGTGAGCTGCGTGAGGATCCGAAGCGCCCTGCGCACGGGAACCGGCCCCTCCAGATCGATGACGGTGCCGAGGTCGCGCCCGTCGACGAACTCCATCGTCAGGTACGGCAGGTCTCCTGCAACGCCGTAGTCGTGAAGGCGGCAGACGTTCGGATGGCTGATCTTCCGGTTCAGGCTCACCTCGCCCTTGAATCGCATGAGGACCGTTTCCCGCTCTTCCCCGGCGGCTCGTGCCAGGACCTTGATCGCGATGACCTCGTTCAGCTCGCGGTCGATCGCCTTGAAGACGTAGCCCATCCCGCCCTGGCCGAGCGGGCCGAGGTACTCGTACCGCGGCAGCGAGGCGAAGAAGCTCGCGCGCAGGACATCAAGAGCAGGGAAGGGGCGCTCGCCCACGGGCCGATTATGGCGGCTCAGCGGGCGGAGACGGGCGGCGTGAGCGTTCCTTGCGGCGTCACGACGACGTCCAGCCCGAGCAGCTCGGCGCAGTAACGCGCCAGCTCCTCATTGCTGAAATCGTCCCATCCGCCGCACGTGTCGTGCTCTTTCTGCTGAACGTCGCAGGAGAGAGGAAGCTGGTTCACCGTCTGGCGCGCCAGCTCCCATTGGTTCCCGAGAGCTTCGAGCTGCCAGCGGTTCGCGCCCGGCCGCCGCTTCACGATGCCCGCGAGGTGCTTGCGGAGCTCGGCGTCATCGAGCTTGCGGAAGCCCTGGCAGAAGATGCCGCGATCGCTCGCGACCCGGCACATCGAGTGGTCTTCGTCCGTGAGCGTGAGCAGGAACTCGCGGAGCGATCGGATCGCCCATGCTCGGGCCACGACGCGAGGAGCGGAGGACGCGTCCATGCGCACGATTATAGGGCCGCGAGGCGCCGGTCGCCTCCATCGTGCGGACGCATCAAGGCGATCCCCTCGCGCCGGAGGAGCCGATGTGCGCCGCGATCGTCTCGGCAAGGCGGCGGGTATCGATCGGCTTGGCGATGTAGCCGTCGCATCCGGCGGCGCGCGCCCTCTCTTCGTCGCCCTTCATCGCGTACGCGGTGAGCGCGAGGATCGTAATGTCACGCGTCCGGAGATCCGCCTTCAGGCGACGCGCGAGCGAGAGGCCGTCCGTTCCGGGGAGCTGGAGGTCCATCAGAATCAGCCGGGGCTGGAAATCTTTCAGCACGGCGATCGCCTCGGTGGCATCCGCGGCGGTGTGTACCTCGTAGCCCTCCGACTCGAGGAGGACGCGGGCGAGCTTCAAGTTGACCCGGTTGTCGTCGACGACGAGGATCCGTTCGCCGCTCACAATCCCTTCTTCGCAAGGTCGGGGCCGTTTGCGAGCCTCGGCAAGACCGCGAAGAACGTCGAGCCCTCGAGGGGTTGGCTCGTCACTCCGACTCGGCCTCCCTGCGCCTCGACGATCCTCTTCGTGAGCGCGAGCCCGAGGCCGGTTCCGGGGTGCTGCTTGGCGGCGCCCCCGTCGAGCTGCTGGAACTCGACGAAGAGTCGCCCCAGATCTTCGGCTCCGATGCCGATGCCGGTGTCCGCCACGGCGATTCGAAAGTGCTCCCGGCCCTCGGCCGCGATCGAGACGACGACTCGCCCTCCCTCGGGCGTGAACTTGAGCGCATTCGAGAGATAGTTGTAGAGAACCTGGCGCAGCTTCGCCGCGTCCGCCACGATGTCACCGAGACCGGGCGTCACCTCGACCTGGATCGAGATCCGCTTTTCGGCAGCGAGCGAACGCAACGTGTCGCGCACCTCCGCGGCGAGGCGCGCGGGGTCGACAGCGCTCCCTTCGGAACTCCGTCTTCCCGGCTTCGACCTTCGCGAGGTCGAGCACGTCGTTGATGAGCTGGAGGAGGTGCTGCGCGCTCGTCAGGATGTCTCCCAGATACTCCTTCTGGTCGGCCGTGACCGTTCCCGCCTTGCCGTCGTGAAGGAGCTCCGCGAACCCGATCACGGCGTTCAGCGGAGTCCTCAGCTCGTGCGACATGTTCGCGAGGAACTCGCTCTTGAGCCGGCTCGCTTCCTGGATCCGCCGGTACTGCTCCTCGAGCAGCTCGAGACTCCTGCTCCGGATCTCCTCGAGCCGCCTGCGCTCCGTCACGTCCCGGATCGCCGCGCAGACGAGGTTGCCATCCTCGATCTCGCAGAGGGCCGAGACTGATCTCGACGGGAATTTCCGTACCGTCCTTGTGCCGACCGCAGAGGTCGCGCATCGCGCCCATCGGGCGGATCTTCGGGTCCTTCGAGTAGTCGTGTCGCTGGCTCGCGTGCGTCGCGGAAAAGCGATACGGAACGAGCATTTCCACGGGCTTGCCCATCAGCTCGTCGCGTCCGAAGCCGAACATCTTCGTGGTCTGCTCGTTGACGGCGGCGATCCGACCCGCCCGGTCGACGATGACCATGGCGTCGGGCGCCGCCTCGAGGAGCGCGCCATAACGCACGCGGGCGAGAAGAGCCGCGCGCCTGTACTCCAGCTCTGATTCGGATTCGGACATCCCATCCACCAAAATCGCGAATCACACGTTCCTCTTTCCCGGGGAAAAACACAAAGGATTGCGTTAATTGTGGAATTTCAGGGATAACAATCGCTCCACGGAGTGAATCAAAAGGAGAACCGCCATGCCCCAGAAAGCAAACGTCCTCGAGCGTTTCTCGCACGTCGCGACGGAGGCGACCGGAAGTTCGACGGCCTTCGGGCTCGCTGTTCTGGTCATCATCGTCTGGGGTGCGACCGGGCCGTTCTTCCGCTATTCGGACACGTGGCAGCTCGTCATCAACACGGGAACCACGATCGTCACCTTCCTCATGGTCTTTCTCATCCAGCGCAGTCAGAACAAGGATTCGCGCGCAGTCCACCTGAAACTGAACGAGCTCGTCGCCGCTCTCAACGGCGCCAGCAACCGCCTGATCGATGCCGAGGATCTGACCGAAGCCGAGCTCGCGATCCTCCGCAAGCACTATCGCAAGCTCGCGGAGCTCACGCGGAAAGAACAATCCCTGACCAACTCTCACTCCATCGAGGAAGCGGGTCGCCGCCACGCTCTGAAGCTGAAGAATTGAAGCGGCTCGCCCCGGCGGCCCGGATCTCTTGCGCGCGGGAGGCGAACTTCCTATCGTCGCGCCCATGAAAACCAGAAGCGTTCTGATCGCGCTGTGCTCGTTCGCCGCCCTCGCCCCGATCGCCCTCGCCCTGATGTCGGAATCGGCGTGTGCCCCGACGGCCGCGCCGCCCATCGGTGCCGGACACGCCGCGGCCGCTCCCGCTTCCAACGGCATCGATCTCGCCGGGATCGACCGGTCGGTCGCGCCGGGTGACGACTTCTTTCGTTACGCGAACGGGACCTGGCTGAAAACGACCGAGATCCCGGCCGACCGCAGCTCCTGGGGCGTCAGCGGCACGCTCGCCGAGCTGACGGCCCGACGGACGGCCGACCTCATCACCGAGGCATCGAAGGCGGAAGCGCCCGCCGGCTCGGACGCGCGGAAAATCGGCGACACGTACGCGACCTTCATGGACGAGGCCGCGATCGAGGCGAAGGGGCTCGCGCCGCTCCAGCCCGCGCTCGACAGGATCGCGGCGATCGCGAGACAAGGCGGACCTCGCCCGCGCGCTCGGCGAGACGCTCCGCGCCGACGTCGACGTCCTGAACAACACGAACTTCTACACGCCCAACGTCCTCGGCCTCTGGGTCGCGCAGGACCTCGACGACCCCGGCCGCTACTCGCCCTTCCTGCTGCAGGGCGGCCTCGGAATGCCCGACCGCGACTACTACCTCGATGCGTCGCCGCGCATGGCGGAGATCCGGACAAAGTATCGTGGCGCACGTCGCGGAACGTGCTGACGCTCGCCGGAATCGCCGGATGCCGCCGCGAAGGCGGCGCGGATCTTCGAGCTCGAGAAGACAGATCGCGTCGTCGCACGCGAGGCGCGAGGATTCGGAAAACGTCCTGAAGGGCAACAACCACTGGACGCGCGCGGACTTCCCGGCCAGGCGCCGGGGCTCGACTGGGAGGCCTTACTTCGAGGCCGCGGGGCTCGGCGACCCAGCACGAGTTCGTCGTCTGGCAGCCGAGCGCGGTCACGGGCATCGCGGCTCTCGTGCGCGATCCGAGCCGCTCGCGACGTGGAAGGAGTACCTGACTTCCGGCGCTTTCGGCGCCGCGTCGAGCGTGCCGCCGCGCATCCCCGGCCTCACGTTTCTCCCGAAGGCGTTCGTCGACGAGCAGTTCGCGTTCTACGGGACGACGCTCACGGGCGCGCCGAAGCTCCGCGACCGCTGGAAGCGCGCCGTCAGCGTGACGGATGCCGCGCTCGGCGAGGCTGTCGGCCGGCTCTACGTCGCGAAGTACTTCCCTCCCTCCGAGAAGGCGCGGGCCGAGGAGATGGTGAAGAACGAGATTGCGGCATTCGCCCGGCGCATCGACGGCCTCGACTGGATGTCTCCGGAGACCAAGCTCAAGGCGAAGGCGAAGCTCGCGGCCCTGAAGGTGGGCGTCGGCTATCCGGACACGTGGCGCGACTACTCCGGCCTCGAGGTCGTGAAGGGCGACGCCCTCGGAAACGCGCAGCGCGCGTCCCTCTTCGAGTACCGGCGGAACCTCGCGAAGCTCGGCAAGCCCGTGGACCGCGGCGAATGGGTCATGAACCCGCAGCTCGTCAACGCGGTCAATCTGCCGGCGATGAACGCGCTCAACTTCCCGGCAGCGATCCTGCAACCGCCCGACTTCGACCCGGCGCGCCCGTCGGTCATGGATTACGGTGCGATCGGCGCCGTCATCGGCCACGAGATCAGCCACAGCTTCGACGACCAGGGGGCCCTCTTCGCCGCGAGCGGCCGGCTCGAAAACTGGTGGACGAAGGACGACTTCGCCCATTTCAATGCGTCCGCCGAGGCGCTCGTCCGGCAGTTCAACGGTTACCGGCCCTTCCCGGACCTCGCGGTGAACGGCAAGCTCACCGTGAGCGAGAACATCGCCGACGTCGCGGGGCTCGCGGCGGCCTACGACGCCTACCGGCTCTCGCTCGGCGGCAGGGAGGCCCCGACCGTCCAGGGGCTCACGGGCGATCAGCAGTTCTTCCTGAGCTTCGCCCAGAGCTGGCGGACGAAGTTTCGCGAGGCGGCGCTTCGCCAGCGCATCGTGATCGACAGCCACGCGCCGGCCGAGTACCGCGCCGACACCGTTCGCAACCTCGACGCCTGGTACGACGCGTTCTCCGTGAAGCCGGGCCAGGCGCTCTATCTCGCACCGAAGGATCGCGTTCGAGTCTGGTGAGGGGTCCGAAGGAGGGCCGTCCCAATGCTCCACATGTCGATTCCCTGGTGGGAGTTCCTCGTCCGAGGCGTCGTGGTGTACGCCTTCCTCATCGTGCTTCTGCGCCTGACGGGCAAGCGCCAGGTGGGACAGCTCGCGCCGTTCGACCTGGTGCTCCTTCTGGTCCTGTCGAACGCCGTGCAGAATTCGATGAACGCGGGCGACAATTCGCTCGTCGGGGGGCTCCTCTCGGCGGCGACACTCGTTCTCGCGAACTGGGTGATGGGCTTCGCGACCTACCGGAACAAGAAGCTCGAGGCTCTGATCGAGGGGCGGCCGCTCGTTCTCATCCACCACGGCCAGCTCTACGAAAAGGCGATGGCGCGCGCGCAGCTCACCCACCACGAGCTCAACGCGGCCATCCGGCAGGCGGGCGTTTCCTGCCCCGAGGAGGTCCATTCGGCGATCCTCGAGAACAACGGGGCGATCTCCGTCGTCCCGAAGGCCGCTCTGGCGGGGGCGGGAGCGTAAAGGAGAAAATTGCGCTCGGTCACACGACGTCAACCGCGGCCCGAAGTGGTCGTCTATCCCGGCACAGGAGAAACCCATGAAGGACCCCAAACGCGTCGCACGATCACTCCTCGCCGCCGCCGTCGTCCTCTTCGCGCTGAGGGGGACGGCGGCCTCGGCGCAGACACAGCCGGGCGGGCAGGCACAGCCGGCCGCGCCGAAAAGGAAGGCGGCGCAGGGAACCGAGTGGCCGAAGAAGTTCCTGTTCGGGAACATGACCGTCCTGCTCGACGCCCCGCAGGCCGAGAGCCTCGAGGGAACGAAGCTGAAGGCCCGCGGCACGGCCCGGATCCAGCGCGCCGAAAGCACCGAGCCGGCCCCCGCCACGCTCTGGTACGACGCGGACGTGAGGATCAACCGCGACCGTCGCACCGTCACGCTCGCATCTGTCAATGTCTCGCGGGTTCAGATTCCCGGCGCGCCGCCGGCCCGGCAGCAGCGGCTCGCCACGCGGCTCAGCCAGGCCGTGACGCGGCGCCAGCTCACGCTGCCGCTCGACGACGTCCTGGCAAGCGCCAAGCTGGCGGCGCGGCGCGACGAGCCCTCGCCGAAGCTCGGCACGGAGCCGCCGAAGATCCTCTTCGAGACGGAGCCGGCGGTCCTCGTCGTCTTCGACGGCGCGCCGCGCTTCCGTCCGGTGGAGGGCACTTCTCTCGAGCGGGCGCTCAACACTCCGTTCCTCGTCCTCCACGACCCGAAGGCGAACGCGTACTACCTCGACGGAGGGACGATGTGGTTCCGCTCGTCCGATACGGCCGGTCCCTGGGCGAAATCCGACCACGTCCCCGGCGAGGCCGTCCAAATCGCCCGCCGGGACCTGAAAGACGCGGGCGTCGCCGACGACGAAGTCGAAAAGGCCGCCCAGTCGAAGGACAAGCGGGTCCCGACGATCCTCGTCGCGACGGAGCCGACGGAGCTGATCGTCTCCAACGGACCGTCTGCATGGAAGCCGGAAGTGGAAGGCGAGCTCGACGCGATGAGCAACACGGAAAGCGACGTCTTCCGGACCGTCTCGGACGGTCGCATCTGGCTCGTGCTCTCCGGGCGCTGGTATCGGAGCGAGTCGCTCCTAGGGCCCTGGGCGCACGTCGAGCCCGACCAGCTTCCCGGAAGCTTCCGCAAGATCCGAAGCGATTCGGCGAAGTCGGACGTCCTCGCCTTCGTGCCCGGCACCGCGCCGGCACGTGAGGCTCTGAGGGACGCGACGACTCCGCGTACGGCGGCGGTCCGCCGCAGCGAAGCGCACGTGAACGTGACGTACGACGGCGAGCCGAAGTTCGAGGCGGTGCCAGGGACGCACGTCGAATACGCGCTGAACACGCCCGAAAGCGTCCTCAAGATCCGAGGCCGGTACTACGTGTGCGATCAGGGCGTCTGGTTCTCGGGAGACGCGCCTACGGGGCCGTGGAACGTCGCGGACTCCATTCCGGACGACGACATCCAGGGGATCCCGCCCGAGAGTCCCGTCTACAACACGCGCTTCGCGACCGTCTACGACTCCACACCGGATGTCGTCTACGTCGCCTACACGCCGGCGTACCTCGGCTCGTACCCGTATGACGGCGCGGTCGTCTTCGGGACGGGCTGGTTCTACCGGCCGTGGTGGGGTGCGTACTACTACCCGCGGCCCTGGACGTGGGGCTTCCACGCCCGCTACGCCGCCTGGGCAGGATGGGGTTGGGGATTCGGCTGGGGGCCGGCGTGGGGTGGCTTCCGCTACGGCTTCGGCTTCGGTTGGGGCGCGCGCTGGTGCGGGCCCGGCGGCTTCTTCAGGCCGGCCTGGCGAAACGTGAACATGACCCGCAACGTGACCGTGAACCGGAACGTTACGGTGAACCGAAACGTGACGGTGAACCGAAATCTCTACACGAACCGCACGAACACGGCGCGAGCGACGACGACGCAGGCCGCGGCCTCGAGAGGCACGAGTACATCGAGGGCGGCAGGCACTCCGCACACGGCAGCCGCGAGAACCGGAAGTGCGCACACCAGAGCGGTGCAGCCTCACCCGGCCAAGGCGAAGACCGGGGGCAAGGCCGGACGCGGAACGAAGAAGCGCTGAGCTTCCGTGCGATAACGCATTAACGGGTTCGAGGCGGGGGCGTATAACGGCCTCCATATGTGGCCTGGCGCCGCCCACGGGGAGATGGCTGCGGTCTTCGGCTCGCTGGCGCAGTCCCCGGATCCCGTCTTCGTCACGGACCGCCACAATCGGATCGTCTTCTGGAACCAAAGCGCCGAGAGGATCCTCGGATTCTCGGCCTCCGAAGTCGTCGGGAGACCCTGTGCCGCGGGTCTCGAGGGTTGCGACGCCTACGGAAACCGCTACTGCTCGGAGACTTGCCCGGTTACTTCAATGGCGGCCCGGGGGGAGACCGTGAACCACTTCGGCCTCCGCCTCAAGGGCCGCGACGGGAATGTCGTCACCGTGGACGTCACGATTCTGAATCTCGGCGCCCGCACGCCGGGCGACTTCTACCTCGCGCACATCCTGCGGACGGATCGGATCGAGCTTCCCTCCTTCCTGGAGTCCGAGCCTCCGGCCCCCCCGCCGTCCCCGTACACGACCTCGCGGGAGTCGCCGGACGTGCGCGCACGCAGGCTTTCCGCGCGCGAGGTCGAGGTGCTGGGGATGCTGGCGGCCGGCCGCTCGACGCCCGAGATCGCCACCGCCCTGCACATCTCGAACCTCACGGCCCGAAACCACATTCAGAACATCCTCTACAAGCTCGAAGTCCACTCCAAGAGCGAAGCCGTCGCCTTCGCCTTCCAGAAGCGGCTCAAGCTGGTCTGACGATCCCCGCAAAGGGACCGCGCCCGCCGGGCGTGCCCTCTGGATGCCGGCTCACCAGATGAATTGGTGAGCCTGCTGGATGGTGACGCCGCCCCCCCCGGCTGCAACTTGATCGGCCATAAGGAGAATGCCATGAGCCGATCGACACGCGGATCCCGTGGAACGCTGTTCCTGACGGTGGGAATGGCGCTGTCGTGCCTGGTTTCGACACGGGGAGACGCGGTTCCCGCGTTCTCCCGCAAGTACCAAACGTCCTGCCAGACCTGCCACACGATCTTCCCGAAGCTCAACCCGTTCGGCACGGCCTTTCGCCTGAACGGGTACCACCTTCCGGGCGAGACGGAGGAGCAGGTGAAGCAGAAGCCCGTCTCTCTCGGCGCGGACGCCTATGCGCGGCTGTGGCCCGAGATGGTCTATCCCAGCACCCTGCCGGGCAACGCTCCGTTCGCCCTGAACGTGAAGATGGCGGACCTCTACGCCTCGAGCCACGACGACACCGGAAAGACGATCATCCACAACGACTTCCAGTTTCCACAGGAGGCGAACCTCTTCGGTGCGGGAACGCTCGGGGATCACTTCAGTTTCTTCAGCGAAGTGACCTACGAGGAGAGCCCCGACGGGAGCGGCTCGGTCGAGATCGAGCACGCGCGCCTCGATCTCATCTCCGCGTTCGGGCCCGAGCATCTCTTCAATTTCCGCATCGGGAAGCTGGCTCCGAACCTGTACGACGGATTCCAGGAAATGTGGCTGATGACCGACAACGGAGTCGACACGCTCTTCACCTTCAATCCGATCGGCTTCAACGGCGGAACGGGTCTCGCGGAAGACGGCGGCGGGGTCAGCCTTCCCCAGCGGACGCGGGCGATCGAGATGTACGGGGTCGCCGCCCACCGCCTCTTCTACACCGTCGGGCTTTCGTCTCCGATCGGCCCGGGGGGCCCGAACGGCGAGTTCAACAACGGCGCCAGCAAGGACTTCTACGCGCGCGTCGACTACAAGTTCGGGGGCCTCGGACTCGACGGGGACTCGACCGGCGTCAAGCTTCCGCCGGAGAACTGGCGCGAGACGTCGTTCCGCCTGGGCGCGTTCGGGTACTGGGGTAACGGAGGGGACGTCGAGTTCGACATCACCGACCCCGACGGCAATCCGTTCAAGATGCAGCAGGGCCGGTTCAGCCGCCTCGGCGTCTACGGCTCGTTCTACCTCGGCGACCTGAACCTCATCGGCGTCGCCGTGCACGGCAGCGACGACCTTTCGCTGCGAGACAACGACACGGACGCCGAGATCTCCCGGACGACGCACACGTACGACGTCTGGTTCGCGCAGGCCGACTACGTCATCGCGCCGCCGTTTCAGGTCTCCCTGCGCTACGAGAATCTCCGGCCCGCCGATCCTTCGGTCGAAACGCAGAAGGCTCTCAACGCGAATTTCAGCTTCCTCGCGCGGGCCAACATCAAGCTGATGCTCGAGTACCACCGCGACCTTCACGACTCACAGAACTACCAGCTTGCGACCGTCCTCAGGGCGGCTTTCTGAAGGAGGCATGACATGAATCGACCCCTCGTTCTCGCCCTCGTCCTCGCGGCCGGCGCGAGCCTGCCGCTCAAGGCCGGCGATCTCCACGGCAAGGTGACTTGCAAGGGCGTGCACGACAGCAGCGACGCCGTCGTCTACGTGGCGGCCATCCCCGGAAAGACCTTCCCCGCCCCGAAGGAGCACGCGAAGATCAACCAGTTGAACCTGGTCTTCTCCCCGCACGTCCTCCCGGTTCTCGTCGGGACGACCGTCGATTTCCTGAACTCGGACGCGGTCCTGCACAACGTCTTCTCGCCGGACGCCTGCGCCGACAAGTTCAACCTCGGCACCTGGCCGAAGGGTCAGATCAAGTCCTACCAGTTCAAGAAGGAGTGCGTGGCCGCCACGCTCCTGTGCAAGGTCCATCCCGAGATGGAGGCGTTCGTGGTGGCGGTGCCGACGCCCTACTTCGCCGTGACGAAGGCCGACGGCTCCTTCCACATCGCCAACGTGCCGGACGGCTCCTACACGGTGAAGGTGTGGCACCCGAAGCTCAAGGCGGCGCAGAAGGCCGTGACCGTGGCGGGCTCCACGGCGGCCGAATTCGAGATCTCCAAGTAACTTCCATGGCCGACGTCAGCCACGACTGGCTCGAGCGGAACTTCCCCTGCAAGATGGCGTGCCCGGTCCACACCGAGGCCGGCAAGTACGTCACGCTCATCTCGCAGGGGAAGTACCGCGAGGCTTACGCCGTGGCGCGCCGGCCGAACCCGCTCGCCTCGATCTGCGGGCGGATCTGCGCGGCGCCGTGCGAGACGGTGTGCCGGCGCGGCGAGCTGGACGCCCCCATCGCCATCCGGGCCCTGAAGCGCTTCGTCACCGAGCGATTCGGCGTCGAGAGCATGATGGATTTCTCGGTCCTCACCGCCATCTACGGGCACCGCACCGATCGTTACTCCGAGCGGGTTGCAGTCATCGGCTCGGGTCCGGCCGGACTCGCGTGCGCGCACGACCTCGCGCTCATGGGCTACCCCGTCACGATCTTCGAGGCGGCGCCGGTCGCCGGGGGGATGTTGCGGCTCGGAGTCCCGGAGTACCGGCTGCCCCGCGCCCTGATCCAGCTCGAGGTCAACGCGATCCTGTCTCTCGGCGTGGAGCTGAAGACGGGCGTGCGCCTCGGCCGGGACTTCACGTTGTCCGACCTCAGGGCGCAGGGCTTCTCCGCGATCTTCCTCGGGGTCGGCGCGATGCAGAGCCGCAGCCTCTCGATCCCCGGGATGGAGCTGGACGGCGTTCTGAAAGGGATCGACTACCTCCTGAACGTCAACCTCGGCTACAAAGTCGAGATGGGAGCGCGCGTCGTCGTGATCGGCGGCGGCAACGTGGCGCTCGACGTGGCGCGCACCGCGGCGCGGAGCGGCGTCGAGGAGAACCTCGAGCGAAACCTCTCCGTCGTCCAGGCCCTCGACGTCGCCCGAAGCGCCGTCCGCTTCGGCGCGCGAGAGGTGGTCGTCTGCTGTCTCGAGTCCGAGAGCGAGATGCCGGCCGCAAAGGACGAGGTCGAGGAGGCCCGCCGCGAGGGAATCAGCTTCCGCTACCGGCTCGGGCCGAAGCGCCTCGTCGGGAAGGACGGCACGGTGACGGGCGTGGAGTTTCTCGACGTTTCGCGCGTCTTCGACGAGACGGGGCGCTTTTCGCCCCGGTTCGTGGAGGGCTCGGAGAGCGTTCTTCAGACCGACACCGTCCTCGTCGCGATCGGACAGACCGGGGACTTCTCCTTCCTTCGCGAGGAGGATGGGATCGAGACGCGCGGAGGGCGGATCACCATCGATCCGGAGACGCTCGCGACGAGCGCTAAGGGCGTGTACGCGGGCGGGGACGCCGCGTTCGGGCCCCGCATCGCGATCAACGCCATCGCCGACGGGAAGCGAGGCGCCCTTTCGATCGACGCGTTCTTCCGGGGCAGGCCGCGCCTGTCGCCCGAAGTGGCGGTCGAGATCGACGTCCACGATCGTTACGAAAGGGACCTCGATTTCGAGGGCATCCCGCGCCAGGCTCCGCCGACCCGCCCCATCTCGCGCCGCATCGGCATCGCGGAGGTCGAGGAGTGCTTTCCGGAGCGCGAGGCCCGGCTCGAGGGGACACGATGTCTCCACTGCTGGACGAACACGATCTTCGAGGAGAGCCCGGCGGACGGGACCGAGTGCATTCTCTGCGGCGGCTGCCAGGACATCTGCCCCGAGGACTGCATCGAGATCGTCCTCGCCGAGCGCGTGACGCGCCTTCCGGAGGCCGCGCGCGAGCTCGCACCCATTCTGGCGGACGGCGCTCGCGGAGGATCCGTCTTCATCAAGGACGAGGAGACGTGCATCCGGTGCGGCCTCTGCGCCGCGCGCTGCCCCGTCGGCACCATCACCATGCAGAGCTTCCAGACACCGGAGGGCGCCCATGTCTGACGAATCCGAACGGAGCCCGGGGCCCGGCCCGACCGGAGCGACCCGCCGCGACTTCCTGACCCAGGTGGGCGCAGGAGCCTGCGCCGTCGCGGGCGCGGGCTCGCTCGTCGTCACGCTCGATTACCTCAAGCCGAAGGTCCTCTTCGAGCCTCCCACGGTCTTCCGCGCCGGCAGCGCGGTCGACTACCCGGAGGGAACGGTGCGCTTCAACCGCGAGCAGCGCGCGTACGTGATCGGCGCCGCTGGCGGCGTGTTCGCGCTCTCGGCGGTCTGCACCCACCTCGGGTGCATCACGCGGTACGTCTCCGACGAGAAGGTCATCGCCTGCCCCTGCCACGGCAGCCGCTTCGACCTCGAGGGCAACGTCGTCCACGGCCCTGCGCCCCGGCCGCTGCCGTGGCTGGAGGTCACGGCGGACGCCGCGGGCAACCTCGTCGTGGACACGAGCATCGTCATCCCGCACGGAAAGCTGGTCCGGGCATGAACGCCGCCCGGACCTCGATGGCGGACTGGCTGCGCGCCTCAGCGGTCTACCGGTCGATCGTGCGGCACGGAACGGCCGATACGAACCGGAACCGCTCGCTCGTGATCTTCGAGAATCTCTTCCTGCACGTGCATCCGGTCAAGGTGCGCGAGAGGACGCTCCGGTTCTCGCACACGTACTGGCTCGGCGGCGTCACGCTCGTGAGCTCTCTCGTCCTGATCGCGACCGGAATCCTGCTGATGTTCTATTACCACCCGTCGGTCCCGCAGGCCTACCGCGACATGAAGGAGCTCAACTACGTCGTGGACAACGGCCTGTTCCTGCGCAACCTGCACCGCTGGGCGGCGCACCTCATGGTCTTCGCGGCGTTTCTCCACATGCTCCGGGTCTTCTACCACCGCGCGTACCGTCCGCCTCGCCAGTTCAACTGGGTCATCGGAGTCGTCCTCCTCATCGTGACGCTCTTTCTCTCCTACACCGGCTACCTCCTCCCCTGGGATCAGCTCGCGTTCTGGGGAGTCTCGGTGGGCACGAACATGGCGAAGGAGGCTCCCCTCGTCGGCGAGAAGATCCGCTTCCTTCTCCTCGGCGGCAACGTCGTCTCCGAGAACGCGCTCCTTCGCTTCTACGTTCTTCATTGCGTCGTCCTCCCGGTGGCGCTTCTCCTGTTCCTTTCCGTTCACATCTGGCGCGTCCGCAAGGACGGCGGCGTCCAGGGGCCGCCCGGGAACGCGGACGACCCGCGTCAAGAGGAGGCCCCATGAGCGCCACACCGGAGCTTCACGCCGTCGAATCGACCGATCCGCTCGCCGTTCCACGTCGGGTGGCGCTGGTGAGGCCCGACACGAGACCGGCCGTGCGCCGCATCGACGAGCGGTACGTGATGACGTTCCCCCATCTGATCGTGCGCGAAGTCATCCTGTTCCAGGTCGTCGTCATCGCGCTCTCCCTCGTCGCGATCTTCTTCGACGCGCCTCTCGAGGGAATCGCCAACCCGATCGAGACGCCAAATCCCGCGAAGGCCCCGTGGTACTTCCTCGGACTGCAGGAGCTCCTTCACTACTTTCCGCCGATCGTCGCCGGCGTCCTCCTGCCGGCGCTCGTCGTCCTCTCGCTCGCCGTGATTCCCTACGCGCGGATCAACCTCACGGCCGGGCCGCTCTGGTCGCGAGGAGGAAGAAGCACCGCTCTCGCCCTCGCCGCGGTCACGGCCGCCCTCTTCATCCTCTTCGGCGCCTTCGGCTGTTGGCCGATCGCCGTTCCGACACTGCTGACGGCGGGGGCGATGTTCGCGGCACGTGGGGGCGCAACGGGCGGTCGCCTGCGGCGCGCAATCGCGCGCGTGACCCTTCCCGAGTGGATCATGACCTGGTTCGTCGTCATCGCGACCCTTCTCACCGTCATCGGCACCTTCTTCCGCGGCCCCGGCTGGACGTTGGTCTGGCCGTGGTCCGGGACGATCTGAGGGCGTGGCCGTGCCGCTCCGCCGCCTCTTCGCCGTTTCGAGCGTCCTCTTTCTGCTCGTCCTCGCAATCTCTCCCGCCAAGAACGCGCTCCGCTCCTACCGCTCGCTTCAGCGCCAATACCGCAAGCTCGGCTCCTCGCGGGCGCACAGCCTGAAGGCGGCGCAGAGCTATCAGGTGCGGCCGGTGGCGATCCAGCAGATCTGGCTGCGCGATTTCGACAATCGCGTCGACCGGTGCGAGACGTGCCATCTGGGGGTCGCCGATCCCCTCATGGCCGGCGCGCCGCCTCCTTTCACCCTGCATCCTGGCACGCCCCACACCCCGGAGGCCTTCGACCGCTTCGGCTGCACGTCCTGCCACGGGGGACAGGGGCTCGCGACGACGCAAGCCGACGCCCACGGGACCGCGGCGGATGCCGGCCCCCCCATGACGCCTCCCGTCTTCATCGAAGCGGGCTGCGGCCGCTGTCACCTCGAAGAGCGCGTGACGGGAGCGGCAGTCCTGTCGCGCGGGCGCGCCCTGATCGCGCGCGCCGGCTGCTACGCCTGCCACGCCGTGCGCGGGCAGGACACGTTCCGCTCGGAGGCCCCGCCGCTCGCGACGCTTCCGCTCAAGACCGGCGGTGAATGGCTCAAGCGCTGGCTGAAGGACCCGAAGTCGATCGACCCGAACGCCACGATGCCCAACTTTCACCTCACCGATCAGGCGATCGACGAGCTCTCGCACTTCCTCTTCGCCGCCCAGGTCCCGAAGGAGCTCGCGGGCCGGATCGAAGCGGCTGCGGCCGAGCCGCCCGGCAGCTCCGCCAACGGCAAGAAGCTCGTCTCGGAGTCGCGCTGCATCACCTGTCACACCGTCGAAGGAAAGGGACGAGGCTCGGCGCCCGAGCTCTCCAAGATCGCATCCACCTCGTCGCGCGGCTGGCTGCTCGCGTTCCTGCGCGAGCCGCAGGCTTTCAACCCGCGCACGCCGATGCCGCGCTATCGCTTCAGCGAGGCCGAATCGCGCGACGTCGTCGCTTTTCTGGAGGACGAGTACCGCGACTTCGACGCCCCGAAGGATATTCTCGAGCCGCTTCGCGTGAACCAGAGCCTCGCCGAGAACGGCCGCAAGCTCTTCCGGCTTTACGGCTGCTTCTCCTGTCACGACCCGGCGGGATCGGGGTCGGAGAAGTTCGGGCCGGAGCTGGATGGGATCGGCGACAAGAGGGCCCAGTCGCTCGATTTCGGCCGCCGCACGGACCTCGCCCGCACGCTCCCGGCGTGGCTGGCGGCGAAGCTCGAGTCGCCGCGCTCGTTCGCCGACGGCTTGAAGATGCCTTCGTACGGCTTCAACGCCGACGATTCGCGCGCGGTCGTCACCGCCCTTCTCGCTCTCGGCGCGCAGAGCGTGCCGGAGCGCTACCGTTACGCGCCGCCGCAAAAGCCGGCGCTCCTGCCGGGAGGACCGGTCGGCGACCTCATCCAGAGCTACCGCTGCCTCTCCTGCCATCAGATCGGCGACCGCGGAGCCGACGTCTCGACGGCCCCGCTCACCTACGAGGGGAGCAAGGTCAAGCGCGACTGGCTCGTGGACTACCTCATGCTCTCTTACACGCTGAGGCCGATCCTCGAGGAGCGGATGCCCGTCCTGAAAATGCCGCGAGAGGACGCGACGCAGCTCGCCGACGCCCTGCAGAACTTCTACGTCGATCCGGCGATTCCCGCGGATCCGTTCGCCGGTCATCCCGCGTCGGACGCCGACCCCGTCGAGGGCCAGCGGCTCTACGTCGGCCTCGGATGCCGGGGCTGTCACATTCTCGGATCGTCGGGAGGCTATTACGGGCCCCCGTTGACCGAGGCCGGCAAGAGGCTCAAGCCCGGCTGGACGTTTGAGTGGCTCAAGGGGCCTCAGCGCTGGAGGGCGGACGTCCGCTGTCCCGACTACGGCCTGACCGACACGGACGCGCTTCGTCTGACCGCCTACCTCGAGACGCAGCCGTCCGCCGCGCCCGCCGCGAAGTCCGCAAGCGCGGCGCGAGGTGCCAAATGAGATTCCGGGTTGCGACGCTTGTCCCGTTCGTCTTCCTGCTCGTGCCGGTTGCCTGTGCCCGGAAGCCGGCGCCCGCCGCGGCAGCGAAGGCGCCCGCCCCGCAGGCATCCACCGCACCGGCATCCACCGCGCCGGCATCCACCGCACCGGCTCCCGAAGCGCCCGCACCCACACCGCCGACACCGCTCTCGTACGAGGCCGGCCTCGGCAAGATCACGTTCACGCACTACTGCAAGACGTGCCACGGGGAGTCGGGGGCCGGCGACGGCTTCAACGCCTTCAACCTGGATCCACGTCCGCGCGACCTCTCGGACCCGGAATTCCAGAAGAAGAAGAGCGATGCCGAGCTCGCCGACGCGATCCGGCGCGGCGGGGCCGGCGTGGGCCTCTCCGCGCTCATGCCCCCGTGGGGACACACGCTGTCGCCCCGCCAGATCGACGACCTCGTCCTCTATCTCCGCACGTTCCAAAAGCCGGCATCCTGACCCTCGCGACGGTCGGCCGCCTCGTTCGTTCGCGGTCCGTCCACTCGTTCGCGGGCCGTCCACTAGAATGAATCGTCCGTGAAGGAGCTCCTCGCCCCTTTCGTTGTGTTGCTCCTCGCGCCTCCGCTTCTCGAAGCGAGCCGTCTACCGATCAAGACCTATACGACCGCCGACGGCCTGGCCCGGGACCACGTGCTCGCGATCGCTCAGGACCCTCAGGGCTTTCTCTGGTTCGGAACCGCGGAGGGGCTGTCGCGCTTCGACGGATACCAGTTCACGAACTACCACACCGAGCAGGGACTGCCGTCGAACTTCGTCGTCGACTTCCTCGTGACGCGCGACGGCGTCTATTGGATCGCAACCGGCGCCGGCCTCTGCCGTTTCGATCCCACGGGCAGCGGTGCCTCCCGGTTCATTCGCACGCCGCTCGGCGGCGCACGCGGCGCGGTGGCTCCGTCTGTGCTCTACGAAGACCCTTCGGGCGGCGTCTGGTGCGGCTCCGATACCGACAACGGCGGACTCTTCCGCCTCGATCCGAAGGACTCCTCTTTCCACCGCGTGGACTTGCCGACGGGCGAGCCGGCCGTGACGGCGATCCTCGTCGACCGGCGCGGCACACTGTGGGTCGGCGGACGGGACGGGCTCACCAGCCGCGACCGAGACGGGACGACGCGTCATATCGCGATCGCCCTGCAGAATCCGTACGTCATGGCGCTGCTCGAGGACCACGAAGGCCGGATCTGGGTCGGGACTCGGGGAGGTCTCGTGAGCCTCGAGGTACCCGCCGCCCCGGGCGGGCCGAGACGGATGCGCGTCCGAGGTGCCGCCGACGGCCTCGCCGGCGTGCGCATCGAGTCGCTCCTCGAGACGTCGGACGGCACGCTGTGGGTCGGGACGACGCGGGGACTTGTGCGCCGGAGCGCCGGCGAGTCCCCGGACGGGCACGAGTTCGAGAGCTACACGCTCGCACAGGGCCTGAGCGCGCGAACGGTCGGCGCGCTCGCGGAGGATCGCGACGGAAACCTCTGGGTCGGCACGTTCGGCTCCGGCGCGATGAAGGTGGCCCGCAACGGGTTCACGACGTACACGGACGCCGATGGCGTGCCGCAGACGTCCGCGCTCGTCGAGACCCGGGCCGGCGAGCTGTGCGTCGTGCACGGCAGCGAGTCGGGGCTGGACATCGCCCGCTTCGACGGCCGGCGGTTCACGCGGATTCGGCCGGCATGGCCCGCCGCGATTACCTACTTCGGATGGGGCCGCGGGCAGATCGCGGCGGAGGACGGGTCCGGAGAGTGGTGGATCGCGACTGGGCAGGGGCTCTGCCGGTTCTCAAGCGTCGGCCGGGTCGAGCAGCTCGGCGGCGCGCGGCCCGTGCGGGTCTACACGACCCGCGACGGACTCGCGGGGAGCAACGTCTTTCGCGTCTTCACGGACTCCCGGGGCGACGTTTGGATCGGAACGATCGGGCCCGGCAATGAGGATGGGCTCGCGCTCCTCGATCGCGCGACGGGCCGCGTGCGGGCGTTCACCGCGGCAGACGGACTGCCCGCGCATCCGGTTCCGACGGCGCTCGGCGAGGCCCCGGACGGCGACATCTGGATCGGCCTCTTCCACGGCGGTCTGGCGCGCTGGCGCGGCCGCCGGTTCACGGTCTTCGGCCCGGAGGCGGGCGTCACGGGAAACGTCCGGGAGATCTACGTCGATTCGAAGCGGCGCCTCTGGATCGGAACCTCCGACGGGCTGCTCCGTCTCGACGACCCGACGCGGGACCATCCCGTCTTCGTCCGATACGACGCGAGCGGCGGACTTTCCAGCAGCGACGTCGCCGCCATCGTGGAAGATGGCTGGGGCCGCATCTATGCCGCAACGGGCCGAGGCATCGACCGGTTCGAGCCGCAACCCGCCGGGCTCGGCCGCATCAAGCACTACACCACCGCCGACGGCATCGCTGCGGGCGAGCTGCAGCTCGCGCTGCGCGACCGCACCGGAGCGCTCTGGTTCTCGACGCCGCTCGGGGTCTCCAGGCTCGTTCCCACGCTCGATCGCCCGCGCGCGCCGCCTCCGGTGCTGGTGACCGGCCTCGCCGTCGGAGGCGTCCCGCAGCCGATCTCCGATCTCGGCCAGACTGCCGTCTCGGGCCTCCTCTTGCGCCGGAGCCCACTTCGCATCGATTTCGTGGGTCTCGACTTCTCGCCCGGCGAGGCGCTCCGTTATCAGTACAAGCTCGAAGGCGCCGATCGCGACTGGAGCGCGATGACCAACCAGCGCAGCGTCGTCTATGCCGGTCTTTCCGCCGGGAGCTATCGCTTCGTGGTTCGCGCGATCTCTAGCGAAGGCGCGACGAGCCGGCAACCCGCGTCCCTCGCGTTTGCGGTTCTGCCGCCCGTGTGGCGCACCTGGTGGTTCATGGCCGCTTGTTGCGTCGCGGCTCTCCTTATCATCTACGCCCTGCATCGCCGCCGTCTGGCGCAGTTACTTGCCGTGGCCAACATCAGGACCCGGATCGCGACGGACCTGCACGACGACATCGGAGCGAGCCTGTCCCAGATCGCGATCCTGAGCGAGGTCGCGCAAAGAGCGTCGAACGGCCCGGCTCCCCGGGACACAACACCGCTTTCCGAAATCGCTGGAATCTCACGCGAGCTCGTCGACTCGATGAGCGACATCGTCTGGGCCATCAACCCCGAGCACGACCGCGTGAGGGATCTGACGCACCGCATGCGCCGCTTCGCCACTGATCTGCTCGGCGCCCAGAAGATTGGCCTTCATTTCGCGTCTTCCGCCACCGACGACGATCTGAGAATCGGCGCCGACGCCCGGCGGCAGGTCTACCTGATCTTCAAGGAAGGAATCAACAACATCGCGCGGCACTCCGGTGCGAGCGAGGTGAAGGTGGATCTTTCCACCGCCGAAGATGGCTTCGTCCTGCGGCTGATCGACAACGGCAGGGGCTTCGATCCGTCCGTGGAGCACGAAGGGAACGGGCTCGTCAGCATGCGCAAACGCGCCGCAGCCGGGGGCGGAACGCTGGAGCTGACGTCCGCAGCGGGCCGGGGCACGAGCCTGATTCTGACGGCGCGCCTCGAGTCGTCGAAGCGCCTGTCAGTGTTGAGGGGGAAATTGAGTCGCAGTTTCCGCTAGTCTCAGAACCTTGCTGAGCAGCGGATCCACCCAGTCGCCCGCGCGCGCCGGCCCGATCAAGGTCGTCATCATCGAGGATGACCGGCGCATTCGGGAGGGGCTCGGCGCGCTCATCAACGGGACCCAGGGATACCGGTGCACGGGCGCATTCCGCTCGATGGAGGATGCGCTGGCGCACACCTGGAACGAGGTCCCCGACGTCGCTCTGGTCGACATCGGCTTGCCCGGTATGTCGGGAATCAAAGGTCTGCCTTTGCTTCGCGAGAAGTACCCTCGCGTCGCCCCGCTGATGCTCACGGTCTACGAGGACGATGAGCGCATCTTCGAGGCGCTGTGCGCGGGCGCAAGCGGGTACCTGCTGAAAAAGACCCCGCCCGCAAAGCTCCTGGAGAGCCTCGGGGAGGCCCTCCACGGTGCACCGATGTCACCGGAGGTGGCCCTGCGCGTCCTGAAGCTCTTCCGCGGGATCCGACCTCCCGAGACGGGTGACTACGACCTGACGGCACACGAGCTGAAGCTCCTGAAGCTGCTCGTCGAGGGCCACAACTACCAGAGCGCGGCCGCGGAGCTGGGCGTGACCTTCAGCACGATCAACTTCCACATGCAGAACATCTACGGAAAGCTTCAGGTCCACTCCAAGTCGGAGGCGGTCGCCAAGGCCCTTCGGCAGCGGCTGGTCCGCTAAAGGCAATCGCGGGCGATTTGACTGGCAGAGTTGATGGGGGATTCGGGAGCCCTCCTCCCTACCATCCAGCGGTCGAATCCTTCCCCTCGCAGCAGAGTTGGGCGGGAGGCACGTCCGGAAGGAGGAGTTCATGACGAACTCGGGGGCTCGCTTCGAGCAGGGTCTGGCGGCCTCGGCGCTGGCTCTGATCATGGCAACCTGCGGAGCGGCGGCGGTCGCGCAGCCGGGGGCAGCGCCGCGTCATCCTCCCTCGATCGTGTCGATCACCGTGTGCTCAGAGGGCAGCGGTGATCCCGGGCCGAGCTGTCCGAACGGCACGTTCGACACCCATCGGCTCGTTCTCGGCCCCGACGGCCAGGTGATCAACGCGAACGGCGTGCACGGCGCGACCGACGAGCACGCGTCGATCTTTCCGCCGGGCTCTTTGCGCGGCAACAAGGACTATCTGCTCTTCGTCGCGAGCGGCACGTCGGTCAACCCGGACATCGGCGTGGTCGTGCTGTCGGGCGGCTCCGGGCCGGGCAAGACCGGCCAGTGGACGACGGACTTCGCCCGCGACTACGGCAACTACGACGAGGGTTTCGGGACGGTCTTCCTCGCCCCGGCACGCCAAGGCTCTGCCCGCAGGTCACGGACGTCGCCTCCCAGGACCAGACGTTCGATCTCGGTTACGCCGCGGCCGGATCCGTGGTCAGGGACCCGAGGGGCCGGCCCGGGCAGCTACTCATGATCTACGAGGGAGCCAACGCGTGCGTTGACAACGACGGCGGGAGAAAGTCTGGAGACGGCGCCTACATTGCGACCGGCGCCGCGACGTCCCTCGACGGTGGGCGTACCTGGCCCACCTACCGCGGGACCCCCACGTTCGATTTCGTCCCGCTCCCCGATGCCAACCCGCTTCCGGGGAACAAGGCTCAGGGCCCGGACGCGCCTTTCGGCGCGTCCGGACCGTTCGTTTGCATGGGCACCGACTGCGGACCGACTCCGCCACCGAGCTATGGCCGGCAGGCGGTTCTCGCGCCGCCCGTCTCGCTCGATTTCGTGATGAAGTCGAGACAGCCCCTCACGAGCTCTCTGGGCGACTCGGAGCCGTCCGCGTTCGTGGATGACGCTCGGGGCTCGAGCAGCGGCGGCGGAGAGGGCGAGGACGAAGGCGGCCCGGCGCCGTACGTTTACACCGTCCATCAGTACATTCCCGGGGACCTGGCCAAGCCGCAAGACCAGCTGCCCGACGGGCGCAAGAGCGATCTGGCGCTGGCTCGCGCGAAGATCAACGGCGGGGACGCCCAACTCCAATTCCTCAAGTGGGACGGAAGCGCCTTTGCCGCGAAAGGCATGGGAGGTAGCGAAGCTCCCATCCTGCAGAAGGGCGCCTTCGGCAACTGCGGAGATCCCAGCCAGACGAGATCGCAAGGGTCGGTCAGCTACGTCGAGGACACGGATCAGTATTTGCTCACCTTCGTGTGCGATTCCGCGGGCGACCCGCTCACGGGTACGGACGCCGGCCAGCGAGGCTCGGCCTGGTTCTACTCTACGAGTTACGACCTGTCCGACCCGTCTCGCTGGAGCGTGCCGCTGGAGATCACGGGCTCCTGGATGCCGTGGGACACGGGCACGCCGCCCGGGTCCTTCGGATGCCCGAGCTACAAGGGCTGGTATCCGTCCTTCATGTCGCTTCACCACGAACCCGGCCACCTCTCCAAGACCGGTTACGTGTTCTACATGTGGGGATGCCTGGGCGGGAGCACCGCGAGTCCACCTCAACGGCAGTATTCCTCTCGCCGCTTCACGATCACGACGAACTGAGTGGAAGGCGCACTTCCAGGCTCACGGTGGGCTCATGACGCGCGTCACACCATGTCAACTCCACGTCGGGAGAGTCGTCTATCGCAGCACGGGGAGGACAAGGCCGCGATGAAGCGATTCCCTTCGACGCGAAGAGTCCTGTTGGTCGCGGGCACCCTCGTCTTCGCCGCGAAGGCTTCAGCAGACCCAAGGGATCTCGAGCCCACCGCAACCGCCTCTTCGGACCTCACTTCCACGAAGATCGTTCCGATCGTCCTGGACGCGACCGGCCTCGGCGGCGCGCGATACGCCACGGAGCTCACGCTTGCGAATCGCGGGACGACGGCGGCCGCAACCGCCCTCATGTATACGCCGGCGACCGCCCTGGGCGCGACGGGCGGCGGGACCGTCAGCCTCGACGTCGATGCTGGCCGCCAGCTCGTCATCCCGAACACGATCGCGTATTTGAGGAGCCGAGGCCTCGCCATTCCCGCGGGATCGAACCAGGGCGGCACGCTCCGCGTCACGTTCAGCGGAATTTCCTCGACGGACGCGGTCTACGTGGGCGCACGGACCACCACTCCCTCGGGGAGCGGGCGGGCGGGCTTGGCCTACCGCGGAATCGACGTGGGAGAAGCCCTGACCGGCAGCTCCTACCTCTACGGACTTCGCAGCTCCGCGAGCGACCGCACGAACCTCGCGCTCGTGAATGCTTCGGCGACCTCCTCCGTGACCCTCCGCGTCACTCTCATCTCGGGAACCGCCGGCGACAACCGGACCTTCATTCTCTCGCCCGACCTCACGCTCGCAGCGGGACAGTGGATTCAGATCGGGCAGGTCCTCGACCTGGCCGGCTTCACGAACGGCTACGCGAGGATCGATCTCGTCTCCGGACCCGGCCCGTACATCGCGTACGCGGTCATCAACGACAACACGACGAACGACGGCTCGTACGTCGCCGCCGAGGCAGACCTGCTGCCGCCGGAGACGCGGTTCCTCCCGGTCCTCGTCGAAAGCGCAGCGTTTCAGAGCGAGCTCGTTCTGACGAACCCTCTGGCCGTTCCCCAGACGGCGAATCTGACGTACGTCGAATCCCTCGCCCCGACGGGAGGAGGGGGCGGCAGCGTCACACTGAGCCTCGCGCCCGGGGAACAGCAGATCCTGCCCGGCGCGATCGACTTCCTGAGGCAGAGGGGGATCTCTCTCGGCCCGAAGGGCTCGGCGACTTTCGCCGGCGCGCTCTCGGTCACGTTCCAGAAAGCTTCGGGAGTCGCGAGCGGCTTTGCCGGCGCCCGAACCTCGGCCCCCGTGACCGGCACGGGCCCCGGCGAATACGGCCTCTTCTACGCGAGCCTCGGCCCCAGCTTCGCCGCGTCGACCGAAGCCTGGATCTACGGCTTGCAGCAGAACTTGTCGAACCACTCGAACCTCGCTGTCGTGAACCTCGGGGACGTCGGCACCGCGATCTCCTTCCGGATCGACGTGTACGACGGAGACACAGGCCGGCTGGCCGGCTCTCTCTCGCCGGCCGCGCTTGCGCCAGGCGGATGGACGCAGATCAACGCCGTCCTCCGGTCATTCGGCGTCACGAGCGGCTACGTCCACGTCGTCAAGCTCGCCGGAGCCGACCGGTTCCTCGCCTACGGCGTGGTCAACGACGGGAGCGCTCCCGGTCAGGGCACCTCCGACGGAAGCTATGTCGCCGCGCAGGTCGTCCCCGTTCCCGTCGCCTTGACGTGGATTCCGGGCTCCTCCGTCAAGGTCGAGCAGATCCTCGGGGACTGCGACTGGCCCGACCTCGAGCAGCGGAAGGTCTGCACGCCCACCGCAAGCCGGACGATCACTCGATACGATGTCGAAGGGGCCGACCTCGGCTACTCGTTCGAAGCTCCCGAGGGACTCATCTTCCTCTTCGGCGATACGATCGGCACACACACCAGCTTCCACGCCGGCGATACGTTCGCGGCAAGCCCCAGCACCGATCCGGGCGCAGGGCTCCTTCTGAACTACTTCACGGCGACGGGAGGCGGGCCGCTCCTCGTCCAGCCGCCCGGCATCGCGATGGGGGCGGACGACGTCCCGGCTTCCGGCATCAGCCTGAACGGCGTGGACTGGATTGTCTGCAGTACGGGCTCGGACACGAGCCTCCCGAACCCGCACATCCACGACACCTCGATCCTCGTCCGCTTCGATCCGGCCGCGAAAACGTTCACGCCGGGACGCACGATCTCGGCGATTCCGGGCGGGCACTTCATCAACCTGGCGCTGCACGCGTCCGGGAGCGACGTCCTGATGTTCGGACTCGGTGACTACCGCGCCACGGACGTCTACCTGGCGACCGTGCCAATCTCCACCTTCGAGACCGGGGCGGGCACGCGCTACTTCGCGGGCCTCGTGAACGGCGCGCCCACCTGGACGGACCAGGAGTCGGGGGCTGTGCCCTTGGTCGTCGATAACCCGCTCGGACACAACCCTCCCGACACCCCCATGATCGGAAACGTCTCGGTGGTCCATGCGCAGGAGCTCGGCCTGTGGCTCATGACGTTCGACGGCGGTCGTCAGACGCCGGCCACGAACGGCGTCTACTTCGCGTGCGCGCCGGCGCCGTGGGGACCCTGGAGCTCGCCGCAACTCGTCTTCAACGCGAAGCGCGATAACGGTCTCGGCGTTTTCATTCACGACCCGAGCATCGTCCCGGACGACCAGCTCGACGGGCCGACGATCGCTCCCGCGAACAATCCGCCCGCGACGACGCACGGCGGCGTCTACGCGCCTTTCCAGATCGAACGCTTCACGGAGATCGACGGCGACACGTTGAAGATCAGCTACACGATGTCGACGTGGAACCCCTACACGGTCGTTCGCATGCGCTCGGAATTCCGGATCGCACATACCCCGTGACGTCACGGGCGGCGGCAAAAGAAAGGTCAGAATTGAGAACTCATTTTCGCAAGACGACTTTGATCCTCGGCGTCCTGATCGCGCATTTCGCCTCTCCGGCCTCCTCGAGGGCGCAGACGGCGACGCCGATCCCGCCCGAGTTCTTCGGCGTCTCCATGGTCAACGCGAAGGACGTCCCCGCCGTGCCGATGGGGACGATCGCGCACGGAGACTTCGCCTGGCAGCGGATCGAGCAGCAGAAAGGGGTCTTCGACTTCACTCTGTTCGACGCGTACGTCGCGGCCGCGCAGAAGAACGGCCTCGTGGACACGTCGACGAACACGGCGAACGTGGCGATCACGCTCGCCGCCGGGACGCCGGGCTGGGCGGTCGCGGACAAGAGCACGTGCGGGACCACGAACGGGATCTCGGTCTGCACGGCTCCGCCCGACGACGTCCAGGACTGGAAGGACTTCGTCACGGCCCTCCTCCAGCATTACAACGGCGCGGCAAAGCCGCACGTCAGGATCTACGAGCTCTGGAACGAGTTCAACGTGAACCTCTGGTGGACCGGCACGGACGCCCAGCTTGTCGCGCTCGCGCGGGCCGCGTACCCGATCGTCCACGCGGACCCGAACTCGATTCTCCTGACACCCTCGGTCGCCGGCCCGGTCGGCACGGCGTCGCCGCGCAGCGGTGTCACGCACATGACGTCGTACCTGCAGACCGGCGGCGCCCCGTACGCGGACGGCGGCGCCTTCCACGGGTACGTCGGGGCGCCGAACGGAGTGAACCCGTTCCCGATGCCCGAGGACGACGGGACGTCGGGCTGCACACCCTTCGTGACGTGCTACGGGTCCATCGTCACGAAGGCGACGCAGATGCGCGCCGTCTTCGACCAGTACGGCCTCGCCGGCAAGCCGATGTACCAGACAGAAGGGAGCTGGGGGAACAACACGGTCACCGACCCGAACACTCAGATCGCATGGATCACGCGGTATACGCTCCTTCAGGCGGGGCTGCGCGCGTCACTGAACCTGCAGCTCGCCGCGTGGTACACGTGGGCGCCTCCCGCCTTCGGCTGGGGCGACATCGAGGACGCCTCGGGCAACCCGACGGCGGCGGGCGCCGCGTACCGCGAGGTCTACCACTGGCTCGTCGGGGCGACGCTCGCCCAGCCCTGCTCGGGCGACGCGTCCGGCACGTGGACGTGCTCGCTCACGCGCCCGGGCGGCTACGTTGCGAAGGCCGTCTGGAACACGAAGGGATCGGCGACGTTTTCGCCGGGACCTGGCTACACCGAGATGCGTGACGTTACGGGCGCCACGACCCCGATCACACCGGGCAGCTCGGTCGCGATCGGGGCGAAGCCCGTCCTCGTCGAGGGGAGCCCGGTCGCTCCGCCCGGCGCGCCGAACATCGTCCTGATCCTGACGGATGACCAGGACGTCCAGAGCGGGATGCTCGCGTACATGCCGCACCTGCAGGAGCTTCTCGTGGCCCGGGGCACGACGTTCCCGAACAACATGGTCCCGCTCTCGCTCTGCTGCCCGTCCCGGACGACGATCCTCCGCGGCCAGTACCCGCACAACACCGGGGTCCTCGGGAACTCGCTGCCGACCGGCGGCTTCGAAAAGGCGTACAACGAGAACGTCGAGGCGTCCACGATCGCGACGCTCCTCCACGGGGCCGGCTACCGAACCGCCCTCTTCGGCAAGTACCTGAACGGCTATCCGGACACGGCGGACACGTTCTACATCCCGCCCGGCTGGGACGAGTGGTACAGCCCCATCGGGGGCAACCCGTACGGCGAGTACGGCTACGACCTCAACGAGAACGGCAAGAAGTTCTCGTATGGCAGCACTCCCGCCGACTACGGGACGGACGTCTACCTCGGCAAGGCCGTGGACTTCATCCAGCGCGCCGCGTCGACGCCGAGCCAGCCGATCTTCATGTACTTCGCGACGTACGCTCCGCACGCGCCGTACACGCCCGCTCCACGGCACGCGGGCCTCTTCCCCGGCGTCACGGCTCCGCACTTCCCGTCCTTCAACGAGGCGGACGTGAGCGAGAAGCCCGCAGTACATCAGCAGCAAGCCTCTCCTGACAGCGGCGGACATTGCGGGCATCGACTCGGACTACCGGATGCGCCTCCAGGCGCTCCAGGCCGTGGACGAGGCCATCGCGAGGCTCGTGTCGACTCTGTCGGCAACCGGCCGCCTCGCGAACACGTACCTCGTCTTCGCGTCCGACAACGGCTACCACATGGGCGAGCACCGTCTCCTTCCCGGGAAGTACACGCCGTACGAGACCGACATTCACGTCCCGCTCGTCGTGCGCGGCCCCGGCGTGCCGGCCGGCGTCGTGCGGGGCGAGTACACGTCGGACATCGACCTCGCGGAGACATTCGCGGACCTCGCCGACGTCTCTCCGCTCTCCTTCTCCGACGGCCGCTCGCTCAAGCCGCTCCTGACGGGACCGTCTCCCTCCTCGTGGCGCCAGGCTTTCTACCTCGAGGAGTTCGGGACCGGCGAGTTCGACCCGCCGGACGTGCTCGCCGGCACCCCGCGCGAGCCTCTCGACAAGCAGGACCTCGCCACGACCGTCCCGATCCCAAGCTATTTCGGCTTTCAGGCGCCCGGATACAAGTACATCGAGTACAAGTCCAATGAGAAGGAGCTCTACGTCTCGTCCGACCCGTACGAGCTGACGAACGTCGCGGGCAAGGTCGCCCCCTCGATCAGCGCGGCCCTCGCAGCGTACCTGAACCGCTTCGACGGCTGCGTGGGCGACGCGTGCCGCGCCGCAGAGGCTGCGGCTCCACCGGCGCTCGTGACGGCCGATTTCACCGTGACGCCCGCCTCTCCTCCGAGCGGCGCCGCGGTGACGCTCACGGCCACGGCCAGCGGCACGCCCCCCTACACGTACTCCTGGACCGTGGACGGCGCGCCCGTTGCAGCGTCGACACCGGTGATCCAACCCTCGGACGGGGTCCACTCTGTCACGCTCGACGCACGCGACGGGATCGGTGCCGAGGTCCTCGTTACGAAGACGGTCACGGTCGGCACGCCGCCCGTCGTCCAGATCCAGAGCCCGTCCGTCGACGTGACCGTCGAAGCGGGGACCGTCGTGTCCTTCGCCGCGACCGGCTCCGCTTCCGTCCCGGGAGGCACGATCGCATATACGTGGGACTTCGGGGACGGAACGCTCATGGCCTCCGGATCGATCGTCAGTCACTCTTTCGGCGTACCCGGCACGTACACGGTTACGCTCACCGGTGTCGACTCGCGTGGCGCGATCGCCACCGCGACCCGGACCGTCCTCGTCACCCGGCCGAGCGTCACGGGCGCCTCGCTTCTCCTCCCGGTCGTCCTCGAGACGCCCGGCGCGGGAGGGAGCTACTACACCTCCGAGGTCACGCTTGCCTCTCGCCTGACGTCACCCGTCGACGTCCTCCTCACGTACACCGCCTCGGCCGGTGGCGGCTCCGGCTTCGCGCGCCTCACGCTCGCCCCAGGCGAACAGAGGATCCTCCCCGGGATACTCGGATGGCTCCGTAGCCAGGGCTTGCTGATCCCCGCCGGCACGAGCACCCGCGTCGGGACGCTCACGGCGACCTTCTCCGGTGCGTCCTCGACTTCCGGGCTCTTCATCGGCGCACGGACGTTTACCGCCGACCCGTCCGGAGGTCCCGGCACCTTCGGTCTCTTCTATCTCGCATCCCGGGTCGCCACGGACACGGTCACCGTCTTCGGGCTCCAGCAGAACGCGGCTCAGCGCTCGAACCTCGCCCTCGTCAACACGAGCGACGTGCCTCTGACGCTCCACACCGTCTTCCTGGGCCCGACGGGCCAGCAGCTCTCGACCGTGGACACGGGCCTCGACCCGTACGGCTGGGCGCAGCTCAACACGCCGCTCGCGGGCACGGGCGCCGCGTCGGGGCTCGCGATCGTCACGCGAGCCTCGGGAACGGGTGCCTTCTCGGCGTACGGCGTCCTGAACGACCAGGTCACCTCCGACGGCTCCTACATCCCGCCGCTCGTCGCAGATTCCTCGGCCCCGGACCGGCTCGTTCCGATCGTGCTGTCCGTCGCGGGCTATGCCTCCGAGCTGACACTCACGAACCTGACCTCGTCGCCTCTCACGCTCACGCTGACGTACAGGGCTTCGCCGCAGCTCGGCTCGGGGGTGGGCTCCGGCACCGGCACCGTCACGCTCTCGCCGAACGAACAGAGGATCGCCCCCGACGCCCTCGCGTTCCTCCGTCAGGCAGGCATTCCGGTGCCGGCGGCGGGGGACGCCGGAGGCTCGCTCGACCTCCGCGCGTCGACGGGCGATGCGTCCTCGTTCGCCGCGGGAGCGCGGACGTTCATCGGCGCGCACGGCGGTGGGACGTTCGGCCTCTTCTACACGGGGCTCACGATGGCCGAGTCGGCCGTTTCTCTCGCGTTCGTCCAGGGCCTCCAGCAGAACGCCGCGCAGCGCTCGAACCTCGCGGTGGTCAACCGCGGCGACGCCGGCGACACGATCTCGCTCCGGATCACCTACTACGGCCCGGACGGGTCGCAGGCGGGCGCGATCGACACGAAGACGCTCGCTCCCGGTGAGTGGGCGCAGTTCAACCAACCGCTCGGGTTGCGGGGCGTGGCGGCCGGCTCGGCGAAAATCGAGAAGATCTCCGGCGCTTCGCGCTTCGTCGCCTACGGTGTCCTGAACGACCAGACCAATTCGGACGGGAGCTACATCTCGATGAGCCTGCCGTGAGGAACGTCTCCCCTGCCCTCGCGCTCGCGCTTCTCGCATGCCCGGCCCTCGCCGCCACGGGCGCCGCTCCGGACGCCACGAAGCTCGTTCCGATCGTGCTGGACGTCTCGGGCCTCGGGAACGCGCGGTACACGACGGAGCTGACGCTCGCGAACCGCGGGACGACGGCGGCAACCGCGCAGCTTACGTACTCGCCCGCAAGCGTGCTCGGCGCCTCGGGTGCGGGGACGGTGAACGTCGCCCTTCCGCCCGGCGTCCAGCTCGTCTTCCCGGACACGCTTGCCTACCTCCGCAGTCAGGACCTGCCCATCCCGACCGGCTCGAGCCAAGGCGGGACTCTTCTCGTCGCCTTCAGTGGACTCTCGTCGCCGGACGCCGCGTTTGTCGGCGCCCGCACGACGACTCCGTCCGGCGACGGCCGCGCGGGACTCTCCTATCCCGGCGTCGACGTGCCGGCCGCGCTCACGCAGACGTCCTATCTCTACGGCCTGAGAAGCAACGCGGACGACCGGACGAACCTCGCGCTCGTGAACGCGAACACCGCCGCGCCGGTCACTCTCCGCGTGACGCTCTACTCGGGCGACGCGGGAGACAGCCGGTCCTTCACGCTCGCGCCCGAGACGACGCTCGGTCCCCTCCAGTGGACGCAGATCGGGAAGGTGCTCGACCTCGCGGGCTACACGAACGCGTACGCAAAGGTCGAGATCGTCTCGGGGACCGGCCCCTACGTGGCCTACGCCGTCGTCAACGACAACACGACGAACGACGGCTCGTACGTCGCGGCCGAGCCGGCCTCGATGCCGGCCGAGTCGCGCCTCCTCCCGGTCCTCGTCGAGAGCGCGACCTTCCAGAGCGAGCTCGTCCTGACGAATCCCCTCGCCGTGCCGCAGACGGCGTCGCTCACGTACGTCGAATCGGCGTCGCCCGGATCGGGCGGCGGGGGAAGAGCCACGCTGAGCTTCGAGGCGGGCGAGCAGAAGATCATCCCCTCCGCCATCGACTACCTGAGGCAGCACGGTGTGGCCATCGGTCCGAAGGGGCCGACGTACGCGGGAGCGCTGTCCGTCACGTTTCTGAACGGGTCGGCGCGATCGAGCGGATTCGCCGGCGCGCGGACGGCCGCCGAGGTCGGCGGGACCGGTCCGGGCGAGTACGGCCTCTTTTACGCAGGGACGGGCCTCAGCTTCGCCGCCCTGAACGAGGCCTGGGTCTACGGCCTCCAGCAGAACGTGGGCAATCGCTCAAACCTCGCCGTCGCGAATCTCGGGGACGCCGGCGATTCCATCACGTTCCGGATCGACGTCTACGACGGAAATACAGGCCAGATGGCGGGCTCGGTCTCTCCACCTGTGCTTGCGCCCGGAGCCTGGTCGCAGATCAACGCCGTGCTCCAGCCCTTCGGCGTTGCGAACGGGTACGTCCACCTCGTCAAGCTCACCGGAAACGACCACTTCCTCGTCTACGGCGTCGTGAACGACGGCGGCGCCCCGGGCCAGGGCACGTCGGACGGGAGTTACGTTGCAGGGCAGGCGGTCTCCCCGATCACGTCGTTTTCGGTCGGACCCGACCTCACGCTGACGTACCCGAACCTGCCCGTGCTTTCCGACGAGCACACGACGGTGATTCCGCCCGCGCCCGGCTCGGACACGTACCTCGTTTTCGCGGCGAACATGCGCAACGCCGCGGGACTCGCGGGTCCCGTCGTGCTCGAGACGACGGACCTCAGAACCTTCGACTTCGCCGCCGGATACACGTCGCCGGTCATGACGGCTCCGATTCCCTTCATGAGCTGCAAGCCCGCCTACGACCCCGAGTTCGACCTGAACTACGCGTCTCCGGGAACCGTCACGCAGGATCCGACTCGGCCGCCCGGGAACCTGATCATGATCTACGAAGCCGAGAACCACTGTCCCGGGGCCGTCTGGCAGCATGACTTCTACGCCACGGTCGGGTTCACCCGGTCGTCGGACAACGGAAAGACGTGGCCGCCGCCCGCGGACAGCGAGCTCGGCGGATCCGATCGCTACCCCATTCTCAAGGCGCCGACGCCGGAGCCGAGCTCTCCCGAGAGCCCGCAGGTGGCGATGGGCAACGCGATCCCGAGCGCGTTCGTCGACGGGGCCGCCCTGTACGTCACGTACAGCGCTCCCGGCACAGCCTCCGACGGGATGCTTCGGGTCGCGCGGGCTACGCTCGGCGGGAGCGGCCCGGTCATCTTCTCGAAGTGGAAGGACGGCGCGTTCAGCCAGCCCGGGATCGGGGGCCAGGACAGCGGCGCGCTGCCCTTGAGGGGATGCACGGGACATCAGGGCATGGGCCAGATCAGCTACAACGACGGCCTCGGCCTCTACCTGATGACCTTCGTGTGCTCCAACTCCACTCAGGGCGCCTGGTACTTCTCGACCGCGACGAGCCTGGATCGTCAGAACTGGACGGCCCCGCAGATGATCGACAATTCCCAGCTGCCGGTGACTCAGGGGTGCGCGACGGACGGAACGGGGACCGCATTCGATGGCTGGTATCCGTCGTTCATGTCGCCCGGCTCCCCGGCGGGGCACACGGCGGCGACGGGTTCCGTGTTCTACATGTACGGCTGCGACCGGGGGAGTCGGACGTTCCTCGCGAGAACGTTCACGATTACAGGCCCGCCCCGGCCCGCGCCCTGAGATCGACGTTCACTCGCCGCCGCGCGCGTCCTTGGCCGCGACCAGGCGCGCACGCGTATACGGCACGAGGCCGCCCGCGTCGAGGATCGCCTGGCGCGCCTTCGGCAGCGGATCGACCGGAAACGCGCGGCCCGAGGTGAGGTCGAGGACGAGCCCGTCCTCGAACACGATCTCGTCTCCTTCGTTCGCCTCGAACGAGGGGGCCAGGACGACCTTGAGGCCGAGGTTGATCGCGTTCTGCAGGAAGATGCGCGCGAAGCTGCGCGCCACGACCGCGAGGTCGTGCCCCTTGAGACACGAGGCCGCCTGCTCGCGCGAGGAGCCGCAGCCGAAATTCCGTCCCGCCGCGATGACCGACCCGGGCGGGATGGCTCGGGCGCTCAGCGCCGCCTGGAAGTCCGGGTGGTCGGCGAAGGCGTGGGCGGGCGTCTCTTTCGGAAGCACCGTGGCCATGTAGCGCCCGGGATAGATGACGTCGGTCGAGACGTCGTCGCCGAGCTTCAGGATGACGCGTGGCATCTCAGCGCTCCTCTCTCGGGTCGGTGATGACCCCGGTCAGGGCCGATGCGGCCGCTACCGCCGGCGACGCGAGGTAGACCTCGGCGGCCGGGTTTCCCATCCGCCCCTTGAAGTTCCGGTTCGTCGTCGAGATCGCCGTCTCGCCGTCTCCGAGGGCCCCTTCGTGGATGCCGAGACACGGGCCGCAGCCCGGATTCATGACGACAGCGCCAGCGGCCATGAAGTCGCCGAGGTAGCCGAGTCGAAGCGCCTGCGCGTAAATGCGGGCCGAGGCCGGGAAGACGAGCATCCGGGTCCCGTCCGCCACGCGGCGCCCGCGCACGATGCGCGCCGCCTGGGCGAGATCGTCCAGCCGCCCGTTCGTGCACGAGCCGATGACGACCTGCTGGACGGGCGTTCCCGCGACCGCCGTCACGGGCTTGACGTTGTCGACCGCGTGAGGGCAGGCGACCTGCGGGGGCATCTTCGAGACGTCGACCGCGATGACTTTCTCGTACTCCGCGCCGGGGTCGCTCGCGACGAGATCGAGCGGCTCGACGACCTGCGCTTCCTCGCGCAGGTAGCGGACCGTCTCGGCGTCGCCCGGCACGATGCCCGACGTGGCACCGGCCTCGACCGACATGTTGCACAAGACGAGGCGGCCCGAGGTCGAGAGCTCCTCGATCGTCCCGCCCGAGAACTCGAGAACGCGGAAGTTCGCTCCCTGCGCCGTGAGGAGGCCGACGAGATAGAGGATCAGGTCCTTGGGGCCGACGAGGTCCGAGAAGATCCCTTCGACCTCGACCCGGATCGTGGACGGCACCTCGACGTTGACGACGGCCCCGAGAGCCCACACGCTCGCCATCTCGGTGGCGCCGATCCCGAACGCGAACGCGCCGAGCGCGCCATGGCTCGTCGTGTGGGAGTCGGTGCCGACGACGACCATCCCAGGCCGCACGTATCCGCGCTCGGGGAGGATCTGGTGGCAGATGCCGCCCACATCGCCGCGGATGTCGTGGAACTTCGCGATGCCGTGCTCGGCGACGAAGGCCCGTACGCGTTTGTGGTTGGTGGCGGTCTTCGCGGATTCCGCCGGAATCCGATGGTCGAAGATGATCGCGATCTTCGAGGGGTCCCACGGCCGTGGGGGGAGGCCGGTTCCCTCGAGGATTTCGCGGAACTGGTTGATCACGAGGGCCGCGTTCTCGTGCGACATCGCCAGGTCGACCCGCGGCTCGACGACGTCGCCCGCGCGGACCGAGGCGCAGCTCGCCGCACGCGCGAGAATCTTCTCGACGGCCGTCCTCGGAGCAGGACTCTTGTTCATGGCATTTCCTTTCAATCGCGGGGAAGCGTGCGCGCGACGGCTTCGCCCATCTCGAGCGTCGTCGAGGCGCCTCCCATGTCGTACGTCCGCGCGCGGCCCTCTCGCAGCACCGCCGCGACGGCTTTCTCCACCGCGCGCCCTTTCGCGGCCTCGCCGAGCCAGTCGAGCATCATCTTCGCGGCGAGGATCGTCGCGATCGGGTTGACCTTGTTCTGGCCGGCGTACTTCGGAGCCGATCCGTGCGAGGGCTCGAAGACCGCGAGCTTCTCGCCGATGTTCCCGGAGGCGGCGAAGCCGAGCCCTCCGACCATCTGGGCGCAGAGGTCGGAGATGATGTCGCCGTAGAGGTTCGGCGCCACGAGGACGTCGTAGCCGGTGGGATTCTTCAGCAGCCACATGCAGATGGCGTCGACGTTGGCTTCATCGGTTCGAATGCCGGGGTAGTCCGCGGCGACCTTGCGAGCCTCTTCGAGGAAGAGCCCGTCCGATGCCCGGACGACGTTCGCCTTGTGGACGATCGTCACCTTCTTCCGCCCGTTCGCCTTCGCGAACTCGAAGGCCGCGCGCGCGATCCGCGCGGAGCCCTTGCGCGTGTTGATCTTGCAGGAGACGGCGAATGCGTCCGCGGGCAGGAGCTGGAACGGGGAGAAGGCGGGAGTGAGCTTCGCGAGGATCGCCGAGAGCGCGGCCGGAACCGGCGAGAACTCGACTCCCGAATAAAGATCCTCCGTGTTCTCGCGGAAGATGACGAGGTCGAGCCCTTCCCTGAAATTGAGCGGGTTTCCGGGATACGCCTTGCAGGGCCTCAGACAGACGTACAGGTCGAAGAGCTGCCGCATGCGCACGACCGGCGAGCGGTAGGAGAGACCCCGGCCCTGCAGCTCCGGGACGAGCTCTCTTTCCGCGGCGGCTGTCGGCTTCGACGTGACCGCGCCGAAGAGAGCCGCGTGGACGTGTTTCAGGAGATCGACCGTCCGGGGCGGGAACGCGTCCCCTTCGCGTCGCCAGAACTCCCAGCCGATGTCGCCCGGCTCGTAGACGGCGTCGAGACGGACGGCATCGAGGACCAGGCGCGTCGCATCCATGACTTCCCGCCCGACCCCGTCGCCGGGAAGCCACGCGATCCGGTATTGAGGCATGCACCCCTCCCGCTGAAGCATGGGGCTTTCACGGATTTCCTCCTGTGAGCAAGGTGCATCAGATCAAGGAGCAGCGAGGCAGGCGTCAGAGCCGTCTGTCTGTCGCACGAAGCGGCGTTGGCGTTGCCCGCTTCACTAAGACCCGGTCTACCTCAGCCCCTACGGTGCGCTCGATGATCATCGCGAGTCCCTGGCCCACGCCGATGCACAGGCTGACGACGGCGTGGCGGCCGTTCCTGCGCTGGAGCTCGCGGGCGGCCGTGAGGGCCAGCCGGGCGCCGGAGGCCCCCAGCGGGATGGCCCACCGCGATGGCTCCTCCGTTGGGATTGACACGAGAATCGTCGAAGCTGATCCCGAGGAGCTTGAGGCAGCCCAGCACCTGGCTGGCGAAGGCCTCGTTGATCTCGATCAAGTCCATCTCGTCGAGCGTGAGCCCCGCGCGGGCGAGCGCCTTCGGGATCGCGTACACGGGGCCGAGGCCCATGACGCGAGGCTCCACGCCCGCGGCGCCCGCGGCCACAATCTGCGCCAACGGTCTCGCTCCGACGCGCTCGCCTGCGGCCCGGCTCCCGACGAGCAGCGCCGCGGCGCCGTCGTTGATGCCGGAGGCGTTGCCGGCCGTGACCACGCCGCCTTCGAACAGAGGCCGGAGCTTCGAGAGAGCTTCCACCGTCGACCCGGGCCGGGGATGCTCGTCCGCCGCTCACGGTTTTGGGCGGCGTTTTCTTGCCCGTCGGAACGTCGATGGGTGGATCTCGCCCGCGAAGAACCCCGCGGCGCGCGCCTTCTCGTACTTCTCCTGCGACTGCGCGGCGAACTCGTCGGCCTGGCTTCTCGAGATGCCGTGGTCCCTGGCGACGTTGTCGCCCGTCTGGGCCATGGAATCCGAGCCATAGGACTTCATGATCCTCGGATTGGGGAACCGGGCGCCCAGCGCCGTGTCATAGACGCGCAGCTCGCGGGAGTAGGGCGCCTCGGCCTTCGCCACGGCGAAGGGCGCCCGGCTCATGCTTTCCACGCCGCCCGCGATGTACAGCTCTCCCTCGCCGCAGGTGATCGCGCGGGCGGCGTCGATCACCGCGGCAAGGCCGCTCGCACAGAGCCGGTTCACGGTCTGCGCCGGGACCGCCGCCGGAAAGCCCGCCGCAGGCCCGCGTGCCGTGCCACGTTGCGCGAGTCCTCCCCCGCCTGGTTGGCGCAGCCCAGATAGATGTCTTCCACGTCCGCCGCTTTCCAGGGCGAGCGTGCGATCAGAGCCCGCATCACCTCGGCCGCGAGATCGTCGGGGCGAACGGCGGCGAGAGAGCCGGCGTGGCGCCCGAAAGGGGAACGGAGGCCGTCGTAGATATAGGCGTCGAGCACCGCGATCTAGGCCAAGTCGGCCCGGCGTCGTCACGCCACCTCGAACAGCCCCGCGGCCCCCATGCCGCCGCCGATGCACATGGTGACGACGACGTACTTCGCGCCGCGGCGCTTGCCCTCGATCAGGGCGTGGCCGACGAGGCGCGAGCCCGTCATGCCATAGGGATGGCCGACGGCGATCGCGCCGCCGTTGACGTTGAGCCGCTCGTCCGGGATGCCCAGCCTGTCGCGGCAATAGATGCACCTGCACGGCGAAGGCCTCGTTCAGCTCCCACAGCCCGATGTCCTCGACCTTGAGCCGGTCGCGCTCGAGGAGCTTGGGCACGGCGAAGACCGGGCCGATGCCCATCTCGTCCGGCTCGCAGCCGGCCACGGCGAAGCCGCGGAAGATGCCGAGCGGCTTCAGGCCGCGCTTCTCGGCCAGCTTGCGCGTCCATCACCACGCAGGCCGAGGCGCCGTCGGAGAACTGGCTGGCGTTGCCGGCGGTGATGATGCCGCCCATCACCGGCTTGAGCTCGCGAGCCCTCGAGGTGGTGTCGGCGCGGATGCCTTCGTCGCCGGTGAGGGTCACCTCCTTCGTGACTTGGCGCCCGGGCCTTGTCGGCGACGCCCTTCGACCGTCGCATCGGCACGATCTCCTCGTCGAACTTGCCGGCGGCCGGGCCGCGGCGGCGCGCTGCTGGCTCCGGCCCCGTACTCGTCCTGCCGCTCGCGCGCGATGCCGTAGCGCTTGGCCACGGTCTCGGCCGTCTCGAGCATGCTCATCTAGATCGCGGGCTTGTGCTCGGTCAGCCAGTCTCTGGAACATGTGCCGTTCAGCTCGTTCTGCACGCAGGAGATCGACTCGACCCCGCCGGCCACCAGCACCGGCACCTTGTCCGACGATGACCCGATGCGCGGCGATCGCGATGGCCTGGAGCCCCGAGGAGCAGTACCGGTCGACGGTGGTCGCCGCTGGTGGTCACCGGCAGCCCGGCGCGCAGCGCGATCTGGCGCGCGATGTTGCAGCCCGTCGCGCCCTCGGGCATGGCGCAGCCGAGGATCACGTCCTCGACCTCGGCCGGGTCGACGCCGGCGCGCTCGACCGCCGCCTTGACCACATGGCCGCCCAGCGTCGCGCCATGGGTCATGTTGAAGGCGCCGCGCTAGGACTTGGCGAGGCCGGTGCGGGCGGTCGAGACGATGACGGTGTCGGCCATGGCGTTCTCCGTGGCTCAGGTGAAGGACTTGCCCTCGGCGGCGAGCCGCGCGAGCAGCGCGGCCGGCTTCCAGAACGCGCGGTCGCCGTGCGGGAGCGCGCGCGAACCGGTCCATGGAGCGGACCACGTCGAAGAGGCCCACCTTGTCGGCATAGCGCATCGGGCCGCCGCGGAAGGCCGGGAAGCCGTAGCCGGTGATGTAGACCACGTCGATGTCGGAGGCGCGCAGGGCGATGCCCTCCTCGAGGATCCGCGCGCCCTCGTTCACGAGCGCGTAGATGCAGCGCTCGACGATCTCCTCGCTCGGGATCTTGCGCCGGGCGATGCCGCGCTCCTTCGAGCCGGCCAGACGATCGCCTCGACCTCCGGATCGGGGATGGCGTCGCGCTTGCCGGCCTCGTACCGGTACCAGCCCGCGCCGGTCTTCTGGCCGAAGCGGCCCAGCTCGCAGACGTCGTCGGCGATGACCTGGCGCGGCTCGTCGGGGTGCTCGGCGTAGTGGCGCTTGCGGATGGCCCAGCCGATGTCGACGCCGGCCAGGTCGGCCACGCGGAACGGCCCCATGGCCATGCCGAACTTCTCGAGCGCCCCGTCCACCTGCTGGGGCAGCGCCCCCTCCTCGAGCAGGAACTCCGCCTGCGCAGTAGCCGTCGAGCATCCGGTTCCCGATGAAGCCGTCGCAGACGCCGGACACCACGCCGGTCTTCTTGAGCTTCTTCGCCGAGGCGCCATCGCCGTCGCCAGCACGTCCGCGCCGTCTCGCGCCCGCGCACGATCTCCAGCAGCCTCATCATGTTCGCCGGGCTGAAGAAGTGCAGTCCCGATCACGTCCTGCGGGCCGCCGGGTGAACGAGGCGATCCGGTCGATGTCGAGCGTCGAGGTGTTGGTGGCGAGGATGGCGCCCGGCTTCATCACCTCGTCGAGCTTGCGGAAGACCTTCTTCTTGACGCCCATGTCCTCGAACACCGCCTCGATGACGAGGTCGGCCTGCCCGAGCGCCGCGTAGTCGAGCGTGGGGCTGGAGCAGCGCCATGCGCTCCTCGACCTGCGGCCGGCGTCAGCTTCCCCTTCTTCGACCGAGCCCTCGTAGTTCTTGCGGATGACCGCGAGCCCCTTGTCGAGCGCCTCCTGCTTCACCTCGAGCACCGTCACCGGGATGCCGGCGTTGGCGAAGGTCATGGCGATGCCGCCGCCCATGGTCCCGGCGCCGATGATGGCCGCCGACTCGATCGGCCGCGTGGGCGTGCCCTCCGGGACGTCGGGGATCTTGGCGGCGGCGCGCTCGGCGAAGAAGACGTGGCGGAGCGCCTTCGACTCGGTCGTCTGGACCAGCTCCAGGAAGACTCGCGCTCCCAGGCCGAGCCCCTCCTCGAACGGCTTCGTGGCCGCGCCTCCACCGCCTCCACGCACTTTGCCGGCGCCGGGTACCCCTTCGCGCACCGCCTTCACCGTGGTGCGCGCCAAGGCGAAGAAGGCCTGTGCGTTCGGGTCGGTGATCGGGACGTTCGCGCACGAGCTGCAGAGGCCGCACGTCGGCCACCTCGTCGGCGAACGCGATCGCGCCCTCCAGCAGGTCGCCTTCGATGATCGCGTCGAACAGGTCGTGTCTTCAGCGCTTCTCCGACGGCACCGGGTCCCGGAGACGATCATGCTGAGCGCCGTCTCGAGACCCACGACGCGCGGAAGGCGCTGCGTTCCGCCGGCGCCCGGCAGGAGGCCGAGCTTCACCTCGGGAAACGCGATCTGCGCGCCCGGCGTCGCCACCCGGTAGTGGCACCCCAGCGCCAGCTCCAGACCGCCGCCCATGCCACCGTCGTGGATCGCCGCGACCACGGGCTTCGGGCTCCGCTCCACGGCGCGGATGACCGAGCCCAGGTTCGGCTCGGCGCAGCGCCTTGGAAGAGTTGAACTCGCGATGTCCGCGCCGCCGGAGAAGGCCTTGCCGGCGCCGATGAGGACGATGGCTTTCACGGCGGGATCCGCGAGAGCCCGGTCGAGCCCGGCCACGATCGCCCCGCGCAGCTCGTGGCCGAGGCCGTTCACCGGAGGATTGTTCAGGGTCAAAACCGCCACCGCGCCGTGCGTCGAGTAGTCCGCCGAGCTCATGGGTCCTCCATGTGGAGCCCGCTGGGTGTCAGAGCCATTCCGCCCGGCAATCGAGCGCCGTGCGGTCGCCGGTCTTGATGATCCTGGCCGTCGTGTGGGCGTATGCCAGGTCGTTGTTGACGTAGAACTGCGCCGTCGCCAGCTTGCCCAGGTAGAAGTCCCGCTCGGACGACCCGCCGTCCAGCGCCTTCTGCGCGACGACGGACTCCCAGAGGAGCTGCCACGAGACGACGAGCTGCGAGAACATCTGCAGATACGGGCTCGCGTAGCTCATATAGAGATCGATCTCGCCGACGCAGCGTGCGCGAGATGCTGGGTGGCTCGACGACCGTCCGCAGGGCCGCCTCCACCTTGTCGGTCATGTCCTTCAGCGGCGCGAGGCCGCGCGCTTCCTCGATGGTCTTCGCGATCTCGCCCGCCAGCGCCCTGAACGAGGCGCCGTCCTTCATGACGACCTTGCGGCCGAGCAGATCCATCGCCTGGATGTTGTTCGTCCCTCGTAGATCGAGAAGACCTTCTGGTCGCGGAGCATCTGCGCGAGCGGGAACTCCTCGAGAAGCCGTAGCCGCCGTAGCACCTGGATGGCGAGGACCGTCGACTGGAAGGAGATGTCCGAGCCGTAGGCTTTGCAGACCGGGGTCAGGACTCCAGGATGTCCGCGGCGCGCCACGCTCCTCCGCGCTCGCCGAGACGCGGTTCCTGTCCATCAGGTTCGCGGCGTACGCGAGCAGGGCGAACATGCCCTCGGTGTAGCCTTCTGCGCGAGCAGCATCCGCCGGACGTCGGCATGCTTGATGATCGGAGATCTGAGGCTTGGTCGGATCCTTCTCGGTGATGGCGCGCCCCTGCAGCCGTTCCTTCGCGTACTGGAGTGCGTGCTGGTAGGCGTTCGACGCGACCGCGGTCGCCTGCACGCCCGTGGCGATGCGCGCGCTGTTCATCAGCTGGAACATGTACGCGAGGCCGTTGTTCGGCTCGCCCATCAGCCAGCCGTGGCAGTCGCCGTTCTCGCCGAAGCTCAGCGTGGCCGTCGCGTTGCCGCGCAGGCCCAGCTTGTGCTCGATGCCGGCGGTCACCACGTCGTTGAACTCGCCGACCGAGCCGTCCGGCTTGATGCGGTACTTCGGAACGATGAACAAGCTGATGCCCTTGACCCCGGGCGGTGCGCCCGGCGAGCTTCGCGAGCACGGGATGGACGATGTTCTCCGTGAGGTCGTGATCGCCGCTGGAGATGAAGCACTTCGTCCCGGTCAGCAGGTAGTAGTCGCCGTCCCTCGCCTTGACGGCGGTCGTCTTGACGTCGCTGAGCGAGCTGCCGGCCTGGGGCTCGGTGAGGCACATGGTCCCGCCCCATTCGCCGCCGTACAGCTTCTCGACGTAGGTCGTCCTTCAGCTTCTCGTCTGCCGAACGACTGCCGATCAGGTCCGGCGGCGCCGTACGGCCCCGCCGATGTACATGTGGGCGGCGGTGTTCGCGGCGTTGAAGATCAACGCGTGGCGCGCGCCCACGGTGCCCGGGAACTGCTGCCCGCCCTGCTCGGCCGGTCGGTGCTGCCGTACCAGCCGCCTTCCTTCGTAGGCGGCCCAGACCGTGTGCATGGACTCCGGCACGCGCGTCTTCTGGGTCTTGGCGTCGTACGTCACACCGTTCCGGTCCATGTACGCGTAGGCCGGCCAGAAGACCTCGCGCGCCAGCTTGTACGCGGCGTCGATCGCCATGTCGAAGGTCTCGCGCGAGTGCCCGGAGTACCGCTCCGAGTCGAGCAGGCCTTCGACCTTCAGCACCTCGTACAGGACGAAACGAATGTCGCGCAAGTTGACGAGCTTGTCGGTCATGTCGCCCGCTCCCCTTCTCCGGATTCGGCGTCGTTTCGAAGCCGCGGATCGAGCTTCACGCGGTCATCTCGCGGGCGACGATCATCCGCAGGATCTCCGACGTCCCTTCGTAGATCCGCATGAGCCTCAGATCGCGGTAGAACCGCTCCACGGCCGTGCCCTTCATGTAGCCCATCCCTCCGAAGATCTGGACGGCGCTGTCCGCGGCCTTGTTCGCCGCCTCGGTCGCGAAGACCTTCACCATTGCGGCTTCCTTGGTGACGCGCTCGCCGCGGTCGAGCTTCCAGGCCGCGTGATAGGTGGCGTGCCGGACCGCGTAGGCCGAGATGGCCATGTCCACGAGCATCCACTGGATCGCCTGGCGGTTCGCGATGGGCTCGCCGAAGGTCACCCGAGTCTTGGCCTGCTCGGTCGAGAGCGCGATGAGCTTCTCGAGGGCGCCGAGCGCGCAGGCCGCCATGGTGAGGCGCCCCTTGTCGAGCACCTTCATCGCGAGCTTGAACCCCTCGCCCTCGCGCCCGAGCAGGTTTTTCCGGGGGACCTCGCAGTCTTCGAACACCAGCTCGACCGTGTGCGAGCCGCGCAGACCCATCTTCTTCTCGATCGTGCCCACCGACACGCCGGGGAATCCCTTCTCGATCGCGAACGCGGAGATGCCTTTCGAGCCCTTCGACTTGTCGGTGACGGCCATGACCGTGTGGACGCCGGCGATGTCGCCGTTCGTGATGAAGTGCTTGACGCCGTTGACGACGTACGTGTCGCCTTTGAGCTCCGCCGTGGTCTTCAGGCGCGAGGCGTCCGAGCCCGCGTCGGGCTCGGTGAGGGCGAAAGAGCCGATGAGCCGGCCGGCGGCCATCTCCGGCAGGTACTTCCTCTTCAGCTCCTCGCTCCCGCCGATGAGGATGCCCATCGAGCCGATGCCGTTGTTCGTCCCGATGCGCGTCCGAAAGCAGGCGTTCGTGCGGGAAAGCTCCTCGTTGACGGCGCATTGCGCGATCGACGGGCAGCCCCTGCCCGCCGTACTCCTCCGGGATGGCGAGGCCGAAGAGGCCCATCTCGGCCATCTTCGTGACGACGCCGTCGGGAATCCGGTCCTCTTCCTCGACCTGCTCGGAGATCGGATCGAGCTCGCGCTCGACGAACCTCCTGATCGTGTCGCGTAGCGCGAGCGCTTCTTCCGGAAGCGTGAAGTCCACGGCGTCCTCCTTCGAAGCACGGCCCGTTCAGACTCGACGCGACGGAGTCTATGAGATCCGAGCCACTTGCGGCAAGTCATTTCATCAGGCGGAATATAGTTTCACAAATTGCGACAAGGCGCCTCCTAGGTGCCTGCGAGCGCGGAGCGGACGTTGCCCACGAGCGTGAGCAGGCGCGGGCCGATCTCCTTTTCCAGGAGGCCGGCGTCCAGCTGGAACGAGGCGCCGCTGCAGCTGAAGACGACGGCTGGTCTCCTCCGCAAGGGCGAGCGGAACCGACACTCCGTTCACCTCCCGCCGCCACTCGCCGAGGGCCACGCAGAACCCGTGCTGCCGATGGTCGCGAACGGCGCGGTCGAACGCCTTCCGGAGCTGCGGCCACTGATCCGCATGCTCTTCGCGGAGCTCGTCGAGGAGCTTCCGTTGCTCCTTCTCGGGCAGCCCGCAGAAGAAGGCGCGCCCGATCGACGTGGAGGCGATGGGAACGCGAGCTCCGATCTCGACGAAGAACGCGCTCGGATTCCGGTAGGTATCGACGAGGACCATCGACAGGCCCTCCCTCACGGAGAGGTGGATCGCGCCCTGGACGTATTCCGCGAGCCTCTGCATCGGCTCCCGCGCCACGCGGCGGACGTCCATCTGGGCCATGGCGACGAAGCCGAGCCTGCGCGCCGCGCTCGAGAGCGCGTAGCTCCCGTGCGCTCCGGGTGCGGAGGTAGCCGGCGCGGACGAGCGTGTACGCGAGCCGGGTGACGGTCGGCTTCGCGAGGCCGGTTCGAAGCGCGATCTCCTGGTTCGCCAGCCAGCGGTCCCGCGAGCCGAAGCAGCGCAGGACCTGCAAGCCGCGCCCGAGCGCGGTCACGTACTTCCGATCGACGGCGGCCGCCTTGTCCGCGCGGGACGCCCGGCCTTGCGTGCGCGGACCGATGCTGCTGGAGGGCTGGTCATTCTTCGTTAGCGGTACACGATACCGCATTGCGCAACGCCGTTGTGTGGATCTTCACCAGCGAGGGACGGATTGGATAGAATCCGCGAGCGGTGTCGCCATGGGCTTTTCCCGCTTCCGCGCGTGCCTGGCCGTGATCCTATCCAGATGATCGTGCAGGCCTGCGCGGCGTGTCCGCCCACGGCATCATCAAGACTCCGACGGAAACCCCGTCGCCGACACGACGCTCACGCTGACCGACTGGAGACCGGAAAGATCACGGCGATTCTTCGTTGGACCCTCGCCGCTCCTTCGCCTTACGAGCCGGTCGAGTCCGGGGACCGCTCGTACGCTCTTCACATTTCCGCGCCGGGCTACAAATCTCTCGTCCTCACCGTGCACATGACGAGAAGACTCTCTTCCTGTCACGTTGGCCGGCGACGAAGTCCCACGAGTCACCTCCCGCCCAATCGATCCTCGGCTGCGCCGTCCTCTACGATGCCGCCTGGTGTACCGCTGGTTCGGGGCGGAGGCACGATCTTAAGTGAGGCTGGGCGACCTTCTAAAGAAGCGGTAAAATATCCTGCTCGTTTATCGAACTACGGTTTGAGTGAATCGCCCCGGGTTTCCCGGAGGCTCCGACAGTTGAGAGGATGGAGCCATGGGAAGACGAAGCAAGTACCCCGCAGAGGTGCGTGAGCGGGCGGTGCGGCTGGTGTTCGAGCAGCGGCCAGCGCACGAGTCGCAGTGGGCGGCGATCGAGTCGATCGCCGACAAGATGGGCTGCACGGCGGAGACGCTGCGGAAGTGGGTGCGGCAGGCCGAGCGTGACGGCGGCGGGCGACCCGGGCTGACGACGACCGACCGCGAGCGGCTCAAGGATCTCGAGCGGGAGAATCCGCGAGCTGAAGCGGGCGAACGAGATTCTTCGCAAGGCGTCCGCGTATTTCGCACAGGCGGAGCTCGACCGCCGACCGAAGTGATGGTGGCGTTCATCGATGAGCATCGCGAGCGAGTACGGGGTCGAGCCGATCTGCGCGTGCTGCCGATCGCCCCGTCGACCTACTACGAGCACCGGGCTCGCAGGCGATCCCGGACTGCGGCCGGCGCGAGCCAAGCGCGATGAGCAGCTGCAGCCGGAGATTCAGCGCGTCTGGACGAGAACCTCGAGGTCTACGGCGCCGAGAAGGTCTGGAAGCAGCTGCGCAGGGAAGGCCAGCGACGTCGCCCGCTGCACGGTCGAGCGGCTGATGCGCGGGATGGGCCTCGAGGCGCGGTGCGTGGTCGGGCGTTCACCATCACGACCGTGGTCGACGAGCTCGGCCGCACGCCCGCCGGACCTCGTGAAGCGCGACTTCTCGGCGACGCGACCGAACCAGCTCTGGGTCGCCGACATCACCTACGTCGCGACGTGGGCAGGCTTCGTCTACGTCGCGTTCGTCATCGACGTCTTCTCGCGCAGCATCGTCGGCTGGCGGGTCTCGAGCTCGCTGCGCAGCGATCTCGCTCTCGACGCGCTCGAGCAGGCGCTTCACGTCAGGCGCGGCGCGAACGGCTCGTGCATCACAGCGATCGCGGCATGCAGTACCTCTCCATTCGCTACACCGAGCGACTCGCAGAGGCGGGCATCGAGCGCTCGGTCGGCAGCGTCGGCGACTCGTACGACAACGCGCTCGCTGAGACGAGTCATCGGCCTGTACAAGACTGAGGTCATCCGACGTCGAGGGCCGTGGCGGAACATCGACGCCGTCGAGTTCGCGACCCTCGAATGGGTCGACTGGTTCAACAACCGGCGGCTGCTCGAACCGATCGGCTACGTGCCGCCTGCGGAGTACGAGGAGGCGTACTATCGAAGTCAGCAAGCCCAGGCCATGGTGGCCGGACTCAAGTAAACCGGCCTCCGGGAAACCCGGGGCGATTCACCTTACTCAACGCTCGCGCTCGCGTGCAAGGTGCGCGAGGTGCTCGACGGAGAGGCGGCCGGCCGCGGCGATGCAGGGTGATGAGAAAGTGACTTCAAGGCTATAGCGGAGCGTACTCAGGTAGCCCGTCCACTAAACGTCTGGAAATTCACCCTTCGGCCTCCGCTCCTCCCTCGAGAAGAGATCCTTCCGCTCCTCCCTTGAGGAGGGATCACTCGAGTGATCGTCAGCGGGTGACGCGGAAAGGTCTGGGCGGGACTTACGAAGTGGCGTTAACTCTCTTTGAAATCAGTGGTGGAGCATCCTGCTCGATTATCGAACTGCCGGTGGTGGAAGACATGTTAGACCGACGGCGCATGAAGACCTTCGTCTTCAAATCGCCGGCGGGAGGCGGGCTGGCCCTCAAGCGCCGCCGTCTCCACAGCCGCGAGGACGATCGCGATCGGTGACCGGCATCATTAGCAGCGCGCCTGCAAACGGACCCCGAAGCGGGTGGAGCATCCAGTCCGACCATAAGCCGAGCAGCACCGCGACGGGTTGGCGTCGACGGCCGGGAGGCAGGCGACCCAGGCCCGCCGGGCCGGAGATGATGCGTAGAAGAGCCCGAGCCCGCAGGCGAGAGCGAGCGCAACGGGAAGCGACCTCAGCCGGTGCGTTTCTCGCCGGCGCTCACGCTGGTCCTCGCGGCGTCGATGGGCTGGGAGAACGCGCTCCACGTGGCGTCGTTCCTCTCGGCGGTGGGCGGGCTCCTGTGGCTCGGAATCACGCCGCGGACGGACGTTTCTCCTTCCTGATTCTCGGGAGCCCCTCTCGGACGTGACGCGGGGCCGCAAACGGGCTGGCCCCGATCGGCACGCGTTTCCGCGTATCTACACAGAGGTCAGCTCCGGAGTTGTTGTTCGATCGCCGCCTTCACTCAACCACAGAAGAAAGAGGACCGAACCCATGAAAAAACTTCACTTCATCGCAACTCTCGCGGCTGTCGCCCTGTTGGCCTTCACGACAGTCCTGGACGCCGACCGATGCCCTCGGCCTCGTGGACACGAGCCAATTCTCTATGCCACGACAAATGGCGGGTCCACGTTGGTCAGAATCGATGTCGGTGCCGGCACCGTGACGGAGATCGGAAACTTTGACGTCCGAGGCATTCGCCATTGCGATCAGTCATAAAGGCAAGCATAAAGGCACGTTCTACACCGTGACGCAGGGCTTTCCCGCCGGCGGTCCTAATCCGCAACTGGCCAGCGTGAACCCTGCGACGGGTCTGGCCACACCTTTCGGGGTCAACCTCAATCCGGAGAGTTTCATGGGGATCGGCTTCTCCCGCCAGGGCAAACTCTACGGAGTGAATGCGGACAGCGGTACAACGAACCAGAACAGCCTCTACCGGTTTGATTTGAAGACCGGCGAGGCCAAGAAGGTGGGCGTCACGGGCGGCTGCGGCGACGTCATGGACCTGGCCTGGCATCCCGACGGCACGATGTATGGGGCCGCCTGGGACTCGCTCTACCGCATCAACCGCAAAACCGGCCAAGCTAAGTTGGTCACCAAGCTTCAGGGGCTGACGGCGAACATGGTCATGGGACTGGCGATTGACGACGACGGAAATTTCTATGTCTCCGAAATCGTTCCCAATTCGCCGCTCTGGCGTGTGAACCCGGTAGCGGGACGGTCACCGCGGTTCCCGGTGGAGCCTGAGCTATCCGCACGGACTGGATTTCGTCTCGACTGACAGCGATGACGATGACAAGGACGACGATGACTAGTCTCGTCGCCGGGCGTGCCCTGAGGATCGGTCTGGAGTTCCCGGAAGAGCCACGCCCTTGCGAGCCGCCATTCGCGTTTGACCGTACGGGGAGACCGCCCGATCACATGGGCGGTCTCTTCGACTGTGAGGCCCGCGAAGAAACGCATCTCGACGATGCGGCCCTGTTCCGGGCTGCGGGCGGACAACCGCTCGAGCGCTTCGTCGAGATCGAGAAGATCGACGTGCCCCCGGGCCGCGGTGCGTCGTCGGCCGCGTCGATCTGGAGGGCCGCGACACCGCCGCCGCGCTTGAGCGCGTTCCGCGCCCGGGCGTGATCGACGAGGATCCGTCGCATGAGCTGCGCCGCGACCCCGAAGAACTGCGCGCGGTTTTCCCATTTCGCGCGCCGTTTGATCGACGAGCCCGAGGTACAGCTCGTGGATGAGCGCGGTCGGCTCCATGCTGTGGTTCGCGCGCTCGCGCAGGAGCTCGCGTTGCGCCAGCCGATGCAGCTCCGCGTAGACGGCAGGGAGGAGCCGGTTGAGAGCCTCCGGGTCCCCGGCATTCCACGCGAGGAGCAAGCCCGTGATGTCCGGATCGCCCGCGGCCGCGTGCGTCATCGCCCGCTCACTCTTTTGAGGAGGTCGCGTTGTCACGGATCGCTCCGGAACGGCGATCCAGCAGCGCCGAGGCGCGCGTCGCAAGCCTGTCGACCCGCTCGGCGAAGGCCTTCTCCGTCCAAGCAAAATGAGCATCAGCCTCGCCGAGGGCCTCGTAGACCGCCGGGACCGCGTAGTGAACGCCACCCGTCTCGCCGACGCCGAAAAGGGCGAGGATGTTTGGGTGTGAGAGGGCGACGGCCTTCGCTCCGTGCTCGAAGCGGGAGAGTGCGTGGGCGTCCTTCGCGACCCCGGCCGGTTCGAGCCAATGGGGATGAAGGACTCGCGGGCGCCGGCGGCGAGGCTCATAGCTTAACCTCGTACTTCGCCAGCAGAGCCTCGAACTTCGGGTTCTTGCGGAGCGGGTCCCAGCGCGGGTCGAGCCTGAGCAGCGGGACCGAAATCCAGGAGGGGTGCGACAGCAGGTAGTCGAGTTGCTCGATGGCGGCCTCCTGGTTCCCCACCATCGCGCAAATCCGGGCGAGATCTTCTACTCGGAACACTCCCCGAAAGGCGTCGCGCGTCGGCGGCATCAGCGCGAGGCCGCGCTCGCCTTCTCGAACGGCCTCGCCGCTCCGACTGAGGCCGGCCAGCGTGATCCCGAGCGAGGAATGGAAACGCGCGTCGTCCGGCGCTTCCTTGATCTTCTCCACCAGAGTGCGGCGGGCTTCTTCGAACGACTCCTGCGCCAGATCCTGCCGGCCCATGTACGACAGGACCTCGGCGCGCAGCAGCGAGATAGGAAGGTACTCTAACTGCAGGTCGCTTCCCAGGGGCTCTCGGCGCTGTGCGTTCAGGCGGCGAAGAGCTTCCTCCCAGTCCCGAGCGACAAGTGCCGTACGCACCGAGAAGTAGGTCACGGAGCCATACGGGTCTTCCGGATTGGGTACTTCCGCCGCCTTCTTCAGAACCTGCTCGGCGGCGGCCACATCGCCATGCCATTGCACGTTTACCCAGGCCCGCCGGCCTTGCCAGACGACGTTGTGCGGGTCGAGCGATGTCGCCAGCTCGAAGGTTCGAGAGGCGTTTGAATACTTGCGAATCAGAGTCTGTGTTTCCGCGAGGTTGTTATTTACGTCGCCGTTTCCGCGGTCGATGTCAGCGGCCCTTTGAAGCTCCGCTTCCGCCTCCTCCATCTTCCCCTGACGCCGCCAAACGAAGCCGATCCAGGCTTGGACGAGGGCGTTGTTCGGCTGAAATGCGAGGGCCTTGTTGAACTCCGTGAGGGCAGCCTCGTAGTCGAGCCGAACACCGTAGTGGTAGAAGCCGAGAGCCAGATGGGTTTCCGCCGAATCGGGACGCAGGGCGACCGCGCGCTCCGCCTCGACCCTGGCTCGCCCGAGCTCGGATTCTCTCCGGTCGAAGTAGAGCCAGTAATTGTAGATTCGCGTCTGCGCCAGCTGGGCGAGCGCCTCGGCGAACCGGGGATCCCGGTCGAGGGCCGCGCCGGCCAGCTTGATCTGCCGGGCGATCGACGACGGGGTCGAGTTCCCCCTAGCCAGCTCGAGAGCCTGCAGGTAAAGATCGTAGGCCTCGAGGTCGTGCGTTGGCAGCCGACGCAGGGCCATCGACTCGGCCGGCGCAAGAGCGAGATTGAGCGCGCGAACGACGCCGTCCGCCGCAGCACCCTGGATGGCGAAGATGTCCGCGAGTTGCCGGTCATAGCGTTCCGACCAGAGGTGCGTGTCGTCTGAAACCCGGATGAGCTGAGGCGTGATCCGCACGCGTCCCGGACCGCCGCCGCTCCTGTCCCATCGGACCGAGCCCTCGAGGATGAAGCCGACGCCCAGATCCTTGCCGATCTGTTCGACCGTCTTTCCCTTGCGGTCGTACTGGGTGGCGGTGTTGCGGGAGATGACCGCCAGGGTCCGGACGTTTGCGAGGCGGCTCGTGATGTCTTCGGTCATCCCGCTCGCGAAGTAGGCGTCTTCGGGGGATCCGAGGTTCTCGAAGGGCAAGACGACGATCCGAAGTGGCCCTCCATGCGGTCCGTTCCGGTCGCCGGAATGCGTCCATGTCGACGCGGCCGAGGCTGCCAGGAGCGTAAGCACGGCCGCGACGGAGGCACCCTTCTTGATCGCGTGCAGGCCGCGCGCGGCGAGAAACCGCACGGTGAGACGTCGGGCGCCGCCGGCGTGGATCGTCTCGAGAGCGCCCCGCACGTCCGCGGCGCTCTGGTATCGCTCGGCGGGATCCTTAGCGAGGCACGCGTCGATGATCATTCGCAGCGCGAGCGGCACGTGTCCCGGCAGCCGCGGCGCCGGGTCCAGCAGGATCGCCTGGCTGGTCGCAAACGGCGTCTCGCCCTTGAAGGGCAGGCGGCCGGCCGCCATCTGGAAGAGGAGCACGCCCAGCGCCCAAATGTCGGCGCGCGCGTCCGCGTCGCGCCCGAGCAGCACCTCGGGCGCCATGTGAGAGAGCGTGCCGGCCAGGGCCCCGTGGTCGATCGTCGAGCCGGAGGCGATCGCGAGCGCGCCGGGCAGGCGCCGCGCAAGGCCGAAGTCGAGGAGCTTGGCGCGCCCATCCGCATCGACCACGACGTTGGCGGCCTTGAGGTCGCGGTGCACGATCCCGCGGGAGTGTGCGTGCTCAAGCGCCTGCACGACCTGGAGTCCGTAGCCCAGCAACTCCGCGATCGGCAGCCCGGCCGGTGGGGTGAGATCGCCCAGCGTGGGGCCCTCGACGTACTCCATCACGATGAAGGGCACGCCGCCGGCGTCATGCACGTCGTGGACCGTGCACACGTTCGGATGGCTGAGCGTGGAGGCGTGCCGGGCTTCGCGCACGAGCCGTGCCTGCGCCGCCGCGTCGCCAGCGCCGCCGTGCAGGATCTTGATCGCAACCGTCCGTCCGAGACGGACGTCCCGGGCACGATAAACCTCGCTCATACCGCCGGCGCCTACGAACGAGGCGATCTCGTATGGTCCGAGCCGCGCGCCTTCGTCCAGTCGAGGTTGATGGTGATCGCGCGCCCTGCCGTCTGGCGAGGAGTCGGCAGTCAAGGTCTGTGGCGCGACCGCAGGCGTTTCGATGAAGCTGCCGGCCTCTTCGTCACTCTTGAGGAGGGACTCGACCTCCCGCCTGAGTTCCGCGTCCCCTTCGCAGGCGACTGCCACGAAGCGCTCGCGGTCCGGACTCGTGCGCTCGACCGCTTCGCAGAAAACGGTCTGGACGCGCGCCCAGCGTTCGGGGGAGTCGAGCGCGGACAAAGGCCCCCGGCCCGGCGTTCGACGGCCGTCGTCGCGTCGCATTTAGACAAAGACTTCCTGTTTAGCATAGTAGGGCAAACCTATGTCGGACGCGCTGATGCAGATGCTTCAACCGATCCCGCGCCCCATCGCTAGGCGGACAGACTTTGTCGGGCCTGTAGGGGGTGCAATGGGAATTGCCGGAGGTTGTAAGGGCCCGCCGCGGCTGCCGCCGGCCGGATAGTTGACGGCGGCACTCAGCGGAGCATCATCCAGAGATACGCGAACTGGAGCGCCGTGACCGTGGCCGTCTGCTTGTTGACGGCGCCGGACCCGTGCCCGCCTTCGGTGTTTTCGAAGTAGTAGACGGGGTGCCCTTGGGACTCCATCTTCGCAACCATCTTTCGCGCGTGGGCCGGGTGAACGCGGTCGTCGGCGTGTTCGTCCAGTAGAACGGCGTCGGGTACTTCGCGTCCGCCTTTAGGAGCTGGTAGGGTGACCAGGTCCGGATGTACGCCCAGTCTTCGGGCTTGTCAGGGTCCCCATACTCCGCCATCCAGCTCGCGCCGGCCAGCAGCTTGTTGAAGCGGCGCATGTCGGCGAGCGGCACCTGGGCCACCACGGCGCAAAAGAGATCCGGATAGAGTGTGAAGGTCCCGCCCACGAGGAGGCCTCCTTGGGAGCCGCCCATGATCCCGAGGCGGCGCGCCGAGGTGATCTTCCGGACGATCAGGTCCCGGGCCACCGCCGAGAAATCCTCGAAGTTGTGGACGTGCTGTTCCTTCACGGCCGCCTTGTGCCAGGCGGGGCCGAACTCCCCGCCGCCGCGAATGTTCGCGTTGACGTACACGCCGCCACGCGCGAGCCACGCGGTCCCGGTGACGCCGCTGTACCGCGGCACGAGGGACTGCTCGAAGCCGCCGTAGGCGTAGAGAAGCGTCGGGGCCGTCCCGTCGGCCCGGAAGCCCTTCGGCGTCACGACGAAGTACGGGATCTTCGTGCCGTCCTTCGACACCGCCTCGAGCTGCTCGGTCTTGATCCCCGTCGCCTCGAAGAAAGCCGGCATCGATTTGATCTTCGTGGGCTCCGGTCCGGTCTCGGCGAGCCAAAGCGAGGTCGGGGTCGTGAAATCCTGATACGTGAAGAAGTACGTGTTCGTGAGGTCGCTCGTGGCCGAGAACCACGCCGTGCCCAGCCCGGGCAGCGGCACGTCGGACCGCTTCCAGGTGCCGTTTTCGAGGGTGAGCGCCGTGATGCGGCTTCGGACGTTGTCGAGCGTCTGGATCAGCACGCGGTCGCGCGTGCGATCCACACTGGCCAGGGAGACGCGCTCGCCCGGCTCGAAGAGGATGTCGAGGTGGCGGACGCCTCGAAGGAGGTCGTCGACGCAAGAGGCGAGAAGCGAGCCCGCACTGTAGGTCCGGCCACCAGCGGTCCAGTCGCTCCGCAGGGAAAAGAGGAGCCGGTCCCGGAAGAACCCCCGCAGCTGTGAATCCTCGGGCACGTCGAGCCTGACGAGTCGGTCACCTAGCAAAAGGAATGACTCGTGCCGGTAGAGCGCCGGAACTCGCGTGACGACGTCGTACCGCCCGTCGCTCAGGATCTCGCTGCTGCCGCTGGAGGCGACGTCCTCCGGCTTGCCCTCGAACACGGTTCTGGCCTCAGCGAGAGGCGTGCCCCGTTTCCAGAGCTTCACGATCCGCGGGTATCCCGAGGCCGTGAGCGACCCGGCCCCGAAGTCCGTCCCGACCCAGACCGTGTCCTCGTCCCGCCAGGCCACCTGGGACTTGGCTTCCGGCAGCGAGAAGCCGCCGGCGACAAATTGCTTCGAGGTCGTGTCGAACTCGCGCACCACGGCAGCATCCGAGCCGCCGGGAGAGAGGCTGATCATGCAGCGCACGTTGGCCGGCCGAAGGCAGTCTGCACCGTGGAAGACCCAGGCTTTGCCGTCCGCCTTCGCGAGCGCGTCGACGTCGAGCACCGTCTCCCACTGCGGGGAAGCCGAGCGGTACGAGGCGAGGGAGGTGCGCCGCCAGATGCCCCGCTCGTGCGCGTCGTCCCGCCAGAAGTTGTAGACGGTGTCGCCGAGGAGCTCGGGCGTCGGGATCTTCTCCTTGGAGTCCAGGATCTCGAGCGTGCGCGTGTAGATCGGCCCGTACTCCGGGCGCGCCTCGAGAACCGCCGTCGTCTTCGCGTTGTGCTGGCGGGCCCAGCTCAGGGCCTTCTCGCCATGGACGTCCTCGAGCCACTGGAAGGGATCGTCGCCGCTCTGGGCCGCCACCGATCCCGCGAGGGCGAGCGCGAGCGCCACGAACCCTCTCGTGAATGCCTCCATTTGTCCTACCCGTTTTCCTGCGGTCATCGCAGAAGCATATCGGGACCGGCTCATGTGGGGGGCCGCTGTAGGCGGCAATGGGAATTTTCGGGGCTGTCGCGCGTAGACACCGGATTCACGCCCTCGGTTTCTTTCTCGATCCCCGCCGGTAAACGGTCATTCTGTCCGGATTGATATCGTTATGCAAACCACCGGGAGTTGACGGAGACGCCGGCAACCAGATCGGAGCGAAGGGAACCCTCAGAAAAGGCTCGACTGCTGAAGACGATGGTGTCGAACGACACGATCACCGACGGAAGTGTTTCAGTCGCTTTGAGATCGCCGTTTGATGTGCTGGCCCGAGGGGCCAGAACTGGAGAATGGTGGAGCTGAACGGGATCGAACCGTCGACCTCTTGAATGCCATTCAAGCGCTCTCCCAACTGAGCTACAGCCCCACCCGGGAACGGAGAGAACGGGGAGATTAACGGGAAGAGCCGGGGTGGTCAACCGGCGGAGAACCGTAGAATCTCTCCGAGCCCTCGATGAAACGCTCCCGATGAGACGGCGGATCCGCGCGCTTCTCGAACACCCGGCCATCCGGGCCCTCCTCTTCGAGCGCTTCCTGATCACCGGTTCGGCGACCCTTGCGTTCTCGGCGCTCGCGATGGGCCACGTCCGGCTCTCCGAGATCCCCGGCCTGATGGACCTGCGGATCCTGACGCTCTTCCTCGTTCTGACGGTCGCGGTGGAGCTCGGAAAGGCCTCCGATCTCTTCGACCGGCTCGTCGTCGCCGTCATCCGGCACGTCCGCTCCTTGCGCGGCCTCGCCTTCGCCATGATCGCCGTCACCGCCTTTCTGTCGTCCATCCTGACGAACGACGTCACCCTGTTCCTCGTCGTACCGTTCACGATGTTGTTTCGTGACGTCGAGGGGGTCGAGCTGCACAAGCTCGTCGTGCTCGAGGTCCTCGCGGCGAACCTCCTCGGGGCTTTGACCCCGATCGGGAACCCGCAGAACCTGTTCCTGTACGCGCGCGGAGGTTTCACCTTCGGCTCCTTCGTTCAGGCGCAAATTCCGCTGATCGGAGCCTCGTTCGTCCTGCTCGCGGCCGTGGTTTTCGTCTTCGTTCCGCAGCGCGGCATCGTGCCGCCCGCAACCGCCGCGTTCGACGTCGACCCGACGCTCTCCGCCGGTTTCTTTCTCCTGCTCGCCGCCGAGCTCGGGAGCCTTTTCGGCCGGCTGCCGCATCAGGTCCCCCTCCTGCTGGCTCTCCCTGCCGCGCTGCTCCTCGGGCGCCGGCTCCGGGACGTGGACTTCTCGATCGTGCTGGTTTTCGCACTTCTTTTCATCGGGATTCCCGGCCTCGAGCGGGGTCGGCTCTACCATCGGCTCGATCCCGCGAGCATCTTCGGCCACCGCGCCGTCGGGCTCCTCCTCTCCGGCGCGCTGCTGTCGCAGGTCGTCTCCAACGTTCCGGCGGCCCTTCTCCTCACGCCCGCAGCAACGAGCCCGCTCGGTTTCCGCGGGCTGCTCTACGGGGTCACGGCCGGAGCGTGCGGGAGCCCCATCGGCTCGATCGCGAACCTGATCGGCGCCCAGCTCTATGTCGCACAGGGAGGCGAGCGCCGATCGTTCTGGCTCTTCTTTCTCGGAGTCTCCTGCGCTCTCCTGATCCTTCTCGTGATCTTCGCGGCGTTCCTCTTGCGGCTCGAGACTTGATCTCCTCGACCGGGCCGGCGACCGTGTGATGCGGAGCACGAGAGGGGTCGTCTCCCAGGGGAAGCACGTAAACCCGGCAAGCGTCTTGCACGTCTCCCCCTATGGAGGTGGTCACGTGAAGAAGGCACCCCTTCTCGTTCCCGTTCTCGCCGTCCTGTTTCTCGCGGGCTGCTCGAGCATCGAGACGCACGTCGATTTCGACCGAGGCGCCAACTTCTCCTCGTACCACACGTTCGCTTTCAAGGACGTGCGGGAGTTTCGGAGCCCGATCGCAATGAAGAGGGTGCGAGCGGCCGTCGTGAGAACCCTGTCCTCGCGCGGATACTCCGAGGTTCCCGGCGGGACGCCCGATCTGTGGGTCGTCCTGCACACGCGCACGCACAGTCAGACGCAGGTGACGACCTGGAGCTCCGGTTGGGGCTGGGGCTGGCGCTGGCGCGGTCCGTACTGGACGTCGGCCCGAGTCGAGCAGATTCCGGTCGGCACGCTCGTCGTAGACCTCGTCGACACGAAGGCCAAGGAGCTCGTGTTTCGCGGCAGCGCGTCGCGGGTCGTGGATCCCGACGAGTCGCCCCAGACGCGTGAGGAGAAAGTTCAGCAAGCCGTCGACAAGATCTTCGAAGGGTTCCCCCCGAGACCCTGAGCCCGCTCAGAACGCCGTTTCCAGCCCCGCCAGGAAGCGGCGTTTTGGCGCCGGGAAGCCGCTTGCCTCGACGTAGTCGCGCCCGAGGATATTCGTCACGCGGACGAAAGGGGCGAGCGAAAGCGCGAGCGGCGGTAGCGTGAGCGCGGCGTCAACCCTCAGGTACGAAGGATTCTCGACGAGCGTCGTGAAGTCCGTCGCGTCGAGGTCAGGGCGCGCTCCCACCCACATCGCCGTCAGGCTCACGGAGCCTCCCGAGGCAAACGTCGTCGCGTACGTCGCCGAGGCGCGGTGCCGCGGGCGCCGGACGAGGAACGTGTCCGTGTCGAGATCCTTCGCGTCGAGGTACGTATACGACGCGCGCACGAAAGAGTGCGCCCCGATGGGCGTCCGGAGAGCCACCTCGACTCCTCGCGTCCGCGCTCTCCCCACGTTCCGGTCCGTAAACGTCGCGGGGTCGAAGTCGATGAGGTCCCTCAGGTCGTTCCAGAAACCCGAGACCTCCGCGATGACTCCTCCCGCGAGCGTCTTCTCCAGTCCCACCTCGTAGCCGTTCGACTTCTCGGGGCGGAGCGACGGGTTGCCGGAGAACGGGTAGTACAGCTCGCCCGTCGAGGGCGCTCGAAACGCGGATCCTGCCGCCGCGCGCAGCTTCAACGACGGCGTGACGCGCCACGCGACCGTCACGCGCGGGCTCACGGCGCTGCCGAACGCGCTGTGGTCGTCCCAGCGGACGCCCGCGGTCGCGACGAGCCGCTCGCCTGCGAGGGCGATGCGGTCCTCGGCAAAGAGCGCGAACGTGCGCGTCGACGCGTCCTCGAGAGCCACGCCGAAGTTGCTCTCGTTCGAGACGAGCGTGCGCTCCCAGTCCGCGCCCGCGGAGAGCCGCTGCGCGCCGAGAGTCGACGTGAAGGCGAGGCGCGCCCCGGCCCGGCGCGCATCCGTGGAGGACGACGTGAGGAACTGGTCGTCGGGATCCGCGTAGCCGGGCCGGTCGCGCGCGTAGCGCACCGAAGCCTCGAGAGAGAGATTCTTTGAAAGTGGAAGAGAGAGAGGAACCTCGACGGTCATCGTGTCGTTCTTCGTCCAGCGCCGCGGCGTCGGCGTGGCGCCGTCCGTGGGGACGCCGGTCCGGCCGCTCTCACGGCGGACCGAGACGCCGAGCGACGCTCCCTCGCCGAGCGCCGCCGTCAGCGCACCAGAAAGGGTCGTTCCGGAGAAGAATTCATTGAACTGGTCGCCCCAGGAAAGAGTCCTTCGAAAGCCGAAAGTCCCCGTGAAGGCGCCTTCGGAGAAACGGATTTCTCCGAGGCCTTCCTTCGCGCCGGCATTCCCCAAAGCGAATCGGGCGTTCCCGCTGAATCCCGGGTCCGCGGACCTCTTCGTGAAGACCCGCACGACGCCGCCGATCGCCTCCGAGCCGTAGAGCGCCGAGAAAGGCCCGCGCACGACCTCCACGCGCTCGACGTTCGCGACGGACAGCGCCGAGAGGTCGGTGCCTCCGAAATAGGGACTGTTCAGCGGGACGCCGTCCACGAGAACGAGCGTCTGCGTGGAGCTCGTTCCGCGCAAGAAGAGGGACGTCACCGTGCCGGGGCCGCCGGATTGAACGATGTCGAGACCGGGCACCGTACGCAGGAGATCGAGAACCGTCGTCGCTTTCGATGCCGCGATCTCGGCGGCGTCGATCACGGTCGCGGCGACGCCGAGGGAGTCGGCGGATTCAGGCTCGGCCTCGGCCGAGACGACGACGTCGGCGGCGAGCTTCGCGGCGGAAGGCGGCGGCGCGGGCTGGCCAAACAGAGGGGACGCGAGGGAGAGGAGCAGGGCGCACGACGACCGCAAGAGAAAGAGACGGGACACCATGGAACACCTCCGTTCCGCTGGCTCCACCTTCCCATCGGAAGGCGGCGGCGTTTCCGGCCGGACGCCGGAACAGCCGCGACTTCCCGAGCCCCGGAGAAGGCGTAGCGAGAACGATGTTCCTCGAGCAGGTCTCCTGGCTCCCGGATCGTCCGCGCCCGGCCCCTTCCCGGCAGCGCGACCGGCCTCTCGGGACCGATCTCTCGCCGCCAGTGGATCTCGCCGGGCGCGTCCCCGGTCACAGTGGCGGGGGCCGCGCGGGAATCTCACCCGCTTCCCTCTTCGCGTGACGCGCGCACGGGCGCCTCACGTTCGCCCCCCGGAGGTCGCAAACTTTCAGGGGACTCGAGGACGATGAAAAGAGCCGCGCGGACGTTACCACGGGCTCGACGCGAGCGCCGTGACGTTCAGGCCGGCTGGGCGTCGAGAACCTCGCGGAGCTTCGCCGTGAGGGCGCGCTCGTTGAATGGCTTGGAGAGAAAGCCCGGTCCGCCTTCCACTCCGAGCTCCGTCGGAACGTCGGCGGTGTACCCCGACATGAACACCACTTTGATCGCAGGCCGTTTCGCCCTCACGCGCGCGGCCAGATCGCGCCCGTTCATTCCCGGCATCACGAGGTCGGTCAGGAGCACATGGATGACGCCCGCGTACGCGTCGACGAGATCGAGCGCGGCGGCGCCGTCCTCGGCGGCGAGCACGACGTACCCCTTGCGCTCGAGAACCGCCCGCACGAGATTCCGGACCGCCGCCTCGTCCTCGACGACGAGCACGGTCTCCGTTCCGCGGCTCGAGCCCACGCTCGGGCGAACGCCCGAGGTCGTCTTCTCGTCGGAGCGCGGAAGATAGACCTGGATGGTCGTCCCCTTCCCGGGAACGCTCGTCACCTGAACGCGGCCGTCGCTCTGCCTCACGATTCCGTACACGGTGGACAGCCCGAGGCCCGTTCCCTTGCCGCGCTCTTTGGTCGTGAAGAACGGCTCGAACGCGTGCGAGAGCGTCTCCGCGTCCATTCCGCAGCCCGTGTCTTCCATGGTCATGAGGACCCATCGGCCGGCCGGAAGCTGATCGGGGAATCCGTCGAGCGGGGTCGCCGTCGTCAAGCTGCCCGCGGAAACCGTCAAATGGCCTCCGTTCGGCATCGCGTCCCGCGCGTTCACGGCGAGATTGAGAATGACCTGCTCGATCTGGCCGGGATCGGCCTTCACGGTCGCGCGCTCCTCGGGTGCCGCGAGCGACAGCGCGATGTGCTCACCGATGAGCCGTTCGAGCATGCGGCCCGTCTCGCGCACGATCTCGGCCAGGTGCACGACCTTCGGCTCGAGCACCTGTTTGCGGCTGAAGGCGAGGAGCTGCCGCGTGAGCGAGGTCGCACGCCCGGCGGCCTTCAGGAGCTCGTCCATGCTCTCGCGCCGCGGGTCTGACGAAAGTGAGTCGCGCACCAGCTCGCCGTAGCCCTGAATGACCGTCAGGAGGTTGTTGAAGTCGTGCGCGACGCCGCCCGCGAGGCGTCCGACGGCCTCCATCTTCTGCGCCTGGGCGAGCTGCGCCTCGAGCTGCCCGCGTTCCGTGAGGTCCCGACCCGCGGTGTGCATGAAACGTCTGCCGCCGAGGGTGACGAGTCTGTTGTTGAACTCGACGGCGACCTTGCGGCCGTCCTTCCTCCGGATCGGCGCCTCCGACAGGATCTGCTCGCCTCCCAAAATGCGCTGATGAAAAGCGCGGTACGCCGCGAGATCGGGCTCGTCGTGGAGGTCGGGGATCCCCATCCCCAGCAGATCTTCGTGGGAGTAACCCGTCAGATCCGTCGCGGCGCCGTTGACGGCGACGAACCGCCCCTGCTCGTCGCTGACGAACACCGCGTCCCGCGAGCCCTCGAAGATCTGCCGCTGCCATGCGAGCGCTTCTTCCAGCTCGGCGTTGAGCCTGACGACGTTCGCTTCGGACCGCTTGCGCTCGGTGATGTCCTCCCCCACGGAGACGTAGTGCGTGACCGTCCCCTTGTCGTCCCGCACCGGGGAGATCGAAGCCTGCTCCCAGAAGAGGGTTCCGTCCTTGCGCCGGTTGCACAGCTCGCCGTGCCAGACCTTCCCCGCCGTGATCGTCTCCCAGAGCTGCCGGATCACTTCGGGCGGCGTGCGGTCGGATTTCAGGATGCGGGGATTCTGTGCCCGTGCCTCCTCGGCCGTGTAGCCCGTCACCTCCGTGAAGTGCGGGTTGACGTATTCGATCCGCCCCTCCAGGTCCGTCATCACGATCGACGTGGGGGTCTGCTCGACGGCCCGCGACAGCCTGCGCAGCTCCTGCTCGCTCTTGCGGGCCCGCTCACGGTCGTCGAGCACGTCGAGGGCGAAGGAGACGTCTTCCGCGAGCCCATCGAGGAGCGCGATCTCCTCCTCGTCGATGAAAGAGGGAACGGCGGCGTACGCGAGGAGGGCGGCGGTCACGGCGCCGCCGCGACGAAGAGGAAGCACCGCCATAGATCGGGCGCCGATCTGGGACCTGAACGCCCGCCACGGGCCGACGGAGGAGTCGGCGTCCGTGTCCTGCACGACGACGTGCCGACCCGTTCGGATCGCGGTGCCGAAAGGCCCGTGCCCCTCCGGTGAGTCGTCCCAGCGCACGGCGATGGAGTCCAGAAGGTGCGCGTCGGCGCCGGCGCGCGCCACCGGTACGGCCTGCGTCGCCCCGGGGTCCGCCTTTCCGATCCAGGCGAGCAAGTAGCCTCCCGACTCGACGAGGATCCGGCAGACTTTCCCGAGGAGCGCCTCTTCGTCCGCCACCTTGATGAGGAGCTGGTCCACCTCGGAGATCGTCTTGAGCAGACGGTTGAGGCTGCGGATCCGGTCCTCCGCCGCCTTCCGAGAATGGGCGGCGGCCCACCGGGGGAATCTGAGGGAAAAGGTCACGTTCAGGCCGGCGGGGAGTCTATGCCCGGCGCGAACGGCCCTGCGGCGGCGATCAGCCCCTCTTCTGCTTGCTCTTCGGGTTGTTCAGAGCCTGGAGAAGAGAGGTGCCGAAGCCGGAGACGGACGGCACCGCGGCCTTCTCGCGCTTCGCGGTCTCCTCACGGTAACTCCTGAGCTCGCCGCGGTCCGCCTCCGCCTTCGCGCCCGACGCCGAGAGCGAGATGCGTTTCCTGGCCGTGTCGACTCCGATCACCTTCACCTCGACCGTTTTTCCCGGAACGAAGTGGCGGTTGACCGTGCCGGGCGGCACGCCGGACTCGGAGTTCGGGATCAGGCCCGTGAGGCCGGGTTCGAGACGCACGAAGACGCCGAACGTCGCCACGCTCTCCACCTCGCCCGAAGCGACGGAGCCTTCCGGATGGCGCTCGAGGATGCCCTCCCACGGATTCGACGTCGCGACCTCGCGCAGCGAGAGCGACAGCCTGCGCTGCTTCGGGTCGACTTCCTTCACCCAGCCTTGCACGGTCTGACCGTCGGCGACGGTCGGATCCTTGAGCGTGACGCCGGCCGGCAGCGCCGAGACGTGCACGAGGCCGTCCACGCCCGGTTCGACCTCGACGAAGAGGCCGAAGTCCGCGTGGCGGGCGACCGTGCCCGTGAACGACGCGCCGGGAGCGAAGCGGTCCGGCAGCGTTTGCCACGGATCGGCCTCGAGCTCCTTCATGGAAAGCGAGATGCGCTTGCCCTCGCCGGCCAGCTTGGTGACCTTGACCGTGACGTCCTGGCCGACCGTGAGGACATCCTTCGGGTGCGCGACCCTTCGCCGCGAGATTTCCGTGACGTGCACGAGGCCGTCCACGCCGCCGAGGTCCACGAACGCCCCGAAGTCCGTGAGGGAGCGGACGCGTCCGGGCAGGACCGCGCCGACGGCGATCTTCTCGCGCGTCAGGGCGGCCTTCTCGTCCTGCTCGACTCTGAGGAGCGCGACGCGCGAGACGACCACGCGGCGCCCGTCCTCGGAGTATTCGAGGACGCGGAAGTCGTATGTCTGCCCGACGTAGGCCGCGAGCGCGGCCTCTTCGTGACGGCCGAGGTCGATCTGCGAGACCGGGCAGAACGCGCGGAGGCCGTGGGCGCCTCCGATCATGACCTCGAAGCCGCCCTTGTTCCGCGCCATGACTTTCCCCGCGACGGGGATCTTCGCCTCGGATGCGGCGCGAAGCTCGGCCTTCGTGCGGTGTCCCACCGCGAGCTTGCGCGAGAGGCGCACGTCCGGGCCCGCCTTCACGACCACCGCTTCGATCCGGTCGCCCACCTTCTCGCCCTCGAGCTCCTTGAGGTCCATGAGAGCTTCGGACTTGCCGCCGATCGAGACGAGCACGACATCGGGTGTGATCCCCGCGATGATGCCGTTCACGACCTGCCCTTCCAGAAGCTTCTTCCTCGGGGTGGCCGCGTCGGCCGCGAGGGCGGCCTCGAAGGTCTTGCGGTCGGCGGATTCGGCGGTTTCGACGGACCGGGCGATGAGGGTCTGGGGCACGGATCGTTCTCCTGGCCCGCCAAGCGAGATTCCCCCGGTGAAAAGCATCCGAAGGCTGCGGGACCGCGGATTCTATCCGAAGCGGTAAGATGAGAACCCGTCTCCGCCAGGCGCGCCCCCAGCCCCGGAGAAACCCCTTCTTGGAGGAGCGATGGAATGGCCGAACCGGGTGTCCTGACCGCCGCGGGCGCTTCGCCGTCCGAAGCCGCCGCCACGATCGCGCAGCTCGCCCCGAGCCGCGACGAGCTGAGGCGCTGGTACGCGCTGATGCACCTCGGCCGGCTCCTCGACGACAAGGCCCCGAATTACCTCAAGCAGGGCCTCGGCTGGTCGTATCACGCGCCGTGCGCGGGGCACGACGGCATCCAGGTCGCCCTCGGCGTCACGTTCCGGCCCGGACACGACTACCTCTTCCCGTACTACCGCGACCTCTCGACCTGCCTCGCCGCCGGCCTCTCGGCCGAGGAGATCCTGCTGAACGGGATGTCCAAGCGCGACGACGTCGCCTCCGGCGGCCGCCACATGTCGAACCACTTCGCGAAGCCCGAGATCCACATCCAGAACGTCTCGTCATGCGTCTCGAACCACGCGCAGCACGCCGCGGGACTCGGCCGCGCGCTCCGGACCTACGGGTCGGACGCGATCGTCTTCTGTTCCGTCGGCGAGTCGTCCACGTCCGAGGGCTACTTCTACGAGGCCGTCAACGGCTCCTCGCGCGAGAAGCTGCCCGTCGTCTTCGTGGTGCAGGACAACGGCTACGGCATCGCCGTGCCGAAGAGCGACCAGACGGCGAACCTCTTCGCGTCGGACAACTTCTCGGGCTTCCAGAACTTGAAGATCGTCCATTGCGACGGCAAGGATCTCTTCGACTCGCTGCGCGCCATGCGCGAGGCCGTGGCGTTCGTGAAGTCGGGCGCGGGCTGCGTCCTGGTCCACGCCGAGTGCGTGCGCATCCACTCGCACTCCAACTCCGACCGTCACGAGCTGTACCGCTCGCCCGAGGAGATCGCCGCCGCGAAGGCACAGGATCCGCTCTTGCGCCTTCGCCGCATCCTGGTCGAGGGCGGCGCGTTCTCGGAGGAGGAGATCGCCGCGATCGAGGACGCGAACCGGAAGACGTACGAGGAATCCGCAGACCGCGCCCGCCGCGCGCCGGACCCCGACCCCGCCTCCATCCTCGAGCACGTCGTGCCCGAGCCGTGGGCGCCCGAGGGCGACGGCCTCGCGCACATGCCGCTCACTCCCGAGACCGTCGACGGGAAGCCGACGACCGAGATGTCGCTCATCCAGGCCCTGAACGGCACGCTCAAGGAGATGTTCCGCGAGAACCCGGACACGTATCTCTGGGGGCAGGACGTGGCCTACAAGGAGAAGGGCGGCATCTTCAACGTCACGAAGGGCATGCAGCAGGAGTTCGGGGCGAAGCGCGTCTTCAACGGCCCCCTCGCGGAGGACTACATCCTCGGCACGGCGGACGGCTTCTCGCGCCTCGACGAAAAGATCCGCGTCGTCGTCGAAGGCGCCGAATTTGCCGATTACTTCTGGCCCGCGGCCGAGCAGATGGTCGAGATGTCGCACGAGTTCTGGCGCACGAACGGGAAGTTCGTTCCGAACGTCACCGTGCGCATCGCCTCGGGCGGCTACATCGGCGGCGGCCTCTACCATTCCCAGAACATCGAGGGCTGGCTCGCGACGCTTCCCGGCATCCGCATCGTGGTCCCCGCGTTCGCGGACGACGCCGCGGGCCTCCTCCGGACGGCGATGCGCTCGCGCGGCGTCACGCTCTACCTCGAGCCCAAGTTCCTCTACAACTCCGCGCAGGCGAAGGCACGCGTTCCTACGGGGTTCGCGGTGCCGTTCGGGGTCGCCCGGCGCCGACGGGAAGGCAGCGATCTCACGATCCTCGCCTACGGCACGCCCGTGCACTTCGCGCTGGAGGCGGCCGAGGCGCTCGCAAAAGACGGCAAGAACGTCGAGGTGCTCGACCTGCGCTCGCTCGTGCCGCTCGATTTCGAGGCCATCGCCGCCTCGGTGAAAAAGACGTCCCGCGTCCTCGTCGTCCACGAGGACAAGGTCCACGGCGGCTTCGGCGGCGAGCTCGTCGCCCGCATCGCGTCGGAGCTGTTCCAATTTCTCGACGCCCCGGTCGACCGGGTCGGCTCGACGTTCACGCCCGTCGGCTTCAACCGCATCCTCGAGCGGGCGATCCTGCCGAACACCGAGAAAGTTCTCGAGGCGGCGAAGAAGACGCTGGCGTACTAACCACCCGCTTCGGGAAGACCGTCTCGCCTTTATTCTTGTAATGGAGTCGACTCAGGCGGGTGACGATCGTGTACACTATTGAGTGATGGTGAGACCATGAAGTTCGTCACAGTCCGCGATCTCAGGGGCCGGCCGACGAAGGTCTGGAAGGATCTCAAGACGGAAAGGGACCTCGTCCTGACATCGAACGGAAGGCCGATGGCGATTCTGACGAGCGTGGATGAGGGCTCGTTCGAGCGCCGGCTCCTCGCTCTACGCCGCGCCAGGCTCGGCGAGACGGTTCGTGAGATCCAGCGCGCGTCGCTCGAGCGAAATCCGAAAGGGATGAGTTTGCGCGAGATCAACGCCGTCATCGCGGACGTGCGAAAGAGCCGCAAGCGTTGAAGGTCGTCCTCGACACGAACGTGCTCGTGTCGGGACTCGTCTCGCCAAAGGGTCCCCCGGCGGAGATCCTAAGACTGCTGGAGTCGGACCTTCTCGTGCCGTGTTTCTCGGACGCGATTCTGGCCGAGTACCATGATGTGCTGTTTCGGCCTCACCTCGGAATCCCGCCGGCCGCCGCGACCCTTCTTCTTGAAGACATGGAAACCGTCGGGCTTCTCGTGCTGGCTTCGCCGGGGAAAGCTCGCCTTCCCGACCCCGCCGACGAGCCGTTCCTGGACGCTGCGCTCGAGTCCGCGACGAGCTTTCTGGTCACGGGGAACCTGAGGCACTTCCCTGCGTCCCTCCGGCAAGGCGTCACCGTCGTCTCGCCCCGAGAGTTCATCGAAGCGCTTCGCGGGCAGTGAGCGTCACGTGGCTGCGCGCGATCGCGGACACGCCCGAGCGTGACGTCCGCTGAAGCGCCTTTGGCATACTCCGTCCTCGTGACGCCGCCAGCCTCCGCCCGCGACCTTCTCCGCCACGCTCTCGCGACGCTCGCTTACCGCGCGGGCAAGGCGCTCCGCGGCGCGCCCGCGGGCTTCGAGAGCTTCTCGGTCGCCCCCGGTTCTCGTACGCCCGGGCAGATCCTCTCGCACATGGGCGATCTCTTCGACTGGGCTCTTCAGCTCGCGAAGGGCGCCTCGGTCTGGAACGACGCGACGCCGCTTCCGTGGGACCAGGGGGTCGCGCGCTTCTTCGCCGCGCTCGAGGCGTTCGACCGGCATCTCGCGTCTGGCGCGCCTCTGCCGGAGGGCTTCACGGAAGACAAGCTCTTCCAGGGCCCCGTGGCCGACGCCCTCACGCACACGGGCCAGATCGGAATGCTGCGCCGTCTCGCGGGCTCCCCTGTCCGCGGCGAGAGCTACTTCCGATCCGACATCGAGATCGGGCGCGTGGGTTTGGATCAGGCCGCGCCGCGCCGCGAATTCGACTGACGCGCGAAAGCGCGGCCTTCAGAACGCGATCGCGACGTAGAAAACCGGTCCCTTGTAGTGGTAGCGGACCTGGGTGATCGTGTCGGAATCGCGCGTGTAGTCGATGCGGGTGTAGTTGTAGCCGCCGCCGATGCCGAATCCAGGCGTGATGAAGAGATCCAGCGTGCCGGTCGCCTCGAGCATGCTGCCCGACGAGCCGCTGATGTTCGCCTTCAGGCCGCGCGCACGGGCGTTGAGGAAGAGCTGGGGCATGAGGGTGAACGTGAAGTAGCCCTCGAGGGCCGGAATCGGCGCGGTGAGGCTCTTTCTTTCGCTGACGGCGGCGGTGACCACAGTTCCGGTCGGTCCGACGTACGTCCCGACCGCGTCGAGCGAGGCCCGGTTGAAGAAGACGCTCGCGCCGAGGCCGAGGCCGGCCTCGATGTCGCCGTTGTTCACGAACGAGTATCCGTAGTAGAGCTCGGCGACGCTCACGTCCAGCGCCGAGTCCACGTCGGCTCCCACGGAATACGTCACCCCGTTGAACACGATCTGCCGGGAGATCGTTTTCGTGGCCGAGCGGTTCCACTGCTGGTACGCGAAGTCGAGCCGCGCGTGGCGCCCGAGTCGAAGATAACCGTCCGCCTGTAACGCGAACTTCTTCTCCGGGAGCCCGAGGTCGCTTTCGAGCGCGATCTCCGTTCCCGGCAACGTGATGGTTCCGTACTGCACGGTCGTATCGAAGGTCGGATACAGCCCGCCGAGGTTCAGGCGGAACGTCTCGTCCATGCCGCGCTGGTGCTTGTAGACGTAGCTGGATCCGCTCTGCGCGGCGGCGACGCCGGCGAAGGAGAGGGAAGCGGCGGCGGCGACGAGCCACGCGAAAGGGCGAGCGGTGAACCTTTCAGTCATCTCGACTCCTTGATTCCCCCGAGGGCCGGGAAGATCTCGCGCCCAGTGTAAGGCCGCCGGCGCGCGACCTACTCGGGGATCGCCGGCACGAACGAGCCGTCGTCCGTTCCCCGCCCGGGCTCGGCGCCGTCGTTCACGACCGCGTACGCGGCGAATGGCACGGGCGCATACGGGGCAAGCGGAGTCACGCGGGCCCACGCCCGCGTCGTGCCCGGGGCGAGATCGAGGAGGACGGAGTTGAGCTGCCGCAGCTCGTTGCCCTTCAGAACGAGATTGTCCCGAGAGGCGACGAGACCTCCAGTCATGCCGTCGAAGATCTCGACGCGGAAAGCAGGGGGAGCCGAGCTGAGATTCAGAATCCCGAGGTTCGTACGCGTCGACCCGTCTTGCCTGAGATCGGGCACGACCGCAGAGAAGGCGTTGAGGGGATCCTGCGGAGTCGCCGGCTCGAAGACCCCATACGATGCCCCTCCGGCAACGCCGCTCGAGACCCTGATTCCCGCGAAGACTTGTGGGAATCCCGAAGCGCGCAAATAGAGCGGGCTCACGACGGCGGCGCCCGCCGCCGGAGCGCCGGGAAGGCCTCGGCTTCTGAGCTCCGCGAAGAAGTCCCGCACGTAGAACGTCGCGCCCGGGCCGAGCGTCTCATGGAGGACCGTTCCGGTCGTCACGAGCGTCACCTGCAGGGTCACCGGATCGACTCCCGGATTCGTCGCGACGAATTCCGTCGCATATCGCGCAGTCTGGACGGCGCTCGGCACGACCCAATCGGTTTCGAACGCGGCCGACTCGGGCACCGCCGGAACGAACGACCCATCACTGCTCACCGCGTCGTTCACGGCCGCCCAAGCGAGATAGGGAGCGTTGCCAGAGACGCGCGTGACGCGCGCCCAGCCGAAATTGGTCGACAGGCCCGCCGCGGCGAGGACACGGCCGACCTGCGAGAACGCGCCGGGCTCGAGAACAACGTCCGGAAGGACGACGAGGGCCGAGGTGCCGTCGCCGGGATGGACCTCCAGGCGGAGCGTGAGGGAGCCGTCGCTTTGCGCGCCCGCGTTCACGAGAGCGAGGTTCGTCCGGTCCTTCGCGGTCTCGGCGAGCCACGGGACGATGGACGGGCCCCTGAGAAGCGAGACGAGCGGCGACCCTCCATACGCGACGCCCGCGCCCGACGGCGTCGTCGTCCTGACGGACGCGCTCACGGCGCCCGGCGAAGAGGCTCCGGTCACGTCGATGCGCAGCGTGCCGATGACGTTTCCCTCGGCCGCGATGGGAAGACCTGCGTCGCGGAGGAAGCCGACGGCCGACGGAGCGAAGAGCTGCCGGCCCGGAGCGAGGTCTGTCTCGACGCTTCCGGTCCCGCCTCCCGTCGACGACGTGTAATGAAGAGTCGCATGGGCTGGCGTCGTCCCCGAGTTCGTCAGGAGGAGGTCGGAATCGAAGCGCGAGCCAAGGAGCCCGGTCGTCGACAGGAGGACCGGCACGACGGCGACATCGGTCCGCACGCCGGAGCTCCCGAAGATCTGGATCCGGTCGGCGCCCGCGCCGACGAACTCGGGCCGGCCGTCGCCGTCCCAGTCAACGGCGCCAAAGAGCGCCATGTGCGTATTCGGAAGAGTCAGCCTGCTTTCGGTGAACGCGCCTCCCACGAGCTTCCAGATCGAAACGTACCAGCTTCCCGCGTCCGACTGCTCCCTGAACACGATCTCGGGCCGACCGTCGCCGTCGACGTCGAAGAGAAACGGGGCGTCCGCCCTATAGCTCGTTCCGATATTGCCGAGCAGATGGAAATGCCCCCCGCCGTCGTTCTTGTAGATCGAGATGAGAAAGGGCGGGAACGGGTACTCCGTGCGAAAGATGATCTCGGGAAGGCCGTCACCGTCGAGATCCGCGAGAATCGGCTCTTGCGGGTAGTAACTCACGAGGTTGTCGATCAAGAGCGTGAAGCTGCCGTCCCCAGCTCCTCGCCAGACCGATACCAACCCCATGCCCGGTGCGACGACGAGGTCCGCGCGACCGTCGCCGTCGATGTCGCCGGCCGTCATGTAGCTAACGCCGCCGATCGGCGTCACGGCAGTCATGCGGGCGGGAGCGAAGGTGAAGCCGCCCGTGGAGAGAAAGCAGGAGAGAACCGCCGAGGGATACCTGGTTCTCCTGCACGGCAACGAGACCGGGCGCCCGTCGCCGTCGAAGTCGCCGGCAGCAAGCCAGATAGGCTGGAAGTCCGTCGCGAGCGTCGCCGCGAGAGCGAAGCGTCCCGCCCCATCGCCCTTCAGAAACTCGATCCGGTTCGTGCCCGGGATCGCGACGTCCAGGAATCCGTCGCCGTCGAAGTCGGCGAACGCGGCAACCACGTTGATTCCCGCATCGTCAGGCAGTTTGGAGATGATCGGCTCCGAAACCCGCCCGACCGGCCATACCCGAATCGAACCGGCGGGCGTCGCCAGGTTCACGACGAACTTCGGCCCGTTCTTCGCGAGGCTGAGGACGAAGACGCGCGGCAGGCTCGAGTCCGCGATGGCGCCCGGGAGCTCGGCGACGACGGACAAGTCCTGCGCGGCGACCGCGGTGGCCCAGAGGAAGCCAAGTGAGGCGACAAACCGGAGGTACGGATGCATCTTCCTCTTGGGAGTGTCCTCCAACCCGCGGCGCCTAACGCAAGAAGAACGGGCGCCGGAGCGCCCGTTCTCGATTTGACAATTGGAGTTGGGTCTCAGTCGACGTGAGCGTGCTTCTTCTCCGCGAGCGCGCGCACGGTCGCGCCCGGGAGAGTCCCGCTGATCGAGACCGTTTCCTTGTCGCGCGAGACCGTGAACTTGCGGAGCACGGACACCGTCTCCGGCGATTTCTCCTGCGCCGCGAGGCGCCAGGCCGCGAGCACGCCGCGGAGCGCGTCCTCCATGAGGCCGGCCGTCTCGGCGTCGCTCGCGACGCCGGTCGCGGCGATCTTCAGGGCGTCGCCTTTCGCCGTGGCCTGGAGCGCGAGGAACTGGACGGATTTCATGGATGACACGAGCGCGGCCGCGGCGCCGTCACCCGAGGCGTGAGCTTCCGTGTGCCGCGCTGCGGACTCCTTCGCCGGAATGCGCGAGACGTCCACGAGAGCCCAGGCCGAAGCGCCCGCGTCGATGCGCGAGAGGTGACGGCCGAGGCCGGCGCCCGAGGCGAAGCCGGTGCCTCCGGCGCTTCGCTGCGCGAGCGCCGTTGACGACCGCCGATTCGGAGCCCGCGATCACGAGGTGCTTGCTCGCGAAGGCGATCGCCGCCGGGCCGCCACCGTGGCCGGACGCATCCGCATGGCGGTCGGGGACGAGGAAATAGTCGCCCGCGGGCGTGGACTTCTTCGTCGCTCCCCTCTCGACGAGAGCCGCCGAGAGCCGCGCGGGGTCGAATCGGCCTTCGAACAGCACGAGGCCCCAGCCGTCGCTTCCGCCCGCGCCCTTCGGCGAGCCGGCTGCCACGACGAGGTCCACGTCCTCCTTCGGGTTGAGGCGCGCCTCGTCGAGGAAGTGCTGCGCGTCGCCGCCGACGCAGACGTGGTCCGTGTCCGAGAAGAGGCGTGCGGCGAGCGGGCTCGACCTGAGGTCCGCGACGTGAATGACGCCCACCGAGGCCGCGTCGGCCGGGACGAGGGAAAGCGCGTCGTCGCCGCCTTTGGCGGCGGCAGGGAGCGCGAGAGTTGCGGCGAACGCGAGGGCGGTCGGAAGAACGGCGAGTCTCTTCATGGTCAGAAGTCCTTTCTCCGGAATCTCAGGCACGCGAGGGCGAGGCAGACGGCGCCGAAGAGGCCCGTCGTGACGAAAGGCTGGAGCGTGAGGGCGTCGCGCATGCGCCGCGGCCCCTCGTCGCCCATGACGAGGCCGACGACGGCGGCACCGAGCTGCGCGGTCTTCGGGAAGACCCAGTAGAGACCCTGGACGAGCGCGGCCGCCCATTCGGCGGACAGCGCCGCCGCGATGCGGTCGTGGTTCGCGAGGATCGCGGAGAGGAAGAACACCGCGAACGTCGCCATGATCGAGACGGCCGTCGAGGACGTCAGTGTCCCGACGAGGAACGCGAACGCCATGAGCGCCGCGATCCCGAACAGGATGATTCCGGCCGCGAAGAAGAAACGCGGATGCACGAGATGCGTCTTCCAGATGACGAGAAGCCACATCGCCCCGAGGAGGTAGACGACGTTCGAGGCCGAAAGCAGCATCCCCCCGACGTAGCGCGAAAGGAGGAGAGGCACGCGGCCGACGGGGCGCGAAAGGTAGAGGTCGACCGTGCCCTTCTCCTGGAGGCGCGGCACGAGATGCGCCGTCGCGAAGATCGCGAGGAACGTCCCGACCACGTAGAGGAAGCCCGCGAAGCCCGACTCGAAGCCGAGAACGAGCTTGTCGAGATCCACGCTCTGGCGTCCCATGTGGACGTTCTGGCCGAAGATCTTCGCGCCGGCGAGCGCTCCGTTCACGACGTCGAGGTTCACGGCCATCGCGAAGAGCAGGATGAAGAGAGACGACAGCGCGAAGTACGCGACGAGCGTCCAGCGCGCCGCGGCTTCGCGGAAGACCTCTTCGATGTTGGCGGCGAGGGCTCTCATGTCGACTTGTCTCAGCTTTCCGGGTCGTATTCGGATTTCTTAGAACGTGAAGAGGGGTCGGCGCTTGCCGCGTCGCCCGCGCGCACGAGGTCGACGAACACGTCCTCGAGGCTGGATTTCTCCGGGGTGAGCTCCGTCAGCAGCGCGCCGCGCGCGCGGGCGGCGTCGATGAGCGAATTCAGATGCTGTGCGTCGCGCGCCAGGACGCGCACGTGCCCATTCACGCGCTCGGGGCCCGCTCCCCTTTCGAAGAAATCCGAAAGCAGCTCCTCGGAAAGAGGCGAGGCCACCAGCCTGTAACCCTTCGAAGAATCCCCGGTCCCTTCTCCCCTCTTTGTCAATTCCTCGATCGTCCCCATCGCCGCGACCTTGCCGTTGCGCAGGACCGCGACGCGGTCGCACGTGAGCTCGATCTCGGAGAGGAGGTGGGAATTCAGGAGGATCGCGCGTCCCTTCGACGCCTCCGCCTTGAGGAGATCGCGGATCTCGCGCCGGCCCACGGGGTCGACGCCGTCCGTCGGCTCGTCGAGCAGCAGAACCTCGGGCTCGTGCACGAGCGCGGCCGCGAGGCCGAGGCGCTGCGTCATGCCCTTCGAGAACTTCTTCACCTTCACGTCGATCCAGTCCGACAGCTTCAGGCGCGAGAGCAGGTCCTCGATTCTCGGCGCGAGATCGCGCGGCTTAACGCCCGACATTCGCCCGAAGATGGACAGCGTCTGGCGTGCCGAGAGGTAGCCGGGAAAGCGGTGGCCCTCGGGAAGGTAACCCACGCGGCGGCGACTTTCCGGATCGGCGACAGGTTTTCCGAGAAGCGAAGCGCTTCCGGCCGTGGCGTGCGTCAGGCCGAGCAGGATCTTCACGGCCGTCGTCTTGCCGGCGCCGTTCGGTCCGAGGAGGCCGAACAGCTCCCCCGGCTGAACCGCGAGGTCGATGCCCGAGAGGGCGTTCACCTCGCGGCCGCCCAAACCTGAGCGGTAATCCTTCCGGAGCCCTCGGACCTCGATCGCGGCGCTCATGCCAACATCCTCACACTCGACTTACGAGAGGAACCGTCTCAAGGTTCCCGACCAGGAGAGCCATGGACCCAAAGGTAGTCGAAACGACACTCTCCGTTCGCGTCCCTCTGCGCCTTCTCACGGTCGGGACGATCGAAGGGCAAGGGTCCGCCCCGATCCTGATCGGCATGCACGGCTACGGACAGGACGCCGACTCGCTCCTGCCCGTCCTCCTCGGCGTCGCTCCGAAAGGAGCTCTCGTTCTTTCCCTCGAGGGACCCGAGTCGGCTTATCTCGAGGGCACGAACACTTCCGTTCCGAAGCGCGGCTTTCACTGGGGCGTCTCGACGCGCGCGGACGACAATCGCGCGGTCCACCGCTCCTGTGTCGCCGAAGCGATCGGTTGGGCTCGCGCACACGGCGGCGATCCGGAGCGCGTCCTTCTCTTCGGCTTCAGCCAGCCCTGCTCTTTCAATTACCGCCTCGCGCTCAGCCCGCCAGACGGCGTTCCCTTTCGCGCAATCGCGGCGATTTGCGGCGGCATTCCCGGTGAGTGGAAATCGAACGACCCCGGCACCTCGGCTTCGCGCGAAACGGACGTCCTCCACGTCTCGACGCGCGAGGACGACATCTACACCCTCGACAAGATCGCGCCCTACCGCGAGCGCCTCGCGGCGCGCTTCCGGAGCGTCACGCACAGTCTCTACGATGGGGGGCACCGCATCCCGTCGGCCTCGGCGGACGAGGTCAGGGCCTTCCTGGCGGCGCACGGCTGAACGCGGAGTCCTGGGTTCGCAATGAGTTGCGGGCCGCGGGCGAGGCCCCCCACGGGCAGGACCCGGCAATAATGAGCCATTCGAATCATGACGGCCGCGATCGGGGCGCCTATCGTCGGCGAAAGGCCCTCACGGGCTGCGAGGAGGATGTTTTGATCGACGAAACCCTGACGATGATTCCGGGCCCGACGCCCGTTCACCCCCGGATCCTGGCGGCGCTCGCGCGGCCGACCGTCTCCCATGTGGCGCCGACGTTCGTCAAACAGTTCCAGGAAGCTCTCGACGCGTTTCGCGGGCTCTGTCAGAGCGCGTCCGGCCAGCCGTTCGTCGTTTCCGGAGGCGGCACGCTGTCGATGGAGATGGCGCTCGTCAACGTGGTCGCCCCCGGCGAGAGGGTTCTCGTCATCTCTCACGGCTACTTCGGAGATCGTTACGCGGACCTGGCGGGCGCCTTCGGGATCTCGTGCGACGTGCTCCGCTCCGAGTGGGGCCGGGCCGTCCCACCCGAGGAGGTGGCCAAGAAACTCGCCGCCGGTTCTTACACCGCGGTGACGATCACCCACGTCGACACGTCCACGGGCACCGCGTCGCCCGTCGAGGATTACGTGCGGCTTCTTCGGGGACGAGACGAGCTCGTCATCCTGGACGGCGTCTGCGCGACGGGCGGCATCGACGAGCCGTTCGACCGCTGGGGAATCGACGTTCTCCTCACGGCTCCGCAGAAAGCCATCGGCGCGCCTCCGGGGCTCGCTCTCTGTCTCTTCTCCAAGCGCGCGATCGAGCGTCGTCTGTCACGCACCTCGGTTCCGGCCTACTACGCGGACATCAACCGCTGGCTCCCTGTCATGGAGGACCCCGGCCGCTACTACTCGACGCCCTGCGTCAACGAGATCGTCGCCCTCGGCGAAGCCCTGCGAATCGTGCATGAAGAAGGGCTTCCGGCCCGTTTCGCCCGCCATCACCGTATCGCCTCGGCGATGCGGGCGGGTCTTCAGGCCCTGGGACTCGAGCTCTTCACGCACCCGGCCTGCCGCGCCGACACCTTATCGGTCGTCCTTCTCCCGAAGGGGGTGGCGGACGCCGACTTCCGAAAGGAGACGGCGTCGCGAGGCGTGGTGCTGGCCGGCGGGCTCGGACCGATCGCCGGCAAGGCATTTCGCCTCGGCCACATGGGAAACATCGGCGTCGGCGAGGCGGCGGCCGTGCTCGCGACGATCGAGGACAGCCTGCGCAAGCTCGGCCTGGCGTCGGTTCGCGGCGCGGCGATCTCGGCGGCCGCCCGACACCTCGAGGAGGTCGAGCTCCCGCCGGCCGTGAAGGCGTAGGACACCGCTCTCCGAGGACCCTCTCATCGGCGCCCGCGGCGGCTCCTCCAGCGGGCGCAGTGGATGTTTCATGAAGCATCCGCACCGTCGCGGGTCCTTCTTTCTTCCGTCTACAATCGCGGGCTGCCTTTCGGAGGGCTCATGAGCGACAGTTTCAAGACCAAAACCCGCCTCACAGCCGGCGGAAAAACCTACGACGTCTTCAGCCTGAAAGCCTTCGAGAAGACGGCGCCGAACGCCGCGCGCCTCCCCTTCTCTCTCCGGATCCTTCTCGAGAACCTGCTCCGCAACGAGGACGGGCGCACGGTCACGAAGGAAGACGTCCTCGCACTCGCGAACCGCGACGCGAAGGTCACGTCCGAGAAGGAGATCGCCTTCACCCCCGCGCGCGTCCTCCTGCAGGACTTCACGGGCGTGCCCGCAGTCGTGGACCTCGCTGCGATGCGCGAAGCGCTCGTGTCGCTCGGCGGAAACGCGGAAAAGATCAACCCGCTCGCCCCGGCCGACCTCGTCATCGATCATTCCGTGCAGGTGGACGAGTTCGCGAGCCCCGGCGCGTTCGCGACGAACGCGGGGCTGGAGTTCCAGCGCAACGAAGAGCGCTATGCGTTCCTCCGCTGGGGTCAGGGCGCGTTCCGCAACTTCCGCGTCGTGCCGCCCGACACCGGAATCTGCCACCAGGTGAATCTCGAGTACCTCGCGAGCGTGGTCTTCCGCTCCGAGAACGGCCTCGCGTATCCCGACACGCTCGTCGGGACGGACAGCCACACCACGATGATCAACGGGCTCGGCGTCCTCGGATGGGGCGTAGGCGGCATCGAGGCCGAGGCCGCGCTGCTCGGCCAGCCGCAGTCGATGCTCATCCCCGACGTCATCGGCTTCCGCCTTCACGGCCGGCTCCCTGCGGGCGCAACGGCGACCGACCTCGTCCTCACCGTCACGCAGATGCTCCGCAAGAAAGGCGTCGTCGGAAAGTTCGTCGAGTTCTACGGCCCCGGCATCTCCGCGCTCGCGCTGACGGACCGCGCCACGATCGCGAACATGGCGCCCGAATACGGCGCGACGATGGGCTTCTTCCCCGTCGACGAGGAGACGCTCTCGTATCTGCGTTTCACGGGCCGGCCGCCCGACCTCGTGGCCCTCGTCGAGGCGTACACGAAAGAGCAGGGCCTCTTCCGTACCGACGCGACGCCGGAGCCGGAGTTCACGAGCACGATCGAGCTCGATCTCGCGACGGTCGAGCCTTCGCTCGCGGGCCCGCGAAGGCCGCAGGACCGGATCCCGCTCAAGGATTCGAAGCGAGTCTTTCGAGAGAATTTGAAAGTGTTCTTGGAAAAAGAGTGCGCCAACGTCAGTCCGGCGGTGATTGGACGGTGGCTCGCGGAAGGGGGCGACGGCGAGCGAGAATCTCTTGGCGCCCTCTCTCGAACCGCGCCCGTGAAGCATGGCGAGGGCTCGTACGAGCTCCCGCACGGCGCCGTCGTCATCGCGGCGATCACGTCCTGCACGAACACGTCGAATCCGTCGGTCATGATCGGCGCGGGCCTTCTCGCGCAGAAGGCCGTCGCGAAGGGCCTCAACGTGAAGCCGTGGGTGAAGACATCGCTCGCGCCCGGGTCGAAGGTCGTCACGGAGTATCTGAAGGAAGCCGGGCTGACCCCGGCGCTCGACACCCTGGGCTTCAACCTTGTCGGGTACGGCTGCACGACGTGTATCGGAAACTCGGGCCCGCTTTTGGAAGCCGTCTCGGAGGCCGTGCGTTCGGGTGACATCGTCGCAGCGGCCGTGCTCTCGGGAAACCGGAACTTCGAAGGGCGCATCAGCCCGCAGGTCAAGATGAACTACCTCGCGTCGCCGCCCCTCGTCGTCGCTTACGCGCTCGCGGGAAAGATGGACATCGATCTCACGCGCGAGCCGCTCGGCACCGGCAAGGACGGCAAGCCCGTCTTCCTTTCCGACATCTGGCCGTCGCCCGAGGAAGTCCGCACCACGATGAAAAAAGCCGTGAAGAGCGAGCAGTTCAAGAAGGCGTACGGCGAGGTCTTCGACGGAGACGCGCGCTGGCGCGGCCTCGAGGTGCCCAAGGGCCGGACGTATCGATGGGACGCGGCGTCGACGTACGTGAGGAAGCCCCCGTTCTTCGAAGCCATCCCGAAGTCGCCAGGCGCGCTCCAGGACATCCGCGGCGCGCGCTCTCTCGTCGTCCTCGGCGACTCCGTCACGACGGACCACATCTCCCCCGCGGGCTCGATCGCGAAAGCCTCGCCCGCCGCGAAATACCTCACGGACCACAAGGTCGATCCGAAGGACTTCAACTCCTACGGGGCCCGGCGCGGGAACCACGAAGTGATGATGCGGGGCACGTTCGGGAACATCCGCCTGAAAAACCTGCTCGTCCCCGGGACCGAGGGGAACGTGACCGTGCATCTCGGAAGCGGGCAGCAGATGTCGATCTACGACGCGTCCATGAAGTACCAGGCCGAGAAGACGCCGCTCGTCGTCGTCGCGGGCGCCGAATACGGCACGGGCTCATCACGCGACTGGGCCGCGAAAGGCACGATGCTCCTCGGCATCAAGGCCGTCATCGCGAAGAGCTTCGAGCGCATCCACCGCGCGAACCTCGCGGGCATGGGCGTGCTCCCGCTGCAGTTCGAGGCGGGCGAGGACGCGAAGACCCTCGGCCTCACCGGCCGCGAGACGTTCGACGTCACCGGCATCGCCGAGGGCCTCAAGCCCCGCAAGAAGGCCACGGTAACGGCGACCTCCGAGGACGGGAAGAAGAAGACGTTCACGGTCACCGTGCGCCTCGACACGCCGAACGAAGTCGACTACTACCGCCATGGCGGCATCTTGACGTATGTCCTGAGGCAGCTCGCGGCTGCCTGAGGCGCCATGACGGCCTAGTCGAGCCGCGCCTCCATGAAGCGCGTGCCCTCGATCGGATGGTCGTTGTAGGGCGGAATGTCGACGAAACCGAGCGAGACGTAGAGGGCCTGCGCTTCGCGCATCGAGGGCAGCGTGTCGAGCCGGATGGCCCGGTACCCGGCCGTCCGGGCTTCCGAGAGGACGGCTTCCGCCAGGCGCCGTCCGAGACGCATGCCGCGGAACGCGGGGCGCACCCAGAGCCTCTTCATCTCGCAGATTCCGTTCTCCAGCTTTCGGAGCGCGATGCATCCTGCCGGCTCGTCGCCCACGAAGGCCAGGAGCAGCCGGCCCTCGGGCGCCGCGTACGCGCCCGGCAGAGACGCGACCTCCGCGTCGAAGCTCTGGAAGCAGAGCGAAATCCCAAGCGACTTCTGATATTCGACGAAGAGAGCGCGCGCCGTCTCCACGTCCGCGGGTGACGTTGCCTGTCGAATGGAAAAAGGCGCGGGCCGTGTGGCGCTCATCGGTTGGGTCGCGTCAGTCTGACGCGCGGAAGCGAAACTCGCGAGGAGTGCCCTGGCGATCCTCGATCCACAAGGTCACCTCACCCCGGATCTCCTCGAGACGAATCGTCGGCGTAGGTTCCTTGTACCAGAGCACTGCGTTCGTGACACTCTCCTGGACGCTCGGCCAAGTGGCTGCATTGATGCTCTTTTCGAACACGCGACGTCCGGATCGGCTAAAGACGACGAGCTGGTACGGGTTGTCGAGCTTGATGTCCGACAGGCCGACCACGTACCGGGAATCGGGCGAAATCCAAAGATGGGTGAGCGCCGGAACGGGCTTCCTGAAAAGCTCCCGGCCCGATGCTTTGCCGACGAGGCGCAGAAACGCGTAGGTGTTCTCCGCGGTGAAGGGATCCTTCGTCGTGGAGATCATCTTCCATCGCGCGTCCTGGGTCGCGCGGCTCCAGTCATGATGGTGCTCGGCCACTACGACGGAACTCTCCGCCCGGAGGTCGACGACCTTGTTGTAGCCGACGGCGTCTCCGAAAGCCGGTGAGCCGGCGAGAAGGCGGATCACGCCGGCGAGAAGAACGAGAAGAGAGCGTTGACGCTTCATTCGAGACTCCGAGCGATGGAGAACGCGTCGAATCCTTACTTCTGCGGCGTGACGACGACGAGGTCGGTGAGACCGCCGAGATTCGAATGTGCGAGGTACACCTCGCCCTTGTTCGTCACGGCCGGGTTGCGCGCCCCGATATGAGTGGGGACCTTCGCCTCGGCAGTCAGCTTGCCGTGAGAGTCGACCCGCGCGATCGTGAGCTGACCCGCCTTGGCCGCGCCAACGTATAGAAGGTGCGTCGCCGCCGAGTAGTCGATGTCGTCCACCCCGTCGCCCGTGTCGATCGAGGACAGCACCGCGCCGTCGTGGGCCGCGTCGAGCGCTTCCACGCGCGCGCCGCAGGCGACGAAGAGGAGTCCCGAGTCAGCGTCGGCGCGCAGGCCGTGCGGGCCGCCCTCGCCACAAGCCGGCTTCCACGTCGCGACGGTCTTGTGTGTCGCGAGATCGATCGCGAGCGTTAGATCCTTGTCCTCCAGGTTCGTATAGAACCGACCGCGCTTGGCGTCGACAGCGAACCCCTCGGGGTTGCCGTCGAACGTGAGCTTGGCCTTCTGCTCGAGCGTCTTGCCGTCGAGGACCCGGATTGACTTGTCGCGCGGCGTCGTCACCCAGACTTCCTTCCGACCCGTGACGCTGGCGAGCCCGTCCGGCATGGAGTCGAGCCGACGGCACGGTCCCTTGGCGAGAGACCGCGCGTCGAACGCACACACCGACCTGTCGCCGCGATTGCCGACGTAGACCACCCCGTCCCCTATGGTGACCGAGCTGGGCCCGACCACGAACTTGTGCCTGCTGCCCCCCATCTCCGCCGTCGGGAAACCCGAGATCTGCTTCACGGCCCCGCTCGACGTATCGATGACGGCCACCAACCCGGTGTTCCCGGCCGGCGCCCAGAGGAATCCGGTCGTCGGATCGAAGGCGATGTAGTCCATGGTGACACCGGCCGCGGTCGCCCCGGGCAACGGCTGCATGTGAACCGTGTAAGGGGCCTCGGCGCCCTGGGCGCTCCTGATCGCGACGAGTGACGCCCAAACGAGGATCGGGAAAAAGGCGCAGCTCCGTGGGTGAGCGATGCTGGAAACCATATTGAATCCTCTCCGGCGCCCGAAGATATCAAGCTCCGTTCGCAGCGAGTCCGCTGCGCGGCTGGCACGAGCGGTCCCGCGACGGGACCTTCCGAGCCTGAGGTACTCTCCGCCGTGACGTGTCCAGTCCCACGGATCCCCTGATCGGGAAGAGTATTTCCCATTACACGGTCGTGCGCCGTCTCGGAAGCGGCGGGATGGGCGTCGTGTACGAAGCGGAGGACTCACGCCTCGGCCGCCGCGTCGCGCTCAAGTTCCTGCCTCCCGAGCTCGCCCAGGACACGCCGTCGCTCGAGCGCTTCCAGCGCGAGGCGCGTGCCGCCTCGGCTTTGAACCATCCGGGGATCTGCACGGTCTTCGCCATCGAGGAGCACGAGAGGCAGCACTTCATCGTCATGGAGCTCCTCGAAGGCCAGACGCTCGCACAGATGATGACGGGGCATCCGCCATTCGACCCGGAGAACCTGCTCGCCCTGGGCATCCAGATCGCCGACGCCCTCGAGTCGGCGCACGCCCGCGGCATCGTGCACCGGGACGTCAAGCCGGCGAACATCTTCGTGAACGCGCGGGGGCAGGTGAAGATCCTGGACTTCGGCCTCGCCCGGATCGAGGGAGCGCGCCGGGGAGCGGACGGCGCCGTCTCCCTCCTGGAGACCGTCGGCGCACAGCACGACCTCACGACGCCCGGAACGTCGATGGGCACCGTGTCTTACATGTCTCCCGAGCAGGCGCGCGGGCAGCTCGCCGACGCCCGCACGGACCTCTTCTCGCTCGGGACGGTCCTTTACCAGATGGCGACGGGCACGCTGCCCTTCCCGGGCGAGACCTCCGCGGTCATCTTCGACGCGATCCTGAACCGGGATCCGCTCCCGGTCGCTCAGCTGAACTCCGCTCTTCCACCCGAGCTCGGGCGCATCCTCGACAAGGCGCTCGAGAAGGACCGCAACCTGCGCTACCAGACCGCCACGGACCTGAAGACGGATCTCACGCGCCTGAAGCGCGACATGGATTCGGGCAAGAAGCGCGCGGCCGAGAAGAGCGACTCGCGCGGGGGCGGAACCCGGCAAGCCGAGAAGTCCATCGCCGTCCTCTACTTCGAGAACCTCTCCGGCGTGAAGGAGGACGAGTATTTCCGCGACGGCATCACCGAGGACATCATCACGGAGCTCTCGAAAATCAAGGGCTTGAACATCTTTTCGCGACCCACGGTCCTCGCCTATCGCGACAAGCAGGTGACGCCCGCGCAGATCGGACAGCAGCTCAACGCGGCATTCGTCCTCGCGGGGAGCCTGCGCCGGTCCGGAAACCGGCTGCGGATCAACGCGCAGCTCGTCGACACGCACACCGACTTCCCTCTCTGGTCCGAGCGGTACGACCGCGAGATGCAGGACGTATTCGAGGTGCAGGACGAGATCGCGCGCAAGATCGCCGAAGCCCTCCGGATCACGCTCTCGCCGCAGGAGGAGGCGGCCCTCGCCGCCAAGCCGACCGAGAACCTCCAGGCGTACGACCTTTTTCTCCGCGGCAAGAGCTACGCGCGGCGTCTCACGCGGCAGGACTTCGAGTTCGCCCTCCAGATGTTCGAGAACGCGACGGCCTTGGACCCGGATTTCGCGCTGGCCCACGCCGCCATCGCGAACGTCTGCGCGCAGACCCATTATCACTACGGACGCGATCCCGTCTGGCTGGAACGGGCGCTGGCAGCCTCCCGGAAAGCGGTCGCGCTGAGCCCGCAGCTTCCCGAGGCTCTCGTCGCCCAGGCCTGGATCCTGTACGCCGAAAGCCAGTACGACGCGGCGGCGAGCTGCGTGCGCCAGGCCATCGAGCGCAAGAGCGACTGCGAGGGGGCGTACTACGTCCTCGGCCGCGTGCTCTTCGCCTCAGGGCGTTATCAGGATCTTGCAAACGCCGCGGACGCGGCCATGGAGGCGAGCGGACAGGACTACAACGTCTACGTCCCGATCCTGAACGCCCTCGGCGCGCTCGGGAAGGATGAAACGCTCCGCAACGTCCGCCAGCGCACAGTCCTGGCGCTGGAGAATCACCTGAAATCGGTTCCCGAGGATGCACGCGCGCGCGTTCTCCTCGCAGCCAACTACGCCTCCCTGGATCGGCGTGACGATGCGACGCGGGAGGCGAACCTCGCAATCGCCTTGCGCCCGAACGACGCGACTGTTCTTTACAACGTCGCATGTGTGTTTTGCGGCCTCGAGAACAAACCCGAGGCTCTGGAAGCGCTCCGGAAGGCCTGGAACGCCGGCTTCAAGGACCCGGACTGGGCCCGCCGCGACCCCGATCTCGCCTTCCTGCACGGCGACCCCGAGTTCGAGCGCCTCTACCCCGAGCACCGGGCCGGAGCCTGATCGGGCTCTTGTGAGGGCCGGCTCGTGTGCCCTCCGACGCACGCGACGCGCTGTCTGAGCGAAGCGAGTTCGCGCGCGAAGGAGGAGGGCATACGGGCCGACCCTTTAGTGCGTCTCATGATCAACGGTAAGATCCGCCCACCTTGAGCGCGCGCGCGGCCCAATGTCCGAACTGCGGGGGTCCCGTTCGGTTTCAGACAGGGGCTTCGCTCGTCTCGATCTGTCCGCAATGCAAGTCCGCCGTCGCGCGCAAGGGCGCGGACCTCGAGGCCATCGGAACGGTCGCCGAGCTCGTCCCGACGTCCTCCCCGTTCAAGCTGGGGATGGACGCGCGCCCGCAAAAGGGCACGCGCCCGTTCCACATCGCCGGGCGTCTCCAGCTCTCGACCGGCGAGGGGACGTGGGACGAGTGGTACGTCGGATATGGCGACGGAACCTGGGGATGGCTCGCCGAAGCGCAGGGTGGATTCTGGCTCATGACGCCGGTCAAGCCTCCGCAGGTGCCGGCGTTCGAGCAGCTCCAGCCCGGTGAAACGCTCGACCTGGGAGCCTACGGAAGCTTCGCCATCGTCGAGGCCCGGGAGGCGACATACGCCTCCGCCGAAGGCGAGCTGCCGTTCGCGGCCCCGCCGGGCTCCATCTTCAGGTATGCCGACCTTTCCGGAACGGACGGCAGCCTCGCGACGCTCGACTACGGCGACGGGCCCGGCCTCGACGGCTTCTACGTGGGCAAGCCGGTCGCGCTCGCGAGCCTCGGCATCGCGGAGCTCGTCGCATGGTCCGACCGCACGGTCTCCGTCAAGGCTCTCGCCCTGAACTGCCCGAGCTGCGGCGGCGCCCTCCAGCTCAGGGACCCCGCGAACACGGTGCGCATCGCCTGCCCGTTCTGCGGCTCGCTGCTCGGCTCGGCAGACCGGAAGGAGCAAGGCCCGCCCTCCAAGTTCACGGTCCTCGAGAAGCTCGCGGCCGTGCCGTTCAAGGCGGCGCTCCCGCTCGGGGCCGAGGGCACGCTCCGTGACCACAAGTACGCGATCCTCGGCGCCCTCCAGAAGACGACCTCCTCGGGCGGCGAGGACTACTTCTGGACGGAGTACCTCCTGAAGGAGGAAAAGTCCGAGGCTTACCACTGGCTCGCGGAATCGAACGGCCATTACACGCTCCTCGAGCCCGTGCCCGCGGGCGAGGTCAAGGACGGAACTCGTGTGGCGGTCTTCCGAGGCAACTCGTATCGCATTTTCTCGCGCAGCAAGGCGCGCGTCGCCGGCGTCCTCGGCGAGTTCTACTGGGCCGTCAAGACCGGCGAGACCACCGAGGCCACGGACTACGTCAAGCCGCCGCGCATGCTCTCGAAGGAGAAGGCGAAGAAAGAGATCGCGTGGACCGAGGGCGCGTACGTCCCTCCCGAGGAGACCGCCGCGGGCTTCGCGCTGAAGGTGCCGCTTCCGCCGCCCCAGGGCGTCGGTGCCTGCCAGCCGTGGCCGCACGCCGAGACGAGCCATCTCTGGTGGAAAACCGCCTGGCTCCTTTCACTTGCCTCGATCGTCGTCTTCTTCCTCGCGAAGCTGCTCACGCCGCACGCCGTCGTCTACGACCGGACGTTCGACCTCACGGACCCGCAGCGCGTGATCTACGTCGCGCGCGACAGCAGCCCGAGCCCGGCCTCGGCCGACTGGTCGCAGGGCGGCGCGGCCCCGACCCCGAGCCAGGCCCCGGCGAACCCTATCGCGGCGCGTGCGGCCGCGGAAGCCGCGCTCTCGGCCACTCGCGTCCTCCTCTCGGAGCCGTTCGAGACGAAGCGAGGCGCGAATCTCGCCGTGGACCTCTGGGCGCCCACGAACAACACCTGGGTCCAGGTCGGGTTCGACCTCATCTCCGAGGCCACCGGCGAGGTCCTCTCGTTCGACCTGATCTCGGACAAGTATTCGGGTGTCGACGGCGGCGAGAGCTGGAGCGAAGGCAGCCAGAGCCGCCGCATCTACGTACCGCGCATTCCCGCCGGGCGCTGGGTCCTGCGCCTCGAGCCCGAGTCCGACGCCGGGAAGGCGCCGCCCTCGTTCCGCGTGAAGCTCACGAGCGGCGTCCCGCACGTCTCGCATCTCGTTTTTGTGATCCTCCTGCTCTTTCTGGTTCCGGCGCTGCTCGCGTTCAGGAGGATCGCGTTCGAGGGCCGGCGCTGGGCCGACAGCGACTTCACGAGCGCCGGCGGGGAACGGGACTCGGACGACGAATGAAGGAGGCCCGATGAGACGCATCTTCCAGGTCTTCGGCGGCGCGCTTCTCCTCGCGTACTCTCTCGCGGCGTTCTCGGGCTGGGAGATGGCGGGAAATACGAAACGCAACACGCTGCCTTCGGGAGCCCGCAACGCGGGCGGCTACCGGACGTGGCACTTCTGGAGCGGAGGCAAGTAATGGAATGGTGGGCGCAGCACGGGCATCAAGTGGAGTCGACCGTGATCTTCTCGGTTCTGGGGATGGTCCTGTTCGGCATCTTCTTCGCGATCCTGCCGAAGCTCCTGCCCTTCTCGCTGAAGAAGGAGATGGAGGAGGACCAGAACACGGCGCTCGGGATCGTGATCGGGTCGATCGTGATCGCGATGGCGATCATCATCGCGGCCTCCGTCTCGGGAGGCTGACGGTATGGGCGACCGAGAGGGAAGCGCCGCCCCTGAGGCGGTGCCCGCCCTCCGGCCGGGACCCGTCTACCTCACGGTCCTCGCGATCGCGTCGTGCGGTCTCGTCTACGAGCTCGTCGCCGGAGCTCTCGCGAGCTATCTCCTCGGCGACTCGGTCACGCAGTTCTCCCTCGTCATCGGGATCTACCTCACGGCTCTCGGCCTCGGCGCGTTTCTCTCCCGCTTCGTCGTGCGCGGGGTCGCGCGGCGATTCGTGGAGACCGAGATCGGCGTCGCGCTCCTCGGCGGCCTCTCCGCGCCGATGCTCTTCTTCGCCTTCTCGTCGCCGCGCTGGTTCCCGCCCGTCTTCTACGGCGTCGTCGTCGGGATCGGGACGCTCGTCGGCCTCGAGATTCCGCTCCTCATGCGCCTCCTCAAGGACACGGTCGTCTTCCGCGACCTCGTGGCGCAGGTCCTCACGTTCGATTACCTCGGCGCGCTCGCGGCTTCGATCCTCTTTCCGCTCGTCTTCCTTCCGCATCTCGGGCTCACGCGCACGTCGGTTCTCTTCGGCCTTCTCAACGCGGCCGTCGCGTTCTGGTCGATCCGGCTCTTCCGGGACCGGATCGGGCCGCCGGGCGGCCTTCTCGCAAAGGCGGGACTCGTCACGGCGATCCTCCTCGCCGCCTTCGTCGTCGCGGATCGCCTCACGGCCGTCGCCGAGGAGAACCAGTACGCCGACGAAGTCGTCGTGGCCCGGACGACTCCGTACCAGCGCATCGTCGTGACGCGAAACCGCGCCGGCTTCCAGCTCTTCCTGAACGGGCACCTCCAGTTCTCGTCCGTGGACGAGTACCGGTACCACGAGGCGCTCGTACACCCCGCATTCGCGGCCGCGCCGCGTGCCCGGCGCATCGCCGTGCTCGGGGGCGGGGACGGCCTCGCCGTCCGCGAGATCCTGAAGCACCCCGAGGTCGAGAGCGTCACGCTCGTGGAGCTCGACCCCGCGATGACGCTTCTCGCGACGACGCATCCTCTCTTCCTCGCCCTGAACGGCGGCTCTCTGAGATCGCCGAAGGTCAGGATCGTGAACGAGGACGCGATGATCTGGATCGAGAAGGAGCCCGATCTCTTCGACATCATCGTGGTCGATTTTCCCGACCCCAACAGCTATGCCGTAGGCAAGCTCTATACCTCGCGGTTCTATTCGCTCGTGAAGAAGAAGCTCGATCCCGACGGGGTCGTCGTCGTGCAGTCCACGTCTCCCCTCTTCGCGCGCCGCAGCTTCTGGATCGTGGACGCGACGCTCAGGGCCGCCGGCTTTTCGACGCGGCCGTATCACATCGCCGTGCCGTCGTTCGGGGAGTGGGGATTCGTCCTCGCGTCCGCGACGACCGTGAATCTCGGGACGCGCCTGCCCGAAGGCCTGCGAGCGCTTTCGAAAGAGACTCTCCCGTCGCTCTTCGTCTTCGGGCCCGACGTGGCGCGTATCGACGACGTCCCCGTGAACCGGCTAAACGACCAGGTCCTCGTGAGGACCTACGAGGGAGAATGGAAGCGCTTCGACTGAGCCGGCGCGACGCGATCGCGTCGCTCGTGGGCCTTCCCGCGCTTTCGGCATTCGCCGCCGCCCTGACGGCGTGCGGGAAGAAGAACGCCCGGGGCCTTCCCTTCGGCGGGAGGATCGTGGGCCCGGAGGTCGCGCGGGGGCACCTCCTTCGCGCGGGGGATCTCCTGTCCCGCCCCGCCGTCCGCACGGAGCGCGTCGGCACGGCGATCGTGGGCGCGGGCGTGTCGGGTCTCTCCGCCGCATGGCGGCTCGCCCGTGCCGGCGACACGGATTTCCGCGTCTTCGATCTCGAGGACGCGGCCGGAGGCACCGCCCTCTCGGGTTCGAACGACGTGTCCGCGTTTCCATGGGGCGCCCATTACGTGCCCGTTCCCGCCTCGCCGAACCGCGCGCTCGAGGCCATCCTCGAGGAGGCCGGCGCGCTCGTCTCACGGGACGCGAACGGCGCGCCCGAGTGGGCCGAGGAGATGCTGTGCCGCGAGCCCGAGGAACGGCTGTTCTTCGGATACGCGTGGCGTCCGGGCCTTTATCCGCGCGACGGCGCTTCGCCGGAAGACCTCGTGCAGCTCGCGCGGTTCAACCTCGAGATGAACGCCCTCGCCGCCCGAAAGGACTCGAAAGGCCGGCGCGCCTTCGCGATCCCGACGCGCCTCTCGTCGGACGACCCCGAGTTCACGGGGCTCGACCGCATCACGATGGCCGACTGGATGCGCGCGCACGGCTACACGTCGCCGCGCCTTCTCTGGCTCACGGAATACGGGTGCCGCGACGACTTCGGCTCGAACCTCGACCACACCTCTGCGTGGGCGGGCGTCCACTACAACGCGGCGCGCCTCCCCGGAGAGGGCGACGACGAGGACCCGTCCGACTTCCTGACGTGGCCGGAAGGGAACGGCCGCCTCGTCGCTCTCCTCGCGAAGAGCGTCGCGGGACGCCTCGCGGCCTCCTCCCTCGTGTTCGACGTCGTGCCGGCGCCGAAGCCGGGCTCGCCGGTCCGGTTGCGCGTCCTGGACGCGGCCCGCGACGAAGTCGTCGCGGTCGAGGCCGCGCACGCGATCCTCGCGCTGCCGAAATTCGTGGCCGCGCGGGTCCTCGCCCCGTGGCGCGCGGCCCCGCCTGCCTTTCTCGAGGAGATGTCCTGGGCGCCGTGGCTCGTCGCGAACCTCACGCTCCGGTCGCGGCCGAAGGAGACGGGTTTTCCCCTCGCGTGGGACAACGTGCTCCACGACTCGCGCTCGCTCGGCTACGTCGTCGCGACGCATCAGACCGGCCCGGAGTACGGGCCGACCGTCTTCACGTATTACCTGCCTTTCACGGACGAGCCCCCGGCCGCCGCGCGCGCAAAGCTTCTCGCCGCGTCGTGGGACGACCTCGCGTCGGCCGCTCTCGCGGACCTTTCGATCGCGCACCGCGACCTGCCGAATCTCGTCACGCGCCTCGACGTCGTCCGCTGGGGCCACGCGATGCCGCGCCCGACGCCGGGATTTCTTTCGAGCGAGGTCCGGCATCTCGCGCCGGTGGGCGGAGTTCATTTCGCGAATACCGACTCCGGCGGGCTTCCGCTTTTCGAGGAGGCGCAGGACGCCGGCGTGCGGGCCGCCGAGGCGATTCTGGCCTCGCGCGGCGAGCGCGTCGCGACCCTGGCCGCGGGCTGAGATGGGACGCCCCGTGACCTCCCCGTGGCTCTTCGGCCGGCGCGCCGACCTCCTCCTCTTCGGAGGCTCGACGGCTCTCGCCCTGCTCTTCCTCGGCGTCGGCCATGCGACCGGCCTCCTCGACGGCGACGCCCCGCCCTGGCTGTACCTCGTGGCGGTCGTGGGCGTCGACGTCGCGCACGTGTGGGCGACCGGGTGGCGCGTTCTCGCCGATGGGAGCGCCGCGCGGGTGCGCCTCGCGCTCTACGTCGGCGTCCCGATCGCGGCGTGGGTCGCGGGAGTCGCGGCGTATTCCGTCTCGGCTCTCTTCTTCTGGCGGATCCTCGCGTATCTCGCGGTTTTCCACTTCGTGCGGCAGCAATACGGCTGGGTCGCTCTCTACCGCCGGAAGAACGAAGAGGGAAAGGACGGACGTCTCCTCGACGCCGCGGCCATCTACGGCGCCACGCTCACGCCGCTCCTCTTCTGGCACGCGCACCTCCCGCGACGGTTCCAGTGGTTCCTGAGGGGAGACTTCGTGAACGGTCTGCCGGAGGCCGTCAGCACGGTCGCGCTCGTCCTCTATTCGGGGATCTTCGCCGCGTGGATCGTGAAGGAGGTCGCGCGCGCGCGCGCCGGCCGGCCGGTGTCGTGGGGGAAGGTCCTGATCGTCCTCTCGACGGCCGCGACGTGGTTCCTCGGCATCGTCGTCTTCGATTCGGATTACGCGTTCACGGTGACGAACGTCTTCGTCCACGGCATTCCGTACATGGGCCTCGTGTGGTTCACGTCGAGATCGCGCGCCGAAGCGCGCCGCGAGGCGGGCGACTCTCCGTCCTTCGCGGACCGGATGGCGCCGAAGCTCGTCTTCTTCCTCGCGCCCCTTCTCCTCGTCGCGTTCGCCGAAGAATGGGGCTGGGACCGTCTCGTCTGGCACGACCACGCCGCGCTCTTTCCGGGGCCCGCGCTCGACCCCGGCGCACTGCTTCTCGCCCTGATCGTGCCTCTCCTCGCTCTTCCCCAGGCCACGCATTACGTGTGGGACGCGTTCCTCTGGAAGGTGCGGCCCGAGAACCGGGGTACAGTCGAGGCGCTGGGAATCCGATGAGTCTCGGCCTCCACTTCCTCCTCGACGTCGCGGGCGCGCCGTTCGCCACGCTCGACGACCCGGTCCTCGTCGAGACGCTGCTCGTCGAGGCCGTCCGGGAGATGGGCGCGAAGGTGCTCGGCATCCACATCCATCGCCTCAGCCCGCAGGGCGTCAGCGGCGTCGTCGTGATCTCCGAGTCGCACCTCACGATCCACACCTGGCCCGAGCGCGGCGAGGCGGCGGTGGACCTCTTCACGTGCGGCGACCCGTTGCGCGCCCGCACCGCGGTACAGGCGCTCTCGAAGGCGCTCGGGGCCGGCCGCACGAGGCTGGAGGAACGCGTCCGGGGAGCCGAGCCGCCGACCTGAAGATAAGATCCTGGGTCGAGGTACAAGATGATTTCGGCACTCCTGGAAGGAAACCGCCGTTTCGTGGCGGAGACCTTCGAGAAGGAACGGGAGTTCTTCATGTCCCTCTCAAAGGGACAGCAGCCGACGGTTCTCTGGATCAGCTGCTCCGATTCCCGCGCACCCGTCAACAGCATCACGTCGACGCGACCGGGGGAGGTCTTCGTCCACCGGAACGTCGGAAACGTCGTCGCGACGAACGACTGGAACCTGGCCGCCGTCCTGGAGTTCTCCATCAGCCACCTGAAGATCCCGGACATCGTCATCTGCGGTCACTACGAATGCGGGGGAATCGAGGCGCTCGACGACGACGAGAGCGAGTACAAATACGTTCCGATCTGGCTGATGAACGCCTTCAAGGCGCGCGAGCGGATCGACGAGAAGATCAGGTCGCTCCACATCGAGATGCCGAAGGAGCAGCGGATGCGGCTGATCGTGGAGGAGAACGTCCGGCTCCAGCTCGAGCACCTCCGCGAGTTTCCATTCGTCAAGAGGGCCACCCGGGAGAAGAAGCTGAACGTCCACGGCTGGGTCTACGACATGTCGACCGGGGAGATCAAGCCGGTCAAGAACGCGTAGCAACGCGGCCTCCGAACTGCCTCGGCTGACGGAACGCTTTCAAGCCGGTCGAGCCGTCCACTGGCACCCGCATTGCGTTGTGTGACGAAGGGAAGGATTTCCTTCCCGGGAAACGCAAGGAGGGGTCCCGTGTCACGCGCCGCCATCGCCGCCATGATGTTCACCCTCGCCGCCCTGGTCGCTCCACGTGCTTCGTCGCAGCCGATGCTGAAGACGCGCGTCGCATCGCACGACCGCAGGTTCCTGGCTTCTTTTTCGAAGGAAACGACGCAATCCCTCGGTCCGAAGAGGGATGGCGCCGACATGGAGATCGCGGTGAAAGCGAAACTCGAGAGGGACGCCCGCTTTTCGAGGGTTGCGAAGGTGGAAGTCAATCCAGCGAAGGGCCTCGTCAGACTGTCGGGCCGGGTGGCCAACGAAGCCGATCGTTCGGCCGCCGGCAAGCTCGTGAGCTCCGTCAAGGGCGTCGCCATGATCTACAACGAGCTCGAGGTCGAGAACGGCTCCGACGTACGGTGAAACCCGCAGAGTCAGCGTTCTCCGAGCCTTCTCTTCAGGTCCGAGAGCTCGCGAGACAGCGCCGCCACCTGTTCTTCGAGCAGAGCGACGCGGGATGCGAGAGGGTCGGACCTTTCGACGTGCGGGCTTGAAGCGGGTACGACGTCCTTCACGGGGCCGCCCGCGAGATGCGCCCAGCGCGCTTCCTTCTGACCGGGGGCGCGGGGCAGCTCGCCGACGAGCGGGTCCGGGCCGTCCGCGAGCTTCGCGAGCGCGGACTCGACCTCGCCGAGCATTGCGAACGGGTGCAGCCGTTCGCTCCGCGCGCGCAGCTCGCCCGGCGTCTGCGCCCCGCGCAGGAGGAGAAGCGTCATCACCGCCTTCGTCGCGGCGTCGAGGCGCCATGCACGCTCGACGTTCTGCTCCCATCTCTCGACGCGCGACCCGCCCGCCTTCCAGACGAAGACGAGCTTGCGGAGGCTGTCGAGCGCGGACTCGACCTCGCCCGCGGAAAGCTCCGTGACCGGGTCGCGGTTCGACTTCTGGTTGCATGCCGCGACGAGCGCGTTGAGGGTGAGCGGGTAGTACTCCGGTGTCGCCTGCTGTTTCTCGAGGAGCGCCCCGAGAATGCGGACCTCCACCGGGTCGAGCGGGCGTGGGAGCCGGGCCGGAGGAATGTCGTCGGTGAGCATGCGGGAGGGATTCCGGCCTACGACCGCGGCACGGGGTGATCCGTGAGGACAGGCAGGAACGGCACCCACGGGCCGACCTGGTCTCCATATTGCTTCGCTATCACGCGGGAGATCTGCGCGATGTGCTCGAGGTCGTGGACGACCCACGCGGCGAGCAGCTCCCGAAGAGTGACGCCACCCAGGCTCGGGTGCATGCCGGGCAGATCGAGATCCGAAGCCGAAAGCCGCCAGGATCGAAGCAGCGTCAGGTTCGCGGCCCTCAACCCCTCGAGCTCATCGAGCAGCGAAGCGAGCGACCGTCCCGCGTTTCGCGTACGGTGGCGAAACCGGTCGAACGGTTCGAAGCGCGGATTCTCTCCCCTCGCAAGAATGATCCGGGCGCGCACGATCCAGTCCGTCTCCTCTCCGTCGATGAGATGCCCCACCACGTCGAACGCGCTGAAAGTGTCGGGACCTTCCGTACCCCGCACCCACGGCTCGGCGAGGCCGCCGAGAAGAGCCTTCAGCGCGCCGGAGGTGCGCTCGAGCACGCCGATCGACAAATCGAGATCGAAATTCATGCCTCCTCCGCCTATGGCGACGATAACAACCCTTTGGGGCCCGGGGCACGGTGATTGCACCCTCTCGAGAGGGTTGAAAGAGCGGGCACAAGTTGCTCTTGTAAAACCCGGAAGGAGACAACAAAGCCATGAAGGTCAAGTCGATTCTGCTGGTTGGCGCCATCGCCGCCCTGCCGCTGGCGGCCTTTGCCCAGGAACAGCCCTCGCAGCAGCCCTCCCGGCAGCAGGTCACGATGAACGAGTCCGGGGACGTGAAGTCCATCACGATTACTGGAACGGTCCAGTCCTTCGAGGCGGGCCGCTCCATCACGATCACGAAGCCCAACGGCGATCAGGTCACCTACACGATCAATGAGTCGTCGAACGTGCCGAAGACGATCGAGGTCGGCAAGACCGTAACGATCAATACCACAACGGTCTCGGGCGCGCCGGTCGTCAAGACCATCACGATCACGACGACGAAGGAGACGAAGAGGAAGTCTTACTAAGAAAGTCCTACCCGCAGGGGTAGAGCAAACCGAAGTCACGACCCTCTTCGTCGGAGTGGGTCGGCGGAACAGCCCCAACGAGCCTCCCGCCGACCCACCCCGCATTTCTCTCCTTCCCCGCAGAGGCGGGCGACTCGCAAGAGGCGGGAATGAGATGGCCGAGACTCTCGTTAAGATCCCGTCTCGATGTCTCTCCTCGCCCCCTTCCATCCTGCCGTCCAGAAGTGGTTCCAGGACCGCCTCGGCGAGCCCACACCGCCGCAGCGCGACGGCTGGCCGGCGATCCGCGAGGGCCGGAGCACGCTCATCGCGGCTCCGACCGGCTCGGGAAAGACTCTCGCGGCCTTCCTCTCGGCGATCGACGCCTTGATCCGCCAGGGGTCCGCGCTGAAGGACGAGACGCAGATCCTCTACGTCTCGCCGCTGCGCGCGCTCTCGAACGACGTCCAGAAGAACCTCCAGGGGCCGCTCGCCGAGATCCGCGCGCTCGACCCGGCTGTTCCGGAAGTCCGCGTTCTCGTCCGGACGGGCGACACGCCCTCCGCCGAACGCACGGCGATGACCCGCCGGCCGCCGCACATCCTCGTGACGACGCCGGAGTCGCTCTATCTCCTCCTGACGAGCGAGGGCGGCCGGAAAGTGCTGCGTACGGTTTCGACGGTCATCGTCGACGAGATCCACGCGCTCATCCGCGACAAGAGAGGCAGCCATCTCGCGCTCTCGCTCGAACGTCTCGAGCACCTCGCCGGCCGGCCCCTTCAGCGCGTCGGCCTCTCGGCCACACAGAAGCCGCTCGACGAGGTCGGCCGGTTCCTCGTCGGCGAAGGGCGCGCCTGCACGCTCGTCGACTCAGGCACGTTCCGGACGCTGGATCTCGGCATCGAGATCCCGCCGTCTCCGCTCGCGACCGTCTGCTCGCACGAGCAGTGGCAGGAGATCTACGCGCGGATCGGAGAGCTCGTGCGCGAGCACCGGACGACGCTCGTCTTCGTGAACACGCGCAAGATGGCCGAGCGCATCTCGGCGCAGCTCACTCGCCTCCTCGGCGAGGATGCCGTCACGAGCCACCACGGCAGCCTCTCGAAAGCGCGGCGCCTCGACGCCGAGCAGCGTCTGAAGGCGGGCAGCCTGCGCGCGCTCGTCGCGACGGCGTCTCTGGAGCTCGGGATCGACGTCGGCGACGTGGACCTTGCGATCCAGGTCGGCGCGACGCGATCGATCGCGACGTTTCTCCAGCGCGTCGGCCGCGCCGGGCACGTCCTGAGGAAGATCCCGAAGGGACGGCTCTTCCCTCTCACGCTCGACGAGCTCGTCGAAGGGGCGGCCCTCCTCTCGTCGATCCGCCGTTCCGTCCTCGACCGGACGCCGATGCCGCCGCGCCCGCTCGACATCCTCGCGCAGCAGATCGTCGCGGCCTCTTCCGGCGAAGCCTGGGAGGAACGCGCTCTCTTCGACCTCGTGAGGAAGGCCTGGCCGTATCGGGAGCTCTCGCGCGAGGAGTTCGACCGCGTCGTCGCCCTCCACACGGAAGGCCGGCGCGCGCTGCTGCACCGCGACGGCGTGAACGGCCGCCTCATGGGGACGAAGCGCTCCCGTCTCACGGCGCTCATGTCCGGAGGCGCGATTCCCGACACGGCCGATTACCAGGTCCGGCTGGAGCCGGAGGGAACGCTCGTCGGCACGGTGAACGAGGACTGGGCCGTCGAGTCGAACGGCGGCGACATCTTCCAGCTCGGCAACGCCTCGTGGCGAGTCCTGAGGATCGAGCCTGGCATCGTCCGCGTCGCGGACGCGAAGGGCCAGCCTCCGTCGCTTCCCTTCTGGCTCGGCGAGGCGCCCGGCCGGACACGCGAGCTCGCGGAAGAGATCGGAATTCTTAGAGAAAGAGTAGCCGAGGCAGAGACAGAGGCGGGCTCGGAGGAGCCGGCATGCCCCTCTCCTTCGCTCGCAAACTCGCTTCGCTCAGACAGTGCTCGCGGCGTCGAGGGGCACGCCGACTCCCCCTCGCTCTCCCCCTCTTCCCTTTCTAAGAAATCTCTTCTTCCTCTTTCTCAAGAATCTTCCTTCCTCCGTCTCGAATGCGGCGACGCCTTGCCCGAAGGCGCCGCCGTCCAAATCGCCGAGTATGTCGAAGCCGGAAGGCAGGCCCTCGGAGCCGTCCCGACGCAGAAACGCGTCATCCTCGAGCGCTTCTTCGACGAGAGCGGCGGCATGCAGCTCGTCGTCCATGCGCCGTTCGGCTCGAAGATCAACAAGGCGTGGGGCCTTGCGCTCCGGAAGCGCTTCTGCGTCGGCTTCGGCTTCGAGCTCCAGGCCGCTGCGAACGAGGAGGCGATCGTCCTTTCGCTCGGCCCGCAGCACAGCTTCGAGCTCCCGGAGGTCTTCGACTACCTGAATCCCGCCACCGCGAAGCGACGTCCTCATCCAGGCCGTCCTCGCGTCGCCTCTCTTCGAGACGCGCTGGCGGTGGAACGCGCAGCGCGCGCTGCTCCTCGACCGCACCCGGAACGGCAAGAGGGTGCCGGCGAACCTGCAGCGGATGCGCGCGAACGACCTCCTCGTCACGGCGTTCCCGCAGGTCATCGCGTGTCCCGAGACGCTGCCCGGCGGCCCGATCGAGATCCCGATGGACCATCCGATCGTGGCGCAGACGATCGAGGATTGCCTCACGGAGGCGATGGACGTCGACGGCTTGCTGGAAGTCCTGCGGGGCCTGAAGGACGGGACGATCGAGCGGCGCGCCGTGGACACGGTGGAACCGTCGGCGTTTGCGCGGGGCATCCTCTCTTCGCAGCCCTACACGTTCCTCGACGACGCACCCCTCGAGGAGCGGCGCACACAGGCGGTTTTCTCGCGTCGCGTCCTCGACGCGCGCTCCGCGGACGAGATCGGCATCCTCGACCCCGAGGCGATCGACCGCGTCAAGGAAGAAGCGTGGCCGCAGCCCTCGAACGCGGAGGAGGTTCACGAGGCGCTCCTCTGGATCGGGTACGTCACAGCCGGGGAGGGCCGCCCGTGGCAGGCATGGCTCGACGAGCTCGCCGCGGCGGGCCGCGTCACGCTCGAGGACGGCCGCTGGTTCGCGGCGGAAGCCTCACGCGACCCGAAGACGGTGCTCAAGGGCCGCTTGGAAGCGCTCGGACCGATCTTCGCCGAAGACGCCGACGAGTCGCTGCTCCGTCAGCTCGAGGCCGAGGGCGCCGTCCTCCGCACGCGCATCGCGGGACGCGCGGGCTGGTGCGACCGGCGCCTCCTCGCCCGGATCCACCGCTACACGATCGACCGCCTGCGCAAGGAGATCGAGCCGGTCACGGCCGCGCAGTTCCTGCGCTTTCTCGCGTGCTGGCAGCACGCGGATCCCGAGCATCGCCTGGACGGCCCGCGCGGCGTCGGGCAGGTCGTCTCGCAGCTCGCCGGATTCGAGATCCCCGCCGCCGCATGGGAAGCCAGCGTCCTTCCGGCACGCGTGCGCTCCTACAAGCGCGAGTGGCTGGACCAGCTCACGCTCTCGGGCGAGATCGTGTGGGGCCGGCTCTGGGGCGCCGCCCCGGGTCCGACGCGGCGCACGCCGATCTGCCTCGTCGAGCGGCGCGATCTGGACGAGTGGTCCGCGCTCGCCGCGCAGATGCCTGTGCGAGAGCCCTCCGGAAAGGCGCTGGAGGTCCAGGAAGCGCTCCTCCGGAAAGGCGCGATGTTCTTCCAGGAGCTCGCGCGCGCCACGAAGCTGCCGCCGACGTTCGTCGAGGAGGGCCTGAGCGAGCTGATCGCCCTCGGGCGCGCGACGTGCGACTCGTTCGGCGGCCTGAGGTGGCTGATCGTCCCCGCGTCGAAAAGAAAAACCGCCGTCCTTTCGACCGGCCGCTGGAGCCTCCTCTCGCGCGAGGCGCCGTCTCCCCCGTCGGCCGAGTTCGTGGCCCGCCGCCTCCTTCAGCGCACCGGCGTCGTCTTCCGCAAGACGCTCGCGAGAGAGAAGCAGCCGGTCCCCTTCCGCGACGTCGCGCGTTTCCTGCGCACGCTGGAAGCTCGCGGCGAGGTGCGCGGCGGACGCTTCGTCGCCGGATTCGACGGCGAACAGTACGCGCTGCCCGAAGCCGTCGCGCTGCTCAGAGCCGTCCGAAAACGCATGAATCAGGGCGGGGACCTTCCGCCCGTCCTCGTCTCGGCGGCCGATCCCCTGAACTTCCAGGGAATCCTCACGCCCGAGGAGAGGGTTGCCCCGGCGATGCGGCAGCAGCTGCGCGTGGCGTGATGGCGATGACTCGCGGCGTCGCGCTCGCCCTGACCTCGCTTCTTCTCGCACAACCCGCCCGGACCGCGCCGCCTCGGGCGGAAAGGAACCCTCTCGTTCCCGGAAGCACCGAGTTCGCGCTGGAGCTGTACCGGCGCGTCCGCGGCGAAGGCCCGAACGTCTTCTTCTCTCCGTTCAGCATCTCTGAGGCGTTCGCGATGGCCTACGCCGGCGCGCGCGGGGAGACGGCTCGTCAAATGGCGAAGACGCTTCACTTCCCCGCGGCGGACCAGGTTCCGTCGGGATTCCGCGATCTCGACCGCCGCGTCGCAGTGGTTCAGGCAGGAGGCAAGGTCGAGCTCGCGATCGCGAACTCGCTCTGGCCCCAGACGGGTGAGCCGCTCTTGCCGCGGGCCCAAACGATCCTGAAGGACTTCTACGGCGCCGCGCCGACGCCTGTCGACTACCGGAAGTCCCCGGAAGAGGCGCGCCGGGTCATCAACCGGTGGGTCGAGCGAAAGACGCGGGACAAGATCAAGGACCTCCTCCCGAAGGGCTCGGTGACTTCCGGCACCCGTCTCACCCTCGCGAACGCGATCTATTTCAAGGGCAAATGGAAAGTCCCGTTCGAGAAGAAAGGGACGCACGACGCCCCGTTTCTCGCGGCGGACGGCAAGCGCCCGTCCGTTCCTCTCATGCACGGATCGCCGAAGGCGGGATATCTCGAGGTGGAAGAAGCACAGGTTCTGGAGCTGCCGTACGAGGGAGATGACCTTTCGCTCGTCGTTCTGCTGCCGAGGAAGAGCGACGGGCTCCTCGCGCTCGAAGACTCTCTCACGGCAAGCCGCCTGACGGAGTGGATCTCGTCGGCCGGCCGCGCTTTCCAGGCAGTCGAAGTCTTCCTGCCTCGCTTCCGGATGGAAGCCGGGTTCACGCTGAAGAAGGTGCTCGTCCCGATGGGTATGACCGACGCGTTCGACCCGCGGCGAGCCGACTTCGGAGCTCTGAGCAGCGCCCCGGGAGGCTTGTTCATCGACGAGGGATTCCACAAAGCCTTCGTCGACGTGAACGAGGAAGGGACGGAGGCCGCCGCAGCCACGGGAGTCGTGATGGTGCCGGCCTCGATCGCTCCGTCGAAGCCCGTCTTCCGGGCTGACCACCCCTTCCTGTTCCTCATCCGTGACGACGCGACAGGAGCGATCCTCTTCCTGGGGCGCGTCACGGACCCGACGCGTTGAGGCCTCACGCCACGATGAGATGGAGCGGGCTTTTCGTCTTTCTCGCCTTCGCGTTGAACGCGGAGGCCGAGATCCGCCTCGACACGATCAAGCTGCCGCCTCTCTTCAGGATCTCCGTCTACAGCGACGCCGTTCCCGGCGCGCGCTCGATGACGATGGGTCCCGAGGGGACGCTGTTCGTCGGAACCCGCGACGCGGGAGCCGTCTATGCCCTCGTGGACGCCGGCGACGGGACGCACGCCGCGAAAGTCTTCACGGTCGCGAAGAACCTGAACGAGCCGAACGGCGTCGCCGTGAAGGACGGCGCGCTGTACGTCATGGAGATCTCGCGCCTCCTGCGCTTCGACGGAATCGAGAAGCGGCTCGAGAATCCGCCTGCGGCCGTCGTCGTCACGGACGCGTTCCCGAAGGACCCGCACCATGGCTGGAAGTTCATCGCGTTCGGCCCCGACGGGCTTCTCTACGTGCCGGTCGGGGCTCCGTGCAACATCTGCCGGCGCAGCGATCCTTACGCGTCGATCACCCGCCTCAGGGCCGACGGGTCCCGCTTCGAGATCGTTGCGCGCGGCGTGCGAAACACGGTCGGTTTCGACTGGCATCCGGGCACGAAGGAGCTTTGGTTCACGGACAACGGACGAGACTGGCTCGGCGACGACAGGCCGGCCGACGAGCTGAACCGGGCACCGCGCAAAGGGCTCAACTTCGGGTTCCCGTATTGCCACGGCGGCGACGTGCCCGATCCGGAGTTCGGGAAGGAATTCCCCTGCCGCGACTTCGTCCCGCCCGCGCTGAAGCTGGGCCCGCACGTCGCGGCGCTCGGCATGCGCTTTTATGAGGGGAAGATGTTCCCTGCCGAATACAAGGGGCAGATCTTCATCGCCGAGCACGGCTCGTGGAACCGGAAGAAGAAGGTCGGATACCGCGTTGCGCTCGTGCGCCTGAAGGACGGCAAGCCCGTCTCCGAGGAAGCCTTCGCGCAAGGCTGGCTGCAGGGCGAGAAGGCATGGGGACGGCCTGTGGACGTTCTCGTCAGGCCCGATGGCTCGCTTCTCGTCTCGGACGATCAGGCCGGAGCAATCTACCGGATCACGTACGGGAAGTAGACATCGCGCCCCCGCGGTATCATGGATGCTGACCCGTAAGGAGAGCGTCGCGATGCGTCCTGCCAGCCGGCCCGGGCAAGAAGGCGTATGAACCCGTCGTCCCTCTTCGACGTGCGGGGGTTCACGGGACTGATCCTCCTCGCGTTTGCGGGAATCCTCTTTCTCATCCTCGTCATCTCTTTTCGGTCGCGGGCCACGGTGTTCTGCCAGTACCTCAAGGCGATGACCGGCGTCGAGCTCAAGCCGCGACAGGTCCGCAGCGTCTTCAAAGACCGCGGGAAGGACGGCGTGCGCGAGATGTTTCTCGACCTCATCATCAAGGAAGACCTGCGCCAGACCGGACCTCTCCAGATCCCGAAGGACATCCGCGCGCCGAAGAGCTGAGTTTTCGACCAGCCCGGCACGTTCCTCGCTGCGTTCGGCGCCGCGACGGTCCGCGTCGAGGCCTCGCGCTGATCCCGTAGACTCGCCCCGATGGACGAGCCGCTCGGCGACTTTCCGCCCGACGCGTTCCGCGAGATGGGGCACGCCGCCGTGGAGCGCCTCGCGCGCTACTTCGAGACGCTCGAGACGCGGCCCGTTCTCGCGCGGACGAGACCGGGCGAGGTCCTCGCACAGCTGCCGCGCCGGGCGCCGGAAGACCCCGAGCCGTGGGAGGCGATCGAACGCGACCTCGACCGCCTCGTGGAGCCGAACCTCACGCACTGGCAGCATCCCGGGTATTTCGCGTACTTCGCGAACACGGGTTCCGCTCCCGGGGTCGTGGGCGACCTCCTCGCTGCGGGCTACAACCAGGTCGGCATCCTCTGGCGCACGTCGCCCGTCCTCACGGAGCTCGAGCAGGGTGTCGTGCGGTGGCTGCTCGACCTCGTCGGCCTTCCCTGGGGGTCCGGCGGCTTCGACGGTCAGCTCGCCGACACGGCCTCGACGGCTTCGCTCATCGCGCTCGCGGCCGCGCGCGAGGAGGCTTTTCCCGACGTCCGCAAGACGGGCCTCGCCGGCCGCCCACGAGGCGTCGTCTACTGCTCGGAGCTCGCGCACTCCTCGATCGACAAGGCGTGCGTCGTCCTCGGGCTCGGCATCGAAGGGCTGCGGAAGATCCCGGTCGACGCGGAGTTCCGGATGGACGCGAACGTCCTGGAGGCCGAGATCGCGAAAGACAGGGCGGCCGGCCGTGTCCCCGTCGCCGTCGTCGCGACCGCCGGGACGACCACCGTGACGTCCGTCGATCCGCTTCTCCCGCTCGCCGACCTCTGCGAGCGCGAGCGGATCTGGCTCCACGTGGACGCGGCGTACGCCGGCTCGGCCGCGGTGCTGCCCGAGATGCGGCCTCTCTTCGCAGGCTGGGAGCGTGCGGACTCGGTCATCTTCAATCCGCACAAGTGGATGCTCGTGCCGCTCGAGTGCACCGGCCTTTTCTTCCGGCAGATGGAGCGCGTGCGGCTCGCCTTCTCCGTCGTGCCGAACTATCTCGAGACGCCCGAGGGGCAGACGGTGCGCGAATACATGGACTACGGCGTGCAGCTCGGCCGCCGGTTCCGCGCCCTCAAGATGTGGATGACGTTGCGCGCCTTCGGGGCGTCCGGCGTGAGAGCCCGCCTCCGCAATCACCTCGTCCTCGCGCGCGCCCTGCGCGGCGTGCTCGAGCGCGAAAAAGGAGTGGAGATCGCAGCGCCTTCGCCCTTCTCGGTCGTGGCCTTCCGGTGGACGTCCCCGGATCTCTCGCCTCGTGACGCCGACGCGGCGAATGCGCGGATCCTCGCCCGGATCAACGCGGACGGCCGTGCGTTCATCTCGCACGCCCTCGTCGGGGGCCGGTACACGCTTCGCGTGGCGATCGGCAACATCCGCACCGAAAGGCGCCATCTCCAGACGTTCCTGCAGGTCTTTCGGGACGCCGTGGCCGCGGAGTCCCCCCGAAAACCCTGACCTCATCTCCTTCGTAAGGAGATTGGGTAAAGTGTCGCCTCCGATGGAGCCCCTGAACAAATCCGCCGATCTTTCCGCTCTGCAGATCGATCGCCACGACCGCCCCGGCGCGCGCCGCTTTCTCTACCCCGCCGTGGCCACGGTCTGCGTGGCCCTCGTCGCGGCCTTTCTCCTCACGCGCGCACGCAGCGGCATCGCGTTCCGACCGCTCGAGGTCACAACCACGCGCGCGGCGCTCGTGACGCCGACGCAGGCCTCGACGATCCTCACGGCCTCGGGCTACATCGTGGCTCGCTCGAAGGCCGAGATCTCGCCGAAGACCGTCGGCCGCATCGCCTGGATCAACCTCGAAGAGGGTCAGCGCGTGAAAAAGGGCGAGCTCGTCGCGCGCCTCGAAGCCCAGGAGCTCGTCGCGCAGAAGAACTCCGCGCTGGCCCAACGCGATCAGGCCCTCGCCCAGCTCGCGAATGCGCGCCTCGACCGCGCGCGCGCCCGCCAGCTCCTCGAGGAGAAGATCGGAACGCAGCAAGCCTTCGACACGGCGGATTCCCAGGTGAAGGCGCTCGAGGCACAGGTTTCGTCCGACGAGGCCCAGGCCCGCTATTACGAGGAGCAGATCAAGAACGCCGAGATCTACTCACCGATCGACGGCGTCGTGACCGTGAAAAAGGCATTCCTCGGAGAGACCGTCGCGCCGCAGGGCTTCGGCGGAGCAGGCTCCGCGGGCGCGACGTTCGCGATCATCGTGGACCTCTCCTCGCTCGAGATGGAGGCGGACATCAACGAGCAGAACGTCGCCAAGCTCGTCCTGGGGCAGCCGGCCGAGGTCGCGCTCGACGCGTACCCGGACAAGCCTTACAAGGCGCGCCTCAGGCAGATCGTCCCGACGGCCGACCGCCAGAAGGGCTCGGTCAAAGTGAAGATCGAACTCCTCCACAAGGACGAGAGAGTCCTTCCCGAGATGTCCTGCCGGGTGGTGTTCCTGAACCCCGAAACGAAGATCGACGAGAAGGCGAAGCCGAAGGTGATGGTGCCGTCGGCCTCGGTCGTCGAGGTGGGCGGCGAGAAGGGCGTCCTCCTCGTCACGAACGACAAGGCCACATTCAAGCCGCTTTCGCTCGGGCCCGCGGCGGGAACGCAGGTGGAGGTGACGTCGGGCCTTTCGGGCGGAGAAGAGATCGTCGCCGACGCCGCGACGGCTTCTCACGCCTGGCGCGCCGAGCAGAAGATCCGCGTCAAGAAGGACTGACGGGAGAAGGAGAGCCGATTGAGCGCAAATACGCCCCTCATTCGCATCGACTCGCTCGTGAAGCAGTACACCCGCGACACCCAGGTGCTCACCGTGCTCGACAACCTGTCGCTCACGGTCGACGAGGGCGATTTCCTGGCGCTCATGGGCCCCTCGGGCTCGGGCAAGACCACGCTTCTGAACCTCATCGCGGGCATCGACCGCCCGACCTCGGGCCGGATCGTCGTCGGCGACAAGGAAGTCTCGACGATGAGCGAGGGCGCGCTCGCAAAATGGCGAAGCGCGAACATCGGCTTCATCTTCCAGCTCTACAATCTCGTGCCCGTGCTCACGGCGTTCGAGAACGTCGAGCTACCCCTTCTTCTCACGAACATGAACCGCGGCCGCCGGAGAAAGCAGGTCGAGCTCGCGCTTTCCGTCGTGAACCTCACGGATCGGGCGGACCACTACCCGCGGCAGCTCTCGGGCGGGCAGGAGCAGCGCGTCGCCATCGCGCGCGCGATCGCAACCGACCCGAAGGTGCTCGTGGCCGACGAGCCGACCGGCGACCTCGACGCGAAGAGCGGCGAGGAGATCCTCGTCCTCATGGAGCGCCTCAACTCGGAGTTCAGGAAGACGATCGTCATGGTGACCCACGATCCGAAGTCCGCGTCCCGGGCGCACCGCCTCGTCCACCTCGACAAGGGCGTGCTGAAGGAAGACGTCCACGCCGAGCGCGGGAAGGCCGTCGGCATGGCGGCGGCGATCTCGGCCTCCTCGACCTGAGATCCCGGAGAGCCCATGAAGTTCTTTCCGTTCGTCTTCAAGAACCTCCTCCGCAAGAAGACGCGGTCGCTCCTCACGATCGCGTCCATCCTCCTGCCCCTCCTCGTCATCTGCATCCTGGGAACGCTCCTGCGCACGCTCGAGCACGATCCGACGGGCGGCAAGGGGATGTTCCGCCTCATCGTGCGGCACAAGGTCTCGCTCACGAACTGGGTCCTCGAGGCCGACATGCCGAAAATCCAGCAGCTTCCCGGCGTGACGGAAATCGTCCGCATGAACTGGTTCGGCGGCTCATACATCGACCGGCGCCCCGAGAACGTGTTCTCGCGCTTCTCGACGTCGGACCCCGAGGCGCTCCTCCGGGTGTTCGACGAGGCGTCCATCGTCCAGGGCAGCGAGAAGGACTGGATTTCAGACCGGAGCGGCCTCTTGGCGGGCGAGCTCCTCATGAAGAAGTACGGCTGGCGGATCGGCCAGAAGATCACGCTCAAGGGGGACATCTACCCGGTCGATCTCGACCTCACGATCCGGGCGAGCTACAAGGGCCCGGACGAGAGCGGCGTCTACTTCCATCACCAGGCGATCGAGGAGGCGCTCCCGCGCGTGAAGGGCTTCGTGGGATGGTACTGGATCAAGGCCGCGTCCCTCGAGGCCGTGGAGCGGCTGCCGAAGCAGATCGACGCGATGTTCGAGAACAGCGATCGCCCGACGCGTACCGAGACCGAAAAGGAGATGCAGAACGGATTCATCTCGATGCTCGGCAACGTCAAGCTCCTCGTGACGTCCATCGGAACGATCATCGTCTGCGTCATCCTCCTCATCGCGGGGAACACGATGGCGATGACGGCCCGCGAGCGGGTGACGGAGATCGCCGTTCTGAGGACGCTCGGATTCCCGAAGGGAACGATCCTCGGGCTGATCCTCGGCGAAAGCCTCCTGCTCTCCCTCATCGGCGGCTTTCTCGGCGTGGGGCTCTTCGTCGTCGCCTTCCCCGGCTTCCGGCAAGGGTTGCTCTATTCGCCCATGAGCGGCTTCGCGGCGGGCATGCGCCTCTTTCCCGAGGTCGTCGCCACGGGCTTCGTCGTCGCCGTTCTCGTCGGCCTTCTCGCCGGGCTCGTGCCGGCGATCCGGTCCGCCCAGCGCTCCATTCCCGAGGGTCTGAGACAGGTCGGCTGATGCGCTTCCTGCCCCTCGTCCTCAAGAACCTCCTGCGCAAGAAGACGCGCTCGGGGCTGACGATCGGCTCGATCCTTCTCCCCTTCTTCGTGATCTGCCTCCTCGGGACGTTCGTCGCGATGCTCGACGCGGACCCCTCGCGGGGGCGCGGAATGTTCCGGATCGCCGTGCGTCACAAGGTCTCGTTCACGAACTTTCTCCCGGCGTCCCACCTCGAGAAGATCCGGCACCTCGAAGGCGTGAAGGCCGCGATGCCTTTCAACTGGTTTGGCGGCCGGTACGTCGACTCTTCCGCGTTCCACGTCTTCGAGCGTTTCGCGGTCGACCCCGTCGTCTTTTTCGACGTCTTCGACGCCGACGGCGTCGTGGACGGCTCGGCCGAGGCGTGGAGAGCGGACCGCAGCGGGCTCCTCGTCGGCGAGCTCCTCATGAAGAAGTACGGCTGGAAGCTCGGACAGAAGATCACCCTCACGGGCGACATCTGGCCCGGCGTCTACACGTTCACGATCCGAGCCGTTTACCGCGGCAACGACGAGGCCGCCGTCTTCTTCGACCAGAAGGTCATCGACGAGACGCTCCCCGCCCGCGCGGGGCTCTACACGATGATCTGGCTCAAGGGCGTCGACGCGGCCGCGGCGCGCGATCTGATCCCGCGCATCAACGCGCTCTTCGAGAACTCGCCCTGGCCCGTGCGGGCGGAGACCGAAAAGGAGTTCCAAAACAACTACCTCGCCCTTCTCGGGAACGTGAAGCTCTTCTTCCGCGGTCTCACTGCGGTGATCGCGGTCGTCGTCCTCCTCATCGCCGCGAACACCATGGCCCTGGCGACGCGCGAGAGGGTCGTCGAGCTCGCCGTCCTCAGGGCGATCGGGTTTTCGAGGCGCATCCTGTTCGGGCTCCTCCTCGGCGAGAGCGGCCTCCTCGCGCTCCTCGGCTCGACCGCCGGGCTTGCTCTCTATCTCGGCCTCTTCCCGACGCTTCGCGCTTTCGTCCTCTACTCGCCCCTCGCGGGCGTCGCGTCCGCCCTGAGGATCTACCCCGGCGTCCTCGCCGCCGCGTTCGGCGTCACGGTCCTCGTCGGCATCCTCGCCGGCCTCGTGCCCGCCATCCGATCCGTCCAGCGCCCGATCGCGGACGGTCTCCGCCTCGTCCCCTAGGAGGAGCCACCACATGCTCGGCATCCCGCTGAAGTACAACGTCCGGAACCTCTTCGTGCGAAGGGTCACGACCTCTCTCACCGTGCTCGGCATCGGCCTCGTCGTGGCGGTCTTCCTGTGCGTGATGGCGCTCGGCGAGGGCCTGACACGCGTGTTCACGGCCTCCGGCTCCGAGAACAACGTCCTCGTGCTCAGGCAGAACGCGCAGTCCGAGCTTCAGTCCGGCATCTCGCGCGACCAGGTGCCGCTCATCGAGACCCTTCCCGGCATCACGCCGGACTCGGACGGAAAGCCGCTGGCTTCCCCGGAGCTCGTCATCGTCCTGAACCTCGAGAAGCGGGACGGCGGATCGTCGAACGTCACGATCCGCGGAATCGGCGAAAAAGGCATGAAGCTCCGGCCGGGGCTCACCCTCGTCGAGGGCCGCATGTTCACGCCGGGCAAGTCCGAGGTCATCGTCTCGAAGAGCGTCTCGAGCCGCTTCAAGGACTGCGCGACCGGCCAGACGATCAAGTTCGGCGCCTATCGCTGGACGGTCACGGGCCTCTTCGACGCCGGCGGCACCGCTCCGGACAGCGAGATCTGGACCGACGTCGAGGGCATGATCACGGACTTCAAGCGCGGGGGGTATTCGTCCGTTCTCGCGCGAACAGCGGGCCGCGCGGCGCGCGACCAGTTCCAGGCCGGCCTCGCGGGCGACCCGCGCCTCGCGCTCGAGGGCAAGGTCGAGCGTGCGTACTACGACGACCAGACGTCCACGGCCGCGCCGATCAAATTCCTGGGCTTCTTCGTCGGCATCGTCATGGCGATCGGCGCCTGCTTCGGCGCGATGAACACGATGTACGCCGCCGTTGCCGCGCGCACGCGCGAGATCGCGACGCTGCGCGCGCTCGGGTTCTCGCGCATCTCGGTGCTGCTGTCGTTCGTCTTCGAGTCGCTGTGCCTCGCGCTTCTGGGCGGAGCTCTCGGGTGCGTCCTCGGCCTCCTCGCCGTGAAGCTCGCACTCTCGGGCGTCACCGGCACGACGAACTTCGCCACGTTCTCGGAGGTCGTGTTCGCCTTCCGCCTCACGCCGGCCCTCCTCATGACGGGCATCGTCTTCTCGCTCGTGATGGGATTCTTCGGCGGTCTCTTTCCGGCCGGACGCGCGGCGTTCACGAGAATCACGGACGCCCTGAGGCAGGTAGGCTAGAGTCGGACGATGGCTGACTTCCTGCTCAAGACCGAACCCTCCGACTACTCGTTCGACGATCTCGTGAAGGAGAAGCAGACCGTCTGGACCGGCGTGAAGAATCCCGTCGCGGTCCGCCACATGCTCTCCACGAAGAAGGGCGACCGGCTCGTGATCTACCACACGGGCGACGTGAAGGCCGCGGTGGGCCTGGCCACGGTCGTCTCCGCCGACACGGACCCGAAGAGCCCGACCGACCCGCACGTCGTGATCGCGGCCGGAAAGCCGCTCGCGTCTCCCGTCACGCTCGCGACGATCAAGTCCGAAAAGCTCTTCGCGCAGTCGCCGCTCGTGAAGATGGGGCGGCTCTCGGTCGTTCCGCTCACGTTCGCCCAGTACCGCTACCTCGCCGGCGGCTGACGCGCGGTGTTCTTCACGCGCGCCCAGGAGATCGCCTTCGCCGCGCTGCCGCTCCTCGACCCACGCGGGCCGCAGGGTAAAGGGCGCGGCGTGGTCGCGATCGCGCAGGCCGCCGGCGTCCCCGCGCCGTTCCTCTCCAAGGTGCTCGGGCGCCTCGCAGACCGCGGTCTCCTGAGGAGCAAGCGAGGGCGAAGCGGCGGGTTCGTCCTCGGCCGGCCGGCCTCGGACATCACGCTCGCCGACGTCGCCCTCGCGCTCGAGAAGCGCGACGATCTCGAGCGCGCCTTTCCGCCGGTCGCGGGACCCGTGGGCGCCGTTCTCGCGCCCGTGCGGAAGGACTTCCTCGAGCGCTTGCGGCGGACGGCGCTTTCGGATCTCGCGGGGCCGGCGCCCCGCCCCTGACGCGCAGACCCCCCGGACTCTGGCAGGATGCATTCGGAGGTTCGCATGCCGCATCCGGTCAAGGACCCCGTCACCTGGCTTTACCCCCCGATCGAGCCGTACCGCACCGACCGGCTCCGGGTCTCGGACGTCCACGAGCTCCACTTCGAGGAGAGCGGCAACCCAAACGGGAAGCCCGTTGTGTTCCTCCATGGCGGCCCGGGCGGCGGATCGGACCCGAAGGTCCGCCGCTTCTTCCATCCCGAGAAGTACCGCGTCGTGATGTTCGACCAGCGGGGCTCCGGCAAGAGCACTCCGTACGCGAGCCTCGAGGCGAACACGACGTGGGACCTCGTCGCCGACATCGAGCAGCTCCGTGAGCACCTCGGGATCGCGCGCTGGCAGGTTTTCGGCGGCTCATGGGGCTCGACACTGGCCCTCGCCTACGCGGAGAAGCAACCCGACCGCGTGACGGAGCTCGTCCTGCGCGGGATCTTTCTCCTCCGCAAGAAGGAGATCGACTGGTTCTACCAGGAAGGGGCGTCGATCCTCTTCCCCGACGCCTGGGAGCCCTACCTCGCCCACATCCCCGAGGCCGAGCGCGGCGACCTCGTCGCGGCGTACCACAAGCGGCTCACGAGCGAAGACCCCGCCGTCCGGCTCGCGGCCGCGAAGGTCTGGAGCGGCTGGGAGGGCGCGACGTCGAAGCTGCTCCCGGACGCCTCGTTCACCGGGCACTACGAGGAGGACGAGTTCGCGCTCGCCTTCGCGCGGATCGAGGCCCATTACTTCGTGAACCGCGGCTTTTTCGAGGTCGATGGCCAGCTGCTGCGCGACGCCGGAAGGATCCGCCATATCCCGGGCGTCATCGTCCAGGGGCGTTACGACGTCGTCTGCCCCATCTTCAGCGCCTGGGCCCTGCACCGCGCGTGGCCCGAGGCTGACTTCGTGATCTCGCCCGACGCTGGTCACAGCGCCTGGGAGCCGCCGAACACCCGCGCCCTCGTCGCCGCGACGGACAAGTTCGCCTGAGAGACCTCCGCGCCTTCCTCGACGTCCTGCGCCGCGAGAATCAGCTCGCGACGATCGAGGCCGAGGCCGACCCGCGACTCGAGATCCCGGAGATCCACCGCCGGGTGATCGAGGCGGGAGGTCCGGCACTCCTCTTCAAGCGCCCGAGGGGCGCCGACTTTCCCGTCGTGACGAATCTCTTCGGCACCGAGAAGCGCCTCGATCTCGCGTTCGGGAAGAAGCCGCGGGAGTTCGTCGAGACAGCGGCGCGCGCCGCGGTCGAGCTCCTCCCGCCGACGGGAGAGAAACTCTGGGCGTTCCGGTCGTTCTTCGGCGCCGCGCTGCGCATCGGGACCAGGCGCGTTTCGGTCGCACCCGTGCTGGACGTCGTGGAAGACGCGCCCGATCTCGCGCGCCTCCCCGCCCTCACGCAATGGCCCGAGGATGCCGGACCGTTCCTGACGCTGCCACTCGTCTACACGGAACATCCCGTCCGGCGCGAGTCGAATCTCGGCGTTTACCGCATGCAGATCCACGGTCCGAGGACGGCGGGCGTCCACTGGCAGATCGCGAAGGGCGGCGGGCTCCACTACCACGAGGCCGAGGCGCGGGGGTCCGCGCTGCCCCTCACGGTCTTCCTCGGTGGTCCTCCCGCCCTCATCCTCGCGGCGGTCGCGCCGCTGCCCGAGGGGCTGTCCGAGCTCCTCATCGCCTCTCTCCTTCTCGGGAAGAAGCTCCCGATGACGAGCGTCCCGTCTCACCCGCACCGCCTCGTCGCCGACGCGGAGTTCGCGCTCACCGGCTCGGTGCCGCCGAAAGTCCGGAAGGCGGAGGGCCCGTTCGGGGACCACTACGGCTATTACTCGCTCGCGCACGACTATCCCGTCTTCGAGGTCGCGCGGATCTACCGGCGGCGAAACGCAATCTTCCCGGCGACGGTCGTCGGGATGCCCCGCCAGGAGGACTTCTACATCGGCGACATGCTGCAGGATCTCCTGTCCCCGCTCTTTCCGCTCGTGATGCCGTCCGTCGTCGACCTCCGGAGCTACGGCGACACGGGCTTCCACTCGCTCGCGGCGGCGGTCGTGAAGGACCGGTACGGCCGCGAGGCGATGACCTCGGCCTTCCGCATCCTCGGCGAGGGGCAGCTCGCGCTCACGAAGTTCCTGCTCGTCACCGACGCGAGGCGCGACCTGCGCGACTTCCGCGGCCTCCTCGGCCACGTCCTCGCGCGCTGCCGGTTCGAGACGGACCTCTTCGTGTTCTCGAACCTCGCGATGGACACGCTCGACTACACGGGCCCGAAGGTGAACGAAGGCAGCAAGGGCGTCCTCCTCGGCCTCGGGGAGGCGGTCCGGGACCTCCCGCACGAGTTCCGCGGCACGCTTCCCGAGGGCGCGCGCACGGCCGCCGTTTTCTGTCCCGGCGCGCTCGTCCTGGACGGGCCGTCCTTCGCGTCCGACCGCTCCTTCGCAGAGCTCCTCGCCCACGACCCTGCGGTCGCCGGCTGGCCGCTCGTCGTCCTCGCCGACGACGCGGCTGCGGCGGCGAAGGACGAGCGCTCGTTCCTCTGGCACGTCTTCACGCGATTCGAGCCCGCCGCGGACCTCCACGGCCGGCACGAGGTGATCCGAAACCACATCGCCTTCGCGCCGCCGGTCGTCCTGGACGCCCGAACGAAACCCTGGATGCCGAAAGTCGTGGAGGCCGATCCCGGCACTGCCGCGCTCGTCGACCGGCGCTGGCGCGAGTATTTTCCGGCTTCCTGAGCGACAGTTTTCGTCACCTGCCGCCGGCAGAACCGCCGCCGGAAGTCGTTTTCTCGCTCGCCGGCCTCCTCCCGCCCCGGCCCGGTTCCTGCAAGGGCACTCACGACAAGATGGCCGTCCCTCTCGGAGTCGGAGACGTCCTGGCGGAAGCCGGCGACCTGACCGTGCGCCGGCTGAGCCGTGCTTCGACGTGGCAGAAGACGTACGGCGGGACGATCGAGAGGGCGCTTCTCTCCACGGGCGCCGTCACCGAGGAGGTCCTGATCGCCGCCTTATCGCAGGCCTACGGTCTGCCCGGCGTCTCGCGCGCCACGCTCGTCGCGTCCGACCCGGACATCGTCGAGTGCCTTCCCGCGAAGGAGCGGCGTCGGTTCCGCGCATTTCCGTTCGCACTTTCGGGCAAGCGCCTCCGAATCGCGACCTCGGATCCTCGTAATCTCGTGCTCCTGAAGAATCTCGCCGACGCGACGGGCTTCGAGGTGGAGCTCCACGTCACGCCGGACCCCGTTCTCGAAGACCTCATCGAGAGCTTCGAGGGTCAGGCGGCCGGATCGGCGCCCTCGCCCGCGTCACCCGCTCGGACGGAGCCTCCGACCGTTCCCGCGGCGCTCGCGGCACCCGACGACTCGATCGGCCGTCTGGGGCGCGCGCTCCTCGCCGAGGCCCTCCGCTTCGGGGCAACCGAGCTCGAGCTCGGAGCGAACACGCACGGCGCGTTCCTGCGCACGTTCGACGCCGATCACCCCGCCGTCACGCGGCGTCTCTCGGCCGCGCTCCTCGGCCCCTTGACCGCGTGGTTCCAGGAGCGCTGCCGGCGCCCCGAGGGATTCGTCGTCGAGGCGAAAGGCCCGGAAGGGAAGGTCAGACGCCGCCTCGAGCTGCTCGCGGTCGACACGCACGGCGTCCGCGTCCGGCTGCATCCTTTCGAAGAGGCGGCGAGCGCCGAACGCCCGAAGGAGGACGTTTCGTGCGCGCACGAGAACACCCAGGGCTTCGTCTTCTGCCCGCATTGCGGCGACGTGCTCTAGGTCGATCCGCCTGACGGAGGCGACGTCTTCGGCCCCCCGGGGCTGCGGCCTCGCCCACGGCGTCTCCTCCGCCGGCCGCCTCCCCGTTCGACACGTGAGGCCTCGGGAGGCGGGGCATTCACGGGCTGAGGAGGCCGCGGCGCCGCTGCTGCGACCACCGGCTGTCCCTGCTGAGGGCGGCCCCCGCCTGCGTTGCCTCCGGCTCCGCCGCGCCCACGGCGTCGCCGGCGTCGCCCGCCGCCCTCGCCGGGCTGCTGCTGCTTCTGTCCCGCCGCGGCTCGCTCGCGGCGCTCGCGCTCCCGCTGCGCGTGGCGCCGTGCGTCCTCCAGTTGCTTGAGCCTTTGGCGCTCGCGCGCGCGGCGTTCTTCCTCGGCGCGTTTTGCGGCCAGCTCGGCCTCGTGCTTCTTCCGCCATTCAGCCTCGATCTCGTCGCGCTCCAGCCGCTCTTCCTCCGTGAGGAGCCCCGCGACCGTGACGAGGATCTCCGCTCGCGCGGCCTGCTCGCGAATGCAGGCGACGATCTGAGCTTTCACGGGCGCGTTCGCGTCGACGACGACGGCCGGGAGCCGGTTCGCGTCCGAGAGGAACATGCGCGTGAAGACGAGCCGGCGCGTCTGGCCTGTCGCGTCGTTTGCCAGAGTCAGCCAGTAGTGGTCGCGCTCGTGGTCGAGGCCGTGCGCGGAGAGCGCGTAGCCGGGGAGCGCCTCGACGGCGAGCGCGCTCAGAAGCCCGATGTACTTCTCGCCGATCTCCTGCGTCTGCTCCATCGAGACGACGCGGTCGCGAAACATGCGAACCTGGCCCATCGGCGGCGAGTCTACCAACCGCCGTCGGTCAGACAGCCACGCCGCCCAACGCGAGCAGGCGCCGGGCATGGGCGTCGGGCCCGAACGAGGCCCTCAGGTGTGCCGCGCCCGCCGCGAGGCGCGGTCCGAGTCCCTCGCGCACGAAGCGCGTCATCGCGCACGCGAGGGCGGGCGCGTCCCCCGGAGGCACGAGGAGGCCGCTGTGCCCATCCTCGACGACATCCGAGAGGCCCTCGACCGTCGTCCCGATGACGGGCCGCCCGTACGCGAGGGCGTCGGCCGCGATGCCGGAGCCCGTCGCATGCCGGTATGGGCACACGACGGCATCCGCGGCCGCGAACCACAGCCCGCGGTCTTTCTCGGACAAGTAGCGGAGCTCGAGGCGAACGCCTGCCGGGGCCCACGCCTCGAGACGGCGCGCCTCGCCCCAGGGTTCGCCTGCGAAGACGAGGAGCGCCGACGGGACCTCCTTCCTCAGCGCCGCGAACGCGTCGAGGAGGACGTCCCAGCCCTTGTACGGCCTGAGGAGGCCGCTGAAGAGGAAGACGGGCGCGTCCAAAGGGAGGCCGAGATGGCCACGCGCGGCGTCTCGGTCGGGCAGGACGGCGCGCGGCTCGGCCGGGTGCGGCACCAGCGCGACGGGCGCGTCCGGGCGCTCGCCGGAGATCTCGCGCGCGCTGCGCGCGTTCTGCACGGCGAAGCGATCCGCCCTGCGGAAAACGGCGCGTGTGAGGGCGTCCTTGAGAGGGTGCGACTCGTGGTCGAAGACGTTGTGGCAGAGGAGGAGTCGCACGGCGGCGGGCCGCTCGGCGCCGAGTGTGGACAGAAGCAGACACACGTGCGGTGCGAAGTAGGACGTCCACCAGGGAAGGATCACGAGAGAGACTTCTTCGAAGGAAAGAAAGCGGGCCGCCCGCACGAACGAGTAGGGATTCAGACCGTCGAGGATTTTCCCTTCTAAGAGACTTCTTCTCGCCGCGGAACCGCGATGGCCTGCCCGACGGAGCGCTGCCTCTTACCGTCCGAATCCTTCTCTTCTCCTTCTAAGAAATCTCTTGTTCTCTTCCTCCGAATAGTCCGACGTCCCCGGATAGAGGAACTTCGGATACATGCGCGAGAAGCCGATGACGAGCGGGTCGACGCCCAGCCGCCGCATCGCGGCGAGGAGGCGCGCGTCCTGGTCGGCGATCCCGCTGCGCCAAGGCGGGAAAGGGCCGACGAGCGCGACACGAGCCGTCATGGCGCCTCGAGAAGGAAGGCCTTCAGGTAATCCCCCTCCGGGCAGTCGATCGAGACCGGATGGTCCGGGCCGGCTCCGCGCCTTTCGAGAAGCCGCGCCGGACGGCGGGCATCGAGAGCGGCCGCGAAGATCACTTTCTGAAAGAGGTCGGGCGAGATACGGCCCGAGCACGAGCACGCGAGGAGAAGGCCGCCCGGCGCGAGGAGCTGAAACGCGAGCCGGTTGACGTCCTTGTAGCCGCGGCACGCCTTGTCGACGTCCGCCTTCCGCTTCGCGAACGCGGGCGGATCCGTCACGATGAAGTCCCAGCGCTCGCCCGCGGCGACGCGGACCCTGAGGTCGTCGAAGACGTCGGCTTCCCGCGTCTCGACGCGCGCCTCGGGCCCCTCGACGGCTTGTCCGTTGAGAACGTGGTTCTCGCGCGCGAGCTCGAGCGCGTCTCGGGACACGTCGACGTGGACGACGCGTGTCGCGCCGCCTGCGAGGGCGGCGACGCCGAACGCGCCCGAATACGAGAACAGGTTGAGGACGCTCCGGCCGGCCGCGAGCGACCGTACGAGGAAGCGGTTCTCGCGCTGGTCGAGGAAGAAACCCGTCTTCTGCCCGGTGGAGATGTCCGCCACGAAGGCGAGGCCCCGCTCGCGGAACGCCGCCCGCCGAGGGCTCGTGTCTCCGGCGAGAAGCTCGTCGTCGAGCGAGAGCCCTTCTCCCTCGCGCGACGGCAGGTCGTTCTTCTGGACGACCGCCGCTTCGGGGAGCGCCTCGAGGAGCGGAGGCAGCCAGAGAGGACGGGCTCGCTCCGTGCCCTCGGTCGTCGCCTGGACGACGAGGGCTCCGCCGTATCGGTCTGCGACGAGGCCGGGCAGGAAGTCGCCTTCCGCGTTCACGACGCGGTAGCCGTCCGTCTCGGGCGGCACGACGAGGTCCCTCAGAGCCACCGCCTCCCGGACACGCTTCGCGACGAGGTCCGCGTCGAGCGGCCGGCCCTCTTCGAACGTCCAGAAGCGGGCCACGATGGAGGCTGCCGGCGATGCGAACCCGCGCGCCAGAAACGCACCTGAGGCGTCCCGCGCTTCGACGGATCCATCCGGCGAGGCGCCTTCCTGCCGCGCGACGGCTCCCGAGAAGAGCCACGGATGGCGGCGGCGTGTCGCCGCGTCGCGGCCTTTGACGAGGTGGAGCGTCCGCACGCGCAGACGATACCCGAGGACCGGCCATGCCCCGCTTGACGCACCCGGCTGCGAAGCCCGAGACTGCCTGTCAAATGCGCGAACGAAACCTGATTCCCGCCGAGCTTCTCGCCGAGGCGGGGACGAAGGATCCCATGGAGCTCACGCGCATCGGTGTGGAGGCCGCCAGGGACGAGCGGTTCGAACGCGGCCTCATCCTCCTCACGGAGGCCTACCGCATTTTTTCGGGCGAGCGAGACGTGAAGAGCGAGGCCGCGCGTGAGTCTTCAGGAGAGGTGGCGCCGGAGGCGCGCCGGCGCGCGCCGGGCATCATGTTTTCGTACTACGGCCTCTGCCTCGCGCGCACGGCTCCGACGCGTGCCGCGGAAGCCGCGAGCTTCTGCGAGCTCGCGATTCAGAAGGAGTCCTCGCGGGTCGAGCACTACGTCAACCTCGTGCGCATCTGGCAGGCGGGCCGCCAGCGCCTGAAAATGATCCAGGCCCTGGAACGGGGCGTGGAGGCGCTCCCGAAAAGCTCGATCCTCAAGGCTCTCTGGGAAGAGATCGGCATGCGAAAGACCCCGCCGCTGCCGTTCCTTCCCCGGGAAAGCAAGGTCAACGCAGCGCTCGGGAAGCTGCTGAGGCGCCGGCCGAAGGGCTGAACGTCAGCGCCGGAACGCCGACAATCCCAGCCATACCGCGGCCGATACGGCGGCGGACGCCGGGATCGTCAGGATCCAGGCGATCACGATCGAGCGTGCGACGCCCCAGCGCACGGCCGAGAACCGCCGAACGGAGCCCATTCCCATGATCGCACCCGTGATCGTGTGCGTCGTCGACACCGGGATCCCCCCGAGCGATGCGCCGATGAGCGTCACCGCTCCCGCGAACTCGGCGCACGAGCCGCCGATCGGCTTCAGCGCCGTGATGCGCATGCCCATCGTGCGGACGATGCGCCAGCCCCCCGAGAGCGTCCCGAGGCCGATCGCCGCGTGGCAGATGAGGACGATCCAGAAGGGAATCTCCAGCGTCTTGAGCGTACCCGTGGAGAACAGCAGCACGGCGATGATGCCCATCGTCTTCTGGGCGTCGTTCATCCCGTGGCCGAACGAGAAAGCCGCCGCCGAGACGAGCTGGACCTTTCGAAAACCTCGATCGAGCGGCTCGGGCCGCGCGTTACGAAAGATCCAGGCGGCAGCGAGGAAGAAGATGAAGCCGAGCACGAACCCGAGGAGCGGCGACAGGACGATGAAGACGATCGTCTTCACGAGGCCTTCCGGCACGAGAGAGGCCGGCCCCGCCTTCACGAGGGCCGCGCCGGCGAGTCCCCCGATGAGCGCGTGCGAGGAGGAGGACGGGAGACCCAGCCACCACGTCGCGAGGTTCCACACGATCGCCCCCACGAGCGCCGCGAAAATGAGAAAAGGATCCACGACCGCCGGATTCACGATGTCCTTGCCGATCGTCTTGGCGACCCGCGTCTCGAGGGAGAAGGCCGCCACGAAATTGAAGAAAGCGGCCCACATGACCGCTTTCTTCGGCGTCAGGACCCGCGTGCCGACCACGGTCGCGATGGAGTTCGCCGCGTCGTGGAAGCCGTTGCTGAAATCGAAAGCGAGCGCCACGAACACGACGAAGAGAACGAAGGTCATCGGCGGGGCGCGAGGCTCAGGAGGACTTCAGAACGATCTGCTCGAAAACGTTCGCGACGTCCTCGCAGCGGTCCGTGGCCTCTTCGAGAACCTCGTAGATCTCCTTCCACTTCATGAGCGCGATCGGATCCTTTTCCGTCTCGAAGAGTTTTCCGATGGAGATCCGGTTCAGGGTGTCGGCTTCGTTCTCGAGGCGATTGATCTCCACGCAGATCTCCAGGATCTTCGCGGAGTTCTTGAGGTCGCCGAGGAGGCCCGCTGCGCGGCAGATCGCCTCGGCCGACTGCACGAGAAGCGCGGTGGCCGACTTCAGAGCCGGCGTCGGGGCGGGGATCTTGTAAAGGACGAGGCGCGCGGCCGCGGCGTCGAGATGGTCGAGCACGTCGTCGAGGGCCTTGACGAGCGTGTGGATGTCCTCGCGGTCGATGGGCGTGATCCACGTGCGCGAGAGAAGACCGAACGTCTGGTGCGCGACCTGATCGCCCTCGTGCTCCAGGTGCTTGATCCGCGCGACCTTGAGCTCCACCTCGGTGAAGTCCGCCGCGAGCTGGTCGAGGGCGTTCGCGGCCTCGAGGATGATCTCGGCGGCGCGCACGAATTGCGGGAGAAAGCTCTCCTCGCGCGGGAAAAGCTTGATCACAGCCTCCGCAGAGTATCAGAGCCGCTTCACGCCGATTTCACGGCAGCTTGACGCACCCGCGAGGCATGCTGAGCCCTATGACGCGACGTTTTCACCGCTTTCTCGGCCTCTCGCTCGTCCTCCCGCTCGTCCTCTGGACGGCGACGGGCCTTCTGTTTCACGTGAAGCACCGCTATGCCGAGGCGTATGAAGCCCTGCAGGCGCCCGTGCGCGGCTCCTCGGACCTCTCGCGTTTCACGGTGCCTTTGGCGCAGGCCGCGGCCGGCGACCGCTTCGAGAAGGGGTGCGTGCCGCGGTTCGCGCTTCGGCCGGACGGGCGAGGCGCGTGGTTCGGGAGGAAGGACGGGAAAGGCGTCGCGGTCGATGCAGAGACGGGAGGAATTCTCGGGGAGGGAGAAGAGAGGATTTCTTCTGAATGGGGATTGGCCGCCGTCCGCGCCTCCGCGCACGCGGCCCGCTACGGCGAACTGGTGAAGGTCGGCCCCTCTCACCGCGCGCAGCCTTCCGTTCTTACCCTTTCTAAGAATTCTTCTCTGGATCTCTTCTTCTCCGGCGGCAAGACCGTCACGATCGACCGCCTGACGGGCGAGATCGCGCAGACGGGCGCTCTCAACGACTGGATCGACTTCACGTACCGCGTGCACTACATGCAGTGGACGCCCTGGAAGAGCGTGAACGTCGCTCTCGTCCTCGTCGCCGTGCCTCTCGTCCTCGGTCTCGCGGTCTCGGGCGTGCGCATGGCTTTCGGCTGGGACCGACGTGGCAGGATAGGAGCATGATTCGACGCTCGCGCGCCCTGCGGGGCCTCGTCCTTCTTCCCGTCTTCGCCCTCGCCGCCCCTCCGGCACCGGCTCCTGCGCCAAGGCTTGCCGTCGTGATCTCTGTGGACGGGCTCGGCTTCTCGCGCCTCGAAGGTTACCGGCCCTGGTTCGTCGCGGGCCTGAAGCGGCTTCTCGACCAGGGTTACGTCGAGCGCGCCGCGCGCTACCAGCACCTGAACACGGAGACCGGGCCGGGCCACGCCTCCCTCGCCACCGGCGCGCCGCCGCGGGTGACGGGCATCGTCGCGAACAGCTGGTTCGAGATCGGCGAGAACGGCTTGCTCCACGCCGTCTATTGCACCGACCAGCGTGATCCGGCCGCTCCGGCCGGGACGGCCCGCGTGATTCCGGGTCCTTTGAATCTGCGCGTTTCGACGCTCGGCGACATCCTCGTGGAGACGAAGAAAGGCGCGCGCGTCGTCTCCCTGTCGGCGAAGGACCGCGGCGCCATCTTCCTGGCCGGCCGGGAACGAGCCCATTCGGTCTACTGGTACGACAAGGAGACGGGCCGCTTCACGTCGTCCGCGGCGTACGACCCGCCTTCCGCCGTCCGCCTTGCCGTCAAGAGATTCAACGAAACGAAAGCCGGAACCATGCTCCCGGGCCGTTTCGGTCTCGTTTGGAAGAAGTGGCCGGAGCCCGCAGCTTCTCCCGGAACGAAATCGCTTCCAACCCCCGTTCCCGCCTCGATCGTCCAGCGCTACCAGTACCCCGCGCTCGGACTCGGATTCGATCACGACCTTTCGCGGTTCGGCGTGTTGCCGACGGGAGACGCACCGGGCTACTTCGGAGGCATCTACCGGAGTCCGCTCGTGGACGAGCTCACGGCCGACCTCGCGGTCGACCTCCTGAGCGACCCGGCGCTGGCGCTCGGCCGCGGCGACGCGCCCGACCTCCTGTGCCTTTCCTTCTCCGGTCACGATCCCGTCTCGCACGACTACGGCAACGAGTCCGAGGAGGAGCTGGACACGCTTCGGCGCCTCGACGTGCAGATCGGCCGCCTGCTCGACGCGCTCGAGGCGAGCTATCCGAAGGGCACTTTTCTCGTCGCGCTCTCGGCGGATCACGGCTTCCCGGTCATGCCCGAGGTCGCGAAGGCGATCGACAAGACCGCCTCGGGCGGCCGGATCGATGTCGGCAAGGCGACGCTCGACAACTTCAAGGAGCGGCTGAACCGGATGCTCGACGAGACGCTCTGCCTCGACGCCGGCGTGAGGCCGGTCTTCGGCATGGACGGCTGGGACCTCTTCTACGACCGGGCCGCGCTCCCCGCCAAGAGCGTGGCCGGCGCCTGCGGAGCGGCCGGTCGCTTCGTGACGAAGGCCGACGTCGACCGCGTCCTGCCCGGCCTCGTGAAGCTGGTCTGGGGGGCGGAAGTCGAGGACGTCCTCCTCACGTCACAGGTTGCATCGTGGCGCGAGACCCCCGCTCTCCCTTTCGTGAGGAACGACTTCGACGCACAGCGCTCGGGGGACGTCATCCTCGTCCCGCGCCGGGGGGTCCAGATGTCGTACAACCCGGGGCGCGGCTCGATGCACGGGTCGCAATACGAATACGACATCCACGTGCCGCTCATCTTCTGGGGCGCGGGCGTGAAGGCCGGCTCCTCGGACGCCCCGTCGACTCCCTACGATCTCGCGCCGACCGTGGGTCGGTGGCTCGGCGTCACGCTGCCGCAGGCGGTCGGGAAGGCGCTCCCCCTGCCGCGGTGACGAACGGAGCGAAGGACGCGGGGAGGAAGCCGCGGCGTCCGCGCTACCGCGGCACGCATCCGCGGCGCTTCGAGGAGAAGTACAAGGAGCGCGATCCCGCTCGTTTCCCGGAGGAACGCGAGAAGGTCCTCGCCTCCGGCAAGACGCCGGCAGGAAGCCACGTGAGTGTCCTCGTCGCCGAGGTCCTCGAGGCGCTCGCGCCAGCGCCCGGCGACGTCGCCGTGGACGCGACACTCGGGTACGGCGGCCACGCGTCGGAGATCCTGAGAAGGATTCTGCCCGGCGGCAGGCTCCTCGCATTGGACGTGGACCCGATCGAGGTGCCGAAGTCCGAAGCGAGATTGACGGCGCTCGCAGAATCGCTCGGCGACGCGAACGCGGTGACCGTCGTGAGGAGGAACCATGCAGGGCTCCGGAAGCTGCTCGCGGAGCAAGCCCTCGCGCGCGGCGCCGACCTCATCCTCGCCGACCTCGGCGTCTCTTCCATGCAGCTCGACGACCCGAGCCGCGGCTTCTCGTGGAAGCACGACGTCCCGCTGGACCTCAGGATGAACCCGCAGCGTGGCGTGCCGGCGAGCGCACTACTGATGAAGATGAAGAGGGGAGAAATAGAAGATCTTCTTAGAAGGTATGGGGACGAACCAGAAGCGGCAGGCATTGCGGCCGCGCTTCACGAGACGATCGAAGCGCGCCGCGGCGAAAAGCCCGTTCACCTTCTAGGCAATTCGGACCTGACCCGAACCGGCGAGTCAGCAGGCGAAACGCGAGCCGGGCACCAAGGCCCTATTCACCTTCTAAGAAATCTTCTGCGAACTACGGACGTTGCGACTGCCGTTGAGTCCGCCTACGAGGGACGAACGAATCGCGACGCGTCCGAAGCAAAGAAATCTTCCCTCCAGCGGACCTTTCAGGCGATCCGCATCCTCGTCAACGACGAGCTCACGGCGCTCGAGGCGTTCCTCCGCGACCTGCCGCATTGCCTCGCGCCGGGCGGGCGCGTCGCGATCCTGACATTCCACTCGGGCGAGGACCGCCGTGTGAAGAAGGCGTTCAAAGCCGGCCTCGGGACCGGGCTCTACGCGCGCGTCTCCGACACGGTCGTCCGTGCGCAGCCCGAGGAGAGACGCGCGAATCCCCGCTCTTCCGCCGCCAAGCTGCGCTGGGCGGTTCGGGCGGGCTGACGCCTAGACCGGCCGCGAGTCACGACGCCGGAGACGCCCGCCTCCCGGCGCGATACAAGAACGCGCAGAGGCCGCCGGTCTCGACCTGGAGGCGCCCGCCTCCCGACGCGATCCAAGAACGCGCAGACGGCGACTCTAGCAGCGACGGATTCGAAATTCTTACCGGCACGCAACCTGCGTGCGAAGACGCGGGAGGCGCTCATGTTCAACGACCGCAAGATCGCCCCGTGCCTGTGGTTCAACGGCGAGGCGGAGCAGGCCGTCGCGTTCTACACGTCGATCTTTCCGAACTCGAAAGTTCGCAAAATTTCGCACTACACGGAGGCGGGGCGCGAGATCCACCAGAGGCCGCCCGGGTCCGTCCTGACCGTCGAGTTCGAGCTCGACGGCGAGCCGTTCACGGCGTTGAACGGGGGTCCGCAGTTCCGGTTCAACGAAGCGATCTCGCTGCAGGTCTTCTGCAAGACGCAGAAGGAGATCGACCAGTACTGGGAGAAGCTCACGGCGGGCGGAGACCCGGCGGCCCAGCAGTGCGGCTGGCTGAAGGACACGTTCGGCGTGTCCTGGCAGGTCGTGCCGAAGGCGCTGCGCGACATGGTCGCCGACCCGGATCCCGAGAAGGTCTCGCGCGTGATGACGGCGCTCTTCCCGATGAAGAAGCTCGACATCGCGGCGCTCGAGCGCGCGTACGAGGGCCGGAGCGCGGCCGTCGCGCGCTGAGCGCGCTCTTCAGCCCCAGCCCGTTCAGATCGTCTCTCCGCCTTTCCGCGTAAGTCTCTTCAGGAGCTGGATCTGGCCCGCGTGGTAGAGGTCGTGCGCCGCGACGCCCGAGATCATGGCCTCCGCCGTCCGGCGCCCGAGGCGCGACTCGAACGCAGCCTCGGGCAGCTCCTCGACGACGGCGCGCAGATCCCGGTGCTCGCGCTCGAGCAGGAGCTTCGCGGCGGCGACCTCTTTCGCGGTGGACCGCCGCGGCGCGGGGAAGAAGTTCGAGCCCTCGAGCGCGAACGATCCGCGCTTCTCGCCGGTGAGCCGGCGCCGGACCGTGTACTTCCAGTAGGCGGCATGGAGCACGAGGTCGTAGATCGAGTGTCGCTTCGGCCCCGGCCGGAAAAAAGCGACGGCCGGCGAGACGCCCCGTAGCGAGCCTTTCAGGTTCGGGCCGTGCCACGACGTGACGTCGTAGGCGCGATCGAGGATCGCGAGGAGATGCGCGCGGAGGTCCATGGCGAGTGGTTTACCCTCTGAGCGAGCCTTCGCGCAACCATCCGGGGACGAGTTACCCGCCAGCGGAAACGTCCCGAGGACGTCGTGTCGGGGCGGTCCCGAGCCGAGCGTCGACTGAACGAGGAGAAGCCGGTCGACCCGAACGCGGCCGAGCGGCCCCTCGACGGCTGCGCTCCTGTGCACGGCCGCCGCGACCGCCGAGGAGCCGCGCCGGTTCCGCGCGCGCGCCAGGGTGAGGTGCGGGGAGAACGGCCGCGGGTCGCCCGGAAACCCCCGGCTCGCGAGCGCACGGGAAAGCGCCTCGGCAAGCGCGACGAGCGCCTCGCGTCCCGCGCCGCAGCCGACCCAGACGACCTTCGCCGGGCCGCGCGGCGGAAAGCAGCCGACGCCCTCCAGCTCGAGGTCGAAGGGCGACACGCCCGCAGCCGCCGCGCCCGCCGCGCGCGCGGACGTCCTCCACGCGATCCTCGGGAAGCTCGTCGAAAAAGCGAAGGGTCAGGTGGCGTTGGGCGGCCGGCACCCGCCGGAGCTCGCTTTCGGGAAGGCGGAATCCACGCGCGGCGAGGGACGCGTCGAGAGCCGGATCGCCAACGGAAACGGCGAGGAAAGCGCGGATCTACGTCTTCTCCTTCTTCTCTTCTTCTGCCTCGTCCTCGTCGGCCTCGGCGAAGAACCACGCCTTCGCGCAGGCCTTGCTGCAGAACGCCGCGTTTCCCGAGCGGACCGCGCAGTTCCGGCAGAAATCCTTGGAGCAGAACGAACACTGCTGGATGAACACGCGCTCGAACATCTGGTCGCACTGCTCACAGAAGATGTAAGGCGAGTCGTCTTCTTCTCCCTCTCGCCGCCGCATGGGGGAATCATAAGGCGGCATCGGATTGAATGGTGGCGGCGGGCGGAATCGAACCGCCGACAAAGGGCTTATGAGACCCCTGCTCTGGCCATCTGAGCTACGCCGCCCCGAAAAGGCGCGCCCGGGGACCCGGGTGAGGCGCAAATGATAGCGCAGCGAGCTCGCGCGTCAGACGAGCTCGAACGTAGAGGCTGACTTCAACCGCCGGTCCAGTGTGGCCGTCGAGACACAGCCGGCCGCGCGGTTGCGCTCGCCGACGAGATAGTCGGCGAAATCGCCGGGACCTCGCCGATAGGCGTCGAGTGCTACGGCGACCTGATCGCGATCCTCGATCACCAGTCCGGAAGCGCCGAGTAACCGGCCCAGCGCGGCCGCGATCTCGTGCCGGGGGATGCGATAGGCCGACGCGCAGGACCCATACCGTCTCACAGAGGACGATTACGTTTACGAGGACCGGATCCGCTTCCGCGAAGCGCGCTTCGAGGAATTCCTGCACCCGTCGGAACTGCTCGGTATCGTCCCGCGCTGACAGAACCTCACCAGGACGTTCGTGTCTATTCCGCGCACGTTCAGCGGCCCGAACGATGGAGTCGCTCGATGGCAAGGTCCATCCCGCGAACCGAGACGGGCCGGCGGCCCTTCCGGCGCAGTATCCCCGCGAGGCTCCTGGCGTTCTCCCGCCGTACCTCGACCCGGAACGCGCCGTCCGGCGCAGGCGTGAAGTCGAGGCGATCGCCGGTGCGCACCTGGAGAGCCTCCCGGACGGCCTTCGGAAGCGTGACCTGACCCTTGGATGTCAGCGTCGCGGTCGGCATCCTTACCTCCCTCCTTACTCTATCCCCTTCGAAAGTTCTCCGCAAGCGCCGGCCGCTCCGAAAGAAAGATTCGCGCTAACGTTCGTCGCGTTGAGCTCTGTTTCATTGCCGGACCGCTTCTTTCGACACGTCGAGGAAACGCGCCTTTTCGCAGGCGCCAACACGCTCGTCGTGGCGCATTCGGGCGGGAGCGACTCCACGGCGCTTCTCCTCCTCGCGGTCGCATGGGCGTCTCCGCGCGGTGTCGCCGTGACGTCCGCTCACGTCGCGCACGGCCTCAGGGGCGCGGCCGGCGACGAGGACGCGCGGTTCTGCGCACGCCTCGCCGCGACGCTTCCCTGCGCTTCACGCTTCATTCCGTGGACGTCCCGTCCGGGCGAGGAAGGGCGAGAGCCTCGAGGCTGCGGCCCGCCGCCTGCGGTACGCGGCGCTCCTCGCATTCTCCAAAAGCCTCGGCGGCGCTCTCGTCCTGACCGGTCACACGCGTGACGACCAGGCCGAGACCGTCCTGCTCCATCTCGAGCGGAGACTCGGCCGCGGGCGCGGAGGCATCCGCTCGCACCGGGCCGACGGCATCGTCCGTCCGCTCCTCCCCTTTTCGCGGGCCGAGCTGCGCGAGTTCCTCGCGGAGAGACGCGTCCCTTTCGCGAGGACGAGACGAACGAGAACGAGGGTTTCGCGCGGAATCGCATCCGCCGCAGGGTGCTTCCGGAAATGGAGCGAAAGGACCCCGGCAGAGCTGCGCGGCTGGCGCGCGCCGGAGCGAAATGGGGGGAGAGGCTGGACGCGCTCGACCGCCGGCTCGACGAGGCGTTGGCCGAGAAGAAGATCTCGTCGAAGGGTATTTGGCCCCGATCCTTTTTCGCACGGCTCTCGCTCGAAGAGGCCGGTCGGTTGCTCGTAAGTGCGGCCGGCGCGAGCGGCCGGGTCCCGGGGAAGGCGCAGGTGAAGAAGGTCCTGAGCCGCATCGAGAAAGGTGACAGGACCTTCGGCGAGGAATTCGCGGGCGGCCGCGTCGAGGTCGATCCACGCACCGTTAGGTTCGTTCCAGCGCGCGGAGAGTTCGAACTCAGGACTACGATCGAGCCATCATGAACCTCCGCATGCTCCCACCAAGCTGCGCCGCCCCCTCATCCTCGCTGCGGCTGCACTCCCCCCCTCTTCCTATTCAAAGAGATCTCTCTTCTTCTTCCTCTTCTGCTCTTCTCTTCCCCCTCTTCAGCAGAAATTTCTTCTCCGAGCGCCTTCGACGCCCGCTTCACAGGCCGCACGATGCGCGTGGATCTCTTCCACACGGGCGGCCCGAAGGGCGAGGTGGTGGCGCTCGATCGCGTCGTCGACGACGGCCCCTGGCCGGGCAGCCGGACCCGCCTCCTCGACGAGACGAACCTCGGCAGCAATCTGTTCGAGGTCCGGGACGCACGGACGAATCGCGTCCTCTTCTCGCGCGGCTATTCGTCGATGTTCAGCGAGTGGGAGCAGACGGAGGAGGCGAAGAGGGCGGCCCGGACGTTTCCCGAATCGCTGCGGCTTCCATGGCCGAGGGAGAAGGTCCGGATCGTCCTCCAGCGCCGCGACAAGGCGAACGTCTTCCACGAGCTGTTCTCTACCGTGATCGATCCCGCAGGGCCCGAGGTGAATCCCGCGTCGCGGGCGCCGATGGGAAAGGTCTGGACGGTCTTCGAGAACGGGCCGGCCGCCGCGAAGCTGGATCTCCTCCTCCTCGGCGAGGGCTATGCCGAAAAGGACCTGCCGAAGTTCCACGCCGACGTGAAGCGCCTCGTGGACATCCTCTTCACGTACGAGCCGTTCAAGAGCCGCAAGGCCGACTTCAACGTGCGCGCGCTCGACCTGCCCGATTCCGAGAGCGGCGTCCTGAGACCCGACTCGAAGATCTTCCGGAGAACGCCGCTGTCCGTTCAATACGGCATCTTCGGCTCGGAGCGCTACATGCTCACGTACGACGACCGCGCGCTTCGCGAGGCCGCCTCGGCCGCGCCGTACGACTTCCTCGAGATTCTCGTGAACGACGCACGTTACGGCGGCGGCGGAATCTACAACTTCCAGGCCACCGCGTCCGTGGACACGGGCTTCTCCGAGTACGTCTTCGTGCACGAGTTCGGCCACCACTTCGCGGGCCTCGCGGACGAGTACTACGGATCGGACGTGGCGTATGAGACCGGCGGCGAGAAGCCGGAGCCGTGGGAGCCGAACGTGACCGCCCTGCATGACCCGAAGGCGCTGAAGTGGGCCGACCTCGTCGGGAAGGGAACGCCGTTGCCGACCCCGTGGGAGAAAGAAGCCTTCGAAAAGCAGACCCGCGGATTCCAGGCCGAGCGGAAGAAGCTCATCGCTTCCGGCGCTCCGCCCTCCGCGCTCGACGACCTCTTCCGCCGGCAGATGGCCCTGGATTCGAAGCTCCTGTCCACGATGACGTGGTCCGGCAAGGTCGGAGCCTTCGAGGGCGCCTCGTACGAGGCGAAAGGCCTCTACCGGCCCTCGGCCGACTGCATCATGTTCACGCGCGATCCGGGCGGCTTCTGTCCGGTCTGCAGGCGGGCGATCTCTCGCGTGATCGACGAGTACTCCCGGCCCTGAGCCTCCCCTTTCGCATCGGCCTCCCCTGCTAGACTTACACGTCTGTGGCACTTGTCACCGACGAGCTGTACGGCCCGCAAGACATCGCCCGGCGCGTCGTGGACGTCGGCCGGAGGATCGGTCACGACTATCCCGAGGGCGACATCGTCCTCATCGCGATCCTGAAGGGCGCGGGGTTCTTCGTCGCCGACCTCGCCCGCGCCGTGCCACGGCCCGTCCACTGCGAGTACATCGACGTGCTCCGCGACGGCGACAGCGAGAAGGTCGTCAACTATCACTTCCTGGCGCCTTTCGACGTTGCGGACACCCACCTCATCGTGCTCAAGGACGTGATCCGGAGCGGGGTCGTCGAGACGTGGCTGCTGAATCAGCTGCGGGAAGAAAAGCCCCGTTCCATCCGTTTCGCCTGCGTGGTGGATCATCCCCAGGAGAGGAAAAGCGCGCTCCGCGCGGATTACGTCCTGTTCCCGGCGGAGGAAGGCGTGCTCGTGGGCTATGGTATGGAATACATGGGCGAGGGCGGGAACTTTCCGTTCATCGCTCAGGTCAGAACCGAAGGGGAGGCGCCGTTCGAGTCCACCGCGGACCGCCGCGCCCGTGCCGATGAACCGCGTCCCGGCATTCGGCGTATGAGAGGCGAGGGCACAAGGTGAACACAACCGTCAAGAACATCCTGCTCTGGATGGTCATCCTCGTGGTGATCCTCCTGCTCTTCCGCGTCGTGGACGTGGGCCGCACCTCGACCTCCACCGTCAGCTTCACCGAGTTCATGGAGATGGTGAAGAAGGGCGACCTCGACCGCGTCACGATCCGCGGCCAGGAGATCCGGGGCTACAAGAAGGGCGCCCCCGAGGGGCGCGAGCCGGGCGTCCGCACGTACGCTCCCGTCTACAACGACCTCACGACCGACCTCATGAAGGCGAACGTGAAGATCACGGCCGAGGAGCCGGGCCAGGGCTCGTTCCTCGTCATCCTCCTGCAGTGGGCGCCGATCCTGTTCCTGATCGGGCTGTGGATCTTCATCATGCGGCAGATGCAGACGGGCGGGAACCGCGCGATGGCCTTCGGCAAGTCGCGCGCGAAGATGCTGACGCCGAACCAGAAGAAGGTCACGTTCAAGGACGTCGCCGGCTGCGAGGAGGCCAAGGAAGAGCTCTCCGAGATCATCGACTTCCTCAAGGAGCCCGCGAAGTTCCAGAAGCTGGGCGGCAAGATCCCGAAGGGCGTCATCATGATGGGCCCTCCGGGCACGGGCAAGACGCTCCTCGCGCGGGCCGTCGCGGGCGAGGCGAACGTGCCGTTCTTCTCGATCTCGGGCTCCGACTTCGTCGAGATGTTCGTGGGCGTCGGCGCATCGCGCGTGCGCGACCTCTTCGAGCAGGGCAAGAAGAACGCCCCGTGCATCATCTTCATCGACGAGATCGACGCCGTCGGACGCCACCGCGGCGCGGGCCTCGGCGGCGGACACGACGAGAGGGAGCAGACGCTGAACGCCCTCCTCGTCGAGATGGACGGCTTCGAGGGGAACGACGGCGTCATCCTCGTCGCCGCCACGAACCGGCCCGACGTCCTCGACCCGGCCCTGCTCCGTCCCGGCCGCTTCGACCGCCGCGTCGTCGTCGACCGTCCGGACGTGAAAGGCCGCGAAGGCATCCTCAAGGTCCACTCGCGCAACATCCCGATGTCCGACGACGTCGACCTCTCGGTCGTCGCGCGCGGCACGCCGGGCTTCGCCGGGGCCGACCTCGCGAACCTCGTGAACGAGGCCGCGCTCGCGGCGGCGCGCGTCGACAAGAAGAAAGTCGACATGGCCGACTTCAACTACGCCAAGGACAAGGTCCTCATGGGCGCCGAGCGCAAGTCGATGGTCATGTCGGACGAGGAAAAGCGCGTCACGGCCTACCACGAGGGAGGCCACGCGCTCATCGCCTCCTTCGAGGAGCACACGGACCCGCTCCACAAGGTCACGATCATCCCGCGCGGGCGCGCCCTCGGCCTCACGCAGCAGCTCCCGCTCGAGGACAAGTACACGTACTCGAAGGAATACATCGAGGCCGAGCTCGCCGTCATGATGGGCGGCCGCCTCGCCGAGGAAGTCTGCATCGGCCGCGTCACGACCGGCGCTTCGAACGACTTCGAGAAGGCCACGGAGATGGCGCGCCGCATGGTCTGCGAGTGGGGCATGAGCGAGCTCGGCCCGCTGTCCTTCGGCCGCCCCGAGGGAGAGGTCTTCCTCGGCCGCGACTTCGCGCGGCAACCCGACTACTCCGAGGACACGGCGCGGAAGATCGACGCGGAGGTGAACCGCATCGTGACGGCTCGTACACGCGCGGGAAGAAGATCATCGTCGAGCACAGAGCCGCGCTCGAGGAGATCGCCAAGCAGCTTCTCGAACGGGAGTCGCTGGACGGCGAGGAGATCTACGCGATCATCAAGCGCGTCACCGGGCACGAGGTCGCCAAGCGCCCGCCCGTCAAGCCCGAGCCTCCGAAGCCCACCGCCCCCGCCACCGTCACGAAGAAGGACGAAGGCGCGGCGCCGGCGCCGGGCGGACTGGTTCCGATCCCGGTCTGAGCGTCACGCGCGCGACGGTGGCCCTGAAGAATCTCTGCGAATGGTAATAGGGCTGGGCCGCCGGCCGTTGCTTCGACGGCGCCCGAGCTCGTCCTACCTCTTCTAAGAAATTTCTTCTCGCCCCCGGCCGATGATGCATTTGCATCGACGGCGAAGGCTGCGCTCCGACCTATGCTGAAGGGGTACCTCTGCGCGCCAACGGGACACGCCCGTGAAAGGAGCCCACCGATGAACACGTTGTGGATCGTCGTGATCGCGACGGTCGTCATCTACCTGGCCTACAACTTCTACGCGCGGCGGATCGACCGGGACGTCATCAGGTCCGACGCGAAGAAAGCGACGCCGGCCACGATGTACATGGACGGCGTGGACTTCATGCCCACGAGCAAGAACGTCCTGTACGGCTACCACTTCAAGTCCATCGCCGCCGCGGGGCCGATCGTCGGCCCCATCACGGCCGCGAACATCTGGGGCTGGTTCCCGTCCCTCCTGTGGCTCGTCATCGGGGTCAGCTTCATCGGATGGGTCAGCGACTACTCCGCGATCATGGTCTCGGTGAGGAACGACGGGAACAGCCTGAGCGCGATCTCGCACAAGCTCATCGCGCCGCGCACCCGGACGATCCTCTTCATCTTCATCTTCTTCTACCTGATGCTCCTCGCCGGAGCGTTCGTCGGAATCCTCGCGGCGATCCTCTCCGCGCGCCCCGACGTGCCGTTCGGCATCATCATGCTGGCGCTCATGGGTCTTCTGGCGGGCCAGATGATGTATCGCTGGAAGATGAACCTGATCCTCGTGACGGTGATCGTCGTGGCCGTGACGCTCGGGGCCATGGCGCTCGGCCCGTGGGGCCAGACGAAGAACGCGAAGGGAGCTCTCGTCCAGGGGCCGGTCGGCGCGGCGGTCGTCTCGGTGAACGCGGCCATCGACAACCTCAACGCCAAGCAGCCGATCCTCTCCCTCCAGGATCCCACGAACGCCGACCCGCGCATCCCGGTTCCGGGGCCCGACGGCAAGAGGCCGACGACCCCAGCGTACGACGCGGCCACGCAGCAGATCCGGACGCTTCCGAACTACCTCCTCTGGATGGTCTTCCTCTTCGCCTTCTCCTACTGCGGCGCGAACATGCCCATCTGGCGGTTCGCCCAGCCCGTCAACTACATCGGCTTCTGGGTCATGCTCATCACGATCGTCCTCTCGGCGATCGGAGCCCTCGTCGCGCCTCTGACGGGCGTTCTGGACGCGGGCGGCAAGGCCATCGGCGCGTTCGCGCTGACGGCGGTCAAGGACCTCGGCTTCACGGCCCCGGTCAAGCCGTTCACGGCGTGGCAGCCGCTCTGGCCGATGCTCTTCGTGACGATCGCCTGCGGCGCGATCTCCGGCTGGCACGCGCTCGTCGGCTCGGTCGGGACGGCGCGGCAGCTCGAGTACGAGACCGACGGCCTCCCGGTCGGCGGCGGCTCGATGTTCGGCGAATACACGCTCGCCCTCCTCTCGCTCGTGGCCGTCTCGATCGCGGGCGTCGGGGGCGGCGGCGGAAGGTTCGCGGCGGGCGTCGGCAAGCTCATTTACGCCGGCACGTTCAAGGCGATCCCCGAGGTCTTCGGCACGGCGCTCGGGTTCGGCGCCTTCGTCGTCATCGTCCTGACGGTGACGCAGCTCGTCTTCCGCGTCATGCGCGTCACGCTCACCGAGTGGGCGGGCGAGGCGATTCCGCTCGTGCGCAACATGCACGTCTCGAGCATCATCTCCATGCTGCTGACGCTCGCGCTCGTCATGACGGGCACGTGGGTCTACCTGTGGCAGATGTTCGGCGCGTCGAACCAGCTCATGGCCGCGCTGAGCCTCCTCGTCGTGACCGTCTGGCTCAAGTCGGAGAAGAGGAACCCGAGCTTCGCCCTCTACCCGATGCTCTTCATGTACGTCACGACGCTCTTCGCCACGGCCGTCACGGCGCGCAACCTCTATGTGACGATCGCGGCGAACCCGGCGATGAGCGGGCTGCCGGTCGCAGGCGCGTGGGCGATGATCGTCCTCGCAGTTCTCCTGATCATCGCGGCGCTCTTCATCGGGTGGGACGGCCTGAAGGCTTACCGGAAGTACAGCGCGACGCCGGCGGCCGTGAAGCCGGCCCCCGTGATCGTCTAGGTCCTCAGCGCGCGATCGCCGATCATCCGCACCGCCGCGAACACGTCCGCGGCGGGAGCGGACTCGGCGGGCAGGTCGATGTGGAGCTGCAAGTGGGGCTCGGCCCGGCGTACGGAGAGGCGCCGGACCGTCAAGCCTCCGGCGCGGGCCAGCTCGAGGAGATCGTCGGCGAGCGGAAGAGTGCCTTCCACCTTGTAGTAGACCGGCCGCATGCCTTCGGCCGCGGCCTCGCGGACCGACCAGCGCTCGTTCGCCATGTGGCGCAGCGCGTCGCGCCCCGCGAAGCTCGAGCGGTCGAGCGCCTCCAGATCGCCGTGCGGCGCGCGGCGGAGCTTCCCGCGGACGATGAGCGCGTCGCGGCGCCCCCGGCTCCTCGAGAACCCCCAGAGCCACGGGACGTCCCGCGGCTCGAGGAAGATCACGAGCGTTACCCCCTCGAACGGGGCTTTAGGCTTCACCAGGGCGAGCTCGACCGCCGTCGTCCCGAGCCATCGGACCGTCGTCCTTTCGCAGAGGAGATGAAGCCCTCCCTGCATCCAGCGGATCGTGGCCTTCCCCTTCCGCACGTTCCAGATGCTCCCGGCCGCGAACCACACCATGACGATCGCGACCAGGAACATGAGCGGAGTGGACAGGTGGGACCTCCCGGCGATCGCCTCGCCGGGCGGAGACGATAGCAGAGCGTCTCGAACGTGCCGGCGGCTTACTCCGGGTCGAGCCGGATCATCCGGATGAAGCTGCCGTCGGACGTCTTCGCGTCGTTCACGACGCCGTATGCGAAGAACGTGTCGTCTCCGGCAATGCGCGTAACGGTCGCGATCGCCTTCGAGGTCGCGGCGCCGGCGCGCTCGATCACCCGGTCCCACTGGAACCACTCGCCGGGATTCAGGGAAACGGTGAGCGGGCTTCCCACGTCGCTGCCCGAGTCCGCATCCCGGAGCTGGACGGAGAGCGTGATAGGGCCTTCGGAGCCGCCGCCGGCGTTGACGACGGCGAGGTTCGAGCGGCTCGCCGCGTCCTGCGACAGCGCGGGAACCAGCGCCGTCTGCCGCGCCCCGCCTCCCCACGCGATCGCGGAATACGAGACGCCGAAGCGGCCTCCCGTGTCACGATTCGGGTTCGGCGTCGTCGTGCGCGCGAGCGCGACCGTTCTCGCCGCGTCGTCGCCGTCGAGGCCTTGAAAGACGATCTCGAGAGTCCCGGCCTGAGAGCCCGCCGCCAGCGGATCCGGGATCGCCACTCCATGCGCCCGCAGGAACGCGACGACGTCCGGGAGTGTGACCTGTCGCCCGGCGCCGACGGGAAGCGACACGGCAGGCGCGGCGAGCGGAGCGCCGTAGCCCGGAGCGGCGTGATAGAGGAGCGAGGCCGTCGACGGCCGCGCCGAATCGTTCGCGAGCGTCAGCTCGGTCGTGTAATGCGACCCGGCCGCGCCGTACGTGTCGAGGACGACCGGCACGAGCAGGCGCCGCGCCGCGGCGAGGCCTCCCGGCCGGTAGAGCGGAAGCACAGCGCCGTCCGAAGTCGCGGCGTCGTTGATGACGCCGTAGCCGGTCCACGCGCCGATGCCCGCGACCCTTGAGATCCGCGCGTAGCCCGACGACCCCTGCGGCAGACCCGCGAGGAGAAGCACGTCGTTCCACTGGAAGAATTCGCCGGGCGCAAGCGTTCGGGTGAGGACGTTCGGTGCGGGGGTTCCGTCCGCCGCGAACACCTGGACCGAAAGCGTGATCGGGTCGGAGCCGCGAAGGGTCGACACGTGAAATACGGCGAGGTTCGAGCGCTCGACCCCTGCCGCGCTTCTCAGGCCGTAGACGCTCGCCTCCTCTTCCGCCGCATCGATATCCGTCGGCGCCTCGAGCATCACGCCGTACGTCCCCCCGGACGCATCGGTCGTGTAGATGCGGGCGAATATGTATCTCCCAGATGGAACATCTCCGTACCCACCCAAAAGAGGGATCGTCAGGCTGGTCACCGCGGCACTCGCGGGGATATCCAGTCCCGTCGAGCGCAGCCACGAAACAGCGTCGGGCGCCCTCAGCTCCGTGCGTAACGGAATGTGTAGGGTCGTGAGGCCGGGGGGACGAGAAACCAATAGATCCACGGAATCGTAAGGACCGAGATTCCCGATCGTGATTTCCGTTCGGAACTGCTGTCCGGTTGCACCGACCGTGTCCACGAGAGCGGGCAGGACGCGTTGCATCGGGGTTGCGATCGCCTCGAAGAGTCCCTGCCCTCCCGTGCCGAAGAACAAATTCTCGCCAAAAAAGAACGGGCTGCCGCTTGTGCCCGCGGCGATCACGCGCGCGTCCGTGCCCGGTGGAAGTCCCGATGTCTCGGGCATCCACGCGCCGTCCACGTGGCGCAGGACTCCTGCGGTTCGGGCGGCAGCGAATGAGCCTGCGAAAGAGGTCACCACAGCAGAGTTCGCGCCGTCGGAATCGGGCTGCCAGTTTCCGTACCCCATCCGTCGCCAGATGCCGTGCGCGTCAACTGCGGCGAACGTACTCGGGGCCCCTCCGATGGCGTTTACCGTCTCATCGGCCGGGAGTCCGTTGGAGGCGTCTTTCCACAGACCGCCGGAAATTCTGTCGTAAAGACCTCCGCCGGAAAGAGAAACGTACGTTCGCCCTGCCGCGAAACCCAGGCTTCGGATCGGCGCGTTTGCCGGGAGCCCGTCGCTCGATGGTGTGAGAACGCTTCCGAGCGACCCAAAGGAGTAGACGCCCGCGTTGGAGGTCCCGACGAGGCCATTCAGCATGCTCGTAACCTGCGCCCCGACAGGCAGGCCGGGCCCCGCTGGTTTGGCGGCTGGCCCAGACAGGGTCAAGAGGCCGCAGCTGGTCCAGGCGGCGAGCGTTTGATAGTCGAGGATATCGACTATCTGCGCGTCCGCGCATGGCGCAGGCACGTATTGCCTTAATCCCAGGTGAAACATGCCGCGCCCCGGGACCGCGAAGAGGCCGTACGGAATGTTCAAATTGAGCCCGCTCGATGTCAGCGACAACGCCGCACTGGAGATCACGAGTGCGTCCGGGGGCGCAGGTACAGGCCAGAACCACACGCCCGCGAAGGCAGGCGCGGCGGCGGCGCAGAGCGCGGCGACGAGAGCAGAAAGCCCGGCACGACGCGAAGACCCTAAGAGCCGCATCGCAAGAATCCTGTATTGAAATGGTCCTGCAGTTCGATAACTAACGGCCGTGATGAGGTGAGGGAGCCTCACTGGACCTGTGTATACACTCGGCGCGGAGGAGAGACGTGGTGGAAACGCGCGGCGGCCGGGGAAAAGCGTTCCGGGAATTCCTCTACGGGATGTTCGGCTACGAGCACGCGCAGCAGGCGCTCGAGATCCGCGCGTCGATGGAATCGCTCTTCATGCTCATCACGTTCGGCGACATGCTCGGCGTGCCGGTGATGCCGCCCTATTACGCCCTGCGCCTCCTCCCGTACGTCACCGGCAGCCTTCAGACCTGGAAGAGGCGCACGCTGCGCGAGCGGCAGTTCGGCGACAGCCACGAACAGCATCTGCACGGGGTTTGAAGGCACGGTTCATGGTTGTCGGTCGGCGCATTCTTTACGCGAATCGGCCTTTTTTGAAGAAGAGCCAACGGCACCTGGCATCGTGATTGCGGTCTCCTCCGCGGGGTCCGGAACCCCCGAAAGGAGAGCATGATGTGTCGTAAGAACATCTTGGGTCCGACTCTGGGTGTCGCTCTCATGCTGGGCGCCGGAATCGCGACGGCCCAGATTCCGATGCCGCCGCCACCGCCGATCCCTGACGAGGTGACCGTCACGGTCGTCAAGGAGCAGCCGCCGCCGCCCGTCGAGGAGGCGGTCGTCGAGAGCACGCGTCCCGCGCCGAGCTACGTCTGGATCGCAGGCTACTGGGACCATCGACCCACCGGCTGGGTCTGGGTCACCGGGCGCTGGGCGGCTCCGCCGGCCGCGGAAGTCCGCTGGGTCGCGCCCGAGTACACGCGTGTCGATCGCGGTGTCGAGTACGTTCCCGGACACTGGACCACCCAGAAGGTGATCACGTTGGAGAACGGGAGAAAGGTCATCGTCAAGGAAAAGGTGAAGGTGAAGGAGAAGTAGAGAGAAGCACTGGAATCCGCGTCGAGCTGAAACCAGAGCGCGCGCTTCGGGGGCCACGGGCACCTCGAGCGCGCGCTCGCCGTTTTTCGGGCCGAATCTCCTCGAAATCTCATTAGTGCATCTGCATCGCGTCCCGGAGCGCCGGGGGCTCTAACCTTGGAACGGGCCCGGAATCGCGCCCGGGCGGCGAGAGGAGGAGACGGTGTCCGAGAAGAAGAAATACGTCAGGCCGGGAGGCCTCAAGGGACTCTGGCACGGTTTCAAGGAAACCATTTACGGTATGTCCGCGCACGACATGAGCCGCGCGGCTCTCCGGACGCGGGCCTCCATGGAGCACCTGTTCATCCTCATCACGATGGGAGACCTGCTCGGGATCCCCATTCTCCCGCCGTACTACAGCCTCCGACTCCTTCCGCACGTCGTCCCGCAGATCGCGACGTGGAAGCGCCGGATGCTTCGGGAGAAGGACGTTTCCGACGCGATGTTCTGAGGTCTCCGGGAAAAAGATCGTCGAGAAAGAGGAGAACGCACCATGGGGATGAAAGAGGTGTTCGAGCAGAACCCGGGCCGCCGGTACATCATGTTCGGCGGCAAGGGCGGCCTGGGAAAGACGACGTTCTCGGCCGCGACGGCCTACTGGCTCGCGAAGCAGGGCAAGAAGGTTCTCGTCTTCTCCGTCGACCCCCAGGCCTCGCTCACCGACATCTTCCAGAGGGATATCTTCGGCAAGGGCCCGGTGAAGATCATGGAGAACCTGTGGGCGCAGGAGATCGACGCCGACAGCCACATCAAGGCCTACCAGGAGGAGATCCGCAAGAAGATCCGGGACATGTACGGTCTCGAGAAGGTGCCCGAGGAGATCGAAAGCTACATCCAGGCCGCGAGCGCCGAGCCGGCCATGGAGGAGAGCGCGATCTTCGACGCCGTGGTGGACGTCGTCGTCCAGGAGAACTACGACTACTACATCTACGATCTCGTCCCGCTCGGTCACGCGCTCTACTACCTCTCGATGGCGAAGGTCTACGACGAGTGGATCAACAAGGTGACGAAGCTGCGCGAGGACATGCGCGAGTACGAGGAGATGGTCAGCCGCCTCAAGCGCGAGAAGGAGACCGAGCAGGACGCGATCCTGAACGAGCTCGTCTACATCAAGGGGCGGATCAACGCGTCCTCCAAGATCCTCACGGACAAGGACAAGACGGCGTTCTTCTTCGTCGTGACGCCGGAGGACATGATCATCGTGGACACGGAAAAAGCCGCGAAGCTCTTCGCCCAGTTCGACGTCCCGATCGGCGGCTACGTCGTCAACCGCGTCATCCCCCACGAGCTGATCGACCAGAACATCCCCGACTATCTGCGCAACCGGATCCAGATGCAGGACAAGTACCTCGGACACATCAGGACGACGTTCGGAAAAGACGTCCTCGCCTACGTCCCGGAGCTCGAGCGCGACGTGACGGGCCTCGGGATGATCGAGAAGCTCGCCGGGATCATGTACGGCAACGGAAAGCTCGGCTGAAGCCGGGACGTGGAGAGAACCGCCATGCCTGAGATCCAGACCTCCATGAGCGCCTACATCAAGGACCACGCCGGCCTGAAGTACATCTTCTTCGGCGGCAAGGGGGGCGTCGGCAAGACAGTCTTCGCGGCCGCCACCGCCCTCCACAACGCGCAGCTCGGGCGCCGGACGATGCTGGCCTCGACGAACCCCGTCCACAGTCTCTCGAGCCTCCTGGGCCAGAACGTGCTCGGAAAGCACACGCCGGTCGACGGCGCTCCGAACCTGTGGGCGTACGAGATCGAGACGAAGGAGACGATCGAGCGCTCGAAGGTCGAGATCCGCGAGAAGATCAAATGGTTCCTCAAGTTCGCCGACATCTCGACGAAGGCCGAGGACTTCGTGGAGTCGGCGACCATGAACCCCGCCTTCGAGGAGTCGGCGATGTTCGAGAACATGATCGACCTCATGTTCAAGGACGAGTACGACGTCTACGTCTTCGATACCGCGCCCACCGCCAACGCCCGGCGCCTGCTCGGTATGTCCAAGGTCTACTCTCTCTGGGTCAACAAGATGCTCAAGAGCCGCGAAGAGGCGAAGACCCTCCGCGAGCTGCTCTCCTTCACGAAGAAGAAGGAGGAGGACCCGCTGATGACGTACCTCCTCTCCTTCCGCGACCGGATGGAGCACGGCCGCGTGCTTCTCACAGACCCCCAGAAGACCTCGTTTTTCTTCGTGACGCTGCCCGAGGCGCTGCCGATCGCCGTCATCACCCGCTTCATCCAGTGGTTCCACGATTTCGGCATCCCCGTGGGCGGCGTCCTCGTCAACATGCTGATCGACAAGGCCTCCGTCGGCGCCGAAGCGGCCGACTTTGTGAAGAACCGTGTCGCCATGCAGGACGAGCACATGAAAACCGTCTGGCAGAAGTTCGACGGCAGCGTCCGCGCCATCGTGCCGCTGTACGAGACGGAGATCCGCGGTGTCCCGATGCTCAAACGCCTCGGCGACGCGATGTTCGCGTAGGAGCCCACAAGAGCTTCCCGCGCGCGAGCTCACACCGGGGCCAACTCTCTTTTCAACTGCGAGATGATAGGTCGTGATGCGACTCTTCAGCTTTATTCCATCTCCTGGAAATGGAATCCGCGTCGGCGCGCTCTCCCCGAGGCTCCGATGGGGAAGGGATACTGGATCGCGTCGTACCGCTCCGTCTCCGATCTCGCCCGTCTCGACCAGTACGCGAAGCTCGGGCTCCCCGCCATCGAGGCGGGAGGAGGCCGGTTCCTCGCACGGGGAATCGCGGCCCGGACGTACGAGGGCGGCACAAATCAACGGACGGTCGTGATCGAGTTCGACAGCGTCGCGCAGGCGATCGCGACGTACGAGAGCCCGGCCTATCAGGCTGCGGTCGCCGTGCTGAAGGACGCCGCCGAGCGCGAGATCCGCATCGTGGAAGGAGCTCCGTAGATCGGCTCACATGTCGGCTCCGGCGCCGCTCAGAACGATCAAGACGATCCACACCGTCGTCTGGGCTTTCTTCGTCGCCTGCATTCTCGGGATCCCGGTCGAGGCTGCCCGCTCCGAGTACGGGCGGGCCGCTTTCCTGATCGCGCTAGTCGCTCTCGAGGTCCTCGTGCTCCTCGTCAACGCGTGGCGGTGCCCCCTCACCGACGTCGCGGCGCGCTACACCCACGAGCGCCGCGCCAACTTCGACATCTACCTCCCCGAGTTGCTGGCCCGCCACAACAAGACGATTTTCGGGGCGTTGTATGTCGCGGGCGCCCTCTTCACGCTCGTGAGGTGGGTTCGTGGGATGCTGATGCCATGAGACTCTTCAGCTTCATTCCATCTCCCGGAAATGGAATCCGCGTCGGCGCGCTCTCCCCCGGAGGCCACGTCATCGATCTCGGAGCGGAAGCGAGCCGGAAGAACGTCCCCTTGTCGTTCGATCCGGTCGACATGCTTTCGCTGATCGCGGCCGGGGAGGAATCTCTCGCAGAGGTTCAGTCACTCGTCGACGGCTCCGCGGACCGGCGGGCCGCGCGTCGAGCGACGTACATCTCGCGGCGCCGATTCCCGTCCCACGCCGGAACGTCCACTGCGTCGGATGGAACTACGCCGAGCACTTCGAGGAAGGCAAGTCGCTGAGGGACTCGGGCCAGACGCTTCCCGAGCATCCCGTCTTCTTCACGAAAGGGACGAACGCCGTCAACGGCCCGTACGACCCGATTCCCTACGATCCGCGCGTGTCGACGGCGATCGACTGGGAGGTCGAGCTCGCGGTCATCGTCGGCCGGCGCGGGAAGAACCTCTCCGAGGAAGAAGCGATGGACCATGTCTTCGGGTTCTGCGTCCTCAACGACACGACCGCCCGCGACATCCAGCAGAAGAAGCACGGCGGCCAGTGGTGGAAGGGCAAGAGCCTGGACGGGCATGCGCCGATGGGGCCCTGGATCGTGACGCGCGACGGCTTCGACTGGTCTTCCAAGCGCCTCGTCTCGCGCGTCAACGGCGTCCTGAAGCAGGACGGCAACACGAGCCGGATGTATTTCAAGGTGCCGCGCCTCCTCGCGGAGCTCTCTCTCGGCCTGACGCTCGAGCCCGGGGACATCCTCGCGACGGGCACGCCGCCGGGCATCGGACACGCCCGAAAGCCGCCGGAATATCTCAAGCCCGGGGACGTGCTCGAGTCGGAGATCGAAGGCATCGGCGTCCTGAGAAACCCGATCCAGGCGGTGTGACGCGAGAGGCGTGCTCAGCGGCCTTTTGCGGCAGCCGAAAGAGCCGCCGTGGCCGTGTCGTGCACGGGCGTCTCGACGCCGGCCTCGCGCCCGAGCCGTGAGACGGCTCCGCTGAGGTCGTCGAGCTCCGTGGGGCCGCCTCTTTCCAGATCGACGAGGAAGCTGGGCTTGATGGCCGGACCTACGGAGTCGATGAAGGAGAGGATCTTGGAAGCCTCGTCGTCGGCGAGCCGCAGTCCGCGGGCGCGGGCCACGGCCAGCACCTCGTTCACGGCCCGCTCGAGGAGGAGCCTGCCGTAAGGAGCGTCGCGCACCGCTCCGATGGGCGCGCGCGCCAGCCCGCAGGCCGCCGCCGTGGAAGTGATGAACGCGAATTTCCGCCACAGGTCGGCCTGAATGTCCTCGGAGACGCGCGCCTCGGCGCCGGCCTGTTGAAGCGCCTCCACGATCCGGCGAACTCGCTCGGACGGTTCGCCCGATCGCTCGCCGACCGTTACCTTCTGGAAGGGACTCTTCCGCTCGACGATCCCCGGGGCGACTCTGAGGACGCTGACCTGCGTCAGGCCACCAAGGACCTGACTCTCAGGCACGCCGCTCTCGACGAGCCGGTCCATCGCTTCAACGCCGTTCAGGAGCGGCAGGATCGCGGCGCCGGTAGAAGCGAGAAGGCGCGCCGCCGGCGCGACTTCAGGGAGCGAGTAGGTCTTCACAGCCACGATCGCGACGTCGCACTCTCCGAACGTCCTCGGGTCGTCGGAGGCCTCGACCGCGACGGTGAATCGCCCTTCCGGAGTCCTGATTTCGAGACCGCGGGCTTTCAGCGCGTCCAGATGGGCGCTCCGGGCCAGCAGCGCGACTGCGTGGCCGGCGCGCGCGAGAATCCCGCCGTAATAGCCCCCGACCCCGCCTGCCCCGAGCACCGCGATCCGCATGCGGCGAGTGTATTCCACGGGCCGGACATAATCGCGCGGTGAGCGTTGCGATTCCCCTGGCTCAGGGGAGGACTCTGACCTTCGGCCCTCTCCCGGGCGTCATGGCGATCCTGAACGTCACCCCCGACTCGTTCAGCGACGGCGGGCGGTTCCCGAGCGCGGAAGCGGCCGTGGAAGAAGGCGCGCGGTACGCGGAGCTGGGCGCCGCGATCCTGGACATCGGAGGAGAGAGCACGCGCCCCAGGGGCAGCGCATACGGAGAGGGCGCGAGAGAGATTTCTGCGAATGAGGAAGAGGGCCGCGTCCTCCCCGTCCTCTCTTCCCTACGAAGAAATCTCCCGTCTCTTCTCCTCTCCGTCGACACACGGCGCGCCTCCGTAGCGCGTGCGGCACTCGATGCGGGGGCGGACGTCGTCAACATCGTCACGGGGCTCGACGCGTCCGAGGAAATGCTCTCTGTGATCGCCTTGGCGCGCGCCGCCGTCATCCTGAATCACTGCCGCGGAACCCCCCAGACCACCTTCGAAGAATCTTCTTTCCAGAACGTCACCCTCGAGGTGGCGCAGGATCTCGGGAAGGCCCGTGCCCGTGCGATCTCCTCCGGTATTTCCGAGCAAAGAATTCTTCTCGACCCCGGTTTCGGATTCGGCAAGACGCCCGAGCAGAACTTCGCCCTCCTCGGCGCTCTGGATCGCCTCGCGCCGCCCGGCGTCCCGCTCGTGGTCGGGGCCTCGCGCAAAGCGTTCCTCGGGGCGATCGCGGACAGACCCGCGAACGACCGCCTGCCGGAGTCTCTCGCGGCGGTCGCCGTCGCGGCTGCCGCCTCCAGGGCCCGCCCCGTCCTCGTCCGCGTCCACGATGTCGACGAGACCGTTCGGTTTCTCGCGGTGCTCGGCCGAGCGGGTCGGGCCGCACTCACGTAAGATCGCGCGGGAAATGCGCACACTTTTTGGCACGGACGGGATCCGCGGCGAGGCGGGGTCGCCACCCCTCGACGACAAAACCGTGTCCCGGGTCGGCGCCGCGCTCGTCGCGGCGCTCGTAGATGCCGAAATGGGGCCGCCCATCTCGGTCGTGGTCGGCTGCGACACGCGTGCGTCCTCGCCCGAGATCGTGCGGGCCCTCGCGGGCGGCATCGCGGCAGCCGGGGGCCGGACGCGCTTCGCGGGCGTCGTTCCCACGCCCGCCGTGGCCTATCTCGTGTCTCTCACGGACGCAGACGCGGGTGTCGTCGTCTCGGCCTCGCACAATCCCTGGAACGACAACGGAATCAAGATTTTCTCGGCTGAAGGCCGCAAGCTGCCCGATGCCGTGGAGATCGACATCGAGCGCCGCATCGCGGCGTCGGTCACCTCGCCGCCAACCGAAGTCCACCGCGACCTCCTGCTCGGAGCGGAATACGTCGCGCATCTCGTGCGGAGCCTTCCCCACCGGCTGGACGGCCTGAAAGTCGTGATCGACGCGGCGCACGGCGCGGCCTTCGAGGTCGCGCCCGCCGCGTTCGGGTCCGCAGGCGCCGAGGTCGTCGCGCGAAACGTCGCACCGGACGGCCGGAACATCAACGAGGGCTGCGGCGCTCTGCACCCCGAGGGGATGCGTGACGCCGTCCTCTCCGAGCACGCCGACCTCGGCATCGCGCTCGACGGCGACGCGGACCGGATCATCATCGCCGACGACGCGGGAACGCTCCTCGACGGCGACGACGTTCTCTATCTCTGGACGCTCGAGCTGGAGCGCGAAGGCCGGAAACCCGAGGCCGTCGTCGGAACCGTCATGTCCAACTGGGGATTGGAGCAGGTCCTCAGGGAGCGGGGCGTCCGCCTCATCCGCGCGGCCGTCGGCGACCGGTACGTCGTGGAGGAGATGGAGAAGTCGGGCGTGCCTCTCGGAGGCGAGCCGTCCGGCCATCTCATCCGCGCGGACCTCACGACGACGGGCGACGGCACGCTCACGGGTCTTCACATCGCGACCCTCGTGGCGGCGTCGGGCCGCCCGCTCTCAGCGCAGCCGCGCTTCATCCACACGCCGCAGGTCCTCCGGAACGTCAGGGTCCGCGAGAAGACGCCGTTCGAAGCGATCCCCGGATTTGCGGCGAGGCGCCGCATCGCCGAGGAGCGCCTCGCCGGCAACGGCCGGCTCCTCCTCCGGTATTCCGGCACCGAGGCCCTCGCCCGCGTCATGGTGGAAGGAGCGGACGCCGCCCTCGTCGACTCGGTCGCGAGGGACCTGGCCGACGCCCTGCGCGAGAGCCTCGGATCGTGAGCGCGGAACTGCCCCTCGAGCCCTCGGAAGCGGAGCTCCGCCGGCTCCTCGACGAGGCCGTCCGGCGCGTCGTCGCGCACATCGGCTCGCTCCCCGGCCAGCCCGCCGACGGATCCGCCGGAGCCTCCGCTCTCGCGCGCACGCTGATCGAACGGGAGGCGCCGGAGGAGGGAAAGCCGCCGGGACCTCTTCTCGACTTGCTCTTCGAGAAGGCGATCCCCGCGAGCTTCAACAACGCGGGGCCGGGCTTCCTCGCGTACATCCCCGGAGGCGGACAGCCGTACGCGGCCGTGGCGGACCTGATCTCGGCCGGCGTGAACCGCTACGTGGGCGTCTTTGCGCCGGCGCCCGCGCTCGTCCAGCTCGAGACGAACGTGGTCCGCTGGTTCGCGCGAGCCGTCGGCTATCCCGAGAGCGCCGGCGGGTTCCTGACGTCCGGCGGGTCTCTCGCGAACTTCTCGGCGATCGTCGCCGCCCGGCACGAGAAGCTGCCCGAGGATTTCCTCAAAGGCACGCTCTACGTCTCCGACCAGGGCCATCACTGCATCCGCAAGGCCGCGCTCCTCGCGGGCTTCCCCGCCGCGAACGTGCGCGAGATCCCCTCGGATCGCGCTTTCCGATTCCGGCTCGACGCCGTCGCCAGGCAGGTCGCCGAGGACCGCGCCCGGGGCTTCACGCCTTTCCTCGTCGCCGCGAGCGCGGGCACGACGAACACGGGCGCCGTCGACGACCTCGACGCGCTCGCCGATTTCGCCGGGCGGGAAGATCTCTGGCTGCACACGGACGCGGCGTACGGCGGGTTCTTCGCGCTGACCGAGCGTGGCCGTGCCGTCATGAAAGGCCTCGCCCGCTCCGACTCGATCGTCCTCGACCCGCACAAGGGCCTCTTCATGCCTTACGGCACGGGCAGCCTCCTCGTGAAGGACCCCGCGGCGCTCCGCCGCTCGCACAGCGTTTCGGCTCACTACATGCCCGGAATGCAGGTCGACCCGGACTCGGTGGACTTCTGCGAGATCTCCCCGGAGCTCTCGCGCAATTTCCGCGGGCTCGAGGTCTGGCTCGCCGTCGAGCTCTGCGGCCTCGCGGCATTCCGGAAGGCTCTCGACGAGAAGCTCGACCTCGCGCAAGAGGCGGCCGACGCGGTCCGCTCGATCCCGGACGTGACGATCGTCGCGGAACCCGAGCTCTCGCTCTTCGCGTTCCGCCTCTCGCCCCCGGGCGCGTCCGTGGACGAGGCGAACCGGGTGAACCGGGAGCTGATGGCGCGCGTCAACGCCCGGCAAAGGGTGCTCCTGACGGGCACTCTTCTCGGCGACGTCTTCGCGCTCCGCATGTGCATCCTCAATTTCCGGACGCACAGGGACCGCATCCACATGGCCCTCGACGATCTCCGCGCGGCGGCGCGCGAGGTCGGAAGGGAATAATCCAGGCCCAAAGAGCATTTCGTAGGTGTCAGGTGACCATGAGACGACGTGATTTCCTCGCCCTGACCCTCCCCGTCCTCGCGGGCGCGGGCGTTCTCGCCGCGATCGGCTCGGCCGGTCCCGAGAAGAGCCCCGCCCAGAAAGGATCCGCGATGCCCGACGCCGCCCCCGATCGCCTCCCCGACCGCATCGTGAAGACGGATGCCGAGTGGAAAAAGCTCCTCACGCCCGAGCAGTATTACGTGACGCGCAAGAAGGGCACCGAGCGCGCGTTCACGGGCCCGAACTGGGACAACCACGCGAAGGGCACGTATCTGTGCGTGTGCTGCGACCTGCCCCTCTTCAGCTCGGACACGAAGTTCGACTCGGGCACAGGCTGGCCGAGCTTCTGGCAGCCGCTCACGCCGAATTCCGTGAAGACGGCGGAGGACCGGAGCTTCTTCTCCGTGCGCACGGAGGTGATGTGCCGGCGCTGCGACGCCCACCTCGGCCACGTCTTCGACGACGGCCCGAAGCCGACGGGCCTGCGCTACTGCATGAACGGGACTGCCATGAAGTTTGTCCCGGCGAAATGACTCACGCGACAGCGCGAAAAACGGCACGCTGAAGTTCGTGCCTGCGAAGTAGCGTCACGCCTCTTCCGTTCCCTCCGGCTCCTCTCCCCCCGTCAGCGCGCGCGTCACGAACGCATACTCCTCGACGGGCCGCCCGCCGATGAGGTGCTCCTGGATGATCCGCTCGAGAACGGGCGGGTCGCACGCGCGGTACCAAACCCCCTCGGGATAGACGACGGCGATGGGGCCGCCGGTGCAGATCCTGAGGCAGTTCGCCTTGTTCCGCTGCACCCGGCCGCTCGTCGAGAGGCCGAGCTCCTTCAGACGCGCCTTCAGGAAATCCCACGCCGCGTTCGAGCGGTCCCGCTCGGAGCAGTTCGGCTTCGTCTGGTCGCAGCACAGGAAGATGTGCCGCCGCGCCGCGGGGATTCCGATGCCTCTCGCGATCGCGGCGAGCGTTTCCGCTGACTCGTCCCTGTTCCCGCTCAAACCGCCTCCCGCCTGAAGGATAATCTGCCGCCATGAAAGTCTTCGTCACCGGAGCCACCGGCCACGTCGGATTCAGGATCGCACACGCTTTTCGGCGCGCCGGCCACCACGTCCGGGGGCTGACGCGCTCGAAGGAAGGCGCCGACCGCCTCGACCGGCACGAGATCCGGCCCGTCATCGGATCGCTGCAGGATCCGGGCTCGTGGAAGGGCGCGGAGGACGCCGCCGTTCTCGTCCACGCGGCGTTCGATTACAAGGGCGATTCTTGGGCCGCCGACCGCGCCGCCGTCGAGGCCCTCCTCGCGCTCGCAAATCGGGGCGCCGCTCCGAAGGCTCTCCTCTACACGAGCGGAGTCTGGGTTTACGGCTCGACCGACGGCGGCGTCGCCGACGAGACGACGCCTCTCGCGCCGCTCCCGATGAGCATGCCGCGCGTGGAGACCGAGAAGCGCGTCCTCTCGGCGGCAGGCATCAAAGGGATCGTCATGCGCCCCGGCTGCGTGTACGGTTACGGCGGGAGCCTTACCGCGACCTGGTTCGCCGGAGCCGCGGCCGGGGCGATCGAGGCCGTGGGCGACGGCCACAACCGCTGGGCGACCGTGCACGCGGACGACTGCGCCGACGCGTACCTGCGCGCCGCCGCGAGCGGGCTCTCCGGTGAGATCTTCAACGTGACCGACCGCTCCCGCGCGCCCGTTCGCCGTCTCGTGACGGCCGCCGCGCGTGCCGCCGGGTTCGAGGGCGAGATTCGCTGGATCCCGGTCGAAGACGCCCGCAAGAAGATGGGCGGCTTCGCCGACGCCCTCGCGCTCGACCAGCACGTGGAGTCACGGAAGGCCGTCGCGCGCCTCGGCTGGCAGCCCGCGCACGGCGGTTTCGAGGACGAGGTCGAGACGTACTACGCCGCGTGGAAGGCCGCACAGGGCTGATCGCGCGCGAATGAAAGCGGACGATTTCTCCTCCGAGGACCGCGCCCGGATCGAGGCGCAGGGCCTGACGGTTTCGGAGGTGGAACGGCAGGCGGCACTTCTCCGTGACCCGCCGCCCGCCGTGAAGCTCCTGCGCCCCTGCACGGCCGGCGACGGCGTCCTGCGGATCGACGAGGGCGAACATGCCGAGCTGCTCGCGCTCGCCGACGAGGCGGCGCGTGCGAGCCGGCTCTCGAAATTCGTGCCCGCGTCCGGAGCCGCGAGCCGCATGTTCGAGTTCCTGAGGTCCGGGGGTCCCGATCACCCCGACGTACGCCGCTTTTGCGAGAACGCGTCGACCTTCGCGTTCGACGCCGGCGATCTTCCGGTGCTCGCGGCCCTCCCGAAGGGGCTTCTTCCGTTCCATCGGTACGGCGGGGTCTTCCGGACGCCGTTCGAGGAGCACCTCGTCGAAGCGGCCGGCACGGTGCGGGACGCCGCGGACGTCTGCCGCATCCACGTCACCGTCCCGCCCGGGCACCGCGGCGCCTTCGAGGCCGTCCTCGAGAAGGCGCGGCCCTGCCTGGAACGGGAAACGGGGGCGCGATTCGAGGTCCGGTACTCGGAGCAGGCGCCTTCCACCGACACCGTCGCGATCGACGAAGAGAGCCGCCTGTTCCGGGACTCGGAGGGGCGCCTTCTCTTCCGGCCGGGAGGGCACGGCGCTCTCCTGAAGAATCTCGCGGAGTCGGGAGGCGATGTCGTTCTCGTGAAGAACATAGACAACGTCGTGCCCGACGACCTCCGCGCGCCGACCCTCCTGTGGAAGCGGCTCCTCAGCGGCCTTCTCGTGCGCATCGAGCGTACGAGCCCCCGGGACCGACCGCTCCGCGTTTGCGGCGTCGTCCGCAACGAGGCAGAGCCCGGCGGCGGACCGTTCTGGGTCAAGGCGCCCGGAAGAGAAACACGCCAGATCGTGGAGTCGGCTCAGGTGGATCTCGCGAATCCCTCTCAGGCGGCGATCTGGAGCGCGGCGACGCATTTCAACCCCGTGGACCTCGCCTGCTCGCTGCGCGACGGGTTCGGCCGACCGTTCGACCTCTCACGTTTCGTGGACGAACGCGCCGTCTTCATCGCGAAGAAGACGCACGAGGGGCGGACGCTGTTCGCTCTCGAGCGGCCGGGCCTGTGGAACGGCGCGATGGCGTTCTGGGAAACGGTCTTCGTCGAGGTGCCGAAGGAAACGTTCACGCCGGTCAAAACGGCCCTCGATCTCCTCCGCCCGGAGCACCGACCGCGCCCATAAAGTTTATTAAGTCGTTTAATATCAAATAGATAAAGCGACATGAAAGGCCGGCCCGCGCGCACGCGAACCCCGGCCGCGGTATTCTCTCGGCCCCCCGGAGCAGCCATGTTTCGCCGCGACGAACTGAGACCCAGGAAAAGGCGCCCGCTCCAGCTCGTGCAGGACGAGCTGGTCCCGCCGGAGCCCGCGCCGGCAGCCGAGCCTTCGCCCGCGCCCCCGCTGCTGAACCGGGAGCTTTCCTGGCTCGCCTTCAACGAGCGCGTGATCGAGGAGGCTCACGACGAGCGCTGGCCGCTCCTGGAACGCCTGAAGTTCCTCGCGATCAGTGAGACGAACCTCGACGAGTTCTTCATGATTCGCGTCTCGGGTCTCCTCGACAAGCTCTCCTCGGAGATCGTCGAGCCGTCGGACGACGGCCTGCTGCCGGCCGACGCCCTCGCGCGCGTGCGCGTCGCGGTCCAGGGAATGGAAGCGAGGCAGATTTCCTGCCTCGTAAACGATCTCCTGCCGAAGCTCGCGGCCGCCGGCATCTCGATCCTGACCTGGGCGGACCTTACCGATGCGCAGAGGGAGGTGGCGAGCGCGCATTTCCGTCGCAACGTCCTCCCGGTCCTCACGCCGCTCGCCGTGGATCCCGGGCATCCGTTCCCGTTCCTCTCGAATCTCTCTTTGAACCTCGCGGTCGAGGTGAAGAACGCCGAGACGGGCGAGACGAAGTTCGCGCGCGTCAAGGTGCCCCAGGCCATGCCGCGCCTCCTCCCGCTCCGCGAGCTCATCGAGGGCAAAAAGAAGGTCAAGCCCGAGAAAGCCGAGTACCTGCTTCTCGAGTCGCTCATCCAGGCGAACCTCGCGGAGCTGTTTTCCGGTCTCGAGATCGTCTCCTCGCACCTGTTTCGCGTGACGCGCGACGCCGACATCGAGATCCAGGAGGACGAAGCCTCCGACCTTCTCGCCACGATCGAGCAGGAGGTGAGGCGTCGCCGCTTCGGCGCGGTCGTGCGCCTCGAGGTCGCCCCGAAGACGCCCAAGCGCGTGCGAAAGCTCCTCCAGAAGCAGCTCGAAATCACCGAGAACGAGGTCTACGAGCTGGACGGGCCGCTCGGCGCCGGCGACCTCATGTCGCTCACGCGTCTCGACCGGCGCGAGCTGAAGGACCCGCCCTTCTCGCCTTCCGTGCCCGCCGTCTTCAACCAGCCCGACACCTCGGTCTTCGGGGCGATCCGCGCGGGCGACATCCTCCTCCACCACCCGTACGACTCGTTTTCGCCCGTCGTCGAGATGATCGAGCGCGCGTCCACTGACTCGAAGACGCTCGCGATCAAGATGACCCTGTACCGCACGAACGCGGATTCGGCGATACTCCCCGCGCTCATCCGCGCGGCCGAGAACGGCAAGCAGGTCGCGGTCCTCGTGGAGCTGAAGGCGCGCTTCGACGAGGAGAAGAACATCGAGTGGGCCAAGTCGCTCGAGGAGGCGGGTGTCCACGTCGTCTACGGCGTCGTCGGCCTGAAGACGCACTGCAAGGTCGCGCTCGTCGTCCGCCGCGAGAAGGATGAGATCCGGCGCTACGTGCACCTCGGCACCGGCAACTACAACGAGACGACGGCGCGCATCTACACGGATTTCGGCCTCATGACCTGCCGCCCGGATTTCGGCGAGGATGCGACGCGCCTCTTCAACGCGCTGACGGGCTTCGCCGGGAAGACGAGCTATGCGCGTCTCGTGGCGGCGCCCAAGGATATGCACCGCACCGCCCTCGAGTGGATCGCGCGGGAGACGGCCCACGCGCGCGCCGGCCGCCCGTCGGGCATCCGGGCGAAGATGAACGCGCTCGTCGATCCGCCCGTCATCGCGGCGCTGTACGAGGCCTCGCAAGCCGGCGTGAGCGTCGATCTCCTCGTCCGCGGCATCTGCTGCCTGAAGCCCGGCATTCCGGGCGTCTCGGAGACGATTCGCGTGCGCTCCATCGTAGGCCGGTTTCTCGAGCACAGCCGGGCTTTCGTCTTCGAGAACGGCGGCGACCGCAAGGTCTGGCTCTCCTCGGCCGACTGGATGCCGCGCAACTTCTTCCGCCGAGTCGAGACGGCTTTTCCCGTGGAGGAGCCCGCGCTTGCGCAGCAGGTCGTCGACGTGCTCGACACGATGCTGAAGGACAACGTGCGCGCGCGCCGCCTGAACGGAGACGGAACCTACGAGCGCCTCAGGCCCGCCGCGGGCGAGACGCCCGTGGACTCGCAAGCCGTTTTCGTGGAGGACGCGCGCCGCCGCGTGCTGAAGGCGATGGAGGCGTTCGAGAGGCGCGGCGCCGAGGCGTTCGAGGGAGGCGAGCGCGACGTGGACGCGGCGTCCTGAGCGCGCCTGTTGCCCCGCGGATCCCGCGTTCCGCATCGGGAGCCGGAGAGGTCCTCCGCGCGTCCTTCTTCTTCGCGGCCGTCCTCGCGGCTCTCGGCTCGGACTCTTCAAAGCGTGATCTGGCCGAACGCGGTGGCCGTCGTGGCGCTTCTCCCCTTCCTCCTCCTCGGCATTGCCCTCATCGCCGCCGAACGGTATCGTGCGGGGATCGTGCTCACCGCCGCGTCGGGCGGTCTCGCTCTTCTCGCGGCGCGCCCCCACAGCCTTCTCGGAGCGGCTCCGACTCTCCTGGCGTGCGCCGCCGCGCTGTTCTGGGAGGCGCGCAACCGGCGTCGATTCCTCGCCGAGCTCGGGGTCGCAACCGCTCTGGCGGCCGCTCTCGGCGCTCCGTCCTTGCTCCCGACGGCCCTCGCTTTTCCGGAGACGTCCCGATTCGGCGGCCTTCCGCTCGACGCCCGAAACGTAGGGGCCATGCCGGTCGCCGAGCTCGACCAGGTCTTGCTGCCCGTCGATGGTCTCTCGCGCTGGCCCGAGCCGGCGAGCTATCCGGGCATCGCCACCGACGTGCTCTTTCTCGTCGGCATCGCCCTTTTCTTCCGCCGCACGTCGGGGTTCCCGCGTCCCTTCTTCCTCGCCCTTTCCGCCGCCGCGCTGGTCGGCTTCGCGTTCGCCTTCGGCGATGCGGGTCCCTACCGGTTCTTCTCCTCGTGGCCTCTGCTCCGAGGGTTCCGCGCGCCCGTCCGTTTTCTGTCCTGCTTCGGCCTCGCGCTTGCCTTCGGATCCGCGCTGGCCCTGTCCGCGCTCGAGGCCTCGCTCCGGCGCGGCCGGGCTCTCGCCTGGGGCGCCGTGGCGCTCCTTACCGTGGACCTAGGCGCCCATACCGTGCGGGCCGCGCCGACGGTGCCCGAACAAACGTATCGCGCGCGGCCTCTCCTCGCCCGGCACCTGGCCCGAATCCCGCCCGATCCGCTGGGCTTTCCGCGCCGCTTCTGGTCCTTCGGCCTTCCCGCGCCCGTTCACCTCCTGCCCGACTCGGAACGGGTCACCGTGATTCGGAAATACGACGAGCTCGCCAACGCCGCCGGCGGCCGCTTCTCGCTCGAGTCGGTCCAGGGGGCGGGTCCTCCGCTCGCGCGGACCGAGGAGGCGATCGAGAGCCGCGGCCTTCGAATCGCGCAGCTCGCGGGGGCGTCCCGGATCGTTCTCCGCGGGGCCGGGGACTTCGACGAGGACACGGAGGCGCCGCCGATTCCCGAAGCGCGTGTCGTTCGGACGCCGGAGCCTTTCCCGCGGGCGATCCTCGTCCGCCAAACGGTAGTCGTCCCTTCGGAGCGCGCCCTCGGCCTCCTTCTGAGCCCTTCGTTCGATCCGTCGCGGACCGCGATCCTCGAGGAGGGACCGGCGTGGACCGCTTCCGAGGCGCCCGACACGACTTCGGTGACGCTCGTCGAGAGGAGGCCCTCGCGGGTCACGTTTCTGACGCGCACCGCGTCAAAATCCGTTCTCGTCTTCTTCGACGCCTATTCGAGAGGGTGGGAGGTCACGGTCGACGGAGTGACGGATCTCGTGCTCCGCGCAGATGTCTGCTTTCGCGGGGTGCGGCTTCCTGCAGGCACGCATCGAGTCGCCTTCTCGTACCGCCCGCCCGGAGTCCGCGACGGCCTTCTCATCGGATTGCTCGGGCTCGTGCTCCTCGCCGCGGTCAGCGCTCGACCTCGAAGCTCGGCGCCGGGCTGAGGACGGGCTCCTGCGCGGTCAGCGTGGTCCCCTCGATCGGCACCAGGATGAGGTGCGTGTTCGAGCCGTAGTTCAGGTTGATCTCGTAGAAGCCGTGCGGCGAGACGGAGATGAGCATCCCGGGCACCTGTTTGAGCTCCGCGAGCGGGCAGGTCACGTAGACCTTCATCGGAATGTCCATCGACCCTCCTGTCCCGCGAAGGATAACCTCGACGATACGCTCAGTCGCCGGGTTCGTCGCTTTCCTCGTCGCCGTCGTCGTCGCCGAGCGGCTCGCCCCGGTACTCCTTCAGCTTTCGCTGGAGCGTCCTGAGGCCGATTCCGAGGGCCTCCGCGGCACGCCTCCGGTTCCCTCCCGACACCTGAAGCGCCGTGAGGATCGCCTCGCGCTCGACCTCGGCCATCGTCTTGCCCACGAGCGTCGCGACGGAGACGGGCTGCTCCGGACCCGGCGCCGTCGCCGGCGCGGCCGGAGTCGCGGGCGGGACGGCCGGCCATTCCCCCGATCGGGGTTTCGTGGGGGCGGAAGCCGGGACGGCCGGCACGACCTGCCGGCCGCGAACCGCGGCCGGCAGGTCGTTCACGTCGATGCGTCCGCCCGCTGCGAAGAGGATGGCGCTCTCGAGGACGTTCTTGAGCTCCCGGACGTTGCCCGGCCAGTCGTAGGCGACGAGCGCGGAGAGAGCCGCGGGCGTCACGCCCGTCACGGGCTTTCCGTGCTCTTTCGCGAAGACGTCCCGGAAGCGCTCGACGAGGAGCGGAATGTCGTCGCGCCGGTCTCTCAGCGGCGGGATCTCGACGGTCACGACGGACAGGCGGTAGTAGAGGTCCTGGCGGAAACGCCCCGCGTCGATCTCGGCGACGAGAGCGCGGTTCGTCGCGGCCACGAGCCGGAAATCCACGTCCTTGCTCTCGTTCCCGCCGACCGGCGTCACGCGCTTCTCCTCCAGGACGCGCAGGAACTTCACCTGCAGGTCCGGAGGCATCTCGGAGACCTCGTCGAGAAAGAGCGTGCCTCCATGCGCCTGCTCGATGCGCCCGACGCGCTTCACGAGCGCGCCGGTGAAGGCGCCCCGCTCGTGCCCGAACAGCTCCGATTCGATGATCTCGCGCGGGATGGCCCCGCAGTTCAGGGCGACGAACGCGCGCCCGCGGCGCGGCGAGTTGTGGTGGAGAGCGTTCGCGACGAGCTCCTTGCCCGTGCCGGACTCGCCGACGATGAGGACGGTCGTCTTCGCGGGCGCCACCACGCGGAGTCGCGCGAAGAGCTCCTCCATCGGTTTGCTGATGCCGAGGATCGCCTCGAAGCCGAAGCGCTTGTCGAGGCGCTCGTGGAGATCCTTGATCTCACCTGCCTGACGCGAGCGGGAGAGCGCGGCCTCCGCCCTCAGGCGCAGATCGTCCTTCGCGAGAGGCTTCGCGACGTAATCGACGGTCCCGAGCGTGCGCGCCGAGAGCAGGGTCTCGACGTCGCCATGGGCCGTCACGAGCAGGACCGACACGTCCGGCCGCGCCGTGGCGAGGTCCGCCGCGAGCTCGAGCCCGCTCTTGCCCGGCATCTTGAGGTCCGTCACGACGAGCGCGACGGAGGGATCCTCGATCGCCCTCTCGAGCGCGGCGTCGGCGTCCGCGAACTCCTCCACGCGGTGTCCGTCCGTCTGGAGAGTCAGGGCCATCGCTTTCCGGCTTCCCGCGTCGTCGTCGACGACGAGGACGAGCGGTGCCGTCGCGCTCAAGCGTTCGCCCCGAGCGCGAGGTCGAGGTCGTCCTCGGTCCACACGGCGACGCCCAGCGCTTTCGCCTTGTCGAGCTTGCTTCCCGGCTCCTCGCCGGCGATGACCGCCGTCGTCTTCTTCGACACGCTTCCACTCACCTTTCCACCGGCCGATTCGATCGCCGCGGTCGCTTCCTCGCGAGAACGCCTCGGCAAAGTCCCCGTGAGAACGAAAACGCCTCCGGACAGGGATCCGCCGGCCGCGGACGGAGCCGGGCTCTCGTTCATACGGATTCCCGCCGCCTCGAGTTTCGAAAGGAGAACGCGATTCGGGGGGCGTTGGAACCAGTCGAGGATCCCGCGCGCCGTCTCGGGACCGATCTCGGGCACGGACGTCAGCGCGTCCTCGTCCGCTCCCTGGAGGGCTTCCATCGAGGGGAAGCGGCGGGCGAGGACCTTCGCCGTCTTCTCTCCGACCTGCCGGATCCCGAGGCCGTAAAGGAGACGGGAAAGGCCGGCGTCCTTCGACCGTTCGATCTCCGCGATCACGTTCGAAGCCGACTTCTCGCCCCAGCGCTCGAGCGGCGCGAGCTTATCTTTCGTGAGCGCGTAGAGAGACGTGACGTCCGCGAGGAGTCCCGCGCCGAGAAGCTGGTCGATGCGCTCGTCTCCGAGGCCCTCGATGTCGAGAGCGCGCCGCGAAACGAAGTGCCGGATGGACTCCTGGACCTGCGCCGGGCAGGACGCGTTCACGCAGCGAACCGCCACTTCGCCGTCCTGCCGGACCACCTTCTCGCCGCAAGCCGGACAGCGCTCCGGCATCGCGAAGGCCCGCGCGCCCTTCGGCCGCTTCTCGAGAAGGACGCGCGTCACCTGCGGGATCACGTCGCCCGCCTTCTCGACCGCCACCGTGTCGCCCACGCGTACGTCCTTGCGCGCGAGATCCATGTGATTGTGGAGCGTGGCGCGCTTGACGACAGTGCCTGCGAGGAGCACGGGTGTGAACTCCGCGACGGGCGTGAGGACGCCGGTGCGGCCCACCTGGACGCGGATGTTCGTCACGACCGTCGTGGCTTCCTCGGGCGGGAACTTGTACGCGAGCGCCCAGCGCGGGGCCTTCGCAGTCTGGCCGAGGCGTCTCTGGTCGGACAGGGCATCCACCTTCAGGACGACGCCGTCCGTCTCGAAGGGCAGGTCGTGGCGCTTCGTGCGCCATTCGTCGAGGAAGGCGAGGACCCCTTCCACGTCCGAGACGACCGTGTGATGGGGGTTAACGGGAAGGGAGATTTCTTCGAGGATGGAAAGAGCCTCGCTCTGGCTCGCAGGCGTCCGTTCTCCCTCCCAGCGCGCGATCGAATAGAGGAACGCCGAGAGCTTCCGTTGAGCCGTGACGCGCGCATCGAGGAGACGCAGGGAACCCGCGGCCGCATTGCGCGGGTTCGCAAACAACGGCAACCCGGCCTCCTCACGGGCGGCGTTGAGCGCCATGAAGGACTTCTTCGGGAAATAGACCTCGCCGCGGACCTCTAAGAGCCGTGGGATGCGGAGCAGGCCGTCAGGTCCTCTTGCTTCGAATGGTAATTGCCCGACGCGCACTCCGCCGGCCGCCGCGCCCTTCTTCTCTTTCACAGAAATCTTCTCTGCCGCCGCGTCAGCGGCGGCTGCAATCTTCAATGGGATAGCGTGAATGGTCCTCACGTTTGGCGTGACGTCCTCGCCCGTCGTCCCGTCGCCGCGCGTCGCGGCGCGCGCGAGGACTCCGTTCTCGTACACGAGCGAAACCGACAGGCCGTCGATCTTCAGCTCGGCGACGAGCGCCGGCATGCGGCCGAGGCGGTCCGTCACGCGCTTCAGCCACGCCTCCAGCTCTTCGCGGTTGTAAGCGTTGTCGAGCGAGAGGAGCGGGATCTCGTGCCGCACGCTCGGCAGCTCGGAGACGGGCGCCCCGCCTACGCGCTGCGTCGGCGAGTCGGGCGTGACGAGGTCGGGATGCTCCGCCTCCAGCGACTTCAGCTCGCGTACGAGGGCGTCATACTCGGCGTCCGTGATCTCGGGCCGGGCCTCCGTGTGGTAGAGGCGGTCGTGCCGGCGGATCTCGTCTCTCAGCTCGGCCGCACGTCCTGCGGGTTCCTTCACTTTCGGGCTGGACTTCGCCATCGGGCCGATTCTAGGATGCGGAGCCCGCGCGCCGGTCCCGGAGGAATCTCCTCCCTGCTAGCATCCGCGCTCGTGACGAGCCTGCGCCCGCGGAGGAAGCCTCTCCCCTCCGCTCTCCTCGCGACGGTCGCGATCCTCGCATCGGCCCGCGCCGAAGGTGGTCCGCGCGTTCCCCCGGTCGCCTCCTACACGATCGAGGCTCAGGTCAATGCCGATCACGCCATCACAGGCAGGGAAACCGTGCGCTTCACGAACCGCACGAAGTTCTCGTTCGAAGACCTCCGGCTCCACCTCTACCTGAACGCGTGGAAGAACGACCGCTCCACATGGCTCACCGAGCAGACGCGCGGCGGCGGAAGGAACGATCGGGGTGTGCGCAGGCTGGAGGCGGGCCGGTGGGGCTTTTCCGAGATCCACCGCATCGCCCTCGAGGACGGCACCGACCTGACGCCGTCGCTGCAGTACCTCTCTCCGGACGACGGCAATCCCGAAGACCGGACGCTCGTCTCGGTCGCGCTGCCGCGGCCGGTCGGCCCCGGCGAGATGGTCACTTTCCGCGTGGACTGGGAGGGACGGTTTCCGCGCGCCGTGGCGCGCACGGGCTGGAAGGACGACTACCTTCTCGGCGCGCAGTGGTTTCCGAAGCTGGGCGTCGCCACCGACGAGGGATGGAACGCGCACCAGTTTCACGCCGCAACCGAGTTCTTCGCAGACTTTGGCGACTACGACGTGACGCTCACGCTGCCGAAGGCCGTCAAGGGCCGGGTCGGCGCGACGGGCGTCCTCAAGGAGGAGACCGAAATTCCGGGCGACCTCGTACGCGTGCGCTTCACGGCGGAAGACGTGCACGATTTCGCGTTCACGGCCTGTCCGCGCTTCGAGGTCGTGCGCGACACGTTCAGCGCGCCGGGCCTTCCCAACGTCGACATCCTCCTCCTCCTGCAGCCCGACCACCGCCGCGTGCGGGACCGGTACCTCAAGGCCGTCAAGGCCGCCCTCATGGATTACGGCACGTGGTACGTCCCCTATCCCTATCCGCTGGTCACTGTCGTGGACCCGCCGTGGGGCAGCCACACAGAGGGGATGGAGTACCCGACGCTCTTCGTGGGCGGCGCCCGCTGGCTCGCGCCCGCGGCCGCGCATTCGCCCGAAGGCGTCACGATTCACGAGTTCGGCCATCAGGTCTTCTACGGAATGCTCGCCTCGAACGAGTTCGAGGAGGCGCCTCTCGACGAGGGCTTCAACACCTACGCGACCGCCCGGACGGAGATGGCCGCGTTCGGCGCCCCGTCACTCGTCGTGCGCTTTTTCGGTCTCCCCGTCGCGTTCCCCTCCGTGCCCGTGCCGCCCCTGCTCGCGATGAGCGAGCGCTACGGCCGCTGGGCCCAGGCTTCGCGGTCGGACGCGATGGACGTGCCGTCCTTCCGCCAGCTCGACGGCGACGCCGTGCGCGTCAACGCCTACAGCCGCACGGCCCTCCTCCTCGCCTCCGCCGAGCGCACGTTCGGCGAAAAGACATGGACGAATGTCATGAAGACGTACGCGACCCGCTGGGCCTTCAGGCATCCGACGTCGGCGGACTTTCTGGCGGTCGTTCGCGAGGTCGCGGGCGAGGCGGCGGCCGGCGCGATCGCGGGGATCTGGAGCACGGCGGGTTCCGTCGATTACGCCGTGACGTCGGCCTCCACACGCCGCGCGCGGCCTCTGACGGGGTATACGGGCGAAGGCGACGCGCGGAAGCTCGTGATTCCGAAGGACGATGCAGGCGGCTGGGAATCGATCGCCGTGGCCCAGCGGCTCGGCGAGGCGTCGTGGCCGGTCGACGTCGAGCTGCGCTTCGCCGACGGCACGCGGGTTCGCCGCCCGTGGATCTCAGACTCGCGCTGGATCCGCTACCGCGCCACGGGCCCGAAGCTCCTGTCTGTGGAGATCGATCCGGACGGCAAGTGCCTACTCGATTCCAACCCGCTCAACAATGGACGCCTCACGGAGGAAGCGCCCGCCGCGTCGCGCCGCTGGACCGCTCGCCTGCGCTTCTGGGCGCAGAACGTCCTCGAGCTTTTTGCGATGCTGGGGTTCGCGGGGGTTGCATGAGGCGCGATTCCGTCCTCGTCCTCGCGACACGCGGTCTCGCCTCGGCCCTCGAGACGTGGAAGTCGCTCCTTCTCTTCCTCGTCCTGAATGCGGCGCTCGCCTTCGCCTTCACGCACCCGCTGACGTCCGCGCTCCGGCAGACGCTCGACAAGAGCCCGTGGGCCGAGCGGCTCGCCGCCGGCAACGCGGACCTCCACGCTTTCTTCGCGTCTTTTTCGCGCACGCGCCCCGACGTCCTCGGCGATCTCTCGAAATGGGACGAGGCCGTGACGGGCGAACGCCAGGAGCGACGCGCTTCGGGGCGGCCGACGCCCCTCTCGGGTTTCTTCCGCACGTCCGGGCTTTCGGGCTCGGCCGTGGGCTTTGGCGCGCTCACGGCGTTTCTGGCGGCCCTCTTCTCCGGCGGTCTTGCCGGGCGTTTCGGCGCCGAGCGCGAGCGCACGAGCCTCGCAGCGTTCGGGGCGGACGCCGCACGTTTTGCGGTCCCGTCCGTCCTCCTCGGAGCGCTTTCGCTCGCCGGCATCCTGGCCGCATACCGCTTCGTCTACGCGGCGGCGGGCACGCTCTACGAGACCGACGAGCTGCGCTACGAGTGGGAGGCGACCGGGCTCCTCCTTCTCCGGCTCGGCGCATTCCTGCTCGTGGCGGGATACATCCGGCTCGTCGTCCTCTACGCGCGGGCGGCCCTGGGTCAGGGAGTCCCGAACCCCCTGACCGCCCTGATGCGCGGCCTCGGGTTCGTCCTCGGGCGGCCCGTCCGCACGCTGGCGCTCGAGGTTCTTTTCGGCGCTCTCGGCGTCTTGCCTCTCCTCGTGTGGCTGTTCCTCGGCCCCGTCTGGGACGGCAGGCAGACCGGCGATTTCTTTCTGATCTTCGCCGGCCAGCAGCTCGTGGTCGTGCTCCGGATCCTGACGCGTGCGGGGCACCTCGGCGCGGCTTCCGCTTATCTCAGGCGTTCGAAGGAAACAGGAGCGTCATCCCCGGCTCCGGCGGCAGCCACGCTCCACGCCTCCTCGGACTCCGCCTCCGCGCCCGTTCTGTGATTCCGATCCGCCTGAGGTCGAGGACTCCCGAGTCGTGGGCGGCGCGCGTCACGGCCGTGGAGAACCTGCCCGCACTCGTCGCCGATCACGCCGTCTGCGAGCTGCAGGCTTCGGTGCAGGCTCTTTCGCTCGTCGGAACGTACCCGCGGAGCCCGGCTCTCGTCGACCGGCTTTCGGCGCTCGCGGCCGAGGAGCTGCGCCATTTCCGCAAGGTCTCGCGCGAAGCGCGCCGACTCGGCGCGCCGATGCTCACGACGCGGCGCAATTTCTACGTGGCCGAGCTCCGCGCCGCGTGCCGGAAGGAGCGCGAGCCCGAGAAAGGCCTGGACCTCCTGCTCGTCGCCGCGCTCATCGAGGCGCGCAGCTGCGAGAGGTTCGAGCGCCTTCTCGGCCACCTGAGAGACGCGCGCCTCGCGAAGCTCTACGAGGAGCTCGCCGAGGCCGAGAAGAGGCACGGCCCGATTTACCTCGACCTCGCGATCGCCCACGCGGGCGAAGAGGCGGCAACGAAACGGCTCGAGGAGCTCCTCGACGTCGAGGCCCGCGTTCTCGAGCACCCGCCGAAGGTCGAGATCGCGGTCCACGGGGCGGCGTAGCAGCTTGAAGGCGCGGGCTCACCCGAACAACACCGCCCGCATCGAGAGCGATCCGAGGTCGAACCCCGTGATCGGAAAACTCACCCTGTCGCGCGCGTTCGCGGCGCCGGCGGCGTAGAGGATCGGGAGCCAGTGCTCCGCCGTCGGGTGCGCGCGGCGGCCGTCGGGCGTCTCGAGGGCATGGACGAGCCATGCGTCGTCGCGCGTCTCGAGCGCCCGCGCGACGTCCGTATCGAAGCGCGCGGCCCAGTCGGGCGTCGTGGGATCGCCGCGGCGCATGCGTGAGAAGGCATCTCTCAGGTCGTGAGTCAGGTTCCCGCTCGCGAGGAGAAGCACGCCCTCGTCGCGAAGCGGCGCGAGCGCGCGGCCGCGCGCGAGGTGCTCGCCGGCCGTCGCCCGGACGTCCAACGAGAGCTGAACGACGGGCACGTTCGCGGCCGGGAACATCGGGTGGAGGACGGACCACGTCCCGTGGTCGAGGCCGCGGCCGTCCGCCGGCGAGCCGCCCGTGAGGCCGGCGGCGTGCGCGGCGAGAGCAGGGTCACCGGGAGCCGGATAGCGCATCGCGTAGAGCTCAGGCGGGAACCCGCCGAAGTCGTGGATCGTAGCCGGCGGGTCGTCCAGGGTCGTGAACGTGCCGTCCGATTCCCAGTGCGCCGACACCGCAAGGATCGCGACGGGCGATGGCACGAGCGGCGCGAGGGACGAAAACCCGCGGCTCCACTCGTTGTCCTCGATTGCGTTCATCGGCGAGCCGTGGCCGACGAAGAGAACCGGCATGCGGGCCAGGAATGGCCTCCTAGTGCGCGGCGCCGACGGCGCGCGGCGCGGCCTCGTGGCTCCAGCGCGACGACGGGAATCCCGCGGACAGAACCCGGCCTCCGAGGGAATACCGGACGATGTACGTGAACGGGTCGACTTCCTTCGACAGGTAGCCGAAGCGCACGTCCCGAAGCAGGACCTCCACGGATTCGCCCCGCACCTTCTCGCGCGCGGCGGGGAATCGCGCGAAGCGGCCGAACACGCCGGCGATGCCGTTCTCGAGCGTGAGCCTCGCGAACGGACCGTTCGCCTTCTCGATGACTCGCGGCGCGAGATCGTCGCGCGACCGGTAGACGCCCGCGAGATTGCGGAAGAGGTTCAGGGCACCACCGCGAAATCCCGTGCGCGCGAGCACGTCGGCTTCCTTAGGCCGCGCGAGCTCCCGGCCCCGCTTGCCGAGATCCACGAACGTCGCGGTCACGGTGGGCCCGTCGTCCGAAAGGAGGAGCCATCGATCCGGAGATCCCGGCTGGGGAATCGCGGCGCGCTCCGTGGCTCGGGGCGCGAGCGCCTCGCCGAGCCGCACGGCCTCTCCATGGCGGATGCCACAGAAACCGACATAGAGGGTCACCGCGACGAGACCCGCACGTGCCGCGACTCGCGATCGCGGGAACGAGCGCCTCGAGACGGCGCGGACCCCTACGAGGCCGAGGACCAGCAGCCCGGTCAGGGCCGCGTCCAGGATGAAAGTCCAGTCGAGCGCGAAGCGCGCCGACGAAATCGGTGACAGGAACATCGTGCCCCACGACGTGATCCAGTCGAGAAGAATGTGCGAGGCGAGAGCGAGCGCGACGACGACGCCCAGGCGCCGGACCGCCGTGCGCCGGCCGGGCGTGCCGGGGGGGCCGAGCGCAGGCGAGAGACGGATCGAGGCGACCGCCGTGAGGAGGACGACCCATATCGGAAGAGTCACGAACGAGTGGGTGAACGCGCGGTGCTGCGTGATGTAGAACTCGGCGGAGAACGGCGACACGAAGACGTCCAGGTCCGGGAACATCGCCGCCACGAAGCCGACCCAGGCCTCGCGCCGCGCGAGCGTGCGGTCGAGCGTTTCGTCCCCCGTGGATGGCAGAGCGCGGGCGAGGAGGGCTCCGGCCAGGCCGTGAGTGAGGGTATCCATCCGTCCCCACTTTAACCCCGGAGTCATCCGCTATCCTCCCGCCCATGAGAATCGTCGCCGGCGTTGCGCTCGCCGCGGCGCTCGTTTCGCGACCGCTTTTCGGTCAAGAGGCGCCCCCGGAGGAGGGCTCCCCTGAACGCGTCAAGCAGGAGGTGGCGGTCGTCGCGACGCGCCTCGACGTCCCGCCCGCTTCCGCCACCGTCCGGATCGTGACTCGGGAGGAGATCGCCGCGATGCCGGGAGTCCGCACGCTTCCCGACGTGCTCCAGACGATTCTCGGGCTCGACGTCAGGAGGCGTGGCCTCGACGGGACGCAGGCCGACGTCGGGATCCGGGGCTCGGACTTCAACGGCACGCTTCTCCTCGTGGACGGCCAGCCCATGACCGATGCCCAGAGCGGCCACCTCTCCGCCGATTTCGACGTGCCCCTCGGCGCCGTCGAGCGGATCGAGGTCCTCGCGGGCGGCGGTTCCGCGCTGTGGGGCTCGAACGCGGTCGGCGGGGTCGTGAACATCGTGACGCGCGGAGCAGACCTCGGGCGATCGAACATGGAGATCGAGACCCGCTATGCCCACGGCAGCAACTCTCTCGACACGGGCGGCGCCCGCGCCGCGGTCCGCATGAGCGAGGCTTTTTCGGCGGCGGTCGACTGGCACCGGACCGAGAACTCCGGTTTCCGCGACGACACGGAGTCCGCCTCCGGCCTCCTGCGCGTTTCCGGCCGCTGGAACACGGGCGCTGGACCCGTGACGCTGGGCCTCGGCTATGCGAACCGGAACTTCGGCGCCTACGCGTTCTACGGAACGGCCTTTCCGAACCAGCAGGAGTCGACGCGCACGCGCACCGCGGGGCTCTCCTCGACGCTCGCTCTCGGCGGCTGGACGCTGACGCCCTCGGCGTCCGTGCGCGCGCACCACGACGACTTCGTCCTCGATCGGAGCGACCCGTCGTTCTACGAGAACCTCCACGACACGGTCACCTCCGTCCTGCGCACGGCCGCGCGCCATGCGCTCCTCGGCGGCTCGTTCGCGTTCGGCGTGGAAGCGGGGCGCGAGTCGATCTCGTCCACAAACCTCGGGAACCATGGCCGCGATCACGGCGCGCTCTTCGCCGAGTTCGCGCGCGCCTGGGACCCGGCCGCGTCCTCGACGGCCGGCGTGCACGCGGGCCTGCGCGCCGATGACTACCAGGGTTTCGGCTCGCGCCTTTCCCCGTACGCGGGGGTCGCCTGGGACGTCGCCGCACCCATCACCCTTCGCACGTCGTTCGGGTCGAGCTTCCGTATCCCGTCGTTCACGGAGCTCTATTACGTCGACCCGCAGAACGTCGGCAACGCGAACCTGAGGCCCGAGAAGGCATGGCACGTCGAGGCCGGAGCCGCCCTCACGCTCGGAGCGGCCACATTCGATGCCGCTTACTTTCACCGGCACGCGACTGACTTGATCGACTTCGTGCGCACGTCCTCCGACGAGCCCTGGCGCGCGCGGAACGTGCGGGACGTCGTGACGGACGGCGTCGAGGCGTCAGCCGACTGGACCCGGGGGCGGCCCGGCTTTCTGACGCAGCTTCGTGTCCAGGCCGCGTACACGTTCGTCGATCTTGCGAGCCTGTCGGCGGCGGCCGACGGAGCGACGGAGGGCAAGTACGTGCTCGACCCGCTCCACGCGAAGTGGGACCTCCTCGCGGGCATCGCCCTTCCGCTCGCACTCTCGGTCACCTCGCGCCTGTCGTACTTCTCCCGCCCGAGTCTTGCGGACGGCGTCTGGCTCCTGTCGGGGCGCCTCTCGTGGCAGGCCTTCCAGGGGCGCATCCTCGAGTTCTTCGTGGACGGCGAGAATCTCGGCAACGTCCGGTACGAGGAGGTCGCCTCGGTCCCCCTGCCGCGGCGCACGTTCGCCGGCGGCTTCAATCTGACCTGGTGAAAACGGGTACACTCGCAAGAGAGACTCGCTCTCGAATTTGCTCATGCCGACGATTCTTCTTCTCGAAGGCGCGCGGAGACGCCTCCCCGAGGGGCCGACCTGGCTCCGGCGAAGCGACTGGAAGCTCCTGGATGTCGCCACCGCGGAGGAGACCGTGCGCGCCGTCGCCGCCCACCGTCCTTCCCTCGTCATCGTCGACCTCGAGCTGGATCCCGAGGGTGCCCTCGAGACCGTCCGGGCGGTGCGCGCCGCTCCGGCCGCGCGAGACGTCCCGCTTCTCGTCCTGGCGCCGCCGGACCGCGCCGAAGTAGCCCGGAACGCGGGGGCGGGCCACGTCTTCCCAGGAAGCGCCGCACCCGAAGAAGTGCTCGCCGAAGTCCGACGGCTCGTGACCCTTCTCGAGCGCGCCGCGCCGCGCGTGAAAGTCGAGGCGCCTGTCGCGATCTGGCGCGACGGACACCCGACCGAGGGCCGCGTCACCGATATCTCCTCGTCGGGATTCTTCACCGCGACGAGCGAACCTCAGCCCGTCGGTGCGCGCCTCGAGATCAGCTTCCGGCTTCCCCACGACCAATCCGGCAAGACCGTAACGGGCGAGGTCATCGTCGTGCGGCGCGCTGAAGGCCCGAACTCCGGCTTCGGTGCCCGCTTCTTCCGCCTTCCGCAAAACGCGAGCCGGCTCATCGACGACTACCTCGCATCCCGCACGAAACCAGCGAAGGCGCTCGTTTAACGCGTCGACAGGTCGACGAGCAGGATGCCCACGCGGTCGGCGTAATCGTGGATGCGCGGCTCGCGGTAGAACTCGCCGAAGTAGACCGCAACGAGTCCTGCGTTCGCGATGAGCTTGAAGCAGTTCCAGCAGGGCGAGGCTGTCGTGTAGATCTCGCCCCCCTCGATGCGGACGCCGTTCATCGCGGCCTGAAGGATCGCGTTTGCCTCGGCGTGGACCGTCGCGATGCAGTGGCCGTCCTCCATGAGGCAGCCCACCTCGTCACAGTGCGGAAGGCCGCGGAGCGAGCCGTTGTAGCCCGTAGACAGGAGCCTCCTGTCGCGCACGATCACCGCTCCGACGTGCTTCCGCGGGCACGTCGCCCGGCTCGCGACCTCGCGCGCGATGTTCATGAAGTAGCGGTGCCAGTCGACCCGGTCCGTCATTGCCCTACCACCCGACCGGCTTTCCCTTGTTCTGCTCGTCCAGCCACTTCTGAAGCGGCGCGAAATATTCGCGGATCGCGGTCGCGTCCATCTGCTTCTCTCCGGTCAGGGAGGCGAGAGCTTCCGGCCAGGGGCGGCTCGCGCCCATCGACAGCATCGCGTTCAGGCGGCTTCCGGCTTCCTTGTTCGAGTAGATCGAACAGCGGTTGAGGGGACCCTTGCATCCGGCGATCCCCGCAAGGGCGCGGTGGAACTGGAACTGGAGGATGTCCGCCAGAAAGTAGCGCATGTAGGGGACGTTGCCGGCCACGTGGTACTTCGCGCCGGGATCGAAGTCCCCCTCGCTCCGCGTCACGGGAGGTGCGATCCCCTGGTATTTCTTCCGGAGTTCCCACCACGCCTCGTTGTACTTCTCCGGCGGGATCTGGCCCGAGAAGACCTTCCAGCGCCACTGGTCGATCACGAGCCCGAACGGCAGGAACGCGATCTTCTCGAGCGCCTTGTCGAGGAGCAGGCCGATGTCCTTCGACGCGTCCGGCGCCTTGTCCAGGAGGCCGAGCTTCACGAGGTATTCCGGCGTGACGGAGAGCGCGATCGTGTCGCCGACGGCCTCGTGGAAGCCGTCGTTGGCGCTGTCGCGGAAAAGGAACGGCTGGGCATCGTAGGCGCGCTGGTAAAAGTTGTGGCCGAGCTCGTGGTGGATGGTGTTGAAGTCCTCGGCCGTGATGTCGATGCACATCTTGATGCGCACGTCGTTCACGAGGTCGATGTCCCACGCGCTCGCGTGACAGACGACGTCGCGGTCGCGGGGCTTCACGAACAACGACCGCTTCCAGAACGTCTCGGGCAGCGGCGCGAATCCGAGGGACGTGAAGAAACCCTCGCCGTACTTCACCATCTGCTGGTCGTTCGTCTTGCGGTCCTTGAGGATCCGCGTGAGGTCGTATCCGGGATCGGCGCCGGCCGGCGCCACGAGCGGATAGATGTTTCCCCACTCCTGCGCCCACATGTTGCCGAGGAGGTGCGCGGGAATGGGGCCGCTCGCCGGGACCCTCTCGCCGTATTTCTCGCGCAGCTTCGCGCGCACGTATGCATGGAGCGACAGGTAGAGCGGCCTGACCTGCTCCCACAGGCGATCCAGCTCGGCCGCGAAGGCGTCCGGCGGCATGTCGTACTTGGACCGCCACATGGCGCCGGTGTCGGCGAAACCCAGCTCCCGGGCACCCTTGTTCGCGAGCGCGACGTACGTGACGAAGTCCTTTCGCATCGGGCGCGAGATGGCGTGCCAGCCCGTCCAGGCGTCGAGGAGCTCGTCGTAGTCACGGCTCGTCGCAAGGACCTTCTCGAGGTCACCGAGGTTGCGGCATTCTTCTTTCCCGTCCTTGCCCGGCCGGCAGTACTTGCCCTTGCCGTACATGCCTTCCATCGACGAGGCGATGCGCGTCAGCTGCTCGCTTTCCTGCGGGTCCGAGGGAGTCGCGAGCGTGAGGGCGTTCTTCAGGAGCCGCATCTTCCGTGCGAGAGTCTCCGGGAGCGCGAGCTTGTCGAACCGCACGGACTGCTTGGCCAGCTCGACGGCCGCGTTGATCGCGCGCTCGTCTGCCTTCGCCGCGAGGAGCTCGGTGTCCTCGGTGATGAAGTTGACCTTCACCCAGTCCGCGCGCCCCGCCTCCACGGCGAGCTGCAGCAGGCGCTGCTCGGCGCTCGTCAGGAACGCCTCCGCTTCGGCGACGGTCGGGGGCGGCGCCGGCTGGGCGGCGGCGGAGGCGGCGGAGGCGGCGAAGGAGACGGACACGAGGAACAGGACAACCGGGCGGAATGACTTCATGAGCCGATCCTAACAAGGGCGTCCGCCGCCGGCCGGCCGACGCGGCCGACCGAATCCAAAGAGATCCGCGACTCAGTAAGATCCCTAGGATGGACAAGCGCCGCGTCGTCGTGACGGGCCTCGGGGCCGTGACCTCTCTCGGGAACGACCTCGCATCGACCTGGGAAGGGCTCGTCGCCGGGCGGTGCGGCATCGGCCCCATCACGCTCTTCGACGCGTCGGCCTTTCGCACGAAGCTCGCGGCCGAGATCAAGGTGCTGCCCGAGGGCTTCGACCCCGCCCTGAGACGCCGCCTCTCGCGCACGGACGTCATCGGCCTCACGGCGGCGGCCGAGGCCCTTGCCGACTCCGGACTCGATCTCGATCGCGAGGACCCTTCGTCGATCGGTGTCGTCCTCGGAGCCGGTGTGTCCGGCCTGCTCGACAGCGAGAACTACTTCCGGGACCTCCTCGCGAAAGGGCCTCGCCGCGCGCGTCCCACGCAGGTCCTCAACCACCCGCCCGACCAGACGACCGACCGCATCGCCGAACGCTGGGGCCTCCTCGGGCCGCGCTCGACGATCACGACCGCGTGCTCGTCCTCGGCCACCGCGCTCGGCTACGCCGCCGACCTCATCCGCCACGGCTTCTGCGAAGTCGTCGTGACGGGCGGCGCCGACACGTTCGCGAGACTCACCCACGGCGGCTTCAACGCGCTCCGCTCGGTCGACCCCGAGCCCTGCCGCCCGTTCGATCTGCGCCGCAAAGGGCTCTCGATCGGGGAAGCGGCGGGCCTTCTCGTCTTCGAGGAAGAAGGCCATGCGCACCGCCGCCGAGCCCGTATCCGGGCCCGCTTCCTCGGCTACGGTGTCACCTCCGACGCCCACCACATGACGCAGCCCGAGCCGACCGGTGAAGCGGGAGCGCGCACGATGAGCGCCTGTCTCGTGGCGTCGGGTCTGAACCCGGGAGACGTCGACTACGTCAACGCGCATGGAACGGCCACGCCGCAGAACGACTCGGCCGAGACGGCGGCGATCAAGCGGGCGCTCGGGGGGCGCGCGCGGGAGATCCCCGTCTCGTCGATCAAGTCGATGCTCGGCCACTGCCTGTGCTCGGCAGGCGCCATCGAGGCGGTCGCGACCGTCCGCACGATCGAGACGGGCCTCGTGCCGCCCACGATCCACTGGGAGGAGCCGGATCCCGAGTGCGATCTCGACATCGTCCCGAACGCGGCTCGAGAAGCGCGCGTGAAGATCGCGCTCTCGAACTCGTTCGCATTCGGCGGCAACTCGACGGTCGTCGCGTTCGGAGCGTTCGCGGCGCGGGCCTAGTTCTTACTTTTCGGCCGCCTTCACGAGCTCGGACGCCGTCATCGGACCGTGCGCGAACGTGTCGGTGTGCGTTCCCATGTACTGCCGGAACTCGAACGAAGCCTTGAGCCCCGTCGCGATCCCCTTCTGCTTCGAGAGAGTCTCGATCTTCTTGTCCACCTCCGCCTGCTTCGCAGCGTCGAGCTGGGGAGTGATCGAGACGAAGTCCCAGCTGGCGCCGTTCTCGTGCATGTACCACTGGGTGGCCGGCCCTCCGGCCTCCTTTGCGACCGCTTCCGCACGCGCCATCCACTTCAGGAAATCGAGGTGCTTGCCGGTCGCAACCTGGTAGGTTGCGACGAGCGCCCGGGAGGACTTCGCCTCCTGGGCCACGGCCGCCGGTGTCCAGCCGGACACGACGAGAAGACAGACGACGATCGAGAGACTTGAGAATACGCGCTTCATGGGAATCTCCTTTTCCGCTTTCTAGGGGACGCTTCCGTCGCGCCACCTTGTCGCGGCAGAGACGCGGTGTCAACAGCTGCGGTATGAATGGCGAAGAGAAGCCCATCTCGCGTGTACGATCCCCTCGATGCGTGCGCCTGTCATCACCGGAGAGGCCGCAGTGACGGCGCTCGGCCGGACGCTCGCCGAGACGCGCGCGGCGCTCGCCGCCGGACGCTCCGCGGTGGGGCCGATCGAGGACGACGGCGCGCCGCCCGCCACCGACCGCTCTCCGGCGGCGCGAATCGGCGCGTTCACGACGGAGCCGGAGCTCCCGAAGAGCAAGGCCCGCCGCCTCGATCGCGGCAGCCAGTACGCCGTCGTCGCGGTGAGGCAGCTTCTGGCCGACTCGCTCTACACGGTGGCGGGCCGCGAAGAGAGGACGGGCATTCTCCTCGGCACCGGCTCGGCCGGCGTCGGCCCGCTCGTCGAGTTCGAACGGCAGATGGCGGTCGAATCGCCCGACGCCGCGTCGCCGTTTCTCTTCCCGAACACTGTTGCGAACGCGCCGGCCTCGCAGGCCGCGATCGAGGTCGGCATCAAAGGCCCGAACGTGACGATCACCCAGAAGGATCCGGCCGCCTTGAACGCGCTGTTCTACGCCCGGATGCTGCTTGCGGACGGACGTTCCGATGCCCTCATCGTGGGTGCGGCCGATGAGTGGAACCTCGTGTACCACCGCGCATACGAGAGCGTGCGTGCCACGCGCACTCAGCGGCGCCCCGGGTTCATTCTCGGCGAGGGCGCGGCGGTGGTCCTGGTCGAGGACGAAGCGGAGGCCCGAGCCCGCGGAGCCCGGATCGACGCGCGGATCGCGGGGCTCGCGTCGCGCGGCGCGGCTCTCTCGCCCCAGAAGCGGCGCGCGGACCCGGCCTTCCTGGCCGCCGCGATACGGGACGCCCTCGACGAGGCAGGCCTGGCTCCTTCCGCGATCGGCCTCGTCCACCTCTCGCGGAACGGATCGCCTTTCACGGACGAGGCCGAGACTGCCGCGCTCTCGGACGTCTTCGGCGCGAAACAGCCGCGCCTTTCGGCCGTGAAGGAAAGCCTCGGCGAGAACCCCGCGATCGGAGCGATCCAGATCGCCCTCGCGGCGGCCGAGCTGCGCGCCGATCCTTCCCTCGGCGCGATTCTGATCGACGCCTTCGGCGCCGGCGGCAACGTCCTCGCGGCGGTCCTCACGGCGCCATGACGACGCGTGCGTTCACGACCTCCTTCGAAGTCCGCTTTCCCGAGGTGGACTCGTACGGCGTCGTCTGGCACGGCCACTACGTCCAGTACTTCGAGGTGGCGCGCAACGCTCTCTGCGCGGCGTTCGGGCTGACGCCCGCCGAGGCGCTCGCCCACGGCTACAAAGTGCCGATCACGAGAGTCGAGCTGAACGTCAAGCGGTCCGCGAAGCTGGATGACCGGCTCGAGGTCTCCGCCGTGCTCGCGCCGTCCGAGACGGCGAAGCTCGCGATGTCGTACGAGATCCGCCGCCTGCCTGAACGAATCCTGCTCGCGACCGGTACGACGGAGCAGGTGATCCTGAACCCCGAGGGCGAGCTCCTCCTGACGCTCCCCATGCCGGTGAAGACGCTCGTCAGGCGCGTCCTCGCGTTTCAGTGCGGCGAGGCGGATCCGGATCCGAGAAAAATTCTTCCGCCGCCCTGATCCTCAGCGCCCCTTCGGGAACGTCGCCACGGCCCGGGTCGGCTCGCCGGGCGACGAGAAGAGCGTCAACGTCCCGCCGTGGGCACGCACGATCCGATCCGCGATCGGGAGACCAAGGCCCGTGCCCGCGGGTTTCGTGGACACGAAGAGCTTGAAGATGTCGGCCGTCTTCGCGGGCGGTACGCCGGGCCCGTGGTCCGTGATCGTGAGGCGCCAGAACTTTCCGGCATCCTCGACGCGCACCTCCACCTCGCGCGCCGCGGCTCCCTCCGCCTCCACGGCGTCGAGCGCGTTGCCGACGAGGTTGAGGACCACCTGGCGGACGCGCCCGGGGTCGAGGAGCGCGGGAGCGGCCCCCTCCTGAGGCAGGAACGTCAGCCGGATATGGCGCCGGCAGGCTTCGGGCTCCAGGAACGAAACCGCCTCGCGTGCAGCCTCGTTCAGGTCGGCGGGAACGGGGCTCAGCGGCGACGGCCGCGCGTACGAGAGGAAGTCCGTGAGCAGCCGCGCGAGCCGGCTCGTCTCCACGCGCGCGGCCTGAGCGAGCTCGGTAGCCGAGGCGGTGGACGCGCCTACGCTCCGGGCCGGGGCCGGGTGCACGAGCTTCTCCTCGAGGAGCTCGAGGTTGAGGCCCATCGCGTTCAGGGGATTCCGGATTTCGTGCGCCAGGCCCGCCGCGACCTCGCCGAGCTCGGCGCGCCGCTCGGCCTCGAGGCGCGCCTCCTCCACGCGCCGCGTGCGGCGATAAAGGAGGATCACCGCCGCGGACGCCGCGAGAATCCCCAAGAGCGACACGACGGCCGCCGCGGCCGTCCGCAGGTAGAGCTCGCGACGGAGCTTCTCGACGCGCTCGGCCAGGACGCGCCGCGACACGCCGAAGCGCAGCACCGCGAAGTCGCCGACGGGCACTTCCAGGTCGTAGGGATCGGGCTCGGGCGCCTCGAGGCTGTAGCTGCGCGCGGTCGTGCCGGGCTCCGCCGGCTTCACGTCGAGAACCTTCGGTCCCTCGGCGCCCGGCTGGCCCTTGCGGTCGGGCACGGTGAGCGTGCCGTGGTACGCGTAGAGGACCTCCTTTTTCGCGCTGTCGAGAACCTCGACCTCCGTGAGGATCTGGCGCTCCGAGAGACCCGTCGTGACGAGCCGGTCGATCTCCGTCTGCTTGAGCTTCAGGACGAAAGGGTCGCCCGACGTGCGCTCGGCGATACCGCGCGCGAGCCGTTCCGCGTCGAGCTTCGTGTGGAGAATCGCATCGTTGACGACGTCCCTCGAAAGCGACTTGAAGAGGAGGTGCCCGAACAGCACCACCGCCCCTGCCGTCAGGAAGCCGAGAACCGCGAGGACGAGGGTCAGGGAGCGCCGGAAAGACCGGGCGTCGAGATCGGACACGGCCGGAGTCTAGCGGGACTCCGGCCGTCTCGACGCCGCGACTACTGGAAGTAGCCGTTCACGTCCAGCAGGAAATCCACTGTCCCTGCGGCGGAGTTGCTCACGTTGACCGTGCCCGAGCCATCGAGCGCGAGCCCCAGGATGGCGTTGTTCGCACGGGTCCTCCCCGCGTCGAAGCTGATCACGCTCGTTCCCGTGAGCGCTCCGTCGCCCCGATAGATCGCAAGGAATCCGCTGGCGGAGGGGCTCACGACTGTCACGTTCGCGGAGATGGACGTCGCCCCCGCCGGAATCCCGCACGTACCCGTGAGCATGAACCTGCGAACCGAGCCCGAAGGCGCGAGCGCAGGACCGCCGAGCGGCCCGTTCGGGTTCCGCGTATCGACGACGCGGCAGGGCGGCAGGGTGTAGAACTGAACCGCGGAGCCCGCCGGTGCCACGGTGAGGGTTGCGTTTCCGCCGCCGAAAGGACAGAGCCCGACGGTGGCGTTCACGCTGAGCGTGAGCGGCGTACCCGCTGTTCCGGCGGTGAACGTGATCTGGTTCGTCCCCTGGCCTCCCGTGATCGTCCCGTTCGTGATCGTCCAGGCGTAAACAGCTCCGCCGATCAACCCCACGCGGTGGCTCCGACGATTGCCGGAGTGCTTGCGATCCGGTTCGGCGATCCCGCGCCCACCGTTGCAGGAGCCGTGAGGACGGGGGAGGCCGGGGTCGGGTTGACCGTGACAGTTGCAGGCGCGCTCGCGTCGCTGACACAGCCGCTCGCGTTCGCGACGACAACCGAGTACGCGGTCGTCACCGTCGGAGACGCCACAGGCGTGCAGCTGTTCGGGTTGTCGAGACCGGTTGTCGGCGTCCAGACGCAGGACGTGCCGCCGGAGCCCGTCAGGCCGACGGACCACCGAGACAGATCGTGCCGCCGCCCGAGGCCGTCGCCACGGGCCGCCCGCCATCGGAGTCGTCGATGAGGCCGGTGATACTGAGGGTATACGAGCCGCAGCCGGTGAAAGTCGGGGTGCCGTTGGCGGCCTGCATTACGACAACGAGGGGCTGACCCGCCGGAAGATCCACGCTGAACGTCACGGGGCCCGGTGTTGGGCTGCCACCGCCGTCTCCGATGTAGTTCGTGCAGAGGTTGGCTGGGTTGAACGTCGGACTGTAGGCTGCCGGCGTGATCTGCGCTCCAGTCCCGCTGCAGCCGGACGTGGTCGCCGTGATCGTGATGCAGCGGCTCGTCGGCGCCGCATTCAAAATGGTCTGCGCGTCGTACTTCCGGGCGGCTCCGGCGGCGAAGTCCCCGAGGCAGGCCTTGCCGGCGCAGGTTGCGAATTCCGTTTCGCCCGAGCCGGCCCGCCTCGTCAGGGTTCGTGATCGGCACGCTGCTGTTGATGACGAGCGGCGCCGTGGCCGTGCAGGTCGGGAGGGTCAGCGCCGAAATCTGGCTGCCGGCCGACGAGGTGACCGTCAGCGTCAGGGCGATGTCGGTGCCGCAGACGAAAGCCGCCGTCGTGGCCAAGGAGAAGGGCGTCGCGCCGAACGCGTCGGCGGCGCGGGCGATGTTCGGGTAGGAGGATGTGCCGCCGAGGATCTCGACGCCCGGCGTCGACGTCGTGACGGAGGCCGAGTCCCGCTCGCGCCGGAACATCCGGCGTTCGTGAGATCGACGTTGAGTTTGAAGCACTCGTCGCGGTTGATGATGCCGTTGCCGTTTCCCGAACTGTCGTCGATGAATGTGCTCTTGACCGCGAGGCTCGCGGCTCCCGTCAGGGCGAAGTTCTGGGTGGTCGTCGCGCCGTTCGTGACCGTTGCCGGGAAGGAAGCCGACGGCGTGCAGCTGGAAGCCGGATCGGTGGCAATCACGTTGTAGGAGCCGGGCGGGAGAACGATGGTGTAGCGGCCGGTCGCGTCCGTGGCTCCCGAGAACCCGGCGTCGACGTCAACTACGGCGTTCGCGATCGGGTTTCCGAGCCCATCGTTCACGAAGCCGGTGATCGTCCCGCGTAGGGGCGCCACGCAGGCGGGAAAGCGGAACGACGCGATGCGCGTCGCCCAGTTGAACGACCCGCTCGCAGGCTGGTACTGGTTGATGTACCAGAACGAACACCCGTCGCGGGGGTCGACGGACATCAGGGTGTAGTCGCCCCACCGGTTGAGGCCGCCCGTTTGGCTCCCGAGGCCGGCGAACATGCTGATCTCGCTGCCCAGAGTGCCCAGAGGGTCGGAGGTAAGGCGGCCGGTGACGTTGATCGAGGGAAACATCGTGGCGTCAGAAATGCTGTAGCCGAGCGCGATGTTGCCTCCCTCGTCCATGGCGATGCTCGAGACCCAGCGATTCGCCGTGGTAGGGGCGTAGGTTCCCTGCTGGAAGACGGTCGGGGTCGTCCCCGGAGTCCGGATCTCGTACCACCGGACTGCCGCCTGGTTTGCCGGTGGAACGAGCGCATTGACGGTGTGGGACAGGAGAATCGACTCGATGCCGCCGACGGTGCGATAGACGGCCCGGAACATGAGCCGGCCGGTAATGGAGTCGAGGGTCGTTGTCGTTCCGAGCTGGGGAATGCAGTTGGGGCTGAACCCGCAGAGATTCGTGTTGAACGCAGCGGTCGTGATGTCGGGTTTCGCGGTCACGGTCATCGTCGGCGAGCCGCCCCAGGTCGAGGCCACGGTCCAGAAGTGGAGACCCGGCGTGGCCGTTCCATCGAATTCCGGCGAGGCGGGAGCGAAGACGTAGGCGGGCGAGCCGGGTGGCGGCGGCGTAAGGCCGTCGAGATCGGCCACGAGTTCGCCGAATATGCCTCCAATCGGTTCGAGGTTCACCGACTGGAAGGCGGCCGGGAGCCCCGCCAGCATGCTCGCGCGGTCGAAGGAGTAAAGCGGCGCCCCTAGAAAGACCGTGCCCGCCGCATTGAAAAGGTGGGCCGTCATGTAGTACGCGTCGGTCCAGGTCGTCCACTTCGGGTAGTCCACGAAGTTGGTTGCGTCGGTCGGGAAGTCGTAGAGGTAGTAAGCCCCGAGCGGATCCCCGGTCTTCGACACGGCCACGCACTGATGGGAGAAGGCCGGAGCCGGAGCGCCGACGACGAACTGGGTGAGGATCCACCGGTCGGCCAGCGTGTCGTACTGGGCGACGGGGTCGCCGTCGTTGAAGGCCGCGCACGCTCCGCCCATGCTCGTGAAGAGAGTGTTGCCCGCGGCCGGCCCGTAGAGAAGGGTCCCGGCCTTGTCGTAAATGGCGAAGTTGGTGTTGATCCACTCGACGAAATGATTCGGGCCGACCTTGCCGTCGGAATCGGGCGGGGCGGAGCCGTTTGCAGCCAGGCCTTGGAAGTTGATGCCCGTTGTGTTCGGCTGGCTTACTCCCGGGGCCAGCTGGAGCGCCCCGTCCGCCTGCCGGGCCGGGGCGGCACCCGGTAGAGCTCCTCGGAACGGGAGCCGCTTGGCGTCCCGGGGCTTGCCAGGGTCCCGTGTCGTTTGAATCGGCGGAATCTCGCGGAGCGGAGGAGAAACGACAGGTGAGACAGGTTTGCCGATGACTGGATCTGAGGCCTGGGCGGTCGCCGCGGCCGTCGGAAGGAGGAGAGCAACGACCACGGCCACGAAGACCACGAGAGCAACGGGCCGAAGGTGCGGACCATACAGCCTCCAAACTCGCTTGTTCGCTCTTGTCGCTCGCCTTGAGGGGCTGAGCCTATCGTGCAACGAACGAAAGTCAACTCTCTCCTGGTTCATCGCGCGTCGTGCGCTCGGACTTCGAGCATTTCCTGAAGAGCAGGGCGACACGGACCAATTCGAGAGGAAGCGCTCCCGCGACGAGCGCGTCTAGTCTCCGCGCTTGAGGTACCGGAAGTCCTTTATGTCGTACTCCTTCATCTTCGCGATGAGACTGCCCCGCGAGATGTTCAACAGCCGTGCGCCGAGAGACTGGTTCCCGCGTACCTTGCGCATGACGCGCTCGATGACCTGGCGCTCGACCTTCTCGACGATCTCCTTGAGGTCGTCGCTTTCCTTGAGCGCGAGCTCGACGTGCTCGCCCGAGAACTTCTGGTCGAGGTCCGCGAGCGTGATGGCGCCGGGCCCGACCTGAGCCGCGAGACGACGCACCTCGTTCTCGAGCTCGCGCACGTTGCCGGGATACTGATAGTTGAGAAGCGCGTTCATCGCCTCGACGTCGAAGTGCTCCGCCGCCGGGCCGCCATGCCGTGCCGCGAGCGCATCGAGGAGAGCCGGGATGTCTTCCTTGCGATCCTTCAGCGGCGGCAGCCGCAGCGTGAGAGCCGAGAGCCGGAAGTAGAGATCGTCGCGGAAGGCGCCGTCCTCGACCGCACGCGTGAGAGGCCGCGAGGTCGTGCCGATCACGCGCACGTCGACCGGTACGGTCCGTCCGCCCGGAGCCGTCACCTCGCGGGCTTCGAGAAGGCGGAAGAGCAGCGCCTGCGTCGGGGAAGGCAGGTCGCCCACTTCTTCGACGAGAAGAGTGCCTCCATCCGCCTCGAAGAGCCGGCCCGGACGGCGCCGGCGGTCGCCCGCGGCAGGAGCCCCGAGGAGATCTTCCTCGAGAGCCTGGGGGCTCGCGGCGGTTGCCGAGACGCGCACGAGCGGGCGTGAGCGCCGTGGCGAGAGAGCGTGGAGCGTTTCGGCCACGAGCGTCTTTCCGCTGCCGACGTCCCCCACGAGGAGAATCGGCGCGCGCGCCGCCGCCACGCGCGACAGCGACGCCTTGAGATTCGACAGCGGCAGAGAGCCGCCGACGAGGAGCGCGAGCGGATCCTCCAGCGGGACCGCGAACGGAGGGGGAGGTTGCGAGGCGCCGCGTTCGCCGAAGGCCGCCTCGCTCCTCTCGCCGTGCACAAAGCCGACGACGGCCGCCGCATGCGCGACGAAATCGAGGAGCGCCGGATCGGAGACGGTCTCGGAGGGAACGAGCAGGAGGCCGACGCTCTCGCCCCCCGGCCGCGGAACGGGGAACAGGCGGAGCCGGGAGCCCGATTCGAAGATCTCCCACGACCCGCCTTTCTCGCGCGCCTCCGCGAGGCTTCTGGCCGAGAGGCGCGGAAGCGTTCCCTTCCAGAGCGCTGCGATCGCCTCCCCTTCGTTCGGAGGGAGCAGGGACACGAACGCGAGGCTGTGCACGGGCGTGACCGACGCGATGTAGGCCGTGACTTCCTGAAGCAGCTCTTCGAAGGGGACCGGCCGATGGAGTCGCTCGAAGAATCCTGGCCAGGGATCTCTCGGAGACCGCTCCTCCGCCCGGTTCGGCACTTCGATCGGAGCCGCGGCGACGCGTCCGCCCGGTACCGTGGCTGCCCGTACCGCGACCGCGGCCGGCGCGTTTGCCGGAGAAGGGGCAGGAGCCGGCGGGAGGGGCGAGAGCGCCGCCGTCGCGAGGGAGAGAGCGTCGCGTCCGCGAGGCGGAGGAGCCGCGATCCGGTTCGGATTCGGGGCCGGGCCGTTGAGGAGCGTGATCGTGGCCTCGCCGATGGCGATCCGGTCCCCCGCGGCGAGTGCGGCGGTCTTGACGATCGAGCCGTTCAAGGTCACGTCGGAGCCCGGCGCGCTCCCGAGCACCTCGAGCCGCAGCTCCTCTCCCGCCACGGAGATCCGGGCGTGCCTCCCGAGCACGCCACGAGCGCGCACAACGAGATCATTGCCCGTCGAAGCGCCAATGTGAATGACATCCCGATGGACCTTGCGAACTTCCGATTCGCCGCCCGTTTTGCGGACTTCAAAGCTCAACATGAAACGGATCCTCCGCCGTTGGGAGACGGTTTCCTGTACAGACGCGAGCCTACCACGGCCCGGGGGTGTCCGCCCATCGTCGTCACAAATTGAACGAACGGCGGCCGCCGGCCGCAGGGCGCATAGAATTCAGCGGGAGGGCCGAGGGCCACACATGCCGGTTTCCCCGCTCGACGGGCCGCCCTTCCGGGGGCGCCACGCGACGGCGCTGACACGAATCGTCGGCACCGTGCGTTCGGTCCTCGATCCGGATTCGGTCGAGATGGAGTATCTCTTCGAGCCTTCCGGCCAGCGCTTCCGCTGGCGGGCGCTCCGCAGCCGCGTCTTCACCGCGGGCACCGTACGCCCGGTCAGGCGGTATCCCACGCCGGCGGAGCCCCTCGCGGTGGAATTTCACCTTGCGGGCCTTCTTCGAGGGACGCTCACGCTGTTGCGCGGGCCACGGAGGCCGTGGACGGAGCCGGAGGTTCTACGCTTCGAGGTCTTCCGCCCGCTTCTCGCCCAGCTCCTCGAGAGCGCGGCCGCCGCCGAGATCCACGCGGCGGCCCGGCGGCGGCTGGAGAGCGCGGCCGAGGCCGCGTCCACGCCGATCCTTCTCGTGCGGCCGTCGGGCTCCGTGCTCTACGCGAACCACGCCGCCGCATCGCTGCTCTCGGCCCGCAGCCCGGTCGTCGTCGTCCCGAGAGACGGGCGCGAGACTACGCTCGCGACCTGGATCGCACGCCTCGGGGCGGGCGCCGCCGCAGGCGAAAAGTGGTGCGCCGTCCTCGCGGACGGCCGGGCGCTCGAAGCCTCGGTCGCGCGCTTCGCCGACGAGGAGGAGGACGACGTTGCGGTTCTCACGCTGAAGGTCCAGTCGGCGCTCTCCCTCGAGGACGTGCGGGAAAGACTTGCGACGCGCGGCGTCTCGGGCCGCGAGGCCGACGTCGTGGGCGCGGTGCTCGAAGGACTTCGCAACGCGGAAATCGCGCGCCGCCTCTTCATCACCGAGTGGACGGTCAAGGATCACCTCAAGCACGTCTTCTCGAAGCTCGGCGTCGGGTCGCGGTCGGGGCTTCTGAAGGCCCTCGATGCGGCGCCGCGATCTGCCGTGAAACCCCAGCCGGTTGAGTCTCCGGGCCGGCGACACCTCAAAATGTAGTGGTAGGCTCTTTGGCCTGATGTTCCGACTGAAGAGACTCGAAATCCAGGGCTTCAAGTCCTTCGTGGATCGCACCTCCGTCACCCTTCCGACGCGCATCACGGCGATCGTCGGTCCGAACGGGTCCGGCAAATCCAACATCTGCGATGCCGTCCAATGGGTCCTCGGCGAGCAATCGGCGAAGAGCCTGCGCGGCACGACGATGGAGGACGTCATCTTCAACGGAGCCGCGCGCCGGCGACCGCTCGGCATGGCGGAGGTCGCTCTCACGCTCGAGTCGCGCACCGGTGAGCAGTGGGCCGAGACGGGCGGCGAAGTCGTGATCACGCGGCGCGTCACGCGCGACGGCGAGAGCGACTACATCCTCAACGGAAAGAGGTCGCGCCTCAAGGACGTGCAGGAGATCCTCCTCGGCACCGGTCTCGGCGTGCGCGCGTATTCGATCATCGAACAGCAGAAGATCGACTTGATCCTCTCGACGAAGCCGCAGGATCGCCGCCGTCTCATCGAGGAGGCCGCAGGCGTCTCGAAATACAAGATCCGCAAGCGCCAGGCCGAGGTGAAGCTCGAGGAGACGCGCGGAAATCTCCTGCGCCTCACGGACATCGTCTCGGAGATCGAGCGCACGTGCGCTTCGTTGAAACGACAAGCGTCGCGCGCCGCGCGTTGGAAAGAGCAGGCCGATCTCCTCTCGGGGCAGAAGAAGAAGCTCGCCAGTCTGCGCGCCGACCGCCTGGAAGCCGGATTCGCCTCTGGCCGGTCGGCCCTCGAGGCGGCGACCGACGCCGAGGCCGTATCGCTCGCGGACCTCGCCCGGCTCGAGGCCGAGGTCACGGAAGCGCGCCGCGTCGCCGACGAGGACGAGCGCGCAATCCGCGAGGCGGGCGACGCGCTCGCGAGCGCGAGAGAGAACCTCCTGGCCGCCGAGGCCGCCGTCGCGGCGGCTGCGCGCGAGGCCGAGGAAACGGCCGCTCGCCAGGAGCTGCTCGAGGCGCAGCGCCGGGAATCGGAATCCGACTACAGCCGTTTCGTCGAGGAGGCCGGCCGAACCGTAACGGCCCGCGAAGAGGCGGAAGCGGCGCTCACCGAGGCTGCCGCGGCCGCCGCGACTGCGGCCGGCGCGCTGGCAGCGGTATCGGCCCGCGAAGCCGAGGTGGCGGCGCGCCGGGAGGGGTCGCGGCGCGACCTTCTGACCGCCGGGGCTCGCTCTGCCGAGGCGACGAACCGCGAGCGCGATGCCGCCCTGCTCGTCGACCGTCTCGCCTTCGCGCTCGCCAAGCTCGACGAGCGCCAGGCGCGGGCCGCATCGTTCGTGGACGAGCGCCGGACGGCCTCTGCCGAAGCCGGTGCGCTTCTCGCCGCTGCCTCTTCCGGCCTCGACGCGTCGCGACGGCATCTCGAGGACGCCAGCCACGGCCGGCGGGCCGCCGAGGACCAGCTCGCGACGCTCAAAGCCGTACGCGAAGCCCATGTCTCGGCGCTCCATGCCGTGGACGTCCGTGCCGCCGCGCTCGAGACGACGCTCGCCGCGCGCGAGGGCGGCGGCGAGTCCGCGCGCCGCGCGCTCGAGGCCGCGAGAATCTCGCCGAAGGGGGTCCTCGCCGACCACTTCGACGCCGCGCCCGGCTTCGAAAAAGCCCTGGATGCCGCCCTCGGGTCCGCCCTCGAGGCGCCCGTCCTCGAGACCCGCGCCGCGCTCGACGCCGCCCTCGCCTCCGTGCGTGAGAAAAGGCTCGGCGCGGCGCGCTTCGTCCACCCGCTTCCAGAGACTCCGTTCCCTCTGAAGCCGAAGGATCCGCGGGTTCTCGGGATCGCGCGCGAGCTCCTCACCGCGAAATCCGCGGGAGCACCGACGTCCGCGCTGCCCGACGCCGTCGTGGTCGCGAACGTGGACGACGCGCTTGCGCTCGCGGCGCTGCACCCCGAGCGCACGCTCGTGACGAAGGACGGCGTCGTCGTTCGTGGCGCGGTGGTCGAAGCCGCCGGCACGGAGGTCCCCGGAGAGGGCCTCTTTACGGTCCGGCGCGACCTCGTGGATCTCGCCGCGGAAAGGACACGCGTCGTGGCGAGCCTGGCGTCGACGGATGCCGACATCGGATCTCTCGCCGAGCGGGTCGGAACGTTCGCCGCGACGCTCGACGCCGCTCTCGCCGCCAAAGGCGCCGCCGAGCGCGCGCATTCCGAAGCCGAGGCAAGGAGCGTGGCCGCGCACACGGAAGAAGAGCGTGCCGTTCAGGAGCTGCGCGTCCTCGCCGACGAGGGCGGTGCGCTTCGCCAGGACCTCGCGAAGGCCGGAGAGAGCCGGGTCGAGGCAGCGCACCTCGCGGCGCAGCGGCAATCGGAGATGGCGACCGTGGAACGCACGCTCTCGGAGCTGGAAACGGCCCTCGACGCCGCGCGTACCGCGCGGCTCACGGCCGCCGAGGCCGATGCCGCCGCGCGCAACGGGCGCGACGTCCTCATCGAGCGCTCCCGCTCCCTCGCCGATACCTCCGCGGCGGCCGAGGAGCGCGCCCGCGACGCGGCGCGCCGTGTCGCCGAGATGGCCGATGCGCTCGTCGAGATCGGACGCCGGCGCGTACAGGCCCTCGCAGCCGGAGAAACCGCGCGGGCGGCACAGGGGGCGGCCGCGATCGCCGCCGCCGAGGCCGACCGGCGTCGCACCGAGACCGACGAGGCAGCGACGTCACGGCGCGAGGCACGCGCCGTCGCCGAGGCGCAGGCCGCGGCCGCGCGCGAGGCCCTCGACGTCGTGCGGCGAGCTCGCTTCGAGGCCGAGCTCGCCCTCGAGCGCCACAAGGCCGACCAGGATCACCTCGTCGAGCAGTGCCGGACCGAGTTCGGCTGCCTGCCGGGCGAGCTACCCGCCTTCGAGAGGACCGAGGAGCAGGAAGCCCTCGCTCCTGACGCGCTCGAGGCCGCGCTCTCCGAGGACGTCATCTCCCGTTCCCTCGCGCTCGAGCGGCTCGGCCCCGTCAATGGCGCGGCGCTCGAGGAATACCAGGTCGAGAGCAAACGGCTCCAGGAGCTTTCGGCCCAGAAGGCCGACCTCGACGCATCGCTCGCGCAGATTCTCGAGACCATCCGGACGATCAATGCGACTTCGTCGGAGCGCTTCCAGGAGGCCTTCGCCGCCGTCAACTTCGGGTTCGGCCAGGTCTTTCAGCGCCTCTTCCACGGGGGGACCGCCTCGATGCATCTCCTCGACGAGGGGGACCCCCTGGACTCGGGCCTCGAGATCATGGCGCAGCCGCCGGGCAAGCGGAACCAGACGATCGGCCTCCTCTCGGGCGGCGAGAAGGCGCTCACGGCGATCGCGCTCCTCGTCGCGATCTTCAAGTACAAGCCCTCGCCGTTCTGCATCCTCGACGAGGTCGACGCTCCGCTCGACGAGGCGAACATCGACCGCTTCACGTCCCTCCTCGTGGAGCTGTCCGAGGAGACGCAGTTCGTCCTCATCACGCACAACAAGAGGACGATGGAGACCGCTCAGGCCCTCTACGGCGTGACGCAGGAAGAGCCGGGAGTGTCGAAGCTCGTCAGCGTGCGGTTCGACTGAGTGGTATAGTCCCACTGTGGGCCTGAGGGCCCTGAAGGCCTCAAATGAGCTCGGCATTCGTCACGCTGGACAAGAAGGGACGGGCGACTTTGCCCGAAGATGTCCGCACGGCCCTCGGTGTCCAGGCAGGTGACTTCATCATCCTGGAGCGGACCGAGCGCGGAACGTACGAACTCATCCCGGCCGCTCTCGTGCCGAAGGACCAGCTCTGGTTCTACCACCCCGAGATGCAGGCCCGAATCGCGCAGGCAGAACGGGAGTTTGCCGAGGGCCGCTCGACGAGAACGGAAACCCCCGAGGAAGCGCAGGCGTTTCTCGACAACCTCAAGAGGCGACGGAAGGGCCGTAAGGGCCGCCTCTGATGGCCCACCGGCAGCTCTTCCTTCGAACCGAATGGTCCCTTCGGTGGCAGGAGAGATACGCCGAGCTCACCGTGGAGAGGCGGCGGTCCTGCGACGAGGCGGCCATGTCGCTCATCAAGCAGGAATCTTCGCCCGGCCTGAGGATCAAGCCGATCCAACCGGAGAAGTATTACCTCGAAGCGCGAATCAGCAGTGGCGATCGAATCATCTTCCACGTCGAAGGCGGGACCGTTTACTTCGTCGACATCGTCAAGCACGACGACATCGATCGTTATGGAAGAAGGCCCCGCGCTCGTTGACGCGCCCTCGCCTGGCGCCGCTATCCCCGGCCCGTGTCCTTCGGCGGCAGCGGCGTGATGAGCTCGTGCATCAGGAAGAACGCGATGATCATGAAGCCGATCAGGTACCAGAGCGTGAAGAAGACCTGGCCCGAGCCGTTCCGGTAGAACCCGACGCCGAAGACAGGCAGCGCCGCGTAGGCGAGAAGCGCGAAGAGGAAGATCAGCACCGCCCTGTGGCCCTTGTGATTCGTCTCGTCGCTCATCGTCTCGCCTCCTGTTTGAATTGAGACTCTGTCCGGATTCTAGAACGAGACGCAGGCGACTTGAACTGAGACTCTGTTCCCTTATAGTTACGCCCCAGCGAGGGGACGAAATGCACCACTGGCCCTTACCCTGGCTGACGACCGTCGACGTCTCGCGGGACGGCTGGCGGGCGGAAGCCCTCTTCTGGTACACGACGCTCCTGTGCGTCATCGCGTTTGCGCTCGTCGCGTTCGCGCTCGTGTACTCGGCGTGGAAGTACCGGGCACGGCCGGGGGGCAAGGCGCTCTATACCCACGGAACGGACCGCAAGAGCTTCGCCGTCACGGGCATCCTGGCCGCCCTCGTCTTCGTCACGATCGACATGAATCTCGTGAGGGTCTCGCAGATCGACGTGAAGGAGTACACGTACAACTGGCCCACTTCGCCCGACACCCTCAGGATCGAGGTGATGCCGCAGCAGTGGGCGTGGAACATCCGCTACGCCGGGCCCGACGGCGTCTTCAACACGCCGGACGACGTCGTCACGCTGAACGAGATGCGGATACCCGTCGGACGGCCCGTGATGCTGAACCTCAAGGCGAAGGACGTCATTCACAGCTTCTACATCCCGAACTTCCGCCTGAAGCAGGACGCGAACCCCGGCTACGTGACGCGCACGTGGTTCCAGGCCCTGAAGCCGGGCAACTTCGAGATCGCGTGCTCGCAGATGTGCGGCTGGGCCCATTACAAGATGAAGGGCGATCTCATCGCCCAACCCGAGGCAGACTTCGAGCGCTGGATGAAGGAGGCCGTGGGCGACGCGCAGCGCCGGTTCGACCCGGCTGATAAGGAACAACTGTGGGGATGGGAGTGGGTGCAGTAGAGATGGGCGACGCAACGATGAGCAAACCGGCCGCCGTCCGGCACCTTCACGTCGGGCCCGAATTCCGGGCGGAGCAGCACATCCACCCGGAGCCGACCTCGTTCCTCAGGAGATACGTCTTCTCGACGGACCACAAGGTCATCGCGAAGCAGTTCCTGTGGTACGGCCTCTTCTTCCTCGTCGTGGGCGGGACCATGGCGATGATGATCCGCTGGCAGATCGCCTATCCCGGCACGCCGTTCCCCGTCCTCGGCCAGCTCCTGTGGCCCCAGAGCGGCGGCGTCATGCCCCCGCAGTCCTATGCGTCGTTCTTCACGATGCACGGGACGCTCATGATCTTCTTCGCGATCACGCCGATCCTCATCGGCGCGTTCGGGAACCTCCTGATTCCGCTCATGATCGGCGCGCGCGACATGGCGTTCCCGACGTTGAACCTGATGTCGTTCTGGACGAACGTCGTCGCGGGCTCCTGCATGATCGTCTCGTTCTTCGTCCCGATGGGCGCCGCGGCCGGAGGCTGGCAGTCGTATCCGACGCTCTCGACTCTCGTGGGCTCCCCCGGCCACGGTCAGACGCTCTGGATCCTCGGCATCTTCTTCACCGGGAGCGCGTCGATCATGGGCGCGGTCAACTACATCACGACGGTCGTGCGCCTGAGGGCGCCGGGCATGGGCTACTTCCAGATGCCGCTCTCCGTGTGGGGCATCTGGCTTACCGCCATCCTGAACGCCCTCTTCGTGCCGGTCCTCGCCGCGGGCGTCCTCCTCCTCTTTCTCGACCGCGTCTTCGGGAGCCACTTCTTCCTCGCCGGCGCCGCGATCACGAAGGGCGGAGGCGACCCGGTGCTCTATCAGCACCTCTTCTGGATCTTCGGCCACCCCGAGGTCTACATCCTCATCCTGCCCGCCTGGGGCATCGTCTCGGACCTCCTGTCATTCTTCTCGCGAAAGCCCGCGTTCGGCTACAAGGCGACGGCTCTCTCCATGAGCGTCATCACGCTCCTCTCGATGGCCGTCTACGGGCACCACATGTTCGTCGTCGGCATGAGCCCGCTCCTCTCGCAAGGCTTCATGACGCTCACGATGCTCATCTCGATTCCGTCGGCCGTGTTCTTCCTGAACTGGCTCGGGACGATGTGGCGCGGCTCGATCCGCTTCGCGACGCCGATGCTGTTCGCGCTCGGCGTCGTCTTCGTGTTCGGCCTCGGCGGCCTCACGGGCCTCCACCTCGGCGCGATCTCGTCGGACATCTACCTGCACGACTCGTACTTCGTGGTCGGGCACTTCCACCTCACGATGGCGGCCTCCGTGTTGCTCGGCGCCTTCGCGGCGATCTACTTCTGGTTCCCGAAAATGTTCGGGAAGATGATGAACGAAACGCTCGGCAAGTGGCACTTCTGGCTCACGATCGTCCCGATCACGGTCATCTTCTGCGGAATGCTCGTGGTGGGCTACGGTGGCATGCAGCGCCGCCTGTACAACTACGAGGCCTACGATTTCCTCAAGCACCTTCACCCGGTCAACTTGTGGATGACCCGCGCGGCGCTTCTCCTGGGCGCCTCGCAGTTCCTCTTCGTCGGCAACTTCCTGTCGAGCCTCATTTCCGGAAAGAAAGCGACGGAGAACCCGTGGGAGGTCGGTACGCTCGAGTGGACGATCCCCTCGCCGCCGCCGCACCACAACTACGACGAGATTCCCGTCGTTCTCCACGGGCCGCACGAGTTCAATAACCCGGCGGTGGCAGGCAAGGACTGGCTCGCGCAGGACGAGCCGATCGGCGACGAGCCCGTCGCCCTGGGTGCCGTCGGCAATTGATGAGCACCGCGGTGTCCGTCACGCGCTTTCCGGTGCCCGAAGAGTCCCGGCGAACCTCGTTCGTCGGAATGGTGATGGCGCTCGCCTCGTGGACGATGCTCTTCGTCGCGCTCTTCTTCGCGTATGCGGTCCTGCGGCTCCGGGCGCCGGCCTGGCCGCCGGACGGCCTCCAACCGCTCCCGAAGGCGCTGCCCTTCCTGAACACGCTCGTCCTTCTCGCGTCGAGCGCCGTCCTCCGTCTCGGCGTCCGTCCCGAGGCGGAGGAAAACCCGGGGACGCTCCGGCGCGCGCTCCTCGGGACGCTCGCGCTCGGAAGCCTGTTCCTCGCGCTGCAGCTCGCCGTGTGGGTCCCGCTCTGGCGCTCCGGATTCCGGATCGACTCGGGCACGTACGGTTCGATCTTCTACTCTCTCACGGTCTTCCACGCGGTCCACGTCCTCGCGGGCCTGGTGGCTCTGGCCGTCCTCCTGCCGGGCGCGTTCTCGGGGCGCCTGGCCTCGGGCCGGGCGAGCACCGTGCGTCTCTCGGCAATGTTCTGGCACTTCGTCGACGCCGTCTGGGTCGTCATGTTCGTCACGGTCTATCTGCTCTAGAAAGAAGAAAGTGAAGAGAAGATTCTTATGAAGGTCGGACGAAGGAAAGTCGACGGAGTCGCGGCGTCGAGGACGATCGCGGCGGCGTCGACTGCGGCATTGCTGGTGGCCGCCCTGGCGGGGGGCGGGACCGGCTGCTCGGGACCCGGCAAAACCTTCAGAAAATCGATGGTCCTCGGCGGGAAGAAGGTCTCGGCGCGCCGCCTGAACAACGGCAAGTATCTCTTCCTGACGTATTGCTCCGCCTGCCACGGCGTGAATGGCGACGGGAAAGGGCCCGCCTCGATCGGCCTTCGCCCGCCGCCGCGCAACTTCACACAGGGCGAGTTCAAATTCGGGGCGGTGGCGAGCGGCGAGCTTCCGAACGACGAAGACTTCATGCGCATCATCCAGAAGGGGCTCCACGGCAGCGCGATGCTCCCCTGGAACGACGTCCCCGAGCGCGAGCTCATGGACATCATCCAGTACATCAAGACGCTCTCGCCGAAGTGGGCAGACAAGAAGCCCGGCGAGCCGATCGTGCCCGGCCCCGATCCGTGGGGGAAAGAGCGCCGGGACGAGGCCGTCACGCGCGGGATGATGGTCTACCACGGACTGGCGCAGTGCCTCTCATGCCACCCCGCGTACGAGACGAAAGAGACGATCAACGCCGCGAGCCTCGCACTGTCCCACCGCGAGGCGATCCTCCGCCCGGACGCTTATCACGCCCAGATGAAGGACAGCGACTACGGCTACAAGCTCATGCCGCCGGACTTCACGCGCGACCACGTGCGTTCCGGCGAGACGCTCGAGGACATCTACCGCACGATCGCCTGCGGCATCGGCGGCACGGCCATGCCCACGTGGAAAGGCGCGCTGCCCGACGACGACATCTGGGCGATGGCGTACTACGTGAGGTCCCTGATCGACATCAAGGGGACTCCCGAAGCCGACGCGCGGCGCGAGCGCCTCATCGCGGCGGCCGCGGCCGCCGCGGCTCCCGTCACCACAGCGGAGATCAAGACGAATTAAATTCTTAGAAAGAAGGACAGGAGACAAGAAGATCTTGCTAAGACCGGATATTTCCCGAATGACCGATGTCAAGGGTCCGCGACCGCTGCGCGGCGCGCGAAGCGCGCCCTTGACATCGGCCATTCGGGAAGAAGATTTTCAACTATCGGCGGCTGCATCAGCAGCCGCCGCATATAAGAAAGAATTCTCCTCTTCCTCCCCTTCTTCTCTTTCTAAGAATTCATCCTCTTCTTCTTCGTCTTTCATTCTTCAGCGACGTCGCGGCGCGCGTCACGGGGAGCAAGCTGTTCTGGGTGCTGTTCGTTGCGGCCGCGTTCGCGCTGCCGCTCGTGCGGTCGGTCCGGCGAGCGCTGCCGCCCGCGCCGCCCGTTCTCGGCTCGTTCCCGGCCTTCGCGCTCGTCGACCAGGGCGGCAAGCCCGTTCACGAGACGGACCTCCGCGGGCACCTCGTCGTCGCCGAATTCACGACGGCCGCCGCGCTCGCGGAAGGCGGGTCGCCGCTCGCGAAGCTCCAGCGGCGCGTTCGGAACACGGGCGAAGCGGTTCACCTCGTCAGCTTCGTCGACACGACGCGGTCTTCCCCGGCCAGCCCGACGCTCGCCGCCCTCGCGAAAGGCGCCGGGGCGGGCGCGTGGCGCTGGACTCTCGCGGGCGGCGACGTCAAGCCCCTCGAGGCCGCTACGCTGAAGGCGCTTCGAGCGCCGGAGGGCGGCACCCTCGCGGGACGGCTTCTGCTCCTCGACGCGCGCGGTCGGATGCGGCGGCTCGGCGCGCCGTCCCCCGACGAGATCGACCTGATGATGCGCGACACCGGACTCCTCGTGAACATGGAAGGACTCTGAATGAGCTCTCGCCCTGAGGCCTCGTACGCCCCCGCTGCGGCTCCCCTGACGACGCCCACGTTCGGCCCGGCGACGACGGGGAAGGTCGGCATGTGGATCTTCCTCGTCACGGACGCGATGACGTTCGGCGGGCTGCTCCTCGCCTACGGAATCCTCCGCGCGGGCAATAAGCAATGGCCCACGCCCACGACCGTCCTCGGAATTCCCTTCACGGCGGTCATGACCTTCGTGCTCATCGTGAGCAGCCTCACGATGGTGCTCGGGCTCGACGCGGCCCAGCACCGGAACGTGAAGCAGGCGGTCCGCTGGCTGCTCGCCACCGCGTCCGGCGGCGTCTTCTTTCTGTGCGGGCAGGTCTACGAATACCGGCACCTCATCCACGAGGGCTTCACGCTTCCGTCCGGCAACTTCCCGGCCACTTTCTACGTCATCACGAGCTTCCACGGAGCGCACGTCTTCACGGGCGTGTGCTACCTGCTGATCACCGCGTTCGGGGTCTCGCGGGGCAAGCACCTCGAGAACGGCGCCAATTTCGTCGAGATCACGGGCCTCTTCTGGCACTTCGTCGACCTCATCTGGATCCTCGTCTTCACCCTCGTCTACCTCATTCCCTGAAAGAGAACGACATGAGCGAGCATGCCTCCTCGGTCCCTCACGCGGCGGACGCGGGCGTCCAGCGGGCCCCCGACCACCGGCGCGACTACTTCCGGATCTTCTGGGTGCTCCTCGTCCTCACGATCGTCGAGGTCGCGGTGTCCTACTCGAAGATCGACAAGCGGATCATCTCGGCCGTCATGATTGCGCTCGCGCTGTCGAAGGCCTCGTTCGTGGGCCTCTACTACATGCACCTGAAGTACGAAAAGCGCTCGCTCCTGTGGCTCGCGTTCCTGCCCCTTCCGCTCGCGGGCTCCTACGCCGTCTTCCTCTTGCTCGATGCGTTCAACCTCCTGCGGGGCGTGCCCGTGCCGTGGGTCCATCACTGAGGCCGGCATGAAGACGACCGTTCGCGCCGCCCTCCTCGCAGGTCTCGTGCTCCTCGGGCGCGGGGCGATCGCGTGCCCCGCGTGCGCGGCCTCGGCCTCCCCGAAGGATCCGAACATCTGGCCTCTCGTCGGCCTTTTCATGCTCGTGCCCTGGATCCTCGCGGCCGCCGTGACGATCCTCATCCGGCGCGAGTCGACGTCGTTCTTCGGAAAACGACGCAACGGGCGCGCACCGCTCGCCGGCGTCGTCGACCTCTCGCGCTTCCGTAAGCCCCGGCCCGCCTGAGAGCCCAGCCGCCGGCCGCCGTTCAGGCGTTACCATGCGGCGTGCAGCCCGTGGACGGCCGCGGCCGGGCGGTCGAGAAGCTTCTCGCCGGCCGCTACGAGTTTCTCGGTTTCCTAGGACGCGGCGGGTTCGCGTCCGTGTACCAGGTCCGGAGCGCGAGCCTGCAGCGGTTCGAGGCCCTGAAAGTTCTCCTCGAAACGCACGTGGAGGACTCCGAGTTCGCGAAGCGTTTCCGCCAGGAGGCGCGCGTCGCGGCGTCGCTCGAGCACCCGAGCATCGTGAAGATCTACGACTTCGGGCACGTCGAGGGCACGCTCTGGTACTCGATGCAATTCGTGGAAGGGGGGACGCTCACGGGCGAGCTCGGGAGCCGGGGCTCCTTCGACGAGGGAGCCGCCGCGAGGATCGTGATTCCGCTTCTGGACGCGCTCGAATACAGCCACGCGCGCGGGATCATCCACCGCGACATCAAGCCCGACAACGTCCTCCTCGACAAGCGCGGGCGGCCGTTCCTCATGGACTTCGGCATCGCGAAGACGGGCGACAACCTCGTGAAGACCCAGACGGGATTCATCCTCGGCTCGCCTGCCTACCTTTCGCCCGAGCAGCTCCGGGGCCAGCCGCTCGACGGGCGCACCGACGTCTACTCGCTCGGCGTCACGCTGTACCAGATGCTCACGGGAACCATCCCTTTCCGCACGGAGAACATGTCGGCCCTCGCGCGGCGCCTGACCGAGGACGCGCCGCCGCTCTCCGGCCGGCGCGCGGACGTTCACCCCGAACTCGAACGCATCGTTCACCGCTCGCTGGCGCGCAATCGGGAAGAACGCTATGCGTCGGCTGCCGAGATGCGCGAGGACCTCGAAACTTTTCTCGCGGAGGTCCACCCGAAGACGACGCGCTCGCGCCCCTCCGCCGAGCGTGCCGCGATCGTCTCCCCCACGGCTCCAACCGTGGCGCCCGTCCCCGCCCCGCCGCTCGTACGACCCGCTCCGGAGGCGTGGCCCGAGCCTCCGGAAGAGAGGGCCCCGACACAGCCGACTTTCGCCCGGTCCCCCGCTTCGGCCACGCCGCCGTCCCGGGCGACTCTTGCGGCGATCGCTTCGATTCTGGGGGAGCCGGTGCCGGCGCCTCCGGTTCCGGCACCTTCGATTCCGGCGGCTCCGACTCCAGTGCCTCCCGCTCCCGCGCGGCGGCGACCCGTGTGGCTCTGGCCGGCGGTCGGCGCGGGCGTCCTGATCCTCGCAGCCCTCGCGGCGGGCGCTTACTTCCTGACGCGCGAGAGGTCAGCGATTGTCGTTCCCGAGGCGAGGCCCGCCATCCCAGCGGTGGCTCCCTCGCCCGTCCGGACCGCGGCTCCCACCCGCGCGCAAGCGCCGCCGCCCGAGGCCCTGCTGACGGTGCCCACGCCCCTTCCCAGCGCGGCGCCGACCGCCCCTGCGCGGGTCCGTATCGCGCACGAAGCTCCAATCCGCGGACCCGCTCGTGCGCCAGTCCCGACCGCCGCGCCCCCGCCCGTCCCGCGCCACGCCGTGACGAGGCCGGACGTCGAGGAGGAAGTCAGGACCGCCCTGTCTCCCGCACAGGAGCGCGAATGCGGCGGCCAGGTCGTCGGAATCTCGGTCGTCATCGGAGAGGACGGCAGCCTGAAGAGCCGCCACGTCATCTCGCCCGTCTCCCCGGCGTGCGACGCGCTCGCGCTCGAGGCCCTCTCGAAGTACCGGTTCCGTCCGGCGCGGGACGAACAGGGCCAGCCCATCGAAGGCCGCTTCGGCCTCGCGATTCGCTTTTGACGGCGCCCGATCCGGTCGGATAGATTCCGCCGTCGTCGGACGAGGGAGGCTGAACATGACGAAATCCATCCGTCTCGGTATCCCGATCGCCTTCGCCGCGCTGTTCGCGGGCTGCACGCACGGCGTTCAGATGAAAATGGCGGTCGACGTCCTTTCCGAGCCCGAGAAAGCGACGGTCTCCTACAAGGGGAAGGTCATCGGCGAGACGCCGAAATCACTGAACGTGAATACGTTCGAGGACGTCTCGTCGATCACCGCGTCGAGCGCCGACCTCGAGGTCGTCGAAAAGCGCATCCGCATCGTCTCGCCCGATCAGGCTCAGGTCATCTTCCGCCTGGGCAAGGGGGGCATCTCGCCCGTCGCGCAGAAGCTCGGCCTGACGAAAGTCCTCGTCTTCGAATACGCCGAGAAGGTCTGCTTCGATTCGGGCAAGTCCGACCTAAAGCCGGACGCGCTCCCCGTGCTCGCGACGCAGGCCGAGATCCTGAACCAGTACTTCCCCAAGGCCGCCGTCTACGTCTGCGGCTACACGGACTCGACGGGCAGCGATGCCTTGAACGACAAGCTCTCGCTCCAGCGCGCCGAGGCCGTGCGGAATTTCCTCGTGAACCAGAAGGTGGATGGCGCGCGCATCAAGACGCAGGGGTTCGGCAAGCAGTTCGAGGTCGCCTCGAACGCCACGGCCGAGGGGCGCGCCCTGAACCGCCGGACGGAGGTCATCCTCCCGGAATGACGATCATCGCCTCGGCCGCGCGCAGTGTGTGCCGCAGCCGAGCCGGGACCGGTTGCGCGCGACGAGGCGGTAGACCCGGTCGGCGACCGGCCGCGCGAAAGGCAGTGCGAAAAGGCATCCCAGCGGGCGCCCGCCCGGCAGGATTTTCGCGAGGCGCTCGGCCGCGGCGGCGCCGCTCCACGTCTCGTTCCCGGGGCCGACGAGCTGCATGGCCTCGCGGTAGGCGCCCTCCGGGATCCACGGGAATCGCTCGCCGAGGCCGCCGCGCTGGAGCGGGACGAGCTCGATCGCGCCGTCGCGGTCCCACGAGGTAATGAGATTCGCCGACCGGACGCAGAACCGGCAGTCTCCGTCGTAAACGAGCGTGTACGCGCGCGCGTTCACCGGCATCGCACTTGCGTTCATGGGCGCCTCGTATATTTTGCGATGGATCCGGGGAAGCCATTCCGGTTCATGACAGGAGTACTCATGTTCAAGGAATTCAGGGAGTTCATCAGCAAGGGCAACGTCCTCGATCTGGCCGTCGGGATCATCATCGGGGCCGCGTTCGGAAAAGTCGTCTCGTCTTTCACGAACGACGTCCTCATGCCGCCCATCGGCCTGGTTCTGGGAAAAGTCGACTTCTCCAACCTGTTCGTCAACCTGTCCGGAAAACCGGCCGACACGCTCGCGGCGGCAAAGGCGGCGGGTCTCCCGACCATAAATTACGGCATCTTTTTCAACGCGATCATCGACTTTCTGATCGTGGGCTTCGCGATCTTCCTCATCGTGAAGCAGGCGAACCGCCTCAAGGGAGAAGCTCCCGCACCCGTCCCGCCCGGACCTACGAAAGATCAGCAGCTCCTCACCGAGATCCGGGACCTGCTCAAGAAATAGTTGCCATTCCGGCGAAACAAATCTTCTGCGGAGGTTCAAGACCCGATGACGTTCAAGAAGCTCTTCCGCCCGGCGCTCCTCGTCCTCCTCGCGGCCGCACCCGCGTTCGCACAGCCCTGCCCCTGCCCCGAGCCGCCTCCCCCGCCGCTCCAGGGCTCGTTGAGCGCGGGACTCGCGCTCACGACCGGCAACACGGACACGAGCACCTTCAACCTCGGGTTCAATCTCGTCTACGACCCGAAGACGCACGTTCTTTTCAGGGCGGATGGCTTTTACCTTCGCTCCGCAAACAACGGCGCGGCCACGGCGGACAAGGGTGGCGCGAGCTTTCGTCTCGAGTACACGGTCACCGACCGCGTCTACGCCTTCGCCCAGGTCGGCTACCTCCGCGACCAATTCAAGAACGTCCTCTATCTCATCACGCCGATGGCGGGCGGCGGCTACTACTTCCTCAAGCAGAAGAACCTCGAGCTCACGGGGGATGCCTCGGTCGGCGGCGCCTTCGAGTCCGACAGCGGCTACGCCGCGACCAATGCCGGGGCTTTCTCCCTCGGGCAGGGCTTCGCCTGGAAGATCTCGCCGAGCGCCACGTTCACGGAGAAGGCGGCCGGCCTCTGGAAAGCGAACCACACGTCCGACTCCTTCTACCACTTCGAGATGAGTCTCGCGGCCTCGATCACGAAGGCCTCCGAGCTCAAGATCACCTATCTCGTCGACACGAAGAACAGGCCCAATCCGGCCTCGCTCAAGAAAACCGACACGGCGCTCATCGCGGCCTTCGTCTACAAGTTCTGACCGATACTAGGTAGGCCTCCGCCGCTTCCCAGCCTAGCCGATGTAGAACGACTTCCTCAGACCCGCCGGAAAGAGGGGGTCCTTGCCGATGTCGAGGTACATGTCTCCCCTTTTCTCTCGGTAGCCGACGTTGAGAGACGCAATCATGTACTCCTTGTGCGTGATGGATGCGAAAATCGTCCCCGAGCGCATCGGATCCACCCTCCCGTCGGGCGCCGCCGCCTGCGGAAACCGGCGCCGAGCCTCTTCTTGATAGAAGCGGATGTAGGCAAGCGTATCGTCTCCACAGACTCCGTCGATCGCGAGCGGCCTGCGGCCGGGCGGCTGGTAAGGCGCCTCGGAGCCGCCGGGCTCCGTTTGCACTCTCAGGAAGAGCTGCACGAGGAGGACGTCGTCGCGCCTGTTCCCACCTCCCGCTCCGACGGCTTGGTCGACCGTGTAGAGGAGCTTCTGCGTCGTGTTTCCGGTCAAATAGACTCTCGCCATGGCCGACCTCCTTTAAGTCCGACGGCAGCGGGGATTCTAGTCGGGATGTCCCACCGGACATAGGTGCCGCCGCCGGCTCGGATCTGACGTCCTATCATTCGCCATGCTCCCTGGCCGCCCGGCGAAAGACGTCAACGCGGACGACGTGGTGCTCGGCCTCGACGCCGGAGCGATCCGCCGATCGTTCGTCGAGAAGCTCTTCTTCGAGGTCGCGAAGTTCCCGGGCGTCGCGACACGAAACGATCACTATCTCGCGCTCGCCCGCGCCGTGCGCGACCGGATCCTGCACCGCTGGATCCGCTCCGCGCGCACCTATCTCGAGGAGCAGACCCGCACCGTCATCTATCTCTCCGCGGAGTACCTGATGGGGCCCCAGCTCGGGCACAACCTCCTGAACCTCGGCATCGAGGGTCCGGCGCGAAAGGCCATGGAGTCTCTCGGCCTCGACATCGACGAGCTCATCGAGCACGAAGAGGAGCCGGGCCTCGGCAACGGCGGCCTGGGGCGCCTCGCGGCCTGCTTCATGGACTCGCTCGCGACGCTCGATTTCGCGGCCATCGGCCACGGCATTCGCTATGAGTTCGGCATTTTCGATCAGGAGATCCGGGACGGATGGCAGGCAGAGCGCACCGATCGCTGGCTGCGCCTCGGCAATCCCTGGGAGGTGCGCCGGTACGAGATCGAGCACACCGTCGGCTTCGGCGGGCGCACCGAGATCGTCGTGGACCCCGCCGGCCGCTCACGCGTGAAGTGGATCCCCGCCCGCGTCGTGCGCGGCGTTCCCTACGACACGCCGGTCGTGGGCTACCGGACGGTGACGACGAACTTCCTCCGCCTGTGGACGGCCGTCGCCGCCGAGGAGTTCGATCTCGACGCGTTCCAGGTCGGCGCGTACTGGCGCGCGGTCGACGAGAAGATCCGGAGCGAGAACATCACCAAGGTCGTCTACCCGAACGACGCCTCGACGGCCGGCAAGCAGCTGCGGCTCGAGCAGGAGTACTTCTTCGTGTCCTGCGCGTTGCAGGACTGCATCCGCCTGCTCCTCCAGCGCACCACCGTCGACAAATTCGCGGAGAAGTTCGCGGTCCAGCTCAACGACACCCACCCGACGCTCGCGATCCCGGAGCTGATGCGCCTCCTCATGGACGAGCACGGCCTGGGCTGGGACGAGGCCTGGTCCATCACGTCGCGCTCTTTCAGCTACACGAACCACACGCTCCTGCCCGAGGCGCTCGAAACGTGGCCGCTGCCGCTCTTCCAGAGCCTGCTGCCGCGGCACCTGGAGATCATCTACGAGATCAACCAGCGCTTCCTCGACGAGGTGCGGGCGCGCTTCCCCGGCGACGACGCGCGGCTCTCGCGCCTCAGCCTGGTCGACGAGCAAGGCGCAAAGAGCGTGCGGATGGCGAACCTCGCGACCGTCGCGAGCCAGAAAGTGAACGGCGTCGCGGCGCTGCACTCGCGGCTCCTCCGCGAGACCGTCCTCAACGACTTCGCCGATCTGTGGCCGGAGCGCTTCACGAACGTCACGAACGGCGTCACCCCACGGCGGTTCCTCGCCCTGGCGAACCCGCGCCTGTCGTCTCTCATCACGGAGGCGATCGGGGACGGCTGGCTCACGGATCTCGACCGCCTCGCCGGTCTGGAACGCCTCGCCCTGGACGCCGGGTTCCGGGAGCGCTGGCGCGTCGTGAAGCAGGCCAACAAGGAACGCCTGGCGGGGTGGGTCCACGACACGATGGGCCGCGCCCTGGACCCCAGCACCCTCTTCGACGCACAGTGCAAGCGCATTCACGAATACAAGAGGCAGCAGCTCAACCTGCTGCACGTCGTCTGGCTGTATCAGCGCATCCTTCGCGGAGACGTGGCGGGCATCGCGCCGCGCACCTTCATCTTCTCCGGCAAGGCGGCGCCCGCTTATCACATGGCGAAGCTGATCATCCGCCTGGCCACCGCGCTCGGAGAGACGCTCGCGCAGCACCCGGTCGCGAAGGACCTCCTGTCGGTCGTGTTCGTTCCCGACTTCAACGTGAAGAACGCCCAGCGCATCTACCCGGCTGCCGACCTGTCGGAGCAGATCTCCACCGCGGGCAAGGAGGCGTCCGGCACGGGGAACATGAAGTTCGCGATGAACGGAGCGCTCACGATCGGCACGCTCGACGGCGCGAACGTGGAGATTCGCAACGCAGTCGGCGAGGAGAATTTCTTCCTTTTCGGTCTGACGGCGGGCGAGGTGGAGGACCTCGTGCGCCGCGGTTACCACCCGCGCGACGTCCTCGAGTCGGACCGGGAGCTTTTCGACGTGCTCCGGCTCATCGAGTCCGGTCCCTTCGCGCCGGCCGAGCCGGGCATCTTCGGCCCCTTCGTGCATGGCCTGATGGATCAGGACCCCTTTCTCGTGCTGGCCGACTTCCGCGCCTACGTCGAATGCCAGGAGCGCGTCTCGAGAGCCTGGGCCGACGTCGTCGCGTGGACGAGCGCCTCGATTCTCAACGTCGCGCGCATGGGCCCTTTCAGCTCGGACCGGTCCATTCGCGAGTACGTCCGCGAGGTCTGGCACGCAAAGCCGGTGAAGCTCGCACCTGTCACGTGAGATTCCGGCCCGCGGCGTGCTGCGGGCACCGCCGTCAAGGTCGCGACGGCGGCGTCACGTCCTTGATGCGATCGAGAAGAGAGAGATCTCTCCCAGCTTGCCGAAAGGCGGGATCCAGGAGCAGCGTTTCCTGGAATCTCGCGCGAGCCTCGGGAAAGTGCCCATAACGGCGTAGCGCGCGACCGAGGCGAAAGCGCGCGGCAGCGGATCCGGCCTCGTCCCGAGCCGCCTCTTCGTACGCAGGGAGGATGAACGGTTCCAGCTCGATCGGATCCTCGCGCAACGAAAACGCCGCTTCCGCGTGAGAGATCGCGCCCGTGACGTCGCCCGCCCGGAACGACGCGGCCGCCGCGTAGAGACGCGCACGCCGGAAATCCGGCAGCCACTCTGCGACGCGGCCGTGCCAGAGCGCCGCCTCCTCGAAGCGGCCCCGCTCGAGACAGGCTCGGCCGAGCGCAAACGCGGCGTCGACGTCGGATCTCTCCGCGAACAGCTCTTCCCGCGCGGCGGCAGCCACTTCCGGTCGGCCGGATTCATCGAGGAGAAGGCTCAGGTGCGCGAGCGTCATGGCATCGCCCGGGGCAGTCCGCAGGGCCGAACGAAAAAGCCTCTCCGCGTCCCGTCGCTCTCCTCCTGAGAGCTCCACGATCCTCGCAAGATAGAAAGCGGGCGCCGGCGCCCAGCGGCCGCCGCGGTCGAAGCGTCCGCCCGACGTCTCCAGCGCGGTGAACACGCCTCGCGCCGAATCGAGGTCGCGACCTTCGTAGAGGAGAAGTCCGAGGTCGAAGAGTCGATCCCGCGTCGCCCTGCCGGCCGCGACCTCGGCCCTCGCGGCGCCGAGCGACGCCGCGATCGGTCCGCCGGCGGGGTACGGCAGGTTCGCGAGCGTCATCTCCTCCGCGGAGAACGGAGCGGTCGCGACGGCGCGGGCCACGACCGAGGCCGCCTTCTCTCTCGAATTCTGGTTTCTCAAATTTGCGGCTTCGGCCCGAAGAAGCGAGGCGGAGTACTGAGCGAGAAATGCGTGGCGCAGGGTCGTCTCGGCATCAGTCGGAATCTGAAGGAGCGCGAAAAGCGCGAGGATGGCGAGCACCCCGGCACCGACAGCACGCCACGCGCGGCGGCCGAACCCGTCTCGGAGCGCGTTGAGCGACGCACAGGCGAAGAAGGCCGCGAACGGCACGAGAGGCGCACGCATCCGCGTGTTGACATAGAACAGGAGGACGCTCGCCGTGACGGCGACGCCGCACGCGAGAAGCGGCAGGACGTCCGCAAACCGGCGGCGCTCCGTCCAGAGGCCGACGACGCCGAGCGACACGAGCAACGAGAAAGGAACGAGCGGCACGTGCGCGGCCCGGAGGTCGCGCTCGAGCTCGAAGGCGGGAATGGTGTCCGGCGGCTCCCAGGCCCGGCAGAGGAGACCGAGCTTCTCCCCGGCGAGCCGGAGGGCCTCACCCGGATGGCGGCGAAGAAACGCGACGGCCTTTGCCGACCAGTACCGGCTCGCCTCGCTCGCAGAAACGGAGTGCCCGAGGGCGACCGCCGCAAATCGCTTGTAGAGGACGTGCGCCCAATCGGGCTCCTTCGGTCCGAACTCCTCCATCTCTTTGAGGAGAGGCGAGTCGACGACGGTTCCGCGGCTCGCCGGATTGTTCGCCCCGTAGAAGACCGCGCCGGGGTCCATGACGGTCGGATCGAGCCGGCCGGTCAGGACGCGGTTGCGAACGGCGACGAGCCCGAGGAAAAGGACGGGGCCGGCGGCGACGAGGACCGAAGCCCGCCACGCGCGGCGCCCTTCGACCGCGACGAGCGCGGCCGCCAGCGCGACCGCGAGGAAGAGCGCCGTGGGACGCGTCGAGGTAGAGAGGCCGAGGAAGAGCGAGGCGACGATGATGTGGCGAAGCCGGTGCGTCCGACGGTAGGAGACGAACGCGAGAAGCGCGGCAACGTCGAAGAGAACGCGCCAGACCTCGGGCAGGAGGAGGTGCGAAAGAAGCAGCGGGGCCGGGCTGAGGACGAAGAGGAGGCTGCCGGCCGCCGCGATGCGAGCCGGGAAGAATTCCAGGCAGAGACGGGAGAACAGCGCCGCCGTCAGGGACGTCGCGAGAATTTCGACCGCGTGGAGAAATGGCGCGTACGAAAGACCAGTCTGCGCGAGTAGAAGGTTCAGGTGGAAGTAGAACGGGGAGAAATCCAGCACCCGGGAGGATTCGAGCCGGCCCGCGGCTCGAAGCGATGCCGCGAGCGTATAGATCGTGAAGGGGCGGAACGGGATCGTGGCCCACACGGAGACGTGCAGGATGGCGGTGCCGGCGAACACCGCGACCGGGAGCCGCCGTGCCGCACGCAAAGAGCGGCAGGCGCTCCGGCAGTCCCCGCCGTTTCCAGAGGGCATGGATCGCAGCGTACCAGCAGCTCGAGGGGGCCGACGTAGGGACGCCCCCGACGCGGCCTAGGGCATCATGCCCTGACCCATCTGCGTGGCTCACACGTCAACTGCTACGGGGAGCTAGAGCCGCTCGAACGCCCGCTTCAGCTTCGCCTCCGACTCGTCGGCAATCGGGGCGACTTCGGGCTTGTCGACGATGCGGAACATCGCGCGCGGGTCCGCGATCGAAACGGTCGTGGCGTCAGGCGCCCCCATCACGATGACGTTGCAGGGAAGCAGGAGTCCGATGTACGGATCCGCCGAGAGAGCTCGGTGCGCCAACGCGGGATTGCAGGCGCCGAGAATCACGTATCGGGGAAAGTCCACGCCGAGCTTCTTCTTCAAGGTCTCCCGGACGTCGATCTCCGTCAGCACGCCGAAGCCCTCGGCTTTCAAGGCCTCCGTGACGCGCCGGACGGCCTCGTCGAAGGTCACGCCGGAAAGGTGTTTCGTCAGGCCGTAGTTTGGTGCGGGCGCCGGGGATGTCATGGCTCACCTCGACTATAAGCTGAAGGGCGAAACCGGTCATCCCGAAAGAGCTTTACTCGACCGCCCCACGGGTTCGGCGGCGGATCCAAAGGCTCGAAGAGCGACCACGGTCCTTCGACGGCATTACGATCCGCGCTACAGGAGGTCTCATGAAAACGTTCCTCGCACTCTCGCTGCTCTCTACGCTGATCGCCACATCCGCTCACGCGGACGATGCCGCGGGACGCGAGGCGCTGCTCAAGGCGGATCGTGATTTCGCCATGGCGGCGCAGACGCGCGGCATCGAGGCCTGGGTCGAGAACTGGGCCGAGAACGGCGTTCATCCCGACGGTCCCACCGGAGTCGCCGTCGGGAAGGACGGGATCCGCAAGCAGATGGGCCCTCAGTACGCGACACCCGGCTTCAAGCTGGAGTGGTCGCCCTCGCACGCGGAGATCTCGAGAGGCGGGAACGTCGGGACGACGAAGGGTCGGTACAAGTCCACGACCATGAAGGACGGCAAACAAGTCGTCAGGACCGGCGACTACTTCACGGTGTGGCAGAAAGAAAAGGACGGTTCCTGGAAGATCTCATTCGACACCGGCGACCGCGATCCGGAGCCTCAACCGAAGCCATAGAAGCCGTATGCGTCTCGGCCTTCTAGCGGGCGTCCCTCGAACGCCTGACGAGAAGCAAAGCGAAAACCACGAGAACTACGATCAGAGCAGGGACGAGCCAGTAAGACCCCATCCCGCCCATCCCGAGCCATCCTCCGCCGTGCATCAGGTCCGCCTTTCTCGTTGGGCTTCTCCCCCGGCAGCGGGCGCGTACCGGCCCGGCTCCTTGTCGAACTTCTCTTTGCAAGAAGCGGAGCAGAACAGGTAATTCTTTCCGGCATACGTGCTTTTCAGCGGGGCTTTGTCGTCGACGCTCATGCCGCAAACAGGGTCTTTTGCCATTTCCGGGGCCTCCTCAGGCTAGCGGTGTCTTCTGGTACCTCCCGCAGCGGTGCAATTCCACTGCCACCTTCGCTACGAGGCAGCGCGCCGAAGTCGCGCCCGTCACGTTCACGTCCCGACGGCCTCCCTGGCCGCCGTGAGGTTCTCCTTCACCACCGACAGCAGCGCACTTCTGTCGACTGGCTTGTCGAGATAGGCCTCAGGAACGGGGAGGCCTTCGAACTCGAAGAAGCGCTCGATGAACGGCGCGGCGTAGGCGTTGGTCCGTCGGAGACCCGTGACCACGATGACCGGGATCGGGCGTAGTCTCTCTTCCGACTTCATCTGGCGGTAGAAGAGAACGCCCGTCTTCCGGGGCATGCTGATGTCCAGCGTCACCAGATCGGGTGGAAGGTCACGCACGTGCCTGAGAGCCTGTTCCCCGTCGAAGGCCGTTGTCACCGCGTACCCGCCCTCCTCGAGGACGGCCACGAGGTAGGCGACGAAATCGGGTTCGTCATCTACGACCAGGATGTGACGCTTCGCTGTTGTCGACATGGACAGCTCCCTTCGGCTCGAGGGGTACGGTGAATGTGAACCGGGCGCCCTGCCCCTCCGAGCTCTCGCACCAGATGCGCCCGCCATGGGCCTCGACCGCCGCCTTGCAGAAGGCGAGGCCGAAGCCCGTCGAGTCGTCGTCGTCGTGATCTGTGTCGCCTTTCGTTCCGACTTCCTTGAACAGCGACGCCATAGCAGCCGGTGAAAGTCCCCGACCGTCGTCCGCGCACGTGAACGCAACTCCACGCGACTCCAAATCGGGACGCGCGCCGAGAACGACGCGAGCCCCCGGATGGTTGTGTCTGAGGGCGTTGAAGGCGAGGTTGACCAGGACTCGCTCGATGATGCGAGCGTCCACGATCACATCCGGGCGCTCTCCGCCGCCGGAGGCGACCTCCACCTGTCCCAGGTGCACCGGAAGCGAGAGGTCTTGAGCCGCCTCCTCGAGCAGCATCGAGACCGAGGTTCGCTGGAGATGCAGCACCGGTGACTCGCGAAGTCGGGCGAAATCCAGAAGATCCTTGACCGCCCCAGCCATCCGCAGCGCCTGCCTTCGGATCCTCGTCAGGGCCTCGACGCGCGTCGGATCCGAGCTTGTGCTCTCCTTGCCGAGAAGGACCTCCGCGAAGCCGAGAATGCTTGCAAGGTGCGTCTTGAAGTCGTGCACCATGAACTTTGTGTGTCGCCGGTTTGTCTCTTCGAGCCTCACGAGATTGTCGTTCTTCTCGCGTAGCAGCCCGGCCTGCCGGGCCAGCTCCAGGCGGTATGCCTCGCTCACCTCGAGCTGTAGGCCGAGTCGGTTCCGATAGTAGCCATCGACCGTGGCGAGAGCCGCGCAGAAGAAGCCGAAGACCAGCCCCATGGGCGCCATCTCGGGCCGAAACGAATCGAGGACCGGGTCCAGGAACGATCGAATCTCGTCGGACCCCATGGCCGGAGCCAGGCGCGGGTCGAGCCACCGAAAGATGATCATCGTGACGGGATGCAGAACGAGAAAGCCGAAGCCCAGGCCCACCAACGCGTGCCACAAGCGCAAAGATCGCCAGGCTGAGTTCAGGGCGCTTTTGCTCTGGTTCAGCCGCACACGGCCCCGGCTCACTTTCCCTGCAGCTCGGCGGCCCGCATCCGGTGAAAGTCCGCGAAGTTCTCGGCTTCGGTCGCCAACGCTTCAGCCTTGTTGATAAAGCCCTCGCGGTGGATCCGCATCTCCTTGCGCCCGGGATCCTCGTCAGCTCGCTCCGTTGCGGCCTGACCACGGAAATCCGCGAGCATCTTCCGGTGCATCGCCGCTTCCGCACGGTAGGTGGCCGCCTTCTTTGCGTATTCCTCGGCCTTCGCCAAGTGCTCCCCTGCGGTCACGGGCATCTTGACGGCCGGCGTCCGCAGTTCGGCCGCCTGCTCCCGGTGGTAGTCGGCGAATTTCTCGGCTTCGGTGGCTAGAGCTTCGGCCTTCTTGATATAGCCCTCGCAATGGAGCCGCATCTTCTTGACGTAGGAAGCCTCTTCGATCTGCCCCTCGGTAGCCGGAAACCCTTCCTTGTACTGCTCGAGCATTTTTCGGTGCATCGCCGCTTCCGCACGGTAGGCGGCCGCCTCCTTCATGTACTCGTCGGCCTTGGCGAGATGCTCCTCCGGGGTCATGGCCGTCTTTGCCGCCGTGGCCTTCTCTGAAGGAATCGGGGTCTGTGAAGGCGGTGCTCCCGGGCCGGCGGCAAATGTTGCGGGGGAGCCGAGCAGAAGCGGCGCGGCGAGCGTGATTAGGGCCCACGGGGAGAAGTGACGGGGATCTTGCACGGGAACCTCCTGGAGTGAGTTTGTAGATTGAGCGCCGCGGACGCGGCGGGGAACGTCGCAGAACACGAGGGCAAGATAGGGGCCGGAGATTAGAGGCGGTTTAGATCACAACTGATGCAGATGAACCAAGCCCTGGCCGGCTGTCCGGGAGCCCGGCCCCACGCTCTTGCTCCAGGTGAAGTGCTCGTACGCGCCGGTCCAGTACATGCCGAAAGCCAAGCCGAAAACCAGCTCCTCGAGAGGGATCCCGGCGATCAGGATCCCGCTCAAGGCGTGAAGGTTCCAGACCCCCTCGATGTAGCCGGGAGAGAGCAATCGCAACCCGAGCATGAAAACCCCGTAGAAACCCAGAAAAAGGAGACCGCCGATCAAGGTCTTTCGTCTCAGGTCCGGACGGCAGATACCGAGGCAAGGACGCCGATCAGCAAGCAGAGAGCGAGGGATAGATGGGATTCCAGGGCAGGAAGTAAAGGGCACGAACAGGACGAACGGCGCGAGGAGAGCCAGGCGGTGAAAGCGGTGCCGCGAGCCGTGCCTTTCCACCGCGCTGACCGGCGCGAGCTCTCGCCTCGCCAGCGTGTTGTACAAGGCGCTGCCGATGCCCCCGATTGCAAAGGCGAAGACCAGGCTCTCGATGTCGAATCCCGTGCGTTGAGCAAGGTCGAGGAGGCTCGGCGGGTTCCAGTATCTTGGAACGTAAATCGGTTCCGTGAGGCCAAGGAGCGCGGTGGCGAAGCTCGTGCGCAACATCACTCCGCGGTGGCCAGGATTCCCCAGATACAGTGCGAGCCATGGCAGCAGGAACGCGCTCGACCACGCCAACCACACATAGTGATATCTCATGCGTTCCTCTTCCGGGCCGAAGACGGTTGCAGCCGCTGAGCCGCCCGCTCGAGAGCTTCGGCAATGGCGAAGATGGCCGGTGACAGAACAAGCACCTGCAACACCGGGACGATGGATATCGGCGTTCCGGGGAACAGGGGTGTGATGGGCAGGTAGCTCCAGCGCCCGGTGAGAATCGCGCGCCCTTCCACAACCGTTGCGACCGTGACGGCGGCAACGGCCATGGTCAGCCACTGGCGGCGCCGCCAGCCTGACGCAGGCCAGCGCCAAGCCCTGGAGGCAGCGGCCACTGCACCGTAGATCACCCAGGTCATGACCACGTCTCCCAGCGCCGCCACGGTCATTCCGCGCCAGGTCGCGTCGTAGCTGCCATGTACGTAAAACGCCCGGCACTGCAGTGATTCCCAGATGAAGTGCAGTAGAAACGCCGTGCTGCTCGAGGATGACCGCGTGCCGGAGCTCGGGCCGATACGACGGCGTCACCGTGCGGACCCCCGGCATGGCTAAATCATGGCGGCAAGCCGAGTCACGGCTCCGCTCGCCGCAGCCGGAGCGCGTTGCTGATGACCGACACCGAGCTGAAGCTCATCGCCGCGGCGGCGATCATCGGCGAGAGCAGCAGGCCGAAGCACGGATAGAGCACGCCCGGCGGCGATCGGGACGCCGAGCGCGTTGTAGACGAACGCGAAGAAGAGGTTCTGGCGGATGTTCGCGCATCGTCGCGCGGCTAGAGGCGCGCGCGCCCGGACGATGCCGCGCAGGTCGCCCTTCACCAGCGTGACGCCGGCGCTCTCCATCGCGACGTCGGTGCCGGTGCCCATGGCGATGCCGACGTGCGCCTGCGCCAGCGCCGGCGCGTCGTTGATGCCGTCGCCCGCCATCGCCACGATGCGGCCCTCGCGCCTGAAGCCGCTTGACGACCTCGGCCTTCTGTCCGGGCAGCACCTCGGCGATCGACCTCGTCGATGCCGAGCTTCCTGCGCGACCGCCTCGGCGGTGCGTCCGGCTGTCGCCGGTCAGCATGACGATGCGAGCCGTCCGCGTGCAGCTGCGCGGATCGCCTCGGGCGTCGACTGGCCTTGATCGGATCGGCGACGCCGAGGAGGCCCGCGGGCTGCCCGTCGACCGCGACGAACATCGACCGTCTGCCCTTCGCTGCGCAGCGCCGCGCGCCTCGGCTCGAGCGTCGCCGACGATCGACGCGCAGATCGCTCGATCAGCGCGCGGTTGCCGAGCGCCACGCGCCGGCCCTCGACGCGTGCCGCGTGACGCCCTTGCCCGGTGATCGACGCGAAACTCGCTGCGCCGCGCGCGAGCGCGATGCCGCGCTCCTCGGCGCCCGCGACGATCGCCGCCGCCGAGCGGATGCTCGCTGCCGCGCTCGAGGCTGCGGCCAGCCGCAGCAGCTCGTCCTCGTCGACGCCGCTCGGCGGCGCCGACGGACGACGAGCTGCGGCTTGCCTTCGGTCAGCGTGCCGGTCTTGTCGACGACGAGCGTGTCGACCTTCTGCAGCATCTCGAGCGCCTCGGCGTTCTTGATGAGCACGCCCATCGTCGCGCCCCGGCCGGTCGCCGACCATGATCGACATCGGCGTCGCCAGGCCGAGCGCGCACGGGCAGGCGATGATCAGCACCGCCACGGCGTTGACGAGCGCGTGCGCCAGCCGCGGCGTCGGGCCCGACCAGCGCCCAGACGACGAACGTCACGACCGCGATCAGCGACGACGACCGGCACGAAGTAGCCGGCCACCACGTCGGCGAGCCTCTGGATCGGCGCGCGGCTGCGCTGCGCCTCGCGCACCATCGCGGACGATCGCGCGAGCAGCGTCTCGCGCGCCGACCCGCTCGGCCCGCATCACGAGGCTGCCGGTGCCGTTGACGGTGGCGCCGATGACGCGGTCGCCCGGGCTCTTCTCGACCGGGATCGGCTCGCCGGTGACCATCGACTCGTCGACGGTGCTGGCCCTCGAGGACGACGCCGTCGACCGGGACCTTCTCGCCGGGCCGCACGCGCAGCCGATCGCCGACGCTGCACGTCGTCGAGCGGCACGTCCTCTTCGCTGCCGTCGTCGCGGACGCGGCGCGCGGTCTTCGGCGCGAGGCCCGAGCAGCGCCCGGATCGCGCGCGCCGGTCCGGCTGCGCGCCCGCAGCTCCAGCACCTGGCCGAGCAGCACCAGCGTGACGATGACGCCGGCGGCCTCGAAGTAGACGGCGACGTCGCCGTCGCGTCCGCGGAACGACGGCGGGAAAGAGCCCGGGCGCGAGCGTGGCGACGAGGCTGTAGACATACGCGACGCCGACGCCGAGCGCGATCAGCGTGAACATGTTCGAGGCTGCGGTTGCGCGAGCGACTGCACCGCGCGCACGAAGAACGGCCATGCCGCCCCACGAGCACCACCGGCGTCGCGAGCGCGAGCTCGAGCCAGCGTCGAAGCCGCGCCGAGACGACGTGCCGCACCGGCAGGCCCGGCAGCATGTCGCGCCATCGCCAGCAGCGAGCAGCGGCACGGTCAGCGCGACGCGCGATCCAGAACCGCCGGCGTCATGTCGACGAGCTCGGGGTTCGCCTCCGTCGGCCGCGTGACGCGTCGCGGCTCGAGCGCCATGCCGCAGATCGGGCACGAGCCCGGGCGCGTCGCGCACGATCTGCGGGTGCATCGGGCAGGTGTATTCGACACCCTTGGCGGCGGGCGCCGCAGGGACAGCGGGAGCCGCGGATGTCGTCGGCTCGTGACCGCCGGCCGATCCCCCGACAAGATATTTCTCGGGCTCGCGGCGGAACTTCTCCAGGCAGCTCGCGCTGCAGAAGAAGTAGTCCTTCCCTTCGTGGACGATGGAGTGCTTCGTCCTGGCCGGGTCGACGTCCATGCCGCAGACGGGGTCCTTCACGGTCCCGGACGGGGTGACGAGGGCGGCGTTGGAAGATTCATCGGTTCTCCAGCGTTCTACGACTTGTCAACGCCGTGGATGATCGCGCCAATGCGGGGCAACCGACCCATTTGCATGTCCTCCTTCAGGAGTTGCAGCGCTGGTCATTCCCAGCGACGACACTCTCAACGATCAAGCCATTCTGCGAACGCGATCCCGATGATCAGGCATGCGATTGTGAGGATCGTCATGCCTGCTTTCGAGGCCATCGAGGCGCCGGCGGCCGCGGGATGCTCGCCCAGGCCGGGACCTGCGTGCTCATGCGATGGCCTTTCGACCGCAACAGCTCGGGCTTGCTCCGCGGGCTGAAGGGCTGGCCGCACCGTAATCATCCCGTGCTTGAGGCCTTTCGCGACCAGCCACCAGTTGATCGGATAGGCGAGCATGAACCCGGCGATGAGGGCCATCGACACGACGAACCAGAACCCCCCGTCCAATGGATTCGCGCTGCCGTCGATACGGGGGCCGAGTAAACGCATGGTCACCGCCATTCCCGCCATCAGGAGATTCATGGAGAGCAACTCGGGCAGGAAAGTCAGCTTCAGTGAGCGCAGATAGTCGCCACCCGCCATCTCGCGCATTGCGAGGGCCTGGAAGACCGCCCAGCCAAACCCGAAACCGAGAAGGTACTCGAGTGATAGGTCGGCCCACGCTGGCAAGTGCCATTGGGCCGCGACCGCTGCCCCTGCAATGATACCGAGTCCGTCTCCGGCGGCACAGTGCATCGTCGACCCGAGCACCTGGCGCCAGCGAGTTGTCACATAGGCCTCGTGAGCCCCCTTGAGCGGCTCCCGGCACCCAAGTACGTAGAAAAAGGCGGCGAACGGGCCGGTAAACAGCGTGAGGATTGTGAAGGCCCATTTCAGTACCGGATGCGCTGGCGTGCTCCGGATATCCACGCTGACAAAGACGACGGAAAGCCCGGTCAACAGGAACCAGACGAGGATTGCGCCTTCACTCACGAGTCTCGCCTCCCAGGCGACGGGCGTCTGACGATATCGACTCAGCTCCCGGGGTCATCCCGTGGCCGCGTGACGCCCTGAGGTCCCCGTCGTCGGTCTGTACGTCCATGTCTCGTCTCCTACCGGCGCAGCTCTCCCAGCATCCGATCGTAGGTCTGCTGGTCGATCTCGTCCTTGGCATACCGCCGTTTGAGAATCGCCTCGGGCGAGTCGCTCGCGCTGCCGGGACCAAGCGCGGACCTGGCCAGCGCCCAGGCGATCGCCGCAATCAAGGCGGCGCCGAGGATCCACCAGATCGCCATCCATCCCATGTGCCCACCTCCATTCCACCAGTGCATGGATTCACCCTCCCTTCATCGGGCTTCTGCGGGCTTCTCCCCTGCCGCGATATAGGTGGTTCCGAGGTAACGTTCCTCCATGGCCACCAGATTCAAATGCTTCGCCAGCGACTCCCACGGATGCCGTGCACGGAGGTCGAGCGTGGCGCCGAACGGGCGGAGCAGAGGAACGATGGCGCGAACCGCCGGCTCGGGCCACGAACCAGGTGCCTTGAAGTCGACGACGACAAAGCGTCCCCCGGGAACGAGAGCGTCCGCGCCCCGTTGAATCACGTCGTCGTACGACGGCACGAGCGTCAGCGCAAAAGTCGAGAAAACAGCATTGACACGCTCGGGAAACGCGTACCGCGCGGCATCCGACTCCACGAGAGTCACGTTCGACCACCCTTCTCGGCGAACGCGTGAGCGCGCCCGGTCGAGCATGCCCGGACTCAGGTCGACACCGACGATCGCGCCGGTCGGGCCGATCGCGCGCTCGAGCCGCGCGAAGTTCGCGCCGGTGCCGCACCCGATCTCGACGACCGTGTCGCCCGGATGCAGCCGGAGGGCTTCGATCCCGCAGAGCCGGTAGTCGTTCAGGCGGTACCCGATCAGCCCATACACGTGCGACGTGATGTCGTAGCGAGGCGCGCGCTTGCGATAGAGATCCCGGAGCTCGTTCTGAGTCAGCGCCTCGGTGCTCACGTTGCGTGCCTCCGCAGTTTCACTCGTGCTTCCACACCTTCACCAGGAAGAAGTTGTAGAGCGGTGCGAATACGAGTCCGAAAAAGACGCCCCCCGGTCCACTCTGCAAACCGGTAATCACAACGCAGCGAAGCATTACGAGCCAGCGACGCGATGCCGCGCCTCTCGGCGGCCCAGGCGCGCCAGTGATCTGTCACGGTTGCGCCTGAGGAGCCGGTAGAACCAGGCAACCACCCGTTACGCGGTCGACTCCGTAAGGATGGTCGATGACCACGGCTACAAGTTAGGGCCCGAGGATTAGAAGAGCTTTAGGTCGCGCCTGATGCAGATGAACTAAGGGGCTTCGAGCGAATGACGGGGAACGTGGCGACTATCCTCGTGCCGCCCTCCGAGCGCCTCTGGGCCTCGATCCTCCCCCCGTGCGACTCCACGATCCACGAGGCGATCGCCAGGCCAAGGCCGAAGCCGTCCTTGGGACCGTGCGTGCGTGCCCAGTCCGCGCGGTAGAAGCGCTCGAAGACGCGTGTCAGGTCGGCTTCCGGGATTCCCGGTCCGGAGTCGGCGACGATAAGGCGCGCAACCCCATCGCCTTCGGTCACCTCCACGCGGACCTCCGCCTCACCGTTCTCGCGCGGGACCGAGGTCGAGAATTTCACGGCGTTGTCCACGAGGTTGAAGGCGAGCTGGCGAAGCCACCTTTCGTCTCCCTGCACGGTTACGGGCGCCGCGGCCGAGGCCGTGAGCGCCAAGCCGGCGGCCGCCGCCCTCTCCTGGAAAGACTCGACGACTTCGCGAGCGAGGACGTCGAGCCGAACTTCCTCCCGCTCGAACGGAAGCCTGCCGGCATCGGCGCGCGCCAGGACGAGGAGGCCCTCGACGATCTGCCGGAGACGGTCCACCTCCTCTCCCACGCTCGCGAGCGCGGAGCGGTACTGCTCGGTCTCGCGCGGCTGACCGAGGGCCACGTCGATCGTTCCCCGCATCGTCGTGAGCGGGCTCCTGAGCTCGTGCGAGGCGTCCGCCGTGAAGCGCTTCATGGCCTCGAAGGAAGCCTCGAGCCGCGCGATCATCTGGTTGAACGTCTCGACGAGGCGCCCGATCTCGTCCCGGACCGAGGGCGTGGGCAGCCGGCGACTCAACTGACTCGCCTCGATTTCGCGAGCGAGCCGGGTGACCTCGTCGACGGGCGCGAGCGCCCGGCCCGCGAGCCAATACCCGACGGCCGAGGACGCGAACACGGCAAAGGGCGTCACGAGAAGAAGCGCGAGGCGGAGCCTTGCGAGAGAATTCTCGACGTCTCCCAGACTCTCGATGACACGAATCAGCCCCTGCCGGCCGGCCCGGGAACGGTAGGGCACGGTGTAGACGCGGAAGGAGACCCGCGGGCCCTGGTACGTCTGGAAGGACGCCTCCCGTTTCAAGAAGTCGGGCTCTTCGGCGAGGTCGCGCGCGACGCGCAGGGACGCCAGGTCGGGGGACCGGTAGAAGATCTTCCGATCGCCGCCGACGGCGTGGAAGAGAATCAGCCGAGCGAACTGGTTGAGGTCGGCGAGCTGGTCGCTCGAGAGGTGCTCGCAATCCTCACGGCGAGAGAGCACCTCCTCGACTCCTGTGGCCGTCTCCTTCAATTCCTGGTCGTAGTGCTGCAGGAGCTGCACCCGGACCAGGAGGTACAAGGAGACACCGAAAACGGCCAGGATGACGGTCAAGACGGCGCAGTACCAGACCGTGAGCCGGCCCCTGAGGGTCCTGGGGGCGATCTTCAACCGGTCTCCCGGAGGACGTAGCCCGCCCCACGAATCGTGTGGATGAGCTTCGGCTCGAAGTTCTGGTCGACATCCCGGCGCAGATAGTTGATGTAGACCTCGACGATGTCCGATCCGCCGTCGTAATCGAGGCTCCAGACGTGGTCGAGGATCATTCCGCGAGTGACGACGAACCCCTTCCTCCGGAGGAGGTACTCCAGAAGGGCAAATTCCTTGGCCGTAAGGTCAATCTTGCGGCCGGCCCTCGTCACCTCCCGCCGGGTTGTGTCGAGCCGAAGATCCGCCGCTGAAAGGATCGAGATCGGCTCTACAGCAGGCCGCCGGGTGATCGCCCGAAGTCGGGCAAGCAGCTCCTGGAAAGCAAACGGCTTTGCAAGGTAGTCGTCGGCTCCCAGGTCGAGCCCCTTGATCCTGTCTTCGACCCCGGATCGCGCGCTCAGGATCAGGACCGGTGCCACCCTGTGGCGGGCGCGGAGCTCCTTCACGACGTCGAAGCCGCTTCGGGAGGGAAGCATGACATCCAGGACGATCGCGTCGTACTCCGTCTCGAGTGCGAGGGCCAGCCCTTGGAGGCCGTCTTCGGCGGCGTCCACGGCGAAGCCGCTTTCCTTCAGCCCCTGTTGAATGACGGCTGCCAGCTTTCGGTCGTCCTCGACGACGAGGACTCTCATCGCGTTCCTGACGCAGACTCGCGTCCGCCTCGGCGGCGATCGGTGCGGCTCCTCATATACGTATCAAGCTATCCTCGGGAGCTTAGAAACGGATTAATGAAGCGAGCATTCGTCTCTGAGGCTCTCTCCTAGAACACCACCTTCTCGCTGTCCATACCGCCGCAACCGTTCTCGGCGAACGGGCGCGCGCAGCCTCCCTTGAAGCACGCATCGCCGGTGAAGCCGCTCTTGCCGACGAGTCGAGTCCACTCCAGGACTGCCAAGCGGAGGTGTTTTGCGTCCGCGCCCTCGTGGGCCAACATGTGATTCGAAAGACCCCAGATCGCTTTTGCCATGTTGCACGCGCAGCAGCACGTGAGCATCGAGAACTTCTTGCAGCACGTCGTCGGAATCGACGAGAGGACTTCCTCCTTGATCTTCTGCTGCTCGGGGGTGAGGGAGATCGCGTCCGACCACGCGATGTATTGCCTGGTCAGGGCGCGGACGTCTTGAGCGGTCGCGGGCTTCTTCGAGGCGGGGGGCTTCGCATCGGGAGCGCCGACGGCGAGCCCCGCTCCGAGCAGCAGCAGCAGGGCGGCGAGGCAGCTTCGTGAGATCTTCATGGTGTCTCCTTTCGTTTTCATGGCGTGACGGCCTCTGGGGCGGAGGGGACGACAGTCTCCCCCGGCAGCTCGCGCTGCTTCCAGAGCATGTAGATGGCCGGGTAGACGAGGAGCTCGAGCGCGAACGACGTCACGAGGCCGCCGACCATCGGGGCCGCGATGCGCTTCATCAGGTCTGCGCCGGCGCCCATCGACCACATGATCGGAATCAGCCCGAAAAAGGCCGCGAAGACGGTCATCGCCTTCGGTCTCACGCGCTTGACCGCCCCGTGGATGATCGATTCGATCAGCTCGGCCCGGTTCCTCAGCAGCCCCTTCGCCTTCGCCTCCTCGTGCGCGAGGTCGAGAAACAGCAGCATGAAGATGCCCGTCTCGGCGTCGAGGCCCATGAGGGCGATGATCCCGACCCAGACGGCGATCGAGAGGTTGTAGCCGAGCAGCCACAGGAACCAGACGGCACCGATGAGAGAGAAGGGGACGGCGAGGAGGACGATCATCGTCTTCATCGCCGACTTCGTGTTCGCGTACATCAGGAGCCAGATCAGAACGAGCGTCACGGGGATGACGACCTTCAGGCGCTCCTTGACGCGAATCATGTTCTCGTACTGGCCGCTCCAGGAGAGCGTGTACCCCGGAGGCACCTGCACGCTCTTCGCAACGACTTCCTTCGCTTTCTCGACATACCCGCCGACGTCCTCTTTCGACGTGTCGAAGTCCACGTATACGTAACCGGACAGGAGGCCGTTCTCGTTCCGGATCATGGCGGGCCCCTGGACCTGGCGGATGGTCGAGAGCTGGGCGAGCGGCACCTGCGCCCCCGACATCGTCGGGACCAGGACGCGCGAGAGCCGGTCGAGGTCCTCGCGCAGCTCGCGCGGGTAGCGCACGTTGACGGAGTACCGCTCCCGCCCCTCGATCACCGTCGTGACCGTCTCGCCGCCGATCGCCGTCATGATCACGGCGTTCGCGTCGTCCACGGTGAGGCCGTAGCGGGCCAGAGCATCGCGGTTCAGGTCGAAGTCGATGAAGTAGCCGCCCGCGACCCGCTCGGCGAAGACCGACCGCGTGGCCGGGACAGTCTTCACGGCCGCCTCGATCTCGGTCCCGATGCGCTCGATCTCCTTCAGGTCCGAGCCAAACACCTTGATGCCGATCGGCGTCCGGATGCCGGTCGAGAGCATGTCGATCCTGTTCTTGATCGGCATCGTCCAGGCGTTCGTGGTACCGGGGATCTTCAGGGCGGCGTCCATCTCGTCGACCAGCTCGTCGTGCGAGATGCGGTCGCTCCAGACGTGCCGGAGGCTTCGGGCCAGCCAATCCGGCGCCCAGGACGAGTACCAGCGCTCCTTCCTCCGCCACTCGCTCTCTCCCTTCAGGATGACGGTCGTCTCCATCATCGAGAAAGGCGCCGGGTCGGTCGACGAATCGGCACGCCCCGCCTTTCCGAAGACGCGTTCGACTTCGGGGAACGACTTCAGGATGCGGTCCTGCACCTGGAGGAGACGCTCGGTCTCCGTCACGGAGATCCCGGGCAGGGTCGTCGGCATGTAGAGGATCGAGCCTTCGTAAAGCGGCGGCATGAACTCCGATCCCAGCTTCAGGAAGACCGGAACCGTCGCGAGCATCGCGAGGAGGGCGATCGCGATCGTCTTCTTCGGGTGCCGAAGCACCGCACGGCAGGGACGCTCGTACAACCGGTTGAGGAGAACGCTGATGGGGTGCTTCTCCTCGGCGTAGTACCTGCCGACGACGAGTTGGTTCACGATCCAGGCGAGCCACCTCGGGCGGAACTTGAAATAGTCCATCCGGACGAAGAGCATCCGCACGGCGGGATTCAACGTGATGGCCAGAAGAGCGGCGATGGCCATGGCCAGGTTCTTCGAGTAGGCGAGCGGCTTGAAAAGCCGCCCTTCCTGGTCCACGAGCGTGAAGACCGGTAGAAACGCGACGGCGATCACGAGGAGCGAGAAGAAGACCGAAGGCCCGACCTCCATGAGCGCGTTGAGTCGCACCTGGTGAAAGTCGCCGGGCCGGCCCCCGTCGTTCCATTGTTGCAGCTTCTTGTAGGCGTTCTCCACCTCCACGATCGCGCCGTCGACGAGAACGCCGATCGAGATCGCGATCCCGCCGAGCGACATGATGTTGATGTTCAGGCCGAGCGCGTTGAACGGAATGAAGGCGAGGAGGATGGAGACCGGGATCGTCAGGACGGGCACGACGGCGGAGGGGACGTGCCAGAGAAACACGAAGATGACGATCGAGACGACGATCACCTCTTCGGTCAGCTTGTCTTTCAGCGTGCCGACCGCCCGCTCGATGAGGTCGGACCGGTCGTACGTCGTGACGACCTTGACGCCCGGGGGGAGCGACGGCTCGATCTCCTTCAGCTTCTGCTTGACCCGCTCGATCACCGCGAGCGCGTTCTCGCCGCTCCGCATCACGACGATGCCGCCGACGACGTCGCCCTTCCCGTCGAGGTCCGTGACCCCGCGGCGGATCTCGGGGCCGAGGGAGACGTGGCCTATGTCTCCCACCGTCAGCGGCGTTCCCTTCTCGTTCGTCTTGACGACGATCTTTTCGATGTCCCCGACCGTCTTCAGATAGCCGCGGCCCCTGACCATGTATTCCCGCCCCGAGAACTCGATGAGGCGTCCGCCGATCTCGTTGTTGCTCTTGCGGATTGCCTCGACGACAGACTCGAGGGGCAGGCCGTATGCCGAGAGCGTGTTCGGGTCCACGGTCACCTGATACTGTTTTTGTGTTCCGCCGATCGTGGCGACCTCGGCCACGCCGGGAACCGACTGCACCGCGTAGCGGAGGAACCAGTCCTGATAGCTCCGAAGGTCCTGCGTCGAGTTCTTCCCGCTCGTGTCGACGAGGGCGTACTGGAAGACCCAGCCCACGCTCGTCGCGTCAGGGCCCAGCTCCGTCCTGACGCCGGCCGGCAGCTTCCCCTGGATCTTCGACAGGTACTCGAGGACTCGAGAGCGGGCCCAGTAGAGGTCCGTCCCGTCTTCGAAGATCACGTAGACGTACGAGAACCCGAAGTCCGAGAAGCCCCGGATCGTCTTCACCTTCGGCGCGCCGAGAAGCGAGGTGACGATCGGATACGTGACCTGGTCCTCGAGGATGTCGGGACTCCGGTCCCAACGGGAATAGATGATGACCTGCGTGTCCGAGAGGTCGGGGATGGCGTCGAGCGGCGTCCTGCGGATGACGCCCACGGCGAGAACGATGATGATCGCGTAGAGCGCGATGACGAGATACTTGTTCTCGGCGGAGAAGCGGATGATCCGGCGGATCATTTCGAGGCCCCCATCGCCGAGATGGCGGCCTTGAGGCGCGACTCGGAATCGACGAGGAAGTTGGCGCCTCGGACCACAATATCGCCGGCGGCAAGGCCGGATTTGACTTCGAAGGCCCCGTTGCCGCGGTCGCCCAGGGTCACCTCCCGCGGCAGGAGCTTCCCCTCGCCGAGGTCGACGAAGACGACGTTTCGCGTGCCGCTCTCGAGGACTGCGTCATCGGGGACCTGGAGCACATCACGCGTCTTGCCGTGGATCGTCACGTCCGCGAACATCTCGGGCTTCAGCTCCCCCTTCGGGTTGTCGAGCTCGATGCGGACCTTCACCGTCCGCGTCTTCTCGTCGACGGCCGGGTAGACGTACGTCACCGTGCCGTTCCAGACGCGCCCCGGCCAGTACGAGAGCGTCATCGTCGCCCGCTGCCCGACCGAGAGGCGCGGCAGCTCGTACTCGTAGACGTCCGCGATGACCCAGACGTGCGAAAGGTCGAGGATGTCGAACAGCGTGTCGGACGGCCCCACCTTCATGCCGTGATAGGCCGTGCGGGCGGTCACGTATCCCGAGATCGGCGCGTAGACGGGAAGGGCGCGGATCGGCGCACCGTTCTTCTCGATCCGCTCGATGTCGGCCGGCGCGATCTCCCAGAGGAGAAGCCGCTGGCGCGCGGCGGCCAGCAGATCCTGGCCGCCCTGCGCGACCGACGAGACTCCCGACGTTCCGAGCGACCGCGATGCCTTGAGAGCGAGGAGGTACTCCTCCTGTGTCGCGTAGAGGTCCGGGCTGTACAGGTACGCGAGCGCCTCGCCCTTGTGGACGTACTTGCCGGTGAAGTCGGCGGTGACGTGCTCGACGAACGCTTCGAAGCGCGTGTGAACGTGGTGGACACGCCGCTCGTCCGCCGCGACCCGGCCCGTGGTCCGGATCGAAGTCTCGAACGGACCGCGCCGCACCGCGACCGTCTTCAGACCGAGGAGCTGCCTCTTCTGAGCGTCGATCGTGACGGGTGCGAGGCCCTCCGGGCCTCCGGTCGCACCCTGGGCCTCGTCCTCGTAGACGGGCACGAAGTCCATCCCCATCGAGTCTTTCTTCGGCACGGGCGAGGTCTCGGCAGGGTTCATGGGCGAGCGGTAGAGGAGGATCTTGCGTGTCCCTGGCGCCGACTTCGTGACGGGTGCGGCCGGCGCGGGCGTGCGGTGCGGATCGATCGGTACGAGCTTCATGCCGCAGATCGGGCAATCTCCGGGCTTGTCGCGGATGATCTGCGGGTGCATCACGCACGTGTATTTCCTCGCCACGGCGGTCTCCGCTCCCTTCTGCGTGCATCCCGGCAGGAGGGCGACGGCCGGCACGAGGGCGGCGGCGAGAGCGACGACGAGGAGGACTCGGGTGAGACGCGGTGATTTCATGTTCGTTCTTTCCTACATCCTGGGGGCGGCGCCGAAGGAGGGACCGGGTGAGGACGCCATCCCGGCGGGCCCCGCGCGGTCGAGGGAGAATTCGTTGAGGTCGGCCTCGGCGCGGATGAAGCCGGCGAGGCGCGACACAGCCGCGCGGCGGTCGATGAAGTACGTGCCGAGCGCCTCGAGCACGGTGACGAACGGAACCGAGCCGGTCCGATAGCTCGCGAGCGCCGCGTCGACGGACAGCTTGTCCTGCACGAGCACGCCTTCTGCGTCGAGCTTCGCCTCGGCGGCGAGCTGCTCGACCCGGATCAGCCTTTCCTCGGTCCGCGCCTCGATCTGGCGGCGTAAGGAGGCTTCGGTCGCCGAAGCCGCCTCCCCGAGCGCCTCCGCTTCGACGATCAGCGGTCTCTGCTTCTTTCCGGCCCAGAGCGGGACCGAGACCCCGACGCCCGCCGACCACATCAGCGGCAATCCTCCCCGGTTCATGTAAGCCGCGGAGGCGACGAAGTCGGGCTTCAGGTTGCGCCGCGCGAGATCCGCAGCCGCTTTCGCGCGGTCCTTCGCGAGCGCTGCATCCTTCAGCTCGGGCGTCATCTTCAGCGCCTCCTCGACGGCCTCGTGCCCTGAGGGGACGCCGGGGCGAGCGCCGGGAATCAGCTCGTTCTTCGTCGGGAGAGGGCTCTCGGCGGGCCGGTAGAGAAGCTGGTTCAGGGCGCTCACGGCGCTCTTCTCGGCTGCCTCGTCACGGCGGCGCTGCTGGAGAAGGCGCGTCCTCTCGGCCTGGGCGCGCAGGACGTCCTGCTGCGTTCCCAGTCCCGCCGAATAGCGGGCGCGGAGGTCCTCCTCGATGTCGCGCCACGTCGCGATCTGCTCGTCCACGAGCTTCAGGTCCTCGCGAGCCTCGAGGAGATCGGCGTACGCGCGCCGCACGGCGGCTTCCAGCGTCAGGGCCACGCGCTCGGGCCGCGTCGCGCCGCGCCCCGCATCCAGGCTCGCGACCTTCTCGGCGAGCGCGAGCTTTCCCGGAAACGGGAACGCCTGCTGCGCCATGAAGGAGAGACGCGTCATCTGTTCGACGCCGAGCGACAGGCTCGTTCCGTCGTTCTCGTACGTGACGCTCAACATCGGATCCGGCAGAGCGCCGGCGGGAGAGACCCGCGAACGGGCGGCCGCAGCTTCCTGCTTCGCCGCGGCGAGGTCCGGGTTCTTCGCGAGCGCCTCTGCGACCAGCGCGTCGACTTCGGCCGAAGCCGCCGCCGAAGGCACAATGCTTTCGACGGGCTCGACTGCCCTTGCGCTCGCCGAACCGAGGCACAACAGGAGCAGAGTGCCGGCAGCCGCCGCTCGGGACCTTCTAAGAAATTCTTTCTTCTCTTCTCTTCTTCTGTCGACCATCTGGATCTCCTCGCACGAAAAGCCTCACGGAGCCGTCCTTTCGGACGGCGCGAGAACGATTCGACGAGGGATCAGATCAAGAAAACCGCGAAAAGGAGGAAGAGAGGAGCCGACCGGGCGCGCGGCGCGACTCGGTGCGCCGGACCCGCAAGCGACGTGGCGAGAGGAAGATCAGGCAGATCGCTCGCCGTTGCGGCGGGCGCCGAAAAGGCGGCGGAGGCGGTCGCTTGAACCGAGGGCGCCGTCTCCTCGGGCACGGCCCGGCGGCAGCACCCCGCGGAGGAGTCCTGCGGACCGCTCCCTTCCGTGCAGCAGCACGTCGGCGCTCCGGACATCGGGCATTGCGGCGCCTTCGCGGAAGAGGGAGGGACGGCGAGCGCCGACACCGATACGAGCAGCGCGGCGAGAGCCGCGACCGCGCCTCGAAGGCGAAATGCGGGTCCGGACGAGCGCGCCATCGCTGCAAGAGTAACGCAAAGGTCCGAAAAATATTCCTGAGGCAGATGCTTCAAGGGGCGGGAGCCCGGCCGGCGTTCCGGAGTCGCGCGGGCGGCGCGCTATCTCGGGCCGTGCGGCGCGGCCGACCGGAACTCGGCGAGCGTCCTCTTCTCGGCCTCTTGCATGCCGCCTTCGGAGAGGGCGACCGCGGCCTCCTCCGTTTCGATCGCCCCGGCCACGTCCCCGCGCAGGAACTGGATCCGGGCGAGTACGTCGAGCATTCCGGGCGCCTTGCGCCGCGTGAGAGCAATCGAACGAGCGGCCGCCTCGAACGCGATGTCGAGAAGAGCACGATCCGCCTTCAGGGGAGACGCCGCGATGGACGACGCCACGAGGCTGAGAATCCGCGGATCGTCGCCGCTCCGGACGCGCACGATCTGAAACGCGAGCGCGCGCGCCGGCGCGACATCCGCCGAGAGGAGGAGCGACTCGAGCTGCTGGCGCAGCGACTCGGCGCGACGGCTTTCGTCCCAGCGCCGCCGTGCAGCGGCGAGATCCCAGTCGCCCGCGATGATCCGTTTGAGCGGCGCCTCCAACGTCAGGGGGTCGCCGATGTATGCGATGCGCCCGCGGCCGTCGACGATGAATGCGGCCGGGAGCGACTCGAGGCTCGCCATTCCCGCCTGCCGGAACCAGGGGTTGAAGGGGATGCCGGCCTCGCCCGCCGGCCCCATGGACGCCGGCAGCCAGGCGATGTGATACGAAAGTTGCGCACCCTTGGCCGCAATGAATTTCCCGACTGCGTCGAGCGTGTTCCCCGATCGGTCCGGGCTCGTCGCGCCGATAACCGTCACACGGCCCGGATACGCGCGTGCAAGCTCCGTGAGGTGCGGGACGTTTGCGACGCACGGCCCGCACGACGTGGCCCAGAACTCGATCACGTACACGGTGCCGGGTGAGAAGAGATTCACGGGCTCACCGTGAAGCCATGCCTCGACCTCGAGCACCGGAGCGACGTCTCCGACTCCGAGCGGGCGATCGGGAGGGACGAGGACGAAGGCCGGGGCGGAGACACCGACGGCAAGGGCGAACCCGGCCACGAGCGGGATGATCCGGCAGCGCATCGTGCTCCATTCTAGGGAAGGAAGGCGCCTCGGTGCGAAAATGGCGCCATGGGAACGCTCACGCCGCCGCCCGGACCTGCCGCAGGCGCAACACCGCCGTCGCGTTTCGATGCGGGACGCCCGGCGCCTCCGATGGGCCCGTCGGGCCGGGCGATTCTGTTCGGGCTCTTCGCTCTCGCGGCCGCGGCGTGGCTCTTGATGCGGGCGCCCACGAAGATCGCGGCGGACTTGCTGCCGCGCCTCGCCGCGGACGGAACCCCGGCCGGCGACGCACGCGCCGGGCAGTGCGGCGGCGCGAAGGGATGCCTCATCGTCTACGTCGCGCCGTGGTGCGGCCCGTGCAAGGCCTCGCTTCCGGGTGACCGCGCGCTCGCCGACCTCGTGAAGGACCGCGGCATCGAGACGACGTTCGTCGTGGGCATGGATGCGATGCCGAGATGCGCGGAGATGGCTCGCGCGATCGGGCGAGAGGTCCTCGTCGACGCTTCCGGCGCATGGGCTCGAAAGATGAGCATTCGCGGCGTGCCCCACTTCCTCGTGACGGGGCCCGACGGCCGCGTGAAGAAGCGGCAGGCCGGCGCGCTGATCGCGAGCCCGGACGTCGTCGCGCAACACCTCGGGCTTTGAGCGCGCCTCCGAGGTCCTGGCCCGTCCGGCCTGTCGTTTTCGTCGCCGGTCTCGCCGTCTTCGCGGCGGCCGTGAGCGCCTTCCTCGGACAACGTGTATTCGGCGGCGTTCCGCACGTCGCCGACGGAGTCTCGTACGCTTTTCAGGGGAAGATCTTCGCGGCGGGCCGCCCGTGGCTCGAGCCACCGCCCGTCCCGGAGGCGTTCAAGAGCCAGAACGTTCTCCTCAGCGGGACCCGCTGGTGCAGCCTCTATCCCCCCGGCTTCCCGCTGCTCTTGGCCGCCGGGTTTTTCGTCGGCGCCCCGTTCCTCGTCAATCCGATCCTGCTCGGCCTGACGATCCTCGGCGTCTTTCGCCTCGGAACGGTCCTCTACGACGAGGCGACCGGAACGCTCGGAGCGCTCCTTCTTGCCGTCTCGCCGTTCGCGTTGCTCATGGGAGCCGACTTCATGCCCCACGTGGCGAGCCTGTGCGTCTTCACGTGGTGTCTCGTGTTCCTCGCGGAAAGCTGCCAGGGAAGCGGCGCACGTCCGCTCCTCGCGTCCGGATTTCTCGGGGCGTTCGGAGTCGTCGTTCGCCCGCAGGCCGCCGTGCTCTTTCTGCTGCCCGCGCTGATCGCCGCTCTCGTCGCCCGCCGCAAGGAGCTCGGGCGTTCGATCGGGTTTCTCGGGCTCGGCGGGACGGCGCCTCTCGCATTCCTCCTCGCCTATAACTTCGCCCTTTCGGGCCATCCCTTCCGCATGGGGTATGTCGTCAACGACCCGTCCCTGTCCTTGTCGGTCTCGTCCTTCGCGTTCGGCTTTTCCTTCTCGCAGCTCTTCTGGGCGCATTTCCCCTGGTTCCTTCACGATCTCGACGCTACGGTCTGGGGCTTCCCCTGGGGAGATCTACTCCCGCTCCTCTTCCTTCTCGTTCCGGCGCCGGGCCGACGGCGGGACGCGTGGCTCGCCGCGTGCGTTCTCGCCCTCGTCGCCGGGTTCAGCTTCTTTCGTTTCTACGACATCAGCCACTCGGGTCCTCGATATGCGTTCGAAGCGCTCGGAGCCCTGGCGCTCCTCGTCGCGCGCGCGCTCCGAACGGCGGGTCGCCTTGCGGCGTCGCTGCTCGAGCGCTTCCGCCTCGGCCGGTTCCGGACGGCGGGCACGGCCGCCGCCGTGGTCTTCCTCGCCTTCTTCCCCCTCGCGACGCTCCTGCCCGAGCAGGCCGAGGCCCTTTCACACGCGTACCACGCACATACCGGGGAACCGCTTCGCCGGCTCGCGGCGGCCGGCGTCGGGCCCTCGGCCCTCGTCCTCGTCGCGGGGAACACCGCAGAATGGACGTACGGATCTTTCCTGCTCGAGAACGGACCCGATCCGCGGCGCGCTCCGCGCGTTTTCGCGCGCGACCTGCCCGAAAAGCGCGCCGAGCTTCTCGCCGCCTATCCGCGCAACGAGGTCTGGCGCGTGACCGTCACGCTGCAGCCGCTGCCGCCACCGAATCTGTGGATCGACAACACCTGGGACGTCGAGAGGATCGACTGGACCCGGCTCCGCTGAGACGTCGTCTCGAAAAGATTGTCGGCGTGCGCCGAGAAGAGGCAGACTTCCGCTCGGAGACGAAGGAAGGCGAGCGTGGCGCCGGAGAGGTCCTTAATCCGCATCGATCACGTCCTCCTCGAGGACATCGCGAGAGAGGCCTCGTCGGCGTATCCGTTCGAGGGCTGCGGTGCGCTGCTGGGCGAGAGAGGCCACGCGCGCGTCATGCTGCCGCTCCCGAACACCGAAAGGGAAACGCCGCGCGTGAAGTTCGAGGTCTCGCCCGAGGACTACCTGCGCGTGGAGCGTGAGGCCGATGCGCAGGGTCTCCGCCTCCTCGGCTTCTGGCACAGCCATCCGGACCACCCCGCGCGTCCCTCCGCCACGGACCTCTCCTGCGCCTGGGTCGGGCTCCTCACCGTCATCGTCTCCGTCCAGAAAGGTCGGGCGCGAGACATCGGGGCGTGGGAGATCCGCGCCCCCGAGCTTCCCTTCGAGAGGGTGGAGATCGAATGCCCCCGCTTCGTGGGGGAGCTCGTCACGACGCTTTCGAGAGAAGGAGAAGCGTGATGCCCGTTCCCGTCCGCGCCGACGACCTCAGCCGCGAGGAGTTTCAGCGCTACTCCCGACATCTCATCATGCCGGAGGTCGGCCTCGACGGGCAGAAGAAGCTGAAGGCCGCGCGCGTGCTGTGCGTGGGCGCGGGCGGCCTCGGCTCGCCGCTCGCGCTCTACCTCGCGGCCGCGGGCGTCGGCACGCTCGGCCTCGTGGACTTCGACGTGGTGGACTTTTCGAACCTTCAGCGGCAGATCCTGCACGGCACGAAGGACGTCGGGCGGCCGAAGCTCGAGTCCGCGGCCGAGCGCCTGAAGGACGTCAACCCGAACGTGACGGTCGTCCCGCACGCCGTGCGCCTTTCCTCGGACAACGCGCTCGACATCTTCCGCGACTACGACGTCGTCGCCGACGGCACCGACAACTTCCCGACCCGCTACCTCGTGAACGACGCCTGCGTCCTTCTCGGGAAGCCGAACGCCTACGCCTCGATCTTCCGCTTCGAAGGGCAGGCCTCGGTCTTCTGGGCGCCGAAGGGCCCGTGCTACCGCTGCCTCTATCAGGATCCGCCTCCGCAGGGGCTCGTCCCCTCCTGCGCGGAGGGCGGCGTTCTCGGGATCCTGCCGGGTCTTCTCGGCGTGATCCAGGCGACCGAGACGATCAAGCTCATCCTCGGAGCCGGCGAATCCCTCGTCGGACGGCTGCTCCTCGTGGACGCGCTCGCCATGAGCTTCCGCACGCTCAAGCTGCGCAAGAACCCCGAGTGCGTCATCTGCGGCTCGAATCCCACGGTCACGCGGCTCATCGATTACGAGGAGTTCTGCGGTATTCCGCGTGCGCACGAAGAGGAGAAACGAGAGAGCGGCGTGCCCGTGATCACGGTGCAGGAGCTGAAGAAGATGATGGACGACGGCGACCCGTTCGTCCTCGTGGACGTGCGTGAGCCGCACGAGAGCGCGATCTCCGAGCTTCCCGGCTCGGTCAAGATCCCGCTCGGGACTCTTCCGGCGAACCTGAACAAGCTCTCCACGGCCGACGAAATCGTGGTCCACTGCCGCCTCGGCATCAGCAGCGCCAGGGCGGTGCAGTTCCTGATGGACGCCGGCTTCCGCAAAGTCCGGAGCCTGACCGGCGGGATCAACCGCTGGGCCGCGGAGATCGATCCGACCTTGCCCAGGTATTGAAGAGGATTCCGGAAACCAGAAAACCGAGCCAAATAAGTGTCTTGTGAGATACCCCTTGTCCTTGAATGGTCTGTGATGTACATTGATGTCTAGTGTTGTCCATCGATGGTAAGAAAGCAGGCATGGGCCCAGAGTCTCAGACGGGCGAGATTCTCAACATCAAGCAGCTCTCCGAGTACCTCATGGTCTCGGAGAAGACGATCTACCGGATGCTCGACAGGGGCCTCCTGCCCGCAGCCCGCATCGGCGCACAGTGGCGGTTTCGCAAGCACGACATCGACGGCTGGCTGGACGAACGGGTCAAGAAGGTCGAGATCGAAGGGCAGAAGGCGGTTCTCGAGGAGCTCGCGCCCTCGGAGATCGACATCCACCCGCTCCTCCTGCCGGAGAACGTGTGGCTCGACGTGCCGGTGCAGCCGCGAGACGAGCTGCTCTCCTGGATCGTCACGCGCGCGGCGCTCGAGCCTGGCGTCGACCGGAATGCGCTCTACGAATCGATCCGGGCGCGCGAGCTCCTCTGCTCGACCGCGCTCGTCGAGGACGCGGCGTTCCCACACCCGAACGAGCTAGCTGATTTCCGGTTTTCGCGGAAGCGGATCCTGCTCGCCGTGATGCGCGCGCCCGTCAGCTTCCATGACCCGAACGGCAACCGGCCCCGCGTGATCCTCGTCATCCTCGCCCGGACGACCCAGGGGTATCTCCTCACGATCTCGCGCGCAGTGAAGCTCTTTGGGAACGCCGACCTGATCCGGCGCATCACCGCCAGCGCCGGCCCCGACGAGGTGATCGCGGCCGTTCGGGACGCGGAGGAACGCCTGAAGGCGTCGGTGCCGCGGTGAAGCAGACCCCATGCGCGTAACGGTTCGGGAGGCGGCGGCGCTCCTCCACGCCCCCGAAGAGAAGGTGTACGCGTGGATCGAATCCGGCGGCCTTCCGGCATACCGCATCGACGACCGGTACCGCATCAACCGGAGCGAGCTCCTCGAATGGGCGACCTCCCGCAACCTCTCCGTCGACCCCGCGTTGTTCCACGAAGAAGACGAGGACGAGCGCATTCCCTCGGTCGCCGAGAGCCTCGAGCGCGGAGGCGTTTTCCATGACGTCGGCGGAGCGACGCGCGAGGAGGCGCTCCGGTCGATCATCGCCTTGCTGAAGCTCGACGACGAGGGAGACCGCGACGCGCTTCTCCACCTCCTCCTCGCCCGGGGCGCCGCGGCGGTCGTGCCGGTCGGCGACGGAATCGCGATTCCTCACGTCCGAAATCCGATCGCTCTCTCCGCCGACGAACCGTCCCTGTCCCTCGCGCTTCTCCGTCAGCCCGTCGATTTCAACGCACCGGACGGCCAGAAGGTCTTCGCGCTTTTCTTTCTCGTCAGCCCGACCACGCGCGTTCACCTCCAGATGCTCGCGAAGATCGCGTTTCTCCTCAAGCACCCGGGGGTTCGCGATGCGATTCGCGGCCGCGCTTCGGCTGCCGCCCTGATCGAAATGGCACGAACCCTCGAGAAGACCGGCGCATGACGCCCACGACGCTCGAGCTCCTGGCCGTCGCGGCGGCCCTCGTCGGGTTCAGCGGACTCCCCGGCTTGCTGTTTCCTCCGGGAGCTCGCGCTGGACAGCGAATCGCCACGTGGTGCCACGTCCTGGGCTGTGCACTCGGCCTCGCGGCCGCGGGCTTCGCGCTCGCGGGAAACATCGCGACGGCGCGGCTTGCGTGGCCGTTGCCGGGCGGCGCGCTGACCTTCACGCTGGACCGCCTCTCGGCGTTCTTCCTCGTGCCGGTCTTCGTCGTCTCCGGACTCGGCTCGATCTATGGCGAGGGCTATTGGGTGGAGGCGCATCACCCGAAGAACGGGCGCAAGCTCCGCTTCTTCTACGGCCTCGCCACGGCCGGTCTCGCGCTCGTGATGGTCGCCGGCGACGCCTGGAGCTTCCTCGCCGGCTGGGAGATCGTCTCGCTCGCCGCCTTCTTCCTCGTCACGACGGATCAGGACGACGCCGCGGCGCTCCGCGCGGGATGGATCTATTTCGTATCGGCTCACGCGAGCACCCTGATCCTCTTCGCGATGTTCGCGTTGCTCCGCGACGCCACCGGCGCGTGGCTCCTCGCACCCTCGGCCGCGCTGGGCTCCTCCCCGCTGATCACGCCGATCCTCCTCCTCGCGCTCGCCGGCTTCGGCCTCAAGGCGGGCGTGATCCCGCTCCACGTCTGGATTCCGGGCGCGCACGCGGCGGCCCCGAGCCATGTCTCGGCTCTGCTGTCGGGAGTCGTCCTGAAGATGGGGATCTACGGTCTCGTGCGCGTGCTCTCGATGCTGCCGGACTATCCGCGATGGCTGGGCCTCGCGCTCGTGGCCCTCGGCATCACGTCGGGCGTCCTCGGCGTCGTGATGGCGCTCGCGCAGCACGACCTCAAGCGCCTCCTCGCGTACCACTCGATCGAGAACATCGGCATCATCCTGATCGGGCTCGGGGTGGGCGTGCTCGGGATGGCGCAGCACCGGCTCGACTGGGCCGTGCTCGGGTTCGCGGGCGGCCTCCTCCACGTCTGGAACCACGCGGCCTTCAAGGCGCTCCTGTTCCATGCGGCCGGCGCCGTGATCCACGCGACCGGGACCCGGGAGATCGACGCGCTCGGCGGCCTGTTTCGGCGCATGCGCTTCACGGGAGCCGCCTTTCTTCTCGGCGCCGTCGCGATCTCGGGCCTGCCGCCTCTCAACGGCTTCGTGAGCGAGTGGCTGATCTCTCTCGCGAGCTTTCGGGCCCTCACGGGCCCGAGCGGGGGCATCGACATGCTCGGAGCGGCCGCCGCCGCGCCGGCGCTCGCGTTCATCGGCGCGCTGGCGGTTGCGTGCTTCGTCAAGGCCTTCTCGGCCGTCTTCCTGGGAACGGCGCGCGGGCCTCACGCGACGCGCGAAGTCGCCGACGCGGCCCGCTCGATGCGGTTCTCGATGGGCGCCCTCGGCTTGTCCTGCGCCGTGATCGGCCTCTGGCCGAACGGCGCGTCGGGCGTAAGCCGCCGCGCGGCGGGCGCCCTCCTCGGGGCGCAAGCCGCAACGGCTACGAGCGCCGACCTCGGTGCCCTCGGTTGGATGCCCCTCTTCCTGCTCGCCGTCATGGCCGCTGCCGGCGTCGCCGGCCTGGCGCTGATGCGGCCGGCCGCGCTGACGACGACGTGGGGCTGCGGGTACGCCTCGGGGAGCCCGCGGATCCAGTACACGTCTTCTTCGTTCGCCGCAATGCTCGTGAGGCTGTTTCGCTGGGCTGTCCTGCCCGACGAACACCGGCCGCGCCTGACCGGCCCCTTCCCCGCGGACGGTCCGCGGTTCGAAAGCCATGCGGGAGATCCGGCTCTGGATCGCGCTCTGCTGCCTCTCTTCGCGCGTGGGCGCTCGCTCCTGGAGCTCCTGCACGTCATCCAGGCCGGCCGCGTCCAGACCTACCTCCTGTACATCGTCGTCACGCTCGTCGTGCTCCTCGCGTGGAGCTGGTCGTGGTGAGCTCGATCGCCAATCTCCTCGTGGTCCTCGCGCTCGCGCCGCTCCTCCTCGGCGTGATCAACAAGACGAAGGCGCTCGTGGCAGGCCGCACGGGACCACCCTTCTTCCAGGTCTATTACGACCTGGTCAAGCTCTTCGGCAAGGGGTTCGTCGCCAGCCGCACGACGACGTGGGTGTTTCTCGCGGGGCCGATCCTCGCCGTCGTGGCGCCGCTCGTCGCGGTGCTCCTCCTGCCCCTCGCGGGCCGGCCTGCACCGCTGTCGTTCGAAGGGGACATGATCCTCTTCGTCGCCGTCTTCGCGCTCGCGCGTTTCTTCGTCGCCACGGCGGCCATGGACACGGGGTCGCCCTTCGAAGGGATGGGCGCCGCACGTGAGGTGACGTTCTCTGCCCTCGCGGAGCCGGCGCTCCTTTTCGGAATGCTCGCTCTCACGCGCCTCTCGGGCTCCCTGTCCCTGACGGGCATGCTGGACGTCCGTGCGGCGGGCGCATGGCACAAGGCGAGCGCATCGGTCGTCCTCATCCTCGCGAGCTGGTTCATCGTGCTCCTCTCCGAAAACGCGCGACTCCCCTTCGACGACCCGAACACCCATCTCGAGCTCACGATGATCCACGAGGCGATGGTCCTCGACCACGCGGGGCCCGCGTTCGGCTTCATCCTGTACGGCGCCGCCCTCAAGCTCACGGTCTTCGCGACGCTGCTCGTGACGCTCCTGATCCCGGCGCGCGCGGGAGGAAGCGCCCTCGATCTCGTCCTCTTCGTGGCGGGCCTCGCCGGAGCCGGCGTGGTCGTGGGGCTCGTCGAGTCGAGCATGGCGCGGCTCCGGCTCGCCCGCGTTCCCCAGCTCCTCGTGACCGCGACGCTTCTCGCGGGCTTCGCCGTCGTTCTCCTCGTGAGGAGGTGACGATGCGAGAAGCCGCCTCCTCCGCCCTGATCCTCGCCGTCACGATGAACTTCCTCGCGCTCGGCACCTCGAACCTGAAGGCGTGCATCCGGGCCGCGGCCCTGCAGGGCTTCTTCGTGAGCGTCTTCCCGCTTCTTTTCACGCCGGCGCCGTCCCTGCGCCTCCTCGGCCTCGTGAGCGTGGCGGGAATCGTCAAGGCCGTCGTGATTCCCGGGATGCTCACCAGGGCCCTCCGCGAGGTGCACATCCAGCACGAAATGGAGCCGTACCTGGGGCTCGTCCCCTCCGTGCTCCTTCTCGCCGCAGGGACCGGAGCCACGACGCTCTTCGCGAGCCGTCTTCCGCTCCAGCCGGCGCACCGCGACCTCCTCGTGGTGCCGGTGGCCCTCTCGACGCTCTTCGCGGGGTTTCTCCTCCTCACGACGCGCCGCAAGGCCATCTCGCAGGTCACCGGCTACCTGATCCTCGAGAACGGGATCTTCGTCTTCGCGCAGCTTCTCCACGAGGCCATGCCGACGCTCGTGGAAGTCGGCGTCCTCCTGGACCTTCTCGTCGGGATCTTCGTCATGGGAATCGTCATGAACCACATCCAGCGTGAGTTCGGCTCGCTCGACACGGAGCGGCTCGCGGAGCTCCGGGACTGACGAATGCTGCTCCTCGCGCTCATCATCGTGCCGCTTTTCGCCGCTCTCGTGGCGTTCGTGACGCCGTCGGAGAAGGCGGCTCCCCTGATCGTGGCCGGTACGGCCGTCCTTCACCTCGGCGGCTCGCTCGCATTGCGGTCCGGAGAGGCGACGCTCGGAGGGTGGTTCGAGGTCGACGCGCTCGGACACCTGATCCTCGACGTCGTGTCCCTCCTCTTCACGCTCTGCGCGCTCTACGGCGTCGAGTACCTGCGGATCCGGAAGGAGCGGGCGAACCGGGTCTTCTGCATCTGCCTCCTGACGTTCCTGTCGATGGCGACGGCGATCACCGTGGCGCAGCACCTGGCGGTCGTCTGGGTCGCGGTCGAAGGAGCGACTCTCTCGACAGCCATCCTCATCTACTTCAACCACAACGCCCGATCGCTCGAGGCGGCGTGGAAGTACCTCATGATCGGCTCGGTCGGCATCGCGCTCGCTCTCCTGGGCTCGCTCTTCGTGGCGTATGCCGCGCTCCACGGCGCCTCCGGGGACGAGAGCCTCCTCTTCGGAGCCCTGCTCGAGCACGCAGGCGGCCTGTCGCGGCCGTGGCTCAGGGCCGGCTTCGTCCTTCTCCTCGTCGGCTACGGAACGAAGATGGGCCTCGCTCCGATGCACACCTGGAAGCCCGACGCCTACGGCGAGGCTCCTGGGATCATCGGGGCGCTCCTCGCCGGCGGACTGACGAACTGCGCGTTCCTCGCGCTCCTCAGGGTCTACCGGGTGATGCAGGCGGCCGGAGAAGGAGCGTTCGCGCGCGAGCTCTTTCTCGCTCTCGGCCTTCTCTCCATGGGCGTCGCGGCGGCGTTCATGGTCGGGCAGCGCGACTTCAAGCGGATGCTCGCGTATTCGAGCGTCGAGCACATGGGAATCCTGGTTCTGGGCATCGGCGCCGGGGGCATCGCCGTCACAGGCGCGCTCCTGCACGTCATCAACAATTCCCTCACGAAGGTCGTGCTCTTCCTCTCGGCAGGCAACATCCACCGCGCGTACGGAAGCAAGACGATCGACGCCGTGAGTGGTGCGTTCCGCCGGGTCCCGCTGTCGGGCATCCTCTTCCTCGCCGGCTTCCTCGCGATCACGGGCTCGCCGCCCTTCGGGCCATTCATCAGCGAGTTCACGATCCTCGCGGGCGCCATGACGGCGCATCTCTTCGTCACGTCGGCCCTCTTCCTCTTCTTCCTCGCCGTCATCTTCATCGGCATGGGCTCGACGGTCCTCGCGGTCGTCCAGGGGCCGATTTCCCCGGCGGGCGGAACGACCGACTTCCGCGACAGCTTCTGGAAGACCGCGCCGATCCTGGCCGCCCTCGCGATGGTCGTGATCATGGGCGTCCGGATCCCCGGCGCGGTCCAGACCCTGGTCCTCGAGGCGGCGAAGGCTCTGGAGGGCGCGTCGTGACGGGAACGGCAGAGATGGCCGCCGCGACACGGAACTCCCGCGTCCTGCCCCTGAAGGACGTGCCGTGGCTCCTGCCGTCACGGTTCCGCGAGTGGCTCGTCCACGGGGTACGAAGCAAGGGACGGCGCGTCGCCGCTTACTTCGGCTCCGCGGACGAGGCCATCGCGGACGTCGCCCTCACGGCCGTCCTCGCGGACGACGCGAACGGGCGCCTTTTCGTCGCGCGCACGGCCTCCGACGGAACGACGTTCGAGTCGGTCGTGCCCGAGGTGGCCGAGGCGCACCTCTTCGAGCGCGAGATCGCCGAGCAGTACGGCGTCCGGTTCGAGGGACATCCGTGGCTGAAGCCGGTGAGGTTCCACCATTCGTATCGCGAGGGCCACGACGCCTGGGCCCGGGCGGCGAACACGGAAATCCTGCCGGGGGTCGCCGATTTCTTCAGAGTCGAAGGGGACGAGGTCCACGAGGTCGCGGTCGGCCCCGTCCACGCCGGCGTGATCGAGCCCGGGCACTTCCGGTTCCAATGCCACGGCGAGCAGGTCTTCCACCTCGAAATCGCGCTCGGCTACCAGCATCGCGGCATCGAGCGGGCCCTCATGGGCGGGCCGACGAAACGAACCATGCCGTACATGGAGACCGCCGCCGGTGACACGACGATCGGCCACGCGATGGCATACGGCCAGGTGGTCGAGGCGCTCTCCCGCGCCGTCGTGTCCGCGCACGCGCACGCGGTCCGCGGCATCGCGCTCGAGCTCGAACGCCTCGCGAACCACGTCGGCGACCTCGGAGCGCTCGCCGGCGACATCGCCTATCTCCCGACGGCGTCGTACTGCGGACGGCTGCGCGGCGACTTCCTCAACATGACGGCGGAGCTCTGCGGCTCGCGCTTCGGGCGCGGGCTCGTCCGGCCCGGCGGCGTCGGGTTCGACCTCTCGGCCGACCAGGTCCGAGATCTGAGGTCGCGCGTGACCGTAGCGCGGACCGACGTGACGGAAGCGGTGGAGCTGCTCTGGGATACGCCGAGCGTCAGGGAACGGTTCGAGGGCACCGGCACCGTCAGCCCCGGAGACGCGGCGGCCCTCGGCCTCGTCGGGCCCGCGGCACGCGCATGCGGAATTCAGCGGGACGTGAGGCACGACTTTCCCGCAGGCATCTACCGCTTCGTCCACCTCCCCGTGGTGACGGCGCATCACGGCGACGTCAACTCCCGCGCGTTCGTCCGGTGGCTCGAAATCCAGCAGTCGATCTCCTTCATCCTGAGCCAGCTCGACACTCTGCCGGCGAGCGGGGCGCGCGCCGCCGCCGGAGCGATGAGGCCGGAGTCGCTCGTCGTCGCGCTCACCGAAGGCTGGCGCGGCGAGATCTGCCACGTCGCGATGACGGACGCGGCGGGACGCTTTTCCCGCTACAAGATTACCGACCCGTCCTTCCACAACTGGTTCGCGCTCGCGCTCGCTCTCAGGGACGGTCAGATCTCCGACTTTCCGCTCTGCAACAAGAGCTTCAATTTGTCCTATTGCGGCCACGACCTCTAGAGAGAGGACTCATGCTGAAAGCGCTCCTCGCGCGCGCGCATCAAGGGCACCGCACGATGGCATACCCGGCGGGCGACCCGCCGCCGATGCCCGAGCGGTTTCGCGGGCTTCCCGCGCTCGACGGAGCGAAGTGTCCGGAGGGGTGCCGGTCGTGCGCGGACGTCTGCCCGACCGACGCCATCCCCAAAGACGGCCCGCTCGCGCTCGACCTCGGCCGCTGTCTCTTCTGCGTCGAGTGCGTGACCGCCTGCCCGGAGGGGGCGATCGCGTTCACGCGCGACTTCAGGCTCGCGACCCGAAAGCGCGAAGACCTCGTCCTCGCGGGCCAACCGCTGCCGCTCGCGGACGCTCTCGAGGGAACGCTCCGCCGGCTCTTCGGACGCTCTCTGAAGCTGCGCGTCGTGAGCGCCGGCGACTGCAACGCCTGCAGCTCGGACGTCAACGTCCTCGGGACGGTCGGCTGGGACATAGAACGGTTCGGAATCCAGGTCGTCGCGTCTCCGCGCCACGCGGACGGGCTCCTCATCACCGGACCCGTGACCGAGAACATGCGGCTCGCGCTCGAGAAGACGTACGACGCGGTCCCGCCGCCGAAGATCGTGATCGCCGTGGGGGCGTGCGCGATCAGCGGGGGGCCGTACGCCGGCCATCCCGAGCAGCACGGCGGCGTGTCGTCCGTCCTGCCGGTCGACCTCTTCATCCCCGGCTGCCCGCCCCACCCGCTCACGATTCTCGACGGCCTGCTCCGGCTGCTGGGCCTCCTCGAAGAGCAACGGAGAGTGCCGCAGGGCTGACGGGTTGAGCCCTAGAATCAAGGAGATGGTCAAGACCGTCGCGTGCGCGCTCACCCCCGAACAGGTCGAACACGGAACGCTGGCAGAAAGCCTCAACCAGGCTGTCACGCTGAATCGGAACGACGTGCTCCAGGTGGGACAGATCGTCGGACGCCCGGTTCACGACACCGCCCGGGGAACGATCGAGGTCACGTTCCGGCAGGACCTCGAGCCGCCGCGGGGGAAGGTCCTGAAGGCGGTTCACAGAACCCGGGACGACGGATCGATCGAGATCTACGCGTTCACGTTCGAATCGCCCGGGTAAGACGAGTGCGCGCCCTCAGGCTCCACGCTCCGGCTCCGGTCGAGACGCGGCCCCTCGTCCTCGAAGACGTTCCCGATCCGACTCCCGGCCCCGGCCAGGTCCTCGTGAAGATCTCGGCGTGCGGGATCTGCCGGACGGATCTCCACGTCGTCGAGGGCGAGCTGCCGGTCGTGAAGCCGCTCGTGATTCCGGGCCATCAGGTCGCGGGGACGGTCGCCGGCGTGGGGACGGGCGCCGAGGTGCTGCTCGGCCGGCGCGTCGGGATCGGCTGGCTCCACCGGACCTGCGGCGTCTGCCGCTTCTGCACGAGCGGCCGCGAGAACCTGTGCGACACCCCCGCGTTCACGGGATGGACCGTCGACGGCGGCTTCGCGACGACGATCCTGGCCGAGGCGGACTTCGTCTACGAGCTGCCCGGCGGATTCTCCGACGTCGTCGCGGCGCCGCTCCTCTGCGCCGGCATCATCGGATATCGCGCTCTCCGCCTGACGGGCCTCGCAGGCGGCCCCTCGGGCTTCCGCGGGGCGCGGCTCGGAATCTACGGCTTCGGCGCCGCGGGGCACATCGCGATCCAGATTGCGCGCGCGCGAGGCGCCGACGTCTACGTGATGACGCGGGATCGCGAACGTCACCAGGCCCTCGCCGAGGAGCTCGGGGCCGCGTGGGTCGGCGGCGTCCGCGACGTCCCGCCGTCGAGCCTCGACGCGGCGATCATATTCGCCCCCGCCGGCGACCTGATTCCCGCCGGGCTTGCGGCGCTCGACAAGGGGGGAACGCTCGTCCTCGGCGGAATCCACATGAGCGACTCCCCGCCGATCCCGTACGAGCTCCTCTACAAAGAGCGCATCGTCCGCAGCGTCGCGAACAACACCCGCGACGACGGGCGCGCGTTCCTCGCCGAGGCCGCGCGCATCCCCGTGTCGACGCACATCCGGACCTTCGCCCTCGAAGAGGCGAACGAGGCCTTGATCGCCCTGAAGACGGACGCCATTCGCGGCGCGGGCGTCCTGGTCGTGGAGAATGCGCGAAACTGAGTCCGTGCGTCGGCTTACAAAGGAGATTTCATGGAGAAGGTGAACGGCATCGGCGGCGTTTTTTTCGTGGCCAAGAATCCCGACGGACTGAGCCGCTGGTACCGCGAGTATCTCGGCGTCGAGTCGGCGCCCCCGACGTACGACGCGGCGCCCTGGCGGCAGGACGCGGGGCCGACCGTGTTCGCGCCGTTTCCGGAGTCGACGACGTACTTCGGCAGCGCGCGGAGGACGTGGATGATCAACTTTCGCGTGCGTGACCTGGACGCGCTGATCGCCCAGCTCCGCGAAGGGGGCGTCGACGTCGAGCTCGACCCCGAGCCTTATCCGAACGGCCGATTCGCGCGGATCCACGACCCCGAGGGAAATCCGATCGAGCTCTGGCAACCGATGGGCCCGGACGCCGGATAGATCCGAACGCCAGGATCGGTGATGCATCTGCGTCAATAATGAGCGACGGCCCGTCGCCGCACCGGACCTATATTGGGTGGATGAAATACATTCCGCTGATTCTCTCGGCGGTGCTCGGCCTGCCCGCGATGGCGCAGGAACGTGTTCCGGGCGCCGAGCAGCACGTGACGGTGCCGTCCGCACTCGGTCAGAGCAACAAGGAAACGCTCGTGCGGCCGAGCGACACGATGACGCAGGCGAAGTGCGGGCGGATTCTGCAGGGCGAGCGGGCGCCCGTCCCGGGTGCACCGCGGCTGACGGCTCGGGCGGGAGGCGCTGTCGCCGCGCCTGATCCCGGAGTATCCGGCGGCGCTCCGTACGTATCGCCGGCCCCAAGCGGTCCGACCGGCCCGTCTGTCGTCGGAGCGGCGTACGTGACCCTGCGCGGGACCGTCAAGGCCTACACGAAGAATGCGATCACCATTCTCGAGAAGAGCGGGCGCGAGCGGCAGGTCGCGCTCGCCCCTCGCGCCCTCGTGGCCAAGGGCCTGAAGCCAGGAGACCAGGTCGTCCTGCGCGTCCCGTTCGACGAGGGCGCCGACTGCCGTACTGCCGACCGCGTGGAGCGCCCGTCTGCGCCAAAGGCGGCGCCGAAATCGAAGTTCGCGCAGGCGCAGTCGCCGGGAGGCTGACAGGGGCAGGCTCTCGGGAAGGGGAAATCATGAAAGACGATCCCATTCTCGTCGTTCCGGATCACTACCGGGTCGTATTCGAAAACGCCCGCGTGCGCGTGCTCGCATTCCACGCCGATCCCGGGACGAGATGGCGTCTCCATTCGCACCCCGACATGGTTGTCGTGTCCACGAGCGACTACACGGTCCGGAATCTCGTGCCCGGCTCCTCTCCGACGACCCGGCACGCGAAACGAGGCGACGTGGCCTGGGTCCCGGAGCGGTCGCACACCGGTGAGAACCTGGGAGATACGAACATGGACTGCGTCCTCGTCGAGCTCAAAGAACCGAGCTCGTGAACATCGTGGCTAAGCTTCCTCGAACCCGCCGCCCTGGGCGTCTACTTCCTTGATGAGATCGGCGACGAAAGCCTTGGCGTCTCCGAACAACATGAGCGTTCGGTCGAGGTAATAGAGCTCGTTGTCGACGCCGGCGAAGCCAGGGCTCATGCTGCGTTTGATGACCATCACAGTGCGGGCCTTGTCGGTGTCGATGATGGGCATGCCGTAGATCGGGCTCCCCTTGTCGTGGCGGGCGGCGGGATTGGTCACGTCGTTGGCCCCGATGACGAGGGCCACGTCGCATTGGGGCAGCTCCGAGTTGGCCTCTTCCAGTTCCAGCAGGGCGTCGTAGGGGATGTTCGCTTCGGCCAGGAGGACGTTCATGTGGCCCGGCATGCGCCCGGCTACGGGGTGAATGGCGAATTTCACGTTCACGCCTTGTCTGATGAGCTGGTCGTAAAGCTCCCGCACCTTGTGCTGGGCCTGGGCCGCGGCCATGCCGTAACCGGGGACGACCATCACGGAAGAAGCGTTCAAAAGGATGCTGGCCGCCTCTTCGGCGCTGGCGCTCCTGTAACTCTTCTGCTGCCCCCCCACCGCCGCCGCGGCCGTGACCTGTCCAAAAGCCCCGAAGAGGACGTTTGAAAAGGACCGGTTCATGGCCTTGCACATGATGATGGACAGGATCAGGCCCGAGCTGCCGTCCAGCGAGCCTGCAATGATGAGAAGCTTGTTGTTGAGCACGAAGCCCATCGCCGCCGCGGAGAGCCCGGCGTAGGCGTTGAGCAGCGAGATGACGGTCGGCATGTCGGCGCCGCCGATCGGGACGATCAGCAGCACGCCGAAGCCGAGGGCCAGCCCGCACATGAGCAGGAAGAGGCCATGGCTCCCGGGGTGGACGACCAGCCAGGCAGCCAGGCTGACCGCCGCGGCCAGCATCCCGAGGTTGACGAGATTCTGTCCCCTGTAGGTAATGGGCCTCTGAGGAAGAATCTCCTGCAGCTTGCCGAACGCCATCAGGCTGGCCGTGAAGGTGAGAAACCCGAGGATGACCTCCACGCCGAGGGCGCCCATGGTGAACCGGTCCATTTCCGCGCCGCCGGCGCGGAGGAAGTACTCCGCCGTGCCGACGAGGGCCGCGGCGAGCGCGCCGAAGGCGTGGGAGAGCGCCGTCCGCTGCGGGACGGCGGTCATCGGCATCATGGCCATGGGAACGCCGATGACGGAGCCGATCACGAAAGCGACGGCGATCCACGTGTAGCTGACGATCCCGGGGCTGAGCAGGGTGCCGCCGACGGCGAGCACCATGCCGAGGACGCCCGTGAGGACCCCCCGGCGGGCGGTGGGGACCGCGCTCAGCCAGTTGAGGGCGAGGATGAAGCAAAGGGCGGACAGAACGTAGACGATCTGGATCCAGGACTCGGCGCCCATCACTTGCCCTGCTTGCCCTTCTTGAACATGGACAACATGCGGTACGTGATCAGGTAGCCGCCGACGATGTTGATCATGGAAGCGGTCACGGCGACCGTTCCGAGGACCGTGCTGAGCGTCGATTGCTGGCGCCCGGCCACCACGAGGGACCCCACGACCGCGATGGCCGAGATGGCGTTCGTGAGGGACATGAGGGGCGTATGGAGGAGGGGCGAAACGCGCCGGATCACGAGAAGCCCCACGAACGTCGCCAGCAGGAAAACCCAGAGATGCGAGATCAGGAGTTCGGCGTTCACGGGCGCGCTCCTACTTTCTCCAGAGCCTGCGCGGTCGGGATGTGAATCACCTTGCCGTCATGCGTGATGGTGGCCTCCTTGAGGATGTCGTCCGAGAGGTCGAGCGCGAACACCCCGCCCTTCCAGAAGGCCAGGACGAAGGCCGTGAGGTTGCGCGAATAGAGGAGGCTCCCGTGAAAGGCCACCTCCGACGGAAGGTTCAGCGGGGCGAGGATTCTCACGCCGTTGTGCTCGACGGTCTCGCCCGGCCTGGTCAGCGTGCAGTTCCCGCCTCCGGGTGCGGCGAGGTCGACGATGACCGAGCCAGGCTTCATCCGGTCGACCATTTCGGCGGTGATCAGCTTCGGCGCCGTGACGCCGCCGATGAGCGCGGTCGTGATCACGACGTCGGCGGCCGCACAGTGTCTCGCGATCAGCTCCGCCTGCTTGCGGTAGAACTCCTGGGACAGCGCTTTCGCGTAGCCCCCCGCGTCCTGAGCCTCTTCGCCCGCCTCGACGCCGACGTACTTGGCTCCCAGGCTCTCGATTTCGGTCCTCACCGCCGGGCGCGTGTCGGTGGCCTCCACCACGGCGCCCAGGCGCCGGGCGGTCGCGATGGCCTGCAACCCCGCGACCCCGGCCCCGATCACGAACACCCTGGCGGGCAGCACCGTGCCCGCCGCGGTCATGAGCATCGGGAAATACCTGGGGAGGGCGTCGGCGGCCATGATCACGGCCTTGTAGCCTGCGATGGAAGCCATCGAGGAGAGAACGTCCATGGCCTGCGCCCGGGTGATGCGAGGGATCGTGTCGGTGGAAAACGCAGTCACCTTTCGCTCGGCGAGCTTCCGGACGAGCTCGAGATTCCGGGAGGGCGTGAAAGCGGCGAGGAGCATCGCCCCCGGCCGCATCAAGTTCACCTCTTCGAGCGTGGGCGGGTTGACTTTCAACACGAGATCCGCCTCTGAAAGCGATGCCAAAAAATCCGTTGCGACGGTGGCGCCCGCCTCGACGTAGGCGCGATCGTCGAGGAACGAACCCGCGCCCGCGCCCTGCTCGATGGTCACGGAGACGCCGGCCTTCGCGAGCTTCTTGACGGACTCGGGAACGAGCGCCACGCGTTTCTCGCCATCCCTTGTTTCCCTCGGAACGATCAGCTTCATGGTCACTTCCGTTTTCTGGAGCGATGAGGGCCAGGTTCTCCACCGCCAGTTTTATCATCCGCCCCGCGTTCAAGGTGCGGAGAGGCGTGAACGAAGCCATCCCCGCGGGCAAGCCGAGCAGAACGCCCTTCTCGTTTCCAGGCCTCGCGTCAGACCCCCCCGCCGAGGACCTTGTAGAGGGTGACGAGGTTCGCCTGCTCCGCGAGGCGGACGCCCACCTCGCCCCTTCTGGGCGGCGAAGAGGGCCTGCTGGGCCACGAGGACGCCGAGGTAGCCGTCGATGCCCGCCTTGTAGCGGGCGTCGGAGAGGCGCCAGCGTCTCGTCGAGCGCGACGCACGAGGCCTCCTGCGCCTCGCGCTGGGCGACGAGCGTCGTCCGCAGGGTCAGCGCGTCGCTGACCTCGGCGAAGGCGGCCTGGATCGCCTTCTCGTACTGCGGCGACGGCGATCTCGCGGTCGACCTTCGAGACCTTCAGGTTCGCGATGAGCGACCCGCTCGCGAAGAGGGGGGCGACGATCTGCGGCACGAAGCTCCACGTCCTCGTCCCCGACGCCGAAGAGGCTCGGAGAGCTCGGGGCCCAGCGTGCCGAGCCGCGCGGTGAGCGAGATCCGCGGGAAGAAGGCCGCGCGGGCCGCCCCGATGTTCGCGTTCGCGGCGCGGAGCTGGTGCTCGGCCGCGAGGATGTCGGGCCGGCGGAGGAGGACGTCGGACGGCAGCCCGGCGGCGACGCCTCTTCGGGTCCGTCACGGCGCCGAACGCTCGGGGAGGAGATCGGGCCCGACGGGCGAGCCGACGAGGAGCTGGAGCGCGTGCCGGTCGACGGCGACGGCGCCCGTGAAGGCCGCGACGCTCACCCGCGCCGCCTCCACCTGGCTCTGGGCCTGGCGGAGGTCGAGGTCGGACGCGAGGCCCGCGTCCCGGGTCTTCGCGGATCAGCTCGTAGCGACGACTGCTGCGCCTCGAGCGTCTACCTGCGCGAGGCCGGAGGTTCTCGCCGTCGGCCGCGAGGCTCAGGTAGCTCCCGGCCACGGCGGCCACGAGCGCGGTCTGCGCGGCCCGGCGGGCCTCCTCCGTCGCGAGGTACTGCTCGAGAGACGCGGGCGTTCAGGCTCCGGATCCGCCCGAAGAAGTCCAGCTCCCACGACGCGAGGCCGACCTCGACCGAGTACTGCGAGACGGTGCTCGCCTTGCCGTTGTCGCCGATCCTCTCCGGGATGCGGTACCTGTCGCCGCTGGCCTGGACCCCGATCGTCGGGTCAGCTCCGCGCGCTGGATCCGGTAGAGGGCCCGCATCCTTCTCGATGTTGAGCGTCGCGACCCTCAGGTCGCGGTTGTTCGCGAGCGCGAGGTCGATGAGCGACCGCAGGCGGGGTCGGTGAAGAAGTCCTGCCAGCGGAGATCGGCCGCGGCAGCGGGCGCCTGCGCCGCGCGCCGGCGGCCGCGGGCTCCGCCGTCGAAGGACGCCGGGCACGGGCGGCGCGGGGCGCTCGTACTTCGGGATCATCGTGCAGCCGCCGAGGAGGAGCGCCGCGGGAGCAGGCGCAGGACGAGCGGGATCAGCCTGCGGTTCATCACTTTCCCTCCGCCGGGAGCGGCGTCTCGGGGGCGGGCGCGGCCCGCGGCCTTCTTCCTCTCGAAGAGCCTGACGACGAGGACGTAGAGGAGCGGGATCAGGAGGACGGCGAGGAAGGTGCCGCTCAGCATGCCGCCGAGGACGCTCGTGCCGATCGCCATCTGCGCCCCGGCGCCGGCGCCCGAGGCGAGCGCGAGCGGCAGGACGCCGAAGCCGAACGCCAGCGACGTCATGACGATCGGCCGGAGCCTCGTCTTCGCCGCCTCGAGCGTCGCCTCGACGAGGCCCATCCCCTTCTCGCGGTTCGCCGTCGCGAACTGGACGATCAGGATCGCGTTCTTCGTCGTCAGGCCGAGGACGGTGAGGAGCCCGATCTGGAAGTAGACGTCGTTCGACATCCCCCGCAGCGACGAGGCGATCGACGCCCCCGATGACGCCGAGCGGCAGGGCGAGGACGATCGAGATCGGGACCGTCCAGCTCTCGTAGAGCGCCGCGAGGACGAGGAAGATCACGAGGACCGAGAAGGCGTAGAGGAGCCCGGCCTGCGACTCCGACATCCGCTGCTGGTAGGAGAGGCCGGTCCACTCGAAGCCGACGTCCGGCGGGAAGCTTCTTGATCAGCTCCTCCATCGCGTTCATCGCCTCGCCGGAGCTCGTGCCCGGCGCCGGCTCGCCCTGGATGTTCATCGCGGGGAAGCGCGTTGAAGCGCTCGAGGCGCGGCGAGCCGTAGACCCACCGGCCCGAGGCGACGGCCGAGAGAGGGACGAGCCCGCCCTGCCTGTTGCGGACCTGGAGCCGGTGGAGGTCCTCCGGGAGCATCCGGAACGGGGCGTCGGCCTGCGCGTAGACGCGCTTGACCCGCCCCCCCTGGACGAAGTTGCCGACGTAGGCGCTGCCGAACGCGGTCGAGACGTAGCTCTGCACCGAGCTGACGGGGACGCCGAGCGTGCCCGCCTTCTCCCAGTCGATGTCGACCTTGTACTGGGGGACGTCCGTCATCCCGTTCAGCCGCACGCGGGCGAGGCGCGGGTCCTTCGCGGCGAGGCCGAGCAGCTGGTCGATCGCCTTCGAGAGCCCCTCGTGCCCGAGGGCGCCCCGGTCCTGCACCATGAGGTCGAATCCGGTCGCGGTGCCGAGCTCGACGACGGCGGGAGGCGGGAAGGCGAAGATGACGGCGCCGCGCATGCGCCGAGAGCGCCCGCATCGCCTTGCCGGCCACGTCCTTCGCGCGGAGGCCGGGGCGGTCGCGCAGCTTCCAGTCCTTCAGCTGGACGAAGACCATCCCCATGTTCTGGCCGCGTCCGCCGAAGCCCAACCCGGCGATCGCCCCGCACGACTTCACGGCGTCCTTCTGGTCGACGAGGAAGTGGCGCTCGCACCTCGTCCATGACGGCCTCGGTCTGCTCGAGCGTCGAGCCGACCGGGAGCTGGACCATCGCCATCAGGGTCCCCTGGTCCTCCTCGGGGAGGTAGCCGGTCGGCATCCGCCGGTAGAGGACCGCCATCACCGCGACGATGACGAGGAAGACGGCGGCGTAGCGCGCCTGCCGGCCGAGGACGCGCGCGACCGCCGCCATGTAGCCGTCGCGGAGCCGGTAGAAGACGCGGTCGAACCAGAGGAAGAACGGCCGGAGCAGGCGGAAGCCGGTCTCGGCCGCCTCGTGCCCCTTCGCGACCGGCCTCAGGAGCGACGGCGCAGAGGACGGGCGTCAGGATGAGGGCCACGAGGACCGAGAGGAGCATCGAGGCGATGACCGTCACGGAGAACTGCCGGTAGATGACGCCGGTGGAGCCGGGGAAGAAGATCATCGGCCCGAAGACCGCCGAGAGGACGAGGCCGATGCCGACGAGGGCGCTCGTGATCTGGTCCATCGACTTCTGCGGTCGCCTCGCAGCGGAGCGAGCCCCTCCTCGCTCATGATCCGCTCGACGTTCTCGACCACGACGATCGCGTCGTCGACGAGGAGGCCGATCGCGAGGACCATGCGCGAACATCGTCAGCATGTTGATCGAGTAGCCGAGGAGGCCGAGGACGCCGAAGGTGCCGAGGAGGACGACCGGGACGGCGATCGTCGGGATCAGCGTCGCCCGGAAGTTCCCGAGGAAGAGGTACATGACGAGGAAGACGAGGACGATCGCCTCGAGGAGCGTCTTGAAGACCTCGTCGATCGCGACCTTCACGAAGGGCGTCGTGTCGTAGACGAAGATGACCTTCATGCCGGGCGGGAAGTACCTCGAGAGCTCCACCATCTTCGCCTTGACCCGGTCGGCGGTCTCGAGCGCGTTCGCCCCCGCCTCCTGCCGGACGGCGAAGACCCCGGCCGGCTTCCCGTTGAACTGGAACTTGAGGTCGGGGATCTCGGTCCCGAGCTCGGTCCGGCCGACGTCCTTCACCTTCACGACCGAGCCGTCCGCGTTCGTCCGGAGCGGGACCGCCGCGAACTCCTCCGGCGTCTTCAGGAGCGACTGCACGAGGATCGAGGCGTTGAGCCGCTGGCCCGGCACGGCCGGAGCGCCGCCGAGCTGGCCGGCCGAGACCTCGACGTTGTAGGCGCGGAGCGCCGGCGACGACGTCGTCCGACGTCATCCCGTACTTCGTGAGCTTGTCCGGATCGAGCCAGACCCGCATCGAGTAGGCGGTGCCGAAGACCTGGACCTCGCCGACCCCGGGGACCCGGCCGATGACCGACTCGATCTTCGAGACGATGTAGTCGCTGAGGTCGGCGTTGTCCATGCTGCCGTCCTCGGAGATGACGCCGGCGATGAGGAGGTAGTTCCGGGTCGACTTGCTCACCGTGACGCCGGTCTGCTGGACGACGTCGGGGAGGGCGGGCATCGCGAGCTGGAGCTTGTTCTGGACCTTCGCCCAGGCGATGTCGGGGTCGGTCCCGGGCGCGAAGGTGAGCGTGACCGCCGCGCTCCCCGAGGAGTCGGACGTGGAGTCCATGTAGAGCATCCGGTCGAGGCCGGTCATCTTCTGCTCGATGATCTGGACGACCGAGTCCTCGACGGTCTTGGCGGAGGCGCCGGGATAGATGGCGCTGATCGAGATCGACGGCGGGGCGATCGGCGGGTACTGGGAGATCGGGAGCTTCAGATCGCCAGGCCGCCCGCCAGCATCATCGCGATCGCGATGACCCAGGCGAAGACGGGGCGCTCGAGGAAGAACCGGGACATGGCGTCCCCCTTACTTCGCGGCCGCCGCGCTGGCCGCCGGCCGTCGGCTTCGCGGCGCCGGCCGGGGACGTCGAACGGCACCGCCTTCACGTCGGCGCCGGGGCGGATCCTCTGCAGCCCGTCGACGATCACCTGGTCGCCCGCGGCGAGCCCCTTCGTGACGAGCCATCGGTCGCCGATCGCCCGGTCGAGCGTGAGCATCCGCTGCTCGGCCTTGCCGTCCTTGCCGACGACCAGGGCGTACGGGGTTCCCCTTCTGGTCGCGCGTGACGCCCTGCTGCGGAGCGAGGATCGCGTCCTCGCTCACGCCTTCCTCGACGATCGCGCGGACGAACATGCCGGGCAGGAGGACGTGGTCCGGGTTCGGGAAGACCATCCGGAGGCTGACGGAGCCGGTCGTCGGGTCGACCGTGACGTCGCGGAACTTGAGCTTCCCCTCGCGCGGGTAGGGCGTGCCGTCCTCGAGGAGCAGCTTCACCCGGCTCCACGACTCGCCGCTCCGCTTGAGGTCGCCGCTCTCGAGGCTCTGGCGGAGGCGGAGGATGTCCGCGGAGGACTGCGTCACGTCGACGTAGATCGGGTCGAGCTGCTGGACGACGGCGAGCGGAACCGGCTGGTACGCGGTCACGAGCGCCCCGACGGTGACGCTCGACTTGCCGATGCGGCCCGGGATCGGCGCGCGGATCGGCGTGTAGGCGAGGTTGATCCGGGCGCTCTCGACCGCCGCCCTGGCGGCCGCGACGCTCGCCTCGGCCTGCTGCGCAGCGCCGCGAGCGCGTCGTCGTAGTCCTGCTGGCCCGCCGCGTGGATCTCGACGAGCCCCTTCAGGCGCTCGGCGCGCGAGCGCGCGCGGCCGGAACGTTCGCCTCGGCCATCGCGAGCGCCGCCTTCGCCTGGTCGTAGGCGGCCTGGTACTGGGCCGGGTCGATCTGGTAGAGGAGGTCGCCGGCCTTCACGTCGGAGCCTTCCTCGAACGCCCGCTCGCGGATGAGGCCGTTCACCTGCGGCCGGACCTCGGCGACCAGGTAGGGGGACGTCCTGCCCGGCAGCTCGGTCGTCAGGACGATCCTCTCGGGCTGCCACCGTCACGACGGCGACCTCGACGGGACCTCCCGGAGGCGGTCCGGACGGGCCCTTCCTGCAGGCGGCCGTCGTGGATCGCGGCCGCGGCGAGGCAGAACGAAAGCACGAAAAGGGCGCGTCCGTTGCGTTTCATCGATTTCTCCATCAGGCACGATTCGAGGTCGGTGTCGCGCTCCGGCCGGCCCTCGATGTGCAGCCGGGGCCAGTCGTGCCGGATCGAGTCGAGGAGGGCCTTCATCCAGTTCGCCGGCGATTCAGCTCCCCGGCCGCGACCTCATCTGGGTCTCCGGTTGACTATTGAGACTGCTCGGGGGCGCCCATCTCTTCCATGAAGCCCCTGCATCAGGGCCCGTGCTTGCCAAAGAAGTTCTGGACGTCTCACGCGCGTGCCGGTTCTGGGCTACCACCGCACCTCCGGCAGAGATCTACCCGGCGAGGCCCATAAATACAGGCGAACGTGCGGTTTATGTCAACAGAAGATTGGAGCCGAAGCCCAGACTTGAACTGGGGACCTACTGATTACGAATCAGTTGCTCTACCAACTGAGCTACTTCGGCTCTTCCGAAGGGAAAGGGAGTGTAGAGAGGGGCGGGACCGGCGTCAAACGCGACGGAAACGGACCCTCGGCGCTCAGCGCGTCGAAACCTCGACGTCGATCTCGGACGGATATTCGGCCGGCCGATCCTGGAGCGCGTCCGCGCGCTCGTCCTTCGCCTTCTCGTTGCGGCCCTGCGGGGTGCCGTCGGCGACGGCCACGACCGGAGCGAAGACGAGACCGCGCACGAACTCGAAGAGCGCGGGCTGTACAGGACTCGGGTCGAGCGATCGCACCGAAGTCACCCGCCCCTCGGCGTCGAGCGTGATGCGGAACGCGGATGCCCGGGTCGAAGCGACCGAGGGCCGGCTTTCGGGGGCACGGCGCAGCATCCACCGTCGTGCGCCTTCGCCGCGCACGACGACGGACCAGGTGCGCGCGGGCTCGGCCTTCGCAAGCGCTCCAGAGGCTTTCGCGGCAGGCGCCGCGGCGCCCGCTGCCTGTCCGGCGGGGGAATCGAGCACCGGCGCGGGCGCGGCCTGCCGTCGCGGCTGAGCCGACCCGGCGTCCGTTTCCGTCTTCGAAAGCTTCAGCCGCTGCCCCGCTCGCGCGTCCTGCTTTTCTTCCCTCTCACCGGACGCCGCCTCGTTCGAGGCGACGGAGGAGGGCGTCTGCTCGGCGAGCTTCTTGCGCGAGTCGGCCTTCTCCGCATCTACCGGCTTGTCGTCGAGCTTCCCTTCCAGGTTGCTTTTCAGCTTCGATTCTTGCGCACTCGCGACGAGCATCTCCGAAGACCGCTTCTCCGGAGCGGGAACCGCCGGCGCAGCCGCGATCCCGTTCCGCGTCGTTTCCTTCGACGCGACCTTCGGAGCCTCCGGCTGAAGCGCCTTCGCGGCGCTGTGTTCCTGTCCGCCTTCCGTGAGGAACACATCCACCGGCCCTTCCACGCGATGCAGCGGCATTGGCCTGAGCACCGCGATCGCGACGGCCACGATTCCGAGAAGGGCCATCGCGCCGACGGCCATGCCGGGCGGCGGATAGAAACCGAAGCGATGAAAGACAGCCCCGCCGCGCCCGCCTTTTTCGGAAACGTTCGAGTTCACGCGCGTGGCCAAAGCGAAAGGCGGCGCGGGTTCGGGCAGATCGCGGGCCTCGGCCACGACCCGTGCGAGCTCCTCCTTGCGCCGCGCGGCCGCCGGGTCGTGCGCGAGGAGGGTCTCGAGCTCGCGCTCCTCCTCCGGCGGGAGATCGCCGTCCAGAGACCGCGAAAGCAGGAGGTCGAGATCCTCGTCGGCGAGGCGGGGGACGAACGGGCGGGCGCTCATGACAGCTTCTCCCTGAGGAGCGCGCGCCCTCGCGCGAGCCGGCTTCGCACGGTTCCGATCGGAATGGAAAGCACTTCGGCGACCTCGTCGTAGGAGAGACCCTCGAGGTCGCGCAGGAGGACGGCCGTGCGAAATTCCTCGGGAAGCGCGCGGATCGCGGCGCGCAGACGCGTCCGCCGCTCCTTGAGAACCGCGTTTTCCTCGGGAGTCGCGGAAGGGTCGGCCGCGTCGTCGAGGCTCGCGAAGGGATCGTCCTCCCGCGAACGGCCGGGGGTGAAGAGCGCCCGCAGCCGGCCGAGCGTGCCGTGTCGAGCGCGCGCGCGGTTCAACGCGATCGCGTAAAGCCACGTCTTCAGGCTGGACTCGCCGCGGAAGTTTCCGAGGCCGTGATAGGCGCGCAGGAACGTCTCCTGGACGACGTCCTCGGCTTCCGTAGGGCCCACGAGGCGCGCGGCGAGCGAGAAGACCATCGTCGAGTAGTGGCGGACGATCTGCTCGAACCCGAGGATGTCGCCGGAGAGAAAGCGGCTGAGGGCCCGCTCGTCGCCGGGCCAGTCGCGTTCCCCCGTGTACGGATACGCGGAGGCCGTCACGGGCGCCATTCTCCCACGCGGATCCTGTCCCCGAGGCACGTCGAAGGCGAGAATGCGGGCGGCCATCGCGGTCTCTCCGGTCGGTTGGACCCGGCCGCGGGCCGTAAGTTCCCGGCGGATTTGACTTGCGCCTCGCGAGCGTGGTGTCATATCGGCGTTCGCTACTCCCTCTCTCCCTTTCTCGACGTGAAGAAATCGGCGGAGCGGGCCGTGAACCTCTAGGTCCCCGTCGTCTCATGTTTCGTTCCCACCATCTCCCGAACCCGCTTTCCGCTTGATCGACGCGGTCAGCCCTACCAGATCGCAAGTCGCTGCGAAGGATCCTCATTTCATGAAGCTCTACGTCGGAAACCTCTCCTACTCCGTCAACGACAACACGCTCCGCTCCATCTTCGAGGCGTACGGAGCCGTCGAATCGGCCCGCGTCATTTCGGACCGCGATACCGGCCAGTCCAAGGGCTTCGGCTTCGTCGAGATGTCCGACGCCGACGGCCAGAAGGCCATGGGCGCCCTGAATGGCCAGGAGCTCGAAGGCCGCGCCCTCCGCGTCAACGAGGCGCGTCCCCAGGAGCCCCGCACGGGTGGCGGCGGCGGCCGTGGCGGTTACGGCGGTGGCGGCGGCTACGGCCGCGGCCGCTGACGCGCGCCGAGCCGCTCTTACGCCCTCATTCCGCTTGACTCCTCGAGTCGTCCCCTTTAAGGTCCCTCGAACATGCTGAACCGCCTTTCGCCTGCCGTCCTCGACGCGACTGAAATCATCAGAGTCGCGGCGGTTCGAATTTGCATGTGCATGTGCTCGATGTCCGGCGCTCCTTCGCGGGAGACGGACGGAGGCTTCGCGAGGTCCGTCACATAGACCGCGCGAAACCAGGCGAACCGAGAGCACGCTCGTAACAGCTCGTCGGATTCCCCAACCGGCCCTCTCACGCGAGAGGGCCGGTTTTTTTGTGTTCGAGAACGCGAAAGGAGAAGGCGCCCATGTCCACCACCGACACGACCCAAGGCCTGCCGAAACCCCGATATCGCCCCGGCACGATCGCGGTCCACGCCGCGCAGGAGGCCGCGGACCCCGCCACGAACGCGCGAGCCGTGCCGATCTACGCGACGACGTCGTACGTCTTCAACGGTCCGGAGCATGCCGCGCGCCTCTTCGGCCTGCGCGAGTTCGGGAACATCTACACGCGCCTCATGAACCCCACGACGGACGTCTTCGAGCGGCGCCTCGCCGAGCTCGAAGGCGGCGTCGCGGCCGTCGCGACGTCCTCCGGCCAGGCCGCCCAGACGCTCGCGCTCTTGAACCTCGCGCAGGCAGGCGACTCCATCGTCTCGTCGTCGGCGCTCTACGGCGGCACGTTCACGCTCTTCCAGCACACGTTCCCGCGCCTCGGCATCACGACGAAGTTCGTGGACGCGAACGACCCGAAGAAGGTGGCCGCCGCGATCGACGACACGACACGCGCCGTCTACGTCGAGACGATCGGCAACCCGAAGCTCGACGTGCCCGACTTCGAGGCGCTCGCGCGCGTCGCCCACGCCGCGGGAGTCCCGCTCGTCGTGGACAACACGTTCGCGACGCCGCTTCTCTGCCGTCCGATCGACCACGGCGCTGACGTCGTCCTCCACTCGGCCACGAAGTGGATCGGCGGCCACGGCACGGCGATCGGCGGCGCGGTCGTGGACGGCGGCGGCTTCGACTGGGGGAAGAACCCGCGCTTCAAACCGTTCTTCGCGGATCCGGAACCCGCGTATCACGGGATCTCGTTCGCGGAGGCCTTCGGCCCGGCGGCCTTCGCGGTGCGTCTGCGCGTCGTCCTCTTGCGCGACATCGGCGCGGCGCTGTCACCCTTCAACGCGTTTCTCTTTCTGCAGGGGCTCGAGACGCTTCACGTGCGCATCCAGCGCCACTGCGAAAACGCGCTCGTGGTCGCCCGCTTCCTCGAGGCACACCCGGCCGTCTCCTGGGTCCGCTACCCAGGCCTGCCCTCGCACCCGGCGCACGAGCCCGCCACGCGGTACCTCTCCGGCGGGTACGGCGGCGTCCTGACGTTCGGCGTGAAGGGCGGAGAGGAGGAGGCGAAGGGTGTGATCGCGAACGCCAGGCTCTTCTCGCTCGTCGCGAACGTGGGCGACGCCAAGAGCCTCGTCATCCACCCGTGGTCCACGACGCACGAACAGCTCACCGCCGGGGACCGCGTTAATGCCGGGGTGACGGCCGATCTCATCCGGCTCTCCGTCGGAATCGAGGACGCGCGCGACCTGACCGAAGACCTCGACCAGGCCCTCCGAAAGGCGGTGCGAACGTGACGGCCGCCCGCGTCCACCGGACACCCCGTTTCACGCTCGAATCCGGCGAGGTCCTGCGCGACGTCAAGCAGGCGTACGTCCTCGAGGGCGCGCTGAACGCACGCCGCGACAACGTCGTCCTCGTCTTTCACTCGCTCACCGGGTCGCCCGAGACACTCGGCGGATGGAAAGGAACCGTCATTGGGCCGGGGAAGGCGATCGACACGAATCGCTGGGCGGTGCTGTGCCCGAACCTGCTGGGGTCGTGCTACGGCACGGCCTTCAAGAGATTTCTCAGAAAGGAAGAAGGCCACTCGGCGCACCCCTCCATCTCGATTCGCGACCAGTCCCATCTCGCAGAAATCCTCCTGAGCGCGCTGGAAATCGAGCAGCCGGCTCTCGTGACAGGAGGATCGCTCGGAGGGATGGTTGCCCTCGAATGGGCGGCCTCGTTTCCCGAACGCTCGCGCGCGGTCGTGGTCTTCGCGGCGCCCGCCGCGCACACGGCGTGGGCGATCGGGTGGAACCACGTACAGCGCCGCGCGCTCGAGGCCGGCGGTCCCGAGGCCGGCCTCGCGATCGCGCGGATGGCCGGGATGCTCACCTATAGGACCCCGGGCGAGCTCGAGAGCCGCTTCGGGCGCCGGGGAGGCGAGACCGAGCCCTTCGCGGTGCAGTCGTACCTCTCGCGCCACGGGACGAAGCTCGTCGCGCGCTTCGATGCGGGGACCTATCGGACTCTTCTCGACGCGATGGACGCGCACGACGTCGGCCGCGGGCGCGGCGGGGTCGCCGCGGCGCTCGCGGCGGCCGGTCCGCGCGTGACCGGCGTGGGAATCCCCGGCGACGGCCTTTATCCCGAGGAAATCGTCAAGGGATGGGCTCGCGAGGCCGGCGCGTCGTATGCCGATCTCGTCTCCCGGCACGGCCACGACGGGTTCCTCCTGGAAAGCGGTCCCGTGGGAACGATCCTCGCCGGACTGCTCGAAACAGGAGAAGCGCTCGAGAGCGGGCGTGCCGTGCTCAGTCCTGAGGCGGCGGAGGAGGAAGCGGGACGGGCGTCTTCTTCTTCGGCGGCCGCGCGGTGATGAGAAGACCCGTGCCCGACATGCCGCTCCTGCCCGCGGTCGCGAGATCGCCGCTCTCGACGGCGGGCCCCAGGTGGAACGGCGCAGGCTCGCCGATGGTGAGGATCTCGTTCTCGTCGAGCTTCAGAACGGGCCGGGCCCGCGGCTCCGGCTTCTCGCCGCCGGACGGGCGCGGGTCGGAGTAGCCGAAGACGTCGATCGCTTCTTTGAGGCCGATGAGCTTCGGCGGGTTCGCGAGCGACGCTCCCGAAACGATGAACGGCACGGCGCTCTTCACGACCGTCTTGCCTCCGCTCACGATCTCGAGAAACGCGCTGCCCGAAATACCCGGCGGCACGACGAACGCCGACACGCCGTCCGCCTCCTTGATGACGCCCACGGGTCTTCCCCCGAAGAAGAGCTGGGCCCCCGCGGGAACACCCGGCTTCACGATGACGCGCCCGCCCACCGGCCCCACTTTCGGCTCGAACTCGAGGCGCCCCTCGGCGCCGAGAACGACAGCCGCGAGGAGAACCGCGGCCACGGAGAGGAGGGTGCGTCTCACGTCACGACTCTACGCTCCGGCGCCGGACGCCGCAAACGCCTCGTGAGAGGATAGGAGCACGTGGCGGCTTTTCCGCTGGCCCTCATGATGGGCTTTCTCGCCGGCTTCCTCGGGGCGATTCCGCCGGGCCCTCTCGGCGTCACGTGTCTGAGGAAAAGCCTTCACGGTGAGCGCCGTGACGCGTATCGCGTGGCGCTCGGCGGCGCGAGCGTGGACACGCTCATCTGCGCTCTCATCGGGTTCGGTCTCGGCTGGATTCTCGAGAAGGTCGTGACGAACCCCTGGGTGAGAGGGACGCTCGCCTTGTTCCTCGTGGGCTACGGCGCGAAGCTGCTCCTCGTCGACGCTCGGCGCGACGCCGAACTCATCGAGCCGGTGCGCTCGCGTCTGGACTTCATCCCGCCGCCGGCTTCGGCGCCCCCGAGGGAAGGTCGCCTGCGACTCCCGGTTCTCACGGGATTGTTGCAGGGCGCCGCGAACCCCGCTCTCTTCGTGAACTGGACGCTCTTCATCTCCTTCCTCGTCGGGCACCGTCTTCTCGTTCCCACCGCAGCCGGAGCAGGCGGATTCGCCCTCGGCGTGGGTCTCGGCGTCTTCTCGTGGTTCTCCACCCTCATCCAGCTCGTGGACCGCTGGCGGGTTCGCGCGGGGGCCTGGGTCTCCCGCTCGACGCTCGTGGCGGGCGCGCTGCTCTTCGTTTTCGGAATTTATTTCACGTGGCGCACCCTCAACACGCCGTGAGGCGACCATGATCGGCGATCGAATTCGAGGAATCCGGCTCTCCACCCGCCTGGGCGTGACCTGGGCGGGGATCCTGGCTCTCGCCGCGATGGCGCAGACGCTCGTCTACCTGCAGACGCGCAACGAGACCGTGGAGGAGGCGGACGCCTCGTACCAGATGATCGCGAAGGCGATCGAGGTGGGCCAGACCCAGATCGGCCCCGAAGGCTGGAAGGATCCGAAAGTGCTCGCCGACTACACGGCGGCGCTCGGAGTGCGCGGCCTGCGCGACATCAAGGTCGTGGACGAGAGCGGCAAGCCGGTCTTCCCCGAGTCGCCGCCGGCGGTGACCGCGAAGAAGAGGCCCAGGAAACCCGAGATGCCGAGGGACGTCGTCATTTCCGGCGTCATCGGCTCGGCGCCCACGAACCGCAGCCTCGTCGTGCCGATCGTCATCGATGGCAAGCTGCGCGGACATGTCGAGATCGCCTACAACCTCGAAAACATCAGGTCACAGCTCGCCGACAACTTCCGAAAAAGGCTCTTCGCACTTCTCGGAGTGTTCGCGCTCGGCCTCGCCGTGATGCTCGTCGTCACGCACAACGCGACGCGCCCGCTCGACGAGCTCGCCGACGGCGCCGCACAGGTCGCCGAGGGGCGGCTCGACGTGACGGTGCCGGTGGATCGCGACGACGAGATCGGCCGCCTCGCCTCCACCTTCAATTACATGACCGAGCGGCTTCGCGAGAGGCAGGAGCTCGAGGTGCGGCTCGCGGGAGCGGAAAAGCGCGCCGAGATCGGCCATCTCGCGTCGGGCCTCGCGCACGAGATCAAGAACCCGCTGAACGCGCTGTCCCTCGGCCTCGACGTCCTGCGCCGCCGCCATCGCCCGGCCGACGAGGGCGCGGCCGCGGAATACGCCGCCCGCATCGAGGCCTTGCGCGAGGAGATCAACCGACTCGCCGCTCTCATCAACAACTTTCTCGCGTACGGCCGGCCGCTCAGTCTGTTTCTCGCGCCGACGGACTTCCGCAGCATCGTCTCTCACACGCTCGCGGATCTCGCCGAGACCGCCGCGCAGGCCCACGTCACGATCGAGGAGCACCTTCCGGCCTCGAGCCCCACGCTTTCGGGCGACGCGAACCTCCTGAAGTCCGCGGTCTGGAACCTCGTGCAGAACGGCATTCAGTCCATGGAGCGGAACGGAGGAAGCCTCACGGTGAGCCTCACGAGCGAGAACCCGGCCGCGGAGACCGGCCCGCGCCTCGTCCTCTCCTGCGAGGATGCAGGTCCGGGCATCCCGGAAGCCGACCTCCCGCGACTCTTCGATCCTTACTTCTCGAAGAAGGAAGGCGGCGTGGGACTCGGCCTCGCGATGGTCAAGCGCATCGTCGAGGAGCACGGCGGAAGAGTGAACGCCAAGAACAGAGCCGATGGCCACGCGGGAGCGATCTTCCGGATCTCGCTGCCCGTAACCGGCTGAGAGGTAATCTTCAACCGTGAGCACGAAGGAGCCGAAGGCTTCCCTTCTGGTCGTCGACGACGAGAAGCACCAGCGCGAGTCGCTCGCGATGATCCTCGAAGACGAGGGCTACCGCGTGACGGCCGCAGCCGACGGCCGCGAAGCCCTCGCCAAGGCCGCGGAGATCCGGCCCGAGGTCGTCCTGACGGACCTCAAGATGCCGGGCCTCACCGGGATGGACGTCGTGAAGAGCCTCAGCTCGCTCGCGGACGGACCGCTCGCGCCGAAAGTGATCCTCGTGACGGCTCACGGCTCGGTCGAGCGCGCGCGCGAGGCGCACCACCTCGGCGCCTTCGACTACATGTCGAAGCCCGTCGTCGCCGACGAGCTGCTCTTTCGCGTGGAGCGCGCCGTCGAGGCGTTCCGGCTCACCGAGAAGACGATCCGCCTCGAGCAACGCCTGAAGCACGACGGGCTCGAGGCCATCGTCGGCGAGAGCGCCGCGATGCGCGACCTCTTCCGGCTCGTCGAGAAGATCGCGCCCACGAACTCCACGGTTCTCATCCGCGGCGAATCGGGCACAGGCAAGGAGCTCGTCGCGCGCGCGGTTCACGCACGCTCGCACCGTTCCGGCAAGCCTTTCTACGCCCTGAACTGCGCGGCCATCCCGGAGACTCTTCTCGAGAGCGAGCTGTTCGGTCACGAGAGGGGCTCGTTCACCGGCGCCGACGCGCGGAAGATCGGGCTCTTCGAGGCGGCGACCGGCTCGACGCTTTTCCTCGACGAGATCGGCGATCTCTCGCTGCCGCTCCAGGGGAAGATCCTGCGTGCCCTACAGGAGAAGGAAGTCAAGCGCGTGGGCGGAACGGAGACGGTGAGTGTGGACGTGCGTGTCGTGGCGGCCACGAACCGCGACCTCGAGGCGATGATGAAGGCCGGCCAGTTCCGCGAGGACCTCTTCTACCGGCTCAACGTCATTCCCGTAGACCTGCCGCCGCTTCGCGAGCGCGCCTCCGACATCAAGGCGCTCGTGGCCCGCTTTCTCGAGAAGGCGAACGCATCGCACGGTACGGCGGTCAACAGCGTCTCGCCCGAGGCGATGGACCTTCTCGTCCGGCACCCATGGCCGGGGAACGTGCGCCAGCTCGAAAGCCTGGTCGAGCGCGCCGTTCTCCTCTGTGAGGGAAACGTCATCGGTCCCCGGGATCTCCCGGCCGACGTGCGGCTGCGAACGGCTCCGTCCGCGCGCCCCTACGGTTTCGACATCCCCGTCGACGGAATCGACATCGAGGAATTCGAGCGGCAGCTCATCGTCCAGGCGATGGAGAAGTCCGGCTGGGTCATCGCGAAGGCGGCGCGCCTCCTCGGCCTGACGTATCGCACGCTCCAGTACCGCCTCGAGAAATTCGGGCTCAAGAAGCCGGCCTGACAGGCTGCGGGTCTCATCCATTTGGACGCACTTTCTCGACCGAAATGGTGCGGTCCTTTTCTCGATCGATCCCAAAAGACACGGGGACGAGCGCTTCGAGCGCCCAAACGACGGATTTCTTCGTTCCGAAGAGCTCTGCGCGGCTCCGACCGCACCGGGCACGTCTCGTGCACGCAAAAGGACTCATGGCGGTCTTCGTCCTCCTTCTGGTACTGCTCTTCGCGCCCGAGGACGCTGTGAAATCCGCGGCCGTGTCTTCCGTGTCTCCATCTTCCGCGGCAGCGCCGAAGGCCGCGCCGGCAGCCCCATCGAAGACGATCGCGGGTGAGATCGTGTGGGTCGACCTTGCGTCCCGCATCGTCCTCGTGCGCGAATCGGTGAAGTCCACGGTCGTCAAGGGCAAACGCGGGGTTCGCGAGACGGTTGCGATCGCGATTGCGTCCGATGTCCCCGTCATTAAGGGAAAGAAGGTCTCGACGCTTGCCGAGCTCAAGCCGAATGACCAGGTCGTCGCGCGCTATCTCCCGACCTCCGAGGGCGCAAAGGCAGTTTCGGTGCACGTGGCGGACGCCACGCCGTACACGCCCGGCCCCGCGACGTCCGGCGACGGCAGCAAGACGAACTGATTCGCCGACGCTAAACTCCCGGCATGAACTCTTCAGCCGCGCCCAAGGCCCGCTTCCGGGCGACCGATGGAGCGACCCTCTCGACGGCGGACGTCGTCACGAAAGGACGCGGGTTACCGGTCCTCCTCGCGTTTTTCAAGACGAGCTGCCCCATCTGCCAGCTCACGTGGCCCTACCTCGAGCGCCTTCATCAGGCCTACGGGGAGAAGACCGTCCACGTCGTGGGCGTCTCTCAGAACGACGCCGGCTCCAGCCGCGCGTACTACGCGGAGCACGGCGGCGCGACCTTCGACCTCCTGCTCGATCCGGAGCCCAAGTTCGCCGCCTCGAACGCCTTCGGCGTGGAGTCGGTTCCGCATCTCGTGCTGGTGTCGCCCGAGGGCACGATCGAGGACGTCTTCGCCGGCTGGTCGAAGACTCGCATGGAGGCTCTCGGCGCGAGGTTCGCGACGAAGAACATCCCGCTCATGCCGGTCGTCCCGCCGGGCGATCCCGTGCGAGACTCCGCGTCCGGGTGACTGGGCCGCAACCGGTGACCCGGGCGGTCACCCCGGAAACCCGCTCGGGCGAAACGCCCGACGCGTAATCTTCCTCAGGAGCAACATGCCGGAACGCCCCACGACTCTCGGCGAGCTGATCGCAGCAGGCTTCGGGCCGAAGACCGTCAAGATCGAGGTGCGTGACAACCTCATCGCGAAGCTGAAAAAAGGGGAAAACGTCTTCCCCGGAATCCTCGGCTACGAGAAGACCGTCATCCCCGCGCTCCAGAACGCGATCCTCGCGCGGCACGACATCATCCTCCTCGGCCTGCGCGGCCAGGCGAAGACGCGCATCCTGCGCTCGCTCGTGAACCTCCTCGACGAGGAGATCCCTGTCATCGTGGGCTCGGAGCTGAACGAGTCGCCCTTCGCCCCGTTCACCGCCTTCGGCCGCCGCATGGCCGCGAGCGCCGGAAAAGACATGCCCGTCGCCTGGCTCCCGCGCGAGGCCCGCTACCGAGAAAAGCTCGCGACGCCGGACGTCACGATCGCCGACCTCATCGGCGACGTCGACCCCGTGAAGGCCGCCACGCTCCGGAAGACGTTCGCCGACGAGGACGTCATCCACTACGGCATCGTGCCGCGCACGAACCGCGGCATCTTCGCGATCAACGAGCTCCCGGACCTGCAGCCGCGCATCCAGGTCGGCCTCCTGAACATTCTCGAGGAGCGCGACCTGCAGATCCGCGGCTTCCCCCTCCGCATCCCGCTCGACATCCTCATGGTCTTCTCCGCGAACCCCGAGGACTACACGAACCGCGGCAACATCATCACGCCGCTCAAGGACCGCATCGCCTCCCAGATCCTCACGCACTATCCGGCCGACTCGAAGACGGCCTCGGCCATCACGGACCAGGAATCATGGACCGATCGCGAGACGCACGGCGTGACGGTTCTTCTCGGAGACGAGGTCAAGCTCCTGGTCGAGGAGATTGCGTTCGTGGCGCGCCGGAGCGAGCTCGTGGATCAGTCCTCGGGCGTGTCGGCGCGCCTCGCGATCGCGGCGCGCGAGCTGCTCGTCTCGAATCTCGAGCGTCGCGCGCTCAAGACGGGCGAGAGCGTCGTCGCGCCGCGCCTCGTGGATTTCTTCGCGACGCTGCCGGCGATCACGGGAAAGGTCGAGATGGTGTTCGAGGGCGAGCAGCAGGGCGCGGAGATCGTCGCCAAGAAGCTCATCGGCGACGCCGTGAAGGCGCTCTTCGAGGCGAAGTTCCCGCCCGTGGAAGGTCCGCGCGCGCGCTCGGAGAGCAGGCGCCGGCCGCGCAGCGGCGAGCTGGACGAGGACGACCTGAGCGGCCCGACGACCCTCGAGCGCGCCGAAGACCGCCGGACGGCGGCAGGCGCGACCGCGCCCCCCGGCCCCTACGATGACATCGTCGGAGCGTTCGCCGGCGACAAGAAGATCATCCTCTCCGACGACACGCCGTTCTCCGAGCACCTGAAGACGCTGGAATCGGTGAAGGGCCTCTCGGACTTCGTGCTCAAGCACGCGAAGCCGCGCGACCATTTCGAGCGCGCGTTCCTCATGGAGCTCGTCCTCGAGGGCCTCGTCCAGAACCTCCGCATCGCGCGCGAGGACCTCGACTCGACGGTCACCTACGCCGAGCTCGCGAAGTTCAACCTGATGCGCAGCCGCGGTTAGCGCCCACGGGCACCGGCATCCCCCGCGCCAGCGCGATCCCGAGGCGGGATGCCTTCCGACGCACGCGCGTGTCCCCGAGGCGAATGCCTGCGAGCGCCGGCATCCCCCACTCCTTCGCGCGTGAACTCGCTTCGCTCAGACAGCACGCGCGTGCGTCGCGGGGGACGCCGGCCGCTCTCGGCGTAAACGCTGCAGCACCGGAAACGCGGCCGCCGGCAGGCTCGCGAGGCGGGCGAGGCCCGTCGTCGCGCGGACTTCGCCCGTGTCCGTGATGAGCGCGCCCTCGACGCCCGGGGATCGCTCGAGGAGGTCGAAGCCCGCGTCGGGGCCGAAGAGCATCGCGAGCGTCGTGTAGCGCCCCGCCTCGAAGGCCGTTTGCGCGACGGCCGTGGCCGACGCGACGCCGCGCGCGGGCCAGCCCGTCGTCGCGTCGAGGATGTGGTGGTAGCGCACGCCGTCCTTCACGAAGCCGCGTTCGTAGTCGCCGGACGTCGCGATGCCCGCATCTCCCCGGACGTTCAGCGCGAACGCGATCTTGCCCTCGCGGCGCGGGTGCGCGATCCCCACGCGCCACGGCCGCCCGTCGCCCCGGCTCCCCACGGTCCTCACGTCGCCGGCGAACTCGACGAACGCGGACGAGACACCGGCCTCGCGCAGCACGTCGGCCGCGCGGTCCACGGCGTACTCCTTGCCGACGCCGCCGAGGTCGATCTCCATGCCCGGCTTGCGCAGGAAGACGGTTCCGTCACGCCGGGACACGGCTGCACCCGACACGAGCGGCAGGAGCGCCGCGACCTTCTCCGGAGAGGGCACGTACTGCGACTTGAAGTCCCACGCTTTCCGGAGGACTCCGACCGTCGGGTCGAACCGGCCGCCCGACTCCCTCCAGAGGTCCAGGGCCGCGCCGACGAGAAAGTCCGTCTCGGCGTCCACGGCGACGGGGGTGCGCCCGGCGTCGCGGTTGATCGCCGAGACCACGCTCGTCTCGCGGAAGCGGGAGAACTTCACCTCGACGCGGAGGGCCTCGCCCTCGACGGCCCGAGCAAGCTCCTCGGCGGCCGCGCGTCCCCGGCGGTCGACGAAGCGCACGACGGCCCGCCCACCCATGAGGGCGAAGCGCGTCGTGTAGAGGGCGGGGTCGCCGTCGCTCAGTAGCGCCACGTGAACCCGGCGGTGATCATCACGACGGAGAGGTCCGCGGCCGAGACCGTCGCCGAGCCCGCGGGGCTCCCCGCCGTCGCGGGCTTCGAGACCGTGATCGAGTCCCTGCCCGACTGGGACTGGACGGAGAAGCCGAGGTTCACGTCGACGGCCTCGCTCATCTTGTGTGTGACCGCGAGGCCGCCGAGGATGCTCGAAAACGCCGCGAGGCGGTAATCCGCCGACATGAACTCCTGCTTGGCTGGGAACGTGTTGCCCCAGAAGGACGCGGCCGTCTGCGTGTAGAGGCGCACCGTCGGCGAGACGAGCCAGTCCTCGGTTAGGCGGTGGTCGTACACGAGCTCGAGCGTGTGGGCCTTCACCGACCAGTCGTCCCAGTAATAGCGGTACGTCGCCTTGAGCGCGCCACCCCAGAGGTAGTAGTGACCGTACTTCCCGACGATCGCCCGGCGCTGGCGGCTGTCGGGGCGGTGGTCCGGGATTTCGACGAAGTTGCCCGGCGTCCCGACGGGCACGATCTTGTAGGGATCGTCGAGATAGCCGGAGAGCTTCATGAGCGAGGCCGAGAGGTCGAAGAGGTTGCGCTCGTCGAGGATCCACGTGAAGCCGAGCGCGTAGCCCTGCTCTTTCTTCGGCAGTTCGAGGCTGTTCGTGACGGGAGCGACGATGTCGCTCGCGAAGGACACGCCGCCGTGCAGTGTGCCGCGCCCGCCCGCGAACGTCCACGCGTCCGAGAGGCCGAAGCTCCGAGCCGTGTAGTCGTTCTCTTTCGAGTACGACACGTCGATCGAGGGCAGCTGCGATCCGAATTTCCGACCCCAGGCGAGGTCGACCGACTTGCGCTGGTCCTTGTACGAGGAGAGCGGAATGCTGCCGGCGGCAACCTGGTGGCCCGAAGCGGACGTCGTGACGTCCACGGACGGATAGCCGCCCGTCGGCGACGCGCCCGAGATCGTGTCGTAGCCGAGGAGGAGGTCGACCGCCCCCCACGCGTCGCCGAGGTCCTCGTGGACGTTGACAAACGGGTTGATGACCTGCGTCCTGCCGCCCGACTCCTTGTAGAAGAGCAGCCGCGCGTCGATCTGCGACTGCGCCTGTGCTCCGTGCGCCGCGAGCGCCCCGGCGCCTGCCGCGAGGAGCGGGAGAGAGGGGCGGCGAGAGACCTTTCGGGCGCGACGCCGTGCACGGCGACAAGCCCGGCGAAGGGCGCGCTCAGTTGCAGCCACAGCCGCCTCCCGCCGCGCCGCCGCTGCCGGCCGCCCCTTCCTTGCTCGCGTGGATGTGCTCGCGCAAGACCTGCGTGATCCTGTCGCCGTCGAGATTCATGATCGGGTCGGCGAGGTAGCCGCGCTGCCACGCCTTGACGCCGCCGGTCGCCTGGACGGAAGGGGCGACGTGGACGCCTGCGTCCGCGCCGAGTGTCCCGCCCGCGAGGAGCGTCACGACCGCGGCCTCCACCTTCGCGTGCACGGCCGCGCCGCCGCCCTCAAAGCGCGCCGCGACGCGGCCCCGCCGGTCGAGGACGAACGTCGTCGGCATCGCGACGACGTTGAAGGCCTCGCCGGCCTGTCCGGACGCGTCCCTCAGGATCGTGAAGTCCACCGGCACCGCGTTCAGGAACGCGATGATCGCGTCGTCGTTCTCGTCGAGCGTGAGGCCGAGGACACGCAGCCCCTGTTTTTCGTACTTCTTCTGCAGGGCGTCGAGCGCCGGGAAGCTGGTCCGGCAGGGGACGCACCACGGCGCCCAGAAGTCGAGAACGACGACGTTTCCCTTGAGAGCCTCGAGCGAGAACGGGGTCTCGTTCATCAGGCGCAGCCTCACGGCAGGAGCCTGTTCGGCGCCTCGAACCGGGCCGGCGAAGACACCGAGAGCGATAACGACGATGCAAAGCCGTTTCAAGGCGACGTCTCCTCTCAGGCGCCCGCACCTTGCAAGATCAATTCCCTGATCTTGCGTCTCAGGATTCGGACGGCGAATCTTCGACGGAAACGTCCAGGTCGTGCCCTCGCTTGTCGACTGCTCGACGGCCGGCTACGAAGCGCTCTTCCCCTTTCTCGAGGGAGAAGAGGGCGAGCACGACATCGTCGCAGTCTTCGAGGCCTCCGATGGACGCGTCCGTCACTATCCGGTCCGGCACTTCACGTGGAGACCAGCGCCGTGACGCGCCATCTGTGGACTCAATTCGCCCCTTGAACCGGCCCCAGGTACTTGTCCAGCCAATCGAGGATCTCCTTGATGATCGCCGGGGTCCTCGGCGCGATATGCCCGCCTTCGAAAACGTAGTGGCGTTTGTCCTTCTCCGGAGTCCCGAGAAGCCGGAACATCGGAAGCTGCGCCGATTCGTACGGGTGCGAGAAATCGTAGCGGCCCGTGACGAGGAGGACCGGGATGTGGACGCGCGGAGCGAAGTTGATGGGTTCGACCTCCGGCGGCACATGGATTAGGCGAAATCCTCCCGACAGGAACACCACGGCTTTGAAGCGGTCCTCGACGGCGACGAGGTTGACGCCGTCGATCGCGCCAAGGCTCACGCCGTAGTAGGCAAAACGAGTGCGGTCGACGTCCGGCCGGGTCTCCAGGTAGTCGAGCGCCCGCCCGAGGTCCTTCGACCATTGGATGACGAGATCGCGACGAAAGTTCGGACCCGAGTCGGCCCTCTCGACGTGCCGTTCGTACGTGTCCTTGTAGACCGGATAGCAAAGCGCGCGGCCGCTCCGGATGACGAAAGAGATGGTGCCCATGTCCATGTCCGCGCTTGATCGGGTGTTCACCGCCTGGGTGCTCGGGAAAAAGACGACCGTCTCGTACGGGGGCCGGGCGTTCCTCGGCAGGAAGAGGAAGGCGGGGACCCTCTCGTTGCCGTAAGCGGCCAGGAAGCTGACCTTCTGCCTGCGCCAGTAGGGGAACGTCTCCTCCGGGCCTTCCGTCCTGGCCTCGAGAGGGGTCCGGTCGTACGCGTACAGGCTCCTGTACGCCCGGAACACGTCGTCGGAGACCGGCTTCTCCTTGCTGTAATCGCGGGACATGGCGGCGATGGAGGCCAGGAGGGTGTCCGAAGGCGGATTGGCGTACCGGGCGCAGCGGAAACCGTACCCGGCCGACCGGTCGAACGGGTCTTGCGCATCCGGCTCGCGGAACATGTAGTTCGACTCGGTCGAGGAGCCGCCGAGGATGTAGCGGCGCGCGGCGGTCTCGTTCCAGCACCATTCCTTGACGTTCCCGGCCATGTCGTAGTTCCCGAACGGGCTCAATCCCTGATAGGTCCCGGCGGACGCCGGACCCTTCCCGCTGAAGTTGGACAGGCGCAGGATCTCCGAGAAGATATCGATGCCGGCGGCCTTGTACCAGTGGTACACCGTCGGAAGGCTCTTGCCGGCGAACTCCGCATAGGCGGCTGCCTCGTACCAGCTCACGCCGTCCACGGGGACGTTCTCTCGTCCTTCCGGGAAGCTCCCGAGCTCGCAGGTGGCGGGACCCGGCCGGCCTGTGACGTCGCGGAACCGCGCGACGGCTTCTTCGAACGGAATCGCCCGCCCTCCGCGGACGAACGGCTGCTTCCAGTACTCGCGCTTGGTGTATCCGCCGGCATCCACGAACTCCTTGTACTGGCGGTTCGTCACCTCGTATTTGTCCAGCCAGAAGTCGTCCAGGGTGACGGGGCTCAGGCTGCTCAGCGTGAAGCTTCCGCCCGGGACGCGCACCATGCCGGCCGGTACTGCCGATTCGGGGTCCAGTCGAAGCGTGACCGCCGTGGAAAGCGTCGTCGCCTCCACGGCCTGGAAACCTGTCAGCTCGATCTTCCACCGGTAGTAGGCGAGCGGCAGGCGGATCTCGACGGGCGTCTTCCCCGCGGGAATCCAGTTGGAAGACACGTCGAGATAGTGCTTCAACGAGACGTCCGCTCCCGGAGGATCGGTCTTTATCGAGAACGCGATCCAGTTCTCGCGGCGGAACCTCGCGACGTCCTCGGGGACGTCGCGCTCCGTTTGACGGGCCAGACGAATGGCATCGCCGAATTTCTCCTGCTCGACGAGCCGCGAGATCTCAGGCAGCGTCACGTCACGCGCGTGCCGCAGGCGGGAGGTTCGTGCGATCCGCCAGGCTGCGACACCGCCCGCGAGGAGAAGAAGACAGATTGCGGGAACGAGGACCCTCGGCCTTCGGACAAGCGAACGCACAGGCGGCGCTGGCGCAGCGCCCTTCAGCTCCGCGAGCTCCTTCTCCACATCGCCCGCGGAGGAGAAGCGGTCCTCGGGCTTCTTCTCGAGACAGCGGCTCACGATTCGCTCGAGCCTCACCGGAACTTCCGGCCGTACCGTCCTGAGCGGCGGAGGAACGTCGCGGAGGATCGCCGTCAGCGTCCGGAGGTAAGAGTCCCCCTCGAACGGCCGGCGGCCGGCGAGCAGCTCGTAGAGCACGGCGCCGAGAGAGAAGACGTCGGAGCGCGCGTCCACCGGTCTTCCTTCCGCCTGCTCCGGCGACATGTACGAGACCGTGCCCAGGATCGCCCCTTGCCGCGTTCGCTCCACGACGGACGCGGCCGTTGCGGTCGAGTCGGAGGTCACGAGCACCCCGACGGCGTCCCGTTCGACGAGCTTGGCAAGCCCGAAATCGAGAACCTTGACGCGGCCGCCCCGCCCGACGATCACGTTGGCCGGCTTCACGTCGCGATGGATGATGCCGGCTGCATGGGCAGCGCCCAGCGCCGAGGCGATCTGGTCGCCGAAATCGACCGCCTCCCGGACCGGCAGGCCCCCCTTCGGGATCGAGCGATCGAGCGGAGTCCCCTCGACATACTCCATCACGATGAAATCGATCCCCCGGTCGGAATCGATGTCGTGGATCGTGACGATGTGCGGGTGATTCAGAGCTGAGGCGGCCTTCGCCTCGCGGGCAAAGCGCCACTTGCGCTCGGGGTCGCCGACGGCATCCGCCCTGAGCACCTTGACGGCGACCGTCCGATCTAGGCGGGTATCGAGAGCGCGGTAGACGACGCCCATGCCCCCCTCCCCGATCTTCTCGAGGATGCGGTAATGGGAGAGAGAGGTCCCGATCATTCCCGCTTTTCTACCGCTTCACTGAGGCCGCACTGGACGAGAGCGCGCCTGTTCGTTCGGAAGACGGCTGATTCTACGCGGACGAAGTAGACTTCGCGCCATGTCGATGAACCGACGCGACCTCCTCGGCGCGGCCGCTGCCACGGCCGCCATCTCGTCCCTTCCCCGTTTCGCCTTCGCCGCCGGCGATCGCGCGCGCGTTTACGCGGAGATCGAGAAGCGCCACGGCGAAGCCCTCAAACGCCTGCAGGACTGGATCCGGGTCCCCTCGATCGCCGCCGAGAACCGCGGCGTGAACGAGGGCTGCGCGCTGATGATCCGGCTCCTGAAGGACGCCGGGTTTCAGAGAGCCGATCGCGCCGACACGAGCGGCAAGCCGGGCGTCTTCGCGACGCTCGATGCGGGCGCTAGGCGCACCGTAGGCGTCTACTTCATGTACGACGTGAAGCAGGCCGATCCCGCCGAGTGGTCGTCGCCGCCGTTCGACGCGGCGCTCGTCGACAAACCGGGCTTCGGTAAGGTGATCGTGGGCCGCGGTGCGGTGAACCAGAAAGGGCCCGAGTCCGCGTTCCTCGCGACGCTCCACGCGTTCAAGGGCGCTGGGGTCAAGCTCCCCGTGAACCTCGCCCTCGTCGCCGAGGGCGAGGAGGAGATCGGCTCGCCGCACATTCCCGAGATCGTGCGGAAACCCGAGGTCCTGGCCGCGCTCGGGAAGACGGTGGGCGTCTTCATGCCGTCCGCGAGCCAGGATCCCGACGGTTCGGTCACGGTCTCTCTCGGAGCCAAGGGCGTCGTCGAATGCGAGCTCGTCTCGAGCGGCGCCAGGTGGGGCCGCGGCCCGACGAAGGACGTCCACTCCGCGAATCGCGCGCGCCTCGACAGCCCGGCCTTCCACCTCGTGCAGGCCCTCGCGACGCTCGTGAACGCCGACGGCGATCCCGCGATCGACGGCTTCGCCGCCGCCGCCAAGGCGCCGACTCCCGCGCAGGCCGCTCTCCTCGACGCCGCGGCGAAACGCCTCGACGAGGCCACGCAGAAGAAAATGCTCGGCGCCTCGCGCTGGATCCACGACGCCTCGTGGCGCGAGTCGCTCGAGCGCCTCGCCTTTTCGCCGACCGTTAACATCGAGGGTCTCGTCGGCGGCTACACGGGACCCGGCGGGAAGACGCTGCTCCCGAACAGGGCCGTCGCGAAGCTCGACCTGCGCCTCGTCCCCGACATGACGTTCGACGGCGCGATCGCGGCCCTCAAGGCCCATCTCGCCAAGCGCGGCTTCGGCGACATCGAGGTCAACGTCTCCGGCGGCTACGGCCCCACGGAGACGTCCGCGGACGCGCCCCTCATCCGCGCGCAGATCGCTGTCCTGAAGCGGGACGGCCTGGACCCGCTCCTGTGGGTGCGGAACGCGGGCTCGTACCCCGGCTACGTGTTCACCGGCGAGCCGCTCAAGCTGGCCTCGGGCCACTTCGGTCTCGGTCATGGAAGCGGCGCGCACGCCCCGGACGAGTACTACGTGATCGAGTCCTCGAACCCGAAGGTGTCCGGCTACGACGGCGCGGTGCGCTCGTTCGTGGACTATCTCTACGAGCTGGCGACCATCCGCTGAGCGCGGTCGTCAGCGCGCCGGGCTCGCCGCGACGATCTCGATCGTCCGTGGCGGGTAGACGCGGCGGCGGTCGCCGGCCTGGAACGTCACGGTGAGGACGTGGCGGCCGGGGGCCGCCCTCGTCGCGGCCGGGCTCCACGGCGCCCGCACGAGAGCCGTTCACGGTCTGGATGTCGAGCTCCGCCAACCCGCCGGCCGCGCCCGCGATGAACGCGACGTCCGCGGGGCTCGCGGCGTAGACTGAAAACACCGCTCCCTCCGGGAGATCGACCCGCGCTTCCAGAACAGCAGCCGTGCGACGTCCCGCGCCTTCGGGCTGTCGAGCTGCGTCACGTATTGCATCTGCTCGTCGAGCCGGTTCCTCCAGGAGGCGAACCCGCCCGAGGTTTGGAAGACGGGTACCCAGATCAGGGTGGAGAGAAGAGCGCCTGCGAGGACGGCAAGGACGAGGAACACCGCGGCGAAGAACGCCGCAGCCGCCCCCGGCCCGTCGGACAGCGGCCACACGCCGTGCAGCCAACGGACGGCGTCAGCGCGTAAAAGAGCGCGCCAACGAGCGCCCAGGCGCGGCGCGAGCCGAGTTCGCGGAGGAGAAGGTAGAGCGCGAGGACGGCGAACGCGGCGGCCACAAAGGCCCTCTCCCTGCGGGACGCGGGGCTCGCGGACATGAAGACGTGCGAAGCATACGCGTCCCGACCCGCGCCGATATCATCCGGTCCGTGCCCGCCGAATCCAGGATCCGCATGCGCGTGCTCGGACGCGAGGCGCTCGTGTGCCTCGCGTTTCTCGGTCTCACGGTCGTCATGACGTGGCCGTGGGTTCTCCATGTGCGCGACTCCTGCTCGGACACCGGGGATCCCTATCTCGTATCGTGGACTCTCTGGTGGGATTTTCACCAGACGTTTCACGATCCGCTCCACCTCTTCGACGGCAACATCTTCTTCCCGATGAAGTACAGCCTCGCGTTCAGCGAGCACAACTACGGCATTGCTCTGCTCTTCTTTCCGTTCCTCGCGCTCGGCATGCGCCCGCTCACCGTGCACGGTTTGGCGATGCTCTTCGGTTTCGCATTCTCGGGCTACGGAGCGTTCCGACTCGCGCGCACACTCACAGGTTCGACGGCGGGGGCCTGGGTCGCCGGGGTCGCGTTTGCGTTCGTCCCGTATCGTTTCCACCACATTCCGCATCTCCCCTACGTCTTCGCGGTCTGGATGCCGCTCCTCGCCGAGGCCGTCGTCCTCTTCGCGCGCCGCCGCTCGTGCCCGCGGGCGATCTGGCTCGGCGTTGCATTCTTCATGAGCGGCGTCTCGAGCATCCACTGGTTCCTCCTGGGTTCGGTTCCCACGGCCGTCATGGCGGCGCTCCTCTTCTTCGAGGACGCTCCCGCCGCGCGGCGCGCATGGGGCCGGGCCGTGATTACCGTGGGCCTTGCCTCGCTTGCCCTCGTGCCTTTTTTTCTGCCGTATCAGCGCGCCCGATCGCTGTACGGGCTCGTGCGCGGGTCCGGAGAGGCGGCGTTCTACTCGGCGCGGCCGATCCATTGGCTCACCCCCGACTGGAACCTGAAACTCTGGCATGGCATGGGAGAGAGACCGCCCCGCGGCGAGTTCTGCCTTTTCCCTGGATTCCTGCTCCTCACGCTGGCGCTGATCGGATTTCTGTTATTCCTCGCGCGGCGCTCCGACGCAGGTACCGCCGGCCTTCTTTTCGCCGGGCTCGGCTTCGTGGGGTCCTTCGGCATGTCGACCCCTTTTCATTGGCTGCTTTTCCATCTGCTCCCGCCTTTTCAAGCGATCCGCGCACCCGTGCGCTGGGCGATGGTGGCCGACCTGGGCCTCGCCGTTCTCGCGGGCGTCGGCGCCGCGGCTCTCGTCGAGGAGTGGTCGCGGCGCCGGTCGAAGGTATTTGGTCTCGGCATCGCAGTGTGCCTCTGCGGAGCGCTGCTTTTCGAGGACCGCGTCGCGCCGCTCGAGCTCATCCGCGGCGAGGCGGATCCCGACGAGGCGACTCTCTTCCTCGCGAAGACGCCCATGAAAGGCGGCCTCGTCGAGCTGCCGTCGGGCACCGAGGACCATGGGAATTACCGGGCCGTGCTCCGCGCTGCGGATCACGGAAAGCCCCTCATCACGGCGGTCTCGGGCTTCTCGTCGCCGATCGTGAGCCGCATCGAGGACGACGAGCGGAAAGTCCCGATTCCCGACGAGCTCCTCGACTTCCTCGAGAAGATTCCGACGTCCTACATCCTCGTGCGCGACTCGTGGCTCTCGCCCGAGCTGCGCGGCTCGCACCACGAGTGGCTCGCGCGGGGAATGTCCGCGGGACGCCTGAGGTTTGTCGAGTCGCTTCGACGGCCGCGTCAAGAACGACCTTTATGCCGTCGTCAAGAACGAGCCGGACGCGAAGCAGCTCGACCCGCTGCCGTGGACCCCGACGGGCGGGCCCTTTCCCCCCCAAATGCTCTACCGCGAGGATCCGACTCTCGGCGGCTCCATCGACGAACCCGCCGAGGGCGCCGTCGTCACGGGTCTGCTCACGGTGCGCGGCTGGGCCCGCATCAGCGGCGAGGACCTTCACGTCACCGTCACGATCGACGGAGAACAGCGAAGATTCATCGCGGGCGCGCGCGTGCCACGTCCCGACGTCCAGGCCGTCCTGCCGTCCGTCGGGGATTGCCGGACGGCCGGCTACGAGGCGACGTACGCGTTCGAGCAGGGGGACGAAGGCACGCACGAGATCCAAGTGCTGTTCCGGGCATCCGACGGCCGGCAGCGCCACTACCCGCCGCGGAGATTCGTCTGGAAACCGTGAAGCGCGCGTCGCGCGACGCCTGCGTCCTTCTGGCCTTCGTCGCCCTGACTGTCGTCATGACGTGGCCGTGGGCGGCGCACATGCGCGACACGTCGTACGACCCGGGTGATTCGTACCTGAACTCCTGGACCCTGGCGTGGGATTTTCACCAGACGTTTCACGATCCGCTCCACCTGTTCGACTCGAACAACTTCTTCCCTTACCGGTACACGCTCGCGTTTTCCGAGCACGAGTGGGGCATCGCCCTTCTTTTCTTTCCAGCCTTTGCCGCCGGGCTTCCTCCGCTCACCGTGCACGGTTTGGCGATGCTCTTCGGTTTCGCATTCTCGGGCTACGGAGCGTTCCGACTCGCGCGCACACTCACAGGTTCGACGGCGGGGGCCTGGGTCGCCGGGGTCGCGTTTGCGTTCGTCCCGTATCGTTTCCACCACATTCCGCATCTCCCCTACGTCTTCGCGGTCTGGATGCCGCTCCTCGCCGAGGCCGTCGTCCTCTTCGCGCGCCGCCGCTCGTGCCCGCGGGCGATCTGGCTCGGCGTTGCATTCTTCATGAGCGGCGTCTCGAGCATCCACTGGTTCCTCCTGGGTTCGGTTCCCACGGCCGTCATGGCGGCGCTCCTCTTCTTCGAGGACGCTCCCGCCGCGCGGCGCGCATGGGGCCGGGCCGTGATTACCGTGGGCCTTGCCTCGCTTGCCCTCGTGCCTTTTTTTCTGCCGTATCAGCGCGCCCGATCGCTGTACGGGCTCGTGCGCGGGTCCGGAGAGGCGGCGTTCTACTCGGCGCGGCCGATCCATTGGCTCACCCCCGACTGGAACCTGAAACTCTGGCATGGCATGGGAGAGAGACCGCCCCGCGGCGAGTTCTGCCTTTTCCCTGGATTCCTGCTCCTCACGCTGGCGCTGATCGGATTTCTGTTATTCCTCGCGCGGCGCTCCGACGCAGGTACCGCCGGCCTTCTTTTCGCCGGGCTCGGCTTCGTGGGGTCCTTCGGCATGTCGACCCCTTTTCATTGGCTGCTTTTCCATCTGCTCCCGCCTTTTCAAGCGATCCGCGCACCCGTGCGCTGGGCGATGGTGGCCGACCTGGGCCTCGCCGTTCTCGCGGGCGTCGGCGCCGCGGCTCTCGTCGAGGAGTGGTCGCGGCGCCGGTCGAAGGTATTTGGTCTCGGCATCGCAGTGTGCCTCTGCGGAGCGCTGCTTTTCGAGGACCGCGTCGCGCCGCTCTACCTCCATCGCGGAGAGCCCGACCCGGACCCGCTCACGCAGTTCCTCGAAAAGACACCCATGGCGGGCGGCCTCTACGAGCTGCCGGACGAGTTCGGTGAGACGAACACGCTCCACGTGCTCCGCGCGGCCGACCACTGGAAGCCTCTCGTGAATGGCTACTCGGGCTTCCAGATGCCGATCCCGCAGAACCTGCACGACCTTCTCCTGAAGGGAAAGACGACGGAGCTCCTCGACGCGCTCGAGGCCGTGCCCGTCTCGTACGTCACGGTGAGGCCGCTGCGCATGACGCCAGAGCAGAAGACGGCCGCGGCGAAGCTCGTCGAAGCCGGAATCGCATCGCACCGGCTCCTCCACGTGCGCCATTTCTTTCCCGACGACGATCTGTACGGCGTCGTCAAGATCGAGCCCGACGCGAAGCCGCTGGAGAGCGCGTTCGCAGCAAACGAACCGGGAGAGTCCGCGGGAACGGAATGGGTCGAGCTCACCGGCTCGATCGACGGGCCGGCCGAGAACGCGACCGTGACCGGCGACCTCGCCGTCCGCGGCTGGGCGCGCATTCCGGGCCGCGACCTCGGCGTTACAGTGCTCATCGACGGGGCGCCTCGCGTCCCGCTCCACCAGTCGCGCTTCCCGAGGACCGACGTGCAGGCGGTGCTCCCGTACCTGGGAGACTGCTCGACCGCCGGCTACGAGCACATCTTCACCTTCCAACCTGGAGATGAGGGCGAGCACGAGCTCTCGGTCGTCTTCCGTGGCCCTCTCGATCGCGTGCGCCACTATCCGTCACGGAAGTTCATCTGGAAGAGGGCGCCATAGATCGGCGCGCCTCGTTCGGCGAACACTCATGGTTCCACCCCGAGAAGATTCGACCAGCCCAGGCGTGCCCAGGGCGCCCTCGAAGCGCCGTCAGGAGCTCGATGACACCGAAGCCGGGTGCCCCCACCGAGCGCGGCCTTCCTCGCTCCAGAGAAGCTCGCAAAGAAGGCCCGGGCGGGAAAGCTTGGCCTGCGAGAGCTTGCCAAGGTAAAACGCCTCTCCATCGGCGTCCGCAGCCCTTCCTAAAACCCGCTCGTACGCAAGGCGGACGAAGGCGCGGTCTTCGCATCCACGTCCTTCGTCGAGTATCTCTTTGGCGCGGGCCGCTTCGCCCGGCGCCGATTCCCCCGGGAGAAGCGCGGCACCCGGGACCGTTGCGGCCGGCGGAGCCGGGAGCTTCCAGCTCGAGAGCAGTCCCCGGACGAGCAGCCAACGTCCGTCGGGATGGTTCTCGACGAGCGATCGATGATGTCGGATCGCCTCCTCATCGGCCTCGAAACCCAGAATTGCCTTGAAGGCGAAGGCGACCATGTCCGGGGCAGGAAGTCCCTCGAGCCGGGAGGCCACCGCTTTCGTCAGCTCGAAGAAATCCCCCGTCCGTGGCGCTTCTCCGAGATGCATGGAGATTTCGCACGCCATAAACCAGGGGATCTCGGGCACGAACGGGCGGTAGAGATCCAGAAAGCCGCGGGAGGTCGTGATGGTGTCGAGCATCGCGGCGCGGTCCTCGAATCCCTTCTCGAGGATCGAGAGATGGAAAGCGCGCCCTGCGTCGTCGACCGCAATCCCGAGGAGAGCGCGATACGCCTCGCAGACGAACGTGGCCGGATCCGCCGCGGAAAGCCTCCGCTCGAGTGCGCGAAGGTAGGGCCGTAGTGATTTGACCCGATCCCGGATCTTCGCAGCGTCCTTTTCCGGACTTCTCGAACCGAGGCGACGAAGGAGGGACGCGAAAAGGGGTACGTCCCATCCCCGGGGCCGGACCGACGCGGCCGAGCCCGTGCCGGCTTTGCGCGCCGTGATCCAGTGGTAATGGCCCTCGGCTCCCCATTCGTCCACGACGGCGAACGGTGTTCCCGCGAGCAGCTTGCGAACGTCCTTCGGCGAGAACTTGACGCCCTGATACGTGTCGGGGCCGCCTCTCGGGTGCTTCCACCACCATCGTCCGTCCACCTGAAAACGAAACACTCCTCCCGGTTTCAAGACGCGCGCGGCCTCTTCTATGTAACGACGGATCGGCGCGCGATCCGGAATGTGCTGGAACACGATGAAAGAGAAGACGAAATCGAGGGAGGTATCCGTCAGGTACGCGAGGGTGCCATCCGTGAGCGTGGTCTTCACGTTTGGCGTATCCGCCGCGTAGCCCTTCGACTTCTCGATCATGACGGGCGAGATGTCCACGCCGTGCGCGACCGTCACGCGCTTGGCGAGCGGAACGAGAAGGCGTCCGACGCCGCATCCGATCTCGAGCACTTCGGCGGACGGCTCGAGCACGACGCCGTCGAGCACGATCCCCTCGAGGTCCTGCTCGCCCGAGGCGCGAAACGTCTCCTCGCTGCCCGCGTGCCCGGTCGCGATATGGAGCTTGTGATCCTCCGCCGCGCGCCGGTCCCAGTCGCTGCGCATGCGGGAAAGATCGTCGTGCCGTGTTGCCATCCGCGTTCGAAGATAGCATTCGCGCATGCGTTCGAGGCTCCTCGACGGCCGCGCCGTGACCCTATTGGCCGCACTTGCCCTGGCGATTTTCTGCGCTGCCGCCGCACCGCGCCAATGGAAGCTCGTCGTCAAGAACCTCGCGTTCGGCGCTGCGCACGTTTCCGACCCGCTTCCCGTCGCGCGGCGCGTGATCTACGGCCCACGCTTCATGCGCGGCATCGATGCGATCGCGGCCGCCATCCCGCCTGACGGCTCGTATTGGCTCGTGGATGGGAACGAGAACCCGGCCTACGGATACTTCGTCCGCAGCGCCCTCGCGCCGCGGCCGGCGCGCTATCTCGGGCACGTGTCGTCGATCGACCAAGCGGCTCTGACGCGCGTTCTCTCGGAGAAGCCGTCACCCTTCGTCGTCCTCGCCTGGCAGCCTGACGGGCCTCCCGCCCTCGTGGATCCCCGCCGTTTCCTCAAGGGTCCGAAAACACCGTGAGCACGGCCGCGCGGATCGTCGCGTCGCTAGGATCGGTCGCGTTGTTTTCTTCCTGCGGGTTTGCGTTGACCGCTTTCGTGCCTTCCCTGCGCAGGAAACCGCTCGGGCGGCGCCTCGCATGGGCGTATCTCCTCGGTCTCGCATACGTCGGCGTTTCGCTCTACACGCTCAGCCACTGGGGAGGCTTCGATCTTCGGCGCGGAACGATCCTGACCGTTTGCGCTGCCCCGATCGTCCTCGCGGCCTGGCGCGGTCGTTTCGTCCGCGGTGAAAGAGAACGCCCGCACGTTCGCGCGTCCTGGATTGAACAGGCCGCGTGCACCGTCGCGGCGGCCGCTGGAGCACTCGTTTCACTGGCCGTCCTCTCGCATGCACTTTCGGGCGTCGAATCCGGCTTCGATCCGCGGATGACGTGGAATCCTGCCGCGGCGTATGTGCGCGCCGCCCGCACCGTGGACCCGCCGGCTCTCCTGGACGCGAGCGTCTACTTGCAGAATCCCCGATATCCTCTCCTCCTTCCCGTTCTGCAGGTGGCGTCGGAGGAAGTCTTCGACACGGACGACGACGAGCGCATCCCTCGCCCGCTCTACGCCCTTCTCTTGCCCGTGCTGCTCCTCCTCGTCTTCGACGTGGCACAGCCTTTCGCCGGAACGCTTCCCGCCGCGCTCACAGCGTTCGCCGTTACGCTCCTTCCGGCCGTCGCGTTCGACGTGGGCAGCGGCGCGATCACGTCTTACAGCGATCTCCCGATGGGGCTTTTTTGGGGAGGCGGGCTCATCCTGACGTTTCGTGCGCCCTGGAGGCTACCCGAAGCTCTCGCGGGCGGGATTCTCCTGGCGGGAGCGGCGCTCGCCAAGGCCGAAGGGCTGCTGCTCGCGGCCGTCGTCGTGGCGATCATCTTCTTGCGCGCGGCCCGCAGGGTCATCGCACGGCGGCGCCGGAGGCTTCCGTGGCGCCCGGAACATGTGCGCGCTGCCGGCGGCTCTCTGGCTGTCTTTCTCTTCACCGCAGCGCTGGACGTGTCCTGGCGGGCCGGCATTCCAAACCGATACTCCGAGACCTGGGACGAGGTCACGCTGCGGGGGGTCATCGCGGGCACGGTGGCGCGCCTCCCCGTCGCGCTCAATCTCGTTGGCCGCGAGATGGCAAGACCAGAGATCTGGAGCGGCTTCTGGTGGGTCGTGCCGGCCGTTTTCGTCCTCGGAGCCCGGGCCTTCACGCACCCTCTGGCGCGCCTCTTCGCCTACGCGATCACGGGAGCCTTTTGCGTCTACCTCGCGGCCTATGGCGCGAGCTCATGGGGACCGGAGGACCTCGTTCCGAAGACCTGGAATAGATTCCTCTGCCAGGTCTCGCTGCCGGTCTTCGTTCTCTTCGCGATGGCCCTCGGGAAGGCCCTTCGAGGGTTTCGCCGACCTGCCGTAGCATGAGCGCGTGGATTACCGGTACGGCGAGCTGCCGCTCGATCTCCTCCAGTCCCTCCTGACGTACGAGGAGCTGCTGAAGCTCTTCCTCGACCTCGTCTCGCGTCTCGGCGGCGACGTGGAGCAGGCGATGCAGTGGATGAAGGAGCTTCAAAGGCGTGGAATCATCGGGCAGAACGTCGACCTCGAGGCATTTCGCGCCGCGCTCGAGAAGCAGGGCATCGTCGGGCGCGACGGCGAGGGGAACCTCGTGCTCCTCGGTTCCGGCGAACGCCGCATCCGCCGCAATGCGCTCGAGGAGATCTTCAGCTCGCTTCAGAAAGCGGGGCCCGGTCTTCACTCGATCTCGAACGCCGGCACCGGCTCGGAGACGCTGCCCGAGACGCGCCCGTACGAGTTCGGCGACGACGTCGCGCGCCTCGACGGCATTCGCACGGTGGCGAACGCGGCGCGGCGCGATCCCGACGACCTCGCGCTCCGGCCGGACGACTTCGAAGTCTTCGACGTCGAGCACCAGAGCGCCTGCGCGACAGCGATCGCGATCGACGTCTCGCATTCGATGATCCTCTACGGCGAAGATCGGTTCACGCCCGCGAAGAAGGTCGCGCTCGCGCTGACCGAGCTGATCCTCCAGAAATACCCGAAGGACACGATCGACATCGTCCTCTTCGGCGACGAGGCGAGGCCCGTCCCGCTCGAAGAGCTCAGCAAGGCACAAGTCGGGCCGTTCCACACGAACACGAAGGCCGGGCTCGGAGTCTCGCGGCAGCTCCTCATGCGGCGCCGCTCGCGCAACCGCCAGATCTTCATGATCACCGACGGCAAGCCGTCCTGCATCAACGAGGGCGGGCGCCTCTACAAGAACCCGTTCGGCCTCGACCTGAAGATCGTGAACCGCACGCTCGAGGAGGCCGAGAAGCTGCGGCGCGACGGCATCCAGCTCACGACGTTCATGATCGCGACGGACCCCGCGCTCGTGGACTTCGTCGACACGCTGACGAAGGTCGCGCGGGGGCGGGCGTACTACGCCTCCCCCACCGATCTCGCGTCGTTCGTGTTCCGCGACTACATCCGGAACCGCAAGAAGCTGTTTCGGTGACGGGCGTCGGCGTGATCGCGGTCGTTGCAGGGATTTTTTTGCTGACAACCGCGGGCTTCGTTCTCACGACACGACTGGTTGCCAGACGGAGAGGGCGTATTTTCTTAGAAGGGTTAGGAAGGGTCGTGCGAATCGGCACGCCGTGCCTTCTGACCTCCGCCCCTCTTTCTCTTGACCTTCTAAGAAAATCCGACTCCGAATCTCCGGGCGGCGCCGAAGGCGCCGCCGCAGGGGCGCGCCGCGTCGAGCGCGGCGCGCCCCCCGCAGCGCGCGGACGCGCGCTCATCCCCGGCACCGTCGCCCTCACTCCGGCCGGCCTCGCATGGGACGGCCTGTGGGGGCACTCGGGTAAATTCACTTTCGAAGAAATTCAGCGAATCGAAACAGACGAACGAACACAGGCTCAGAGAGGGTTCCTCCGAAGCAAAGTCCTTCGCGTCACCGCGACGAGCGGCGAGGTCGTGGAGTTCGTGCTTTCCCCCGGCCACGCGTGGGAGTGGCGGCAGGCGCTCGGCGAATGGACGGCGAAGGGCGGCCAAATCGCGGGCACTAGCACCTCACCTATTGCCTAGTATGCCGTCATTTTGCGGCGTAAAATGACGGCATGGTATTCAAACTTTATCCTCGCCGTCTGACGCCGCCGAAGCAGTCCTTCTTTCTCCTCGGACCCCGCGGGACCGGGAAGAGCACGTGGGTGAAAGCCTCGTTCCCCGACGCCCTGCGTTTCGATCTCCTCGATGAAGGTCTCTTCCAGTCTCTCCTCGGTGATGCTGGCCTCTTCGCGGGCCGCCTCCAAACGGTGCGGTCTGGCTCGTGGGTCTGGGTCGACGAGGTCCAGCGACTGCCGTCGCTGCTCAACGAAGTCCAGCGTCACATCGAAGACCGCCGGCTGAAGTTCGTCCTGTCCGGTTCGAGCGCCCGCAAGCTGCGCCGCGCCGGGACGAATCTCCTGGCGGGTCGCGCCCTTCAGAAGTCCATGTTTCCGCTCCTTCCCTCGGAGCTCGGCGGAGATTTCGACCTTCAGGCCGTTCTCGCGCGCGGGACCCTCCCCGTGGTCTGGTCTTCGGAGGACCGCGACGCAACCCTTCGTGCCTATGTCCAGACCTACCTGAAGGAGGAGATCCAGGCGGAGGCGCTCGCACGCAACCTTCCGGGGTTTGCGCGGTTCCTGCCGGTCGCGGCGCTCGGCCACGGGCAGACCGTCAACGTCTCGAGCCTCGCCCGGGACTGCGGCGTCTCACGAACGACGGTCGACGGTTACCTCGGCATCCTCGAAGACACGCTCCTCGCATTCCGGCTACCCGCCTTCGAGCCGCGTCTGCGCGTACGCGAGCGCCGACACCCGAAGCTCTACTGGATCGATCCCGGGCTGGCGAGGGCCGCACGAAAAGGAATAGGGGGCGTGGACGCCGCAGAGCGTGGACCTCTCCTCGAAGGCTTCGTCGCTTCTTGTCTCAAAGCCCATGGCGAGTACGACAGGCTCTTCGACGAGATGTCGTATTGGGCGCCCGCCGATGCGGTTCGGACGGAAGTGGACTTCCTCCTCAAGCGTGGGAAGCGCTACCTGGCCATCGAAGTGAAGTCCTCGCGTCGTATTCCGGATGACGGCCTTCGAGGCCTCCGTGCGGTTTCGGGCCTCCCGGGCCTGGAGCGGAGAATTCTCGCTCTCGACTCGAGAGACCCGATCCGGACCCCGGACGGGATCGACGTTCTCCCGTTCCGAGAGTTCTTCGCCTCGCTGGCCGACGGAACTCTCTGGCCGTGAGCACGTAGCCCCTACTCCGGCAGGAACGGCACGGTCCGCGCCGCGAGGCGCGGCGGCAGGCGGCGGGCGATCGCCTTTCGGATGTCGCCGGGGTTCGTGCGCAGCGTCAGGTGCGTGAGAACCACGACCTCGTTCTCGAAAAGGTCCGCCCGCTCGGCGATCTCGTCGAGATGGAGGTGCTTCCATTCCTTCGAGCGCTCGCGGTCGCTCTCCTCCACGAACGAGCACTCGAGGAGGAGCACCTTCGCCGTGAAGAACTTGCGCGGCGCGCGCGTGAAGACCCCGGCGTCCGTGTCGCCCGAGTAGGCGACGAGCGGAATCGCGACCTTCTTCGCCACGGCCTCGCCGCGCGCCGCGGCATCACGGATCTCGCTCGCGGGATGCCCCGCCAGATCCTCGCGCAAGCGGTTGCGAATCTCGGATGCGACGAAGCCGAGCGTCGGGACGCGGTGGTCCGCCTCGAAGGCCTCGACCTCGAGGTCGCGCCGGAGGTTGACGCGCGAACCGCTCTCCATCGCTTCGACACGCGCGTCGTACCGCACGGCCTCGAGCGCCTCGTGGAGCGCGAGAAGCTTCGTCCACGCGGGAACCGCGGCGGGATGTGTGCGGGCCGTGCCCCCGGGCAGACGTAGAAGTCTTCTCTGCGAGCACCAGTACGCGAGGCCCGCTGCGTGGTCGAGGTGCGCGTGCGAGAGGAAGATGCTCGGGACGGAGACGAGGGAGGTGGGCGCGCGGCCCAGGTCGAACGCGAGATGCAGCGTCGGCAGGTGAAACCACGTCTCTCGCCCCGCCACCGAGACGCCCTGGATGGGCAGACCCGCCCAGGTGGCCTCGATCCGCCGCTCCCGAGCCTCGGGACTCACGGGCGCAGGATACGCTGCCGTCCTATACTTGTTTCTTCCCCGGGGAAAGCGCTGAGGGGGATGAATGGCCCTGTTCAACCACGCGACGAAGGAGTTGACGGCCAAGATCGTCTACTACGGTCCGGGTCTGTGCGGAAAGACGAGCAACCTCCAGATGCTCCATCAGCGGCTCGAGCGCGGCGCGGGCAAGCTCCTGTCGCTCTCCACCGCTCAGGACCGGACGATCTACTTCGACCTTCTCCCGATCGAGCTCGGGAACATCAAGGGCTACACGGTTCGCTTTCAGGTGTGCACCGTTCCCGGACAGGTCTTCTACAACGAGACGCGCAAGATTGTCCTGCGCGGCGTCGACGGCCTCGTTTTCGTCGTCGACTCGCAGTGGTCGATGCTGTCTCACAACCTCGAGTGCTTCCAAAACCTCAAGGACAACCTCCACGAGGAGAAGATCCTGCTCGAGACGCTGCCGATGGTCGTCCAGTACAACAAGCGCGATCTGCCGAGCGCGCTTTCGGTCGAGGCGCTGCAGGATTCGCTCGGCTTTCACTCGTATCCCTTCGTGGAGACCGTGGCCTCCGAGGGCGCGGGCGTGATCGAGACGTTCAAGCTCGTCTCCAAGCTCACGTTCGTCGACCTTCTCCGCCGCCTGCAGCGGGGCTGGCAGCCGCCGCTCGAGTCCGCAGCGGATCACGTGGAGGCTCCGCCTTCGCCCGTCGCCGCGATGGCGCCGCCTCCGGCGCCGGCCATCGCCGCGCCGGTCCCCGAAGTCGAGGAGGAGGCGCCCGTCCTCGCCGTGGCGTCGAGCGCGAGCGAGCCCGAGAGCCGCGAGGAACCGGGGGACAAGGAAGCCGAAGTCTGGGTCGTCCCGTCCGTGGAAGGAGCGTTCCCCGACCTCACGGACGACTCGACAGGCTCGTCTACGGAGCCCGCCGCCGAGACTCCGCCGGCCGCCGTGCCGTCGGCACCCGTCCCGCAAGACGAGCCGGTGCCGGCGACGCTCGCGCCCGCGGTCCTTCTGGCGGCCCTCGCGACGGAGCCCCCCCCGCCTCCTCCCCCACCCGCGCCTCCGCCGCCGGCCGCAGCTCCGCCGCAGACCTTGCCTTCGGTTCCCGTGCTCGGAAAGACGTCCTCCGTGGACGAGAAGCTCAACGCCGTGCTCGCGGAGGCGCGCAAGTCCGCCGGGCGCGTGTCCGGCGTCTACCGCCGGCTCGAGGCTCACGAAGGGAGCACGCAGGAGATCCCCGCGCGCGACCTCACCGAGCGCCGCCTGGAAGAATTGATCGCCGGTCTCCGCGCGGAGATGAGCGCCGAGATCGCCCGCCTCCGCGAGGAGCTCGCCGCAGCTCAGAGGTCCGCCTCGAGCGCCGAGAGCGCCGCATCCGAGGCCGCCGAGCGCGCCCGCCGCCTGGAAAATGCCCTACGGCAGGCCCTTCGCGACCTCGCGGGCTCCTAGGTCAGCCGCCTCAGCGAGGCGCCGGACGCGAGTCTCTTCGAGAGCGCGAGGTGCAGCGCCTCGAGCTGTCTTTCGGTGAGTCCGACGAACTCCCCGCCGGCCCTGTACAGCAGGAAGCGCCCGCCTTTGTCGTCGGCGGCGAATCCGCCCGCGCGGCAGCGGGTGATGCGCACGAGACCCGAGAACGGGACTCCGCCGAAGATCGCGCTGAGGTCGTACGTCGAGCCCGGGCGGAGCGTCGACGGGAGCTCGAGGAGAAGGCCGGTCTCCGAGAGATTCAGGATCTCGGTCGCGACGGTCGACTTGAGCTGCCCGCGCGTTCCCTTCGCGAGAAGGGTGCGGGGCGTGCGCCTCTTTTCTGTCACCACGTTGCCGCGTGCTCCGGACTCCTGAGTCTACGACGTGAGACCCTCGAGGAAGCGCGGATCCTCGCGCCAGCCTGGCCGCGCCGCCACGACGAGGTCGAGATAGAACCGTCCGCCGAGCGTGCGCTCGAGCTCGAGGCGGGCCGCCGTGCCCGCGTCGCGCAGGAGCCGCCCGCCCGCGCCGAGAACGATCCCTTTGTGGCCTTCGCGGTCCACGACGACGGTCGCCTTGACGACCGTGACGTTCCTCGCCTCGTCACGCGTCCAATCCTCCACGAGAACCCCGAGGCCGTAGGGAATCTCCTCTCGCGTCCTCTCGAGAAACTTCTCGCGGATGAGCTCGGCGGCGCGCGTTCTGGGGTCCGCGGTCGTGACGATCGCGCCGGAGAAGAGATCCTCGCCTTCGGGGAGGTGGCGCCTCAAGGCCCCGACGAGCGCGTCGAGCCCCTCGCCTGTGAGCGCGGAGACGGGGACGATTTCCTCGAAGATTCCGGACTCGCCGAGCATCGCCATTCGGGGGAGGAGAGCGGCCTTCGAGACTCGGTCGATCTTGTTCAGGACGGCGATCCGCGGCGCCGGCGCCCGCGCGAGGAGGCCCAACGCAAACCGGTCTCCGCCGCCGGACGGTACGGAGACGTCCACCACGAGAAGGCGGATGTCCTCCTCGCGAAGCGCCTCGAGGGCCTCGACCATCATGGCCTTGTTCAGGCGGTGGAGCGGCTTGTGGAGGCCCGGGGTGTCGACGAAAACGATCTGGCCCTCGGGGTCCGTCCTCACGCCGAGGAGCCGCCGCCGCGTCGTCTGCGGCTTGTCGGAGACAATCGCGACTTTCGTCCCGACAAGGGCGTTCAGAAGCGTGGACTTCCCGGCGTTCGGGCGTCCGACGACGGCCACCGTACCGGAGCGCCGGAGAGGAACGCTCATGGTTTCGCGTCGCGTCCCGGCGTCTCGACGTCTTCGCGTTTCACCCGCACACGGTGGATTCGCCGGCGGTCGGCCTCCTCGACGAAGAAGAGAAGACCCGCCTCGTGCGCGGTTTCGCCGGCCTTCGGGATGCGTCCCAGGCGCTCGGAGACGAGACCGGCGACAGTCTCGTACTCGTCGGAAGGGAATGTCACGCCGAAGAGGCTCGCGATCTCCGGCACCCTCACGCGCCCCGCCACCGAGTATGAGCCGTCCTCCTGCGCGATGATGGGAGGCAGCTCGTCCTCGTGCTCGTCCGCGATCTCTCCGACGAGCTCCTCGACCAGGTCCTCGAGCGTCGCGAGACCCGTGACGGCCCCGTATTCGTCGACGACGATGGCGAGCGGCTGGCGCCGGCGGCGAAAGTCGGACAAAAGAGTCGCGACCGTCTGCGTCTCGGGCGCGAAGAAGACCTGGCGCGCGACGGGGCGTGCCGTCGCCGGCGGGTCCGGCCCGCGGAGCACGGTGAAGACGTCCTTGACGTGGACGATACCGACGGGCTTGTCGATCGAGCCTTCCACGAGGGGAAGGCGCGTGAGCTTCGTCTTCACGAGGAGGTCCGCCACCTCGTCGAGCGGCGCGTCCGCCTCGGCGAACACGATGTCGGGTCGTGGCGTCATGACCTCGCCGACCGTGCGGTCGCCGAAGCCCACGGCGCGCGTGATGAGCTCCTCCTCGTGCTTCTCGAGCAGGCCCTCCTCGCGCGCGACGTCCAGAAGCGCGCGCACTTCGGCGTCCTTCGTCGCGTCTTCCTTCTCCGGCACCGCTGCGGCGTTCGCCTCGGCCTCGTCGGTCTCCTTCTCCACGAGGCGCGAGAGCATCGGGTAAAGCGGCGCCGCGAGAAAGTCCACCGCCGGGATGACCCAGGTGAAGGACTCCAGAAGCGCGTCCCCGCCGCGGCGGGCGACCCATCGGATGACGAGGCTTTCGGCGAGGATCCAGCCGAGGAGGATGACGACGGCGGAGAGGAGCCACGGCTCGCCGACCCCGAGGGCGGCGAGCGCGGATCCGAGGCAGAGCAGCCCTCCCAGGACGGCGCCCTGCGCCGTGAGGCGCACGGCAATGCGCGAGACGCGCACGTGCTCCGAGGCGAGGAGCGTGCCGAAACGCGACGGATTCGCCTCGAGAAGGGCTTTTCGGCGGAGGACCGAGAGGCTCTCGAGAGCTTGCGCGAAACCCGAGAAGAGGACGTACACGATCGCGAAAAACGCCGCGAAGAGGAGCGCGACGCCGGCCCCCACGGCGAACCCGATCACGGCAGTCCGTCCGGGCCCTCACCGAAGGCCGACAGGAGGATTTGCCGCTGCAGCCGGAACATCGTGCCGCCGTCCGTCTCGTGATCGTAGCCGAGAAGGTGAAGAAGGCCATGCGCCAGGAGAATCTGCACCTCGCGCCTCAGAGCGTGCCCGCGGCGCCGGGCCTGCCGCGCCGCATACGGCACGTCGATTACGAGATCGCCGAGGAACTCCCCGCGCCGCCCGGCGGAGCGGGCTTCGGAAGCGTCGAAAGAAGGGAACGAGAGCACATCCGTCGGGCGATCGACGCGGCGAAACTCGCGGTTCAGCCTCCGCATACGCCGGTCGCCACAGAAGAGGATGGAGAGGGAAAGAGGGCGCTTCGCGCCCGCCTTCGAAAGAAGGCTGCGGGTCCACGCCTCGACGGCCGACGCGGGCGGCGCTCCGGAAACGGTGATGAGGACGTCGACGGCGACATCCGTCGCGCGATTCGCCGGCGCGGCGCGCTGCCTTGCTCTTCTCACTTTCTAAGAAAATACGCCCGAACGAAAACCGAGGCTCTACTCGCGAGCCGGGGCGGGCGGTTTGGCGTTTCCGTTGCCGTAACCGTTCCCATTGCCGTTGCCGTGACCGTTCCCGTTCGCGGCGGCTGCGGCGGCATCATCGGCCTTCTGCTTCTCGAAGATCTCGTAGGCGTTCACGACCGACTGCACGATCCGGTGGCGCACGACGTCACGGTGGTCGAAGCGCACGAATTTCACGCCCTCGACGTTCGCGAGCACCCGGTCCGCTTCCTTGAGGCCCGAGATCTTCCCCTGCGGGAGGTCGATCTGCGTCACGTCGCCCGTGACGACGGCCTTGCTGCCGAACCCGAGGCGCGTGAGGAACATCTTCATCTGCTCGGACGTCGTGTTCTGCGCCTCGTCCAGAATGACGAACGCGTCGTTGAGCGTGCGGCCGCGCATGAAGGCGAGCGGCGCGACCTCGATGATGTTGCGCTCGAGCATGCGGCCGACCTTGTCGACTCCGAGAATGTCGTAGAGTGCGTCGTGCAGAGGCCTGAGGTAGGGATTAACTTTCTCGGCGAGGTCGCCCGGCAGGAACCCCAGCTTCTCGCCCGCCTCGACCGCTGGACGGCAGAGCACGATGCGTTTGACCTTCTTCTCGAGCAGGGCCGCCGCGGCCATGGCGACGGCGAGATAGGTCTTGCCCGTGCCCGCCGGCCCGATCGCGAACACGATGTCGTGCTCGAGAATGGCTTGCAGGTACTCCTGCTGGCGCACGTTCCGGGGCGACACGACCTGCCGGAGAGCCGGTCCGACGGAGCGATTCTCGAAGAAATCGACGAGCGAAGTCGACGGCTCTTCCTTCAGGATGCGGATCCCCGCTTCGAGGTCGGGCTTCTTCGGTGTGTACCCGCGCTCGATGAGCTTCGAGAACTCCGAGAGAAGCCGCGCCGCGAGCGCGGTGCTCTCCGGATCCCCCGAGACGGAGACTTCACGCCCGCGCGCGGCGATCTCGACGCCGAAGGCGTCCTCGAGGAGCCGAAGGTTTTCGTCGTGAACACCGAAGAGCGCGCCGAGCCCCGCCTCGGGGAGGGTGAGCGGTATGGAGTCGGGTCGGATGTGAGTGCGCGCCTCCAAAAACATCTTAGCAGCCGGAGAACCGCCCCTGCAAAGATTCTTAGATAGGGTGAATGCCGATCGCCCGCGCCGCGCCCTCGAGGACGTTGAGAGGCTTTCCAAAAACGGGCGCTCACGGAAGACTTCATTCGCGGTGGCGTCGACCGCGGAGTTGCCTCTACAATCGCCCGGCCAGCGCAACCACAACCATCACGAGGAGGATGTCCGACCATGTACACGATTACCCGCCGCTACGCCCTGCTGTCGCTCGCCTCGCTCTTCGCGCTCGCTGTCAGCGTTCCCGCCGCGGCCAGCTCCAAGAAGTTCATCGATTCGGACGATGCGAAGGAGCGCGACGAGCCCCAGGAGTACCTGAAAAACTACGACAAGCTGACGAAGGGGAAGGAGGCCGACTGGGTCTACTTCACCGAAGGCGTCAACCTCAAGTCGTTCAAGACCGTCTCGCTGAAGACATGGGGTACCACGAACAAGCACTCGCGCGCCAGGCACGCGGCCGAGTCGGGCCCCGAGTACCTGGAGCAGTGGATCAAGAGGTCCAAGAAGCTCGGCTGGGAGGTCGTGAAGGACGGTGGCGACCTGCGGATCGAGGGGAATGTCTTCAATGCCTGGGAGCCGAGCGGCGGCGCCCGCATGTGGGGCGGCTGGGCGGCGAATCCAGGCGTGGGGATGGAGCTCGTCGCCAAGGACAAGTCGGGCAAGACGATCTTCGAGATCCGCCACAAGGCGAAGGGCTCCACGCTGGAGGATGCCGTCGAGAACGGCCTCGAGAACGTCGTCAAGACGCTCGAGGTCGGGAAGTAAGGCAGCCGGGACGCCCGCGCCCGTCGCGGATTTCCCCGTTTTGAGATTCCGTCGCAGGGCGATATAGGATCTCCCGAAGGAGGAGATCCCATGAAATACGCGTGTCGCATGGCTGCCGCCCTGATCGCGCTCGCCGCCGCTCCGTCACTCCTGGCCGAGGACAAGCTGGCGGGCCCGCCGAAGCCGGCCCCCGAGATGTCCCAGCTCGCGTACCTCGACGGCACCTGGCACTGTTCCGGGAAGTCGTTCGCCACGCCCATGGGCCCCGAGCATGCAACGCAGGGTGTTGCCCATGCGCAGATGGCTCTGGACGGCTTTCGGCTCGTCATCCACTACGACGAGGCGAAGACGGCCGCGAGCGCGATGCCTTACCACGTCCTGCAGGTCGTCGGCTACGACTCGGCCCAGAAAACGTTCGAATCGATGTGCTTCGATAACTTCGGGTCGTCGTGCACGCAGACCACGCCCGGCTGGAAGGGAGACGCCCTCGTCTTCGAGGGGACCAGCCTCATGGGGGGGCAGAAAATGGGCGCGCGCGACACGTTCACGAAGGTGAGCGCCACCGAGATGAGGCACAAGGGCGAAATGCAGGGAGCCGACGGCAAGTGGATGGCCGGAGACGAGGAGACCTGCCACAGGGCCGGAAAGGCTCCCAAGAAGTAAGCGACTCCGCTTCTTTCGGACCGGCTCAGGCCGCTTCGCTCGCCGAGTCCTTCAGGATCCGCCCGTCGTGTACCTCGATGACGCGGCCTGCCCGTCGCGCGAGGCTCATGTCGTGCGTGATGACGATGACCGTGCCACCGGCGCGCCACAGCTCCGTGAAGAGACCCATGATGTCGCCGCCCGACGTCGAGTCGAGGTTGCCCGTGGGCTCGTCCGCAAGCAGCATGTCGGGCGTCATCGCGAGGGCCCGCGCGACCGCGACGCGCTGCATCTGCCCGCCCGAAAGCTCTGTCGGCTTGTGATCGAGCCGGTCTCCGAGGCCGACCTTCGAGAGCAGCTCCGCGGCGCGCGCGCGCCGCATCTTCGGGGGCACCCCGCCGAAGAGCATCGGCATCTCGACGTTCTCCTGGGCGGAGATCTGCGGCAGGAGGTTGAAGTTCTGAAAAACGAAGCCCACGCGGCGGTTCCTCACGTCCGCGAGCGCGTCGCGCGAAAGACCCGCCACCCTCTCGCCGCCGAGCTCGTACGCGCCGCTCGTGGGCGTGTCGAGGCAGCCGAGGAGGTTCATGAGCGTCGACTTGCCGGACCCGGACGGCCCCACGATCGCGACGAACTCGCCCTTCTTCACCGTGAAGCTCACGCCCTTCAGCGCCTCGACCTTCACCTTCCCGGTGTCGTAGACCTTGCGAATCCCGTCCATCACGATGATGTCGTCCGAGGCGGATCGGGGGGCTTCGTGGTTCCGGGACATGCCGTCTCCTTCTTTTCTACTCGTAGCGCAGCGTGGCCGCGGGGTCGATCGCGGCGGCGCGCCGCGCGGGGAAATACCCCGCCGCGAGGCCGATCGCGCCGAGGATGCCGGCGGTCGTGGCCGCGATGGCGGGCGAGAGCGTCGGGCGCCCGAGGAACGCGAGAACGCGATTCGCCTCGTCCGGGATGAGGCCGAGGCCCGTCACGATGAGCGTCGCGATCGTCATTCCGGCGACGCCGCCGACGAGCGTGTAGAGGAGGCCCTCGAGGACGAACGGCCACGTGATCCACCGCGCTTTCGCTCCGAGCGCCATCTTGACGCCGATCTCGCGCGTCCTCTCCTTGACGACGGCGTACATGATGTTCGCGACGCCGACGCCGCCGATCAGGAGCGTCAGCGCGCCGATGAGCCCGAGGAACATCTGGATCCCGACGATCATGTTCCGGCCCTGCTTCGAGGTCTTCACGATGTTCCACGTCGAGAGGGCGCGCTCGTCCGTCGGGTCGTAGCCATACTTGGCGCCGAGAATCTCGTTCAACCGGCGGAGCGCTCCCGCCATCTCCTCGGGCGTTCGTGACTGGATGACGAGGACGTTCAGCCGGTCGCGGCCGAAGAGAGCCTTGAACGTCGTCCACGGGATCACGGCGTGGTTCTGGTCCGGCCCGCCGTAGACGCCCATCTGGGTCTTGTGCTGCATGACGCCGATGACGGTGAAGGGCGAGTTGTTCACGAGAAGCGTCTTCCCCACGGGGTCCTCCGTGCCGAAGATGTCCTTCGCCATCTCGTCGCCGAGGAACATGACCCGGCGTTTCTCGGTCTCGTCTGCCTCCGTGAGCCAACGGCCGCCGGCCATGGGGTAGTGCTTGCGCGCCTCGCCATAGACGACGTTGGTCCCGAGGACGCGTCCGTTGACGGTCTTGCGGCCGTACGTGAGCGCCGTGCGCCACGAGACGACCTCGCCGATCACGGCCTTCAGCTCCGGCATTCGTTCCGAAACGAAGGCGACGTCGTCCGTCGTGAGGCGGATCGGCCGCCCCGGGTTCATCCCTTTCCAGGGTTTCGACGTCTCGTTCGGCCACATGACGGCGAGGTTCTCGCCCGTGGAGCGGCGGTTGACGTCCATGCGCCGCTTGAGGCCTTCGCCGAACGAGAGGAGGAGGAGGATCGCGACCGTGCCCCAGGCAATCGCGGCGATCGTCAGGGTCGCGCGCTTCTTCGCGAGCCGAGACGACTGCGCGAAGAGGGTCAGGACGACTGGAAGGGTCCGGCCGCCCGTCACAGCTTCATCGCCACGACCGGATCCAGCCGTGACGCCTCGCGAGCCGGAAACCACCCGGCGAGAAGACCGATGAGCCCCAGGATCCCGATCGTGATCGCCGCGACGAGAGGCGACACTTCGGGGATGCCGACGGAGTCCGTGAAGCCGAGCTTCGGGAAGGCGGCACAGATCCCGAGCGAGATCGCGAAGCCGACGAGGCCGCCGACCGCCGTGACGAGGAGCGTCTCGAGCAGGAACTGGGTGAGGATGAAGCGCTGCTTCGCCCCGAGCGCCATCTTGATCCCGATCTCCTTCGTCCGCTCCTCGACGACGACGTTCATGATGTTCGAGACGCCGATGCCCCCCACGACGAGCGTGAGAGAGCCCACGATGCCGAGAAAGCCCGTGAACGCGAGCATGAACGTGTCGAAGAACTTGAACTGGCCCGTCGTGTCCCACACCGAGAGAGCTTCCTTGTCCTTCGGGTCGAACTTCTGGCGCTTCCCGAGAATCTCCAGAATGCGCTTCGTCAGGGGCTCGGTGTCGAACGTCGACGACGCCTGGTAGATGAGGTTGTCGACGTATTTCTCGCCTGTGAGGGCGCGGTACGTCGTCCCGGGGATCGACGCCTTGTCGTTGTCGCGGCCGCTGTAGCTCGAATCCTGAGTTTTCGTCTTCAGGACGCCGATCACGAGGAACGGCGAGCTCCCGAGCATGACGGTCTTTCCGACCGCCTCGTCGGCCTTGCCGAAGACGTTCGCGGCGAGCTTGTCGCCGAGGAAGACGACCCGGCGCCGCTCGGCCATGTCGACGGGGTCGATGAAGCGGCCGCCCGCGCCCGGGATCAGGTTCCGCATGCGCCCGAACTCCGGCGAGACGCCGGAGACGTCCACGGGCCACGTCTTCGTGTCGAGGTGCAGCTTCATGGACGTCGAGTATTCGCTCGAGATGCCCGCGAGACCCTCGGCTTCCCGCCGGATCGCCTCGACGTCCTCTTCGTTGAGCCGGATCTTCCGGCCCTTCCCGAGGCCCTGGTAGGGGACCGACGTGAGCCCGGGCCACGCGATGCAGATCCGGTCCCCGAGCCCGGCGGTGGTCTTGACGAGCTGCTTCTTGAGGCCCGTGCCGAACGCGAGGAGGAGCGTGACGGCGACGGTCCCCCACACGATCCCGAACACGGTCAGGAACGTCCGCAGCTTCTGGCTGCGCACGTCGCGGAGGAGCTGGCGAAACACTTCCTTCAATGTGGCCATTTCGCTATCTCGTCACGGTCTGCAAATTCTCCTAGAAGGTGAATGCGGGTCGGAGCATTCCAAAACCGCCGTGGCCGCCCCCGCGCGCTGCCCTCACACACCCTTCTAAGAAATCTTCTCTTCCTCTTCTCTTGCTCTTACTAGGAAATTTCCTTCGGCGGTCTCTGAACCACTTTGTCGCCCTTGTTGAGGCCCGAGATCACCTCGACGTTCATGCCATCCGAGATCCCGAGCTTCACCGCGACCTTCTTCGGCTCGACCTTGCTGCCTTTGGCCTTCTCGTCCGGGATCTCGACGAAAGTCTTCTTGCCGCCGTCTTCGTAGAGGACGAGGCGCTCGGGGATCGTGAGGATGTCCTTCTTCTCGCGGATGATGAGGTCCGCGTTCGCGGAATACCCGGCGCGGAGCGTGGGGCCGCCCTCCTTGCGCTCGAGCTCGATCTCGACGTCGAAGAGCGTCGCTCCTTCCTTCTGCTGCGCCTGCGGAGCGATGCGGGAGACCTTGCCCGTCACGACGTCCGTGGGGAGCGCTCCGACCATGATCCGCGCCGGGAGGTCCACGTGGAGTTTGCCGACGTCGATCTCGTCCACGGTCCCCTTGAAGATGAGGTCCCCCATGTCGGCGACCGTCGCCAGCTCGGTGCCCGGCTGGTACGAGGTCAACGGGACGACCGGGTCGCCGGGGTTCACGAGCCTGGTCAGGATCGTCCCGGCAGCCGGCGCCCGGATGAGCGACTCGAGCCCCGTCGTCTCGGTTCTCGCCAGGCGGCCCTCACGCGTCAGAGCGCGGTCCTGCTCCGCCTTGTTGAGGGCGACCTTCGCGAGCTCGAAGTTCTCGCGCCTCTGGTCTACGTCCGACTTGGGGTTGATTCCCTGCCGGAAGAGCTCCTGGGACCGCTCGAGTTCGAGCTGCGCGCGCTGGAAGGTCGCGCGGGCCGACTCGACGGCGCGGTCCACCTCGGTGAGCTCGAGAGGCGTGGGGTCGGGGCCGATCTCGAAAAGGGGATCGCCCGCTTTCACGCGGTCGCCCACCTCGACGCGGCAGATCTTCACGATGCCCGAGATCTTGGATTTCACCGAGAACTTCTGGCGCGGCTGGATCTGGCCGACCGCGACGGCTTTCTCGGTGATCGAGCCGAGCTGCGCGTCGACGAGCTTCAAACCGCCGTCCGCCTTTTTTCCCCCGCGGCTGAAGGCGTAGAGGCCGGTGGCGGCCCCTGCGAGAACGACGAGCGCGACCAGGGTTTTCAACAGCTTGCCCATGTCCGAAGCCTCCCGGGCGGAGCCCGATTTCCCTAGCAGTACGTCACGAAGCCGGGAAGGTTCCTCACCTTACGAAGGGAGACAGAACACGAGGGGGCCATTCGACGTAATGTGGGAGAAGGAGGCTTCTCTTCAATGCCCAAAACGCCGTTTTCGAGGTGCGTACGCGCCGCGGTCACGCTTGCGCTCCTCATTCCCTTCTGCCCCCTTTCCGCCCAGCTCCCGCCGCTCATCTCCCGAGACATCCTGTTCGGCAACCCTGAGCGGGCGAGTCCGAAACTCTCGCCCGACGGGGAGCGCCTGGCGTGGCTCGCGCCGGACAAGAAGAATGTCCTGCAGGTCTGGGTCAAGACCGTCGGCAAGGACGACGACAAGATGATCACGGCGGACAAGAAGCGCGGCATCCGCCAGTACTTCTGGGCCGAGGACAACAAGACGGTGCTCTACGCCCAGGATGCCGACGGGGACGAGAATTGGCATGGGTACGGCGTCGACCTGGATTCAGGAAACGTCCGCGACTACACGCCGTTCCAGGGCGTGCAGGCGAACCTGGTCGCGACCGATCCCGGCTTCCCCGACGAGATCCTGGTCGCGATGAACCTGAGGAACCGGGAACTCTTCGATGTCCACCGGCTGAACCTGAAGACGGGAGCGCTCGTCCTGGACACGCAGAACCCCGGCGACGTCATCGCCTGGGGGGCTGACTCGAAGTTCCAGGTGCGCGCCGCGCAGGCGCAGACGCCCGACGGCGGCACCGAGATCCGCGTGCGCGACGACGTCAAGTCACCGTGGAAGACGCTTCTCAAGGTCGGACCCGACGAAATCCTCGAATTCGAGGACTTTTCGCTCGACGGCAAGTCCGTGTTCCTCTTGAGCTCCATCGGCAACGACACGGCGCGCCTCGTCGAACGAAATCTTGCGACGGGCGCCGAGAAGGTGCTCGCCGTCTCGCCCGAGGTCGACGCGGGCCCGGTCGTGATTCAGCCGAAGACGCACGTCGTGCAGGCCGTGTCCTTCGCTCCGGGGCGGGCCTCGTGGAAGGTGCTCGACCCGTCTGTTCAGGCGGATTTCGATGCCATCCCGAAGCTCCATGCGGGCGATTTCACGATCGTGAACCGCACATCGAAAGACGACGCGTGGCTCATCGGCTTCACATCGGACCGCGGCCCGGTCACCTGGTACAAGTGGGACCGCGCGGCAAAAAAGGGGACGGTTCTCTTCTCGGTGCAGCCCAAACTCGAGGGCCTCGCCCTCGCCGAGATGAAACCCGTCGTCATCAAGAGTCGCGACGGGCTGAATCTGAACTCCTATCTCACTCTCCCCGTCGGCGTGCCGCCGAAAAACCTCCCGATGGTCCTGTTCGTCCATGGCGGACCCTGGGCGCGCGACACATGGGGCTACAGCTCCTACGCACAGTGGTTCGCGAATCGAGGCTATGCCGTCCTGCAACCCAATTACCGGGGCTCGACCGGCTACGGCAAGAAGTTCCTCAACGCGGGAAACCGGCAGTGGGGCCTCAAGATGCACGACGACCTGATCGACGCCGCGAAATGGGCCGTCGCGCAGGGCTACGCGGACCCGAAGAAGATCGCCGTCTTCGGCGGCTCGTACGGGGGCTACGCTGCCCTCGCCGCGGCCACGTTCACGCCGGACACGTTCGCGTGCAACGTGGACATCGTCGGCCCGTCCAACCTCAAGACTCTGATCGCCTCGATTCCACCTTACTGGAAGCCGAGCGCTCCACGATGGACGTCCGAATCGGGAACGTGGACGACCCGAAGGACGCGGTGCTCATCAGGAACGCGTCGCCGCTCTTCAAGGCCGACAAGATCGTCCGGCCGCTACTGATCGGCCAGGGCGCGAACGACCCGCGCGTGAACGTGAAAGAGTCCGAGCAGATCGTCGACGCGATCGAGAAGAACAAGGGCAATGTGACGTACGTCGTCTACTCCGACGAAGGCCACGGCTTTGCGCGTCCCGAGAACCGGATCGACTTCAACGCCCGATCCGAGAAGTTCCTCGCGGGCTGCCTCGGCGGGCGCTTCGAGCCGATGGAGGGAGACAGAATTCCCGGCTCGACGGCGGCCGTGAAGGTCGTCGGCAAGTAGTGCTTCGTGTCAGTTCGTGATCGGGGACGCCGCGGTTCCGACGGCGCCTTCCATCGTGTAGGAGGTCTGCAGGCACGCGGTGCCGGACGTCGGGTGCTGGTACAGGTACACGTAGTCGAACCCGCCGCCGTCGCGGAGCCTCAGCTCGGCCGGGCGGAACGCGCCCGATCGGAACGCGCGCACGAATCCTGTGTCGTAAGGAGGCGTCTGCGAGCACCCGCTGCGAAACTCGCGGATGTTCTCTGTCGGCGTCAGGACGCGCAGCCTCAGGCCCTGCACGATCCGGGTCGTCTCGTCGGCGGAAAGGGGAAATGTGCACGCCCCCGCCCGCAGCGTGCCGAACATGTGGCATTTCACGCTCGAGAGCATCACGCCCTGACGGGCCATGAGGCTCTTCACGTCACGCTCGAGATCTCCGCGCGCCCACAGATTCCACGCGAAGCGGCAGCCCGTCGCGAGCATCGCCGCCCCGAGCAGCGCGAGCGGCCTCAGGCGCCGGGGTTCCATGCGGCGATCCTGCCCGCGAGGGCCGAAGCGGCGACGACGTACGGGCTTCCGAGATAGACGCGTCCCGGCCCGCTTCGGCCGGGAAAATTGCGGTTGATGGCGCTCACCGTGACCTCCCCGTCTCGCGTCGAGACGCCCGGCCCGGCGTTGATGCAGGCGCCGCAGCCGGGCTCGACGAGGCGCGCGCCCGCGCGCGTGAAGAGGTCGAGGTATCCCTTCTCGCGGCACCACTCCTTCACGTCGCGGCTGCCGAACTGAATGTAGAAGGCGACTCCCGGCGCGACACGCTTCCCTCGCGCGAGGCCCTCCGAGAGGACGGCCGCCAGCATCTCCATGTCCTCGCGCTTGCCGGCCGTGCAGGAACCGGCGTAGGCGATGTCGATGGAGACCGGGGCCGGGAAGTCCGAGATCCTGACGCCGTTCCCCGGATCGCCGGGCAGCGCCACGAGCGGCGCGAGCGCGCCGATGTCGAAGACCAGCTCCGAATCGAACACGGCGCCCTCGTCGGAGGCGAGCCTTTCGCAGGCGTCTCGGGCCTCTTCGAGCGGCATTCCCCGCCGCTCGAAGAGAAAGCGCGCCGTCGTCTCGTCGGGCGCCACGATGCCCGAGAACGCCCCGGCTTCGGCCGCCATATTCGTGAGCGTGGCGCGCTCGTCCACGGAGAGGGCGGTTACCGCTTCGCCTGTGTACTCGAGCACTTTTCCGATCGCGCCGCCGCCCTTCACGTACGGGTGCGCGAGAAGGGCGAGCATGATGTCCTTCGCTGCGACGCCGGGCGATCGCGTGCCTTTGAGGACGACGCGGATCGTGGGCGGGACCTTCACGCGCACGTCGCCCGAGAGCCACGCGCACGCGACCTCCGTCGTGCCGATGCCGAACGCGAGGCAGCCGAGAGCCCCGGCGTGCGTCGTGTGCGAGTCGGACCCGGCGACCACCTGGCCGGGGAGGGCGTGGCGCTCGAGGACGAGGGAATGGCAGATGCCCTCGCCCGCACCATGGAGAGGAATGCCCTGCGCGGCCGCGAACTCTTCCTGCCGCGTCGCGAGGGAATCCGCGAGCGTCAGGAGACCGCGCGCCTTGCGTTCCTCCGGCATGACCTCGCCGAGGAGGGACAGGTGATCGCGAAAGAGAAGGACCGAGCCGGGATCCTTCACGCGCGCGCCCTTCCCCAGCGCATGCACGAAGCATTCGGCTGCCATCGGCGTGACGTATTCGTGGGAGAAGCGCAGGTCGGCCCGCACGAAGCACGCATCGCCGGGTTCGACGGCGGGCACGCCCGAGTTCGTTTCCGCCGGATCCGCCACGACATGGCGCGAGAGAATCTTCTCGACGAGCGTCATCCGACGCGGCGGGGTCGTAACGGGCGGGGGCGCCTCGCGGCCCGCAAGACGCCTCTGCGTGTAGGGAAGAAGCCCGCCCGCTTCGATCACGCCCCGCGTGATCGGGTCCTCTCCTTCCGTGAAGAACGAGAGCGGGATCTCCCGGCCTTCCTGCACGCGATCGAGGATCGAGAAATCCGTCGTCACGAGCATTCCGAGATTGATCGCGTTCTGGCGGTAGATGCGCTCGAAGCTCTCGGACACGAGGAGACGGATTCCCGCCGCGCGCTCCGCGTACGGCGCCTGCTCGCGGGACGAGCCTTTCCCGCGTCTCCGCCCGGCCACGGAGATCGCGAAACCTCCGCGGCGCACCGCTTCCTCTCCGACCGGCCGCACGCCGCCGGTGCACGTGAGGCCGAGGTACGCGAACCTCCCGAGCGCGGCGTCGTGGTGGAAGCAGGTCCAGCCGGGCGTGATCTCGTCGGTCGAGACGTCGTCGCGCAGCTTCTGCGCGGGGTCGTTGGGATTCCAAGCGAGATCCTCTCCCGCGAGCTGGCGCGCCACCAGGCCGGCATCCTCGGTCAGAAAGAGAGTCCGACCCCGAAAGCAAACCACATCGCGATTCT
>CAWFJJ010000024.1:0-744395 GCA_963816185.1 Thermoanaerobaculia bacterium | reverse complement strand
TCCGCGAACGGTCAGCGACGCCGAGAGTCTGCGCACCAAGGATTCGGTGCGCGGTCGGGCGACTCAGCTCCACCACGGCGCGTGATATCGCGGTCGCGCAGAGGCTGAAAAGGTAGGAGGTCTGCGAGGCCGTTCACACGAGTGGTCGCGGCACCATGGTCCTCCCCCGGTACGACCGCAACGGGTGACACGAAGGGCACTACTACTGGACTTCGCCGCCGGGCGGCGGCGTAGGCGAGTGTCTTGATCCCTCGCCTCCCTCCGCCGAGGCGCCTGCCTTCAGCACGGAAACGAAAACCGGCGAACCTCGGGCACCTAGTCTGCTGATGACGCGCGTCACTTGCGGCTTGATTTCACCCCCTCCAGCGTCCCGTGCGGCGACGAGAATCGGGCGAATCTCTCGGTCATGCCACGAGAACTTGTCTGAATCACCTTCGCCATCGAGGAACTGTTCAAGTAGATCGAGAGCCATCTCCGGGTACTTCGGAGCAAAGGCCACCAGCTGGGTTAGAAGACCGTAGGACACCGGCAAGCCGCCTCGGAGGCGGGGGGCTGAATCAAGAAGGAGAAGGCCGGTTACTCCGGGATCAACTGCGTCGGCCGGAGCCACGATCCAAAGGCCGCCAGTTCCAGCAACGAGCCCCCAGGTGCGCCGCGGAGCGAGGCTAGCCTTTCTCGCCAGAATCCCTCGAATCGCTCTCGAACATCCGGCAATCGCCGATTCTTCTCGGCGTGAAGTACCCGGCCGATGAAAGCGATGGTATCTGCGCGAACAGCGTCTGAAGCCAGAGCAAAAAACCGATGCAGAAACGCGCCATCATCTGGGAGTACCCGACGGGCATAAAGAATCGCCAAGTGTTGCCCTAGATCACGGCTGGAAGCATCATCCGGAGCCGTGGTCGCAGTTCGCTCGATCTCCTGGGCGTAAACGTCTTGGAGGGCACGGAACAGGTCATCGTAGGCCCCGTAGACCTAAGGTGAATCGCCCCGGCATTTCCGGAGGCTCCAACACTTGAGAGGATGGAGCCATGGGAAGACGAGGCAGATACCCGGCGGAGGTCAAGGAGCGGGCCGTGCGGCTGGTCTTCGAGCAGCAGTTGGAGCACGGCTCGCAGTGGGCGACGATCAGCTCGATCGCGGGCAAGATGGGCTGCACGCCCGAGACGCTGCGGAGCTGGGTCAGGCAGGCCGAGCGAGACAGCGGCGCACGGCCCGGACTGACGACGTCAGAGCGTGAGCGGCTCAAGGAGCTCGAGCGTGAGGTCCGCGAGTTGCGGCGAGCCACGAGATTCTGAAGAAGGCCTCGGCGTATTTTGCGCAGGCGGAGCTCGACCGCCGAGCGAAGTGATGGTCAATTTCGTCGAGGAGAACCGAGCCTCGTATGGGGTCGAGCCGATCTGCGCGATGCTGCCGATCGCCCTGGCGACGTACTACGAGCGAAGGGGCCGAAGGCTCGACCCTCACAAGCGCCCGGCGCGCGCCAAGAGTGACGAAGCGCTGGTGCCCGAGATCCAGCGCGTCTACGACGAGAATCAAGAGGTCTACGGAGCCGAGAAGATCTGGCGGCAGCTGGGGCGCGAAGGCAAGCTCGTGGCGCGCTGCACGGTCGAGCGACTGATGAGGACGATCGGCCTTCGTGGAACGGTCCGGGGCCGTGCCTTCAAGGTCACGACGACACCCGACAAGCTCGCCATCGGCCCCTGGACCTCGTCGAGCGGCGGTTCGAGGCCGACGCCCCAAATCAGCTCTGGGTCGCTGATCTGACCTATGTGGCCACGTGGCAGGCTTCGTGTATGTGGCATTCGTCATCGACGTCTTCGCCCGCTTCATCGTCGGCTGGCGGGTGTCGCGCTCTCTTCGCAGCGATCTGGCGCTGGACGCCCTCGAGCAGGCCCTGTACTTCAGGCCTCATACCGAGAGGCTCGTCCACCACAGCGACCGTGGCGTGCAGTACCTCTCGATCCGCTACACCGAGCGCCTCGCCGAGGCCGGCATCGAACGCTCGGTCGGAAGCGTGGGCGACTCATACGACAACGCGCTGGCCGAGACCATCAACGGCCTCTTCAAGACCGAGGTCATCCGGCGTCGCGGGCCCTGGCGAAATATCGACGAAGTGGAAATTGCTGTTCTGGAATGGGTCGACTGGTTTAACAACCGAAGGCTTCTCGGTCCCATCGGCTACGTGCCCCCGGCCGAGTACGAGGCGGCCTACTATCGCACTCAGGAAACCCCAGCCCAGTGGCTGGACTCAGATAAACAGGTCTCCGGAGAACCCGGGGCGTTTCAGTTACCTCGTCGTCGTCGTGCTGTGGAGATCGTGGAAATCTTCTTGCGTAGAGCTCTCAGCCCCGCGCCCAGTGCGGCCGCCGCGATGCCAAGGCCGGTGTTCATAGAAGGCTGCATAGAGTTTCTTGTCGCGCTCGTCGAAGCGCCCCAGCAGTAGCGAACCGAAGTACAGGTTCCAGATGCCGTCGTCGACCTCCTCGAGCCCGACGTACTCGTCGATCAGGGGGTGGCTGACGCTGAGCCAGCCCGTCTTCCAGCGGATCCCGCCGTTGCGGCTGACGCGCCTGACCTCGAAGTGGCCCGGGTACTCGATGGGTGCGAGCTTGGACGGGAACGTGCGCAGTGAAGGACGGTAAAGATCGGCGGGCCGTTTCATGCCGATGCTTTCGTGGGGCCGCTCGGTGTTGAACTCCAGCTGGAAGGCGTCGAAGCGTTTCTGCTGGCCTCTGAGGTCGCGCCCCACGGGGTGAGTCGTCGCCCGCTTGAGCGTGCGATGCATCCTCTCGTGCGAGCCGTTCTGCTCGGGGTGGGCCGGCTGCGTGAGCTCGGGCCTGATTCCCAGCTTGATCCACCACACCGAGAGGCGCGAGAGCCGCCCCAGGCCCGTCGACGCAAACGGAACCCCGTTGTCGCTTCGGATCGCATCGGGCAATCCATGTTCGCGAAACAGCCGTTCGAAGCTTTTCTTCACGCCGTCCGCCTTCGTCGAGAGCAGCCCTCTGCACCCGATGAGGTATCGGCTATAGAGGTCGCTCACCGTCAGCGGGTAGCAGTAGATCCCGTCGCCCGTCAGGAACTCGCCCTTGAAGTCCGTGGCCCACAGCGCATTCGCCTTCTCAGCCACCGTCATCGGACGTCCCGGATGCCCGACGGGCCGTCTGCGGCGCCGCGCCTTCACGAGCCCGTGTCTCTTGAGAATCGCCGCCACCGTGCTTCGTGCCGGCCAGCTCGTCTCCTGGTCGCGCGTCGCCAGCACGTGGACGATCTTCTTCGGGCCCCAGTCGGGGTGTTTGCGTCGAAACTCGGTGATGGCCGACTCGACATCCCCAGCGGTCTGATTCGGGTGCCAGTGCGGCCGGCGCATCTGGTCCTCGAGCCCTGCCACACCTTCCGCCTCGAATCTCTCGATCCACTTGTAGAGCGTCTTGCGGCTCACGCCGTGCCGCTCGGCCAGAAAGCTCACCGTGAAAAGCCCGCTTCGATAATCCACCAGGCTCTGCATCCTCTCGGCCACGGGTGTCGTCTCCTTCCAGGGCATCGGGCGTTTCTCCTCCCGCCCGAACTCTGCCCTGTGTCACCCATGTGCCTGGACCGTTCTGTAACCCATGTGCCCGGACTGAACCCAGCCGGGCCTAACAACGCGCTGCAGCGGACTCGGGTGCCGTCTTGGCGTTTCTTCCGGCATTGCGGCTCGCCGCTGAGCTCGGTATCGTTAGGTTCACGAATGCACAGCCATGGCTGATGACACGGTGTTTCGTAGGGAGGCCTTGGCTCACATCGGCGCCGGGTGCCTAGTTGTCGCCGCGATTGCAGGCCTCATGGCGGCCTTTCTCTCTCCTGTGGTCCTGGGCGCTCTCTCTAGGGGCAATCGCGAGGCGGCGCTCAGCGCAGGCGGCGTGCTCGCATTCAGCGTTGCGTTCGCCTTAGCGATCTGGCTCTTCTTCTATCTTCCGTCTTCTCTCGTCGCTGGAGCGGTCACGAAGAATCCCTCAGCTCGGTTGTGGCTGTCCGTTCTTCTTTGCATGATCGGAGTGGGCGCAGCTTCGCTGGCCGTGCTTCTTCGGACCAATCAGCCGGCCCATACCCCTGCCAGGATTCTCGCTTCCATCCAGTACTCCATCATCCTCGGCGTGGGGTGCGCCCTGTATTCGTTTCTCATGAGGAGCTTCGCGCGAGGTCGCTAGTGTACCGCACCCGATTTCCTGGACAGTTAACGGCGCTAATCACGCCGCCTCCTGGAGCAGCTCTCGATGCGCGACGGCCGGTGTCCGGTAGCCGAGGCGCTCGATGAGCCACTCGTGGTTGTAAAGATCGATGAATTCGGCGATCTGGGCCCGCGCCTGCTCGAGGTCTTCGAAGTCGAAGAGCCAAAGACATTCCTCTTTCACCGTTCGCATGAAGCGCTCGGCCACGCCGTTGCACTGGGGCTCGGCGACGAAGGAGTGGGACAGCTCGATTCCGAGCCAGCGCGTCTCGCCTTCAAAAACGTGCGATGTGTACTGAGTGCCCCAGTCCAACCGCAGCTTCAGCCCGGCGGCGATGGCACCGGCGTAGCCGCCGAAGTTCTCGGCGATGCCCTGCTTGATGGGCTCGAGCGCCGCGAAGCGATCGCCGATCTTGGCCACGTGGTGGCCGACGACCTTGACCGAGGCGTGGTCGACCGCGCCAAAGAACCAGCACCAGCCATCCCGGCGTGTGTAGAAACGCGTCCCGTCCGTGCCCCACATCTGGTTCGATCTGTTCGTTACGATCGTTCCATCGTGAGCCGCGTTGCCGTGGACTCGGCGCGTTCTCTGGGGCACGAGCAGCCGGTCCTGGCGCATCAGACGAAGGATCCGGCCCCTGCCCACGACGGTTCCACGCTTATTGAGGCGGCAATGCACCTTGCGGTGGCCTTCCCCAACAAAGGGGCAGCTTTCGATCTCGCTGCGGATCAACTGCAGAAGCTCTTCGTCAGAAACCTTCGGCCGCGGGCCCGGCCTCACGTTCACCGCGTCGACATCCCGCCCATTTGCGGCTGCGTAACCGCTCGAGCGGGCCAGGCGATAGACGCTGCAGATCATCGTGAAGGGATACCGGCGTCCCGTGGCCGGGCTGACCTCGTCTTTCATCGTCCGAGCTTCTTCAGGTCGTCCCCGAAGCCCCTTTTTTTCAGGAGCCCCTCGGCCAGCTCCAACTCCATCATCAGTTCGCCCACTTTGGCGCGGGCGCGCGTCAGCTCGCGCTCCTGGTCAGGCTCTCCCCGGCTCCTGAGGTATCCCTTGCCGCCCTCGACGAAAACACGCCGCCATTCCTCGAGTTGGTGGGCCGGCACGCCGATCTCTCGTGACACCGTCGCCACGTCCTCGCCTCGCAGCAGCCGCAAGACCACGTCGGCCTTCCGCCCCGAGGTCCACCTCTCCGGTCCGTCGCCGGTCTCAGTGGCCGCCACCTCGCCTCCGGCTTCGGTCGCGTCCACCGAGGCCCCCTTGAATCGCCTCCGCATACGAACCTCCTTGGACACCAGATGTCTTATCACCTGTCCAAGAAAACCCGATGCGGTCTACTAGGTGGCCACGTACGGAAAGAGCGAAGCCCGTATGTGAATGGTCGGGCACATAGGTAACACTTTGGTCCAGGCACATGGGTAACACTTATCAACAGTTACCTCGTCGCCGTCGCGCTGTGGAGATCGCGGAAATCTTCTTGCGTTGAGCCTTCAGCGCCGCGGCCAGTGCGGCCGCCGCGGTGCCAAGGCCGGTGTTCATAAAAGGCTGCATAGAGTGTCTTGTCGCGCTCGTCGAAGCGGCCCAGCAGCAGCGAACCGAAGTACAGGTTCCAGATGCCGTCGTCGACCTCCTCGAGCCCGACGTACTCGTCGATCAGCGGGTGGCTGACGCTGAGCCAGCCCGTCTTCCAGCGGATCCCGCCGTTGCGGCTGACGCGCCTGACCTCGAAGTGGCCCCGGTAGATTCCACGCCGCAGGCCTTCGCACAGTTCAACGGCGTCTCTCGTGTCGCTTTTCTGCCGGGGCCGATGGGCTTTGATCCTGACCTCTCGCGCATCCACCACGACAGGCGAAAGCCCCAGCTCACTGAGCTTTCGCGCCGCAAAAAACGCCATCGTCCCCGATTCGAGAGCCACCAGCGTCGAGGCGCGAAGCTTGAAACGTAGCCGCAACGAGGAAAACCCTTCCACAGAGGTCGGCACCTCGCCTCGTCCCAGCTCCTCTCCCCGCTCGTTCTGAATCATGAAAACGCTCGACTTGCTGTGAACGTCCAGTCCCACATAAGATTTCATCGGGCTGTCCTCCCTTGCTTGGGGCACCTCCTCGGAGGTTGACCCCGTTAAACTGTGTGGCCCGATTCTTCGGTGACCACGTCGGCGAGGACAGCCCTTTTCTCGTCTTCATTGAAACGATATCCTTAGGTGGGCAATCGATCGCGCCAGTAGCCTGGACGCCGCGCGTGGTGCGCATAGGCCACGATCGTCACATCGGTCCCTTCAAGCAGGAATACGACGTCGTAATGGAATCGGCCCAGAACCAGTCGTCGCGCGCCACTCGCGGCGGCTCGTCCTCGCGCGGGCATTCCATCTTCCAGGCCAGAAGCCAGTCGTGCTGCGGCAGCGTCGAAATCGTCCTTCAGCGCTCGGCCAAGCCCTTCGCGTTCGTGCTCGTACCACGCAACCGCGGCCTCAGCCTCTTCAGCGGCGGCCGGGTGCACGCGAATTCGGCGCGTCAAGGCTTCTTCAGCCGGCCCTCGAGGCGTTCACTCACCTCGGCCCAGCTCACCAGCTTCGCCTTCCCCGCCTTAACTTCCGCTATCCGCCCCTGCACCTCGGCATCCCACGCCTCGGCCGCGTCCGCGTCCGGCGGTCCGTCAAGGCTTGCGGCCAGCTCTGCCGCCAGCCACGCACGGTCTTCCTCGGGCAACGTCAGCAAGGTCTCGCGCAGGCGTACGGCGGCGTCCGTCATGTCGTAATCCTACTCCAGATGAACGGTCGGGCACATAGGTACCCTCCGCCTCGAATCTCTCGATCCACTTGTAGAGCGTCTTGCGGCTCACGCCGTGCCGCTCGGCCAGAAACCTCACCGCGAAAAGCCCGCTTCGATAATCCGCCAGGCTCTGCATCCTCTCGGCCACGGGTGTCGTCTCCTTCCAGGGCATCGGGCGTTTCTCCTCCCGCCCGAACTCTGCCCTGTGTCACCCATGTGCCTGGACTGCTGTGTAACCCATGTGCCTGGACCGAACCCGCAGTCAGCCTAACAACGCGTTGCGGACTCACTGCGCTCGCCGCTGAACGCGGTATCGTTAGGCGGACCAGACGCGGATGTGGGTGTGCGCGAGCCTCGGGAAGTGCTGCCTCCGGCGGTGACACGCTGAGGCGAAGGAGGATTCGATGAAGACCACATTCGGCCTAGTCATCGCCCTTGTGGCACTGTCGCCGCCGGCCAGGGCCGGCTCCCAGGAGGCCGTTTCCGGCACCGCCACCTCGCCCGACGGGGTCCTCATCCGCTATGACGCGGCCGGCAAGGGCGATCCGGCCCTGGTATTCGTCCACTGCGGGGGCTGCAACCGGGGCTTCTGGGACGGGCAGATGGCCCGCTTCGCCGCGAAGCACCGCGTCGTCGCGCTCGACCTGGCCGGCCACGGCCAGAGCGGACGCGGGCGCAAGGACTGGACGATGGCCGCTTTCGGCCAGGACGTGGTGTCGGTGGTCGAGGCGCTGGGCTTGAAGCGAGTGGTGCTCATCGGCCACTCCCTTGGCGGGCCGGCGGTCCTGGAGGCCGCGCGCCGCATGCCGGGCCGGGTGGCCGGCCTGGTGTTGGTGGACAGCTGGGTGGACTTCGAGGGAAGGATCGCGGCCGAGGAGATGGAGAAGTTCCTGTCGGCGCTGCAGGCCGACTACCGGGCCACGACCACCGCCATAACGTCGCAATACCTTTTCTCAGCGAGCACGCCCGAGCCCATCAAGGCGCGCGTGCTGGAAACGGTGCTGTCGGCGCCGCAGGAGATTAGCGTGGCCGTCGCCCGCTCCAGCATGGCCTACAGCCCGCTGCCGGCGCTGCGCGAGATCAAGGCCCCCATCTGCGCCATCAGCTCCGACCTGTTTCCCACCAACTTGGAGGGCAACCGCAAGTATGCCCCCGGCTACCAGGCGGCGATAATGAAGGGAGCGGGGCATTACCTCATGCTCGAGCAGCCCGAGGCCTTCAACGCGCTCCTGGCGGAGGCCCTGTGCGAACTGGCCCGGAGCGGCGGACGGCGGTGAGGCTTCGGGTAGATGTTGACTTGGTGAATGGCAGAGTGTTGAGCACACCGGATGGAGTCTGTGGTGCTTTCTGAGCCGCCGCCTAACATGCGCGTGCAGCGGACTCGCCGTCCCTCGCTTCGCTCGGGTCGCTCGCGTTGCTCGCCGCTGACGCGCCACCCGTTAGGCTGCGAATGCCTTCCACTCCACATGTAATTGAGGGAGGTCGGCTCGTGACCCAACGCGCGCGAACAGCCGCAGTGTTCATCGTCGGCCTTGCACTAGGCGTCATCGCGGGGCTCCTGCTCGTCACTCTCTCAGCCGACCGGGAGCCTCGTTGCTCTGCCCCCCATCTCGGCTAGACACTTCCGGGTCCAGAATCGGATCCAGAAAGGCGAGCCGTTATGGCGGAGTTTCCACTGACGACGCCGGCCTACAGCCCCGAGTCCAACGGAATGGCCGAAGCCTTCGTGAACACGATCAAGCATGACTACGCCCAGGTCGCCGATCTTTCAGACGCCGAAACCGTCATCCGGCAGCTCCCCGCCTGAATCGACGACTACAACCGCATCGCCCCCCACTCTTCCCTCGGCATGCTTTCGCCCATGGAGTTTCGTGAACTTAAACTTCAATCTTCACCTGTCTAGTAAATTGGGGAGCAGAGCAGCCTCAAGCCCGTTTTCTTCCTGCAGCGAATTTTCCGACTGCGCCGGGGAGACCGGCCTTCTCATCCCATCTCGCTCGCTGCGCTCGCCGCTGAGCTTGCCCATGAAGATTCCTGTCAAGCCCCTCGCTGAATAATTTCTTGCTTGCGCCGCACGAAACAGCCGGCCACTCGTCCATTCGGGGTCAGAGCCCCACGTATCACTTCAGCGGATGGCGCCCCAAACGATATCCCGGGCTCTGCGGCCCAATGCTCAGCAGCAGGGTCATCCACCCGATTCTCGGCAAGATTTGCGGCGTGCTTTTCCTTTCTTCGTCTTCAGCGGCTCTTTGCCGCTTGAGGTTTCAGTCGATAGATCCGGGCATCCTTTACCGCCGTGCGCGGCTCGTGGGCTTTCAGCATCGATCGATCAAAGCTCGTCTTGTCTCGAAGCATCGCGTAAAGAACCCGACAGAGACGATGCGCCACGGCCGTGACAGCGCGGCGTGTCCCCAGGCGCAACGTGAGAGTTCTCAGAAACGGATTCAGTGGGCTGCTTTGCCGCCTGGCCGTGTGAGCCGCCTGCACGAGCATGGCCCGCAGCTCCGGCGAACCCGTCCTGGTGATGTGGCCCTGGCGGTTCGTTTCGCCCGACTGGTAGGTTTGCGGGACGAGCCCCGCGTAGCTCGCCGCATGCTTGGCGGTCGGAAAGCGCGTGGCGTCTGAGAAGACAGCGATTGCCGTCAGCGCCACGATCTCCCCGACTCCTGGAACGGTTTTGAGTCTCTCGAGGTCTTCGCCGAAGGCGGCGTGCTGGCTTTCGAGGCTCTTCTCGCACGCGTTCTTCTGCTCGAGGGCAGTCTGCCAGGCGCGGTGGTGAAGCTCGACGTAGCTCCTTACCTGCGGATGTGGAACCAGGGCCCCAAGAAGGCGCTGCCACGCGCGAAGGGTCCCGAGATGCTGGCGGCTGAGCTCGGAGAGCCCCGCGCTCCGGAGCATCTTTTTCGCCGCGTTGATCTGCGCCGTCCCGAGACGCACGAAATGGCGGCGCCTCGAGAGGGTATTTCTAAGGTGCTCGATCTTCTCCGGCGGCACATGCACGATCGACCGGTAGATTCCACGCCGCAGGCCTTCGCACAGTTCAACGGCGTCTCTCGTGTCGCTTTTCTGCCGGGGCCGATGGGCTTTGATCCTGACCTCTCGCGCATCCACCACGACGGGTGAAAGCCCCAGCTCACTAAGCTTTCGCGCCGCAAAAAACGCCATCGTCCCCGATTCGAGAGCCACCAGCGTCGAGGCGCGAAGCTTGAAACGTAGCCGCAACGAGGAAAACCCTTCCACAGAGGTCGGCACCTCGCCTCGTCCCAGCTCCTCTCCCCGCTCGTTCTGAATCATGAAAACGCTCGACTTGCTGTGAACGTCCAGTCCCACATAAGATTTCATCGGGCTGTCCTCCCTTGCTTGGGGCACCTCCTCGGAGGTTGACCCCGTTAATCGTTGTGGCCCGATTCTTCGGTGACCACGTCGGCGAGGACAGCCCTTTTCTCGTCTTCATTGAAACGATATCCTTAGGCGCCGCTGGAAGGCCTTATCTATGGACCCGACCTTTGCTGTCGCCGGCCTCAAGCGCAACTTCATTCTCCAGCAGGGGTTTGAGGAGCCGTCTGCAGCAATCTGCCCGGTTCAGTACTCCGCACTTCTTTTTCAGCCGCGGCTCGTCGCCTCGGTCGTTCTTGTGGCTGTCGTCCTCAAGGCGCCGTTGATCTTCCTGGCTCTCGGAGGGGTCCTTTGGTGGAGCGCGCTCTTCCCTCGTTGGAACCCGTTCGATGCGCTCTACAATCGGATCGCAGCGGCCGGGCCGGGTCGCATCACGCTCTCACCGGCTCCTGGCCCCCGTAGGTTTGCCCAAGGCATGGCAGGAACATTCGCGCTAGCGATCGGCGTTTCGCTGCTCCTCGGCTTCCATGTGACCGCGATTGTCCTCGAGGTCCTTTTCGTTCTCGCCGTGGGGGCGCTCGTCTTTGGTGGTTTTTGCCTCGGATCCCTTGTCTTTCATCTCCTGCTCGGACGCCTCGCCTTTGCTAAGCGCACTCTCCCGTGGATTCGCGGCGCCTAACAACGCTGCAGCGGGCTCACTACGCTCGCCGCTGAGCTTGATATTGTTAGGCCGCTTCCCGGGTAACCGGAACCACTGGAGGCCAGATCATGCTCGACGTGCTTCTACCGCGGCGTCTGGATAATGAGTATCGGGGCTCTAGGTTGGCGCTCTGGCTCTTTGGCCTGGTAGTCGCGATGAAGGGCGCTCAGAGCCTAGCCATTATTCTCAACGGGTACCCGACGGCGAGGGACGCGGATGGGATTCCACTCGATTCGTTCACGCCCGCGGTCGCTCAGACGGTGGTGGCAGTCTTCGCGCAAGGATCGCTCTGGCGGCTATTCTTCTGTCTCCTGTGCGGGCTCGTCCTTCTTCGATACCGAAACGCGGTGCCCTTGATGTTCGCGCTCCTCGCGTTGAACTACCTCGCCGGGCAGTTGGTTCTTGGTTTCGTTCCACTGCCCCGCGTGGGGGCGCCGGTCGGGCCACACGTGAACCTGCTGCTGTTCGTCGTCATGGTCGTTGGCCTAGGGCTTTCACTGTGGCGGCGAGGCGGCTCCGTCGCACGAGGGTGACGCGCGGCCCAACTGCCCATGAAGGTTCCTGTCAAGCCCCGGCGCAGAGGTCGGCACCTCGCCTCGTCCCAGCTCCTCTCCCCGCTCGTCCTGAATCATGAAAACGCACCGTTAAAGTGTGTGGCCCGATTCTTCGGTGACCACGTCGGCGAGGACAGCCCTTTTCTCGTCTTCATTGAAACGATATCGTTAGGCCGCTTCGCTTACCGATCTGGAGGTTGAGAGTGCAGATCGCAGCCTTCGTGAAGAATACGGGTACATCACACGACGTTTCGGTCAGCACCGCTGGAAGCATGCAGCACGTCACAATCCCGGGAAAGAGTCTCGGTCGAGGCTCGGCAGTGAACGGCGGTGAGTTTCTGATGCTCGCCCTGGCGACGTGCTTCTGCAACGACATCTACCGCGAGGCTGATCGGCTGAAGATTCCGGTTGACACGGTAGAGGTGGAAGCCAGCGGGGAATTCGCGGGCGTTGGTCTCGCCGCCTCGGCGATAACGTATCGCGCTCGAGTTTCGTCACCAGCGTCACAAGCCGAGATTGCCGCTCTGTTGCGGCAGACCGACACCCTCGCTGAGGTGCACAACACGGTTCGCGCCGGAGTCCCGGTCTCGTGGGTACCGTGGGAGATTCAACCGTGAGTTGACCGTCAGCGCGGTTCAACCCGCGGCTGCAGCGGACTCGCGTAGCTCGCTTCGCTCGCCCCCGCTCGCCGCTGAACGCGTATCGTTAGACGGTGGGGAGCGGAATGACAATCGCAGCCATCGACGAATCACAACGTAAAGCAGCGACAGTTGTGGGATGCTCTTATCTGCTTGCGCTGCCGCCGGCGATCTTCGCCGAGTTCTATGTGCGCACCCATCTCATCGCCTTCGACAATGCCGCGCAAACGGCGCGAAACATCATGGCGCACGAACGGCTCTTTCGTCTGGGCACCGCCAGTAATCTCACCGTCTTCGCGATCGATGTCGTCTTGATCATTGCTCTGTACGTGGTCCTCATGCCAGTCAATCGAAGCCTCGCTTTGGTCGCCGCGGGCTGGGGGCTGATAGAGACCGCGACCCTGGTCGTCGTCACGCTCAGTGACTTCGATGTATTGCGGATCCTGAGTGGTGCGGACTACCTGCATGCATTCGATGCAGACCAGTTGCGTGCCCTGGCGAGGCTGTCGGTCGGTGCGCATGGCGCTGCGTATAACGTCGGCCTGGTGCTCGCCGGGCTTCGAAGCACTGCCTTCTGCTATCTCTGGTTCAAGTCCCGCTTCATCCCAAGGACGTTGGCGACATGGGGAATGTGTGCGTCGTGCCTGATGGGAGCGTGCGCATTCGCGTTCATCATCTTGCCCGACCTTGCGAAGGTCGTCGGCGTCGAGATTTATGGAGCTCCTATCTTCTTCTTCGAACTGACGATGGGCGTTTGGCTCCTGCTAAGGGGATTGCCACCTTCCGGAGCTGGTCCCGATCGAGTAAGCGGCACGGACGCTGTGTACTAGCCTGGGCGTGAACGTCACGGAGCCGACGTCACCCACATCGGCAGCGAGATGACATCGGCATTGGCAGCCACGAGCGCGGCGAGGAGTTGACATGACGCGCACCACAAGCGCAAGAGTCGCCGGATTCACGTACCTCTTCTACTCAGCGATCGGTATCTGCAGTGAGGTGCTGATGCACCATGTGCACAGCGCCGAGGGCGATGCCGCGAAACTCGCGCGCATCGCTGAGTACGCGACGGACGTGCGCATGACGATCCTGATTACCCTGCTCGAATCCTTCTCGGCCCTCGTGCTGGCCGTGGCGATGTACGGGATCACGCGCGACCAGGACCACGAGCTGGCAATGCTGGCCCTGGCCTGTCGCGTTGCCGAAGGCGTGCTCGGTTCGCTCAGCATCCCGAGCTACCTGCGACTGCTGTGGCTCGCGAAACCGGGGATGGGGACGGGTGCCCCGGACATCCCTACAACGAACGCGCTGCGCGCGTTTCTGCTGATGCCGGGCCCGAGCGTCCCCGTCGGTGCAATCTTCTTTGCCGCGGGGAGTACGATCTTTTCCTATCTCCTCCTGCGCGGACGGATGGTGCCCGTCTCGATCGCATGGATGGGCGTGGTCACTTCGGGTCTGCTCGCGGTGGGACTGCCCCTGCAGCTCGCCGGTTTCTCCACGGGGCCGCTGACCGGATATTTCCAGTGGCTGCCGGCGCTCGTATTCCAAGTTGTGCTCGCGCTGTGGCTGCTTATCAAAGGTGTCGCCACACCCTCGAGGAGGCAATCGGCCTGACGTTGCTGCCGCCAGACGGAATTCGGCGGTCGTCCTCTGCGCGTCGCTGGCCCCCACGTGGTTTCCTCGGCAGCTGCCCTGAGGCCGCCGAACGCCCGGGCCTGCTACGCTCAAGGACCTGTGCAGGAGATCGTCGGCGTTCTCGTCAATTCGTTCCTCGCCGCGGGCCTCTACGCCACGATGGCGTATGGGCTTGCTGTGATCTACGGGGTCATGCGGATCATCAACCTCGCGCACGCCGGGATCATGATGCTCGGGGCGTACGCGACGTTCACGCTCTTCACGCGTTTTTCGATCGACCCCTTCCTTTCGAGCGTCATCGTCGTGCCCCTGTTCTTCGTAGGCGGTGTCGCTCTCTACCGCACTGTGGTCCGCCGCCTCCCGCGATCCGGCTCGACACCTTCGATGGAGAGCCTCCTGCTTCTCTTCGGAGTCTGGCTCGTCCTCCAGGATCTCGCCTACGTGCTCTGGAGCGGGGATACGCAGTCGATCCTGACCTCGTACACGCTCAAGTCGGTCTCGCTCCTCGGCGTGCGCGTGGGTGTCCCCGCGCTCGGGGTCTTCGGAATGTCCATCCTCTCGCTTCTCGTCCTCGAATTCGTCCTCCACCGCACGTACCTCGGCAAGGCGATTCGCGCCGTCACGCAGAACCGCGACGCTGCGCTCGTCTCCGGAGTGGACGCGGACCGGATCTCGGCGGTGGCTTTTGGCGTCGGAACGGCGTTCGCGGGGCTCGCGGGGACTCTTCTCTCCACGCTCTTCGCCTTCACACCCGACTTCGGACGCAGTTTCCTCCTCAAGGCCTTCTGTATCATCGTCCTGGGCGGCCTCGAGAGCGTGACGGGTGTGGCTGCCGGCGCCTTCGTCCTCGCCCTCCTCGAAAACGGAACGGCGGCTTTCACGACCCTCCCGACGTCGCTCCAGGACGCCCTCAGCTTCACGCTCCTCGTCGTGACGCTCGTGGTGCTGCCGCAGGGCCTCCCGGGACTCCTTCGCTTCGCGCGCGTCAGGGGGCGCGGGTGACTTCGAAGCGAGGCCTCGAGGCGGCTGGAATGCTCGTCGCGGCGGGTGCGCTTTACTTCGCTCCTTCCTTTCTCGAACGGGACACCCTGAACGACCTGTGGAGCGTCGCGCTGGCCGTCGTGCTGGCTTCCTCGTGGAATCTTCTCGGAGGGTTTGCAGGCCAGGTTTCGATCGGTTACTCCGCTTTTCTCGGAATCGGCGCCTACACGACCGTGCTCCTCGCGCTTCGGGGCATGTCGCCCGTCCTGACGCTTCCGCTCGGCGCGCTCCTCGCCGCGGTCTTTTCCGTGATCATCGGCTACCCCACGTTTCGGCTGCGCGGGCCTTACTTCACGATCGCCACGATCGGCGTCGGGGAAGCCGTACGGGTCGTGGCCTCGAGCCTCTCGTTCGCGGGCGGCGCCAGCGGGCTCAGGATGCCCGCGGGCTCATTCGACTTCGAGTCGAACTTCCGTGAGATGACGCTCCTCGCGGTGGCGCTCGTCTGGATCGCGCTCGCGATCTCGCGGAGCGCTTTCGGATCCGCTCTCGCCGCCGTGAAGCAGGACATCGACGCGGCCGAGGCGCTCGGTGTGAACTCGACGCGACTGAAAGTCACCATCCACGCTCTTTCCGCCGCCCTCGTCGGCCTGGCGGGCGGCCTGTTCGCGATCAATTTCCAGTACGTGTCGCCGGGCTCGGTGTTCGACTTCCGCCTGAGTCTCACGATCGTCCTGATGCCGATCGTCGGCGGAGTCGGGACGGTCGCGGGACCGGTTCTCGGCGCCATCCTCTTCGGCTGGCTCCAGCTCAAGCTCTTGTCGATCCCGGCCCTGCTCAACTCTTCGCTCTTCATCTACGGGGCGCTCCTGATCGCCGTCATGCTGTTCGAGCCCAAGGGCCTCCTCGGCCTCGTGAGACGGCTCTCCGCGCGACGTCTGCGGCGCTTCTACGTCGATGCCTGAGCCGGTCGTCTCCGTCCGCGCGCTCACGAAACGCTTCGGCGGCCTCGTGGCCGTCAAGGCCGTTTCGTTCGACGTCAAGCCAGGCGAGATCTTCGGCGTCATCGGACCGAACGGGGCCGGCAAGACGACTCTTTTTTCGTGTCTGACGGGCGCTCAGAAGCCGACATCCGGCTCCGTTCGCCTTCGGGGCGAGCGCCTCGACGGCCTTCCGGTCTGGGCCGTCGCGCATCGCGGGCTCGTGCGGACCCACCAGGTCGTCCGGCCCTTCCGCGAGATGACGGTGGCGGACAACGTGGCCGTCGGAGCCCGCTTCGGAAGGGGACGAAGGCGCGGCGCCGACGAGAAGACCCGGGTGCGCGACCTTCTCGCGCGAACCGGGCTCGGGGCGCGCGCCGGATCCCTCGCAGGCACTCTGGCGCTCGGCGAGCTCAAGCGCCTCGAGATCGCGCGGGCCCTTGCGACCGAGCCGGACGTGCTCTGCCTCGACGAGATCATGGGCGGCCTGAACCCGGCCGAGATCAACGCCGCGATGGTTCTCGTCCGCGAGCTGCGCGATCAAGGCCTCACGATCCTCCTCATCGAGCATCACGTCCACGCGGTGGTCGGGCTTTCGGACCGCATCCTGGTCCTGAACTTCGGCGAAACGATCGCCGAGGGGCGCCCCGAGGAGGCGTTGCGCGATCCGGCCGTCGTGGCGGCGTACTTCGGCGACGCCCCGGAGGAGGCGGCGTCTTGAGCCTCCTCGTCGTCGAGAGCCTCGACGTCTCCTACGGAAACGTGCAGGCCGTCTGGGACGTGTCCTTCCGCGTCGAGGCCGGCGAGATCCTGACGCTCGTGGGCGCCAACGGCGCCGGCAAGACCACTCTCCTGAAGACGATCGCCGGCCTCCTCACGCCCCGGCGCGGACGCATCCTGTTCGATGGCTGCGACCTCGTGAACCGTCCGGCGCACACGCGGGCTCCGGACGGCCTCGTGCTCGTGCCCGAGGCGCGCCAGCTCTGGCCGGGCATGACGGTTCTCGAGAACCTCGAGATGGGGGCATGGGGAAAGAGGGCGCGCAAGGAGTCCACGCGCACGCTCGAGCAGGTCTTCGCGATGTTCCCGGTCCTCAAGGAGCGGCACGCCCAGAAGGCCGGCACGCTCTCGGGAGGAGAGCAGCAGATGTGCGCGATCGGCCGCGGCCTCATGGCGCGCCCGCGCCTCCTCCTCCTCGACGAGCCGGCCCTCGGCCTCTCCCCGCGCCTCGTCCGTCAGGTGTTCGCCTCGCTTTCCGCGATTCGCAAGGCCGGCGTGACGGTCCTCCTCGTCGAGCAGAACGTGGCCCACGCCCTCGCGCTCGCCGATCACGCCTGCGTCCTCGAGACGGGCCGCGTGACCCTCGCGGGCCGCGCGCGGGACCTCGCCGGCGACCCGCGCGTCCGCGAGGAGTTCCTCGGGGTGTCGGGCGTATGAAGATTCTTTGCTCCCTCTCGACACGAGCAATCGAGGAGCAGCGGGAGAAGATGGATTTTCTTAGAAGGTGAATAGGGCCATGGAGCATTTGTCGGCCGGCTCGCGCTTACTTCTCGCGCTGCGCAACCGCGCCGCGCATTCGGCTGTCGTCTGGAACGGCCGCTCTTACCCATTCGAAGAAATACGCCGGTGGGCTGAGTCATACGTCATCTTTCTGGAGCGCGCGGGCGTCAAGCGTGGGGATCGCGTCGCGGTTTTCGCCGAGACCTGTCCCGAGCTCGTCGCCGCTTTCGTCGGGCACCTCTCGTCGGGTGTCATCCACGTTCCGATCAACACGCGGTACAAGGCCGACGAGGCCCGGCACATCCTCGAGGACTCGGGCGCGGTCGCGGTCCTGACGCGGGAGGGCGAACCTTGCCATGCCGTCCTGGAAGAAGTCCTGAGAAAACAAAGACCCCCGCAGCTACGGCACGTCCTCCCCATTCCCGCCGCCCTCCCCTCCTCCCCCTCTAAGAAATCTGTATCTCTCTCTTCCCCTTCTAAGAAATCTTCCTCTTCGAGCCTCGTACGGACCGACCCGCCACATGACGACGATGTCGCGATGCTCATCTACACGTCGGGTACGACGGGCAAGAGCAAGGGTGTCGCGTTGTCGCATCGCGCCCTCGAGACGAACACGCGCGCAATGATGGACCTCTGGCGCTTCAGCCCGGCCGATCGCCTCGTGCTCGCGCTTCCCCTTTTCCACGTGCACGGGCTCTGTCTCGGAGTGGCGGGCGCGCTCCTTCGCGGATTCACTCTTCTCCTCGAAGAGCGCTTCGACGCGGCGCGCGTCGTGGACGCGTTCGCGAACGAGGGTGCCACGGCGTTCATGGGCGTGCCGACGATGTACGTCCGCCTGCTCGAACATCTGGAAGGTCATCCCGAGCGAGCCGAGGCGCTCCGGAAGGCCAGGCTCTTCACGTCCGGCAGCGCGGCGCTCCCGTCGGCCGACTTCGCCGCATTCCGCGAGAGGACCGGTCACGCGATCCTGGAACGGTACGGAATGAGCGAGACGCTTTTCACGCTCTCGAATCCTTACGAGGGAGAGCGGCGGCCGGGCACCGTCGGGTTCCCCGTGCCCGGCTGCGCGATGCGGCTCGTCGACGACGACGGGCACGACACCCCGGAAGGCGAGCCTGGAGAGATCCACGTCAAGGGCAGCGGCCTCATGAGCGGCTACTGGGGGCGCGAGGCCGACACGGCGGCCGCGTTCCGAGACGGCTGGTTCCTGACGGGTGACGTGGCGAGACGGGACGCCGACGGCTACGTGACGATCCTCGGCCGCAAGTCGGTCGACGTGATCAAGAGCGGCGGTTACAAGATCTCGGCCCGCGAGATCGAGGACGTTCTCCGGCTGCACCCCGCGGTCAAGGACGCGGCCGTCGTCGGCCTGCCCGACCGCGTCTGGGGCCAGCGCATCGCGGCGGCCGTCGTCCTCGTCGAGCGCTGCGACGAGGAAGGCGCGAAGAGGATTTGCGAGGAGATCACCTCCTTCGCCGCCTCGCATCTCGCGGATTTCAAGAAGCCGCGCGAGCTTCGCGCGGTGGCCGAGCTTCCCCGCAACGTGCTCGGGAAGGTGCAGAAACACCTCCTGATCAAGTCGCTCGAGGGCATGGCCTAGCGGTTCCAGGCGTGGCCGGCCGTCGTCCACGATCCCCTCTGTCGGCACCGCCGCGCGGCGCGGCGATAATCGACCCGTCCGAGGAGGAACGATGCGACGTCTCGTCCCTGCCTTTGCCGCGCTCTCGTGTCTTCTGGCTTTCCCCTCCGCACCTGCCGAAGCGGAGGAGTCGTTCGACGCGCTCTATGCGCGCCTCGCGAAAGTTCGGGAGATTCTCGGCGTCGCGATCTCTCCGGACGGCACGCACGTCGCGCGGGTGGAGCCGGTGCGGGACGAGAACACTCCGCGGGCCTCGCGAATTCTCGTGCAGGAAGCGCGGTCCGGCGCCCCGGTCGTCCGGATCACGGCGTCTCTCGACGGCTCTCCGATCCGCGAAGGCGACGTCGCCTTCTCGCCCGACGGCAAGACGCTCGCGTTCGTCTCCCATGCGGGCGGGACGGCCCTTTGGACGGCTCCGGTCTCCGGCGGCTCCGCGTCGCGGCTCACGAAGCTCAAGGGGACGTTCCAGGAGCCTCGCTGGTCTCAAGACGGCCGGTCTCTCGCGGTCCTCGTCATCGAGAACCCCTCGAAGGAGCCGGGGCCGCTGGGCCCCACGGCCCGCGACGCGGGTGTGGTCGAAGAGCGGATCAACGAGCAGCGTATCGCGGTCGTGGACGTGCAGACGAAGGCCCTGCGCTTCGCGTCGCCGCCAGACCTCTACGTTTACGAGTACGACTGGTCGGCGGACGGCCGCACCTTCGCGGCCGTGGCGGCGAAAGGCTCGGGCGACGACAACTGGTGGCGCGCCGACCTCCTCGCGGTGGATGCGGCCTCCGGAGCCACGCGCCTTCTCTGGAAGCCGCCTCTCCAGATCGCGAACCCCGTCTTTTCGCCCGACGGCTCGACCGTGGCGGTCATCCACGGCCTCATGAGCGATCACGGTGCGACGGGAGGCGACGTGTTGCTGGTGCCGGCAACCGGGGGCGCGCCGCGGAATCTGACCTCGGGGCGCCGCACCTCCGCAGGCTTTCTCGCCTGGTCCTCCGCGTCCCGGCTCCTCGTGACCGAGCTCGCCGGCGAGTCCACCGCCGTCGTGGCGTTCGATCCCGCGACCGGCGCGGCTCACACGCTGTTTTCGGGAGGCGGGACGCTCTCGCCAGGCCGAGGCCTCGGCTTCGCCCTGGCGCGGGATGGCGTCGCCTCGGCCGTGGTGCGCCAGTCGTTCGACTCCCCGCCCGAAGTCTGGGCCGGCCCGATCGGCGCGTGGACCCGCCTGACTCGGGAGAACGAGGGGCTGCGACCCGAATGGGGCCGCGCCGCGAGCGTGCGCGTCACGAGCGACGGCCAGAGTGTCCAGGGCTGGCTCCTTCCGCCTGCGCGCGTCGACGAGCGAAAGAAATACCCTCTCGCGGTCTTCGTGCACGGAGGTCCTGCCTCCGCGCATCGCAATGCGTGGCCGTCGCCGCTCCTCGGGGCGCTCGTCGCACGGGGGTATTTCGTGTTCCTCCCGAATCCGCGCGGCAGCTTCGGACAGGGCGAAACCTTCACGGCCGGCAACGTGAAGGACTTCGGAGGCGGCGACCTGCGCGACATCCTCGCGGGCCTCGACGAGGTCCTGAGGACGCGGCCCGTCGATCCGAAGCGCGTCGGCCTCTTCGGCTGGAGCTACGGGGGCTACATGGCGATGTGGGCCGTCACGCAGACGAACCGCTTCGCCGCAGCCGTCGCGGGCGCAGGCATCGTGAACTGGCAAAGCTATTACGGCCAGAACCGCATCGACTCCTGGATGCTCCCGTACTTCGGCGCCTCGGTGTACGACGACCCGGCGGTCTATGCGAAGAGCTCGCCTCTCACGTTCATCAAGAACGTCAAGACGCCGACCCTGGTCCTCCACGGCGAACGCGACGCCGAGGTGCCGGCCCCGCAGGGCTACGAGTTCTGGCACGCCCTGAAGACGCTGGGCGTGCCGACGCAGCTCGTCATCTATCCCGACGAGGGCCACGGCCTCTATCGCGAGGAGGACAAGAAGGACCGCGTCTTCCGGGTGCTCGCCTGGTTCGACCGCTGGCTGAAGTGAGCCCGGCGGGATGTGGCTCTCGAACACGCGGGTCGCGACGCTCCTCTTCGCGCTGACCGCCGCGTCGTTCGGGATTCTCGCGCTCACGCTGCTCGGCGCCGCCCGCGCGCGGATGCACCTCGCCCTCTACGCGGCGCTCGCGCTCGGCGTCGCGGCGTTTCTCGGCGCCCCGTTCCTCTTCGACGGGCCCGCGCGCCACCGGGTCGAGACGGGCCTCGGGGTGTGCCTTCCCCTCGTGGCCGTCGCGTTCCTCTCGGACCTGGCGCGCGGCGGCCGGCGCACGCGCGCGTTCCTCTTCGCCGCTTCCAGCGTGCTCGTCCTCGCGGCGCTCGCCGAGCTCGCCGCCCGGCGGCAGGTCCTCGTCGCGACGCCGCTCGTATCGCCGCTCGGGGCGGGGTTCGTTCTCTTCACGGCGCTCCTTCTTCCGCGCGTCGCCGAGCAGGAGAGGAGCCTTTTCACGCGCGCCACCACGGACCCGCTGACCGGCCTCCTAAACCGTGCGGCCTTCGAGGAGCGCGCCCTGGCCGAGCTCGCCCGCTCGAGCCGGACGGGGAGGAGCCTCGCGATCGCAATGCTCGACGTCGACCATTTCAAGAAGTTCAACGACCGGTTCGGACACCTCGCCGGAGACGCCGCGTTGACGGCCGTCGCGCGCGCCGTGGCGCGCACCGTCCGCGGCATCGACGCGGCGGGCCGGTATGGCGGCGAAGAATTCATCGTGCTCCTCGTGGAAGCAGACGCCGAGGCGGCCCTGCACGCGCTGGAGCGGATCCGGATGGCCGTCGCATCCCTCGGGCCTCCGCGGATCCCGCTCCCGATCACGGTCTCCGCCGGCGTCGCCATCCATCAGGGCCTCTTCGACAGGACCTCGCTCGAATCGCTCGTCGCCCGCGCGGACGCCGCCCTCTATGCCGCCAAGAAAGCCGGCCGCGACCGCGTCGCCCTCGAGCCGGCTCCCCCGCCCGCCACGCCGGCCGACGTGCGCTACCGCTAGGACGAAACCCCGGAACTCGGACGGTGAGTCTTCTCACCTATCGCTTTGCGGACACACGCTGACGGACACGTGTCTTCCTTTTCGGTGAAGCCGCTCTGCCTAACGCCATTTGGAATTCCTCAGTCAGGATGAACTGAGCCTTGCGCTTCGACAACCGCCGACCGTGGTCGGGGAGTGCCCAGATGCGCGCCGCCAAGCGGAGAGGCCAGAGCGTGAACTGAATCAGGCCTGATGCGTGCCGAGCATTTTGCTTCCGAAGCCAGGCATGCGTCGCCTCTTCGAGGCGCGTGAGCACCTCGGCGTCTTCCCGTTTGGCGGCCGCGTAGAGGCGGCCGAAGATGTGCATGCAGGCTTTCATCAACGTGGCTTCGTCCAGTTGGCCAGCCTCTATCATCGCGACGGCGTATGCCTGATACGCGTTGGCGCGCTCCCGCGCTGACTCCTTCGCCCACAGGTAATCACCAGCTTCCATGTGTGCATCGATGACGCGCTCCCGGGCGTGGGCGGCTCTGGCGACGGCAACCAAGCGGTGAAAGGCCGGCGCGACTCGCCGATCATGATGCGATTCGAGAATGAAGCGGAAGCGATCCGCAAGCAACGGAAGATCGAGAGGCGAAGGAAGCGTCCGAAGCGCGATATCCATCTCCCGCACGGCGCCTCTGACGTCGTTTCGGTCCAACCGGCGTCTGACTAGCTGCACCGTAGCCCGCTGTAGCGTCTCGAAGTCCTTGGCCGACGCCGCTCCGCGTCGTGCGCTACGTAGGAGCGATGCGGCTGTGCCCTCATCGGGAGCGACTGTGGCTGCATCTACCTGAGTCCGTCTCACCCACGCATGAACGCGATATTCCTTAAACTCACGAATCACATTGATGAAGACGCGGTATGCCTCTGCCTGACGCCGGCGCGCTGCGAACATCGCACCCACGTCATGTCGCGCGACCGCCGCCTGCTCACGTTGTCCCGCCTGGCGATGGAGCTCCGCCAGTGCTTCGAAGAGTTTCCCAGCGCGTGCAAACTCACCTGCGGCCATCCGTGCCAGCGCCTCGCCTGCGACGGCATGAGCATGGTCTGCAACGAAGCCTTCCGCCTGACAGATTCGCGCCGACTCTCGGTATAGTGGATATGCCTTCTTCGGTCGGCCGCGACCCGCTTCGGTCTGCGCAAGGCTTCGCGAGGCCACGGCACGAAGGTACAGCAGATCAAGCTTCCTCGCGAGTTGAACCGCGTGACGGTAGTGCCTCGCGGCACCAACGAGATCGGCCTGCTGAACAGCTACGTTGCCGCGAACGACAGCGGTTCCGGCGAGTCCTTCGATGTCTCCGCCGCGGAGCTTGAACCGTTCGCTTTCCTCGAGGAGCTCGGTCGCGGCCGCAGGGCCGACGAAGTTCGCCATGTTGCCGACCGCGCGACCGGCCAGCACGTAGTCTCGATGCTTCTTGCCGAACGCAGCAGCCTTCTTGTACCAGGCCATCGCGGCCGGGACGTCGTCCGTCCCTGCCGCTGCGACGCCAGCGTTGATATAGGACTGACCCTCGCCCCACGCGTTGCGCCCTCTGCGGCTGAGAGCGCGGAGCTGCGTGAACTGCGCGAGTGCCTCCCTGTGATCGCCGTTCCGTGAAAGCACCACGCCGTATGCGTTGTGGAACTTGACTCGAGCGGCGGAATCAGCCGACCTTACGAACGTTGACCCCGCTAGGCCCGAAAAGGTGGTCAGGTAGAGGCTATTCCAAAAACCAGGCTCGAGACCGACCGCGATTGAAGCGAGAACGTCCACGGCTTCGCCAACCCGACGCAGACCGATGAGTTCGAGCGCAAGCATCAGCCCGGTATCCGTATGCATCTGCAGCGGAGCAAGGAGCGCAACCCACCGTTCTCGCCATCTAGTCGCGGCGGGCTTATCCGCTAGCAGTTGCCGACGGAGTCTTGAATCAACGTCATCGAATCCGCGCACGTCACTCGTGACGATGCCGAGGCTGCGCCAACGGGGAATGCGCGTAGCCCATCTGCCTTCTGGGACGAGAGCGCGCAAATGAGCCGTGGGCAGAGGGAGCGGCACGGTCGCGAGAAGGCCGAGTAACTCGCGCTCATCGTCGCGTAGCATGCGAATCTGCTTCCTCGGGCGACGAATGATGGGCGCCGCATCGGACGTTCTCACATCGGCCTCGAGTTTCTCGATGAGGAATGCTGCAATCTCTTTCGGAGTGTGCTGCCGGGCGTCAACGTACTGCGTTTTCCTCCGCAGCCCCGGCAGTGCCGTGTCATCAACGCGGACGGGAAGGATGAACTCCGCATCGCGGATGCGCGCCTCCTTTCGTGCCGCTCGGAACTCGAGCCGTGGCCATTCCTTGCGAATATAGTGCTCGGAGATGAATGGGACCACGTACCGCGAACCCGGTCCGTAGATCCGTTCAAACTCATGCTCGTCTTTGCCCCAGAGCTGACTGATCTTCGATGGGGCGAAGAACGCGTTGATCTCGTGCGAACGTAGATACCGATACACGCCCCTCACCAGGGCCTCGTCTTCGCTGGCAAAGGACAGCGCCACCGCGTACTGGTCGGATGCGTCGACCATCGCGTCCATCGGGGCCAACCCCCGATTCATCCCAGAGACTCGCTTCGGCTTCTTCACGAGCGAGCCGTTATCTCGAGCCCACCGTTAGAACCTCAACGAGTTCGGCGACCACTGCGACCTCGTCTTCCTCCACATTCTCCAGAACGATCGGTTTGAATGCCGGATTCAAGGGCTCAAATGCAATCCTCGAATGGTTCCACGAGCCATCGGCCGCAGCCTTCTTCTCGCTTCTGTATCGCTTCACGGTATAGCTGCCGCCTGACTCCGAATCCTCGATGCTTCTGTGCTGCGCGAGAACGATGCGGCCTTGGCGGGAGCCCGTCACGGGCGAAGCGAACAGGCACCACGCGCCGTCTGGAATCATCGGCTCCATCGAGTGGCCCGCAACCTGTGCCACGAACATTCCCTGTTTCAACGACCGGTTGGTCTTCGGCCGCACCCAGTCCTCGACCTCCAGGTCCTGAGGGTCGCTGAAACCGCCGGCTGCGATCTTCAAAGAAATTAGCGGGACGGCTTCGGGGTAGCGCGCATGGGCCGCGCCCGCGCGCTCGAAGGACTCTGGCTTCATCGGCTCTTCCGCCCACATCGCTCCTATCTGCTCCGCTTGCTGGAGAACGGTATCCGTCGCCCTTTCCTGCTTGTCCGGCGGATAGCCGTACTTTCTGAGGATTCGCTTCACGATGACTCGGAGTCGCGCGCGCGCTGATTCCCTGACGGTCCAGTCGATCGAGACGTTTCGGCGTACCGACTCGACGAGCTCGCGTGCGATGGTCTTCAACGTGTCGTCGCCGAGGACTTTGACGGCGCTGTCGTTCGTTTCGAGCGCGTCGTAGAACGCGACTTCGTCTTCCGTGAGGCCAAGATCCTCGCCCCGGCGCCCGGCCTCGCGCACCTCCTTCGCCAGGGCGATCAGCTCTTCGATGACCTGTGCGGTTTCGATGGCGCGGTTCTGGTACTTCCGGATCGCCTTTTCGAGGAGGTCGGCGAAGGACTTCCCTTGAACGACGTTCTTCTTCGAACGGGCCTTGATCTCGTCCTTCAGCAGCCTTTGCAGCAGCTCCACGGCGAGGTTTCGCTGAGGCATCCCGCGGACCTCCGCGAGGAACCCATCCGACAGAATCGAAATGTCGGGCTTGTCGAGGCCCGCCGCCGCGAAAATGTCCATCACGCCAGTTGGCGCGACGGCCCTCGATACGAGCTGTCTGAGCACGTGCTCGAGCGCTTCCTCGGCGGTCGGGCTGGGCGCCCCTATCTTCGCAAGCGCGCCGCGGACGGCCTGGAAGAAGCCCACGTCGTCCCGGATTCGGATCGCCTCCTCGTGAGGCACGGCAAGAGCAAAAGCCTTCGTCAGGTCGCCCGCGGCCTTGAGGATGCGGTCCTTGCCGTTCTCCTGCGAAAGGACGTGCTCGAGCGCGAAAGGCAGGAGCGCGATGCGTTCCGCGGGCTTTCCGCTCGTCCACCGCGAGCGATCGAAGCCATGGAACAGCCCGCAGCAGACCTCGTGTTTCTCTAGCATGACGGCGACTGCCTCCTCCTGGTCGATCGCCGTCTTCCCTTTGCCGCCGCCTTCGGTGTAGTCCTTGAGCGCCTTCTTGAGCTGATCCGCGAGCCCGAGGTAGTCCACGACGAGACCGCCGGGCTTGTCGCGAAACACGCGGTTCACGCGCGCGATGGCCTGCATCAGGGCGTGGCCGCGCATCGGCTTGTCCACGTACATCGTGTGGAGGCAGGGTGCGTCGAACCCCGTCAGCCACATATCGCGCACGATGACGACCCTGAGCGGGTCGCTCGGCTTCTTGAAGCGCGCGGCCAGCTCTTCGCGGCGGGGCTTGTTGCGAATGTGCGGCTGCCACCCCTCCCGGTCCGTAGCCGAGCCCGTCATGACGACCTTGATCGCGCCGCGCTTGTCGTCGGCGTCCTGCCACGCGGGGCGGAGTTTCACGAGGGCGTCGTAAAGCTCGACGGCGATCCGCCGGCTCATGCAGACGACCATCGCCTTGCCGTCCATCGCCTCGAGGCGCTTCTCGAAATGGTCGACGAGATCCCTGGCGATGAGTCCAATCCGCTTGTCGGTACCGACGAGCACTTCGAGCGCCGCCCACTTCGTCTTGAGCTTCTCCTTCTGCTCGCGCTCTTCGCCCTCGGTCGCCTCCTCGAAATCCGCGTCCAGCCGCGGCTTCTCCGCCTCGGACAGCTCCAGCTTCGCGAGGCGGCTCTCGTAGTAGATCGGCACCGTCGCCCCGTCCGCGACCGCCTGCTGGATGTCGTAGATGCTGATGTAGTCCCCGAAAACGGCCTTCGTGTTCCGATCCGCCAGCTCGATCGGCGTGCCGGTGAAGCCGATGAACGAGGCGTTCGGGAGTGCGTCGCGCAGGTGCTTCGCGAAGCCGTCGATGAAGTCGTACTGGCTGCGATGCGCTTCGTCCGCGATGACGACGACGTTCCGACGGTCCGTGAGGAGCGGATGCGTGTCGCCCTTCTCCTCCGGGAAGAACTTCTGGACCGTCGTGAAGATCACGCCGCCGGACGCAACCTTGAGCAGTTCGCGCAGATGCGCCCGGCTGCCCGCCTGCACCGGCCTTTGCCGGAGCAGCTCGTAGCAGCGCGAGAAGGTGCCGAAGAGCTGGTCGTCGAGATCGTTCCGGTCCGTCAGCACGACGAGTGTCGGGTTCTCGAGTTCGGGTTGGACGACGAGCCGGCCCGCGTAGAAGGCCATCGTGAGGCTCTTCCCCGACCCCTGCGTGTGCCAGACCACGCCCGACCGCCGATCCCCGTCCGGCCGGGAGGCGATCACCGTCGCGTCCACTGCTTTGTTGACCGCGTGGAACTGGTGGTATCCCGCCATCTTCTTTAGCAGCAGGCCGGATTCGTCGGCCTCGAACACGATGAAGAACTTCAGGAGGTTGAGGAATCGGCGCTTTTCGAAGATGCCCTTGAGCAGCACTTCCAGCTCGACGACCGTCGTCTTCGCCAGCGCGTCGCCTTCCACAGTCCGCCAGGGCATGAACCGTTCCCGATCCGACGTCAGCGTGCCGACGCGGGCATGAAGCCCGTCGGAGATCAGGAGGCACTCGTTGAAGACGAAGAGCGACGAGATCTGATTCTTGTAGGTCTGGAGCTGGTTGAAGGCCGACCAGATGTCGGCGTTTTCGCCCGCCGCGTTCTTCAGCTCGATCAGGCCGAGCGGGAGGCCGTTGAGGAAGAGGATGACGTCAGGCCGACGGTTGTGCTGGCCCTCGATGATCGTGAACTGGTTCACCGCGAGCCAGTCGTTGTTGTCAGGGTTCTCGAAGTCGGCGAGCTTGACGTCATCGCCCGCGATCGTGCCGTCGGCCCGCCGGTAGTCGACCGGCACGCCCTCCACGAGCATGCGGTGGAGCGCCCGGTTGTTCGCGACGAGCGAGGGGGACTCGACGCGCATCAGTTTCCGAAACGCGTCCTCGCGGGCTTCCTCGGGGATCTTCGGATTCAGCTTCTCGATCGCGTCGCGGAGCCGGCCTGCAAGGACCACCTGCCCGTAGCTCTCGCGTTCGGCAAACAGCTCCCCGGGAGCGATCTCTGGTCCGTTCTTGATCGTCCAGCCGACCGACTCGAGCCAGTCGAGAGTCGCCTTTTCGACCTCCGACTCGACCATCCTCATCGTGATCTATTTCCGACCGGGCCCCAAGGCGGCTTCGAGCAGTGGGACAAGCGCCGGCAGATCCTCTTCTATCGTGCTCCACAGCGCGTCGATGTCGATCTCCGTATAGCCGTGAACGAGACGGTTTCGCATTCCCACGATGTCGGCCCATGGAATGTCCGGAAAGCGCGCCTGATCCTCTTTCGGGACCCGGGAGGCGGCCTCGCCCACAATCTCCACGAGACGCGTCAATGCGAGCTCGAGAAGCCGGTTCTGACTGAGATACTGCCGCGTCTTCCCTCGGGCGAGCTCCGTCGCTTCTCGCGACGCTTCCAGCATGTGCCCGAGTCGAACGAGCGCTTCATGCTGCGTCATGCAGCAGGCACGCTTCCCGAAGAACCCTCTCGCGAAAATAGTGGCTGATCGAGTTCGGGGTCAACAGGTCAATCTTTCGTCCTAGCAACACCGAGAGTTCGTTCTCCATCGCTGCCATTCGAATAAATCCGGGAACGTGGGCGGGCTCGAACTCGACGAGAACGTCGACGTCGCTCTCCGGACGGAAGTCGTCGCGCAGCACGGAGCCGAACAACGAGAGCTTGCGGATGTGATGCCGCCGGCAGAAGCCGGCGATGACCTCTGTCGAAGCCGCTATTCGGCCTGCAGGAATTGCTTCGGCGGCTTTCATGAGACAGAATTCTACGCCCATGAAAGCCGCGGCTTTCCCCGAAGAGGCGCTCCAGCTCCGGATTCAGATCCGCGAAATCGAGCCGCCGGTCTTTCGCGTCATCCAGGTCACGAGCACCCGGACGTTCCACCTTCTTCACGAGATCATCCAGTGGTCGTTTGGCTGGAAACATGCCCACCTCTACGAGTTCAACGTCGGGCGGGCGAAGGTCGCCGAGCCGCCCTTCCCACGCCACCCGCGCACGACTCGCCTCGGTGGCCTGGTCTCGCCGGACGTTGACCGCTTCACGTACGTCTACGACCTCGGCGACGAATGGATCCACGACATCGCCGTCGAGAAGCGATTCGCTCCTGACCCCGCTGTGCGCTACCCCATCTGCCTCGACGGCGCTCGCTCCGCTCCGCCCGAGGACTGCGGCGGCATCCCCGGCTACGAGGACTTCCTCGAGGCCTGGCGCGACCCTAAGCACGAGGAGCACACGCAGATGAGGAAATGGGCCGGCCCACGCTACGACCCGGAGCGATTCGACCTGAAGATCGTCAACAAGGTGTTGAAGACGCTGCGTGCGCAGACGTCGAAACGCGCACTTTGACCGGATGGGCTTCGGGCCCTCCGAAGGCATGTATGAGCATCTGCTAACACCCAGGTCGGCCAAGAGACGGCTGATGGCCGAACGCTCAACGGACTCAGCCCCTGATCCGACACCGCTGCTCCTCGCAACAGGTCCAAGCACGCACGACACGCCGCTGGACCTAGGGTGCAGACACGCATTCGGTCACACTCACACTTGGATCTTTCCGGTTTTCGCCAGATGGTACCCACGGCCAGTTGTCCGTATAAGATGAGGAATCAAACCTTCTCCGTGCTTTGCAGCCCACGTTCCGCTAAAGCCAAAACTTCCGCTCACCTCCGGGTTCTCGTTGAACGCAACTGCCAGCGCATCGCCCTGAGCGGTTGTAAGTCCATCGATACTACCGAGTACTCTTGCGAGTAAGTTACCGTCATCATAGCTCCGACACCTTGCCACCGCGGCGACATACGCATCCTTCATGCGTGATGTCTTCACGAGAAGCTTCGTGATTCCTTCGGCCACGTCCGACCAACCACACGACAGCGCCTGAAATCGGCCGATGAACCCATATGGATCGCGGCCCAACTTCACAGCGATGATCGGTACGCCGCGACCAAGCGCATACCCCACCTCCTGGTCAGTCCAGAGGCTGTCGTGAAAGTTGTCCGTCATAAGGGCTACGAAAGCATCCATCGAGGACAAGGCGCTTTCAATTTCGTCCTGCCATTCCTTTGTCGGGTGGATGTCTTCGTGCGCCACAAATGCCGATACACCGTACACGCAAATTCTTTCTTTAAGGCCAGATGCCTCCTTTTTTACCTCTGCTTTGTGGCTCAAGAACACGCGGAATCCACTGTCCCCCCAAATCCGCTTCAGAGTATCGGAGGGAACATCGCGCTTCCCCGCCTCAAGGACACCCGATTCACGCCGCCAATCCAAATCGGCGGGCACGTCCATCTCCAGGAACACCTCCTCGATGAATTCATGCTGGACGTTATGGACCTTATTCAGGTCGGCCTTGATTTCCTCCTGGAGGGTTTCCTTCTTTCTCAAAACTTCGACGTAGAGAACCTCTGGAACCGCCAGGTAGAGCGCATGACCGTATGTGCCGCCGTCCCAATTATCCCTGCTCCATTCCTCATGCACTCTGACGTGCGCGTTGACGAGGATTCGCTGCTTCTGCGTCTGCCCCTCTTTGGCGTAAAGCGTCGATAGCGTTGCGAGATGCCGTTCGATACTCCTCGGCAGCTCAAAGCGGCGCTCATCTCTGCTCATGGTTGGCCGCCGCGTCGGTTTCCCTCCCCCACCCTAAGCTCGCCCGACAGCAGCTTCGGCAGCAGAGTGTCGCGAAGGGCGGCGAGCGTGCGGGTTCCGCGCTCGTTCTCGGCCATCTTGGCGAGCAGCGGCCGCGTAATACTTGAAAATCTCTCGATCACGGCATCTCCTGGCTTGACTGCTTGAGTTGCCGCGACGACTTCGGGACGTACCGCCGGATAAGCTCCGCCATCCGCCAAGTGCGCGAGCGCATCGATGTTCCCGGCAGCCGTGACCGCGAAGTACACGAACTCCGCGTATTCGACTCTTAGAGGCCGAAGGACGGCGAAGCCCGTGCTACCGGTAAGTCCGTCCTCGGAGACGAAGGCGTACGAGCCGTTCCCGGGTCGTACCGAACCGACAATCGTGTCTCGCGTTCGCAGGACCCGCTGCGCCCGACTCGGCGCGTCCTTCTGTGTATGGGCCGTGACTGTCTCGATTCGGCCCCACTTCGTATTCGAGAGATCGACGTACTTGATAATGGGCGGACGTGTCTCCTTCGACCATGTTTCCGGATTTAGAGTGCAGAAGTGAGCGACGGTCCCCACTCCCCATCCTTCCGGAATCTCGCCCAGGTCGGAGTCCACAAGGCGGGCGGGGAAGATGGCGGAGAGGGGTTTCGGGAGGCTTGAGCCGCGGTCTTCCGCCTTGGCGCGGACGACGTCGAAGTCGACGAACCAGGACTTGAAGATCGCCCGTGCCATCGCCTCAAGCGTCTCGTTCATCCGTCGGTTTAGCTCGATCTTGTCGTCGAGAGCGCCGAGAATTCCGGCTATAGCGCTCTGTTCCTCCACGGTAGGAGTCGGGATGGGTAGGTCACGAAGCGTTCCGAGGTTGATCTTCTGTGTCACGCTGCCCTGTAGCCGCGCGGTGAGCCATTGAATGGCCTGCGGCGACTTAAGGCAGTAGTCGACATACCGGTGATCAACCGAGTTGTTAAGGGGAATCACGCCGACGTCGCGCGAGACATTTGCGCCAGCCAGATCCTGCGGCACGATGGCGGTGTGTCCGGGCTCAGCGATCAAGTTGATAATGATTTCGCCGCCCTTGAGGATGGTTCGCTGAAACTGCTGGCTAATCCCCTCTGTGACTCTCTTCTCGTCATCGAATGCGATACGCCCATTGCGAATGTCTCCACCTCGAATCACTCGGACGCCGCCGGGAACAAAGTCGCCTACTTTTACGATTCCATAGGTTATTCCCCGCTCGGAGTCGCAAAGGTCACCGAGCGGCGTATAGCTCGGCTCAGCCGCCATAGCCGAGTTTCTCCAGGCTAGACAAGATTGCTGCATCCAGCGAAGAGGCCTCGGCCTGCTGGCGTCGGAACGCCGTCGTCAGCCGCCTCAACTTCTCGTCGAACGACTCATCGTCGTCCTCAACGTCCGCCGCGCCGACGTATCGTCCAGGCGTCAGAACGAATCCGTGGGCGGCAATCTCGTCGCGCGTCGTGCCCTTGCAGAACCCCGGCACGTCCTCATACTTGCCCGCGCCCTTATCCCCACGCCACGCGTGATAAATGCCGGCAATCCGGGCAATGTCCTCGTCGGTCAGGTCGCGGTGGACGCGATCGATGAGCGTGCCGAGCTTTCGTGCATCAATGAAGAGGGTCTGGCCGCGCCGGTCGCGGAAGCGTTTGTTTCCCTTGTCGCGCGTAAGGAACCAGAGGCAGACGGGGATCTGCGTGGAGTAGAAGAGCTGGCCGGGCATGGCGACCATGCAGTCCACGAGGTCGGCCTCGACAATCGCCTTCCGGATCTCGCCCTCGCCGGACTGATTCGACGACATGCTGCCGTTCGCGAGGACGAAGCCGGCCATGCCGGTCGGCGAGAGGTGGTGGATGAAGTGCTGCACCCAGGCGAAGTTCGCGTTGCCGGCGGGCGGGACGCCGTACTTCCAGCGCGCGTCCTCGCGCAGGCGGTCGCCGCCCCAGTCGCTGTCGTTGAAGGGCGGGTTCGCGAGGACGAAGTCGGCCTTGAGGTCTTTGTGGAGGTCGCGGTGGAAGGTGTCCGCCTGCTCGGGGCCGAGGTTGCCGTCGATGCCGCGGATGGCGAGGTTCATCTTCGCAAGGCGCCACGTGGTGTTGTTCGACTCCTGCCCGTAGACGGCGATGTCGCCGAGGTGGCCGCCGTGCGCCTCCACGAACTTCTCGCTCTGGACGAACATGCCGCCCGAGCCGCAGCAGGGGTCGTACACGCGGCCCTTGTAGGGCGCCAGCATCTCGACGAGGACGCGGACGACGCAGCGGGGCGTGTAGAACTGCCCGCCCTTCTTGCCTTCGGCGCTCGCGAACTGCGAGAGGAAGTACTCGTAGACGCGGCCGAGGATGTCCTTCGACCGGTTCTCCTTGTCGCCGAGGCCGATCGTGCCGACGAGGTCGATCAGCTCGCCGAGGCGCTGCTTGTCGAGGCGCTGGTCGCGCGTACTCCTTCGGCAGGACGCCCTTCAACGTCTTGTTGTCGCGCTCGATGGCGACCATGGCGTCGTCGATGAGCTTGCCGATCGTCGGCTGCTTGGCGGCGGCCTGAAGGGCCGTCCACCGCGCTTCCTTCGGGACCCAGAAGACGTTCTCGGCGAGGTATTCGTCGCGGTCTTCGGGGTCGGCGCCGTGCTTCTTGTCGGCCACGAGGGCCGCGTGCTTCTCCTCGAAGGCATCGGAGATGTACTTCAGGAAGATGAGGCCGAGGACGACGTGCTTGTACTCGGCCGCGTCCATGTTGTTCCGCAGCTTGTCGGCGGCGGCCCAAAGCGTGGCCTCGAAGCCGAGGTTGGCGCCGTTGCCGGGTTTCTTAGGAGGACGGGCCATTAACTCTCCCCTTCCGTGAGGTCTTCGGGAAGTGTAAGCGCTCTCACGGGCGGCTTGAAGGCGCGGTGACGGAGCCCTTTAACCCGCGAGCGCCCGGCTGAGCCGGGCGACGCCTTCTTCGATTCGAGCGCGGGAGGTGGCGAACGAGATCCGGACGCAGCGGTCCTCGCCGAACGCGATGCCGGGAGTCACGGCCACGGCGACGGTTTCGAGAAGCGCCTTCGCGAAGCTCTGAGAGCCGGTGACCGCATGTCCGCCGATCGTTCTTCCGTAATGGGCCGAGACGTCCGGAAAGGCGTAGAACGTGCCGCCTGGAGCCGCGCACGTCACGCCCGGGAGGGCGTTCAGGGCCGGAATGAGGAACTCTCTCCGGCGCGCGTACTCGGCCATCATGCCTTCCACGGCGGGCCGCGCCTCGTCGAGCCGAGTCAGCGCCGCGACCGCCGCCCGCTGCGTGATCGAGCAGACGTTCGAGGTCGCATGGCCCACGACGCGGCCCATGAGATCGATGAGAGGCTTCGGACCGAGTGCGAAGCCGACGCGCCAGCCCGTCATCGCATACGTCTTCGAAAGCGTCCCGACCACGAGAATCGTCTCGGGGAATCGTTCGGCCAGCGAGGCCGCCGAGAGATGCTTCCCTTCGAAGACGAAGCGGTCGTAGCACTCGTCGAAGAGCACCGTCCAGCCGCGCGAAGCCGCGAGACGGACGATGGCTTCGATCTCCGAAGGATCCACGACGGCACCCGTCGGGTTGTTCGGCGTGTTCACGATGAGTCCCCGCGTCGCGGGCGTCGCGGCGCGCGCCACGTCGGCCGCCGTCAAACGGAAGAGAGCGCCGGCGGGAATGGGCACGAACACGGTTCGCGCCCCCGAAAGCGTCACCATCTCGGGAAAGGACACCCAGTACGGCACGGGCACGAGGACGTCGTCGCCCTCTTCGAAGAGCGCGAGGCAGGCCGTGTGCAGCGCCTGCTTGCCGCCGGCCGTCACGACGACCTCAGCGGCCGTGTACGGCGCGTTCCACTTCGCCCGGTACCGCGCGGCGATCGCCTCGCGCAGCTCCGGAGTGCCCGAGGAGTCGGTGTATTTCGTGAAGTCCGACTCGATCGCGTCGATCGCGGCGCGTTTCACGAACGCCGGCGTCGGAAAGTCGGGCTCCCCCGGGCCGAAGTCCACGACGTCGATGCCTTTGGCGCGCAGCTCCGCCGCGGCCTTCATGACCGCGAACGTCGCCGAGCCGGCGACACGGGAAGCGCGCGACGCGAATCTCACCGGTGCCTCAAAGTATTCCAGGCGGCCCGAAAGGCGCGCGGCTTCCGCATTCCAAAAGCGATCATCGCGATCTCGACGCCGCACCAGCCGGAATAGACGCCGATCATCGCGCCGCGAGTCTCGGGAAAGGTGAACTGAACCAGCCAAAACACGAAGAGGATCGCGGCCTCGAAAGCGCGCAGGTCCAGGTTCAGGAGGAGGAGCCAGCCGAGAAAGCTCTGCAGGATCGTCAGAAGGATCTCCAGGCGCTGGTGCTGATCGAAGGCGATGGCCGACGGGGTTCCTCTCGAGATCGAGTAGATGACCGGAATGAGGCCCGAGAGAATAGACCACTGGTTGATCGTGGACGAGACGAGATTCATCACGGCCATCGGCGCTTTCGTGATCTGGCGCGCCCAGTTGAACGCCGAGAGCTTCTCGGGAAACTCGGAGAGAAACGGCGCGACCCACTGGACGAAGACGAATTGCGAGACTCCGGCGGAGATCGCGAGCGCGAGCATGGACTCCACGAACGCGTGGGCCGACACGGCGAGGAGAGCGCCCCCGACGAGGAAGATGCCCGCGATCGCCCATCCCCTCCCGCGGGGCCCCCGCGAGAGGGCCCAGCGCGACACGGCCGGGAGGTCTTCCATCTCCTCCACGTCACCCTCGCGCGGAGGCACCTTCAACAGCGCGACGAGATAGCCGACGTAGCAAACGGTGAGCACGGCGGCATCGAGGAGGCCGAGCGTGCCTTTCCACCAGATCACGGTGAACCAGAGGAGCGGTGGAAGGAGGCCCACGATCTCGATCGCGTGCTCGTCGTCGAACTCGATCGCGATCCACGTCTTCCTCTTACCCGTCTTCCGGGCGAAAAACGCCGCCACGAAATAGACGAGAGGCCAGCCGAGTCCGACGAGAAGGCGGATCGAGCCGGTGAAATTCGCGATGGCGAGATGCACCTTCGCCGGGTCCTTCCCGGCCTCCCATGCAATGACGGCTTCCACCGCGAATTCGGGGAGCGTCTGAAGCCACGCCAGGATCGCGAGCGCCAGGCCCTGCGACACGAGGAACTGAGCGGCCTCGGCCCCCCAGGCCACGAGGAACGCGGAGAAAAGGACGGAGGGGAACGTCCAGAGGGCGGTCAGCGGCGTGGCCTTCGCGGCGACGCTGCCCGCGACCGGAAGCGACAGCTTCATTCGGGGGGATTTAAGCACACCGATTCGCACTTCCGCTCGCTTCGCCGGAAGGAACTACACTCGTTGGCGCTCCATGACGACGCGCATCGAATCCCCGTCGAACCCGCGTATCGCGGCCGCCGTCAAGGCCGTCGCGGCGCACGAAAAGATGCTGCTCGAGGGTGCGCGAATGATCGAGGAGGCTCTCGACGCGGGGGTGCAGATAGAAGAAGTCTTTGTTCAGAGAAATCCGGAGGAAGAGAGAGCAGAAAAAGAAGACGAAGATTTTCTTAGAACGGGAAGAGGGGACGCCCGCGTAACACGTGTCTCGGCGCGCGTTCTTCGGAAGCTCTCGGATCTCCCCTCGACACGCGGCGTCGTCGCGCTCGCGGCGCCTCCCCACCGCGATCTGACTTCGCTTTCAGCCCTATTACCTTCAAAGACATCTCCCTCCTCGTCTTCTCTTTTTCTCCTCCTCGACGACGTCCAGGACCCCGCGAACGTGGGGGCGATCCTCCGGAGCGGCGAGGCGTTCGGAGCTGCCGCCGCTCTCCTGACGCCCGGCTGTGCGTGGCCTTTTTCACCGCGCGCGCTGCGCGCGTCGGCAGGCAGCGCCTTCCGATTGCCCGTCGTGGAGGGCGTCGCTCCAAGTGAGGCCATCGCCTGGGCTCGCCGGCAAGGCATAGCCCTCGGCGGAGCTGCGGCGCATGGCGGCACGGCTCCCGAAGACCTCGCAGGCGTCCGACCTCTCGCCCTCGTGATCGGCTCCGAAGGCCACGGAATCTCCCCTGAGATCGCCGCGTCGCTCGACCATCGCGTCACGCTGCCTCTCGCCGGCCGTGTCGACTCCCTGAACGCGGCCGTCGCCGCGGGCGTTCTCCTCCACATTCTGTCGCGCCCGGCCGCGTCCGCGCGGTAGAATCGATCTTCGGCCGCGCCCTCCGGGCCGTCATCAAACGAAAAGCGAGGACCTCATCCCATGCGGCGAAACCTCATCGCCTCCGTTCTTCTTCTGTCTTCGGCCACCCTGGCGCTCGCCGACGATGCCGCCAAGCCCGCCACCGCGAAAGCCGCCCCCGCCAAGACCGGCTCCACCAAGGTCGCCGGTACGGGACCCGCGACTGAAAGCGCGAAGACCCTTTACGCCCTCGGCCTCGTCCTGAGCCAGAACCTCCTGCCGCTGAAGCTCTCCGCGGCCGACCTCGCCTCCGTCCAGGAGGGCATCACGGATGGAGTCCTCGGCCGTCCACATAAGGTGGATCTCCAGGCGTACGGGCCGAAGATCCGCGACTTCGCGAACGCGCGCGTCGCCTCGGGCGCCGAAGCCGAGAAGAAGGCCGGCGCAGCTTTCCTCGCGAAGGAGGTCGCCGAGAACGGAGCCGTCAAGCAGCCGACCGGTTTCCTTTACAAGGAGATCAAGGCGGGAACGGGCGCCTCGCCGAAGCCGACCGACAAGGTGAAAGTCCATTACCGCGGCACCCTCACGGACGGAACGGTGTTCGACAGTTCGATCGATCGCGGCGAGCCCGTGACGTTCCCCTTGAACGGTGTGATCCCGTGCTGGACGCAGGGCCTCCAGCTCATGAAGACGGGCGGCAAGGCCCGCTTCGTGTGCCCTTCGGATCTCGCCTACGGCGACGCGGGAAGCCCTCCGAAGATCAAAGGCGGCGCGACGCTGGTCTTCGACGTCGAGCTGCTTTCGATCGAGAAGTAGCCCGCGGTCAGAAGACCTCCGCGGTGAACCGGAGGAGGCGGGGAGGGCTCGCGGCCTTCCAGCTCTCCTCCGGCAGCCCCGCCCTGAGGCACGCCTGGGACAGGATGCGCGCGCCGTCCCAGCCGAACGTCGCGGCATCCTGAGGCAGGACGACCCCGCGGCGTTTCCCTTTTTCGACGACGACACCATGCAGGCCCGAGTCGAGCCGGGAGAGATCGGAGATTCCTTCGGAGGAAGAGAAGATTTCTTCGAAGGTGGAAAGAACGGAGATCTCGGGCGCGTAGCGCGGGAGCTCCTTGGCGGTCGCTGGAGGGAATCTCGGGTCGTGCAGGAGCGCCGCCACGGCGTGCTCCTCGACCTCTTCGACGAGCCCGCGCGCGGTCTCGGTCGTTCCGCTGCGCCCCCGCGGCCGCCCGTCCCGCTTCCACGTCACAAAGACGGGCGCAGGGCTGGCGAGAGCGGTTACCGCAGCGATCACCGGCCGCGGGGATGCTGGAAGTCCCATCGCGCGGGCCGCCGCAGCCAACGCCACCTTTCGAAGAATCCCTCTCCCCTCTTCCGAAACCATCATCGCGACAGCCATGGGGCAATCGCATCGCCCGTCATGCTCTCGAACTCGCCCAGGCAGCCCGAGAAGAAATGATCCGCCCCCGGCACGACGAGGAACGTCCAGCCTCTCGCGGCGGCGATTTCCCGGGCACGAGCGGCCGAGCTGAACTCGTCGTCCCCGCCTTGAATCCACGCGACATGCGTGCCCTCGGGGGCGACGCCTTCGGGTGCGTCCCGGTCGGTCGGAACTCCGATGAGAAGCAGCACCTCGGGCGCGAGGCGCTCGGCAGCCCTCAGGGCGCACAGAGCCCCGAACGAGAAGCCGGAAAGGACGAAGGGGCCGTCCGGCCGGCTGGCCCTCAGCCAGCGTCCTGCCGCGACGACGTCCTCCGTTTCGCCGGCGCCGCCGTCGTACGTCCCCGCGGACGCGCCCACCCCCCGGAAATTGAAGCGCAGGGCCGCCAGCGAGAATCGCCCGGACAGAAGGCGTGCCGTGCGATGCACGACCTTCGTGCGCATCGTGCCCCCGAGCCGGGGATGCGGGTGCGCGACGAGCGCCGCCCCCGACGGAGCCACCGGCGAGCGCAGGAGAGCCTCGAGGGGGCCCGCGGGACCCGGAATCTCGAGCGACGTGAGCCTCACCGGGGCCGCGTCCGGCATCGAATCGACGTTAGCACGCGGCCTTTTTCGGACGTGCCCGTTGAATTCCACCGCCCCGGACGGCTATAAGGGAATTCCCCGCGGGAAGTGCCTTCGCGTCAGGAGCATGTCATGAAGAACATCGTTCACATCGTCGGGACCGGGACGATCGGAGAGCCTCTCATCGGGCTCTTCACCGACTTCAAGCAGCACCTCGGCATCGATGAAGTGACGTTTCACAAGCGCACGCCCATGAAGACCGAGCGCGCGAAGGTGGCCCACCTGATGTCGCGCGGCGCGCACCTCGCGACGGAGGAGGACAAGACCGCGGATTTCGAGGCCCTCGGCCACATGGTCTCCTACAGCGCACAGGAAGCTCTCGAGCGCGCGACCGTGGTCATCGACTGCACGCCCGCCGGAAACGACAACAAGGAGGCCTACTACAAGCACCTCAAGGGCCCCCGTGGTTTCGTCGCGCAGGGCTCCGAGTTCGGGTTCGGCAAGATGTACGCGCGCGGGATCAACGATTCGGCCCTCATCCCGGGCGAGGACCGCTTCCTGCAAGTCGTGTCGTGCAACACGCACAACCTCGCGATCCTGATCAAGACGCTCGGCATGTCGGGAGACGACCTCGTGATGGATCGCGCGCAGTTCGTCTGCATGCGGCGCGCGAACGACGTCTCGCAGACGAAGGAGTACATCCCCGCGCCGACGGTCGGCAAGCACGACGACGAGCAGTTCGGGACGCACCATGCCCGCGACGTCTTTCACCTGTACGAGACGCTCAGCCTGGAGCCCAAGGTCTTCTCGTCGGCCCTGAAGCTCAACACGCAATACATGCACTCCGTGTGGTTCAACTTCGAGCTCACGAAGCCGACCGACAAGAAGACGGTCGTCGAGCACCTGAAGGAGAATCCGCTCGTCGCGCTCACGGAACGGAAGAGTGCGAACGAAGTGTTCTCCTTCGGCCGCGATCACGGGTATTACGGCCGCATCCTCTCGCAGACCGTCATCTCGACGCCCACGCTCGCCGTCGCCGACAAGGGCCGGGAGATCGTGGGGTTCTGCTTCACGCCCCAGGACGGCAACTCGCTTCTCTCCTCGGTCGCGGGCGCCATCTGGCTCATGGATCCGACCCACGCCTCCGAGAGGATTCAGGTTCTCAAGCGGTTCGTGTTTCGGGAGATCTAAGGAGATCGGAGAACGGGGTTCCTTGGAAGGTCGAGTCCGCGAGTGACGACGAGGGACTAAAGGAAAGCCGCCTGGAGTGAGGGCGGGTCGAAAGGGGGCCGTTCTCCGACCGGAACGTTGGCCAGGAGCGCAAAGTCCTCGTACTCGAAGCCCGGCCCGACGGAACAGCCGACCAGGCAGTAAGGACCAAGAGTCCGGGCTGCCTGCCACCAGCCGGAAGGAACGACATGGACGGGTGCGGATGTCGCGGAGAGAGGCCCGAGCGTGTGACGCATGACGGCACCGCCCAGGGGCGACGCGGAGAAGATCTCGAGCGGCGAACCCTCGTAGTGGTGCCAGGCCTCGTCGGAAGAGACGCGATGCCAGCGACTCGGCGTACCGGCGACGAGAAGAAAGTAGATCACGCTGAGCGCTGAGCGCGCCCCCCGGGAATCGGATGGGAATACGATTGCCTCTGAGCGGAAGGCACGCGTGAAATAGCCACCCTCGGAATGGGGAGCGAGGTTCAGTCGTGCGACGAGCTCGCTGGCGCGGGGATGCATGCCGCGATGATCGTCATCGCGGACCGTCATGCGCCGCGTCCGCTCCCGTTCGCTTCACGCCCCGCGTCGCCCTCGAGGGCGGGCGGCAGGGGCGTGGCGAAGAAGTTGTAGACCAGAGCCAGGAGGACGGCAATAACGGCAACCGTGAAAGCGAGGGATCTGCCGTGCCACAGTCCGTCGAACCAGTGCCGGAACTGCGTGGCCATGACGTTCGCCTTGCCGCCGTAGACCTCCAGTTCGCGAAGGTACTTCTTGGAATTCTCGAATTCAAAGTCCGCCGCGTCGGGGGGCGTGGCGTTGACGAGGTAGATCACGACCGCGCTGGCGAACCCGACCGCCAGGATTGCGCGGGTCACGAGGCGAACACGGGCTTCCGGTCTCGAATTCATGCGGTCGGAGAGCGTATCTCAGGTCGGGCAGCGCAGCGTCCGCAGCGGCACGCGGTCGGGTCCCGTGCGCGTTGGTAGAGACCGGGAAGAAGGACTGCCATGGTGTCGCGCGCGGCTCACGAGCTTGTCAGCATCATCTCGAGCGCCTGTGAGATCGACGCGCCGTCTTGCAGCCCCGAAAGCCGGGGCACCCGACGCCGCAGCGCTTCGAGCCGCTGCGGCTCGACTGCGAAGTCGTACGCGAGGATGACCGGCAGCTCTTCGAGCATCGGCGCGAGGGCGTCGAGGATGTAGAAGCCCTGGTGCGTCGCGAGATGGCGGAGGGCGCGCGCACGGTCCCCGCCGAACCGCGCGACGAGCGACTCAGCGTCTCCCGCGAGAGAGGCCTCCGGAGCGCGGTCGAAGACGACGTCGAGAAAGACGGCCCCGGGCCGCTCCCCCGCGAGAGCCGCGCGGGCCGACTCGAGGTCTTTCGCCCGCGCGAAGAGGACGTCGAGGTTCCGTGCGGCCGTGAGGCGCTCGAAGCCTTCCACGTATTCCGTACCGTCCTCCACGACGAGGACCTTGCGCCGTGCCGTCATGCGGCCTCCTCCACGGCCGCGAACTCCACCGCGACGCCCTTCGTGAAGTCCCCCGTTCCCGGCGTCACGTCCACGAGGCCGTCCCATCGCCGGACCAGGTCCGCGACGATTCCGAGGCCCCGCTCCGCGGCTCGCCCCCGGATCATCTCTGCGGTCAAGAGCCTCGGATCGCCGTCGAAGAGCACGAACCGCGCGAGGGCCTGGCCGGTCACCGGGTCGCGCCGCTCCTCGGCGAGGAGCGCAAGGCGCGGAGCGCGCAGGGCGTTCGCGAAGAGATTCCGCCAGAGGGTGGCCCAGTCTCCCTCCGGGATCCGGACGCGGACGTAATTTCTGTCGGCCACCTCCCCGAAAAGACCCAGCCCCGCGAGCGGCGGCACCGCCGCGTCGTTTTCGCGCGCGACGCTCGCGAGAATCGACGCGAGCCGCTCGAAGCGAGCTTCTGTGGAGCCCGCCGCATCGAGGGTTGCCGTCAAGAGCTGCGCGGTCCGCGGGTTGAGCGCCGAAGCGGCCTCGCGAATTTCCCGGCTCAGCCTGGCGAGTCGGCGCGGCGGCAGCGAGCCACTCTCGGCGAGGCGCGCGAGATCGCCGGCCGCCTTCTCGAGGGCCTCGAGCGAACGGAAGACCCGGGAAAAAAGCGGATCCTTGAATCGCAGGTTCAGGCGCGCTCCACGGCGGCGTGCCAACGACTCGAGATCGGAAAGAGCCCTTCGTCCTTCGGCGACGAGCCCGGGAGCGCCCGAGCTCCCGTAAAGACGTTCGACGAGGAGCGGCGCAGCCTCGGCGAGCCCCTCGTGCGGGCCCAGGCGTTCCACCGCCTCGCCGAGAAGCAGGCCGCCGTGCTTGAACGCCTCGTGAGAAAGGCGACCCGCCACGGAACGTGCGTCACGCGTCGCGCCGGGGTCGCGCTTCAGCCACTCCTCGAGCGTGAGGCCCACGCGCCTCCTCGCCCAGGAAAGACCGCCCGCCAGGAGGACGCACAAGGCGGCGCCGAGCGTGGCGCCGCGCAGCGTTCCCTGCCGCCTCTCTTCGCGCTCGAGCCCTGCTTGCGCCTCCTCGGCATGAACGCCTCCCGCCGCTTCCGAGAGGTAGCGCCGGTAAAGAGCTACGGCGCGCGACGAACGCCCTTCGCTCGACGCGATGCGGGCGAGCGCGAAGAGAGCCTCGCGAGAGCCGGCCTGATCCGCGTGCTCCCAGGCGATCTCGACGTCGCGCTCCCGGCCTGCCTGCCGGCCCAGAAGCTCGGCCAGCCGCTCCCACGCGATCGCGCGCGAAGGGTCGATGGCAACGGCGCGCTTGAGGATCTGCTCGGCGCCCGCCAGATCTTCCCGACGCTCGCGCAGGGCGGCGCGCAGCTCGAGAGCCGGGACGAAGCCGGGGTCCAGGCGCTCGGCCTCGGCAAGCTCGGACTCGGCCGCGTCCCAGTCGCGCACGTCGGACCGGCTCGCGTAAACCTGCGCGAGGCGGAATGCTCCCACCGCGGGAGAGGCCGGATCCGATCCGAGAACGACCGGCTCGGGGCCCGCCGTCCGCGCGAGGCCCGCGTGCAAGCGCTCCCGGAAGCCGGCGGCTTGCGCTCGTTCGCCGGGCGAGGCGAGCGCCCACCACCCGTCGAGCCGTTCGAGGGCGCGCGCCGGGTCGCCCCAGGCCGCCCAGCGGTCTGCCGCCTCGCGCTGGAGGCGCGGGAGATCAGGACGGAGCGCGACGGCGCGGTCGAGAAGCGCGAGCGACTCCTCCTTCGCGGAGCGGTCGGGCTCGTTCCAGAGCAGATTCGAAAGGGCCACGAGAGCTTCGAAGCCGTCCGGCTCCGCCGCGAGCGCCGTCCGGTACGCCGCCGCCGCCTCGGCCGTCCGTCCGTTCCGTTCCTCGACGCTTCCGAGCGCGAGCGCGGCCTCGGAGTATCCGGGCGAGAGCCGGAGCGCCTTCCGGAACGCCTCGCGCGCCGGCTCGTTCGCCCCGCGCCTCAGAGCCGTCTTGCCGTCGGCGAAGGCGCGGCGGGCGTCCACGGAGGGGGGAGCGAATCCGGGGCGAGCCGGGAGCCTTCGGGCTTCGTCCTCGGCGTCCAGTCGCCGGATGTTTTCGCCGATCCAGTCCGCGCCCGACCGCCCGCGCCTTTGAAGCGCGGCCAGGACGTGCCCGTACTGGAGAATCGCGCCGCGCCGGTCCCCTCGCGCCTCGGCTTGCCGCGCGAGCACGAGGCGTTCGGCCGGCGAGAGGAGCTCCGGAGCGTCCCTCGCCGCAATCTCGAGGAGGCGTGCCTCGTCGTCCGTGTCTCCCGCGGCGGCCGCGAGGTCCGCGCCGCGCAGGGCGAGAGCGAGCGAGGGCGACGCGAGACGTGCGCGCCGGACCAAATTCCGAGCCTGAGCGAGGTCTTCCGGGAGCGGTGTTCCGTCCGCGACGAGCTTTTCGGCCTGGCTCGCGAGAGTCGCGGGATCCTCGGCGCAATCCGTCTCCGGCCCCGGAGCGATGGCAAGGAGGACCGGCAGGATCGCCAGCAGCACGCTCACGCCCCACGGCGAGCCGAGAGACCGAGCTTGTTGAAACGCAGACGCACCGCCCGTTCGTCGGCCGCCGATCCCGTCATGCGCTCGGCCATGCGCGCGAAGTCGCCCTCGCACTCGCGAAACACCTGCCGGAAGGCGGAGCGCTCGAGCTCGCGCCGGAAACCCTCGACGCTTTCCACTTTCGGACGCGGAAGAGAGAGGACCTCGCCGGCCGAAGGCACGTCCTCCTGGCGCGCCTCGGCCAGCAGATCGAAGAGCAGCCGCGGATCCATCGTGAAGACGACGCGGCCCGTCCGATCCTTCGTGGCGGCCGTTCGGCCGTACAGGGTGGCCGCGAGAAGGTCTGCGAGGACCATCGCGAATTGCCGCACGTTTCCGGGCCACGGATGACGGGCGATCGCCTGCCAGCCCTTGCGCGGGAGGGCGAAGACGACCGGGGCCCGGCTCCGCGCGACCTCTTCCTCTCCCCGCGCGAGCTCGAACGTATCTTCCCGGTCCGGCTCCGCTCCTCCGGCCGCACGCACCTGCACGGCGATCTCCTGACGATGAACCGCGTCCGAGAAGAACGTCGCCGCGAAGTCGTCGGCGAGGTCCTCGAGGTCCTCGCGCCGCGCGGACAGCGGCGGCAGCTCGAGCGCAAGCGCGGGGTTGAGGCGCATCAGAAGATCCGCGCGAAAGAGCCCGTCCTGAACGCGCTTCCTGAGGTCCGCGTTGGACGCGGCCACGATCCTCGCCGTGTGCGGCACGGCGGCCGTGGCCCCGACCCGCCGCACGACGCCGTCGTTGAGCGCCGTCAGAAGAGCTTTCTGGGCATCGGAAGACAGGTTCTCGATCTCGTCGAGAAAGAGAGTCCCGCCCGCCGCGGCCTCGAAGACCCCCGCCCGGTCCGCGACCGAGCCCGTGTATGAACCGCGCACCGAGCCGAAGAGCGCGGCTTGCAGGAGCGTCTCCGGCACCGTCGCGCAATCGAAGGAGACGAGGGGCCCTTTGCGCGACGAGAGGGGGTGGATCACCTCTTTCACGAGGAAGTTCTTGCCCGAACCCGTCGGTCCCGTGAGGAGGAGCGGCAGCGGCGTGGGCGCCAGGGACGCGATCCGGCGGCGCAGGTCCCTCATCGCGGCACCGCGGCCCCAGAAGAACCTTCCCGTCGACAGAGGCGATTCGCTCTCCGCGAGAACGCGGCGCACGAGGCGGACGAGCCCCTCGCCCGTCGCCTCGTCCTCGCCCACCGTGTACGTGAACGCGTCGGCGCGAAGGCGGCGGGCCTCGTCCTCGAACGGGATCTCCTCGTGTGCCGTCGTCAGGACGACGGGCAGATCCCTCTCGCGGTGGCGCAGGCGTTCCAGGATGAACAGGCCCTGCCGGTCCCGCCGATCCCGCCGGTCCCTCTTCCCCGCCGCCGACTCGCCGAGAGGACGCCTGTCGGGCAGGAGATCCTCGTCGGAAATGTCGAATCTCAGATCGAGAACGACGAGATCCGGAATTCGCCCAGCACGCGCAAGCGCCGCCTCGGCTTCCGGCCAGCTTCCCGCCCAGGCTTTCTCCGCCGAAGGGCCGAGCAAGACCAGATCCGGCGCGTGACGCCGCAGGAACTCGGCGGTCTTGGGCTGATCGTCGACGACGAGAACGCGCGGGCCACGGGCCGTCACCGGCGCTCTCCGAGAGGCCGCACGATCTCCGGCCCGTCGTCGAGAGCGACGCGGCGGTAGAACGCCGTGCAGGCACGCGACGCCTCGAGACAGGCTTCGTCGAGGGAAACGAGGGAAGGCTCGGAGAGAGGAAGGGACTTGTTTTCGGAAAGAGAAGATTCGGAAAGAGAAGAGGAGGATTCTTTGAATGGAAAGAGGGGGGAGGCGAGTCGGGGGACGAGGCGACCCACCGTCGTCATGGCCCGCTCGACCGCTTCCAGATCCGGATCGCCGCTCGCAAACAACGGCCCCTCTTCCCTCTTCCATTCGAAGAAAGTTTCCAGGACGTCACGATTCGCGCCGCCGCCGCTCGCGCGCGGCAGGAGGTCGGCTGCAAGCCGCGCGCGCAGAGCCTCGGCGTCCTTTTCCCTGTCTTCCGGCGCGCTCCAGCGGAGCGCTTTTCCGACATCGTGCTTCAAGCGAAAGGCTGCGGATTTTCGCCGCAGCCTCCGGTCTTCGTTCTCCTTCAGCGTGATCGTCATCCGCCGCGATTATCCGCTCAGCCGCCCGGTCATCTGCTCCAGGCGATTCCAGTCCACGACGCCCGGAGCCGAGTACGGGCGATCCACGAGGACCGGCCGGCGCGCGCCATCCGTGTCGCAGAGGACGTGCCGCTTCGGAATCCGCACGCCTTCGGGTGTGAACCCCTCGCAGACGACGAGGAGGAGGCGGCCGTCCGGTGAGAAGCCGAGAGACGTCGTGTATCGGTCTTCTCCCGGCCCCTGACCGCTCGAGGGACCCTGAGCGCCGGCCGACAGGAGCTCGGGCTCGGCGGCCGCTGCCGGCTCGATCACGCGCGCCCGGACGATGTCGAGGAGGCGCGTCCTTCGGTGGCCGGCCGCCGGCGCCTCGTCCCACACGAGCTTCTGGCCCGTGGAGTCGAACGCAAGGCTTGCCGGATCCGCGCCGACGACGGGATAGGGCTGGATCGCATCCCTGCCGTCAGGCCGCGTCACCACGAGCGCCGTGACGCCGCCCTTCGCGACGAACTGCGCGCGCAGGCCGGAAGCGGAGACGACGGCCTTGTCGGAAACGATCTTGCGCGGAAGCGATTTGGTGAGACGCGCCACGAGGCGGTCGGCCGCGCGGCGGCGCGCCGCATCGGGCGTCGTCGCCGTGACCTCCGAGGCGGCCTCGATCGCCGCGTCGCGGTAGCCGGCGGAGGTCTCGCGGTCCCCTCGCCGGGCGGCGCCCTCGGCCAGCCACGACAGGAGGCGCGCACGCTCGAGGAGGAATTGCACGCGCCGAGGCGACGCCGGGAACGAAGAGAGGAACTCGGCCAGGTCGCGCTCGCGTCGTGAGACGGCGTCGGCATCGGCCGGCGCCAGCGGATTCACGACCGGCCCGCACGAGGTCAGGAGGCGCAGGCGGGCGCGCTCGGCCACGTCGGCGGGAGGAGCGAGGGCGATCACGCGCCGGTAGGCCGCGCCGTCGTATCGATACCCGCTCCCGTCGCCTTTCGGAACGAGCGACACGCCCCAGACCCGGGCGAGGAGGACGGACGCGGGCTCGCGCCCGTCCTCACCCCGCCGTGCCGACGCGGCGAGAAGCTCGCCGGCGCGGCCGAGGAGCTCCCACGCCTCGACATGCGCCGCATCGCGCCGAGTGACTTCGTGAAGATACGCAGCCGCGAGGACCGGCCGATCGTTGGCCTCGAGGAGGAGGCGCGCGTTGGTCACGAGCCGGTCGATCGGCTCCAGCGGATCGTCGAGGACGAAGAACGCCGAGGAGTCTGCAAAGCCGCGCGCCGCAGCGACCGAGCCCCAGGCAGGAGCCGAGACGAGAACGCGACTCCCGTTGCGCTCCAGAAGCTGGACCCGAGCGCTGGCCGCGACGCGCCCGCCGCGCCCGAAGCGATCGATCGGCGTCTCGCCGAGGACGAGCGAGCGGAGCGCGACGAGGTCCTTTCCTTCCGGCTCCTCGGCGCGGGCGATCGCCGCGAGGACGAGGGGCGACGCGAGAAGGGCGAGAAACGCGAGAAGCCTCAGGATCGGGGCGAGATAGCGGCGAAACATGTGAACCTCCCGGCGCGGGTCCTGTCCGCGCCCGGAGAGGGCGTTTCATGCTTCGTGCCGCGCGGCGTCTCTCATCCCGTGTGATGCGTGTGATGGCGGAATCATGCGATGCGGAGTATGTTTCTTCGAAACAGAGATCGCGGATGAGCGAAGAGCGCCCCGTCCACGGCACGGGGTGCCCGGCATCGTTCGTGAAGACGCCTCCGTGCGGCCCTTCCGCCGCGAAGGAGACGAAGATGAACGGCACCGATCCCGACGACCCTCCCAGCCTCCGCGCGAAACTCAGCGCCCTCGGCGGCCACGGCGGCTGGAGGCAACACCTGCCCCTGCGCAACATCCTCCTCGGAGCGACGCTCGTCGTCGCCCTGTGGTCCGGTGTGCGCTGGGTCGAGCGAAGCTTCAAGTCTGTGGCGCCCGGCGACGTCGGCCTCGTCATCGGCAAGTTCACCGGCTCCACCCGCATCGTTTCGCCGGGAAGCCACTTTCTCCCGGGCTCGCTGTACGTCCTCAGGCGCGTTCGGGTATCGGATCAGCTGCTCGCAGGGCCCGCCGCTTCGTTCACCATTCCGACGCGGGACGGTTTCGCGGTCGGGCTTGTCATCCAGGCACGCTGGGCTCTCGACCGCGGGCAGCTCCTCGTGCGATGGGAAGGCCTGCCTGCCGACCCGGGACCCGAAGTCGTCGGGCCGGTTCTCGCGTCCGCCTTTCGCGCCATCGCGCCCGAGTACGACGCTCCGTCGCTTCTCGCGAGCAAACGGGAGGAGCTCGCGGCACGGGCCGCGAAGCAGGCCGGCGAGCGCCTCGCCGAGACCGGCATCGTTCTCAAGGACGTGCTCGTGAGCGATCTCAAGCTGCCGATCGAGTTCGAGCGCGGCCGCCTCGCGCTCCTCGAGCAGTCACAGCTCGTCGAACGCACCGAGGCGAACCTCCGCTTCAAGAAGCAGGAGATCGAGCAGCAGCGGCTCGAGGCAGAGGCGCGCAAGGCCCGCTCCGACAAGGAGGCCGAGGCGGCCGCGAATCGCCGCCTCATCGAGGCGAAGGCCGAGGCCGACGCGATGACCTACATCCTGCCGCTCAAGGAGAAGGGGATCAAGCAGCAGGAGCTCGAGGCCGAGGCCCAGAAGGCACGAAAGCTGAAGGACGCGCAGTCACAGTCCGAGACGATGAAGATCCAGGCCGAGGCCGAGGCCTCGCGGCGCAAGACCATGGCCGAGGCCGAGGCCTACGCGATCCGTCAAACGTCTCTCGCACAGTTCGAGAATCTCAAGCGGGAGGTGGAGCTCATCCAGGCGAACCCGACCTGGGTCAACAAGACCCTCGCCGAAAAGCTTGGCGACAAGGTGCAGGTTATCGTGATGCCGAATCTGACTGCAGACATCCTCGCACCCGAGATGAGCAAGCGCATCGCGAGTGGGACTTCACGATGATCGCCGCGCTCCTCGTCGCGGCTCTCTCTTCCGATTCCCTCTTCGCGGAAGGGCCCGAAGGCAGCAGGAACCTCGTCGTCGTGGGCCGGTATCTCGCAGCCGACGACATGCGCCTTCCGCTCGCGGCGGCCCTCCTCGCGCGGGGCGCCGCCCGCCTCAGAGCCGAAGGTACGCCCGATCCGCTGGCCGAGGTTCTCCTCGGAGAGACGGCGGAGCGGCTTGCCGCGCGTCCCGGCGCCCCGCCCGAGGGTGTCTCGTTCGCGACGCCGTTCGACCCGAAGCTCGGGCGACAGGTTCGCATCTACGACGGCGAGGCCTTTCGCCGGGCCCTTGCCGACGTGCCGGCCGACGCAGCGGGACCGCTCCTCGGGCTTCGCGAGCGCGCGCTCGCGGGCGCGCTCCGCGCGCGTTTCCCCCTGCCCGGCCAGACGCTCGTCGCGAAATGGGAGGCGACGGTCGCCTGGCTGACCTTCGCCGAGTCCGTCCAGACGCCGCGCGTCGCCGAAGGCGTCTCGCGCCGCCTCGAGCGCGCGGCACCCGACCTCGCACGCCTCCTCCTCGCCGCCGGAAAGACGGACGATCTCGCCGCTCTCGACCGCCGGTTGACCGATGCGAGCCAGCATCTCGAAGGACTCGAGCCCGACCCCTCGAAGGCTCGCCGCCTGCGCGCCGCGGCGCGGGCGGTCCGGCGTCTCCGCGGTTCCGGTGGAGCACCTTTTCCCCAGGAGGTCTGGCTCACGCTCGGGCCCGAGCCTGCCGTCGTCAGGATCGAGGGCGAAATCGGGAATCTCGCCCTCGTCGTCGGGTCACGCCCCGATGCGCCGGAGGGGGCGGCCTCGCGCCGTGTCCTCCATGCGCCCCTTCTGCCGGTGCCCGGAACGCTCGCGCTCACCGCCGACCGGCGTGTGGCGACGTGGATGGAGGCCGAGACTCCGACTCGGCTCGCGCGCGTTGCGTTCGCAATCGACGGGTCAGGGCCCCTCACCGTCACAGATCGTGATATTCGAGCCGGATCTTCGTCTCCGCGAAGGCCCTCCCGTCCACCTCGACGTACGGGTAAATGAAGAAGTTCAAAGGGCCGTCCTTCTGGGGCGGGGACAGCGTGAGATCGCGGCCGGTCGTGATGTCGAAGCGGTCCGGGTCGAGGTGGCCGAAGAGGTACGCCTTCTTCACGGGCTCCTTCGTCTTCGCCGCGTCCGACGCGTCGATCGGCACCCAACCCTGTCCTGGCGCCCAGAACTCGGCCCAGCAGTGGTATCCGGGAACGATGCCCTCCTTGTCATGCAGGAGCGGAAAGCCGATCGAGAAGCGCACCGGAATGCCCTCGGACCTCGCGAGCGCCATGAACGCCGAATGGAAATCGGTGCAGTTTCCCTTCTTGATGTCGCAGAAGCGCTCCGAATCGCCCTTGCCCCAGCCAGGCGTCACCTTTTCGTACGTGCCGTTGTCGACGAGATAGTCGTAAAACGCGTGTGCCTTGGAGACGGCGCCGGTCTTGCCGGCGGACAGGGTGTCGGCGAGCTCCTTCACGCGGGACGTGAGCGGCACGAGCCGGTTCGGCTTCAGAAAAGCTGCTGCGCGGGGAGGCTCGGCCGTCTTCGCACTGCCCGGAGAGGGAGTGACGGCTTCCCGCCTCGTGACGCGATACGTGGCCTTGACCACTACGTCCTTCCCGAACTGCTCTGGCTTCTCGAGCACAAAATGCGCCATCCGATTTCCCATCGAGTCCGTTTCGAGCGTGAAGGGGGCCGGCGCATCCACCTTGATGTCGGAAATCGCCTGGTAGGGGCCGTCCGACGGCAGCGGGATCCACACCTCCGCCTTCTTCGCCGCGGCGGGAAGCGCCGCGATCGTCCCGACGTACGTGGCTTCGAAGGTCCTCACGGCAGGCGTCTTCGTGCTCGCGACGAGAAAGGCTCCCGAGCAGGCGACGAGAACGACCGCGGCTGCACCGAGCTTCTTCATGGCTCCCTCCCGGGAGGGATTCTAGGGACGGTTGTGCCCCGATCTCAACCCGCGAGCGAAAGAAAGTGAAAAGCCGCGATCACCAGAGAATGTGTGATGCGGCCGCGCCGGATGAGGCCCGGGATGCTGGTCAACGGCACGAGCTCCACGGCGAGGTCTTCGCCAGCGTCGGGGATGAGATCCCCGACGGGCCGGCACCCGCGCGCGAGATACGTCGTGCACCGGTTCGACAGGATGGCCGGATTCGGTTCCACGACACCGAGGCGGTTCCAGCTTCGCGCCACGTGGCCCGTCTCCTCGCGCAGCTCGCGGCGGGCCGCCACGAGTGCCGAGCCGTCGTGCGCCTCCACGCCGCCGCCCGGGATCTCCAGCGTGACCGAGCGCGTGCCCGCGCGGAACTGCCTGACGAGGACGACCTCGTTCCGGTCAGTCAGCGCGACCACGTTCGCCCAGTCCGGGCAATCGAGAACGTAGAACGGGTGCGGGAGATTCGTCCGGGGAGAACGCAGCATCTCGCGCCGGACCGCGAAGACCTTGAAGCTGCCGAGCGTCTCGCGGGAGATGACAGGCCAGATCGAGGGGAAGGTCCGAAGAGAACCGAGGATTTTCTTAGAAGTTGAATCGGGCTTGGGCTCCCGCGACGCGCGACGAGAAACGTCTGCTCGGCGCACACCGCCACGCCCCGGGCCCCTCTTACTCATTCTAAGAAATCTTCTCTTCGTTCTCTTCGGACGCGTCTCGAGCGCTTCAGGTGTTCCCGAAGCCCGTGATGATGTACGAGCCGCTCTTCGCGTCGCGCTTCAGGCTGATGACTTTCGACTCTTCGGCAGCCTCGAGCAGCTCCGAGAACGCACGGAAGCCGTAATAGCTCTCGTTGAACGACGGGTTCTTCCGCTGCATGGTCTGCTTGACCATCGAGCCCCAGAGGATCTCTTTGTTCTCGCGCTTCAACGCGAGGATGGAGTCCATGAGCAGGGAGAACGCCTCGGCGGTCTTCTCGGGCAGGCCTTGGAGGGACGCCGTCTTCGTCTTCTCGCGGACGAGGTCCTCGTAGTAGAGGAACTCGTCGCAGTTGTCGATGAGCAGCTCCGAGGTCGAGCCCTTGACGCCGAAGCCGAGCACCTGCTTGTTGTTCTCTTTCAGCTTCGACACGAGCGGAGAGAAATCCGAGTCGCCCGAACCGATGACGAACGTCGTGATGTGCTCTTTGTTCGAGGCGAGGTCCATCGCGTCGACGACCATCCGGATGTCGGCCGAGTTCTTTCCGGTCATGCGATGCTGCGGGATGTCGATGAGCTCGAACGCGCTTTCGTGGAAGGCGCGCTTGTACTCCGTGTAGCGGCTCCAGTCGGCATACGCGCGCTTGACGACGATCTTCCCCTTCTCCAACAGCCGCGAGATGAGGAGCTTGACGTCGAACTTCGGATGCCCGGTCTCGCGCAATCCAATGAGGAGGTTGTCGATGTCGATGAAGAGGGCGAGATTCTGTTCTTCCTGATTCATGGCTCCTGCCGGCGGCGGGGTCCCCATGCCCTCGATGAAATTCGACGTGACGGGGACGGGGGGCGGGGCGGCGAAAACGGGTTCGGCCTCCGGAAACGGGGCATCGGCTAGGTCCTCGGGCGCCTGTGGCTTGGCGCCCGATCGTCCGCGCCCGCCGCGCCGCCGGCGCCGGGCGCCGCCCGCGGCCTTCGGGGCGGCGTCGTTCACGAAACCTCTGTCACGTCGGCGCATTGTCGCACGGATCGAAGATGCGTCGCCGAATGCGAGAATCCCGGGCGTGGAGTCCGCTCCTCTTTTCTTCGACGTGACCGGCCGGGGCGCCGTGATCCTGACGGGCAAGGAGCGCGCTTCATTCCTCCACGGCCTCGTCACGAACGACATCAAGAAGCTCACGCCGGGCACCGGCTGCGCGGCGGCCTTCCTCACGCCGAAGGGAAAGCTCCTTGCCGACTGCGTCGTCCTCTGCGAGGAGGACCGCCTCGAGATCGACTGCGAGCCGGAGCTCGCGAAGAAGATTGAAGATCTGCTTCGGAAGTATTTGGTTTTCAACGAGGTCGAAGTCGGGAATCTCACATCGGAGACGGCCGTCTTTCACCTCCAGCATTCGGCGGCGGGAGACGCGGTAGAAGAATTTCTTAGAAAGGTAATAAGGCTTGGACCCGCCGCGGCGTTGCCGGACACGCCGCATGGTCACGTCACGGCGCGAATCCCATTCGAAGAATCGGCCTCCAGCGCCGTTCCGGCGCACGAGCCGCCGGAGGCGCTGACGGCCTCGTTCCACGCCTCATTACTTTTCGAAGAAGAACCAGCGACTCCCGATGCTCCTCAGTCAACAGGCCACGACACCGGCATTCCCATCCGCCTCGTTCGCGAGAACCGGACGGGCGTCCCGGGCTACGACGTCCGCTGCCTTTCTTCCCATTCAGAAGAGATCCGAAAGGCGTTCCTCGTCGCCGGGGCGAGGCAGGCTTCGGACGCCGACATGGAGAGTCTGCGCATCCAGGCGGGGATCCCCCGCTGGGGATTCGAGCTGACCGAAGCCGTCCTCCCGGATGAGGCGGGGCTGAGAGAGCGGGGATTCGTCTCCGACACGAAGGGCTGCTACATCGGGCAGGAGACGGTGGCTCGCATCAAGACGTACGGCCACGTGAACCGGAGCCTGGTTCGGCTGCTCCTGGACGGCGAAGCTCCTTCAGCCGGCAGCGAGATCTTCTTCGAAGGAGAGAAGGTCGGCGCCGTGACGAGCGCGTCGCGCGCGGCGGGCTTCCGGTCGGCGACCGCCCTCGGGTACGTCAAGCGCGAGCGGACCGCACCCGGCACGCGCTTTCTCGTCCGCACGAGAGAAGGCGATCGATCCGCCACGGTCTCGTCGCTCGCCGGTCGCCTGAGCTCCCGTCCGCGTCCCTCGGGCCCTCAGGATCCGTCGTCCGCCCCCGCAATGAACACGGAGTCCTGGGACTGGTTGTCGATGACCGTGGCATAGGAGAACACGGCCGCGCCGGACGTCACGACGGCATACGCGTTCCTCGACAGAGTCGGCCCGGCGCCCGCCGCGGAGAAGATGTCGTTCACCTGCTGGGCTTCGTTCGGCGCCAGTTCGAGCGAAACCGGATCCCCCAGCGTCGCTCCCGAGCTAGCGTGCAACGTGACCGTCACCGAGACGGCCGAAGCGCCCGGGTTGTAGACGCCCACGTTCGAGCGGAAGCCCTGGGACAGGTCGCCGCCGCTCGAGGCGAGCCCGACCAGGACCGCGCGCGTGCGGGCCTCGGATGAGGCAGACGCCGGCACCGACGTCCCCGTCGTCGGCGCGGGAAGCGACGGCGAGTACGTTCGCGACAGCACCGTGATCGGAGTGGCCGTGTCGAAGCTCAGCTCGATCGCCCCGGACGTACCGGGATCGCCGAACAGCGTGACGAGCGCGTCGGTGAAATACACGGACTGGCGGGGATGGACCTGGAAAGGCTGACTCGCATGGGTGCAGGTCTGAGAAGCAAAACAGCGATGTCGGGCCGTGACCGTTACGTCGAACAGCGCCGAGGAACCGAGAACCCACAGATCCGTCTGAAAAAACGTTCCGTTCTGCCCGTGGATCGACGCCGAAGCGGGAATCGTGAGCGTCGCGACCGGTGCCAGCGAAGGCGAGTCGAAATACGCCCGAACGACTCCGCCGGCAGACACCTTCGCGAGGCGGGCGCCGACGAGGACGCTCGTCACGCCTGTGGGGATGACGCCCGTGCCGATGACAAAGTCGTTCCAGGAGTCGAATCCGGACGTGATCGCCCCGGTGTCGTTTCCGAATCCGCCGGTCGTGGTCCCGACGCACGAGGGACCCGAGAAGTAATCGAGAGCCGCCTGAACCCGCGCGGCGCTCGACTGTGCCGACGGGACGCGAAAGCGTACGCGAAACGCGTACCCGACACCGGGAACCACGGCGACGCACTGCGCCAGCCCTCCGGAAAACCCGTCGACGCCCGAGGAATTCGTGACGAGCGCGGAGCCGGACACCGCCGATCCGGCGATGTCGAGGGGAGACCAGCCCGCCGAGACGCCCGACTCCACCGTCCATCCGGCGAGACTCGCGGTGAAGCCCGGGTTCGCGAGGATGTTCTGCGCGGCCGAAGGGCCCGGGCCGAGCAGGAGGACGACGAGCCAGATCGGTCTCGATGACGGGGCGCGCATGACATCGACCTCCCCTCGACGTTCACGTCTTCCGGATGCCGTTCACAACGGGGCGGGCCGTCCGAGCAGGTAGCCCTGCCCGTACGTGACGCCGAGACGCTTCACCTCGGCCTTCTCCGCCTCCGTCTCGATGCCTTCGGCCACCGTCTCCGCGTCGATGCGCGCGGCGAGACGGACGAGCATCTCGACGACGTCGCGCTTGATCGAGTCCTCGTGGAGGCCCGTCACGAGGTAGTTCGAGATCTTGAGGTACTGCGGGCGGAGCTCGGCGATGGACTGGAGCGATGCATAGCCCGAGCCCGCGTCGTCGATCGCGATGCGGAAACCGAGCTCGCGGAGCACCCTCACGCTCTCGCGAAACAGGTCGTAGTCGCGAATGGCGGCGCGCTCCGTGATCTCGAGGACGACGCCGCTCTGGATCGCGAGGAGCGGCTGGAGCACTTCGTGTCCGCGCGATTTCAGCGCGTGGATGAGCTCCGTCTCCACGTTCACGAAGAGCATGCCGGGGCGCTTTCCGACGAAGCGTTCGGCCGAGAACTGCATGCAGATCTTCTCGAGGCTCCACACCTGGTCCGATTTCAGCGCGTAGTCGAAGAGCATCTCGGGGTTCTCGAACGGCGAGTCGGCCGGACCGCGCGAAAGAGCCTCGTGCGCGAACACACCGCCGGTCCCGAGGTCGATGATCGGCTGATACAGCGTCTCGATCTGGCGGTGCACGAGCACGTCCTTGAACTGCTCCCTCAAGAGCGCCGCGCGCTCGCCCTCTTTCGTCGACGCTACGGTGATCGCCTCGCGGAGCGCGCGGTAGACCAGCCGCTCGAGCCGGACCTGCGGGCTGTAAACGAGCTTCGCGTAGCCGACGTACAGGCCGATCTTCCTCTGGATGCGGTGCTCGAACTTCTCGCTCAGCGTCGCGCGCAGCGACTCCTCGATCTGGCGCGCCTTGCGTTGCAGCCGCTCGAGGATCTCGTCGCCCCGCAGGCCGGGCGGCACCGAGAGGAAGACGTAGAACTCCGAGCCCGATGGCCGGTTGATCGCGATGAGGTCTTCGGTGGAGAACAGCGTTCCGAGAAGGCGCTTCAGAGCCTTCGCGGCTTCCCTCAGGACGTCGTCGAAGACCTCCCATCCGTAATAGTCTTCGATGTGCGCGTATTTCTCGAAGTCGATGAACAGGACGCCCACTTCCTGGTCGACGAGGAGCCATTCCCGGAGCGCGTCCACGATGACCGGGATCGTCGGGAGGCCCGACACCGTGTCGAAGAGCAGGTTGCGCGTCCGCGCGTCTCCCGTGTCCCTCGGGAGAAACGCCGACCGCGGGCCCTCCCCCGGCTCGAGGAGCCGTTCCACGGTCTCGAGCAGATGGCGCTTCGTGAACGGCTTCGTGATGTAGTCGTCGGCGCCGACCTGCATCCCCGTGATGAGGTCCTTGATCTCGGACTTCACCGTGAGCATCACGATCGGGATGGACGACGTCTCGGGCAGGTTCTTCAGCGTCGCGCAGACCTCCCATCCGGACATCTGCGGCATCGTGACGTCCAGGAGGATCACGTCCGGCTGCAGCGCCGTAGCCTGCTCGATGCCTTCCCGCCCGTTCCGCGCGAGGATCGGGGCGTAGCCGGCGTTCGTGAGAAGCGTCTGGACGATGAGGAGAATGTCCTCGTCGTCGTCGACGATCAGGATTTTTCGTTCGTTCACGTCTCTCCGATCTTAAACGGCGATGTCAAAACTCCACGTCGCAGGCGGCAAGATCGGCGGACGACGGAGGCGCGGCGAGGATCTCGACCTCGACGCGGCTCACGCGCGAGAGGTGCGGCCCCTCCCCCAGGGCCGCTTCCAGGCGATCCAGGGCATGGGTCGCGCCGGACGCGACGACCTCGACGCGACCGTCGTCGAGGTTCCGGGCTCCGCCCCTGAGGTCCAGCGCGCGGCCCGCTCGGGCGGCGAACGCGCGGTAGCCCACTCCCTGCACGCGGCCCGAGATCCTGAAGCGCCGCGCGGCGGCGGTCCATCCGCCGGAATCGTCCACCGCCGGATCGCGCCCGTTCATCGGGAGATCCTCTCCGTCCCGGCGGGCGCGAAGCCGAAGCGGCCCACGAGCGGAACGTACGCGACCTCGCCGGCGTCCTCGGCCCGCGTCCGGCCGTTCGGGAGCTTGCGGACGACGAGCAGCCTCTGCCGCGCCGCGGGGCCGACCGGGATCACGAGGCGCCCCCCCGCGGCGAGCTGCGCGACGAGCGGGTCCGGCACCTCCGGCGCGGCCGCAGCCACGAGGATCGCGTCGTACGGGGCGTGCTCGCTCCACCCGTACGAGCCGTCGAAGACCTTGATGGAGACGTTCGAGATCCCGAGCGTCTTGAGAAGGTGCACGGCCCCCTTCCCCAGAGCCGCGATGCGCTCGAGCGAGAAGACCCAACGCGCGAGGCGCGCGAGGACGGCGGCCTGATAGCCCGAGCCGGTTCCGATCTCGAGGACGCGCGAGGACGGCGTCAGGGCCGCGAGCTCGGCTGCGCGGGCCACGTTCGCCGCCTGCGTGATCGTCTGGCCGTGCCCGATCGGCAGCGCGTGGTCGCCGTAGGCTTCGCCCCGGAGCGCCGCCGGCACGAAGAGGTGGCGCGGAACGGATCCCATCGCCTCCGAGACGCGAGGATCCCGGCAGAGCCCCGCGGCTTTGAGCCTCTCCACGAGCGCCCGGCGAGCGCCGGCCCCGGCGCGCGCGGCGCGCTCCACGTCCCGGTCGACCGGTTTCACGCGCTCGATCTTAGCCCGCGCGGGGAGGAGCGATCTTCTCGCCGAGACCGTCGAGATCGGCGAGGGCGCGATAGTCCGTCATGTCCATGTGGAGCGGCGTCACGGATATCCATCCCTCGGCCACCGCGAGGAGATCGGTTCCCTCGGCCTTCGTGTCGACGAAGGTCCCGCCGATCCAGTAGTACGGGCGACCGCGCGGGTCGATCTTCTCGACGATATTCTCTCCGTACCGCCGCCGACCCATGCGCGTGGAGCGAAACCCTTTCGGCTTTCCCGCCGGGACGTTGACGTTCCACAACGTATCCGGCGCGGGCGGGTGATCCCTCGCCCACGCGATGATCTGCGCCGCCGCCTTCTCCGCTTCCGAATAGTCGACCGTGCCGGCCGCGTCGCGCGCGTAGTCCAGGGAGAACGCGATCGACGGAACGCCGAGCAGCGTTCCTTCGAACGCGCAGGCGACCGTGCCCGAATAGGTCACGTCGTCGCCGAGATTCGGGCCGGCGTTCACGCCCGCGAACACGAAGTCGGGTGGATTCGCCTTCAGGACCGAGCAGAGCGCGATGTTCACCGAGTCCGTCGGCGTCCCGTCGACGACCCAGGTCCTCTCGCCCGTCTTCAGGACGCGAAGCGGGCGGTGCATCGTGAGCGAGTGCGCCGAGGCGCTTTGCTCGCGGTCGGGCGCGACGATGTACGTCTCGAACCCCGCGCTTCGCGCGGCACGCTCGAGCGCACCGATGCCGGGGCTGTGCACACCGTCGTCGTTGGAGATGAGGGCCCTCACCGCGGCCCCGTATAGACGACCTTGTTCCGCTCCGTCTCGTGGAGCTCCACCTTGACGAGCCGGCCGGGAGAGACGGCGGGCTCGAGGACGTCCCAGATGCGGATCGCGATGTTCTCCGCGGTCGGGTTCACGCCCGTGAGGAACGGGACGTCCACGTTCAGGTTCTTGCGGTCGCACGCCCTCACGATCCGCTCGTTCACGACTCGCTTGATCATGCCGAAATCCATCACCCAGCCCGTGAGCGGGTCCACCGGCCCTTCCACCGTGACGTCGAGCCCGTACGTGTGCCCGTGAGAGTACGGGTTGTTGCACTTGTCGAAGACCCGGCGATTCCACTCGGCGTCTTTGGATTCGTTATGGAGACGGTGGGCGGCCGAGAAGTGCGTGTGCGTCGTGATGCGAACGGACGGCTCCCTCATCGCGCCCACCTCCGGCGTGCGTTCTCCCAGAGCGAGAGGCGGCGGAAGACCTCGATGGGCGCCGCCTCGACGTAGACGGTCTGCGAGTACGCGATGGTCCGCGCGCGCTGGCCTTCCCGGCAGGCGTGCTCGGCGGCTTCCGTGGGAGTGCACGGCTTGAAATCGAACACCGGCGTCCCGTCCATGACGTCGCCGACCATGACGGCGAGGGCCGTGACGCCGAGAAGCGTCAGGCAGGACGTCAGCTCGGCCTTTCCCGTCGCGTGGCTCGCGATCTCGGCCTCCCCGCCGGCGTCGAAGTCCGCCGGAACGAACCATCGAACGGAGAACGCGAGCGGGTCGCCGCCATATCCGCTCCTGAGATAGATTCGCTGCGCGTTCTCGGGAGCGGGTCGCATACGGGCGAGTTTAGAGAAGTCGGACGACGTCCGCACGGAAGGCCGCCACCTCGGGACTTCCCCGCTGCCGGCCGCGATGCGAACCTCGTCAGCGTGCTCTTCATGAGCCCGGACGCTACCTGCGGACAACGCAGCGACTAGAATGGACGCAAAGTGGGAGTCTCATGGCGTTCTCAGAAGGTAGCCGGTTAGGGCCATACGAGATCCTCTCGCATCTGGGTTCGGGTGGCATGGGCGCCGTCTACCTCGCGCGGGACACACGTCTCGGCCGCGAGGTCGCGATTAAGGTGCTACAGGAGCACCTGGCTTCCGACCCGGCCGCTTTGGGCCGCTTCGAGCGCGAGGCCCGGGCCGTCGCAGCCCTCTCCCATCCCAACATTCTCGCGATCCACGATTTCGGGGTCGAGGACGGACTGTGCTACTCCGTCACCGAGCTGCTCCGAGGTGAGACGCTTCGCGGACGGCTCGATCGGGAGTCACTCTCCTGGCGAAAGGCGGTTGAAATCGCCGTGTCAATCGCCGATGGCCTCGCGGCGGCGCACGCGCAGGGGATCGTCCACCGGGACCTGAAGCCCGAGAACGTCTTCCTCACCGAAGACGGACGGGTGAAGATCCTCGACTTCGGCCTGGCAAGGCTCCAGCCCGGCGCACCGGAGGAGGTGGGCAGCTCGGTCCTCACGGCGTCGCAGACGCAGCCCGGCACCGTGATGGGCTCCGCCGCCTACATGTCTCCCGAGCAGGTACGTGGGCTCCCTGTGGATGCGCGGAGCGATATTTTCTCGTTCGGATCCGTGCTCTACGAGATGGTGACCGGCAGGCGGGCTTTCGCGGGAAAGACGTCCGCCGATGCGATGGCGGCAATTCTCAAGGAATCGCCGCCGGACCCTTCGGAATCAGGGAAGACGATTCCTCTCGCGCTCGCGCGCGTCATCACGCGTTGCCTGGAGAAGAGCCCCGACGAGAGGTTCCAGTCGGCACGCGATCTGACCTACGCGCTTCGCGAGATTGCGTCGACGTCGGCTTCGGCGGTTCAGATGTCCGGCGTGGCGATGGTGGGCACAAGGGTGGGTCGCGGTCGAGTCGCCGCCATCGCAGCGGGTGTAATCGTCCTGGCCGCCGCGCTTCTTTTCGCCCTCGATGTGGGCGGTCTCCGCGGACGCCTCGGCACACGAGGGAAAGGCACCGCGATCCGATCGCTGGCGGTTCTTCCTCTTCAGAACCTTTCCGGCGATGCGACCCAGGAATATTTCGCCGACGGGATGACGGAGGAGCTGATCGCCGACCTCGCCCGGATCAGCGGGCTCCGCGTCACCTCCCGGACCTCGGTCATGTCGTACCGCGACACGAAAAAGCGGCTGCCCGAGATCGCACGGGAGCTCGGCGTCGACGCCGTCGTTGAGGGATCGGTCTCGCGGGCGGACAGCAAGGTCCGCGTGACGGCCCAGCTCATCGAGGCGGCGTCGGACAAACACCTCTGGGCTCAGACGTACGAACGTGACCTCCACGACGTGCTCGCTCTGGAAAGTGAAATCGCGCAGGCGATCGCCCGCGCCGGCCGCCTCGAGCTGACTCCACCGGAAATATCCCAGCTCGCGAAGACGAGGCGCGTCGATCCGGCCGCCTTCGAGGCCTATGTGAAGGGACGGTACTTCTGGAACAAGCGCGATGGCGAGAACCTCAAGAAGGCAATCGGGTTTTTCCAGCAGGCGCTGGACGTCGATCCTGCCTACGCCGTGGCCTACTCGGGGATCGCCGACTCCTACACGCAGCTCGGATACTTGAGTCTCGTCGCGCCCCGGGAAGTCTTTCCAAAGGCGCGGGAGGCCGCCGGGAAGGCCCTCGAGCTGGATGCCTCTCTCGCCGAGCCGCACGCCTCCCTGGCCTACGAAAAGTTCTATTTCGATTGGGACTGGCCCGGAGCCGAGCGCGAGTTCCAGCGAGCCATCGAGCTGAATCCGAATTATGCGACGGCACACGACTGGTACGCCTACCTCTTGACGGCGACCGGGCGCCTCCCCGAAGCACGCGCCCAGATCAAGCGAGCGCACGAGCTCGATCCCCTCTCCGTCCCGATCGAGTCGGACATGGGCTTCCTCCTTCACTACAGCTACGAGCAGGACCGGGCGGCGGAGGAGCTGCGAAAGGCCCTCGAGATGAATCCCCAATACCCGCCTGCGCACCTCTTCCTCGGGCGGGTCTATCAGGCGAAGGGGCTCTACGAGCAGGCCATCGCGGAGTACCAGGCGACCGGGCCGCTCAAGGAGTGGGTGCCGACGGTCGCGGCGATCGGCTACGTCTACGGCGTCATGGGCAAGCGCCGGGAAGCGCTCCAGGTTCTCTCCAACCTGGAGGCGCGGTCGAAGAAGGAATACGTCACCGCTTACGGCGTGGCCCTCGTTCATGCGGCGCTCGGAGACAAGGATCGGGCCTTCGCCTGGCTGGAAAAGGGAGTCGAGGAGCGAACCCATTGGCTCGTCTGGCTCGAACGGGACCTGCGCTGGGAGCCGATCCGTTCCGACTCCCGCTTCGCAGCGTTAATCAAGCGCGTCGGGTTTCCGTCCTGAACTTCCGCGGCTCTATTCCTGAATCGCGCCGCTTCCCGAGAGGAGGCCGCCCGTCGTTCGGGCGACGCTGACGGAGTAGCCGCTGAAATAGCCCGCGGGGCTCGGCGAGAAGAGGTGGCCCTGCTTGGACGTGCGGTAAACGTCTCCGACGCGGCCCAGAGTCGTGTCGTGTCCGTCGAGCATGAATCGCGGCGTCGCCGTGACGGTTTCGAAGTTGACCACCGTGAACGCCGAGGTCACGGTGTCGACGATGACCTGCTGATGCGAGCGGGATGTCTGGATGGCCGTGCCCGCCCGGAACGAGTCGGGATTCGAGAACGTGGCGCCGCCGGACGGCTGTAGATAGAGCGTCGTGGTCCCCTCGCGGGAGATGATCTTGAGTGTGCCATTGATGACGACATTGACGTTCGTCATCTCGCGGTAGAACGTGAACCGTGCGGACGTCTCGTTAGCGGGACTTCCCGAAAAAAGCGTGTCGACATCACGAACCCACGTGAAGTAGCCGTACTGTGTGGAGGTGGTCGGGGTGAAGTTTGAGACCTGCCCGACGAACTCGAAGAGCAGCTGGCCCTCGGTGACGGCCTCCGGCAGCCGGACGTCGTCGTTCTCGGCCCTCATGGCCTGCGCTAGCATCGCTGGAGAAACGATCAGGAAAAGCAGCGGGAGAAGAAAAGCGGGCGCGCGGTTTCGATGTAGATTCATGGCGTTCTCCTTTCCGCCTACAACGTGCCTTCCCGCGCGCCGGAAGTCGTGAGGAAATCGTAGGAATCCGGTAGGTTTCGATGATCCGATTCGGCGAGTTTCTGTTCGACGCGGAGGCACGCGAGCTTCGGCGTGGAAGAAAGCCAGTTCACGTCTCGCCCAAGGCCTTTCGCCTTCTGGAGCTCCTCATCGATAACGCACCGAAGGCCGTCTCCAAGGCGAGCCTCTACGAGTCGCTCTGGCCACGCGTCTTCGTGGAGGAGTCGAACCTCAAGAGCCTCGTCTCCGAAGTGCGGTCCGCCATCGGCGAGGACGCGCGGAGCCCCCGCTTCCTCAAGACCGCTTATGGGTTCGGTTACGCCTTCCGCTTCGACGCGCCCGCCTCTGTCGCGCGGTTTCGCGTGACACACCTGGCCCGGGATTTCGACCTGCACCCGGGCGAGAACGTCCTGGGGCGGGACGACGACGTGTCGGTCGTGATCTCGATGAAGTCCATCTCGCGGCGCCATGCACGGATCCTCATCTCGGGCGACACCGCGACGCTGGAGGATCTTGGCAGCAAGAACGGCACCTGGTTAAAGGGCCAGCGGGTCGAGGGCCGAGTCGAGCTGGCCGACGGGGACGAGATCCGCCTGGGCTCAGTGCCGCTCGTCTTCCGCGCGGCCCCCGCCGGATCCACTGAGACCGATATCGCCGAGTAGGACTTGACGCGGCCGTCAGAAGAGGTACGTCAACCCGAGGCTCGCCACGAACCGCTCCGTTTGCTCGCCGTAGAGCGCGCGAACGAGCGGAATCTGGATCGCGGCGCGGCCCGCGACGCCTCGGCCGAGATCGATCACGGCCCGCGGCGTCAGGTAGACGATGTCGCCCCCGGTGTTCGGGTCGAGGTCTCCCGCGTCGTTCACGCGATCCTGCTGCGCGTGGCGGTAATTCAGCTCGAGCAGGGCATCCACGGCGCTCCCCAGCTTGTGCTCGTATGCCGCGTTCACGAGGGTCACGTTCCCGTACCGGTACCCGAAGTCATTCGTACCCGTTCCGCGGTACTGGGCCGAGGCGAGGATGGATGAGTTTATGTCGATGAAGGCCACCATCGAGAGGCCGCCGAAGACGTCCGTCGCGCCTGTTCCGGACTGGAGGTGCTCGTCGAGGCGCACTCCGCCCTCGGACAGGTCGTTTCTTCCCCAGGGTGTCTTCACGCCCCCGACGAGGGACGCCCACCCGCGCCTCCCGAGAGCGGGGTCGAAGGGCGCGGACCAGAGGCGGACGAGGGCATAGAGCTCGGGATCAGACAGGTCGCTCGTCCGGCTCGTCTCCGAGATGTCCGAGCCGACATCGGTGGACGTGAGCCGCTTCTGACTCCACGGCACGCGAACGACGGCGACGACGCGTTCGCCGAACACGTACGAGAAGGCGGCGGTGAACCGGTTCTCGACCTCCGCATCGAGGCCCGCCGTCGGTTCGGTGCCGAGGCGATGCCGAAGGGCGCGCAGATCCACGCCCGCCGCGATCGCGCTGTCCTTGTCGAAGCGGTCCCAGTCGAGCGCGAGTCGGAATTTTCCCTCGGCGAAAACGTTCGGGCCGAGCGCGTTGAACGTCACGTCCCCGCAGCGACAGATCGAGCACGGCAGCGCGGGAGACGCCGCGAGCAAGAGTAAAAGAACCAGCCCCCGCCTCACGGCCGGGAGTATCTCAGACGGCCGCCAATTCCTCGTGGCGCGGGACCTCGCGCGGCGGCCCCTCGGACGTGAGGTAAGCCTTGTGATCGTGGAACATGCTTCCTGCGGGCAGGAATGGAAACAGCGATCCGAGATCCCGGCTCACCTGCTGCGCGTAGAACTCCGGGAGGGCGTCCGTCTCCTGAGCGAAATAGCGCTGCATCTGCCCGTCGGTGTCCAGCCGTCGTCGCACCTCTCTGTAGTACGCGATCCGGCCGGAGCCCTCCGAGGAGATCGCGCGCACGACGTTCATCCAGCGCGGGATCGCGGCATTCGTGGCGACGAACCGTTTGAAAATCGCTTTCCACGAAAAGGTATATCGGGTCAGGTCGATCACGTGATCGTAGAAGTCCTTCCAGGCGTAGTTCTGCGGCCGCACGTTCATCGCGTGGTTGTTGTCGAGGAAGTGGAATGGAAACGGAAGCACACGGTTCGCGCGCTGGTAATCCAGATTGAGCGGCGCCGCGCGCCCGAATGCCGAGAGAAGCGAGTAGCCGGGGAACGCGCCCGGGGTCAGGTCGACGAACCGCTTCGTGAGCTCGAACGGTTCGGCGCCCGATTCGCCGTCGAGGCCGAGAACGAAGTTCGTCTGGACGTACGGCAGGTATCGCAGGATCAGGTTGACGTGGTCGGACACTTCCCTGACTTTCTCCATCCCCGTCTTCCGGCCCGTCATCGACTTGTTGCCGAGGTCGTACCAGGATTCGACCCCCGGAAGGACGGCCTTGAATCCGTTCCGTCGCAGTCGCTTCAGGTGGGGCTCGGAAAGCAGCGACAGGCTGCTCTCCGCGATGAAGGTGATGCTCCCCGGCGGGATCGCATCCTCGATCACGTCCAGGAACTGGTCGAACCTCACGCCGAAGTTCGGATCGTGCCACCCGACGAGCGGCTTCTTGACCTTCCGGACAATGAAACGCAGATCCTCCCGGAGGACCTCCAGGTCGAGCGGCTGGTACGGCACGACGGAATCGATGCAGAAGCTGCAGGTGTAGGGGCATCCCAGACTTCCCAGAATCGGGATCATCTTGATCAGGGGCGCCTTCCGGAGAGTCGGCTCGATGAACTTCCACCGTTCCCGGACCCCGGGAAGAGCCAGCGGCTGGCGCGGCGCGTGGAGGTGGAGACCCACGGGGCGGTGTCTGCTGCAATCCTGGAGCAGCTCATCGATCAGCGCCTCGTCCGTGAAGCCGAGCACGTAATCGAAGTACCGGCGCGCGTCTTCCGGATAACAGCGGGCGTGCGGCCCGCCCAGGGCCGTCACGGCTCCCCGCGACCGGAAGAGGTTGCTCAGCGCGTACGCGAGAAACGCCGCCTCGGTGAACGCGCAGATGAATACGACATCGACGTTGCCCGGCAGCTCGTCGTCCAGGTTCTCGAGGCCCGTGTAGCAGACGTATGTGACCTCGTGCCCGCGCGCTTCGCACCACACCCCGACGACCTGCGGCATGATGCTCGCGAGGTTCGCGTTCATGACGCGGGCGTAAAGGGCGTCCGTGGGTCCCTTTGCGACGAGATCGATGATCCCTACCCGGAGTCTCTTCACGCTCCTACAGGCTATCAGGTCGCGACTGAGAATCGCTAATGGCTGTTGACCCTCGCGATGCGGGGTGATCTCATTCGCCTCACGATCGGAGTCGAAGCCGGTTCCCTTTCACTGATGACTTGGAGGCCGAAATCGGCCGGAGGAGTGCTGTCATGAAGAGGAAGCAGCCCCGTGGAATCACTCGCCGAACGTTCACGAAGCTTGCCGGAGGCGGCGCACTCGCTGCCGGCGTCGGAGGGCCCGCGTTCCTGTTCGCCGGCCGGGCCGACGCCCAGCCCAAGACGCTGAAAATCATCCAGTGGAGCCATTTCGTTCCCGCCTGGGACACGTGGTTCAACGGCACGTACACCAAGGAGTGGGGCAAGAAGAACAACACCAACGTGATCGTCGACAACATCAACCTGGTCGACCTCAACGCCCGGGCCGCCTCCGAGGTCTCGGCGAAGAAGGGCCACGACCTCTTCATGTTCCTTTCTCCGCCCGCGTCCTACGAGAAGCAAGTCATCGACATGAGTCACGTGTACCAGGAGGTGGAGAGAAAGCACGGGAAGAAGATCGACCTGGCCCACAAGTCCACCTACAACCCGAAGACGAAGAAATACTTCGCCTTCTCCGACGCGTACACCCCCGACCCGGGCAACTGGCACAAAGACTGGTGGACGGAAGCCGGATTCCCGAAAGGGCCGGACACCTGGGACGACCTGCTCAAGGGAGCGACGAAGATCCGGGAGAAGAGCGGCCACCCGTGCGGAGTCGGCCTCGGACAGGAGCTCGACACCAGCATGGCCATGCGCGCCCTTCTCTGGTCGTTCGGCGGGGCCGAGCAGGACGAGGCCGGAAACGTCACGATCAACTCGAAGCAGACCATCGAAGCCCTGAAGTTCATGAAGGAGCTCTACCAGAAGTCCGAGACACCGGAGGTCTTCACCTGGACTCCTCCCTCGAACAACCAGGCGATGCTCGCCGGACGCGTCTCTTTCGTGATGAACGCCATCTCCGTCACGCGCCAGTCGGAGAGGGAGAAACTCCCCATCGACAGCAAGATCATGATCAGCCCGGCGCTGAAGGGCCCGGTCCGCCGGATCGCGGCCGAGCACGTCATGAACTGCTACGTGATCTGGGAATTCGCGGAGAACAAGGAAGGCGCGCAGCAGTTCCTGATCGACTTCATGGACCATTTCCATGAGGGCTTCGCCGCCGGGGAGTTCTACAACTTCCCTTGCTTCCCCTCGACGGTCCCGGACCTCCAGAAGCTGATCGCGAACGATCCGCGGGCGAATCCGCCGGACAAATACAAGGTCCTCGGGAACGTCCTCGACTGGGCCACGAACGTCGGCTATCCGGGCTACGCGACCGCGGGCATCTCCGAAGCATTCAGCACCTGGGTCATTCCGACGATGTTCGCGACCGTCGCGCGAGGGGATCAGTCACCGGAGGACGCCGCGAAGGCGGCGGAAGCCGAGTACAAGCGCATCTTCGCCCGGTGGAAGTAGCGCGGGCGCTCGATGGCGGTCGTCGAAACACGAAACCTCACGAAGGTCTTCAAGGAAGGCGAGCTCGGAGCAGTCAACGACGTAAACCTGGCGACGAAAGAGGGTGAGTTTCTGGTCTTCCTGGGGCCTTCGGGCTCCGGGAAGACCACCCTCCTCCGGATGATCGCGGGTCTGGAGACCCCGACCTCGGGGGAGATCCTGATCGGCGGGCAAATCGTGAACCGCCTGTCGCCGCGCGAGCGCCGGATCGCCATGGTGTTCCAGAGCTACGCGCTCTATCCCCACCTCACCGTCTACAAGAACATCGCCTTCCCTCTCAAGGCGCAGGGGGTCCCGCGGGAGCAGCACAAGAAGAAAGTGGAATGGGCCGCGGGGCTTCTCGGCATCGGCAGGTTGCTGGAGCGCAAGCCGCGAGAGCTGTCCGGCGGCGAGCGGCAGCGCGTCGCGCTCGCCCGCGCCATCGTCCGCGAGCCGGCGGTATTCCTCCTTGACGAGCCCCTCTCGAACCTCGACGCGAAGCTCCGCTTGAGCGCGCGAGAGGAGCTCGAGCAGTTCCACAAGAGCGTCGGGACGACGACGATCTACGTGACGCACGACCAGGTCGAGGCCATGGCCATGGGCGACCGTGTCGTCGTGCTGCACCAGGGTGTCGTCCGTCAGATCGGGACGCCGGCCGACGTCTACGACGAGCCCGCCGACACGTTCGTCGCGACGTTCCTCGGCTCGCCCCCCATGAATCTCGTGCCCGGCGCGGACGGGATCACCGGCTTCCGCCCGGAGCACTTCCTCCCCGCCCGGGCCGCGGCCGTTCCGGATTCCGTCGCGATGCGCCTCACGTTCAGCCACGAGGAATACCTCGGCGCCGAGCGCATGCTCTACGGCACGCTCCACGACGGCCCCTTCGCAGGACAGAAGGTCGTCTCGCGCATCGCCTCGACGCACGCAGGCCTCTTCACGAAGGACGCGACGTACGATTTCGCCATCGAAAAGCGCCACCTGAAGCTCTTCGACGCGGCGACGGGAGCCCGGAAGACGTGAGCGCGCGATCAGGCGACCGCTGGCTGGGCCAGGCGATGCTGCTCCCAGCGGTCTTCTACATCGTCGCGCTCGTCGGAGTGCCGCTCGTTCTCGCCGTGCTCTATGCCTTCAGCGACGCGCGGATCGGCAGTACGGAGTTTCATTTCGTCGGCCTGGAGAATTTCCGGAGCATCCTGCAAAGCCCCAGCTTTCGGAAGGCGATTCAGAATTCCATCGTGTTCACCGTCTGCGCTCAGGTCGTCGTCGTCGTGTGCTCGACGATTCTCTCGATCGCCCTGGAGAAGCCCTTTCGCGGCCGCGGTCTGGTCCGTTTCCTGATCCTGCTGCCGTGGGTGGCCCCGGTCTCTCTCGGCACGATCGGCTGGAAGTGGATCCTCGACTCGATCTACAGCGTAATCACGTGGGTGCTCGTCGCGGTGCATCTGTACAAGCCGTACAGCGCTCCGATGTGGCTCGGGGAGCCGCACCTCGCCATGGCCTCCGTCATCCTCGTCCATTGCTGGCGTCTGATTCCGTTTTCCACCGTGATCATCCTGGCGGGTCTCTCCGCCATCCCGAAGGAGATCCCGGAGGCGGCTGCGATCGACGGCGCCGGCTTCTGGCGCACTCTCTTTCAGATCAACATCCCGATGATGACCCCCATCCTCTCGGTGGCCGTCCTTTTCGGGACGGTTTTCACGTTCACCGACATGATCGTCGTCTACATCCTGACGGCCGGCGGACCCTTCGATTCGACCCAGACCTTGCCGTCTCTCGCCTTCGCGACGGGGATCGCCGGCAGCGACCTGGCCGCGGGAGCGGCGATCTCGCTCTTTCTCGTGCCGGTCCTCGTCGCGGTCGCGTACCTCATGCTGCGCGTCGCACATCGCGCCGAGGTGGCCTGATGGAACGCAGTACGCTCCGCAGACTCGGCGCCAGGACCCTCCATGTCTTCGTGCTGGCCTTCTTCGTCGTCGCCCTGGCGTTTCCCTTCTTCTGGATGCTCGTCGCCACGTTCAAGCAGAACATCGACCTCTACACGGTCGAGAACAACCCGTTCCTCTTCAACCTCCCACCGACGCTCGAGCACCTCAAGTTCCTGTTCACCGAGACGCGTTTCGTCCGCTGGCTGGGCAATACGGCGCTCGTGGGCGTGCTCGTCGTCGCCATCACGCTTCTCCTTTCCGTGCCGGCGGCGTATGCGCTCGCCCGCCTGGCCGGCCGCTGGGGCGAGCGGCTGGGGATCGCCATCTTTCTCACCTATCTGATTCCACCGACCCTGCTCTTCATTCCTCTCTCGCGGGTCGTCGCGATCCTGGGACTGCAGGACAGCATCTTTTCCGTGGTGCTCGTCTACCCGAGCATGACGATTCCTTTCTCGATCTGGCTGCTCATGGGTTTCTTCAAGTCCATCCCGAAGGAGCTCGAGGACGCGGCCATGGTGGACGGCCTGACGCGCTTCGGCGCTTTCCTTCGGATGGTCGTGCCGATCTCCGTCTCCGGGATCCTGACCGTCGTCATTTTTACGTTCACGCTGGTGACCCAGGAGTTCGTCTACGCCCTGACCTTCATCTCGCCCGAGTCCAATCAGATGGTCGGCGTGGGCATCCCGATCTTTCTGGTGCGCGGCGACGTCTATTACTGGGGCTCGCTGATGGCGGCCTGCCTCGTCGCGAGCCTCCCGATCGCCGTCATCTACAACCTGTTCCTGGACCGCTTCATCGCCGGATTCACGGTCGGCGCGGTCAAGTAGAAGAGGGAAAGAAGAAGATTTTCTTAGAAGGGTGTGTTCGCGATGCGCGCCGGATTCCTCTTTCCTTTCTAAGAAATCTCCTCCTCATTCTCCCCTTGGGGCATCAGATGCAAACGCATCCCTTGACCGGGTTTCGGGCTGCGCCCTAAGTATTTGAGGGATCCCGGAAAGTGCGGTGCCCCCGCCGCGGAAGTGGGAGGTTTCGTCATGCCCAAGAGTCATTTCCGGCTGTTTGCCCTGCTCGGAGGGGGAATCGTCCTCGTCGTCGCGCTGGCCGGGCTCTGGCGCGTCCAGAATCAGCCGGTCAACGCGACCTGGACCCCGGCTCACCTCGCGCTGCCGCTTTCGACGACGTCGGACCGGATCGAGGTGCTCGTGGCCGACGTGCCGCTCCAGAAAGCCGTCACGGACAAGCGGCTCCTCATCACGACGGACACAGGGCTGAAGGCCGTCGTCGAGGCCACTGTCCGCGTGAACAACGCCGACCAGATCCTCGCGGCCCGCTTCACGCCGCTCCTCGTGCTGTCTGCGGTGGCCGGAGGCGCGTTCGTGCTCTTCCTCATCGGGCTCTTCGCGCCGCGCATCGGCGCGTTCCATCAGCACGGCCTGATCGACCTGCACCTGGCGTAGCGCGCGCCCGGAGCTCGGCATTCGGGGCGGCCGGCCGCTTTCGCGGTCCGGCCGTTGGCATATCGTGTGCCGGTGCAAAGGAAGGCTCTCTTTCTCGCTCTGGCGATGGTGGCCGCCGTCGTCGCGGCGTATCTCCCGGTCTTCCGGGCGGGCTTCATCTGGAACGACGACACCTACCTGACGGAGAACCGAACGCTTGACACGCTCGACGGGCTCCAGACCATCTGGACCGAGCCGAAGGCGAACGAGCAGTACTACCCGATGGTCTTCACGTCGTTCTGGATCGAGAAGCGCCTGTGGGCTCTCCATCCGTTGGGCTATCACCTCATCAACATCCTGCTCCACGCGGGTTCGGCCCTGCTTCTCTGGCGGCTTCTGGCCCGCCTGAACCTACCCGGGGCGTGGCTCGCCGCCGCGGTTTTCGCCCTGCACCCGGTGTGCGTCGAATCCGTCGCCTGGGTCACCGAGCGCAAGAACACGCTCTCGCTGTTTCTGTCGCTTCTCGCGGTGCATGCCTGGTATGCCTATCTCGAGGCCCGCGCGAAGGCGGCCGAACCGAGAAAGAAGCGGAAGCCGCGTGCGGTCACGCCGTGGACGCATCGGCCGGCAACACGGTACGCGTTGGCGTTCTCATTTCTCGCGCTCGCCCTTTTCTCGAAGACGACGGCCTGCGCCGTACCGGCCGTTCTTCTCGTCCTGGCCTGGTGGGAGAAGGGGCGGATCGGAGCGTCGGATGTCCGGCCTCTCGTCCCGTTCTTCGCGCTCGGCGCCGGGCTCGCCTTCCACACCGCGTGGCTCGAGCGCACCATGGTGCAAGCGGCCGGCGCGGAGTGGAACCTGAATCTCCTGGGACGCATCGTCCTCGCCGGACAGACCTCCTGCTTCTATGCCGCGAAGCTCGTCGTTCCGACGAAGCTCGCGTTCATCTACGAGCGATGGCACGTCGATCCGCGGGTCCTCTCCCAGTGGCTTCCGACCGCATTCGTGATCGCGGCAACGGCGTCGGCGTGGTTCTTCAGGCGCCGTCTTGGGAGGGGGCCGCTCGCCGGCCTCCTTCTCTTTCTCGGAGTGCTGTTTCCGGCGATGGGGTTCTTCAACGTCTACGCGATGCGCTATTCCTGGGTGGCGGACCACTTCGCCTATCAGGCCGCCGCCGTGTTCGCGGCCTGTGCGGTGTGCGGGGCGTCGTCTCGAGTCCTCCACCGGGGAGCGGCGGCGCGACGGGCCGGAGCAGCCGTCGTCGTGAGCGTCCTCGCGGTCCTTGGGACCTTGAGCTTCCGGCACAGCCTCGCGTTCCGCAATCCGGAGACTCTCTGGCGCGACACGCTCGAGCGCAGCCCCGACTGCTTCATGTGTCACACGAACTACGGCAACTGGCTGATGGAGAACGGCCGCGAGGCCGAAGCCGTCCCCCACTTCGAGAAGTCGCTGGCGCTCAAGCCCGACAACGTTCCGACCCTTCTGAACCTCGCGCGCATCGACGAGAGTCACGGCCGCTTCGACACGGCGGCCTCGCGTCTTCGCGCCGCCCTGAGGGTCGATCCCGCCGACACCACGGTGCTGATCAACCTCGGAACGGTGAGCACGAGAGCGGGGCGGTTCGGCGAGGCGGTCACGTCATACGAGGAAGCGCTCCGCCTCGGGTCGTCCGGGGACTATCTCGCGCACAACGGTCTCGGCGTCGCCCTGCTGCAGCTCGGAAGAGCGGCCGAAGCCGTCGAGCACTTTCGCGCGGCGCTGCGCCTCAAGCCCGATTACGAGTATGCCCGCGCGAACCTCGAGCGCGCGCTGTCCGTTTTGCCCGGCGCCGGGGCTCCTCCCCCGCTGAAGTGACAGGCAGCGGACATGGCTGAAAATCCGCTCGACGTGGAGGCAACATGGACTTCTCCGAATCGCCGAATGTGAAAGCCGTCCGCGGCATCGTCCGCGCGTTCATGGAGAAGGAAGTCTTCCCGCTCGAGCCGGCCCTGAGGCAGCGGGGCTTCAAGGCTCTCCTCCCCGTCCTGAAAGAGAAGCGGGAGCGGGCGCGCGAGACGGGGCTCTGGGCCGCACACGTGGCGGAACGCTTCGGCGGAGCCGGCCTTTCGCTTCTCGAGTTCGCCCACATGAGCGAGGAGCTCGGGAAGAGCCCGCTCGGGCATTACCTCTTCAACGTCCAGGCTCCCGACGTGGGGAACATGGAGCTCCTCATGGCGCACGGCACGCCGGAGCAGAAGGACAAATACCTCCTGCCGCTCGTCCGCGGCGAGATCCGGAGCTGCTTCACGATGACGGAGCCCGAGTTCGCGGGCTCGAATCCGGTGTGGCTGGGGACCGTGGCCCGAAAGGAAGGGGACTCGTGGGTGCTGCGCGGCCACAAATGGTTCGCCTCCTCGGCGGACGGGGCCGCGTTCGCGATCTGCATGGCGGTCACGGACCCGGACGTCGCCGATCCCTACAGGCGGGCCAGCATGATCCTCGTCCCCACGGACACGCCTGGCTTCACGCTGCTGGCGAACACCTCGGTCATGGGAGACCGCGGCGGCGATTGGGCGAGCCACGGCGAAGTGAGCTACGACGGCGCCCGCGTGCCGCTCGGGAACCTGCTCGGCACCGAGGGCTCGGGTTTCGCCCTGGCGCAGGAGCGGCTCGGCCCGGGCCGGATCCACCACTGCATGCGCTGGATCGGCGTCTGCGAGAGGGCCTTCGACATCCTCTGCCGGCACGTCGCGACGCGTGAGCTCGCTCCGGGCCGCCTCCTCGGCACGAGACAGCTCGTGCAGCAGGGCATCGCCGAGAGCCGCGCCGAGATCCACGCCGCGCGGCTCATGGTCCTGCACGCGGCCTGGAAGATCGAGAAGGAAGGCGCGGAAGCCGCCCGCGAGGAGATCTCTCTCATCAAGTTCACCGTCGCCCGGATCATGCAGAGAGTTCTCGACCGGGCCATCCAGGGCCTCGGGGCCCTCGGCATGACCGACAACACGCCTCTGGCCTGGTGGTACGCGCACGAGCGCGCCGCGAGGATCTACGACGGTCCCGACGAAGTTCACCTCGAGGTCGTGGCCCGGCGCATCCTCCGCGGCTACGGAATGAGCGCGCGTTGACGTCCTCCCCGACCGACGCGGCCGGTCCGATCCGCCCCGGCGAGGAGCTGAACGCCTCCGCGGTGGACGCGTGGCTGAAGAGCCGCCACACGGGTCTGACCGGAACGCCCCGAGTGACGCAATTCTCGGGCGGGGCCTCGAACTGGACCTACCGGCTGGAATACGAACGCGACGACCTCGTTCTCAGGAGGCCGCCCGCCGGAACGAAGGCGAAATCGGCTCACGACATGGGGCGGGAGTTCCACGTGCAGAAGGCGCTGCGGCCTTTCTACCCGTACGCGCCCGAGATGATCGCCTTCTGCAGCGACGAGAGCGTCATCGGGACCGAGTTCTACGTCATGCGCTGCATCCCCGGGATGATCCTCCGGGCACGTCTTCCCGAAGGCGTCGCGCTCGATCCGCCGACGGCCCGGGCGATGTGCTTGAACGTCATCGACCGGCTCGTGGAGCTGCACCGCGTCGACGCGAAGGCAGCCGGGCTCGAGGCTCTCGGCAAAGGCGCGGGCTACGTGAGGCGACAGATCGAAGGCTGGGCCGATCGCTACGAAAGGGCGCGGACCTGGAACGTGCCCCGTTTTTCGAAAGTCGTCTCTTGGCTGAAAGCCGCGGCGCCCGAGGACGTCGCGACCTGCGTCATCCACAACGATTTTCGCCTCGACAACGTCGTTCTCGATCCGAAAGAGCCGACGCGTGTCCTCGGCATCCTCGACTGGGAGATGGCCACGCTGGGCGATCCGCTCATGGACCTCGGCAACAGCCTCGCGTACTGGGTGCAGGCGGACGACGACTTCCTCGCGCGTTGGACGCGCCGCCAGCCCACGCATCTTCCGGGAATGCTCACCCGGAGCGAAGTCGTGGCGGTGTACTTCGAGAGATCCGGCCTCGCGCCACGCGACACGACCTTCTACGAGGTCTACGGCCTCTTCCGGCTCGCCGCCATCGCGCAGCAGATCTACAAACGCTACCACCGCGGCGAGACGCGCAACCCGGCGTTCAGGCGGCTGTGGGCCCTGGTGCGGTACCTCGAATGGCGGTGCGGCAGGCGGATGCGCGCGGTCAGCGGCCTTCGACGGAGCGCTTGAGCTCCGCGAGAACGGCTGTCGAATCCCGCATCGCCCACGTATCGCGGCAGCTGTCGCAGCTCTCGACACGGATCGCCGAAGCGCCCGAGATCCGACAGGCCTCCTCGATCATACGGACCCAGAACGGCACGTTTCGGAGAAGCGTGAGGTCGATCTTCCGGACGTCTTCACACCTCGAGCACAGCAACGTGAGCACTTGAGCCGGCATGACATGACGGTAAGGAAGACGGCATGACCTGGGCGATGAGGCAGATGAATCAACTTTTCATACACTAGGCGCCATGCCCCCGACCGAGGATCTGCGGCTCGTCCGCCGCATCTATCACCTCCGCACGCTGGGGATGGCGCTCGGGTTCCTGTGCGTCGCGTCGGTGTTCCGCGAGAACGGCGCGCATCCCGTGAAATGGACCCTGCTCGTCCTCGACGCGTTCGTCTGGCCGCACGCCGCCTATTTGCTCGCGCGGCGCAGCGCGAATCCCGAGAGGGCCGAATACCGGAACCTGCTGACGGATTCCGCGATGGGCGGGGTCTGGGTGGCGCTCATGGCGTTCAATCTCCTCCCCAGCGTCATCCTCGTCACGATGCTCACGATCGACAAGATCAGCTTCGGCGGCTGGCCCTTCCTGCTGCGCACGTCGGCCGCGCAGATCGTCGCCTGCGCCCTCGCCTCGGCGGCCGTCGGATTCGCGTTCGCGCCGGCGACCTCGATGCCGGTCGTGATCGCATGCATGCCGATCCTCGTCGTCTATCCGCTGGCGATCAGCACCGTCACGCGTGCGCTCTCGAGCAAGGTCGTACGCCAGAACAGGACTCTCGCGCAGCTCAACCGCACGGACGCTCTGACGGGCCTGCCCAACCGCACGTACTGGGAAGAGGTCGCGGTCGGCGAGCTCAGGCGCAGCCATCGCAGCGGCCGGCCCGCCTCGCTCTTGATGATCGACATCGATCGCTTCAAGCAGGTCAACGACCGGTACGGGCACGCCGCCGGGGACGAGCTCCTGCGCGGGCTGTCGGCGATCTTCAAGGACGGCATCCGCGACATCGACACGCCGGGCCGTTACGGCGGCGACGAGTTCGCCATCGTGCTGCCCGAATCCGGAATCGACGCGGCCGTGAGGACGGCGGAGCGCCTGTGCCAGCGCGCCGAGGCCGCGAAGTTCGACGCCGGCGGAGACCTGCGGTGCACGCTCAGCATCGGCGCGGCGGAAGCGAACGGCAAGCTCCGCGACGTGCGGGAATGGATCGCCGCCGCCGACGCCGCTCTCTACCGCGCGAAAGAATCAGGCCGCAATCGGGTCGCCCGTCCGTGACGGCACCGAGCCCTCGTATCGCTCATCCCGCGCGAGCCTCGGTTACGATTGGCCGATCGTGCGGCGGACTCTCCTGCCCTATGCGGCGCTGGTCCTGGTCTTCGTGGGCGCGATCGTCGCCGTCCTCGGCTACGGCAAGCGCCTGGAGCGCGGACGCACAGCCGGCCCGCGCGCCGCCGCGGCGCCCGACACAGGCGCCGCAACTCCCCTCGCGACTCTCCTCACGCAAATCGTCGTCGTGGTCACGGCCGCCCGCCTGTGCGGCCGCCTCTCGGCCCGCATCGGGCAGCCGAAAGTCATCGGCGAGATCGTCGCGGGCATCCTCCTCGGCCCGTCGCTTCTGGGTTCAGTCGCCCCGGCCGTCTCGTCATCCCTCTTCCCTCCCGGATCGCTCGGGACCCTGAAGCTGCTCGCGGAGGTCGGCGTCCTCCTGTTCATGTTCGTCGTGGGGCTCGAGCTGGACCTCGAGCGCCTGCGCGCCGTCGCTCACACCGCGCTCCTCGTGAGCCACGCCAGCATCCTCCTGCCCTACTTCCTCGGCGTCGCGCTCTCGCTCGCCCTCTACCCGACCCTCGCGTCGACGAGCGTCCCGTTCCTGCCGTTCGCGCTCTTCCTCGGGATCGCGATGAGCATCACGGCCTTTCCCGTCCTCGCGCGGATCCTCGAGGAGCGGGGCCTCACGCGAACGCCGCTCGGGAGCATGGCGATCACGTGCGCCGCGGTCGACGACGTGACCGCCTGGACCATTCTCGCGATCGTCGTCGCCATCGGGAAGGCGCAGGGCATCGCGTCCTCGGGGCTCACCGTCCTGATGGCCGCCGGCTTCATCGGCTTCATGTGGTACGTCGTCGGGCCCGCCGTCCGCTGGATCATCGGACGGGGTGCCACGGGGACGCCGTCCAAGAACGTCCTCGCATTCGTCCTCCTCTTGTTGATCGGCTCGGCGCTCACGACCGAGCGGATCGGAATCCACGCGCTTTTCGGCGCCTTCCTCATCGGCGTCGTCATGCCGCGCGAGAGTGCCTTCCGGGCCGCGCTCGTCCAACGGCTCGAGGAGGTAAGCGCGATCCTCTTCCTGCCTCTTTTCTTCGCGTTCACGGGCCTCAGGACCCAGGTCGGCCTTCTCGACAGCACCGCGACGTGGCTGATGTGCTTCGCCGTGATCGCGGCGGCGACGATCGGGAAGCTCGGCGGGTCGATGGCCGCCGCGCGCCTCTCGGGCATGGGGGCCCTCGACGCCTTCTCCCTCGGCGCCCTCATGAACACACGCGGGTTGATGGAGCTGATCGTCCTGAACGTCGGCTACGAGCTCGGGATCCTCCCGCCGCGGATCTTCGCGATGATGATCCTCATGGCGCTCGTCACGACGTTCTCGACGGCCCCGCTCCTGGCGCTCGCCGACCGCCTGAGAAAACGCCGCGCTGCCGGTTCGCTGGCCGTCGATTCGGCCTGAGGGTTCACGGTCGTGGCGCCAGCCCCTCGCCGGCGCTCTCAGCGCGCGATGATCGCCGCGGGATCCACGACGGCCGGAAAGAGGGCGGGATCGTGCCGGACGTGTGCGAGAGCGTCCGCCGTCTGCGGCGAGACGGCCCTCAGAAGCGCGCCGAGGTTCGCGCGCGTGGCCTCGTCGATCGGCACCTTCGAGATCGCCTCGACCGTGACGGAGGTCTTCGGGAAGCGCTTCTCGCTCCCCTCCCGGAGGACCAGGTCCGTCATGAGCGAATTCGGGTCGAGAACCCTCACGCCCGGGTACCCCGCCGCCTCGAACGCCTGCTCCCAGAGCCGCTTCACATAGCCGAAGTGCGTGCAGTTGAGGCTCACGACGAGAGGGCCGCCTTTCGCCGGCTTCTTCTCCAGCGCCTCGGCGACGAACTTCTTCACGTAGGCCACGGTCTCCTCGCTCGCGGAGCCGCGTTCGATCGCGCCCGCGAGGCGGGGGCAGGCTTCACCGACGACCTTTTCGGCCGGGACGCCTGCCTCGACGAGGAGCTTCTTGTGGGCCCCGGATTCGATCGTCGTCTTCGTCGCGAACACGACGGCCGTCGCGCCCGGCTTCGTCGCGAGCTCCCGGCGAATCAAGTCGGCGCCGAGGCCGACGATCTCGACCGTCTCGGTGCCGCCCATCTTCGCGTGCGCGGTGCCTGGGTAGACGACCGACAGCGTGTTGCAGGCGATCAGGATCAGGTCGGGCCGATAGCGCTCTTCCATCGCCGCCAGAGCGCCGTCGAAGACGCGGACCTTGTCGGCCTCGCGCTTCATGTCGTTATAGCCGAAGGCGGCGTCGGGCTCCGCGTTCACGAACACGATGCGCGCCGAGCGAACGATGCCGCTCGCGGGCAGTCGCGCCGCGAGGTCGGCCGCAACCGAGAGCCCGCCGAGGCCCGAGTCCGTGACGACGATCGTCACATCGGGTTTTTTCCGGACGACGTCCGCGAAGGAGGCGGGGCCCGCGGCGCGCACGCTCAGGCCGACGCCAATCGCCACGACGAGCGCCGCGGAACGGATCAGCCTGGACGTCATTCGCGTTTTGACACCGGGTTCAGCTTACGCCACGCGACGGCCCGCCGCGAGGCACCTCTCCAGCAGTTGCGCGTCTCCCAGACGATCCGCCCATGCCGCAAACGCCTTCGTCGGTCCACGCCATCTGAGTTCGTCAACGTCGCGGAAGAGGGGCGCGTCCGTCCGGAGCGTCGCGAGATCCTTGAAGAGGAGAGCCAGGTCGCGGTTGTCCCCGAGGACGGCAGGCGGGAAGCTCTCGATCGTGCCGTGTCGGTTCAGGAGCCGCGCAGCCCCGACCCGGCCGATTCCTCGAATGCCCGGATAGCCGTCGGCCGCGTCGCCGACGAGGGCGAGGAAATCGGGAATGAGGGCGGGCTCGACGCCGAACTTCTCGCGCACCCCTTCCGCGTCGCGGATCTTCTGGCCGCGGCGGTCGACTTGCACGACTCGCGTGCCGCGGACGCACTGGGCCAGGTCCTTGTCGGGAGTCCAGATGCAGACTTTCTCGACGTCGTCGATTTCAAATGCGATCCGCGCAGCCGAAGCGAGCGCGTCGTCGGCCTCCAGCTCGCTCATGGGCCAGACGGCGATCCCCATGGCGGTGAGGGCCTCTTCGAGCGGATGGAATTGCGCGAGGAGCCCGCGCTCCACGCCCTCCCCCGTCTTGTAGCCGGGCCAGAGTCCGTTCCGGAAGGACTCGATGACGTGATCGGTCGCCACGCCGACGTGCGTCGCTCCCGTCTCGATCATCTGCAGGACCGTATTGAGCACGCCGATCACCGCGCCGTGCGGCGGATCCTCGCCTTTCGTGAAGCGGCGGAGGCCGTAGAAGTGGCGGAAGAGCTCGTACGTGCCGTCGACGAGATGAACGATCATGATTTCCGGAGCGGGTCGGAAGGCGCGTTCTCGCGGCGGGCGAGGAGGATGAACGGCACGGAGAGCAGCTCGACGCAGGCGCCGGCGATGTACGAGGTCGAGTAGCTCCAGGCGTCGGCCACTTTCCCCAGCACCGGCTGAAAGACGACGCCTCCCGACGAGCCGAGGAGGTTGTCGGTCGACAGGATGGTGGCTCGTTCGTCCGACGGGATCAGGTCGTTGATGAAGGCTTCGCGCACGGGCCCCGTGGCGGCGAAGACGAGCGCCCAGACGGACAACAGGGTCAACGCGACCCAGAAGCTCGGCGCCAGGCCGATGAGGGCCAAGGCGGCGTGCTCACGATCGAACCGACGAGGAAGAGCGAGGTCCTCCGCCGGAAGATCCGGGCCCCGACGTCATGCATCGAGAGGAGCGCGACGAGGAACGTCGGTGCGAGCATCACGGCTCGCAGAATGTAGGGCACGCCCAGATTCGTGACCTGGGCGATCGCGCCGCCGGCCAGAGTGCCGGTCAGCATCGCGACACCGCCCGCGATCTGGCCTTTGGCAAACGCGGACTCCAGGGTGCCCGAGTACCCGGCGAACCGCAGACCGTCGACCAGCCAAGCTTCGGTCGCGCCGGAGAAGAACGTAAAGCCGAGCCCGAGCAGCATGGAGGACGCGGCCCACGTCCAGAACGGACCATGGACGCGCCACATCAGCAGGTACAGCAGAGTCGAGACGAAGAGCGTCGCAGAGCCGAGCAAGTAGGAGGTCCTCCTCCCGAACGTATCCGCCACGACTCCGGTCGGCACCTCGAAGAGCAACTGACCATCACCCAGGCGTTCGCGGCGAACGCCTTCTTCACGCTCGGCGAGGCAGCGCTGACACACCTGAGCCATTGAATCGTCTCCTCCGAGGCTCTATATGAACCTTACATGATTCCGTGCCTCGGAATCGACATCGGCTCCGCAACCACGAAGGCAGTCGTTCTCGGTGAAGGCGGCCTTCTGGGGCCCGTGCTTTACCGGAGAAGAGACCAGGACGACGCGGCGGCCCTCGACGCGTTCCTCGAGGACATCGAGGCGCGGCAACCCACGAAAGGGCTGAAGCTCGGATCCGTCGGGAGCGAGGCCGGATCTCTCTTCCGCGGCGCCTCCGCGGTGAACGGCATCCTCGCCACAGCCGCGGGAGTGAGAACGCTGCACCCCGAGGCTCGCGCCGTCCTCGAAGTCGGCGGACACACGTCGAAGCTCATCGCCTTCGGCGATCGGGGAGAGGTCCGCGACTTCGCGACGAACGAAGCGTGCGCGGCGGGCACTGGCTCCTTCCTGGAGCAGCAGGCGAGGCGGCTCGGCCTCTCGATTCGCGAGCTCTCCGAGCTCGCGGCAGGCGCGCGACGCGCGGCCACGATCGCGGGGCGCTGCTCGGTCTTCGCGGCCTCCGACATGATCCATCTCCAGCAGAAGGGGACTCCCCTGCCGGAGATCGCCTACGGGCTCTGCATGGCGATCGTCCGGAACGACCTCGCGACGCTCGTGAAAGGCAAGCGCATCGCGGCCCCCGTCGTCATCGCCGGCGGGTGCGCGCGGAACGAAGGCATCCTGCGGGCGTTCCGCGAGGCTCTGGACTTCGCCGACCCGGCGCTCTTCCTGGTCTCGTCGCAACCCGGCCTCGAGGGAGCGATCGGGGCCGCCCTCGCGGCGCGCGACTCGGAGATGCCCGAGCTGCCGATCGCCGAGGTGAGGCGTCTTCTCTCCGCGCTCCTCTCGCGGGATCTGCGGAGCGCGACGACGCTCGCGCCGCTCCGGAGGCGGATCCGGCGTGCGGCGCCCGCAGAACCCGCGTGCGAGGCCGCCACCGACGTGGAGGGTTTCCTCGGCGTCGACGTCGGCTCCGTGAGCACGGACGTCGTGGTTCTCGACGAGGGCGGCGAGCCGATCTCGTCCGTCTACCTGCCGACGCGCGGCCGTCCGGCCGAGGTTCTCTACGAGGCGCTCTCCGTGCTGGAGCGCCGTTTCGGACCTCATCTGAGCGTGCTCGGCTGCGGGGCGACGGGGAGCGGACGGCACCTGGCCGGCAGGCTCGTCGGCGCCGACGTCGTCAAGAACGAGATCACCTGCCAGCTCCTCGCGGCACAGCGCTACTTCCCGGACGTCGACACCGTCTTCGAGATCGGCGGCCAGGATTCGAAGTTCATCGCGGTACGAGACGGCGCGATGTCGGACTTCGCCATGAACAAGGTCTGCGCGGCCGGGACCGGCTCGTTCCTCGAAGAGCAATCGCGTGACCTCGGAATCGACGTCTGCCGCGACTTCGCCCCACGCGCTTTCGCGGGCGCTCCTCTCGACCTCGGCTCGCGCTGCACGGTCTTCATGGGGACCGAGGTCGTCGGCGCTCTCGGTGCCGGCGCGGCCGTCGAGGACGTCTGCGCGGGCCTCGCGTACTCGATCGTGAGGAACTACCTCGACAAAGTCGTCGGACCGCGGCCCGTCGGGCGACGAGTCGTCTTCCAGGGAGGCGTCGCCTCGAACGACGCGGTGGTCGCGGCATTCGAGAGGGCGCTCGGGAGAGAGATCGAAGTTCACCCCTTCAACCGGGTCTCGGGCGCGATTGGCGCAGCGCTGGCTGCGCGCTCCGCACGAGCCGCGGCGGCGAAGCCCGCGGCGTCCCGTTTCACCGGTTTCGCCCCCCGGCAGGGGCTGAAGCTGAAGTCGTTCGAGTGCCGCCACTGCTCGAACCGGTGCGAGGTGAACGTCATCGCCGCAGGAACTGCGGGGAGGGCGTTCTTCGGCGACACCTGTGAGCGATACACGAGCAGGGAGTCTTCGCTCGCGTGCCCCGTCCCGAACCTCGCCGCCGAGTACCTGGAGCGGTGCGAGGCGCTGTTCTCACGGGGCGGCGGCTCCGGCCTGAGCATCGGCGTCCCTCGCGCCTCGAGCCTGCTCGGCGCCCTCCCGTTCTGGGCGACTTTTTTCCAGGAGCTGGGCCATCGGCCCGTCCTCTCGGATCCATCGTCCCCGGAGACGCTCGCGCTCGGGCTCGAGCATCTCTCCGTCGGCATGTGCCTCCCGATGAAGCTCGTCACGGGCCACGTCCACGGCCTCCTCGCGCGCGGGGTCGATCTCGTCTTCGTTCCCGCAATCACGGTTCTGCCCGGCGACGACCCGGCGCGCTCGTTCTCCTGCCCCTACACGATGGCGGAGCCGTTCCTCGTCGGCGCTCCCGAGAGGTCACGCCTTCTCTCGCCGGTCGTGACGTTCGAGAGCGAGCAGGCTTTCGCCGCGGGCTTCGACCCTTACCGGGAGATCCTCGGCGTCTCGACGAGCAGCGTGTGCGACGCGTTCCGCGCCGCGCGGTTCGCCCAGCGCGAGCTCGACGAGGTCTTCCGCGAGCGGGCGAAAGATCTCATTGCGTCGGGCACAACGCGTCACGTCTTCGCGATCCTCGGGCGACCCTACGTCACGCTCGACGCCTATGCGAACCTCGCGCTCTTCGAGCGGCTGAGGAGACTCGGCGTGCTCGGTATCCCTGTCGGCATGCTCCCGCTTCCTTCGGACGGCGACGGGCGTTCGGAGCTTCCCTGGCGCTTCCCGGCGGACACCCACGAGGCGGCGATCGCCCTTGCGGGAGTCGACGACGTCCACCCGGCCCTCGTCTCCTGCTTCGGCTGCGGACCCGACGGCTTCGCCGTGCCGCGGATCGAGGAGGCGCTCGGCCGGAAGCCCCACCTCACCCTCGAGATCGACGAACACCGAGGCGAGGCGGGCCTCGTGACCCGCATCGAGGCGTTCCTCGATCAGCTCGGCGGCGGACCCCGCCGGGCCAAGGCAGGGTCGGGAGTCCCGCGGCGCGCGGCGGCGTTCATCCCGAAGGTTCCCACATCGGTCCGGATTCCCTACTTCGCCGATCACGCGTACGCCTTCAGCGGCCTCTTCAGGCTGAAGGGACATGACGCGCGCGTGCTGCCGCTTCCGGGACCGGAGATCCGGGCACTCGGAGAGAGGTACTCCCTCGGCAAGGAGTGTCACGCCTACTCGGCGATCGCGGGGGATCTCGTCAACCTGCAGCATCAGCGCGCCGGCGGGACGGTCTTCTTCTTTCCCGGCACGTCGATCCCGTGCCTGTTACACGAATACGGGCAGAGCATGGAGTCGCTCCTCTCGCGGCTCGGCACCGAAGGCATCCGCGTGAGCTCACCGAACGCAGCGGAGCTCCTGACGGCCTTCGGGATCGACGCGATCGAACGCCTTTACGTCGGACTTCTCGCCATCGAGCTCCTCGCGAAGGCCGTTTGCCAGGTCCGCCCGTACGAGCTCGCGGCGGGCTCGACGGACGCGGTCCACCGGCGGAACCTCGAGCGCATCGAGACCGCGATCGCGGGAGGCGACGTGCTGGGTGCCCTCGACGATTCTCTCCGCTCTCTCGCGGCGGTCCCGGTGAAGGGGCGCCGTACGCGGCCGATCGTCGGCCTCGCGGGCGACATCTACACGAGGGTGAACCCCGCGGGCAACCACGACGTCGTCCGCTGGCTCGAAGGGCAAGGGCTGGAGGTGTGGCCCTCGCCGTTCCAGATCGACCTCATCGATTTCGACATCTCCCGCCGGGTCCACCAGAGCCTCGCGTCGCATGATCTCTCCCGGCTCCTCGTCCACGGCCCCGTCGCGCTCCGGCGCGAGCTCCAGGTGTGGCGCACGCGGCGCGTCGTCGGGTCACAGATGGCGCACCGTGACGAGCCCGGCTACCTCGAGCTCAAGAAGCTCGCGGCTCCCTACATGCCGAACGAGGCCCACGAGCTTCTCTACCTCAACGTCGCGAAGATCGTCGACTTCGCGCAGGGCGGGGTCGACGGGATCGTCAACGCCATCTGCTTCGGCTGCATGGTCGGAAACGCCTCCGCGGCGATCATCGAGAGGATCCGGCGCGACTACGACGGCCTGCCGATCATCACCGCGGTCTACTCGGGCGCGGAGGACCCTTCGAGACGGATGGTGCTGGAGGCGTTCGTCGGCCAGGTGAAGGCGCACCACAGGCGGCTGGCGGCTCCGGGAGCGGCGTAGGAGCCTCGAGAGCCGCTCACTCTCGTGATCGCTGCGGCGCCGGCGCCGATCCTCGCGCGCAAGCGGCAGCGCGACCGAGGAGCAGCGAGCGCTCGCGCGCGTTGCGCGTGAGCGAGGCCGCGCGCTCGAACTCCGCACGTGCCTCGTCCCCGCGGCCGACCTTCGCGAGAAGGTCCCCGCGCACGCTCGACAGGAGGTGGTACTCCTCGAGTGAAGGCTCGGCCTTCAGAGCATCGACGAGCTCGAGGCCCGCTTCCGGCCCGGACGCCATCGAGACCGCCACCGCGCGGTTCAGCTCCACGACGGGCGACGGTGCGATCCCCACGAGCGCGTCGTACAGCGCCACGATCCGCGCCCAGTCCGTCTCCGCGGAGGTTCGCGCCCGCGCATGACAGGCCGCGATCCCGGCCTGGAGCGCATACGGGCCACGCGCACCGCCGAGCGCTTCGGCAAGCTCCAGCGCTCCGAGGCCGCGACGGATGAGGAGCTGATCCCAGCGCGCGCGGTCCTGATCGAGGAGCAGGACGGGCTCTCCCGACGGGCCGGTCCGCGCTCCGATCCGAGACGCCTGGATCTCCATGAGTGCCACGAGGCCGTGAACCTCCGGCTCTTTCGGCACGAGCTCGGCCAGGATGCGGCCGAGACGGAGAGCCTCCTCGCAGAGCTGCGGACGCATCCAGTCCTCGCCGGCGGTTGCCGAGTAGCCCTCGTTGAAGATCAAATAGAGGACCTCGAGCACCGACGAAAGGCGCGCGGCGCGCTCGGCCTCGCGGGGAACCTCGAAGGGGACGTGCGCTTCGGCGAGGCTCCGCTTGGCGCGGACGATTCGCTGGGCGACGGTCGACTCGGGAACGAGGAACGCGCGCGCGATCTCCCCCGTCGTCAGGCCTCCGAGCAGTCGGAGCGTGAGCGCGACGCGCGCCTCGGAGGAGAGAACCGGATGACAGGACGTGAACACGAGGCGCAGGAGGTCGTCGCCGACGTCGTCGTCGATCGCCGCGTCGAAGTCCGCCACCGCCCTCTCCTGCCGCGCCTCGATCACGCGGCCCAGCTCCTCGTGCTTCGTCTCGTGACGCCTGTTCCGGCGCAGGACGTCGATCGCGCGATTCTTCGCCGTGGCCATGAGCCAGGCGCCCGGGTTGTCCGGAACGCCGGATTCCGGCCACCTCTCGAGCGCGGCCACGAGCGCATCTTGCGCGAGATCCTCGGCGAGCCCGACGTCGCCCACGATCCTCGCGAGAGAGGCGATGATCTTCGCCGACTCGATGTGCCAGATCGCTTCGATCGCGCCATGCGGGTCCGCAGCCGTCACGGCCGCGGATTAAAGCATCTAAAGCATCTTGTGCCCGATCGCGTGTCCGTCGAACGAGACTCGTTGTAGCCTCCGGACATGTGGGAGTCGTTCAAGCGCTACTTCGAGGAGCGCGTTTCGGCCCGCGCCGCTGAGGATTCGGGGGAGACCCGCGATCACGCGCTGAAGCTTGCAGCCTCCGCTCTCCTCTTCGAGGTCGTTCGCGCCGACGGCAAGGTAACCGACGAGGAGCTGACCGTCATGCGCACGGCCATCCAGGGCACCTTCGGTCTCTCCCGGGAGGAGTCGGAGGAGCTGGTGAGGCTGGGCGAGGCCGAGGCGCGCAAGGCGACCTCGCTCTACGAGTTCACGCGTCTCGTCGACCACGAGTTTTCGGCCGCGCAGAAGAAACGCATCGTGGAGCTTCTGTGGCTGATCGCCTTCGCCGACGGAGAGAAGGATCCGGAAGAGGAGCACTTGGTCCGAAAGATCGCGGGGCTACTCCACGTCCCTCATCCTGACTTCATCGACGCCAAGATCCGGGCACGCTCGGAAAGCGGCTTTCCCTAGCGCTTTTTCACTTCTCTCGCGATCGTGAGCTTGAACCCGTCGGGATCGGTGAGGGTGAAGTCCCGGGTGCCCCAGGGCTCGTCGTGCGGCTCCTCATCGAGCGTGCCTCCGTGCGCCTTGATCTTCCCCGCGAGCTCGTCGACGTCCTGCTTCGTCTCACAATAAATGCGGAAGCCTTCTCCCTTCTTCCGGTCGCGACCCTTCTTCCAGTCGTCCTGCCCGAGCATGAAGCGAACGTCGCCCGCCACAACCAGCACTCCGGCCAGCTTCCCCTCCTGCTCCCAGCGCTCTTCGACGCCGAACCCGAGGACGTCCTTGTACCAGGCGAGGCTCTTCTGAATGTCGCCCACCGTGAAGGAAGGTGACGCCGAGCTCATGCTGAGGCCCTTCGCCGGTGCGGCTTTTGCCTTCTTCGGGCGCGTGTTTCGCGACGCGGCCTTCTTCTTCGTCTTCTTCTTCACTGCCATTTCTCACCTCCATCTTCCTTCGTGCAGCCTATGTCCTCGCCCACTTTTCGGTCAACGTCAAGACCTCCCACGCCCTCCGGACTGGGCCTCGCATCGTCTTTTCGCAGGGGACTCAACGCCGCCTCGCCGCGATCTTCTCGCGCAGGCGCTCCTCCTTCTCCCTGAGCTCGGGAGTGAGCTGAGCGCCGAAGTCCTCCGCCTCGAAGATCTGGCGGATCTCGATCTCCACGCCGCCTCCGAAGGGCGCCCGCTTCATCCACGCAATCGCTTCGTCCTTCGACTTCGCCTGGATCAGCCAGAAGCCGGCGACCAGCTCCTTCGACTCGGTGAAGGGGCCGTCGATCACCGTAGTCTTTCCGCCCGAGAACCTGATGCGCGCCCCCTTGGAGGTCGGGTGAAGCCCCTCGCCCGAGAGCATCACGCCGGCCTTCACCATCTCCTCGTTGAACTTCTGCATGTCCGCGATGATCGTCTTGTCGGGAAGAACACCCGCCTCGGACTCCTTGCTCGCCGGGACCATGACCAGAAATCGCATCGTCATATCTCCTTATGTTTTCTACTCGAACCGGCGTCCCCCGGCGGTTCCGGCCGCCTTCGAGCCCCGGCTCCACTCTCACGACGAGCCAGACCCCGCGGAATCGACAGGCCGGACGAGCTTCTTCTCAGGGCTGCCGGGCGTCAGACGGGCCGGGTCCCTGACCGCCTTCACTCCTCGGACGCGGCATCTCCCCGCTTTCTCCGAATCAGCGCGTCGAGGCTCCACTCGCCGCCGCCTTGCGCGGCCATGTACAGGAAGATGAAACAGAACAGGACGGCGGGTTCGCCGTGGTTCTGAATCGGCCAGAACCCGTTCGGCATGTGAAACTGGAAATACGCGACCGCCATCTCGCCGGAGAGGATGAATGCGACCGGCCGGGTCAGGAGGCCGAGCACGATCGCGATACCTCCGAAGAACTCGAGGGCACCGCCGATCCCCATCTGGGACAAGAGGGGCGCGGTGGAGCCGTTCGGCGGCATTCCGCCGAACCATCCGAATAGGAGCAGGCCCCCGGCCTGGAGGAACACCAGACCCGCCACGACTCGAAGCAGGAAGTACGTGACCTGTCTCGCCCGCTGCCTGTTCATCGGTGCCTCCTTCATCGCCCGCCGCCGAATCGGGAGCGAACCTTACATCTTCGCCGCATGCTCCGCGATGAGCCCGAGCTCGGCGTCACGCGCTCGAACGAGCCCGTGGATGCTGCGCATGACGATGGACAAGCTTCTCTCGCTCAGGGTCATCACCTCCTCCTCGGTCCCATTCCTCGAGATAGGGCTCGTAGAACCGCTCGTCTTCGGGGATCGCCCCGGGAATCCGGCAGATCGCACGCGCCAAGCGGTCGGCGCGAGCCAGCGTGAGCGAGGGGACCCACCCTCGAAAGGTGCCCAGGATCAGGACGGCCGCGAATCCGTCCCCGGCGCCCACCGTATCGACGACACGGGAGCCGAGGGCCTCCCCGGAGACGCGCATCTCGGCTCCTCCTACCTCGAAGACGCGCGCGCCTCTGGCTCCATACGTGATCACGACCTCGCGGATCGAGAACCTCTCCATCAGGGTCTCGGCGCGCGCGGCGGCCCCCTTCGGGAGGCCCAGAGCCCTGGCCAGGACGGCGAGCTCGGACTCGTTGAGCTTCAGCACGTCAGCCTCGGCGAGCGAGGCCTCGACGACCTGCGCGTCGTACCAAGGCTTGCGCAGGTTGACGTCGAAGAGGTGAGCGCCGGAGAGCCCCGCGAAGAGCCCTCGCAAGGCCCGCCTCGACGTCTCATGCCGCTGCGCCAGCGTGCCGAAATAGAGGACGTCCGGCGGCGCCGTGCGCAACGCGTCGGCGGCGGCCGTGGCGTCGATGAAATCCCACGCCTGGCGGAGCGGGATCTCGAAACGGTGACGACCCCTCGCGACCCGGATCGAAACGCGTCCCGTGGGATGGTCGGGATCGCGCTGCACGCCGCGGGTGTCGAGCCCCCAACGCTCCATCGCGGCGACGAGCCCCTCGCCCGCCTCGTCCGAGCCCACGCGGGTGATGAGGAGCGGATCGACGCCGAACGCGCGGAGGTGCCGGGCGACGTTCAGCGGGGCACCGCCGGGCACGGGCCCCGAAGGCAGATCGTCCATCAGCGCCTCTCCGAAGAGGGCGACGGGGACACGGGCATCGTTCCGGGTGTCCATCATGAGAGCTTCCAGCAAGCGCCGTTCCCGAAAACGCCGGGAACATTTTTCTCTCTCCGGGATTTTGCGTGCGCCGTACGGATCCGGTCGACTCCTTGCTCGTCTATCAATTGACATGATGAATGTCAACTGGTATCACGGACGAGGAGCGATCGGGAGGACGTGATGGCCGAACCGCGCTGGTACTTGCTGATCCATCAGCTTCCGCCGAAGCCGCTCTACCTGCGCGCCAAGATCCGGCAGCGCCTCGCGAAAGTGGGGGCGGTGGCTCTCAAGAACTCGGTCTACGTCCTGCCGCGCACGGACGACTGCCTCGAGGACCTTCAGTGGATCGTCGAGGAGGCGGTCGCAGGCGGCGGCGAGGCTTTCATCTGCGAGGCCGCCTTCCTGGCTGGCATCTCGGATGAGACGCTCGTGAAGCTCTTCAAGGCGGACCGCCAGGCCGATTACGCCGGGCTCACCGAGGAGATCCAAGAAGCGCTGGCCACGCTGAAGCGCCGGAGCGGGGTCAACCCCCCGGAGCAGGAGCTGACCGGACGTCTCGCCCGGCTCAAGAAGCGGCTGGACGAGACGAAGGCGATCGACTTCTTCTCCCCCGCGCCCGGGCGGAAGGAGACCGAGGCCGCGCTCCGCACACTGGAGGGCCGTCTCCAGCCGAAGGCCCCGAGGAGCACGACAAAGCCGAGGAAACACGAGGATCTCACGGCCCGCACGTGGGTGACCCGCCGAGGGATCCAGATCGACCGAATTGCTTCCGCCTGGCTCATCCGCCGCTTCATCGACCCGAACGCGCGTTTCCGTTTCGTCGATCCGAAGCTGACGGAGGTCGCTCCGGGAGAAATCCGCTTCGACACGATGCCCGGCGACTTCACGCACGAGGGCGACCGCTGCACGTTCGAGACGCTCGTCGCGAGGGCGGGGATCGCCGACCCCGCCGTCTCGCAGATCGCCGAGATCGTCCACGACATCGACCTGAAGGACGGTAAATACGGTCGCACCGACGCGCCCGGAATCCAGCGCTTGCTGCTCGGCCTCGTCCTCTCCCATCCGGAGGACGAGGACCGGCTGACGCGCGGGTTCACGCTCTTCGACGATCTGTATCGATCTTTCTCGCGGGCGGCCGGGATGGGCGGCATGCCCCCGACGAAAACGAAGGGAAGTCAAACATGAGACGAGAGCTTCTCATCTCGATTCCAATTCTCATCGTCCTCGGCGTCCTCGGCCTCGGCGGTGCGGCCGTCGCCGCCGAGGCCGACTGGAGCGCCGTCGACAAGGTCTTCGGAGCCGCCGGCAAGGCGATGCCGGGAGGCGTCCACCGATATGGCTGGCCCCGGAGCGACCTGAACGTGCGCATCGGAGACGTGACCGTCGAACCCGCGCTCGCTCTCGGCGCGTGGGCCGGTTTCCTCCGGACGGGCGTGGGTGACGAGGCCATGACGATGGGCGACCTGGTCCTCCTGGACGCCGAGGTGTCTCCCGTCGTCTCGGCGCTCGAAGGGAACGGACTCGAAATCACGGCCATTCACAACCATCTGCTGAACGAGACGCCCCACGTGGCCTATCTCCACTTCTCGGGACACGGCGACGCGGTCACGCTGGCGAAGGGACTCAAGGCGGCGCTCGAGAAAACGAAGACTCCCCTCGGGGCGCCGAAGGCCGCGAGATTGACAGCCGAGGAACAGGCAACGTTCAAGAAGCTCCAGGACGCCCTCGGGCGGACGGGCTCGATGGCCGGGCATGTTCTCCAGATCGGGGTTCCGCGGGCCGAGGCGATTACCGAGCACGGCATGGAGGTCCCCGCGTCCATCGGGATGTCGAACTCGATGAACTTCCAGACGGTCGGCGCACGCGTCGCGACCACCGGCGATTTCGTCCTCGTCGCGTCCGAGGTGAATCCCGTCATCCGGGAGCTGCGCGCGCACGGCGTCGACGTCACGGCCCTCCACTCGCACATGCTCGAGGAATCGCCGCGCCTTTTCTTCATGCACTTCTGGGCCGTGGACACGCCCGAGAAGATCGGCGGCGCGCTCAAGGCCGCTCTGTCGAAGGTCCGCACGAAATAGGGGACGCGACCTCAAGACCGACGGCCGAGCGATCGGCGCGAAGCCGGGTACGCCGTTTGCTAACGATTCTCCGGATGGAGGTCCATATGAAAGAAGTGCCAAAGAACCCGCGTTTCAGAGGGATCGGGCCGATCGTCGTCGCAGGTGCCTTTGGAATCGTCTTCGCAACCGGAGGTTGCGCGTGGAAACAGGAGCGCGACCAGCTCCGGGCCGAGAAGGTGCAGCTCACCGGCGAGAAGCAGCAGCTCTCGGATAAGCTGCAATCCCTCGAGTCCCAATCGGCCGAGGCGAATGCGACTCTGGATGAGGTGCAGAAGGGCCTCGAGGACATCCGCGCCAAGGAGCTGAAGGTGGTCCAGTCCTCGATCCAGATGGCCAAGGAAGGCCAGGGGAAGGCGGCCGGCCGCGAGCGCCTCGAGGCGGAGCTCCAGATGATCCGCGACGCCGTTCACAAGAACCTTCAGAAGCTCGCTCACCTCGAGAAGATCAACAAGGCCAATGGCGTGCAAATGGCGTCTCTCGGGAAGCTCGCGGACGAGCTGAAGAAGTCGCTCGAGGAGAAGGCGTCCATGGTCACCGAGCTGGAGAGCAGGGTCGGGGACCTCTCGAAGACGGTCGAATCGCAGGCGTCGACTCTCGCGGAGAGAGAAGAGACGATTCACAAGGGTGAAAGCGAGATCGCGCAGAAGACGAAGGAGCTCAACACGGCTTACGTGGCCGTCGCCTCCAGGAACACGCTCAAGCAGAAGGGCGTCGTCGAGAAGAGAGGCTCGATCGCAGGCCTCGGCGGCCGCTGGATCGAAACAGGCAAGTTCGACCCCGACGTCTTCCACGAGATCGACGTGACCAAGGACATGGAAGTCTCGATCCCGGCGCCCGCGGGTAAGGTGCAGGTCGTCACCGCGCAGCCGAAGGGGAGCTACGAGATCGTGGACGGCGGCCCGAACTCGAAGACCTCGACGCTCACGGTCAAGGATCCCTCCGCGTTCTGGAAGGGCGACCGGTACCTGGTCGTCATGACCGACTGAGCACGTCGACCGCCAGCGGGTCTCAAAAGAGCGGGCGCGGCGTGGTCGCCGCGCTCGCTTCTTTCTGCGGTACCTGGAGGAGTCCTGATGTCCGCGTCGATGCCACCCCCCGACGAGATGTTCCCGAAGCTGTCCGAGGTACAGCGCGGGCGCGTCGCCGCCTTCGCGCGGGAACGGCGGTTCGCCGACGGTGAACTGCTCTGGCAGCAGGGCGATTGCGACCGCCCCCTCTTCCTGGTCCTCGAAGGCCAGATCACCGTCCTGTCGGACACGGATCGCTTCGTCACGGCGCATCGATCCGGTCAGTTCTCGGGCGACGTCGACCTGCTTTCGGGTCGCCCCACCATCGTGAAGGGAAGCGCGACGGGCGAGACGCGCGTTCTCGAGCTTCCGCCGGAGCGGCTGCGGGCGCTGGTTCAGACCGACCCGGAATTGTCCGAGACTTTCCTTCGCGCGTTCATCCTCCGCCGCATCGCCCTCCAGGAGCTGGGTCAGGGCAGCGTCGTTCTCATCGGCTCGCGCCACTCGGCCGGCACTCTCCTCCTCCAGGAGTTCCTCACGCGCAACGGACAGCCCTACGCGTACCTCGACGTGGACCGCGACCCGGACGTACAGAAGACTCTCGACAGCTTCAGCGTGGGCGTGGACGACGTGCCGGTCGTCATCTGCCGCGGCACGCGCGTCCTGAAGAAGCCCACCATCGAGGAGGTCGGCGAGTGTCTCGGCCTGAACCGGTTCGACACGAGCTCCGTGCACGACGTCGTGGTCGTGGGCGCCGGCCCGGGAGGGCTCGCTGCCGCCGTTTACGCGGCCTCCGAGGGACTCGACGCCGTCGTCCTCGAAGCGAATGCCCCGGGCGGACAGGCGGGCTCGAGCTCACGCATCGAGAACTACCTCGGATTTCCGATGGGGATCTCGGGACAGGCGCTCGCGAGCAACGCCCTGGTTCAGGCGGAGAAGTTCGGCGCCGCGATCGCAGTGGCACGGACAGCCGTGCGGCTCTCATGCGAACGGCGCCCCTATCGGCTCGAGCTCGCGGAAGGCCTCTCCGTCCGCGCACGGACGTTCATCATCGCTACCGGCGTCCAGTACCGAAAACCCGACCTCCCGAACCTCGCGCGCTTCGAGGGCGTCGGGGTCTATTACGGGGCGACTCAGATCGAAGCGAACCTCTGCGAGGGAGAAGACGTCATCGTCGTCGGGGGCGGAAACTCCGCGGGGCAGGCCGCTGTGTTCCTCTCGCGCGGGGTGCGGCGCCTGCACATGCTCGTCCGGGACGAAGGGCTCGCCGCAAGCATGTCGCGCTATCTCATCCGCCGCATCGAGGAGACGCCGAACATCACCCTCCGCACGCGGACGCAGATCGTGGCCCTCGAGGGAAACGGGCGCCTCGAGCGCGTGACGTGGCGCGACGCCGCCGGCGAGCGGGCGACCCTCGACGTAAGGCACGTCTTTCTCATGACCGGAGCCGATCCGAACACGGCCTGGCTCCAGGGCTGTGTCGCGCTCGACGAAAAGGGCTTCGTGAAGACCGGGCAGGACCTCACGTCCGGCGACCTCGAAGCAGCGAAGTGGCCCGTCGCCCGACCGCCGTTCCTTTTCGAGACGAACCAGCCGGGCGTCTTCGCGGTCGGCGACGTCCGCGCTTCGAGCGTCAAGCGTGTCGCCGCGGCGGTGGGCGAAGGCTCCGTCTGCGTCCAGCTCGTCCATCGGGTCCTCGCGGAGTAGGACGCCGTGCCGGCCAGAGCTCGCGCTCCTCGAGGCATCGAGAGTCAAAGCGCTCCGGAGATGCGATCCGCGGCGTCGAGCAGGATCCGGAGCGCTTTGCGGTCCAGCCAGGCGCTCGATGCGGAGATGCCCCAGCCGTTCGGGCCGAACCTCGTATTGGAGTTGCTCGACGGCCAAAAAGTCCGCGAGATGTCGAGGAGCGCCTCTTGAAGCCGCGGCGACACCGCGACGTCGCGCCCGTTCCTGGAATAGACCGCATACAGGGAAGCGAATTCGGTCGACAGACCCGGAACGTCGACCTTCCGAAAACCGAACCTCTCTTCACGGCCGCGGCCGATGTGGTCGAGGTTGCGCAGGCGGGCGCTGAATTCCGTTTCCAAGGGCGCGAGCGACTTGATCGCAGACTGCAGCTCCGGCGCGGCCCTGTCCATCTCGGCGTAGCCTCGCTCCTCGAGCTCCCGAAAAAGACTCCGCGCCCGGCGTGGCGCGATGAAGAGTGCCCAGGCGAGGGCGAGAGCGACCAGGAGAAGGAAGGAGCCCAGGACGCCGATTCCCAGGACGGCGTCAGAGGGGTTGAATCGGGCGAACGGTCTGCGGATCGAAGGCACACGATCGAGAGCGTCGTCGAGATTCCGAACCGGACCGGAGGCAGGCGGGAGCGCGCGGAACCGGACGGAATAAGAGAGGCGGTGGCCCTTGATCTCCCTCGGCAACGGAAGTGTCAGGCTTCCTTCAACCCTTTCCGCAGAAGCGACTTTCGCGGAGAAAACTCCGACGTCATCGTTGTTCAAAAGGCCGTCGGCCAGGCTCCGCGCCCGCACGGAGATGGATGTCGCCTCCCTCTGCCCGTTGACGTGAATCTCCAGAAAGACGGCTTCCTCGCTAGGCAGGTGGCCGAAATCGATCTGCTTCAACTGCCCTCGATCGAGCGGGGACGCGGACAGCGTCACCCACAGCGTCCCGTGTTCCGTCACGTATGCGTAATGAAACGGGATCGTTCGTCCATCCAGGCTGAGCGACCCCTCGGCCGCGGCACCGGGTGCTTCGGCACCGAAAGCCGCACGAGCGAATGCCAAAGCAAGGAGAACGAACAGGCGCACGGCGGCATCAAGGATAGGATCGAGGATCAATGAAGGCGAGTGTGGCCGGCAAGGTGGCCCTGGTAGCGGGCGGGACGGGAGGGCTGGGCCGCGCGGTCAGTCTGTCGTTCCTCGAAGAGGGCGCCACCGTGATCGTCACATACAGGAGCCCCGACGAGCTCGCCGCCCTGAAGGCCGCCGCGGGCGCGAACGCAAACCGGCTCGACGGACGGGAGGTCGACGTCACCGACGAGCAGGCGGTGCGCGGGCTCGTCGAGGCCATTCGGGCGCGCCACGGGCGGCTGGATGCCCTCGTCAATGCGGTCGGCGGCTACGCAGGCGGGATGCCGCTCTGGGAGCAGGATGCACGGCTCCTCGACCGGATGCTGAACCTGAATCTCCGCTCGGGCTTCACGCTGCTGCGCGCAGCGGTCCCCGTGATGCTCTCCCAGGGGCACGGCGTCGATCGTGAACGTGGCCTCGACGGCCGCGCTCGATCACGGCGCAGGAAACGCAGCCTACGCCGCCTCGAAGGCGGCGGCCGTGGCTCTCGTGGATTCCCTGGCCGAAGACCTGAAAGGCACCGCCGTGAGGGCGAATTCGATTCTCCCAAGCATCATCGACACGGAGGCGAATCGAAAATCCATGCCAAAGGCGGACTTCTCGAAGTGGCCGACGCCCGAGGAGATCGCCCGCGTCGTCCTCTTCCTCGCCAGCGACGACGCGAAGCTCGTTCGAGGCGCAGCGATCCGCGTGTAAAGGACGCTGGCCCGAATCGCTATCGCGTTCTTCCGAAAGCGGCGAGGGCGGCCTCGTCTCCGCGCTCGAACGCGAGCTCGGCCTCGAGGCCCGCACGGTCGCGTCCGATCGTGACGACCGCGTACGTCTTCTTGCCCTGGCGATAGGCAAGTGTGGCATCGAGCGCGGCGAGGCTGCCGTGAACGTCGATCCGATCCCATTTTTCGGCGTGGCCCACGTAGGCGATGAGGACGTCGTAGTGGGCGCTCCAGAAGAATGGCACGTCGCGGAAAGCGCCGGGCCGCCCGAGGATCGAGCGCGCCGCCGCCGCTCCCATTCGCTCGGCGGCGACCCAATGCTCAACGCGAATCGGCCCGCCGAACCGCGGATCGTTCCAGCGCACGACGTCGCCGGCTGCGAAGATCCCTTTGGCGCTCGTCTCGAGATGCTCGTCCACGAGGATCCCGCGGTCGATCCGAAGGCCTGCGCTCTCCGCGAGGACGGTCGTGGGGCGGACCCCGATGCCCACCACGACGAGATCCGCAGGCAGCTCGACGCCGCTCTTCAGGGCGACGGCGCTCTTGGAGATCGATGCGACGCTTTCGCCGATGTGAAAGACGACGCCGTGCTTCTCATGGAGGCCCTTCACGAGCTTCCCGACCTCGGGCCCGAGCACCCTCTCGAACGGAGGGAAAAGATCGACGACGTCCACCCCGACGCCGCGCTCGCGCAGGGAGGCAGCCGCCTCGAGGCCGATGAACCCCGCGCCCACGACGACCGCCCGCTTCGCGTACGCCGCGTCCGCAATGATCGCCTTGCTGTCGGCGAGCGTCCGGAGCGTGTGGACGTGCGGCAGATCCGCTCCGGACACCTGGAGCTTCACCACTTCGACGCCCGTCGCGAGGAGGAGCGCGTCCCACGGAACGGCCGAGCCGTCCGCGAGGAGCACACGTCGCCCGCTCGTGTCGATCGCGGTGGCGCGTGTCCCCGTCCGGATCTCGACGCCGGCAGGCATCGGCAGCGGAATCCATTCGTCGGGAGCCTTGCCGGCGAGGTAATCCTTCGACAGGTTCGGGCGATCCACCGGACCGGTGTCCTCTGAGCCGATCATCGTGATCTTTCCCTGGAAACCTTCCCGGCGGAGCTTGTCGGCTGCCGCGTACGCCGCGGCGCCCGCACCTACGATCACGACCGAGGACGGGCGGGCAGGTGCGGCCGTCTCTGCCGCCGCCTCCGGCCGGCGTTCGCCCACCCGAACGCGTCCGCCCGCGACCTCCACGCGGTAGCACGCGAGGGACGCGAACGCCGGCGCACGGACGGCCTCCCCCGTCTTCAGATCGAAACAGGAATGGTGGAGGGGACAGCGGACGGCCCCGTCCGCGACGATTCCGCCCGCGAGCGACGCCGCGTAATGCGTGCATGTCGCGCCGACGGCGAAGAACTCTCCCCCGCTTCTCGCGAGGACGACCGCCTCCCCACGCGCGTGCCCGAGGAGCGGCATGCCCTCCCGAACGTCGTTCACCGGAACGCCTGCTCCGAAATCCGCCCCCTGGAGCTCGCCATTCTTGTGCGCCATCGCGACCTCCTTCTATCACGGGGCCTTGTGCGACCGCGAGACGCTGTAGAGCGCGTCGAGGCGCTCGGCGGTTGCCGAGGCTTCGCGGCCCTCGGGGCCGCGGCCTTCCTTCAGGATCGCCTTCGCCTCGAGCAGCAGACGCTCCGCTTCGTCGTAGCGGCCGAGGGACGTGAGGGCTTCGCCCAGCAAGCTCTTCGCCACGGCGATCCGCCAGTCGCCTTCCGGAAAGGCGCGCCGGCGGATCTCCAGAGCCTGCCAGAGCAGGCGCTCGGCAGAGGCGGCGTCTTTGCGCGCCAATTGCACGCGGGCAAGGTTCACCTTGTACTGGGCGACCCACGGATGCTCCGCGCCGAGAGCGGCGGTCGCGATCTGCAGCGCCTCCTGAAGAGAGGCGGCCGCCTCGTCGTACTTCCCGAGCGCCAGCAACGGCCGGGACAGATTGCTGAGCTTGATGGCGACATCCGGATGTCTGTCTCCAAGGGTCTGTCGGGCGATAGCGAGAGACTGCCGCGACAGCGCTTCGGCAGCCGCGAAGTCCCCCCGGTCTCCGGCGATCAGAGCGAGGTTGTTCAGCGACGTCGAGACGTCCGGATGGTTCTCGCCCAGCGTCTTGCGGTTGATCGCGAGGCACTGGCGAAAGAGTTCCTCGGCTCCGGGGAGGTCGCCCTTGTGCCACAAGAGGAGGGCGAGCTCGTTCATGCTCGTGGCGGTGTCATGGTCCTGATCTCCGAGGACCTTCCGGCGGATCGCGAGCGCCTCTCGGAACAGCGGCTCGGCCCGCTGATCGGATCCTTTGTCGCTGTAGAGGCGGCCGAGCTCGACGAGCGTCTCCGCGACGTCCCGGTGCTCCCCGCCGAGCACTTTTCGCCGCGTTGCGAGAGCCTCGACGAGCAAAGGCTCGGCGGCGCCCGAGTCGCCTTCTTCTCTCAGAAGAACTCCCAGGTCGTTCAAGCTCTCGGCCACCTGCAGGTGCTCCGGACCAAGAAGGTGGCGTCTCGTGGTCAGCGCCTCCTCCAGCAAGGGCCGTGCCTTGTCGGGTTCGCCGAGCCGCTGGTAGGTGCGTCCCATCACCGACAGCATCTCGGCCTTCAGCTCCGGCTGGCCCGCGAGCTCCTTTTGCACGCGCGCCGCGCCGGCGTCGAGGAGGCCGCGGACGGTGAGGTCCTTCGCATCGTGAGTGGCGTAGGGATCCGCTCCGGTCAAGAGCCCAGACAGGAGCTCGCTCACCTTTGCTGCTTTCTGCGCCTCGAGACGAGCCCGATCGCGCTCGGCCGCCACGCGCGCGGTGTAGAAGCCGATCAAACCCGCGAGAAGCAGGATCACCGTCGCGGCCGTGACGACACCTCGCGCGTGACGCCGCAGGAACGTGGTCGTCCGATAAGCCAGCGTGTCCGTCCGCGCGCTGATCGGCTCGCGGCGAAGTGTGCGGTTGAGGTCGTCGGCGAGAGCGGTTACCGACGCGTAGCGCTGGGCCGGATCCTTCTTCAAGGCCTTCGCGACGATCGTATCGAGGTCTCCCTTGAGAGAGCTCCGGAGCCCGTCCGGCGACGCAGACCGCATCTGCGCGTTGCGGCGAACGGTCTCCGTCGCGGTTGCCCGGGTCGGCCCCACTGCATGGGAGAGAACCTGCGGCTCCATGTCGACGATCGCCTTCACCAGGTCTGCCGTCGATCCCAGGGACGCCTCGGCCGGATGCCGTCCCGAGAGCAGCACGTAGAGCAGCGTGCCCAGGGCATGGACGTCGGTCGCGGTCGTGATCGTTCCGCCGGTCAGCTGCTCGGGGGCGGCGTACTCGGGGGTCAGTGCCCGACCCCCTTCGCGCGTGAGCGCCGTAGCCTCCGCCGAGCCCCCCTCCTCCTCGAGAAGCTTCGCGATCCCGAAGTCGAGCAGCTTCACTTGTCCGTCGGTCGCCACGAGCACGTTCGACGGCTTGATGTCCCGGTGCACAATCAGATTGGCGTGCGCATGCGCCACGGCGGCCAGTACGTCCAGGAAGAGACGCAGCCGTCCCTCCACGTTCAGCCTCTTGCCATCGCAGTAGCGGTCGATCTGTTCGCCCAGAACGTACTCGAGCACGAGATAGGGCTGTCCGATCGACGACACGCCCGCATCGATCAGACGCGCGATGTTCGGATGCGTCAGGCGGGCGAGAAGGTGCCCTTCCCGCTCGAATCGCGACTCGCCGGCACGACCGACGAGGCTCACGTTGAGGAGCTTCACCGCGGCCTGGCCCTCGAAACGGCCGTCACTGCGCCGGGCCAGCCAGACGCTGCCCATGCCGCCCTGACCGATGGCCTCGATCAGCATGTAGGCACCGATCTTCTGGCCCGCGAGCGACGCCGATGCGGGAGGCTTCAGGGCCTCGTCTTCGAGAAAGCCTTCCTGACGGAGCGCGCGGTGTTCCTCGAGAAGGGCCTCAACTTCGGAGGCCAGAGCCGAATCCTCTGCGTACAAAGACGTCAGCCAGGCGCCGCGCTCGTCATCCGTCATTTCGAGAGCGCGATCGAGGTAGGGACTCAGGGCCTGCCAGAGATCCCGGCTCTCCGAGGACACGGCTACGCTTCCGAGTTCAAGCGGGGGCCGCCTGCGCGCCTTCTCCCAGCGGCGCTGCACGGTCCGTTCCGACAAGCCCCGCATCGCGGCGATCTCAGGGAACGAGAAACCGCAGAAGAACTTCAGATCGACGACCTCGGCGAGCGACGCGTCGACCGACGCCAGGCCGTCGAGCGCAGCGCTGATCCGGACCAGCTCGCCTTCATCCACGACTGCCTCAGCGGCCACGTCACCGAGCGACGTGATCTCGAAGCCACCGCCGCGCTTTTGCGCCTGACGGCTTCGGGAGTAGTCGATGATGAGGCCGCGCATCACCTTCGCGGCGTAAGCCATGAACCGGCCTTCGTCCGGGAACGCGGCCTCGCGTCCGGCGATGTTGAGATACGCCTCGTGGAGCAGCGTCGTCGCGCTCAGCGCGACGGAGGGTCCGTTCCGCGCCAGCTGACTCTTCGCCAACCGGTGCAGCTCAGAGTAGAGCGAGGCGAAGAGCGTGTCCGCCGCGGATCGGTCGCCTGACTCGCTCGAGAGGATGAGCGAGGAGATCGTGTAGTTCATCGGCTCTCAACTAAAGTCAAGAACACCCCTTTGCAAGATCCGAGCCCGACGGGCGCGAAAAATTTTCCGACCGGAGCCCTCCTGCGGTCATTTGTTGTGTTTTCTCCTCGGGTTTCGCTGCTAGTCCCGCCCCTGTCGCCTTTCCCTTCCGAATTCCGATTTCCTGAGTGAGCAGCGACTCTCCACTTTCCGCGGATGGCGTCCCGAAGACTGCAAAAGGGAGGAAGCAATGACAACCTTCGCAAGGAAGTCCGGAAGGCAGATCTCCCCTGGTTTGAGCTTCGCCGCCGGGACGCTCGTCGGCGCGATCGCCGTCTTCGTGCCGCTCGGCCCCCTCGGCCACCGTTCCCAGCTCGAAGGATCTTCACGACGGTCGCAGCCGCCGGCTCCCGCCGCGGGTTCGAACGCGATCGCTGCGAGCCCCGCCTCTTCGGCCCAGAGAGACTCCGTCAAGCCGAACGACGCGAGCAACGAAGCAACCTGCGACGTACAACTCGATTGACGCAAACCGAAAGGCAGTGAGGAACATGTCCGAGAGCATGCGCAAGACACGTGTGGTTCGAGTGTCCGCTTTCTGCCTGACAGCCGCCATCTTCGCCGCCGCCGGAAGGTCTTGGATAGCCTCCGGCGAGAGCAGGCACAATTTCCTCGAGCCGTTCGTGAACCCGACGGGAGCGGCCCAGACGTTTTCGACCGCGGGCCACATCGATACGGACAATCCCTTCTTCCAGGATCTCGGCACGAACGGGCGCACGTGTTTCACTTGCCATCGCCCCGAGAGCGGGTGGACCATCACTCCGGCGGGTCTGCGGGAGCGCTTCGAGGCCACAGCCGGGCTCGACCCGATCTTCCGCACGAACGATGGCTCCAACTCGCCGAATGCCGACGTCGTGACCGTCGAGGCGCGTCGAAGCGCCTACAGCATGCTCCTGAGCAAGGGCCTCATCCGGGTCGGCATCGGCATTCCGGCCGACGCCGAGTTCACTCTCGAAGCGGTAGACGATCCTTACGGCTTCGCGAGCAGCCATGAGCTCTCTCTCTTCCGTCGTCCCCTCCCTTCCACGAATGTGGCTTACCTCAGCACGGTCATGGTCGATGGCCGCGAGACGTTCCCCGGGCAGACCATCGACTTCGACCTCTCGGACCAGGCGAATTCCGCCACGATGGGACACGCTCAGGCGAGCGTCCCGCTCTCGACCGAGCAGCGGGAGCAGATCGTGGCCTTCGAGACGGGGCTGTTCACGGCCCAGGTCTACGACGTCGCCGCAGGAGATCTCAAGAGTCAGGGGGCGAAGGGCGGACCGAAGACTCTCTCGAGGCAGGCTTTCTACCTCGGGATCAACGACCCGCTGGGGCTGAATCCCAAGAAGATTCCATTCAGCCCGATCATCTTCACCGACTTCGCGGCATGGGCCAAGCTCAAGAGCAGTCACGGGGACGACGCCGACGAAGAGGACGAGGGACGAACTGCGGCGCGGCTGGCCGTGGCGCGTGGCGAGGAGCTGTTCAACAGCAAGCGGATCAACATCACCGGCGTGAAGGGCCTCAACGACGACCTGGGCGTCGCGAGCATCCCGGGCACCTGCGGCACGTGTCACGACTCGCCGAACATCGGCGATCACTCGGTGGCGGCGCCGCTCGACATCGGCCTCACCGACGCCTCACGCCGGACGCCCGACATGCCTTTCTACACGCTCAAGAACAAGACGACGGGACAGACCATTCAAACGACCGATCCCGGGCGGGCCCTCATCACCGGCAAATGGAAGCACATCGGCCGGTTCAAGGGACCGATCCTGCGCGGCCTCGCGGCCCGGGCGCCCTACTTCCACAACGGCTCGGCCGCGACCCTCGCCGACGCCGTCCGATTCTACAACGAGCGCTTCAGCATCGGCCTGACGGACGCAGAGATCTCGGACCTCGCCGCGTTCCTCCGGGTTCAGTGATGGAGCCGGTCGAACCGCGGTCACTCATGAGGAGGCGGGCGCGGGCGGAATGGACCGAACCCTCGGAATCTCGATGAGGCATGGGAAATGCACCTCGATGAGGTCTCGGCAAAGAGGGCCGGAACCTTTGGAGGTGTTACATGGAACCGAGAATCGATTACACCAACGTCGCACCCGGAGTGCTGCACGCGATGCTGGGCCTTGGCGGCTACCTGAGCAAGAGCGGACTTGAGCGCACTCTCCTCGATCTCGTCAACCTGAGGGCGTCGCAGATCAACGGCTGCGCCTACTGCATCGACATGCACTGGAAGGATCTTCGCGCGGCAGGCGAGAACGAACAGCGGCTGTACGGGCTCGACGCGTGGGCCGAGTCGCCTTACTACACGGGGCGCGAGCGCGCCGCCCTCGCGTGGACGGAAGCCGTGACACGCCTGGATGGCGGACACGTGCCGGACTCCGTATACGAAGAAGCGCGCCGCTACTTCTCCGAGAAGGAGCTCGTCGATCTCACGCTCGGCATCGTGGCCATCAACGGTTGGAATCGCTTCAACGTCGCCTTCCGGTCGCCGGCCGGAACGTACCAGCTGGCGCCCGCTCGGACCGCCGCGAAAGGCCAGCCCGTGGAAGTCGGCGCCTCGCGTTAGGGCGAGGCGCCCGCCGCTCGCATCGATATTGCGTGCCTCGCCGCGGCGGGCGAGTGACTGATGGGAACTTTTGGAGGCGCGCGGAGCCGCCGCTAGTCAGCGATGCCGATGACGTGCCCGATCGTCTCGGGTCGTTCGAGCACGTGGAGCATGAGATGGGCGACGTCGGCGCGCGAAATGAGGAAGCCGCCCCGGAGGTTCTGCCCGTCTGCCGTCCGGTAGGTTCCGGTCAGCGGTTTGTCGGTCAGCCGCGGGGGCCTGACGATTGTCCAGTCGAGGCCGCTGTTTCGAAGATCGTCCTCCATCAACGCGAGGTCGAAGTAACGCTCCCGGAACGCCGTTCTCGCGAACGGACTGAAGAGATGCCGCATGAAGAATCCGTCTCCGGGGTCGTACTTCGGCGGCTTCGGGCGGCCGGGCGAAGGCACGGTGCCGATTGGAGCGGCGCTGACGACGACGATGCGCCGCACACGTTTTGCCTGCATCGCATCGATGATCGCCCGCGTACCCTTTTCGGCGACTCCCACCTCCGCCCCCGTCCGCGCGCCGAGGCCGGAGAGCACGGCGTCTCTTCCTTCGACCGCGGATGCGAGGACCGCCGGGTCCGGCGCCGCGAGGTCGGCCGCGACGATCTGCACCTTCGCCGAGACGTTCTTCGGAATTCTCACGACGGCCGTGACGTCGTGGCCCGCGACGACGGCCTGCTCGAGGATCAGTTTCCCGATGCCTCCGGTGGCTGCGAAAACGGTCAGCTTCATCTCTTCCCTCCTGGGTTTGGTCGAGCACTCATCATGAAGCTGGCGCGAGCTCGGGCCCTTCGGCGCGCGGCTCGGGCTCCGCGACGCTTACCTCCGCCTTGTGCGTCCGCGCCACGAGCACGTAGATCGACGGCACGACGAAGAGCGTGAAGGCGCTGCCGATGATCATGCCGCTGACCAGCATGATGCCGATCGAGTTGCGCGCACCGGCTCCGGGGCCTCGCGCGAAGACGAGCGGGAGGTGGCCCATCACGGTCGCGGCGGTCGTCATGAGGATCGGCCTGAGCCGCGTGCTCGCCGCCTCGACAACCGCCTCCAGCTTCTCCTTCCCCGTTTCCTGCAGCTTGTTGGCGAACTCCACGATGAGGATCCCGTTCTTCGAAACGAGACCGACGAGCGTGATGAGCCCGACCTGGCTGTAGATGTTGAGGGTCGTCAGCCCGAGGAAAGAGAACAGCAAGGAGCCCGAGAGCGCGAGCGGAACCGAGCCCGCCAGGATGATGAACGGATCGCGGAAGCTCTCGAACTGCGCCGCGAGCACGAGGTAGATCAGGATTCCCGAGAGCAGGAACGTTCCGAGAAACTTGCCTCCCTCGGTGCGAAGCTGTCGCGATTCGCCGGCGTAGTCGATCGTGAAGCCCTTCGGCAGGATGCGATGGGCCTCGTCCTCGAGGACCCGCAGGGCGTTGTCCAGTGGAACGCCCGGAGGGATGACGCCCTGGATGCGCACGGCGTTGAGCTGCTGGAATCTCTTGAGCTCCCGCGGCTCGGTCGTCGTCTTCAGCGTGGCGAAGGTCGACAGCGGCACGAGCTTCTTGTCCGCTCCGGTGACGTAGACCTGCCGGAGCTGCTCGGGCGTCAGGCGGTCGGCCCGCTTGATCTGCGGAATGACCTTGTAGCTGCGTCCCTGAATGCCGAAGCGGTTGACATAATCGCCGCTGAGAAGAGTCGAGAGGTCCTTGCCGGCCTCGCTCAGGTCGACCCCCTGGGCCCTCAGCTTGTCGCGGTCGAAGACCACTTCCGCCTGCGGCTGGTCGAACTTCAGATCCGCGTCGGCGAACATGAAAAGACCGCTTTGAAACGCCTTCGCCACGAGCTTGTTCGCGAACTCCGTCAGCCGTTCCGGCTCGGCGGTCGACGCGATGACGAGGTCCACGGGGAAGTCGCCGCCGCCCGGCAGCGCCGGCGGGATCAGAGAGATCACGCGCACCCCGGGGATTTTCGAGAGCAGACCCGCCGACTCGAGTTGAAGCTGCTCGGTGCTCTTCTTTCTCGCACTCCAGGGCTTCGTGACCATTCCCCCGAACCCGCCCGTCGGGGACGTGATCTGGAAGATGCTCTCGGCCTCCGGGAACGACCGGTAGACGTCGTGAACCTGCGACGCGAAGAGCTTCGTCTGGTCGATCGTCGCGTTCGGCGCCGCCTGGATGATTCCGAAGACGACGCTCTGGTCCTCCTTCGGCGCCAGCTCCTTCTGCGAAAAGAGGTAGAAGGGGACGATCAGCACCGTGACGACGGCCCACAGCACGAAGACGACCGGCCGGTATTGCAGCGTCCCCGCCAGGAGGCGCGCGTAAGTACTCCGGACCCAGTCGAAGTGCCGGTTGATCATTCCGGCGAAGCCGCGCTCGGAGGCGCCGGCCTTGAGGAGCTTGGAGCCCATCATCGGCGAGAGCGTGAGCGCCACGACGCCGGAAACGATCACCGCGCCCGCGAGCGTGAACGCGAACTCCCGGAAGAGCGCACCGGTCAGCCCGCCCTGGATGCCGATGGGCGCGTACACGGCCGCGAGCGTGATCGTCATCGCGATGATGGGCCCGACGAGCTCGCGCGCCGCGGCGATCGCCGCGTCGAACGGACGTTGCCCCAGCCGAAGGTGGCGCTCCACGTTCTCCACCATGACGATGGCGTCGTCCACGACGAGGCCCACCGAAAGCACGATCGCGAGGAGCGTCAGGAGGTTGATCGTGAAGCCGGCAACGAGCATCAAAAAGACCGCGCCCACGAGCGAAACCGGAATCGCGACGACCGGGATGAGCACGGAGCGGAACGAGCCCAGGAAGAGGAAAATGACGACGATGACGATCAGGAGCGTTTCCGACAGTGTCTTGAGGACTTCGTTGATGGCGTCCTGGATGTACGCCGTCGAGTCGTAGGGAATCCCGACCTTCATCCCGACCGGGAGCTGCGCCTGGATGTCGGGGATCGCCTCGCGGACTCTCCTGATCACGTCGAGTGAGTTCGCCGTCGGCAGCACCCACACGCCCATGAAGGTAGCGCTTTGCCCGTTGAAGCGGACGTCCGACTCGTAGTCCTCGGCGCCGAGCTCGACGTCGGCGATCTCGCCGAGCTTCACGATGACGCCTTTGTCCTCCTTGACGACGAGGTTGCGGAACTCCTCGGCCGTCTGGAGGTTCGTGTTCGCGACCAGATTCACGGACACCATCGAGCCCTTCGTCCGTCCGAGCGCCGCCAGCGCATTGTTGTTCGCCAGCGCGTCCCTCACCTGGGCCGGAGACAGGCCCACCGCGGCCATCTTCTCGGGCTTCAGCCAGATCCGCATCGCGAAGTTGCGGCTGCCGAGGATGTCGGCGCGCTGCACGCCGCTGATCGCGGAGAGCTTGGGCTGGACGACGCGCGTCAGGTAGTCGGTGATCTGGTTCTGGTCCAGATCCGCCGAGGAGAACCCGATGTACATCGCAGCGAACTGCGTATCGGCGGTCTCGAGCTCGATCACCGGCGCCTGCGACTCCGGGGGGAGGTCGTTCCGGACCTGAGCCACCTTCGCCTGGATCTGCGTGAGGGCCGCGTTCGTGTCGTAGTTCAGCTTCAGGTGAACCGTGATCGTGCTGACGCCCTGCGCGCTCGAGGACTCCAGGTAATCGATCCCGTCCGCGCTCGCGATCACGCGCTCGAGCGGCGTCGTGATGAAGCCGCGCACGAGATCGGCGTTGGCGCCGACGTACGCCGTCGTCACCTTGACGACCGCGATGTCGCTGCGCGGGAACTGCCTCACGGAAAGAGAGCGGATCGCCTGCAATCCGGCGATGAAGATGACGAGGCTCACGACGGTCGCGAGAACGGGCCGCCGGATGAAGACGTCGGTGAACTTCATCAGCTGTCCTCGGGCTTGGGAGATGGGTTGTCCGCCGGTTGCACCTTGTTGTTCACCAGGACCGCGGCGCCGTTGCGAAGCTTGAAGACGCCCGAAGTCACGACTTCCTGTCCGTCCTTGATGCCCGAAACGACGGCGACCTGGTCGCCGCGCGAAGCGCCGAGCTTCACGAACTGCTGCTGGACGCCTCGAAAGCGTCTCCCATCGGGAGCCTCGAAGGTCACGACGGCGAACACCGAGTCGCCGTACGGCGCATAGTTGATCGCGGAAGCCGGGAGCGAGATGACCTTGTTGCTCGTGCCGAGAAGGGCTTTCGCTTCCACGAACATCCCCGGGCGCAGCTTCCCGTTCGGGTTCGCGAACGTGGCCTGGACCTGGACGTTCCGCGTGGCGTCGTTTACGACCGAGTCGATCGCCGTGACCTTTCCCATGAGCTCGGCCGGAGGACCAGCCGATGCCTGGGTCCTGACGCGCACTCTCGCGCCGGGCCGCACGCGGCCCAATTCCTGCTGCGGAACAGAGAAGTTCACGTAGATGGGATCGAGGGATTGAAGAGGCACGACCTTGTCGCCGGCGGCCAGGTACTGCCCGAGGTTCACCTCACGGATCCCGAGAATCCCCGAGAACGGAGCGCGAATCGTCTTCCGCTCGATCGTGGCACGGATCTCGCCGACGTGAGCCTCGGCCTGAGCCTGGTCCGCCGCAGCCTTGTCGTAGTCCGCCTGGGCGACGACGCCTTTGTCCCTGAGCGGCCGCAGCCGGTCGAAGCTGAGGCGCGCGAGCTTGAGCTGCGCCTCGGCGGCGGCCAGTTGCGCCCGCTCCTGCTTCGTGTCCAATTGCACGAGGACGGTGCCCTGCCGTACGGCCTTTCCGGACTCGACGTTGATCTGGTCGACGATCCCGGGCAGGTCCGCGCTGACCGTGACACCCTGAACCGCGACCGCGGTTCCGATGGCCGCGAGGTTCGCCGGCCACTCTTCGGTGTGCGCGACGATCGTGGTCACGGCCTCCGGAGGCGGCTGGAACGACGAGTTCTTCGCGATCGCTGCCCGAACCTGCCGAAACTTCAGCGTTCCGATGCCCGCCAGAAAAACGGCCAACACGAATGACGTCATCAACATCCGCTTTTTCATGGGCTTGAGCCCCCCGAACCTCCGCCACTACAGACTTCGTGCCACCGAGCGCTCCAAGCGTGAGAATGCGACTGAGATTCAGGCTGAAGAATGACTTAGCCGGGAAGAGACGGCACTTCTGAGGGGCCCTGTCCCGCTCACCCGCGCAGATTTTTCGGCGGGGTGTCCGGAAATCGACGTCCGAGGGATGAATGTCCTCCCCCGCGCGCAAGATTTGCCAGAATCAGCTCCCCGGCTTCACACACGGACAGGACGACGCCACCTCGACGTCGGCTGTCCTGTCAGGTCGGGAACGCGAGGCGCCGCACGAGGTCGAGGTATCGGGGGTCGGAGCGGATGGGGTCGAGACGCGGATCGACCTTGAGGAACGGGACGCAGATGGACCGGTCTTGCAGCGCTTTCTCGAATGACCGGAAAGCTGCGTCCTTCTCACCAAGGCCGATGTGGATGATGGCGATCTCGTACGGGCAGACGTACCGGTCCCGGTAAGGTCCGGCGAGTTTGTCCAGGACTTCCCGCGCCCTGTCGCTCTTGCCACAGGCCGCGTAGACCCCCCCGGACGTGGCGAACACGAAGGGGCTGTCGTCCGCCTTCGTCCCTTTTTCGGCGTCGGCGATCGCCTCGGGGCACATGCGCTTCTGGACGTAAGCGATCGCCAAGCTCTCGTGGGCGAAGCCGAAGCCGGGCTCGATCTCCACCGCCTTGTGAAAGAACTCGATGGCCTTGTCGTAATCGCGCGCCGCGAGCCGGCCCCAGCCGGCGTCGGAGGTGAACGTGACGGAGAGGGGATCGAGCTCCAACGCACGCGCAGCCTCGGCCGCGCTCTCTGCCGCGCGTCCGATAACGGTGAAATAGAGGCCGAGGATGTCGTGCGCGCCCGCCGAGTTCGGATTCAGCTCCAGAGCACGCCGGGCCTCGCGCTGGGTGGCGGCCCAGTCCCGGTCGTAGTTGAGCTGAATATTGGCGAGCGAGACGTGCGCATCGGCCAGCGTCTCGTCAAGCTGCAGAGCCTTCGTGGCGGCCGCCTTCGCCTTGGGCATCGTTTCGTAGGGGGGTCGGTAGACGTCCGAAAGGGAGACGTAGGAGTCCGCAATGCCGGCCCAGGCCGGGGCGTAGCCGGGGTCCTTCGCCAGCGCGCTCTCGAAGTCCCGGATCGCCGCGACGAGGTCGCCCTCTGTCCCCTTGTTCCAGTGGAAACGGCCCTTCAGGTAGAGCTCGTGCGCTTCCGGGTCGATGGACCTCGCCTGAGTCAGGCGCATCTTTTCCTCGGGAGTCAGTGCGGCCTGAACTTCGTGGGCCACGGCCGCCGCGATCTCGCTCTGGAGGCCGAGGACATCGCTCAGATCCCGCTCGTAGCTACGGGCCCAGAGATGCTGGTCCGTGGAGGCGCGGATGAGCTGCGCGGTCACGCGTACACGCGGACCGCTCCGTTGGACGGAGCCTTCCAGCACCGCGTCGACGTTCAACTCCCGCCCGATTTCCGGGATCTTCTTCTTCGTCCCCTTGTACGCCATCGACGAGGTTCGCGAGATCACGCGCAGAGACCGGATCTGGGCGAGATCCGTGATCAGCTCCTCCGTCATGCCGTCGGCGAAGTACTCCTGTTCGGCGTCTCGGGAGAAGTTCTCGAGCGGCAGGACCGCGATCGACTGGATGCCGCCGGCGGCGCCGCCCGGAGGTGGCTTGCGGAACTTCCCGGCGGCGATCGCGAGAATCGCGAGGACGGTCAGGACCACGGCTCCCGTGGCAACGAACCGGCGCGTGCGCGTGCGCCCCGGCGCGGCGGCGGCCGGCCGTGCCTCGGCTTCCGTGCCCGACGCCTCCTCGAGGGCGAAAGCGACATCGCTGGCGGAGTGGAAACGCACTTGCGGACTCTTTTCGAGACAGTGGCGGATCACCCGGGCCACCGAAGGTGGGATCTCCGGGTTCGACGCCGTGAGGTCCGCCGTCTCCTCCTTCAGGATCGCGCTGAGCGTGTCCGCGTTCGAGGCGCCCCGGAACGCGCGCCTGCCCGACAACATCTCGTAGAGGATCGCGCCTAGGGAGAAGATGTCGGAGCGAAAATCGACGCTCTCTCCCCGCACCTGTTCGGGCGACATGTAGCCGACCGTGCCCAGGACGACGCCCGCTTCCGTTCCCGCCGTCAGCGTCGGTGATTTCGTGCTTTCCGCGCCGTCCGTCGCCCGGCTCGTCTTCTTGGCGAGGCCGAAATCCAGGATCTTGACGCGCTCGTCCTTCGTCACGAAGAGGTTTTCGGGCTTGAGGTCGCGGTGAACAATTCCCCGCTCGTGCGCGGCGGCGAGGCCCCGCGCGATCTGCACACCGTACGCAACGGCCCTCCGGACCGGGATCGCGCCCCCGGAGAGTCGCTCACGCAGAGTCTCCCCCTCGAGCAGCTCCATGACGAGAACATGACGCCCGGAGACCTCTTCGAAGGAATGAACGGCGGCGATGCCGGGGTGATTCAGCGAGGCAAGCGATTTCGCCTCGCGCTGGAAGCGCGCGACGCGATCCTTGTCTTCGAAGAGGTCGTCCGGCAGGACCTTCAGCGCGACTTCTCGGTCGAGGCGCGTGTCCTTCGCCTTGTAGACCTCCCCCATGCCGCCCGCGCCGAGTGGCGCGAGAATCTCATAAGGGCCTAGACGAGCACCCACTGAGAGTGTCATGAAGGTCTGACGTGATTGTATCCGTGGGCGCTCCCTCGGCCCGAGCGTCAGTCCTGGTAGTACGGTCGCGCGACGACTTCTCCTTTCCGCCCGGCGAGCTGGACGGAAAGAGGATGGAAGCCGCGCGGTCCGTCGGGCTTCACGAAGACGAGGACGTATCGCCCCCCGAGACTCTTCACGACTCGCGAGAGCGCGCCACCCGTGAAGATGTGCGTCTTCTCGTACCGGCCGCCGGTCAATTCGGCCGCATCGATGAGACGCACTTCCAGCGTGTGGTAGTCCGCGTCGGAGATGTCGAGAGTGAAGACGTTCACACGGGCCTCGTAGAGCGCTCCGATCGCTTCACCCGCGTCGCGCCCCTCTCGCGGCGTGCCGTCCACTTGAAGCCCCCAGCCGAAATAGAGCATCGCCTTGCCGCCTGGGATCTTCGAGAGGGCGCGAGCCACGAGAGCGAGTCCCTTGTCCACGGACGCAGCCTTCTTCGCCGCCTTGAAGTCGAGGTACCGGGCGAGCGACGGGAAGGGCCCGGCCGGGGGAGGAGGGGGCTCGTCGAAAAAGAACGATTCGAAAAAGCCCGCGCGGATCTGCTCCGGGTCGGACGTGAAGTCTCGGCGCAGCTTCAGATGAGAGTCGTACGAGACGACCGCGACCCGATCGGTCGGCACGAGCCTCGACAGGAAGCGGTCCAGGTGCTGCCCCATGTCCATCAGGCCCTTCTGCCTTTGACGCGAGAAGTCTTCCTGCACGAAGACGACGATGACGCGCCCGGGCGGCCAGGCGAGGGTCGCTGGTCCTTCCTCGGCGCCGACCAATTCTCCTGGCGGAAACGGCACGACCTCGGGACGGCCCGCGGGGATCCATTCCGCCGACTCGAGCTCCACGGGCTGTCCGGCTACCTTCACGCGGAAATCAGCCGCCGTGAGGTCCGGAATGGGCTCGCCCGAACCGGTCGTCACGTAGGCGTCCACGAGGACGCGCTCGACGCGTACTGCGCTGCTCACTCTCCCGGCGTGTTGAGTCTCCTGGCCCGAGACGGCCGCGAGGAGGAGCGCGAGAGCGACGCCCATGGGTCCATTCTCTCCCGAAGGTCCTCGTCGGCGTTACACCGGGGCGGCTTATCGCCTATCGCCGCCCTCGAATCGCCGACTCGACGCTCTGCGCGCTGCGCACCGCCGCGTTACGGGTCTTCCTCGCCGCGAGGTCGCGCGCGGAGCCCCGCGCGGCTCGGACGCGGAAATACCAGATCGCAAGGGCACCGGAAACAACCACCAGACCGAGGAGAAACGGAGTCGACACGAGCACCGCCTGATACAGGATAGACCTCTAAGCCGTGATCCGTCAGATCCTCAGAATCGGACCCTCGAGCGCGCTCGTCTCCCCGAGGTCGATGCCCGCCGGGAGCTTCTGTATCATTCCCTTCCGGACATCTTGAGAAAGAAAATCACGCGCGGACCAATCCGGCTTTCTGGTCGGGCGTTCATCGCCATCTCCCTCCTTAACCTCGCGAGGGCCGGCGCCGGTGCGCCGGTGCCCGCGTCTCCCGCGCTCACGGTCGCCTCGAACCTGATGGTCGAGCAGGAGGTCACCGTGACCACGCGGGTCACCGGGGTGATCGATTCCATCCAGGCCGACCGTGGAGATCAGGTCCGCAAGGGGCAGGCCCTCGCGACGCTCGATCAGCGGGAATTCCAGCTCGACCTCCGCGCCGCGGAGGAGACGCTCGCCGTGAGTCTTGCGGACCTGAAGCGGTACGAGGAGCTGCGCCGCCAGAACCTGACGAGCGAGGCCGAGTTCGAGCAGAGGAGATCGCGGCATGAGCTTGCCCTCGTGGAGCTTGAGAGGGCGAAGCTCGTGATCGACCGGTCGGTCGTGCGGGCTCCTTTCGACGGGATCGTGGCCGACCGTTACGCGCGCGTGGGAGAGAAGTTCACTCTCGAGGAGAGCAAGCCGCTCTTCAAGGTGATGGCGCTCGAGCCTCTCCTCGCGCGCGCCTTCCTCCCGGGCACGGCCCTCCGGGCGGTGAAGGTCGGGCAGGAGGTTTCGGTGCACGCCCCCGATTTTCCGGAGGCCCTCTCGACCGGCCGCGTCAGCTTCGTCAGCCCGGTCCTCGATCCCGGGAGCGGCACCGTTCAGGTCATCGTCAGGGTCCGCCGGGACCCGAAGGGCACCCTGAGGCCTGGGATGGCGGTCCAGCTCGGCTTCGGCGGCGCGCCGGCAAGGCCGTGAGCCGCCACCGCGCCGGATCGCGCGGTCTCAGAACGGCCGCCGACTCCGTCCTTCTCCACGACATGAAGAACGTGGGGCAGCGGCTGAACCTCCTTCTCGGGAACCTCGACGAGCACTACGGCGACCCCGACTTCAAGCGCAGCGTCTCCGACCTGCTCCAGTCGACAGTCCAGAAGATCGACGCCGCCCTGACGCACTGGGCCGCGAGCCGCGAGGCGGTCTTGATCAAGATACCGATCGACCCGGCCGACCTGCTCCGCGAGGTCGTGGCCGCGCCCCGGCAGCGCGCCGGCGGTCCGGCGGTGCGGGTCGCGACGGAGATCGACGAGCTCCCCCGCGTCTGGGGGGATCCGTTCTATCTCGGCGAGGCGTTCCAGAACGTGTTTCAGAACGCTCTCGAAGCCGCTGGCGGGCTCGTCACGGTGCGCGCGTTCTCGGCACGGCGCGGAGGGCGGACGAGGGCTGTCGTCGAGATTCAGGACGACGGCCCGGGGATGACGCCGGAGTTCCTCGCCTCGGACCTCTTCCATCCCTTCCGGACGACTAAGCCGGGCGGCGTTGGGCTCGGCCTCTACACCGCCCGCCAGATTCTCGGGCTGCACGGCGGCGAAATCGCCGTCGAGAGCGGGCCCGATGCGGGAACGCTGGTCCGGGTGACGCTCCCCGGCGCCGGTTCCCCGCAGGGTGGCGCGCGCGAAAGGAGCTGAACGTGGAGTCCGGGCGCATCGTGGTCGTGGAAGACGACCCGGTCCTTCTCGATCAGCTCGCCTGGGCGCTGAAGGGCCGGTTCGAGGTCCTTCCCGCCCGCGACACCGCCGAAGGGCTCGCGCTCGCAGACCACGATCCGGACGTCTTCCTCGTGGATCTCCGGCTCCCGCCCTCGGGCGAGCCGGAGGAGGGGCTGCGCCTCGTCGCCGCTCTCCGGAAGAAGTGTGCCGACGCGACGGTCCTCGTGATGACGGCGGAGACCGAGCGGCGCCTCGCGCTCAGCGCACTCGAGCTCGGCGCCTTCGACTTCTTCAGGAAGCCGTTCGACACGGTCGAGCTCCTCGTCGTCCTCTCGCGGGCGCTCGAGCGGCACCGCCTCCTCCGAGAGAATCGCACCCTCCGGGAGGAGGCGCTCCGGCGGCGCTCGCTCGGCCGGCTCGTCGGGGCGAGCGCCCCGATGCGTGCTCTCTTCGAGGCGATCGGGAAGGTGGCGCCCTCCGACGCGACGGTCCTCATTTACGGCGAGAGCGGGACCGGAAAGGAGCTGGTGGCCGAGGCGATCCACGCGGGAAGCCCGCGCAGAGATGGCCCCTTCGTCGTCGTGAACAGCTCCGCCCTGCCCGAGGCGCTCGCCGAGTCGGAGCTCTTCGGGCACGAGCGCGGAGCCTTCACCGGAGCCATGGCGTCGCGGCCCGGAAAGTTCGAGCTGGCGCACAAGGGAACGCTCTTCCTCGACGAGGTCGCGACCCTATCGCCCGCAGTGCAGGCGAAGCTCCTGCGCGCTCTCGAGAGCCGGGAGGTCGAGCGGGTGGGTGGACGAAAGCCGATCGCGGTCGACATCCGCCTCGTCGCCGCCACGAACGAGGACCTCGGGGCGCGGGTACGGACGGGGACCTTCCGGGAGGACCTCTTCTACCGGCTGAACACGGTTCCCCTTAGGATTCCGCCCCTCCGCGAGCGACGGGAGGACCTTCCGCTCCTCGTCGAGCTTTTCGCGGAGCGGGCGGCGGCGCGGGCCGGCCGGCCGCCGAAGGCCTTCGCCCACGAGACGCTACAGGCGCTCGCGACGCACCCCTTCCGCGGGAATGTGCGCGAGCTCGAGCACCTCGTCGAGATGCTGACGCTGATGGTGGACGGTGAGACGATCGCTCCGGAGCATCTCCCGGGAGCTCTCGGCCGATCCGAGGCGCTACCCGAGACGACGGGCCGAAGGGCCGACGACGACCTGCCTCTCTCGGAGGCTATCGCCCGGTTCGAGCGCGAGAGGATCGCCCGGGCGATCGCGCGCTCCGGCGGGGTCAAAGCGCGTGCCGCCGAAGCGCTCGGCCTCGACGCGAACCAGATGAAGTACCTCTGCCGGAAGTACCGACTCTGAGGGGTGAAAGAGTCAACCCCGGTTGAAATAGTCACACCGCACGCTGCCCTGGCGCCGGAGCATGGAGATGAATTCTCAACGGGTTGCCGGTGCAGGCCGGCGGACTCGCGTTGGCCTCCTGCTTGCACTGACGATCGCAACGCCAGAAGGCGGAAGAACAAGGAGGAGGCACCCATGGCAAACGAAGTGCGAATCAAGCTGACCGACGATCAGAAGGCGAAGATCAAGGAGGCGACCGGCCAGGCCGTCGGCGAGATTCGCGTCAGCAACCTCGGCCGCAACCCGGCCGTCACGCCGACGATGTCGGCCAAGGTGGCGAGCGCCCGCGTTCAGGCCGCTCCGCGGCTCAACACGGCCCGCGCACAGGCGGCCCCCAAGATGAACGCTGCCCGCGTTCAGGCCGCCCCGCGGCTCAACACGGCCCGCGCACAGGCGGCCCCCAAGATGAACGCTGCTCGCGTTCAGGCCGCCCCGCGGCTCAACACGGCCCGCGCACAGGCGGCCCCCAAGATGAACGCTGCCCGCGTTCAGGCCGCCCCGCGGCTCAACACGGCCCGCGCGCAGGCGGCTCCCAGGGTCTTGAACGCGCGGACCACGGAGAACGCCGACTGAGCGTCCTTCCATTCGAACGTGAGCGCGCCCCGGCCCCGGCCGGGGCGCTTTTGTTTTCGTTCACCACGCGATCTGGCGGAACCACCGGGCGAGAATGCGGACACCCTCTCCGATGAGCGACCTCCTGGGGCCCTGGATCTTCGCCAGCCCTTCGAGTCCCGGCTGCAGGCTTCCGCCGGGGTTCTCGAAGAGCGCTACCGCCACGAAGCGGCCCGGCGTCTCGGATGGGCGGAGGGCGTGCGTGGGCCGGAGCCGGCTGGGACGCGGGAGCGATCGAAACGATCGCGCCGCGGAGGATCTGGAACGGGCGCCCGCGGAGCTGCACCGAAACCGGCGCCCCGACCGCGAGGTCGGTCAGAAGGCGCTCCGAAACCGGAAACGCTGCCGTCAGTTGCCGCGTGTCCCCGACGGTTCCGAGTGCGGTTCCCGCCGTGACCCACCTGCCGACGAGATCCTCCGTGCGTGCCGTCAGGAGGCGCCCGTCCATCGGGCTCGGCACGGCGAGCCGCGCCGTGCGCGCCGCGTCGCGGGCGAGGCCGGCGGCGGCCGCTCCTTCCTTCCGCTCGGACCGATAGACGTCCCCGACGTCCCCGGACCGGAGGCTGCGTGCTGTCTCGTCTGCGGCTCCCGCGCGGCGGGCCGAAAGGGATGCGAGATCGGCGCGCGACGCCGGAGCTCTCGATCCGGAAGAGGGGCTGTCCCGCCCGGAGGAGGTCGCCTTCGCGCGCGAAGACCTCCCGGACGACCCCGTCCTCCGGGGCTTCCACCTTCAAAGACGCGGCGGGCTCGAGGATGCAGTCGATGGAGATCGTCCGCCGGCCCCAGGGAACGGCGAGGAGGAGGACGAGGCCGGCGGCGGCGGCAAGGAGGGGGAAGCGGGCTCGCGGCGACATGACGAGCTCCTTCTTGTCGAGATAGAGGAGGCGGGAGATCCGGACGACGAGGCGGACCCGCTTCCGGAAGAAGAAGTAGAGCGTGACGAGCAGCAGAACGACGGCCAGTTCCGGGACGATCTTCGAGTAGAAGTTGTCGAGGAGCTTCGCGATGAAAGTCATGATGAAGCCGGTGTACCCGAGCGCGAGCGGAGCGTAGACGAGGAAGATCCGCCGCTTGCGGCGCGAGAGGACGGGCACCTCGACGTTCAGCCGGAGAACGTGCCGCTGGAAGAGGGCGCCGAGCTACCGGAACGACTCCTCGCGCAGCTCCGGGATCTCGATGAGGCTGCAGAGGGCGTAGTAGCCGTCGATCTTCACGAGCGGGTTGATGTTGAAGAAGACGGTCGAGACGCCGGTGAAGAGCATCGTCTTGTAGGCGAGCTCGTGGAGAAGCGTGTCCGGGTAGGTCGCGACCCAGAGCGCCGTCGCGATGGTGCAGAGGATCGCCTCGATGTAGATCCCCGCCACCGTGACGTCAGAGCCGCTGCCACTTGCTCTGGAAGAGGAGCGAGTCGGTCGTGTCGCAGTAGAACGCCGGCATGAAGTAGAGGAGCGCGATCCCGATGTCGTGCACCTCGCCGCCGTAGAACTTCGTGACGTAGCCGTGCGCGAATTCGTGGATGGCGCCGATGCCGGTGAGGATCACGAAGAACTGGACGGCGTCCCAGAACGGCTTCCTCAGGAAGGCGTAGAGCTCGAGCGTCTGGGCCCAGATCGGTGTCGAAGTGCGCCGACGAAGACCGAGATCGTGAAGACGAACGTCAGGCAGGCGACGGCAACGACCGGCGGACGCCAGATCCAGCGGACGTAACTGAGCGTCCGGGTGAGGAACCGGTCGGGATCGAAGACCTTGAAGAGCATGAAGAAGACGTTGAAGCCCTCGGCGCTCTCCTCGGCGGCCCGCTGTCTCGGGCCTCTTGAACTTCGACAGGAGCTGGAGGTTCCGCTCGGAAGCCGACTGCTCGAGGAGGTCGATCCTTCGAAGCATCTCCTCGAAATCGAGGACGAGCGTGAAGGGGGATCTCCCCCCGGAAAACGCCGCGCGGTACTCCTCGAGGATCTCGGTCCGGGTCCGCGTCCCGTCGAAGAGCTCGATGAGGGCCCAATTGTCGTCGTCGAAGTTGTAGATCTTGTTCGTCTCCGGCTGCTTGACGACCCAGGTCACCTCGCCGATCTGCACGAGGCGGCGGATGACGAGGTCCTTCCGCAGAGTCGGGCGGTCGAGCCGGAGCCCGTGGCGGGCGGCGAGGGCCTCGGCGGCGCGTCCGCGGCGAGCGGCGCGCGACGACTGCGAGGCCGGGGCCGGCACGGCCAGCGCTCACGGCAGGAGCGGCCAGAGCCTCAGCCAGATCTAGCGCACCGGCTTCCGGAGGAGCGCGCGAAGGAGGCGCTGGGTTCCGGTCGAGACCTTCGCCTTTCCGAGCATGCCGGGCCGGAGCCGCCCGTCCGCGTTCTCGACGCGCGCCTCGGCGATGACGAAGCGCTCCTCGCCTTCCTCGCGGACGGCGGCGCCGAGGCGGACCGACCCGTCCCGTGGAACGTCGGACGCGGGATAGGAGTTCATCTTGACGTCGACCTTCTGTCCGACGGCGACGAGCGACGCGTCCCGCTCCGACACGGCCACCTCCACGAGAACCGCCGAGGTGTCGGCGAGAACGGCGAACTCGGCGCCCGCCGCGAGGAGCTGGCCGACGCGCTCCTCGAGCCGGGGCGTCAGGACGACGCCGGCCTCGGGCGCGCGGAGGCGCGTCCGCTCGAGCTTCTCCTCAGCAAGAGCCGCCCGCGCCCGCATCTCGTCGCGGCGGGCCGCCGCCTGGAACAGGGCCGCGGCGTTGCCTTCGGCGCGTGTAGCGGGAGACGTCGGCTCTCGGCGATCTGCTCGGCTGCGCGCGCCTCAGCGAGGGCGGCCCGGTAGGCCTCGTCGCGCGAGCGTCGCGACGACGGCCCCGGCCGCGAGCTTGTCGCCCTCGCGGTGGAATACGCTCTCGACGACGCCCTCGACGGACGCCGTGACGGGGATTCTGCGTCCGGGGACGACGCGTGCCGGCCCCGAGACCCGGACGTTCCACGGCAGGACGGCGAGGAGGACAAGGGCTGCCGCGCTCCCGAGCGCCCACCGCCGGGGCCGTCTCCCGGTCTGGCCCCGCAACTTCCGCGTCCGCTCCGCGAGGGGCCGGAGGAACCCGGGCAGCGGGACCTGCTGGTAGAGCTGGGCGTTGCGGACGGCGACGATGGCCTGATTGACGAGAATCTGGAGGAGGTCCCGGGTCTCCGCGTCGAACTCGAGGGGCTCCGTCGACTCAAAGCCGAGAACGCCGAGCTTTCCCTCGTCGTCCTCGAGCAGGACTCCGTAGAAGGCATTGCGGCCGCTCTCGTCGAAGAAGGCCCGGAACTTCTCCTCGGTCTCCGGGCGGTCGGTCGTGATGGTTCCGTCCTCGCGGCGCGTCACGGCGACGTCAGCGCCGCCGAAGAAGACCCACTCGAGGAGCGCCTGGCTCCGCCTGACCGACGGATCCTTGCGATCCACCTCCGCCGCCCCGGAGATCGCCCCGATCCGGAGCGCTCCTCGGTGGAGGATGGCAATCGCACAGCGGTCGTAGCGGATCAGGGCGGACGTCCCGTTGACGATCGCCCGCATGACCTTGTCGAGGTCGAGCGTCGAGGTGATCTCGCGGCTCACCGCGAGGAGCGCGTCCAGCTCGGCGACCTTCTTCTCGGCCTCCCACAGCCTCACGTTGTGAAGCGCCCGCACGGCGGCGTGCGCCAGGTCCACGAGGAGCGCCTCGTCCGCGTCGGTGAACCGCGGATTCCGCCCCCGCTTGTTCGCAACGGCGATCGCCCCGATCGGCCTCTCGTCTTCGAGGAGAGGCGCGGCGAGAAGGGAGCCGACCGGCGCGCCGGCTCCGGAGCCGCCGGGCCCCGGCTCGTCCTCCCGCCCGATCGAGCGCGACGCGAGGACGTCCCCCACGACTTCTCCGCCGACCGCATCCGGCGGATTCGTCACGTCGTAGTTCTCGTTGACCGCGGTCGCGGCAAGGACGACGTCGCCGTCGCCCTCGAGCCGCCAGAGGGACGCGACCTCGGCGCCGAGGAGGTCGGCCGCCTTGCGGGCCACGAGAAGGGAGAGCTCGCCCGCGTCGATCGTGGAGCTGAAGGCCTTCGTCACGTCGTAGAGGTTCGTCAGCCGCTCGACCGCGGCAAGGAGGCCAGTCGTCTTTGTCTCCGCCTCACGGGCTCTCTCGACGGCCGCCGCAGCATGACGAAGGAAGCGCTCGAGAGACGCGAGCCGGTCCTTCGAGGGTGTCTCGCGGAAGCCGAGGCCGACGATGCCGGCCGCTCCCCGCTCGAGGAGGAGCGGCGCGACGAGGACCGCCGCCGCTCCGGCGGGCAGCGTCTGGACGAGCGGGTCGGCGATGGAGGCGATCTCGTCCAGCCGGACCATGCGCGCTCCGCGGTCGTGCAGGACGTCCCGCGCGAGACCCGTTTCGCGGGAGACGGTCCGGCGCAGGCTCTTCGCGGCCTCCTCACCGGACGCGCCCGTGCAGACGAGGAGAGCCTGGGCGGGATCGGCGACGAAGAGGACGGCCGTGTCGGCTCCGGAGAGCCGGGCAGCCCAGCGGGCCGCCCACGTCGAGCGTTCGCCCAAGCCCGCGCAGCGCGCGAGCTCCGCCAGCATGGCAACTTCGGCCTCGGCGGCTTCCCGCTTCCCGGACTCTTCAGCCATCGGCATCGTCCCGCGCGGTTCGCGGCCCTCGTTCGATTCAGAAGCTGGAGACGGCTCGCTCGCGGTTGTCAAAAGTCTCGAAGACCGAATCGAGCCTCGTGATCTCGAGGAGCTTCTTCAGGTGGGGACCGACTCCGAGGAGCTTGGCGCGGCCCCTGTCGTTCTGCGACGTCGTGAGAGCACGCACGAGCGCGCCGAGACCGGTCGAATCCACGATGCGCAGATCCGAGCAATCGATCAGAAGGTCGACCTTCCCTTCTTCGAGCAGGCTCATGACGGTTCTCTTGAACAGAGCCTCGGCCTCGCCGATCACGAGATCGCCCTTCACGGTCAAGACCGTGACACGCCCATCCTGCGCCGTGCTCAGCTCCATCGCGCGTTCTTTCGCTCAAGCTTCTCAGAAGCGGCTGGCGAAATCCAGCGAAACATCGGCCCGGGATCTCCCGCTCACGCGTCGCGCTCGCTGTCGAGCAGCTTCATCGAGTGGGCGTCGTAACGGTCGCCCGCGGCGGACCCCGGCGGCACGGCGCGCTCGATTTCCGCGAGGTCCCCCGCGCTCAGGTCGAGCGCGAGCGCCCCGAATTTGACGCTCACGAAACCTTCGCGGGCGCCGGCCCCGCAGCGCCTCGTTGAACAGCAGCTCGTTGTGCCCCACCCCGTACAAGTCGCCGGTGTCCAGGAGCGTGATTCCCGCGTCGAGTGAGGCATGGATCGTGGCGATGCTCTCGCTCCTGTCGGCCGGGCCGTAGAGGTCGGACATGCCCATGCAGCCGAGGCCGATCGCGGAGACGCGAGACCCGGCAAGACCGAGAGCGCGGGTGTTCACCGTCACTTCCCTCCCGTGGGAACCAGGCGCTCGAGCTCCGCCGCGAAGTCCGACGCGAGCGTGACGTGGTTGACATCAGGCGTGTTCGCGGCGCCCTCGCGTATCAGGGTCACGAACCTCTGGCCGTCCGGGGAGACGTCCCACCCCGCGACGACCTGGCTCCCGGCCTCGAACGACGAGAGTTTGAAGAGACGCTCTTCCTTCCCGAAGACGGGAGCGCCGCCCTCCGCGGCCACGCGCGTGGCGACGACGGCTGCATCATCCCGGCGCACGAAGTAGAGCGTCCCGTCGCGACTCCAGCGCGGGCTGGAGCCCATTTCGTCCGAGACCTGCCACTTGGCGTCTCCGCCTGCGGCGTTCCGAAGGTAGACGTACCCGAGCCCGCCGTCGGTCGATTCGTAAGCGAGCCAGCGCCCGTCGGGAGAAAAGACTCCAACCGCCTCGTTCGCGGGGCCGGCCACGATCATCTGGGGCTCCCCGTCGGCCACGTCCCCTTTGAGGCGGATGACGCCGACATCGGTCTGGGTCTCCACCCGAGTGGCCTGGAACGCGAGCATCCGTGCGTCGGGCGAGAACCCCGTTGGAGCCAGGACTCCCGCAAACTTGAACAGAAGGCGCACGGGCCCCGAGCCGTCCGCGCGCTTCCGGTAGATGCCGCGCAGCGTCACCGACGAGCCCCCCGGCTGCGCGACGAGCTCGCGGTCGCGGTCCGACGCGAAGACGACGTCGCGCCCGTCCGGGCTCCAGACCGCTCCAACGTTGTCTCCTTCGAACGTGAGCTTGGAGAACGCGTCGCGCGAGACGTCGTAGATCCAGATGTCGGACTGGCTCGGCCCGCTGATCTGAATGGCGGCGCGCGTCCCATCGGGCGAGAAGCGCGTCCACGCATACCCCCGCGGAGGGCTCGTCCTGCGGAGGATACCGCCCTTGCGATCGACGAGCGCGAGCGAGAACAGCGTCTCCGGCTCGCCCGTGCGATACGCGCAGAACCCCGAGGACGAGACGTCGATCTGTGCGCTGCCGTCCGATGGTGCCTCCCCGCCCGTGGAGGAGAAGACTTTTTCGAGGACCGGAACGGGGCGCCCCGTGAGTCTCGCCCGCGAGACGTCGAACGGCGCAGCGTAGATCGTCCCCCTCCGGGCAAAGAGGATATGGCCGGACGGAGACCAGCGCGGAAACGAGCCCCCCCTGTGCACCACCGTCCGCTTCCCGGTGGAGATGTCCACCATCTCGATGGCTCCGTCGTCGTAATCGGTGCCGGAGAACTGCGTCGAGAACAGCACGGCCTTGCCGCCGGGCAGGGCCGCGGGCCAGCGATGGGACCGCTCGCGCGCGCCGACGTCCACATTCGTCAGGATTCTCGGTTCGCCCCCGGAGGCCGACACCACGGCAAGACCGCCCACCGTCCGCGGCGCGAACACGATCGTGTCTTCGGACACCCAGGCGCCTCCACGAGGGATGGGCGCGGAGCAGATCGTTGCCGGCACGCCACCCGATATCGGGGCCTTGTGCAGCTTGCCACCCGCGAAAAACGCGACCCATTTCCCATCCGGGGAGAAGAACGGGCAGACGGCGCCGTCCGACTCCGGCACCTCGACGGGCGTGAGCTGGTCCAAGGGTCTCAGATAGAGTCTCGGCCGGGCACCCTTCGTGACGTATGCGAGGCGGGGGCCGTCGGGCGAAACGACGACGGCGGCGCCGACGCCGTCCATCAGCTCTTCCGACGACAGCAAGAGCTGCCCGCGGATTGCGGTCGCCGCCCGCGGAGCGCGAGCGCGAAGCGCGAGCGCTCCTGCAGCGGCCGCGAATGCGGCCGCAATCGCCCAGGAGAGATAGAGAGAAGTCTTGCTCCCTCTCTCGCGACTCGTTCGTTCCCCGGTAGCTACCTTAGTGAGACTGGGCAACGCGGTCTTTTCTTCGAAGGGTAATGAGGAAGACGAGCTTGCCGCGACGGCCGTCTCCTCGAGGTCCAGCCGCGCATCGGCGATGTCGTGCAGCCTTAGCCTCGCGTCGCGCTGCAGGCACCTTCTAAGAATTCTCCTGACAGCGGCAGGTGTCTGCTCAGGCAGCGCCGCCCAGTTGGGGTCTTCCTTGAGGATCGCCGCGAGCGTGTCGCTGACGGTCTCCCCTTCGAAGGCCCTCTTTCCGGTCAGCATCTCGTACAGCACGCACCCGAACGCCCACACGTCGGTCCGCTTGTCGAGATGCTTGCCGCGGGCCTGCTCGGGACTCATGTATGCGGCCGTCCCGAGGATCACGCCCGCAGCCGTGGCCCGGGCGGTGAGCGTCGGGGAATGCGTCACCGAGGGCGCGGAGCCGGGGCTGCCGTCGCCCTCGAAGATCTTTGCGAGCCCGAAGTCGAGGAGCTTGACGCGCCCGTCGTGCGTGATCTTGACGTTCGCGGGCTTGAGGTCGCGGTGGACGATCCCCTTCTCGTGCGCCGCTTCCAACGCCTCGGCGATCTGCTTCGCGTAAGAAAGAGATTCGTCGAGTGGAAGAGGGCCGGAAGCGATCTTCTGTTCGAGCCCCTCGCCTTCGACGAGCTCCATGACGAGCAGGTGGCGGGAAGAGGACGAAGAAACACCGGGGATTTCTTCGAATGAATGAATGGCGGCGATGTTCGGATGGTTCAGCGAGGCCAGCAGCTTCGCCTCGCGCTCGAACCTCTGCCTTCTCTCTTCACCTTCGAAGAATTCTTCCGGCAGTACCTTGATCGCGACGTCTCTCGCGAGCCTCGCGTCCTTCGCCCGGTAGACCTCCCCCATCCCGCCCGCGCCGAGGGGTGAGAGGAGCTCGTAGGGACCCAGACGTGTGCCAGGAGAAAGCGGCATCAAATTTCACGGAAGTATAGGGGCGGCCGCGCGAGTGGTTTGACACTCGTTGCGACTGAGACCTAGGATCTTGCCGAGGAGGTGCCCCGTGAGGACAACGCTCGAGTGCAGGCCGCGCTTTCTGGCTCTGGGCCTCGCATCGTTGATCACGCTGACTTTGCCGGCGGGCTCTGCGCGCGCCGGTGACGCGTGTGCCGCGCTCGGCCTGGGCAATCAGGGCGCGATCCACACGGCTCTGACGACCGCCCTCAAGAGTGTGGCGCCGAACAAGGCGAGCAATGGCGGACTGGGCAATCACATGTGGGCAACGATCGTCGACCAGGACGGCAAGGTCTGCGCCGTTACCTTCACCGGTCCCACCCGGATCAGCCAATGGCCCGGAAGCCGTGTGATCTCGGCGCAGAAGGCCAACACAGCGGCAGCGTTCAACCTTCCGGCCGGAGTGGGCGGTACCGTGGATGCGCTGTCCACCGCCAACCTCTGGACGCAGGCCCAGCCCGGCGGCAGCCTGTTCGGGCTGCAGTTCTCGAATCCGGTCGATCCGGCAGTTGCCTACGGGAGCCGCGCGGATGCGGGCGGAGATGCGGCCAAGTACGGAACTCCGCAGGATCCGCTCGTCGGTCAGTTCATCGGGGGCGTAAACGTGTTCGGAGGCGGCCTCGGGCTGTATGACGCCAGCGGCAAGAAGGTCGGCGCCATCGGCGTGAGCGGCGATACCTCGTGCGCGGACCACAACATCGCGTGGCGGACCCGCCATGCCCTGGGTCTCGATCGCCTGACGACGGCCGGTGTCCGGGGATTGAGCCCGTCACCGCGCCAGGACAACATCATCTACGACATCAATCCCGCGAACAAACATGACGCGGTCGATAACAGCGCCAGCGGCTTCGGGCATCCTGACTGCGGATTCGGGGAGAAGGCGATCGTTCTTCCCGCGACACAGTAGACGCAGTAAAGGATTTCCTAAGCACCGAGCTTCGTTGTCGCTCCGAGGATTTCGTAGGCTCCGAGCCTCGTTCCGGAGGCGAGCATCACGCCGCTTTCCTCATCGAGCGGTTTTCACGCGGTCCACCCCGGGGACACCGTCGGCCGTCATCAGGCTCGAAACCTGCTCCCATTCCGCGAGGCAGAGCATCTTTCCGTCGGGCGCGACGGCGAATGTCTCCGGCGCCCAGTCCGGCTCGAAGCCGGCGAGCGGACGGCGCGTCGCCGCCGTGTCCCCGCCGGGCTGAAATTCCTGAACGAAGACCCCCGACCTCCCTTTGCCGTCGACGGAGACGAACGCGATGCCTTTGCCGTCGGGCATCCAGCGCGCTCGCCCGGAGATCGCCTCCGCGCGCCGCGTCGTGGCGCCCAGGCGAATCGAGAATGGAACGAGTGTCGCGTCCGGGATCCGGACCACTTTGATGGCGCTCTCCTCCGTCAAACGCGCGAAAGTAAACAAGGCGTACCGGCCGTCCGGCGACACCTCGGGCCATTCCCCGAGACCGGAGAAGAGCAACGTCGGCTCGCGGCCGTCGGGGCGGACCTTCCAGATCCCGAATTTCTTGGGGTCGGCGGATGAATAGACGATCCACGCTCCGTCGGGAGTGGCCGTCGCGTTCTCCGCGTCGACGCCGTCGTGGGTGACCTGCCGCGCCCCGCTGCCGTCCGCGTCCGCCATCCAGATCTCGAAGTGACCCGAGCGGTCCGAACTGAAGATCAGGTGCTTTCCGTCCGGCGTGAACGCGGGGTCGTAGTCCACGGCGGCGCTGTCGGTCAGGCGACGGACGGAGCCCGTGCGAGGCTGGAGGCTCCAGACGTCGACATTGCCGCCGCGCAGCGCCGAGTAGACGATCCACTCCCCGTCGGGAGAGTACCGGGGCTGCCGGTGCATCCCGAGACCGCGACTGAGCCAGACACCCGGAGCGCTCGGGCCTGCCGCCGGAACCTCGCGGAGATTCACGCGATTCGAGTTGGCGTCGAAAACGATGCGGCCGGGGCCGAGGACGTCGATTGACCAGACGCGGCTCGGACTCTCGAGGACGGGAGAGTGCTCGCCGGTCGCCGCGACGATCCTCTCGATCGTGCAGGAGGCGGCTTCGAACAGGCTCAGGACGGGAGCAGCGCGGGCGACCAGGGCTTCACGGCCCGTTCCGAACCACGCCGCCGCCGAGAGCTGCGCCGTGCGCCCGGTTCCGACGTCGTGCCCCCCGCTCCCGTCGGCGGCCACGAGGAGCGGTCCCGCGCTCAACGAGGCGGTCCCGAGCGCATGCGGAAAACAGAGGATCCACTTCCCGTCGGGCGACCACGCCGGCCAGTCGAAGGGGACGGCCGTGGACCTGTAGATCTCGCGGGGTTCTCCGCCGTCGGCCGTGCCGACGGTGAGCGTCCAGACCTGCTGCCCCTTTTCCTGCCCTTCGCGGACCCAGACGAGCCGCACTCCGTCGCTCGACCAGGCGCCGTCGGTCGCGCCGGCGACGAGCCGCCGGGGCTCCCCTCCCAGGACGCCCACTCGATAGAGGGACGTGCCGCCGGCTTCCCGGCGCGCGAAGAGAAGGGAGCTGCCATCCGGAGAAAAGCGCGGCCGATCGTCCGGACCCGCCGTCAGGGGCAGCTCGTCGCCGTCCGGCATCTGCTTGAGCCAGATCCGCTCCTTGCCGTCGCGATCGGAGACGAAGGCCACGAGTTTCCCGTCCGGGGAAGCCGAGGGAAACCAGTCGCGGCCGGAATCGGTCAGCGGCTTCACGAGGAGAGGCCGCGGCGCCGGGGCGCGAGCGCGGAGCACGAACGCCCCCGCCGCGGCCGCGAATGCGGCCGCAATCACCCAGGGGAGATAGAGAGAAAAGAAAGTCTTGCTCCCTCTCTCGCGACTCGTTCGTTCTGCACTTGCTACAGTGGGGCTCGGAACCGCTTGTTTTTCTTCGAGGAGTGAATAGCCGGATGTGGCTGATGAGCCCGGTGCGCCTAACTCCTCGAGGTCCAGCCGCGCGTCGGCGATGTCGTGCAGCCTCAGCCGCGCGTCGCGCTGCAAGCACCTTCTAAGAATCTTTCTTACGGCCGCCGGCGTCTGCTCCGGCAGCGCCGTCCAGTCCGGCTCCTTCATGAGCACCGCCGCGAGCGTGTCGCTGACGGTCTCCCCTTCGAAGGCCCTCTTTCCGGTCAGCATCTCGTACAGCACGCACCCGAACGCCCAGACGTCCGTCCTCTTGTCGACCGGCTTCCCCCGCGCCTGTTCCGGAGACATGTACGCCGCGGTCCCGAGGATGATTCCCGCGGCGGTCGCTCGCGCCGTGAGCGTCGGCGACTGTGTCAGGCCTCCCCCCGAGGCCGTCTTTCCGTCGCCCTCGAAGATTTTCGCGAGGCCGAAGTCGAGGAGCTTGACGCGCCCGTCGTGCGTGATCTTGACGTTTGCGGGCTTGAGGTCGCGGTGGACGATCCCCTTCTCGTGCGCCGCTTCCAACGCCTCGGCGATCTGCTTCGCGTAAGAAAGAGATTCTTCGAGTGGAAGAGGGCCGGAAGCGATCTTCTGTTCGAGCCCCTCGCCTTCGACGAGTTCCATGACGAGCAGGTGGCGGGAAGAGGAAGAAGAAACACCGGGGATTTCTTCGAATGAATGAATGGCGGCGATGTTCGGATGGTTCAGCGAGGCCAGCAGTTTCGCCTCGCGCTCGAACCTCTGCCTTCTCTCTTCACCTTCGAAGAATTCTTCCGGCAGCACCTTGATCGCGACGTCTCTCGCGAGCCTCGCGTCCTTCGCCCGGTACACCTCCCCCATCCCGCCCGCGCCGAGGGGTGAGAGGAGCTCGTAGGCCCCCAGACGTGTGCCGGGTGAGAGCGTCATAACAACTGTCGACTGTCGAGGGCCGACTGCCGACTCCTCTTCACGTCAATCGTCATCGCGCCGAGCTTCCAGCGATCCGGCGAAGTTCCTCGAACCAGTTCAGGATCACTTCCAGCCTCGGCGCCCCCCATGCCGAGCCTGGCCCGGCCGCCTGAATCATGAGAAATCTCTTACCGTCCTCGGAGACGTCGAAGTCGGGCGCGCCTTCGCCCTCGAAGAGCTCCTGTGGCTTCCCCACGCTCAACGGGGGTCCCGACTTCACGACCACGGCCATCAATTGATCTCCGTGGCGATAGAAGAGCTCGCCTCCGCCGTGGGACCAGACCGGCGCGACGCCTCCATCGGAAGAAATCTGGGCTCGCTCGCCCCCTCGCGGAAACGCCTCCAGGTAAATTTCGTTCCGTCCGGACTCATCCGAGACATAGGCAACCCGGCCGCCATCGGGAGAAATTGCCGCCGCGCTCCGGTTCCCCGCCCCCGGCAGAAGAGGCGTAGGGACCGAAGCTCCTTCGAGCGGCAGGAGCTTGAGGAGAGTCTGTGTGGCCGACCCGTCCGTGAACGCGAGCAGCTTCCCGTCGGGCGAGAAGGAATCCGGCCTCTGCAGGGTCGTGGTCCTGGTCAGGCGTCGTTCGACCCCGCGCCCGTCTAATTCACGCACGAACATCCCCTCCGAAAAGATCCCCTCCGACCCGGTTCGGATCGAGACGTAAGCGATCTCCTTCCCGTCCCGCGATACGACCGGGAAGCGATTTTCTCCTTCGATCGCGAGCGGGCTCAGGGTGTCGCGGGCGATGTCGTAGGACCAGATTCCGGGTACGTCGTCGTCCACGTCGACGACCAGTCGTCGATCGCCTGGCAGGAGTCGCGGATTGGAATACACGTGGATCGCCTGGGAGATGGGCTGCGCTCTGCCTTGCCGGCTCACCCAGACGAGCTTTCCCTTCGGGCGCGCATTCGCGCTGGCCGGGAGATACGTCAACGTTCCCGTTTCCGAGATCGCGAAATCGGCCGAGCCGCTCCCGTAGTACGTTGCAACGCCCTTCACGACGGTCACCGTCGGGCCCGTGACGACGAGGCGCGATCGATCAAACGGCACGGCCAGCAGGTCGGATCCATGCGCATAGACGATGTATCCCGGCGAAACGTAGCGCGGGCGAGTTCCCCCGTGGAGCAGAACCTTGTACTCGCCCGTATCGAGCGAAACGGCCGCGATGTCGGCATTGTCCAGGGGGTTCCCCGCGGGGTACACGACGTCGAACAGAGCCTCCTTCCCACCCGGAAGGAAAGCCGGAAACCGGTGGGAACGCGAATTTCTCTCCGGCGGACCTCCGAGCTTCGTCACCTCCTTCGTGGCTCCTCCAGATGCCGAGACCCGTTCCAGGGGGCTGCTCGGCGTCGGCGTGAACAAGATGGTGTCGTCCGGCCCCCAGTCGGCCCCGCGCTCGTCCGGGGCATCACAGATCGTGATCGGAGCCCCGCCGAAGACCGAGATCTTCTTGAGCTTCCCGTCGGCGAAGAAGCCGATCCAGCGTCCGTCCGGGGAGAAGAAAGGGGCGGCCGAGCCTTCCGTTCCCTCCAGCGCAAGAGCCTCCGCCCGATCCAACGCTCGCAGATAGAGGCGGCGGGATGTAGCGGAGCTGTACGTGTACGCCAATCGCGCGCCGTCGGGAGACAGTGCGAGCGCCGACGCACGGGAGTAGAACCGGCCGCCGGCCTGGGGCAGGATTGAGAATCGCATCACCGGTCCCGGTTTCGATATGACTCGGAAATACGAGACGCCGGCAATCGCAGCAACAACCGCCAGGACGGCCGCGGCTCCCCAGGGAAGAATGCGAGAGAGCCTGCTCCCTCGCTCACGACTCGTTAGATCGCTTCGACCTACAGTGGGACTGGGCAACGCGGTCTTTTCTTCGAAGGGTAATGAGAAAGACGAGCTTGCCGCGACGGCCGTCTCCTCGAGGTCCAGCCGCGCATCGGCGATGTCGTGCAGCCTCAGCCTCGCGTCGCGCTGCAGGCACCTTCTAAGAATTCTTCTGACAGCGGCCGGCGTCTGCTCCGGCAGCGCCGTCCAGTTCGGGTCCTCCTTGAGAATTGAGACGAGCGTGTCGGAGACGGTCTCTCCTTCGAAGGCTCTCTTCCCCGTCAGCATTTCGTAGAGCACGCACCCGAACGCCCAGACGTCCGTCCGTTTGTCGACCGTCTTGCCGCGTGCCTGCTCCGGGCTCATGTAGGCCGCGGTGCCGAGAATGATCCCCGCGGCTGTTGCCCGAGCTGTGAGCGTGGGGGATTGCGTCAGGCCTTTCTCCGAACCCCCTTTCGAGGAGTCTCTTTTTCCCTCGAAGATCTTTGCAAGGCCGAAGTCGAGGAGCTTCACGCGCCCGTCGGGAGTGACCTTGACGTTCGCGGGCTTGAGGTCGCGGTGGACGATCCCCTTCTCGTGAGCCGCCTCCAGAGCCTCGGCGATCTGACGGGCGAAAGAAAGAGATTCTTCGAGTGAAAGAGGACCGGAGGAAATGCGCTGGGCGAGGTCGTCTCCCTCGACGAGCTCCATGCTCAGGACGTGTCGTCCGGAGATTTCTTCGAATGAGTAAAGAACGGCGATGCCGTTGTGATTCAGGCTCGCCAGCAGCTTCGCCTCGCGCTCGAAGCGCCCGCGCCTTTCACTGTCTTCGAAGAACTCTTCCGGCAGTACCTTCAGCGCGACCGTCCGGTCGACGCGCGTGTCCTTCGCCCTGTAGACCTCTCCCATTCCCCCCGTTCCGAGCAGGGCGACGACCTCGTACGGTCCCAGCGTGCCGGGTGCGACCGTCACGTCACCGTCCCAGGTCCGCGTGCCAATTCAGGACGACCGTCGTCGGCGTCATCGCCTCGCGCCCGAGCGGGGCGACGACCAGGAAGCGCTTGCCGTCGCGAGTGGGAATGTAGTGCTCCCGCGCGACGCTCGAGTCGAAGCGGCCCTGGAAGAGCGGCTGCGGCGCGCCGGCCGTGACGGTGCTTCCCGCCTGGATCTCGACCGCCATCAGCTTCTGGTCGGGCGCCCGGTAGTAAAGCTCCTTGCCGTCGCCGCGCCAGTGCGGCTCGATGCCGCCCGCCGTCGAGATCTGCCACTTGCCGCCGGGGCCCGGGAAGCTCTGGACGTAGATCTCGGCGCGCCCGGACTCGTTCGACTGGTACGCGAGGAAGCGGCCATCGGGCGAGAAGACGGGCCGGAGCTCCGCGAACGGCGTCTTGACGAACGGGACCGGCTTCATGTCGCCGAACGTGGGGAGGATCCAGATGTCGAACGCCGTCTCCTTGCCCTGGCTCGAGTAGGCGATGTACTTCCCGTCGCGCGACCAGTCGCAGGCGAATTTCAGCTCGTCGGACTTGAGGAGCGGTTTCTCTTCTCCCAGGCCTTCGGACGCCTTCTCGAAGAGGTCGTTCCCGACGGTGTAGACGACCCTCTTACCGTCCGGTGACCACAGCGGCGCGAACGCGCCGTCCGTGTCGAACGTGAACCGCGAGCTGACGCCGCGCTTGAGGTCTCGGATCCAGACGTCGGTCTTCCCGCGGCGCGAATCCGCGAGGTCGTACGCGAGCCGCTCGCCGTCCGGCGAGAACGCGGGATTGCGACTGTCACCCGGGTCGCCCACGGCCTCTCCTTCCTTGCCCGACCGGTCCATCCACACGAAGCGGTTTCCGCTCTCCCCGGTCCGGTAGACGAGCGTTCCGTTCCGCGAGACCGAGAACCGCGCGAGGCCGACCGAGTCCGTCCCGATCTGTTCGGCGAGCGGGGTCGGCTCGCCAGTCGTCTTCAGTGCCTTCGCGTCGAACGGTTGCGCGACGAGCGTCCGGTCGCGCACGAAGAGGAGGTATCCCGGCGGCGCGTACGAGACGAGCGTCTGCGCAGACGCGAGGGTCTTCGAGCCCGTCGAGTCGAGCGACCCGATCCGGTACACGTTGTCCTCCGGCTTCTCGCCGGTCGCCATGTACAGGAAGTGGCGGCCGTCCGGAAGGAACTCGGGCCAGGCGACGGTCCTCTCCTTCCGCGATGCGTCCTGCTTCACGAAATCGACGGCCGTTCCCCCCGAAGCCGGCACGCGTCGGATCGGCTGAGGGCCCGTGCCGTCCAGCAGGATGACGCCGCTCGTGCTCCACGTCCCGTCGGAACCTCCGGGAGCGTCGCAGATCTTCTGGGGCGGGCCGCCCGTCACGTCGATCTTCTGGAGCTTGCCTGCCGCGACGAAGCCGATGAAGCGGCTGTCGGGCGACCAGAACGGCCGCCCCGCCCCTTCGGTGCCGTCGAGCGCACGCGCCTTGAGCGCGTCGAGAGCCCGTACCCAGATCCGGCTCCTCCCGGACGAGTCCGTCGCGTTGAACGCGATGATCTTTCCGTCCGGCGAGATCCGCGGCGCGTCAATGGTCGTGAGCTCCGGGGGCGTCGGGATCTCGAACCGGACGACCTGCGGGTGGGCCGGCGCGCGCCGGACGAACCCGAACGCGAAACCGGCGGCGGCGAGCGCGGCGGCGGCCGCGAGCGCCCACGCGAGCTTCTCGCGGCTCTTGCGCCTCTGTGCGACGGGCGCCGGCAGCCCGGCCTGCGATCCGCCCTCGGCGATCCACTGGAGCTGCAGCTTCACGTCGTGCGCCGTCTGGAAGCGGTTCTCCGGGTCCTTCGCGAGGCACGTCGCGATGGCGCGGTCGAGCGCGGGAGGGGTCATGGGCGCGATCGACGAGACGGATGGAGGGTTCTCCTTGAGGATCGCCCCGATGAGACTCGCCTGGCTCTTCCCCTCGAACGCCTTCCGGCCGGTCGCCATCTCGAAGAGGACCGCGCCGAGGGCGAAGATGTCGCTCCGCGCGTCGGCCTCGCCGCCCTCGAGCTGCTCGGGCGCCATGTATTGGAACGTCCCAAGGATCGTCCCCTGCTGGGTCAGGTGCTGCGGCGAGGCCATCGTCGGCAGCGACGTGAGCTGCGTCTGCGCGGACTGCGGCGCCAGCGTCTTGGCGAGGCCGAAGTCGAGCAGCTTCACGCCGCCCTTCGTGAGCATCACGTTGCCGGGCTTGAGGTCGCGGTGCACGATCCCCTGCCGGTGGGCGCGGTCGAGGGCGTCCGCGATCTGGATCCCGACCGGAATCAGCTGCCCGAGCTCCATCGGCCCCTTCGCGAGGCGGCCCGCCAGCGTCTCGCCCTCGAGATACTCCATGACGAGGTACTCGGTTCCCTCGTGCGAACCGACGTCGTAGAGCGCGCAGATGTTCGGATGGGAGAGCTGGGAGATCGCCTTGGCCTCGCGCTCGAAGCGCTGCTTCATCTCCTCGGACGTGGACTCCGACGGCCGCAGGATCTTGATGGCGACGTCCCGCTCGAGCCGCGTGTCCCTCGCCTTGTAAACCTCGCCCATCCCGCCGGCGCCGATGGGCGAGGCGATCTCGTAAGGGCCGAGGCGTGAACCGGTCGTGAGCGTCATCGAGGCACCTTCACTTCCCCAGGTCCGCGTACCAGTTCAGGACGACCGTCGTCGGCGTCATCGCCTCGCGCCCGAGCGGGGCCACGGTGAGAAAACGCCGGCCGTCGGCCGTCGGGAGGTAACGGTTGCGAACATTTGCCGCATCGAAGCGTCCCGAGAAAAGCGGCTGCGGGACGCCGGGCGTAAAACCGCCTCCGGTCTGGACCTCGACAGCCATCACTTTCTGGTCGGGAGCGCGGTAGTACAGCTCCTTGCCGTCGGCGCGCCACCTCGGCTCTACGCCTCCACCCGCAGAGATCTGCCACTTTCCACCCGGGCCGGGAAAGCTCTGGACGTAGATCTCATTGCGGCCGGACTCGTTCGACTGGTACGCCAGAAAGCGGTCGTCCGGCGAGAAGACGGGCAGCGCCTCCGCGAACTGGGTCTTCAAGAACGGGAACGGCTTCTTGTCGCCGAACGTGGGCAGGATCCAGATATCCACGCTCGTCTCCTTCCCGCGGCTCTGGAAGACGACGTATCGTCCGTCGCGCGTCCAGTCGCAGGGAACCTTCATCTCGTCCGACTTCAGGAGGAGCTTCTCCTCCCCTTCCTGGCCGTCCGCGGCCTTCTCGAAAAGATCCAGGTCATGCCTGAAGACGATGAGGCGGCCGTCGGGAGACCACAGAGGAGCAGCTGATTCGCCGGCACCGAACGTGAACCGGGAGCTGACACCGCGCTTCAAGTCCCGAACCCAGATGTCGTTTTTCCCGCTCCGCGGATCGGCGAGGTTGAAGGCGAGCCGGTCGCCCCCCGGAGAAAATGCCGGGTTGTGGTACTCGCCCGGGTCGCCGACGGCCTCGCCTTCCTTGCCGGAACGGTCCACCCAAAGGAGGCGGTCCCCCGTTTCGCCGGTCCGGTAGACGAGGGTCCCGTCGCCCGCGACCGAGAAGCGCGCGAGCCCGACCGCATCCGTGCCGACGTGCTCGGCCAGCGGGATCGGCTCGCCTGCCGTCTTCAGGGCTTTCGCGTCGAAGGGCTGAGCGACGAGCGTCTTGTCGCGCACGAAGAGGAGGTATCCGGGCGGCGCGTACGAGACGAGCGTCTGCGCCGGGGCGAGCATCTTCGACTCGGCCGAGTCGAGCGAGCCGATCCGGTAGGCGTTGTCCTCGGACTTCTCACCCACCGCCATGTAGAGGAAGTGCCGGCCGTCCGGAAGGAAATCCGGCCAGCCGACCGTCGTCTCTTTGCGCGAGGGTTCGGGTTTAACGGCGACGACGGGCGTTCCCCCGGCGGCGGAGACACGGTAGATAGGGTCGTTGCCTCTGCCGTCGAACAGGATGACGCCTTCCGCGCTCCATGAGCCGTCGGCGCCGGTCGGGGCGTCGCAGATCTTCTGCGCCGGCCCGCCCGAGACCTCGATCTTCTTCAGCTTGCCTTCCGCGAAGAACCCGATGAACCGGCTGTCGGGCGACCAGAACGGCCGCGTCGTGCCCTCCGTGCCGGCCAGAGGCTGGGCGACGAGCGCGTTGAGCGCCCGAACCCAGACGCGGCTTTTCCCGGAGGAGTCGGTCGCGTTGAACGCGAGGTGACGTCCGTCCGGGGAGATGCGGGGCGCGTCGATCGTCGTGATCCCCTCCGGGTTCGCGATCTCGAACCGCACGAGCTTCGGACGAACGGGGGCGCGCCTGACGAAGCCGACGGCGAGGACCGCCGCCGCCATGGCGGCCGCCGCGGCCAGGCCCCACGCGAGACGCTCGCGGCTCTTCCGGCGGTGCGCCACGGGTGCGGGCAGCCCGACCTGCGAGCCACCCTCCGCGATCCACTGGAGCTGCAGCTTGATGTCGTGAGCCGTCTGGAACCGATCCTCGGGGTCCTTCGCGAGACACGTCTTCACGACGCGGTCCAGCGCCGGAGGCGTCATCGGAGCGATTGCCGAGACCGGGGCGGGCTCGTCCTTGAGGATCGCCGAGATCAGGGCGGCATGGCTTTTCCCCTCGAACGCCTTGCGGCCCGTCGCCATCTCGTAGATCACGGCCCCGAAGGAGAAGATGTCGCTCCGGGCGTCGGACTCCTTGCCCTCGAGCTGCTCGGGCGCTATGTACTGGAACGTCCCGAGGATCGTCCCCTGCTGCGTGATCGCCCGCGGCATCTCGGTCGGGAGCGACGTGGCCGAGGACGACGACTTCACGGGCGGCGCCGCCGTCTTCGCGAGGCCGAAGTCGAGGAGCTTCACGCCGGACTTCGTCAGCATCACGTTTCCCGGCTTGAGATCGCGGTGAATGACGCCGGCGTGATGCGCCGCGTCGAGGGCGGCCGCGATCTCGATCGAGGTCTTCAGGAGCTGCTCGGGCTCGAGCGGGCCGCGAAGCAGCCGCTCGGTGAGCGTCTCCCCCTCGACGAGCTCCATGACGAGGAGGTGGCGCGGGGACGAGCCGGAGGAACCGGGGATTTCTTCGAATGAATAGAGATGGGCGATCCCCGGATGATTCAGCGAAGCAAGCGTACGCGCCTCCCGCTCGAACCTCCGCCTGCTTTCTTCACTCTCGAGGAAATCTTCCGGCAAGACCTTGAGCGCAACCGCCCGCCCGAGTCGCGCATCGGTCGCCCGATAAACCTCTCCCATCCCCCCGGCGCCGAGCGGCGAAAGGATCTCGTAAGACCCGAGACGTGTACCTGCTGAAAGCGTCATCGCGCTCCTTCCACGAGAAAAAGGTGCGAGAGCGTGCGACGCACCGCATAGGCATAGCTCTTCGCGTCCTCGCTCAGGACGATCGGGCCGATCTGCAGGACTCCGCCGAGATCCGCGGGGCCCAGCGTGCGAACCGGTTCTCGCCGGCCCGTCGCGAGATCGAGGCGCTCGACGCGCGCCGGGACCTCCGTGCCCGACACGACGAACAGCGAGCGCCCGTCGATGCTCCAGCGGACGACGGTGTCGCCGGGCTTCGTGCCCGTGACGGGCCGCCCCTCGCCTCCGTCTACGGGATGGAGGGCGAGATCGCCGGCGGGGGTCCTCACCACGACCGTCCTGCCGTCGGGCGCGGGATATCCGTCGGTGGTTCCCTCCGGCGTCAAGGGCCGGGACCCGCCCGACGCGACGTCCTGGACGTAGCAGCGGACGGCCTTGGCCTCTTCGTGACCGCAGGTGAGAATTCGCTTGCCGTCCGGGAAGAACCGCGCGGAGTCGAACGCGACGAGTCCCGCACGCTCGAGCCGTCGCGCCTCGCCCGCGCCCGTGGGGTACAGAACGAGCTGCTGCGGCGTCGTCGGAACGTTCGCGAGCGCCCACTTGCCGTCCGGCGACAGGTCGGCGGCGGCGCCCTCCCCGAGGCGGACGACGGGCGACCCGTCGGTCTGGCGAACGCACACGGCGTAGTTCACGCCCACGCTGCCGCTCTCCTCCATGAAGAGAAGAGTCCCCGCGTCCCGCGTGAAGGCCACGGGGTCGGAGAGGTCGAGCCAGGAGAGGTCCCGTTCGTGCGCCTGCCCGCGTACGAAGACGGGCATTTCGCGGAAGAAGTCGTCCCGCGTGGCGAGCCAGCGCCCGTCGCCCCGGATGTCGTGGATCGTCAGGCCCCCGGCGCTCTCGAGCGCGACGCGCCGCCGGCCCGAGAGGGAGACCGCGAACACCTTGAAGTTGTTGTACGCGGTCCCGGCGGAAAACATGACCTCGTCTCCGCCGGGCGACCACGCGAGTCCCTCCTCTCCCCAATACCCGTCCGAAAGGACCGTCTTCTTGCCCGCGAGGTCGACGGAGGCGATCCCGCCTCGGTCGTCGTACTTGAAGGGGTGCTCGAAGAACGCGATCCGGTCGCCGCGCGGGGAGAAGCGCGGATTGCTGAAGTACCCGCCCGTCTCGGCGAGGACCTTTCCGACGGGGAACTCGAGATGGTCCTTCCCGCCCACGGCGCGGATCACCGCGAGATCGGAGCCGTCCGGAGACCACTCGGCCTCGCGCACGCCGTCGAGGATCTCGCGCGGCGCGCCGCCTTCGAGCGGCATCCGCGCGAGCGTGCCCTCGAAGAGGCTGTGGGCGAGGTACCGCGCATGGCTCAGGACGGCCAACTCGCCGCGGGACGAAATCGCGAGGAGCTGGCCGGAGAGGAGGCGGCGAGGGCTCGCGCCCGCGAAGTCGGAGCGGACCGAGAAGATCTCGGGAGCATTGCCGGACGGAGCGGAGCTGAAGACGACCGTCTTGCCGTCCGGGGCGAGGCGCGCGGTGAAAATCGGTTCCTGCCGGAACGTGAGCTGCGCGAACGACGGGACCGGGGCCGCCGCGTTCTTGCCCCGGCGGAAGCCCGCGACGTGCGCCGCGACGATCGCGGCGACTGCGACGACCACGGCCGCGACGACGCGCCAGCGACGGCCGCCGCCGGACGGCATGACGGCTGTGGCACGGCCCGTCGACGAGCTCCCCGCGAGAGCCTCGAGGTCGAACGCGACGTCTCGCGCGGACTGGAACCGCTCGGCGGGATTCTTCTCGAGACAGTGCCGGATGAACCGGTCGAGGTCGGGAGGAATCTTCGCCGCCGAAACGTCGGGCTCGGGCGGCTCCTCCTTCAGGATCGCGTTCATGGTTTCGATCGCGGAGTCGCCCCTGAACGCGCGCCGGCCCGTCAGCATCTCGAAGAGGACACACCCGAACGCGAAGATGTCGGACCGCGCGTCGGCACTCTGCCCTCTCACCTGCTCGGGCGCCATGTACCCGACGGTCCCGAGGAGAGTCCCGGCGTCCGTCGCTCTCGCGAGCGTCGGCGACTTCGTGTCCTCTTCAGGCGTGGCGGCGCGCTGCTTCGCGAGGCCGAAGTCGAGGATCTTCGCGCGCCCGTCCTTCGTGAGGACGACGTTCTCCGGCTTGAGGTCCCGATGGACGATCCCGCTCTCGTGGGCGGCCGCGAGGCCGCGCGCGATCTGGGCTCCGAGGTCCACGGCCTTGCGCACCGGCAGGGCGCCCTCGGAGATCCGCTGGCGTAGCGACTCGCCCTCCACGAGCTCCATCACGAGAATGTGGCGGACGTGCGAGCCGGGGGAATCAGAGGAACCAGGGATTTCTTCGAATGAATAGATCGCGGCGACGCCCGGATGATTCAGACTCGCAAGCGTCCGCGCCTCTCTTTCGAAGCGGGTCCTTCTCTCTTCATCTTCGAAGAATTCTTCCGGCAGGACCTTGATAGCGACGTCGCGCCCGAGGCGAAGATCCTTCGCCCGGTAGACCTCTCCCATCCCCCCGGCGCCGAGCGGGGCCAGAACCTCGTACGTCCCGAGCTTCGTGCCGGCCGCCAGCGTCACGTCTCGCTCACTTCTTTCCCTCGAGCTCCGCCGTCCAGCCTACGACGAGCGTGAGCGATCCCGTCTCCCTCGTTTGGTTCGGGCGGATCATGATGAACTTCTTCCCGTCGGCGGTCGCGTCGTAGCGTCGCGCGAACCCGGCCAGCGGCGGCGTTGCCGTGAAGAGCTCCCGGGCCGCACCGAAGTCCGGGGCGTCGCCCTTGAAGGCTACCGGGACGGCCATGATCTCGTTGGTCTTGAGGTCCTGGTAGAGGATTTCCCGGCCACCCTGTCGCCACTCGGGATACGCCCCTCCCTGCGTCGAGACCTGCCACTTGCGGCCGGGACCCGGAAACGGAGTGACGTAGACCTCGGCCCGCCCGGATTCGTTCGAGTTATAGGCAAGCCACTTTCCGTCAGAGGAGAAAACGGCGTTCGACTCATTGAAATTCGTCTTGAGAAACGGATATGGCTTGCGGTCCCCCGTCAGCGGCAGGATCCAGATGTCGAGGCCGGTGTCGGTTCCGACCTCGTTGAAAGCGAGAAGTTTTCCATCCGGCGAGAAGCCGCTCGGGACCTTGACGGTTTCCGACGCGTACAGCAGCTCCTCCACGCCGGAGCCTCCTATCTCCTTCCGATAAAGTCCCTGCTGCGCGCCGCGGCCGGCTACGTAAACGAGCGAGCGGCCGCCCGGGGCCCAACGCGGCGTGAGCTCCTCGCCCGGATCGAACGTGAATCGCGTCTTCAGGTTCCGAGCGACGTCGCAGATCCAGATGTCGTGTGTGCCCGCCTTCAGATCGATCTGCGACACGGCGACGCTGCGCCCGTCCGGTGAAACACTGACCTCGTCGTAGGCATCGCGATCCGCCAACGTGCCGAGCAGCTTCCCCGCACGGTCCGTCCATTCGAGCTGTGCTCCGAGGACGACGGCCGCTCCGATCTGGGCCACGAGAACCCCGGCCTGCGAGGCGGAAAAGTTCGCTTTGGCGGCGCCGGTGAGCACGCTGACGTTCTCGGCCACGGGGTGCGCCTCCCCCTCAAGAGCGAGACTCTTGGGATCGAAGCGCTGCGCCATCAGGTCGCGGTCGCGCAGGAAGAGGAGATAACCGGACGCGTACTCCGCGGCTGTCGGCGAACTGAGGAGAGCCTTCGATTCGCCGCCGTCGAGGGAGCCCACGAAGATCTGATGCCCCTCAGCCGGGAGCGCGCTCCCGAGGCGGGCGAGGTAAAGGAAGTGCCGCCCGTCCGGAAGGAAGAACGGGAGCCTGTGGGAATTCTCGCCCCGCTTCTCGTCGAGCTTCGTGATCGGCTTCGACTCGCCTCCGTTCTCGGAGACGACGTGGAGCGGCCCGCCGGCCGCGGGAGCAAAGACGATCACGCCTCGAGCGCTCCACGTTCCCCCTTTCGGAAAATCGGTCGTCGGGCAGAGGATCGACGGCGGTCCGCCGGACGCCTCGATCCTCTTGAGCTTCTGATCGGCTCCGAATGCGAGAAAGCGGCTGTCTGGAGACCAGAACGGGTACTGGGCGTTCTCCGTCCCCGGCAGGGGCTGCGCCCCGGTGGAGTCAAGGGGCTGGACATACAACCTGACCTTCGCGTCGACTCCGCGAGCCGTGAACGCAAGCTTCCGTCCGTCAGGCGAGAGAACCGCCGGCCCAGGCTGTGTCGTGTCGACGGCGAAGACCGTGCCCTCGGGAGGGTTGATCGTCGCGCGATACACGCGCACTTCGGGGGCGCGAGCGCGCAGGGCGAGCACCCCGGCCGCGGCCGCGAACGCGGCCGCAACCGCCCAGGAGAGATAGAGAGACCTCTTGCTCCCTCGCTCACGACTCGTCCCTTCTGCGCTTGCCACCGTTGGGCTCGGCACCGCGGTCTTTTCTTCGAAGGGAAATTGACCGGAGGATCTCGACGCGCCGGCTGCCTTCAATTCCTCGAGGTCGAGGCGCGCATCCGCGATGTCGTGGAGGCGCTGCTTCGCCTCGCGCCTCAGGCACTTTCCAAGAATCTCTTTGACTTTCTCCGGTGTTCCCGGCGGCAATGCCGCCCAGTCCGGCTCTCCCCTGAGGATCGACGCGAGCGTGTCGGAGACCGTCTCGCCTTCGAAGGCTCTCTTCCCCGCAAGCATCTCGTAGAGCACGCACCCGAACGCCCAGATGTCCGTCCGCTTGTCCACCGCCTTGCCCCGCGCCTGCTCGGGCGACATGTACGCCGCCGTCCCGAGGATGACGCCCGCCGCCGTGGCGCGCGCCGTCAGCGTCGGCGAATACGAGATCGACGGGTTCGAGCCGCCTGCCTCGCTCTCGAAGATCTTCGCGAGGCCGAAGTCCAGCAGCTTCACCCGCCCGTCGTGACTGATCTTCACGTTCGCAGGCTTCAGGTCCCGGTGCACGATCCCCTTCTCGTGCGCCGCCTCCAGAGCCTCGGCGATCTGCCGGGCGATGGAAAGGGATTCTTCGAGGGAAAGAGAGGGGCTGCCGATCCTCTGGTCGAGACCCTCGCCCTCGACGAGCTCCATGACGAGGATGTGGCGAGAAGGAGAACCGGGGATTTCTTCGAACGAGTAGATGGCGGCGATGCCGGGGTGATTCAGCGCCGCAAGCAAGCGAGCTTCTCGCTCGAAACGCGCCTTGCGCTCTTCACCTTCTAAGAAATCTCCCGGCAGTACCTTGATCGCGACATCACGATTGAGGCGAGGGTCTTTCGCCCGGTAGACCTCTCCCATCCCTCCCGCCCCGAGAGGCGCAAGTACTTCGTACGGTCCCAGGCGGACACCGGATGCGATCGTCACGTGGATGACCGGATTGTAGCTGCGAACGAGCCCGGTCCGCGCGAAGAGCCTGGCGGGTGGAGACCTGCGAGCGTGACGGGCGGGGTATGCGATTTCCGAGCGAGTCCCTTGTGACTATGATCCGACCCGGGAGGTGAACCTTGAGAACAACTCGTTACGCGGCCATCCTCGCGGGAGCGTTCCTTCTCGCGGCGTCTCCAGGGTTTGCGCAGGAGCATCCGGCGGGGCATGAGCATCCCGCGAAGGGCGAGCCCTCGAAGTCCGAGAAGGCCAAGACCGTCAGCACGGCCGACCTCGACAAGGCCATCAAGGCCCACATCGCCGAGAAGACGAAGGCCGAGGGCGGGGTCTTCAAGGTGGAAGACAAGGTACTGAAGAGGACCTGGGACCTCACGCTCGTCAAGGTTCATACCGACAAGCTGACGCCCCTCTCCGCCGACACGTACTTCGCCTGCACGGACTTCAAGGCCAAGGACGGCACGATGGTCGACGTCGACTTCTACATGAAGAACGAGGATGGGAAGATCGTGATCACCGACACGACGGTCCACAAGGTCAACGGCAAGCCTCGCTTCAACTACGTCGAGAAGAACGGGGTGTGGGTCAGGGAAGAGGTCAAGGCCTAGACCGGCGCGGCGCGGCGCAATGGATCCCGAGTCGAACGCCGCTTCCGGTCCCCCGGGTCCGGATTCCCTCACGTTCGAAGCGCTGTACGAAGAGCTGCACGCGCTGGCGCACCGGCAGATCCGGCGAGCGCGCCCCGGCGAAACCCTTCGCACGACGGCGCTCCTCCACGAAGCGTACCTCAAGCTCGCTCGCGGCGCGTCCGTCAAGGACCGCTCGCACTTCTTCGCTCTTGCCGCGCGGGCCATGCGACAGGTGCTGGTCGACCACGCGCGTAACCACACGGCTTTGAAGCGCGGCGCCGGGCTCCAGATCGCGACGCTCGGGGATGTCGCGTCCGAGGTCGGAGCCGATGCCGCGGAGCTGATTGCGATCGACACCGCGCTCGCGAAGCTGCAAGGCGCGAACCAGCGAATGGCGCACGTGGTCGAGCTGCGCTTCTTCGGGGGCCTGTCGGTCGAGGAGACGGCGGAGGCGCTCGACGAGTCGACCGCCACGGTCAAACGCGACTGGCGCGCGGCGCGGGCGTTCCTGCTCGCGACGCTCTCCCCGGGCTCACCGTGAGTGCAGAGGAAGCGTGGGGTCGCGCGCTCGAGATCTTCCAGGACGTCGCCGATCTCGAGCCCCCCGAGCGCGACCTCCACGTCGCGGCGGCCTGCGGCGGGGACGATGCGCTCCGCCGGCGGGTCGTCGATCTCCTGACGGCCGATTCGGAGGCCGACTCTCCTCTCGACCGAAGCGCAGCGCAGCGCCTCGCGCGCTTTCTCGAAGGCGGCGACGCCCTGCTGGATGGTTGGATCGGACGGCAGCTGGGTCCTTACCGCCTTGTCCGCGAGCTGGGACTCGGCGGAATGGGAATCGTCTTCCTCGGTGAGCGCTGCGACGGACACTTCGAGCAGCGGGTCGCCCTCAAGGTCGCGCGCCTCGGCCTCGCCGGCGACGAGGCAATCCGGCGTTTTCTCGCCGAGCGCCGGATCCTCGCCGGGCTCGAGCACCCGCACATCGCCCGTCTGCTCGACGGCGGCGTGACTCCCGAGGGCCTTCCGTTCTTCGCGATGGAGTATGTCGAGGGGGTCCCGATCGGGGACTACTGCGACGCGCGGGGCCTCTCTCTCTCGCAGCGCATCGAGCTTTTCCTCGGAGTCTGTGCGGCCGTCGACCACGCCCACCGCCGGCTCGTGGTGCACCGCGATCTCAAGCCTTCGAACATCCTCGTAACGGCGAGCGGCGACGTCAAGCTCCTGGACTTCGGCATCGCGAAGCTTCTCGGCGACGACGACGAAGGGACGCGCACCCTCGAGCGCCATTTGACCCCGGCCTATGCCGCGCCCGAACAGATCCGCGGCGAGCGAGTCACGACGGCGACCGACGTCTGGGCGCTGGGTGTCGTGCTCTACGAGCTGCTCGTTGGGCGTCGGCCGTTCTCCGCTCCGGGGGCACGGGAGGAGATCGCGCCCGCCGGCATCGCAGAGGAAACGGCCCGGCCCAGCACGGCGGTGGCGACCGCCAAGCTTCCGACTCTGTCACGTCGGCGGCGCCGCCGCGCCTTGCGCGGGGATCTCGACACGATCCTCCTCACCGCGCTCCGAAACGAGCCCGACCGCCGGTATCCCTCTGCCGCGGCGCTCGCCGAGGATCTGCGGCGGCATCTCTCCTTTCTGCCGATCCGCGCTCGACCGGACAGCTTCCGCTACCGCGCCGGGAAGTTCGCCGCGCGACACCGTTGGACGCTCGCGGTCGCCGCGACGCTCCTCCTCGCCCTCGTCGGCGCTCTCGGGGCCGCGCTCGAGGAAGCGCGCGCCAAGGCCCGCGAGGCGCGCGCCTCGCAGGAGGTGACCTCGTTCCTCGTCCGACTGTTCGAGGGCTCGGATCCGACCCTCGCCCGGGGCTCGTCTCTCACCGCCCAGGAGCTCCTCGACGAAGGCGTCGCCCGCCTGCGATCCGACCTCGCCGGCGAGCCGGAGGTGCGCGCCCGTCTGCTCCACGCCATGGTGGCGTCGTACGTCGCGCTCGGCCTCTACGACCGCGCGCTGCCTCTTGCCCAGGAGGCGTTGCGGCTGCGCCGTCAGGCGTTTCCCGCCCGGAGCGCGGAGGTTGCCGCGAGCTTGGATCAGCTCGGCGAGATCTTCCGGCTCGAAGCGGACTTCGCCCGCGCAGAGCCGTTGCTCCGCGAGGCGCTGGCGGCTCGTCGCGCGAGCCTCGGTGCGGATGATCCGGCCGTGATCCAGAGCCTCGGCCACCTCGGCCGGCTGCTCGAGGACCAGGGGCAGTTCGCGCGCGCCGAGGCGCCGTTCCGGGAGGCTCTCGCCGCGAGCGAGCGCCGCTTCGGAACGGGCTCGCCGGAAAGCGCGGCGCGCCTCGACGATTTCGCCACAAACCAGTCGGACCTCGGCCGGGAGTCGAAAGCGATCGAGCTCCTGCGACAGGCTCTGGGAATACGCGAGAGGACGCTCGGTCCGGAGTCACTCGGGGTCGCCGGCTCGCTGCACAATCTCGGCCTTCGTCTCAACGAGGCCGGTGAGTATCCGGAGTCGGCCGCCGCGCTCGAACGCGCGCTCGCGATCCGCCGGAAGGTCCTCGGGCCCGCGCATCCGCTCGTCGGCGCGACCCAGATCGAGCTCGCCGGCGTCTATGACGACCAGAATCGCCACGACGACGCCGAGAAGACCGCAGAGGGAGCGCTCGAGGTCCTTCGCCGCGCGCTGCCCGACGATCACCCGAAGATCGGCGAAGCGCTCAATATGCTCGGGATCATTCGCGCGTCGCGCCGAGACTTTACCGGAGCGGTGCCGGTCTTCCGGGAGCTCCTCGCCCGGTACCAGAGGGTCTCGGGAAAGGGCCATCCGGACACGCTCTCGGTCGAGAATAACCTCGCGATCACGCTGCTCCACGCCGGCCAGGCATCGGAAGCGGAATCGTTGGAGCGGGAGGTCCTGGCGGAGCTACGCGAGGACAACGGCCAGTCCACGGGGGCCCTGGCCCGCGAGAATCTCGCGACGACGCTCGAGCGGGAAGGGAGGCCTCGCGAAGCGCTCGAGCTCGCCCGGCAGGCCCTGGAGCTGCAGAGGAGGCGAGAAGGCGAGAAATCCGGCAACGTGGCCGTGGCCCTGCGTGAGGTCGCGATCGCCGAGGAGATGTGCGGCGAGGCGGGACTCGCGGAACGGGATTTTCGCGCGGGTCTGGGCATCGGAAAGGAGCTCGTGCCCTCCCGGGGCAACATGACGTATGAATGGGCGATCCCGCTAGCCGATTTCCTGGTCGGCGCGAATCGCTGTCCCGAGGCTGAGCCCCTGCTCGCCGGCGCGCTCGCCGAGATCGACGGAGCCAGCCATCCCGTGGATCCGATCTGGCGCCTCCAGGCACAGCTTCTGAGCGGGCGATGTGAACCCTTCTCGGCCAAGAGCGCCGCGGCGATGCGGACCGCGCGAAAGTCCCTGAGCGCCATGCCGGCGGTCGATGTCGATCTCTATCCGACCGCGCGGGCCTTTCTCTCCGCCCGTGGGACGTCGCGCGCCCCCCGCCAGACACCGCGGGAATGATCCCTGACTGCCGGAGTTACCGTTCTTTCCAGGCGAGAGCTTGACCGTCAGGAATGCCCCGCCGAGATCAAGTCGGGCCTCGTTTGGGAATTGTCGTCGCCCTGCAAAGGAGATGCGTCGATGAACGATCTGGCGAAATGTCGGAAATGCGGGGCCCCGATCTTCGGGAATGACTGGTTCTGCTCGAATTGCGGCGAGCGCGCCGGCCATGCGCCGGCGCAGGCCGTCCCGAGCGGGGGAACGTCGGCCGGAGGGAAAGCGATCCTCTGGGTGCTCGCGGTCGTGGCGGTGGTCGGGGTCGCCGCCGCGGCCGGCGTGTACGTGGTCGGCCGTCGACTGGCCAGAGCGGTCGAAACGCGCATCGCGGGCGGCGCCCCCGGCGATGGAGCGATCGGCCGAGTGGCTCGCAGCATGGGGAAGATGGCTCGCGAGGAGAAGAGGCCTGAGTCTTACGGCTGCAGCCTCCTTTCCAAGGAGGACGCCGCGGCGATCGCTGGAACGGCGGTCACGCGGACGGAGTCGACGTCGGATACATGCGTCTACTACGGGATCCCGGATCCCTCGCTCAACCCGGAAGCGATCGCGATGAAGAGCGCGCCGGGAGCTGCCGGCGATGCGCAGGTCTCGCGCATGATCGACCAGATTGCGGGCGCCATGCGCGCGCAGGCCGAGAAAGAGGACCCCGGGACGCGCGCCGGACCCGGAGGAGAGCGGCCGTTGTTCTCGGTGCATTGCTCCGCCGCGCTCTCCATGAGCATGGAAGCGGGGAGAAACGCGAGCCGCCCGGAGGCCGGCGGCGAGACCGTGCCCGATCTGGGCGACGAGGCGTTCTTTGTCGGGATGGGCCGGATGTTCTTCGTGCGCAAGGGCGCGCACCACATCCTGATCCAGCCTCAGTTCGTGAAGGACCCGCACCGGGTCGCGATCGCGGCGGCGAAGAAGGTCCTGGAGTCGCCGAACTTAGGCGGATGAATCATCACGAGTCGAAAGCCTGGAAAGCGATGAGCCGAAAAGGAATCGCAACTCGGACGCAGACGGAGGAGATCGGATCATGAAATTCCCCGCATTGATCGTCGCTCTGTTCACACTGGCAAGCGTCAGCGCCCATGCGGACCAAGACGCCTGCGGCAGGATCCTGGAGGCCAACCGAAAGACCGGAAGCAGCCACGGGCAGATGAAGACGACCGGTTACCACTTTGCCGCTGACACGCCGGGCATTTACGGTCTCGGCGCCCACACCTGCAGCTATCTGCGCGACGAGGTTGTGGACGGTCAGGCTGCGGAGGTCTATCGCGAGCAGTATCAGTCGAAGACCGGAAGCACCGATGCGCAGATCTGGATTTCCAAGACCTCGGGATTGCTGCTGCGCGAGGAGCAGGACGGCAACGTGACCGGCAAAGGCAAAGGCCACATCGCGTATCGATGGACGTCTCAAGAACCCATTCGGGCCGCTCCCTCCGCCGCACAGATGAACGGCAAGCTGCCGATGTACCCGCGCGGCCGCAACATGAACGACATGCCGGCGTCGGCGGTTGCGAGGGGCGTGCCGATGGTGCTCGAAACGGGTGACGCGGTGAAGACGGTGGACGGCTGGTACGCATCCAACGCGCCGAAGTCCTGCATTCGAACGACCGCATCCCAAGGCGTCAAGTACGCCTGTCCCAGCGGCAGCATCATGATCTATGCGCATGGCGGCAAAACGCAAATCGCGTTCGTCCCCGCGATGCCGTAGTTCGATGGGCAACGGCCAAGTCCATCGAAACGCTAGAGGAGGGAACACACCATGTCCCGTCAACACATCGTGCACTTCATTCCGATCACGGCCTTGCTCGCGTGCATGGTTTTCGTGACGTCTGCGCGCGCCGCCGACACCTGCGACGCGCTCTACAACGCCGCGATCAAGGCGGTGCAGATGCCTCACCACGTCTACACGACAAAGACGGCCGGGAGAGCCGGCAAGGTCGTCGAGTCCAGCGAGGCGATCTTCGCCGACGGCGTCGAGTACCTGCGCATCGGCGGCCGGTGGCGGCGCAGCGCCGCGCCCCAGGGAGCCATGCTCGAGGCGGCGCGGGAAAAGCTGAAGACGCATCCGGACACCTGCGCCGATGCGGGCAGAGAAACCGTCGACGGTCAGGCGGTGACGGCGTACAGGGTCCACAGCAACGAGAGCGGCACGGACTCGATCGTGCACATTTTGAAATCGAACGGCTGGCTGCTGGGACAAACCCTCACGTTGCCGGATGGCTCCGTCGTGAAGACCCGCTACGAATACACCAACGTGCGGCCGCCTCCCGGCGTGAAGTGATCCCGGGTGCCGCCCGTTTCCGTTTCTTCCGGATGACGGGAGGTGACCCATGAGATTCAACAAGCAGAACGAAATCAGGCGAAGGACCGATCACGGCCTGGCGGCTCGCGCTGCCGTCGCCTTCGCGGCGGTGCTTCTCGCGAGCACGGCGATGGCACAGACGGCGACCTATGTCCTGCCGTCATCCGCCTACAGCACGGGAGCGGGCGGGGCCGAATTCCACTCGGACGTCCGCCTCCTCAACGTCACTCGGTCCCCGGTGACGGTGACGGCGACGTTCTACGACCAGGCGAACGGAGCGACGGTGCCGGCTTCGCCGTTCACGATACCGGCGCGGAGTCAGGCGTCCTTCGACAACATCCTCAGGTCCCTCTTCGGGGCGAGTCTGGGTTCGTTCGGACCGATCCGGCTCGAGGCGACCGGGTCTCTCATCGTCTCGTCGAGCGTGAACAACGTGAACGCGTGCGGGTCGGGGGCGATCTCGGGGCAGTGGCTGCCGGGGATCGACGCCTCGCAGGCCCTGCGTGCCGGGATCCTGGGTCAGCTCGCGCTCAGTACGAGCTCCGCGACGGGCTACCGGACCAACGTCGTGTTCATGAACCCGGGGACCGCGAACGCGACGGTGACGGCGAACCTCCGGCGCGGGGACGGATCGTCGATCGGGACGGCCACCTATCCGGCGCTGCCCGCCGACGGATTCCGGCAGGTGTCCCTGGGCGGCTTCCCCGGCGCCTCCGGAACGACGGACACGAACCTCTTCCTCGAGTTCACGAGCGACCAGCCGGTGCTCTCCTTCGCGTCGGTCATCAACAACGCCTCGGGCGACCCCTTCGCGATCGTCGCGGCGGCGGACACCGCCAGCCAGGAGCTGACCGTGACGCTGCCCGGCGGCGTGCCGCTGGTGCTGGAGAAGATTCCGCACGGAACGTTCCTGATGGGATCGCCGGGCACGGAGCGCAGCCGCGGGAGCGACGAGACGCAGCACCAGGTGACGCTCTCGGCCGACTACTACATCGGGAAGACCGACGTGACACAGGCGCAGTGGCAGGCGGTGATGGGGAGCAACCCGAGCTACCACTCCAGCTGCGGAGGCACGTGTCCCGTCGAGGAGGTGTCCTGGAACGACATCGCGGGAAGCGGAGGGTTCCTGGAGAAGCTGAATGCCGTGTTGGGGCTCAGCGGGGCGTCCGCCTTCCGGCTCCCTACGGAGGCGGAGTGGGAGCGGGCGGCGCGGGGCGGCACGACGACCCGATTCTCGTTTGGGGACGCGCTGGACTGCGACGACCAGTGCGGACCGTGCAGCGCGGACTCCTACGTTTGGTGGTGCGGGAACCAGAGCGGCATGCAGCATCCCGCGGGACAGAAGCAGCCGAACCCCTATGGGCTGTACGACGTGCACGGGAACGTGGACGAGTGGGTGCAGGACTGGTACGCCGCCTACCCGACGACGGCGGTGACGGACCCCACGGGAGGCAGCCCCCCGCAGAGCAACAGCCGTGTCAGGCGGGGCGGCACGTGGGACGACGTCCTACCGAGCTGCCGGTCGGCGTACCGCGGCGTCGGCAGCGCTGACTACCGCGACGGCAACCTCGGGTTCCGCATCGCCAGGTCGCAGTGACTCAGGGCGGAACCCCCGCCAAGCAGGAAGCCGCGAGCCGGATTCAATTGGGGGTCGTTGACCTCCGACTCTCTCCGGTGCGTGGATAATCACGGGCATGTCGGCGAAAGGCTCCGGACAGGAGAACGTGAGACCCGGGGCCTTCCCCGCCGAGGCCGACGCGGTCATCTGCGGCGGCGGACCCGGCGGCTCGACGTTCGCGACGCTGATGGCCCGGATGGGCCATCGTGCCGTCGTGTTCGAGCGCGAGAAGTTCCCGCGCTTCCACGTCGGCGAATCGCTTCTGCCCTGGAACCTGCCGCTCTTCGAGCGCATCGGCGTGCTTTCGAAGCTGAAAGCGGCGGGGGTTCAGGTGAAGCGCGGAGCCCGCTTCTACCATCAGGGCTCGTCCTTCACGCGCCCGGTCCTGTTCGCGAACGGCATCGACGGCGACCACCCGACTGCGTTCCAGGTGAAACGGGCCGAGTTCGACGCTCTTCTCCTCGACCACGCGCAGGAGTCCGGAGCGGCCGTCTTCGAGGAAGCGCGCGTGACGGAGGTCCTGTTCAGCGCCGACGGCAAGAGGGCGCGCGGCGCGAGAGTGCTCTTGAAAGGGGAAAGCGAGCCGCGCACGGTGGACGCGAAGGTGGTCGTGGACGCCACGGGTCGCGACGCGCTCCTCTCGCGTCGCCTCGGCGGGCGCAGGCGCGATCCCCTCCTCGACCGCTCGGCCGCGTTCGCCCACTACGACACCTTCAGGCGCGCGGAGGGACCCACCGGCGGAGACATCGTCATCGTGACGACGCCGGACGGCTGGTGGTGGCTGATCCCCTTCTCCGACGGCTCGGTCTCGGTCGGGATCGTGATGCCGTCGCGGCGGTTCAAGGAACGGCGCGGAAGCGTGGAGCAGCTGTTCGAGGAATCGCTCCAGGCGACGCCTGAAGTGTGCGATCTCCTGGCTGGCTCGAGCCGGACGATGGACGTCCAGGCCATCGCGGACTACTCGTACTCGACCCCCCGCATCTCGGGCGACGGCTTCTGCCTCGTGGGAGATGCGGCCTGCTTCCTCGACCCGGTCTTCTCGACGGGCGTCCTCCTCGCGATGCAGTCGGCCGAGCTCGCGGCCTCTTCCGTCGACCGCGCGCTCCGCGCGAAAGGGAGAGTGGATGCGAGCGACTTCAGGGACTTCGAAAAGGTTTACCGCCGCGCGATCCGGCGATTCGAGCGCTTCGTCCACGGCTTCTACGAACCCCACGTGCTCGAGACGTTCTACACGCCGGCTCCGAACCCGTGGATCGAACGCGGCGTCACGACGGTGCTCGGAGGCGGCGTTTTCCATCCCACGTTCAAGGCGCGCTTCTGGATCTTCGGTTTTCACGTCTGCGCCGCCTTCATACGCGTGCTGCAAGCCCTGCGGGGCCGCGGCGCTTTCGCACGGGCGACCGGAATCGTCTCGCCGGAGAAAGCGTCGTGAGCTTTCGGCGAGGTCTGAAGCTGGCGGGTTTCGCGCGTCGCCACCTGGGCCGCATGAGCCAGGGACGCCGCGAGGTGATGGACCACCTTTCCGCTTCAGCCCCCGGCAACCTCCCGATGCCGACGTTCGTACAGCTCCGCGTCACGAACCTCTGCAACCTCCGCTGCAAGATGTGCGGACAGTGGGGAGACACAGGCATCTTCCGCGCGCTCGGCGCGTCCACCGCGACCGATGGTGAAAAAGAGAGAAACCGGATTCGCGAGCTGATCGGATTGAACCGCCAGATGGCTCTCTCCGACTACGTTCGCCTCCTCGACGAGCTCGCGCCCTCGCGGCCCATCATCAGTCTGTTCGGCGGCGAACCGCTGCTCTATCCCGACGTCCTGCCTCTCGTCCGGGAGGTGAAGGGGCGCGGCCTGACGTGCTCGCTCATCACGAACGGCTGGCGGCTCGAGGAGATGGCCCGCGACCTCGTCGAGGCCGGCGTGGACTCGATCATGGTCTCCATCGACGGCGTGCCCGACGTTCACGATCGGATCCGGGGACAAGCCGGCAGCTTCGCGCGCGCCGCGGCCGGCGTGAGGGCCGTGGCGCGCGTGCGCGACGAGCTCGGGTCCGCGGCGCCGATGCTCCTTGCGATCCTGCCGATCACCGAGCTCAACCTGGAAGACATCGCGCCGGCGCTCGAGGCACTCCAGAGCCTTCCGCTCGACACGGTCAACATCGGGCTTCGCTGGTTCGTGTCGAAGGACACCGGCGCGGAGTACGAGAGGGTGATGTCCGAGACGTTCGGCGTCTCGGGCAGCTCCTGGAAGGGATTCGAGTTCGACGGCGGGGACTTCGCCGTCACGAAAGGGCGTCAGCTGACCCAGCTCGTCAAGCTCCTGAAGGGCCTCCGCCGCCGGCGCTTTCTCGACTCCGCGCGAGGCCGCCCCTGGATCTCGTTCGTGCCCGATGTACCTGCGGAAAGCGTGCCCGACTATTTCGCCGATGCAGGCAAAACCTTCGGCCACAACCTCTGCCCCGTGGCCTGGTATTTCGCCCAGGTCGAGCCGGACGGCCAGGTCTGCTTCTGCGGTGACTTTCCCGACTACTTCATCGGCAACGTGAGGAAGACGCCGTTCCGGGAGATCTGGACAGGCGAGCGCGCCGGACGCTTCCGCGAGAAGCTCGCGAAAGAGCCGCTCCCCATCTGCAGCCGGTGCTGCGGCAACTGGGTCTACGGCGCGTGGACGCGCCCGTCGGCCCGCGCCGCTTCTTCCGAAGCGCCCCCGTCCTTCCAGAACCGGTAGAAGTTGAACCACTGCGTCGGGTGCGCGCGCACGACGGCTTCCAGATCGGCGGCGACGCGGCTCATGATGCGGCGCGCATCCGCCTCGGGAGAGAGCCTTTCGTCCGCTGCGACCGGAGCCCCCCAGACGTTGAAGTAGGAGCCGTCGGGGCTGCGAAGGAAGAAGCCGGGGAGGATCTCGCACTTGCAGAATCGGGCGAGGAGGGCCGGCGAGCGGAGAAAAGGCGTGGGGCGCCCGAAGTAGGGAACGACGACCTGGTCCTCCGGGTAGGCGCGGTCCACGAGGAGCGCCACCGCCCGTCCCGCCTCGACTGCCGCGCGCACGCGAAAGGCCGTGCCGGTGGACGAGCCGATGTCGATCGACTCGACTCCGAGGCGCGTCCTCAGGCTCAGGCGCATGGCCTCGACGTCCGGATCGAGCTCCGGCTGGCCGACGACGGCCGGTGTCAGGGCGTGGCCGCGCAGCGTCACGGCGCCCATCTCCCAGTTTCCGACGTGCCCGGTCACGAGAAGGAAGCCGCGGCCGTTCTTCCGGACCCCGGCGAGCACCGCGCCGTCCGCCTCGAACGATGTGATCTTCGGGACGAAGGCTTCACTCCGGAGGCGCCAGACGTCGATCACCGACTTGCCGTATTCGAAAAAAAGGCGGCGCGCCAGACGCCGCGCCTCCCGCTCCGGAAGGCCGAGCGCGAGGCGGTAGTTCTCGCGGATGCCCTCGAGCGTCTCATGCATGAAGGTGACCGCGAGGCTGTTGCCGAAGAGTGAGATGCCGTGGAGGACGGGCAGAGGGAGCCAGCGGGCACCGTAATGGAGTCCCCCGTACACAACGCGGTTCGACAACCCGTGGGTGACCCATTTCCTGCGGCCGCGCGGCGCATCCTGACCAGACATCGCCGGGCTGGCGTCAGGCGTCTCCCGCTTCCGCATCGTCCTGACTATATCGAGACAGTCGCAGAACGAAGAGAGGCGGCTCTCGCCGCCTCTCTTTCCGGGGACCTCGAGAACTCAGGCTGCCTTGCGGATGGCGATGTGCTTCGGGACTCCAGCGCCGATCTGGATCGTCTTCGGCTTCGTCTCTTCCTTCTTCGGCAGCGTGATGAGAAGGACGCCGTCCGTCAGGTTCGCCTGGACCTTTTCCGCATTCATGTTGCTCGGAAGCGTGAAGCCCCGCACGAACTTGCCGTACGAACGCTCGACGCGATGGTAGTTCCTCTCCTTCGTCTCGGCCTCGAACGTCCTCTCGCCCTCGAGCGTCAGAACCCCGTTCTCCACCCTCAGGGTCAGGTCCTCGTTCTTGAAACCCGGGAGCTCGACGATGAAGTTCAGGGCCTCCGGTGTCTCGACGATGTCGACTGGAGGAGCCCACGCTGCCGCGACTTCCTCCTCACGGCCCCGCGGGCCAAAGCCTTCATTGAACATCTGGTTCTGGCGCTGGGCTTCGAGGAAAGGGTGATTCCATCTGACTAACATTTGAGGTCTACCTTCCGAAGACTTTGTCTTCCGGACGAACCAATCCTAGGTGGGATTTTCGCCTACCCACGTAGTATAGGATCTTAGTTTGATATTGTCAACTTTATTTTATATCAACGTAGAGATATTCTGGACTCGCTGGAGTGTAATCATTCATTAATAAATGGTTGTGCTCTCTAGAGCTCTGATCGGAAAGGCGCGACGAGCCACTCCGTCACTCTTTTTATGAGGGAACGGCTCCTCCACATCGCGTACGTATAGGGACGGCAGCGCGACAGATCCCGAAGGTAGGTCTCCCTCATTCGCCCCGCGAACTCGCCGTCGTAGACGAACAGATTGATCTCCTCGTTCAGGTGGAAGGACCGCTCGTCGAAGTTCGCCGATCCCACCGTGGAGAAGACTCCGTCCACGACCATCGTCTTCAGGTGGAACATCGTTGGCTGATATTCGAAAATCTTCACGCCACCCGCGAGGAGCGGTCCGAAGGACGAGCGCCCCCCCGCCTTCGTCGCCGGCACGTCGTTCTGCCGATCCGAGGGAACGATCACCCGCACGTCCACGCCCCTCTTCACGGCGGCGACCAAGACACCGGAAGTCGCTTCGTCCGGAAGGAAGTAGGAGTTCGCGATCCAGATCTCCCTCGCGGCGGCGGCGAGCGAGATCGCGTATACGCGGCCCGCCCCCGACATCGCCGCGAGAGGCGAGGAAGGTACGACGGCGACGGCGCTCGTACCGGCCTGTTCAAGCACGGGAAAAAACTCGTCGCCGACGAGCGCCTCGCCCGTCACCTCCGACCAGTTCTCCTGGAACGCGCGCTGGAGACCGCGGGCGGCGGGCCCTTCCACCCGCAGCTGCGTGTCGCGCCAATGGTCCTTCGAATCGGCGTTGCCTCGCCATGAATCGGCAAATCCGACGCCGCCGGTGAATCCGAGCGTGCCGTCCACCACGAGAATCCGTCGGTGGTTGCGATGGTTGAAGACCCAGAGCATCCAGGGCTTCAACGAATGGAAGAATTCCACGTGGCAGCCGGCCTGGCGCAGGACTTCGACGTCGCCGGCCTTCAGGCGCTTGCCCGAGGAACCGACCGCGTCGAGGAGGACGCGGACCGCGACGCCGTGCGCGGCCCGTTCGGCGAGCGCGTCGCGGAAACGCGTGCCGACCTCGTCCGACCAGAAGATGTAGGCCTCGAAGTTCACCGTCTTCCGGGCGGAGGAGATGGCCGCGACCATGGCGGGAAAGATCGCGTCGCCGTTCTCGAGAAGGTCGAGGCGGTTGCCGGACGTCAGCACCGCGCCGGGCAGCGCCGACGGCAGGAACGTCGGCGCGTTCAACGTGAAGTCGTGAGGCAGCTCGTAGGCGGTCTGCTTCGGAGCGCCCGCCTTCGCGATGGTGATGGCGAACGCGTAACCCGCCGCGACCGAAACGAGGATGATCGCGAAGACGTGCCGCTTCTTCGGGCGTCGGGGTTCGGAGGCTCTCACGATTTCAAGAGTACCCCTCCCGGCCGAGGCTACCGCCCAGCCCTCTCACCGCGGCCAGAAGGGAGACGCCAGCTCGATCCGCCAAAGTGGGCCGCCCTGATACATCGGCCCCTCCGACTTCACGAAGCCGGGAGCTTCCCCGCCGAGGATCCAGACGGACGTGTCGTGCGGCTGCTTGCCGATTAGCGGTGCGATCAGACCCACGAGGCCGCCGAGCTCGACCTTGACGTTGAAACGGACCGTCTTGTGCGAGGCACCGCCGGCGGAGAACGAGTCCTCCCCCGCCGGAGTGATCAAGAGCTTCACCAGTCGCGGCTTCGGTGTCGCCACGAGCATCGACACCTCTGTCGACACGGCATCGGGTGCGATGTTCTTCAAGAGCGTCAGCTGGATTCCGTTGGCCAGGTCCTCGGGCAGAGACATCTGCTCCTCGGCGGTCTTCTCTTTGCCGTCGTCTTCTCGATATCGGATCGTCACCCGTCCGCCCACCGCGTCGATCGAGACCTCCATTGGGTGTGGAAAAGTCGGGCCGCGCTGGAACATGTGATCGGTCAGAAGCCGGAACCGTCCGCTCTGCGTGAAGACCGCCGTCTCGTCCTGGATCGAGCCGTCTTTGAAATGAAAGACCAGGCGGCTCGTAACGCGGTCGCCACGGGATGTCTGGATGAGGTCCCCGCTCGCAAGCGAGACGCCGTCGAGCGACCGGAGAACGAGGAAGCCATGGACGAGTCCTTCCGCGTGGCGCACGGCGACCGTTTCGGAACACAGAGCGCCGGGGACAAGGAGGCTGGCCAGAAAGATTGCGGCAACCGCGCGTCGCTTCACTCGGAAAACCGTGTCAGCAAGATCTATTCCCGGCTACCTTCTCAGCCTCACGGGTCCCTCCGATCCTCGCGGCTGATCCGTCCGGAGCCCCCCGGGTCGGGCTTCCTCCGCAAACCAGTCCGTGGCACGTGCGAGTTGTAGCGACGTCCCGTTCTCTCCGAGACCGAGCCCGAGGGAGAGCGCGCCCTTGCGGACGAGAAGGGCTCCCCACCGGCGGCCACGGGCCTCGCGCCAGTCCGCGTCGATCGAGAATGTCCCGGCTTCCGCGTGGGCCGGCGCGAGCGCGAGGAAACCCCGCGACGCGCGCAGGTGGCCCGACGCCTCGAAGTCTCTGAGATCGAGAAGGCCCAACGCGATCCACTTCGGCGGGCCGGAGGGCACCAGGGCCACGAGCGGCCGGCCGTCTCCCAGTCGCGCCGAGAGATGCGCGTCCAAAGACCCGTCCTTGATCCCGAGGCGGGCCTGTCGCGCTTCGAGTACGCCGCTCCATGGCGCGCCGGCCGCGCCCTCGAGCGAGACATCCTTCACTCTGACGCGCGTCCCGTCGAACGCCACGCTCCAGGCCGGGAAATCGATCCGGCGTGCGAAAACACTTGCCCGGGCCGCGCCCCGCACCATCCGCTTTCCAAGCTTCACGGCGACGGCCGAAGCCTCCGCGTCGAGCCGGGCGCTTCCCCGCCCGCCTTGCAGGGCAACGCGCGCGCGAACGGCCCCAGTCCCGCCGGGCGCGAGATGCGGGCCGCCGCCCGCGGGTGCGAGAAACGCGAGTCCGTCGAGCGTGCCGCGGAGGGACGCCGCCCCCGACATGATTTTCCAGACGGCGTTGCCCGGGTATGCCTGCGTATCGAACCGCGGAAGCACCGCGCGCACGCTCCCGGTCGTTTCGCGCGAGACGGTCTCCTCTCCCCAGTGCAGCGTGCCCCGTGAGGCGGCGAGCTCGCTCGGAAGCACCTCGGCCTGGAGGCCGGGACGGAGGAAGAACCCCCCAGTTACGCGGGCCGTTCCCGTCCACCGCCAAGAGTCGATCCAGATCTCGCGCACGAGACCGACGCTCAGATCGTCGACGACGACGCTCCAGGGATCGCCCGGCGGGGCGGGAGGCGCCGGAGGATCGCGGAGGGGCGGTTCGACGAATCCCGCGATGCTGGGATATCGCGCGAGCCGGGCGGGTGTCGCCTCGGGCCGCTCGAGACGCTCCCGGAGCCGGAACGAGAGGCCGTCCGCTCGAACGGAAGCTGCCCGGAAACGGCGCCTCAAAAGGTCGAAGAGGCCCACGCGAACCGACACTCCCTCGAGCCGGGCTTCCCATTCCACGTTCGAGTCCCGGCTTCGGAGGACGAGCGTGTCGAATCGGAGTCGCCCGGGCAAGAGCGATCGCGCACCGGTATACACAACAAACAGCGTCGCGGGGTCCGAGTTGATCTGCCCCGAGAGCCAATCCGATCGCAGAACGAGGTTCGTCGCCCCGAGGAGACAGAGGAAGCCGAGCGCCGCGGCAGCGGCGACGAGGAGAATCGCCCGGCGGAGTCGTCCGCCACGAGATGAATCTCTCAGCCTTCGATCTTTACCGTCACCCGGCGGCCCTTGTCATCGCCGGTCTGCTCGGTGAGGCGCACGCGAGACCCGACGGTATTCCTTTCTTCCGACCGCCCTGGTGACTGCTCTGCTCCTGGCGGCCTTCGCCTGCGCGGCAGTGGTGCATGAGTCGATGCCTCCCAAGGGTGAGGAGCAGGGGCCGTGCCAGCGGAGATCTCAGACCGCACGAGGACGAGCGGTCCGGCTAAACTGAAATGTTTACTCGGAGCACGACGTGCCACGCGGAGGTATCCATCGTGCTTACGTTACGGATGACCATTCGATTTCTCGCGTGGAAGCGCGGGAGACTCCGCACAGCAGACCTCCCCGATCGAAACCTCGAGCGGACGGCTCGGCAAGCCTTACCGAATGCATAGGTAAGAGGTGCCGACTTTGAACGGAGAAGGGAATACGAAAGCGGCGACAAGCAATGATATTTGGCAACCGAAACTGGCATGCGGTGTGCTCCTCTCCAGTCCGTGATAGAACGCCTCAACTCCCTCCTCCGCATCGAGCTCGCCGCGGTGGCCGGATATCAGAAGGCCCTACGCGCCGTGAAGAAGAAGGCCGTCGTCAAGAGCGACCATCTCCTGCAGCTCGCTTCCGAGCACCAGCGCACGGTCGCGGTTCTTCAAGGGTCGGTTCAGGCCCGGGGCGGCGCGCCTGTGCTCGAGGCGGACCCGTGGGAGGCCTCGGTCGCCGTCGCTTTCGATGGTAACGGCGCATCGGCCGTGCTGGAAAGGCAGAAGTTCATAAGCGCTCTCCTCGGGGTCGAGGAGCGCGGTCTCGTCGAGTACGAGGCCTCCCTGGGCTCGCTCGACGAGGACGCCCGGGAGCTCGTCGAGCTCGAGCTGATCCCGCGGCAGCGGAGGCACGTCGCAGGGCTCTCCGCCATGCTCGTCGACCTCGCGCCGTGATCCGCCGCCCGCAATAGAACGAGGCCCTTCCCTGTCGGGAGTGTGCTAGCTTCGTTGCTCGTCGACATGGACGCTGTGTCACCTTCCGACCCTGCCGGCGGAGCCGCTCGTATCCTGCTCGCTCTCCGGCATGCCATGGCCGACCCGCTCTCGGGCGCCGCACTGAAGCTCGACCTCGTCGAGCGACGGCTCATGGCACCGTCCGGAGTCGATCTCGCGTGGGTGGTGGAGCGGGTGCGGGCGGTGCAGGCCGATGTGGGCACGGTGAACCGGCTCCTCGACCTCCTGCTCCGCCTCGCGGAGATCGCCGGCGAGCGGCCGGGAGAGACGTCTCTCGGCAACGTCTGCCGCGCGGCTGGCGTTCCGCTCCACGAAGGAGCCGTGGCGGTTCCGCACCTGTCGCTGCGGCACAGGGCTTCGGCCGAGGCCATCCAGAACGTCGCGTCGTTCGCAGCACGAGGCGAAAGCGCTCCCCCGCCGGTTGGACGAGCGGGACTCGAGAACGGGCGGGTGACCCTGGCCGTCGAGGGGTCGCGAGTGACGGCCGATGGACGTCCCGAGCGGCTCCTCGATCTGCCTCACGGGATCGAGGATGCCGAGCCTCTCTTCGTGGCCCGGGCCGCCGTCGAGGCCGATGGCGGTCGCCTGGAGCTGACCGAGCGCGGCGGACGCCTCGTGGCGCTTTTCTCGTGGCCCCTCCGGCCTGAAGACGACGCCGGGCGGAAGGGCGGGCAATGAAGGTCCTCGTGGTCGAGGACGAGCCTGGGGTCCGAGCGTCGCTCGTCGAGCTCGTCCAGGAGCTCGGACACGAGGCATCCGCAGTGGGCACGGTGGCTGACGCGCGCGACGCGTTGACTCGCCTGGCGCCGGATGTCTGCATCGCAGACCTCGGGCTGCCGGACGGGAACGGGCTCGACGTCGTGCGCGCCGCGAAAGCGGGCCAGACGGACTGTGCCGTCCTCGTCCTGACGGGCCAGGGCTCGATTCTCGCCGCGGTCGAGGCGATGAAGGCCGGCGCCCACGACTTCCTTCTCAAGCCTCTCAAGCCCTCCCGCCTCGCGTCGACTCTCGCCCGCCTTTCGGAGCGTCACGACCCGCACCCTGCGGGGCACCCAGAGCGGGCGGCCGTGGGTCAGGTCGGGGAGATGGTCGGCCGATCAAAGGCGATGCAGGAGGTCTTCCGCCTGATCGCGCGCGTGGCGGCCTCGGAAGCGCCCGTAATGATCACCGGAGAGAGCGGCACGGGCAAGGAGGTCGCGGCCCGCGGGGTTCACGCCCTGTCGCGCCGTAGTCGAGGCCAGTTCGTCGCGGTCAACTGCGGAGCGATCTCGCCGAGCCTCGTCGAGAGCGAGCTCTTCGGGCACGAGAAGGGTTCCTTCACGGGGGCGGAGCGGCGCCGTGTCGGAACCTTCGAGATGGCCCACGGAGGAACGGTCTTCCTGGACGAGGTGACGGAGATGCCGCCCGAGCTGCAGGTGAAGTTCCTTCGCGTCCTCGATACCCGCACGTTTCGGCGAGTCGGCGGCAACGAGGAGCTGGACGTCGACGTTCGTCTCGTGGCGAGCTCGAACCGCGACCTCAACGAGGCCGTGCGCAGCGGGTCGTTCCGACCCGACCTCTTCTACCGGCTCAACGTCTTCCCGCTGCGAATGCCGACCCTGCGCGAGCGAAAGGCGGATATCCCGGATCTCGCAAGCCATTTTCTCTCACAGCTCGAGGAGAAGGAGCGACGCGGCTTCACGTCGTTCGAGGAGAAGGCGCTCGAGGCGCTCGACCGGCACGACTGGCCGGGCAATGTACGCGAGCTGAGGAACGCGGTGCATCGGGCGTACGTCCTGAGCGACCCGCCTGTCATTCAGACGGAGGCGGTGGAAGCGGTCCTCGATCCGTCGCACCCGGTCGAGCGTCAGCCGGAGGTGCCTGCGGACGAGGAGTCGTGGCCCGTGGTACCGGTGCGTGCCGGAGAGAAGCTGGAAGCGGTCGAGCGCAAGCTGCTGCTCGCCACCCTTCAGGCCGTGAACGGAGACCGGAGGACGGCGGCCGAGCTTCTCGGCATCAGCCTCAAGACGGTCTACAACCGGCTCAAGCAGTACGGCCTCGATCACTACACGATTCCCGGAGGACGAAATCGAGGTTCCTGAGCCTAATCCCGCGGAGTCAAGGGCAAGAGACCTCGATGGTTTGCCCGGAGGAGAGGGCATTCGAATCGAGATAAGAAATCACGAGGCGCAGGGAGGATACCGGCGAAATCCACGCCGTGCTCGTCCGCGGTCCCAGAAGGGAAACGTCGGACCACGCGTCCCAGTCATCCGGGGAAATCACGGTGCCCGAGGCCATCAGAGTCCACGACACGGCAACGCCGATCCGTGTGTTGTTCGTCACCATGATCGTAGGCTGCTGCCAGACGTCACACCATGCGAGCATGGAAATTTCAGTTTGTACATGCATGACAGGGGGAGGACCGGAAGCCACAACTGGCCGATGGGAACTTAGCGCGAGAGCGACGACCAGTAAAAGGGGATTCATATTTCCTTCTCCCCTTCTCCTCCGCAAGGGCGGTGCCGCGTTTTTGCAAATCCGGTCTGTCGTTGATCAGGCGGCTAGGCGGCCGGTACCCTAAGGCGCTGCGGCCGTTTCCACGTGCGCCGCCTCCTGCGTCTGGGGCTGGTTCTCCGAAATCGACCCGGAGCCGCGAGGATCTTGGCCGGACTCGGCAGCCCATCGAGGCCGCCGCGCACTGTTACCGTTCCCAAGAACCTCAGCAGAGGGATCTCCAGCCGTGGCCCTCGCAGACGCGCCGGATCCGCTGCGGGCATTCGCACGCGAGGACTCTGTCTCTGCGTGCCGAGACGTGCCCATCAGGACTCGCGTCCCAGTCTTTGACGCCGGGAAGACGTAACCCTGGACGAGAACCACTCCGCCCACGCCGAGCGAGAGGAGTCCGACTAAGCCGAGGACGCCCAGGGAGAGCAGCCCCGCAAGCCGGGGGAAAGAAATGACCCCAATGTCGGCGTTCGCGCCGGGGCGCCCACCGACCGCTGACGTGTGGTCGGAGGACGGCAGACTCCGCGCACTCTCGGCTGGAAACGGACCGCCACAACGCCGGCCGAGATCGTGAAACGGACTCACGGGCTCTCTATACGTTCAACGCTCGTTCCGACGTGAATCGTGCGGACGCGTCGGAATCGACGGAGCTTGGCGGGACGGGGGCGCAGGCCGATAGGCGTGGGGAGTCGACTGCTTCGCAGGCTCGGGACGACGTTCGTCGCGACGTTCTCTACCGTGCTCGTCGTGACGTTCGCCGCCGCGGGGCGGTGCCACGTAATAACCCGGCCCCCAGCCGCCGTAGTCGGACCCGGAGGGTTCGTAGACGCCCCCGACATATCCCTCGCCGCCTACGGTGCAGGCAGACAGCGAGCCGAGCAGCAGGAGACCGAGCGCACGCACCTTCCAGCGTCGAGCAATGATGTTCATCTTGGCTCCTTCTTGCTATCGGTGTCCGACCACTCCAACAATCCAAAGGGGGCTCCCGTCGGATCGGCGACGATCGCCACCTTGCCACCGTGGCGATCGACGTGCGGTTCGACCAGCACGCGCCCGCCCAGAGCAGCCACCTTGGCTGCCATGTCGACGGCATCGGTGACGCGCACGAAGTTGAGCCAGTGGGGGTGACGGCGGGACGAGTGGCTGGGCAGAGCATTGACGCTCGCGCGAGCGTAGTCGTCGGTCGAAAGGACCACGTGTTCCAAACCGTCGTCACTTGGCGCGTCAAAAACGTCATAACCGAAGACCGCCTGATAGAAGGCCGCGTCCTTGTCTGGATCCGCGGTGAGAAGCGCACTCCAGATCCACTCTCCGGGCGCCGCCAGGAAGTCGCCCGGGTCGCCGCTGCTCGAGGCGAGGACTGCAAAGACTGCCCCTTCGGGATCAGCGAGAACCGCCTGGCGGCCGCGCTGCGCATAAGTTCTGGGTTCGAACACGACCTTGGCCCCGTGCTCCAGCGCCGTCCGCTGAGCGGCATCGACATCGCGAACCGCGATGAAGGGCAGCCACGCCGGCCGCCGTTGTTCGCCCGGCGGCGGAGGCCTGTGGACCAGACCTCCTACCGGCCGGCCATCGAGAAGCGCGACGGAGTAGTCCGTCTTGCGGAAATGAAGGTCGCGGAAGGTCCAGCCGAACAGCCCTGAATAGAACCGCTTTGCACCGTCGAGGTCCGGGGTCGCCAGATCAGCCCAGATCACCTTGCCGACGTGGTGCTCGGCGTTCGCGGGCACGACGAGCGGGGGCAGCTCGGACTTCTGGGCGACAGCAGGGAGGGAGCACAACAGCAGCGCTCCGAGAAGAGCAGTCGGATGTTTCATGACCACCTTTCCTGCCGTCGACACGGGGCCACGGCATTCCTTGAGAGGCTCTCCGGGAGCTAGGGCCCGGACAGCCGTAATACGCAGAACAGCGTGCCGCAACCAGAACCCAAAAAATGATGTTGGCCGCCCAAGAGATCGGCACGCTTTTCCGGAGAGGCCGGCAAAATGTGCCGTGCGCGCGCGGCCTGTCCAAGCCGATAACAGAAGTGCGAACGCCGCCGAGAGCACGAGACGGGCGGTCTACGCACCGGCACGGAGTTTGCGCACCCCGACGCGGAGACCTTCCAGAATGAAAACCAGCCTCATCGGCGCCAAGCATGGCGTGGAAACGCTCAACGGCCTGACCGGCGAAGTGAGCATCAAGCCAGGCAACAGGAACGTTTCCGTCAAGACGAGCGGAAACAACATCCTGGTCAGCGCCAAGTCGGGTTCCACACCGGGCGTGACGAGCCTCAAGGGCCCCAAGGGTGACGTCATCACACTCGCGCCCGGATCGAACGTCACCATTCAGACGGACGCGGCGCCAGTCCTGGATGCGTCAGGCTCGGCCAAACGGGAGCCGGCGGCGTCCGCAGACGAGCAATCGTGGCCCACTGTTCCCGTGCGTGTGGGTGAGCGGCTGGTCGCGGTCGAGCGCAAGCTGCTCTTCGCCACCCTGGAGGCGGTGAACGGCGACAGGAAGAAGGCGGCCGACCTCCTCGGGATCAGCCTCAAGACGATCTATAACCGCCTCAAGAAGTACGGCCTCGATCACCACCCGCTTCCAGGAGGACCAGCTCGAGGCTCTTGAGCTGGACCGGCTTGGCGAAGTGATGGTCGAAGCCGGCCTCGTGCGACCGTGCCCGATCGTCCGGCTGGACCCAGCCGGAGAGAGCCACGAGGAGGAGCCCGCTCAGTTCCGGCTCCGCCCGGAGGCGGCGCGCCGCCTCGTACCCATCGAAGCCGGGTAGCCCGATGTCGAGGATCGCGACGTCCGGGCTCAGGCGCCGCGCCGTGTCCACGGCGGACGGGCCATCGTGCGCGACGTGCGTCTCGTGACCCTCGAGCGCCAGGAGCTCGGCGAGCGTGAGCGCGGCCTCGATGTTGTCGTCGACGATGAGGATCCGGCGCGGCGGCGGCGGCGCGCTCGGCGAAACCCGCGCGGCCAGAGGAGCGGCGACGTCGGCGGCCGCGCACGCGAGGCGGAGCGTGAAGACACTCCCCTTACCCTCGCCCTCGCTCGCCGCAGTCAGGCTCCCTCCGTGCAGCTCGGTGAGGCTCTTCGCGAGCGCCAGGCCGACTCCGAGCCCTCCGTAGACCGCCTCGTGCGCGCGGTGCCCCTGCCCGAACATCGTGAAGACGTGCGCGAGATGAGCCGCCGGGATCCCGATGCCGGAATCGACGACCGACACCACGAGATCCTCGCCGTCTCGCACGGCCTCGAGACGGATTCGCCCGCCCGGCTCCGTGTATTTGGCGGCATTCGAAAGGAGGTTCGACAGGACCTGCGCGAGCCGCATCGGATCGGCATGAAGGAGCACCGGCTTCTCGGGCAGGACCAGCTCGAAAGCCTGCCGGCGGCCGTGAAGGAGAGGCTCGGCCGTCTCGAGCGCGCTCTCGATGACGGCCGCGAGGGAAACCCACTCGCGGCGCAGGTCCAGCTTCCCGTGCGTGATCCGGGACAGGTCGAGAAGCTCGTCGATCAGGCGCACCATGTGTGCGACCTGTCGATCGATCACGCGCAGGGCGCGTTCGCGCCTTGCCCCTTCTCCCGCCGCGTCGAGCGTTCGCGACAGGATCTCGGTCGCGCTCGACAGCGGCGCGAGCGGGTTGCGGAGCTCGTGCGCCAGCGTGGCGAGGAACTCGTCCTTCCGGCGGTCCACCGCGCGCAGCGCGCGCTCGGCGGCGCGCCGCTCGGCCACCTCGGCCGCCAGCGCTTCGTTCATGGTCTCGAGCGCGTCGGCCCGCTCGGCGACCCGAGTCTCCAGCTCGTCACGAATGCGGCGGAGCGCCGCTTCGCGCTTCGACGCCTCGACCGCGTATCGGATCGAGCGCTCGAGCAGCGTCGAGTCGAGATGATTCCTGACGACGTAGTCCTCGGCGCCGCTCTCCACCGCCGCGAGGTCCTCGGCGCGATCCGGCTCATCGGCGATCATGATCACGGGACCGTCGCCGCCGGACGCGCGATAGGCGCGCAGAAGGTCGACCCCGCTCCTCGTGCCGAGCCGGCAAGCCACGAGGTGGACGTCGTATCGGTGCGACGACATCCGCTCGAGACCCGCATCGAAGCCCGCGGCCCGCTCCACGTCCGTCGGGGCCGCCATGTCGTCGATCAGGCCGCGCATCAGAACGGCGCTGTCCTCGTCGGCGTCCACGAGCAGAACGCGCATCGGGGTCGGCATCGAGTCAGGTCCTCGAAAACAGCTTACCTCTCCGAGCTTTTCGTCAGCTCGAAGAAGTAAACCTCAGGACATTCCGCCGACGGATCAGTTGTGGATGACGTGCTCGTTCGACCAGTGCCCGGGGGTGTATCGAGTGCCGCCCCGCACCTTCTGATATCGGGCGCCGACCCAGTGGGCGTGGGCGCGTCGCTCGGACCAGCGACCGTCGTTCCAGCCCCAGGCCTGGCCCGTGTGATGCCAGTACCCCTTGATCCAGAAGTGGTGCGGACCCGGGCGCTCGGTCACGACCTCCCGCCGGAGCGGCGGCCGAGCCTCCCGGACGATCCGGACGTGCAGGTCCCCGCGCATCGGGGGCGTCGACATCCCGGGCGGCATCGGGGGTTGCGGTTGCGCACCCGCCGTGCCCGCGAAGGACACGCCGGCGGCGAGGACGAGGAGAGCGGCAGCTAAAGTGAAATGCTTGGCTTTTATCATGCGGACGACCCTGCAAGCGGCAGGCCACGCCTCAGAGTGAAGACCATCCTGAGGAACATCTCGTTGTAGAGGCTCACTGGGGATTGACCCGAGTCTCGCGGCTCGTGCCTTGGACATCGGCACGTTTTTCCGGAGAGATCGGCAAAGCGTGCCAGCGCGCCCGTCCACGGCGATGCGAGCGTCATTCGGCACCGTTGTTGCGGAAGGGTCGGTTAGCTGGAACCCGCCCCATGCGAAAGGACGAGACGCGATGAGCAAGTCACGAGCCCTGATGGAAAGAGTCGGGACCGGTACCGGGAAGACGGCCATGAAGGCTCTCGTCTTCCACGGCCCTGGCCGGCGCGCCTGGGAAGAAAGACCGAGGCCGATGATCAAGGACGCCGCGGACGCGATCGTCCGAATCACGACATCCACGATCTGCGGCACCGACCTCCACATCCTCGACGGCGACGTCCCCACGGTCACAGACGGGCGAATCCTCGGGCACGAGGGCGTGGGTGTGATCGAGGAGGCCGGAGCGGCCGTTTCGAATTTCCACCAAGGCGACGCGGTCCTGATCTCCTGCATCACCGCGTGCGGCAAGTGTGAGTTCTGCAGGAAGGGGATGTGCTCGCACTGCAAGAGCGGCGGCTGGATCCTGGGCAACGTCATCGACGGGACGCAGGCCGAGTACGTCCGCATCCCGCACGCCGACACGAGCCTCTACGCGCTTCCGCCCGGGTCCGACGAAGAGGCGTACGCGATGCTCAGCGACGTCCTTCCGACCGGTTTCGAGTGCGGGGTCCTGAACGGCCAGGTGAGGCCGGGAGACACCGTGGCGATCGTGGGCGCCGGGCCGATCGGACTCGCAGCGCTTCTGACGGCGCAGTTCTACTCGCCGGCCGACATCGTGGTGATCGACGTCGATCAGAACCGTCTCGACGTGGCCCGGTCCTTCGGTGCCACGAACGTCATCGACTCGTCCGACGGCAAGGCCATCGCGCGCGTCATGGCCCTCACGGACGGCAAAGGCGTCGACGTGGCGATCGAGGCCGTGGGCGTTCCAGCCACCTTCGACATCTGCCAGTCTATTCTGGCGCCGGGCGGGCGCCTTGCCAACGTCGGGGTCCACGGCAAGCCGGTCGAGCTGCACCTCGAGAAGCTCTGGGACCGCAACATGACGCTGACGACCCGCCTCGTGGACACGATCACGACCCCGATGCTTCTCAAGCTCGTGCAGTCCGGCCGCCTCGCACCCCAGAAGCTCGTGACCCACCGCTTCGCGCTGGCGGACGTCATGAAGGCCTATGACACGTTCGGCGACGCGGCGAAGCAGCGTGCCCTCAAGGTCGTCCTCAAGGGCGCCTAACGTGATGAAACTGAGGCCCCCGCGCGCTCGGGGGCCTGTGCAACTCGGGCCTCAGCTGCACCAATCACCCGCGTCTGCTGTTCCAATAATAGCCACCGCCCCCGAACAGAAGCAGCAACACGACGACTAAGAGGATGAGGTTCATGATCTTTCCCCCCTTTCTCAACAGACGAGGGAGCACGAGGCGTGCCAGTCGCGTAACCGTACCGAGCGGGCGGAAGACGGAGCTAACCGGGCCACGCGACGAGAGCGCCGCCATCCGCGGGCTGGCACCGGCCTTGCGGTCTCCGTGGCACGGTTTTAACGCGGCCGGATCCCACTCCCTTGCGAGCGGATCGGACCGCCAGAAAGGAAACGCGACAATGAAAAATCTCACGGTCCTCGTTCCTGGCATCTTTGCTGCTGCCGCGCTCGTGCTTGGCTTGAGCGTCGGCGCCCAGACGCCTCCACCTCCCGGGCCCACGCCGGCCGCCACGAGCCCTCACGCGGCCGCGATGACCGGCCACCACAAGGCCAGCCCTGCGAAGGCCAAGCGCGACGCCGACATGAAGGCGGAGTGCGAGGCCATGATGGCCAAGAAGCAGGAGATGCAGAAAAAGCTCCAGGCGATGGACGCCACGCTGGACAAGCTGGTGGCGGAGATGAACGCCGCCAAGGAGTCCAAAGAGGTCGACGCCCTGGAAAAGCCGATGGCGGCGGTCCTCAACGAGCTCGTCTCCCAGCGCAAGGAGCTTCGCTCCATGATGATGGAGATGCAACCCGCGATGATGGCGCACATGATTCATCACATGCACATGCACGGCACGAAGGGCGCGATGGAATGCCCGATGATGAAGATGGGCACTGCTCCTGAGCCCAAGGCCGAGGAGAAGAAGCCCCCGATGTGAGGAGAGCGCAAGAGTCCGGCGGCCGAACCGTCGGTGGGAACCCATCGCAGCAATTCCGAGGGAAAGGAGGGCCCACAATGACCGGATACGTTGGAGCGATCGAGGAACTGGCTCTCAGGAATACATACTTCCGGCAGGTGCTGTTCACCGCCAAGCACGCCCAGCTCGTGGTGATGTGCCTCCAACCGGGCGAGGACATCGGCGACGAGGTTCACCCCGACGTCGATCAGTTCTTCCGCATCGAGCGTGGCGAAGCCAGGTTCGTTTTCGACGAGAAGGAGGAACGCCTGGTGCGCGACGGCGACGGAGTCATTGTGCCGGCAGGGACCTATCACAACGTCGTCAACGCATCGAAGACGGCACCTTTGAAGCTCTACACGATCTACTCTCCACCGAACCACGCGGACAGAACGGTGCACAAGACCAAGGCCGAGGCGGAAGCGGCCGAGAAGTTACACGCCTGAGCCTGAAAGGAACTTGCCTATGACAATATCCCTGCCGGCACTCCTGCTTCTCATCGTGATCGCGGCTGTGTGCGGCGCCATCGGGAAGGCCATCGCGGGTAGCGCCCGTGGCGGGCTGATCGTCTCGACCGTCCTGGGCTTCATCGGGGCGCTTCTCGGGCCCTGGGTCGCCCGGCACCTCAAGCTCCCGGAGCCTCTGATGGTCACGATCGGCGGGCATCCGTTCCCGGTCCTGTGGTCCATCATCGGCGCCGCCCTTTTCGTGGCGATCATTCACCTCTTTTCCCGGCGGAGGTGGTGACGGCACCGCCGATTGGCGGGCTCGCGGCGGCCGCGGGCTTCGCGGTCGCTAACGCCGACGTGTAGGAGGGATCGGCCAGGACTCTGATAAATTCAGCCGCGACGGTTCGAAAGGCGCATGGAACCACGCGAGACGCCTCTGCTGGGCTTCTGGGACCGGCCGCAGGCGGAGTTGCTCGGACTGCTGCGGACCACTCCGGCCGGCCTGACGTCCGACGAGGCGAAGCGGCGGCTTCGTCTCCACGGCCCGAACAGCTTCGTCCGCAAGCAGCGCTTCGCCGCGCTCCTCGGCTTTCTTCGCTTCTTCGCCAACCCGCTCGTCATCATCCTTCTGGTCGCGAGCACGGTTTCTCTCTCGCTGGGAGACCGGGTGGGCGGACTGATCATCATCGCGATGGTCTTGCTCAGCGTCCTGCTGAACTTCTTCATGGAGTTCCAGGCGCGCCATGCGGTGGAGGAGATTCAGAAGCAGGTCGCGACGATGGCCGCCGTTCTGCGCGATGGACGGGAGCAGCGACCTGCCGATCGCCGAGCTGGTTCCCGGCGACGTCGTCCGGCTGAACGCCGGAGACCTGGTGCCGGCCGACGCCCGCTTGCTGGACGCGAAGGACCTGCATGTGCGCGAGTCCGCGCTCACCGGCGAGTCCGTGCCCGTCGAGAAATCCGCGAAGGATCTCCCGGCGGGAAAGCACCCGATCGGCGACGCGATCAACAGCGTCTTTTTGGGCACCGCCGTTCAGACCGGAATGGCCAGTGCGGTCATCGTGTGCACGGGGAGAGATACCGCTTTCGGCGCGATCGCCGAGCGCCTGGCCGCGCGGCCGCCGGAGACCGAGTTCGGCCGCGGCATACGCCACTTCGGTCTGATGATCACGCGGGTCATCATCCTCCTCGTCCTCTTCGTCCTGCTGGTCAACATCGTGCTTCATCGACCCCTGCATGGAGTCGTTCCTCTTCTCCGTCGCGCTGGCCGTCGGGATGACGCCGGAGATGATGCCGATGATCATCACGGTCACGCTGGCGCGGGGTGCGCGGCGGATGACCAAGAAGAAGGTTCTCGTCAAGCAGCTCGCGGCCATCGAGGACTTCGGCAGCATCGAGATCCTCTGCAGCGACAAGACGGGCACGCTCACGGAAGGCGAGATCGTGCTCGACCGCCACGTCAACGTCCAGGGCGTGGACGACGAGAGCGTCCTCCAGCTCATCTACCTGAACAGCCACTTCGAGGCCGGCATCAAGAGCCCGCTGGACGACGCGGTCCTCAAACACGAGCCGCCGCCCATCGCGGAGTACGAGAAGGTGGACGAAATCCCGTTCGATTTCACGCGCAAGCGCCTCTCGGTGGTGGTGCGGCACGGGGATGCGCACCTCCTCATCACGAAGGGCGATGTCGAGAGCGTCTTTTCCGTCTGCCAGACCGTGAACGTCGAAGGCTCGCCCCAGCCGTTCGACGAGGGCCGGCGGGCCCAGGCAGCCGCAACCTTCCAGAAGCTGAGCGCCGACGGTTATCGCACGCTCGGGGTCGCCGTGCTGAAGGTGGACAAGCAGGATGCCTACACGATCGCGGCCGAACGCGGCATGACGCTGGTCGGGTTCGCGGCCTTCCTGGACCCGCCCAAGGAGGGAATCCTCCCGGTGCTCGAGGCGCTGAAACAGAACGGCGTCTCGGTGGTCGTCATGACCGGCGACAACGAGTACGTCACCCGGAAGGTCGCGCACGACGTCGGACTGGCGGCCGACCACGTCGTCACCGGGGGCGACGTCGACACCATGGACGACGCCGCCCTTGCCTACCAGGCCGAGAACGCCGCCATCTTCGCGCGCGTGTCTCCGGAGCAGAAGAACCGGGTCATCCTGGCTCTCAAGGCCCGGGGACACGTCGTCGGGTACATGGGTGACGGCATCAACGACGCTCCGTCGCTGCACACCGCGGATGTCGGCATTTCGGTGATGAATGGCGTGGAGGTGGCGAAGGACGCGGCCAAGATCATCCTCCTGGAGAAGGACCTCGGAGTGCTGAACGACGGAGTCGTCGAGGGGCGCCGCTGCTTCGCCAACATCATGAAGTACATCATCATGGGGACGAGCTCGAACTTCGGAAACATGTTCAGCATGGCCGCGGCCTCGCTCTTCCTCCCCTTCCTGCCGATGCTGCCGACCCAGATCCTTCTGAACAACTTTCTCTACGACAGCTCGCAGATCAGCATTCCCGGCGACAACGTCGATTCCGCCCTGCTGCGCCGGCCCAAGCGATGGCAGATCGGCTTCATCCTCCGCTTCATGACGATCATCGGCCCGATCAGCTCGATCTACGACTTCCTCACGTTCGGGATCCTGCTCTGGGTGTTTCACGCGTCCACCAACGCCCCGCTGTTCCACACCGGCTGGTTCGTGGAATCCCTGGCCACGCAGACGCTAGTCGTGTTCGTGATCCGGACGGCGGGCAACCCGCTCAAGAGCCGTCCCAGCCGGTCCCTCCTGATCAGCGTGCTGGCCGTCGTCGCGATCGCTGCGGTGCTGCCCTACACGCCGCTCGGGAGCCTGCTGCGTTTCGTTCCGCTACCCGTCACGTTGCTCGCCGCAATCGCGGGCCTCGCTCTGACGTACCTCCTGCTGGTGCAGGCCGTGAAAACGTGGTTCTACCGCCGCCACGCACTGCTCTAGGTGTATCTGCTCAGCCAGCGAGCCGGTCCCACGCCCGCTGGAGCGGCGGCGCGACGATCAACGCCAGCCCGGCCGTCGCGATGCCGAGGATCGTGTCCGACACGTAGTGGTACCGGCCGTAAAACGTGGAGACATAGAGGGAGAGGATCACCGGCGCGAGGACCCAGAACGCCGGACGGTAATGCTTCCAGGCCATGAACCACATGACCGTTGCGGCGGCGGCATGAGGGCTCGGGAGAGAGCCGCCCACGAAATGAGCTCGTGTCCGGATGAGCTCCCCCGCCCAGGTGAAAACCCATCCGTGAAGCGGCACGCGGTACTGGTCCGGCATCCAGTACATCGGGCCGGCAACGGGGAAGAGGATGAAGCCGGCGTCGCACAGGACGTTCACGAGGCCCAGCGTGAAGAACGACTCCTCCGCAGCCGCCCATCCCCGCTTCACCCAGAGGATTGCACACAGGACCGGGTAGAGCGGTACGTAGATCACGTAGCAGAACATCATCCACTCGGTGAGAGAGGGCGCGATGAATCGCTCCATCCACAAGGTGGGCTGGACGCCGAAGAGCCGCGCTTCGAAAGCGAGAACGAGGTCGTCCCTGAAGCGTCCGTGGAGGATCAGCTGAAGTCCAGCGACGGCACTGAACAGGTAGGCGTACGAGAGCGTGACCGTGGCCGTGCGGAGGAAGAACGCAAGGGCGGGACGCCGGATCCGCGGCGTGACGGCCGCCGAGATCAGGACGGCCGCGCAGACACAGGCGTTCCGGGCGACCAGAAGAGGCCAGCCTTCGACGGCCGCCCTCCCGCCCACCGCCAGGAGGCTGAACGCCGCGAGCGAAGCGAGGATGACGGCGTCGGCCGTCCGCAGCTCCAGCCGCCCGAAGACCAGTCGCGCCGTGTCGTCTTTCGCCCGCCTCTCGGTCATCGAGGCACCGCTACCGACAGACGATGAAGAGGTCGAGAGAGACGCCCAGCACCCAGTGGGTCAGAAGAGGGACGAGCAGCGAGCGCGAGCGGAAGGCGATGACGCCCCACACGAGCCCGCCCAGGACCGCGCCGAGCGTCTCCCCGAGGGGTTTGCCAATGTGGAGGATGGACGAGGCGAGCGTCTGGACGAGGATGGCGTTCCAGTCCCCCAGCTCGTCGCGCAATCCGCACTGCACGAATCCCCGGAAGCCAAACTCCCAGCCCGCGTAGAAGAAGAGGTAGGCGATCGCATGGCCCGCGAAGGAGAGCGGACTGTCGCCCGCGGCCCGGTTCAGCGGGTACTGGGCGAGGAACTCCGGTGTCCTCGAAGCCGAGAAGCTGAGGAGCACCATGACCGGTGCGACGACGGCGAAGGCCTTCGCGCCGAAGGACAGGTCGCCCGCCCGCACCCCGTAGGCCGAGAGCGGCTCCCGAAACACGAACTTCACGATCAGGGCCGGGACCAGGCCCAGGAGGGTGAACGCCGACGCAAAGGTAAAAAGCCCGGCGGTCAGCTCCTTGTTTCCCCCGAGGACGAACGACGACGCCAGATGCTGGAAGTAGAACGGCTTGCTTCCGAGGTACACGAAGAGGATCCCGAGCACCGGCGCGCTGATGAGTACGATCGTCGCCCTGCGGTCGGCGGAACGGATGAGGCCTCCGGTCGAGGGCGGCGGCTGGCGCGAAATCATCGAGAGCCTCTCCGCTGGTGCAGCCAGTCGAGGGTCCGGCGAACGCCCTCCTTGAGGGGAGTGATGCGGTAGCCGAGCTCGCGCTCGGCCTTCGCGCTGGTGTAGGCCCAATCCTCGAGAAACGTCTCCACCCACCCGGGCGTGATTCGGGGGTAGACACCGAGCCACTCGGCCTTGCGCTTCTCGAGGGCGGCGTAGGACATCGAGACCGAGCGAGGCAGGCCGATTTGGGCATGTTTCTTTTGGGTCAACTCGTCCACGAGGTGGAAGAGGCCCCTCAGCGAAGAGTTCTCGCCGCCGAGGATGTACCGCTCCCCCACCCGCCCCTTCTCCATCGCCAGGACGTGCCCCTCGATGAGGTCGTCCACGAATGCATAGTTCCCGACGCTCTCGCCCCGGCCGGGCACGACGGGGAACCTCCCCCGGTCGTACAAGTCGATCATCTGGGAGACCGAGTTGCCTTCCGTCAGCTTCCCCGGCCCGTAAACGCGCGTCGGGTGGACCGCCACGATCGGGAAGCCCCGCGAGGTCAGCTCGAGGGCCTGCTTCTCGGCGACATATTTGCTCTCCTCGTACTCCGTGAAGAAGCGGAGAGTCGCCCTCGGCATCTCCTCGTTCCCCACGACTCCCCGAGGCGTCGGCCCGAAGACCACCACCGTCGACGTGTAGACGATGCGCCGGACGCCGGCCTCCGCCGCCACCTCGAAGACGTTCCGGGCACCCTCTACGTTGAGCCGGAAGAACAACAACGGGTCCTTCGCCCAGTTCTTGGCGTACGCGGCCAGGTGAAACACCTCGGTACACCCGGCCAACCCGCGCCGGAGCGAATCGCGGTCGAGGATGTCACCGGTCACCCACTCGAGCCGCTCGGCAGCGGGGGGTCGTTCGCTCGTCGGACGTGCCAAACCCCGAACGGATCGCCCCCGAGCCAGGAGGGCCGCCACGAGCCTGCCACCGACGAAGCCGGTGCCGCCCGTGACGAAGACCGCTCCGGAGCTCAAGTCGCCTCCGATCCGCTGAATGCGAGGCGGCTCCACCGCCTTCTCTCTTCACTAAAACGATGCTAGCACCAACGTTTCGGCTCTCTCTCTCGCGCTCCGCATGGCATACCACCTGCGTAGCACGGCCGGACTCTCGGGGGTCTAAGATTGAGGAGGCGCCATGAACGAGCGGGAAATCCACGGCAAGACGAATCGCCGCGGGGCACGAGGGGAGTAGGTCCGTTGTCCGTCAGGGCCTTGCTGGTGTATCCCGAGCTTCCGCCGACGTACTGGAGCATGACGTATGCGCTCCCGTTCATCGGCAAGAAGGCTTCCATCCCGCCGCTCGGCCTTCTCACTGTCGCCTCCCTCCTCCCCGCGGACTGGGAGGTGAATCTCGTGGACATGAATGTGGAGCGGCTTCGTGCGTCGGCCGTCTCCCGCGCGGACGTCGTCTTCACGTCGTCGATGATCGTCCAGAGGGAGTCGCACGAGAGAGTCGTCCGGCTCTGCAACGAACTGGGAACGCCGGTCGTGGCGGGTGGGCCGTACCCGTCGAGCTGCCACGAGCAGATCCAGGGCGTCGACCACTTCGTCCTGAACGAGGCGGAGGTCACGCTCCCGCGCTTTCTCGCCGACTTCGCCGAGGGCCGGGCCGGCCGCGTCTACGATGACACCGCTCGCCCCGACATCACTCTCACGCCCCCGCCGCGATTCGACCTCGTCAAGCAGCGGAAGTACTCGACGATGGCCGTCCAGTACTCCCGGGGCTGTCCACACTCCTGCGAGTTCTGCGACATCGTCGAGCTCTTTGGACGCCGGCCCCGCACGAAAGGCGCCGACCAGCTCCTGAAGGAGCTGACGCTCCTCTACGACGCGGGGTGGCGAGGGTCGGTCTTCGTTGTCGACGACAACTTCATCGGCAACGTGAGAGAGGTCAAGGCGCTCCTGCCGCGCGTGGCGTCGTGGCAGCGGGAGAGGGGCTATCCCTTCGGCCTCTTCACCGAGGCGACGCTCGGCCTCGCGGAGGACGGCGAGCTGATGGACCAGATGGTCTCCGCCGGCTTCAACATGGTCTTCCTGGGGCTGGAGACCCCGGACCGCGCCACGCTCGAGTCCGCTGGAAAGAGGCAGAACCTGAGATCGGACATGCTGGCCGGCGTTCGGACGATCCAGCGGAAGGGGATGGAGGTCTCGGCGGGCTTCATCCTCGGCTTCGACACGGATCCCCGCGACATCTTCGATCGCCAGATCCGCTTCATCCAGGAGTCCGGCATCCCGTCGGCCATGGTGAGCCTCCTGACTGCGCTTCCGGGCACCCGGCTGCACCGGCGTCTTCAGGAGGAAGGACGCCTCGCGGGAGAGTCCGGCGGCGGAAACAACACGCACGACCTGAGGCTCAACTTCGTCCCCCGGATGGACGTGAGGGAGCTGCTCGAAGGCTACAAGCGAGTCCTCTCCGAGATCTACGACCCGGGTCGGTACTTCGCTCGCTGCCTCGATTTGCTGAAGTCCGTGAAGCGCCACCGGACGTCGGCCCGGAGGATCACCACCACCGAGGTGAGGGCTCTTCTCTTCTCCCTCGTTCGGCAGACGTTCTCGTCCTATTCCGGGGCCTACTGGAAGTTCCTCGTGAAGGGGCTGCTGGCCAGGCCCCGGATGCTGGCCGAGACCGTGACGATGGCGGTGAAGGGGCACCATTTCTTCAAGATGACGGAGATCATGCTGGAGCCGGAGCGGCTCCAACAAACGCTCGAATAGCCGCCGTTCAGAACAGAGAATCGGTCGTGACGAGGTAGACGGGCTTTCCGCCGCGATCGGGAACTGCCACCTCGAAGCGGACGATGCGCACGAGGGACGCGCGGGTGAGCTCTACGAGGACGCCCGCGCCGACGTCGCCGCGCCACCCTTCCGTGGACGGCCCGACTCGCGCTCCCCATGTCTTTCCGGCGTCGGCAAACCCCGTGAGGCCCAGCGCCGCCACGTGCAAGAGCTCGCCCGTGATGCGACGGCGCCACTCCAGGTTGGTCACCACCCGGGAAGTCCCGTCGAAGGTGTTGGGATCGTAGCCGCGCAGACCGGTGTCGGCTCCGAGGGTGAGCTGCCTCTCCCCGTCGAGGTTGTGGCCGAGGTCGGCGGCGACTCGCACCCGCAGGCCCGCTGACCCCGTGATGGCGCCCCCGACCTCGAGATGAGTGACGACGTTGCCCAGGCTGCGGCCCTCGAATCGGCCCGAGAGGTCCGCGCGCTGCCAGGTGTAGGTCCGCCCCGCGAACTCGCCCGACTCGAATGCTCACGTGGTACCGAAGCCGCACGCCGTCGCCGCCGAAGAACGGCAGCGAGAGCCCGGTCACGACCGTCCAGTTGGGCCCGAGCGGCAGGTCCTCCTGTCGAAGCCACGCCCGGAACCCTTGCACGAGCTTCCAGCGGAACGTCCGGTGGTCCCAACCTACTTCCGGACCCACCAGGTTGCGATCCTGCGGCTGCGGATACGAGGGACCGGTGAGGCTGTGCCAGTCGCTGAACGTGGCGTGCTCGCCGAACGCTCCCGCGAGGAGGCGGTCGGTGCGAATGCCGCTGCCAAGCAGCCGGAGCCCGCCCCAGACCTCCCAGTCTCGCGTGTTCGCCTCGCCCGTGACACGCCGCACCCCTTCCGACCAGAGGTACTTCAGGGACTCGTCGCGGCTCCAGTCGACAGCCCCCGCCCGCGGCGTCGTCAGGGAGAAGAACGGGTATTCGACCCGCAGGTGATCCGTCGACCCGTCGGAGGACGACTGGTGCTCCACCTCGAGCTGCCAGCGGCTGCCGAAGAACGTGATGTCCCTGTACCGGAACGTCGTGGAGGTCCGTTCGGGGTCCGACGTGACGTCGAAAAGGAGGCTCTTGCCGAGCCCCAGGACGTTGTCTTCCGAGAGACCGAAGCCGACCGTACGGCGATCCCCGGACATGCCGAACCTGACGTTGACGCCGGTCGTCCACTGGTCGTGGGTCTCGACCACCACCTCGGCCCCGCCGGGGGCTGCGTGCGCCGAGATGTTCACTGGGTTGAGGAAGCCCGTGCCTCGCAGAATGAGCTCGCTCTCGGCCAGCTGCAGAGGGTCGAGCCGGTCGCCGACCTGGAAGAGCAGCAGGGAGCGAATGAAGTTCTCGCGGGTGAGGATGTGCAGGGCGTCGACCCATCGATAGGGCCACGACGAGGTGGACGGGTCGCCGAGATCGTAGACGTCGTGCCGGTCGATCAGCACCGCCACGATGGGAGTGCCGGGAGCCACCTCCTCCGCCCCCGCACGCGGGGTGGCGAGCACGCACAGGACGGCAATGAGGTAAAGCGCGATCCGGCGCATGGCGCCTGCTGGCTCCTTCTCGTCGAAAGAGCAGCAAACGCGGAGCCAGCGAATTCCCCCTCGAGCACCGGCGCGCGGTTTGCTTCTCCCTGGTTTGGATCTCCAAGGAGAGATCGATAGATGAGAAAATGTCTTCGTCCCGTCCTCCTCCTCGCCCTGGCCGTTTCGGTCGCGGCGCCACTGAGCCGTGCGGACGCCAGCGGAGGCGTCAGCATCTCCTTCTTCTACGACGAGCTGAGCCCTCACGGTGACTGGGTCACGGTGGAAAGCTACGGTCATTGTTGGCGACCCCGCGGAATCGATCGAGACTGGCAACCTTATCTGAACGGGGAGTGGCTCTACACCGAGGACGGCTGGACCTGGGTGTCGTACGACCCGTGGGGTGGCGACCCGTACCACTACGGCACGTGGAGCCGGTCGGACTCCTACGGATGGGTCTGGATCCCGGGCATCATCTGGGCTCCGGCATGGGTGACGTGGTACGTCGGCGACAACGACATCGGATGGGCGCCGGTCCCGCCGTCGTTCAGCGTCGGGGCCTCCGGCTACCTCGGACCTCCCGTGACCGTCTCGCGCTCGTCCTACGTCTTCGTGCCCGCGACCCGGTTCGTCGGCGTGAACGCGGGGACGGTGCGCGTGCCCGTAACCCAGAACGCCACACTCCTCTCTCGTACGCGGCCCATCACACGGTTCGCCGCCTCGGGCGGCGTGCTGACGAGCGGCGGACCGACCGTCGTACAGGTGGAGCACGCCACGCAGAGGAAGATCGCGAGAGTCAGCGTCGGAGACGCGCGCACGAAGGCCGTGCCGCTCGCCGCCGGTCTCCGGGGCCAGCGGGGAAACGTGATCTCGCCGGCCGCTGAGAGAGCAAAGTTCATCGCGTCGCCGCAGGCCGCGAAGGTCGCACACGAGGTCTCGCCCGCGCCGCGGCACAGTGCAACGGTGAAGCACGAAGGATCCCAGGCGGTGCAGAAGACGGCGCGGGTGGCCCCCGAGAAGCCGGCGCAACACGAGAAGACGATCCGGGCGCATGAGAGCACTTCTTCGCCTGCGCAGAAGAAGACCGTATCTCACGTGCAGACCGCACCGGCTCGTGTTCGCGTGGAGCCCGCGAAATCCCAGAAGGTGCACGCCCGGACGGCAGACCCGGCGGTCGTGATCGCCAAGCCGGCCACGCCCGCGCGCGAGCGGCACGTCGCGTCCGCTTCTCGAGTCCAGACTGCCCCTCCGCCCCGCGGTCAGGGGCCCGTGGTCACGTCGTCCGCGCACCCGGCGCCACCCCCGAAAGCGGCCCCTCCCCAGCACGCGCAGAGTCATCAGCCCGACGCAGCCCCGCAGGGAGGCCAGGCTCAAGTGCCGAAGAAGGAGCACGGCCCCGAAAAGGGCGAGTAAGCGAGCACGACCCAGAGCGGCACGTTTTTCCGAGGAGATCGGCAAAGCGTGCCGACCAATGGGATTCTCCCCGACCTGAGGCGGAGCAAATTCGCCCGGTTGCGCAGTCCAGCGCTGGCAAGAGGATTGCGCTGAGAACTACGTGCTTTACGCCACCCGGCCGGCGCCCCCGGTACTCCCCGCCGTCGGCGGAGATCGAGTGCGTCACGTGCGCTTCGAGCTATCCCCCGCGACCATCGTGGCGCTCGTCCTCGTCAGCGCCTCCGTGTGGCTGCTGATCCGTCTCTGGCCCGTCCTCCTCGTGCTCGTCGTCGCTCTCCTCGTCGCCGGCACCTTGAGCCCGGTCGTCCGCTGGCTCGAGGGAAAGCGCGTGAGACGCGGGGCCGGAATCGCGATCGTGTTCACGGTCTTCTTCCTCCTCGCGCTTCTCGTCGTCGTCCTCACGATCCCGACTCTTGTGTCGCAGGCGACGGCGCTTCTCGAGAACGAGCCCGCGCTGCGCGCGCGCCTTGCGGACCATCTCGCCGGCTCGCATCTGAGCGCCCCGCTCGCGAATTGGCTTCGCGGCCTCAAGTACGACGTGACGACGGGCACTATCGGTGCAACTGTGTTCGCCTACTCCATACGCGTCTTCGGCGCCGCCGCGTACGGGTTGAGCGCCCTGTTCCTCGGGCTCTACATCATGATCGACCGCGACCGACTCCGAGGGGGGCTCTTCGCCGTCGTCCCCCGCTCGCACCACGTCCGGCTCTCCCGCATCATGATGAATCTCGAGACGATCGTCGGCTCGTACATCCGTGGGCAGATGGTCACCTCCCTGCTGATGTCGATCTTCACGTTCGCGCTTCTGACGGCGTGCGGCGTGGAGAACGCCCTGGCGCTCGCGGTGTTCGCCGGCCTCGCGGACGTGCTGCCCTACATCGGGGCTCTTCTCTCGGTGGCGCCGGCGGTCCTCGCGGCTCTTGCGCGTGGGCCGGTCGTTGCCGTCGTCGTTCTCGTCCTCATGCTGGCGTACGAGGAGTTCGAGAGCCGCGTGCTCGTTCCCCGGATCTATGGCCGGGCGCTGCGCCTTCCCTCGTCCGTCGTCCTGTTCGCGCTCCTGGCGGGCGGAACGCTGATGGGGATCCTCGGCGCGCTCCTCGCCCTGCCCGTCGCGGCCGCGGTGATGATGCTCATCGAGGAGCTGCGGGTGGAGCTGCCCGGTGAGCAGGAGCAGCCCATGGACACCGATCTGCGCGAAGCCGACGACCGCGGCGAGGAAGAGTACGAACGCAGGACGGAGGGTGTGGGCGCGGAGGAGGCCGCCGCCATCGCCGTCGAGATCTCGGCAGACCGGAGGAAGGACGAAGCCGCAGTTGAGGAATGAATGGAAGGACGATTCGGCCCCATCGCGCCGGTGTGGTCGTGCTCTCTGGCAGTGGAATTGCACTGTGATGCTCGACAGGAGACTCAGACAATGAGAAAGAACCCAGTCCCGATCCTCGCGGCGGCCCTCTCCCTCGCATGGCTCCTTCCGGCGTCGCCCATGAACGCCGCGGACAAGCCCGAGACGATTTCGACGGAGGTCTCCGAGGCGCTCAGTGCCACCCACGTCAAGGCCAAGCTGATCGACAAGCTAGGCGCCGACGCCCTTCGGATCACGGTCTCTGTCTCCGGAGAGACGGCCACCCTCACCGGTGAGGTGGCCAAGTCGCCCAGCCAGGCGCTCGCCGAGGAGGTCGCCCTTTCGGTCGAGGGGATCAAGAAAGTCGACAACAAGGTGACCGTGAAGGACGCCGCTGGGCCGTTGGCCGCCAGCGAGGCCTCGGTGAAGAACGTGGCGCTCGAGATGAAAGTGAAGAGCATCCTTCTGACCGAGATCGGCAAGAACGCGCTCAAGATCGAGGTCGAGGTCGTCGACGGCGTCGTCAGCCTGCGCGGCAAGCTCGACAACCCCGAGTCCGCGAAGGCGGCGATCGAAAAGACCCGTTCGATCAAGGGCGTCAAGAAGGTCATCAACCTCCTCAACTGAGATCCACGACTCATCTTCTGGCGCGGCGGGAGTCCGTCCCCGCCGCTCCTCGCCTGAACCCGAAAGGACGAAAGACGGAAGAAAGGAAATACCATGCTTTGGACAATCTGCCTGATCCTTCTGGTTCTCTGGGTTCTTGGAATGGTGACCTCCACGACGATGGGCGGCCTCATTCACGTCCTGCTCGTCGTCGCCGTCGTGGTCATCCTGATCCAGCTCATCCAGGGACGAAGAGTGGTCTGACGACCTCCGCGGAAGCATCGGTTGCGACGTGGCCCTGTGGCCTCCGCCAGGGGACTTCGGCTCTCTCTCCGCTCGAGCCTACCGGTCGCCGGACCGTCTCCGGCAGCTCGACCTGACTTACGGCAACAACAATTTGAGAAAGATGAGGTATCGAGATGAAGAACCTGGTGAGAGGGTTGGCGCTAGGCACCTTTGCGGCATTCCTGGGGGTCGCATACACGCCCGCCGCCACCGCGCAAATCAACACGGAGAAGAGCCTCTTCACCCTGACGGAGCCGATGGACGTCGGCGGTACCGTCCTAGAGCCCGGCACCTACCGAATCAAGGTCGTCGAGCTCTCGTCCAACCGGAACGTCGTGCAAGTGACGAATGAGATGGGATCGAAGGTCTTCGCCACCGTCCTTGCCACCCCGCACGTGATCAAAACGGACGAGGCGATTCCGGAGAGCCGTTTCATCTATTACTCAGCCATCGCCGGCCAGCCGAAGGCGCTTCGGACCTGGTTCGCTCACGACACACCGTACGGTCAGGACATCATCTATCCGAAGCGGCGTGCCCTGGAGCTCGCGGCCGTGGCCAAGGAGCCCGTGATCGCGATCCCGGACGAGGTGAAGGAAACGGAATACAAGACCGTGCCCCTCGTCGTCGTGACTCCGGAGCAGGAAGTGAAGCCGTACGAGGCGCCCGCGGTCGCGGTTCAGAAGGCGCCGGGGCCGGCTCCAGTCGCCGTGGCTGAGGCTAGTCCCGAGAAGCAGCTGCCGAAGACGGCAAGCCATGTTCCGCTCTTCGCCGCGCTCGGGCTGCTGTCGCTTGGCGGGGCCTTCGCGCTCCGCACGTTCGCAAACCGGGCGGCTTGACGAGGTCCAGCGTCGTGCAATGGCTCCGCCGGGCCGCGATCGCCCTCTGCGTCATCGGCCTCTCGCTCCTCGGCGGAGCCCTCGCGACGATCGTCAACACTCACGTCTACCAGGCGCGCCAGGGGCGCGCCTTTTCCGATATGGAGAGAAGGGCCGCCGCGCCGACGTTCAGCCTCGAGTCTTCTCCGGCGTCGGCAGCCAGCGAGCAGTCCCCGCCGTCGCTCGAGGCGGATCCGCTCGTCCTCGGCAGGATCGAGATTCCGCGGATCGGCATTTCGGCGATCGTGCGGGAGGGGGACGACGACACGACTCTCGGCCTCGCTGTGGGGCACATCCCCGGGACGGCGCGACCCGGCGAGGTCGGTAACATGGCGCTCGCGGGGCATCGGGACTCGTTCTTCCGGGCGCTCCGGAATATACGGCTCCACGACTCGATCCGGATCCGCACACCCGGCCGCAGCTACGAGTACCTCGTGAACTCGACCGAGGTGGTCGCGCCGGAGGAGACGCGGCCTCTCGACCCGACCCGCGACGCCGTTCTCACGCTCGTGACGTGCTATCCCTTCGGGTGGATCGGGCACGCACCGAACCGGTTCATCGTGCGAGCTCAGCTCTCTGTCCTTGAGGAGCCGCACTGATCCTGGCGGGTTTACGATTACCCATGATGCGATCCCTGTTCGGGCGGCGCCGCCCCGAGGAAGAAGCGCCGCTCAGGGGCGAGATCCTGGGCCTCGAGAGCCTCGAGGAGCGCGCGAAGACCCTGGCCGGCGTCTTCACGTTGGCGCGAGACTCGCGGGCGGGCGGGCACGACATCCGGACGCGGCTGGACGCGAACCTCCGGGTCCTTCGCGAGGCCTACCGGCTCCTGGCCGGCGACGTCCGCCGGGGCGACGCCGTCGATCCGGCGGCGGAGTGGCTCCTCGACAACTTTCACCTCGTCGAGTCGGAAGCGCGCGCCGTGCGCCACGACCTCCCCTCCCGGTACTACCAGAAGCTCCCCAAGCTCGCGGCGCGCGAGCTCTCGGGCAAGGCCCGCATCCACGCGATGGCGCTGGAGCTGATCCGGCACGGCGACGGGCGGCTCGACGCGGAGAGGCTCACGCGCTTCGTCCTCGCCTATCAGACCGTGGCTCCGCTGACGATCGGCGAGCTCTGGGCGTGGCCCAGCATGCTCAAGCTCGCGCTCCTGGAAAACCTGCGGATCCTGGCGGCGGGGATCCTGTCCGGAAGAGCCGCCAGGCGGGAGGCGGACGCCGCGCTCGAGCGGGTGGCTGGCGGCGGCCCTCCCGAGCCGCTCCCCGAGCCGCTTCACAGCGCCTTCGTCGCGCAGCTCCGGCAACGGATGCGCGAGTCCGACCCGCGGGTCTCCTCGCTCCATGCCCAGATGGAGAAGGCGTTCCCCGCGGGAGGTCCGACGTCCGAGGACGCCGTGCGCGCCGAGTACCAGCGCCAGGCCACCGACCAGGCCTCGACCGGCAATACGATCACGAGCCTGCGGCTCTGCGCCACGCTCGACTGGAGCCGCTACGTGGAGCGGGTCAGCCTGGTGGAGCAGATCCTGCGGCGCGATCCGGCGGCGGTCTACACGCGCATGGATTTCCAGAGCCGCGATCGCTACCGCCAGGCCGTGGAGGAGCTCGCCGAGCCCACCGGTGAGGCGCAGGTACGCGTCGCCCTGCGCGCCGTCGAAAGCGCGCGCCAGGCGGCGGAGCAGAACGGGATCGGCGAGAGAACCGCCCACGTCGGCCATCACCTGATCGGCCCGGGCCGGCCGGGCCTGGAGATCGACGTCGCGTACACCCCGCGGCTCGGCCAAAGGCTCCGCCGGTTCGCCTTCTCCCACGCGACGGCGGCGTACCTGGGCGGTATCGGCCTCCTCACCGGCCTCGTCGTCTACGCGGCGATCAAGTACGACGGCGCCTCCGGCGCTCCCGAGATGGCGACAGTCGCGGCGCTTCTCGCGACGATCCCCGCGAGCGAGCTCGCGGTGCTCATCGTCCAGCGCCTCGTCGCCGCGCTCGTGCCGCCGCGGCGGCTGTCCCGCCTCGATCTCATCGAGGGCGTCCCCGAGAGCGCCCGCACGATGGTGGTCGTGCCGGCGCTGCTCGGAAGCGTGAAGGGCGTCGAGGCTCTTCTGGAGCACCTCGAGGTGCAGGCGCTCGGCAACCTCGACCCGCACATCCACTTCGCGATCCTCGGCGATTTCAAGGACGCGCCCGCGGAGACGATGGAGGGCGACGAGGAGATCCTGGCCGCCGCCACCGCTGGAATCGAGGACCTCAACCGCCGCCACGCGCCCGACGCGAAAGACCGCTTCTTCCTCTTCCACCGCGAACGCCTCTGGAACCCGAAAGAGGGCGTGTTCATGGGCTGGGAGAGGAAGCGGGGCAAGCTCGAGGAGCTGAACAGGCTCCTCCGCGACGCGAGCGACACCGGCTTCAAGGTGCGGCAGGGAGAGCTGTCGATCCTGCCGTCGGTGCGCTACGTCCTCACGCTCGACGCGGACTCGCGGCTTCCGAGGGGCGCCGCGCAGACGCTGATCGGAATCCTCTCTCACCCGCTGAACAAACCCGTCTTCGACCCGTCCGTCGGACGGGTGACGGAGGGATACGGCATCCTCCAGCCGCGCGTCAGCATCACGCTCGCGAGCGCCGCCGGATCGCTCTTTGCGCGGGTGTACGCCGGGCACACGGGCGTCGACCCATACACGACGGCCGTCTCCGACACGTACCAGGACCTGTTCGGCGAGGGCGTCTTCACCGGCAAGGGACTCTACGACGTGGACGCCTTTCGCGCGGCCGTGGACGGGCGCGTCCCCGAGAACGCGCTCCTCTCGCACGACCTCTTCGAGGGTCTGCACGCGCGGACCGCGCTCGTCTCCGACGTGGAGGTGGTGGACGACTATCCCGCGAACCTCCTCGCGCACGCGCGGCGGCAGGAGCGCTGGGTGCGCGGCGACTGGCAGATCCTCGCCTGGCTTCTGCCCATGGTCCCGACTTCGAAGGGCTTCGCGAAGAATCGCCTGCCGCTCATCAGCCAGTGGAAGATCCTGGACAACCTGCGAAGAAGTCTGGTGGCGCCGTCTCTCCTCGCTCTCTTTGCGGCAGCCTGGACCATCCTGCCCGGAAACCCGCTCGCATGGACGCTGGCGGGACTTTCAGTCGTTTCGTTTCCGCTCCTCACCTCTCTTTTCCACCTGCTGAAGCGGCCGCCTGCGTTCGAGCCCGCCCGCGTCCACCTGCGGGGCCTTCTCGAGGATCTGAGCACGGCTTCCGCGCAGGCATTCCTGACGCTCGTGTTTCTCCCGTATCACGCCTGGGAGATGGTGCATGCCATCGCCCTGACTCTCGTGAGGCTCGTCATCACGCAGCGCCGCCTGCTGGACTGGGAGACCGCCGCCGCGCAGGCCGCTCGGGCCGCAGGCCTCCTGCGCGACGGGGTCCGCTCGTTCCTGGTGGAAATGGCCGCGAGCCCGATCGCCGCCGCCGTTCTCGTGGCTCTCACCGCAGCGGCCCGTCCCCGTGCGTTCCCCCTTGCCCTGCTGTTCGGCGCCCTCTGGGCGATCGCGCCCTTCCTGGCCTACTGGCTGAGCCAACCGGCCGCGCCGCGGCGGCGCGAACTGTCGCCTGCGGATCGCGAGCTCCTCCTCGCCCTGGCGCGAAAGACCTGGCGCTACTTCGAGACGCTGGCAGGCCCCGAGGATCACGGGCTGCCTCCCGACAACGTCCAGGAAGAGGCCACCCCCGTCGTGACGCACCGGACCTCGCCGACCAACATCGGGATGGGCCTTCTTTCCACCCTCGCGGCGCACGATCTGGGGTTCTTGCCGGCAGACGCCATGCTCGAGAGGCTGGAGCGCACGCTGACGACCGTCGAAGGGCTGGAGCGGCACGAGGGGCATCTCCTGAACTGGTACGACACGCAGAACCTCTCGCCGCTCTTTCCGCGCTACGTCTCCACGGTGGACAGCGGCAACCTCGCGGGGGCGCTGCTCGCGCTGGCCGAGGGGTGCCGGCGGCTCGCTGCGTCGCAACCGCAGCTTGCAACCCGCCTCTTCGACCTTGCCCGGCGCGCCATGACCTTCGCCGATGGAATGAGCTTCGGGTTTCTCTACGACCGCGAACGCCAGCTCTTCTCGATCGGCTACCGGCTGGCCGATGCATTGGGGCCAGGCCGGTTGGACAGCTCCTATTACGACCTCCTCGCCTCCGAGGCGCGCCTGGCGAGCTTCTTCGCGATCGCCAAGGGGGACGTGCGGCAGAGCCACTGGTTCCACCTCGGGCGGCTCGTCGTGAGCGTGGACGGCGTCCCGACGCTCGTCTCGTGGAGCGCGTCGATGTTCGAGTACCTGATGCCGCTCCTTCTGATGAGGACGTATCCCGGGACGCTCCTCGACCAGACGTGTCGCATGGCGGTACGGCGGCAGCGCCAGTACGCCCGCGACCGCGGCGTTCCCTGGGGCATCTCCGAATCGGCGTTCAACCTCGTCGACCGGCTCGGGAACTACCAGTACAAGGCCTTCGGTGTTCCGGGCCTCGGGCTGAAGCGCGGGCTGGCCGATGAGCTCGTGGTCGCGCCATACGCGACCGCCCTCGCCGCGATGGTGAATCCGGCCGAGGCCGCGCGGAACCTGAGGCGCCTGGCGGGTGAGGGGGCCGAGGGACGGTTCGGCTATTACGATGCCGTCGACTACACGCCCCGGCGGCCGGACGACGGCGGAGCTGGTGTAAGCGCGGGGCCCGAGGTGCCGCGCGGCGCCGATGAAAACGCGGGCGTGGTCGTCAAGACGTACCTTGCGCTCCACCAGGGGATGACGCTCGTCGCCCTCGCGAACGTCCTTCTTCGCGACATCATGGTCGACCGGTTCCACGCGGACCCGAGGATTCAGGCGACCGAGCTCCTCCTGCAGGAGCGGATGCCACGCGAGGCTCCCGTCATCCAGCCGCGCCCCGCCGAGCTGACCCACGCGGCTCCCCCGCTCGCTCGCGCCCCGCGCCGCCTCCGCTCGCCGCACACGCCGTACCCACGCGCGCAGATCCTGTCGAACGGCGCCTATGTCGCGATCGTGACGAACGCCGGCGGCGGAGCGAGCTTCTGCCGGGGGCGCGCCGTCACGCGATGGCGCGAGGACCCCACGCGCGACCCGGGCAGTCAGTTCGTCTACCTGCGCGACGTCCACGGCGGCGCGGTCTGGTCCACGGCCTATCAACCCGTCGGCGTCGAGCCGGAGGACTATCTCGTGGAGCTCCTGCCCGAGAAGGCCGTCATCCAGCGACGCGATCACGGCATCGAGACTCGCCTCGAGATCGCCGTCTCGCCGGAGGACGACGCCGAGGTGCGGCGGCTCTCCGTCACGAATCAGAGCGACCGGCCGCGCGAGATCGAGCTGACGAGCTACGTCGAGATCGCTTTGGGGACCATCGCCGAAGACGTCGCGCATCCCGCCTTCGGGAAGCTCTTCATCGAGACCGAGTGGGTGCAAGAGAGCACGGCCCTTCTCGCTCGGCGCCGCCCGCGCAGCGCGGACGACCCGGCGGTCTACGCTTTTCACGTCCTGTCCATCGACGGGCGGATGCAGGCGCCGGTCGAGTGGGAGACGGACCGGATGCGATTCCTGGGACGCGGGCGCGGTCCCGACGATCCCGTCGCCCTCGATGGGCGCGCGCTCTCCGGCACCACGGGCGCCGTGCTGGACCCGATCCTCAGCCTGAGGACGCGGCTGCGGCTCGCGCCCGGCGCCTTCGCGCGCCTTTCCCTCGCGACGGGCGTCGCGGCGGACGAGACCGCCGCGCGCGATCTGGCGCAGAAGTATCACGACCCCGGCGTCGCCGCCCGCACGTTCGCGCTGGCCTACACGCACGCGCAGGTGTCGCTCCGGCACCTGGGGATCTCGGTCGAGGAGGCCCAGCTCTTCGAGCGGCTTGGCTCCCGCGTCTTCTTCTCCGACGCCTCGCTGCGCGCCGAAAAGGAGCTTTTGGAGAAGAGCACGCTGGGCCAGGCCGGCCTCTGGGGGAACGGCATCTCCGGCGACCTCCCGATCGTCCTGGTCCGCGTGACCGAGCCGGACGACCTGCCGCTCGTGCGGCACGTCCTCATGGCGCAGGAGCTCTGGCGCCTCAAGGGGCTGAAAGCGGACGCCGTGATCCTGAACGAGCACCCCGCGAGCTACCGCGACGAGATGCACCAGCAGCTCGTCGAGCTCGTCGAGGGCGGCGCCTGGGGCGCATGGAAGGGGAAATCCGGCGGGGTCTTCCTTCTCCGGGGCGACGCGATGCCCGACGCCGAGCGGTTTCTCCTCAATACGGTCGCCCGTGCGGTCCTCTCCGGCGAACGCGGCGAGCTCGCGGAGCAGCTGGACCGCCCGGAGCCGGAGCCTCCGCTCGGTGTCACCGCCGTGCCTTACGAGCCTCGACCCGACGAGCCGCCGGAGCCGCCGGTCGAGCCGCCGGCTCTCGTCATGGAGAACGGGCTCGGTGGCTTCACGCGCGACGGCCGCGAGTACGTCGTCGTTCTCGAGGGCGATCGGGAGACTCCGCTGCCCTGGGTCAACGTCCTCGCGAACCCGACCTTCGGAAGCATCGTCACCAGCTCGGGCGCGGCCCACACGTGGTGCGAGAACAGCCGCGAGAACCGCCTCACGCCTTTCGCGAACGACCCGGTCACCGACCCGACCGCGGAAGCCATCTTCCTGCGCGACGCGGAGAGCGGCGCCTGCTGGGGCGCCACGCCGGCGCCTCTCAGGCGGACGTCGCGCTCACCGCGCTGGGTGGTGCGCCACGCGCCGGGCGTGACGCGCTGGGAGAGCGCCACGCGCGGCATCGCGCAGGAGCTGGCCGTCTTCGTGGCGCGGGAGAAGCCGGTCAAGGTGTCGCTCCTGACGTTGACGAACCGCTCGAATCGGCCTCGCCGACTCGACCTCTTCGCGTACAACGAGTGGTCTCTCGGGCCCCCGAAGCCGGGCGTTTCGCGCTTCGTCCTGACGGAACGCGACGGCGAGACGGGCGCGGTCCTGGCGCGCAATCCCTACAACGAGGTCTTCAGCGGCCGCGTCGCTTTCGCGGGCGCCGGCGAGGCGCTTCTCTCGGCCACCGGCGACCGCCAGGAGTTCCTGGGCCGCAACGGCTCGCTCCAACGCGCGGCCGCGCTCACCCGAAGGAAGCTCTCTGGCCGCTTCGGCGCCGGCCTCGACCCGTGCGCGGCGTTGCAGGTGTCCGTGGACCTTCTGCCGGGCGAGACGCGGCGCGTCGTCTTCCTCCTCGGCCAGGGGCGCGACCTCGACGAGGCCCGCGCGCTCCTCAAGAGGTTCGCCGGAGCCGGCGGCCTCGCCGCGGCCGACGCCGAGCTCGCCGCCGTGGAGGCGTTCTGGGAAGAGATGCTCGGCTCCGTTCACGTGTCGACCCCCGACGACTCCTTCGACCTGCTCGTGAACCGGTGGCTCCTCTACCAGGACCTCGCCTGCCGCCTCTGGGCGCGCTCCGGTTACTACCAGCCGAGCGGGGCGTACGGCTTCCGCGACCAGCTCCAGGACGTCCTGGCGCTCATGTTCACGCGGCCCGATCTGACCCGCGAGCATCTCCTCCGGGCGGCGGCGCACCAGTTCATCGAGGGCGACGTACAGCACTGGTGGGACGCCTCGAGCGGCCGCGGCATCCGCACGCGCTGCTCGGACGACCTCCTCTGGCTCCCGTACGCCCTCGCCGAATACGTGAACGCGACCGGAGACGCCGCGGTCCTCGACGAACGGATTCGCTTCCTGGAAGCGCCCCCCGTTCCACCGGGAGAGGCGGAGGCGTACGGTCTGCCGACCGTCTCGGCGGAGGAGGGCGCACTCTTCGACCACGGCGTTCGGGCCATCGAGCGCGCACTCACCGCCGGCTCCCACGGCCTGCCGCTGATCGGGAGCTGCGACTGGAACGACGGCTACAACAGGGTCGGACCCGAGGGGCGCGGGGAGAGCGTCTTCGTCGGATGGTTCCTTCACTCGGTCCTGGGCGCCTTCGCGCCGCTGTGCGACGAACGGGGCGACGCGCCGCGCGCCGCGCGCTATCGCGCCGAGCGCGCGCGCCTGGGAGCGATGCTCGAACAGAGCTGGGACGGCGAGTGGTACCGGCGCGCCTACTTCGACGACGGTACGCCGCTCGGGTCCTCCCAGAACGACGAGGGCAGGCTCGACTCGGTGGCGCAGACCTGGGCCGTCCTCTCCGGCGCCGCGCCGAAGAAGCGCGCCGAGCGTGCGATGGATGCGGTGCGCGCGCAGCTCGTCAGGCGCACCTCGCAGGTCATCCTTCTCCTCTCGCCCCCCTTCGACCGCACCGCCCTCGACCCGGGCTACATCAAGGGCTATCTCCCGGGAGTCCGCGAGAACGGCGGACAGTACACGCACGCGGCCCAGTGGGTCGTCCTCGCCCTTGCGCGCCTCGGGTACGGCGACGAGGCGGTCGAGCTCTTCCACATGCTCAACCCGATCAACCACTCGCGAACCGCCGCCGAGGCCGAGCAATACAAGACCGAGCCCTACGCCGTCGCGGGAGACGTCTACGACCACCCATCACACCGCGGACGCGGAGGATGGACCTGGTACACGGGCTCGGCCGCCTGGATGTATCGCGTGGGGCTGGAGGGGATCCTCGGGCTCACGCGCCGGGGCGCCTTCTTCACGCTGAACCCGTGCATCCCCTCGTCGTGGCCGGGCTACTCCATCGAATGGCGGTTCGGAAAGACCCGTTACACGATCGCGGTCGAGAATCCGAACCGTCGCGGCGGCGGCGTGTCGAGCGCCGAGCTCGACGGAGCGCCCGCCGATCCCGCCGCGATACCGCTCGTGGACGACGGCAACGTACACCGGGTGCGGATCGTCCTGGGAGGAGCGCCGAAGGTGGTGTCCGGACCGGGGCTGACAGCGGTGCCGGCGGGGACCGCCCCGACGCGGTGAGCCGCGAGCACCTTTGACGGGTCGGCGAACACAGACCTGACCTGATTCTCTCTGGCGGCGGAGATCTCGGCGCTCTATGCTCATGGGTAGGAGGGGCCTCTCATGCTGATGGCCCTCGCCCTTCTTGCAGCGATCGAAGCCGCTCCGCCACCCACGGTCTCGCTGATCCTCTCGGGCGACAACGACAGACCGCCCGTCAGCGCCGCACCGCGCAGCCTGTCGGACGTCGCGCGTGAGCTCCGCAAAGGCAGGAAGGCGGTCGGAGGCTTCTCGGCGTTCGAAAGCACGGTGCCGCAGAGACTCGACGTCTTCGTCCCGATTTACGAGCCAGAGCCTGAGACGACAGAGCCCGAGCCTGAAGTCGTCGCCGAGGCTCCGGTCTACGTTCCGAGCTACCTCCCGGGGTGGTCCGGGGGCCAACCGACGTTCGGCCGCCACCACAGGCACTCGGCCGGGCATCCCGCCGCACCGAGGCCCATGGCGCGGCCCGCCGTTCGCCCCTCCGTTCGCCCCTTCGCGTCTCCGATGCTTCGGATGCGCCGCACGACGGCCCGAGTCTTTCGGGAACGCTGAAGACGACGGCTCTCACCGCCGATCGAAGATCTCCTTGGCGATGATGAGGCGCTGGATCTGGCTCGTCCCTTCGTAGATCTGGTAGATCTTGGCGTCGCGCATCAGCTTCTCGACCGGGTATTCCTGCGAGTAACCGTATCCGCCGAAGACCTGGACGGCGTCCGTCGTGACGCGCATCGCGACGTCGGCCGCGAACGCCTTGCCGATGGCGGCCAGCTTCGTGTTGCGGCGGCCGTTGTCGATCGTCCAGGCCGCCTGCCAGACGAGCAGCCGCGCCGCCTCCACGTCCTTGGCCATGTCCGCGATCATGAAGCTCACGGCCTGGTACTTCGCGATCGGCTGGCCGAACGTCGACCGCTCCGTCGCGTACTTGACGGCTTCGTCCATGGCGCGGCGGGCCAGGCCCACGGCCCCCGACGAGACGGTCGGGCGCGTGTGGTCGAAGGCGCTCATCGCGATCTTGAAGCCGTCGCCTTCCTTGCCGAGGAGGTACTTCGCCGGGATCTTCACGTCCTCGAACGTGATCGCCCGCGTGTCGCTGGCGCGCTGCCCGAGGTTCTTCTCCTTCTTTCCCACGGTGATGCCCGGTGTCTCTCTCGGGACGATGAAGCCCGACATTCCCCGGTGCTTGGCGGCGGGGTCCGTGTACGCGAGAAGGAAGTACCAGCTCGCGACGCTGGCATTCGTGATCCACATCTTCTCGCCGTTGATCACGTAGTCGTCGCCGACCCGCTTCGCAATGGTCCTGATGCCGGCCACGTCGGAGCCGGCTCCCGGCTCGGTCACGCAGTAGGCGGCGAGGAGGAATTCCCTCGTCAGCCCGCCGAGGAACTCTTTCTTCTGATCCTCGTTGCCGGCCACGATGACGGGCGCCGCGGCGAGGCCGTTCGCCTCCATCGCGGTCGCGATCCCCGTGCAGCCGTAGGCGAGCTCCTCGGTGATGAGGCAGCCGTCCAGGACGCCGAGCCCCAGACCGCCGTACTCGGCGGGGACGTGCGTGTTCATCAGCCCGATCTCCCAGGCTTTCCGCACGATCTCGCGCGGGAACTCGCCTGTCTGATCGTGGTAGGCCGCCTTCGGGCTGATCTCTTCCTTGGCGAATTTTCGGGCCAGCTCCTGGAGCTGAACCTGCTCTTCGGTCAGCGAAAAATCGATCATGTTCGTCCTCTCCGTTCGTAGGCAACCCGACATCTTACGCGCGGCGAACGCCTGTTGAGCGGGACGATCCTGTCCGAGCGCGGGTGAACCCGCGCTCCTAGAATCCCGGGCATGGACCACGAAGCCGACCCCAGCGACCCCGGGAGCCCGTCGCCACGGCGAATTCCGAAGCCCGTGTCCGGACATCTCGACGTGCCCGGGATCGTGGAGTCCTTCGCGGAGAACATGATGTACGCGGTGGCCAAGGACGAGTTCACGGCCGCCGAGCTCGACATCTACCATGCGCTCGCCCACGCGGTCCGGGACCGCCTCATGGAACGCTGGTTCCTGACCCAGGACGCCTACTACCGCTCGGACGCCAAGCGCGTGTACTACCTCTCGATGGAGTTCCTGCCGGGCCGGCTCCTCCTGAACAACATCCTCAGCCTCGGCGCTCATCCCGCGTACGCCCGGGCGATCGAGAAACTCGGCTACGACCTCGCCAACATCGCGGAGCGGGAGGTCGACCCCGCTCTCGGGAACGGCGGCCTCGGCCGCCTCGCCGCCTGCTTCATCGACTCGGCTTCGGCGCTCGCCCTTCCGTTCTTCGGCTACGGCATCCGCTACGAGTACGGAATCTTCCGCCAGCGCATCCGAGACGGGCAGCAGGTCGAGGCGCCGGACAACTGGCTCCGGTACGGGAATCCCTGGGAGATCCCTCGGCCCGACTCCCTGATCCCGATCCAGCTCTACGGGCGCACGATCACGTTCCGGGACGAGGCGGGCGACGTCCGGGCGGACTGGGTGGACACCGAGGACGTCTACGCGATGGCTTACGACGTGCCCGTGCCGGGTTACCGGAACGACACCGTGAACTCCTTGCGCCTGTGGTCCGCACGCTCGACGCGCGAGTTCGACCTCGCGACGTTCAACGCCGGCGACTACGTCCACGCCGTCGAGAACAAGACGCGGAGCGAGAACATCTCGAAGGTTCTCTACCCGCCGGACGACCAGCTTGCGGGCAAGGAGCTGCGCCTCAAGCAGCAGTACTTCTTCGTGTCGGCGACGCTCCAGGATGTGCTCCGGCGATTCAAGAAGCAGGACCGCCGCTGGGAGGAGCTTCCAGACAAGGTCGCGATCCAGCTCAACGACACGCACCCGGCCGTCGCGATCCCGGGCCTCATGCGCCTGCTCGTCGACCGGGAGAAGCTCGACTGGGAACGCGCGTGGGAAATCACCCAGGCCGTGTTCGCCTTCACGAACCACACCGTCCTGCCGGAGGCTCTCGAGGCGTGGCCCGTGGCGATCTTCCGCAAGCTCCTCCCTCGGCACCTCCAGATCATCGAGGAGATCGACCGCCGGTTCCGCGCGCGCGCCCGCGACCGCTTCCCCGGCGACGAGGAGAGAGTCGAGCGAACGGCCATCCTCGGCGGCGAGAACGGCGGCGTCGTCCGCATGTCCCACCTCGCGATCGTCGGGAGCCACGCCGTCAACGGCGTGTCGAAGATCCACACGGAGATCCTCAAGACCGACACCTTCCGCGACTTCCACGAGCTCTTCCCGGGTCGCTTCCAGAACAAGACGAACGGCGTCACGCCGCGCCGGTGGCTCCTGAAGTGCAACCCCGGCCTCGCCTCCCTGATCACGGAGGCGATCGGCGAGAAATGGATCACGAACCTCGACGAGCTCGCGAGGCTCCGGACCGTTTCGGAGGACTCGTCCTTCCGGGAGCGCTGGACGGCGGTCAAGCGCGCGAACAAGGCGCAGCTGTCCGGCATCTGCAGCCGCCTCCACGGGTTCGTCTTCGACCCGGACGCGATGCTCGATGTGCAGGTCAAGAGAATCCACGAATACAAGCGCCAGGTTCTGAACGCCCTCCACGTGCTCGCCCTCCGCCGGAGGATCCGGGACGGCGTGGACGCCGGGCCCCCGCGAACCGTCCTCTTCGCGGGCAAGGCGGCGCCGGGCTACGCGATGGCCAAGCTCGTGATCCGCTTCCTCAGCGCCGTGGCCGAGGCCGTCAACAGCGACCCCGCCATGAGGCGGAAGCTCTCGGTCTTCTTCTTCCCGAACTACGGGGTCTCGTGCGCCGAGAAGATCTTCCCTGCCGGGGATCTCTCCGAGCAGATCTCGACGGCCGGATACGAGGCTTCGGGCACCGGCAACATGAAGGCGGCGCTGAACGGCGGCGTCACGATCGGGACTCTCGACGGCGCGAACATCGAAATCCTCGAAGCCGTCGGGCCGGAGAACATCTTCATCTTTGGGAAGAAGGCCGACGAGATCGCGGCGCTCCGGAGGGCGCGCGACGATCCGAAGCGCCACGTGGCCGCGAGCGCCGAGCTCGAGCGCGCGATCGCCGAGATTCCGGGCCTCTCCGGGCCGGAGGAAGGGGTCTTCCTTCCGATCGTGGACGAGCTGCTCGGGCGGGACCGCTTTTTCAACTGCGCCGACTTCGCGTCCTACGTCTCGACGCAGGATCGCGCGGCGAAGGTCTTCGGAACGGATCTCTGGACGCGGATGTCGATCCTGAACGTCGCCGCCATGGGCCCGTTCTCATCCGACCGAGCCGTGCGCGAGTACGCCGAGGAGATCTGGCGGGTGGCGCCCGTGCCCGTGAGGTTCGAGGGCTGAGGCCCGCCCTCCGGGCGATATCTGCGCTCGGCGAGCATCACCAGAACCAGATCCAGCTGCCCATTCGCGACTCGACATTTCGCGCCCCGATGTCCGACGTCCCGCTCGCCGTGCAGACCTCGCTGTCCGTCACGAAGTCGATCGCCAGGGAGGAGCAGGGATTGACGATCCGGTACGTGGGCCGGCGCCCCGGCGTGAACCCCGCGCAGAGGCAGGCGTGCCGTGTTTCGTGGCGCCCGAGGACGAGAACGACCGGGCTGGTCGTCAAAGCGGTGCGAAGAGCCGACGCGCCGGCGCTCCGGTTCGAGCGCATTTCGAGCTGCGTGTAAAAGATGTTCATCTCCGGCTCCTGCATTCCTCGGTTCAGCGTCGCGAACTGGCCCGCCTTCCTGAGGTACGAAGCGCGCCGGTCGTCGGCAGACTCGGAGGCGTGCCTCCAGTACCACATCATCCGTGCGCACGCCTCCCAGCAAATCGCCGCCGTACTCTGCGTAAGGACCTCGACGTTCCACATGGTCGCCTCCGTCCGCGGCCGTTTTCCTTTAGTCTAGAGGGGTATGAATCGCCTCCCCGGCTTCCATTTCAAAGCGCTCAAAGGCCTGTTATCCGACCGGCACGCCGACCGCTAGATCTTCAGGGAGGAAATACAGTTCACGCGGCGGCCCCGACTGGACGAACACGCCGCTGAAGTCGATCGTTACCTTCGCCGTCAACCCCTGCAATCTCCCGAGTACCTTGTCGCAGATGTAGGCCGGGGCCCAAGAGCGGACGCTGCCGTCGTCGAGGCGATAGATCCAAGCGGAATCCGTGGAACTAGAGAGTGTTCCCTTCATCGCGGTCCGTTCTCCGAAATGGTCGGGACGGCGGGATTCGAACCCGCGACCCCTTGAACCCCATTCAAGTACGCTACCAGGCTGCGCCACGTCCCGACCGAGGACAACATCGAAGAGCAGAAGCCCTTCGGGGGTAGTGGTTTATACCATGCCGTGAAGCACGAGGTGTGACCGTCACTGTCGTTCCGTCCGAGCCGGCTGCGCGTGTCTGGGCCATCTCGGCAGCAGCATGGGCACGCGTCTCTGATAGCCGCGATAGGCATCGCCGAACTCGGCCACCAGATCCCTCTCCTCGAGTCGGGTGCCGGCGACGATCCACGCGGTCCAGAGAACGTCGAACAGCAAACGGTCGGCGGAAAACTCGGGACACGACCAGATCAGGACGAGAGTCGAGGCGTAGAGCGGATGGCGGACCAGGCGGTAGGGCCCTTCGACGACGAAGGGGGCACGCGGCGCTGCACGGCCGCGGAGATCCGCGAGGATCGGTCCCCGGCCGAAGGGGTCGAATGACGGCACCGCTCGAAGCCCCCAGACCATTCCCGCCACGCCCGCGGCGAAGAGGGCGCGGAGCAGCCAGTGAAGCGAAGCCGGCGGGCTGATCAAGGACTCACCCGAGACCTGCCAGAAAGCGACGAGGGCGATCAGAACGAGGCCCGACACGAGGGCGTAGAGAGCCGCATGGAGGTGAGGGGCCACCGCCGTCGCGAGCCGGCGCTGGAAGCTTCGTCTGACCATGCCGCTGTGCTGGGCGAAGAAGGCCAGACTCAGCAAGGCGTCCCAGCCGAGCGCCGCCGTCCTGCCGAGGCCGAGGTCGGTGAGGTGGAGGTGGCCCGCGAAGAGGAAGCCGGCGAAGAGCAGGAGCCCGAAGCCTCCGAGAGCGAAGGCCGCTCCGAGCAGGGCGCGGGCCACGTACGTATCGGGGCGGTCCCGCCGCGTCCCGGCCGAATCGGGCGGCTCGATCACGAAGCGATCGCCACGGTATTCATCGGCGCGCGACTAGGAAACCAGCTTCAGGATCTCCTTGAGCTCCGCGACGACCTGCGCGAGCCGGGGGTCCGGCGCTTGGGCGGCCTCGACCTCCGCGGGTCCGACACCGGAAGGCGCCGGAGGCGCGCCCGGGCCGGCCATGGGAGCGGTTTCGACGAACAACGGCATGGCAGGCTTCGAGGAAGGCCGCGTACGCACCGGCACCTTCTCGGAAGGCCGGCCCGGCTTCGCTTTCTCGGACTTCTCGTCCTTCACGTCCTCGAGCGGAATGATCGCCGGATTCGTGTCGTGCGACTTCGCCCCCGAGGTATCGCTCTCGAGGCGCTTCTTGGCGCCCGCGATCGTGTAGCCCTCGTCGTAGAGAAGCCTCTTGATCTGCCCGATGAGATCCAGCTCGCGCGCGGTGTACGTGCGCGGGCCGGGAACAGAGCGGTCGGGCGCGAGGACGGGAAACTCGGACTCCCAATACCTGAGAACGTACGGCTGCACGTCCGCGATGCGGCAGACATCCCCGATCTTGTAGCGGACCTCGGCGTTTTCGCTCGTCGTTTCGGCCATTTCGTCAGTGTTTCGTCCCACTCTTTTTAACACATCGATCGGCCGATCCGAAGGGTCAGTCGTCCTTTTTGACCACGAATTTGAGAGGCACGCCGTTCAGGTTCCACTTCTCCCGGATGCGGTTCTGGAGGAACCGCTCGAACGAGAAGTGAAGCGCCTCGGTCCGGTCGGCGAAGATCCGGACGAGAGGAGGCTCGGTGGCGACCTGCACGGCATAGCGGATCTTCAGGTCCCGGCCCGAGCGCGAGCGGGGCGACTCGCGCTCGAACGATTTCTGCAGCAGGCGATTCAGCTCGCCCGTCGACATGCGCGTCGCGAACCGTTTCGCGAGCGCGTCGGCCTCGGGAAGGAGACGCGGAACGCCCTTTCCCGTCGTGGCCGAAAGCGGCAGGAACGGGGCGCGGCGCAGGAAGATGAACCGGCGCTCCGCGTCGCGCTTGAGCTCCGCCGTCCTCTCGCGGTCCTTCTCGACGAGATCCCACTTGTTCGCGACGAGGAGGACGCCGCGGCCCGCCTCTTCCGCATAACCCGCGATCGTGGCGTCCTGCGACGTGATGCCGGCGGAGGCGTCGAACACGATGACGACGAGGCGCGCCCGGTCGATGGCCTTCCGGGCGGCGACGATCGAGAGAAGCTCCGCAGAGTCGGTCGTCTTCCCTTTTCGGCGAATGCCCGCGGTGTCCAGAAAGACGTATTCGCGGCCGCCCCGCGAGAGGCGCACGTCGATGGAGTCGCGCGTCGTGCCGGGGATCTCCGACACCATGACACGGTCCTTTTCGACGAGCGCGTTCACGAGAGAGGACTTTCCGACGTTCGGCCGGCCCACGATCGCGATCGGGAGAGGCGCCTTGCGCGTCTCAGGGTCGAGGTCGGCCGGGAGGGCTTCTTCGATCGCCTCGAGAAGCTCGTCCGCGCCCGTGCCGTGAAGCGCCGAGACCCCGATGACTTTCGGGAAGCCGAGCGCGAAGCCGTCGGCAAGCGCCTCGGCCGCGGTCTTCGTGTCGCACTTGTTCCACGCCACGACGACCTTCTTGCCGAGCGCATGAAGCCGCCGGGCGAGGCGCTCGTCCTCGGGAAGGCGTCCGGCCACCCCGTCGAGGACGAAGAGAATGAGGTCGGCATCCGCCACCGCCGCGAGCGCGCGGTCGCTCGTCCACGCGGCGAAGCCGCCCGCGGCGTCCAGATCGAGCCCCCCCGTGTCCACGAGCGTGTACGGGCGGCCCGACGGCGTTTTCGCCGTCATCTCGAGCGCGTCGCGCGTCATCCCCGGTCGGTCGTGCACGAGCGCCCGCCGCTCGCGCGCCAGCCGGTTGAAGAGGGCCGATTTCCCGACGTTCGGGCGGCCGACGAGGACGACCCTGAAGGCGCTCACCTATCGCCGCGCCCGGCCGTGTGGGGCGGGGGACCGGCGTCGTCCGCGCTGCTGTCGCTGCCGCTCGATGGCTTCGACGCGGCTCTTTCGCCGCGGCCCGGCGCTGTCGCCCACAGGCACGAAGTCCAGGCCGCGCTTTTCCGCGTCCGCCTTGACGAGCTTCACCCGGAGGCGGTCCCCGAGCCGGTAGACGCGCCCCGAAGAGGAGCCCACGAGACGGTGCTCGACGTCCTCGAAGCGATAGAAGTCGTCCTCGAGCGACGAGATCGGCACGAGGCCGTCCACGTAGATGTCCTCGAGCGTGACGAAGAGGCCGAAGCCCACGACCGCCGAGACGTACGCCCAGAATTCCTCGCCCACGCGCGACGACAGGAAGACGAACTTCTTCCACGCCACGGCCTCGCGCTCGGCCGACTCGGCGCGCCTCTCGCGCGACGAACAGTGCGCCGCCGCCTCGTGGAACCAGCGCGTGCGCCCTTCCGCCTCCTCGGCGGCGGGCGGGCGGCGGATGGCGAGCCACTCCACGAGCGCCCGGTGGACGAGGAGGTCCGGGTAGCGCCTGATCGGCGACGTGAAGTGGCAGTAGTGCTTCGCCGCGAGCGCGTAGTGCCCGCGGCACTCCTCGGAGTAGATGGCTTTCTTCTGGGCGCGCAGGACGAGATCCGAGACGAACCGCTCTTCGGGCTTTCCCGCCGCCTGGTCGAGGATGGTCTGGAACGTGGCGGGCGTGACCTCTTCCTCGTCTTCGGGAAGGTCGTAGCCGAGCGGCCCGAGCACGACCCTCAGGTCCGCGAGGCGGCTCTCGTCCGGCCTGTCATGCACGCGGTAGAGAGCCGGCGTCGGGACGAACTCGAGGTGCTTGGCGACTGCCTCGTTCGCGGCCAGCATGAACTCCTCGATGAGGCGGTGCGCCTCGTTGCGCACGGCCCGGATGATCTCGACGACGTCTCCCCCTTCGCCGAGGATGACGTCCGCGTCCGGCAGGTCGAAGTCGAGGGAGCCGCGGCGGGATCTTTTTGCTCGGAGAAGACCCGACGCCTTCTGCGCGACGCGGAGCATGGAAGCAACGTCCGAAGAGAACGGGGATTTCTTAGAAGGTGAATGCGGCAAGGGCTCGGCCGCCGCGCTGCGAGAGGCGTTTCCTTCTTCACTTTCTAAGAAATCCTCGATCAACCCTCCTACCTGCGTGTACGTCAGTCTTGCGCGACTCCGAATCAACGAGCGAAAGAATTCTGCCTTGACCGTCTCTCCGTGCTTGTCGAGCGTGAGCACCGCCGAGACGGTGCGGCGCTCCTCGTCCGGGCGCAAGGAACAGAGGTCGTTCGAGAGGCGCTCGGGGAGCATGGCGATCGCGCGGTCCGGGAAATAGACCGAGGTCCCGCGCTCGAAGGCCTCGGCGTCGAGGGCGCTGCCGACCGGCACGTAGTGCGAAACGTCCGCGATGTGAATGCCGATCCGGAAGGCGCCGCCCGGCAGCTCCTCGGCCTCGATCGCGTCGTCGAAATCGCGCGCGGTCTCGCCGTCGATCGTCACGATCGTGCGGCCCGTGAAGTCCGCGCGGAGCTTCCGCTCGTCCTCTCCCACGGCGCCGCTTGCGGCTTCGGCCTCGGCGACGACCGTCTCGGGATATTTCCGCGGGATGCCCCACTTGCGGGCCACGACCTCGACGTCGACGCCCGGGTCTCCTTCGAACCCGATCAGCTCGAGAACCTCGGCGAGGGCGAGCCGTCGGTCGTCGGGATACGCGATGAGCCGGGCCTCGACGAAGATGCCGGCGGGCGCCGCGAGGTCCTTGCCCTCGGGCACCGCCAGGCGCGCGTCGATCTTGCGGTCGAAAGGCACGATGAACGTGCCCTCGGGAGAGCGGGCGATCTTTCCGACCACGGTCTCGCGGCGTCGCACGAGGACTTTCACGACGACGCCCGTCGGGCGCGGCTCGAAGCGCGAGCGCGAATCCCTGGCTCGGGCCTTCGGGGCGGCTCTTGGCTTTTCGACGCGAACGAGGACGAAATCGCCGTCGAGCGCGCTGCCGAGGGCGGTTACGGGCACGTCGGGGACTCCCGGCTCGCCGGAAAGAAGAAAGGCCCGGCCCTCCCCGCGGATCGCGAGCGTGCCGGCCTGGAAGTCCGTGAACTCGATGCGCGACAGCTTCTCGCCCTTGACGCGCACGATCTCGCCCCGGCGCTCCAGGTCGGCCACGGCGGCGCGGAGAGCGCTCTCGCGGGCGGGATCGGGACCCGCTCCGAACACGCGATTCGCGAGGTCCGAAAGTGCGAGGATTCTCGAGCCGCGCGGATGAAGCGCGTCGAGGATCTTCCTGTTCAATTCAAGGTCCTTCATTTTGCGGGGCGCCGTCCCCCTTTACCTTCTAAGAAAATCCCCCGTGGTGCTCTTCGAGAGTCTGCATTCTGGAGAGGGGGTTGGCGCGGAAGGGGGGGACTGGAGGCCCACCTTTCCGGCTTTCGGTGCCGATTGGCGGGGGTCCTTCGCGTCTCCCCCGCTATTTGTCCGTATTCGGTCCGTGTTCCCGCTCCAAAAGGCTACCACGGAGTCGCCGGGATCTACCGCTGAGCCGTGTTCGAGAAGCCCTGCCGCGAGGGGTCGACCCTGCCGTGGTCCTGTCGCTCGTCGCCACGTTCAACGACCACTCGCAATGGTGCCCGCTCGTCGAAGACGCCTCCCCCCCGCAGGGGGCTCGCTGCGCTTCGCCGCTTCGACCCACACATCCTTACCGGTTCAACACCTCAATGACCTTGTTCAGGAGCGAGGCAGCCGTGAAGGGTTTCGCGAGGAAGTCGGCACCCTGTTCCAGAATGCCGTGATGGGTGACAGCCTCGTCAGAATACCCAGACATGAAGAGGACCTTCACAGAAGGGAGGAGTGCCCGCGCGTGCGTGATGAAATCGGGTCCGCTCATCCTCGGCATGACGACGTCCGTCACGATCAGGTGGATCGGACCCGGATGCTCCCTTGCGAGCCTCAGCGCCTCCTCGGTGTCCGTCCCCTCCAAGACGGTGTAGCCCTTCCCGGCCAGGATGTCTCGCACCAGCCGCCGCACCGCTGGCTCGTCCTCGATGAGCAGCACCGTCTCACGCCCACTGACGATGAACTGGCCCGATGGCGTGCCGATCCGTTCCGGTTCTGACTGGTATTCGGTGCGGGGAAGATAGATCTTGAAGCTCGTGCCGCGGCCCGGGATGCTGTCCACCGCGATGGTCCCGCCACTCTGCTGAACGATTCCGTAGACCGTCGACAGGCCCAGGCCGGTCCCCTTGCCCTGCTCCTTCGTCGTGAAGAAGGGCTCGAATATCCTCGCGATCGTGGCCTCGTCCATCCCTGTCCCAGTGTCGCTGACAGCCAGCATGACGTAGGGTCCCGGGCGGACGGTGACGTGCTGACGCGCGTAGGCAGCGTCGAGGTCAACGTTGCACGTTTCGATCGTCAGCTTCCCGCCCTTTGGCATGGCGTCGCGAGCGTTGACCGCCAGATTCATGAGAACCTGCTCGATCTGCCCGGGGTCGGCCCGAACGCGCCCGAGGTCCGGCCCGGAAACCGTTTTGAAATCGATGTCTTCGCCGATGAGACGGCGGAGCATCTTGTCCACGTTTGCCACGATGCTGTTGAGATCCAGTACCCGAGGCTCGAGGACCTGCTTGCGGCTGAATGCGAGCAGCTGGCGGGTCAATGCGGCGGCGCGGACTCCGGCTGCCACCATTTCTCCGACAGCTTCGCGTGCGGGTGTGCCCGTTGGCAGGTCCGCCAAGAGGAGTTCGCCATACCCTCCGATGACCGTCAGGAGGTTGTTGAAGTCGTGGGCCACGCCCCCGGCGAGGCGCCCGATGGCCTCCATCCTCTGTGCCTGGCGAAACTGCTCCTCGAGCCGCCGCTGCTCGGTGACATCGTGTAAGACGGCGAGCCGCAGCCGGTGCCCTTCGAATTCCACGTCGTTGAGGTGGACGTCCACGTCGAGGAGCCTGCCGTCCTTCCTCCGATGCTTCCACGTGCCGACGTACTGGCGGCCGAGGGGTGTCGCGTTGACGGCCTCCCGGACCTTGTCGGCTTCCTCCGGGGCTCGGACGTCGGTCAGCGTCATGGATACGAGCTCGCTAGTCGTGAAGCCATACTGCTCGGCGGCGGCTTGGTTTGCCGTGACGATCTTCAGCGTCTTGGCATCGTAGGCCCACATCGGCATTGGGTTCTCATCGAAAAGGGCACGGTAGCGGCTCTCACTTGTGCGGAGTGCCTGTTCGGCCGCGCGGCGTGCGGCGATGTCGAGGACGGTGACGACGGCCCCGACAACTCGTCCGTCCTTGCGGATCGGGTAGGACCAATACTCAGCCGAGAAGCAGGTTCCGTCGGCTCGCCACAGCACCTCGTCGTCCACGTGTGCGTCCTCGCCGCGCCGGAAGGCCTGAAAGATCTTGCAGCCTTCCACAGGCAGTGGTGAGCCGTCCGCGTGCGAGTGGTGGACCACGGCATGCATGTTTCGTCCGAGGAGATCGTCGGAATTCGCGTATCCGAACATCTTCAGGCAGCTGAGATTCGTGAACGTGCACTTGCCGTCGACGTCGAGTCCGTAAATCGCCTCGGCTGTCGAATTCAGTAGAAGGCGAACCCGTTGCTCGCTTTCCTGGCGCGCGTCTTCCGCCACCTTTCGCTCGGTAACGTCGTAGTTGACTCCGATCATGCGCAGTGGCTTCCGGTCTGCATCTCTGACGACCAGTGCGAGGGCCTTGAGGTGCCGAATCGTTCCATCTGGCCAGACAACGCGGAATTCGGTGTCATAGTCCTTCTCGCCGCGCAATGCCAGAGCTGTTTCATTTTTGCAGCGGTCGACATCTTCGATATGGAGACGCTTAAGCCAGGCGTCGTAGGTGCCAGAAAAATGATTCCCTTCGAGGCCGTGCAGCTGACACATACCGGCATCCCAAATGAGAAGGTTCGTGGCGACGTCCCAATCCCAGATCCCGAGGGACGCGGCTTGCGTGGCGAGGGTGAGCCTTTCGTTCAATCGCTTCAGCGCGTCTTCCGACCGCTGTCGCTCGGTGACGTCCATGCCGATGCTTGCGGTGCCGGACACGACCCCAGCCGCGTCGCGCAGAACCACGTTCGAGAACTGGATAAGCCGGCGGCCACCGTCCCGGAGGACGAGCTCGTTGGCGTAGCGGCCGGGAATGTTTCCGGTCTGCATCGCGTCGTCGAATACCTTACGGAGAGCGGTCTGCATCTCCGCTGGTACGAACAGCTCGAACCAGCTGGCTCCGATGGTGTCTTCGGCGGTGCGTCCGGCGAGTCGGAGGAGCGCCTCGTTGCAGTAGAGGATTCGCCCGGAGGTGTCGAGGATCATCGCCAGGAGGTCGACGTGTTCGAGCAGCGTACGAAGGCGGCCCTCGCTTTCTCGTAACGCCTCTTCGGCTCGACCATGTTTAGCCCGCACGTCGTGGGCCTCGCGCGCGCTTCACCCGCTCGACGATCGCGATCTTGACGGCGGCCCCGGCACCATCGTGCCGGTAGAAGTTCCGGCGGGCCGACATGCCACACGACGGGATCGCCGCCTCGACGCTGAGGTCAAGCCGATCTTCGTATAACCGAATCGCGCTGGCTTTCATGGGTTACCCAGGCCGGCGAGCGCGGCCCCCGCGGGCACGTCGACTCAGGACTGAATCTGATCCCACGTTGCGTCTCTGTCAAGGATGCGGTGCATCGCCGGCGAATCCGCCGAGGACCCTCCAGCGTTGCAGCGGGCTCGCTGCGCTCGCCGCTGAGCTTGGGGCCGCTTGATTGGTCCGTGCTGCGTGTAACGGTCCCAAGCAGACGCGAAGACCCGGCTCTACTGCTTCTCGTAGACGAGCACCGCGCTGCTTGGCTCGCCCTTTCCGTTCATCTTGAACGTTTGCGTGAAGCTCTTGCCGTCGGCCGAGACCACATGGGTCCCGGCAAATGAGGCCTTACCGTCCCCCAGCTGGGTCCACGTGATCGCGTGATCGTCGACGTGCGTCAAGGACAACGTATAGGCGACAGAGGCACCGCGGACGACGTAGGGGTACGCCTTTCCATCAAGGCGCGCAGCATATTCCGAGAACGAGGGGTTGCCTTGCGCGTCCGTGCCCTCGGAGCGCATGTGCAGGAGTCCACCTCCCCAGTCCTCGTACACTTGAGTCTGACTCTTCGCCGTCCATGATTCAGTCTTGGACTTCGCGACGTTCAGCTTCCACGTCCCGATGTAGGCCTTGAGTCCCTCGGCGTCCGCGGTGGAAACGTAGGCGAGGAGTGAGGGGGTCTAAGGTTGGTGCGAAAGGGGGGACTCGAACCCCCACAGCCGGTAAGGGCTACAAGGTCCTGAGCCTTGCGCGTCTACCAATTCCGCCACTTTCGCGCGGAGCGGCAGGATAAAGCCCGGGCTAACCCTCGTCAAATCAGCGGCGAAAGCCCGCGCGCTCGCGCTCCGCGACGAAGGCGTCAATGCGAATCTGGTCTTTCTCGGAGATCTCGGTGAACCTGACGCCGAACGCCGGATGGAAATGGTCGAGCTCGGTCGTGCGCCGCATGATCCGGCCCTTCGCGTTCAGGGGAGCCTGATCGTCGGGCAGGAAGAACTCGATCTCGACGATGCGCCCGATCGCGATCGCGCTTTCGATCTCGACCAGCATCCCGTTCCCCGAGACGTTCAGCAGCTTGCCGAGGAGGACCGAGCCGTCGGTGCGCCCCTCGCGCACGCGGGCCAGGGTGTTCAGCTCGCGCCGCGCCGGGATGAGCGTGAGGCGTTTCGTCTTGTCGAGGAGCTCGTCGGGCGGAAAAGGAGCGAGGATGAAGTCGTTCACTCCGGGCACGAGAGCTTCCTCGAGGTGCGGCTGCCCTGCCGGTACGACGAGCATCATCGACACCATCCGCCAGTGCTTTTCCTCGCGCAGCCTCCGGCAGGCGGCCACGCCGCCGTCCGGCGGAAAACCGACGTCCATGATCGCGAGGTCCGGGACCTTCTCGGCCGGAATACGAAGGAGATCCTCCAGCTTCTCGGCGGCCACGACCGAATAGCCGGCGCCCTCGAGCGCTCCCGCGGCTCCGCGCAGGAGTCCCGCCGGCGGACCCGCCAGCGCGACCTTCTTCTTCGCGAAGAGGCCCGACCCGCGCGGAAACGTGCCGGAGTCCGGGATCAACCTAGCTCCCCTGCTTCACGGTCACCGCGCCGCGTGCGACCGCTTCCCCCTCGCCGTCGGTCACGACCCCTTCGAACTTGACGGCGTCTCCGAGCCGCCCCGCGATCCTCACGTCGACCGTCAGAACGTCGCCCGGCACGGGCAGCCGCTGGAGCGAGAAATCGGAGATGCCGGCGAGGAACCCCTTCCGCCCGAGCGCGGCGTCGCCGCCCTGGAGAAGGAGGGCCGACTGCGCCACGAGCTCGGCCAGCGTGGCCGTGGGAAACCCGGCTGCTCTCACGGTCGCGGCGTCCGCCGTCACGTTCGCCCGCACGCGCCCCTCGGCCGGGCCGGTCCGCTCGATCACTCCGTCCGCGAAGCGGAACGGGAACTCGTGCGGCAAAGGCTGGAAATCCATGGGTTTCACGCCGCCTTCTCGCGCACGAAATCGCACAGGGCGTTGACGGAAGCGAACGCCTTCACGCCCACTTCCTCGTCCTGCACCTTGATGCCGAACTCCTTCTCCACGCCGAGCACGAGCTCGAGCGCGTCGATCGAATCGAGACCCAGACCGCCGTCCGCGTCTCCGAAAAGCGGCGCCTCGTCGCGGATCGTCGCGGGGTCCATCTCGAGCTTGAGCTGGCGAACGATCAGCTCCTTGACTCTTTTCTTCAGGTCTTCTGGCAAGAACGTACTCCCCCTCCGTGGTTGGTTCGAACCGAAGAGTATACGAGCGCAGGCCCCCAGGATATGAGCTTTTCAGCCGACGAAGCCGCCGTCGATGCGGACCGTCTGCCCCGTGAGATAACCCGCTCCCTCGGTGCACAGAAACGAGACGAAGGGCGCGATGTCCTCCGGACGGCCGAAACGTTGCACGGGAACCCGCTTCAGGAAGTCCTCCCGTGCCTCTTTCGTGAGGAACGAGATCATCTCCGTCTCGACGAACCCAGGAGCGACGGCGTTCACCGTCACGCCGAACGCACCGACCTCGGCCGCGAGCGACTTCGTGAAGGCGACGAGCGCGCCCTTGGCGGCGGAGTAGTTCGTCTGCCCGGCGCTGCCCGAGAAAGCCGCGAGGGACGAGATGTTCACGATCCGGCCCCAGCGGCGCCGCAACATCCCGCGCATCACGGCCTTCGTCACGCGGTAGGTTCCGCCGAGAGCGGTGTCGATCACGAGATTCCAGCTCGCGTCGGGCATGAGGGCGAAAAGGCCGTTCTTCAGGACAGCGGCGTTGTTCACGAGCACGTCCACGCCCTCGCGCTCGCGGTCGAGCCGGTCGGCGAGAGCCGCGATCTCGTCCGCGGACGTCACGTCGGCCTTGACGGCCTCTGCGCTGCCCCCGGCCTCCCGGATCGTCGTCGCGGCCGCTTCGGCTCCTGCCGCGTCCGCGCGGTACGTGAGGACTGCGTGAAACCCGTCCGCGGCGAGACGCTCGCCGATGGCGCGCCCGATGCCGCGCGACGCGCCGGTGACGAGCGCGACGCGTGTCCTCTCCGGCGAGTTCGGGGACTTCGGAGAATTCATTTTGCTTCGGACCCGTGCGAGTCCTGCTTTGCTTCGGCAAAGGCCACGGTGGATCTTTCTTTGAAGGGGAAGAGGGGAGGAGGCGCGAGGGACTTCGCGAACGCTTCGATCGAAGCGGGATCCTCCAGCGCGGGATTCGCGACCTTCGCGTCGCGAAGCGTCCAGCGAACCAGCTTCGTGAGGACGTCGCCCGGGCCGACCTCGGCGAAGCGCGCCAACCCGGCCTCGCCCATTGCCCGCAGCGTCGGCGCGAAGAGCGACGGTCTGCAAATTTGCTTAGAAAGGGTATAGGAAGCTTCCTCAGCGGTCTCAATTTTCCGTGCCAGCATCGGAGCGAAGAGAGCCGCTTCCGGCCGCTTTACCCTCACCCCCCCTTCTAAGAAATTTTGCAGACGATCACACACACGCGAGAGGCTGCTCGAGTGCATCGGGACATTGATCGGAAGCAGATCCGCCTTCAGCGCCTTCGGCCGAAGCGCCTCGACCGCCGCGGCGACGAGCGCCCTCTCGCCCGTCAGGACGAACTGCGCGGCCGCGTTCTCCGTCGCGATCGCGAGGCGCGCGCGATCGGGAGTGAGCGCCGCGAGCGCTTCCTCGACGGCCGGGCGCGGGAGGCCGATGACGTACGCCATCGTACCGTCCAGCTCGCCGCGTCTGGACGCCTCGGACATGAGCCGCTCGGCTTCGAGGAGAACGTCGAGGGCGGCCCATATCTCGAGCGCGCCCGCCGCGACGAACGCGGCATACGTGCCGAGGCTGTATCCCGCCGCGGCCGCCGGCTCGAGGCGGTGAACGCGGCGCAGCGCCTCGAGCGCCGCGAGCGAGACGGAAAAGACGCCGACTTGCGCCGGCAGGTCGTCGTGGAGGTTCTTAGCACCCTCGCCAAAGAAGACGTCGGCGAGACGAACTCCTGATCTTCTGGAAATTTCTTCGAATAGGGAAGAGGCGAACTCGAAGCGTCGCGCGAGCGCCTCCCCCATTCCCGCCTTCTCGGAGAGCTGACCGGGAAAAAGAGCGACGAAGGTGGAGGACGATACAGAGGAGACCACGAGAGGCGCGCTCACGCCGCGACGCCTCCCCTCTTCCCATTCGCAGAAATCTCTTCTTTCTCTTTCTTCCTCTCGAGCTCCGCTCGAATCGACGAGATCGGCTCGAACCGATACCGCGCGAGGAGGCGGCGCCAGCGCCCTTCCGTCCGCCTACGCCCCGCGAAGTGGACGAGACGCTCGACGGGAGAGAGGCCGGGCATCGGGGGATGGGCATCGTCGAACTCCCAGGGATGCCCGTAGAGCACGGGCGGGATGCCGTTTGCGAGCGCCCGCTCGATCGCGGCCGAAACGCGACTCTCGCGCGTCATTCGCGCGCACACGCCGCCGCCCCACATCGCCCGAAAGCCGAAGAAAGTGCCCATGAGCGGAGGGACCTCCAGGATCGGGCCCGACGAGGTCTCGAGCATCGTGGGCCGATCCGGATTCGAAGGCTCGCCCACGGGCGGCGCGGTCGTGAGCGAGGAGTCCAGCGTGAAACCCTCCTCGGCGAGAACTGCGAAGGCTGCGTTTTTCGCGCTCTTCATCGACCACTCCGGCGCGCGGAAGGACGTCACCGGCTTCCCGACGAGCTCCCGCAGCGAGTCGCGGCTCCTCCGGAGGTCTTCGCGGAACTCGTCGAGAGTCATCTCGAAGACGCGGCGGTGGAGGTCGCCGTGGCAGGCGATCTCGTGGCCTGCGTCCGCGATGCTCTTGACCAGCGCGGGGCTCTGTCGCGCGACCCAGCCGAGGACGAAAAACGTCGCGGTCGAGCCGGATCCGTCGAGAAGCGCGAGGATGCGCTCGACACCGAGGTGGACCCGCTTCTCGCGTCCCGCCCAGGAGTCCGGATCGGAGTACGCGCGAGACCCGCAGAGGTGGAACCAGTCCTCCACGTCGACGGTCAGGATCGGGGCCCCTCTCGCGCTCACCTTCCCGGTGATTATGCCGCTCATTGAAAAGACTTCCGCGCGATCCGGCACATCGCTTGCTGGGTCCGTGCGGGGAGGTCTACTCGTGCATGGCGTGACCCTGGCGTCTCTGGTCATCCCCGCGCTGCTTCTGGCGGCGGGCGTCGTCGCCGGGCTCGTGGTCCGGCTCCTCCTGACGAAGCGCCTCGAACGCGCCCGCGACGACGCGCCCGGCGCGAAACACCTTCTCCTGAACGTGGCGCGCGGCTCCGCCGTGCTCTGGATCGCGACGCTCGGCCTCTACGTCGCCGCCGATTCGGCCGAGCTTCCGCCCCGGATCGCGCGCGTCGTCGGGCACGCCCTCCTCGTGATGCTGATCGCGTCCGTCACGTGGATGCTTTCACGCGTCGCGGGCGGTTTGGTCCGCTCTCACGCCTCGGTCGGCGCCCTGCCCTCCGCCACGGTCATCACGAATCTCACCCGTGGGGTCGTGCTTCTGCTCGGCTTCCTCGTGGTCCTCCAGACGCTCGGCGTCTCGATCACGCCGCTGATCACCGCCCTCGGCGTCGGGGGCCTCGCGGTCGCGCTCGCTCTCCAGGACACGCTCGCAAACCTCTTCGCGGGCCTCCACATCCTCCTCTCGCGGCAGGTCCACACCGGCGACTTCGTACGCCTGGACTCGGGCCAGGAGGGCATCGTCCAGGACGTCACCTGGCGCTACACCAGCATCCGCCAGCCCGGGAGCGGCCTTCTCGTCGTGCCGAACGCGAAGCTCGCGGCCGCGATCACGACGAACTTCACGCGCCCCGATACGAAGTTGGCCGTCAAGGTCGGGCTCAGCGTCGGCTACGACTCCGACCTCGATCACGTCGAGCAGCAAGCCGCCGACGTCGCGCGCGCGGTCATGCGCGACGTGGAGGGAGGGGTTCCCGGCGCGGAGCCGGTGATCCATTTCCAGAAGCTCGGCGTGGCGACCATCCAGTTCACGGCGGAGCTCACGGCGCGGGACTTCGCCTCACAGGGAATCGTCAAGCACGAGTTCATCAAGCGGCTCTTACGCCGGTTCCGGGCCGAAGGAATCGAGCTGCCCGGCGGCGCCTCCGACGAGGCACGCGCCGAGAGGGTCAGCCTCGCCGTCGCCGAGCATCAGGGAATCACCTGACCTTCGGATCGAGCCGTTTTTCGGTCGCCGCCGAAAAGACGTGGAGCTTTTCCTTCGCGACGCGAACGCGGAGCTTTTCCGGCCAGTCGCGCGGAGCCGAAAGGGCGCGAAGGGTCTCTTCGCCGGCGCGGAAACTGACGAGATCGCGGTCTCCCGCATGCTCGACGAGCGTCACGGAAGCCTCGAAGCTGCCGTCCGACGAGTCGGCGACGGTCTCGACGTCCTCCGGCCGGATCCCGACACACAGCTCTTTCTCGGCGATGCCGTCGGGAAGCTGAAGGCGGACTCCCCGGGCCGCGAACGCTCCGTCCTCGGCGCGACCCCGCCAGATCGTCATCCGCGGGCTGCCCACGAACGTCGCCGTGAAGAGATCCGCCGGCCGGCGGTAGAGCTCGAGCGGCGCGCCGGACTGGAGCGCCTTTCCGTCCTTCATCACGAGGACCTCGTCCGACAGGGCGAGCGCCTCTCCCTGGTCGTGCGTGACGTAGAGGACCGTCGCTCCGAGACGGCCGAAGAGGGACCGAAGCTCGGACCGCATTCCCTCGCGCAGGAGCGCGTCGAGGTTCGAGAGCGGCTCGTCCATGAGATAGATCCGCGGCCGCCTCACGAGCGCGCGGCCCAGCGCGACGCGCTGCTGTTCGCCGCCGGAGAGCTGGCGGGGGCGCCGATCGAGGAGCTTCCCGAGTCCGAGGAGCCTCGCCGTCTCGCCGACACGGCTCGTGATCTCCGACCGCGGGACTTTGCGCGTCTCGAGCGCGAGAGACAGATTCCGTTCGACGCTCAAATGCGGATAGAGCGCGTAGTTCTGGAACACGAACCCCACGTCGCGCCGTCCCGCCGGAACGTCGGCGAGGGATTCGCCGTCGAGCATGAGCGAGCCGGACGTCGCCGTCTCGAGCCCCGCGACGATCCGGAGGAGCGTGGACTTGCCGCAGCCCGAAGGGCCGAGGAGCGTCAGAACGCGACCGGCGTCCGCCGAGAACGTCACACCGTCGAGCGCACGCGTGCCGCCGGGGAAGTCCTTCGTGATTCCTTCGCCGCGAAGCGCTCCGGACACGCCTGGCGCCTTCATCCTTTGATCGCGCCACGCGTGAGGCCGCTCGCGATCCGCTTCTCGAAGAGCAGCACGAGGAGCACGAGCGGCAGCGTCGCGATCACGATCGCCGCCGAGAGCTGGCCCCACGGAATCTCGAACATCGACGATCCGCTGACGCTCGCGATCCCGGCCGTGATCGTCTTGCGCGCGTCACGCGTCATGAACGTGAGGGCGAGCATGAACTCGTTCCACGAGAAGATGAAGACGAGAATCGCCGCCGTCACGAGGGACGGGGCGGCGAGGGGAAGCTGAATCAGGAGGATGCGGCGCGACGGGCCGAGGCCGTCGAGAACCGCAGCCTCTTCCACGGCACGGGGGATCTGGGAGAAGCCGCGCTCGAGGATCCAGATCGAGAGCGGAAGGGAAAGTGCCGTGTACGGCAGGATGAGGGCGAGCGGCTGGTTGAGCCACCCGAGAACCCGCACGCCCTGGTACAGCGGGTAGAGCAGCAGGATCGGCGGGAACACCGTGAGGGCCAAGAGAGAGTGGAGGAGACTCCGCCTCCCGCGCTCCGTGGCACGCCCGAGCGCGCTCGCCGCGGGCGCCGCGAGAAGAATCGACAGGAGCGTCGAGGCGCCCGAGATCCCGGCGCTGTTCGCGAGATAGGTGCCGATGGGCTTTCTCTCCCACAGCGCGGCCACGTGCGTCCACGTGACCGGGTGCGGGAGGTAGACCGTCGGGACGCGCACGACGTCGCGATCTCTCTTCAGCGCGGTCAGAACTTGCCAGGCGGCCGGAGCCAGGCTCCAGACGACGAGCGCCAGGACGGCGACTACGAGGCCGGCGCGCGGGAGCCCTTTCAAGCCAGGCCTCGGCGGCGGCGCGACAACGCAGCGACGAGCGCGAGGGCCGCCACGAGAAGGGTGCCGTGCGTTGCGATCGCGGCGCCGTATCCGAAGTCGAGGTACCGGAAGAAGCTCTGGAACGCGTAGAGAGAAACGGTCTCGGTCGATCCGCCGGGGCCTCCGCCAGTCATGACGTAGACGATGTCGAAAGCGCCCCAGGCCTGGGCCGCGCGGAAGAGCGACGCGACGGCGATCGAGGGCAGAAGCAGCGGGAAGACCACGTGGCGAAACCGCTGCCACGCGCCGAGCCCGTCCACGCGAGCCGCCTCGAGAACGCTCTCGGGGATGCCCTGCAAGCCGGCGAGGACGATGAGCGCGACGAAGGGAGTCGTCTTCCAGACGTCCGCGAGGACGATCGCCGCCATCGCCGAACGCGGTTCGCTCAGCCACGGGATGGAGGCCGACACGAGACCCGTACGGCGGAGGACGTCGTTCGCCACGCCGAAGGTGTCGTTGAAGATCCAGGAGAACGCGAGCGCCATGACCGCGGTCGGGAGGGCCCATGGAACGAGCATGACGGAACGAACGAGGCCCCGGCCGCGAAAGGAACGGTCGAGGACGAGCGCGAAGCCGACGCCGAGGAGGGTCTCGAAGAACACGGACGCCCCCGTGAAGACCGCCGTGTTTCGGAGTGCGTCGAAGAACCGGGTGTCCTGCCAGAGACGGGCGGCGGGCTGCAGGCCCGCCCATCGCGTCACGATTCCTCCCGCGAGCTCAGAGCGCGTGAAGGACAACGCGACGACGTCGAGAATCGGCAGTCCGACGACGAGCGTCACGAGCGCGAGCGCCGGAAGGAGCGGCAGGACGTGCTCGGCGAAATGAGAGCGCCCTTTCATGGCGGGCGTCCGAGAAGGAGCCGTGTCTCCTTCGCCGCGCTCGCGAGAGCGCTCTCGGCCGTCACGAGACCGGCGATGGAGGCGCTGACGTGGCGTTGCAGGATGTCGGAGGCGAGGGCATATCCCGGGATCGCCGGCCGGCTCACCGCATCTGCGTGGAGAGTGAGAATCTCGGGAAGCAGTGGGTTCGAGGCGACGAGCTGCGGATCGCGGTAGGCCTCGACGCGCGCGGGCGCGTAACCGGACGCGAGGCAGAGGGCGCGCTGCCCCTCGAGCGAGACGGCCTCGCGCATGAACTGCGCCGCGAGCTCGGGCGACCTGCAGAATCGCGAGATGCCGAAGCCCCAGCCGCCGAGCGTGCCGGCGCCCTGCCGGCCCGGCGCGTGCGGCACCGCCGACACGCCGATCTTTCCCGCGACCGGCGAGTCGGCGGCCTGGGCGAGGCGCCAGACGTAAGGCCAGTTGAGAAGGAAGACGGCACGGCCGTCCTGAAAGATGCGGCGGCTGTCGTCCTCCTTCAGGCTCGTCACGCCCGGCGGGCTGATGGCGTCCACGAGACGCGATCGTCTCAGGAATTCCAGCGCCGCCACAGCCTCGCGACGGTCGAGGCCGACCTCGAGCGACTCCGGATCGACCCAGAATCCGCCCGCGCCCCGGAGAATCTCCAAGAAGACGCACGTGAGGCCTTCGTACTGACTCCCCTGCCAGACGAAGCCCCAGCGCTCGGGAGGACTCTGAAGACGCCGCGCCGCGTCGACCAGTTCCTCGAACGTCTCGGGCGGAGCGATCCCCGCCGATTCGAGCAGGTCACGGCGGTAATACAGCAGGCCGACGTCGGTCCTGACGGGAATCCGGTAGAGGCGCCCACGATACCGGCCCGCGTTGAGCGCTTTCGGGACGAGAGCGCTCAGCTCTTCGGGCCGGAAGACGTCGTCGAGAGGCACGAGCCATCCGGCCGCCGCGAACTTCGGCGTCCACGTCACGTCCATGTAGACGACGTCGAGCGAGTCGTCGCCCGCCAAGAGCGCCGTCGTATACATGTTCTCCCGGAGATCGGTGGCGTTCGGGCCCTCGACCATCTCGACGCGGACGCCGTGAGCCTTCCCAAAGCGCTCCACGATGGGCGCCCAGAGTGCGCGCTCGCTCGCCAGCACGATGAAAGAGAGCCGGTCCGGGATCTCTCTCTTCACCTCGCCCCGAGGTCTACATCCGCCGGACCCGAGCGGGCCGGCCAGCGCGGCGAGGGCACCTCCGAGGAGCGCTCGTCGCGTCACAAAAAAGACGGGTGAACGCCGATCGACGTCCTCCCGTCTTTCCTGCCGCGTGGGCTTACGACTTCGCGCCTGAATAACCAGGCCCCGAAGTCAACGGCTTCGAAACCGGCTCGACGGTCAACGACTTCGTGTCTCCGCTCTTCTGCTCCATCAGCTTCACATGGGACCCGACCGCGATCGAGGGATCGACGTTCAACGTCGTGCCTTTCTGGTCGAGCCTGTAGATCATCGTCTTGTTGTCGATCGTGGTGAGGACCAGCCTCTTGCCGGCCGTGTACTCCTTGACGGTGCCCTCCACCGTCTTCATCTGGCCGGTCGGATCAGCCGTCGAAACTTTCTTTTCGCTTCCATACGATTTGGAATTCTGCGCGAGTAGGGGACCTCCGAAGAGAAGGCCCGCCGACAGGACTGCAATCAACCCTCGTTTCATACATCCCTCCTTGCAACTTTTCCTCGTGACCACGCATCGCGTCGCGAGGCACGGCCACCTTCCGGGAAACACGCAATCACTGTGCCCGCCGGATGAATCGCCTCAGGACGCGTCGGAATCGAGCGTCTTGTAATAAACGCTCAGCCACGACGTGACCCAGGTGTCGCGGAAGGGCCGGTAGTGCGAGCGCGCGGGGCCGTAGATGGTCCTCACGGGCACGGTCGCGAAGCGCTCCACGTACGGCGCTGCCTTGATGAGAATCTCGTTCTCGATGGAGTAGCCGTTCGCGCGGAGGCGCAGCCGTCGCAGCAGCCGGCACGCGATCACGCGGTAGCCCGACTGGCCGTCCTCGATCGGCAGCCCGGTCATGCGCGACAGCACCCTGTCGCCGATCGAGTTCGCCCAGAAGTTTTTCGCCGGCATCGTGGCCGCCTCCTTCAGCCGCGAGCCGACGACGAAATCCGCGCCCGAGCGCGCGGCCGCAAGCAGCACCGGAAGGTCGCCGGGATCGTGCTGCCCGTCGGCGTCCACGAACGCCACGTGTGTGAGGTCGCGCCCGAGGAGATCGGCGAGCCCGTCGCGGATCGCACGCCCCTTTCCGCCGTTTTCCCTGCGCGTAAGCACCCGAGCCCCGTCCGCGAGGGCTTCTCTCGGTGTCGCGTCGCCGCTCCCGTCGTCCACCACGAGAACCTCCGGAAGGTGCGCGAGGAGTCCCCGGACGACGCTGCCGACGGTACCCGCGCAGCGGTAGGCGGGGACGAGGGCGGCTGTGCGGAATCGCTCCCGGGATTCGTGCGGGGATGTCAAGGAATCGCCTGCATGCGAATGAGGGGTTGACGAACGCGCCTGCTTTGTGAAAAGTATCACGAGCGACGCATGGGCACTCCGCTGGCCTTCTTGCCGATTCTGCTCATGATCATGGGCGCCGTCGGCGTCGGCATCCTGCTCCTCGGTCTGAATATTCTCGTCGGCCGCAAGGTGCGCACGGTGCGGAAGCTCTCGCCCTACGAGAGCGGCATGCCGCTCCTCGACGACAGCCACAAGCGCATCAGCGTCAAATTCTTCATCGTCGCGATGGTCTTCATCCTGTTCGACGTGGAGGCCGCGTTCCTCTATCCGTGGGCGGTGGTCTTCCGGCAGGGCGGATGGCCGGTTTTCCTGGAGATGCTGGTCTTCGTCCTCGTCCTCTTCCTCGGGTTCGCCTACCTCTGGAAGAAAGGCGCGTTCGACTGGGATTGACGTGAGCGGCACACAGAAGCTCCCCGTGGCCGACCCGGCCCAGAACCCGCGTGTGGGAGAGCACGGCGCCCTCTCGTGCGGCCGCGCCCTCTCGTTCTCGCGCGAAACGCGCGACGACTTCGAGCGCCTGCTGACGCGTTACCCCACGAAACAGGCGGCCCTCCTTCCGACGCTCTGGCTCGCCCAGCGTGAGTGGGGCTGGATTTCGCGCGAGGCCGTGGATTACGTCGCCACGCTTCTCGACCTGGCGCCGGCGTTCGTTTGGGGCGTCGTGACGTTCTACACGATGTACAACCGGGCGCCGGTCGGCAAACACCTGATTCAGTTCTGCACGTCGATCTCCTGCCACCTGAACGGCGCCAGCGAGGTCTACACCGAGTGCCGGAAGCGTCTCGGCGACCTGAGACCCGGCGAGACGTCACCCGACGGGAAGTTCACCGTCGTCGAGGTGGAGTGCCTGGCGCAATGCGACAAGGCCCCGGCCGTGATGGTCAACGACGACGACCACTTCGTGATCACGAAAGACAGGCTCGACACCTTCCTGAAGGGCCTGAAGTGAGCGGCCTTTCCCCGATCGAGCCCGTCCTCCTCGCCCGGCGCGGCAAGCCCGACTCGGCGATGATCGAGACGTACCTCGCGGACGGCGGCTACGCGTCGTGGAAGAAGGTCCTCGGCGGCGTGAAGTCCGGCGAGTGGACATCCGCGAAGGTCACCGACCTCGTCAAGGCGTCGGGCCTGCGCGGCCGGGGAGGCGCGGGCTTTCCCTGCGGCATGAAGTGGACGTTCGTGCCGCCGAAGGAGAGGCGAGGCGAAAAGCCCGTCTACCTCCTCTGCAACGCGGACGAGTCCGAGCCCGGCACGTTCAAGGACCGGCTCCTGATGGAGACGGACCCGCACCAGGTGCTCGAAGGGATGATGCTCGCGAGCTTCGCCCTGGAGGTGAAGCACGCGTATCTCTACATCCGCGGCGAGATGGTGCACGCGGCCGAGACCCTCAACAAGGCCGTTTCCGAGGCCTACGCGAAGGGTTTCCTCGGGGTGGACGTCCTCGGGTCCGGGCTGGATCTCGAGATCACGATCCACCGCGGCGCGGGCGCCTATATCTGCGGCGAGGAGACGGCCCTCATCGAGAGCCTCGAGGGCAAGCGCGGTCATCCCCGCATCAAGCCGCCGTTTCCTGCAGTTTCGGGCGTCTGGGGCTCCCCAACCGTCGTGAACAACGTCGAGACGCTGTGCTGCGTCAAGCACATCCTCGACCGCGGCGCGGACTGGTTCAAATCGATCGGCCGCAACGAGCGGAACACCGGACCGAAGCTCTATTGCGTCTCGGGCCACGTGGAAAAACCCGGCGTCTACGAGGCGCCGATCGGCGTCCCCTGGGAGACGCTCCTCGCGATGGCGGGCGGCGTGAAGGGCGGACGGAAGCTCAAGGCCGTCATCCCGGGCGGGGCGTCGGCCGCGATCCTCACGGCGAAGGAGATCGAGAACCTGCCGATGGACTTCGACGGCGTGGCCGCCGCGAAGTCGATGCTCGGCTCGGCCGCCATCATCGTGATGGACGAGTCGACCGACATCCCGAAGGCGGTCACGAACATCGCGAAATTCTTCGCGCACGAGTCCTGCGGCCAGTGCACGCCGTGCCGCGAGGGCACGCCGTGGATGCACAAGATGCTCAAGCGCATCCTGAACGGCGAGGGGAAGAAGAGCGACCTCGACCTCCTCCTCCAGATCGCGGGCCAGATGGGCAACGGCATGACGATCTGCGTCTTCGCCGACGCCGCCGTCGCGCCCGTCCTCTCGGGCATCACGAAGTTCCGCGGGGAGTTCGAGGCGTACGTCGCGAAATCGCACCACCCCGATTTCGCTCTGGCGGCATCAGAGGACTTGACGAAGAAGGTAGCTGAGCGAACAGCTGCAGGAATACATTCGTGAAAGAGAGTGGAGGGGATTTTTTTCTTATATGCGGCGGCTGCTGATGCAGCCGCCGATATCAGGCAATCTGTTCCCGATTGACCCGCGTCAAGGGCGCGCTACGCGCGCCGCGCAGCGGTCGAAGACCCTTGACACGGGCCAATCGGGAAATATCCCCCTCTTCTCTTCTCTCTCTTATCTTTCTAAGAAGATCTTCTTCTCTTCGTTCTCTTCGGACGTGGCATGGCAAAGGTAACCGTCGACGGGAAGGTCGTCGAAGTCCCGAACGACGCGAACGCGCTCGAGGCGTGCCGGGCGGCGGGCGTCGACGTGCCGCACTTCTGCTATCACCCGCGCCTGTCGATCGTCGGCCAGTGCCGCATGTGCATGGTCGAGGTCGAGGGCGTGCCGAAGATCCAGGCCTCGTGCACGGTGCCCATTCGCGACGGCATGGTCATCAAGGCCTCGACGGAGAAGGCCCTCGCCGCGCGCAACGCGACGATGGAGTTCCTCCTCATCAACCATCCGCTGGACTGCCCGATCTGCGACCAGGCCGGCGAGTGCAAGCTGCAGGACAACGCCATGGGCGCGGGCCTGCCGGTCTCACGCACGTCCGAACCTCGGCGGCAGTTCCCAGGCTACGACCGCACGCCGATCGGCCCCCACGTCATCGCGGACATGACGCGCTGCATCCAGTGCACGCGCTGCATCCGCTTCTGCGCGGAGATCACCCAGACGGGCGAGCTCACGTTCGTCGAGAGGGCCGGCCACACGTTCGTCTGGACGCACGAGGGCCATCTGCTCGACAACGACCTCTCGGCCTGCGCGGCCGACGTCTGCCCCGTCGGCGCCCTCACGACGAAGGAGTTCCGGTTCCGCAAGCGCGTGTGGTGGCTCGACAAGACGCGCTCGGTGTGCGACGGCTGCGAGATCGGCTGCAACATGTCCATCGAGCACCGCGACCGCGTCGTCTACCGGTACCTTCCGCGCGTCCAACCCGCCGTGAACGACTTCTGGATGTGCGATTACGGCCGCTTCCGCTCCGAGGACCTCAACCGGCAGGATTTCAAGAAGCCCGAGATCCGCGTCCCCGGCAGCGACGCGCGCAAGCAGACGAACTGGGGCGAGGCGCTCGACGCCGTGAAGGTCGCGATCGACCGGGCGCGGGGGGAAGGCGGCGAGCACCTCGAAGAGGAAGAAAAGAAAGACAATATTGCTTCGAAAGGAAGAGTACTAGCTCTCGGCTCGGCGCGGCTCACGACCGAGGAGAACTGGCTTTTGAAGACGCTGTTTGAAGATTCTTTGAAGGTGGGCACCCCCGAGTTTCTCGTCGACGAAGGGCCAAGAAGGCGGATCAAGAACAAGGTGGACGGGTGGCTGTACGGAACGGACGCGGCACCAAACTCCCGGGGCTGCGAGGCGGCCGGCTTGAAGCGCGCAAGCGCGGGCGATGGCTCCGCCCTCGGATCGGCTTACTCCCTCTTCCCTTCTAAGAAATCTTCTTCTTCATCCTCCTCTTCCTCTTCGGATCTTTCTCTTTCTAAGAAATCTTCCTCTTCCTCTTTCTCTTTCTCTTCTCCCGCCGTCCTCTACATTGCCGATGCCGACTTCAGCGAGAAATGCTCCGATCCCGCGTTCGTCGCCGAGTTGCGCAAGGCGAGCGTCCTCGTCGTCCATGCCCGCAAGCGGAACGCGCTGACGGACGCCGCCGACATCGTGCTTCCAACCGCGCCTCTTTCCGGCAAGGAAGGCACGTTCGTGAACGTGAAGGGACGCGTGCAGCGCGTGGACATGGCGATCGTGTCGCCGCCCGTCGTGCGCACGGACCTCGAGATCCTGCTGCACCTCGGCGCGCGATGGGGCGCGTTCGACACGCAGTGGACCCCCCGCGACGTCTTCCAGAAGATGCAAGGGTCCGTCGCCGGTTACGGCGGCCTCGCGTGGGACTCCGACGCCCTCGTCGGGAACCCTCCCTCCATCTCTCCCGCGGCCGCTTACGACGTCCTCGGGCTCGAACGCGACCCGGACGTCGAGGTCTTCGAGCGCCCGTCCGTCGCGGCGCCGGATCGCCGCACATGAGCCCGACGCTCGCCGCCGCCCTGGAAGGCGCGGCCAAGATCGCGTTCGTCTGGGCCTGCGTCCTCGGCGCCGTCCTGCCGAATTTGATCTGGGTGGAACGGCGCATGGCGGGCTTCATTCAGGACCGCCCCGGCCCGAACCGCGTGGGACCCTTCGGACTCTTTCAGGCCGTCGCCGACATCCTGAAGCTGCTCATGAAGGAGGACGTGGTCCCGATGTACGCGGACCGGCTCCTCCACACGGTCGCGCCGCTCATCCTCCTCGTGCCGGCGATGACCACGTTCGCCGTGATCCCGTTCGGCTCGACGCTTCACCTCTTCGGGCGCGACATCTCGCTCGTGATCGCGGACGTGAACATCGGCATCCTCTACGTCTTCGCCCTGACGTCCGTCGGCATCTACGGCCTCGTCCTTGCGGGGTGGTCGTCGAACAACAAGTACGCGCTTCTCGGCGGGCTTCGCTCCTCGGCGCAGGTCATCAGCTACGAGCTCGCGATGGGCATTGCGGCCATCTCGGTGTTCCTCGCGGCCGGCTCGCTCAGGCTCCAGAGGGTCGTCGAGTACCAGGCTTCGGGAACGTTCCTCGGCTTTTTGCCTCTCTGGAACTGCTTCCCGCAGGTCGTCGGGTGTGTGATCTTCGTCGTGTCCGCGTTCGCCGAGACGAACCGGGTGCCGTTCGACCTGCCGGAGGCCGAGGCCGAGCTCGTCGCGGGCTATCACACGGAATACTCGGCCTTCCGGTTCGGCATGTTCTTCATGGCCGAATACCTGAACCTCATCGCGGCCTCGGCGATGATGGCCACGCTGTACTTCGGCGGGTGGTCGCTGCCTTTCGTCCACCTCACCGGTATCGCTGGTGGCCTCGTCTCGATCGCCGTCTTCGCCGCGAAGACGGCTTTCTTCATCTTCTTCTTCGTCTGGGTGCGCTGGACGCTCCCCCGCTTCCGCTTCGACCAGTTGATGAACCTCGGCTGGAAGGTCTTCCTGCCGCTCTCGCTCCTCAACCTCCTTTGGACGGGCGCGCTGGTTCTCTGGAGGGTCATCTGATGCCGGCCGCAACCGGTCAGCTCGTCGTCTTCGCGGTCGCGTCGTTTCTCGCGCTCGCCTTCGCTCTCCTCATGGTCGTTCAGCGGACCCCCGTGAGAAGCGTCCTGTCGCTCGTCGTGACGTTCTTCGGGCTTTCGGTCCTCGCCATCCTGCTCGCGGCGCCCTTCATCGCGGCGCTGCAGATCTTCGTCTACGCGGGCGCGATTCTCGTCCTGTTCCTGTTCGTCATCATGCTGCTCAACCTGAAGGAGGAAACAGCGGACAAGGACGACCGGCCGATCCAGCGCACGCTCGGTCTTCTCGTCGCCCTCTCGCTCGGCGGCCTTCTCGCGGGCGCCACGCTCCGGGCGCCGGCGCCGGGCGGGGCGTCATCCCCGCGATTGATCCCCGCACCCGACGAGATCCCTGCCCTCGGCCGGCTTCTCTTCTCCGATTATCTCCTCGCGTTCGAGGCGCTTTCCCTCCTTCTCCTCGTCGCCGCGGTCGGCGCCCTGCTCCTGTCCAAGAGGAAGTTCGAATGACTCCCGCGCTTCACGGGGTCGCCCCGATGGCGGTGCCTCCCGGCGCGTTTCTCGTCGTCGGGACGCTCCTGTTCGCGATCGGACTCGCGGGCGCGCTTCTCAAGCGGAACGCGATCTCGATCTTCCTCTCCATCGAGCTGATGATGAACGCCGTCAACCTGCTCTTCCTCACGTACGCGCGGATGCGCGGCGATCTCGCCGGGCAGATGATCGTCTTCTTCGTGATCGCCGTAGCCGCCGCGGAGGCGGCCGTTGGCCTCGCGATCTTCGTGGCGCTCTTCCGCACCAGCCGGACGGTGGACGTGGACAAGATCGCGCTCCTGAAGTGGTGAGCCGCGCATGAATCAGCTCTGGCTCATCCCCCTTCTTCCGCTCGCGGGCTTCCTCCTGAACGGCCTCGTCGCGCTCGTGGCGAGCTCGAGCCGCGCCGAGAAGGAATCGGGCGCGGATCATCCGCTCGCGCCTCTGCCCTACGCCCAGCGGCTCTTCCACGGCGTCGTGGGCGTGGGCTCGGTGGGTCTCGCCACCGCGGTGTCTTTCGCGGCGCTCGTCCCCTACGTCCTCCAATCGCTGAAGAGCGCCGAGGGGATCCCGCCCGTCGTCCAGCACGTCTACACGTGGATGGCGGCGGGCACCTACTCGGTGGACGTCGCGTTCCGCCTCGACGCCCTTTCGGCCCTGATGCTGTCGTTCGTCACGTTCGTGGGAACGCTCATCCACGTCTACAGCGTCGGCTACATGCAGAAGGACGAAGGGTACGGGCGGTACTTCTCGTTCTTGAACCTGTTCATGTTCGCGATGCTCATGCTCGTCCTCGCGGACAACCTGCCGCTGCTCTTCGTGGGCTGGGAAGGCGTGGGCCTGTGCTCGTACCTCCTCATCGGTTACTCCTACGACAAGGACTTCGCGGCGGCGGCCGGCAAGAAGGCGTTCATCGCGAACCGCGTCGGCGATTTCGGAATGGTCCTCGGCATCTTCGGCGTGTTCGCGCTCTTCGGCACGGCCGACTTCTCGTTCGTGGACCTCGCGAGGCGCCAGGTGCTCGCGGGCAATGCGCCGCTCGGCGTCTACGCCGTCTGCGTCCTTCTTTTCCTCGGAGCCTGCGGCAAGAGCGCGCAGATCCCGCTCTACGTCTGGCTTCCGGACGCGATGGCGGGCCCGACGCCCGTCTCGGCTCTCATCCATGCCGCGACGATGGTGACGGCGGGCGTCTACCTCGTCGCGCGGTGCAGTGCGCTCTTCGTCCTCGCGCCGGATGCGCTGACGCTCGTGGCGTGGATCGGGGCGGGCACGGCGATCTTCGCGGCGACGATCGGCCTCGCGCAGAACGACATCAAGAAGGTGCTCGCGTACTCGACGGTCTCGCAGCTCGGTTACATGTTCCTCGCGTGCGGCGTGGGCGCCTTCTCGGCCGGGATCTTCCACGTGTTCACGCACTCGTTCTTCAAGGCCTGCCTCTTCCTCGGCTCCGGCTCCGTCATCATGTCCATGCATCACGAGCAGGACATGCGGCAGATGGGCGGCCTGGCCGCCCGGATCCCGCAGACGTTCCGGACGATGCTCGTCGCGACCCTCGCGATCGCCGGCATCTTTCCGCTCGCGGGCTTCTTCTCGAAAGACCTGATTCTCGGCTCGGCCGCGGCCTCGGGCCACTGGGCTCTCTATACGGTCGGCCTGTTCACGGCGGGCCTCACGGCGTTCTACATGTTCCGTCTCGTCTCGATGACGTTTCTCGGAAGGGCGCGCGGCGGTGCAGAGCACGCCCACGAAAGCCCCGCGACGATGACCGTGCCCCTCTGGATCCTCGCCGCCCTCTCCGTCGTCGCCGGCCTCCTCGGCGTCCCGGCGGCCCTCGGCGGCTCCGATCGGATCGGGCGTTTCCTCGAGGCGTCCGTCGCGCATCCCCAGATCCACGAGATGTCGCACTCTCTCGAGATCGGCCTCATGCTCCTCTCCCTCGGCGTCGCCGTGGCCGGCCTCGTCTGGGCGTGGCGCTGGTACGGCAGGGCCGACGGACCGGCGGAGGCCGTCTCGCCGCAGGCACACGCCTTCTACGAGAAGAGCGGCGCCCTCGGCCGCCTCGTGGCGAACAAGTGGAACGTGGACGAGGGCATCGAGGCGCTCGTCCTCTCGCCGTTCCGGAAGATCGGGACGTTCCTCTGGCGGGGATTCGACGCTCTCTTCATCGACGGCATCGCGAACGCCTCGGCGTTCCTCGTGGAGCTTGCAGGCGACCTCCTGCGCTTCTTCACGACGGGGCACGTCCGCAACTACGCTCTCGCGTTCACGCTGGGCGTCGCCGCGTTCCTCGTCTACGTGTGGGTGAGATAGGCCGATGAGCTTCGCGACCTTCCACCCCCTCGGCGCGGACCTCCTCACGACGCTCGTCTTCCTCCCGACGTTGGGCGCCCTCGTGCTCGCGTTCTTCCCGGCCTCCTCGAAGGCCGGGGCGAAGGCGGTCGGCCTCGCGACGTCCCTCCTCACCTTCGGCGTCAGCGTCCTCATGTATCGGGGCTTCGACACGGCCACCGCGACGCCGACCGCTTTCGCGATCGACCGCCCGTGGATCCCGCGCTTCGGGATCCGTTACCAGCTCGGCGTCGACGGCCTTTCCCTTGCGCTCGTGCTCCTCACGACGGTGCTCACGGTTTCGGTCCTCCTCTTCTCGTGCGGGGAGAAGATCGAGAAGCTCAAGGGCTACGTCGCCGCGTTCCTCCTCCTCGAGACGGGGATGCTGGGAAGCCTCGTCGCCCTCGACACGCTCCTTTTCTACGTCTTCTGGGAAGTGATGCTCGTGCCGATGTACTTCATCATCGGCATCTGGGGCGGCAAGCGCCGCATTTACGCCACGATGAAGTTCTTTCTCTTCACGATGGCGGGCTCGCTCCTCATGTTCGTCGCGATCCTCTTCGCGGCGAACGTCCACCTCAAGGCGACCGGCTTCCAGTCGTTCTCGCTCGCCGAGTGGACGCGGGCCGCGTCCTCGGGCGCCTGGAACCTGACGCCGGGCACCGAGGCGCTTCTCTTCGGCGCGTTCACGCTCGCGTTTCTCGTGAAGGTGCCGCTCTGGCCGCTCCACACGTGGCTTCCGGACGCGCACGTAGAGGCGCCGACGGGCGGCTCGATCATCCTCGCGGGCGTCCTTCTCAAGCTCGGGACGTACGGCCTCCTGCGCTTCGCGTACCCGCTGTTCCCGCACGCCGCGGCCCGGTACGGCCCGCTTCTCGCCGTCCTCGCGCTCGTGGGCATCGTCTACGGGGCCTGGGTCGCCGCCGCGCAGAAGGACATGAAGAAGCTCGTCGCGTACTCGTCCGTGAGCCACCTCGCGCTCGTCGTGCTCGGCATCGTCGCGGGCACTCCCGCCGCGCTCTCCGGCGCCGTCTTCCAGATGGTGGGCCACGGGCTCACGACCGGCCTCCTGTTCCTTCTCGTAGGCGTCCTGTACTCCCGCCGCCACACGCGCGAGATGGCCGACTTCGGCGGAATCGCGGCACGCGTTCCCGTGACGACCACGCTCTTCCTCATCGCGACGCTCGGCTCCATCGGCCTGCCCGGTCTGAACGGATTCGTCGGCGAGTTCCTGATCCTCGGCGGCGTGTTCCAGGTGAAGGTCGCCTGGGCGGCGATCGCGACGACCGGCATGGTCCTCGGCGCGATCTATCTCCTGACGCTCATCCAGAAGGTGTTCTGGGGGCCCGAGACCGTCCCCGCGAACCGCTCCCTCACGGACATCAACGGCTGGGAGCTGGCGGGCGCGTTTCCTCTCATCGTCCTCATCGTCCTGCTCGGCGTCTTCCCGAGGCCGCTGCTGACGCTCGTGGACGGCAGCGTGAAGACCCTTCAGCGCGTGGGCACGCCGAGCGCGGAGGCGGTGCTCTCACATCCCGTCGCGAACGAAGCTTTCAAGCGCCTCGCGGTGCACGAGCTGCCCGCGCCGCGAGAGGAAACCGCCCGATGACCGGCTTCCTTCAGGTCACAGGCGCGGACTTCGCCTGCGTGGCGCCGGAGCTCGTCCTCGCTCTCTTCGCGTCTCTCATTCTTCTCCTCGACGCCTTCGCACGGCCCCTGAGGGGCTTTTTCCCCTACGTGACGCTCCTTGCGCTCGCGCTCGCGAATCTCGCGGGGAGGGATGTGACCGGGACGTTCTTCGGCGGAGCGGTGGAGTCCTCCGGCCTCTCGCGCTTCATCGAGCTCGTCGCCCTCGGAGCCGTGGCCCTCGCGGTGCTCGGCGGGGCGGCCGCGCTCGAGCGCGACCGCCGCAACCAGGGAGAGTTCTACGCCCTTCTCCTCTTCTCGGCGACCGGCTTGATCCTGATGGTGCGCGGCGTGGACCTTCTCGTCGTCTTTCTCGGCCTCGAGCTGATGTCGCTCGCGCTCTACGTTCTCGCCGCGTGGTACCGGGACGTTCCCGCCGCGACGGAAGCGGCGCTGAAATACTTCCTCATGGGCGCGCTCGCCTCTGCTTTCCTGCTCTATGGCGTCGCCACGGTCTATGGCCGTCTCGGCACGACACGCCTCACGAGGCTCCAGGGACTCGCGTCGAGCAATTCACCGGTGCCTTTCGACCTGCTTCTCGCGGCGGGGCTCCTTGCGATCGTCGCGGCGCTCTCGTTCAAGATCGCGCTCGTGCCTTTTCACGGGTGGGCGCCGGACGTCTATCAGGGCATGACGACGCCGGCCGTGACGTTTCTCTCGACGGCCCCGAAGGTGGGCGCGCTTCTCGTCCTTTTTCGCGTTCTCCACGCGCTCTTCCCTCTCTCCTTGCCAGAACCGTGGCGACCGCTGTTCTCGATCATTGCGGTCCTCTCCATTCTGTTCGGCAACGTCGTGGCTCTTTCCCAGCGGGACCTCAAGCGGATGCTCGCCTACTCCGGCATCGCGCAGATGGGCTACGCGGCGATCGCCGTCGCGACTCTGACGCCGGAGGCGTTCGAAGGCGTGCTCGTTTTCCTTGCGGGCTACGTCGTCACGAACGCTGCCGCCTTCCTCGCCGTCGCGGCGCTTTCGGCCGGCGAAAAGGAGCCCCATCCCCTCGGCGATCTCGCGGGCCTCGGCCGCCGGCATCCCGTTGCGGCCTCGGCCCTGACCCTTTCGATGCTCTCTCTCGCGGGCCTTCCCCCCACGGTGGGATTCATCGGCAAGCTCCTCGTCTTCCGCGCGGCCGTCGACGCCGGCCTCGTGGGGCTCGCGCTCGTCGGTGTCCTCGGGAGCCTGATCTCCGTGGGGTACTACCTCCGCGTCGTCTACGTCCTCTGGATGAAGGAGCCGGTCCGAGAGGTCTCCCTCGTGCCCGAAGATCTCCTCTCGGGCGCCGCATTCCTGATCACGGCCGCGCTCATGCTGGCGTGGGGCGTCTTCCCACGCGCTCTCCTCGAGGTCGCGCGCGGCGCCGCGGCCACGTTCGCGGGACGATAGGCGTGAAGAGAACCGAGCCGAGGACCGAGCCGGTTCCGGAAGCGACGAGCCACCGCCTCTCTCTTCTCCTGCGCTCGCTGCGCAGTCTCGAGGCGGCCGGGATCCTCACGGCCTCGTCCTACGAGATCGCCGAGCGTTTTTCGCTCAACTCCGCCCAGATCCGGAAGGACCTCGCGCAGTTCGGCGAGTTCGGCGTCAGGGGCGTCGGATACCGCGTCGCCGATCTCAAGACCCACCTCAAGGTCCTCATGGGCCTCGACGTCACGCACGCTCTCGGCATCGCGGGCGCGGGAAAGCTCGGCCAGGCCCTCGCCGACTCCCCGAACTTCAACGCCGAGGGCTTTCGGGTGGCCGCGCTCTTCGACGTGGACGGCCGGAAGATCGGCGGGCGCTCGCGCACGGGCGTCCCGATCCACGACGTTCAGGCGCTCGAGGCCTTCGTGACGGAGCTGGGGATCGAGATCGGAATTCTCGCGATCCCGGCCGAAGGCGCGATTCCGCTCGCGCAGCGGATGGCTGCGGCAGGCATTCGCGCCATCCTCAATTTTGCCCCCGTGACGGTGCCCGCGCTTCCCGGCGTCCTCGTGAAGAACCTCGACCTCACGTTCTTCCTCGAGAACCTGTCGTTCCAGCTCGCGATCGCGAAGCACTAGTGTTCTGTAACGCTGGAACAAATAGGATCGTGTTTGCGTTAGAGAGGCATGATTCGAGACGTGCTTTCTCTGACGACGGTCGAGCGTGAAGAGCTTGAATCCCGATGCCGCTCGAGACGACTGCGCGCCGAGGATGCCCGTAGGGCTCGGCTGGTTCTGATGCTGGCCCGAGGCGAAAGCTACGCGGCGGTGCAGGCGGCGCTGGGCTGCGACCCGGGCTACGTCAGCAGGTGGAAGAGGCGCTTTGAGGCTGAGAGATTGGCTGGCCTCTACTCGCGCCACTGCGGCTCGAAGGCCAGAGTCCTGACGCCGAGGCTTCAGGCGAAGATTCTCGAGAAAACCAGGCAGAAGCCGACGGACGGATCGACCCACTGGAGCACGCGGCGTTTGGCCGAGGCGATGGGGGTCAACCACATGCTCGTGGCGCGGGCGTGGGCGCGAGCCGGGGTCAAGCCGCACCGGATGAAGCGATACATGACGTCGGACGATCCCGAGTTCGAGTCGAAGGCCGCCGACGTCATTGGCCTCTATCTCAATCCGCCTCAGCACGCCGCGGTGTTCTGCGTCGATGAGAAGACCGCCATTCAGGCTCTCGATCGTCTCGACCCGGTCCTGCCGCTTTCGCCGGGCCGAATCGAGCGCCACGGATTCGAGTACTACCGGCACGGCACGCTCTCGCTCTATGCGGCTCTGAACACGAAGACAGGCGAGGTTCTGGGAAGAACGACCCAGCGGCACACCACCGAGCAGTTCGTGGCTTTTCTCGCGCAGGTGGTCGCCAGCGAGCGCCGAGGCCGGGAGATCCACATCATTGCCGACAACCTCTCGGCGCATAAGACAAAGCGCGTCGAGCTGTTCCTTTCGGAGCACCCCAACGTCCATCTGCACTTCACGCCGACCTATTCCTCGTGGCTGAATCAGGTCGAAATCTGGTTCTCGAGGATCGAGCGTCACGTTATCGCCCGTGGCGTCTTCACCTCCAAAGGCGATCTCGCTCGGAAGCTGATGCGCTACATCCGCGCCTACAACCGCTCAGCCACGCCCATCAAGTGGACCTACTCGGATCCCTCGACGCGCATCAACGTTGCTCGCACTTCAGCTGTTACGGGGAACTAGTATGAAGACTTAGGAGGTTGTTCGCCGGGGCCTCGCTACGCTCGCCTCTGAGCTTGAAATCGTCGAATGGCTCAAAGTCGCCCCGTAATGCGATTCCTCCCACTCCATCCAGTGCCGATGAAGACCAGCTTCCGGCATTGCTTTCTGGTCAACTTCGCGGTCGCTTTTTCCGCCCTTCGGCGCCATCTACCCGATCACCTCGTTCCAGACCAGTACGGTCCATACGCCTTCGTTTCCATTGTCATAGCGCTAATGGACCACATGAGGCCATCGTTCGTGCCTCCACGGCTCGGTACGACCTACACACAGGTGGTCTATCGGGCTGTCGTCAGATGCGGTCGCGAGCGCGGAGTGACGTTCCTGCGGAGTGATGCCGACAACGCCATCATGGTTGCAGCCGGGAATGCCTTCACCTTCTTTCGCTTCAATCGTGCACACGTCAACTGGCAAAGCTCAGATCGGCGCTCGGAGGTATCCCAATCGCGTCGAGGTCGTTCGCATCGCTCGCAATCCATGGGACAGCCAAGTTGTGACCGACCAGCTCGGCGTCTACGAGGCCATGTATTCAGGCCTGCTGTTCTCAGGATCCGAGGCGCGCCTCGACTCAATCTTCTATGTCCGCGACATGAAGTACCACTGGCATCGTCTAGCCGTCGATTCGATCGCCAGCTAACCTTTCCCCGCAGCGAATTCGCTACGCCCGCGGCTGAGTCTGATATCGTCAGACGGCGTCACCTCTCTCCGTATCAAATTCGGAGGCATTTATGCCGGATGCACCTTTTCACGTCGTTACCGGCGCATTCGGCTATTCCGGCAGCTACATCGCATCGCGCCTACTCAAGACAGGCGCGCGGGTCCGAACCATCACCAACTCCCTCAATCGCCCGAGTCCTCTACAAGGCCGTGTAGAGGCTCACCCATTCAACTTCGATCGACCTGAGCGCCTCGTCGACTCCCTGAAAGGCGCCACGGTGCTCTACAACACCTATTGGGTTCGCTTCAACTCGCCTGCGTTTCAGCATTCCGTCGCCGTTGAGAACACCCTGACCCTATTCCGCGCCGCGAAAGAGGCAGGTGTTCAACGGGTCGTGCACGTCAGCATCACGAATCCATCCGAGAGTTCGCAACTCGAGTACTTTCACGGCAAGGCCGTCCTGGAGCGCGCCCTGTACGAGTGCGGCCTCTCTTACGCGATCCTGCGCCCCACGGTCCTCTTCGGCGAGCAGGACATCCTCATCAACAACATCGCGTGGCTTCTACGCCGTTTTCCCGTCTTCGGTGTCTTCGGCACGGGTCAGTACCGGCTCCAGCCCATCTTCGTAGACGACCTTGCCTCCCTCGCGGTAACGCAGGGCGCTGGGATCGACAGCACCGTCATCAACGCCATCGGGCCAGAAACCTTCACTTACCGGTCTCTCGTTGAGACCATTGGTCGCGCCATTGGCAGGGTCCGTCCGATCCTTTCCATCCCTCCATCCCTCGGTTATGGCGTCGGCTGGGCCCTCGGCCATCTCGTCGGTGACGTGGTCATCACGAAGCCCGAAATCGAAGGTCTCATGGCCGACCTCCTCGTGGTCGACGCACCGCCCACGGGCACAACGCCCCTTTCATCCTGGGCGGCGGACCACGCCTCGCTCCTCGGTATCCACTATTCCAGCGAAATGGCACGCCGGCGAAACCGCCGAGGCGAGTACCGCACTGCGACGTAGTCCCCTCCAAACGGATCGCCACCGACCCCTCGCGCTGGGGCACCCTCGCTGCGCTCGCCTTGGGTCTTCACCTCGAAGTTGGCGATGTAACTGCGAGGTTCGCCTTTGCCACTGAAGGAGATAGCAAAAAGGCTCGGCTATTCGTCCACGCGGACGCTCTGCCGCTTCATTTGACGGAAGTTCGGCACGACGGCGACGGCTCTACGTGACAGCCGCTGAGGCGAGATGACTTACCAAATGGAACGAAGCCAACGTTGGATCTCCCGAGGCGCTACTCCGCCCAGAGGACGAGGCCGGTCTCGTTCGGGTGGAGCAGCAGCGGGTGCCGGGGGCGCACGCGCACCGAGTAGCCCAGACGGTCGTCGGCGGGACGCTGGACCGTACCGACCCACGTCGCCGTGCCGTCGCGGCGCTCGACGAAGGCAAGGGGCGTCGAGTAGCCGGCGTCGACTCCTCCGCTGCGGTCCATCTCGCCTTCGAACCAGTCGACCGCGAGGTCCTCGGGCCCGAGCTCCCCGAGACGGAGGTGGATCTCGACGCGGAATGTGTTGCCTGGCGAGACGCGCGCCGGATCCGCCGGATCGAGCGTCACCGACACGAACTCCACCGCATCCCAGGCGACGCGCGTCCTCGCTTTCCAGGCGGCCAGGTCCTTCGCGCCCTTGTCAGCGTCCTCGGAGAGGCGACGCACGCGCTCGGCCGCGGGCGCGTACGAGATCTCGAGGTAATCGCCGAGCATGCGGTCCGACGAGAACATCCGCCCGAGCCGGGAGGCGGCGGCGGCCATGCGCTCGACCCAGCCTGCCGGCATCTGTGAGCGGTCCCCCCCGGGCCGATCGTAGAAAAGCGGGATGACCTCGCTTTCGAGCTTCTCGTACAGCTCGCTCGCGACGTCGTCGTCCGCCCGCCCGTCCGTGTCGTCGCCCATCGTGAAGCCGGTCCCGTCGCGCGGAGCCTCGTCCCACCAGCCGTCGAGGACGGACAGATTCAGGACTCCGTTCATCGCGGCTTTCATGCCCGACGTCCCCGAGGCCTCGAACGGCCGGACCGGGTTGTTCAGCCAGACGTCCGAGCCCGAGACGAGAAGGCGGGCCAGCCGCATGTCGTGGTCGTCGAGGAGGACGACGCGATCCCGGAACTCCGGAAGCGTCGCGAACTCCCCGACCCGCCTCAGGAACTCCTTGCCGGGCTCGTCCTTCGGGTGCGCCTTCCCCGCGAAGAGGATCTGCACCGGCCGGCGCTCGTCGCCCAGGAGCCGCCCGATCCGGTCGGGATCGTGAAAGATCAGCGTGGCACGCTTGTAGGTCGCGAAGCGACGGGCGAATCCGATCGTGAGGGCCGACGGATCGAGGAGCCGCCATGCGGCCTCGATCTCGACCTCCGGGGCGCCGCGGCGCTGGCGTGCGGCTGCCGTTCGCGAGCGAACGCCCTGGACGAGCGCCGCGCGGAGAGCCTCGTGCCGGCGCCACAGCTCTCCGCGGTCCACGCCTTCCTCGCGGCGCGGGCCGAGGGCGGCAATCGCAGGCGCGGTCCACGTGTCCGGATGAACCCCGTTCGTCACGGCGGCGATCGGGATCTCGGAGAGCGGCGCCTCCGGAAAGACGCCGCGCCACAGGCGGCGCGACACGTGCGCGTGCAGCTTCGAGACGCCGTTCACGTGGGCCGAGAGGCGCAACCCGAGCACGGCCATCGAGAAGAACTCGTGCGGGTCCTCGGGAACCTGCCGTCCGAGCCCGAGGAGCTCCTCGAACGAAATGCCGTACGCGTCGACCTTGTCGACGAAGTACTTCTTCATGAGCTCGTACGGGAAGAGGTCGATCCCCGCCGCTACGGGCGTGTGGGTCGTGAAGCAGTTTCCCGCCATCGCGATCTCGCGTGCCTCGGCAAACGACAGGCCCCTTTCGGCGCGGAGCTGGCGGATCCGCTCGAGCCCGAGAAACGCGGCGTGCCCCTCGTTCGCGTGGCGCACCGTGGGCCTGAGGCCGGCGAGATCGAGCGCGCGCATGCCGCCGACGCCGAGCGCCAGCTCCTGGCGAATCCGCATCTCCTTGTCGCCGCCGTAGAGGCGGTTCGTGATCTCGCGGTCGCTCGGCCGATTCACCGGGAGGTGTGAATCGAGAAGGAGGAGCGTCGTGCGCCCGACCCGCACCCGTCGAACGAGGAGATGCACGTCCCGCTCGCCCACGCGCACGCTCACGATCGGCGCGACGCCGGCGGGCGTCGGAAGGATGTCGGCCGGAAGGTCGTGCGGATCGGCGATCGGGTAAGACTCCTTCTGCCGCGCGTCCGCCGTCAGCGTCTGGCGGAAGAAGCCCTCGCGGTAGAAGAGTCCGACTCCGACGAGCGGGACCCCGAGATCACTCGCGGACTTGAGCTGATCTCCTGCGAGGACGCCGAGCCCGCCCGAATAGATCGGCAGGATCTCCGTCAGGCCGAATTCCGCGCAGAAATACGCGATGCGATCGCCGGAAGATACGAGGGCGGCGGCAACCGCGTGCCGCGGGGGCGCCGCGTCCTCGGCCTCAAGGGCCTGCGCGACCGCGAGGACGCGCCCGACGTATTGCTCGTCCGCGGCAAGGGCCGCGAGACGCGCCGGGTCGGTGGTCCTGAGGACCACGACCGGGTTCCCGTTTCGCTCCCACTCGTCCGGGTCGAGATCCCGAAAGAGAGAGCGCACGTCCTCCCGCCACGTCGCGCGCAGGTCCCGCGCGAGCGCCGAGAGCGCCGCGAGCCGGTCGGGAAGCGCCGGGGCGAGGCGATAGGTGCCGAGCGGTCGCATGGGAGGGGGTGAGGATAGCCGATCGTCAGGGGTTCATGCGCCTCACGGTCTTCACCTCGGCGAACCGCTCCGCGATGTGCGGGTCGTAGGGCCGCGCGGCGGAAGCATCGGCGGCGCCCCGGTACTCCGTGTCGCATCGGTAGCAGATGACGACGGGCGCGACCCGGCGCGCGAGAACGAAATCTGCTGCCGCGACGGCGAGGAGCACCGGCACGAACCAGATCCCGCCGAAACGCCACGACACGCCCAGGGCGACCGCTGCGCCAGCGGCGAGGATCGCGCAGCCGAGGCGCTGGTCGAAGTCCTTCTGGCCGAAGAGCGCACTGGAGGAACAGCGAGAGCAGACATCCACCCGCGATCCGGCCTTGACGGCTTCGGAATGGGAAAAGGAAATCGGGGAATGCTTAGAAGGGCAAGAGACAGAGCCGCTGGGCGTCTCCTGGGGCGGCGGAACCTCGATGCGGGCGAGGCAGTCGGAGCAGTAGACAGAGACGCGCACGAATCGAGGATACGTGGAACGAGGAGGAGGAGATTTCTTCTTATATGCGGCGGCTGCTGATGCAGCCGCCGACGGCGGTAAACGTGCTCCCCGGATGTCCGGAGTCAAGGGCGCGCTACGCGCGCCGCGTAGCGGTCGAAGACCCTTGACACCGGACATCCGGGAGTTCCTATTGCCGGCGGCCGCAACTGCGGCCGCCGCATATAGGAACAATCCGAAATCTTCTCTTCGGTCCCCTCTTGATCTTTCTAAGAAGATCTTCTTCTCTCCCTCTCTGTCTCTTACCATTGCCCAGCTCATGGCGAACCGCCCGATCGTCCGCCGCGCCCTCGGCTGGCTCGCCGCCGGCCACGTCGTCAACGACATGAACCAGGGCGCCGTGCCGGCGCTGCTGCCCTTTCTCATCGCCGAGCGCGGCCTCTCGTACACGGCGGCGGGAGGCGTCGTCCTCGCCGCGACGCTGCTCTCGTCGCTCGTCCAGCCGGTCCTCGGGCACCTCTCCGACCGCCGGCCTCTCCCTTTCCTCATCCCCCTCGCGGTTCTCGCCGCGGGCTGCGGCCTCGCGCTCGCCGGCGTCGTCACGGGCTACAACGCGACGATCGCCGCGATCCTTCTCTCAGGCGCGGGCGTCGCGGCCTTCCACCCCGAGAGCGCGCGCTACGCGAACTATGCGTCCGGCGAGAGCCGCGCGACGGGAATGAGCGTGTTTTCCGTGGGCGGAAATCTCGGAATCGCGCTCGGGCCGGTCGCGATCTCGCTTCTCGCGGGTTCCGGAGGCGTCGCGCGCATCGTCTGGATGGCCGTGCCGGCGTGCCTCATGGCGGCGCTCCTCGCCCGCGAGCTGCCGCGCCTCCGCGTCCTGCGGCCCGAAGTCTCACGCTCGGTCGCCCGTCGCGAGCCCCTCCCGCCTCGATGGGGACCCTTCGCACGCCTCTCCGTCGTCATCGCGGTTCGCTCCCTTTTCGCGTTCGGGCTCGTCTCTTTCGTCCCTCTCTATCTCGTGAAGGTTCGCGGCATCCCGAAAGAACGAGCCGCTCTCGCCGTGACCGCGATGCTCCTCGCCGGTGCGGCCGCGACGCTGGCAGGAGGTCGGCTCGCGGACCGCTTCGGCCGCCGCGCGGTTCTCGTGGGCTCGCTCCTCCCGCTCGCACCCCTTCTCGCCTTCTTTCTCCACAGGCCGGGGATCGCAGGCCTCGCGAGCCTCGTCCTCCTGGGCGCAGGCACGGTGGCGACGTACAGCGTGGCGGTCGTGATGGGCCAGGAATACCTGCCGGGACGCGAGGGCATCGCCGGAGGCGTCACGATGGGGCTCGCGATCGGCGTCGGAGGCGCGGGCGTTCCTCTGCTCGGCGCCCTCGCCGATCAGCCAGGGCGTCGGATCCGTCTTTCCGGTCCTGGCGGCGCTGCCAATCCTCGCCGCGGCGCTCTCGCTCACGCTTCCGGCGCCGCGGCCCGCGCTCAGACGGGAAGTCCCGAACGCCGCGTGAGGTAGGCGGCGAGGACCTCGCCGACGAGCACGAACACGAGACCCACGTAGAGGAGCCCCGTGGCGGCCTGATTCGATTTCATGCGCGCGGTCTTCACGACGAACGGCGCGAGGAGGAGGGGCGCGAGGAGGCCCCACGTCACGCGCGACCAGAAGAAGAAGCCGTCGCGCATCGGATCGACGAGCCCTGCGAGCGCCTCTCCCCCGTCGCCCGCCGAGGCCCGCGCCACGAGGCCGAGCGCCACGACGGCGAAGACCGCCCGCAGCAGCACGAGGCACGCGAAGGCCTCCGTCGCGCGCACGAGGAGGCCGAACGGCAACGACGTCGAGACGAGATACCAGTGCCCGAGATTCATCGCCCACACGACGGCGCCGAAGAGCAGGGCGCCGAGGAGAAGCCCGGCGGCGAGCCAGGCGGGGCCGATGCCGGGGAGGGAGGCGAATGGTTCCACGCGCACGCGCGACAAAAGGAGAGCGACACCACAGCAGGTCGAGACGAAGAGAAATTCTTAGAAAGGGCAAGAGGGGCGCCGGAGCCTGCCCGAGCGAGAAGTGTATGGGCAACCAGCGTCGCGAGGGCAACGGCGAAAAGCGCCGCAGCGAACCACGGCTGAGCCCCGAGAGCTGCGGCCGCGCCGCGCGCGGCTTCCCCCTCTTCCCTTCTAAGCAGAAAACCAGCGCGTCCCGAAACGAGCCACGACAGGCAAAGCGCAAAGCAACCGATCAGTCCGTGCAGGGCGAAGAATCCGCCCGACAGATCCTTCGACGGCGTCAGGAGATTGCAGATCGCGAGGCCGACGGCGAGCTGAAGGAGAACGAGCGCGAGGACGTCGGCGACCACGCGCGGAGTTTGTCAGATGCGCTCTCGAACTCAGACCGACGCCGCCTCCAGAGCTGCCCGCTTCGCCCGCGCGACCGCCTCGGCGCGGCTGGAATCGTTCGGACGGTCGTCCGAGATCCGGCCGTCGCGGATGCGGATGATGCGCCGCGCGTGAGCTGCGATGTCTTCTTCGTGCGTCACGATGATGATCGCGTTCCCCTGCTCGTTGAGCTCGCGGAAGAGCCGCATGATCTCCTCGCCCGTCGCCGAGTCCAGATTTCCAGTCGGCTCGTCCGCGAGGAGGAGCGACGGACCGGTCACGAGGGCGCGCGCGATCGCGACACGCTGGCGCTGCCCGCCCGACAGCTCGTTCGGGTTGTGGTGCGCGCGGTCGGAGAGGCTCACGTGCGCGAGCGCTTTCTCCGCGCGCTCGCGACGCTCCTTTTTTGAGAGTCCCGCATACACGAGCGGCAGCTCCACCTGGGCGAGAGCGCTCGTGCGGGCCAGGAGGTTGAACGTCTGGAAGACGAAACCGATTTCCCGGTTGCGGATTCGCGCGAGCCCGTCGTCGGTCATCTCCTGCACCGGCGCTCCGTTCAGCTTGTAGACGCCGCCCGTGGGCGTGTCGAGGCACCCGATCAGATTCATGAGCGTGGACTTGCCGGACCCCGACGGTCCCATGATCGCGACGTACTCGCCGCGGTCGATCGAGAACGTGACGCCCCGGAGCGCGCGGACCTTCTCCTCGCCCACCGTGTACGTCTTCTCGATGTCCACCATCTCGATCAGCATGGCGGTCTCAGCCAAACACCGCGCGCCACGCGACTTTACCGATCACGTAGACGAGCCAGAGGACGATCGGAGTCGCCGTCGCAGCGCCTCTCGAGAGGCCCGGCAACCGGCGGAAGCCGAGCACGAGGAGAAAGAGGGCGGCCAGCGAAAAGACGTCGAGCGAGCCGGCGAGCGTCCTGAGAGGAGCGGGTGCGGACGGGTCTAGGAAGGCTCCCACGTTCGACTTGACGACCTGGGCAGCACCCTCCTGAGTCAACGAGGTGTCGGGGAGCTGCAGAAAGATCGGAATCGCGAGGAGGGCCCCGAGCACGTTTGGAAGGCCGGCGTGACCCCAGATCGAAAGGAGCTGCGTGTAGCGAGCCTCGGCACCCATCGCCTTCGCGGAGCCCCAGAAAACGAGTGCAGAGAGGAAGAGAAAGGCCGCGCTTCCGGCCAGAGCCACGCCGAAGAACACCGGCATCAGCTTCGTGGACATCTCGACCTGCCGGTTGACGGCCTCCGGCGGAATGGTGCGCCCGGTCTTCTCGGCCCTCTTCTCGATGGACTCGCGAATCGTGCGGTCCATGTCCATCTTGGGGGCTACGGCGAACCAAGAGGCCGCGGTGGAAACGACGATCAGCGCGAGAGGCAGCCACCACGTGGGCCGGGCGACGAGCCGCCGGAAGGTCTCGGAAGGGCGCGAAAACGTCCCGACGACCGCGGACACGGGCGAGATCGGGGCCTCAGTCGCAGGGGCGGCCGGAGATTCGTCGCTCACTTGCTCGATCCTTCCTCGGCCGGGGCTGCGGCCGTGGAGACCGTCAGGCCCTCGAGGACGACGTGGTTGACGTCGAGGATGTCTCCCACCGACTTGTGCCACGCCGAAATGTCTTTCAGGTACGTCGCGACCGCCTGGAGCTCGTTCGTGACGGCCGTCGTGAGGTCGTTGGCGACCTGGGCGACCTGGAACGTCGTCGACATGCCGTTCTCGAACTTCTTCTTTTCGGCGTCCAGATTCCGTTCGGCCAGCTCGCGCGCCTTCGTGGCCGCGGCAACGGTACGGTACCCGATGTCGATCGCACGCGCCGCAGCGCGCACCTCGACGTTGAGGTTCGCCTTCGTGATCGCGAAGTTCGTGCGCGCGAGCTCGAGATCGGCGACCGCGAGGGCGTCGTTTCCGCGCGCGACGTTGTTGCCGATCGGCACGACGAACGTGACGCCCAGCGTCCAGGCCGGATACGTCCGGTGCGCGAGGTCCTGAAGCGCGTCGCTGTAGTTGAGCTGGGTCAGGGTCCCGTCGGAATTCTGGAGGAGCGCCTGCGCGCCGAGGCCGTTGAAGCCGTAGCTGCCCGACAAATCGAGGCGCGGCATGAGCTGGTTCTTCGTGTACGCGCGCGTGACCTTCTTCGACTCGATCGTGAGGAGAGCCTGCTTCACCTCGGGCCGGGTCTCGAGCGCACGCTTGAAGCCGGCGTCCACCTCCGCCTGAAAGCCGTGCTGGAGGGACTCGCGGGTGGGACGGTCCGTCGGCACGATGGGCCGGTCCCAGTCGGGCAGCGACTGCACGTTCAACAGGCGGCGCAGCCGGTCCTCGGCGTCGCCGATCAGGCCTTCGGCCGTGATGATGTCCTGCTCGCGCTGCGCGATCGTGACTTCGGTCTGCACGATGTCGATCGGGGCGAGAGCGCCGACGTCGATCTTGATCTGGGTGATGCGGTTGAGGTCCTTCGCGCGGTCGAGAGCCTCCTGCTTGGCGCGCAGGTTCTCGTCGGCGTAGACGAGGTCCCAGTAGGCGTTCTCGGCGAGATTGATCGCCGACTGGACCGCGCGCACGAAGTCGTAGGACGAGGAATCGCGCGAGATCCTCGCCTGCACGACGAGCCGCTCGTTGGCGGCCCGGCCGAAGTTGCGAAGAAGGGGCTGCGTGAAGCTGGCCGCGAGCCCGCTCGTATACGTGGGGTTGATCGTCGTGAAGCCCGGAATCGCCTGGTCGAGCCGCGTGATTCGTCCAGCCCAGGGCATACGTGGTTCCGTAAGGCAGGAGGCCGGCGAACGTGAAGTTGCCGTTCGCCGTCTTCGTCTCGCTCGACTGGAGCCGCGAAGCCGTCGCGTTCTGCGTGTCGGACGCCCCGAGATCGAGCTGGACGTACGGGTCGAAGACGCCCTTCGCCGACTGGATGCCGAACTTCGCTTCCTCGAGCGCGTACGAAGCGACGTCGAGGTCCAGGACGTTCTGGAGCGTGAGCGCGATCGTCTGCTTGAGCGAGAGCTCGATCTTCTCGCCGGAAGGCAGGGGAACCGGCCGGCGGGCCTTCGCGCTGACGGGCAGCGAAAGGGTGTCGTCGGCACGCGCGGCGGGAGCGGCAAGAGCCGCGGCGAGGACCGCCACGATGCAGAAGCAGCAACCCGTGCGGACGTGCAGGGTTCGGGGAGCGGTCACGAGTCACGAAAGCCTCCTGAAGGGAAGGAGATGATAGGGGAATAGCATCGCTCAAACAGTACGGGCTCGAGACGGAAAAGTTTCCCGCCAGCGCCTCTTCAAGAGTCCCCGAGAGGCGCATGGCAGGCGAAGGTTCTCGCACCTTCCGCCGCGTCGGAAACGAGGGCCGGCATCTCCTGCGCGCAAACCGGCCGAGCAAAGGCGCAGCGTGGATGAAAGGGGCAGCCTGGGGGCGGATCGACTGGCGACGGCGTCTCCGTGGGAGCGGTCGGGAGCAAACGCCGCGGTCCGGGTGTTTCCCGGGGCCGGGACGCGAGCAGAAGGGCCGTGTAGGGATGGCGGGGCGAGGAGAACAGGAGTGGCGTCGGGGCCTCTTCGACGATGCGCCCCATGTACATCACGGCCGTGCGATCGGCGATCCACCGGACGACCGAAAGATCGTGACCGATGAAGAGGTAAGCCGGCCGCGAAGGAGCGCCCCTCTGGAGATCCCGGAGGAGGTTGAGGATCTGCGACCGGACGGAGACGTCGAGCGCCGAAACGGGCTCGTCGAGCACCACGAGCCGTGGCTCCGTCGCGAGGGCGCGTGCGATCGCGACCCGCTGCCTTTGCCCGCCCGAAAGCTCGCGCGGGTGCCGCGCGAGGGCCGAGGCGGGTAGCTCTACCGAGGCGACGAGGGCGGCCGCCCGCGCCCGCCGCTGGGCCCGGGCCCCGATTCCATGGATCGCGAGCGGCTCGGCGACGATCTCGCCGATGGTCAGCCGGGGATCGAGCGAGGTCGCCGGATCCTGAAAGACGACGCCGACGTCCCGGCGCCGCCGGTTCAGCTCGCGGGCCGGAAGAGCGAGCCAGTCGGCCCCGTCGAAAAGACACCGAGCCCCGGTCGGGCGATGCGAGGCGCAGGACGACGCGCGCCGTGGTCGTCTTGCCGGAGCCCGACTCCCCCACGAGAGCGAGAGTGGAACCGGCGGCGAGATCGAAGCCGACGCCGTGCAGGGCGGTCACGCGGCCGGCCTTCGAGGCGAATGTCTTGTGGAGGTCGCGGACGGAAAGGAGAGGAGCGGGCGGAGTCGCGCTCATGAGACCCGCGCTTCCGGAGCACCGTCGAGGAGGAAACACGCGGCCTCGGCGCCCGCGCCCGCGGGCACGAGGATCGGCCGCGCCGCCACGCACCGTCCGAACGCCTGGGGGCAGCGCGGCTCGAACGCGCAGCCCGGCGGCCTCCTGCCTGGCTCGGGCACCGCACCGCGAAGGGAGGCGAGATGTGCGGAATCGGGCGGCGCGGACCCCGGGCGAGCAGCGAGGAGTGCGCGCGTGTAGGGATGTCGGGGGCGCGCGAAGAGCTCTCCTACGGCCGCGCTTTCCACGATCTCGCCCGCGTACATGACGAGAACGCGGTCCGCGGCCTCCGCCACGACGCCGAGGTCGTGGGTGACGAGAAGAACGGCGAGAGAGAGCTCGTCTCGGAGCTCGAGGAGAAGGTCGAGCACCTGCGCCTGAACGGTGACGTCGAGCGCGGCCGTCGGCTCGTCGGCCACGAGAAGGCGAGGGCCTCCGCCGAGGGCGAGGGCGAGAAGAGCGCGCTGGCGCATCCCGCCGGAGAGCTGGTGGGGAAAGGCGTTCTTCTGCCTGGAGGGATCAGGAAGGGACACGCGCCGGAGCCAGCGCTCGGCCTCGACGGCTGCCGTCTTTCGAGACAGGCCGCGATGCCGTTCGATTACGTCCGTCAGCTCCCGGCCGATGGTCCGCACCGGGTCGAGCGCGGCGGCCGGCTCCTGGAAAACGAGCCCGATCCCCCCTCCGCGCAGACGCTCCTTTTCACGTGCGGGAAGCGCCCGCACGTCGCGGCCTGCGAAGAGAACGTCTCCGGAGACCACGCGCACCGGAGGAGACTCGAGGTCCAGAAGCGCGAGAGACGTCAGCGTCTTGCCGCATCCCGACTCCCCGACGAGGGCGACGATCTCGCCTGCTTCGAGGTCGAAGGAAACCCCGTCCACAGCCGGAACCTCGCCTCCGGAGGGACCCGGGACCACGATCGTGAGAGCACGGACCGAAAGGAGCGGGGCGGCGACGCCGGACACGGCGGATCTCAGGAGAGCCGGCCGCGCCTCAGGCCGGGGCAAGCTCTTTGAGCCGTTCGCCGACGTCGCGGAACGAGGCGTTCGAACCGTAGATCTCCAGGAACGTCCGGTAGGCGTTCTCGCGGTCTCCGAGGTCCGCATAGAGGTTCGCGAGGTCGTACTGCAGGCCGAGGCGGTCTTCCTCGCGGATTCCGGGGTTGTCGAGGCCCTTGCGGTACCACTTGATCGCGAGCTGAGGGAGGCCCTTCTCCAGGAAGCACAGTCCCAGCATCGAGCAGCATTCCACCGCGTACTGCGGGCTCTTCGCGGCTCTCTGAAACTCGCTGATGGCTTCGTCCGTGAGGGACATCTCCTTGTAGGCGATGCCGAGGTTGTAGTGCGTCTCGAAGTCCTCCGGCGAGAGCTGCTGCTCGACGCCCTTCTTGAACTCGCGGAAGATCTCCTCGAGCGGCACGTCGCCCCCGCTCACCTCGGGGACGGCGGGCGCGCCGGCCTCCTGCTTCATCTCCGTCTGAAGCTCGCCCGCGAAGTTGAAGAACTCCTGCTCGTCGGAGAAGAGCGACGACTCGTCCAGGGGGGGAGCCGGGGGGCCCGGCACGGGCGTCGCAGGAGGAACGCTCTCGGCGCCACGCGCCATCTCGTCCGTCAGAGCCCGGCCAAGCTCGGCGTCGAGAACCGATTCGAAATCCTCCGAGAGGATGTCTCGCAGGGCCGGCCGCGCGTCCTCGGCTGCGCCACCCTCGAGACGCAACCGCCTTCGTGCGAGCTGTGGGTGCCCCGGGAAAAGGCGCTCCAGAGTCTGAAGCCTCTCCGAAGCGTCGACGACCATCCCCTGCTCGAGGCAAAAATCGATCTCGAGGAGCTCGTCGGCCGGAGGCTCGGTCGCCGCCGCGGCAGGCTCGACGGGCTCGACCGGAGCTGCCGGGACCGGAGGGGCGGCCGGGGACACGGGCTCCTTTGAAGGTCGCGCGCGCGGAAGAGTGTCCTTGAGGGCCGCCGGAAGGCCTGGATGCGACTCGCTCGCCTCCCCCATCTCGGCGCTCGTGCGCTCGACGAGCAGCGCATCGATCGCGGAGACGCGATCGTCGCGCCCCTCGGTCCGGTAGAGACTCTTGAGCCGCTCGGCCTCGGCGATGGCGACGTTCTTTCGTCCACCCTCGAGAGCGAGCTCGAAGAGCTTCTCGCGAAGCGGAAGAGTATCCGGCGCGCGCTTCAGGATTCCCCTGAGATGGTCGACGGCCTTGTCGTAGAGGCCGTACTTCCGGAAGACGTCCGCCTCGGCGAGCGCGGATTCGATCGCATCCGGAGCCAGAGCCTCTTCCGCCGGCGCCTCGGGCTCCGAGGCGGGTGCCGGCTGCTCGACGGCTGGAAGGGGCTCGCCCGAGAGCTCGATCGGCTCGGCTTCCGAGGGAACCGAGGGGAGCTCCGCGGGCTCGACCGGCACCTGGAACTCGTCGGCCGGGAGCGCGGTCTCGACCTCGAAATCCGTCTCGATCGGCGCCGGACGCGGCGCCTCGGACCAGCCCGGCACTCCCTCGTCCAGGGAGGGTGTGAACATCGAAGCCTCGACCTCCCGCGCAGGCTCGAGAGGTTCTACGGGAGGAAGCGTCACAGGGGGCGGCGCGAGGGGCGGCGGCGCGGAAGGCGGGGAAAACGAGGCCGTCCCGGGCTTCGAGAGGCGGCGGACCGCATTCGGAACCGGCCCGGTCGAGCCGGGTTCATGGACGAGCTGATCGTCCTCGAGCTCGAGGATGAACTCGCCTTCGGCGGCTTCGGCGGCAGGAGAGGCCGGAGCGAAGGAGGGCGGCGGCGGAATCGGCACGGCGGGCTCGACGGGAACGCGGCGCTGCGCGCTTATCTCCATGGAAGAGCGCGGGCGTTTCCCGCTCGTCTCGAGCGGAGGAACGACCGGGATCGTCGGCTGAGCGCTTGGGCCGCTCCGGTCCGCGTCAGGGCGCGCCGCCGAAGGCTCGAGCTGGGCGAGCCGGGTGCGGTACTCGGCGGAGTCCGGCACGAGCTGCAGCAGCGCGCGCAGGCCGGTCGCGGCGTCTCCGATGCGGCCCATGGACTTGTGGGCATCCACGAGCGCCGACCGCCAGCGGATCAGCGTCTTCGTGTCACCGGCCGCTTCTGCGACCTGAATGACTCGCAAGAGTACGTCCTCCCGACCGGGATTCGCCTCCGCGAGCGGAGAGAGGATCGAAAGAGCCTTCTTCGCCTCGCCCCGCCGCATCGCCTGATCGGCGAGGACCGCCGCGGACTCGAACGACAACGTCATCGCGCCGCCGGCCTGCTGGACCTTCAGGGCGAGCGCGAGCACCTCGGCGCTCGAGGACTCGATCGACTGGGCCTTCGACACCCATTCCTGGGCCTCGCGCACGTCGTTCTCGGCGAGCGCGGCTTCCGCCGAGAGCAGGAACAGCGGCACGGACCGCGGCGTCGTCTCCAACGCCCGGCGCAGGGCGACGCGCGCGTCGCGCGCACGACCCGACTCCAGGAGAATCGGCACGAACGAGCGCAGGATCTCGGCGTTGTCCGGCGACATCTGCAACGCCTTCTCGTAAACCTGGATCGACTCGTCGAGAGCGCCGCGCTCGCGTAGGAGCCCCGCGACGATCGCGTATTCCTTGAGGGCGTCGATCTTGCGGCGCGCCTGCGAGTAAAGATCCGCCAGCTTGACGTGCAGCTGGATGTTCGACGGGTCCGTCAACGCCATCTTCTGGTAGATCCCCATCGCGGCGACGGGGTTGTCGTTCTTCGCGTGATAGTCCGCGAGCACCTGATACTGGCTCTTCGCCTCCGTCGTGAGGCCCTGCTTCGCGTAGAGCTCGGCGAGCCGCTCGTAGACGTCGAGGCGGGACGGATCCAGCCGGTTGATCTTCTTGTAGATCGCGATGCCGCGCAGGAAGAAGCCGTCGCGGGCGAAGTGCTCGGCGATCTTCGTGAAATACGGGATGGCCTCCTCGTTGCGGTTGAGGCGCGTGAGGAGATCACCGACCTTGTTCAGGATGTTGACGTCGCCGGGAATCTCCTCGAGGACCTTCTGGTAGTCCTTCAGGGCGGAGTCGACCTTCCCCTTCGCGAGGGATTTCTCGGCCGAAGCCACGAGAGCGTCGCGTTTGCTCGCCATGATCGCCTTACGCCGCTCTCGACGCGCCGCGGCGGACCACGACGCGGTCGAACGTCAACCGGTGCTCCGGCGAGGGGCCGTGACGGCGGAGCGCGGAGATGTGCTCGGGTGTCGCGTATCCCCGGTGTGATTCGAAACCATAGAACGGAAAACGCTTCGCAAGCTCGTCCATGCGGGCGTCGCGCTCCACTTTCGCGACGATCGAGGCGGCTGCGATCACCGCCACGCGGGCGTCGCCGCGGATATAGGCCTGCTGCTCGGCCTCGAGCCCCGGGACCCGCACCGCGTCGACGAGGACGAGCGAGGGGACGAGAGCGGCGCCGCGCAGGAGCTCGAGGGCGCGGCGCATCGCGAGAAGAGTGGCGGCGACGATGCCGATCGCGTCGATCTCGGCGGCCGTCGCGGCACCGACCGCAGCGCCCACCGCGGCCGCGCGGATCCGGGGCGCGAGGGCCTCACGGACCTCCGGAAAAAGCGCCTTGGAATCGTCGAGGCCGGGCAGCGTCAGGCGGCGGTCGAACACGACGGCGCCTGCGTACACAGGCCCGGCGAGACACCCGCGGCCGACTTCGTCCACGCCCGCGATCAGGACATGGCCTCGGGCGCGCGCTTCCTCCTCGATGACGAAGAGCCCTTTCACTCGCTCCCGCTCCCTCGCGAGGTCGCATGCGTTCCGACTCCCGCCAGATCCCATCGTGCCTCGCTTCCTTCGGCCGGAGCTTCGCACCGGCACGGCGATTCCGGGGTCAGTTGTCGCGCTTCTCCGCGATGCGGGCGGCTTTGCCGCGGCGATCCCGAAGGTAGTACAGCTTCGCACGGCGCACCTGGCCATGGCGCTCGACCTCGATTTTCTCGAGCACAGGCGAGTGCACCGGGAAGGTGCGCTCCACACCGACACCCTGCGAGATCTTGCGCACGGTGAACGTCTCGCGCGCGCCGCCGCCCTTGCGGGCGATCACGAGGCCCTGGAACACCTGGACGCGCTCTTTCTCGCCCTCCTTGACTTTCACGTGGACCTTGACGGTGTCGCCGGGAGAGAAAGGCGGAACATCCGGGCGAAGGGCGGCCTTTTCGGCCAACAGTAGTTTGTCCGTCATCGCGGAACCTCCAAAATCGTGGTGACGGGACGAAACACTCGGGGACACTTCGACCGGCACCCCAAGAAAACCGTTCACCCGTGAGACGCGATTCTAAGGCGAGCGCCGCTCTCTCGCAAGTCTCTCCAGGAGTGCTCTTTCCTCGTCGTCGAGCCGAGCCTCGCAAAGGAGGTCCGGGCGCCTTTCGAAGGTAGCGCGAAGCTGCTCTACGCGGCGCCACCTCCGGATCTCCTCGTGGTGGCCGGAGAGCAGCACCTCCGGCACGTCGAGCCCTCGGAACGACCGCGGGCGGCTGTAATGCGGATAGTCGAGCAGCCCGTCTTCGAAGCTGTCCGCCGATACGCTCGCGGCGTCCTGGACCACACCGGGGAGATAGCGGGATACGGCTTCGAGGATCGTGAGCGCGGCGGCTTCACCTCCGGAAAGGACGAAGTCTCCGAGAGAAATCTCCCCGTCGAAAAGGCCGGCGACGCGCGTCCGCTCGTCGATCCCTTCGTAGCGGCCGCAGACGAGGGCGACGCGCGGCCGCGCGGCGAGCTCCCGGGCGGACCTCGTGTCGAAGCGCCGGCCCTGGGGCGACAGGAGGACGACGTGCGGCGGCGCGCTCTCCTCGGCCCTGAGAGCCTCGACCGCCGCGAAGACAGGAGGGGCGGTGAGGACCATCCCCGGCCCGCCTCCGTAAGGCTCGTCGTCCACCTTGCGATGGGGGTCGTCCGAGAAATCGCGAAGATCGACGAGATGGACGTCCAGGATCCCCGTTTCCAAAGCGCGCCCCACGAGAGACTCCCCGAGCGGAGACGCGAAGTAACCGGGGAAGAGAGTGACGATGTCGAACCGCACGCGCCGAGCCTAGTCCAGAAGTCCCGGCGGCGGATCGAGGACGATGCGTTTCCCGGCGACGTCGACCGAGACCACGATCGGGCTGGAAAACGGCACCTCACGAGCGCCGCGTGCCGTCTCGAGGACGAGAAGAGAGCGCCCCCCGGCGTCGGCAAGCTCCGTGACGCGGCCGAGCACGGTACCCGCCGCGTCGACGGCGAGCGCACCCTCGATCTCCCAGTGGTAGACGTAGCCCTCGGGTCGGGGAGCGACGTCCCGCGCGCTCACGCTCAGCTCCGCGTTCCGAAGCGTCTCGGCCATCGAAACGTCCGAAATTCCTTCGAAGGTGAGGAGAACGCGGCCTTGATGCGAGCGCACCGCCGCGATGCGCACCTCTCGCGCCTCGTGAGCACCGCCGGAGAGGCGGACTCTCAACCCTTCTGAGAATCTCTCCGGAAAATCCGTCAACACCTCGACGACGACCTCTCCCTTGAGGCCGTGCGGCTTCACGATTCGACCAATGACGACGCGATCTTCCGGCGCGGTCATGCGATCGCTCCCGGGCGCGCCCGTCGGGCGCGCCTCAGACCGGCTTCGCGATGAGCTTCCGCACGGTTTCCGACGCGCTCGCACCCTTCGCGATCCAGGCCTTCGCCTTGTCGCGGTCGAACTCGAGACGCGGCGGGTTCTTGGTCGGGTCGTAGTGGCCGAGCTCCTCGACGATCTTGGCCGTGGGCGTGCGGCGGGTGTCCGAGACGACGATGCGGTACGCCGGGGCGTTCGTGCCGCCGACGCGGCGCAGGCGGATCTTGAGCATGACGTTTCCTTCCGTTTTCGACGGACGAAGGTCAGCCGCGCATGCGCGCGGCGCCCTTCATCATTTTCTTCATCGACAGATACTGCTTCAGCAGCTGGTTCACTTCCGGCACCGACGTGCCGGAGCCCTTCGCGATGCGCTTCTTGCGGCTGCCGTCGAGGAGCTTCGGGTCCTCGCGCTCCGCGGGGGTCATCGAGTCGATCATGGCCTCCAGACTCTTCGTCGCGTCCTCCGGAATCTCGAGGTTCGCGAGCCCCTTGAGCGGCCCGACCTTCGGGAGGTGTCCGAGGAGCCCGCCCAGAGGACCCATCTTCTTGAGCTGCGCCATCTGCTCGCGGAGGTCGGTGAGCGTGAAGGTATTCTTGCGCAGCTTCTCGGCGGCGCGGAGGGCGGCGGCCTCGTCGGTCTCCGCCGAGACCTTCTCGATGAGCGTGAGGACGTCGCCGAGACCCAGAAGGCGCGAGGCCGCGCGGTCCGGATGGAAGAGCTCCAGCTCGGTCACCTTCTCGCCCGTGCCCACGAACTTCAGCGGCTTGCCCACGACGGTCGCGATCGAGAGCGCGGCGCCGCCCCGCGCGTCGCCGTCCGTCTTCGTGAGGATCACGCCGGTCAGAGGGAGCTTCGCGGCGAACGCTTCCGCCGAGCGGACGGCGTCCTGGCCCGTCATCGCGTCGGCCACGAAGAGGATCTCGTCGGGCTCGGAAGCGTCGCGGATTCGCGCCACCTCGTCCATCAGGACCTCGTCGATGTGCAGCCGTCCCGCGGTGTCCAGGATGGCCACGTCGTATCCGAGGAGCTTCGCGTCCTTCACCGCCGTCTTCGCGCGAACGACGGCGTCCGGCTCGCCCTTCGGGTCGAACGCCATCAGGGCGTTGTCCTTCGCGAGCGTCCGGAGCTGCTCGGTCGCCGCCGGACGGTGCACGTCGGCAGGGACGAGGAGCACGTGTTTTCGAAACGACGTCTTCAGGTGGAGGGCGAGTTTTGCGGCGGTCGTCGTCTTCCCCGAGCCTTGGAGGCCCACGAGCAGGATCACCGAGGGGCGTTTCTTCAGGGCGAGCGGCGCCTGCTCGCCCCCGAGGACCCGCGTGAGCTCGTCCCGGACGATCTTGATCACCTGCTGCGTCGGCGAAAACGAAGTCAGGACCTCCTGGCCGACGGCCTTCTCCCTGACGCGGGCCGTGAAGTCCTTGACAACCTGAAGGTTGACGTCTGCTTCGAGGAGCGCCGTCCGGATCTCCTTCAGGGCTTCATCCACGTGGAACTCGGTGAGGTGACCCTCGCCGCGAAGCTCCTTGAAGACGCGCTGGAGTCGATTTGAGAGGGATTCGAACATCGCCCGGGCTGCGGAGTCTATCAGGGCCAGCCGGACCTACAGTTCGAGGCCAACTCATTCATGGGCTTGACAGAAGGCCGAATTCCCGTATCCTCTTGGCGAAGCTCGAGGCGGTACGAACCGTCTATAACGGTGTTTGTGTTTCCCGAAGACGTCCCTCGAGTCCCGGATTTTCCCTCTCAGACAGGCCCACTAACGACCTGATCGATCACACAGCAAGGAGTACCCCGAAATGAAGAAGTTCACATCCGCCCTCGCCCTCGTCGCCGTCGCAGCGTCCCTCGTGGCCTGCAACAAGCCTGAGGAAAAGAAGCCCGAAGTCAAGGTGGAGGCGCCCAAGGTCGTCGAAGAGACCTCCAAGACCACCACGACGTCCACAGCCCCCGGCACCGGCACGACGACCATGCCCTCCACGACCACAACGACGTCCACGACCACGACGAGCTCCGCGCCCGCAACCAAGTAAGCGGCGAGCTCCTGGAACAACGAGACGCCCCGGCGACGCCGGGGCGTTTTCGTTTTCGAGCTCCTTCCCTGTGAGAATCTGGCGACGGAGAAACCGATGAAGAATTCATCTCTTTCCGCGGCGGCCCTTCTCGCGGCCCTGGTACTCCCGGGAAGGCTTGCCCTGCCGGACACGATCTCATCGACGGACTCGTTCCTTCCGGCCGTGCACATCAACGGGGCCTCGGGCGTCTTTCGAACCGACGTCACGATCTTCAATCCGGATCCTCTCTCCGCCGCAGTCGTCGCGCTGTACTACACGGAGGCCGACCGCGACGGGACGGCGAGCCTCGCGTACCGCATCCCGGGCGATCTCGGACCGCGTGCCTCGGTGACGCTCCCGGACATCGTTCAGTCGACGTTCGGGTTCGGGTCGAGCTACGGCCTCCTTCAGATCAAGAGCTCATCGACGACGCCGGTCCAGGTCACGAGCAACACATATAACGTCGCTGGCGCCGTGCCCGGAACGTACGGTCAGTTCTCCCCCGGCCAGCCGCTGCGCAATTCCGTCGGATTCGACAACTCGATTCTCGGCGACCTGTACCTCACGGGAATCCCGAATGACCCGAGCCACCGGACGAACGCCGTTGTCATCAACCCGACCGGAGTTCCCCTCGAGGCCGGCGTCCAGCTCGTGGACTGGGATGGCAATCCATACAAGACCGTTCTCGTGACCGTCCCCCCATTCTCGCTCCACCAGCTCAATGACATCTTCCATGTCGACTTCGCCTCGGCTTCTCCTCCCCGAGGGCGGCCCGTGGCGTCTCACCGTCTTCGTCAATCTCTCGAACGGCGCTCGCGCTCTCTGTTACGCGACCGTCACCGATCTGCGCACGGGGGATCCCTATCTCCTGACCGGGCAGCCCGCCCTTCCCTGAAAGGGCGCCCGTCTGCGAGCCCTCCTCGTCGACCTCGGCAACGTTCTCATCCGGTTCGATCACGACCTGACGCTCCGGCGGATCGAGGCGGCCGCCGGCCTGCCTTTCGAGACCCTTCGCCCGCACCTCTTCGGCGCGCTCGAGCACGAATTCGGTCTCGGACGAATCACGGCGCGCGCTTTCTTTCGCGCCGCCGAGCGCGCCGCCGGGATACCCCGGCTCGACGACGACGTCTGGATCCCGGCCTGGCGCGACATCTTCATCGCGGTCCCTACGGCTCTCGCCGCGCTGAGCCGCCTCGAGCCCGACGTCGTGCCCGTGCTCGTCTCCAACACGAACGCTCTCCACTGGGAAGGCGTCCTCCGCGTCGCGCCGGAGCTGCCGCGTCTCGTCCCTCTCAGGGCGCTGTCTTTCGAGGTCGGCGTCGCCAAGCCCGATCCCGCGCACTACGACGCGGCTCTCGCACTATCCGGAGCGCGGCGAGAGGATGCTCTCTACGCCGACGACCGCGCGGACCTCATCGACGCCGCGCGGAAGCTCGGCATCGACGGCTTCGTCGTGACGGACCCCGACCTCCTGGCGACGGAGCTCCTCGCGCGCGGTTTCCTCGCGCCGATCTCCGTCGTCCCCGAGACCCCCGCGCGGTTCGGAGGCGCCGCGTCGCCGGACTTCGGGAAAGGAGTCACGGATTTCCGGGCCGGGCGCTTCTTCGAGGCCCACGAAGAGTGGGAGCTGCTCTGGAAGGAAAGCAAAGGCGAAGACAAGGTCTTTCTGCAGGCTCTCATCCAGCTCGCGGCGGCATGCGTACACATCGAGCGCGGCAATGCCGAGCCGGCGAAGCGCCTCTTGGCGCTCGCGAAAGCAAAGCTCGATCAATTCGGGGATGACGAGGGAGGGATCAATTTAGGATTTCTTAGAAAGGAAATCGAGGCCGCCCTCGCGGTGGCTCCGGATGTCCTGCTGCGGATCGATTTGCGCAGCCGGTTTCCAATGTGACGAGCGCGCCGCAGGCCCTGTTCCCTTCTAAGAAATTCTCTCCTCTTCCTAGGCAAAATCCCTTTCTCTCTCCATCACCCTCGGCAGGATACCCGTCGCACGCGACGCGACCTCCGCCAAGAGGATCCCGTCGGGCATGCGGCTCGTGGCGCCGTGCATTCCCCTCTGTCCAACACCCAGGCGCGCGAGCGCTTCGGCCACGCGCCCCGACATGCCGCGAGGCCGCGACCAACCCATGGCCGCCTCTTCGAGCACTACCCGGTAGGCTTCCGCGATGCGCTCGGGCCGCCGAGGCACTCCCCACTCGGATGCCGCGCGGCCCCGCTCGCGGGCGAGGTCGGGCTCGAACGCGAGGCGCTCCATGACCCGTGCGAGATCCGCGACCTCGTCTCCCCCGATCGGGATCTTGTCGGCGAACGAGTCGGGGAGCTCGCGAAACCAGCCTGTGTCGGAGACGACGAGCGGCAGGCCGAAGCCCGCGAGACGGCACACGGCGTGAGACGTCTCCCCCATCGTGGGGTGGCGGAGGTTCACGGCGAACGTCGATGCCGAGGCCGCCCGCCAGAGGTCCTCCTCCGAGAGATAGCCGCCGAACTTCACGTCCCCATCGAGGCCGCTCTCCCGCACCATGGAACGGAGGACGTCGTCTTCGGCCACCGATCCTCCGATGAAGAAGAACGGCCGGCGGTCGGGCGGGAGCGTTGCGAGGGCCTCGAGGATCTTTCCGATGCGTTTTGCGGGCGACACGATGCCGAGCGTGATGCCCGCCGGCCGGTCCCTGCGGAAAACCGAGCGCTTCGCGTGCTTCGAGGAGCGGCGTCCTTGGGGCGGGCGCGACGTGCTGAGGGATCGTGAGGGCGCGGGTGCCCGGGCACTCGGCGAGCACCGCACCGGTCACGAGCGCCGAGTGCGAGACCACCGCCTCGGCGGCGCGAATCACCCCGGCGGACATCGGGTAGAGCCACGGGTCGAGGTCCCAGACGGGGACGAAGGAGCCGTTTTGCCGCGTCGCAGCAAAGGCTCTTCCCCGTGCGCCGTGAGCCCGCTCGAGCTCGCGCGCGTAGTCCTCCGGCCGGGAGCGCGTCAGATAAGCCGCTGCGAAAAGGTGGTGGAGAACGAACTCGTGCAGAACGACCACGGCGGGAGTCCGGCGCCCGGGATCGAAGAGCGCCTCGACCGACGGCGCGTGCATCGGGTCGTTGCCGATCTCGAAGAGAAGGACGTGGTGCTTCGCCTTCAGCGCGGCGGCTGCGTCGGCCGGTTCATACGAAGAGACCGAAAGAGAAGAATTCTTAGAAAGGGAAGAGAGGATTTCGGCGTCGTAGTCGGCGATGCCGGAGCGTGTGGGCGGGAGGGGACCGATGAACCCGACGGAGAGCGCCGAGCGCTGCGGAGTCGCGTTGCGGCCGCCCGGCGATTCGCGCTCCCGCTCTTCCCCTTTCATAGAAATCTTCTCTTCGTCTCTCTTTGTTCTTCTCTACCGAATTCCGCCAGCCTCGAGCAGCGCCCGGACGGCATCTTCCCAGCGGATGTCTCTTACCTTTTCAAAGCCTCTTTCTCCGAATTTCTGGGCCTTCTCCGGCTGCGCGAGAAGATCCGCGACAGCGGCTCCGAGCGCCGTCCCGTCCGGCGCGACGACGCGCCCGTTCTCTCCGTCGACGACGAACTCGAGCGGACCGCCCGAATCCGTGCAGGTCACGACGGGCTTCTTCGACAGGAAAGACTCGAGCACGATGTAGCCGTAGTCTTCATCGACGGGCGGAAAGACCACGGTGCCACAAGTCGCGTAAAGGTCGAGGAGCTCCTCGTCGGACACCCGCCCCGCGAAGCGCACTTCGGCGCCACCCTTGGCGGCAAGACCTTCCAATCTCGCACGATCGGCGCCGTCGCCTGCGATCACGAGGCGGAATTTCCCCGCCGCCGCCGCCCCGATCGCGAGGTCGACGCGCTTCCAGGCGTCGAGCCGGCCGGCCACGAGCGCGAAACCCCGCGAGGCCTCGCATCGGTACCGGCCCGCGAGCGGCGGCGGATGGTAGAGGGCCTCGGCCTCGATTCCGTTGAACCGCACGAGACGGTCGGCGGTGTTTTTCGCATTCGCGAAGATCTTCCGCGCCTCCCCGAGCCCCGTGCGGTCCGCCTCGGCGATCAGCTCGCGCCAGCGCGTGTCTTCGGGCGAGGCGGTGAAGTCGCTCTGGGAAGTCCCGAAGCGGTCGTACGCCTGGCGAAACTGGTGGATCAGCCAGACGACCTTGTTCTCGTGCCTCACGAGGTACGACGGGAACTTCATCGGGATCACGAGATCGACGCGTTTTCCGTCCGACTCCGACAGGTCGAGCACCCGCCACGCGAGCGCGGACGTGAGGATCTCCGCGCGCGGATACCACTTGAAGGGAATCCGCACGAGCTCCGCCTCGTGCCCGAAGGCCGCGAGCTCGCGCACGAGGCCTTCCGCGTGGCGCTCGGCGCCGCCGGACGAGAACGGCACCTGCGCGGTGCAGACGAGGACGCGCGCCATTTCTTCTCTACTTCACGCCCGTGACGGCGTAATCCTGCGGGGCGAAAAGAAGGCGTGCGAGCGGCGCGAAGCGCGGGTCGTCGGCGAGACCTCGGGGCAGGCCCTCGGACTCGGGCACGGGAGAGCGAAAGTCCACGGTCACATCCCGAAACCCGGAAGCCGTCAAGAGTTGCGCGAGCGAAGGCGCCGGCACCGGCCGCACGTGCGTGAGGTCCATCCAGAACCAGCGCATCGCATAGACGGATTCGGGGTTGATCGTCTCGAAGAGCACGCGGCCCGAGGGTGCGAGCTTCCGGATTGCGAGCTCGACGAGATCGAAAAGGGACGCAGGTGTAAGGTGCTCGACGACCTGAAAGGCGGTCACGCCCCCCAGCGAACCGTCTGCCAGGGCCGCGAGCCATGCGAAGAGATCGGCCTGATCGACCGCGAGCTTCTTGTCCCTCGCGCGGGCGGCCATGACGGGATTCGCGTCACAGCCGATCGCGGCGACCCCCTCGGCGGCCAGCGCCTCGAGGAACTCGCCGCGCCCGCATCCGAGATCCGCGACGGGCCCGGGCGCCCCGCGGAAGCGCGCGGCGTCGCTCGCCTGCCGGGCTCGGATGTCCTCCTCGCTGCCTCGGAAGCGTTCCTCGAAGTCGGCGTAGAGACCCGCGCGCAGAGGGTCATCGGCGCGCACCGTGGAACCAGGGGCCTGTCCGGGCGCGACGGGTGACGGCCGGGCTTCGGAAACGTTCTGCAAAATGCTTCGCAGGGAGGACCAGTCAAGGCGCAGCATCCGGAGGCCTTCGCTCGCGTCTTCGACCTTTAGAAGAATCCCCCGGGTTTCCTCCGCCGACCTTTCCTTTTCCCGCGCGAGCCTTTCCGCGCGTTCGTCCCGATCTCTTTCGAGCGCGTCCAGCCGGCGCTGGCTCGCAACGAGATCCCGGCCCGCGCCCTCGCGGGCCTTGCTCTCGCGGTCGAGACGGGCCGCGAGAGAGGAAACTTCGGCGACGGCTCCGTTGAAGCGCGCGGCCGCCTCCTCGGCGCGTTGAACGCGCTCTTGCGACGGCCCCCTAAGAGCGCGCAAGCCGGACTCCATCTCGAGAAGAGCGCCGCGCAGCGCCTCCAGTAGGGCGGAGTTGAACGTCGTCTGGTCCCGAGTGACGATCCTGAGGACGCGCAGCAGCGCGGCCTTGAGCGGCCGCAGGGGGGCGCCGGCCGGCAGCACGGGAGCGACGAAGCGTCCCGCGTTCTCCAGCATGTCCCGCGGCCCTGCAAAAGAAGGGGCGCCCCCCGTGGGGCCGGGACGGACCGACGGGGCGTTCACGGGCGCGAGCCCCGAGCCGGAAAAAGCCGAGAGCGACCCAATCTGCTCCGCAAGCTCGGCGGCCAGGGCCGCGACGTCGCGTTTCGCCGCGTCCTCGGGCTTTCCGTTCATGCGTCGCTTATATTAAGCGCGAATGATCGGAAGGAGTCTCATGCAGAAGCTCCGGAGCGCGGCGGCCCGGTACGACTACCTGATTCCCTGGCTTCTGCTCGTCCTCGTCGTCGGGGCCACGGCCGGCGTCCTTCAGGTCCTCATCGTCAAGCTTCTGCGCTGACGCGCGCGTCACGGGCGAGCGAGCGCAGGACGCGGACGAGCATCAGACCCGCCGCCAGCGCCATCGGACCGACGAAGACACCCAGGAGCCCGAACGCTGGAATCCCTCCAAACACGCCCAGGAACACCATCAGCGACGAGAGCTCCGTGTCTTTGTTGCCGATGAGGAGAGGCTTGAGGACGTTGTCGGCGAGGAAGGACGTCACGAGGACGTTCCAGAGAAGGAAGAAAATCGCCATCCCCGTCCGGCCCTGGACGAACAGGGCGATGAGACCGGGCAGCCAGACGATGGCGGTGCCCCCCACGGGAAGCAGGGAGAGGATGCCCATCGCGACGCCCGCGAGAATCGCGGAGGGAAGGCCTGCGATCGCCCACGAGATCCCGCCGGAGGCGCCTTGCACCATGGCGCATACGAGCGAGCCCTTGAAGATCGCCTCGAGCATCCCTCCGAGGGATTGAAGGATCCGGTGGCGTTCGGCATCCTCGATCGGGAAAAGGTCGCTGACCGCCTCCGCCAGCTCCTCGCCGTCGATCAGGAGGAAGAAGAGCAGGAAGAGCGTCAGGAAGAACGTGACCAGAGCGTCGAGAAAGGACAGCGCGACGTCCCCGCTCTTGGCGGCGAGAAACGCCGACGCCTTCGCCGCGAACTCGGCTCCTCTCGACTGCATCTCGTCCGACGAGAGACCCGTGCGCTCCTGGATCCACCCGAGCGTCGGTCCGATTCCCGGGAGGGAGAGGAGGTCGCTGAGCGAATGCAGCTCGCGGGCGCGCAGCTTCTCCCCGATCGACGTCACCGCCGCAGTGGCCTGGTTGACGATTGCCTTTCCGAGGAAAACGGCCGGAAGCAGGACGATGACCCCGGTGGAGATCGAGAAGACCGCCGCGGCGAACGTGGTGCGCCGGGAAAGGCGCGCTTTGAGGCGAAGCCAGAGAGGCCAAAGCGCGACCGCGAGAATGACGCTCCAGGCGATCGAGGTCAGGAACGGGCGCAGGACGACGAAGCACAGAATCCCCGTCCCGAAGACGAGGAGGAAAAAGAAGGCGAGCGGGTACGTCTGACCCCGGGAGCGCGCTGTCATCGGACGAGAAGGATGATACGAAATGGCTTGGTAGACTGAAGTGTCATGCGGCCCGCCTTTTCGCGCGTTCCGCGCCAGCCGCCACCTCCTCTTCCCGCCGATCCCGCCGGCCTTTCAAAGGCCGCGGTCGAATCCGCGCGCGCCCACGGCTTCGCGGCCGCCGGCGTGCTGGCCGCTTCGCGGCCTCTCTCGTTCGAGCGCTACCGCGTGTGGCTCGAGAAAGGCCTCCACGGGGAGATGGCGTACCTCGAGCGCGACGCCGCGGCCCGCGAGCGCTTCGATGCGATCCTGCCCTACACGCGATCGGTCCTCGCGGTGGCGCGAGAAGTGCAAGACCACGGGCCGGGCAACGTGGCGAAGTTCGCGCGGGGCGAGGACTACCACCGCGTCGTGCGCCGGCACCTCCGGGCCGTCATCGAGGATCTGCGCCCGCTCGCGCCGGGCGGCACGCATTTCCGCGTCTGCGTCGACACGGCGCCTCTTCTCGAGCGCGAGGTCGCGGCGCGCGCCGGCCTCGGCTTCCTCGGCAAGAACGGACTCCTGATCGTGCCGGGCATCGGCTCGCACGTGGTCCTCGGCGAGATCCTGACCGACGCCGCCCTCGCGCCGACCGCCTCGCCCGCCGATCCGGGCGCGGACCGCTGCGGGACGTGCACGGCCTGCCTCGACGCATGCCCCACGGCCGCCTTCGTCGAGCCGCGCGTCCTCGACGGGAGGAAATGCATCTCGTATCTCACGATCGAGAAGCGGACACCGTTCACGCCGGCGGAAGAGGCCGCTCTCTCGGGTCGTCTCTTCGGGTGCGACGAGTGTCAGGACGTTTGTCCGTTCAACGGCGCCCGAAGCGCGGGGCACGGAGGACCCGCCGCGTCCCTCGACCCCGAGGAGATCCTCGCGCTCGGAGCCGACGCGTTTCGTGCACGCTTCTTCGGCTCGTCGATCTGGCGGGCCACGCGTGAAGGCCTCGCACGGAATGCCGCCGCCGCTCTCCGCCGCAAGGCGCCCCGATGAGCGGGACGAGGCTCGTCGTCGCGGGAATCTTCGTCCGCGAGGGTCGGCTCCTCATGTCGCGCCGGCCGGACGGCGGGGCCTGGCCCGGAGTGTGGGAGCTGCCCGGCGGCAAAGTCGAGGACGGGGAGACCCCGGAGGAAGCGCTCGTCAGGGAGTGGAAGGAGGAGATGGACGTCACGCCGGTTGCGCTCGCGCCATGGAGGTTCGAGACCATCCCCGGAGCGGCGCCGGGAGGCTCATCGCAGCACGTGACGCTGCTGTTTCTTCGAATAGGGGGGCTGGCCGGCGCGCCGCGCGCCGCCGCCGTGGACGCCGTGAGGTTCTCGCCCGCGGCGGAGGCCCGCCTTCTCCCCACGCCCCCCGGCGACGCCGCGGTCCTGCGTCACCTCCTCGAGGAAGCCGAGGGCGGCGACTTCGCGGACACCGAGTCCGACGAAGGCCGGGACCTCGTTCGCACGCTCGCATCCCGCTCCCCTTTCATAGAAGACTCCGAATCGATCTCTTCGATCCGCGCCTTGGCGTTCCGAAAACCCCGCCCGAACGGCGCGGGAGTCGTCTCCGGCCTCCTCGTCGCGACACCGGACGGGGCGCGCGCCTACTGCAACGTGTGCCCTCACGTGTCGCTCCCCCTCGACCGGGACGGCGAGCCGCTTCTCACCGCTGACGGCCTCTTTCTCGTCTGCCGCAACCACGGCGCCCTATTCGTGCCGGAGGACGGGCTCTGCGTCGGCGGACCCTGCGAAGGCGAGTCTCTGGATCCGCTGCGCATCGCGAGGCGCGGAGCGGGTTGGGCGCTCGACGGCGGCGGCTCGCGATGAGCGGCCCGATCCTCGTGGCGCTCTACGTGCTTTGCGCGAGCGCGTCCGCGTTCTTCTCGTCCGCCGAGACGGCGATCACCTCGCTGACCGACGCGGCGATCTTCCGCATGAAGAGCGCGGGCGAGAGGAGCGCCGAGCGGCTCGAGAGGATGCGGGACGATCTCCCGCGCACGCTCGGCACCCTCCTCGTCGGCAACACGCTCGCGAACGCCGCCGCGGGCTCGATCGGCGCCGGCCTCGCGATCTCCGCTTTCGGAGAGAAGTGGGGCGTCCTCATCGCGACGGTCCTGACGACCCTCCTCCTCCTCGTCGTCTCGGAGGTCACGCCGAAGACGCTCGCCGCGAGAAGGCCCGAACGCATCGCGCTCCTCTTCGTCGGCCCGATCGCGTTCTTCGTGCGGCTCCTCGCGCCGCTGACGCACCTCCTCTCGGCGCTCGCACGGTGGATCCTCGGTCCGTTCGGCGCCGACGAGCCGGCGGACGTCACCGGCGAGGACGTGAAAAGCGTCATCAACCTCTCCCGTGAGCAGGGCGGCATCAAACGCGAGGAAAGCGAGCTCCTCCATGCGGTCCTCGCGTTCGGGCACACACCGGTCAAGGAGGCCATGGTCCCCCGCGCGCGCATCGTTCTCCTGCCGGTCGTCGCGACCTTCGAGCAGGTCGAGGCGGTATGCCGCGAGCATCGCTACAGCCGGTATCCGGTTTTCCGGCAGAACACCGACGACATCGTCGGGATCCTCCACGTGAAGGATCTTTTCGACGTCTCCGATTCGGAAGAGAAGACTTTCGAGATGAGCCGTCACCTGCGTCCCGCGGTCTTCGTGCCCGAGCTCAAGCGTTCCGAAGACCTCTTCCGTGAAATGCGGCGCCGCCGGTTCCACATGGCGGTCGTCGTGGACGAGAGCGGCGCCGTGGCCGGCCTCGTCACGCTGGAGGACCTCATCGAGCAGATCGTGGGCGACATCTTCGACGAGCACGACGAGCCTGCGGGCCGCCCCGAACGCGACGGCACGTCGCTTCTCGTCGAAGGAGGGTATCCTCTGGCGTCGCTCGAGCGGGACCTGGGAGCCTCGTTCGACGACCCGGACGACGAGACCGTCGCCGGCTTCCTGCTTCGGAAGTTCGGTCGCATTCCGCGATCCGGAGCGCGCATCCGGGAGAGCGATCTCGAGTTCCTCGTCGAGCGTGCCTCGCCCCGCGCCATCGAACGAATCCGCATCCTCCGCGTACCGGCGGCTCCCCCGGCGGTGCCGGCCGACGCACGAAAGGCCTGAAGGACGTGACGTCATCTCCCCGTGTCGTAACCCTCATCCCCGGCGACGGCATCGGGCCCGAGATCACGGCCGCCGTGACGACCATTCTCGAGGCCGCCGGAGCCGGCCTCGCCTGGGAGCGCCACGACGCCGGAGAGGCGAGCATCAAGGTCTCCGGAATGCCGCTCCCTCCCGCGACGCTCGCCTCCATCCGGCGGACGAAGGTCTGTCTCAAGGGCCCGGTCACGACGCCGGTCGGCAAGGGTTTCAGAAGCGTGAACGTGACTCTTCGCCAGGACCTCGACCTCTACGCGAACCTGAGGCCCGTGAAGAACGTTCCCGGCGTCGCGTCCCGCTACGGCGACCTCGACCTCGTCGTCGTCCGCGAGAACACCGAGAGCCTCTACTCCGGAATCGAGCACGTCGTCGTGCCGGGCGTCGTCGAGTCCATCAAGGTCATCACCGAAAAAGCGTCCACGCGCATCGCGCGCTTCGCCTTCGAGTTCGCCCGCGCGCTCGGCCGCAAGAAGGTGACGATCGTGCACAAGGCGAACATCATGAAGCTCTCGGACGGACTCTTCCTCGAGAGCTGCCGGAACGTCGCGGCGAACTTCCCCGACATCGTGGTGAACGACGTCATCGTCGACGCGGCGTGCATGAAGCTCGTCATGAACCCGAAGCAGTTCGACATGCTTCTCCTCGACAATCTCTACGGGGACATCATCAGCGACCTCGCCTCCGGTCTCGTCGGGGGGCTCGGCGTGACGCCCGGGGCGAACCTCGGCGAGACGTGCGCCGTCTTCGAGTCCGTGCACGGTTCGGCCCCCGACATCGCGGGCAAGGGCATCGCGAACCCGACTGCGCTTCTTCTCTCGGCCGTGATGATGCTCCGCCACATCGGTGACGAGGCGTGCGCCGTGCGCGTCGAAAAGGCTCTCTTCTCGGCTCTCGAGGAAGGCGACGCGAGGACCCGCGACATCGGCGGGACGGCGACGACGCAGCAGTTCGCCCGGGCCGTCGCCGCGAAGCTCTGAACGGAGACGCGTTGCCCAGGATCGTCTTCCTGAACGAGGGCAAGCGGGCGCATGTCGCCGCCGGCCGGACGGTGCTCGACGTCGCGCTGGAGCTCGGGGTCGCGATCGGCAACGTCTGCGGCGGCGGCGGCACGTGCTCCACCTGCCGCGTCGCGTGCGTCCTCAACCCCGAGAACCTCTCGCCGATCCAGCCGAACGAGGTCGCCTACGAGCTCGGAGAGAACGTGCGCCTCGGCTGCCAGGCGCGCATCGAGGGCGACGTGGGGGTGCGCGTCGTGCCGATCCCGAGGGCGATCCTTGTCTAGGCCGTCCATCCGGCGGGCGCTCCGCCGCGCCGGGGCGATGATCCCGCCACGCGTGCCGCGCGCCGCCGGCCCGCGGAACCAGGGCCGGATTCCCCCGCCGAGGATCTTCCTGCCGGGCGAGCCGGAGGACGCGGGCGTCGTCGACTTCTCCGCCGTCTTCGGGCGCGTCGCCCCCGTCGAGATGGAGATCGGAGTCGGCAAGGGCTCGTTCCTCCTCGCAGCCGCGGCCGCCCGGGCCGACCGAAACTGGTTCGGCGTCGAGATCGAGCCCGAGTACGCGGCGATCGTGCGCCTCAGGGCCGCGCGCGCGGGCCTCTCGAACCTCCGGGTCGAACGCCTCGACGGCAAGGCGTTCGTGATGCGCCGCCTCTCCCCGGGCTGCCTCGCCGGCCTCCACGTCTACTTCCCGGACCCGTGGCCGAAGAAGCGGCACCACAAGCGCCGTCTCGTGGATGCCGCCTGGGCGGAGGCCGCCGCGCGCGCCCTTGCACCCGCGTGCCTCCTTCGCGTCGCCTCGGACCACGAGGAGTACTTCGCGTTGATCGACGAGGTGCTCTCGTCGGAGCCTCTCCTCGAGAAGCTCGCGCCCGAAGAGGCGGGCGACTGGTCGCCGGGGACGAGCTACGAGGTGAAATTCAGGAAGACGGGCAGGCCGATTTACAGGGCGGTCTTCCGGAGGCGCGCCTCAGGCTCAGCGCGCTGAGGCCCCGCGGCGGACGCCGCGGCCAGCGCGGACGCTTCCTCGCGCTCTTTCGCGAGCAGCGGCTTGAGGAATCTCCGGAAGTAGTCGATCCCCGAGATGAGCGCCATCGCCGTCATCACGTAAAGAGCGGCCCGGCCCGTCTTTCGCCAGAGGCCGATGTCGTCGAGCTTTCCACCCATGATCATGAGCGAGATCCCGACGATCTGGCTGGCCATCTTCCATTTGCCGAGCTTCGAGGCGGCGATCATGAAGCCGTGGCTCACGCCGATCGAGCGCAGGCCCGTCACCGCGAACTCGCGTCCGATGATGATGCACACGGCCCATGCGTCGGCTTCCTGCAGGTCCACGAGCGAGATCAGAGCGGCCGAGACCAGGAGCTTGTCCGCGATGGGGTCCAGGAGCATCCCCAGCGTCGTCACTTTCTTGAAGCGCCGGGCCCAGAAGCCATCCAGCCAGTCGGTGATCGCGGCCAGGAGGAAAACGGCGAGCGCCAGGTACTCGCGGGCCGGGAGTTTCGTCAGGAGGATGACGACGAGAAGCGGAACGAGAAAAATGCGAAAAAGCGTGAGCGCGTTGGGAACGTTGAAGAACACCGGACACCAATTCTAGACCCGCGAGCATCACAAGCGCCGCGCTGGACAGGCCCGGTGCGCTCCCCGACAATCGGCTGTCCCATGGAAAACGTACCCATCGTCTTCGGCACCGACGGCTGGCGCGGCCGGATCGCCCGCGATCTCACGTTCGATGCCGTTCGCCGTGTCGTGACGGCGGCCGCTGCATGGACGATCGACGCGGCGAACGTCGAGCCGGGAGATCCATGGACGCTCCCGGTCGTCTTCGACACGCGCTTCCTCTCGCCGGAGCTGTCGGCCGAGAGCGCCGCGCACCTCGCCTCGCACGGTTTCCACGTTCTCCTTTCGGATCGCCCTGTCCCCACGCCCTGCGCCTCGTGGCACGTGGCTTCCCGGGGCCTGCGGGCGGGCCTGGCGATCACCGCGTCGCACAATCCGCCGCTCTGGAACGGCGTGAAGGTGAAATCCTCGTTCGGGGGCAGCGCGACGCCCGCCACGTACGACGCCGTTGCGCGCGCCGTGGACCGGCCCGTCCCGAAAAAGGCAGGGGGCTCCGTCGAAACGCTCGACCTCGCAACCCCTTACCGCGACGCGCTCGCGGGCCTCGTCGATCTCGACGCGATCCGCCGGGCCGGCCTGAGGGTTCTCTTCGACGCGATCCACGGAGCCTCCGGGACGCTCCTCGAGACGATCGTCGGCACCGGCCACCCGACGACCGTCGTCTCGCTCCGCGCGAACCGCGATCCGCTCTTCGGCGGCGTCAATCCCGAGCCGATTCCCGAGAATCTCGCCGAGGCGCGACAGGTCCTCGCCACGGAGCGGTTCGACGTCGTCCTCGCGAGCGACGGGGACGGCGACCGGCTCGGGGTGCTGGACTCCGGCGGCCGCTTCGTCACGCCGCATCGCGTCCTCGCGCTCCTCGCCGAGAGCCTCACCGTTCGGGGGCGCATCCGCGGCGGCATCGCGAAGACGTTCTCGACGTCGCTGCTCCTCGACCGGGTCGCCTCGCGCCTCGGCGTGCCTCTCCACGTCACGCCGGTCGGCTTCAAGCACATCGCTGCGAAGATGCTCTCCGGCGAGGTCGTGATCGGCGGCGAGGAGTCGGGCGGCCTGGGGGTCTCCTTCCACCTGCCCGAGCGCGACGGAGTCCTTTCGGCGCTGCTCGTCCTCGAAGCGATCGCGCACTCGGGCGGGACCCTCGAGACGATCGTCGCCGGGCAAGACGCCGCGTACGGCGCTCTCGCGTACGGCCGCCGCGATCTCCACCTTCCGATGCCGGTCCTGCGCGCGTTCATCGAGAACCTTCGCTCCAACCCGCCTCCCTCACGTTGCGGCGAGCTCGTGACGGGCGTGGACGACATGGACGGAGTGAAGCTGCTGTTCGGCTCTCGCGGGTGGCTTCTCCACCGGCTCTCAGGCACCGAGCCCATCATCCGGATCTACGCGGAGCACGAGGATCCGGCTTTGATCGGAAGGCTCCTCGACGAGACGCAGGCCTCGCTCACGAAACTCAGCCCTTTCAGGTAATCGCGAGGCGGGCCGATGTACCTTCCGACGCACGCGCGTGCTGTCTGAGCGAAGCGAGTTCACGCGCGAAGGAGGAGGGCACACCGGCCCACCGAGCTCTTTTAGCGCGCGTCGGCCAGGACGAAACCGGTTCCGCTGAAGCGCATCGAGGCGCCCGCGCCGAGGCCCGAGAGCGGATCGGAGTCCGCGAGGAGCTCAGGCAGGACTTCGCCCCCGTACGCGACGACCGCGCGTGCGGCGATCGCGAGCGGCTGACCCTCCTGGACCTCGAATCGAGCCGGCTCGGACGAGACGGCGAGAGCCACGGCCCCGCTGCCCGAGAGCTTCAGGAACGGAGGCGCCGTGCGGTCGCCCGCGTCCGGCGTCACGTCGGCGCGGCACGTGAGCGCGCTTTCGAACGCGAGGAGCCTCTCGGGATGAACCGAGAGCGTCTCGCCTGCAAGCGCCTTGAGCCAGGGTACGCGGCCCGGATCCGCGACGAGGAGGATGCCCTCACCCGACGCCCCGACGAGGATCCGGTCGAGACCGTCCGGCGTCGAGGCCGGGGAGCTGTCGATCACCGGCGATCCCGAGCGGCCCACGACGATCCCGCGTCGCACGCGCACGCCGCTTGCGCAGGAGACGGAAAGGAATCCGCCCGGCTTCGGCGAGAAGGGTCCGAGGGGCCGGGCCACGGCCGGCGCCGCGGGCTCCATCCCCGCGAGAACGGCCGCCGAGGGCCGCGGCCTCACGCCCGACGAGAGCTTGTTCTTGCCGCTCGCCGTGAGGGAGTCCAGCGGCTCCGGCTTCACCATCGGGCTCGGGCGGGTATCGGCGGGAGACGGCCTGTTCGCCGTCGCGATCCGCACTTCAGCCGCCGCGGCGCGGGCGGTGCGGGCGACCGAGTCGTCCCCTTCGGCTCCGTCCTTCAGCTCGGCGCCGGCCATCCTGAAATGCCGCTGGGCCTCATCCCAGGCTCCCCGCCGCTGGGCGACGAGCCCGAGCGTCAAATGCGCTTTTCGATGCGCCGGGGCGAACGCGAGAACCTTTTCGAGCGGCTCCCGAGCGTCGCCGTCCCGGCCCGATTTGAACAGGATCAACCCGAGGTTGAAGAGCAACGGGACGGACTCGGCATGCTCGGTGAGGAGGTCGCGCGTCATCGTCTCGGCCTCGTCGAACTGGCCGAGATGAAAGAGCGTGATCGAGAGATTGAGCAGGACCTCGGGGTCTCGCGGGCGCAGTCGGCGCGCTTCCTCGAACTCGCGGCGCGCGGTCTCGTGGTATCCGCGGGCCATCTCCTCCTTGCCGCGGTTCAGATGGAGGAGAAAGAGGCCGTGGTCGAAGAAGGGCGCGGGCCTGAAGGCCCTCGTGGTCTCGGATCCCCGCGTGGCCGCCATTTCGCCCCCGTCCGCCTCAGCGCACGCGCCCGAGCAGAGGAGCCTGGCGTTCCGTGACGTCGACTGCGGTGTTCGAGAGGACTGCCATCCCGTTCAGGCTCGAGACTCGTATCGCTGCTCCCCGTGGCAGCGGCTTCGTCGGCGTGCCGCGGAACCCGCCGCCGATGGCCGGCCCGATTCCGCCTTCTCCATGCCGCGCGACGAGGACGCGCCGGATGTACTCGCGCGTCTCGCGGTACGGCGGGACGCCGGAGTGGTGCGTCACGGCGTTCTCGCCCGCGTTGTACCCCGCGAGCGCCAGGGCCACGTCTCCCTTGAACTGCTCGAGAAGCGTCGCGAGATACTTCACGCCGGCGCGGATGCTCTGCCCGGCGTCATACCGGTCGGAAACACCGAACCTCATTGCCGTGCCGGGCATGAGCTGCATGAGACCGCGGGCGCCCTTCCTCGACACAGCCCGGGGATTGAAGTTGGACTCCACGAGCATGACGCTCTTGACGAGCGCCGCGTCGACGCCCGCCGCCCGCGACTCCTTCTCGATCGCGGAGTCGTACGGCGACGGCGCGTTGCGCCTCTCGACGAGATAGGCGTCCGTGGGAACGCCGCCGTTCACGCGCCAGCCGCTGCCGACTCTGTCGTTGAAGATCAGCGCCGAGCCGTTCGACTGGCGAACGAGATGGACGTCGGCGCGCAGGGCGCCGGCCGCCGTGAGCAAAGCGGCCACCGACACCCGGGCCAGAGCGATCCCCCGAGACGGCATTGCCCGAAGATTATAGCCCAGCGCGATACAGCCTCAGGCGGAAAGCCTCTCTCGCACCTTCGCGACGCCCAGCGCGAGAGCCGGCTCGATCTGGGCCGCGTCTTTGCCGCCGGCCTGGGCGAGGTCCGGCCTTCCGCCGCCCCTGCCCCCGACGGCCGGTGCCATGACCTGAGCCAGCTCGTTCGCGGAGACCCGGGCTACGAGGTCCGACGTGACCGCCGCGAGCAGCGTGACCTTGCCTTCGAGCTCGGTTCCGAGCAGCACGACGCCCGACTTCAGCTTGCTCCGGAACGTGTCCGCGAGGTTACGGAGCTCGTTCGTCGGGAGCGACGGCACGCGGCGTGCGAGGACCTTGATGCCGTTGATCTCGTGCAGGCCCTCCTCAGCCGCTGCGTCCGAAGAGGAGGATTTCTTAGAAGGTGAATGTACAGAAGGCGCCGCGCCCGGCTGCGCGCTCGAGGGGCCGGCGCCCGCACCTATGCCAGCCAGCGCGAGGTCGCGTTTGAGGGCGGCGATCTCCTTCTCTTTCCTTCTAAGAGAATCCAGCGCCTCCTTCAGCTTCGCCGGCAGCTCGTCGGGAGGGACGTTCGCCGTCTGCGCCATATTCGCCAGGATTTCTTCGTCCTTCTGGAGCCTTTCGACCGCATTCAACGAGGTGACCGCCTCCATTCGTCGGACGCCGGCCGCGAGGCCCTTGTCGGAGATCACCTTGAAGGCGCCGATCTCGCCCGTACGGCCGACGTGGCAGCCGCCGCAGAGCTCCGTCGAGAATCCCGGCACGTCGACGACGCGGACCTGCTCGCCGTATTTCTCGCCGAAGAACATCATCGCGCCCTTCTTCTTCGCGTCGTCCATCGACATGACGGCCTTGCCGACCTCGCGGTCCCGCAGGATCTCCTCGTTCACGAGTCGCTCGATCTCACGGACTTCGGTGGCGGTCGTCGGGCGCGAGGCCGCGTAGTCGAAGCGCAGGCGGTCGGGCGCGACGAGCGAGCCCATCTGCCGAACGCTTTCGCCGAGCACCTTCCGCAGCGCGGCGTGGAGGAGGTGAGTCCCGGTATGGTTTGCCTGCGTCTTGCGGCGGGTCCATTCGTCCACGCTTCATACGCACGAGTTGACCCACCGCAAGGGAACCGCTGGAGATTCTTAGAAGGTGTAGGACGGACTTCCCATTCGGGGCGCGCCGCGCGTCGATGACCGTCCGCGCGCCCGTCGCCCCCGCTCTCGGCAAACCAGAGAATCTCTCCCTGGTCGGCCACCTGACCGCCGCCCTCCGGATAGAAGACGGTGCGGTCCGTGACGCACCAGCCCTTCTCCCCACTTTAAGAAAATCCACCCTCTCGCCGCGCTCCGCTAGAAAGCAGGACCGAGCACTTTCGCGCCTACAGCCGCACGAAATCCTGCTCGGGATATCCGCGGAATTCGGTCGCCCATGAAGCGTCGATCTGCTCGTCGGCCGGCAGGCCTCCTTCGTGCTCGAACTTCGAGGCTCCCTTGCTCCGCTCGCGGGCCCTCTCGAGCTCGACGTCGAAGCCGGACCGGTCGACTTGAACCCCTTCGTCAGAAGAGATTTCTTCGATGAGCTCGAGAGGAACGCCGTGCGTGTCGTAGAGGCGGAACGCTGCGGCGCCTGAAAGCGATGTCTCGCCCCGCCGTCGCACGTCGGAAATCGCTTCGCCAACGCGGTCGGCACCGGCCGTCATCGTTTTCGCAAAACGAACTTCTTCTGCGCCGATCGGGCCTTCCTCTTCGTCGATCAGGCCAAACATCGCCTTTGCGCCGCGAATCTCTTCACCTTCGAAGAAAATCTTCAGAGCCTCCGTTACCCCCGGCACGAGCTTGAAGAGGAAAGGATCGACGAGGCCGAGTCTTCTTCCATATCGAATGGCGCGCCGGATGATCCGGCGCAGGACGTATCCCCTTCCCTCATTCGAAGGGATCACACCGTCCGCGATGAGCATCGTCGCCGCTCGCGCGTGATCTGCAATCACGCGGAACGGCGCATCTTCGACGGCCATGCCGCCGACGTATTTCTGACCCGAGATCTCCTCGATCTTCTTGATGATCGGCGCGAAGAGGTCCGTGTCGTAGTTGTTGTTCTTGCCCTCGAGGATCGCCGTGATGCGCTCGAGGCCGGCGCCCGTGTCGACGCTCGGTTTCGGCAGCGGGGTCATCTTTCCCGAGGCGTCGCGGTCGAACTGCATGAAGACGAGATTCCAGATCTCCATGACGCGGTCGCCGGTGCCGTTCGGCGTCGCGTCGCCGGGCACTCCCTCGCCCTGGTCGTAGTGGATCTCGCTGCACGGGCCGCACGGCCCCGTGTCGCCCATCGACCAGAAGTTGTCCTTCTCGCCGAAGCGGGCGATGCGCGCCTTCGGGAGGTAGCGCCCCCACAGCTCGGCCGCCTCGTCGTCTTCCGTATAGACCGTCGCCCAGAGGCGCGACGGGTCGAGCCCGTAGAACGCGTTCGACGTCACGAGCTCCCATGCGTAGTCGATCGCCTCCCTCTTGAAGTAATCGCCGAAGGAGAAGTTTCCGAGCATCTCGAAGAACGTGTGGTGCCGCGCGGTGTAGCCCACGTTGTCGAGGTCGTTGTGCTTCCCGCCCGCGCGCACGCACTTCTGCGACGAGGTCGCCCGAACGTACGCGCGCTTCTCCCGCCCGAGGAAAAGGTCCTTGAACTGGTTCATGCCCGCGTTCGTGAAGAGCAGCGTCGGGTCCTCGGCGGGCACGAGCGAGGAGGACGCCACACGCGTGTGGCCCTTCTCCTCGAAGAAGGACAGGAACGTCTCGCGGACCCTGCGCGAGGTCCAGCCGTCAGCAGTCGTCATGGGTCGAAGGATACGGGGATTTTCCCCGGCCCCCCTAACCCGGCTGGTTCGAGAAATCGAAGGGCGAGGCCGCGTCCTGCGGGCTGAGGGCGTCGGGCGCCTGCAGGGCGCCTTCCATGAGCTCGTTCGCGATGTCGGACGTGGACTGGATCCCCTGGATCTTGAGCTTGAACTCGTTCGGGTTCGTCGAGCGGCGGATCGCCTCTTCCAGCGTGATGAGGCCCGTCTTGTAAAGCTGGAAGAGCGACTGGTCGAAGGTCTGCATCCCGTACTGCGACGTGCCGGCTTTGATCGCGTCCATGATGTACTTCGTCTTTTCCTTGTTCTCGATACAGTCGCGTATGTAGTTCGTCGCGACCATGACCTCGACGGCCGGCACGCGACCCAAGCCGTCGGCGCGCGGGAGAAGACGCATCGAGGCGACGGCCTTGATGACGGCCGCGAGCTGGAGGCGGATCTGCTTCTGCTGGTGCGGCGGGAACACCGAGATGATGCGGTTGACCGTCTCAGTCGCGTCCATCGTGTGCAGGGTCGACATGACGAGGTGGCCCGTCTCGGCGGCCACGAGGGCCGTCTCGACGGTCTCGAAGTCGCGCATCTCGCCCACGAGGATGACGTCCGGGTCCTGCCGGAGGGCTGCGCGGATCGCGGACGCGAACGAGCGTGTGTCGACCTCCAGCTCGCGCTGGTTGATGATCGACTTCTTGTCGCGATGGAGGAACTCGACGGGGTCCTCGATCGTCATGATGTGCTCGGCCCGGGTCGAGTTGATGTAGTCGATCATCGCGGCGAGAGAGGTGGACTTGCCCGAGCCCGTCGTCCCGGTCACGAGGATGAGGCCGCGCGTCTCCTCGCAGATCTTCTCGAGGATGGGCGGCAGGAGGAGGTCCCGCACCGTGAGGATGCGCGCCGGGATGACGCGGCAGACCATTCCGACGGTCCCGCGCTGCTGGAAGATGTTGCAGCGGAACCGCCCGAGCCCCGGCACCGAGTACGCGATGTCGATCTCGAAGTTGTTCTTGAATTTTTCCTTTTGCCGCGAGGACATGATCGAGAACGCCATCGCGATCGTGTCTTCCTGCATGAGGCGCTTGAGGTCCACGAGCGGGGTCAGCTCGCCGTCGACCCGGATGATCGGGTGCGCGCCGACTTTCAGGTGGAGGTCGGACGCTTTCCGCTCGACCGAGATCTTGAGCAGGTCGTTGATGTGCATGAGCGACCTCCGAACCTTTCGGGATTCCGGCAAGGATAGGCCTTTTCAGCCACTTGGGTCAACGCGGGGGTGACATCGAGACTCGATCCCGCTGTATATTTCGGCTGCGCCGAGGGAGGACGACGATGGCCGACGACAAGCCTCACCCACCCGACGGAACGAGCGGCGTCACCCGCCGCGGTCTGATCAAGGGAATCGCGACCGCAGTCACGGCCGCATCGACCGGCGCCACGGCGCTCCTCGTCGAGACGCGCCACGAGCTACGGGCCGCGAACCTCTCCGGCCCGATGGCCGTGAGCGTCACGGTGAACGGGGTCGTGAAGACGGGCTCTTTCGAGCCGCGCACGACGCTCGCCGAGGCGCTGCGCGATTCCTGGGCGCTGACGGGCACGAAGATCGGCTGCGATCGCGGCGCCTGCGGGGCCTGCACGGTCCTGCTCGACGGCCTCGCCGTGAACTCCTGCCTCACGCTCGTTCACGACGCCGACCGGAAGAAGGTCACGACGATCGAGGGCCTCGGGACGCCCGGGTCCCTCGCGCCGATCCAGCAGGCTTTCCTCACGGCGGACGCGCTCCAGTGCGGCTTCTGCACCCCGGGCATGATCGTCTCGTGCTCGGCACTTCTCGCGAAGAACCCGAGGCCTTCTCCGGACGACGTGAAGAGCGCCGTGAGCGGCAACCTCTGCCGCTGCGGAACGTATCTCGGCGTCTTCGACGCCTGCCACGCGGCGGGAAATCCGGAGGTGACGCGTGGCTGATGAGAGGAACCCCCAGGAGAAGATTTCTGCGAAGGTGCCCGACACAACGGGCACCGAGGCGATCGTCCAGATAGGCCTCGCGGGCCATACACTTTCTAAGAAGATCTCTCTTCCTCCCGGCGACCCGGTTCCCTACGACACGGTCGACCGTCCGCTGACCGGGCGGCGCCGCCCGCGCCTCGACGGCCCCCAGAAGGTGACCGGCCGCGCCACGTACACGCACGACGTCATCCGCCCCGGAATGCTCTATGGGCGCATCCTGCGCTCGCCCTACGCGCATGCCGACATCGTGTCGATCGACACGTCGAAGCTCGACGCGATGGGCGTCGTCTGGGTGAAGCCGGACAAGAAGAAGGTTCGTTATCACGGCGAGGCGGTCCTCGCGCTCGCGGCCGCGACGCCGCAGCTCGCCGACGACGCCCTCCACGCCGTGGCCGTGAAGTACGACGTCAAGCCGCACACCGTCAGGCTCGTGGACGCGATGAAGGAGGGTTCCCCCCTCGTCTTCGAAAAGACCGTCCAGGAGAAGCGCACGGCCGGCGACGCGCCGTCCGCGGGCGGCGCCGTGCCTCAGCACGGCAACGTGCGGGGTCCGAAGACGTCCGGGAAAGGCGACGTGGCGAAGGGCTTCGCGGAAGCCGACTCCACGCTCGAGCTGACGATGACGACCGTGGTGCAGACGCATGTCCCCATGGAAACGCATTCGCTCTTCGCCGAGTGGGAAGGCGACAACCTGAAGGTGTACGCGTCCACGCAGGGCACGTTCACGGTCAAGGACGAGCTCGCGACGGTCCTCGGGATTCCCAAAGACAAGGTGGAGGTCGTCGCGGAATACGTGGGCGGCGGCTTCGGCGCGAAGTTCGGCGCCGGCGACTACGGCGTCTTCGCGGCGCAGCTCGCGAAAAAGGCCGGTAAGCCGGTGAAGCTGATCCTCGACCGAAAGGAAGAGCATCTCGCCGCCGGCAACCGTCCGGACTCCATCAACACGGTCAAGGTCGGCTACAAGAAAGACGGGACCGTGACCGCCGTCCAGTACACCTCCGTCGGGACGGCCGGCGTCGCGACCGGGACGGGTACGGGCTCATTCGCGAAGAACGCGTACGGGTTCCCAAACGTGAAGGTCGACGAGTCGGACGTCTTCACGCACCTCGGCCCCGGCTGCGCGATGCGCGCTCCCGGCCACCCGCAGGGCGCGTTCGCCGTGGAGACCGCCCTCGACGCGGTGGCCGAAGCCTGCGGGCTGGATCCGCTCGTCGTGCGCTACCAGAACGATCCTTCCGAGATTCGCCGCGCGGAATGGGACGCCGCGGCGAAAGCCATCGGCTGGTCGCGACGCGAAGCGATCACGCGGGCGAACAAAGCCGCGGCGGCCGCGGGCCTTCCGCTCCGGCGCGGCCTCGGGTGCGCCGCCGCCGTCTGGTACACGATCGTCCACAAGGGCTCGCAGGTCCAGGTTCGTATCCACAAAGACGGCGCCGTCGAGGTCGAGAACGGGGTCCAGGAGATCGGCGGCGGGATCCGCACGGCGATCGGGCTCGTGACCGCCGAGGAGCTCGGTCTTCCCGTCGAGGCCGTGACCGTCCACATCGGCAACTCGAAGTACCCCTACGGGCCCGCCTCCGGAGGCTCGACGACGACGACCTCTCTCATCCCCGCGGTCCGAGCGGCGGCGTTCCATGCCGCGCGGAAGATGGCCGAGATCGCGGCCCCGCTCCTCGGGGCGAGACCGGAAGACGTGAAGCTCGAAGGCGGCGCATTCCGCGCAAACGGCAAGACGGCCGAGTGGGCAAAGGTCTGCTCGAGGATGAGCGGAGAGTCGATCCTCGCGACCGGCGACCGCGCTCCCGACTACGACGGCGCCGATTCGCGGCTCTTAGGGGCGCAGTTCGCGGAGGTGGTCGTGGACGTCGAGACGGGCGTCGTGCGGGTCGAAAAGGTCGCCGCGGCGCATACGTGCGGCCTCCCCGTGTGGAGAACGGGCGTCGAGAGCCAGATCCGGGGCGGCGTGCTCCAAGGCGTCAGCTATGCGCTCTTCGAGGAGCGCGTCATCGACGTTTTGACCGGCCGCTTCATGAACCCGAACATCGAGCAGTACAAGATTCTGGGCGCGAAGGACGTTCCCGAGGTCGTGACGATCGTCCTCGACCTCTTCGCCGGCAAGAACAATGCGCACGCCAGGGGGATCGGCGAGCCAGCGATCGTCCCGACCGCCGCGGCCATCGCGAACGCCGTCTCCCACGCGATCGGGAGCCGCATCACCGACCTGCCGATCACGCCGGCGCGCGTGCTGGCTGCCGCGCCCACGATCGCCGGGCCGCTCCGCGCCGGGATGCCGGCGAAGGTCGAGGTGAAATCATGAAGACGTTCGAGCGCGTACAACCCACCTCGTGGGAAGACGCGGCCACCGCGCTGGCCGCCGCGAAAAAAGCCGGCATCGCCACGGAGGCGAAGGCTGCCGGCACGGACATCCTCGACCGGCTCAAGGAACGCACCGCCGCCCCGGATCGACTCGTCGACCTCCGCCGGCTCGCCGGGCATGACGGCATCGAAAAGTCTCCTTCCACGATCGCGATCGGCGCGCTCGTCACCCTGACCCGCATCGCCGAGGGGCTGCGCGCCGACCTCCCCGCCCTATCCGACGCGTGTGAAGGCGCGGCGACGCCGCAGATCCGGAACGTCGCGACGCTCGCGGGCAACCTCTGTCAGCGCCCGCGGTGCTGGTACTTCCGGTCCGCCGAGTTCACGTGCCTCAAAAAGGGCGGCTCCGAGTGCTACGCGCAGAAGGGCGAGAACACGTTCCATGCCGTCTTCGGAAACCACACCTGCGCGATCGTCCACCCCTCGGCGGCGGGCGTCGCGCTCGCGGCGTACGGGGCGCGGATCGAGACCCTTTCCGCGGGGTCGCGCCGGACGATTCCGATCGCGGACTTCTTCGTCACGCCCGAGATGGACCTCGCGGGCGAGAACTCGCTCGCGGAAGGCGAGCTCATCACGCGCATCGTCGTGCCACGGCGGGCCGGACTGCGATCGGCCTACCGCAAGATCAAGCACAAGCAGACGTTCGACTGGCCGCTCGCCGACGCTGCCGTCGTGTACCGAGACGAAGGAGGCATCGCCCGCGACGTGAGAATCGTGATCGGCTCGGCGGCCCCGGTGCCCTGGCGCGCCAAGAAGGCCGAGGCGCTCGTCGAGAGCCGGCACATCGACGGCGCTCTGGCCGCCCAGGCGGCTGCCGTCGCGACCGACGGTGCCACGCCGCTCGCGTCGAACGCGTATAAGCTGAGGCTCGTCTCGGCCGCCGTCCGGCGCGCGCTGCTCGGCGCGGCGGGACTTCCGGACGGCACCGAAAGGGCACCACAGGCATGAGCAACACGGCTTTCCCCGACGTACGGCCCGACCCCGCCACGTGCTGCCGCCACCTGCGCACGAAGATGATGTCCGTCGTCATGGACTGGGACGAGCACGCCGCCGAATACCCGTCCACGAGCGCGGCCTACTGGTGCCTGAAAACGATGGGGCCCGTCGGGCCCGACGACGGGCCGGCGGAGCTCGACGACTGCCGGGCGGGCCGGCCCTGCTTCCAGGCGCAGCTGTAGCGGACGGCAGGCGGCCGAGAAGAGCGAGATCGAGCTGTTCGTCTCCGGAGTCCTTCTCGCGGCCGGTGCCTCGACGCGCTTCGGATCTTCGAAGATGCTCGCCCCGATGGGCAAGGACAGAAAGCCTTTGCTTCGGAGGGTGCTGGAGACATGGCTCGCATCCGGGTTCGACGAGCTGCTCGTGGTTCTTGGGAAGGATGCAGAAGAGATCCAAGAGAAAATCGGAGATTTCTCATATGCGGCGGCTGCTGATGCAGCCGCCGATATAGGAAAACCTGGTGGCCGAAAGGGCGTTGTCAAGGGCGCGCTCCGCGCGCCGCGCAGCGGTCGAAGACCCTTGACAACGCCCTCTCGGCCGCTCACTCCCCGGTTCGTCCAGAATCCCCGCTGGGAGGTGGGAATGTTTTCCTCTGTGAAAGCGGGCCTGGCCGCGACGGCCGCCCACTCGACGCACGTCGCGATCTCCCCCGCCGATCTTCCCTTTCTAAGCAGAGAATCTCTTCGAACCATACTTTCAGCGGCGGCGGCACTCGACGCGGGAGGGTCGAGCCTCGTCGTCCCCACGCACGCGGGGCGCCGCGGCCACCCGCTCCTGATTCCCGCGGCACTGCGCTCGCGTCTCCTCTCGTGGCCCGACTCCGCACGGCTCAACCAGATCTTCGACGAGCCGGACGTCACGGTCCACTGCCTCGAAGGGTTCGACGAGTCGATCCTCCGGGACGTCGATCGTCCTGACGATTTGGTTGAGGGCCTACGACGCCCTCGCTCTCCCTCCTTCTAAGCTCCTTATTCATCTTTCTCTTTATGAGTCATCGAATCTTCAACGAACTTCCGCAACTTCTCGAGCTGCATGGGCGCCTCGCGATGGCGACGGTCGTCTCCGCCGTCGGATCCACCCCACGCGAAACCACGGCCCGCATGCTCGTCCTCCCGGACGGCTCGACCGTTGGGACGATCGGCGGCGGGAAGTTCGAGTCGCTCGTCGTCGCCGACGCGCGAAAGCTCCTCGACTCCCACGGGCTCCCTTTCACCCGTGACTACAACTTCGTGCCGACGGGAGAGAACTCCTTCGGCGCGGTCTGCGGCGGGACCGCAACCGTTCTTCTCGAGATCGTCGAGCGCGCGCCGCATCTCCTCGTCGTCGGCGCCGGCCACTGCGGCCGCGCTCTTGCGCGCGCCGCCTCCTTCACGGGTTGGGACGTGACGGTGGCCGATGAAAGGTCCCAGCAGCTCGAACCGCGGGCATTCCCCGCGGGAGTGCGGCTCGTACAGGTGAAGGACGACTACTCGGATCTGCCCGTTCCCGCTCCGCGCGATTCGGTCGCCCTCGTCTCGCGCGGCCACGTGACGGACGGACGGGCGTTCCGGCGCCTGCGCGGGGTCCCGCTCGCGTACCTGGGGATGATCGGCAGCAAGGCGAAGCGAAAGGCCCTTTTCGACGAGCTACGCGCCGAGGGCTTCACCGAGGCCGAGCTGAATCGCGCGCAGTGCCCCGTCGGCCTCGAGATCGGAGCGGAGTCCCCCGAGGAGATCGCGATCGCGATCATGGCCGAGCTGATTGCGACCCGGCGCAAGCCTCAGGGCGCGCTCTGACGTTGCCTCGGGCTACCGCACGCCCGCCGCCACCGGCGCTTGCACCGGCGTCAGCCAGCCGTAGCGGTCGTCGACCTTGCCCTCGACGATGTCGAAGAAGGCCTTCTGCAGGGCCTCCGTCATGGGGCCGCGCTTGCCGTTTCCGACCGGGATCCGGTCTACGGAGCGGATCGGGGTGATTTCAGCGGCCGTGCCCGTGAAGAACATCTCGTCGGCCGCGTAAATCATCTCGCGCGGAATCGTCTTCTCTTCCATCTGGAAATCGAGCTCGCGGGCGAGCTGGATGACCGAGAGGCGCGTGATGCCCGGGAGCGTCGAGGCCGAAAGAGGCGGCGTGTAGAGGCGGCCTTTCCACACGAGGAAGAGATTCTCGCCGGACCCTTCGGAGATGCGCCCGTTGTGGTCCATCGCGATCCCCTCGTGGTAGCCGTTCGTGATGGCCTCCATCTTGATGAGCTGGCTGTTCGCGTAGTTCGCCGTGGCCTTCGCCATCGCCGGCATCGTGTTCGGTGCGATGCGCATCCAGGACGAGCAGCAGACGTCGACGCCCTGCTCGATCGCGTCCGCGCCGAGGTACTTGCCCCACGGATAGCACCCGATCGCGACGTCCACCGGATTCGGGAACGGATTGACTCCGAGCGAGCCGTACCCGCGATAGACGAGCGGACGGATATAGCAGGCCTTGAATCCGTTCGCGCGTACGACCTCGAGCGTCGCCTCGCGGAGCTCGTCGAGCGTGTACGGGATGACCATGCGATAGATCTTCGCGGACCAGAAGAGCCGGTCGAGATGCTCCTCGAGCCGGAAGATCGCCGATCCGCGGGCCGTGTCGTAGCAGCGCTCCCCCTCGAAGACGCCGGATCCGTAGTGAAGGGCGTGCGTGAAGATGGAGATCTTCGCGTCGGCGAAGTCCACCATCTTCCCGTTCATCCAGACCTTCTTGACGTCTTCGAAGCTCATGAAGCCCTCCGTCGCCGCTCTGTCGGAATCCTAACCGAAACAAGTCGTGTGATCGGGAACGGATTCAAAGGGGATCGACCAACCGAGCGAGCGCCACGACCACGGCCGTCTCCAGGCGGAGGACGCGTGCGCCGAGTGAGGTCCGAAGAGCGCCTTTTTCTTCGAATAGGAGTATTTCAGCCGGAGTGAACCCGCCCTCTGGGCCTATAGCGATCACAGTCTCTTCCGCGCCGAGGAGCGGCCCGGGACCCGATGTTTGGCGATCTCGTCCGGCCGGAGCCCCCTCTCCTTCGCGCGTGAACTCGCTTCGCTCAGACAGCACGCGCGTGCGTCGAGAGGGCACCGGCCAGTTCTCGATCGCGGTTCCCGAAGGGTCTGCGACTAGGAGGCGGAAAGAGCCCATCTCTCTTCCGCTTCTAAGAAACTCTTCCGGGCTCTTCGGACCCTCCACGAAAGGTACGATCGTCCGGTCGCACTGCTTCGTCGCCTCGACGGCGATCCGGCGCAGGCGTTCGAGACGGGCGGGCGACGAGAGCGCCGCTACGTGGCCCTTCTGCGAGCGCTCGCACGCGAGGAGGACGAAGCCCACCGCGCCGCACTCGGTGCCCTTCTCGATGGCCCATTCGATTCGCGCCGGCTCCGCGCACGCGAGGGCGACAATCACGCGGTTCGCGGGCTCGCCGGGCAGGTGTGATGAGTGAGATGAGGCCGCGGCCGAGGACGAGGAGGAAGAGGGAGACAAGATCTTCTTAGAAGGTAAGAGGGCGATGGCACTGCCGCCCTTCGCGAGCACGGCCAGCGCCCTGGCGCCCTTTCCGTCGAGCGCGATGACCTCGTCGCCATCCCTCAGCCTCCTCGAGCGAACGTGGTCTCTTTCTTCCTTTCTAAGAGAAATCTCTTTCTCCGGTCTCTCTTCGGACTCCACCCGCTGCTCCGCCAGATCGGGCACGTAGACGCGCGGCGGACGCGAGGGGGCGTTCTCACTCATTCGAAGAAACCCACGCACTCCCAAGCCATTCGTTCTCCTGAATGGAGCGAATCTGCCGGAAGCCTTCTTTGCGAAGCAAATCCTCCCACTCCCCTCTCCGCTCGCCGAGCTGCCCGGAGCAAAGAAGCCGACCCGCGCGTGCGAGGTGGACACGGAGCGCGGGGAGGAGAGGTTCGATCTCCTCGTGGATCATGTTCGCGACGACGACGTCGAATCGGGCGCCGTTCGGGACCGCGTCGAGGGGACCGGCGAACGCCGACACCCGCGGAATCCCGTTCGCGCGCGCCTGCTCGCGTGTCGCGAAAGCGGCATCAGGGTCCACATCGAAGGCCACGACGTGGCGCGCGCCTTCCAGCGCCGCCACGAATGCCAGCGTCCCGGTGCCGCAGCCGACGTCGAGGACGCGCGTGCCGCGCAGGTCCTCCGAGAGAAGGAGTCGCACGGCGAGCCGCGTGGACTCGTGCGAGCCGGTCCCGAAAGCGCGGACCGCGGGAAGAAAGAGCCTGCGAACGCCGGGAGGTGGGACGGTGGCGAGCGACCCTTCGTGCGGGTCGAAGAGATAGCGGTCGACGAAAACGGCTTTCCTCAAGGCCGCGGACTCGGCGACCCAGTCGGTGGATTCTTCTTCGAAAGTGGAAAGGCCGCGAGCGCCGAGTGCGGCGAGTTGCGCCAGCGCGGTCGCCGCGTCCGACGAGTTCACCCAGAGGAGGAGCCGCCCATCCGGCGCTACGGTCGAGGAGAACTGGAGCTCGCCCATTCCTTCGAAGAGCATTTCTTCGAATGACCCTCGCTGGGCCGCCGGAATCTCGATGCGTGCGGCGCCCACCTTCGCCTCGGCCATATTCACCTTCTAAGAAGAGACGCCGCAACACAAGCCGGGACGCCAGCAGGCAACGCGCTACGACCCCAGGAAGTCCTTCACCCTATCGAAGAATCCCCTCTCGTCCTTCGTCGGCGACCCCGAGTCCGACCCGAACGCGTCCGCGAGCTTCTCCATCGCCTCACGCTGCGCGGCGTTCATCTTCTTCGGTACGCGCACGGTCAGGAGGACGTGCTGGTCGCCCTTCCCGCGGCCGTCGAGGCGCGGAATGCCCTTGCCCTTGAGCGTGAACACGCGCCCCGCGGCCGTGCCGGGCGGCACGTCGAAGCTCGCGTCTCCGTGGAGCGTCGGGACGCGCAGCGTCCCGCCCAGCGCCGCGAGGTGGAACGGGACGGCCCACGTGAGAACCACGTCGAAGCCGTCGCGCCGGAACTGCTCGTGCGGCGCGACGGACACGAAGACGTAGAGATCTCCGGGACGTCCGCCCCGCCGGCCCGCGTTCCCCTCTCCCGCCAGCCGCAGCCGCGCGCCCTCGTCGACGCCGGGGGGAATTGCCACGGTGAGCGTTCGCGCGCGGCGCGTGCGGCCGTCGCCGCGACACTCGGGACACGGGTCCTTCACGCGCTCGCCCGCGCCCTCACAGTCGGGACATGGCCTTGCGAGGGCGAAGAAACCCTGCCGGTACTGGACTCGGCCCTGACCCCGGCAGGTCGAGCACGTGACGGGAGCGGCTCCGCCGCGGCCCCCGCGTCCCTGGCACGCATCGCAGCGCTCGTAGCGATGGATCGGAAGCGAGACTTCCGAGCCGAAGGCGGCCGTCTCGAAAGACAGCGTCACTTCGGCCTTCTGATCTTCTCCGTTACGCCGGCTTCCGCGCGCATCTCCACCCGAGGCGAAGCCGAACAGGTCGCCGAGAATGTCGGCGAAGTCGACGAACTGAGTCGGGTCGAAGCCCGGCCCGCCCACGCCCCTCACGCCCTCGTGCCCGAAGCGGTCGTACCGCTCGCGCTTTTCGGGGTCCGAAAGCACGGAGTAGGCTTCGGCCGCCGCCTTGAACTTCTCTTCCGCGCTCTTGTCCTCGGGGTTCTTGTCAGGATGGTGCTTCAGCGCCGCCTTGCGATAGGCGGACTTGATCTCTTCGGTCGAGGCGGTTCGCCCCACACCGAGCACTTCGTAGTAGTCGCGAAGGGATGTACTCACGGCAGGTTGCTACGGCGCGGGAATCAGGCCGGTTTCTCCGCGCCATCTCCCCGCCGCTCCTTGGACTCGGGCTTGTAGAGCATGGCCTGCGTGAGAATGCGAGAAACACCTTTCATGTCGATCATCGCGTCGTCGATGGCGCCCCGTTCCTCGGCCGTCAGGACTTCACGGGCGTTCTCGAGGGTGCGCTGCACGCGGTCCTTCTCGTCGGCCTGCAGGAGGTTGCCGAACTCGCGGAAGATGCGGTCGTTCCCGGCGATCATCCCTTCGAGCTTGTTCTTCAGCTGTCGGAGCTCTTTGCGCTTCGTGTCCGCCGCCTTGTTCGTTGCGGCCTCCTCGATGATCTTCTCGATCTCGGTCTGAGACAGGCCGCCGGCCGGGTTGATCTGCAACCCCTGCGCCTTGCCGGTCGCGAGGTCCTTCGCCGAGACGTTCACGATTCCCGAGGAGTCGATCGCGAAGGTGACCTCGATCTGGGGAACGCCCTTCGCCGCAGCCGGGATGCCGACGAGCTGGAACTTGCCGAGGGATTTGTTCTCCTTGGCGATGTCGCGCTCGCCTTGCAGGATGTGGATCTCCACGGTCGTCTGGTTGTCCGCGACCGTCGTGAAGATCTGCGTGTTCTTCGTCGGGATCGTCGAGTTGCGCTCGATCAGCTTGACGAAGATGCCCCCGTGCGTCTCGAGGCCGAGCGAGAGCGGGGTGACGTCGAGAAGGACGAGGTCCTTGATGTCGCCGCGCAGGACGCCGGCCTGGATCGCGGCGCCGACCGCGACGACCTCGTCCGGGTTGATCGAGCGGTTCGGCGGCTTCCCGAAGATCGTCTCGACCATCTGCTGGACCTTCGGCGTGCGCGTCTGGCCGCCGACGAGGATGATCGTATCGATCTGATCGGGCTTGAGACCGGCGGCTTCGAGCGCGTTCCGGCACGGCCCTTCGGTGCGCTGGATGAGGTCCGCCGCGAGCGCTTCGAACGTGTCGCGCGTCAGGAGCTTGTTGATGTGCTTCGGGCCGGAGGCGTCCGACGCGATGAACGGAAGCGCGATCATCGTCTCGAGCGCGGTCGACAGCTCGCACTTCGCCTTCTCGGCGGCCTCCTTCAGCCTCTGGAGAGCGAGGCGGTCCTGCCTCAGGTCGATGCCCGTCTGCGTCAGGAACTCGGCGAGGAGCCAGTCCATGATGGTCCGGTCGAAGTCCTCGCCGCCCAGGAACGTGTCGCCCGAGGTCGCGAGCACCTCGAACATTCCGTTGTCGATGCGCAGGATCGAGATGTCGAAGGTGCCGCCGCCGAGGTCGTAGACGGCGATCGTCTCCTGCTTGCGGTTCTTCTCGAGCCCGTACGCGAGGGCGGCCGCCGTGGGCTCGTTGATGATGCGGAGCACCTCGAGGCCCGCGATGCGACCCGCATCGCGCGTGGCCTGCCGCTGAGAGTCGTCGAAATAGGCCGGGACCGTGATGATCGCTTCCTTGATCTCTTCGCCCAGCGCCTCTTCGCAGAATTCCTTGATCTCGCGCAACGTGAACGAAGAAATCTCCTCGGGCGAATAGTCCCGGTCGCGCACCTGGATCTTGACGTCTCCATTCGGGGCTTCGACGAGCGCATAGGACAGGTGCTCGCGCGCGTGCTTCACGTTGGCATCCGACATTTTTCGGCCGATGAGGCGCTTCACGGCGTAGATCGTCTGCGTCGGATTCGTGATCGCCTGGCGCTTCGCAATCTGGCCGACGAGGCGTTCGCCGTCTTCCGTGAAGCCCACGATCGAAGGCGTCGTTCGGGCGCCCTCGCGGTTCGGGACGACTTGAGGCGAGCCGACTTCGACGACGGCAACGCACGAATTCGTCGTGCCGAGATCGATGCCGAGAACCTTAGCCACGTGCGGCCTCCTGGCTCATGCCTTGACGTCTCCGAAAGCCCGGGGCGCCGCGACCTTCACGCGCGCGGGCCTGAGGAGCCGGTCGTTGAGAACGTACCCCTTCTGGAGCACCTCGAGCACCGTGCCCGGCGCGACGGATTCCGTCTCTTCGCGCACGACGGCTTCGTGAACGTTCGGGTCGAACGGAAGCCCCGAGGCCGGCACCTCCGCGAGGCCGTACTTCTTGAGCGTATCGGCCAGCTGCTTCGCGATCATGTCGATGCCCGCGTGAAATTCGTCTCCCGTGGCGTCGGGGCGATGCGCGAGCGCGCGTTCGAAGTTGTCGACGACCGCGAGGATATCGGCGAACGCCTCGGCGAGCGCGAACCGAAAATACTCGGCCTTGTCCTTCTCGGTCCGACGCTTCAGGTTGTCGAAATCCGCTGACTTCCGGAGCAGCGCCTCGCGGACGCGGCCCGAGTCCTCCTCGGCGCGAATCGCGCGCTCGCGCTCCTTCGCAAGCTGATCCTCGAGCACGGCGAGGCGCGGATCGGGCGCGGGCGGCTCCGGCCGCACCGGCGCGGGCTGGGGCGCAGGCTCCGGCGCCGCGACGGCGACCGGCCGCGCGGCTTCGCTCTTGCGGTGCTTCTCCTCGACGGCCTCGACGGCGCGCTCGGCCTCGGCGAGCGCGCGGGCGACGTCGCTGCGGCTCTCGGTCTCGAGGAAGATGATTTCGTCGTCCTCGCGGCGCGGCTTTCTCGGGCCGCTCATGCCGCTCCTTCCGTGAGCCGGCGGCTCACGTAACGCGAAAGCTCGTTCACGAGCGGCACGACGCGCGCGTACTTCATCCGGCGCGGCCCGATCACGCCGAGCGCCCCGATGACGCGGTCTCCACGTCGGTATGGCGCGGAGACGACGGCGCTGCCGGTCTCGTCCGTGAACGGACTCTCGGAGCCGATGACGACCGCGAGAGAGTCGGACGTGATGCAGTCCGTCAAGAGGTTCACGAGCCGGGCCTTCTCCTCGAGGGCATGGAACATTCGCCGAAGGGCCTCGAGGTCGTTCCGGAACTCGGGCTTGGCGAGCAGCGACTCGGTCCCCTCCATGTAGACGGGTTCATCCTGCAAACGCGTCTCGGCGAAGGCCCGGCGCCCGAGCTCGAGGGCGCGCGCGAGCGCGCCATCCATGCGCACCTTCTCTTCTCCCAGCGAGACGAGGAGGAGGACCCGGATTTCGTCGAGGCTCTTTCCGGCGAAGTCGATCGTCAGCCGGTTCGAGATGGCGTCCAGCTCCGCCTGCGAGAAGTCCTCCCGGGTCTCGATCAGGCGGCTCTCCACGAATCCCGTGTCGGAGACTTCGGCCACGACGAGCTTGCGATCGGCCACACGCGTGAAGTGCACGGACTCGAGGACGAAGCTCATCGAGGCGGGAGCCGTCACGACGCCCACCTCGCCCGTCAGACGGCAGAGAACACCCGACGTGGCCTTCAGGAAGAGCTCCGTCTCGAATGGCTCCGGCGAGAGCTCGTCGGCGATCCGGGCGCGGTCCGTCTCGCTGGGCGCTTGCGCCGGCAGCAGATCGCGGACGAACGCCCGGTACCCCAGATCGGTCGGCACGCGTCCGGCCGAGACGTGGGGATGCGTGAGAAAGCCGAGATCCTCGAGATCCGCCATTGCGTTGCGCAACGACGCGGACGAAAGGCCGAACTTCCCCCCCTTCGTCAGCTGGCGTGACGACACGGGGACGGCGCTCTCGATGTACGCGATGATCACCGAGGCGAGAACCTCGCGAGACCTCGCGTCCAAACCCTTGTAATCGTTAGTCATCGCGGCGCAAGGCCTCCGCCCTTGTTCGGCTCCCCGACCTCCCCGGCAGCGCCTCATGATATCAAAGGGAGTCGCCTCCGGGTGTAAGATCAGATGCCCCTCGGGGAGGTCGGTAGAGCCTTATTCATATGGTTTTCTTCAACTACGCGACGATGCAGATGGCCGCCAAGATCGTGTATTACGGTCCTGGTCTCTGCGGGAAAACCACGAATCTCCACGTGATTTACGGGCGGACGGCCCCGACGTCTCGCGGGGAGATGGTCTGCCTCGAGACGGAAACCGATCGGACGCTGTTCTTCGACCTGCTCCCGCTGGACGTCGGCGTCATCGGAGGATTCAAAACCCGTCTCCAGCTGTACACCGTACCCGGACAGGTCTTCTACAACACGACGCGAAAGCTCGTCCTCAAGGGGGTGGACGGAATCGTCTTCGTAGCCGACTCGCAGCGGCCCATGAAGGATCCGAACGTCGAGAGTCTTCGAAACCTCCGCGAAAATCTGGCGGAGATCGGCGTCTCCCTCGACGCGACTCCACGTGTCTTCCAGTACAACAAACGCGATCTCGCGAACATCCTGACTCTCGACGAGCTGAACGGCTCCCTGAACCCGGAAGGCGAGGTGGAATTCTACGAGGCCTCGGCCACGAACGGGACCGGAGTTTTCGAAACTCTCAAGGCGATCTCGAAGCTCACTCTTCGCTCCCTGAAAGGCCGAATGGCGGTCGAGCAAAGGCGTCCCGCGGTCGTCGCGACCGCGGCCACTCCCGGTCCGCAGCCGATGATGTCGTCGAAGGCCGCCGCCTCTGGCATCGGCGCGGCCATCGACGCCATGGCCACGGCGTCGGCGGTGGCCACGGCTCCCGCGGTACCCGGAGACGGTTTCGACTCCACGATCTCGCGGCTCAAGCGCTTCCAGGAAGCTGCCCGGCAGCAGACCCGCGACGTCGAGGCGCGGGATCTCCCGGCCGACACGTCGCCTGCGCTTCCCCTTCCCGCGGAGACCGCGCCGTTCGATGCGGCGAACTTTCCACAGCCCGAGGACACGTCCAGCGAAGTGAGCTTCGCCGAGATCCAGCCTCCGCCGGTCGACGTGCCCATGGACTCCTCGGTGAAACACGTGCGCGTGCGCTCGAACGTGGACATCCTTTCCGAGCTCGAGAAGCTTCGGAAGATCGCGACGCAGCGGCCGGCGACCCCCGGCGGCTCCCACAAGACGAAGAGCAAGAGTGCCGCCGATGTCTCGCTCGACGACCTCCTCGGGTCGACGCGAAACCACCGGAAGGACGTGGCGCAGTCCTTCGATCTTCAGGTCCCCCGCGACACTCTCGCGAAGACCCGCCACGTGACGGTCGGGCTCTCGTTCGGCGACGGGACCGGCGGCGCCCTCGGCGCCGAGAAACGGTTCGACGTGGATTTTGCGGGCCTGAAGGACATCAACAAGCTCCTCCTCTCGCTGAAATTCCATGTCAAGCCCGAGTAAGAGCGCGAAGCGATTTTGCTTGACCTCCCTCTCTTGGGTCGGGTTCACTTGCCGGTGATGAGAAACGGCCGGCGGCTCTCCGCCCGAATCCTGCGTGCCGCGGCGGGATTCCTGCCTCTCGTGATTGCGGGCTGCGCGGCCGCGCCCCGCCAGGTCCCGGTTTCGCGGATCGCGCCGCCCGAGAACCCGCCGGCGATTTCCGCCGCGCGCAAGCTGGCCGCCGAACAGTTCTACCAGGGCAAAGAGCTCGCGCTCGCGGGCGAGAGCGACTGCGCCCGAGAGGCCTTTCGCGATGCCCTCGAGACGGTCCGGATCGCCTCGCGGGAGGGCGACCCGTCCGACCTCGCGTTCGCGAGCGAGCTCTACGACTCGATCGACCTCTACCGACCCGCGATCGAGGCCGGCTCGCGTCCTGCCGAGCCCGACCGCGCTCCCGCCGAGGACCCGCGCGACAGCCTCGTCGCCAACGCGCCGCTCCCGTCTGCGGACGAGGTCGAGAAGGCCAAGACGGAGGTCGGCTCGGCGGCTCCGGGACCAGGCTTCGACATTCCGATCGTCGTGAACGACGCCGTCCTCCGCGCCGTGGCCTTCTATCAGTTCCGCACCCCCCTGGCCTTCGCAGGGGCCCTCAAGCGCAGCGGGCGCTACCTCGACCTCATGCGCGGCGTTCTCAAGGAGGAGGGCGTTCCGCAGGATCTCGTCTATGTCGCGATGGTCGAGTCTGCTTTCAAGTACCAGGCTCACTCGCGCGCCGCCGCCCACGGCTTCTGGCAGTTCATCGCCGGCACGGGCAAACGTTACGGCCTCAAGCGGAATCGTTCCCTCGACGAGCGGAGCGACCCCGTGAAGTCCACGCGCGCGGCCGCGGCGTATTTCCGCGACCTGTACGAGATGTTCGGGGACTGGCACCTCGCCATGGCCGCGTACGACGGGGGCGAGGGCCGGATCCTCAAGAGCCTCCAGCGTACGGGCGCGCGCGACTTCTGGGAGCTCGCGGCGGGCAGCAGCCTCCGGCGGGAGACGCGCGACTACGTGCCGTTCATTCTCGCAGCGGCGCTCATCTCGAAGGATCCGAAGAGATTCGGCTTCGACGTCGTGCCCGATCCGCCGATCGCCTGGGACACCGTGACGGTCCGCAAGCCGGTCGATCTCGCGCGCGTGGCCGAGCTCACCCAGTCGACCCTCGCGGACCTCCAGCTCCTCAACAGCGAGCTCAAGACGCGAGCGACTCCTTCCGGAGTCCCTGCTTACGACGTGCGCGTTCCCGCCGGCTCGACGGCCCTTCTGGCGTCGCAAATCGCTGCGCTGCCCGCCGCGCGCGCCGTCCTCGAGAAGCGCGTCGTCGTCAGGAAGGGCGACTCGCTCAAGAAGATCGCGCACCGCACGCACGTGTCCGTCGCCGAGCTGTGCGACTGGAACGACCTGCCCCGCACGGCTCGCTTGAAGAAGGGCACCGTGCTCGTCGTGCCGGGCACGCGCGGGACCGCCCCGCACCGTGTCGCGCTCGCCTCGGCGTCTCGCGCACCTCAGGGCGAGATCCGCGGCGTTCCGACACCAGCGGCGGCGGTCACGCGCGCCTCGGACGTCGGCCCGTTCACCTCCGCTCCCGCGGCAACGGCGCCCGCCGCCGTGGTCGCATCGGCCGCGGCGGCGCCGCTCCCGGCGCGCGTCGATATTCCGGCGGACGGCTTCGCAGACTCCCATGCCGCCCCTGTAAAGGCCGCAGCCCCCACGGCCCGGAGGATCCGGCACACCGTGAAGCCCGGCGACACCGTCTACTCTCTCGCCGCACGCTACGGGACGACGATCAAGGCCATCGTCCGCGAGAACCGCCTGCGCTCGGCCCGCTCGCTCCGCGCGGGCCAGACCCTGACCCTCACCCTCGCCGTCCTGAACTGACCAGGGAGACGATGACCGTCGCCCGCGCGTACTCGGCGGCGGTCGCCGGCCTCGAGGGCCGCACGGTCGTCGTGGAGGCCGCGATCGGGGCGGGGCTTCCCGGTCTCACGATCGTGGGCCTCCCGGACGCGGCCGTGAAGGAAAGCCGCGAGCGGATTCGCTCGGCTCTCCGGCACGTCGGATTTCCGATGCCGTCGAAGAACATCGTCGTCAACCTTGCGCCGGCCGACCTCCCGAAATCGGGCACGGCTCTGGATCTCGCCGTCGCGCTCGCGATCCTCGCCGCGAACGGAGACCTGCCCGCCGAGGCGCTCGCGAAGACGACCCTCGTCGGAGAGCTCGCCCTCGACGGGGAGCTCCGGGGCGTGCCGGGCGTTCTGTCGTTCGCCGAGACGTCACGCCGCGAGGAGCGCGCTCTCCTCGTTCCCCTCGAGAACGCGGAAGAAGCGGCCGCGATCCCGTCTCTCCAGGTCTTTGCGGCGCCGCATCTCGGCGCGGCGATCGCCCACCTTCTTGCGCGGGAGATCCTTCCGCGCGTCGTCCCTTCCGCCGCCGCGAGGCCGCTCCCCGGTTCCGAGCCGGATCTCGCGGACGTGAGGGGCCAGGCCGTCGCACGCCGCGCGCTCGAGATCGCCGCCGCGGGCGGGCACAACATCCTGTTTTCCGGACCGCCCGGCTCCGGCAAGACGATGCTGGCGCGGAGACTGCCCGGAATCCTTCCACCGCTCTCACGCGAGGAAAGTCTCGACGCGACGCGCATCTGGAGCGTCGCGGGCCGCCTTCCGGCAGGAAGCGGGCTCCTCACGCAGCGCCCGTTCCGCTCTCCGCACCATGGAGCGTCCGCGGCGGCTCTCGCGGGCGGAGGAGTCGACCCGCGGCCCGGGGAGCTCTCGCTTGCGCACTTCGGCGTCCTTTTTCTCGACGAGCTGCCCGAGTTCCGGCGGGACGCGCTCGAGGCGCTGCGCGAGCCTCTCGAAGACGGGGTCGTCTCCGTCGCCCGTGTGGCCGGAGCCCGCACCTTTCCGGCCCGGTTCCTCCTCGTCGGCGCGATGAACCCGTGCCCCTGCGGTTTCCGCGGGGACCCGAGGCGCGCCTGCTCGTGCTCGCCGCGCGACGTGGCGCGCTATCGCCGGAAGATCTCGGGGCCGCTCCTCGACCGCATCGACCTGCACGTCGAGGTGCCGGCGCTCGCGGCGTCGGACCTCGGCACCGAGGGAGACGGCGAGACATCGGCCGCCGTCCGTGCTCGGGTCGAAGCCGCGCGGGCGCGACAGACGGCGCGTAACGGCGACCCCCGCCTCGTGAACGCGGCCCTACCGGGCCGCCTTGCCCGCTCGATCCTGAAGACGACGCCGGAGGCCCGCGCGCTCCTGACGCGCGCCGTCGACCGCCTCACACTGTCGGCCAGGGGTTTCCAGCGCGTTCTGCGCGTTGCTCGTACAATCGCGGATATACAGGACGCGGCCGGGATCCAGCCCGCGCACGTGGCCGAGGCCCTTCGTTATCGGCCCGCCAATACGACTTAGCTTCCCCTTTGTCAATGAGTTGAATGAAGAGGGCGAATCTTCCTTGACAGGCCTTCCAAGCGGCTTAAGATTTCGATCGTCCAATCGGTGGCCTTCCAGGTGTAAGGCTGTGCGTGTGTTTGTTCGTGCCGAGGGAAGAAAACGCCCAAGGAAGGGAACGGATGCCGAGAAGAGAGCACACCATCATCTTCCTGCCGCACGCCACGGCGCGTTTTCGGCAGTTTCGCGTCTCCTCGCGGCTTCTCTGGTGCCTGGGAATCTCTTTCGGCCTCGCGGTCGTCCTCGGCGTGACCTTCTCGGTCCTGTGGGTCCGGTCGATCCGCAGGAACAGAGAGGTCACCGCCATCCTCGCCGAGAACTCGGACCTGAGATCGCGGACGGCCCTCACGAACACGCGCCTGGAGTCGATCGAGAAAATGCTGGCCGACTTCGAGGATCGCACGCGCCGCCTGTCGATCGTCGCCGGCCTTTCGGCGGTGCGCGATCCCGGCACCGGCGGCGTCGGCGGTCTCACCGCGGTCCCCGCGAACCCCGCGGAATCCGTCGAATCGGGTCTCAGCGAGGCCGGGCGGCGTGGCGCCCTCCTGTCGTCGCGCCTCACGCTCGTCGAGAAGAAGCTCTACCTGGAGGCCGACCAGCTCGCCCTCACTCCGAGCATCGCCCCTGCGGCCGGCGTGCTGACGGCGGGCTTCGGGGCGCGCCCCGACCCCTTCACGAACCACTCCGAATTCCACACGGGCATCGACATCTCGACCCCGGCCGGGAATCGCGTCGTCGCCCCGGCGTCGGGCACGGTCGTGCGGGTAGGCTGGGACAAGGGCTACGGCCGCTTCGTGGAGATCGCCCACGGATACGGAATCACGACGCTCTTCGGACACCTCCAGACGGCGCGAGTCGCCGAGGGCCAGCGCATCAAGCGCGGAGACCTCATCGCGCTCGTCGGCTCCACGGGCCGCTCCACCGGACCCCACCTCCACTACGAGGTGCACAACGACGGCAAGCCGGTGAACCCCCTGGATTACGTCCTGAACGCCTTTTAGTCGGATAGCCCTCGCGCCACGCGTGTCAACCGCGAGCCGCCTCCGGCGGTCGCTGCGCGACGGTTGACTCGCGCGCCGCTCAGGCTCGGATTCTTCTATCGGAGGATTCACATCCTCCGTTTTCAGGAGAAAGCGAAGGTTCGAAGAACCTTCGATGGACGGAATCCGGCGCGAGGCGCGAAGGGAGTCAAGGCCGCCGAAGGCGCCGCGAAGCGGTCTGCCTTGACGCCCGAGCACCGAGCGCATCTTCCCCTTCCTGCTAAACTCAATCTCCCGCGCGCGCTCTTTGCGCGCGCAATTCCTTCATGATCATCGACAAGGCACTCTCTAAAGTCTTCGGGACCAAGCACGAGCGCGACATCAAGGCGATGAAGCCGCGCGTCGAGGCGATCAACGCGCTCGAGCCCGGGATCAAGGCGCTCTCCGACGACCAGATCCGCGGGCGCGTGGCCGAGATCCGCGCGCGCGTGCAGGATGGCCTGAAGGACCTTCCCGCGGAGATCGAGGCGAGGCGCGCCCTTTCCCGCGATGTCCTCGACAAGGAGCTCATCGAGGTGTTCGCGCTCGTGCGCGAGGCCGCGTGGCGCTCGATCGGACAGCGCCACTACGACGTCCAGCTCATGGGCGGCATGGTCCTCCACGAGGGCAAGATCGCCGAGATGCGGACGGGCGAAGGCAAGACGCTCGTCGCGACGCTCGCCGTCTCGCTCAACGCGCTCTCCGGCCGCGGCGCCCATCTCGTCACCGTGAACGACTACCTCGCGCGCCGTGACGCCGAGTGGATGGGCCGCATTTACCAGTTCCTCGGCTTCTCGGTCGGCTGCATCCAGCACGACATGCCCGACGAAGAGCGCCGCGACGCCTACGCGCGCGACATCACGTACGGCACGAACAACGAGTTCGGCTTCGACTACCTGCGCGACAACATGAAGTTCGAGCTCGCGCAGATGGTCCAGCGCGGACACGTCTTCGCGGTCGTCGACGAAGTCGACTCGATCCTCATCGACGAGGCACGGACGCCGCTCATCATCTCGGGCCCGTCCGAGGGCGAAACGGACATCTACTACAAAGTGGACCGGATCATCCCGAAGCTCGTCAAGGGCGAGGAGATCAAGGACAAGTACGGGAACAAGACGACGACCGGCGACTACCTCCTCGACGAGAGGGCGCACACGTCCTCCCTGACCGAGGAGGGCGTGACGAAGTGCGAGCGTCTCCTCGGCGTCGAGAACCTCTACGACCCGACGAACATCGACATCCTTCACGCCTGCCAGCAGGCGCTGCGCGCGCACACGCTCTACAAGCGGGACGTCTCCTACGTCGTGCGGGACGGCCAGGTCCTCATCGTGGACGAGTTCACGGGCCGGCTCATGCCGGGGCGCCGCTGGTCGGACGGCCTCCACCAGGCCGTCGAGGCGAAAGAGGGCGTCAAGATCGAGAAAGAGAACCAGACGCTCGCCACGATCACGCTCCAGAACTACTTCCGGATGTACGACAAGCTCGCGGGCATGACGGGCACGGCGGATACCGAGGCCGCCGAGTTCGACAAGATCTACAAGCTCGACGTCGTCGTGATCCCGACGAACCGCGACATGATCCGCATCGACGAGCACGACCTCGTCTACAGGACCGAGCGCGAGAAGTTCGAGGCCGTGGTCGAGGAGATCGCCGAGAAGAGCGAGAAGGGCCAGCCCGTCCTCGTGGGCACGATCTCGATCGAGAAGTCCGAGACTCTCTCGACGATGCTCAAGAAGAAGAAGGTGCCTCACGTCGTCCTGAACGCGAAGTACCACGAGCAGGAAGCCACGATCGTCGCCCAGGCCGGCCAGGTCTCCGCCGTGACGATCGCGACGAACATGGCGGGCCGGGGCACGGACATCCTCCTCGGCGGCAACCCGGAGTACCTCGCGAAGCAGAAGGCGAAGGACAAGACCCCCGAGGAGATCGCGAAGATCGCGGCCGAGCTCCAGAAGGACACGGCCGAGGCGCACGAGCAGGTCGTCGAGCTCGGCGGCCTCCACATCATCGGAACGGAGCGGCACGAGTCCCGCCGCATCGACAACCAGCTCCGCGGCCGCTCCGGCCGCCAGGGCGATCCCGGCTCCTCGCGGTTCTACCTCTCGCTCGAGGACGACCTCATGCGCATCTTCGGATCCGATCGCCTGTCGGGGCTCATGAAGCGCCTCGGCATGGAGGAGGGCGTCCCCATCGAGCACCGCTGGGTGACGAAGTCCATCGAACGGGCGCAGACGCAGGTCGAGGGCCGCAACTTCGACACCCGCAAGCACCTTCTCGAATACGACGACGTGATGAACAAGCAGCGTGAGGAGATCTACCGGCTCCGGAAGGAGATCCTCACGGGAACGCTCTCGCGCGATTACGTCGTGGCCCTCGCGGAGGACGTCTCGGAGGACTACGTCGACCGCCACTGCCCCGCCGGCAAGGACCCGTCCGAATGGGGCTGGGACGCCTTCGAGAGCCTCGTCAACGAAACGTACGGCTTCAAGCCGTCGGAGAAAGGCCTCGGCAAGGGCGACACGAACACGGAGCTCAAGGACAAGCTGCGCACGGCGGTGCGCGAGACATACGAGACGAAGGAGAAGTCCGTCGGCGCGCAGACGATGCGCGACTTCGAGAAGTTCTTCATGCTCCAGACCGTCGACACGCTCTGGAAGGACCACCTCCTCGCGCTCGACCACCTCAAGGAAGGCATCGGCCTGCGCGGCTACGGCCAGCGCGACCCGCTCGTCGAGTACAAGAAAGAGTCCTTCCAGCTCTTCGAGGCGATGAAGGAGGGCGTCGAGGAGCAGATCCTCCAGTACCTCTTCCGCTTCGAGGTCGCTCAGGCGCCCGTCGAGCGCGAGGCGCCGCCGCGCGAAGAGGAGCCCTCCCCCGCGACCGCGGCGGCGGGCGGCTCGGCCTCCTCGCGCCGGGCGGCTGCCGGGCTCGAGAAGCGCCGGAAGAAGGAGCAGAACCTCCAGATGCAGGGCTCCTTCGACCCGACGGCGGGCGGCGATTTCGACGTCTCGACGGTGAAGGCCTCGGGCCCGAAGGTCGGCCGGAACGACCCGTGCCCCTGCGGCTCCGGGAAGAAGTACAAGAAGTGCCACGGCGCGACCGGAGCCGGAGCCGCGGCGGGCTGAACCGGGGACGAGAGGGGTTATCCACCGTCTGTGGTATGACTCCTCATGGTGAATGACCGGGAAATCCCGCTCGCCCTCACGTTCGACGACGTCCTCCTCCTCCCCGCCCGCTCGAAAGTCCATCCCGCCGAAACCGACCTGAGGACCCGGCTCGCGCCGGGGATCGGCCTCAACATCCCCATCCTTTCGGCCGCCATGGACACGGTCACCGAGTCGCGCCTGGCGATCGCCATGGCGCAGAACGGCGGCCTCGGCGTCATCCACAAGAACCTCACGATCGATTCGCAGGCCGCCGAGGTCGACAAGGTGAAGCGCTCGGAGAGCGGGATGATCGTCGACCCCGTCACCTGCCGTCCGACCCAGAGGATCTCCGAAGCGCTCGAGGTCATGGCGAATTTCCGGATCTCGGGGGTGCCGGTCGTGGACGACCGCGGCAAGCTCGTCGGCATCCTGACGAACCGCGACCTGCGCTTCGAGACGCGCATGGACCTCCCCATCTCGGAACGCATGACGAAGGAGAACCTCGTGACGTGCCCGCCGGGCACGACGCTCGAGCAGGCCAAGGAGCTGCTTCACCGGCATCGCATCGAGAAGCTGCTCGTCGTGGACCGCGCCGGCAACCTCAAGGGGCTCATCACGGTCAAGGACATCCAGAAACAGATCAAGTATCCGAGCGCGTGCAAGGACTCGTTCGGCCGCCTGCGCGTGGCCGCGGCCGTGGGCGCGAGCAACGATCTCCTCGACCGGGCCCGGGAGCTCGTCGACGCGAAGGTGGATCTCCTCGTCCTCGACTCCTCGCACGGCCACAGCGAAGGCGTGCTGGGGGCGCTCACGTCCCTGAAGAAGAAGTTCCCATCCACTCCCGTTCTGGCGGGCAACGTGGCGACGGCCGAAGGCACCCGCGATCTCGTGCGCCGGGGGGCCGACGCCGTGAAGATCGGCGTCGGGCCCGGTTCCATCTGCACGACGCGCGTCGTCACGGGCGCCGGCGTGCCGCAGATCCACGCCATCCGCGAGTGCGTGAAGGGCCTGGGGAAGACGGGCGTCTCGCTCGTGGCCGACGGCGGCATCAAGTTCTCGGGCGACGTCACGAAGGCCCTCGCGGCGGGCGCGCATTCCGTGATGATCGGCAGCCTCTTCGCGGGCACGGACGAGGCGCCGGGCGAGACGATCCTCTACCAGGGCCGCACGTTCAAGGCGTATCGCGGCATGGGCTCGCTCGGCGCGATGAAGCTGGGCTCCGCCGACCGGTACTTCCAGGACGAGGAAGAGCCGCAGAAGCTCGTGCCGGAGGGCATCGAGGGCATGGTTCCCCACAAGGGGCCCGTCTCGACGCTCCTCGCGCAGCTGACAGGCGGCGTGCGCTCCGGCATGGGACTCGCGGGCGCGGCGACCCTCCCGGAGCTCGTGAAGAAGGCGCGGTTCGTGCGCATCACGACGGCCGGCCTCAAGGAGAGCCACGCTCACGACGTGATCATCACGAAAGAAGCCCCGAACTACAGGCGCGAAGAAATCTGAGCGAACCCGCCTTCAAGGACCACTTCTCGGGCCACGCAAGCGATTACGCCCGCTACCGGCCCGCGTATCCGCCCGAGCTCTTCCGAACCGTCGCAGCGCTGGCGCCGCGGCACGAGCGCTGCTGGGACGCGGGCACCGGAAGCGGGCAGGCCGCGGTGCCTCTCGCGGAGCACTTCGCCGAAGTCGTCGCGACGGACGCGAGCGCCGACCAGATCGCCCACGCGACGCCGCACCCGCGTGTCACGTACCGGGTGACGCCGGCCGAGAAGTCGGGCCTCCCGGACCGCTGGGCCGACCTCGTGACCGTCGGGCAGGCGGTTCACTGGTTCGATCAGAAGAGATTCTTCGAAGAGGTGAACAGGGTCGCCGTGCCGGGAGGCGCCGTCGCGGTGTGGGCCTACGATCTTTTCGACGTGAAGGGCGAGGCGGGAGCGGTCATTCGCCGCTTTCACGCTCGCGTCGAGCCGTACTGGCCGCCCGAACGCGCCCTCGTCTCCCGCCGCTACGCCGATCTTCTTTTCCCCTTCGAAGAAATTCCCGTACCGCCCGTGGCGATGACGGCCGCGTGGGACCTCGAACGGACCCTCGGCTATCTCTCGACCTGGTCCGCCGTCAAGCGCTGTACGAAGGAGACCGGCCGCGATCCGGTCGCGGAGCTCGCAGAGTCTTTCGCAGAGGCCTGGGGCGACCCGGTGTCCGAGAAGACGATCACCTGGCCGCTCGCCCTTCGCGCGGGGCGGATCTCTTAGCGGGAGACGCCGGATGAGAATCGTATCGATCAACGTCGGCCTTCCACGCGAGGTGCTATGGCGCGGCAAGACCGTGACGACCTCGATCTTCAAGGCGCCGGTCCCAGGCCGCGTACGCGTCAGGAAGCTCAACGTGGAAGGCGACCGGCAGTCGGACCTCACGGTTCACGGAGGGGCCGACAAGGCCGTGTACGTCTATCCGTCGGAGCATTACGCGTTCTGGCGCGAGGAGCTCCCCGGTGTCGCCCTCCCCTGGGGCGCCTTCGGCGAGAACTTCACGGCGGAAGGAGTATTCGAGGACACGATCCATATCGGGGATCGGTTGCGGATCGGCTCGGCGGAGTTCTCCGTCACGCAGCCCCGAATGCCGTGCTTCAAGCTCGGGATCCGCTTCGGCCGACCCGACATCGTGAAGCGGTTCCTGTCGAGCGAAAGGACGGGGTTCTATCTGAGCGTGTCCCGGGAAGGCGACGTGGCCGCCGACGACTCCGTCACGGTCACGGCGCGCGATGAGGAGGGAATCACGGTTCTGGACATCGCCCGGCTGTACGCCGCCGATGGCGTGAACCAAGAGCTCCTGCGCCGAGTGATCGAGCTGCGGGCGCTCCCCCAGGGCTGGCGGGACCACTTTCGAAAGCGCTTGGGCGAGGCGGGCGTGCCGACGAAAAGGAGTCGGTCGTGACGGTCCGAAATCCGAAATATAACCGCGTGCCCTGTCGCCTGTTGATGCGACGGCGCGGCTCAGAAGGCGCTCGCGCTTGACGCTCGTTCTCGACCTGCTCTTCGGCGCGATCGGCGGAGCCTACCTCCTCTATGGTAAGCGTCAATTCGAGCCTTGGTACATCGTTGTCGGCGCCGCACTCATCATCTACCCGTACTTCATCTCCAACCCGCTCCTTACGCTCCTCGTCGGCGCTTTGCTCATCCTGCTTCCCATCGCCAAGCAAAGAGAATGGTTCTGACCGCGGGTCCGAACAGATCATCCTTTCTCTTTCTCCTTCTTCATCCTCTCCCGCAGCGCCCTGACCGCCCCCGCCCGCGCCTTGAGTTCCTTCTCGGCTCCCTCGCCCGACGGCCGGTAGTAGTTCCGGCCCTGCAGCGCGTCGGGCAGGCAGGAGAGGCCGGCCGTCTTCTCGGCCAGATCGTGCGCGTAGCGGTAGCCCAACCCGTAGCCCACGTCTTTCATGAGCTTCGTCGGCGCGTTGCGGATCGCGAGCGGAGGCGGCTCGTTCGGGCGTTCGTGCACGTCGGCCACGGCCTCTCCGTACGCCGCGTAGAGCGCGTTCGACTTCGGCGCCAACGCCAGGTGCACGGCGATCTCGGCGAGCGCGAGCGCGCCCTCGGGCATGCCGATGAAGTGCACCGCTTCTTTTGCCGCCAGGGCGAGAGTCAGCGAGGACGAGTCGGCGAGACCGACGTCCTCGGAGGCGAAGCGCACGAGGCGCCGGGCGATGTAAAGCGGGTCCTCCCCCGCTTCGAGCATCCGCGCGAGCCAGTAGAGCGACGCGTCCACGTCCGAGTCGCGGAGCGACTTGTGGAGCGCCGAGATGAGGTTGAAATGCTCCTCGCCCGACTTGTCGTAGAGGAGGACTTTCCGCCTGAAGAGGTCCTCGAGGACGGGGACCGTGAGCACGGGCTCCCGCAAATCAGCTGCGGCCGTAACCTCGCCGATCGAACCCTTCGAAGAATCCGAAGAGTTTTCTTCTGAAAGGAGATGGGAGGAAGCCGCTTCGAGCGCGGTCAATGCTCGTCGGGCATCGCCGTCGGCAAAGCGTCCTAACCATTCGAAGGCATCTTCACTCACCGTCACCGCCGCCGAGAGTCCTCTCGTGGGATCCTGCAGCGCTCTCTTCATCAGGTGAATCAAATCCTCTTCTTTCAGAGAAGGCAGAATGACGACCCTCAGGCGCGACAGGAGCGCGCCGTTCAGCTCGAACGAGGGATTCTCGGTCGTGGCGCCCACGAGAACGATGTCCCCGGCCTCGACGAACGGCAGGAATGCGTCCTGCTGCGCCCGGTTGAAACGGTGGATCTCGTCCACGAACAGCAGCGTTCGGCGGCCCCGGCGCTTGGCGCGGGCCGCTTCCTCCATCACGCTCCGGATCTCCTTGATGCCCGAGACGACAGCCGAGAAGCCGATGAAGCGGGCCTGGGTCTTCGCCGCGATGATCCTCGCGAGCGTCGTCTTGCCGCTTCCGGGGGGACCCCAGAAGACGATCGACGGAACGGTGTCGGCCGCGAGCGCCTTCGCGAGAAACGAGCCGGGGCCGACGAGGTCCGGCGGCCCTTCCACCTCGGAGAGGTCGCGTGGGCGCATCCGCTCCGCGAGCGGAGCGTCCGGCGGGACGACGTTCACGTGGGCGGACGACTCTTCAGCCGGGCTCTCGTCCTCGAAGAGGTCGCCCGGCGACGGCGTCACGCCCCTGGGCGTCCTTTCGCTCGCTGCTCGAGGTCGTTCGTGAGGCGGTCGAGCGAGGGGATCTCGGGATGCTCCTTCTTGAGCTTCGCGAGGATCTCGAGAGCTCTCTTCGGGTCGCCTTTGTCGATGCCGTAGACGATCGCGAGATTGAACTGCGCCGGCCAGTGGTTCGGATCGAGCGCCGACGCCTGCGTGAACATCGCGAGCGCCTTGTCGACGTTGCCGACATTCCGGTACGCGACTCCGAGATCGGTCAGGACGTTGGGATCGGCGCTGCGCAGCTTGAGAGCCCTCTCGTAAGAGTCGACCGCCTTCTGCCAGTCCTCGACGTCGTACGCCGCGTTCCCGAGCTGCACGAGAAGGTCCGCGTTCTTCGGCTCCTTCGCGACCGCCGCCTCGAGGTCGCTCAGCTTCTGCCGGGCGACCGGGTCGGAAGCCAGAGAGGGCTGCCCGCCGCCGCTGCCGGGTAGATCCCGTGTCGCTCCCGGGCCGACGCCGGCAAGGCCGGCATGCGGATCGGCCGGGGAAGCCTGCGGCACCGCCGACGGGTTCTTGTCCAGGTACAGATACGCGGCCGAAAAGCCCGCGAGAAGGCCCAACGCGAGGAACAGGCCCCGATCCGCCCAGGGGGATGTGCGGCGGGGCGCCTCCGGGGTTCGGGCTTTCTTCTCTCGGACGGGCTTTCCGGCAGGCACGGGCGGAGGCAGGTGATCATCCATCTCTTCAGCCGTCATCTCGATTCACTCTCCTCATCACGCACCGGTTTGGCCGACCACGTGCCCGCCACCGGACCCGAGGCCGGGGGCGGCGCGATCTGCGTCCCGTCCCAGGTGCCTGCGATGCGGCGCGCGGCGCCGATCGTCAAGCGGCCATAGAACTTGGCATCGAGTCCGCGTTCGGAATCGATCCTCTCGAACGTGACGCGGTCGCCCACGAACGTGCCCCTCAGAGACCCATGAAACCCGCCGTCGAGAACATAGTCCCCCGAGAGGATCGTGCCGTCGAGAGAAAGGCGGTAAAAGCCGTGCTGCGCTCCCGGGTTGATGAAGACCTCCCAACGCCCCGTCAGGGGGTCGGAAAGAACGCTTCTCAAGGTCTCGCGACGGCGCGCGATCTCCTCCCGGAACGCGGCGAGACGACGCACGTGCTCGGCGAGCCGCTCGGACAAGGCTCGGCGTCTGTCCTGGCCAGCTTCCACGCGCGCGCGCGCGTCGGCCGCGGCCTGCTCGGCCAGCTCCAGAGCGCTGCGATCCAACGTCCCCTCGCGCGCGAGATGGGCGATTTGATTCAGGGCCGCGGTGAGGTCGGCCTCCGCACGCGACGCCTGCCCAGAGATCCGGTCGAACTCCTCGAGATCCTCCGTCACGCGTCGCTTCTCCATGTCGACCGAGACCAGGAGGACGTCGAGCACGACGTCACCCGTCCGAGTCGGGACCGTCGCGGCGCCGGCCGGGAGCACGAGCGTCAGGAGAAGCCCGACCGCGGGTCCGGCGAGCATCGGGCGCGAATTCATCCTCGCCACTATACGGAAGTTGCCGCCGCCCCATCGCGGCGGTCAATCTCGCCTAGGAAGAAGATCTTCTGAGAAGGCGCGTGGACGGCCTTTGCATGCCTCGCGCGGCGCGCCGCGGCGGCGGCCGGTGTTCTCTCCCCTTCTAAGAAATCTCTCGGCGCTCCTCCCAGAACCGTCGGAGATCTGCGTGCGGGTCAGTGGTCGCGGTTGTTTCCGGACGCGGCCATGACGGGACGCCGCTTGAGAATCGCCCGGTCGAGGGCTTTCTCGACCTCGGTCGCAACCTCGAGCTCCGGCAGCCCGTTGATCTGCGCGATCTCAGAGACGATCAGATAGCGGGCGCGCTCGTACATCTTCTTCTCGCGGAAAGAGAGCGCCTTCTGTTTCTGCACCCACGTCAGGTTCTTGAGGACGTCCGCAATGTCCGTGAGGCGGCCGGAGCGCATCTTGTCGAGGTTCTGCTTGTACCGACCCTTCCAGTCGCCGCTCGGCGGCGGCGTCGCATTCTCGAGGACGCGGAACACCGAGCCGACGTCCTTGCGCCGCGTGAGCGGGCGGAGGCCGATGCGGTCCGAGTTCCCGACCGGGACCATCACGCGCGAGTTGTTCCCGATGAGGCGAAGCTGATAGCAGGGTGCGGGGGAACCTTCGAGAAGGGACTCCTGGATCGTCTCCACGACCCCGACGCCGTGATTCGGGTAGACAAGCCTGTCTCCGATCTTGAAAGCCACGGACGCCTCCTTCGGGAACGGAAATAGGAGACTACTCCCCCACTCTTCACCCGTCAATGGAGTGTGACGACGGAACGGGCGCAGCCGCGACGTTCGCCTCATTTGCGCGGCGCCGCCCCCTGCAAGACCGCGTCCACAACGGCTTCGCTCTCCTTGCCGCTGGTGTCGCGGAGGGCCCGGTGGTCTTCCACGGCGTCGGGGTGCAGATAGTCGTCGAGCCAGTGCTTCTCGAATACGGGATAGGCCGCGACGATCGGCAGCGCGAGAACCGCTCCGATCACCCCGCCGAGGGTTCCGCCCGCGAGGATCGCAAGGAGCACGGTCAGCGTCGAGAGCCGCAGGCGGTTTCCGTAGAGGCGCGGAACGAGGATGTACGCCTCGAAGAGGTGGTAGCACACGTAGAGGCCGAGGACGATCAGCGCGGTCGAAGGGCTCACCGTCAGGGCGCAGAGCGTCGCCGCGGCCGTCGCCACGGAGATCCCCGCGACCGGAATCACGTCGCAAAGGCCGGCGAAGAGCGCCAGCGGAAGGGTGGCGGGGACGTTGAGTGTCGTCAGGACGACGAAGGTGAAGATCGAAAAGAGCGTCGAAATGAGCATCTGACCCGTCGTGAACGCCTGCACGACCTCGAAGACTTCGGGGATCATGTCTCCCATGCGGCGACGGTGTGCGCGTGGCACGTAGGCGAGGAGCCAGGCAACGACCTTTTTGCCGTCGAAGAGGAGATAGAGGCCGAGGACCGCCACGATCAGCAGTCCCGCGACCACCTCGAGAGCCTTAGGGCCCCACGTCAGAGGCTTCGCCAGCGTTGCATCGAATTCCGGGGAGCGCGGGAGATCCAGAAGCGGTAAGAGGATGCGCGAGGTCAGGTTCCTCCCTTCCAGCTGTTTCGCGAGCGCGTTCTTGAAGTGCGGCAGGCTCTTCCAGAGGTCGGATACCTGCTCCGTCAGAGACGGAACGACGAAGAAGGAGAACGCCGAGACGAACAGGACGATGGCGAGCGCCAGGATGGACACGGCTCGTCCACGCGACATTCCACGCGTCTCGAGGCCGTCGACGATCGGACTGAGCGCGACGGCGAGGAGAACCGCGATCAGGAAAAGCTGGAAGGAAGGCCAGAGGCGAACGAGCGCCCAGCCGGCGAGGACGGCGGCGAACACCTTCACGAGCGTGGCCCATGGGAGGTGCATGTCCTGGTGCCTCGCGGAGGGCTTCATGCCTGAGACGACGCCGTAATACGCCGCAATCCCCTCCTAAAGGGTCACGATTGCCGCAAGACGTTGAAGATTCTTCATCAGGGATCCCCCTCTGATGTATCACGGAGCAACTCCGGTGCCCGGCGCCGCCAACGTCATCGTTTCCTCGGCGAGGTCGCGGTGAGACGGCGCCCTGAAGCGTATGCTCCCGCACGCAAAGCGGAACTCCGGGCTCTTCGGCCTCCCGAAGCGCAGCGACTGCCGAAGACGATTCGAATCGTTACGGGCGAAGTGAGCGAGTCGGAAACAGATATGGCAGAAGCCGATCCTCCGAGTCCTCCCGAGCGCGCCGCCGGCGAAGCACCCGAGGGCGACAGCAGAATCCGCCGGCTCGCCTCAATCGTGGAGTCGAGCGGAGACGCGATCATCGCGATGGACCTCGAGGGCCGCATCGTCGAATGGAATCACTCGGCCGAGCGGCTCTTCGGCTATTGCCGGGACGAGGTCATCGGGCGCTCCATCGAGCTCCTGATGCCGCCCGACCGCGCCGACGACTGGCGGCGGATCCTGAAGCGCGTCGTGAGCGGAGAGCATGTCGAGCACTTCGAAACGAGGCGTCGTGCCCGCGACGGACGGATCCTGGACGTGTCTCTGACGGTCTCCCCGGTGCGAGACAATGAAGGACGGATCGTCGGCGCCGCCAAGATCGTCCGCGACATCACGGCCGAGCAAGCAGTCCGGAACGAGAAGGAGAAGACTCGGGAGCTGTTCCTCGGCGTGCTGGGCCACGATCTCAGAGTTCCGCTCAGCACGATCAAGGTGTCGGTTCACACTCTCAAGGCTCGCGCGTCCGAGTCAGATCAGAAGGTGCTCGCGCGGATCTCGAACAGCACGGACCGCATGTCGCGGATGATCGAACAGCTTCTCGATTTCACGATGAGCCGGCTGGGGGGCGGAATTTCGATTCATCCGGAAAGGGCGGATCTCGCCGAGATCTGCCGGATCGTCGCCGAGGAGCAGGAGGCCCTGAATCCCGGGCGAATCCATGTGTCGATGGAAGGGGACCTGAAGGGCACCTGGGACGGCGACCGGCTCGCCGAGGTCCTTTCCAACCTGGTCTCCAATGCCTTCAAGTACGGCGACCCGGACGCGCCCGTCACGATCGCCGGCCGCTCCGGCGACGGAGATGTGGTCGTCGTCGACGTGACGAACCAGGGCCAGGAAATCCCGGCGCCTCTCCGGGACGTGATCTTCGACCCGTTCCGCCGCGGACCGGCCGAGCAGCAGCGAGGGGTCAAAGGGGTCGGGCTCGGCCTCTACATCGCACAGCAAATCGTGCACGCGCATCACGGCGAGATCACGGTGCATTCCGCTCCTCGCGGAGGCGCGACCTTCTCGGTGAGGCTGCCGCGTGCCGCCGTCAGCTCCGCGCCGTCTTCGACAGGTTCGTCGTAATTCTTCGTCGTCGCGCACCAGTTTGACGCGCGTGGGGCGGCCGGCGCCTCACCGGCGGCGAGTAGGGTCTCGGGGAGGCAGGTGCAGGTTCACGGCCGCGAGAAGCGCATCGAAGTTGACGGGCTTCTTGAAGAAGCCGGCGTCGGTCTCGCAGGAAGGGATCTCGCGCTCCGACGTCACGCCGGACATGATGGCGATTGGAATTCTGGGAAGCTCGGGAATCCGCCCCAGCGCCGTCACGAAATCCCAGCCGTTCATCAGGGGCATGTTGAGGTCGAGCAGGATCACTCCCGGCCGGACATCCTTGCCCAGCAAGAAAAGCGCCTCGGCCCCGTTCGATGCGCCGACGGCGCTCCGACCCTCGATCCGGAAGAACCCGATGAGGCCCTCGCGCAGCGCGGCGTCGTCATCGATGACGAGGATGTCGGGTCGTGATGGCCGGTTCCGCAAAACCTGCACCACCTCGGCGTCGCAAGTTGCACGCCATTGAAGAAAAGACCCACAGCTACCCCTTAGCGCCGCCTCGCGAAATGCCCGACGAGGATGCCGGCGGCAAAGGCTCCGATTGCCACGACGGCCGTGTTGGCGTCGGCGTACGCGCTGACGCGCTCGGTCGCGTGGGACAGGCGTCGCCTCCCGCGCTTCATGTAATCACGCGCGATGTCCCGCCCCGACGACGCCGCGTCCTCGGCCGCGCCGCGGACCTTCTCGCCGAGCTCCTTCGCGACGTCCTTGCTCCGATCGACCGCGCGATCGAAGTCGCTTCTGAAGTCACTGCCGATCTTTTGCGCTTCCTTCGCGGCCCTCCGGGCGTCCTGGACAGTGGAAGATTTGAGAATTCCTTCCATGGGAACCTCCCGCGGCTCGTGCCGCAAGATGCGGGCCATTCAGAGCTTAGGCGTGAAGCTCCGTCCTCGTGGCCTGGCCGTAAGGGATCTCCTCGCAACCTTCCTCCGTCGCCTCCGTAGAACGGTCGATCCGCCTTCCGCGGCCCAACTCGCAAGGAGGACCCATGCGCCGGAACCGATTTCTCGAGCCCTTGCTCGTTCTTGGACTTATCGCCGCATGGTCTCAGGCCGGCTGCGCGAAGAGGGAGACCCCGGCTCCCGCTCAGACCACCCGAGCTCCCGAGGCGACGCCGGCAGGCGGCGGAAAGATCCCGGTGACGACCTCGTCGGCCGAAGCCAAAGCCGAGTTCCTGAAAGGCCGCGACGATTTCGAGAAGCTCCTGATCACTGACTCGATGGCGCACTTCCAGAAGGCGGTCTCGCTCGATCCGGGGTTCGCCTGGGCCGAGCTCTCCCTCGCCAACTCGGCGCCGACCGGCAAGGAGTTCTTCGAGCACCTCCACAAAGCCGTCAGCCTGGCCGACAAGGCTTCGAATGGAGAGAGGCTCCTGATCCTGGCCGCCGAGGCGGGCGCGAACGCCGATCCGGCGAAGCAGAAGGAATACCTGGACGCGCTCGTTGCCGCGTATCCGAACGACGAGCGGGCCCACTTCAACCTGGGCGGCTTCTACTTCGGCCAGCAGCAATACCCTCAGGCCATCGAGCAGTACAGGAAGGCGACGGAGCTCGAGCCGAGCTACTCGACGGCCTACAACCTGCTCGGCTACTCCTACCGGCAGACCAGCGACTTCGCGAACGCCGAGAAGGCATTCCAAAAGTACATTGAGCTGATCCCCAAGGATCCCAACCCCTACGACTCCTATGCCGAGCTGCTCCTGAAGATGGGCCGATTCGACGATTCCATCGCCCAGTACCGCAAGGCGTTGGCGATCGACTCCAACTTCGTGAACGCCCACCAGGGGATCGCCATGGACCTCCTGTATTCCGGCAAGGCGGCCGAGGCCGAGGCGGAGCTCGCGAACATCACGAAGAAGGCCAGGACGGACGGCGAGCGGCGGACGGCCCTCTTCGCCCTCACGGTCGTTCACATCGACGGCGGAAAGACGGCCAAGGCGCTCGAGGACGTGGATAAACAGTACGTCCTGGGAGAAAAGACTCACGACGTCCCGGCGATGTCTTTCGACGACGGGTTAAAGGGGAACATCCTCCTCGAGATGGGGAAACCCGATCAAGCCCGAAGCGAGTACGAGCGCGGCCTGAAGCTCGTCGAGGGCTCGAGCCTCTCGCCGGAGATCAAGGCCAATGCCGCGCTCGTCAGCCATTACAACCTCGCTCGCATCGCGGCGGCGAAGAGGGACTTCAAGGCGGCAAAGAGCGAGGCGGATACGTTCCGGGCGGGCGCCGAAGCCAAGAAGAACCCGGCCCAGGTGAAAAATGCCCACGAGCTCGATGGAATCATCGCCCTCCAGGAGAAGGACTACGACCGGGCGATCACCGAGCTCCTGCAGGCGAACCAGCAGAATCCCCAGGACCTCTATCGCCTTTACGAGGCCTACAAGGGAAAGGGCGACGCGGAAAAAGCAAAGGAGTCTTGCGACAAGGCCGCGAACTTCAACTCGCTCCCCCAGGTCAACTACGCCTTCATTCGAGTCAAGGCGAAGGCCGCGGCCGGGAAGGGCGGGAAGGGCTAGGGCTCGGCTCCCGTCGGAACGATCCGATTCAATGACTGGTGCCGGAGGAGGGAGTCGAACCCTCACGGCCTTGTGGACCGGGGGATTTTGAGTCCCCTGCGTCTGCCATTCCGCCACTCCGGCGCGCCGGGGAGAAGTCTACTGCCAGTCGAGCCGGAGGTTACGGTGGAGGTGCGCGGCGGCGCAGCCGGCGATCGTCCCGAGGACGTTCCAGAAGATGTCGTTCACGTCGGTGGCGCGGGTCGGCAGAAAAAGCTGGACCGTCTCGATGCCCACGCTGAACAACGTCCCCGCGAGGAGAACGTCCCCGTGGTTCCGGGCGGCGGAGCGGCCGTGTCCGTCGAGGAACTTCCACAACAGGAACGCCCACACCGCGAACATCGAGAGGTTTCCGACGATTCCGACGATCGCGTAGAAGAACGCGTTCGAGAGGTAGCGGCCGCGTCCCGCGCGGAGGATGAGGCGCTGGATGTCGTCGAACGGCGCGAAATTCGTCCTCACGGCTCCGCCTCCCTGCACGAGGAGCGTCACGGTGAGCAGCAGGCACGAATACGAGGCCAGCAGCGCACCCTGAACGCCCTTGCCGACGCGGATCGTGCGCACGGCGTACCCCGTCACCCCGGGGGCTCGCCCGCGAGAGCCAATCTGGGAGCCATGCGGCGCAGATTACCTGAACAGGCGTTGACGGGGCCTCGCCTCCTCCTGACAATGCCTCCATGACGACGCACGCGCCGCCTTCGCCCGCGCGCACGAGCGCGGTCCCGGCGCACGAGGGCTTCTTCGTCTCGGAGTTTCTCGGCGAGACGGTGCGCGACGTGGCGCGGCGCCCCGTCGGAAGGATCTCGGATTTCGCCGTCGCCACGAGCACGGGCGCCCCGTTTCCCCGCGTGACGGGCCTTCTGATCCGCGACCGCTTCGAGACGTTCGTCCTGCCCTGGGAGGACGTCGCCATCTTCCAGCGTGGCGCCGTGCGCACCCGGCTCGTGAGGGAGGATCTCCTGCACCGTCCTGCGCGGGAGGACGAGATCTTTCTCGCGCGCCATCTCCTCGACAAGCAGATCGTGGACATCAACGGCGTGAAGGTCGTGCGCGTGAACGACCTCAAGCTCGACGTGCTGTCGGGCGACCTCGTGCTCACCGCCGCCGACGTGGGCGTGCGCGGCCTCGTGAGACGGGTCTTCGGCGCGGGTGTCACGCCACGAGGAGGAAGGCTTTCCGACGCATCCCTTCCGGCGCGGCTCATTCCCTGGGATTCGATGCAGCCGCTCCACGGACGCCTCGAGCGTCTCGAGACCACGCTCCCCCAGGAGAAGCTCCAGCGGCTCCATCCGGCCGACATCGCCGACATCCTGAGTCAGGTTTCGGGCACCGAGCGATCCGGCATGTTCCAGAGGCTGAACGTCGAGACGGCTGCCGAAACGCTCCACGAGCTCGAGCCCGAGATCCAGGCGGAGATCATCGAGGACCTGCCCGAACGGCGCGCCTCGGAGATTCTCGAGCAGATGCCCGCGGACGAGGCGGCCGACGTCCTGGGCGAGATCGAGGGCGAGCACGCCCGCGACCTCGTCCAGCTCATGGAGAAGGGCGCGGCCGAAGAGGTCACCGAGCTGCTCGTCCACGACGAGAACACCGCGGGCGGCCTCATGGGAACCGACTTCGTCACGTTCCCGCCGAATCTGACCGTGCGCGAGACGCTTCAGCGCCTCAGGCCCCTGGCCCGCGACGCCGAGGCTCTCTTCTACTTCTACGTCGTCGACGACAAGGACCGAGTCCTGGGCGCGCTCTCCGTGCGCGACATTCTCGCCGCCGACGACGACACGCTTCTCGAGAACGCCATGGCGACGCCCGTGCGCAGCGTCACGCCGGACGTCTCGGCGGACGAGGTCGCCGAGACGATGTCCAAGTACGACCTCCTCGCCCTCCCCGTGACCGATCCCGAAGGCGTTCTCGTCGGCATCATCACGATCGACGACGTCGTCGACCGGCTCCAGCCCCAGCCTCGCCGCCACCGGCGGAGGCTGCGGTGATCGCGCCGGCAGCCGATACCGCCTCTTCGCGCTTCGACGTCCGCGATTGGAAGCGGCGGGCGATGCTTTTTCTCGCGGTCCTCGGGCCGGGGATCATCACGGCGAACGTGGACAACGACGCGGGCGGCATCGCGACGTACTCCATCGCGGGCGCACACTTCGGCTATTCGCTGCTCTGGACGCTCGTCCCCATCACGCTCGCCCTCATCGTGATCCAGGAGATGTCCGCGCGCCTCGGGGCCGTGACGGGGAAGGGCCTCGGCGAGCTCATCCGCGAGAACTACGGCCTGAGAGCCACGTTCTACCTGCTCGTCGCCCTCCTCGTGACGGACATCGGGAACACGGTCGCCGAGTTCGCGGGCTGGGCCGCTTCGCTGGAGATCTTCGGGATCCCGCGCTGGGTATCGGTCCCCATCGGCGCGTTCGTCGTGTGGTGGATCGTCGTAAAAGGGAACTACAAATCGGTCGAGAAAGTCTTCCTGATCGCCTGCACGGTCTACCTGACGTACATCCTGTCGGCCCTCTTCGCGAAACCCGTCTGGAAGGACGTCCTCAAGCAGACGTTCGCGCCCCGGATCGAGTCGAGCGCCGCGTGGATCCTGATGATCATCGGGATCGTCGGCACGACGATCGCGCCGTGGATGCAGTTCTACCTCCAGTCCTCGATCGTGGAGAAGCGAATCGGCCCGGAGGAGTACAAGCTGTCGCGCTGGGACGTGATCGTCGGGTGCATCCTGACGGACGTCGTCGCGTTCTTCATCATCGTCGCTTGCGCGGCCACGCTTTTCCCGAAGGGGATCCGCATCGAAGGCGCCGAGCAGGCGGCGCTCGCCTTGAAGCCGCTCGCCGGAAAATGGGCCGGCACGCTGTTCGCCTTCGGACTCGCGAACGCCTCGCTCTTCGCGGCCTCCATCCTGCCGCTCGCCACGGCCTACTCCATCTGCGAGGGGCTCGGCTTCGAGGCCGGCGTGAACAAGACCTGGAGCGAGGCGCCCCAGTTCAACACGCTTTACACAGGCATGATCGTGATCGGCGCCGGCATCATCCTGATTCCCGGTGTCCCGCTCTTCCCGGTCCTCTTCCTGTCCCAGGTGCTGAACGGTCTGCTCCTTCCGTTCGTCCTGGTCTTCATGTGTCTTCTCATCAACCGCGAGGACCTCATGGGCGAGCACGTGAACGGCCGCGTCTGGAACTGGGTGGCCTGGGGAACCTGCCTCGTCATGATCGGCCTGACGCTGGTCCTCGTCGTCACGTCGATCTGGCCCGGGCTGTTCCCGGCCAGCCCGTAGGGATTCGGACGGGTACGCCCGTTGCTTGCCAACCTGATGTGTGGGGCGTGCGTCTCATTGCGGGAACACCCATGCGTTTGGCTCCAAACTCCGAGCTGGCAGGAGGATCCATGCGTCGCTTTCTCGTCTTCGCCGCGTTCATCGGTATTTGTTGGATGGCCGCGCCGCCGGCGGCCGCCCAGGACCGCACCGGCACGTGGGAGATCTCGCCGTTCGCGGGCGGCTACTTTGGCGGGCGCCTTTACGGTAATTACACGGTTCCCTTCACGTCCGGCACGGTATCCAACGTCCGTTTCCTCGAGCCGGACGACGATTTCGCGTATGGCGCGCGCCTCGCGTACAACATCACGCGCCACTTCGCTTTCGAAGTCGACTGGACCTCTTCGCGCGCCGACCTCCGCTCCCCCGACTTCTTCGGCTCCGTTCCGCGAAATCTCAAGGTCGGCACTTTGCGACAGAACGTCTACGAGGGGAACGCCCTCTTCAATTTCGGGCGGCGGCGCGCCGTCGGCTACTTCGGCATCGGGGCCGGCTCCGCGGTCCTGAAGCGCGACGTCCCGGGGATAGATCCGTCCCAAACGGGTCGTTTCACGGCGAACGTCTCGGTCGGAGGGAAGTTCTTCTTCGTGCCACGCGTCGGGCTCCGGATCGACGGCCGCTACAGGGCCATCAACCTGACCGACGACCGCAACGACTTCTCCTGCGGCCACGACGACTTCTGCAGCGACCGGCGCGGGAGAAACTGGTCGTACAACGGAGAGGTCACCGGAGGGCTCGTCTTCGCCTTCTGAGTCTCACGGAGAGGGGGACAGCCTCCCCGGAGGCTCGACGTGGACCGTGCGCGACCCGTCGGGCTCGATGCGCAGCACGACGCGCCACGCCCGCTGCTCGGAGAGCGGCGGGCGCGGCCATTCGACCGCGAGAATCGCGTTCTCCCGCCCTTCGAGGTCGAGATCCGCGATCGACGCCCCCGGAAGGACGCGGTAGAGGTCGCCGTGAACGAGGACGGGAGGCTTCCCCGCCGGCCCGTACTCGTGCACGAGCGCGAAGCTCGGAGACGACACGTCTTCCGGGTCGAGGCCGAGCCCTGCCGCGATCCCTTTGACGAAAGCGGTCTTGCCGGCCCCGAGGTCTCCTTCGACGAGCACGACGTCGCCCGGGGCGAGACGGTGCGCGAGACCTTCCCCGAGGCGCCTCGTCTCCTCTTCGCTGGAAGAGACCTGCGACGTCACCCGACGCTCTCTTGCGCCTCGAAGAAAGCCTCCGGGAGCGCTTCCACGACGTCGGACGCCGAAAGAGACTCCTCCCCTCTGACCTCCCGCACGAAGTCACCTGCCGTCCCGTGAAGCCACGCGGCTGCGCAGGCCGCGTCGAAGGCGTCGAGGCCTCGCGCGAGACATGCCCCGACGACGCCGGTCAGAACGTCGCCCGTCCCCCCGGAGGCGAGCGCGGGGTTTCCCGCGAGGACGGTCACGATCTGGCCCGTCGGCGAGGCCACGAGCGGCCGGAACCCCTTCAGGATGACGACCGCCCTCGCACGCGAGGCAATCTCGCGCACCGCGGCCTCGCGATCCGCGTTCACGCGCGCGGCGTCGAGGCCGAGGAGGCGACCGGCCTCCCCGGCGTGGGGCGTGAGAATCGTCGGTGCGGCGCGCGAGGCGAAGTACGCGGCCTCTCCGGCAAGGTTGAGCGCGTCCGCGTCGAAGACCGCCGGGAGGCGGGCCGCCGCCGTGCGCTGAAGGAGCGCGCGCGCGGCCGTCGACGCGCCGAGCCCGGGCCCGACCGCGAGGGCGTCGAAGCGCCCCACGTCGACATCGGCGCCAGCCGTCGTCGTCTCGGGGCTGAGCGCGTGCACGACGGCGCGCACGGAATCCGGGGCGAAAACGCTGACGAGGCCGACGCCTGACCGGTGCGCTCCGCGCGCGGCGAGGGCGGGCGCCCCCGCCATGCCCTCCGAGCCCCCCACCACGAGCAGACGCCCGAACGTGCCCTTGTGCGCCGCCGCCTCGCGCCGCGGGAAGAGTCTCGCGACGTCCTGAGCACAGACGGCGTCACCTGCGGACCCGCTTTCCTCCTCGAGGGGAAGAAAGCCGAGGCCGGCGACGGACATCCGCCCGCACAGCGCCGCGGCCGGCAGGCGCACGTGACACGGCTTCGGGTATCCGAACGTGACGGTGAGGTCGGCGCGTACGGCCGGAGACCACGGGAGCGACTCATCCGCCGAGAGGCCCGAGGGCACGTCGACCGCGACCACGAACGCCCGCCCCTCCGCGACGAGACGCACGGCGCGCGCCGGAAGTCCGTCCGGCGAGATGGGCCTCTTCAGGCCCGTGCCGAAGAGCGCGTCCACGACGAGCGTCGCCGTTCTGAGAGGCTCGAGGTCGGGTTCCTTCGTCACCTCGCGGATCGCCCCTCCCGCCTTCTCGAGGCGTTGATGGGTCTTGCGGGCGTCCAGGCTCAGATGCGCAGGCGCCCCGAAAAGCAGCGTCTCGACGTTTCCCCCGACGTGCGCGGCCTGGAGAAGGCGCGCGGCCTCGAAACCATCCCCTCCGTTGTTGCCGGGGCCCGCCAGAACGACGACGCGTGCGCCGCGAGAGGTGCGGCGCGCGACGACGCCCGCGATCTCCCGCAGGAGCGCCGCGGCGGCTCGCTTCATGAGAACGAGTCCGGGCGTGCCGGCTGCGATCGTCCGCGCGTCCAGGGCCCGAGCAGCCTCCGACGTGAGGACCTTCACCCGACGCTCCGCCCGAACAGCGCGAGGAGCGCCCGGCGCGTCGCGGGGGCGAGATCCGGGTCGGCCGCGAGGGCCGCCTCCAGAGCCTCGAGGTCCGCGCTCGTGTCGACGTCGGAGATTTCTTCGACGAGCCGGACCCGGAACCCGCGTACCTCCGCGGCGCTCCGGCAATCCTCGAGCGCGTAGGCGGTGGACCATCGAACACCTTCGAAGAAATCCCCGGCACCCGAGTCGCCGCGTCGACCCACGAGCGAGAACCCACCGTCCGGCGCGGGGGCGAAGACGACGTCCGCGCCCTCCCGTAGAGCCCGGAATGCGGCCTCGAGGTTCGCGCGGGAAAGCGTCGGGGCGTCGCTTCCCGCGACGAGGACGTCGTCCCCATCTCGGCCTCTCCCGAAGGCGTGAAACAGACGCTCTCCGAGACACCCGTCGCCCTGCGGGACGAGTGACCACGGATCGGGAAACGTCTTTCTGAGGAACGGCCCCGCCTCCGGCTCCGCGTGCGCGAGCACCGCTTCCCACCGTTCAGGCGCCGTCAGCGAGGCGGCCAGGTCGGAAAGGAACGCTTCGTAGAGCGACGCGGCGGCATCGGCCCCGATCTCGCGGGCGAGGCGTGTCTTCACGCGTCCTCGTACGGGCTCGCGCGCGAACAGAACGAAGCGCTTGACCGGTGCGTTCACGGCCTGGCTTGGCCTCACTTCCGGGGTGCGGCTTCCTCGCCGGAGAAGGCCGAGACGAAGATGGACCTCTGGATATAGCTCGTTTGGTTCGTGATGTCGTCGCGAACCGCGATCGAGAGCTTCTGGCCGCCGGGAATCATGATGAGCTTCACGTCGTAGATGAAGTCCTTGCGGGCGAGGGCGTCGAATTTCTTCGCATCGACGTCGATCGGGACGGGCTGCGTCGTGAGCTCCGACTGCTTTTCCGACGAATCGATGACGACGAAGTAGAAGACGACGCGGCCGCGCACCTTCGAGCCCTCCGGCAGCATGGCAAGGCGCGAGTAGGGAATCCGGATTTCCACCGGGACCGCGAAGTTCTCGCGGTCGGCCGGCACGGGCTTGCCGATTTCGAGGCCAACCGCAAGGGGATTGTCGTCGCGGGGGAAGAACAGCGCCGAGGTGACGGCCTCGCGCACCTTCGTCTCGATGCCCTTCTCGAGATAGCTGCGGCGCGCGCGCACGATCAGGCCCTTCTTCTTCACCTTGACCTCGACCTTGTGCGGGCGGTCGAGCCCGGTCCTGAGACTTCGGTAGCCGATCCAGTAATACGACGTGTAGTCCTTCTCGATGTTCTTGAGGGCGCCGATGACGTCGTTCTTGTTCAGGATGGCCTCACCGCCCGTCTCCTCGGCCATGAGGCTGAGCATCGACTGGAGGTTGTTCTTCTCGGTGAACGTGTCGAGGCGCTGGGACGTGGTGCGGTTCTCGGCCGAGATGTTCGAATCCACCGTGAGGCCCGACGCGTCGATCGTGTAGATCGACACGCCCGAGGCGTTCGCCGCCTGCACGACGGAAAGGTACTTCGTGGTCCGATCGAACTCGAACTGCGACATGCCCTGGGTCGCGGCACCGCTGTACTTGTCGGAGACGTATTTCCACAGCTCCGCCCCCGGGGACTGCGGCAGGCCGCCGGACACGTGGATGAGGATCTTGCGGCCTTCGACGCCGGCGAGCTGGTTGATCGTCGTCTTCATCGCGTCGATCGTGAAGTTCAGGTCGTTGTCTAGCGACTGGCAGTACGACCGCACGCGGCCCTCCGCCTGGTCCGCGCTCGTCGAGTCGTCGATCGCCTGGATCACGTCCCGCCGGTCGGAGATGGCCTGCTGACCGAGAGCGCTCTCGTCCTCGAGCTGCCTGAGGACGTCGGACAGGTCGCGGCCGTCGTTCGTGAACTTTCTCCGGATCTTCAACGACCGGTTCCAGGCGACGATCATGCCCTCGACGTTGCCCTTGACGTTCTCGCGGACGAAGGTCTCGACGCTTCTCAGGACGCGGTTCCGGTCACCCGGCGAGAGGTGAAGGTTGTCCACGAAGATGACGATCCGCGTCCTGAGCGTCTTCTCGGGTGCCGGGGCCGGGGTGGGAGCCGGAGCAGCGGCGCGGGCGCCGGCGGAGTCTCCTCGGCGGGCAGGACGAATCGGCCCTGCTCCACCGGAGAGAAGTTCGTGATCGTCTGCTCGAGGTTGTCCTCGACGACGACGAAATCCTCTTTCTTCAGGCCCGTGACCCGATTTCCCTTCGAGTCGGTCACGACGACGTCGAGGCTCGTCACGGTGATCGCCTCGCGGGCGACGAATCCTCCCGCCGGCGTCTCGGGCTTGCCGGTCGGAACCTGGGACGGGGCGGACGGCCCGACGAGCGCGGCGACGAAGAGGAGGAGCGAGACCCGAAGGAGAGAAGAGGGGCGAATCGACATGACCGGATTGTAAGGGGCGCACGGATAGAATCCCGCTCCGATGCCTTTCCGGGTCCGTCGCCACCTCACTGCCGGGCTTCTCGTGCTCGTTCCGCTCGTCGTGACCGCGGTCGTCATCCGCTTCGTCTTCAACGTGATCGACGGCTTCAGCCAGCCCCTGGCCGAGCGCCTCGTGGGCCGGGCCATCCCTGGCCTGGGGCTCATTCTCACGATCGTCGTCATCTGGCTGACCGGCCTTCTCTCCTCGAATCTCATCGGGAAGAAAGTCCTTGAACTTTTCGGCCGCCTCTTGGAGAATCTCCCCCTCGTCAAGACGGTCTATACCGCCTCGAAGCAACTGGTCGAGGCTGTGTCGCCGGGCGGCCGTCGTGCCTTCCAGCGAGTCGTTCTTGTCGAATTTCCTCAGAAAGGGACCTTTGCGTTGGGATTCGTGACGGGAAGCGGAATCGGCTCACTCGACGCGAGCACGCTTTCGATCTACGTTCCGACCGCGCTGAACCCGACGAGCGGTTTCCTGATATTCGCGAAGGAAAGCGATATTCTCGACCCCCGCCTCACGGTGGAGGAGGGGATCAAGCTCGTCGTTTCGGGGGGAGTCGTCAGGCCGCACGGGAACTAGATGCGTTGCCAGGCGGTCCAAGGGAGCGGCGTGAGACGAACGCGAGGCGGCGTGAGACCGAAAGGAGTGAACGGGCGATGACGGGAAATCTGACCGGCAGGGGACGAACGGTCCGGCGAATCGCCGCGGCCGGTCTCGCCGTGCTGTCGCTCTCCGTCGCGGGCTGCGACAAGTTCAAGAGCAAACAGCTCATCCGGGAGGGAAACGCGTACTTCAAGGAGCAGCTCTACGAAGACGCCCTGAAGAAGTACGAAGCGGCCCAGGCCCTCGATCCCACCGAAGTTCGCCTCGACAAGTTCGTCGCGATGGGCTACATGGCCCTCTATAACCCCGGCTCCACGCACCCGAAAGACATCGAGGCCCTGAACCGGTCGATCGAGCACTTCAAGAAATACCTCGCCGCCAAGCCCGATGACGAGAAGGCCGCGCGCTTCCTCGTCACGACGTACATGAACGCCCAGAAGTACGACGAGGCGATCAAGTACTTCAAGGAGCTCCTGGAGAAGCACCCCCAGGATTCGCAGGCCGTTCAGACGATCGCGATGCTCTACGCAAAGCAGGGCGATTACGAGAACTCCATCCTGTGGCAGAAGAAACGAGGCGAGATGGAGCCGAACAACGCCGAGGTCTTCTACACGATGGGCGTCACGGCGTGGGACAAGTCCTACAACACCGTGGGCGTCGACATCTCCCCCGACAAGGGCCTGACGCCCGAGAAGCGGAAGGAGATCCTCGATTTCGGCATGGCTCAGCTCGACAGGGCGATCCAGCTCAACCCGGACTATTTCGAGGCCATGCTCTACAAGAACCTGCTCTACCGGCAGTACGCGCGCATCGAATCGGACCCCGCGAAAGTCGCGGAGCTGAACGCGAAGGCGACCGAATGGCAGCAGAAGGCGCTCGAGATCAGGAAGAAGATCCAGGAGAAGCAGCGCGTCGAGCAGGCCAAGAAGAATCCGCTCGAGGCGATGTAGGGAGCCAGGAGAGCACGCATGTTCGAAGCCTCGCTCATCGAATCCGGGAAGCACAAGGGTAGCGCCCAGCGCTGGTACACGCTGCCGCTCTCGGTGCTCATCCACGTGATCGTCATCGGGACCGCGGTCGGCGCCTCGATGTGGTTCATCGAGGACATTCCCGAGCCGCCGATCCCGGTGCAGTTCTATTCCCAGCAGGCTCCCCCGCCGCCGCCCCCGCCGCCACCCCCGAAGGCCGCAGCCGTGAAGCCGACGCAGAAGGTCGAGCCCGTCAAGCCGTCCCAAGTGACATCGCCCGTCGTCGTTCCGGATACGCTTCCGCCGCCGACGAGCGCCCCGGAGCCTGAGAACACCGGCGTGGAAGGCGGCGTGGAAGGCGGAGTCGAGGGAGGCGTCGCGGGCGGCGTCATGGGCGGCGTCCTCGGGGGCGTCAAAGGCGGAATGCTCGGCGGGGTCGGGGAAGAGCCTCTCCGCGTCGGCGGCGAGGTCAAGGAGCCGATCGAGATCTCGCGCGTGAAGCCGTCGTATCCCGAGGCGGCCCGCAAGGCCCGGATGCAGGGCGTCTGCATCCTCGAGGCCATCATCACGAAAACTGGCGACGTCGAGTCCGTCCGCGTGCTCCGGGGTCTGAACCCGCTCCTCGACAGCGCGGCGATTCGCGCGGTCTCGCAATGGAAATACAAGCCGGCCACTTTCAACGGACGGCCGGTTCCGGTCTATCTGACGGTCACCGTCACCTTTACGCTCCAGTAAGGCGGCGGAGGCCCCTCGAAATAGAATAGAAACGCGAGAAATCACGAGCTCCGCTCGGTAACGCAAGGAGGACATTTCAAATGGATATGAGTCTGATGGGGCTGATCAAGACGATGTCGCCGCCTGCAATGGCGATCTTCATCCTGCTCTGCCTGCTTTCCGTCTACTCGCTCGCCGTGTCGGTCGAGCGGTGGCTGACCTTCCAGAAGGCGAAGACGCAGTCGGTCAAGTTCGCCCTCGAGGTTGGCCAGCTCCTGAAGCAGGACAAGCTCAGGGAGGCGATCGACCTCGCCAAGAAATACAAGAACAGCCACGTGGCGAAGGTCGTGTCCGCGGGGCTCCTGGAGTTCGCCTACGAGGCGCACGGCGCGGGCGCACAGGGGCACGACACCGTCGCAGCCGCGGAGCGCGCGATCGAACGCGCTTCCATGATGACCACGGCGGACCTCAAGAAGGGCCTCGGCGGTCTCGCCACGATCGCGACGACGGCGCCGTTCATCGGCCTTCTCGGCACCGTCATCGGCATCATCAACGCCTTCCGGGGCATGGCCGCGTCCGGCGCCGGCGGCCTCGGGTCCGTGTCGGCCGGCATCGCGGAAGCACTCGTCACGACCGCTCTCGGCCTCTTCGTCGCCATTCCGGCGGTGTGGCTCTACAACTTGTTCCTCAACAAGATCGAGCGCTTCCAGGTCGAGATGTCGAACTCGTCCTCCGAGCTCATCGATTACTTCATGAAGCGCCAGGCGGCGAAGGCCGCGTGAGGACCGACGTCCTTTCGTCTCGGTAGCGAGGAGTTCACCCATGGGCATGGATCAGTACGGCGGCCGCCAGAGCATGAAGAGCGACATCAACGTGACGCCGCTCGTCGACGTGTGTCTCGTCCTTCTCATCATTTTCATGGTCGTGACGCCGATGCTCCAGAAGGGCAAGGCCGTGACGCTCCCCCAGACCGACCGGCCCGACAAGAAGCCCGAGTCCGACAAGGAGCTCATCGTCTCCGTGCAGTCCGACAAAACCATCTTCATCGACACGAAGTGGTTTCCCCCGAAGGACTTCGAAGCGAAGATGAAAGAGATCGGAGAACGTTCGGCGAACAAGGACATCCTCATCAAGGCCGACCGGACGCTGAACTTCGGCGACGTCAAGAGCGTCATGAGGATGATCAAAGACGGCGGGTTCGAGCGCGTCGGCCTCATCACCGAGAAGAAACCGGACAGCAAGTAAGGAGTCAAGCCATGAGCATGGGAGTCGGAAGCGGGGACGGACCCAAGTCGGAGATCAACGTCACCCCGCTTGTGGACGTCGTTCTCGTCCTTCTCATCATCTTCATGGTCGTCCAGCCGCTGCTGCAGCGCGGCTACGACGTGCAGGTCCCTCCGAACGCGCCCGCGACGCCGCCGAACACTCCGCCGCCGACGGACCAGATCATCGTGTCGCTCACCGCGAACCGGGAGTACTACCTGAACAAGGAGAAGGTCGACCCGGCGAACATCGCGGTCCGCCTCCAGGAAATCCTGCGGAACCGCAGCTCGAAGGTCGTCTTCTTCTCGGCCGAGGATTCCGTCAAGTACGACGACGCGATGAAACTCATGGACGTCGTCCGGAACAGCGGGAGCGGCGACAAAAAAGTGAACATCGGCATCGTCATGGACTGGGTCAACCCGGCCGGGCCGGCGGCACCCTGAGCTTGAGATCCCGAGCGCCCTCCTTTTCCGCGAGCCTCGACGTCCCCGGTCACACCGGGGACGTTGCCTTCCTGAGCCTCCCGCGCATGACGATCTCCCCGACCGAGTCCTGAGGAGGGACCCGTGGGAACGATGACGAAGTCGGGCTCGACGCAGCCGGCGTTCCCCAAAACGCTTCCCAGGAGGCTCGGCCTCGTCGACGCGACGACGATCGTCGCGGGGTCGATGATCGGCTCCGGCATCTTCATCACCTCGGCCGACATCGCGCGGCAGGTCAAGAGCGCGAGCCTCCTCCTCCTCGTCTGGGTCTTCACGGCGCTCGTCACGGTGGCCGGCGCCTGGAGCTACGGGAAGCTCGCCATGGCCTTCCCGAAAGCCGGCGGGCAGTACGTCTACCTGCGCGAGGCGTGGGGCGACCTCGGCGGATTTCTTTACGGCTGGGCGGCCCTCCTCGTCATCCAGACGGGCACGATCGCGGCCGTGGCCGTCGCCTTCGCGAAATACCTCGGCGTGCTCATCCCGGCCATCTCGAGCAAGCACGTCTTCTTCAAGGCCGCGTATCTCAGCATCACGCCCCTGGAGATCATCGCGATTCTCCTGGTCGCGTTTCTCACCTGGTGGAACACGACGAGCGTCCAGAACGGCGCGCGGCTGCAGAACGTCTTCACGACGGCCAAGGTGCTCTCGCTCATCGGCCTCCTGTCGGTGTGCTTCATCGCCGGCGGAAACCTCATGGGAGTCTCCTGGGCGCTTCCCGCGGCAGGGGACCTCAAGATTCCCCTCCTCTGGGCTTTCGCCGTCGCGACCGTGGGATCTCTGTTTTCGGCCGACGCGTGGAACAACGTGACGTTCCTCGGAGAGGAGGTGCGCGACGCCGAGACGAACGTCCCGAGAGCCCTCGTGTACGGGACCGGGCTCGTGACGCTCCTCTACGTCCTCGCGAACGTGGGATACCTGAGCGCGCTCCCTCTCTCCGGCATCGCGGGCGCTCCCGAGGACCGCGTCGCCACGGCCGCCATCGGCGCGGTCTCCGGTACGGCGGAGACCGGCACGCCGGCGCTCATCATGGCCTGCGTGATCCTCGTCTCGACGTTCGGCTGTCTCAACGGCCTCATCCTGTCCGGCTCGCGCGTGCTCTATGCCATGTCCCGCGACGGCCTCTTCCTGCCGGCCTTCGGCGAGGTCGCGCCGAAGACGATGATCCCGGTGAACGCCCTCGCCGCGCAGTTTCTCTGGTCCGCTCTTCTGTGCCTCTCGGGCAAGTACAGCGACCTCCTGGACTACGTCATTCCGACGGTCCTGATGTTCTACATCGCGACGATCGTCGGACGCTGGAAGCTCGCACGGACGAATCCCGCCCTCGCGCCGCGCTCCCTCGGAGACCGCGTCATCCCCGTCCTCTACGTCATCGCGACCGTCTACGTGACGATCGCCCTCGTGATCTTCAAGCCGACGTTCACCGTGCGCGGCCTCGTCATCGTGGCCCTCGGCATCCCGGCGTTCTTCCTGTTCCGGAGGAAGAGGGCGACATGACGTTCGGCGAAACGCCGCTAGACGAGGAGCGAAAACACCTCGTTCGACAACATCACGCCGCGGCGCGTGAAGCGGACGCAGCCAGAGTGTTTTTCGAGGAGTCCGGCGAAGAGCGCGTCCTCCATCCGTGAGGCCGATGCTCTGGGCAAGGTTCTGCAAATTTCTTCGAATGAGGAAGAGGGGACGCCGCATGCGAGCCGAAGCCCCAGCATGAGTTCCTCTTTCCTTCTGGGAAGATCGTGGCCAGCGGGGACCTTGCTCATAAGGCTCCGGCCGAACGCAGGCCCCTCTTCCCTTCTAAGAAGATCTTCCTGGTGCTCTTCGGAGGTCGCGACGGGCGAGACGCCTTCTCGCGTGCGCCGGAGGTATTCGGCCAGCATCCCCGTGTTCGCGTACCGCTTCATGCCGTCGAACGAATGTGCCGCGACGCCGAAGCCCAGGACGGGGACGAGCGTCCAGTACTTGAGGTTGTGCCGGCTCTCGAAGCCCGGCTTCGCCCAGTTCGACATCTCGTAGCGTTGCAGGCCGGCCGCCGTCACGCGCTCGTCCACGGCTTCCCACCCGTCCGCCATTTCGTCGTCGCCGGCGAAGAGCTCCGGCCGCTCCTTCTTCAGCGCCACGAGCTTCGGCGCCTTCTCGATCTCGAGAAGATAGGCGGAAAGGTGCGTCACGCCAGCTTCGAGGAGCCCGTCGACGCTCGCAAGCAGAGTCTCCTTCGTCTGCCCCGGAATGCCGATCATCAGGTCGGCCGAGACGTTCCCGAAAGCGCGTGCGGCCTCCGACACGGCGCGGCGCGCGGCGGCGGCATCGTGCCGCCGCTCGAGCGGAAGAAGCTCCGCGTCCACGAGCGACTGCACACCGATGGAAAGGCGGTTCACGCCGATCGACGAAAGAGCGGAAAGCTTGTCCGCGTCGAGGTCGTCCGGGTTGGCCTCGGCCGTGATTTCGACGTCCGAAGAGAGATCCGAAGATTTCTTCGAAGGTCCCGAGCAGGCGGCCGAGCCGACGCGCGTCGACGTACGAAGGGGTGCCGCCGCCGAAGTAAACGGAATCAAAACCGCGAATCGCGCGGGCGGCGCCACGCACGGCCTCGCCCGCCCTCGCGCGAATTTCCCTCTCCAGGCCTTCGAAGAAATCTTCTTCTTCTCTTCTCCCCTCGAGCGCGACGAACGAGCAGTACGCGCAGCGATGCGCGCAGAAAGGCACGTGGACGTACGCGCCGGGCGCACCGGTTGCGCCCCGCGGGAGGCCGTCTGCCGTCACGAGCCTTCGGTCAGGAGGCCGCGCAGGCGCTCGTCCCGCGCGCCTTGCGCTTCAGCGGCATCGCGCGTCTCGCCGAGCCGCGCCGCCAGGAGTCGCTCGACGTACTTTCCGAGGACGTCCACCTCGATGTTCACGCGGTCGCCGGGTTTCTTCGCTCCGAGAGTCGTGGACCTGAACGTGTGCGGAACGACGGCTACGTCGAACGAGTCCTCTCCGAGCGTCGCCACGGTGAGCGAGACCCCGTCCACGGCGATCGAGCCTTTTTCGACGGTGTAACGCGCGAGGGGGGCCGGGAGCGAAAACCGGAAGGTCCACGAGTCGCCGGACTTCTCGACAGCGAGCACTTCGGCGGTGCCGTCCACGTGCCCCGCGACGATGTGGCCGCCGAGGCGGTCGCCCGCGGCCAGCGAGCGCTCGAGGTTCACGCCCACGCCCGGGCCCAGGTCCCCGAAAGCCGAGCGTGCGAGCGTCTCGGGCGAGAGGTCGAAGAAGAGCACCCGGCCGGGAGCCGGAGATACGACCGTCAGGCAGACCCCGGAGACGGCGATGCTCTCACCGACGGCCACGTCTTCGAAGGCCGTCGGGCGCTCGACCGCGAGGATCGCGCCTTCCGCGCCGGCCCTGAGGGACACGACGCGGGTCACGGCGGAAATGAGGCCGGTGAACATTTCGCGATCCTACCCGACGGCCGAGCCCGGCAGGATTCGCGCCGACAGGCGCAAGTCGGATCCGATCCGGACAGCTTCGAGGCTGGCGAGGCGGCAGGCGTCTCCGAGTCGGTACGCGCCCTCGCCCGCGAGGGGGGAGCGCGCGCCGGCGCCACCCACGAGAAGCGGCGCGACGTAGGCGGTCACGCGGTCGACGAGACCCGCCTTCAGGAACGACGCGGCCGTCACACCCCCGCCCTCGACGAGCACTGAGCGCACCTCGAGGGCGTGGAGCGCGCTCAGGAGAGCGCCCAAGTCCACGCCTCCCGCGGGCCCGGGCCTCGAGAAGACCTGAACGCCGCGCTCGAGGAATGGCGCGAGGCGCGGATCGCCGGCGGGCACCGCCGTGACCAGCCAGATCTCGCCTCCCGCCGCGGAGAAGACGCGGGCCGTGGCCGGCACGCGGAGAGAGCCGTCGAGTACGAGCCGGCGATGCGGAGAGATGGCCGAGGAAAGAGCCAGGCGGCGGGTGAGGAGAGGGTCGTCCGCGAGGATCGTGAGCGCGCCGACGAGGATCGCATCGCACTCCTCGCGGAGGCGCAAGGAATCCTCGCGCGCCGCCGGGCCGGTGATCCACTTCGAGTCGCCGCTCCGCGTCGCGGTCCGTCCGTCCAGCGACGCCGCCCACTTCAGGTGGACGAACGGACGGCGGGCGCGAATGGACTTCAGGAACGCCTCGTTCAGCGCCTCGGCTTCGTCCGCGAACGCTCCGACCAGCACGTCGACGCCCCGCTCTCTGAGGCGGCGGATTCCGCGTCCCGCGGTCCGCGAGTCGGGATCCTCGATCGAGCAAACGACGCGCGACACCCCCGCGGCGAGCAGCGCCTCCGTGCAGGGAGGCGTGCGGCCGAAATGAGAGCAGGGCTCGAGGTTGACGAGCAGCGTCGCGCCCTTCGCGCGCGCTCCCGCGGCCGCGAGAGCGACGGCCTCGGCGTGCGGGCCGCCGGCGCGCTCGTGAGCGCCCTCCCCGACCACCGTCCCGCTCGCGTCGACGAGGACGGCCCCGACGCGCGGATTCGGAGACGTCGAAAACCGCCCGCGTTCGGCGAGCTCGAAGACGCGCCGCCAGAGAACGTCGAGAGGCGACGTTTCAATCATCCACGAGCGCCCCGGCGAACGCCGCCGCATCGAAGTCGAGAAGGTCGTCCGCCGTCTCGCCCACGCCCACGTATCGGACCGGCAACGCGAGCTCGCGCACGATCGCCAGGATCACGCCGCCCTTCGCCGTTCCGTCCATCTTCGTGAGCACGAGACCGGTCACGCCGACCGACCTCGTGAACTCGCGGGCCTGGGCGATCCCGTTCATTCCCGTCACGGCGTCGAGGACGAGGAGAACCTCGTGCGGCGCCCCCGGAATGCTGCGCGCGGCGATGCGGCGGATCTTGGAGAGCTCCTCCATGAGGTTGTGCTTCGTGTGGAGGCGTCCGGCGGTGTCCACGAGAAGCAAGTCGGCCTTTCGCGCGAGCGCGACCGCGCACGCGTCGTGGACGACGGCGGCCGGATCGGACCCGGCCTTGTGCTTCACGAGGGGTACGTTCAGCCGCGAGGCCCACACCTCGAGTTGCTCCACCGCCGCGGCGCGGAACGTGTCCGCCGCGGCGAGGACGACCGACTTCTTCGCGGCCACGGCGCGCGCGGCGAGCTTGGCGGCCGTCGTCGTCTTGCCCGTGCCGTTCACGCCGACGAGGAGAACCACGTGGGGCGATCCCGGCACGAGATCGGGCCCGCGGATGGAGAGCCTCTTCTCCACCTCGGCCCTCAGAACGCGCCTGACGACGTCCTCCTCGGCGGCGTCGCGCCGTCCGGCTTCGGCCTTCACGGCCGCGACGAGCTCCTCCGCCGTCTGAGGACCCACGTCGGCCGCAAGGAGCCCCTCTTCCAGCGCGTGGAGCGCCGCGGGATCCGGTTCGAACGTCGCCCGGATCGCGCCCCCCACCTTCGCGAGGAGCTCCGTGTGGGTCATGAAGAGCCCGCGCTTCAGGCGGGCGAGGACAGAGGACGGGTCGCGCTCGCCGTTCGCCATCGACCTCCGAGACTAGCAGGACGCGCGGCTCACGAGATCTCGGAGACGAGACGCGCGCCGGCCTCGTCGAGCCGCGGGCGCGCCGCGTGCGGCTGGCCGCCTTCGTCGAAGACGACGAGGACGAAGTAGCCCGCTTTCACGTGACTCGTGAGAATCCGTCGGTTCGCGAACCGGAACGAGAGATTGGAAATCTCGCCGAGGCCCGAGCGCTCGGCCGCGCGGCGGAGCTCACCCAGCCAGACGGACTGGTAGGCGCCGAGAACTTCCGTCGCGCTCTTGGCACCCACGCGTGCGATGACCTCGCCCTGCGGATCGATGAAGGCGGCGCCCAAGGCGCCCGGAGCGTCCAGAAGGTCTTCGAGCGCATCTGCGAACCTCATCGGTTGGTCTCCGGAGTCGCTGGCTCGTTTGCGAGGAAGCGGCGTGCGCGCCGTCCTTCGTCACTCTCGGGCGCGGCATTGACCGTGCGCTGCATGTAGCGGATCGCGAGATCGCGCCGTCCGCTCGACAAGAGACACAGCGCGGCCTGGTAGTTCGAGACCGGATCCTGCGGTTCGTTCTTGAGGACGGAGAGAAAATCCTCGAGCGCGCCATCGAGCTTGTCGAGCTTCATGCGCGCGAGCCCCCGTTCTCGAAACGCCCGGTCATTGTCGGGTGAGTCGGCGAGAGTAAGCGAGAATTCGCGTTCGGCGTCGCGCCAGGCCTCGCGCCTGCGGTACAGGAGGCCGAGGTTGTAGTGCGCATTCGCTTTCTCCGGCGTCGGAGGGCCGTCGAGGACCGCCTGAAAGTCGACCTCGGCTTCCGCGTAGTGGCCCGCCTCCATCTGTGCGACCCCCCGGTTGTTCCGCGCTTCGACGAACGTGGCGTCGAGGGAGAGCGCGTCCGAGAACGCCTTGAGCGCGCCCGGGTAGTCCTTCTTGAAAAGAAGGGCGAGCCCGAGCGCGTTCGGAACGTGCGGATCCCGGGGCGAGCTCGTACGCGCCCTGAGGAGGATCTGAATGGCCTCGTCCGCGCGGCCTTCCCGCAGCATGGAAAGCCCGGCCCGATAGTCGACGAGGTCGGCGAGGCCGGGGTTCTCCTTCGGAGGCGAAGAGGCGCTCCCGCATCCACCGAGGCCGGCAAAGAGCGCGAGCAGAACCGCCGCGGCGAGACAGGCGGGCCGGACGCTCCGCGTCCTCACGCCGAGGCCTTCAGCGGTACCTCTTCTCCGAGGAACTCGAAGTCGCCTGAATTCCACGCCTTGTCGAGGGCGGCGATCACGGCCGGGTCGAACGATTTTCCCGCGAAGGAGATGATCTGGGTGATGACGTAGGTGAGCGGCATGGCCTTCTGATAGGGACGCGTCGTCGTCATGGCGTCGAACGTGTCCGCCACGGCCACGACACGCGCGACGAGCGGGATGCCCTCCCCCTTCAAACCGTCCGGGTAGCCCCCGCCCGCCCACTTCTCGTGATGATGTTTGATGCCCGGGATGACGTCCTTGAGCTGCGGAATCTGGCCCATGATAACCGCGCCCTTGGCCGGGTGCGTCTTCATGATCTCGAATTCCTCGCTCGTGAGAGCCGTGGGCTTCCTCAGGATGCGGTCGTCGATGCCGATCTTGCCCACGTCGTGGAGAAGCGCGGACAAGCGCACCACCCGCACCTCCTCCGGGGAGAGGTCCATGTGGCGCGCGAGGACGACGGCATACCGGGCGACCCGCTCCGAGTGGCCGCGCGTATACGGGTCCTTCGCGTCGATCGCGGCTGCGAGCGTACGCACGGAGTTGATGAAAAGCTCCTGGTTCTCTTTCGCCGCGCGTTTCAGCCTGTCGACCGACTTTTCGATCGAGTCGGACATGGAGTTGAACGTCTCGGACAATTCCGCGAGCTCGCGTGCGCCGCGGACTTCGACCCGCTGCTTGAAGTTGCCCTCCGCGATCGACCGCACCTTCGCGACGAGCTCGACGAGCGGGTGTGCGAGCAGCCGCGCGGCCACCAGCGCGACGACGCCGGCGAACAGGAGCGAGAACACTGCGAGAAGAGAGGATGCCTTCTGCATCTGCGCGACCGACGCGTAGGCCTGCGCCTCGTCCTTCTCCACGATGACGCCCCAGTCCGGCGTCGGCATCGTCGCGAGCGTGCCGAGGACGCGATGCGCCGTCTTGCCCTCGCCCCGCATGTACGATTTCGTGATTCGGACGGGGTGCGCGATGAACTCGCTCACGAGGTCGAGATTGTGTACGTCCTTCGAACGGAAGGCCGAGGCGTCGCTCGACAGGATGAGCGTGCCCGACCGGTCGACGACATACGCCAGGACGCCGCTCTGTCCCGCCTCGTCGAGCTTCGCCTTGATGAACTTGAGCGACAGCAGGGCCTCGACGACGCCGATCGGCTCCTGGCCTTCCGAGGGCCGAACGGGGACCGCGAGAACGAGCGCGCCGTTCGGAAGGGACCGGGGAAAGATCGGGTCGGCGACGTACGTATCTCCGCGCATCGCGGCGTTGTAGGCCTGGCTGAGCGGGCGTTCCACGTCCGGATCGGGCGGCGTGGAATCGGACGACGCGACGCCGTCGCGATCGAGGGCGCGCAGGACCGGGAAGCTCGACTCGGTGTCCGCATATTCACGCAAGAGCTGCTTTTTCGAGAGATAGAAGAAAGGATCCGTGGACATCGAGCTCGCGAGACGGATGCCGTCCGCGATCTTCTTGAGCTGCGACTGGGCGTTCGTGATGTAGGTGGCGAAGCTGTCGGCGAGCATCACCGAGCTGTTCTTCAGGTCCTTCTTCTCGGCTGTTTCGAGAGCGTCCCGATTGATCCGGATGAGGTTGAAATGCAGCAAGGCGAGGGGAACGATCGACACGAGGATCAGCGCTGCGAGCAGAGCGGTCACGATCCTCAGGCGCGGAACCCGGGCAACACCCATCCAACGCTATTGTACCGCGCAAGAACGGCCTCGAACGCCTCCATGAGCTCGGACGCGTCGGCGCTCACGAGCATGGCCCGACCGGGCCTCGCGAGGACGACCGCCTTGAGGCCGAGCCGGTCGGCTTTCTTGTCGGAGCGAAGAAGCGCCCGGACCCCGCGCAACGCTGCGACCGAGGGCCCGGGCGGCTGCACGAGGCGGAGAACTCGCCCGGCGAGGGCTTCGGCCATCCGCGTCGAGAGCCCCGCTCGCGTAACCGAAAGGCGCAAGGCCGCGAGCAGCCCCCAGGCGACAGCCTCCCCATGCTCGAGGCGATGCCCGGACGCCGTCTCGAGGGCGTGACCCACGGTATGTCCGAGGTTCAGGGCCGCCCTCTCTCCGGTCCGTTCGAACGGATCGCGCGCCACGGAGCGCGCCTTGACGGCCAGAGACCGGCGCACGGCCTCGGAGACGGCGACCGGTTCGCGGGAGGAGAGAGGCGCCAGGAGACGCGCCATCGCACGATGGAATCCCGCGTCGAGCATCGAGGTCTTCACGACCTCCGCAAGGCCGGAGCGATACGCGCGAAGCGGAAGAGTCTCGAGCGTGGACGTGTCGACGACGATGAGGCGGGCCGCATGGAATGCGCCCGCGAGGTTCTTTCCGGAAGGAAGATCCACGGCGGTCTTGCCGCCGAGGGCGCTGTCGGTGGCCGCGAGCAGCGTCGTGGGAGCCTGGACGACGGGCACCCCGCGCAGAGCGAGCGCCGCCGCGAAGCCCGCGACGTCCCCCACCGTTCCGCCCCCGAGCGCGACGATGCCACCGTCCCGCCGAAGCCCGCGCCGGGCGAGCTCTTCGAGGAGGCGCCCGAGGACGTCCCAGGTCTTGGCGGCCTCGCCGTCGGGGACGAGGAGGGGCTTCGGATCGAGGACCCGCTCAACGCCTCCAGATGACAGCAAGTGGCCATGCAGGAGAAAGACCTTCTTAGAAGAGATGAGAAACCAGCGACCCGGCGCGATGCGGCCGAGGCGCGCGTCGAGGCCGCGCAGCGCGCCTGGCCCAACGACGACGTCCGTGCGGACGCCCCCCGCGACAAACGAAAAGGAGGAGAGATGCCGGGCTTTCCGCAATCGCATGCCCTTCCCCTCTCCCCCTTCTAAGAAAATCTTCTCTTCTCTTTTCTCTTCTTAGACAAGAAATATTCTCTTCAGCCCTCGGACTTCGGCGGCTTCGCGAGCGCGATGTGCAGCTCGGCGAGCTGCTCGGGCGACACGGGGTTCGGGCACTGCGTCATGAGATCCGACCCGGAGGCGGTCTTCGGGAACGCGATGACGTCGCGAATCGAGGACGAGCCCGTCAGGATCATGAGGATGCGGTCGAGGCCGAGCGCGATCCCCCCGTGCGGCGGCGCGCCGAATCGAAACGCATCGAGGAGGAATCCGAACTTCGCGCGCGCTTCTTCGGGGCCGATGCCGAGCCGCTCGAAGACGCGGGATTGCACGTCGGGCCGGTGGATTCGGACGGACCCGCCGCCGAGCTCCATGCCGTTCAAGACGACGTCGTAAGCGCGCGCCTTCACGCGGCCGGGGTCCGATTCGAGAAACGGCAGGTCCTCATCTCGCGGCGACGTGAACGGATGGTGCATCGAATACCAGCGGGCGTCCTCCTCGTGCCACTCGAGAAGCGGGAACCCGGTCACCCAGAGGAAGTCGTAGCGCCCCTCAGGGACGAGCTTCTCCTCGCGCGCGATCTGGACGCGGAGGGCGCCGAGGAAGTCGAAGACGGACTTGGCCTTCCCTGCCGCGAGAAGAACGAGATCGCCATCTCCCGCGCCGAACTCGGCACGCATCTTCTCGACCGAAGCGTCGCTGAAGATTTTCTTCGAATTGGAATTCCAGCTTCCCGCGGCGGCCGTCTTCACCCAGAAGAACCACTCGACGCCCGCCGCCCGCGCGCCCTTTTCGAGATCGTCGAGGCGCTTGCGCGAAAACGACGCGCCTCCCGGCACGCACAGGCCCTTCACTCTCTCCACCTTCGAAGAAAGGTTCTCTTCGAAGCGCCGCAATATCGTTCCGAGCTCGAGGGCGAAGCGCGTGTCCGGCCGGTCGATGCCGAAGCGCTCCATCGCCTCGTCGTACGTCATCCGCCGAAAAGGCGCCTCGCACGGAATCCCCCACGCGGGGAACACCTTCGTGAAGATCCTCTCGACGAGGGTGAAGACGGCCTCCTCGCTCGGAAACGACATCTCGATGTCCACCTGCGTGAACTCGGGCTGGCGGTCGGCCCGGAGGTCCTCGTCGCGGAAGCAGCGGGCGATCTGGTAGTAACGCTCCATCCCCGAGACCATCAGGAGCTGCTTGAAGAGCTGCGGCGACTGCGGGAGGGCGTAGAACTCGCCCTCGTGAATCCGCGACGGGACGAGGAAGTCGCGCGCGCCTTCGGGCGTCGACTTCGTGAGGATGGGCGTCTCCACGTCGAGAAAACCCTCGGCGTGCATCACCTCGCGGATCGCCATCGTCACGGCGCTCCGCGTCATGAACTTCTTCGTCATCTCGGGACGCCTGAGGTCGAGATAGCGATACGTGAGGCGCAAGTCCTCCGACGCCTTGATGCCGTCCTCGATCGGGAAGGGCGGCGTGTCGGCCCGATTCAGGATCGAGAGCGCCGTCGCGCGGACCTCGATCTCACCCGTCGGGAGCTCGCGGTTGACGCTGAGTCCCTCACGCTCGACGACGGTACCTGTCACGTCGAGGACGAACTCGTTTCGAAGCTCCTTGGCTTTTTCGAGCAGATCGGGCGCCGGCACGAACCGGGCGTCGAACACGACCTGGGCGATCCCGGAGCGGTCGCGCAGGTCGATGAACACGAGCTCGCCGTGGTCGCGGCGGCGGTTTACCCACCCCTGGAGGCGAACGGTCCGCCCGACGTCGGCCTTGCGGAGCGTTCCGGCGGGGGTGCGTGCGACTGAGGACATGGTGGCGGATCTTACAGACGCGCGCGCAGAGCGGCCGCGAGGCCGAGCCGCGGGAGCGCCTCCTGCGTCCGCCGCGCGAGATCCTTGACGTTCACGACTCCCCCTTCGCGCTCCTTCTGCCCGAGAAGAACGGCGAGGACGGCCCCCGTTTTCTCGGCCACCTTCAGGCCGTGCCCCGGTCCTTTCGCGGCCGTGACGAGGTCGACGGGAATCCCCTCCTTCCGAAGGTCCTTCGCGAGGGAGAGAGCCTCCGCCACGTCGGCGCGCTCGAGCGGGATCAGCACGACAGGCCGAACGGCCTCGATCGCCGCCGAGCGGAACGCCTCGGGCAGGATGCCGACGAGACGATCCGTCCCGATGGCGAAGCCGATCCCGGCGGTCCTCGGTCCCCCGAGGTCGGAGACGAGCTTGTCGTAGCGGCCCCCGCCGAGGATCGCGTCCTGCGCTCCGAGGCCGGCTGCCGTGACCTCGAAAACGGTGCGCGTGTAGTAGTCGAGGCCACGGACCAGAAGAGGATCCATCCGATAGGGGATGCGAGCTGCGTCGAGAAAGCCGAGAAGCATCGTGTGATGTTCGGAAGATTCCTTCGAAAGGTAATCGACCATGCGCGGCAGCGAGGGATCGGCGAGCCATTCAGCAAGGCGCTGATTTTTCGAGTCGAGGATGCGCAGGGGATTCTCCGCGAGGCGTCGCCGGTCGTCCTCGTCCAGCAAATTCTCCTTCGAAGAAAACCAGGCGCGCAGCGCCTGGATGAACCCTGGTCTCTCGACTTCCGTCCCCACCGAATTGAGCGAAACAGAAAGTCCCATGAACCCGAGCCGCCCGAGGAAGTCGAAGAGCATGACGAGCAGCTCGGCGTCCGTCGCGGCGTCCGAGGGGCCGAGAATCTCGGCTCCGATCTGCCGGAACTCGCGATAGCGGCCCTTCTGAGGGCGCTCGTACCGGAACTGCGGCCCGATGTAGTACAGCTTCCAGGGCCGCCCTGCCTGCGCAAGCGTGTGCTCGACGTAGGCGCGCGCGACTCCCGCCGTGTTCTCGGGGCGCAGCGTCACGGAACGGCCGCCGCGGTCGGTGAACGTGTACATCTCTTTGTGGACGATGTCCGTCGACTCCCCCACGCTCCGCACGAAGAGCTCCGTGGACTCCAGCGTCGGCGTCCGGATCTCGTCGAAGCCGTAGAGCGCGAAGACCTCGCGCGCAGCCGCCTCGACGCGGTTCCACACGCGCGTCTCGGGCGGGAGGAGGTCGCGCGTCCCCTTGACGCTCGCGATCATCGCGGGCCCTCGCGGGCCGTGGGCGTCACGCGCGGCGAAGGGCCGTGTTCATGTCCGCCCGGCCCTTCGCCTCGCTGTCGAGGTAATCGGTCTTGTACTCGAGGTAGTTCTGCCAGTAGGTCTTGAGGCTCTCGACCTCGTCGGGCGTGAGGTCGCGCCGGTGCCTCGCGGGATTGCCGGCCCAGAGCGTGGCGGGCGGGATCACCGTGCCGTTCAGGACGACCGCGCCGGCGGCGACGAGGGCGCTCGCGCCGACATCGGCATTGTCGAGAACCGTCGCGTTCATGCCGATGAGAGCTCCACGGCGGACCGTGCACGCGTGCACGACGGCGTTGTGTCCGAGCGTGACCTCCTCCTCCAGAGTGAGAGGCCCGGTCCTCTTCGTCACGTGGAGCGAACAATTATCCTGCACGTTCGACCGCGCGCCGATTCTTATCGAGCAGCAATCGCCACGAACGACCGCCGAGTACCAGATCGACACGTCGTCGCCCAGGACGACGTCTCCGATGACGGCCGCTGTCTCCGCGATGAACACGCCCGAGCCGAGCCGGGGCATGAGGCCGCGATAAGAACGGATCGTCATCGAAATCGAACGATATCAAAGCGCCGGCGAGCCCGAATCGGCCCGGTGCACAGAGCTATGTGCGAGGCGGAAAAACCCAAGCAAAAATGCCGCTTCGGGCCCCTTTTTCGACCGCAACACACAGGCTTTTCCACAGATACGTTGAAATGTCCCAAATCTATGGATCTAAACGATTTCGACGGCGTGAGACAGGGAAATACTGGGGTTTCTTCGCGCGCGCCTTACATCTGAGAATCACGTTCAAGAAGAGCGGCTGGAAAGTCGTGGACGGCGCCCGCCTGGGGTGAACGCGGAGAGGAGCTGCCGCGCCTGGGCCCGCGCCGCTTCCCCGACGGACGCCCCAGCGAGAAGGGCGGCGATCGCCTCGACCCGCCCGGCCCCGTCGAGCGCCTCCACGCGCGTCCGCGTCCGGCCCTTGGCCGCCTCCTTCGAGACCGAAAGGTGGCAGTCGCCGGCCGCTGCGACTTGTGCGAGATGCGTGACGACGAGGATCTGCTCTTTCGCCGCGAGGCCGCGCAGCTTCCGGCCGACGGCTTCCGCCGTCGCGCCCGAGACGCCCGCGTCCACCTCGTCGAAGACGAAGGTCCGGACGGGGCCGCCGCGGCGCCTCGTTGCAGGCTTTGCCTCGGACTCCGACTCCTCGGCCGCAAGCGCGGCCGCCAGCGCGAGCTGGACGCGGGAGAGCTCCCCGCCCGAGGCGATCTTCTGGAGAGGCCGCGCCGGCTCTCCGGGGTTCGGTGCGAAGGCGAATGCCACCTGGTCGATGCCGTGCGTCCCGAAGGAGACGCGGCTGCCTCCCGCCGCGAAACGACTCCCTTCCTCCTCGCGGCGCGTCACGAGAACCGAGAACGACGATTTGAGGAACGCGAGGTCTCGAAGGTGCTCTTCCACGGCGCGCCCGAGGCGCGGCGCGGCCGCCTCGCGGCCGGCCGACAGCTCGAGCGCGGCGCGGCGATAGGAGGAGAAGGCCTTTTCCGACGCACCTTCGGCCTTCTTCACCGCGCCTTCGAGATCGAGAAGCTCGTCGCGCTCCCGGCCGAGCGACGCGCGCCGTTCGAGGACCTCGGCGAGCGTCGCGCCGTATTTTCTCTTCAGCTTCGCGAGGGCGTCGAGCCTTTCGGCCACGAACGCGGCACGCGCGGGATCCGCCTCGAGACTCCCGAGGTCGCGGGAGGTCTCGAACGCAACCTCTTTGAGCCGCTCGATCGCCTCGGCGAGGGCGGCGCTCCGGGTGGTGTACGAGGAGGAGATTTCTTCGAGTTGCTGAAGAGCTCGGCGGGCAGCCGAAGCCGCAGGGATCGCGCCGCTCTCGTCGGATTCCAGCGCGCTCGTCGCCGTTGCGAGAAGCTGGCCCACTTTCTCGACGCTGGCCAGTCTCTTCCTTTCAGAAGAAATCTCCTCGTCTTCTCCCTCTTTCGGCCCCACCCCGTCGATCTCGGCAATCTGGAATTCGAGCAGCTCGAGCCTTTGAACGCGGTCCCGGGCCGCCTCGTGGAGGCGCGCGAGATCGCGCTCGGCGCCGACGAACTCGCGAAAGCGATCGGCCGCGGCTGCCGCCCCTTCTCCGAGGCCCGCGAACCGATCCAGAAGGTGGCGAGGCGCGTCGGGATCGAGGAGGTCGCGCGCCTCCGCCTGCCCGTAGAGCACGAGAAGACGCGGCGCGATCTCCTGCAGAGTCCTCAGGGCCGCCGGAGAGCCGTTCACGAGGAGCCGCCCCTTGCCGCCCGCGGCGACCTCGCGCCGCACGACGACCTCGAAAGAGCCCGTGCCTCCATCCTCGAGGAGACCCGCCTCGACGAGAGCGCGCCGCGCCTCGGCGTCGTCGCAGTCGAACGCGCCCTCGACGACGAGTCTCTCGGACCCGGCCCTCACGAGCGCGGGATCAGCCCGCCCTCCGGCAAGCAGCATCACGGCGTCCACGACGAGCGACTTGCCGGCTCCCGTCTCTCCCGTCAGGACGGTGAGGCCTTCGCCGAACGCCACCTCGACGTCCTCGAGGACTGCGAGGTCGCGGACGCGGAGACTCGTCAACATCTTTCTGCTATTCGGCGGCTGCCATGTCTTTCTTCTTTTTCTTTTTCCCTTCTAAGCAAATCTTTCTTCTCTCTCTTTCTCCCTCAAGTCATTTCCTTTTCTTCTTCCCCTCCAGCCGTCCTTCAGCCAGCGCAGCGTGAGGCCCAGCCCGAAGGACGTCGCTCCGACGGGATAACCCGCGTACTCGCGGTCGTAAAAGGCCGTTCCCGCGATGTCGAGGTGCGCCCAAGGCCTCTTCGGATCCACGAATTCCTTGAGGAACATCGCGCCGTTGATCGAGCCGCCCCACCGGCCGCCCGTGTTCTTCATGTCGGCCCAGTCGGACCGGATGTTCTCGCGGTACTCCTCCCACATCGGGAGGCGCCAGAGGCGCTCGTCCGTCCGCTCCCCGGCCTTCACGAGCTCCCTCGCGAGGGCGTCGTCGTCCGTGAACACGATCGCCGCCTCGAGACCGAGCGCCACGAGAGCCGCACCCGTGAGCGTCGCGTAATCCAGGATGACCGCGGGCTTCCATTCGGCCGCATAGTCGAGCGCGTCCGCGAGGATGACGCGTCCCTCGGCATCCGTGTTGTCGATCTCGGCCGTCTTGCCGTTGCGGAATCTCACGATGTCGCCCGGTTTGTACGAGGAGCCCGAGGGCAGATTCTCGGTGAGGGCCGCGATCCCGACGAGGTTGACGCCGAGGCGAAGGTCCGCGGCGGCCAGGACCGCGCCCATCGCCGTGGCCGCGCCCATCATGTCCCACTTCATGTCGCCCATCTTGTCTGCGGGCTTGATCGAGATCCCGCCGGAATCGAAGGTGACGCCCTTTCCCACGAGCGCCACGGGCGCCTCGCCTTTCCGGCCTCCCCGGTACTCGAGGACGACGACGCGCGGCTCCTCGGCAGCGCCGCGGTTCACCGCGAGGAGGCCGCCCATCCGCTCCTTCCGGATCGCCTTCTTGTCGAGGACCGTCACCTTCACGCCGCGTGTCTTCGCTTCCTTCCGGACGCGGTCCGCGAAATTGCGCGGAAGCATGTCGTTCGACGGCGTATTGCCGAGATCGCGGACGAGGCGGGCCACACGCGCGACGGCGCGCGCCTCGTCGATTTCACGGGCCTCGATGCCCTGGAACGCGCCGAGGGGCTCGACGGCGATCGCGGCGAGCGGCGTCTTCTCGGCGTCTTTCGACTTGTAGCGAGGAAAGCCGTAATCGGCGAGGAAGAGCGAGCGCAAGATGAACTCTCGCGCCTCCTTCGCATCCATCCGCTTGATGCCGAGCGCGAAATCGAGGATGGCCGACGATTCGCCGCTCCGGTTCAGCGTCTTCGCGGCGGCCCGCAGCAGGCCGCGTGCCTTGCGCGGCGAGATTTCGGTCTCCTTGCCCGCGCCAAGGACGTAGAGGCGCGCGGCCCCCTTGCCTCCACGGAGAGGAAGCGTGAAGACGGCGCCGTCCGCCGAGGGCTCGGCGGGCGCGGCCGCAGCCACGAGGGCACGCAGGTCCGCCGGCAGCGAAGAAAGACTTTCCTTCCTTGACTTGCCGGCCGCGAAGACAACGAGCGCGTCCGCCCTCGGGGCGTGCGCCTTACCACTTTGGATCGAGATCTTGAGCAACAGAACCTCCGATTGGGCCTAAGGCCGGAAGCGAGCGAAGTCTAGCGCGGCGCGTGCCCTACAATCGCGCGATGGCCGATGCCGTCCTCGAAACCCTCCTGCCGGGCCTGCCGCCTCCGCGCCGCGGCAAGGTGCGCGACGTGTACGACCTCGAAGACCGCGTCCTCCTCGTCGCGACGGACCGCATCTCCGCCTTCGACGCCGTCCTCAGCCCCGGAATTCCCGAGAAAGGAAAGATCCTGACCAGGCTCTCGAATTTCTGGTTTCGGAAATTCGCGGACGTCGTCCCGAACCACCTCCTCGAGACCGATGCCGCCCGCTTCCCCGAGCCTCTCGCCTCCTCGCGCTCTCTTCTCGCCGGGCGCGCCGTGCTCGCGAAGAAGTGCCGCGTCGTGCCTTTCGAGTGCGTCGCCCGCGGGTACCTCGCCGGCTCGGGCTGGAAGGACTATCGGAAGAGCGGCGCCGTCTGCGGCCAGCGGCTGCCCGCCGGGCTGAAGGAGGCCGACCGCCTCCCCGAGCCCATCTTCACGCCGGCGACGAAGGCCGAGACGGGCCACGACGAGAACGTCCCGTATTCGGCGGTGGCGGCCGCCGTGGGTGCGGCCCTCGCGGGCCGCCTCCGCGACCTCACGCTCGCGCTCTACCGTGGAGCCGCGGCCTACGCGGAGTCGCGCGGCATCCTCGTCGCCGATACGAAGTTCGAGTTCGGCCTCGACGAAGCGGGCGGGGTCGTCTGGATCGACGAAGCGCTCACCCCAGACTCCTCGCGCTTCTGGCCGAAGGGCACGTGGAAGAGCGGAAGCTCGCCGCCGTCCTTCGACAAGCAGTTCGTGCGCGACTTCCTCGAGAGGACAGGCTGGAACAAGACGCCCCCGGCGCCCGTCCTGCCCCCCGACGTCGTCAAAGGCACGCGCGCGCGTTATGTCGAGGCGTTCGAGAAGCTGACCGGAACGACGTTCGAGGGCTGAGACCCTACTGGGCCACCGGCTCGTCGGCGAAGTCCTCGGGGTTGGCGCCTTCCTCCGGTGGAGCCTTCGCGAACTCCCTCTTGACCATGTCCTGGTGGGCAATCTCCTCCTGCCGAAGCTCTTCGAAGAGCTTCTTCACCGGGGGCGCCAGCGGGAGCTTCAGGGCCTCGTTGAAATAGTGGTACGCCTTCACCTCGGCGTCCATCGCCACTTTCAAGGCCTCGCGCAGAGTCATGAAATCGTGGACGGTCTCGTAGCCGGGTGCCTCGACGTCCCAGAGGAGCGCGCGCTCGATGCGGCGCGCGGTCTTTCCGAAGAGCTTCGTCCGCTGAATGAGCAGGTCGGCGCCGTGCTTCGCCTCGGCCTTCGCCATGAAGTGAAAGAAGGACGCGGCCTCCTCGGTGCGATGCTCGCGCATCACGGCCGTCAGCTCTTCGTAACGCTCCATGGCCTCCTGCTCGATGAGGATGGCGAGATCGAGCGCGTCCATGAGATCGAGCTTCGTAAAGTCCAGCTGCTTCGTCATCGGCCTCTCCCTGGCGACACGTTCACACGTGCCATGCCCCCCGACCATGATGCAACAGGATCAGCGCTCGAGAACCCGCATCGGGGCCACCCCGTATCATCGCCGGAGGCCGCCTATGGTGAAGTTCCTCCTCTGGGTCATCCTCTTCATCCTGTGCTGGCCCGTCGCCCTGATCGCGCTCGTCGCCTTTCCGTTCGTCTGGCTGATCCTGCTTCCCTTCAAGCTCGTCGGGATCGCCGTCGGCGGCGTCTTCGCGTTCCTCAAGGCGCTGCTCTTCCTCCCGGCGCGGCTGCTCGGCGGGCGTCCGGTCTGAACCTAGGGACTCGGGATTCTCACCGCGGCGTCGAGCCAGCGGTCGAAGTCGCGCTTCGGAATCTGGACGGCCTCGACAAGCCATTCGCCGGCATCCGACGCCACGAGACGGAAGACTGAGAAACGGTTTCGCTCCTCCAGGATCGTCGAAACGTCCCCCTTCGTCTTCAGCTCTTTCTCGAGGACGTTCGCCACCTCGGGATCGATGGGGACGAGAGCATCGCTCTTCTTCACCGGTTCGTCCGGCGAAAGGATCTTCGGGCCCGGGGCTTCGCTCCGCGCCTTTTCGAGCAGCTCGTCTGTCACTCCCGGCTCCGCCTTTCGCGAGAGCCGGATCATGCTCGAGCCCTTCGGCGTCCTTCCCGCGAGGAACACCTCGCGCGCCTCGCGTGCTTTTTTTTGCTCCGCCTCGTGGATCCTCTGGTCGAAGGCGAACCGGGCCCTGAGGGCGCGGTCCACGAGGAGCGGCCGGCAGAGGACTTCCTCGATCTCTCGGCGGGAACCTCCGAGCGCCTTCTGGATAGCCTCCCACTGGTCTGGGGCGCGGGTCTCCTTCTCGATCCGGTCGTACTCGGCCGAAAGCACCTCAGCGGTCACCTGCATTCCGAACTGGCTCGAGAGGACACGCTCCTCGGCCAGCTCGCGCTTTACCTTCTTCTCGAAGACCGAACGCGGGTACACGTCGTCGAACGGCTTCGTCGCGCCGATGACGAAGGCGTACCGGGCCCGCTCGATCGCTCGCGCCCCGTCCACGCGCTCTGAAAAGGACAGCGGCGGCGCCGCGAGGAGAAGGGCCAGCGCGAGAGCGAGCGACATCTCCTCTCAGTTCTTCACGTAGAGCGACACGCCAGCCCACTGACCGCCGTCGTTAAGGTAGCCCGCGGCGCCCGCACCCCCCCAGACGATCATCCTGGAGCCGGTCCAGACCGCCGTGTGGCGGTTGCGCCCCGAAGGGCCCACCGCCGTCGTCGCTGGCGTCCAGTTTTTCGCGACCGGGTCGTACGAGCCGCCGTCGTTATCGTAAGCGGGGCCGGGGCTTGACCCGCCCCAAATGATCATCCTCGAGCCGGTCCAGACCGCCGTGTGATAAGTGCGAGCCGAAAGCGGGGCCGTCGTCGTCGCTGTCCAAGTGTCCGCGGCCAGATCGTACACGCCGCCGTCGTTCAAAAAAGCGCTGCCGTTCCATCCGCCCCAGACGATCATCGCGGAGCCGGTCCAGACCGCCGTGTGGGCGTAGCGTGCCGACGGCGCGCCCGAAGTGTTCGTCGTAGCCCAGGTGTCCGCGATCGGGTCGTATCGGCCGCCGTCGTTCAGGAAAGAGCCGCCGTACACGACGCCCGGGAAGTACCCGCCCCAGACAATCATCCTCGAGCCGGTCCAGATCGCCGTGTGGACGGCGCGCACCGAAGGAGCGCCCGTTGTCGTCGTTGGGGTCCAGCCTCTGTCGACCGGGTCGAACTGGCCGCCAGTGTTTAAGACAGCGCTGCCGTTTTCCCCGCCCCAGACAATCATCTTCGAGCCCGTCCAGACCGCCGTGTGGGTGTAGCGCTCCGCCGGCGCGCCCGTTGCCGCCGTCGCGGTCCAGGTGTCCGCGGCAGGGTCGTACTCGCCGCCGTCGTTCAGGAAAGAGCCGCCGTACCCGCCCCAGACGATCATCTGCGAGCCGGTCCAGACCGCCGTGTGGCCGTAGCGTCCAGAAGGTGCGTTCTTCAGTCGCGTCGCCGTCCAGGCGTTCGCGACCGGATCGTACTGGCCGCCGTCGTTCAGGTAGTCGCCGTTCCACCCGCCCCAAACGATCATCTTCGTGCCGGTCCAGATCGCCGTTTGGAAGTGGCGTGCCAACGGCGCGCCCGTTGAAGCCGTCGGGGTCCAGTAATCGAAGCGGCAGGGAGCGATCTCGGTATAGCCTGCCCCGATCAGCGTGGTGTCGCCCGGTGCACCGAGCACCATCGAGCCGGACGGCGCCCCGCCTCCGGGGGGGCCGGTCGGGCCTTGAGGACCCGTGGCGCCGGTCAGGCCGATCGGACCCTGAGAGCCCGTTGGACCCGTCGCGCCGGTGGCGCCGGCCGGACCTTGAGGACCCGTGGCGCCCGTCGGACCAGTGGGACCCTGAGGGCCCGTCGCGCCCGCCGCGTCGATCGACAGCGTGCCGTTTCCGGGCGTGATCGTCACGTTCGTGCCGGCCCGCAAAAGAACGTCACCCGTCAGCGCGTTGAGACTCGCGACGCTCGGCGTTGCCGCGTAGTAGCCGTTCGTGTCCAGGATGACATCGCCTCCCGAGACGCCCAGGACGAGCGAGATGCTTCCGTCGGAGCTCAGCGGAACGACGGCGGCGTTCGCGAGCGTCTGACCCGCGACGTAGTTGAGAGTGGAGACGTGCGGGATGGTGCCGCCTTTCGCCCAGAGGACGAGGAAGCCAGGGCCTGTGGGGTTCGTAACGGTGGCATTGAGAGAGATCGCCTGCGCGTTCGCCGGCACGTTGCAGGCGCCGACGAGCGTGTAACTGCGGACGACGGCGGCCGGCAGGAACCCGTCACCCGGCAACGCCGCGACAAGCCCGCGAGTGTCAACCAAGCGGCAGGGCGTCAAGGCGACGAAGGGCAGGGGGACAGGGCTGGTCACGAGGGTGTCCCGCCCCGAAGCGAGTGCGCTGCGCCCGCTTTGCTCCCCCTGCGAGATCGCCGGCGCAGACCAGTACGGCGGGGCCGACCAGCTCTGAGGTACGTCAGAAAGGGCGTCCACGGGGGACGAGGCGAGGGCGGAGCCCGGAAGGAGAGCCACAGGCAGAATGAGACCGAGCATGCCCTTCATTGAAAGCCTCCTGCATCGATCAGTAAATGAGCGCACATCCTGTTACGCGAGACTTGAAGATTTGTCCATGATGCCGCTGCACCCCTACACCGCGGTCAGGATGCCGGGACCGGCTGACCCCGTGGGAACCGCCTGATCTGAACGCACGGTAACCGACTTCTGAAGGTCACGTCCTCCCCAGCAGCTCCTCGACGCTCCGGAGGGGCGTGACCGAGAGGTCCGGGAACGCCGCCGCCTCCGCGGCGTTTCCCGCCGGAACGAAAACGGAGCGAAAGCCGAGCGAGACGGCTTCCTTCAATCTCAGGGAAGCGTCGGACACCGCCCGCACCTCGCCGAGAAGGCCCACTTCGCCGAAGACGGCGGTCAACGGAGGCAGCGCCCGACCGCGGAAGCTGCCCGCGACGGCAGAGCAGACGGCGAGGTCGGCAGCCGGCTCGGCGCTCTCGGCACCGCCTGCCACGTTCAGGAACACGTCGTGCGAGGAGAGCGACAATCCGCCGTGCCTCTCCAGAACCGCAAGAAGGAGCGCGAGGCGCGTGCCGTCGAACCCGATCGCGGTGCGCCGCGGGCTTCCGTACTTCGCCTCGACCGTGAGGGCCTGGACTTCCAGGAGCAGCGGCCGCGTCCCCTCCACGCCCGCGAGGACCACCGAGCCGGGCCGCCCTCCGGCGCCGCTGCCGAGGTAGAGCGCGGACGGGTTCGCGACCTCGACGAGGCCGGCTCCCGTCATCTCGAAGAGCCCCAGCTCGTGCACGGGGCCGAACCGGTTCTTCAGAGCGCGCACGACTCGGTGCGCGTGAAATCGTTCGCCTTCGAACGACAGGACCGCGTCCACGAGGTGCTCGAGCGTCTTCGGGCCCGCGAGCGTCCCGTCCTTCGTGACGTGGCCGATGAGGAAGACCGGCACACCGGTCGTCTTCGCGAGCGCCAGGAGGCGGCCCGCGCAGGCGCGCACCTGCGTGACCGAGCCCGCGGCGGCGGGCGCGTCCGCAGAGGCGATCGTCTGGATCGAGTCCACGACGATCGCCCCGAACGTTCCGGCCTTCGCCGCCTCGAGAATCGCCTCGAGAGACGTCTCGGGAAGCAGGAACAGTGCCGGCGCCGAGGCTCCGAGCCGATCGGCCCGCATTTTCACCTGCCGCGCGGACTCCTCCGCGCTGACGTAGAGGACGGACCCCACTCGTTCGGCGAGGCGGGTGGCGACCTGCAGCAGAAGCGTGGACTTGCCGATACCCGGCTCTCCACCCACGAGGACGACCGAGCCCGGGACGAGGCCGCCGCCCAGGACGCGGTCCATGTCGCCGATGCCCGTCGGGATGCGCGGGACCGCCGCGGCCGTCACGTCGGACAGCCGGACCGGCATGGAGCCGGACGGCACGATCGCTCCGCCGCGAGGAGGCGCCTCGGCCGCGCGTTCCTCCACGAGCGTGCTCCACGCCCCGCACTCCGGGCAGCGTCCCATCCACTGCGGGCTCTGGGCCCCGCAGGCCGTGCACGAGAAGACCGTCGCGGCTTTTCGAACCACGGCTACTTCGGGATCGGGATGCTGCCGAGCAGGGCCTTGAGGTCTTCGTCCTTCCAGCGGATGCCCGCGCCGAGGAACGGCGACCTCAGTCCCGGATTCAGGAGGTCGTCCACGCCGCCCGTCACGTAGAGGTTCGGGCTCGCGTTCCAGCGGGTGTAGAGCTTGAGATGCCCGTTCAGGTCCGGCCTCGTGAAGTCCCAGATCTCGCCCGCAATGCGGAAGGTGTCGCCCCTGAAAGTCTGTTCGATCGCGGCGCCGCCGCGCGACTCGATAATTCCGGCGCGCAGAATCGTGTTGCTCAGCTTGTAGCCGAGCTGAGCCGACAGGACGAACTGGTCGATGTAGCGCTGCCCGGTGGTATTGATCGTCTGCTGACTGCCGTCCGGGAAGGTCACCGTGGAATTCTCGAGGATGTCCTCCCGCTTGCCGTGGGGAAGCGAGCCGATCTCGAGCCGGTAGAACTTCCCCTCCCGGGGGATGGCGTCAAGGGTGAAGTAGTACTTGTTGTCGCGGAGCCGCGACGCGTACTCCGCGCGGAATCCGATGTCGAGCTGCAGGCGGTTGATGCGCCCGAGGGTTCCCGAGAGCTGCTCGACGCCCTCCTTCACCGACTTGAGCGCGTCGTTGATGTTCTTGTGCGTCTCGTCGTCGTTCAGGAGCTTTCCGATCGTGCCCTGCCCCGTGTCGATCTTGCCCGTGATGGAGTTCAGGGTGTCGGCGGTCGTTTTGAGCTTCGCCGTGATGTCGTCCGCGTTCGAGACCGCCGTCTTCACGCCCGCCCGGTTCTCGTCGAGCATCCGGTCTACCCGCGCGGTGGTCTCGAGAAGCTGCGCCGACAGCAGCTTCAGGTTCGCGACGATGGCGTCGACGTTGCCTCGGTTCGCATCGGCGAGCTCGCGCAGGGACTCGGCGAGGCGGCCGAGGTTGTCGACGATCCGATTGAGCCTCTCCTCGCCTCTCTGCCCGCCGAGGGAGTTCGCGAGCGCGCCCGAGACCTCCTTGAGGTCCTTCCCGATGTCCGCGGCCATCTTCGTGATGTCGTCGAAGCCGGTGCCCGACACCCCCTCGAGCAGGGCGCCGTTTGGGAGGCGTGGGGCGGACAGGTCCCCCGGCGCGAGCTCGACGTACTTGTCGCCGAGGAGGCCGAGGGCCCGAATCTGCGCGGTCGCGCCTTCGTGCAGCTCGACGCCCTTGTCGAGTTCGAGGTGCACGACCGCGGTGCCGTCCGGCCGCAGAGTGATCTTGTCCACCTTGCCGACCCGCACCCCGGCGAGTCGCACCGCCGACTTGTCGTCGAGGCCCGCGACGTCCTTGAAGTGCGCGTCAGCCGTGTTCGTGCGCTTCTTCTTCCCGATGTGGATGTCCTCGATCTTCAGGATGAGGATCGCAAGGGCGACGAGAACGACGACGAAGAACGCCCCGATTTTCGCGGTGGTCGTCATGGCGCGTCCATCATACGTGCGCTTCCCCGCCCTTTTCCCGCCGTCCCTTCTCCGAGCGGCTCTCGGGCTCGGCCTCCGGAGGCGCGAGCTCGCTGTTGCCGGTCACGAAGGCCGCGACGCGCTTGTCCTTCGATTGCTCGAACTCCTTCGGGGTCATGTCGACGTAGATCTTGCCTCCGGACAGGAGCCCGACGCGGTCCGCGATCGTGAACGCGACCCTGAGATCGTGCGTGATCGTGATCGCCGACGGCTTGAGCCGCGAACGCATCTCCGAGATGACCTTCACGACGACGTCCGTCGTGATCGGGTCGAGGCCGGTGGTGGGCTCGTCGAAGAGCAGGGCCTGCGGCTGAAGGGCGATCGCGCGCGCGAATCCCACGCGGCGCTTCATCCCTCCCGAGAGCTCGGAAGGGCGCTTGTCCTCGATGCCGGGCAGACGCACGAGCTCGAGGCACTCGGCGACCCGTTCGGCGATCTCCTTCTTCGACTTCTTCGTGTGCCGCGTGAGCGGAAACGCGATGTTTTCGCCGACGCTCATGGAGTCGAAGAGCGCCCCTTCCTGGAACGACATGCCGAACTTGCGGCGGAGCGCGTCGCGCTCGCGCGGGGGAGCGGCCCACAGGTCCACTCCGTCGATCTCGACGGTGCCGGAGTCGGGCTTCAGGAGGCCGATGACGTGCTTCAAGAGAACGCTCTTGCCGATCCCCGACTGTCCGAGGAGGACGAGCGACTCGCCCTTCTTCACCTCGAGATCGAGGCCGATGAGGACTTTCTTTTCTCCGAAGCTCTTCGAGACTCCCTTGAGCCGGATCGCGGGGGCCTCGGCGGACGCGCTCAAAAGAGCACCTTCGTCAGGAAGAAGTCGGCGATGAGAATCGTGAGAGAGCCCATGACGACCGCGGTCGTCGTCGACCGGCCCACGCCCTCCGCCCCGCCCTTCGTGTCGAACCCGCATTGGCAGCCCACGAGAGCGAGGAGGAACCCGAAGACCGCGGACTTGATGAGGCCCGATGTCAGGTCCTCCATGTCGAGGTACTGGAATGTGTTGTTGACGTAGACGACCGGGTTCGCGCCGAGGTACGACACGGCCACGAGATAGCCGCCGAGGATGCCGACCGCGTCCGCGAGGACGACGAGCATCGGCAGCACGATGATCGCCGCGAGGACGCGCGGCACGAACAGGTATTGCACCGGGTCGGTCGCGAGAGCTACGAGCGCGTCGATCTGCTCGGTCACGCGCATCGAGCCGAGCTCGGCGGCCATCGCGCTGCCCGCGCGCCCCGTCACCATGAGCCCGGTCAGAACGGGTCCGAGCTCACGCAGCATCGACAGCGCCACGACGGATCCGATGTAGCCCTCGGCGTGGAAGCGCTGGAAGCCCTTGAACGTCTGGAGGGCGAGAACGCCGCCCGTGAAGAACGCGGTCAGAAGCACGACCGGCACGGAGTCGACGCCGACGCGCACGACCTGCCGGGCGGTCGCAGAGGGTGTCCACGGGGGTGCCACGAGGCCGCGCAGCGTCATTCCGAGCAGCTGGAAGAAGCGCCCGACCCCCTCCAGGACGCCCAGAACGCCACGTCCGAGGAACTCGAGTACAGCGCTCACAGGAATTTCGTCTCCCGTGCCACGATCCGGCCTCCGGACACGATGATACGTGGCACGCGCGGGCCGACGCCGCACAGGAGCTCCCAGGAGACCGTTCCCGCGGCCGCAGCCACCTCGTCGACGCCAAGCCGGGCGCCTCCCTGGCGTCCGAAGAAGACCACCTCTTCGTTCCGCGCGGGCCGTGCGGGAAGGTCCGTCACGTCGACGGCCGTGAGGTCCATCGAGACGCGCCCGGCGATCGGGCAGCGGCGGCCCCCGATCAGGACGTGCCCGCGCCCGGAGAGATGCCGCGGCACGCCGTCCGCGAATCCGGCCGGGACGATGGCGAGCGTCGTGGTCCGCCCCGCGACGAACGTCCCGCCGTAACCCACGCGCGTCCCGGGCGGGACGGTCTTCACCTGGTCGACGACGGAGACGAACGACATGACGTCCGAGAGAGAATCATTTGCTTCGGAAGAGAGCCCGGGGACCCGTGCGTAAAGAGCCAGGCCGGGGCGGACATGAGTGACCTCGAAGAGAGATTTCTTAGAAGGTGAATTAGCCAGCCGCGCCAGCGTCGCCGCGCTGTTGTCGGTGTGGATGATGGAAGGCCGGTGACCCGCGCGCGCGAATTGCCTTTAGACCTTCTAAGAAAATCCTGATCTGCGCCTCGGTTTGTGCACCGCCGGGATCGTCCGCCGAGGCGAAGTTCTGAAATACACCTTCTAAGAAAATGCGCCCCTTCGATTCGTCGAGAAGGTCGAGAACTCGCGGCAAGTCGGACGGAAGCACCCCGAGCCGCGTCATCCCCGTGTCGAGCTTCAGATGAACGGGCAAGGGCAAGCGCGACGCCCCTCTCCCCTCTTCCCCTTCTAGGAAGTTCTTCAATTCCTCACCCTGTTCCATCGAATGGACATTGGGCGTGAGACCACCCTTTACGAGGGAGCCAATCTGATCTCCTCCGATCCAGCCCATGACGAGGATCGGCTGCGTGATGCCCGCGCGCCGCAGCTCGAGTCCCTCCTCGACGACGGCGACCGCGAAGATCGGCGCGCCCTCCTCCGCGAGGCGGCGCGCGACGTGCCCGGCTCCATGGCCGTACGCGTCCGCCTTGACGACGGGCATCAGCACGCAGCCCTTGGGCAGCGCGCGCATGATCGCCCGGTAGTTCGACGCGAGCGCGTCGAGGTCGACGACGGCGTGCGTGGGTCGGAGGGGTGAAGAGAGGCTCAGAGCCCCGGACCTTCGCTGATCATCGCGAGGTCCGAGAAGCGCGTGTACTCGCCCGACCAGCCGAGCGTGAAACGGTCGGTCGGGCCGTTGCGCTGTTTGGCGATGATGACGTCGCAGACGTTCTTCTGCTCGGTGTCCTTGTCGTAGTACTCGGGCCGCGAAAGGAAGAGCACGACGTCGGCGTCCTGCTCGATGGCGCCCGACTCGCGGAGGTCCGAGAGCACGGGCTCCTTCTCGGAGCCGCGCTGCTCGGTGCGCCGCGAAAGCTGCGAGAGCGCGACGACGGGAACGTCGAGCTCCTTGGCGAGGGCCTTGAGGCCGCGCGAGAACGCGCTGACCTCCTGCGTGCGGTTCTCGACCTTGCCGCGCGACCCCATGATCTGGAGGTAGTCGACGAACAGGGCGTCGAGGCCGTGCCGTTGCTTGAGCTGGAGCGCCCGCGCCCGCATCTCGAGGAGGGTGGCGGCCGGAGAGTCGTCCACGAAGAGCTGCGCCTCGCGCATCTGCTGCGTCGAGAAGAAGAGAGCCTTCTTCTCCTCCTTCGAGAGGCGGCCCTCGCGCAGGCGCTGCAGGTTGACCCGCGACTCGGCGCACTGAATGCGGAAGCCGAGCTGCTGGGCGGACATCTCGAGCGAGAAGAAGCCGACGACGAACTTCTGGTGGATCGTCAGGTACGACGCGATGTTCAGGGCGAACGCCGTCTTGCCCATGCCCGGCCGGGCCGCAACGACGATCAGGTCGGTCTTCTGGAAGCCCTGCGTCAGCGCGTTCAGCCTCGTGAAGCCCGTGGGCAGGCCCGTGAGCATCGTGCCCCGCCCATGGATCTTCTGGATCTCCTCCTCGTTCCTCTCCGCGATGCGCGAGAGCCTCACGAAGCCGCCCTTGATCGACCCCTTCGCGATCTCGACGAGGTCGCGCTGCGCGTTCTCGAGCACGGTCTCGGCATCCGGGGCCGTCACGGCGTCGCGGATCGCGCGCCGCGATTGGAAGATCACGAGCCGCCTCAGCGAGGACTCGCGCACGAGGCGCGCATAGCTCTCGACGTTCTCGACGTCCGGCACGCGGTCCACGAGCGACGAGAGGACCGCCGCGCCGCCCGCGCGCTCGAGGCGCCCGGTCTTCTCGAGCTCGCTCTGCACCGTGACGAGATCCACGCCCTCGCGCCGATCGGCGAGCGCGAGGCACGCCTCGTAGACCAGCCGGTGCGCCTCGCTCGCGAAGTCCTCCGGCACGAGGAACTCCATGACGCGCGACAGGAGCGACCCGTCGATGAGAATCGCGCCCAGGAGACTCCGCTCGGCATCCGGCCGCGCAGGAAGGACTTCAGAATCGACAGGGGCGAGGGTGGACATCGGGGGCACCTGTTCTATCGCAAGAGTGGTCCTTCAAGCGAGGGCGAAGGCCGCAAGGCAGGCAATTTCCCTCGCGGCAACCGGCCGGGAAGTAATCCTCGGGCCCGTTCCTTGCGTCCTGAGGTGCGGGAATGCGTCTTGTAGGAGGTACACATGGCGCGTGGTTTCGCCCGGTTTCTGATCGTCGCCGTTCTCACCCTGTCCGCATCCGCCGCTGTCGCGGGCGTCACCTTGCGCATCGGCGTACCGCCGCCTCCGCCGCGCGTCGAGGTCATCGGCGTCCCGCCCTCCCCCGCTCACTTCTGGGTCACCGGCCACTGGAGGTGGAACGGCCACCGGCACGTGTGGGTCGGCGGCCGCTGGATGGCGTCGCGCCCGGGCCACGTCTGGCTCCGCGATCACTGGGAGAATCGTGGCGGCGAGTGGATCTTCCACCGCGGCCACTGGGTGGCGGCCGGGAACGACCCCGGAGTCACCGAGGTCGTGGCGCCCGCTCCACCCGCGTACAAGGTGGAGACGGTGCCGCCGCCGCCGGGACCGGAGAACTTCTGGATCGCCGGCCACTGGCGCTGGGACGGCGGGACGCACGTCTGGGCGCCGGGGAGGTGGGAGACGCGCCGGGCCGAGGAAGTCTGGGTTCCGGCGCACTGGACCCGGCACGGACACGAGTGGCGTTATCTCGGGGGGCACTGGCGCCACATTTAAGGAGGTCCGGCCGCCGTCAGCGCGGAGAAAGATCCAGCGGCGGGCGGCCGGCTTCCTCCCGGCGCTTCGCGGCGGCGGCGACCATCCGGCTCCAGTTCTCCTCGTCGAGCCGGCAGCCGCCGACGCGCTTCCTTCCTTCCGGCGGGCCGTGGTAGTCAGAACCGGCCGACTTCAGAAGGCCCTCACGCTCGGCGAGCTGGCCGAATGCATTCTCTTTCTGCCCGTCCTGGTCCGCATGGACGACCTCGAGGCCGTCGAGCCCCGCCGCGACTCCGAGGCTGACGACTCGCTCCGGGTCGCGGTACCAGATCGGATGGGCGATGATCGAGAGACCGCCCGCCTTGCGGATGGCTTCGATCGCCTCCTCGAGGGTCCACTTCGGCTTGGGCACGTACGCCGGTTTTCCCCGCGTCAGGAAGCGCTCGAAGGCCTCCTCGAGGCTCTTCACGTAACCCTTCGCGACCATCGCGCGCGCGATGTGGGGGCGGCCGAACGCGCCGCCTGCCACGACGGCCCGGATCTCGGCGATATCGAGCGGCATTCCCAGGGCGCCGACCTTCTCCACCATGGCCTCTCCACGCGTGTTTCGGTTCTCGCGGAATGCCGAGAGGCGCGACTTGAGCTCGGGCTCCTCCGGATCGAGAAACAGGCCGAGCACGTGGACGTCGTCGCCGTCGCACCGCGTCGAGAGCTCGCTCGCGGTCACGGTCACGAGCCCCGTTCCTTTTGCCGCGGCCTCGAACTCGGGCAGGCCGTGAACGGCGTCGTGGTCCGAGAGCGCGAGCACGGAAAGGCCTGCCTCGACGCCGCGGGACACGAGCTGCGCCGGGGGCTCCAGGCCGTCCGAGAACGTGGAGTGGCAGTGCAGATCGGCTCCGCGGAACGGTGGCATCCGCGGATGGTAGCAGCGAACCTCCTGTAACCTCGCCGCGTGACGGCTCGGCGTTCCGCAACCGCAGCGCTCCTCTTCGGGGCCGGCCTCTTCGCGGCCGCCTGTTCGATCCGCGGGCGCGCGTACACGGCCGCCGAGCGGATCCCCGCGCATTCCGGGCCGTCCGTGTGCGTCCTTCTCTTCGACGGGCTCCCCGACGAGACCTTCTCGCGCCTCGTTACCTCGGGAGCCCTGCCGAACCTCAAGGCCCGCATCGTTGATCCCGGCCTTCGTGTTCAGACGGCCGTCGCCTCGGTCCCGAGCGAGACGTATCCCAATCTCGCCTCCCTCGAAACCGGCCTTCTCCCCGGCCACCACGGGATACCCGCGAACATCTGGCTCGACCGCAGGCTCCGGGTTCGCGAGGCGCACACGAACATCCTCGGGGTCTTCTCCAACACGGACTACCTCGCGCCGGAGGCGCGCACGCTCTTCGAGCGGCTTCCGAACGACACGGTCGCCGTGACGACTCCGCTCGCGCGGGGCGTCACGATCCACGCGCGGAACCGGATCGCGATCGTCGCCTCGTACGCCCGGAACGACTGGTCGTTCCTGGACCGCAAGACGATCGACGACGTGGGGGACGCGTACCTCGGCGCGGCGAAGGCGGGACGGATGCCGCCCCTCGTCTGGGGACACCTCGTCGGCACCGATGAGATCGCGCACGTGAGCGGCCCGGACAGTCCAGAGTTCCGAGACGAGATGGTGGCGATCGACCGCGCGTTCGGGCGTCTCCTGCGCCGCCTCAGGAGGCGCCATCTCGACGAGCGGATCCTCTTCGTCCTCGTCGCCGACCACGGAAACCGCACGTACGGGACCTACGTCGACGCGAACGAGCTCGTGAACCGCGCGCTGAGCGCGAACCCGACCGAGGCGGACTGCAGCCTCGGGAACTGCGTTCTCGTCCCGGTCAGGCGAAAGGACAAGACCTACGACGTGGGCGACGCCATGATCACCGTCGGCGCCTACCGGGGCGTCATGATCTGGCTGCCCGCGAACCGCCCGCCCGAGGAGGTGCCGAGCGCGTTTCGTGGCCCGCGGCGCAAGAGGAAGGCCCGCCCCCCGAGGAGCTCTCCCCTGAAGACGCCGGAAACGTCGCTCTTTGCCGCGACGCTCGCCCGCGCGCCCGAGGTCAGGCTCGTCGTGACCCGTGGCCCTTTTCCCGGAACCGTCGCGCTCTACGGTCCTGCCGGCCGGGCCGAGATCGTGCGCGAGGATCGCGACGACCTCGATTCGCTCTATCTGTATCGCGTCCTGGACGGAGAGGACCCCCTCGGCTACGCCTCGTCGCCTGCCGCGCCGCTCGTCGGCTCTGCGCACGAGGCCGACGAATGGCTCGAGGCGACGGCGGAGACGGAGTATCCCGATCTCGTCCTCCAGCTCCCCGAGTTCTTCGACTCGCCGCGCTCTCCCGACGTCTTCATCTCCCCGAAAGACGGCTACGGCTTCACGAAGGGATACGTGGACGGCCACGGCTCACTCTCGAGGAGCGAAACGGTCGTCCCCTTGATCTTCTCGGGCCCCGGCGTGTCGCCCGGCGTCGTCCACGCGGCACGCACGGTCGACCTCGCCCCCACCCTGCTCGCGTATCTCGGCGTGGAGTACGACCCGGACGAAATGGACGGCGAGGACCTCGAGATCGCGCCGCACGGCGTCCCGCAGGCGCCGCCGATCCCGGAGGCGCCAGCCGGCGAAAGCGACGACTGAGGGGGCTCAGCTCGGCACGCGCCGGACGCGCAGCGTGTTCGTGGCGCCCGCCGCCGGAGCCGCGCCCGAGATCTCGACGACGACCGCCCCGGCCAGGCCCGGCAAGCGCGACAGAACGGCATCCCCGGCGCGAATCATCGCCTCGACGCTGCGCGCTTCGCGAACCCGAAACGACGTGACGTCCCTGAGAAGCGCGAGCTTCTGCCGAACGGATTCGTGCGACGTGAATGCGAGGACCGGGATGGAGAGCGGGTTCTTCGAGGCGAAGCGCGCCGTCCTGCCCGACTCCGTGTAGACGACCATCGCGGCCGCGTGCGCGTCGCGGGCCATCTCCGCAGCCGCGCGCGCCACGACGGCGGAGAAATCCCCGGTCGGAGGGGGAAGACACGCCGCGTCGGCCTCGGTCCCCGCTTCCGGCACCTCGGCGGCGCACGCGATCTCGGCCATCGCCTCGACGGCCTCGACGGGCCACGCTCCGACCGCCGTCTCGCCGGAAAGCATGACGGCGTCCGCGCCGTCGTGCACCGCCCCGGCCACGTCCGAGACCTCGGCGCGCGTCGGCGTCGGGTTCTCGATCATGGACTCGAGCATCTGCGTGGCGACGATGACGGGTACCGCGTGCCGCCGGCCCGCCGCGAGGATCTCCCGCTGGGCGCGGGGCACGCTCGCGAGCCCGATCTCGACGCCGAGGTCGCCGCGGGCGACCATGAGCGCATCCGAGGCGGCGGCGAGCGAGTCGAGCGCGGCAAGAGCTTCCTTCCGCTCGATCTTGGAGACGATCCAGGGTCGGCGCTCGGGCGGGACGCGCGCGAGGAGCCGCCGGAGCACGGCAACGTGCGCCGGGCTGCGCACGAAGGAAAGGCCCACGAAATCCACGCCGGCCGCGAGACCCTCCGCGAGATCCCGCCGGTCTTTCGCCGTCAGCGCGGGCGCCGAGAGGGCCGAATTGGGGAAGTTCACGCCCGCCCCGCTCTTCACGCGTCCGCCGACCTCGACGCGCGCGACGAGAGTGCGCTTCGTGCGCTTCCTGACGAGCAGCCGGATCCGCCCGTCGTCGAGCCGCACCTCGGCGCCTTCTCCGATGTCGTCGAGGAGCGCCGGATACGTGACCGCGAGACATACGGCGGCTCCCGACTCGCGGGCGGAGGCGACGCCGGGAAAGAGCTCGACCGTCCGGCCCTTCGCGAGAGAAACGGCGCCGCCGGGAAGCGTGCCGAGGCGGAGCTTCGGGCCGCCGAGGTCGAGAAGCACGCCCGTCGGGGCGCGCCGCGAACGTGAGAGCCGGCGCACGAGCGCCACCCGGCGCGCGATCTCGCCGGGGCGGCAGTGCGCCCCGTTCAGGCGCACGACGTCCACGCCTGCGTCGAGGAGGGCCGCGAGCGCGCCGGGCCTCTCCGCGTTCGAGGCGATCGTCGCGACGATGCGCGTCGCCCGCGCCCTGGGGCTCTTTTCATCTGCCATCCGCCCGCCCCCTCCCCCTCGTATGATGCCCGCATGAGCCAGCTCGACCCAGAAGCACTCCACACCGCCCTCCTCGAGAACGGCGACATCGCCGATCCTCGCGTCGACCAGATCGCCGGCCATGTGAAAGAGATCATCCGGATCCTCGGCCTTTGTCCCGACCGCGACCCGAACCTCATCGACACGGACCGGCGCGTCGCGAAGATGTACCTCGACATCTTCTCCGGCCTGGACGAGGGCACCCGCCCGAAGCTCACGACGTTCCCGAACGAGGAGCATTACACGTCGATGGTCATGGAAAAGGAGATCCCCTTCTACTCCATGTGCGCCCACCACTTTGTGCCGTTCTACGGGCACGGGCACATCGCGTACATCCCGAACGACACGATCGTCGGCCTCTCGAAGCTGCCGCGGCTCTTGGAGTTCTACGCGCGGAGGCCGCAGGTCCAGGAGCGGCTGACCGAGCAGGTCGCGGGCGTCCTCGAGGAGGAGCTGAAGCCCCAGGGCGTCATGGTCGTCATCGAGGCCCGGCACCTCTGCGTGGAGATGCGCGGCGTCAAGAAGCCGGGCGCCGTGACGGTCACGTCCGCGCTCCGCGGGATCTTCCTCCAGAAGGCGGTCAGAGAAGAGTTCTTGGATCTGCTTCGACGGCCGGCCTGACTCGGCGCTCTCGCCCGGGGGACGGGCCGAAGAAGGGCTTCTTAGAAGGTATTGAGGCGTCGCGGCCGTACCCGACGCCTCTGCGGCGGGCGGCGCTTTAGCCTCGCTCACCATTCTAAGAAATTTTGCAGAACCTCGGACGCGCTTCGTCGTCTCCTGTTCAAGGGAGGATCTCCATGTGTCGTGCCGCAACCCTTTCCGCCCTTTGTCTTTCTCTCGCGTTCTCCTTTCCCGCCACCGCCGAGCGCGCCGTCACGGTCGAAGGGGGCGACCGGTCGGGCTGTTCCGCCGTGCACATGAACTTCGGGGACCGGATCACGGCCCGGGGCGAGGAGACGATCACGCTTTCCCGGCCGGACGCGAAAGACCTCGTCCTCGAGGGCTCCAGGAACGGTGGCATCATCGTCCGCGGCGCCGACGTAGGCGAGTTCAAAGTCACTGCCTGCACGGCCGCCGCCGGCGACGACGACGCCTCCGCTCGCGCAGTGTTCGCAAGAGTCGTCCTCCGCTCGTCGGGCGGCCGGGTCGCGATCGAAGGGCCGGACGGCGAGCGCTGGACCGGATTCCTGATCGTGACGGCCCCGAAGGACGCCGATTTCTCCGTCGAAGGCTCCAACGGCCCCGTCTCCCTGACAGGACTCGGGGGAACGCTTTCCGTGAAGGCGGAGAACGGGCCCGTCTCGCTCTCGAACCTGACCGGCTCGGTCGACGTCGACGCCGCGAACGGCCCCGTCTCGCTGAAGAACTCCTCGGGCGACATCAGGATTCACGCCGTCAACGGCCCTCTCACGATCGCCCTCCTCGGCACGCGCTGGGAGGGCAAGGGGCTCGAGGCCAGCGCGAAGAACGGCCCGCTCACCCTCAGGGTTCCGGACGGCTTCTCGTCCGGTGTAAGGGTCGAGACCTCCTCGCACGCCCCCTTCTCCTGTCGGGGCGCGGCCTGCGACGGCGCGCGACGGCAGGACGGGAACCGCACGCGGCTTTTCGAGATCGGGACCGAGAACGCGACCGTGAGGATCTCGACGGCCAACGGCCCCCTCTCGATCGTCAGCGCGAACCGTTCCTGAATTAATGCGGGCGATGCTGGATACCCGCAAGAAACTTCTCGAACGAGAAGCTGATCTCGACGCTTCGGTTCTTGCCGACGTCGAGGTCGCCAAAGCTCACCTTGCCCGCCCCGCTTCCCCCGTTCGCATTGCCTACTGAGCCGCTTCGGCTGGCCCCGAATGACCAGGAATCGATGTCAATCCACCCCTTTGGAACCGCAGACACGATGTTCCCCTCTATCGCAGCAGGTGCGATGTTCACGACCTGCGCATTCAAAAGCGTGACCGTGTGGGTCGGGGTATTGATCTCTACCATGGGGATGACGGACTTGGCGCTCATGGCCGACCTGATCGCCGGCGATAGAGAGTCGAAGCTGCGGATGAGAGTCAAAGAACGGCTCGCCGGCATGACCTGTGCTGAAGTAGTGAGCGTCCCCGCCAGGCACCATCGGTCGGACCAGACGCTTTCATAGACCTGATTTTTAACGGACATCCGGCACTCCGCTGAAGGCCAATATTCCTGGCGCCATCCATCCGCTGGAGCGAACGACTTTGCGACACATACGGTGTCGGTTGTTGGATCGTGGAAACGCTGCCGTGACCATGTGTGGCTCGTCCTTTCGTTGTGCCAGTCGGTTCGCTGCGGGCTTGTGCTGAGAAAGAGCCGGACGGACGTCACTGCTCGATGATCGAGTCGCCCGTCTGGTCGTCGATCACGGTGACGTAGGGGAACGCGGGGAGCGTCGACGTGACGTGGAAGGACGGCGTCGTTTGTCACCGTGCTTCCCGCCCCGGCTGTGGCGAAGATGTCGTTGATCTGTCGCGGCTCCTTAGGTCCGCCGCGCGAGCGCGAAGAGGCCGCCCGCCGTCAGGAGCGCGGCGAGAGCCGCGAGCGCCCACTTGGACAAGGCCGGCACGTCGGCGATTCCCCCGCCTCCCCCGCCTCCCTGAAGGCTCACGTCCGTCGTGGCGAAGTTGCAGTCGGCGCAGAAGTTCAGCGTGCCCGTCCGAGGGCCGGGCGCTGTGGGCGTGAACGTCACGAAGAAGTGGCAGGACGAGAGAGGCGCGAGGGTACCGCCGCAGTCGTTCGTCGCCGCGAAGTCGCCCGTGATCTGGCCGCCCCCCGTGCCAATCGAGAAGAACGTCCCCGGGTTCGAGAGCGTGACCGTCTGGGGCGCGCTCGTCGTGCCGAGCGGCTGGGCCCCGAACACGAGGAGCGTCGTCGAGGGGACGTACGCCGACGGGATCATGCCGGTGCCGGTCAGGGCGAAGGTCTGCGGGCTCCCGGACGCGTTGTCCGTGAGCGTGTACGTGCCGTTGGCCACCCCGACCACAGTCGGTGTGAACGTGACGCTCATCTGGCAGGAGGAGTTGGCGGCCACCGTCAGGGACCCGGGGAGCCCGCGGTCGCACGAGCCCGAGGTCGTCCTGAACGTGAACGGGGCGCCGCTTATCTGCACGTTCGTGATCACGAGGTCGGAGGTGCCGATGTTGTTCACGGTCACGTTGATCCCGTTCCCGAACGTTCCGAGCGCCACCGGGCCGGCGTCGAACGGCGGTGTGCCGTTGACGGAGATGACGGGCTGCGCCGACGCGGCGGAGGCGAGAAGAGCGAGAAGGGCGAGGAAGGTCGCGCGCGCGGGCGTCTTCATGATTCCTCGCTCCTTGCCCGGGCCAGGATCCCGAGCGCCAACCATCCGCCGAATCGAACCCTCCTGCGACGCATACTTTGTCTCCTCCCTTCGCCCCGGTTCATAAAGGCGGAAACGGGAAAGAAAAGCTGTCAGCCTTCCGGCGCGGGCGGAGGCGACGACGAACCGTGTCAGGACGGGTTCGCTGCGGGCTTCCACCGAACCAGGCCGGCCCACGTCATTGCTCGATGATCGAATCGCCCGTCTGGTTGTCGATCACGGTGACGTAGGGGAAAGCGGGAAGCGTCGAGGTGACGTGGAGGACGGCGTCGGTCGTCACCGTACCTCCCGCTCCGGCCGCGGCGAAGATGTCATTGATCTGCCGCGCCTCCTTCGGTCCCCAGGTCTGCGTCACCGGCTGGCCGATCGGCGTGCCGTCCTTCGCGGTCAGAGTGAACGTGACAGTCGTCGGGAACGTGGACGGATTGTAGAGTCCGGCATTCGTTCGGAACCCGGCGCTTCTATTTCCTCCGTTGTTGCCGAGGCCGACGAACGTCACGGCACCCACGGCGTCGATGGCGGGTCGGCCCTCGAGAACCGCGCCCGATGTCGGATTCGGCAACGACGGCGTGTACGTCCGCGTCACGACGCGGAGCGTGCTGACGTAGGAGTCGGATGAGTACACGAACGAGATCGCGCCGGCGGTCTCCGGAGCCCCAAAGAGATTCGAAACGATGTCGGGGAGCGTCATCGCCTTGCCGGCGTCGATGTTGAAGGTCGCCGACCCGCTGCCACAGTTCTGCCCTGCGTAGCAGTGGTAGTTCGCCGTGACGCTGAGCGCCTCATTGAGCGGGTTGTTGATCCAGACGTCCGTATGGAAGAACGTGCCGTTTGCGCCGTGGATCGACGCCGCGGCCGCGACCGTGACGTTGTGCCCGAACGTGGTCGCCACGTCGCCGTAGATCAAGGCGGCGATGCCCTCGCGCTTGAAGGAGCTGAGGGGCGCGTCGAACCCCGTCGTCTCGGTGAGCCGGCACAGCGGGTCAGTGGCAGTCTGCATTCGGACGGCTCCGGCGACGCCAGCCGGCCGCGAGACGACTGCGCCCTGGAACGCGACGGCAGTGCCCTGAGTGACCGGGACCGTCCCGAAGTCGAATATGACGCTTTGGAAATCCGTGCTCGCTGCGGTGAACGTGGTCGTCGCCGTTCCGAGCACCGTCCCGTCGAAGGTGCCGCTAGAGGCGGTTAGGGAGACCTGGTACGTGCCGGGTCCCGGGAACGAGAGGGGCAGCACCACCTGCTTCAGCGAAGTCCCGGCATAACCGACGCTGTAGAAGCCGCGCAACGCGAACTCGTCGCCACCGTTCGGCGGGTACCAGGGGCAGTTGATCACGGCCGGCCCATCGGAGCGCGCAGCCGGGGCCAGTACGAGAGCGACGCATGCGAGGACGACGCGAACGAATTGCCGATCCGTTCCGAACAACTTCAGGGTCATGGCGATTCTCCTTTTCACTCTATCGTCCGCCGCCAGAAGCCGCGGCCGCGCGTTGCGATGTAGAGCGTCGGCTTCGTCACGGTGTCGAAATTGATCACGATGTCGTCGACCTGCTCGTGAAAGCGCAGGCCGTCCGAATAGTCGTTCCAGTGCGCTCCGCCATCATCGCTGCGAAATACACCCTTGCTCGTCGCCAGAAAGTACTGTTTCTCGTTGCCGGGATTCCCGACGAGCTTCAGGAGATCGGCATTGTCAGATTTAGAGACGATATCGCCCGTCACGTCTTTCCAATCCTTTCCGAAATCTTTTCCGCCTTTTCGGCTGACGTAGGCCAGCCGGGGCGTTCCCATGCCGCTGGTGTAATAGAGCGTATTCGGTTGAAACGTCGACCGGTCCACATTGATGCGGGCATCCGGCTTGGTATACGTCGGACTCGACGGCAAAGGCGGGGTGATGTCGGACAGCGGAAGTTGTCCGAGCCCTAAGATGCGAAGATCTCCGATGTAGGCGAACACCCGGGTATCGCCGGCCACTGTCGCCACGATTTGATAGCTCTTGAGGTTGACCGTCGCGTCAACGTGGCTGATGACGCCGGGACCCGTAATCGGATCGTTACTGACGAGGAACCAGGCCTTAACCCCCTGAAGTACGTCGCTGTACCAGACGTTGTTGGTATAGAAGGCGAGGGCAGGTAGGCTGTGGTCTTGATCCGCTGTGTAGACGACCGGAAACGTAAGTCCGGGCGCCGGCTCGATCAGGACCGGAGCCGATTTCTCAGGGCTGAGTTTGAAATCTATCGGTTCAAATGTTCCCTTGTCAAAAAGGTAACGAATGTTGGAGCCGTTGCCGGCGAAGCCCATGACTTCGGCGTCGTCCGGGCTGATGCTGACATGCCTGCCATCGCCTCCGGATACGCGAGTGATCGCGGGATCCTTCGAAATATCCCCGCGCACCACGCCGTTGTCCTGAAGACCTGCAACGAACACATCCGGGCTCGACCATGACGATGCCAGGCCCCCCTGAAGTGTGGAATACGAAGCGGTTGTCTTGGCTTCTCCCAGCTCCAGGGCATTGATTCCCAGAAGGTTGCCGACGGCATTGGGTGTGCCGCTGGCGATGTCGTAGAAGTAGTAGCCGCCGTCGTTCGCGATGTGCAGGTGCTTGCCGTCTTCGTGAAAGAGCATGAAGTTGAAGTCGCTATGGCCCCCATCGAACGGCGCTGTCCCGTTTATGTCCTTTGGTTCCTTTACGGCCGTCGCATTTGTTATTTCCACAGCCTTGGTGATGCCGAAGAACACGTGCGCCGGATCCTTGGGATCGCAGACGATGGCGGATGCGTGCCCACCCTGGTGATCGGCATTGAGGATCTTATTAGCGGAATAGATCTTCACCCACTTAACCCCGCGGTTGGCCGAGCGATAGACCCCATTCAGCTTGCCATTGGTGTCGACGACGAGCGCGTACAGGTATTGTTCATCGAAATCGCATGCGGCGAGCGATATCCGCTTGATCGACCCGTTGATCCCTTTGCCACAGGCCGCCCACGAGGTCGCGTAGCTCGTGGGGGGTGAGCAGTAAATGCCTTCATTTACGACGCCGGCATACCAGCGGCTTGGATCGCCCGTATCCTGCACTACGTCCGTCGCGTCCACACCGGCGAGCCGTGAAAACCAGGTCTGGCCGAAGTCGTATGACTGCCATATTCCGTCTGACGTTGCGGCAACCAGCGTCGCGCCGGTGGAGTCCGCTCGGTCCGCCACGAGGCGGCTCACACGCTGCGGCTTGGCGGGCCCGCATGACCAGGTCGATGAACAGAGAGTCGCGAGAGGCCAGCCGTCTTGGCCGGCCTTGACTGTGTAATAGATGCCGTTTCCATTACCCCAGCCCGGGGCCCCGGTGCCGATGACGATGTAGTTCGAATCGCCCTTTCTTATCGCAAACGAGCCGAGCAGGTGTGAGCCGGGAAAATTGTCGGTGATCGTGACCCAGCTCGTGAGGGTGCCCGAGCCATCGATGATCGTTTTCCACAGCCCGCCGTGCGATGCGCCGGCCCAGAGCACGTTCTTGCCCTGCTCGTTGTCCCACGCCCACGAGACCTGGGCGAGTCTTCCGGACGCGTGATGCGGGCCGTTAGGTTTCTCGTCGCCCGCGCTGAAGATCCCGTTGCCGATCTGAATCCACTTGTCCTCCGCCCTGGCGGTTGAGGGCCAAGACACACCTCCGAAGGCCAGGATCCCGAGCGCCGTCCACCCACCGAATCGAAGGATGTTGCGACGCATACTCTGTCCCTCCTCTCGTCCGGTCCTTAACCGGCTACAAAGGCCGGTTGATCGTGCCTTTCCGCCAGACGGCGTCGTACCGCACCTCTCCACCCGGCAGGACATACGCATTGAGGATGTAGAGGCGCCAGCCGTCCGCGATGAGCGCCTCGTCCTTGGTCTTGAAATCGGAGAACGTCCATCCGTAGACCTGGGTCTCGGCGTGCGTCCCCCACCGCCAGACCGCGTTGTAACGCACCGTTCCGTCCGCGATCACGTACGAATCGAGAATGTAGAGGCGCCAGCCGTCCGGGAACAGCGTGTCGTACTTGGCTCTGAAGTCCGCGTACGTCCACCCGTAAACCTGGGTCTCGGCGACGGTCCCCGGACGCCAGACGGCGTCGTACCGCACGTCGCCCCCGGGGAGAACGTACGTCTGGAGGATGGACAGCCGCCAACCCGGCTTTTTCTCGGAAGACGGCGCCGAGAAGATCGCGTCGTACTCGCTCCGGAAGCGCTCGTAGGTCACTCCGAAGAGCCGCTTCTCGTCGTCGAGATTCCAGTGCCTCCAGACGGCGTCGTAACGGACGTTACCCCCGAACCCGACGGTCGGCTGCAGGATGTACAGACGCCAGCCGCTCTTGGAGAGCGTGTCGTCGTCGCTCTGGAGCTGCGCGCGGGTGAGACCGTGGCGTCTCTTCTCGCCCGTGTCGCCCGCCCGCCGCCACACCGCGTTGTAACGGACGTCGCCGTCCGCCAGAACGTATGGCTGGAGGATGTACACACGCCAGCCGTCCGGGGAGATCTCGCCGTATTTCTTCTTGTAGTCGGCGAACGTCACGTCGTGAAGCCGGATCTCGTCCTGGCTCGTGTAGCCGGACGTCGAGCAGGCGCCGCCGTCCGTGTCGTCGGCCGCGCTCGGGATCTTCCCGAAGGAGAACTTGATGAGGTTGTCCTCGCAAGGATCGATCGGCTCGTCCCATCCGTTGGACGTGTCGTCCGCAGGGTCGGCCGCGGCCTCGAACACTTCGTGGGCGATCACGGCGAAATCCGTGCTCAGGTCCTTCGGGACGACCGCCCAGAACGCCGAGGTCGACTCCGACGAGTGGTACGCCGCCGCCGGCACCTCCTTTCCCGTGGAATCCGGGAGAAGGGTCCAGAAGCCGTGCGCGGGGAACACGACGATCAGCCTGTTGGGATCGAAGCCCTTGAGGTTGTTGGCGGACTGGTTGGTCCGGATGATGTCGACGAGGTCCTTGCGCGTCAGGCCGCCGGGCGTCGCGTCGGAGCCCGCGGTCTCAGGCGGTGCCACCTTCACCTCGCTCACGCCGTACTGCTTCATCATCGGCTGCTGGGATGCCGGCGCGCTGTCGCCGGACATGTAGGCCGCGAGAGCGGTGACGTAGGTCTGCTGCGCGAGAATCTCCGCCTCACTCCAGTTGCCGTAGTACAGCGGACAGATCTCGAACGACTCAAGGAATGGCCCTCCGTGGTACTGGAGCGGCTTGTCCGAGCCCCGTGCGGGAAGAGCGCCGAGGACACTCAGGGCGCCGACCAGGAGGGCTGCGAATCGAACGATGTTGCGACGCATACTCTGTCTCCTCCTCTCGCCCGGTTCATAAAGGCGGAAACGGGCAAGAAAAGCCGTCAGCCTGCAGCCGGGAGGAGAATCGGGCCGGCATGGCGACAACACCTTCCCCAGCCGGAGAAGTGACCCGCCTTCTCCTGGCCTGGAAGCAGGGGGACCGAGAAGCGCTGGAGAGCCTGATTCCCCTCGTCTACGGCGACCTGCATCGGATGGCCGAGCGCCATCTCAGGCGAGAGCGGCCCGGCCATACGCTCCAGCCGACCGCGATCGTCAACGAGGCGTACCTGAGGCTCGTCGGCAGCGAGGGAGGGGACTGGCAGAACCGGGCTCACTTCTTCGCGGCGGCCGCCCGGTCGATGAGGCGCATCCTGGTCGACCATGCCCGCTCGAGGGACGCGAAAAAGCGCGGCGGCCGGGGGGCCCGGACCTTGCTGGACACGGCCGTCATGGTGGAGCCGCGCGCGGTCGACCTGATCGCCATGGACGATGCGCTGGAGAAGCTGGCGGCGCTCGACCCGGAACAGGGCCGGGTCGTCGAGCTGCGTTTCTTCGCAGGCCTGACCGAGGGTGAGACCGCAGACGCGCTCGAAATCTCACCGTCCACCGTTCATCGCAAGTGGCTTTCGGCCAAGGCCTATCTCCACCGCGAGCTCGCCGATCGTTCCCGATGACTCCGGATCGCTGGCAAAAAGTCCAGGAAGTCCTCGCCGAGGCTACGGAGCTCGAGGCGGCGTCGAGAAGCGCGTTCCTCGACGAAGCCTGTCGGGGTGATCCGGAACTCAGGAAGGAAGTCGAGTCGCTTCTGTCCTCGCTGGAGACGGCCTCCGTGGGTTTTCTGGAGTCGCCGGCGATCGACGCCGTTCCCGAGCTGTCACCCGCCGCGCCGGGGCCCGCCTCCCCGTCTCTCGCCAGAGGGACGCGCCTCGGTCCCTACGAGATCCTCGCCCTCCTCGGCGCGGGCGGGATGGGAGAGGTCTACAGGGCGAAGGACACCCGGCTCAACCGCGAAGTGGCGGTCAAGGTTCTTCCACGTCCGTTCGCAGGGAATCGTCCGGCCCTCGCCCGTTTCAAGCGGGAGGCGCAGGCCATCGCCGCGCTGTCACATCCGAACATCCGGGCCATTCACGATTTCGGAGAAGAGGGAGACATTCTCTACGCCGTCACCGAGCTCCTGCAGGGACAGACGCTCCAGGAGCGGCTGATGGAAGGAGCCCTCCCCCGGCGCAAGGCAGTGGAGTTTGCACAAGCCATCGCCCACGGGCTCTCCGCCGCCCATGAAAAGGGGATCGTCCACCGCGACTTGAAGCCCGCCAACGTCTTTCTGACCAACGACGGCGGTGTCAAGATCCTCGACTTCGGCCTGGCGAAAGTCATCGCAACCGACACCCCGACAGCCGATGAGGCCACCGAGCCTGGTTTGCTGATGGGAACGGTCGGATACATGTCGCCCGAGCAGGTGCGCGGGAAAACGCTCGATCACCGCTCCGACATCTTCTCCTTCGGCGCCATCCTCTACGAAATGCTCTCGGGTCGGCGCGCGTTTCGCGGCGACTCTGCGGCGGAAACGATGTCCGCGATACTCAAGGAGGACCCACCGGAGCTCTCCGCAACGAATCAGAACGTCTCGCCGGCGCTCGAGCGCGTCGTCCACCACTGCCTCGAAAAGAACCCGGAGCAGCGGTTCCAGTCCGCGCGCGACCTCGCCTTCCACCTCGACGCGCTCTCGTCGATCTCGTCGGCTCCTCTTCCGATGCCCCCGGCGCCCGCGGTGCCGCGGCGGCGACCTCTCCTCCTTGCCGTCGCGGGCGTCCTCGCGGCGGCCGCGGCGGCCTACGCCATCTGGCGGCTGTCGGTGCTGATAACGGAGCCGGCCCGGTACCGCCAGCTCACCTTCCGCCGAGGAACGGTCCTGACCGCGCGCTTCGCGAAAGACGGCGAGTCGATCGTCTACGGCGCCGCCTGGGACGGCGAGCCGTTCCGCGTCTTCTCCATGCGCGCCGGAAGCCCCGAGTCGGCGGCGGTCGACCTTCCCCCCGCCGACCTCCTTTCGGTATCGGCGTCGGGGGAACTTGCGCTCTCGTTGAATCGGCGCTTCTTCTTCGGGTGGATCTCCGACGGGACGCTCGCCCAGGCCCCGTTCGCGGGCGGCGCGCCTCGGGAGCTCCTCGAGAACGTGCAGGACGCCGACTGGGCGCCGGACGGGAGCCTCGCCATCGTCCGGTGGGTCGAGGGACGGACGCGGCTCGAGTGTCCGGAGGGACGCGTCCTTTTCGAAACGCCGGGCTGGATCAGTCACCCGCGGGTTTCGCCGGACGGCACGCGGATCGCGTTCCTCGACCATCCGGTCTACGGCGACGACAGGGGCGCCGTGTCGGTCGTCCGCGCCGGGGAGGCGCCGCGGCGCCTGACGCCCGTCTACCAGTCGACGCAGGGGATCGCCTGGACTCCGGACGCGCGCGAGATCTGGTTCTCGGCCTCCGAGAAAGGAGCGAACACGTCGCTCCTCGCGGTCGACCTCACGGGCCGGGTGCGGACCGTCGCTCGAGCCCCCGGGCGCCTCCGGCTCCTCGACATCTCCCGAGCGGGGCGCGTCCTCGTGACGCGCGAAAGCTCGGTCACGAGCGTCTTCGTCCGCGGACCTGGGGGACTCAAGGAACGCGATCTCTCGTGGCTCGACCAGTCGACCGCCCGGGACCTCTCGGCGGACGGTTCGAAACTCCTTCTGACCGAGGAAGGGGAAGGCGCCGGCGCCCCGTCGAGCGTTTACCTCCGAGGGACCGACGGCTCTCCCGCCGTCCGGCTTGGCGACGGAGTCGGGACGGCGCTGTCTGCCGACGGAAAATGGGCAGTCGTCATCACTCTCGGTTCGAGCCCTCAGATCCGGCTCCTTCCGACCGGTCCCGGAGAGTCGCGGCTCGTCCCCAGAGGACCGATGGAGCAGTACCACTGGGCGCGCCTCCTTCCGGACGGCAAGCATGTCGTGATCTCGGGGAACGAGAAGGGCGGAGGCGTCCGGCTCTTCGTCCAGGACGTCACCGGTCAGGCGGCGAGGCCGATCACGCCGGAGGGAACGGCCTACCTCCTGCCTCCGTCGCCGGACGGCAGGTTCGTCCCGTCCGCCGAGCCCGAGGGGCTGATGAAGCTCTACCCGATCGACGGCGGCGAGGCGCGGCCCCTTCCCGGCGTCGACCGAGGAGACGACATCCTCCTCTGGAGTGCCGACGGCCGCTCCCTTCTCGTGCGGCGCCGGGACACCCTTCCGGTCCGCATCGACCGCGTCGACGTCGCCACGGGCAGGGCCGCGCTCTGGCGCGAGATCGCTCCGGCCGACCGGACCGGGATGACCGCGGTTTCGTCGGTTTGGATCTCGGCGGACGAGAGCACGGTCACGTACACGGTGCAGCGGCTTCTCTCCGAGCTCTACCTGTCCGAGGGGTTACGCTAGGAAAGTCCCGTTAGCCTCCGCGCCGCCTCGAGGCCCCGCAGGGTTCGCACGCCGTGCCAGCAGAAATCGTCGCCCGACACGAGGACGACGCGCGTCGAGGCCGGCAGCCGCTCACGCCAGAACGCGGCGTCGCGCTCGCGGAAGCGGTAAGGCTCGTCGGGAAGGATCAGGACGTCGGGACGCGACGCCACGATCTCGTCTTCGGTCGTCACCGGATAGTCGGAGGCACCGGCGCCGGGAGATTCTTCGAATGAAACAGAGCCTCCCACGCAGCGGAGCAGATCCGCGATGTACGTGCGGGGGCCGACGGTCATCCAGGGGTCTTTCCAGATCAGATAGACGTAGCGAAACGATTGCATCGCGCCCGAAACGCCGCCCGCACAATGCCGAGTTTCCGCCTCGACGCGCTCCAAAGCCTCTTCCACTTTCAAAGAAATTTCTTCCGATTCCTTCTCCCGTCCCGTCAGGGCACCGAGATGGCGCAGCAGGGCGGGAATCTCGGCAACGGTCCGCGGATGCGAGACGTCCACCCGGAACTCTCTCTTCAGCAGATCGATATCCTCTCCCCTGTTCTCCTCGGAGTTGCAGAAGACGAGGTCGGGTCCGAGGGCGCGGATCGCCGCGAGATCGGGGTTCTTCGTGCCGCCCACCCGTGGGATGCCCTTGAGCGCTTCGCGCGGGTGGATGCAGTAGTGCGTGACGCCGGCGAGACTCTCCGCGAGCGCCATCGCGACGAGGCTCTCCGTGATCGACGGGCAGAGCGAGACGATGCGCACGCTCGAGATTCTTCCACGGGCGCCCGGGCGGAGTTAAGATCAGGTCTCATCTTGCCGCGGACCCGCCAGGGTCACAGCAGGGTCGCGGCCCCGGAGGAAAAACCAGAATGTCGAGCGTTCTCACCGAGACTACGTCCCGCGCCGGCGCGTCTACCGAGGTCGTCGCCAACGATTTCTCGCTGCAGGTCGCCACGGCCAACGGGTCGGGCTCGCAGACGGCGAACAGCGTCCTCATGCGGTCCATCTTCCGCATGGGCGTCCCCGTCTCCGGGAAGAACCTCTTTCCCTCGAACATCCAGGGTCTGCCCACCTGGTTCACGATTCGCGCGAACAAGGACGGCTACATCGCGCGCAAGCGCGACCTCGACGTCCTCGTGTGCATGAATCCCGAGACGGCGGACGAGGACGTCCGCGACGTGCGCGCGGGCGCGTACGTCGTCTACGAAAAGAAGCTTGGGCTCGAGAACCCGGGGAAGAGGCGCGACGACGTCACGTACTACGCGGTCCCGTTCTCGGAGCTCGTCCTCAAGATCACCTCCGCGCCCGAGCACGCGAAGCTCCGCAAGCTCATCGTGAACATGATCTACGTGGGCGTCGTGGCCGAGCTCATGGGAATCGACCCCGCCGAGATCGAGAAGGCCATCGCGAGGCAGCTCAAGGGGAAGCCCAAAGCCGTGGACCTCAACGTGAACGCCGTGAAGGTGGGGCTCGAGTACGCCGCGAAGAGCTTCCCGGCCAAGATCCCGTTCCGCGTCGAGCGGATGAACGCCACGGAGGGGAAAGTCATCATCGAGGGGAACGTGGCATCCGCCCTCGGCTGCGTCTTCGGCGGCGCCACCGTTTGCGCGTGGTACCCCATCACGCCGTCGTCCTCCCTTTGCGAGGCTTTCATCGACTTCTGCGACGACCTGCGCGTCGATCCCGCCACGAAGAAGAAGAACGTCGCCGTCATCCAGGCGGAGGACGAGATCGCCTCGATCGGCATGGTACTCGGCGCGGGGTGGGCTGGCGCGCGCTCGTTCACGTCCACGTCCGGCCCCGGCATCTCGCTCATGTCGGAGACCATCGGGCTCGGCTACTACGCCGAGATCCCCGCCGTCGTCTTCGACATCCAGCGCACCGGTCCTTCCACCGGCCTCCCGACCCGCACGATGCAGGGCGATCTCCTTCTCTGCTATTTCAGCTCGCACGGCGACGCGAAGCACCCCCTGCTCTTCCCCGCCTCGCCCGAGGAGTGCTTCACGATGGCCCAACAGGCTTTCGACCTTGCCGAGCAGCTCCAAACGCCGGTGTTCGTGATGTCGGACCTCGACCTCGGCATGAACAACTGGATGGCGGACCCGTTTCCGTATCCGACGGAGCCCCACCACCGCGGAAAAGTGCTCGACGCCGCGGCCATCGAGAAGGTCAAGAACACCTGGGGCCGCTATAAGGACGTGGACGGCGACGGCATCCCGTACCGGACGCTCCCCGGCACCCCGAACGCATACGCCGCGTACTTCACGCGCGGCTCCGGACACGATGAACGAGCGCAGTACTCGGAGAAGCCCCAGGACTACGTCCACAACGTGGATCGCCTCGTGAGGAAGTTCGAGACCGCGCGCGCGATGGTGCCGAAGCCCGTGTTCGAGGACCGGCCCGGCGCGCGTGCGGGTCTCCTCGCCTACGGCACGTCGCATTACGGAGCCACGGAGGCACGCGACAAGCTGGCGACGACTTTCGGAGTGCCCCTCGACTACTGCCGCCTCAAGTCTCTGCCGCTCGCGGACGAAGCCGTGAGCTGGATGCGGCGTCACGACCGGATCTACGTCGTCGAGCAGAACCGCGACGGACAGCTCGTCACCATTCTTCGCGACGAGCTACCCGAGCTCGCGACGCGCTTCGTCTCCATCCGCCAGTACAACGGGCTTCCCCTCGACGCGACGACCGTGATCGACGGGGTCCTTAACGAAGCCCCCGCGTCCCGCGCCGGACGGGGGGACGCGCAGAAGGGAGGGCTCGTCGCATGAGCGCGGCCCCGAACGCCCCCGCCTCCTCGCCCGCCCCGAAGACGAACCGCCTCGGCCTCCCGAAGGCCGACTACGAGGGCCAGAAGTCGACGCTCTGCCTCGGCTGCGGACACGACGTCATCACGAAACAGATCATCAACGCCTTCTACGCGATGGGGGTCGAGCCTCACAAAGTCGCGAAGTTCTCGGGCATCGGATGCTCCTCGAAGACGCCGGCCTACTTCCTGAACCGCGCATGGGGCTTCAACGGCGTGCACGGCCGCATGCCTTCGGTCGCCACGGGCGCGCTCGTCGCGGACCCGACGCTCCACGGGATCGGCGTCTCGGGCGACGGCGACACGGCTTCGATCGGCATCGGACAGTTCGTCCACCTCGTGAGGCGCAACCTGCCGCTCGTCTACATCATCGAGGACAACGGCGTCTACGGCCTGACGAAGGGCCAGTTCTCCGCCACTGCGGACCTCGGCGCGAAGCAGAAGGGCGGCGCCGTCAACGACTTCATCCCGATCGACTGCTGCTCGCTCGCGATCGAGCTGGGCGGCACGTTCGTGGCGCGCTCCTTCTCGGGCGACATGAAGCAGCTCGAGACGATCCTCGAGGCGGCGATCGCCCACAGGGGCACCTCGGTCATCGACGTCATCTCCCCGTGCGTGACCTTCAACGACCACGAGGGCTCCACGAAGAGCTACAAATACTCCAAGGAGCATGAGACGCCCGTCCACGAGATCGGGTTCGTGCCGTTCTTCGAGGAGACGCTCGCGGAAATTCCCGCCGGCGAAACGAAGGAAGTCCCGTTTCCCGACGGCAGCCTGCTCAGATTCCGGGGTGTCGGCCGCGATTACGACCCCACGAACAGGGAGAAGGCGCTCAAGGCGATCCACGAAAGCCACGACAAGCAGGAGATCCTGACGGGGATCCTCTACGTCGACCCCTCGAAGAAGGACCTTTCGGAGCTTCTCGACTCGACCGGCGAGCCCCTCACGAACCTGCCCCTCGAGGCGCTCCGGCCGTCTCGCCAGGCTCTCGACGAGATCATGGAGTCGCTCCGTTAGGGAAGGACGGTGTCTGCTTCCCCGTCAAGAAGCGTTCTCAGAACCCTCTGAGACGTCTTCTACTTCTTCTACTTCTTCTCGTTCTTGTCGCCCTTCTGACCTTTTTCGTCCGTCGCCTTCTTGTCCGCGGCGCGCCCGTGCGCGGCCAAGGGATCGGGTCCGGCGGGCGCCACGCGGCGCGGAGCCCGGCTGAACTCGCGCCTCTCCGGCTGGGGGGCCCGCTCGACCTGGGGCGCCGGGCGGGGCTGCTCGACTTGAGGCGCCCGGCCCCGCTCGATCTGAGGCACCGGGTGGACCTGCTCGACCTGAGGCGGCCGATTCTGCTCGATGCTTCTTGGCGCCGGCTGCGTGACGGGAGTCGGGCGAGCCGGAGGGGAGATCACGACCGGCCGGCCGGGTTGGTTCTCCAGCCTGCGGGCAGGCGACGGCGGTTGGGCAGGAATCACCGGTTGGGCAAACGGCGTCGGCTTCGCCAAAGGAGTCGTCACCGCGCCCGGCGCGATGCGCATCGCCTGAGCGTTCTCGCGCGAGCCTGATGGATGCGAGATGAACGGAGCCTGCGGCGATGCAATCGCGCGGCTGCCGGTGCGAATGGGATCCGGGGGCGGCGCGCCGACCGCCTCCCGGCGGGGCGCGAGGTCCACGTGGCCGCTCTCCCGGGCGACGGGACGAATCGGGACGGCCGCGCGTGCGCCCTGCGGCGACTGCGTGACGATTTTGGCCGCCGCGGACGGAGTCATGGGGGCGCCGCGGTTCTCGCGAATCGCGCCGATCTTCTCCGAGAAAGCGGGAGGCGCCGGGGGCGGCGCGAGGCGAGCGGCGACGGGGCGCTCGAGGATGCGCTGAGACGGCTTCGCGCCGACGCGCTCCGTCGACGGTCCTCGAATCGACTGGGCCGTGGGAAGCACCGGCATCGGTCCGCGCAGCACGGGTTGCTGCGCGGCCTGCCGGATGACGCTGCTGTCACGCACGAGGGCCGCGTTCGCCGGCCGCGCGTTCACGAATGCGTCGCGGCTGACGACGGTGACGTATGAACGGTTCACGTACGTGACGTTCGTGACGGAGACCTGCGTGCGAGCGCGCGCTCCCCACCAGGGGTTAACAGGGTCGCGCGGTCCGAGAGGGAACCAGCCGACGAACCCTCCGCCGCCGACCGAGACCGAAGCCGACCAGCCCGGCCCTCCGCCGACGAACGCGACAAGCGCAGGAGCGTATGCGACGTGCCTCACGCGAGGAGCGACGGGCACCCAGCACCACCGCGAGGAGAACACGACCCAACGGCCGTAATGATAGGGGGCCCACCCCCACGGTTCGGAGGACACCCACGTCCAGCCCCAGGGGTCCTGCCAGATCCAGCGGCCGGCCCTGTAGGGCGCCCAGTCCGACGCGACGTTTGCCGGAAACCAGACGTTGCCGTATCCGGGCGTCTCCTCCCAGCGACCGTAGGAATCGAGGTCCGACACGCCGACGATGTCTTCACTCGCGTAGTCGTACGACACGACGGTGTGACGCCGGCGCTCGCGCGAGTCCACCCAGCGGTCCCACGAATCGGCCAGAGGAAGCGCGAAGACGTCGTACTCGGGCGAGTCGATGCCGTCGATGTGCATCGCCTCACCCGTGCGGAGGGCGACCTCCCCACCGCCCGCCGACACGCGCGCCTCCCCGCGTCTCACCCAAACCCGCGTGTTTCCGTCCGCGTCGACGTAGACGCGATACAGGCCGGTGGCTTCCAGCGTGACGGCGGCGTTCGGCGTGTCGATCTCGAAGACATCTTCGTCATCCATGTGTGACACCCGGAACGTGGCCGTGCCCTCGGCGATCGAGTACTGCTGCACGTCTTCCGTGAGGTTCAGGACGGACAGCTCCGTGCCCGGAGCCACGAACGCGTGCAGCCCCGGCGCCTCGAGCTCGACGCGGCCCGCCTCCGAAGAGTAGAGCCGGTCCCCGATGGTCAGGGGGATGTTGGCGGCCAAAGCCTGCCAATGATCCGGGTCGTCGCCCCTTTGAAAAGTCGCGTCGCCCATGACCGACGAGACGCGCGCGACCGTCTGTTGGAACCCCTGATCGTCTGGGGAACCCTCCGAATTCGGGTCCTGTTGCGCAAACAGGACAGAGGCTGATGCGGACGCCAGCGCCAGAGAAATCGCGAGGGCATAACGAGAAAGGGTGATTCGCATGGCTCTCCTTTGAAAATCCGGCCCCGGCCGGATCGACGCCTCACGAGCCAGCGCAAGAAGCGTTCCAGCCGTCTTTTGCGGCACGCGGCTAACGGATCCGCAGGCAGGATTCGTGGGCGCGCAGGGCGCCGACCTGGTCCACGTAGTCGAGCCAGAGCGCACGAGGCACCTTTCCCTTCGAGGGCACGAGGTGGAGGCGCCCCCAGGACGAGAGATCCTGCCCGCCGCGATCCAGGAACTCGCGGCATTCCTTCATCTCGCCCGCGCGGACGAGATAGAGCCCGTAGCCGGCGAGGGCCACGGCCGCGCTCACGGAGCCGAGGCTGTACTGGAAGCCGCGGTTCCCCGGATTGTTGAGAGAACCCGACGAGATCGCGAGGACCGCCGCGCCCGAGCCGATCAGGGCGATCGCCCGGTAGCGGCCCAGCTCCTTCCCCTCCTGGAGCTTGGCCCGGTCCTTCAGGTCCTGCAGCTCGTCGTTCAGGTAGAGATCGAGCTCGGTTCTCAAGTCGTCGAACGTCGGCTCGGGCGCCTCCCTTTGGAGGGCGAGTCCCGCAGCGAGAAATGCGCGCTTCTCGGTCGTTTGCCCGCTCGAGCATCCCTGAGCGAACAGGGCGGCGATGAGCGCGCCGGCAACCCGGCGTCTCAAGCTACCTTCTTCCCCCGACCGTCGCCCGGAGCAGCCGCAGCCTGGCGTCCAGCTCCTCCGGCGTCATGGTCGCGTACTTGACGGGCAGGAGGCGGCGACTCGAGGATTCGAAGACGGCCAGCAATTCCATGTATTCCAGCAGCTCGACGTCGCGGCTCGGGAAGTAGTCGCGGGCGGCGTTCACGAGGTGCCGTGCCTCGACCTCGGCGTCGCCGCCTTGCCGCAGGGGCCCATCCGAAGCTCCCGCGTCCCCTGCCTCCCGGGCGGCGTCGTCGTTCGCCATCAGGATGACCGCCTCGACGTCCGCATTCGAGTAACCCACGAGCTTTTTCGAGAAGTCGTCGCGGATCGCGGTGAAGTCGACTTTCGTCTTGATCTGATTCTTCTTCACCTGCGCGCGCGCGACATTCTCCACTTCCTCGGGCGACTGCGAGTAGAGGAACGGAATCTTCTTGTCGAGCCGTCCCGCGCGCTTGAGATCCACATCCAGCTTGTCGGGGCGGTTTGTCATGACGAGAAAGAGGATGCGTCCGCGGTTGGACGTGTCGGACATGAACTCCTTGATGCGCGCGATGACCCGCGAGGATGTCCCCCCGTCCGACTCCCCTTCTCCGGACCCGAACGCACGGTCGCCTTCGTCGATGATGACGACGACCTGGCCGATGGCCTTGACGACGTTCAGGATCTTCTCGAGGTTGCCCTCCGTGGCACCCACCCACTTGCTGCGGAAGTTCTTCAGCTTGATCGTGGTCAGCCCGCACTCCTTCGCGAAAGCCTCGGCCACGAACGTCTTGCCCGTGCCCATCGGGCCGGTGAAGAGGATGCCCATCGGCACGCGGCTCGTCCGCCCCTCGCGGATGCTCTCGGCGATGAGCAGGAGGTCCTTCTTCACCTCGTCCATGCCGCCGACCACTTCGAAGCCGTGCTCTGGAACGACGAACTCCACGAGCCCGAAGCACTCGCGCTCGAGGATCTCGCGTTTTCTCTCGGCGATGAGCTGGTCCGCTTCCGTGCGCGCCGCGTCGCCCATCCCGGGGCTGATGAGTGTGGCGATCTGGATCGACTTCAGTCCTGCTGTGACGTCTCCGTACCGGCCCGCGTCGCGGTCGGAAAGGTCCGGGTCCGCAAGCTTCGCGGCCGCCCTGCGCGTGGGCGCGTCCGGCATCGGGATCTCGACGACGGCCACCTTCGGGTTCGAGAGGAGCTTCGGCGACAGGTCCGTAAGGTTCTCGGCCACGAGGAGGACCACGTTGTCGCCCTTCTCGATCTCGGGCAGAAACGACCAGCGATGGAGCGTCACGAGCGCCGCGCGGTCCGAGTCGCCCTGGAACGCGGGATCGCCGGTGGGCGCGAGCGCCTCGGCGTATTCGAGGACGACGGCGGTCCTGTTCGACGCCGAGAGAAGCTTCTCCAGCGCCGGCAGAACGCGGTCTTTCTGTGGCGTGCCCGCGAGGTCCTCGAGCGCGTCGGCGAGAGGGCCGCGCTTCGTGAACCGCACGCCTGTCGCGACGTTGTAGAGGAGGACCGTGTCCTTCGTGTCCTTCAGGAGAACGCCCGTCAGAAAATCCGATAGCGACATCATCTTCCCGCCGCAGAGGACGACGTCGTACACGTTTCCGTGCAGGACGAACATCGAGGCTTCGTTCCTCAGGTACCGGCGGCGGAGGTCGTCCGCCCAGCCGGGGAGGGTCCGAGTCTCGGCGCGGGCGGCCGGGGGCCCCGCCAACGTCACATCTCCCGCTCGATGCCCATGCCGCTCAGGATCTTCTCGGTGTCCTGCGCCGTCTGCCGGATGGCCTCCACGCCGTCCAGCAGCTCGTCGAGCTGGCCCGAGAGCTCCTGAGGCGACTGCATCGTGACGATCTGGTCCGCGATGAGCTGGAACGAGTTCTCGATGAGGTCGAGCTGGCCTTTCGCCACGCTCAGATAGCTCCGGATCTCCTGGACCTTCTCGAGCCGGCGTCCGACGATCGAGAGGTTCTTCTTCGCGATCGTGGTCTGCGGATACGAGGGATCCCCTCCCTTGGCCGCCAGCTCGTACCTTCGCCGATCCTTCTCCAGCGCATCTGTGTCGATCGATCCGAGGTAAGCCTCGTACCGCGCGCAGGTCACGGCCATCTCCACGAAGGCGTCCACGAGCCGGTCGGTTTTCACGAGCTCGTTTCTCAGGAGGTCTCCCGTGAAGGACGGGTTCTGCGCCGCGAGGCGCCGGATCTCCTCCTGACGCGCCACGAGCGTGTTGACGCGCCGGCGCTCGTCCTCGCCCACTGTGGCGAGGCGCTGGGCACGCTCCTCTGCACGCATGGCCTTCTGCAGCTTCTCGAACCTCGGGTCCCAGAGGAGATGCTTGAGCCGGCTGCTGTCGGGGGCGTGGAGGAGCCACAGACCCTCGAGGCCCAGTGCCACGACGGCGAGGACGGGATTCAACGTGAGACCCGCGGCCGCGAGCGCTCCGCCGAAGAGCGACAGGTTGTAGGGATTCGTAAATGCCATCTTGAGGTACGGGCTCCTGTCGAGGACCAGTCCCTTCGCGACCGAGCGAGCCGCGTCGGTGATGCCCTCCTGCACCGTGGGGGCGGCCGACGCCGGCGCGATCCGCGGCGCGGCCTTCACGGGCGTCTTCGGCGTCTCGACGGTTCCCATGGGACGACCCAATAATGCGCCCTAGGACGCCTGTGTATACAGAAGGTCGAGGAGCTTCTTCTCGACCGCCCGGAACTCGGACGCCGACTTCAGCTCGATGTTCCTCACCGGGAAGTACGGCACGTCCACGCGATGCAGGAGCCGCGCCGGGCGCGAGGACAGGATGTACACGGTATCCGCGAGGTAGACGGCCTCCGAGACGTCGTGCGTCACGAACAGGATCGTCGGATCCTCGGTGCGCGAGACGTCGAGGAGGAGACCCTGCATCCCCCAGCGCGTCTGCGGGTCGAGCGCCCCGAACGGCTCGTCCATCAGGATGACGCGCGGGCGGTTGATGAGCGTGCGCGCGATGGCGACGCGCTGTTTCATGCCGCCCGAGAGATCCTTCGGATACCGGTCGGCGAAGTCCATGAGGCCGACGGACCTGAGGTATTTGTCCGACCGCGCGACGCGCTCGTTGGCGGGCACACCCTGCAGCTTCAGGCCGTACTCCACGTTGTCGCGCACGGTCAGCCACCCGAACGACGTGTAGGCCTGGAAGACCATGCCGCGGTCTTTTCCGACGCCGGTCACGGCGCTTCCGTCGACGAGGATCTCGCCTTTAGTGGGAGGGAGGAGCCCCGCGACCGCCTTCAGGATCGTGGACTTGCCGCAGCCCGAGGGCCCGAGGAACACCACCACCTCGCCCACCCCGGGCTTGTCCTCCACGTCGAAAGAGACGTCTCGCACGGCCTCGGTGCCGTCGCCATCGCGGTTGACGTAGGTGACCGAAAGGTCCGCGACGCGCAGCTTCGGCGGCGTACCCTTCAGGTCGGCGCGATAGGTGGGTCTCTTCTGACCCGCGGGGCCGACGTCGACGGCGACGGTGCCCGGCTCGCCCGCCTGGGGTACCGGCTTCGGCGCGTCGTCCTCCTTCACGCCTCGACCTCCCGCCACCGGAAGAGGATCCGCGAGACCGTGCGGATGACGAAGTCCGTCAGGAGGCCGATGCCGCCGATGACGAGAAGGCCCGCGAAGGACCACGAGGCTTTCTGATGCGTGCGCGCCAGCTCGACCATATAGCCCAGGCCGCGCTCTGGGTTCACGGCCTCGGCGAGGATGACGTACGTCCAGGAGATGGCGTTCATGACGCGGAAGGAGTCGAAGATCTCGGGGAGCGCGGACGGCAGCAGCACCGTACGGACGACCTGCGTGCGCGTGGCTCCCAGGGTGAGCGCCGTCTGCACGAGCTCGTCGGGAACGGCTCGGATGGCCGTCACGACGACCGGCAGGAGATACACGAAGACCCCGAGGAACAGGAACGCGATCTTCTGTTTTTCGTAGATCCCGAACCAGAGGATGAGGAGCGGGATGAACGCCGAGATCGGCATGTACCGGAGCGGAGCGACGACCGGCTCGAAGAACCGGTTCACGGGCTCGAAGGCTCCCATCAGGATGCCGAGCGGGAGGGCCAGCGCCGAAGCCAGAAAAAACGCGAGGAGGATGCGGCGCGTGGAGACGAGGACGGCCTCACCGAGGTCGTACTGCAGGAAGAGCTGCACCGTGCCGCGCACGACCTCGGACGGCGACGGCAGAAAGTCGGGCGGCGCGAGACCTCCGTAAGAGGCCACGCACCATGCCCCGAGGACGAGCGCCGGCGCGACGAGCCCGAGGACGAACGCCGTCGGGCGCGGCAGCGGGGCGCGGAGCTGGAAGAGCTCGCTCCTCTTGCGCTTCTTCTCACTCACTCGCGAGCACGACCTTGATGTCCGTGCGCCGGTTGAGCTGCCGTCCCGTCTCCGTCGTGTTCGGAGCCACGGGCTGCGTCGAGCCGCGCCCGATCGTCTGGAAGCGCTGCGGCGGGATGTTCGGGAAGTTCTTCAGGACGTAGTTCTTCACCGCGAGGGCGCGCCGCTCGGAAAGCGACATGTTGGAGGTCGGGTTGCCCGTGGCGTCCGTGTTCCCTTCCACGCGCAGATACGTGTTTCCGAACGACGTCATCGTCTCGCCGAGGGCATCGAGGACGAAGTTGGAGCCCGGCATGATCTCGTCGGAGCCCGGCGTGAAGTGGATCTGGATCTGCTTGTTGAGGATCGCGCGGTCCTTCGACGAGGGCGCCTTCGCGGCGATCTTCGGCTCCTCGACCTTCTGCTGCGGGTAGTTCGCCGCGAGCGCCGACAGGAAGCGCGTGTCGGCCCAGTCCCTCGCCTCGACCGGCCTCGTCACGAGCCCCTTCTTCCGCCAGATGACGAAGGCCGTGTCGAAGAGCGTCTCGTAGTGGGCCTTCCCGCCCGCGAGGCCGTAGAACTGCGCGTTGTCGGCATAGGGCGTGAGCTTCAGGCCGGAGAGCATCCCGGACACGGTGTCCGTGTCGAGCTTCAGCGCCTTGGCGACGACCGCGTACGCCCCGTTCGGGTCGGACTTGATCATCTCGATGCCGTCGAACCAGCCGTGGATGAAGTCGCGCAGCGTGTCGGGAGCCTTGTCGATGAGATCCTGCCGAGCGCAGAGCGTGTCCGCGATGATGTTCGTGGCCGCCGTCGTGGAGACGAGCACGTGCGCCTCGTCGCCCCGCGCCGTGACCGCCGCCGAGAGATCCGGCTCCCACGTGACGGCCGCGTCCACCTGCTTCGCCTTGAACATGGCGGCGGCCGCCGGCGCGTCCTGCGTGAAGATGATGTTCTTTTCGAGCGCCGCGCGGTCGTCGGAAGAGAGGCCCGACTGCGCGAGGAGATAGAGCAGCAGGAAGTGCGAGGGCGTGAACTGCGTGCACGAGATCTTGTGGCCCTTGAGATCCTCGACGGACTTGATCGTCGAAAGCGACACGATGCCGTCGCCTCCGCGCGACCAGTCCTGCATCATGACGGACTTCGCCTTCTGGTTCTGCTCGGCGAGAATCGAGGCCTCCCGGGCCCAGTTGTCCACGGTATTCCACATGATGTCGACGTCGCCCTTGCGGAAGGCCGCGAGCTTGGCGGCCGGATCCTCGAGAAGGACGAACTTCACGTCCAGGCCGTACGTCTGCTTGTAGCGCGAGTTCGCGCTGCTCGACATGCCGTTCGCGGCCACGATGCCCGGCGCATGCCCGGCCCACGTGTTGATCGCCACGACCAGCGGCCGGCTGAGCCTTCCGGAGCCGGCGAGAGCCGCGCCCGACACCCCCGCCGCGCCCTTGCCCCGCTCGGGGTCGGGCGGGGCGTTCCGGAGCGCGTTGAAGTCGTCGGACGAGACGCCGCTCCCGGACTTCGCGGCCGTGGTCGTGCCGCCCTTGTCCGCGCCCGCCCACTTTCGGATGTCCAGACTCTTGTAATGCCACAAGGCGTATCCGATGACGCCGAGGATGACGACGGTGATGAAGAACTTGGCGAACGGTGTGAGCTTCATGGGGACCTTCCTTACATCGTCTTCTGGGGCTGGGCGGCCTGCTGGGCGGCCTTCTTCGCCTTCAGCTCGGCGAGCTGCTGCCTCGCCTGGACGTCGCCAGCCTGTGTCTTCAGGGCCGCGAGGCGCGCGTCGAGCGAGGTCCCCGCGAGCTCCTGGCCGAGGTTCGCCTCGGCGATCGTGTTCTTGATGTGCTCACGCACGTTGTCGAGCGCCTTGACGTCGGCGTCGACCGAGAGGCCGTCGAGCTGTTCCTGAATCCTCAGGCGCGCCTGGGCCGATTGCATTCTCGCGAGCATGACGTCGCGCTCGGCCTTGAGCTTCCGGATCTCGCCCTGCACGTTGAGGAGCGACGCCTTGGCGGCGTCGGCGTCCTTGCTCGCCGTCCCGAGGTCGCCTTGCATCTCGGTGGACTCGGCCGTGAGCGCGTTCTTCCGCTGGATGAGAACCACGGCCAGATCGTCCTGGTTCGTCTCGACGGCGGCGTTCAGCTCGAGCTCGGTCTGGGCGAGGTCCTTCGTGCACTTCTTCAGGCGCTCGTCGATGTCCTCGCGGCGCCGGATGATGGCCGCCGTGGCCGACTTGAGCTTCGCGTACTTCTCCACCATCGAGTTGATCGCGTTCTCGTACGCGATCTCGGGGTGCTCCTTCTCGACGTTGGAAATCCAGATCGACAGGAAGCCCCGCCAGATGTTCCCCAGACGATGGAAGAAACCGATGTCCGCCATGTGATGTCCTTTCCTTTCACGAACCCTGCGGCTCGACGAGCTTCGGCGAGTCGCGGACGACGCGTGCGACCGTTTCCTGACCGAAGAACTCGAGGACCTTCTGGATGCCGAGCTTCCTCTCGTTGCACGCCGCGGCCACGGCCAGCTGCTCCTGTGTGCGGCTCTCCATGACCGACTTGATGCGCCCGATCTCGCCCTCGAACTGCCGGATGCGTTTCTCGGACTCCTCGTGCACGTTCTGCGTGTCGAGCGAGCCGGCGCGGATGTAGGCCTCGAGCGCCTGGATCTCCTGCACGGCGCCTTCGATGATCTTCTCGATCGGCACTCCGAACGCCTTCAGCGAGGCCTCGACGATCTGCTTCTTGATCGCCGGCTCGGTTGCGGCCGGCAGCGCCGCGAGGAGCTCGGCCGCCTTCGCAACGCGGCCCTGCTCCTCGGCGTCCAGACCGGCGGCCTCGTAGACTTTCGGAAAGTCCACCTGCCCTCCCGGCGCGGCCGGAGGCTCCTTCACGAAGGCCGGGGGCTCCGGAGCCGCCGGCGGAGGCGAATCGTCCGGAGGAGACGCGTCGCCCGGCGCTCCGTCCTCCTTCACGACAAACCACCCGAGGACCGTCGAGCCCCAGTTCTTCTTTTCGCTCATGGAACGGCAAATCTTATCAAGAAGGGTTCAGGCGAGGACGCGAAAAACCTCCCGGCGTTGAGCCCGGAAGGATGAATGGCGCAAGCGCCTCGTCGAGATGCCACCGACAGACGAACATGAGAGCCTCTCCTCCACGCTATCCGGGAGCGTCCAGCACTTCACGGACCTTGCGCCCGAGAGCGTCGGGCGTGAACGGCTTCTGGAGAAATGCGACCCCGGTTTCCAGGACGCCGTGCTGGAGGATGGCGTCGTCGGAGTATCCCGACATGAAAAGGACGCGCGCCGCGTGTCCGGCCTCCGCGAGACGCCGTTCGACCTCGCGGCCGCTCATCTCCGGCATCACGACGTCGGTCAGGACGAGGTCGATCTTCCCCTCGTGATCCCGCGCGAGATCGAGGGCCTGATGCCCCGACTCCGCGCACAGGACCGTGTACCCGAGCTTCTCCAGCACCTGGCACCCGAGACGGCGGACGCCGTCGTCGTCCTCGACCATGAGGATCGTCTCGGTTCCCCGCGGCGAGGCCGGAGGATACGACCCGGAGAGCATCTTCATCGCGGCGGGCTCCATGGCGCAGGGCAGGTAGACGCGGAAGCTCGTCCCCTTCCGCGGTTCGCTCGAGAACGAGACGAAGCCCCCGCTCTGCGTCACGATGCCGTACACCGTTGCGAGGCCGAGGCCGGTCCCCTTTCCCTTCGGCTTCGTCGTGAAGAAAGGCTCGAAGACCCGGTGCTGCGTCTCGGCATCCATCCCGCAGCCGGTGTCGGAGACGTTGAGCACCACGAACCGGCCGGGCGCGCAGGGCGCGTGCGCCGCCGCGAGCTCCTCGCTGACCTCCTCGACCGAGGTCTCGATCCTCAGCACGCCTCCGCCGGGCATCGCGTCGCGCGCGTTCACCGCGAGGTTCAGGAGAACCTGCTCGATCTGCGAGCGGTCGGCTCTCACGAGGCCGATTTTCGACGAGAGCGTGCTCGTGAGCCGCACGTCCTCGCCGATCAACCGGCGGAGCATCGTCTCCATGTTCACGACGACGTCGTTCAGGTCGAGCAGCTCGAGGTGGAAAACCTGTTTCCGGCTGAAGGCGAGGAGCTGCCGCGTCAACGCGGCGGCCCGCTCGCCCGCGTGCTTGATCTCCTCGAGCTCGCTTCGATGGGAGGACTTCTCGTCTCCCAGGATGAGCTCGCAGAAACCCAGGATGGCCGTGAGAAGGTTGTTGAAATCGTGAGCGATCCCGCCGGCGAGCTGGCCCACGGACTCCATCTTCTGGGCCTGCTGAAGCTGCTCCTTCAGCCGGATCTCGTGAGTCACGTCCCTCTTGAGCGCGACGTAGCTCACGATCTGGCCCGCATGGTCGCGTACGGGGAAGATCGTGCCCTCCTCTTCGAAGAGCGACCCGTCCTTCCGTTTGTTGACGAAATGTCCCGACCAGATGCCACCGCCTTTGATGGTCTCCCAGAGCTCCGCGTAGAACTTCCGGTCCCGACGGCCGCCCTGGAGGAAGCGGGGGTTCTTCCCCACCGCTTCCTCACGGCTGTACCCGGAGACCCTCTCGAAGGCCGGATTGACGTACGTGATGTTTCCCAGGACGTCCGTCATGACGACGCCCTCGCTCGCCTGTTCCACGATCTCCGCGAGGCGGGTCCGTTCGGCTTCGGCCCGCTTTTGTTCGGTGATGTCCTCGTACGTGCCGAGGATGCCGAAGACGGCGCCGCCCGCGTCGCGCAGCGGGACCTTGCTCGTCCGGAGCCAGATCGTCCGCCCGTCCGTGAACGTCATCGGCTCCTCGATGTCCACCTTCGCGATGTTCGACTCCATGACGAGACGATCGTCCGCGACGTAGAGATGCGCGGTGGCCTTCCACGCGAGCTCGAAGTCGTTCTTGCCGACGATGAGCGAGGGGTCGTCCAGGCCCGCATCGCGCGCGAACGACCGGTTACAGCCGAGGTAGACGCAGTTCCGGTCTTTCCAGAAGACGCGTTGCGGGATGGAGTCGATGACGAGCTGGAGAAGCTGCTCCGGACGCCCCGGCACGCCCTCCAGGGCCTTGTGCGCAGCGACATCCGTCACGGCGAGCAGCCGATCAGCGGGTCGCGGGCGCCTGCGCCTGCGTGAACTTCGACTTCTGATCCGTCACGACGGGCGCCTTCTGCAGATCCACCCGATCGGCCGTGCGGGCGCCGGAGCCCTCTTCGAGCGGGACACGCAGGGCGACCACATCGCCTTTCTTGATTCCCTCGGCAACGACCGCGGCCTTGGCGAGCAGCAAACGCCGTTCCCTTCCGGTGTGGCCGTCGAGAATGGTGATCGCCGTGCCCTTTTCGATCCGCACGACCGTGCCCCGGAACGTGACGAAGGCCGCGTTCACGACGGCCGGGCCCGTCGGGCCGCGCGCGGGCGTGACGGTCACGAGTCCGCCGCCGGCGTCCGAAGAACGATCCGCCCTCGACGGCGTGGGCCGGGGGGCCGGCGTGTTCCTCTGAAAGACGATTCCGTCCTTGGTCTCCACGATCTTGCCGCCCGGATTGACCTGGGCGGCGGCCCCGCCGGCGGCCGTAAGGAGGACGAGTGCGGCGAGGTTCTTTCTCATGACGGGTCAATATTAGACGGTCCGGATCAGGGCGTCGTCACCAGCGGCAGCTCGATGAAGCTCGCCTGTCCCGGGGCGTGGTAGATCCGCTGCGTGGCTTTCCTGTAGTCCCCGGGCTTCGCCCAGAAGATGCTCGGGACGAACGTCTGCGGGTTGCGGTCGTAGAGAGGGAACCAGCTCGACTGCACCTGCACCATCACACGGTGTCCCGGCAGGAAGACGTGGTTCGCGTTCGGGAGCGCGAAGCGGTAGAGGAGCGCCTTGCCGGCCTCGATCGCCTTCGGCGTCTCGAAGCTCTCGCGGTACCGGCCGCGGAAGATGTCCATCGAGACCGCGAGCTGATACCCGCCCATCGGCGGCTGGCCCGCGACTTCGTCGGGGTAGACGTCGATCAGCTTGACCACCCAATCGGAGTCCGTTCCGCTCGTCGAGGCGACCAGGTTCGCGATCGGCTGTCCGCTGATCTTGAGCGGCTCGGTCAGGACGTCCGACTCGAACACGGCGACGTCCGGGCGTCCGGACGCCTCCCGCTGATCGCTCACGAGCCATCCGCGCCACTGGGTGCCCTTGTCGAAGCTGTTCGGGACGACAGGGCGCGCGACGAAGGGCACGGGCCTGGCGGGATCGGAGACGTATTCCTCGAACGCCCCGTCGCCCGGCTTCGGCGCGGCGAAGCTGAGCTTGGACCCGGAGGCGAGATAGAGCGGCGTCGCCTTCACCGTGCATCCGCTCGCGCACCCGGCCGGCCATGCAGGAAGCCGACGCCACGTGTTCGTCCCGGTCTCGAACGCCGTGACGGGTGCGAGGTTTGCCTTCGGAGCGCCGTCCACGAGGTACTGGTCGAGGAAAGGCCGAAGGATCTCGCGCCGGAACGTGAGAGCCGTGTCGCTGTCGAACTTGATCGCACCGAGAGTGCTTCCGTCGCGAATCTCCTCGCCGTGATACCAGGGCCCCATCACGAGGAACACTTTGTCGTTGCCCGTATCTTTGGGCTTGATCGCCTTGTACACGGCGGTCGCGCCGTAAATGTCCTCCTGATCCCACAGGCTGTGTACCAGCATCACGGGCACTTTCAGCGGCAGCGCCGCGAGGACCTTGTCGACGGCCTGATCGCGCCAGAAGGCGTCGTAGCTCGGATGCGCGAGGACCTTTCGCCACATCCCGACCTGCTCCAGGCCCCGGCGGCGGCCGAGCTCTCCCGCCGACCCCGCTTCCATGAACGTGTCGTAGTCGTCGAAGTGGCTCGTCCACCACTTCTTCTCCGACTTGCGGTCCGCTTCCTGATCGTAGAAATACGAAATCCCGAGCTGGCGGAAGGCGCCGTTGTGGAACCAGTCGTCGCCCATCCAGCCGTCCACCATCGGGTTCATCGGCACGGAGACCTTGAGCGCGGGGTGCGGGTTCACGAGCGCCATGAGCGGCAGGAATCCGTCGTACGAGATCCCGAGGATCCCCACCTTGCCGTTCGTCTCCGGGACGTTCTTCACGAGCCAGTCGATCGTGTCGTACGTGTCCGTCGCGTGGTCGACGGGCGTCGGGTTCAGCGGCCCGTGCACGGGGCGGTTCATCACGTAGTCGCCCTCGGAGCCGTGCTTGCCGCGCACGTCCTGGACGACGCGGATGTAGCCGCCCTCGACGATCGTCTCGACGGGGTTGTCGTAGCCGTCGAGCGACATGCCGAGGTGGGAGCTCTCGTTGATCGTCGTGAGCTTGTCGGCGTCGTAGGGCGTCCGCGTGAGGAGGATCGGCGCCTTCTTCGCGCCGAGGGCCGACTTCGGCACGAGGATGACCGTGTGCAGCCTGACGCCGTCGCGCATCGGGATCATCACCTCGCGCCTCACGTAGTCGAAGCCGTCGTACGTCGGCACGAAGCTCGCCGGCATCTCGCTCGGCAACGCGGGGTACATGACGGGCGGCGGCGGCGGCGTGGGAGCGGCCTTCGCGGCCGGAGCCTGCGCGGTCGCGGGCTGCGCGAAGAGAAGCGCGCTTGAGAGCGCTGCGAGCACGAACAGAGTGCAGACGCGGTGCGTCAGCTTCACGGGAGAGACTTCAGAAGCCACGTGTTACCTCCGATGGGAACGGAGGATATGACAAGCCCCCCTGCTGGCTGGAGCGGCGCCTCGCCTACTTCCCCGCCACGAGCTTCTGGAACCTCGGGTTTTTTCGCAGCGGGTCGAAGTTGGGGTCGATCCTGAGCCAGCCGGGCGACAGGTAGTAGGGGATCGTCAGAAGCGGCTCCAGCACGTCGAGGGCCTTTTCCTGTTCGCCGACGAGCATGTAGATGCGGGCGAGCTGGTGCTGGTTGTAGGGGGCTGCGGCTGCATCCTTGGTCAAGGGCAGCAGAGCGACACTGCGCTCGCCTTCCCGAATCGCTTCCTCTTTCCGGCCGAGGTAAGCCAGCGCGAGGCCGAGAACGACGTGACGCTGTGAATCCCCCGCCGCCGCGCCGAGCTGCTCCTCGAAAGTCCTTCTCGCCTCTTCGGCGTAGATACGAGCGTTCGTCGCATCGCCCAGCAAGGCGCAGGCCTGGGTGAGGCAGAGTCCCCAAACGCCCCGGTCGTCGTCGAATGCGTGTGGCGTCAGCCGCAAGAGCAGCCCGCGCTGCTGCTCGTCGAGCACCCAAACCAGATCGTTGTAGGTCGCCACGTAGGCCACGAGTGCGGTGGGCTCGACGCCTGCCGGCGCGGCCTTCAGCGTGGCCCTGGCACCGGCCAGGTCTCCCTCCCCGAGGAACGTCATGGCCTTTGTCTCAATCAGGGTCAGGTTGGCGGGCGCGAAGGCTAGCCCCCGATCACAGGCTTGGCGCGCCTCGCGGTACCGTCGCAGACGGACGAGCAGGTCGCTGAAAGCGCCCGAGGGGCCGGGCGAGCGGGGATCGAGGCGCTCCGCCTGCCTGAAGTGCTCCACCGCCGCTTCCCATCGTCCGAGAGCCTCCTCGGCCAGCGCGATTCCCCCGAGGAGATGGCTGTCGCCCTGCGCAATCCGTCGTCCATTTGCGAACTGCTCCAAGGCTCGGTTCGAGTCCCCGACGACCAGCCGCTCGTACAGGCCGCGCGCCAGATACCCCTCGGGCCGGCCGGAATCGAGCACGACTGCCCTCTCCGCGGCCTGCTTCGCGCGCTCAGCCAGCACGGGTGTGGGAGTGCTGAAGAAATACAGGCCCGAGCTGGCCTGTGATACTCGTGCCCACGCCTGCCCGAAGTCGGGATCCAACGCGACGGCCTGCTCGTAGAACTCGAGCGCCTTCCGAATGCTGGGCGGATCGATGACTCCCATGCCTTTCGAGGCGTCCTCGCCCTTGAGGAAGGCGTCGTAGGCGGCGAGGTTCCGTGTGGGCTTCTCCAGGAGCCGTTTCTCGTCGCCCGCGCCGAGTGCTACACCGAGAGCCTGCGCCACGCGCGAGGCGATGTCGGACTGCACCTGGAAGACGTCCGTCAGCGCCGCGTCGAACGGCTGCTGCCACTTAGACGTCGGCGCTCCGGAAGCGGAGACTTCGACGAGCTCCGGGCTGACGTGGACGCGGCTCGCGCCGGTCCCCTTTTCCCACCGCACTGTTGCGGTCAAGAGGTATCTGACGTCCAGCTCCTGGGCGATCTGCCTCTGCGTCTTGCTCGTTTTCTTGTAGGGCGTGGAGCTGCCTCGAGCGATCACCTGAACTCCGGACAAGGATGTCAGCTTCCCGCGAATTTCGTCCGCGATGCCATCCGCGAAATAGTCGTCCTCGGGTGTGCCGAGGTTCTCGAACGGCAGGACGGCCACGCGCTTCACGCCGCCCGCGTCCGTCGCGACCTTTTGAGAACGACGAAGAAAGAGAATTCCTGCGACGGCGAGGACCGCAACGGCTGCCACGGCGGCGAGGGCTCTCGTCGGGACGGCGGACGGTGCCCTCCCCTGTGCCCCGCTCGTTGCCTGACCCGACGCCTCCGACAGAGCGAACGCGATGTCCTTCGCGGACTGAAATCGGTTGCCCCGGTCCTTCTCCAGGCAGTGCGTGACGACGCGATCGAGGGCGGGCGAGATGTTCCGGCCCGATCCCGAAAGCTCCGGCGGCTCTTCCTTCAGGATCGCCGACATGGTGTCGGCGGCCGTGTCTCTCTTGAACGCCCTCTGCCCCGAGAGCAGCTCGTAAAGGATCGCCCCGAACGAGAAGATGTCCGAGCGGTGGTCCACGCGCTGCCCACGCACCTGCTCGGGCGACATGTAGCCCACCGTCCCCATGACGACGCCCGGTTCTGTGTGCTTCGATTCCGTCGGCGTGCGGGTCTCGTCTCCGGTCCTGTCCTGCTCGATCCTTCTCGCCAGACCGAAGTCGAGGATCTTCACGTGACCGTCCTTCGAGACAAAGAGGTTCTCGGGCTTGAGGTCCCGGTGGACGATTCCTTTCTCATGGGCCGCCGAAAGGCCTTTGGCGATCTGGAGGGCGTAGTCGACGACCTGCCGCTGGGCGATCGGCCCCGAGTCCAGCTTGTCGCGCAGCGTCGTCCCTTCGAGGAGCTCCATCACGAGGACGTGGCGGGAAGGGGGAGAAGACCCGGGGATTTCTTCGAAGGAATGAAGATGGCGGCGACGTTGGGGTGGCTCAGCGCCGCCAGCGAGGCGCGCCTCCCGCTCAAATCGCTGCCTTCCCCTCTTCACCCTCTAAGAAATCCTCCGGCAGTATCTTGATCGCGACATCTCTCGCGAGGCGCGTGTCCCTCGCCCGGTAGACCTCCCCCATCCCGCCCGTCCCGAGGGGCGAGATGATCTCGTAGGGGCCGAGAGGGGTGCCGGGCAACAGGCTCATCGAGTCGCACGATCATTATCTGACGTGCGGGGCGCGTCCTCCCTCCGTCCCTCGCTAGAAGAAGCTGACGACCACGTTCGCGAAACCGCACGGCTGGATCGTGAAGAACACCGTCTGCGTCTGGCGCTTGTTACCCACGCGAATCGTCACGGTGATCTTGTAGTCGTCGGGCGGAACGCCCGCGGGGTTCGACGCGCCGCCCCACTCGCGGTGGTACTGGTACGTCAGTTCGGGGGTCGGCCCGACGACCGTGACGAGCGGCAGATCGTGGGTGACCTCGTTTCCGCCGTTGCGCGATGGATCGGCGAGCTGCAGATGCAGCTTCTCGACCTCGCTCACCGGAACCCCGTTCAAGGTCACGAGGACGCGCGCTCCCGTGTTGACTCCTTCCCCGTAAACGGGAATCGTCACGGCGCTGGTCGCCGGCGGCTGCGCGCCCGGGTCCGAGACATAGGTCACGGCGATCTGCGCCTGATGGAATCGGACGGCGCTGGGGCGGAACTGCACCGCCAGACCGCTCCCCAGGCTCTGCCCCGGAGCCAGCGTGACCGGGAATCCTCCCGAGGGTTGACCGACCAGGGTGAATTCGGACGCATCCGCTCCGCTAACGCCGACCGCATTGATCGTCAGGTTGCAGGTTCCAGCGTTCTGGATCGAAAGGGGCAGCTGCGTGAAGCACGTGCCGCCGATGACGGTCGGCGGGAAAGCGAGATGTGTCGTGGAGCCGATCTGAATGGCCGCGACGGTGCCGGCCGTGGCGATGTCGATCGTGGGTGTCAGAGGGTCGTCGCTCGCGACTCGGAACGCGGCCGTCCGAGATCCGGCCGGGAGCGAGGGGGCGAACCGGATCGTGTAGTCGGCGTGGCCGCCCGGCGTGATGGTGGTTGGCAACGCCGCGCCTCCGGCGAGGGAGAACTCCGCGCTTCCCGAGATCCGCAGGATGCTCGCGACGTCGAGGTCGGCGGTCCCGCTGTTGGATACGGTCAGGGTCACGTCCTTCGTCTCGCCGACGCAGACCGTGCCGTACTGCAGGGAGGTGCTGCTCACGCCGATGATCGGCCGCGGAGTCGAAGGGATGCGCGCGGCGTGCATCTTCCAGGTCGTCGCCGTGGCCGGAAGCTCGCCGTGGATCCAGATCTCCCGGCTGCCGCTGGCGACGTCGGGCGCCGCGTCCAGGTAGTCGCCCCAGGCTTCCTCGCTCTGCGGCGTCCCGCTCGAGCTGAAGTTGGTCGTGCCCGCCGCCACCAGCACCGGTGCCTCGAAATCGCCGAGCGCCGCGACGTATCGCGCGTAGTAGATGGAGGCGAAGTGGGTCGCGTCCGATCCGGCGAACACGACGACCGCGTTTCCGGAAAGGTCCGGCATGACGGCCGGCAGGTAGTACCAGATGGACGGATCCGAGATCGCGTGGCTCTCGAGGAGAGTCCCAGCGGCCGCATCGATCTTGTAGACCACGACGCCGGATCGCTCGTCCGCGACGCCCGTCGCGGAGGGGGACTGGCACGACCAGATCACTCCGTCGCGGATCACCGTCTTGTGAAGCGGCGTTCCCGCCTCCTGACCCAGGTCCGGCAGACCTCCCGCCTGGGGCGCCAGTCCGGCCTTCTGCCACGCCGGGATGGGGATCGAGACGCTTCCGAACGACGGCGATCCGAGAGGATCCGCGAGCGTGTACAGCGCGACCGCATTGTTCCCCTTCGCGCAAAGAAAATACGCCGGCGAGGTCGGAGTGACGGGCTCGGCCGACTCGACAGGCTTGATGATTTCGGCGAGACCCCCGCCGGGCAGCATGAGATCGTCCACGATGAGCGGGGCGAGCGCCTGGCCGGCCAGCGCCTTCGCCTTGTCGAGGATCAGGATCCGATTTCCGCTGAACTGCGTGTTGTTGGCGAAGTCGCGCATCCTCGCGGTGACGTAGATCGCCTTGCCGTCGTAGCCCAGGCTGTCGAAGTCCATCTGCTCGGTCCCGTTGCGAAGGACGTGGAACGTGTACTTGTTCCAGGCGCCCCGCGGATCCGAGGTCGCGGAGACGGCCACGTCGCAGTAGGAGTCGCCCGCAGTGGGAGGCTCGTTCGTGCCGGGGTAGTCGAACCCGAGCCAGGACATGATGAATCGGCCGCTCGCCTGGTCGTAGCTCAGCCGAGGATCGCCGACCGAGTGCGTGGGATCGCCGGGAAAGAACGAGTTGACACCGGTCGATTCGACGTTCCCGCCGTCGAGATCCTGCACCTGGAAGGCGAAGTTGACTGAGGTCACGAGATCGGAGGGTCCCGCCGCGATCGCGCTGTCGGGACGGTTGAGATTCGAGAACGGGTTCGTGTCGAATTGCAGATCGGGAAGAGGCGACGGCGTCGCGAGGAAGAGCGGGGCTCTCCCCCGCGACGAACGCGTGGCCGGCTTCGTTCCAGAGAGCGCAGGCTCGTCGATTTCCGGGCACCGCTGGCTCGTCATAATCGGCGGCCGCGAGCGATGGGTCTCGCGATCGCGGCGCGCGGCCGTCGCCAGGTCTTCGACGACCGGGGCGACCGCCACCGGATGACGGGTGACGGAACGGTAAAGCGGACCCGTACCGGCCTGCGGCGGCGCTCCTTCGTCCCGTCCTGCCGCCATCGTTGAGGAGGCCACCAAGAGAGCCGCTGCGCCGAGATACCGTGCCGCGCGTAAGAGCATCTTCATCGGATCCTCCCGGATGCGAGGGCGCATTCTACGGGTCGGGGCCCCCGGGCAGCCTCAATCCTTCAGAAACTCTCCCACCGCAGGACCGAAGCGCTCGTAGTCGATCAGAAACGAGTCGTGGCCGTGGATGGAGCCGAGGCTCACGAACGAGGATTCCACGCCGGCCTCGTGAAGCGCCGCGGCGAGCTCGTTCTGCTGCTCGACGGGGAACAGGATGTCGCTCTCCACGCCGATGATCCGCGTGCGGCACGCCCTGAGCTTCGAGAGCGCGTCCACGATCGACGAGCCATGGTCGCCGAGATCGAAGAGATCCATCGCCCGCGACAGGTAGAGGTAGCAGTTGGCGTCGAAGCGGCCCACGAACTTTTCCGCCTGGTGATCGAGGTACGACTCGATCTCGAAGCGCGTCGCGAACGGATCGGCCGGGGGCGGCGCGATGCGCTTCCGGCCGAATCGCTCGTTCCACTCGCCCGGCGACCGGTACGTCGCGACGCCCAGCTTCCGGGCCAGCCGCATCCCGCTTTTGGGCGGCTTCTCCGGCGGATATCCGCCGCCCTGCCAATCCGGATCGAGCCGGATCGCCTCGCGCTGAGAGGACCGCATGGAGATCGCGAACGGCAGCGCGTGCGCACCCGCCGAGATGGACAGGATCCGATCCGCCTCGAAGGGAAACATGACGCCGTAGGCCAGCGCCGTCATCCCACCCATCGAGGAGCCCACGACGGCGGCGACGGGATGGATGCCGAGCGATTTCAGGAGGAGCCGACTCGTAATCGCGATGTCCTCGATCGACAGGCACGGGAACGTGAGCCGGTAACGCCGACCGGTACGGGGGTCCGTGGAGGCCGGTCCGGTCGAGCCCAGGCAGGACCCGAACGAGTTGTTGCAGATCACGAACCAGCGGTTCGTGTCGAGCGGCCGGCCCGGTCCGATCATTTCCTCCCACCAGCCGGGCTCCGGGTTGAGCGCGTTCGAGCGCGCGTGGCTGCTTGGGGAAAGGCCCGTCGTGAGGAGAAGGGCGTTGTCTTTCGCCGGCGAAAGCGTTCCCCACGTCTCGTACGCGAGCGTCACCTCGGGGATCTCGCCCCCACGGTAGAAACGGTACGGGCCGGGCAGCGTTTGGAGAAGATAGGGAGGCATCGAGAGGCGACTTCCTGCCGGTAACGATATCGCGCGGCGTGGCGGGCCGGCGACTAGCGCGGCGGCGCTTTCGGGGGGAATTCGACGGAGACCGGGCGCCAGGTCAGGGGCTCGTTGATCAGGCCGTGGCCCTCGCTGACGATTTCGAGCCGTCGCGGGACGACGGCGATCAGCGCGAAGTCCGCGCCGCGATACTCGTTCTTGTAAAAGGGCGCCCATGCGCTCTTCCAGTGCTTCGCCTTCTCGGCAGGATCGATGACGAGGTGCGCGACCCCGACGAGCGTGACGTACGCCGGGCCCGCGGCGTCGAAGAACGACACCGTGACGCGCGGATCCTTCGCGATCTCGGCGACCTTGCGCGTGAGCGGATTCGTCCCCACCCAGACGTTGAAATCCTCGTCCGGCTCGAGCGCGTCCACGATGCGCGCCTGCGGCTGCCCGTCCAGCCCGATCGTGATGAAGGTGGCGTATCGGGCCCTCTGCGCGACCTCGTGAGCCGCGCGGAGGACGGCGGCGCGGTCCGCAGCGGCCGCTGGCAGCCCGGTGAGGAGAGCGGCACAGCCGAAAATGACGAGGCGACGAAGTATCTTCACGGATCCTCCCTCGTTCATCGAGGCGCACACGCGGTCGCGCCCACGCTTCGAAGGATACCGGGACCGGCGCATGCGCGCTCGGGCCGCGCCGGCCACGCTGAGCCCGCTATGCTTCCGTCGATGGTCCCGATCCCCCGGCGCCTCCCGACTGTCTCGTCGGATGGTCGGCTCCTGAGCGCACGAATCATCTCCCGGCGCGGCGGCCGTTGACGCTCACTTCCCCCGCTTGACGAACCCGTATGCCTCGTTCGCGAGCGCAATCCAATCAACCGCTCCGGCGTTCACGACGACCCACTCTTTCATCGCGCGCCCCGGCATCGGCTCGAAGGGCGCACCCGCCCCGCTCGCGACAAGGGCATCGACGCGCGCCTTCGGAAGCTTCACGACGAACCGCCCCTTCCCGAACATCGCGAAGATCTTCCCCCCCACCTTGAGGCCGTAGGACGCCATCATCATTCCCCGGGTCACGTCGCGTTTCCCGGCGAACGCGTCCACGACCGGAGCGAAGGCGGGGTCGGGTTCGTAGGTCTTGGCGGCTTTCGCGGATTTCTTTTTCATCACGTCGCGGTCAATGCAGCGGATCAGACCGCCGCCTTCTCCCTCGCCCCCACCCGCATCACCTCGGCCACCAGCGCGTCCTGCTCGGTCTGGAAAGCATGGTGGGAGCCGGGGGCGGGGCTGGCGAGGTCACGGCGGCCGATATAGCGGAGGGGGCGCGCGGGATCCAGGCCTTCGACGTTGCGGTCGAGGAACTGCTCGCGCACAAAACGCCACCCGCCCATGTTGCGGGGTTCCTCCTGTGACCACACGAGCTCCGCGTCTCGCCGGTAGCCCGAGAGGACCCGCCCGAGGTCGCGGCCGGGGAACGGATAGAACTCCTCGAGCCGCACGATCGCGACGTCGCGCTTCCCCGCCTTGTCCCGCGCCGCGAAGAGGTCGTACGCGAGCTTGCCGCTCGTGAGCACGACGCGGCGCACGGAAGCCGTGTCGCCGGACTGGAAGGCCGGATCGTCGAGCACGGGGTGGAAAGCTCCGTCCGCCAGTTCGTCCAGCGTCGACACGGCCTTCGGGTGACGGAGGAGGCTCTTCGGCGTCATGACGACCAGAGGCTTCTTGTCCTCGCGCGCCATCTGCCCGAGCAGCAGGTGGTAGTACTGCGCCGGCGTCGAGACGTTCGCGACCCGCAGGTTGTCCTCGGCGCACAGCGTGAGGAAGCGCTCGAGGCGCGCCGAGGAGTGCTCGGGCCCCTGTCCTTCCTGCCCGTGCGGCAGGAGCAGCACGAGGCCGCAGCGCTGATTCCACTTCTGCTCCGAGCCCGAGACGAACTGGTCGATGACGACCTGAGCGCCGTTCGCGAAGTCGCCGAACTGCGCCTCCCACAGGACGAGCGTCGACGGGTCGGCCACCGCGTAGCCGAACTCGAAGCCCATGACGGCGTTCTCGGAAAGCAGGCTGTCGATGACCTCGAAGCGTGCCTGCTCGGGCGCGATCGTGTTGAGCGGAACCCATTCCGCGCCGCTCGCGAAGTCCGCGAGGACGGCGTGGCGGTTGCTGAACGTGCCGCGGCCGGAGTCCTGCCCCGAGAGGCGCACGGGCGTTCCTTGAAGGAGCAGCATGCCGAACGCGAGCATCTCGCCGCCGGCCCAGTCGATATCGGGGTCCCCGCTGCCGTACTCGGCGCGCTTTTTCAGGAGGGGCTTCAGCTTCGGGTGGACCTCGAAGCCCTCGGGCACCGTCGAGACCGCGCGGACGATGCGCGCGAGGCGTGCGCGTGCGTCGCCTTCCGGATGGAGACGCGGCGCAGGGGGCACGGCGAGCGAGTCGGCGAACGAAGCCTTCGCGGTGCCGCGCGTCTCGTCGTACGCGCGCTCCAGCCCGGCTTTCTCCGCCGCCCACATCCCCTCGATCTCCGTCGCGGCGAGGAGCCCCTGTCTCACGAGCGACTCGCCGTAGAGGTGCGCAACCGAGGCGTGGCTCTTGATCTTCTGGTACATCAAGGGCTGCGTGTAGCTCGGCTCGTCCCCTTCGTTGTGGCCGTAGCGGCGATAGCAGACGAGGTCGATCACGACGTCGCGCCGAAACGTGTTCCGGTAATCGATCGCGATGTCCACGACGTGGACGACGGCCTCGGGATCGTCGCCGTTCGCGTGGAAGACGGGCGCCTGTACCATCTTGGCGACGTCCGTGCAATACGGCGACGAGCGCGCGTCGGCCGGGTTCGTCGTGAAGCCGATCTGGTTGTTCACGACGACGTGCACGGTGCCGCCCGTGCGGTAGCCGTGGAGCTGCGACATATTGATCGTCTCGGCGACCACCCCCTGGCCGGCAAACGCCGCGTCGCCGTGCAGGAGGACGGGCAGGACCCTGCCGTGCTCGCGGTCCTCCCCGAGGTGCGTCTGCTTCGCCCGGACCATGCCCTCGACGACGGGATCCACGGCCTCGAGATGGCTCGGGTTCGGGGCGAGCGAAACGTCCAGGCGTGCGCCGCCGGGAGCCACGTGCGCACCGGACGCGCCGAGGTGGTACTTCACGTCGCCCGAGCCCTGGATCGACTCGGGGTCCACCTCGCCCTCGAACTCCGCGAAGATCTTCCCCACCGGCTTGCCGACGGTGTTCGTGAGGACCGTGAGCCGCCCGCGGTGCGACATGCCGATGACGGCCTCGCCGAGGTCGGCCTCGGCCGCGCGGTCGAGCAGGCGGTCGAGGAGCGGGATTGCGGCCTCGCCGCCTTCCAGCGAGTAGCGCTTCTGGCCGACGTACTTCATGTGCAGGAACTTCTCGAAGCTCTCGGCCTCGACGAGCTTCTTCAGGATGCGCCGCCGGTCGTCGACCGAAAGAAGCGTCCGGTTGCGCGTCGACTCCATGCGGTCGATGAGCCACTGCTTCTGCGCGGGGTCCGGGTTGTACATGAACTCCGCACCGATCTTTCCGCAATACGTCTGGCGCAACACCTCGAGGATCTCGCGCAGCGTGGCCTTGTCCCGCCCACCCAGGCCGTTCGTGATGAACGGCCGGTCGAGGTCCCACAGCGTGAAGCCGTACGTCGCCGGGTCGAGGTCGGGATGGTACGGCACCGAGTCGCTGCCGAGCGGGTTCAGGTCCGCCACGAGGTGGCCGCGCACGCGGTACGCGTTGATGAGCTGCAGGACGCGCGCCTGCTTCTCCACGGCCTCGAGGCCGCGGCCTCCCGCCGACAGCGGCGTCGACGAGTCCTTCTCCCAGCGCATCGGCCGGTGCGGCACCTTGAGGTCCGAGAAGATGCGCTCGTAGAAGCCGTCACCCCCGAGGAGGAGGTTCTGCAGCGTGCCGACGAACTGGCCCGACTCGGCGCCCTGGATGATGCGGTGGTCGTACGTGGAGGAGACGTTCATCACGCGCGCAATGCCGAGTGTGGAGAGAGCCTCCTCGGGCATCGCCTGGAACTCGGCCGGATAGCCCATGGCGCCCGTCGCGATGATCGCGCCCTGACCAGGCATGAGGCGCGGCGCCGAGGCCGTCGTGCCGATCGTGCCGGGATTCGTGAGCGTGATCGACGTGCCGGCGAACGCGTCCAGCTCGATCGTTCCCTTCCGCGCCCTCGAGACCATGCCGTCGAAGGCCTCGAGGAACTCGCCGAACGACAATTTCTCGGCGCTCTTGATGTTCGGGACGAGCAGGCTCCGCGATCCGTCCTTCTTCGTGATGTCGATCGCGATGCCGAGGTTCACGGCCGCCTTGCGGATGCGCACGGGCTTGCCCCCGGCCTCGCCGTACGCGTCGTTCATCCCCGGGTGCTTCTCGAGCGCGCGCACGATCGCCCACGCGACGAAGTGCGTGAAGGAGACCTTCGAGAGGCCCAGCGCCTCGCGGTGCCGGTTCAGGATGCGGCGGTTCTCCTCCATCGTCTTGACGGGGATGACGCGGTTCGTGACGGCGGTTGGAACGCCGAGCGACGCCTCCATGTTCCTCACGATCGTGGCGGCGCCGCCGGAGATGGCGACGGCCTGCTCGCCGGCGCGCGGCCCGGACGCGGGAGGACGCGCGGGGCCGGCAGGCGAGACAGCGGGAGCGGTTGCGGCGGTCTCGGCTGGCGGGAGCTCGGAGACGAGCTCGAGCGGACGCAGGGCCCGGCCTGTCATCGCGTGCGGGACGCGTTCCTCGATCTCCTGGAACGCCTGCTTCCAGTACTCCCCCACCGAGGCCGGCTCGAGCCGGTACTGCGCGTAGAGCTCGAGCGCAAACGGGGCGTTGTCGCCGAATTCCTCGAGCATCGCGTTCAGGACGGAGGAAGCGGAGGAGTCGCTCACGAAGGCGCCATTCTAGGCTCGGCGAGCGGTGCTCGGCCGGGTGCTACGATCGAGAGATGAGGCCGCTCCTTCGCGGCATTGTCCTTGCCGCCCTGCTCGCCTCCGTCGAGGCGGCGCGAGCAGACTGGGTCGTGCAGCTCGCGGCCTTCGCCGACTCCTCGTTCCTCAGGCAGATGGTCGAGTCCATCCGAAAGGCGGGCTTTCCGGTCATGACGGAGCCGCTCGCACGCGCCGACGGCCCGGCGCTCACGATGCTCTTCGCGGGCCCCTACGATACGAAGGCCGAGGCGGAGGGCGCCGCCTCCCAGCTCGTCACGCACGGCTGGCCCGGCTACGTGAAACAGCGGACGAAAGCCCGCACGCCGACACCTCGACCGACGCCCGCTCCCCGGGCTACGCCGTCACGTCGCGGGTCGTGAACAGCAGGAAAGCGGCCGCGAGCGACGCGACGGCCCACGAGAGAAGGACCCACACCGAGAAGGCGAGCGTCATCCCCTCGAACGGCGTCGGGAGGCCCGCGTAGAAGTCGGGCAGCGGCAGGTTCGTCACGAAGAACCACTTTGCGCCGTCCCAATCGGAGGCGACGCGCGAGAGGATCGTGCCGCCCACGAGCGTCGCCATCATCGTGCCCATCGCCGCCGCGGCCGACCGGAAGACGACCGACAAAAGCAGCGTGATCGACCCGACCGCGAGGGCCGAGAACCAGGCGAGGCCCCACGCGGCGAACATGTCCTGCCACAGCGGAACGATACGCACGCCCCTCAGGTCGAAGGCGGCCGAAGCCGAGGAGCCCGACAGGCGGAAGCCCGTCAGGATCGGAGCGCCCCACCCCGACCAGCCGAACGCGGCCCCCGAGATGCCCCACGCGAGAAGGAACGCTGCGAGGAGCGTCAACGACGTGAAGAGCATCATCGCGACGACCTTCGAAAGGAGCACTTTCCAGCGGGTCACGGGCCGCGTGAGGAGCAACGTGATCGTGCCCTCCGCGAACTCCGACGAGACGAGATCGGCTCCGAAGACGGCGATGAGGAGCGGGATCAGGAGCACGCTCCCGACGCCCGCGAACCCGCGCGTGAACATCGGGCCGGACAAGGAATTCGGATTAAGATTCTTGGAAAGGTAATAACGAAGTCTTCCAGCCTCGTAGCGCATCCACCGTTTCCACTGTTCCGGGATACCCCGCCTCTGGTTCATTTGCCGCTCGAGGTCCGATGCCCTTTTCTCGACCTGCGCCTTCCAGTCGCGCTCCGGATGTTCCTTGCGCTGGTTCTGCTGCTGCCGGTACTGGGCAAAGACCACGAGACACAAGAGCGCGGCCAGGACGATCAAGACGATCCTGAATCTCTTCCTTCTAAGAATCTTCAAACACTCGTTCTCGACCAGCCCCAGCATCACCCTCATCGCGCTCTCCGGCCGCGGCCGCTCACACCGTCTCCCCGCCCGTCAGCTCGAGGAAGAGGTCCTCGAGCCCGCGCCTGCCGCCGTCCGTCAGCTCGCCGAGCGTCCCCGCCGCGAGCGTGCGACCGCGGTGAACGATCGCGATGCGGTCCACCATCTTCTCGACTTCGGACAGCAGGTGGCTCGAGACGAAGACCGCGAGGCCGTGCTCACCCGCGAGCCGGCGCACGAGCTCGCGCATCTCGCGGATGCCCGCCGGGTCGAGGCCGTTCGTCGGCTCGTCGAGGATCAGGACGGCCGGGTCGGACAGGAGGGCCTGCGCGATCCCGACGCGCTGGCGCATGCCGAGCGAGTACGTGCGCACGACGCCGTCGAGGCGGCCGTCCATGTGCACGAGCGCCGCGAGGGTGTCGATGCGACCCGCCGCCCCGTCTCCCAGCATGCGCGCGAAGTGCTCGAGGTTCTCCCGCCCCGTCAGGAACTTGTAGAGGTCGGGCGTCTCAACGATGCAGCCGACGCGGCGCATCGCGGCCTCGAACTGCTGCCCGAGATCGTGCCCGTCGATGACGACTCGGCCCCGCGTCGGCTTCACGAGGCCGACGAGCATGCGGATCGTCGTCGTTTTTCCGGCGCCGTTCGGCCCGAGGAACCCGAACACCTCGCCGCGGCGGAGCGCGAAGGAGACGTCCGAGACGACGTCCCGGTCGCCATAGCGCTTCGCGAGCCCTTCGGCGGACAGGACGACGTCTGCGGCGCTCACGACCATGTTGTACGCCATGCGTCAAGAACCGGTTCTTGGTTCCGGCACAATACGCCCCCGTGACGCTCACCGGCCGCCGCCTCCTCCTGTGGTTCCTCCCGGCCGCGCTCGGTCTCGCGGTCACGGCCGTCTTCGCCGCGGGCTTCACCGCGGCGCTGCAGGGCCGCCTCGGCGAGCCGGTCGATCCTTCCGCGACTCCCGTTCCGACGCCGGCCCCCCTCGCGGCGCCCGCCACGGCGGAGGGTGCCTTCCACATCGTCGCGCTCGGCGACTCTCTCACGCGGGGCGCGGGCGATACCGCGGGGAGCGGCGGATACCCGGAGCGCGTCGCGGCGGCGCTGCGGAAAGAGGGACGTACGGTCATCGTGGAGAATCTGGGAGTAGACGGAATAGAGACGAAAGATTTGCTTAGAAAAGTAGAAGAGCCGGAAGTTCAGCACCGCCTTGCGAGCGCTCAGCTCATCCTGATGTCGATATCCGGCAACGATCTGAGTCACTCGATCCCGGCGGCGCTGGGCGCGGGCGAGCCGGCCACCGACCCGACCGCGACGGCCCTCAAAGATTCTTCTATCAACCTTCTCAGAATTCTTTTCCTCGTCCGCAAAGCGAACGGCTCCGCGCCCATCAGGCTCCTCGGCCTCTACAACCCGTTCCCCGAGACCTTCGACAGGCGCACGGCGAAAGAGACGCTCCTGAAGTGGAATGTGGCCCTCGAGGAGGCGAGCTATTCGGTCTCCGGCGCGAGCGTCGTGCCGACCGCCGACCTCTTCGACGAGCGGCCGGACCGCCTCTCGCCGGACCGTTTCCACCCGGGTCCCAACGGCTACACGGAGATCGCGTCGCGCGTCCTCTCAACCCTGAACCTGCCGGCGGCGGCGCCGCGAAAGTCCTGATGGCGCCCGATCGCGAAGAAGCGGGCCTCGACGTCGGCGCCACGCTCGCGAAGGCCGTCGTCGTGGCGGAAGGCGCGGTGCTCGACGACCCCGGCACGTATCAGACGCTCGTGTGCCCGAGCGGCGACGTGGCCGCGCTTTCGGCTTTTCTGGGCCGACACCCGAACGCCTCTCTTGCGGCCACGGGCGCAGGCTCGGGCCGCCTGCAAAATGCCTTCAGGAGCGCGAGAGAGATCGCGCTCACGGACGAGTTCGAGGCCTGGGGCGAGGGCGAACGCGTTCTCCTGGCGCGGGCCGACTTCGTCCCGACGATGCCCCACCTGCTCGTGAGCCTTGGAACGGGAACCTCGATCCTGCGCGTCGGACAGGAAGGCAAGGTGGCCCGTGCGGGCGGCACCGGCCTCGGCGGCGGCACCCTCCGCGGATTCGGACAGCTCCTCCTCGGCCAGGTCGACCACGACGCGCTCACGGCGCTCGCGGGCCAGGGGGACCGGCGGCGCATCGACCTTCTCGTGCGGGATCTCTACGCGACGGGCGAAATCCCGCTCCAAGGCGACCTCACGGCGTCGAACCTCGGCCGCGTGTCCTCCCGCGACTCACGCGACATCGCGCACGCAATCACGGGTCTCGTCGGCGAGAACGTCGCGCTCCTCGCCGCGGCCCTCTCGAAGCAGGAGGCGACGCTCGGTCCTCTCGACGTCGTGTACGCGGGATCCACGCTCCTTCGCAACGTCGCCCTGAAGGACATCCTCGCGTTCGCGACGTCGGTCGGCGGCGCCCGCGCTCGCTTCCTCCCTCACGGTGAGTTCGTCGGCGCAATCGGCGCGCTCGTGCGCGCCCGCAAGCGTCGCGAGGGCCTGCTGACGTGACGGCCGGCGTGACCGTGGACCTCGAGGGCCGGGTCGCCCTCGTGACGGGCGCCTCGCGCGGCATCGGCGCGGCGATCGCGCGGCGGCTCGCGGCGGCGAACGCGCACGTCGCGCTCCACTACGGGAAGTCGCGCGATGCGGCGCGTGCCGTCGCCGCATCGATCACCGCGGCCGGGCATGCGACACCGCTCCTCGTTCAGGCCGACGTCGCGTCGGAGGACGAGAGGCGCCGGCTTTACCGCGAGGTCGTCGCCGGGCTCGGCGCCCCTTCGATCCTCGTGAACAACGCGGGCTTCTACCGGAAGAACCCGTTCGAGGAGACGGACGACGCAGCGTGGCTCGCGCGGTGGAGGGAGACGATGTCCGTGAACCTCGAGGCGGCCGCGCACATGAGCTTCCTCGCCTTGCCCGCGATGCGCGAGAAGGGCTGGGGACGAATCGTGATGATCTCCTCGCGCTCGGCGTTCCGGGCCGAAACGGACCATCCGGACTACGCCGTCTCGAAGGCTGGCCTGGTGAATCTCGCCCGCTGCCTCGCGCGCAACGAGGGGCCGCATGGGATCACGGCGAACTCGATCTGCCCCGGCTGGGTGCGCACCGAGGCGGTCCGCGAATCGCTGGACGGCCCACAGGCGGCCGAGGTCCTCTCCCAGATCCCGCTCGGCCGCGTCGCCTCGACTGTCGACGTCGCGAACGCCGTGCTTTACCTCGTGTCTCCTCTCGGCTCGTACGCGAACGGCATCGCCATTCCCCTGAACGGCGGCTCCTACCTCCACTGAGGGTCCCTCGAAATTCCAGCCGCCCGGCGGAATCGGGCGGATAATTTGCGATCGGGACATGTCGAGGCGCGCGTGGGTCCTCGTCTTCGCTCTGATCCCGGCGGCAGCGGCCGGTGGGGCCGAGCCGTCAACGCCGCCGTCGACGCCCCCGAACGCGCCAGATGCGCCAGCCCCTTCGCCGCGCCCGCCTCTCGTCGAGCGATTCCGCCTCTTCTCCCTCACGCTCCTTCCTCTCCCCGTCCTCGACCTCTCGGGGCTGCCCGAGGAGAAGCGCCTGCTTCACGAGCCAGGCGATCCCGATTCGCTGTTCACGCTCGGCGATCCCACGCCCGAGGGGCAGGTGCACCTGAAGGCCGCGATCGAGGTGAACGAGATCCACCTCAAGGCCATCCCGCCCGACGCGAGCCAGGGTCTCGGAGAAACGCGCCCCCGCGCCGCGGGCAGCTTCCTGCCCCTCGACGCGTCCGGGCGGCCCTACCAGCTTCGCCTGGGAGCCCGCCTCGTCTGGTAGCCTCGCGGAGATGAGATCAGCCTTTTCCTGCGCGGGCGCCATCGCCCTCGCACTTCCTCTTGCCGCGCAGACGGGCTCGGTCTCGCGTTCGGTGAGCGTCTCGGTGACGAACGTCGACGTCGTCGTGACGGACTCGTCGGGAAAGCCCATTACGGATCTCACCGCGGCGGACTTCGAGATTCGGCAGGACGGAAAGGTCCAGCCGATCACGAACTTCTCGTTCGTGCGCAACCCTCTTCCTCCACCTCCGCCGGTGCTCGAGCACGGGCAGACGCCTGAACCGACGATCGTGCCGGTCGAGGCGGCCCCGCCCGCCGCCGCCCGCGCGCACCTGATCGTCTTTCTCGACGAGCTCCACCTCACCTCGATCAACCGGAATCGTGCGCTGATCGAGCCTGAAGGAGTACCTCTCGACCGTGGTCGGGCCGAACGTGGAAGTCCAGCTCGTGACGTGGGACCGGTCGCTGCGCATCCGGGGGCCGTTCATCAACGAGGTGCCCCTCCTCGGTACGATGCTGACCGAGCTCGGGAAGGAAGCCACGCTCGGCAGCGTTCCTGTCCGCGAGCGCACCCTCCTGATTCGAGAGATCGATCAGGCCTTTTCCGCCGATCCGCGGACCCAGCAGGTGCTCCTCGACTCGGCCATCACTTCCGTGAAGGCGTGGGCCGACGCGCAAGCCGCGGATCTCGACTCCACGGCCGAAGCCGTGCGCGTCGCCCTTTCCTCCCTGGCAGGCGTAGAAGGTCGCAAGGTGCTCTTTTTCGTGACCGAGCGCCTGACCCCTCACCCGGCGCGCGACCTCTTCGACTATCTCCAGTATGGAATGCAAAACGCGGGTTCGAGCGGCAGGAGGTCACCCGGATCCGCCATGGCGGGCGGGCCGGTCAACGATCTCGTCTGGACGCAGTGGGATCGCAGCGAGGCGCTCAAGGACATCGCGTCCTCAGCGAACGTCGCCGGCGTCTCGATCGTCACGATCGACGCGGCAGGCCTCGGATTCGACGATTCGCTCTCCCCGGAAACCAATGGAGGCTTCAGCGGAAGGATCGACAGCGGCATCGGCTCGCTCGACATGCAGACCGCGATGGGCTTCCTCGCCGAGGAGACCGGAGGGGCGACGATTCAGGGCCGCAACAATCTCGCGGTCGCGTTGAAAGGGCTCGAGGCGGACTGGACGGCGTATTACTCGCTCGGCTACGAGAGTCCCGACACGAAGCCCGGAGCGCCGAGGTCGCTCAGGGTCACCGTCGATCGGCCCGGCGCGCGCGTGAGAACGCGGCGGGACGTCATCGAGAGGACGCCGGAGCAGAAGGTCGCCGATGCGGTGCTCTCGGGAGCCCACATCCCGCACGTCGTCAACCCGCTCCGCGCCTCGCTCCAGATCGGGACCCCGAAGAAGTCGGGAAAGCTGTGGCTCGTACCCCTCGAGTTCAAGATCCCGTTCGACAAGCTCACGCTCGTGCCGAAGGGCGGCCGAGCGAGGGGCGCTGTCCTCTTCACGGCGGTCACCGCGACGCCCAACGGCAAGGTCTCGAAAGTCATGACCGAGCGTGCGCCGCTCGACATCCCAGAGTCCGAGCTCGGCGCCATCGCCGGCAAGATCTTCACCTACGTCGCGACGCTCAAGGTGCGCGCCGGCGCGCAGGTCTTCTCCACAGCGCTCACGGACGAGGTCTCGCGGCTGACGAGCTACGTCCAGCCTCACGTCCTCATCGGCGACAAGCCGGGCACGCGGTAGACGCGGGCTTCGCCGCGACGAATTCCGTTATCTCGAGCGGCCCCGTAGCGCGACCAGGGCGGCAAGCGCGGCGTCCTTCTGATCTTTCCCCCAGGGAGGGCCCACGGCCTTGCCGAGCGCGGCGAGGTTCTTCGCGAGGCCGCTCGCGGGAGTCCCGAGCGCCTTCTCGGCATGCTTCATCAGGAGCTTCTCCGGGATCGCGACCAACGTCAGCCTGCACGCCTCGGCGGCGCCGGCCAGCGCCCCGCGAAACAGGACGCCTTCGGCTTTGTGCATCCGGAAATGCACAGCGAGGATCTCCTCGACGCTCCAATCGGGCATGGGATCGACGACGAGCACGGCGCAGGCCCTGACCTCGTTGCCGCGATCCCGCTCCCGCTTCACGGCCGCCTGCATCTCCCTGACTGCGATCCGGTGCGCCGCCTCGACGCCGCGCGTCACGAGATCCCGCGCCGCGTCCGGCTTCAGGCTCTCGGCCGCGTGATATGGCTGCCTGGCCCACCCCTCGTCCACGAGTTCGATGCGGCGCCGGTCGACCACGGCGACGTCGCCGCCACGTTTTCCGACGACGATCAGGGCCGCCCAGCCCGAATGGGCTTTCATTCCGAAGGCGACGTTCATCCGAAGGGAGTCGGTATCAAGGCCCCTGCTGAACGCGACGGCGGGCGTAAGAACGGATGGGAGGGAGAAGGGCAAGCGCCACGAGGAGCGGCCCGACGATGAAGACGGGGGACCAGAGGCTGGTCTTGGCGGGCGCGAGGTCGCGGGCGAGGAAACCGAGACTTGTCAAAAGGACACCGTAGACGAAGAAGAGGCGGCCACCATAAGCATTGATGTCGTACCAGCGGGCGTCGGAGCCGAAGGCCTCCGGTATCCGGATGCCGTAGGCGCGGTTCATGGGGACGAGACGAAACACGAGAGGCAGCGAGAACACCGTCAGGAGCAGACCGAAGCCGCAATGAACCAACACGGCCGGAACGATCACGGTGCCTCCGACGCCGACTTGCCGGGTTCCTGGTACAGACCGATGACGTTGCCTGCAGGATCACGAAACCGGGCCGTGACCTCGGGTGCGTCCGCACCGATCGGCTGCACGATCTCGCCCCCGTTCGCGATGACCGCTTCGGCGGTCGCTTCGACGCTGTCGACCATGACGTAGAGAAGCAGACCCGGTTCCCGGGAGGGTGGCCGGCCGGTCACCCACGTGCCGCTGACTTCGCCGACGGCGTCGTCGAAGGCCGTGCGGCCGTCCGTGCGCTGCCTGATCTTCCAGCCGAAGACCGTTCGGTAGAAGTCGATCGAGCGATGAACGTCGAACGCGGGAATCTCGAGATAGCAGATCTTGCCGTTCTTGCGTGTCGGTGGCATCGATTCCCTCCGAAGCGTTGCCGGTCAGCATAGCCCAGCGCACGGAGATCGATTCCGCCCAGCAGATGCTCCCCGTACCGAGCAAGACGGGCGCCGAACCCGGCGAAACCTTGGTTGCCGATCACGTCACGGTGATGACGACTTTCCCCCGGGCGTGCCCCTCTTCCAGATAGCGTATACCTTCGGGGACTTCGCTCAACGCGTAGGACCTGTCGATGACGGGTGTGACCTTCTTCGCCTCGATCAGCTCGGTCAGAACGGCGAGACTCGCGCCGTCGACCCGCGCCAGCATCACGACGAACTTCCGGTTCATAAACCGGGACCGCGCGGTCCTCAGGAGATCGAGGGCCAGGCCGCCCATCCATCCGGTGTCGGACCCCCCGACCACGACGTAGATCCCCGCCGGACTCATGGCGCGCCTCAAGGCCGAGAAGGGGTGGTTCCCCATGCAATCGAGAATCAGGTCGTATGGCCGGTCGCCCTCGGTGAAATCCTCGCGGGTGTAATCGACGACATGGCCCGCGCCGATGGATCGGACCATGTCGGCGTTTCTCGTGCTGCACACTCCGGTCACGTCCGCGCCGAAGGACCCGGCGATCTGCACGGCGAACGTCCCCACGCCTCCCGCCGCGCCGTTGACCAAGACCTTCTGCCCCGGCTGAATCCGCCCCTTTTCCCGAAGGGCCTGGAGGGCGGTGCACCCCGCCACCGGCACGGCCGCCGCCTGCTCGAACGAGAGGTTGGAGGGTTTCGGCGCGACTCTGTTCTCGCGGGCACACGCGTACTCGGCGAAGGCGCCCGCGCCCGCGCCGTAAACCTCGTCGCCCGGCTTGAACCGCGTCACGCTCCTGCCGACCGCCTCGACCTGACCGGCGAGGTCCGCCCCGAGGCGTGGGACCTTTGGTTCGCGCAGTCCTGTCATGGCGCGAACGATGTACGGCGAGCCCCTCATGTAATGCCAGTCGAGCGGATTGAGAGAGGCCGCGCGAACCCGGATCAGGACTTCGTCGTTCCCGGCGCCCGGCTTCTCGACGTCCTCGCACCGGAGGACGTCCGGTGGGCCGTAGCCGTGACGGACGATTGCCTTCATGCGGTTCATCCCCGCAAGCCGGGAGTCATGGTCTGGGGCCCCGAAACGCGTCGGCGTGATCGGCGACCCACTGGCGAAAAGTCCGCGGCGGCGATCCGACGACGTCGGACACGGTGGAAGTCACGAACGCCGGGCGTCCGATCGTCGCACCCCACGCGGCGAGCAGCATGTCCACGACCGGACCCGGCCAGCGACCCGCCGTCTCACGCCGGAACTCTTCGGGCGATAGTTCCTCGAACCGGATCCGGCGCCCGAGGGCGGCCCCGATCACGCTCACCTGCTCCGCCTGGCTCAGCGACTCGGGGCCCGTGAGGACGTAATCGCCGCCCGTGTGCCCGTCCCCAAACAGGGCGCGCGCCGCCACGGCCGCGATGTCGCGCTCGTCGATCGGTGCCGTCTCGGCCGCGCCGTAGGGCCACCGGACGACGTCGCCGTCACGGATCGCGGACCCCCACCAGAACTGCGCGTTCGATGCGAACATCCCGGGCCGGATGAACGTCGACTGGAGTCCGGCGGCCGCGATCAGGCGCTCGACTTCGGCGTGGAAGCGAGCCATGGGGTTCGGCTGCTGGAAGAACGGGTGCGGTGTCTGGTGCGGCGAGGAGAGAAAGACGACGCGCCGCGTGTGCGACGCGAGACGCTCGACGACGGCAGGAGCGGTGCCCGGCGGCGCGGTCCAGAGGAGGAAGACCGCACCTACGCCCTGCAGCACCGAGTCGAGCGAGTCGGGCACGGTGAGGTCGCCCGCCACGACCTCGACGGTCGCCGGCAGCCCTGCCGTCGCCGGTCGGCGCGTGAGCGCGCGCACCGGCACGCCCATGCCCAGCAGTTCGGCGACCACCGCGCGCCCGACTCGGCCGGTGGCTCCCGTCACCAGGACGGGTTGCACACGTGCGCGTGTCACGACGGCCTCGGCGGAGTCCGCCGCTTGGCGGGTTCCGCATGGGACACATTCATTACGGCATCCCGAAGACCTTGCCGAACGCGATCCGATTCGTTCCATTCCCCGACCCCTCCTTGGCCGCGAAGATCTGCGCAATCCAGATCGACTCGTCATCGGATGGGTCGACGCTGATCCCTGCCGTATCGGTACCTCTCCCGAATTCGGTTGCCGAATAGGGCGCCTCGCCGGCATGGAGAAGCCGGCTGGGGCGGATATCCGACTCATTGTGGTACCACACGCTGAAACGTACCTCCTGGGACCTCTTGAGGGTCGCGGACGAGCGGGCGTAGACGAGCACCATATCCCCGTGCTTGTTCGCCTCGATCGCAGGGAATTCGTAGGAGAAGCGGTCGGTGGGCTTGTCATCGATCGGATTGTTCAGCCCGAAGGTGCGGTCGACCTCCGTCTTGCCGCTCAGGGTGTTGACGCGGATGGCTCGGATCGCCTGCAGACAATTCCCATCGGGATCATGGAAGCAGTCCTGGAACGCGGCATACAGGTTCCCTTTCCTGAAGCAGGCGTTCAGGACGAATTTCCAGTCGTTGTACCCGTCGATCGCAAAAGGCCGGATCGGATACGCGGCCGGGGTCAGGCTGTTTCCCTCGAGGGACCACAGGACCACGTAGTACTTCGGCCCGAGCTCCTTCTCCAGCTTGAGGATCTCGACGTCCTTCTCCAGGATCTTTGCCGAGAGGTCGGCCGCCCGGGCGGGCGGGGCATCGGCAATCTGGCGCTGGAGATCCTTGACCTTCGCCTTGAGGTCCGCGAGCTTGGCCTTCGTTGCCGGGTCGCCGCCCCTCTCAATGAAGTTGTTCGCGAAATAGGCGTCTGTTGCGTGGTCGGTCGGCGGCAGACCGTGCATGACGACGGGCTTCACGCCCCTCGCCATGTTCGTGTAGAAGTCCCCGCTGTCGGTCCGATCCGTCACGAAATTCCGGGCGTTCACGAACAGCCCGAACGACCGCCCGTCTGCGCATGGCTTGCCCGGCTTGCCGCCCTTGCATGCGCCGACCAGGGCTTCGGCGTCGACTACCATCATGTGGATGTAGAACGGGCCGCAATAGTCGAAGGTCTGGCCGTCCGCCACGAATGTGGTCTGGCAGGCTAGCCAGGCTTTAACCTGCTTGTCCGTTTTGGTCTGGAAGGTGGGATCCCTCCGGTTCACCCCGATCGTCGCCAGGAAATACTTGGGCGAGATCCCGAGGCTCGGATAGTCGGCGCCCTCGCCCGAGGTCTTGAACACCGGATCGGGGCCGCCCGCTGGCACGTTGGACTCGCCGTTGTGAACCGTATTGTTCCACCAGTAGGTGAGGAAGCCGTCCCGGGGGTCCTCCGTGAGCGAGACCGCGACGGCCGCCTTGTCCCGCCGAGCCATCTTGATGGCCGGGAACTTGATGACACTTGGCGAGTCGGTGGGGATCTCGTTCTTCGCCATGGCGTAGATCCAGAACCGCTTGCGATATGGATCGAACATCACCCGGACGTCGCCATAGGCGCTGATGCCATTGCCGTGGGCGACGTTGAAGCCGGGTGGGAGACCCGGGGGATAGTTCAACTGCGGGTCGATGTCCGCCTTTACTTGAGAGAACAGCGAGAACACCGAGAAGGGATTTGCAAACGGGGAGCCGGGAGACTTCGGACCCAGCAGCTTCCCGGTCTTGTCGTAGAAGGCCAGCCCGGTCGCGTTGTCGCAGACGAGGACGTAGCGGTCACCCGCCGCAATCCCGGGGTCGATGCCCCCCAACCCCGCGACATCGACGAACGCGGACGTCGCCGGAGGGGTCTGAGGACCGGGAGGCTCTCCGGTCCCGTCGTCGGGATGGTGATGCGTGCCGCCGCCCGACGGCCTCGGGGCATTGGGGCTGGTCGGAGCGCCACCGTTCGCCGGATTCAGGTCCGCAGCGCCCACTGTGAACGGGCCATGGATGCGTAATGCCCTCTCCGGCACCACTGGCGGTGCAGCCTGCGACGTATTGCTGTATCTTGCCACCACCATTACCGTAGCCAACACAATCCAATTGTTCAACGCTCGATGGGTCCGGCTCATGGTCTTCGACCTCCATCTGGGTTTGAGCGATCCTGGGAGAGAGATTGCAGCGAGTTAAGCGCAGCGACTGACGACGAGTCCGCTGCAGCGCGTTGTTAGACGCCGGGCTTCGGGACGCCGAGGTCCTTGCAGATCTTGACGGCAAGGAATTCGTTGAGCTCGCGATGCCGGGGAATGGTAGATACCTTGCGCTCGGGCCGATTGACGTACACGGTATGCGAGCCGCCTTCGCGAAGGAGCTGGCAGCCATGGCGTTCGAGGTGACGAATGAGCTCGGCGCGCTTCACGCCGAGATCTTGAAACGCTCCCTAATGACCGAGGCGTTCGCGAGCGCCTGCTCGCTGAGGGCGCGATTAGCCTCGAGAACCAGCGTTACCGCCTCGTGCAGGTTTGAACGGGCCTCCTCGAGCGTGGCTCCCTGCGAGTTCGCACCCGGAAGCTCCTCGATAAAGGCGATGAAGCCTTCAGGCACCTGCTGAAAGACGGCGGTCAGTTCGAGCGACATGAGGAGATTCTAGCTCTGCTTTACCTTCCGGCGTCTAACGATATCGTTTCAATGAAGACGAGAAAAGGGCTGTCCTCGCCGACGTGGTCACCGAAGAATCGGGCCACAAGTTTAACGGGGTCAACCTCCGAGGAGGTGCCCCAAGCAAGGGAGGACAGCCCGATGAAATCTTATGTGGGACTGGACGTTCACAGCAAGTCGAGCGTTTTCATGATTCAGAACGAGCGGGGAGAGGAGCTGGGACGAGGCGAGGTGCCGACCTCTGTGGAAGGGTTTTCCTCGTTGCGGCTACGTTTCAAGCTTCGCGCCTCGACGCTGGTGGCTCTCGAATCGGGGACGATGGCGTTTTTTGCGGCGCGAAAGCTCAGTGAGCTGGGGCTTTCACCCGTCGTGGTGGATGCGCGAGAGGTCAGGATCAAAGCCCATCGGCCCCGGCAGAAAAGCGACACGAGAGACGCCGTTGAACTGTGCGAAGGCCTGCGGCGTGGAATCTACCGGTCGATCGTGCATGTGCCGCCGGAGAAGATCGAGCACCTTAGAAATACCCTCTCGAGGCGCCGCCATTTCGTGCGTCTCGGGACGGCGCAGATCAACGCGGCGAAAAAGATGCTCCGGAGCGCGGGGCTCTCCGAGCTCAGCCGCCAGCATCTCGGGACCCTTCGCGCGTGGCAGCGCCTTCTTGGGGCCCTGGTTCCACATCCGCAGGTAAGGAGCTACGTCGAGCTTCACCACCGCGCCTGGCAGACTGCCCTCGAGCAGAAGAACGCGTGCGAGAAGAGCCTCGAAAGCCAGCACGCCGCCTTCGGCGAAGACCTCGAGAGACTCAAAACCGTTCCAGGAGTCGGGGAGATCGTGGCGCTGACGGCAATCGCTGTCTTCTCAGACGCCACGCGCTTTCCGACCGCCAAGCATGCGGCGAGCTACGCGGGGCTCGTCCCGCAAACCTACCAGTCGGGCGAAACGAACCGCCAGGGCCACATCACCAGGACGGGTTCGCCCGAGCTGCGGGCCATGCTCGTGCAGGCGGCTCACACGGCCAGGCGGCAAAGCAGCCCACTGAATCCGTTTCTGAGAACTCTCACGTTGCGCCTGGGGACACGCCGCGCTGTCACCGCCGTGGCGCATCGTCTCTGTCGGGTTCTTTACGCGATGCTTCGAGACAAGACGAGCTTTGATCGATCGATGCTGAAAGCCCACGAGCCGCGCACGGCGGTAAAGGATGCCCGGATCTATCGACTGAAACCTCAAGCGGCAAAGAGCCGCTGAAGACGAAGAAAGGAAAAGCACGCCGCAAATCTTGCCGAGAATCGGGTGGATGACCCTGCTGCTGAGCATTGGGCCGCAGAGCCCGGGATATCGTTTGGGGCGCCATCCGCTGAAGTGATACGTGGGGCTCTGACCCCGAATGGACGAGTGGCCGGCTGTTTCGTGCGGCGCAAGCAAGAAATTATTCAGCGAGGGGCTTGACAGGAATCTTCATGGGCAAGCTCAGCGGCGAGCGTAGCGAGATGGGATGAGAAGGCCGGTCTCCCCGGCGCAGTCGGAAAATTCGCTGCAAGGACATTGCGGGCTCGAGGCCCAGAAGGGAGACCGGCCGTGAGGAAGCGTAGCACCGGGACGAGCGGGAGCGAGAGGACGGCGACGAGGAGTGATGGGACGGCGAGATTGACGTCGGGCAAAGTGGTGAACGTCCTTCCGGCTTTTTGTCCGACGTGGACCGTCGGAATAGACCTGGGGGATCGGACGAGCCATTTTTGCGTGCTCGATGAAGATGGGATGGTCGTCGAGCGTGGAAGGGCCCAGACGACTCTGGAAGGGATCCGGAAGCGTTTCGAAGGGCCGGTGGGAATGCGAATCGCGCTGGAGGTGGGAACGCATTCCCCGTGGGTGAGCCGCCTTCTGAAAGAGCTAGGGCACGAGGTGCTGGTGGCCAACCCCCGAAAGACCCGGCTGATCTACCAGAACCGTGGGAAGCAGGACCGTGTGGATGCCGAGGCCCTGGCCCGGATCGCCCGGCTGGACCCGAAGCTTCTGTACCCCGTGGAGCACCGTCCCGAGAGCGTCGCACAGGACATGGCCGTCCTGCGCTCGCGCGATGTGCTGGTGAGGACGCGGACGCAGCTCGTCAACCACGTCCGCGGGGCGGTCAAAGCGACGGGACACCGCCTGAGGAAGTGCTCGACCCGGACGTTCTCCATCCAGGCGGTGGGCGAGATTCCCGAGGAGGTACGCGAAGCGTTGTCGAACGTCCTGACGACGATCGAAGTCGTGTCCAGACAGATCCTGGCGCTCGACAAGCGCATCTTAGAACTGGGGAAGAAGAAGTACCCGGAGACGGCGTTGCTGAGGCAGGTGGGAGGAGTGGGCCCGATCGTGGCGCTGGCCTACGTCCTGACGCTGGAGGATCCGGGTCGATTCCGGAAGAGCCGGGCCGTCGGGGCGTACCTTGGGCTCGTACCTTCGCGAAGTCAGAGCGGTGATTCGGACCCGCAGCTGCGCATCACGAAAGAGGGGGACCACTTCCTGCGCCGGCTTCTGGTTCAGTCGGCGCAGTACGTCCTCGGGCCATTCGGGCCGGACTGCGACCTCAGACGATCCGGCCTGGCGCTGTCAGCCCGAGGAGAGCGCAATGCGAAGAAACGGGCGGTCATTGCCATCGCACGAAAACTCGCGGTGTTGCTGCATCGGCTGTGGCGGACCGCGGAGGTCTACGAGCCGCTACGCAAGGCCCCTGCGCCTCACGGCACGGCCGCAGCGGCCTGACACAGGGCAAAAAAGAAAGGAACCAGCGAGAGGACGCGTTCAATCGTGGCTATCCCAAATTCGAGTCAACGCCCCGTCAGGGCGACTGCGCAGCGGACTCCGGTCCCCACGGACTTCGGCCCGGGGCGGAACACCGGTAGCGAGATTGCAGCGCCCTTGCGGACTAGACCCCCTCATGCACCAGGCCGACAAGACGCGGCCCATACGAGTGCGAATGGAAGCGCGGCGACACACTCGAGCCCAGGGATTCCCACCGGCGATTCCGCCCTCTCTTGACAACAACCGGCCTTCTCATGGAAGTCCGCTGCAGCGCGTTGTTAGGCTGCGCTGCCGGTTCAGTCCGGGCACATGGGTTACAGAACGGTCCAGGCACATGGGTGACACAGGGCAGAGTTCGGGCGGGAGGAGAAACGCCCGATGCCCTGGAAGGAGACGACACCCGTGGCCGAGAGGATGCAGAGCCTGGTGGATTATCGAAGCGGGCTTTTCACGGTGAGGTTTCTGGCCGAGCGGCACGGCGTGAGCCGCAAGACGCTCTACAAGTGGATCGAGAGATTCGAGGCGGAAGGTGTGGCAGGGCTCGAGGACCAGGTGCGCCGGCCGCACTGGCACCCGAATCAGACCGCTGGGGATGTCGAGTCGGCCATCACTGAGTTTCGACGCAAACACCCCGACTGGGGCCCGAAGAAGATCGTCCACGTGCTGGCGACGCGCGACCAGGAGACGAGCTGGCCGGCACGAAGCACGGTGGCGGCGATTCTCAAGAGACACGGGCTCGTGAAGGCGCGGCGCCGCAGACGGCCCGTCGGGCATCCGGGACGTCCGATGACGGTGGCTGAGAAGGCGAATGCGCTGTGGGCCACGGACTTCAAGGGCGAGTTCCTGACGGGCGACGGGATCTACTGCTACCCGCTGACGGTGAGCGACCTCTATAGCCGATACCTCATCGGGTGCAGAGGGCTGCTCTCGACGAAGGCGGACGGCGTGAAGAAAAGCTTCGAACGGCTGTTTCGCGAACATGGATTGCCCGATGCGATCCGAAGCGACAACGGGGTTCCGTTTGCGTCGACGGGCCTGGGGCGGCTCTCGCGCCTCTCGGTGTGGTGGATCAAGCTGGGAATCAGGCCCGAGCTCACGCAGCCGGCCCACCCCGAGCAGAACGGCTCGCACGAGAGGATGCATCGCACGCTCAAGCGGGCGACGACTCACCCCGTGGGGCGCGACCTCAGAGGCCAGCAGAAACGCTTCGACGCCTTCCAGCTGGAGTTCAACACCGAGCGGCCCCACGAAAGCATCGGCATGAAACGGCCCGCCGATCTTTACCGTCCTTCACTGCGCACGTTCCCGTCCAAGCTCGCACCCATCGAGTACCCGGGCCACTTCGAGGTCAGGCGCGTCAGCCGCAACGGCGGGATCCGCTGGAAGACGGGCTGGCTCAGCGTCAGCCACCCCCTGATCGACGAGTACGTCGGGCTCGAGGAGGTCGACGACGGCATCTGGAACCTGTACTTCGGTTCGCTACTGCTGGGGCGCTTCGACGAGCGCGACAAGAAACTCTATGCAGCCTTCTATGAACACCGGCCTTGGCATCGCGGCGGCCGCACTGGGCGCGGGGCTGAGAGCTCTACGCAAGAAGATTTCCACGATCTCCACAGCACGACGACGACGAGGTAACTGTTGATAAGTGTTACCCATGTGCCTGGACTAAAGTGTTACCTATGTGCCCGACCGTTCAGCCATTCACAGGGAGACCTGGAAGGAGAGATTCGAGGAACTCCGAGCGGGACATTGAAAGGAGGCTTGGAAAGAGGCCTTGAAAAGCGGCGGCGCCCGCCAGCGGCAAGAAAAGATCGGGGGCGTGAAGAACGCACCAGTACTCGAACGCCGTGAGAAGGGGGGCCGGCTTGCCCGAGATGAGGCGATACGTTCTGACGGCGTCGAACAGGAGGATTTCGGTTTGACCGGGGTAGAACCGCAGGAGGGCGGCCGGGTCACGAGCCGCATGCTTGAAAAAGTTTTCAGCCTCGTTCAGCTTGAGCCGGAACGCCTTGACATGCTCGGGCTTGACTACCTCTTCGACCCGGGCCTTGAGCATCGCGTGCTGCCCGGAGATCTTGGTGAGGTCATGTAGTACTTCGTACGCCGCTGCTGTGAGGGTATGGATTGCAACGGGGTCGCCGTCCCGGAAAAAGAGTCCGACGGTTGCCTCGAGTTGCCGCCGCGCCACCTGAAGCTTTGAGAGAAGGAGGGCTTCGGCCATCGTTGCGCAGCCTAACTAGTATTAGACGGCAACGGCGGACACATTTGGGCACTCTTCCGCAAATGTGCAGATGTGCCCACCGCGTGGTGGAGACATCTGGGCACTTTGGTGCGCCCTCAGCCCGCCTTCGCCGGCGGCGGCGGCGGCGGGGGCGGCATGCGGTTGATCGCCAGGCCGCGCTCCGCGAGGGCCGGCAGGAGCGCGAGGCCCGAGGGCTCGAACTCCCCCGCCTTCTTCATGGGGTTCTCGCCCTCGTACGGCCGGTAGCCGTAGCCGGGGCCGTCCGGGCCAGTGTCGGACGGTTTTTCCGTGAGCTCGGGGATGCCGAGGACGGCGCTCTTGCGGTCGAAGAAGGACAGCTCGTAGTCCTTCGTCATCCAGATCGCGTCCTTCGGGCACGCGTCCACGCAGTATCCGCAGAAGACGCACCGCAGCATGTCGATCTCGAACTTCGTCGGGTACTTCTCGTACGCGAGGACCGGGTGCTCGCCCGCCTCGATGTAAATGCACTCGGCCGGGCACGCCGTCTCGCACATGTAGCAGGCCACGCACTTGAGCGTGCCGTCCTCGCGCGTCTTCAGGATGTGGCGCCCGCGGAAGCGCCCGGAGTAGTTCCGGCGCATCTCGGGGTACTGGATCGTCGGCATGCCCTTGATGTTCGCGAGGTTCTTCACGAGGTGAGAGAGCGTGCGCGCGAGGCCCTTGAAGATCTCCGGGAGATAGAGACTCTCGAGGAGCGTGGGGGCTGGAGCGTTGACGGTGACGACGCGTGCGGCCATGTGCTACCTGCCTACCGGTCCAGCTCGCCGGCGATGATGTTCAGCAAGCCGAGCGTGGCGACGGCGTCGGACACCATGCTGCCCTTGATGATCTTCTCGAACGCCGCGAAGAGCGGGAAGCACGGCGGCCTCACCTTGATCCGGTAGGGGAAGCCGCTGCCGTCCGATACGAGCGAGAAGCCCAGCTCGCCGTTGCCGCCCTCGGTGTACGAGTAGATCTCCCCCGGCGGCACCTTCACGCCCTCGAAGACGAGCTTGAAGTGGTAGATGAGCGCCTCCATCTCGTTGTAGACCATCTCCTTGGGCGGCAGGATGACGCGGTAGTCGTCCGAGTTGATCGGCCCCTTCGGGAACCGCGCGACGAGCTGCTCGATGATCCGCATCGACTGCCGCATCTCCTCCATCCTCACGAGGTAGCGCGCGAAGTTGTCGCCGTCCGTCGAGATCGGGACGTCGAAGTCCACGTCGCCGTACATCTCGTACGGCTTGTCCTTGCGGACGTCGTACGCGACGCCGGAAGCCCTCAGGCACGGCCCCGTGAAGCCCCAGGCGAGAGCCTGCTCCTTCGAGACGACGCCCGTGCCGCGCAACCTGTTCCAGACGATCTTGTTCTTCGTGACGAGGCGGTCGACGTCGGCCATCCGGTCGCGGATCGTGGGCAGGAGCGACCGCGACCACTCGACGAAGTTCTCCGGCACGTCCTTCGCGAGCCCGCCGATGCGCGCGTACGAGGACGTGAGGCGCGCGCCGCAGCAGGCCTCGAGAAGGCCGTAGATCTCCTCGCGCGGCTGGTACGCGTACCAGTAGTTCGTGAGCGCGCCGATGTCGACGAGGTTCGCCGCGATGCAGACGAGATGGTCCATGATCCTCGAGAACTCGTTCAGCACCGTGCGCGCGGCCTTCGCGCGCGGCGGGACCTCGACGCCGAGCATCTGCTCGACGGCGCGCACGTAGCCGTTGCCGTTGATCATGGGCGAGCAGTAGTTGAGCCGGTCGGTGTACGGCACGACCTGCACCCACGTATGCGTCTCGGACATTCCCTCGAAGCAGCGGTGCAGGTATCCGCACTCGGACTCGGCCGCGACGATCTTCTCGCCGTCCACGCGCATCACGACGCGGAGCGTGCCGTGCGTCGCCGGGTGGGACGGCCCGAAGTTCAGCGTCATCGTCTCGAACATGTCGGCCGGGTCGTCCGTCTTCGCGGCGAGCTCCGTCTGGAGGAGGTCCTCCTCGGTGCAGAGCCAGCGCTGTTTCTTGTCGTAGTCCTTGCGCAGCGCGTGGCCGACGAACCCGTTGTGCGTGAGAAGGCGCTGGAGGTTCGGGTGGCCGTCGAAGCGGATCCCCATGAGGTCCCAGGCCTCGCGCTCGAACCAGTTCGCGGCGGGCCAGACGCCGACGAGAGAGGGTGCGGCCGGGTCCTTCGCGGGCAGGTTCACGCGCAGCCTGAGGTGCTCGTTCCGCTTCGTCGAGTAGAGGATGTAGTTCGCCTGGAAGCGGGTTCCGTCTTTGGGAGCCTGATCGCCCGGGAGCTTCGAGCGGTCGACGGAGGCGAGGTCGAGGAAGAGGTCGTACGCCGTCGAAGGGTCGTCCCTGAGGAAAAGAGCGGCCTCCTTCAGCGTCGCCGCATCCGTGACGAGCGTCGGGATGTCGAACGCCGGACGCGGCTCGACGGTCACGCGGCCGCCGAGGTTCTGCTCGAGGACCGGGCCGAACGAAATGGAGGACGGGACGGGGGGCTTGGCGAGAGTCGCGCTCATCGCCTGTCTTTCCCGACTCGGTCGCTGGCCTTCGCGGCCGCCTCGGCTTCCGCCGTCTCGGCCATCTCCGGGAGCTCCTTCTTCCCCTTGAGATGGGCCATGACGCCGTCGGAATAGGCCGGTATCGAGAGGTCAGGGTCCACTCCGACGCGGATCGGCACGAAAGTCTTCGACTCGCGGTGGCGGGCCAGCTCGCCGGACTGGATCTTCTTCTGGAGCTCCATGATTCCGTAAATGAGGTTCTCGGGCGTGGGCGGGCAGCCCGCGACGTAGACGTCCACCGGGACGATCTCGTCGATGCCTTGGACCACGTGGTACGCGCGGTAGAAGCCGCCCGTGGACGCGCAGACGCCCATCGAGATGACCCACTTCGGCTCGGGCATCTGGTCGTAGATCTTCTTCAGGACCGGCGCGAGCTTGTCGACGACGGTGCCGGCGACGATGAGGAGGTCCGACTGGCGCGGCGAGAAGCGCACGACCTCGGCGCCGAAGCGCGCCAGGTCGTAGTGGGACGAGACGACCGACATGAACTCGATCGCGCAGCACGCCGTCCCGAACGGCATCGGCCAGAGCGAGTTCGACTGCGCCCACTGGACCGCGATGTCGAGCTTCGTCGTGAGAAAGTCCGCGCCCGACGACGAGGGAATCCCCGGACCGAGCGGCGGCTGGATAAAAGGAGTCTTCATGGGTACCCCTGACGCTTGTGAAAAGCGTCACGAGGCCGATTCTATGTCAGGCACGAAGGCGTCGAAGAGACTCGTTCCAGCCGCCGGAAACCTTGTCAGCAGCCTCCCCGCACGGGATGGAACTCCTCGGTGACCTCGCCGTTCGACGTCGCGTTCTGCCCGCCCGCGTAGGCGTCGACGGGCACGCCGAGAGACGAGTCGTCTACTCCCGGCGAATGATGCTTCGTCTGGCCGGTTCCATCCTTGCACGTGATCGTGAGGTCCGTGCCGCTCATATGGGTGAACTCCGCGGTGAAAACGAGGTCACCCCTGAGGTACCCGACCGTGAGGCTGGTGATCTTCACGGGGTCCGGGTCGGACTGCTTCGCTGAGCAGAGGGGCGTTCCGGGACAGACCGTGACGCTGTTGGTGACGAACACGGTCCGCGTCGTGACCCCGGTCGCGGCGCCGTTCGCATCCAGCGAGAACGTCGCCTCGGCCTGGGAGCTGTAGTTCAAGGCGAATCCGAGGGAGCACGTCTCGGCGTCGGCAACGGCCTCCGTGATGATGTACTTCCAGTCCTTCCAGAGGATCCGCACGCTCTTCGTCAGGACGCCGATCGGGCCTCCCGAGGCCGCGTCGTGGACGTCGACTTTGATCTCGACCGGTTCCGGAGGCGGGCATCCGGGCGCGGTGTAATGACCGGTTGCGCCGGAGCCGGCGGCCCCGAAAGTCCCGGCGGCCGCGGACCAGGTGTAGCCGAAAGATTCCACCGGCGCACCCGGCGCAAGGCGCAGGACGTCCGTGCTCTGCGGCGTGAGCTGCACCCTCGTCGCGGTGAAGTCCGCGCCCCCGCCTTGAAGGACGATCGAGGGGCCCGTCATCGTGAGCGCAACGTACGGGCTGTACACGTCCACGGCCGCGAGGGGTGCGCGTCCTCCGTCGGAGCGCAGCGCGAGCTCGAGGGCGGGAATCTCGAGCGTGACGGTTCGCGCCTTGGTGTCGATCGCGCTGTTCGTTCCCGTGTACCACGCCGAACCGCCGTTCCAGGCGATTCCGAGCGAACCGGGGTCCGAGCCGTTCTGGTCGTCGTACGAGTACGCGAAAACGAGCCGGACCGGCCGTGCGAACGCGACGCCACCCGGCGAAATCTGGTAGCCGGACCCGAGACCTCCCGGCGCCCCGTTCGTGGAGGGCGTGACCGTGAACGCCGTCGGTGACGCGAGCGCGCCCGCGGGGATCTTCAGCTTCAGGCGGCCGTCGCTCGACTGAACCGAGCCGCCCGCCGGGCCGATCATGGCCGAGGAGGAAATTGAGACGGGCAGCGGCATGATCGGCGTGACCACGGGATCGCCCGAGGAGTTGTCGATGGACGAGTCGAAGACATCCATGCTGCCCAACGTCACGTTTACCTGCAGCATCGCGTCGTCGGGGATCGTCGTCGTGGGGAAAAGGTCCTGCACGTTCGGCTGCGTCCAGCCCCAGGGCCCGAGCGAGCCCGACGCGTTCCCGACGACGGCTCCCGAGGAGTTCTTCAGGGCGAGCGACCAGCTCGCGCCGTCCGCACCCGCTGCGAAGCCGACGTTCGTCCGGAAGTCGGTGCCCTGTCGCACCCCCGTCACGACCGCCCCCGCGTCGGCCGACGACAGGAACGAGAGCACGGGCGTCGGCCTCTGCTGCGCCCCGAACGTGCCGGGTTTCGCGCTGCTCGGGTCGACGTTGCTCGTCCGGCAGAGGATCGCGACAGGAGCATCTGACGTGAAGCGCAGGGCCCCGGCGGAACCGACGGGAAGACCGAGGAGCGCCTGAAGGACGTCCACGACGTCCAGGACCTGCCCCGCCGGCACGTCGAAAGTCGCGGTGGCCGGGCTCGGGTTCGCGTTCTGGTTCGCGTGGAACGCCACAGCCACGGACACATCGGCGCCCGAAGGGTTGTAGATCCGCGCGTCCGTCCGGAAGAACGTGTTGTTGCGTCCGCCGGCGCGCGCCACGCCGTTGACGAGGACGTCCTGCCGCCCCGCGGGCAGGTCCTCGAATGCGAACAGCGACGAATCGCCCGTGACGTTGTCGACCACGACGGCATACGCCGTCGCGCGGCCGCGCGTCACGGCGATCCGTGCGCGCCCGACGGCGACCGCGCCGGCGAACGCGCCCACCGCGAACTGCTGGAAGCCCGCCGAGCTCATCGAGAAGTCCTGCGAGCCGGCGACGTTGCCGTTCGCGTCGTACACCGTCACCGTCGCGTCGCCGCCATCCGCATCCGGGAAGACGACGGCGACGTTCGTTCGGTAGCCCGTCGAACCGTCCGCCGACTGCGCGATCCAGAGGCTGTCGGCCGAAACACCGGGAAACAGGAACCGGTCGTCCGCGATGACAGGAAGCGCAACACCGTATGTCCCCGACGCCGCCGTGTTGTAGGTCCGCGCCCGGATCAAGAGCGGTCCCGTGGAAGTGACGATGGTCGCCGCCGCGCCGCTCGCTCCCCAGAGCTGCTGGAGGACGTTGCGCACGACGAGCGTCTGGCCCGGGGCGAGAAGCTGGAGGGACTGCCCCGTCCCGTTGGCGGGCACCAGCGAGAGGATCGCAACGGCGGGCGCCGCGCCGGGGTTCGTGATCGCGAGGTCCGAGACGAACTTCGTCCCGTTGAGGCCGGAGACGTTCACGGTCCCGGGAACCGTCCACGTGTACGCGGACGCCGGAGACTGCGCGAGGACGTGCGCGGCGGGCGTGAGGAGCGTCACGGCGGCGGCGAGCGCGAGGCGATTTCGCATAAGGGTCTCCTGGGGCGGCTTCCTCCCCGGTGAGAAATGCGAGAATCGGTCTCACTTCACCTCATGGGACGACTCCCCGACGACCCGGCCGTCCCTCCAGACGGAGAGGTCACGCGGCTCCTCCGGCGGTGGAGCGCCGGGGACCAGGGAGCGCTCGAGAAGCTCCTGCCCCTCGTCTACGACGAGCTCAGGCGGCGCGCCGGCGCCTACCTGAGGAACGAGCGCGAAGGCCACACGCTCCAGCCGACGGCCCTCGTCCACGAGGCCTACCTGAAGCTCGTCGGGAGCGCCTCGGTCGACTGGAAGAACCGCGCCCACTTCTTCGGGGTCGCCGCGCGCGCGATGCGTCAGGTCCTCGTCGAGCACGCGCGGGCGCGCAACGCCGAGAAGCGGGGCTCGGCCCGGACTCTTCTCGGCCTCGATGACCCCGCGGCGGCCGCAGCCGCGACGCTCCCGAGGAGCCTCGACCTCCTCGACCTCGACCGCGCGCTCTCGAAGCTCGCGTCGCTCGACGAGAGGCAGTCCCGCCTCGTCGAGCTTCGGCTCTTCGCGGGGCTCACGATCGAGGAGTCCGCCGAGGTCCTCAACGTCTCGCACGCGACCGTGAGCCGCGAGTGGCGGCACGCCGAGGCCTGGCTCCACAGGGAGATGGCGAGGCCCGCGTGACGGACGTCCGTTTCCGCAAGGCACGGGACGCCTTCTTTGCGGCCCTCGAGCGCCCCGAGAGCGAACGTGCCGCGTTCGTCGTGGCCGCGTGCGGGGAGGACGACGCCCTCCGGCGCGACGTCGAGTCGCTTCTCGCGGCTGAGAAGCCGGGCCGTCTCGAGGGCGTCGTCTGCGAGGCCGCAGCGAGTCTCGACGAAGAGCGCGCGCGCGGCGCGGCCGCGCCGCCGCGGATCGGACCGTACGAGATTCGCGGCACGCTGGGACGCGGCGGCATGGGTGCGGTGTACCTCGGCGTCCGGCGCGGCGAGGGCTTCGCGAACCGCGCCGCGCTGAAGGTGGCCCGATGGGAGCTCGGGTCGGAGCTCCTCCTCGCACGGTTCCACATGGAGCGGCGGATCCTCTCCGCCCTCGAGCATCCGAACATCGCGCGCCTCTACGACGGCGGGACGACGGAGGACGGACTCCCGTGGTTCGCGATGGAGGTCGTCGAGGGCGAGCACCTCCTCGACTTCGCGGAGCGCCGGAACCTCCCGCGCACGGCGCGGATCCGGCTCTTCCTGGACGTCTGCGCCGCCGTGCAGTTCGCCCACCAGAGCCTCGTCGTCCACCGCGACATCAAGCCCGGAAACATCCTCGTGACGAAAGACGGGACGCCGAAGCTCCTCGACTTCGGGCTCGCGAAGCTCCTCGACGTGCCCTCGGAGGAGCGCACGGCGACCGTGCACCGACTCCTGACGCCCGAATACGCGAGCCCCGAGCAGGTGCGCGGCGACCGCATCACGACCGCGACCGACGTCTACTCCCTCGGCGTCGTCCTCTATCGGCTCCTGACCGGAGCCCTGCCTTACCGCCTGAAAACAGGCGCGTCGGGCGAGCTCGAGCGCGCCGTCGTCGATCAGGATCCCGCGACGACGGAGCCTGTCCTCGGGGCGGACCTCGACACGATTCTGCGCAAGGCGCTCGCGAAGGAGCTCGAGAGGCGCTATGCGACCGTCGAGCAGCTCGCGGACGACCTGCGCCGCTACCTCGATGGGAAGCCCGTCCTCGCCCGGCCCGACACGCTCGGCTACCGGCTCGGCAAGTTCCTGCGGCGCCACCGGGCCGGCGTCGCCGCCGCGGGCCTCATCGCCGCGTCGCTCGTGACCGGAGCCGGAGTCGCGCTCTGGCAGGCGGCGCGCGCGCGAGCAAGCGAGGCGGTCGCGCGGCGGCGCTTCGAGGAGGTGCGCGCTCTCGCGAAGACCGTGCTGTTCGATCTCCACGACCAGATCGAGACGCTGCCGGGCTCCACGAAGGCGCGCGCGACGCTCGTCTCGACCTCGCTCCACTATCTCGATTCCCTCGCGAAGGAGGCCGGTCCGGATCCCGCGCTCGCGCGCGAGGTCGCCGCCGGCTACGCCCGCCTCGCCGACATCCAGGGCGGCGCGAACACGAATCTCGGGGATCGGGCGGGAGCGCTCCGCAGCCGGCGGGCGGCGATCGCCCTCCTGGAAGGTCTCACCGCGTCGCGGGATGCGGCCCCGGAAGACCTCGAGTCGCTCGCGGCGCAGCTGAATGCTTTCGCGTATCTCCTCGAGTCGTCGGATCCGGACACGTCCGCGGCGCTCGCGCGAGCGCTCCAGATCTGCACGGCACTCTTCGAAAAAGATCCGTCATCCCCCGCGTTCCAGCGGGGGCTCGCGCGGAGCCTCGAGGCCTCCGCGACGTACCACCGCGAGCGCAAGGAGTTCGCCGAGGCGCTCGCGCTCCGGCGGCGGGAGCACGAGCTGTTCGCGCGCCTGGCGGCCGGGCCGGCGGCCACCCCGTCCGATCGGCGGAGCCTCGCCCTGTCGGACAAGCTGCTCGGCGCGCTTCTTCACGAGACGGGAGACCTCGCGGGTGCGCGGCCGCTCTACCAGGAAGCGACGACGCTCGACGAGGCTCGCGTGGCCGAGAACCCTCTCTCCTCGGAAGCCCGGATGGACCTTTCCTTCAGCGTCGGCTCGCTCGGATCGCTGGCGGTCGACTCAGGAGACCTCGCCACGGGACGCGCGCTGTACACGCGCGCCTTGGAGCTGCGCCAGGCGGTGGCGTCGAGCGACCCGGCGAACGCGTGGGCGCGGAGCTCCGTCGCACGCGCTCACGAGAGGCTCGCCGACATCGAGCAGCGCCTAGGTCACCCGAAGGCCGCGGAAGCGCACCGCCTCAAGGCCCGGCCGCCGGCCGCGTGAGGCCGCTTTCGCCGGAGGGCCGTCAGAGCAGCGTCCCCTGAAGGGGCTCCGCCGCCGCCGTGGCGCCGCTCGCGATCCGCGGCAGGCGGATGCGGAACGTCGTGCCCTGGCCGGGCTGGCTGTCCACCCGGATCGTCCCGCCGTGCAGCTCGACGAAGGCCTTCGCGAGCGCGAGCCCGATGCCCATGCCGCGGTAGGCGCGCGTCGAAGATCCGTCGATCTGCCGGAAGCGCTCGAAGATGAGGGGCAGGTCCTTCGCGTCGATGCCGACGCCGTTGTCGGCGATCGAGAACGTGACGCCGCGTTCGTCGGCTCCGGCCTCGACGCGGATTTCGCCGCCTTTCGGCGTGAATTTCACGGCGTTGTGTACGAGATTCCACAGCACCTGGCGGACACGAAGCGGGTCGAGGCGAACGAACGTCTTTCGAGGAGGCACGGCGAGCGTCATCCGGATGCCCTTGGCCTCGGCCATGACGGAGACGGGCTCGACGGAGTCCGTCACGAGCGGGCCGAGGTCCACTTCCTCCGGCTCGAGGCGCGTCCGGCCCTCCTCGAAGCGCGACAGGTCGAGGAGATCGGAGATGAGCGCGAGAAGAAACTGGGTCGACCGGTTGATCTGGTCCACGGCGATCCGCATGGTCTCCCGGTCAGGCCGGTCCTCCGCGAGGACCTCGCTCCACCCGAGAATGGCCGTGAGAGGCGTCCGGAGCTCGTGGTTGATGTTCTGGAGAAAGTAATCACGGTTGCGCTGAGCGTCCCTGAGCCTTTCGTAGCTGCGCTGCAGCTCTTCGTAAAGGCGCGCGTTTCGGAGGAGCAGCGCGGCTTCGCCGGCATATCCGTCGATCGCCGATTGGTCCTCCGCGTCGAAGCCGCCGGGCTTGTCGGCCACCGCGAGGACCCCGAGGATCCCGACCTCGGCCTTGAGCGATGCGAAGACGATGTTCTTCTGGACGCCGAGCGCCTCGAGGATCTTCTTCGAGATCCTCGGGTCGGACGCCACGTCGTTCTGCAGGCACGTCTCGCCGGTCCGGTAGCAGAGGATCGCGAGGCTCGGTTCGTTCAGGCCGACGTGCCGGCCGCGGAGGGCTTCGTCGGGCACTCCGAAGCCCGGCGGCGTCAGCACGAGGGAGCGGGTCTCGGGCTCCCAGAGGCAGATCCAGGCCTTCGTGGCGCCGACGAGTGCCGCGATCTGCCGCGTGAGCTGTTGGAACGTCTCCTCCGGACGCGTCATGAGGGCGGCCGCCTGCGCGAGTCGGTGAACGCCCTCCATGGAAGCGATCCGCCAGCGCACGCGTCGATCGAGGTCCGTCACGGCCCGGGAAAGACGGCCGACCTCGTCGAGCTGGCCGCTCTCTGCGAGATGAGGCGACGGCCGTCCGACGGCGACCGCATCGGCGGCGCGCGCCACGCGGCGCAGGGGCGCGAGGGCCCGGCGCGTCGCCACGACGACGGCCGCGGCGAACAGCCCGACGAGGGCGACGTAGAGGAGGCGCACTTCGTTGCGCTTGCGGAGCGACTCGGCGAAGATGGGAAGAAGCTGGTCCGCGACTTTCTTCTCGACGGCGGCTCGCGGCGTGATCTTCGCGTACGTCCATCCGAGGTCGGGCACGTGACGCGCGGCCACCAGGAATGTCTGCTCGCCGACCTTCGTCTCGAACGTTTCGGTTCCCCACCCCGCCGCGAGCGCGCCGAGCTCTCGAATCTGCTCGGCGGGGAACCGGTTCCCCGGCGCGACGACGACCGCACGTCCGTCCGCCGCGAATACCAATTCGACGTCGTCGGGCCGTGTCGGGTCCTGCGATCCCTGAAACATCCGCGGGAAGACCCAGTCCACGCCGACCTCTCCGAGCAGCCGGCCGTTCGTTCCCTTCACGAGAGCCACGGCCGACACGATTTTCCCGTTTCCGGCATACGTGTCTTCGTACACGGAGGTCCAGACGACGGGAGGCGATCCGGCTCCGCCGGTCCCGTCGGCGAGCGGGACGGCCGAGTTGCTCGGGAAGTGGAACCGCGGGTCTACGATCGCCTTTCCGCCCGGTTTCACGTCGAGACCGGGCACGATGCGAAGAACGCCGGAAGCGGTCCGGATCGCGAGGGCCGACAGGTCCACGGGGCCGAGTCCGAGGACGACGAACGGGGCCTCGAGGCGGCGCGTCGCGGCGAGGTCCCGCCGCGCCTCGGGGACGAGCCCGCGCTCACGGCTTACGATCGCGGCGCTCACGCCGTTTCCCGGTGTGCGGAGCAAGCCGCCGGGCTCGTCGACGAGCGTTTCCGCCGGAAGCGTCGGGTCCGGCCCCTCCGCCAGCGCTCGCCGCGACTCTTCGGCGGCCCGGCGGACGATCGTGATCACCTCGCCGGCCGCGTTCGTGATCGCCCGGACGCGGTCGGCCGCATCTTCGGAGAGCGTCCGGGCCTCGTGGCGGCGCGCGTCGGTGATGAGAGTCTGGAGCAGGCTCTCCTGCTGCGCAGCGGCGATGCGGTCGACGATGACCCAGTACACGGCCGCCGGAACGAGCGCGACCGGGACGACGTACCAGAGCAGCCGCGCCACGAGCGAGCGCCGCGGGTTCCAGGTGCCGGCATCCCGAAGGGCCGGGGCATCACCCGAGCGGACGGGACCGGAATCGTCGGAACTCGCGCCTGAGATCTCCGGGCTCACTGGAGAGAGGTTAACGCGGTTTGCGGGTCACTCGTACCGCAGGGCCTCGATGGGATCCAGCCGGCTTGCTTTCAGCGCCGGATAGAAGCCGAACGTGATCCCGACGAGAGCCGAGAACACGAATGCGAGCCAGATGGCCTGCGGCTGGACCGAGACGGGCCAGCCGGCGAATCGCGCCACCGTCCGCTGGATTCCGATGCCGAAGCCGATCCCGACCGCTCCGCCCGTGATCGCGAGGACGACCGCCTCGACGAGGAACTGCGCACGGATGTCGCTGCCCTTCGCCCCGATCGCCATGCGTACGCCGATCTCGCGTGTCCGCTCCGTCACCGAGACGAGCATGATGTTCATGATGCCGATGCCGCCCACGAGCAGCGAGACGCCCGCGATCGACCACAGGAGCGCGCTCATCGTGCGGCTCTGCTCCTCGGCCTGCTGAAGCATCTCCGTCTGCGAGCGGATCATGAAGTCGTCGTCCTGGCCGGCGGCCTTGTTGATGCGGTGCCGCTGGCGCAGCAACGCGGTGATCTCCTCCTGCGCCCGCGGGACGAGCTCGTTCGAGGCCGCGGACGCGAGGATCGCTCCGACGGCGGTCGTCCCCATGATCTTCTTGCGCACGGTCTCGTACGGGGCGATGACGAGGTCGTCCTGGTCCTGCCCCATCGTGGACCCTCCCTTGGACTCGAGGACTCCCACGACCTTGAACGGGATGTTCTTGATGCGGATCGTCTTGCCGATCGGGTCCTCGTCGCCGAAGAGGTTCGTCTTCACGGTCTGGCCGAGCACGCACACCTTGCTCGCGGACCGGTTGTCCTGATCGGTGAAGAACTGGCCTTCCTCGACGTTCCAGGAGCGGATGAGAGGCCAGTCGACCTCGCCGCCCTGGATCGACGTCGACCAGTTCTGGTTGCCATAGATGACCTGCGCGACCGTGCGGATCGTCGCCGACACGTACGCGACGGTCTCCACCTCGCGCCTGAGCGCCTCCACGTCGTCGCTCGAAAGTTTCGAGTTCGAGCCCCACCCGGCCCTCGCCCCGGAGGACGTCGTCGTGCCGGGAAAGATCATGAGGAAGTTCGTGCCCAGCGACTTGAGCTGGTTCTCGGCCTGCAGCCGGGCTCCCTCGCCGATTCCGATCGTCGCGACCACGCACGCGACTCCGATGATGATGCCGAGCGCCGTCAGCAGAGAGCGCAGCTTGTTGCGCGAGAGCGCCCGGAACGCGACCTTCAGGATGTTCCCGGTCTTCGTCATGGTGTAGCTCCTTCCAGGGCCGCCGCGCGGACAGCCTGCCGCCGCTGCGTCACGGGGACGTCGGAGAGAACCTTTCCGTCGCGAAAGGTGACGATGCGCCTCGCGTATTCGGAAATGTCCTGCTCGTGCGTGATGAGGACGACGGTCTTTCCCTCGTCGTTCAGGTCCTGAAAGATCGCCATGACCTCGATCGAGGTTTTCGAGTCGAGGTTTCCCGTGGGCTCGTCCGCGAGAAGAATCGCCGGATCGTTCACGAGGCTGCGCGCGATCGCGACGCGCTGCTGCTGCCCCCCCGAGAGCTGGGCCGAGGTGTGATCCCACCGGTCCCCGAGGCCCACGCGCTCGAGACACTTCAACGCCTTGCTGCGTGCCTCCTCCTCGGTGATCTTCGACTTCTTCGAATACAGGAGCGGAAGCTCGACGTTCTCGAGGGCGTTCGTCCGCGAGAGCAGGTTGAAATTCTGGAATACGAACCCGATCTTGTCGTTCCGGATGCTCGCGCGCTCGTCGCGGTCGAGGCCCGAGACGTCGACTCCCTCGAGGACGTAACTGCCGGAGGTGGGCCGGTCGAGACAGCCCACGATGTTCATGAACGTGGACTTGCCCGAGCCGGACGGACCCATGACCGCAAGGAATTCGCCCGGCAGAACCTGCAGCGTGATTCCGTCGAGCGCATGCACTTCCGACTCGCCCATCCGGTAGATGCGTGTGAGGTTCTCCAGTTCGATGACGGGACGCGCCATGAGCCGCACTTCCTCAGAAGGGCCGGCGCCCGCCGCCCGGCGCGCCGTTCCCCGGCACTCCCGCGCGGGCCGTCGCGAGGCCCACGATGATCTCGTCGCCCTCCTTGAGGTCGTTCGACTGAATCGCGGTCAGATTGCCGTCTGTGATCAGCGTCTTCACCGTGACGGGCCTCAGCTTCCCGTTCGTGTTCGGAACCTCGACGTAGAGCGTGCCGGTGCTGAACCCACCCGGCCGCACGCCCGTCCCTCCGCCTCCGCCCGCGCGGCCGCCGGCCCCCCCCGGCCCGCGACCTCCCGCACCGGGCCGGCCGCCGGGCTGCCCCGTTTCCGGAGCGGCCGGCGCGGAAGACTGCGCGGACGACGCCGACCCCGCGGGAGCCGCGGCCTTCGCTTTGCCTCCTCTCGCTTCAGGAACGAGATCGGCGTTGTCCGGGCGGAAGCGCAGAGCCGCGTTCGGCACGCGGAGGACGTCCTTGCGGACCTCGACGGGAACCTGGACGTTCGCGGTCATGCCCGGCTTGAGTTTCAAGTCGGCGTTCGGCACGTCCAGCATGACGGGGTAGGTGACGACGTTCTGCACCGTCTGAGGCGACAGACGTATCTGCGCGACCGTCCCCTTGAAGTTGACGTCCGGAAAGGCGTCGACCGAGAAGCTCGCGACCTGGCCTTCCCGGATCCGGCCCACGTCCGCCTCGTCGATGTTCGTGAGCACCTGCATCTTCGTGAGGTCTTGCGCGATCGTGAAGAGAACCGGCGCCTGGAACGACGCGGCAACCGTCTGGCCGACGTCGTACTGCCGGCTCACGACGACGCCGTCGATGGGCGACGTGATCTTCGTGTACGACAGGTTCGTCTCTGCCTGCTTCAACGCCGCCTGCGCCTGAGAGACCGAGGCCGCGGCCGAATCCCGCGCCGTCTGCGCGGCATCGAGGTCAGACTGCGCAAGAAGCTGTTGCGCGTTCAGACTCTTCGAGCGCGTGAGCGAGATCTCCGCGTTCCGGAGCTCCACCTTCGCCTTCTCGAGATCCGCGCGGCGCTGATCCACGGTCTGTTGGAACGGCGTCGGGTCGAGCTCCGCCAGGAGCTGCCCTTTCCTCACCTGGGAATTGAAGTCGACGTGGAGCTTCGCGATGATGCCGGACACCTGACTGCCCACTTGCACGGTCGTCACCGCGGAGAGCGTTCCCGTGGCCGTCACCGTGGCGACGACTTCTCCTTTGTCGATCTTCGCCTTCCGGAATTTCGCCTCGGCCGACCCGCGGCGCGAGAGCAGCAGGACCGCCGCGAGCGCGACGAGGACGACGGCGATTCCGATGATCAGGACTCGTCTTTTCATGAGCTCCTCGAGAGCCGGTGAAATGGGAATTGCGGGAGAGAGTCGAAGGCGGCGGATTTCAAAATGCCACCGAGAGCCCGAGCTGGAAGGCCTTGACGACCTCGGTGCCCGAGACCGTCGTCATGAGCCGCGCACTGTACTCGATCGTCGCGAGAAGACCCTTTCGCGGCATCCAGACGATCCCGGGTTGATGAAGCTGTTCGGTGGCATCGGCCCCGCGGTACCGCCACACCGAATAGAGATAGCGATACGTGACGGTTGGAAATTCCGCGCGAAACCCCACGAGGGCCGCCGTCGCGTCGTCGTAGCCGAGCCGGCACGCCGCTCCCCCTGCGCAACGCTCACCCGACCGCGTGAAACCCTCGAAAAGGAGCGCCAGCGGCCCGAGCGTCGCGGTCAGATCGAGCGCGGCGTCGGTCCGGCGGAACGAGGCGGGCCCGTCGCGCTCGTCGAGCCGGGAAGACGCGGCGGAGAGCCCCGGCTTGAGCGTCCAGAGGCCCCGGTTCAGAAGGTAGGAGACACGCGCCTCCAGGCCGTCGCGCAGGACGCGTGTCGCGTCCGACTCCACGTTGCGTCCGTCCTCTTCCCAGCTCACGTGGTCGTTCTGGCCGTAATAGCGCGCGCTCCAGCCGAACGTGTCGTAGCCCCACCGCTTTTCGCCCGCGAGGCCCGCCCCCCAGTCCGGATTCCGCGTGACGCCGTTCACCGAAAAAAGCGTCCCGATGAACGACTCGTCCGCGACGCCGAAGTCGCGCGGAATCTTTCCGGCGCTGATCGAGCCGATCGGGGTCGCGACGGACGCCCACCCCTCTTCGAGCCAGACCGAGCCGTCGTAATAGGGGCGGAAGCGCCCGTCTCGTCCGCGCACTTCGGCTTTCGCCGCGAAATCCCCGCGCGTCCAATCAGCCGTGAGGGCGCCGTAGAAGAACTCCGCGAGCCGTTCGTGCCGGTCCGAGACCGGCTCGTAGTCGTGAAGGACCGCTTCGAAACGGAATTTCGGCGCGCCGGCTCCCGTTTGTGCGGGAACATCCTCTCCGCGCACGGCGGAAGCGACGCCGGCGGCGAGGATCGCAAACGCAAGAGCACGTCGCCTCAACACAATCGTTATATTACGAGCCCGTCTGGTGAGGGGTTCCCCCAGGAGGACGCCATCTCTTCTTCCCTCGATCTCGAAGTTCCGTTTCACGTCGAGCGCCTCGCGAACGGCCTCACGGTCGTCGTGTCGCCTCAGCGCGGAATTCCGCTCGTGACGGTCGACGTGACGTACGACGTCGGAAGCCGGGTCGAGCCGCCCGGCAAGACCGGCTTCGCGCACCTCTTCGAGCACCTCATGTTCGAGGGCTCGGAGAACGTCGGCAAGGGAGACCACTTTCGTCTCGTCGCCGAGGCCGGCGGCTCGATGAACGGGACGACGTCCGAGGACCGGACGAACTATTTCGAGACCCTGCCGGCCGAATCCCTCGACCTCGCGCTCTTCCTCGAAGCCGACCGGATGCGTGCCCTCGTCCTCACGCAGGAGAAGCTCGACAACCAGCGCGAGGCGGTGAAGGAAGAAAAGCGCCTGCGCGTGGACAACCAGCCGTACGCCTCGTCGTTCGAGACCGCCGACGCGCTCGCCTACGACGAATTCCCCTACAAGCACCCCGTGATCGGATCGATGGAGGACCTTCAGGCGGCATCGCTCGACGACGCACGGGACTTCTACCGCCGCTACTACGCTCCCGCCAACGCGCTTCTCGCGGTCGTGGGGGACGTCGAGCCCGCCGACGCCTTCCGCCGCGTGAAGAAGGCCTTCCAGGAGGTTTCCCCGCGCGAGACGCCGGCGCGCTTCGCGTTCACGGAGCCAGCACCTTCCGGCGAAAGGCGGCAGAGAGTCGACGACGGACACGCGGCGATGCCGGCGCTGCACGTCAACTTCAAGGTACCGGAGAGGCGGCATCCCGATCTCTTCGCGCTCTCCGTCGTGGAACGCATCCTCGCAGCCGGTGAGACGGGACGGCTCTGGCGCCGGCTCGTGAAAGACGAATCGCTGGCGCTCTCGCTCTCGATGTCACTCGACGAGCGCCGCGGCCCTTCGCTCTTCCGCATCTTCTCTCTCGCGCGCCCCGGCGTGACGCTCGAGCGCCTCGAGGCGGAGATCCTCGGCGATCTCGAGCGCTTCGCTGCGGACGGGCCCACGCCGCGCGAGATGGAACGGGCGCGCCGGCTTCTTCTGTCGACCGCCGTGCGCGCGACGCAGACGACGCAGTCGATCGCCTTTCTGCTTTCCGAGTACGGCCTTTACGACGGCGATCCGGGTCTCTTCCCCCAGGATGTCGAGGCGGTCCTCGCGCTGGACGCGGCCACGGTCCGCGACGCGGCGGCTCGGCTCCTCGTCGCGTCACGCCGCTCCGTGGTGACGGTCGTGCCGAGCGAGCCCGGTGAGTCGAGGGACGCCGCGTGACGGCCTCGCGACGCCTGCCCCCGCCGCCCTTGCCTCCGCTGCCCTTCCTCCTGCCTTCCTTCACGGGCGCGCGTCTCGCGAACTCTCTCGCGCTGCGCGCCGCGCGCTGGGGCCGACGCCCCACGGTGGCGGTGTCGGTGCTCTTCCCGGGCGCGGGCAGCGCCGCCGATCCTGAGGGACGCGAAGGCATGGCCGAGATCGCCGGCGAGACGTTTCTCGGCGGGACGCGCAGGCGCGACGCGCGCGCCCTCGCCGAGGCGATCGACGACCTCGCGGCGAACGTCGAGGTCTCCGCGGGCAGCGATTCGTCGGTCGCGCGCCTCTCCATTCTCGAGAAGGATCTCGACGCGGGCCTCGCCCTTCTCGCCGAGATCCTGACGGAGTCGGCGTTCCCCGAGGACGAGTTCGAGAAGAACCGCAGACGCCAGATCGACGTGCTCGCCGAGCAGCGCTCCGAGCCCGACTTCCTCGCGCGCGAGCGCCTCCTCGACCGGCTCTACCCCGGTCACCCGTACGGGCGCCTCACCTCGACGGAAAAAGGTCTCGAGGCGCTCACCCGAGACAGCGTCGCCGACTTCGCGGCGAGCCGCTTTTCGCTCGAGGGGGCCACGCTCATCCTCGCGGGCGCGGCGGATCCCGACGCCCTGCTCCGGGCGGGTGCCCGTGCCTTCGAGGGTCTTCCCGCCGGAACCGGTGTTCCGGCCCCCTCCGTTCCGCCGCCGCCGCACGTCGACGGCTTCTCGATCCATCTCGTGCACCGGCCGGGCTCCGTGCAGACGAACCTCCTCTACGCGCGGGCCGCGCTCCAACGCCGGAGCCCGCGCTTTCCGGCGGCCCTCGTCGCGAACCAGGCGCTCGGGGGCGGCGCCTCCTCGCGTCTCTTCCACGTCCTGCGCGAAGAGCGCAGCCTGACGTACGGCGCGTACTCGTCGCTGGCCGCGCGCGTCGCGGGGGGACAGTTCGGCGCTTCGATCGACTGCCGGACCGAGGTGACGCGCGAGGCGTTCACGGGCCTCTTCGACCTGATTCGCGCTTTCGCCGACGAGGGGCCCGACGAGGAGGAGCACGAGCGCGCGCGGAAATACCTTCTCGGCAGCTTCCCGATTCCGCGCGAAACGCCCGGCGGCGTCGTGCAGGACGAGATCGCGCGCCTTCTTCACTCTCTGCCCGACGACGAATGGATCACGTGGCGGGACCGCGTGCGAGACGTGACGCGCCAGGAGGCCTGCCAGGTCGCGGCGGACTTCTTCGATCCCTCGACCGGCATTCTCGCCGCGGTCGGGGACGCGAAGCTCATTCGGCCCGTCCTCGAATCGTTCGCCGACACGACGCTCTGGGACGCCGACGGCCCTCGCGCATGAGGAAGGAAAGGCGTGGGAATCGGAGGCCCCGAGGCACTCCGCAACGGTAGGAGTCACCCCATGTCACTTCGTCTTGCCGCTCCAGTATTCACACTCGCGATCGCGATCCCCTCGGCCGCCTGGGCCGTCACGGTGCCCGTCGGCGTCACGGTCACGTACGGCACGATGACGCTGCCCTCCGGCTCGAGCCCGGCCGCGGCTTCGTACGTAGCCGCAAGCGCGATTCTGCCAACCGAGGTTCTCAACGACCTGGCCGCGGCTCACTCCTCGATCGCGCCGCTTCTCGTCGCGCTGCGCGACTCGGGCGGTCCGAACACGAGCCTGCCGAATCTCTTCAACGTCGCCGCGCATTCCGAAGCGGGGTTCGGCGCTCTCGTGGCGAAATCGGGATCTCTTGTCACGGACGTCAACGACGCGTCACAGATCTTGCACCAGGCGATCGCTCTCGGGGTCCCGGCGACGGGCACCGGCCAGACAGTTCTTTCGAGTACGCCTTCCGGTGCTTCCCTCGAGAGCTACACGTACCGGAACCTCGTCATCTCGGTGGGACCCGGCTGCAGCGGCTGCACGTTCGACGGGCGTGTCGACGTGTCCCTCTCCCGCCTGGATCTCACCGTGGGCAATCCTTCGCCCGGCGTCACGGTGCCGATCGTCCTCTCGTCCTCAGGACTCAACGGTTCGTTCTTCACGTCCGAGCTGACGCTCACGAACCGGGGCGCGACGGACGCCTCCATCACGTACGCCTACACCGCCGCGTTCGGCGGCTCGAGCGGAACGGCCCCGGACTCGCTCCAGGCGGGGCGACAGAAGATCGTGCCGGACGTCATCGAGTTTCTGAAGGGCCTCGGGATTCCGGTCGGCGCCTCCGGCAACCGCGGCGGGACGCTGAGGATCACGTTCACCGGCCTCTCGTCCCCGGACGCCGGAACGGCGACCGTGCGGACGACGAGCGCCGTCGCCGGCGGCCGCGCCGGCCTCTCCTACCCCGGACTCCTATCGAGCCGTCTTCTCTCGTCTCCCGTCATGATCGCCGGCTTGAGGCAAACGGACACGGACCGCTCGAACGTGGCCGTCCTGAACGCCGGGGGCCCCTCCGACGGCACCATCACGCTACGCCTGACGGTCTTCTCGGGAGAGAAGGGAAGCAGCGTGTCCCGGGTTCTGCCGGCGATCGCCCTCCCTCCGGGCGGTTTCAGCCAGATCTCCGGAGTCCTCGCGACGGACCAGCTCGATCTCACGAACGGCTATGTGATGGTGGAGCGGATCGCCGGAACGGCGCCTTTCTATGCGTACGGGGTCATCAACGACCAGGCGACCTCGGACGGCTCTTTCATCGCTCCGGTTCCCGTCGCACCGGAAGCGCCGGTCGCCAGCCTCACCCTCCCCGCTCTCGTCGAGACGGGCTCTTTCTCCACGGAGCTCGTCCTCACGAACTTCTCGGCCTCCCAGCATGGCGTGCAGCTCACGTACTTCTCCTCCGCTCTCAGGGGCGGTTCCGCGAGCCTGCTGATCAAGCTGGAGAGCGGCGAACAGCAGATCCTGCCGGGCTTCGTGCAGGTCCTCCGGGATCGGGGCGCGGTCACGGACGCGCCAGGCCCGGTCTTCGCGGGGCCGCTCGTCGCCGTCGACACGACGGGGGATCTTCGGGGCGTCACCATGGGCGCCCGGACGTCGATCGCGGGCGGCGGCGGCCGCTTCGGCCTCTTTTCGGAAGGTATCCCTTCGGCCTCCCGAGCGACCGAGCGGGCGTGGATCTACGGCCTGCAGCAGAACCCCGACAACCGGACGAATCTGGCGGTCGTGAACACGGGCCTCGTCGGCGGCACCGACACGTTCCGGATCGATTTCTTCGACGGGACGACGGGGCTGACGATCGCCCCGCCGAACACGCTGACCGTACCGCCGGGGGGCTTCGTCCAGCTCAACGCCGTCCTCACGGGCTACGACCTCCAGAACGCGTACGCCCTGGTCACGAGGACATCGGGTTCGAGCCCGTTCCTCTGCTACGCGGTGGTGAACGACGGCGGCGCGCCCGGGCAGCGGACCGGGGATGGCGCATTCCTCCAGGCGGACGTGCCCGGAGCCCCTTGACGAAGCGCAAAGTATCCGTTCCTCGGGCGCTTTCGTCGACTAAGGGCCGCCCGGAGGATCGGGAGACCGCGCCTCCCCGAACTCGCCGGATTCGCGCACGCGAAATCGCGCGGCCCGCGCGTCCTGGGTCCTTCGGAGCCGCGTTCGGAACGTGAGCACCTCGAGCTGTCTCAGGCGCTCGGCCTCACCCGAGCGGTGCCTCTGCTGGTGGCGTGCGACGGCGAGAAGGAGCGCGCTCCTGACGTATTCGCGACGCTCGTCCGGGCGACCGAAGCGCTTCTCGAACCCGCGCGTCCACGGGAGCCGTAACGCGACCGCATCCTCCACGGAAAGCAGGCCGAGCGTCACCTCCTCGGCGAGCTCACGCGAGACGCGCGCGCGCTCGGCGAGGAGCGCCGGGATCCAGACGAGGACGCCCGTGGCGAGCGCCGCGGCCACGACGAGGGGCTCGAGGCGGCGCGGAATCCCGGCGAAGAGCCCCGCGAACGCCGCGGCGAGTACCGGAGGCGCGAGACCGGCGCTCGCCCAGGCGACGCCTTCCCTCCAGCCGGCCTCCGCGCTCGCGCGCGTGGCCTCCGCCGCGAACGCCGACACGGCGGCCACGACGATGGACACGAGCGCGGCCGCCTGCCAACCCGGCAGGTGCCGCCCCGCGAACACGGCGGCGCAGGCGGCGCCTCCCGCGATCAGCGCGCCGGCCGTGAGGCCGTCCCCGGTTATCGCCGACCACGAGCGGGCGGCCCCGAGCGCGAGGAGCGCGACGAGACACGCGGTCACCAGCGCGGCCCACGCGGAGCCGGGCAGGACCGCGATCCTCGCTCCGAAGACCGCGAATGCTGCGAGGACGCCCAGGGCGAGCGCCGCGGCTCGATTCGAAACCCGGCCCGAGAGAAGGAGGGCGAGAACGGCGGCGACGGCCCTGACCGCGGTCTCGGCGCTCACGGCAGGGGGTGCTTCAGGAAGTAGAGGCGCGTCGCCTCCACGTCCCGTTTGATCTGCGCCGTCAGGTCCAGCATGGACGGAAACGTCCGCTCGTCACGGACGCGGTCGAAGAAGGACAGGCGCACGCGCTCGCCGTAGACGTCCGACGAGAAGTCGAGGATGTACGACTCGATCGTGGTCGCGTAGTCCTCGTAGACGGTGGGCCGGCGTCCGATGTTCGTCACGCACGGGAAGGTCCTTTCGAACGACGCGATCCTCACGGACGTGAAATAAACCCCGTCCTTCGGGTACAGCTCGTTGTCACTCTTCAGGTTCATCGTCGGAAACCCGATCTTGCGACCCATGCGATCGCCCTTGGCGATCAGGCCGTCCATCGCGTACGCGCGCCCGAGCAGCGCGCTCGCCGAGGCGACGTCTCCCGCGGCGAGCGCGTTTCGGATGCGGGAGGACGAGATCGTTGCCGCATCGTCCTTGACGTCGGCGACGGGCGTCACCTTGAAGCCCGAGGCGTCGCCGATTCGCCGGAGGACCCCCATGTTTCCGCCCCGCTCCCGCCCGAACATGAAGTGCTCCCCGACGAGGACCTCGCGCGCGGCGAGGCGTTTCACGAGAAGCTCCCGGATGAAATCCTCCGCCGGCGTGAGCGAGAAGTCCCGGGTGAACGGCACGAGGATGAGCGCGTCGATCCCGCAGGCCTCGATCGCCTCCTCGCGCTGCCTCAGGGTCTGGATCATCCGGGGCGCGCGCTCGGGGTGGAGGACCTTGATCGGGTGCGGCTCGAACGTCACGACCACGGCGGGCGCGCCGAGGTCGCCCGCGCGTCTTGCGACCTCCCGGAGCATCAACTGGTGGCCGAGATGCACACCGTCGAAGTTTCCGACGGTCACGACGCCTCCGCGAGGGAGGTCGACGGGACGGAAAGGATCCTTGATGACCTGCAACGGCGGGAGATCTTAAGCGACGATCCTGCCCACGAGGTCGTAGGGGTGTGCTTCGGTGATCGTCACCCGCACGATCTCCCCGATGCGCGGAGCCCATCCCTCGGGCACCTCGTTGACGAGGACTCGGCCGTCGATTTCGGGGGCCTGCCCGGGGATCCGGGCTTCGAGAAGCATTTCGGTCTCCTCGCTGGGGCCTTCGAGCAGGGCATCGAAAGACTTGCCGCGCTTCGCGCGGTTCTTGGAAAGGGAGATCTTCTGCTGGACTTCCATCAGACGATCGCGTCGCGAAGATTTTTCTTCGAATGGAATGGGGTCCCCGAGAGGCCCCGCACCCGAGCCGGGCTCCGGGGAGTACGTGAAGACGCCCACGTTGTCGAAGCGCACGGCCTCGAGAAACTCTTCCACTTCTAAGAAATCCCTCTCTTCCTCCCCGGGAAAGCCGACGATGAACGTCGAGCGCAGGGCGATCTCGGGCACGATTCTTCGGATTTCTTCGAATCGTCGGAGATAGCTCGCGGCATCGCCTCCGCGTTTCATGGCTGCGAGGATCCTCCGCGACACGTGCTGGAGCGGCATGTCGACGTAGGGCAGGAATCGAGGGTTCTCGGCCATGACGTCCACGACGCTGTCGTGCAGCGTCTTCGGGTACGCATACAGAAACCGCACCCAGGGGAAGCCCGTCTCGGCGAGGAGCGCCTTGACGAGCTGCGCGAGGCCCATTCGGCCGAGGCCGAGGTCCTCGCCGTAGCGCGTCGTGTCCTGTGAGATGAGTACCAGCTCCTTGACACCCTGCGCCTCGAGTCCCTGAGCCTCCTTCACGAGCGACGCGACGGTCCGCGAGCGCATGAAGCCGCGCATCTGGGGAATCGTGCAGAACGTGCAGGGGTTGTTGCAGCCCTCGGCCACTTTCAGGTATGCGTAGCCCCTGCGGTGGGTCAGGACGCGCGGCGAGAGCTCGTCGTAGAGACGCGTGGCGAGCGGCTTGTCGGCGAAGCGCGGCAGCGACGGCAGGCCCAGCGCGGCAGCGGGCGCTTTCTCCAGCTCGTCGAGACCGATGAAGTGGTCCACTTCGGGAATTTCCGCGGCGAGCTCTTTCCCGTACTTCTGCACCATGCAGCCCGCCACGACGACCCGGTCGATCTCCCCCGCCTCCTTCCGGCGCACCTCGCGGAGGATCGCCCCGACGGACTCCTCCTTGGCCGAGTCGATGAAGCCGCACGTGTTCACGATGACGACACGCGCCTTCTCCGGATCCGTCAGCGTCAAGCCTTCGCGCTGGAGATGGCCCAGCATGACCTCGGTGTCGACGAGGTTCTTCGGGCAGCCGAGCGAAACGATGCCCACGGACGGGAGCAAGGGAGAAGAAGAGCTTTTCATTGAGTAGCGTTAGAGGGACCGGCCCCCGCGCGTGCGAGCCGCCGAGCACGCCAAGTCTACCTCGGAAGCGATCGCGCCCAGATCTGCCCACCCGCCCCTGGCTGCAGATAGGAACCTGCGCGAAGATCCGGCCAAGAGAATCGAATGAGCAGGAATAGCGCCGGAGCAAGGGCGATCGGCATCGCAAGCTTGGGCCATGCGGTCTTTGCAGCGACCATGATCGCACTCGGAATCTCGGGCCTGATCAAAGGCGATTTCACCCCGATATGGACGGGGGTGCCCAAGGGTTTTCCCGCTCGCGAGGCACTAGCCTATCTCTGCGTCTTCGTCTCTCTGGTATCCGGCACAGGCCTACTCTGGCAGCGCACAGCCGTCGTCGCTTCCCGCCTTCTGCTCATCTACCCCCTTCGGCGTAGCCCACTTCACCTATCTCGAAAGGACCGTTGGGATGGTGCCTGGCTGGCTGCCAGGGCATCTGGCCTGGGCGTACTTCACCGGCTTCGCTTTCATCGCGGCGGGCGTAGGCGTGCTCATCGGTGTGTATCCACGGCTGGCCGCTACGCTCTCGGCGCTGGAGCTGGGACTGTTCACGCTGCTTGTGTGGATCCCCATCGTGGCGGCAGGCCCCGACGCCTCCCAATGGACGGAGTTCGTCGTCTCTTGGGCGCTGACGGCCGGCGCTTGGGTGGTGGCGGATTCCTACCGCGGCATGCCTTGGCTCGCCGTGGGCAAGCGCTAGAGTCCCGTGCCGGTCAGTCGCGTTCGGCCCTTCGCGTCGCGGCCGCGCCTTCGCGCGCGCCGGCCCACGCCTCCTCGATCGTCCGCGCCGCCGCGATCCGCTCGCCCTCGCTTCGCGCCGCCGCCTCGGCGATCGGCGCGAGCTTCCGCGCCCGCAGCTTCTCGTTGAGCGCCGGGAGATCCGCCTTCGCCGAGCGCCGCCGCGCGCGCCTCGACGTCCTTCAGCTCGCGCTCGAGGACTGCCACGCGCTCGACCTGGTAGTCGCCGGGCCGGCCCTCGTACGAGAGGATCGCGTCGTAGACGTAGGCGAGGTGCTCGCGCAGCCGCTCCTCGCCCGTGATCGCGCCGCCCTCGGACGTGGCGACGACGTCCTTGCGGATCGCCTCCGCCTTCGCCGCGAACGCGTCGAGGTCCTTCCGGACGGCGTCGCCCGCCGGCAGCCCCTTCGCGCGCGCGGACAGCGAGCGCCCGGTAGCCGTTCAGGCGGTCCACGACGTCGCTCATGCGCCCGAAGAGCGCGTGCGCCTTCATCGCCTCGTCGTACTGGGCCTTGCGGTCCGCGAGCGTGAACGGCGCGCGCGGGTCGAGCGCGACGACGAGCGGCGTCTCGACGACGTCCTTGCCCTTCGTGAGGCGCACGGTGTACGTGCCGGGCAGGACGCGCGGCCCGGTCGACGCGCCGGCGGCCGCCGCGGCCGTCGGGACGCGGGGCGGCTTCTCCTGCATCGACCACACGACGCGGTTGATGCCCTTGCGCTTCCCCGCCGGCGGCGTGTCGACGACGCGGCCCGAGGCGTCGAGGATCTCGAGCTTCATGCGCCCGAACGTGTGGCGCGTCTTCTGGTAATACGTAATGACGGCGCCCGACGGCGGGTTCGGGCCCGCGTACGAGGCGTCTCCCTCGGGCCAGCCGCCCGAGCCGCGCGGCTTCTGGATCACGGGCCGCGACGGCAGGAACGCGACGTCCTTGCCGACGATCTCCGGCGTGAGCGCACGCAGCGGCGTGAGGTCGTCGAGGATCCAGATCCCGCGCCCGTGCGTCGCGACGACGAGGTCCTTGTCGTGCGCGGCGAAGGCGAGGTCCCGCACGGCGACGGACGGGAAGTTGCCGCCCTTGAACTCCGCCCACGTCTTCCCGGCGTCGAGCGAGATGAAGAGCCCGAACTCCGTCCCGAGGTAGAGGAGGCCCGGCCGGACGGGGTCTTCCTTGATCACCCATGCCCAGCCGCGGACGCCCGACGCCGGGCCGACGATCCGCTCCCAGGTCCTGCCGAAGTCGTGCGTCGCGTAGACCCACGGCGTCATGTCGCCGAACGTGTGGCGGTCGAACGCGGCGTATGCGTCGCCGTCCGCGTGCGGGCCGGCCTCGACCCAGGAGACCCAGCTCGCCGGCGGGAGGCCCGGGACGTTCTTCACGAGGTTCGTCCATGCCTTTCCGCCGTCGCGCGTGAGCTGGAGGTTGCCGTCGTCGGTGCCGACCCAGATCGTCTTGCCGTCGCGCGGGCTCTCGCAGATCGAGTAGATCGTCGTGTTCATCTCGGCGGCCGAGTTGTCGACCGTGATGCCTCCCGACTGCTCCTGTTTCTGCTTCTCGGGGTCGTTCGTCGTGAGGTCGGGCGAGATCCGCTGCCATGACTGCCCGCCGTCCTTCGTCACGAAGAGGAACTGCGAGCCGATGTAGAGCTTGCCCTTCTCGAGGCGCGAGACGTGAATCGGCGTGTTCCAGTTCCAGCGCAGCTTCTCCTGGAAACCCGCCTTCGGCTGGATGTCGCGCGCGGCGAGCGTTCGCCGGTCGATCCGGCCGATGTAGCCGCCCTGGCCTTCCGCGTACACGAAGTTCGGGTCGAGAGGGTCCACGAAGACCCAGAAGCCGTCGCTGTTGTAGAGGTTCTCCCAGCGGCTGTTCGTGATGCCGCCCGGGTACGCCGAGTCGCCGGCCCACGAGCTGTTGTCCTGCAGGCCGCCGTACACCTGGTACGGGTCCTTGTCGTCGACGGACACGTGGTAGAACTGCGAGACCGGCAGGTTGTTGCACTTCCACCACCGGTTTCCGCCGTCGTACGAGATCCACAGACCGCCGTCGTCGCCCGTCACGACGTTCTTCGGGTTCTTCGGGTTGACCCAGACGTCGTGGTGGTCCCCGTGAGTGCCGCCGCCCACGTCGCCGAAGCTCGCGCCGCCGTCCTCGGACGCGATGAGCGTCAGGTTCGGCTTGTAGATGCGATCGGGGTTCGTCGGGTCGACGACGAGGCGCGAGAAGTAGAACGGCCTCCAGACCATCCGCTGGCTGTCGTCTTTCCGCGCCCACGTCTTCCCCCCGTCGTCGGAGCGGTAGAGCGCCGACTTCACGCTCTCGATCACGGCGTAGACCCGGTCGGGCGAAGACGGTGCGATCGCGACGTCGAGCCGACCCCACGGCCCTTCGGGCAGGCCGGGCGCCGACTTCGCGTCCAGCTTCTTCCACGTCGAGCCGCCGTCTTCCGTCAGGAAGAGGCCCGACCCGGAGGGTCCCGTCGGCCCGTCGCTCCCGGACCGGAACGTCCAGCCCTTCCTTCGGAAGTCCCAGAGTCCCGCGAAGAGGCGATCCGGGTTGCGCGGGTCCATCGCGAGACCGGAGCAGCCCGTCGAGAGGTTCGCCGCCCTTGAGGACGAGCGCCCAGCTCTTCCCGCCGTCCGTCGTCTTGTAGAGGCCCCGGTCCGGCGAGTCCGACCAGAGCTTACCGGGCACGCACGCGTAAACGACGTCGCTCTTCCTCGGGTTCACGAGGATCCGGTTGATGCGCTCGGACTCCGGGAGACCCATGTGCGTCCAGGTCTCGCCGCCGTCGCCGGAGCGCCAGATCCCGTCTCCGACCGAGACGGAGTTGCGCGTCCAGGTCTCGCCGGTCCCGACCCAGACGACCTTCGGGTCGGAGGGATCGAGCGCGATCGCGCCGATGGACTGAACGGGCTGCTTGTCGAAGACCGGCTTGAACGTCGTCCCGCCGTCCAGCGACTTCCAGACGCCGCCCGAGGCGGAGCCGACGAAGAGCGTGACCTTGCCGTCGTTTTCGACGCGGCCCGTCACCGCGGCGATGCGGCCGCTCATCGCGGCCGAGCCGATGTTGCGGGCGCCGAGGCCCGAGATCGCACCGGAGTCCACGGCGGGCGGCGCGGCAGTCGCGGCGAGGGGACGACGCGAGAACGAGCGCGGCGGAGGCTCTCATCGGCCCGCTCCTGCCGGCGCGGCGGCCTTCGCCGGGAACGTGAACGCGTCTGGGGCGACGGCGACATTGGCCTCGGCCTTGTCGTAGATCGCCTTCGCCCGCGAGGCGCTCGGCGAGTTCCGCGGCCCGCTCTCCTCGCTCATCGGGACGTAGACGCTCCCCACCTTCTCGTAGTCGCCGTAATCGGTCTCGGTTTCCTGCTCGGCTCCCCGGACCGTCGTCGTCTGCAGGTCGCGGATCACCATCCAGGTGTCGGGGTCGATCCAGACCGTCACGTCGCCTCCCCATTTCAGCCCGACGCGCAGCTTGTGCGCGAGCGTGCCGTCCACGTCCTCGGTGCCCATGTATTCGAGCGTGTGGCCTTTCGCCTTCGCGTTCACGAAGGCCCCGTCGAGGTCCGCCGCGAGGCGGAACGGCTTGGTGTCGTCCTCGGACATCAGGACCGGGTCCCTGCGGCCCTCGAACGGCTGGACCTGCCAGCCCTTCTCGCCGTCGAAGGCCTGGATCTGCGTGAGGCCCTGGTACGTGGTCTCCTGGCGGATCCGGCCCGGTCGCTCGCGCACCTCGGTGAGGGTGATCAGGAGGTTCCGGCCGGGCAGGACGTACCGGCCGGTCCGTCGAAGGCTCTTCAGGGAGGCGAGCGCGGCCGCCCCGCCGCGCGCCTCGACGTTTCTCGCGACGATCTCCTCGGCGGTCACGGCGAAGGCGATTCGAGAAGCGGCCAGCAAACAGAGCAGGGGGGCAACGCCGCGGATTCTGTTTCGCATGGTCCGTTGTACGCCGATCGGCTTCCGTGGGTTTCCCGGCCGCCAATGTCCATTCTTCGCAGGAGAACGCGGGTCCCGTGCCGGAGCCCATCTTGCAAATGGATCTCAATCTAATATTTTGGATTGAACCCCCTTCACGACAGGCCCGGTCCCGGATTCTCCCTTTGACTACAGCGTCTTACGTCTTGTAGGCTTCCGGCCCAGAAGGCACCCGAATTGCACCCGGTTTTGTGGCTTTCGTCACATCGTAAGAAGGCGCATGTGTGACGCGAGCTTCGGACACAAGAAAACCTCCGCTGGGCGAGGACACAGGAACCATGAATCGAGCTTCAGGAGAGCAAACCAAAACGTGAAAGGAGGGAGCCGGGATCTTCCGTCGTCCTTGAACTCTTACGTCGGGATCAATTTCTTTTCGATTCAGGAGGTAGATTGAAAATGAAATCACGTTGGCTGAGCACTTTCATGGTGCTTGCGCTCGCCGTGCTCGGTCTGACGGCGAACGTCGCGTATTCGCAGACCACCGGAGGCATCGAGGGCACCGTCACCGACGCAAACGACGCGCCGCTGCCCGGCGCGACCGTCGATCTCAAGTCACCCAGCCTCCAGGGCCCCCGGTCGGCGGTCACGAACTCCGCCGGCCGCTTCCGCTTCCCGGTCATTCCTCCCGGCACGTACACCGTGACGTCCTCTCTTTCGGGCTTCAAGAAGGTCGAGAAGAACGGCATAAAGGTCAACCTCGACGCCACGGCCTCCGTGATGATCCGGATGGAGATCTCGGTCACGCAGGAGATCGTCGTCTCGGGTGAGGCGCCCGTCGTCGACACGAACGACGCCGCGAACGGCCTCAACATCCGGCAGGACGTCGTCCAGAAGCTCCCGCTCGGGCGGAATTACGCCCAGGCTGTGGAGATCAACCCCGGCGTGGGAATGGACTCGGGCGACACACAGGGTCGCGCCATGGCCTTCTCGATCTACGGGGCCACGTCCATCGAGAACCAGTACCTCGTGGACGGCGTCAACACGACGAACGTCATCCGGGGCTTCCAGGGCAAGGCCATAAGCTCCGAGTTCGTCGAGGAGGTCCAGATCAAGGCCGGCGGCTACGAGGCCGAGTACGGCCGCGCCATGGGCGGCATCGTCAACGTCGTCACGAAGTCGGGCGGCAACGAGTTCCACGGCGACGCCTTCGGCTACTTCAACGAGAAGAGCCTCACGGCCGCCCGCAAAGGGACCGCCGAGACCGACCAGAACTACACCGGCCCTCCAGCCGGCGTCGACACCTCGCAGGCGAACGTCCAGGATCTCGGCGTCGACCTCGGAGGCTATGCGATCAAGGACCGCCTCTGGTTCTTCGGCGCGTACAACCGGGTCAACCAGGACGTCGACCAGCTCACGCTGGCCGGAACCGGGCTGCCGAACGCGGGCAAGAACTTCCCGATCACCTACCACGCGGACCTCTTCTCCGGCAAGCTGACGGCTCGGCCCACCGACTCCACGACGATCGTCGGGACGATCTTCGGCGACCCGGAGGTGCGCACGGGCCCACAACGGAACTTCACCTCCGATAACCCTCTCTCGCAGAACGGCACCCGCAAGATCGGCGCGACCGACTTCGCGGTCGGGGTCACGCAGCTCTTCGGCACGTCGGGCCTCTTCGACGTCCGCTACTCCCGCCACAAGGACCGCTACACGCTTACAGGCGAAGGGGCGAGCACCCCGGCCGTTCTCGATTACACCCAGAACCTGGACAACCCCACCGCCTCCGGCGGCTTCGGCTCCATCCGCGGGTTCCGCGACTTCAACCAGTCCAAGCGGGACGCCGTGAAGGGGGCCGCGACCTTCTTCCTGGGAACGCATGAGATCAAGGGGGGCCTGGACTTCGAGAACAACCTGACCGAGTCCACGGACATCTACAGCGGCGGTTCGCGGCTCCGGATCTACGCGTGCAACGCGCAGGTCTGCACCGGCGCGAATGCGGGTGCCCCGCTCTACTACGGGCACGAGTTCTACACGCTGACGACGGACAAGACGGCGCTCCAGAGCGCGTTCCTGGCCGGCGGCAATACGGTGAGCCCCCGCGTATACAGGACCGGCGCCTTCCTCCAGGACGCGTGGAAGGTGTTCCCGAACCTCTCCGTCCACGTCGGCCTGCGGTACGACCAGGAGGACGTCCGCCAGTTCGACGGAACCAAGATCTACAACAACCAGGCGGTCGACGCGAGCGGCAAGGTCATCCAGACGGGAGGTCAGCAGTTCTTCCTGAAGAACGAGTGGCAGCCCCGCATCGGCATCGCGTGGGATCCGGCGAAGGACGGTTCGACGAAGGTCTCGGCCTCGTACGGCCGGTTCTACTACGCCCTGCCGACCGATCTCACGGTCCGCTCGTACGGCGGCAAGATCGACGCCATCACCTACAACTACAACCCCGGAACCAGCCAGACGGCGCTGGCGCAGGATCCGACGATCGGCAAGCAGGCCTTCACGCAGGGCGGCTTCTTCCCCGAGCCGTTCCAGGACAATCTGAAGGGGATCTACCAGGACGAGTACGCGCTCGGTTTCGAGAAGGCTCTCAACACGTCGCTCTCGGTGGCCGTGCGCTACACGTATCGGGACCTCGGCCGGACGATCGAGGACCGGTGCGACTTCGACGGGGGCTATCCCGAGGCCAACGGCAACACGTGCGTCATCATCAACCCCGGCTCCAGCAGCCCCTTCGCGACGGGGCAGGGCGTCCACACGTGCGACGGGCGCGACTACATCGACGCCAGCGGAAACTCGGCGCAGTCGCAGTGCACCGGCCCCCAGACGACGAACGTGGCCATTCCGGCCGCCGAGCGGAAGTTCCACGGCGTCGAGTTCGTGGTCAAGAGCCGCATCTCGAACGTTGCGTGGGCCCAGTTCAGCTACCTCTACTCGCATCTGTACGGCAACTACAACGGAGAGGCCTCGATCGCCGAGTTCGCGTACCCCGGCGGCGGCCAGACGGACCCCGGCATCAACGCCGACTATGACTACCCGCTGTTCCTGAACAACGCCTACGGAAACCTCGCCCTGGACCGGCGGCATCAGTTCCGGCTGGACGGGACCTACACGATGCCCTTCGGCCTGACGGCCGCTCTCAGCGCCCACCTGCGTTCCGGATCGCCGCTGTCCGAGTTCGGCTACTTCAACAGCGGCTACGGCGCCGAGGGCTACCAGGTCGTCCCGGCCGGCAGCGCGGGCCGGACCCCGTGGGACTACGACTTCAATCTCTCGGCTACCTACGCGATCAAGTTCGGCGCGGTGACCGTGACCTTGATCGCCCAGGGGAACAACCTCCTGAACCGTCAGGACATCCTCGGTTATAACCAGGACTGCACGGTCGCACCCCCTCCCAGCGTGAGCGCGGCATCGAACTGCTCGGTCGTGTCGAACCCGACGAGCGCGAACCCGAACTATGGCCTGGTGTCCTGGAGGAGCAGCCCGCGGCTCCTCAAGCTCGGGGCCCGACTCAGCTTCTAGTTTCCTTCAGCTTTCCATCAACGGGATGGGGAGGCCTTCGGGCCTCCCCTTTTTCTTTGGCGAGACGCGAACGCCGAGGCCGTCGGATTCCCCGCTCGAATAGGATACGGCTATGAGCGATTCAATAACGCGTCAGGAAGGCCTCACGCGGCGTTCTCTGGCCAGGGCGATCGGTGGCGCCGCGGCGGCCGCGATTCTGCCCGCGCCTGCGGCCGGAGACGGGGCCTCGTCTCCTCAGCAGACATCCGAAGCGCGGACCGAAGCGCTCGTCGAAGCGGCGTTGTCCGCGACGCCGGCGACCCTCTCGGCGGAGCAGCGCCTCGACGTGAGGCGGGGCGTGCGCGATCTGCAGAAGACGCTCGCGGACGCGCGCCGCGTCGCCCTGCCGTACGAGACCGACCCGGCGACGGTTTTCCTGCCCGAAGGGCGCCGATAAGATGGGCACGAAAGATTCTTCGAAAGGGAAAGAAATCGATCTCGCGTTTGCGTCGGTCGCCGAGCTTTCCGGAGCCTTGGCGGCGGGAAAGACGTCATCTGTCGAGCTGACGTCCCTCTTCGTCTCCCGCCTTCGCGGAATCGGTCCCTCTCTCAACGCCGTTGCGACCCTGATGGAAGAAAGCGCCCTTGCCGCCGCGCGGCGCGCCGACGCGGAGCGGAAGTCCGGCATCCCGCGCCAGCCGTTGCACGGCATCCCGTATGCCGCGAAGGATCTGCTCGACACGAAAGGCGTGGCAACGACGTGGGGCTCTCCCCTTTTCAAGGATCGCGTTCCCAAGGCCGACGCGACCGCGGTCGCCCGACTCGCGGAGGCCGGCGCCGTCCTCGTCGCGAAGCTCGCGATGGTCGAGCTCGCGGGCGGCGCGGGGTACCGATTTGCGTCCGCCTCGGCGCAGGGGCCCGGGAAGAACCCCTGGAACCCGAAGCACTGGACGGGCGGCTCCTCGAGCGGCTCGGGTGCCGCCGTTGCGGCAGGCCTCGTGCCCTTCGCGCTCGGCTCGGAGACGTGGGGCTCGATCGTCTGTCCCTCCACCTACTGCGGCATCTCGGGCCTCAGGCCCACGTACGGGCGCGTCAGCCGGCACGGCGCGATGCCTCTTTGCTTCACGCTCGACAAGATCGGCCCCCTCGCGCGAACGGCCGAAGACCTCGAGACCGTGCTCGACGCGATCGCGGGTGAAGATCCGGCCGATCCGTCCACTCTGCGCGGCAACTGGACGAGATCTCGCCCCCCCGAGCATCTCCGGATCGGCGTCCTCCCGGACAAGACCTGGGACGGATACCAGAAGGAAGCAGTGACGCTCGCATCGGCCGCCCTGAAGGCGCTCGAAGCAAAGGGACACCGGCTCGTGCCCGTGGCGTTGCCCGACTTTCCGTTCGATGCCGTTCTCCTCACGATCCTCGCCTCGGAAGCGGCTGCGACATTCGAGCCCCTCATCGCGAGCGGGCGCCACCTCGACCTCGTGGATCCTCTGTCGAAGATCGGCCTCCTTCCCGGCACGACGATTTCCGGGGCCGAGTACGCCAACGCGCTCCGGCGCCGCACGCTTGCGATTCGCGCGATGGCGGAGCTCTTCACGAAGGTGGACGTCCTCGCCGGGCCGAGCTTCCCGAGCTCCGCGAGCCCGATCGAGGCGAACCTCGAAACGTGGTACGCGCTCCCGGCGGATCCGCTCGGCGCCCCGGGAAATCTCTGCGGCCTGCCGGCCGCGGCCGTCCCGTGCGGCTTCGACAACGCGGGACTCCCGCTCGGTGTCACGTTCATGGCGGCCGCCGGGAACGAATCGCTCTGCCTTGCCGCCGCGAAGGCGTATCAGAAGGAGACGGACTGGCACCGGAGGCGCCCGCCGGCCGCCTGAGGTCGGAACGTCAGACGACAACGTCGCGCCGCGACGCCCCCTTACCAGAGTCCGCAGCGCTCGACGACGCGATGCGTGATTTCCAGCGACGTCGGCGGATTTTCCGAGAGGCCGAGCGCGTGGAGCATCTCATGGATGAGGGTGTTCGGGCCGGCCCGGAGGTTGTCGCCGGTTAGGCTGAGACTGCCTCCCGGGCACGTCCAGACAGTCGAGCCTCCGACCGACGTGAAGGCGTCGACGTGGAGACGGTGGCAGAGGCTCTCGTTGCGGCCGTCCCGAAATTCGAGCCGCGCGAGGAACTCGGGAGCCGAGAGTCCCGTCTCGGAAAGCCTCTCGGCGAGCGCCCTGCCCGACGCATCCCGAAAGTCGGTCAGAACGAGCAGGCACGCGGACGATTCGAGCTTCTCCTCTGCACGGCTCAGCGCCCTGTCAAAGACCACCCCGAAGGAGGAGCGTCGAGCCCACGCCGTCCGAACCGGGGACTCAGCAGAGGCCCGCGACGCGAGAGCCAGAGCCGCAACGAGGACAGAAGCCGCCTTTCCGTTCATGGTCACCTCCGGGCTCGTGGCCCGAAGGCAAGGTCGGCGGCCGGACGCGCCGGGTCTTGAGGGCGCTCTCCTGATCTCGCGTCTTTCTCGAATGAACTCCTGAGGGAACTCCCGCCGCCTGTAAAATCTCCTTCATCTACGAGTTCGACGACATCCGCGCGGATCCCCGGGCCTTCCGCGTGCTCAAGGCCGGGCGTCCTCTCGCGCTCGAGCCGAAGGCCTTCGAGGTCCTCCTCTTCCTTCTGGAGAACCCCGGCCGCTTGATCGAAAAGAGAGAGCTGCTCGAGCACGTCTGGCGGGACACCGTCGTCACCGAGAGTGCGATGACGCGCGTGATCGCCGACCTCAGGCGCGCCTTGGGCGACGCCGCTCGCGAAGCCCGATACATCGAGACCGTTCCGACGAAGGGCTACCGCTTCATCGCCGAAGTCCGCAAGGTCCCGCAGGATGCCGCGGTCTCTCCAGCGCCGCCGGACCGCGAGTCCGTTTCAGCGCCCGGCCGGTTGCCGCCCCGACTCATATGGTTCGCTGCAGGAGCCGTGGGTCTCGTTGTGCTTTTCGTCGGATTCCGAGCGGCGCGGCACCCTGCGGTTCCAGCCGCCGTTCCGGCGGCGGCGCCGGCGGGAGCGCGCCAGATCACGGATTCCCTCGGCCTCGATCAGTTCCCGAGCTTTTCCCCGGATGGCGCCGAGATCGCCTACTGCTCGGACAGGGGCGTCGGCTTCGAGATCTTCGTGAGGCAGCTCGCCACCGGCGGCCGCGAAATCCAGATCACGGCGGACGGCCGGGACAACCTCGAGCCCGCGTGGTCACCCGACGGTCGCCAGATCGCATACGCCTCTCGGAGCCGGCCGGGCATCTGGCTCGTGCCGGCGCTCGGAGGCATGCCGCGCCGGCTGACCGAGTTCGGGTCGCGACCTGCGTGGTCGCCGGACGGCGCGACCCTCGCCTTCCAGTCCGCCGCCCCGATGGACGTCTCGGCCGCGGGTCCGGCGGCGGCTCCCCCTTCGTCGCTCTTCCTCGTACCGGCGACGGGCGGAACGCCCGTGCCGCTGACTCGCCCGGGCTCGCCCGAGGGCGGCCACGGCGCGCCGGCATTCTCGCCGGACGGAAAGACGGTCGTCTTCTCGACCTGGTCCTTTCAGAACTCGGCACTCTGGAGCGTTTCGCCGCTCGACGGGTCCCTCCAGCGGATTTCGAGCGAACGGAATGCACCGGCGGCCGTTTACTACGAGACGGCGTTCTCTCCTCGGGGCGACTGGATCTATTTCACGGCGACCTCGGGCTCCTGGCTGAACGCAACGCTCTGGCGCGCTCGCGTCCCGTCGACGGCGGGTGAACCCTGGAGCGAGCCGCAGCGCGTCGTCTCGGCGGGCACGACCTCGCTGCGGCAGATCGCGATTTCCCGTGACGGCTTTTCGCTCGCCTACTCCGGCCTGTCGGGCGTGAGCAACATCTGGTCGTTGCCGGTCGACCCTCGGACGGCGGCCCCGGTCGGCGCGCCGGTCCTCCTCACGCGGGCCGCCGGCTACCGCAATACCGACCCGGCGTTTTCACCTGACGGATCGCATATCGCCTTCACGTCGTGTCGCGCCGGCACCAGGACGGACGTCTTTGTGATGGATGTGGACGGGCAGAACACCCGCCAACTCACCGACGATCCGGCGGGGAGCTTCCGCGCTGACTGGTTCCCGGACGGAGAGCGGATCGCCTTCCTGAGGATCCGGGATGGCTCGACGGCTTTGTTGTCCATGACACTGGCCGACCGGAGCGAGAAGCAGCTCCTTCCACTCGACGGCGAATTGTCGGATGCCCGCCTCTCACCCGACGGACGGCTCCTCACGTTCACGTCGCGGACAGCGGCCGGTGTTCTCAATGCGTGGGTGGTCCCGCTGGACGGGGGAGCGCCGCGACAGGTGACGTTCGACCGCGAGGGCGCCGGCTGGGCGTGCTGGTCACGTGACGGCAAGTTCCTTGCGGTCGAGCTGCTCCGCGGGCCGGACATGCATATCGCGCTCGTCCCCGCGGCGGGCGGCGAGCCCACCATCCTCACGCACGAGAAAGGGCTGGACTGGCCCTATGGCTGGTCGCCGGATGGCGAACGCATCGCGTTCGCGGGTCAGCGAGACGGCATCTGGAACATCTACTGGGTCTCGCGGCACGGCGGGCCCGAGCATCGCTTGACCGACTACTCGAGCCGCAACTCCTTCGTTCGCTATCCGGCGTGGTCTCCCCGCGGCAACCAGATCGTCTACGAAAACGCCGAGACGACGGGGAACATCTGGCTCATGGATCTTCCGCGCTGACTCAGGGATAGATCCGGTACAGCATCCGCGGGTAGGGGATGCACTCGCGCAGGTGCGGGACGCCGCACATCCACGCGACGAAGCGCTCGAGGCCCATGCCGAAGCCCGAATGCGGGAACGTGCCGTACTTCCTCACATCGAGGTACCACTGGAACGCCTCGAGCGGCAGGTCGTGCTGGCGGATGCGCGAAAGCAGGAGGTCGTGGTCGTGGATGCGCTGCGACCCGCCGATGATCTCGCCATAGCCTTCGGGCGCGAGCATGTCGAGGCAGAGGGCGACGTCCGGGTCTGCCGGGTCGGGCTGCATGTAGAACGCCTTGATCGAGGTCGGGTACCTCGTGACCATGGCGGGCGTGTCGAAGCCCTCGGTGAGCGCCGTCTCCTCGTCGCCGCCCAGGTCGTCTCCGAACTTCACCGGCATATTCTTTTTCTGCAGGATCTCGACGGCATCCCGGTAGGAGATCCGCGGGAACCTCTTCGAGATGACGGGCTCGAGCTTCGCGACATCGCGCTCGAGGCGCTTGAGGTCTTCCTTCCGCCGATCGAGGACGCGGGCCGTGAGGTCCTTGACGAACTCCTCGGCCAGGTCCATGAGGCCGTCGATCTCGAGAAACGCGACCTCCGGCTCGACCATCCAGAACTCGCGCAGGTGCCGCCGCGTCTTGGACTTCTCGGCGCGGAACGTGGGCCCGAAACAGTAGACCTTTCCGAGCGCCGCCGCCGCCGGCTCGAGATAGAGCTGGCCGGACTGCGACAGGTAGGCCTTCTCGTCTTCCGTGTACTGCGTCTCGAAGAGACTCGACGTGCCCTCGCAGGCCGCGGGGGTCAGGATCGGCGAATCGACGCGCGTGTAGCCGCGCGTGTAGAAGAAGTCGTGGATCGCGCTCTCGACCTCGCTTCGCACTTTGAGGACGGCCACCTGCTTGGCGGAGCGCAACCAGAGGTGCCGCTGCGACATGAGGAAGTCGACGCCGTGCTCCTTCGGCGTGATCGGCCAGTCGTGGCAGAGGTCGAGCACCTTCACGTCCATCACGCCCAGCTCGACGCCGCCCGGCGAGCGCGGGTCGGCCTTCACGAGGCCGGTCACCTCGAGCGTGGACTCCTGCGTCGCACCGGTCGCGGCGGCCCACACCGCCTCGGGCACGTCGGCCTTCGAGACGACGCATTGGAGGTAGCCGCTCCCGTCGCGCAGGACCAGGAACCAGATCTTCCCGCCCTTCCTCCAATGGTAGAGCCAGCCCTTGAGGGTGACGGTCTCGCCGACGTGAGACGCGAGATCAGAAATTGAAAGTGAGCTGTCCACTCTTTATTTCGGCATCCGGATCCGCCAGCTGTTCAGGACGACGGTCGCCTGCGAAAGGCGGAGGAGCTTGCGGTTCTTAGTCTGGCTCGCCTCGGCGTCGTCCTGCGGAACGATCTGGGAGCGGAGATCGCGTGTGAGCTTCTCGAGCTCCTTCGCGAGAGACTCGACCTCGTGCCTCTCGTATTTCTTGAGCGTGACGGGGTTGAGGGTCACGTAGCCCTCGGAGAGGTCCGCCGCCACCTTCCACGCGGGTGTCGCCATATCGCGATTATGACTTGTTCGAAGAGCACCTTTTCTTAGAAGGTTAAGAAAGCAGCGTCGCGCGTGTTGTGTTGAGGCGGCGCCCAGTACACCGCGCTCGTTCACCCTTCTAAGAAATTCTTCGGTACTCTTCCATCGCTGGAGGACCTGTGAGCTTTTCCGGAGTCGATTTTCTAGGGCTGGAAGACATGTTCTCGGAGGACGAGCGGGCCGTGCGCGATCTCGTGCGAGGGTTCGTGGACGAAGACGTCCTCCCGATCATCGAGGAGTGCGCGTACGAGGGCCGTTTCCCGAAGGAGCTCGTCCCGAAGATGGCGGCGATGAACCTCTTCGGATCCACGATGGCCGAGTACGGGCTGCCGGGGCTGAACAACGTCGCCTATGGCCTCATGGCGCAGGAGCTCGAGCGAGGCGACTCCGGGCTCCGCTCGTTCGTCTCCGTCCAGTCTTCGCTTGTCATGTATCCGATTTTCACGTACGGCTCGAAGGAGCAGAAGGATCGTTGGATCCCGAGTCTCGCGAAGGGCGAGAGCATCGGGTGCTTCGGCCTGACCGAGCCCGACTTCGGCTCGAACCCGTCAGGCATGCTCACGGTCGCCAGGAAAGACGGGAACGACTGGGTCCTGAACGGCGCCAAGTCCTGGATCACGAATGGCTCGATCGCCGACGTGGCCGTCGTGTGGGCGAAGGTCGGCGATGTGAACGGCCCCGTGCGCGGATTTCTCGTGGAACGCGGAATGAAGGGCTTCACGGCACCCGAGCACCGCATGAAGATGTCCCTCCGCGCCTCCGTCACGTCGCAGCTCGTCTTCGAGGACGTCCGCGTGCCCGAAACGAGCGTCCTCCCGGGCGTCGAAGGGCTCAAGGGACCGCTTTCCTGCCTCACGCAGGCTCGATACGGTATCGCTTGGGGCGGCCTCGGCTCCGCAATGGCCACGTACACATGCGCCCTCGACTACGCGAAGAGCCGCAAGCAGTTCAAAGACCGGCCGATCGCCTCGCATCAGATGGTCCAGGCGAAGTTCGCGTTCATGATCACGGAGATCACGAAGGGGCAGCTGCTCGCCCTCAGGCTGGGCCGGATGAAAGACGCCGGCACGATGAAGCCCGAGCACGTCTCGATGGTCAAACGCAACAACGTCTGGGTCGCGCGCGAGTGCGCGAAGCTTGCGCGAGAGATTCTCGGAGCGAACGGAATCGTCGGCGAGTATCCGGTCTTCCGGCATCTCGCGAACATCGAGTCGGTTTTCACGTACGAGGGCACGCACGACATCCACACGCTCGTTCTCGGGCAGGCCGTCACAGGGATTCCGTCGTATAACCCTCCGATGGAGTAAAGCCGCTCGGGTCAGGCTCTTACGCGCTACAATTGCGTAGGATGGCCATCGCAGGAAATCTGCGCACGATGCAGTTGTCGGAGCTGCTTCAGTGGCTCTCGACCGGCTTGAAGACGGGGACGCTCGTCGTCCGGGGGGCGCCTGGCGAGAAACGGATCTACTTCAACAAAGGCCGCGTCACATCCTCTTCATCCACGCTCGAGCGCGAGCATCTGGGGCGCTTTCTCGTCGGTTTCGGCTTCATCACCGAGGAGGAGCTCATCCGGGCGCTGGAGGTCCAGCAGGAGTCCCGGATTCTCCTCGGCAAGATTCTCGTCATGATCGGGGCGATCAAGGAAGAGGAGCTGGCGGACCTCGTGAGGCTGAAGGCCGCCGAGACGATCTACGACATTTTCCTGTGGACCGAAGGCTCGTTCGCGTTCATCGACGGGGAGATTCCGGCCCTTCCGATGGTTCCGATCTCCTCGGACGTCACGGGCATCGTCATGGAGGGCCTGCGCCGCTACGATGAGTGGCAGCGCATCAGGACGCGCGTCCCCACCATGCGCGTCATTCCGTCGGTGGTCATGCCCGTCGAGGAAGATCTCGGAGAGCGCGACAAAATGATCCTCAGCGCGGCGAACGGCCACCGCGCGATCGACCAGATCGCACTCGAGACGCACAACCCCGATTTCCACGTCGCCAAGCTGATGTACGACTTGATGCTCACGGGCCACGTGAGGCTCATCGGGGAACGGGAGGAGACGACGTCGGAGCCCGTGTTCGAGGATGCCGAGCTCGTGGAGGAGGACTCTTCTTCGTTCGATCCGCTGATGTCCGGCGATCTGCATACGATTCCCGACGGGGTGCCGCCGGCGCCGATACTCGACGAGGGCGTGCTGGCTCCGCCCGCTCTGCGGACGCCCGTGCCGACCACGTACAACCAGTTCCTCAAGCGCCGGCCCGAATCCGGCGAAACGGCCGCGCGGCGCGCGTCCGGCGACAGTTCCGACGCCACCGCACCCCGCGTGAGGACCGCCACCCTGCCCGCGACGCCGGCGGTCAGGACCCCGGGGCCAGCAGCCGCAGGCGTCTCGTCCGGCTCGGCGACGCGGCCATCGTCGCCTGTCCCGCCCGGCGCAACCTCCGCCGGGTCCGCTCCCGCTGCCAGGCCCGTTCCGGCTCCCACCGACTCTTCGGCCGGCTCCGAAGTTCTTCCGAAGGTCCCCGCCGGGGCGGTCCCCATCCTCACGAGACCGATGGAGGAGCTCATGTCCTTCCCGTTCACGCCGTCCGAGGCGTTCATCGTCTCGCGCATCAACGGCATGTGGGACGTCCGCTCGATCGCCCGCATCTCGCCGTTTCCCGAGCACGAAGTGATGCGCGTATTTCACAAGCTCACGAAGAGCGGCGTCGTTTCCTTCAAGTGACGTCGCTTCTCGACTTCCGCCCGGTCCTGTTCACGGTGATCGCCGTGGGTCTTCTCGTGGCCGTCATCGTCGTCACGAGAAAGCTCGCGCGGGCTCGGTCCGGCGCCGCCGAGCTGTCGCGCAAGAACCGCGAGCTCGCGACGCTCCGCGAGCTCACCGCGATCGTATCCAGCGTCGCTCCGGGAGAGGAGATCCTCGCGCGGCTCTTCGACACCCTTCGCCAGGCGCTGCCAATCCGAGCCTTGGCGGTGGTCTCGTACGAGGAGGATCTTGACGGGCAGGCGCTCGTCTCCTTCGGCGGCGACGTGACGCTCGAACGGCAGCCGTTTCTCGACTGGCTCGCCTCCCAAAAGGACCTCGAATCGCCTTTCCTGCCGGCCTCACCCATGCCCCGCGTGGCAAGCGGACCCGACCGCGACCTCGTCCTGAATCCCCGCTTTCCGTATCAGGTCTTCCTGCCTCTCCAGACTCCCGCGCTCATTGCCGGCATTCTCATCGCCGAATCGGATGACCCGTCCCTCGTCACGCCTCAGACGCTCCAGGAGCTCTCGGTCGTGTCCGACCACGTGGCCCTGGCCCTTCAGGACCGCAACCTCAGACGGCAGATGCAGACCGTAAACGAACGTCTGCAGGGACGGGCCGAGATGCTGCAGCGCATTCTCGACGTCTCCAACGAGCTGAAGGCACATCTGACTCTCGAGCTCCTCGTACAGAGCATCGTCCAGGCGGTCCACCGCAGCCTCGGCTATCGCGTGGTCGTGCTTTCCCTGTTCGATCCTGTCGAGAACGTCTTCGAGCGCCGCGCACAGGTCGGATTCGACGAAACGTCGCCGGGTGCCCCGCCGCGAAAAGTGCCGCGTGAGGAGATCGCGCGATGGTTCGGCGAGCATTTCCGGATCTCGAAGTCCTACTTCGTGAGCCACCTCGACCGCGACGTGTCCGTCGACAATTCCGGCCGGATCGACCGCCGCCGGCGCAGCACGGCACCGGGCGCGTGGCATCCGGACGACCTGCTTTTCGTCCCGCTTACGGCCGGCGATCAGGTCGTCGGAACCCTGCAGGTCGACCAGCCGAGGGGCGGGCTCGTCCCGCGCCTCGAGGACGTCCAGGCCCTCGAGATTTTCGCGAACCAGGCCGTTACGGCCATCCAATCGGCAAAAGCGTACGAGGCGACGCGGCAGATGTCGGTACGCGATTCGCTCACCGAAGCGTTTAATCACCGGTATTTCCAGGAGACGCTTTCCCGTGAGCTCGCCCGCCACGAACGCAGCGGGCAGCCGCTCGCGCTCATCATGCTCGACATCGACGACTTCAAGAAGATCAACGACCGCTGGGGGCACCCGGTGGGCGATCTCGTGCTCCGCGGGCTCGTGGACGAGCTGACGAAGGGCGTCCGGGAGATGGACACGGTGGCACGTTACGGCGGCGAGGAGTTCGCGCTCATTTTTCCGGAAACGACGCCCGCGAAGGCCTGGGTCGTGGCAGACCGGCTGCGAAACCGCGTGGCCGGACGTCTCTTCGTCGCCCCTCAGCTCGATCACGCGCTCGCCATGACGATCTCGCTCGGTCTCTCCTGCTACCCGGAGGACGCCGGCACCAAGCGCTCGCTCATCGAGCGCGCGGACCAGGCCCTCTACCAGGCGAAACGCAGCGGCAAGAACTGCCTCGTGACGGCTTCCTCCCTCGCCGACCTCAAGACGCTCTAGATCAGGTCACGAAGGGGCCGAGGAGAGCGCGCCGCGTCACGGCCGGGCAGCCCGCGACCGCGAAGCGCAGCGGCCACGCGGCGGCCTCTCCCGCGTAGTCCACGCCGACGCGCGGCCCCACGAGCACGTCGAAGCGCGCGCGCGGGCCGCGGGAAATCATCAGCTCGGGACCGGAGAGAGAAGCTCCGGACAATGCGGCCGTGATTTGAAGGTACGCGCAGAGCTTTGCGGGACCGGAGGCGAGGAGAAGAGAAGAGATTTCTGCTATTCGTCGGCCGCTCTGCGGCCGACGAGCAGGGGAACGTATTCCTCGAACGTCCGGTGTCAAGGGTCGAAGACCGCTTCGCGGCGCGGGTAGCGCGCCCTTGACTCCGGACGTTCGAGACGCAGATTTCTGCCCCGTCGGCGGCTGCATCAGCAGCCGCCGCATATCAGAAGAATGGAGTTCTTCCGGAATCCCTGCTCTGAGCAGAACTGCTTCCGGCGTCCCTTCCTCTTGCGTCACGACGTTCATGCAGAAGTGCATGCCGTAGACGAAGTAGACGTACGCGTGCCCGCCCGGCCCCCACATGGGGGCGACGCGGGGCGTCCGGCGGCCGTTCCAGGTGTGCGCGGCGCGGTCCTTCTCCCCGAGATAGGCCTCGGTTTCGACGATCACGACCGCTCGGCTTTTCCCGCCCGGGAATCGCCGGACGAGGCGGCAGCCGAGAAGATCCCGGGCGACGAGGGCCGTGTCACGGCGATAGAAGGACGCGGGGAGCGGATGGAGGTGCGGCACGCTATCCTCCGCCGCATGATGCCCGAGACTCGTTCCGTCCTCGTGACCGGCGGAGCCGGTTTCATCGGCTCCCATCTCGCAGATGCCTTCCTCGCCGAAGGCAAGAACGTCGTCATCCTCGACGATCTCTCGACGGGCCAGCGTTCCCGCCTCCCGAAAGGAGCCCGGTTCGTCGAAGGTGACATCCGACGCTTCGACCTCGAAGGACTCCTTCGCGACGCGCACGTGGATACGATTCTCCATTACGCCGCGCAAATCGACGTGAGGAAGTCCGTCGAGGATCCCGTGTTCGACGCGGAGGTCAACGTCCTCGGCACGATCCGCCTCACGCAGGCGGCGCTCGCAGCGGGCACCGCTCAGATCGTCTTCGCGTCCAGCGGAGGCGCGATCTACGGCGACCCGCGAGGCTTCGCGGCGGACGAGAATCACCCCACGAATCCCGTCTCCCCCTACGGCGTCGCGAAACTGGCCGGCGAGAAGTACCTCTTCGGTCTCGCGCACGGAACGCCTCTCGTCGTGACCGCCCTGCGATTTGCGAACGTGTACGGGCCGCGCCAGGACGGCCGTGGCGAAGCCGGCGTCATCGGCATCTGGATGAAGAAGCTCCTCGAAGGCGGGGAGTGCCTCATCAACGGCGGCGGCGACCAGTCGCGCGACTTCGTCTTCGTAGGAGACGTCGTCAAGGCCAACCTCGCGGCTGCCGCGCGAAGGATCGCAGGCGTGATCAACGTCGGGACGGGCGTCGAGACTTCGGTGAACCGTCTCTACGATCTCGTCGCCGCCGCGTGCGGGACGTCGCGTCCCGCGCGGCACGGGCCGGCGAAGGGCGGCGAACAGTTGCGCAGCGTTCTCGACGTGGCGAAAAGCCGCACGGCTCTCGGCCTGACGACCCTCGTACCTCTTCCGGACGGGCTCAGCCGGACGGCGGCGTGGTTCCGCCAGCCGGCGCTTCCAGCCTGACGCGCGCACTCTCGCCGGAGCGCCCCGGATCCCGCCGGATTGCCACCGCCGTCATGTCGTCCTCGGCGGGCGCGCCGTGCGACCACGAGCGCGCCGCGTTGACCACCCGCTGGACGACCTCGCGAGCGCTCTCTCTCCGCGCCTGCGCCAGGAGGCGCTTCAGCCGCGCGGCGCCGAACTCGCGCCCTTTCGGGTCGTGCGCCTCGAGGACGCCGTCCGTGTGGAGGAGAACCACGTCGCCTTTCTCCATGTGAATCGCGCGGCGGCTGTAAACCGCATCGGGCGCGGGCCCCAGGACCATCCCGGTCGACCCGAGCTCGCTGAACGAGCCGCTCGCGGCGTGCAGATGCAGAGGCGGCGGATGGCCGGCGTTCACGTAGACGACGTCGCCGTTCGTCTCGAACTCGCCGTAGAAGAGCGAGACGAACTTCGTCGTGAGGCGGCTCTTGTTCAGGATGCGGTTCAGCCGCTCGATCGTGCGGGCGATCTTGAAGTCGCTTCCGATGCCCATGCGCAGGCCGACGTAGATGTCTCGAACGAGAAGCGCCGCGAGGAGGCCGTGGCCGGAGGCGTCCGCGATCGCCGCGCCGAAGCTCAGGTCGCCGAGCGGGAGAAAATCGTAAAAATCGCCGCCGACCGCGTCGGCGGGAAGGGAGAGCCCGTAGAGATCGAAGTCTCCCACCCGCGGCACGGCGCGCGGAAGGATCGACTGCTGGATGCGGCGTGCGTCCTGCATGAGGCCCTCGAGCCGCTCCGTGCGCACCTTCGAGTCGACGACGGTCCGGATGATCCCGAGGGCGAGGAGGAGATCCTCCGCGCGCGCCCTCGGATGGACGTCGAACGAGAGGAGGTAGCGCTCCCCGCCGAAGGAGACCGCCGCGAAGCGCGACACGCCGAGGCGCGCTTCGAGCTCGCGGTCCACCGACGGGTCGTCGAGGTCGGCAAGCGCCAGGCCGTCCTCCTCCGCCCGGCGGATCGGCCCGTAGTCGGCGGAAACTGTGATGCCGGTGGGAACGCGCCGCGAACGGCCGAATCCCCGCTCGAGGACGTACTGGTTCTCGTGGCGCACGTAGAGGCGTCCGCCCAGGATGCCCAGCTCGTCCCGGAAATTCCGGACGATCGCCTCGCCTACCTGGACGATCGTCGCGAGGACGTCCTCGCCGCCTTCAATGGCCTCGAGCGTCCTCTCGACGTTCTTCAGGAGCAGGCGATAGTCCACCTAACCAAACGTCGCGAGCTCGTTCAGGAAGCGATCCTGATACGCGTGCCCGCGCGCATCGCCGCACCCCCCGTTCAGAAGGATGCTGAAGACGTAGGTCTGACCGCTCCGGGCCTGCACGTACCCGCACAGGGTCACGACGCCGTCGACGTAGCCCGTCTTCGCCCACACTTTCCCGGCCGTGGCCGGGCCCAGCAGACGATGGCGAAGCGTACCGTCCGGATCACCGGCGACGGCGAGCGTGGGCTTCCAGGTCTCGAAGTGCTGCCAGCGCGTCGCGAGAGCCGTAAGGAAGTCGACGTAAGCCGCCGCGGAGGCGCGGTTCGAGCGCGCACGCCCTGATCCGTCCACGAGCCGATAGCGCGAGGCGTCGAGCCCGAGAGACCCGAGGAACGCGGTCACCTCGGCCTCTCCGGTCTCCCACGTGCCGCGGCCGCGCTTCTCGGCACCGAGCGTCTTCAGGATCTGCTCGGCAAAGAACGACTGCGAGCGCTTGTTGCAGACGGCGATGGCGGACACGAGGGGCGTCTCGTGCGTGTGGAGGAGGACGCGGCCCGCGAGGGGAGGCGGCACGGCGGAGGGCTCGGTCTGCACGGTGGGCGGAGCGTCGACGCGGATCCCGCTCTCGCGGAGGACCTGCGAGAGTGCAGCTGAAAAATAGAGCGGCGGGTCGGGCACGGTGACGTCGCCGAGCCACGTCCGGTTCCTCCCGACGGCCCCCGCAGCCCTGACCGTGTGGCTGCCGGCTTCGCGGCTTACCCCGACCCACGTGCGGCGCGCGGCGGTGACGACCCTCGAGATGAGGTTCAGGAGCGGCGGTCCCAGCGGGTCGAAGCCCATCAGCGCCGGGCTGCCGGGCCGAAGGCCCCCCGAGGCCCGCACGAAGACGACGTTGTCGTTGTACGAGAGGGCCGACACCGGCGCCTGATACCACCGCTGCTCCTGCTCGCTCGGCCAGTCGGGATGCGACTGCACGTCGTCGAAGAACGATACGTCGAGAAGAAGGCCGTCCCTTACGGAGCGGATCCCCTTGTTCACGAGCGACGCCGCCCAGGGCCGGAAGACCGCGAGCGGATCGTCGTCGTACCAGCGGCCGGAGAGCCCCGGGTCGCCTCCGCCCACCACGACGAGGTGCCCCGGGAGGACGCCGTCCGCGCCGACCTGGGCATCGCGGTACAGCCGCGTCCGGAACTTGTAGTCGGAACCCAAGCGGTCGAGCGCCGCGGCCGTCGTGAAGAGCTTCGTCGTGGATGCGAGGACGAACGGCTTCTCGGGGTTGAGAGAGACGAGGGGCGCCGGATCGCCGAGCCGCGTGACGACGACACCGATCTCGCTGCGCCGTGCCGGGCCCCTCCGGAGCAGCGCGTTCAGGCGCTGCTCGAGCGTCGCCGGTTTCGCAGGCCTCTTCGCCGCCTGCGCGCCCGGAGCCCATGCGAGAAGAACGGCGACGACCGCGCCGCCAAGATACCGAGAAGCCCGAGACATCGAATACATTTTACCTGAACAACGCCCGCCGGGATAGTGGGAAGCCGCCCTACAATCGGCCGTGGCGCTCACGGTCGACCTCGCGGCGAAGACGATCGCGGTTTCCCCCGGGACCCTTCTCGGCGGCGTCGCGCGACGGGCCGGCTTCGACCGGGGCGAGGGCTTCGAGCGACTCTGGATCGGCCAGGCGGTGCACCGGCGCGTGCTCGGTGAGAGCCTCGCGAGCGTGCCCGGCTACGAGGTCGAGAAAGCGATTCGGCTCTCCTACGCGGTGGACGACTTCACCGCAGTGCTCGAAGGGCGGCTCGACGGCCGCTTCGAGGAGGGCGGTCGGGTCGTCGTGGACGAGGTCAAGTCGCTCCATTTCGCCGAGGATCTCGCGAAGCTTCCCGGATCCCCGCGCCTCGAGCGCTTTCGGCTCCAGCTTCGCTGGTACATGCAGGCCGTCGCCGCTGCCGAAGGGCGCGCCGTTCACGGGCGCCTCATTCTCGCGGACATCGAGACGGGCGCGACGAAGGTCCTCGACGTGTCGCATGAGCCTGAGAAGACCCTCGAGGACCTCGTGGACCGTACGCGGATGCTTCTGGACGCGTTCCTCGAGGAACGGGCCCTTGCCGAGGCGAAAGCCGCCGAGGCCGCGACGCTCGCCTTCCCGCACGCGCGCTTCCGGACCGGCCAGCGAGAGATGGCTTCCGCCGTCGCGCGTGCGGTCGCACACGGCGAGCATCTCCTGGTCGAGGCCCCGACCGGCATCGGGAAGACGGCCGCCGCACTCCATCCCCTTCTCGTCGGCGCTCTCGAGTCGCACCGCCGCCTCTTCGTCCTCACGGCGAAGACGACGCAGCAGGAGATCTACGAAAAGACCCTGGCCGCGATCGACGGCGAGTCCTTTCGGTCCGTCAGGCTCCGCGCGAAAGAGCGCATGTGCGCAAACGACGTCGTGCTGTGCCACGAGAACCACTGCCCGTACGCGAAGGACTACGGCGCCAAGATGGAGGCTTCGGGCCTCCTCGACCGGCTCCTCGAGAGACACCGCCACCTCGACCCGGACACCGTCTTCGAGGCCGCCCGCAACGAGACCGTCTGCCCCTTCGAAGTTTCCCTCGAGCTCGCCGAGCAGGCCGACGTCGTTCTCGGCGACTACAACTACGTCTTCGACCCGGTGGTCGCGCTTGCAGGCGCGCGCGACCCCTCCGTGCTCTCCGAATCGATCCTCCTCGTCGACGAGGCTCACAACCTCGTGGACCGCGGACGCGGCTACTACTCGCCCGAGCTCTCCGACTCTTCCCTGGCATCGCTCGAGGAGCGCATCGGCGTCTCGAACGCGAAGACGGCCTGGGACGCGGGCGAGGCCGCGCGGCGTCTGCGCAAGCTCGTCGCGGACGCGGCCGCCGTCCTTCCCCAGGACGAGAGCGAGCCCGTCGATCTCGTGGCCCTGGACGATGCGCGTCTCGACGACTTGCGCCTCGACTTCGAGTCCCTTCTCGTGCGCCACCTCGCGGACCTGCGCGCCGGCGGCGAGCGTGTGCCCGACGATCCCGTTCTCGACCTCTACTTCTCGTTTGCGCGGTTTCACGACGTGTCAAAATTCGTGCCCCCGCCAGGCCGTGCCATGTCCGAGGGGCCCTTCGACGTCCTCGCGGCGCGCGGCAGGGGCGGCGCGCGGCTCGCGATCCTCTGCAAGGATCCCTCGAAGCTCCTCGGCGAGACCCTGAACGCGGCGGCCGCCACGGTCTCGATGTCCGCCACGCTCTCTCCGCCCGAGTTCTACCGCGATCTCCTCGGCCTCGACCCCGACCGCACGTCGGTCCTCCGCCTTCCCTCGCCCTTTCCGCGCGAGAACCGCTCCGTCCTCGTCGCGCCGGACGTGGATACCACGTACGCGGCGCGCGGGCGCGGCGCCCCGCGCCTCGCGGCCCTCGTCGCGGACGTGGCGCGCGCGTGCCCGGGCAACATGCTGGCGCTCTTCCCGTCGTACCGCTTTCTCGACGAGGTGCGCGCCCACCTGCCCGCGCTGGCCGGGCGCCGCGTTCTCAGGCCGTCCGATCGATCGACCGAGCTGGAGCGGAACTCCGTCCTCGCGGCGATGAAGGACGGCGGAGCGCCCGTCGTCGTCTTCGCCGTATCGGGAGGCGCGTTCGCCGAGGGCGTCGACTACCCGGGCGAGATGCTTCAGGCCGTCGTCGTCGTCTCGCCCGGTCTGCCCATGGTCCGCTTCGAGCAGGAGCGCATGCGCCGCTACTTCGAGGAGCGGTTCGAGCGCGGTTTCGAGTACGCGTACGTCATCCCCGGCATGACGCGCGTCGTGCAGAGCGCGGGGCGCCTCATTCGCTCGGGCACCGACACGGGCGTCGTCGTCCTCGCCTGCCGGCGCTTCCTGCAGGCCCCGTACAGCCGCTACCTGCCCTCCGACTGGTACCTCGACGAGCCCGGCGAGCTCGCGTGTCTGGACGTGGGAGGAAGAACCAAGGATTTCTTCGAAAGGGTAAGAGGGGGAGAGCTGCCCGTTTCCGGCAGTCGAGAAGACGCTATCTCGTCTCCACCGACGATTCGAACGCCTCGCCGAGGAGGCCGTCTTCGGTGAGCGCGAGGACGCGGTAGCGGTAGCGACGGCCCGGAGCCGCGTCTCGGTCGAGCCAGACGTAGCCCGTCGCGCCCTCGGAGGACTTCGTTGCGGGAAGGGTGCTGCGTTCGAGGGCCGCGTCGCCGTCCGTTTCGTCGCGACGTTCCACGACCCAGCCGAGAAGATCCTCGTGCCGGGACGTCTCCCAGGCGATCTCGACGCCGCCGCTCGTCCAGCCGGCCCGCGAGCTCGCAAGCGCCGCCGGATAGTCCGGCACGCGACTCACGTGGAAGCGCGCCTCGGGAGCTCCGTCACCGTCGGCGAGCACGACCTCGACGCTCGAGGTCCCCGCGGCCGGGACGACGCGCGCGGTACCCGGAAGGACCGGCAGGGAGTCGAAGCCGGCGTCCCCGCGGTAGAAGAGAAGAAGCCTCGCTGCGTGCATTCCCGCATCGGGGAGCGCGATTTCCAGCCCGGCCCGCTCGTCCTCGGTACGCAGGGAGACCCGCCTCCAGCCGAGCGGCGCGGGCGCCGCCGGAACGACGTCTCCGGAGAGCCAGATTCTCCGGGCGACCGCCGGCGAATCGCTTCGACGCCTGCTGGACGCACCGAGATGCGAGGCGACGATCTCGGCCACGCGAGCGCCGAGGCTCGCGGAGCCGCTCCTCTTGGCCAGGTCGCGAAGAAAAGCGTCCGCGTCGTCTCCGCGCTCCCCCGCCTGCTCCCAGGCCTCACGCACGTCCTGGGAACCCTTCGGGAGGCGGCTCTCGAGAGCCACGAGGAAGGCCGCGAGGACGTCCGGCGTCGTCAAGTCGCCGGCTTCCTCGAGGAGCGGATCGGAAGTCGGGACACGAGAAAGGTCGGGCCCGAGGTCGCGGCGCCAAAGCCAGGCGGCGACGCCCTCCACGGCCCATGACGGCTCGACGGGAGCCGCCTGCCGCAGCGACAGGAGGGCAACCTGGGCGGCCGCGTCGGCGAGCGCGGCGCCATTCGCGCGTGTCGCGGAGGCGACGAGGATGACCGGCGAGCGCAGCGTACCGTTGCGATCCCGGCCGTCCCAGCCCGCGGCCGTGACGCCCGGTCCCGCCGTGAACAGGACGAGCAGGGGCGATCGGGCGGAGAGCGGGCGCGGCCAGCCGTCCCGATCCACGAGAGTCGAGACGAACGCGTTGAGATCGAGGGACAGCTCGTCGCGAAGCACAGCAGGGACCCCTGCGTCGAAGCTCACGAGCAGCTCTCCGCCCCGCAGCACGCGGCGCTCGACGGGGCGGGTGTAAGGCGAGCGGAGGATCTCCGTGCGCCGCCGCGCAGCCGCGGCGTCCGACGCCTCCTCCAGGACGCTCGAGGTCGCCGGAACGCAGGGAAGCAGCGTGACAGAAGACAGGAAAAGGACCGCACCGAGACGTGCCGCTCCCCGCATCAGCTCTGGGGTTTGGAGTCGGAGTCGGGTGAGGGGGTTCCCGGAGCCTCGGCGTTGACCGCCGTGCTCTCGCCCGAGGTCACGATCTGTCGCCGGATCGCCTCGCTGCCGGCGCGGCCTCCGTCCTTGGCCGCCGGATCTCCCGCGACCTCGACGAGGATTGCCGTTATGTTGTCCACGCCGCCGCGGTCATTCGCAACGTCGATGAGCTGTCGTACGGTCTTTTCGAGTCCGTCTTCGGACTTGAAGCGGGCGAAGAGATCCTCGTCGGGGACCATGCCTGTCAGGCCGTCGGAGCACAGGAGGAAGCGGTCGCCCGAACGCACCGGAACCTCGATGAGGTCGACGGAAACGTGCGTCGCGCCGCCGAGCGCGCGCGTCACGACGTTCTTGAGGGGGTGGCTCTTGGCTTCGTCCTCGCTGAGGATGCCGGCGTTGACCTGTTCCTGAACCCACGAGTGGTCGTCCGTGAGACGCCGAAGCTCTCCATCGCGAAAGAGGTAGGCGCGGCTGTCGCCCACGTGCACGAGCGTCGCGCGGTCGGCGTCGAAGAGAGCCGCGACGACGGTCGTGCCCATGCCTTTCAGCTCGGGCCTGTTCTGCACCGCCCGCATGACCTTCTCGTTCGCCTTCTCGACGGCCGTCGTGAGACGGTTTCCTTCGAGCGAGACCCGGCTGTTGAAGCCGAAGGGCCACGAGCTCTCGTGCTCCTCCTCGGTGGCGGCGATGTACTCCTGAATCGATTCGACGGTGATCCGCGAGGCAACTTCACCCGCGGCGTGTCCGCCCATGCCGTCCGCGACCACGAAAAGGCCGCGTTCGGCGTCGAGGAGGTAGGCATCCTCGTTGTGACGTCTCTTCCGTCCGACATCGGTGAGTCCGTATGCTGAGACGCTCACGCCGCGATTATCCCTTCCGCCCGAAGATACCGCTCGGGGTCTTGCGTTCTCCGCTGAGCCCCTTCTTCGGGCGCACCTCCTGAAGCAGCTTCAGGGTCTCGGCGTCCTCGGGAATCCACGCGAGAGCCTCCTCGAGGTGGCGCTCGGCTTTCGAGTTCAGGCCAGCCTGCATGTACAGTTTTCCGGCATCGCGGTGGAACAGGGCATTGTTGGCGTCGAGCCGGATCGCGGCCTCGATGGCGTCCACGCCCCTGCGCACCTGGCCGATCACCTTCATGCAAGCGAGCGCGAGGTAATGCTGAGCCTTGGCGTCCTTGTCGTAGTGCTTCACGGACAGGTCGAACTGAGTGATGGCCTCGGGGAAGTTTCCCTCCCGGTATGCCTTGACGCCCTTGGCAAGGTAGACGCGCGCCTGCGCAGCAGGGTCCTGGGAGATGGGCCGGTTCTTCTCGAGCTCGAGGTCGTGGGCCTTACGCCGCATTGGGTTCGTGAGAACGTTCATCGCCTCTGTCAGGACCTGGAAGCGCTCTTCCGCCGACTTCTTCTCGCCGGCGTCGCGAAACCGGTCGGGATGGTACTCGCGGGCGAGGAGGCGGAACTTCTCGCGGACTTCCGATTCGGAAGCGTCGCGATGAACTCCGAGCACGTCGTAATAATTCGTCAAAAGGACCTCGCAGGGCGCCCTGCCCGCACGACCCGGGTTGTCGGCACGGGTCAGATTCTCACACCGGGGGGCCGAAATTCCAACCGACCGTGCGCGGGCTCACGACTCCTTGCGGGCAACCTCTCGCCGCGCGGTGGACCGGACCGCATCGGGCACGTTCCGGTCGCCGGCGAGGGTCTTCTGATCCTTGGCGCTGAGGCGCATGACGAGCGAAAGGGTGATGTCGATCGGCGAGCGTGGATTCCTCACGATGGCCCTCATGATTCCGTAGTGGCGCATCCAGTCCCGCCGGAACGTGATCGTCCGAAGGACGTCCTCCGAGACGCTCTTCATGTTGGCGATCGTCTCGGCATCCGCATCCCGCGTTTTCGGCGACTTCAGCACCGCGGAGGAGACGAGACGGTTGCGGTCCTGCACGAGGAACATCCGCTCCTCCTTGTTGCCGCGGTAAGCGAGGCGGATTCTGTCGACCACGGACATCGTCGAGACCCGGGCGAAGAGGCTCCTTTTCTGGTCCTCGCTGAGCCCCGCCTCATCCACGGCCACGTCCGGAGCCACGGCGGAGGGCGCCTCCTCGATCGCCTCTTCGAGATCCTTGCCTTCGTCCCTCTCGCGCTCTTTCTTGAGGAAGAACTCCTCGAGGAATTCGTCCGCCCGGCGCCGGATCTCGGGCGAGAGTTTCGGGTTCTCGAAGAGACGCTCGACGATGACCGGGGCCGCAATGAGCCGCGTCTGGTTGGTGACGAGGATGTCCTGGAGCGGTGCTTCGACGCGCTCGGCGAGCCACGCGAGGGTCTCGTCCGGGACCGCCTTGTGCCGGATGAGGGGCTCGAGCACCAACGCTTCGTGCGTCCGTCTCGCCACGACGGCGAGCTGCTCGGGCCTCACCCCCGCGCTCAGCACGGCCTCCTTCAGGGAACCTGTGTCGAACGCCTTGAAGGACTCCTCGGCGATCGGCGCGAGGACCTTATCCCCGGACGCCAGGATGCTCGCAACGGCCCGGACGAGCTCGTCGGGCGGCAGAGGGACCATTCCCCGGGCGGCGAATTCGAGGATCTGGCGCGAGGCATCGCCTCGCTCGATCTGGGTGAGGAGATCGCCTTCCGGCGCGACGTCGGCCACGAGCCCGAGCTTAACCGAGCGCCAGCGGACTTTCCCGGTTCAGAGCTTCAGGTCGCGTCGATCACGTAATTCTTCACGATTTCGTGCTCGGCGCCCAGCGTGCCGAGGGGCCTCCCGTCCACGACGACGTCGACGGCCCCCGCGTTTCCGAGCGTGAGCGTGAACGTCCCGCCATTCGAGAACTCACGCCGCGACCCTTTTGGGAAGAGCCCGCGCACGACGAGCCTCCCGTCGACGAGAACTTCGGCCCAGCAGTCGTCGCGGAAGCTGAGCGTGAGCGTCCGACCTCTCGAGGCGGCCGCAGGAGAAACGGCGCCCGGCAGCGTGGCGCCGGCCGGCAGGGCCACCGTGGCGGCCGCGACCGCGGGGGGAAGCGCGAGGGACGCGGGACCGCTCTCCGCGCGGGCCGCCGGGGCCGTCGACGTCTCCGACGTCCGGCGATCGGTTCCGCGGGACCGCAGGAAGGCCGCGGCGCCGGTCACGACCGCGAGCGCGAGCGCGATCGCGATGCCCCTCAAGGTCGTCGAGGACGATACCGAACGACGCGGCTGAGAGAGGCGAAGTCCGGCCGTGCTCGTCGTCGCCTGGTGCTGACGCCGCGCACATTCAGCCTCCCAGCTCGCGTGAACGTGCCGGAACGCCGTGACCGAGCGCTCCGCATCGAGGCCGAGATGCAGAGCGATCACGCGGACGAAGCCCTTCGAGAAAACGCCGGCGGGAAGCTGCTCATAGCGGCCCGCTTCGAGCGCGGCGATGTGCCGCATCGAGACCTTTGTCGCCGACGCGAGCTGTTCCCGGCTCACGTCGCGTAATTCGCGTTCCCGGCGAAGCTCTTCGCCGAACTCCTGGGCCGTCTCGGCAGTCACCCGGTTCCCCGTAACGCTTTAGGCTATGGTGACTTACCGCCCCTGTCAACGGAATTCGGGCCTTTTTCGAGCAGCTCGCGAGCACAGGCCGCCAGGAGCGCGTCCGCCGAGGGATCCTCGGCGAGCCTCTTCCATTCCCCCCGCGATGCCGACGTCAGAAGCGAAAGCGACGCGGCGCGGGGCGTCAGGCGATGCGTCAGAAGGGCGATCCGGACAGAGGGTCGGCTCGTCCAACGCGCGTCGCGCGCGAGGAACGCCAGGTCTTCGGGCCGGGGATGCCCGGTCGCGAGCCAGCGGAGCAGATCCTCGGGCGTGAGCCGCGAGTTCGCGAGAACCGCCTCGAGCACGCGCTGGTCCGTATCGTCGAGGAGCGCCGGAAAGAGCACGGAAGTCGCGAACCGCGCCACGGCCACCCTCTCACCCACCGCGAGAAACCGGAGCGCATCCTCGAGCTTCCGGTTCGCCGCAACGCGCACGGGCGGCGGCGTGCGCGGCTCGCGGCCGATGTCGAGAAGATCGCGCCAAAGCAGATCCTCGAGGCATCGAAGCGCCGCGTGCCGCGGCGTCAGGGGATGAGCGGCGACGAGGCGCCTGACGCCTCGGAACGCGAGGAGCGTCTTCGAGGAGACGATCTCCTCGATCATCGCCTCCGAGGCGTGCGGATGCCGGAGGGCCTGCAGCGCATCGCGCTCCGTCAGACGGGAGAGGTTGTCGGCGATGAGCGACACGAGCGTCGAGCGGTCCGCCTTCGAGATCCGGGCGGGCAGGTCCGTTCCGCCCCCGGACACGTCAACCTTTCTTCGTCGCGGCCGAGAGAACTCGTACGAGCCCGGCGCCCGCTTCGACGGGATCCCGGCCCTCCTGGATCGCCTCCTCCATCGCGGTCACGATCGCGCTTCCCACGACGACTCCATCCGCGAGTGCCGCGACCGTCCGCACCTGCCCGGGCGTCGAGAGGCCGAAGCCGACGGCGACCGGAAGGCGCGGCGCGTGCTTTCGAACGCGTCCGACGAGCGCCGCGAGCCCTTCGGGAAGCTCCGTGCGGGTCCCCGTGATGCCCGCGCGCGACACGACATACAGGAATCCACGTGACAGCGAACCCGCCCGGCGGATGCGCTCGTCGGGCGACGTGGGCGCGACGAGGTAGACGGGATCGAGCTTCGCGCTCTTCAGGATCGACGCGAACCCTCGCCCTTCCTCCGGCGGGAGGTCCGTGACGAGCACGCCGTCCGCGCCGGCCTCGGCCGCGCGGTGGGCGAACTCCGCCTCGCCCATCGCGAGGATCGGGTTCGCGTAGCTGAAGACCACGACCGGCGCGCTGAAGCGCGCCGCGCGCAGCTCGGCGAGCAGGGCGAGGGCCGCCTGAAGAGTCGTCCCAGACGCGAGAGCGCGCTCGCTCGCGCGCTGGATGACGGGACCGTCGGCGAGAGGATCGCTGAAAGGAATTCCGAGCTCGAGCACGTCGGCCCCGGACGCGGCGAGCGCTGGCAGGAGCCGCCGGGTCGTCGCGAGGTTCGGATCACCGGCCTCCACGAAGATGACGAGCGCCGCGCGCCCCGACGCCTTCGCTTTCGCGAAGGCCCGCCCGATGCGAGTCACAGCGTCACCCCCTCGCGCCGCGCCACCGAGACGACGTCCTTGTCACCGCGGCCGGAGAGATTCACGAGGAGAGCGGCACTCTTCGGCCGGCGAGGAGCCTCCGCGATCGCCCAGGCGACAGCATGCGCGGTCTCGAGGGCCGGGATGATGCCTTCGGTCTCGGCGAGCCGGTGAAAGGCCGCGAGGGCGGCCTCGTCACCGACGGAGACGTACCGCGTCCGCCCGAGCTCGGCGAGGCGCGCGTGCTCGGGTCCGACGGCCGGATAGTCGAGGCCGGCGGAAACGGAATGCGTGGGGAGAACCTGCCCGTCCGCGTCTTGAAGGATGAGCGTACGCGTGCCATGGAGGACGCCGATCGAGCCCGGGCCGAAGCGCGTGGCGTGCTCGCCGGGCGCAAGGCTCCGGCCTCCGGCTTCGACCCCCACCATCTCGACCTCGCGAAACGTAAGGAATTCCCGGAAGAGGCCGATCGCGTTCGAGCCGCCGCCCACGCACGCGACGAGGACGTCCGGCAGCTTTCCGAGTGCCTTGCGGCTCTGGGCGAGGGCCTCGCGCCCGATGACCGCGTGAAAGTCGCGGACCATCGTCGGAAACGGATGCGGCCCGAGGACCGATCCGAGAATGTAGTGCGTCGACGCCGTCGAGGCGACCCAGTCGCGCATGGCCTCGTTGATCGCGTCCTTCAGCGTCCGCGTGCCGCCCATGACGGGCACGACCGTCGCGCCGAGGAGCTTCATCCGGTACACGTTCAGGGCCTGGCGCTCGACGTCGACCGCCCCCATGTAAACGACGCACGAGAGCCCGAGGAGCGCGCACGCGGTCGCCGTCGCGACGCCGTGCTGGCCGGCGCCGGTTTCCGCGATGACCCGCGACTTCCCCATCCGGACCGTGAGGAGGGCCTGGCCGAGGGCGTTGTTGATCTTGTGAGCGCCCGTGTGGAGGAGATCCTCGCGTTTGAGGAAGATGCGCGCGCCGCCGAGGTCCTCCGAGAGCCGTTTCGCATACGTGAGGGGCGTCGGCCGGCCGGCATACGTCCTCAGGAGGCCGTCCAGCTCGCGCCGGAACGCGGGATCGCGCCGGGCGTCCCTGTACGCGCGGGAGAGCTCCTCGAGCGGCGCCATGAGCGTCTCCGGCACGAACCGCCCGCCGAACGCGCCGAAGCGGCCCTGCGCGTCGGCCTCGGGCGGACGGAAATCGGCTCCAGTTGCCTCAGGCACGTCGCACCTCCCTCACGAACGCGGCGATTTTCGCCGGGTCCTTGATTCCCGGCGCCTTCTCCACTCCCGAGGCCACGTCTACGACGTCGGGCCTCACCCTTCTCACTGCTTCCGCGACGTTCTCGGGCTTCAGCCCGCCCGCGAGCACCACGGGGCGGGAGCGATCGATTCCTTCCAGCAGGCTCCAGTTGAAGACTCTGCCGGTGCCGCCGCTCGCTCCTGCGACGGACGTATCGAAGTGGAGCGCGTCGCCTTCGGCTTCCCTCGCGGAGGAGAGGTCGTCGCGGCCGACGCGGATCGTGTTCCACACCGTGATGTCCGAAGAGAAGGATTTCTTAGAAGGGGGAAGAAAGGAGGGGGCCGAAGAAAAGGACTCCTGGGAAAGTGAACGAGGCGAGAGGGGCATTTGAACGACGTCGGGGCGCACGAGTTCGATCACTCGTCGAATCTCCTCCTCGTTGTTCCCGTCGAACACCGCGACGACACCCTTCACCGCGCCGGCGCCGACGCCTCCCGCCGCCGCTGCGCCGTGTTTGCGGACCCCGGCTCCGTTCCGTTCGTCCTTCATTCGAAGAAATCCCCGGTGCCCTTCGCCTTTCGCTTTCATTCGTAGAAGTCTCCCCTCTTCCGGCGTCAGGCAGCGAGGAGACCTCGGCGCGAAGACGAGGCCGATCCAGTCGACGCCCAGTTCCAGGCAGATGTCGACGTCCTCCTCCCGCGTGATCCCGCAGATCTTGACCTCCGTGGGGTTCTCGCCGCGGAGCCCTCGCAGCATCGCTGCGGGGTCGGGCGCCTTGAGAAGCGCCTCTCCCACCAGGAAGGCGCCGTAGCCGGCGGCGGCGAGCGCCTCGACGTCGCCCCGCGATTTGATGCCGCTTTCGGCCACGCGCACTACGGACGCCGGCAGGAGCGCGCCGAGGCGCGCCATGCCCGGCAGGTCGACCTCGAACGTTCTCAGGTCGCGTGAGTTCACGCCGATCATCTCCGCGCCCGCGTCGAGCGCCCGTTCAACCTCGGCCTCGTCGTGCGCCTCCACGAGAGCCGCGAGACCGCGTTCGAGGGCCGCCGCGTAGAGCCGCGCGAGGGCCGCGCCGTCGAGAGCCGCGGCGATCAGGAGCACGGCGTCGGCGCCCAGAGCGGCGGCGAAATCGAGCTGGGTCTCGTCCACCACGAAGTCCTTCATCAGGACCGGGAGCCCCGACGCCGCCCTGGCGCGCGGCAGCCAGGACGGATCGCCCCCGAAGTAGTCCTGCTCGATGACGACGGACAGAGCCGAGGCCCCGCCGCGCCGATAAGCGCGCGCCACCTCCTCGATGCGCGCCGGGACGTCGGGCAGGATCAGACCCGCGCTCGGCGAGCGGTGCTTGATTTCCGCAAGAAAGAAAGAAAGAGAAAGAGGAAGATTTCGCTTAGAAGAGGAAGAAGAAAGAGCGGCGGTGAAGCGCGCTCCGTCGGGCATCGCGTCGGGCGCTGGCGAAAATCCCGCGGCAGCGCGCGCGGCGGCGGCCGTGTGCGCCGTGAACTCCCCCGCCGCGATACGGCGCCTCCTTGCCGCGAGAATCTCGCCCAGAACCGAACCGCCCATCCCCTCTTACCCCTTCTAAGAAATCTTCAATCTTCTCTCTCGTTCCCTTTTCCCTTTCGAAGAAATCCTCATCGGTCTCCCCGTGAGATCCGGACGAGCGCCTCGAGGGCCGCCGCCGCCTTTCCCTCGTCGAGCGCAGCCTCGGCGCGGGCCACGCCCTCGCGAAAGTCAGCCGCGATGCCCGCGACGACGAGCGCGGCGGAGGCGTTCATGAGAATCACGCTCCGTGCGTCGCGCCGGAATCCTCCGAAAAGGGCGCGCAGGATCTCGGCGTTCGTCTCGGCATCTCCGCCCCGGAGCGCATCGGATCTCCCTTCGGCGAAGCCGAAGTCGACGGCGCCGAGCTGGAGGAGCTCGACCTCCCCGTGGCGCACCTCCGCGGCGAACGTTCGCCCGAACGGCAGGATCTCGTCACCCCCCGTCTCGTGCGAAAACACGAGGGCGTGCTCGGCACCGAGTGCCGCGAGGGCGCCCGCGATCACGGGGACGCGCTCGGGGTGATCGACGCCGACGATCTGCCGGGTGACGCCGGCTGGATTCGAGAGCGGCCCGGCGAGATTGAAGACCGTGCGCAGGCCGAGCTCGCGCCGGAGCGGGCCGACCTTCTTCATGACCGGGTGATAGAGCGGCGCGAAGAAGAACGTGACGTTCGCGCGGGCGAGCGCCTCGGCGGCAAGCGCGGGAGACATCTCGATGTCGACCCCGAGCGCCGCAAGTACGTCCGCCGAACCGCACGCGGACGAAACCGCGCGGTTCCCGTGCTTCGCGACCGGCGCGCCCGCGCCCGCCGCGACGAAAGCGGCCGCGGTCGAGACGTTGAACGTGCCGAGCCCGTCGCCTCCGGTCCCGCACACGTCGATCGCGCGGGCGGCGAGCGCGGGGTCGACCGGAGGCCGCGTCGCGCGCGCCCGGAGAGCATCCACGGCGCCGGCCACGGCCTCGACCGTCTCGCCCATGGCAGCCAGCGCCGAAAGAAGCCCCCCCGCGATCGCAGCCGGAACGTTCTCATCGAGGAGGGCCGATACCGCGCCACGCGCGTCCTCTCGCGTCAGGCGTCCCCCGCGCGCCACGGCGCGCAGCGCGCGGTGCGCCGCCGTCGTCACGCGAGCCGCCCGGCGACGAAATTCTTCAAGAGGCGCTCCCCCTGCAACGTCAAGATCGACTCGGGGTGGAACTGAACGCCCACGAGAGGCCGTGTCCGGTGCGCGAGGCCCATCACGAGCCCGTCGGGGCTGGTCGCCGTGATGCGCAGCGCGGCCGGAACCGAATCCTTCTCGACCACGAGCGAGTGGTAGCGCGTTGCCGTGAACGGGTTCTCGAGACCCTCGAAGAGTCCTTTCCCGTCGTGCGCGATCTCCGAGGTCTTGCCGTGCATCAGCACGGGCGCCCGGGAGATCGTTCCGCCGAAGACGGCGCCGAGAGCCTGATGACCGAGGCAGACGCCCAGCAGCGGGATCGTTTCGTTCCGGCGGAACAGCTCGCACGAGATCCCCGCGTCCTCCGGCCGGCCTGGACCGGGGGATACGACGAGCCGGTCGGGCTTCGCGGCGAGAACCTCGTCCACGGAAAGTGCGTCGTTTCGGACGACGCGCACGTCCTCGTCGAGCGTCGAGAGGATCTGGACGAGGTTGTACGTGAACGAGTCGTAGTTGTCGATCACGAGGATCATCGGTACGTCCCCGCTCTCTCCACGGCGCGCATGAGGGCACGCGCCTTGTTCTCGCACTCGGTGGCCTCGGACTCGGGATCCGAATCCGCCACGATGCCAGCTCCGGCCTGCACGTGCAACGTGCCGTTTGCTACGATGGCCGTGCGGATCGCAATTGCGACGTCGAGGTTGCCGGCGAAATCGAGGTAGCCTACGGCGCCGCCGTATGCGCCTCGTCTCACGGGCTCGAGATCCTCGATGATCTCCATCGCGCGTATTTTCGGCGCCCCGGTCAGCGTGCCCGCGGGAAACGTCGCCACGAGCGCGTCGACGGCGTCCTTGCCGGGCGCGAGGGCTCCCGTCACGCGCGAGGCGATGTGCATGACGTGCGAATAGCGCTCGACATGGAAGAAATCCTTCACGCGGACGCTGCCCGGTTTCGCGACCCGGCCGAGGTCGTTCCTCCCGAGGTCCACGAGCATGACGTGCTCGGCGCGCTCCTTCGGGTCGGCGAGCAGCTCCCTCTCGAAGGCGAGGTCTTCCTCGCGCGTCGCGCCCCGCGGTCGCGTCCCGGCGAGCGGGATCGTCTCGGCAGTCGCCTCTTCGTGGCCCGCGGCGACGTGGACGAGGCGCTCGGGTGACGCACCGAAAATCGCGCCGTGAGGCGTCCGCAGGTAGTACTGGTACGGCGACGGGCTGAGCGAGCGCAGGGCGCGATACACGGCGAAGGGATCGCCCGAGAACGGCGCGGACCACCGCCGCGACAGGACGACCTGGAAGACGTCGCCCGCGCGTATGTGCTCTTTCGCGCGCTCGACCGCGGACAGGAAGGACGGAAGAGGAAGAGATTCTTCGAAAGAGGGACAGGCGGGCGACGCCGAAGCAGCCGATGCGGGCGCGGCCTTGGCACGCGCTTCGAGCTCCCGCAGCCTTTCGAAGGCTCTTCTCTCCTCTTCGGTCCCCTCTCCCGCGTGCGTCACGAAGAGGAGCCGATGCCGCGCGTGATCGAAGGCGATGACCGCGTCGAAGATCCCGAACCAGGCGTCCGGCAGTCCGATCGGATCGGGGTTCGAGTCGGGCAGCCGCTCGAGTCGCCGCACGGCGTCGTAGCCCACATAGCCGACGGCCCCGCCCGTGAAGGGCGGCAGGTCGTCGCCGTCCGGCACCGCGTCGTCGCGAGGGAGCGCCCGGAGGGCGTCAAATGGGTCCGTCTCCCGGCCGGAGATCTCGCCCGACGGCGACGCGCCGAGAAACGACCACCGCGCCACGCGATCCCCGCCCTCCACCGATTCGAGGAGGAAGGCAGGCCCGCCCGCCGCGAGAAGGCCCCGCATCAGCGCCACCGGAGTCGTGAGATCGGCCGGCTGCTCGACGACGACGAGGCGATCGGGCGCTTTCACGGCTTCTCTCGTCGCGGCGCGCCGCGGCGCTCGGCGAGCTTGGCGGCGACGTCGCCCGGCCCGACACCGCGAGCCGTCAGCAGGACTGCGAGATGGTAGAGAAGGTCCGCGGCTTCGCCGGCGAGCGCACCCGCGTCGCCGGTGACCGACGCAATGGCCGTCTCGACGGCTTCCTCGCCCACCTTCTGGGCGATGCGCGGGACGCCGCCCTCGAGGAGCTCGTTCGTGTACGACCCGGGAACCGGTGACTCCTTCCGTGCCTTGACGATCGCGAAGAGAGCCGTGAGGTCGAGCTCGTCCGCGGGCACGACCTCGGAGCCGGGCGTTCCAAGCGTCTCGACGCGCGAGAAGCACGAGTCCGCGCCGGTGTGACAGGCCGGACCCGACGGGCGCACGTCGTACAGGACGGCGTCGTCGTCACAATCGAGGGAGATCCCGACGACATGCTGGACGTTTCCGGACGTCTCGCCCTTCTTCCAGAGCTCCTTCCGCGAGCGGCTGTAGAAGTGCGCGAGGCCGGTCTCGCGCGTCTTCGCAAGCGCCTCCGCATTCGCCCAGGCGAGGGTGAGGACGTTACCCGTCACCACGTCGCGCATGATCACAGGGACCAGGCCGGCCGCATCGAAGCGAGGCAGAAGCGTGCGCACGCGCGCGGGCGCGGGGCGAACCGCGAGTCCGGCCCGCCGCATCGCCGCCTTGACCGCGCCGATCGTGTAGATGCGGTCGTGGAAGACGGAGGCCGCGAGCACGGCGTCAGCGCCGCCGATCACGACGGCCTTCGCGAAATCCTCGAGGTGGCCCGCGCCGCCCGAGGCCACGATCGGAACGTCCACGGCGGCCCGCACGGCGCGAAGCATCTCGAGATCAAAGCCGGCCTGCGTGCCGTCGGCGTCGACGGACGTCAGGAGGATCTCGCCCGCGCCCGCCGCAGCGGCCGCGGCGGCCCACCCGGTCACCGTCCGGTCGGTCGGATTGCGTCCGCCGTGCGTCATCACGCGCATCACGGCGGGGACGCTCGCGTCGCGGATGCGCTTGCCATCGATCGCGACGACGACGCATTGCGCCCCGAACTGTTCGGCCAGCCTCGTGATCAAGGAAGGGTCCTCGACCGCGGCGGTGTTCACGGTCACGCGGTCGGCTCCCGCGCGGAGGAGCGCGTCCGCGTCCTCCACCGACCGCACGCCTCCTCCGACCGTGAACGGAATCGAAAGCACTTCGGCCACGTGTGCCACGAGGTCCACGAGCGTCCCGCGCTTCTCGTGCGCGGCCGCGATGTCGAGGAACGCCAGCTCGTCGGCGCCTTCGGCCTCGTACCGCACGGCGGCCTCGACCGGATCGCCCGCGTCGCGGAGGCTTTCGAAAGAGACGCCCTTGACGACGCGGCCGCCCGCCACGTCGAGGCAGGGGATCACACGCACCGCGACCGTCATGACGGCCTCCCGAGGTCGCGCGCCGCCCGGAGCCGGGGTACGGTCGTGACGCCGGCGTGAAGAGATCGGCCGAAGATGGCACCGCGGGCACCGCCCGCGAGCGCGCCTCCGACAGGAGCGAGGTCCTCTTCGCCTCGCATGCCGCCCGACGCGAGGATCTCGCCCGGAAACACGGCACGCACGTCGGCCAGAAGCTCGACATTGGGACCCGTCATCGCCCCGTCGCGGGCGATGTCCGTCACGAGAAGGGCGGACACGCCGATGTCCGCGAGCGACCGGGCCACGGAAACGGCGTCTCCCATCCCGGAGTCCTCGGTCCACCCGCGCACCGTCGGCCGGCCGTCCTTGCAGTCGAGCGCGACGACGATGCGGCAAGATAAAGTCGAAGAGGAAGACGAAGAGGAAGATTTTCTTAGAAGGTGCGTGAAGGCGGGACGGTCGAGGAACGGCAAGCTGCCTACGACTACGCGGGCCCCACTCACCCTTTCTAAGAAATCCTCGACAGCGGCGGGTGTGCGCATCCCTCCCCCGACCTGCACCGCGACTCCCGCAGCCTCCGAAACAGAGAGAATCTCTTCGATCTCTTTCTTGTTGCTGCCGGTCCCGAACGCCGCATCGAGGTCCACGACGTGGACGCCGTCGGCGCCCTCGTCGGCGAACCTCCTCGCGGCCCGAGCGGGAGGCTCGTCGTAGAACGTCACGTCCTCGCGTTTGCCCTTCAGCAGCCGCACGACGTGCCCGCCCATGAGGTCGATCGCGGGCCACAGGGCCAGGCGTTCGCCGCTCACGCCGCGTCCTCCTTCAGAAAATTCGTCAGGAGAAGGCGGCCGTTCTCCGACGACTTCTCCGGATGGAACTGGCACCCCCAGACGTTCCCGCGCTGAACGATGGCCGCGAACTCCCCACCGTGGTCGCAGGCGGCCGCGATGTCCGCGGCGTCGACGCCTTCCGGCCTGAAGGAATGGACGAAGTAGACCCAGCTCTCGTCCGGCAGCCCCTGGACGAATCCGTCCGGGCGGCGCGTCAGGAGCTGATTCCATCCCACGTGGGGTGTGCGCACGCGGGCGGGAAACGGGCACACGCGGCCCGGCACGAGTCCCAGGCCCTTGTGCACGCCATGCTCCTCGCTTTCCTCGAAGAGGAGCTGGAAGCCGAGGCACAGACCGAGAAGGCGCCCTCCGCGCTTGACCGCGGCGCGCACGCCGGCCTCGAGGCCCGTCTCGAGGAGGCGGCTCATGGCCGGTTGAAAGGCGGCGACTCCGGGGAGAACCAGCCGCCGGGCGGACGCCACGCGGTCGAGGTCGGCCGTGAATTCCACCTCGGCGCCGAGGCGCCGGAATGCCCGGATCACCGAGGTCGTGTTGCCGACCCCGTAGTCGACGAGCGTGACGGGCGCGCGGGGCGGGGTGCTCATGCCGTCAGCGTTCCCTTCGTCGAGGGGATTTCCGTCCCCGTGACCGCCATGGCCTGGCGCAGCGCGCGCGCCGCCGACTTGAAGACCGCCTCGGCCGCGTGGTGGCCGTTCTTCGCCCGGACGACGTCCACGTGGAGGTTGAACTTGCCGCGAAACGCCGCGGACTTCCAGAACTCCTCGACGAGGGCGAACGGAAAGTCCTTCGTGACGAGGAGCAGCTCCTTGTCGACAGGCGACTCGAAGACGATGTAAGGCCGGCCCGAAAGGTCCACGACGGAACGCGCGAGCGCTTCGTCGAGAGGGACGAGACTCGTGCCGAACCGTTCGATCCCAGCCCGCGATCCGAGGGCCTGATCCAGCGCCTCGCCGAACGCGAGACCGACGTCCTCGACGGTGTGATGCGCGTCGATGTGCACGTCCCCGGCGGCCCGCACGGTGAGGTCGACGCGCGCGTGCTTCGCGATCGTCTCGAGCATGTGCGAGAGAAATCCCACGGGCGTCTGGACGTCCGCCCGCCCCGTGCCGTCGAGAGCCATGGCGAGCGAAATGGAGGTCTCCTTCGTCGTCCGCTCGACGGACCCGCTCCGGCTCATATCACCTCCTGGAACGCCTCGAGGAAGACGTCGTTCTCCGCCCGCGACCCGATCGACACCCTCAGCCGCCCCGGCGCGGCCGAGGTCATGTCGCGTACCAGGATGCCCCGATCGAGCAAGCCGCGGCGCACGAGCGCGGCATCGTCTCCCGGGGGGCGCACGAACAGGAAGTTCGAGCGCGAGGGCGCGACGACGGCACCCGCGGCGCGAAGCGCCTCGGCGACTCGCTCGCGTTCGGCCACGATCCGCCTCACGTGCTCGCGCGAGATCTCGGGATGGGAGAGAACGGCGATGGCCAGCTCCTCGGCCGCGAGGTCGACGCTGAAGGGCAGGATCGCCTTCTCGATCTCGAGGACGAGATCGGGCACCGCGACCGCGTATCCGATTCGAAACCCCGCCGCCGCGTAGGCCTTCGACAACGTGCGGAAGACGACGAGATTCGCACGCGGGCCGACGAGCGGCAGCGCATCGTCCCCGGCCTCGGCGAAATCCACGTACGCCTGATCGACGAGGACGACGGGAGCGGCGTCGAGCAAGAGCTCGAGGAAATCCCTCCCGACGACGCCGCCGGTCGGATTGTTCGGCGAGCACACGAGCGGAACGGCTCCCGGCTGCTCCGAAGCCGTGAGGAACGCACCTTCGGCCAGCGCGAAATCCGGGCCCGTTCGCGGGATGTCCGTGACGCGCGCGGCCGCGATCGCGGCGATCTGCCCGTAGAGCGAGAACGTGGGCGTCGGAAGCACGAGCGACCCTCCGCCCGCGAACACGGAGACGGCGGCCAGGATCACCTCTCCCGAGCCGTTTCCGACGACGATCTCCTCGGGCCGGCGGCCGATCGCGTCCGCGACCGCTCTTTTCAGGCGCGGCGCTCCGAACTCCGGATAGCGGCCCCACCTCTTCTCGGAAAGGCGCGTGAGAACCTCGGCGCGGATCTCCTCCGGGACCTCGAAAGGCGACTCGTTGAAATCCAGCTTTGCGCGGAGAGGCGGCGCGTCCTCGGGAACGAGCCGATACGCGCCGAGCGCCCGGATCTCCTCACGGACCGGCACCGTCCGGCCCGTCATGACGCCCTCCGATCGAGAGAGCGCGCGTGCGCCGCGAGGCCTTCGAACCGCGCGAGAACTGCGGCCGGAGGCGCGAGCCGGCGCGCTGCGCTCGCGGGCACTTTCATGGAGCGGCCCCAGCGCAGGAAGTCGCGCACGGAGAGGCCCGAGAAGCTGCGCGCCGCGCCCCCCGTCGGGAGCACATGGTTCGGGCCGGCGAGGTAGTCGCCGAGAGCGGTCGGCGTCGACGAGCCGATGAAAAGCGCGCCGGCGGTCGGGAGCAGCGCAGGGCGAGACCCTCCGCGGACTCCGGCCCATCAACTGCACGTGCTCGGCGGCGACCTTTGAGCCGGCCGAAAGCGAGGGCGCGAGAGATTTCTTTGAAAATGAAGATTCGGCCATCGCCGAAGCAGCGCGGCGCGCGCCGTGGCTGCATTCACTTTCGAAGAAAGGTCCGAATTCGAGGCTCCCAATTTGCAGCGACACGCTTCGACCCGCACGTCGGCAGCGAGGCTCTCTCGAATCCGTGAACAGCAGGCAGCTTGCGTCCGGGTCGTGCTCGGCCTGCGCGAGGAGATCCGCGGCGACGAGCGACGGGTCCGCGTCGCGAGACGCGACGATGAGAACTTCCGAAGGCCCGGCCGGCATGTCCACGGCCACGAGGCCCGACACGATGTGTTTCGCCGCCGCGACGAAGCGGTTGCCCGGGCCCACGATCTTCGCGACTCCCGCGACGGAGACGAGCCCCGCGATGCCGTGAGCCCCGCCCGCGAGGAGCACTTCGTCGACGCTGAGCTCGCGCGCCGCCCAGCGCAGCTCCGGGCTCGACGCCCACGCGTTGGGCGGCGTCGCGACGACGACGCGCGGCACCCCGGCGACCCGCGCCGGCACGACGCCCATCAGGAGCAGACGACGGATAGAACGCCCGGCCTCCCGGCACGTAGACGCCGACGGAGTCGAGCGGCACGGGTTTCTCGACGAACGACACGCCGAGAGAGTCTTTGAAAGAGAAGCCCACGGATTCGTACGAGAGCTGTTTGCGGTGATAGGCCTCGATGCGCTGCCGCGCGAGGCGGAACGCGGCAGCGAACGAACGATCCACACGAGGTAACTTTTCGCGACGGGGATCAATAAGGATTTTCTTAGAACGGTAATAGGGCTGATCGCCAACGGGCGCCGCTGCCGTCGTTCCGCCGGGCCGTTTCCCCTCTTTACCATTCGAAGAAACGGCTCTCTTCGAACCTTGCCCGCGTGCACCCGGCCCGTCGAAGCGTTCTACATATTTGCTCAGCGCGGGCTCCCCTCTTCGCAGAACGTCCTCCACCACCGGCAGCACCAGCTTCAACGTGGCGAAGTCGGGAGACGCTCCCCGCCGGCTCTTCAGCAAAGCTTCCAGCTCGCGTCGCCCCTCGCGCGTGCGCGCATCGACGATCTTCATCATGGTTTTCCGGTTCCCGCGCGCACGCTCGCGCGCAGCCGCTCGACGAACTCCGCGATCTCGGCCCGGCGCGCCACGAGCGACGCGCGGCCGAGGATGAGGGTGGCGCAGCTTGGAAGAATCGTCTCGATCTCGGCGAGGCCGTTCGCGGCGATCGTGGACCCCGACTCGATCAGGTCCACGACGACGTCCGTGAGCTTCAGGGCCGCGGCGAGCTCCACGGAGCCCGCCAGCGGGACGATCTCGTGGGCGATCTTCCTCTCGTCGAAGTACCGCGCTGCGAGGCGACGATACTTCGTGCCGACGCGCACGGGCTGCCCGTTCGGTCGGAAGGCTTCGCCGGCCCTCCCGATGAGCGACAGCCGGCAAGTGCCGAAAGGCAGCTCGACGGGCGACGTGACATCCTCTCCGCTCTCGGCGACGCGGTCGCTGCCCACGATGCCGAGATCGGCTCCTCCGTGCGCCACGTACGTCGGCACGTCGTCGTCCTTAAGCAAGAGCAGCTCGAACGCGCCGTCCGTCGCGGCCACGAGGAGACGCCTTCCGTCCGGCTCGTCGAATGTGGCCCCTCCCGCGCGCAGCGCCGCGAGAGCCTGCGGGAGGAGCCGGCCCTTACCGACCGCGATCCGGAGCGGCCGCGGGGTTTCGTCCTCTTCGCCGGCATCCGTGGCGGCGCCGAACGCCTCGAGTCCGATGCAGAACCCGAGGGCCGGAGCGGCTGTGCCGAAGCGCGCGAGGAGCCCGTCGTACCGGCCGCCTCCGGCGATCGTGCCGCCGCCGCCCGCCGCGTCCACGCTGAACGTGAGCCCCGTGTAGTAGGGGGCCTCGGGCGCGTCTGCCAGGTCGACGACGACCGACAGGCCCGGCCGTGCGGCTTGCGCCACGGCCACGGCCCGCGCGAGCTCGGCGGCGGCGCCCGCGAGGAGAGGCGGCCGGAAGAGAATCGAGCCGGGATCGAAGCCTACGAGGAGCGCTCTCGCAACCTCGGTCGCGGCCGCTTCGACTGCGCCCGAGCGCCGGAGCAGCGCCTCGAGCTGCGTTACGTGTCGCGAGCGGGCGGCCGAAGCCGCGTCGGCCAAACCGGAGCCCTCCCTGCGCGCGAGCGCCGGCGCGACCGCGGCGAGCAGCCGTTCGAGCAGGCCCGCCCAGCCCAGCGTCAGCCTCAGGCGCGGGGCCGGGACGTCGCCGAGGCACGAGAGGGCGAGGGCGAGCATCTCACCGTCCGCTTCCGGCCGCCCGTCCCCGTAACGCTCGGCTCCCACCTGAGCGAACTCACGGCGGCGCCCCACTCCGATTTCTTCGTCGCGCACGACATCGCCCCGATAGAACAGGGACACAGGACCCGAGATCGTGCCGAGGCGCGGCGCGACGACGCGCGCGGCCATCGGCGTGAAGTCCGCCCTGAGCGAGAGCGTGTTTCCCTGCCGATCGAGAAAACGATAGATGCGCTCGTCGCCCTCGGCCGTCACGCCCGCATACGGGTCCGCGAAATCGAGAACGGGAAGGATGACCTCGCGCAGGCCGGCCTCATGGAGCCTCCGGACGACCGAGTCCTCGGCCTTGCGGCGGCGCTCGGCCGCATCGAAAAGAAACGCCTGAACTCCGCGCGGCAGGTTTGGGTCGGGTCGGTCTGTGTTCATGTCGAAATCCCCGGAAGCGCAGGGCGGTGCTCTTCGAAAAAGGAGAAGGCCAGCCGTGCATGCGACGGCAGGCGCTCGAGAAGATCTCGCGGAGCCGTCTTCTTGCCCGTGAAAAGCGTCGCCTGGCCCGCGGCCTGGAGAAGGAGCAGCGTCTGGCCGTCCACGACGCGCGCGCCCGCGGCGCGTGCCGCCCTGACGAGCTCCGTGCCGGTCGCGCGGTACGGCGCGTCGACGACGAGCATCCCGCGGCGCAGAAGACCCAGCTCGCAGGGAAGAGGATCGCCGTCTTTCAGGCCGAGCGGCGTGGCATTGACGAGGACGTCCGGCCTGGGAAAGGCCATCGAGGATTTCTGAGAAACGTAATGGGCGCCCGTGGCTTTCGCGAGCGCTTCGCCGCGCTCGTCGCCTCGGTTCATGAGAAAGACCTCGTATTTCCTCTTTCTCAGAACTTCGACGGCGACCCTTGCGGTGCCGCCCGCCCCGAGAACGAGCGCGACCCCCGTCCCTTCGATCACGGCCGCGAACGCCGCGCGATCGGTGTTTTCCGCTCGCAGCCTGAGCGGCTGGCCCGGAGCGCTCGACCTCAGCAACGTGTTGACCGCTTTCTCGCCGTCGTCTCCCGCGTCCGAAAGCGCCGCGGCCTCCTCCTTGAAGGGGATCGTCACGGAGGCGCCCGCGAGGCGAACGCCGAGGGTGTCGAGCGAGTTGACGAGGGGTTCGAGCTCTCTCCCAAGCACGAGCATTGCAAATGGTACGTAGATCGCGTCGAGGCCGAGCGCCTCGAAGTTGGCGTTGTGGATGACCGGAGAGAGAGAGTGCGAAACCATGCCTCCAAGGAGTCCGAAGAGACTCGACACCTTTCGCGCCCGGGCCACGCCGTAGATCTCCACGAGGTCGCGGGCGAGGAGCTGGCCCGGCGCCGTTGCCCGCCCGAGAAGAAGCGCGCCATACGCGAGCGGCGCGCCGAGATACGGTGCGAGCGCCCGCGTGGCGATGCCGGCCTCTCCCATTCCGAACACCGTGAGGCGCCCGTCCCTGTGCGCGGCCTGGAGCTCGAGGAGGCGGCGGGCGTCGCCGGAATCGTTCGCCGTCGCGACGACCTTCACGTATCGCGCGCCGGTCGAGAGCATCCGGGTGACGACCGTGTTCAAGTCGGCCGGGATGCCTTCAAGGTCATGAAGGGAAGAGATTTTCTTAGAAGAAGGAATGCGGGCGAGGCGGTCCCCCACGTCGCGGCGAAATTCGACATCGGCGAGATCGAATCCCGCAGCGAGGGCACCTTCTAAGAATCTCCTCTCTTCCTCTTCAGTCCGCGGCAGCACGCCGCCCTCGGCTTTGGAACGGACAGTCGCGATGAGTGTTCTTCCTTCGAAGCGCGCGCGCAGCGCGCCGAATGCGGGCTCCTCGGTCATCGCGTCGAGGCGTAATTCCACCGCCGCCGAAGGAGGCAGATCGGCGAGGGCCTCGCGCGAGAGGACGGCATCGGCGTTCGACGCCGGCGCCACCGAGGCGACGAGAAGCGTGTTCTGAGCGGTCAGGGCCAAAACGAGAACCCCCTCCTGTCCGGAGGGGGTTGGGTGAGTGCTACTGAAAAACCCGCGCGCCTCCGGACCACGATGGGCCGGCGGCGCGAAGCGCGGCCGGCTTAGCTGTGATGCACGTGCCAGTGGCGCGAGGTCGAGCTCATGACCGGGAGAGTAGACCTGAAACATCGCAGCTGTGTCAAGGCTTCCTCCTCCAGCGCACGCCCTGAGGCGTGTCCTCGAGGACGATTCCCTTCCCCAGCAGCTCGTCGCGGATCGCGTCGGCGGCCTTGAAATCGCGGGCCTTCCGGGCCTGTTTTCGGGCCTCGATGCGGTCCAGCAGCCAGGCCTCGTCGACATCGGGGGATTCGGATGAAGAATTCTTAGAAAGTAGAGAGGGATTGGGCGCGCCAACGACGGCTGGCGTCAGCGTGCCGGCTTCACCGCTCGCCGACACGCCTGTCATGGCGGGAAGGATCCCGAGAACGCCGCCGCCGACCTCTCGCAGGAGGCCCCGCGCGGCCGTCGCATCCGCGGCCGAGAGGTGCCCGGCCTCCAGGTCGACGTTCGTCGCCTTGACGAACGAGAAGAGCGCGCCCAGGGCGCCGGCCGTATTGAGATCGTCTTCGAGGGCATCGAACACCACCCGGCGCGCCGCCGAAACTCGTCCCGCAAAGCCCCCGCCCGCCGCCTCGGGTGAATTCGCTTTCAAAGAAATCTCTTCGTCTTTCTCCCCTTCCCCATTCGAAGAAATCCTCTTTTCTTGTTTCTCCTTTCTCTCCTCTCTCTCTCCGAGCCGCATATCCAGCGATTCCAGCCGCTCGAGCGCCGACGTCGCCCCTTTGAGGCCCTCGAACGTGAAGTTCAACTTCATGCGGTAGGGAACCGAGACGAGGAGGTAGCGGATCGCGCGGGGCGAGAAGCCTTTCTCGAGGAGGTCGGGAAGTGTGTAGAAGTTCCCCTTGCTCTTCGACATCTTCTCTCCGTCCACGAGGAGGTGCTCGGCGTGGAGCCAGAAATTGACGAACGTCTTCCCGGTCGCGCCTTCGCTCTGCGCGATCTCGTTCTCGTGGTGCGGGAAGATGTTGTCGACGGCGCCCGTGTGGATGTCGAACGTCTCGCCGAGGTATTTCATCGACATCGCGCTGCACTCGAGGTGCCAGCCGGGCCTCCCGCGGCCGAGCTCGGTCGTCCACGCCGCGGACTCGGGCTCCCCCTCTTTCGCCGCCTTCCACACGGCGAAGTCCCGGACGTCCTCCTTCTCGTACTCGTCGTCGGCGACGCGCGCGCCCCGCTTCACGGCAGAAAGGTCGATCTTCGAGAGTCTTCCGTAGGAGGGAAACGTCGCGATGCGGAACCACACCGAGCCGTCACTTTCGTACGTGTGCCCGCGGGCCGCGAGCTTCTTCACGAGCGCGACCATCTCGGGGATGTGGTCCGTGGCGCGTGGATAGAGCGCCGCCGGGATGACTCCGAGCGTCCCGAGGTCCTCGAAGAACGTCGCGATGTGCCCCGCCGTGAACTCGCGCAGCGGCAGCCCCGCCTCCACGGCCCCGCGGATCGTCTTGTCGTCGATGTCCGTGAGATTCATGATCTGTTTCGTTTCGAAGGACAGCGCCCGGAACACGCGGCACATCACGTCCTCCCAGACGAAGGTCCTGAGGTTGCCGATGTGCACCCGGTTGTAGACCGTGGGGCCGCAGGTGTAGAGGTGGACCTTCCCCGGTTGGACGGGCCGGAACTCCTCGACCGAGCGGGTCAGTGTGTTGTAGAGGCGCAAAGTCACGGGGAGCGATTCTCGACGACTGCTCGTTATTTCGCCAGCGGACCGCCGGAGCCCCACACGGACCGTCGACGCGTGTGCGATATCCTCGCACGCCATGTTTCGATCGCCGGCCGCGCCCCCCTTGCTCCTCCTCGTGGACGACGACCCGTACCAGGCCGAGGTCGCGTCGTACATCGCCTACGAGCTGGGCTGCGATTTCGAGAGTGCGCTCTCGGGCACCGAGGCTCTCGAGAAGGTGGACGCGCGGCGGCCGGACGTCGTCCTTCTCGACGTGCGGATGCCCGACCTGTCCGGTTACGAGGTGTGCCGGCGTATCAAGACCGTGGGCGCGACCGCGGGCACGCAGGTGATCTTCGTGACGGCACGCACCGAGGAGGAAGACCTGCTCCAGGGCTTCGAGGCCCTTGCGAACGACTACGTCACGAAACCCTTCTCGGCCCGCGAGCTGAAAGCGCGCGTGAAGAACGCGCTGCGCATCAAGGAGCTCCTCGACACGCTCACGGCACGCACGCAGATCCTCGAGCTGCAGCAGGACATCTCGGCGAAGACCGAAGAGGACGACGTGACGACCGACGACTTCCGGACGCGGCTCCTCGTCCCCGTCCTCGACCGGATCTCGTCCGTCTTCGGCGCCGACGGTGCGACTCTTCACGTGCGCCGGACGGGGCTCGTCGAGCTGAACGCGGCGGCGTCGACCACCTGGCCGGGCGGGACGCCCCCGGAGTTCGTCGCGACTCTCGGCCTCGAGGAGGATCCGCGCACGGGTCGCGCCCCGCGTCTCCCCGGCGAGTCGCGCGACGGCGCCACGGAATGGACGATCACGGCCGCTCCCGTTTTTTCGGGCCGCGACCTCCTCGGTACGCTCCGCCTTTATCGTCGCGGGCCGCTCTCCCCGCCGGGCGAATCGCCCGAGCTCGAGCACCTCATCGCCTTCGCGGCCCACCTCGGCCGCACTCTCCATCGCCTCCAGCTCGTCGACGAGCTCCGCGCGAAAGCGGGAGCCTAGTCTCCGCGAGCGGCGCGCGCTCCCCGTCTCACCAAGTCCCCTTCTTCTGGCGCTTGACGACTTGGCGCAGGAGAAGACTCTTCTTCAGCGGCGAGAGCCGGTCGACGTAGAGCCTCCGGTCGAGGTGGTCGATCTCGTGGCAGAAAGCCCGGGCGAGAAGATCGAGCCCGTCGAGCGTTCTCTTCCTTCCGTGCTCGTCGAATGCCTCCACGGTCACCCTCTCGGGCCGGTCGACCGTTTCGACGAGGTCGGGCAGGGAGAGGCAGCCCTCCTCGTCGCGGACCCTCCCCTGCGTGTCCACGACGACCGGGTTGACGAGAACGATCAGCTGCGACGGGTCCTTGCCGACGGACAGGTCCACGATCGCGACGCGCAGGTTGACGCCGATCTGCGGCGCCGCGAGCCCGACACCCGGAGCCGCCCAGCAGGTCTCCTTCATGTCCTGGAGCAGAGCGGCGAGACTCGGATCGTCGAAAACCCCGATGGTTTCGTTCTTCGCGACGAGCCGCGGATCCCCGTACTTGACGATTTCGCGTATGGCCACTCGAGCTCCGGCGAACAGGTCGACGCGCTCCACTTTTCAGGAGGGCACGGCGGCGCGCGGAGATTGCAGGGCTTGCCGGGCCTGGTCAAGCGTCCCCGTGGGGGGACGAGAGCCGCCGCGGCTCGTGGTACGGAGGTCGCATAGGATTGACGGAGGACCGAAATGAACCCCGGCAGGCTGCCCACGTCCGCTTTCGCCGCCGCTCTTCTCCTCGCTGCGGCGGGTGCGCCGAATCGTGCGAACGCCCAGCGGGAGGGGTACACGTATGTGTCGTACGCGCAACCCGACGTTCTCCTCGTCTCGAGCTCGGAGGACGACGTCGCGGCCCAGGTCAACACGCCGATTCTCTCCGGTGACAGCCTCTCCACCGGAGTCGGGGCGCGCGCGGAAGCCGTGCTCGCTGACGGCAACGTCGTCCGCGTGGACGGCTACACCGAGCTGCGCTTCGAGCGGATGGCCCACACCTACGAGGCCGAGGACGACCGCGATCTCCTCTTCCTCGAGCACGGGACGGCGGCGATCGAGGTGCGTGTTCTCGAGCACCTTGACCTTCAGGTCACCGCAGCGCGCGATCGCGCGCCCAGGCTGGACACGGACGACGCCACGATCGTCGCCGCGTCCCGCGGCCTCTTTCGCGTGGACGCCGGGCGGCGCGGAACCGAGGTCTACGTCCTCTCGGGCAAGGTGCTGGTCCAGGGGCGCGGCGGCCGCGCCGTCGTGCACGCGGGCGAATACGCTTTCGTGAGCGGAGACAGCGAAATCGAGGTCGACGTGTCTACGCCGCCTCGCGACCCGTTCACGCGATTCGTCGAAGAGCGCCGCGACCGGACCGACCGCCGCGAGACGACCCGTTACGTCTCGTCGGACTTTGCATACGACTACGACACGGCAGCCTTCGACGATTACGGCAGCTGGATCTACGTCGCAAAGTACGGCACGTATTGCTGGAGACCGCGAGTGCCCCTTGGCTGGACGCCGTACGCGCTCGGGTCCTGGCGATGGACGCCCGCGGGCATGACGTGGGTGTCGGACGAGCCGTGGGGCTGGCTTCCGTATCACTATGGAACGTGGGTCTATGACGCTTTCCTGGGATGGCTGTGGGTGCCCGGCGCGGAGTACTCCCCGGCCTGGGTGTACTGGAGCTACACGCCCGACTGGGTGGGCTGGTGTCCGATCGGGTATTACGCCACGTACGCCCGTCGCCACGCGCATACGGTCGTCGGCGGCCCGAGCCCCCTCATCTACCCCCACCTTCGCGGACATGTCGCGATCGGGCAGATCGACCCGAAGGGATGGCACTACGTGGCGGCCAGGCGGCTCGGAGTCCGGCTCGATCCGGCACGCGACATCGTCCGCGGGGACCGCGTGCCGTTCCGGCCGGGCGAGATCGGCGTGATTGCGACGGCTCCTCTGCGTTTCGAGCGCGGCAGCAGTCCCGCAGCGTCGATCCAGGAAGCAATTCGCCGCATCCCGGTCACAGGGAGCGGCACCGCGCCGACGGCGGTGAACGAAGGCCTCACCGCCGTCCTGCGCCGCGACCGCACGCTAACGCCCGCCGCCCTGGACGAGCTTCGCCGCTCGGTCGTGCGCGCCGGCCAGGATCCCGCCTACCGTCAGGCGCCTCTCCGCAGCGCCGACAAAGGCGCACCCGCGGACTCCTGGCGGGGCGTCGAGCGGATTCCTTCGCGGACCACGTCCGCCTCCGTAAGCCCGGGGCGAGGCGCTTCGTACCGCCGCGGTGACGAGGGCTGGCGCTCTCCCTCCTCGCCGCCTCCCGCGCCCATCCAGCGGCGCCCCGACCGGCCCGGGCGCCAGGGCGACTCGGGATGGCGCGCGCCACAGCCCCGCGTGATCGAGCGGGAACGCACGCACGACTCACCGCCGTCTCGGGTGGCGCCGGTTCACGAGTCCCCGAGGTCCGCGCCCGACTTCGTCCCAGCGCCCGCACCTCAACCGCCCCCTTCGGTCGCGCCCCAATCGCCTCCCGCGGCCGCACCCCAGCAGGCGCCCGCCCCGCCGCCAGCGCGGCACTAAACGCCGCCCGAGCGCTCCCTCTACAATCAAAGGCGTGGCGTATCTTCGCCGAGGCAATCGATTCCTGAGGGCTCTCTTCGTCATCTACGCCCTCGAGGCTGGAGCGTTCCTCACGCTCGCGCCGTGGGGCCGGTATTGGACCGTCCGTGTCGTGGAGCGGTCTCCGGAGATCACGCGTCCTTTCCTCGCGTCGCCCTATTTCCGGAGCTTCCTGCTCGGCCTCGGGCTGCTGCACCTGTGGGCCGCGGCATCGGAGATCGAGGCGTGGAGGCGGGAACCGCGGGACGACGCGCCCCCCGCAACCCCGCGGGAAACCGCGTGAGCCCACGCGTCACGGCCGAGGACGGCCTGCCGGCCGGCTCCGTCGTCGTCGGAGTCGGCGTGGACTTGTGCGAGGTCCCGCGCGTGGCGCGTGCCATCGACCGCCATGGCGCGCGTTTCGTCGAGAAACTGTTCCGGCCCGGTGAAGTGCGCCGGTCGCCGGAATCCCCCGCCTACGCGGAGCACGTCGCCGGCCTGTTCGCCGCGAAGGAAGCGGCCATGAAGGCGCTCGGCACCGGAATGTACGGCGTCTTCTTTCGGGAGCTCGCGATCGTTCGCGCGCCGGGAGGGCCGCCCCGCCTCGCCCTCTTCGGACGGGCGGTCGCCTGCGGTGCGCGGCTCGGCGTGGCGGGAGCGCATGTGACGATCACGCACACGCGGGAGCTCGCCGCCGCCGTCGTCGTGCTCACGGGCGCGCCGCTCTAGAATGACGCCGCGGTGAGCAGCCTTCCGCCCGGCCTCGCGGGCCGTAAGATTCTCGTCGTGGACGATGAGCCCACGATCCTGAAGATCCTCTCGTTCAAGCTGCGCCTCACGGGACTTCAGCCCATCGAAGCGACGGGCGGCGAGGAGGCCTTACGCCTCGTGCGCGAGGAGTCCCCGGACCTCGTCCTCCTCGACGTCTCTCTCACACCCGGCCTCACGGGCTTCGACGTCTGCCGGATCCTCAAGGAGAATCCGGCGACGTCACGCCTGCCGATCGTGATGCTCACGGCTCGCACCCTTCCGTCCGAGCGCGACCTCGGCCTGCGCCTCGGGGCGGCGAGCTACATCACGAAGCCCTTCTCGACGAAGGTCCTCATCCAGGAGATCGAGAAGGCGCTGAGCTAGGACCGGAGACCGGGAATCGGGGATTCTCTTAGAAGGTGAATAGGGCGCGCCGGGACAGGTGCCGCGAAAAGAAAAGGGCTCCGGCGCGCCGGAGCCCTCTGAACCATTCGAAGAAATCCGAAATCTCTGGTGTCTCAGCCCCCGCCGACCTTCCTCGGGTGTACCGCCGTGCGTGCCGCCGCCTTTCGGGCCGGAGCCTTTCGGTCCTTTCGGCGCGGTGTAACCCTTCTTCTTCTCGGTGGGCGGGATGGGCTTCTTCTCGGCCTCGGGTTCGGCGCCTTCGGCCTTCTTCTCGGCCTTTTCGGCTTTTTCGCCCTTTTCCTCGCCACCCTTGCCCGAGACGAGCTTCTTCGCCTTCTCGAGGAGCGACTGCTTCTTCTCCTCGGCTGCCTTCGCCGCGACCTTCTTCTCGGCCTGCCGGTGAGCCCAGTCGAAGTCGATGAACTCGAGGATCGCCATCTCGGCGCCGTCGCCGGGGCGCCGTCCCAGCTTCAGAATCCGCGTGTACCCGCCGGCCCGTTCCTTGAAGCGCGGCGCGATGTCGTCGAAGAGCTTCTTGACGGTCGGCGCCTCGGGGATCGTCTTGAGAACGAGACGGCGCGCGTGGAGGCCTCCACGCTTCCCGAGGGTGACCATCTTCTCGATGAGCGGCCGAAGGTCCTTCGCCTTCGGCAGCGTCGTCTGGATGCGCTCGTGGGTGATGAGGGACGAAAGCTGGTTCCGGAACAGCGACTTTCGGTGCGCCGTCGTCCGGCCGAGCTTCCGGCCCGCTCGATTGTGCTGCATGGAACCCTCAGCGGCCCGCGCCGGCCGGGGACTCGAGCTTCATGCCGAAGGCGAGGCCCTTGTCGCGCAGGATGTCCTTGATCTCGTTCAGGCTCTTGCGCCCGAAGTTCTTGGTCTCGAGCATGTCCTTCTCCGTTTTCTGGACGAGCTCGCGAAGCGTGCGGATGCCGGCGTTCTTCAGGCAGTTCGCGCTGCGCACGGACAGCTCGAGCTCCTCGACGTTCGTGTCGAGAAGCGCGTCGAGCTCGCTCTGCGGCATCTCGGCGCCGGCGGTCGCGGCCGCCTCGTCGGTCTCTACGTTCACGAAGATCGCGAGGTGCTCGCGCAGGAGGACCGCCGCCACGCCCACGGCGTCGCGCGGCGAGATCGTGCCGTTCGTCCAGACTTCGATCACGAGCTTGTCGTAGTCCGTCGCCTGGCCGACGCGAGCCGCCTCGACGTGGTAGTTCACGCGGCGGACCGGCGAGTGGGCCGAGTCGAGGGGGATCGTGCCGATCGGGGCCTCGGGATCGAAGTTGCGGTCGGCAGGCACGTAGCCGCGGCCCTTGCTGACCGTGGCTTCGAGCCTCAGGCGGCCGCCGTCGGCGAGCGTCGCGACCGGCGCGTCGGGGTTGAGAATCTCGAGCTGCGCGTCATCCTCGAAGGCGTCCGCGGTCACGGCGCCCTTCGTCTTCACGTCGAGCGTGAGCGCCCGCGGGCCGTCGTCATGGAGACGGATCGCGAGACCCTTGAGATTGAGGATGATGTCCGTGACGTCTTCGACGACGCCCGGCACGGCCGTGAACTCGTGCTCGACACCCTCGATCTTCACGCCGGTCACCGCGGCGCCTTCGATCGACGAGAGGAGCACGCGCCGAAGCGCGTTCCCGACCGTCGTGCCCCAGCCGCGCTCGAGCGGCTGCGCCGTGAACCGGCCGTAGTTTCCCTTCTCTTCCTCGACCTCGAGGCGATTCGGACGCTGAAAGCCCTTCCACAACATGTGTCACTCCTGGCCCTGCGACTTATCCGCTGAGCGGCGCGCGCGGGCTCCTTTTGCGAACGGTTACTTGCTGTAAAGCTCGACGATGAGCTTCTCGTTGACCTGCAGGGCGACGTCCTCGCGCTTCGGAAGCGTGACGACCTTGCCCTGGAACTCGGACGCGTTCAGCTCGAGCCACGCGGGGATCCCGCGGCCCTTCGCCGTTTCGACCGCTCCCGCGATCAGCGGGTTCGTCTTGCTCTTCTCCTTGACGGACACGACGGCGCCGGTTCCGACGACGTAGCTCGGGACGTTCACTTTCTTCCCGTTCACGCGGACGTGCCCGTGGCGCACGAGCTGGCGCGCCTGCGCGCGGGAGCCGGAGAAGCCGAGGCGGTGGACGACGTTGTCGAGGCGGCGCTCGAGGAGCGAGAGGAGATTCTCGCCGGTGACGCCGCGCATGCGCTCGGCGGCCTCGAACGTCAGCCGGAACTGGCCCTCGAGGACTCCGTAGAACCTCTTCAGCTTCTGCTTCTCGCGGAGCTGGATGCCGTAGCCGAGGATCTTGGACCGGCGTTTGCCGTGCTGGCCGGGCGGAAAATTGCGGCGCTCGATGGCGCATTTGTTCGTGAAGCAGCGGTCCCCCTTCAGGAACAGCTTCATGCCTTCGCGCCGGCACAGCCGGCAGACGGATTCGCGATATCGAGCCACGGTCAGACCCTCCTGCGCTTACGCGGCCGGCAGCCGTTGTGGGGGATGGGCGTCGCATCCCGGATGGAACGGATGTCGATGCCCGCGGCCGCGAGGGCGCGAATCGCGCTCTCGCGGCCGGCTCCCGGGCCGTTCACGCGGACGTCGAGCGAGCGCACGCCGTGCTCCTGCGCGATCTGCGCGGCATTGCCGGCGGCGAGCTGCGCGGCGAAGGGCGTGCCCTTTCGCGAGCCCTTGAAGCCGATGCGCCCGGCCGACGACCACGCGAGCACGTTCCCCTGCTGGTCCGTGATCGAGACGATCGTATTGTTGAAGGACGCCTGCACCGTCGCGAGCGCGTGCGGGATGTTCTTCTTTTCCTTCTTGGGGCCTTTTTTCTTGCCCTTTGCGGCGACGGGTTTGCCCGTCGTCGTGGGTGCGGCCGCCTTTTCTGTGGGTGTCGCCATGTCTTATTTCCTTCTTGGTGCCCCTACTTCTTCGTCGCCTTCTTCTTCCCGGCCACGGCGCCCTTGCGGGGACCCTTCCGCGTGCGGGCGTTCGTGTGGGTGCGCTGGCCCCGGACCGGCAGGTTCCGGCGGTGTCGCACGCCGCGATAGCAGCCGATCTCCATGAGGCGTTTGATGTTCTGGGAGGTCTCCTTGCGAAGATCGCCCTCGACCTCGTACTGGTCCTGGATCGTCTTGCGGATCCGGGACACTTCGTCTTCGGAGAGGTCCTTGACGCGCGTGTTCCGGTCGATCTTCGCCGTCTCCAGGATCTTGCCGGAGCTGGGACGCCCGATCCCGAAGATGTAGGTCAGACCGATCTCGACGCGCTTGTTCGGGGGAAGGTCGACGCCTGCGATACGTGCCATTCTGGATTTCCTCTCAGCCCTGACGCTGTTTGTGCTTGACGTTCTCGCAGATGACCCGCACCACGCCGGCGCGGCGGATCACCTTGCACTTGCTGCAGATCTTCTTGACGGACGTGCGGACTTTCATGCGGGACCTCGATTCACTTGTACCGGTAGATGATGCGGCCGCGCGTCAGGTCGTACGGCGAAAGCTCGACGAGGACCTTGTCCCCCGGCAGGATGCGGATGAAATGCTTCCGCATCTTCCCGGAGATGTGCGCGAGCACCTGATGCTTGTTTTCCAGCTCGACCTTGAACATCGCGTTCGGCAGCGGCTCGATGACCGTCGCGGTCACTTCGATGGCGTCTTCCTTCGACATAAACCTCTGTCTTCGCCTCCGTCAGACCGCGACGGGAAGCGGATACTCGTGGAAGCCGGGAGCGCCCGTCTGCGCCGAGCCGGCCGTGAAACGCCCGAATCCGAGGACGACGGGCCCCTGAGCCGTCGCGACGACCGTGTGCTCGAAGTGCGCCGACACGCGGCCGTCCTTCGTGCGCACCGTCCAGCCGTCGGGGTCGGTCGTGACGGCGGCGGCTCCGAGATTGAACATGGGCTCGATCGCGAGCGTCATGCCCTCCCGGATGATCTCGCGCTTTCCCGGCGGGCCGTAATTCGGCACCTGCGGCTCTTCGTGGAGCGCGGTCCCGACGCCGTGCCCCACGAACTCGCGCACGACCCCGTACTTGCGGGTTTTCGCGACGGCCTCGACCGCCGCTCCCACGTCTCCGATGCGCCCGCCGACCACCACGGCCCCGATGCCGGCGAGAAGCGCCGCGTGCGTCGTCTCGACCAGCTCGCGGACCGGCTCCGCCACGGGCGCGAGCGCGACCGTCCGCGCCGCGTCCGCGAAATAGCCTTCGACGACGGCGCCCAGGTCGAGGCCCACGACGTCGCCCGCTTTGAGGATTCTCTTGGGCGACGGAATCCCGTGGACGACCTCGTCGTTCAGCGAGATGCAGATCGTCTTCGGGTAGCCGCGGTAGCCGGGGAATGCGGCCTTGCCGCCCCGTGACGCGATTCCGGCCGCCGCGACACGGTCGATCTCCTCGGTCGCGACGCCCGGCCGGCACGCGGCGACGCACTCGGACAGCGTCTCGTGCACGATGCGCGCGGCGCGCTCCATCTTGAGGATCTCGGACTTGCCCTTGCAGGTGATCAGAGTTTCACCTTCTGGCGGCGCGCCACGGCCGACACCACGTCCGTGGCGACGGCCTCGATGGGGCGGTCCCCGTCGATCGCAACGAGAACACCGGCCTTCGCGTAGAGGTCGGCGAGGGGCGCGGTCTTCTCGCGGTAGACGCGGAGACGCTCGGTGATCGTCTCTTTCGTGTCGTCCGCGCGGCCTTCGAGCGTCGCGCGTTTGAGCAGGCGGTCGACGAGGATCTCGTCCGGCACGTCGATGAAGAGCACCGCGTCGACGCGGCCCCCGGTCTCCTTCAGGAGCGTCTCCAGGGAACGCGCCTGAGCGACCGTGCGCGGGTATCCGTCGAAGATCGCTCCCTCCTTCGCGTCGGGCCCGGCGAGGCGTTCCTTCAGCATGCGCGTCACGAGATCGTCCGGCACGAGCGCGCCCGACTCCATGATGGGCTTCGCGATCGCGCCGAGCGCCGTTCCCCGGGCCACGTGGCTGCGAAGGAGGTCGCCTGTCGAGATCTGTGGGATGCCGGCAGAGGCCGCGAGCCGCGACGCCTGAGTTCCCTTTCCCGAGCCGGGAGGGCCGAAGAAGACGATGGCGGAAGGCATGACTCACCCCCTACGGCCGCGAACACGGCCCTTCTTCAGGAAACCGTCGTAGTTGCGCATGACGAGCTGCGACTCCACCTGCTGGACCGTGTCCATCGCGACGCCCACGACGATGAGGAGCGACGTGCCGCCGAAGTAGAACGTGATGCCGAGGCCCTGCGTCACGAAGACCGGGAGGTGCGCGTCCAGCCAGGGCCCGATGGCCGGGAGCCCCTGCACCTTGAAGCCCATCAGGAGGAACTCGGGAATCAGCGCGACGACGACGAGGTAGACGGCGCCGATGAGCGTGATGCGGGTCAGCACGTTGTCGATGTAATCCGACGTGGCCTTTCCCGGGCGGATGCCCGGAATGAAGCCGCCGTACTTGCGCATGTTCTCGGCGGTGTCGTTCGGGTTGAAGATGATCGAGATGTAGAAGTAGCAGAAGAAGATGATCCCGAGCCCGTAGATGAGGTTGTAGAGCGGCTGGCCGATGGAGAGCTGCTCGGCGATCCTCTTCATGAAATCGCTCTTGATCGCGGAGGCGATGTACTGCGGGAACTGGATGATCGAGATCGCGAAGATGATCGGGATGACGCCGCCGGTGTTCACGCGCAGCGGCAGGTACGTGTTCTGCCCGCCGTAGACTTTCCGGCCGACCACGCGCTTCGCGTACTGCACTGGAATCCGTCGCTGGGCCCGCTCCACGAAGACGATCGCCGCGACGACGCCGATCATGAACGCGAGGAGGATGATCCCGGTGAACAGCGACATGCCGCCGCGCTGAACCTGCTGGATCGAGTTGATGACGGCCGTCGGGAAGCCCGCGACGATGCCTGCGAAAATGATGAGCGAGATCCCGTTGCCGACTCCTCGATCCGTGATCTGCTCGCCGAGCCACATGACGAACGCCGTGCCGGTCGTGAGGGTCAGGACCGCGAGGAGGACGAACGAGAGCTTGCCGGCGTCGGACCCCGGATCCCTCAGCGCGAGGTTGCGGCCGCTCGGCGTCGTCTGGCTCCAGAGCCAAAGCGCGATTCCGGCGCCCTGGACGATCGACAGGACGACCGTGCCGTAGCGCGTGAACTGCGTGATCTTCCGGCGGCCCATCTCCCCTTCCTTCGAGAGCTTCTCGAGGTAGGGCCAGACGACGGTCAGGAGCTGCAGGATGATCGACGCCGTGATGTAGGGCGTGATGCCGAGCGCGAAGACCGAGAGGCGCCTCAGCGCGCCGCCCGAGAAGACGTCGAGGAACCCGAGCAGGCCTCCGGCGCTCGCCTTGAAGAACTCCTCAAGGGCGGACGCATCCAGGCCGGGCGTCGGGATGTGCGAACCGATCCGGTAGACCCCGAGCAGCCCGAACGTGAAAAGCAAGCGCTTCCTCAGGTCCGGGATCGCGAAGATGTTGCGGAACGACTCGAAGATCTGCATTACCGGGCCACGACCTCGCAACGGCCGCCTGCGGCTTCGATCTTCTTCTTCGCCCCCTCCGTGAAATGGTGCGCGGAGACGACGAGCGCCTTCTTGAGCTCGCCCGAACCGAGGACCTTCACGCCCTGGCTCGTCTTCTTGACGCCGGCGTTCTTGAGAGCTTCGAGCGTCACGGCGTCGCCGGCCTTGAACATGCGCTCCAGGGCCTCGACGCTGACCGTCGACCACTCCTTGCGGAAGATGTTCGTGAATCCGCGCTTCGGCATGCGGCGGTGAAGCGGCATCTGGCCGCCTTCGTGGCCGCGCAGGTGCGAATACCCGCTGCGGGAGTTCTGGCCCTTATGGCCCTTGCCCGACGTCTTGCCGAGGCCGGAGCCCGGGGCCGCGGCCGATGCGCTTCTTCGAGGACGTCGCGCCCTTGCGGGGCCCGAGGTTGTGGAGTCCGTGCGACATGCGTTACCTCGCCGCGCCACCCTCGACGATTTCGACGAGGTGGCGGACTTTGTGGACCTGGCCCCGGACCGTCGGGGTGTCGGGGCGAAGGACCTCGTGCCGGATGCGCTGGAGGCCGAGCCCGAGGAGCGTCTGCTTCTGATCGACGGGCGCGCAGATGCCCGACTTGATCTGGCGAATACGGATCTGCTTCGGAGCCGCCGCCTTCGCGGCGGCCGGGGGTTTCGGCACGGCCGCTGACGCGGCCGGGGAAGAATTCTTAGAAAGCGCGCGCGCTGCCTGCTCGCCCGCTTCGGCTGCGCCGCGCGGCTCCGCCGCAGCGGCCTGCGCCGGGGCATTCACCTTCGAAGAAATCCTCTTCTTCTCGGTCTCGATCTTCTCGGTCTTGTCCGTCTCGCTCATCCGATCTTCTCCGTGGTCTCCGGAACCGCAACCGGCGCAGGCGCGACCGGTGCTGCCGGGACCGCCTCCGCCTTCGCTTCGCCGTTGCCCACGCCGCGGGCCTTCGCGATCGTCGCCTCGAGCTGCAGGTGCTGGAGCGCGTCGAACGTGGCCTTGACGACGTTGTGCGGGTTCGTCGTGCCGAGCGACTTCGTGAGGATGTTCTGGACGCCCGCCGACTCGAGCACGGCGCGGACGGCTCCGCCCGCGATGACGCCCGTGCCCTCGGACGCCGGCTTGAGCATGACGCGGCCCGCGCCGTAGTGGCCGACGATGGGGTGCGGGATCGTCTTGCCCTTCAGCGGGACGCTGATCATCTTCTTCTTGGCCATCTCGATCCCCTTCTTGATGGCCATCGGGACTTCCTTCGCCTTGCCGGCGCCGTAGCCGACGCGGCCGTGCCCGTCGCCCACGACGACGAGGGCCGAGAACGAGAAGTTCTTGCCGCCCTTGACGACCTTCGTCACGCGGTTGATGTGCACGACGTGGTCGATGAGGTCGGCTCCGGCGCGGCCCTCACCGAGGGCGCCGGCCGGACGAGGCGGCGGGCCGCCGGGACGGTTGCCGCCCGGACGGTTCGGGCGCGGGGGACGATTGGTCGGCGCGTTGCTGCTCAAAACTTCAACCCCTTCTCGCGAGCGGCTTCCGCGAGCGCTTTCACGTTGCCGTGGTAGAGATGGCCTCCGCGGTCGAACACGACGGCCGAGATGCCCTTTGCCTGGGCACGCTCGGCGATGAGCGCACCGACCTTGACGGCGGCCGTCTTGTTGGCCGCGCTCTTCGCCTCGCCGCGCACGAGAGTCTCGCGGGACGTCGCGTGCGCGAGCGTCGTGCCTGCGGAATCGTCGATGAGCTGCACGGAGATCCAGCGGAGGGTCTTGGAGACGGCGAGGCGCGGCCGCGCGGCCGTTCCCTTCACCTTCGTGCGGATGCGCGTGTGGATGCGCGTCCTCGCTTCGACCCGGGCTTGTGCCTTTTCCATGGTTGCCTGCTTCCTTACTTGCCCGTGGCCTTGCCGGCCTTCTTCTTGAGGACCTCGCCGACGAAGCGGAATCCCTTCAGCTTGTACGGGTCGGGCGGACGAATCCCGCGGATCTCGGTCGCCGTCTGGCCGACTTTCTGCTTGTCGACGCCCGTGACGATGATGTGCGTGATGTCCTTGGCCTTCGCGTCCGGCGCGACCTCGACCTTGATGCCCTCGGGCATCGGGAACCTCACGACGTGCGAGAAACCGACGCTGAACACGACGGCCTGTCCCTTGACCTCGGCCTTGAAGCCGATGCCCACGAGGTCGATCTCGCGCTTGAACCCCTGGGTGACGCCGAGGACCGCGTTCTGGAGAAGAGCGCGGTTCAGGCCGTGGAGCGCCTTGTCCTTCTTCTCCTCGCCTGCGCGCGCGAGGCGGACGATGCCGTCTTTCTTCTCGACCGTGATGCCCGCGAGGATCGGCGTTGTGACGGCGCCCTTCGGACCCTTCACCGTGACGGAAAGATCCGCGACCTGGACGTCGACGCCCTTGGGAATGGAGATGGGCTTTTGACCGACTCGAGACATGTCGCTCCTCACCACACCGTGCAGACAACCTCGCCGCCCACGCCGCGCTTTTTCGCGTCGTGACCGGTGAGGAGGCCCTGCGAGGTGGACACGATGGCGACGCCGAGGCCGCCGAGAACCTCGGGAAGCGCGTTCTTGCCGGCGTAGAGGCGCCGGCCCGGCTTGCTCGAGCGCGCGAGGCCGTGAATGACGGGATTCCCCGTGTCGTCGTACTTGAGGTACAGGCGGAGCAGGCTGCCGCCCCGGTCGTCCATCACCTTGAAATTCTTGATGTAGCCCTCGTCCTTGAGGATCCGGGCGAGCTCGACCTTGAAGCGCGACGACGGAATGTCGGCCTTCTCGTGCCGGGCCGACAACGCGTTCCTGAGGCGTGCGAGGAGATCGGAGACGGGATCGCTGATGTTCATCGCCCCCTCCTCACCACGACGCCTTCGTCACCCCGGGCACGTAGCCCGCGAGCGCGAGGTTCCGGAAGCAGATGCGGCACAAGCCGAACTTCCGCATGAACGCCCGCGGACGGCCGCAGCGCATGCAGCGGTTTCGCTTGCGGATGGCGTATTTCAGTTTCGAGTTCGCCTTGATGATGGCGGCGCGACGAGCCATGCCTGCTCCTTGCCCTGCTATCGGCCGAACGGCATGCCGAGCTCTTTCAAGAGAACCCGGGCCCGGTCGTCCGAGCCTGCCGTTGTGACGATGGTGACGTTGAGACCCTTGGACTTGTCGATCTTCGTGGGGTCGATTTCGGGAAAGATGAGATGGTCCTTGACGCCGAGCGTGAAATTGCCGCGTCCGTCGAACGAGCGCGTCGGAACGCCGCGGAAGTCGCGCACGCGCGGAAGCGCGACGTTCATGAGGCGGTCGAGAAACTCGTACATCCGCTCGCCGCGCAACGTCACGCGGCAGCCGATCGGCATCCCCGCGCGCAGCTTGAACGTGGCGATGGACTTCTTCGCCCGCGTGACGACGGCACGCTGGCCGGCGATCTTCGTGAGCTCCTCGGCGGCCGCGTCGACGAGCTTCGCGTTCGTGATGGCCTCGCCGATCCCCATGTTGAGCACGATCTTTTCCAGCTTCGGGACGGCCATCAGGTTCTCGATCCCGAACTCCTTCTTGAGGACCGGGATGACGTCCTTCTTGTACTTGTCCTGGAGACGTGGGCTGCTCATTTCGTCCTCACTCGCCCGCCGGCCGGATCGTGCCGATCGTCGCGCCGCTCTTCTTGGCGTAGCGCACCCACTCGCCGCCCTCGGGTCGAATTCCCACCCGCGTCGGCTTGCCGCCCTCGGGGTCGACGAGCATGAGGTTCGACAGGGCGATCGGCGCCTCGCGCTCGAGGATGCCGCCCTTGATGTTCTTCTGGGGATTCGCGCGCGTGGCCCGCTTGATCTTGTTCACGCCCTCCACGACGGCGCGGCCCTTCTCGGGCAGCACCTTGAGGACCTTCCCGCGCGCCCCACGGTCCTTCCCCGTGAGGACGACGACGACGTCGTCCTTGCGGATCCGGCGCTTCCCGGTGTACGTCGGCTGCTTTTTCTTCATGGTCAGATGACTTCCGGAGCGAGCGAGATGATCTTCATGAACTTCTTCTCGCGCAGCTCGCGCGCGACCGGCCCGAACACGCGGGTCCCGATCGGCTCCCTTTCATTGTTGACGAGGACCGCCGCGTTCGTGTCGAACCGGATGTAGCTGCCGTCGCGCCGCCGCTGCTCGCGCACCGTGCGCACGATGACGGCCCTGACGACCTTGCCCTTCTTGACCGGGTCGGGCGCGTCCGGGTTCGACTCCTTCACCGAGCAGGTGATGACGTCGCCGATCCGGCCGAAATCGCCCGTCGAGCCGCCCTGGACCTTGATGCACGCCAGCCGGCGGGCGCCGGAGTTGTCGGCGACTTCGAGGATCGTCCCCATCTGGATCACGACGCCCTCCCCGCCGGCTCGGACGCGCCCTTCGCGTGCAGCTTCCTCTCGGGAACGCTCTTCGCCGGGCTCTTCGCCTCGCTGCCCGGCACCTCGGCCGTGTCGGAGACCAGGGCGCGGCCCTTCGTCACGATGGCCGTCACGCGCCAGTGCTTACGGGCCGACAAGGGCCGGGTCTCCTCGATCTGCACGGTGTCGCCGGGCTGCGCCTTGAGGACACGGTCGTCCGCCAGGAATCGCGCCGACTTCCGCTGATAGCGGCCGTAGCGAGTGTGCTTGACGAGGCGCGAGACCTCGACGACCACGGTCTTTTCCATCTTGTTCGAGACGACGGTCCCGACCTTGCGGCTACGACGAGGCTGTTCGGCCGTGGATGCCGCGCCTGTCTCCGGCTGGGATTTCGGGGTGCTGCTCATGGGCGTGCTCACTGCTTCCTGTTACGAACTACTTCTTCTTGCTCTTCTTCGAGGCGGCGGACTTGGCCTTCGGGGCGCCGGCCGTCTTGCCGGGAGCGCCGGAAGTAGAAGATTTCTTAGAAGGTGCATGTGCCTTTGCGGAGGCGCCGGCGGCCCTCTTGCCCGTCGTCGCAGCAGCCTTCTTCTTGTGGGCCGCGGCGCGCTTCTTGGCGCCTTTGCCCGATGCGGCGGCGTGGGGTTTCGGTTTCGCCGTCCCCGCCGCGCTCTTTTCATTCGCAGAAATCTTCTCTTCGGTCCCCTCCGAAATCGTCGCCGCTTCGTGGGCCTCGGCGGCCGCGGCCGCGGCCGCCGCCTCGGCCGCGCTCATGTGCTGCGCGGTCTTCAGGCGGGCGATGTCCTTGCGGAGCTCCTTGATCTTCATCGGGTTCTCGAGCTGGCCCGTTGCCTTCTGGAGGCGGAGCGTGAAGAGGGACTGCGCCCACTCCTTCGCCTTGGCGGCCTTCTCCTCGGGGGACCAGTCGAGCATGGCCTGGATCTTCATCGTCATCTCGTCACCTCACCGCCGCGAGGAAGGAGCGCGACACGAAGCGGGTCTTGATCCCGATCTTGTCCGACGCGAGGCCGAAGGCCTGGCGCGCCGTCTTCTCGTCGACGCCCTCCATCTCGAACAGGATTCGGGCGGGCTTGATGACGCAGACCCAGCCTTCGGGCGCGCCCTTGCCCTTGCCCATGCGCGTCTCGGCGGGCTTCTTCGTGATCGGCTTGTCGGGAAACACGCGGATCCAGAGCTTTCCCCCGCGCTTCACGTGGCGCTGGACCGCGACGCGGCCGGCCTCGATCTGGCGGGCGGTGAGCCAGCCCGGCTCGACGGCCTGCAGCCCGTACTCCCCGAAAGAGAGCTCCGAACCCTTGCGCGCGGTGCCGCACATGCGGCCGCGCTGCTGCTTCCTGTACTTGACCTTCGACGGCATCAACATCGAGAACCCCTACGCGACCTTTCTCCGGGACTTGGCCCGATGCAGGTCGCCCTTGTAGATCCAGCACTTGACGCCGATCTTTCCGTATGTCGTGCGCGCCTCGGCGAAGCCGTAGTCGATGTCGGCCTTGAGCGTATGAAGCGGGAGGCGGCCTTCCTGATACCACTCCGAGCGCGCGATCTCGGCGCCGTTGAGGCGTCCGCCGCAGCGGATCTTGATGCCCTGCGCGCCGAAGCGGAAGGCAGACTCCATCCCCTTCTTCATCGCCCGGCGGAAGGCGACGCGGCGCTCGAGCTGCATCGCGATGGACTCGGCGACGAGCTGTGCGTCGGTCTCGGGGCGCTGGATCTCGACGATGTTCACGTGGATGTCCTTCCCGAGCCGCTGCTGCAGCCGGTCGCGGAGCTGGTCCACGGACGCGCCCTTCTTCCCGATGATGACGCCGGGCCGGGCGGTCATGATGTTGATCTTCAGCTTGTTGCCGCGCTCGATCTCCACCTCGGAGACCGCCGCGTTGACGAGGTCGCGCTTGAGCTCGTCGCGGAGCTTCAGGTCGTCGTGCAGGTACTTGAGGTAGTCCTTCTCGGCGTACCAGCGCGAGTGCCAGGTCCGGTTGTAGCCGATCCGAAAACCGTAGGGGTGAACTTTCTGGCCCATCGTGTGTACTCCCGTTACCCGGCCGATTCCGGCTTCGTAGGCTTTTTCGACTTCTTCTCGCGCTTTTCGCTCTTCGGCCCCGCGGGCTTGGCTTCCGCAGCTTCGATCCGGTCGGCCCGTTTCTCGTCAGCCTCGACCTTCTTGTGCGCCCGCTCGACCGCCCGATTCTCGCGGCCGGGGCGATGCGCCGCCGCGGAGACGGCGGCCGCGACACGGCCCTGACGCTTCTTCACGAGAGGCTTCGGGGCTTCGGCCTTGAGGCCCGCACCCTTCCGCGCGGCGGCGTCGTCCGACAGAGTGACCGTCACGTGGCAGAAAGGACGCGGGATGAGCCACATGCGGCCCTGCGGCCCGCTCATGAAGCGTGGGCGGGCGAAGCGCTTTTTGTAGTTCGAGATCGCGCGGATCATGGAGTTGCGCTGCAAGGGCTTCCTGCCGGCCTCGTCGACGTGGATCTTCGAGACGACGAGCGCGTCCGCGTCCACGCCCGACTCGTTCTGCCGAGCGTTCGCGATCGCGGACTCCACGAGCTTCAGGAGGTCCGGCGAGCAGCTCTTGCGCGTCGTGCGCAGAGTCGCGAGAGCCTTTCCGACCGGCTTCATCCGGATGAGGTCGGCGACGAGCCGCACCTTCTGGGCGGAGCCCCGGTAGTGGCGGAGACGGGCGACTGCTTCCATCGCGCTCCTCCTCAGGCCTTCGCCGCCGGCGCGGCCGGGGCGGGAGCGCCCGGTGCGCCCGGAGCGCCCGGGTGCGCCGGGTGCGCCCGGCGTCGCGCCCTTCTCGATCTTCTTGCCCGAGTGGCCCTTGAAGATGCGGGTGGGCGAGAACTCGCCGAGCTTGTGCCCGACCATGTTCTCGGAGACGTAGACGGGAATGAACTTCTTGCCATTGTGGACGGCGAGCGTGTGGCCGACCATGTCGGGCAGGATCGTCGAGCGGCGCGACCACGTCTTCAAGACACGCTTCTCGCCGGCCGCGTTCATCGCGGTGATTTTCTCGAGGAGCGGTGCGTCGACGAACGGCCCCTTTTTCGTGGAACGAGACATGTGTTTCCTCGAATCCCTACTTGCGGCGCTTGACGATCATGGCGTCGGTCCGCTTGTTGTTGCGCGTCTTCATGCCTTTCGTCTTCCAGCCCCACGGCGAGGTCGGATGGCGCCCTCCCGAAGTCTTGCCCTCGCCGCCGCCCATCGGGTGGTCGACGGGGTTCATGGCGACGCCGCGGTTGTGCGACTTCCAGCCGAGCCAGCGGTTGCGGCCGGCCTTGCCGATGGAGATGTTCTCGTGCTCGAGGTTGCCGACCTGGCCGATCGTGGCGTAGCAGTCGACGCCCACGCGCCGGAGCTCGCCCGACGGCACGCGGAGGAGCGCGAAGGCCCCTTCCTTCGCCATGAGCTGCGCTCCCGCTCCGGCCGACCGCGCCATCTGGCCGCCGCCGCCCGGCTTGAACTCCACGTTGTGCACGACCGTGCCGAGCGGGATCGCCTTGAGCGGAAGGGCATTTCCGACCACGATGTCGACCGCGGCGCCGGAGACGACCGTCTGCCCGACGCTGAGGCCGGCGGGGGCCACGATGTAGCGCTTCTCCCCGTCTGCGTAAGCGAGAAGAGCGATACGCGCCGACCGGTTCGGGTCGTACTCGATGGAGGCGACCTTCGCCGGGATGTCGTGCTTGTCGCGCTTGAAGTCGATGTCGCGGTAGCGCTTCTTGTGTCCGCCGCCCCGCCACCACGACGTGAGATGGCCGCGGCTGTCGCGGCCGCCGGTCTTGAGCTTGCCCTTCGTGAGCGACTTCTCGGGTCCGGTCTTCGTGATCTCCGAGAAGTCGGACGTGGTCCGCTGACGCATCCCGGGAGACGTGGGTTTGTACGACTTGACGGGCATGGCGCGTTACACCCCTTCGAAGAGGGCCGGAAGCTTCTGGCCCTTCGCCAGCTTCACGTAGGCCTTCTTGCGATCCTGGCCCCGGCCGATCGACTTGCCGACCTTCTTGATCTTCCCGGACACGGCGACGACGCGGACGGCGTCCACCTTGACCTGGAAGAGGGCCTCGACAGCTTTGCGGATCTGGATCTTGTTCGCGTCGCGCGCGACGTCGAACGTGAGGACGTTCTGCGCCTGGCTCATGGCCGTGGAGCGCTCGGTGAGGACGGGGCGCACGAGCACGGATTGCATGGTTCTTTCGCTCACGCCAGCACCTCGATGGCCGTGCGGAGCGCGTCCTCGGAGAAGACGAGCGTGCCCGCGTTCAGCGCGTCGTAGACGTTGATGCCGAGGACGTCCATCGCTTGAACCTTCGGGTTGTTGGCGGTCGCGCGCGAGAGGTTGACGTTCTGCTTCCGGTCGAGGACGAGCGCCTTGCCTTCGACGCCGAGCTTCGCGAGGACGCCCGCGAAATCCTTCGTCTTGTGGCTGCCGAGCTCGAGGGTGTCGAGCAGGATCACCTGGTTGCCGCGCGCCTTCTCGGAGAGGACGCAGCGCAGGGCCGCCTTCTTCGCCTTCGCATTGACTTTCAGGTCGTAGGAGTGCGGAACCGGGCCGAAGGCCGTGCCGCCGTGCCGGTGGATCGGCGGGCGCCCGCCGCCCTGCCGCGCGCGGCCCGTGTGCTTCTGCTTGAACGGCTTCTTCCCGCTGCCGGAGACTTCGGAACGGACCTTCGTCTTGTGCGTGCCTCGGTGCTCGCGCGCGCGGATCTGCTTCACGACCTCCCAGACGAGGTGGCGGCGGAACGGAACGCCGAAGATCTCCTCCGGGAGCGTGAGCTCTCCCACCCTCTCGGCCGCGAGGTTCCGAATCGGGAGCGTGAGAGACGCGGCCTCGCCCGCCTTCACCGCTCTCGACGGCGCGTCAGGACTCTTCGCGGCCTTCTTCGCCGAGGCCTTCGCCGCAGGGGTCTTTCTTGTCGTCGCCATCGTCGTCCCCTTCACGCAGCCGCCCCGCGGCCGTTTCTCCCGGAGAGCTTCTTCACGATCTTGACGACCGTGTTTCGCGCTCCCGGAACCGCGCCCCGGAGGTAGAGCAGGTGGTTCTCCGCGTCGACGCGCACGACGACCAGGTTCTTCATCGTCGTTTGCTTGCCGCCCATGCGACCCGATGACCGCGTGCCGGCATACACCCGCGACGGAAAGGCCGAGGGTCCGATCGAGCCAGGGGCCCGGTGGAACATCGAGCCGTGCGTGGCGGCGCCACCGGCGAAGCCGTGACGCTTCATGACGCCCTGGAACCCCTTCCCTTTCGAGACGCCGACCACGTCGACGTGCTCTTTCTCGGCGAAGATGTCGCAGAGCACTTTGTCGCCCGGCGCCGCCTTCTCGTCCGCGTCGCAACGCACCTCGCCGAGGGTCTTCGTCGGCGGCACGCCCGCCTTCTCGAAGTGGCCCTTGGCGGGGGCCGTGAGCCGCCGCGGCGAGACGCGCCCGACCAGGCCGAGCTGAAGCGCGTCGTACCCATCGTTGTCCTTCGTCTTGCGCTGGACGACCAGGCAGGGCCCCGCCTCGACGACGGTGACGGGCACGACCGTGCCGTCCGCCTCGAAGACCTGGGTCATCCCGATCTTGCGTCCCAGAATTCCGTTGATCATCGTGTGCTTCCTCGTCCCGCCTTCGTGTGACGGGACGGTCTACTTGCCCATCGTCCGGATTTCGACTTCGACACCCGCGGGAAGCTCGAGCTTCGTGAGGGCGTCGACCGTCTGCGGCGTCCACTCGAAGATGTCGAGGAGGCGCTTGTGCGTCCGCATCTCGAACTGCTCCCGCGACTTCTTGTCGACGTGCGGCGAGCGGTTCACCGTCCAGCGCGCGATGGCCGTCGGCAGCGGGATCGGTCCCGCGACCTTCGCGCCCGAGCGCCGCGCCGTGTCGACGATCTCGGTCGTCGACTGGTCGAGGATGCGGTAGTCGTATCCCTTGAGTCGGATGCGGATTCTGTCGTTAGCCATTCTCTGCTTCCCTCGCGTTGCCTGTCGCGCCTCGGTCCGGGCAATGCCGCTTTCTCTTAGAAGGTGAAGAGGGCGGCGGCCCGGGCGGTGCGTTTCAAGTCAGCGCGTTCTCTCTTTCAATCTCCAAAGAAAATCCGAAATACTTCTTAAGCAAGAATCTCGATCACGGTGCCGGCCCCGACGGTGCGGCCGCCCTCGCGGATGGCGAACTTGAGGCCCTTCTCGATCGCGATCGGCGAGATGAGCTCGATCGCGAGCTCCACGTCGTCGCCGGGCATGACCATCTCGACTCCGGACGGCAGCATGGCCGAGCCGGTGACGTCTGTCGTGCGGATGAAGAACTGCGGCCGGTAATTGTTGAAGAAAGGCGTGTGGCGCCCGCCCTCGTCCTTGGAGAGGATGTAGACCTTCCCCTTGAACTTCGTGTGCGGCTTGATCGAGCCGGGCTTGGCGAGCACCTGCCCGCGCTCCACGTCGTCGCGCTCCACGCCGCGGAGCAGGACGCCGATGTTGTCGCCCGCCTGGCCCTGGTCGAGGAGCTTCTTGAACATCTCGACGCCCGTGACGATCTTCTTCTGCGTTTCGCGCAGGCCGACGATCTCGACTTCGTCGCCCACCTTCACGATGCCGCGCTCGACGCGGCCGGTCACGACGGTGCCGCGGCCCGAGATCGAGAAAACGTCCTCGATGGGCAGCAGGAAGTCCTTGTCCGTCTCGCGCACCGGGTCGGGGATGCTCTCGTCCAGCGCGTTCGCGAGATCCCAGATGCACTTCGCCTCGGGACCGGTCGGGTTCGCGAGAGCCTTCGTGGCCGAGCCCCGAATGACCGGAATCTTGTCGCCGGGGAAGCCGTATTTGCTCAGGAGCTCTCTCACCTCGAGCTCGACGAGGTCGAGGAGCTCGGGGTCGTCCATGAGGTCGCACTTGTTCAGGAAGACGACCATCGCCGGCACGTTCACCTGCCGCGCGAGGAGGACGTGCTCTTTCGTCTGCGGCATGGGTCCCTTGGGGGCCTCGACGACCAGGATGGCGCCGTCCATCTGCGCGGCGCCCGTGACCATGTTCTTGATGTAGTCGGCGTGACCCGGGCAGTCGATGTGCGCATAGTGGCGCTTGGCCGTTTCGTACTCGACGTGCGCGAGAGCCACCGTCAGGATCTTGGTCGCGTCACGGCGAAACGTCTTGGCGTCGGCCTTGGCCACGTCGTCATACGACTTCGCCACGGCGAGGCCCTTCGTGGACAGAACCTTCGTCAGGGCAGCCGTCAGCGTCGTCTTGCCGTGGTCGATGTGACCGATGGTGCCGACGTTCACGTGCGGCTTCTTGCGTTCGAACTTCTCTTTTGCCATCGATTCCTCCGTTGCTCGGGATTCTCTAGACCGAAACCTTCGCGATAATTCCTTCGGCGATCGCCTTCGGGACCTCGTCGTAACGTTCGAACTGCATCGTGTAGTTGGCCCGGCCCTGCGTGAGGGACCGCAGCGTCGTGGCGTAGCCGAACATCTCCGCAAGCGGGACGCTCGCGGTGATGACCTGGAAGTTCACGCGGGGCTCCATGTGGTTGATCCGGCCCCGCCGGGAGTTCAAGTCCCCGTTCACGGGCCCGAGGAACTCGTCGGGCGTGACGACCTCGACGGCCATCATGGGCTCGAGGATGACGGGATGCGCTTTTCTCGCGGCGTCCTGGAACGCCATCGAGCCCGCGATCTTGAAGGCCATCTCCGAGGAGTCGACGTCGTGATACGAGCCGTCGTAGAGCTCGACCTGGATGTTGACGGTCGGATATCCGGCGAGAACGCCAGTGAGGGTCGCCTCGCGAATCCCCTGATCGATCGGCTTGATGAACTCCTTGGGAATCGTGCCGCCGGTGATGGCGTTGACGAACTCGTAGTCCTTGCCCTCCGGGTGCGGGCGCAGGCGGATCTTGGCGTGCCCGTACTGGCCCTTGCCGCCCGACTGTCGGATGAACTTGCCCTCGCCCGCGACGTCCTTGCGGATCGTCTCGCGGTACGCGACCTGCGGCTTGCCCACGTTCGCGCTGACGTTGAACTCGCGCACCATGCGGTCGACGATGATCTCGAGATGGAGCTCGCCCATCCCGGCGATGATCGTCTGGTTCGTCTCTTTGTCCGTGTGGACGCGAAACGTCGGGTCTTCCTGCATGAGCTTCGCGAGCGCGAGTCCCATCTTTTCCTGGTCGACTTTCGTCTTCGGCTCGATGGAGAGTGTGATGACGGGCTCGGGGAACTTCATGGATTCGAGGACGACGATGTGGTCGCGCTCGCAGATCGTGTCCCCCGTCGTGACGTTCTTCAGGCCCACCGCGGCGGCGATGTCGCCCGCCCAGACTTCCTTGATCTCCTCGCGCTTGTTCGCGTGCATCTTCAGGAGCCGGCCGATGCGCTCGTTCGTCTGCTTCGTCGAGTTGTAGACGCCCGAGCCTGCGTCGAGGTGGCCCGCGTAGACGCGGAAGAACGCGAGCTGGCCGACGAACGGGTCGGTCATGATCTTGAAGACGAGACCCGCGAACGGCGCCTCGTCGTCCGTGTCGAGCGCGACCTCCTTCCCGTCCTCGTCCACGCCCGTGATGGCGGGGATGTCGAGCGGCGACGGGAGGTACTCGACGACGGCGTCGAGAAGCTGCTGGACACCCTTGTTCTTGAACGCCGAGCCGCACACGACCGGATGGAGCTTGCCCGAGATCGTCGCCTTGCGAAGGGCGGCGCGCATCTCGTCCGGCGTCGGCGCGTGGCCGTCCATGAACTTCTGCATGAGCGCGTCGTCGGTCTCCGCGAGAAGCTCGATGAGCCGCTCGCGGTACTTGTCGTACATGGCCTTGTGGTCGGCCGGGACGTCGATCGTCTCGAATTCCGCGCCGAGCGCGTCGTCCTTGAAGTCGTAGGCCTTGCCCTCGATGAGATCGATGACGCCCTCGAACGTCTCGGCCGAGCCAAACGGAATCTGGACCGCCGTGGGCTTCGCCCCGAGCTTCGTGATCATCATCTCGATGCAGCGGTCGAAATCCGCGCCGACCCGGTCCATCTTGTTGATGAACGCGATGCGCGGTACGCCGTAGCGGTCCGCCTGGCGCCACACCGTCTCGGACTGGGGCTCGACTCCGGAGACGGCGTCGAACACGGCCACCGCGCCGTCGAGGACGCGCAGCGAGCGCTCGACCTCTGCCGTGAAGTCCACGTGCCCGGGCGTGTCGATGATGTTGATCCGCGTGTCCTTCCAGAAGCACGTGGTGGCGGCCGACGTGATCGTGATCCCGCGCTCCTGCTCCTGAACCATCCAGTCCATCACCGCGGTGCCTTCGTGGACCTCGCCGAGCTTGTAGCTGACGCCGGTGTAATAAAGCACACGCTCCGTCGTCGTGGTCTTACCCGCGTCGATGTGAGCCATGATGCCGATGTTTCGGCACTTATCGAGAGGATGAGTTCTCGGCATAACGAGTGTGTCCCGTCCCGGGGTGTCTGCGCCGTCGAATCCAGGGTTTCTGCATTTCGCTCGCTGTCGCTCGCGAAACGGGCCGTAGCGTTGGCTCCGGCTCTATACCCGAGGATTCCGCACGCTGTGAGGCGTGTCCGGGCTCTTCGAGAGGACCTGTCCGGTTTCGCGCGTTTCCGCGCCGCCCGACCGGTTTCCGCTCGCCCGGAGAAGTGTGCAGTCCTACCAGCGGTAATGGGCGAAGGCCTTGTTGGCCTCGGCCATCTTGTGGGTGTCCTCCTTCTTCTTGACCGCGTTCCCGCGGTTGTTGGCGGCATCCATCAGCTCGCCGGCGAGCTTGTCGCGCATCGTCTTCTCGCCGCGCGCCTGCGCGTACGAGATGACCCAGCGGATCGCGAGCGACGCGCGGCGGTTCGGTTTGACCTCCACCGGCACCTGGTACGTCGAGCCGCCGACGCGGCGCGACTTGACCTCGAGGACCGGCTTGACGTTCTCGAGAGCTTTTTTGAAGGTCTTCAGCGGATCGTCGGACGTCTTCTGCTCGATCTGCTTCATGGCCCCGTAGAAGATGGACTCGGCCGTCGACTTTTTCCCGCGCTCCATCACGCAGTTGATGAACTTCGTCACGAGCTGCGACTGGTAGAGCGGATCCGGGAGGACCTCCCGCTTCGGAACTTCACGGCGACGCGGCATGTTCTTCCCTTACGCCTTCGGCCTTTTCGCGCCGTACTTGCTGCGCGACTGCTTGCGATTCGCGACGCCGACCGCGTCGAGCGTTCCGCGAATGATGTGGTAGCGCACGCCGGGGAGGTCCTTCACGCGGCCTCCACGGATCATGACGATCGAGTGCTCCTGCAGGTTGTGCCCGATGCCCGGGATGTAGGTCGTGACCTCGATCCCGTTCGTGAGCCGTACGCGGGCGATCTTGCGGAGCGCCGAGTTCGGCTTTTTCGGGGTCGTCGTCTTGACCTGGGTGCAGACGCCCCGGCGCTGCGGGCAGGACTGAAGTGCAGGCGACTTCGTCTTGTAACGGACGGCGTCGCGGCCCTTCCTTACGAGCTGGCTGATCGTCGGCATGAAAGTTTCGAGACTCCTTCGGACGTGAAAAGACGATGGGACGACTTGTTGAACCGAGCGTACGGGGCGAGATCAGCCGTTGGACGGCTGTTCCCCGGGCGCGACACGACGTTGGCGCCGAGCCGGTCCCCGGGGAAACCGGTGAAGAATATAGACCCCGTGGGGGGCTGTCAAGCGCGATCCCTTGTGTTTGACAGACGTTGCGCAAGGCTTTCGCCCGTGTCCAGGGCGCGCCGGACTCGCCGGACCAGCAGATAGACTTCGGGTCTCGTCACTTTCGATCCCGAGCCGCCTTTCTCGATCGCCTCGAGCGAAGCCCAGGCAAGCTCGACAGGCAACGCCGTGAACTCCAGAATTCCGCGCGGGGCGTGGGCGCGTTCGAGCGCGCCGATGTACTCCCCGGCGGCCACGAGATCCCGCCTCGCAAGGGCGAACACCTCGTGCCGGGGCACGGCAGCGGGCATATAGCTTCGCCCTTCAGCCGCGTCGCTGGAGGCATCCTTCAGAATATTCACGAGTTGCAGCGCTTCCCCGAATGCGCCGGCCCGTGACATGAGCGCTCCCGCCTCTGCCGCGAGATCCGGCCGATCCAGGAGGAAAAGCTCCGTCAGCATCTCCCCGACGAGGCCGGCGACCACGTGGCAATAGGCCTTGAGATCGTCGAGGTCCTCGAGCTCCAAAAGCCCGTTGCGCGTACGCGCCACGAAGTCCGCCATACCCGCCGCCGAACGGATCACGTGCCGCCGGATCGCATCGGCGGCATGAGGCGAGAGAGCGAAAAACGCGTCCAGGACGAACGGGATCTCCACGAGAAGCTCTTGGTATCCCGCAAGCGTCGCGATGCCGGCCGAAGTCCACTCGCGCGAGAGCCGGACTGCTTCGTCCTTCCGAGGGGAAGCGACGAGAACGTTAAGGTCGTGCAAGGCCCGGATCCGAATCTCGGGTCGTATGTGTACCGCGTCCTCGAACGTATCCGCGATCCGGAACAGGAGATACGCCACCGTGACTTCCCGGCGCGTCGGCTCGGGCAGGGGCGGAATCGAGAGCGCGAACGTGCGACTCGTCTTTTCGAGAAGATCTAGAAGGTGGGCCACGCTCAAGGCCCCCCCCGGACCCATACGAGTATCCACGCTCCGCACGCATGTGCCGAAGGTCGCGGAAGATCGTCCATTTCTGCATGTTACGAGATGCGCATTTCCCGGTGGAACGCGGAAGAAGGCCCTGAAGAAATTTCCGGCACGCAACGTGAAACACGTATGCATGTGGCCGTATCGAAGCCACGCCAGGAGGGAGACATGATCCTTCTCGAGACCTACACGGATCAGGCGCCCGGCTCCTTCCCCGGTCTGGAGGCCGTGGTCGAGCTCTGCCCCCGGTGCGGACGGCCGGGTGTCGAGCGCCGCACCGCCGAGGGCCGCATCTGTGTGCATTCCGAAACCTCGGAGCTACTCGCCGACGGCCTGCTCACCATGCCCGTCGAGTCCTGCCCGCTCGGCCCTCTTCCCTTCGACGTCCAGGACCCGGACGTGATCTGAGCAGAGCCCGCGCCTACCTAAAGAGCTGGGGTTACTCGTAGTTACAATCCTGCTCGGCGCCGTTTAAACTCTATCGCAAGGTCCGGTTCCTCCTGCGTGTCCTCCTCATGCAGGTTCATCAGAGACGCCTGCTTTCGAGGAGACCACGATTAGGTAGGGCTGCCCCGGACGCACCGCTCTGTCCCCGGAGAGCCTCGGAAGGACTTCCCTGAGCGGGAAGGAGGAACTATGAGAAGAATCGCTCTCGTCGCGCTGGCGGCGACGCTTCTGGGCTCCGGAGTTTTCGCAGCCGAGCAAACGAAACCGCAATCGGCCGGGCCGCATTTCAAGCTCGCCATCACCACCAGCGACAAGTACTCGCAGGACGAGAGGGACGTTTTCGCCCCGGATACCCCGAAGGTCTTCGCCGTGTACCGGGTCGTCGCCGGGCAGGGGACGAAAGTTAAAGCCTCGTGGTTCGCCGAGAAGGTGGCGGGGCTCGAAGCGAAGACCAAATTAGCGGAGAACGAAACGACATTCTCGTCGAAAGGCGAGTTCATCGGCTCCTTCAACTGCTCGAAACCGCCGCAGGGCTGGCCGGTCGGCAGCTACTCCGTCAGCCTGTACATGGACGGAGTGCTCAAGAAGACGCTCACCTTCCGGGTCGAGAAGAACTAAGAGTCACCGAGCAGCGGATCAGACCGGCTCCTTTGTCGTGGTGGTCTCCTGGCTCTGCGGCGTAAGGTTTTCTGACGCTGACTTATTTTCTGACACCTGCGCCCCTTGCGCCAGGTGGACCCGGCCTCGCGGAACGACTCGGATCTGATTGACCTGTCTTTTCGTGGGGGCTCTTCGACGGCGTGCCGCCGCCCGCCGCCCCCTGGCAGCCCGACTGCAAGGTCCAGACGAACAAGCCGGAGGATTTCATGAGCCTTCTCTCTCGCGGTTTCGCGCTGGTGGTCTTCTGGGTCGGGGCGCTCTCCGTTCCCTCGTCCCGCCCGATTCCCGTCTCGACACCCGTCGCTGGCGGACCGCCGGTAGCGCGCCATGTGAAATACACGCCTCTCGAAAGGGAGTTCTATCTGGCGGCCGACCAGCTCGACTACGCTCGGCCCGGATTGAAAGTCACCATTCTGGGTGTCACAAACGTGGCGCCCGGCAAGAAACCGGTCGTCGAAATTTCGATCAGCGACAGTCTCAATCAGCCGCTCGACCGGCTGGGTGCGCTGACGCCTGGACCCGTCACACCCGGCTTCGTCCTCGCGAGCTGGGACGCCGACAAGCGCCAGTACTTCGCGTACACCACGCGGGTCCGTAGCGGCGCCACGAATCCCTCGACCGACCAGAGCGGCACGTGGATGGATCTCGACCTCGGGCACTCCAAGTACACCTTCGGGACCACTCTGCCGGCCGACTTCGACGTCACGAAGATGCTGACGCTCGGCGTTCAAGCAAGCAGAGTGATGCCGGCCGAAGTGCTCGACGGCAAGACGTACTACGCGGACAACGTGTTCAAGGACTTCAGGGCGGACGGAGGGCCCGCAACGCCCGTCTGGAACGCGATCAACACCGACACGGCCTGCAACAACTGCCACGACCCGCTGGCCATGCACGGAGGCGCGCGGCGCAGCGTGAGGCTCTGCGTCCTTTGCCACCAGCCACAGCACACGCTCAGCGAGACGGGTGAGTCGTTCGACCTGAAAGTCATGATCCACCGGATCCACAGGGGGGAGAACCTGCCCAGCGTGAAGGCGGGCAAGCCGTTCATCCTGACCGGCACGAACGACTACTCCACCGTCGCGTTTCCGCAGGACATCCGCAATTGCTACTACTGCCACGAGGGAACGGACCCGGCGAATAAGCCAGCGCAGGCCGCGAACTGGTACACCTACCCGAGCTCGAAGGCGTGCGGCTCGTGCCATGACGACGTGAACTTCACGACCGGCGCAGGCCACCCGGCCGGCCCGCAAGCCGACGGCACGTGCGCTACCTGCCACCTCCCGCAGGGCGACGCCGAGTGGGACGCCTCGGTCAGAGGTGCGCACACCGTTCCCGACAAATCGAAGCAGCTCAAGGGTCTCAATGCCGAGATCATCTCGGTCAGCCAGGCCGCTCCGGGCAAGAAGCCCGTCGTCACCTTCAAGCTGACGAACGGCGACGGCACGGTCCTCGACCCGAAGACGTTCGGCTCGAACCTGAACATCGATCTGGGTGGGCCCACGACCGACTACACCCTCTTCCCCGATTTCCGCGAGAGGGCGGACGGCGCCACCTTCGACGGGACCCTGGGAACGTACACCTTCACGAACGCGATTCCCGCGGACGCCTCGGGCACGTGGACGTTCTCCATCGAAGTGCGACGCACGGTGACGCTGAATCCCGCGCCTCACGCGGGCCCGGCGACATACCAGGAAGGCGCGTTCAATCCGATCATTTACGTCGCGATCACCGGCGGGACGGCGAAGCCGCGCCGCACGCTCGTCTCGCTCGACAAGTGCAACAAGTGCCACGAGCGGCTCGCGACCCTCTTCTCCCACGGCGGTCAGCGCATCGCGATCGAACTGTGTGTGATCTGCCACAACCCGAACCACAAGGACAGGCATCCCGACGGCAGGCCGGAGTCGGGCGCTTTCAAGCGGCTGATCCACCGCATTCACACGGGTGTGGACTTGACGCAGGACTACACGATCTGGGGTGGAAGCCCGACCAACTTCAACGGGGTCCGGTTTCCGGGGGACCGCCGCGACTGCCTCAAGTGCCACGTGAACGCCGCGGCCTATACCCTCCCGGTCTCGTCCGACGCCGTGCCCGTCGTCACCCAGCGCGATTTCTTCTCGCCGCAGGGGCCCGGCACGGCAGCGTGCGTCGGCTGTCACGACAGCCGCGACGTGGCAGCCCACGCGTACCTGAACACGGTGAACTTCCCCGGCTCCTCGGGCCCGACGGAAGCCTGCGGCACGTGCCATGGGAGGGGAGCGGACTGGGCCGTCGAGAAGGTCCACGCCCGGTGAGGGTGGAGGTAACGACCGCGTCGTTCAGCTTTCAGTCTTAGCCTGTTTGAGCTTCCGGTACAAAGTGTCGCGGGAGATGCCGAGCAGGGACGCGGCCTTCGTACGGTTCCCCTCGGAAAGACGAAGCGCCTGCTGGATCGCCATCTGTTCGAGGCGCTCCATCGAGAGCGGCTGGTCCCCGGTGAATGCCTGGAGCGGCGGGCTTCCCGAGTCCTTCAGGAGCGGCCTGAGGTCCTTGTCGTTGATCGTCTGGGGGTTTTCGAGCGAGACGGCCGTGGCGCTGAGCAGCACGCTCTCGAGCTCCCGCACGTTCCCGGCGTACGGATGGTTCAGGAGAAGCTCGAGCGCGGGGCGCGAGAGCGTGATCTCCCGCCCGGTCTGTCGCGCCAGCCGGCCCACGAAGTGCTGGGCGAGCACGAAGACGTCCTCCAGCCGCGAGCGGAGCGGCGGGATCTCGATGACGACCGTCGCGATCCGAAAATAGAAGTCTTCGCGCAGCCGCTCCGTGCGGAGCGCCGCAAGCGGCCTGTTCGAGGCCGAGACGACCCGCACGTCGACCCGGACCGCCGTCGGGCTCCCCACGGGACGCACCTCGCCTTCCTCGAAGACGCGGAGCAACTTCACCTGGGCGTCCTTCGGCATCTCGCCGATCTCGTCCATGAAAACCGTCCCATGCGTCGCGGCCGCGAAGACTCCGGGCGCGTCGGCATAGGCGCCAGTGAAGGCCCCGCGCCGGGATCCGAAGAGCTCGCTCTCGACGAGCTCGCGCGGCAAGGCGCCGCAATTCACGGGCACGAACGGCCCGCGGGCGCGGGGGCTGGCGTCGTGGATCGCGCGGGCCAGCATCTCCTTGCCCGTCCCGGTCTCGCCGAGAATCAGAACCGGCGCCTCCGTCCGAGCCGCCACGCGCGCCCGCTCGATCACGCGGTGCATGAGGGGCGAGACCGTGACCATCGACGCGAAACAGGGCGAGCGCTCGAGGCTCGCCTCAAGCTGCGTCACGTGCTCCCGAAGCTCGAAGACCTCCATCAGGCGCCCGATCTTTTTCCGGATGACCTGATGTTCGAATGGTTTGGTCACGTAGTCTTCGGCCCCGCGCTTGACGGCCTCGACGGCCGTCTCGATCGTGCCGTAGCCCGTCATGATCACGACGGCGAGGTCGGGGTTTCGGCGCTGGAGCTCCTCCATCAGCGCCAGGCCGTCTGTCCCCGGCATGATGAGGTCGATGAGCGCAACCGCGAGGTACGGGTTGCGCTCTTGCACCGCCAGCGCCTCGGTGGCGGAAAGCGCGATCTCGACTGAATATCCTTCCTGTCGCAGGAAATCCTGGAGGGTCGTCGCGAGGCTCGCGTCGTCGTCGACGATCAGGATCCCGCACGGATGGGGCGAGTCGTCACGTTCGGTCATGGCGGCCCCGCGACTTCCGGCTGCAGGAGGGGGAGCGTGATCGACGCGATCGTGCCGCCGCCGGGCGCGTCCTGCAGACGGATGGAGCCGCCGTGCTCGATGACGATGCGCCGTGCGATTGCGAGCCCGAGCCCGGTTCCCCTGCCGGGTCCCTTCGTCGAGAAGAACGGCTCGAACACGTGCGCGTGGTCAGCCGGCGCGATGCCGCAGCCGTCGTCGGCAATGTCGACCTCGAGCGATCGGCCCTCGGGGGGGCGGCACCGGATCGCGATCCTGCCGCCGTCGCAGATGGCGTCGAGCGCGTTGCTCAGGATGATCGAGAAGAGGGCCTCCAGCAGGTTTCGGTCGGCGAGGACTCTTGCGCCGTTCACGGCGCCGAGGTCCATCGAGACGCGTGCGTGGCGGGCGTTCAGCGAGGGGGCCAGGAAGCTGACGACGGATTCGAGCGTGTGAGCGACGTCTTCGGGCTGCTTCTGCGCGGCCGGTCGGCTGCTGAATTCCAGGAGACGACGCACGAACTGCTGGCAGAACTGGAGGCTGCTCTCGAGGCGCTCGAGGTCGGAGGCCGTCGCCCCGTCGGTCACCCGCTCCCGCATCATCTGGACGCGCAGGAGCATGGCGGCGAGAGGAGTATTGAGATGATGGGCGGTCCCCGCCGCGGTCTTCCCGATGCTCGTGAGCTTCTCGACCTCCAGGAGCGTCTGCCGGAGCCGCACACGCTCGCGGATGTCCTCGGTGACCTCCAGGAAATTGCTGGGACTCCCGCGCTCCCGGAACGGAAGCACGCTGAGCTGCACCTCGAGCAGCTCCCCGCGTGCGTCGCGTCGCAGCGTCTCGACGACCGCGATCGGATCCCCGGCGTCCACCTTCCGCAGGAGGTCCCGCAGCTCCGCCCTTTTCTCATCGGGAACGGTCGGGAGCTCGCGGCCGATCACGTCGGTCTTGCTGAATCCGTAAAGGCGCTCGGCGGCCTCGTTCCACTCAGTGACGCGGAGCGAAGAGTCGTAGAGCGCAACGGCGCCGGGCGAAGCCTCGAGGAGATGACGGTAGTGCTCGCGCGACCGGCGGAGCTCGGCCTCGCTCTGCCGGCGCTGCCGGAGCACGTACCACGCCGCCCACGAGGCCAGGAGCAGAGAGGACGTCATCCCGCGCGTGATGTAGAGCGTGTGAAGCGTGACGTAGTCGACGCTCCGGAAGAGGCGGTTCTCCACCAGCTCCCACGTCGCGAACACCGCAGCGACGATGCTGACGCTCGACAGCATCAGAGTGGCCCACTGCCACCCTGACCAATGCGGGTCGCGCTCCGCTTTCCTCATGGGCCCCGGTCCTGCACCAATATAGTCGCAGACGACGCCGGGAGCCTTCCCGCCGCAGCCTCCCGCTCCCCTGCCCCCTTCGAGCGCGCGCCGCTCAGTGCGCGTACTTCAACGGAACCTTCGTGTGGATTCCCTTCGCCTTCCTCTCCTCGAAGTTGAAAGCCTTGAAGAACGGGCTCTTGGAGTTGTGGCAGCTCACGCACGTGTCTTTGCCGATCTGCCCGATCAGACCCACCTTCACGAGCTCGGCTTTCTTGTACTCTTTGTTTTGGAGACTCATGTACTGCTTCTGGAGAGTACGTGCCCCCCGGCCCGTGGCACATCTCGCATTGCACGCCGACGAGATCAGGCGTGGTCGCGACGTCGGCGAAGCCGCCGGGCTTCCCGTAGCCGGTCGTGTGGCACGGGAGGCAGTTCGCATCCGTCGAGTAGTCCTTCTTCGGATCGAGCTTCGCCTTCGTCTTCGCCTCGGCGGAAACGCCGGGCTTCAGGAGCTCGAAGGCCTTCGACATCCTGGTTTCCGACCAGGACGTGAACTCCTTGAGGTGGCATCCTTTGCATCTCTTCGCGCCGACGTAGGCGGGCTCGGCGCCGGCCGTCTGGCCGAGGGCCGCCGCCGCGAGCGCCGCAAGGGCGCCCAACCGGACTCGCTGAGCGATCGATTTCATCGTGAACCTCCTCCTCCTCGTTGTTTCGTCAAGGCTCTCTGCGGCGCGGGCTCGCTCTTCCACCCGTCGGCGAGAAGAGCCTGCAGCGCGGCGAGCTCCTCCGCGTCGAAGCGGGGCCAGGGAATCTGGTGATCTCCCATCTTGTCGCGCATCTGCGGAACGTGGTTCCACATCCGCTGCGTGATCTGCTCCTTTGTCTCCCCGCTGCTGGTCCTCAGCGAGGTGCCGATGCCGCCCTTGCCGTCCGGCCCGTGGCAGACGACGCACCCCTTCTGCCGGTAGATCGCCCGGCCGCGCGCGAGATCGCCGGGCCGCGACTCGTAGCGTGAGATGAAGAGGAACGCGAAGACGTCCGCGACATCCTCTCCCTTGAAGGTCGGCGGCGCCATACCGAGGGTGCCCATCGCTTCGGCCATGGCCGGCCAGTGGTTCCACATCCTGCCGGCCAGCTGCGTGACGCTGCCGCGCAGCTCGGCGCTTCCGAGGTCCGGTCCGATGTCCGCTCCTTCCCCGAGCACGGCGTGACAGCGCGAGCACCCCTTCTCCCGGAAGAGCCGCCCGCCGCGTTTGGGGTCGCCCGCCGATCGGAATTCGTGCGCGGCCTGTCTCTGGCCCTGGCTTCGCAGGTAGGCGAAGAGGTCGATGATCTCGCTCCCGTTGAACTTCGGGATGTCGAGGCCGAGGCGGCGAATCGCCGGCACCATCGCGGGCCCATGGTTCCAGAGGTCCTGCGCGATCCTGAGGGGCGACGTCCCCCGGGGAAGTGCGTCGAGGCGAGGGCCCGCGCTCCCGCCCTCCTTTCCGAGCCGGTGGCACTGGATGCAGTGCTTCTGCGCGAAGAGGACCTTGCCGACCTTGGGATCTCCGGGCTCGTCGAAGTAGTTCAGGAAATAGAGGAACGCGAGGAGGTCCGCGAGCTCGTCGTCCCGGAAGCTCGGCCGCACAAGCCGGAACTCCTTCATCTTGTCGCTCATCGTGAGCGAGTGGTTCCAGAGCGCCGCGGCGATTTCGTAGAAGGAGCCCTTGACCGCCGTGCGGCCCAGATCGGGCCCGATGCGGCCTCCGGCGCCTCTCACGGCGTGACACTCGACGCATCCCTTCGAGACGAACAGCGATTGCCCTTTCGCAGGATCGCCGAAGCCGGCTTCCGCCGGGCTCGGCCGGAGCATCGCCGGAATCACGACGCAGAGGAGAGCGAGCCGCCCGAGAATGCCTTCAGCCATGCGTCGCCTCGAGCGCGTCGGGCAGGTAGCTCTCGATCCGCGTGGTGACCTCGCTCACCGCATGCTCGCGGCCCTCTCGGATCTCCCAGATCGAGACGATCGGGAAGAGCTTCGTGAAGACGGCGTACAGGAGGATGAAGCAGGAGATGAAGGCGGCGAAGAGAGACCACTCCACCCAGGTCGGCGTGTAGGAGGACGCGGTGAGCGGGAGCCGTGGGTTCGAGAGGCTCGGAACGACGATGAGGAAGCGCTCGAGCCACATCCCGACCTCGACCGAAAGGGAGGCGGCCACGCAGCCCCAGACCGTTCTCCGCGTCCGGTTGTTCGCGAGCAGCGTGAACGGGACGAAGAAGCACGTGACGACCATGACCCAGAAGTAAGGCGAGAACTTCCCCTCGGTCTTGGAGAGGAAGACCGTCATGTGCGTCGGCTCGGCGCCGTAGTAGGTCGTGAGGAACTCGGCGAACGTGAAGTAGAACCAGAGGAGCGTGAAGACCAGCAGCAGGAGCCCGAGGTTGTTGAAGTGGATCGGCTTCAAATACGCCTCGAGGTGGTATGCCCGGCGGATGGCCGCCATCGCGACGATGATCGCGGCGATGCCTGAGAAGATCGCGCCCACGACGAAGTAGGGCCCGAAGATCGTCGAGTGCCACATCGGCTGCACGGTCATCGCGAAGACCCACGAGACGACCGTGTGGACGCTGATTGCGATCGGGATCACGACGACCGCCATCACCGCGATCGCCCTTTCCAGGAGCCGGTGCTGTCGGGGAGTCCCCGTCCAGCCGAGGGCCAGGGCGCGGTAGAACCAGTGGCGGCCCTGAAAGTTGTCCCTGAGGATCGCGATGTCCGGGATGAGCGGCAGATAGAGGTAGATCGTGCTCGCGGTCAGATAGGTGCTGATGGACGCGACGTCCCAGAGGAGCGGGGACGTGAAATTGCCGTGCAGGATCACGTTGAGGGCGCGGTCCGGTCGGCCCAGGTCCAGGATGACGCACCCCAGGCCGAAGAAGAGCACCAGGACCGTGATGACCTCGGCCGCGCGCGTGATGGGCCGGCGCCATTCGGCGTGAGCCAGGCGGAGGATGGCCGAGATGAGCGTCCCTGCGTGGCTGATTCCGATGAAGAAGACGAAGTTCGTGATGTAGAGGCCCCAGTAGACAGGCACGTTCAGGCCCGTGACGAACAGGCCCCGGCGGAGCTGCGTGGACCACGCGAAGAGCCCCCAGCACGCGATCGCAAGGAGGCCTCCCACGAGGAGCCAGAAGCGGGGCCCCGTCCGCGACATCGGGAGCAGCAGGTGCGCGTCCGTGCCGAGTCCGGCCTCGGCGCGCCGTTCAGACTCTTCCACCGGATTCCCCTTTCGACAGGTAGATCACCTTCGGCCGAGTGCCCAGCTCCTCGAGAAGCCGAAACGCCCGTGGACTCTCGGAAAGCCGCACCACCGCGCTCCGCGGATCGTCGAGGTCCCCGAAGACCATCGCGCCCGCGGGGCAGGTCTCGACGCAGGCCGGCACGTAATCGCCGTCCCTGAGCGGCCGGCTCTCGGCGGCCGCCTTGTCCTTGGCGCGCTGGAGCCGGTGATGGCAGAAGCTGCACTTCTCCACCACGCCGCGAGGCCGGACGGAGACGTCTGGATTCAGACCTTCCGCCATCGGCTCCGGCCACTCGGGTCGCTCCCAGTTGAAGTGTCGGACGGTGTACGGGCAAGCGGTCGTGCAGTACCGGCAGCCGATACAGCGCGGGTAAACCTGGGCCACGAGCCCTTCCCGGTCGATCTGGGTCGCCTGCACGGGGCAGACCTTCGTGCACGGGGGGCGGTCGCATTGCATACAGGGCAACGGCACCAGCCGGAGGCCGGGGCGCGTCCCGTGCTCGCTTTCCTTGAACGGGACGAGGCGCAGCCACGAGATGGCGCGGCCTCTCGTCGCCTGCCCGGCGCTCGGAGGCGCGACGTTGTTCTCCACCTGACAGGCGACGACGCAGGCCTGGCACGCAGTACACCGGTCGAGATCGATGACCATTCCCCAGCGCGCCATCGTCTACGCCCTCCTCTCCCCGACGAGACGATGAGGTGAATAAGCGGAGACTTGGACTTTCGTCGCGTCGAAATCGGGCAGGCCGCACAGCGGGTCGCGTGCGGGCGAGAGGAGCTGGAGAGGATTCGCGCCGATCCCGCTGGCCCAGCGGCCCGCAGCGCGCTTTCCGAGGCCGAGCGGGATCGCGACGACGCCCGGCACGACGCGAGACGTGACGCGCGCACGGGCGACGATCGCGCCTTGAGGTGACGCGACGCGGATCCAGGCGCGGTCCTCGATGTCGAGCCGCGCCGCGCTCTCCGGGTTGATCTCCGCCCAAGTCTCCCAGCGCTCCTCGAGGCCGGGATCAAGGATCCCCGGGAGGAACGGAAGCTCCGCTCCTGTTCCTCCCGCGATCGGGAGCGGCTCGAAGAGGTAGAGCGCGAGGGAGCTCGACGGTTCGGAGCGCTCTCCCGGGGCGCTGACAGGCGTCTCGCGCGCGACGCGCGAAAGGAGCTCGGGGCGGAAATCGAACCTGCCGCTCTTGGTCGCGAGCACTCGCTTCCAGTCGCCATGGTCGTAGAAGGGATCCCACCAGCCGCCCGACTCTCCGGCTTTCTTCCAGAGCTCGTCGGCCGACTGGTAGCCTGGCGCCCACCATCCAGCGCCCTCCATCATCCGTACCCAGGCCTCGTCGAACGGTTCACCCATCACGGCCCCGCGGCGCGCTCCGTAGAGCCCGTCCATCTCGGCCCGGATCAGCGTCGGCAAGTCCTTCCACGGCAGTGCGGCCGCCATCTCGGGCCCGACCCGCGCCGCGAGGTCGAGGAGAATCTCCGTCACGGGGCGTACGTCGTGCCGCGACTTTGTCACCGCCGGCTGCGCGAGGCTCGCGACAGGAAACGGGACGCCGGGAGGTGACGTGGTGAGGTCCCAGCGCTCGAGGAAGTGCGCGTCGGGCAGGATCCAGTCGGCGTGGAGCGCCGAGTCGTCTGCGATCGAGCTGAACGAGACGACGAGCGGCACGCGCTCGAGCGCGGCGAGGAGCCGCGCGGGAGCCGCCGAGGCATAGAGGGGATCCGCGCCGGCCAGCATCACCACGTCGGCGGCGTAGGGAACTCCCTGCAGGATCGCCTCGGCGAGGCGTTCCGGATCGGAAGCGACCAGCGGAGAGCCGGTTCCGTCGCCGTCGAGCCGATCTTGCGCGCGGCCCGCCGCGGCGATCGGGTCGTGCGGGAGCGACGGCCACTTCGCGAGAGGCACCTCTTCGGGCACGAGGACGCCTCCCGGCGTGTCGATGCTCCCCGCGAGCGCATTCAGGACCTGCGCCGCGAGATGGTCGAAGAGGCGGCCCGGCAGCAGCGGCCCCCGGCGCGGACCGACGGCAAGCCGGCTGCGCGCGGCGGCGAATTCGCGCGCGATACGGAGGATCACGTTGACCGAGATGCCCGTCTCGGAGGCGACGCGCTCGAGGCCGTAATGCCTCTCGAGCAGCGATCGCAAAGACGGCCGCCCGTCACGCGCCTCCTCGAAGCCGGCCGTTCGCTCCTGGACGAATTCCTTGTCGTAGAGGCCCTCGGCGACGATCACGCCCGCGACGCCGAGCGCGAAGATGCCCTCCGTACCGGGCCGGACGGCGATCCACTCGTCCGCCGAAGCGGCCGTCGGCGAGAGGCGCGGCTCGACCTGGACCAGCTTGCCGCGCCGTCCCGTCCGGCCCTGGCGGAACTCGCCGTACGCGCGCGTCGTGTGCACGGGCGAGCTCGATGCTTCCAGGAGCGAGGCCCCGAGAGAGATCACGTAGTCGGTCGACTGCAGGTCGTAAGCGGGAGTCGCGCGTACTCCCTGCCCGAGGAAGAGGGCGAGGGATGCCGCCGCCTCGCCGCGGTCGAGCGACACGTCGTTCGGCGAGCCGAAGGAAGAAAGGAACCGCTGGGCGACACGGACGCCGATCCCGCCCATTCCGCTTCGGAGAAGCACGAGAGACTCCGGGCTCCTCCGGTCCCGCAGCGAGCGGAGGCGTGCCGTGATCACGCCGAGCGCGCTCTCCCACGACGTACGCTCGAAGGAGCGGAGGGAACCGCGAGGCCCGACCCGTCGAAGCGGACCGGGGACGCGGTCGGGGTGGTAAAGGCCCTGCAGCGCCGCCTGTCCTTTCGGGCAGAGCCGTCCGGCGTTGACGGGATGCAGCGGATTGCCTTCCAGCTTGACGGCGCGCTCGCCGATCTTCCTCACGCGCACGCCGCAGCCGCCGGGGCAGAGAGCGCAAACGGAGAGCGCGAACCGCTCCGGCCCCTTCGGCGGATAGATCGGGCTTTCGGCGGAGCCGAGGATCCCGCTGAAGACGCTCCCCGCCGGGATACCGAGGGCGGTTCCGGCAGCGGCCCCGATGGCGAGGCCGATGAACCGGCGCCGCTCCATTCCCTTCACTTCGGGTTCCGTCGGGAGGTCCGTCGGCTCTCTCACCGGTGACACACCGTGCAGTCCGTCGACACACTGTTCTTTCGGTGGCACGAAACGCAGTCATTCATCACGAGGCGCCTCACGCGCACGGGAGGCGCGACGGTATCCGCGATCGCGCCGTGGCAGACGCGGCATTGGAGCTTCGCGGCGACCACGTGGCGGCGGTGGGAGTAGAAGATGTGCGCCGGCTGCCGGAACAGCGGCTTCCAGGCCAGAGCGGTCCCTTTCTTCAGCATCTCCACGAGCCTCTTCTCCTCCTCGCTCTTCCCCTGCGGTTCGAGGTGGCAGCCGGCGCACACGTCGGCGTCCGGCAGGCCGGAGAACGCCTCCGTCTCGACCGTGAGGTGGCACGTGGTACAGCCAAGGTCGAGCTCCGAGACGTGCTTTTTGTGATTGAAGGCGATGGGCTGGCGCACGGCCGGCCTGAAGTAGGAGTTGCGCCCTCCGAGTCTGAGGGCCGTCGTCGCTCCGCCAGCCAGGACGAAGGCCGCGGCGAAGCCCGCGACGACGAGGCGGTACTCCCTGCGGACGGACGCTTGAATTCCCACTTCAAGGTCTCACGGTCGCCGAGGAGTTCAGGAACGTGATCAGGTCGCCGACGTCGCCCTCGGAGAGCTCGGGCCAGCTCTGGCCCTTCTCGCGGGCGTGCCCGTAGATGTGGCCGTGTCGCCAGAGCGCCGCCGCGAAGGAGATCGACGTGAACCGCTTTCCGCGTCCTCTCAAGCCGGGGCCGTGCTCGGTCCCTTCCGCCCGCACCCCGTGGCAGCGGTCGCAGCCTCGTCCGGCGTAGAGCACCTCCCCGAGGCGGGGCGAGCCGCCCGGCTCGGTGTTGCGAACGCCGTAGAGGAACGCGACCAGGTCCGCCATCTCCTGGCTGTCGAAGGTCGGGCGTGCCAGTCCCCGCTCCCTCATGGCGCGCGACATCGCCTCCGAGTGGTTCCACATGGTGCCCGCGAGCTGCACGATCGTCGCGGGCAGTTCGCGCCCGGGCCCCAGCTCCGGGCCGACTTTCCCCGTCTCATCCTTGACTGAATGGCAGGCGACGCAGGATCTCTCTCGAAAGATCTTCCAGCCGCGCTCGGGGTCGGCGGCGAGAAGCAGCGGGTCGGGGCCGGGGACGCTCGCCCCCCGGACGAATGCCAGCAGGTCGTTCATCTCGCGGCCCTCGAACGTAGGCGCCTCGTTGCCGCCATCCGTCACAGGCGGGTGGTTCCACATGGCCCGAGCCCATTCGACGGGAGAAGAGGACTTCCCGAGCGCTCGGCCCCCGCCAGCCGTGTCTCTGGCCGAGGATCCGCGGGGGGCATGGCAGCGGGTGCACCCCTTGGTCTCGTAGAGCTGTTGGCCGCGCACCGCGTCTCCCGCCTCGTCCAAATGTCGCGCCACGAAGAGGTAGGCGAAGACGTCGGCCATTTCCTGGTCGTCGAGCGTCGGATAGTCGAGACGCTCCTCCTGCATCCGCTTCCACATGCGCGGGGCGTGGTTCCACATCGCGACGACGAGCTCGTCGGGATGCGATCGAGAGGAGCCTGCGGAGCCGAGGTCCGGGCCCGACGTGCCCCCGAGCCCCTTCACGGCGTGACAGTGAACGCAGCCCTTCTTCTGGAACAGCTCCGCCCCGTCCCGCGCGCTCCCGATCGGAAGCGTGCTCCAGCGCGCGGAAGCGTGACCTCGTTCGCGCCAGAGAACGCCCCCAAGCAGCGCCGATGTAGCCGCCGCAATGACGACCCAGAGCAAGAGCTGCCGCGCCGAACCCATACGTACCCCTTGCGCCGGTGGGCGCCGCGATACAGGGGAGAAAGCCATCCGATGAAGGGAGCAATGCAGGCGGGCTGCCAAGAGACGTCGCGGCGACCCGCGGGCGACACGAGAGCCTCGAGGGTTACAGGCCAAGCAGTTACCGGGCAGGCTCGAAAAGAAGACGGACGGGGACGCGCGCGAGAAGTGTCAGAGAATCGGTCGGCGTCCGAAAACCTTACGGCTCGATTCGGGGCGGGAGCTAGAGAGAAAAGAGGCCGGCTTTCGCCGGCCCCGGAGATTTCTTAGACGTCAATAGGGCTGCGGGCGACCGCCGCGCGATCGAGTGAAGCGAGCGGCTATGGATCCGGCGCTCTTCCTATTCGAAGAAAATCTTCGTCTTCTTCTTTCTCTCTTCTTCTCTCGTCTCCCTCTTCAAACCTCGTCGTCCAGGTCCGCCGCGATGACCGGCGTCTCGTCGTCGAAGTAGAGCTCCTCCGTCTCCTCCGGCGCGGGCGGGATCTCCTCGCGCTCGAGGACGACGTTGCGGTAATAGTCCATGCCCGTGCCGGCGGGGATGAGGCGGCCGACGATGACGTTCTCCTTCAGTCCGCGAAGGGTATCCATCCGGCCCGCGATCGACGCCTCCGTCAGGACGCGCGTCGTCTCCTGGAACGACGCCGCGGAGACCCACGAGTCTGTCGAGAGCGACGCCTTCGTGATGCCGAGGAGGAGCGGGCGCCCCTGCGCGGCTTTGCCGCCGGCGTTCAGGATGCGCTCGTTCTCCTCGTTGAAGCGGAAGCGGTCGACCTGCTCGTCCACGAGGAACTCCGTGTCGCCGACCTCCTCGACGCGCACGCTGCGCATCATCTGCCGCACGATGACCTCGATGTGCTTGTCGTTGATGCCGACGCCCTGCGAGCGGTAGACCTCCTGGATCTTGTCGGTCATGTACCGCTGGAGCTCCTTCTCGCCCTTGACGGCGAGGATGTCGTGCGGCGAGGGGTCGCCCTCGGTGAGCGGGTCGCCCGCCTCCACCCGCTCGCCGTCCTGCACCATGACGTGCGATCCGCGCGGCACGAGCATGTCGCGCTTCTGCCCGTCCTCGGACTCGACGGTGATCTTCTGCTGGCCCTTGACGGTGCCCGCGTGATGGACGACGCCCGAGATCTCCGTGATGACGGCCGGCTCCTTCGGGCGCCGCGCCTCGAACAACTCGACGACGCGCGGAAGGCCGCCGACGATGTCGCGCGTGCGCTTCTTCTCGACGGGCTTCTTCGCGAGCGCGTCGCCGGGGTTCACGACATCGCCCTCGCCCACCATGAGGTGGGACGGGATCGGAAGGTTGTAGCGCTTCTCGATGCCGCCCTTGCCCGTGACGACGAGCGTGGGAGCCCGCTTCTCCGTCGTCCCGGTCGTCTCCACGACGATCTTCTGGTTGAGGCCGGTAACCTTGTCCGTCTCCTCGCGCAGGTTCTCGCCGTCGATGATGTCCTTGTACGAGACCTTGCCGGCGATCTCCGACAGGATCGGCGAGGCGAACGGGTCCCAGCTCACGAGGAGCTGGCCCGGCTTGACTTCTTCGTCCTGGGCGACCTTGAGGACTGACCCGTACGCGAGCGAGTAGCGCTCTTTCTCGCGCCCCTTCGCGTCGAGGAGGACGAGCTTGCTGTTGCGGTTGACGACGACCTCGGTGCCGTCCTTCTTCTGAACCGTCGTCGCGTTCAGGAGTTTCACGATGCCGGGGTTTTTCGCGACGTGGCGGGCCGCCTCGGAGACTCTCGCCGTTCCCCCGTAATGGAATGTGCGCATCGTCAGCTGGGTTCCGGGCTCGCCGATGGACTGCGCCGCAATGACGCCGACCGCTTCGCCGATGTCGACGAGGTCTCCCGTCGCGAGGTTGCGGCCGTAGCACTTGCGGCAGACGCCGCGCCGCGTCTCGCACGTGAGGACCGAGCGGATCTTGACGCGCTCGATGCCGGCTTCCTGGATCCTGCCGGCGAGCTCCTCCGTGATCGTGTCGTTTGCCGAGACGATCGCCTCGTCGGTCGCGGGGTCGAACACGTCTTCCTGGACGATGCGGCCGACGATACGGTCGCGGAGCGGCTCGAGGATCTCGCCGCCTTCGACGATCGCCGAGACGATGATTCCGTCGACGGTCTCGCAGTCTTCCTGCGTGATGATCACGTCCTGAGCGACGTCGACGAGACGGCGCGTGAGATAGCCGGAGTCGGCGGTCTTGAGCGCCGTGTCGGCGAGACCCTTGCGGGCGCCGTGCGTCGAGATGAAGTACTCGAGAACGGTGAGCCCCTCGCGGAAGTTGGAGATGATGGGCTGCTCCATCACCTCGCCCGAGGGTTTGGACATGGGACCGCGCATGCCCGCGAGCTGGCGGACCTGCTCCTTGCTGCCTCGGGCGCCCGAGTCGGCCATCATGTAGATGGGGTTGAACTCCGAGCCGCCGACGCCGTCGGACGCCTTCATCTCCTTGAACATGGCCTCCGCGACGGACTCCGTGATGCGGTGCCAGATGTCGATGATCTTGTTGTGGCGCTCGCCGTCCGTGATCGCGCCCTGCTGGCGCTGGTTCTCGACCTCGAGCACGTCCTTGCGGGCGCGTCCCACGAGCTCGAGCTTCGTGCCGGGAATGTGCATGTCGTCGATGCCGATCGAGATGCCGGCCTTCGTCGCCACGGTGAAGCCCACGGCCTTGACGATGTCGAGGATCTCGACCGTGCGCTCGAGCCCGTACGTCACGAAGCAGTAGTTCACGAGGTCCTGCAGGCCTTTCTTCTTGAGCGTGCCGTTCAGGAACGGCAGCTCCGGCGGCAGGCTCGCCGACAGGAGGACGCGCCCGACGGTCGTCTCGATGCGCGTGCGGTTGCAGGCGATCGGGTCGGTGTGCACGATGTCCTGGTCGTTGAGGACCTGGCTCTCGAGGTCGATGAGGCTCCCCGTGAAACGCACGGCGATGCCCGCGTGCGTGTCGACCTCTCCGGCCTCGTGCGCGAGGACGACCTCGTCGAAGCTCGAGAAGACGCGGCCTTCCCCCTTGCAGCCGTCCTTGCGGCGTGTCAGGTAATAGAGGCCGAGGACGAGGTCCTGTGACGGCACGGTCAGCGGCTTGCCGTGCGCCGGCGACAGGATGTTGTGCGACGAGAGCATGAGGACCTGCGCCTCGACCTGCGCCTTCGGCGAGAGCGGGACGTGGACCGCCATCTGGTCGCCGTCGAAGTCGGCGTTGAAGGCCGCGCAGACGAGCGGGTGGATCTTGATGGCCTTACCCTCGATGAGGACGGGCTCGAAGGCCTGGATCCCGAGCCGGTGGAGCGTCGGCGCCCGGTTCAGGAGCACCGGGTGCTCCTTGATGACCTCTTCCAGGGCGTCCCACACCTCGTTCGGTGCCTGCTCCACGAGCTCCTTGGAGGCCTTGATCGTGGACGTGATGCCCTTCTGCTCGAGTCGGTTGTAGATGAAGGGCTTGAAGAGCTCGAGGGCCATCTTCTTCGGGAGGCCGCACTGGTGGAGCTTCAGCTCAGGCCCGACCACGATGACCGAGCGGCCCGAGTAGTCCACGCGCTTGCCGAGCAGGTTCTGGCGGAAGCGCCCCGACTTGCCCTTGAGCGTATCGGACAGCGATTTCAGCGGGCGGTTGTTCGAGCCCTTCAGGACGCGGCCCCGGCGGCCATTGTCGAACAGCGCGTCGACGGCCTCCTGGAGCATGCGCTTCTCGTTGCGCACGATGACTTCGGGCGCGCGCAGCTCGAGGAGCTTCTTGAGGCGGTTGTTGCGGTTGATGACGCGGCGGTAGAGGTCGTTCAGGTCCGACGTCGCGAAGCGCCCGCCGTCCAGGGGAACGAGCGGGCGGAGCTCCGGCGGAATGACGGGGATGACGTTCAGGATCATCCACTCGGGGCGGTGGCCGGAGCGGCGGAACGCGTCCACGACCTTCAGCCGCTTGGCCGCCTTGAGGCGCTTGAGGGCCGACGTCTCGGTCTTCATGACGAGGCGCAGCTCTTCGGCGAGGTCGTCGATGTTCACACGCTGGAGCAGCTCCTGGATCGCCTCGGCACCCATCTTCGCGACGAACGCGTCGACGCCGTATTTCGCCCTCATCTCCCGGAACTTCTCCTCGGAGACGAGGCTCTTCTCCTCGAGCTTCTCGTCCTCCGCGAGCGGGCCCGGGTCGATGACGACGTACTGCTCGAAGTAGAGGATGCGCTCGAGATCGCGCAGCGTCAGATCCAACAGGTGCCCGATGCGGCTCGGCAGGCCCTTGAAGAACCACACGTGCGAGACCGGGGCCGCGAGCTCGATGTGACCCATACGCTCGCGGCGCACCTTGGACTTCGTCACCTCGACGCCGCACTTGTCGCACACGACGCCGCGATGCTTCATGCGCTTGTACTTGCCGCAGAGGCATTCCCAGTCGGTGATCGGGCCGAAGATCTTCGCGCAGAACAGACCGTCGCGCTCCGGCTTGAACGTGCGGTAGTTGATCGTCTCCGGCTTCGTCACCTCGCCGAACGACCACGAGCGGATCTTCTCGGGACTCGCGAGGGCGATCTTGATCGCGTTGAAGTCACGCGGACCGGGGTTCTTGAACGGGGACACGGAGCCCGTGCCGGGAAACGCGGAAGAGGTCGAGAATGCTTCCATGTGACTCTCTTCTCCTCAGACCTTGAGCAGCTCGACGTCGAGGCAGAGCGACTGCAGCTCGCGCACGAGAACGTTGAAGGATTCGGGCAGGCCCGGCTCGTCCGGAACCTCGCCCTTCACGATGGCCTCGTACACCTTCGAGCGGCCCTCGACGTCGTCGGACTTGACGGTGAGGAGCTCTTGCAGCGTGTACGCCGCGCCGTAGGCCTCGAGCGCCCAGACCTCCATCTCGCCGAACCGCTGGCCGCCGAACTGGGCCTTGCCGCCGAGCGGCTGCTGCGTGATGAGGGAGTAGGGGCCGATCGAGCGCGCGTGGATCTTGTCGTCCACGAGGTGCGACAGCTTGAGCATGTAGATGTAGCCGACGGTGACGTTCTGCTCGAAGCGGCTGCCCGTCATGCCGTCGTAAAGGACCGTCTTGCCGCCCACGGGGAGATCCGCCTTGCGCAGCAGCGTGCGGATCTCCTCCTCGGACGCGCCGTCGAAGACGGGCGTCGCGATGTTCATCCCGAGCGCCTTCGCGGCCCACCCGAGGTGCGTCTCGAGGATCTGCCCGACGTTCATGCGTGAGGGGACGCCGAGCGGATTGAGGACGATCTCGACCGGAGTTCCGTCCGGAAGGTACGGCATGTCCTCCTCGGGGAGGATCCGGCTGATGACGCCCTTGTTTCCGTGGCGACCGGCCATCTTGTCGCCGACCTGGAGCTTCCTCTTCATGGCGACGAAGACCTTGACCGTCTTGTTCACGCCCGGAGCGAGCTCGTCTCCCTTCGCGAGAAGAGCCACACGGTCCGCGCTGACCTTCTTGATGACGTCGATCTGCGAGTCGGTGCGCTGGAGGATGAGCCGCACCTGGTCGCGGATCTCCTCGTCCTTCAGCTTCAGGCTCTTCAGCATGCGGGGCGTCATCTGGCCGATCTTCTCGATCGTGAGCTTGCCGCCCTCTTTCACCACGACGTTGCCCTGCGAGTCGGAGACGTCCTCGAGGACCGTGCGTCCCGAGAGCAGTGACTCGATCTTCTCTTTCGCCTCGGTCCGGATGATGCGGATCTCGTCGTCGGCGTTCTTCGTGAGGCGGCCGATCTCCTCGTCGAGGATCTGCTTGGCCCTCACGTCCTTCTGCTTCTCCTCGTCCTTGCGGGTGAAGATCTTCACCTCGACGACGACGCCTTCGATGCCCGGGGGGCACTTGAGCGAGGCGTCGCGCACGTCGCCGGCCTTCTCGCCGAAGATCGCGCGGAGGAGCTTCTCTTCCGGCGTGAGCTGCGTTTCGCCCTTCGGCGTGACCTTGCCCACGAGAATGTCGCCGGGCTTGACGTTCGCCCCGATGCGCACGATGCCGGACTCGTCGAGGTCGCGCAGCGCGTGCTCCGAGACGTTCGGGATGTCCTTCGTGATCTCCTCGGCGCCGAGCTTCGTCTCGCGGGCCTCGATCTCGAACTCCTCGATGTGGATGGAGGTGTAGTAGTCCTCCTTGACCATCTTCTCGGAGATGAGGATCGCGTCCTCGTAGTTGTATCCGCGCCAGGGCATGAAGGCGACGAGGATGTTGCGGCCGAGCGCGAGCTCGCCCTGCGACGTGCACGGGCCGTCCGCGAGGACCTGCCCCTGGGTGACGTGATCGCCCTCCGTGACGACGGGCTTCTGGTTGATGCAGGTGTTCTGGTTCGAGCGCCGGAACTTCAGGAGCGGGTAGATGTCCGCGCCGAAGTCGCGGGTCTGTCCCTCCTCGTCCTTCGCCTCGACGCGCACGATGATGCGGCGCGCGTCGACCGTGTCGACGACGCCGTCCCTCTTGCAGAGAACGACCGCACCCGAGTCGCGCGCGACGACGCCCTCGAGGCCCGTGCCGACGAGAGGCGGCTCGGTCTTCAGGAGCGGAACCGACTGACGCTGCATGTTCGAGCCCATCAGGGCGCGGTTCGCGTCGTCGTGCTCGAGGAAGGGGATGAGCGCCGCGGCGACGGACACGAGCTGCTTGGGCGAGACGTCCATGAACTCGACTTTCGCCTTCTCCACAGTCACGAACTCGCCGTTGTACCGGGCGACGATCCGGTCCTCCGTGAAGCGGCCCTTGTCGTCGACCTCGGCGTTCGCCTGCGCGATGACGTAGTTCTCCTCTTCCCAGGCAGGCTGGAAAAACGCGGTCGGCCGCCCCACGACGGGCCGCTTGTGGGACTTCTTCAGCCTCTCTCTCGCCTCCTCCAGCTCCTCGGCCTCGACGATCTGGCCCTTGTGCCAGCCCGAGTCGCCGACCGTCACGACCTCGTAGTGGTCGAGGACCCGGCCGTTCTTGACCTTCTTGTAGGGGCTCTCGATGAAGCCGAACTCGGAGATGCGGGCGAAACACGAGAGAGACGAGATGAGGCCGATGTTCGGTCCCTCCGGCGTCTCGATCGGGCAGATGCGGCCGTAGTGCGTGGCGTGGACGTCGCGCACCTCGAACCCCGCGCGTTCGCGCGAGAGGCCGCCCGGCCCGAGGGCCGAAAGGCGCCTTTTGTGCGTGACCTCCGACAGCGGGTTCGTCTGGTCCATGAACTGCGAGAGCTGGGACGACCCGAAGAACTCCTTGATGGCGGCGATCACGGGCTTGGAGTTGATGAGGTCGTGCGGCATCGCCGAGTCGATGTCCTGGTGAACGGACATCTTTTCCTTGATCGCACGCTCCATGCGGACGAGGCCGATGCGGAACTGGTTCTCCAGCAGCTCGCCGACGCAGCGCACGCGGCGGTTGCCGAGGTTGTCGATGTCGTCGGTCTTGCCGATGTCGCGCTTGAGCTTCAGGAGATGGTCGATGACGACGTAGAAGTCCTCGGCCGTGAGCGTCTTCTGGTCGAGCGACGTGGAGAGGCCGGCGCGGATGTTGAACTTGAACCGGCCGACGCGCGAAAAGTCGTATTTCCTCGGATCGAAGAACATGCCCGCGAAGAGGTTCTTCGCGCTCTCGTCGGTCGGCGGGTCGCCGGGACGCATACGCTTGTAGATCTCGAGCAGCGCCTCGCGCTTCGTCTTGACCGCGTCCTTGCGGAGGGTCGTGATGAGCGTGTCCCCGATGGGTTCCCAGTCGGGGAAGATCGCCTCGACCGCGGTCGCCTGCTTGCCCTCGAGCTGGGTGGAGAGATCCTCGGGGATCTCCGTGCCGGTCTCGAAGAGGACTTCGCCGGAGCCGAGGTCGACGACGTCGGCCGCGAACAGGGCGCGGCCGAGCTTGCCGGGATCGACCGAAGCCGACACGGTCTCACCCTTGCCGAGCGAGTCCCTCATCTCGTTCGTGAGCTTGACGTCCGCGAAGATCCGCCCGTCCTTCTTGAGGCCGCGCAGGTGCTTGTGGCGGAGATCCTCCTTGGCGAGGACCTCGGGCGGCAGCGCGAGATGGGCCTTCCCCTTCTCGTAGGTGAGCGGGATGGCCGTGTAGAACTTCTTGAGGATGAGCTCGTCGCTTTCGAGACCGAGGGCGCGCAGGAAGACCGTGCCGGGAAACTTGCGCTTGCGGTCGATGCGCACGCCGAAGAGGCCCTTCGTGTCGATCTCGAACTCCACCCACGAGCCGCGGTAGGGAATGATCTTCCCGATCAACGTGTGGGCTCCCTCGCGCGTGAAGAACACGCCGGGCGAGCGGTGGAGCTGGGAGACGATGACGCGTTCCGTGCCGTTGATGACGAACGTGCCGTTGTCCGTCATGAGGGGGATCTCGCCGAAGTAGACCTCCTCCTCCTTGATGTCGCGGATCGGCCACTCCTTCGGAGCGCCCTTGCCGGTCGGCGCGTTCTCCTTGTCGAACACCTTGAGGCGGAACGTGACCTTGAGCGGAACCGAGTACGTGGCGCCGCGCTCCTGGCACTCGGCTACCGAATACGGCTGCCGGAGCTCGACGGGCGTCCCGCAGACCTCGTCGATCGTGACCTTGTTCGGATTCGGGTGTCCGCACGCGCCGCATTCCACGCGCGTCGCGCGCGCATCCTTCACCCGCACCGTCGCGCCGCAGTGCTCGCACGGGAAACGAAGATGCTCGAGACCCTCGAGGCGGCCGCTTCGGGACTTCCAGTCGCCGATGCGGTAGGACACGAACTCCAGCGCGCACGTCTCCCGGAAGTCGCTGAACGGGAAGACGCTCTTGAAGACGGCCTGCAGACCGACGTCCTGCCGTTCCTTCGGCAGGAGATCCATCTGGAGGAAGTCCTCGTACGACTTGCGCTGGACGTCGATGAGGTTCGGAAGAGGCAGGAAAGAGCGGATCTTGCCGAAGGTCGAGCGCTCTTTCGCGCCGGGTGCGAAGCTTCGTGGGTTCATTGGGTCAGGTCCCTCTCGTGGCCGCGCGCAGGCCGGGGAATGAGGCGCGCGATGGGGGCGGCGAAGAACGAAGGATTGGGAGGGTTACTTGATCGTGACCTTCGCTCCCGCGTCCTCGAACTTCTTCTTGATCGAGGCGGCCTCGTCCTTGGAGATGCCCTCCTTGACCGTCCCGAGATTTTCGACGAGATCCTTCGCTTCCTTGAGACCGAGCGAGCTGTTGACCTCGCGAACGGCTTTGATGACGTTGATCTTGTTCGCGCCGGCTTCCTTGAGAACGACCGTGAACTCGGTCTGCTCCTCGGCGGCGGCGGCGGCCGGGGCGGCGCCCGCAGCCGCCGCCGGGGCGGCCATCATCGCGGCGGACACGCCGAACTTCTCCTCGAGGGCCTTCACGAGCCCGTTGAGCTCGAGGACCGACATCGACTCGATTTCCTTGATGAAAGTTTCAACGGTGAGAGCCATGGTTCTTCTCCTGATTCTTCGGCGTTAGGCCGCGGATTCTTTGGTTGCGGTGGCTTTTTGTTTCGAGATCGCCGCGAGCGTCGCCGCGACGTTGCGATGCGGGGCGGACAGGACCGTCACGAGGCGCCGCAGGGGCGACTGCATGAGGCCGAGGAGCCTGCCGACGAGCTCGAGGCGCGAGGGCAGGTTCGCGAGGGTCTCGAGCTCCTTCGCCGCGACGGGCTTGCCGTCGAGAAGGGCGGCCTTGACCTTCAGGTTGGGGTTCGTCTTGCCGAACGTGTGCAGCACTTTCGCGAGCGCGACGACGTCGGTCTGGCTGTACGCGACGCCCGTCATCCCGGTGAAGTGCTCCTTGAGGGAGCCGAGGGGCTTGCCTTCGAGAGCCCGGAGCGCGAGCGTGTTCTTGACGACGACGTAGCCCGAGTTCGCTCCCTTGATCTGGCGGCGCAGGTCCGTGACGGCCGGGACGGTCAGGCCCTTGTAGTCGATGAGGAAAGCGTGGGCGGCCTTCGCGACCGTGCCCTGGAGCTGCTGGATCTCTTCGTTCTTGGCGGAGCGGGTTGCGGTCACGTCAGACTCCCTTTCCGACGAGCTTCTCGGCGGCGGAAGGATCGACCGCGACGCCGGGGCCCATCGTCGACGAGAGAACGACCGAGCGCATGTACTTGCCCTTGGCGGTCGCCGGCTTCGCCTTCTGAACCGCGGTGAGAAGCGCCTCGGTGTTCTCGGCGAGCTGCTTCTCGCCGAACGAGATCTTTCCGACCGGCACGTGGATGATGGCGGTCTTGTCGACGCGGAACTCGATCTTGCCGGCCTTGAGCTCCGTGACGGCCTTCGCGACGTCGAATGTGACGGTGCCGGCCTTCGGGTTCGGCATCAGGCCGCGAGGCCCGAGGATCTTGCCGAGGCGGCCGAGCGACTTCATCATGTCCGGCGTCGCGACGAGCGCCTCGAAATCGATCATGCCGCCCTGGATCTTCGCGACGAGGTCGTCGCCTCCTACGAGATCGGCGCCGGCCGCTTCGGCTTCCTTGATCTTCTCGCCCGAGGCGACGACGGCGACCCGGGTCGTCTTGCCGAGCCCGTGCGGGAGCACGACCGTGCCGCGCACCATCTGGTCCGCGTGCTTGGGATCGACTCCGAGTCGCAGCGCGATCTCGACCGTCTCGTTGAACTTGGCGAACGCCGCCGACTTGACGAGGGCGACGGCCTGAGGCACGTCGTAGACCTTCGCCTTGTCGACTTTCGCGGCGGCCGCGGTGAATTTCTTGCCACTCATGATGTTTCTACTCCGGAGTCGGTCGCGCCCCTTCGGGACCGCCGGTGAGAAGCCCCGGGAGGCATCCCGGGCACCGTCGGGCCGCACGCCGGGAGAGGCCCGGCGCGGGAGGCTTCCGCCTCTTGGTCGCGGCGTCAGCCGACGACCTCGATTCCCATGGATCGGGCCGTTCCCTCCACCGACTTGACGGCGGCGGCGAGATCGACGGTGTTCAGGTCGACGAGCTTGAGCTTCGCGATCTCCTCGACCTGTTTTTTCGTGACTTTTCCGACCTTCGTCTTGTTCGGCACGCCCGAGCCCTTCTCGAGCTTCGCCGCCTTCTTCAGCAGCACGGACGCCGGGGGCGTCTTCGTGATGAAGGAGTAAGACCGGTCCGAAAAGACCGTGACGACGACGGGGATGATGAGCCCCGCGTCCTTCGCGGTCTTCGCGTTGAAGGCCTTGCAGAAGTCCATGATGTTGACGCCCTGCGGGCCGAGCGCCGTGCCCACGGGCGGGGCGGGCGTGGCCTTCCCCGCCTCGATCTGGAGCTTCACGTAACCGGTTACTTTCTTTGCCATGTCTCTTCCTTACAGTTTCTGAACCTGGACGAATTCGAGCTCAACCGGCGTCGGCCGGCCGAAGATGGTGACGAGGACGCGGAGCGTGGAGCGCTCGAGGTTGATGTCCTCGACGAGCCCCGTGAACTCCTTGAAGGGGCCGTCGGTGATCTTCACCTGCTCGCCGCGCTCGTAGACGTAACGCGGCTTCGGCTTCTCCTTCGACTCGGCGGTGTGGTGGAGGATCGAATCCACCTCCTCCCGCGTGAGCGGGACGGGCGCCTTCGAGGAGCCGCCCACGAAGCCGGTCACCTTCGGCGTGTTGCGCACGAGGTGCCAGGTCTCGTCGGACATCTCCATCTGGACGAGGACGTAGCCCGGGAAGAATTTCCGCTCGACGTTGCGGCGCTTCCCGGCCTTCATCTCGACGACCGTCTCCTTCGGCACGCGGATCTCGCCGAAGTGGGCCTCCATGCCGAGGGCCTTGATGCGGTTCGTCAGCTCGAGAACGACGCGGTCCTCGAACCCCGAATACGTGTGGACGATGAACCAGTCCATCGGCACCGCGGCGGGAGCCGGGGCGGCGGTCGTCTGATCCTGCGGGTCGGTGGTGCTCACGGTGTGCCTGTCCTTATGTCGTCAGCTGCCGAAAGCCGCGAAGAGCTTGTTCACGAGCGGCGTCACGGCCGCGTCCACGAGAAACAGGAAGATCCCGAAGATCGCCGTGGAGATGATGACGACGGTGGTCGTGCCGACGACCTCTTCACGGCCGGGCCACGAGACCTTTCCCGATTCCTTCTTGACCTCGGAGAGAAAGCCGCGAAAGTGATGCCAACGCTCGATCGGGTTCATGTCTTTTTCTTCGTCCTCAAGTTCCTGGTCTCGTCAACTTCGTTCGTTGGTCGTCGTGCGGTCCGTGCGGCCTTTGGCAGGGGTGCGGGGATTCGAACCCCGAACCTACGGTTTTGGAGACCGCCGCTCTAGCCAGTTGGAGCTACACCCCTGTGAGAAGGTCGAAAGAAGCTCTTGGAGCGGGAGACGGGATTCGAACCCGCGACCAACAGCTTGGAAGGCTGTGACTCTACCCCTGAGTTACTCCCGCGAAAGGAAGCCGTGAAGAAGTGAGCGATTGGTGCGGAGGGGGCTTGGGGGAACCCGACCCCCGGGTTCCCCCTGGAGAAAACGTAGCTGGAGCCCACGAGCAGATTTGAACTGCTGACCCCGTCCTTACCAAGGACGTGCTCTACCAACTGAGCTACGTGGGCCGGCGTACTTTTTCCTGTGGGGGGGTTCGGGGGGACAGTACCCCCGAGAAAAAAATAGCCGGCAGCTGTCCACCATCTTTCGCGCCGCGAAAGATGGTGGGCAGAGAGGGATTCGAACCCCCGTAGCACGCAAGGTGCGGCAGATTTACAGTCTGCTGCCATTAACCGCTCGGCCATCTGCCCGCTCCCCGTTCTTCGTCGATCCCGATCTCCGGCCCTCGGAGGCTCACCCTGGAGCTGGCGATGGGACTCGAACCCGCAACCTGCCGATTACAAATCGGCTGCTCTACCCATTGAGCTACGCCAGCATTCTCGTTCCCGCCGAAGAGGGCTCGACCGTGCGACCCGGACTGGTAACTGAAGCGGTGGCATGGCTTCGCGCACCTCGGCAAAGGCGCGAACCACGGTTTATACCAGCCCGATTCGAGGTGCGTCAAGCTATTTTCATGCCGGGCTACGCTCCGGCGAGATCCGGCGCCTCACCCATTCAAATGCGAGAACCCCAGCGGCCACCGCCACGTTGAGCGAGCCGGCTCCCGGACGCATCGGTATGGAAATCAATCGATCGCAAGATTCCTTCGTGAGCCGCCTGAGACCGGTTCCCTCCGAGCCGAGGCAGAGGACCACGTCGCCGGAAATGTCTACGCTGTAAAGGTTTTCACCCTCTGCGGCAGCCCCGAACACCCAGAAGCCGGCCGCCTTCGTCTCCGAGAGGAAGCGGGCCGCGTTGACGACCCTGCCGACCTTCACGCGCTCCAGCGCTCCGGCCGACGCCTTCGACACGGTCTCATTGAGTCCGGCGGAATGGCGCTCGGTCAGGATGACCGCGGCTCCGGCGGCGGCTGCGGTCCTGAGGACCGATCCCAGGTTGCCGGGATCGGTCACCTCGTCGAGAAACAGGACGCAGCGGCTCCCCTTCTCCCCCGCGAGGCACTCCTCCACGGTGTCGTAGTCGCGTTCCGCGACGCGTGCCGCGACGCCGTTGTGCGCGCGTCCCGCGGCACGGTCGAGCTCCTCCTTCGCGACGATCCGGACGGAGACGCCCTTCCCCCGCGCCAGCTCCTCGATTTCCGCGGCACGCGCGTCCTTGCGGCCCCGCTGCACGAGAAGAGCCTCGACGGAGCGCGGCCGGCGCTCGAGGACCTCGCGCACCGGATGGAAACCGGAGACGATCACTCGGCCGTGTCGCCGGCGACGAGGACGAGGACCGTCGCCGCCACGCCCACGCCGCGGCCGAAGTCGGTGAGGCCGTTGCCCGACGAAGCCTTGACGGAGACGCGGTCGACGGACGTGCCGAGAAGCGCCGCGATGTTCGTGCGCATAGCATCGCGGTGCTCCGCGATGAGGGGCCGCGCCGCGAGAATCGTCACGTCCACGTTCTCGATTTCCGGATGGTCCGTCAGCTCGCGCACGTGGCGCACGAACGCCTCACCCGTCGCGCTCTTCCACTCCGGGCGATCCGTGCCGAAGACCGAGCCGAGGTCTCCTGCGGCGGCCGCACCGAGGAGCGCGCTTGCGAGGGCATGCAGCACGACGTCCCCGTCCGAGTGCCCGACGGGCCCGGCGTCCGAGGGAATCGTGATGCCGCCGAGGACGCACGGGCGCCCGGCCGCGAAAGGATGCGCGTCGAAGCCGTGCCCGATCCTCATGCTCTAGACACGGGCGAGAAAGGCCTCGGCCCACGCGAGGTCTTCGGGGTAGGTGATCTTGATGTTCCAGCGCGACGTGAGGACGACGGTCACGGTGCCGCCCGTTCTCTCCACGAGCTCGGCGTCGTCGGTGGCTTCGGGTCCGCCCTCTTTCGCCACGGCGGACCGGAAGAGGCCGACGCGGAACACCTGCGGCGTCGTGGCCGCGAAGAGGTCGCCCCGCGGGACGGTTCCGCCCACGGTTCCGCCGGTGACGCGCTTGACCGTCTCGACGATCGAGTAGCCCGCAATGGCGGCCCCAGTCTTCGCCGCCGCGTCCACGACGGCCGCCACTTCGACGGGATCGACGAGCGGGCGGGCGGCATCGTGGACGAGGACGAGGTCGTCGTCGCTCTCGAACTGCGCGGCCGCGAAAGCACGCGCGACGGACTCACGCCGCGTCACGCCACCGTCGACGAGCGTGCAGGGGACCGGTGAGTTCGCGAGGACTTTCCGGAAAACGTCTGCGTGACCCGGTGAGATCGCGATCACGGCCCCGCGCACGCGTTTCGACGCGACGAGGCGCTCGAGCGCGTGCAGGAGCATGGGCCGCCCCGCAAGCGGGACGAGCGCCTTCGGCCCGCCCTCGTGAAAGCGGGTTCCGAAGCCCGCGGCAGGGATCAACGCCGTCGCGAGAGTCACCGCGCGAGGACTTCCGCTTCCTTGGTCTTCAGAACGTGGTCCACTTCGGCGATATTCTTGTCGGTCATCTTCTGCACATCGTCGAGAGCGCGTTTCTCGTCGTCGGCCGAGATCCCGGAAGTCTTCGATTCTTTCTTGATCGCGTCGTTTCCCTCGTGGCGATGATGACGGATCTCCACCCGCGCGTGCTCGGCGAAGCCGTGAGCCTTCTTGACGATCTCCTTGCGTCGCTCTTCCGTCGGCTGCGGGACGGGGATGCGCACGACCTTTCCGTCCGAGGACGGGTTCAGGCCGAGGTCGCTCGTCCGGATGGCCTTCTCGATGGCCGGACAGAGCGAAGGCTCCCAGGGAGACGCGAGGAGCAGCGTCGCGTCCGGCGCCGAGAGGTTCGCGACCTGGTTCAGCGGAGTCGGCGTGCCGTAGTACTCCACGAGAATGCCCTCGAGGATCCCGACGGACGCGCGGCCCGTGCGCAGGTGCTTCAGCTCGGTCTTGAGCGCGTCGAGGGTGGCGTGCATGCGTCGTTCGGTTTCCTTCTTGATCTCGGCAATCGTCGGCATGTTCTCGGCTCCTTCGCCCGGCCCGGTGAATCAGGCCTTCACGGCGTCCACCACGCTCCCGACCGGCTCTCCGAGGACGACCCTCCGGATGTTCCCGGGCACGAGGAGGCTGAAGACGCGAATGGGCACCTTGTTGTCCCGACAGAGGGCGATCGCGGTGGCGTCCATGACCCCCAGCCGCTTCTCGAGCACGTCCTGGTACGTCACCCGCGGCAGGAAAACCGCCTTCGGATCCTTCTTCGGGTCGGCGGTGAAAATGCCGTCTACGCGCGTCGCTTTCAGGATGACCTCGGCCCGGATCTCGTTCGCGCGCAGCGCAGCGGCCGAGTCCGTCGTGAAGTACGGATTGCCCGTTCCGCCCGCGAAGATGACGCAGCGCTTCTTCTCGAGGTGCCGGATCGCCCGGCGCCGGATGAAAGGCTCGGCGACCGCGCGCACCTCGAACGCCGTCATGACACGCGTGTGCACGTTGCGCTTCTCGAGCGCGTCCTGCAGCGCGAGCGCGTTGATGACCGTCGCGAGCATCCCCATGTTGTCGCCCGTGACGCGGTCGATGCCCTGCGTCTCCGCCGAGACGCCGCGGATGATGTTCCCGCCGCCGATGACGATGGCCACCTCGACGCCCAGGCGCGCCACCTCGGCGATCTCGTCGGCGAGGCGCTCGACGACCGCCGGCTCGATGCCGAAGGACTGGCTGCCGAGGAGCGCCTCCCCGGAGAGCTTCAGCAGGACCCGGCGGTAGCGGGCTTCCACGTTTTCACTTGGCCAGCGCGGCGACTTCGGCTGCGAAGTCTCCGCCTTTTCTCTCGATGCCCTCGCCCACCTTGAAGCGCACGAAGCGGACGACGGAAGCGTCCTTGCCCGCGCGCTCGGCGATGACCTGGGACACCTTCTTGCTGTCGTCCTTCGCGAAGGCCTGGTCGAGAAGCACGACCTCGCCGTACCACTTCCCGATCATGCCCTCGACCATCTTGTCGGCGACGGCCTCGGGCTTGCCGGCGGCGACCGCCTTCGCGCGCGCGATTTCGCGCTCTTCGGCGAGCGCCTTGGGCGACACGCCGTTCCGGTTCGCGAACTGCGGCGCCAGGGCGGCCACGTGCATCGCGAGGTCCTTCCCGAGCGTCTCGTCCATGCCCTTCGTCTCGACGACGACCACCGTCTTGTCGCCGGGATGCGCGTAGAGGGTGAGCGCGGAACCCGGTGCGGCCACGAGGCGCGCCCAGCGGCGAAGCTGCGTGTTCTCCCCCGTCTCGGCCGTGAAGGCCTGGAGCGACTCGGCGACGGTTCCCGTCGCATACGGGAGGTGCTTCGGCGCCGGGAGAGCCTTCAGCAGCTCGACGTCTCCTTCGGCCGTGTCTCCGAGCGACGCCGTGTGGAACACGAGCTCGGCGAGGACGTGGCGCGCCTTCTTGAACGCGTCCGTCCGCGCGACGAAGTCCGTCTCGCAGTTCAGCTCGACGAGGGCCGTCAGGGCGGGCTCCACGTGGTAGCCGATGAGACCTTCGGCGGCCACGCGGCCGGCCTTCTTGGCTGCGGCGGCCAGGCCCTTCTTGCGGAGGATCTTCTCGGCCTCCTCCATGTTGCCGTTCGACTCCTCGAGCGCGCGCTTGCAATCGAGCATTCCGGCGCCCGTCTTCTCGCGGAGCATCTTGACCATCACTGCGGAAATCGCCATGGGGTACCTCTTACGTCAAAAGGGGCCGGCGGGAGAAGCGCATCCTCCTGCCGGCCCCCGTTCTTTCTGAATATTCAGGTTCAGACCGGGACGGGGACGACGGGAACCTCTGGCTTCTGGGCGGCGCTGCTCGCACCGGTTGCCGCAGCGGGATCGGTCACCTGGAAGTTGGCGGGCATCGGCTCGTCGTCCGCGTGGTCGACCTTGCCCACGAAACGCTCTTCCTGGGCGTGCAGGCCTTCGAGAACGGCGTCCGCCATCTTGCCCGTGAAGAGCTTGATCGCGCGGATCGCGTCGTCGTTGCCGGGGATGACGTGCGAGATGCTGTCGGGATCGCAGTTCGTGTCGACGATGGCGACGACGGGGATGCTGAGTTTCCGGGCCTCCTGCACCGCGATCGCCTCCTTTTTCGGGTCGATCACGAAGAGCACGTCCGGCAGCTCCTCCATCTCCTTGATCCCGATGAGGTTCTTCGAGAGCTTGGCCTTTTCCCGGTCGAGCTGGATGCGTTCTTTCTTCGTGAGGATCGCGTCCGACCCCTCCACGAGCATCGCTTCGATCTCCTTGAGGCGGCTGATCGACTTTCGAATGGTCACGAAGTTCGTGAGCGTGCCGCCGAGCCAGCGGTTGTTCACGTAGAACATCCCGCAGCGGTTCGCCTCCTCGTAGATGGCGTCCTGCGCCTGCCGCTTCGTCCCGACGAAGAGGATGTTCTTGCCCTGCGAGGCGACGTCCGTGATGAAAGCGGCGGCCTCGCGGAAGCACTTGAGGGTCTTCTGGAGATCGATGATGTAGATGCCGTTGCGCTTGCCGAAGATGTACTTCTTCATCTTCGGGTTCCAGCGTTTCGTCTGGTGGCCGAAGTGAACGCCCGCCTCGAGCAGCTCCTTCATCGTGATCTGGCTCATCTCTCCCCCATTACCTCTTCGAGAACTGGAACCGGGCGCGGGCGCCGCGCTGTCCGTATTTCTTGCGCTCCTTCATGCGCGAATCGCGCGTGAGGAGGCCGGCTTTCTTGAGCGCGCCGCGGAGCTCGCCGTTGAAGAGGCAGAGCGCGCGGGCGATCCCGTGGCGGATCGCGCCTGCCTGGCCCGCGCTCCCGCCGCCCTCGACGAGGGCGACGACGTCGAACTTGTCGACCGTCTCGGTGAGCTGCAGAGGCTGGCGGATGACCATCTTGAGCACGTCGTTCGGAAAGAAGTCCTCGAAGGTGCGGTCGTTGACCAGCACGGTCCCCTTGCCGGGGCGGAGGTACACGCGGGCGACCGATTCTTTCCGGCGTCCCACGGCTTGAAACTGGAGGTTCGTCACGGGGTTCGCTTCTCCCTTTCCTTGCGTCTCTGGTCGTCCCGGTCAGACCGCGACGGCGGCCGGAGACTGGGCGGTGTGCGGATGAGCGGGGCCGGCGTAAACCTTGAGCTTCTTGAACATCTTCCGGCCCAGCTTCGTCTTCGGCAGCATGCCGCGGACCGCCGCTTCGATGACGCGCTCGGGATGGATGGCCTTGAGCTTGCCGGCTTCGATGGAGCGCAGGCCTCCCGGGAAGCCGGTGTGGTGGCGATACATTTTCTGGCCGAGCTTCGTGCCGGTGAAAGCGACCTTCTCGGCGTTCACGACGACGACGAAGTCGCCCGTGTCGAGGAAGGGCGTGTAGATGGCCTTCGTCTTGCCCGTGAGATGGCGCGCGACGAGCGTCGCGAGACGGCCGAGCACCTTGCCGTCGGCATCGACGACGATCCAGCGTCGGGACTGGTCCGAGATCTTCGGAAGCGGCGTGCGAGTGCTCACGGGTGAAGCGGTCTCCGATCAGGGCGGTTGAGGGGTGCGTCACCCCGGCTGGAAGATTCCGGGGTCGGTCTTGTGATGCGGACCAAGGAAGCATCGAAAGACCAAGGCCCCGACGGCACACGATAAGCGGGCTTCCGGCGAACCATCCACCCGCAGGGTTGTGAAAAATACGCCCCCCACCCCTCGGTGTCAAGCAAGGCCGTTGTCCTTTCTCCTTCAGAATAGAAGGAATGACAGCATCGATTCTCGACGGGGCGCGGGTCGCGCGCGCGATCCGCGCCGAGGTGGCTGCCGGAGTGGCGGAGCTCGCGGCGCGCGGCATGGTGCCCGGCCTCGCCGTCATTCTCGTGGGCGACCACCCGGCGAGCGCCGTCTATGTCGCGAACAAGGGCGCCGCGGCGCGCGAAGCCGGGATTGCCGAACGCACGCTCCGGTTCCCCGATTCTCTCTCCGAGCCGAATCTCCTCCGGACGATCGACGACCTGAACCGGGACGACGCCGTGGATGCGATCCTCGTCCAGCTTCCCCTCCCGAAGCACCTCGACGCCGCCCACGCCCTCGAGGCGATCGATCCCCGAAAAGACGCCGACGGGCTCCACCCGTTGAACGCCGGCCGGCTTCTGCAGGGCAAGCCCTCGCCCGTGCCCTGCACGCCGGCCGGAATTCTCGAGCTGCTCAGGCGCGAAGGCGTCCCGGTCCCGGGAGCGAGGGCCGTCGTCGTCGGCCGGAGCGACATCGTCGGAAAACCCACGGCGCTCCTTCTTCTCCAGAGCCACGCGACCGTGACGATCGCGCACTCGAAGACGCGCGACCTGCCCGGCCTCTGCCGCGAGGCGGATCTCCTCGTCGCAGCGATTGGAAGGCCCGGCTTCGTGACGGGTGATTTCGTGAAGGAAGGCGCCGTTCTCGTGGACGTCGGAATCAACCGCGTGACCTCGCGCTCGGACCTGGAGAGATTCTTCCCGGGGGACGCGAAGCGCGCGGCCGCGTTCGGGAGGAACGGCTCGACTCTCGTGGGCGACTGCGATCCGGCGACGGCGTTCCCGAAGGCCTCGCGCTACACGCCGGTCCCCGGCGGAGTCGGGCCCCTCACGATTTCCATGCTCCTCCGAAATACGTTGGACCTTTGCCGAGGAAGACGACTGGCCCTTGATGGGGGGTCGCCTTCAGCGCCCCCCCGACCCCCCCTAGCTCCTTGGAACGCCGCGAGTGATCCTCAAGGTCGGTCTCACAGGCGGCCTCGCCTCGGGGAAGAGCACCGTGGCCAGGCGCCTCCGCGAGCACGGAATCCCGGTCCTCGACGCGGACCTCATCGTGCACGACCTCTATCGCGCGCACAGCGCCGGCGCGCGTGCCGTGGCGGACGCATTCGGGCCCGAGTTTCTCGCGCCGGACAGCTCCGTCGACCGTCGCAAGCTTTCCGCGCATGTCTTCCACAATCCCGAAGAGCTCGCGCGCCTCAACGGCCTCATCCACCCGCTCGTGCGCGACGAGCAGGCTCGCTGGTTCGCCGCGCTCGAGGCCAAGGGCGAGACGCTCGGCGTCGTCGAGGCGTCGCTCCTCGTCGAGACCGGCGGCCGACAGCGCTTCGACGTCCTCGTGACCGTCTCCGCCCCGACGAACGTGCGCCTCGCACGGGCCATCCGCCGAAGCGGCGAGACGGACCCGAACGAGCTCGTCCGCCGCATGTCGGCGCAGTTCTCGGACGCCGTTCGGGAGGAGGTCGCCGACATCGTCCTCCACGCGGACGGGACGAAGGAAGAGCTGCTGAAGAGGGTCGACGAGCTGGCGGTCGAGCTGCGCACGCTCGCCGGGAAGAAATGAAGAAGGAAGATTAAGCAGGTCTCTCTTCGGACCTCCCGAGCTGCAAGAGAGTCCTCAGGCTCTTAAAGGCCCTCGCCCTGTGCGAGTCCCTGTTCTTTTCTTCCTCACTCATCTCCGCCCACGTGCGCGTCGCGCCCTCGGGAATGAAGAGGACGTCCCAGCCGAAGCCGTTCGCGCCGCGCGGATGAAGCGCGATCGAGCCCCTCACGCGGCCTTCCGCCACGAGGACGTCGTGCGGGGCCTGTCCCGGCCGCGCGACGGCGAGGACGGAGACGGCCTCGGCGGACCGGTCGGTGAAGCCGTCGAGCATCTTCGCGAAGCCGTCGTAGCCTGCCGCCCCCGCCGTGACCCATTTCGTGAACGGCCCCGGGAAGCCGCCCCAGGCATCCACCGCGAGGCCCGAGTCCTCGACGAGGACTCTAACGCCGAGGGCCCCCGCCGCGACGATCGCCTTGGCTCGGGCCACCTCGGCGAAGTCGAGGGACTGGATCTCGGGGACGTCGACGTCCTTCACCGCGACCTCGCGGCCCAGAAAGTCCGAAGCCTCGCGAGCCTTGCCCGCGTTCGAGGTCACGAACGTCAGAGAGAAGAGAGCGTCCGTCACCGCTGGCGAACCGGCGTGCCCTTCTCGTCGAGCTTCACGCGATAGGCCTTCAGGCCCTTCGTGAGGCCTTTCAACCGCTGCTCGCCGAGGGGCTCGAACACGAACGAGTCGCCTGCGAGCCGCGCCGTCTCTTCGCCGACGACGATCTCGTTCGGGCCGGCGACGTAGTCCTCGAGCCGCGCCGCCACGTTCACGGTGTTGCCGAGGACCGTGTAATCGACGCGGCGATCGGACCCGATGTCGCCCACGACGGCGTGGCCCGTGTTCACGCCTACGCGCACCGCAACCTTCGCCTCGCCGCGTTTGGCGCGCTCGACGTTCCAGGCCGTCAGACTCTCGATGAGCTTCGCGGCCGCCGCCACCGCCCGGCGCGGATGGTCCGGCTGCCGGATGGGCGCGCCGAAGAAGGCCATCACGGCGTCGCCGATGAACTTGTCGAGCGTGCCGCCCTGCTCGAAAATCGCGTCCGCCGCGAACGTGAATACGGTCTCGAGGAAGCGCGACAGCTCCTCGGGCGCCATGCCCTCGGCGGCGGTCGTGAAGCCGACGATATCCGCGAAGAACACGCTCACGTCGCGGGTGCGCACCTTTTCGACGCCCGCGGGCAGTTCGGAAACGATCTCCTCGACGACGCCCGGAGAGTGATAGCGCGCCAGGCGTTCGCGAATTCGCTCCTCCTTCGCAACGCGCCCCTGCAGGCGCGCGCGCTCGATCGCGACCGCGGCGAAGTTACCGAGCGCCGTCAGGAGGTCGAGGTCGTCGGCGGTGAACGTTCCGGTCTTGAGCGGCGTGTCCACGTGAAGAGCGCCGATGACGTTTTCGCGGTTCCACAGAGGGACGCACATGGCCGACCGGATCTGCTGGATGCGAATCGACTGGCCGGCCTCGAAGCGATCGTCGGTGAGGGCGTCGGACGTCAGCACCGCGACACGTTCGCGCACGACCGTCTCGACGATCGTGTGAGAAAACGCCTCCGCGGCGTCGGCGCCGGCCCGCCCCCTCTGGCGCGAGAGGGTCGCGACGAGCCGGCCGGTGTCCTCGCGGAGGACGACGACGGCCCGCTCGGCGGGCAGGAAATCGAAGAGCAGGTCCACGACCTTGGAAAGGATCTGGTCTATGTCGGGCGCCTCGATGAGCGTGCGGGCGACCTGGACGAGGATCTCGAAGATCTTCTCGCGCGCTTTTTCGGGCGGGTGCTTCCGCCCGGCGAGCGTTCCCCCGACGTCCGTGATCGCGGCCTCGAGATTGAAGTCGCGGTTGAAATCGGCGATCGACCGGACGAACGTCGAGCTCGAGTCGATCGACTTCGCCGCGACGCTTCTCGTCGTGGGCTGCTCGCGCACGTTAAGAGTGAACGTGCCGACCGAGACGACGTCGTTCGCCTTGAGGAGCGATTTCGCCGCGAATTCCCCGTTCACCTTGACACCGTTCGTCGACTTAAGATCCTCGACCGTCCAGACGCCTCCGCGCTCGGACAACAGCGCGTGCCGGCGCGACACCGAGAAGTCGTTCAGGACGATCCCGTTCTCGCTCGAGCGGCCGATGGACACGTCCCCGCCGGAGAGCAGGAAGCGACGGGTCTGCCCCTCGACCTCGTAGACGATCTCCAGCATCGGCAGGACGGAGTTTATAGGGACCGGGGGAGCCGGTTCTTCTCCGTGCCGGCTCAGTCGAGCGGAGGTTCGCGGTCGGGCTCTCGGGTGAAGCGGATACGGACGACCTTCCACACGGCCACCGCCTGTCCCGCGACGCGCGCCGGCCGAAAGGTCCAACGCCGCACGGCGTCCCCGGCGGCTTCCGTCATGCCGGCGGGCCCCGGAGAGAGCACGTCGATCCTGCCCACGGTGCCGTTCGCCTCCACGACGACGCGCAGGACGACCTCGCCTCCCAGACGCATCCGGCGTGCCGCCTCCGGGTATCGGGGATCCACGCGCGTCACGAGGACGGGAGGCTCGGCTCCCTCCGGAAGCGAGGCGAGCGGCGCCCGCGGGAGGAACGGCACGGCCGCAGCGAAACCGGGTGTCGGAGGGGCGGGTGTGAGGGCCAGGGCCGACGCCGGCGTCTGCGGGCCGGCCGCGGAGCCGAGGTCCCCGCCGGGAGGCCCGAGCGGCTGCACCTCCGGCACCACCCCGCGCGCGGCGGGTCCCGAGGCGATCGCCGGAAGGGACGACGGCAGAAGGCGAACGGAGCGCGCCGGCACGAACGCGAGATCCTTCCCTTCGAGACGCACGCCGAAGAAATCGTGATCCGCGAGCACGACGTCGACGTCCTCGCCGTCGTCGAGCGTTCCCCAGCGCGCGGCGCCGTAGTCGGGGGCGAGAAGGATCGGGCAGGACTCGACGGCGCGCGCCCGCTGAGGCGCAAAACCGGCCACGGCGGCCGCCCTCTTCTCGCGCGCCTCGCGGTCGGCCATCCGCTCGAAGGTGCCGGCCTGGATCCAGACGTCCCGGCCGTCCGCCACGACGTGCACGGCGTCGCCGCTGGTCTCGCGCACTTTGAGGGCGGTCCCGCGCGGCAGCGTCAGGGCAACGGGGGATCTCGGCTCCGCCGAAACGCGCGCGGTCACCCGTTCGAGGGTGACGACACCCCGATCGTCCGGCGGGCCCGCTGGGGACGGGGCAGCCGGGCCGCTCCTCCGGCAGGCGACGCCGAGCGCGAGAGCGCAGCAGGCGGCGGCGAAGGCGCGGCGGCGCGTCAGGGGCGGCCCATCAGAGTCGCGAGGATCGCCTTCTGCACGTGGAGGCGATTCTCCGCCTCGTCGAAGATGACGGAGCGCGGCCCGTCGCACACCTCGGCCGCCACCTCCTCGCCGCGATGCGCGGGAAGGCAGTGCATGAAGACGGCGTCGGGGTGGGCGCGCACGAGAAGCTCGTTCGTGACGGTCCATCCCGCGAAGTCCTTCGCGCGTTTCTGCTGCTCGGCCTCCTGCCCCATCGAAGCCCACACGTCGGTATAGACGACGTGGGCCCCCTCGACGGCCTCCTCCTTCGAATGCGTGAGCAGAAGCGTCGTTCCCGCCGCGGCGGCGTCGGCCCGCGCGTTCGCAGCGACGGTCGCGTCGGGCTCGTAGCCTTTCGGCGTCGCGATCGCCACGTGGACGGAGCACTTCGGCCCGCCGTACATGAGGGAGTGGGCCATGTTGTTTCCGTCGCCGACGTACGCGAGCTTGAGGGAGGCCAGCTTCCCGAATTTCTCGCTCATCGTGAAGTAGTCCGTCAACGCCTGGCACGGGTGGAGGAGGTCCGTCAGGCCGTTGACGACGGGAATCGTCGCGTGACGGGCGAGCTGGAGGACCGTGTCGTGCGCGAACGTGCGGGCCATGATGCCGTTCACGTAACGCGAGAGGACGCGGGCCGTGTCCGCGATCGGCTCGCCGCGCCCGAGCTGGATGTCGCGCGACGACAGGAATTGCGCGGCCCCCCCGAGCTGCGTCATCCCCGCCTCGAACGAGACGCGGGTCCGCGTGGACGACTTCTCGAAGATCATCGCGAGGATCTTCCCGGACAGCGCCGTCCGGAACGCCGCGGGGCGCGCTTTCATCCGGGCGGCGAGGGCGAAGAGGGCCGCGATGTCGGCCGCGGTCAATTCGTGGATCGAGACGAGGTCTTTCTGAAGCATGGTCTTCCTTTTTACACCGGATCGCGCACGAGCGGCATCGTCATGCAGCGCGGACCGCCGCGCGCACGGGACAGCTCGGGCGCCGAGAGCAGGATCGCGTGCTTGCCGCTCTTCCTGAAGTCGAGCGTCTCCCGTCCGAGGAGGAGGTCGTCGTCCGCCACGACCGCATATCCCTCGCGCGCGAGGGATTCGGCGGTGCGCTCGTTCCGGTCGTAGCAGAGGATGACGCCGGGAGCGAGCGCGAACACGTTCGCGCCGTCGGTCCACTGCTCGCGCTGCTGGTCGATGGGATCGGCGCCGCCGCAGAGAATGGGAACGAGATCGATGCCGAGCGCCGCGAGCGCCGAGAGCAGGTCGTCCCTCGTCGTCCACGTGATCTCGCGCGCCGTGAGGTCGGCCTCGTACACGTCCGCCTCCTCGGCGCCGCCGGAGAGGATCATCGGCCCGTAGCAAAGGCACTCGCCGGCCGAGATGCGCGTGAACACCGTGTCGAGGTGCATCGTCGCGCGCTGAGGCGGAATCGCCACGACGAGGATCTTCCTGACCGGCGAGCCCTCCCGCCTGAGGGCTTCCGCGAGGCGTTCGATGGTCGTCTTCTCCGTGCGCTCCGAGTAACCGATGACGAGGACCTCGTCCGACAGCACGAGGACGTCGCCTCCTTCGAGCGTGGGACGCATGCGTGCCCACGCGAGGTCGCGCCCTTCGCCCGCGGCGAACTCCTGGAACCAGAAACGCGGCCCCGGCCCGGCGAATCGGGGATGCCGGGCGAAGACCGCGCCGGACAGCAGAGGCTCTCGCCAGCGGGCGCGGGTCGCCATCGAGCCCCTCACGACGCGGTCGCCCACGACCGTCGCGGGATCACGCTGGAAGAACCAGTTCGGGAGGGGCGGCAGAAGGTAAAGGGAATCCAGCGAGCCGGAGATGGCGGGCTCGGCGCGCTCGATCCCCTCCACGAGGCCCGCCGCGAGCCTGCCGGTGGGCAGCTCGTTCAGCGCGAGAAGGACAGCGGGCGGCCAGGCGAGGAGCCGTGCGAGCTCCGAGAGGACCTCGTTCCTATCTTCGGGATCTCGCAGAACCTCCTCGAGGAGCTCCTGGACGTCGAGCACCTCGTCCGCCACGAAGCGAAGAACCTGCCGGAACCGACGGTGCTCCTCGCGCGCGCGCGCCCCGAACAGGATGTCGTCGAAGAGCAGGTCCTGCATCATCGAGGGCACCATCCGGTCGATCTCGCGACCAGGCTCGTGGACGAGGACCGAGCGCAGGCGCCCGATCTCGGAGTCGACACGGAGAGTCATGGCGGGTCTCGATGGGGCGGCTCGGGCCGCCCGAGGGATGCTAACCTGAACGCCTGCAGGATCGCGCCCGTGAGCGAGGAAGTCGACTTCATCGTCTGTCTCAACTGCGACACGCCGTGCTACTTCTTCGAGTACGACGAGAAGAGGGGCATCACGAGCGCGTTTTGCAGCATTTGCGGAAACGACGAGACGAAGGAGTTTCGTCTTCCCACCGACGACGAGGTCGAGGAGTGATATAGGTGAGCGACTCTCCCATCGACCGGTACGAGAACCCGCTCACGAGCCGATACGCGTCCGCCGAGATGTCCGCGCTGTTCTCGGCGCGTTCGAAATTCACGACCTGGCGCAGGCTCTGGCTCTGGCTGGCCGAGGCCGAGAGAGAGCTCGGGCTTCCGATCCCGGAGGCCTCGCTCGACGCGCTTCGTGCCCACCTCGTGCCGACCGAGGCCGAGCTCGCAGCCGCCGACGGGTACGAGCGCGAAACGAAACATGACGTCATGGCGCACCTGCACGCGCTCGGCGACGTCGCGCCCGCCGCGCGCGGGGTCCTGCACCTCGGGGCGACCTCGGCCTTCGTGGGCGACAACGCCGACCTCCTCCTCCTTCGCGCGGCCTTGCGCCTCCTCGCGACGCGAACGGTGCGCGTCATCGGCCGCCTGGCGCGGTTCGCGCGCGCCTACCGCGACCTCCCCTGCCTCGGCTTCACGCACTTCCAGGCCGCGCAGCCCACGACAGTCGGCAAGCGGGCGTGCCTCTGGCTCCAGGATCTCGCCCTCGACCACCGCGAGCTCGTCCGCCGCGCGGACGAGCTGCGTTTTCTGGGCTGTAAGGGAGCCACGGGCACACAGGCGTCGTTCGTCGCGCTTTTCGACGGCGACGCCGACAAAGCCGAGCGCCTCGACCGCATCGTGGCCATGAAGGCGGGTTTCACCGACCGCCTCCTGATTTCCGGTCAGACCTATACGCGAAAGCAGGACGCTCTCGTCCTGTCGGCCCTCGCCGGCCTCGCGGCCTCGGCCTCGAAGTTCGGCAACGACGTCCGGCTGCTCCAGCACCTCAAGGAAGTCGAGGAGCCGTTCGGCGCCAAGCAGGTCGGCTCGTCGGCGATGCCTTACAAGCGCAACCCGATGAAGTGCGAAAGGATGAACGCTCTCGCACGCTGGCTCCTCTCGATCTCGGACAACGGGAACTGGACGCACGCGACGCAGTGGTTCGAGAGGACGCTCGACGACTCCGCGAACCGGCGCCTCGCGCTCGGCGAATCGTTCCTCACCGCCGACTCGATCCTTCTCCTCTGGGATGCCGTGACGGACGGGCTCGTCGTGCATCCGGCCGTCGTGAGGCGCCGCCTCGACGCGGAGCTGCCGTTCCTGGCCACGGAGAACATCCTCATGGCCGCCTCCAAGAAGGGCGGCGACCGACAGGCTCTCCACGAGAGGCTGCGCGTTCTCACGCAGGCCGCGGGCGACCGCATGAAGGCCGAAGGCGGCGAGAACGACCTGCTGTTCCGCATCGCAAGCGACCCGGCTTTCGGCCTCACGCCCGCCGAGGTCATCGCCGCCTCCGAGCCTGCGCGGTTCATCGGGCGCGCGCCCGAGCAGGTAGACGAGTTCCTCGAGATCGAGATCGATCCCATCCTCGCGACCGATCCCGAGGCCGCCTCCGGCGAGACGCGCGAAGAGGTTCGGGTCTGAAGCATCCCGCCCCATTTCCTTTCAAAGAAATCTCTCTCGTCCTCTTCGGACTCTCCATCCTTGCGTGCTCGTCCGCTCCGAAGGCAACTGCGCCACCCGTTTCCGTCACCTTCCCCGCTTCCGAGCGCGGCTACGCGTCGTGGTACGGGAAGGAGTTCGACGGGCTGCCGACGGCCTCGGGCGAGACGTTCCGGCCCGAGAAGATCTCCGCCGCCCACCGGACGCTGCCTTTGGGCACGGTCGTGGACGTGACGAACGAGAAGAACGGGAAGACCGTCCGCGTGAGGATCAACGACCGCGGGCCGTTCGTCGCGGGGCGCATCCTGGATCTCTCGAAGGCGGCCGCCCGGGAGATCGCCTCCGTCGGAGACGGCGTCGTACCCATCACGCTGCGCGTCGTGACTCTCGGCGACAACTTCCGCGTCCGGGCTGGCTCCGACGAACCGCCGCCCGTGACCGCCGCGAATACGGCAATCCGTCCAGAGTCAGGGGCGTTCGACGCGCAGGTCGGCGCGTTCGCCGTCCAGGCCGGCGCGTTCGGCGACGAGGCGAACGCGGTCCGCCTTCGCAACCGCCTCGCCGCGCGCTACCCGAACCCGTACATCGAGGAATATCGCGGGCTCAAGCGGGTGAAGTTCGGCCCTTACAAGACGCGCGAAGAGGCCGAAGCTGCTCGTGAGTCCCTCGGCGAGATGGGCCTCGCGGGAGTCATCGTCATCTATCGGTAAGGTCAGGGCCCGACCCGCCTGGTGGTCGTCAGCGCCCGCGTACCGGCCGTTGGAACGCGCTCTTGACGAGACGGTCGAGGAGCTTGGGCAGCGGCAGCCCCGTGGCTTCCCACATTTTCGGAAACATCGAGATGGGCGTGAAGCCCGGCAGGGAGTTGATCTCGTTCACGAGGAGCCGGTGCGTGCCGCGCTCGAGGAAGAAGTCCACGCGCGCGAAGCCGGCGCCGCCGAGGACGTCGAACGCGCGGACCGCGAGGCCTCGGACCTCTTCCCGGAAGGACACGGGCAGGTCGGCCGGGATGATCGAGCGCGAGAGCGTGCCGATGTACTTGTCTTCGTAATCGTAGAACTCGCGGCCCGGCACGATCTCCCCCGGAAGGGAGGCTTCCGTCGGCCGGCCCGGCTCGCCTTCGAGGACAGAGCATTCGATCTCGCGGGCATCCACTCCCCTCTCCGCCAGAACGCGCCCGTCCACGAGGAGCGCGTCCTCGACAGCGGATTCGAACCCGGCTTCGGATTTGACTTTCGAGACGCCCACCGACGAGCCCGCGCACGCCGGCTTGACGAAGAGCGGGAATCCCAGGTGGCTTGCGCGATCGACGATCGACGCCTGGCTATGGTCCGACGTCCACTCGGCGCGAGAGAAGGCGACGTACTGCACTTGAGGCAGCCCGGCCGCGGCATAGGCGGCCTTCATGAAAATCTTGTCCATGCCCACGGCCGAGGCCGCGACGCCGAAGCCCACGTATGGGATCCCGAGCGACTCAAGCAGGCCCTGCAGGACTCCGTCCTCGCCGAACGTCCCGTGCACGATCGGAAAGAGAACCTCCGCCCCCGCCGCGTGCCAGGCGCTGAAGAACGAATCCACGATCTCCGGCGTGCGAGCCGCCCGGTGGCCCGGCTTGATGCCGTCGAGGAGCAGCTCCTTCGAGGGACGTGAGAGCTGTCGTTCGAGCTCGGCCTTCGAGGCGGACGGCCCGTGCCAGACCGCATCCTTCCCGACGAAGAGCGGAATCGCCTCGTACGTCTTCTTGGGAAGGTTCTCGAGAAGGCATGCCGCCGAAACGAACGACACGCCGTGCTCGCGAGACGGGCCGCCGAAGACGACGCCGACTCGCCGGCGCACGCGGACGCGGGGCGCCGAGCTCATGCGCTCACCCGAGCGTCACGAGCCGCGCCGAATCGATGCCGTCGAGCGTCGAGACCGCCCGGACGAGATCCTGTCCGATCGCGCCGTCCGGCGAGTCGATGCGGACGACGGCGGCCGCCCGGCCATCCCGCCCCCGGGCGAGAGCGAGATCCGAGATGTTGACCCCGCGCGACCCGAGCAGCGTTCCGATGCGCCCGACGACCCCCGGCACGTCCCGGTTCGCGATCACGAGGAGCGTCCCCTCGGGCGAGAACTCGAGAGCGAGGCCGTTGACGGCCACGATCCGCCCGGGCCCGTCGCCGAAGAGCGTTCCCGACGCGCTCCGGTCGCCCGCGGCGACGCTGACGAGACTCGCGTAGCCTCCCGCATCCTCGCGCACCGAGTCCGAGACCGAGATTCCGTTCAGCTTCGCGAGCGAGACCGCGTTCACGATATTGACGCCTTCGGCGAACGTCGAGACGACGCCCTTCACGGCGGCGACGACGCACGCTTTTCGGATCGCCTCGGGAATCCCCGCGAGCGTGACGGTGAGGTGCTTCGGCGCCTCGGGCATCGACTGCCCCACGAAAGCGCCGACCGTCTCGGCGAGACGCATCCAGGGAAGCGCCGCGTGCGGGTCGCCCCCGGCGGGAAACGGCAGGTTCACCGCTGCGACGAACGGCGAGCCTTTCAAGGCCTCGGCGAGCATCTCGACCGTCTCGACCGCAACCCGGTCCTGCGCTTCGACGGTGGACGCGCCGAGATGCGGCGTGCAAAGCACTCTCGGGTGCTTCATGAGAGAGAAATCCTTCGGCGGCTCCACGGAGAAGACGTCGAGAGCCGCGCCCGCGAGGTGCCCGGAGTCGAGCGCGCTGACGAGCGCCGCCTCGTCCACGAGAGGGCCGCGCGCGCAGTTCACGAGGATCGCGCCCGGCTTCATCGCCGCGAGCTGCCTCTCTCCGATGAGGTGCTTCGTCTCCGAGCCGCCCGGGGCGTGAAGCGAAACGACGTCGGACCTCGCGAGCAGCTCGTCCAGCGAGACGCGCGTCACGCCGAGCTCGGCGGTGCGCTCCGGCGTCACGTACGGGTCGAACGCGAGGAGCGTGACGTGCCAGGGGCGCAGACGCGCGGCCACGCGGGCCCCCACCTGTCCGAGGCCCACGAGGCCGACCGTTTTGCCCTGCAGCTCCGTTCCGACGAACTTCGTGCGCTTCCATTCCCCGCCTTTCAGCGAAGTCTGTGCCTCCGGAATCTTGCGCAGGAACGCGAGAAGGAGGGCGATCGCATGCTCCGCCGCGGAGACGACGTTCCCGGACGGAGCGTTGACGACGAGGACGCCGAGCTCGGTGGCGGCCTTGACGTCGACGTTGTCGAGGCCGACTCCCGCCCGGCCGACGACGCGGAGCTTCTTTCCGGCGGTCAGGAGCTCGCGGTCCACCTGCGTGGCCGAGCGCACGACGAGGGCGTCGTAGTCGCCGATCGCGGCGAGAAGAGCGTCACGGGAGAGATCGGTGCGGACGTCCGCGGCAAGTCCTTCCTTCGCAAGGACGGCAAGACCCGTCTTCGAAAGCGGCTCGGCGATGAGAACGCGCTGACCCGTCACGCAGCGCTGCCCGCCTTCGACCGCATGGAGGCCATGGCCTCCTCGTGAGCCTTCAGGTAGGCCTCCACGGAGGCGACGTCCACGTCGCCCATGTGGCCGATGCGCACGTTCGTCGGCTTCAGTTTTCCGTAGCCGGAGCCCGTGGTCCACTTCATGCCCCGGAGCGTCTTGTTCAGCTCTTCCGGATTGACACCCTCCGGCGGGATGAGCGACGTGACGGTGGGCGAATGCGCGCCCGCCTCCGCGAAGACGCGGAAACCGTTCTTCGCCGCCCAATCCTCGACGGCTTTTCGCATCGCGCCGTGCCGCGCCCACCGGTTCTCGATCCCCTCGGTGAGGATGTGGTCGAGCTGAACGTCGAGGGCGTAGAGGAGCGGCAGGCATGGCGTCGTCGGTGTCTGTTTCTTGGCCGCGTACGCCTCGATGTCCACGAGGTCGAGATACAGCCCGCGGAATTTCTTCTTCTTCGCCGCCGCCATCGCACGCTCGGAAACGGCGAAGAGCGCGAGCCCGGGCGGAAGCGCGAAGGCTTTCTGCGAGCCCGTGAGGACGACGTCGAGACCCCACTCATCGGTCTCGACGCGCGTTCCGGCGACGGACGTCACGGCGTCGGCGAAGAGGAGAGCGTCGGAGTTCTCGTGGACGACCTTCGCGATCGCGGCGAGGTCCGAGATCACGCCCGTGGAGGTCTCGCTGTGAACGACGGTTACCGCGGCGTATTTCTTCTCCGCGAGCTTCTTCTTCACGGCGTCGGGCTTGACGGACTCGCCCCACTCGAACTTCAGAACGTCGGCCTCGAGGCCGAGGCGCGTAGCCATTTCGCCCCATTTTCCGGAGAAGGCTCCGTTGGAAAGCGCGAGAACGGGGCCCTCGACGCAGGAGACGAGCGCCGATTCCCAGACGCCGGTCGCCGAGGTCGCGAGGGTGTGGGCCGTGCGCGCCGTTCGGAAGACCTTCGGAAGCTTCTCGAGGATGCGTCCGTAAAGGTCCATGAAGGCCTGTGAGCGGTGGGAGAGCATGGGGCCGGTCAGCGCGTGCATCACCTGCGGCCTCACCCAGACGGGGCCGGGGTTGAAGAAGCGCACCTGGCCGGGAGAGCCGGCGGTCGAATCGAAGTTTGTCATGTTCGGGATTCTACGAGGCCAGAAGGAGAGGCAGAAGATCCTCGAGGTTTTCGACGATCGCGTCCGGAGAGCAGGCTTCGAGCTCTTTTCGGGTCGCGCTGCCGCTCGGAAGTGCGATGATGGGAAGTTCGGCCGCCCGTGCGGTCGCGACGTCGATCGGCATGTCCCCCACGAACACCGCGTCGCGCCCCGGGATGGCGAGATGGGCCAGCGCCATGAGGACCATGTGCGGCGCGGGTTTCGGCGGAAAACCGTCGTCGGGCCCCGCGACGAACCCGAAGCGGCTCGCGAGCCCGAGCCACTCGAGAAGCGGCCGCGTGAAGCGGCCCGGCTTGTTGGAGGCGATCGCGAGGTGGACGCCGCCCTCGAACAGCCGCCGCGTGACGAGGTCGGCACCCGGCAGAAGCCTCGTGGACTCGAGCCCGACCCTCTCGTAGCGCTCGCGGAAGAGCCGCACGCCTTCGGCGACGTTCTCCTTCCCCACCGCCTTCGCGACGAGCACCTCGAGGCCGTGGCCGACCATCCGGCGCGTCTCGTCGCGCGAAATGGGCGGGCGGCCGAACGCGTCGAGGACGACGCCGAGCGACTCGTGGATCGCCGCGTAGGCGTCGACGAGCGTGCCGTCGAGGTCGAAGATGACCGCGCGCGGATGGGACGGAAGCGGCGCCACGTCTCAGTCCGCGAGGAGCACGATCTTGCCCACGTTCTCGTTCGCGGCCATGCGGCGGTGGGCCTCGGCGGCCGCGGACAGCGGGAAGCTCCGGTCCACGACCGGGAGGAGCGAGCCGTCCGCGAAGCCGGGCAGGACGTCTCTCACGAACCCGGCGGTGAGCTCGATCTTCTCGGCGACCGGCCGGCTTCGGAGGGTCGATCCGATGATGCGCAAGCGCTTGACGAGCACGATCCGCAGGTCGATCTGCGCCGAGGGCCCGGCCATGCTCGCGATGAGAACGATCCGTCCTCCGCGGCGGAGCGCCTTGAGGTTCGGCGCGAAGAGAGGGCCGCCCACGGGATCGAGGATGAGGTCCACCGACTCCTTGCCGAAGGTCTGCTCGATGCGGCTCAGGAACTCCTCGCGAGACGTGTCGACGGCGAGGTCCGCCCCGAGGGCCACGAGCGCGACACACTTCTTCGCGCTGCGCGCCGTCGCGACGACGGAGGCGCCCGCGCGCCTCGCGAGCTGGATCGCGGCCGTCCCGACGCCCGAACCGGCCGCGTGGACGAGAACGCGCTCTCCCGCCCTGAGGCCGCCTTCCTGAAACAGATTCAGGTACGCGGTGAACCAGGCCTCGGGAATCGCGGCTGCGTCCGCGAACGAGAGCGAGCGCGGAATCGGCATGAGCATGCCGCGCGGCACCGCCACTTTCTCGGCGTAGCCGCCTCCGGCGAGCAGGAAGAAGACGCGCTCTCCGGTCCCCTCCACCTCACCGGCCGCCTCGAGCCCGAGGATCTCCGGCGCGCCCGGCGGCGGTGGGTACTTGCCCTGTGATTGCAGGAGGTCCGCGCGGTTTACGGCTGTCGCGCGCACGCGCACGACGACCTCGCCGGGGCCGGGCACCGGATCGGGCGTCTCACCCCAGACGAGCGCCTCGGGTCCGCCGGGCTTGGGGACGAGGATGGCTTTCATACAACCGGGATTGTCCTAGAAAGAGGAGAAGACCGGGGATTTCTTAGAGAGAAAAGAGAATTGAAGATCTTCTTAGAAAGGGAAGAAGGGAACCGGGGATTTCTTCGAAAGTGAATCGGGGAATGGAAGAAGGGTGATTCGTCGGCCGGTCGGTCACGACGGCGACGACGTTTGGATCGTTCTCGCAGAGTGCCGCGCGGCCAGTGGCCGCGCGGCAGACTTCGATCTTCGGATACGCCTCGCTTCGGAACCCCTCGACGACGACGATGTCACACGAGCCAAGCCCATATTCCCCTTCTAAGAAAACGGACAGAGCTGGTCTCTCGCGAGCCTCGCCGGCGCCCGCACCCGGGTCCGAAGCAGAAGTCTCCGATGGCCCGCGATGCACCGCGCTTCTCCGCCCGGCGACGAGGACCGCGGGTTCGGCGCCCGCCGCCTTGTGGCGCTGCGAGTCCTTGCCGGGGGCGTCCGTCTCGTACTCGTGGTCCGTGTGCTTGAGGGAGCCCACACTCGAGCCCGGCCTTCACGAACGCCTCGATGAGCTTCACGGCGACCGTCGTCTTGCCGGATTCGTGGGCGCCGGTGACGAGGAGGACGACCGGGGAATTTCTTCGAAGGGATAGAGCAGGCTGCGGTCGCGCATTGCCGAGCGAATCGCGCGATCGTCGGCCTGAAAGCTTCCGATCCAGGGGTCCAGGCTCGCCCCTTCGCTCACGAGGCGCCGGAACGTCGCGGTGCCCGTCAGGAGATCGATCGCCGGGACGTCGTCGCGGTATTCGTACGTCTCCGTCCGCCAGCGAAAGCGGTCCGGATCGAGATCGTAAAGGGCTTTCAGAAGGCGCAGATACGCCTCGAAGGGCCGGAACGCGCTGCGGTCCGTCACGTGCGCCTGTACGCCGCCGCAAGTCTTTCCGGCGTGCTTCTGGAACGTGGGCCTGAAGACGTGAGGCCGGAAGACGACGCCCGACAGGCCGAGCGCGTTCGCCGCATCCGCCGCGTCGTCGGCGGAAAGCCACGGCGCCCCGACGAGCTCGAAGGGGCGCGTCGTGCCCCGCCCTTCCGAGAGATTCGTGCCCTCGACGAGGCAGGCGCCGGGATAGACCCATGCGGTTTCGGGTGCCGGCATGTTCGGGGACGGCAGCACCCAGGGCCGCGTCTCCCCGATCTCCGTGCGCGACGCGACCCTCTTGCCGCTCTTCATCGGCACGACCGTGAGGTCGCAGCGAAGGCCGTGCTCGGCGTTCACGAAGCGCGCGATCTCCCCCGGAGTCATTCCATGGCGCACCGGCACCGGATACAAACCGACGAAGGAGAGCAGCTTGTTCTCGGGCAGGTTGCCCTCGACGGCCTCTCCGCCGAGCGGATTCGGCCGGTCGAGGACGACGACTGGAATTCCACGCGCAGCGCAGGACTTCATCATCAGCGCCGTCGTCCACACGAACGTGTAGTAGCGGCTCCCGACGTCGGGCAGATCGCACACGACGGCGTCGATGCTTTCGAGTTGCTCGCCCTTCGGCGACAGGTCGTCGAACGTCTCACCGTAAAGGGAAATAACGGGCAGACGGGAAGGTTCTCCCGGCCCGACCGCTTCCATGTCCTGCGCCGCGCCCCAGAAGCCGTGCTCGGGCCCGAAGAGGACGCGCACGTCGTAGTCCGCACCGAGGAGCGCGCGGGGCGCGGGGACGAAGCCGGCCGTCACGGAGGCGGCATTCGCGAGAAGTCCGATCCTCTTCCCTCGAAGAATCTCGGCCGCCCTCCCGCCTTCCGCCAGCAGGACGTCGAGGCCGGTCGAGGGAGTGGCCGCCGTCACCCGACGGAGTCTAGCCGGACCAGCTCGGCTCCCCGGTAGTAGAGGGCGAGGATCGCGTCCCGACTTTCGCCTCGCTTCGCTCGCGCGATCGCACCGGCCTGGCACATCCCGGCGCCGTGCCCCGTGCCGCGCCCCGAGAGGACGTACGCGGGCCGGGTCTCCCCGAGCGTGAACGCCGTCGAGCGCACCGAGTCCCAGCCCCACAGCTCCGACGCCGCCCTCCGGAACTCGAAGCCGCGCACCACGCGCGAAGCTCCGCCCCGGGCGGCGAAGCGCACCATCGAGACGCGTCCGCTCGGGTCCTGGCCGTACACCTCGAGAAAGCGGGCGTCCCCGAACCCGAGCGAAACCGAGAGAGCGTGGAAAGCGCGGCCCTCCGAATCGTGAACGACCAGGTCGCGCCCGGAGCCCCGAGGCAGGCGTCGTCCTCGACGGACTCGAGTTCGGGGACGTCCTCGTCGTCCCAGACATCTCTTGGGCGCGCGGTCCGGCCCCCGCACACGGCGTGAAAAGGAGCCGCGATGACGCGCCCCTTCTGCGTCAGGACGAGACCTTGCGGTCGCGGCCGCGGCCCGCCGCGAGTCCTCCGTAGCGGCGGCGAGCCCGTGGAACACCTGGCAGTGCGTTCCGTCGCACAAATCCGCGCCGTCCTCGAGATGGCGCTCTCCCCGCGCGAGGGCGTACGAGCGCGCTGCGACGGCCTGCGCTTCGAGCGCGGCCGCGGGCGCGCGGCCGATCTCCGGAGGCACTACGGCCGCGACGTAAGCCTCGAGGTCGACTTCTTCGACCACATGGGTCTTCAGGCGAAGGATCTTCCGCGTGCGCGCGGCCGAAGCCAGGGCCCGAAACGGCGCGACAAGCGCAAGAAGCGAAGCGAGCAGGGACCTCCGGGTCACGTGGAATGAATTGTAGCGGCCGGCCTGCCGAGGTCAGCTTCGCGCAGACCCGGGATGCGCGTCGCCCGCCTCGCCGCGAAGCGTCGCCACGGCGTGGGGAAGCACGGAGGCCACGGCTTCCAGGCACTCGACCGCGCCGCGGGGCGAGCCCGGAAGGTTCACGATGAGCGTCCGCCCGCACACGGCCGCGACCTGCCGCGACAGGATCGCTGTGGGTACGGCCGTGCGGGTCGCCTCCCGCATGACTTCCGCGAGGCCGGGCACCTCGTAATCGAAGATGTCGCGCGTCGCTTGCGGTGTGACGTCCCGCGCCGAGAGGCCCGTGCCGCCCGTCGTGAGCACGAGATCGGCGGCGCCCGTGTCCGCGAGGCGCTTGAGATTCCAGGCGATGTCCTCGCGCTCGTCGGGCAGGATCGTCTGCTCCACGATGACGGCGCCCGTGAGCAGGCGCTGCACCCCTTCGGCCACGGCGGGCCCGCTCTTGTCGGCGCGCTCGCCGTCGTACGACCGGTCCGAGATCGTCAGGATCGCGACGCGCACGGCGCCATCAGCCGCCGATCTCGCTCATGTTCCGGGCGTGCAGGGGCAGCGCCGACTTGCTCATGCCGACGAACATGGGGTGGCGCTCTTCCTTGATCGCGGCCGCCCTCGTCACGAGGGCGCGAAGCTCCTCGTCGCTCGCGCCCGCGCGCATCGGCTTCAGAAGGTCCACGTCCGCGTGCCCGAAGAGACACCCCTTCAGGAACCCGTCCTGCGTGAGCCGCATGCGATTGCAGGTGTCGCAGAAGCGATCCGAGACGGGCGTGATGAAGCCGATCGAGCCCGTGTGGACGCCCGCGGGCGAGGTGACGGAATACTCGTCGGCGGGCCCGGCCACGAGCGTCTTGACGATCGGCGAAAGGACGTAGCCGGCGGAGGCGAGGCGGTCCCACACCTCTTCCCACCCCACCCAGTCCGATTCCTTCCAGTCGTTGTCGCCGAACGGCATGAATTCGATGAAGCGCACGCCGAGCTTCTTGTCCTTCGTCATCGCGGCGAGCGGGAGGATCTGGTCGTCGTTGAGGCCGCGGATGACCACCGCGTTGATCTTCACGGATTCGAAGGGCAGCGAGAGGGCGAGGGCGATCGACTCGACGACCGGCTTGAAATGGTCCCGCCGCGTCAGCTTGCGGAAGTGCTCGGCCTCGGCGGCGTCCAGCGAGACGTTCACTTTCGTGAGGCCCGCCGCGAGGAGGTCGTGCGCCATCCGCGGGAAGAGGACGCCGTTCGTCGAAAGGGCGATCCCGCCCGGGAAGCCGATCGCGGCGAGGTCGCCCACGATGTCCACGAGATCGGGGCGCGTCGTCGGCTCGCCGCCCGTGATGCGGACCTTCTCGACCCCGAAATCCGCGAGGAGGCGCGCCGCGCGGCGGATCTCCTGGCGCGAGAGGAGGTGCGGCAGCGGCCGGAACTTCTGGTCCTCCGGCATGCAGTAGATGCAGCGGAGGTTGCAGCGGTCCGTGACGGAGATCCGCACGTAGGTGATGCGGCGTCCGTGCCCGTCGATGAGCGCCTGATCCATGTCGCCGCCTCCTGAGAACGAGTCTAACTCAGCCTGCCGGCCCGCGGCGCCACCGCCCGCTCTTGCCGCCCGTCTTCTCGAGGAGGGCGATCTCGCGGATCTCGATGCCCTTGTCGGCCGCCTTGCACATGTCGTAAAGAGCGAGCGCGGCCGCGGATGCGGCGACGAGCGCCTCCATCTCGTATCCGGTCTTGCCGGTCCCCTTGACCTCGGTCGTGATCTCGACCACGGACTCCTGATGGCGCGGCTCGAGACTCACGTCGACGGAGTCGAACGCGAGCGGATGACAGAGCGGGATCCACTCGGCCGTGCGCTTGGCCGCCTGGATCCCCGCGAGACGCGCGACGGCGAGGGCGTCGCCCTTGCGGTTCACGGCGGCGTCGAGCGCGAGAAAGGCGGCCCCGCCGAGCGACACGAGAGCGCGGGCGCGGGCCGTGCGGAGGGTCGGCCGCTTGAGCGACACGTCGACCATGCGGGCCCGGCCCTCAGCGTCGAGGTGGCTGAGCGGCCGCGCCGGTCGCGGCCTTCCGCCGGGGCTTCCCTTTCGAGCTCTTCATATTCCTCCGGGGTGTTGACGTTGAAGAAATTCGCCGGAGCGCCTCCGGCCATCGCGGCCGTGACCTCCTCGGGGATGAGCACGGCGTGAAAAGCATGGAGCGCCGCGATGAGAGAGTAATCGCCGGCCTCGAGCCGCGAGCGGAGCGGCCCGAGCGCGGACCGCCGCCACACGGCGCAGAGCGGCTGCGCCCGCCCGCCCGAGACCGGCACCACGGCGGGCGCGTGAATCGCTTCGGCGACGTCCAGGAGAGCCGCGAGAAACGACTCGGGGCAGCGCGGCACGTCCGCCGCGAGGACGAGATTCGTCTCCTCCGGCGAGAACGCGAGAGCCGCGGCGACGCCGAACGCCGCGGCCGCCTCGGGCGCACCGTCGGTCACGTAGGGAAAGCGGGAGTCGCCGAACGCCTTGGGGTCCTTCCCGACGAGGGCGACGCGCCCGCACACGACCGCGAGCTTCTCGGCCTGATGGAGCGCCATCGGGACTCCCCGGTAGGGCAGGCGCGTCTTGTCGCGGCCCATCCGCTCCGAGCGACCGCCCACGAGGACGAACCCGTATGGCATCGTGGCGGGATGGTACCGCCGTCGCCGGCTTCGGATCGCATCGCGGTCATCGTCCCCGTGGCGGCCGGCGAAGGTCCCCCACCGGGGATTTTCTTCGAGAGGGTTCTGGCAGGCGGCGGGACCCGTTTCGCTCGTCGTCGCGGCAGATTCGGAGATTTCTTCGAATGTGTGTGAGGCCTTCGCGCGTGCAGGGGCTCGTATCCACCTGTCGCACGCGGCGCGCGGACAGCGCCTGCGCGAGGCGGCCCTCTTCACCTTCAAAGAATCGTCTTCTTCCTCTTCTTCTTCCTCTTCAGCAGACATCTTCCTCTTTCTTCACGCCGACACGCTGCTGCCCGCCGGCTGGGAGCAGGCGATCCGCCGCGCGATCGCCTCGCGGGCCGTCGGCGGCGCGTTCCGGCTGTCTTTCTCCGGCGGCGGCGCGCGCATGCGCTGGGTCGCCTTCTGGGCGAATGCCCGCACGGCGTTCACGCGCGTTCCGTACGGCGACCAGGCTCCGTTCGTCAGGCGCGACGTCTACGAGAAGCTCGGCGGCCATCCGCCCTGGCCGCTCCTCGACGACTGGGATTTCGCGAGGAGGCTCAAGAAAGAAGGGCGCATCGAGATTCTCCGGGACGCGGTGGAAACCTCCCCACGCCGTTACCTCGAGCGCGGCGTCGCACGAGACCGTGCTCGGGAACTGGAAGATCCTCTGGAAGGCGAGGCGGGGCGAATCGCCCGAGCAGCTTGCGGAGCGATATCGCCGCTGACGGCCGCTCGCACAGGCCCTTCCTTCTAAGATCCCCGGACCCCTCCCCCTGCGCCTCTAGACCAGCTTCAGGATGTGCCCCATCGCTCTCCGGGGGCTTGCCTTCGGGCGCCCCCGGACCCCCGGGCCGAAGCTGCTCATACCAATTTCAATATATGACCCATCTTCGCTTTTTTCGTGGTCAGGTAGTCGCGCGTGCCGTCCGTGGGAGGGATCTCGAGCGGGACGCGCTCGACGATCTCGAGGCCGTAGCCGTCGATCGCGACGTACTTGGACGGGTTGTTCGTGAGGAGGCGGATCTTCCGCACGCCGAGGTCCCGCAGGATCTGGCAGCCGATGCCGTAGTCACGGACGTCGGGCGCGAAGCCGAGCTTCTCGTTCGCGGCGACGGTGTCGAGGCCCTGCTCCTGCAGCTCGTAGGCGCGCAGCTTGTTCACGAGGCCGATGCCGCGGCCCTCCTGAAGGAGATAGAGGAGCACGCCCTTTCCCTCCCGCGCGATCAGCTCCATCGCGCGCTCGAGCTGCGCCCCGCAGTCGCAGCGCTCCGAGCCGAAGACGTCGCCGGTGAGGCAGGAGGAGTGCACGCGGACGAGGACGGGCTCGTCCTCGCTCCACTCTCCCGCCACGAGCGCCACGTGCTCCTCGTGCGTGACGTCGGACCGATAGGCGACGACGCGGAACGAGCCGTGGCGCGTCGGCAGCGTGGGGGACGCGATGCGCTGCACGAGGCGCTCCGTGCGCATCCTGTGGCGGATGATGTCGGCCACCGAGACGATCGGGACGCCGTGCTTCTCCGAGAAGACGAGGAGATCCGGCACGCGGGCCATCGTCCCGTCCTCGTTCATGATCTCGCAGATGACGGCGGCGGGCATGAGGCCGGCGATGCGCGCGAGGTCGACGGACGCCTCCGTCTGGCCCGCCCGCTTGAGGACGCCGCCCTTCCTCGCCCTCAGCGGGAACGTGTGGCCGGGCCGCAGCAGGTCTTGCGGCTTCGTCTTCGGGTCGATGAGCGTCTTCACCGTCACCGCGCGGTCGGCCGCCGAGATGCCGGTCGTGGTCTTGCCGCGCGCCTCGACGGACACGGTGAAGGCCGTCCCGTAATTGGACGTGTTCTGCTCGACCATCGGGTGCAGATCCAGCTCGTCGCAGCGCTCCTCCGTCAAGCGAGACGCAGACGAGCCCGCGGCCCTCGCGGGCCATGAAGTTGATCGCGGCCGGCGTGACGTACTCGGCCGCGAGGCAGAGGTCGCCCTCGTTCTCGCGATCCTCGTCGTCGACGATGATCACGAAGCGGCCCTGCTTGTAGGCAGCCGCTGCCTGCGTGACGGAAACGAATCCCACGTTCTTCTTCCTTTCGGAATCGGGACGGCGCGGCGGCCGCCAGCCGTCAATTGTACCGGGAGGCGCCCGGCCCGCCAGCCGGCGAGCCGCCGCTCGAGGCGGAATCCCTTGAAGGGATGATTCGCGAGGACGGACCTTTTGCCGATCTCCTTGACGAGAGTCTTCAGAAAGCCCTCGAACTGGTGCGCGGCCGGCAGGAAGGACCTCGGAGGCCGCTCGCGAGAGAAGCCGGCGAGGAAACGCTCGAACAAGGACCAGTCCTTGAACATGAGGTGGCGCATCCCGCTCCGGCGGAAGGACTCGAGCTCGGCCACGAGAGTCCGCAGCGATTTCTTGTCGGGCGTCTTCACGAAATCATGGGTCGCCTTCACGAGCTGAGAGAGCTCGTCCCTCAGAACGAGGCTCTGGTCGAGCCGCGTCCGGTACTCGGGGAAGAGCGTGCGCTCGTCGAGCCCGGACGAGAAGGTCTCGGCGAGCGAGATGACGCTCTGCTGGTAAAGGTCGCGCACGAGGGCGGCCGCATCCTCGAGGCGCGTGAGGACGAGAGCCGGATCCTTCATGAGCACGACGTCGACGAGCTCGACGTCCATGACCTTCTTCACCTCCGCCTCGAACGCGGTCACGATGCGCCGCAGCCCGGCGGCCTGGGGCGACCCCTCCGGGAAGCGCGGCGCGAGGCGCTTCGAGATGAACGAGGCGATGGACTCGCTCTCTCCCTTGAGGAGGCTGAAGACGAGAAGCGCGCGGGTGCGCGTGGCGGGCGACTCGGCGGCGGTGCGAGCCCGGTCCGCGTAGCGCAACCCCTTGAAGAGCGCGACGAAGAGCGCCGCGAGCGCCCCCCGGTGCGAAGGGTCGGGCAGGCTCTCGAGCACCCGGCCGAGCGACTGCTTCGACTCCTTGTCGAGGACCGGCCGCAGGTTCTCGCGGAAGAGGACGCCGAGATTCGGGTCCTGCCGGAGCGTGCCGACCACGATCCGGCCGAGCGACAGATACGTCTGGAGCGCGACGAACGGCGCGCGCGAGAGCTCGTCGAGGATCTTCGCGAAATCCTCGAGCTTCTCGACGACGAGCGCGAGCTCCGTCTCGGCGTTCTCCGCGGCGGCGCGCAGGCATCTCGCCGCTGCCCGTCCGCGCGACCTGGCTGTCCAGGTACACGAGGAACGACGCGAGGTCTTCCTTGCCCTCCCCGAGGAGCTGCGTCGTGAGCATCGCCATGTAGGCCACGCCGGCGCGCACGGCGCCCACCTCCTCCACGTAGTTCTTGAGCGACGCGTGCGAACGCTCGAAGGCCGAGAGCGGCAGGCAGTCGATCTGGAAGAACCGCTCGAGGCCTTTCAGCCACATCTCCATCTCGAACAGGTAGTCGTACTTGACCCGGTTCGAGAAGAGGGCCGAAGTCTCGAGAACCGTGAAGCGGGGCATGAACCATTCTAAGCCCGGGCCTCAGAAGGGATAGCCGACCGAGAACGCGAAGGCCCCGGCGTCCTCGCCCGGCTTGCGGTCGAGCTTCAGGCCGTACTCGAGTCGGATCGGACCGACCGGCGTCTGATAGTGGAGGCCGAGCCCGGCTCCGGACCGGAGCTGACTCAAGGTCACGTTGCTCGGATCGGCCCAGACCTTGCCGATGTCGAAGAAGAGAGCCGCCTCGAATCCGCTCGCGACCGGGATGCGCCACTCGGCATTCGCGACGAGCTCCGCCGTGCCGCCCTCGCCCACGCCGTCGGCGTTCAGGGTCTCCCCCGGGATGCCGAGATTGTCGCGCGAAAAGGCGCGATGGGTGGACGAACCGCCCGCGAACAGCCGCTCCGGGACGGGCACGATCAGATTCGGAGAGCACGTCCCGGCCGCCTGCAGCTCCGGAGGGCACGCCTGGTGGTTCCAGATGATGCCGCCGCGAACCGAGAAGACGAGCCGTGTCGTCCCGTACGGGCGATAGAGCGCGGCCTGGAGCAGGGTCTTGACGAAGTCCGCGTCCGCCGCGAGGAAGGGAAAGGCGTACTTGACGTCCGCGGCGAGGAACGTGCCCGAGCGCGGGTTCAGTGGGTCGTCGCGCCGGTCCCAGGTCACGCCGCCCGCGATCGAGCTGATGCGGCTCGGCTGGTTCGCGCGCTGGTCCGCGCCGAGTCCGGGGTCGGAGCTCGGATCGACGAGCTCGTACTGGTAGCGCAGGCCCGTGCGCAGCGAGGTCGAGGGGCGATACTCCACCTGAAGGAAGGCTCCCGTTCGCTTCACGAGGATGTCCGAGAAGAAGTCGTTCGTCCGGTACGCGGCCACGGAGACCGGAACGAGGCCGCCGAACAGCGACCGGTCGCGCGCGGACAGGATGATCCGCGGGTCGCGGTTCGAGATGCGCCCTTCCCCGCTCACCTCGAGGGCGCGGCCGAAGAGATTGTTGTACGACACGCCGAGCGAAAGGCGCGCCGAGAGGTCGGTGCCGGGCGACTGCGGCTGGTATTCCGCGCCGATCCCGTACGTGATGCTCCACGGACGCGCTTCGGAGACGGTGACGACCACCGCCCGCGACATGGTCTCCGGGTCGGTCGGGAACGTCGAGACCTCGATCTTCTGGAAGATGCCGAGGCGCGCGAGGTTCTGCTGCGTCTCGAGGAGCTTCGTGAGCGAGAAAGGCGAGCCTTCCTTGTTCGCGAGGCGGTCCTCCACGATGAAGGGCTGCGTGCGCCGGTTGCCACGCAGAATCGTCTTGCCGAAGGTCACGGGTTGACCCTCGGTCACGGTGTACGTCACCTCCGCGCGCTCTCCCTCCGGCGGCACCGGCTCCAGAAAGCGCACGGACGATTCCACCTTCGCGTCCACGTAGCCCCGATCCACGTAGAGGGACTGCAGGAGAGCCGCGTCGTCGCTGACCGTGGACTCCGAATACGGGAGGCCGGCCTTGACGGCGAGCCGCGGAAGGAGCACGTCCTCGGGCACCGTCTTGATGCCCGCCACGGTCCGCGTCGCGACGATCGTGCGGAGCCCTTCCTCGACCTTGAACGTCACGTCGAGGGTGTCCCGTGAGGCGCCCTCCGTCGCGACCGGAGGCAAGACCCTCGCGTACCGGAACCCGTTCGCGCGATAGAGCGCCTCGAGGGCGTCACGGTCCGCCGCCGCGTCTCCATCCACGTATCGTCCGGCGTCGAGGAGGCCGCGCGGGCGCATCTGGAGCGCGCCGAAGACGTCCTTCGGGGCAGGCTGGCGGCGCCGGTCACCTTCACGGAGGAGATCGTCCATCGCTCCCCTTTCTCGATCGTGAACGCCACGAGCTCCTCGTCCGCCGTCGTTTCGAACGTGACGTCCACCTTCGCGCGCGCGTAACCCTTTTCCTGATACGTGCGGCGGAGCCCGTCCTTCAGGAGCTGAAGCGAGTCTTCGTCCGAAGGCTCGCCCCGCGTCCAGGGCGAGTCCGGGTGCGCGCGCACCACCTTCTCGCTCTCGCCCGTGACCTTCAGGACGACTCGCGGCCCGACGAAGAGCGCGTAGTGAGGCGTGACGGTCGCCGAGGCCGCGTCGTACGGCTCGTCGTCGAGGCGCACCTCCGCCCGCGAGTATCCGGCGCGCCGGTAAGCGGCCGCGAAGCGCTCGGCGTCCTCCCGGGCCGCGGTGCCGCGATAGGGTTTGCCCCTCTTCGATTTCGCTTTCGCGAGCAGAGTCGCTTCGTCGAGGGGGCCGAGCGGGGCCGAGAAGCGGGGAGCTCCCGCGATGGCGCGCGGCCCCTTCTCCACGTCGAACCGGACGTCCACGGAAGTTTCGTCGGCGCCAGCCTCGACCGCCGTGGCGATCTTCGGACCGAAATAGCCCTCCTCGCGCAGGACGCGGCGGATCTCCGCCTCGTACTTCGGCCTGAGATCGCTTTGCCACGGATTGCCGGGTCCGAGGCCGATGGCGTCGAGAATGCGGCCCGCGGCGGGGACTCCGGGGGAGAGCGCGAGACGCTCGATCCGCGGCGCCGCCGAGAAGACGACGACCACGATGGAGCCGGCGGGCGACGGCGATGCCTCGACGGCGAGGTCGGAGAAGAGACGCGTCGCGAAGAGGTTGCGAAGGCTCGTTCGCACGGCCTCGCCCGTCAGGGTGCGGCCGGGCGTGAGCTCGGTCAGAGCCGCGAGCCGGTGTTCGTCGACCGGCGCGTCGCCGCGAAAGGACAGGGAGGCGATCCCCGTTCCGTAGAACGTCTCGGCGGACCCGCGCGCCGCGACGAGGAGCGCTCCCAGGGCGAGAAGGACGGCGCGGGAGGATCTCATCGCAGCCGCTGCCGGATGCGCAGCTCGAGCGAGTAGATCCCGTTTTCGTCGAGCCGGGCCTGAACGAGGGCCGCGGGGGTGAGCTGATAGTCGAGGGTGATGATCTGCTGCTGGTTGCTCGACAGCACGAAAGAGACCGTCCCGTTGAAGTTCTTGCCGAGGCTCTTGCCGACCGTGACGCGCGGCGCGTCGAACGACGTACCCGTGATCGTGGGGTCGATCTGGAGCCGGTCCAGCCGGAAGAACTCCTTCGTCCGGCTCGTGACCGCCGAGGTCGCGAGGCTCGCGAGGAGCTCGCGCGCCGCCTTCGACACGGATTCGTCGGACGAGATCGGCACCGCCCCGACGGGCGCTCCCGCGACGGCGCTCTGCGGAATGTCGCCCGAGGTCATCAGCGAGACGATCTGCGCCTCGGAGAGCTGCGGGTCCGAGGAGAACGTCGGCACGAGGCGCGAAGGCGTGCCCGTGAGGCCGAACGAGATCTGGTACCGGCTCACGGTTCCCCGCGCCTCGAGCTCGAAGAAGGGCTCGATGCGCAGCGGGTTCGAGAAGAGGACCTTGGCCGACAGGATCTCGTAACGCTGGCCCTGCAGCGTGAGGCGGCCACCCTCTTCGGCCGTGATCTCGCCGAACAGGAGCGGATGGCCCCATGTTCCGCGCATGAAAAGCTCGCCCGAGAGCTTCAGGCGAGCCACGTTGTTGCGTACCTCGATGGAGGACGCCGGCGCGACGAGGCGGACGTCGAGCTCGACGGCGTCGAACGCCGTCGGGTTCCCGCTCGTGACGGCGGCGCGCTTTCGCGCCAGGAGCGATGCGATGTCCAGCGAGAAGTCGCGGCTGTAGACCGCCCGGTCGAAGGAGAGGTCCCCGCGCGCCGTGCGGAGGAGCGTGTCGCCCAGAAGCACGAGATCGCCGGAGAACGTTGCCCGGAATCCGTCGAACGGAGACGCGCGGACGTGCCCGACGTGCGCGCTCAGCCGGAAGGACGTGGGCTTGAGGCCGGTCAGTGCGATGAAGCCCCCGAGATCCACCGTCCCGCCGTTGTACCGGACCGAGAGGCTCTCCGACGGTGATGCGATCCTCCGAGAACAGGAGCGTTCCCGTGATCGACTCGAACGCGGCGCCGCCCGGCGAGGAGAGGTCTATGCCGTCGAGCGCGACCCGGCCGAGGAGCGCCGGCTTGGCAGCAGTTCCGCCCACCCTGAGGTCCACGGTCGCGCGCCCGGCCGCGTTCATTCCCTCGAGCGCCGGCTTGAGAAGCGCGGCGTCGAACGAGCCGACGGCGAAAAGGTCGAGCGCGTGCGGCGCGCTCAGCCCGGCGCTGCCCGAGATCGTGAGAGTCGTCGGCGGCGCCGGAGGCAAATCCTCGCGCGGCATCTCCGCGAGCGTCAGCCGTTCGAGAAAGACCTTTCCGTTCTCCACCTTGAGCGGCGCCGGCGAGCGGAGCTCGAGCGTCCGCCCGTAGGCCGTGACGCGCGCCGCCGAAACCTTGCCCTCCCCTCGCAGGGCGTTCATATCCTTCCCGGGGAGAGCGACGCCTCGGCGGAGAGCCGCCCATCGAGACGGGCGTCCTCGGGCAGGCCCAGCAGCGACGCGAACGGCGCCAGGGACGTCACCTCGACACGGCCGCGCCATCGCCCCTCGGTCCGTCTGGCGCGAGTCTGATCTCGGCCGCTTCGGGAGCGCGCGCGAAGAGAGTGAACGCGCCTCGGTCGGCCGTCACCCGGAGCTCGAGCTCCGTGCCCTGGCGCTCGAGCGGACTCCCGCTCCACGTCGCATCGGCGACGCGTCGCCGAGATGTCGAGATTCGGCTTGTCCACCGTCCCGGACCCCGTCACCTGCCCCGAAAGGATCCCCGTGAGCGACAGTCCGCCGGCCGCATCCAGGCGGGCGACGGGAATGGCCTGGACGTCGAGATCGAGTCCATAAGCGCGGTCGGCATATCGATAGAAGCCACCCCCGGTCGCGGCGCCGTCCGCGAGACGCGCCGTCGCGTTCTCGACCACGATCCGGTCCTTCTCGAAGGCCAGCATGCCTTCCAGCCGGTCGAGCTTCTGCCCCCACAGGGTCGCGTCGGTCAGGACGAGCGGAATCCGGCCCGACAGAGCCGGGGTCACGCCATCGAGCGGAAGCCGTCCGGTGCCCGCGCCGGTGATCGGCAGGTCGAGATCGAGGAACTTCAGCACGCGCTCGATGGGCCATGCGGAAAACTCCGCCACGAGGCCATCCAGGCGATACTCGTCCTTGAGGGCCCCGCCCCAGCCGATCTTCCCGGTGACGGTGACAGAGCCGCCTCCGTCCGTCGCTGTGAAAGGCGAGAACGCCGCCACGTTCCGGTCCACGAGAACCCGGCCGAGGCCGTCCCGAACGGCACGCCTCGAAGCACGAAACCCGAAGCGGACAGCCGCCCCTCGACCCGCGGATCGGAGAAGCTGCGAGAGAGGTGCGCGACGATCCGCCCCGCTCCTCCGAGGTCCGAGGGGCGGCGTCAAGGGCTCCGTTCTGGATGGCGGGATAGAAGTTGTCCGCGATCCGCTCAACCTCCGCGAGGTCGTCGGAGGCGATCTCCAGCTGAAGGTCGGGCTGCCAGGTTCCGAGGCGCAGCCCACCGTCGACGCGGATCCGGGCACCTCCGGCCGTCGCGAACGTGACGCCCGGAAGAGGAGCTGGCCGTCGCGGACCTCGAGGGGACCGCCTCCGGAAACGGGCAGCGCGAACCGTCCCTTGACCGCCGAGGGCCGTCCCCCGTCGGCCGTCAGGTGGATCCGTCCGATCCCGTCGGCATGCTCGATTCCGCCGCGCCCGAACGTGAGGGTCGAGTCGAGGTCGGCGCGTCCCATGAGCCCCGTTCCCTTGAGCCCGAGGTCTGAGAAGAACTGCTCGAAGTCGAGGCCGCGCCCGCGCAGCGCGATGCGAACCGGAAGCGGCGGGTTCTTGATCCTCTCGAGGCGGACGACGGCCTCCAGCGCTCCGCCCGCGTAGCTCGCGCGCGTCACGTTCACGAGAAGGCCGTTCGGGTCCACGCGAATCACGCCCTCGCCCGTCATCGGGAACGGGCCGAACGCGGCGGCGTCGAGATCGAAAGCTCCGAAGATGCGGAAGCCGCCCGGCTCGCCGAAGCGCAGCGTGCCGCGCATCCTCACGGCGCCCGTGAGCGGAAGGCCGAGCCCGAATACTTTCGAAAGGGTCTCGCCGGTCGTCTCGGCGCGGGCGACGAGAGCGAGGATCGGTTTCTTGAGATCGTCGACGCCGCCCGAAGCCTCGAGCTTCAGCCGGTCGCCGCGCAGCCTCAGGCCTGTCAGGTGCACGCGCCCCGGCGCGAGCGTCACCTCCGCGCCAATCGCGAAGTCGAGTGTCTCGTTGTCCTCGAGCTTGAAGCGCCCCTTGCGACACGCGAGCGCAAGGTGAGTCACCGTCCGGCTGCGGCCGGCTCTGGCCGTGACCGCCGCGTCCTGGAGGATCGCGTCGATCTCGGCGTCCCATTCCCGGAAGCGAAGGGTCGCGCGCTGGATGACCGCCTCCTGAAGGCGGACGTCGAGGCCTCCGCCGCCTCCTCCCACGAGGGCATCGAGAACCGGCTTCAGATTCGTCGTCCCGTCCGGGAATACCTCGACGACCACGCGCGGCGAAACCACGCGGAGCTTCGGGATGTCGATGTGGCGGCTCGTGATGGTCGGCAAGCCGCGCAGCTCGATTTCGGAAGCCGAGAACGCCGGACCGGAGAGACCCCGCCGGTCGTTCGCCACGGCGACATCGCGCACGAGAAACGCGAACGGGACGAGCGCGAGGTCGAAGCTCCCGATGGTGACGGTCCGTCCGATCTTCGCCGTCACCAGCCTTTCGGTCCGGCGGCGGAGAAGTTCCTGGAAACGCGAGGAGCGGAAAACCGCATACAGGACGAGGACGGTGAAGACGAGAAGAAGCGTGAAGAGACGGACGAGCCGGACCTGCGTGAGGGAGAGGTGCGGGAGGCGGCGCATCTCCTCGTTACCGAGCCGCGTTCTCCCGCTCGCCGCCGAACGAGAGCTTCCGGGCGAGGACCTCGAAGAAGGACGCCTCCGAGGCCCGCACGAGAGAGATCGTCTCGGAGGACCGGGCGATCGCGATGCGCGTCAAGGAGCCAACCGGGAATCCTTCCTGGCCGTCGAGCGTCAGGAATACGTCCGTGGGGTCGTTCTCCACCGACAGGTCGAGGCGGACGGAGTCCGGGAGAACGAGCGGACGCAGCGTCAACGTGTGCGGGCACACCGGCGTGAGAACCAGCGCCGGCAGGGTCGGCTCGAGAATGGGCCCGCCCGCCGAGAGGTTGTACGCGGTGGAGCCAGTCGGCGTCGACACGATGAGCCCGTCTCCGCGATATCGCGACACCATGCGGCCATCGACGTCGACGCGGATCGTCGCGATGCGCGCGAGCGCCGACTTCGCGAGAACGGCGTCGTTCACGACGCGGTAGCGCCGCGGCGCGCGACTGCGCTCCGTCACACGCACCGAGAGCAGGCGCCGCCTCTCGATGTGCGCCGTTCCCGCGAGCGCCCTCTCGAGCACCTCCGCCGACTCGTCCGGCCTGCAGGTCGTCAGGAAGCCGAGCGTGCCAATGTCGATCCCCAGGACGGCGACGCCGGGCGCCGGATGGCGCGCCACCGAGAGGAGCGTTCCGTCTCCCCCGAGCGTTACGACGAGATCCACGAGACGCGCGATCTGCGCGCGGGGCGCCCCGCCCGAGACGCCGCGGGCCCGCGACGACTCGACATCGTGGATCACCGTGATCCCGCGGCGCCGGAGCTGGCGCTCGAGCTTGCGCGAAAGGGCGATCGCCGCCGCGCTGCTGTAGCGCGTCACGAGACCCACTCGCCGCACGCGACGGCCCGGCCGCACCCCGGATTTCACCCCGGAAGTGTAGCGGGATTCCGGCGGAACGCCGCGAGGAGCTCGACGTTTCCCTCCGCTCCCGTGATCGGCGAAGGGATCGCCCCGCGGCTCGTGAGAGAGAGCCGCTCGCCGGCCGCCGTCACGCGCGCGAGAGCCCGCGCGCGCACGCCCTCGTCGCGCACGATGCCGCCGCGACCGACCTCCCGACGCGCCGCCTCGAACTGCGGCTTGACGAGGACGAGCACGTCGGCCTCTTCCGCGAGAAGCGGCACGGCCGCCGGCAGGACGAGGGTGAGCGAGATGAACGACAGGTCCGCCACGAGAAGCGAGGGAGCCTCGGGCACGTCGGCCCGCGTCAGGAACCGCGCGTTCACTTTCTCGCGCAAGACGACACGCGGGTCGCTACGGAGGCGGCCATGGAGCTGCCCGTAACCCACGTCCAGGGCGTAGACGCGCGCGGCGCCGCGCGCGAGGAGCACGTCCGTGAAGCCTCCCGTCGACGCACCGAGGTCGAGACAGATCCGCCCCTTCGGCTCGATCCCGAAGTGGGTCAGGCCGTAATCCAGCTTCACGCCCCCGCGCGAGACCCAGGGATGCTCCGGCTCTCCGACCGCGATCTCGGCATCCTCCGCCACGAGCGTGCCCGGCTTCACCCGCTCGTGGCCGGCGACCGAAACCCGGCCCGCGAGGATGAGCGCCCCGGCCCGCGTCCGCGATTCCGCGAGAGCGCGCTCCACGAGGACGACGTCGAGACGCTTCTTCAGAAGGTCACGACGACCTTGAGGACGTCGCCCCCCTGCCGCGCCATCGCGAAGGCCTCGGCGGCCCGCACGAGCGGGACGCGGTTCGTCACGAGGTCCTGGGCACGGACCGCGCCGCACTCGAGCAGCGCCACCGCCTCCCGGAGGTCCCGCGCGCCGGAGGAGTAGCTGAAGAGAAGAGCGAGATCCCGGAGATACAACGAATGAGGGGAGAGCCGCCACGTCTTCGAGGGCTCGACCGGCGAATAGAAGACGACGCGGCCGGCGGAGCCCGCCGCATCGAGAGAAGAAAGCACGGCCGCTTCGGCGGTCGGCAGTACGAAGACCACGTCGGCCCCGATCGCCGAGGCTCTCTTCACCTTCTCAGAGAAATCTCTTCCGGGCTCTCCCGCCTCATCGAAGCCCAGTCGACGCGCGTGCGCTCTCCGCGCGGGATCGGGATCGCAGCCGACGAGCGTCGCGGCGCCCGCGTTCCTCGCGACGAGGCCAAGTAGGATGCCGTTGGCCCCCAGTCCGATCACCGCGACGGAATCCCCGGCCCTAACCCGCGCCCGGCGGACGGCCTTCACGGCGCACGCGAGCGGCTCGACGAGCGCGCCGTCTTCGAAGGAAAGGGAGTCCGGAAGCCGCAGGGTGTCCGTGGCGACGGCGGCCGCCTCGACGCGGACGTACTCGGCGAGCCCGCCGGGATGGAGGCGCGCCTTCTTCCACTCGGGACACATCACGTCCTCCCCGGCGCGGCAGAAGCGGCAGGTGCCGCAGGCCGCGTGGTGGTGCACGACGACGCGGTCGCCCGTCCGGAGCGCAGTGACGAGAGCTCCGGCCTCGGCGACGACTCCCGCCGGCTCGTGACCGAGAACGACCGGCGCCTTCGAGGCAACGTACCACGGCGTCGTATCGCTGCCACAGATCCCCACGGCCTTCATCGCGACGACGATTTCGCCGGGGCCTGGGACCGGCCTCTCCATCTCCACCACGGCCACGTCGTCGAGCGAGCGGACGAGGACGGCCTTCACGGGACGAGAGCCACCTTCATCGCGGCTCCTCTCTCGACGAGGTCGAACGCTTCGCGCCATTGGGCGAGCCTCCGCCTCTCCTCGACGAGAGAGCTCGACGGGGATCGCGCCGCCGGCGAGAAGCGCGAAGGCCGCATCCACGTCGCCCGGCGTGTAGTGGAACGAGCCCGCCATCGACACCTCGCGATAGTGCAGCGCGTAGGCGTCCACGCTCACGCGCGCGCCCTCGTGCATCCCCGCGAAGAGCAGCACCGTGCCCCCATTCGCGGCGAGCGCCGGCAGCTCCGAGATCACACCGGAGTCTCCCGTCGTGTCGATGATCAGAGAGAATTTTTCTCCCTCTCCGCGCTTGCGTTCGATGCGCTCGGGTAAGGGTGGATTTCTTCGAAGGTGAGTAGGGGTAGCCGAGCTTCGGCCTGCGGGTCACGCGGCGAGCCCGCGATGTGCGCAACCTCAGCGTTCATCCTTTCGAAGAAAACGAGCCTCTCCTCTCTCCTTCCCGCCACGACGATCCGACGTGCTTCTCCGCTTCCGGCTCCCTCTCTCTTCTTTCTCGCTCCTTCCCCCGCAAGAGAAGAAACATCATGGCGGCGATCGGGCCGGTGCCCACGATGAGAACGTCCTCGCCGTCCTGCGCCTTCACCCGATTCAGTGCGTGCACCACGCTCGCGAGCGGATCCAGGAGCGCGGCCGCCTCATCGGAGAGGCCCTGCGGGATTCTTCTGAGGCCGTTCCTCACGATGCGCTCCGGGACGAGGAGAAAGTCCGCGAAGGCGCCGAAGAGCGGCCTCTCGAACGCGGTGGCGCAGAGGTTCTCCCGCCCCCGATGGCAGTCGTCGCAACGCCCGCAGGGGCCGGATACCGCCGAGGTCACATGCTCCCCGGGGGCGAAAAGGGCGCTCCGGAGCCCGCCGCCTCGACGACCCCCGCGAACTCGTGCCCGAGCGCGAGCGGAAACGGAAATTTCGGATGGCCGCGCGGCGACTTGAAGTCGGTCGCGCACGTGAGCGCGACGCCGACGCGCACGAGGACCTCACCCGGCCCCGGCCGAGGGGTCGCGACTTCGCGGAGCGCGAGCGCTCCGGCCCCCTCGGAGACGAGGGCGCGCATCGGGGGCGGGCTGCCGCGAGCCGCGGCCCGACGGATCGGCCGACGACGGCCGGCGTCGCCTCAGCGGAACGAGCCGAGGAGACCGTCCTCGTCGAGGCCGAGCTCCTGCCGCTGCTCCGCCTGTGTGGCGTGCGGGACGAACCGGTCGGGGATCCCGACCTGCTGGACATCCGCGCCGATGCCCATCTCGTCGAGCGCCTCGGACACGGCGGAGCCGAAGCCGCCCGCGACTCGTTCTCCTCGACCGTGACGACCCTCGTTCCCGACTTGACGAACTCGCGAGGAGCTCACGGTCGAGCGGCTTCACCCATCGGGCGTTGACGACGGTGAGCGACGCCGCCCCCTCGGCGGCGAGCCCTCCGCGGCCTTCAGGCGGGGAAGACGGGTCGCCGACGGCGAAAACCACGCCGTCCCTGCCCGACGCGAAGCACCTCGCCCTTTCCGACCGGGAGCAGTTTCGAGCTCGGGTCGAGCGCGGCACTCCGCTGCCCGCCCCGCGCGGATATCGGATGGCCGTGGGGTGACCGGTGGCGAGCGCGGTCGCGAGGAGGTGGCGCAGCTCGTTCTCGTCCTTCGGCGCGGCGACCAGATGTTCGGGAAGACGCGCAGGTAGGAGAGGTCGAAGACCCCGTGGTGCGTGGGGCCGTCCTCGCCGACCAGCCCCGCCCGGTCGAGGGCGAAGACGACCGGCAGGTCCTGCAGGCAGACGTCGTGGACGATCTGATCGTAGGCGCGCTGCAGGAACGTCGAGTAGATCGCGCAGACCGGCCTGAGCCCGCGTCGCCAGGCCCGCGGCGAAGAGGACGGCGTGCTCCTCGGAGATCCCCGACGTCGAAGGTCCGGTCCGGGAATTGTCTTCGCGAACCGGTCGGCCCGTGCCATCGGGCATCGCGGCCGTGATCGCCGACGATCCGCGGGTCGTTCTCGGCCAGCTCGACCAGCGTTCGGCGAAGATGGCCGTGTAGGTCGGCGGCGCGGCCTTCTTCGAGACCTCGCCCGTCTGACCTTGAACGGCGATGGCCCGTGCCAGAAGACGGGGTCGTGCTCGGCGAGCTGTAGCCCTTGCCCTTCGTGGTGCAGGACGTGCAGCAGGACCGGCCCTTCGCATGTCCTTCGCCTTGCTGAGCGTGCCGCGAGGCCGGGGAGTCGTGGCCGTCGATCGGGCCGACGTAGTTGAACCCCAGCTCCTCGAAGAGCGTTCCCGGGCACGAGCGCCTTCTTGAGGCCGTCCTCGAGCGTGCTGGGCCAGCCGCGAGCTTGCTGGCCCGCCGGGAGCTTCTTCAGGATGTGGCCGACGTCGCCGCGCACGCGGTTGTAGATCTGGCCGCGGGCGATCCGCAGGAGGTACCCGGAGATGGCCCCGACGTTGGGCGAGATCGACATCTCGTTGTCGTTCAGGATGACGATGAGCTCCGGTCTTGAGGTAGCCGGCCTGGTTCAGCCCCTCCATCGCGACGCCGCCCGTCAGGCCGCCGTCGCCGATGATCGCGACCACCTGGTATCGTCCCCTGGGTCGCGGCGGTCGCCATGCCGAGCGCCGCCGAGATCGAGGTCGACGCGTGGGCGGCGCCGAAGACGTCGTACTCGGATTCCGCGCGGTTCGTGAAGCCGGAGAGCCCGCCGTTCTGGCGGATCGTCGCAGAGCGGTGGCGCCGGCCCGTCAGCACCTTGTGCGGGTACGCCTGGTGGCCCACGTCCCAGACGAGGAGGTCGCGCGGGGTGTCGAACACGTAGTGCAGGGCCACCGTCAGCTCGACCGCGCCGAGGCCCGAAGCGAAGTGTCCGCCGGTCTTCGCGACCGTGTCGATGACGAAGTCCGGAGCTCGTCCGCGAGCTGCGGAAGCTGGTCGGGTGCCAGCAGGCGCAAGTCGCGCGGCCGGTTCACCTTGTCAGGAGGGGCGTGGGACGGGCGGGCTCATGCGGGTTTCTCCAGGCGCTCGATTCTACGGGATGGTGGGGCGCCTCACCGCCTGCCGCGGGGACCCCGGGCGCATCCACGTATGCCGCCAGCGTCTTCGCGAAGAGCTCGGAGCCTGCGGGCGAAAATACACGGATCATAGAAATGCGCGTCGGTGAAGTTCCCTGCGCCGAACGGATCGAAAGAGGGCGAGCCCTTCGTCCCCGAGTTTCCTCGCGACCGCGTTGTAGCGCGCGAGCCCCGCGAGATAACCCTTCGCCGTGAGCCCGGGGGTCCACCCTTCCAGCCATTCGAGATCCGCCTTCTCGTGCCCCGCGCGCACGCGGGCGGCCTGGGCCACGAGAGCGTGCGGGCCCCGTGAGAGGACGCGACCGCGATCGTGGAGCGCAGGTTGCGCTCGTAGACCGCGACGGCCTCGGCCGGGATGTCGTCGCGCTTCGGCCCACCCTTCCATTCGTACGAGGGCGTGTATCCCTCCGGGTCTCCTCCCGATCCAGCGGCTTCAGCCGCCCGCGGAGCCATTCCACGAAGACGAGGCGGGAGACGAGAGCGCACTTCACGGGCACGACGCCCGTCACGCGAGGGAGGATCTCCGCGTGCCCACGCTGTAATCGGGCGCGAACGGCACGTGTCCTGCGGGTTGAAGTCGTTGACGCCCGAGAACACGACGACGAGGTCGGGTGTCAGGTCGAGATCGCGCGTTCTCCAGCGACACGAGGCTCTCAAGGCTCGTCCAGCCGGGAAAGCCCGCGTTCACGACGTCGGCGCGGGGACCGAGGACGTTCCGAGCCGCGCGGGCCAGGTCGCGCGTCGTCCGGCGCGAGCAGATCGAACGTCGTCGAGCCGCCCTCGCACACGATGCGGTACGTGCCTTCGGGCTTCGGGACCCACGTCGCGCACGTTCGTGACGCGCTGGCCGCGTGCGTTGAAGTGCACGACGTGGCCCGCCGCCTCGAGGACGGCGTTCGGCCGGCCCGCCACGATGAGCAGCGGGTGCGGCCGGTACGCCTTTCCGATCTTCTCGACGAACCTCGTGTAGGCCGGAGACCTGCGTCTCGGGCCACTCCCCCCGTCTTCAGAGCGAAGCGCCGCGCGGCAACCGCCTTCGAGGAGCAGAAACAGCGCTCCCGGCGATGGCGAGAGGGCAGGACCAGGTTCGCGACGAGACCGCGAATCAGCTTCACGCGGCACCGATTATCCCGTCCGTCCCGGCGGCGGACCGTCCGGCGAGCCGGCGCGCCGCATAGACGCACGCAATCGGCACGAGCGGGAGCCGGTAGCGGTCGTCCGAGGCCTCGAAGCCCGCGCTGACCACGAGGACGTAGAGAAACGTCCCGAGGAGCGCGACGTGGACGAGCGCGGGCACCTCGCGGCGCAGCGACCACAGCCCCCCGCAGGCCGCGCCCCAGAGCGCCGCGAGGAGCACCACGAGCCCCGCGGAAATCGCAAAAAACGGGGGCCCGCATGGACGAGCAGAAGGGCGAAGGGCCCGACGCGCCGATCTTCGTAGAGGGCGACGAGCGTGGGCGTCGGGGACGAAGAGCCCGTATTGCTGCGAGAGAATGAGGCTCGGCGGTGTGAGCAGGAGGAGGGCCGCCCCTTTCGCCGCCATCGCCGCGGTGAGGACGGGATGCGAGGCGAAGATCGCGATCGCCTGCCGGCGCCAGCGCGCATTCAACTCGACCAGTGAGAGGCGACTCGTGACGAGGGAAGAGATCCCCGTAACGCGCATCACGAAGATCTCGCGCTCCGTCCCGCCGCCCGAGCGGTACCACCGCTCCCGGTTCCCGAGCCTTTCCTGCATCTCGGAGACGGACGCTCCCTCCGCCCGCGCGAGAACCGGCGCGGCCCGGTAGAAGAGAAGCTCCACTGCCCCCGATCGGGGAGAGCGTGAACGCGTTGGCGCGTGCGAGGTTCCGCGCCTCCCACCCCCCGACCAAGATAATGGCCGGCAAGAGAAAGACGGCCGCGGCCCCGCATGCCGCACGAACCGAGCGCCCCCGGCGGCGCGCGACGACGAGAACGAAGAGGGCGTCGAGCGGGAGGAGGTAGTACGAGAGGGGGCGTACGAGCGTCGCGAGCGCGAGCCAGAACCCGGCGCGAGCCGGGCTCCTCCCGTCGCCGCCGGCGTACCCCGCGAGGGCGGAGGTGGAGAGCATGAGGGCGAAGGTGAAGGGCGTGTCCGACAGGGCGTCGAGCGACCGCAGGAAGGTCCCCGGCTCGCACGACACGAGGACCGCGGCGGCGACGCCGGCCCGCCCGCCGAAGAGCCTCGTCGCGAGGCGCGCCGCCACAAGCGCGGTTCCGGCCGACAGCAGTGCTCCGAAGACGGGCCCCACACCACGGCCGCTCGCCGAGAAGGCGCCATGCGGCCGCGACGAGGAGCGGATATCCCGGCGTCCGGTTGATCTCGGGCTCCGGGACGGCCTCCGGGCCCGGCGAGAACGACCCGTGGCGCAGCAGGGCAAGGGCCGGACGCAGGTACGTGCCGGTATCGATGTACACGACCGCCTGCGGCCTCGTCCGGACGACGCCGGCAAGCACGACGAGTTTGAGCGCAAGAGCCGCGGCGACGACCGCGAAAACCGCCGTGGGCGGCGCCGCCGATCGGACGGTTCACGTCTTCGCCGCCAGGTGGCGCGAGCCGGGGGCGGCGACGGGCTCCCCGCGAGGCGCAGAGGGGGCAAGCGGCGGGTCCCAGGCGGGGACGTCGAGCGCGAGGAGGCACGATACGGGAGCGCGTCGAGGGCGGGCGCCTTCTCGGCCGCCGAGCCCGTCGACGATGCTCCGCACGCGACCGGGACCGCGAAGGCGGCGCGGACAGCGAGGTCCTCGCGCGTAGACTTCCCCGTCGTCACGACGTCCTCGACGACGGCGACGCGCTCGCCCGGTTCGAGGGCGAACCCCCGCCGGAAGCGTGAATGGTCCCGTCGACGCGCTCGGCGAAAATCGCCCGGACCGGAGAGGCTGCGGCCCGTCCTCGTGGCCGATGAGGAGGCCCCCCATCGCGGGCGAGACGACGGCGGTCGGGCGAAAAGGGGCGAGCAGAGCGGCCAGGGCGGCGCCGAGCGCCCCGCGCGTTCGGGCCACTGGAGCACCTTCGCGCACTGGAGATAGCCTCCGAGTGGAGGCCCGAGGAGAGCTTGAAATGCCCCCGAGAGGAGCGCTCCCGAATCCTCGAAATGGCGGCGGACGTCGTCCTCGGTTCATGGCGACTCCTGCCCTCCGGGGTTTCGTTGTCCCGGCGCAGGCCGTACCGGTCGATCTTCTTGTAGAGGTTCGAGCGCGGCGTGTCGATGGCCTCCGCCGTGCGCGTCACGTTCCCGCCATTCTTGTCGAGCCCGCGACGAGGAAGAGCTTTTCCGCCTCGTCCTGGAAGGCCTGGAGCGTCGGGACCGCGAGGATCCTTTCCCCGCTCCGGCGCCGGCGGCGGCACGCGGCCCGCGGCGACCACGCGGCCCCCGCGCACGACGACCGCGGGCGGGGGCGGCGCCGGCCTCGCCGCGGGGCCGCGCCGGGGTCGACGTCCGCGGCGTCGACCACGTCCCCTCGGTCATGATCATCAGCCGCTCGACGTGGTTCTTCAGCTCGCGACGTTCCCAGGCCAGGGCCGCGCCGCGAGCGCCTCGAGCGCGGCGTCGGTGAACCGTTTCGGCCTGTAGTTGTTCGTCCGCGCGAACAGCTCGGCGAAGTAGAGGACGAGGTCGGGGATGTCCTCGGGGCGGTCGGCGAGCGTGGCGTCCTGAGCGGCGAGGACGTTGAGCCGGTAAAGAGGTCCTCGCGGAACTTCCCCTGCGCGATCAGGACCGTGAGGTCGCGGTTCGTGCGGCCACGACCGCACCTTCACCTTCACGACCCGCGGGCTACCCGACCGGCTCGACCTCGCCCTCCTGGAGGACGCGCAGCACCTTCGCCTGCGCCGAGGCGGACATGTCCCCCACTCGTCGAGGAAGATCGTCCCGCGTCGGCCTCGACGAACTTCCCCGTCTGCTTTCGGTCGGCGCCCGTGAACGAGCCGCGCTTGTGGCCGAAGAGCTCGGACTCGATGAGGCTGTCCGGGATGGCCGCGCAGTTCACCTGGACGAACGGGCCGGCCTTCACCAGCGAGCCCTCGTGGATCGCGCGCGCGACCAGCTCCTTGCCCGTACCGCTCGGCCCGACGATGAGGACGGTCGCGGGCGTCGGCGCGGCTTTCGCGACGTCGGCCAGCAGCCGGCGCATCGCCCTCCGTTCCCGACGAGGCGCGTGAGGCCGAGGCGCGACTTCAGCTCGAGGTTCTCGCGCGCGAGGCGCGTCGAGTCGAGGACCCGCCGGAGCGCGTTCAGGACGTGCTCGGACGAGAGGGGCTTCTCGAGGAAGTCCTCGGCCCCGGCCCGCACCGCGTCCATCGCCGTCCTCACGTCGCCGTGGCCGGAGACCACGATCACGGGCGTCGCGATCCCGCGCGCGCGCAGCTCCGCGAGCGTCTCGAGACCGTCCTGGCCGGGCATCTTGATGTCGAGCAGGACGGCGTCGTGGTCGGGCGCCTCGGTAACCTCGCTCGCCCCCGAGGCGACCGCCGTCACGTCGTATCCCTCCTCGCCAGCACGTCCGGAGCGATTCGCGGATGTCGGCTTCGTCGTCGCAGACGAGGATGCGTCGCGCCATCCCGGCGATCCTAGCAGCCCGACGAAAGCGCCCGGCGCGCCTCGGCGAGAGCGGCGGCGGTCGCCGCCATCCCGCGCGTGAAGTTCTTCTCAGACCGAAGAGAGAGATTCTTCGAAGGAGGCAATGGCGGCCCGAGGTGTTCGGCCCGCCGGCGGGGCTCCGCCTGGCCAGCTTTCGAAGAACAATTCCTTGGCGTGAAGCGTCACCTCCCGCGCGACGCGGCGCGAGGCGTCGCGCACCGTCAGGCGCGCTCGTAGGAGGCGAGAGCCTCCCCGAGATCGTCCGCCGAGCGCGCGACTTCTGGAGCGCGCTGTCCCGGTTATGCCAGGTTCTCGCCCAGCGCCTCGCAGCTCATTGCCGGGGCCAGCGGCGTCGAGAGATTCTTCCAACAGAAGGAGAGCGAGAGGCCGAGACTTTCGGCAGGACCGCGCGAGCCGAAGAGCACCGCGAGGTTGCGCAGGAACCCCGCCTCTTCCCTTTCGAACAAATAATCAGCGTTCCCGCCTGTTCCACGGGTCGCTCGCGAGCGCACGGGCCGTCTCCTCCAACTCTTCCCGCCTCTCACGCTCGTCCCGCAGGGCTCCTGCAGCACGTACCAGTCGCGAAACGCGGCACGCGGATCCTCCGCGAACCGCCGGCGGAAGATCGCGACGAGATCCTGGGGACGGAGGGAGAGCGCTCAGGCCGGAATCTCGTCACTTCCTTCGCTGATCCCCTCGAAGAGGATCGTCGAGAGGTAGCGCTCGCCCGTGTCGGGCAGCATCGCGAGGAGGACCGAGCCCTTCGGGGCCTTCTCGGCAACTTTCCGCGCCGCCTCGAACGTCCCTCCGGACGAGATCCCGCAGAAGATCCCCTCCTTCTGTGCGAGTTCGCGCGCGGCGTCGCGCGCCTCGACGTCGGTCACGAGGACGACCTCGTCGTAGATCTTCCGGTTGAAGACCGCCGGAATGAAGTCCGTCGTCCAGCCCTGGATCTTGTGCGGCGCCCATGCGCCCTGCGTCACCATCGGCGCGGCGGCCGGCTCGGTGAAGACGATCCGGATGTTGGGCCGCGCCAGCTTGAGCATCTCGCCGGCGCCTGTCAGCGTCCCACCCGTTCCGATGCCCGAGACGAAGTAGTCGAGCCGGCGGCCCGCGAAGTCGCGGAGGATCTCCGGGCCGGTCGTCTGCGGTGGTACTCCGGGTTCGAAGGGTTCTCGAATTGCTGCGGCAGGAACCAGCCGTGCTTCGCGGCGAGCTCGTTCGCCATCTCCACCATTCCGGAGCCGCGCTCGGCGCCGGGATCGAGGATCACCTTCGCTCCGAGCCCCTTCATCAGCTTCCGGCGCTCCACCGAGAACGACTCGGCCATGATGGCGACGAACGGGTACCCCTTGACCGCGCAGACCATCGCGAGCGCGATACCGGTGTTTCCCGACGTCGGCTCGACGACGGTCTGGCCCGGTTTCAATACGCCGCGCCGCTCGGCGTCCTCGATCATCGCGATCGCCAGCCGGTCCTTCACCGAGCTCATCGGGTTGAAGGCCTCGCACTTGACGTAATCGTCGTGCCCTCGGGCGCGAGCCGGTTGATGCGGACTACGGGGTGTTTCCGATGGTGCCGAGATGCTGTCGTGAATCATGCGGGCCTCCCGAGGCCGGAATCATGTCATCTCCCGCAAACAAAGGCACGCGTATTCAGAAAATGATTGAGGCATATAGACACTTTTATCGCCTAGACGAATCCACCCCATCACTGTATGCTTCGGAACACTAGCGGCGTATTTCACATTTTTTCGATTTCCGTGGCCCGTTCCCCGCCGGGCCGCTTTTCAGTCGGCACCCGCGCGCTGATAGGCTATCGACGACCTTCAACAAGGAGTTTCGAACGAAAGTCGTCACGATCCCCGTCCTTCTGCTCGCTGCGATGTCGATGAGCCCCGTGTCGGCTTACGAGCGCATCCACCTGGGGCGACGACCCCTCGGCGAACAGTCGCGACAGCGCGAGCCGCAGAGGGCAGACAGGCGTCCGCCGGCGGCGCGGTGTCGCATCTCCTTCTCCCGACCTCCGCCAACGTCCACGGCGCTTTCGGCGCCTTCTTCAAGACGAAGGCCAGCACTTCAACGCCGTGACCGCGAGTACGAGCATTCGTGTCGGGTTGAGCGTCAACAGCGGGGAAATTGACCACACCTTCATCAGGTTGAGGCCCGGCCAGACCCGAACGTTCAACAGGATTCTCGACGATCTCTTCGGCTACACGGGCGGAGCGGCCATCGATCTCGACAGCGGGGACCCATCGCTCGGCTTCATCGTCAATTCCCAGGTCTACGTGGACACCTTGAACGGCCGTTACACCACCACGGTCCAGTTCGCCGACGATCTCGGGGACATCACACCGTCCTGCCGGGCTATGTGATCGGCGTCTCGGTGAACGCAACGAAACGTACGAACGTCGGGTGCGCGAGCAACTCGCCGAATTTCCAGACCGTCACTTCGAGGCGTTGACGCGAACAACTTCGCGGTCGGCAGCCCTTTCAGCTTCACGTTGTCTCCTTTCGGCTCGGCGCAGTACGCGGCGAATTCCGCCGACGAACGGAGGGATCTACATCACGGCGTCCGACAACGCCGTGGCTACGGGGTCGAGGTCGACAACACGTCGAACGACGGCACGTACCAGCTCGCGACGCTGTTCTAGATCTTCGCGCCGATTTCGTTCTACTCCCCGAGCCCTTCACCGAGCCCGCCGACCAGGGCGGCGGTACCCGAGCACGATGTGTCGATGCTCTTCGTGGCGGGGAGGCCATCGTCGTCGTAACGAATGTCGAGATGCAAGGACGGCGCGGGCGACATCCACGCTTCGAATTGTCCGGGTTCAACGCGGCTGACGCTCGACCACTGGTCCGGCGGGTACCCCGGCTTGTTGGCGGTCAAGGTCCACAACACGTCGAAGGCGCTCGGCCCGGCGTTCGTCGCCATGATCCAGGACTGACCTTTCGCGTCGCAATATGCGACGAGGTTCAGGCTCCCTCCCTCCACTCTCTGCGGCGCCTCGCGGCTCACGACGATGGGTTGGGAGGCGCGAACGGCGAGTGCGGGACGGATATCGCTGCTGCGGCGGCGAGAAGAAGGGGGGCGATCATGGCCGAACCTCCTCTCATGGCACGATCCCTCGTGCCGGTCCTACATCCGGTGCAACAACCGGGCCGGGCCACGCAGACCGTTCTTTCAAAAGGTGAGGGGTGTCACCAGGGTGCGGACTTCGGATGACGCGTTTCCGCCCGCGCTTTGTGGAAAGGTTGGCGGAAGCGTGTGGGGGTCGAACCCACCCGCCGCCCCTCTCGGAACGGGCACGCTGGTTTTGAAGACCAGGAGGGCCGCCGGGCCCCTTGCGCTTCCGCGGCGGATTCTACCGGCACGCCTTTCGCACGCGGGATCGCGTGGTCTCGGTCATCCAGTCGTGCCCGGCACTTCGTACAAGGCTCCGGATGTCAGCCGTGCTGCCTGTCAGAAGCTCTTAGATCGATCGCCGAACGGAACGAACCACCTTCGATTCGCCGATAAGGAGATTTCATGTCCAAAACGGGAGAACTGCGCCTTCGCCGCCTGGTCTCGGCCGCAATTCTCGCGGCCGCCGCGCTCCTCGCGCCCGCCGGAGCGCTTGCGTCCAGCCACAACGAGGCCCCTTTCACGTCCAAGAACCCCAGCCTCGACGACACGGACTTCTACATGTTCCGCGACCCGAACGACCCCTCGATGGTGAACCTCATCGCGTGCCGCTACGGGCTCATCGAGCCGCAGGGCGGCCCGAACTACGCGGGCTTTCAGGACGGCGCCTGGTACGACATCAAGATCGACAACAATGGCGACGGGGTGGAGGACGTGACCTTCCGGTTCACGTTCAAGACGACGTACAAGCAGCCCTCGACGTTCCTGTATGCGGTGCCCCCCGTCGCGTCGATCACGGATCCGAACCTCCTCGTCGTCCAGACCTACAGCCTGGACAAGATCACCGGGCCCGCGGCGAACCCCTCCGCCGGGCCAGATCACGCGCATCCTCACGGATCAGCCCGTCTTCCCACCGAACATCGGATCCAAGACGTTCCCGGATTACGTGAACATTCCGAACGGCATCCAGAAGAGCGCGGACGGCAAGATCTCCGTCTTCGCCGGACCCCGCCAGGATCCCTTCTTCGTGGACCTCGGTATGGTCTTTGACGGCATCAACCTCGAGACCGGCGCCGGTCTCGGGCGGCCCGGCGTGGGTGTCGGCGCCACGGGTAACGGCCGGGACACCCTCTTCGGATACACGGTCCTCGCGACGGCGCTCCAGGTTCCCATCGCGCAGCTCACGTCCGTCGGCTTCCAGGTGGGCGACCCTGCGAACTCGGTCGCCGTGATCGGAGGCTGGGCTTCGGTCAGCATTCCCGCCTCGCGCACGATCAACGCCGACGGCTCGGTCACGAACAGCGGCGCGTACGTTCAGGTTCGCGCCTCGGCAATCCGCTCGTGAACGAGGTCCTCGTCGGCGTCGGCCGCAAGGACTTCTGGAACTCGCAGCCGCCCTCGGCGGAGGCGCAGTTCAAGGGCGACGCGTCGACCCCGGGCGAGCTCTTTCCGATTCTCGCGACCTATATGAACGTGCTCTTCAACATCAACGTTCCTCCTAACCCCCGCACGGACATCGAGCTCGCACTCTTCCGCGGGTTCCGGCCCGGAAACCCGTTCCATGTCCCGATCAATACGCATCCGGGCGAGGTATACGCGGACGAGCTGCGGCTGAACACGGCCGTGACGCCGACGCCTTTCTCCAGCGCGAGCCGGCTCGGTTATCTCGGCAGCGACCTCGCGGGCTTCCCGAACGGCCGCCGGCCCTGCGACGACGTCGTCGACATCGAGCTGCGCGTCGTGGCGGGAGTGCTTCAGGGCGGGGGGTTCAACGGCTCGCCGAACAATCTCCTCGGCGACGGCGTGGACTTCCCGGAGCGCGGCTGCCGGTACTTCTTCCCCTTCATGTGGTCGCCCACGAGCGGCTTCGCGGCCTTCCACGCCGGTCCGGCGCAGCCCGGGCACAACGCTCAGGTCAAGGCGATCCGCGACCCCAACGTGAAGGGTTTCCCCGAGGGCATCTCCGACGAGGAGTTCGCGGAGCGCGTCCGCATCGCGCGCGATCACGACGACCTCGTGAAGATCCAGCCCGCGAGCGTCAAGTAAGCTGTTTCGTGAATGCTCTCCGGCGGCGGCTTTCGCTCCTTCTTCCCGCAAGAGCGGCGGCCGCCGCTCTTCTCATCGCCCTTGCGGCGCGGGCTTCCGAACCCCCGGAGAGAGCCCGGCCCGCTCGCTCTCGCGGAAGAGCGCTACGCGCGCTACCGCCGGACGCTGGATCGCGCCGATCTCGCCGCTTCCGAGGCGGCCGTGGCGAAAGGCCTTCTCGCTTCGCCCGGCGACTTCGGCCTCCTCAAGTTCCGGCTGAGGCTCCTCCTTCCCCACCACCGTTTCGAGGAGCTGGCGCGCGAGGCCGCGGCGCTGAAAGCGGACCGGCCGGACGACCCGGAGCTGGACGGCGCGCTCGGGGACGCGTTCTTCGACCTGGGCCGCTACCCGGATGCTTTCGCGGCTTACGACCGATTCGTTAGCGCGAAGCCCTGCACGGCCTCGTACAGCCGCGCCGCGCTCGCGAAGGACGTCGCGGGCGACCTGGCCGGCGCGCTCGCCGCGATGGATCTTGCCGCGAACGCCGCCCTGCCTACCGACCTCGAGGGTTACGCGTGGTGCCGCGCGCGCGCCGCGCGGATCCTCCTGAAGATGAACCGGTACGAGGATGCGGAAGGGCGCCTCGTCGAAGCCCTCCTCCGCGTCCCGAACCACGCTCCTGCGCTCGCCGCCGCGGCGGAGATCGCGGCGCGCAAGGGACTCTGGGAGCCGGCCACGCGGCTCGCCGAACGCTCCTTCGAGTTCGTCCCCGAGTTCACCGTTGCAGCCGCCCTCGTCGACTACCGGCACGCCATGGGAGACGCCGCCGGAGAAGAGCGCGCGAAGGCGACGGTGAAAACGCTCGAGGCGCTCATGCCCGCCGAGGAGCGAAAGGTCCACCGCTTTCTCGCGCTCTATCTCGCGGACCACGGCGACGCGAGACGCGCCGTCGAGATGACGTCGAAGGAGCTCGAGACCCGCAAAGACATCGGCGGATACGACGCCTACGCCTGGTGCCTCTACCGGGCCGGTCGCGCCCGGGACGCCGCCCTGCCGATGGCGAAAGCCCTCGCGATGGGCACGATCGACCCCCTCTTCGAGTTCCACGCCGGCGCGATCGCACGCGCCGCGGGCGATCGCCAGGCCGCGCTCGCCCATTTGACGCGCGCGCTCGAGATCGATCCGCGCTTCCACGTGCTCTACGCAGACGAAGCGAGAAGGATGAAGGAGGAGATCGAGAAAGAGATAGACGGAGAGACGAAGAAAGAGATTTCTGCTAATGAATAAGAGAGAGCGGGACCGTATTTCCCGAATGACCGATGTCAAGGGCGCGCTTCGCGCGCCGCGCAGCGGTCGCCGACCCTTGACATCGGTCATTCGGGAACAGATTTCCATCTATCGGCGGCCGCATCAGCAGCCGCCGCATATAAGAAATGGAAGCGTTTCTCTTCTCGCGGCGGCTGCATCAGGAACAGCCCCGTTCCCCTCTTCCCTTCTAAGAAAATCTTTCTCTGTATTTGTCTTCCTCTTTCTTCTCTTCTCTTCAGCAAAATCTCTCTCCCATCCCATGGGCAATTTCTCCGTGAACCGCTGGACGCGGCTGTCGCCGCGCGCGGGGGGCATCGACGTGACGCACGTGATCGATTTCGCGGAGATCCCGACGCAGAAGGCGCTGTCGGATTCGAGCCTGACGAGCGCGCCGCGGGGGGAGGCGCTCGCGAAGATGCGGGACGACCTCGCCGCGCGCTTTCTTCCGGGCCTCGTTCTCACCGTTGGAGGCGCGCGCGTCGCGCTCACCATCGTCAGGAGCGCGCTCGAGTTCGCGCCCGGAGTCGCGGACCTCCCCACCGCGCGACTGACGCTGGACCTCGAGGCGATCGTCTCGAAGGAAGGCGTCGCGGCGGTGACGTTCTCCGACACGAACTTCGAAGGCCGCGCGGGCTGGAAGGAAGTCGTCGCGGCGGCGGGGAACGGCGCGGCTCTCCTCGCCGCCGACGTGCCCGCCACGGATCGCAGCAGGAGGCTGACCGAATACCCGTCCGACCCGGCGGAGCCGCCGTCCGAGGTCACGAGCGCCACACTGCGGGTCCGGTTCGGCGCGGGGCGGGCGCGATGATGCACCTCGTGGACGCGCCGGGACGCGTCGTCCGCCCGCCGAGCGCCGCCCGGGAAGCCGCGTGGGTCGGCGCGGCGCTGGCGATCTTCTCGTCGCCGGGGCTGTGCGCGTGAAGACCCTCGACCGCTCCGGCGCGCCCGCGGCGACCTCGGTCCTCGCGGGGACGGACCAGACCATTTTCCAGGCGCTCCTCGTCTCGGTCGACGCCATCACGGACCAGAGAGGAAGAGCGGAGCGTGGCCGGAGATCCCGGCTCTCGCCGCGGACGAGATCCCGCCCTTCGCGCCTGCGCTCCTCCCCGCCGGAGCGCGCGGCCTCGATTGGAAACGCCGCGCGGACGGCGCGTCCGCGGACTACGCGGGGCTGGACCCGAAGGGCCGGCGGACGGCTTTCCTGCTTCGCCTCTCCGAGAGGGCCATGGCCGGCCTCGACCAGGGCATCCCCACGCGCGCCGCTCGCCCCCGGCCGCGCGTCGCCGCCGAGGTCTGGATCCTGAAGGGCGGCACGGCGTGCCCGGCGCCTTCCCCGCGACGGACGGCTGGTATCAGCTCGTCGCGCTCGACGGCGAAGCCGGCGCCGGAGGACAACGTTGAAAGCCCTCGCCGCACCGCTCGCGTTCGCCTGTCTCGCGGCGCTCCCCGCCGCCGGCTCGCCGGCGCATCCGCTGCGCATCGGGGTCACGCTCAACCCCTATTACTCGTGGGTCGCGAACGTGGGCGGAGACGCCGTCACCGTCGTGCCCGTCGTGCCCGCCGGCGCGGACCCGCACTCGTACCAGCCGCGTCCCGACGACCTCGCGGCGATCGAGTCGCTGGACGCCGTCGTCGTGAACGGGCTCGGCCACGACGCCTTCCTCGAGCCGATGCTGAAGGCCGCGGGAAGAGACGGCCTCACGCGCCTCGACCCGAACCGCGGCGTCCCGCTCCTTCGCAGCGCCTCGGGCGGCGTGAACCCCCATTCCTTCCTCTCCGTTCTCGCGGCGTCGCAGCAGATCCAGACGCTCGCCAAAGACCTCTCCCGACTCGACCCCGAGGACGCGTCCCTCTTCGAGGAGAACGCGAGGGCGTACACGAAAAGGCTGCGGCACCTTCTCGCGGAGGCGCTCGCGCGCCTCGACGGGCTCGATCTTTCCGCCGTCCACATCGCCACGGTCCACGACGGCTACGCGTATCTCTTCTCGGATCTCGGCCTGACCGTCGAGGCGGTCGTCCAGCCCCGGCACGGCCTGGAGCCCTCGGCGAAGCAGCTCGCCGACACGATCGCCCGCATCAAGGCCGCGCGCGTGAACGTGCTCTTCATGGAAATGGGTCTCGCCGGCCGGTACGTCGACACGATCGAGAAGGAGACCGGGTGCCGCCTCTTCCGGCTCACGCACATGACGGGCGGCGACGATTCGAAAGACCGATTCGAGCGCGATACGAAGGCGAACCTCGACGCGATCGTCGACGCCGCCGGGCCGTCGCGGGGCGCCGCCCGTGAACGTCCCGGCGGCCCCGGTCGTGGCGATCCGCGGGCTCCGCGCGGCGCGCGGGCGCGACCTCGCGCTCGACGGCGTCGACCTCGACGTCTTCGCGGGCGAAGTCCACGGGCTCACCGGTCCGAACGGCGCCGGAAAGACGACGCTGCTGCAATGCCTTCTCGGCCGCGTGCCGTTCACGGGCACGATCCGACTCGCGCTCTCTCCCGGCGAGCCGATCGGCTACGTGCCGCAGAGCCTCGACCTCGATCCCGCGCTGCCCGTCTCCGTCTCCGACTTCCTCGCGCTCGCGCTCCGCCGCGCTCCCGTCCTCGGGCGGCGCCCTCAGGCGCTGCGCGCGCGCATCGCCTCCGCGCTCGCCGAGACGGGAACCGACGCCCTCGCCTCGCGGCGCCTTCCCGAGCTTTCCGGCGGCGAGCTGCGCCGCGTCCTTCTCGCGCAGGCGCTCGTTCCGCAGCCGAAGCTTCTGGTCCTCGACGAGCCGGCGAGCCATGTGGACGAGGACGGGACGCGCCTCATCGAAGCGCTTCTCACGCGCCTTGCGCGGCAAGGAGCGGCCATTCTTCTCGTCGAGCACGACCGGGGCCTCCTCGCGCGGCTCTGCGCGCGCGTCACCGTCCTGAACCGGAAAATCGTGTCGACCGGCGATCCGGGACGGCTTTCCGAATCGGATCTCGTCGCAGAAGGGAACGCGCGGTGAGCGGCGCCTACGAGGCCGTGGCCGGCTGGGCGCGCGCGGGGTTCCTGCCCGCGATCTTCGTCCACACGTTCATGATCCGCGGGCTCCTCGGCGCGCTCCTTCTCGGGCCGCTCTTCGGCGGGCTCGGCACCCTCGTCGTGGCGAGGCGGATGTCGTTCTTCACGCAGGCGATCGGGAACGCCGCGATGACGGGAACCGCTCTCGGCCTTCTCCTCGGCGAGCCGCCCGGATCCACCTGGGCCGGCCTCTACGGCTTCTGCTTCGCCTCGGCGATCCTCGTCACGTTCGTCCAGCATCGCGGCCGTGTCCCGTCCGACACCGTCACGGGTCTCTTCCTCGCGCAGACGCTGGGCCTCGGCGTTCTCATGGTGGCGCTCGTCTCGAAACGCTTCGACATCCACCAGATCGAGGGGACGCTCTTCGGAAGCCTCCTCACGCTGCGCGATGCGGACCTCGCGATCCTGCTCGCGACGGCGGCCCTCGCCGCGCTCGCCGGAGGATTCCTGTTCAACGACCTCGTGCTCGCGAGCCTGAGCCCGTCGCTGGCGGCCGCGCGCGGGAAACGGCCCGCGCTTCTCGACTACGTCTTCGTGACGCTCGCGACGGCCGTCGTCGTCGCCGGCCTGAAGCTCGTGGGAGCGCTGCTCGTCCTCGTCATGATCGTCGTGCCCGCCGCCGCGGCGCAGAACGTGGCCTCCAACCTGCGCCAGTTCTTCTTCGCGAGCGTCGCCCTTTCCACGCTCGCCGCCGCGGGAGGGCTGTTTCTCTCCGGGTTTCTCCCCGTTCCGACGGGCGGCGCGATCGCGCTCGTCTCGACCGCCCTCTTCTATCTCACGCTCGCGTGGCGTCCCCTTTTCGGGCGCCGGGAGGTCATCTCATGAAACGTGCTTTCGTTCTCGCGTTGCTCCTCGCGGCCACCGGGACCGCCCTCGCCCACGACGTCGCCGTCTGGGCGGAGGTCGTGAAGGGCCGGGTCCACGTCGAAGCGTACTTCAGCGACGGCGAGCCGGTGGGCGACGTGCCGGTCCAGGTTTCGGACGCAAAGGGAAAGGTCCTTCTCACCGGGCGCACGAACGCGAAGGGAGTGTTCGACTTCGCGCCTCCCGCGAAGACCGATCTCACGATCAAGGTTTCAGGGGGCTTCGGGCACGATGCGACCGCGACCGTGAAGGGGGAGGATCTGAAGGACCCGGGGAAGAACTAGCCGCGACCGCGCTCCCGCGGTGATCCGGTTTCGGCCGGCCACCGTATTGTCCGTATGGCCGATGCTTTGCCGATGCCTCGCGAGCGCCGGGCCCGGCATAATCCCTGTCAATATGCGAGACCGCTCTTGAGCGTGGCGCCGAGGCAGGGCGAGGTGCGCCCGGACCATGCGGAGCTCATGCGCCGGATCGCCGCGGGGACACGGCCGCGCTGTCGGATCTCTACGACCTCTCGAGCAAGTACGTCTACGGAATCTGCCTCAAGGTGCTGCGCGATCCGGCAGATGCCGAGGAGGTGACTCTTGACGTTTACACGCAGGCGTGGCGGCAGGCGGCCCGATTCGACGCCGGCCGGGGTGAGCCGATCGCCTGGCTTCTGATGCTCGCGCGCTCGCGTGCCATCGATCGGCTTCGTGCGCGGGGAGGGGTCTGCCGGCACGAGGAGGATCTCGATCAGGTGCGCGATCTCGCGTCGACTCTCATCGACCCGGAGTCCGGCTCCGCTCTCGCCCAGCGCGCCTCCACCGTGCGCGCCGCGCTCGCATGTCTGCCGGCCGAGCAACGCGAGGTCATCGAGCTCGCGTATTTTCAGGGGCTCACGCACACGGAGATCTCCGAGAGGCTCGCCCAGCCGCTCGGCACCGCGAAATCACGGATCCGGCTCGCGCTCCAGCGCCTGCGCCAAACGCTCGGGCCTCGTGCCGAAGGATGGACGACGTGAACGACGATACGAACGACCGCGATTGGCTCGAGCTGAGACGTGAATTCGGCGACGTCGTCGACGCGCTCGCGTATTCGTTCTCGGCGCCCCCGCCGCACCACCTGAAGAAGCGCATCCTCGACAGGATCGCGTCGGAGAAGCCCGCGAGCCCGGCCTCCCTGCCGCCCGGCGGCCGCACCGTGCTGCCCGGGGTCACCGCCGTGCTCGTCGCCGACACCGGCTGGATTCCGGCCCCCTTGCCGGGCCTCGACTACAAGGTCCTTCACCGGGACGACGCGCGCGGCTACACGACGCGCCTCCTCCGCTTCGCTCCCGGCTCGACGTACCCCGCGCACCGCCACGGCGCCACGGAGGAGGTCTTCATCGTCGCCGGCTCCGTGCTCCTGAACGGGGTCATGCTTCGCGCCGGCGACTATTGCCGATCCGAGGCCGGAACGACCGAGACGGCCGCCTACAGCGCGGAAGGCGGCATGGCGATCATCGTGTCGTCGGACACGGACGAGTTCGTGAGATCCGACCCGGAACAAAGAACCTGAAATCTGATCACCGCCGCGTGAGGGTGAACGCGCCCGTCACGTTTCCGCAGCAGGTCGTGCCGGTGCCGGTCGTCTCTCCACTGTAGTGTCCCGTGAGGTCGCCGGAAGGCGTCAGCGCGGCCGAGCCGCTCGCCGAGCCGCCACAGGGCGAGAATCCGCTGAAGCCGATCGCGAAGACGAGCGTCCCGCCCGAGACGGTGCCCTGCAGGCTGCCGACGCCCGGGAACTCCGCGACGACGGTACAGTCGGTCTGAAAGAGCGTGACGTCCTCGGTCTTCGAAAGCCCGCACGTATCCGTGAAGACGCCCGCGTACTGGCCGGTGAGCGGAATGCAGGACCGCGGCGACGTCGGCGACTCGTTCGACTGGCATCCTCCGAGCTCGAGAACGACCGCGAGAACGCTCGCAAGAAGCAGAGCGCGCGCCGGCCTTCTCATGCCTCTCCACGCGCCGCAGCGAGGCGCTCGACGCTCCCGACGCAGTCCTTCGCCTTGTAGGTGTGCCCGCCGCACGCGAGAAGAAGGGCGTCGAACGCGCGGGCCAGTGCGATGAGCCGGCTCGCGTTTCTCCGCGTGACCGGGAAGTCCAGCGCGAGGGAGAAGCCGTCGAGCGCGTAGCCGCGCGCAAAACGATCCGCCCGGTGGCGCTTCACGACGGCGAGGGACGAGACGACGCCCATCTCGTGCTGGAGCTGCAGCGCGGTCCGGAACGCCGCTTCGGCGGCGTCTTTCGGCACGAAGAGCTGATACTGGATGAACCCGCCGGGCCGATACGCTTCGTTCCAGCCGGGCAGGTAGTCGAGGAGAAACGAGTACGCCACGAGCGACTGCCGGTAGTGCGCCCGTCCGCGCAGAAGCGATGCGGCGTACTTACCGGCGTTCACGAACCGCATCTGGGGCCCCGCGGCCGTTAGTTTGAGCCCGAGGAGAAGAACCGGGACGGGCAGAGGCCCCATACGGATGTCCGCGACCTGCTCCTCGACGCTCAGCCCGCGCGGCTCTCCCTCTTTCGCAGGTTGCTCGTTCGCGACGTGGAGCACGCTCCGGCCGAGGCTCGTACCCCTCGCCCAGCAGTCCATCCAGCCGACGACGTAATCCCAGTCTTCCTTTGCGCCGTCGAGACCCGCGAGCGTCGCGGCCAGGTTCGGGGTCGCGAAGGCTTCCACGTCGAGGTAGCCGGTCGCGACCCTTTTCAGCTTCAGCGAGACCTCGACGATCGGGTCGGGAAGCCGCCAGTTGCCGACGACGTCCTCGAAGGCGCGCGTGCCGCGTGCGATCTCCTCGACGCGGCCACCGTCGCGCAGGATCGAGACGCTCTCGACGTGGTCTCCGATCGTCCCTTTCTTCCAACCGTTCTTCCCATGCACGTTCATCGCGACGGCGCCGCCGAGCGTGACGTGCATCGTTCCGGTCACGACAGGCGGCCAGAACCCGTGGGGGATCGACCACTTCCACAAGTCCCCGAACGTGAGTCCTGCCCCGGCCCGGACGACCCCCGAGGTCTCGTCGAAGCCGGCGATCGCGTTCAGTCCCGTCATCTCCACGACGGGACCCGCGGGATTCGTCGAAGCGTCGCCATACGAGCGCCCTGCACCGCGGAACACTATCTTCGACCCGTTCGACGCGCCGGTGGCGAGCGCGTCGCGAAGCGCGTCGAGGGACGCGGGCCGGAAGACGGGCGACACGGAGACGTTGTAGAGGCCGAAGCCCTCGAGGCGCTCGGGCGGAGGAAGCGCGCTCACGCCGGGCCGAACCTCTTGAACACGAAGCGGGGCACGTGCCGCATCGCGAAGCCGAGCAGCGCCCAGCGCCTGTAGACGTAGAAGACCTCGTGCCGCTTCTCGAGGCGGACCGCGATGATCCGCGCGGCCTCGTCGGCCGGCGCGACCCAGAACATTCCCGGCTTCCCCGCCGTCATCCGCGTCCCGACGTAGCCGGGCTTCACGGTGGAGACGGTCACGCCGAACGGCGCAAGCCGGTTGCGAAGGCCTTCGAGAAAAGTCGAAAGAGCCGCCTTGGAAGCGTTGTACGCGGGATTCCCCTTGCGCCCCCGGTCGCCCGCGATGGACGAGATGGCCGCGATCTGCCCGCGCCCGGCGACCCGAAACCAGTTCGCCGCGAGGCCGAGCAGCCTCACGGCCGCGACCGCGTTGACCTCCATCGTGTCGGCGTCGAGGGCAGGGACGCTCGTGACGCCGTCGCTGTGGTGCAGGACGCCGGCGTTGTAGAGGAAGAGGTCACAGTGCCCGGTGACGGCGAGGGCCTCGCGGAACGCCGGCTCGAGCCGCGCCGCGTCCGCGACGTCGCAGACGACCCCGTTGACCGTCGCAACCGGGAAGCGCCGCCTCAGATCCGCGACGAGCGCGTCGAGCTTCTTCTCCGAGCGCCCGAGGATGGTCACCCAGAAGCCGCGCGCGGCATACACCTCGGCGAGGGCCTTCCCGAGGCCGTCGGTCGCGCCGACGAGGATCACCCTCTTCACGCCGTGTCGCTCTCTGACCGAATCTTCGCAGACGAGGCGCTCAGGGCCACACGGTCTCCTTCTCCTCGTGCCAGTCGTGCGTCATGTCGAGCCAGAACGCGAGGCCCGCGTGCGGTCCGAACGACGCGTAGAAGCGCGCGACGCGCGCGTCCTTCACGGCGCGGCCCCGAAACCTCAGGGTCGCGACCTTCTTGCGAGACCAGGCGTCGAGGCCCAGCTTGCGGTGCCGCCCGAGAAGCCGCCCCAGCGTGTCGGCGGCATAAGGGCCGAAGCCTTTCTCCGCGCGGATCTCCTTCTCGACCTCCTCGTCGGGAAGGTCCGGATCCTCCCAGCGCGCGAGATCCAGCTTTCCCGAGGCGACGCGCCGCGCGAACGCGGTGAGATAAGGCGCACGGTAACCCCATTTCGCAGCGGCGAGAGAGCGCGCGGAAAGGCCCGCGACGAAGGGCGCATCCGGAAATGCCCCGCCCCGATCGAAGCGTTCGATCAGATTGTTCACCATGAGCTTCGTCAGACCCCAGGTGCAGTTCGTCGTCGCGAGGACCTTTACGGCGTCCTCGAACAGAGTCGGCGCGCGCAGGATCCGCCCCGCCCCGCGCCGGGCGACCCACGCGAAGCGCGGGTCCCCGGCGCAGAGGGAGTGGAAAGAAGAAAGATCCGCTTTCAGATCGAGGACCCGTTCCAGCGCACGACGAACCGAGGCCTCGGATGGAACGTCCGAAGAGAGATTTGCTTTGAAAGAGAAAGAGATCTTCCTCGGAAGGCGGGTGTCAAGGGTCTTCGACCGCTTCGCGGCGCGCGCAGCGCGCCCTTGACTCCCGCCATCCGAGGACAGATTTGCTGCTATCGGCGGCTGCACAGCAGCCGCCGCATATGAGAAATCGGTCTCCCGCGCCGAAGGCGCGATGGCCCGAGCCTGAGCAACCAGTCCGCCCGGCTGCTCCGCCACCTCGACTCGTACGGGGCATTCTCCTTCTAAGAAAATCAATCCCAGGGTCTTTTCTTTCGCGTCCCATTCGAATGGAGGCAAGTCGTACCAGCCGTGGCTGCGCACCACGAGCCCGAGGTCCATCGGCGGCAGCGTGAGCATCATGGAGCTCCGTCGGCGATGCCGGGGCCGGGCCCGACGCCGCCGTGAACGGTGCAACGCTCCGTCGGCGCGGTGCCCGCGAGAAAGACCTCGTTGAGCGATTTCGGGCACTCTTCGGTCACGAGCATGCCGGTCGTCGGATCGATGGAAGCCGTGACGATGCCCGGCGTCGTCGGAAACGGCACCTCGAAGTACTGCGAAGGAAGGCGCCGGACGAAGTCGGCGAAGATCGGCAGGGCCGCCGAGGAGCCGGACAGGTTCAGGCCGCGGTTGTCGTCGAAACCGACCCAGACGGCCACGAGAAGGCGCGGCGAGAAGCCGATGAACCAGGCGTCGCGTCCGTCGTTCGTCGTGCCGGTCTTGCCGGCGAGGATGCCCTGCGCCCCGAGGCGGCGGGCGGACGCGCCGGTGCCTCGGTCCACGACCCCCTGCAGCACCGAGTCGAGGATCGAGACCGCGTCGGCATCGGCCCCGCGCACGACGGGCTCGTCTTTCCTCTCGATACGCCGTGAATTCGAGCTCACGATGCCGAGGAGCGCGTTCGGCCGAACGCGGAAACCGCCGTTCGCGAACATGCAATAGGCGGCCGCGATCTCCATCGGACTCGTCTCGAACGCGCCCAGGGCGAGCGAGGGGTAAGGCTTCATGGGCGACGTGATCCCGGCGCGCCGAGCGGTGTCGACGATGTCCGGGAGGAGCGTGCGCCCCGGCGAAGTCTCCGTGACCGCAATGCGCACCGTCGGGATGTTGATGGACTGCTCGAGCGCCTGGCGCGCCGTCATCGGTCCGCGGAAATCGCCGTCATAATTCCTCGGGGACCATGTCTCGTCCTCACCCTTGCCCCACACGAGCGCGATGGGCGAGTCGACGAAAATCGAGGCGGGCGTGATCGGCTTCGGGAGATCGCGCTTCCCGAACGCCGTCAGGTACACGAACGGCTTGAAGAGCGAGCCCGGCTGGCGGCGAGCCTGCACGACGCGGTTGAACTGGCTGACCTGGTAGTCCCGCCCCCCGACCAAAGCGCGCACGGAGCCCGTCGCCGGATCGAGCGCGATGACGGCGGCCTGGAGCATGTCTTCCTCGCCGTGCGGCCGAAGGCGCTTGTAGCGCTTTTCGAGGTCTTCGAGCCCCTTGAGGACGGCCGCCTGTGCGGCCTGCTGCATGTCGGGATCGAGAGTCGTGTAGACGGACAGACCGTCCTCCTTCACGAACCCGGGCGTCTCCTTCGCCTGGGAGAGGACGAAGTCGACGAAGTGCGGCGCGATGATCCCCGCCGGAGGCCCCTTCGACCGCGTGAGCGGCGCGAGGAGCGCGGCCTCGTAGGCCGCCTTGTCGATCTTCTTCTGCTCGAGCATCCCCTTGAGGACGAGGGCGCGGCGTTGGCGGGCGTTGTCGGGGTTTCGGTAAGGCGAGTACTTGCCGGGCGACGAGATGAGGCCCGCGAGCATCGCGGCCTCCGGGAGGTCCAGGCGCGACACGCTCTTTCCGAAGTAGAAGCGAGAGGCCTCCTCGACGCCCGTGACCGAGATCGAGCCGCGCTGACCGAGGTAGATCTCGTTCAAGTACGCTTCGAGGATCTGCTTCTTGCTGTATTTCGCCTCGAGGATGACCGCCATCAGCGCCTCGACGGCCTTGCGCTTCAGCTTGCGCTCGGGCGTCAGGAACATGTTCTTCACGAGCTGCTGCGTGAGCGTGGAGGTTCCGCGTACGTTGCCCCCGCGCGCCGCGCCCTGAAGGACCGCGCCCACGAGTCGCTTGAACGCGATGCCGCCGTGCGTGAAGAAGTCGCGGTCCTCGGTCGTGAGAATCGCGTCGAGCACCACCTGAGGGACCTGGTCGAGCGTGACGAGCGTGCGGTCCTGCATCTTCTCGTCGTAGACGGAGCCCACGACCTCCGGCTCGAACACGACGTAGGGAAGCGGCGTCCCGTCGTCGGCCCGCTTCAGCGCCGCAACGCGCCGCCCCGAGAATTCCATCTCGGCCGGGATACCCGGCGTTCGGCCCCAGGCGGTCTCCCGCGCGTTCAGGGTGACCGCGAGTCGTCCGTGAACCCGCGCGTATTGCCCCGCGGCAACCGGCGGTTTTGGGACCTCGACGTAGCGCAGGCGCGTGAGGCGCCGGACCACGTCGTCGGCCGAAAGCGTGTCGCCGGGCCGCACCGCCCACGCGTCCGAATAAAGGCGAGTGGGAAGCGACCACCGCCGCCCGTCCATCGTGCGCGACACGACGTGTGAAAAGTAGAGGATGACGACGATCCCGGCGACGAAAAAAAGAGCGCCCGTGGCTCCGACGAAGAAGAGCACGGGATGTGGAACGCGGCGGAGGCGATCGGTGAGGCCGCGAAGGGCCGGAGACACGCGTCCCCGGACGTTGCGCGTGATCTGCAACACCTTCTCTTTCAGGGCGCGTGAGGCGTTCCGGAAATCCACGTCCGGAGTCTAGCGAAGCACCCGGCCGATGCTAGGATTCCCAAAGCGGCTCATGATGTCCCCTCTCAGCAGGGTTCTCGAGGAGCTCGACGCTTGGCGTGAGCGCATCCCCCTTTCCGAGCTGAAGCGCGCCCTGGCGGAACTCTGGATCACACTCGAGGACGTGCGGCCGTACGTGAAGTTCGACGGCGGCGGCTACCGCCGGAACGTCCTGCAATCCGGGCCGGCCTACCAGGCGCTCGTCCTCTGCTGGCGGAACGGCCAGAGGAGCCCCATCCACGACCACCGCGGCTCGAGCTGCGGCGTTCGCGTCCTCCACGGCACTGCGCTCGAGACCGTCTTCGAGCGCGCCCGCAACCGGATGATCTATGCGGTCCGATCGCACGAGCTGAAGACGGGCGCGATCTGCGCGACGCAGGACGACGACATCCACCAGGTTTCGAACCTCGCGGAAGACAGCGGTGACCTCGTCACGCTCCACGTCTATTCCCCGCCTCTCGTTCAGATGGGCACGTACTCTCTTTTCGACACGGAGGTGAAGCCCTTCTGGGAGAGGGTGTACGAGGAGGCGCTGGTGGACGGCGGGGGGATCTGACCAACCAAGGAGGCAACGACGCGAGCCCGGGTCCGGGCGTCGCGGGGTGAAGTAGGCTAGCCGGATGGCGGACACACACCGCGACGCGTCCGTGTCGACGCTAGTCCTCCGAAGCGACGAAAAAGGCACACGCTGGGAGAAGGACCTCCTCGTCGCCGAAGAGCCCCTCGAGATCCGGTTGCGCGAAGGCGGCGCCGAGCCCGAGCGGTTCGTCGTCACGATGCGGACGCCGTGCGACGACGACGACCTCGTCGTCGGCCTTCTCTTCGGCGAGGGCGTCATCGAGGAGATCGCCGAGATCGTGGCCATCGAGCCGCCGTCCGACGCCCGTGTCGCGCCCGAGCTCGCGAAGAACGTTCGAGTCGTCACGCTCGCCCCGCGCGCGGACCGCCGACGCGCCCGCCGGGCCACGGTGATGGGCTCGGCCTGCGGGGTCTGCGGCCGCACGTCGGTCGATGACGTCGTCGCTCTCGTGGCGGCTGCGCGCCGGGAAAGAAAGACAACGCGGACCGCCGCGTCGAGAGACCTCGAGATCTCGGCGTCCCTTCTCACGTCCCTTCCGGGCGCCCTCCGCGCCCGACAGTCGTTGTTCTCCTCCACGGGCGGGCTCCACGCGGCGGGCCTTTTCGAAGCAGACGGGACCTTCCTCCTCGCTCGAGAGGACGTCGGACGTCACAACGCGACCGACAAAGCCATCGGCGCGATCCTGAGGAGCCGGCGACCATGTCCCCCGATCCTTCTCGCCTCGGGCCGGCTCGGCTTCGAGATCGCCCAGAAGGCAGCGCTCGCCGGCGTCACGATCGTCGCCGCCGTGTCGGCGCCTACGAGCCTCGCCGTCGATCTCGCCGAAGAGACGGGACTGACTCTCGTCGGCTTCCTGCGCGGCGAGCGCTTCAATGTCTACACTCATCCGGAGCGCATCACGAGGCAGGCTGGCGAAAAATGATCGCGATCGCCCTCATCGGGTCCCTGGATGTTCCGAAACGCGACGGAAAGTCCGTGACTGCGTCTACTTGAGCAAGTGGTCCTCGACGAACTTCAGCGTCGCGAGGAACTGGAAGTCCTGGTTCTTCTTCTTGCTGAAGCCGTGGCCCTCGTCCTTCGCGAGGAGGTACCACACGGGCCCGCCGTTCTTCTTGATCGCCGCGACCATCTGCTCGGCCTCGGTGTACGGCACGCGGGGGTCGTTCCGGCCCTGGACGATGAACATCGGCTTCGTGATCTTGCCGGCGTTCGTGAGGGGCGACATCGCGAGCAGTCGCTCGCGCATCTTCGGGTCCCGCTCGTCGCCGTACTCGGCGCGTCGCAAGTCGCGCCTGTAGCCTTCCGTGTGCTCGAGGAACGTGACCCAGTTCGAGATTCCGACGACGTCGACGGCGCACCGGAAGCGGTCGTTGAAATGGGTCATCGACGCGAGCGTCATGTACCCGCCGTACGAGCCGCCCATCACCATGACCCGGCCCTTGTCGAGAGACGGCTGCGCGGCGATCCAGTCGAGGAGCGCGCCGATGTCCTTGACGGAATCCTCGCGCTTTTCCGCGTTGTCGAGCGTGAGGAAGGTCTTGCCGAAGCCCGACGAACCGCGCACGTTCGGGAAGATCAGCGCGATCCCGAGCTCGTTCAGGTAGAAGTTGTACCGGCCGAGGAAGCCCGGCTGGTACTGCCCCTCGGGGCCGCCGTGGATGTTGACGATCACGGGGCGCGGGCCCTGGAAGGAAGCGGGCGGGCGATAGAGGAATCCCGTGATCGTGCGCCCGTCGAAGCTCTTCCACGAAATCTTCTCGGGCTCGGAGAGGGTCGCGGGATCGAGGCCGCCCAGCTCGCTCTCCGTCCAGCGCTCGACCTTCCCGGACGGACCGGCCGTCACGTCGATCGAGTACACGTCGGAAGTGGAGCGCGCCGAGGCCAGCGTGAAGGCGAGGTCCTTTCCGTTCGCGTGGAAGCGCAGTGCGCCGATCGTCCCGAGCGGGATCTTCGGGAGCGCGATCTCCTTTCTCGTGGCCGTGTCGAGGACGTGCAAGGTCTCGACGCCGCCCTCGTTCACGACGAATGCCAGCTTACCGCCGTCGTCGGAGAGGCTGAGCGAGGACACGTCCCATTCGATGCCGGGCGTCAGCACGGAGATCTTCTTCGATGCGAGATCGAGAGAGACGAGGCGGTGGAACTCCGCACCGGAGTCCGTCGTCGTATAGAGAGACCTCCCGTCCTTCGCGAAGACGGCGCGGCCCCACGCGACCTTCTCCTTCGACTCGGGCGTCGCGAGGCTCTTCGCGCCCGTCGTTGCGTCCACGAGCCAGTACCGGCTCTCGTTCGCGGAGATGTATTCCCCGACGAGAAGCGTCTTGTCGTCGGGCGACCAGTCGGAAACGCCCCAGCCGCCGCCCGAGACCTCGAGGACCTTCCTCTCGGTCTTCGGGTCGGCGGGGTCGACGACGTAGACGTCGTCGTCCTTCCCGTTCCGCCGCGTGGATTGGTACGCGAGCCACTTGCCGGAATGCGAGAAGTCTCCGCCCGTGTTACGGGACTTACCGTCCGTGAACATCGTGACCTTGCCGGATTTCTCGTCGTGCCAGAAGAGCTGGTACCACTCGCCGCCGCCGACGTCCTTGTTGAAGACGAAGCCGTCGCCGGTGAGCGGGCGGAATCTCGCCCCGCCCGTGCGTTCCTGGTAGAACGTGAGCTGCGTGCGCGCCCCGCCCGGGAACTTCACCCGGTGGATCTGCGGCACGTCGGCGAAGCGCGTGCCGATGATCATCTCGCGGCGCACGGGATGCCACGCCTCGAAGGTCGCACCCCGCGACTCCGTGTACGCCGCAACGCGCTCCGCCAGCGCCTTCGGGATCGGAGGCAGCCCGTCGGCGACGAGGTTCTCGTTCGGAAGAACGACATTCTCTGCGGCGCGCGCCGGGATGGGTCCGAAGAAGACGAAGAAGAGGAGAGAGATTCTGCTTAGAAAGAGAAAGACCCCTCGGGCTCCGCTGGCACGCACGAGCAGACCTCTCGCAGCGCGCGATGGCGCTTTTCTTAGAAGGTGAACGGGGACCGCCGCCGCCCTGCCGCCGGTGCCGTCCTTGTCGCGCATTGCTTCCTCCACCTTTCTAAGAAAATCCGAGATCCGAATCCTCATCCGAAGCAAAGTCTTCGATCTTTCTATACGAAGACCTCTATCTTCTCGATCGTCATCTCTTCTCCGAGCACGTTCGCCTTCTCCCCGACCGTCTTTCCGAGCAGCGCTTTTCCCAGATCCGAGAGATACGAATAGACGCCCTCTTCGGGTTTCGAATCCCAGGGCCCCAGGAGCGTGGCGGTCTTCGCGCCTTTCGCGCCCTTCAGGGTCACCCGGGCTCCCGGCCGCACCTCGGTCGTGTCCACCGTCGCGGAGTCGAGGGCGCGCGCTTTCCCGAGCTCCTCCTGGATCTTGCCCGCGCGAGCCGACAGGAGCTGCTGTTTCTCGCGCCGCGCCTTGTACTCGAAGTTCTCCGTGAGATCACCTTCTGCGGCCGCGAGCGCGATCCCCTTCGTGTTCTCGGGGATCTCGACCTTCAGGATGTTCTCCAGCTCCTTGCGCTTTGCCTCGATCGCCGGGGCCGTGACGAAGAAGGTGTCGTCCTCCGTTCGCCTGAGATCGGGGAAGCGCATCTCGGCGGCGGCCACGAGCCCGTCGCGCCGGTGCGGCTCGAGCTCGTGGTGGCGCGAGAGCGCTTCGAGAAAGACGCGCGCGTCCTCGACGGTGGCCTGCTTCACGAGCCAGCCGGCCACCAGACCGGTCCGGTCGAACATCTCCCTCACCTTCGAGCGGGCGGCTCCCAGCTCGTCCCACGTGAGCGCGTCGAGAAGGCGCGAGAGAACCGCCGGGTTGAGGCGGGCCCGGAAGGACTCGTCCTGAGCGGAACGCTGCGCAAACCAGACGAACGCGCGCGGCCCCACGCGGGGCGACTTGAGGAGCTTCTCGAGCGTGCGCTCGCGCGTGTCGGGCTCGATCTCGGCGAGGCGACGGTCGATCGCTTCGAGCGTGCGCACGTCCTCCTCTTTGAAGAACCAGTCCGCGAGGATCCCGGGAGCCTCCGCAGGCCGCTCCTTGACGACGATCTCCAGGGCCCGCTCGCGCATCACGCGGTCCGTGAGGCGCGGGAGGAGCGCCAACGGCTGCCCGAGAACGTGTTTCTCGATTGCGCCCGCGAGAGAGACGCTCGGAATTTTCTCGACGAGGACCGCGATCTCGAAAGCGAGCGCGGGATCCCGGTCCTCGAGCGCCTCGGCCTCCTTCGCGAGCGCCCTGGCCATGGCGATGGCGAGCTCCGCCGAGCGCTTCTGATTCTTCCGGAAGAGGTCGATCTGGTCCCTCAGCGAAGCTTTCTCGAAGCGCGCAAGAAGAGAGGCGTCCGCCGCATCCGCCGAGTGCGACCATTCCACCGTCGCGGTCTTTCCGCTCCCGTGTACGACGGCCTGCGGATTCTTGCGCGCCGCGGCCCACCACGAGCTCCACGCGTCCTCCGTGATCAGGCCCTTCACGGCCTCCTTCACCTCGGCCATCGTGAGCGAGCGGCCGAAGGACTCGATGAGATGCTTCAGGGCGAGGCCGGGGTCGGCGACGACTCGCTCCCTCAGGGCGCCGGGAGCCGTGAGCTTCTCGAACAGGAAATGCCCCTCGTGAAGCGGCACCAGGCCCTTCGACGCCACGCCGATCGGAATCGCGATTCCCTTCGCCGCCTCGAAGTCCATGCGAACGGAGTCGAGAGCGAAGTTCGTCTCGACGACCTTGCCTGCCCCGCGGCCCGCCATCGAAAAGACGCGGCCGACCTCGAACGGCAGCCACTTCTCGGCCCTCTCGGCCCGCGCGAGCCCGTCCGCGGGATCCTTCGCCTCGCGGAACTTGAAGCGACCGAGGAGGGCCGGGAGCGACGGATGGGACGGCCAGGCGGCGGCCAGGACTTCTTCGAAGAGCCTGTGAAAGCCGTCGGGCGTAGAGGGTGTCGCCCCGGCGCGCACCGCTTCCTTCAGGATCGTCCAGCGAAGGCGCGCCGTGGCCGAGTCGGAGGATTTCCCCTTCAGCTCGGCCTCGGCCATTCCGGCGACCCCTTGAAGACGTGCCTTCTGGCCGGCCCGGGCGAGGCCGCGCACCGCCGCGAGCAGCGTTTCGGATTTCGCGACGGGATCCGAGAGCGCGTCCAGGAAGGCAGTTTCGACGAGATCGAAGCGTTTTTCGGAGAGCAGGCTCTGAAGAGGGGCGCCGTTCGTCAACCCAGCATTCCCTTTTTCAGATCCTCGGACGGAGGCTTCGGCCCGAGCCAGAGCAGAAAGATGACGTCGGCGAAATCCTTGCCTTCGAACGTCCCGAGCGCTTTGGCGCCGGCGAAGAAGGTCGTCCCCTTCCCGGGCACGTAGACGAACGACAGCGTCTCGCCTTCCTTCACGTCGGGCACGAGGGCGAGCATCTTGTCGAGAGCAGCCTTCTGGGCCGCTGCCTTCGCCTTCGCATTTGCTTCGAAGCCCTCCGAAAAGGCATCCGTGAGCTGTGACTTCTTCAGGTCGCGAAGAAAGTGCATGCGAACCGCTTTTGGCGCGTCGGCGGCGACGATCGCCGCGGCGTCCTTCGACGGCGCCTCCAGATAGAGACCGCCCACGTAGACCTTGAAGATGGCCTTTTTCCGCAAGCCGAGGCCGTTCAGCTTGAGCGTCTTGTCGCCCGCCGAAAGCGTGTCGGGCAGGCTGACGCCCGCCATGTCGCGAGCGAGAGCGGGGCGAGCGGCCAGAAGCAGACCCAACAGCGCGAAAGCCCCGAGAGAGAGAGACGAGAGGCGTTTCATCGAATCCTCCTGCAAGGGGTGGATTCTACGGGGACAGAAGGAGCAGAAGGGATTTCTGCTCCCTCTCCGGCGAATCCCGGCGACTCGTGACGTTCTACCGCGAAGCAACCCGTCAAAGTGGATCTTCTTAGAAGGGTGAATGACGCAGCCGGTGCCGCCGCAGCGCGACTTGCTACACCGAAGCAACGGGACGGTTGATTTTTCTTAGAAGGTGAAAGAATCGCTGGCGCCGCCGAAGCCGGAAGGAGGCCCGATGCGAAACCCCGGGTCCCATTCACTTTCTAAGAGAAAACCACCGAAACCCTCTGCGATCAGCCGCCCGGCTAAGGGCTCGCCCTCTCGGCTCGCTCCGAAAGCAAGAAGATCCTCGTCTCCCGCCGCCCCAACTCTCACCGTCTCCTTCGTCTCGATCGACGTGAAGCACAACGGCTGGCCCGGCGAAGGCGTGAAGGCGACGGATCTCTCGCTCGTCCTTCAGCTCGAGGACCCCGACCCGGCCGCTTCCGGCGAGAGCTCCGCGCTCGCCTCCGCGCACCTTCCGTTCGCGGCGTCCTCAGGACAGACGATCGCCGCGGCGGATCTCCCGCCCGATCAGAACGGGAATCCGTTCTTCGGCGGCGCCGTGAAAGTGTCGAGCCATGTGAACCTCCACGCGTGCCTCTTCGTCGAGCGCACGAACGCCGTGGGGCCGATCCTCGGCGCGGCCCTGAACACCGTCATCGGGCAGTTCGTAGGCCGCATTCCGCTTCTCGCGGCTCCGGCACGAGAGGTTCTTCACGTTCAGATCGGGAAGGTGATCGCGACGGAGCTCGCGCGCGCGACCGCGATCGTGCCGGTGGACGCGACGTTTCGCGGGTCGCATCCCGTGACGCTCGCGCTCGTGGCTCCGCGGACGATCCCCGGACTCTATGCGCCGCCGGGCAGCCCCGAAGGCTACAAGAAGGGAGTCGTCTCGACGGAAGGAGACCTCACGGCCCTTCTTCATCTCACGCTCGACCTGGAGCTTCCATGAGACCTGAAGCCAAGGCCCTTTTCTCTGCTCTCCTCCTTCTCGCGACGTCGTGCGGCCGAGACTTGAGCCACGGGATGACGCTTTCGTCGTCCGCCTTCCGCGCGGGTGCCGCGATCCCGAAGCCCCACTCCTGCGACGGAGGCGACGTCTCTCCGCCGCTCACCTGGACCGGTGTTCCGGCCGGCACGCGCTCTTTCGCGGTGGTTGTAGACGACCCGGACGCGAGCGGCTTCACCCACTGGCTCCTCTTCAACATCCCGGCGTCCACGACGTCCCTCGCCGAAGGCCTCAAACCCGGCACGCTGCCCGCGGGCGCCGCCGAGGGCTCCAACGATTTCGGCTCGGTCGGCTATCGCGGCCCCTGCCCCCCATCGGGGACTCATCGTTACTCGCATCGCCTCTACGCGCTTGACGTCGCGTCTCTCAGCCCGCCGCCTCCGACGAAGGAGCGCTTCGAAGCCGCCATCAAGTCGCACGTGCTCGCGCGGGCCGAGCTCGTCGGCACGTATCAGCGCTGAGACGTCACGCGCGGTCCCCGCACTTCGTGCACAGCTTTCTGGAAGACACCGTCCTCGCCATTTCCGGGGACATCACGCGCCAGAACGTTCACGCCATCGTGAACGCCGCGAACAGCTCCCTCCTGGGAGGTGGCGGCGTGGACGGGGCCATCCATCGCGCAGGAGGGCCGGCCATTCTCTCGGCATGCCAGGAGCTGAGGCGCACGGTCTGGCCTTCCGGCCTTCCCACGGGAGAGGCGGTCATCACGCCCGGTGGCCGGCTTCCGGCCAGATTCGTCATTCACACGGTCGGACCGATCTACGGATCGCATTCGGGCGACGAGGCGGCCCTTCTCGCCTCCTGCTATCGGAAGTCTCTCCTCCTCGCGCACGAGCACGGCCTCGAATCGATCGCCTTCCCCGCGATCTCGACCGGCATCTACGGCTACCCGCGTTCGGAAGCGGCGCGGGTGTCGTCTTCGGCCATCGCCTCGGCGCTGGCGGAGTTGCCCGCGATTCGAGAGGTTCGACTCGTGTTTTTCTCTCCCCAGGATCTTGCGGTCTTCCTCGAGCACCACGCGTTCGCCGCGTCCTGACCCGCGGGCGCGGAGTCTCGCGCAGCGCTTGGTATCGTCGGGCCGTGCACACGAGCGCTCAGGCCGGATTGGAGATTCGGGCCGCTAGTCAGGACGATGCCGGCGCGATCTCGGACCTTCTGACGGAGCTCGGCCATCCCCTCGAGCCGGCTCTCGCCCGTACCCAGATCGCCCGGATGCAGGCCCTCGCCCCGAACTACGGCGTCTTCGTTGCCGTCAAGAGCGGAGGAGTCATCGGACTCGTGTCCGCGTTCTCGACGCCGGTTCTTCACAGGGCCCTCCCGGTCGGCCGCGTCAGCGTGATCGTCGTGGCTCGGCCCCACACGGGGCAGGGAATCGGCTCGGCTCTTCTCCGCCACGCCGAAGAGTTCCTCGCCGAGCTCGGCTGCGGCCGCATCGAGGTGACGAGCGCCTCGCATCGCGATGCGGCGCATCGCTTCTACCGCGAGCGGGGCTATGCGCAGCAGGGCGTCAAGTTCTCGCGTGAAATCGCGGGAGCAAAGCCGTAGCAAACCTCGACGTGGCGGACGCCGCAGGGCGCAGAATGGCGGCGTCATGACGGACGTGAATCCCGGCGGCTTCTTCGTCGCCGCCTACGAAACCGAGCGGCTCAAGACGCTGAGCGTGTGGTCGTGCTTCGGCGACGCGGATCTCGGTTTCCGGCCCGCGCCGAGGGCCCGCACGCCGCTCGAGCACATGGTCCACCAGTGCGTGTCGGAAGACTCCTGGATGAAGAACATGCTTGGCATCGAGATCGCGCTTCCCGCGCTGCCCGCGCGCGAGGACCGGCTCGGTTTCCTGCACCACTACGCCGAGGCGTCCGGGAGACGGCGCGAGATCCTCGCGGCGAGAACCGCGGACTGGTGGAACGAGGGGACGAAATTCTTCGACGTGGAGGAGACGCGCTCGTGGGTGTTCCTCCGTCGGCTGACGCACTCGTCGCACCACCGCGGCCAGCTCACGGTGTATCTACGCCTCCTCGGCCGCCCGCTCTATTCGACGTACGGGCCGACGGCCGATACGGGCGGGCTTTTTGTCAACAAGGCCCCGACGATCTACCGCTACCACTCGCTGGAGCATCTGCTCGCCGCCGAGGACTCCGGCGGTGAGTGGCCGGAGCTTCCGGGCCCGGGTGAGAAGCCACCCACGGAAAGGCCATAAAGCCTCTTCCCAGCCATAAAAACTTACGCTTGACTTACGTCTCGAGCGGACCTACGTTTGCCGCGTGTCGGCGCTGTCTCTTCCCGCCCCGCTGCCCCTGCCTGACTTACCTCGAGAGATCGCCGCCCGGCTGACCACCGCCTCCGGACTTTCGCGCGAACGGTTCGCGCCGGAGTTTCTGCCCACGCGAATCGAGGGACTGGACCGGCTGCTGGGAGGCGGGCTGCCCCGCGGCGCTCTCGTGGAGATGTCGGGGCGCATGTCCTCGGGCCGCTTCTCGGTGGCCCTCTCCGCGCTCGCCGCGACGACGCAGACGGGCGAAGCCGCCGCGCTCGTGGATCCCGGCGACCACTTCGACCCGCAGGGCGCGGCCGCCGCCGGCGCCGAGCTCTCGCGGGTGCTGTGGCTGCGCCCCCGCGGGTTGAAACCCGCGCTCGCCGCGGCCGAGACCGTCCTCGCGACGGGCTTCGCGCTCGTCGTCCTCGACCTCGGGCTCTCACGCATCTTCAGGCGGCGTTTCGACGACGCCGTCTGGCTGCGCCTCGCGCGTCGCGCGCGCTTTCACGACGCGGCGCTCCTCGTCCTCGCGCCCTACCGCGTCACAGGCACCGCGGCGCGCATCGTGCTCGCGGCCGATGCGGCGCGGGCGGGCTGGGACCGCGCGTGCTTGGACCGCTGGCCGCAGAGCGTGTCGCTCCTCGACGGCCTGTCCTCACGCCTCGTGCTCGAGAAGACGCGGGACGCGAAGATGAAAGAAAAGACGAGCCTGCTGAATCTTTCCCTGCTGGATGCGATTCAGACAGGCAAGGAAGAAAGAAAGAAAATTTTCTTAGAAAGAGAGGAAAAGGAAAGAGAGCATGCCACTTTGTTCTCCGGTCATTTGTCCGCATTCGGGCGCTGAGTGTGGGGAACGTGTATTTCCCGAATGACCGATGTCAAGGATCGAAGACCGCTGCGCGGCGCGCTTGCGCGCGCTCTCCGGGGGCTTGCCTTCGGGCGCCCCCGGACCCCCCGCGTCCAATCAGGCCGGCCAGGGCTGCAACTGCAGCCGCCGCATATCAGAAGAAAGAAATCTTCGCCGTTGCGTTTTCAGGCCGGTTGTCCGCATTCACGCGCTGAGGGTGTTGGAGCCGGGGATATTCACCTTCTAAGAAAAACATCCTGATGAAAAGCGGGGCACAGCAGGCATGGAGCGAACGTCGTCCGTGCTCGGGGAGCAGCAAAAACAACCTTCTCCCGTTCCCGCCCCACGCCTCGCGTGTCTCGTGGTGCCGCTGTTTCCCCTCGCCGCGCGGCTGCGCAGCGAGCCCGCGCTGCGGGACGAGGCGGTCATTCTGTGCGAGGGGAACGGGACGGCCGCGCACGTGGTCGCGGCCACGCGCAAGGCGCGCAAGGCCGGCATCCGCCCGGGCTTCACGCTGCCGCAGGCGCGGGCGCTCGTGCCCGACCTTCTCACCCGCGCGCGCGACGCCGAGAGCGAGCGCGCCGCCATGGAGGCGCTTCTCGACGTGGCCGGCACCGTGTCGCCGCGCGTGGAGGACGCTGGTGACGGCGTCGTGTACCTCGACGCGGACGGCCTCGAGCGCCTTTTTCCCGACGAGCGCGATCTCGGCCGCACCCTGATCGCCGCCGCGAAGCGCGAGTCGCTGCCCGCGCGCTGCGGGCTCGCGTCGAGCAAGCTCGCCGCGCGCGTGGCCGCGACGCTGCCGGACTCTCCCGTCGCCGTCCCCGCAGGCGGCGAAGCCGCGTTTCTCGCACCGCTGCCGCTCGCGAAGCTGGATCCCGATGCCGAGATCGTCGAGACGCTCGCGCGCTGGGGCCTCTCCTCGGTGGGCGACCTCGCGAAGCTGCCCGCGGCCGACGTCGCGAGCCGGCTCGGCGCGCGCGGGCACGCGCTGCACGAGATCGCGCGCGGGCGCGACCCGCGCCCCCTCGTACCGCGCCGGCCGCCGCCGGGCTTCACGGAAGGCATGGAGCTGGAGTGGCCGCTCGTCACGCTCGAGCCATTCCTCGCGCTCGCCGAGAGCGCGCTCGAACGCCTCGCGCGGCGTCTCGAGGCGGAGGCCGTAGGGTGCGCGCGGCTGGACATCTCCCTGACGCTCGACCCCGAGGGCTGCGACACGCGCAGCCTGGATCTGCCCGCGCCCACGCGCGACGTGAAGACGCTTCTCACGCTCGTGCGCCTCGGCCTCGAAGGCCGGCCGCCGGGCGCCGCCGTCACGGGCTTCTCCCTCACGGCGCAGCCCGACGCCCCGCGCAAGAGCCAGCTCACGCTGTTCGGGCCGGCCGAGATCTCGCCCGACCGTCTCGCGACGGCGCTCGCGAAGCTGTTCGCGCTGCTCGGGCCCGGGCGCGTCGGCGCGCCGAGCGCCGTGGACGGCCATCGCCCCGAGCGCTTCGCCCTCGTGCCGTTCGCTCCGCCGCCTCCTCCCGCGGCGCGAAAGACGCCGAAGACCGGCCGCGGGCTTCTCTCGGTTCGCGTGCTCCGTCCACCCGTGCCGCTCGAGGTGCTTCTCGAGGGCGAGCGGCCCTCTTCGCTGCGCGCGCTCGAACCCGCTTCCGCAGACGGCGGTGGGCGGCCGGCGCTGGACGTGGCCGGCACCGTGCGCGTGGCTTCGGGCCCGTGGCGCCTCGAGGAGGGCTGGTGGCAGGAGGCACCCGCCTTCCGCGCGTACTGGGACGTGGAGCTTTCGGGCGGAGGCCTTTACCGCATCTTCCACGACGAGGCCGGCGGCGAGTGGTTCGCCGACGGCGTGTACGACTAGCAAAGGCCGCTATCCTTTCTCGCGTGGATGCCACTCCACCTTCGGAAAACGAGACCGACCGGCTCGCGCGCCGCTCGCTCCTCGCCTTCGCCCTGACCTTCATCGCGTCGCGGACGATGGTGTTTCTCGTCATGTCGCAGCGCGTCCCGAATCTGTACTTCTTCCTGCGCGGGACGCACGTCCACCACCTGAACTACGGGATCTTCCTTCTCGCCGGAGTGGCGGCGTATCTCCTCTTCGCGCGGCCCGCGGGGAAGGCCGCGCACCTCGCCGCGTGGGCATACGGCATCGCGATGGGCTTGACGTTCGACGAGTTCGGCATGTGGCTGCACCTCGGCGGAAGCTACTGGCAGCGCGCGAGCGTGGACGCCGTCATCGTCGTCGCCGCCAGCCTCGCGCTCGTCGCCTTCGCGCCGTCGCTCGAGCGCTTCGAAAGCCGGCATCATTGGGCGCTCCTCGCCTTCACGGTCGCTCTCGTGCTCTTCGGGCTCGTCCTGTTCGACACCGGCGCGCGCATCGGGACGCTCGTCGGACCGCGCCTGAGGAAGCTGGAGCTTTCGTCGTCGCCGTAGGCGTTCCCCGTGCGCTCCCAGAGGGCGCTATCGTTGGATCGCAAGGAGCGTTCATGCCAACACCGGCCCTTCCGTCAACTCCGGTTCCCCAGTCCGAGCTCGTTGCGCTTCAACCCGGCGCCGTCGTGAGTCGCACGCTCGTCAAAGCGCCGGGCGGCACGGTGACGGCCTTCGCGTTCGACACGGGGGAGGCGCTCTCAGAGCACTCCGCGCCCTTCGACGCGCTCGTCCTCGGGGTCGAAGGCGAGGCCGAGGTCTCGATCTCGAAGGTCCCCCACCGCGTCAAGGTCGGCGATCTGCTTCGCCTCCCCGCGAACGAGCCGCATGCCTTGAAAGCGATCACACCGTTCAAGATGATCCTGGTCATGGTCAAGGCGTGACGCAGGACCGACCGGCATTCCGGCGGAGGCTCGAATGAAAAAGGCGGACCTCGCCCACGAACGGTGGAAGAAGGAAGGCCTCGTCTGACGGGAAAGCTCTACGACGAGGCGTACTTCCGGAAGTGGTATCGCGACCCGAAGAAGCGCCTCGTGCGCCGTGAAGGCGTGGCGCGGAAGGTCGCGATGGCCGTAGGCGTCGCGGAGCACGTGCTGGGCCGGCGGATCAACTCGGTGCTCGACGTGGGCTGCGGCGAGGGCGCGTGGTTCCCGCTCCTTCGCGCGCTACGCCCGAGGGTGCGCTATCTGGGCCTCGACACGAGCGACTACGCCGTGCGGCGCTTCGGCCGCTCGCGCAACGTGCGTCGGGGCTCCTGGGGCCAGCTCTCGGAGCTGCGCTTCGACGACCCGTTCGACCTCGTCGTGTGCTCGGACACGCTCCACTACGTGCGAGCCTCCGAGGTCGTGGCAGGCCTCGAGGTGCTGCCGGAGCTCGTGGCCGGCGTCGCGTACCTCGACTTCCTCTCGGCCGACGACGACCTCGAGACGGGAATCGAGGGAGACCTCGTGGGTTTCAAGATGCGCCGCGCGTCGTGGTATCGCCGGAAGTTTCGCAAGACGGGCCTGTTGGAGTGCGGCCTCGGGTTCTGGGCCGCCTCGGACCTCGCCCCCAGGCTCACCGCGCTCGAGCGTGCGCCCGAGCGGTCCAAGCGGCCGGACAGGAGGCGACGCGCCCGGCCCTTCCGGGGCAAAATGCCGCCATGAAGAGCTCCCGGCCGCGCCCTGACGAATACGACGTCGCTTTCGAGCGCTACGTTTCGCGCGTCCCGGAGACGGACATCCTCGCTGCGCTCGAGAGCCAGCCGGCCGAGCTGACCGCCGCCCTCGCGTCCGTCCCGTCGGAACGTGAAGAGTACCGATACGCGCCTGGCAAGTGGACGATCCGAGGCGTCGTCGGCCACATGCTCGACGCCGAACGTGTCTTCGGCTATCGCGCGCTTTGCGTCGCGCGCGGCGACAAGGCCTCGCTGCCTCCCTTCGAGGAGAACGACTACGCCGCAAACGCTGGGTCCGACCTCCGCACGCTCGCGTCGCTCGCGGCAGAGTTCACGAGCCTCCGCGCGAGCCACGTCCTGATGCTGCGACACGTCGACGACGCGGGCTGGGTGCGTGTGGGCTTGGCGAACGCGCTCCCCGTCACGCCGCGCGCGCTCGCTTACATCCTCGTCGGCCACGTCCGCCATCACCTAGCCGTCCTCCGGGAAAAGTACGGCGTCGGCGCTTGACGCGAGCCCCGGAAGGATGACTTTTGGCTCTTGACTTACGTCTAACTTACGTCTAACATTCCACGTCCCATGGACGGGCGCGGCAGCGGGAAGCACGGCGGGCCGCCGGGACGCGACATGCTCGGGCCGATCGTCAAACCCGGGCAGCCCGGCGCGTACACGTCTCCCGGCGCACGCAAGGAGAAAGCGCGCGTGCGGGCGTTCGCGCGGCCGCCCGCTCCCGCAAAGCGCGCGAGGCCGTATGCCGAGCTGCGCGTCGCCTCGGCGTTCTCGTTCCTGAACGGGTCGTCTCTGCCGGAAGACCTCGTCGCGCGTGCGGCGGCGCTCGGCCTTCCCGCGATGGCGCTCGTGGACACGAACGGCCTCTCCGGCGCCCCGCGCTTCTGGAAGGCAGCGAAGGCGGCGGGGGTGAAAGCGCTCGTCGGGGCGGAGGTCGTTCTTGCTCCGCATCCGGCTCTCGTCGGGGGATGGAGCAACAAGATTTCTTTGAAAGGTAAAGAGGAAGAGGGCAGAAGCGGCGAATCGCCCACACACTCATTCGAAGAAAATCTTCCCGGTCCTCTCGGAATCGTTCCCCCTCCCCTCCCAGCAGGAATTTCTTATCCCCGTCTGACGCTGCTCGCCGAGAACCAGAAGGGCTACCGGAACCTCTGCTCGCTTCTCACCGCCGCCGCCGCAGGGAAGCCGAAGGGGCAGGCGGCCGCGACGTGGGAGGAGGTCGCCGCGCACGCGGAAGGGCTGCACGTCCTGACGGGCGGCGAGGAGAGCGTCGTGACGCGCGCGCTGACGTCGCGCGATACGGGCGGTTTCGACGCGGCGCGCCGCGAGCTGGACCGCCTCACGGCGCTCTTCCCGGGGCGCCTTCACGTGGAGCTGCAGCGCCACTTCCTGCGCGCGGAGGAGCACCTGAATCGCGCGCTCCTCGATCTCGCTCTCGCCGCGCGCCTGCCGGTCCTCGCGACGAACGGCGCGCGCTACGCGGCGCGGAAGGACAAGGACCTCTTCGACGCTCTCACGTGCATCCGCCACCACACGCACCTCGACGCGGCCGGCACGAAGCTGCACGCGGGGCGCGAGCGCCACCTGAAGTCCGCGGCCGACATGGAGGCCCTCTTCGCGGATCTGCCGGGCGTCCTCGAAAGGAGCGCCGAGCTCGCGCGGGCGCCTTTCCTTCACGCTCGCGGACCTCGGCTACCGCTTCCCCGCGTACCCGCTGCCACCGGGCGAGACGCCGTCGTCGTTCCTCAGGCACGTCACGTGGGAAGGCGCGCGCTCGCGCTTCCGGCCGCTCACGGGAAAGGCGCAGGCGCAGATCCAGCGGGAGCTCGACCTCATCGCGAAGCTGGACCTCGCGGGCTACTTCCTCATCGTCTGGGACATCGTGAACTTCTGCAAGAAGGAGCACATCCTCGTGCAGGGGCGCGGCTCGGCCGCGAACAGCGCCGTGTGCTACGCGCTCTCGATCACGGCGGTGGATCCCGTGAAGATGGAGCTTCTCTTCGAGCGCTTCCTCTCGGAGGAGCGCGGGGAGTGGCCCGACATCGACCTCGACCTGCCCTCGGGCGACCCGCGCGAGAAGGTGATCCAGCACGTCTACAAAACGTACGGCGCCGACGGCGCGGCGATGACGGCGAACGTCATCACGTACCGCGACCGTTCGGCCGCGCGCGAGATGGCGAAGGCCCTGGGCTTCTCGCCGGAGCAGGTGGACACGATCGCGAAGCACCTCGGGGCGTGGAGCTTCGGCGAGTACCGCGACGGCGCGGCCGATCTCGCGAAGGAGATGGCGGCCGCCGGCTTCGACCCCGCACACCCGCGCGTCGCGCACTTCGGGAAGCTTTTCATGCGCGTCCAGAGCCTGCCGCGCCACCTCGGACAGCACTCGGGCGGGATGGTCGTGGCGATGGGAAAGCTGTCCGAGGTCGTGCCGCTCGAGCCCGCGGCGATGGAAGGGCGCGTCGTCATCCAGTGGGACAAGGACGACTGCGCGGACCTCGGCATCGTGAAGGTGGATCTCCTCGGCCTCGGGATGCTGGGCGCGATCGAGAAGATGCTGCCCCTGATCAAGGCGCACGAGGGCGTGGACGTGGACCTCGCGCACCTGCCCGCGGACGACCCGAAGGTGTACGAGCTGCTCCGCGCAGCCGACACGATCGGCCTCTTCCAGGTCGAGAGCCGCGCGCAGATGGCTTCGCTGCCCGCGCCACGCGCCGAAGGTCTTCTACGACATCGTCGTGCAGGTCGCGATCATCCGGCCGGGGCCGATCGTGGGCGGGATGGTGCACCCGTTCTTCGACCGGCGGCAGGGCAAGGCGCCGGTCGAGTATCCGCACCCGTGCCTCGAGCCGATCCTGAAGCGCACGCTCGGCGTACCGCTCTTCCAGGAGCAGCTCCTCAGGATCGCGATGGTGGCCGCGGGCTTCACGGGCGGCGAGGCGGAAGAGCTGCGCCGCGCGATGGGCTTCAAGCGCTCCGAGGAGCGCATGGGCGCGATTGAAGAGCGGCTGCGCTCGGGCATGGCGAAAAAAGGCATCACGGGGCCCGCGCAGGACCAGATCGTCAAGTCCATCACGTCGTTCGCGCTCTACGGCTTCCCCGAGTCGCACGCGGCCAGCTTCGCGCTCATCGCGTACGCGAGCGCGTGGCTGAAGGCGCACCACCCGGCGGCGTTCACGGCGTGCCTCCTGAACGCGTGGCCGATGGGCTTCTACCACCCCGCGACGATCCTGAAGGACATCCAGCGCAAGGGCACTGCGGTCCTGCCGATCGACGTGAACTTTTCGGGATGGGATTGCCGGGTAGAGAGAGAGGAAGAGAAAGAAGAAGATTTTTCTTCGAATATGAATAGGGCGCGGGACGCCGGGGTACCTCGCGACGCACGCGCGTGCTGTCTGAGCGAAGCGAGTTCACGCGCGAAGGAGCGGGGTATCCCGGCGGCCAGGCGTCCGACGGCGGAGCGCTGTCAAGGGTCTTCGACCGCTGCACGGCGCGCGAAGCGCGCCCTTGAAAGCGGCCCGCCGGGGACAGATTCGCCCCTGTCGTCGGCCGCATCAGCGGCCGACGCATATAAGCAACCAAATCATGGTCCTCTCTCCGTGCGTCTCGGCATGCGTTTCATCAAGGGGCTGAAGCAGACGACGGGAGAAGCCATCGAAGCCGAAAGAACGCGCGGAGGACCGTTCCGGGATGTGGCGGACTTTCAGCGCCGCTGCCGGCTCCGTCCCGACGAGATGACCTTGATCGCCTACTCCGGTTCCCTCTTGTCCCTCGGCGTCTCCCGCCGCACGGCCCTCTGGCAAGTCGCGGAGATCTCCCATCCCCTCGGCACCCTCTATGAATCTCTCCCTCTTTCTTCCTCTTCGCAGAAATCTCCTCTTCCCGAGATGTCAGCCATTCAGGAGACGACCGCCGACTATCGCGCGACGGACATGACGGCTGGCCCGCACCTCCTCGAGCATCTGCGTCCGGCGCTCGCGGCGCGGTCGATCCTGTCGGCCGGGGAGCTCCGGAACGTGCCCGAGGGCGAACGGGTGAAAACCGCGGGCGCCGTCATCGTGAGGCAGAGGCCGGGCACGGCGAAGGGCTTCGTCTTCCTGTCGCTCGAGGACGAAAGCGGCATCGTGCAAGCCATCGTGCGCCCCGACCTCTTCCGGAAGCATCGATCGGTCATCGTGGGCTCGGGAGGCCTCGTCGTGGAAGGAAAGCTCCAGAAGGAAGGCGGAAACGTCTCGGTGAGGGCCGAGCGGTTCTGGCCGCTTCCCTCGCTGCCCGATCTTCCCAGCCACGACTTCCGGTGAAGCCCCGCGTCAGCTTGCCGCTGCGATTCGTACGGCCTCGCGCACCTTCGAGGCCGCCGTCGTGAGAGCGCGCACCAGCCGCGCGGCCTCGGCATCGACCGAGCCGTCGCCGTGCAGCGCCCGCCGAAGGCCGGGCAGCGTCTCCGTGCCGCAGCCGGTTTCGGCCGACGGCCCGAGGAGGAGATTGCGGCGCGCGAACTCGGGCGCGGCCGCGTCGTGAAATGCGGCCATGGCGTCGAGAAGGAGAGGCTCGGCTTTTTCCGCGGCGAGCCGGCGGCGCGCCGTGTCGAGCGACTCCCACTCCCGGGCCGCGAGCCGCAACCGTACCGTCGCCACGAAAAGGTCGCTCCGGCGTGCGAGACGGGAGGAGGACGGGTCTTTCCCGAGCTTCGAAAGCTCGTCGTCCAGGAACGCCGCGACCTCGGAGAAGCGCCACGGCGGCTCGGGCGACTCCGCAAGCACCGACGTGAAGAGCGCCAGGATGCGCGCGAGCGTCGCGCTGACGCGATAGCCCGGATCGAGGATCCGACCGAGCAGATACGGATCGTCATATGCCGAGTGGTATTGCGGATACGTGCGCCGCCCGAACCCGAACTCAGCCGACGGGACGCCGCCGAGACCGAGGAAGGGCGACGTGTCGCCGCTGAAGCCGGGAAGCTGAGGCACCCCGCGCACGGACAGAAGAATGTGACCGGAGACCGGATCGGTGATCTGCCCGAGGACCTCGTCGAGCGCGTCCCTCATGCCCGGCGAAACGTCGGCCATGAAGTCGAGGGCACGCACGGAAGAGTCGACGAAGAGGAACGCCGCCATCGGCGGGGCGCGCGCGGCCAGGCGCTCTTCGACCCAGAGCGTCGAGCCGAGCATCCCGTACTCCTCGCCGTCGAACAGCGTGAAGACAATGTCGCGTTCCGGCTTCCAGCCGTCGCGGGCGAGGGCCGAAAGGGCCGCCGCGGTCTCCAGGACGGAGGCAGCGCCCGAGACAGGGTCCACGGCGCCGTTCACCCAGGCGTCTGTGTGTGCGCCGACGACGACGGCGCCGGCCTCGCGCCTACGCCCCGCGACCACCGCGGTGACGTTGCGGAGCACGCGCCTCACGGTACGCGAACGCGTGTGCAGCCGGACGTTCTCCCGGGTCGCGCCGAGTCGATACGGAACTCCGAGCCACCCGATCCACTCTTCGGGCGCCAGCGGCCCCTCCATGCGTCCCAGCAGATCCTTCGCGACGCTCTCCGACACGGGCAGCGCGGGCAGCGCCGGACGAAGTCGAGGCAGGGCACGGCATGCCGCGCAATCCGGATCGCCCGGCCGCAGGAAATAGCGCAGCATCGAGCCGCGCTGCACGGTCCACCGGTTCAGGTACGGCCCGGCTGGAAAATCCGGCTTGACGATCCCCAGATCGCGGCGCTCGGGATAAAGGAGGAGGCCGGCGGCGCCCGCTTCCTCCGCGAGAAGGGACTTCATGGAGCGGCAGACGCCCTGAGCCCGCGCGAGGACGATCGCTCCTTTCACCGAGACGCCGGCCCGGCGCAGAACGTCGTAGTCTTCTCGCGCGCCGTGATTCGCATAAACGACCCGGGCCGAGACGTCGCCATCGGGCGTCCACGCGAAGAACGGCGTCTCCGCCGGCGCGGTCGCCGAGTATGGATCGCCGGCGAGCTCTCGCTCGGCGAGATCGAACGTGCGCCCGGAAGGCCCTTCGACCGCGAGCGAGGCTTCGACGGGCTCGGGAATGTCCACGGCGTGCTCGGAGATCACCGGCTCGAGGCCCGCGGCTCGGAGGAATTCAGCGGTCGTCTCGACGACGACGCGCTGCGCCGGGCTTCCCGCACGGTGCGGGACGCGCGCGAGGGTTTCCACGTTTCTCTTCATTCGCGAGGCGTCCACGAGCGACTCGAGACGCGTCGCGCGCCTCGCGAGCGGGTCGCGGCCGGAACAGGCCGCGAGCGAGACCAGAGCCAGAAAGACGGCGGCGCTCGGGCGGCGCGTCACTGCTTGCGCGAGATCCCGGGCGTCGGCCGCGGGGGACGGCCGCTGCCTTCGGCCATCCGATTCGCCAGGACGAGCTCGTCGCGTGCGCGGGAGAACGCACCCGCGAGGCGTCCGATCTCCTTCGCCGCGGCCACGCGGTCGTTGCGTCCGACGGCCTCTTCGAGCGTCGGGAGCGCCGCGGCGCCGCACCCCGTCTCGAGCGAAGGCCCCCAGAGACGGCACGCTCGTCCGAACGGCGCGCCGGGTGCGGTGAACGCGCCGAGCGCGACCGAGACGAGCCGATCGAACCTGCCCGCATCCTTTGCCGGGCGGTGCGCGGCGTTCACCCGGGCGTCCCACGCGTGCGCCTCGGACTCGAAAAGATCGAGCTGGCTCGAGAGCGGCCGCGCGATCTGCGTCATCCATCCGATCGACGAAGGATGACGCGCCTGCATTTCACGAATCTTGCGGCCCGCAAAATCGGCGATCTCGCTGAAACGCAAGGGGAAAAGCCTCGGGGTCGCGAGCATTCCCGCGTAAAGAGCGAGGACGCGGCTGAGCGTCGCGTTTCGCGCGTAGCCGGGATCGCCGAAGCGCTTCACCCAGGTCACCGTGTCGTAGAGCGTGTGGTAGCTCCCGTACCAGCGGCCGAACCCCAGCTCGGCGACGGGTGTTGCGGAGAAGCCGAGAAACGGCGCCGTGTCGCTGGAGAAGCCCGGCAGATCGGGCTTACCGGAGGTTTCCGCGAGCGTCCTGCCCGAGGCCGGGTCGCGTACGACCCGCAACAGGTCGGCGAGGAGACCGCGGAGGCCCGGCGTCGCGCTCGTGTAGAGGTCGTTCGCGCGGACGGCGGAATCCACGTTGACGAAGGCGAGAGCGGGGATGTCTCCGCTCGCGAGGCGCTCCTCGAGCCAAAGCGTGGAGCCGAGCATCCCGGGCTCTTCGCCGTCGAAAAACGCGAAGACGACGGGACGCGAAGGCTTCCAGCCGTGCCTGGCCAGGTGAGCGAGAACGGTAGCCGTCTCGAGCACGGCCGCCGTGCCGGACGAGGGATCGACCGCTCCGTAAACCCAGGCGTCGGAATGGTTGCCGACGATCACGGGCGATGCCAGAGGGTCGGCGCCGGGAATCGTCGCAAGGACGTTGCGGAGAGAGGCACGCACCCTCTTCCCCCGCACCGTCATCCGCACGCGCGCCGGCCCCGGACCGAGCGCGTACGGCGCATCGAGGAGACCTTTCCAGTCCGGCGGGCACGCCGGGCCCGCCATTTCGCGAAGCAGCGCCTCGGCGACTTCGCCCGAGATCGCGAGCGCGGGGATCTTCGGCAGCGTGTCGACGCCCATCGCCTTCGCACGCGCGGGATCGCCCGGCCGGAGAAAGTACTTCAGGAGCGTGCCGCGCGAGACGGCCCATCGGTTCGTGGACGGGCCCTGGGGATAAGGCGGCTTGACGATGCCCTGGTCGCGCGGCTCGACGTAGACGAGAAGCCCCGCGACTCCCGCGCGCTCGGCCGCGAGGATCTTCATCCCGCGGCAGACGCCCTGCGCCTTGACGAGGGCGATCTTTCCGCGCACGTCGACACCCGTTTTGCGCAGAGCCTCGAAGTTCTCGGGTCCCCCGAAGCCCGCATACACGACCGGCGCTTCGAGATCGGCATCCGGCGCGTACGCGAGAAAAGGCAGCTCGTCCTTCGCGACGGCCGTTGCCGGATCCTCGGCGAGGGCGCGCTCGTGCAGGTCGAAGGCGCGCGATACGGGCTTCGTGAGCGCGAGCGAGAGCGTCTCGGGCTCCCACAGCTCGACCTCGTGTACGTCGCTCCAGGTCTTCAGGCCGGCGTTCGCGAGCCGGCGCGCGATCTCGTCCGCGACCGCGGCGTTCGCGGGCGTGCCCGCCCGGTGCGGGCTCTTCGCGAGGGTTTCGAGCGTCTCGCCGATCCTCTCGGGCGACACGAGCTCGTCGACGTCAGGACGGAACCGCGCGAGAAAGGGCCTCCGCGTACGGACGAAGACGAATCCAATTCCGAAGATCGCGAGCATCGCGACGGCGGCCGCGATGACGGTGACGCGTCGAATCTCGGTGTCCTCCGTTTGGCGCTCTCATGTTAGCAGCGCCCCGTCAGACCGCCCGCATGAGGAGACTGGCGTTCGTCCCGCCAAATCCGAAGGAGTTCGACAAGGCGACGGGGAGCTTGAGCGCACGCGCCGTGTTCGGCGTGTAGTCGAGGTCGCACTCGGGGTCGGGAGTCGCGTAGTTGATCGTGGGCGGGACCACGCCGTGGCGCATCGCGAGCGCCATGATGCCGGCCTCGAGCCCCCCCGCCGCGCCCAGAAGATGCCCCGTCATGGACTTCGTGGACGAAACGGCGAGCTTCCGTGCGTGGTCGCCGAAGACCCGCTTGATGGCGATCGTCTCGATGCGGTCACCGTGCGGCGTGGACGTGCCGTGTGCGTTGATGTAGACGACTTCGTCCGGGTTCACGCCCGCGTCGAGAAGCGTGTTGCGCATGACGCGAAACGGGCCGTCGCCGTCCTCGGAAGGCGCCGAGATGTGGAACGCGTCGCCGGACATGCCGTAGCCCGCGAGTTCCGCGTAAATCGAGGCGCCGCGCGCCTTCGCCTGGGCCAGGTCCTCGAGTACGACGATGCCCGCCCCTTCACCGAGGACGAAGCCGTCGCGGTCCTTGTCCCACGGCCGCGACGCTCCTTTCGGATCGTCGTTGCGCGTCGAGAGAGCGCGCATCGCCGAGAAGCCGCCGACCGCCAGCGTCGTGATGACGGCCTCCGAGCCGCCCGCGATCATCGCGTCGGCGTCTCCGCGACGGATGGCGTTCGCCGCGTCGCCGACCGCATGGGCCGACGTCGCGCACGCGGTGGCCGTGGCGGAATTCGGTCCTTTGGCACCCGTCTGGATCGAGACGAGGCCCGAGCACATGTTCACGATGAGACCCGGAATGAAAAACGGGCTGATCCGCCGGGGCCCTTTCTGGAGGACGATCTTGTGCGTCTCCTCGATGAGCGGCAGGCCGCCGATTCCCGAGCCGATGCACACGCCCACGCGCTCGGCGTTCCCGGGCGTGACCACGAGGCCCGAGTCGGTCATCGCCTCTTTCGCCGCCGCGACGGCAAAGTGAATGAACGTATCGAACTTCTTGACTTCCTTCTTCTCGAGGAACGCGGAGGGGTCGAACCCCTTCACCTCGCCGGCGATCCGGCACGCGTAGTCCGTGGCATCGAAGCGGGTGATCATCCCGATGCCGGAGACGCCCGCCGTCAGGCTGGCCCAGTTCTCCTTCGCCGTGAGGCCGACCGGGGATATGAGGCCGACGCCCGTCACGGCCACGCGCCGCCGGCCGCGGCCGTCGAGGAGGGGAGCTGGAATCGCGGACACGCGTCGAGGCAGCCCCGGATCAGGCCGGCTTCGCGTGTGACTCGATGTAAGCGACCGCGTCCTTGACCTTCTGGATCTTCTCGGCGTCCTCGTCCGGGATCTCGATGCCGAACGCCTCCTCGAAGGCCATGACCAGCTCGACCGTGTCGAGAGAGTCCGCGCCGAGGTCGTCCACGAAAGAGGCCTCGGGCTTCACCTCGTCCGCCTGGACGCCGAGCTGCTCCACGATGATGCCCTTGACCTTGTCTTCCACCGAATTCGCCATCGCGATCCTCCGAAAATCTTCGTCGTCTGAAAGACCGGCATTCTGAGGGCTGCCGGGACCCGAATTCAAGAGTGCGGAGTCTATCCGATGTAGAGCCCGCCGCTCACGTTGAGACAGGTCCCGGTCACGTAAGCGGCCGCGTCGGAGGCGAGGTAGAGGACGGCGCCCGCGACGTCGGTTCCCGTTCCGAGCCGCCCGAGGACGATCTGGCCGACGAGCGCCTTCTTCTGGTCCTCGTTCAGCACACCCGTCATGGACGTCTCGATGTAGCCCGGAGCGACGGCGTTCACGGTGATTCCCCGCGAGCCGATCTCGCGCGCGAGCGCTTTCGTGAACCCGACGACGCCGGCCTTGGCCGCGGCGTAGTTCGTCTGGCCCGGGTTCCCCATGAGCCCCACGACGGACGTGATGTTCACGATGCGCCCCGGAACCCGTTTCTTCAGCATGACCTTCGCGGCCTCCTGGGCGCACAGGAAGACCCCCGTGAGGTCGGTCGCGACGACCTTGTCCCAGGACTCCTTCGACATCCGGAGGATGAGGCCGTCGTCCGTGATGCCCGCGTTGTTCACGAGGACGTCGAGCCTTCCATGCTTCTCCACGACCGCCTTGAACGCCTGAGAGACGGACCCGGGGTCGGTGACGTCGAGGCGCAGGGCTTCGGCCCGGCCGCCCGACGAGGTGATCGCCTGCACGACGGCGGCCGCCTTGTCTTCACTGCGGGCGGCGACGACGACGTGCGCGCCCGCCGCACCGAGCGCGTGCGCGATCGACTCCCCGATGCCTTGCGAGCCGCCGGTGACGAGCGCGACCTTTCCCTCGAGCGAGAACGAAAGAGCCATTCCGAGCTTCCTTTCTCCGTCAGGCGAACGTCGCAAGCGCCACGGCAGTGGACGTCGTCTTCACGGGCCAGTCCTTCGCGATTCGCTTCGCGAGGCCCGCGAGGACCGTCCCCGGCCCGACCTCGACCGCCGACGGGGCGAGGCTCGCGAGGCGCTGCACGGATTCGACCCAGCGCACGGGTGAGCAGATCTGGCGCCGAAGCGAGTCGCGCGCGGCTTCGGGATCCGTGGTCTCGCGGGCGTCCACGTTCGTGACGACCGGAATCGCGAGCGGACGAAACGCCGCCGTCGCGAGAAACGGCACGAGCTTCTTCTCGGCAGGCTTCATGAGCGCGCAGTGAAACGGCGCGGAGACCGGGAGCGGAAGGACGCGCTTGGCGCCCTTCTTCTTCAGGACCTCCGCGGCCTTCGCGACGCCTGCGGCGCTCCCCGCGATGACGGTCTGCTCCGGCGAGTTGAAATTCGCAGGCGAGCAGATCTCGCCCGTCGCGGAGGCCGCTTCTGCGCACGCCTCGGCGACGACCTCGGGGGCAAGGCCGATGACCGCCGACATGGCGCCCTCTCCCGGCGGGACGGCTTCCTGCATGAAGAGGCCGCGGCGCCGGACGAGAACGACCGCGTCCTCGAGCGCAAGCGCACCCGCGGCGACGAGCGCGGCATATTCGCCGAGCGAGTGGCCGGCCGCGACCGACGGCGTGACTCCCTTCGCCTTCAGGACCTCGAGCACCGCCACGGCGTGCGTGAGGATCGCGGGCTGCGTGACCGCGGTCTGCTTCAGATCCTCGTCGCTGCCTTCGAAGGAGACCTTCGAAACGGACAGGCCGAGCGGCTCGAGCGCCGCGTCCGCCCGCTCGTAGACGTGTCGAGCCTCCGGAAAGGAGGCCGCGAGGTCCCGCCCCATGCCGGCGAACTGCGAGCCCTGGCCCGGGAAGAGGAACGCGAGGCTCACCTTCTCACCAGCGGACGAGCGCGGCACCCCACGTGAGCCCGCCGCCGAACGCGGTGATCAGGATGAGGTCTCCGCGCTTCAGGCGCCCATCACGCGCGTACTCGTCGAGCGCGATCGGAATCGAGGCCGAGCTCGTGTTCCCGTAGCGCCCGATGTTGTTCATGCAGCGCTCGGGCGGAACCTGGAGCCTGTCGGCCGTGGCCGTGAGGATCCGCTCGTTCGCCTGGTGCGGGAGGAGCCAGTCCACGTCGGCGGTCGTGAAGCCGCTCTCGGCGAGGACGAACTTGCTGACCTCTACCATCGATCGGATCGCGACCTTGAACGTCTCGCCGCCCTTCATCTGAATGAACGGAAGCTTCTTCTCGAGCGTCTCGGGACGATTTGGCGGGAACGTGGAGCCGCCGCCAGGCATCGAGATGAAGGGAGCGCCCTCTCCGTCCGAGTGGATCGACGTCGAGAGAACGCCGTGGTCGGCCTTCGTCGCCTTGAGGACGGTGGCGCCCGCGCCGTCTCCGAAGAGGACGCACGTGTTTCGGTCGGTGTAATCCACGAAGCGCGTCAGGAACTCGGCGCCGACGAGAAGGATGTTCCTCGCCTTGCCCGATTGAATGAGCCCGTCCGCCACGTGAAGCCCGTAGAGCCAGCCCGAGCAGGCGGCGTTCAGGTCGAACGCGGCGGCCTTCTTCGCGCCCAGCTTGTGCTGCACGACCGGCGCGGCGCCGGGGATCAAGTGATCGGGAGTGCAGGTCGACAGGATGACCGTGTCGAGATCGGCGGCCGCGACTCCGGCGTCGGCGAGAGCAGGCAGCGCCGCGCGCACGCAGAAGTCCGAAAGCACGTCTCCCTCGCTGACGATGCGGCGCTCGCGAATGCCCGTGCGGGACGTGATCCATTCATCGGAGGTCTCGACCATCGTCGCGAGATCCGCGTTCGTCAGGATCCGGTCCGGAACGGCCCGGCCCGTGCCGGCGATCGTGGCGTGAAACATCGTTCCTCCGTGCGAACGTGAGCCCGGGATGTTACCGGGAGAGCGAGGGGGGTGCGAACAAGATCGCCCGCTCGCGGATTTTCTCTGGAATTCCACGCCGCACGAAATCGTCCGCCGCGCGGATGGCGTTACGCACCGCTTTCGCGTTCGAGCGTCCATGCCCGATCAGACACGCCCCGTTCACGCCGAGGAGCGGCGCGCCGCCGTACTCGCTGTAGTCGAGGCGCTTCTTGAACGACCGGAATGCGTCCTTGGAGAGAAGAAAGCCCATCGAGGCCTGGAGGCTTCGCGTGATCTCCTGCTTGAGGGCTTCCTCGACGAGGTGCGCGAGGCTCTCGGAGACCTTGAGGATGACGTTGCCCGTGAACCCGTCCGTCACGATGACGTCCACGTCGCCGTCGTAAACGTCGCGGCCCTCGACGTTGCCGATGAAGCGCAATCCGGACTCTTTCAGGAGGCGGAAGACCTCCTTCACGGTGTCCGTGCCTTTGCCTTCCTCCTCGCCCACGGACATCAGGCCGATTTTCGGCTTCTCGATGCCGAGAACTTCCTGCGCGTAGAAGTGGCCCATGATGGCGAACTCGCGGTAGTGCTCCGGCCGGCAGGTCAGGTTCGCCCCGACGTCGAGGAGGACGCGTTTGCGGTCGAGCCCGGGCAGCACCGTCGCGAGGGCCGGTCGGTCGATTCCCTCGACGACGCCCATGATCATCTTGGCGACGACCATGCCGGCGCCCGTGTGCCCCGCGGTGAACATGCCCTTCGCGCGTCCGTCCCGCACGCATTCGGCCGCGATCCGGATGGACGCGCGGCGCTTCTTACGAATGGGGGTGATCGAGGGCTCGTCGAAGAGGACGACCTCGTCCGCATCGACGACGCCCACACGGCTGCCGTTGTACGCGATCTTGCGGAGCTCGGACTCGATCTCCCGTCGCCGGCCGACGAGGAGCGTGTCCAGACCGAAATCCACGGCCGCCGCGACCGCGCCCTCCACGTTGACGCGAGGGGCGTGGTCGCCCCCCATGGCGTCGACGGCGATCGTCAAGTCAGGCCTTCTCGGCTCCGCTCATGACTTCCCGGCCCTTGTAGTGACCGCAGGACGGGCACACCCGGTGCGGCAGCTTCTCCGTGCCGCAATTCGGGCAGTTCGAGGTCTGCTTGGGCTTCAGGAAATCGTGGGCGCGGCGCAGGTCGCGGCGCGTCTTGCTGTGGCGGTGCTTTGGATTCGGCATGGCGGTCTCCTGTGACGGTCCGACGCGCGGCGGCGAGGACGAAAAAGGTCTTGAGTCAGCTCCCGGGCTCGAGGAGCGTTCGAAGCGATTTCCAGCGCTCGTCCGTCGGAGGCTTGCAGACGCACGGCGCGACATTCCGGTCGGCGCCGCACATCGGACAGAGTCCGCGGCAGTCGTCCCGGCAGAGCGCCTTCAGGGGAAGCTCGAGCTGCACCTGCTCTTCGACGAGAGGGTCGAAGGGGACGACGAGGTCGTCGTAGTACAGGACGTCGAGATCCTCCGGCTTAAGCTCGAGGCCGTCCTCCGCGTCCCCCTCGCGCTTCGCGCGCTTCTCGGTCCGGTCCGCCCTGGGGACGGGCTTGCCCTCGCGCGGCTTTTCGTGAGCCGGCGCAAAGACCCAGAACGCCTCGCTCGCACGGCGGAACGAGACGGGGGCGAGGCAGCGCGCGCACGATGTGACGCCGTCGAAGACGACGCGGCCGTTCAGGACGAAGCCGGGCCCCTGGCGCTCGAGGCGACCCGTGAAATCCACGGGTGAGAGCGACACGAGCTCGGGGCGGGCCAGGCTCCCGGCCGGAAAGTCGAACTGATGAGAAAGATCAACCGGCTCGTCGAAAGCCGCTTCGAGGTTCAGGTCCATGGGAAAAGGCTCCTCCGCAACGAAGAGGAGCCGCGGAATATAACATGGAAAGCATGCGCCTCGCCGTCGACGCGCGCCCGCTCGAGGAGCGTCCGACCGGCGTCGGCCGCTATCTCGAAGGACTCCTTTCCGCCTGGCTCGACCAGACGCCTTCGGACTCTTTCGTCCTGCTCTCGCCGCGCAGGGTCCACGTGCCGGCGCGCCTCGCCGGTCGCGTGGAGGTCGCGGGCTCTCCCCCGCTGCCCGGGACGGTCTGGCTGCAGGTCGACTCCGCGCGGGTCGCCCGGCGAGCCGGCGCCGACGCGTTCTTCGGGAGCCTCGGCATCCTGCCCCTCTTTTCTTCACTGCCGGGCGTCGCGACCGTGCACGACCTCACGCCGTTTCTGTTTCCCGAGTGGCACTCGCGGAAGAATCGTCTTGGTTTCAATCCCTTCATCGGCGCGACCGTCCGCCGCGCGCGGCGCATCGCCGCCGTGTCCGACGCCACGCGCCGCGACCTCGTCGCCGCGTTCCCCGATGCCGCCCCGAAGACGGTCGTCGTGCACAACGGCGTCGAGGCCGAGACTCCGGCCGCTCCCGGCCCGGCGCCGCACGGTGGCAAGCCCTATGTCCTTTACGTGGGAACGCTCGAGCCGCGCAAGAACATCGCGCGGCTCGTCGCGGCGATGGAGTCGATCTGGGATCGCCGCCCGGACTTTCCCGACCTCGTCCTCGCGGGCGGGGACGGGTGGGGGATGGAAGGGTTCTCCGAACGCCTCGCCTGCTCGCGCCATGCCGCGCGCGTCGCGCGTCTCGGGTATCTCGGCTCCGGCGAGCGAGCGCGCTGGCTCGCAGGCGCGCGCGTCTTCGCGTATCCGAGCCTTTACGAGGGCTTCGGCCTGCCGCCCCTCGAGGCGATGGCTCAGGGCACGCCCGTCGTGGGCTCGTCGGCGTCGTCGCTGCCGGAGGTGATGGGCGACGCCGGCCTCCTGCCCGATCCGGCGAACGTCCCCGAGATCGCGGCCGCGATGGAAAAGGCGAACGACGACGACGATTTCCGGCGCCACGCGGCGAAGGAAGGCCCACGACGCGCGCGGACCTTCACGTGGGCGGCCGCAGCGGCGAAAACACGCGCCCTGTTCGTCGAGGCGCTCTCGTGACGGAGCGAAGGAAGCTCATCCTCGTGGACGCGCGCAAGGCGCGCGACTTCGGGATCGGCACGTATATCCGGGGCCTTCTCGGCGGCCTCGCGGGACTGGACCGTTTCGAACTCCAAGCGCTCGTTCTTCCGGGCGACGAGGCGCTCGTGCCCGCAGCCGTGACGACGACGACGTGCGCGGCCGCACATTACTCGATCGGCGAGCTCGTGGCGGTCAGGCAGGCGATCTCTGTAGCACGGCCGGACCTCTTCCATGCTCCGCACTACGTCGTTCCACTCTTTCCGCCGCGCGCGACGGTCGTCACGATCCACGACCTCATGCACCTTTCCCGGCCCGAGCACGCGGCGAGAGCGAAGCGCGTGTACGCGCGCTGGATGATCGGCCGCGCATTGCGCCTCTCCGCTCGAGTGATCGCGGTGTCGGAAGCCACGAAGAAGGAAATTCTTGCTTTCGGACCCTCTCGTAACCTCAAGATCGAAGTAATTCCAAATGGAGTGGAGGAGAGATTCTTCTTAGAAGGGGAAGAAAGCAGCGCCGGCGCGCGTCGTGTGGCCGAGGTGCAGTCTTCCGTTCTTCCTTTCAAAGAATCTTCTCCTTATCTTCGTTCTTATCTTCCTTATCTTCTCTTTCTCGGCAACGACAAACCGCACAAGAACCTCGACGGGTTGCTTCTCGCGTGGCCACGCGTGCGCGCGGCGAATCCATCGCTCTCTCTCGTCCTCGCGGGTGTCGGACCCGGGCGGACGCTGCCCGAGGGCGCAAAGGTCATCGGCTTCGTGCCGGACGCCGACGTGCCGCCGCTCCTCGCGGGCGCGCGAGCGCTCGTTCTGCCCTCGTTTGCGGAAGGCTTCGGGCTGCCGGTCCTCGAGGCGCAGGCGGCAGGCACGCCCGTCGCGTGCTCGGACCTCCCCGCCCTCCGCGAGGCTGCGGGCGACGCGGCGGTGTTCTTCGATCCGCACGACGTCGCGTCCCTCGCGACAGCCCTGAACGCGCTGCTCGGGGATGAAGAGAAGAGAGAATCTCTTAGAAAGAGGGGACGGGAGCGGGCAGCGCAATTCACTTGGCGGCGCGCGGCGGAGCGAACCGCGAGGGTGTATGAAGATCTTCTTAGAGGGGTGAGTGGAGTCACGGCGGCGGGTGCCGCCTCGGTGCAACTCGAGGGCGTGTCGAACGCACACCCATTCGAAGAAATGTCATCCTCTCATGAGCCGGGCCACGACTCGACACGAGAGGGAGCAAAGGATTCCTCCTAGTGAGGGTCGCCCTCGTCCACGACTGGCTGACGGGCACGCGCGGCGGCGAGAAGGTGCTGCTGGAGCTGGTCCGGATGTTTCCGGGCGCGCCCGTCTTCACGCTCTTCCATTTCCCAGGCTCGCAGCCTCCCGAAATCGAGGCCGCGGAAATCCGGACGACGTTCCTGCAGAAGCTCGTCTCGCCGCGCGCCGACTATCGGAAGCTCCTCCCTCTCTTCTTCGTCGCCGCGGAGACATGGGACTTTTCCGGGTTCGACCTCGTGATCTCGTCCTCCCACTGCGTCGCCAAGAACGCGAAGAAAGCACCGGGAGCCTTCCACCTCTGCTACTGCCACACGCCCGTGCGATACCTGCACGACCAGTTCGACGACTACTTTCGGAACCGTTCCGCGGCGACCCGGGCGGCGGCGCGTCTCGTGCGCACCCCGCTTCGCGCCTGGGACCGCTCGACCATGCCCCGCGTGGACGCCTTTCTCGCGAATTCGGAGAACGTGAAAGGCCGTATCGCCAGGCTGTGGGGGCGCGAGGCGGCCGTCGTATTTCCACCCGCCGACACGGAGTTCTACACGCCGCCGCCTCCCGGAACGCCCCGGCGCGGCTTCCTCGTCGTGTCGGCGCTCGCCCCGTACAAGAGGCTCGACGACGCCATCGACGCCGCGAACGCCGGTAGGTTGCCCCTCACGATCGCGGGGTTCGGGCCTGAGCGCTCCCGCCTCGCGAAGCGGGCCGGTGAGACGATCCGATTTGTCGACACTCCCAATGACGAGATGTTGCGCGACCTGTACCGCGCCTCGGAGGCCGTACTGATGCCGGGCGAGGAGGATTTCGGCATCGTGCCGCTGGAGGCGCAGGCCTGCGGCACGCCGGTCGTCGCGCTCGGACTCGGGGGGGCGACCGAGACGGTGCGGGACGGCGAGACGGGCGTCCTGTACGCCAAACCGGGAGCCGCGGGCCTGCTCGCGGCGCTCGACCGCCTCCTCGGCCTCACGCTCGACTCCGCGGCTCTGCCTCGCAACGCCGCCCGTTTCTCGCGGGACGTCTTCCAGGCCCGCTTCCGCGCCGCCCTCGAGAAGGCGCGGGACGCTAGAATCCCCCGTCCGGAGTCTTTGTGATCCGCCGCCAGACCCGCCGCCTCCAGGCCCTGTTCGTGGCCGCCGACGTCCTCGCGACCGTGCTCGCGCTGGGCGCGGCGTGGCTCATCCGCTTCGAGTCGGTGTGGCCGACTCCGAAGGGCGCGCAGCCTTTCGAGAACTACGCCCCGCTCATCCCGATCCTCGTCGTCATCTGGCCGGTGGTCTTCTACTTCCACCGGCTGTACCAGATCCGGCGCGACCGCTCGACGATCGACGACATGCTCGCCGTGATCGTGGCTGCGTCCCTCGGGACGATCCTCCTCGTGGGCCTCCTTTCTTTCTGGCGTGGGTTCACGTACACGAGCCGCCAGCTTCTCGTCCTGTTCCTCTTCCTGGACGTCTCCTTCGTGTCGCTCGTGCGCTACGGCATCCGCAAGTACCTCGAAACGATGTGGTCCACGGGCACCGGTGTGCGGCGGACGCTCATCGTGGGTGCGGGGCACGCGGGCCGCGCGCTGGCCGACAAGCTGCTCGACCACCCCGCGACGGGCCTGAAGCCCGTAGGCTTCGCCGACGACGACCCGCTCAAGCGCGTCGAGGATTATCGCGGCCTCGCCGTCCTCGGGACGACCTCGGAGGTCACGGCGCTCATCCGCGCGCACGAAGTCGACACGGTGTTCCTGGCGCTGCCCGTCGAGGCGTACCGCACGATGCTCACGATCCTCAAGGAGGTCGGCAACCAGATCGTCGACCTCAAGGTCGTGCCGGACCTCTTCCAGTACGTCACGTTCAAGGCCGGCGTCGAGGATTTCGACGGGCTGCCCGTCATCAACCTGACGCAGATGCCGCTCGAAGGCTGGAACTCCCTCGTGAAGCGCACGATGGACGTCGCGCTCTCGGCGCTCGGCCTCGTCGCGCTCGCCGTTCTCTTCCCGATCCTCGCGCTCGCGATCTGGCTCGAGGATCGCGGGCCGATCTTCTACGCGCAGGAGCGCATGGGCCTCGACGGACGGCTCTTCCGGATGCTCAAGTTCCGCTCGATGCGCGTCGATGCCGAGGACGAAGGGGCTCGCTGGACCGAGGAGAACGACCCGCGCCGCACGTGGGTGGGCACCCTCCTGCGCCGGACGTCGCTCGACGAGCTGCCGCAGCTCATCAACGTGTTCAAGGGCGAGATGTCCCTCGTGGGGCCGCGCCCCGAGCGCCCCGAGTTCGTCAGCACTTTCAAGGAGAAGCTCCCGCAATACATGCTGCGCCACCGCGTACGCGCGGGCATCACGGGCTGGGCGCAGGTCCACGGCTGGCGCGGCAACACGAGCCTCAGCAAGCGGATCGAGTACGACCTCTACTACATCGAGAACTGGTCGGTCGGCCTCGACGTGAAGATCCTGTGGCTCACGCTCAAGTGGGGATTCACCCACAAGAACGCGTACTGACGCCCGAGCCTCGCGTCGCTCAGATCACGAGCGGGCGCCCCGCCTTGAGCCTCATTGCGGCCCCCTCGAGGAGCTCGGCGTGCTCGCGCTCCTCGGCCTCCAGCTCGCGGTAGAGCCGCCACTCGGGCGAGGCCTCGGAGAACGACCGCCCGGTCTCGAGGAAGAACCGGCCTGCCCGTTTCTCGAGATGGACGGCGAGGCGCAGCAGCGCGACGGCGTCGGCGTCCTTCGAGGTCTCGACACCCGAGAAGACGGCGAGCTGCGAGGGGGACGGCCCCTTCCCCGAAAGATCCGGCGCCTCGAGGTGATAGCGCCGCGCGAGCAGCTCCATGTGCTCGCGCTCCATGCCAGAGAGCCGATTGAAGAGCTCGACGACCTCGGGGTCGCCTCCGGCCCGCGCCATCTCCTCCGCCCCGCGGGCGTAGAAGAGGACTCCGCCGATCTCGATCTCGTAGGCGCGCCGCACGGCCTCGGCGAGAGCGCCTTCCGGGGTCGAGACCTCCTCGCGGGGCGCGAACGCGCCGCCGCAGATCGGGCACAGACCGTACGGGAACGCGAAACCCTCAGAGACCTTGAGACATGAAGTGCACTGGAATGCGCGGCGCTCGCCCGCGCAGCAGACGTAATCCTCGCCCGCCTCGATCGGGCGCCTGCACCTCTTGCACACGGACTCGGCGGGCGCCGTGACGGCCGGGATCTTCGACTCCGCGCGCACTTCGGGAGGCCAGACGCGGTTCTTCAGGTACGACGTGATCGCACGGGCCGCTCTTCGGCCGGCGCCGAGCGCGAGGATCACGGTGGCGGCGCCCGAGACGATATCGCCGCCCGCGAAGATGCCCGGCAGGTTCGCGGCCTGCGTCGTCTCGTCGACGTTGATGTATCCCTCGCCGCGGATGTCGAGGCCCGGCGTGGACCGCGCGATGACCGGGTTCGCGCGCGTACCGAGCGCGTAGATGACGGTGTCGCACTCGAAAGTCTCCGTCTCGCCTGGGACGGGGACGGGGCGCCGGCGGCCGGAAGCGTCCGGTGGGCCCAGCTCCATCTTCTGGCAGACGAGGGCCTTCACGCCGCCCTTGTCGTCGGTGACGATCTCGGTCGGGCCGCGCAGCCAGTGGAACGTGATGCCTTCTTCCTCGGCGTGGCGAAGCTCTTCGACGCGTGCGGGGGCTTCCGCCTTCGTGCGGCGGTAGACGCAGCGGACCAGCTCGGCTCCGAGGCGCTTGGAGACGCGCAGGCAGTCCATTGCCGTGTTGCCCGCGCCGATGACGACGATGCTGCGGCCGAGCGTTACCGGCGTGTCCTCGTAGGGGAACTTGTCGCCCCCCATGAGGTTCACGCGCGTGAGGAACTCGTTCGCGCTGTAGACCTGGCCGGCGAACTCGCCCGGAATGCCGAGAAAGGCCGGAGCGCCCGCCCCGGTCCCGACGAAGACGGCGTCGAAGCCGTGCTCTTTGAGGAGCTCGGGGATCGTGAATGTCTTGCCGATGACCTTGTTCGTCTCGAAGCGGACGCCCATGTCCTCGAGCTGCTTCACTTCACGGTCGATGATGTTGCGCGGCAGGCGGAAGGACGGAATCCCGTAGCGCAGGACTCCCCCGATGACGTGCAGCGCCTCGAAGATCGTGACCTGGGCGCCGTCGCGCGCGAGGTCGCCCGCGCACGCGAGGCCCGCGGGGCCGGACCCCACGACCGCGACCTTGCCGATCGGTTCCGCCGGGCGCGGGGGCGGCGCGGTGACGGGCGCATGGTCGCCGACGAAGCGCTCGAGCCGGCCGATGGCGACCGGCTCCATCTTCTTGACGAGGATGCACTGCACCTCGCACTGGCTCTCCTGCGGGCAGACGCGGCCGCACACGGACGGGAAGTGGTTGTTCTCCCGAATGACCGACGCGGCGCCCGCGATGTCGCGGACGAGAAGGTGCCGGATGAAGCGCGGGATGTCGATGGCGACCGGGCAGCCCTGGACGCAGGTGGGCCTCAGGCACTGGATGCAGCGCTCGGCCTCCGTGAGCGCGTCGGCGATCGTGTAGCCGAGGTTCACCTCGAGAAAATTGTGCGCGCGCTCTTCGGCGTTCCGCTCGGCCATCTTCGTGGCATGCGGCGCCACGTCCTTCAGCTTCTTGTAGTTGCGCTTCGCGTCCTCGAAGAGAACCTTCTCGATCTTGCACGTGTGTGCGAAGTCCTCGTTCGCGCGCGTCTCCTGCGCCTTGAAGCGCTGCTGGCGCAGCATGAGCTCGTCGAAGTCGATCTTGTGCGCGTTGAAGTCGGGTCCCTCCACGCACGCGAACTTGATCGCGCCGTCCACCGAGACCCGGCACGAGCCGCACATCCCGGTGCCGTCCACCATGATCGCGTTCAGGCTCACGGCCGTCGGCACGCCGCGCGGGCGCGTGACCTCCGCGCAGGCGCGCATCATCGGGAGGGGGCCGATCGCCACGACCTCGTCGACCTTCTCCTTCGAGAGGACGTCCTCGAGCGCGGCCGTGACGAATCCCGGCCGGCCGTAGGTCCCGTCGTCGGTGCAGACGATCAGGTCGTCGCACTGCTTCTGGAACCGGTCCTCCCAGAACACGAGGTCCTTCGAGCGGAAGCCGATGATTCCCGTGACGCGGTTCCCGGCCTCCTTGAAGGCGCGGAGCTGGGGAAACACCGGCGCAACCCCGAGGCCGCCGCCGACGAGGACGACGTGCCCGACCTGGTGCACGTGGCTCGGCATTCCGAGCGGTCCGACGAAGTCGAGAAACGTGTCGCCTTCCTGGTAGGCGGCCATCATCTCGCGCGTCGTCTTCCCGATGGCCTGGATGACGATCGTCACGGTGCCCCACTCGCGGTCGTAGTCGGCCACCGTCAGGGGGATTCTCTCGCCCCCGTCGCGCAAGCGCAGCATGACGAAGTGCCCCGGCCGGGCGGCACGGGCCACGTCGGGCGCGTACACGTCCCACAGGAACGTCGATTCTGAGAACTGGTGGCGGCGCACGATCTGATACACGGACCCGGATTCTCCGGATCGCGGGCGCCGGCCGCTATGGTGCAAACCCATCAGCCCGCCGGCCGGCGCGCCGCCCGCAGAATCCGGGGCACGACGATCAGGGCGGCGCCGTACAGGACGAAAGTCACAACGAGCGTGCTCGGGCGTCCATGCGGGAGATCGTCGATCAGCAGCTTGAGCCCGGCAACCGCGAGTACCGGGTAGGTGAGGCGTGCGAGGGGGGCGAGAGTCGGGAGGCGCCTGAGCGAGGCGAGCAGCACCGAAGCGGCGGCCAGGACGGCGCCACGCGCCGCGGCGGTACGGCCCGGCTCCCCGTCGGGAGCGACGAGGAGAGCCAGGGCGAGTACGGCCAGTGCGCCTGCCCCCGCGATCGAGACGCACGCGAGCGTGAACATCGCCCCGCGCACGACGGCTCCCCCGGAGCCTGCCCGCAGACGCCCCGCGAGAAGCACCGTCGCAGCAGCGGAGAGGACGAGAACGACGAGGGAGCTCGTGGCCGGCCTCCCGGCGGCGGGCGAACCGACGAAAGCATCCCGGACGAACCCGGCCAGTCCGGAGACAATCACCGCCGTCAGAAGCATGACACCGCCGTACGCCGGAGCCGTCGAGCCGACGGCGCGGGCCGGCGCGACGGCCGCCACGAATCCGGCAACGGCCCAGACGAGAGACGGCGGAAGGCCCGCCAACGGGGTGAGCCGCGAGACCGCGAAGACCACGAGCAACAGGGCCGCTCCGAGCTGAACGGCCTCGAAGGCGTCGGGCGTCTCCGTGCGGCCGAACGCGCGCCGAGCCGTTCCCGCGAGGGAAGCGGCGAAGAGCGCGAGAGCGAGCGCGAGGACGGCGCCCCTGGAAAGGCCCGCGTACACCTCGGGCAGCCCTTCAGGGCGCGCGGCGATCCAGACGGCCTCGAGAACGACGAGATCCGCGACGACGGCCGGCAGCCACGGGAGGCCGGGCCAGTCACGGCGGACCGAGGCCGCCTCGGCTCCCGCGGCGACGACGACCAGAAGCGCGCCGAAGGAGACGAGGGCGTGCGTCGAGACCAGGAGGAGGCACGCGGTCGGGAGAACCAAGAGCACGGAGACCCAGGCCAGCGCGCGGAGGTTGCGATGAACGGACGCGCCGAGGGCGGCGGCGCCCGCTGCGAAGAGCACGGCTGCTGCAGCCGTCGGCCGGAGCACATCGAAGCGCGTCGCGGCCTCCCAAACGAGGGGACACGCGATGACGAGCGCCGTCGCGCCCCACGCGGTCGCGGCCGCGGCAGAGCCCGCCCGCCCGGATCGGTCTGCGAGGATGAGCCACGTTAGTGCGTACGCCAGACCCAGCGCGACCCCCAAAGCGCGCGGGAACGCGCCCGAGTCGGTCAGAGCGCGTATGAGGAACGCCCCTGCCAGGACGAAAAGGCAGCGGCCCGCGAGGGCGACGATCGAGGGGCCTGTCGGCTCCGTCGCCGCGGGGAGTACACGGACAGGTTCGAGGGCCGGAGCGGGCGAGGCCTCCCCCTTTCCCTCGAGCGCGGCCACGCGCGCCTCCACAGACCGGAGCAAACGGCCCAGCTCCGCGACCTCCTTCTCGAGCCTGGAGACCGGGTCGTCCATGGCGGTCAGCTCCTGATGTCGCGTTTCCCGCGCCCCTGCGGACAGGAGCTCAGACGGCCGCCTTCTCCTCTTCGAAGGGCGGCAGGATCTTGACGAGAACCCAGAGGATTCCGAACGGAAGGATCATCAGGACGATCGCCGGGAGCAGCCCCTCCCTCGTGGCGAACGCCATCTTGTACGTCGTGTACCCGAGGAAGCTCTTCGAGAAGAGCTGACCTCCGATGACCACGTTCCACCGCATCGCGAAGATTCCCATGAGCGTGAGCAGGCCGGCGAGGACGTAGATGCCCTTTCGGGCCGCTTCGCTCAGCTTCACGACCTGAATGAAGGCCAGCATGGAGATCGGGACGATCGTGCCGAAGATGATCTGCACGAGGATCTGCGAGGTGTAGAGCCGCGTGTGAACCATGAAGTCGAGGCTCTTGAACGATTCATCCGCCTCGTAGATGCGGTGGATCAGATCGAGCATCTCGAGCGAGAAGTCGATCAGGAACGCGTACATCAGGTAGCGGGCGATCGTGTCCACGCACGGGATGTCGATGGGAATGCCCTTCAGGAAGCAGACGAGCATGTACATGAGGAGCACGAGGGCGATGCCCGACACGATGGCCGAGAAGAGGAACACGATCGGCATCACGGGCGTGGACCACCAGGGGTTCGCTTTGACGGAGCCGAAGATGAACCCGACGTACCCGTGGAGGAGGAAGGCCGAGGGGATGCCCACGATCGTGATGAAACGTCCCAGCTTGTCGTCGATGCGGAGGGACTCCTCGCTGATGTTGTCCACGCCGAGGGTGAGAACCCGGTAGAGCGTTCTTTTCCAGCCGGTCTCGGAACGAGCCAGGAGGACCATGTCCTTCCGGTAGTCGAGCCAGATCTCGAGGACGAGAACCGCCATGAGATACCAGAGATAGATGAACCCGAACATCGCCATCGCCGAGCTCGTGTGCGGCGTGAGGTACATCTCGAGGGAGCGCTCGGGGTGGCCGAGATGAAGCTGCAGCGGCAGCGGCGCCACGAGGAGGAACGCGAGCGCGGACAGGAGCGCGAGCCGGTACGTCGGCTTGACCGCCGCCACGTTGAAGACGCGCTCGAGCGACGCGAGGATGAAGGCGCCGGCGACGAGTCCGGTCGTGAACGGGTAAAGGACGATCAGGATGCTCCACTGGAGCTCGACCTCGTTGGGGTACATGAAACCCTGAACCGCGTGGCGAAGCCCTTCTTCCATGGCGCTACCTCACCGACCCGTCGAGGCCGTTGTAGAAGACCTTCGCCCCGGTGGCCATCTGCGGCTTCAGGACCTGGATCTTGTGCGTCCTCAGGAACTCGTGGACCGGGTCCTTCGGGTCCTTGAGGTCGACGAGCTGCCGCGCGCCCGTGGGACAGCTCTCGCAGCAAGCCGTCGTGAGGCCCTTCGTGATGCGGTGGTAGCACAGGTTGCACTTATCGACCGTCTTCGTGCGCGGATCGATGAACCGGCACCCGTACGGGCAGGCCTGCACACAGTAGCGGCAGCCGAGACAATAGGTCTTGTCCACGAGGACCGCGCCGTCGGGACTTTCGAACGTGGCGCCCACGGGGCACACCTGGGTGCAGGGCGAGTGCGCGCATTGATTGCAGAGCTTCGGCACGAAGAAGCTCTTGGCGCCGTCTCCGGCCGCGTATTTCTCGGGGAAACCGTTGTAGCCGCCGTCGGGCGAGTCGACGTCGGGATGCTCCTCCGCCGTGCCTGCGACGTGATACCGCTCCACCCACGTGCGGAAGAAGGTGGGCTCGAGAGGCACGTCGTTCTCGGTCTTGCAGGCCCTCACGCAATTGCCGCAGCCGATGCACTTCTCGACGTCGACGATCATTCCCCAGTAGTGCTCGGCCATCTTGTAGGCGGGCTCTTCCGCCTTGCCGGTCTCCACGGCCTCGAGGTAGGCGGCCGCCGGTGCCGTCAGCACGAGGAGCTTTCCGGCCGTGAGCACGAAGTCGCGGCGGTCGGAACTCATTTCGCGGGCTCCTTGTCCGGGGCGTGCGGAGAGTGGCAGCCGTTGCAGGCCCCGCCGTCGAAGTGGCTCTTCGGGTCGATCTGGGGGAACTTCCTCGGCTTCGCGACGTTCACGAGGTGGCAGGTGAAGCAGATCGTCCTTCGGGTCGGGCTTGAACGCATTGCCCGCGGAGGGATCCTCGGCGTGCTTTGCGAGGGCCCCGTGGCAGGCCTCGCAGCCGAGGCCAGCGTGCTTGCCGCCCTTCAGCGCGTCCCGCTCGTCCGTGTGGCATTCGATGCAGGCGGCTCGGCCCGCGAAGCGCGGCGCGCGCGCGCGGTTGTCCGCGAGAGCCCCGGCACGGTAGTGGCCATAGACGCCGAATCCCTTCGGCACGAGCACCGCCTGGAGGATCAGGAAGAGAACCACGCCCGCGGCGAACAGCGCCGCCATGCGGACGAGATGTTCCTTGTCCTTCAGGAACCTATTCATGATCAGGGGACGATGGGCCGCGGGCGGACCTCCGCCAATGATTCAGACGCCCTATTTGATGATCCAAACGCCCTATTCAGGGTGCGAGTTGCGGTCGACCTGCCGGATCTTCAGGTAGAGGAGGACCGCGAACGCCGAAATGAGGCCGCTCGCGAGGATGAGGCCGTTCCGGCGGAAGCGGTACTCGGCCCAGACGGCGGCCGCGGCGTTTCGGAGGGTCGTCTCGGCCGCGGACGTCGCCTCGGAGTTGCGAATGAAGTCGCTCCGGTCGAACGTGTGGATGCCGAGGCGCGTCTTGCGGAGCGCGTCGGTCACGGCGCTCGACTGGAATCGCAGCTCGTCGACGTCGAAGCCGCGCTCCGCAAGCCGGTCGATGTCCTTCCCGAGGGCTTCGTGCGACTCGCGAAGGGACGTGATGGACGCATAGAAGAACCGCGCCGTCTCGTCGCATATCGGCTTGCCGAACTTCGCGTGACACGAGTGGCAGAGGGCCTGCGGGCGCGTCGCGGAGCATCTCGTCGGTGGGGGTCGCGATGTCGTGCTTTCCGTGGCACGTTTCGCACTCGGGCCAGCCGTGCGCCTGGAACGCCTTCTTGTGCGGGCTTCCGTCGAAGAGACTCCCGTTCGCGGCATGGCAGGTCCGGCAGACCTGTGACACGAAAGCAACCTGCGGCGGAAGCGCCGCGTGGTTCCCGTGGCAGCCGTTGCACGCGGGCGCGCCCGCGTCGTGCTTTCCGAGGAGCGCGAGGCCGTGCACGCTCTTCTTGTACTGCTCGAGCTGATTCGTCGGGATCGGCGTCACCCCGTCGTCGAGCGTGTAGCCCTTCATGTAGGCCGCGTCCGCGTGGCACTTGCCGCAGGTCGCCGGGATGTTCTCGCGATAGACGAGAGAGTTCGTGCTGTCGGGCGGCCGGATCCCGTGCACGCCGTGGCAGCTCACGCACTGCGCGGCCTTCGAGTCCTTCTTCCCGAGGAGGAGCTGCCCGTGCTTGCTCGTCCGGTACTTGACGAGCTGGTCCACGGGAAGGGACGGGTTGTAGCCCCGCATGAACTCGCTCGACGAGTGGCAGCGGGCGCAGAATTCCGGGATCCACGAGCGGTCCTTGTGCCGGATCTCCGACGCGGGCCAGCGCTTGGCGATCTCCGCCGACATCTCGGTGTCGGTGGGCTTTCCCCCGTGGCAGCCCGCGCACATGAGCCCGCCGCGGAAGTGGACGTCGCTCACGATCTCGCGGAGATCGAGGTGGGCGTTCGGATCGCCTTTCTCGCGCGGCTTGAAGAGAATCTCGTCCGGCAGGTCCGGGTTCGAGTGGCAGAGGACGCAGTTGTCGCCCATGATCAGCTCGACCTTGCGGTCGTCGATGTCCAGCGCGAGGAGCGTCGCGAGGTGGGCTCCGGACGCGAGCCTTCCGTCCTTCGCGGCCGCGAAGAACAGCTCCTGCGCGTGGCTGGGCAGGCTTCGGAATCGGGCTTTCGCCTTCTCGTTCAGGACCGGGCCCGTCTTCTTGTCCTCTTCCGTGAAGAGCTTCTGAAACTCGGCGGGCCAGGCTTCCTCGACGATGTGCCCCGGCACCGACGCGGTTGCCGGCGCGGGCGCGGCTGTTTTCTCGTCCGCACGCGCCCGCGAAGGCGCGGCGAAGGCGACAACCAAGAGCACCGCGGCGGACGCACCGCGGCGAGCCCGCCCGGCGACGAGCAGCACGGCGAGGACGGCGAGGGCGACTCCCCCGCTCGCGAGCCAGCTCAGACGCGTGAATCCGTTCAGCGCCGCCTGCAGGAGGACGGCGGCGGTGAAGGAGAACGCGGAGTGTCCCCATTTCAGGCGCCGGAGCGCCATCGCGGCGAGCCCGATCCCGATGATCCAGATCGCCGCGGTCCGCGCGATCGTCACGGCCATCGCGGGGTCGCCTGCCGGGTCCTTTCCGTGCGGTACATGGACGCCCACGTCCCACGCCTTGAGGGTGAGAAACCCGAGGAAGAGGAGTCCGGCGACGCCAAGATCCGTGAAGAGCGGGCTCGGCTTTCCCTTCGCCGCGTTCCGGTCGAGGAGCGGGATCGCGAACGCGATCGCCCCGAGGATGCTCGCGAGGAGCAGGCAGGCCTGCGGCCCTTCCATCCCGAGAAGATGCGCCGGGAATTCCCGAAGCATCTGATAGACGGACAGGAAGTACCACTCGGGCTTGATGCCCGGATACGCCGGTTTCAGCGGGTTCGCCTTCGCCCCGAGCTCCCATTCCATCCCCGGGATCTTCGGTCCGAACGGAAGGGCGACCGCGAGGAGCGCGAGGATGTTCAGGCAGATCACCCACAGGAGCAGGTCGCGCATCGCGAAATTCGGGAAGAACGGCATGCCGCGCGGCCGCGGCTTCGTCTCGCGCGAAGGCCCTTCTTCGAGCGGCTGGGCCATCCCCTGCCTCTGGATGAAAAGCAGGTGGGCGCCTATGAACGCCCCCATGACGAGCGGAAGGATGCAGACGTGGAGCGCGAAGAACCGGTACAGCGTCTGGACCGACACCTCTTCGCCTCCCCTGAGGACGCGGAGCATCCAGGGCCCGACGAGAGGAACGGACTTCACCGAGTCGGTCCCCACGGCGGTCGCGAAATAACTGAGCTCGTTCCACGGAAGCAGGTAGCCGGAGAACCCGAAACCCAGGACGATCCCGAGCATCGCGAAGCCCGTGTACCAGGTCAGCTCGCGCGGCTTGCGATAGGCCTTCAGGAAGAGAACGCTGAAGAGATGCGCGAGGACCGCGAGGCTCATGAGGTGTGCCGACCAGCAATGGATCGAGCGGATGAGCCAGCCGAACGGCACACGGCCCACGAGGTTCTTCATGCTCTCGTAGGACGTGTTCTCCCCCACCTGATAGTTCATGAGGAGGAGGATTCCGGTGGCGATCTGGACGACGAAGAAGAAAAGCGAGACGCCGCCGAGGTAATACCAGACCATCGAGTGCGAGCCGACGGGCACTTCCTTGTGGCCGAGGAACGTGACGAGGCCCGAGAGCTGAAACCGCTCGTCCAGCATTCGCCAGATCCGCGCGGGAGCGGAAGCCGGGGCAGGCGCGGAATCGCGCTCGTCGCTCATGCGGTGCTCCCCGGCTTGATCACGGTCACGACTCCCTTGAGGTCGCCTTCCACCGTGAAGGCCGCCAGCGGCCGGGGCGGCGGCCCCGAGATGACGCGGCCGTCGAGGGAGAACTTCCCGTTGTGGCAGGCGCACCAGATGATGCCGTCGGCCGGCACGAACTGGACCGTGCAGCCCTCGTGCGTGCACTTGGCCGAAAGAGCCTTCAGCTTCTGCTTCTTGTCCTTGAAGAGCAGCACGCGGTCCGTGCCGACGCGGGCGATCAGGAACCCGTTGCTCGAGAGCTCGTTCTTCTGGGCGTCGTTGAGCGTGGCCTTGTTCGAGCCGCCTCCGTCCTTGAGCGGCGTGAGGTACTTGAGGACCGGATAGACGACGGCCCCCATCCACGCGGCGAAGCTGGTACCGAGCAGGACGTCGATCCAGCGACGCCGCGTGACGGGCTCCGAACCCATCAGCCTACTTGGATTTCGAGTCGCCGGGGTTCGTGCCGGCCTTGATCTCGTCGATGTTCTTCACGCCGTCGCCGTCGCTGTCGAGCCCCTCGATCTTCTCGAATTTGAATGTCTTCTTCACGGCCTTCGGGTCGTCGGCCGCCTTCGTCAGGACGTCCTTCCCATACGGGTTCAGCACATGGTCTTCCTTCTTCGGAAGAGGCTTCACGTGACACGTCGAGCACTTGCCCAGCTTGGCCTTGGCGTCGGGATACTTCGTCACGAAGGCTTTCTGGTTGTCGAGGTTCGCGAGCAGCGTCGTGCCGACGCAGAACGCAAGGAAAGCAGAAACAGCCACTGTCGTCTTCTTCATCTCGTTCCTCCAGTGTCGTCGCAGAAGATCTTCACCGAGACGCGAAGGATATCCCCAATCTGAATCATTGCGCCCGACGCCGTTTCGCGGCCTGGCGGAACTCGTCGAGAAGGCCTCGCAGCCTGACGTCCTCTCCGTCCGGAGCCGCGAGCCCTCCAAAAGACTCCCGGATGTAGGCGCGGACGATCGCCTGCGCGGGGAGCGCGGCACGAGGGCCGAGCGCAGCAGCCGCGGCAAGAGTCTCGCCCGGGACGGACGCGGGAGTGAGCGGCGCACCGGCCCGATGGAGCGCCTTCTGGAGTCGGCGATACGCGGCCGAGGCCGGCGCGAGACCGCTCGTTCTCCAGCGCGCAACGCGCAGGCGTCGTCCGAGGAGGACGAGCGCGGCGAGGAGGAGCGCCGCGGCTCCGACGCTGGCCACGGGGCTCAGCGGCAAGCCCTTCCCCGCGCGAGGACGCCGAAGGACTCCAAGCGCGCTCCGGGCCGCTTCGCGGATCTTCCGCAGAAGCTCGACCTGGTCGCCCTGGCCGAACGAGAGGATGAAGCGGTCGTAGAAGAACTCCAGCCCATCCGTCACCTGCCTCAGACGCCGCGACACGGGCACGCGCTCGAGGCCCGGCTGACCTGCAAGGGGCGTTGGATCGAACGTGAGCCAGCCTTTCGACGGTCCACACCAGACCTCGACCCAGGCGTGGACGTTCTGACCTCGCACGAGAACGTATCGTCCGAACGCTCCGATCTCGCCGCCCAGAAAGCCCGTCACGAACCGGGTCGGAACGCCCACTTCGCGAAGGAGAAGCGCCATCGCGGTCGCGAACGTCTGGCAATGGCCTCTGCGCCGATTGGCCACGAAGTCCTCGACGGCGTTCGGCCCGTGCGGCTTGAGGTCCAGCTCGTACGTCCACCTCCTGAGAGCCGCTTCGATTCTTTCGGCCGCGGCCTCGGGATCGGTCGCCGGATCGATGCCCGCCAGCGTGTCGAGCGCGAACGCGCGCAGCGTTTTCGAGCCGGCGCCCTTTCCGGCCTCGACCGCGTCGCCTGGCTCGAGGTCGGGGAGCGAACGGATCCCGTAAAACACCGTGTACTGGATCGTGCGCTCGGGCTCGAACGGCAGGCGCACGTTGCGCACCGCGTCCCTTTCGACGTATGCGAGATTGGGACTGCGGAACGAACCTTCCGAGAGGCGCAGCGCGGTGCCCTGGAGCGGATACGGAAGGGTCCGAGTCTCGATCGGCGTGAGGTCGATCGTCATCGCCGAGCCCCCCGGCACCGCACGGCCTCGCGCGGCGAGAGGGATGAGCATGCCGCTCCTCGCAGGCGAGAGGGTGACACTGCGCTCGAGCGGCTTCTTCCAGACGCCGTCCTCCCAGCGCGAGAGAGCGAGCGTCCGCAGTCTGAGGATGGCCGCCGAGCCTTCGCCGAGCGGCTCCTCGCTCGTGATCCTCAGAAAGACCCGGTCGTTCTGCTTCAGCTCGCCGAAAAGGTTTGGGTCCACGTTCTCCGAGAAGCCCGTCGTGATCTCGCGCCCGGCCTCGGCACCCTTGACATATGGGGTCTTGAGACGCGGAAGGAAGAGAAAGAGCGGCACGGCGATCAGCACCGTGGACAGCACCGACGTGAAAAGCGGTCCGCCGCCCGGCAGCTCGCGCGCGGCGCGGTCACGGCTCCACTCTTCCGGGGCCGCCGCAAGATCGCGCCACAGCGCCCACTTCACGAGGACCGCCCAGCCGACGAAGGCGACGAGAAGAACGTAAAGCAGAATCGTGTAGTGGAAAGAAGTCGAGACGGAGGCCACGAACAGCACGCCCGACAGGGCGAGGGCGAGCGAGAGGTCGCGCTCCTTCCGAATCGCCGCGAGCTTGAAGAGCGTCGTGAACAGGAGAAGGTGGAGCATCGTCTTCAGGAGCGTCTGGCTGCCGAAGCGCACGTCGACGACGATCACGGGAAGATAGAGGAGTCCGGCGAGATTCAGGGCGCGGTTTCCAAGGCGCGGAACGCGGCCCCCTCTCACGCGCAGGAGAAATACCGCGACGACGCCGAGATAGACGAGGAGCACGGCGAGCTCGAGGGCGTTGCTGAAGAAAAGAGGGACGGGAGCCAGGAACGCCAGCGACCCGAGCGCAAGAAGGCGCTCCCTGAGAAACGGGACCGGCTCCCCTGTCGGCGCGGGAAGGGACCCACGTGCGCTCACGCGGCTCTCTCCGGACCGCGTCCGGCGCGGTACACGGCCACCGAGGCGGGAATGGCCGAGGGAGGCCGCGCCGGGTCGCGGACGGGCTCGACGAGGGCGAGAGCGCGCAGCAGGCCCCGGCGGTGCGCCGGGCCGGAGCCGGGCGGAACGACGGAGCCTCCGAGCAGGAGGCCGACGCGGCTTCCGCGCGCGAGGAGGCGTAGTGCGAGGCCCGCAGCCTCGGAGACCGAGTGTTCGAAGACCTCGTTCCAGGCGGCGTCCGCGCCTTGCGGGCGAGTCGTGTCGAGCGCGACGAGCGCGTCGCGGCCCTCCTCGGAGGCGCGCTCCTTCACGATGAACTTCCCCTGTCGCGCCGTCTGGGGCCAGTGAACGTCGCGCGGATCGTCGCCGAAACCCGCCTCGCGCAGATTGCGGATCTCCGCCCCGCGTCCCCTCCGCCGATCGCGGGGATCGCCGCCCTCGGCTTCCCGCGGATCGGGAGGGAGGTACGGCACGTCTGCAGGCGCCGGGTAGACGACGCGTTCGTCTTCGAGCGGATGCACGCGGCCTTTCCGGAACAGGCCGATCGGGTAACCGCTGTAAAGGAGAAGCGACTCGATGGACCGCCGGCCACGCTTCGGGAAGACGAGGTCTACTCCACGCTCCACGCCTCTCCCCGGCTCGAGGCGGCCGAACAGGATCGGCGCCGAAGCGCTGGAGATCTTCACGAGGAGGCCGCGCCGCGGCAGGCGCCCGAGATTCGTGAGCCGGAGCGTGAAACGCACCGGCACGCCGGCGAAAATCTCCGCCGGACCCTCGAGCTCCACGACGACGTTCTCCACGTTCCGGCGCGAGACGATGCCCGAGACGACCAACGCCGCGAGGAAGAGCGACACGAGGATGTAGAGGCCGTTGTTGCCCGTGTTCGTCGCGGCCACGGCGACGACGAGCGTCAGGAGGATGAAACCCAACCCCAGGTTCGTGACCCGGACGAGGATGCCCGGGTGGAGGAGCTTCTTCAGGCGCGCGGTGAGGACCACGGGCTCACAGCGGAACGGGCGTTTCGTCGAGGATGCGCTGGATCGCGTCGCGCTCGCGGCGTCCGCTCCCCCCGCCGTCCCACGCCCCCGGCTGCGAGGCGAGAACCCGGTGCGCGAGCGTGGCGACCGCGACCCGCTTGACGTCGTCGGGCGTGGCGTAGGGTCGGCCCGAGACGAGCGCGCGCGCCTGCACCGCGCGGAAAAAGCCCTGCGAGCCGCGAGGCGAGACGCCGAGGAGCAGGTCCTTGCCGCTCCGCGTGCGCGTAACGATCGCGAGCACGTAATCCAAGAGCTTGTCCGCCACGGTGACGCGCTCGGTCGCCGCTTGTGCCGAAGCCAGCTCCTCGAGAGTGAGCGCGGGGGTGAGCGCTGCCAGGACGCGGTCGGCGCCGCCCGAGAGCAGAAGGCGCCTCTCGTCCTCCGGGACGGGATAGCCCAGCGAAATGCGCATGAGAAAGCGATCGAGCTGCGACTCGGGGAGCGGGTAGGTGCCGAGATACTCCACGGGATTCTGCGTCGCGAGGACGAGGAACGGCTCGGGCAGCGGCCGGGTGACGCCGTCGGACGAAACGGCCCGCTCGCTCATCGCCTGCAGGAGCGCCGCCTGCGTCTTCGGCGTCGCGCGGTTGATCTCGTCGGCCAGAAGCACCGGCGTGAACACGGGGCCCGGATGGAACTCGAACTCCTGCGTCCGCACGTTGAAGACCGTGAGGCCGAGGATGTCGGAGGGCAACGTGTCCGGCGTGAACTGCATGCGGTGGACGCCGACGCCGAGCGCCTTGCCGAGAGCCGAGGCGAGCGTCGTCTTGCCCACGCCGGGGACGTCCTCGATCAGGAGGTGGCCCCGCGCGAGGAGGCACACGACCGCGTCCTCCACTGCCGTCGCAGGCCCGCGGTAGGCCGTGCGCACGGTCGCGACGAGCCGCGCGAGGGACGCGAGGATCGTCGCCGTGGGCGCGTTCGCCGCGGACGGCGCCCGTGCGTCCGTCATCGCGACAGGCCCTCCTCCACGCTCCTCCGGAGCGCGTCGGACGCGCCGCGGCGCATGACGAGAACGCCGTCCTTGGAGTCCACGACCGCGACGTCGGAAAGGCCGACGACGCGCACCGGCCGTCCTTCGGCCAGAACGAGGTTGCCGGATCCCTCGACCGCAGCCGCGGGTCCCTCGAGCACGTTTGTGCCGGGAGCGCCGCCCCGGAATTCGAAAACGGCTTCCCACGAGCCCAGGTCGCTCCACCCGCACGCGCACGGGACGGTGATTACCCGCCTCGCCTTCTCCATGACCGCGACGTCGAAGGACACGGAAGGGGACGAAGAGAAGATTTCTGTGAATTCCCCCTCTTTTCGAGCCGCATACGCGCGGCGTGCGATGTTCAGGATGTCGGGACAGGCTCTCTCCATTTCTTCGAAAAGGTATGAGGTCCGGAACACGAAGATGCCGGCGTTCCAGAAGAAGCGGCCGGAGGCTAGAAACTCCTGGGCTCGCGCAAGCGTCGGCTTTTCCACGAAGCGCACCACGCGCAAGGCCGCGGCTCTCCCTTCCCTGTTTCCATTCTCAGAAATCTTCGATTCCCCGGTCCCCTTCTCGTTTCCCCTCTTCCCATTCGGAGAAATCTCCTCTTTCTCTTCTTCGTCTTCAGCAGAAATCTCTTCTTGTTCTTCGACTTCCATGTACCCGAATCCGGTCTCGGGCCGCGTGGGCGGGATCCCGAGCGTGACGAACGCGTCTTGCGTCCGGGCCGCCTCCGCCGCCGAGCGGAGGGCGGCGAGAAACGCCGCTTCGTCGCGCACGGCCTGATCGGACGGCAGGACGGCGAGGACGGTGTCCGGAGCGTCCTCCGAAGCGGCAAGCGCCGAGAGGGCGATCGCGGGCGCGGTGTTGCGCCGCACCGGCTCGAGAACGAAGCGCGACCGGTGCACCTCGGGCAGCTCGGCGGCAAGCAGCGGCGCGTGCGCCGCGCGTCCCGAGACGAAGACGTTCCCGGCCCCGGCGAGCGCGGTCGCGCGCCGGAACGTCTCTCGAAGGAGCGACTCGCCGCCCGTCAGGGCGAGAAAGGGCTTCGGCCGTTCGTTCGTGGAACGCGGCCAAAGCCGCGTGCCGCTGCCTCCGGCGAGGATGAGCGCGCGGAGGCCGGCATTCGACATCGAGAGAGATTGTACGGGGCCGGGGGCCCTCGCGACCGAGACTCACTTCAACATTGCGAAACTGTCGGAATAAAATCCCGCCCGGCCCGGGACGGCTCTCCGCGGCCTGCCCGGCCGGAGGCACGACATGAGAACGTACATCCGGAAGATCGTTGTCCTCGCGTCCGTCGCCGCCCTTTCGCTGGCCGCCTCTTTCCCGGCAGCCGCCCAGAAAGACCCCAAGAACCCGCTGTGGTGGGACAAGTATCAGTACATCCTCCACAACGGACCGAGCGCGGGAGGTGGTCCGACGTCCCTGACGGTCGGCGGAAACGTGGACGTCTCGAACGAGTGTGGGCCACAGAGCGAGACGTACGTCACCCTCAACCCGACCGACTCGAGCATGCTCGCGGGCGGCTCGAACGAGATCGTTCCGCCTGCCGATGCGCGGCTATTCCTCGAAGGACGGGGGCCTGACGTGGGGCGGTGTGGATCTGCCGCTCCCGCCGGCCATCGGGACGAACGGCATCGACTTCGGTTCTGACCCGAGCCTCGCCTTCGACACACAGGGGAACGTCTTCTACAGCTACATCGTCGTGTACTTCAGCAGGGGCAATGGCATCAACGGCACCGCGATGATGGTCGCGCGGTCTACGGACGGCGGGGCAACGTACCCGTCCGCGTCCCTCTTCTCCTTCGACGGCGGCCAGAACCATTTCAACGACAAACCCATGATCACGGCGGACACGAACGCCGCCAGCCCCTTCAAGGACAACGTCTACGTCGCCTGGGACGCCGCGAGCGGCGGGTCGGTGAGCGGTGGGATCCGCGTCGGCCGCTCGACCGACCAGGGCGCGACGTTCACGGTGAACCGCGCCGACGACCCGAAAGGCCCCGGGCGCGCAATCGGAGCCGTGCCCTTCGTGGGCCCGAACGGCGACCTCTTCGTCGCCTGGAACGACTTCGCCGCGAACACGATCGCGTTCAACCGTTCCACCGACGGCGGCGTGACGTGGGGCCGGCAGGGCGTGGTCGCGAAAAAGAGGATTCCGTTCGACATCGCGATTCCGGCCGAGTCTTTCCGCGGCGCTCTCGTCTATCCGGCCTGCGACGCGGACCGCTCGACAGGCCCGAATCGAGGCCGCCTGTACTGCTCCTACATGGATCTGACGCCTGCGGGCAACACGGACATCTTCCTGACCTTCTCCGACGACGGGGGGAAGAGCTGGTCGGCTCCGGCGAGCGTGACGGATGTGCACGGTTCGATCGACCGGTTCAACCACTGGCTGTCCGTGGATCCGATGACGGGCGGCGTCGACGTCTCCTTCTACGACACGCGCAACGACACGACGGGTTTCCGCTACGAAACGGACGTCTACCTCGCGCGGTCGCACGGACGGCGGCGTTTCGTTCGGCCCCAACACGCGGGTGACGACGGCCAGGTCCAACGAGCACGACTGCGCGGGCGTCTTTCCCTGCGCGGCGATCGACTACGGGAACCAGCAGGGCGACTACGAGGGGCTCGTCTCGTTCGGCGGCACCGCGCACCCGATCTGGACGGACAGCCGTGAACAACCAGGCTCCGGCAATGGGCTGCCGGACCAAACTCACGATGGAGGAGGTTTTCACTGCGGCGGTACAGCCCTAGCGGCAGCAGAGAAAAACATAGCCGGGGGGAACCATCCTATGGTTCCCCCCGGACCCCCCTCCTCATGGATCGATGTTGGTGATGAAGGTCGGCTTGCCGCCTTCGACCTTCATCATCACGGCGCTCTTCACCGGGTCCCCCGAGCCTTCCTTGAACGTCATCTTGCCGGTGACGCCTTGGAACTCGCGGACCCTCGCGAGAGAGTCGCGGATCGCCTCGCGATCCACCTTCGTCGCGCCCGAGAGAGCCTTCGCGAGGAGCATGAAGGAGTCGTACGTCAAGGCTGCCACGTCGTCCGGCGTCTGCCCGTACTTGTTCCTGTACCGCGTTACGAACTTCGCCACGGCGTCCACGCGCGCTTCCGGCGCATAGTGGTTGCAGTACGTCGCGCCCTCTGCGTCGGGTCCGCTCAGCTTGACGAGCTCCGGGCTGCTCCAGTTGTCACTGCCCAGGAAAGCGACCTTGATCCCGAGCTTGTGCGCCTGCTGGAGCTGCAGCGGGACCTCGTTGTAATAGCTGGGCAGGAAGATGAGGTCTGGAGAAGCGGCTTTGATCCGGCCAAGCTGCGCCGTGAAGTCCTTGTCTCCGGTCTTGTACGTCTCGAAAGCAACGACCTTGCCGCCCTCCTCCTCGAACTGCTTCTTGAAGAGCTCGGCCTGGCTCTTCGGCGCTTCAGAGCCGGGGTCGTAGAGAACGGCCGCCTTCGTGGCGCGCACGTAGCCTGTGGCGAACTTCGCGAGAACGTGTCCCTCGAAGGCGTCGGTGAAGCAGGCCCGAAAGACCCATCTCTTTCCCGCGGTCGTTCGTGGGTTCGTGGACCAAGGCGAGATCATGGGAACCTTCGCATCCTCGGCCACCTGCGAGGCGGGGACGGCGCCGAGACTGGCGTTCGGACCCACGATGGCCAGGACCTGGTCTTCCTTCACGAGGCGCTTCGCGGCCTCGACGGCTTCGCTCGCGGTGCCCATGCTGTCCTCGATCATGAGCCGCAGTCGATGGACCTTGCCGGCGACCTTCACGCCGTCTTCGTTGATGTCGGCCACGGCCATTTCAGCCGCGTTCTTGCACGAGGCGCCGACGGCCGGAATGTCGCCGCTCAGCTCGGCGATCACGCCGACGGTCACGTCAGGAAGCTCTTTCTTTCCGCAGGCCCAGAACGTCGCCGCGCCGATGAGGAGGAGGAAGGTGAAGGTGAGATGTCTTTTCATGGATGTGTCCTTCAGAGCACTTTAATCTCAGGAACCAGGTGGATGCCGAACTTCTCGTGTACGGCCGTCTTCATCTCGTTCATCAGCGCCTCAACGTCTTTCGCTGTTGCGCCGCCCAGGTTGACGATTACGTTCGCATGAACGGGAGAGATCTCCGCGCCTCCGACGCGCCGCCCCTTGAGACCGCACTCCTCGAGGAGCTTGCCCGCAAAGAGTCCGGGCGGATTCTTGAAGATGGACCCCGCGTTCGGCTTTTTCGGAAGGGCCCCCCTTCTCTTCGCGGTCACCTCGGCGATACGCGCTGCAATTTGCTCCGCCGGTTTCGACACGAGGCGCAGCGCGGAGCCTGAGACGACGTCGTCCGTTTCCGAGAGGGCGGTCCAGCGGTAGCCATGCGGGATTTCGGCGGCGGGCAGCGTCCGGCGCACGCCCTGAGCCGAGACGAGGTCGACCGCGACGAGAACCTCGAAGATCTCGGAACCGTACGACCCCGCGTTGATCCGCACGGCTCCGCCGAGCGACGACGGGATGCCCGAAAGATTCTCGAGTCCGGACAAGCCGGCCTTCTGCGTCGCGACGGCAAGCGACATGAGCGATACGCCGCCGCCCGCGACGACGTCCGGCGGCTCGATCCGTGTTGCCAGAAAGTCGCCGGCGAGCGTGAAGACGACCCCGGGGAAGCCTGAATCCGGCACGAGCATGTTCGACCCCTTCCCGAGCGCGAGGACGGGAAGTCCTTCCTTCCGGCTCGCGCCGAGGAGCGCGGCAAGCGCGTTCTCATCATGGACTTCCACGAGAAACCGCGCAGGCCCGCCGATCTTCAGCGTCGTCCGCCCGGAGAGCGGAACGTTCTCGCGCACGACCGCGCGAAATCCGCGCAGCGCTTTCTCGATCATCGGGTCACGAGAAGGGCCGCGAGAACGAACACCCCGGCGACCGCTCCGGCGAGGACGTCGTCCGCCATGATTCCCCAGCCGCGCGGCAGGCGCTCGAGCGCGCCGATGGGGCCCGGCTTCCAGACGTCCAGGACACGAAAGAGAAAGAACGCCGAGAGCGCAGCGCCGATCCGGAGGAGCGTCGCTCCGGCCGGCACGAGCGCATACACCGGTAGGAGCGCGATGGACTGGCCCGCGACTTCGTCGACGACGATCTCCGGCGGATCTCCGACGCCGCGCAGGCGTGCCGTCTCGCCCGAGGCGTGAACGCCGATCACGGCGACCCCGAGCGCGAAGCCCCCGAGGCCCCAAGCGCCCGAGAAGAGCACCACGAGATGCGCGATGAGAATCGCGACGAGGCTGCCCCACGTCCCCGGCGCTATCGGAAGGAAACCCGTTCCGAACCAGGTCGCGACGAGCGTCGTCACGCGCGACGCCGCGAAAACCTCGGGCCAGGGGCGAAGAGAGCCGGGAGTCGCTTGATTTTCGGAAGCCCGGGGACTACCTTCCATTCGTTCCTTCCGCGCGGCGACGCCATCGTAGGCCGATTCGCCGAATCTCCGGATTTTCTTAGAAGGGTGAACAGCGCCGGTGCGACGTGCGCCGTATTCGCAGAAATCTCTTCCTCCCCCGATACCTATAATCGCAACGCTTGAAGGAGACCAAATGGTCGAAGTGAACAAGGAAAAGCTCAAGGCGCTCGAGCAGGCCGTCCAGCAGATCGACAAGCAGTTCGGGAAGGGCGCGCTCGTCCGCCTCGGCGACAAGCCGCACGAGGTCATCCAATCCATCTCCAGCGGCTCGATTGGCGTGGACGCCGCGCTCGGGATCGGGGGCATCCCCCGGGGCCGCGTCATCGAAGTCTTCGGGCCCGAGTCCTCGGGCAAGACCACCCTGACCCTCCACATCATCGCGGAAGCGCAGAAGCACGGCGGCCTCGCGGCGTTCATCGACGCCGAGCACGCGCTCGACCCCGATTACGCCCGGAAGCTCGGCGTCGACGTCGACAACCTCATGGTGTCGCAACCCGACTCCGGCGAGCAGGCCCTCGAGATCGCCGAGGCGCTCGTCCGCTCGGCCGCGATCGACGTCGTCGTCATCGATTCCGTCGCCGCGCTCGTTCCGAAAGCCGAGCTCGAGGGCGAGATGGGCGACGCGTCGATGGGCCTGCAGGCCCGCCTCATGTCGCAGGCGCTCCGCAAACTCACGGCCGTCGTCTCGAAGTCGAAGACCACGCTCATCTTCATCAACCAGATCCGCGAGAAGATCGGCGTCATGTTCGGGAATCCCGAGACGACGACCGGCGGCCGCGCCCTGAAGTTCTATTCGTCCGTGCGCATCGACATCCGGCGCATCAACGCGATCAAGGACGGCGAGGTCGTCGTCGGCAGCCGCACGAAAGTCAAGGTCGTCAAGAACAAGGTTGCGCCCCCGTTCCGCATCGCCGAGTTCGACATCGGGTACGGCGAAGGGATCTCGAAGACCGGCGAGCTGGTCGACATCGGCGTCGAGATGAAGATCCTCGAGAAGTCCGGCGCGTGGTTCAGCTACGGCGACCTGCGGATCGGCCAGGGCCGGGAGAACACGAAGCAGTTTTTCCGCGAGAACCCGGATGTGGCGGCCGAAGTCGAGCGAAAGATCCGGGCGAATCTCGGGCTCCCCACGGGCGACGTCCTCGGTGCCCCGGCACCGGCTGCCGGGCCGGCCGCGCCCGAGCCGAAACCCGCGAAGCCCGCCGTCGCAGGCGAAAGAAAGAGGTGAACCCTTTCCGGCCGCCTCGACTCCGAGCCCCGAGACGCTTCCCTGATCCGACATTGCGAGCGCGGCGCCCGTAGAATCCATGCTGATGCGGCGGGGCCGGGCGTTCTCTCTCCTTCTCCGGCTCCTGCCGATCGCAGCGGGAACGGCCCTCTCGAGCCCCGCCCGAGCCGCTTCTCCGGCTCCCACGCTCTCTCCCTGGCTGAAGATCGCTCCGGGAGACGCCCGCATCGGGCGCCTCGCGTCAAGAGCGGTTGAATCGCTTTCGCCGAACGCTCCGGGGCTGCTCCTGAAGCTCAACCCGCCGGCTTGGAAGGCGGGAGACGCCCCCGCGCGGGAGGCGGTTCGCGCGCTTGCGAAGGACGCGCATCGCGCGGGCTGGCGTTGGGGCCTCGATCTCGAGCTGCCGGACGCCAAGATTCCGGTGGACGTACGTGCCGCCGAAGCGGCGACGGTAGAGGACCTGTGGCCCGGGCTCGGAGACATCCTCAGGGACTCGAAAGAGGCGGATCTCGTGAGGATCGGGTTCCCTGTCACGCGCGTACCGGGAATTCATGATTTCGGGCGTCCCCAGGAAGGCACGTTCGATTCGAAGGCAAGATCATATTTGCTTAGAAAGGCGGCTGCGGGCGCGCGCGCCGCTGCGCCGCAAGCCCGAATCGCCTTCGCGGCCGGACCCGTCGCGCAAGGAGAGCTCGCGCCGCGGGAGGTCAAGCAGCTCTTCTCGGAAGAGAATGCCGCGTATGTCGACTTCGTCGGCGTGACCCCTTCGGCCCGATCGGCTCCCGGCCAGGTCCGCGTCGCGGTCGATGACCTGTCGTTCGGGAAGCCCGCGCTCGTCGATCTCGATTTCTCCGGCGTCCGCTCTCCCGCCGAGCTCCTCTCCGCCGCCGCGCGCCTCGCTTCGGAGAACGCCCCCTTCGTCGCCGCGACGCCCGGATGGCCTCCGGCCGAGGACGGCGCCCTCGAGCGCTTCGCACGCCTTCTCGACGGAGATTTCGGGCCCGATTCCCGCGCTGCGACGGCCTCGACCGCGAAGGGCGAACCGCTCGAGGCGTTCCGATTCGTCGCGCGAACGGATCTCGGCGGCGTCGTCCTGATCCCGGGGACGGCGATCTCGGGCCGCGCTTCGGCCGGAGCCTTCTCTCTGACCCTCGACGGCACGGCATACCTCTCGGCCGAGGTCACCGAGCTCGGGACGGGCGCCTCGAAGAAGTTCGAAATCCCCGCCCGGGCCGTTCCCGCGCGTCTCTCGCTCTCGCTTGCGGACGGGCCGCTCGGCATACGGCTCGTCGCGCGGGAACCGCTCCCTTCGGAGGCCGCGAAGGCCGCCGTCGGCGTCGCCGTGACACGTGGCCTCACGGCCGACGAGATTCTCGCGAAGCACCAGGCGTGGCGCGCGGCGCGCGACGCGCGGTGGAAGACCCTGACGGCGCGGAACACGATCTCGATGCGCTTTCGTTTCGCCGAGCTGAACAACACGCTCGACCTCGCGCTTGCGGGCCCGTTCTTCTACGAGAAGGGCGGCGGCTACGACTGGGCCTGGAGCGAGGCGTACTTCAACGGCGTGCGGTGGAAGGGAAAGAAGATTCCGGAGCTGCCGCTCCTGCAGCCCGAGAAGGTCTCGGACATGCCGCTCGCCCTGACCTTCGACGACGCTTATGTCTACACGCTCGCGGGCGACGACACCGTGAACGGGGTCCCCTGCTGGGCGCTCGACTTCACACCTCGCGCCGCGGCTTCCGACAAGCCTCTCTATGCCGGCAGGGTCTGGGTCGCGAAGGGCGATTTCGCGGCGATCAGGACGCGTACGCGCCAGCTCAACCTCACGGCGGAGATTCAGGCCGTGGACGAAGTCTCGGATTTCGGCGAGGTTCCCGCGCCCGACGGCGGCCCTCCCCTCCGCCTTCCCACGCACACGACCGGACAGTGGATCCTCAAGACGTTCTCGCGGACGACGGTGATCGAACGCGAGAGCACGCTCTCGGACGTGAGGCTCGACCCGCCGGATTTCGTCGCCGAGCGACAGGCTGCTTTCGCCTCGCCGGACGTCATGGTGAGAGACACGGAAAAAGGCGTGCGCTATCTCGAGAAGACGAAGGACGGCGGACGCGTCGTCACCGCCGACACGAAGCACGGGCATCTGTTCGGTCTCGGCGGCGTCTTCTACGACAGCTCGTTCGACTATCCGCTCCCCCTGCTCGGCGTGTACTACGTCGACCTCGACGTCCAAAAGCGGCACGAGCAGCTTCAGGTCTTCTTCGGCGGGGTCCTTCTCGCGGCCTCGTACAACCAGCCGCGCCTCTTCGGGACGGCCATCGACGCGGGCGTCGACGTCTTCGGCATCGCGATCCGCGGAAACGATTCGCTCTACGTGAACGGGACCGAGGACAGGTCCCAGCGCGTGAAGTCGCGCTCGTTCGCGGGGAATTTCAAGGCCGGCATTCCCCTCGGCCGGCACGTGAAGCTCTCGACGACCCTGGGCGAGACTCATCGCGATTTCGCGGCCGACAGTACGGAGACGTCGTCCGCGTTCGTCGTTCCGTCCGACCACTGGGTCACGAGCCTCGAGGGGCAGGCCACCTGGGACTTCCGCGGGTGGGCGCTCTCGGGTCGGTACGGATGGCACAAGCGCTCGCGGTGGGATCCGTGGGGCTTCGCCGGCAATCCGGACTACGACAGAGGCAAGGACGAGTACCGGACCTATTCGCTCGAGCTCCAGAAGGACTTTCACTTCCCGCACTTCCAGCGCATCCGGTCGTCGCTCGCCTATTTCGGCTCGGACAACACGGACCGCTTCTCGAAGTACACCTTCGGGTTCTTCGGCGGAACCTCCCTGCGCGGCTTTCGCTCCGGTGCCCTCCGGGCCGAGGAGGCCATCGCTTCGAAGTTCGCCTACGGCTACGTCTTCGGAGATGCCTTCCGCCTCGAGGTCATCTACGAGGACGCGCGTGTCAAGGACCCCGGATCCTCGCTCGATTGGGCCTACTTCAGCGGCGCGGGCCTCTCCGGCGAGCTGCCGGGCCCGTGGTCCACGCTCGTACGTTTCGACGCGGGCACGCCCGTCGCGGGCCGGAACCGCGGCCAGACGGGCGTCGTCCTGAGCCTCACGTTCCTGAAAATCTTCTAGCGCAGGAGCAGGCAGTGAACGCCGCCCTCGCCGCTCGGGAAGAGCGGGAGGGGTATGACCGACAGCCCGTTCGCCTCGTAGAGCGCGCGCTGCCGGTCGAAGAGCGGGTTCGGGCTCGCGACCGCCTCGTCGAGCTCGCGCCACGCGTTTGCGAGGCTCGCGTCGAGCCGAACGAACGCCGCCTCCGTCGGCGCCGCCTCCCATGCGTCGAGACTTGCCTGCAGCGCGAGCACCGCGTCCTGCAGCTGCCCCATCGCGCTTTCGACTCCCGGGGACGGAGACCGGTGCTCCGGGTAGCGTGCGAGGAGGACGACGGGCTTGCCCGAGGTCGCGTCGACGAACTTGCTCACGTTCACCGGCGAGCGGACCGGGTGGTCCTCGAAAGGAAGACGTACGACGCGGTAACCCCGCGCCTCCATCTGCCCCGCGACGAGGTCGTACTCCTTCTGAACGTCGCGGACGAACGTCACCGGAAGGAGGGCCCGGGAGTTCGCGTCGACGGGAGGATTCTCGTACGTCGGGACGAACGCGAGGGCTTCCGTGGCGTTCCGGACTGCCGCGACGGCCATGTCCGCGTGGAACAGCTCCTCGCTGCCGCGCGACGGGTCGCGGAGCGCCTCCTCCCCGACGATCAGCACCTCGACGCCGAAGAAGGCCGACGAGAACGCGCGCCGGACCTCCTCGATCTGTTCCGAGGTGAGAGGGTGTCCCAAAAGGGATTCGCCGGTCCGCCGTTCGAGATAGCGGATCGCGCGATGGCGGCCCACGAGGAGCCCGATCTTGCCGTCGGGGAGCCAGCTCAGCGCGAGGTCTCCGCCTTCCGTGTTGATGTCGCCGACGTGGACGCCCTGGAGCCGCCGCACAGTGAAGTCGTCGGGAAAAGCCCTCGCGATCCGTTCGACCGGCTCCGCATAGACCGGGTCCGTGTCGCGGCCTACGCCGAGGACGAGCCGCCCCGCGCGGTCGTGGCCGAGGATCTCCGCCATGTCCTGCGGGTAAAGGATGGGCCGCGAGACGCGGAAGACGCGGATTCGCGTCCGGATCGTCTCCTCCGACCAGCCGAGTCGCGTCGCGAGATACGCGCGGAAGTCGGCCTCTTCCTCGCCCGAGGCCTCGGGGACCGTCGCCGGGTCGGGCACGGCCACGTAGAAAGTCGCATACGACGGCACGGCCGTCATGCTCTTGCCCTGGAGGAGCTCGAAGTCCAGGGCATAGAGCCGGCGCCTGAGATCTACGACCCGCGGGTCAGTTGCGCCGCGCAGCGGGTTCTTACCGGTCGCCCCGTGGGGGCGGAGGCCGATCACGACTCGCGTGAACGGCCTTGCCGCCTCCGGCAGAAGGACGAGGTCCTGCCCGGCGACCTCGACCGGCTTGAAGCGCGACGACGGCGCGACGGGCCTCGACGCGAGGAAGACGGCGAGCGCGGCGACCGCGAGGACTGCAAGAGTCCCGACAACCGCGACGCGGTGTTTCTTCATCCCGTCCAACTCCGTACGTAAGCGGAGTCTACGCCGCGACCCGTACAATCGCGGCGCGATGCGCTGCCGCTTGCCTCCCGGTTCACTCGCCGCCGTGTTTGCGCTCGTGCTCTCTACCGCTCCCGCCCGCACCGCCGAGCCGGTGCGCTGGGGCGTCGCCGAGGAAGCGAGGATGGCGGCCGACGCGGCCTCCTTTGCGCCGCCGGATTTCAAGCGTCAGCTCGCGAAACACTCGCGGCGCCTCATGCAGGGCGTGCGCGACGCGGCCGCCGCCGAGGCCGGCACTCGCGACGCGGCCGCGCATCGCGCCGCCGCGGCCCGCGGCGCGCGCGCTCTGGCGGAGTCGATCCGCCGCCACACGCCTTTCGACGGGATCTCCTACCAGGCAGGCGGGATCGTCCACGAGTTCGCGATGGCGTTCCCGCCGGCCGCCGGACCCGCCGCGGACACGTCGGCGGGCGCCCGTTTCCTGGGCTTTTCGCCGGAGCCGTTCGCCGCGCCCGAGAAGCTCGCGGCGGCGGCGCTGCCGTCCGGCACGCGCCGGGAGTGTTACGACGCCTCCATCACGCTCACGACGCGGCTCCTCGCCTGGATCTGGAAAACCGCCGGAGGAGACGTTTTCTTGGTCGCGCAGTACCCCGTCTCGAAAGGACCCTACCCCGTCCGTGAGTGACACGCGCCTCGCTCTTCTCTCCGTTTCCGACCGCGCCGGCCTCGTCGAATTCGCGCGCACCCTGGCCGGGCTGGGCTTCGAACTCGTTTCGACGGGCGGCACCGCCGGACATCTCGCGGCGGCCGGCCTCGCCGTCACGAGCGTCTCGGACCTCACCGGCTGTCCCGAGGTCTTCGGCGGACGCGTGAAGACGCTCCACCCGAAGGTTTTCGGCGGAATCCTCTTCGACAGGTCCGAGGAGCGCGATCGGGCCGAGGCGGCGGCGAGCGGCGCCTCGCCGATCGATCTCGTCGTCGTGAATCTCTATCCGTTCGAGGAGGCCGTCGCGAGGGAGAACGTCGCCTTTGGCGACGCCATCGAGAAGATCGACGTCGGCGGCCCGTCGCTCCTGCGCGCGGCGGCGAAGAACCACGCACACGTCGCGGCCGTGTGCGATCCGGCGGACTACCCGGCCGTCGCCTCCGAGCTCACGAAGAGCGGCGGCACACTCAGCGACGCGACGCGCCGGCGTCTGGCCGCGAAGGCGTTCCGGCGCACGGCGGCCTACGACTCTGCGATCGCGCGGTGGTTCTCGGGAGAGGCAGGCGAGACGTTTCCGGAGCGCCTGTCGCTCTCCTTCTCGCTCGCCGCACCGCTGCGCTACGGCGAGAACCCGCACCAGAAGGCCTCTCTCTATGTGGACGCCGCCGCCGCGCCTCCCGCGCTCTCGCGTTACCGCTTCGTGCAGGGAAAAGAGCTCTCGTACACCAACCTCCTCGATGCGGACTCGGCTCTCTACACGTCGCGCGTCGTGGGCCGGAACGCCCTCACGATCGTGAAGCACCGCGTTCCCTCGGGCGTGGCCACGGAGCATGCGATGGCGGAGGCGTTCGAGGCGGCGTGGGCTTCCGACCCCGTCTCGAGCTACGGCGGCGTCGTCGCGTACACGGGTTTGCTGGACGCCGCAGCGGCAGGGGTGCTCACGTCGCGCTTTCTCGAGGTGATCGTCGTGCACGACGTGACGAACGACGCAAAGCCGATTCTCGCGAAGAAGCCAAACCTGCGCGTCCTGACCGTCGCGCCGGAGCGGGATTCCCGCCCGCGCCTCGAGGTCCGGGGCATCGACGGGGGCCTGCTCGTTCAAGAAGGCGACCTCGCTCCCGACGACGCATCGGAATGGAAAGTCGTGACGAAGCGGGCGCCGGGCGAAGCCGAGCGGCGCGCGCTCGGCTTCGCAAACCGAGTCCTGCGCGGCGTCGTCTCCAACGCCATCGTCGTGGCGGGCGAGAGCGCGACGTACGGCATCGGCGGCGGGCGCACGAGCCGCGTGGACGCGTGCCGCGACGCCGCCGGCAAGGCGGGAACGCGCGCAAAAGGCGCGGTCGCGGCGTCGGACGCCTTCTTTCCGTTCCCGGACGGTCTCGAGGTGCTCGCGGTCGCGGGCGTCACGGCCGTCATCCAGCCCGGCGGCTCCGTGAGGGACCCCGCCGTCATCGCCGCGGCCGATGCCGCGGGAATCGCAATGGTGTTCACGGGCAAGAGGCACTTTAGACATTGAGAAGAGACGAGAGAAAGAAAGAGAAGATTCTTAGAAAGTGAACGCACCCGCCCTCAGGCGCTGCCGGCGCCAAGCCGAATCGCCGGTCCTTCTTCCTTTCGAAGCACGGCGCGCGCAGCGCGCCGCAGTCTTCGTTTTTTTCCTCCTATTCTTCTTTCCCTTCGAGGCACGGCCGGCGAAGCCGGCCGCGACGCCAGCGCCGCCGGCTGTCGCGTCGCTCGACGCGCGAGCGCTTCTCACGAGCATCCGAACAGCTTATTCGTCCTCCCCCTCCGTGAGCTGCACGTTCGTGCAGACGTACGCGCCGGCAGGTTTCGCGGAAACCGCGCCGGAGACCGGGCGACTGATCCTCCAGTCACCGGACCGCGTGCGTTTCGACTACGACGGACCCGAAGGGAAAGTGTTCACGTTCGACGGCAGGGCCGGCCGCCAGTTCGTCGCGGCGGACCGGCAGCTCGTCGTCCGCACGCTGAGCCCCGCGGAGATCGCGCGCCTGCCGATCGTGTTTCTGGAGTCGACCGACTCGCTCCTCTCGCGCTATGCGGCGCGCGCCGCCGCACGGGACGCCGGCCTGACCGAGCTCACGCTGACCCCTCGCGCCGGCGGGGATCCGAAGTCCGTCACGCTCGTCGCGGCAGCCTCGGGCGAGGTGAAGAGGCTGATTCTCGTGGATGCCGGGGGCAACCGCACGACGTTTACGTTCACGCAGAAGATGTCCGGGCCGAAGCGCCCTGACTCGGACTTCGCGCTCGTCCCGCCGGAAGGCACGAAGATCCTCTCGGAGTGATTCCATGGCCGAACCCACATTCGACGTCGTCTCCGAAGTCAACCTCCCCGAGGTCGCGAACGCGGTCTCTCAGGCCCGGAAGGAAGTCGCACAGCGCTTCGACCTGAAGGGCACCGCGGCCGGAATCGAGCAGAAGGACCGAGAGCTCACGCTCACGGCGAACGACGAGTTCGGCCTGAAGGCCGTGACGGACCTGCTCCAGACGAAGCTCGCGAAGCGGGGCGTGTCTCTGAAGGCTTTCGACTACGGCACGATCGAGCCCGCGTCCAAGGGGACCGTGCGACAGGTCGTGACGATCCGTCAGGGCATCCCCTCCGAGAAGGCGCGGGAGATCGTAAAGGCCGTCAAGGACAGCAAGCTGAAGGTGCAGGTCGCGATTCAGGGCGAGCAGCTGCGCGTCTCGGGCAAGAAGAAGGACGACCTGCAGGCCGCCATCGCCCTCCTGCGAAGCGCGGACTTCGGGATCCCTCTTCAGTTCACGAATTTCCGCGGCTGAGGGCGGTAAGATGCACCGCCGAGATGAGCCAGACCTCGCTGAAAGACCGGCTGCTCGTCGCCACGCTCCCCGCGGATGAGCGGGAGAACGGGCGACGCCTCCTCTCGGCTCTCTCGCCGATCGAAAGCAAGCTGAAGCTCGTCGAGGCCCGCCTCCAGGAGCGGACGCGTTCGGGCATCCCGACGATCTCCCTCATCGGCGACTACCTGGTCGAGGGCGGCGGCAAGCGCATCCGGCCGGCGCTCCTCCTTCTCTCTTCGCATCTTCTCGGGTGCGAGGGCGACCGGGACGTGAGCTACGCCGCGATGATCGAGTTCATTCACACGGCGACGCTGGTGCACGACGACATCATCGACGACGCCGAGCTTCGCCGCGGCCGGCCGAGCGTGAACCGGCGGTGGGGCAACGAGCTGACTGTCCTGTTCGGCGACTTCCTCTACATGAAGTCCATGGAGATCGCCCTGGAGGAGGGGGATCTCAGGGTCTTGCGCCTCCTCTCGGACGTGACGCTCCGGATGACGGAAGGCGAGATCATCGGCGCCGAGCGGCGCGGGCTCCTCGACCTCACCCTCGACGGCTATCTCGACATCGTGCGCCGCAAGACGGCTCTGCTCTTCGCGGGAGCCTGCAAGATTCCGTCGTTCCTGGTGACGGAGGCGTTCGGTGAAAGCCGTGAAGCCTGGGGCGAGCGCCTCTGGGATTATGGAATGTCGCTCGGGATCGCGTTCCAGCTCCAGGACGACCTGCTGGATTACACCGCCAAGGAAGCGGACCTCGGCAAGCCGGTTCTCTCCGACCTGAGGGAGGGCAAGCTCACGCTGCCCCTGATCCTCTGTCTGCCGCACGCGACGCGTGCCGAGCGCAAGCTCGTCGAGACGGTCGTGGCCGAGCAAGGGTTCGCATCCGTCACGCCCGAACAGATCCTCGGGATCGTCCAACGCCTCGGCGCCCTGGACCGCGCCCACGAAATGGTCGAGATCCACGCGGAGAGGGCGCGCGAGATCGCGTCGCTCTTCCCCGAGACAGCTTCCCGGGAAGGCTTCCTTCTCGCCGCCGAATACGCCGCAAATCGGCGTAAGTAATTAAGAACAAATAATTTAATGTCTTCGAATGAAAATAGGCTTTCGGCCAGCGCCGTCTAATGCCTGCTAGGTTGCTGTGCAGTGTTCAGGTCTCGCCCTAATTTAATAAGGCACTCCTTCTAGGAATCCTTCTTTTTTCTGGATTCTCACTTGATTTCCGAGATTTCAGGTTCTAAGCTCTCCCCAACATATCGTGGGTCACAGATCAGCTCCCACAACCCAGGAACGGTCAGGAGAGCGAATGATCGAAAAGCTGTTCCGGTCCTTCCGATCGCCCTTTAGCGCAGCATCCCGCGAAGATTTCACGCTCGAGGAAGAGGTCGCGCTCTACCGCCACCGCGCGGAGGTCGCGCTCGAAGAGGAACGCTACAACGACTCGCTCGTGTTCCTGGCGAAGATCCTGCGGCTCAACCCGTACGATCTGCAGGCCCGCATGACGGTCGCCCACACGTACCACTACGCCCTGAACGAGCCGACGAAGGCCCTTCTCACGTACGAGAAAGTCGTCGCCGCGTCCGGATACGACGAGTCGAACTCCTATGCCGTCGCGGCCCGCGAAGGCATCCGCGAGCTGGAGGGAGCGATCGACACGGCCGTTCTCCCCCTCCACGAGCTCATGGACGAGGACGAATCCAGCGAAGACACCAGCGGCCGCGCCCACAACGTAGCCGGATAGCGGGCTCCCCCGAATCCCTTTCTTCCATCCTGTTTAAGTCGTCATCGACCCGCGAGCGCGGGCCGGTGACGACGTTGACGCGCCCACGCGAGGCGATGTTAAGATCGAACGTGCCCCGGCTGGCGACCCCCTCCCCGCTTCACGTCGTCGCCGTCATCCCCTCCCGCTATCGGGCGGAGCGCTTCCCGGGGAAACCTCTCCATCCGATCGCCGGAACCCCCATGGTCGTACGGGTTCTCGAGCGGGCCCTTCAGGCGAAGCGCGTCTCGCTCGTGCTCGTGGCGACCGACGACGCGCGGATCGCCCGCACGGTCGAAACGGCGGGGGGACGGGCGGTCCTGACGGACCCGGCGCTTCCGTCCGGAACGGATCGGGTCTTCGCGGCCGTGAGGGACCTCGACGTGGACGTCGTCCTGAACGTGCAAGGCGACGAGCCGCTCATGGATCCCGAGAACCTCGACCGCGTGGCGGGATTCCTGCTCGAGCATCCCGAGTTTCCGCTCGCGACGGTCGCTCTCGCCATCGACGATCCGGCCGAGATCGCGAATCCGAACAACGTCAAGGTCGTGCGCGGCGACGACGGGCGAGCCCTCTACTTTTCGCGTGCGGCGCTTCCCTACCGCCGGAGACCCGAGCCTTCCCTCCCGACGCTCAAGCACCTCGGCCTCTACGGCTACCGCAAGGACGCGCTTCGGCGCTGGACGAGCCTGCCGCCCCATCCGCTCGAGCGCGCCGAGAGCCTCGAGCAGCTCCGCGCGCTCGCGGCGGGGATGGCGATGGCCGTGCTGGATGCCGCGAGCGACTCCATCGGCGTCGACACGATCGAGGACGCTCGAAGAGTGGAAGAGATTCTTAGAAAGAGAGAGAAAGAGGAAGGCAAGAAGAGAATCGGATATTCCCCGGCTGCCCGAAGTCAAGGGTCAAAGACCGCTGCGCGGCGCGCAAAGAGCGCCCTTGACGTCGGACAGCCGGGAAAGAAATTCCTTCTATCGGCGGCCGCAACAGGGGCCGCCGCATATGAGAAGAAACTCAAACAGCCTGACACGAACCGAACCAGCAACTTCTTGGCCGTACGGGAGGTGTAGCGTGGGAACCAAATACATTTTCATCACCGGCGGCGTGGTCTCCGGCCTCGGCAAAGGCATCGCCGCGGCGTCCATGGGCGCGCTGTTGGAAGCGCGGGGGTTCCGCGTCACCCTCATGAAGTTCGACCCGTACCTGAACGTGGACCCCGGCACGATGTCGCCGTTTCAGCACGGCGAGGTCTTCGTGACCGACGACGGGGCCGAGACCGATCTCGACCTCGGGCATTACGAGCGCTTCACCTCCGCCATCACGGGCAAGGCGAACAGCATAACGACCGGAAAAATCTATCTGTCTGTCATCGAAAAGGAGCGCCGCGGAGACTTCCTCGGGAAGACCGTTCAGGTCATCCCGCACATCACGGACGAGATCAAGGACTGCATGCGCCGCGTGGCCGGCGACAACGACGTCGTCCTCGTGGAGATCGGCGGCACCGTCGGCGACATCGAGTCGCTCCCGTTTCTCGAAGCGATCCGCCAGTTCCGGCAGGACGTGGGCCGCGGCAACGCGATCAACGTGCACCTGACCCTCGTGCCTCACATCGCGGCGTCCGACGAGCTGAAGACGAAGCCCACGCAGCACTCCGTCAAGGAGCTTCTCTCGATCGGAATCCAGCCGGACATCCTCCTCTGCCGTGCCGACCGCTCGATTCCCGAGGAGATGAAGAAGAAGATGGCGCTCTTCTGCAACGTGGAGGAGCGGGCGGTCATCACGGCACGTGACGTCCCGACGATCTACGAAGTGCCGCTCGCGTTCGCACGCGAGGGCCTCGACGAGATCCTCCTCGACTACCTCTCCCTTCCTCACTACGACCGCGATCTCGCGAAGTGGGACTCGATCGTCAACCGCGTCAAGAATCCCCAGGAAGAGGTCACGATCGCCTTCGTCGGCAAGTACGTGCAGCTCGGCGACAGCTACAAATCCCTGAACGAGGCGCTCCATCACGGAGGCATCGCGAACAACGTGAAGGTCAGGATCTCGTTCGTGGACTCCGAGGAGCTGGAGACGGCCGGCTTCCCCGAGACGCTCGCCCGCGCGGACGCGATCCTCGTGGGACCCGGTTTCGGACGCCGCGGCATCGAAGGCAAGCTGAAGGCGATCCGCCTCGCGCGCGAGACGAGGGTCCCGTTCTTCGGAATCTGCCTCGGCCTGCAGTGCGCCGTCATCGAGTTCGCGCGGAACGTCTGCGGGCTCAAAGACGCGAACTCGACGGAGTTCGAGCCGAACCCGCCGCACAAGGTCATCTTCATGCTGCGCGACCTCCTCGGCGTCGAGGCCCTCGGCGGGACGATGCGGCTCGGCAAGTACCCGTGCGACCTCGCGGAGGGCACCCTCGCGCGGCGCGCCTACGGCGAGGCGCAGATCTGGGAGCGCCACCGCCACCGCTACGAGGTGAACCAGGAGTATCTGCCGGTCCTGCGCGACGCCGGGATGACGTTCTGCGGCATGTCGCCCGACCGGAAGTTCGTGGAGATGATCGAGCTGTCCGACCACCCGTGGTTCCTCGGCTGCCAATTCCACCCGGAGTTCAAGAGCAAGCCCACCGCGCCGCACCCGCTCTTCAAGGACTTCATCCGTGCCGCCCGCGCCCACAAGCACGCGCGGCAGGAGGGCGTCGACAAGAAGAGCGCCGAGCTCGTGCCCGCCGTCGTCGCGCCCGCGAACCTTCCTACTCCGAACGGCCAGTCGGCTTGACGGAGGTCGCTTCGTTCGACCCGAAGAGCCGCTGCGGGAAGACGGCGGAGCGCTGGGGCAACCTCCTCCTCCCCGAAGGGGCCGCCCATGTCGACACGCGATTCGTCTTCGAGGGCGAGCGCGAGGCGACCTATCGCGTCCTCAGGGTGAACGCCTTCCCGCAGGATCCGGCGAAACGCCTTTACTACTACCTGCGCACGACCGACAACCCGAATAACTCCTGAAGAGCGCCTTCAGGCGCAGAGCGCGGAGAGGGCCCGGGAAGCCCGGTCGATCTTCCGGTAGACGGGGATTCCGCCGCGCTGAAGAACGCCGACGAAATCGTCGTACAGGCGCCCGGAGTCGACGTTCACGACGAGCGGCTTTGCGGTCTCGCGAAAAAGACGCAGGAGCTCCTGCGCGAGCGAGCCCGGCGAGAAGATGTTCTCCGCGTGCGCGCCCGAAAGGTCGGGCGCGAGGTCGTCGAGCGCCGGAGTGACCGGGATCGGCGAGACGAGGAGCGCGTCCACTCCAGGATCCGCGAGGAGCGCTTTCGCCGCGGCGACGAAGTCGGCGGTACCCGCCATCGGCGTGGCATCGACGGGATTGTCGGCGTGGGCGATCGCCGGGAGGCAGGCCCGAAGACCTGCTCTCGTCGCAGGGGCGAGCACGGCTGGCGTCAGGGCGTAGAGCCGGTCCAGGACCGCCCCGCACTCGAAGCCCGCGTTCGAGAGGACCGCGAGCCGCCGCCCCGACGGCAGGCGATCCGCGAGCATCGTGAAGATCTTCACGTAGTCCTCGAACATGTCGAGGGTGACCGCGACGATCGCGCCCGCGCCTTCGAGGAGCGCCCGCGCTGTCTCCCAGTCGCCGGCGAGAGCCGCCGTATGGCTCCGCGCGGCCATCGCGCCGAGCGCCGTTCGGCCGGCCTTGTAGACGAGGACGTGCCGGCCCGACGCCACGACGCGCCGCGCGATCGCTGCGAAACGCGCGCCATCCAGGGGCGCGAAGCCCTCGACGTAGAACGCGAGGACGCGCACGGACGGATCCCTCTCGAAGTACTCGAGAAAATCCGCCGCGGTCAGGTCGATCTGATTGCCGTAAGAGATCGACGCGCGCGGAAAGATGATGCCGTCCAGGTTGCTCGTGAGCGACACGAGGTACGCGCCGCTTTGACTCACCGCGACGAGGCGGTCGCCCGGCGCGTCGTGGAACGGCAGCTTGTACTGCGGAAGGAAGAACGTGTTGTAGGCGTGCTTGGAGACGACGCCCAGGCAGTTGCCGCCCACGAGAACGGGGCCTCCCGAGGGAAGAGCTCGCGAGGACGCGAGGGCCGCACGGATGTCGTCCTCGAGCCCGCGGTTTCCCGTCTCCGAGAACCCTCCCGGAATGAGGATGATCGCGCGCGCGAGATCGCCCGCGCAGAGATCCCGGATGGCGTCCCGCGCGCCGGCGGCGGGGATCGCCACGACCGCGAGGTCCACGGGCGACGGCAGGTCGGAGGCGGAGCGCACGCAGGGCACGCCATCGATCGTGTCCGCCCGCGGGTGAACCGCATGCAAATGGCCGTATACGACGGTCTCGGAGGCTTTCAGATTGTTGAGGATGATCCGGCCTGGATTCGATTCGCGGGCGGACGCGCCGAAGACCACGGCGCTTCGCGGCGCGAGAAGCTTCTCGATCTTCTCGAGAGGCCTCCGAACGGGAACGGCCCTGCGGTCCGAGAACGAAGCCTTCCCGTCGGCCACGACCCAGCGCCCGTCCGCCGTCAGAAGGACCGGGTTGACCTCGAGCTCTTCGAGAGTCGGTAACCCAAGAGAATTCTCGGGAGAATAGGGAGAGAGATTCTTAGAAAGTGATTCGAGCTTGGCCGCCACCTCGTCGAGCACGAGCGGCGCCTGCGCTTGCGCCCTGTTCCTTTCAAAGAAGATCTTCAGCGCCGGCCTCTTTTCGACTCGCGGCCTCGAGGCCCTGCTTCACCTCTCCCGGGCTGCAGGATCGCCGTCGTCGCACCAGGCGCCATTCGCGCCGTACCACTCGGTCAGGACGCCGCCGAGGCCGAAGAGGAGGACGGGGCCGAAGGCCGCGTCCTGCTTGAACGAGACGAGCGCCTCGGCTGCCGGGACCTCCCGGAGGCGGGAACGAGCTTCTCGACGACGAGGATCCCGAGGCGCTGGGCTGCGGGCGCTCGGCGGGAGACGTCTTCCCACGTCGTCCTCGCCGCAGCGATGACCGACGCAGGAGATTTCTTTGAAAATGAGAATCCGCCGACGTCGGACTTATGGGCGAGATCCGGCGAGACGATCTTGAGGACGACGTCGTCCCCTCTCAACCCTTCCAAGAAATCTTCAACCTCCGTCGGCACCAGCTCCGGCGCGCCGTTCCAGAAGACGTGTCGCGGCACGTCGAAGCCCGCCGCGCCGAGCAGCGCGTAGACCTCGTGCTCGAGAAGCGTCGTGCGGCCGCTCGCGCGCGCCGCACGGAACGATCTCGGCGGGTCCCGTGATCGTCGCCGCGACGGCTCCCTTCATCCCGGGAAGCCGCGGATCTGAAGCTCCATGGCCTCGAGGCCGTCGAGCATGCGCGTGACCTCGACGCACTGGTCGCAGTTCGCGTGCACGCTCGCGCACGGCACGCCGTCCGGCTGGTGCTCGGGGCAGCGCGGCTCGCGGGCCATCCGGAAGAGGGCTTCGATGAGCGCCTTCACGCGCGTCTTCAGCGAGGACTCCGGCACGTCGCGCAGGCCCATGAGCAGGCGGTACTCGGCAGGGGTCAGGGAGACGGGGATCAGGTCCTGATTCATGGTGTCCTCCGCGATCAGTTCGGAGCCGGCGTGACGGCGCGCATCCCCCACGAGAAAGCCTCCTCGTTCAGGGGAATGAGCGCGCATTTGTCCTTCAGGGCGAGGCGGATGGCGGTGCGCAACGACTCCTCGGGGAAGAGCTTCGTCGCGGCCTGCAGAGCTCCGAGCGCGACGATGTTCTTCACCATCGCCTTGCCGAGATCCACGGCGATCTCCGTGAAGGGCACGCCGAACACGTGCACGCCGGCCTGGAACGGCGGCGGATCTTTGATGACGGAGCTGTCGTACAGGATGGTGCCGCCCACCGGCACATCCGGCGCAAATTTCACGAGGCTCGGGGCGTTGAACGCGACCAGGATCGCCGGATGCGGCGAGGCCGGCGAGAGAACCTCGTCGGCGCTCACGTGGACGTCGGCGTACGACGTCCCGCCGCGCGACTCGGGTCCGTAGCTGGGGATGTGCGTCGCGTCGTAGCCTTCGTGGATGGCGGCGCGCGTGAGGAGCATGGCCGCCGTCTGCGCGCCGTCGCCTCCCGCGCCCGCGAGCTTCAGCGCGATGTCCGTGCCGCCGAGGTGCGCGGGGAAGCCGGCCGCGAAGCGCGGAGGGCGCTCGGCGGACGCCCCGATCGCCGCGACGAGGCTCTCGGCGTCGAACCGGGGCTTCTCGCGGTGGAACCAGGGTTCGCGCGCGGAGTCTTTCTTCACGCCGAGCGGGAAGACCGGGAGCATCTTCTCCTTCACCCAGGCTTCCGTCTCCTCGGGCGTCATCCCGAGATGCGTCGGGCATTCGGCGAGCACCTCGACGAACGCGAAACCCCGGTTCTCGACCTGCATCTTCACCGCCTTCAGGACGGCCTTCTTCGCCTTCATGCGCTGCTTCGCGTCGTAGAGAGCGACACGCTCGACGTAGACCGGCCCGTCGAGCCCTGAGACGAGCTCGGCCATCTTCATCGGCAGACCCATCATCTCCGTGCGGCCGGTGGGGCTCGTGGCGCTCTTCTGGCCGATGAGCGTCGTGGGCGCCATCTGGCCTCCCGTCATGCCGTAGATCGCGTTGTTCACGAAGATCACCGTGATCGGCGTGCCGAGCTGCGCCGCCCAGACGATCTCCGCGAGTCCGATGGAGGCGAGATCGCCGTCGCCCTGATAGCTGATCACGATGGAATCCGGATTCGCGTACTTGTGGCCGAGCGCCACCGCAGGCGCGCGACCGTGCGCGGCCTGAGAGTTCCCGACGTCGAAGTAGTAATAGAGAAAGACCGAGCAGCCGACCGGCGAGATCGCGACCGTGCGGTCCCGGATGCCGAGCTCCTCGATCGCCTCTGCGAGGTACTTGTGCACGAGGCCGTGGCCGCAGCCCGGGCAATAGTGAGTCGCGTGGCCCTTCAGCCCTTCGCCGCCCGCGTGGCGCTCGAACTTCTCGTAGAAGACGCTCATGCCAGAACCTCCTGAGAAGCCCGGATCGCAGCCGCGATCTCGGCCGCCTGCGGCAGGATGCCGCCCCCGTGCCGGACGCTCTCGATCGGCGGCGGCGCCACGCCGGACTTCGAAAGCGCGAGGCGAAGCTCGTCCTCGAGCTGCCCGTTGCTGGCCTCGACGACGAGGATCCTCTTCGCCTTCGGCAGGAACGATTTCAATGCGGCGACGGGGAACGGCCACAGCGTGAGCGGCCGGAAGAGACCGACGCGGAGGCCCTCTCGGCGCAGCGTCTCGACCGCGCCCTTGGCCATCCGCGCCGGCGTGCCGAAGGCGACGACGATCGTCGTCGCATCCGAGCAGGCGAAGGCGTCGGAGAGCTGTTCGGTCTCCATGCGCCGGTATTTCTCGTTCAAGCGTGTGTTGTGGCTCTCGAGGTCTTTCTCGTCGAGGAAGATCGAGTTGATGAGGTTGCCGCGGTGCGCTCCGTCTCCGAAGACCGCCCAGTCCGGAAGGCCGGGCTCGATCATCGTGTCCGGGAGCACGACCTTGCCCGTCATCTGTCCGAGGTACCCGTCCGCGACGATGACGACCGGATTCCGGTAGCGGAACGACAATTCGAACGCGAGCCTCGTGAGGTCGAGCATCTCCTGCGGCGTCGAGGGCGCGAGGACGATCGCGTGCGTGTTGCCGTGGCCGAGGCCGCGGCACGCGAGCTTCACGTCGGCCTGCTCCGGGGCGATGTTTCCGAGGCCCGGCCCGCCGCGCATGACGTTCACGAACACGCCCGGCACCTCGGCGCCGATCATGTACGAGATGCCTTCGAGCATGAGACTGAAGCCGGGCGAGGAGGTGAAGGTCATGCAGGGAAGACCCGCGCCGCCGCAGCCGTACATGATGTTGACGGTCGCGACCTCGCTCACGGCCTGCAGGAAGATGCCGTCCAGCTTCGGCAGGATCTTCGCCATCAGCTCGGCGCCTTCGGTGGAGGGTGTGATCGGATAGCCGAAGACGTGCCGGCAGCCCGCGAGAAGCGCTCCGATCGCGGCGGCATAGTTGCCTTTCACGATGAGCGGCGCGACGGGCGGCAGGGGAATCGCACGAGGCGGAATAGGCGCCGGCCGGGGCGGGGCCGTCCGTGTTCCGAACAGTTTCTCCGGGTCCTGAAGCTCGAAATCGCCCTCCGGCCGCGGCCTGAGGCCGTACGGCTCGGGGCACGCGTCGAAGCACAGGCCGCAGCCGTTGCACGCCTCGAGATTCAGCGTGACGGGCACGAGGCCCGTGCGCGGGTCGATCTCGTGGCCTGCCTCGATGCAGTCCTTCGCGCAGGAGTCGATGCATCGGCCGCAGCCTTTGCAGAACTCGGGTAAGAGGAAGGGTTTGGGGCGTTCCCTGAGTGCGGTCGGCATGCGGGAACCTCCAGTGTCAAGGTACCGGCCGGCCGGTTCCGGCGGTATGCCGCAAATGAATCAGGTCCCGCTGGAGAGGGAGTTCAAAGGGCTCGTCGAGAATCCCGACTTGAGATAGGATCTCGCCGGTAATCCGAAGCGAGAGGGAGAAGAAGTCGATCGCGACGTGGAGCTCGGCTCACGGTTCCGATTCGGCACACAGATCCCGTACGACGTCGAGGCTCGACGAGGAAAGGGCTCCACCTGATGAGACTGCTCGACCGCGAGGACCGTTCACTTCCCCGTCCGGGATTTCTCGTCGTCGCGCTGGCGCTGCTTTCCCTGCCGCTCCCTCTCTCCGCGGCCGGGGGCCAAGCCCTCATGACGATCTCTCCCTGCCGAGCGGTCGACACGCGGAACCCGGCAGACCCTCTGGGAGGCCCCGCCCTGAATCCGAACGAGACACGTCTCTTCACGCTCACGGGAGCCTGCGGCGTGCCGCCGACCGCCCTAGGCCTGGCCGTCAACCTCACCGTCGTCTCGCCGGCGGAAATGGGCTACGCGCAGCTCTATGCGGGCGATGCGGCGGCACCCCCGACGCTGGTCCTGGCTTTCTCGGCGGGCAAGACCCGCGCGAGCAACACGATCGTGGCCCTTGCGAGCGACAACACGGGTACCGTCGCGCTCGCGAACGTCTCGGCGGGGGCGGCCGACTTCATCATCGACATCTCGGGCTACTGGGTCCCGGCGTGCACGAGCACGATCACGGTGACGAACCCCTTGACGGCGTCGGGCACGGTCAACGTGCCGTTCAGCCAGACCTTCACGTCCTCCGGCGGCACGGGGACGAAGACGTACACGACGGCGTCGCCGCTGCCCGCCGGCCTGACGCTCGCTCCGAACGGGACGCTCTCGGGCACGCCGACCCAGCCGGGCACCTTCCCGATCACCGTGACCGCGACCGACGCGAGCGGTTGCACGGGGACGGGCGCGACGTACACGCTCGTGATCTCCTGCCAGACCATCACCGTGACGAACCCCGTGACGGCGACGGGCACGGCAAACGTCTTCTTCAGCCAGACGTTCACGCAGGCGGGTGGCGTCGGGGCGACGACGTTCACGACGGCGAGCGCCCTTCCGATCGGCATGACGCTCGCGGCGAACGGCGTCCTCTCGGGCACGCCGACGCAGGCGGGCGGCTTCGACATCCTCGTGACGGCGACCGACGCGAACGGCTGCACGGGCAGCGGCGCGACGTACCACCTCGTCATCGCCTGCCAGACGATCACGGTGACGAACCCGGCCGTGGCCGCCGGAACGGCCGGTACGGCGTTCAGCCAGACGTTCACGCAGGCCGGCGCGATCGGATCGGCGACATTCACGACCGCGTCGACGCTTCCGGCCGGGCTGAATCTCGCCGTGAACGGCGTCCTCGCGGGAACGCCGACCCAGACCGGCCTCTTCCCGATCGTCGTGACGGTCACGGACGCGAACCTCTGCACGGGCACGAGCTCGACTTACAACCTCTCGATCGGCTGCCAGACGATCGTCGTCACGAACCCCGCGACGGCGACCGCGACCATCGGCACCGCGTTCAGCCAGACCTTCACGCAGACGGGCGCGATCGGCGGCGCGACGTTCACGACGGCGTCGACGCTCCCGTCGGGAATGTCCCTCGCGGCGAACGGGACGCTGTCGGGCACGCCCGGTCAGACCGGCTCGTTCCCGATCGGCGTCACCGTCACGGACGCGAACGGCTGCACGGGGACGAGCGCGACGTACACGCTCGTCGTGAGCTGCCAGTCGATCACCCTGTCTCCCGCGACGCTCCCGCAGGGAACGACCGGCACCCCGTACCCCGCGACGACGTTCACGCAGACAGGCGGCATCGGCTCCGTCACGTTCTCCGAGACGGGCGCCCTCCCGAACGGGATGAGCTTCTCGATCGACACGCTCGCGGGCACGCCGACCGAGACCGGGAGCTTCCCGATCACGGTCACCGTCACGGATTCGAACGGCTGCACGGCGAGCCGCGACTACCTCGTGGTCGTGGCCTGCTCGGGGACGTCCATAACGCTTTCGCCGAGCTCGCTGCCGACCGTCCTGGCCGGCTCACCCTTCCCGAGTACGACGTTCACGGCGAGCGGCGGAACGGGGCCCTACACGTTCGCCGAGGCCGGCTCCTTGCCGACGGGCATGAATTTCACCGGCGCCACTCTCGACGGGACGCCCACCCAGACCGGGACGTTCCCGATCACGATCTCGGCGACCGATTCGGTCGGCGGCTGCGTCGGGAGCCAGGACTACGTGGTCACCGTGACGTGTAACGGCGTCACGATCACCGTCGCGCCCCCGACGCTCGCCTCGGGCCCCGTCGGCTCGCCGTACGGCCCCGTGACGTTCACGGCGAGCGGCGGGACGTCGCCCTACACGCTCACGGAGACGGGCGCCTTGCCCGCCGGGATGACCTTCTCGGCCGGCGTTCTCTCGGGCACGCCGACGCAGGGCGGCACCTTCCCGATCGTCGTCACCGCGACCGACGCCGCCGGCTGCTCGGGCGCGACCTCGTACAGCCTCGTGACCGTCTGCCCGACGATCACGATCACGAACCCGGGCGTGACGACGGGCACGGTCGACGCCCCCTTCAACCAGACGTTCACGCAGACCGGCGCGGCCGGCACGGCGACGTTCACGACGTCCTCGACGCTCCCGGGCGGCCTGACGCTCGCGGCGGACGGAACGCTCTCGGGCACGCCGGGACAGAACGGCACGTTCCCGATCGTCGTCAAGGTGACGGACGCGAACGGCTGCACGGGCACGGGCGCGACCTACACGCTCGTGATCTCCTGCCAGACGATCACGGTCTCGAACCCCGGAACGACGACGGGCACCGTCGACGCGCCGTTCAGCCAGACGTTCACCCAGGCCGGCGTCGGCACGCACACGCCGGCGACGTTCACGACATCCTCGACGCTCCCGGCCGGGCTGACCCTGTCGGCCGCGGGCGTCCTCTCCGGCACGCCCTCTTCGTCCGGCACGTTCCCGATCGTCGTCACGGTGACGGACGCGAACGGCTGCACGGGCACGGGCGCGACCTACACGCTCGTGATCTCCTGCCAGACGATCACGGTCTCGAACCCGACCTCGACGATCGCGACGTACAACACGGCGCTCGCCCCAGCCGGCAATTTCACGTTTACGCAGTCGGGCGTCGGGACGCACACGCCCGCGACGTTCACCCTCACGACGGGCTCCCTCCCGACGGGTGTCTCGCTTTCGACCGCCGGTGTCCTCACCGGCACGCCGACCCAGACCGGCACGTTCACGATCACGGTGAAGGCGACCGACGCAAACGGCTGCTTCGGAACGAGCGGCACCTACACGCTCTCGGTCGCACCCGCGATCGTGACGCAGACCTACTCGGGCGTCGGGAACACGCAGCTCTACGTCACCGGCGTCACAGGCGCGCCGACGACTCCCGCCGTCGCGACGGTGTCGGGGCTCCTCACGTCGGCCCAGCCGGCCGGCAGCGTCACCGTGACCGCCGCGGGTTGCACCGCCGGCGCGGCCATCTCGACCTTCGACGGACTCGGCCGCTTCGTCTACACGCCGAACGCGGGCGCGACGTCCTCGACGTGCACCTATACGGTCTCAAGCGACAGCGGCGGGACCGGGACGCCCGCGAGCGCGACCGCGCCCTTGAACGTCACCTTGACCGGCATGGTCTGGTACGTGAACAACTCGGGCGGCTCCGACTCGGCCTCGCGCGGGCGGTCGCACGAGCCTCTCGCGACGGTCGCGCAGGCGGTGACGAACGCCTCTGCGAACCAGACGATCTTCCTGCACACGGGCTCGTCCAACTACGCGGGCGCCTCGCTGAACAAGGCCGGCCTGACGCTCTGGGGCCAGGGCACGACGTTCACGCTCGGGCCCCTCACGATCGGCGCGGGCGGCAAGCCCACGCTCAATTCGACTCTCACGCTCGCGGCGAACACGCTCACGGTCAGCTCCCTCGACGTCAGCGCGGGCTCGAGCACGGGCGTGACGAACTCGGGCGCGATCACGGGCGCGACCGTGCAGAACGGCGTCACGGTGACGACGACGACCGGCACGGCGGTGTCGCTGAACGCCGCCGGAGGCGCGTTCACCTTCCAGGCCGTGTCCGCGAACGGGGGCGCCAACGGCATCGTCCTGCAGAACTCGACGGGCAGCTTCACCGTCACGGGGACGGGGGGCGCGGGGACGGGCGGCACGATCCAGAGCGTGACCGGAGACGGTGTCCTCCTGTCGAACGCCCAGAGCGTCTCGCTCACCTCGATGAGCATCCAGAACACGGGGCACAGCGGCGTGAAGGGATCCAATAACGTCCAGACGTTCAGCTTCGTCAACGGCACGATCAACAACTCCGGTACCGCCAGCGGAACCGGAGACTCGAACATCGCCTTCAACGCCGGCGCCTACTCGCCCACGATCGGCAACGAGAAGAACCTCACGGGAACGCTGACGATCACGGGCAGCACGCTGACGAACGCCTACTACCACGGCGTGGACGTCTTCCAGTTCGACGGCACGATCAGCAACACGAACATCTCGAACAACACGCTCACGAGCAGCACGCTCACGACGGCGTCGAAGGGATCGGCGATCCGGCTCGTGGGCTTCGGCTCGGCGTCCACCGTCGCGAGCTACTCGAAGGCTACGATCAACGGGAACACGATCACGAACTTCCCGAGCGACGCGGGGATCCTGTTCCTCGGCGGAAACGCGACGAGCACCCTCGCGCCCGCGGGGACGTACGGGTCCGACCTCTCGACGAACGCGATCGCGATCACGAACAACGTGATCTCGGGACAGAGCGCGGCCAACCAGATGGGGACGCAGGGGATCAACACGGCGCTCAACGGCCGCGGCACCGGGTTCTTCGTCATCACGAACAACTCGATCACGAACGTGAAGGGACTCGGGATCGGCTTCGGATCGAACGGCCTCACGACGTACACCGGCACGATCGCCGGAAACACGATCGTCGCGCACAACATCTTCAGCAGCGCCGGGATCGGCGGCGGCACGACGAGCACGTTCTCGTCGAGCGACACGCCCGTCCTGAACCTGAGCATCGGCGACGGCACGGCCGGCGGCGCGAACAACATCAGCCAGACGGACGGGAACGGTATCCTCGTCAACACGATCGGCGCGACCGGCCAGGCGCACGTGAGGATCCGGACGAACACCGTCGCGGCCCCGACCTCGGGAAGCGGGACGACGTTCGGCATTCGCGTCTCTTCCGGCAGCGCTTCCAGCGCCAACGAGACCGTATGCCTCGAGATCACGGGCAACACGACGGCGGGTGACAGCGGAGGCGGCTTCATCGCCTCCGGCATCGGCCTCCGCAAGCAGGGGACGAATTCCGCGATCAACGCGTTCGGAATCGTCGGCCTGCCCGGCGGGTCGACGTCGACGCCGGACGTCGAGAACTACGTGAACAGCCAGAACCCGGGGAGCGCGCCCGGCAACTTCGGCGTCGGCGGCACGACCCTCATCTCCGCCACGAGCGGGTTCTCGACCTGCGTCGAACCCGGCGGCTTCTAACACGAGGAGAAACAGCGATGGCGGAACCCTTCCTCGCCGAGATCCGGATCATGAGCTTCGGCTTCCCACCGAAGGGCTGGGCGACCTGCGACGGCCAGCTCCTGCCGATCAATCAGAACCAGGCGCTGTTCTCGCTGCTGGGCACGACCTACGGAGGAGACGGGCGCGTGAACTTCGGGCTTCCCAATCTGCAGGGGCGCGCCCCGATCCACATGGGGAACGGCCACACCCTCGGAGAGCAAGGCGGCGAGCAGGCCCACACGCTCTCGATTTCGGAGATCCCCACGCATGCGCACGTCGCCAATGCGGTCAGCGCGGTCGCGTCGACGAACGTCCCGGCGTCGAACGTCATGCTCGCGCAGTCCGCCGGGGCCCAGCTCTACGGCTCCGGCAACCCCGTGGCCATGGCCCCCAACGCCCTCGCCAACGTGGGCGGCTCGCAGGCGCACCTCAACATGCAGCCGTTCCTCGTCCTGAACTTCTCGATCGCCCTCCAGGGCATCTTCCCGAGCCAGACCTAGGAGGCACGCGATGGCCCAGCCTTACGTCGGTGAGATCCGGATGTTCGCGGGCAACTTCGCGCCCGCGGGCTGGATGTTCTGCGAAGGCCAGCTCCTGCCGATCTCGGAGTACGAAACGCTCTTCAACCTGATCGGCACGACGTACGGCGGCGACGGGCAGTCCACGTTCGCGCTGCCCGACCTGCGCGGTCGTGTCCCGCTCCACTTCGGGAACGGCTTTACGCTCGCGGAGACGGGCGGCGTGGAGGAGATCACCCTGACGGTCAGCCAGATTCCGGCGCACTCACACGCGTTTCTCGCGTCGAACAATCCCGCGACGGGCACCGCCCCCCAGGGCCAGCTCCCCGCGAAGTCTCCGAACGCCGCGATCACCCCGTACGGCACCGATGCGCCTCTGACCCCGCTGAGCCCGTCCGCCGTCGGCAGCACGGGAGGAAGCCAGCCTCACACGAACTTCCAGCCGTACCTCTGCGTCGACTTCATCATTTCTCTCTTCGGCATCTTCCCGTCACAGACCTGAGGAGACGCCATGGACCCATTCGTCGCCGAAATCCGCATCTTCCCGTTCAACTTCGCCCCAGCGGGCTGGGCGTTCTGCGACGGCCAGATCCTGCCTCTCTCGCAGAACACGGCGCTGTTCTCCCTGCTTGGGACGACGTACGGCGGGGACGGGAGGAGCAACTTCGCGCTCCCGAACATGCAAGGCAACGCGCCGATGCACCCGGGACAGGGTCCCGGCCTCTCGCTCCACGATCTCGGCGAGACCGGCGGGAGCGAGACCGTTACCCTGCTCGAGTCGGAGATCCCTTCGCATTCGCACGGGCTCCAGGCTTCCAAGGCAGATGGGGTGGACACGAATGCCGGGAACGAGTTGCTGGCCAAGGGCATCGGAATCGGGGCCTACGCCGTGCCGGGCGCCGTGACGCAGCTCAGCTCGCAGGCGATCGCACCGGCCGGCGCCGACCAGCCGCACAACAACATGCAGCCGTACCTCACGCTCAACTTCTGCATCGCCCTGCAGGGCGTCTACCCGCCGCGGACGTGAGGAGCACCCGACGAATGGTGACCCTCCGCCCCGTCCGCCCCGACGACCGGGAGTTCCTCCTCTCCGTGTACGCGTCGACGCGCGCGGAGGAGCTGGCGCCGGTGCCCTGGACGGACGAGCAGAAGGCCGCGTTCGTGAAGATGCAGTTCGACGCCCAGGACGCGCATTACCGCGCCCACTACGAAGGCGCGACGTACGACGTGATCGAGGTGGATGGGGTGCCCGTGGGGCGGCTCTATGTCCACCGCAGGCCGAGAGAGATCCGGCTCATGGACATCGCTCTCCTGCCTCGGTTCCGGGGGACGGGAATCGGAACGCGGCTCCTGGCCGAGCTCATCGCGGAAGCGAAGGGGCGCGAAGTGACCCTGACGATCCACGTGGAGATGTCGAACCCCGCGCGAAGTCTCTACGAGCGTCTCGGGTTCGCGCCCGCCGAGGAGCACGGCGTCTATCTGCTGATGGAGCGGCGTCCCGCGGTGTCCGCGGCGAGAGTCAGTTGAAGACCGCCTCGTACCGCATGCCGTCGGCGTCGGGCCCGATCGGTACGAGGAAGATGTCGAGGCGCCCGAGCGAGGCATGCTCGAGCGCGTATGTGCGCTGGGGCATTACGGGGCTGAACGGGCCGTGGAAGACGAGCGAAAACGGCGACCGCCGCGGACCCGGTTTTTCGCGCCGCGCGAGGTCCGTGACCTCGACAAGCGTCAGCTCGACGATGACGGCGGGTCCCTCGAGGCGAAACCCCTCTCCGACCCTTCCAGAGAAATCTCCGAACGTCAAGCTCTCGAGCATGCGCCGTATCGTGGCACAAACCGTCCCCGGAGGTCTTCGATGAAAATCACCCGCAAGAAATTCCTCTTCACGGTCGTGACCGGTGTCGTCGGCGCGGCGGTCCGTCCGCTGTCGGCGGCCACGAAGGCCGTGGGCGCGATGGGCTCGATCACGCCGGTCCGCAACTTCGCGCAATACGTCGGCCGGACGTTTCACGTCCAGACGGCCGATTCACGGGGCTCGATCGACGTCGTCCTCGAGGCGTACGACGAGAAACCTTCTTCGAACGGAACGCACCAGTTCTCGCTCACGTTCGTCGCGCCCGGAGGCGAGCGCCTCGCCGAGGGCACGTATACCGTCGAGCAGGAGAAGATGGGCCGCTTCCCGCTCTTCGTCATTCCGACGCGGCGCGACGGACAGGGCCGCACGTTCTATCGTGCGGACTTCAATCTGCTCCTGAAAAAGTAGCCGTCAGAAGGGCCTGAAGATCCGCACGGACCCGCTGCTTCCACCTTCGCCCGCCGTCGCCACGTAAAGCCTTCCGTCCGGGCCGAGCGCCAGCGCGACCGGCGGGCCTTCGCCCCCGGGGGGGAATGAACGCACTCTCCCTCCCTCGGCATCGAGCTGCGTCACTTCGCGCCCCTCGATCGCCCAGGCGCCGCCGTCGGGCGCCGTGCGGCACACGAGGGCCTGGACGCGCGCTCGCGCGCACGGTCCTCCCGCCGGGTCACTCCTCTGCGGGGGCCGCTGCTTCACTTCCGCGGCGCCGCGCCCGTCGAGCGCGCACCTGACGATGCGTCCCGACGCGTCCGTGACGAAGAGCGAGCCGGAATCGATGTCGAGCCGGGCGGGGTTTCTCGCACCCTCGACCTCGAACGATCCCACTGCGAGGGCGCCGCTCACGGCCCCGAGGATCACGACGAGCGAGGTGTCCGGAGAGAACCCGACCGGAGAGGCCCGAAAGAGCTGCCCCGCGGCGTCCGTCCTCTTGCGAAGCAGGTCCCAGGCGGGCGGCAAAGGCGCCGCGGCATCGAGCGCGCGCGCCACGTCGCGTCCGCCTTCGCGCCGCGTCTCGGTGACGGAAACGAGGTCGATCCTCGGCGAAAGGACGTCGAAGTCCGTCTCGTTCGCGAGGCGCACGGGCGCGACGACGGCGCCGCCGATGAGGTCGACGCCTTCTAACGAAAGGACGAGAGCGCCCTTCACGCCGGGCACCTTCAGCGTGAATCGGTCGATCGGCACGGACTTCCCGCCGTCCGCAAGAGCGATCGCGAAGGCGAGACCGGCGGCGGCGACGGAAGAAACGGCCATGCTCAGCGCCCCGCATCCTTGTCGCGCCTCACGACCACCTTCTGACCGCGAATCATCGTGCCGCGGAGAGCGCGCATGACGGACTCGGCGATTCTTTCCGGCACCTCCACGAGCGAGAACCGCTCGGCGATCTGGATCGAGCCCACGTCGCGGGGACTCACCTTGGCTTCGTTGACGATCGCGCCCACGAGATCTCCGGGCCGGACGCCCGCGGCCCGGCCCGCTCCGATGAAAATGCTCGCCGAGCCGCCCGGCTCCCTGCCCCCGGACTTGTACTTCGTCCCGGCCTTCGCCGCGCGCGGAGGAGGAGGCGCGGCAATCGCGGGAATCTCGTGCTCGTCCGCAACCGAGCCCGAGCCAGCCGCGGAAGGGTCCGCCAGCTTCACGGCGGCCGCGGCCACGTCCATGGGGTCGAACTCCTCCGCGAGGGACTCGACGACGACGCGATAGTCCTCGAGCCCGCCCGAGAGGATCGACTCGCGGAGAGACGCCCGCGTCAGCTCGAGGCGCTTCGCGCGAAGGTCGGCGACCGTGGGGACGTTCGCGACCTCGATCTTCTGCTTTGTCAGGCGCTCGATGTTGCGAAGCTGCCAGTGCTCGCGCGGTTCGGCGAGCGTGATGGCGACGCCTTCCCTCCCGGCGCGGCCCGTCCGGCCGATCCGGTGGACGTAGACCTCGGGCGAGGACGGCACGTCGAAGTTGACGACGTGCGAGAGGTGCCCGATGTCGAGGCCGCGCGCCGCGACGTCGGTGGCGACGAGAAGCTCGAGCGTCCCCGCGCGGAATTTCGTCATCACGCGGTCGCGCTGCTCCTGAGACATCCCGCCGTGCATCGCCTCCACGCGCATCCCGCGTCCCTTGAGGCTCTCGGTCAGGTCGTCGACCTCGAGACGCGTGCGGCAGAAGACGAGCGCCCCTGCGGGGCTCTCGAGGTCGAGGATGCGTGCGAGCGCCGCGCGCTTGTGGCCTCGGGCGACGACGTACGCCGTCTGCCGGACCTTCGGCATCTTCCCCGGCGCGGTCTTCTCCTTCTCGATCTCGATCCGGACCGGCTCGCGGAGATGGCGGGCGGCGAGAGTCGCGATGCGCGGCGGAAGCGTGGCGGAAAACAGAGCCGTCTGCCGCGCCTTCGGAGTCGCCGCGAGGATCGCGTCGAGGTCCTCGGCAAACCCCATGTCCAGCATCTCGTCGGCCTCGTCGAGAACGAGCGTGCGGACGCTTCCGAGAACCAGCGAGCGGCGGTTCACGTGGTCGAGCGCGCGCCCGGGCGTTGCGACGACGACGTCCACCCCGCGCTTCAGGGCCCGGAGCTGCGTCTCCATCGACGCGCCCCCGTAGACGGGGAGGACACGGATCCCGATCCCCCGGCCGTACCGGTGCACGGCCTCGGCGAGCTGCATCGCGAGCTCGCGGGTCGGCACGAGGACGAGGGCCGAAGGCGCGACCCCCCGCTCGGCCTCCGCTCCGATGCGATGGAGGATCGGGAGCGCGAATGCGGCAGTCTTCCCCGTTCCGGTGGCTGCCTGCGCGAAAACGTCGCGCCCTTCGAGGAGCCGTGGGATCGCCGCGCTCTGGATCGGCGTGGGCTCCTCGTAGCCCAGCGCCACGAGCGCGCTCACGAGGCGCGCGTCGAGGCCGAGGGTCGTGAACGGGGACGCCGGGGCCTTGTGCACGGCCCCATTCTGAGGCCGGATGCGGCACCCGGCTGTCAGGGCTTCTTCGCGATGACCTGTAACAGGTCGACCGGGAGCGCGCTGTAGTTCTCGATCTCGATTCTCTTCGATTCCTTGTCCCAAGTGACCTTCGCCGCGGGCACGAGCTTGCCCTCGCCCTTCCCGTCCGGGCCCAAGTGAATCTCGATGAGCGTGAGCTGGAAGTCCTTCGAGCGCAGGTTGTTCGCGAGCTCGCGGAACGACACGCGCCGGTTCGTCGCGAGGACCACGCGCCGGCTGCCGTCCGCCGCCTTGTGCTCGCGGGCGTAATAGAGATCATAGCCGAGGGAGTTGGACGCGCGGATCGTGCCGACCGGCTTGAGCTTCTGGAGCGTGTCCACGAGCTTGTCTCGGCCGAACTCCTGGAGCGTGGCCAGAAGCATCTCCCGCTCCTGGTCCGTCGACCAGCGGCTGACGGCGATGTCGATCACCGCGGTCTTTCCGGTTCCGAGACTCGCCGCGAACGCGGTGTAGGTCTCGATCGGCTTCGGCTCGGCGGCCCGGACGAAGTTCGCCGAGGAGAGCAGAGCGGACGCGACCACGAGCACCAGAATCGACGAACGACGTTGCATCTGCCTCTTCCTCATTGTAACTTTTTCACCTCTCGGGGTTTTCGACGCAAAACTCGCGCCGCGTCGTCGCGGAAACGTGGCGCCGCTCACGCTCAGCGGATGGCCTCGAAGACCCCCGAGACGCGGTCTTTCCGGACGTTGTTCCACGCAAAACAGCGGCCGTTCATCGCGACGTAGACGCCGGCCGGGAGCGACTGGACGAAGGAAAGCGCGCTTCCGAGGTTGAAGAGCCCGTCGGAGCTTCCGAACGCCCACGGCACCATCGCGCCGGTCAAAATGATCGTCTTCCCCGTCTCGGCGGCGGCGAGAGGCGCGGCGGTCTCGACCATCGTGTCGGTGCCGTGCGTGATGACGATCCAGCTCTCGGAGGCCTCGCGGCAGCGGCGCACGATCGTCTCGCGGTCGGCCGACGTCATTTCGAGGCTGTCGATCATCATCAGGGTCTCGACGGCCACCGGCACCCGGCAGCGGCCGAGCCGGAGCATTTCCTGGATGTGGGTGTCCTTGAAGAAGAGACGGCCCGTCAGCTCGTCGTACTCCTTGTCGAATGTCCCGCCCGTCACGAGAATGCGGATCGCCATCGGACCTCCCGGTCCCCACATTCTGTAACATCGACGCGGTGAAGGTCTTCGTCTCGATCACGCCTCACCTCTCCGTCGGGGATCGCTGCCGGCCCGTCTTCTTCGCGGGCCCGTGCGTGATTGAGTCACGTGCGCACGCTTTGAAGATGGCGAAGGCGATCAAGCAGGTCTTCGAGGGCTGCGGCGCGGCCGACCGGCTCGTTTACAAGTCTTCGTTCGACAAGGCGAACCGCAGCGCGGGCGCCTCTTTTCGCGGCCCCGGCATCGAGCGGGGCCTCTCGATCCTGTCCGAGGTGAAGGAAAAGACCGACCTGCCGATCCTGACGGACGTCCACGAGCCCGAGCAATGCGCGATCGCCGCGGAGGTCGCCGACGTCCTCCAGATCCCGGCGTTCCTCTGCCGGCAGACGGATCTCATCGAAGCCGCCGCCGCGACGAAGAGGGCCTTGAACGTGAAGAAGGGTCAGTTCCTCGCGCCGGACGACTGCAGGCAGATCGTCGAGAAATGCCGGGCGAAGGGCAACTCGAACGTGACGCTCACCGAGCGCGGGACGACTTTCGGCTACCACAACCTGGTCGTGGATTTCCGCGGCCTTCCCATGATGCGCGCTCTCGGCGTGCCCGTCGTCTACGACGCGACGCACTCCCTCCAGCTCCCCGGCGGGCTCGGGACCGAGACGGGCGGCTCCCGCGAGTACGCGCCCGCCCTCGCCCGCGCGGCGGCGGCGGTCGGCGTGGACGGCTACTTCTTCGAGGTCCACGACGATCCTGCACACGCGAAGTCCGACCGCGCCACGCAGCTCCCGCTCGCGACCCTCCCGAAATTCCTGTCCGACCTCCTCGCCTTCGACGAGCTCAGGCGAAAGACCGGCTCCTGACGAGGCGGGAGCCGCGGGACGTCCGTAGAATTCACCCGTGGATACGGACGAGCTGAACAAGCTGATCCGGTCGCTGAATCAGGGCGCCGGTTCCGACCGGCGCGGCGCCGCCGAGCCCGAGCTGGAGCTCGTGCGTCCCGAGGAGCCGGCGCCCGAGCTCGATCTGCCCGCGAAGATCTCACCGGCGGGCGCGGACGAGATCCCTCCCGTCCTCGTGGCTCTTCTCTCGGAGACCGTCCGCCGCGGCGCAACGGATCTCCTCCTCGTGCCCGGCGCTTCGCCGGTCGTGCGGATGCACGGCTCTCTCGAAAGGGCGGGCGGAGGAGAGTCGATCTCGGCGCAGGAGGTGTTCGATCTCCTTTCGCCGTCGCTTTCCGGCGACCGGCGCCGCCGTTATCACGAGACGGGCGTCGTGGACCTCTCGCTCCACCTCGCGGGCCTCGGCCGCTTCCGCGTGAACCTCCACCGCACGCGGCGGGGGGTCGCGGCGGCCTTGCGAGTTTTGCCCAAGCGCGTCCCTTCTCTCTCCGAGCTCGGTCTGCCGGAGATGCTCTACGACCTGACGAAAGCCGCGCGCGGCCTCATCCTCGTGACGGGCGCGACCGGCTCCGGCAAGACGACGACCCTCGCGGCCCTCGTGGACCGCATGAACCGGACGGAGAGGCGGCACATCGTGACCATCGAAGACCCCGTCGAATACGAGCACACCCATGCGAAATCGCTCGTCGAGCAGGTCGAGGTGGGAGTCGACGTGCCGGACTTCGCCTCGGCGCTCGTCGCCGCGCTCCGCCAGGACCCCGACGTGATTCTCGTGGGCGAGATGCGGGATCTCGAGACCACGCGCGCCGCCGTGACGGCCGCCGAGACCGGCCACCTCGTGCTCACGACGCTCCATACGAACGACGTCCCGCAGACGATCAACCGGATCCTGGACATCTTCCCGGCCGAGCAGCAGGGGCAGGTGAAGCACCAGCTCTCGCTCGCACTGTCGGCCATCGTCTGCCAGCAGCTCGTCCCGAAGAAGGACGGATCCGGCCGCGCGGCCGCCGTGGAGATCCTCGTCGCGACCGACCCCATCCGCGCCCACATCCGCCGGGGCTCGTTCCACCAGATTCACACGGAGCTGACGCTCGGAAAGCGTTTCGGGATGATGACGATGGAGGACTCGCTCGCCGCACTCGTGCAGGCGGGGACGATCTCCGAGGCCGAGGCGCGGCTGCGCGCGTCGCACCTGGACGACCTCGCATCTCGGCTCGCGGCCGGGCGGGCCCCGGGCTAGGAATCGATCTTTTCTCCGGCATCCTTGACAAACGGCTCTCGGCGTCCGTAGTGTATCAGTGTTGCGATACACTGATTCGGCACCGGCTCCAGATCCCGCGATTGCCGTCTCCGGCCTCACGAAGCGCTATGCGGGTAAGCCGGTTCCCGCGTTGTCCGGCGTGTCGTTCGAAGTGAAGCCCGGCATCGTCCTCGGCCTCGTTGGCCCGAACGGCGCCGGGAAGACGACGCTTCTCGGATGCCTGCTCGGACTTCTCTTCCCGGACGAGGGGCGAATCCGGATCCTCGGAGGAGGGCCCGGCACACCGGAGGTTAACCGCCTCGTCGGATACGTCCCCGAGCGCCTGTCCTTCGACCGCTGGATGAGCGGCCGGGCTTTCGTGGCCTACCACCATGCCCTCGCGGGACGTCCTCGCGCGACGCAGGAGTCGGATGTCGCCGAAACGTTCGACCGCGTGGAGCTCGAGCCGTCGGCACGGCGGCGACGCATCTCAACGTATTCCCGGGGCATGCTCCAGCGCCTCGCGCTCGCGCAAGCGCTCGTCGGAAGGCCGCGTCTCCTCTTCCTCGACGAGCCGACGTCAGGGGTCGACCCGCACGGCGTGCTCCTCGTCCGCCGCCTCCTCGCGAGCCTTAAAGCCGACGGCGTGACGATTCTCTTCAATTCGCACCAGCTCGAACAGGTCGAGCGGGTTTCGGACCGCGTCCTCTTCCTCCGCGCGGGGCGACTCGCGGACGTTCCCGAGGGAGTTCGGCTCGAGTCCCTCTTCCAGCCCGAGGATGCGGGCGCCGGAGAAACGGTCGCATGAACCTCGACATCTGCGCGGCCACGCTGCGCGAGCGGCTCTCGAATCCCATCCGCGTTGCAACTCTGCTCGGCCTCGCCCTGTTCCCGATCCCCATCGCCCTGGTGGACCCGCGGCCGAACTCTAGCGTCTCCTTCTTCCATCCGCTCCTCGCCGTGACACTCGCGAACGGCATCTTGGGTCTCGACATCTCGAGCGGCGTTCTCGCTCTAGTGTTCACGCGACCAATCAAACGTTGGGTCTATGCGCTAAGCAAGTGGGCGTCCGTCACGGCGACAGCAGGCGTCCTCTCCGCCGCGCAGCTCCTGGCCGTCGTTCTGATCCTCCGGGTCTGCCACGGCTCGTTCGAGGCGGATGCGCTCGGTCCGCGGCTCCTTGAACGGATCCTCGCGGCGGCGGGAACTTCGGCGGTGCTCCTGTTCCTTTCCGCGCTCGGAAGCGGGCTCTCGGATCTCGCCGTGTGGGGCCTCGCTTCGGTTGCAGCTCAGACCTCCCGCATGGTCGGATTCTTCAACCGCGACGATTTTTGGATCCGGTTGGGCGACGGTCTCCAGTTCGTCCTCGCCCCCGGCTGGGGCATGGCCTCGGGCTCTCCTCCGGCGGTAGGCATCTCTGAGCTATTCGTGACCGTCTTCGTCACCGCGGCTGCGCTTGTTCTTGCCGCGTGGGTGCTCGAGCGGCGGGAGATCACGTACGCGGAGGTCCGCGTATGAGCCGCAGCCTCTCCATCGATCCTTCCGACGCCGTTCCCCTCTGGAAGCAGATCGAGGAGAACGTCCGGCGGCTCGTGGCGTCCGGCGCGATGAAGCCTGGCTCGGCCATGCCGTCCGTGCGCGACCTCGCGCGCGACCTGTCGATCAACCCGGCGACGGTCGCGAAGGGCTACCAGCGCCTCGTGGACTCGGGAGTCCTCGCCGTCAAGCGCGGGGAGGGGACGTTCGTCGCCGACAGGCCGCCGGCTCTCCCGCGCGGCGAGCGCGAAAAGGAGCTCGAAGGAGGTGCGATGCGGTACGCGTCGCTCGCCGTCACGATCGGCGCGCCCAGTGATGAGGCGGTGGAGCGCGTGAAACGCAGTTTGGGATTTCTTAGAAAGAAGAGAAATGAAGATTCTTAGAAGGAAAAGCAGGGGAGTTGCCGCATGAGCGCGATGCGCGGATCAGAACCGTCGCGGGCAGCGGACCTGGCCGCCGCGGCGGGTCGCTCGGGCGCGCCGGCGCCTTTCCCGGCGGAATCGCATTCGAAGAAATCTTCCGCGCCCGCCGTCGAGGTTCGTCGTCTTCTCGTGAGGTACGGCGGCAACCCGAAGCCCACTCTCGAAGAAATCTCTTTCTCCATTCCCCGTGGCTCCGTCTATGCCCTACTCGGTCGGAACGGCGCCGGGAAATCCTCCCTCGTGCGCTGCCTCCTCGGCCAGCAGAAGCCGACAGCCGGCTCGTGCGCGCTCTTCGGCGAGGACGTCTGGAAGAACCGCGCGCGCCTGATGGCGAAGGTCGGCATCGTACCCGAGGACCCGGACGCGCCGCCGTCCATGACCGCCCGCCAGCTCTCGGCGTTCTGCGCGAAGGTCTATCCCGCGTGGGATGCGGAGTCCGTCGAGGCGCGCCTGTCCCGCTTCGGCGTGCCTGCCGCCGCTCCGTATGGCAACCTCTCGAAGGGCCAGAAGGCGCTCGTTTCCCTGGCCCTCGCCCTCGCATCCTGGCCCGACCTCCTCGTCCTCGACGACCCGACGCTCGGCCTCGACGCCGTGGCGCGCGCGGCGTTCTTCGACGAGCTCGTGGGCGAGCTCGCCGACCGGGGGACGACCGTCCTCCTCACGTCGCACGACCTCGCGGGAGTCGAGAAGATGGCCGACCGCGTCGGGATCCTCAAGGGCGGCAGGCTCGTCGTCGACGAGGACCTCGAGACGCTCAAGGCGCGCTTCCGGCGCCTGCGCTACGGGAACGAGGCGACGGAGGACGCCGCGGCGTATGGGCAGGAGCTGTCCGCATTCGACTCGGTCAAGGTGAAGGTGCGCGGCTGGGGCATCGAGGCCGTGGTCTCGAACTACGGCGACGAGTCGTTCGCCCGCTTCGCCGCGCTCGAAGGCGTCGTCGACGCCGAGGCGTCGGCGCTCTCTCTCGAGGAGATATGGCAGAGCTAGCCGCACACCACAAACTCCGAATCGCGCCTGCTGACAAGCCGGTTAGGCTTGCCGGAGGCACGACCGTAGTTCGCCACTAGACTGCCGGACCGTCACATCCTGACGGCCCGCAGTCAATGTGCCAAGGGACCTTTCCCGAGTTACTTGTCGCGTACGGGCGATTCCCGATTCAACCGGCGTTCAAACGTCTGCCGCGCTTGCGGGGGTTTTGAAGTCGCCAGTCAGAATTTCGCGATTCGTTGCCTGGCGACCGTATAGTTCCCGGTTGGTGTCTTCATCCGGACGAAGCGTCGCGCCTTCCAGCGAGATGCCGGCAAAGAGTCCGCGCGCACGGGAATACGACAGCATTTCCGCGTTCAGCATCGCGTCCGTCTGGGCGCTGGCAGCGCGGCCAATCGGACCTGCCGCTGCAGTGGCGTCTCCGCCGATCGTAAACTTGTCGGAAAGAAGGTGCTTCATACCGCCATCATTCATAACGAGTAATACAACGTCTGTCTCCGACAGGCCGATCTGAAACCCCACACTTCCACCTTCCACGCGCATCGCGGCGGGAGCGCTCCAGCCGGTGCCACCGCTGCGGCGGCAGGCCGCAAATCCCTGGCCATACTTCGCGCCGAAGATGAATCCGGCCTTTTTCATTCCGGGGATAACCACGACGCATTTAGCCTTGTCGAGCAAATCTTGGGGAATACCCTTATCGCTGGCCTTCATCATATCGGACAGTGTGTCGGCCGAAGCGTCCAGCCGGTCAGTAACCTTAATCTCCCTGTCCGCCGCGAAGGCGGCGGTGCTCAGAGTACCGGCAATTGCAAAAATGACTGAGAGCGTGTTCCGCATATGTCAGTTCTCCTCGGAGTTCCTAAGGCACGGGGACTTCCAAAGTCCTAACGTTGTCAACAAACGGCCATTATCCGACGCTATGTCCAATAGCCCTAGGCACATCTGGCTAGTGCCCATGGGCGGTCACTTATGCTGAGGATCGCCTGGCCCCCGCGCAAAAATCCCCAACCTCCAGGAACTTTCTTCCGACCTCTTTCCGTTATGAGAGGTATCATGACGGTATTCTGCCGCTCAAGGAAGAGTCGGAATGAAAACCGTCATCTCGCTAGCACCTCTGCTCGCATGCGCCTTCTCATTGGATGCGCAGATCTCCACCACACTGATCCATAGATCGAGTGGCTTGGACGACGTCAAAATTCGCAACAATTCCGCGATCAGTTTGGTGGCCTATGTGGTCGCTGCGAAGCGGGTACCTCAAAGTCGCCAACGCTAGTAGTGCGCCGTTGGTGAGGTATTCCGATCCGTTGATTGAGCCGGCCGCGAAACCGCTGCTGCCGGGTGAGGAACGGCTGGTCATGTCCATGGGCATGAATCCCGGCTTGAGCAATCCCGGCACTCGTTTTTTCGCGGAACCCGTCCTCACTGCGGGAGTTTTCGCCGATGACACCACAACTGGCGATCCGGCCTTGCTCGCCGGCTTGGTGCTGCGCCGGAGCAACATGCTGCTGGCAGTGGATACAACACTCGAAACGCTATCTGAGGCCGGCCGACGCAACATACCGCGTGACCAACTGATCGCCGAATTTAAGAAAATGGCGGACTCACTGCACCGCTGGTACCTGCCTCCGGAACAACAGGTGGGGCTGGGTCTCTATCAATCGATGATCGGAAAGCTCATGAACCTGCCGGAAGTGCAGTACGGATCGCCATTTCCACCGGCCAGTTTCGTAGCGGAAGAAACGGCGGTGCTCAGACAGCCAACGCGCTACCCTGTCTGGATCGCAACCCAGTCTGGCGGATGGAGCCCTGATCGCAAGGTAGCTCGTCCCCTCCTACAACTATCGGTCACGGGCGCAGGCGCTTCACAGAAGCGTTTATCGGTACCTATCTGCGAAGCCTCACCGCCAGATGAGATTGGGCGTCCTAAGCGGTCTCGACCAAGTCCGGCGGCTTGGTAGTCGATAACATATCTTTACCGTCTATCACAAGAGCAGACGGCTTCACCCAAGACGGTCTGTTAGTCAGTTCTCCGACGGGCGCGAAACTTTGTCGATGACGATGACATCGACAGGCGCTTTTGTTGACTCCAGTTTCATGCCGAGTTGCTCCTGGAAGGCGGTCACGAGGTTGGGTAGAGGATCGGGATCGGCTCCCGGAGGCGGGGCGAGTCTGAGGTTCATTTGGATGAACTGCGTGTCGTCCGGAGCCCATTTGAGAGCGATGTTGTAGCGGCCAGTGAGTCCGCTTTGGTCGACCACGGGACGGTCGAGCATGACGCGTTGCATTAGACTCGCCATATCGGTCATGGTGGCGTTGCCCATGGTCATGACGCCGGTGCCGGGAACGGAGCCCTGGAAGGTGCCGCCGCCATTGCTCCCCTGAGATTCGCTCCTCGTCATCTTGATGCCCGCCAAACCGCCCTTGCCAACATTAATCGTGTAGGCCGGGAGTTCGCGTTTTTCGATGTGGAAGGTGATCCCGAAGCGGTCCTTCACCAGGTTCTGGACCATGATGCGCAATTGGGCATCGGTAGGCCTGCCTCCTTCAGGAAGCTTTGCGTTGACTTCGTAGCGATCGGAGGTCGCCCATCCAGGAAGACCGACGAATTGTCTGGGGTGCATGTTGAAGCCGAAGGTCAGCAGGTAGATCAGCGAGGCTCCGTGGGCCTGGTAGCTGCTAGCCCCGATGCCATAAGTTCCGGAAGGGATGTTGGTGTCGGGAGCGGGTTTGATGGTGGAGACTACGAATTCCAGCGGCACATCTTTCGCGAGGAGCGCGGGCGGCTTCGGCAGTTCCCAGGCTGTCTCCAGGTGGCGCGCTTTAATGGCATAGGCATGGAGTTGGCTCCCATGGTCAGCTTGCCGGCAATGGAGTTGCCGTCAGCGCTCAGCGTGCCTTCATAGGTCATGCCCGCGATAGACATCTTCGCGGTGGTGCCTCGCAGAGAGATGTTGGCGACAGGCATTTGTACCTTGGTATCCAACAGAAACATGACGCCCGCGAGAGAGCCGTCGGTGCGCGTGACTCTGATCGCGGCGCGGCTTTCGGGTGCATTCGGCATCGTGACGTTCCCTTGCCAGACTCCTTCGAGGGACTGGGCCATCGTCAGGAGGGAGAAGACGGGCGACAACAGCAGAACTCGCAAGATGTGACTGTTCATGTGGCCTCAAGCAGTACTCAGCGGAATTTCCATTTAGGGTTCCCGAGCACCGTTGATTATATCGCCACCACGGCCGCCTTTGGTAATTCCCGCTCTTCAGATTCTAATAGCGTTACCAAGTCGGGCACGGTCAGTTGCGGAAGTGCGAGCGGGCGTTTGATTAGTACCGAGAAGCTTAAATTGGCTGCGCCCAACGGGCGCGAGATGAACGCGCGGTGAGACACAATGGTGCCCGCTGGAGCCCGCTCCACGGCCCCGATTATGAAAGCGTTCGCCCAAACATCCACCTCCCAAATGCTCGACCCTTTGGTTTCAAGGGGTTCTTGGGTTCGTTTTGTCGCTGCGTTTATCACATTGGGGCAAGCCACGCTAAGATAGAGGTAGTGAGCCCCCAAGATCCCACGGACCCTTCCCTGCCCTCGAGTTCGGGTACAGTTTCCGAGGTCCCGTCTTACACCGTCCCAGTGACGGAGCCACCGCTGAACGGCCTGCCGTCGACGGAAGGTACACCGATCGTCGAACCCGAAGACCACCATCATGAGCGCCCCCGCAGCACTATCGCCGAATGGACCATCACCATCCTTCTGCTCCTGTTCCTGACCACGACCCTGGTACAGGCCTACGTGATTCCGACCGGTTCCATGGAAGACACGCTCCTGATCGGCGACCACCTGCTGGTGGATAAGCTGGCCTTCGCTCCCTACGGCCCGGTGAGCAAGTATCTGCTGCCCTACACCGATGTGAAGCGCGGCGATATCATCGTCTTCCGCTACCCGGTCGAGATCAATCAGACCTTCGTCAAGCGCTGCATCGGCGTGCCCGGCGACCGCATCCGCGTGATCAACAAGCAGGTGTACCTGAATGGCGTGCGCCTGGATGAGCCGTACACCTATCACAAGTCCGATTACATCGATTCTTACCGCGACAATTTCCCCGGCGAGCCCAACGTTTCCGTCGACCGCCGCGCCTCGGACATGCTTCTGAACCACGTGGTCAACGGCGAAGTCGTGGTTCCGCCCAATTCCTACTTCGCGATGGGCGATAACCGCGATTCCTCGCTCGATAGCCGCTACTGGGGATTCGTTCCGCGCGAGAACATCATCGGCAAGCCGCTGGTGATTTACTGGTCCTTCGACGCCCCCACCGAAGATCTCAACACCTCTTCCATCAGCCTCGACCACATTCGGGATCTTGCCACGAATTTTTTTAGCAAGACCCGCTGGCGCAGAAGCTTCATGCTGATCCACGGCTATCCGATTAAGTAGGATCCATATCAAATAAAGCCCCACATGAGCCAATTTGCCGAATCCACGCGGAACTTCATCCATGAGTGGAGCCTGAACATCCTGATCCTGCTATTCGGCACCACCACCCTGGTGCAGGCTTTCATCGTGCCGACACCGTCCATGGATACCACCGTGATGGTCGGCGATCATCTTTTGGTGGACAAGCTGTCCTATGCGCCGCCGGGATCGTTCTCGCGCTACCTGCTGCCTTACACGGAGCCGAAGCGCGGCGACGTCATCGTGTTCCGCTATCCGATGGACATCTCTCAGAACTACGTGAAGCGCGTGATGGGCGTTCCCGGGCGATCACATCCATTTGGTGAACAAAGTGGTTTACCTGAACGGCAAACCGCTACTCAACGAACCATACGCCCAGCATATTTTCCCCAACCCGGATCCGTATCGCGACAACTTCCCGACCGAGCCGGACGGACCGGTCTACGATCGCGCCAAGCAGATGCTCGCCGAGCACGTGCAGAACGGCGAGGTGGTGGTCCCGCCGGATAGCTACTTCGCCATGGGCGACAATCGCGATAATTCGCTCGACAGCCGCTACTGGGGCTTCGTGCCGCGCGAGAACATCATCGGCAAGCCCTTGCTGATCTTCTGGTCCTACGACGCGCCCACCGCGGACCTGGTTGGCTATAGCGCCGATCACTTCATCGATCTCGCCAAGAACTTCTTCTTCAAGACTCGCTGGGATCGGGAGCTGAAGTTGGTGCGCGGATACCCAGTTCAATAAGAGTTCAGTAAACTCATGGAACATGTTTACGGTCTGATTCTGGCCGGCGGCCGGGGCACCCGCTTCTGGCCCAAAAGCCGCCGGGCCACGGCCAAGCAGGTTCTCCGGCTATTCGGCGACCGCTCCTTGATCCAGCAGACCGTCGACCGGCTGCGTCCGGTCCTGCCTCCCGAGCGAATCTGGATACTCACCAACGGCCATCTGCGGGACGAGATCGTTCGCCAGCTCCCCGAAGTCCCCAAGCGCCAGATCCTGGCCGAGCCTGCACAGCGCAACACGGCGCCTGCAATCGGTCTGGCCGCCCAGATCCTGCATGGGCTCGATCCGGAATCGATCATGGGCGTGTTTCCCGCCGACCACGTGATCGGCAAGCCGCGCCAATACATTCGGCTGCTCAAATCCGCGCTGAAGGCCGCGCGCGCCGGGAAGATCGTGGTTCTGGGGATCCAGCCGCGCTGGCCTGAGACCGGCTACGGCTATATCGAGTTTCCGAAGGGCGTCCAGCCCGGCGGTTCCGAGAGCGCTGCCCGTCAAGCGCTTCCGCGAGAAGCCCGATGCAAAGACTGCCGCGCGTTTCCTCAAAGCAGGCAACTTCTACTGGAACGCCGGGATGTTCTTCTGGAAGACGTCCGTCTTGCTCGACGCCTTGCGCCAGCATCTGCCCAAGACCGCGAGCCTGCTGGCCAGTCTTCCTCCGTTCGGTTCGCGGAAGTTTGCCAAGAGCCTCGGAGAGGCGTTTCCTAAGACCGAGAACATCTCGATCGATTACGCGGTGCTGGAACGCGCAGCCAACGTCGTGGGATTGCCCGCCGGCGACATCGCCTGGAACGACGTCGGTAGCTGGAACGCCGTGTATGAGCTGCACGCGCGCGATCGGGCGGGCAATGCCCTGCGCACGCATACCATGATCGAGAACAGCACCGGCAACTACGTCGATGCCGAGAAGAAGCTGGTGGCGCTTTTAGGCGTAAACAATCTGATCGTCGTAGACACGCCCGATGCTTTGCTGATCGCCGACCGCAGCCGCGCCCAGCAAGTCGGCGACCTGGTCAAGCTACTGGAAGCCGCCGGCCATCATCATTTGCTGTAGCCCGAGAAAAAGAGAAAAAAGGGGACACCTCCTGGTTTTCGCTCCGCTACTGGCTTTGCGGAAGTTAGGAGGTGTCCCCTTTTTCGTCCCTTTACGTGCTTCTGGCGGCTTGGCCTTCTTGAACACCCTCTTCAGCACCGTCACCGCACGATCCACGTCCTGCTCGGACAGGATATAAGGCGGCAGGAAGCGCAACACCTTATCGTGCGTGCAGTTGATCAGCAGGCCCTGCTCCATCGCATCCAGCACGATCTGCTTGCCTGGAAAGTCGATCTCCACTCCGATCATCAGACCGTATCCGCGCACTTCTTGAATGAATGAGAACTTCTTGGCCAGCTCCATTAACTGCATCCGGAAGTAGCCGCCGACATGAATGATGTTGGGCAGCAGTTCGTCCAAAATGTCGAAGAACTCCAGCGCGACGCGGCAGGCCAGCGGTCCACCGCCAAACGTGGTGCCGTGCTGACCCTTGCCGATCGCACTCGCCGCGCGCTCGGTCGCCGCGACAAAGCCTAGCGGGATCCCGCACGCTAACGGCTTGGCAGCCGTGGTGATGTCCGGCATCACTATGGGATCCAGCAATTGATAGGAGAAATAAGCCCCGGGCCGTCCCACGCCGCACTGGATCTCGTCGAACACCAGCAGCGCGTCGTGACGATACGCCAGATCCCGGGCCGCGCGGATGTATTCGTCGGTCAGCGGATTGACGCCGCCCTCGCCCTGCACAATCTCGAGCACAATGCCCGCCGTGTTCGCCCCGACCACCTGCTCCAGCGCGCCGATATCGTTGCGCTGCACGAAACGGGCTCCGGGCAGCATCGGCTCAAAATCGCTGCGATACTTTTCCTGGCCGGTGATGGAGAGTGCACCAAATGTCCGGCCGTGGAAGGAATCGAACAGCGCCACCGTCTCATACTTCTGATGGACTGATCTTGCGGCCGTGCGCGCGGATGATCTTGAGCGCGCCCTCCATGGCCTCCGTTCCCGAATTGCAGAAGAATACGCGATCGAGACCGGTGACTTTGGCGATGCGCTCCGCCAGCGGACCCTGATACTCGTGATAGTAAAGATTCGAGGAGTGGAGCATCCGCCCGGCCTGCTCCCGGATCACCTTCATCAGGCGCGGATGGGCGTGTCCGAGCGCATTCACTCCGATACCGGCAATCAGATCCAGGTACCGCTTGCCGGACGTATCGTAGACATAGCACCCTTTGCCGCGATGCAGCACCAGCGGGTACCGCGCATAGTTTTGGAATAAGTAGCGTGCTTCTAGATCGATTACCGATGCGGCAGGCGTGGCGACGGCGGTTTCCATGATCTTTTTATCATACCGAGCCCGCCCTATGATCACGATATTATTAAGAATGCCCGTCCGCGAGATCGCCGCGCTGATCGACCACACCCTGCTCAAACCACAGGCGACCGCGGCTGACATTCGCAGGCTCTGCCAGGAAGCCCGCCGGTACGGATTTGCTACGGTGTGCGTGAATCCCTATTGGGTTCCACTGGCGGCAGAGGAATTGGCGGGATCTGCCCGTACAGGTGGCATCCGTCGCCGGATTCCCTCTCGGCGCGAATACCACCGCCATCAAAGTGGCGGAAACGGAAGGAGCGATCGCTTGCGGAGCGCGGGAAATCGACATGGTCCTGAACATCGGCGAGCTGTGCGCGGGCAACTTCGATGCCGTCCGAGCCGATATCGCGGCCGTGGTCACTGGCGGCGCATGCCCGCCGGCGCGCTAGTCAAAGTGATTCTCGAAACCGCGCTGCTGAACGACGATCAAAAGACTGCGGCCTGCACTAATCTGCAAACAGCCTGGCGCCGATTTCGTCAAAACGTCCACTGGCTTCTCGACCCACGGCGCTACGGTGCACGACGTCGAGCTGATGAGGCGCGCGGTCGGTCCAGACATCGGCGTAAAAGCGTCCGGCGGAATCCGCACGCTGGAGGACCTGGAAGCCATGCGGGCGGCCGGCGCGAACCGCATCGGCACCAGCTCCGGAGTTCAAATCGTGGAGGCGATGCAGTCGTGACGACACACGCCACAACCCCGCGCCGGACCGCTCTTCGCTTCCGTGAGCGCGCCGAGCTGCTCGATTTCCTGCTCGAAGTGTCGCGCATCAGCTCGGAGACGCTGGATCTGGCGGAGCAGCTCTCCACCATCGCTTCCATCGTGAAGGAAGTGGTTCCCTACGATGTGTTCGCGATCCTGCTCTACAGCGAGCGTACGCACGCTCTCACCATCCGGCATGCCATCGGCCACCGCGAAGAGGTTGTGCGCAGCCTGTCGATTCCTCTCGGCGAGGGCATCGTCGGAACAGCCGCCGCGCGCCGCGAACCGGTGCTGGTCGAAGACGTCAACCAGGACCCTCGATATCTGAACGCTCTGGACGCCGTTCGCAGCGAGCTGGCCGTGCCGATGACCGCCCGGGGAAAGCTGGTGGGCGTGCTCGACGTGCAATCGACGCGTGTGAAGGCATACGGGGAGCAGGACCGGTCCATGCTCAGCCTGATCGGCTCGCGCGTAGCGTCTTCCATCGAAAACGCGAGGCTGTACCGGCGCGTGGACCGGCAGAATCGCACGCTGCGAACCCTGGCGCACCTTTCGCGCGAATTCAGCGCGATCCTGGACCTGGACGAGCTGCTGACCAAGATCGCCTCGGCGATCCGGGCTCTGATTCCGTACGATGCCTTTAGCGTCTTTCTGGTGGATAGCGAAGGGAGCATCCTTCGCAACCGTTTTAGCGTTCGCTACGACCAAAGGGTGAAGATCGACAACATTCCCTTCGGAAAGGGCATCACCGGCGCGGCTGCCGAATCGCACGAGCCGGTACGTGTGCTCGATACCGGGGCCGATCCGCGCTATATCGCATCGCACCCGGGCATCCGCTCGGAACTGGCGGTGCCGCTGATCGTCCAGGACCGCGTCGTGGGCGTCCTCGATGTCGAAAGCGAGCGCATCGCGTTCTTTACGGAAGATCACCAGCGCACGCTCTCCCTGCTGGCCCAGCAGATCGCGAGTTCAGTGGAAAACGCCCGCCTGTACGGGGAAGTCGCCCAACGCGAGCAGCGCATGGATCAGGATCTCAAGGCCGCGCGCCAGGTCCAGCGCATCCTTCTGCCGCGCGAGGATCCTGAGATGCAGGGATTATCGACCGGCATCCGGTCCCGCCCGGCACGCGAGATCTCCGGCGACGTGTTCGGTTTCTTCGATCAGGCCGAGGACTCGCTTGCGTCATTGCCTTCGGAGACGTGAGCGGAAAAGGCGCCGCGGCGGCCCTATACGGAGCGCTGATTTCGGGCTTGCTGCGGACCCTCGCCCGCCGGCGTAATCCCGCGGAGCTGATTCAGAAGCTGAACGAAACCCTGCTCGAGCGCAAAGTAGAGGCCCAGTACGCCACGCTGCTGGTCGCTCTGTGGCAGCCGCCCGTGCGAAGATTCGTCCTTTCCAACGCCGGAGCCGCGCCGCCATTGATTCTTCGTAACGGCGAGATTCTCGAGACCAAGATCGAAGGCGTGCCCATCGGATTGCTCGACGATCGCGAATACGATGAAGTAGAGCTCGCCGCCGAACCGGGCGATGCCCTGGTCTTCTACTCCGATGGAGTCGACGAGCAGCCCAACGAGAAGCATGAAGAGTTCGGGCGGGAACGCATCATTCGCATCGTCAAGAAACATGGGCCCGAGCCGCCCCAGGCCATCGCGGACGCCATCATCGCGGCCGTGGACAAGTTTCGTGGAACCGTCCCTATCTTCGACGATCAAACCGTCATCGTGCTTCGGGTGATCGCATGAGACTCGCATGCAAACCACCATGAAGCCGATGGAATACCGGGATCGCACTCTGATGTGCGATGGCGTCGCCCTGGCCGATATCGCGGCGAAGGCCGGAACGCCGTGTTACGTCTATTCCGCCGCCACCATCCTGGCGAACTATCGGGCCTATGAAGGCGCGCTGCAGGGCGCTCCGCACACCATATGCTATGCGATGAAAGCCAATGGCAACCTGGCGATCCTGCGCCTGCTGGCCCGCGCGGGAGCCGGATTCGACATCGTCTCCGGAGGCGAGCTGTATCGCGTTCTGAAAGCCGGCGGCGATCCCGCCAAAGTAGTGTTCTCGGGCGTGGGCAAAACCTCCGAGGAGATCGACGCCGCCCTGGCCGCGGGAATCTTCGCGTTCAACTGCGAGTCCGAGCCCGAGCTGGCGCTGGTGGACGCGCTGGCGCACCGGCGCGGGATCCAGGCGCGGGTCGCTCTTCGCGTGAATCCCGACGTCGCCGCCAACACTCACGCCCATATCGCGACCGGGAGTCTGGGCCACAAGTTCGGGATCGATATCGGCGAGGCCGAGGCAGTCTACGAAGCGCGCCCGCCAGCTCGAGAACCTGCTGCTCGAAGGCGTGAGCTGCCACATCGGCTCGCAGCAGTTCGATTTCGAACCGGTGATGCAAGCCGCCGACCGCGTGCTCGAATTGATCGCCGCTCCTGCGGGCCAAAGGTTTCGACATCCGGCATGTCGATCTCGGAGGCGGCCTGGGCATCGCCTACAAACCGGACGACCCGGCGCCGCCTATCGCCGAGTTCGCAGCGGCCGCTGCGTGAGAAAGTCGCAGGCTACGATCTGCATTTGTTCCTGGAACCGGGCCGGTCGATCGTCGGCGACGCGGGAGTGCTGCTCACGCGCGTTCTTTATCGCAAGAAGAGCGGCGACAAGGAATTCGTGGTGGTGGACGCGGCCATGAACGATCTGATCCGCCCGGCGCTGTACGACGCGCATCACGAAATCCTGCCGCTACGCGCAACGGCAAACGCGAGCTGCGGACTGCGCGCGGATGTAGTGGGACCGGTCTGCGAATCCGGCGACTTTCTTGCCCAGGATCGGCAGATGCCCGAGGTGTTCCCCGGCGATCTTCTCGCCGTGTGCACTGCCGGAGCCTACGGCTTCGCGCAAGCCTCCAACTATAATGCCCGTCCCCGCCCCGCGGAGGTGTTGATCGAAGACGGCTCCTGGCGCGTGATCCGCAAGCGCGAGACCTTCGACGACTTGATCCATGGTGAAGAATAGCGGCGAGGAATAGACCGAATCGTCAGAACCTGCCGAGCAACTTCGTGAACGCTGGATCCTCACGTGGCAGCACGTTGGGCCAGGTTCGCTCGATTCCGTCCGGCGCCGGGGCATTTTCAAACTCGACCATTAAATGATGGGCGGCGGCGGATTTGGCAGCGCGGCGATAGAAGTCGATCATTTGCTGGTCGGAACGATTCAGCAAGTCGATCTTCACACCCGCCTCGCCTCTCTTTTCGAAATCGCTGAATCGCTGTTCCATCTGCTGCTCGAACTGGGCGGAATAATCGATCGAGAACAATTCCTTGGTTTGCTGATTTGCCGGCTTGATCCACGTCGTATCCGCCATCGGGGACGCTGGGTTCAGATTCTTCAGGATCTCGGAATCGAGCAGCTTGCGAGGCTCGGAGGCCACCATCAGGACCCGCCACGGCGTCTCCGCCGGGGTCATGCCGTGCATGGCGATGGCCGCATCGTCCAAGCGCGGCGCAAGCGTGGTGCGCATCGTGGTGCCCTCCGGATGAAACACGTACATCCCCGGGTAATTGTCGAGTTGCGCTTCCGTGATCGCCACCCAGCCCACGCCCGGCTGCTCCACCAGGAACGGCAGGCCGATCAAGGACGTGCGTTTCAATGTACTGATCTTCGCTGGGCGGGAGTCGCCTTCCGAAGCGCTCTGGTAGTTCTGAAGGACTAGCGGGAAGCCCTGGCCGTCCTGCGCAAACCGGAAGTCGGTCAGCTCTTCCTCGATCTGCAGATCCTCCACTGTGCTGGTCCGGGGAATGTAATAGCGAAAGGCTACGCCGTCATCGTACGCGCGGGCCTCGATGGTCACACGCCGCCCCAACGAACCGTTCTGAATGTATTGCGCGATCAGCGAGTTGTAGTGGTTGCGAATGCCCTGGCGCTTTCCCAGCGGGAGCCTGTAGATCTCGTCGACGGATTCCGCCTTCGACGTGACCAGACCGACGTTCTCTCCCAGGAACGGCTCCTGATCGTGGATCGCGATTCCCAATAGAGAGGTGTCGATCAGAAGCTTTCCGCGATAGGAAACCTGGTAGGCCAGCCGCACCAGGCGGCTATCCTGCGGTGTCATGATGAACAGCCGCATCACCAGCTGACCGTCGGGCGAGGCCACGTGCAATGGATCGGTCTGGGCGAACGCGGTGACACAGGCCGCCAGCAGCAGCGCAAATATCGGAAGATTGTTCGGAAGAATGTTTCGGCGTTTCACAATAAAAAAGGGAGTGCTCTCGCACCCCCTCTTCTATCTTATTCTATCCGGCTTATTCTATCTTGCGACTGCCGAATGACCTACGCCCAGCTATAGCCGGCCTTCTTGAAAGGCAGTGACCGGACGCGATCGCCGGTTGCCGAGAAGATCGCATTGGCGACCGCCGGCAGAATCGGAGGCATGGACGGTTCGCCCATACCGGTCGGAGGATTGTCCGACTTCACGTAGTGAACTTCGATGTCGGACGGAGCCGCGGAAATCCGAAGCAGCGGATGCGTGTCGAAGTTCGACTGCACCACGCGGCCGTGATCGACCGTGATCTCCTGTTCCATCATCGCGCCCATGCCATCGATGATGGCGCCTTGCGCCATATTCTGCGCCTGGCCGGGATTGATGATGGTGCTGCCGATGTCGGCGGCCACCCACACCTTGTTCACCTTCACCTTCTTGTTGCCGGAGACGGTGACTTCGGCGACCTCGGCGAAATAGCCGCTGTGGCTGAAGTGGAACGCGACGCCCATCGCAGTGCCCTTGGGAAGGGTCTTTTTGCCCCAGCCCGATTTATCGGCCACCAGGTCGAGGACGCCCATCATACGGACCGCGCTGAACGGGGCGCCGCCGAAGCCTCCGCCAAAACCGCCACCAGCAGGCGGCGGAGCCGGTTTGGTCTGGGCCAGCAGGTCGCGGCGGAACTGCACCGGATCCTTGCCGGCGGCATGCGCCAGTTCGTCGATAAAGCTCTGCGTGACGAACGCCATCGCGTTGCTGGTGGGAGCGCGCAGCGATCCGGTGCGGATCGCCAGCGGCTGGACCGAAGTGTACAGCGCGAAATTGGGGATGAACGGTTGCGGGAACTCGGTCGCTCCGATGCCGCCGGCACTGACCGACTGTAACGCGGGACCCTTGCCCTGGCCGTCGTTCTTGGCGCCGTAGGTGACGAAGTGATTCCGCCACGCGACTACCTTGCCCGACCCGTCGAGACCGGCTGACAGGAACTGGAACCCGCCCGGACGATAGTAGTCGTGCTTCATATCGTCTTCGCGCGTCCAGAGCAACTTTACCGGAGCGTTCACTTCCTTGGAGATGTACGCCGCTTCCGCCGCGTAATCGTTGGTCAGGCGCCGGCCGAATCCGCCGCCGCCCCGGATCATGTGTACCGTCACGGCACTCTGGTCGACGCCGCAGGATGAAGCGGCCAACCCACGTGCGCTGGCCGGAATCTGGCTGCTGGTCCAGATCTCGACTTTGCCGTCGTGGTAGTGCGCCGTACAGTTTTGCGGGCTCCAGCGGAGCATGCGAAATGAACGGATAGGAGTAGTTCGCTTCCACCTTCTTGGCGGCGGTCTTGATCGCGCCTTCCGGATCGCCGTCCTTGCGCGTGGTGCTCATCGGCTCGCCCATGCCGATCTGTTGAGCCTTCGCGGCGTAAGCAGTGCTGCTGTGTTCCGCAGTCGCGCGAGTGCCTTCGTCCCAGGTAACTTGCAGCTTCTTGCGAGCCGAATTCGCCTGATACCACGAATCCGCCACGATCGCGATTCCGCTCTCGAGACCCGGATCGCCCGGCAGCACCGCGGCGGTGACATCCGGCCGGTCGACCACGAACGCAGCCTTGATACCGGGCAGCGTCTTGATCATGTCGAGATTGTGGGTCTTCACCTTGCCGCCGAATACGCCGCACTTCTCGTACACGGCGTAGAGCATTCCCGGCATGGTCTGGTCGATCGTGAACACCGGCTGACCGGTGATGATCTTGTGAAGATCCGGGCTGGGAACCGTCGTCCCGATGATCTTGTAGTCCTTCGGATCTTTCATCTTCACGGACGCCGCTGGCGGGAGGCGTCATGGTGGCGACTTTCGAAGCCAGCGAGCCGTAGGTGGCCGTGCGGTTGGATGCCTTGTGCATCACCTTTCCCGAACCCGTGGTCAGTTCGGACGCGGGAACATTCCAGGTCTCCGCCGCGGCTTCCACGAACATCTGGCGCGCCTGCGCGCCGAGCTGGCGCATGGGAACCCAGTTGGTGGGGGTCGCCGTGCTGCCGCCCGCGATCTGGCCGCCGTACTTGGCCTGATCCTGATCGGCCTGGACGACTTTAACGTCCTTCCAATCGACGTCCAGTTCGTCGGCGATCATCATAGGCAGCAGGGCTCGAACGCCTTGGCCCACTTCAGGATTCTTCGCGATGATGGTGACGGTGTTGTCCGAATTCACCATGATGAAGTCGGCAGGCTTCAGAGGAGCAGCAGGTGCTCCGAAGCCGCCCGGTCCGCCTCGTCCGCCGGCCGGAGGAGCGCCTTTGCCCTGTCCCTGGGCGTCGGCTTTGAATACCAGACCGAATAGCACGCCGCCGGTTCCGGTGGCTGCCACGGTCAAAAAGGAGCGACGATCGATATTTTTCACTGTGTTCTTCTTTTTCATGATCGTTCTCCCTTACCTTGCCCTTCCAGCGCCGCCGCCGGAGGTCGCACCCGGACGGGCCGAGGCGAGCTGCGCCGCGCGATGAATCGCCTGGCGAATTCTGAGATACGTTCCGCAACGGCACAGGTTGCCGTACATGGCGGAGTCAATGTCTTTGTCGGTGGGCTGGGGCTTGGTCGCGAGCAGCGCCGAAGCCGACATCATTTGACCGGCTTGACAGTAGCCGCATTGCGGGACGTCCACTTCCATCCAGGCTTTCTGCACTGGATGCGTTCCGTCGACGGACAGCCCTTCGATGGTCGTCACCGGATCTTTCACGGTGCCCACCTGTGTCTGGCAAGAGCGGACCGCTTTGCCGTTCACGTGGACCGTGCAGGCCCCGCACAGCCCGGCGCCGCAGCCGAACTTGGTGCCTTTCATGTCAAGAACGTCTCGGAGTACCCATAATAGGGGCGTATCCGCGGGCACATCAACAGTCTTGGACTGCCCGTTCACTTTGATCGTATATGCCATGTCGTTGACTCCAGATTCTACCGGGCTCTCAGGGGCCGAGTCCGGCTGCGGAATACATCCGTTGAGATAATCGGTCTGATCCGCAAATCTCAATAGAACGTAACACTTACACCGTACAGAGTCAAGGGGCCGCCGCCACCAGCTCGATCGCCACGGTGGCGTCCAGGGAGGGCAATCCTTCCACGATTAGCGTGGATCCCACCGGGCGCGCGGAAGGACCCAGGAATTCGGGCGCCAAGGCCGTGGCTTTCTTCGCCGTGGCTGCGTTCAGCGAATAAACGCTCAACATCAGGGTGCCGGAGTACGCCGCTTTCATCGTTTCCAACGCCCGCCCCAGACGGCCATAGGCCAAACGGAGGTCCTGGTCCGTATCCTGGAACGCCATTTGTGTGCCGGTGAACACCAGCTTCGCCGGACTTTTGCCCGGCTTCTGGAGGCGACCGACCCCTTCGCATGAAATCCCCGGCTCGACTGCCAGCCGCGTAAGTTGAACGAAGTTCGCGGCTGCCCCTGGGAACGCCGCTGTTACCGCCGCCCGCGCGCTATCCACCTGAGCGAGGTCCCCCACGAAGCAGGTGACCTGCACCATGACCGCGTCCTGCGACTTAGCCGACGCCTCCAACTCCGGGACATGCTGAGCCGAAAAGAATGCCAGGCCATCGGGATTGAGCGTCTTCTTGTCATTCTTCTCGGCACTGACACTCTCGATCACCACCTGCGCGCCGGCCATCGGCAGCGCGCCTACCTGGACCGTCGTCACCACGGGCAGTGGCATTTTCTTAGCCGAAAACTCCTCGGCCACGATGGTCGCCACGCGGCGCATATCTCCGGTACCCGCGACAAACGCCCGCAGCTTTACGAACGTCGAGCCTCCATTGGCGCGATCCAAGGCCTTGAGCGCATCGTGCACCTGCTGCGTCAGCAGGCCTTTCGCCGAAAGAGGCGAGATGCTAAACGCCAGCTTGGCGGTTTCCGCCATCACCGCGACCGGAGGCTCGGGCGGAAGCGGAAGCGTCTGCGTATCGAGTTCTTTTTCCTTCTTGGGAGGCTTCACGCGCGAGGGGGCTAATTGTGCCCAAAGCGGTCCTACGGCCATTAGGGAAACGCCCAGCAATAGCCCGAGGTTGGGGCGCATCATCGCATAGCCGCCGACGCGATTTTAGCATTTATTTAGTTGGCGCGACCGCGATTAATGGTGCGCGCGCTCATTGCCGATCTATACCCTGTGAGTTCCGGCCGACACATGGATGACGCCCTTGACACGGATCTTCCAGGATCGACATACTAGGGCCAAGTATCCTTAAGTGATCTTAAGAAGATAAGCGATCGGATGGGCGATCGCTTGTTGCAGTTCCTCATTCGTAGAGCAGGGAGGGATCTACATGAAATTCAAGTTCACGTGGTTGGTCTAGTTGTATTGGTGAGCTTTGTGGTGGGTATGGCCTGGGCCAGACTCCGGCTCCCGCGGCCGCCCCTAAAGCGGCTCCCAAAGCGGCGACGAAAGCCGCTCCCGCGAAAGCGGCCGCATCGCCGGTCGATTCGGTCATTGAATCGGTCAAGGCCGGATTATCCGAAAGCCTGATCATCCGAACCCTGAAGAGGGACAACAAGCCGGCCAACCTCACAACTGCCGACCTGGTGAAACTAAAGAACGCCGGCGTGTCGGAGAACATCATCAATGTGATGCTCGATCCGGCCAGCGCCCCGGCCGCCGCCGCGGCTCCGGCGGCGCCTGCTCCAGCGCCAGTCGCGGCGGCAACTCCCGCACCGGCTCCCGCTCCTGAACCGGTAGCGGCGGCTGCCCCCGCCCCGGCTCCCTCGGCCGCGACCACGCAAGCTGAGAAGAAACGCGTGATCGTCGACGAATTCGACTATTCCACGGTGAAGACCGCGGTGCAGTCCGTGTTCAACACGCAACAGGACATCGGGAAAGGCATCCGCGCCATGCTGGTCACGCGGCTGGCTCAAGCCAACAAGGTGGTGATCGTGGAGCGCGCCAAGATTGCGACGATCACCAAAGAGCAGGACTTTAACGCGAGCAACCGGGTGAAGCAAGGCACCGGCGCGCGCGTCGGCCAGATCTCTGGCGCGGACGCCATGCTCTCCGGCGACATTGTAGTCTTCGGCCGGGATGACAAAAAGAAGAGCGTCAAGGGCGGCGGCCTGATCGGCGGCGTGATCGGCGGAATCGCCTCCAGCAAGAATGAGGACAAGGCTGTAGTCGTCATCGATTACCGGCTGATCGACGCCGAGACTTCCGAAATCATCGCCACGGGAGAGGCCAAAGGCGAATCCGTCCGCAAGGGCAACGCTCTCGGCGCGATCGGCGGAGTGCTCGGAAAGGGCGTCGCCGGCGTTCAGGTCGATATGACCAGCTCCAATTTCGCCCAGACCATCATCGGCGAGGCTACTCAGGATTGCGTCAACAAACTCGCGGATATTCTCCTGGAGCAGACCGCCAATATGAAGAAGGCGGTCCGCGAAGTGGAAGGCCGCGTAGCCGACGTCTCCGGAAAGACCCTTGTGCTTAACGTAGGCTCGAACGACGGCGTCAACGTCGGCGAGATATTCGAGGTCCTCAACATCGTCCGGGAAGTCAAGGATCCGGTAACCAAGGAAACGCTGGATGTGGTGACCGAGAAAACCGGCGAGATGACCATCACCAGCGTGCGTGATAAAGTCGCGACCGGAACTTATACGGGATCGCCCGCGAAGGTCGGCTTCATGGCGCGTAAGAAGATAGCCCAGTAAATCCAAACAGAGAGGCAAATATGACGAACCGAAAACTCCTGGTAAGCCTGTTGGCCGCATCTGCCACGCTGGCTTCCGCGCAGACCAAGAAGGCGCTTATTATCGAGCCCTTCGATTATTCCACCGTAATGACCGGCGTGCAGGCCATCTTTGGCACGCAGCAGAACATCGGCACTGGCATCGCTGCCATGCTGACTACGCGCGTCACGCAGGACGGCAAGTTTACCGTGGTGGAACGCCGCAAGATCGCAAACGTCACAAAGGAGCAGGATTTCAACGCCAGCAATCGCGTGAAGCAAGGCACCGGCGCGCGCGTTGGCCAGATTCGCGGCGCGGATCTCACCCTGATGGGCGATATCGTCGTGTTCGGGCGTGACGACCGCAAGACCAGCGCGGGCGTGGGCGCGATCGTCGGCGGCGCAGGTGGCGTCATCGGCGGATCTAAAGGCGAGGCCAAGGCTGTCGTCGTCATCGACTACCGCTTGGTCGATGAGGAGACCAGTGAGATCGTGGGCACCGGCGAGGCTCGCGGCGAATCCAAACGCACCAGCAAGGGTTTCGGCGCGGCGATGTTCGCCGGCGGCATAGGAGCTGGCGGAGGGTTCAACATGACCAGCTCGAACTTTGCCGAAACGATTATCGGTGAGGCCACCATGGACGCCGTGAACAAGCTCTCTCAACAGATCGCCGCAGGACCTACAACGGGCAGCGCGGGCAGCCGCGACAGACGACCTGGACGCCATCGTCGCGGATGTGGACGGCGCCAACATCACGATCAATGCCGGAAGCGCAGCGGGTCTCGCCAAAGGCCAGACCTTCACCATCTATCACAAGGGCAAGGAAATCAAGGATCCCAAGACGGGTGAAGTGCTGGACGTGCAGACTACGCCGATTGGCACGCTCACCATCACCAACGTTCGCGATCGCATCTCCACTGGAACGTTCGCCGCGTCGGGCGGCCCCGCTCCTGTGGTCGGAGATGTCGTTCGCAAGTAACGAGCCATGCGAAGTGATGCGCCTCGCACTTGTCTTTTGCTTTGGCGACGTGTCGCGTTTCCCGGCGCAGTTTGGGACCGGATCTTTGTGGCGAGGCAACCTCGGCGGCATGCTGGGCCAGCAGCCCAACAGAGTTACCTCCGACGATCTGGGCCGCTTCGAAACGTATCTGGGCGGCGCGGGAGCGTATTGCTCCGCACTCACTCCCGGCGACTACGAGGCCAATCGCCAGATGGTCCGCAGCATGGCGGCGTACGTCGCCACCATGAATACCTACACGCGCGATCCGCAAATGCGCGCGTCGCTGGGACGCATTTCGGCCGGATCTCGGCGTTTCCCTGCGCCTGGGCCGGCGGCCAGCCGGAGCCTCTCGTCTTCGATCCGGTGCCTGCGCCGATTAACACCGACCCGCCTTTCGCCATGCAGCCGCCCGATGTCCCGAACGTCGCCGCAGCCGACAAGGAAACCTTCAGCGACCTGCAGGCTCGCTACACCGTGGATGCCAAACGTGCGGCGTCCGCTTGGAAGAGTTCCATGGAAATGAACGCGCAGACTGGCGACGCAAGGCGCGACACTCAACGCCGACACAGCCGCCGCCGTCGACCGGTTCCAGCTGCTCTTCGGCCTCGCCGCGGGCTCCATGCTCGATCACCGCTGGGACGAAGTCACGGAACACCTCCAGGCCGTCGAAGCGGAGACCGCCAAAGTCGTTAAGGTCGTTGGACGCTAAGAAGTAGTAGGACAGGCGATCTCGTCGCCTGTCGCCTCTTATAATTGAACTTCCCGATGTCCGCCGACGCCTCCACTCCACTCATGCGGCAATACCACGGCATCAAGCAGCAGGTGCCGAACACGCTGCTGATGTTCCGGCTCGGCGACTTCTACGAGCTGTTCTACGACGACGCCGTCACCGCCGCCCGCGAGCTCGAAATCACGCTCACCGCGCGCAACAAGGAAAAGGGCCAGCCGATTCCGATGTGCGGCGTGCCGTATCACGCCTCCGAAAACTACATCGCGCGCCTGATCCAGAAGGGCTACCGCGTCGCCATCTGCGATCAGATGGAAGTTCCCAGCGCCGCCACCAAGCTTGTCAGGCGCGAGGTCACCCGCATCGTCACGCCCGGCACCGCGATGAACGCGCAGGTGCTGCGCTCGCACGAGAATAACTACCTGGCGGCCGTGATGTCGTCGAATGGGCGAGCGGGCATCGCGCACGTCGATATCTCCACCGGCGAGTTTCGCGCCACCGAGATCGACGCCGCCGAGATTCGCGCGGCGCTTGAAACTTTGAACGCACGCGAAGCGCTCGTTCCTGAAGGATCGGCCGATTCCCTTCCCTGCCTCAAAACCAATGTGGACGCCTGGGTCTTCGCGCCCGATTACGCCGCGCGCAGCCTGTGCGATCACTTCCATTTGCTCGCGCTCGACGGCTGCGGCCTCGAGTCCCATCCGTTGGCAACCGGCGCCGCCGCCGCGATCCTGCACTATCTCCGCGATACCCAGCGCACCGCGCTCGATCACCTGGAGCGGCCGGCTTTTTATAACCGCGCTGACGCGCTCATTCTCGATGCGACTACCGTCCGCAATCTGGAACTGGTCGAGCCGCTGTTCGCGGGCGAGTCCAAGGAATCGACGCTGCTCCACGTGCTCGACCGCACCCGCACCGGCATGGGCGGCCGCCTGCTTCGCCGCCGCCTGCTCGCGCCGTCGATCGATGTGGCCGAGATCGAAGGACGACTTGACACCGTTCAGGAGCTGTGCGGCGCCCCGATCTTGCGCGCGGACCTGAGCAAGCATCTCGAATCCATTCTCGATCTGGAGCGGCTGCTGGCGAAGATCTCGCTCTCGTCCGCCGGCCCTCGCGACCTGCTTGCTTTAGCGCGCTCTCTCGCCGTGATCCCGTCCCTTTCAGCACATGCCCGTCAGCGCGGCGCTGCTGCGAGACATCCAAGGACGGCTCGACCCGATTCCCGAAGTCCGCGATCGCGTCCTCGCCGCCATCGCCGAAGAGCCGCCCGCGAATCTCTCCGACGGCGGGACCATCCGCTCCGGTTTCGACGCCGCGCCTCGACGAGCTGCGCGATATCTCCCAAAACAGCCGGACATACCTCGTGCAAATCGAGCAGCGCGAGCGCACTCGCACCGGCATCGCATCGCTCAAGGTCCGCTTCAACAACGTCTTCGGCTACTACATCGAAATCTCGAAGTCCAACCTGCATCTGGCGCCGCCGGATTACCAGCGCAAGCAGACCCTGGTCAACGCCGAGCGGTTCACCACTCCGGAACTCAAGGAACTCGAAGTCAAGATTCTGGAAGCCGAAGAACGATCGCTCGCCATCGAGCGCGAGATCTTCGAGCAGCTTCGCCTGCTGGCTTCGTCACATGCCGCACGCATCAAAGCCACGGCGGCTGCCGTCGCTGAGATGGACGTCGCTGTCGCTCTCGCCGAAGTCGCCGCGGAAAGCCGCTACGTGCGCCCGCGCTTCTCTGACATCGGGCGAAATGCGCGTCGTCGCCGGCCGCCATCCCGTTATCGAGAAGCTGGCCGAAAAAGACGCCCAGCGATTCATCCCCAACGATCTCTACTTCCATCCCGACACCGAATTTATCGCCGTGATCACCGGCCCCAATATGGGTGGTAAGTCGACCTACCTACGCCAGGCCGCGCTGCTTGCGATTCTCGCCCAGATGGGATCGTTCCTCCCCGCCGAATCCGCACTGATGCCGATCGTCGACCGCGTGTTCACGCGCATCGGCGCTGCGGACAATCTCGCGCGCGGCCGATCTACGTTCATGGTCGAAATGACCGAGACCGCCGTCATCCTCAACACCGCCACGGCGCGCAGCCTGATCGTGCTGGACGAAATCGGCCGCGGCACTTCGACCTATGACGGGCTCGCGCTGGCCTGGGCCGTGGTCGAACACATCCATCGCCACATCCGCGCGAAAACGCTATTCGCCACGCACTATCACGAGCTGACCGAGCTCGCGGGCCAGCTCGAAGGCGTCCGCAATCTGCATGTGTCGGTGAAAGAAGCCGGCGACCAGATCCTGTTCCTGCGCCGCGTCGAACCGGGCGCAGCCGACCGCAGCTACGGCATCGAAGTCGCGCGCCTGGCCGCCCTGCCGATGAGCGTGATCGAGCGCGCCCGCGAGATCCTGGCGCACCACGAATCCGCCGTTACGGAAGAATTAGCCCCGCCTTCCGCGCCCATGCAGATCCAGTTGTTCGAGCCCGTCAATCATCAGCTCGCCGCCCGCATCCGCGACGCTGAATCTCGACGAACTCCGTCCCATCGAGGCTCTCCAACTCCTGTCCGAACTCCAAAAGGAACTAAAGAATTGATGCGAGTCGCCGGCATCATGAGCGGCACCTCGCTCGACGGGATCGACGTCGCCATCGTCGATATCCGCGGCAAGAAGATCGAGCCGGTCGCCTTCCACACGGTTCCCTACCCCAAGAACGTGCGCGAGGCCATCCTGGGCGTGTCCAACACCATGACCCACACCTCGGCCATCGCGCGTCTGCACTTCCTGCTGGGCGAGCTTTACGCCGAAGCCGTTCGCGAAACCTGCCGCCGCCGGCGCGTTCCCCTGCACTCGATTTCGCTGTGCGGCCTGCACGGCCAGACCATTTTTCACGAAGGCGCGCCGGTGAACTATCTCGGCCGCCGCGTCGCCAGCACGTTCCAGATCGGCGACGCCTCGGTCGTGGCCGAGCGCACCGGCCTGTGGACCATCTCCAATTTCCGCGAGCGCGATATCGCCGCCGGCGGGCATGGCGCTCCCCTGGTGCCGCTTGCCGATTACCTGTTGTTCCGCCATCGCCGCATCGGCCGCGTCGCGCTGAACCTCGGCGGCATCGCCAACATCACCGTGATTCCGGGCGGCGCCACGCGCGACGACGTCCTGGCGTTCGACACGGGCCCCGGCAACATGGTGATCGACGCGCTGGTTTCCCGCATGACCGAAGGCCGCCAGACTTACGACCGCGACGGCCGCATCGCACGCCGCGCCAAAGTCCACGATCGCATGCTCGCGTCGATGCTGGCCGATCCCTATTTCAAGCTTCGTCCGCCCAAGACCACCGGCCGCGAACAGTTCGGCCAGGAGTTCGCCAGCGGCCTGGCCGCGACCGGCCTTCGCGCTGGACGTTCTGATCGCCACGGCCACCGAGTTCACGGCGCGCTCCGTCGCTTCGGCGATCACGCGTATTCCGGTTCTGATGCAGGTGACGCGCGCGAAGTCATCGCCTCCGGCGGCGGCGTTCACAATCGCTGGCTCATGCGCCGCCTGCGCGAGCTTCTGCCGGGTTTCAACGTGTCGACCAGCGCCGACCACGGTATCGACCCGGACGCCAAAGAAGCCATCGCCTTCGCCCTGCTCGCCCACGAGTTCGTCATGAGCCGGCCCGGCAACCTGCCTTCGGCCACCGGCGCCCGCCGCGCCGTGCTGCTAGGCCGGGAACGCCGGTATTCTAGGAAAGCGTCTCCGCTCCTCGTCCTTCTGCGCCTGATAGTCGAGTTGCCGGACCTTTTGCTGCGGATCCTTGGACAGAGTCTGGTTGTTCAGATCCTGCGGCACCACCGGATTTTGCTTCTTCCCGGCTTTCGATTTCAGGTCGTCCAGAACCGCACGAACGTATTTCTTCATGCCTCATTCCTGCCATACTTATCTCTAACGGGGTATGTCCAAAATGCTATTTCCAAGAGAACTCGCCAGATCCTGGCGCTCACTCGGAGTGATTGGTTTTCTCGCATTCGGCATTCGCCGGGGCGCTCTCCGCGCAGACGGCCACCTACACCGGATCGGCCGCCTGCAAGACCTGCCACGCCTCGACCTACGAGCGCTGGACGAAGACCCGCATGGCGAACGTCGTGCGCGATCCCAAGGAGCATCCGGACGCGATCATTCCCGATCTCAGCAAGGCCGATCCGGCCATCGTCACCTTCACCAAGGACGCCATCGCCTTCGTCTACGGCAGCAAGTGGAAGCAGCGCTACTTCACCAAGGTCGGCGACGATTACTTTCCCTTGCCCGCGCAGTGGGACGTGGCCAATCAACGCTGGAGCCGATATCAGGTCGCCAATGGCACCGATTGGTGGGCGGCTCACTATCCTCCCGACAACATGCAGCGGCCCACCGGCCCGCTGTGCGACGGCTGCCACTCGGTCAACTACAACATCCAGACCAAGACCGTCACCGAATGGAACGTGGGCTGCGAAAAATGCCACGGCCCGGGCAGCCTGCATGTCGCCCGGCCTTCCCGCGCGAATATCGTGAATCCGGCGCGCCTCGGCGCTCGCGGAGTCGACGTCTGCATTCAATGCCACTCCCAAGGCCAGCCGCTGGCGAATCCGATTCAGGGAAAATACTACGACTGGCCGGTCGGCTTCACTGTGACGAACGATGCGACGAAGAAGCTAAGCGATTTCTGGAAGCTCGAAGATCACAAGCTGGGCGAAACGACGTTCACTCACTTCCCAGATGGAACCGCACATAAGAATCGCATGCAGGGCAATGACTTCGTCCAGAGCCTGATGTACACCCGCGGCATCACCTGTTTCACCTGCCATGACGTGCACGGCACGGAGAACAACGCCGACCTGATCCGCCCAGCCAATGAGCTGTGCCTGCAATGCCACGGCCCGAATTCGCCGAACGGCCCGCACACCGGCGACGCATCGAGCAGCACACTCATCATCCCGCCGGATCCGCCGGGCAACGAGTGCGTGAACTGCCACATGCCGAAGATCGAGCAGGAATTCACCACCACCAACGTGCGCAGCCACACGTTCAAGTTCATCGCCCCGTTGGAAGCCGATCGCCTGAAGATGCCCAACTCCTGCACGTCCTGTCACACCGGCGAGACCGCGGAGTGGGCCAACAAGTCGCTCAAGACGTGGACGGAGTTTTCGCCCTGGCGGGTCGCGAACTGACTGTGGAAGCGTTATCGCGCGCGGCCAGCAGCAGCCCGCAGGTGCCGAGCCCGCTCCGGCGACCGCAGTTGCCGCAGCGCCTTGGCTTCGATCTGCCGGATACGTTCGCGCGTGACGTCGAACTCCTGGCCGATCTCTTCGAGCGTATGCTCGCGCTCGCAGCCGATGCCGAAGCGCAGCCGGATCACCTTCTCCTCCTTGGGAGAAAGCGTCTTGAGGATGTTGGCGGTCTCGTCGCGAACGTTGGTGTCGATGACGGCGTCCACCGGCGATCCCACCCAGCGGTCTTCGATCAGATCGCCCAGGGCGGATTCGCCGTCGCGGCCGACCGGAGTTTCGAGCGACACCGGATCGCGCGAGATGGTCTTCAGCTTCTGGACCTTCTCCACCGGAATGTCCATGCGCCGGCTGATTTCGTCGTTCGACGGCGCGCGGCCCATTTCTTTTTCCAGCTCGCGAGTGGCGCGCAGGAACTTGTTCATGCTCTCGTTCATGTGAACGGGAATACGAATGGTGCGCGACTGGTCGGCGATGGCGCGCGTAATGGCCTGCCGGATCCACCAGGTGGCGTAGGTCGAAAACTTGTAGCCGCGCCGGTATTCGAACTTGTCGGCGGCGCGCATCAGGCCGATGTTGCCTTCCTGGATCAGATCCAGCAAGTGCAGACCGCGGTTGACGTACTTCTTGGCGACGGAAACCACCAGGCGGAGGTTGGCCTCGACCAGATCTTTCTTGGCCCGCTCGGCTTCGATTTCGCCGTGGCGGATCACGGAGAGCGTGTGCTTGAGGTCGCCCAGGTTCGCCCCGGCGATTTCCTCGCGCTTGCGGATTTCGCGCCGGATTTCCCGGGCCTTGGTCTGCGCGGTCTGGCTCGAACGTCCCTCGATCTTGCGCAGATCCGCTTCCAGGCGCGACATCTCTTCCGCGACCTTCTCGATTTCCTTGGTGAATTCCTTCCACTGCGACAGGTAGTAGGGCAGATGCCGGATCGCCTGGGAAACCTGCACCCGGGCGCGCTTCATCTTGCCGATCCACTTGCGGCGCAGCTTCTTGTTGCTGAGCGGAACCGAATCCAGCTTGTCGGATACCTGCCCCAGCTTCTTGTGCAGAACCGCCAGCTCGGCCAAGTCCGCGCGAACTTCGTTGCGGCGCTTGTTGTAGGCGGGGCTCTCTTCCTCGAGATCCCCCAGATCCACGTAGGTATCCAGTTCCTCGGGCTCGTGCTTGATCTGATCGGCGATTTCGACGGCCCGCAACTGGACCAGCGCGGAGCGGCTAATAGCCTTCTGCATCCGCAGCTTGCCCCGCTCCATGCGGCGGGCCAGATTAACTTCGCCCTCGCGAGTCAGCAGGGGCACGGCGCCCATTTCGCGCAGATACACGCGAACCGGGTCGTCGGTGTAAATCGATTCCTCGACGGGATGCGCGTGGGCGAAATCTTCGCCGTCATGCACCTCCTCAGGGTGAAAAAAGCCGCCTTCCTCGTCGAAAGGAAGTCCACCGAGCGGCTCGTGACCCTCGCCTAGGAATTGGTCTTCGAAATGATCCACGTGGTTCACCCGCGCCAAACTATAAACACCTTGTTTTCCAAAGACTTAGCTAGACCCAACGGTAGTGTATGCAATTCCTGCCTTGGCGTCGAAGCCGCATCCAGTATATCAGTCTTCCGAAATTAAGTTAAGTCTCTATTTCAAAAGATGCTTGAAATCGCTTTTGGTTACAGGCTTGCCAGGACTCGCAACGAGCTCATTTCCGTCCTGGAACAGGTCCTTCAGCTCCACCAGGAAGGATTCCGCGTCCTGAAAGTCCTTGTAAACCGAAGCAAACCGCACATAGGCGATCTTATCCAGCTTCTTCAGGCGCTCCAACACCAGTTCCCCGATCGCTGTCGTCGAAACCTCGCGTTCCGGGTTCTCGGCCAGCGCCGACTCGACGGCATCCACCACTTCCGCCAGCTTGGCGATGGGTACCGGCCTTTTCTCACAAGCTCTTAGCAGCCCTTCCAGCACCTTTTGGCGGTCGAAGCGCTCCCGCCGGCCGTCCCTCTTCACCACCATGTAGGGAATCTCGTCGCTGCGCTCGTAGGTGGTGAACCGGCGCAGGCACTTCAGACACTCCCGACGGCGGCGGATCAGGTCGCCTTCTTTGCTCTCGCGGGAGTCGATCACCCGGTCCTGGCGATGGCGGCAGAACGGGCAAGTCATAATTCGTAGCCTGAGGAAGACGAGTCTATATGTCTTAAACTACGCCACTTGATTCCTTCATGGAACGCCAGAACCAGCCCCAGCGGCACAATCACTACGAATGTGATGATCCAAAGCACCAATGCGATTCCGCTGGCCTCCTCCAGGCTGACCCCATAGAGCTCGGTCAGCACCAGAACCGTCGCGATCTGCATGCCGCCGCCCACCCCCGGTATCTGCAGGACGCTCCCAAAGGCAACAAAGCCTAACGCGATGATTACATCCGTAATACGCATCCCGCCGTAGCCGGAAACGCCCGGAAGACGCAGAAAAAACATCCCGCGATCACCAGCCACTCGATGACCGTGTAAGTCACCAGCAGCCAGACGTAGGACTGGCGCTGGCGTGGATTGCATCCCTTCTTCGAAGGCATGCAGGAATCGGGCGACTTTCTGATGCAGCGCTTCCGGCAGGAACGATAGGGAATCCATCAGCCGGGTCCGGACGCTTCCGCGGAAGTACCGAAGCCCCAGCAGCAAGGCCAAGGATAGCGCCCCGGTGATTCCCGCCAGCAGCCCGCGGCCTGCAGCGCCGATTGGATGTGCGGCCCGGGCTGGATTCCGCTGCGCGATATCTGCGTCAGGGCGATGCCGAAGATCAGCAGGACCATCAGCAGGTCCAGAATGCGCTCCACCAGCCAGGCGGCCACCTGGCTCGAGAACGACACGCCCTCCTTCCGGGCGATGAGATAGGGGCGAACCGGCTCGCCCGCGCGGCCAAACAGCACCACTGCGGTGAATCCGATGCAGGTGGCCACCACCAGGCCCCACAGGCGGACCCCCTTGGTCAAAGGCCGCAGCATGATCTCCCAGCGCAGGGCGCGGCCGACGTAGGTCGCCAGGATCAGCGCCAGGGCCAGCGACAGCCAGCTCCAGTCGACGTCGCTGAAGACGGCCGCGAACTTCTCCCAGACGAAACCGGAATGGCGCCAGCGGTAGACCACGAACAGCACGGCGGCGAGGATCGCGAGAACTCCCAGCCCGGCGCCCACGTGTTGCTTTTTCAATCTCTTACAGCTGCTCCCTTCGGACGTCCCGGATCGACTTCGATCATGCTCGGCCCCGCCATACCCTCGCATGTGGATAGAATGTAGAGCGAACTTTCCATGCGGGGATTTCGTTCTCATATGTGGAACCTCATAAACGAGTACGGTATCCGGGAACATATCGAGACACAAGGATTCGTTCGCACGACGCAACGCCATGGCGGCAATCGCTACAGTCCGACAGGTTACCACGCCCAGCCGCTCGGCCGCCGGAGAGGGATCGCTTTGGAGCCGGATATCGGGTCGGATTTCGCGAGCCTCGTGAGATCCTGGGACGGCTCTTGGACGCAGACACTCAACTGGTCGAGCGCTGCCTGGGCGGCGAGGAGGCCGCCTGGGAGGACCTGGTCAAAGTCCATACCCGGCGTGTGTACGCGATCTGTTACCGGTTCACCGGCTCGGATCACGAAGCCCAGGACCTCACCCAGGACGTCTTCCTGCGCGTGTTCCGGTCGCTCAAAAGCTTCCGGGCCGGCGAGGGTTCGTTTGCGGTGTGGCTTTCCCGGCTGACGCGTAATCTGTTGATCGATCATTACCGTCGTAGCAAGCTGGAGCGCGCCAGCAGCTCGATCGAAGAGCAGTTGCCGATGCTGGAGGAAAAAACCGCTTCCATGGGCCGGACCGAAGGGTTGCTGGCCGGGCGGGAAGCGAGCGAGGTCCTGCAGGCCGCGCTGCAGAAGCTTTCGCCGGATTTGCGCGAAACCGTGATCCTGCGCGATCTGGAAGAGCTGGAATACCGGGAAATCGCTCAGGTGCTGAATGTGCCGGAAGGCACAGTGAAGTCGAGATTGAATCGGGGCCGCGCCGAACTGGGGCGGATCCTCAAGCATTACAAGGGCTCAGTGCCTTTAAAGGAATGTTGTGAACTGCGGGATGTAGAAATCCTGCTGGCCGACTACGTGGACGGAACGCTCGCGCCCAGGCTGAGGAGAAGTCCGCCCTCGAAGCCCACCTGGCCGGATGCGCGGCCTGCGCGGAACTGGCTCGCGATTCCGCCGGAGCAGTCGCCTTCATGGAGCGCGCCTCGGCAGTCGACGCGCCTGCCGAACTGGTCACGCGCATCCTGTTCGAGGTGACCGCGGGACCCAGCCACGCCATCATCAAGCCTTCGCTGGCTCGCCGCCTGTTCGGCCGGTTGTTTGGAGGAGTGCTGCGAGCCGGTGCTGCAGCCGAGATTCGCCATGGGCATGGCGATGACCGTCCTGTCCTTCGCCATGATCGGCCGCTTTACGAATGTGCGCCAACTGACGCCCGCCGACCTCGATCCGGTGAAAGTCTGGACCGCGGCGGAGGATCGCGTGGTCCGCTGGTATAACCGCGGCGTGAAGTATTACGACAGCCTGAAGGTCGTCTACGAAATCCAAACCCGGCTCAAGGAATGGGCCGATGAGCAGCCGGCCGTCACAACCGCAGCCACCCGCAGTCCCGCAGGAGAAACGAAATGAACCCGGAAGCCCCTCCTTCGATTCCACCCGAAACCCCCATCGTCGGCTATTGCCGGGCCTGCGGAAAAGCGCTCGATGCGGCCAGCGTCCATACCGCGCACGGGACCATCTACTGCGCCGAGCACGTGCCTGCCGAACCCATCTTCCCAGCCAAGCGATTCTCCTTACGCCAGCCCTTATACAGCTATTCCGCAAGCCGCCTCCGATTCCGCACTCCGACGTGTCTCCGGGAGTCGCTTTTGTCCTGGGGCTGATCCCGGGAGTCGGCGCGATCTATAACGGCCAGTACGCCAAGGGCCTGATCCATGTTTTCATCCTGGGGATGCTGTTCACGATTGTCGGCAGCAACGATGTCGGCGGATTCGAGCCGCTGTTTGGAGTGCTGATCCCGGGATTCTGGGCGTACATGGCGTTTGAGGCGTACCACACCGCCAAGCTCCGCCAGATGGGCCAGCCGGTGGACGAATTCTCCAGCCTGGTGCCGGGCCACGGCGGATCGCGGTTCCCGGTAGCGCCCATTCTGCTGATCGCTCTGGGCGTGGTGTTCCTGCTGAACAATCTCGAACTCTTCGAGCTCCGGCGCATGCTCAAGTACTGGCCGGTGATGCTGATCGCGCTGGGTCTCTACATGCTGTATCTGCGGATGACCGGAAATTCCTCGGGGGTGAATCAATGACCGGCGGTAGTTTTCTTGTGGCGATTCGAGGACCCGTGCTGCTGGTCGCGCTGGGGCTGCTGATGGCCGCCGATCAGCTCGACCGGATGAGTTTCTCGCGCACCTGGCCGGTGCTGCTGATCCTGTTCGGACTGTTCAAGCTGGCCGAACATCTGGGACCTAAAGACGCCGCCCCGCCCCCCTTTAATCCAAACGACCCGGGAGCCAGAAACCTATGAGACGAGCTTCCTTGGTCGCGCCCCTGTTGCTGATCGGCATCGGGCTTTTGTTCCTGGCCCGCAACGTTTTTCCCGAGATGCAGCTGCTGGACTATCTGGCCAGGTACTGGCCGCTGCTTCTGGTCGTGTGGGGCGGCTTGCGGCTGATCGAGATCCTGTTCTGGGCGGCCACCTCCCGTTCGCTTCCCTCGCACGGCATCAGCAGCGGCGAATGGGTGCTGGTCATCTTCCTGTGCTTTCTCGGCGTGAGCCTGCACGCCGTACGTGGATTCTCCCCCTGGCTGACCGGGCAGCCGGATTGAACTGGGAGGCCTGGATATCTTCGGCGAGAGTTACGACTACCCGGTCGCCGCCGAGAAACCCTCGACCAAAGCCCCGCGCGTGATCCTCGAGAGTTTTCGCGGCAATGCCCGCATCACCGGCGCCGATGTCCAGACCGTGAAAGTGACCGGCCATTCCACCATTCGCAGCCTGGACCAGGCTTCCGCGGATCGCGCCAATCAGGAAGCGCCGCTCGAAGTGGATGGAGATCCCAACGAAATCCACGTTCGCACCTGGCAGAACCGGGTTTCCGGCGGCAACCGCCGCATGTCGGCCGACCTGGAGATCGTGGTTCCCAAAGGAGCCACCATTGAAGCGCACGGCCGCTCGGGCGATTTCGATATCAGCGGCGTCAATGGCTCCATCGACGTCAACTCCGATAATGCCAGCGTGCGCCTGGAAGACATCGGGGGCGACGTGATGGTGGAGGTGCGCGGCAGCGACATCCTGCGCGCGGCCAAAGTCAAAGGATCGGTGGAGTTGAAGGGCCGCGGTTCCGATATCGACCTGCAGGACATCGCCGGGCCGGTCACCATCAACGGCACGTTTACCGGAAACTCGCAGCTTCACAATCTCGCCAAGCCGCTGCGGATCGTCACCCCCTATACCGAGTTTTCCGCCGAGAAGGTGACCGATATGCGCGTCACGCTGGGTAATCTGAACGCGTCCGATCTGACCGGTCCGGTGCGGATGACGTCTTCGCGGTCGTGGGACGTGAGCCTCGCGAATTTCACCAATTCGCTCGACATCAATCTGAACGGAGGCGACGTGGACTTGCGGCCCGGCCTGCTCCCGCTGGCGAAAATGGACGTCCGCAGCCGCACCGGTCACATCGAGCTGGCGCTGCCGGCTGTCCGCCAAATTCGATCTGACCGCCACCAGCAGACTCGGTTCGGTGGAAAACGAGTTCGGCGCGCCGCTGAAGCTGGAACCGATGGGCCGCCGGGGCGCTACCTTGCGCGGCTCCAACGGCGGACCGTCCGTGAATATTTCGACCGACGGCCAGGTGTTGGTGCGGTCGGCTTCGGCTAGCGATAGTGTGTCGCCAGCTGCGGCTAAACCGCCGCAGCCGGTCGAGCAGTAGCTCGTGTGGTAGGTCTCCAGCCCTGACGGGCGGGCCTCAAGTCCGACTTCGACCCAGCGCGGCTAGCCCGTGCAGGCGTGGCGCCTGCTCCATTCACGGAACCAGCAGAATCCGCACGTCCATGACGTTGGTTCCCGTCGGACCGGTTTTGACCAACGCGTCCAGCTTCTCGAAGAAGTGATACGAGTCGTTGTTGTCCAGGAATTCGGCGCGCGTCCGCCAGCGGCGTTCTTTCATCCGCGATCGCCCCCGCCGCATCCGTGGGACCATCCAGACCATCGGTGCCCGCGCTGAAAATCGTCGCAGGACCGAAACCCTCCAGCGCGATCGCCGCCGCCAGAACGAATTCCTGATTCCGTCCGCCGAGTCCCTTTGCCGCGCACCGTGACCGTCGTCTCGCCGCCCGAAAGCAGACACGCCGGACGACGCACGGGCCGCCCTGCCGTCAGGATTTCCTTCACGATGGCCGCGTGCATTCGTGCGATCTCGCGCGTCTCTCCGTCCACCGAACTCGAGAGCACCAGCGTGCGATATCCCAGATCCTTGGCCTTCGCAGCCGCCGCATCCATCGCCAGCCGGTTGCTGCCGATGATCAATTAAAGATCAGGTTCTGCGCCTGCGTAGCTTTCGGCGTTTCGAGAAGAACGCCCGCGGGAACGGAAACACCAAACTTTCGCAGCACGGACTCCGCCTGCTGCCACCGTGGACGAATCTCCGACCGTCGGTCCTGACCCGATCACATCCAGATCGTCCCCGATCACATCCGAGAGGATCAGGCTAAGCACACACGCCGGAGATGCCGCGGCAGCGAGCTGTCCGCCCTTGATCAGACTCAGATGCTTGCGGACTGTATTGAGCTCGTGGATCGTCGCGCCCGCGTTGCAGCAATTTGCGCGTGATCTCCTGCTTGGCGGCCAGAGTCAGCAGCGGAGACGGTGCGGGCATCAACGCCGACGCGCCGCCCGAGATCACGCAAATGAGCAGATCCCGCGGCCCAGCTTCTCGCGCGATTTCGAGAATCCGCTGCGCTCCCTGCTGGCCGCGCTCATCCGGAATCGGATGGCCAGCCTGGTTTAGCTCGATTCGCCGCAGCTTGGCGTGCCGTTCCGTCGGGCACATTGACGATTCCGCCTTTGATGAACCGCCCCAGAACGTGCTCCACCGCGCGAGCCATCGCGGCGCTGGCTTTCCCCGCTCCGATCACCTGAATGCGATCGAAATCGGCCATCCGGTACCGGCGGCGGCCCGCGATCAGCGTGCGCCCGTCAAATTTCAGATGCCGCAGAACCGCCGCGTAAGGATCGGCCGCATCCAGCGCCGCGCGAAAGATCTGGAGAGCGTGTTTACGCATTACCGGAAAATGGGGACTGCCTCCGATTTCGAAGAACGATCGCTTCCCTGTCCGGTACGGCACGCCGAAATCGGCTGGCTGTCCCCATTTTCCTAAAACAGCGGCAGCGCCAGGATTTTCGCGGTCGTCGCGGCCGCGTCGTCGTTCTCCACCGCGAACGCAGTAATCGGCGCGCTCGTACCCTGCGCGGCGCACGGCGAACAACTCCCGCAGCTTTTCCGGATCGCGCGCCAGCGGACGATGGTTTATTCCACGTGTTGCCCCGCCAACCGCCGCTCGACCGTCGAAAACGGACAATCCAGCCACACGCTGACGCCGTTGTTCGAGACGATCTCGAAATTCTCTTCGCTCAAGAAAGCCCCGCCGCCGAGGGCGATCACGCACGGCTTCCCGCGCTCGATCAGGCGCACGCGTTCCTGCAGCGCGGCCGTCTCGGCTTGCCGGAACTCCGCTTCCCCGCGGGTATCGAAAATCTGGCTGATGGACATGCCTTCGCGCTTCTCGATGTCTTCATCCAGATCGGCGAATCCCCAGCCGAGCTCTTCGGCCAGCGCGCGGCCGACCGTGGATTTGCCGCTTCCCATGAACCCCACCAGAAAAATTCCCGGCGTTCGCTTGAGCTTAAGAATCATCGCGCTGAAAACAGATCCAACGCCATAATAGTAACATGCAGGACGGCTTGCTGCCGTTGTTTCCACTTCAGGTTGTGTTGCTTCCGGGATCGCAGCTCCCTCTCCATATTTTCGAGGACCGCTATAAGGAAATGATCGGGGAAGTGCTGCGCGATAAGCTCGAGTTCGGCGTGGTTCTGGCCAGCGAAAAAGGCATCGTCAATACCGGCTGCAGGCCACGGTGGACCGCGTGTTGAAAGAGTATCCCGATGGACGGCTGGATATCCTGACCCGCGGCCGGCGCCGCTTCGAAGTGCTGCTGCTGAACGACGAGCGATCCTTCTTGCGCGGGGCCGTCGAATTCTTTGACGATGATGAGCCCGATCCGATCCGAGCCGCGCGGATCCGGACCTGCTCACGAAACGTGATCGCCGGATTCAGCGAGCTGCAATCGCTCAACAGTAACGACCCAAACAGGGTGATCCACGCCTGAGCTTTCGCCTGGCCCAGGAAGTGCCCGACCTGGGGTTCCGCCAGACCCTGCTGACCATGCGCAGCGAAGCCGAGCGAATGCGCCAGATCGCCGGCTTCCTGCCGGGATTCCTGGAGCGCCGCAGGAAGATTCAACACACCAAGAACGTCGCCGGCAGCAACGGCCACGCCCACCACAAACCCGAATGAGTGTCCTTATTTTCGACGCGGACGACACGCTCTGGGAAAACAATATCTACTTCGAGAGCGCGTTCGACGATTTCGTGGAGTTTCTGGCGCATTCCTCGCTGACCGCCGCCGCAGATCCGCGACGTGCTCAATGAAATCGAGCTGGTGAATTCCAAGATCCACGGCTACGGATCGCGCAATTTCGGCCGCAACCTGCAGCAGGCCTACCAGCACTTGGCCGAGCGGGAAATCCGGCCCGACGACCTGGAGCACGTGATGTCGCTGGCCGAGCGCATTCTGGAGCAGCCCATCGAGCTGATCGAAGGCGTGGAAGAAACGCTCGAAGAACTCGCCCAGCGGCATCAACTGGCGCTGTTCACCAAAGGCCATCCCGATGAGCAGCGCATGAAGGTCGACCGCTCCGGCCTGGGCCGCCATTTCTCCTACACCGCGATCGTGAAGGAAAAAGATTCGCGGGCTTACTCCCGTCTGATAGCGGAGAACGCGTTCTCCGCGGCGAAAACGTGGATGATCGGCAATTCGCCCAAGTCCGACATCAATCCCGCGCTCGAGGCGGGTTTGGGAGCTGTGCTGGTGCCCCACGCCCGCACCTGGGTGCTGGAGCATCAGGAGCTGCGCACCCCGCCCGGCGCGCGATTCCTGCGAGTCGAGCGCTTCGCGGATTTAAAGCAGCACTTCTAAGCTTTTTAAGTTAACCCAGCACGATGGTCTGCTGCCGGGGTCGCCCTGGCGACCGCGAAAACTCCAGCGCCATGGTCGGTTTTTCCGCTTCCACGATGATCCTCTCGCACGGCCCGAAGAACGCGTCGGCTTCTTCCGGCGGCATCGCGGGCACCATCGCCCGCAACACGCGCGGGTCCCAGAAGCGGAAGGTCATGGCCGCTCCGGAAGACGTCTGCAGACTCACGAAGCTGGTGAAATGCGCGCGAACGGTCTCCAGGCTGGCCTTGGACGTTCCGTAAAACCCCCAGCCGCGGCCCCATCCGTCCTTGATCAGCACGTGCACCAGGCGAGAATCGGCCGGCAGCGCGACCAGAAACCGGCGCGCTCTTCGACGATTCCAAGGCGTGTACATCTCGCCGGCGGCATCCAGAAACGCCGGGATGCGCGAATCGCGCGATGCGTCCACCACCGCGAATACTTCCTCGCCGGGCGACGTACATCGCGCTCAACAACGCCGTTTCCGCGGGCGAGTATCCAGCTCTCCGGCGGCTGCGGGCTCGCTCATGACCTTGGTCGCGACCGCGAGCGGCGTCGGCGCCGTTGCCGCCCTGGGCATCCCGACCGCCGGTGATCGAGGGCAGCAGGTCGACGTGAACGCAAAACGTGGATCCGCCCGCCACCACGGAATCGCCTTCCTGAACCACTTGTTCGGTAACGCGCGATCCGTTTACGAAGGTTCCGTTGCTCGAACCGAGGTCGCGGATGCGGCACTGCGTTCCGTCGCATTCCACCGCAAAGTGCAGGCCAGAAAGGTATCCGTCTTCGGCGATCGGGATAGTCGGATTTGCCCGTGCGCCCGATGCGCACGATGCTCCCGCCGCGCACTTCGATTCGCCTTCCTAAAACCGGTCCGGAAACCGCCTCCAGGATGACGACCATTCAATCGTTATACCTTATCTCGCCACATCAATTCCGCATCGGAGCGGCGAACGTAGTTCGCGTCGATCTCGGCGGGATCTTGCGCCAGTCCGGCTTCGAACCGCGCTGCGGCGATTCTGCGCGATGGCTCCGGCGAGCAGTTTCGGAGCGTCGGTCGATCACTTCCACGTCCCTCAGGCAACGTTCGCAGCCAGTCGTCGAATTTCATCACGACCTCGGGGGCCACCAGCCGCAGATCCGCATCGTAGACCGCGCCGAATATGTCGCCGCGCCGCGCGTCGATCACCGGAGCCGCGCAGCGCGCGCGTGCCGAAGGACGCGATGGCTTGCAAGTTCGAAACCGCGACCACTTTGCGGCCGGTCGCTTCCGCCAGACCTTTCGCGGCCGTCAGGCCCACGCGAACGCCGGTAAACGATCCGGGTCCCGCGGCGGCGGCAAAGCCTTCGATGTCGGTGATCTTGAGATTGTGCCGCGCGAGCAGCGCCTCGATCTCGGGAAACATGACGTGCGCGAAGCCGTCGGGCGAATGCAGCGCGACTTCTTCCAGCACGCGGCCTCGACTGCGGCGCCGTCGTATCGATGCAGAAGCGCACAGTCTCCAGCTTACGCTGAATCTCGCTCGGTGGTATCGATCGCCAAGCAACAGTTCGTCTCGCTCACGGTCCCAGCCGATACACTTTATCGATCGCGTACGCCTTGCCATTCGCGTTCAGGATCGACACCCGCAGGCTCAACGTGCCGGGCAGTTTGTGCACAATCGACGCTCGGGATACGCATCATCCCTTTGCTGCCGGTTCCCACCACGCGAAAACCTTCGCCATCCAGCACCACCTCAGCCGTCCATTCGACCAGAAGTTCCCGCGTAGCGCGCGTCGGGCGCGTGATCTTCAAGGAATAACGGCGGCGGCAACGCCATCGAAATGTCTCCGTCGGGCGTCGCCACCTCGAACGGCATCTTCTGCTGGATTCGTCTCGATCTCCTGAAGCCGAATAGGAACCTCCCGCGAGTCGAACTTGTAGGACCTCAGCATCCCCTCCTTGGTCCCTTCGCGCGAAACGCGCAGCACCCAGTCATGCGATTTGTCGGGAGGCTCGCCGGTGAAATGTTTGCCTTTGTAATTCTTCGCCTTGATGCGCTCGCCCGTCTCCGGATTGATCCAGACCACGTCGTAGCCGTGATCCTCGACCGTCAGCTCCACCGGCCCGGGCTTCTCGACGTAAACGATATACTCCACGTCTTCCAGCGCCACCGCCCGCCCGCCATCCACGTCGAAATAAGGCTCCAGCTCCCAGTAGCGATTTCCCGACATGAAATCGAACCAGGCCGTCATATACTTGCCCGATCCGGAGGCCGGATACTGCCCGTTCATGGTGGCGTTCCACAAATCGCGCTCGGACTGGATTCCGGTGTTCACCGCCGGCATCGCGTAAAACTGGTGCTCCACCGCGCCCACGTTCGGATCGGCGGTGCCGTAACTGAGAACGCTCATCCACTGATCGCCCAGGAGCGGCGAAGAGGTCACCTCCGCCATGGACGTTCGCGGATGATTATAAGGATCGAGCTTCGCCAGCAGCGTTCCCGCATCTTTCAGGATCGCTTTCCCGTTGGGAATATTCTCGAAAGCCGGCGCGCCCATCCAGGTAATGTTGAACGCGGAGAAACGTCGCCGCGATATCCGTCATGTATCGTTCCCGCTCCTGCCTATCGGGAGGAATGCCGCCCAGAACCACGTCCGCGACCACGCCCCGCGCGTTGATCGCCCGAATCCGTTCCGCCGCCTCGTCCAGATCGGCATCCTTGGCGATGGTCACGCGCAGATGCGTGAACTTCTCAGCGACCCTCTGTGTCACAGCGCTGTCGAAGTCGGCGCGTGGGATCTTGACGAAATCGTCGATCGCCGTCGCCATCCAGAGATGCTGTTTGTTGGTGCCTTCGTAGGCAAAATGATGGACGTTCGCCACTTTGACAAAACCCGGCGAGTCCGAAGCGGTGGCCGTAGCCTTGCCCAACTGCCCGTCCAGACGCTTCAGGTTGCTGGTCAGCCGATAGGCCCATTCGCCGGGCTCGGTAGGCGCGAACCGCAGGACATATCTACGATCGCCGTCGCGGAACGCCTGAATCAGCAATGTCCGCTTGGCGGACCGGAACTCGCCATGCAATTGGACCGTGGCGGGATTTTCGCCGGCCTCAAGATCGAACGCCAGATCGCAGGCGCTCCAGGTTGGGACGCTGCAGGTCGGCAACTGCGCCCATGCAGGCAGCGCAATCCAGAAACCGACGACCGCCCACTGCCGCGCTCCCATTCTATTCCCCACTATAACGCGCTACAATTTGCTTCATGAAAACTGCCACCCTCGCCCTGTTCTGCGCGGCCGGGGCGCTCGCATTCGGCCAGAGCGTTCCCGAAATCCCGTTTGACTCGAACCCGGATTTCTTCAAACTGCCCGACGATCTGCATTTCGGCGAAACCGCCGGCGTCGCGGTGAACTCCCAGGGCCAGGTTTACGTCTTCTCGCGCGGCAACACCACCGGCCCCGCCTATGGAGCCACCGCGTCGCAGGTCCTGCTGTTCGATAAGAACGGCAAGTTCCTGCGCGAAATCGGCAAGAACCTCTACGCCTGGTCCTTCGCGCACACCGTGCGGGTCGACCGCCAGGATAATCTCTGGGCCGTCGACAAAGGCTCGGACATGATCGTCAAGTTCAATCCGCAGGGACGCGTCATGATGGTGTTCGGCCGCAAGTCCGAAGCCTCCGACGAAAACGCGAATCCCCTGGAGCATCCGAATCCGCCGCGTCCCGCGCAGGACGGCCGATTCCGCCAGCCCACCGACGTCACCTGGGACCCGGAAGGCAACATCTTCATCAGCGACGGCTACATCAACTCGCGCGTCGCCAAGCTCGATAAGAATGGCGACTGGATCAAGTCCTGGGGCGGTCCGGTCCGATGAATCGCGCCATGCCGGCGCCGGGCGAGTTCAACACGCCGCACAGCATCGCCGCCGACGCGCAAGGCAACATCTATATCGCCGACCGCGGCAACCGCCGCATCCAGGTATACGATCACGACGGCAATTTCAAGAAGATCATCACCATCGACGTGCCGGTCGCGCCCAACGCCAAATCCTGGTTCAGCAACACTCCGCACCCAAGCGGACGTGGCGAGCGCCGGCGCGCCCTGGGCCATCTGCATCACGCCCGGACCTGGAACGCAGTATCTCTATAGCGCCGACGCCTACCCCGGCCGCGTGTACAAGCTGTCGCTGGACGGAAAGGTGCTGGGATGGCTCGGCCGGTCCGGCCGCCAGCCCAAGGAGTTCGGCTGGATCCACGAAATGGCGTGCCCCTCGGAAAACGAGCTGTACGTCGCCGAGATCCTGAACTGGCGCGTCCAGAAACTCACCCTCAAGCCGGGTAAATAAATACTCGTTCCATGAAACTCGCAGTCTTCTGCGCCGCTCTGGCCGCTTTAGCGGCCGCGCAGGAGACTGCGACCGTCGAAGGCGTGGTGGTCAACAAAGTCACCGGCGCGGGCATCGGCGGCGTTACCGTGTGGTTCTGGAGCAGCGGCACCAACAGCTACAAAGCCGTCACGGACGACGCGGGAACGTTTCACCTCTCCGGACTGACTGACGGCGACTATAGTTCTTCCGTGCAGAAGACCGGATACAGTACCCCCAGTCGGACGCGACTTGATCCCTTAAAGGAGCCACCCAAGCGCCACATCAGCTGCTAGTGCCGAACCGGTTCGCTACCGATTCGAGCTGATTCCGCCCGCCGTTCTTCGCGGCCGCGTCATCGGCACGGACGGAAACCCGGCGCGAGCGGCGGTGGAGCTTAGTCCGCAGCAGCAGCCTCAACACCGGTACGGACGGCTCCTTCGTTTTCGAAAATCTCGCACCCGGCCAATACACCCTGCTGGCACGGCCCATCCTGACAAAACGTGTTGCGGAACATGTGTCGGCGAAGGATGAAATCCGAACGGAAGTGGTCCCCACTTACTACCCGTCCGCTCTCGACCGGTCCCAGGCGGAATCAATCGCGGTTCACCCAGGCGCGGAGTTGGACGGGTATGAGATCCGATTGCAGTCCGCCGAGGTCCACCGCGTCCGAGGCATCGTGCTGGACCCCGATGGCAAACCGGCCGCCAAAGCCAAAGTCCAGCTCCATGCCAAGGTTCCTAACTACACCGGGTCTCACCATTAATGGGTCCGCCGGCAAAGGGCTCACCTTTTCCTTCAGGAATGGTCCAGGTGGAGGGCAAGCTGACGAGCAGCCCGTCACCACGGCGGCAGATGGGGTGTTCGAGTTCCCTTCGGTCCGGATGGGCGAGTGGACAGCTCAAGCCACCTCCGACTGGATTCGCGACGAGATCCAGCAGCGAAATTTCCTCAGATTCGGCAGCGCCGCGTTCCGAGTGGAGCACCAGGACCCGGACGAACTTGACGATACAGTTCGTGACACCCGTCAGTCTCTCTCTCCCTGTATCGGTGGTCGTGAGCGATGGCTCTACTCCCGCCCCCGGGGTCTCTGTGTCTGTGACCGTAATGTCGGATACCGCCTCCGCCATGATGAGGGCCCCGATCGGCCCGGATGGCGTATTGCGATTCGGTGAGATGATGCTTCCGGGAACCAGTCGAATCCAGGCCGACGTCGAGACTGGAAACTACTACGTTGACTCGATATTGCAAGGATCCGCCGACATCACGGGGCAAAGCGTCGAGCTGACGCCCGCATCCCCGCCGCTAAAGATTGTCCTCAAGCCGGCTGGTACCGTTCGCGGGACCATTGACGATGCGGATACTGCCACGATCGTTTTGTTCCCGCCGAATTTGACGGGGGTGGGTTACTCGGTTCAAGCCTCCGGCAAGACCTTCGAACTGACCGGGATTCCTCCAGGCGGGTACAACGCGATCGCGCTGGACAAGTTCGATCCGCCCACCATCGCGGACCCTTCGCGTCTGCGCGCCCTGATGCCCAATGCGGCCACCGTGCGGGTTGAACCAGGCTCAACCTCCTCCGTACAGTTGAAAATTAACCACGTGCCGGATTAAGACATCGCTCATAGAGCGTCGCGTTGGCCCGGGCCTAGCCGAAGATGCACGGCATGCCGAAGAATTTGCATCGTGCAGAAGTGCATGCCGAGTGCCTATGAAGGGAAGCCGTGCTTGTCACCGGCTCTCTCCGGGGTGTTCCCTAGCGGCATGCCCAGAATGAAGATGGTCCTCCAAATGCTAATCGAGAAGTGCATTTGACTTTTACCTGGAGGACCAAAGCAGCATATGTTAAAGACGGCGTTTTCGCGCGCGAGCATTTCTCTAAGTCTAGGCGTAGTTCTTTGCGCCGCGGTGGGTTCGGCGCAAACCTGCCCATCCACGATCAATGGTTTTTACTCCTACACGGCGATCGGGAACGGCATCCCTGGCGCCCTGATCGCCACAAACGGTACAGGAACCGGGATCGGGACAGGCACGGGTACAGGGATCGGCACAGGAACCGGAACCGGCACGGGGACCAGCACCGGAACCCAGATGGGCACTCTGGCGTTTCCTACCTTTACCAATACCGGCGTCGGCCAATTGGTGGGCGGATCTACTAATTCCATCCCCTTCTCGGGCGCGGGAACACTCTATTTCGACGGCTCGGGAAACATCCGCGCCAGTTCGACACCGCAATTCGCGACTGCCTCGGCGGTGGTCGGGAGCTACGTGCTGAATTCCGACTGTACGATCTCCGTGACGCTGAACGACGGCTTCGGAACAAACACGACCAAGGCGAATCTGCAAGGGGTGGTTCTCGGTGATGGCGCTGAGATCGATCTCGGTGTGCTGCAGAACATTTCGATTCCCAGCGGAACGATTACAGGAACGGGGACGGGAACCGGCACTGGCACCAGCGCTACCGCCAGCACAACACCGGGAGTTTTTCAATCAAACATATTGATTAAGCTCGTTCGGCCGCTGGCTACCTTTTGCACCACGAGCAACCTGGTCGGGCCCTACGCGATCGTAGCGTCTGGAACCAGAGTGGCGACCTCCGGATTCACGGGCACCCCGGTGGGTCCCGGAACCACGACCACACCTGGCGCGGGAACGGGCACTGGTACAGGCACGGGCACCGGGATCGCTGCGCCAACCGAGACCCCTTACTTCCTGTTTGGCCGGGTTCAGTTCGATGGAAATGGGAGCCTAACCGCCCCGTCCGCGACGCCGTCGCCCCTCGGTTTCTTGCAATTCGTCGGAACCTACACGGTCAATAACGATTGCACCGGCACGCTGACTCTCGGATTGATGAACTCGACCAACACAACCACCACCGCCACAGGGTCGACCACCTCAAATCCCGCGCTCTCGCTCAACTTCATCCTTACGCAAGGGCGTAGCACGTCAGACCGACCGGAGCTCGAATTCAGCCAATCCAACGGGACGCAGACTCTCTTCGGATACGGCCAGGCCGATTAGGAGTTATTCAGCAGCAAGTATTCGGAACCATGCGGGTCCTGGTTCGCGACGCGGGCTAGGACCCCACCCATACCCGCCAATCCATCATCTGGAACGCACCGTCACGATTTGACCGCACCGTCACGAAGATCATGTCGTCGAGATCCTGAACTGGCAGGTCCAGAAGCTCACCCCGAAACCGGGTAAATCAGTTCGTGTCCGCGCTCTCCTTAATATCACTCGCCATAAAGCATTGGAAGTAAACGGGATAGCCTAAACACGACTCTCTCAGCGGGGTACACACCCCAAACGGGAGGGTTGTGCGAGCTTGAGAATTGGGGTACACTACCCCTGTTGTCCGATTAGCTTCAAGGGGCGTTTCTTTTTTGAGGGGGTCCGCATGAAATTTTTAGGCTATGTAGCCTGTCTTCTATTGTCCACGTCCGCCATGTTTGCACAGGGCGCTCTGGGCACGATAACTGGAACAGTGGCCGATCCTAGCGGTGCAGTAGTAGGCAACGCTTCGATCGAGGTCAAAAATACGGGGACCGGCCAAGTCTACAAGACCGTATCCACCGCTACAGGAAACTACACCATAGTCCAGCTTCCAGTCGGAAGCTTACGATCTGTCGGCCACCGTGACGGGCTTCAAGTCCTACAAGCGGTCGGGCCTGGATCTGGCGGCGGCGCAGATCATGCGCATCGACATTCCGCTCGAGGTCGGCTCGCAGTCAGAGTCGGTTACCGTCACCGCTGAGGCTTCCCTGCTGAAGACCGAATCCGGCGACATGACCCACAACGTCACCATGAGCACATTGACGGATCTCCCGCTCCTGGGAATCGGGACCGCCAACTCCGGCACCACCGGCGTGCGTAATCCTTACAACGCGCTGCAGTCGCTTCCGGGCGTTAGCTCTTATAACAGCAGCGGACTATTCACTCTCAACGGTCTGGGCGGCGGATCCTCGTTTATTCCGGCTCTGACCGAGACGATGCGCGTGGAAGGCCAGGACGCGACCTCGCGGCTCTTCGGAACTTACGATTACACCCAGATGGCCCAGCCTAGCGTGGACTCGATTCAGGAAATTGCGTTCCAGACCAGCAACTACGCCGCGGAGTTCGGCCAAGCGGGCGTCGCGGTCATCAACATGACCATGAAGTCCGGCACCAACCAATATCACGGCAGCGGCTACGACTACTTCGTCAATGAAGACCTGAACGCCGGCAATCCTTTCAGCTCCACCCCCATACGGCGAGCCTGGAAAGTACCGGCCGCGCAACCGCCGCAATGATTTCGGCGGAACCCTGGGCGGGCCTGTCGTCATTCCCAAAATCTATAACGGGCACGACAAGACCTTCTTCTTCTTCAACTATGAGGAGTACCTCGAGAGCAATCAGTACGGCTTCACGGACACCGTACCCACGGCCGCCTATCTGAACGGCGATTTTTCCGCGATCTCACCCAATGGGACTTGCAGCCTGTGCGCCGCCAACGGCATTCCCACCGGCGCGTTGCCTGCCACGGACGCGCTAGGCAGGCCGATGTATGCGAATACCATCTACGACCCGACGACGCGTGCAGTCACGGCCGAGCGGCTTGGGATACGCGCAGCCGTTCGTGGACAACGTTGTTCCCAAGACCATGTTCAACCCGTCCTCGCAATTGATCGAAGCGCTGCTGCCGCAGGCTCAAAACGCCAATCTCGTCGGCAACTACAGCGCCAGCGTTCAAGGCGGCCGCTACTCCGCCATCCCGTCGATCAAGCTCGATCACAATATCTCTTCCAAGGACCATTTGTCCTTCTATTGGTCCAGGATCAACACCGAGAGCCAGATCTCCTCTCCCCTGGGGGGCGCGGACGGTCTGCCGCTCGCCATCGGCGGGTATCGGGGAACCTTCATCCCCACCTACACCACCCGGTTGAACTACGACCGCACCGTGACTCCGACCCTCCTGCTGCACCTGGGAATCGGCTACTATCACACTACCTTCTTCGACCGTGCGCCCGTCCTGAATTTCGACCCGGCGTCGATCGGTCTCAGCGGCTTCCTGATCCATCGCCAGTTCCCCAGCATCACGGGGATGTGCACGCCCCCTCCCGGATTTGGCGCGACTGGATGCGCGGGTCTGGGCGGCATGCAGAATCTGGGAGAAGCGATCCAAACGCTCAACCACGAGGAAAAGCCCACCTTCAACGCCAACGCGACTTGGATCAGAGGCAACCACACCTACAAACTTGGCGCCGAAATGTATCTCGAGCAGGCCTACAACGGAGCCTTTTCCACGGTTACGATGGCGACCGGTCTCAACGCGACCTCCATGCCCTTCGTTCCTACCGGCAGTCTCAACGGTTTCACCCAAGGCTTCGGTTACGCCAGTTTTCTGCTGGGTGACTACGGCACCACCGCACCCTTCACCGGCGCCCTTAGTTCCACCAACCAGACCGCCCAGTTGAATTACCGTCAAGGTAGCCAGCAGTGGGGACTGTTCCTTCAAGACACCTGGAAGATCACCCGCAAGCTCACCCTGGATTACGGCATACGGTGGGATTATGCCACTCCGTATCATGAGCAATACGGACGGCAGGGACAGTTCGACCCGACTCTAGCGAACGCCAATGCCGGCGGACGCCCGGGTGCGACCATCTACGCCAACACCTGCGGCTGCCAGTTCTATCAGCCCACTTATCCCTATGGAATCGGGCCGCGTATCGGCCTCGCCTATCAGATCGACCCCAAGACGGTATTGCGCGCCGGTTGGGGAGTTAATTACCAGTTCATTGCGGCCAGCGCGGGTGGGATTGTCCCCAGCAACGGCGCCTATCCTCTGGCCGGGATCAATTCATTTGTAAACATCTCGGCGCCGGGCGCGATCGTGCCGACCGCTTGGCCCATTAACGACCCGAACCGCTATCCGGTAGCTGGTACCGTGGGCGGCGCCCCTGGAACGGTACCCTTGATGCCCGACGCGAACCAGAACCGGCCGCCGCGCATCAACCAATGGAGCGTTGGCCTCCAACGTGAAATCACCAGGGACTTCGTCGTGGAAGCGTCCTACGTGGCCAATCGCGCCGTCTGGTTAAATGGCCCCTACGGCTTCAACAGCCAAATGTCCCCGGCAGCCTACGCGCAGTATGGCTTGTATCCCTACCCGGGCACCGGTCCGGCGGGAACTAACAACCTTGCAGACCGCAACCTTTTGCTTGCGCCTCCCTCCAGCGCCGCCGTCGTAGCCAGGCTGGGGAACATTCTGCCCTATGCCGGTTTCCCGGGTACCTCGCTGCAGAGCGCCCTGTACCGGTATCCGCAATTTGGGGCGCTTGAACCCACGGGATCGCCAACCGGCGACACCAAGTACGACTCTTTGCAAATTAAGGCAACCAAGCGCTTCTCGCACGGCTTCCAGGCCAGCGGCGCATACACTTGGGCCAAGGGCTTCGCCACCCCCGCCACCCCGCAGGACTTCTTCAACCCAGGTGCTAGCCAGTGGCAGCTGCAGCAGATCCCGCCGCAGGCTCTCACGTTCAACTTCACCTACACCATCCAGAAGTACTCGTTGCTGCCCAAATACGTGAACGCAGTCACCAAGGATTGGGAGGTCGGCTTCTTCGCCATATACCAAAGCGGCATCTTCCTCACGCCGCCTACCGGCACCAATCCCAACTTCCTGACTAGCGAGGATGTCCGAACAGGCGCACCTCTGTATCTGCAAGACATCAACAACATCCACAGCTACAGTCCCTTAACGAATGTCGTGCTGAACCCGGCCGCTTGGGCGCAGGTGCCTGCGAACACCACCGGACCGGCCGCAAGTACGCTGTACAGCGATTTCCGCGGACCGCGCCAGCCGAGAGAGAACGCGAATTTCGGCCGCCACTTCCGCATCAAGGAGCGTTACGACTTCTACATCCGCGGTGAGTTCGTCAATATCTTTAACCGGACCATTTTGCCGAACCCGATTACGGCCAACCCGCAGATCGCACCGACCAGGGGCGCGGGTGGCGGAACCATCTTAACCGGCGGATTCGGAGTGATCAACGCCTACCAGTTACCCGGCGAAGCTCCGACCCCGACCGCCCCGTTTACGCCTCTCACCGGCCGTACGGGTACGGTGATCGCCCGGTTCACGTTCTAAGCTAAGCTGAATTAGAGGGAAGCCCGCCGCCTTTACTGGCCGGCGGGTTTTCTTTTTTGGGAACTGTTGTGCGTATTACCTGCATTCCCGCCATCTTCGCCGCCGCAGTGACCGTACTCGCGGCGACCCGCGCCTTTACCTCTTATGCGAGCGTAAAACCCATTTTAGACGCGCAGCGCGACCTGCTGCCCGCCGAGCTTAGGAACCCGGATGCCGCCAAGTGGACCGCCTGGAGCCAAAAGCAGGACCAGGCCATTCGCGCGCGTCTTCAGCAGGGCGATCTGGACTCCATGGTGAATCTTCTGCTCCTCGGGACCTCCTTCACCAAACAGCCGCGGATCAGGGTCGAGAACATCACCGAGGCTTCCAAGTCCGGGACCCTTGCGAGCCCGAGTGGATGATCTGGTTGCCGCTTTGCGTAGTCCGGGCGACAACGAGCGTCTCAGTTTTCTGAGTGGTCTTCTGCGACGCAGCGGAATCGATCCGGGAGCCCCCGGCGAGTCCGGCGTATTCCTCTACAGCAATCTCCAGCGAGTGCTTCAGGAGAGGAGGACTATCGCCGAGCGCGCCGCGGAAGCCAAGCCAGCATCCGCCTTTGGACCGGCAGTCTCTATTCTCCGATCGGGGGGTTTCGCTCGATACCAGCATTCTGCCCGATTTCTCGATCGAGCAAACCTTGCGCGATCTGAGGATGCGCGGCGTGCTGCGCGAAGGCCAGGTGACCCGCGTGGCCGTGATCGGGCCAGGCCTCGACTTTATCGACAAGAACGAAGAATCCGGCTACGACTATTATCCCCAGCAGACCGTGCAACCTTTTGCGCTGTACGATTCGCTGATCCGGGTCGGCCTCGCGAGAAACAACGCCCTATCCATGTCGATTTTCGACATCAGTCCAAGAGTGATCGATCACATCCAGCGCGCCCGCGAACGCGCCCGGAAGAACACCGGGTATGTCCTCCAGTTGCCCCGCGATATCGCGCGCCCGTGGCCGCCTGAGCTTATCTCCTACTGGAGTTCGCTGGGCGACAGGGTGGGAACCCCGGCGACGCCGATCCGGCCGCCGGAGATCTTTCAGCATCTAAACGGCGGGAAAGGCTTGGAAACGCGAGCCGTGCGAATCCGTCCGGACGTGGTGCTCGCCTGTGAGCCCGTGGATCTCAATATCGTTCTCGAACGCATCGATCTGGCTGCGGCAGACCGTTTCGATCTGATCGTGGGCACCAATATTTTTGTTTACTATGACGCTCTCGATCAGATGCTGGCGCTCGAGAACATTGGCGCCATGCTGAAGCCTGGGGGTCTCCTGCTGACCAATGACCGGCTGCCCGAGGTTCCTGCCGGTTCCATGCGGCTGGCCGGCACGACGGACGTGCGCTACGACGATCATGGCCTGAATGCTACAGAGACCGTGGGATGGTATCAGAAGCGATAGACACCGCCTTGACTGCCGCAGCCCGCTTAGGTATAGCTAGGATACAGTCATCGGGAGGGTAAACGATGAGAGTTAAACTTCTGCTGATCGTTGGGATCGGTCTAGTGGCGGCGGCTGCGCCCGTTCTGGCGCATCATTCCTTAGCCGCGGTGTACGATACCAAGCAATCCATCATGCTCAAGGGCACCGTCACCAAGATCAGCTGGGACAATCCTCATGTCCATCTGTATCTTGAAGCCATGGACAAAGGAACGCCCGACGCAGCCTGGGAATTCGAATTGGGCAGCCCGAATCTGCTGATGCTGAACGGCTGGAAAATCGATACGATCAGGGCGGGCGATCGCGTAGTGGTCACCGCATACCCCGCCCGCAATGGCTCCAGGTTCGGGTACGCCAACAAGGTCGCTCCACCACTAACCTCAGCACGCACTGAGACAAGCCGTCGCGTAGACTAAGAACGTGAAGATCGGGACCCTCCTCCTCACGTTGTTAGCCGCCGCATCCGCGCTACCCGCGCAATCGAAACTCCATCTCAGGGTCTTCACCTCCAGCCCCGACGGATTCTCCGTCAATTCCACGCTGGTCTACGGCAACCGCGACGCGGTCCTGGTCGACACGCAATTCGTCCTGAGCGAGGCGCATCGCGTGGCCGCCATGATTCTCGAAAGCAAGAAGAACCTCACCACGGTTTACATCACGCACGGCCACCCCGATCACTATTTCGGCATCGCGGTCCTGAAGCAGGCTTTCCCCAATGCCAAATTCGTGGCGCTTCCCGCGACCATCGCCGCCATTCGCAATGGCTGGGAAGGGCGTCTCAAATACTGGAAGCCCGAATTCGGCTTCGATCTTCCTACCACCGGCCCGATCCTGCCGGACGAGCTTCAGGGGAACGCGATCAACCTCGAAGGCGAGGCGCTCCAAGTCGTCGGAGGCGTCACCGGCGACGGTCCGAATAATTCCTACATATGGATCCCGTCTTTGCGCGCCGTGATCGCCGGCGACATCGTGTTCAGCGGAGCGTATTTCACTCCACCCAAGATGCCCCAGGATTGGCTCAAGACCCTGGATCAGATCGCCGCCCTGAAACCCATCACGGTGATCCCCGGGCACGAGAGAGCGGGCGCGAGAAATGACGCCTCCACCATCGGGTTCATGAAGACGTACATTCACGACTACGACCAGATGCTCGAGTCTTCCAAGACCGCGGCGGAGTTCCGGTCCAAACTAACCAAAAAGTATCCGAACTACGCGCTGGAGCGCCTGATCGTATCGGCAGCAGATGCGGCATTTCCGGCCGACAAAAAGTAGCCTCTGCATTCTGCTCACGCTCGCCGTGAATGC
>CAWFJJ010000023.1:0-9315 GCA_963816185.1 Thermoanaerobaculia bacterium | reverse complement strand
ACGTCGCCAGATGAATCCGCTTGATGTAGGCCATCTCCTCGAGCTTGTCGGTCGAACCGTTCAGTCCGCTGTCGCGGATCCCGCCTATCGGCAGAGAAATGTCGCTATAGAGCGGGCCTTCGTTGATCATGACCCTCCCGGCCGCCAGCTCGCGGCCGATGGCCGCCGCGGTCGCCGGCTCTCCGAACACGCTCGCACCGAGCCCATAAGGCCCGTCGTTGGCGAGAGTGACCGCCTCCTCGAGGGTGTCGAACACCACGAAGGAGCGAACGGGAGCGAAGCACTCCTCGGTCCAGAGGAAGGGCTTCTCCTCCTCGCTCCGCCCCAGGATCTGCGCCTTCCCGAACTCGATCAGCGTTGGCGTGAAGAACGGCACCTCGGCTCGGCCCCCGACGAGAAGGCGGCCGCCTTTCTCCAGAGCCTCGCGGACCTGGTACGTCGCGATGTCCATGCTCTCGTGCTTGCCGATGGGCCCGATGTCCGTCTCCTCGTCGCGCGGGTCGCCCACCTTCAGCCGGCGAATCCCCTCGACGAGGCGCTCCCGGAAGTCCGCGGCGACGGAGCGCTGCACGAGGTACCGCTTGGCGGCGATGCAGAGCTGCCCGCTGTGGGCGAAGCCTCCGAGGAGGCCGGCGGCGGCGGCCTGCGTCAGCTCCGCGCTCTCGAGCACGAGGAAAGGGTCGTTCCCGGCGAGCTCGGGGACGTATTTCTTCATTCGTCCGCCCACGTGGAGCATGCACTCGCCGAGCGTCTTCTTCGTTCTCGCGAGGTAAGCGCCCATCTTGATCAGGTTGTCCTTGCCGACGGGGCTGGAGGCGTAATGGACGAGAACGTCGACCTCGGGGTTCTCGATGAACTCCCATGCGGCCTCTTCCCCGGGGCAGGTGGAGAACTGGACGCTGTCAGTCGGGCAACCCGCCTCGGCGGCGATCCGGACGAGGCGCTGGCAGGCGAGGGGCACCTGGCTCGACGGCTTCTCGACCACGGCGTTCCCCGCCCCGAGGGCGCAGAGCATCGTGTAGAGCGGCACGACGAGAGGCGTGTTTCGTGGCGGAAGGACTCCGACCAGCCCGTACGGCTCGCGGGTGAGGAGGTTCCTTCCCGAAGCGGCCGGGAGCTCCCGAGGCTTGAGGAGCTCCAGCCGGCGTTCCAGGTTCGCCGCGCCCGCGATGGCCCGATCCATCTCCCACCGCGCGAACTTGCGCGGCTGCCCGCCCTCCCGGATCATCAGCTCCTCGAGCTCGGCACGGTGCTCGGTAAGCCGCATCGCAATGCGGCGCCCGAGCTCGGCGCGCTCCTCGAAGCTCGTCCTCCTGACGGCTCCCTTGGCCTGGAATGCCCGGTGAATCTTCGCGCGCAGGTCCCGGCGCGTGTCCTCCTGGATCTCGCCGATCACCTCGCCTGTGTACTTGTCGCGGATCTCGGAGGTTCGGAGCGCCAGCATCGTTGCGATCCTAGCAGTCTGCCGTTACGGGATTTTCTTCAACACCGCGGTCCAGTTCGTGACGACGACAGCCCCGTCGGCTTCGGTGTCCGGCGCGCGGCGAATCACGAGGAACCGCTGCCCGTCCGGAGACACGTCATAAGGGTGGCGGTGGAACTGGATCTCTCCGCTCACCCCGAGCTGCAGGAGGAACAGAGGCTGCGGCTCCGCAATCTCCAGACGGCCCGAGGCAAGGTGCAGGGTCACGGACATCAGCATTCCATCCCGGGCCGCGTAGAAGATCTCCGAGCCGTTTCGATTCCAGACCGGCATCTGGCCGCCCCCGATCGAAATCTGACGCTTCGGACCCGCGCGGAGAGGCTGCACGTAGACTTCCTTCCGCCCCGACTCACTCGAATCGAACGCGGTCCAGCGGCCGTCAGGAGAAATCTCGGGATGCTCCTCGGAGAACCGGGAGTCGGGGCTCAACCGCACGGAATCGGCGCCTCCGACGAGCGGAATCAGGACGCGGCTGTAATTGCCGCCCTCGGATAGGTCGACGAGCAGGTGCCGGCCGTCGCGCGACACCGTCGGCAGAATCTTGTCCAGCTTCGTTCGAACCAGAATCTTCTCGGCGCCGCCGCTCGCCGGCCTCTCGTAGAGGTCATAGAAGCCACCGACACGATCGGAGACATAGACCAACCTCTCGCCGTCCGGGAACCACGCCGGGTCGAACTCGTCCGTGCGCTCGGCGGTGATCCGCGAGCCCGTGCCCCGGGAGGCATCCAGGACCCACACATCCTGATTCTGGCCGTGCACCGGATCGCGCAACGTCACGGCGACCTTTCGGCCGTCCGGTGAGACGCGAACGTCCTCGTAGCCGCCGATTTCGCCGAGAGTGCCGAGGTCGCGGCCCTTCCGGTCCACCCAAACGAGTCTTCGCCGCATGCGCCAGGACAGGTACACCACGCGGTTTCCTGCCGCCGAGGCCGCCAGGAGGTTGTCCTCGGTCGTGTAGCGGACGTGCTCGAACGCCGGAGCGGGGTCCCCGACGGCCTTCAGGCTGCCGGGATCGAATCTCCACGCGAAGAGTGCGTTGTCCCGGGCGAACAGGAGGTATCCGGGGTCAGCGAAGACGGGGGCGGAGTCCGCGTGGAATAGCCGGTAAACCTCCTTCGAATCGAGGGAAGCCAGCATGACCGAGGTCTTCTCCGGGTCGAGGTTGCGGGCCACGAAAATGAAATGACGTCCGTCGGGAAGGAAGGCGGGATGGAAGTGCGCGACTTCGCCACGCGCCGGGTCCAGCGCCGTGACCGGCCGAGGCGTGCCTCCCGTCGCCGGAACGGCGACGATGGGAGTGCCGAACTCCCTCGTGAAGAGGATCGTGCCCTGGCGGCCCCACGCGCCGGAAAAAGCGCCCCCGCTCTCGCAGATCGTTTGGACGGGGCCGCCCTCTGCGCCGATGCGCTTCAACCGCCCTTCAGAGAAGAAAGCGATCTCGCGGCCGTCGGGCGACCAGAACGCGCCCCGCGCGCCCTCGGTGCCCGGCACTTGCCGCGTCTCCAGGCTGTCGAGCGGGCGAACGCCGATCGAGATTCTTCCGCCCTCGTCCTGGAGAAGGAACAGGATGCGCCGGGCGTCCGGAGAGAGCTTTACCATCGGGAGGAAGCCCTGACCGGAAGGCGGCATGATCGTGAAGCGCGTCAGCTCCTCGGGAGGCGGCGACCGGCGAGCCAGGAAGGCGGCAAGAGCGCCGAAGAGGATGGCAACTGCTGCGACGGCCCATGCGAGCCTCTCCCGTCGTTTCTGTCGGACGGCATCGACCCGGAGGGCGGTACCGCCCGGCGCCGATCCCTCCGCGATCCATTTCAGCTCGCGGGCAACATCTCCGGCACTCTGCCAGCGCTCGTCCGGATCTTTCGCGAGGCACGTCTTCACGAGACGATCGAGCGCTGGCGGCGTCGTCGGCTGAATCGAGGAGATGGACGGAGGCTCGCTCGACAGGATGGCGGCGATGAGCGAAGCGCGGTTCGAGCTCTCGAACGCCTTTCGCCCGGTCGCCATCTCGTGGAGCACGGCGCCGAACGCGAAGATGTCGGTCCTCGCGTCGGCTTCCTTCCCTTCCAGCTGCTCCGGCGCCATGTACTGCGGCGTCCCGACGACGGCGCCGTCGACCGTCAGTGACCTGTCTTGTGTCGGCAACGCCGACAGCGCGCCGTTCGGCGCGTCCGGCGCGATCATCCGTGCGAGCCCGAAGTCGAGCAGCTTGACGCCCGATTTCGTCAACATCACGTTGCCGGGCTTGAGGTCTCGGTGGACGATCCCCCGGCGGTGGGCATTGTCGAGCGCCCGGGCGATCTCCCCGCCATACCGCAACACCTGGTCGAGCGGAAGCCGCCCTTTCGCGAGCCGCGCCGACAGCGTCTCGCCTTCGAGCAGTTCCATGACCAGGAGATGTCGCGACGAGGAGGAAGAGGAAGAGAGTATTTCTTCGAATGAGTAGATGACCGCGATGTTGGGATGGTTCAGCGAGGCCAGCAGCTTCGCTTCCCGCTCGAACCTCTGCCGCTTCTCTTCCCCTTCGAAGAATTCTTCCGGTAGCACCTTGATCGCGACGTCTCGCCCGAGCCGCGTGTCTCTCGCCCGGTAAACCTCGCCCATTCCTCCTGCCCCGAGCGGCGCGAGGATCTCGTAGGGGCCCAGCCGCGTTCCGGTCGCGAGGGTCATTTCGCCCTCTCGACGAGCCTTTGGAACCTCGGATTCTTCCGCAGGGGGTCGAAATTCGGATCGATTTCGAGCCAACCGGGCGAGAGCAGGTACGGGATCTTCACGAGCCGTTCCAGGTGGTCGAGCGCTCTTTCCGGTTCGCCGACGAGGATGTAAATGCGCACGAGTTGGTGCTCGAGATAGGGACCGAGGTACGCATCTTTCGTCACGGGCAGGAGCGCGACGCCGCGTTCCCCCTCTCGGATCGCTTCGTCTTTTTGGCCGAGGTAGGCGAGTGCTAGGCCGAGCAGGATGTGAAGCTGCGGGTCCTGTGGCGCGGCGAGAAGCTGCTGCTGGAAGGCCTTTCTCGCTTCCTCGGCGTGGGAGCGTACGTTGGCCGCATCGCCCTTGAGCGCGTAGGCTTGGACGAGGCAGAGGCTCCAGGCCCCCCTGTTATTGTCGAAGGCGTTCGGTGTCAGGCGCAGAAGCAGCTCACGCTGCTCCTCGTCGAGGACCCAGACGAGATCGAAGTAGGTCGCCAGATAGGACACCATTGCCGTGGGCTCGACCTCTTTGGGCACGGCGCACAACACGGACCGTGCTCCCGCAAGATCCCCCTCCCCGAGGAACGTCATCGCCTTTTGCTCGATCAGGGTGAGGTTTGCGGGCGCGAGGGCGAGGCCTCGGTCGAAGGCTTCGCGCGCTTCGGGATATCGCCTCAGACTACGCAGCGCGATCCCGAGCGTCCACTTGTTGTTGATCGAACGGGGATCGAGGCGCTCTGCCTGCTTGAAGTGCTCCACCGCCGCGTCCCAATGTCCGAGGCTCTGCTCGGCCAACGCGGTGGCCCTGAGCAAATCGGCGTTGCCAGGCGCGACGAGTCGTCCTTTCGCATATTGCTCCAGCGCGCGGCTTAAGTCCGCGACGACCACACGCATGTAGGTGCCGAGGGCCAGGTATCCGTCGGGCTGGTCTGGTGCGAGGGCGACCGCCTTCTCCGCTGCCTGGCGCGCGCGTTCTGCCAGCTCCGGCGTCGGCACGCTGTTGCCGTACAGGATCGAGTCGGCTTTGGAAATCTGCGCCCAGGCCCGCGCGAAGCCGGGATCGAGGGCCACGGCTTGATCGTAGAGCCCGAGCGCCTTGCGCAGGCTGGCCGGATCGTTGATGGCCATGCTCCTCGAGACTTCCTCGCCCTTCAGGAAGGTGTCGTAGGCGGCCAGGTTCTGCGTGGGGGTCTCCGCAAGCCGCTTCTCGTCGTTCGCCTCGAGCACGACATCGAGAGCCTGCGCGACGCGCGTCGCGATGTCTGACTGCACCTGGAAGACATCCGTCAGCGCCGCGTCGAAGGGCTGCTGCCACCTCACCGTGGCAGCGCCGGTCCCTTTCACGTCGACCAGCTCCGGGCTGACCTGCACGCGGCTCGTGCTTCCGCTCTTCTCCCAGCGCACGGTCGCCGTCAGCAGATATCTTGCGTCGAGCTCGCGGGCGATCTGGTTCGGCGTCTTCTTCGTCTTCTTGTACGGGGCCGAGCTGGCCCTGGCAATCACCTCCACGCCCGGCAACGACGTGAGCTTGCCGCGCACGGCGTCGGCCATGCCGTCGGCGAAATACTCGTCCTGGGGAGCTCCCACGTTCTCGAACGGCAGCACGGCCAGGCGCTTCACGCCCCCGATCCCGCTCGACGTCGTGTACGGCTGGCGCAGGAGGAGCATGCCGGCGACCGCGAGAACGGCGAGGGCCGCAACGGCGCCGAGGACGATCCTCTTCCCAGCCTGTGGCGCCGCCAACCGCGCGCCGCTCGTCGCGGTCGCCGAGGACTGCTCGGAGAGCGCGAATACGATGTCCTTCGCCGATTGAAAACGGTTGTCCCGGTCCTTCTCCAGGCAATGCCGGACGATGCTTTCGAGAGCGGGCGAGATGTTCCGTCCCGACCCCGAGAGCTCCGGCGGCTCGTCCCGTAGGATCGCCGCCATCGTGTCGCTCGCCGTGCCTTTCTTGAACGCCTTCTTGCCCGACAGCATCTCGTACAGGATCGCCCCGAGCGAGAAGACGTCGCTGCGATGATCGACAGTGAGCCCCCGCACCTGCTCGGGCGACATGTAGCCCAGAGTGCCCATCACCGCCCCCGGGACCGTGAGATCCGAGACCGTCTGCGCTCTCGTCTCCTGCCCTGCGCTGACCGCCTCGACTCTCTTTGCCAGGCCGAAGTCGAGAATCTTCACGTGGCCGTCCTTCAGGATGAGGAGGTTCTCGGGTTTCAGGTCCCGGTGGACGACCGCCTTCTCGTGGGCCGCGGAGAGGCCCTTCGCGATCTGCAGCGCGTAGTCCACGGCCTGCTTCTGCGGGATCGGTCCGGCGTCGAGCTTGTCGCGCAGCGTCTCGCCTTCGAGCAGCTCCATCACGAGGATGTGGCGTGTCGAGTAAGAGGAACCAGAAGAGGAAGAAGGGATTTCTTCGAATGAAAAGACGGCCGCTATGTTCGGGTGGTTTACCGCGGCCAGCAGCTTCGCTTCCCGCTCGAACCTCTGCCTCCTCTCTTCACCTTCGAAAAATTCTTCCGGCAGGACTTTGATCGCGACATCCCGGTCGAGCTTCTGGTCGCGCGCCCGGTAAATCTCGCCCATTCCCCCCGCGCCGAGGGGCGCGAGGATCTCGTAGGGGCCCAATCGTGTTCCGGAGGCCAGACTCACTTCAGCCCCTCGACCAGATCGAGCTCCGAGAGAATCTGTCCGTAGCTGTAAGCGTATGACTTGCCGTCGGGTGTGATCCGAATCGGCAGGATCACGTTGACCCCCGCTCGGTCGAAGGGGGCGAGCTCCTTCCACGGCTCCTTACGATGCGACTCCAGGTCGTACCGAAACACGCGGGCCGGTACTTCGCCACGTTGAAACACGTAGAGCGTCCGGCCGTCCGCGCTCCACTGAATCGGGATGTCTCCTTTGGCCAGGCCGGTCAGGGGCTGCGATTTCCCCCCATCGATCGGGTAGAGAGCGATCTCGTGATCGGGCCCGATGGCTGCGGCCATCTTGCCGTCAGGCGACACAGGGACACTAAAGCCAAAGAGAAGGGAAATTCCCCCCTCCGAGATAGGGTGAAGTCTGGCGCCGGGCTCCATGAGGTAGAGCCGGATCTGCTGGCCGGGCTCGCGTCCGGCGATGAGCATGCGCTTGCCGTCCGGCAGGAAGCTGGCCCAGACCCACTCCTTGAGAGGCGCGATCTTCAGGCTCACCCGCTCCCCGGGCCCGGTGGGCAAGAGGATCGGCTCGGGGTCGCCCGGGACGTTTGCAATCGCCCATCGGCCGTCCGGAGACAGACCGGTTGCCCAGCCGTCGCCCAGGCGGACTGGGGGGAGCCATCGGCTCTCCGCAGATAGATGGCTTGCCGGGTCGTCCCTCCGTCATAAAAGAGAAGCGATGTCCCGTCCGCCGAGAGATCGGCAACCCACGAGCCGTCCAACCAGGACACATCCCGCTCCGTCCTGTCTCCCGGAAGGAGGGCGATCAGCCCCGCCCGCACGGGGTCGCGAGTCAGGAGCACCCGTCCGTCACGGGAGACGTCGTGGATTCGGAGGTTGTCGCCGATCCGAGCCACGGTCCGTATCTTCCCGGACGTCGTGGCGGCATGCAGGTCACGAACCTCGATCGATTTCGAGCCGGTGAACCAGATTTCGTCCCCGGCCCACGCGATCCCCTGGGCTGTCTCCCAACCGCCCGAAAGGACCCGGTTGTTGCCGTTCCGATCGACGATGGCGAGGCTCCCGGCCTCGTCTCCCCGCAGCGGATGATCGAAGAACGCGACGAGGTCGCCCTTAGGTGAGACCCGCGGATCGCTCATCCATCCCGACGTCTCGCAGAGCACCTTGCCGACCGGGTATTCGAGGCGGTTCTTCCCTCCGAGATCTCGAATGACCGCAAGCGATGCACCGTCGGGAGACCAATCGGCGTCCTCCACGTCGTTGAAGATCTCCCGAGGTGCGCTCGCGGAGAGGGGCAGCCGGGCCAGTGTCCCGACGCTCAACCAGTCCTCGACGAAACGCCTGCCGAGCAGGATCGCCATCTCGCCGGCAGAGGAGACAGAAAGGATGTCGGCGGCCGGGATCGGGAGCCGCAGTGACTCGGAACTTTCCGGACGCGTAGAGAAGATCTGAACCGGGTGTCCACCCCAGGACGCGCCGTACAGGACGGTCTGGCCGTCCGGGCTGAACCGCGCCGACCAGACGTATCCGCGCTGGAAGGTGAGCCGGTGAAAGCTCGGCATTCGCGCGCCGCCTTCTCGCCTGCCGACGAAAACGAAGACCGCCGCGACCGTGGCCAGAAGCCCCAGGATCGCCAGGAGACCCCAACGCCGTTCACGAGCCGTCGGAGTAGGAGCGAGCAGAGTCTTCGGGTAGGAGCTTTTTGAACCGAGGCGATTCCCGAGAGCCCGGAGATCATGCGCCAGATCCTCGGTCGACGCGTACCGTTGCCTGGGCTCCTTCGCGAGGCAGCGCTCGATGACCCAAGAAAGCGGATCCGGTATTCGGGGATTGACCGCTGAAATCGGCTCGGGCTCTTCGCGGATGATCGCCGACAGCGTCTCGGGTGCCGTCGCTCTTGCAAATGCCCGCTTGCCCGCGGCCATCTCGTAAAGAATCGAACCAAATGAGAACTGGTCGGATCGAAAGTCCAGCGGCTTCCCCATCGCTTGCTCCGGCGACATGTAGCCGACCGTTCCCATCACGCTCCCGGGTTCCGTCGCCTTGGAGATCGTCGGCGCCTGCGTGGCGCGGCCCGGATCCTCCGGCTGGCTCAGTTTGGCGAGGCCGAAGTCGAGGATCTTCACGAAGCCGTCGCGCGTGATCATGAGGTTTTCGGGCTTCAAGTCCCGATGCACGATCCCCGCACCATGCGCCTTCGCCAGCCCGTCGGCCGCCTGCGCTGCGACGTCGAGAAGGCGCTTTGTCGGCAGCACCCCGTCAGCCAGGATCTCACCCAGAGTCTGACCGTCCACCATCTCCATCGCGATGAACGAAGTGCCGCCCGACTCACCGATGTCGTGGATCGTCACGATGCTCGGGTGGTTCAGCGCCGAAGCCGACCGCGCCTCCTTTTCGAAACGCCTGAGCCGCTCCGGATCCGCCGACACGCCCGCCGGCAACACCTTGACCGCGACCTCCCGCCCCAGCCGCGTGTCTCTGGCCCGATAGA
>CAWFJJ010000022.1:0-11378 GCA_963816185.1 Thermoanaerobaculia bacterium | reverse complement strand
CACGCTCCTCGGCACCGGCAACCCGCGGCCGTCGATGGCGCGCTTCGGGCCGTCGATCCTCGTGGAGGCCGGAACGACGCGAATCCTCGTGGACGCCGGACGCGGCGCGACGCAGCGCCTTTTTTCGATCGGCGGCCGCGACCTCCTGTCGGGAATCGACCTCGTCCTCCTGACGCATCTCCATTCCGACCATGTCGTCGGACTGCCCGACCTGTGGCTGACGGGGTGGCTGTTCGGCCGGGCGAGGCCGCTTTCTATGAAAGGTCCGGAAGGGACGGTCGCCCTCACGACGAATCTCGAGAGGGCCTTCGAGTTCGACGTGAAGACGCGGAGAGATCTCGATGAACGCCTGCCCGGCGCGGGTGCCGTGATTGACGCGAAGGACATCCTTCCAGAGGCGATCGTCGAGCTCGCCGGAGTGAAGGTGACCGCTTTCGTGGTGGACCACGGGCCGGTGAAGCCGGCGTACGGCTACCGGATCGACTATGAGGGGAAGTCCGTCGTTTTGTCGGGCGACACGCGCTACTCCGAGAACCTCGTGGCACACGCGAAGAGCTGCGACGTCCTCGTGCACGAGGTGGTGGTCCCGTCCGTCGAGGTGTTGCGGTCGGCGCTGGCCGACGCCACGAGGGTGCAACGCATCATCGCCCACCATACGACGCCGGAAGACGCAGGGAAGATCTTCGCGGAAGTGAAGCCCCGCCTCGCCGTTTACTCTCACATCGTGCCGTCACCCGCCACGGAGAAAGACCTCGTCGCCCCGACCCGCAAGACGTACTCGGGCCCTCTCGCCGTCGGCTACGACCTCATGGCGATCTCGATCGGCGAGAAGGTCACGGTCGAAAAGCGCGCCGCGCCGATGAAATGATTTCTTGATCGCCGCGGCGGCGCGGTGACGCTGCTCACGTTTGAAAGAAGAGCCTGCGCGGAATCGGCCCGTTTGTTGCAGCGCGACTGGCATGGCAGATTCACCGAGAAGACAAAAGAGGACAGGTGCGGTAAGAGCGACGGTATTTTTCTTCCTGCTCGCAGCCGGGTGGCGGGCAGCAGCACAGCAGATCGACTTCAACAGCCCCGAGGCGTGGGCTCTGAAGTATTTCAGCGCGGTCACGACGTTCACAGCCATCGGGCCGCCGGTCTTTCGGCAGCCGGGCGCAATCGACTTCGGCCTCGAGGGGGGTTGGATTCCCCATCTGAGCGAGAGCCAGCGCCTGGTGGGCTTCGGCGGAACGGCTCTCGAAGACCTTAACAAGCTCGCGGTGTACGGCCGACCGAGATTGACGGTGGGCCTCCCCGGCGGTTTCTCTGCCGAGGCCGGATGGGTGCCCCCGGTCGGGATCAACGGTCAGAGAACGAACCTCTTCGACGCGGCGCTCGAACGGCCGTTCTTCGTCGGGGACTCCTGGGCGACGGGCGGTCGGCTTTACGGTCAGGTCGGTCACTCGAAGGGCGATTACACGTGCTCGGAAGACGTCGTCGCGCAGCCGCCGGGCTCGCCCGGCAACCCCAAGAATTGCGACGCGCGCTCGACGGACTCCGCCACGCTCGACAACGTGGGCGCGGCCCTGACAGGCGGCGTCAAGGTCGGCGGCGGCGGAAACATCCACTTCGCCGTCGGCGGGACGTACAACGACCTCGTGTTCCAGGTCGGCGCCTTTACGGGGGGAAAGCCCGACAACACCCGTCTTGCGACCCATGGCTGGACGGGTTGGGTGGCCGCGGGAGCCGGTTGGCCGCTCGGGAAGACCGCCTCGATCGCGGCCGAGGCGTTCTACAGCCCGCTTCTCGTCAAGCGGCCGCCAAATTTCGACACGCAGAACGACGGCCTCTTCAACGTTCGGGCGCTCCTGCGCTTCCACCTGCGCTGAGGAACGCCGTCAGGGCCTGGCCGTCACGATCTCGAAATCGACCTTGACTTCGTCTTTCACATTGACCGTGCCGCCTCCGGCGCTGATCGGCTTGATGCCGAAAGCTCGCTGACGGACGGTCGCCGAGCCGCGAAACCTCTCCTTCGAGCCTGTGACCTCGAACGACAGAGGCACTTTCTTCCCGTGCAACTCCAGGTCCCCTTCGACGCGCCAGCGCCCTTCTGCGATCTGCTTCACCGCCGTGGACTTGAAGCGGATCTCCGGGAACTTCGCGACGTCGAGCACCTCCGGCCCGAGCATGCGCTTCTGCACCTCGGCCCGTTTGTCCTTGGCGAGCTGCGGGTCGAGCACCGTCATCTGACGTGCGTCCACCGCGATCTCCACCGCCGGCTTTTCTCCGTCGGAAACGGATCCCGACGAGACCGTCGCCCGCACTTCGTGGTTGTCGCCGAAGGCGGAGAAGAGGCCTGACTTGAAGACGTACACGGTGAAAGACGATTGGTGGGTGTCGACCGCCCACGTCTCGCCGTTTGCGGCCGCGCAAACGAGCGTCGAGGCCAGGACGGCGCCCGGGACGAGTTTTCCTCTCATGGAAGGACCTCCTTCATCTCTCGGCGGAAGCAATCGGCGGGCCGAAACTCCCTATACTCCGCGTGATGAAGAATGCCGCACTCGTCCTCCTCGCCGCGACTCTGTCCGCCCCGGCGCTCGCCGACGATGCGCTCGGGACGCTCACGGTTAACGGAAAGACGACGATCCTCAAGGCGGTCGCCGCCACCGAAGAAACGGACGAGGACGGGCAGAAATGGCTCGTCATCCTCGCGTCCGACAGGAAGGTGGAGGGGGATCGCTCCGTCGCGCGTCTCGCGAAGCTCGCGAAGGACGGGCAGCTCCACGCCGTGAGAATCCTCTGGAACGTCGGGAGCGACACCGTGCGCGCGGTTCCCTACGACGCGAACTTACCCGCGAGCGGCCAAATGGGCCAGGAGCGCCCCACCCTCGACCTCCGGAAGTACGGGTCAGGCCGCGTCGAGGCCGAGTTCAAATCCAAGATGATGGGCCAGGACTGGCACTTTCACGCGAACGTGAAGGCGACAGTCGCACCCGGAGGGACTCTCGAGCTCGAGCCCGAGGCCAAGAGCTTCGGCGCGGCGGCGCCGGGCGACGACAAGAAGCTCGCGCTCGGCAAGCTCGGCTACGCGTACGACGAGGGGTCGTTCCGGCACGCGGTCTCGGACGCGAACCTCGAGGCCGTGCGCCTCTTCCTCGCGATCGGAATGTCGCCGAACGCGCACGCGGAGGGCGACATTCATCCCATGCTCCTGGCGGCGATGGGCTGCGGCAACCAGCAAGGGGGCAAGCCCCGCTCCGAGGTCCTCGAGGCGCTCACGGCCGGCGGGGGTGACGTGAAGGCGGCGGACATGAACGGCTCGACGTCCCTCCTCTGGGCCGTCGAGGGCGGATGCTCGGCCTCGAGCATCAAGGCGCTCCTCAAGGCGGGCGCCGACCCGAGCGCCCGCGCCAAGGGCGGCGCCACGCCGCTCATGTTCGCGGAGCTCTACAAGCGCACGGAGCTCGTGGAGATCCTGAAGAAGGCGGGCGCGAAAAAGTAGGCGACGCGGCGGCCCGGACGTCTGGTAAGAGTATCCATGGTAAGATTCTTACTCGAGGTGGCGCCCATGAAGATCACGTCCAAGGGCCAGGTCACGATCCCGATCGGGATCCGACAGAGGTTCGGCCTGCTGCCGGACACCGAGGTGGCGTTCGAGGCGCGGGGCGGCGCGGTGGTCATCCGGAAGGTGCGGGAGAGCGGGAGACGGGGCGCGAACGTCGTCGCGCGGCTGAAGGGTAAGGCCACGTCCGGCCTGAGCACGGACGAGATCCTCGCGCTCACCCGTGGTTGACACGCTCGTCGACAGCAACGTCCTCCTCGATGTGCTGACCGAGGATGCCCGCTGGTTCGCGTGGTCATCCGAAGCCTTGGCGCGCCGAGCCGGGGAGTCGGCGCTCGTCATCAATCCGATCGTCTACGCGGAGGTGTCGATCGGCTTCGCACGGATCGAGGACCTGGACGACACGCTGAACTCCGCCGGTTTCGAGAGGCGGCCGCTGCCGTGGGAAGCCGCGTTCCTCGCCGGCAAGTGCTTCCAGCGCTACAGGCGGCGCGGCGGCGCCCGAACGTCCACGCTTCCGGACTTCTACATCGGCGCGCACGCCGCGGTTTCGGGCCTCGCTCTCCTCACGCGAGACGCCGCGCGATATCGGACGTACTTCCCGGGCCTCGAGGTCGTTTCACCATAGGGAGCCGGGTCGGCTCGACGATGTGCGAGCCTCCCGCTCCGCCGCCTCGGCCGCTGCCGAGGCCTTTCGTGCCTCGGCGCATTCGGCTTCGAGCGCCTTCTCTTCGGCCGCCGCTTCGGAGAGCGCGACTTCGAGCGAGGCCTTCTTCCTTCGGATCGCCGCGACCGCCTTCTCGGCGGCGCGGAGGCTCGCGCTCGCCCGCCGGGCTGCCTTCGTCCGCGCCGCGGCCACCTTCCGAGCCTCGCGGCGCCGCTTGTCTTCCAGCGACCGCTCGCGTACGGCGTCGCGCTTCGACGGCTTTTCGGGAGGCGCGGCGCGCGGGTGCGGCTCACGCGAGCCCTCCGGAGCTGCTCCGGGGCGGCGCGGCCCCGCGGCTCTCCCGAGAATGCCGAGCGACGCGACCTCGTCGAATCCCGGCGCTTCCACGTCTTCGCTCAGGCGTCCGGCGACCGGTCGGCCGGCGGCGCTGCCGTAAGTCGCGATCGCTTCGAGCGTCGCCGAAACGCGGCGCAGGACGTCGGGATTCGCGGCGAGGTCCGCGCCGAGGAACGCGCGCTCGACTTCCCGACGCGCCTCGTGGACGGCATCGCGCCTCTTCCGCATCGCCTCGCGCGGATCGGAGCCGCCCGTACGAAGCCGGTCTCCGGAGGCGACGAGCGCCGCGAGGACGCGCGGCGCGGACAGCGCCAGGTGGTTGACGCCCCACGCGGCGGCGTTCGGCTTCTTCAGCGCTTTCACCCGTGCGGCGTCGTCCTTCCGGCCGGCGGCCTCGAGCGTCTTCACGAGCGCGTTGCGCGCGGAGACGAACTCCGAGGGCGGAGAGGCGTAGAGCGTGTCGAGCTCCGCTTCGATGTCGATGCCGGCCTTCGCCACAGGCGGATTCTGTCAGGGTGCGCACCCGCGCCAGAGAAAGGAGGCGAGCTTCACCGGCGGGGGAGGGTGCTGGCCGACAGGAAGGCCCGGAACTGTTCGTTCTTCGCGACGACGTCGTTGTGCTCGAGCGCGGAGTCGATGAAGACCAGCCGGTTCTTCCGAAGGAGGTCCTGCGTGATGGCGGCCTCCGGAACCGCGACGAACGGGATGTCCCACGCGCGGAGGTCGTCCATGAGGTCGAGCGACTGGTCCCGCGTGCCCCCCTCCGCCGTGTAGATGTCGATCAGCTTTCCGGGGAAACGGTCGATCCAGTGCGCGAACTTCTCCGACTGGCCGTAAAGCGCGTCGAACAGATAGACCTCGCGGATGTTCGCGGTCAGCCCGCCCCGCGTCAGGATGAACGCCATGACCCGGTACGCCCCGCTGTGACCGGCCAGGACGATCGACCCAGGCTTCGTGTTTGCGATCACGCCGCGCGCCTTCAGCGTCGAGAGCACGTCGGCGACGAGGTTCGCGAAGACGCCCGTCTCCTCGAGCTTTCCGCCGAAGGAGTCGGGCGCGTTCTTCGGCCCCTCGGCGAGGACGAGGACCGCGTTCACGCCGCTCGCCGCGAGCTGCTCGGCGACGCGGAACTGCGCGAACGTGTCGTCGACGTTGTTGCGCCACCCGTGGAAGTAGAAGACGAGGTCCGTGGCGTGCCCGGCGCGGAAGCCCTTCGGGACGAAGATCGCCACGGTTCGGTCGCTGTAGGCGACGTCGGCGGGATACGTCTTCCCCTCGTACGTGCGCCCCTGTGCGCGCTTCTCGTGCGGAAACATCGTGTAGGCCGACGTCGTCACGATCATCGTGCCGATGTCGGCGTACCGCTCGGTCAGGGGCTGGGCGGCGGCCGCGCCCGCGGCGAGCGTCACGGCGAGGACCAGGCAGCGGATTTGTTTCACGGTCCGAGAATGCTACACGGCGACGAGAGCGCCTTCGGGTGGCGGGGGCGGGGGGAAGCAACGAAGTGAAGTCCGAGCTAGAGTGAGCGCGTCACTCGAGGAGAGGGATGGCCGCATCCTGGGAATCCGAGACCTTGCAGACCTTTGAGTCGGTACAGAGGATCCTCCTCGAGTTAGCCGGCAAGCAATGGCTCTGTCGCGGCCAGAGCAAGCATTTTGAATTCAACCTCCTTCCTCGAATCGATCGAGATAACTTGAAGACCTTAGGGCGAGCCGAGAAGCTCGAGCTCGAACGGCAGAGCATCAATCTCTTTCGGTCCTCGGCTCGGGCTCTTGCCCCGGGTGAACAGAAAGCCGTGGATGATGACGTTGTCGCGCTGATGGTGCTTCGTCACTACGGGGTTCCGACTCGCCTCCTCGATTGGTCGGCGTCGCCATGGATTGCGGCATATTTCGCAGCCCAGGAGCCGGACGATAGGGGCTGCGAGATATGGGCCTTCGATAGGCGTCGGTACGAGATGAAGGGTAAGGAGCAGTGGAAGCGATGGTCCGAAACGACGACTGATGGCTCAGGCGACGACAACAAGTTCGACGCCAAGCTTACGGCGTTCATGCTCGCGGAACCGCGGGCTGATTGGGTCATCGCGGCTTTCTATCCTGTTGGTTTTCCGCGCCAAGCCGCCCAGCAAGGTTCCTACACAATGACCGCACGCTTCGGCATTGACCATGCTCACGCGATTCAAGGTCTACTGAAGGATTCGTCGGAGCATCACCTCTACAAAATAAAGGCTGCCGTCAAACCAGATCTCAGGACTTTTCTGCGCGAGAAACACGGAATCTGGCGCGGCTCGCTCTTCCCGGACACGGCTGGTGCCGCGGAGACGGCCGGCTCAGTGTTTCCGACGCCGAAGTCGCCAGCTTGTGGAGGTTCGCCCGGATAGAAAGAAGGAGCGGGCCGGGTCACCCTACCTCACCGGCATCGGCGGCCGCTTCGGCTTGACCGGCGGGTTCTTCTTCAGGTCCTCCATCACGATCGAGATCGCCCTCTCGAGCTGGGGGTCGTGGCCGGAGATGACGTCGGCGGGGGTCTGCTCGACCTCGACGTCGGGCGGGACGCCGACGTTCTCGACGCCGAAGCCTTCTTCCGGCGTCCAGAACCCGATGTTCGGCGCGGTCACGATGGCGCCGTCCATGAGTGTCGGGAAGCCGAGGATGCCGACGAGGCCGCCCCACGTGCGCTCGCCGACGATCGTCCCGACCTTGAAGTGCCGGAACATCCACGGCAGGAGATCGCCACCGGAGCCGGCCGTCTCGTCGATCAGCATGACCTTCGGCCCCTGGATGGACGCGGTCGGCGTCTTGAGGTCCTCGCCGTAGCGCATCGCCCACCATGCGATGGGCTGGCGGGTGAGCGCCTCGATGTAGTAGTCCGCGATGCTGCCGCCGCCGTTGAACCGCTCGTCTACGATGATCGCGTCCTTCGCCGCCTGCGGGTAGAAGTACCGCTTGAAGTACGTGAAGCCGAGGTCCGCCGTGTTCGGGACGTAGACGTACGCGACGCGCCCGCCCGTCGCGGCGTCGACCTTTCGGAGGTTTCCTTCCACCCAGTCACGGTTGCGCAGCAGCGCCTCGTTCGCCACCGGGACGACGCTGACCGTGCGCGCGCCCTTGCCGTCCGCGGTCGGGCCGACGGTGATCTCGACGATCTTCCCCGCCGTGGCCTCGAAACGCTCGTAGAGGTTCTCGGGCGGCGCGAGGGCCTTGCCGTTCACCGCGAGGAGGTACTCGCCCGACTTCACCTCGACGCCGGGCTCGGAGAGCGGCGCGCGCAGCTCGGGGTTCCAGTTCAGGCCGCCGAAGACTTTCTTGAAGCGATAGCGGCCGTTCGCGACTTCGTAGTCCGCGCCGAGGAGCCCGCCCGGGACGGGCGTGACTTCGCTGAACGAGTCGCCCGGCGTGATCCGGTGGTGGCCGACGGAGAGCTCGCTGCACATCCACTGGATGACGCGGTTGAGGTCGGTGCGCGACGAAAGGTACGGAAGGAAGGCGGCGTACTTCGCCTTCATGGCCTTCCAGTCGACGCCGTGCATCTTCGGGTCGTAGAAGAAGTCGCGGTTGACGCGCCACGCCTCGTCGAAGATCTCGGGCCACTCGGCACGGGGATCGACGTGCACGGCGATCGCGTCGAGGTTGAGCTTGCCGCCCGCGCCTTCCTTCGGCTTGCCGTCCGGTCCCTCCTTCGGGTCGGCCTTCTTCGGGGACGACGGGACGATGAACCACGAGTCCTTCCGCGGCGCCCCGTTCTGAGTCTTCTCCTTCTGCTTGAAGAGAATCTTCTTGCCGTCGAAGGAGACGAGGTAGTCGTCGGCCTCGGGGACGATCGTCTCGGTCTTGCGGTCCTTGAAGTCGAAGCGCTGGACGGACGTCTTTCCGTCGGCGGCGCGCTGGAAGAAGACCTGGCCCGCGCTGCCGGCCTGGAGGTTCGAGATCTCGGCGGGGTGGACCGGGAGGTCCACGATGCGGAGATTGAAACCGTCGCGGTCGATCACGACGGGCTCGGACTTCTTCGGGGTCCTGGCCTCTCCAGAAGAGGCATTCGTGTCGCCGTCCTTGGAATCGGCGGGACGGTCGCCTTTGCCCCCTTTCGAAGAATCTTCTTTCTTCTTCTTCTCTTCCGTCTTCGCGTCCTTCGTCTCGCCCTTCTCCTCGTCGCTCTCTTTCGCGAGGGGCGAAGGCGTGCCCTTCTTCAGCGTGGCGACGTAGATCGCATTCGTGATGCGGGAGTCGGTGCTCTGCAGGGAGAACCACGTGCGCTGCGGTCCGGCATCGGTCGAGGCGAGGAAGTAGAGGAATTTGCCGTCCCGGTCGAAGGCGGGGTCCGAGACGTCCGAAAGGCCGTCCGTGAGCGCGTACGACTTGTCCTCGCCCACGGAGTAGACGAACGCGGTGCGGATGTACGTGGGGCCCGAGAGCGTGTAAGCCACCCAGCGCGAGTCGGGCGACCACGTGCCGCGGAGCCGCCGCGTCTCTTCCGGTCCGTAGCGGCTCTCAGCCGCGATCTTCTTCGAGGCGCCGCTCGCAAGGTCCACGATCCACAGTGTCAGGGAGTTGTCGGTGAGGACGATCTTCTTTCCGTCGGGCGAGAAGACGAGGTCGTCGTAGAAACCCGAGCCCGGGACCTTGATCCTCCTCGGCGCGCCCCCGCCGTCCTGCGTGCGCACGACGAGCTCGTTCTCGCCGCTCTCGTCGGACACGTAGGCGATCTCCTTGCCGTCCGGCGACCAGGCGGGCGCGCGCTCGTGCGCGGCGGTCGTCTCCGTGAGGTTGCGGGGATCGCCCTTTTCGGCCGGAACGGTCACTATCTCGCCCCGGAACTCGAACGCGGCGCGCGCACCGGAGGGGGAGAGGGCGGCGCCGCGGATCCACTTCGCGCCTTTCGCCCAGCGCGGGCGCGTCTCGAGAAGGTCGCCCGCGACCGTGATGGCAAGGTCGGTCGTCTTCTTCGAGGCGAGGTCGAGAAGGTGGAGCGTGCCCGCCTGCTCGTAGACGATGCGTCCCGCCGCCGCCGCCGCGTTGAGGACGGGGAAGTCCTTGAGGTCGGTCAGGCGCTCGAGCGACTTCGACTTTGCGTCGTAGGCATAGACGTTGAACTCGCCGTCGCGGTCGGAGCGCAGATAGAGAGCCCCGCCGATCCACATCGGGTCCACGTCGTTGCAACGCGTCGCGGGCTGGGGAATGCGGTCGATCGCGTGCGTCGCGACGTCGAAGAGCCACACCTTCGAGACGAGCCCGCCGCGGTAGCGCTTCCACTGCAGGTGCGCCGGGTTGTTCGGGTTGTAGGCGATCGTCTTTCCGTCGGGCGAGTAGGCGGCGCGGCTGGCGTACGGGATCGGGAGGGCGGTTTCGAGCCCGCCCTCCACGGGCACCGTGTAGAGCTGCGTGTGCCGGTTGTTGACGGCGGCGCGCGGCGACGTGAAGAGGACGGATTTGCCGTCGGGCCCGAAGCCCTGCACGACGTCGCGTCCGGGATGCCACGTAAGCCTCTTCGGCACGCCGCCCGCGGCGGGCACGACGTAGACGTCGAGGTTGCCGTCGAGCTCGGCGCTGAACGCGAGGAGCGAGCCGTCGGGGCTGAAGGCCGGCCGCATCTTCACGCCCGGACCGGAGGTGATGCGTTCGACGCCGCCGCCGTCGAGGCGGCACGTCCAGATGTCGTTCCCGTAGACGAAGGCGATGCGGTCTTTCGAGAGCGCCGGGTCCGTGAGCATCTTCGACGGCCCAACCGGGGCGGCCGCGGCAAGCGCGGCGGACGAGACGGCGAGAGAGAGCGTGAGAGACAGGGCGATGACGGCGAGACGTGCGCGCATGGGATGGATTCTTGCACGTGTCCTCGTGAGGTACCCTTGCCCGAGGAAACGCGTGTTCACCGTTCGGACTTGCGCCATGCTCCTTTTGATCACAGCGGGCTCCGCCCGCGTCCGGGCGGAGCCTCAAACCGTCCACTTCGCAAGCGAGGATGGCAGGACGCGGCTCGTCGGTTATCTGTTCCGCCCGTCGGGCGGCGGTCCTCACGCGGCCATCGTTTTGCTGCACGGGCGCGCGGGTCCCTACTCGTCGCTCGCCAAGGGCCGGTACAACGCCTCGACGCTCTCGAAGAGACACAAGGAATGGGGAACGCTCTGGGCGGAGCAGGGCTACGTCGCCCTGCTCGTCGACAGCTTCGGGCCGCGCGGCTATCCGAAAGGATTCGCCCGCGGCAGCTATGAGGAGCGCCCTCCGGAGGTCAGCGAACAGACGGTGCGGCCGTTGGACGCGTACGGCGGCCTTCGATATCTGCGCACTCTTCCCGACGTCGATCCGACACGCATCGGCGTGCAGGGCTGGTCGAACGGCGGCATGACCGTCCTCGTCACGATGAGCGAGAAGGCGCCCGGCATCCGGAACCCCTCGCCGGAGACGGGATTTCGCGCCGCGCTCGCGCTCTACCCGGGATGCCGGATGGAGGCCGTCCAGGGCGTCTATCGCCCGTACGCGCCGCTGACGATCCTGATCGCGGGCGCGGACGAGGAGGTGAACGCGGAGGCCTGCGAGGCGTTCTCGAAGAAAGCCCGGACGAACGGCGCAGACCTGCACGACCACGTCTATCCCGGCGCCGAGCACAACTTCGACGACCCGGGCCGGAAGAAGCAATCGGTTCCGGCCAACGCACGTGCCACCGAGGATGCGAAGCGCCGGGCGGAGAAGTTCTTCAGAGAACATCTCGGCCGCTAGGGCCGCGACGGCGCGGGGACAAAAAAAGGTCTCACAAACCCGTGGCGCCGCCCCCGCGTCGACACAATTTCGGAGAAACCGGGGTGAAACGGCCTGGCCCGCGCGATGCATGGTGATTGGCGGA
>CAWFJJ010000021.1:0-117268 GCA_963816185.1 Thermoanaerobaculia bacterium | reverse complement strand
CTTCGTCGCGGTCGTGGGAGAGGCGTCTCCCTCAGCAAAGGGGACTGCATGAAAGGCACTCTCGCCGTCGCGGCGCGGGAGATCGCGGAGCGGAAGCTCCTCTTTCTCGGGGCATTCGTCGCGGGGGTCCTCCCGCTCGGATTTCCGCTCCTTCCCGCCTTGCGGGGAAACGCGCACGACGCACGGTCCGTGGCCATGCTCCTTCTGACGATCACGATCGCGGTGGCTTTTCCGCTCGTTTTCGGAGCGACGATCCTCGTCGGCGACATCGCCGAAAAACGCCTCAGCTTCTACTTTTCCCGGCCTCTGCCCGCCGCCTCGATCTGGGCCGGAAAGCTACTCGCCGCGCTCCTGATCTCCATCGGTTGCGCTCTACTCGCCGCGGCGCCGGTTTTCTTCGTGGAAGGCAACAGGGCGTTCTCGTTCGCGACGGTCCGCCTCGACACGCCAAAGCCACTCGTCTCGACCATTCTAGGAATTCTCCTTCTGCTCCTCTTCGCGCACGTCGTGGCCTCGATGGCGCGCCTGAAGTCCGCATGGATCGTTCTGGACTTCGTCCTTGCCGCGTTCTTCGCCGTCGCGATCACACTCTGCCTTCGAAGTCTTTTCCTTTCCGGGTTTTGGAGCTTCTACGAGCAATGGCGTTCGCCCGAGCGCGCTCTCTGGTGGCTGCCTGTCGCCCTGATTGCGATTCTCCTCGCTGCGAGCTACGTGCAGGTAGCGGACGGGCGCACGGATGCGCGCCGCTCGCACGGCGCGCTCTCGGCGACGCTCTGGGGGGTCGTGGCTCTCCTCACCCTTCCGCTTGCCGGCCTCGCCTGGTGGGTGAACGCGGCGGCGCCGAAAGACCTCAGCGTGGTCGACAGCATTCAGGCGGCCCCGCACGGCACGTGGGTGAGCATCTCCGGACGTGTCCCCGCGCGCGGCTCCGCAGAGGGCATGTTTCTCTATGACACGACCTCGGGCCGGTTCATCAAGCGTCCGCACTCGTTACTGCAGACCACTGCCTTCTCCGCCGATGGCACCCGCGGGGCATTCTTCCAAGCGGATCCGGGATTCTTCGAATGGACGAGGACCGGCGCCGTTCGGATTGCGGCTCTCGACGCGACCAAACCCGCTGTAGCCGTTTCGGATATCGAAACGAACGTCTGGGCGAATTTCGCGCTGTCCCCCTCGGGCCGACGGCTCGCAGTCCTCGACGGACAAAACCTCGCCGCCTACGACATCTCCAATCCCTCGCACGCGCGACAGGTCTTGGCTCTTCGGGTCGAAAGGAGACCCACGAGGCTCATTACATTCGTCGGCGAGGACGTCCTTCGACGATACCCGTTCACGATCAGCCCGCCGGAACCTCTCGAGATCGACGAAATCTCCCTGCCCTCGAAGAAATCTCTCGTGACAGGCCACCTCGAGCGCGAGTACTTCTCCTACCTGTACCTGAGCGAGGACGGGAGGTATCTCGTCGGAAGGGAAAAGAAACGGCTCACACTCCACGACGGCCGGACAGGCACGCTCCTCGCCACTCTCTCAGAGGACCTCGAGAGACCGGAAATGCGCTTCTTGTCGGGCGGGCGCATGGCCGTCGCCGGCGTCGCGGGCGGGAGGGGAGTTCTCAAGATCTTCTTAGAAGGTGAGAGAACACCCTCGCGCCATGTGGAGCTGGGCCCCGCGAGCGCGGTCGCCCTCGGGGGCGAAGTCGCGCCCCGGCGCGTCGCCATTTCCCTAAGTCCCTTTCGAAACAATGACGAACGCTCCTGGGAGGTCGCAGCCGTGGACGTGGTGACGGGCGCGGTCTCTCATCTTGCGGATGGCCTAGTCCCGGCAGACCGATTCTCGTGGTCCCCCGTCCTTCCGCCCGCCGAGGCCGGGCTTCCCGCCTCGAGGCTCTTCCTCGACGCCTCCGGCGCCCTCGTGCGCCTCGATCCCGCGACGGGAAAGCAGGAGATCCTCCTCGGCGGCAGACGCTAAGATCCGCCCCATGACCACGTCCGCACGGCGGGAAGCGCGCCGCGTGATCGAAACCGAGGCGGAAGCCGTGCGCGGCCTCCTCGCCGGCCTCGACGAGGGCTTCGACCGCGCCGTGGCGGCGATGAAGGCGACGGCGGCGACCTCCTGCCGCGTCGTCGTGACGGGCATCGGCAAGAGCGGGATCGTGGCCCAGAAGATCGCCGCGACGCTCGCGTCGACCGGTACGGCCTCGTTCTTCCTGCACCCGTCCGAGGCGATCCACGGCGACCTCGGGATGATCCTCGAAGGCGACGTCGTCCTCGCGCTGTCGCACTCGGGGGAAACGGAAGAGGTTGTCGCGCTCGTCCCGCACGTCAAGCGCCGGGGGGCGACGCTCATCGCGATGACGGGCCGTCGCGACTCGACGCTCGGCAAGGGCGCGGACATCGTGGTCCGCGTCGTCATCCGCGAGGAGGCCTGCCCGCTCAATCTCGCCCCCACGGCCTCAACGACGGCCCAGCTCGTCCTCGGCGACGCGCTCGCGATGGCTCTGTCCGTGGAGAAGGGGTTCCAGCCGGAGGACTTCGCCGCGCTCCACCCGGGAGGCAAGCTCGGCAAGCGCTTTCTCAAGGTCGCGGACCTCATGCACACGGGCGACGCGATTCCGCTCGTTCCCCAGGGAGCGGCCATGAAGGACGTCGTCTACGAAATGTCTCACAAGCGCCTCGGCATCACGGGCGTCACGGACCCGGCCGGGAAGCTCGTGGGCGTCGTCTCGGACGGCGACCTGCGCCGCCTGCTCGAGCGCGACGGGCCGAAGATCATGGGGGACACGGCCGCGGATGCCATGAGCCGGAGCCCGAAGACGATCGTCGGAAGCGCATTCGCCGCCGAGGCGCTGCGCCTCATGGAAGAGCGGAAGATCACGTCGCTCTTCGTCCTCGACGGGGCGGGGGCTCCCGCGGGAATCCTCCACCTGCACGACCTGTGGGGCCTCGAGTCGATTTAGTCTGCCTCAGGGCGCGAGGCTCGCGGTCTTCGCCTTCGTGACCGCCGGGCACGGGCCGCCGGCATCCGCCCAGGTCTTGAACTTCGCGACGAACTCCTCGTAAGGAATCGGCACCGGCGCACGGCCGACGCCCGGATCCCAGCCCCAGCGCACGATCTTGTCGTCGATGTGGTGAACCAGGGCCGAAAGGTCGCGCCCGCCGTTTCGGGACTTGTCCTTCAGGCGCTCGCAGAGCTCCCCTTCCGAGAGCCCGATGAAGACCATCTCGAGGCCCGGCGGTGGAAGCTCCCAGCCAGGCGCCCCGGGCGGCGTGTGCGGCCCGTAACTCGCGGGCGGGTTCGCAGCGCCGTGGCACGTCGCGCACGGGAGTCCCGGCACTCCATATCCCCCCGGTCCTCGTACCACGTTCTGCGCGTGCGGGAGACCGGCGTCGAACTGAAGAGGTGCGTCGCCCGGGATGTGGCAGTTCCGGCAGCGCGGGTGCTGGAGCACCTTCGCGACCGTGTCGAATGCGGCGAGCCCCTCGGCGCGCGCGGGTGCGGCCTTTCCGGCGGCGGGCGCACGCACGGCGAAAGGAAGAATCGCGGCGAGGGCCCCGGACGAGAGGAGCACGAAGACGCGCGGCACGGCACTCATGCGAGCCTCAGCGGCAGGTCGCGCAGCCTCTTCCCCGTCGCCGCGAAGACCGCGTTCGCGACGGCGGGTGCGATCGGAGGCGTCCCGGGCTCGCCGACGCCGCCGGTCTTCTCGTGGCTATTCAGGATGTGCACCTCGACGTGCGGCATCTCCGACATCCTCAGGACCTCGTAATCGTGGAAGTTGCTCTCGACGACGCGTCCCTCTTTGAGTGTGAGCCGACTCTTCAGTGCCGCGCCGAGGCCGAACGCGATCGCGGATTCCATCTGGGCCCGCACGGCGAGAGGGTTCACGGCCGTCCCGCAGTCGACGACGCACACGACCCGCGGCACGCGGATCCGCCCCTTCTCGACGGTCACTTCCGCCACCTGGGCGACGATGCTCTGGAACGATTCGTGGACCGCGAGGCCGAGACCGTGGCCCTTCGGAAGCGGCTTGCCCCAGCCGGCTTTCTCGGCCGCGAGCTTCAGCGCGGCGTGGAGGCGCGGCGCCTTCGAGAGGAGCGCGAGCCGGAACGCGAGGGGATCCTTCCCGGCCGCGTGCGCCATCTCGTCGAGAAACGACTCCACGGCGAACGCGGTGTGTGAGTGCCCGACCGACCGCCACCACAGGACGGGCACGCTCTTCTTCGGCGTGTGGAGCTCCACGAGGTGGCTCGGGATCGCGAGGACGTAAGGCGAGTCGGCCGCGCCCTCCACCGACGTCTCGTCGATCCCGTTCTTCACCATCATCGCCGCGAACGGCGTCCCCTCCAGGATGGACGTCGAGACGATCCGCTGCCGCCAGGCCGTCGGCTTTCCCTCCGCGTCGAGCGCGCCCTCGATCCGGTGCACGGCCATCGGGCGGTAATAGCCGCCGCGGATGTCGTCGTCGCGCGTCCAGACGAGCTTGACGGGCCGGTCGAAGCCCTTCGCGACGTGCACAGCCTCCGCGACGAAATCCGACGTCGGGTTCGCGCGCCGGCCGAAGCCGCCCCCGAGGAACGTCGTGTGGATCAGGACGTTCTTCGGCTCGATGCCGAGGATCTTCGACGTGGCGCCCTGGTCCACCGTCTGGAACTGCGTGCCCGTCCAGATCTCGCAACCGCCGGGCGTTCTTTTGACGGTGCAGTTCAGCGGCTCCATGGGCGCGTGCGCGAGGTATGGGACGGTGTACGTCGCGGTCACTTTCTTCGCGGCGCGATCGAACGCCGCCGCGACGTCGCCTTCGGCCTTCGCAGTCTTTCCGGGAGTCTTCGAGAGGGCGAGGTACTCCTCGCGCAGCTTCGCGCTCTCGAGCGCCGCGTTCGGCCCCTTCTCCCAGTCCACCGTCAGAGCGTCGCGGCCCTTCTTCGCGGACCAGAAATCGTCCGCCACGACCGCGACGCCGGAGGGAACCGCGAAAACGGCCCGCACGCCCGGCACGGCCTTCGCCTTGTTGTCGTCGAAGCCCTTCATCGTCCCGCCGAAGACGGGCGGGCGGGCGACGACGGCCGTGGCGAGATCAGGCAGCTTCACGTCCAGCCCGAAAATCGCCTTGCCCGTGATCTTCTCGGGCGTGTCGAGGCGGCGCGTGTCCTTGCCGATCACGGTCCATTTGGACGGTTCCTTCAGGGTCACCGAGGTGGGTGCCGGCAGCGCGGCGGCTTCCTCCGCGAGCGAACCGAAGCTCAGCCGGTTCGCGCCGCTTGTGACCCAGCCGTTCTCGACCCGGCACGAGTCCTCGGTGACGCCCCAGCGCTTCGCGGCGGCCGCGACGAGCAGCATGCGCGCGGCGGCTCCCGCCTGGCGGTAACGGTCCATCTCCGAGTACGTCGTCGAGGATCCGCCCGTCATCTGAATGCCGAAGAGCGCGTGCGCGTACGCGGGCGCCGCGGGCGCGTGCTCCACGCGGATCCGCTTCCAGTCGGCGCCGAGCTCCTCGTTGATGAGCATCGGAAGAGTCGTCCAGATCCCCTGCCCCATCTCGGAGTGCGCGAGGAGGACGGTCACGCTCTCGTCGGACCCGATCCTGAGGAACGAGTTCGGGTTCGGCAGCGGCTTCGGGGCGGCCGCCTGGGCGAAGAGCCGCTTGCCGGCGCCCGGCACGTAGAACCCCACGACGAGGCCTCCGCCGAGCGCGGCGGACGTGCGGATGAAGCTCCGGCGGGAAACGGGGGTCGCGAGAGGCGATCGCGCTCTCATGGCTCAGCCCTTCATGAGCGCCGCGGCCTGGTGCACGGCGCCGCGAATGCGCTGGTAGGTCCCGCAGCGGCAGATGTTGCCGCTGAGGGCCGCATCGATGTCGCCGTCCGTCGGCTGCGGCTTCGCCTTCAGGAGGGCGACCGCGGCGAGGATCTGGCCGGACTGGCAGAAGCCGCATTGCACGACGTCGAGCTCGGCCCATGCCTTCTGCACCGGATTCTCGCCGGCGAGGCTGAGGCCTTCGATCGTCGTGATGGACTTCCCCACGACGGACGCGGCCGGCCTCACGCACGAGCGCACCGGCTCGCCGTCGACGAGCACCGTGCAGGCACCGCATTGCGCCATGCCGCATCCGAACTTCGTTCCGGTCAGCCCGAGGGCGTCCCGGATCGCCCAGAGAAGCGGCATGTCTTCGGGGATCGCGACGTCGTGGACATTCCCGTTGACGGTGAGCTTCATGCCTTCACCTCGCGGCGCCGGGGAGTCTAGCCTCTAGACCGATTCTCAGTCCAGAACGGAGAGCGGGACCGACCTTCGTCTTCGAAGAAAATCAAGAACGGGAAATCAGGAAAGGCCGGCCGCTTCTTCCGGGCGATCCACGTCGTGCGCCAGGCGTTCATCCTGGACGACTCGGACCTCTCCGGCGCCTTCTCTCAAGAGATCGCGCGCGCCCCGGTCGCCGTGAGCCGCCGTCAATCGCGGAAACCACGCGCGCGGGAGGACAGCCGGGACACCAACGGTCCCGGCGTAGCCCGATGCCGCCGCGAAGGCCGGCGCCGCCTGCCAGGCCTCGACGAGCCGCGCGAGGTGCCCGGCGGTGAGGGCGGGCTGATCGCAGAGGACGACGAGCGCGCCGGCGCAGACGGGATCGAGATGCCGGAGACCGGCCGCGAGAGATCGGCCCATGCCCTCGTCGAAATCCTCCGCGCCGACGCAGCGGACGGCGAGGCCGCGAACCGCTTCCTCGACGGCCTTCGCGTGGGCGCCGGTCACGACGACGGCATCGACGGGCAACGTCGCGAGGGCGAGACGCGCGGCGCGCCGCACGAGCGTCTCGCCCTCGGTCTCGAGAAGCTGCTTGGAGATCCCCAGTCGCCGCGCGCGTCCGGCCGCGAGGAGCACGATGCCGTGCCGTGCGACTCGTCTCATCGCCTTCGTTCTCCGAGGAAGCGCTCGAGTCCCGCGGCCATGGAGAGGGCGACCGCCTCGGCGCCGTACGTACCGAGCGACACGCCCGCGGGAGCGTGGAGACGTTGCGCGAGCGGAGAGTCCGCGAGGCCCGCCTCGTCGAAGAGGTCGCGCGTGCGCGCCGCCGGCCCGAGGAGGGCCACGTATTCCGCCGCTGCGTCTTTCCAGGCCGCGAGGTGCTCGTGGTCGAGCTCGACGGAATGGCTCGCGAAAAGGATCGCGTCGAAGCGCCGTGCCGAAAGCGCCGCGTGCGCCTCGGCCGGGCGGACCGCATGAACCTCGTCCGCCCCCGCGCGCCGCGCCGGCTCGCTCCAGCGAGCGCGGTGATCCACGACGACCGTCGTCCAGCCGAGGGTTCTCGCGATCGAGAGGAAGGCGGGCGTCTCCGGGCCGGCGCCGAGGAGGAGCAGCGTGACGGGAGGCGGCACGTCGAGCCGCACGACCGGCGGGGACGGCTCGCCCGCATCTGCCGCGTCGATGCGTCGACCGTCGGGACCGAATGCCTCTTTCCAGCTAGCTCCCGACGCGACTCCCGCGCCGAGAGACTCGGGCGCGAGAGAGAGGGTCAGCGAGACTCCGCTGTTCCCGTCACTCGCGCGAAGGAGCGTTCCGAGCGCCCCGCCCGAAGGCGGCGGCGCGGCGAGGAGGAGCACGTCCAGCCGCCCGCGGCAGCCGAGGCCGGAGCCGAACACGCGGTCGCCGGGTTCGGTCGTGTCGAGGAGGACGAGCGCCGCCCGGCCGGATTCGAGCACGTCCCGCGCGCGCCGTTCGACCTCGGGCTCGAGGCAGCCCCCGCTCAACGTGCCCGCGAGGAGCCCGCGCTCACCGAAGAGCGCGAACGCGCCGCGCTTGACGTACGTGGAGCCCTCCGTGCCGACGACGGCCGCGAGGACGAGCGAATGCCCCGCGGAGCGGCGGGCACGCGCGGCGTCGAGAAGCCCGCGCACGCCGCCCCTCCCGAGATCCGGCGCGGGCACGTCGTCGGCGAGGCTCATCCTGACAGGCTAGCAGCCCGGTTGAGCACTCGCACGCGGTCTTTCGGAGCTTCGTCTTCACGCGCATAATTCGCCGACATGCCGGCCGCCCCGATCGTCCCCGAGGACCTGAGGAGTCGTCTCGCCCGCCTTCGCGGGCTCGTCCTCGACGTGGACGGCGTCCTGACGGACGGCTCGATGACGTTCGACGAGAACGGACACGAGACGAAGACGTTCGACGTGAAGGACGGCCTCGGCCTCGTCCTTCTCCGCGATCTCGGCTATCGGATCGGCGTCGTCTCGAGCCGCACGTCCAAGGTCGTGGCACACCGCTGCGCCGAGCTGAAGATCCCCGAGGAGCACGTCCTGCAGGGCGAGCGGGACAAGGTGGCCGCGTTCGACCTCCTCGCGAGACGCTGGGGGCTCGATGCGATCGAGATCGTGGCCGTCGGAGACGACCTCCCGGACCTCGGCATGCTCCGGCGCGCCGGCGTCGGAGCGGCGCCGGCCGACGCGATCGGAATCGTCCGCGAGGCGGCCGCCCTTCAGCTCACGAAGCCGGGCGGCGCCGGAGCCGTGCGCGAGCTCTGCGATCTCATCCTCGAGGTGCGGCGCGGCTCGCGCGCCGACCGCCCCGCCGCCGTGGAGCAGCCCGAGACGCCCGGTGACGGCGACGTCATCCCGTTCCCGTTCGGCCGCACCTGACCTCGGAATGCGGCCCATGAGCTCCACGCCCATCAGTGCCTCGAGCCCGGCGAAGACCGCTCGAAAGATCGTTCCCTCTCCCCAACCCCAAAGACTCGCCGCCCGCGCGCTCTCGACCCCCGAGCCGCTCGTGCGCGCCTACTCGCGCCGCGTGCAGCAGGAGGGCGCTCTCGATCTCACGCAGGGCGACTACAAGAACTCCGACTTCGCACCGCACCCCGAGGTCGTCCGGGCGGCGCAGCGCATCACGCGCAACACGGTCCACAGCTACGGGCCCGCCGTCGGCCGGATGGACGTGCGCAGCGAGATCGCCGAGTTCTTCAACCGCGACGGCCTCCTCGACTACCCTTCCTCGGACGTCCGCTTCCTGCCCGACGAAGTCATCTTCACGCCCGGCACGCGATCGGCCCTCGCGACGGTGCTCGAGGTGCTCGGCGCCGACGGCTCGGGCGTCGTCGTCCCGCGCCCGAGCTGGGAATACGACTGGTTCATCGAGCGCGCCGGCAAGCACGTCGTCGAGCTGCCGACCACGTCGCCTGATTTCCTGCCCGACCCGGCGGAGTTCGAGCGCCTCCTCGAGGGCGGCGGGATCTCCTCGGTCATCGTCAACAACCCGCACAATCCGACCGGACGCGTCTACCCCCGCGAGCTCGTCGAGGAGCTCGTGCGTGTCGCGTCGAAGCACTTCGTCTACGTGCTCTACGACTCGGTTTACCAGCGCCTCGACTACGTCGGCTCGTTCGTCAACCCGGCGTTCGCCGACCCCGAGTGGCGCGATTGGGTCGTCACGCTGTCCGGCCTGTCGAAGATGGACATGTTCGGGGCGTCGACCGGCGCGCGCGCGTGCTGGATGGTTCTGTCCGACCAGATCAAGACCGGCGGCGTACGGGCCCGGGAGATCGTCGCGAACCTCTCGGCGTGGCTCGTCGCGACACCCTCGACGCTCGCGCAGGACTGGGCCCTCGCCGCGCTCCAGAGCCCGCTCGCGGCGCTCCGGCGCCCCTCCCCGTACATGCGCGAACGCCGCGACTTCATGATTCACGCCGCGGACGCCCTCGCGTCTCTCGGCGTCGAGCGCACCGACTTCGGCGGCACGTTCTACTCGCCGCTCGCGTTTCCCGGGCTCGTCGGCGAGTCGTTCAAACGCCTCCGGAACGGCGTGAGCGAGCGGGCGGTCGTGAAGACCTCCGCGGATGCTTTCGACTTCCTTCTTACGGGCGGCGTCGGAGGCATCCCGTTCGCGGCGTTCGCGGGCAGCGACCCGGCCCGGTACGGAACCTGGCAGCGCCTGTCCTACGGCTCGAAGGACGTGAGCGAGCTTGCGGTCTTCATGGACCGCGTGCGGACGCGAATCGAGAGCTGCGGTCGTGCGGGCTCGAGCGCGCCTCGGCCCCTCCGGGAGGCGCGATCGATCGAGGAGGGCGTCTGGTTCAGCGTGTGCACGGAATCCGGGTACGACGCTCTCGACGCCCTCGACGTTCCGGCCTTCGCGGCGGAGCGGCGCCGCTTCCTCGAGCATCCGCGCCTCGAGACGCTCCGCCTGACCGGAACGAAGCACCCGGACTCCACGAAGCACCGCGCCGAGCAGCTCGAGCGCGCCCTGCGCTCCGCTCCGGAAGGGACGCCGGACCGCGCGGAACGCGCTCTGACCCACCTCGAGTGGAACCCGCTCGTCGAGGCGCGCCAGGAGTTCGAGGAGACGATCGCCGACCTTCTCGGGCCGTGCTCGGAGGTCCTCCTCGATTACGAGGGTCGGCAGATCAGCCCCGACTGGCTCGAGGTCCCCGAGAAGGTCGTTCTCACGCTGCTCCGGCACGGCGTCATCCCCGGCCAGGACCGCCACCTCCTCTTCCGCGTGCCGAATCCGTGGCTCGAGCAGGACGAGGAGAAGATCTCCAAGATCCTCGCGGCCGTCGCGCGGGCCAACTTCCTGTTCCTCCTCGCCTGCGAGCGGCTGGGGATTCAACCCGTCCAGAACGCGATCTACGAGCTGACCGTGCCGCAGGTCAACTCGCAGACGGAGCTCGGTGCCGTCGTCAAGATCGGGACGCTCTATCTCCAGGCCGTCGAGGGCCTCTTCAGCGGCCCGGCGGAGCGGATCGATTCTTTCCTCTCGGAGCGCATCCCCGAGGCCCGCCGCGCGGAGCTGTCCGCAAAGGTGTCTCGTGTCCGCCTCGTGCCTCTCGTCGAGAACGTCGGCGCTCTCGCGCACATTGCCGACCTCCTCGAGGCCTACTACCAGGCTCTCGAAAGAAGCCGCGGTGCCGCGGACCTCCCGGGGCCTTGCGGCTTCCGGACGCGCTTCGACGGGTCCGGAGCGACCGTGAGGGTGTTCGTCGCGATGTCCGATACGGCCGAGCAGAGCGGCAAGATCGCGACGGACGCGGCCTACGCGCTGACGGTTGCGGGCCGAGACGAAGCCGAGGGCCGTCTCGCCGCGCACGCGAGGCGCATCGGAGAGCCGGCGCCAGAGGTCACGTTCCTCGTCGGCGCGGGCCGGGCGGGTTTCCGCGGCGGGTTCGAGCCGGATCACGAGGGTGTGATCGCGCAGTTCGCGCGCGCGGACGGCGTGACGATGCAGGGAATTCGGGCCGACTCGCCGGTCGAGGCCGAGCGCCTCGCGGCGAAGTTCCGCGCCGCGGTCGCGGCGAGGGGCGCGGCGCCGACGCTCGGATCCGCGGACCGGGAGTCCCTGTGCAGGCTCCTCGAGGCCGGCGTCAAGGCGCACACCGAAACGCTGCTCCGGATCGCCCCGCTCCTGGCGCCGTTCAGCGGGCTCGTGCCGCAGACGCGCGTGCGGATCCGCGCGACCGGCTCGGTCAACTACGGCCGCTCGATCCCGACGTACCCGGAGGAGTGGGGCGGAGGCCGGGAGCTGCCGGGCAATCGCGATCTGCGCGACGCGTGGCCCGAGGGCGTGACGCTGCCGCGGGCGATCAATTACAACCTCGGCTGCACGACGCTCGGGCTCCCCGCCGTCGTGAGCGACCTCGCCGCGATCGACCGGCGCGCCGCGACGCTCCTGGAGCGGCACGTGCCGGGATACCGGGAGATCATCGCGAGCGAGCTGAGCTTTTTCGTGCGCGAGTCGGTGGCGGTCGTCTTCGGGAAGCGCCTGGCCGAGACGACGGCGAAGAGGTGCTTGCGCGCCGCCGCGGCGCTGTGGGCCGACGCCCGCGTGCGCGAGGAGCTCGTCCAACCGACGTGCCTCTTCGCCATGCTGTACCTGCGCTACGTCGCGGAAGACTCCGACAGCTGGGACGAACCGAAGGAGCACGAGAGCGTGACGACCCGCGAGGAGGAGCTGATCCGCGAGACGAGCAGCAGCGCGTTCTCCGCTCTCTGCGCGGAGCGTCCCGGAAGCCGGTGGAACGTGCTCCAGACGGTCATCGATGCCGAAGAGGCGTGCCGCCTGCTGCTCGCGCGCGAGCTGACGATCGAAGAGAAACGCGAGTTCGTCGACCTCAGGATCGAGGGCTGGCTCCGCACGCTGCCCGATTCGCTCTCGCGCGAGCTCAGGCGCGACTGGTCGGGGCTCCGCGAGCTCGGCGAGGCGGAGCTGACGCTGCGCACGATCGAGCAGATGATCACCCTCGAGGAGCTGCGCGGAAGCCGCGGGGCCTGATCGGCCCCGTCGTTCCTGCTAGGCTCCGTCCCATGCGCTGCCCCTACTGCGGCGCGGGGGACGACCGCGTCGTCGACTCGCGCGAGAGCCGCGAAGGAGCGGTGATCCGCCGGCGGCGGGAGTGCAACGCCTGCCAGCGCCGTTTCACGTCCTACGAGACCGTCGAGGAGATCCCTCTTCTCGTCGTGAAGAAGGACGGCCGGCGCGAGCCCTTCGACCGCAACAAGCTGCTTCGCGGCCTCATGAAGGCCTGCGAGAAGCGCCCGGTCGAGACGAAGACGCTCGAGACGATCTGCGACGAGATCGAGGCGGGGCTCTCGGCGAAGGAGCCCCGCGAGATGACAACGGCTGAGCTGGGAGCGCAGGTCATGGAGAAGCTCAAGGAGCTCGATCAGGTGGCGTACGTGCGATTCGCCTCCGTCTACCGGCGGTTCGAGGATCTCGGCGACTTCGTGGACGAGCTCAAGGAGCTTCTCGGGCGCGCGCCCAGACCCGGGAGGGTGAAGTGAAAGACCGCGAGAGGCCCGTTTTCGTCTTCGGCACGGAAGCCTCCCTGCCCGCCGACCGTCCCGCCCCCGAGGCTCCCGTGGACGTCGTCGAGGACGCGCAGGGCTGGCGGCTCGTATTCGAGATTCCGGGAGCCGATCCCGACCAGATCTCCGTGGACGTCCAGGGCCGCGTGCTCACGCTGCGTGGGGTGCGGCGTGCCACCGACCGGGCCGGCGGCGTCTTCCTGAGGGTCGAGCGCGCGGCGGGCGCCTTCGAACGCGTCCTCGAGCTGCCGCAGGATCCCGACCCCGAGCGCACCCGTGCGACCTACGCGGACGGCCTGCTCGTGCTCGAGGTGCCGAAACGTCCCGCGAAGAGCGGCCGCTCGATCCCGATCGTGAAGGGAAAGAAAGGCGCATGAGCGCGGAAGCCCCCCCGACCGAGAAGGTCCCGATCCCCGACATCCTCCCGGCGCTGCCGCTGAAGGACGTCGTGCTCTTCCCGTACGTCATCGTGCCGCTTTCGGTGTCGCGCGAGAAGTCCATCGCCGCGGTCGACGCGGCGCTCGCCGAGCAGCGAGTCCTCCTTCTCGTCGCGCAGAAGGACTCCTCGGTCGAAGAGCCGAAGCCGGAGGACCTCTACACGATCGGGACCGCGGCGGCCGTGATGCGGATGCTCAAGCTCCCGGACGGACGCATCCGCCTTCTCGTGCAGGGACTCGCGCGCGTGAGGATCGACTCGTTCCTCGCCGAGACGCCCGCGCTCCGCGCGAAGGTGACGCGTCTCGCCGAGCCCGAGGAGCCGACCCCTCCCTCCGAGGAGACCGAGGCGCTCACGCGAAGCGTCAAGGAAGCGCTCGAGAAGACGGTCACGCTCGGGAAGGCGATCTCGCCGGAGGTCATGGTCGTGGCCGCGGGGCTCGAGGAGCCCGCGCGGCTCGCGGATCTCGCGGCCTCGAACCTCGATCTGAAGATCGAGGAGTCCCAGAAGATCCTCGAGACCATTCCCGCGGTCGACCGGCTGCGCACGGTGCTCGAGATCCTGCGCCGCGAAATCCGCGTCCTGACCGTCCAGCAGGAGATCACCGGCGCGGCCAAGGGAGAGATCGACAAGAGCCAGCGCGAGTACTTCCTGAGGCAGCAGCTCAAGGCGATCCAGCAGGAGCTCGGCGAGACCGAGGACATCTCCGAGGAGATCGCGGCCTACCGCAAGAAGATCACGGAGAAGCAGATCCCCGAGGAGGCGGCCCAGGAGATCGAGAAGCAGGTCAAGCGGCTCGAACGCGGCAACCCGGACTCGGCCGAGAACGCGATGCTGCGCACGTACCTCGACTGGCTCGCGAACCTGCCCTGGGGGAACGTCTCCAAGGACAACCTCGACCTCGCGCGGGCGCGGAAGATCCTCGACGAAGACCACTACGACCTCGAGAAGATCAAGGTGCGGATCATCGAGTTCCTCGCCGTGCGCAAGCTCGCGCCCGACTCGAAGGGACCGATCCTGTGCTTCGTGGGGCCGCCGGGCGTCGGGAAGACGTCGCTCGGCCGATCGATCGCGCGCGCTCTCGACCGGAAATTCCTGCGGCTCTCGCTGGGCGGCGTGCGTGACGAAGCGGAGATCCGGGGCCACCGCCGCACGTACGTAGGCGCGATGCCCGGCCGCATCGTCCAGGGCATCTCGCAGGCCGGCACGTCGAACCCCGTTTACATCCTCGACGAGGTCGACAAGATCGGCGCCGACTTCCGCGGCGACCCGTCGTCCGCGCTCCTCGAGGTCCTCGACCCCGAGCAGAACAAGACGTTCCGGGACCACTACCTCGGCGTGAACTACGACCTCTCGAGGGTTCTCTTCATCACGACCGCGAACGTCCTCGACACGATCCAGCCCGCGTTCCTCGACCGCATGGAGGTCATCCGGCTGTCGGGCTACACGCTGGAGGAGAAGGTCGCGATCGCGAAGGCGCACACCGTGCCGAAGCAGCTCCGGGAGAACGGCCTTCCGGCGTCGGCGGTGACGTTCACGGACGCCGGGCTCCGGGCGATCGTGGAAGGGCACACGCGCGAGGCGGGCCTGCGCAGCTTCGAGCGCGAGATCGGGTCGTGCTGCCGCAAGGTGGCGGTGCGCTGGGCCTCGGGCCGCAGGAAAAGCGTCACGGTGACGCCGAGGCAGGTTCGTGCCTTCCTCGGGAACCCGAAGTTTCAGCGCGACGAGCTCCTCAGGACCGACCAGGTCGGGACGGCGACCGGGCTCGCGTGGACGGCGGTGGGCGGCGACGTCCTCCTCGTCGAGGCGCGCGCCGTGCGCGGCAAGGGTCGCCTGCAGCTCACGGGCCAGCTCGGGGACGTCATGAAGGAGTCGGCGCACGCCGCGCTCACCTTCGCGCGCTCGCGGGCGGACGCGCTCGGGCTGCCCGCCGACTATTTCGAAACGCACGACATCCACGTTCACGTCCCGGAGGGCGCGATCCCCAAGGACGGGCCCTCCGCGGGCATCACGATGGCCACGGCCATGATCTCGGCCTTCGGGGGGCGGCCCGTGCGCCGCGACGTCGCGATGACCGGCGAGATCACCCTGCGCGGAGACGTCCTCGCGATCGGCGGCCTGAAGGAGAAGGTGCTCGCGGCGCGCCGCGCAGGGATTCGGACCGTCGTGATCCCGAAGGCGAACGCGCGCGACCTGACGGAGATCCCGAAAGAGCTGAGCCGCGACCTGAAGTTCGTCTTCGCGTCACGCGTGGACGACGTCCTCAAGGCGGCGCTCGGACCCGCCCGGGCGCTGAAGCTCGCGAGACCTGCCGAGGATGGGAAGAAAACGGCATGAAGGCGGGTCTGCCACGCGAGGACGCGATCGTCCAACGGCTGGCGTCGGCATTCGCGACGCGCCGGCGCGACGTGAAGACGGGCATCGGCGACGACGCCGCCATCGTCGCGGCGCCCTCGCGCCTCGCCGTGACGACCGACGTGCTCCTCGAAGAGCACGACTTCCGCCGGGACGCCGATCCCCGCCGGCTCGGGCGCAAGGCGATCAACGTGAACCTCTCCGACCTCGCCGCGATGGGGGCGACCCCGCTCTGGGCCGTCCTCGCGCTCGGGCTTCCGAAGAAGACGCAACCCGACTGGCTCGACGCGCTCGTCTCGGGGATGCGCGAGGCGGCGGCCGAGCACGGCCTGGCCGTCGTCGGCGGCGACCTGTCGGCGTCCGAGAAGATCTTCGTCACCGTGACGGCGCTCGGGCAGGCGCCGGAGAAGCCGCTTCTGCGCTCCGGAGCAGAGCCGGGAGACGCGCTCTACGTCTCGGGAACGCTCGGCGCGGCCGCCGCAGGCCTGAAACTGCTCGAGGCCGGCTATCGTCTTTCCGCGGAGAAGGAGGTTCTCGATCCGAAGGGGCGCCGCGTCCCGGCGCCGCGCGCGCCGGAGAAGGCGCGGCTCATCCGACATCAGATCGATCCGCGCCCGCAGCTCGCGCTCGGCATCGCGCTCGCCGCCGGCGGGCTCGCCTCGGCGGCCCTCGACGTTTCGGACGGTCTCGTGCGCGATCTCTACCGGATCTGCCGCGCCTCGGACGTGGGCGCGACCGTCGAAGCCTCGCTTCTGCCGGCCGACTCCGCTCTTTCCACTCTCGGCGGCGTGCTCGGCCTCGACCCGCTGACGACGGCTCTCTACGGGGGCGAAGATTACGGGCTGCTCTTCACGGTGCCGCGGCGCAAGCTCGCCAGTGCTCGAGTCTCTCTCCGGCCGCTTCGCCCTGAGGCGAATCGGCACGATCGACGATGGCGCCGGCGTCCGCCTCGTGCGCGACGGCCGGCGAGCCCCCCTTGCCGACGCGGGTTTCGACCACTTTGCAGCCTGATCCCTTCAAACACCGGTTTCTCCACATGCTCGGGAGCGATTCGCCGCCCGAAGTCGTCGCCGCGTCGTTTGCGATCGGCGTCGCGATCTCCTTCACGCCTCTTTTCGGGCTTCACTGGGTCATCGCGCTCCTCCTCGCGGTGATCCTCAGGCTCAACAAGGTGGACGTCCTCCTCGGGACCCTCGTCGTGAATCCGTTGACGCTTCCGGCGATCGCCGCGGTGGCGATCCCGATCGGGCGCCTCCTGCTCAGGGCCCGGCGCGAAGCGATCGCGCACCTGCCCTGGCGCGAGATGTTCCGGCGCTCGTTCTGGACGACCGCGGGACCCGCGATGAAGGCCATCGGAATCCAGATGGCGGTCGGGTGTTTCTTCCTCGCCGTGATCGTCGGGTCTCTCACATACGTGGTCCTCGTGAACCTCATTCGCCATCACCGGGCGAAGCTCGCCGCCGCCCGCGGGACCGCGAGCGAGCGGGAGGAGGCCGCGCGCGCCGAGCTCAGCCCGCCGTCGCCGTGAACGCCGCGAGCGCCTTCGCGAGGCGCGCGTCGGGGTTCGGAATGCTGCGCCGGATGCCAGGCACGAGAAGCGACGCGCGGAAGTGCGACGCCGGGTGGCGCACGGCATATTCGAGGAGCTCGGACGCGAGGACCTGATCCTGGGGATTCGCGCGCACGGCGCGCGTCCACTCGGCGCCTGCGGCGATCGTCCGCCCCGTGCGCTCGTAGCCTTCCGCGAGAAACCGGCGGGCCTCCGCGTTCGCCGGATCGTTCACGAGCGCCCAGCGCACCTCGTCCCAGGCCTCTTCCTCGCGCCCGAGCTTCCGGAGAACGCGAGCATGCGCGAGGCGCGCCGCCACGGCTCCCGTCCCCGTTCTCGACCGCATCGTCCCACGCGTCCTCCGCCTCCTCGAGGGTTCCGTGCTCCTCGAGAAAAGCCGCGCGGTGGTACGCGACGGGATAGGAATCGGGAAAGCGGTCATTCGCGACCTCGAACGCCTTGCGAGCCTCCTCGGTGCGCCCGGATTCCTCCAGCGTCTTGGCGAGACCCCAGTTCCCGTTCTCGTAGGCCGGGAAGATCTCCACGGACTTGCGATAGCACGCGATCGCCTCGTCCCATTTCTTCTCGTCCCAGAGCTGCTTGCCGAGAAGCGCCCACGCGTCGTAGTAGCCCGGAAAAATCGCGATCGCCTCGCGGAGATGCGTCTCGGCCTCGGCGCGGCGGCCCTCGCGCTGCGCGTCCCAGGCGACGTTGTAATGCGCCTTCGCCGAGCGCGGGACCTTCGCGACCATGTCCGCGTAGAGGGTCACGTCGTCCTTCCAGACGCGATTGCGCACGACCGTCGCGGCCGCGTACGCGACGACCACGGCGAGGAGAAGCGACTCGCGCCAGGGTCTTGCGGGCCGCGGGACCTCGCGCACGGGGGCCGCGAGGAGACCGACCACGAGGCAGAAGAGCCCGGCGGACGGAAGGTATGCGAGCCGCTCCGCGAAGATCGTCCCGATCACGAAGGGCACGTTCGAGACGGGAAAGAGCGCGCCCGCAAAAAAGCACAGCCCGAGCGCCGCGAGCGGCCGCCTCTTCCAGAGCGCAAGCGCGAGGACGGCGATGAGAAGGGCGCCCGAGAGGCCCAGCCATGCCGCCGGCTCGCGCAGCGAGCGGACGAGCGGCAGCGCGTAAGCAGAGTGGTCGGCGGAGAGGTGGATCGGCAGGAGGGTCTTTCCGAGATAGCGAAGGGCGAGATTCAGCGCGTTCGCCGCGCGCACCGCAGGGGACAGCACGACGAGCGGGTTCTCGAGCTCGAAAATGCCCGCTTCCTTCGAGATGAGAAACCCCTTGATGACGACGAATCGGACGGCGAAAAGTGCGGCGAGCGGCAGGGCGAAGCCCGCGAGGCCCCACCTCGCGGGCCGCGAAAGGCCCCGCCACGCCTCCCGGGGCGACCGGCCGCGGCCGCCCCGGAAAAGCTCGCCGAGGAGGATGACGCCCGGCGCCACCACCGCGTTCTCCTTGACGAAAACGGCAAGAAGGAAGACGGCGAGCGCCGCCGCGTACGGGCGCTTCGCGAGCCGGCCTTCGCGCGTCGCGGCCAGCCAGAGGAGCGCCACGACGAAGACGCCCCAGGCCGCGAGGAGCTCGGCCCGTCCGACGAGGGACGTGACGGCCTCCACGTGGATCGTGGCGACCGCAAAGAGCGCGGCCGCGGCGGAAGCCTCCCCCGCGGCGAAGCCGAGCGCGACGAGCCAGATCGCGAACGACACGGTCACCGCCGCGTGGAGCGCGAGGTTCACGGCCCGGAACAGCCACGGCCGGTTCCCATGAATCCACTCCTGCACGGCGTATGTCAGGAGAAGGACGGGGCGGTAGTTCTGCGCCGAGGTGAGCGCCCCGCCGAAATACTGCGTCGTGAAGATCTCGGCCACGCTCGCAGGCTTCGCGATGCGCTCGTCGTCGCGGATGATCAGCTTGTCGTCGTATGTGAAGTCGTACGGGAGCGCGTTCAGGAACGGCAGCAGCGCGAGGAGCGCAAGACCCAGACGCCGGCGGAGGGACACGCGCGGAGTCTAGCGTTCGAGGCGCGGCGCTCCGATCCGGAGCTTCTTCATCTCGTAGAGCAGAGACTGGCGCGAGATCCCCAGGAGGCGCGCGGCGCGAGTCCGGTTTCCGGCCGCTTCGAAGAGGGCGTTCTCGATCGCCGCGACGCGGGCGGCATTGACCGCGTCCCTGTACGAGTGCGGGGCGGCCTTCCCGGCGCACCTCTCGCGCAGGGCTCGCGGAAGGTGCTCGAGACGGACGACGCGCCCGGGCGCGGCGAACGTAACCGCCGCCTCGAGCGCGGCGAGAAGCTCGCGCACGTTGCCGGGCCAGGGCCAGGCGCGGAGGGCGGCCGAGGCCTCGCGCGTCAGCGTCGCACGGGAGCGAAGGCCCTCTTCGATGAAGCGGACGAGGTCGGCTGGGCGCTCGCGGAGCGGGCGCAGCTCCAGCTCGAGACCCGCGAGGCGGAAATAGAGATCGGCCCGAAACACCCCTGCCTCGGCCATCTCCTTGAGCGGCCTGTGTGTCGCCGCGACGACGCGCAGATCCACGTGCCTCACGGCGGTTTCGCCGAGGCGGCGCACTTCGTTCTCCTGGAGAACGCGCAGGAGCTTGCCCTGAAGCGCCTGCGGAAGGTCTCCGATTTCGTCGAGAAGGAGAGTGCCTCCGGAAGATTCCTCGACGAGCCCCTTGCGGTCCCGGTCGGCTCCCGTGAAAGCCCCTCGGGCATGTCCGAACAGCTCCGCCTCCGCGAGCGTCCCCGGAAGAGCGGCGACGTTCACCGCGACGAGGGGTCCGCGCCGCCCCGAGAGCCGGTGGACCTCGCGGGCCACGATCTCCTTGCCCGTTCCGCTCTCGCCGAGGAGGAGCACGAAGATCGTCGACCGCGCGACGCGAGCCGCTTTCTCGAAGACGTCACGCGTGGCGGGATCTTCCGCCACGATCGAAAAAGCCACGGGCGAAGGAGGCGGGTGAGCCTCGGCCGGTGCTCCCTGTTCGAGCAACCGAATGAAGCATTGCTCCGCGCGGGCGAGACCCGCCCGCGCGGCGAGGCGGCGGGCGAGCCTCACGAGGGGGCCGGCGGACGACGTCGCGAAGACGGAAGGAAACCGGCCGCGCCATTCGAGAACGCGGCGGACGGCGAGACCCGCGCCCGCACCCGAAGAGGCGACGCGCTCGAGCGCCGCGCTGACGGCGTCCGAGGGCGCACGGCCCGAGGCAAGCGCCGTCTCGGCGTCGAGAAGGGCGAGCTCTTCGGTGCTCCAGACGGGGAGCCGCCCATGAAGCGGCCGTCCTGCATCGCGTGAGGCGGAGGCCTCGAGGCGCATGCGGCGTCCCTCCGTGCGGGAGCGGTTGTCCGGAATCCGCTCCGCCCGCGCGAGAAGCGCGAGCGCCTCGTCGGGATCCTGCGCCGCGAGAACGCGCTCGGCTTCGAGCAGGAGAATCTCCCGCCAGGCCGGGTGCGACGGGTCTGAAGTGCCGCGCTCCAGGGCTTCGCGGAACGCCGCCGCGGCCTCGCCGTCGTCCCCGTCGAGAAGCGCGAGCTCCTGCAAACTCGGGATCGCGAAGAGAATTTGGTGGTTTCGCCCTCTCGCCCGCTCGTGCGGCAGAACGCGCCCGAGAACGGCGCGCGCGGAGGAGAAATCGCCGGACTTGAGGAGAAGGTCGATGCGGTTGCCGAGCGCCGAGAGGTAACGCTGTTCGTGCCGGCCCGCCGCGTAAAGGCCGAGCGCGGCGTCCAGCTCGCGAGCCGCGACGTCGAGGCGCCCGCCGTCGAGAGCCGCATGGGCGACGTCGTAAGCCGCATCTGCCCGTTCGAGGCCGTTTCGCGAGAGCGCCTCCGCACGGCGGAACAGCGCGATCGCCTCGTCCGTCCGGCCGAGGTCGTTCGCGAGGTATCCCGCCGTTCGTGCGAGCTCGCGTGCGAGCCCGTGCTCTTCTACGCCGGGCAGCAGGGCGCCGGCCTCGGCGAGCGCGGCGGAGGCGGCGCCATAGTCGTGGGCTCGCTCGTGGAGTTCCGCGGCAAGGAGCCTCTCATCGAGACGGAGCGAAACCGGTGCCTCCGAGAGGTGCTTCGCCGCGCGCGCGAGCACCCGCCGGGCCGCCTCGTCGTGGCAGGACTCCACGAGAACCCGTGCGCGCGCGACGTCTTCGTCGGGCGCTCCCCCGGGGCAGAGCGCCAGCGCGCGCTCCTCCTCGCGAAGGGAGACGAGCGCTCGGGCCGTCGCGAGACGCTCGCCGAGCGAGACCTCGCGCCAGGTCCCGGCCGAAATCCGCCGCGCCGCTTGCCGCGCGGCCTGAGGCCTTCCCGCGGCCTGCAGAACCCGAACGGCGAGAAGAGGCCGGCCCAGGTCGGGAGCTTTTCGTGGGGCGCGCGCGAGGATTTCGGCCGCCACGGCGAGGTCCTCGCGTGCGGCTGCCACGTCGAGAGCGGCCCGCGCCGCCGCGAGATCAACGGCGTTGCCTCTGGCAAGAGCGGCGATCGCGAAGCGCTCTCCCGCGGCGCCGGACGACTCGAGGCGGGCCACCGCGTCTCGCCGCGCGGAAGCCGGCACACGCGAGGCGATCCGTCGGCGCTCGTCGTCGTCCCGATACACGTGCTCCCCTTCCGGCGCGGGCAAGAGAACTCCCTCGTCGACGGCGCTCGCAAGCGCCTCCTCCGCGGTCTTCTGCGCGACGCCTGCGGCCGTGGCCGCCTCGGCAACCCGGAACCCCGGAGCGAGAAGGGAGGCCGCCTCGAGGACGAGACCGGGCCGTGACTTCGCGGGCCGCACGCGCCCCGACGCGACACGCCCCTCTCCCGGATCGAACCGCGCGGCGAGATCCCGCGCCACTTCGAGGATGCGTCCGGCATCCGCCGCGGCTCGAGCGGAATCCTCCGCCTCGCCCCAGGCCGCCACGGCATCGTGTACGGACGCAAACGGAAGCCAGAGGAGCGAGGCCGCATCCCCGGCGCCGAGGCGGAAGGAGAGGAGCGGCACGTCCTCCCAGGGCTCGAGGCGGCCGGCCCGAGTCGCGAGGAGGCGGAAGCCGTAGCGGAAGAGGTCCCTCTCGAACGCACGGCGCGACCGCGCATCCCATCGCTCGAGAGAAATCGCGACGAGGGCGATCGGGGGGCCCTCGGCAGGGCGAGCCGGCCGCGATCCATTTGCGAGAGAGTGCAGGCCGGCCGCACGCGGGTCGTCCCCGAGAGCGAAGGCGAGACGCCGAAGGGCTCCCCCTTCCTCCAGCGCGGAGCCCGCCGTGCACTCGGCGAACGCCGGCGGCTCCTCCCGGCGCGCAGCGCCCCGGGCGAGCCAGAGAGACGCATCTCCTACCGCCGTCGCGGGGCCCGACCTGCCCTCGTCGGTGGCGAACGCAGCCGGAAGAGCAAGGCCCAGGAGGTCCCGTGACACCGCGCGCCCGACGCCACCCCGCCTCGCCAGCTCGGAGACGAGTCCCTCGGATCGTCCACGCGCGTCCTCCGCTCGCAGAGCCGTGACGACGTCCTCCGCAACGTCGCGGGGAAGCGCGCCGTCGAGGGCCGTCTCGACCGCGCCGCGCAACGACTCCGGATCCTTGCCTCCGGCGTTTCCACCACCGAGCCGAACGGCGGCGCCGGCAACCACGAGAGCGGGCGACACCGCGCGCCACGCGGCGACGGGAGGGGCGCCCAGGGCCGGCCGTTCCGGTTCACCGTGGCGCGCGCCCAGACGGGAGAGGTCCTCGGGGGCGAGGCCGAGGCCGTGAAACGACAGGAATCCCGCGAGAGAGCCCAGCCTCACCAGGTACGCGCGGCGTGCGGGTGCGTCGAGACGCGTGAGCGGGGCGGGACCCGTTCCTTCGACGGAGAGCACGAGGCCTTTCGCCCCGGGTCGAGCCGAAACGAATACGGGCAGCAGGGGATGCGCGAGCCGCACGAGCGCCGACCCGCCAGCCGCAAGATCGCGGCGCGGAATCGTCCACTGCCGGAGCGCCTTCGAGGGCACCGTCCGTCCTCCCGCAGAGCCGTTGCCTGGCTGCCTTTCACCGGACGATTTCGGAAAAAGCACGCGGCGTCAAGCGGAGGGGCGGCGCGCCGTGACGAGCTCGAACCCGTGGAGATGGCCGCGTCCGACGTCGGCGATCCCGACTGCCTCGAGACCCATGCCAAAAAAGAGCGCTGCGATCTCCTCCCCGTCGCACGTCGCGACCGCCGCACCCCGCGTGAGGCCGAGGCCGACGGCGATCCGCTCCTGCGCAGAATCCAACCGCCGCTTCCAGCGCGGGCCCCCTCCGCTCGTCAGCGCGACGATGCGCCCGCCCGGCAAGAGGGCGTGCGCGGCGCGCGAGACGAAGCCCACCCTCTCGCCCGGCGGCACGAGGTAGAGAACGTCGATCAGGGCCGCCTGCGAGAAGGCGCCGGGAGGCGCGGCCTCCACGCCGCCCACCTCGAACCTTCGCGCCGCGGTTTCCGGAAGCCAGCGGCGCGCGCGGTCGATCTTGCGCGGGTCCGGATCGAGGCCGAGATACGTCCCCGAGAAGCCGGTGCGGGCGAGGAGATGCGCGAGCAAGCCCGGACCGCACCCGAAATCCACGAGCGCGCCGCCCGATTCGAGGTCGCCGACGACCTTCGTCCAGGGCGCGCTTCGAAACCGCAGGGCGAGGTGCACGCGCTCGGGTAGCGGGAGCGAGGAGGCGGCTTTCCAGAGCTCCGACGATTCGCCGGGCCCCAGCGCGAGGAGACCCTTCGCAGTCGTCTCGCTTCGCCTCTCCATATTCGCCCGTAGACTACAGGCACGAACGCCCCTGAATCCTCCTCCGCTTTTCCGTGGCCCTTTCGAGGTGTCGAGAACAGGCGCCTCTCCATGCTCGCGCTCGCGTGGCTCGCCGCTCTCCACCTCTGGGCCGCCTTCGCCATCCACGTGCTGCCGCTCGCGCGCCCTTCGCCGTGGGGCGACGCGGCGATTCCCTATTTCGCACGCTACGACTCGGGTTGGTATTTCAGCATCGCCCGCAACGGGTACGGTCCGCCTCCGCCCCCGGGCGCGGAGGCGGCGCACGCGTTCTTCCCGCTCTACCCGATGCTTGCGCGAGGCCTCTACCTTCTCACGGGCCTGAACCCACTTTGGGCGCTCACGGGCGTCTCGTGGACCGCATTCGTCTTCGCGCTGCCTCTTTTCGGAGAGGAGTGCCGCGCGCGCCTGGGGCCGGACCGCGCACGTGGACCGCTGCCGTTTCTTCTCCTTTATCCCGTGGCATTCTTCTTCGCGGCCGCGTACACGGAGTCGCTCTTCTTCCTGCTCGCGCTCCTCGCCTTCCGGTTCATCCGCACGGAGCGTCCTTTTGCGGCGGCCCTCGTCGGCCTGTTGCTCGGCCTGACCCGCGCCCCGGCGGCCGCGGTCGGCCCCGCGCTCGCGCTCGCGTACGTCCTCCGCCCCGGCTCGAAGAAGAGGCCGCCGGCGGCGGCTGCCCTCGCCGTCGCTCCGCTCGCGGGCGTCCTCGCATACGTGCTCGGGATCGGATGGTGGAAGGGCGAACCCGGGCTCTTCTTCCGCGCGATGGGAGCCTGGGAGCATCGCTCGACGAGCCCCATCGACGGGGCCGTGTCGTTCCTGAGAGAGCAGGTCGCGCTCTTCTCGGGCGACACCCTCTTCCGGCACCCGGGCGCGATCGCTCCGCTCGCGCACTTCACGCTTTTCGCCGTTCTCGCCGCCGTGCAGCTTCACAGGCGCAGATATTCCGACGCGGCGTGGACGGCGGGGGCCCTCGGCCTTGCATTCCTCACGGGCACGACGAACGGCGTGCCGCGGTACACCGCGACGATCTTCCCCGGACACATCCTGCTCTTCGAGCTCTTCGAGCACCGGCCCGTCCTGCGCGTCGCGGCACTCGCGCTCTCGACGGCGCTGCTCCTCCTGCGCGCCGCTTTCTTCGTGAACTGGCACTTCGTGTCGTGATGGAGCCGGCTGAAGCCGGTTATGCTCCGCTCCGTGACACCGGAAGACCCCGGCTCGGCCTCGGCGTGCGGCGTGCGCCCCGCCCGCTCCGTCTCTCTCGTCGTCCCGATGTTCAACGAGGAGAAGAGCATCTCGCGTCTCCTCGACGTCGCGATTCCGGCTCTCGAGGAGCATACGGACGATTGGGAGATCGTTCTCGTGGACGACGGCTCCAGGGACGAAACCCTTTCGCGCGCCCAGGCACGCGCCGAAGGCGAGCCCCGACTGCGCGTCGTCGCGCACGCGTCGAATCGGGGCCTCGGGGGCGCGCTCCGGACCGGCTTTGCCGCCGCGCGGCGCGACTGGATCCTCTACAGCGACTGCGACCTGCCCTGGGATTTCGCCGAGACGGGCCGCCTCTTCCGCGCCGCGGAGATCACCGGCGCTGACGTCGTCTCAGCGTACCGCCTCGACCGCACGGGAGAGGGAGTCCTGCGCTCGCTCTACTCGTTCGTCTACAACGGCCTCGTGCACCTTTTCCTCGGAATCGTGCTTCGCGACGTGAACTTCTCGTGCAAGCTCATCCGGCGAAGCCTTCTCGATGCGCTGAAGCTCAGGAGCGAGGGGTCCTTCATCGACGCCGAGCTCCTCGGGCGCTGCGTCGCGCGCGGCGCCGTGATCCAGCAGGTGGGCCTCGACTACTTTCCCCGTACGCGCGGGCTCTCGACGCTGTCGTCTCCGCACACGGTGCTGACGATCCTCCGCGAGATGGCGCTTCTCGCGCCCGACATCCGCGCGGACCGCCGGGCGAAGCGTTGACGCGGCTCGTCCTGAACGCGGACGACTTCGGTCTCGCGCCGGCGCATACGCGACGCATCGCCGGGCTGCGCGCAAGGAGCCTCCTCACGGACACGAGCCTTCTCGCGAACGGCTTCTCATTCGAGGCGGCGGCCGCCGGCCTCCGGGGGGCCGGCATCTCAGAAACCGGCGTTCACCTTTGCATCACCGGTGGCGAGATGCCCGTCTCAGCGCCGCGCGATGTTCCGACCCTGCTGGCGGGCTCCGCCTTCCGGCCGCACTGGCTCCACGTTCTCGCCGCGCTCGCGGCCGGCCGGATCCGACGGGCCGAAGTGGAGCGCGAGTGGGAAGCACAGATCGCGCGGGCTGCAAACGCCGGACTCGCCGTCACGCATCTCGACTCGCACCAGAACCTGCACCTTCACCCGCTGCTCTTCCCCGTCACCGTGGCGCTCGCGCGCCGTTTCAAGGTGCCATTCATCCGCGCGCCCCGGGCGGACGATCCGCCGTCGCGGCCCGATGCCCAGATCGGCGCGCGCTTTCGCGCCGGCCTCCTCGCGCGCCTCGGCGGCCGGGGCCGTCGGCTTCTCGAGAAAGCCGGGCTCCCCGAGCCGCCGCGAGTCCTCGGCCTCGCCGAGGCGGGCCGCATGGCCGCAGCGCGTTTCGCGCGCGCCGTCGCAAATCTGCCCGAGGGCGACTACGAGGTTGCCCTCCACCCCGGCGACGAGGACGACGTCACGCGGGCGCGCTATCACTGGGGGTACGCGTGGTGCGAGGAGTCCGAAGCCCTGGAATCGGGCGCGATCGGCGCGGCGCTCGCCGCCCGCGGCATCGCGGCGGTCAGCTTCGGCGCGCTCGCCTGACGGCGCGACCGGCTGCGCCTCCCGCCTGTGCGCCGCTACCCGATGAGACCCTCCCACGCTTCCCAGAACCCCGGCCACGATTTCGCCACGACGCCCGGGTCGTCCAGCGTCGAGCCGGCGGGCAGGGCGAGCGCGAGAACCGCGGCCGCCATGGCGACTCGGTGATCTCCGTGCGCGACGAAATTCGCGGCTCGCGGCACTCCCCTCGGGCCGTCCACGACGAGGACGGGGCCGTGTCGGTCTCTCTCCTCCCGTGCGGTCGAGCCCGCGCCCGCAAGGAGATCGAGCGCGGCGGCGAGGCGGTCGGATTCCTTCCCTCGCAGGCGGGCGACGCCCACGAGGCGCGACGTGCCGGCGGCGAACGCGACGAGCGCTGCGAGAGGAAGCGCGGCATCCGGCGCGGCGTCCATGTCCGCGTCGACGGGGAGGAGGAGCGTGTTCGCGCCGCCCTCGGGCCCTCTCACCGTGAGCGCCGCCTCGCCGTCCGGCGCTCTCTCCCACTCGAGCCTTCCGCCCGCGGCAGCCGCCCACGCACGGAACGCCGCGTCCGGCTGCTCCGACTCTCGCGCGAGACCGCGCAGCGTCACGCGTCCTCCAGAAACGATCGCGCCCGCGATCGGAAAACAGGCGGCCGAGTCGTCGCCGCTCACGCGAAAGCGCGCCGGCCGGTAACCGCCTCCCGGAGAAGCTCCGAAGCCGTCCAGGACACGGCGCGTCAGAGCGAGGTAGGACGCCGACGAGATCGGCCCTTCGACCTCGAGCTCGATGCCGCCCGGCACGAGGGGCGAGACGAGCATGAGCGCCGACAGGAATTGCGAGGAGACGTCGCCGCGAATCTTCACCCGCCCGCCGTGCAGCGAGCCGCCGCGGATCGCGGCGGGGAGAAAGCCTTCCCGCCCGAGAAACCTGACATCGGCTCCCAGGGCTTGAATTGCTTCGAAAAGGGGAGACATCGGCCGTTCCCGCATCCGGGCGCTGCCGTCGAGAACATAACGTCCCGGCACGGCCGCGAGGAGGGGCGCAAGAAAACGCGCCGGCGTTCCGGCATCTCCGACGTCGATGCGAACCTCCGAGTTCGAGTGGCCGCTCGAGCCGATCGGTCCGACGACCCGCCACCTCACACCTTCTAAGAAAATCTCCGCTCCGAGCAGCTCGAGCGCAGAAGCCAACGCACGGGTATCCGTGGAATCCAGCGGGTCGAGCAGCTCGCTCTCCCCTTCCGCGAGCGCGGCCGCGACGAGAGCGCGGTTCGTCAGGCTCTTGCTGCCCGGAACGCGGAGATTTCCCGCAAGACGGCCCCGCGGGAGGCGGCGTGGAGCGCTCAAGAGCCCACGGCTGTGGCCGAAACCGCGCCGCCCGTTTCGAGCGCTCCGAAACCGCGGCGCACCGCTCGCCCGGCGGATTCTTCTTCGACGATCGTGAGCCTGCCGTCCGGCGCGATCTCGGCGTGCTTTCTCTCCTCGAGCCACGCGGGCAGGACGTGCGTGACGCCCCCATCGCTTTTCAGCGTCCTCTCAACGTGGAAGTGGCCTACGAGGAGAGCGTCGTATCCTGCCTGGCGCGCTGCACGGCCCTCCGCGAGGAGAGCGGCCTCGGGAAGCTTCTTCTTGTGCTTGAAGTTGGACCGGTAAAGCCGAGCTTCGGTTCGCGCGACGATCGCGCGTGCGAGGGGTCCTGGGATCGCCCTCAGTACGGCGTGCGCGACCGGATTCTTCGAGACGGCGCGCCAGAACCGGTAGGGAAAGTCGGCCGTGTTCACGCGATCTCCGTGGACGAAGGCGTAGCGCGAATCTCCGACGCGGAGACCGTCCGCCAGCGCCCAGGACGAAAACGGAGCCGCGTAAGCCGTGCCGGCGACGAAAAAATCGCGGTTTCCCTCCACGTACCGAAGCGAAAGTCCGCGTGAACCGACCTCCTGCAAGCCCCGCAACGTGCTTTTCAGGAGAGGCGTCTCCAGCTTCGCGTCGCCGATGAAGACGTGAAAGATGTCTCCGAGGAGGACCACCGTCGCAAAACCGCGCCTCCTCACCCCCTCGAGCGCATGCAGGAAATCCTCCGCATCCCGTTCCACCTGGCCGAGATGAGCATCGGCGAAGACGGCCACGCCGCCCGCCACCTCCAGGGGTTGAGGGAAGCGCGCCACGGTGAGATCTTACCGGCTGCGATCACTTCGGGCACGCCAGTTGCACACCGACGACAGTGCTCGCCGTCTTCCGGATGAACGTTCAAGCGCTATTCCGATCCGCGGCGGCCGCCGCACTCGTCCTCGCGCCTCTCGCGGCTCGGTCGGCGGTCGTGTCGCCCGAGGTCGAAGCGCGCGTGAGGGCCGGGCAGGCGCAGATTCCGATCCTCGTGTCGCTCCGGGCGGACGCCGAGCGGCCCGGTTTCTCGATCACGCGCCGCCTCGCAAATGCGCCTGTCGCCGCGGGCTGGGCCACGGCGGCCGACATTGCCGCTCTTGCGGCGCGCTCGGACGTACTTCACGTCGGGTTCGATCGCCTCGTGCGGCCCGCGGGACAGATCGGAACGGCTCAGATCGGTGCGGACAGGCTGCTCAGCCTCGGCGTGACGGGACGGGGCCGGAGCGTCGCGATCGTGGACAGCGGAATCGACCTCGCCCATCCCGACCTGAAGCCCCCGTCGACCTCGGGCTGGCCCGGCTGGAACTTCGCCGACAACAACGGCGATCTCGCAGATTGCAACGGCCACGGGACGGAGGTCGCCGGGGTCGTGGCGGGACCTCAAGGCATCGCCCCCGAGGCCGGCCTCGTCGTCCTCAAGGTCTTCGGCCTCGGCGACGGATGCCGCAGCGCGCGCGCCTCAGACGTGCTCGGGGCCGTGGACTGGGCCGTGTCGAACCGCGACGCCTTGAACATCGAGGCCATCAACCTCAGTCTCGCCGACGAGTCCTCGCACAGCGCCTTCTGCGACACGGTCGACCCCGCCGGCGCGGCGGCGTTCGCGGCCGTGCGCGCGGCCGGCATCGCGGCCGTGGCCGCCTCGGGAAACGACGGCAAGTCGTCCGGCCTGCCATGGCCGGCTTGCCTCTCGAACGTCGCCGCGGTCGGGATGGTGTACTCCGCCTCCTCGGGCTCCGTCGTCTGGAACGGACCCCCCGCGTGCGAGGACGCGCTCTCGGGACCCGACGTCGTGCCGTGTGCAAGCTCGTCGGGTCCCGGCCTTTCGATGCTCGCGCCGGGCGTCGGTTGGACGACGACGGCCGCCGGCGGCGGCCGGACGGCCGTTTTCTCCGGCACCTCCGCCTCGGCGCCGGCCGCGACCGGCGCGGTCCTCCTAACCCGACAGGCGCGGCCGCTCGCCGACCCCGCGCTCGCATTCGACCTTCTGCGCGCCACGGGCGTTCCCGTGCTCGATAACCGCACGGGCCGGATCACTCCGCGTCTCGATCTTTCCGCGGCCCTGAGCGCCACGACCCCGATCGGCTCCTGCGGCGGCGCCGCGATTCCCGACGGTACGGGAGAAACGCTCGTCTGCGAAGCGTTCGTCTCCGCGCTCACGGGCCACGTGTCCTCGGTGGCCGTCGCGCTGTCGATCGATCATCCCGACGTATCGCAGCTCATCGTGTCGCTGAGCGGCCCCGACGGCGAGAACGTTCTGCTCATGAACCGCGACGGCCGCACGGGCGACGCTTTTCGCGAGGTCTTCGGGCGCACACGCGAACCTCTCGAGCCTCTTTCGAGCTTCGCGGGCCGGCAGGCCGCGGGCACGTGGCGGCTTCGCGTGCTCGACGCCGTGGCGGGCGCAGGCGCCGGACGTCTCGTCTCCTGGGCGCTCCTCATCGAACCGGAGGCGCCGACCGGCAATGCGCCCTTCCCGGGCGCAACCGCGGTGATCCCGACGTCCGCCCACAGGATCGGCAGGCTCGGCGCGTTCTTCACGACGGACCTCAGGCTCTTCAACACGGACGCGGCGAACTCCTCGACGGTCTCCATGAGATTCCAACCGGCGGAAGCCGGACCGGCACGCACCGTCTCGTTGACGCTGCCGCCGCTCTCGACGCGCGCGCTCGACGACGTCCTCGGCAACACGTTTCGCACGGACGGTTACGGGCCCCTGTTCCTCTCCGCGCCGGCCTCGGTGGTCGCCGCCTCCCACACCGCCACGACCGCCGTGCGAGGAGGCTCCTTCGGCCTCTCGATTCCCGCGGCGCCTCCTGCCGCGGCCGCCGGCGCGGGGACGACGCTCACGCTCGTGCCCGTGTTCCGCGACACCGGCTTTCGCGTGAACGTCGGGCTCACGGAGGTCACGGGCCACGACGCCACGGCGGAGATCGTCGTGAAGGACGCGCACGGCGCCGTGCGCGCCGTCCTTCCGGAGACGGTGCCGGCGGGCGGACTCCTGCAGGTGAACGACATCTACACGGCAGCGAATATCCTGCCCGACGCCGCGGACCGGCTCGAGATCCGCGTCGTGTCGGGCAGGGGGCGAATCGCTCCCTTCGCGACGACGGTCGACAACTCCTCGAATGACGGGGCGTTCGCGGGGGCGGCGGTCGCGGGGACCGACCTCCTGCTTCCCACGGTCGCGCGGGCCGACGGCCGCTTCGGCGCGCGCTACGTGACCGACCTGAAGATCGCGAACACGGCAGCTTCTCCAGCGCGCGTGAAAGTGTCTCTGTTCCCGACGTCGGGCGGCATCTTCTCTCCGGTGCTCGTCACGCTCGCGGGGGGCGAGACACGCTTCCTGGACGACGCACTCGGCCAGCTCTTCGCTCCGGTCTCCGACGTCTCGGGCGCGCTGCGCCTCACCGCGCTCGACGGGACCGCCATCCTCGCCTCGAGCCGCACGTACACGCTGGACGGCTCCCGGAGCTACGGCGTCGCGATCGACCCGTCCTCCGGGGCAGCCGTCGCCGGTCCCGGGCGAACGCTCGCTCTCACGTTCCTTTCCAGCTCCGAGCTCCAGCGCACGAACGTCGGGTTCGTCGAGACGGGTGGCGCGGCGACGACGCTCCGCGTCTCGCTCCTGAACCCGGCGGGCGTGGCGGTCGCGGCCCGCACGCTCGCCCTGGGCCCGAACGAGGCCGTCCAGTGGAACGACGTCTTTGCCGCGATGTCGACGCCGCCGCTCGAGCAGGCATCCCTCCTCGTCGACGTCCTCGACGGCGGCTCCGCCACGGCCTGGGCGACGCTCGTCGACAACCGGACGAACGACGGCAGCTACTTCCCGGCGGCGCTCGTGCCCTAGACTTCCCCGTCATGAAGATCTCCCTCGGCTGCGACCACGCCGGTTTCGCATACAAAGAGAAGATCAAGGCCATGCTCCTCGGGATGGGCCACGAGGTGAAGGATTGCGGCACGTTCGCGGCCGACATGGTCGATTACCCGATCTACGTCCGGCCCGCCGCCGAGGCCGTCGCCCTCGGCGAGTGCGCGCGCGGCATCGTCCTCGGCGGCTCGGGAAACGGCGAAGCCATGGTCGCGAACAAGGTCCGGGGCGTGCGCTGCGCGCTGTGCTGGAACGAAGCCACCGCGAAAGCCAGCCGCGAGCACAACGACGCGAACGTCCTCTCGCTCGGCGAAAGGATGATCCCCCTCGAGATGGCGCTCACGATCGTCAGGATCTTCCTCGAGACGCCGTTCGAGCCGGGTGCCGGAGGCGGACGCCACGCCCGCCGCATCGCGATGATCGAATGATCCGTCCCGCGCACGGTCCTGCTATCGTGCGCCGGGTGTGATCGCTCTTTCCGGCATCTGCAAACAGTACGGCCGGCAGGTCCTCTTCGTCGACGCCTCCTTTCAGCTCAACCCGGGCGAGAAGATCGGCCTCGTCGGCCCGAACGGAGCCGGCAAGACGACGATCTTCCGGCTCATCACGGGCGAAGAGCACGCCGACGACGGCGACGTAACCGTCCCGAAGAAGCTCTCGATCGGCTACTTCAGGCAGGAGATCGACGAGATGGCGGGATGGCCGGTTCTCGACGAGGCGATTGCGGGAAGCGGACGCCTCGGCGACCTCCACCACGAGCTGATCGGCCTCGAGCACGCGCTCGCGGACCCGGAGCGCGCCGGCGAGGCGGAAGGCATCCTGGCACGGTTCGGCGACGTGCAGTCCGAATACCAGCAGCGCGGAGGGTACGACCTGGAGGCCCGCGCCCGCGAGGTCCTCCACGGGCTCGGCTTCGACGACGAGCGCATCGACTCCGACGTCGGCGCCCTGTCCGGCGGCTGGAAGATGCGCGTCGCGATGGCGAAGGTCCTCCTCGGCAGGCCCGACGTCCTCCTCATGGACGAGCCCACGAACCACCTCGACATCGAATCCATCATCTGGCTCGAGGAATACCTCGAGGCCTTCCCGGGCTCGCTGCTCATCACGTGCCACGACCGCGACTTCATGAACCGCGTCGTCTCGAAGGTCGTCGACATCGACTCCGGAGAGCTCGTGGCGTATTCGGGCAACTACGACTTCTACGAGAAGGAGAGGGCTCAGCGCGAGGCGCAGCGGGAAGCCGCCTTCGCGCGGCAGCAGGCGATGCTCGCGAAAGAGCAGCGCTTCATCGAGCGCTTCCAGACGCACGCCGCGAAGGCGGCCCAGGTGCAGAGCCGCGTCAAGAAGCTCGAGAAGATCGAGACGATCGCGCTGCCGAAGAAACGCGCCGTCGTGCGTTTCGACTTCAAGCCGCCGCCGCGCTCCGGCGACGACGTGGCGATCCTCGAGAAGCTGTCGAAGGCTTACGGGATGCGACGCCTCTACAGGGATTTCGATTTCCTCGTCCGGCGCGGCGAGCGCTGGTGCGTCATGGGCGTCAACGGCGCCGGGAAGACGACGCTTCTGAAAATGGTCGCGGGAGTCCTTTCACCCGACGGCGGCACGGTGCGCCTCGGGGCGAGCGTGAAGCTCGGCTACTTTTCGCAGCAGGCCCTGGACCTCCTCGATCCGGAGCTGACCGTGCTCGAGCAGGTCCAGAAGGACTTTCCGGCCGCCGGCCTCGGCGTCCTGCGTGCGCTCGTCGGCGCGTTCCAGTTCTCGGGCGACGACGTGGACAAGAGGGTCCGCTTCCTTTCCGGCGGCGAGAAATCGCGCCTCGTGATGGCGCGCATGCTGTTCGATCCTCCGAATTTCCTCGTCCTCGACGAGCCCACGAATCACCTCGATCTCGCTACGAAGGAGATGCTCGTAAAGGCCCTCTCGACGTTCGACGGGACGATGCTTTTCGTCTCGCACGACCGCACGTTCCTGCGAGGCCTCGCAAACCGCGTCCTCGAGCTCACCGGCGAGGGCGGCACCGCCGCGCCGCACGTCTACGGCGGGTCCTACCGCGAATGGGTGGTGCGGACGGGCCACGAGGCCCCGGGAGTCCACGCATAATCGACCGAATGTCGCGCGCGCGGTTCGCGGCGGCTCTCGCCGCCGTCGTCCTCCTCGCCTTTCTCGGCGCCGAACGCGCACGGTTCTCTCTCTGGACGACGTCGGACGAGCCCGCGCACCTCACGGCCGCCCGCGAGTGGCGCTATGGGCCGGGCATGGTCTCGAACTTCGAGCACCCCGTCCTGATGAAGGTGCTTGCCGGCGTCTTCCTCCCGCGGGAGACGCCGGCGATGGAGATCGACGAAACGCGCGCCGGCCGGGCGCCGATGCCTTTCATCTTCGCGGGCCTCGTCCTGGCGACCGGGCTCCTCGCGCGTACCTTCGCAGGCGACCTTACCGGCCTCGCCGCCGCGGCCCTCGTCGCCATCGAGCCCACTCTCCGCGGGCACGGTACCCTCGTCCAGAGCGACATCCTCGTGACGTTCTTCCTCGTGGCCGCGGCGCTCGCGCTGGAATACGCCGCGCGGGGCACGGGAAGAAGGAAGCCCGACCTCCGCTGGCTCGTCGGGAGCGGAGTTCTCTACGGCTTCGCGACGGCGTCGAAATACTCTGCTTTCCCGTTCCTCGCGGTTTTCGCTGCCATTGCGGTGGTCCGCCTTGGGTCAGAGAGCACCGGGAGGTTTTCTGGTCGGAGACCGTATTTCCCGAATGATCGACGTCAAGGGTCGAAGACCGCTGCGCGGCGCGCGAAGCGCGCCCTTGACATCGGCCATTCGGGAAGAAGATTTGCAACTATCGGGGCTGCATCAGCAGCCCCGAATTTCAGAAAAGAGGTCGCACTCCCCTCCGGCCCTCTTCACCTTCTAAGAAATTCTCTTCGAACCTCCCCTTCTGTTCTGGCATTTCTCGTTGGACCCGCCCTCGTCACCCTCTTTCTCATCCAGTTCCTCACGTTCGCCGGGACGAGCGATTCCGCTTTTCGCGCGGGAATCGCGCGCGAGTTCGCCGGGCTGCCGCAGGAGCGAGCCGCCCTGGCGCTGGCAGGCATGCTTCCGAAGTCGGTCGCGGCCTACGGCGCGGGGCTGCTTTTCGTGCAGGGTGTCGCCGGCCCCGGCGAGCGCTTCAATTACTTCTTCGGCGAGATCTCCGGAAAGGGCTACGCGCTCTATTTCCCGGTCGCCCTCGGGATCAAGCTCACGACGGCGACCGTTCTCTTCGTCCTGGCGGCTTTCGTCGCAGCGGGCGTTCTTGCCTCCAGGGGGGCGCGCAGTCGCGGTCTTCTCGCCGCGCGCGCCTGCCTTCCGGCCGCTCTCGGCGGCGCTTACCTCTTCGCGGCTTGCGCCTCGAACGTGAACATCGGCGTTCGCCACGCGTTTCCCGTGGTCCCCTTCGCGATCGCCGCAGCGGCGGGAGCTCTCCGGACTCTCGTTCGCCGGCGCCATACGCTCGCGATCGCGCTCGCCGCCGTCGTCCTCGCGGCGGCGGGTGAGGGCGCGCTTCGAATCGGCCGGGAGATCTCGTTCGGAAACCTCTTTTGCGGAGGTCCCGCCGGTGTCCCGGCGATTCTTTCGGACTCGAACGTGGACTGGGGTCAGGACGAGGGGAAGATTTTCGAGCGCGTCCGGCGCGGCGATTTGGGGCGTGTCGGCCTCGCCTCGCTCATGGTGGACGAGTCCGGCGCGCGCGCCGTGGGGATCGCCGGGCAGGTCACGGCGGGAGATGCGCCGGTCGACGCGGTCTTCTTTTCGCGCTTCCTCTGGGACGTGGCGGCCGCGGCCGAGAAAAACACCGAGAGCTACCCGAAGTTCGTTTGGCTCCGCGGCTGGCTGCCGCCGCTCCGCAGGGGGCTCGAAGCGCGCGCCGTTTCGATCGAGCCTTTCGGCGACACGCAGCTCTTGTTGCGCCTCCGCCCGGCGGCGCCGCCTACGGCCTCCCCGTCCGGGCCGCCCGCACCCACGCCGTGAGCGGCCAGGCGCGCACGCGCGCGAGATCGAGGCTGCGCGCGAAGCTCCCGCGTTGGCCCTCGGGCAGACACGAGAGATCGCCGGGAGGAGCGGCCATCGAGCGAACGAAGAGGACCCAGGGGTGGCAGGAGATCGCGGAAGAGGAAGAAAGAGAAAGAGATTTCTTGGAAAGGTAAGAGAGGGCGGCTGCAGCGCCCGAGTCGCCTGCGTCGCTGTCGGCGTCCCCGCCCCTGCCGCCACCGAGGCGCAGCGCCTCGGCGACCAGGGCGACTATGAGGGGGTCATTCGAAGAATCCGAATCCGGGCCCTTCTTCTTCCCGAGCAGCTCTTCCCCGATTGCCTGCGCCCGGCTGAAGTTCCTCATGTCGATCGCCCGGACGATCTGATCCCGAATCGCGTCACCCCACGGATCCGAAGATCCCGCTTCCCTTTCGAAGAATTCGCGTCCCCACCCGAGGCGAACGGGCCTCAGCGCGAGAACGAGCGCGGGGGCGGGCTCCTTCGGCAACATCGGTCTGAACGGCGGATCGAGCTCCGGGAGACCTTCCTTCGCCAGAGTCTCCGCCGCCCCGCCCCGCAGCTTCGCCGCAAGGAGCAGCGCGTGAACCCGGATCGGCGACCAGGACGGCGTGAGCGAGAGGTGATGGGGGGCCGTCGCCCGGAGGATTCCATCCCGTCCGCGTTCGATCTCGTACTGGGTGCCCGCCGCGCGCTCTTCGGAGATCGGCTGAGGCGGCACGACGGACGAAAGCGCGTAGACGGCGGGAAACGGCACGAGGGCGCCGAGCAGATTCACGCCGGCGCCCAGGACGAGCGCGATCGCTCCGGCGAGGCGCCCCGGCCGTGCTGAACTCGAGCACCCGAGACCCGCGAAGACGAGCAGCGGCGGCAACGCGGGCAGGAGAAGGCGCGGCCCCCATCCCGCCTGTCCGTCCCACGCCCACCACGCGGGCGTGGTGAGAAGAAGCGCGGCGGCGCAAGCAAGGCAGGCGAACGCGAGCCGCGCGTCGCGCCGGCGGAGGACGAGAAAGCCGAACGGCGCGAGGAGGACGATCGGCGCGTACCAGATGAGCCCCTTGTTCGGGAAGACCGTCAGCCTGAGGAGCCCCGTGAAGAAGGGATACGTGAACGTCTCCCCCGCATACCCTCCGAAAAGCTTGCCGAAGCGGACGAATTCGAAGAACGCCCAGAGAAGGAGAATTCCTGCGAATGAAATGAGCAAAGGCCATGGCGGCCCAAGGCGACCGCCCGCCGCGTTCTTGCCACGTCGCGTCCGCGCCCGCCGCTCTCGTGCTGCGGGACTCGCACGCCGACTCCCGTCTCCCCTCTTACGCTCTAAGAAATCTTTCTCTTCTCTCTCTTCCCTTCTAAGAGATCCTCTTCGGACCTCACGGCGCGCGAAACAATCGCTGCGAGAAGAAGCGGGGCGACCACGACGAGCAGCAGCGTCTTCGTGAGAATCGCGAAGCCGGCGGCGACTCCGAGGACGATCTGCCACCGCCGCGACGCGGGTTCCACGCTCAGCTCGACGACGCCGAGGACGGCGAGCGCGACGCACAGCGCCTGGAGCGGCTCGCCGTAATCGCTCGCCGCGTAGCCCCAGAGCGGCGTCGCGACGACGAGGCCCGCTCCCGAGGCCGCGGCCCACCCAGGCGATGCGCGGAGGTGAATCAAGGAACGCGCCGTCGCCCATGCGGCTGCGACGAGGCATGCGATCGGCAGCATCACGAAGACGGGAGCCGAGGGAACCGAGGGTGCCAACGCGCGAAGAACACGCGCCGCCGTCGCGGGCACGGCCTCGGCGAGGGACAGCCCCATGCCATAGCGTGAAACGGCGTCGCCCGCCGGCCGGCGCGGAGCGTTGACGAAGTCTCGCGACACGCCGATCTCGAGAAAGCGCGTCACGGCCGCGGCAACCGAGAGCATCTCTTTCCCGTCGGGGATGAGGCCGTACGAGCGCGTGTCGACGGTCACGACCAGGAGGACGAGCACCGCGAGAGCAGCCCCGCGCGCGGCGCGCGGCGCGGGCGGCGGTGCGGCGGCGCTCATGCCGCGATTATGCGAGACGCGCGCCCTCAGGCCGCCCGAGGGATCGAGGCCAGCGTTGCCTTCGTCTCCTCACGACCGGTCCGCCAGTGCCTCGCCCAGCGCGGGATCGCATCGGCGAGAACCAGCAGAACAGAGGCCATCATCAGGGCCGTCAGTCCGGAGTTGAGCCAGCCCTTGAAGGCGTCGCCGGAGCCAACGGAACGCGCCAGAGGCAGAAAGATGTCACGAATCGACAGCGCCCCGCCCGCGAGCGTCGTCGTCCCGAGGAAGACAAGCGGCAAAATGGTCGTCGCCGCGTAGCGCGACCGGCCCTCGTTCACGATGACCGTCGTCGCCACCGTGAGCGCCACGACGGCGAGGAGCTGGTTCGCGACGCCGAACATGGGCCAGAGCGACTGGATCGAGCCGGTGAAGATGAACCAGCTCCACCCGCCCACGATGAGCGCCGTCGCGAAGACGGTGCCGGGCAGCCAGTCCGTCTTTGCCATGCGCGGAACGGCGCGCCCCAGGAGCTCCTGCACGAGGAATCGGCCGATGCGCGTCCCCGTGTCGATCGTCGTGAGAACGAAGAGCGCCTCGAACATGATGACGAAGTGGTAGAAGTAGCTCATGAGGCTCTTCGCGCCGGGCAGGTCGCCGAAGATCTGGGCGATCCCGACGGCAAGCGAGACGCCGCCGCCCGTACGCCCCGCGAGGCGCGGCTCGCCCACGAGCGCCGCCAGCTCCGAGAGGCGGCCGCCGTCGAGATTCATCTTCGCGGCGAGAGCCTGGAACGCCTGGGGCGACAGATTGATCCGGAAGTAGTCCGCCGGGAAGAGCGACGATGCGGCGACAAGCGCGGTCACGCCCACGAGGCTCTCCATGAGCATCGCGCCGTAGCCGATGGCGCGCGCGTGGCTCTCCTTGTCGAGCATCTTCGAGGTCGTTCCCGAGGACACGAGCGCGTGGAAGCCCGAGATGGCGCCGCACGCGATCGTGATGAAGACGAACGGGAAAAGGGCGCCCGGCACGATCGGACCTCCGCCGGACGCGAACGCGCTGACGGCGGGCGCCTTCATCTCGGGACGCACGAGAAACACGGCGAGGACGATGACGGCGATCGTCCCGACTTTCATGTAGCTCGACAGGTAATCGCGCGGACACAGGAGCATCCACACCGGCAGGACCGACGCGAGAAAGCCGTAGGCGGCGATCGCGGCCGTGAGGGACGTCTCCGAGAGCGTGAAGAAGTGCGCGGCTGCCGCCCACGGATGGCCCGGCGCGAAGAGACCGCCGAGGACGACGCACGTCACGAGCAGCGACACGCCGATCGCCGAAGCTTCCCCCACGCGGCCCGGCCGGACCCGATACATGTAAAGCCCCATGAGGAGCGCGATCGGGATCGACGCGGCGATCGCGAACGTGCCCCAGGCGCTTTCGGCGAGCGCCTTGACGACGATGAACCCGAGGACCGCCATCGCGACCACGACGATGAAGAGGATCGCGATCATGGCGACGATGCCGCTCAAGGGGCTGATCTCGTCGCGGGCGATCTCCGCCAGCGAGCGGCCGCCCCGGCGGAGGGAAGCCCCCAGGATCACGAAGTCCTGTACGGCGCCCGCGAGGCAGACGCCGAAGACGAGCCACAGGAGGCCGGGAAGCCAGCCGAACTGCGCCGCGAGGACCGGCCCGATGAGCGGGCCCGCTCCCGAGATCGCGGCGAAGTGATGTCCCCAGAGGACCCACCGGTTCGTAGGGTGGAAATTCTGGCCGTCGCGGAGCGTGTGCGCCGGCGTGGGGCGCGCGTCGTCGAGCCCGACGACCTTCCGCGCGAGAAAGCCGCTGTAGAAACGATAAGAGATCGCGTAGACGCCGAGCGCGCCCAGGAGCAGCCAGAAGGCGTTCACGGTCACCACGGCGAGTCTACCGTCGGCCCGCGGCCGCGGACACTCCCCCGCTTACTTGATGCGCTCGAGCGGCCCGTTGATTCCGAGCGCGAGCGGGAGCCGGACGTGGGCGACCTTGTTCTCCATGACGAGCGTGTAGATTCCCGGCTCGAAGCGGCCCTTCGGAGATTCGAAGAAGAGGTGGCCCCAGGCCAGCGTATCGCGATCGACGGTGACCTGATCGAAGACGATTCCCTCGCCCGGCACGCAGAAAAACCCCAGCCGTTCCTCTCGAATACGTCCCGGGAAATAGCCGCCGAGCGGATCGCGCACGATGCGAGCCTGAAGCAGCATGCGGCTCACGTCGGGAATCCCGTGCGCCATCTTTTTCTGGCTCGGCATCGGCATTCGCGTTCCATCCGGCCCGTACAGCGCCACGTCTTCGCGATAGATCTCCACCGGCTCGTTGCCCGTGGCGGAGATGCAGGCTTCGAGCAGAATCCAGCGGCTGTCGAGATGATAGTGGGCGTGCTTGTATCCGATGACGACCTGGAGCACGTCGTCCCTGTACCTCGCAACGGTACGGCCCAATTTCTTCACGTTCGGCGCGTCGAGGTCGGCGTGCACCTTCGCGACACCGAAGAGAAAAAACGCGGCCACCGCCAGCCAGGCTGCAGCGGACCGCCGCGGGAAAGGATTCAAGATGGTTCCTCCGGCACTCCTCGGCGAGGAGACCCTCAATTCCCCCCCTTGCACGGAGCATACCGTCGGGCGGACACCTTTTGCGGACGCCCGCGCCCGGGGCCAGCCGGGTTAGGATCGCTTCCGCCATGCACGGGACTTCGCTCGCCGGGGCCTGGAAGCTGCTCGTCTTCGAATTCCGCTCCGAAGGACAGGTCGTGTTTCCGTTCGGGACGAACTTCCTGGGCCTGTGCCTTTACGACTCGACCGGCTACATGGCCCTCCAGATCATGCGTCGAGAGCGCCCCCGGTTCGCCGCGAACGACCAGCAGCTGGGCACGCCGGCCGAGGTCGGGGATGCCTTCTTCGGGTACCTCTCTTATGCGGGCACTTACGTGGCGGACGAGACGCACGGTGTCGTCGTGCACCACGTCTCACAGTCCCTCTTCCCAAACTGGGTCGGTACGGATCAAGTCCGCTTCTACCGGATCTCCGGCGACCGGCTCATCGTGAGCGCGCCGACGCAGCAGGTGAGCGGCCACCTCATGGATGTGATGCTCGTGTGGGAGCGGCTCGCTCCCATTACAGGGTCCTGACGAACGTGCAGCGATTCGTCCTGCCCCGCCATGTCTCGCGGCGCCTGCCGCTCTGCCGCCGGACGGGGCCGTGCCCGCCCGGCGAGGACATCCGATTCACGGTTCTCCTCCACGCGAAGGACATGCGCATGTTGCGCGAGGCCGCAGCCGCCGTCGCAGATCCGAAGAGCTCCGTCTATGGGCGCCACCTCTCCCCCGACGAGGTGCGCACGCTCGTCGCGCCCGGGTATCAGGATCTCGACGCGGTGCTGGCGTTTCTCAGGGATGCCGGACTCGCGGTCGACGGGGTCGCCGGAGCGCGCACGGCGGTTCAGGGCCACGGCCCTGCAGAGAAAATCGCACGCGCCTTCGATATCCCCCTCGGCGCTTACGACCTGCCGCGGGCGCTCTCTCCCCGCGTGCGGCGAGCCGTCGCGGCCGAGCGGGACCCCACCATTCCGGCCTCGCTCGCATCGGTGATCCGCGGCGTCGCGGGCCTCAACACGCTCCCGGCTGCCCGGCGTTTCCCGCCGATCTTCGCCCCGCCCCGCTCGAAGGTGCCGCGGCGCGGTGCCGCCGAGACGCGAGGGCCCGGCGGCGGCTTCACACCGGACGAGATTCGCGCCGCCTACTCCCTTCCCGACCCGGCCGCGGCCGGCGGCCTCGGCGAACGAGTCGCCATCCTCGAGTTCGGAGGGGGCTTCTCGAGCGAAGACTTCGCGACCTTCTGCACGCAGTACGGCCTGCCCGCCGGCGACGTCACGGACGTCTCCGTCTCGGGCGCGAAGAACGACTTCCAGGGCAAGACGGGCGACGCCGACGTGGAGGTCGCGCTCGACATGGACTGGGTGCGGGGCACCGCCCCGCGCGCGGACCTCGACCTGTGGTGGGCGCCGAACACGGACACGGGCTGGGTCGATTTCCTGAACGCGCTCCTCGACGCGCCCGACGCACGCCGTCCCTCGATCGTCTCGATCTCGTGGGGCATGCCCGAGGACGGCTTCTCCACGTCCCGCAGGTACGACCAGACCCGCCAGCTCTTCCTCTCCTGCGCGCTCCTCGGCATCACGTTCGTCTGTGCCTCCGGCGACGCCGGCGCGGGCGACATCCTGCCGGAGGACGCCGCTTTCGACGGCCAGCGCCACGTGGATTTTCCAAGCGTCGTTCCGGAAGTGACTTCGGTCGGGGGCACGAAGCTCGTTCCGAAAGGCAGCTCCTTTTCGGAGAGCGCCTGGAACGACGGCCCGAATCGCGGGGCGACGGGCGGGGGCTTCTCGAGGTTCGTGGCCGTTCCCGCCTGGCAGAAGGCGGCGCTCGGCACGCGCCGCGGCGTGACCGGCCGAGGCATCCCAGACGTCGCGGCCGTGGCGTCGCCCGATCCCGGCCTCTCGATCTTCGTGAGAAAGAAGTGGACTGCCGCCGGAGGGACCAGCGTGGCGGCGCCGATCTGGTCCGGCATCCTCGCGCACGTCAATGCCGCGCGCGCGGCGGCCGGACGATCCCGCCTCGGCGCCGCGAACGCGTCCCTCTATGCGGCGGACCAGGGGTCTTCTCCTTTCCGCGACATCACGCAGGGCGACAATTCGTACGGCGGCGTCTCGGGCTATCCGGCGACGAAAGGCTGGGATCCGACGACAGGCCTCGGCTCCGCGGATACCGGAGCGCTCGTGAAAAAGCTCCTCGCCTGAGCGCGAGGAAAGGAGCCGACATGTTCATCGGACATGCCGCGGTCGGATTCGCGTCGAAGGCGGTCGCTCCCCGCGTTTCGCTCGGCGTCCTCCTCGCCGCGCCGTTCCTCCTGGACCTTCTCTGGCCGGTCTTCGTGCTGACGGGCGTCGAGAGCGCCCGCATCGATCCCGGGAACACGGTGTTCACGCCGATCGCGTTCGACAGCTATCCCTGGTCCCACAGCCTCCTGACGGCCATTCTCTGGGGCGCGATCTTCGGCTTCTTCGTGCACCTCGCCCTGCGCAGCGCCGCCGCGGGAGCCGTCGTGGCCCTCGGGGTCGTGAGCCACTGGATCTGCGACGCGGTCGTCCACCGTCCGGACCTCCCGCTGACGCCCGGCGGGACGGTCTTCATCGGCATGGGCCTCTGGAACTCGCGGGCCGCGACACTCGCCGTCGAGGTGTCGCTCTTCGCTCTCGGCGTCTGGATCTACGTACGCATGACCCGCCCGAAGGACGCGGTCGGCCGCTGGGCCCTCGCCGCGATCGTCGCGTTCCTCCTGGTCGCCTATGCGGGCGCGGCGTTCGGGCCGCCGCCGCCCGACATCGCGACGGTCGCCTGGATGGGCCTCGCGCTCGCTCTTCTGATTCCCTGGGCGGTCTGGATCGACCGGCACCGCGAAGTGGAGACCTAGACTCCCGTCTGAGAAATAGCACGGGTCTCCGGCGCGAGGAAGAGTGCAGGGAAACTCCCTGCGAAATGACAGATGCTAGCGCGCCCTTCTTCGGTCGCGGGCGGAGCCCGCGGCGCGCTAGCTTCAGGGACGGCTTCGCACGAACGCGGCGTTGACCGGGGGAGGCATCGCGGAATTCGCGCCCTTGACGCTCCTCCAGATCGCTTCGTTGAACGGCACGTCGGGGGCGGCGTCTTCTTTCGAGAAGTCCCACGTGTCCACGAGCGCCTGCATCGGCGCGCCCGGAGGATTCATCTCGTAGAACGGGATCGCCGTGTCGCGATGGACGAAGGGCGCCGCGTTCGGCACGTCCGTGAACGCGGCCGACATCGGCGTCGCGCCCGCGTCGTGCTGCGACATGGGCTTGAGCCCGAGGATGAGCTCCATCGTGCGGAGCATGGACGTCGTGGAATACATCGTCGAGTCCACCGCCCCGCGCCGCGTGTACGGCGAAACGGCGAGAGCGACCGTGCGATGCGCGTCCACGTGGTCGGAGCCGTTCTGGGCGTCGTCCTCGACGACGAAGACCGCCGTCTCGCTCCAGAAGGGCGAGTGCGAGAGCGCCTCGACGAGCCGGCCGAGGGCGACGTCGTTCTCGGCCACCATCGCGCGCGGCGTCTTCCCGCCTCTCTTCGTTCCCACCGTATGGTCGTTGCCGAGCCGCACGATCATGAGGCGCGGCATCTCCTTCTTCTTCACGAAGAGCGCGAACTCCTTCAGCCAGATGTCGACGCGCGCGTTGTCGAGGACCTCCGTGTCGAACCCCGGGTAGTAAGGACTCGTGTTGCTCCTGAGCGCGCCCTCCTGCCCGTGCGTGAGCCCCAGCTCCTGAGGCACGTTCGTCTCGGACGCAATGCCCGTGAACTCCCCGTAATTGCGCAACGAGAGTCCGGCGCGCGCCGCCGCGTCCCAGAGGTAGCCGTTCGTCGGATACGCCGCGGGATCGTTTCCCTCGAAGAGATAGCTGAAGCCGTGGTGGCCGTAGTTCGGAGGCCAGACCTTCTCCACGAAGTCCGTCGCGTACGCGCCCATCGACCAGTTGTGGCCGTCCGCGGAGACCTCGGCGTCGCAGTAGAAGTTGTCCAGCGTGACGTATTCCTCGGCGAGCGCGTGCGCGTTCGGCGTGACGTCGCGCCCGAAGAGGACGAGCGACGGATCGCCGTTGCCTTTCGGGAGGTCGCCGAGAACCTGGTCGTACGTGCGGTTCTCGCGGATGACGTAGACGACGTGCTTGATCGGCGAGGCGCCGCCGGACGCGGCCGGCACGACGGCCGACGCACGCGCCCGCAACGCTCCACGCGCCGCGGGCCGGCGGTTCGCGTACGCCCGGGTCGTGAGCGCCGCGAGCTCTCCCGCGGGAGGAACCGAAATGCGGGAGACGGTCCCTGGGATCATCCGCGTGAGGCGCGTCGGTTTGCCGTTCTTCGGTTTCGTCGGATTTGGTCCGCCCTTCGAGTTCTCCCACGAGCCGCCGCCCTTGGCGTTCGCGACCCACAGCGTCTTCCCGTCGCGCGACAGGGCCAGCGCGTCGGGATACCAGCCTGAAGGAATGAAGCCCTTTGCGCGTGCCCGAGCGGGGCCGGGGGAAAGATCCACGACCGCGACCGCGTCGTCGTCCGCGTTCGCGACGAAGAGGGTCTTCCCGTCGCGCGCAAGGGCAAGCGCATTCGGCGTCGAGCCGTCGGGCATCGACTCGGCCGAGGGCGTCCCCGGGCCGTCCGGCCCGAACGCGACGGAGATCTGCCGGACGACGGACCGTGATGCGACGTCCACGGCCGCGACGAGGTTCCGGTTCGCCTCGGCGACAAAAAGAGTCTTCGAGTCGGGCGAAAAGGCGAGATCCCCGGGGTGATCCGCCGTCTTCACCGAGCCCGCCCCGATCGCCTTCACCGGATCGATGAGGGTCACGGCCGCCCCGCCCCAAGCCGCGAGGGCGAGGATCTTCCCGTCCGAAGAGAAGACCGGCCGATAGGGATGGGCGCCCGCAGGAACCATGGCGACGACCTTCTTCGTCGCGAGATCGATCTTCACGACGTCATCCGCGAGAATGCGCGCGACCCAGAGCGCGGTGCCGTCCGGCGAGAGCGCAAGGCCTCCCGGCGTCGCGTCGAGATTCGGCCGGTCGTCGCCTCGTTTCAGCGAGATCGGGTCCTCCGCGACGAAACGATCCCGCTCGAGGCGATAGACGAGGACGTTCCTCTCTTTGGCACCCGCGACGTAGACCCGCGCCCCGTCCGGCGACAGCGCGAGGCCGAGCCATGAGTGCGGGAGCGGCTGCTTGAAAAGAGGCTTCCCTGAGGCGGCATTCAGAAGGTGAAGAGACTGGTCGTCCGCTCCCGTGCACGCGACGAGGAGCCGGGTTCCGTCCGGGGTGAGCGTGAGCGCGAACGGGTACGGCGAAACCTCCGTCTGCGTGCCCGTGGGGGTCAGCAGGCGGCCGTTCGGAAGCTGGATCTCGCCGGACGGCAGGCGCGACGGGATGATGCGGTCGGCGGCGGTAAGGGGAAAAGAAAGAAGAAGAAAGAAAGAGAGTTTGCTTAGAAAGGAAAGAGAGAGCCAGATGCGCATATGAGAAAGACTAGCGCGCTTCCTGAAATCCCGGCCTCCCCCTAAATTGATATTCGCGCGACGCCCAGAACCTTCCGGCTCCTTCTCTCCTGAACAAAGACCACGGCGTGAAGCGCGTTTCTCTTCCAGTTCGCCTTGAGGTGTAGCGGACGCTGCGTCTCGAAAGGAGCGCCCGGCTGGAGCGGACCGACGACGGCGAGATCTCGCACGACGGCGCTGTGAACGAGTCGCCGTCCCGCGTTCTCGCCCCGCGGTACGTCGTTCGCGAGCCGGTCTTCCGTGATCGCGAGGAGAAGCTCGGCCGTATCGCCTGGCGTCACGGACGGCAGGGCGCGCACTCGAATCCGGAGCGCGGCATGGCCTCCCGACTGGGCCGAAGCGAGCTCGATCGCGGCCTTCGGCAGACGCGCAGCTTCTTCGACGACCCGACGAGCCTTGGCCTCGTCACTTCCCAGAAGCTCGACGCGGCCATCCACGACGATCTGCGGCGTGTAGACGCGGTCCACGCCCCACGCGCGGCTGTAGCCGCTCTGGCGCGCGCTGAACGAGGCGGACGAGAACGGATCGGCCCAGCCGAGCCGGTTCCAGTAGTCGACGTGCAGCGACAGCGCGACGATTTCGGCGCCGGTGACCGGCTGCGTCCGCTCGAGACGCGCGAGCGCAGCGTCGGCGGGCGGACAGCTCGAGCAGCCTTCTGACGTGAACAGCTCGACCAGGACAGGGACGCGGGCGGACGGAGATCCCTCGCCGCGTGTCGAGCCGGCGAGGAGCACGAGCGCCGCCGTCAGAGAGATCTTCTTGGAAAGAAAGGACAAACAGGACGACATCAAACCGCCTCGTCGAGAATATCCTCCGGGTTCGAAAAATATTCCGCGACCCCCTCCCCCCCGTCATGTTATTATAGCAGTTGACATAATTAACTGTTATCTGATAGATAACCAGCGTGGCCGCCCGCCGCACGAGACCCATGGCCCACGTCCTCCTCATCAGCAGCTCGACGCTCTTCGGCCGCGGCTATCTCGACCACGCCGAGGAGGAGATTCGCGACGTGCTCGACGGTGTCCGCACGGTCCTCTTCGTACCGTACGCCCTCCACGACGTCGACGCATACGCTGCGAAGGTGCGTGGCCGCCTCGGTTCGATGGGCATCGCCCTGACCTCCGTCCACGAGGAGCCGGATCCGCAAGGTGCAGTTGTGTCGGCTGAAGCCATCTTCGTCGGAGGCGGCAATACGTTTCGTCTCCTCAAGGCTCTCTACGGCGCGTATCTCCTCGCTCCGATCCGGCGCAGGGTCGAGGGCGGGATGGCATTCATCGGGTCGAGCGCGGGCGCGATCGTCGCCGGCCCCACGATTCGGACCACGAAAGACATGCCGATCGTCGAGCCGCCGTCCTTCGACGCGCTCTCCCTCGTGCCGTTCCAGCTCAGCCCCCACTTTCTCGACCCCGATCCCCGATCTACGCACATGGGGGAAACCCAGGAAGAGCGGATCCTCCAATTCCACGAGGAGAGCGAAACGCCGGTCGCCGGCCTCCGCGAGGGCGCGATGCTGCGCGTGGAAGGCGCCTCAGTCGTCCTGAAAGGCTCGGCGGGTGCTCGCCTCTTCCGAAAAGGGAAGCTGCCCGTGGAAACGATTCCCGTCGCGGACGTGGGAGGATGGCTCGCGCCATGACGAAGACCCTCGTCCTCTCACGGAGCGACGTCGAGAGCCTGCTCGACCTCGACTCCTGCTTCCAGGCCGTGGAGGAGGCCTTTCGCCGATACGGGGCCGGTGAGGCGCCGCGGCCGGGAGCGCTCGGCGTAAGGGCGGCCGGCGGCGGGTTTCACATCAAGGCCGGGATCCTCGGCGGCCCGACTCCCTTTTTCGCGGCAAAAGTCAACGGGAACTTCTTCGAGAACGAAAGATTCGGACTGCCTAGGATCCAGGGCGTCATCGTCGTCGCCGACGGCGAGACCGGCGAGACCCTTGCGGTCATGGATTCGATCGCGATCACGAGGCTGAGGACGGCGGCGGCGACGGCGGTCGCGGCGAAATACCTCGCCCGGCCCGACTCGAAGACCGTCGCGATCTGCGGCTGCGGGGTACAAGGGCGAGCTCAACTCCGCGCTCTGGCGCGCTTGTTTTCCTTCGAACATGTTTCTTGCTTCGATGAAAAGGAAGAACGAGCGCGTCACTTCGCGAAAGAAATGGGTACCGAGCTGGGACTCCGCGCGACCGCCGCCCACGATCTGAGATCCGCTGCGCAAGCGAGCGATGTCGTCGCCACCTGCACCCCTTCGAAGAAACCGGTGCTCTTCGAAGGTTCCCTGCGCCCGGGCGCATTTCTCGCGGCGATCGGAGCCGACAGCGAAGAAAAGCAGGAGCTGGATCCCTCTCTGATGGCGTTCTCCACGATCGTCACCGACGTGACGGAGCAGTGCGCCGCGTTCGGCGACCTGCACCACGCGCTCGCGAGCGGTCTCGTCAAGCGCGAGGACGTGCATGCCGAGCTCGGCGAGATCGTCGCCGGCGGAAGGCCGGGCCGGCGCTCGGCGGAGGAGGTCATCGTCTTCGACAGCACGGGCACGGCGCTCCAGGACGCGGCGGCCGCGTCGGTCGCCTTCGAAAGGGCCCGGGCCGCGGGTCGCGGGATCGAGGTGGACTTCGGGGCGTGACGACCGCCCTTCTCACGCCCTTCGCGGCACGAGAGTCATCTCTTCTTCAGCTCCGCCGTCCAGTTCAGGACCACGGTCACCGGTGAAGAGTTGTCCTCCTCGAGAGGAGTGTTGACGAGAAAACGCTGACCGTCGGCTGAAACGGTGTAAGGAATTATGGGCTGAAAAAAACGGGGCTCGCAGAGCGCCTGCGGTCGACCGGCCTGGAGCGTAGAACCGGTCTGCAACGCCACCGCCATGAGCTTTTGGCCCGCGGCAACATAGAAGAGCTCCTTCCCGTCGCGCCGCCATCTCGGATAGGCACCGCCGGCGGCCGAGATCTGCCACTTGCCGCCGGAAGGAGGGAAGGTCTGCACGTAAACCTCTCCTCTTCCCGACTCATCCGAGACATAAGCCATCCATCGTCCATCCGGGGAGAATTGCCCTTGACCTTCGTTGGACCCGGTTTGCAGAAACGGAACCGGTTTGCGATCTCCGAAAAGCGGCAACACCCAAAGATCCGTTCCGGTTTTCGGATCCTGCCTCTCATAGGCGATGAACCGCCCGTCGGGAGACCAGTCCATGACGTATTTCGCCGCGTCGGACCGAAGCAGCAGCTCCTCGCTACCGGCTCCGCTCGAGTTCTTCAGATACAGGTTGCTCGTGCCATCTCGGTCGGAAGTGAAGACGATCCGACTCCCGTCCGGCGACCAAACAGGGTGCGTCTGGTTGGACGAACCGAACGTGAGGCGTAGAACGCTGGAGCGTGCCGGGTCGACGAGCCAAATATCGAAGGCCCCCGTCCGGGGATCGAGGCGCTCCACAGCGATGCGTTTTCCGTCCGGTGAGAGCGCCGGACGCAGGTACAAGCCGGGTCCCTCGACCGATCCGATCCGCTTTCCCCCGCGATCGAACCACACCAGCTCGCTCGTCGGCAGCCCCCCGGGGCGGCCAGTCCGATAGACGAGCACGCCGTTCTCCGAGACGTTGAAGGTGTTCCGGCCATTGAACGAGTTGTAAGCCACACCTTCGGCGACGGCGACCGGTTCGCCGGTGAGCTGGAAGCGATCAGGATTGAACCGCTGGGCCATCAGCGTCCCCTGCTGCAGGAAGAGCAGATATCCCGGGGGTGTATAAGCTGCCCTCACTTCGGTCTTCAGCACGCGTCGCGGCCCTTCGGAGCCGAGCGAACCGACGTAGAGGCCGCGGTTCTCTCGTTGTCCGCTCAAGGCGAGGTAGAGGAAGCGGCGGCCATCCGGCAGAAACTGGGGCCACGCGTGGCCGGTCTCCTGCCGACGTCGGTCGAGTGCCGTCGCGGCGGCCGGAATTCCACCCGCGGCGGAGATGCGAGCCAGTGCGCCTTCACGAAGCGGGGCGAAGACAATCACCCCTTCGTGGTTCCAGGTCCCGCCATTAGCCGCGGGTGCATCGCACAGGGTCTGAGGAGCACCTCCGTAAATGTCGATCTTCTTCAACTTTCCCTGCGCGAAAAACCCGATGAAGCGACTATCCGGAGACCAGAATGGAAGGCCTGCTTCCTCCGTTCCGGCCAGCTTCTGAGCAGCGAGCGAATCGAGCGGACGAAGCCAGAGGTAAGTCTTCCGATCCGAGGTCGTGGCCGCGAAAGCAACGTAATGGCCGTCGGGTGACACGGCGGCCTGAGGAGCCGCTGGCCCGATGGCGAAAGTCGTCTGCTCCGGCGGCAAAAGGGAAAAGCGGGTCGGACGCGCCTCGATCGGGGCCTGCCGGAAGTGAACGACGGCGAGAACCACCGCGGCAGCCAGGCAGATGCCCGCGAGGGACCAGGCCAGCCGCCCCCGGCTCTTGCGCGGAGCGACGAGAGTCGCCGGGAATCCCGCCTGTGACCCGCCGTCGGCGATCGACTGTAGCTGGAGCTTGACGTCGTGCGCGGACTGCCAGCGATCGTCGGGGTCCTTGGCGAGGCAGGTCTTCACGACGCGGTCCAGCGCCGGCGGCGTCATCGGCTGGACGGCGGAGATCGCCTGCGGCTCCGACGTCATGATCGCCGTGATCAGAGACGCCTGGCTCGTTCCCGTGAATGCCTTTCTGCTGGTCGCCGTCTCGTAGAGCGTCGCGCCGAGAGCGAAAATGTCCGTACGCGAATCGGGCTTTCTCCCTTCCAGCTGCTCCGGCGCCATGTAGGAAAGCGTGCCGAGGACCTCTCCCTCGCGCGTCACGTCCCGGGCGGTCGTCGGGGCGGACGTGAGGCTCTCGACCGGACCCTCGGGAGCGAGCGCCTTCGCCAGACCGAAGTCGAGCAGCTTCACGCCCGACCTCGTCAACATGACGTTTCCCGGTTTCAGGTCCCGGTGGATGATGCCCGCTCGATGAGCCGCGTCCAGCGCCGACGCGATCTCGATTCCGGTTTTCAAAACCCGATCCGGAGGGAGCGGCCCCTTCAGCAGCCGATCCGCCAGGGTCTCTCCGTCGACCAGCTCCATGACGAGAAGGTGGCGCCCGGAGATCTCCTCGAAAGAGTAGAGAGCCGCGATGTGCGGGTGGCTCACCGCGGCCAGCGACTTCGCCTCCTGTTTGAAGCGGGCGATCCGTTCCTCCTCTTCGAAGAACTCCTCCGGGAGGACCTTGATCGCCACTTCGCGGCCCAACTTCGAGTCCCTCGCGCGGTACACCTCGCCCATGCCGCCTGCGCCAAGCGGGCTCAGAACCTCGTAGGGGCCAAGCCGGGTTCCCTGCGTGAGGCTCACGGGTTGCGCACCCCGTTCGCCGGGTCGCGTGACCTTTCGAGAAGCCGTACGAAGCGCGGCTCGCTCCTCAGGCTCTCGAAATCCGGATCGATGCGGGCGCGTTCCACGACGTAGACGCGACGCATCGCCGCCGCGGCTTCGAGGACGTCCAGCGAGCGCTCCGCGTCGCCGAGGAGGGCCCACGCCGCGGCGACGTAGTACCGCGTAAACGGCTCGTCCGCGCCGGCCCGGAGTCGGTCCTCGAAGGCCCCGACGGCGAGCATGAGCGCCCGGCGGGCGTCCTCGGGATGTCCCAGAGCGAGATGCGCGCTCCCAATTCGCGTGTGCAGCTCGATGACCGCCCGGTCCTTCAGCGCGTGGTCGACGCGCCGCAGGAAGGAGAGCTCCTTCTCGTACGCTTCGAGGGCCTCCGCGGGCCGGCCCTGGAGGGCGCGGATCTGCCCGAGCTTCATGTAAGAGCCCACGATGACGATCCCTTCGCGACCCGAAAGCCCCCTCTCCTGGAGCTCGATGGCCTGCCTCGCCGCGCGCTCGGCGCGGGGGAAATCCCTCAGCAGAGCCGAGACGTGTGCGAGCTGAAGCGCATACCAGCCTCCCTGCGGATTCAGGGCGAGAGCCCGTTCGAAGGCTTCCACCGCGTCCTGAAACCGCCCGGTGCCGATGAAGTGGGCGCGCGCCAGCGCCGCATGCGCCGCGGCGTCGTCCGGGTCGAGCTCCAGAGACCGGCGAATCGCGTCGAGCCCCTTGTCCACGCTGCCGATGTCCACGAGCGCGCCCCCGAGCTCCTTCCACCCGCGCGCGAGGCGCGGCTGGAGGGCGAGGCATTTTCCGAAGCTCGCCATGGCCTTCTCGAGCAGCTCCGGCATCGCGAGGTCCGTGGCCTTCACCTCGTAGGCTTCGCCGAGCGAGAGCCACGCGCGGGCATAGAGCGGATCGAGGGCCACGGCACGCTCGAAGAAGAGGATCGCCCGGTCGACGGACTCCCGGCTCTCGGCCCGAAGGTTGATGAGGCCCTTGGAATACGCCTCGTACGCGTCGAGCACGTGCGTCTCCTCGGCCTCCTTCCCGGCGGGATTCGACGCGAGGTGCATGGCTTTGGCGAGCTCCGTGACGATCCGGTCCTGCAGGGCGAAGAGATCGCTCCGGCCGCCGTCCACCTTCACGGTCGTCACGACCTCGCCGGACTCGACGTCCGTCACGCGCGCCGTGATCCGCATGACCTCCCCGACGCTCTGGAAGCCGCCCGTCACGACGCGCCGCGCGCCCACCTCGCGCCCGAGCCGGATCGCGAGCTCGCTCGCGCCCCGCGCCGTTTCGCCGGTCAGCCGCTTCTCCACCTCGCAGACGCGCTCGCAGCCGATCACGGAAAGGCCGGGCACGTTCTTCATGTCGGCGGTGACCGTCTCCATGATTCCGGTTCCGAGCCAGTTGTCCTCGGCGTTCTGCGTGATGTTGGAGAACGCGAGGACGGCGATCGCGTTCTCGGCCGGGGAGGAGGAGACCGGGGGCGCGACCGCCCCCGGCGAGCCGCCCGCCAGAGCCGAGAGCTCACGCGCGACATCGCGCATCGTCGTGCGGCGGTCGCGTTCCTTCGCGAGCATCTTCAGGACCAGGGTTTCCAGCTCGCGAGGAACCGCCGGATTGAGCCGCGTCAGCGAACGCGGCTCCGCGTGAAGCAGCGCGTCGATGACGGCGACCGTGTTCGCGCCCTCGAACGGCCGCCGGCCGGCGAGCAGCTCCCAGAGCACGACGCCCAGCGAGAAGACGTCCGTCCGCGCGTCGACGTCGCGGCCCAGGGCCTGCTCGGGCGACATGTACGCGACGGTCCCGAGCACGGAGCCGGGGGTCGAGCGCGTCGGGTCAGCGCCGATCGGGCTCCAGGTCTCGCTCCCCTCGCCCGGCACGGGGCGGAAGGCCGCGAGGCCGAAATCCAGGACCTTCACGCGCCCCCTCCCGTCCAGCATGATGTTGCCGGGCTTGACATCGCGGTGGACGACCCCTCGCGCGTGCGCGGCCGCGAGGGCATCGGCGACCTGCAGGACGATGTCGACCGATTTGGAGACATCCGGCGCGCGCTCCTTGAGGAGCGCCGACAGCGTGCGCCCCGCGACATACTCCATCGCAATGAAGCTCTGCCTCCGTCCATCGCGCTCCACGGTGTCGACGTCATAGACGACCGCGATGTTCGGGTGGTTGAGCTGCGACGCGAAACGCGCCTCGCGCAACAGGCGGCCTTCCGAATCCTCCGCGCCGCGCAGGACCTTCAGGGCGACGGGTCGCCGGAGCTTGAGGTCCTCGGCGCGGAAGACCTCTCCCATCCCGCCTTCACCGAGGCGCTCCGCGATGCGGTAGTGCGCGAGGACTTCCCCGATCACGGTGGGATCTTAGTGCGGCGGCGCCGGCCGCCGCCCGCCCATAATCGGGACGATGGCGAGAGGGAACCCCGCCGACCTGAAGGACCTCGCCATCCTCTTCCTGCGCCTCGGCGCGACGGCCTTCGGCGGGCCCGCCGCCCACATCTCGATGATGGAGCACGAGGTCGTGACGCGGCGCGCGTGGATGACACGCGAGGAGTTTCTCGACCTCCTCGGTGCGACGAACCTCGCGCCAGGACCGAACTCCACCAAGATGGCGCTCTTCATCGGGCATGCACGCGGAGGTTGGGCGGGGCTTCTCGTCGCCGGAGTCGGCTTCCTTCTGCCCGCGACCTTCCTCGTGACCGCCTTTGCGTGGGCCTACGTGCGCTTCGGCTCTCTGCCCGCGTTTCCGCATTTCTTCGACGGCATCAAGCCCGTGGTCCTCGCGCTCATCGCGCAGGCGCTCGTCAGCCTCGGCCGCACGGCGGTGAAAAGCCGGTTCCTTCTGGCATTGGGACTCGCCGCCCTTGCCGCCACTTTCTTCGTCAACGAGCTTCTCCTGCTGCTCGTTTCAGGGTGTGTCTCGATTCTGGCGATGGTGTCTGAGGATTTTCTTAGAAGGGGAAGAGGCGGCGGTGCCGCTGCGCCGCACGCGCCGGAGCGCGTCGACGGCGCCCCGCCCAATTCACTTTCTAGGAAATCTTCTCTTCCTCTTTCCAAGAAATCCCTCTTCGTCCCCCTCTTCTCCCTCGGCGCTCCTCTTTCGCCCTTCTCTCTTACCAGCCTCTTCCTCTTCTTCCTGAAGACCGGTGCCGTGCTGTTCGGCAGCGGCTACGTGCTGCTCGCCTATCTGAAGGCCGATCTCGTCGAGCGCTGGCACTGGCTCACGAGCGGGCAGCTCCTCGATGCCGTCGCCGTCGGCCAGTTCACGCCGGGGCCGCTGCTGTCCACCGCGACGTTCATCGGCTACGTGCTCGGGGGTCTGAAGGGCGCCGGGGTCGCGACGCTCGGGATCTTCCTTCCCGCGTTCGCCCTGGTCTTCGTCATGGGCCCTTTCGTGCCCCGGCTGCGGCAGTCGAAGGTCCTGGGTGCGTTTCTCGACGGCGTGAACGTCGCGGCGCTCGCGCTGATGGGGTCCGTGACGCTTCAATTCGCGCGGCCCGCGCTGACGAACGGCCCGACGATCGCGCTCTTTCTCGTGAGCGTCGCGATTCTCGCGGCCGTGAGAATCAACACGGCCTGGCTCGTCCTCGCAGGCGGGCTTCTCGGCGTCCTTTTCGGGTGAGAGACTCCCCCTATAATTCCGTTCGCTCCGGCGCCGCCTCCGCGCACGTGCGCCGGCCGGACCTATAGGAGATTGGAATGTACGACCTGGTCGTCATCGGCTCGGGACCGGGCGGCTACGTCGCCGCCGTCCGGGCCTCCCAGCTCGGCCTCAGGACCGCGATCGTCGAAAGAGACGCTAAAGTTTCGAACGTGGGACTCGGCGGCAACTGCCTTCACCGAGGCTGCATCCCCACGAAGGCGATGCTCAAGTCGGCCTCTTTGTACGACGAGGCGAAGAACCGCGCCGCAGACTTCGGCGTGAGAGCCGCCGGCGTCGAGCTCGACTTTCCGGGCGTGGTGAAGTTCCGCGACAAGGTCGTCTTTCGGGGAGCCAAGGGCGTCGAATACCTCATGAAGAAACACAAGGTCGACGTCCACGCGGGGCTCGGGCGCATCGTCTCGCCGCACGAGGTCGCGGTGAAAGGCGACGCGGGCGAGACCAAGCTGGACACGAAGAACGTCCTCATCGCAACCGGCTCGGTGCCCCGCGACCTGCCGCTCCTCAAGGCCGACGGCGAGAGCGTCCTGAACTCGGACCACATCCTGAAGTCGCAGTCGATCCCGAGGTCGCTCCTCGTGATCGGCTCGGGGGCGGTGGGCGCCGAGTTCGCGTCCTGCTTCTCGCGGTACGGCACGAAGACCGTCCTCGTCGAGGTCCTGCCGCGCGTCCTGCCCGTGGAGGACGAGGAGATCTCGAAAGAGGTCGAGCGCGTCTTCAAGAAGCACGGCATCGAGGTGCGCACGAAGACGGGCGTCGAGTCCGTGGCGCCGAACGGGGACGGGACGGTCACGGTGAAGGCGAAGGGGCCGGACGGCGGCCCGCTGTCGTGGTCCGTCGAGAAAGTGCTCCTCGCCGTCGGCCGCAAGCCGCTCTCCGAGGGGCTCGGCCTCGAGGCCGTGGGCGTCGCGACGGACCGCGGTTACGTGAAGGTGGACGCAAACCAGCGCACGAACGTGCCGGGCGTCTGGGCGATCGGGGACGTCACGCCCACGATCTGGCTCGCGCACGTCGCGTCCGCCGAAGGCATCGTGGCCGCCGAGACGATGGCCGGCCATCCGACGGTGCCCGTGAACCGCGACCAGGTGCCGGGCTGCACGTACTGCGACCCCGAAGTCGCGTCGATCGGTCTCAGCGAAGCGAAGGCGAAAGAGCGCGGCTACGTCGTGAAGACCGGAAAGTTCAACTTCTCGGTCCTCGCCAAGACGATGATGGAGCCGTCGCAGGAAGGCTTCGTGAAGATCGTTTCCGACGCGAAGTACGATGAGATCCTCGGCGTCCACATCGTCGGCCCGCATGCCACCGAGCTCATCGCGGAGGGCGGCGCCCTCCTGCGCCTCGAAGCGACGACCGAGGAGATGATTCGCACGATCCACGCGCACCCGACGCTGTCGGAAGCCATGCACGAGGCGGCGGAGGCGGTCCACGGCCACAACATCCACGGCTAGAGGAGTTGCGCGGGCGGCGGCGGCGCTCGCCGCCGTCGCCGTGACGACGGCGCTCGGACGGCTCACGGGAGCCAACGCCACGACGATCGGTTTCGTCTTCCTCGTCGTCGTTCTCCTGGCCGCGTTGAGGCTCGGCCTCGTGGCCTCGACCGTCGCGTCGCTCGCCGCGACCGCCTGCTACAACTTCTTCTTCCTGCCCCCCATCGGCACGTTTACGATCGCCGACCCCGCGAATTGGGTCGCCCTGGCCGCTTTTCTCATTACGTCCGTCGTCGTGAGCCGGCTCGTGGCACGGGAGCAGCAGCGCGCCGCCGACGCAGACGCCCGGCGCGCGGAGATCGAGGCGCTCTACGATCTCTCGATCGACCTTTTCACGGCCACGAACCGCGTCGGGGCCCTCGGCGAGGCGGCGGGGAAAGCTCTGAAGACGCTCGGGGCCCGGGCCGGCGGGCTCGCCCTCTTTCGCAACGAGGCCACCCGGGCAGAAATCGTCGGCGTGATGGGCGAGAACGCCCTCCATGCCGAGGATCCGCTCGTGGAGACCGTCGGACGACGCGGCGAGACCGCCGAGGTGCCCGCGGAGGGTGGCGCGCGCGACGTCTATCTTCCTTTGGCCGTCGGCGGGAAGACCAGCGGTGTTCTCGTCGTCCGGGGGACCCGCGCAGACCGCGGCGCCCTGGAGTCGGTCGGACGGCTGGTGGCGTTGGCCGTCGAGCGGGAGCGGTTCCTGGGGGAGCGGGCGCACCTCGACGCCCTCAAAGAGAGCGACGCCCTCAAGACCTCGCTCCTGCGCGCCGTGTCCCACGACCTGAGGACGCCGATCACGTCCATTCGCCTCGGGCTCGACCGCCTGAAGCGATTCCCCGCGGAGACCGCGAAAATCGTCGAGGACGTGGCACGAGAGACCGAGCGCCTTTCGCGTCGGATCGACAACCTCCTCGCGATGGCGCGCCTCGACGCGGGCACGTTCGTGCCGCACCCCGAGCCGACGCCTGCGGCAGACCTGTTCCGGGCGACGCTCGACGCCCTCCCGCTCGCCCTCGCGGGGCGCGCCGTGGATGTCTTCGTGGCGCCCCAGACGCCGGACCTTTACGTGGATCCGACGCTCGCGGTCGAGATCCTCGCGAACCTTCTGGAAAACGCCTCGCGCGCGGCCCCATCCGGGACGCTGGAGCTGGCGGCCGCGCCGAGCCCGCGTGACGCCGCGCGCGTCCGCCTCGACGTCCTCGACCGCGGTTCAGGCGTCTCCCCCGACGTGAAGCGCGCCGCTGCGGGCGGTGCGCCGGGCGATGCCGGCCGCGCCGGGCTGGGGCTGACGATCTGCCAGTCGCTCGCGCACGCGCTGGGCGGGTCGATCGCGCTCGTGGACCGTCCGGGAGGCGGCACGATCGCACGCTTCGAAGTCCCCGCCGCCGCAGCGCCGGCCGAGGAGATCGGTTGACGCGCGCGCCGGGGGCCGCCCGCATTCTCGTCGTCGACGACGATCCGGCGATCCGCCGGGCGCTCGCGGCCGAGCTCTCGGCCTCGGGATACGAGGTCCTTGAGGCGGCCGACGGAGCGGAGGGCTTTCGTCGTTTCGAGGAAACCGAGCCCGACCTCGTCCTGACCGATCTCGCGATGCCCGTCACGGACGGCTTCGACCTCGTCGGGCGCGTGCGGCGCGCCGGAGCCACCCCCGTCGTCGTCCTGTCGGTGCGCGGCGGCGACGCGGACAAGGTCCGCGCGCTGGATCTCGGCGCCGACGACTATGTCGTCAAACCCTTCTCGGTGCAGGAGCTCCTCGCGCGTGTGCGGGCGCAGCTTCGGCGCCACGCGGAGGAAGAGGCGGGCGGCGTCCTCGAGTTTCCGGGCCTCACGCTGGACCGCGAGAGGCGGCGTGTCGTCGTCGAGGGCAAAGAGGTCCACCTCACGCCGACCGAGCTCGCGATCCTCGACCTCCTCGCATCCCATGCGGGCAAGCCCATCACGATCCGCCAGATCATCGGCCGCGTCTGGCACGGCGCGCCCGGCACGAGCCCGGACGCCGTCCGCGTCCACGTGGGCTCGTTGCGCAAGAAGATCGAGCCTGATCCCGCCCGCCCGCGTTACATCGTCACGGAGCCGTGGGTGGGGTACCGCTTCGTGGCGGAACCCTAGTCTAGACGCTCACACCGCGGCCCGGACCGGAAGGACGATCGCCTGCACGCCCTCGAACTGGAGCTTCCGCTGGATCGACATCGCCGTCTCGTTGTGCAGAAGGCGATGGTACCAATCCTCCTTCTCGAAGACGAGCTTGCCGCTGAACACGACCGAGCGCGGAAATTCCTGGCGCAGCTCCTTGCAGATTTCGACGACCTTCGCGACGGCTTCCGTCGCGATCGCCATCCGGTAGCCGGCGTTCCAGCCCTTCTCCCGGCACCACGCGACGTACATCTCGAGGTTCCGCCGGGCGTCGGCTTCCAGGTGCCCCATCTCGTCGCTGCCCTTGAAGTTGCCGGAGTCGACGACCGCCACGGAGACGAAGACGAAGTTCTTGTAGTAGTTCGGGAACAGCGTGTGGATGCTCAGGATCTGGTGGATCCCGTAGCCGGAGAACCGGTCCACGGTGAGAATCGCGGTCGGGAGCCTGTGGTCCAGCTCCTCGAGCGCGTTCTTCGCGACCGGAACCGGCTGAACCGGCACGAGGACGTCGTCGAGACGCTTGAGGTCCCGCTGCACGTTCTCGTAGTGCCGCCGGATGAGGAAACAGACGAAGATCGTCGCGCTCGTCACGAGCGACGTCATCCAGCCGCCCTCCGCGAACTTCTCGTAGAGGGTGACGCAAAGGATCGTGAGGCACATGACGAGGCCGGTGCCGTGGATCGCGAGTTGGCTCTTCCAGCGGGGTTCCTTGTGCCGGTCCACGATCCAGTGACGCGACATGCCGAGCTCGGTGAGCGAGAACGTGATGAAGACGTTGATCGAGTACATGACGACGAGCATCGTGATGTCGCCGCGCGTATAGAGAAGCGCCGCGATCGCCGCAAGACCCATCAGGAAGACGCCGTTCTTCGTGACGAGCCGGTCCGAGAGCTGCGCGAAGCGATGCGGCATCCAGGAATCGAGAGCCATGTTTCCGAGGACGCGCGGCCCGTCGAGGAAGCCCGTCTGCGCCGCCACGAAGAGGAGCGCCGCCTCCGCGACGAGGAGCGTGAGGACGAACGCCGTCCCGACGGCGATGCCTCCGACCTTCCAATGCCCGAAGAGCGCGTCGAAGAGGACGAAGTTCATCGTCTTTCCCTGTTGCGCGCGCGCTCCGACGAGAAGATAGCCGAACAGGATGCCTCCCGCGGTAAAGGCCAGCGACGCCGCCATGAGAAACATCGTGTGTTTGCCGGTCTTCACGCGCGGCTCGCGGAGCATCGTCACACCGTTCGACACGGCTTCGATACCGGTGTAGGTGCCGCCGCCCATCGAGTACGCGCGGAGAAGAACGAACGCGAGCGGCCAGAATCCAATCGTCGCCGCCGAGGCATGGTATTCCCGAGCGGCGCCGGCGAACACTTCCGGCAGGCCGGTCGCATTGGCGGCAAACACGTACAGGATCGCGAACGCGTGCGTCCCGATGAAGACGAGGAAGATCGGCGCGAGGAACGTGACGGACTCCTTGACGCCCCTGAGGTTCAGGACGATCAGGAAGATGAGCGCGGCGATCTCCGCGATCATCTTGTAGTGCGCCATCCCGGGCCCGAGGAAGTTCCAGACCTGGTCGCATGCCGAGGCGATCGACACGGTGATCGTGAGGACGTAGTCCACGAGTAGAGCGCAACCCGAGACGACCCCGGCCTTCCGGCCGAGGAGTTTTGTCGCGACGAGGTACCCGCCGCCGCCGCCCGGGAAATGCTGGATGAGGTTCGAGTAGGCGATCGAGATGACGGCGATCGTGATCGCTGTCATCGCGACGAGCACGATCGCGAGCGAGCGGTGGCCGCCGAGCGCCCGGAAAGCCTCGTCGGGTCCGTATGCCGACGACGAAAGTCCGTCGGCGCCGAGCCCCACCCACGCAAGAAACGCGACAAGCGAAACCCGGTGAAAAATCTTCGGATCGTTGACGTCCCGGGGCTTCCCTAGGACGAGGCGGGTCAGTGAGTTGCGTTCAGAAGACAACTCAGTTCATCCATCTCTGCTGCAGCACCGCGGGAGTCTAGTCCAGTGATTGCATTTCTTTAGAACTTCTTTAGACGTCTTTCCGGACTTCCTTGGAGTCCGGGAGGCACGTTCCCCCCCGTGAAAAACTCTGCACTTAGCTCCCGGCGGCAATCTCTCCGCTCGATTCTCGGTCTGATCGGCACCTCACTCGCCTTCCTCGGCGGCGGAGCCCTCCTCGCCGTTTCGTTCGAGGGGGCGGTCCGGCTCGTGTTCGGCATTGCGGGGTTCGGGGGCTACGTGTTCTTCTTCGCCCGAGCGCTACACCGGATCGCCCTGCCGAAAGTCCTCATCGAGGGAAGGCCGGGACCCGACGGCGAGATCCGGAAGGAACCGCGTCTCCGAAAGACGGGAGAGCCCGTCGACCGCAATCACGTCGTCGCGGCCGCGGCGCTCGTCGCCGTCTTCACCGCCGTCGAAAGTCCCTCGCTCGCGCAGGAATCGGCGCCGCAGGCGACAACGACACCCTCGCCGACGCCCACGCCAGCTCCGACTCCGCCACCGAAACCCTGGTACGAGGAGATCGCCGTGAACGGGTTCCTCTCCACCAGCTACTCGTACAACACGAATCGCCCGGCCTCGGGCACGAACCAGTTCCGGGTTTTCGATTTCGACGACAACTCGTTCAAGGTGGACGTGGCCGAGCTCGTCCTCCAGAAGGCCGTGTCAAAGCCGGGCGAAACAGGCTTCCGCGTCGATGCGGAAGCCGGCTCCTCCATTCCACGCGTCTCCGCCGCGTACGGGCTCTTCCAGGGCCAGGACTTCGACCTCAAACAGGCCTTCGTCAGCTGGATCGCCCCGGTCGGGAGCGGCCTGCGCCTCGACGTCGGGAAGTACGTCACGAACCACGGCTACGAGGTCATCGACGGATACGACGGCTACAACGACAACGCCACACGCTCCTTCCTCTTCGGGTTCGCGATCCCCTTCACGCACACCGGGATCAAAGCCAGCTACACGTTCAGCGACCAGATCTCCGCGATGCTGATGATCGCCAACGGCTGGGACAACGCGAAGGATAACAACAGCAGCAAGTCGGTCGGCGGTCAGCTCACCTGGACAGCGTCCAAGACGGTCACGGTCATCGCCAACTACATGTGGGGGCCCGAGCGCACCGGCAACAACCGCGACGCCCGCAACGTAGTCGACGTCAACGCCCAGTGGAAGGTCACGGACCGGACGGTTCTCACCGTGGACACGGTCTACGGGACCGAGCCGAACGCCGTGACGCAAGGCGAGACCGCGATGTGGAACGGGATCGTGGGCTACGCGCGGTTCGGCCTCACCGACTCATTCGCGCTCATTCTCAGGGGTGAATACTTCAACGACCGCGACGGCGCGCGGACGGGAGTCGTGCAGAAGCTCAAGGGAGCGACTCTTACGCCGGAGCTAAAGGTGGGCTCCCACGTCGTTCTCCGCGGCGACCTTCGCGTCGACTTCTCCGACAAGGAGGTCTTCGAGGACCGGGACGGGGCTCTCACGAAGAAGCAGCAGCCGACCGTCCTTCTGAACGCGCTCTACTTCTTTTGAAGGGAGAACCATCCATGCTCGACGCCCTCTTCCTCCTCCTGACGCTCGGTCTCCTGGCGCTGTCGCTCTGGTACGTCAAGCGCTGCGACGAGATCTGAACGGGGCCGACATGTCATTCGAAGCCACCCTCGGCCTCGTCCTCGCCGTCGCCGCCCTCGCCTATCTCCTTTACGCGCTCCTGAAGCCCGAGAAGCTGTGAAAACGCCATGCTCGACGTCGTTCTGAAAACCGGCATCTATTTCCTCATCGTCCTCGCGCTCGTCAAGCCGATCGGGGTCTACATGAAGAAGGTCTTCTCGAAGGAGAAGACTTTCCTGGACGGGGTGCTCGCTCCGCTCGAACGCCTTCTCTACCGCATCGGCGGCGTCGACGCCTCGAAGGAGCAGGGGTTCGTCGCGTACGCGGGCTCGATGATGATCTTCAACGTCGTCAGCCTCGTCGTGCTCTACGCGATGGAGCGCCTGCAGCATCTCCTGCCGCTGAACCCCGACAAGATGGCGGCCGTCCCGGCCGCTCTCGCCTGGAGCACGGCGGTCTCGTTCACGACGAACACGAACTGGCAGGCCTACTCGGGCGAATCGACGATGTCGCTGTTCACCCAGATGGCGGGGCTCGCCGTCCACAACTTCGCGTCGGCGGCCACGGGCATCGCGATCGCGATCGCCTTCGTGAGAGGGGTCGCGCGAACGGAGTCGAAGGGCATCGGCAACTTCTGGTCCGACCTCGTGCGCGCAACGCTCTGGGTGCTCCTGCCGATCAGCTTCGCCGGCGCGATCGTCCTCATGTCGCAGGGCGTCATCCAGAACTTCAAGTCCTCCGAGGCCGTGACGACGCTCGAAGGCGCGATCCAGAAGATCCCGCAGGGCCCCATCGCCTCGCAGGAGTCCATCAAGGAGCTCGGGACGAACGGCGGCGGCTTCGTGAACGCGAACTCGGCGCACCCGTATGAGAACCCGACGCCCTTCACGAATCTCTTCGAGATGGTTCTCATCTTCTCGATCGGAGGCGGGCTGACGTACACGCTCGGCTCGATGACCGGCAAGACCCGCCACGGCTGGGCCGTCTTCTGGTCCATGGCGATCCTGTTCCTCATCGGGGCGCTGACGGCCGGCTTCTTCGAGGTGCGCGGCAACCCGATCCATCACGGGCTCGGGGTCTCGGCCGCGATGGGAAACATGGAAGGCAAGGAGGTCCGGTTCGGGCCGGCGGACTCTGCCCTCTTCGCCACGATCACGACCGACGCCTCGTGCGGCGCGGTCAACTCGATGCACGACTCCTTCACGCCGCTCGGCGGCCTCGTGCCGCTCCTGAACATCCAGCTCGGCGAGATCATCTTCGGCGGAGTCGGCGCCGGGCTCTACGGAATGCTGCTTTTCGTGGTGCTCTCCGTCTTCATCGCCGGCCTCATGGTCGGGCGAACGCCCGAGTACCTCGGCAAGAAGATCGAGGCGCACGAAGTGAAGCTCGCGATGCTCTCCGTCCTCATCCTGACGTTCTCCATCCTCGTCGGGACGGCGCTCGGAGTCGCGTCGAAAGCCGGCCTCGCAAGCCTGAACAACCAGGGACCCCACGGGCTGTCCGAGATCCTCTACGCCTTCACGAGCGCCACCGGGAACAACGGCAGCGCGTTCGCCGGCCTCAACGCGAACACGGATTTCTACAACGTGGCGCTCGGCATCGCGATGTTCTTCGGGCGATTCCTGATGATCATCCCGCTCCTCGGCATCGCCGGCTCGCTCGCGGCGAAGAAGAAGGTCGCCGAGTCGATCGGGACGTTCCCGGTGGACGGGCCCGTCTTCGTCCTGCTCCTGATCGGCGTGATCCTGATCGTCGGCGCCCTGACCTTCTTCCCCGCGCTCGCCCTCGGCCCGATCGTGGAGCACTTCCTGATGGGCGCCGGGAAGCTCTTCTGAGGAAACCATGAGCCCAACGAAAGCCACATCCCTGCTCGACCGCGCGATCCTCTCCCGGGCCGCCGCCGATGCCTTCACAAAGCTGGCGCCGGCGAAGATGCTCAAGAACCCGGTCATGTTCATCGTGGAGGTCGGCGCGCTCGCGACGACTCTTTTCTTGCTGCCCGGCCTCGCCCCGAAAGGCCTGTTCGGATTCCAGCTCCAGATCGTGTTCTGGCTCTGGGCCACCGTCCTCTTCGCGAACTTCGCCGAGGCGGTTGCCGAGGGCCGAGGCAAGGCTCAGGCCGACGCGCTCCGAAGGGCGCGCACCGACACGATGGCGCGGCGCCTCAAGGGGTCCGGCAAGACGCAGGTCGAGGAGACCGTCCCTTCCACGCAGCTTCGAAAGGGAGACCGCGTCGTCGTCGAGGCGAATGGAATGATTCCGGGCGACGGAACGGTCGTCGAGGGAATTGCCTCGGTTAACGAGTCCGCCATCACGGGTGAGTCGGCGCCCGTCATCCGCGAGTCCGGCGGCGATCGGTCCGCCGTCACGGGAGGAACGACGGTCCTCTCGGACCGCATCGTCGTCGAGATCACCTCAGAGCAGGGTCAGACCTTTCTGGACCGGATGATCCGGCTCGTCGAGGGCGCCGAACGGCAGAAGACGCCTAACGAGATCGCTCTCGACATCCTGCTCGCAGGTCTCACGATCGTCTTCCTCTTCGCCACGGTCACGCTGCGGCCGTTCGCCATCTACTCGGGCGGCTCGGTGTCCGTGACGGTCCTCATCGCGCTCCTCGTCTGCCTGATCCCGACGACGATCGGCGGCCTCCTTTCCGCGATCGGCATCGCGGGCATGGACCGGGTCCTGAAGCACAACATCCTCGCGATGTCGGGCCGTGCCGTGGAGGCCGCCGGCGACGTGAACGTCCTGCTCCTCGACAAGACCGGAACGATCACGCTCGGTAACCGGCAGGCAGTCCGGTTCCTCCCCGCCCCGGGCGTCGAGGAGCACCAGCTCGCGGACCTCGCCCAGCTCTCCTCTCTCGCGGACGAAACCCCGGAAGGCCGCTCGATCGTCATCCTCGCCAAAGAAAATTACGGCCTCCGGGCGCGCCTCCTCGCCGAGCTCGACGCCGTCTTCGTGCCGTTCACGGCAAAGACGCGCATGTCGGGCCTCGACTTCGCGTCCGGCCGCAAGGTTCGCAAGGGAGCCGCGGACGCCGTCGAGGCGTTCGTGACGTCCCTCGGCGGGTCGCTTCCGGAATCGGTCCGGCGCGACGTCTCCTCCATTGCCGGAGAAGGGGGAACACCGCTCGTCGTGGTGGACGGAGAGCGCGTGATGGGGACGATCTACCTGAAGGACGTCGTCAAGGGTGGCATGAAGGAGCGCTTCGACCGCCTCCGCGCGATGGGCATTCGCACCGTCATGATCACGGGTGACAACCCGCTCACGGCCGCGACGATCGCGCACGAGGCAGGCGTGGACGACTTCCTGGCCGAAGCGACGCCCGAGCACAAGCTGCGCCTCATCCAAGCCGAGCAGGCAAAAGGAAACCTCGTCGCGATGACCGGCGACGGCACGAACGACGCGCCGGCTCTCGCCCAGGCGGACGTCGGCATGGCCATGAACACGGGGACGCAGCCCGCGAAGGAAGCCGGCAACATGGTGGACCTCGACTCGAACCCGACGAAGCTCATCGAGGTCGTCGAGATCGGCAAGCAGCTCCTCATGACGCGCGGCGCGCTCACGACGTTCTCGATCGCGAACGACGTCGCGAAGTACTTCGCGATCATCCCGGCGCTTTTTCTCGTGACGTATCCCGAGCTCCAGGCGCTGAACATCATGCGTCTCGCGACGCCTCAGAGCGCAATCCTCTCGGCCGTGATCTTCAACGCGCTCATCATCGTCGCGCTCATCCCTCTCGCTCTGAAAGGGGTCTCGTACCGGCCGCTCGGCGCAGGGAGGATCCTGAGGCGGAACCTGATGCTCTACGGCGTCGGGGGCGTCATCGTGCCGTTCCTGGGTATCAAGGCGATCGATCTCCTCCTCGTCACCCTCCATCTCGTTTGAGGTCTGAGATGAAAGAAAACGTGCTCGGCTCTCTGAGGCTCTTCCTGGCGCTGACGGTGCTCCTCGGACTGCTCTATCCGGCCGCTGTCTGGGGCCTCGGACAACTCGCTTTTCGGGACGCCGCGAACGGGAGCTTTCTTAGAAGGAAAGAGGGGACGAGCCCCGGCGCGGTGATGGGCTCGTCGCTGATCGGCCAGGCGTTCGTGATGCCGGGCCACTTCCACGGCCGTCCGTCCGCGGCTGGCAACGGCTACGATCCGACTGCGTCGGGCGGCACGAATCTCGGCCCGACCTCCAAGAAGCTCGCCGACTCCGTCAAGGACGCCGTGACGGCCGTGAGAAGCGACGAGGGGGCCAGCGGGGCCGTCCCGGCCGACGCCGTAACGTCGTCCGCCTCGGGCGTGGACCCCCACATCTCCCCGGAGTACGCGCGCCTGCAGATTTCGCGCGTCGCTCGTGAGACCCGGATTCCCGCCACCGATCTCGAGGCGCTCGTCGCCAGGAACACCGAGGGGCGGTTTCTCGGCCTCTACGGAGAAAGCCGGGTCAACGTCCTCGCATTGAACCTCGAGATCGACTCTCGGCTCGGCCATCCCCAGATCGCGCCCACGCCGACTCCGACGCCGGCGCCGTCTCCAGGCGCCAGCGCCTCTCCAGCCTCGCCCTCCACCTCATAATGAGCGCGTGCCGCCGCGCACCGAACGTGATCGCCCCGATCCGGAGGAGTTTCTCAAGCTCGCCTCGCGCGATCCGAAGCGCGGGCACCTGAAGGTCTACCTCGGCCAGGCCGCGGGCGTCGGCAAGACGTTCCGGATGCTCGACGACGCGAACGCGATGCGCGCGCGCGGCGTCGACGTCGTCGTCGCGCTCGTCGAGACCCATGGCCGGGCGGACACGGGAGCGCGGGTCGGCGACCTCGAGGTGATCCCCCGCCGCCGCGTGGATTACAAGGGGACCGTCCTCGAGGAGATGGATCTCGACGCGGTCCTTGCGAGGAAGCCCGAGGTCGCGGTCGTCGACGAGCTCCCGCACACGAACGCTCCCGGCGGCAAGAACGAAAAGCGCTGGCAGGACGTGGAGGACCTCCTCGCGGCGGGCATCTCCGTCATGACCGCGTGCAACGTCCAGCATCTCGAGGGCGTCCAGGATGTCGTCAAATCCGCGACCGGCCTCGAGGTGAAAGAGCGCGTCCCGGACCGCGTCATTCGCGATGCCGATGCGATCGTGAACGTCGACCTGCCGGGCCCGGAGCTGAGGGACCGGCTGCGGCAGGGCAAGATCTACCCACCGGCGCAGGCGGAGGCCGCGCTCGAGAACTTCTTCCGGGAAGACAACCTCCGCGCCCTGCGCGAGCTCGCCCTGCGCGAGACGGCCGAGAACGTCGACCACGGTCCGACCGAGACCGGCGGCTCCCTTCCGGGGATCGCTCCGGCGATTCGCGTCGCCGTCGCGCTGCCCCTCGATCCGGTGGCGGCGCGCGTCCTCATCCGGCGCGGCTCGCGCATGGCCGGCCGCATGAACACGCGCTGGTATGCGCTCTATGTGAGGCGGAAGAGGGATCGGCCCGAGAACCTTTCGGCGTCGCGGCACCGGGAGCTCACGGAGAACATCCAGCTCGCGATGACGCTCGGAGCCACGATCGTCTATCGCGAATCCGAGGACGTGGCCGGCTGCGATCCTGGATTTCGTTCACGAGGAGCGGGTGGGCGTTCTCCTGATGGGGCGCCCGTCCCGGAGGGGCCTGTGGGGGCGCATCGCGCCGGGCATTGTCCAGCGCGTCCTCGAGGGTGCCGAAGGAATCGACGTCGTGGTGGCCGACATCGACGCGAAGGCGCCCGTCTGAGGCATTCCCCTTCTTCCGCTTGATTTCCCGGCGTTCCGTCCCTAGCTTGGTCTTTGGGGGATTTCGCGCGAAAGGAGTCGACCATGGCCATCACCGTCAAGAAGATCACGCTCTGGCGCCGTGAGTCGGGGGACCGTCCCGGCCTCATGGCGGAAACGCTCAGACCGCTCGCCGCGCAGGGAACGAGCCTGAAAGTCGCGATGGGCTACAAGCAGCCCGGAACCGGCACCGCCGTCATCGAGGTGTCGCCGGTCTCCGGAAAGAAGGCGGTCGCCGCCGCGGAGTCGGAAGGCCTCGGGGCCTCCACGATCCCGACGCTCCTCGTCGAGGGAGACGACCGGCCGGGCCTCGGCCACGCGCTCGCGCGCGCCATCGCCGACGCCGGGATCAACCTCGATTTCCTGGTGGCCCAGGTCATCGGCCGGAAGTTCTCGGCGATCTTCGGCTTCGGGAACGAGGCGGACGCGAAGGCCGCGACCGGCCTCATCAAGAAGGCGGCGCGGGCGGGGAAGAAGAAATAGCCGAGAAGAGAAACGATCCTCGTTCCTGTATATCCTGAGTGACATCAGGATGAAGGAAGCTCTCGTTCTCGTCTTCGCCGCCGCGAGCCTGACGGACGCCCTGACGGCGATCGGGACGGCGTGGGAAAAGAGCGGCGGGGAGAAGATCGCTTTCAACTTCGCATCCTCCAGCACGCTCGCCCGGCAGATCCGCGAAGGGGCGCCCGCTGATCTCTTTCTTTCGGCGGACGAAGCCCAGATGGACACGCTTCAGAAAGCCGGGCTCCTCGTGCCGGAGACGCGCCGCAGCGTCCTTTCGAACGAGCTCGTTGTCGTCGTGCCGGCGGGAAGCCCGCTGAAAATCGTTTCGGAGAAGGACCTCGCCGGGCCGCGCGTCGGGACGCTCGCAATTGCAGAACCGACGTCGGTTCCCGTGGGGGTCTATTCGAAGAATTTCTTCGAAAGGGCCGGGATCTGGGGGGCCGTCGCATCGAAGGTCGTTCCGACCGAGAACGCCCGGGCTACGCTCGCCGCCGTCGAGTCCGGAAACGTCGACGCCGGACTCGTCTACCGGACCGATGCCGCGATCTCGAAGCGGGTGCGCGTCGCCTTCGAGGTTCCGGCCGCAACCGGACCTTCGATTTCCTATCCTTTCGCTCTCGTGAAGGGTGCTCCCCGCGAGGCAGCGGCACGGAAATTCCTCGAATACCTTTCTTCGAAAGCCGCCCGAGAGGTCTTCGTCCGATACGGCTTCCTCGTGAAGAACTGAACGTGTCCGAGCTCGCCGTGGACCTGCCCGTCGTCTGGTTCACCGTGCGGGTGGCGGCTTTCGCCGTCCTCCTCCTCGCGCCCTTCGGGCTCGCGCTCGCGTTTCTCCTCGCGCGACGGCTCTTTCCGGGAAAGGCCCTCCTCGAGACGCTCGTCTCGCTTCCGCTCGTCCTCCCGCCCGTCGCGACCGGGCTCCTGCTCCTGAAGTTTCTCGGCAGGCGCGGGCCGGGCGGGCGGGCCGCGCGCTCCCTTTTCGGCATGGACGTGGTCTTCACATGGAAAGCCGTCGTCGTCGCGATGATGGTGATGTCCCTTCCCTTGCTCGTGCGCACCGCGCGCGTCGCCTTCGAGGAGGTGAACCCTCGTCTCGAGGCCGTCGCGCGGACCCTCGGGGCGAACGAAGCGCGCGTCCTTTGGACCATCACGCTCCCCCTGGCCTCGCGCGGAATCGCCGCGGGCCTCCTTCTCGCGTTCGCGCGCGCTCTCGGCGAGTTCGGCGCCACGATCCTCGTCGCGGGGAACATTCCGGGTCGCACCACGACGATCGCAACGGCAATCTACAACGACGTGCAGACCGGCGTGGACGGGCGCGCGTATGGTCTTCTCGCCGTCTCGGCGGCGCTCGCGTTCGGCGCCATCTTTCTGTCGGAGGTCTGGCTGAAGCGCCGGACGAACACGTGACGCTCTCGCTCGAAGGCTTCCGCCTGCCCCTCACGCCCTTCGCACTCGAGCTCGACGTCACGTTGAGCGCCCACGTCACGGCCGTCTTCGGGCCGTCGGGCGCCGGCAAGACGTCGCTCCTCGAGGCCGTCGCGGGGCTGAGGCACCCGCAGAGCGGACGAATCGTCCTTTTCGGCCGTGTGCTCGACGACGCAGGCGCGGGAGTCCGCGTGCCGCCGCGCCTGCGGGCCGTCGGATACGTCACGCAGGACGATTCGCTGTTCCCCCATCTCTCCGTCGCCGGCAACCTGCGCTACGGGGCGGGCCGCGGCGTTGCCCGCCAGGCCCCCCTCGAGGAGGATCGCATCGTCGACACCCTGGGACTCGCAACGCTTCTCCACAGAAGCCCCGCGACGCTTTCCGGCGGCGAGAAGCGCCGCGTTGCGCTGGGCCGTGCCCTCCTTTCGGCGCCTGAGATCCTGCTCCTCGACGAGCCCCTCTCCGGCCTCGACCGTCCGCTCAAGGAGAGGGTCCTCGAGCACCTTCTGAAGGTCAAGGCGGCCTTCCCGCTGCCGATCCTCTACGTCACTCACGAGGCGGCCGAAGTCGTCGCGCTCGCGGACGAGGTCGTCGTCCTTTACGCGGGCCACCTCGCGGCCCGCGGCGCTCCCGCCGACGTCTTTCGGGACGGCGCCCCAAGCCCCGCCGGCCCGAGCCCCGCCGGCTGAAGCAACTGCACGGCTTGACGCGCGTCCCGGCAATCGGTAGATTGCGATTGAGACTGAGTCGCATGAGCAACGAGACGATCGTCCGCCATCTCGCGGCCATGGGGACCGCGCTGGCTTTGACGGTCTCCGCTCCGACGCGGAGCGCGGCGCTCACGGCGAGCGAAGCGGGGGTGCGGGAGATCGAGCGGATCGAGGCGCTCCTCTCCACCTGGCGGGAAGACACTCCCCTCGCCCGCTTGAACGCCGCAGCACCCGGCGTCGCGACGCGAATTCCGCCGGAGCTCTTCGCGTTGCTGACAAGTGTCTTCGATTGGGAGAAACGAACCGGCGGTGCGTTCGACCCGGCGGTGGCACCTCTCGTGAGGGCATGGGGGCTTCGCAACGGAGGACGCATTCCGGGCTTCGCGGAGCTGCTCGCCGCGCGCCGAGCCACCGACCCGTCCCTCTTTTCCTTCGAAGAATCCTCTTCGTCGGTCTCGCGGCACGACGCCGCCGCGGGCATCGACGAAGGCGCCTGGGGTAAAGGGTGGGCACTCGACCGAGCGGCGGCCGCGATGCGCGACGCCGGCGCCGCTTCCGGACTGCTGGACCTCGGCGGACAGATCCTCGTATTCGGCGAGGACACGTCCGTCGATGCCGCCTCTCCCCTCGATCGCGCGAGGACCGTTGCCACACTCCGCCTGAAGGGCGCGTCCGCCTCCACCTCGGGCAATTCCGAGCGATCTGTCGTCGTGAATGGCCGGCGGATCGGCCACCTTCTCGACCCTCGGACGGGCCACCCCGCGCCCGACTTCGGCTCCGTCACCGTCGTTGCGAAGGACGGACTCACCGCAGACATCCTCTCCACGGCGTTCTTCGTCCTCGGACCAGAAGAGGGCTTGGCGCTGTCTGAGCGCCTACGGGCAGAAGGCGTCACTCATGAAACGCTGTTTTTCTTCGAAGGAGAAGAGGGGCAACGCCTGCGGGTCTCCATGTCGCCTGGAATGAAGAGGTTCGTCGAACTGACCCCGTCGGCCGTGCTCGCGCCGGGGACGTCCGTCGCGCGTGCTGCCCCCGCCCCAGCGCCTCTCCCTCTTGCTCGTTCTAAGAAATCCGAAGGAGGTCAACCATGAACCAACGCTTCTCGACGCGCCTCCGCGGTGCCGCCGCGATCGGTCTCTTGCTCTTTCTAAGCAGTCTTCTCCCCTCCCTCCCCGCCCTCGCAGACGAGCCACCGAAATCCGACGAGGAGCGGGAGCAGCGCCTGAAGGAGCTCGAGCAGAAGGTCGACGTGCTCACGAAGGAGATCGAGTCGATGCGCCTCGGTGAAACGCCGGCGCAGCAGCCTCCCCCCGCTCCGGGCACGCCAGCCGCGGCTGCGGCTCCCCCGTCGACGCCCACGCTCGGCCTGGGGCCGTCGGCCTCGAAGGTCTACGCGAAGAACGGCGTCTCGATCGGCGGCTACGGCGAGACCATCTACCAGGACTTCTCGACCGTGCGTCAGGACGGGTCTAGGTCGAACCTCACGCCCATCGTCGACGTCGCGCGAGCCGTCCTCTACTTCGGCTACAAGTTCGACGATCGCTTCGTCTTCAACAGCGAGATCGAGTTCGAGCATGCGGTGACGGCGTCCGACAAGGAGGGCGAGGCCGAAGCGGAATTCGCCTACCTGGACTGGCTCAGCCGCTCGAAGGCCTTCAACCTCCGCGCGGGCCTCATGCTCATTCCCGTGGGACTCATCAACCAGCTCCACGAGCCGCCGGTCTTCCTGGGCTCGCTGCGGCCGGACGTCGAGACCATCATCCTTCCCTCGACGTGGCGTGAGATCGGGGTCGGCGGGTGGGGCGACGTCGGACCGTTTTCGTGGCGCCTCTACTTCGTGAACGGGCTCGACGCGTCGCGCTATGCCGCCGACGGCCTGAAGGAGGGCAGCGGCGAGGGCTCGCTCGCGCTCGCGAGAAGCTTCGCCGTGACCGGCCGGCTCGACTACACGGGTCTGCCCGGCGTCCTCGTCGGCGGCTCGTTCTTCTCCGGGAACTCCGGGCAGGGACACGTCACGCCCTCGGGAGACTCCTTCGCCGGCCGCACGACGTTCGTCGACCTGCACCTCGACGCGCGGTACCGCGGCGCGTCCTTTCGCGCGGTGTGGGCGCGCTCCACGGTCGAGGATGCGACGGCCATCAATCAGGCGAACGGCCTCGAGGGGGACGAATCGGTCGGAAAGACGCAGGAAGGCTGGTACGTCGAGGCGGGCTTCGACGTCTTCTCTCTCGTCCCGAAGAGCCGGATGACTCTCACGCCTTTCGTGAGACACGAGGCCTACGACACCCAGGCGGAGGTGCCCGTGGGCTACGCGCGAAATCCGGAGAGCGACGTGCGGGTCTTCACGGCGGGTGTGAACTTCAAGCCGATTCCGCAGATCGTCCTGAAGGCCGACGGCCAGTGGCGGCGGAACGCGGCGTACACAGGGGTGAAGCAGTTGAACGTAGCTTTGGGATATGAGTTTTAGAACGAGATTGAAGAAGACCGAAGATTCGGATTTTGCTTATATGCGGCGGCTGCTGATGCAGCCGCCGATAGATGGAAATCTGTTACCGGCCGATCGGCGTCAAGGGCGCGCTTTGCGCGCCGCGCAGCGGTCGTCGACCCTTGACTCCGATCGGCCGGGGACGCATCCCCTCTTTCTCTTTCCATTCAAAGAAATCTTCTTCTTCCTTTTCCTCCTCTCTTCCTCTCTTTCTCTCGCGAAGAGTTTCTTGACTCAGGAAGAGGCGCTGCGCCTCGCGTTTCCGAAGGGCACGGTCGTGACGCGGAAGACGGCGTTCCTCTCCGAGGCCGACCGCGCCGAGGTCGCGCGCCGCTCGGGCGGCGCGCCGCCGCCCGGCCTCGTCGTCTTCTACACGGGCAGTTCCGCGGCCACAGACCTCGGCACGGTCTACTTCGACACGCACGTCGTGCGTACCGAGCCCGAGACCCTGCTCGTCCTCGTCGATCCGAAGGGAGCGATCGCGCGGATCGAGATCCTCTCTTCTTCCGAGCCGGAGGAGTATCTCCCGCGTGCCAACTGGTACGGGCAATTCTCCGGCAAGACGCTGACGGACGAGCTCTCGGAAAAACGAGGGGTGCGGCCTGTCACGGGCGCGACGATCACGGTGCGCGTCACCGTCGAGGCGGCGCGCCGCGTCCTCGCGCTGGACGCCTTCCTGAAGGAGAAGAGGCGGAAGTGAAGCGCGGGGCGGCCGTCTTGAATCACATCGCGTGTGCCTTCGTCGGGCTCTCCGGGATCGCATACGGCGTCATGAAGTACTTCCTGACGGGTTCGGACCCCGATTCGCGAGTCGGGCATCCGTGGCAGCAGCCCATGCTCAAGCTCCACATCCTCGCGGCGCCCTTCCTCGTCTTCGCCCTCGGCCTCATCTTCAGCGGCCACGCGCTTGCGCGACTGAAGAGCGGAACGGACCCCGGCCGCGCGAGCGGCTCAGGTCTCCTTGCCCTTGCAGCGCCGATGATCCTCACCGGCGCCCTCATCCAGGCCCTCACGGGCGACTTGGCGCGGCAGTGGACGGGGCGGATCCACGCCGCGCTCGGCGTCGTCTACGTCATCGCCTATGCCGCGCACCTTCTGAAGAAGCGACCGGACGAGGAGATCTCCCCCGGCTAGACAGCGCGTGGAACGCGCGGGATCCACCGGTTCGTCGCACGCCTGTACGCGAGGTAGCTCTCTCCGAACCGGCGCGTGAGGCCCGGCTCTTCCACGAGGACCACGAAGAGGTTGGAGAAGAAGAACGCTACGAATGCGACCCCGAAGACGGATGGCGCGTCGAGGACGAGACTGAGGCCGACGAGCAGCGTGATCGCGCCGACGTACATCGGGTTGCGCACGAAGCGGTAGGGACCGGACGCGACGAAACGCTTCGGAGCGTCGAACGGGGCGGGCGTCCCCTCACCGCGCGCGACGAAGAGCACCGCGCAGGTCAACGCGAGGAAGCCGCCGGCGATGGCGAGCGTCATGCCGACCTCAGGCAGCCCGGGAACGGCCGGCAACGCACGTCCGGCCGCCCGATCGAGACGCACGGCCGTCGCCACGAACCAACCCCAGAGGGATATGAAGCCCGTCGCATAGACCAGCGCCCTGACCGTGACGAACAGCTGTCTCACGACGGCTTCCTCTCTCCCGGTCTTCCTACTCCCCCGCCGGGTTCTTCTGGCCGAGCGCCGTCATCCCGGCGAGACCGCCGAGGCCCATCGTCTCGACCGCGCTGGACGGCACGATGACCATGGAGCCTTTCTCCTTGATGGCCTCGTAGAGCATGTTCATGGCTCGGAGATGGAGGGCGAGCGGGCGGTCCTTGTAGGCATCGCCCGCGGCCACGAACCGCTCGGCGATCTCGGTCTCGGCCGTTCCGAGGATGATGCGGGCCTGTCGCTCGCGTTCCGCCTGGGCCTGACGCGACATCGCATCCTCGAGCTCGGCAGGAATCTTCACGTCGCGGATCTCGACGGATTGCACCGTGATCCCCCACGGGTTCGTCTTCTCGTCGAGGATCGACTGGAGCTGCTTTCCCAGCCGCTCGCGCTCCGTGATCATCTCGGCGAGCATGTGCCGGCCGATCGTCTCGCGGAGAGCGGTCTGCGCGGAGAGAGCGATCGCGTCGAGGAAGTCGGCGACCTCGAGGACGGCCTTCTGTGCGTCCCACACCGTCCAGAAGACGATCGCGTCCACGTTCACCGGGACCGTGTCCTTCGTGAGCGCGGACTCCGCCGAAACGTCCGTCACACGAACGCGCTGGTCCACGAGCTGCGAGATCTGGTCCACGACGGGGACGAGGACGAAGAGACCGGGGCCCTTGAGGCCGACGAAGCGCCCGAATCGCAGGACGACGGCTCGCTCCCACTGGTTTGCGACCTTCAGAGAGAACAGAAGGACGATCCCGACGAGAACGGCCGCCACGAACGGGATCGGAGAGCCGGTGATCCCCGCGAAGATGCCTCCGGCCGCGAGCGAGAGGCAGAACGCGAGCAGACTCACGCCGCTGACGTAACGGCGCGCCTGCAGGTCTTTCTCGCTCTCGCGGTGCCGCCTGTCCGAAGCGGACCTCCGCGGCTCCATGGGGATGCTTGCCTCCGCCTTCGCCTTTTCGGCAAGCCGACGGATCGATCTGACGAGCATGGGGCTACCTCCTGCCGCCTTCCTCGGTTTTCCCGAGAAGAGCGTCGGCAAACTCATCGGATGTGAATCCCTGCGCGGTCGCGAGAGAGAGGAACTGGTCGACGAGGCGCTCGAGAGCTTTCCGGCGCTCCGCCGTGCGCTTCTCGGGCTTACGGTGAGCGACGAACGTGCCGGTGCCCTGTTGCGTCTCGACGATTCCCCGGATCTCCATCTCCCGGTAGGCCCGCGCGATCGTGTTGAGGTTCACGGAAAGGTCCACCGCGAGCTGGCGCACCGTGGGGAGCTGCGTCCCGGGCGTCAGGCGCCCGTCCGCGACGGCGAGGAGGACCTGGTCGATGACCTGGCGGTAGAACGGCACGCCGGAAGCCTGATCGAGCCGGAAGGGAACGCTTCCCATGCCGTTAATATACTAGTCAACTAGTACAATGTCAAGGCCCACGCAAATCCTTCAGCGCACGTCGGCGAGGGTCGTCTTTTCCAGCCGGGCCGAAACGAGGTCGCGGATCTCCTTGAAGACGCGGAGGAGCCTCTTCTCCCTCTCCACGGGCGTCGGCTCGTAAAAGTACGTGCTCACGGATTCGGTCGGCGCGAGGGCGCCGTCCAGAAGGCGGATGACCTCGGCAAGCGAAATCTCGCCGGCCGGCCGAGCGAGCCGGTATCCGCCGTGCGGCCCCTTCTGGCTCTGCACGAGCCGCGCGTGCTTGAGCGCCATCAGGAGCTGCTCGAGGAATCTCGCGGGCAGATCCTGCGCCTCGGCCATCGCGGCGACGCCGACGTAACCCTTCCCCTCGACGCGCGCAAGGTGAACGAGCGCGAGGAGCGCGTACTCGCTTCGCCGGGTGAGCTTCATGGCTGATTTCCCTCCGTCAATAATACTTGACTAACTCAGTGGGGTAAATAATATAAGAACGAAGAACAGAGAGAGAAAGATTTCTCAGAAGGTAATAGGCCATGGCGACGTTCGTTCGTTTCCTCCAAATTCACGGCTTGCCTCGGGTCTGGTCTCGCGGCCAGCGCCGCCACGTCTTCCTTGGCGCTCTGGCCACCCTCGCTGTTCTTTCATTCGCAGAAATCTTCCATTCCTCTTGGTCTTCGTCCTCGGTGCGTTCGTATTCCCTACTCGCCGCGTCACCTGCCGCGACTCTCCTGAACGTCTCGTACGACCCGACGCGCGAGCTGTACGAGGAGATCAACGCCGCGTTCGCGAAGGCCTGGTCCGCCAGGACCGGCCAGAAGGTCACGATCAACCAGTCGCATGGCGGGTCGGGCAAGCAGGCTCGTTCCGTCATCGACGGCCTCGAGGCCGACGTCGTGACCCTCGCGCTCTCGGGAGACATCGACGCGATCGCGTCGCGGTCGGGCCTCCTGCCGAAGACATGGCAGGCGCGCCTTCCGAGGAACAGCGCCCCCTTCACTTCCACGATCGTCTTCGTCGTCCGCTCGGGGAACCCGAAGAAGATCCGGGATTGGGAAGATCTCGCGAAGCCCGGGATTGCGGTCATCACGCCGAATCCGAAGACCTCCGGCGGCGCGCGATGGAATTACCTCGCGGCCTGGGGGTACGCGATGAAGCGAACCGGCGGAAGCGAAAGGACGGCGCGCGACTTCCTCTTCGCTCTTTTCCGGAACGTCTCCGTTCTCGACGCGGGCGCTCGTGGTTCCACGACGACATTCGCCGAGCGCGGCCTCGGCGACGTCCTCATCGCCTGGGAGAACGAGGCGCTCCTCTTGACGAACGATGTCGGCAAGGGGCGTTTCGAGATCGTCGTCCCGTCCGTGAGCATCCTCGCCGAGCCGCCCGTCGCCCTCGTGGACCGGAACGCCGACAAGCACGCCACGCGCGCCGCGGCGCAGGCCTACCTCGAGTTCCTTTACACGGACGAGGCGCAGGCAATCGCCGCGAAGCATCACTTCCGGCCGGGGAGTGCGAAGGTTGCCGCCGCCCGCGCCGGCGACTTCTCGAAAGTCTCCCTTTTCACGATCGATGACGTGTTTGGCGGATGGGGCCGGGCCCAGAAGATCCACTTCGACGACGACGGCACGTTCGACCAGCTCTACCAGCCCGGCCGATGAGAAGCGCCCGCCGGCACGGAGTGCTGCCCGGGTTCGGACCGGCTCTCGGCGTGACCCTTTTCTACGTCGGCCTCCTCGTCCTCGTGCCGCTCGCCGCCCTTTTCGTGAAGACGGCTGGCCTCTCCTCGGCGGAGTTCCTCCGCATCGTGACGGCGCCGCGCGCGTTGGCGGCTTACCGCCTGAGCTTCGGAGCGGCGCTCGCCGCCGCGCTTCTCAACGCAGTCTTCGGCCTCCTCCTCGCCTGGGTGCTCGCCCGATACCCCTTTCCGGGGCGCTCCTTCGTCGACGCGATCGTGGATCTTCCCTTCGCGCTCCCCACGGCCGTCGCCGGCCTTACGCTCACGGCCCTTTACTCCAGCCACGGCTGGCTCGGACGCTTCCTCGAGCCGCTCGGCCTGAAGGTGGCCTTCACGCCCGCCGGCGTCATCCTCGCGCTCACGTTCGTCGGTCTCCCCTTCGTCGTCCGGACGGTCCAGCCCGTCCTCGAGGATCTCGACGCGGAGCTGGAAGAGGCGGCGGCCGTTCTCGGCGCCTCGCGGCTGCAAACGTTCGTGCGCATCGTTTTCCCGAACGTTCTCCCGCCGCTCCTGACGGGGTTCACGCTCGCCTTCGCGCGGGCGCTCGGCGAGTACGGCTCGATCGTGTTCGTGTCGGGCAACATGCCCTTTCGCACGGAAATCGCCCCGCTTCTCATCGTCACGAAGCTCGAGCAGTACGACACGGACGGCGCCACGGCGATCGCGCTCGTCCTCCTCGTGACGTCCTTCGTCCTCGTGTTCACGACCAACGCCCTGCAGCGCTGGACGCGGCGTCGAGCCGGCGCGTCCACCGTGATCGGGCGCGGCTTCCGGCTCGCCCCCGCGCTCGCGGACGCGCCGCTTCTCCGGCGAGGCCTCCTGTCGGCTGCGTTTCTCTTTCTCGCGCTCTTCCTCTTCGTGCCGCTCGCGGCCGTCTTCGTGCAGGCGCTCGCGAAAGGGCCGGCGGGCTACCTCGCGGCGATTACACAGCCCGCCGCCCTCGCCGCGATCCGGCTCACTCTCCTCACGGCCGCGATCGCGGTGCCGCTGCACCTCGTCTTCGGGGTGGTCGCCGCGTGGCTCGTCGCGAAGTTCCGATTCCGCGGAAAAGGCCTCCTCGTCTCCCTCATCGACCTCCCGTTCGCGGTCTCTCCGGTCATCGCCGGTCTCGTCTTCGTCCTGCTGTTCGGGCGCCAGGGATTCCTCGGACCCTTTCTCGCGTCACACGACTGGAAGATCATCTTTGCCGTCCCGGGCATCGTCCTCGCCACGGTCTTCGTCACATTTCCGTTCGTGGCGCGCGAGGTGCTCGCGGTGCTCGAGGCGCAGGGCAACGAAGAGGAGGAGGCCGCGCTCACGCTCGGAGCCAGCGGCTGGCAGACGTTCTTTCGCGTGACGCTCCCGAAGGCGCGCTGGGGGCTTCTCTACGGCGCCGTTCTGTGCAACGCGCGCGCGATGGGAGAGTTCGGCGCCGTCTCAGTCGTGTCCGGACACATTCGCGGCGTGACGAACACGTTGCCCCTCCACGTGGAGATCCTCTACAACGAGTACGACTTCACGGGCGCGTTCGCGGTCGCATCGCTTCTCACCTTCCTCGCCGTCGTCACGCTCGCGGCTCGGAAGCTCGAGGAAACGCGGGTGAGGGCGGCATGAGCGTCGTCGTGAAGGATCTCAGGCGCCGCTTCACCCCCGACGGGCCTCCGGCCGTCGGGGGCGTGTCGTTCACCGCACCCACAGGCTCGATCACGGGGATCCTGGGTCCGTCCGGAGCCGGGAAGTCGACGGTGCTCCGGCTGATCGCGGGGCTCGAGGAGCCGGATGCGGGCCGAGTTCTCCTTCACGGCGAGGACGTGACGGACGTGCCGGTCCAAAAGCGGGGAGTCGGCTTCGTGTTCCAGGGCTATGCGCTGTTCGGACACCTCTCCGTGCGAGAGAACGTGGTCTTCGGCCTGCGCGTGAGGCACGTTCCGCGCCAAGAGGCGGGAGAGCGGGCGGACGAGCTCCTCCACCGCGTTCAGCTCGACGGCTTCGGAGACCGCCGCCCGTCGGAGCTATCCGGCGGCCAGCGACAGCGGGTGGCCTTCGCCCGCGCGCTCGCGGTGAATCCGCGCGTCCTCCTCCTCGACGAGCCGTTCGGCGCCCTCGACGCGCTCGTCCGGCTCGAGCTCGGCGAGTGGCTGCTGAGGCTTCACGACGAGACCGGGTTGACCACTCTCCTCGTCACGCACGACCAGCCGGAAGCGTTCGCCCTGGCCGAGCACCTCGTGGTACTTCTCGACGGGAAGGTCGCGCAGGCTGGCACGCCAGCCGAGCTGCGCGCGCGTCCGGCCGACACTCACCTCGAGGCGTTCCTCAGGGTCGTCTCGCGCGGGCCGCGGCGATAAGATTTTGAGGTCATGACCGAGTCGAAAGCGCCGGATCCGGAGTCGCTCCGCCTCGCGGAAGACCGCGTCCGCAAGAAGAACTGGAAGCGGTGGGGGCCGTATCTCTCCGAGCGACAGTGGGGCACCGTCCGCGAGGACTACAGCCCCGACGGCTCGGCCTGGGATTACCTCCCGCACGACATGGCGCGCTCGCGCGCGTATCGCTGGGGAGAGGACGGCATCGCCGGCATCTCCGACCGACACGCGAGCCTCTGCTTCGCGCTCGCCCTTTGGAACGGAGTGGACCCGTACCTGAAGGAGCGCCTCTTCGGCCTCAACGGCTCCGAGGGAAACCACGGCGAGGACGTGAAGGAGTACTACTTCTATCTCGACTCCACGCCGACGCACTCGTACATGCGGATGCTGTACAAGTATCCGCAGGCCGAGTTTCCCTATTCAGAGCTGCGCGCGGAGAACCGCCGGCGCGGCAGGCGGGAGCTGGAATACGAGCTCCTCGACACCGGCGCCTTCCGCGAGAGCCGCTACTTCGACGTCTTCGTGACGTATGCGAAGGCTTCGCCCGAGGACATCCTCGTCGAGATCGAGGCCTTCAATCGCGGCCCCGAGACGGCGCCGCTCCACCTGCTTCCGACGCTCTGGTTCCGCAACACGTGGTCGTGGGGCCTCGACGCGCGAAAGCCGCGCGCTCGCAAAGCCGAGGGGCCGGCGGGCGCTGCGGCGGTCGCGATCGCGCACCCCGCTTACGGCGACCGCATGCTGTATGCCGAGGACGCGCCGGAGCTTCTCTTCACCGAGAACGAGACGAACAACCGGCGCCTCTTCGGCACCGAGAACGACGGGCCGTTCGTGAAAGACGCGTTCCACGAACGCGTCGTTCACGGCGTCAAGGAGGCGGTGAATCCCGCGGCTTTCGGCACGAAAGTGGCGGCGTGGTACCGGCTCGACGTTCCGGCAGGCGGCTCGAAGAAGATCCGGCTGCGCCTGACGGACGCGAATCCGCCCGAGCCGTTCGACCCCGGTTTCGACGCCATTCTGGCCGTGCGCCGCGCGGAAGCGGACGCCTTCTACGCGAACGTGATCCCGGACGACGTCTCGGACGACGCGAAGAGCGTCATGCGCCAGTCGTTCGGCGGCCTCCTGTGGAGCAAGCAGTATTACGGCCTCGAGATCGCGCGCTGGCTCAAAGGCGATCCCGATCAACCGGTGCCTCCGCCGGAGAGGAAACACGGCCGGAACGCCGAATGGGGGCATCTCTACAACGCCGACGTCATCTCGATGCCGGACAAGTGGGAGTACCCGTGGTACGCCGCGTGGGACCTCGCGTTCCACACGGTGCCGCTCGCGCTCGTGGACGGAGACTTCGCGAAGCAGCAGCTCATCCTCCTCCTGCGCGAGTGGTACATGCACCCGAACGGGCAGCTTCCCGCGTACGAGTGGAAGTTCAGCGACGTGAACCCGCCCGTCCACGCGTGGGCCGCGTGGCGCGTCTACAAGATCGACGCGAAACGCTCCGGCAAGCCGGACCGCAATTTCCTCGAACGCGTGTTCCACAAGCTGCTCCTGAACTTCACCTGGTGGGTGAACCGCAAGGACGAAGAGGGCCGGAACGTCTTCCAGGGCGGCTTCCTCGGCCTGGACAACATCGGCGTCTTCGACCGCAGCGCTCCTCTGCCCACCGGCGGCCACCTCGAGCAGTCGGACGGTACGAGCTGGATGGGCATGTACTGCCTGAACATGCTCGCGATCGCCCTCGAGCTGTCGCGCGAGGACTCGGCCTACGAAGACGTCGCGTCCAAATTCTTCGAGCACTTCGTCTACATCGCGCGCGCCATGAACGACCTCGGCGGCGAAGGCATCGAGCTGTGGGACAAGCAGGACGGCTTCTATTACGACGTCCTGCACCTTCCCGGCGGCGGCCGTCTCCCGATACGTATCCGTTCGATGGTGGGCCTCATCCCGCTCTTCGCGGTGGAGACGCTGGAAGCCGAGGTCGTGGACCGGTTGCCGGGCTTCAAGCGGCGGATGCAGTGGTTCATCGACAACCGGCCCGACTTCGCGAGGCACGTCGAGACGGTGTCGACGGACGACGGCCCGCGCCGCTTCCTCTCACTCGTGAACCGGGACCGGCTGCGCTCGGTCTTGACGTACCTCCTCGACCCCGGAGAATTCCTCTCCGACTACGGCATCCGTGCCCTCTCGCGCTTCCACAAGGAGCATCCGTACGTGATCGACGTCATGGGCATGGAGCACCGCGTGGATTACGAGCCGGCCGAGTCGTCGACCGGCCTCTTCGGCGGCAATTCGAACTGGCGCGGGCCGGTCTGGTTCCCCGTGAACTACCTCATCATCGAGTCGCTCCAGAAGTTCCACCACTTCCTGGGCGACTCGTTCCGGGTCGAGTTCCCAGCGCGCTCGGGAGAAAGATCTTCGCTGTGGGACGTCGCGGGCGAGCTCTCACGCCGCCTCACGCGCATCTTCCTCAAGGACGAGAACGGCCGGCGGCCGGTCTACGGAGGTGCCGAGACGTTCCAGACCGACCCTCACTGGCGCGAGTACGTCCTCTTCTACGAGTACTTCCACGGCGACATCGGCGCCGGGATCGGCGCGAGCCACCAGACCGGCTGGACGGGCCTCGTCGCGAAGCTCATTCAGCAGAGCGGCGAGTGACTGCCGGGCCCGACGGGCGCGAGTGGCTCGAGACGAACGGCCTCGGCGGCTACGCGATGTCGACCGTCGCCGGCGAGAACACGCGCCGGTATCACGGCCTGCTCGTGGCCGCCACGAAACCGCCCGTCGGCCGCGTCGTGCTCCTGTCGAAAGTCGAGGAGACGCTCCTCGTGGGCGGCCGGCGCATCGACCTTTCGACGAATCGCTACCCCGGCACGACTTACCCCGAGGGCTTCCGCTTCCTGATGGACTTCCGACTCGAGCCGTTTCCGACATGGGTCTTCGAGGCCGACGGCGTCGGAGTCGAGAAGGAAGTCTTCATGCCGCACGGCGAGAACACCGTGTGCGTGACGTGGCGGATTCTCGAGCGGGGCGGTCAAGTCGGGCCGATCGGCCTCGAGGTGCGCCCGCTCGTCGCCTTCCGCGACTTCCACGCGCTGACACGCGAGAACGACGATCTCGATCGGACGGTGGAGATCGCCGAGGGAAACGTCAGGATTGCTCCATACAGAGGTCTTCCCCAGGTCTTCATCGCGCACGACGGCGTGGCGAAGCAGGCGGGAGACTGGTACAGATTCTTCGAGTATGAAGAGGAGAGGGCTCGTGGCTTCGACTTCACCGAGGATCTGTGGCATCCGTCGACCCTCTTCTATTCATTCGAAGAAGTCTCCGGAGGCGCCACGACGCGCCGGACCGCGAACCTCGTTGCTTCCGTCTCCCCACGCGCCGCGTCCGACATTCACCTTCTAAGAAGATCCGAGTCCTCCCGACGCGAAACGATCGCCGCGAGGGGTAAACGCGACCCAGTCGTGCGCGCGCTCACGCGCGCCGCCGACCAGTTCCTCGTTGCGCGAGGAGACCTCACGACGGTGATCGCAGGCTACCCGTGGTTCTCCGACTGGGGCCGCGACGCGATGATCGCGCTGCCGGGCCTCACGCTGACGACCGGCCGGCCGGAGGTCGCCCGGGAGATCCTCCTCGCGTTCTCGGAGCATGTGGATCAGGGAATGCTGCCGAACCGTTTCCCGGACGCGGGAGAGGAGCCCGAATACAACACGATCGACGCGACACTCTGGTACTTCGAGGCCGTGAGGCAGTACGTGGAGGCGACGGGAGACCTCGGGCTCGTCCGCGAACGCCTCTTCACGGTCCTCGCGGACATCGTCGCATGGCACGAGCGCGGCACCCGCTACGGCATACGGGTGAGCGCGGACTCTCTCCTTGAATGGCACGCCGCAGGCGAGGCGCTGACGTGGATGGACGCACGGGTCGACGGCCGCCCTGTCACGCCGCGCGAAGGCAAACCAGTCGAGATCCAGGCTCTGTGGTTCAACGCGCTGAAGACCATGGCGGCTTTCGCCGGGAAAATCGGAGAAAGAGTTTCTGAGAATGGGTATGCGGAACGCGCGGAGAGCTGCCGATCCTCCTTTCTAAGAATCTTTCCCGAGGACCTCGGATCGGGGGGAGGCCTCGTCGACTGCGTCGACGGCCCCGGTGAGTCGATCCGCGACCGCTCGATCCGCCCGAACCAGCTCTTCGCCGTGAGCCTGCACCACTCGATGGTTCCCATGTCCCTCGCACGGCACGTCCTCGCGGTCGTCGAGGAGCACCTCCTGACGCCGTACGGGCTCCGCACGCTCTCGCCGAGTGACCCGGCGTACCGCGGCCGCTACGAAGGAGGTCCCGTGGAACGGGATTCGGCCTATCACCAGGGCACGGCGTGGCCGTGGCTTCTCGGAGCCTATGCCGCGGCTTTCCGCCGCGTGAACGGGGAAGGGCCGAAGACCGCCGAGGCGATGCGCGAGCTGCTCACCCCGCTCGCGGACTTCCTGCTCGGCGAAGGCCTCGGGCAGATCCCGGAGCTCTTCGACGGCGACGCACCCCACCGCCCGCGCGGCTGCGTGGCCCAGGCCTGGAGCGTCGCCGAGCTCCTGCGCACCGCCGTCGGCGGGAATGTCCGCAACGGAGGGGAATAGGACCGGCCCTTTCCCGCATCCATGTGCTCGGACCGCTGATCCAGGACGGCCTTGACGTCCGTATCGAAATAGGTTGAACCTGAGACATAATCTCGTTCTCATACACCTACAGAACGCCCCACTTCGTCGGCAATCTGAAGCGTCAACCCCACAGACCACAGGGACTTAAAAGGAGGCAGACATGAATCGTCGTCAGTTCGCCAGCACCCTCGGAGCCGCGGTCGCGGGCATCGTCGCCGGCAAGGCCCTTCTCGCCGACGACAAGCCTGCCGAGAAGGACAAGAGCAAGGACCACGTTTGCGCCGGCAAGAACGGCTGCAAGGGCCAGGGCGCCTGCGCCACGAAGGACAACTCGTGCGCCGGCCAGAACGCCTGCAAGGGCAAGGGCGGCTGCGCCTCCGCGTCCATGAAACACAGCTGTTCGGGCCAGAACGAATGCAAGGGCCAGGGCGGCTGCAAGACGAAGGACCACAAGTGCGCCGGCCAGAACGCCTGCAAGGGCAAGGGCGGCTGCGCGGTTCCGCTCAAGAAGAAGGCCGCCTGATCTCGTTCCGCATGGGAGACCGGTTCGGACTGCCCGACCTCGGCGTGGGGGTCGGGCTCCGCACGGTCCACTTCGGCCACGTCCTGTCGAAGGCGCCCGAGGTGGACTTCTTCGAGGCCCTCACCGAGAACTTCCTCGATACGGGCGGGCGCCCGCGCCACGTCCTCGACCGCGTCGCCGAGCGCTATCCGATCGTCCTCCACGGCGTGTCGATGTCCATCGGGGGAACCGACCCTCTGGATCTCGGCTACCTCAGGAAGGTCAAGGCGCTCGCCGCACGCGTCAACGCGAAGTGGGTGTCGGACCATCTCTGCTTCACCGGTGTTTCGGGGCGCAACACACACGACCTGCTCCCGCTGCCCTACAACGAGGAGACGTTGCGCCACGTCATCTCGCGCGTGAAGCAGGCCTCCGACGTCCTCGAGCAGCCTCTCGTCCTCGAGAACCCGTCTTCCTATCTGGAGTTCCGCTCCTCGACGATGTCCGAGGCCGCGTTCTTCGCGCGCCTCCTGGAGGACGCCGACTGCGGGATGCTCCTCGACGTGAACAACGTCTACGTGAGCTCCGTGAACCACGGCTTCGATCCCGTCGCCTACCTCGACGCAATACCGGCGGACCGTGTCGTGCAGTACCACCTCGCCGGGCACACCGACAAGGGCACGCACCTCCTCGACACGCACAGCGCACGCATGAAGAAGGACGTCTGGAAGCTCTACGCGCACGCGATCGCCCGCACGGGGCCGCGCGCCACGCTCTACGAATGGGACGAGGACATACCGGACTTTGCGACCGTCCACGGCGAGGCAAGAAAGGCCTTCCGGTATCGCCCGCCCTTCGCGCGTGCTTCCGCGGTCGACGCTCCACGGAGAGCCGCCCATGCCTGAGCTGCCGAGCCTCGAGCGCTGGATGCAAGCGGTGATCGTGCATCCTCTCGCCGTCGAGGAGGCCGTTCGATCCCGTGCCGCGACGCGCCACATGAAGGTCGCCGAGGCGCGAGGCGCGATCCTGCCCTCGAGGACGATGCAGCCGCTCGAGCGGCTTGCGGTCTATCAGGAGATGTATCCCCTGCGCATGCACGACGCCCTCGCCGCCGACTACCCCGGCCTTGCGGCGTTCCTCGGGCACGAGCGCTTCTTCGGTTTCGTCCTCGCATACGTCGCCGTCCATCCCTCGCGCAGCTACACGTTCGCGCGCCTCGGCGACCAGGTGCCCGAGTTCCTCCGGGAGACCCGCCGGTTCTCCCCCGCGCCTTTCCTCTACGACCTCGCACGCCTCGAGCGCGCGGTGACCGAGGTCTTCGAGGTCGACGAGGAGGGCTCCGAACGCCCGCCACGTCCTCTCCGGCACGTCGCCGAGACCTGGGAGTCGCGGCGCTTCGCGACGCCCCCGACGCTGCGCCTTCTGGCGTTTCGTCACGCCGCGGGGGCCGCGCTCGACGCTCTGAAAGCGGGAAGACGCCCGCGAACGCGCCCGCGCGCGACGTGGGCCGCACTGCACCGCCGGAGCTACGCCGTCTACCGCCTGGACCTGACGCGGGAGGAATTCCACCTCCTCGGAGCGCTCGCGAAGGGGCAGACGCTCGGCATGGCCCTTCGCGCGGCGGCCCGCGCGTGCGCAAAGCCGCTCTCGCCCCGCGCCGTCACGCGCGCGTTCCGCACCTTCACCGCGGAAGACCTCTTGCGCGAGGGTTGAGGCGCGTCGGGCCCTAGGGCTTCGGCGCCCGGGGCGGCAGTTCGCACGCCGGCGGGTCCGACTGGAAGCCGATCTTGTTGTGCGTCCCGTCGCAGAACGGCTTGCTCCCCGAGTGGCCGCACCGGCAAAGAGCGATCGTCGTACGGCCGCCGAGGCCGAACGCCTTCTCCGTTCCGTCCACGAGGTTGATCTCCCCGCTCACGAGCAGCGGGCCGTTGCGCTTCACGAGAATCTTCGCGTCGCTCATGTCGTCACCTCAGCGCGGCTTCTTCTCGAGATCGAGGAAGCGCTTCTTCGCGGTCTTCAGGAACTCGAAGGCCGCTCCCCTCCCCTCCCAGCCCTCGAGCGTCACGTTCGCCGCGAGGCCCGGGCGCGAGACGACGAGGGTCGGAAACCCGCGCAAACCGTAGCGGTTCGCGAGCGCCACCATCTCGGGGGAGTTGCGCCCGGTCTCGCGCTCGCGATCCGCCACTTCGATCGGCACGAAATCCCTCTCGATCAGCGCAGCCATTTCCGGCACCGAGAAAACCTGACCTTCGAGCAGGCGGCACGGCCCGCACCAAGCGGCCGTGAAGAAGTAAAGCGCGGGCTTGCCCCTCTTCTTCGCCTCGGCATTCCCCGAGGCGATCGAGCGCCATCTGATCGAGCCACTGGCGGACGTGGCCTTCGAGGCGCCCGCGTCCGACCGAGAGGGACCAGGAACGGCCAGAAGAATCCCGACGATGGCGGCGATGAACGGGAGTGAGGATCGTGATACGCGCATCGTTTCGATCTTAGCAGCGGCGAATCACTCCCGCGCGGCCGGACCCTTCGCAGGGGCGTCGGGAAGATCCGACAGGAAGGCGCGCAGGGAACGCGGCCACTCCGCCGGAGGGCGCGTGAGCGCCTGTCTCAGCGTGATCGTCCGGATTCCGCGCGCCGCCTCGGAGAGGAGGGCGGCGGCCAAGGCATCCTGACCGTCGTCGCGTGCCGCGAGCGCCCGCACGAGGGCGAGGACGGGAGCGTTGAAGACCCGCTCGGGCAGAGAGTCGAGGAACGCGCGGGTGTCGCCGGTCCGTCCCGACAATCTCAGCGCCTCGGCCCGCAGGGCGGCCGTGTAGGCCGAAGGCGAGACGTCGAAGAGCCTCTCGGCGAGGCGGGAGGCCCGGTCAGGGCGCGAGATGTCCAGGTTTCTGAGCGTCTGGTCCGCCAGCCCCGCGATCCACGCGGTGCTGTACGTGCCCGGCCGTTCGCCGTCGGGCCGCTCGAAGGACATGAAGAGGTGCGGCCACCGGAACCTCGACGTGAGATACGTGACGAGCGGCGTCTGTGTCGTGATCTGCGGCGAGTCGGGAAGGAGGTGCGGAACCGCGTCGGGGCTCGTCGCAAGCCACGGAGGCGAGGAAAGACGGCGTCGACGGTCGCCGTCGTTCTGCCCGGCGAGGCGGTTCGCGAGAAGGAAGGGATGAACCCGAAACGCAGAAAAGGCGGTGTCCGAAGCCGCAGGCACGTATCGAGGGAGCCAGTACTTCTCGTCGCGGCTCTCGGGCGGGCGAAAGGAAGGCGGGTACTCCTCGTACAGGGCGCGCGGGACGCTCGCGGGTCCGGTGGACGAGATGTAGTAGAAAGTGGCTGCTTCGGCCTCAAACGTTCCGAGCGCATTCATGGCCGTGCCGAGAAGGACGAGCGCCAAGCCGGTGGCGCGCCTTGCAGGTGTCGATGCGGCTGCGCCCGCGGCGGCCGCGAGAAGCGGCACGAGCGGGACCAGAAAGCGCGGCCCCCAGCCCCCGCTTCCGTCCCACGCCCACCAGCCCGAGTACAGCGCCAGAGCGCCGCCGGCGAGAGCGAGCGTCGAGACCGCGGCGCCTCGCGTCTCCCGCCCGCGGACGAGCGCGACGAGCCCGACTGCGGCGAGGAGCGCCAGCGGGAAGTAGAGCAAGAGTCCCTTGTTCGGGCCCACGAGGAGGCGCCAGGCGCCGTCGAGAGGCGGATGCGAAAAGCTCTGCCCGCGCGCATAGGACGAGAACGGACGGCCGAAGCGAACGACCTCGAACGCGAGCATCCCCACGACCGGGATGGCCACGCCTGCGGTGGCCGCCGCCCACTCTCGCATCCTCTCGCGCGTGGGGGGCCCCGCTCGTGCGAAAAGCGGCAGGAGAGGAAGAGGGACGAAGAGGAGGTTCACGACCTTCGTGAGGGCGAGATACCCGGCGCAAAAACCCGCGGCGAAGGCGAGCGCGAGCGCAGGCCTCCCTTCCGCCTGGCTCGCGCGGGCCGCGAACGTCACGGCGAAAACGAGACAGACCGCCTGCAGGGGCTCGGTGAATCCACAGGCCGTGTAGGGCCAGAGGGGCGAGGCGAGCGCCGTCCCGAGCACGGCGAGCCCCTGGCCGAAGAGCCCCGCGCCCAGCGTTTTCGCGAGGATGCCTGCTCCCGCCGCCGCTGCCGTCACGAGGAGGACCTGTAGGAGGACGAACAACGTCTGTGACGTCCGCGCGCCGAAATGCGCTTCCCACGGGCCCGCAGCGAGGGCGAAAGGCACCTCGAGCAACGGGAGGCCCATGCCGTAGGGCGAAACCGCGTCGCCCGCGGGCCGCGGGATCGCGAACGTCTGCCCGCGTGCGATTCCGAGCTCGAAGGTCGTCGCGATGGAGATCGCGGTATAGAGCATCTGCTGCTCGTCGGTGACGGTCCCGAACGTGCGCTCCTCCGCCGTCCCCGCGAGCAGGAGAAATGCGGCGAGGACGGAAAGGCCGAGCGCTCGCGGGGAGCCCTTCAGGCGCGAGTGGGCCATCGGGACGGCACCTGGCGTTCCGATCCGGCGAGGGCGCGCCGGACCGCCGCATCGGGCTCGGTCTCCACCGCGAAGTACTCGGCGCCGTCGCGGGCAAATCCCTGGTCCGCGACGTGCCGGAGAGCGGTGAGAAGAGGGTCGAAGTAGCCGGAGCCGTTGAAGAGGACGATCGGCCGCGAATGGTGGCCGAGCTGGCGCCACGTCACGATCTCGAAGAACTCGTCGAGAGTGCCGAACCCCCCGGCGAGCGCCAGGAAGCCGGACGCCACCTCCGACATCCGCGCCTTGCGCTCGTGCATCGTCGCGACGATGTCGAGATGCGTGAGGCCGCCGTGCGCGACCTCTTTCTCTGCAAGGCCCGCCGGGATGACGCCGTAGACGGGCGCGCCCTCCTCGAGCGCGGCGTCCGCGAGGACGCCCATGAGCCCGACGCGCCCGCCGCCGTAAACGAGGCCCGCGCCGGCGCGAGCGATCGCGCGCCCGACGGCCGCCGCGTCTTCGGCGTGAACGGGCGAGAGGCCTGTGCGCGCACCGCAGAAAACGGCGAGCAGGGGACGGTCGAACGTCATCGGCATCCCGGAATGATGCACGAACGCCCCGCCCGGGCTGTTAAGGTCGCCGGCGTGAGCCCGCCCATACCGCTCGATCGCGCCCGCGCAGACCTTCGCGACGCGCTCCTTCGGCACACTCCGGCGGACGCACGCGAGGAGATTCATCGGAAGGCGATCCTCCGCCTCGTCGAGACGGAGCCCGCCTGCTTCTCGCGCCAGACGTTCACACCCGGACACATCACCGGGAGCGCCTTTGTGGTCTGCCGTTCGACGGGCAAAGTTCTCCTGCACCATCACCGGCGGCTGAACGCGTGGCTGCAGCTCGGAGGGCACGACGACGGAGAGCACGATCCGCGCGCGACCGCGCTACGCGAGGCAGCGGAAGAATCGGGCCTGAAGGACCTCAAGCTCCTGTCGGACGAGATCCTCGACGTCGACGTGCACGACATTCCCGCCGGGAAAGGCGAGCCGCCCCATAAACATCACGACGTGCGTTATGCGCTCGTGACGGAGCGTCCCGAAGGAATCGTCAGGGATGCGGCTGAGTCGCTCGATCTCGCCTGGTTCACGCTGGAAGAAGCGGCAAAAAAGATGAATGAGTCGGGAGCAAGCAGAGCTCTGGCACGTTTGGCCAAGCTGATCTAGATTTTCTTCTTTCTTTCCAAGAAATCTCCGGGTCTTTCTCCCGAGAGCGACTCCTCCGCGTCCGCGTACATCTTGTCGATGACGTCCTTGTATTTCTCGGCGATGACGCGGCGCTTGATCTTCATCGTGGGCGTCAGCTCGCCGCCCTCGATCGTGAAGTCGTCCTTGAGAAGAGTGAACGCGCGGATCTGGCGCTCGTGAGGCTCGTCGCCGTTGAGGATGTCGATCGCCTGTTTGACGAGCGAGAGGACTTTCGGATCCTTCACGAGCGCCTCGCGATCCCGGTACTTCACGCCCGACGACAGCGCCCACGCCTCGAGCTTCTCGAAGTTCGGCACGATGAGCGCGGACATGAACTTCCGCCGGTCGCCGATGAGGACCGCGGACGCCACGTACCGCACCGAACGGAGCGCGGCCTCGATCGGCGCCGGAGCGATGTTCTTGCCGTACGCGTTGATGAGGATCTCCTTCTTGCGGTCCGTGAGCGTCAGGAACGCGTCCTCGTCGAAGGAGCCGATGTCGCCCGTGAGGAACCAGCCCTCCGCATCGAAGACGCTCGCCGTCTCGCCGGGCTTCCGCCAGTAGCCGCCTTCCATGATGTTCGGACCCTTTGCGAGAATCTCGCCGTCCGGAGCGAGCCGCAACGTGACGCCGGGGATCGCACGACCGACCGTGCCGAGGCGCCATTCGCCCGGGCGGTTGCAGGCGAGGACGGGGCTCGTCTCCGTGAGGCCGTAGCCTTCGTACACCTCGATGCCCGCCGCCCAGAAGAACTCGGCGACGTCGCGCGCAAGCGGCGCGCCGCCCGAGATCGCGAAGCGGAACCGGCCCCCGAGCCGCGACTTGATCTTTCCGAAGACGAGCCGGTCGGCGATTGCGCACCTGAGCCTCAGAAAAAATCCCGGCTCCTCTGCCGCTCCGACGACCGCGAGGCGGCGGATCCCGGTCGAAACGCCCCAGGAGAAGATCGCGCGGCGCAGGGGGGAAGCCTTTTCCACGGCGGCCTGGACGCGCATGAGCATCTTCTCGTACACGCGCGGCACCGCAGCGAAGCAATGAGGCTTGACCTCGAGGAAGTTCTCCGAGAGCTTGTCGATCGACTCGGCGTACGTGATCGTCGCGGCGCGCGAGAAATAGAGATAGTCGACCATCCGCTCGAACACGTGCGAGAGGGGCAGGAAGGACAGGGCGCTCGTGTCGCTCGTCACGTCGAAGAGCGCCGAGCACGCGGCGACGTTCGACACGAAGTTGTCGTGCGTCAGAATCGCGCCTTTCGGCTCGCCCGTGGTGCCCGATGTATAGATCATCGTCGCGAGGTCGCCCGGGAGGACCGAGGACGCGCGCTCCTCGAAGGCGCCCGGGTCCGCGCGAAGGGCCGCGAGGCCCTTCTGGACCACGGTCGCGAAAGGCGTGGCCTTCCCCGCGCTCCACGGCACGTGTTCGAGGATGATCACGTGCTTGAGCTCGGGGCAGCGGTCGCGGACGTCGACCACTTTCTGGAGCTCGACCGCGGTCGAGACGACCACGACCTTCGCGAGCGAATCCCTGAGGATGTACTCGACCTGCGGCGCGAGGTAGCTCGTGTAGATCGGCACGCTGAGCGCGCCGAGGGCAAGCGCCGCGAAGTCCGTCATCGCCCACTCGGGGCGGTTCTCCGAGAGGATCGCGACCCGGTCGTCCCGGTCGACGCCGAGGAGCGCGAACCCGAGGGCGAGGCCTTGCGTCCGCTCTCTGAAGTCCTCGGCCGAGAGAGGTGTCCAGGTCCCGCCGATCTTCGAGACGAGAAGCTCCGGTTTTCCGCTGGCAGCGGCGAAGCGAAAGTAGTCGAGAAGGGTCTTCGCGGGAAGCGGTTCGAGCACGGTCTTCCCGGCATTATGCAGGACGAGGTCCGCCGGCGGCCGTGAGGAGAAAGGGCCCTAGAGCGGCCGCACCGAGATCGAGAGCACGTCGGCGCAGCCTCGCTGAATCTCTTCGAGAACCGCCGCCTGCGGCGCCTGCCCCACCTGGATGCGGGCGCACGCGGCTTCCGCCCCGGCAAAGACGACGTTTTCCGTCGTTTCGACGTTGATTCCGGCCGCGCGCAGCACGCCGAACACGTGCGCGAGGACGCCGACTCGGTCGCGGTGCCGGACGGACAGGACGTGCGTCGCGGGAGTGCGGTTCGCGAGGTTGACGGCGTTCGGGACCTCGCCCGTCGAGGCGAAGGCCGCGACGATCCGCACGGTCTCCAAGGCGATCGCGTTCTGCGCCTGGTCCGTCGAAGCGCCCACATGGTGCGTGCCGACGACTCCGGGGAGGAGCGCGATCCCGTCCTCGAACGTTCCCGTCCCCGAGGACGGCTCCTTCGCGAAGACGTCGAGGCCCGCCCGGAGCCCCTTCTCCGCGATCGCGGCCTCGAGAGCCGGCTGATCGACGACCTCGCCGCGGCTCGTGTTCACGAAGAAGGCGCCCGGCTTCATCGCCGCGAAGAATTTCGCGTCGAGCATGCCCTTCGTCTCTTTCGTCAGCGCGCAATGGACGGTCACGCCGTCGGATGCGGCAGCGAGCGCGTGAATCGAGTCGGCGCGCCCCACAGCGAGCCGCGCCGCTCGGTCTTCGTCCAGGGAGCGGCTCCACGCGACGATCGGCATTCCGAAGGCCTTCGCTCGCGCGACGACTTCGAGCCCGATCGCCCCGAGGCCGATGACGCCGAGCGTGCGCCCGGCGAGGCCCCGGGCCTTCCCGTAGAGCGCCTTGTTCCAGACGCGGGCGCGAAGGTCGTTCGTCTGATCGACGAGGCGGCGGTCGAGGGCGAGGATGAGACCCCACGCGAGCTCGGCCACGGCGATCGCGTTCTTGCCCGGGCAGTTCGAGACCGCGATCGCGCGCGCCGAGGCGGCCGAAAGGTCGATCGTGTTCACGCCTGCGCCCGCGCGGACGATCAGCGCGAGGCCGAAGGCGCCTTCCATCTCCGCCGGTCCGACCTTCGTCGACCTGACGACGAGCACCTCGGCCCCGGACTCGGCGAGGCGGGCGCCGAGGGAGGCCCCTTCGAGCTTCGGCTCGTAGAGGACCTCGCAGCCGAGAGCCTTGAGACCGGCGAGACCCGAGTCCTCGAACTTGTCTGCGACGAGCACTTTCATGGGCGAACCTCAGAATCTGTGCACGAAGAGGCCGGACCGCAGCTTCGGCTCGAACCACGTGGACTTTGGCGGCATGGTAGCCCCCGCATCTGCGATCGCCATGACCTCGGCGAGGGACGTCGGGAACATCGCGAACGCGACGGCTCCCCGACCCGAGCGCACGCGCTCCTCGAGCTCGCCGGTGCCCCGGATCCCTCCGACGAAGTCGACGCGGGGGTCCGTGCGGGGGTCACCGATGCCGAGGACGGGGCCGAGGAGCCGGTCCTGGAGGATCGAGACATCCAGGGACGCGACCGGGTCCTTCGAGGAAACCGGCTCGTTCGGGGTGAGGGTCTGCCAAGTTTCTTTGAAAAAGAGAGAGAACTCGCCGCGGCGGCGAGGCTCGGGAGCTTCGGCCCGCCGAACGTCGAACCGCTCGCGCACCTTTCTAAGAAAATCTTCTTCTCCGAGCCCCCCGAGGTCCTTCACGACCCGGTTGTACGGCAGGATGGCGAGCTGATTGTCCGGGAAGATCGCCGCCGGGAACCAGTTGACGGGATGCTCGTCGGGGAGAGTCCCGAGCTTTCCCTTCAGCGCTACGCGCGCGCGCGCGGCCGACGCACAGCGGTGGTGGCCGTCGGCGACGTAAAGCAACGGCACCGTCGCGAACGAGGAGACGAAGAACGCGACGTCGCCCTCGGGCACGATCCAAAGGGTGTGTCTCACCCCGTCCGGAGCCTCGAAGTCGAACTCGGGGGATGCCGCGGTCACCCGCGCGACGCGGGTGTCGACCGCGTCAGCCGCCCGATAGGTCAGGAACACGGGCTCGGCGTGCGCGGACTGCGTCATCAGGTGCCGAACGCGGTCATTTTCCTTGTCGGGGCGCGTCTTCTCGTGCTTGCGAATGACGTCCGCGTCGTAGTCGTCGACCGAGCACGTGGCGACGAGGCCGTCCTGCTTGCGCCCCCTCCAGGTCTGCCGGTAGACGAGGAGACGGGGTACGGGATCGCTCTCGAGCGTGCCGTTCGCGTAGAAGCCGTCGAGGTTCTCGCGCCCTTTCGCGTACACCGCATCGGAGTGGACATCCACGTCCTCCGGAAGATCGATCTCCGGGCGACAGACGTGGAGGAACGACAACGGATTCCCGGCGGCGAGGGCCCGGGCTTCGCGGGTATCCACGACGTCGTACGGGACGGAGGCGACGCGGGCAGCGAGCTTCCGCGGCGGGCGGCCGGACGGGAAAGGTCGGATTCGTGCCATGGGCGAAGTATCCCCCACCCCCGGGCCTTGCGCGGGGCAGGCGTGCTAAACTTTCCCATCGATCGGACCCGCTACGGAAAGGAAATTTCGGGGATGAAACTGTACGTCGGCAATCTCTCCTACGGTGTGAACGATGCCTCCCTCCGGGCCCTCTTCGAACCTCATGGAGCCGTCGAATCGGCCACGGTCGTCGCGGATCGCGAGTCGGGCCGCTCCAAGGGATTCGGCTTCGTCGAGATGAGCGACGCGGACGCTCAGAAGGCCATTCAGGCGCTCAACGGGTCGCAGCACGAGGGTCGCACGATCCGCGTAAACGAGGCCCGTCCGAAGACGGACGAGCCGCGCGGACCCCGCGGACCCCGCTGAGCGGGCGCGCGGGTTGCCGAATGGCCGCCCGCGACATGACTCGGGTTTCTTGGGCCCTGACCCTGCCGGTCGCGGCCCTTTTTCTCTTTGCGGGCGCCGCGCCCTCCCGGGACGACCTCGTGTTCACCGGCGGACGCGTCGTGGACGGCACGGGGAAAGCGGCGTTCCGGGGGGACGTGGCCGTCCGGGACGGCCGCATCTCCGCCGTGGGGGACCTCGCGCCGGACCGGATCGCGCGCGCCCGACGCAGGATCGATGCAAGGGGTCTCGTCGTCGCGCCTGGATTCATCGACCTTCTCGGCCAGTCCGAATACAACGCCCTCGTCGACCGGCGCGCGGCCTCCAAGATCACGCAGGGCATCACCTCCGAGGTCACGGGCGAGGGCGAGTCCATCGCACCCCTCGACGAGACGCTGCTCAAGAGCAACGAAGACACGTACCGCCGCTACGGCCTCAGACCGGACTGGTCGTCGCTCCTCACGTATTTCATGAGATTCCGGCGCACTCCGCCCACGATCAACCTCGGCACGTTCGTCGGGCTCGGGGGACTTCGGCGGATGGTCGTCGGGACCGAGGACCGGCGAGCCGGCCCGACCGAGCTCGAGCGGATGAAGGCTCTCGTCGCGCAGGCCATGGAAGACGGCGCTCTCGGAATCTCAACGTCCTTGCAGTACGTTCCGGACCTCTACAACTCCACCGAGGAGATCATCGCCTGCGCGAAGGTGGCGGCCTCCCGCGGCGGCGTCTACTTCACGCACCAGCGCTCCGAGGGGAATCGGATCGACTCGTCCCTCGCGGAAGTGTTCCGGATCGCCCGGGAAGCCCGTATCCCGACGAACGTCTGGCACCTGAAGACCGCCTACCCGCGCAACTGGGGGACGATGCCGAGGGTCCTCGCCGCATTCGCGGCGGCCCGCGCCTCGGGGCTGGACGTCGCCGCGAACGCGTACCCGTGGAACGCCGGCGCAAACGGGCTGGACGCCTGCCTCCCGCCCTGGGTGCGCCAGGGCGGCCGCGAGAAGCTGCTGGCGCGCCTGCGCGATCCCGAAGCGCGGGCCCGCATCCGGAGCGAGATGGCCGAGGACTCCGACTCCTGGGAGAACCAGTGGTACGGGTCGGGCGGCGGCTCCGGCGTCATGCTCGCCGCTGTCCACAACCCCCAGCTCAAGAGATACGAGGGCGGGACGCTCCAGGAAATCGGCGCGCTCATGAAGAAAGACCCGCGAGACGCGCTCATGGACATCGTCCTCGCCGACCGCGCGAATGCGGAATGCATCATCTTCGTGATGCGAGAGGACGACGTGCGGGCGGCCCTGAAAGATCCCTTCGTGGGCTTCTGCACGGATTCCGGGGCGGTGGCCACGGACGGGATCTACTCGGAGGAGAAGTCGCATCCCCGCGCCTGGGCCTCGACGGCCCGCATCCTCGCAACGTACGTGCGCGACGAGAAGCTGATCCCCCTCGAGGAAGCCGTGCGGAAAATGACGTCTTTTTCCGCCGCGCGCGCCGGGCTCCCGGATCGCGGCATCCTGAAGGCAGGCCTCGCCGCAGACGTCGTCGCCTTCGACCCCGTCCGCGTGAAGGCCGTCTCGACGTACGCCGACCCCATGCACTATTCCGAGGGATTCCCGTACGTCGCCGTCAACGGCGCCCTGGTCGTGGACGGGGGAAGATCACGGCAGAGCGTCCCGGTCAGCCGCTGCTCGGACCGGGCCGTGAAGCCCTGACGGCAAGCCTCTACCGCGCGGCGACCGGCGCGGTCTCCTTCTCCTTTGCCGCTAAAGCGAGCGCCTTCTGTCGTTTCCCGAGGAGCTCGACGACGCTGTCGCCGATCCTCAGGAGGTTCTCGCGGCTGGAGCCGCCGAGGTGCGGCGTCATGAGGACGTTCGGCGCGGACAGGAGCGGGCTGTTCGGGTCGGGCGGATCGCTCAGGAAGACGTCCGTCGCGTAAGCGCGCACCTTCCCCGACGCGAGCGCGGCCGCGAGCTCGGGCTCCACGACGATCGAGCCGCGGGCGGTGTTCACGATCACGACGCCGTCCTTCATCTTCGCGAGCGTGTGCTCGTTCACGAGGCCGCGGGTCTCGGCCGTGGCCGGGACGTGGAGGCTGATGAAGTCGGCACGCAGGAAGAGCTCGTCGAGGTCGTCCACGAGAGTGGCGAGCGCGTGATTCGCGATCTGCGGATCGTAGGCGATGACCTTCATCCCGAACGCCTGGGCCCGCCGCGCGACCTCCGTGCCGATCAGGCCGGCGCCGACGAGGCCGAGCGTCTTTCCGAAGAGCTCGGTGCGCTTGAGCTCTTTCTTGAGAAAGCGTCCCTGCTTGAGGCCGGTGTGCCCCTCGACGAGGCGGTTCGGGACGGCGAGCATGAGCGCCATCGTGAGCTCCGCCACGGCGACCGAGGACGCGCGGGGCGTGTTCTTCACGTCGATCCCGCGCTCGCGGCAGGCCTGGATGTCGACGTTGTCGAGGCCGACGCCGCCCCGGATCACGAGCTTCAGGTTCGGCGCCCCCTTCAGGAACTCGTTCGTCACCTTCGTCTTCGAGCGGACGAGCACGACATCGGCGTCCTTGAGATGTGCGGGGTCGGTGAACACCTCGCCGAGCGGGGCGAGGCGGCCGGGAAGGGACTCGTCGAAGGCGTCGGCAATCAGAATTTTCATGGAAATTCTCCCTTGCACCCAAAGCTAGGCTGCCGGGAGGCGCTTCGGCATGATCCAGACGAATCAGACGAGGAGGGGGACCGAGGGATTTCTTAGAAAAGGAAGAGGGGAAGGAGGGGCGGAATTTCGGAGCCGGCGATCTCGCCCGGCCGGAGCGCTCGCGCCGAGGAGCGGCCCGGGACCTCCTCGACGCACGCGCGTGCTGTCTGAGCGAAGCGAGTTCACGCGCGAAGGAGAGGGGGCCCCGGGTGCGAACGAGGCGATAGACACGTGCCGCGCATGGCGGTGGCGGGCCTCCCTTATCCGCTCGGCCGGCGAATGAGGTTGACCGCCTCCTGGAGCGCCGGCGGGCCGCTGCCGTTCTCGGCTTTTTCCTCGGGCTCCGGCCGCGGCTTCTCGTCGCCCTCGCCCGGCGCGAGAAACAAGTTGGTCTCGACGCCGTGCTGCTTCGTGTACATCTCGTAATACCGGCCGCGGGCCGCGTAGAGCAGCGCGTGGGTGCCGCGCTCCACGATGAGGCCGCCCTCGACGACGAGGATCTGGTCTGACCGCCGGATCGTGGAGAGTCGGTGCGCGATGACGAACGTCGTGCGCCCCTTCATGAGGAACGACAGCCCTTCCTGGATGAGCGCCTCGGACTCGGAGTCGAGGCTCGACGTCGCCTCGTCGAGGATGAGAATTCGCGGGTCCGCAAGGATCGCGCGCGCGATCGACACGCGCTGGCGCTGCCCGCCCGAGAGTTTCACGCCCCGCTCGCCGACGATCGTGTCGTATTTCTTCTCGAACGACTCGGCGAACTCGTCCACGCGCGCGATCCGGCACGCTCTCAGGATCTCCTCTTCCGGGGCTTCGGGGCGCGAGAACGCGACATTCTCGCGGATCGTGCCGTCGAAGAGGAAGGTCTCCTGCAGGACGACGCCGAGCGCAGTCCGGTAGGAGTCGAGCCGCACCGTCGAGAGGTCCACGCCGTCCACGCGCACGACGCCGCTCGTCGGAACGTGGAATGCGGCCACGAGCCCAATGATCGTGCTCTTGCCCGAGCCCGAGGGCCCGACGAGCGCGGTCACCGTTCCCGGCAGCGACTGGAAGGAGACTCCGTGGAGCACCTCCTTCCCCTCTTCGTAAGAGAACCTCACGTCCTGGAAGACCACGTCGCCCGTGATCTCGGGAAGCGCGACCGTCCGGCGCGGATCGGCGTCCTCGGGCCTCTCCGAAAGGATCTCGCGAGTCCTCTCCAGCCCCGCGAGGGCCTCCGTGAGCTGGGTCCCGATGGCGACGATCTGGAAGATGGGCGCCACGAGGAAGCCCATGAAGATCGTGTACGTGAAGAATCCGCCCAGCGTGAGCGTCCCGGCGAGAATCTGGCGCGCCCCGACGTACATGACGACCGCGCCCACGACCCCCAGCATGACGGTCGAGGAAAGGCTCATGATGCTCGTGGACGTCAGCGTCTTCAGCACGTTGTCGAGCAAGCGCTTCACGCCCGCCGCGAAGACGTTCTCCTCCCGCGTCTCGGCGTGGTAGCCCTTGACGACACGTACGCCGCCCAGCGACTCCATGAGGCGGCCCGTGACCTCGGCGTTGATCTTTCCCCGCTCGCGGAAGATGGGACGGATCGTGCCGAAAGCCCGATTCAGGACGACGCCGAAGCCCACGAGGAACGTGAACGCGAGCAGCGTCATCGTCGTCGAGATCTTGAAGAGGACGACGAGCGCGATGGCCGCCGTCAGGAGGCCGCCGGCGAACTCGACGAGGCCCGTGCCGATGAGGTTCCGCACGCCCTCGACGTCCGACATGATGCGCGACACGAGCGCCCCGGCCTTGTTCGCGTCGTAGAAGGTCACGGGCAGCCGCCCGATGTGCGCCTGCACCTTCCGCCGAAGCTCGGCGATGAGCCGCTGGGCAGCCTTCGAGAGGAGCTGTGTGAGCGAGAACGACGTGACGCCCTGGACGAGCGTCGCCGCGAGCACGGCGCCGAGGAGCGGCAGGAGCAGGTCCATGCGCTTCTTCCCGATCACGTCGTCGATCAGCCACTTCGTCGAGGCGGGCAGGACGAGCCCCGACACGCGGTTGATCGCCATCAGGACGAAGCCGAGCGCGAGGATGCCCTTGCGGGGAGCGACGAGCGCCTTGATGTCGGGCAGGAGCGCCCGCAGGCGCTCGGATTTCGGGAGCTTCGGCCGCTCTTCGCGGATCCGCCCGTGCGATCGCTCGCCGCCCGGCATGCGCCCCATCGGGTTCTTTATCGCGGCCACGGATCCTCCTCGGTCTCCTTGAACGCGACTCCCCGGGCGGCGAGCCCGTCCACGAAGGCCTTGAAAAGCCCGGGCCGGTTGCCGAGAAGCTCCAGGGGAAGCACGCCGGGATCGCGGAGGGAGCCCGACGCGAGGAGCTCCGCCGCGATGACGCACGGAAAGCCCGTCGTGCGCGCCATCGACGTCGCGCCCGTCCTCACGTCGGTGCGGTCGAAGAGATCGTGGACGAGGCGGACCGGCCGGCCGGCGCGAGAGCCGCGCGACTCCACCCGGAGGACGGTGAACTCCTCTTCCCCCTCGGGCCTCTTCCACTGGGCGAAGAGGAGCGCCTCGGCGACCGCGCGCGGCGCCACGCGCGTGCCGCCCGCTTCGACGGGCTCGTCCCGAAGAAAGCCGCCGTCGCGCAGGAGGCGCATCTTCTCGGCGTGTCCCGGCCAACGTAGCGTCTGCTCGCGCAGATTCCGCGCCTTCACCGTCGAAAGCACGGTGCGGAGGCCGTCCGTCAGGAATGCCTCGAGCGTTCCGATACCCGGCAGCTCGAAGCGGGTCACCTCCGACAAGGCCGGCTTCGTGACGATGCGCCCGTCCTCGACGAGGCGCGCCGGGCGCGTGTACTCCTCGATGACGTCCGTCGCGGAGAACACGATGCGGTACTCCCACGGCGGCACGCGCCGGAACGGGAGACCCCCGACGGAGATCACGATCGAGTCGACCGCGTCGAGCCGCCCGGCCGCTCGCCCGCACGCGAGGTTCGACAGGCCCGGCGAGACTCCGCAGTCCACGACCGCGGGAACGCCTTTCTCCTTCGCGAGGCCGTCCAGCTCGAACGGGTCTTCGGGCGCGAAGGAGATGTCCGAGACCGGCTTGCCGGCCTCGATCACGGTCCTGAGCATCGCGTGCCCGAGGAACCCGGGCACCGCGCCGACGACGACATCCGCGGAAGCGACGGCCGCCGCGACCGCAGCCGAGCTCGCGAGATCGAGGCGCGCGGTCGCGACCCGGGGCCGGCCCGCGAAAAAGCCGAGGGCATCCTCCGAGCGATCGCAGACGAGGATTTCGAATCGCCCGTCGTCGGCGAGCGTCTTGGCGATGAGGGAGCCGACGAGGCCGGCTCCGAGAACGGTCACGCGCGTCATGAAGAGTCTATTTCCGCCCGACGAGGAGCATGCCGGCGACGATCAGGAACGTTCCGACCCATCGATTCGAGCCGACCGTCTCGCCGAGAACGAGAGCGGACGCGGCGAGGAGGAGGACGAAAGACAGCCCCGCCATGACGGGCGCCGCGAAACTGATCTCGAACCGTGAGAGGGCCGTCAGCCACACGAGGTTCGTCAATCCGCCGAGCACGTAACCCGTCAGGATCAAGGGGGTCGTGAAGATGCGGCGGATGAGAACCACAAGCCCATGGAAGCTGATGGCGATTGGACCGCCCTGCGAGACCCCGGCCTTCAGAAACAACTGGTTCGCGCAGCTCATCGCTGCGGCCACCACGAGGAGCAACACGTGAGGGCCGTAACGAGAGAACGCGTCGCCGTATGACTTCACCGCTCTCCTCCTCCCGCCCGCCATCCGCGAGCCGGCGTCATCTTGCCACGGCGTACGGGAGGGACGTGCGATGCGGGGGGCGCAGCCGGACCGGCGTGACGCCGCGGTTCCCGATGACGAACCGACCGGGCGCTATCATTCTGTCTTCTCATGGTCTGGAGGCTGCGCCCGAGGGACTCGCCGAGGGTCCGAGACCGTTCGCTCGAACCAGCCGCTCCGCGAACGTGGGAGGAGACGTTCCTCTGGTTCCGAAGCCAGCCGCAAAACGCCCGGCTCTCGAGCGACAGCTACTTCGACGATCCCATCGAGGACGCGGCGGCCCGGTTCCGCGAGAGCTCGGAGTGGCGGGCGGCGCGCCGCCTCCTGCCGCCGGCCCGCGGGCGCGCCCTCGATATCGGAAGCGGCCGGGGAATCGTCGCCTGGGCGCTGGCGGCGGACGGATGGGCCGTGGACGCGGTCGAACCGGACCCGAGTCGGATCGTCGGAGCCCACGCGATTCGGGACTTGAGCCATCGGGCCGGTGCCGTGATCCGGATCCACCGGGCGGTCGGAGAAGCGCTTCCCTTCCGGGCGGACGCTTTCGACCTGGTTTATGGGCGCCAGGTGCTCCACCACATGGTGAATCCGGAGGCGTTCTGCCGCGAGGCGGCCCGCGTCCTCCGACCCGGCGGGCTCCTCGTCCTCTCCCGCGAGCACGTCGTGACGTTTCCCGGAGATTTGAAGCGTTTCCTGAAACGCCACTCCACTCACTTCATGAGCGGAGGCGAGTACGCGTATTCGGTCCGCGCCTACAAGGACTTCCTCGAGGCCGGAGGACTCGAAGTCACAAATATCCTCAGCACGATCAGCTCCGAGATCAATCTTTTCCCGCACACGCGTGCCAGTCTGCGCGCTCTCGTTGCGGAAAAGCTGTTCCTCCCCGCGGGTGCGCGGGTGCCGGATTGGACCCTTTCGGTCCTCGACCTTCTCTACAAGGCGCCCGGCCGCCCGTATACCTTCGTCGCGGTCAGGCCCGGATGGGGCCAGAGGTCCATTTGAGGGGCTTGACTTGACTGAGAATCGACACCGATGACCGCCCTAACGGAGCAACAAAACCAATCTCGCGCGGACGGCAAGGCGCTGCAGTTCTGTGTGGTGGAGACATTCGCACTCGGCGACCTGGTCTATCTGACGGCCTTTCTCTACGGCCTCCGGGCGGTTGCGCCGCGCGCGCGGATCCGTCTCGTGACGGGCGAGGCGGGGCGGGCGTTCGCGTTCCCGGAGGACCTGGCGGTCGAGGTCGTCGTGGGGGAATGGCCCTGGGTCCGCGTCGACTGGTGGAAGCATCCACTTCGGTCGGCGCGGGCGATCCTCCACTCCCGGCGCGGGCTGACGCCGATGAGCGGCCCGTGGATTGGCCTGGATCCCCGCGGCGACATCCGCCACAAGCTTCTCCTGCGCCGGCTCGGGATCCGGAACGTCGTCGCGGACGGCTCGGCGCCTAGGAGCCTGGGGAGGATGCTCGGACAATCGAACCGGCACGTCCTCGAGGACCGTCAGAAGTACCTCGAGGCGACGTGCCGGGAACTCGGAATCGACGAGCGCGCGACACTCCGCTGGCCTTGGGCGAACGGCACGGGTGCTTCAGGTGAAAACAGCCGGCGCGTGATCCTCGCACCGGAGGCGGGAGCAGCCTTGCGAGAGTGGCCCCAGGAACGGTGGATCCTGCTGAGTCGAGAGCTCAGGTCCAGGGGATGGAAGACGGAGTTGGTGGTCCACCACCTGCAGTGGGGACGTTTCGACATCTCATCGGAGTTCGACGGAATCATCGCGGGTTCCGTCCAGGACCTCTCGTCTCGACTCCGGGGAACGACTGCCGTGATCGCCGTCGATTCCTTCGTGGGACACTACGCAGCCGCCCACGGCCTCCCGGTGCTCTCGCTGTTCGGTCCTCAAATTGCCGCGCTGTGGAAACCGTGGGGGCGCGGCCATGCCGTCATCCAGCGGGATGGCTACGCATGCAGGCCATGTTTACAAATACGTTGCGTGCAGCCGGAGACCAGCTGCATGAAGGCGATCGCATTGGACGAAGTCGTCGACCTGCTGCGGGTCATGACGGAGACGGAGCACCGGTGACGAGCCGGACGAAGAGCTTGTCGGCCTCGATCGGAAGTCCGTCTTCTTCGAGCTCGTTCAACGTCGCCGCCTCCGCGAAGCCGTGTGCGGCGAGGAGGGCGCGGAGCGGCTCGTAGGAGCCGGACGCGCCGTAGCTCACTTCGAGGAGGACGGCTGTGCAGCGCGGCCAGAGCGATCCCATCCCTACGAGCGCCTCGGCCTCGGCACCTTGCAGGTCCAGCTTTACGAGGATCCGTTCGCCCGTTACGCCGATCGCATCGAGGCGGACCGTGTCCACCTCCCACGAGGGCCGACCGGGGGCGGACTCGAGCACGACGCTGCACGACGTCGTCGCGTCGGTAGGCTGCGTCAGCCTGAGACGTCCAGGCGCCTCCCAAAGAGCGGCCTCGACGACGCGAAAGCCGTTCCGGCGCAGGATCGCGGCCGAGGGCGGGTGAGGCTCGACGCAGACGAGGGGGACGTTCGGACACGTGCCGCGCGCAGCGAATGCGAACTCTCCGACAGCCGCGCCGCCGTCCACGATCGAGTCGAAACCGCCCGTGCGCAGGAAGTGCCGGACCCTCGCGTGGCGGAGGAAGACTTTCGAGGCACGGGCCAGGATCGAGGCGAGCGGCCCGACCCGGAACGTCGCTCCGAGAAGGGTGAGACCCAGCCGATAGAACGCGAGCTGGCGGCGCGTGCGCGCCCCGCGTTCCGAGGTCGACGGTTTCGTCATGCGCTGCCCCGGGCCAGACCGCTGAGGAAGTCGGTGAGGTCGGGGAGGTGGCGGCGGTAATCCGCGGCCTCGGCGGCGAGCCTCTCCTCCTCCATCGTGCCGGACAGGCCCGAGAAGAGGACCGTGCGGCCCGTCGCCCAGGCGTTCCAGAACTTGGAAGGGAAGACGGCTTCGGGAATGGCCGGGTGGCCCGCGACGAGATGCACCTCGGCGTCCCAGTACGTGCGGATGAGATCCCCTGGCCGCTTCAGCGCGGGCCCCGTACGAATCCAGCCCGGGAGGCGCATGAGGCCGGGGCCGTCGCCCTGAACGCTGATCTCGAATCCCTCGCGCGCCAGCTTCTCGCAGAGCGCGAGGAAGCTCGGCAAGTGGTGGCCCCAGCCGAGGTTCCCGGAATAGAGCGCGGTTCCTGGACGAAACGGACGGGGCTCCCCGAGATCCAGTGTCGGCCAGTTCCGGATGACCCGCGCATTCTCGCCATGGTAGCCGAGGTTCCCCGCGGCCTTCACGACACGGTCCCATTCCGCCAGCCGCGCCCGCCACGTCGCCGAGAACCGCCGGCGAAGCGCGAGAGGAAAATCGAAGACGCCGCGGATCAGCTCGGGATAGAAGTCCTGGAGCCAGTAGACACCGCGCGCGCCCTTCTCGCGGATCTGGCGGATGAGCCCGATCGTAGTCGGCGGAGCGCTCGTCACGACCACGACGTCCCCGGGCGAGACGGACCGCACGATTTCCGACGCGAACGCCCGCCTCACGGCTTCGTATTCGAGCGCCGTCGAGAGGAGATGACCCCTCTTCCCTTCACGGTGCGCGACGCGTTCGATGGGCGTCGCGGGGGGCGGTCTCTCGCCGGGGCGGTACGTGCCCGTGCCACCGACGAGCCGTACCGTGACGCCGGTGCGAGCGAGTGCGTCCGCCACCTGCTCGGCGTAGATTCCAGTGGGTGCGTCGTCCGGCCAAAGGTACTGCGACAGGATGTGAACGACGCCCCCACGCGGCCCCGGTGAGGACTGCGGCCTCATCCCCGGAAGTTGCGGAGCTGCACCTGCCACGCCTCCCGGCGGTGCCGGAGCCCCGATTCCAGCGTCACGCCCGTGAGGAGCGAAAAAAGCGACAGGTTCATCAAAGCCGCCGCGAGGATCGCGAGCGGGAAGCGTCCGACGAGGTTCGTCTGAAAATACTCGCGCACGGGCAGGAATCCAGCGGCGAGTCCGGCCGCGAAGAAGAGCGCCGAGACGAGCGCGAAAAACTCGAAGGGACGATAGTCGCGGAAGAGCACGAGGATCAGACGTAGGATCCGGATTCCGTCGCGCACGGTCCGCAGCTTCGACGCGGATCCCTCCGCCCGCTCGCGGAATGGCACCGGCGTCTCGGCGATACGGAAGCCCTTCTCGACGGCCTGAATCGTGAGCTCCGTCTCGAGCTCGAAACCGCGGAACAGGATCGGCACGTTCTTGTAGAAACGCCGCGAGAAAAGCCGCAGGCCCGAGAACAGGTCGCCCGGCGCGTAGCCGAACACGAGGCGCATCGCCGCATGGAACAGGGCCGAGCCGCCGCGATGGAAGCGGCGAAATGCGGCGGCCTGGTCTCCTCCGGGAGTCCTCAGGCCCGTCACCATGTCCATCCCCTGCTCGCACAGCGGAAACAGGAGGCGCGCGCCCTCCGCCGGGTACGTTCCGTCGCCGTCCACCATCAGCACGAGGTCCTCGTCGATCAGGTTCAGGGCGGTGACCACGGCTCTCGCCTTGCCGCGCATCGCCTCTCGGATCACCTCTGCGCCCGCCTCGCGCGCCACGCACGCCGTGCCGTCCGTCGATCCATTGTCGACGACGAGAATGCGCGCCTCCGGAAACTCGCGACGGTACTCCGACACGACGGACCCGATTCCCTTCTCCTCATTCAGGCAGGGAATGAGAACCGCCAGCGCGTGCTTTTCAGCCATGCATCGCGTCCATTCTACGGCGAGGCCCTCGTCGTCACTCGTAGACGTCACGGAAGAGATCATCGAGCGGGGCAGGCCGATCACCGAAGCGGCGACGAAGCCGAGAGCATCCACCGCGCGACCGCGGACGAAGGATTCCGACTCGCCCGTCGTCGGCGAACGTTCTGGCGCTGAGCGAGCCAACGAGACCGGCTCCGAGGACGGTCACGCGCTTCATCGAGCCGATTATGAGCCACGCCGCGCCCTTCGGCCGGAGTGCCGCGACCGTGAATATAATCCTTTCGAATGGCCGGCACAGAAACCGAAGAATATACAAATCGCCTGCTGGGACAGACTAGGCTGTGGAAGCGCCTCCTGGATGTCCAAAGGCCCTACCGCATTCACCTGCAGCACCTTCGGCTCGGCCTCGTCCTCGAGATCGGCTGTGGAATTGGCCGAAATCTCGTCAACATTGCCCTAAGCGGCCAGGCGGTGGGCGTGGACAACAATGAACACTCCGTCGCGATCGCAAAATCACGTGGCCTGATTGCGTTCACCCCTGAAGAATTCCGCGCCTCCTCCTATGCGGTCGAGTCGTGTTTCGACTCGCTTCTTTTCTCGCACGTGGCCGAGCACCTGCAACAGAAAGAAGCCATTTCGCTCCTAAGAGAGTATGTAGGTTATCTGAGGTCCGGTGGGAGAGTTGTGCTCATTACTCCCCAAGAGGCAGGATACAATTCAGATCAGACGCACGTGAACTTTGTAGACCCCCACCTGGCAGCAATGATTCTGGCAGAATGCGGGCTGAGCGTATCCAAGCAATACTCTTTTCCTTTGCCTCGACTATTCGGCAAGGTATTCAAGTACAACGAGTTCGTCGCGATAGGAGAGAAGCGCGGGTAGCCGAGGGGCAATCCTGGCTTCCAGGGCATTTCTTGGCGTTCATTCGCGGCGTGCAACGGCGGGAGCGCCGGGCGCGCGCACTCGGACTTCATAATCGCCAAACCTCGCGACGGTAATCGGGTAGAGCCTGTCGAAGAAATCATCGAATGGAGAACGGGCGTCGCGACTTGGATTCTCCCAGTCGACCAGATACTTGTCTGCTTTCCACACCACGGCGCTTCGGCTCCCAGAGGCCTCCAACTCCCGTTCCATCTCCCGTTGGATCACGGCGGAGCTCTGGACGCCGGGGTCATACTGAAACCACCGTGTGTAGGGGAGACGGGAGGAAATCGCAAAGAGCAGGATCGGGTCGGCTGAGCTCCAGGCCTGGCTCGAGCCCACCGCCACGAAACGACTATTTGGTTCCGCGCTACTGTCGGCGTAGGCGACAGCCATTTTTGCGTCCGTTCGAACGAGGGTGCATCGCCAGGGACGGAGGCTTGCGGCAACGTCGCGATTCAGAAGCAGGGCCGCGGGGAAGAATAAGGACGGCGCAGCCGAAACGGACGTGAAGAGGAACAGACCGATCACGGCGACGCGGCCCGCGGGGCGAAGAGACGCCAGCACGAGCGCCGCTCCCACGAGGGCAAGGGTCAGCATGGGAAGCAGGTGGGACATATCCGCGCGCGCCCAGAAATAGTGCCCGAACGCCGCCGCCACGAGGCCGAATGTCGCGGAAGCCCGCAGGAGAGCGGATTCCTGTAGCGCGCGCCGGGCGGAGAAGACGAGGCAGCAGGCCAGAACGAAGAACGTCAGCGAGAGAAACCCGGCGTCCCGAGCGGGGTGCTCCGAAACCGCAGGCAGGAGCGGCAGGATGCCCCCTGCGACGACGAAGGCCGCGGCAAGGCGACGCGTCTTCCCCCGCGAAACGGCGATCGTCCACGCGATCGTCGTCGCGAACAGGCCCGCCCCGGTCGCGATTGCCCTCACGAGGCCGAGAGAATTGGTTCCAGCGCCCAGGAGGAACTCCGGATCGAGATAGCGCGTCCCCCCAGCGCCCACCAGGCGGGCCGGCGTGACGATCGTGGCATTGAACGCCACGGGCAGCGAGATCCCCCGATAGAGACACGACCAGAGGAATAGGGCGAAGCAGACGGCGGACCCGAAGAACACGGCGAGCGCCGCGAGAGAATTCCGCGAGCCGCCGAAGCGAGGCCGGCCGGCGGTCTCCAGAAACAGAAGCGTGCCGGCGCAGTAGGCGCCGAAGGCGGGACGGATCAGGACACAGGCCGCCAGCACAGCGCCGGCCGCGACGTTGAGAGTGGTTGCGCGGAGCCCCTCAGGTGCGCTTCGAGCGAGGAGAAAGAGGACGACGACCTCTGTTGCGAATGCGAACCCGAGGAAGTCGGCCTGAATCGCGACAGCGGAGACCGCCGCGATCAGGAAAGGGACGGGGTACTCTCGAAGAGGGCTCTCGGGCTGCCGCGAACGGAAAAGGGCATGACAGAGGATGGCCATCCCCGCGAGCAGAAGGATTGCTCCCATTCGCAGCGCCAGTCCCGGATTCCCGAAGAGACGGACAAGGAAAGCCAGGATCGTGTAACCGAGCGGACCGTAGTGCGTGTAGAAGTCGATGTATGGGGTTCTCCCGCCAGCGACAAGTCGGGCACCCAGCAGCATGAGACTGTCGTCGTAGACATTGACCGGGACCGACAGAAGACCGAGGGCCGACGCGGCGAGGAGGAGCGCCGTCAGAAGCCGGGGAACGAGGCTGCCCGCTTTCACCGGTTGCGCTGCCGATCTCGCGGGACGCGCCTCGCCGGCCCGGATCGGATCCATCGCCGCCGGAGAGCCCAGAAGTACCAGTGGAGGTAGAGAGGCAGACAGGAAAAGAGGCGAAAGCGGCTCGTCCCCTTCGTGCGCCCCCTCCAGGTAGCGGGCACCTCCTCCACGCGCCCTCCGCCGAAATGGGCCTTGACCGTAAGCTCCATCGCGAGCGCGAAGCCCGCCGGGCTCTCGATCCGCGTACGCCGCAGAAACTCCCGGCTGTAGGCCTTGAAGCTGTTGATTGGGTCGCGCGTGGGCAACCCCGAGAGCCAATGAAGGGTCAGGCCCGCCATGCGGCTCAGCATCGCTTTGATCCTCGGCCCCCCGATTTGCCGGCCGCCCGGCATGTAACGGCTTGCGCACACGACGTCGGCGCCAGCTTCGACGCCGGAGACCATCGCCTCGACCCGGGTGAAGTCGTCGGAAATGTCGGCCATTGTCACGACGACAACCGGAGCGGCGGCCTCCCGCATCCCCGCCTCGATCGCGTAACGCACGCCCGGGCCGAGCGTGTTCAGGACACAACGCAAGAACTCGGGCTTTTCCTCGCGCGGCAGACGGTCGAGCGCCGCCAGCGTATCGTCGCCCTCGAAGTCATGACAGATCAGGACCTCATGACCCGCGGGAAGGTCTGCAAGCGCCTTGCAAAAGGAGGTGATGTTCTCCGCCTCGTTGTAGACCGGCACAACCAGCGAGTACCGAGGATGCTCTGGAAGCGAGGGGGCGCCGAATTTCGCCTTCGCGTCGGCGGTCATGCTCACCGCACCTCGATCGCCTTGCGGCCAGCTGTCAGGACGAACGTCCCGAACCAGCGGCCGAGGCCGATCCGTTCGAAGATCCAGTCCCCAGCGCTTTAAAGCGACAGGCAGGCGTTCATCAGACGCGGTGCAACTTGCCGATAAGGGATATCCGACTGGCAGCGCTGACGGACCTCGACGAACCCGGCTGCTTCGAAGGCGGAGGACCGCGGGCAGGAGCAGCGCCTCGTTCGGACTGACACCTTCTGACGGGTAGAAGGGGCTTTTTGGCCAGCGCAGAAGCGCCATCGCCGGACGAAGCAGATTCGGGTCGAAGGCGAAGACTCTCCCGCCCGGCATCAGGCTGCTCAGAGCGGAAAGCCACCGCGTCGAACGAGCAGTCCGTGAAAGGAAGCCGGCAAGCGTCGGCCTGGCCCCAGTCCGCCGCGGAGAGTTTCTGGCGCGCCACGGAGAGCGCCTCGAAGGAGAGATCGATGCCGACGTATCCGCCGGTGCGGTCCTCATAGATCTGGCGGGACTGCCCCGTCCCGCACCCAACGTCGAGCAGACGCGAGAGCCTACAGGAAGGGACCATCTCGGCGAAGCGCCTCGCGATCGTTCTCCAGCCCCGCGGCGAGAAGGGGTCGAACTCGCCGCGCTCTTTCACGAGGAGATCGAAGTAACGCCCTTCGACCTGGGAAACGCTCCCCGGCTGCGGCGCGCCGGTCAGATGCCTCCCTCCGCGATCTCCCGCCGGATCCAGGGAATGACCTCGTCAAGCATCTCCGAGAGACCCGTTTTCGCCTCAAAACCGAGAACTCCCTTCGCCTTTCTCGTGTCCGGAACTCGTCGGGCGACGTCATAGGGATAGGGTGGATCGCTCTCGAAGCGAAACGGCTGCCGTGCGTCAAGTGAAGGAACTCGGCCAACGCCTTCTCGAGCCCGCCGGCAGGTCTTCCTTGTACAGCCCATTCTAGCCGCACCGCCGGCCAAAGAGTGATTGAGATACGTTCATCGTCACCTCCGGCGAAGGCCCAGGATGCTCAAAAAGAAGCTCGAAAAAACGATCTGCGTTCCCACGGTCACGCACGTGACCGCCGGGATCACGATGCGCAGGCTCTCCGAATACGAGATCCCTCCGAAGTGCGCGCTGCTCCACAGCTGCATCGCGCGGGCGATCAGCGCGACGCCCGCCGCCAGGAGCGTCACCCCGGCCACCAGACCGCGTTCCAGAGTGAAGATGCGAAAGAGAATCGGGTAGCGTGGCGAGGGAGCGGTCAGTCCTTCCGTGACGGAGAAGATCTCCGCGAAGACGGCGAAAAGACAGAGCTGAATCCCGACGACGATCGCCATGGAGCAGACGAGGAGGCTGTTCGTGTCGAGGACGAACCCTGAGAACCGAAGCGGTCGGAACAAGAGCCGTGTCCCGAGCAGCGCTCCGAACAGAACACTCGAGGCGCCCGGCAGAAAGAAGAGCCACCTGGGCGAAAAGAGAAGCATGAAGCGGAGGTGTCGCCAACCCCGACGCGCTCCGCCCGCGCTCCCTCCGGACGGTTCCGAAGAACTCGCGACGACGGGGATCTCGGCGATCTTGAGGCCACCGCGTGCCGCCTTGAGCGTCATCTCGGAGGAGTATTCGAAGCCGTTGGTGCGGAGGTCGAGCCCGAGGATCGCATCGCGGCGGAAAGCGCGAAAGCCGCAAACGACGTCCCGAAGCTTCGTGCCGAACAGAAGGCGGGAGAGCCACGAGAGCAGGGGCAGCAGGATGAGTCTGTTCTGCCACGAGATCGCACCGGGCCGAGAACGCCCGCCGCCCGAGGGCAGCCGGCATCCCACCACCAAATCGGCGCCCGCATCCAGCGCGGCGAGGAATCGCCCGACCAGGGTGAAGTCGTCGCTTCCGTCTCCTCCGCCTGTCACGATGCGTGCACCCCGTGCGGCCTCGATCCCCGCGCGCATCGCGCCTCCATAGCCGGTCTCAGAGGCTGTCACGAGGCGCGCGCCGTGGCGGCGCGCCTCTTCGGGCGACCCGTCCTCGCTTCCATCGTCTGCGATGAGAATCTCGCCCGTAAGACCTTCGCGCGCCAGGCCCTCCTTCGCGGCTGCGATGCAAGCGCCGAGCGTCCGCGATTCGTTACGGCAAGGAATTAGAATCGTCACCTCGAGCGGTTCTTTCCGCATGGCGTTCCGGTCGTCCGCGAGCTCCACCGGCGACCCCGACTCGACTCTCTCACCGGCGGAAGACTCCGTGAAGCCACCGTCCAGCCTTGGTCCTCGCGACGTCCCAAGGAGGCCCACGACTCTCGCTCCGAGGCGCTCCCGGAGCCGCGAGTCGCGAAGGAACCGGTGCCATTCGGACCGGGAGAGCGCCGCCGCTCTTCGGAGAACGCGAGGCCATCCGCGGCCCCGGCCGGCGAGGAGGCAGTTCACGTCGATGGACAGGTTCGCGGCCCGAACCGCGGAGAGCGCGACGCTCGCTCCTTTCCCCGCACCCGAATGCCGGCGCAACACCTCCTCGAGCTGCCGGCGCATCTCCGCCGGGCGCGCCGCCGCGGCGACGGTCTGTGAGCGGCCGTGAACGCGAAAGCACGCCAGGAGAAGCGGTGAGTAAAGCGTCTCGCCACGCGCCGCGATCTTCAGCCAGAAATCCCAGTCAGCCGAATACCAGAGACGTTCGTCCAGTCCTCCCGCCTCCCGCGCGAAGCGCCGGCTTACGACCGGCGCCGGAAGCGCGACGAAGTTCTGCACGAGGAGCCGTTCGACCACGCATGCCGGCGGAAGCGGCTTCCCATCCTCGGGCAGCGGGCAATGCCACCTCCCGAGCCTCCAGCCGGACGCATCGATGAACCAGACTGGGTGCAGCACCATCGCCGCGCCGGGATGCTTCGCGAGAAGACTCTTCAAAGCGGTGACACGCCCCGGGAGCCACGCGTCGTCCTGATGTAGAAAGCCGATGTACCGGCCCGAGGCTTCCGAGAGGGCGCGGTTGGTGTTCGCGACCCAGTTTCCCGTACGTTCCGAAGGAAGAACGCGAATGGGGAGCCGCCGGCCGAAACGTCGCACGATGTCGAGCGTCGAGTCCGTGGAACCATCATCGATGACGAGGATCTCGAGGTCGTTGCATGCGCGGCCCTGGGATTCGATCGACGCAAGAGCACGGGCGAGATAGCGCCCTCCGTTGTATGTCGGGACCACCACCGAGAGCCACGGCTGAGAGGCTCGCCCGGGAGTTGCGGCGTCAGTCATAAACCCCGCGGAACACGTCTTCGGGGAGTCGCGTCTCGGGAAGCGCCCCCGGGAGGCTCAAGCCGGCCGGGAACAGAAACCCCGGCCCCGCCGAGTCCCGGAGCGCCACACGATGAGGCCCGAGCCCGACACGGACATCGCCGGCCACCGCGTCCCCGTCCAGGCGAAACGCGGCGTCCCAGGGACGTCCCTTCGCATCGTAAAGCCGATAGGTGCCCGCCCAGCGGTTCTCGAACAGCACCTCGCTCGCGCCGTCGATTCGCGTGCCGGAAAGAAGCGCATTCGGGGCGGCGCGGACGTAGGAGCGGACGACATACCGCATCAGAAGAGGCCCAAGCGCCTGCGTTCGATAGTTGAGAATGACAACCTTGGGTTGTTCGACGAATGCCGCGTCGAGCTCGGTGAAGTCTCCTCTCTTGGCCGACTCGACGATGGCCTGGATGCCCTGAGCATCCCACCAGATCATTCCAGCATGCCGGCGCGTGGCGATCATCCAGGTGCCATCGAGGTAACGATCCTCAGGTCCGAGAAGGCTCTCGACCACTCGAACGATGCTCAGCTGGTCTTCGTTCGAAGCGCGCAGATATCTTACGTTTCGGGGAATGGAAAACGTGAGGCCTGCCAGGAGGACGAGAAGGACGGGCACCGCGAGCCCTGGCGCTCGACGCGCAACGAAGCGCGGCACCTCGGGACTGAACACGGCGAGCGTGACGATCGGAAGCACGAAGACGTACGGCCACGTCTGCACCCCAAGGAACACGCACGGCGGCACGACGAGAGCCACGATAAGGAGGCGGCGGGCAGCGTCAGAGAGTTCCCCGATCCGAAGGGCCGAGAGCAGGACGCCGGCCGCGCAAAGAGCATAGGGAAGCACGTTACGTCCGAGTGTCTGGGCGGCGTACATCTTCAACCCGCTGTAATACGTGAGGCTATGAGCGGCGAAATCGAGGGGACTCAGAAACACCATCCTCACGACTGCGAGGGCGCCGGTGCCGAAGCCTCCGAACCACGCCGCGTAACCGAGGACGGCCGCTGAAAAGGCAGCGACAAACGCAAGGGCCTCCCCACGTGCCCTGATTCTCGAGGCCGGACGCAGGGCGCCCGATACCCATCCAATACCCAGGGCGGCGACGGCAAAAGCCGCCTTCTGGGTGCTCAAAAATGCCGCTCCAGCCAGCACTCCTGAGACGGCGGCCGGAGGCACTCCCGCCCACGTCGCGGCCGTCATCGCGCCGGCGATGAAGAAAACGGAGACCGAGTCGGAGCGAACGCGAAACGAACGTTCCATGAAGTTGGAAAACGACAGGAGGACGGCGACGCCGAACAGGGTCTCCGGAGTCGTCCGCCCGAGCCGCTTGCCAATCCATCCGACGAGGAAGGCCACGATCAGAGCAAGGGCGAGGCCTTCAACGCGTGCTGCAAGCATCAACGAGGCTGCGTCGTGCGTGACACGTCGTGCGAGGTCGAAGACGTAGGCGTAGAGCACCGTCTTGACCGGGTCGTAGCCGTGGTAGAAGCCGTCTGGAATCACGATGGAAAGTGCCGCCTGGAAAAACTCGTCCATCACGATTCGCGCCCGAAGCGCGGCGAGGGCGAGCAAAGGAAGCTTGACGAGAATGAGGAGAAGAGACGAGAGGACCGCGATCCTCGCGCCAACGGCGACGTCGACGGAACCGTCGGCGCGAGTCGTGGCCTGCATCCGGTGATCTTACGGGTTCGTCCCCCTGCCGCGCCGGCCCGCGGCAGGAGGAGCAGCCCCTCCGACGCGTGCCGCAGCGGAACCGGTCCCGCCTCCCCGCCGATTCGCCGCGCGGGCACGTAACGCCTGGAAACCTCCGCAAAGAACCGATCGAGGAGCCCGTGTCCGTAGACCGCGCCCCCGAACTCCGGGTAAGCGCGGTTCGTCACGAGAAGGGCGTCGGGCGGGCGCTCGCGAAGCCGACGAATCATCAGGTCTTCCGCCGCGGCGTCCTGGACTCCAGGCAGGAAGAACTCGTTTACAAACGGGTTCTTGCGGCCTGTTACGAACAGAAGGAACCCGGGCTCCGGAAAGATGCCGATCGTTCCACCCTCCGGCACGATCTCTCGAATGACGCGCGCCGCCTCGGTCACGAAGTGTGATTCCGCCGGCACGAGGAATAGTGAGGCGCCCGGAAGCTCCGTCCGTGTCATTGCGGCCATTCCGATTCCCTGAACTCGCAGGCCGATCTGCGCTGCCGACAGGCCCAGAACGAGGGCCGCTATCGCGTTTCGCGCACGCGAGTGCCGGCCGATCCAGCAGAGCGCGACCACGAGTGCGAAAGGGGCCGAAAAGGCGCCGTACACCGGATTTCGGAGGAAAAAGGGCTGGCGTACGAGCGCGGGGAGCATGACGAGGGCGACTCCGACAGCCGCCAAATCGAGAGAAGAGTCTCCATGACGCCAGGCGATCGCAGTCCGGACGAGGCTGGCGATCGCAACGCAGGCTGCGAGAGGTAGGAGAGCGTGCAACCAGCCGTTGCCGGGCGAGAGGAACGTGAGGCCCCCGACCACGAACAGGAGCGGCATGAGAGCGACGTTGAACGTCCTTCCTCCGTCTCGGAGCAGAAGGGCGAGCGCGACTGCGACCGCCGACGGGAAGAGAACGTCACGAAATCCTCCACGCGCGAACGCCGCCGGAGTCAGCCCGCCAAAGAGCACGCCCTCGTAAACGCGTCGCCAGGATTCCGGGACCGAGAGCGCGACGAGAAAGCCCTGGCGTTTCATCATGTCCGCGCCGAACCGGACGATCGGAACGGCATACGCGATTGCGGCCGTTCCCAGCATCCAGGCGCCAGCGGAGACGGTTTCCTTGCGCGGGCGACTCAGAGCGAGGACGAGGAGAGGACCCAGAAGAGCGAGCGGCACGATCTCGAGCTTGGTCCCCGCCGCGAGGCCCGCGACGACCCCGGCGGCGATCGACCCGGCCTGCGACTTTGAAGCCAACGCGAGCTCGAGTGCCCACCACCCGCCGACGGTCCCGGCCAAGGCCGCCACGCTGTATGGGAACGGCCACGAGCTGCCCACGCCGAATGCGCATGCGGCGACCGTGAAGGAGCAGATGGCTGCAGCGAGCGATTCGCCTGGGGCGAGCCGGCGCGCGAGACGACGGAGCGCCTCCACGCCCAACAAGGCGAGGATCGTTCGCCACACGACGAGGACGTCGAGGCTTCGGCCGAACGTTCGGAGCAGGAGACCGTCGATGACGGGGGGAAGCGGACCGTAGGGGTAGCCGACGTCGCGATAGAGCGCTTCGCCGTCGGCGAGCCGAAGAGCCGTGTTCATCTCGCGGCCCGAATCCTCGAACGGCAGGATCCAGCGCCTGAACGTCGCGACGAAGAGGACCGCGAAAACGAGGTACGGCAGGAGCGTCCAGAAGAGACCCGCCCGGCCGGCCATTCTTGGACTTTCCGGCATCAGTTGGACCGAGGGTAGCGCAACACCCGAAAA
>CAWFJJ010000020.1:0-7255 GCA_963816185.1 Thermoanaerobaculia bacterium | reverse complement strand
ACGCGCAGGCGGGGCCAGATGCGATACTGCCGCGCCACATGCACGAAACGGGCGTGTCGCGCGTCCCAGGGTGGAGGCGGCTTTTCCGCCATAGCACTCGCCTCGGGCTCCGCTGGCTGAGCGGGGCCACGAACTGGCGCGACGCGCGGGGAGGCCTTGCGCGGCTGTTGGTGCCGCTGGATCCCTGGCGTTACTGGGAACTCGGCCGTCTCGCCGACGTCCCATTCGCGGGCCGATGCCTCGACGTCTCGAGCCCAAAACTCCTCCCGAGCCTTCTCACCCGTGAGGGAGCGGGAGAGTGGGCCGCAATTGACCTCTTCCATCGGGAGGTCACGCGCTGGCGACGCCTCGATCCGTTCCTATTTCTCGCGGTATGCGACGGCCGCGCGCTCCCTTTCCGGGGATCCTGCTTTGACAATGCCTTGTGCGTGTCCGTCCTCGAGCACATTGCGGGCGACGGCGACGCGCGCGCGATGGACGAGATCTGGCGAGTCTTGAAGCCCAACGGTGTCCTCCACGTCACGACGAACGTCGCGCGCGAACCGCGCGAGATCTGGACCCGCAGCCGGCCGTGGGGGGCGGTACACGCCGAACGCGACGGCCTCGCGTTCTTCGAGCGCCGCTATAGTCCCGACGAGGTGAGGGCGCGCCTACTGCGGCGATCCTGGGACGTCCTGACCTGCGAGTGGGCCACGGAGTCCTCGCGCTGGGTCGAGGATACCTTCGTCCGCCTGCTCCCCCTTTCGTACCTTCTCGGCAGACTTCTCCGCTTCGTGTGCCCGGGGAACTTCCGTATCTCCCAGATTCCCGCCCTCCCGGAAGACCACCGGCTCGGCGTGGTCTATCTCCGGCTGAGGAAGCCCGCGGCCTGACCCTCCGGCCTCACGGCAGGACGGCCTTCGTCAGGAGGAGGTTCATCCACGACTGCGTTTTCCCACGACACGTCTCGAGAATGTCCGCGGGGCGCAGCGCACGGCGCTCCGCCACTCGTGCCTCGACGTCCTCGAACCGGAAGCCGAGGCCTTCGAGGTCCGCGAGGAGGAATGCCGCGTCGACGTGCGCCCGTGCGAGCGCCTCGGGCCAGATCTCCAAGAGAGCCGTGACCAAGCGGCAGCGCGAGGAGTCGGCGCCCGCCCTCGACGACGAGAACTTCGGCACCCTGGACGTCGACTTTGGCGAGGACGCCTGCGTCAAAGGCGCGCCTCGTCGGCGAGACTGTCGCGATGACACGGTCGCCTGTGTCCACCCACATGGGCATCCCGTTCACGACGACGCGACGCTCGCCGCCGGGAAAAGCGACGCGGTGGACCAGCGCATACGCTCGCCGGGCGCCGGGGACGCGCGCAACGCCCGCGCGAGAGAGCGCCACGTACGCACGCCTCGCGCGCGAGATACGCGGCTCCGAGGACGGTCATGCGCGGCATTTGTGGATTATGGGCCGCGGTCGGAGGCGACGAATCGGGAGGCACCGTGCGATACTTTCGCGTCTTCCCATGCATCTCATCCACCGAAAGACATGCCGGGCCTGCGGCTCCCCGGCGCTCACGAGGGTTATCGATCTCGGGGAGCAGTTCCTGCAAGGTTCGTTTCTGAAGCCGGGGAGGATTCCTCCGCCCGTCCGCCGCATCCCGACATCCCTCGTGCGGTGCGACCCGATGAAGGACGAGAAGGCCTGCGGCCTGCTCCAGATGGAGTACACCGTGCCTCCCGAGGTCCTCTACAGCTCCTACTGGTATCGCTCGGGCACGAACAGGACGATGCGCGAGCATCTCGAGTCCATCGCGCGGGACGCCGTTTCGCTCCTCGGCTCGCCGCGCATTAACGTCCTCGACATCGGCTGCAACGACGGAACGCTCCTCGGTTTCTATCCCCCCGAAGCCGCGAAGTTCGGGATCGATCCCTCCGACGTGGCCCAGGGTAACGCGTCCGGCGCAACGATCATCCAGAGCCTCTTTCCGTCGGAAGAGCTCCTCGCGAGGCTCCCCGACGGCCTCTTCGACGTGGTGACGTCGATCGCGATGTTCTATGACCTCGAGGATCCCGTCGCGTTCTGCCGCAGCGTGAAGCAGGTCATGGCGCCTGGCGGCGTCTGGATCCTCGAGATGTCGTACATGCCGCTCATGCTCCAGATGACTTCGTACGACACCATCTGTCACGAGCACATCGAGTACTACAGCCTCGCTGTCGTGGAATTCATCCTCCAGCAGGCGGGGCTCCAGGTCGTCGACGCGGCGCTCAACGACATCAACGGCGGGAGCATCCGGTGCGTCGCGACCCACACGAGCAACTTCCGGTTCCGCAGCCCGGCCTTCGACCGCAACATGAAGGACCTGCGCCGGCAGGAATTCGATTTCGAGCTCGACACCGACAAGCCCTACCGCAACTTCCAGGACCGGATCAACGTGCACCGCGACGACCTCAACCGCGTCCTGAAACAGTTGAAACGGGAGGGCAAGACGATCCACGTCTACGGCGCCTCCACGAAAGGCAACACCATCCTGCAGTGGTGCGGCATCGACCGGAAGATCGTGGATTGCGCCGCGGAGCGGAACCCGGACAAGTTCGGGGCGACGACGCTCGGGACCGAGATCCCCATCGTGAGCGAAGAAGAGTCGAGGGCGAAGAAGCCCGACTACTACCTCGTCCTGCCGTGGCATTTCCGGAAGGAAATCCTCGAGCGGGAGCGGGAGACGATCGCCCGCGGCACGGGCTTCATCTTCCCGCTGCCTGCCGTCGAAATCGTCCGCTCCTGACGGAGCCGCAGGGTGAAACTCTCCCTTCTGACACCCACGTTCAACAGCGCGGGGACGATCGAGCGGACCCTGAGGAGCGCTCTCGCCCAGCGCTGGCGACCGCTCGAGGTCGTCGTCTACGACGAAGCGAGCCGGGATGGAACGCGCGAGATCGTGTCCCGCCTTCTCTCGGAAGCACGCAAGACCGGCATTGAAACGCGCTTCCTCACGGCCGACACGAATTCCGGCCCGGTCCGGGCCTGGAGGGTTCCCCTCCACGCGGCTACGGGCGACTGGTGTTCGTTCGTCTGGGCTGACGACGTGCTGGAACCTGGCTTCTCCGAGGCGTTGGCGGATGGGGCGATCCGGGCAATGTCGGCGGGACGCAAGCTCGTTTTTTCGGGGGGCGTCGTCGAGGACGCGCACGGCGTGATCGACAAGTACGCCCCCGACGCGGGGATTCTCTCTCCCGTCGAATTCTCCTTCGGACTCTTCTGTCGTCGCTACTCGGTGAGCCAGATCAACGGAGTCTACGAGGCGACGGAGGCGCGCCGCATCTTCGACCGGCACATCGAGATCGACAACCCCATGGGATACGATTTCAGCTTCTTCCCGTATGGAAACGACGTCGGGTTCCTTTCCGAGCTCGCCGACGCGGGATCCGGCGTCGAGGTCCTCGGTGCGAAGCTCGTGCGTTTCGTCGCGTCCCCCGCGAGCATGACGAAAGACGCTCTGTCCAACCGACTCTGGCAGTTCCGATGGCAGTACACCTGGAACCTCTTCCGCGTCTGGTCGTGGTGGGCCGACAGGGGCGTACCTGGAGCCCCCCGCCTGAAAGAACTCGGCCGCAGACGGCTGGACCTTTGCGAGGCGTTCCTCGCTCGATCGTCCTCCCGGACCTCTCCTGAATCCCTGCTTCGATCGGCCGGAGCAGTCGTCGATTTCCTCGTCTGGGACTGGGTTCGGACCCGGATGCCGCTCGACACCTACCGCAGGCGCGTTGCGAAGAAGCTGCTTCCCCGTTGACGGGCGACGGCTGGCGCCGTCTCGTCCTTCGCAGTTACGACCGAGGGATCCTCTTCGGGCAGGTCACGCGGGCCCGCGTTGCCGGACAAAGACTTTGTCGGCCTCGATCGGAAGTCCGTCTTCTTCGAGCTCGTTCAACGTCGCCGCCTCTGCGAAGCCGCGCGCGGCGAGAAGGGAGCGAAGAGGCTCGTACGATCCGGACGGGCCGTAGCTCACTTCGAGGAGGACGGCTGCGCAGCGCGGCCAGAGCGATCCCATCCCTTCGAGCGCTTCGGCCTCGGCCCCTTGCAGGTCCAGCTTTACGAGGATCCGTTCGCCCTTGACGCCGATCGCATCGAGGCGGACCGTGTCCACCTCCCACGAGGGCCGACCGGGGGCGGACTCGAGCACGACGCTGCACGACGTCGTCGCGTCGGTAGGCTGCGTCAGCCTGAGACGTCCAGGCGCCTCCCAAAGAGCGGCCTCGACGACGCGAAAGCCGTTCCGGCGCAGGATCGCGGCCGAGGGCGGGTGAGGCTCGACGCAGACGAGGGGGACGTTCGGACACGTGCCGCGCGCAGCGAATGCGAACTCTCCGACAGCCGCGCCGCCGTCCACGATCGAGTCGAAACCGCCCGTGCGCAGGAAGTGCCGGACCCTCGCGTGGCGGAGGAAGACTTTCGAGGCACGGGCCAGGATCGAGGCGAGCGGCCCGACCCGGAACGTCGCTCCGAGAAGGGTGAGACCCAGCCGATAGAACGCGAGCTGGCGGCGCGTGCGCGCCCCGCGTTCCGAGGTCGACGGTTTCGTCATGCGCTGCCCCGGGCCAGACCGCTGAGGAAGTCGGTGAAGTCCGGGAGGTGACGGCGGTAGTCCGCCGCCTCGGCGGCGTGCCTTTCCTCTTCCATCGCGCCGGACAGGCCGGAGAAAAGAACCGTGCGGCCCGTCGCCCAGGCGTTCCAGAACTTGGAAGGGAAGACGGCTTCGGGAATGGCCGGGTGGCCCGCGACGAGATGCACCTCGGCGTCCCAGTATGCGCGGATGAGATCCTCGGGCCGCTTCAGCGCGGGCCCCGTGCGAATCCAACCCGGGAGGCGCATGAGGCCGGGGCCGTCGCCCTGAACGCTGATCTCGAATCCCTCGCGCGCCAGCTTCTCGCAGAGCGCGAGGAAGCTCGGCAAGTGGTGGCCCCAGCCGAGGTTCCCGGAATAGAGCGCGGTTCCCTGACGAAAAAGACGGGGCTCCCCGAGATCCAGGGTCGGCCAGTTCCGGATGACCCGCGCATTCGCGCCATGGTAGCCGAGGTTCCCCGCGGCCTTCACGACACGGTCCCATTCCGCCAGGCGCGCCCGCCACCTCGCCGAGAAGCGCCGGCGAAGCGCGAGAGGAAAATCGAAGACGCCGCGGATCAGCTCGGGATAGAAGTCCTGCAGCCAGTAGACGCCGCGCGCGCCCTTCTCGCGGATCTGGCGGATGAGCCCGATCGTCGTCGGTGGAGCGCTCGTCACCACCACGACGTCCCCGGGAGAGACGGACCGCACGATTTCCGACGCGAACGCCCGCCTCACGGCTTCGTATTCGAGCGCCGTCGAGAGGAGATGGCCCCTTTTCCCCTCGCGGTGCGCAACGCGCTTGATGGAGGTTGCCGGCGGTGGTCTCTCGCCGGGGCGGTACGTGCCCGTGCCGCCGACGAGCCGTACCGTGACGCCGGTGCGAGCGAGCGCGTCCGCCACCTGCTCGGCGTAGATTCCAGTGGGCGCGTCGTCCGGCCAAAGGTACTGCGACAGGATGTGAACGACGCCCCCACGCGGCCCCGGTGAGGACTGCGGCCTCATCCCCGGAAGTTGCGGAGCTGGATCTGCCACGCCTCCCGGCGGTGCCGAAGCCCCGATTCCAGCATCACGCCCGTGAGGAGCGAGAAAAGCGACAGGTTCATCAAAGCCGCCGCGAGGATCGCGAGCGGAAAGCGCCCGACGAGGTGGGTCTGAAAGTATTCGCGCACGGGCAGGAATCCAGCGGCGAGTCCGGCCGCAAAGAAGAGCGCCGAAACGAGCGCGAAGAACTCGAAGGGACGATAGTCGCGGAAGAGCACGAGGATCAGACGCAGGATCCGGATTCCGTCGCGCACGGTCCGCAGCTTCGACGCGGATCCCTCCGCCCGCTCGCGGAAAGGCACCGGCGTCTCGGCGATATGGAAGCCTTTCTCGACGGCCTGAATCGTGAGCTCCGTCTCGAGCTCGAAACCGCGGAACAGGATCGGCACGTTCTTGTAGAAACGCCGCGAGAAAAGCCGCAGGCCCGAGAACAGGTCGCCCGGCGCGTAGCCGAACACGAGGCGCATCGCCGCATGGAACAGGGCCGAGCCGCCGCGATGGAAGCGGCGAAATGCGGCGGCCTGGTCTCCTCCGGGAGTCCTCAGGCCCGTCACCATGTCCATCCCCTGCTCGCACAGCGGAAACAGGAGGCGCGCGCCCTCCGCCGGGTACGTTCCGTCGCCGTCCACCATCAACACGAGGTCCTCGTCGATCCGGTTCAGGGCGGTGACCACGGCCCTCGCCTTGCCGCGCATCGCCTCTCGGATCACCTCCGCGCCCGCGGCACGCGCCGCGCTCGCCGTGCCGTCCGTCGACCCATTGTCGACGACGAGGATGCGCGCCTCCGGAAACTCGCGACGGTACTCCGACACGACGGACCCGATTCCCTTCTCCTCATTCAGGCAGGGAATGAGCACCGCGAGTGTGCGCTGTTCAGCCATGCATCGCGCTCATTCTACGGCCGGGCCCTCGCCGTCACTCGTAGACGCCATGGAAGAGATCATCGAGCGGCGACGTCACCGGCAGCGGCATGACGAACGTGGTGCCTACGGGGAGAAGATAGCGCGGGCCGTCTACGAGAGAGCCGGCTACCTCGTGAGGCCCCTCCGGGACGAAGCCGTCCGCATCAGCCTCTCGGCCGTCCAGACGCCACGGCTCTCCGCTCGGGGACCCGTCGGGCCGGAATAGCCGGTAGCGTCCTGGCCAACGGTTTACGAACGGCACGGACCGGGTGTCTCGGAGGAACGCTCCCGTCAGCAGCACGTCGGGGTGGACGCGAACGTACGAAGGGTCGAGCAGCCGCGGCAGGTACGCCCGCAGCTTGTGAATGCGGTAGTTCAGGATCCAGAGCTTCGGCCGGGAATCGAGGATCTGGCGAATCGAACGATCGTTCCCATGTGCCAGCTCGGCGTGGACTCCGTGCGAGATGAGCGACTCCCAGCTGACGTTCTCGGCCTGATGGCGCGTCGGGACCATGGCGATGCCGTCGAAATACCGGTCGTCAGGCCCGAGGAGACGCTCCGCATACCCGACGACCTGGTTCTGGACCCCGTTGTCATGGTCGAGGTAGGCGAGATTGCGCGGCACCTGCCACATGAGGAGCACGCACGCCGCGAGGCGGACCCACGGGCCTCGATACGAGGCCGTGCTTCGAGCTGCGAGAGCGCGACGGCGCGAACACGGAGAGGAAGGGCAGGGCCATGA
>CAWFJJ010000019.1:0-6944 GCA_963816185.1 Thermoanaerobaculia bacterium | reverse complement strand
ACGCTCGCGCATGTGCGCTGGACGCTCGTCTACCCCGTCTTCTCCGGAATGTCGCGGGAGATCGCGACGCCACTCACGGCCGCGGACGTTCACGAGTCGCTCGAGGTCTTCGTGCCCTTTGCGGCGATCACGCTCGCCGGCGCGACGCTGCCGACGGGGGTGTCGCGCCGCACACCGCTCGTCGGCGTGGCCACGCGCGATCGGGATGGCGTGGCCGCGGCCAGGCCTCTTGCATCTGTCCGCCGTCACGGGACTCGCCGCGCTCGCGGCCGTGCGGACGGCGCTCGCGCTTCCGGCAGTATTTCGACGCCTCCATCGCGTGCGATCCCCGCGTGGCCGTGTCCTCGCGCCGGCGGCCCGGCCGCGCTCCTCGCCGTCTTCCTGGGCGTGGCAATCCTCGGCGCCGGCCCGCTCCTCCTCGATCGGCTCGGGCGTTCTCTCTACTATTGGGACGACGCGGTGACGCGCGCCGAGGCGGCGTCCGTGCGCGCGCACGTGCCAGCCGGCGGCGAGCTGCTCGTCTTCGGCGGGCGGCAGACGCTTTATCCGATCACCGGAACCCGAGCTCCAGGCGGCCTCTACGTGAATCCGTCTTTCTGGTACTGCTTGAACCGCGACGACGGCGACGAGCGCCTCGTCGCGGCCCTCCGGGCGCGCCCCGGCCTCCCCGTCCTCTTCCGCGCGCCGTCCCCCGCCGACGAGCATGTCCGCGCGACGCGCGTGTTCTCCTTCCTGGAGACCGGCACGGTGCCCGACGGCCTTGGTCCCAGGGGAGCGACATGGCGACGGGTCGCGGGGCGCCGGTAGTATCCGTCGATGCACCTCGTCGCGTTCCACGGCTATCCGCTGGATCACCGGATCTGGAGTCCCCTTGCCGTACGTGCCGCAGCGGGCGCCCTCGTTCCGATCACGTCCGTCTTTGCTCCCGACTTCCGAGGGCGCGGCACCTCCTTCCGCGCCGCGGCCCCTATTCATACGATGTCGCTTCTCGCCGACGACATGGCGGAGGAGATCTCCCGCGCTCTCCCGAAAGGAGAGCCGTACGTTCTCGCGGGCCTCTCGATGGGCGGCTACGTGGCGTTCGAGTTCCTGAAACGGCACGGCATGCGCGAACGCGACCGCCTCGTGGGCCTCGCTCTTTTCGATACGAAGGCCACCGCGGACGACGACGCGGGACGTGCAAAACGCAAGGAAGCCATCGAGGCCCTCCGCAGGGACGGGATCGGAGCGGCCCTCTCCGCGATGCTGCCGAAGCTCCTCGCGAGGCGCTCGAAGGGGACGCCCGTCGAGGAAACGGCGCGCGCGATGATCCTCGAGACGCCGCCCGAAACCGCCATGGCCGACCTCGCGGGCCTCGCCGTGCGCGACGAAGGCTTCGAGGTGCTGTCCGCCTGGGAGAAACCCCTTCTCGTCGTCGTCGGTGACGAGGATGCGATCGCGCCGCCTTCGGACGCCGAAGCGATGACGGCCGTCGCAGGTCGCGCCTCGTGGGTGAGCCTCGTGACGGTGCCCGGGGTGGGGCACCTCGTGCCGCTCGAGAACCCCGGCGAGGCCGCGAACGCCGTCGTGGCTCTCGCGTTGCGCGCTACTTCCCCGACGCCACGCTGAAGGACGGCAGGGCGGTGAGCGCAGGCGTCGCGGAGCGCGCGGCCGCCGGGCGCTCGACGGGCTGGGGAGAGGGCTCGAAGACGGGCAGCGTGGAGGGCCTCGGGGCGGGCGCGTAGGAAGGAAGGGGGACGCGCTTGCCGTGGGCGTAGACGGGGTGGCGGCCCTTTTCCTTGTACCACTCGGCCAGCGTGGCGCTCTGGAACATCTCCTCCACGATCTTCCGCCAGCCGGCCCCCGTGTTGTAGGCGCAGAACGAAATCTCGCCGAGCTGGGTGCCGTACGGAATGATGCACATCTCCGTGCGGCGAAAGTCGTAGTTGAAGAGGTCCTGGAACCACATGCCGGCCACGAGGAGGACGCGCCAGGGGTAGCGCCCCTGCTTCGCGATCCCCATGCCGCGGCCCGTGTGCCCGTCCATGACCTTCAGCGTCTCCCAGACGCCGAGGTTCTTCGGGACGCCGGTGGGGCGAATGTTGCGCGCGAGAGAGAGGGCGGTCTGGATCACGGTGAGAAAGCGGCCGCGCGCCGAGTCCGTCACGATCGTCAGATCGCGCAAGAGGCGGTCCGCGTCGAGGATCTGGGTGACCGGCACGGCGTCGCCCGATTCGGGATGGACGAGCATCATCGTTGCAATCCCGCAGTTCGGGTGGCACCCGCATTTGAGCGAGCCCCACTGGGCCTCGAGGCCGCCGAGCAGATCCTTGAGATCGGAGAAGGGGCCCGACGCCGAGAGGGGAAACCAATCGCGCATCGGCTCGCCGATTCCGGCCTGATCCTTCACGTCGTGCGCGAGGTGAGCGAGCGTGTAGCGCTGCTTCTTGCGCGTGTCGTCGTCGATCTCCTCATCGCGGCCCGTGAAGGAAACGGGCTGGAAGGAAACGGCGTTGATCTTCTCGATGTTCCGGATCGCGAACCGGAGGATGTCGCCCACCTGGTCGTTATTGACGGAATTCACGAGCGTCGTCACGAGCGTGACGTCGACGCCGGCCGCGTGAAGGTTGTCGAGCGCTTGCAGCTTGACGTCGTAGAGGTTCCCGACGCCGCGGTGGGTGTTGTGCTCGTTCCCGACCCCGTCGAACTGGAGGTACGCGAGCCTCAGCCCCGCGTCGTACGCTTCTTTCGCGAACCCGGGCTCCTGCGCGAAGCGGATTCCGTTCGTCGCGCACTGGACCGAGAAGTAACCGATCTCCTTCGCGTAGCGCGTCGCCTCGAGGAAGAAGGGCGAGATCGTGGGCTCGCCGCCGGAGAACTGCACGGAAAGCTGGCGTCGCGGCTTGATGGAGACCGCGTTGTCGAGGATCTCCCTGATGTCCGCGAAGGAGAGCTCGTGGACGTAGCCGACCTGATTCGCGTCCATGAAGCACGGATTGCACATCATGTTGCAGCGATTCGTCAGGTCGACCGTGAGGACGGCCCCACGGCCGTACTTGATGGAGGCCGAGCCGTGGTCGTGAAGAGCGTCCTTGCCGATCTTCACGTCGCGCCCGAAGAAATTCTCCTCGAGCCGCCCGAAGAAACGGGCGTCGCTCGCCATGAGGTCTTCGAACGTGCCGTGCTTCGGGCAGGTCTTGACCATCCAGATTTCGTTTCCGCGCAGAACGATGTCCGCGGGAATCTCGCCCGGGCGCCCGTCCACGAGCTCGCGCAGCTCGCGCGTCCCGCCCACGATCGCGTCCCGGACTTCCCGCGTACACGTCGGACAAAGCGAGTCCGTGCGGCGCGGATACCCGAGCGGAGGTTTCGTGCGCTGGTGGCTCTTCGGGAGCGGTTCCGGGGCCCATGCCGGATGAAACGCACGCGCGGGAATGCGGCGGTTCACGGCCTGGAAAGCGTTCCAGGCGACGTTCGCCGTCGACCGGACCGCCTCGTAGAACAGCTCGCGCATCGATCTCCTCCCGGATTGGATCGTCGCGCCGCACCCCCCGGTTTGGCTCTCGTCGCGACGACTTTGTGAAGCCGGAACTTTATCACGCGCCGTCAGGACACCCGCCCGGGGGTGTCGAGAATGAGTCCCTTTCCAGGCAGATCGGGGGGGCCGTAAAGGCGCTCGACGCGCCGGAGCGCAGCCCTCCCGACCGCCCGCACGGCTCCGTAATTCAGGGCGGCCCCCGCAGCCGCGCCGAACAGGGGCACGAGGTGCGAGGTCTCGCGTCCCACGAACCGCGCCAGGAGGCGTGCCGCGATCTCCTCGGCGGCACGGGTCGTGAGGCGGCGCCCGACGTTGATGCCCGCGCCGGCGGCGAGGCCGGCAAGAACCTCCAGGGCTCGCTCCTTCGGCTCCATGGGAGCGCCGTAAAGGAGATGGATGGACACGATGAGCCGGCTCTGCAGAACGAGGAGCGCTGTCAGCTCGGGCGCGGCCGTCGCGAGGGCCGCCCACCCCGGCGGCAGGCCCGCTACGCCGCCGAGGACCGCGGCTCTCCGGGCCGCTTTCGTGACGAGGCGCTGGCCCATCTCCCGCGTCGTCGCCTCCGGGTGCTTCGCCGCGAGCTGCCGAACGTCGCTCCGAAGACGGTCGACATCGAGGTCGGTCGTGGCCTTCTCGACCAGCTTCAGGAACGTCTCGGCGAGCATTCCGGGAGCTATCATCGGCGCGGCCGGTGCCGCTGACAAGGACCGTCCGGACGCTCCAAGGAGGACACACGGAATGTCGATCCGAACGGCTGCTTCCCGAGCGGTCTGCGCGGCCTTCGCGGCTCTTCTCGTCCTGGCTTCCGTCCCGACCTTCGCCGCGGCCGTGAAACCGAAGGCGAGAAAGAAGGTTCCCGTCAAAGCGGCGCCTCACGACTACGCCCACTCGCTGGCCATCCTCCATACCGAGCGCGGCGACGTGACGATCCGCTTCTTCTACGACCGAGCCCCGAATCACGTGAAGAATTTCATCGATCTCGCGGCTTCGGGCTTCTACGACGGCACGCTCTTCCACCGCGTCATCCCGGGCTTCATCCTGCAGGGCGGCGATCCTCTGACGAAGGATCCGAAGAACGCGTTCGTGTGGGGAAACGCCGGCAAGACCGACGCGAAAGGAAATCCGGTCACGTTGAAGCCGGAGTTCAACGAGACGCAGCACAAGCGCGGCATCGTCTCGATGGCCCGCTCTTCGGCGCCCGATTCGGCCTCCTCCCAGTTCTTCATCGTCCTCAAGGACTACCCTTCTCTCGACCACCAGTACACGGCGTTCGGCGAGGTCGTGAAAGGCATGGACGTCGTGGACCGCATCGTGGCGGAATCGAATCCGGATCCCGCGAATCACAATCTCGGCAAGCCCCGCGCCTACCAGAAGCTGGTGAAAATCGAGATCGTCGAGGAGAGCGCGGCTCCGGCCGCGACGCCGGCGCCGGCACGGGCGCCGGTGAAGAAGGGGTGACCGACCTCCCGGAGCTCGAGGCGGCAAGACGCCTCGATTGTGCTCGTGAGCGCTTCGGCCTGGGCGGCGCTTCGGCACCCGAGCCCCTCGCCGGAGACATCGGCGCGCGCCGTTACTATCGGCAGCCCACCGCCGGCCGCTCGTCGACTCTTCTCGTTCTCTATCCGCAGCCGGCCTCGGTCGCGCAGACGAACTGGGCCCTGGTCGGCGCGGCCCTCGCTGCCGCCGGCGTGCGCGTGCCCGCGCTTCACGCGGACGCCCCGGACCTCGGCGTGGCGCTCATCGAGGATCTCGGAGACCGCGATCTCGCCATCGAACTCGCCGAGGCGCCAGTCGAGAATCGTGCGCGTCTCCTCGATGAGGCCGAGGAGCTGCTTCACTCGGTCCGCTCAGTCTCGCGGACGGCCGCGACGCTCAATTCCGCCTTCGATGCAGAGTTCTTCGCCGCCGAGCTCGAGCACACCCGGCACTGGGCGCTCGAGAGGGGAGGTCGCGAACCTCTCGGCGCGTCTCGTGCCGCCGGCTGGCAGCAGCTCGCGCTGGCCCTCGCCCGCGCAGCGGCCGATCCCCGCGGCACCGGTGAGCCCGTTCCAACGCACCGTGACTATCACGCGAATAACCTCATGCGCGCGCCCGGCGGCCGCCTCGCGGCGATCGATTTTCAGGATCTGCGCCTTGGGCCGCCGGACTACGACCCGGTCTCCCTCCGCTTCGAAAGGGTCGCCGAAGCCGTGGCATGCGACGCCGCGGCGTATTCAGAGCCGGTTCTCTTACAAAGAGCCTGGAAGGTCCTCGGAACGTTCGAGAAGATGATGCTCATGGGCCGGCCGTTCTATCGCCCGCACCGCGAGGCGGCGCGCCGCGTCATCCGTCGCCACACGTCGCCCGGAGGCCCATTCGCTCCTCTGCTCGCATTCCTCTGAGCTCGGGGGGGTATGATCACGCCGGCAGGAGGATCCTGTGCCGAATCTCGGACTTCCCGAACTTCTCGTCATCCTTGTCATCGTCGTCCTCATCTTCGGGGCCGGCAAGATCCCGCAGCTCGGCAAGGGCCTCGGCGAAGGCATCAAGAACTTCAAGGATTCGATGCGCGAAGGCCAGACCGGAGATTCGAAGGACGCCCCGAAGAACGACGGGACCGATAAGCCCAAGTAGCAGGCCGTCAGGCCGAGGCCCGGCTTCGGGACGAACAGACCGCGAGGTCTGCGCATGAACACGCTCAAGATCGTCTTCCTCATGACGTTCATGACCATCCTCCTGGTGGGCGTCGGACAGCTCGTCGGCGGTTCACAGGGGGCCGTTTTCGCGCTCCTCCTCGCGGGAGGTATGAACCTCTTCGCGTACTTCTTCTCGGACCGGATGGTCCTGGCGTCCACGGGCGCCCGTCTCGTCACGGAGGCCGAGGCGCCCGAGCTCCATGCCGTCGTCCGCTCCCTCGCGACGAAGGCGGGAATCCCGATGCCACGCGTGGCGATCATTCCCGAGGAGGCCCCGAACGCCTTTGCAACGGGACGCGATCCTGCGCATGCGGTCGTGGCGGCGACGGAAGGCCTCCTCCGACTCGTGGACAAGGACGAGCTCGAGGGGGTCCTCGGGCACGAGCTCGGTCACGTCCTGAATCGCGACATCCTGCTCGGTGCGATTGCCGCGACGCTCGCGGGGGCCCTCACGTACCTCTCCCAGATGGCGATGTGGGGCGGAATGCGCCGCGACGATCGGGAGGAAGGAGGTTCGAACCCTCTCGCCTCTTTCCTCGCGATCCTCCTCGCGCCGATCGCGGCCGCGATCGTACAGGCCATGATCTCGCGCCAGGCCGAGTTCCGGGCCGACGAGACGGGTGCCCACCTCTGCGGCCGGCCGCTCGAGCTCGCCTCGGCGCTCGTGAAGCTCGAAGCCTCCAGCCACCGCACGGAGCTTCAGGCGTCTCCGTCGACCTCGCATCTGTTCATCGTGAACCCGTTCCCGGGAG
>CAWFJJ010000018.1:0-57122 GCA_963816185.1 Thermoanaerobaculia bacterium | reverse complement strand
ACGGACGCAGGGCCGGGGACAGGGGCGATCACGAACCCCTGGAGCCTCCAGACGGCTCTTTCCCATCCTTCGGCGGTGAAGCCCGGGGACACGATCTGGCTGCGCGGGGGAACATACACGGGACTGTTCACGAGCACCCTGAAGGGGACGGCGCGGGCACCGATCGTGGTGAGGCAGTATCCGGGGGAGCGGGCGACGCTGGACGGGAACGTGAACCCCTTGGTTCTCGGGACCAACAAGTATGTCCTTACGGTGAACGGGGCGTACACGTGGTACTGGGGGTTCGAGGTGATGGACTCGAACCCGAACCGGTACAACCCGACGCCGGGGTCGAACCCTGTGGACGCGCGGGACGGGGGCGTTGGAGTGTTTGGACCGGGGATGAAGATCATCAACCTCGTCATTCACGACGCGGGCGAGGGCCTGGATCCGTGGTCGCCCGCCACAGACGCTGAGTGTTACGGGAACATCATCTACTACAACGGGTGGAAAGGCCCCGACCGAGGGCACGGATACGGAATGTACCCGCAGAACGGTTCGGGCGGCTCGAAGCTCATCAAGCACAACGTCCTGTTCGACCAGTTTGGCGCTTACAGCATTCAGGCTTATGGTTCCAAGCTGGCAGGCTTCCAGAATTCGATCATCGCGGAGAACGTGGCGATCCGTAACAGCATCCTGATCGGAGGTTCGGGCGGATTCAAGATCACCGGCTCACAACTCGTGGGGAATTACACGTGGGAGGCTGGTGCCGCGGTCGGGTACTATTCTCAGGACTACAGTCCGTTCCTCGCCAGGAACAACTACCTCGTCAGCCGGAGCGCCGACACGTTCACGCCTCCGTACGTTCTCGTCAACGGCGCGCGGGCAGGGTTCACGTTGACCGGCAACACCATCGTCGGCTATCTCGACGGATTCTCGGCGTCGGATTATCCGGACAATGCCTATTACCTGAGCACGTCTCACGGCGTCGGGCCGGTCCCCGCGACCAATCTCGTCGCCATCCTGCCGAACGCATACGAGCCTGGTCGGGCGACGGTCGTGGTCTACAACTGGGCAGGGAGCGCGACGCAGGCGGTGGACCTGACTGGGGTGATGAGTCCGGGCGCGGCTTACGAGATCCGCAACGCCCGCAATTTCCTCGGTCCGCCGCTCGCCTCCGGAGTCTTTTCCGGGGCGAAAGTCCTACTCCCCTTGACGGGCTTCCCGGCCGCCGTTCCCGCAGGTGCTGCGGCGGCGCCAGAGTGGCCCGAAGGCTTCCAGTCATTTGTCGTCCTGCCTCCCGGGGGAACGTTCGCCGCTACGCGAGTGCTTCCCGTCGTTGTGGACGCCGTAGGGCAGAACGGCGCGCACTTCTCGACCGAGATCACGCTTGCCAACCGGGGCGTCACACCGGTGTCAATTTCGCTGACATATACCGCGTCGCCGCAGTTCGGTGGCCCGAGCGGGACCGTGACCGACAGCCTGCCGCCGGGCAGGCAGCTCGTGATACCGGACGCCATCTCGTATCTGAGAAATCGCGGGCTTGCCCTGGGAAGCGGGAGTCAGGGCGGCTCCCTCAGCGTGACCTTTACGGGACTCTCCAGTCCGGAGGCGAGCTACGCGGCCGCGCGAATCACCTCTCCTTCGGGGCCGGGACGCGCGGGGACGGCCTTCGCATCGGTGCGGCCGGAAGACGGATTTGATAGTAAGGCGATCGTGTTCGGCTTGCGAGAGAGCGACCTCGAGCGGTGCAACCTGGCGCTCGTCAACCTGGAGTCCTCCGGCAGCATCACGCTGGCGCTAACGGCGTATTCCGGCGGGGCAGATGGCCGGACCGCAACGCTGGCGCCGGTGATGCTCGGACCCGGCGAGTGGATTCAGGTCAGCTCGCCTCTCGCGGCGGCCGGTTTTGACAACGGCTTCATCGCGGTGGAACGGATAGCCGGAACGGGACGCTTCTTCGCCTACGGGGTGGTGAACGACAACGTCACGAACGACGGCGCTCTCATCCCGCCGGTTCAGGATGGGACGCCTCCCGAGGACCAGATCCTGCCCGTCATCGTCGAAAGCGGAAACTTTGAGAGCGATCTCGTCCTGACGAACCCCGCGAGTCAGCCGGTGACGGCGACCCTGAGCTACGTGGAGTCTCTCGCGCCTCCAGCGAGTGGCGTACCGTTCAGAACCGACATCGCGCTCGGCGGCTTCGAGCAGCGACTGATTCCATCGGCCATCGACTTTCTTCGCGAACGGGGACTCGCCAGCGGGCCTCGCGGCGGCGAAAGCCATGCAGGAGCGGTTGGAGTGCGGTTCTCCCGGGACGGCATTCCCGCGCCAGGCTATGCCGGCGTCTTGACTGCCACGCCGGCACCGCAGGGAGGACGCTACGGGCTCTTCTACAACGGCGTTCCTCTTTCACGCTCGGCGACCGGTGATGCGTGGGTGTACGGCCTGCAGCAAGACGACACATCCCGCTCGAATCTGGCAGTCGCCTCTTTCGGCGACGCCGGTGAGCCCGTGACGTGCCGTGTCGAGGTCTACGACGGAGACACGGGCCGCCTTGCCGGGCAGCTCGGACCGTTCGTCGTGCCGTCGCGCGGCTGGGTCCAGTTCCAGGGTGTTCTTGCCGAGTTCGGAGTGTCGAACGGATACGTCCGGGTGGTCGGTACGACGGGGGCCGACCGCCTCCTGGTCTACGGCGTCGTGAACGACGGCGGAACGCCCTCCAGCGGCCGCACGAACGACGGCAGCTTCATCAGCTCGGCGACGAAGTGAGGGCTTCACGACGTTCCCGATGCCGTTTCTCGATAGGCGTTCTCGGACTCCTTCTCGCTGGCCGCTCGCTTTTCGCCGGCGAGTTCTACGTTTCTCCGACAGGAACTGACCGAGGCAAGGGAAGCCAGAAAGCGCCGTGGAGTCTGGCCAAGGCTCTTTCCCATCCTTCGGCGGTGAAGCCGGGGGACACGATCTGGCTGCGCGGGGGGACGTACACGGGACTGTTCACGAGCACCCTGAAGGGGACGGCGCGGGCACCGATCGTGGTGAGGCAGTATCCGGGGGAGCGGGCGACGCTGGACGGGAACGTGAATCCTTTGGTTCTCGGGAGCAACAAGTATGTCCTTACGGTGAACGGGGCGTACACGTGGTACTGGGGGTTCGAGGTGATGGACTCGAACCCGAACCGGTACAACCCGACGCCGGGGTCGAACCCTGTGGACGCGCGGGACGGGGGCGTTGGAGTGTTTGGACCGGGGATGAAGATCATCAACCTCGTCATTCACGACGCGGGCGAGGGCCTGGATCCGTGGTCGCCCGCCACAGACGCTGAGTGTTACGGGAACATCATCTACTACAACGGGTGGAAAGGCCCCGACCGAGGGCACGGATACGGAATGTACCCGCAGAACGGTTCGGGCGGCTCGAAGCTCATCAAGCACAACGTCCTGTTCGACCAGTTTGGCGCTTACAGCATTCAGGCTTATGGTTCCAAGCTGGCAGGCTTCCAGAATTCGATCATCGCGGAGAACGTGGCGATCCGTAACAGCATCCTGATCGGAGGTTCGGGCGGATTCAAGATCACCGGCTCACAACTCGTGGGGAATTACACGTGGGAGGCTGGTGCCGCGGTCGGGTACTATTCTCAGGACTACAGTCCGTTCCTCGCCAGGAACAACTACCTCGTCAGCCGGAGCGCCGACACGTTCACGCCTCCGTACGTTCTCGTCAACGGCGCGCGGGCAGGGTTCACGTTGACCGGCAACACCATCGTCGGCTATCTCGACGGATTCTCGGCGTCGGATTATCCGGACAATGCCTATTACCTGAGCACGTCTCACGGCGTCGGGCCGGTCCCCGCGACCAATCTCGTCGCCATCCTGCCGAACGCATACGAGCCTGGTCGGGCGACGGTCGTGGTCTACAACTGGGCAGGGAGCGCGACGCAGGCGGTGGACCTGACGGGGGTGATGAGTCCGGGCGCGGCTTACGAGATCCGCAACGCCCAGAACTTCTACGGGCCTCCGGTCGTCTCGGGCACGTACGCCGGAGGATCGGTGGCGTTGCCGATGACGGCACTGGCGCCAGCCACCCGCGTCGGCTTTTCTGCGCCTCCACCGACGGGACCCCGGTTCAACGTCTTCGTTGTTCTGCCTGCTTCCGCTCAAAGATCATCACAGCACGATTCTGGTGCCTCTGCGGGAGCAGGGAACCCATGATCGGATCGATCCAAACACCAACGGCATCCAGCCAGCCGGGTGTTGAGATCGAGCTCTGAGTTGCTCCCATCAGGCGGCGCAATCGACCCCACGCCTTTCTCGTGAGGAAGTACCTGGCGCCCTCGTGGTGGACGCAAGATAACCCTTGCTTCCTGAACATGGTCAGCCAACCCTCCAAAGGGCGCGCAAACTCGATGCTGGCTTGCAGGTTCGGCTCGCCGATAGCCTCGAACAGCACCACGTATCCGGTCGGCCTCAGAACCCGGAGGATTTCATCCACGATTCGCTCCTGCTGCTCGTACGCGTTGTGGTGAATCACGGCGAGGCTCGTGACCAGATCGAACGTGGCGTTCTCATGCGGGATGCGGCCGTTCTCGAGGACTTTGAGGTCTCGGCCTGGTCTCTGGCGAAGCGCGATGGCGACCATTTCCTCGGCGATGTCAACGCCGCTGTAGACACAACCCATGCTCTCGAGAGTGGCTACGAAGCGCCCGACTCCGCAGCCGTAGTCGAGGACGCTTCTTCCGGCAAGAGGCATTGCACGATGCACGCGTGCCAGTGCGCGTCCCACCAACCGCCGTTGGACGCGGTCGATATTTCGGTTGTCGATCGGGTTCGCGTGGCAGACTGCAGCTAACGGGTCGGTGGCACGGCGCGCTCTCTCGTTCCAGAAAGTCTTTGGATCGTAGCCCACGGCTACTCCAGACGCGTCCTTTCATCGGAGCCCAGGGCCGTCGTGCTCCAGCGCAGGCGCGGGCGTACGACCCCGAGGAAGCGGCCGTACCACGCAATCCGGCGTTCAGCAAGGTCGTGGACGGTGAAGACGGCGGCAGACGGATAATCGAAGACGCGCGCCGTGCCGAATTCGTCGATGAAGACGACACGAAGGCGGTAGGAGCCCTGATTCAGGAAGTCCCCGGGAATGAGACAGACGCTGCGATAGAGGCCTGCCGGCAGAGGTCGACCCTGCCAGGTCGGATCGTCGACCGAGAGGGACTCGAACACCGCGGTCCCATCTGGCGTGTAGACGTCGATGACGAGGAGGACCGTGGCACCTTCCTGCAGGTTCCAGTAGTCGATTTCGACACGGAGCGGAGTCTCGATCCCGATTTCGCCGTTTTCGGACGCGCTCTCGGGAACGACGCGGACGGCACGAACGCGGATCTTGTCGTTGCCCGGCGCCTGGGACGGATCCGCGAACGCCTTTTGCTGTTCTTTCAGTTGGGCGTCGTCGGGCTGCAGGTAGGCTGAAACGACCTGACCAGAAGATCCGAACTTTGCGACCCGGCCGCCGTCGAGAAGGACGGCGCTCCGGCAAAGCGTCGTGATCGCCTGCATGTTGTGGCTGACGAGGAGGACCGTGCGGCCCTCGTTCGCGACCTGACCCATCTTCCCGAGGCACTTCCGTTGGAACGCCGCGTCGCCGACGGCCAGAACCTCGTCCACGATGAGGATCTCCGGTTCGAGATGAGCGGCGACGGCGAAGGCCAGACGCAAATACATCCCACTGGAGTAATGCTTCACCGCGGTGTCGAGAAACTTCTCGGTCTCGGCGAAGGCGACGATCTCGTCGAACCGCCTGACGATCTCGGCGCGCTTCATGCCGAGGATGGCGCCATTCATGAAGATGTTCTCACGGCCCGTAAGTTCGGGGTGGAAGCCGGTACCGACCTCGAGCAGGGATCCGATCCGGCCGTGGACCTCCGCGAAACCCTCGGATGGATCGGTGATGCGAGAGAGAACCTTGAGGAGGGTGCTCTTTCCGGCGCCGTTCCGCCCGATGATGCCGACCGCTTCGCCGGGCGTCACGTCGAAAGAGACGTCTCGGAGAGCCCAGAACCGCTCGGCCCGGGTGTTGGCGCGGTTGGTCGGGCCGCCACGGAGGCGTGAAAACGGGGCGGAAAGCGCCGAGACGATCACTTCTCTCGCCGTCTTGTAGGGCGTGCGTCCGTGCCGGAGCGGATAGTCCTTTCCAAGGCCTTTCACGCGGATGGCGAAGGCGGTCACCGGGAAAGCCTTTGACCTGCGCGCATGCTTCTAGCCCGGCCTCTCGGGGCGCTCGGCGCTCTCCATTCCGGAAAGGCCGGGGCGACGCCGCCACAGCGCCTCGAGGGTGCGTTTGGGATTCAGGAGCACGTCGAGCATCCGCATGGCGATCACGCCACCGAGGCGGGAATAGCTGAGGGGACAACCCAGCTCGCGTAGCTTGTTCTTGTGGAAGGTCCAGAATTCGCGGTCGCGACGCCGCAAGACAGCCTCAGCGAGAAACGCATAGTAACGTTTCATTTGCAACGCCACGCGTTCGGCGGCCTCACCCGGGCTCAGATAGTCCGGACCGTACCTGAGCAGGTGATACAGCATGCCCGGGAGATATGTGTTCAGCCTTTTAGAATAGGACGTTTCCGACCCCTCTCGAATCCGATTGAAGGTCAGAACCTGGTGAACAAAGCTGAAATCGTTATCCCGGAGGACCCGAAAGAACACCTCCATGTCGGAATGAATATTGGGTTCGTTGAAAAACATATCGACCGATCGAATCACGTCGGATCTGTACAGGACAGCGGTGGGCGTGCCGAATCTGAAGGAGCCTCCCAGAAGGCGCTGACGACAAATGTCGCGACCAGAGACGAGGGTACTGGGATAAGAAAGTCCTTCCGGCCTGACTTGTGTCTCGTCAAGGACGTACGCACCGACAATAGCGACGGTGGGACTTGCTTCTGCGGCGTCCACCATCCGGGAGAGGCAATCGGGGAAAAGCCAGTTGTCGGCTTCGACCATCTTGCAATACTTGCTCTCGGGTGATATCTGGCGGACGGCGATGTTGTAGTTGGCGTCGCAGGAGACGAACTCATCATTGTTATGGACGCGGACCCGCGGGTCTCTGGCTGCATACTCGTCGGCGATCTCGCGGGTGCGGTCCTGGCTGCAGTTGTTGACGATGGTGTAGTCCCAGTTGGGGTAGGTTTGCGCGAGGACACTCTCGATGCACTCGCGAAGATAAGGCTCGCCGTTGTAGACGGGAGTCACGACGCTGACGAGGGGATCGGTCACTCGACGCGCTCCAGCCATATTTCACGCCAGAATGGATAGATGCTTCGAGGACAGAAGAGGCGGTTCGGGTAGACGCTGAGGTCGCCGACGCACGTCGCCCCTTCGAGAATGATGCAGTCGTTGGGCAGGGACAGCATCGCTCCCGTCGCTTCGTCGATGATGCGCTCGACACGCGCGAGAACCCGGAAAGTTCTTCCGCAGTATCGGACCATCTCGAAGTCGAAACGAAGGCCTCGATTACGCCGGCGCCTGTTGAGTGTGTTTCGGATCTCGACGAGCGGCTTCACGCGGACGACCTCGCCCGGTCGGAGGTCGAGCGTCGCGGCCGGGGTCGTCGTGAGGAGCGGACCCTTGATGTAGGGACAGGTCGTTCCGCCCCGGCGCCGCTGGATGGTGTTGAAGGCCCCGAGAGCGAGGCCGCGGATGAGGTCCCGCACGCGGACGTTGCCGGAGCGGACGTCACGGGCGTACTGGCGGGGGTCCCACCAGGCGAGAGGGGACGTCGCCCGGACAAGTTCCGTGGCCTGGCAGGCGAAGCACTCCTCGGAAGTCGTGCCCGGGCCGCGGCGGGCATGGGTTGCCGTGAGAACCGCTTCTTCCGTGCATCGTCCGGCGGGAAGGGGGTCCGGCGGTGAGGGCGTCGGGGGCGAAGATGGCGTCTTGGCGGGGACGGGGTCTGACGGCGATGAGACCGGCGTGAGCCACGCTTCCTTCCAGAAGAGAAGGCAGAGGGCCTGGCAGCCGCCGTGGGCCCGGCCGTCACAGCGAAGTCCTTCCAGATGGACGGTGTGGAAGAGGCGTCGTGTCCCGGTGCTGCTGATGGTGTCGCACGTCTTGTCGGCCCGCTTGAAGACGCGATAGCGCTTGCCGCAGTACTGGAACATCTCCGGCATGAAGGGAAGGGCATCGAGCCTTGCCTCCCGGTCCAGTGTGGCGAGGATCTCCTCGCGGCTGCGCACCTCGACGAGGTCGCCGGCCCGAAGATCCAGGACGCGAGAGTCCTCAGTGCCCGGTCGCATCCGTTTCCGAGCCCTCCTAAAGGACCGCTTTTCGGCAGTAGAAGGCCTCGGCAAAGCGGTTCGGTGCGCGGCACTCCATGCCGCGAAGCCTCAGGAGGGCCAGAAACGTGTCTTCCGTGAACCAGTCCTTCCCTCGCTGAGTCCCGAACGTCTGCATGAGGAGCCGGACCTTGCGGCGGACCGTCCTGCCATCCAGGGGAAAGAAGAGGTTCGGTGTTCCGAGATCCCCGTCGTACTTCGGAACCTCGTACTCGAGGATCGTGTGATCCCGGAACGTGTTCCAGGTCAGCTCGGCGACCGTTCGATGGTCCTGGTGAAGATCGCTGCGGTAATGGGAAAAGATGAGGTCAGGCGAAACGACGGCCTTGATCTCCTCGAAGGACGTCTTGATTTCGGCCGCCAGGGACGGGAAGAAGCCGTTTCGAAACGTGTGGAGCGTCACGCTCGAGCCGGCCCCTCCGCGCAGGAACCGGCGTGCTCCGGTTCGCGCTTCCCGGGCCCGCGGCCCCTCGGCGGTGAAAACGACCCAGTGGCAGGTGACGTTCGTGTACTCCTCGTGCAGACGGAGAAGCGTCCCCCCGCAGCCGATCTCAATGTCGTCGCTGTGGGCGCCGAGACAGAGGATGCGGAAGGCGGCGCGGCGGCTCCTGGCGAACTGGAACGGCAGCATGTCGTGCGTCGACTACCTTCCGGCCGTCTTCCAGACCTCCCAGGGGGCGTCGCCCCGGGAGTACAGGTCGTCGAGAAGCTGCTTGTCCTTGAAGGTGTCCATGGCGACAAAGAAGCCGTCGTACCGGTGAGCGGTCAGCTTTCCGTTGTCGATCAACCTCTGGAAGGGCTCGTTAACCAGCTCCTCTCCGGGCCTGATGTAGTCGAAGATGGACCGATGCATCACGAAGAATCCTCCGTTGACCCAGAGGCCGGCACGAGTCACGTCCTGGATGGCGGTGACACGGTGGTCTTCCGCCATCGTCACGACATGAAAGGTCTGGCTCGGGTGGACGCCCAGAAAGCTCGCGACGCTGCGAGACTTCTCGAAGTGTTCGATCAGTCGCGGAAGCGGGAAGTCGGTCAGACCGTCCGCATAGTTCGCAAGAAAAACCTCTTCGCCGGCGAGATGCTTTTCGACGGCCTTGAGGCGCTGGCCGACGTTCGAATTCAGGCCCGTGTCGACGAAGGTGATCCTCCAGTCGTTGATATCGCGGTCGAGGAGCTGCACGCCGCCGTCGTCGCCCGAGAGGATGAAGTCGTTCGAGAAGCACTCGTTGTATTTCAGGAAGTAGTCTTTGATCAGATCGCCGCGGTAGCCGAGACAGAGGATGAAGTCCTTGTGCCCGTGGAAGGCGTAGTACTTCATGACGTGCCACAGCATCGGCCGGAGGCCGATCGTGACGAGCGGCTTCGGAATGCTTTCCGAGAACTCCTTCAGCCTCATGCCGAGGCCCCCGCAGAAGAGAACGACTTTCATGACTTCACTTCGTGGCCGACAGGAGTATCGCGCAAGATCCCGGGGGACTGAAGGTCGCGACGGATTCTGGCCCGGGTGTCAAGGTTTCTCGCATGCTTCGAGAAGACCGCTCTCGCGCAAAGCGTCGGCGGCCGACCGCACCGAATCGAAGGGAAGCCGGGAGCGTTCCGCGATATCGAGAAGGTCCTTCGTGCCGTCCGACTGGTTGAGCACCCACAGGAGGGCCATTTCATGGTCGGGGGCCGTCGCGACCCCCCCCACGGAACGATAGAGGCCGCGCCTTCCGAGCTGCGGCTCGCATTTCGGGTTCAGACTCACGTACCTCCAGTTGTTTTCGAGTACGTCGATGATGGACAGGCAGAGCGCGTACGATTCGGCAAGGCGGCCCGGTTTCACGAAGTCGAGGTTGTCCGCGGACGTGTGATACTCGGGATACTCGCCATTGGGCGTCCGCATGAGGCTGCCGACCGGCAGATTGAAGCCCGGCGAGCAGAATTGACGTTCGTCGTAGCCGTAGGGCGTGAAGTCGCGGACGCGATTCCCGCCGGGCAGACTTCCCAGGACGGAGGCGACGACGCGGTCGATCTCGGCATCGCCACGCCGGGACCGCTTGTACGTGAAGGGCCCCGCGTCGCCCAGGAGCGCCAGAACGAGACCGTGCCGGATGCGGCCGACGTCGCCTTCGTTGCGGGCGAGCCACGTGATCGATCCGATCGTTCCCGGAATGAAAAGAAACCGGTAAGAAAAGCGGTGGGGCCTCTCGCCGAGGGCCCGGGCCAGAAACGTCGCCACGGCCACTCCGGACAGATTGTCGTTGCAGAGCGAGGGGTGACAGGCGTGGCACGTGATCAGGACCTCTTCGTCGGTGGTGCCCTCGAGGAGCACCTCGCCGTAGGTCAGGTGGCCGTCCTCGAGCGAGGAATCGATGAGGACCTCGTAAGTTTCGTCCTTCATCCGGAGGAACTGGTCGTGGCTCAGGCAGAAGCCCCATGATTCCTCGTAGTACGTCGTCCGATATGGAATCCAGTCCGGGTGCTCCGGAAGCGTGAAGAGGTGCCCCTGCAGTTCCGCCCGCGTCAATGTCGCGCGGATCGGGACACTGTAGTTGACGACATGGAGATTCGACTCCCGGAAGTCGATGACGCGGCGGCCCGTCCCGTCCTTGACGTACGCGTCACGGACGTTCCATTCCCTGGGCACGGTCCAGTCGAAGACGCGCGTGCCGGTCGGAACCTCGTGAACGGTCAGGGGGACGAATCGGCGCAGGCGCCTCAGGGTCTCGCGGAATCCGTCGCCCGTGATGCTGCGGCAGATCGGATAGAGGTCCGCGATCAGCCGGTGAAGCTCGGCGCCGAGATTCTCCCGGCCGGGACTCTCGAGACTTCCGGTGTCCATCGGCTCCTCGGTGTTTTCAGATTTGGAAATCGGGACAGCTTCGATCCCGCTCGCTCAGGATCTTCTCCCCCGGAGGCCAGGGGATGTCGAAGGACGGGTCGTTCCATCGGACGCCGCGCGCATGATCGGGCCGGTAGAGCTCGGAGATCAGGTAGAGGACCTCGGTCCCGTCCTCGAGCGTCTCGAACCCGTGCGCGCAGCCCTCCGGCACGTAGGCCATGCGGCGATTTCCGGCCGTGAGCGTAACGGCAGCGTGCTTCCTGAAGGTCGGAGATGCGGGCCTCAGATCGAGAATGACGTCGTAGATCGCCCCCTTCGTGCAAAGAACGACTTTCACCTCCGCATGCGGCGCGAGCTGATAGTGCAGGCCCCGCAGGGTCCCCTTCTTCTCGTTGAACGACTGGCTGCACTGGGCGATGCGCGCGAGAAGGCCGTGCTCTTCGAATTCGTGCCGGCACCAGAACCTCTCGAAGAAGCCGCGCTCGTCCAGGATCGGCTCCGGCTCGATCAGGAAGGCCCCGGAGACTTCGAGCGGCCGGAAAATCATTCGATCACTTCCACCCGGGGAATCGGAACGACGAAGCGCCCGCCCCAGCTTCGCACGCGGGACATCTGGCCGACGATCTCGTTCTTCAGGTTCCAGGGAAGGATGAGCACGTAATCCGGCCGGGTCTCGTCCAGCTTCTCGACGGGAAAGATCGGAATGTGCGTTCCCGGCAGGAATTTGCCTTGCTTGTAAGGATTTCGATCGACGGCGTACTCCAGGAAATCAGTCCGCACGCCGCAATAATTGAGAAGAGTGTTCCCCTTGCCGGGTGCACCGTAGGCCGCCACCGACTTTCCTTCCTCCTTCGCGTCGATGAGGAAGCGCAGCAGCCGCCGCTTCGTCTCGGCGACCCTCGGCATGAACCCGCCGTAGCGACCGAGGCTCTCGAACCCCGCGTTCTTCTCCCGGGTTCTCAGGACGTCCGCGGCCGGTGAAACCGGACGCGAAGGGTCGCCGGCATGCCGGACGTACACACGCAGGGAGCCTCCGTGAGTCGGCAGCTCCTCGACGTCGAACACCGTCAGCTCATGCGCCGCGAAGACCCGTTCGGCGACGAGAAAGGAGAAATACGAGAAGTGCTCGTGGTAGATCGTGTCGAACTGGTTCTCGTCCATCAACCGCCAGAGATGAGGGAACTCCATCGTGATCGTGCCGCACGGCTTCAGGAGAATGCGAAGACCCTCGACGAAGCCGTTCAGGTCGGGAACGTGCGCGAGGACGTTGTTGCCGACGATGAGGTCGGCCTGCCGTCCCTCGGACGCCAGCTCGCGCGCCAGCTCCGATCCGAAGAATCGCTCGATCGTCGGGATCCCTCTTTCCACCGCGCGCGCGGCCACGTTCCCCGCCGGCTCGATTCCAAGCACGGGAATCCCTTTCGCCGCGAAGTGCTGCAACAGGTAACCGTCGTTGCTGGCGACTTCGACCACGGTGCTGCCGGATCCGAGACGAAGCAGCTCCATCATCCGGTCGGCATAGACCCTCGCGTGCTGCACCCAGGACTCCGCGTAGGAAGAGAAATAGGCGTACTCGGTGAAGATTTCCGCCGGAGTGACGTACTCCCCGAGCTGGACGAGGAAGCACTCGGAGCAGACCCGGGCGTGGAGCGGGAAGAAAGGCTCCATCTGGTCGAGCTGATCGGCCGTCCGGTAGCTTTCGCACAGCGGTGACATCCCGAGATCCACGAAGGTCTGTGTCAGCGGCGATCGGCAGAATCGGCAGGCTGGTCGAGGCACAGGCATCACGCCTGGTTTCCTCTAGCCCGTCCTGACGGCCGACGGCGTCTCGGCCGCCTCGGGGGGCTTCACCGGCGGAGTCTGGTAATACCCGTAGCGCTCGCGGTACGCGACCTCGCCGCTCTCGTCTTCCAGCGCGTTGAGGAGGACTCCGAGTATTCGAACGTTGCTTCGGAGGAGCTCGTCCCGCGCTCGGATGACCACGGCCCTCGGTGTCTTCCCGCCGTGGACGCAGAGAATGACGCCTCCCGTCAGGTGGCCGAGGACCACCGCGTCGGCCACGGCGAGAACGGGCGGAGTGTCGACCACGACGAAGTCGTAGCGGCTCATGGCGCCGTCGAGGAAACGCCGCATGGTGCCGGACGAGAGGAGGCCCGACGGGTTCGGCGACGTGGGGCCGGCCGGAAGGAGGGAGAGGTTCGGGATCTCGGTCTCCTTGATTGCGCTTGCCGCCTCGGTCTGCCCGGTCAGAACGGTCACGAGGCCGGTGGCGTTCGAGACGTGAAAGGTCTCGTGCAGGCGCGAGTGGTGAAGATCCGCATCGACGAGGAGAACGCTCTTGCCGAGCTGGGCGAGGACGACGGCGAGGTTCATCGTCGTCGTCGTCTTCCCTTCCAGCGGAAGAGCGGACGTCACGGCGAGGCAGCGAGGGCGGGCGGCGCTGGAGAGAAGAAGAGAGGTTCGAAACGCTCGATACGCCTCGGCCAGGGTGGACCGCGACAGCGTGTGGGGAAGCAGCTCGATCGATGCCTTCGGCAATGGGGCACCGGGAAGGTCCAGCGCCGATTCCTCGCCTCCGGGCGTGCCCCTGGAGAGAGCGGTCTGATCGATTCGAGCCAGGGCCCGCCCCGCAGCCGGGATGACTCCCAGCACAGGGAGATTCAGGTACCGCGTCACCTGCTCCGGTGTCCGCAGGCTCCGATCCATGTACTCGGCGCCGAATGCGAGCCCGACGCCCAGCATGACTCCGCTGATGAGGCCGAGGAGAAGATTGAGGCTGTACGAGGGGCGGAATGGCGATGTCGGTGGCAGGGCCCTTTCGACGACCCGTATGTTCGAGACCTTGTCTCCCTCGACGCGGGTCAGGACCTCGATCTCCGCGCGGCGTTTGAGAAGGTTGTCGACCAGCGACCGCTGGGTCTCCGCATCGATCCTCAGCTTGTTGTACTCCACGAGGTCGGAATTGACGGACATCGCCTGCGACTGCTCGGACTTCAGAGAGTCCTGAAGCAGCTCTTCGCGGCGCTGCGCCGCAAGCACGTCGGCCCTCGCGGCCTCGCGCGCCTTGCGAACCGTCTCCTGGACGACGGCATCGAGGTGCTGGCGGCCTTGCTCGATCCGCGTCTTAAGCTGCTGCATGGCGGGCCAGTCGGGCTTGTAGATGCTGAGCTTGTCGTCGTACTCGCGCTCGAGGCGGGCCTGGTCGCTCCGAAGTTGCACCACGAGCCCGCTCGAGATCGTTTCGGCCAGGGAGTCCGGGTGCGCGTTCCTGAGCTCGGACTCGCGAGCCTCTTTCGTGAGCCGGTCGGCCGTGGCCGTCGCCAGGTCGCGGCTGAGCGTGTCGAGCCTCGTGAGCGCGACATTGTTTCGGGGATCGACGCTCAGGATGTTCTTCCTCCGGCTGAACGCGAGGAGACTCTCTTCCCGCTGGGCCAGCGTCGCTTTCGCGTCGTCGATCTGCTCCGACAGGAACCGTGAAGCCTGGCCGAGAAGCCGAAAACGCGAATCGAGTTTCCAGGCGATGTAGGCCTCGGTCACCGCATTCGTGAGGTCCGCGGCCGTCTGGGCGGAGTCGGCCGTGACGGACACCTCGAGAAGGCTGGTGGCACGAACAGGCTGAACATCGATTCTTCGCTGCAGTCTCATGGCGGCTCGAGTGACGGGATCGATTGCGGGAGGCTGTGAAGTAGAGGGTGAAACCGCGGAAGGCTCTCCCTCCTCCGTGCTCGCCGGCTGGGCGAGGCGCAGTTTTCTCACGACCCGCTCGAGGACGTCGCGGCTCTTCAGGAGCCGGGCCTCGGTCTCCACCGACACGGCGTCCGCGCCTCGCTCACGCGCGTCCGGTGAGGCGATGTTCAAGGCGTCCTCGCGTTCCCGCTCGAGGGTGATGAGAGTCGTGGCCTTGAACTGCGGTGTCGTCAGGAGCCCGAAGGCGACCGCCGCGGCGAGAGCAGCGACGAGGGCTCCGAGAACCAGCCACCTGTGCTGGCTGATGGTGCGTAGCACGTCCGTGAGGTGGAACTCGGCCCCGGACGGGGTAGAAGGTGATTCTTCCAAGAGTTCCAGTTTCGACATCGGCGAAAGACTCCCTGCCGCAGACGACTTCGTGACGCCTGGAGGACACGCCTGCTGCACATTTCGGTCCGGGCGCCGCTATGGCCTGGAAGATCGTACCACCGGGGAGAGGGCGGCAAAAATACGACTCGCAGCCGTCTCAGCGAAAGTATCCGTTCACGTCCACGATCAGGTGCGAGGTTCCTGAAGTCAGATCCGGCTCCACCGTGAACCGTCCCAGGCCGTCTCCCGACAGCGCGAGAATGGCGTTGTTCGCGCGGGTCTGATTCGCCCGGAAGTTAATGTTGGTGGAAATCGGTGGCGGGATGTCCGCGGCAAAAACTCGATAATCGCCGGCCGTCGAAGGTAGGGTGACCGTGACGTTGACCGTGATTGCCTTCGCGGTCGATGGAACGTTGCACACATTGGCGATTGCGAACGTGCGGGGTGTGGCGGCGGAGAGCGCCGGGCCGCCGAGCGGCCCCGTCGGCCACCGCGTGTCGACCAGACGGCACGGAGTCACCGCAAAATAGACCGTCGCCACAGGCGTCGGCGTCTGTGTCGGGGTGGGAGTCAGGGTCGGAGTGGAAGTAGGAGTCGGAGTCGGAATCGCAGTCAACGCATACAAAACCAGCACCCAGTCGGCATACCCCGAGCCATTGTCGCCGGGCGGTGCAAAAGTGTACGTGCCCGTATTGCCAATACTCGGACTGATCAGGCTATAGGCAGCGGTTGTCGGGTTATACCAGCTTGCCTGCGCCGGACCGCTCAACGCGGTCATGTCCACCGTGATGGAGCCCGTGTGGGCGGGTGGGACGTAGGCGACGAGGAGCGCGCCCGCGGGATCCGCCGCCGCCGCGACGTAGGTGCTGTCGCCCGAGTTGTTTCCGCCCGCCGTGATGAGCGTCTTCATGCCGCCGAGGCCGGACGGGACGAGCGTCTGCCACGGGATCGACTTGATGAACGCGTTGAGCCTCCCCATGTCCAGCGTGCCCTGCGTGTTCAGGTGCGTGTCCCAGTCGCCGGGAACGAACCTGTAGACGTAGCCGTTGCCGCAGACGAACCCGCCGATGCTCGACAGCCACCCCCACCACTGAAAGCGACGGACGGGCTGCGTGGCGAACACGTCCACGCCTGTGCCATCGGGGCCTTCCTGATCGTAGGGCTCCTCGACGAGAAATGCCGGCATGACCGGTGAGTAGGCGTAGCCTCGCCGACATTGGCTAGTCGGGTCGGGCCAGTCGTAGGCCCCCTGAAGCGTTCCGGCGGCCTTGAGCGTCGGGTCGGTCTGGTCGGTATAGATGCACGGCGCTTTCCATGTCGCCGAGAACTGCGTGCTCAACTGACCGGAAACGCTCTGCATCCCCGACAACATCGCCTGCTCGACGGCAAGCTCCGAAGAGGTGAAGACGGCGTCGCCGGTACCGGCATCACCGCCGAGCAGCCAGACGATGTTTGGATAGGCCTTGTAGCGGGTTGCGATCCAGCTTCCATAGCTCGTCATCTTCGTCGTGCCGTTCGCGACCATCGGGATCATCCAGCCGTCGGCGAGATTGCCGTTGTATCCGGCGTAACTCGGGAAAGCGAAGCAGAGGATTCCCTTCTGACGGGCGTAGTCGAGGATGCCGTCGATGTGCTGCCAGTAGGTTTCGTTCGGCGTCGTGAAGTCGGGATTCACACCCGAAGCCATCGAGCCATTCCAGGCCGTGCCGTCGAGTAGATTGACGAAAGGAAGTTGGCCGTTCGCGTCGAACGGAGCGTTGTTTCCCGACCGGTTGATTAACATGAGTTCGATGGCGTTGAAGCCCTTCGCCGCCGTGTCGTCGAGGTACGTCTGATAGTCCGAAACGTTCAGGGAAGCCAGGGAGAACGAGACACGACCCAGAATAGGAAACGGCTGGCCGTTCTGATCCTGGAGATAGCGACGATCGGCAGACGTGACGAGAGGAAAAACAACGGGGCCCGGTACGCCTAAAGCGGTGCGACCGCTCATGGGTGCGGCTGGGGAACGTGCGGAGTCGGCTGCGTCGGCCGACGGCACCAGAGAGCTGTACGCGAGAGCGGCGCAGGCCGTGACGCCGAGAACGAGCGCAAGGCCGCGCCGGGACTTACGCGCCGGGTCGATGTGTGTGGTCATGGATTACTCTCCATGGTCGAGAGCGTCGCCATCACCTTCGGAGTCTACGCCGGGCGATGCCCAGCCATTTCACTGAAAGTATCCGTTCACGTCGACGACGAGGTGCGAGGTCCCTGAACTCAGGTCCGGCTGTACCGTGAACCGTCCCAGGCCGTCTCCTGACAACGCGACGACACCGTTGTTCGCGCGTGTCCGGCTCGCGGCGAAGCTCAGCGTGCTGGAGATCGGCAGTGGTCTGTCCGCGGCGTGAAATCGATACTGGCCCGCCGTTGCGGGTCCGATGGCCGTTACATTGACGGAGATCGCCCTCGCCGTAGACGGAACGTTGCATACATTGGCGATCGCGAACGTGCGAGGTTGGTTGGCGTCGAGCGCCGGACCGCCGAGCGGCCCCGGCGCCCTTCGCGTGTCGACGAGGCGGCATGGAATCAGTGGAAAGAATCTCGCCGGTGCCGGCGTCACGCTGGCCGTGGGAGTCAATGTCGGCGTCGCCGTCGGTGTCCGTGTCGGCGTCCGAGTGGGAGGCGGCGTGGGAGTGGGATTCGCAGTCGACGCATCCAGAACCAGGACCCAGTCGCTATACCCCGAGCCATTGTCGCCGGGCGGTGTGAAGGTGTGCGTGCCGGTGTTGGCAATACTCGGACTGATCAGCGTGTAGGCAGCGGTCGTCGGGTTAAACCAGTTTGCCTGCGCCGCGCCGCTCATCGCGGTCATGTCCAGTGTAATCGTGCCCGTGTGGGCGGGTGGGACGTAGGCGACGAGCAGCGTCCCGGCCGGGTTCGCCGCAGCCGCGACATAATCGGTCGAGCTCGGCGTCGAGCCGCCCGCCGTGACGAGCGTCCCGACGCCGCCGAGGCCGGACGGAACAAGCGAATACCACGCGAGGGACTGGATGAAAGCGTTGAGCCTCGTGTTGTCCTGCGTCGCCTGTGTGTTGAGGTGGGCCTGCCAGTCGCCATTCGTGAACATCCAGACGTAGCCGTTTCCCGAGATGTAGCCGCCGATGGAAGAGAGCCAGCTCCACCACTGGAAGCGGCGCACGGGCTGAGTGGCGCCAGGATTGACGTTCGTGCCATCCGGTCCTTCCTCGTCATAGGGCCCTTCGAGGAGAAACGCGGGCATTGCCGGGGTCGCTGCGTAGCCGTTCCGGCACCACTGCGAAACGGAACCCCACGTGTAGGCCCCCTGAAGAATTCCGGCCGCCTTCAACGTGGCATCGGTCTGCGTCGTGTAGATCGAATCGCCGGCCCACAGGCCCCCGATGCTCGTGCTGGCCTGCCCCGAGACGCTTTGCATTCCGGCGAGCATCGCCTGCTCGACGGCGACCTGATTGGGGGCGAAGGCCGAGGGCGCGGTTCCGTAGTCCCCACCGAGCATCCAGACGAGGTTCGGGTAGAGCTTGTAGCGGTTGGCGACGAAGGCGCCGTAGGTCGTCATCTTCGTCGCGCCGTTGTTCGACATCATGTTCATCCAGCCCTCGGTGTCGTTTCCCTGAAGGCCGACATACGAGGGGAAGACGAAGCAGAGGATCCCCTTCGCGCGCGCATACGTCAGAAGGCCGTCGACAAAGCTCCAGTACGTCTCGTTCGGGAACGTGAAGTCCGGGTCCACGGACATCGAGCCGGACCACGCCGCGCCGGAGAGGTCCTTCGTGAACGGTGCGGATCCATTCCCGGCGAACGGACGCGACAGATTCCTGCTGGCGCGGTCGATGAGATTGAGTTCGATTGCGTTGAAGCCCCTCGCGGCCGTGTCGTCGAGATAGGTCTGATAGTCGGCGACGGAAAGGGAGACGACGGACCAGGAGGCCCGGCCGAGGATCGGGAACGGCTGGCCGTTCTGATCCTGGAGATAGCGATGATCGGCAGACGTGACCAGAGGAAAGACAACCAGGCCCGGTACGCCCAGCGCGGTCCGACCGCTCGTGAGGTCGGCCGGGACACGAGAGGTCAGCGCAAGAAGGCCGAACGTCGTGACGCCAAGGATCAGGGTAAGACCGCGCCGGGCCTTATGCGCTGCGTCGACGGGTGTCTTCAGGGGTTTCTCCCGATCGCCGGGAACGTCATCATCTCCGTGGAAGTGTACGCGTCTAACGCCGATCTGACTCGCGGCTTTCGAGAATGGATGTTTCGCATGTCGTACTATCCCGACGCGAGCCGTAGAACCGCGCGAAAGTGAGACTGGTACCCGGGTGCGAGCTTTTGAGCGCCAGCAATGATGGGATGCCTTCGCCGGGCCCGAAGATATGCCGCGTGAGAAGACCGAACTCGTCACGGTTGTGATCCCGATGCATGGGCGCGCGGATCTGACGGATCGTGCCGTCAAATCCGTTCTCGCGCAGACTTACCCGGCCATCGAGTTGGTGGTCGTCGACGACGCGTCCCCGATCCCGTACGTGGCAGCCGCCGGCGAACTGCCCGGTGGTGGCGCTGTGCGTACCCTTCGGCTGGAGAGAAACAGCGGGCCGGGCGTCGCGCGCGAGGCGGGGCGGAGGGCGGCGGCGGGAGAGTACATCTCCTACCTTGATTCCGATGATTTCTGGGCGCCACGCTTTCTCGAGGTTCTCGTTTCGGCGATCCGGGCCGTGCCCGGCGCCGGCATGGCCTACAGCGCATGCCTCGCCATGAGGGGTTCGGATGCCACGGAGCCCTTTCGCGGCAGCGATCGCGCCTGCAACCGGTTCCTTCCGACGGTGTTGTGGAGGAGGCCCTGGGCGACGAGTGCCTGCCTCTGGCGGCGTTCGGTGGTCGACCCGCTCGGAGCCTGGCTCCCGCTCTGGTCGTGGGAAGACAAGGAGTACGAGGTTCGGGCGGGCTGCCACGACGTCACTGTCGTGCACGCTGCCGAGCCTCTCTGCTTCGTCCAGCTCGACGCGCCGGAGCGTCTTTCGAATGGAAAGCACTCCGAGGACACCCGAAGCTTCGCCCTGGCTCTCCTTGCAGTCGCGCGAAATCTCGAGGCAACGTCATGGTTCCGGGATGCAACGGTCCGTCCCCGGATTGTCTATCTCCTTCTGACCTCTTCGATCTTCTCCGCCGGGCGAAGCGAGGATTCGCTGACGTGTCAGACGATCAAGGCCGGGTGGCGGTGGTCCGACAGGAAAGGACGTCTCGTCGCACTGATAGGCGTTTGTCCTCTTCTCGTGCTTCTTGGAAGGCGCGCGCTTCTTGTACGGCTCCTGCGCTGGGCACGGGGATATCAACCGGTCGCTTCCGAGATGTGAGAATCGGACGACATGCTGAGGCGCGGACTGAGCTCGGCGGACGACACACGGTTGTTCATGGGCCTGTGTAGACTGCCGAAACGGAAGACGGGATGAGCTCTTCGACGATCGTGGAACCTGAGAGCATGAGCGGGCGCCATCCGGTGCCGGTGTTGATCCTTGGCGGTGGCATCACGGGCCTGGGTGCCATCCGCTGTTTGGGGAGACGCGGCGTACCCCTGTACGTTTCAGGCTCTCGCGTCGGTGTGATCACCCGTTCGCGCTGGTATCGGCCGTTGCCCGAAGAAGGTTCGAACGAGTTTCCCGAGCAGGACCTCGGTTCCCGACTCGAGCGGCTGACCATCAGGCGATTGGTCCTGCTGCCTTGCTCGGACGCGTGGGTCATGGCGGTAAGCCAGCTGAAGCCGGAGCTTGCAACCCGTTTTTCGAGCAGCGTTGCTCCTCCCGAGACCCTCAGGCAGATGGTGGACAAGGAGTTGTTCGCGGAAACGCTCGTGCGATTGGGCCTCCCTCATCCGCGAACAGTGATCCTGCGAGAACCGGGCGCGCTCGAAGCGGTTCCGGACGATCGGTTGCAGGGCTGTTTCCTGAAACCGAACCAGTCGACAGTCTTTGCCCAATGCTACGGAGCGAAAGCACTCCGCTTCAGAGACCGCAGGGAAGCCGTTCGGCTGTTGCAGGATGCCACCGCGAAGGGCCTCAAGGTGATGCTTCAGGAGTTCATACCCGGTCCCCCGACTCGTCACGTGTTCGTGGAGGGCTTCGTGGACCGGCACGGACGGATCTGCGGTCTGCTGGCGCGCCGGCGGATTCGCATGTTCCCGGAGGAGTTCGGCAACAGCACGTGTAGCGTGACCATTCCATTGGCCGACGTTTCCGGCGCCGTGGAAACCATCCACCGCCTCCTTAGCGGAATCGGCTATCGGGGCGTGTTCAGTGCGGAGTTCAAGCTCGACGAGCGGGACGCTCTTTTCAAGCTGCTGGAGGTGAACGCCCGGCCCTGGTGGTACGTGGATTTCGCCGCCCGCTGCGGCGTCGACGTGTGCGGGATGGCCTACCGTGATGCACTCGGCAAGGAGATCGAGCCTGTCACGACCTATCAGGTCGGACGGCGCTGTGTCTACCCGCATCTCGACCTGCAGAACCGGCTCGGGGGGCGCGGGGCGCGCTCCATGAACGGCTGGTCTCTGCTGCGATCATGGATTGGAGCGTACCAGCCATTCTTCAGCTGGGCGGATCCCGTGCCCGGGATCGTCGGCCTCTACTCGTGGATCACGAAGAGGTCCAGGGGGAGGCTCGACGGTTGAAAGCGGGGTTCTCCACACGCGTGCTCGAGGAGGCCGAGTATCCGGCGTGGAACGAGCTGGTCGCTCGTTCGGCACAAGGTGCCGTCTACAGCACGCCGGAGTACCTCGACGCCCTCTGCGAGGCGGCGGGTGGGACCTTCCGCATTCTCGCCGTCGAGAAAGGCGACGAGCTCCTCGGCGGCATTGCCGTCTACGAGCGGACCTCGCGTCTGGGCGCCTACGTCTCGCCGCGGCTCCTTCTCTATTACAACGGCGTCGTCTTGCGACCCTACGAGACCCGATACCCTTCGCAACGCACTTCGCGGCAGAACGAAATCCTTGAAGCGCTGTTACGCGGCCTGGCGGCCCTGGGTTATGGCCACGTTGCCCTGCGAAGCCGCAGCTCCCTCACCGACGTTCGCGTCTTCCTCGCGAGAGGCTGGACGGCACGCCTTCAATACAGCTATGTCGTTCCCCTCTCGGATATGGACCTTCTCTGGGCCCGCATGGAGCAGAATCTCAGGCGGCTCGTGGAGCGCGCGGCTCGCGAGGGCCTCTCCGTCACGGAGGATGACGACTTCGAAAGCTTCTTTCGCCTTCACGCGCAGATCCACGAGCGGAAAGGCACCAGCCTCTACCTTCCCCGGGCGGCCTTCGAGCGTTTTTTCGTGCGGCTGAGGTCCAGGAACCTCGCTCGCCTCTACCACGCCCGGCTGCCTCAAGGGTCATCCGTGTCGACCCAGCTGGTTCTTCTTGGCCCGCATCCCGTTTCCCACACCGTGTGCGCCGCCTCCGACGGGCAGTACCTCAACCTGGGAGCCACGGCCTTTCTCCGGTGGAATGTCTTCAAGCGCCTCTCCGAGCGGGGATTCGCCGCGAACGACCTGACGGACGCCGCCCTGAACGCCGTCACGCACTTCAAGGCTCAGCTCGGCGGTGACCTGCACCTGTGCCTCCTGCTGGAAAGCCCCGAGTCAGCCCGTTTTCGATGGGCGCGGAGAGGCAGACAGGTATCGCGTCGCCTTCGGAGGAAGGTCGAGGCGTTGGCTGGCCGGCTCCGCCGGCGCCCTTCGCAGACCTGATGCGTCGACCATGACCGGCGCCGAGCGTCTTTGTCGAGCCCTCGAGACTCTCGGTGTGGAGACGGTTTTCGGGCTTCCCGGCACCCAGAACGTCGCTCTCTTCGAGGCGCTTCGCAAATCGCGTTTGCGAACGATCGTCGCCACGCACGAGTTGGGTGCTTCCTTCATGGCGAACGGCTACGCGCGCGCCTCGGGCCGCCCGGGCGTGCTCCTGACGATCCCTGGACCCGGGTTCACTTATGCCCTGACCGGGCTCGCCGAAGCCCTTCTGGATTCGGTCCCGGTCCTGAGCATCGTCGGGGGACCGGCGGAGGCGCCGGGACGAAGGTTCCAGCTCCAGGCTCTCGATCAGCGAGCGGTGGCGGCACCCCTGGTGAGACGGGTCTTCGATCTGGAGAGCGCCGATGGTATCGAGGCCACCCTCGAAGAGGCTCATGCCGTTTGTCAAGCGGGGGAGCCGGGACCGGTGGTCGTGCAGGTTTCGCCGCGAATTCTTCCGGAGGAGGCCGCGGCGCCGCCAGCTTTTTCGGGAGCCCAGCCTTCGAGGGCGCCGTCCGTAGACGAAATTGCGCTTCGGCTGAGCGGCGCGCGGCGCGTCGTGCTCTACGTCGGACAGGGGGCAAACGGCGCGGCTTCGGAGTTGCTGAAGCTCGTGGAGACCATGAGGGCACCGCTCGTGACGACCACTTCGGGACGCGGTGTCGTTCCCGAGAGCCACCCGTGGGTGTTGTGCTTCGATCGCGGAAGCGTCCAGGTGCTGAACGAGCTCGTGGAAAGCGCGGACCTGGTTTTGGCTCTAGGGTGCAAGTTCTCTCACAACGGTGCGCACGGGTTCCGCCTTCGGCTCGCGCCGGATCGCCTGATTCACGTCGACGCGTCCGAAGCGGTACTCGGAGCGAACTACGACGCGTCATTGACGCTCGCCGCCGACGTCCCGTCCGTGATAACGGCGCTCCTCGACCGCTGCCTGTCCCCAGGGGGATCAGTCGGTTCGGGCTTCCCGGAGGAGGAAGTCGACCAGTGGAAGCGGCGCATCACGGACGCGGCGCCAAGAGGGGAGGGGACGACGATTCGAGGAGCTCGGCCGGCCTCGATCGAGGGGTTCTTCGCGGCTCTGCGCCGCGCGATGCCCGCGGAATCCTGTCTGATCCTGGATTCCGGCCGGCACCAGATGATGGCGCGGCGCTATTTTCGCGTCCTTCGGCCTCGAGGTCTCATCCTTCCGACTGATCTGCAGGCGATGGGTTTCGCGTTGCCTGCGGCCATCGGAGCCAGGCTCGCGCGCGCTGACCGGACGGTGGTCGCTCTCCTGGGAGACGGCGGTTTCGCGATGTCGGGGCTCGAGCTGCTCACGGCAGTGCGCGAGCGAATACCGCTCACGGTGATCGTATTCAACGACGGGCTCTACAGCGCCATCAGCAGGCAACAGCTCGGCGCATACGGCCACCTTCACGGGACCGAGCTTCAGAATCCGGACTTCCGTCGTTTCGCGGAGTCGGTCGGGGCCCGCTACATGCGCCTCGCCGGGGACATCGAGAAGAATCTCTCAAGGGCGATCGGGTCAGGCGGAGTCTGGATCGTCGAGGTGGTGCTGCGTGAGTCGATGGGCGTGCGCCTGAAAAGGCTCCGCGGCGCAGTCTTCCGTGGCTGAATCGCCGCTTCGCTACTTTCCAGGCGGCGTCACCTTCACATAGGCAAAGCGCTCGCACCGGTTCTGGGGCGGATACGTCTCGTTGCCCTTCTTGTCGCGGCTCAGGCGCGTGGTGGCGGTGTCGTTGCCCTGGGTGAACCAGTCGCCGGTGATGTAGATGCCGCCGTCGGTGCCCGCGGCCAGCGCCGGCAGGCGCCATGGCCGGCGGCCGTCCTGGTCGGTGACGAGGCCGTAGTCGGTCACCTGCGGATTCTCCTTGCCGATGTCCACCGCCTTGAGGTGCAGGTCCTGAATGAAGTAGACGACGCTCCCTGCGATGGCGGTTTCGAGGCCGGTCTTACCGATCCTGGCGACGAGCTTGAAGCTGGGCTTTTCTCCCGACGGGTCGAATATGTAGAGGCCGTCGCCGCAGGTCACGGCCGCTTTGCTCTGTCCGGGGATCGGCTGAATCCACGTCCAGTGCTGGTAGGGCATCTCGGCTTTGAAGGGCAGCACGCCGTCGATCAGCTTGACCTTACCCTTCGCGGGGTCGTACCTGGCGAGGAACCCCTTCCAGGTCGGAAGCCACAGGATGCCGCCCGGATCGCAGTACATGTAGTAGACCGCCGCGTCGTAGCCGCCGGCCTTCATGTCGCCCAGCATCCCCGGGAACTCGTGCACCTTGCGTTTCTGGCCCGTCTTGACGTCAACCCTGTAAATGAAGCTGGGCTTGTCGTTCCTCTGGCCGGGATAGACGAGGTACAAGTACACGCACTTGTTCTTCGGATCAGCGGCCAGTCCGGCGTAGTTGGTGTACTTCGGCTCGAGGATCCCGAAATCCCTGAAGTTGGCGGTCTTGATCTCGTAGCCGATGAGGTGTGCGCCCTTGTAGGGCCTGTTTGGCGAGCCGTAGGACTCGTGGGTGCCGAAGTAGAGCCACCCGTCCATCTCGTCGACCGCGGAGTGGATCTTGCCCTGGGGGGCGTCCCTGGTCGGATCCTCGCCACAAACCTTGGTGATGTCGTGGGCGAGGACGGCGATCTTCTCCGTCCTGGGGTCGAACTTGAAGAACATTCCTCCGGTACGCCCCGAGTGGGTCGAGCTGGCGAAGTAGCAGTAGCCGTCGGAGGCGACAATCGAGCCCTCCCACTGGCCGTCGAGATCGGTTTTGGAGTCGCAGAGGTTCCAGGAGCGGGTCACGAGCATCCTGGTTTTTTCGCCGCGTGCGGCTATGACGAAACACGCGACGGCAGACGCCGAAACAACAAGCCCGCGCCAGTTCCTGGTCAACATATAGATAGTCTACGGCGGCCGAGCTCGCCCTCTTGCGGGCGCCAGTCAAACTTCCTATCCTTACGCCGGCTACAGGCCCAGGCTCCCTCTGATCACGCCACACTCACCATGACCGCGAAAAGCCCCGTCGCCGGCACCCCGCAGCGTCTGATCGAGTCGCCCGGGGCGGAACCTCTGCGCGCGCGGGCCCACGCGGCCATCCCCGGAGGCGCACACACCTACGCGAAGGGCGACGACCAGTACCCCGTCGGCGCGCCAGCCTTCATCGCGCGCGGCCGCGGCTGTCACCTCTGGGACCTCGACGGACGGGAGCGCCTCGGCGCCGAGGCCGACCACTCCACCGAAGTGGTTGGACCGAAGGCATAATTGAGAGAGACCCCGAATGGTACAGGCACCATCGCAATGCAGGGCGTGAACTCGTACACATGTTGCGGCCGGATGTGGGGCCCGTCTCGCCGCCCGCGGCACGCCGCTCGCCATCATCCGAATCATGCGATATTCATTTTCGCGCTCCTCCGAGGTCCCTTATGAACCAGCTTCAGCGCCCCCCATATGTGTACATGAAGGGTGCGATCACGCCTTGGCAGGACGCGCGGATTCACGTGGCCTCAGAGGCGCTGATTCGCGGCATCAGCGTCTTCGAGGGCATCAAGGGATACTGGAGCGCCGATGGCCGCACTTTCTCGATCCTCGCCCTGGAGGAACACTACACGCGGCTGCGCCAGTCGGCGATGATGATCCACCTGCCGTTCGAGCTCGAGTATCCGGGCTTCGTCGCAGCCTGTCGGAGCCTCGCGCAGAGGCTCGTCGTCCCGAACAAGGATCTGTGGCTGCGACCCACGGTCTATCCGCTCGAGGGCAACTGGGGGCTCGATACCACGACCGACCTCGTGATCATGGCGTACACGCAGGAGATGCGTCGGCCTGAGCCGATCGAGGTCGGCATCAGCACGTGGCAGCGCCCCGGCGATGCGGCACAGCCGCCGCGCATCAAGTCGGCCGCGAACTACCTCGTGAGCCGAAACGCGCGCATCGACGGACGGCGGCAAGGCTTCGCCGAGATGGTGCTACTGAACCAGTGGGGCCGTGTCGCCGAAGGAACCGGCTCCGCCATCCTCATCGCGCGCCATGGGCAGGTGATCACACCGCCTGCCTCGGAAGGGTGTCTCGAGAGCATCACGGTGAATATTACCGAGCGTATCTCCGCCGCGCTCGGCATTCCGTTCCTACGGCGCCCAATCGACAGGTCCGAACTCTATATTGCCGATGAAATCTGCTTCGCCGGAACGCTGCTAGAGCTTGCCCCTGTGAAGTGCTTCGAGTATCGCACCCTGCAGGTGCCGGGACCCGTCTTCAAGCCCATTACCGACGCCTTCTGGAGTGCTGTGCGCGCGGAACAACGCATTTCTGGCATTGAGTTGCTGCCCCTCCACGACGCGTAGGCACCGAAAGCGCGGGGCGTGCCGCGAAGCGGTTAGCGCCCTTGTCAGCCCGCAGCCGTCCATGAGCCCGCGCCCGGATTCCTCGCGCACCTCCGGCGATTGTGCGATGCGGAGGGAACGGTCCTTATTTTCGACGAGATGATCACTCGCTTCCGCTGGCACCTCAGCGCCGCGCAAAAGGCTTACGGCGTGGTTCCGGACCTCGCCGCCTTCGGGAAGGCGATGGCGAACGGCTTCGCCGTCTCGGCCCTCGTCGGCAAGTGCGCTCTCATGGAGCGCGGCGGTCTCTACTACGACCAGGAACGCGTTTTCCTGCTCTCCACGACGCACGGTGCCGAGACTCACGCGCTCGCAGCGGCGATCGAGACGATGAAGATCTACGAGCGCGAAGCAGTCGTCGAAGTGCTCCACCGCCAGGGCGCGCGACTGAGAGCGGGGATCGAAGACGCCGCTCGGAGGCTCGGCGTTGCGGGACATTTTCAGATGATGGGCCGGGATCGCAGGCCTTCCGGACGCTGGTTCTGCAGGAGACCTTGAAGCGCGGCATCCTCATGCCTTCTCTGGTGGTCAGCTTCTCCCACCGCGACGAAGACATCGATCGACGGTCGAGGCCATCGGCGAGGCGCTGCGCGTCTACCGGCAGGCGCTCGACGGCGGAATCGAGCGCTTCCTCGAGGGCCGGTCCGTCAAGCCCGTCTTCCGTCCGCGAATCTGAGGAGCGCTTCCACAGGGGGGACCGCTCTGCTCCCCAAGGAGGAAGCCTCCCTGTGTCAGCCGCCTCGAGGCCCTTCCGGCAAGAAGAGCGCTCCGGCACAGAGAAAGGCTGGCCAACTCGTCGGCCACCGACTGCGCCACGGGTCCTCACCCCAATTTAGGTCCAGATTGGCTGCGAGGTTTCGGGCTCGTTCCAGTCGTGGTTGACGAAGTCACCGGCCTTTGCGACCCCTCTCCTCTGGTGCTGCGCCGGCGCGGCGAGGCCCCAAGGGCCTCCCGACCACCCATCCGGACTCTCAACGGCACTTCGGCCGAAATCAAAGTTCGTATCCCTGGGTACTTCCAAGGCGACACCGGCCAGGGCCTCGGCGCCTCCTGCCAGACCGGCTGGACGGCCCTTATCGCCACGCGCCTGGACGACCTCGGCGAGGACCTCTGGGTGATGGGCCTCGGGCGGTGCTGAGACGGCGATTTCGTTATCCTGACGGGGCGATGGCAAGGAGTGGGCGCGTCTTGGTTCTCGGAGACGACAATCGAAGCTGCCTGACGATCGTGCGGTCTCTGGGTCGCCGGGGAATCGAGGTCTGGCTGGGCTCGGAGACCGCCGACTCCGTCGTTCCCCGCTCCCGATACGTCGCCCGCACGGTTCTTCTGCCCTCCACGGAGGTCGCGGTCGAAGAGTGGCTAGCTCGATTGCGCGGCCTGCTGTCGCGCGAAACCTTCGATCTCGTCATCCCGTGCACGGATCACGCTCTCGTGCCCCTGTTCGGGTGCCGGGCCGAGTTCGCGCCTTTGGCCACACTCGCGATTCCAGACGAGGCAGGATTCGAGCACAGCTATGTCAAGAGCAAGACGTTGGAGCTGGCGGGGCGCCTGGGAGTACCCACGCCGACTTCGGTTCTCGTCGAGAGCCGCGACGCTCTCGCTGGGCTGCTCGCGCGCCCGGAGCTTCGATTTCCGCGGATTGTCAAGCCCGTCTCGTCGCAGATCTGGAGGGACGGAAAGCGGTTCCACCTGAAAGTTCGCAGGGCCCGGGACGCGTCCGTGCTCTCCGCGCTGGCCGGCGCGGCCTTGGAGCTGTCTCCGGTTCTAATTCAGAGCTACTTCGAGGGGCGTGGGGTGGGCCAGGAGTTCCTGGCTTCCGGCGGCGAGATTCTCGACGCGTTCCAGCACGAGCGGGTCCACGAGCCGCTCGCCGGCGGTGGGAGCAGCTACCGCAAGAGTGTCCCGCTGGACGAGCGCCTGCTGGAGTGCTCCCGGCGCCTGCTCGGGCATCTGCGCTGGACAGGCGTGGCGATGGTCGAGTACAGGCAGAACCCGGCCACACGAGAGTTCGCCCTGATGGAGATCAATGGACGGTTCTGGGGATCGCTGCCGCTCGCCGTGGCCGCAGGCGTGGATTTCCCCTACCAGCTCTACCAGGCGCTGACGGGGCAGGTATCTCCACGCACGACCTCCTACCGGACCGGTGTCTATTGTCGGAACCTCCGCAAGGATCTGGGCTGGTTCAAGGAACGCCTCCGCGCAGCACCGAGGGGCTCGTCGCGGATCGGTCTGGTCACCGGCGAGCTTGCCGCGGCAGCCCGGAACTTGCTCGCGGGCCGGGAGCATTGCGACACGATCACACTCGACGATCCGGCGCCGGGCGCGGTTGAGCTGTGGAGCGGCCTCGTTTCTTCGACGCGGCAGCTCGCGCGAAGGGCTCTGAACCGCCTCCGGCGGGCGACCTTCTCGCTCGCCGCCTCGACGAAGCTCTGGCGGAGCCTCCAGCGGCGCAAGCTCCGGCGCCTCCTGCGCACCACCCCGAGAATTCTCTTCGTCTGTCGCGGGAACATTTGCCGGAGCCCGTTCGCCGAGGCGTACGCGAGACGACGGCTCGCCGCCGCGGGCCTCGGTTCCGTCGAAACCTCGTCGGCGGGAAGCTACTCGGTCGAGGGCCGGCCGTCGCCGGAGGCGGCCCGCGAGGCGAGCCGGGAGCACGGAATCTCGCTTGAAGACAATCGCTCGCGAGTCCTCGACTCCGCCCTAGCTTCGTGGGCGGGCGCGATCGTCTGCATGGACGAGCGTGACCGGAGGCTCCTCCGGTCCACTTCCCCCGAGGCGAAGGAGAAAGCGCTCTACCTGGGGGCCTTCAATGGTTCGTCCCGCGGAGTCGTCATCGCCGACCCCTGGAGCAAGCCGGTCGAGGAGTTTCGCCGCTGCTACGCCGAGGTCGCGGCGGCGGTCGACGGGCTGGTCCGGGCGCTCGAGGAGGGGAAATGACGAAACCGGCGTTCGTCCTCACCATCGACACCGAGGGCGACAACATCTGGGGACATCCTGAGCGGATCACGACCGAGAACGCGCGATTCCTTCCCCGGTTCCAGGACCTCTGCCGGAAGTTCGGCTTCAAGCCGACCTACCTCGTGAATTACGAGATGGCGAGCGATCCCCGCTTCCACGCGTTCGGAAGAAGCGTGCTTCGGGAGAATGCCGGCGAGATCGGCCTGCACGTTCACCCGTGGAACTCTCCGCCGCTCGATCCGGCCGCGCCGGATCCACGCTGGCACCATCTCTACCTTTACGAGCTGTCGGACGACCTGCTGCGAGCCAAGATCCGCAGCCAGACGGACCTCCTGCGGCTCACCTTCGAAATCCAGCCGAAGTCGCACCGCGCGGGGCGTTGGGGCTTCGACGAAAGGGTGGCCCGGGTCCTTGTCGAGGCGGGCTATGACGTGGATTGCTCGGTGACCCCGGGCGTGTCCTGGAAGAGGCACAAGGGCGATCCGGAAGGCCGCGGCGGGCCCGAATACTTCGGGTTCCCCGGGGACCCCTACTTTCTGGACCTCGACGACGTCTCCCGCCCCGGCCGCTCGCCGATGCTCGAAGTGCCGATGACGATTCGGTCCAACTACCATCCGCTCGTCGAGAAGGTCCACCGCGCCTTTCGCGAATGGCGGATCGGCAAGTCCATCCGCCGGATCTACGGGGCTCCCGTCAGCTGGCTGCGCCCCAACGGGAAGAACCTGCAGACGCTGCTCTCGGTAGTGGACTGGGCGGTCGACCGCGGATCCCCGGTCGTGGAGTTCATGCTGCACTCCTCCGAGTTCATGCCAGGCGGAAGCCCCACCTTCCAGAACGGCGAAGAGATCGAGATCCTTTACGGGGACCTCGAACGGCTCTTCGCGCACGCCGCGTCTCGCGGCGTCGAAGGCCGGACGCTTTCAGAGTTTCGCTCCGCGTCATCGATGAAGCCGAAGGCCGACACTTCATTGCAATGGAACTGCTCGACGAGGGACACTAGCCAGCGGGACCGCCCCGCCTGAGGGGCACCAGTTGCCAAGCCAGGCGATAGGCAGTCCTGTCAGTGCTGAACGGTTTCGTTGTCGTCCGCACGGGCGCAATCGGAACTGCCGGGGGCCGTGTCTCCTAGTGCTGCTCAAACTTGACTGGGCTGATGGATCGGATGCGGGTGAGGGGATGATCGGCATTGCCGAGGCACCTGCTCGAGGGATCTGAAACCCGAGTCGTTGAAGCGCTGAATCCAGTCATACGCCATCGTAAACTGGCACCCCACGCGGTCGGCCACTTCGGAGACGCTGTGCCCCTTCAACATCTCGCCCACGATCGGATACCGCTGGTGCACGCGCGCCGGGGCATCCCAGCTCGAATAGTCGGAGGAATGGCAAAGTGGTCAGAAGCTGCGCCGAGGTGGGCTTGGCCTGTTCCGACGATCCACTGAGCCAGCTAAGGTCTTGGAGCGTGAAGGCAGCCAAGGTAGTAGGGCTGTAGGTCGGGCGAATCGGCGGAGTCCTGGAAGAAAAGCTGCGCAATAGGACCATGTGGTCGCAAAAAATTAGGCTGCCCCGGATGGATCGTCAGAGAAGACAAGTCACGGCAGCCCGGTCGGCCGCCAAACAGATCAAGGGCGGCTTTTGGTCGCTCAATCCACAATCGTTGCGCATCCTCGAGATCCCACTGATCCGTCATGCGACAAATCAGCTCCTGGACGTGTCGGTCCGGCCAGGCGCCTTCGACCAGAACGGTGAGGCCGTCGGTGTGATGGATTAGCGGCCGCAGCGCTGCGCTCGTCCGGGCGAACTGGAGGGACAGGCGCCGCTCCTCCCATGCCCCCGTGACGAGCTGGTCGGCGGCAAGGAAAGCCAACAAAGCCACTGCAATGGGCAGATACCGGCGGCGAACGACGAGGGCCAGAATCCCGATCGTGGTTAAGCACGCGAAGGTAGAGACCGGCAGCAGGAACCGCGTCGAGAATTGCCCGCTCAGCGGCCAGCCCCTCACGGCCACCACTGGGATCAGCCCGGCCGCCACGGCCGCCATGAGCGCACCGAGCCTACCAGGGGCAGGCGGGGGCGGATCCCTGTCTGGCACGGCAGGCAGCCTAGTTAATCGCGCAACGACAAGAGCTACAAGAAGACCGAGGGCCGTTGCAAGGAGCGATGATTTCGAGGTCCAGTCCAGCTCGAGCCCGCCGGCCGCCCGTCCCCACACTCCAGCCACGCAGTCCCAAGCGGCTGCCACGATCCGCGGAATTGGCACCGCCGGCCGCTCGGCCCACCGACTCCACTGGACAGAAGGATTGGTCTGCCCCCGTTCTGCAACGTCACCCATCGCGTAGTAAATCGCATAACCGGCGACGGCGCCAATGAAGATCGTTCCCGCAAGTCGCTTCTCCCTCCGGACGAGAAAAAACGCAGTCGCCGCGATGCTCGTCGCTATTCCATACTCACTCACGGCTGCGGCTGCAGCGGCGAGAAGGAAGGTAGCGACCGTCGCGAGCGAATCCCTACGAGAGAGGCTCACGATCACCGCCACGAGAACCAACTCAACGGGCAGCAGGCAGGGATAAATTGTAGTTACATTCGAGAACTGCACATGCGCCAGGACCGGGGAAACCGAAGCGAGAGCAGCTACCGGCCAGAGTGAGCGGAGATCGGGGTAGAGTCGCTTCCATAGCGCCGCCGTCTCCGCGGCCAGTAGCGACCACGCCAAAAGCCCCAGCGCGATGTAAAGGAGTCTGTGCTCCCCAAACAGTCGCGCAGTCTGAGCGAGCACGAAGCCGTAAAGCGGCCGCCCGGCATGCAGCTTCACGATTTCTCGTGGCCCCCCCTCCCGAAGCAGCCGGAAGACGTATCCATCATCCTGTACGGGGAAGCCCCAAACGGCGCCGAGGGCAATCACGAGAAGAACGAACACCGCGAGGACCGCATATAAGGCGGGTCTTTCGCGGTCGGTAACCCACTCCCTGATTCCGGGCGAAGGAAGCACGGCCTCTAGATTCTATGGCGTCTTAGGAGACGCGATACGACAATTTGTTGTTGCTGCGCGGCTCATAGACCCAGTGCCAAAGCGTGCTCTCGGGTTTGCCTGACCCACCAGTCCAGGTTTGAGGGCTTGAAGGGAGTGGTGGTTAGCGAGAGACGAGCCGTAGTGCGCCGAGAACCACATTGCTATCATGAGGGGAAAGCGCGACGAGCGAAGCCCGCCGGGGAGGGGAGCTGACCCTCCGCCTTGAGTCTGGACGTAAAGGCGCGACGGCGATTTGAAGGTAACCTGGAGAGGGAAGCAGAGGCGGCTCCCTGCCGGCGGGGTTGCCGTGGTAGCCTTCGTAGTCGCGTTCGTGGTCGGGTTTCGCAGTGTCCCTGCCCCTTAAGACAAGGTCACTCAAATGCCATGACCGCGAACCCCCCAGGCTCTAAAAACCCAGCGCCCCGTCTGATCGGGCCCCCTGGTGCGGCTGCGCTGCGGGCGCGGGCTCATGCGACCATCCCCGACGGCGCGTAAAAGCTCTACGGTATCGTGCCCGACCTCTCGGCGTTCGGCAAGGCGATGGCGAACGGCTTCTCTGGTAGTCAGCTACTCCCACCGCGACGAAGACATAGACCGGACGATCGAGGCGGTCGGCGAGGCGCTGCGCGTCTACCGGCAGGCGCTCGACGGCGGAATCGAGCGCTTCCTCGAGTGCCGGTCCGTCAAGCCCGTCTTCCGTCCGCGAATCTGAGGGAGGCCGCCTCACAGGGCTAGCCTGGTCAGCCCTTCGGCCACCGAGCTTGCTACCAGCGCATTGGCCTGTGGGGTGTAGTGCACGCCCCTTGGGTTGATCACGGACTTGGGGTCAGCGCGATACTGGTTCCAGATCGGTCCAGTCGTGTCGATGACCTTGATGCCCACCGCGGCCAGGCCCTCGCGGGTGACCCTCCACGGGTCATCGTTGTGACGCCGGTCATCCATCGACGGGCTATTGTCGAGCAGCACGACCATGAGCGTCGCGCCTCGGCTTCGCGCTACGGAGTCGAGGTAACGCAGGATGGCCATGCAGAAGGCGAAGTCGGGGCCAGGCGTGAGATAGACGGGCGGCTTGCGCGCCGCCTTCCAGACCAGCAAGGACTTGACCATGCGGGCGACATACAAGTGATCCCAGAATGAATGCTCGAAGATGCGCGCATCGAAGCTGTGGTCGAGCCGGAAGAACGGACTCCTGGCGCCGAGTGCGAATTCGCGCGCCAAGTCGTCGCCGGCGATCGCGGGCTGGTTGACGACCCTCGCCACCTCGCCGTCGAACACGAACATCGGCTTCGACCTCAGCCCACCACGCGTGAAGCTGTACATCGGCGTCAGCGCCCTCTCGAAGTCGCCCGAAATCAACCCGAGTAGCACGACTTTTTCGGGGACGCCGACATACTCGTAGCGCAGCGCGGCCTGATCGATGCCATAACCGCCCACCCCCAGGTTGAGAACCTTGCGGCCGGTCATCTGGGCGAGCAGATGCGGCCAGCTGCCCTCGAAACTGACCTCGTCGCCGTGCGTGAATGAATCACCGACACAGACGATGTCGGTCGCGGCCCGTAGCCCGTGCTTGCCCGCGTCATGATCGGCTTGTGACGAGCGTACGCCGTCGGCATCGGCATAGTAGAGCGGTGCGTCGGCCCCGCCGGCCCCGATCGTCCAGCCCAGCTTGGCGTCGTAGCAGCGGTAGCTGCCCGGCCTCGGCGTGATCCCCGGGAACTTGCCCGGCTGATCGAAGGGCACCAGATAGTGCGAGGGATTGCCCAGCACCCGCTGCACGTGGCCGGCCCGGCGCGTGACCAGACGCACCGTGCACTCCGACAGTCCCAAGGTCGTAAACAGCGTCCACGCGACCAGCAGTAGGCGTTTGCTCATCGAGATTCCGAAAATCGCCATCATGAGCGCAGAGAATCTACCATCAAGGAACGCGGGGCGGCCGGCCGAGCCGTGTCGATCAACTCCTTGTTCGGGACTCCGAAATCGCACAGGAGGCCCCGCCTACGGAAGGGACTGTGCTAGCCTTCGGAGGACGATTCTCTCCCGGCGTAGGGGGGGCTCCCCGCCATTCCCTTCAACCCGCGGGGGAACGGTTCTGCTCGAAACGAGACGCGAATGGTGAACACCGAATCTTCCGACCTCGCCGAGGCTCTTCGAAGGCGTTTCGCCGATCGCACGGCAACCGTCGGGATTCTGGGCCTCGGATACGTCGGCCTCCCGCTGGCGCTCACCTTCATCGAGAAGGGCTTCACGGTGCTGGGCTTCGACGTGGACGCCGCCAAGGTGGGCGCCCTCTGCCGGGGAGAGAGCTACATCAAGCACATGGACGGCGGGCGGCTGAAGGCCGCCGTGGCAACAAAGCGGCTTTCGGCGACGACCGACCTCGCGCGCCTTTCGGAGCCTGACGCCCTCCTCATCTGCGTGCCGACGCCGCTGACTCCCCAGCGCGAGCCCGACATGAGGTACGTCGTGTCGACGGCGCGGCAGATCGCGGCGACGCTCCGGCCGGGGCAGCTCGTCGTCCTGGAGTCGAGCACGTATCCGGGGACGACGGACGAGCTCCTCCGCGGGATCCTGGAGACACCGACCCTGCGCGCCGGCCGGGAGTTCTTCCTGGCCTTCTCCCCGGAACGCGAGGATCCGGGGAACAAGGACTTCGGCACCGCCAGCATTCCCAAGGTCGTCGGCGGGTTCGACCCCGTCTCGGGGGACCTCGCCCAGCTCCTCTACGACCAGGTGATCGCGCGCACCGTTCGCGTCACGTCGGCCCGCGCGGCCGAGGCGACGAAGCTCGTCGAGAACATCTTCCGGGCGGTGAACATCGCGCTCGTCAACGAGCTCAAGATGGTCTTCGACCGGATGGGCATCGACGTCTGGGAGGTTCTGGACGCGGCCTCGACGAAACCTTTCGGCTTCATGCGCTTCAACCCGGGCCCGGGGTGGGGCGGCCACTGTATTCCGCTCGACCCTTTCTATCTCTCCTGGAAAGCCCGCGAATATGGGGTCGCGCCGCGCTTCATCGAGCTTGCGGGCGAAGTCAACGTCGAGATGCCGGCCTACGTCGTGGCGAAGCTGCAGGAGGCGCTCAACGAGCGGGGCAAGGCCGTGAAAGGGAGCCGCATCCTCGTCCTCGGCCTCGCCTACAAGAAGGACATCGACGACCCGCGCGAGAGCCCGGCCTTCGAGGTCATCCACAGGCTCCTGCATCTGAAGGCGAACGTCTCGTATCACGACCCCCACGTGTCCCGGGCGCCGCACATGCGCTCCTGGCCCGACCTGCCGCAGATGACGTCGGTTTCGCTGACGGCCGAGACGCTTGCGGGGACGGACGCCGTCGTTCTCGTTACGGACCACGCCGCGGTCGACTACGAGCTCGTGGCGCGTGCCGCGCCCCTGATCGTCGACACCCGAGGCGTCTACCGGCAGCCGCGGCCGAACGTCGTCAAGGCCTGAGGACCCGACGCCCGTGAGCAACGTCCTCCTGGGAAAGCTCACTCTCGTGACCGGCGGTGCGGGGTTCATCGGCTCGCACCTCGTCGACGCCCTGCTCGAGAAGGGTGCCCGCGTGCGAGTCCTCGACGACCTCTCGAGCGGCCGGCGCGAGAACCTGGGAGGGGTCCTGTCGCGAATCGAATTCGTGGAAGGGGACATCCGCGACCTGGAAACCTGCCGCCGTGCCTGTGAGGGCGCTGCGTTCGTCTTCCATCAGGCGGCCCGCGGTTCCGTTCCGCGTTCGATGAGCGATCCGGCGACGACGATCTCGGTCAATGTCGCGGGAACGGCGAACGTCTTCGCGGCGGCCCGGGAAGCGAAGGTAGCCCGGGTGGTTTATGCCTCTTCATCGAGCGTGTATGGCGACAGCCAAAACCTCCCGAAGCGGGAAGGCGAAGAAGGCAGACCCCTTTCGCCGTACGCCCTGTCGAAGGTCATGAACGAGCAGCTCGCCGACGTCTTCGTCCGGTGTTTCGGGATGCAGTTCGTGGGCCTTCGGTATTTCAACGTCTACGGTCCGCGTCAGGACCCCGACGGCCCTTACGCGGCCGTCATCCCGCGCTTCTTCAAGTCCTGCCTCGCGGGGGAAGCGCCGGTCATTTACGGTGATGGCGAGCAGTCGCGTGACTTCACGTACGTCTCGGATGCCGTGGCTGCGAACCTGGCTGCCGCCGAGGCGCCGGGGTTGGCAGGCGGCCCTGTTTACAACGTGGCGGGTGGGCGGAGGACGACGGTGAACGAGCTCGCGACGCTCGTGCGCGAGGTTTCGGGGTCGGGGCTCGCGGCCGAACATGTCGCCCCGCGTCCCGGCGATATCCCGCATTCACTGGCCGACCTGGGGCGGGTCATGGCCTCGCTGGGGTGGATGCCTCGGGTGGCGCTGCCCGAGGGCCTCGCGATGGCGACGACGCACTACCGAGGCGCTGTCCGCCAGGCGGCACGCCGGTGAGTATGAGGCGCAGAACGCAGCCATGAGTACGACGCGCGAGTCGACGGACGCCACCTGGATCGTGATTCGCCCTACCCAGGGCTGGACATCGCTTCGGCTCGGCGACGTATGGGAGTTCCGCCAGCTCCTTTACTTCCTCGTCTGGCGCGACGTGAAGGTCCGGTACAAGCAGACGGCCCTGGGTGCGGCGTGGGCGGTCCTTCAGCCGCTTCTGACGATGGTGATCTTCACGATCTTTTTCGGCGGGCTCGCCCGCGTCGGTTCCGACGGGCTTCCGTATCCTCTCTTTTCGTACACGGGCATTCTTCCGTGGACGTTTTTCGCGTTCGGACTCACCCAGTCCTCCAACAGCCTCGTCGGGTCGTCGAACCTCATCAAGAAGGTGTACTTCCCGCGACTGATCATTCCGCTCGCGTCCGTTCTGACGGGTTTGGTCGACTTCGCCGTCGCTTTCGTCGTCCTGATCGGGCTGATGGCCTGGTACAGGGTGCCGCCGACGATCATGGTGATCTGGCTGCCGCTTCTCCTTCTGCTGGCCCTTCTCGCGGCGCTTGGGTTTGGTTTGTGGCTCGCAGCTCTCAATGTCGAGTACCGCGACGTCCGTTATGTCGTGCCGTTCTTCGTTCAGCTCTGGCTTTTCGTCACGCCGGTCATCTATCCGACGAGCAAGTTGACGGCGAAGCTGGCGGAACACGGCCTGCCGCCGTGGCTCTGCGGCCTGAATCCGATGGCGGGCGTCGTCGAAGGATTCCGGTGGGCTCTTCTTGGGACTGGCTCGCGGCCCGGGTCTATTCTCGTGGCCAGCGCCGCCGTCACCCTGCTCGTGCTCGTTTCGGGAGCGTTCTTCTTTCGGCGGATGGAGAAGACGTTTGCCGACGTCGTCTGAGAGGCATTCGTGAGCGACGCCGTCGTTCGGGCTCGGGACCTCGGAAAGGAGTTCCATCTTGGCGGCCCGAAGCGTCCGTACAAGACGATCCGGGAGACGCTCTCCGAGCCCTTTCGGCAGCCGGCCAGAGCGGTGAGGCGCCTCTTCTCCCGTGATGCCCCGCCGGAGACCTTCTGGGCCCTTCGCGACGTCACCTTCGACATCGCCGCCGGCGAAGTCGTAGGGATCATCGGCCGAAACGGCGCGGGCAAGAGCACGCTGCTCAAGGTCCTCTCCCGCATCACGGAGCCGACCTTGGGCGAAGTGAAGATCCGGGGGCGCGTACGCGCGCTGCTCGAGGTCGGCACCGGTTTCCATCCCGAGCTGACCGGCCGCGAGAACATCTTCATGAACGGCGCGATCCTTGGCATGCGCCGGGCAGAAATCCTTCGTCGATTTGACGACATCGTCGCGTTTGCCGAGGTCGAGCAGTTCGTGGACACCGCCGTCAAGCACTACTCGAGCGGCATGTACCTCCGGCTCGCGTTCGCCGTGGCCGCCCACCTCGAGCCCGAGATCCTGATCGTGGACGAGGTGCTCGCCGTCGGCGACTCGGCCTTCCAGAGGAAATGCCTCGGGAAGATGGGCGCGGTCGCGACCAGCGGTCGCACCGTCCTTTTCGTCAGTCATAACCTTCAGGCCGTCAATACACTTTGCTCGCGCACAATCCTGCTCGACCGCGGTCGCATAGCCGCCACGGGCGCGACAGCCGACGTAGTGGCGGCCTACGTTGCGTCAACGCGGGAGGCGCTCGGCTCTGAAAGCAAGGAATGGCATGATCTAAACGGTGCACCCGGCAACTCGCGGATACGGGTTCGAGCGGTGCGAGTGGTGCCCGAGAACCTCGATCCGTCCCGTGGCATCGGCATGGACACGCCTTTTCGAATCACGATCGATTATTGGAATCTCGTTCCGGACACAGCCGTCGATGTCCATGTAGAGCTGTTCACGATGGAGGGCCAGACGGTTCTTGACACTTATACCTCTGACGAGTCGGCCTGGCAGCCGAAACTCTTCTCGCGGGGGCTCTTCCGAAGTGTCTGTCGGATTCCCGGAAACCTGCTAAATGAGGGAGACTATCGGATTCGAGTGCTCTTCGTCGACACCTCCCCTGCGAAACTGTTCGACTATCCATGGGCTGCCGTGTTCACCGTGCACGACCTCAGCGTGCGGCGGGTCGCGTGGTATGGGCGGCATAAGGGCGTTATTCGCCCTCTTTTCCACTGGAGCACCGAGTTGCTTTCAGCCGGCGGAGCCTTGGAAGAACCGGCTGGGAATGGCGACCTCGGCGAAGGTGCTTCCGCGCACGCCCGATGAGCAAGAACATGAGCCAGCCGAGACATCGAATCGTGCACGTGGTTGGAACGCTCGGCGGTGGTGGCGTCCAAAGGCTGATCCTGTCCGCGGCGGCGTCCCCGGCGCTCGCAGGTGTCACCCACGCGGTGGTTTGTGTAGAGGGCGTAAAAGGGCAGTTGGTTCAGCAGTTTCAAGACGCTGGTTTCGAAACGAGGTTTTGCCCGTTTCTATGGCCATCGGCCGTCGGCATGAGTCCGTATCGAGCTTCCAAGTGGGTCCGGCAGCGACTGGCCTGGACATTCTCGCGGCGTCTCGCGGGCGCGATCGGGATCTTGAGGCAACCATCGTTCACAGTCACGTGAGCCTGCGGATCGACGATCAGGCCGAAGCCGCTGTCAGCGTGGCGCGCGTCCCCTGGGTATGGACAATTCACGGGATGTACAAGCCGGAGGGAAGCGAGCTGGATCGGTGGAAGCGGGCGGTGAAGACGCTTCACGGCGGCCGCGGGCGGGTCATGGGGGTGTCCGAGGCGATCGTATCCGACCTCGAGGCTCGCGGTGTCAGACCTCCTGGTGGAGCGGTTCTCATTCACGGGGGAGTCGATTTCAAGGCCTTTTCGGCGGCGCCCGCGACCGCGAGAGCCTGCGTGCCGAGCTGAACATTCCGAAAGGATGTGGTGGTGATCGGAGCGCTAGGCCGTCTGGCTCCAGTGAAGGGTTATGACGTCCTCGTGGCGGCAGCAGAAGTTCTGGTCAGGAGAGGCGTTCCGATCCGCGTCCTGATTGGAGGCGATGGAAACCTCCGGTCGAGTCTTCAAGCCGAGATCGAGAGCCGAGGGCTGGAGAGATGGGTGACACTGCTCGGATACCAATCGGACGTGTCCGGGTTCCTTTCGAACCTCGACGTGTACGTTCAGTCGTCGCGTTCGGAAGGATTTGCGAATCTCGCTGCTGGAAGCCCTTGCCGACTGGACTGCCATGCGTGGCCACCGACGTTGGTGGAATGCCGGGTTACTGGGCGGTGATACCGGGATGTTGGTTCCTGGCGGAGGACGCCGAAAAGCTGGCCGAGGCACTCGAGCGCCTCTGCGATCCTTCCGTGCGTTCCGACGGTCGCACGGAACGCGATGGAGGTGGCGGCGCGGTACTCCATCGATGCCATGGCGAAAAAGTGGGCGGAGCTGTACGACGAGGTTCGAGACGGCGGGAATGGCGTCCGGCAGCAAGTTCGTCGTGCATGGCCGTGCGCCCTCGATTCCGTCAATGCCGACAGGCCGGCATCTGTTTCGGCGCGTGGAGCGGTGGGGTCAGAAACACGCCCAGTGGCGATGCGCAGAACCGGTGCTCATTCTCGAGAGCGACGACTGGGGGCTCGATCGGCGGGCGTCGTCGGAACGGCTCAAGGCGTTCGGCAAACCGGGCCAGCGGGCGGACGAGCAGATGGAAACGGCCGAGGATCTGCGGCGCCTTTTCGACGTCCTCGACGGGCACCGGGACGCGTCGGGCCGCCCCGCGGTGCTCACGGCGAACGTCGTCGTCGCGAATCCGGACCATGACGCGATCAAACGAGATCGTTACGAGGTCTACCACGAGATTCTCCTGAGCAGACGCGAGGATCTCCGCCCTGCGTGGCGGGAGGGAGTCGCGCGTGGCGTTCTCTGCGCGGAACTTCATGGGCGATCCCATTTCTCCGTGGAGGCGTGGATGGCAGATCTGAGAAGTGACGTCGCCGGTGCACGCGTGCTCTCTTCCGAGCACCGGCATGGCGGTCTTTCGCTTCTGGAAGGCCAGGGCCAGCGCTATCACACGGAGTACATGTCGTGGCATACGGGCGTCGAACGGGACGAACGGACACTCGCCGCCGAATTGAAGGGCTCGCTCGATACTCTCGAAAAAGTCTTTGGCCGGAGACCGACCTCCACCATTGCGCCGCATTACGTGTTTTCCTCGCGTATCGAAAAGGCGTGGCGAGAGGCGGGGCTCCGCTTCGTCCAGGGCGGCCAATATCAGGTCCTGCGCGGCCAGGCCGGCGAATACGGGAGCGTCTCGGTCTCGCACGCGCTGGGCGAGCGGTCTCCGAGCGGTCTCCTTTATCTCTCTCGATCCGTCAGATTCGAGCCGCGACCCGAGCGCCCTCACCAGGGCATCGCGGCGGCTCTCGCGGGTATCCGCTCGTGCTTCGATCAAGGCGTTCCGGCCGTCGTCGATACGCACCGCGTCAACTACACGGGACGGTACCGAGACGGCGGCCTTCATGACCTGGAAGAGCTGCTTGATGCCTTGAGGCCAATGCGGCCCCGCTTTCTCACGACTTCGGAGCTTGGGGAAGCCATCGATCGGGAAGGCCTCTACCGCGACGTTTTCACGGGAGCGGAAAGGTCTCTTACCGTCGTGGACCCCGGCTGGCGCCATACCCTTCGCGCAGCGGCCGGGTGGCGGAACGCCCGGCGCGCCACGCTCGCGGAAGCGCGGCCGGAAGGTCCTGGATAGCGGAGACCTTCGCCCTGATGTGCGGAATCGCGGGGATCGTAACTTCGGACGGCGAGGCGGTTCACGACGTCGCCTTCCGGGAGGCTGTGTGCCGGATGACGGCTGCGGTCGTGCGTCGCGGTCCCGACGATGAGGGTTTCTGGAGCGATCCGGAGGGACATGCAATTTTCGGGTTCCGCCGGCTCGCGGTTCTCGACCCGACGCCGGCTGGCCACCAGCCCATGGTCGCGGCGGATGCCGGATCCGTCATCGTCATGAACGGAGAGATCTACAACTTCATGGACCTTCGCCGTGAGCTGGAGGCCGAGGGCGTTCGTTTCCGGTCTCACAGCGATACGGAAGTTCTCCTCGAAGCCCTGTCGCTGTGGGGGGCCGATGTGCTGCCGCGCCTGAATGGAATGTTCGCGTTCGCCTGGTGGAACCGGCGGTCGCGACGGCTGCTCCTGGCGCGGGACCACGCGGGAATCAAGCCGCTCTACTACTTCGTCCCTCCCTCCGGTCGAGGCATCGCGTTTGGATCCCAGTTCGATCAGCTGCTGCTGACGCCCTGGGGCGAGCCCGGTGCGGTTCGCCAGGATGTCCTTCATCTCTATCTGCGCCTCCACCATATTCCGGCTCCTTACGGCTTGCTCGAGAACACGCACCAGCTCGGTCCGGGCGAGTTGCTGGAATGGCAGCCGGGCGGCTCGGCGACGCTTCGAAACTGGTGGATGCTGCCGCGCGACCCTTCTCCGGAGTCGGTCGACGATGCCGTCGTCGAGGAATTGGGGCCGACTCTGGCCGGGGCCGTGAGGCGTCATCGCGTCTCCGACGTGCCGCTCGGCGTCTTCCTCTCGGGCGGTATCGACTCACCCTTGGTCACGGCCGTGGCACGCGCCCAAAGCGGACCGGGCCTGGCCGCCTTCACCCTCGCGAATCCTGGTTGGCACCAGGACGAGGGTCCGGACGCGATGAACTACGCGCGGCTGTTGGATGTCGATTTCCGGCGGCTGGATGCCAGCGAGGAGGATCTCGTATCCGCGATCCAGGAGGTCGCGGCTGCCCAATACGAGCCCTTCGCGGACTTTTCGATTCTGCCGACACTGCTCTTGTCGCGTTTTGCCCGGCGGAGCGTCACGGTCTCTTTGAGTGGGGACGGCGGCGACGAGCTTTTCTTCGGATACGAGAGACCGCTTTCTCTGCTTCGCGGCGGGGCTGCCTTCCGCTGGCCCTTTGTCGTGCGTCGGGCGCTTCACGCGGCCGGCCGGTTCGGGTTCGGCCCGAGGAGGCCGGACGCGATCGCACACCGGTCCGTCGGGTCCTATTATTTCGATGTCAACAGCCGGTTTCCGGCTGAGGAATTGTCGCGCCTCGCGCCCGGTCTGCCATCGATGCCCGCGGACTTTCGCCTCTATGCGTTCGACGGCTTCCGGAGCGAGAGGGACCTTGCGAACTTCTCGCGCCATGCGGAGTTCTACGGACAGTTGCAGCGCGGCCTGAAGAAGGTCGACATGGCGTCGATGAATTACGGCCTGGAGGTCCGGACACCGTTTCTCGACCGCGAGGTCATCGATCTGTCCCTGCGGATCAGCCCGGAGCGCTGCATGCAGGGCGCCACGCGGAAAGCGCCTCTTCGGGAGATGCTTTCGCGATTTGTGCCGGCCGAGGCAATCCCTCGCTCGAAGCGCGGGTTTGCGGTTCCGCTCGGCGAATGGCTGCGGGGGCGGCTTCGCCCGGTGGTCGAGGAGAGCCTCTTCGGAGACGAATTGTTTCCGGCTGGTCTGTTCGATCGCCGCGCTGTGCGGAGCTTCTGGGAGCGCCACTTGAGGGGCGAGGTGGATTACAAGTGGGCGATCTGGACACTCCTTTCACTCCAGTGGTGGGGACGGGCGCGGCTCTCGAAGCGACCGGCGGCGTGATGCCGATCCGGATTCTGTTCACGATACCGAACTTCATCAGCGCCGGCTCCGGGGGCGCGATGTTGAACATCGTCAAGCGACTCGACCGGAGCCGGTTTGCGCCGGCCATCTGCGTTCTCAGAAAGGGAGGCGCCCTCGACGCCGCCGTGGAAGGCATGGGCATCCCCTTTCTCGAAGCGCCCATGCTCGTCGAACCGCGCCCGCTCTGGAGCCTGCCTGCACGCGTCCTGCGGGCGGCCGCTGTGTTCCGTCCTCACGGTTTTCAGGTTTGGCACTCGTTCCATTACGCCGACGACTATACGGAGCCTCTCGTGGCTCGGGCGGCCGGCGCACGCGCCTGGGTCTTCACGAAGAAGAACATGGGCTGGAATCGTCGTTCGTGGTTTCTGCGAAGCGCACTCGCGGGCCGCATCGCTGCGCAGAATACGAACATGCTGAAAGAGTTCTTCCGAGGGCCGCTCTTCGCTCGCAAGACCAGCCTGGTTCCACGGGGCGTCGACACGAAGCGGTTCACGGGCGAGGTGCCCCATCGACTCGCCCTTCGAGGGCGCTTCGGGGTTTCCGAGAGCTCGCTCCTGGTCGGCTGTGTGGCGAACCTTCTCCCAATCAAAGGGCAAGGAACACTGATCCAAGCCATCGCGAGGGTCCCCGGCACTCACGCGGTCCTGGCCGGGCCGCGGCTCGATGCAGCCTACGCGAGCGGCCTGGAGAGGCTCGCCGAGGAGCTCCGGGTGGCGGAGCGTGTGCACTTCATGGGGCCGGTCACCGAGGTGCCGGCTCTGCTCTCGGAGCTCGACGTTTTCGTCTTGCCGTCGATGCCGCCGGGCGAAGGCTCCCCGGTGGCATTGTTGGAGGCCATGAGCAGCAGGCGGGCGTGCATCGCGTCAGATGTGCCTGGGTGCCGTGATCTCCTGGTGCCTGGTCGGAGCGGAGCCCTCGTCAGGCCCGGAGATCCGGGCGCCCTCGCCGACGCTCTGGCAAGTCTGGCCTCCTCTGGCGTCCGGGCTTCGTTTGGCGAGGAGGCGCGGCGGCGTGTGTTGGAACGGTACACGATCGAGCAGGAGGCAAGAGCCTACGAGCAACTGTACCTCGATCTCGCCAAGGAGCGCCACCTGTGAGCGACACCGCCGAACGCAACGGCATGTGTGGCGACCTCATCATCGTGTTCAATGGAGAGAGGCCGAAGATGGCCCGTCAGGGGGGCGTTCCGTGGGTTCTCGAGGAACGTACGGAAGCCTGGTCGCTCTGGCGACAGGGTGCCGGGCGGGGGTGGAAGGGCTTCCCGATGCGGAGAGTCGTCGCGGGTGCGTGGCAGGTGTGGCTTCTGGGAGAGGTGTTCGGCCTGCCGTCCGAAGGAAGCCTGGAGGACGAAATCCTCGCGGTGACGGATGGGCGGAGACCGGCTGCGAGTCTCAATGGACACTTCATTCTCCTGGGGTGGAACGAACGGGCGGGCGAATGGCACGTCCTGACGGATCGATTCGGGACCATTCATGCATATGTCGCGTCTGATGGACAGCGGGCGGCGATCGGCACCTTCTCCCCGGCCGTTGCCGCCAGCGCCTCACGCCGGCGGCTGGATTGGATCGGGCTGACAGGCTTTTTTTCCTTCGGCTTTTTTCCCGCAGACCGGACGTTCTTCGAGGATGTCCGGATCGTTCGGCCGGCCACACGGCGGGTCTTCGACGCGAGCGGCCATCCTCTTCGAGAGGGGCAAACGTGGGCCTGGCGGCATGAGCCCGATGGAAGGCGATCCTACGGCGAAACGGTGGAACAATTTGGCGAGGTTCTTCGAGACGTCCTCACGGAACACGCCGCAAGCTGCCAACTCGCGGTTCCGATTTCGGGCGGGCTCGACTCGCGTACCACCGTGGCCGTCCTCACCGGCGGCAGGAACGCGCCGTCCGACTCGGGGAACCTCTGGGCATATTCGTACGGCTATTCAGAGGATTCCGCAGAGACGCGAATCGCGAGGCGCGTCGCGGCCGCCCGGACGATTCCTTTCGAGGCGTTGACCGTCGGGCCCTATCTGTTCGAACGGCTGGACGAGATTTCGCCCTGCATCGAGGGCTTTCAGGAGATCACCCAGTGCAGGCAGGCCGTTGTGGTTCCCAGGCTGGCGGAGCGGGCAGACCGGGTCGTCGCCGCCCATTGGGGCGACGTTTGGCTCGACGACATGGGGATCGTCGAGGCCGGCCCCCTCGATTCAGAGGCGGTCGCCGAACACGCTCTCGGGAAGATCCGGAAACGCGGAGGGGATTGGCTCGCGCGCAACATCTGTGCGCTTTGGGTGAAGAGCGGTGAAAGCGCGGAGGGGCTTCTGAGGGGGTTCGTCCGACGCGAGTTCGAGCGGCTCTCGGCGATCGAGGATCCCGACTTCCGCATGAAAGCGTTCAAGACAGAGCAGTGGTCGTTCCGCTGGACTCTGGCCAGCCTGCGAATGTTCCAGGCCGGCGCGTTCCCACGACTTCCGTTTTACGACAACCGCATGGCCGACTTTTTCTCGACCGTTCCGTCGACGTTCGTGGCCGGCCGGCGACTGCAGATCGATTATCTGAAGCGCCATGCGCCGGACCTCGCCCGCATCACATGGCAGGCGCGCGACGCCGATCTTTATTGGGCAACGAGGCCTGATGTGCTCCTTCTGCCAAAGCGGGCGCTGAAGAAAGTCTTCCGGCTCGCGACGGGCCGCCACGTCATCGAGCGAAACTGGGAGGTGCAGTTTCTGTCGGAGTCCGGTCGAGCCGGCCTCGAACGGTGGCTGCTCGCGCCCGGCCTAAAGCTCCACGATCTCGTTCCCCGGCCGAAGCTCGTCGAGCTGCTCGCCGACTTCTCCAGGGAACCCTTCGAGGCGGGGCGCGGCTACACCGTCTCCATGCTGCTGACGTTCTCGGCGTGGCTGGAGACCTATGCCTGACAGGCCGCTCCGGCTCCTGGTCGTGGGGTGCTCCTGGCCCCTCGAGACTTTTCTTCAGCGCCTCTTCAAGGGTCTCGCGGGCACGGGAGTCGAGATCACGATCGCCTCGCCGGTCGCGCCCGATGCCGCGTGGCTTCAGACAAACGGCTTGAAATGGCTGCACGCTCCGGCATGGGACGACCCGATCCCGCTTCGCCTCTTGCGCCTCGCGGGGATGGCTGCTGGAGCTGCCGCCGGAGGCCGCCGGGGTGTTAGCCGTCTCAAACCGCACGTTGCCGCCCTCCCGCGAGGCGTGTCTCGGCTGCGCGCCTGGTATCGGCTCCTGCCGCTCGCCGGGCAGCCGGCGGACGTGATCTATTTCCCGTGGAACTCGGCGGCGATCTCCTACGGCGCCCTTTACGATCTCGGGGTGCCGGTGCTCCTGAGCTGCCGCGGATCGCAGGTGAACATCGGGCCGCACGACCCGGGCCGCAGCGATCTCCGCGACGGACTGCGGACCAGCTTCTCCCGGGCGGCCGCCGTGCATTGCGTCTCGAAGGCGATCGAGGCCGAGGCGAAGGCGTACGGCCTCGACCCGGCGAAATCGCGAGTGATCCATCCGGCGGTCGATCCCGATGAGTTCTGTCCAAGGGCTCGGGCGCGGACTGTGGACGGGCCGCGGCGTGTGATCGCCGTGGGCTCTCTTTCGTGGAAGAAAGGCTTCGAGTACGCGCTTCGCGCCATCCGATTGGCAAGAGACGCAGGGTTCGATCTCGAGCTCGAGATCATCGGGGAAGGAGGCGACCGCCAGCGGCTTCTCTTCGGTATCCAGGACATGGGACTTTCGGGCTGCGTGCGCCTGTCCGGGCAATTGCCGGCCGATGACGTACGCGAGCGGTTGCAGGACGCCGATCTGTTTCTTCTTTCGAGCGTGAGCGAGGGCATCTCGAACGCGGTCCTCGAGGCGATGGCGACGGGGCTTCCGGTCGTCACCACCGACTGCGGCGGCATGCGCGAGGCCGTCTCGGACGGCGTCGAGGGTTTTGTCGTGCCGACAAGGGATACGAAACGAATGGCGGACGCCCTCGAGCGCCTCGCGGCCGACGTCGAACTTCGGACCCGGTTGGGTGCAGCGGCGCGTGCGCGCGTCCTGGCGGACTTCACACTGGAGAAGCAGGTTCGGGCGTTCAGAGCTCTCCTCGAGGAGGTTCGGAATTGCGGGCGCGCCTGATTCTCGTCGTGCCCGTCTTTCCGAAGCTGTCGGAGACGTTCATCGTTTCGAAGGCCGCTGGGCTTCTCGAAGCCGGCTGGGATGTCCACGTGGTGTGTCAACGCGAAGGGCAGGAGGGTTGGCAGGGGTTCCCCGAGGCGATCCGGGCCGCTCTGAAGAGGCGCGTCCATGTGACGTGGCCTGTCGAGCCGCGGCCTCTCGCGGCCGCTCTGCTTCCGGCTGCCGTCGCGGCCTGCGCGATACGTGCCCCTGAATTGACGACACGGTACCTGCGACGCGGCCGCGAGCGGTTCGGATGGGATACCGCACGTCGGATCTACCTGGACGCGAAGGTGCTGAACCTGTCTCCGGACATCGTCCATTTCGAGTTCGGGACTCTCGCCGTCGGAAGGACCTACCTGAAGGAGCTTCTGGGCTGCCGGCTGACGGTGAGCTTTCGCGGCTTCGATCTGAACTTTGCAGGTCTCGAGGACCCTCGGTACTATGAAGAGGTCTTTCGTGGGGCGGACCTCGTTCATTGCCTGGGGGAAGACCTCTGGCGACGAGCGGTACAGCGCGGATGTCCACCCGACAAGGAGCATGTGCTGATTCCCCCGGCGATCGACGTGGCTTTCTTCGATCCGGACGAGCGGCCGCCGGCACGTGTCGTCGGGACGGCCGACCGGCCGCTCCGGATCCTCAGCGTCGGGCGCCTCGAGTGGAAGAAGGGTTACGAAGACGCGTTGCAGGCGGTTCGTGGGCTGCGGGACGCCGGGATCTTCGTCGAGTACCGGATCGTCGGCGAAGGACGTTTCCGCGAAGCCATTGCCTTTGCCCGCCATGAAATGGGCCTTGAAGATTCCGTGATGCTTCTGGGTCCCCTCCAGCCCGCTGAGGTGAAGCGGGAGATGCTCCGGGCGGACGCGTTTCTCCATGCCGCTGTCTCCGAGGGGTTCTGCAATGCCGTCGTCGAGGCCCAGGCGATGAACCTCCCGGTCGTTTGCACGGATGCCGACGGCCTTCCGGAAAACATCCGCGACGGGGAAACCGGATTCGTGGCGCCGCGGAGGGATCCGGAAGCCCTGGCGCTGGGCATTTCCCGCCTCGCAGCGGATCCGTCTCTCCGGGAGCGGATGGGAAAGGCAGGCCGGCGACGGGTCGAGAAACATTTTCGGATCGAGGACCAGATCGCGGCCTTCGGCCAGGCTTACGCGAGACTCCTGGGCACATGAGCGTGCCGGTGGATCTCGTTTGGCTTGGTGCCGCCGAAGACGCGCCGCCCTGGTCGCGCGGCTCGGTGTCGTGCGCGGGATTCTTGCCGGCGAACGTGGCTGAAGCCCTCGACCGGCTTCTTGTGGGAGGGAGCTCGCCTCCGTGGATCCTCTTCTGGGGGCCTTCTGCGGGAAGCGTCCCGGTTGCCGATATGCTCGACCGGCTGCTGGGGCAGCCGGGAGATGTGTTTCATGCCGGCCTTGCGCTGGGCATGGGGGGCCTCCCGAGGATCATCGATTTTGTCGCGCCCACGTGGATGCTGAACGGAGACCCTGATGCCACGATCGAAGCGACATCCTGGCGCCTCTCTCTCGCCGCCTGTCTCGTGCGGACCGACGCGCTTCGCCAACTCGGGGGTGTCAGAGCGGACTTTCATACCATCGCGGGCGCCGGACTCGAGCTGGGGCACCGCCTCATCTCCCGCGGGGCGTTCGTTCGGCACGTTCCCTCTTTGCTGGGGTCAAGCGGTCCGTCACCCTCCCGGTCCGTGGACCTTCCGTTGGAGGACGAGCTACGGTTCGTTGCGCTGCGTTTCGGCCGCCGTTGGGCACGCTGGGCCCTCGCGCGAGCGATCCTCTCGGGAGCGGCGGGCACCGCGGAAGGTCTCCGGGCGGCTCGTCGCACGGCGAACCTACGAAAGCAGCGGGAGCCAGCCTACCGGCGCCCGGTGCCCGAGAGTGTCAGCCTGTCTCAGGCAGATCGTGTCACCGTCCTCATTCCCACGCTCGATCGCTATCCGTATTTGCGCATGCTGCTCGACCAGCTCCGGCGGCAAACGGTGCGCCCGTTGGAGATCATCGTGGTGGATCAAACCGCCCGCGACCGCCGCGACACTGAGCTCGCGCGGGACTTCGCCGACCTTCCACTGCGCCTTCTTCAGCAGGACGAGCCCGGCCAATGCTCTTCCCGCAACGCCGGCCTAGCGCTCGCGCGCGGCGAGACCGTGTTGTTCATCGACGACGATGACGAGGTGCCTCCCGACCTGATTGAAGCGCATTTGCGGAATCTTCACCAGTTTCGCGCAGAGGTTTCCTCCGGTGTAGCTGACGAAGTGGGGGCCGGACCGCTGCCCGAGTCCTTCACCTTCACCCGCGCGAGCGACGTCTTCCCCACAAACAACACGCTTGCCCGCCGGTCTGTGCTTGAACGCGCAGGCCTCTTCGACCTCGCCTACGACCGCGGCCAACGCGCGGATGGCGACCTCGGCATGCGTGTGCATCTCAGTGGGGCCATGATGGTCCTGAACCCGGCCATTCGGGTTCTCCATCATCACGCCGCTGTCGGCGGTCTGCGCATGCACAAGGCTCGCGTGATCACGTACGCCAGCAGCCGGCAACGCCTCCTGCACCGGCAGCTTCTCAGCGCAACGGAGATATACCTCGCGCGGCGTTATTTCCCCCCAGCCCAACTCCGCGAAGTCTTCTGGCTGAACATTCTCGGCACCTTCAGCGTGCGAGGCGGGCCCATGCGGAAAGCTCTCAAGGCGCTGATCAGCCTGGTCTGTCTGCCGCATTCGCTCTGGGTGCTGCGCCGGCGCCATCGCGCTGCCCGCGAGATGCTGGAGCGCTTTCCGCAAATACCCCGCCTCGCGCGCACGCCGCCCTCCGCTCCAGCTGCCGATGAACCGCTTGCACAGGCTCTCACCCCGTGAAGCTCCACGTCATGCATGTCATCGATGCCCTGCGCCTCGGCGGCGCCGAGCGCATGCTCGTGGACATCGCCAATGCCACCGCGGCCGATGGTCACACGGCATCCGTTTCCCTCACCCGCGACGGCCGGGACCTCGCCCACGAGCTGCGCCCGAATATCCACCTTTGGGTGCTCGGCCGCAAGAAACGTTTCGATTGGGCGGCCCTGAGGCACTTCGCCTCGATTGTGCGCGAGGAGAGGGTAGATGTACTCCACGTGCATGGCAGGACAACCTTCGCCTTCGTCGCCCTCGCAAAAGCCCTTGGCTGGGTTTCCACGCCCATCCTGCTTCACGACCATAACGGCTTGATTGAAATCGACAGTTCTGTGCCCCTCTGGTTCCGCTTGTGGGGGCGGCACCACGTCGAGCGCTACGTTGGCGTGTACAGCCGGCTCGCAGAGTGGGCCGTTACCGCGGGAGTGCCGCGGGCACGGACGTGCGCGATCGGCAACGCGATCGCTCTGGGTCGGCTGGAAGATGCTCCGCCGCTGAACCTGCGCGCAGCCTTTGGAATCGCAGAGCACGCACGCATCGGCATCGTCGTCTGCGGCATCCGTCGCGAGAAGGGCGTTCTGCAACTGCTAGAAGCTCTGCCGGGGCCCTGTGAGCGCCATGCCTTGCGAGTGATTTTGGTCGGCGGGGAGCGCGAGGCCGGTCACGTCGCAGCGTGCAAATCAAAGGCCGTCTCACTTGGCTTGGGGCAGGCCGTCATCTTCGCGGGCGAGCGGCCGGACGTTGCTCAGTTGATGAAAGGAGCCGACTTTGGCGTCATTCCGTCGCTCTCAGAATCCGGCCCACTGGTGCTCATTGAAATGATGGCCGCCGGTTTGCCGTTCGTCGCTACCCTTGTGGGCGGCATTGCCCATGACGTGAAGACATTCGGCGGCGCGCAATTCATCCCGCCCGGTGACGCTGTCGCAATGGCCGACGCGTTGGACGCCTTGCTTGCCCTGTCACCGGAGAGGTGGAAGGCCCGCGTGGAGGCAGGGCGTCGGGTCGCGCGCGAGCACTTCGATGTATGCGATGCGATGCCGGAATGGTACAGGATGTACCGCGAATGCCTCAATGTGAGTACGCCATGAAGCTTCTAATTATTTCCGGCATGTCGCATTACTCACGCGATGCCATTCTCGTCGGATGGGGGCCTACTGCACAGGAGATCGACCACCTTGCCACGCTCTTCGACCAGGTGCGCCACATCGGAGTATTGCATCGTGGGCCGGCTCCGGGAAGCGCCCTGCCCTACGCCTCAACAAAGGTCACTTTCATCCCGATGTGCCCGGCTGGCGGGCCGCGTCTTCGTGACAAGGCGATGATCCTTCTGCGGTACCCCGGGTACCTTGCAGCCATCCTGCGCGAGTTACCCGAGTCGGATGTAGTCCACGTTCGCTGCCCAGACAACATCAGTATGCTCGCCATCGTGGTGCTCGCATTCGTGCGGCGTCCGAAGATCCGCTGGGTGAAATACGCCGGCAATTGGAAACCCACCGGCGCCGAGGCGTCGTCCTACCGGTTTCAGCGCTGGTGGCTCGCGCGGGGGTTCCATCGTGGGACGGTCACCGTCAACGGAAACTGGCCGGAGCAACCCGCGCACGTCGCCTCGTTTATCAATCCCTGCCTGACCGACTCGGAGATCGGCGAAGCCGAGCGCAAATGCGCCGGCAAATTGCTCACGTCACCGCTGCGCTGCATCCTCGTGGGCCGCGTCGAGACGGAGAAGGGCGTCGGCCGCGCTTTAGAAATCCTCGCCCGGTTGAAAGCAGCGGGGTGCGATGCGACGCTGGACATCGTCGGGGACGGGCCGGGCCGCGCGGAATTCGAGGAGCAGGCGCATGACCTCGGCGTCAGCTGCTCGACGACGTTTCACGGTTGGCTCCCGCGCACCGCCTTATCACCTCTATTCACCCGCGCGCACGTCACTGTGTTTCCGAGCGAGACCGAGGGCTGGCCTAAGGTGCTGAGTGAAGGGATGGCATATGGCGTGGTTCCGGTTGCGAGCCGCGTGAGCTGCATTCCACAGTATCTGGAGAAATTCGGGACAGGGCGGACCTTCGACGCCCACGATGTAAACGGGTTCGTCGGCGCCATCGCATGGTATGTGGAGCATCCATCGGCATGGAAGGAGGAATCGCAGCGGGCAGTTGTGGCGGCCCGGCTGTTCTCGTATTCGCGTTTCCTCGAGGCGGTGCGTGCCCTGCTCGAAGTGCCGGCGGGAAGGACGGCGCCGGCGCGATGACGATGCCCTCTCATCCCGTGACGTTGCTGGCCGGACGTGTCAGTTGGCGACGCCCGCCACCTGGCAGGAGGAGTCGATGCGGGGCGTCGAGCCCGCCGTGCTTTTCACGTACAGCCGCCACGTGGAGAATGTGCGTGCGCTCCTCGGCCTCTCCTCGGTCGAGGAAGCGGCGACACCATGACCCCACCCCGCTATAAAGCATTGGGACCGTCACCCTCTGATGGCGGACTGTCTCCTGTTGGCGTGACCGCCTTTCTTCTCGTGCATGTTCCCCTGGGCATGGCGGCTCGTGATTTTCCCCTCGTGTCCACGATTCACGCTTTCATAGTTCTCCTGCTGGGCGCGGGTCTGGCCCTGAAAGGTTACGAACGGTGCGTCGCGGCATGGGCGGCCTATCTGGTCGGCTCGGAAGTCTTCTGGAGGATGACCGGCGCCTCAGTGCCGTGGGAATTCGGCAAGTACGCCTTCGTGCTTGTCGCCGGACTGGCCATTCTTCGTTCAGGGCGTTTTCACGGAGCGGCGCTTCCCGGCGTCTATGCCCTTCTTCTGGTTCCGTCGGCCATGCTCGTCATCTGGGAGGTCGGGCCGCGAATTGCACGCGGCTACATCAGCTTCAACCTCTCCGGGCCACTGTCCGTGGCCGTCGGCGTCTGGTTCTTCTCGCGTCTCGTACTGCCGAAGAGGGATGTTCCTTTCGTGCTCGTCGCCCTGGGAGGGCCTACGCTGTGTATCTTGTCGGATGCGGCGTCGACCATGCTCGGCTCAGCTGCCTTGACGTTTCGGCTGGTGTCGAACTTCGAAGCGAGCGGGGGCTACGGGCCGAACCAGGTATCTTCGATCCTGGGTCTAGGTTCTCTGTGCTTCCTGCTGCTCTTCGCCACGACACGGGCTCCAGCCTGGTTCAACGGTTTGGTTCTCGCCCTGTGTCTGGCGCTGCTGACGCAGGCGGCGCTGACGTACTCTCGAGGTGGCGTGTATACCACTGCCGCGGCCGCCGTTTTCGGGGCCTTCTACTTGATGCGGCAGGGGCGGATGCGGAAGCGGCTTCTCATCGGAGGAGCGCTGGCCGTCGCCCTCGCGTTCGGGGCAGTGGTTCCGTGGCTCGTCGGGTTGACGGAAGGGACGATTGCCTCCCGCTTCACCGACACGGATCCCACCGGCCGGGACCTTCTCGTGAAAGCCGACCTGCTCACGTGGGGGGAGAATCCGCTGTTCGGCGTCGGTCCCGGAATGGCGGAGCAGAATCGCGCCCTCTTGTGGAGGGCGACGGCGGCTCACACGGAGTGGTCGCGACTTTTGGCAGAGCATGGGCTTCTGGGGCTGGGAGCGATTCTCTGCCTGCTGGAGATGGCCCGGCGAGCGCTTTCCGCTCACCGTTCCATTCTGGAAAAGGCATTGTCGGCGGCGCTTTTGGTGTGGGGGTTTCTGTTCATGTTTCACGCAGGGATGCGACTTGCAGCTCCGGCTTTTGCCATCGCGCTGGCGCAGTGCCGATGGTCTGACATAAAGGCGCCGTGAGACCGCGCGTGACTGCAGGCATAATAGAGAGACTGGCTCAGGGGAATGGCGCTGGCACGTCCAGAACCAGTACCCAGTCGTCATACCCCGAGCCATTGTCGCCTGGCGGTGTAAAGGTGTGGGTGCCGGTGTTGGCAATACTCGAACTGATCAGCGTATAGGCGGCGGTCGTCGGGTTGTACCAGTTTGCCCGCGCCGCGCCGCTCATCGCGGTCATGTCCACCGTGATCGTGCCCGTGTGGGCGGGCGGGACGTAGGCGATGAGCAGCGTGCCTGCCGGGTTTGCCGCCGCCGCAACGTAGTCGGTCGCGCTGGGCGTGGAGCCACCCGAGGTGATGAGCGTCTTCATGCCACCGAGGCCGGAAGGGACGAGGCTCTGCCAGGCGATCGAACGAAGAAACGCGTTGAGCCGCCCCATGTCCTGCGTGCCCTGCGTGTTCAGGTGATTGGTCCAGACGCCAGGGGTGAACATCCAGACGTAGCCGTTGCCCGTGATATAGCCGCCCGTGCTGGAAAGAACGCTCCACCACTGGAAGCGGCGCACCGGCTGCGTGGCGCCAGGATTGACGTCCGTGCCATCCGGCCCTTCCTCGTCATAGGGCCCTTCGAGGAGGAACGCGGGCATCGCCGGGGTGGCCGAATAGGCGTTGCGGCACCACTGCGAAACGGAACCCCATGTGTAGGCCCCCTGAAGCGTTCCCGCCGCCTTCAGCGTGGCGTCGGTCTGTGTCGTGTAGATCGAATCACCGGCCCATTCGGCTGAGAAGATGGTGCTCTGCTGGCCGGCGACGCTCTTCAAACCCGAGAGCAGCGCCTGCTCGACGGCCAGCTGCGACGCACTGAAGGTATTCGGGCTCGTTCCGTAGTCTCCCCCGAGCATCCAGACGATGTTCGGGTAGGACTTGTACCTGGCGGCGATCCACGCTCCGTAGGTCGTCATCTTCGTCGTCCCGTTGCTCACCATGTCCGCCATCCAGCCTTCACTGGGATTGCCCTGGTAGCCGACATAGGACGGGAAGACGAAACAGACGATGCCCTTCGTGAGCGCGTAGGTGAGGAGGCCGTCAATTTGGGTCCAGTAGGTCTCGTTCGGCCAGGTGAAGTCCGGGGCCGTCGTCATCGAGCCCGTCCACGCCGAGCCGGAGAGGTCCTTCGTGAAGGGGGCGGCTCCGTTGCCGGCGAAGGGGCGTGACAGATTCCTATCGGCGCGGTCGATGACGTTGAGTTCGATGGCGTTGAAGCCTTTCGCCGCCGTGTCATCGAGGTAGGTCGTGTAATCGGCCTGCGTCAACGAGATGATGCTCCACGAGGCGCGGCCCAGGATCGGAAACGGCTGGCCGTTCTGATCCTGAAGAGAGCGATGATCGGCAGACACGACCAGAGGAAAAACAACCGGACCCGGTACGCTTGGCGTGTGCCCTCTCATGGGAAAACGTTTGGCAGACGTCGGCGTGAAGGTGACACGTTTGTGGGAATCCGCCGCGTCAACCGCTGGAACCAGGAAACCGTATGCAAGGGCGGCGAAGGCCGCGACGCACAGGATCACGGTAAGGCCGCGCCAGGCCTTGCGCGCTGCGTCGACGGGGGTGCTCAGCGGCCTCTCCCGACGGGCGGGAACGTCGTCATCGCCGTGAAAGTCTACGCCTCTGCCAGGTCGTGCTCCTCGGGAGACGCGATCAGGACGCTATCATATCGAGGCGGCGACCTTTGACGTGAACGTTCATTCTTACCCCTTCCCTGACAGTCCTCGCTCGTTGCGCGAGCGGATGCTTGCGTCGGCTGGAATGTGGTCCGAATATTGGCGGGTTCCGGCGTCTTTGGCGCGAATGACAGCGAGGAAGAGGTGAAACGCCTTCTCGTTGTGTCCACAGAGTTTCCTCCGGGGGCTGCTGCGCGATGTCGTGAGCGCGCACGCAAAGGGCGGCCTCGCGAGAGCCCTTCGGTCGGTCAGGCTTAGCACAGCGTCTGAGTGCCACAACATGATA
>CAWFJJ010000017.1:0-8115 GCA_963816185.1 Thermoanaerobaculia bacterium | reverse complement strand
GACAGTCTCGACGATCGCCGTGGTCAGCCGTCGAGAGCCTCCCGAACGGCCTGAAGGAGGACCGCGTTCGAGAATGGCTTCTGCAGGATTCGCCAGCCCGAGGTGACGGCGGTCTGGTACGCCGGAAGGTCGGGGGTGTAACCGGACATCAGGAGAATCTCCAATCCGGGACGTTCTTCGAGGAGGGTCTGAGCGAGGGAAGGCCCTCCTTGTTTCGGCATGACGACGTCCGCCAGGAGAAGCTGAATCGAACCGGGATTCTCCCGCGAACGCCGGAGCGCCTCGTCCGCGGAGCGCGCAGCGAGGACCGCATAGCCAGCCGCTCCGAGCTGCCGGCAGACGAGCTTCCTCACCGGCTCCTCGTCCTCGACGACGAGAATCGTCTCGGTGCCGCCGGCCGCCCGAACGGACGGACGCAGGCCGGACGTCTGGCCTTCCGCACGCGGCAGGTAGACGCGGAACGTCGTCCCCCCTTGGAGCACGGTTTCGACGCCGATGAATCCCTCGCTCTGCTTCACGATGCCCCAGACGGTCGCGAGGCCCAGACCCGTCCCCTTCCCGACCTCCTTCGTGGTAAAGAACGGCTGGAAGAGCTGCTCGAGGCTCTCTTCGTCTATTCCGCAGCCCGTGTCGCGGACGGACAGCACGACCCACGACCCGGGCGGCACCTCCCCGCCATAGACGGGGATCGGGCGGTCGAGAGTCAGATCCGCCACCTCGACCGTCAGCCGTCCCCCTTCCGGCATGGCGTCCCGCGCGTTCACGGCGAGGTTCACCACGACTTGTTCGATCTGGCCGGAATCGGCCCTGACCGGCCACCCCTGGTCCTGCCGGATGATCTTCAGCTCCACGTCCTCGCCGATGAGGCGGCGGAGCATCTTCTCGAGGTCGTGCGCGACGTCTCCGAGCCGGATCAGGCGGGGCTGCAAGACCTGCCGGCGGCTGAAGGCGAGAAGCTGCCGCGTCAGGTTCGCCGCGCGCTCGGCGCCTCGCAGCATCTCCCCGAGCTGCTCCGCCCGCGGGTCGTCGGCGAGGAACTCCGAGCGCAGGAGCTCCCCGTAGCCCTGGATGACCGTCAGGATGTTGTTGAAATCGTGCGCCACACCTCCCGCGAGCCGCCCGACCGCCTCCATCTTCTGCGCCTGGCGCAGTTGCTCCTCGAGCCGGCGGCGCTCGGTGACGTCCTGGCTGACGCCGTACGTTCGAACGGTGCGGCCCTGTTCGTCCTTCACGACGCCGAATTGGACGGCGATGTGGCCGATCTCGCCGTCCGCGTAAACGACGCGGTGCTCGAGCCGGCGGCCGTAATCGCGGTCGTCCGTCTCGAGCGCCTTCTGAACTTCCGCGGCGACGATCGGGACGTCCTCGGGATGAATGAAGCGCCGTCCATAACCCGCCGACGACATCGTGTAGCCGCCGACCTCCTCGGCCGTCGTACGGTAGATGGCGTAGAACGGATCGTTGAACGTGAATCGGTCGCTTGCGAAATCGTACTCCCAGGTGCCGAGGCGCGCGATCTTCAGCGCGTTGGAGAGCTGAGCCTCGCTCGCCCTGAGGGCTCTTTCCGCCTCCTTCTGCTCCGTGATCTCCCGGCCCACGGCCTGAATCTCCGACAGCCGTCCCTGGGAGTCGAAGAACCCCCGGCCCACGAGCTGCATCCAATGCTGGCGTCCGCTGCCGGAAAAGACCCGCGCTTCCACGACGACGGTTGGATTGCCCGGCGAGAGGCCCCGCAGCTTCTCGTCGACGGCCGGCAGATCCTGCGGCACGGCCAGCGCCTGCCACTTCGTTCCCAGCAGCTCCTCCCGTGCCTTGCCGGCGAACCGGCAAAGTATGTCGTTCACGTATGTGAGGGTGCCGTCGGGTTTGATCCGGCTGATGATCTCCGCCTGACCTTCCACGACCGCCCGGAAGCGCTCCTCGCTGGCGCGTAGCGCGTTCTCGGCCACCCTCTGCTCCGTGACGTCGCGAAAGGTGCCGAGTACCCCGTAGACCTTGCCTGTCTCGTCAATGAGCGGGATCTTGGTCGTGTCGACCCAGAGCGTCGTCCCGTCAGCCTGCGGGACGGGCTCGACGATGTAACGTTTGGGCCGGTTGCTTTCCATGACCTCGAGGTCGTCGGCGAGGTAGGCCGCGGCCTGATCGCGCCAGGGAAGCTCGAGGTCGGTCTTGCCGACGATCTCCTCGGGACCGGCGAGCCCGGCGCCCCGCGCGAAGGCCGCGTTGCATCCCAGATACACGCAATCCCGGTCCTTCCAGAAGATCGAGTCGGTCACCGAGTTCAGAATGTGGGAAAGGACGGCCCGGCTCGGAAGGAGACCCTCGACGTTCGACGCTTCGCGGCGTTCGCCCGAGGACTTCTTCATCGCTGCACGTGACGGCCGCGGTCCGAGGGCATCGGGGAGGCTTCCTTTCGGTTTATTCTCCGCCTTCTCCCGGTCGATCGAAAGAGTGGGGGTCTTCGCGCGCGCCGCGCGCACCGGATGCGCGATCATTCTCCGTCGATGCACCGCGCCGCTCTCGCCCTGTCACTCATCGTTCTCTCCGCTTCCGCCTGCCGCCGTACGCGGGATCCCGCGATGGCGTGTCTGACGGATGCCGTCGCGGCCGCCGAGTCGCGCGACGCCGACGGCGTCATGAGCCGTGTGGCGGAAGGCTTCCGCGATGCCGAGGGCGGCGGCAAGGCGGACGCGGCCGCACTCGTTCGTCGAACCCTCGCCGCCTACGAGTCGCTCTCGCTCACGCTCTCGGGCGTCGCCATCGAGCGCGGCCCGGCCGCGGCGCAGGCGAGGTTCAAGGTGCGGATGTCGGGCAGGCCGCGGGCCGTCGGCGGGCTCGAAGGGCTCCTCCCCCGCTCGTCGAGCTGGAGCTTCGATGTGCGCCTCGAGGCGGGGACGGGTGGATGGAAGATCACATGGGCGTCCTGGACGCGCCTTGAGGACGGGGGCTGATGCCGCACGTCGACACCTCCTATCCGGCGATCTACGCTGTCGTCTCGCGCATTCCATGCGGCCGCGTCGCGACATACGGCCAGATCGCCCGGCTCGCCGGCCTTCCGAACCACGCGCGCCTCGTCGGCTACGCCCTCAACGCGCTCCGCGAGGCCAGCCGCGTGCCGTGGCAACGCGTCGTGAACGCGAAGGGCATGATCAGCCTCAGGCGAACCGGCTCCGGCCACGACGTTCTCCAGCGCCTGGTGCTGAAACGCGAGGGCATCCGCTTCAATCGAAGGGGTGTCATCGACCTCGCGGTCTTCCGCTGGCGGCCGAGGCCAGCACCTCACCACCCGATCCCGTAGTCCTCCCCGTGGTCGCTCGACCCGCCCCACATCGTGCCGTGCTCGCGGTCGAGGTAGATCGCGTTGATCGGGCCGGAGGTCTTTGCGTGCGGCTCGAGCTTGTAGCCCATCTTCACGAGCTCGGCGCGCACCCAGGCGGGGAGCGAGGCAGGAATCATCATGGCGCCCGGGCGCGACTCGTGGGCGCCGAAAGAGCTCCTCATCTGGTAGCTGTTGATGTTCGCGGCTTCCGTGGCTTCCTGGACCGTCATCCCGAACTCCACGACGTTCAGGAAGAACTGGAGGAGGTTCTGGTCCTGCGAATCGCCGCCCTGCACGGAGAAGCAGAGATAGGGTTTCCCGTCCTTGAGCGCGAGCGTCGGCGTGAGCGTGACGCGCGGGTGCTTGCCGGGCTCGAGCACGTTGAACGGATCTTCCGAGGCGTCGAGGACGAAGCTCTGCATGCGCTGGCTCATGCCGATTCCGGTCTTCCCCGCGATCACCGCCGGAAGCCAGCCGCCGGACGGCGTGACGGAGACGACCCACCCCTCCGCGTCCGCCGCCTCGACGGACGTCGTCCCGGCATAGAAAGAGCCGAAGAAGGGAGATTCTTCGAAAGTGGATGCGGGCGCCTCCTGGTTGGTAACCTGCGGGCCGCGCGGCTTCGGCGCGCCGTTCGTCCACCTTTTTAAGAAATCCGAAAACGGGTTCTTTTCCCCCTGAAACGGATAGGGATCCCCGGGCTTCACGTTCGGATCGTTCTTCGTCCAGTCGATCGTGGCCGCCCGCTGCTTCGAGTATTCCTTCGAGAGAAGCCCCTTCGTCGGCTCGGTGGGCGGAAAGTATGGGTCCCCATAATAGAAATCGCGATCCGCGAACGCGAGGTTCATCGCCTGGTAGAGCGCATGGATGTACCGCGCCGAGTTGTAGCCCATCGCCTTGAGATCCATTCCTTCGAGGATGTTCAGGGCCTGGAGCATCGCGGGTCCCTGAGTCCAGACGTCGAGCTTGTAAACGTCGATGCCCTTGTACGTCGTTTTCACCGGCTCCTCGATGCGGACCTTCCAGTTCGCGAGGTCCTCGAGCGTGTGGAGGCCGCCGACCTCACGCGAGCCGCGCACGAACTCCTGCGCGATGTCGCCCTTGTAGAAGCGGTCGTACGCCGCGAGGATCGCATCCTTCCGGCTCTTCCCCGAAGCCAGCGCCCGCTTCTCCGAATCGACGAGCTTGCGGAGCGTCGCAGCGAGATCCGGCTGCCGGAAGATCTCGCCGGCCTGCGGCGGCTGGTCGCCCGGACGCGGCAGGAGGACGCGCCTCGATTCGGGCCATTGCATCAGCCAGTCGCGCTGCCTCAGTGCGGTCGAGACGTGCTGCTGCTCGACCGGGTAGCCGTCCGCCATGTCGATCGCCGGCGCGAGCACCTCGCCGAGAGAAAGCTTTCCGTACTCGGCGAGCATCACCATGATTCCGCCCGGCGTCCCGGGCGTCACCGCGGCGAGCGGGCCGTACTCCGGCGGATACGCCATGCCTTTCGACCGGAAGAACTCTGGTGTCGCTCCCGTCGGCGCGACGCCGAGCGCGTTGAGGCCGGACACCTTCCCGGTCTTCGGGTTGTAAACGAGCGCCTGCGTCTCGCCGCCCCAGGACAGCGTGTCCCACATCGTGCAGGTGGCGGCGATCATCGCGGCCGCCGCATCCACGGCGTTGCCGCCTTTCTGGAAGATCATCGCGCCCGCAGTCGCCGCGAGCGGCTTACCGGTGATCGCGAGCCACTTTTTCGCGTGAAGAGGCGGCTTGTTCGTGGCCGCCCGGGAAAGCAGCGCGAGAGCGCCCGAGAGGGCGACAACGGCGAAACCTGCTCGCAGAAACCGGCCGAACGCTGTCATCGAAACCTCCTCGCCGTTCGCGAGGAGATTATGGGAATGAGAATTAGAGACCGAAGAAAAATCTGCTCAGAAACCAAATAGGGCTGACCGCCAACCCGAAGCTCATTAGTGATGCACCTCCGCATGCTCGGCGCGCGGCGAGACGGCGGACGCGGAGCCTGTCGGCTGCGAGACTTCCTTGACGACCTCTCCCGCTTTGTCGGCGATGCGGCGCGCAATGTCCGCCTGCGAGACGATGCCACAGCAGAATCCGTCCTGATCCACGACCACGAGGCGGCGGACCCGGTTCTCCTCCATCGTTCTGCAGGCGACGTCCAGCCGGGTTCCCGGCGTGACCGTCACGCACGGGCTCGACATGCAATCGCCCGCGGTCATCTCGCGAGGGTCCTTCCCGGCGGCGAACACTCGGCAGACGATGTCGCGATCGGTGACGATCCCGACCGGCCTCTTCGAGTTCTCGCTCTTCAGGACGGGAATCGCGCCACAGTCGTGATTGACGAGCATCTTCGCGATCTCTTCGAGGGTCGTCTCGGGAGTGGCGGTCACGACGTGTTCGGTCATGATGTCCTTGGTCTTCATGAAAAAACCTCCACGGGGCTGGCAGCTCCCCCCGCGGAAGCTTTTCGCAGCAAGGAGCAGGCCAGACGAGAGGGTCTTTATCTTTCCCGGTCCTCTCAGAATCCCTTGACGGTCGCGGGCTCTCCGGGGGCTTGCCTTCGGGCGCCCCCGGACCCCCTCGTTCGTGCGACCCCGATCAGAAGCCCTTTACCGTGGCGGCCTTCTTATACATCCAGTACGTGAAGGCCCAGCCGAGAAGGACGACGACGGGCAGCGCCCATTCGTAGCTCGCGGCCCACGTCGCGTGCTGGGAGAGCATCAAGAAGATCAGGGGCACCGACATGTACGTGTTGTGCTTGCTCCTGAGGCCCGCCATCGCGACAACGGCCGGGTCCGGCTTCTCGCCGTTCTTCGTGGCCGTGATGATCTTCTTCTGAGCGGGCCAGATCCGCATCCAGACGTTCGCCGCCATGATCGTCCCGAACATCCCGCCGAGGTGGATCGCGGTGCCGCGGAATCCGAACCCTCCGAAGTGCGAGAAGAAGAGAACCGCGGCCGTCGCGACGACGAGGCCGAGCCAGAAGTGAACCTCGGTCTTCGCGATCGCCTTCGCGAGCGGGTCGTACACGGCGAAGAACAGAAGCGCGACGAGGACGGCGATGCCGCCGGTTCCCCACGTCTTGACCGTCGGGTCTTTGAACACGAGGCCGGTGTTGTAGTAGACGAGGCCGAGAAGCACGAGGCCCGTGATCCACGTCCAAGCCGCGCCCCAACGGAACGCCCAGAGCGCGCGGGGCATCAGCTCGGGAATGACCTTCTTCTTCGTGTCCGCGTCCATCGTGGGCGCGAAGTTCGAGTTCACGAAGTTGAAGAACCACAAAAGGCCGATCCACAGGACACCCGCGACGACGTGCCCCCACCGGAACAACGACTCGAAAAGGTTCATGCCGTCCATGACGTCCCTCCTTTTGTTTGAGTCCGGATCTTAGCAATGCCGGGAAATCGTCCCGGCTTAGCTCAGGCGCCGACAGCCTTCGCGACTTGCTCGGCCAGCCTGAGAAATGCCTTCGACACGGTCGACTCCGGCTCGGCCACCATGATCGGCGTGCCGGCGTCGCCCTGTATCGCGACCCGGGGGTCGATCGGGACCTCGCCGAGGAACGGAACGTTCAGGTGCTCGGCCGTCCGCCTCCCGCCACCGTGCTTGAAGATCTCGTCGCGGTTGCCGCACTTCGGGCACTCGTAGTAGCTCATGTTCTCGATGATGCCGAGGACGGGCACGTTCACCTTCTGGAACATGGCGAGGCCCTTGCGCGCGTCGATGAGCGCGACGTCCTGCGGGGTCGTCACGATGACGGCGCCCGAGAGAGCCACCTTCTGCGTGAGCGTGAGCTGCGCGTCACCGGTGCCGGGAGGCAGGTCCACGAGCAGGAAGTCCTGCTTCCCCCATGCCACGTCGCCGAGAAACTGCTCGACGGCCTTGAAGATCATCGGGCCGCGCCAGATCACCGGCGTGTCGACGTCCATCAGGAAGCCGATGGACATGACGCGCACGCCGAAACGCTCGATCGGGAGGATCTTGTCCTCCTCGTTCACGAAAGGCTTGGTCGTGATGCCCATCATCATCTGCTGCGACGGTCCGTAGATGTCCGAGTCCATGAGCCCGACCTCATAACCGAGCTTCTTGAGGGCGAGCGCGAGATTCGCGGAGACCGTGGACTTGCCGACGCCGCCCTTCCCCGAGGCGATGGCCACGACGAACCGCGTGTCCTTGAGGATGTCCCTGCGGGCGACGGCGCCGGCCATGACCGGCGCCTGGGGAGGCGCGGCCTGCACCGCAATCGTGACGGACCGGACGCCCTCGAGCTTGCGCAGAACTTCGTCGCACTGCGTCTTGATGGCTTCGGCTGCCGCGGGCGCGTCCGTCGTCAGCGCAAGGCGGAACGACACGTTCCCGCCTCCGACCGCGAGGTCCTTGACGAAGCCGAAGGAGACGATGTCGCGCGAGAAGCCGGGGTACTTGACCCGCCGGAGCGCGTCGAGGACGGTCTGTTCATTGAGCGTGGTCGTAGACAATCTTGCTTCCCTCTCGGAGAGACAGGATCTCACAAACCTGCTTTGCCTCGGCGCACCCTCGGGGCGTTTTTCTTAGAAGGGGTCAGGGAACCGACGGATGGTCCCCCGGATGTCCGGAGTCAAGGGCGCGCTCCGCGCGCCGCGCAGCGGTCGAAGACCCTTGACACCGGACATCCGGAAGAGATTTCTGCTGTCGGCGGCCGCATCAGCGGCCGCCGCATATGAGAAATAAGAAGAAAGAATCAGTCGCGGAGCGCGACGATCTCGCGCCGGACGCTTTCCATCAGGTCCCGGCGCGCATGCACGGAGAGCCCGGCG
>CAWFJJ010000016.1:0-10926 GCA_963816185.1 Thermoanaerobaculia bacterium | reverse complement strand
GCGGAGCTAGTCAGGGTGACTCATGGCGTTGGGTCGCCTGGAGCCGCCACACTTCAAAGGAGATGAGCCTCCGACGGCGTGGGCTCGCCCGACGCGGCTCCGCGGCTGCGGTCTTGGCCTGTCTTTTCATCGCGGCGGCACCCGCGGCCGCGAGCGTGAGATGGGAGATGGTGCCCGACGCGCCCGCGGGCCAGTACGAGAGCCTCGTGACGGACGGGACGGATCTCGCGGCGATCGTGAGCGTCTACTCCGGCAACACGGTAGATCGATGGGTCGTCATCAGGACGTCGAGCGGATGGGAGAGTCAGGCCGTCCCGAGCGATCTTGCGCCGCGCGCCATCGCGCTCTCGACGACGACTCTCGCGCTCGTCGCCACGATGGTTCCGTTTTGCGCCGGGGGAGGGCCCTCGCTCTGGATCTTCGACCGCGCGTCGCGAACCTGGAGCCGAATCGGAGACGTGCCGGCGGCGTCTGCCTGCGAAACACCGGTCTCTCTCGCGTTCGAGTCCGACAGCCTTCTCGCCCTCACGTCGTCGTGCCGTCTCTTGCGCTGGACCGGAAGTCTCTGGGAGACGGCTCCGGGCTGGCCGACGTACGGCCCGCAGGCGGCCTGCGGTGCGCCGTTCGTTCGTGACGGAGGCCGCCTCTTCGCGGTCGCGGGCGCGATCTTCGAAGTCACGAAGGGACAGGTCGTGTACCCGGTGCAGCCCGAGGGGCCGGAGCGCGTCGGGGTCGCCGTGCTGCCGGAGGGCCTCGCCTTCCTGCAGAAGGGCGCCCGCGGCTTCGCGGACTGGCTCTACCTCCCGGGCCAGCAGACGCCGCTGTCGACCCCCGCTTTTTCTTCGGGTCCTCTGATCCGGCGAGGCGAAGCGTTCTTCCTGCCGACCCTCGCCGGGCCGGCGCGGCTCGGCGAAGGGCGTTGGACGGTTACGCGAACGACCGCGCCGGATCCCGGGGCGCGCTGGACATACGACCATGCGTGGGGCCCGGAAGGCCCGTTCGTCGACGCGGGCGGGGAGCTCTTCGCGGCCTCCTCCAGGGGTCTTTTCGCGGCGAGATCCTCGGTGCGCCGGCTTCTGCCCGTCGCCGTCAAGGGTTTCGGCGTCTCAGGCGCGTCGTTCGCGTCCGACCTCCGGCTCGCCAATTTCGGCGACGCGGATGCGACGGCCCGGCTCGAGCTGCGCGGCCCGTCCGGTCTCGCTACGGGCGCGACGAGAATGGACGTCCCGCTTCCGGCCCGCCGCTCCGCCCGCGTCGACGACCTCATCGCGGCATTCCGCTCCGTAGACCCGATGGCGCCCTCGACCGGAAGCGTGTCGATCAGCTTCGCGGGCAGCGATCGTGACGAGGACTTCTGGGCGGGCTCGGACGTGATTTCCTCTCTCGGCGGACTCGTGACCCGGACCTTCGTCCCCGCGGTGGCGTGGGGCAGCGGCCCCGGCTTCTACGGCGAGTCGTCGGTCGGGAGCGTGCCCCGCGTGGATTCCGGCGTGCGCACGAACATGGGCTGGACGGACGCCGGCGACGCCGGTCCCGCCGGGCCCCTTTCCACTCCCTTCAGCCTCGTGTGGACCGGCGACGGGTCGACATTCTCGATCTTCGCGACGGCGGGCTCGTGGACGCAGGCGCCCCTTCTCGCCGAGCTTCCGTCCGTCGCGGCCGGGTCCGTCCTGAAGCTGTCGGGTCCCGTCTATTACGGCGGGCCGAACTGCTGCTGGGGATGGGAATCCGTCTCGCCACGGGATCTGATCGGCTATGTCGTCGAGGTCGACCAGGGAACGGGCGACGGCTCGTTCGCGGTGTTCGAGACGCCGAGCCTGGACGCGGACCGGACGACGCTCTTTCTTCCCACGCTTGTCCGTTCGACGGACTTCTCCTCGTCCAGCGAGCTGCGGCTGGGGCGCGGCGAGGACTATCCGGAAGCCCGGAGCGTCGAGCTGACGTTTCGGGGAACGATCGGGGGTGACCCGAAGATGGTCGTGTGGCAGGAGCCGCTTCCCGCCGACAGCGGGATTCGACTCGACGCGGCGGCAGCCGTCGTCTCCCACGCCGGCCTCGCGGACGTCGGCCAGACGGTCGACGGAACCCTATCGGTCACGCCGGACCTCACGCGAATCCGTTCGGGCTTCGGCTCGATGCGGGTGCTCACGAGCGTTCCCGGTTTTTCCGGCACGGTCGGCGCGACGATCGCCGCGATCCCCCCGGGGCGATTCGCGGCCACGCGGGCGGTCGTTCCCGGACTCGTGGATGACGTTTCCCTTCGCTCGAGTCTCGTGCTCGCGAACCCGGGCCCTGAGGGCGGCGCGAGCGTCGACCTGCGCGTGGACCTCGTCCGCGGGGCCGACGGCCAGACGATCGGAAGCGCCGGCGTGATGCTCGCGCCCGGTGAGCGATGGCAGCGCGACGTCCACGAGCTCGTTTCGGACGGCACTGCGGCGGGCGAAAGCTATGCCGTCGTTCGAAACGCCGCGGCGACCGGGCGCTTCGTGGCCTACGGCGTCGTTCACGAGCGGTCGAGCGGGGACGGAGCGGAGAGGCCGATGACGGGAGTCGAGTAGAGGAACTCCTGAGCGGCAGCGCTTTGTGAGCTCCGGCCTTTCGCTAGACTTCTTGCCATGCGAGACGTCGATTTCTACTACCACCGCAACGGTTGAACGAGCTGCGGCCGCACCCGTGAGGTGCTGGACGCCACGAAGGCGCGCATCGCGACGACGCGCCTTGCGAAGAAAGACCCTCTCTCGGAAAGGGACGTGCGCGCACTGCTGAAGGAGGTCGACGAAGTCGTCGTCGCGACGCGCAAAGGCACGCGGGCCGTCTCGGCCTCCGACGCCACGCTCGACGATCTCCGTGGTCCGACGGGCAACTTCCGGGCGCCGATGGTGAGGATCGGGCGGCGCCTTCTCGTCGGGTTCCACGACGAGACGCTCCGGAAGGATCTCGGCGCGCGGTGAGGCTCAGTCCTCGACGAGGAGGGGGAGCTGCGGGTCGGGCGGCGCCGCCTTAGCCATCTCCTCGGGCGTCGTCAGGCCGTGGACGCCGACGCCGAGGAGGCGCACCGGGCGTGTGGCCGCCTCGGTCCGGGAGAGCAGCGCCGCGGCTCTCTGGGCGAGCTCCTCCGCGTCGCGCGTGGGCCGCCGGGTCTCGCTCCTCGTGACGGTCGTGAAGTCCCCGTATCGCACCTTCAGGACGAGCGTCCGCGCATAGAGGTCTCTCTTCGCGAGCCACGCCGCGTCGTGGCGCGCCATGGCCTCGACTTCATCCCGCATCGTCTCGACGTCCGTCAGGTCCTCCGCGTAGGTGTCCTCCGTGCTGCAGGACTTCGCCTTCTGGTCCGGCACGACGCGCCGGTCGTCCTCGCCGTGCGCGAGGCGGACGAGGGAGTCGGCCCAGCTTCCGACGGCGTGTCTGAGCGCATCCACCGGAACGCGGCGCACGTCCACGAGGCGCGCGCACCCGAGCGCGAGGAGCTTTTCGGCCGTCTTCGGCCCGACGCCCCACAGCGCCTCGACGGGCAGCTTCTCGAGGAAGCGCTCGACGCGCTCCGGCGCGATCACCGTGAGGCCGTCGGGTTTCTTCCAGCCGGAGGCGATCTTCGCGAGGAACTTGTTCGGGGCGACGCCGGCCGAGACGGTGAGAGACGTAGCTTCGAGGACATTCGTCTTGAGGCGCCGGGCCACGTTCACGCCGAGAGGCTCGTTCCATGCGTTCTCGGTCACGTCGAGATAGGCCTCGTCGAGGGAAAGCGGCTCGACGAGCGGCGTGACCGCCCGGTAGAGGTCGAAGATCTGCCGCGAGACGGCGGAATAGCGCCGGAAGTCGGGCCTGACGATCGCGAGCCTTGGGCAGAGGCGCACCGCGCGCGCCATGGGCATCGCCGAGCGGACGCCGAACTTCCGGGCTTCGTAGCTCGCGGCCGCGACGACACCGCGTCCTTTCGGGTCTCCACCCACGGCCACAGGCCTGCCGCGCAGCGAGGGGTCGTCCCGCTGTTCCACGGACGCGTAGAACGCGTCCATGTCGAGGTGGAGGATGCGGTGGGGCGAGGCCACCTCTCTACCGCGAGGAGACGAGCTCCCGGGCCGCCGCACCGGTCGCCGCCGTCTTCGTTCCATCCGGCTTCTGGAAGAGACCGGGCACGAGATCCGTCTCGAGCCACGCGTACTTCCCGTCCAGGAGCCGGCGCGCGGCGGCGTAGTTCGCGACGTCGTCATTCGAGTAGATCGCGCCGAACCTCGCCGCAACCTTCCGACGAGCGCCCCGGCAGAAGAGGTCCGCGAGCTCTTGTGCCGAGGCGGCGTCTCCCGCGTTCGCCCGACGCATCCGGTGCGCGCGTGCGACGGCCGCGGTCATGGCGAAGAGCTCGGCGCCGACGTCGACTGCCCGGAAGAGGATCGCCTGGCGCTTCTCGAGTTTCGGCCCGTTCGCCGCCATGAGATGGAAGAGCGTTCGCGCGAGCTTCCGGGACGTCCGGTCGAGGAAGCGGACGTGGGTCGCAAGAGAGCCGTACGGAGCGAACTTCGGCCACCGTCCCCAGCCGAGCCAGCGGGAGGGATACCACGCCGCGTAGAACGCGAGGATCTTCGGAAGCGCCTTGAGCTTGCCGGCCGTCGTCGCCTTCGGATCGGCGAGGGCGCCCGCGACCTGAAGATGCGTGTCGAGGGCCTCCCGCGCGATGAAGAGCCGCATGATCTCGGAGGAGCCTTCGAAGATGAGGTTGATGCGCGAGTCGCGGAGCATGCGCTCGACCGGGATCGGCGCCTCGCCGCGGTTTCGCAGCGAGTCGGCCGTCTCGTAGCCGCGCCCGCCCCGGATCTGGACCGTCCGGTCCACGATGGTCCAGCCCTGCTCCGAGTTCCACATTTTCGCGACGGCCGCCTCGAGGCGGATGTCCCGGTCGTGCGAATCGGCCATCGCGGCGCTCATCTCGGCCACGGCGTCCATCGCGAACGTCGTCGCGGCCATCTCCGCGAGGAGCTGGGCGATCGCGTCGTGCCTCCCGATCGGCTGGCCCCACTGCACGCGCTCTCCCGCCCACACGCGCGAGAACTCGAGGCAGCGCCTCGCGAGGCCGACGGAGGAGGCGGGAATCGTGAGACGCCCCGTGTTGAGGGTCACGAGTGCGAGCTTCAGGCCGCGCCCTTCCTTCCAGAGAAGGTTCTCCTTCGGAACCCTCACGTTCGTGAAGCGCAGGACGCCGTTCTCGATGGCCTTGAGGCCCATGAAGTGACAGCGCGTCACGACCTCGACGCCCGGGGCCTCCTTCTCGACGACGAACGCCGAGATCTTCTTCGTGTCGGGGTGGCGCGCCATGACGACGAAGAGCTCCGCGATCGTGCCGTTCGTCGTCCAGAGCTTTTCGCCGTTCAGGACGTAATCGCCCTCGGGAGTCCGCTCCGCCCTCGTCGAGAGGTTCGCCGGGTCCGAGCCCACCTGCGGCTCCGTGAGCGCGAACGCCGAGACGGCGCCCTTCGCGAGGCGCGGCAGCCACTTCCTCTTCTGCTCCTCGGTTCCGAAGAGCCGGAGAGGCTGCGGAACGCCGATGGACTGGTGCGCCGACAGGAGCGCGATCAGGTTCCCGTCCACGCTCCCGATGAGCTTGAGGATCTTCCCGTACTCGTGCTGCGTGAAGCCGAGGCCGCCGTATTCCGTCTCGATCTTCATCCCGAACGCGCCGAGGGCGGCCAGGCCGTCGAGAACGCGCTGCGGAATCTTGCCGTCCCGGTCGATCGCGTCGGCATCGACCTCATCGCGTAGGAAGCGTTCCATCTCTTCGTAGAAGGCGCGGAACTCGGGCCGCTCTTGCGGGGGCGGAAAGTCGGGAACGAGGTCGAGGCGGAGATTCCCGAGGAAAAGTTCCTTCAAGAAACCGGGCTTCTCCCAGGCGGTCTCGCGCGCTTCCTCGGCGACCTGGCGCGCCTCGTGCTCGCTGACGGCCATGGCGGAACTCTACGCCAGCCGGGGTGACCTGCCGAGGAGCGCCGTGACGAGGATCGCAGCAGCGAGCGCGGGAAGCGTTCCGCCCACGGGCGCAGCGAGGAAATACGCCGCAACGCCCGCGATCCACCCGCACATGCCGGCGAGCGCGAAACCGCCGTGTCGCGCAGCGGGAGTGTAGAGGTCCGCGACCTCCGGCTTCCGTCCGAGGACGAAGAAGTACGCGAGGAGGACGCCGCCCACCGGCACGAGGAGGCCGCCGAGGAGAAGCATGAAGTCCGCATAGCCCTTGAGCCAGCCGGGGAGGAGCGACAGCGCGGCGCCCACGAGGCCGATCGTCCAGACGGAGGCGCGGTCGCGAGCCTTCGGGAAGAGGCTCTTCCATGCGAGCGCGGACATGTAGATGTTGACGAAGTTCGTCGTGAGCGTCGCGACGGCGAGAAGGAGCGCCCCCAACCCTCCGAGGCCGACGGCCTCGAGCATGGCCCCCGGCTCGGCGGAGCCGGCGGCCCGCGCGCACGCGAGCCCGAGCGGCATGAACCAGAGGCTCGTGAGAGAGAGACCGAGGAACACGGCCCCGGCGGCCTTCCGTGCCGAGCGCGTGTAGCGGGGGTAGTCGCCGAACATGAGGAGCCACGAGACCTGGTAGCCCACGACGACGTCGAACCCGCGCACGGCCGCCATCGAGCCGTCTCCCGCCGACCACAGGACTCCGGCCGGCAGCCCGAGGCAGCGGAACGTGAGAATCGCGCCGACGACGAGGAGAAGGGGCACGGCGAAGCGATCCGCGTGGCCGACGGCGCGCGGACCGCCCGCGACGATCGCCGTCGCGAGAAGCCCGAGAGCAAACGCCCAGAGACGCTCCGAGGCCGGGCCGCCGAGGACGTGCGCGAGGGCCGACGCTGCGATCACGTTGTTCACGGCGATCCACGCGAAGTTCGTGACGTAGAGGATCAAAGACACGAGCGCGGCTCCGCGAAGACCGAGCGCGGCCCGGCAGGCGATGACGGACGGGACGGAGAGCCGCGGGCCCAGCGGCGCGAGCGCCGCCACGAGCGCCGAGCCGAGAACCGTCCCGCCGGCGACGAGGAGGAGCGCTTCCCTGAGGCCGAATGCGGGCACGAGGCTCGCGCCCGTCTGGAGCGTCGTCGCCACGATGTTCGCGCCCGCGAAGATGAGAAAAAGGTCGACGGAAGACTGGGTCTTCTCCGAGTCGGGGACCGGCCCGAGGTCGGCGGCCTGCACGTCAGGCCGCGCGGATCGCGGGCACGTCCACGACGCGCACGCCGTTCGGCGGGTTCTCGACGGCGGCGACGAGAGCGCGCGTCATCTGCGCGCGCGTTACGAGGCCGAGCCGCCGGGCTCCATCGCGGGTGGCGGGGAAAGCTTCCGCAATCGCGTAGAGGGGCAAGAGAAGGTACGGCCAGCGGTGAGAGGGGCCGAGGACGTACCACGGCCGAAGGATCGTCGCGGGAAGTCCCGTCGCGAGGAGGAGCGATTCGCCTTCGGCGCGCGCCTCCCAGTACGCCTTCATCGCGGGCGCGGGATGGGCCACGCTCAGGTAGACGAAGTGCGAGACGCCCGCGGGGACGGCCGTCTCGAGCGCCGCTTCCAGCGACGTGAGATCCACGTCGCGGAATTGGCGCGCCTTCTTCGGAGAGGGGTGCGCGACGCCCACGAGGTGGACGAACGTCGCGCCACGCGGCACATGCGCGCCGTACGTCGCGGCGTCGAGGGCGTCGCCCGCCACGGCCGAGGCGCCGACGGGCACGCGACTTTCCGAACCGGGCCGCGCGAGGCCGACGACGCGGTGGCCGCGCTCGAGGAGCTTCGGGACGAGCGCGTGGCCCAGATAACCGGTGACGCCGGTCACGAAGACGGTCTCTTCAGTCACGACACGGGAAATCGTATCGCGGCGCCGATCCCGCGGTGACCCTCGGTCCAGCGCCTTCCGCCCCCGCGGCGTCGGTTCCGACCCGACCTCGTTTCCTGTCCCGAGGACGCCGCCTACTTTGAGGCGAGAGGTGCCGCCCATGAACCGCGAACGATTTGCCTTCATCGGCCGCGCCGCGACGGCTGCGGCGCTGGCTCTCGTCCTCGGCGCCGGGGAGGCGGCCGGCCAGGGCCTGCCCTCGGCGACGCTCACGGGCCACGTCACCACCGGAGACACGGCCCTTCCGGGGGTCGCCGTCACGGCAAAATCACCGGCGCTTCAGGGCAGCCGTTCCACCGTCACGAGCTCGAACGGAGATTATGCGTTCAACAACCTGCCGCCGGGCGACTACACGATCACGTTCGAGCTCGCGTCGTTTCAGCCCCTGACGCGTTCCGTGCGCCTCGGGGCGTCGCAGAAGGAGAAGCTGGACGCCGCGCTGAGCGTCAACGCGGTCGCGGCCCAGGCCGAGGTCGTCGCGAAGGTCGAGACGATCTCGACGTCCACCCAGGCGGCGACGACGTTCACTTCCTCGCAGCTCGACACGCTCCCGACGGGCCGGACGCTCCTCTCGGCGGTCGCGCTCTCTCCCGGGGTCAACCAGAACGGGCCGAACGCGTCCTACACGATCTCGGGCGCGCAGTCGTTCGACAACCTGTTCTCCGTCAACGGCGCCGTCGTCGTCGACAACATCCGCGGGACGCCCTACAACCTCTTCATCGAGGACGCGATTCAGGAGACGACGACCTCTTCGGCCGGCATCTCCGCGGAGTTCGGCCGGTTCACGGGCGGCGTCGTGAACACGATCACGAAGTCGGGCGGCAACACCTTCAGCGGCTCCTTCCGGACGACGCTCAACGACGACGCCTGGTCCGCGATCACGCCGGCGAAAGAGCAGCGCGTCCAGTCGGTCGTGCCGACGTACGAGGCTACGCTCGGAGGCCCGATCTGGAAGGACCGCGTCTGGTTCTTCGGCGCGGGCCGCCTGAACGACCAGAAAGGGAGCAACCAGACTTCTTTCACGAACATCTCGTATCCGACGGAGAACGACGAGAAAAGGTACGAGGGGAAGGTCACGGTGACGCCGTTCTCGAACCAGACGCTCACGGCCTCGTACCTCTCGATCCGGCAGGACCTCAAGAACGACTACTTCACGTCCCACCCGATCCTGGACCTCGACAGCCTCAAGAACCGCAGCCTGCCGCAGGACTTCCTCGTCCTGAACTACAGCGGCGTGGCCTCGGGCAGCCTCTCCTTCGAGGGCCAGTACTCGCAGCGGCACTTCACGTTCGAGCACGATGGCTCGCTCTTCACGGACCTCGTGAAAGGCACGGTCCTGATCGACGAATCGACGGGCGGCTACTACAACTCGCCCTACTTCTGCGGGGTCTGCAGCAACGAGAAGCGCGACAACCAGGACACCTTCGTGAAGGGCACCTGGTTCCTCTCGGCGCCCGGCCTGGGGTCGCACAACGTGGTCTTCGGCTACGACAACTTCGCCGGCAAGGAGGTCCTGAACAACTACCAGTCGGGCAGCAACTACGTCGTGGGCTCGACGGCGGCCATCTCGCGAAACGGCGACCTCTTCCCGGTATTCGACTCTGCGAGCTACCTCATCTACTTCCCGATCACGCAGCAGAGCACGGGGAGCGACGTTCGGACCCACTCCGTCTTCCTCAACGACTCGTGGCGGCTGAACGACCACCTCTCCTTCAACCTCGGCCTCAGGTGGGACAAGAACGCGGCCAAGGACGGCGGCGGCGTGACCCGCGCGTCAGACAGCGCGTTGAGCCCCCGCCTCGGCGCAATCTGGGACACCCGGGGCGACGGGAAGCTGCGCGTGGCGGCGAGCTACGCCAAGTACGTCGGCGCCATCCAGGAAACGCAGGTCAGCTCGGCCACGCAGGCGGGGACGCCCCTCATCCTCTACTGGTACTACGACGGCCCGGGCGCCACGCCGATCAACACGGATCCGTCCGGCACGCTCCTGACCCGCGCCCAGGCTCTCACACAGCTCTTCGACTGGTTCCAGAGCCAGGGCTGCCCGAACCTCTCGACGTGCAAGGTGCCGCTCGGCGGCGCGCAGGTCCCCGGCGTGAACCAGCAGATCCGGGGGAGCCTCGACTCGCCGAACGCGACCGAATACACGGTCGGGATCCAGGGGGCGTTCGGCGGGCGCGCCTCGTACCGCATCGACGCCGTTCGCCGCGAGTTTCACGATTTCTACAGCCTGAGGCTGGATCAGGGCACCGGCCAGGTGACGGACCAGTTCGGCAACGTCTACGACCTCCAGCTGACCCAGAACACGAACGACCTCGAGCGGAACTACACGGCGCTGCAGACGCAGTTCCAGCTCCAGGCGCTCTCCCGGCTGAGGCTCGGGGGAAGCTGGACCTGGTCCCATACGCTCGGGAACTTCAACGGCGAGACCGCCGGCTCGGGCGCGGTGCGAGGCCTGCCCGACTTCTATCCGGAATACACGCAGGCGAGCTGGGGCCTGCCCCGCGGCGACCTCGCGATCGACCAGCGCCATCGCGTCCGCGTCTTCGCGAGCTACGACGTGCCGATCTCGCCGAGGCTCGGCGCGCTCTCGCTCGGTCTCGTCGAGGCGTACGACACCGGGACCCCCTACGGCGCCGCGGGAACGGCGATCGTGTCCCCCTACGTGACGAACCCGGGCTACGTGACCCCGCCGCGCTCGTCGACGTACTACTTCACGTCGCGCGGCGCCTTCCGCACGGACAACGTCTCGCGCACCGACCTCTCCGTGAACTACTCGTTCCGCATCGCGGACGCCGTCGAGGTGTTCGTGCACCCGCAGGTCTTCAACGTCTTCAACCGCCAGGGAGTCGTCGCCGTCGACACGACGGTTCTCTCGGCCGCGAACGCCGCCGGCTTCGCGCGCTTCAATCCGTTCACGACGCAGCCCGTCCGGGGCGTGAACTGGGACTACGGCTCCGGCTTCGGGAAGCCGAGGAACGCGGCCGACTACCAGACTCCGCGATTCTTCCAGCTCTCGGTGGGCGCCCGCTTCTAGGCGCCCGTCAGAAACTCCACCG
>CAWFJJ010000015.1:0-16361 GCA_963816185.1 Thermoanaerobaculia bacterium | reverse complement strand
AACTAGCGCTTCGTCTCGGGCGCCGGAGCCGGCTCGGCCGCGGGCGGAGCCGGAGCCTTGCCGAGCAGGTAGTCGACCATCTCGTTCACGTTCATCGTCGAGACGTTCGACGCCCGGGACGATGAGGATCTTCTTCTGCGCGAACTGCTTGGCGACCTGCATCTTGACGTAGGCGTCGCCCGCCCAGCTTGCCGAGCGCCTCGGCCTCCTTGCGGATCCCCTCCGCCTCGGCCTGCGCCACCGCGACGACCGCCTTGGCCTGGTTCGTCTTCGTCTGGTAGTAGCCGTCGGCGTCGTTCTTGAGGCGCCCGGCCTCGCCGCGGGCGTCCTCGAGCGCGCTTGTTCCACTCGGCGCGCTTGCCCTCCAGCTCGCTCTGCTTCTGGACCACCATGTTCTTCTGCTGCTCGACGAGCTTCTGCAGGTCGGCCTCGGCCTGCTTCTGCGCGTTGATCGCCGCCTGGTACTCCGGGTCGAAGCGGTGCTGCTGGACCTGGAGCATAGTCGATGAGGATCCCGTACGGCGCGAGCTCCTTCGACGAGCGCCTCCCGGGCCTTCGCCGCCATCGCGTTCTTGATCGTGACCTGGTAGTACTCCTCGCTGGTGATCTCGTTGAAGATGTCGCGGATCACGGAGCGCGAGATCGGGCCTGACGAGCCGCTCCTTGATCTCGTCGACCGACTGGCCGACGTTCGAGATGAGGTAAGCCGGCCTTCTTCGGGTCGATCCGCCACATGACGTTCACGTCGATGTAGACGTTGTTGCCGTCCTTCGTCTTGAACGTGATGTCGTCGGGGACCGGGCGGTCCCCCTCGCCGGGGTTCGGCGTTCATCAGGAGGTTCTGCTGGGAGATCGGAGAGCGTGGTCCAGCTGTTGACGACCGGCAGGAAGAAGTAGACGCCGCCGGGCGCGTAGATCTCCTGCGCGCCGCGCTTCTCGAAGATGCCGAAGAGGCTCGTCCTCACGCCCACCTCGGTCGAGTTCGTCGCGCCGCAGCCGGAGAGCGAGAGCGCGAGGCGCAGTGCCGCGCACGCGCGGACCGTCGCGCGCCGCTCACTTCTTCACCTCCCGCCGGGCGCGGCGGTGGGGCGGTCCCCGGGCTGACGCCGATGACGCCCAGGCGTTGCGGATGAACGCGATGTACTGCTCGGGCGTCATGACCGCGCCCTCGATGTTGTCGAACATCTTCGCGGTCTCGAGCGCGACGACGTAGCGCCCGCCCGCGGAGTTGAGCGCGTCGGCCTTCAGCCGCTTGGCCTCGGCCGCGGCGACGTTGACCTCCTTGTCGCCCTTCGCGCGCGCCTGCGAGGAGTAGAGCTCGGCCTCGGCCCGGATCTTGGCGATCTTCGCGCTCACCTCCGACTCGGCGATCGTGATGGCGGCGTTCCCCTTCGACTCGATCTGCTGCGAGCTTCGCCTTCTCCTCGTTGACGAGGCCTTCCTTGCGGTTCTTCTCGGCGAGCTGGACGGCGACCTTCTTGTCGTGGAGCGACTTCTCGTAGTTCGGCACGTAGCGCGTAGTTGCGGAGGAGGAGCTTCTCGACCCGGAAGCCGCGCTCGGCGAAGCGCTGCCTTGCAGGATCGTCTCCGCCTCGTGACCGCCGCGATGCGCATCTCCTCGTTGTAGAACGCCTCGGCGTTCATCTTGCCGAGCGTCGTGCAGGACGCCGTTGCGGAACGTGTTGATCGACGAAGGACTGTCGACGTAGAGCGTGCCCCAGCCGAAGTCCTTCGCGATCCTGCACCGGGTCCGCGATCGAGTAGAGGAGCGTCACGTCGGCAGCTGACGGCGTAGCCGTCGGAGGTCTGGACGTTGATGGCGTCGATGACCCGGTGGGTCGTCCTGGCCGAGGACTTGTCGCGCCGCGAAGAACTCCGCCTCTCGCGGACGCTCGGCGGTCTTCGCTCTGCGCTCGCCGGTCGTACGAGGCCTCGAGGACGTGGATCTCGCGCGGGAACGTGTGCATCGTGCGTCCCGGCCCGACGAAGTAGAGGCCCGGCCCGAACGTCTTCTCCACGATGCCCGTCTTGAAGCCGAACTTCCGCTGCTCGACGCCCCACTCGTTGGGCAGGACGCGAGCGGTGCAGGCCGACGTAGAGAAAGACCACGGCCAGGATTCCGAGGACGCCCAGGATCCCGAGGCGCCTCACGGACGCCTTCAGAGCGTCGAGGGCGCCCTTTTTCCCGCGACCCCACCATCAGGAGCTTCCTGTCATCGTCTTCTGCGCCTGCGGCGGCGCGCACCGGCGGCGCCCGGCACCGTGACGCGACGCCTGCTCCGAAGGCTCGCCGGCCGTCAGGTAGTGCGAGTCGATGCGGGCGATCTCGCGGTCCGCCCTCGCCACGAGGCGGTTCAGCTCCCCTTCGTACCGGCGGACCACAGAACCGCCGGACGTTCGGAAACACGAGCCCCCCGACCATGAACGGGATGACCCACTCCTTCGACCAGAGCGGAATGAACGGGGCCCAGACGACGAGGGCCCCGACGGCCACGCCGGCGACGCCCAGCCGAAGCGCTCGAGGCCGTGGAACGGCTCCGGCGCGAGGTAGAAGCCGTTCCGTTCGCGGGGCGTGAACCGCACGGCGAGGCGCACGTACGCGGGAATCACGACCTTGCGGACCAGATCGTCCACCTGCCGGAAGAACTCCTCGCAGCCGGGTGCGTCAGGAGCGACTCCTCGCGGCGGATGATGTCCTTGAGGCGCGGGGTCTCCTTCTCGTAGAGGCCCGAGAAGAACGCCTCCGGCGCCTCGCCATCTGCCCCCGAGAAGCCGGTCGTTCAGGCCCGGGCGGCAGTTCTCGAACGTCTGGAGGAGCGAATCCACGAACCCGTCGAGCGCCCGGACGGAGGCGGACGGCTCACGCGCCAGCATGCTGAGAGCCCGCGCGATTGTGGAGTTCACGGCGGGTTGGATTCTAGCTCTCGGGCCTCAAGACGGCGGGTTCAGGCGAGGACGCGAAGCACGTCACGAACCTTCCTCTCAGCCGATCAGCGGGTTCCGGGCGCTTGCGCCTGCGTGAACTTCGACTTCTGCTCCGTCGCCGCGGGGGTCTTCTGCAACTCCACCCGATCGGCCGTGCGGGCGCCGGAGCCCTCTTCGAGCGGGACGCGCACGGCGACCGCATCGCCTTCCTTGATTCCCTCGGCAACGACCGCGGCCTTGGCGATCAGCAGACGCCGTTCCTTGCCGGAGCGGCCGTCGCGAATCGTGATCGCCGTGCCCTTTTCGATCCGCACGACCGTGCCCCGGAACGTGACGAAGGCCGCGTTCACGACGGCCGGGCCCGTCGGGCCTTGCGCGGACGGCACGGTCACGGGTCCGCCGCCGGCGTTCGAAGAGCGTTCAGACCTCGACGGCGTGGGCCGGGGGTTCGGCGTGTTCTTCTGAAAGACGATTCCGTCCTTCGTCTCCACGATCTTGCCGCCCGGATTGACCTGCGCGGCGGCCCCGCCGGCGGCCGCGAGAAGGACCAGTGCGGCAAGCCTCTTCCTCATGGCGCCTCGATATTAGACGGTCCCGATCAGGGCGTCCTCACGAGCGGCAGCTCGATGAAGCTCGCCTGTCCCGGAGCGTGGTAGATCCGCTGCGTGGCTTTCCTGTAGTCCCCGGGCTTCGCCCAGAAGATGCTCGGCACGAACGTCTGCGGGTTGCGGTCGTAGAGAGGGAACCAGCTCGACTGCACCTGCACCATCACCCGGTGCCCCGGCAGGAAGACGTGGTTCGCGTTCGGGAGCGCGAAGCGGTAGAGGAGCGCCTTGCCGGCCTCGATCGCCTTCGGCGTCTCGAGGCTCTCGCGGTACCGGCCGCGGAAGATGTCCATCGAGACCGCGAGCTGATAACCGCCCATCGGCGGCTGGCCCGCGACTTCGTCGGGGTAGACGTCGATCAGCTTGACCACCCAGTCGGAGTCCGTTCCGCTCGTCGAGGCGACCAGGTTCGCGATCGGCTGTCCGCTGATCTTGAGCGGCTCGGTCAGGACGTCCGACTCGAACACGGCGACGTCCGGGCGTCCGGATGCCTCCCGCTGATCGCTCACGAGCCATCCCCGCCACTGGGTGCCCTTGTCGAAGCTGTTCGGAACGACAGGGCGCGCGACGAAGGGCACGGGCCTGGCGGGATCGGAGACGTATTCCTCGAACGCCCCGTCGCCCGGCTTCGGCGCGGCGAAGCTGAGCTTGGACCCGGAGGCGAGATAGAGCGGCGTCGCCTTCACCGTGCATCCGCTCGCGCAGCCGGCCGGCCACGCGGGCAGCCGCCGCCACGTGTTCGTCCCGGTCTCGAACGCCGTGACGGGCGCGAGGTTTGCCTTCGGAGCGCCGTCCACGAGGTACTGGTCGAGGAAAGGCCGAAGGATCTCGCGCCGGAACGTGAGGGCCGTGTCGCTGTCGAACTTGATCGCGCCGAGCGCGCTTCCCTCGCGAATCTCCTGGCCGTGATGCCAGGGCCCCAGCACGAGGAACACCTTGTCGTTGCCCGTATCTTTCGGCTTGATCGCCTTGTAGACGGCGGTCGCGCCGTAAATGTCCTCCTGATCCCACAGGCTGTGAACCAGCATCACGGGCACTTTCAGCGGCAGCGCCGCGAGGACCTTGTCGACGGCCTGATCGCGCCAGAAGGCGTCGTAGCTCGGATGCGCGAGGACCTTTCTCCACATCCCGACCTGCTCCAGCCCCCGGCGGCGGCCGAGCTCCCCCGCCGACCCCGCTTCCATGAACGTGTCGTAGTCGTCGAAGTGGCTCGTCCACCACTTCTTCTCCGACTTGCGGTCCGCTTCCTGATCGTAGAAGTACGAAATCCCGAGCTGGCGGAAGGCGCCGTTGTGGAACCAGTCGTCGCCCATCCAGCCGTCCACCATCGGGTTCATCGGCACGGAGACCTTGAGCGCGGGGTGCGGGTTCACGAGCGCCATGAGCGGCAGGAATCCGTCGTACGAGATCCCGAGGATCCCCACCTTGCCGTTCGTCTCCGGGACGTTCTTCACGAGCCAGTCGATCGTGTCGTACGTGTCCGTCGCGTGGTCCACGGGCGTCGGGTTCTGCGGCCCGTGCACGGGGCGGTTCATCACGTAATCGCCCTCGGAGCCGTGCTTGCCGCGCACGTCCTGCACGACGCGGATGTAGCCGCCCTCGACGATCGTCTCGACGGGGTTGTCGTAGCCGTCGAGCGCCATACCGAGATGGGAGCTCTCGTTGATCGTCGTGAGCTTGTCGGCGTCGTAGGGCGTCCGCGTGAGGAGGATCGGCGCCTTCTTCGCGCCCAGGGCCGACTTCGGCACGAGGATGACCGTGTGCAGCTTGACGCCGTCGCGCATCGGGATCATCACCTCGCGCCTCACGTAGTCGAAGCCGTCGTACGTCGGCACGAAGCTCGCCGGCATCTCGCTCGGCAGCGCGGGGTACATGACGGGCGGCGGCGTCGGCGTGGGAGCGGCCTTCGCGGCCGGAGCCTGCGCGGTCGCGGGCCGCGCGAAGAGAAACGCGCCTGAGAGCGCCACGAGCACGTACAGAGTGCAGACGCGTGCGTCAGCTTCAAGGAAGAAACTTCAGAAGCCACGTGTTACCTCCGATGGGAACGGAGGATATGACAAGCCCCCCTGCTGGCTGGAGCGGCGCCTCGCCTACTTCCCCGCCACGAGCTTCTGGAACCTCGGGTTTTTTCGCAGCGGGTCGAAGTTGGGGTCGATCCTGAGCCAGCCGGGCGACAGGTAGTAGGGGATCGTCAGAAGCGGCTCCAGCACGTCGAGGGCCTTTTCCTGTTCGCCGACGAGCATGTAGATGCGGGCGAGCTGGTGCTGGTTGTAGGGGGCTGCGGCTGCATCCTTGGTCAAGGGCAGCAGAGCGACACTGCGCTCGCCTTCCCGAATCGCTTCCTCTTTCCGGCCGAGGTAAGCCAGCGCGAGGCCGAGAACGACGTGACGCTGTGAATCCCCCGCCGCCGCGCCGAGCTGCTCCTCGAAAGTCCTTCTCGCCTCTTCGGCGTAATACGAGCGTTCGTCGCATCGTCCAGCAAGGCGCAGGCCTGGGTGAGGCAGAGTCCCCAAACGCCCCGGTCGTCGTCGAATGCGTGTAGCGGCCGGGCGAGCGGGGATCGAGGCGCTCCGCCTGCCTGAAGTGCTCCACCGCCGCTTCCCATCGTCCGAGAGCCTCCTCGGCCAGCGCGATTCCCCGAGGAGATGGCTGTCGCCCTGCGCAATCCGTTGTCCATGTGCGAACTGCTCCAAGGCTCGGTTCAAGTCCCCGACAACCAGCCGCTCGTACGTGCCAAGAGCCAGATACCCCTCGGGCCGGCCGGAATCGAGCACGACTGCCCTCTCCGCGGCCTGCTTCGCGCGCTCCGCCAGCACGGGTGTGGGAGTGCTGAAGAAATACAGGCCCGAGCTGGCCTGTGATACTCGTGCCCACGCCTGCCCGAAGTCGGGATCCAACGCGACGGCCTGCTCGTAGAACTCGAGCGCCTTCCGAATGCTGGGCGGATCGATGACTCCCATGCCTTTCGAGGCGTCCTCGCCCTTGAGGAAGGCGTCGTAGGCGGCGAGGGCTCTCGTCGGGACGGCGGACGGTGCCCTCCCCTGTGCCCAAGTCGAGGATCTTCAGGTGGCCGTCCTTCGAGACAAAGAGGTTCTCGGGCTTGAGGTCCCGGTGGACGATTCCTTTCTCATGGGCCGCCGAGAGGCCTTTGGCGATCTGCAGGGCGTAGTCGACGACCTGCCGCTGGGCGATCGGCCCCGAGTCCAGCTTGTCGCGCAGCGTCGTCTCTTCGAGGAGCTCCATCACGAGGACGTGGCGGGAAGGGGTGCCGGGGATTTCTTCGAAGGAGAAAACCGCCGCGACGTTCGGGTGGTTCAGTGTTGCGAGCGTGCGCGCCTCGCGCCCGAACCGCTGCTCCCTGTCTTCATCCTCCATTAAATCTTCCGGCAGTACCTTCAGCGCGACCATTCGCCCGAGGTGCGAGTCCCTCGCCCGGTAGACCTCCCCCATCCCGCCCGTCCCGAGGGGCGAGATGATCTCGTAGGGGCCGAGAGGGGTGCCGGGCAACAGGCTCATCGAGTCGCACGATCATTATCTGACGTGCGGGGCGCGTCCTCCCTCCGTCCCTCGCTAGAAGAAGCTGACGACCACGTTCGCGAAACCGCACGGCTGGACCGTGAAGAACACCGTCTGCGTCTGGCGCTTGTTACCCACGCGAATCGTCACGGTGATCTTGTAGTCGTCGGGCGGAAGGCCCGCGGGGTTCGACGCGCCGCCCCACTCGCGGTGGTACTGGTACGTCAGTTCGGGGGTCGGCCCGACGACCGCGACGAGCGGCAGATCGTGGGTGACCTCGTTTCTGCCGTTGCGCGATGGATCGGCGAGCTGCAGATGCAGCTTCTCGACCTCGCTCACCGGAACCCCGTTCAAGGTCACGAGGACGCGCGCTCCCGTGTTGACTCCTTCCCCGTAAACGGGAATCGTCACGGCGCTGGTCGCCGGCGGCTGCGCGCCCGGGTCCGAGACATAGGTCACGGCGATCTGCGCCTGATGGAATCGGACGGCGCTGGGGCGGAACTGCACCGCCAGACCGCTCCCCAGGCTCTGCCCCGGAGCCAGCGTGACCGGGAATCCTCCCGAGGGTTGACCGACCAGGGTGAATTCGGACGCATCCGCTCCGCTAACGCCGACCGCATTGATCGTCAGGTTGCACGTTCCAGCGTTCTGGATCGAAAGGGGCAGCTGCGTGAAGCACGTGCCGCCGATGACGGTCGGCGGGAAAGCGAGATGTGTCGTGGAGCCCATCTGAATGGCCGCGACGGTGCCGGCTGTGGCGATGTCGATCGTGGGTGTCAGAGGTCGTCGCTCGCGACTCGGAACGCGGCCGTCCGAGATCCGGCCGGGAGCGAGGGGCGAACCGGATCGTGTAGTCGGCGTGGCCGCCCGGCGTGATGGTGGTTGGCAACGCCGCGCCTCCGGCGAGGGAGAACTCCGCGCTTCCCGAGATCCGCAGGATGCTCGCGACGTCGAGGTCGGCGGTCCCGCTGTTGGATACGGTCAGGGTCACGTCCTTCGTTTCGCCGACGCAGACCGTGCCGTACTGCAGGGAGGTGCTGCTCACGCCGATGATCGGCCGCGGAGTCGAAGGGATGCGCGCGGCGTGCATCTTCCAGGTCGTCGCCGTGGCCGGAAGCTCGCCGTGGATCCAGATCTCCCGGCTGCCGCTGGCGACGCCGGGCGCCGCGTCCAGGTAGTCGCCCCAGGCTTCCTCGCTCTGCGGCGTCCCGCTCGAGCTGAAGTTGGTCGTGCCCGCCGCCACCAGCACCGGCGCCTCGAAATCGCCGAGCGCCGCGACGTATCGCGCGTAGTAGATGGAGGCGAAGTGGGTCGCGTCCGATCCGGCGAACACGACGACCGCGTTTCCGGAAAGGTCCGGCATGACGGCCGGCAGGTAGTACCAGATGGACGGATCCGAGATCGCGTGGCTCTCGAGGAGAGTCCCAGCGGCCGCATCGATCTTGTAGACCACGACGCCGGATCGCTCGTCCGCGACGCCCGTCGCGGAGGGGGACTGGCACGACCAGATCACTCCGTCGCGGATCACCGTCTTGTGAAGCGGCGTTCCCGCCTCCTGACCCAGGTCCGGCAGACCTCCCGCCTGGGGCGCCAGTCCGGCCTTCTGCCACGCCGGGATGGGGATCGAGACGCTTCCGAACGACGGCGATCCGAGAGGATCCGCGAGCGTGTACAGCGCGACCGCATTGTTCCCCTTCGCGCAAAGAAAATACGCCGGCGAGGTCGGAGTGACGGGCTCGGCCGACTCGACAGGCTTGATGACTTCGGCGAGACCCCCGCCGGGCAGCATGAGATCGTCCACGATGAGCGGGGCGAGCGCCTGGCCGGCCAGCGCCTTCGCCTTGTCGAGGATCAGGATCCGATTTCCGCTGAACTGCGTGTTGTTCGCGAAGTCGCGCATCCTCGCGGTGACGTAGATCGCCTTGCCGTCGTAGCCCAGGCTGTCGAAGTCCATCTGCTCGGTCCCGTTGCGAAGGACGTGGAACGTGTACTTGTTCCAGGCGCCCCGCGGATCCGAGGTCGCGGAGACGGCCACGTCGCAGTAGGAGTCGCCCGCAGTGGGAGGCTCGTTCGTGCCGGGGTAGTCGAACCCGAGCCAGGACATGATGAATCGGCCGCTCGCCTGGTCGTAGCTCAGCCGAGGATCGCCGACCGAGTGCGTGGGATCGCCGGGAAAGAACGAGTTGACACCGGTCGATTCGACGTTCCCGCCGTCGAGATCCTGCACCTGGAAGGCGAAGTTGACTGCGGTCACGAGATCGGAGGGCCCCGCCGCGATCGCGCTGTCGGGACGGTTGAGATTCGAGAACGGGTTCGTGTCGAATTGCAGATCGGGAAGAGGCGACGGCGTCGCGAGGAAGAGCGGGGCTCTCCCCCGCGATGAACGCGTGGCCGGCTTCGTTCCAGAGAGCGCAGGCTCGTCGATTTCCGGGCACCGTTGGCTCGTCATAATCGGCGGCCGCGAGCGATGGGTCTCGCGATCGCGGCGCGCGGCCGTCGCCAGGTCTTCGACGACCGGGGCGACCGCCACCGGATGACGGGTGACGGAACGGTAAAGCGGACCCGTACCGGCCTGCGGCGGCGCTCCTTCGTCCCGTCCTGCCGCCATCGTTGAGGAGGCCACCAAGAGAGCCGCTGCGCCGAGATACCGTGCCGCGCGTAAGAGCATCTTCATCGGATCCTCCCGGATGCGAGGGCGCATTCTACGGGTGGGACGGCACGCGGCCCCGCTTGCGAACGGTCTTGGCCGGTAATATGGGTCATCGCCTCACCGCGCGTCGATCCGCCTCTCGCGGGACCCGGGACGGCCGGCGGTCCGGCGCCGTACCGGGGGCGCGAGCTCTTTCTGCCGCTCGGCGTCGCGCTCGTCATCGGCGGTGCCGCGCTTCGTCACGGCCCCCTCTTCGTTGATGACGCGTACATCACGTTCCGTTACGCCCGAAACCTCGCCGACGGAGCGGGCCTCGTCTACAACGCCGGTGAGCGCGTTCTCGGGACGTCGGCCCCGCTCTTCGCCGTCCTCCTGGCCGGCCTTCACCGGCTGACGGGTGTCGCGATCCCGGATCTCGCCTTTGCGCTGGGCGCCGCGTGCCTTCCGGCCTGCGCTCTCCTCGGCTACAGGCTCGTGCGCCGCGCCTCGGATCCGGTGCTCGCGGGTCTGTTCGTCGCCGCCGCACTCTCGCCGCGCGCCTCGCTCGAGGTCTTCGCGTCCGGCATGGAGACGCCGCTCTACCTCGTCGGCCTTCTCGGAGCGGTCGAGCTTGCCTGCCGCGGGCGGGCCGCGGCCGCGTTCGCGGCCGCCGGCGCGCTCTGCTTCCTTCATCCCGACGCCGCCGCCCTCGCCGCTGCGCTCGTCTTCGCGCTCCGCGCCGCGCGGGGACGCTGGCCGTGGCGCGCATTCGCCTTCGGCCTCGCACCCGCCGCCGCCGCCGCGGCCGCCCTCTGGATCGCTTACGGCTCACCTCTCCCCCACAGCGTGACGGCAAAGCGCCTCGCGTACGCGATGCCTCCCGGCCACGCGCTCTCGCGTCTCGGGGAGACGATTCTCGATCCCCTCGTCGCCCGTGAAACGCCGGCGCCCCCCTTCGTCGCATCGCTCGCGGCCCCGGTCGCGCTCGCTCTGATCGTCATCCCGGGGCGGGCCGCGCTCGGTGAGCTTGCGACTCTCGCTTTCGCCGGTTTCTCGACTCTCTACCTGGCGGCCTTCGCCGTCGCGAATCCCCTCGTCTTCGACTGGTACCGCCCGCCGCTCGTGATCGCTTCGGCATTCGTCATCGTCGCGTGCGCCGCGCGCCTTCCCCGGCCCGGCCGCGCGGCCGCGGCATTCCTCCTCGCGGCATCGGCGGCCGTCCACGTGGCCGCGTTCCGCCCCTACGACCCGTCGGGCCGCGAGGACGTCTACGCCCGCGCTGCGGCGGCGCTGGCCCTGCGGCCGGAAGAGACCGTAGCGGCGCCCGAGATCGGCGCTCTCGGCTGGGTGACGCGCGCGCGGGTGCTCGACACGACGGGTCTCGTGTCACCCGCGGCGCTCGTCTGGCTCGGGCGGCCCGTGGGGGAAGGCGGCTCGATCCCGCCACGCCTACTCCGCGAGGCGGACGCGGACGCGCTCGTCACGCTCGACCGTTTCCTCGAGCCTTCACTCCACCTCGATCCCGGCGCGCTGGAGGGCTGGCGTGAGGTCGCGCGCTACAGTGCGCGCGCGTTCGGAGGCTCCGGAACGGTGCGCGTCTTCCTCCGCCTCAATCCTTCAGAAACTCTCCCACCGCGGGACCGAAGCGCTCGTAGTCGATGAGAAACGAGTCGTGGCCGTGGATGGAGCCGAGGCTCACGAACGAGGATTCCACGCCGGCCTCGTGAAGCGCCGCGGCGAGCTCGTTCTGCTGCTCGACGGGGAAAAGGATGTCGCTCTCCACGCCGATGATCCGCGTGCGGCACGCCCTGAGCTTCGAGAGCGCGTCCACGATCGACGAGCCATGGTCGCCGAGGTCGAAGAGGTCCATCGCCCGCGAGAGGTAGAGGTAGCAGTTCGGCGTCGAAGCGGCCCACGAACTTTTCCGCCTGGTGATCGAGGTACGACTCGACCTCGAAGCGCGTCGCGAACGGATCGGCCGGGGGCGGCGCGATGCGCTTCCGGCCGAATCGTTCGTTCCACTCGCCCGGCGACCGGTACGTCGTGACGCCCAGCTTCCGGGCCAGCCTCATCCCGCTCTTGGGCGGTCTCTCCGGCGGGTATTCGCCGCCCTGCCAGTCCGGATCGAGCCGGATCGCCTCGCGCTGAGAGGACCGCATGGAGATCGCGAACGGCAGCGCGTGCGCGCCCGCCGAGATGGACAGGATCCGATCCGCCTCGAAGGGAAACATGACGCCGTAGGCCAGCGCCGTCATCCCGCCCATCGAGGAGCCCACGACGGCGGCGACGGGATGGATGCCGAGCGATTTCAGGAGGAGCCGGCTCGTGGTCGCGATGTCCTCGATGGACAGGCACGGGAACGTGAGCCGGTAACGCCGGCCGGTACGGGGGTCCGTGGAGGCCGGTCCGGTCGAGCCCAGGCAGGACCCGAACGAGTTGTTGCAGATCACGAACCAGCGGTTCGTGTCGAGCGGCCGGCCCGGCCCGATCATCTCCTCCCACCAGCCGGGCTCCGGGTTGAGCGCGTTCGAGCGGGCATGGCTGCTTGGGGAAAGGCCCGTCGTGAGGAGAAGGGCGTTGTCCTTCGCGGGCGAAAGCGTTCCCCACGTCTCGTACGCGAGCGTCACCTCGGGGATCTCGCCCCCACGGTAGAAACGGTACGGGCCGGGAAGCGTTTGGAGAAGATAGGGAGGCATCGTGAGAAGCGACTTCCTGCCGGCAACGATATCGCGCGGCGTGGCGGCCGGCGACTAGCGCGGCGGCGCTTTCGCGGGGAATTCGACGGAGACCGGACGCCAGGTCAGGGGCTCGTTGATCAGGCCGTGGCCCTCACTGACGATTTCGAGCCGTCGCGGGACGACGGCGATCAGAGCGAAGTCCGCGCCGCGATACTCGTTCTTGTAAAAGGGCGCCCATGCGCTCTTCCAGTGCTTCGCCTTCTCGGCAGGATCGATGACGAGGCGCGCGATCCCGACGAGCGTGACGTACGCCGGGCCCGCGGCGTCGAAGAACGACAGCGTGACGCGCGGATCCTTCGCGATCTCGGCGACCTTGCGCGTGAGCGGATTCGTCCCCACCCAGACGTTGAAATCCTCGTCCGGCCCGAGCGCGTCCACGATGCGCGCCTGCGGCTGCCCGTCCTCCCCGATCGTGATGAAGGTGGCGTATCGGGCCCTCTGCGCGACCTCGTGAGCCGCGCGGAGGACGGCGGCGCGGTCCGCAGCGGCCGCCGGCAGCCCGGTGAGGAGAGCGGCACAGCCGAAAATGACGAGGCGGCGAAGTATCTTCACGGATCCTCCCTCGTTCATCGAGGCGCACACGCGGTCGCGCCCACGCTTCGAAGGATACCGGGACCGGCGCATGCGCGCTCGGGCCGCGCCGGCCACGCTGAGCCCGCTATGCTTCCGCCGATGGTCCCGATCCCCCGGCGCCTCCCGAAGTTCCGCAAGTTGCCGTCCGTGAAGGCGGGCAGCGCGTGGCAGGAGCTCGGCTCTTTCGAACCCTATTTTGCAGTTCTGACGAATCCGAACTTCCTATCGGCGAACCTCACCGCCGGCCGCCTCGAAGAGTTCTTCGCGTCGGGCGAGAGGGAGGTCCAGGATCTCCTGCAAGACGCCGAATCCCTGTTCCGCTTCGAGCTCCCTCTCGACGGCGTGCTCGATTTCGGCTGCGGCGTCGGCCGTCTCTCGATCCCGCTCGCCCGCCGCGCGAGGCGTGTTCTCGCGGTCGACACCGCCGAAAGCATGTTGGCGCGCGCAAGAACGCACTGCGAAGCCGCCCGCGTGGAGAACGTCGAGTTCCTCACCTTGAACGACTTTTTTGCCGTGCCACCGTCGTCCGTTCACCTTGCGTGCGCGCATCTCGTTTTGCAGCACGTTCCGCCGTCGTCCGGCGACCGCATCCTCCGTCGTCTCCTGTCGCTCGTTGCCCCGGGGGGACTCTGCAGCATCGACATCACGTTCTACCGCGCCGGCTCGCGTTTTCGAAGAATCGGACGCTGGTTCCGAGCGCGTTCACGACTCGTTCATGCCGCGGTTTCCATTCTGAGGGGAACGTCGAGGCTCCCTTACATTCAAATGAACACGTACGACCTCGGCTCCATCCTTCGGGCGTTCTCCATCAGCGGTTTTTCGAGGAGCATCGTGACGGTCTCGTCGGACGGTCCGCTCCTGAGCGCACGAATCGTCTCCCAGCGCGGCGATCCTTGACGCTCATCTCCCCCGCTTGACGAACCCGTACGCCTCGTTCGCGAGCGCGATCCAATCCGCCGCTCCGGCCTTCACGACGACCCACTCCTTCATCGCGCGTCCCGGCATCGGCTCGAAGCGCGCACCTTCCCCGCGTCCGACGAGAGCGTCGACGCGCGCCTTCGGGAGCTTCACGACGAACCGCCCCTTCCCGAACATCGCGAAGATCTTCCCGCCCACCTTGAGTCCGTAGGACGCCATCATCATGCCCCGGGTCACGTCGCGCTTGCCGGCGAACGCATCCACAACGGGAGCGAAGGCGGGATCGGGGACGTATGTCTTGGCTGTCTTGGCGGTCTTCTTATTCGTCAGGCGAATTCTCGCGCTCTCAGGCTGAGCCGTTCCAGCCAGATCTGATGAAACTTCGACATCCGATTCGGGAAGACGATGCTTCCGAGGCGCGCCGCCCAGCCATACTGGACCCCTTCCGCGAGGATGTCGCGCGACGACGAGGACGAAAGACGGGATTCCCTTCGAATGCGTAGGAACGGCGACGTTCGGTTGGCTGAGGCTCGCCGACGTGCGCGCGCCGCGGAGACAACCCTTCCGGGTCGAAAAAGTCCTTCAACCCGTCCCTGTGATCCATGTCTGGATGGGTGAGGATGAGACTATGGATACCGTCAATGGAGTTTGATCCGTTCCGCCTACCACGCGACATCCCAGAAGCCCTAGTACGGGAACTGTCGATGCAGTACGACAGCGACTACGGCCTCAGGGAGATTCTGCACAATCCAGACCATGCTCTACACGGAGACCTCCAAGGTTTTCTCGCTTCGGTTCCCATTGATACGCTCGACTCCTCGACGAGGACGGACCTCAAGGAGCGTGGATGTATTCCACCCGCGAGGGATCCCGCACACGTGGAACATCTTTTTTCGTCGCTTTCTTGCGGAACGGTTGGTCAGCGTCGAGCTCCAGACTCGAAGACGTGGCCATCTCGCCCGTCAGCAGACGCTCGAAGTCCCAGCGCCATATGATCATCCGGACCTTCAGAGGTCTCGACTTAGATGCTGAGCGCTTGAGTCTCGGTGGATCACTTTGACCAACTGCACGGCGGCGCATACGCCCGCGGAGGAACGGTCTTTCAGCTCGTGCCGAGTCTTTTCTGGGCGTCCAACTCCATCTCTCGGGCGCACTTAGTCCTGGAGAGACTTCCCAGAGAGGTAAAGGTCCGAGTGCGTCTCGATCCGCTAATGCGCGCGAAGCGTGATGGGTATATGGGTGCTCTCTTCGCGATGCGCGCATGGGGTCGGCCGCTCGATTGGTCGCGACTGCACGCACTCGGTGACGACCAGGAAGATCACGGCCGGTGGTACCCGGACGAAGGGGCTGAGACCGATATCGCTTACACGGACTGGGCGTGGACACGAATGGGACACGAACTCCACTTCGTCTGCGAGGAGGTCCCGACCGTGGAGGCATGCGCGTACCGCGCCAGCCGGTACCTACACTCCATTTATGGTTTGGCGGCGGAGACCTTCTTCCACGCTGATGGCGCAGTCCGCCTCTATGGTTCGGGCGAGATCACTCGACGGCTCGCGGAGCACGTCCGCGGGAGTGGAAAGGCGGGCTGCCATGTCAAAGTCTTTCGTACCGATGGCCCCATCCCTCGAGATCAGTGGTGCTCTCTTGCAGCCAGCTTCTTCGTCTGGAACGAGGAAGTTAGCGCTTACTTCAAAGATGGGGTCACTACTTAGCCGGCCCTGAGGCGTCGCCGCTTTCTTGCGTCGGTAACGTGGTCGGACGTGACTTTTTATAGCGCGCAAGGCCAAGGGAGGTTGAGAACGAAACACGAGTCGGCGAGTTCGACGAGTCGTCTTCGACATCGAGACGGAGCAGTTCGCAAAGGCCTTTCAGCGTTCGGAAACGGGCCAACGAAAGCGTCGAGAACGACCCCTTACGAAACATATCGCGTTCCGTGGCGTCGGCGTCTTCAGCCCGGCAGGCCGCCCCGCGCTTTCGCGCTGAGCTGCTCCAGCCAGATCTGATGGAACTTCGCCATCCGGTTCGGGAAGACGATGCTGCCGAGCCGCGCCGCCCAGCCGTATTGGGTCTCTTCCGTAAGGATGTGCGCGCCGGCCGCTGTCGGGGTGATCTCCCAGGCGTGGTACGCGTCGACGCCGAGTCCGAGCGCATTCCACGCGATTCGCTCGCAGGGCTCGAACTCGAGGACGGTGGAGCGAATGGCGACGCCGAACGTCCGCCACGTGAAGTTCACACCGAGGGCCACCTCCGAGGCCCCTCCTTCGAGAACGACGTCCTTCGCGTTCGGGTACCACGTCGGCCAGAGCGGCGCATGCACCAGCCATGCCCAAAGGGCTTCGGGAGGCGCAGGCGTGTCGATCTCATTCGAGACGTGGACCGGCGCTCTCGCCGGGTCGTAGCGGTCAGGCCAGCGGATCAGGGCACTATGTTGGCAGCGAACGAGAGAAAGGTTAG
>CAWFJJ010000014.1:0-45538 GCA_963816185.1 Thermoanaerobaculia bacterium | reverse complement strand
AGACGCAGTCACGGACTTTCCGTCGCGTTTCGGAACATCCAGGGACCCGATGAGGGCGGTCGCGATCATGTTTCGCCAGCCTGTCTCGTGATGCGCTCCGGATGAGTATAGACGTTGAAGCGCTCGCCGCGCAGGAAGCCGACGAGAGTGAGTCCGGTTTCTTCGGCGAGATCGACCGCGAGGCTGGTGGGCGCCGACACGGCGGCCACGATCGTGACGCCGGCGAGCGCAGCCTTCTGGGCGATCTCGAAGCCGAGCCGGCCCGAGGCGAGAAGGATCGGGGGACCGGTCGCCGGCTTCTCAGGATCGCGCCGATGGCTTTGTCGGTCGCGTTGTGACGTCCCACGTCCTCTCGGGCGAGGAGGAAGGTCCCGTCTGCTTCGAAAAGGCCCGCCGCGTGGAGCCCGCCCGTGGAGGAGAACAACGACTGTCGGGCGCGGAGGGCGCCTGGAAGGGACGTGAGAAGGGACGCTGTGATCTCAAGGTCTCTCGACGCGGCGGTCTGCGTTGTCTTTCTTTCCCCGCGCGGCCGCCACGAGAGCGACGACGTCATCGACCGACGTGCGGCCGCAGACCCCGCAGGCCGAGCCCATCACCGTGGCCCGGCGGGCGCTCGGCGGTCCGCGCGCGGAGCGAGCGTGACGACTCGAACGTTCTTCGCGAGCTCGGGCGCGACACGGGCGTCGGACGGCGGCTCGATGGCCACGACCTCGGCGATCTCCTCGATGACGCCCTCGCCGAAGAGGAGGCCGACGACGAGGTCGTCGTCGTCGCACGGCGTCCGCATCGTGACGACGAACCGCTCGGGCGCGGCGCCGCCTTCGGCAACCGGATCTCGAGGGGCTCTTCGGCGACGAGGACGTCCTTCTCCCAGCGTGTGCCTTTTTCGTCGCTTCGGAGAACGAGCGTCGACACGGACGCGTCGCGGTGTGTGTCCGCCATCCGGCTAGCCTACTTCACCCGGCGACGCCAGGAATCGTGCTCCTGTCGTTCATTCCCGGTTGGTCAGATCCCCCCGCTGTCCCGCTTCAGCTCGGAAAGGGGGATGCGCTCACGCCAAGCGTCGAGCTCCTCGAGAACCCTGCTGAGAGGGGACATCAGAGGCTCTTGGGAATCCTAGCATCGGCTGGGCGCTTCGCTAGACTCCGGACGTGGACCTCCGGAGCGCCTTCCGCGCCTTGAAAGAGAGGGCGTCGCAGATCTCGCGCAGAGTCCGGGACCGCGCGTCTCCCGTCCTTCGGAACCTCATCGATCGCCTGCGTCGAATCCCGCATCCCGTGCTCTTCTTCGCCGGAGCCACGGGCGCTCTTTTTTTCGTCGCGGGGATCGTCGTCATCCTCTACTTTTCACACGTCGTGTCGCGCACGATGGACGGGCGGCGGTGGTCGCTTCCCACGCGCCTTTATTCAGACGTGTGGGCGGTGCGGCCCGGCGACACGCTTTCGGCCGACGACGTGGTCCGGCGGCTCACGCGCCTGCGCTACGTCGAGGTCCCGAAACCGCCGGTCGCCGCGGGGCAATACGCGCGGATTCACGGACGACTCGCGGTCACCCCGAACGCGCGGGAGACCGCCTGGGGCCGAACGCCGGGTATTCCGGCCGAGATGGAATTCTCGGGGCGGCGCGTTGCGGCGCTGAAGCGGGCCGCCGACGGGTCGCCCGTTCCCTCGGTGGTTCTCGAGCCGGAGGTCCTGGGATCGCTCTACGACAGAAGCTGCAGGACCGGACGCTCGTCAAGCTGTCCAGGTCCCTAAGACGCTCGTCGACGCGATCCTGATCCGCGAGGACCGCGATTTCTTCCGGCACGGCGGCGTCTCTTTCCGCGACTCGTGGGCGCGGACCTTCGGCACGGCGCGCGGGGCCACGTCGCGGCTCGACGCTGACGCAGCAGCTCGTGAAAAACATGTATCTGACGCCGCGCGGAAGATGAAGCGCAAGGCGATCGAAGCTCTCATGGCGGTGGTCCTCGACGCGTAGTATTCGAAGGAGGAGATTCTCCAGGCGTACCTGAACGAGATCTACCTCGGGCAGCAGGGCGCCATCTCGATCACGGGCGTGGGGGAGGCCACCCGGTACTATTTCGGAAAGACGGTCTCCGACTCGACCTGGCGGAGTCGGCCACGCTGGCCGGGATCATCTCCTCGCCGGGCAAGTAATCCCTTACCGGAGCCCCGATAACGGCCGCATCCGGCGCGACAACCTGCTCCACATGATGCGGGAGCCGGAAGGTCGACGACGCGGAGCTCGCGGCGGCGCTCCCCGAGCCGCTCACGCCGACGGCGGGGCCGCCGACGCGCGTCCTGGCGCCGCACTTCGTTGACTTCGTGCAGAATCAGATTGCGATGTTTACGGGGGCTCGGAACGAGGGGCTCCGTCTTCACGACGCTCGACGCCGACCTGCAGCGGCCGCGCAGTCGGCCGTCATCGAGGGGCTCGAAGATCTCGAGAAGCACTACAAGCGCCTTCGGCCGCACGGCGAGGAAGACACTCCAGGCAGCCGTCATCGCGCTCGACCCCGGCACGGGCTCCGTGCGCGCTCTCGTCGGGGGCCGGGACTACCAGGTCGCCAGTTCAACCGCGTCATGCAGGCTCACCGGCAGCCCGGCTCGCTCTTCAAGCCGTTCGTCTATCTGGCGGCATTCGGACGCGCGATCTCCGAAGCCGATCACGCCGGCGACGATTTTGCTCGACTCGCCCATCACGCTCATCTGGGGCGAGGGCGAGGACGAGACATGGTCCCCGAGGAATGACGACAGCGATTTCCGCGGCCCGATCTCGGCGCGGCAGGCGCTCGAGCATTCGATCAACATCCCGACGGTGCGCATTGCGGTCACGGAGACTTCGCCGGGGCCACGCTCCTCCGGACATCGTCGACACCGCTGGCGCGCCGGGATCACGTCGCCCATGAGCCTTATCCCTCTCTCGCCCTGGGCGCTTTCGAGACGAGTCCGATGGAGGTCGCCTCCGCCTATTGCGCTCGCCGACGGCGGATTCCGCGTTCGGCCCAACGCCATCATCGGAATCGCGAGCTCGAATTCACGGCGAATCGAGAGGAGAGACGAGCCCGTCGCGCGCGTTCCCGCCGACGCGGTCTCGATCCTCGATTCGCTGCTCCAGGGGGTCGTCGACCGCGGCACCGGCGCGTCCGCCCGCCGCCTCGGGCACAGGGCATGCTCGCCGGAAAGACGGGAACGACCAACGACGGACGCGACGCCTGGTTCATCGGCTTCTCTCCGCGCCTTCTCGTGGCCGTCTGGGTCGGTTTCGACGACAACCGCGGCCTGAACCTGTCCGGCTCCTGGCGGCCCTGCCGATCTTCGCCGACTTCGTCCGGCGCCTTCCTTCGCAGTCTTCGAGGTGCCGTTTCCGACGACGCCGGCATCGTGACCGCTTCCATCGATCCGACGACCGGCATGCTCGTGACCGAAGAGTGCCCGAAATCGCTCAACGAGGTCTTTCTCGCGGGCACCGCGCCGACGAGCGTTGCACCGTTCACGGCGGCGTCGGGCCCGGCCCCGGCATCGCCGACGGAGCTCCATGATGCTCACGCTGCCGCCGATGGACCTCGGGCTCGTGGTGCGCAGCCACGGCTGGTACGACTTGCCTCCATTCGAATGGGACGCGAAAGAAAAGACCCTGGGATTGATTTTCTTAGAAGGAGAATGCCCCGTACGAGTCGAGGTGGCGGAGCAGCCGGGCGGACTGGTTGCTCAGGCTCGGGCCATCGCGCCTTCGGCGCGGGAGACCGATTTCTCATATGCGGCGGCTGCTGTGCAGCCGCCGATAGCAGCAAATCTGTCCTCGGATGGCGGGAGTCAAGGGCGCGCTGCGCGCGCCGCGAAGCGGTCGAAGACCCTTGACACCCGCCTTCCGAGGAAGATCTCTTTCTCTTTCAAAGCAAATCTCTCTTCGGACGTTCCATCCGAGGCCTCGGTTCGTCGTGCGCTGGAACGGGTCCTCGATCTGAAAGCGGATCTTTCTTCTTTCCACTCCCTCTGCGCCGGGGACCCGCGCTTCGCGTGGGTCGCCCGGCGCGGGGCGGGGCGGATCCTGCGCGCGCCGACTCTGTTCGAGGACGCCGTAAAGGTCCTCGCGACGACGAACTGCACCTGGGGTCTGACGAAGCTCATGGTGAACAATCTGATCGAACGCTTCGATCGGGGCGGGGCATTTCCGGATGCGCCCTTCGTCGCGGGCCTTTCCGCGCGCTCTCTCGCCGCTGCGAAATGGGGTTACCGTGCGCCTTATCTCACCGCGTTCGCGCGGCGCGTCGCCTCGGGAAAGCTGGATCTCGCGCGCTGGGAGGATCCGGACCTTCCCGACGAGGAGGTCGAGAAGGAGATCCGCGCGGAGAAAGGCTTCGGCCCTTATGCCGCCGACACGCTGGGGCGGCTTCTCGGGCGGCACCGCAAGCTGGGCCTCGACGCCTGGTCTCGCAAGAAGGTCGCGACCCTGAGGTTTCGGGGCCGCGCCGTGAAGGACGCGCGCGTCGCGCGCTTCTACGCGTCGTTCGGACCGCACGCGGGCCTCGCGTTCTGGCTCGACATGACGCACGACTGGCACGAGGAGAAGGAGACCGTGTGGCCCTGAGCGCCTCGTCTGCGAAGATTCGGTCAGAGAGCGACACGGCGTGAAGAGGGTGATCCTCGTCGGCGCGACCGACGGCCTCGGGAAGGCCCTCGCCGAGGTGTATGCCGCGCGCGGCTTCTGGGTGACCATCCTCGGGCGCTCGGAGAAGAAGCTCGACGCGCTCGTCGCGGATCTGAGGCGGCGCTTCCCGGTTGCGACGGTCAACGGGGTCGTCTGCGACGTCGCGGACGCGGCGCGGCTCGAGCCGGCGTTCCGCGAGGCCCTCGCCGTCACCGGGCACTGTGACCTCTTCCTCTACAACGCCGGCGTCCTGCACCACAGCGACGGCGTCACGAGCGTCCCTGCCCTCGACGCCGACACGATGGAGGTCAACGCGGTCGCGGCCGTGAGGCTGCTCGGCCTCGCGGCGAACTGGTTTCGGGTCGCCGGGCGCGGGCAGATCGCGGCCATCTCGTCCATCGCGGGCGACCGGGGGCGCAAGGGGAATCCCGCGTACAACGCTTCCAAGGCGGCTCTTTCGACTTTTCTCGAAGGCCTTCGCAACCGGCTTGCGCCGTTCGGCGTGACCGTCTCCACCGTGAAGCCCGGCTACGTCGGGACGCGGATGACGGCGGGGAAGCCGGGAATGTTCTGGGTCGCGCCGGCCGACGAGGCCGCGCGGATCATCGCGGTCCGCCTCGAGAAGCGGCACGAGGTCTTCTACGTCTACAGGCGCTGGGCGCTGCTCGGCTTCGCGATGCGGCACGTGCCCCGCTTCGTGTTCAAGAGGTTCGGCCCGGCGTGAGCGCGCTTCCTCCGCCCGAGCGCCTCGAGGGCTTCGGCCTCTACAACGTCTCCGTGTCGCCCGTCTTCCGGCCCGCGTCCCTCGACGCGCTTCGCGACGCGCTCGCCACCGGCGCGTCGAACGGGTCGAAGATAGTGTTCCGCGGTGCAGGGCGCTCGTATGGCGACGCTTCGACGAATCCCGCGGGTCCCGTCGTGGAGATGACGGGACTGAACGCGATCGCCGGCTTCGACGAGACCTCGGGGGTCGTCCGGGCCGGGGCAGGACTCACGTTCGGGGACTTGTGGAAGTGGTCGATCCCCCACGGGTTCTGGCCGCCTGTCGTGACCGGAACGATGCACGTCACGCTCGGCGGCGCCGTCGCGATGAACGTGCATGGGAAGAACGGTTGGAAGAAAGGGACGATCGGAGACCACGTCGAGAGCGTCTCGATCCTGCGCGACGGTGGCCGCGTCGAGGAGATCGCACGCGGCACGCGCGCCTTCGAGGACGTCGTCGGCAACTGGCGGCTTCCCGACCCGATCGTCGAGGTCTCGCTGAAGCTGAAAAGGGTCGCGACCGGCTACCTCGACGTGGAAGCCTTCGCGACCCCGAACCTGGCCGCGACGCTCGCGGGTCTCGACGGCGCAAAGGAAGACTGGGATTACGTCGTCGGCTGGATGGACTGCTGGGCGAGGGGTACGAGCCTCGGCCGGAGCGTGCTCCACGTCGCGAACGAGCAACCTGCGAAAGAGGGAGAGCCGCGCGGGCTGAGCGTCGAGGAGCAGGTCGCGGACATCCGTATGGGGCCTCTGCCCGTCCCGGTTCTTCTCCTCGGGCTCAAACTAACGGCCGCGGGGCCCCAGATGCGGTTCGTGAACGCCGGTAAGTACGCCGCATCGCTTCTGCGCGGACGGGCGCACTACCGGCAGTCGCTCGTGGCGTACTCGTTTCTCCTCGACTACCTGCCCGGCTGGAACGAAGCGTATCGGCCCGGCGGGTTCATCCAGTATCAGCTCTTCGTGCCGAAAGACGCCGCCGAAGCGGCGTTCCGGACCGCGCTGCAGCTCCAGCACGAGATGGGCGTCGTCTCGTCCCTCGCCGTCGTGAAGCGCCACCGGGCGGATCGTTTTGCGCGCGGCTACGCGCTCGACGGCTTCTCCCTCGCGCTGGACTTCCCGGTCACGCGGAGAAACGCGAGCCGGCTCATCGCACTGGCCCGCGCGTTCGACGCCCTTCTTCTCGCGTGCGGCGGGCACACCTACAAGGCGAAGGACTGCGTCGGGAGCGTCGAGCGCCTCGCTGCGGCGCGTGGAGGGGCATGAGAAGGCCGGCGCGCGCTCTGCTTCTTGCGAGCGTTCTCGCGGTCGTTCTCGAGCTCGGAGGATGCCAGTCGAACGAGTCGCCGACGTCGCCGCGGTCCTGCATTCCGCTCACCGGCCAGTACGCGGGCGTCTTCACGGATACGTGCGGGCTTTCGAAGACCGAGGACGTCACGCTCTTTCAGACCGACTGTACCGTCGTCGCGGAGTTCCCGGGCGTCGGCAGCCTGCAGGGCACCGTCTCGGGCGGGACGCTCGTCTTCGCGATCGGCTTCAGCGGATTCTCGCCCTGTGGCGGCTCGGCGAGCGGCTCGGCCGCGCTGACGCCTTCCGGCGACCTCACGGGACACTACAGTGGAGAGACGACCGGCACCGGCACGACCTGCTGCGGAAACGTGACGGGCGCGTTCACCCTCACGCGGCGGTGATCAGATTTCAGGTTCTTTGTTCCGGGTCGGATCTCACGAACTCGTCCGTGTCCGACGACACGATGATCGCCATGCCGCCTTCCGCGCTGTAGGCGGCCGTCTCGGTCGTTCCGGCCTCGGATCGGCAATAGTCGCCGGCGCGAAGCATGACCCCGTTCAGGAGCACGGAGCCGGCGACGATGAAGACCTCCTCCGTGGCGCCGTGGCGGTGCGCGGGGTACGTCGAGCCGGGAGCGAAGCGGAGGAGGCGCGTCGTGTAGCCGCGCGCGTCGTCCCGGTGAAGGACCTTGTAGTCGAGTCCCGGCAAGGGGGCCGGAATCCAGCCGGTGTCGGCGACGAGCACGGCGGTGACCCCGGGCAGCACGGTGCGGCCGCCGGGCGGCAGGGAGGCCGGGCTCGCGGGCTTCTCCGACGCGATCCTGTCGAGGATGCGCTTCCTCAGGTGGTCCGGCGGGGGCGCCGAGAACGAATACGCGAGCGCGTCGACGACGTCGCCGAATTCACGTCTCAGCTCGAGCCAATCGCGGTCGTTCGAATCGTCGTTCACGTCGTCCATCCTTCGGCACGAGGCCCGAGCGTTTGGCGCAGGCGCTGGAGCGCGAGCCGGATCCGTGATTTCGCGGTGCCGAGCGGCTGGGCGAGCCTCTCGGAGATCTCCGTGTGCGTGAGCCCCTGAAAATACGCGAGCTCGATGACCTCGCGTTGCTCGGCCGGCAGACATGCGAGCGCGGCGCGCACGGCGGAGGCGCGCTGGGCGAGAGCGGAGCCGGACTCCGGATCGATGAGAGTCGACGCGAGATCGCGCACCTGATCGAGATCCTCCTCGTGCCGGCAGACCCCTCCCCGCGCACGAAGCCGGTCGATGGCACGCGAGCGCGCGAGCATCAGAAGCCAGGCGATCGGCTCACCGCGGCCGGCGTCGAATCGGGCCGCCTGCCGCCACGCCTGCGTGTAAACGTCAAGAGTCACCTCCTCGGCATCTGCCGGATCGCGCAGCACCTTGAGGCAGATTCCGTAGACGTACTTGCTCGAGAGGTCGTAGAGATCCGACAGAGCGGCCGCGTCCCCGTCGGCGATCCGGCGCATGAGCTCCGCCTGGTCCGGGCACACCTCGCCCTGCCTCGGCGCCACGCTCAAGAGCGGTCTCGCATATTGACAGGGATTATGCCGGGCCCGGCGCTCGCGAGGCATCGGCAAAGCATCGGCCATACGGACAGTACGGTGGCCGGCCGAAACCGGATCACCGCGGGAGCGCGGTCGCGGCTAGTTCTTCCCCGGGTCCTTCAGATCCTCCCCCTTCACGGTCGCGGTCGCGTCGTGCCCGAAGCCCCCTGAAACCTTGATCGTGAGATCGGTCTTCGCGGGAGGCGCGAAGTCGAACACTCCCTTCGCGTTCGTGCGCCCGGTGAGAAGGACCTTTCCCTTTGCGTCCGAAACCTGGACCGGCGCGTCGCCCACCGGCTCGCCGTCGCTGAAATACGCCTCGACGTGGACCCGGCCCTTCACGACCTCCGCCCAGACGGCGACGTCGTGGGCGAGGGCGGTCCCGGTGGCCGCGAGGAGCAACGCGAGAACGAAAGCACGTTTCATGAGATGACCTCCCGGCGCCGACGGAGCGGACGCCACGCGAGCGTGAGATAGAAGAGGGCGGTCGAGACGAGCGCGATCGCGCCGCCCGTCGGAACGGGGAGAAACCCGGAGAGAAACAGCCCGCCCGCGGCGGCGAGCGTGGAAAGGGCGACGCTCGCGAAGAAGAACTGGCGCAGGTTGGAGGCCACGTTCTGCGCCGCGGCGGCGGGCACGACGATCATGACGAGGACGAGCAGCGCTCCCACGAGCTTCAGGCCGGCGACGACGACGGCCGTCGCGAGCGTCACGAACACGTAATCGAGAAGCGCGGGCCGTTTCCCGCGCGCGGCCGCCAGCGACGGGCTCAGGCTCGCGAGCACGAGGTCGTTGAACAGGAATCCTCCGGCGAGCGCGGCGAGGGCCGCCGTGGCGAGCAGGATCGCGAGGTCCGCATCGCGCAGCGTCAGGAGGCTCCCGAAGAGCGTCCCCTCGATCTGGTGGATGTCGAAGCGCTTCGAGACGAGCGCCACCATGAGAACGCCGAGGCCCAGCGTCTGCGCGAGGAAGAGACCCGTGACGGTGTCGGACGGGACGCGGCCGCGATGCTGGACGAACGTGACGAGGATGGCGGAGGCGAAGCAGAAGCCGTAGAGGCCGGCCCAGGTGGATCCGGGCGGCTCGCCGAGGAGAAGGCCGAGAGCGGTTCCCGTCATCGCGGCGTTCCCGATCGCCTGCGTGAAGAACGACATCCGCCTCGCCACGACGAGGGTGCCGAGCCCGCCGAAGAGCGGCCCGAGAAGGAGCGCGCCGAGGAGCCCGCGGATCATGAACGTGTGGACGAAGATCGCGGGCAGGAACCCCGCGCGCGCCCAGCCGGCCACAGCCTCGTAGGCGCCGCTCACCGCGCGTTCCCTTCTGCGACGAGATCCGATTCGGAAAGCCGTCCCGGATCGCCGGTCGGCACGATTTTCCGGTTCAGGACGGTGACGCGCGGGCAGAGCCGCGCGAGGAGGCCCCGGTCGTGCTCGACCAGAAGAACGGCCGCTCCTTGCCGCGCAAGGCGCGTGAGAAGCGCTTCGATGAGGCGCGCCCCGTCCTCGTCCACATGGCTCGCCGGCTCGTCGAGGACCAGAAGCTTCGGCTGCGGAACGAGCGCCTGCGCGAGAAGGACGCGGCGCAGCTCGCCGCCGGAAAGCTCGGGAAGGCGCCGCGAGGCGAGGGCGTCGGTTCCCGTCTCGGCAAGCGCGGAGGCGATGCGCGCGCGCAGCGCCTGAGGGCGCCGCCCGAGGACGGGAGCGCGGCGGAGCGCGAGCGCGAGGAAGTCGGAGACGGAGACGGGCAGCGCGGGATCGATGTCGAGGCTCTGCGGCACGTAGCCGATCGGCTCGCCGGGAGAGAGCGCGAGTCGGATCGTGCCCGTGAACGGCACGCTGCCGAGAAGGCATCGAAGCAGCGTCGTCTTTCCGGCGCCGTTCGGACCGGTGAGTCCGTGGACTTCGCCCGCGAAGACGTCGAGGTCGACGCCGTCGAGCGCGAGGTCGCGCCCGCGCGCCGCCCGGAGCCCACGGATCGCCACGACCGGGGCCGCCGGGACGTTCACGGGCGGCGCCCCGCGACGGCTCCGGCGGCGTCGACGATCGCGTCGAGGTTCGCCTTCGTATCGCGCTCGAATCGGTCTTTCGAATCGCCGCCGCCCGTCATGTGCGTGAGCCGGAAGAGGCGGCACCCGGTCTCCTTCTCGATCGTGTCGACGTACCGGCCGGCGAGGCCCATTTCCATGAAGAGCACGTTCACGCGCGCGGCCTTGATGCGGGCGATCGTGTCGGCGAGCTGCTTCGCCGAAGGCTCCAGGCCGTGCCGGGGCTGGACGACCGCCTCGACGGTCAGGCCGAGATCCGAGAAGAGGTACGCGTAGCCGTCGTGGACCGTGGCGATGTGGACGGCGGAAAGATCGAGCCCGTCGAGGCGCGCGAGCGCCTCCGCGAGGAGGTGTCGCAGCCTTTTCGTGTACGCCCGCGCGTTCGCCTCGAAGAGGGAGGCGTCCTCGGGGTCGAGTCGGGAGAGGTCTTTGGCGAGCGTCTGGATCTGCTGCGACGCCGCGAGAACGGAGAGGAAGGAATGGGGGTTCACACCGCCCGAGGCGCTGCGAAGGAGCGGGACGCCGCGGTTCGGGTCGAGGCGCGTGAGTCCGTCTCGTCCCGCGGCCTTCAGCATCGGCTCGAGGAAGGCGTCGTGGCCGAGCCCGTTCACGACGACGGCGTCCAGCGACTCGATCGCCGCGAGGTCGTCGGGACGCGGCTGGTACGAGTGCGGGTCTGCGCCGGCGGGCACGACGGGCACGACCGTGACGGCGTCTCCGCCCACGTTCGCGACCCACGAGTAATAGGGGTTGAGCGTGACCCCGATGCGCAGAGGACGCGCCGGCGAGCCGGCGGCGGGAAGCGCCGCGAGACACGCGAAGGCGAGCGGTGCGGCCAGGGCTTTCATCGTTGTCCTCCCGCGCCGGCTTCGCCATCGAGCGCGACGATCTGATACCAGCCGTCCGTCGCGGGGAAGGCGCCGGGCAGCGCCGTGCCGCCCTTCAGGATCCAGACCTCGGCGGCGACGCGCGGCCGGGGGCGAGCGGCGCGCGTGGGGATGCCCTGGTCGAGGCCGGCCATGGCCTTCTCGGACAGTCGAAGCAGGAAAGCCGTCCGCCGGCCCTTCGGGTCCAGCCCCGCGTAGTCCGCGGACGCGCCATCCGCGCGGCGTTTCCAATCGAGGCCGCGCGCTCCGGCGGGGAGGAGCGCAGGCGCGAAAGGCGGGATCTCGTCCGCGGTGAGGGCCGGGATCTCCGGCCACGCTCCGCTCTTCCTCCTCTGGTCCGTGATGGAGTCGACCGAGACGAGGAGCGCCTGGAAGATGGTCTGGTCCGCCCCCGCGAGGACGGACGTCACCGCGGGCGCGCCGGAGCGGTCGAGGGTCTTCACGCGCACAGCCCCGGCGACGAGAACGACCGCCAGCGCCGCGCCGACCCACGCGGCTTCCCGGGCGGCGCTCGGCGGGCGGACGACGCGTCCCGGCGCGTTCACGAGGTGCATCATCGCGCCCGCCTCGCGCCGAACCGGACCCGCAGGGTGGCGCTCGTGACCTCCGACGGCGGCTCCGCAGGGTCGGACGGGTACTCGGTCAGCCTCCTGCTGCGGTCCGTGGCGGGGACGTCGGCGGCGAGGAGAGCCGCGCCGTTCCCCGCCGCCGCGACGACCTCCTTCCAGCCCGCGCGGCCTTCGAAGTTCGTGTCGGAGAACGTCACCGCCGCGACGCCTTCCTTCGAGACGCTCGCCTCGAGGTCCAGAATCAGTCGCGCGGTGGGGAGGTCCGCGACTCCGGGCGCGAACTCGAGCGCGCTCCTGACGATGGTGAGCGCGACGCGCGCGCCTCCAACGGTGAGAACGAGGCCCGGAAGAAAGCGTGCGGCGAGGTCGTCCCGCATCTTCGCGAGCGCGTCCCCCCGCGGCGCGCCCGTCAGGCTCGAATCCGACAGCGCCTTCTGCGTCGGGATCTCCGCGAAATCGATCACGTGCGTCACGTCGATGCCCCCCGCGCGCGGCGACAGCCGCGTCCAGCGGTTCACGGAGAAATTGCCCATGGGATGGGAGAGAGACTTTGCTGAAGAGAAGAGAAAAAAGAGGAAGACGGATACAGAGAAAGTTTTTCTTAGAAGGGAAGAGGGGAACGAGGCTGTTCCTGATGCAGCCGCCTCGACAAGAGAAACGTCTTCCATATTTCTCATATGCGGCGGCCGCGGATGCGGCCGCCGATAGATGGAAATCTGTTCCCGAATGACCGATGTCAAGGGTCGGCGACCGCTGTGCGGCGCGCGAAGCACGCCCTTGACATCGGTCATTCGGGAAATACGGTCCCGCTCTCTCTTATTCATTAGCAGAAATCTCTTTCTTCGTCTCTCCGGCTATCTCTTTCTCGATCTCCTCCTTCATCCTTCTCGCTTCGTCTGCATAGAGCACGTGGAAGCGCGGATCGATCTCGAGCGCGCGCGTCAAATGGGCGAGCGCGGCCTGGCGATCGCCCGCGGCGCGTGCGATCGCGCCGGCGTGGAACTCGAAAAGGGGGTCGACCGTGCCCATCGCCAGGGCTTTGGCCATCGGCACGGCGGCGTCCCAGGCGCGACCGGCCCGGTAGAGGCACCAGGCGTAGGCGTCGTATCCGCCGATGTCTTTGCGGGTCTCCAGCTCCTTCGACGTCATCTCGACGGCGCGTCTCGCGTCGCCGTGGTCTGCGAGATAGAGCGCGAGAAAGCGGTGGACCTTTCGCTCCTCGGCGGGCATGAGCGTCTCGAGCGTTTTCACCGTCGCCTTCGCGCGCTCTTCTCCTGCGGCGTCTCCCATGGCGTGCCGGTAGTCGACGAGGGCGGCTGCAACGGTGAACTCGGGGACGAACTCGAAGGAGCGCTCGGCGAGGCGCGTGGCCGGCTCCCAGAGTCCCTTGCGCGCCGCGATCTCCGCCGCTGCGGCGAGCGCAGGGGCGTGGTTCGGGACGCGGAGGAGGGCTTCGACGAGGCGCCCTTCCGCGTCCTCGTACCGGTTCATCTTGAGGAGGATCCGCGCGGCGCGCGCCCGGCACCACGCGTAACCTTCGAGGTCGGTGGGCAGGGCGGCGTTCGCGGCGAGATCCATCGCGGCGAGCGCGCCGGCCAGGTCGCCCGCGACGTCCTTCCCGAGCGCGGCGCGGCTGTACGAGGCCGTGCAGGGCTTCGCGGTTACGAAACGGTCGTATTCCGCGAAGGCTTCCGGGTAGCGGCCCAGGTCGAAGAACGCGTCCCCGAGAGCGCCGTCCAGATCCGGGTCGTCCGGCCGTTCCGCCTTCAGCGCGGCGGCCTCGCGAGCCAGCTCCTCGAAGAGGTGGTGGGGAAGGAGGAGCCTCAGCCGGAACTTGAGGAGGCCGAAGTCGCCGGGCGAGGCGAGAAGGCCTTTCGCCACGGCCGCCTCGGAAGCGGCGAGATCGGCGCGGTCGAGCGTCCGGCGGTAACGCGCGTAGCGCTCTTCGGCGAGCGCGACCGGGCCGGGCTTCTTCTCTCCGGCTTCGGAAGCCCGCGCCGCAAGGGCGATGAGAAGAACGGCGGCCGCCGCTCTTGCGGGAAGAAGGAGCGAAAGCCGCCGCCGCAGAGGTTTCACGAAACGCTTACTTGACGCTCGCGGGCTGGATCTTCGCGAGGTCGTCGTGATCGCGCGCGATGCGGACGCGCTCGGCGAACTCCTCGTCGGAGATGCCCTCGGGGAACCCCTTCACGTTGCTGTCGCGAATCGCCTTGACCTGAGCGCTGTGCGTGGGCTGCGCGGGGCCCGCGTGGAATGCCGCGAAGCCGCTCGTGGGCGACCACATGAAGGGGAAGAAGTATCGGCAGCCCCGCTCCGGGAAGTCCACGCCGTCGCCGAGGAGATTGTTCGGCGCGCCGCCGTACGCCCCTCCCTGAAACACTCCCGCTACGACGCGCAGCTCGATGTCGACGACATCGTCACAGGGCCGGCGGCCGTTGGGGAAGCCCGCGACGTCGCCGCCGAGATAACCAAGCCGGCTCGCGCTCGAAAAAGGCGTCGGCGTGACGGCCGTATTGAGCCTCAGCTCGTCCGCGTACACCTCTCCCGGGTGCGTGTTGATCGGGACGCCGAAGGGGTTTCCGGGCCCGATCCCGCGGAAGAGCGCGAGCTCGATGTCCGAGCGGGGGCCGGGCGGAACGTTGATGCCGAAAAGCACGTTCATGTAGGTCGCGAGAATCGGAAAGAGCTCGCCCGGGTTCGACGCGTCGCCCTTGAACTGCGCCTCAGCCGCGGGCGGCTGTGTGTTCCAGAAGTCCTTGCGGCCGACGCCGACGAGGACCTCGTTCACGAGCGGATTGCCGAGGCGCGACACCTGAACGTAAGCGCCGCTGTTCGTGACCGAGCCGTCGGCGTTGATCGTGCGGGAGGCGGGAATGCTGACCGAGGCCCAGCCCCCGATCACGGCGACCGAGTTCGCGGGGTCGCCGACCTGGAAGCCGACGGACGTGAGCTGCGCGATGGGAACCTGGAGCTCCGTTGCGAGAACCGTGTATCCGAAGAGCGTGTCGCGGCCGCCACCCGTAGCGCCGACACCCACTCCGGGCCGCCCGAGACCCGCGCCGGTCTCGAGGTTGATGCCGTCGAAGACCATGCCGAGGTCCACGAAGAAGGGATCCTGGCGGGGTCCGGTGAAGACGGAGATCTTGCCGTCCGCGCTCTTCTGGATGCCGTTCGGAATGTTCACGTAATCCGGGAACGTCTTGGATCCGATGTTCGGGGGGAAGACAGGCTGGTCCGTGAGGATGCGCGTGATCTGGCTCGGAGACGGGTTCCCCGCGGGTCCCGTGATCTTGTCCAGGCTGTACGTCTGGACGACGAGGAGGTTCGGATCCGTGATCGACGCCACGGGCGGCACCGCGTACAGGAACGTCGAGGGCTGCTTGTACGTCGTCCTGAACGTGAACCGGAAGGTCACGTCCTCCACCCCGTCGCCGTTGTTGTCGATCTTGATGTCGTACCAGGCGCCGTCCTGAAAGCCCGCGTAGTTCGGGCCGCCCTGCGGCTCGATGAGCCCGTAGCGGCACGCGATGAGGTTCACCATCGAGGGGTCGTTCGGGTCGCGGAACATGTAGAAATCCGTGTCGTCGAGGCTGGGGTTCTTGGACGTGAAGGGGGCCTCGTTGTGGCTGGACGCGAGCACGACCCCTGGCGCGAGGAGCGCGGCGGCCGCGAGAATTCCGGCCGTGACCAGGCTGCGAAGGCGCAGTTCTCCCGTTTTGGACATGAAATCTCCTTATCGGCGATTCGAAAGTGGTTCGTTCCGTTCGGCGATCGATCTAAGAGCTTCTGGCGGTCAGCACGGCTGACATCTGGAGCCTCTTACGGAATGACCGGCAGGACCGGATGACCCCGGCCACGCGATTCCCGATCATGGAAGACGTGCCGATAGAATCCGCCGCGGAAGCGCAAGGGGCCCGGCGGCCCTCCTGGTCTTCAAAACCAGCGTGCCCGTTCCGAGAGGGGCGGCGGGTGGGTTCGACCCCCACACGCTTCCGCCAATCACCCTCGCGAAGAACCGCGAGCACCTAGTGGAATACGACCGTGCGGCCTTTGTGAACGATGATCTTTCGCTCGATGTGGCTCCTGATGGCCCGTGAGAGGACCACCTTCTCGAGGTCCCGCCCGGAGCGGATCAGGTCCCGCACCGAGTGCCGGTGCGTCACACGCAAGACGTCCTGCTCGATGATGGGCCCGGCATCCAACGTCTCGGTCACGTAGTGGCTCGTGGCTCCGATGATCTTGACACCCCGCTCACGGGCCGAGTGGTACGGGCGAGCCCCCGGGAAGGCGGGAAGAAAGGCGTGGTGGATGTTGATCACGCTTTTCGGATACGCCTTCACGAACCGGCCCGTCAGGATCTGCATGTACCGCGCGAGGACGACGACGTCGATCCGATGGCTGCGAAGGAGGGCCAGCTGCTCGTCTTCGACGTCGCTCTTGTTCTCCTTCGTGACGGGAAAGCTGCGGAACTCGACGCCGAACCTCCTCGCCACGGGCTCGAGGTCGGAGTGGTTGCTGACGATGACCGGTACCTCGACCGTCCATTCTCCGGAGTGACTGTGCGCGAGGATGTCGTAGAGACACCAGGGATCCTTCGATACGAAGACGGCCATGCGAAGGACCTGGTCCGAGTTGTGGAGCGACCACTCGGTCTCAGGCCCGCTGCCAATGAGGGCTCGGAGGCGCTCAGCCATTTCCGCGTCCGTCGCGGAGAAGCTCGAGACATCCCACTCGAGGCGCGTGTAGTAATGGTCACTTTCGGTGTCGACGTACTGCTCGTGGTAGAGGATGCGCCCTCCGTTGGCGTAAATGAACTGGGTCAGGCCGGCGGCGAGACCGAGACGGAGGGGACAATGCAGCAGCAGGGTGACCGAGCGGGGCTCGTTCGGGTCGTTTTCGGGAACGTTCATCTCTTTTCTTCCGTTCCGTCAGCTTAGCCCCCATACGCTTTCGCCAAGTCCTTCCCGCACCTCCGCGGGCCGCAAACACGGAATCTCGACGATGTCCGCGCCCGGGATGACGCTCGTCACCTTTTGAAAGAACGGTCTGCGCGGCCCGGCCCGGTTGTTGCACCGGATGTAGGACCGGCACGAGGGATCGTGCCGTGAGAGGAGGTATGGCCATGATCGCCCCCCTTCTCCTCGCCGCCGCAGCAGCGATATCGGTCCCGCATCTCCCCGTTCACGCCGCCCAGTCCGTCGCCGTAAGCCGTGAGGCGCCGCAGAGAGTCGAGGGAGGCAGCCTGAACCTCGTCGCGTACTGCGACGCCAGAGGTCAATCCTGGATCACGGTGACGAACGCCGGACCGACTGCCTTCGACGTGGAGTGGACCCTGATCGCCGATAAACCGGGGTATCCGCCGGACCAGTGGTCGAGCGTCAGCCGCGTGGAGCCCGGGCAATTCGAATCGTGGATGTCGCCCGCGCCGACCCTGCATCTCGACATTCGTTACGACGACGATGGTCTCCCTGCGGCGAACAGCATCGACGCATCGTGCTCAGGCACCGCCGCCCTATTCAGCAGGCTCGAGGAGTAGAACGAAATCGGTGTGAGGACCTAGAACGGCGTCGCGAGCTGGTACGTGCCGTCGTTCGAGGTGTTGTCGACCTCGACCCCGAAGCAGACGGCGTTGTCCGACGCCGTGATGTAGATCCCTCCGTTCGTGAGCGAGAAGTTCGCCGCGTACTGCGCCCAGCCGAACGGGGACAACGTGAAGCTGAAAGCGCTGCCAACCGCGAAGTTGTTCGCGTCGAACGCCTGGAAGGTGATGGTCTGGAAATTCGACGAGTTGCTCGCGCACCCGACGTTCGTACGTTTCGTTGAGTTCACCGAGACGCCGATCACGTAGCCCGCGCGGGACGGTGTGATGTCGCCGAGATCGTCCGCAAACTGGACCGTCGTCGTGTAGCGGCCGTTCACGGTGTCCACGTAGACCTGGGAATTGACGATGAAGACGAGCGACGAGTTCCCGCTGTCGAGATCGATGGCGGCTCCGCCCGTGTAGCCGAAGAGATCGTCGAGAATGTTGTTGAACGTTCGGGTCTGTCCGGGCCCCAACGCGATGAAGACGTGGTCAATTTCCCCGCTGGAGACGCTCAACCCGACGCGAATTTCGTACGTGGCGTTCACGGCGTTGAAGATGCTCACCTTCGTCTTGAAGAAGGCGCCGAAAGCGCCGTGTACGTTGGCGGAGGTCGGGAGAAGGAGGTGCGACACCGCGCCCACGGCGAGCGCCTGTCTGCCCTCCGCAGCTCGCGCCGGCCGCGACTCTGCTCCGAGGGGTCGTCGCCCCAGATCGATGCGCTCGTCGGCCGACATGGGGCTCATCGACATCGCAGCGAGCAGAAGGACGGGGATCGTGACGACTTTCATTCGAAACTCCTTGTTGAAGGTCACCGATAGCCTATCAGCGCGCGGGTGCCGAGTGAAAAGCGGCCCGTAGGGAACGTTGCCGCGGAAATCGAGAAAATGTGAAATATCGCGGCTAGTATTCCGGAGCACACAGTAATGGAGTCGATTCATCTAGGCGATAAAAGTGTATATATATTTTCAATAATTCTGCAAATACGCGTGCCTTTGTTTGCGCCAGGTCCTATGATTCCGCGCCTCGGGAGGACCGCATGATTCACGACAGCATCCTCGGCACCATCGGAAACACGCCGGTCGTCCGCATCAACCGCCTCGCCCCGGCGGGCACGACGATTTACGTGAAGTGCGAGGCCTTCAATCCGATGAGCTCGGTGAAGGACCGACTCGCGATCGCGATGATCGAGGACGCCGAGAAGCGGGGCGTCCTGAAACCGGGCCAGACCGTCGTCGAGCCGACGTCCGGCAACACGGGCATCGCTCTCGCGATGGTGTGCGCGGTCAAGGGCTATCCCTTCGTCGCGATCATGTCGGACTCGTTCTCGGTCGAGCGCCGGAAGCTCATGAAGGGCCTCGGCGCCAAAGTGATCCTCCATCCCGCCGCCGAGCGCGGCACCGGGATGGTGAAGAAGGCGAAGGAGCTCGCCGACAAGCACGGCTGGTACCTGCCGCAGCAGTTCGAGAACCCGTCGAATCCCGCGTATCACCGCCAGACGACGGGTCCCGAGATCCTGCGCGACTTCGCGAGCCGGCGGCTCGATTACTTCGTTTCGGGCATCGGCACCGGGGGGACGATCACCGGCGCCGGCGAGGTGCTCAAGCTCGCCCGGCCCGACATCAAGATCGTCTACACGGAGCCGGCCGGCGCGCCGCTCGTCTCGAAGGGCGAATGGGCGCCGCACAAGATCCAGGGCTGGCTCCCGGATTTCGTCCCCGCCGTCTTCAACCGCAAGATCTACGACGAGGTCGTCCTCGTGAGCGACGTCGAGGCGCGGGACGCGGCGCGCGAGCTGGCGTTCAAGGAAGGGATTTTCTGCGGGATCTCCTCGGGCGGCACGTTTGCCGCGGCGCGCAAGGTGGCGGAAAAGGCGCCGAAGGGCTCCGTCCTCCTCGCCATGCTGCCCGACACCGGCGAGCGCTACCTCTCGACGATCCTCTTCGAGGGCATCTCCGAAGGAAGCGACGAGCTTCCGGTCTGAGCGCTCTCCCTCCGTCCCGGGATCTCGTCGCGACCTTCCGCCGGCGGTTCGCGGAGGATCCGCGTGCCGCGTTTCGCGACTGGTACGTGCTGCAGGAGCACCTGCGGGACGACCGTGAGAGACGGGAAGAGTCGGAGGAGACCGCTCGTGCGCTCGCGAGCGACCTTTGGAGCATGCGGGAAACGCTGGTTTTTTCTTCGAAAGGGGAAGAGGCGACGTTCCTGCACAACCTCGCGGTGTTCTTCGGCTCGCGCGGCCCTTCGGAAAGTCTCGAACTCTCGCTCTCTCTATTCAAAGAATCCTTCAACGCCGCTGGCCCCGGGGGTGACCTGGAGGCGTGGGCGAGAACCTGGCATAACCGCGGCAACGCCCTCCAGAATCTCGCGCGCTCGCCGGACGATCTCGAAGAGTCTCTTGCCTCCTACGAACACGCCCTCACCGTGCGCGACGCGACGCGCCGCGTCGCACGGGGGGTGACGCTCCACGCCAGAGGACTGGTTCTCCGAAAGCTGGCCGAAGCCGAGCCCCGCCGGCGGTCCGAACACCTTCGGGCCGCCATCTCCTCCTTCGAAGAATCTCTCTCTCTTCGCTCTCAGGAGAGCCTCGAGCGCGGGATGGCCGAGACGGCCGCGGCCCTCGCCGAGGCGCGCCGGGCGCTTTCATCGGGCTGCTAGGATCGCCGGGATGGCGCGACGCATCCTCGTCTGCGACGACGAACCCGACATCCGCGAATCGCTCCGGACGCTGCTGGCAGAGGAGGGATACGACGTGACGGCGGTCGCCTCGGGGTCGAGCGCGGTCACCGAGGCGCCGGACCACGACGCGGTGCTCCTCGACATCAAGATGCCCGGCCAGGACGGTCTCGAGACGCTCGCGAAGCTGCGCGCGCGCGGGATCGCGACGCCCGTGATCGTCATCTCCGGCCACGGCGACGTGAAGACGGCGATGGACGCCGTGCACGCCGGGGCCGAGGACTTCCTCGAGAAGCCCCTCTCGTCCGAGCACGTCCTGAACGCGCTCCGGCGCGTCCTCGACTCGACGCGCCTCGCGCGCGAGAACCTCGAGCTGAAGTCGCGCCTCGGCATCACGCGCATCGTCGGGAACGGCGAGGCGATCCGCCGGCTGCTCGCCGACATCGCGAAGGCCGCGCCGACGCCCGCGACGGTCCTCATCGTGGGGCCGAGCGGGACGGGCAAGGAGCTGGTCGCGCGGGCGATCCACGAGGGCTCGCTCGTGAAAACCGGTCCGTTCGTGCAGGTGAACTGCGCCGCCATCCCGGACAGCCTCATCGAATCGGAGCTCTTCGGCCACGAGCGCGGCTCGTTCACCGGGGCCGACCGCAAGCAGACGGGCAAGTTCGTAGAGGCCGACGGAGGCACGATCTTCCTCGACGAGGTGGGAGACATGTCCGCCTCCGCGCAGGCGAAGGTGCTGCGCGTCCTCCAGGAAGGCGAGGTCGAGCCCGTGGGCAGCCCGCGCGTCGTGAAGGTGAAGGTGCGCGTCGTGGCCGCCACGAACCGCGACCTCACGGTCCTCATCGCGCAGGGGAAGTTCCGCGAGGACCTTTACTATCGCCTCAACGTCCTCGTCCTCAGGACGCCCACGCTCGCCGACCGCCCCGAGGACGTTCCGGTCCTCGTCAACCACTTCGCCGAGCTTTTCGCGCGCACGAACAACTACCGGCCGAAACGCTTTACGGATGCCGCGCTCGAGGCGCTTGCGGCGAGGCCCTGGCCGGGAAACGTGCGCGAGCTCAAGAACCATGTCGAGCGCCTCATGATCATGTCCGACGCGGACGTCCTCGACGTTGCGGACGTCGACCCCGGAGCGGCCCCGCGCGAGGCCGACGCGCCGCCCGCGGTCGTCGTACGCGGGGGACGCGTGGTCGACGCGGCCGCTGCCGCCGCAGGCGCCGGCGCGTGGGAGAGGATTCTCTCGATCCCGACGCTCCAGGAGTTCCAGGACGAGACGGAGAAGCTCTTTCTCGTCGCGAAGCTCGCGGAGAACGCGGGAAACGTGACGCGCACGGCGGAGGCCATCGACACGCCGCGCTCGAACCTCTACAAGAAGATCGACCGGTACGGCCTGCGAAGGGACCGTGAAGTCCCGGAGGGCCGGGAGTCGCCGTGACCGAGGAAGACGTTCGCCGCCATTTCACGGAGGCAGGTGCGCTCCTCCAAGGCCATTTCAAGCTCTCGTCCGGGCTTCACTCGGAGGCGTATCTGCAGTGCGCGAAGGTGCTCCAGTGGCCCGAGCGCGCGGGCGCGCTCGGCGCGGCCCTGGCGTCCCTTCTCGCCCCGTTTCGCCCCTCCGTCGTCGTCTCGCCCGCGATGGGGGGCGTCATCATCGGCCACGAGGCGGGCCGCGGCCTCTCGGTCCGCGCGATCTTCACGGAGCGCGTTGAGGGGGCGTTCGCGCTCCGACGCGGGTTCGCGGTCGAGGCTCGCGAGCGCGTGGCGGTCGTCGAGGACGTCGTGACCACGGGGAAGTCCACACGAGAGGTCCTCGCCGTGCTCCGCGCCGCTGGCGCGGAGGCGGTCGCGTGCGGGTCGATCGTCGACCGGCGCTCCGTCGCGGCCGGGCGCGGTGTCGACCTGGACGGCGTGCCCTGTCGCTCTCTCCTCGCGCTCGACGTGCCCGCCTTCGAGCCTGCGGCCTGCCCACGCTGCGCGGCTGGGGAGCCGATCGTCGCGCCCGGCTCGCGCCACCTCGCGGCGAGGTGACGTGAAGGTTCTCCGCGCGCTGGTGTCGAACGTCCTCGTCCCGCTCGCGATCGCGGCCGTTCTGTTCCTCGTCCTCGAGGGCGGATGCCGCGTCGCGATTCGGCTGAAGACGGGCACGTGGCCGGAGACGCAGGTCGCGGCGTACACGAAGTTCGTGGAGAAGATCGGAAAGGCGTACCGTCCGCATCCGCTCCTCATCGTGGCGGGGAGGCCGGACGCCGTCCTCGAGGTGCCGGGCCACGTCGTCCATTTCAACGCGCGCGGCCAGCGGGCCACGAACGTGCGCGACGTGCCGGTCCCGAAGCCCGAGGGCACGTATCGCATCGTGTGCGAGGGCGGCTCGACGACGTTCGACCTGCTTGCGCCGGACGACGCGGCGACCTGGCCCGCGCGCCTGGGGACTTTCCTCCGCCCCCGCGCCGACGTCGTGAACGCGGGCTTTCCCGGCTGGACGAGCCTCGAGAGCCTCGTGTCGCTGGAAATCCGCGATCTCGACCTGACGCCGGACCTCGTCATCGTGTTCTCCGGCGTGAACGATCTTCAGCCGGCGGGACACGTGCCGTTCGCGCCCGATTACAGCGTGGGGCACGCGGAAATTCTCCCGCGGGTGACGGGCGTCGCGCCCGTGCCCGTCCGCTTCGTCTCACGCCTCGTCTTCGTGGAGTGGCTGCGCGGGCGGCTCAAGCCGCTCGATCGTGAGGCAACCGCGGAGGGATATACGCCCTCGTATGAATGGACGGGCGGGCCGAAGCGCGACGACATTCCAGCCGAGGCCGTCGCCGTCTACGAGCGCAACCTGCGCTCCACGATCGCCGTCGCATCCGCCCACGGGGCTCGCACGCTGCTCGTGGCCCAGGCCGCGCGCGTGCGCGCCGGGCACGAGAAGGCGGACCTCGCCTGGCTGGAAGGCTGGACTCCCGGCCTCACGGCCAAGGGTTATCTCGCGGGGCTCGCGCGCTACGACGCGGTCGCGAAGAAGCTCGGGAACGATGGGCTCGCCCTCTTCCTCGATCCCTTCAGCTCGGGGGCGTTCACCGACGCGCACTTCCTGGATCCCGTGCACTTTTCGCCCGCGGGCTCCGAGCTCTTCGCGAAGACCCTTGCGGCGTTCCTCGATGCGAGCGACGGACCCCGCAACGCCCGAAGCGCGCGCGCCGCGGTCCCGTAGAATTGACCGCTCGGAGAACCCGCATGAGCCCGCTTCGTCCCACGCCTCTGCTCGACAAAGTCAACTGGCCGCGTGACCTGCGCCTGCTGGCGCCGGAGCAGCTGCCGCAGCTCGCGGCCGAGCTTCGCACGTTCGTCATCGACACGGTCGCGAAGACGGGCGGACACTTTGCGTCGGGCCTCGGCGCGGTCGAGCTGACGGTGGCGCTGCACTACGTCTTCGATACCCCGAACGACCTCCTCGTGTGGGACGTGGGCCACCAGACGTATCCGCACAAGGTGCTCACGGGCCGGCGCGACCGCCTGAAGACGATCCGCCAGGCCGGCGGGCTGTCCGGTTTCACGAACCGCTCCGAATCCGAGTACGACGTCTTCGGCGCCGCGCACGCGTCGACGGCGATTTCAGCGGCGCTGGGGATGGCGATCGCGCGGGATCTTCGCGGCGAGAAGAGGGAAGTCGTCGCGATCGTGGGCGACGGCGGCCTCACGGGCGGCGTCGCGATGGAGGGCCTGAACCAGGCCGGTTACCTCAAGAGCCGGCTCCTCGTGATCCTGAACGACAACGACATGTCGATCTCGCCGAACGTCGGGGCGATGTCGGGCTACCTCCTCAGGATCGCGCGCGGGCAGATCTACCACCGCGTGCGCGAGGACGTCGCCCACGTCCTGAAAAAGCTCCCCGCGGGCCAGAAGCTCGCGGGCCTCGCCGTCAGTGTCGAGGACGGCGTCAAGAAGGTGCTCGTGCCCGGAACGCTCTTCGAGGAGCTGGGGTTCCGGTACGTCGGGCCGATCGACGGCCATAACCTGCCGGTCCTCCTGCGCACGCTCAAGGAGACGAAGCAGATGGATGGGCCGGTCCTTCTGCACGTGAGGACCCTGAAGGGCAAGGGCTACCAGCTCGCCGAGGAGGACCCGGTTCTTTGGCACGGTCCGGCCCCTTTCCAGGTGGAGACGGGCGTGATCTCGAAGAAGGCCGCGCCGCCGAGCTACACGTCCGCCTTCGCGAGCGCGCTCCTGGAAGTGGCGGAAAGAGACCCGCGCGTCGTGGGCATCACGGCGGCGATGCCGGAAGGGACGGGAATCGACCGCTTTGCGAAGAAGTTCCCGGCCCGCGCCTTCGACGTGGGGATCTGCGAGCAGCACGCCGTGCTCTTCGCGGCCGGCCTCGCGACGCAGGGTTTCCGGCCCGTGTGCGCGATCTACTCCACGTTCCTGCAGCGCGCCTACGACCAGATCATGCACGACGTCTGCCTCATGGACCTGCCGGTCGTCTTCGCGCTCGACCGGGCGGGGGTCGTCGGCGCGGACGGCCCGACGCACCACGGCGTTTTCGACCTGACGTATCTGCGCGTGTTCCCGAACATGCAGGTCTGCGCGCCGAAGGACGAGAACGAGCTGAGACATCTCGTCGCGACGGCGCTCGCCTCGAGTCATCCCACGGCGATTCGATATCCGCGCGGCGCGGGCTACGGCGTGGCGACGGACCCCGATCTCAAGCTGCTCCCGGTGGGAAAAGGCGAAGTGCTGCGCGTCGGGAAGGACGGAGCCGTCTTCGCCCTCGGCGATCCCGTCCTGGCCGCGTGGAAAGCCGCCGAGCGCCTCGCGCAGGAAGGCGGGCCGTCGTTGACCGTCGTGAACGCCCGGTGGGCGAAGCCCTTCGACAAGGAGCTCCTCCAACAATTCGTGAAGACGGGGACGAAAGTCGTGACGGTCGAGGAGAACCAGCTCGCGGGCGGCTTCGGCTCGGCCGTCGTCGAGGCGCTCGAGGAGATCGGCATCGCCGCCGACGTGAAGAGGCTCGGCATTCCCGACAGCTTCGTCCCGCACGCGACGCAGGCCGAGCAGCGCCGGTCGCTCGGCCTCGACGAGGACGGCCTCCTCGCCTCGTTCCGCGACCATGCCGGCGGCACGGGTAAGGTCGTGCCCCTCGCGACGCGGTCGGCCTAGAGAGACCTACTCCCGCCGGTCGAGCCCACGGTCGTCCCAGGAAGCCGGGTCCTCGAGCGGCTCGAGATGCGTCGTCACCGTGCTGCCGGGCAGCGCCGCGGTGACGCCGCGCTCGATCTCCTCGCAGAGATCGTGGCCCTGTCTGACGGACCAGGATCCGGGCACGAGGACGTGCATCTGGACGAAACGGCGCGGACCGGCGGCGCGCGTTCTGAGGCCGTGGATGACGACGCCGCGCGCGTGAAAGCGCTCGAGGAGACCCGCGATCGCCGCCTGCTCGTCCTCGGCGATCGCGCGGTCGAGAAGGCCGTGCCCCGTCTCCTGGAGAAGCCGGATGCCCGTCCACACGATGTTCGCGGCGACGAGAAGCGCGACGAGGGGATCGAGGACGAAAAGACCCGTCGCCTTCACGAGGAGGACGCCCACGACGACTCCCGCCGACGTCCAGACGTCCGTCAGCAGGTGCTGGGCGTCGGCCCTCAGCGTGATGGAGCGCAGGCGCCTTCCCGCACGGAAGAGGAGAACCGCGGCGCCCCCGTTGATCGCGGACGCGCAAATCGAGATCCCGAGGCCGAGCCCCACGTTCTCGATCGGCTGGAGGTGCTTGAGGCGCTCGACGGCGGCGACTGCGATCGCGACGGCCGCCGCGACGATCATGAGCCCTTCGAACCCGCTCGAGAGGTATTCCGCCTTCGTATGTCCGAAGGAGTAGGTCGCGTCGGCGGGCTTTCCCGCGCGCCGGAGGGCCCAGAGCGCGACGAGAGCCGCAAGGAGGTTCACGCCCGATTCGGCGGCGTCGGAGAGAAGGCCGACGGACCCTGTGATCTTCCAGGCGAAGACTTTCAGAGCGACGGTGACGATCGCGGCCGCGATCGAAACGCCCGCGTAGAACGTGGGGCGCGGTGCCATCGGCCGAGCGTGAGGGGCGGGATTCCGGCCGTCAATCTCGCGGGTGCATCAGCCGTCCTGCTACGCTCTTCGCGATGCGGGCTCTCGTCTCCGAGGGGCCGGAGCGGCTCGCGCTCCGCGAGGTCGCGACCCCTTCTCCGGGGCCGGGAGAGGTTCTCGTCGGCATCAAGGTCGCGCTCACGTGCGCGACCGACTTCAAGATCGCCAAACGCGGTCATCCGAAGTTTCCCTTTCCGCTCACGCTCGGTCACGAGTTCGCGGGGATCGTCGAGGCAGCGGGTCCGGGAGCGCCTTTCGAGCCCGGAGAGCGTGTGACCTCGGCGGTGTCCAGCCCTTGCGGGCACTGCGACGATTGCCGGCGAGGCCGCGAGAACCTCTGCGCGACCGCCTTCGATAAGCCGCTCTTCGGGGCGTTCGCGGACTTCCTCCTCGTCCCGGAGCGCATCGTGAAGAGCGGCCTCAGGAGAATCCCGCCCGGCCTCTCCGACGAGGCGGCCGCGCTGGTGGACCCGCTCGCGAGCGTCGTCCACGCGCTGAATGGGGTGAAGACGAACGACGGAGCGCAAGACGGTGTCAACGTTCTCATCGTGGGCACCGGCCCGATCGCGGCGATGATGTTTTTTCTTTTGAGGGGGAAAGAAAGAGGAAGAGGGAGAGGAGAAGAGACGAGCGGCGCGGAGCGTCGGGTCGTCGTCGCAGGAAGGCGAGAAGAGAAGCTCCGATTTTTCTTAGAAAGGGGTGCAGGCATTGCGCGCATTGCAAGCCGGTCGCGCGATACCGGGGCCGGTGCTCCGCCAACCTTATTCACCTTCGAAGAAGATGCGCCCTCACCCGAACGCATCGAAAACACGCGCGGAGAGGGAGCAAAATATTCTCTGATTCTCGACACGACCGGCGCGCCCGACGTGATCGCAGCGCTCCCCGCGCTCGCCGCGAACGGCGGGATCGTGCTGCTCTTCGCGGGAATGCCCGAGGGCGCGCGCGTGAGCGTGGACGCTTTTGCGGTGCACTATCGCGAGGTGTCGATCGTGGGGTCGTTCCACTACACGCCGCGCGACGTGGATGCCGCCCTTGCGCTCCTCGCCGAAGGCGCGATCCCCGTGAGCTCGCTCGTGGCGGAGAGGCGGCCGCTCGCCCAATGGCGCGAGGCGTTCGATCTGGTGGAGAAGGGCGCCGCGAGGAAGGTGGCTCTCGTCCCGTGAAGGCCGTTCTCGTCCGCTCGCTCGACGACATCGCGGTGGTCGAGATGGAGAGGCCGGCCCCCGGCCCCGGCGAAATCGTCGTCGCGATGAAAGCCGTGGGGATCTGCGGAAGCGATACGACGCCGTGGTACGTCGCCTCGAAGGCGCCGGTCGTCCTGGGGCACGAGCCGGCGGGAGTCGTCGCCGAGGCCGGGGCGCTCGTCAAGGCATTCCGGCCCGGCGACCGCGTCGTCGTGCACCACCACGCGGCCTGCGGCGCCTGCCGCTTCTGTCTCGCCGGGGAGGACGTCATGTGCCCCGAATGGAAGAAGACGCGCCTCCATCCCGGCGGCCTCGCGGAGTACGTCCGTGTCGAGGCGGCCGCGGTCGCCACGGACACCTTTCGGCTCCCGGACGCCCTTTCCTTCGAGGACGGGGCGCTCGTCGAGCCGCTCGCGTGCGCCGTGAAGGCCGTCCGCCGGGCGCGCGTTGCGGCAGGGGATTCCGTCGCCGTGATCGGGCTCGGCGCGAACGGCATCATGCTCGGTCTCGTCGCGAAGTCGAAGGGCGCAACGACGCTCGTCGGCTGCGATCCCGATCCCGCGCGCCGAGCCCGTTCCCTTCGACTGGGTTTCGATCAGGTGCTGGCGCCCGAAGAGGACCTTTCTGAGAAGGTGAAGAGGGGTGATCGCGCGGCCGCGGACGTCATCTTCGTACTGCCGACTGCGGAGTCCGCCGTGGGCTCGGCGCTCGCCGCGGCGGGCCCCGCGGCACGGGTCGTCTTCTATTCGCCCGCTCAGCCCGGCAGGATGTGGACGGTCGAGCCGCACCTGCCTTACCTGCGCGACCTTGCGATGCTCTTCTCCTACTCCTCCGGCGCGCGGGATTTCCGCGAGGCGCTCGCGCTCCTCGAGCGCGGCGTTGTCCGCGCCGAGGATCTCGTGACGAACCGCGTTCCTCTCGCGCGGGCCGCCGAGGCCTTCGCGCTCGCACGGCAGGGAGGCGACGTCCTCAAGGTCGTCGTGACGTTCTGAAGAAGCGCCTCGACGTCGCCCTCGTGGAGCGCGGCCTCGTGGAGTCACGGACGCGGGCCGAGGCGCTCATCCTCGCGGGCCGGGTCTCGGTCGCCGGCCTGGAAAGGGTCAAGCCCGGCACGCAAGTGGGGGAGGACGCGGAGATCGTGGTCGGAGAGCCGGAGCACCCCTGGGTCTCGCGCGGCGGCGTGAAGCTCGACTTCGGCCTGACCCATTTCGGGATCGACCCGAAAGGGCGGATCTGTCTGGACCTCGGCGCGTCGACGGGGGGGTTCACGGACGTGCTCCTGGCACGCGGCGCCTCTCGGGTCTACGCGCTCGACGTGGGCTACGGGCAGCTCCACGGCCGCCTCCGGAGCGACGCGCGCGTCGTCGTGCGGGAGAGAGTGAACGCGCGGTTCCTGAGGCGCTCCGACGTCCCCGAGACCCCTTCGCTTCTCGTTGCGGACCTGTCGTTCATCTCGCTCACGCTCGTCCTGCCGGCGGCCGTGCCCCTGCTCGCAGAGGAGGCGGACGTCCTTCTCCTCGTCAAACCGCAGTTCGAGGCGGTGCGCGGGGAGGTGGGCCGCGGCGGCATCGTGCGCGACGAGGGCGTGCGCGTGCGGGCCCTGGCGCGCGTGACGGCGGCCGCCGAGCGGCTCTCTCTCACGAGCCGCGGGGCGATTCCTTCGCCGATCACGGGGGCCGAAGGAAACGTCGAGCTGCTCGCGGCGTTCCGCAGGAATCCCGCTACACTTCCGGGGTGAAATCCGGGCTTCGGCCGGGCCGACGCGTGCGGCGTGTGGGTCTCGTGACGCGCTACAGCAGCGCGGCGGCGATCGCCCTTTCGCGCAAGCTCGAACGGCAGCTCGCGCGCCGCGGGATCACGGTCATCCACGACGTCGAATCGTCGCGAGCTCGCGGCGTCTCGGGCGGGGCGCCCCGCGCTCAGATCGCGCGTCTCGTGGATCTCGTCGTGACGCTCGGAGGAGATGGAACGCTCCTCTCGGTGGCGCGTCATCCGGCGCCCGGCGTCGCCGTCCTGGGAATCGACATCGGCACGCTCGGATTCCTGACGACCTGCAGGCCGGACGAGTCGGCGGAAGTGCTCGAGAGAGCGCTGGCCGGAACGGCGCACATCGAGAGGCGGCGCCTGCTCTCGGTTCGCGTGACGGAGCGCAGTCGCGCGCCGCGCCGCTACCGTGTCGTGAACGACGCCGTTCTCGCCAAATCGGCGCTCGCGCGCATCGCGACGATCCGCGTCGACGTGGACGGCCGCATGGTGTCGCGATACCGCGGAGACGGGCTCATCGTGTCGACGCCGACGGGCTCGACCGCGTACAACCTTTCGGCGGGCGGGCCCATCCTCGAACCGACCTTGCCGGCGATCGTTCTCACGCCGGTGTGCCCGCACACTCTGACGCTGCGCCCGCTCGTCCTCCCGGATTCCGTCCGCCTCGACCTGTCGGTGGAGAACGACCCCACGGACGTCTTCCTGACGCTCGACGGCCAGGAAGGATTCCCGGTGGGCTCCATGACGCGCATCGCGATCGCCCGGTCCTCCGAGACGATCTCTCTCGTGCGATCCTCGGAGGCGTCGTTCTTCGAGGTCCTCGCCGGAAAGCTCTCGTTCGGCGGCGAGCGGGAGAACGCGGCTCGGTAGCGGGGAGATGCGCCGCCTTCCGCACCTCTCCCTCACGCAGGTCCGGCTCGTCCGTCTCTTCACGCTTCTTCTCCTCTTCTCTTTGCTCGTCCTTTACGGGGTCTTTCGCTCCTCGCGTTTCCAGGAGCTTCTCCGCCGACGGACCGAAACGCTGCTGACGGCGAAGATCGGGCGGACCGTCACGATCGGGAGCTTCGACCTCGCGCTCGTGCCGTTCGCTTTCCTCGTGCGGGACGTCGCCGTGGCGAACGACCGCCGCGGTCTCGCGGGACCCGCGTTCTCGGCGGCGGAAATCGAGCTGCGCGGCCTGCCGACGATCACGAGCCGCCGAATCGACCTCCCGAAGCTCCGTGTCGTTTCGCCGCGCGTGGTCGTCGAGGTGTTCGCGGATGGCACGACGAATGTGAAGCCGATTCTCGATGCGTTCGCGGGAGGCGGCGGCGGAGGCGTCGAGGTCCGCTTGCAGGAGGCCGTCATCCAGCGCGCGACTCTCCGTTTCCGTGAGTGGAGCGCGGAGATCGACGCGGTGCTCCAGGACGCGGCGGTGACGGCCAGATCCGGCCGCAGCCGGACGGTCACCCACCTCGCGCTCGCGTGTCGCAAGGGCCGCTTCAAGCTGGAGGACAACGAGACGCTCGACTTCGCGATCGGTGCGGAGGTGACGCTCGCGCCGGGGCGCGTGCACCTGACGGGCCTGAGGCTGCGCGGCGACCGGCTGAAGCTCGAGGCTTCGGGCGGCGTCGACGATCTCGCCAAACCCGTTCTCGCTCTCGTTGCACGCGCCGACACGACCGGCGAAGAGCTGTCGAGAGTCTTCGGGCTCGGCCTGCCGCTCACGGGCGGCGTGACGTTGCGCGGCACCCTGCGCTTCGGCGAGCCGGGCGGCTATCGCATCTTCGGAGCGTTCGACCTCCCCTCGGCCGCGTTCGGGCCGTTCCCGATGACGGGCGAGGGCGTGATTCGGGTGGACCCGAACGGCCTCCTCGTGAACGTCACGCGCGCGAGCTGCGCGGGCGGAACGCTCGAGGCCGTCGTCCAGCTCGAGAGGATCAAGAGACCCCCGCTTCCGGTTCGCATCGCGCTGCGCGGGAGCGGCCTGGACTTCGAGCAGTTCTTCTCGGACCTCGGGCTCAAAGGGACGGGGCTCATGGGACGCGCCGACCTCGACACGACCCTGACGTTCGGGCGAGGCGGAATCGAGCATGCGGACGGCATCGGGAGCATCCACCTGACGGCGGACGGAGGACGGCCTTCGGCGGTCAAGGGACGGTTTGCGCTGCCCTTCTCCGGAGGCGGTCCCCTCGAAGTCCGAGACGGGCAGCTCCTCTTCCAGGGCGTCTCGTTCGCGACGGCCGGGGGGGCCAGGATCCGCGTCGACGGCGGGTTGCACCTCGGAACCTGGCAGCCCGACCTTCAGATCGACGTCGCGGCCGACGACCTGACCGAAGTCGAACGGATCGCCGACAACTTCTATCCCGCGATCCAGAAGGAGCCCCTGACGCCGCCCTTGAACCTGGGAGGAGCCGGGCGGATCGCCGCACACCTTTCTCGCAGCTTCTCCGATCCGCGGGTCGAGGGGCGGCTCTCCGCCTCGGATTTCGTGCTCCGAGGCGTGCCGTTCGGGACCGCCTCTGCCGATTTTCTCGTGGACAGGAACGTGGCCACGTTCTCGCCATTCACCGCGACGGACGGAGGCGCCTCTCTCTCCGTCACGGGGAAGATCGGCTGGGGCGGGGCCCTCAAGGGCGCGTACCGCCTGGACGGCCTCGCGGCGGAGTTTTCCGCGTGGCCCATCGAGCGCGTGCTGAAGTTCCTGGATCTCGATCTGCCGATCACCGGCGCGGGGACCGGACGTCTGCCGCTCGACGGCGTCACCCCGGCCTTGTCCGGCCGGATCCCGCTCGTCCTGACCGATGCGAGCCTGTGGGGCCAGAAGCTCGACCGCCTGGAAGGCGAGCTGGCGTTCGAGAAGGACCGGATCGCCGTCGAGAACGCGACGGCGCGTCTGGCGGACGGCACGGCGAGCTTCGGCGGCTTCTATCGATATGCCGACCGCGCCTATGGACTCGATCTCGATGTCCAGGCCCTTCCCATCGCCCGCCTGGGAGCGGCGGAGGGGCTGCCGCTCACGGGGACCCTTTCGGCGCACGTGAAGGGGTCCGGGACGGTGGACAAACCAAATCTCGACGTTTCGGCGAGCGTCGCCGAGGCGGCTTGGGGCGGGAGTCCGCTCGAGCGTCCGGGCACCCGGCTCGAGCTCCGGGTCACGGCAGATCGCGGCGCCTTCACGCTGCTCGCGCGTGCCCCCGACGCAGCCGAGATCACGCTCCAACCCGACGCGGCGGGAGAACGATGGCGCGGCCGCATCGAGGTTTCGTCTCTCGCACCGTTCGCGTCGCTGCTCGGTCTGCCCGAGGAAGCCCGCCTCGACGGGCGGCTCGCGGCCGAAGCGTCGCTGGCGACCGGCAAGGACGTGAGCGCTCTGCGAGGGGAGGGCACGGTATCGGCCGCGCGCCTCACGGCGTACGGACGGACGCTCGAGCTCCGCGCGCCCGCGCCGCTCAAGGTGGAGAACGGGAAGCTCTCTCTCGAACGGCTGACGCTCGCGGAGATACCGCGCGAGGATCTGCCTCCGGCGCCGCCGACGACTCTCACGATCTCGGGAAGCCTGGGGCTGACCGCTCCGCACGCGCTCGACGTGGTCGCCGCAGGCTCATTCGACGCCGCGCTTCTCAAGCCGGCGCTCGAGGGAATGAATGCGGCCGGGCGCGCGACCGTGGATCTCAAGGTGAGCGGAACGGCCTCCAAGCCGGCGTTCCTCGGACGAGTTTCGCTCGACGGCGTGGATCTCTCCTCGCCGGGCGGCGCCGCGTTCGAGTCGATCACGGGAACGTTCCTGTTTTCGGAAGACCGCATCACCGCCTCGGACCTCTCGGTTCGATACAACGGCGGGACCGTGGATGTCGGGGGCTTCATCTCTCTCTCGGGCCTGAAGCCGACGTCCTTCCGGCTGAGCGCGCACGTGGCGCGCGTCCGTGCTTCGCCGTTCGACGGCTTCCGGGCCACGTTCTCCGGCGATCTCGTGCTCCTGGGCGACACGCTCCTTCGCACGGTGCGCGGAGACCTCTCGTTCGACCACGCGGTGTACGGCCGCGACTTCTCGCTGGACATCACGTCGCTCCTGGCGCGAAAACGCGCCGCGGTGACGGCCGGAAACCCGACCGTATTCGACGCGGTCGCGCTCGACGTCCGGCTGCTGGCGCCGACATCTTCCATCGAGGTGCGCAATAACGTGGCCCGACTGAAGCTCTCGGGCGAGCTCTTCCTCCGCGGAACGTGGGGTCATCCGCTCCTGTTCGGCGAGGTCACGGCAGAAGAGGGCGGCCGCCTCACGCTGCAGGGCCAGCGTTACGAGATCGTGTCGGCCAAGATCCTCTTCTCGAACCCTCTCAAGATCGAGCCCTTCTTCGAGCTCGAGGCGCGGGGAACCGTGAGCCGCTACCAGATCACGTTCGGCCTCACGGGCACGCCGACGCGCTTTTCGCCGACATTCTCCTCGGACCCGCAGCTCTCCGAGGCGCAGATCGTCTCGCTGATGACGTCCGGCGACATCGCACAGAACGCCGTCGCGGGAGCGCCCGTCGGAGCGGCGCCGATCTCGTCCGACGATTCCGTGTCGAAGGCGGCGCGCGAGCTCCTCGCGAGCCTTGCGACCTCGGCGGTCACGACCCGGACGAAGCAGTTCTTCCGGCTGGACCGGCTCCAGATCGACCCCACGATCTCGGGCACCTCGTTCGACGCGCCGCGCGTCACGGTCGGCAAGAGCCTCGGCAAGAACTTCAACGGGACGGTCTCGTTCGTGCTGTCGAGCAACCAGCAGCAGATCATCACCCTCGACTACCAGCTCACCCCCGCAGCCCTCATTCAGGCCCGGCTCGACGAGAACGGGATCTACTCGCTCGAGCTGCGCATCCGGCAGCGACTGCGGTGAAGTCCTTCCGCGCCGTCCTGTTCGCCCTGGGAGCGCTCCTCGTCGCGGCGCGCGGGTCCGCAGAGACGCTCTACGGAACGGGAATCGCCTCCCTGTCGTTTCGCGGCGACGCGCCGGTCGACGAGCACCGGCTCGCCGCCCTGACCGACCTCGCGCCCGGGCGCACCCTGTCGGGCGACGCCGTGCGAACGAGCCTCCGCAACCTCTTCGCGACGCGCCTCTTTTCCGACCTCGCCGTCGAGGCGTCGCCGTCGCCCGCCGGCTCCATCGTGGTCGTCGTCTTCTCCGCGGCGCCGCGGATCGAAAGGCTCGCACTCTCCCCCAAAGTCCCCGCGGCGGGCCGCATCCTCGACGCCATCGGACTCGGGCCGGGCAATCCGTGGCAAAGCGATCTCAAGCCGAAGTACGAGTCCGAGATCCGGCGTGTCCTGCGCGAGGAGGGCTATTTCGATCCGAAGATCGCGACGGCCGTCGAGACCGGCGCCGACGAGACCTCCGTGGACGTCCGGTTCAACGTGGAGAAGGGCCCGCGCGCCGTGGCGGAAGCTCCCCGCTTCTCGGCCCCGCTTGGCCCCCTCGACGAAGCGACGCTGCTCGCGAAAGCGAAATCGAAGAAAGGCAAACCCTATCGCGGCACCGCGGCCCGGGAGGACGCCGAGCGCTTCACGACCGCTTATCGGCGGGCCGGATACTCGCGGGCGGAGGTGCGCCTCGACGACGAGCAGTACGACGCGGCCTCGGCGACCGTGACGCCGCACTACGCTCTCTTCGTCGGGCCGCGAGTCGTCCTGAAGGTCACGGGGGAGGGCGAGAAGGTCGTGCGCGCGCACCCCGACTCACCCTGGACGCGCGGCGAGCCTTCGGACGAAGACTCTCTTCAGGTCTTGAAAGACGGGCTCCGCCGCACGTATCAGGAAAAAGGCTACGCGCGGGCGAAGGTGGACGTCACGTTCGAAACGACGGCCGATGAGGAGCTCGTGGCGTTCTCGATCGAGAAAGGGGAGCGGTGGACGATCTCGTCCGTGAAGGTCGTCGGCGCCGCCAGCCTGCCACCGAAGGACGCCTTCGGCGCGCTCCAGATGCGCCCGCGCGGCCTCCTCGATTCCGGCCGATACGTGGATGAAGATGCGGCTGCGGATCGCGACGCCCTGGAGGCGCTCTATCGCGCCAGGGGGTTCCGGTTCGCGAGAGTCGCGCCCCCGGCCGTGACGGACGGCGCTTCACGGGACACGCTCGACGTGACGTTCAAGGTCGAGGAAGGGCTCCGGACGATCGTCGCGTCGCGCACCGTGGCGGGCATCAAGACGGTGCCCGAGGACGTCCTCCTGCCGCGGCTCGCCGTCAAGGCCGGCCTCCCGTATTCGGAGTCCACGGTCAGCGACGACGCGGCTCTCCTGCAGTCCCTCTACGTGGATCGGGGGTACGTGGACGCGAAGGTGGAATCGTCCGTGCGTTTTCGGGACCCGGTGCCGCCGGAGGGAGAGCGGGCGGAGGTGACGTACCTCGTGACCGAGGGCCAACCCGTAACCTTCGGCAAGACGATTCTGCGCGGCTACCGGCGCACGCGGCCCTTCATCGTGGAGGACCGCCTCGCGAACAAAGAAGGCTCGCCTTTCTCGCTCACGAAGCTCCTCGAGACGCAGCAGAACCTCGCGCGCCTCGGCATCTTCCAGAAGATCGAGGTCTCGACGTTCCCAACCGACCCGGAGACCAGCTCGCGGGCGGTGGTCGTCACCGTCTCCGAAGCGCGTCCGTGGAGCATCACGTACGGAATCGGCGCGGAATACCAGCCGCAGTCACCCGGCACCGACCTCTCGGCGCGCCTTTCGCTCGGAGTGTCGTACAACAATCTCTTCGGTCGCGCCCTCGAGGTGAGCGGGGAAGGGCGCATCTCGAACCGCGACCCGAGGGTCATCCTCTCGGCGCGGGACCGGTCGCTGTTCGGCGGCCTCGTTCCGGTCTCCGTGGCCGCGTACCGGACGAACGACTTCTTCTCGGCCATCCTCGTGAAGCGAACGGGAGCCTTCCTTCAGGTGGAGTACCGCCCCTCGACCTCTCTGCGCACGGGCCTGCGCTACCAGTACGAGCTCGTCGATCCAAGCTCCGACCCCGGGCTCGGCGCGGACCAGCGCGCGAACCAGCCGAGCCGTATCAGCTCGGTCGCGGGCGGCGTGACCTGGGACCGGCGCGACGACCCGCTGAACCCGCGCTCGGGCACATTCGTCGCCGCGGACGTCAAGTACGCCTTTCCCTACCTCGTGGCGGACGCGGACTTCGTCAAGGCCCTGCTCCAGGCCGCGCTCTATCGGCCGTACGGGACGACGCGGCTGGTCTTCTCGGCCCGCGGCGGCATCATCTGGAACCACCAGGCGTGCCCTCCCGAGCTTCAGGCGACCGGTACGTGCTCGCCGAACCTCATCGTGCCCGTCCCGGAGCGGCTGTTCGCGGGCGGATCGTCCACCCATCGCGCCTTTTCACGCGACAATCTCGGAATCCCGGGGGAGACTCTGAACGCCGACGGCGTGGGCGAAGGGGGGACGGCGGAGCTCGTCGCGAATGCCGAGTGGCGCATCCCGGTCGCGAGCGGATTCGAGGCGGCTCTCTTCTTCGACATCGGCCAGGTCTGGGCCGATCCGAACAGCGTGACCTTGAGTCAGCTCCGGCCCGGAGCCGGGCTCGGCCTTCACTATCAGACGCCGGTCGGCCCGATTCGCCTCGAGTACGGGCTGAAGCTCGACCGCAAGAGTGGCGAGGACGCCGGAGCTTTCGCGTTTTCCGTCGGCTATCCGTTCTGAGCCCGGGCTTAGAATGATTCATGCCCCGCTTCACGGTTCTCGAGACCTCGGCCCTCTTCTCGAACCGGGTCAAGTACGACTATCTGTTCGAGATGGAGATGTGGCTGAAAGGCCTCGAGCGGTTCTTCCAGGTCGACTGCCTTCCGCTCTCGGCCTTCGAGCGTTCGCACGCGTCGCTCAAGAATTACGTGGAGGAGGTGGGCGCCGTGCGCGCCGGCGTCGCCCACATGGCGATGCTCACGACGCAGCTCCTCGGGGAAGGCAAGGAAGACCTCGCGTCGTTCCTCGTGTACCTCGACAGCCAGGTCGCGCGGACTGGCAGCGGCGAGATGCCCGCGCGCCGCCGCGGAAACGCCGAGACGGAGCTCGCGCTCGTCGTCGAGAAGCTCGAGGATTTCGCGAAGATTCTCGACGAGCTCGCGCGCGCGCCCTTCGTCGCGCTCCAGACGTACCTGTCGCTCGGGCGGATCGTGGTCGGCACGCTCCGGCAGGACCCCAATCTCGGCATCCTGTTCCGCGAGAACCTGCGGCCGGTTCTCGACAAGGAGTCGAAACAATCGCTGGGCCGGGTGCTCGAGAGCCTGCCCGAGCCTTCGCACCGGGGCGCGCTGGCGGCGCTTTTCGTGGCGCTCTTCAAGGGGCTGCGCTACGCGGACCGAGCACGCACCGCCGCCGAGTCGCCCGCCACGCGCACCCGCGCTCTTCTCGTCTTCAGCCTCCTCAAAGGAGAGAGCGAGTCCATCGCCTCGTTCATCTCGAAGCGCCTCGCGCCACGCTTCCCGGAAGGATCGCCCCAGGCCGCCGGGCTGGGGCGCATCGTGGCCGCGCTCGAGGCGGAAGTGAAGAAAGTCATGGACGTCGAGCTCGTCGACGTCGTTCTCATGAAGGATCCGGCTCTCGTCCTCACGCGCCTCGAGGATGCGGCCGCCCTCGTGCGCGACCTTTACCAGCAGAGCGTCATCTCGCTTGCCGAGACCTTTTCGTCGGGGCTCGACGAGCGCTCGCTCTTCCCCGAGTACCGGACGCGTCTCGACCAGAGCCTCGTCCTGAGAGACGAGCTCTCTCAGCTCGTGAAAGCGACTCATGATTTCGTGAAAGCGCCCGACAAGAAGTCGCTGCGGCCTCTCGTGGCCGAGCTCGAGTCCTTCCGCCGGAGCGGGATGCGCCACCTCATGTTCAAGGACTGGTCGCTGTTCGAGCGCTTCCTCGCCGGCTTCTCCCGCGAGAGGCCTCCGAGGTCTTTCCTGCCGGCCGCGCACCAGTTCGAGGGCTTTCTGAAGACCCTCGTCAAGGAAATCGGCAAGAGGTCCGTCCTCGCGGATCATCCCTTCAAGGGGTTCCGTCTCGACGGAGGCTCGCCGGCCGGCGGCCCGGGCGCTTCCCGGTACAATTGATGCCGAGCGGCCGCGGCGCCGGCCGGGATTCCGAAAGGACAAAGAACGTGGGATTCGTCTCCATCACTGAGGCCGCGGCTGTCTACAAGGAGGGGCGCTTCGTGATCATCGTCGACGACGAGGATCGCGAGAACGAGGGCGACCTCTGCATCGCGGCCGAGCACATCTCGCCCGCCGCGATCAACTTCATGGCCCGCGAGGGCCGCGGGCTCGTCTGCGTCTCGCTCACGGAGGAGCGCTGCGACGAGCTGGATCTGCATCCGATGGTCGAGCAGAACACGTCCAATTACGGGACAGCCTTCACCGTGTCCGTCGAAGCGCGCGGCAAGACGACGACCGGCATCTCGGCGGCCGACCGCGCGGTGACGGTGAAGACGCTCATCGACCCGAAGACGAAGTCGCAAGACCTGCTGCGGCCCGGCCATATGTTTCCGCTGAGGGCGAGGAAGGGCGGAGTCCTCAAGCGGGCGGGCCAGACGGAGGCGTCCGTCGACCTCGCGCGCGTCGCCGGCCTCATGCCCGCGGCCGTCATCTGCGAGATCATGAACGAGGACGGGACGATGGCCCGCGTCCCGGACCTCCTCATCTTCTCCGAGAAGCACGGCGTTCCGATCGTCTCGGTGGCCGACATCATCCGCCACAGGATGCGCACGGAGCGCCTCGTGCAGCGCATCGCCTCCCCCACGCTGCCGACGCGCAACGGCCTTTTCCGCATCGTCGCCTATCGGTCCGACGTCACGCACGAGGAGCACGTGGCGCTCGTGGCGGGAGAGTGGAGCGAGGACGAGCCCGTTCTCGTCCGCGTGCACTCCTCCTGCCTCACCGGCGACGTCTTCCACTCGGAACGTTGCGACTGCGGGTCGCAGCTCGAGCGCGCGATGGAGCTGATCGCGCGGGAGGGAAAAGGCGTGCTCCTCTATCTCCTTCAGGAAGGCCGTGGCATCGGCCTCGTGAACAAGCTGCGCGCCTACGAGCTCCAGGAGCAGGGCCTCGACACCGTCGCCGCAAACGAGAAGCTCGGCTTCGCGCCCGACGTCCGTGACTACGGCATCGGCTGCCAGATCCTGCGGGACCTCGGCGTGCGGAAGATCCGCCTCCTGACGAACAACCCCTCGAAGTACGTCGCGATCGACGGCTACGGCCTCGAGATCGTCGAGCGCGTCCCGCTCGAGATCCCTCCGACGGACGGCACACGCGATTACCTGACCACGAAGAAAGCCAAGATGGGACACATCCTGAAGCTGGTCTAGGGACGCAGACGGGGATAGGGGCATGGCGGCAACAATCCGCATCGCCCTCGCGGCAGCCCTCCTCTCGGCACTGCCGGCGTACGTCCTGGCCGTGATCGCGTGGCCGGAGATCGTCAATGCGGGTTATCTGATGGCGCATGGGTGGCGCCTGTACGACTCCGTCTTCATGGAGAAGACCCCGGGCCAGCTCGTCCTCGTGGCCGCTCTCGGTAGGGCGATGTCGTTCGACACCGCGATGATTAGAACCGCCATCGCCCTGCCGCTCGCGGCCTGCGGCGCCCTCGTCGCCCTCGGACTGCGGCGGCGACGCGGATGGAAGGCGAGCGACGTCGCAGCGCTCGCGGTCGGGCTCCTCCTGCTGATGGTCATGACTGTCTTGTGCGAAGGGCCGGCCCTCTGGCAGGAGCCCCTCGCGGCGCCCTTCGTCGCCGCCGCAGTCCTCGGGCTCGAGACGTTCGAGCGGCGAGGCGACGACCGTTCCCTGATCCTGTCGGGCCTCGCGTTGGGGTCGGCGGTCCTCGTCAAGCAAACCGCAGCGTGGGCTCTCGTCGGCGCCCTCGCGTGGCTCGTTCTGGCGAGCCGGCGGTGCTCGCGCCGGTCCGCGGTGGCTCTCACTTTGGCCGGTGCGGTTCCCTATCTTGCGTTCGCGGCCTGCTGGGGCCTCGTCTTCGGCACGACCGCGCACATTCGCTGGACGCTTACGATTCCTCTCTTCTCGAGCTACGCACGCGAAGCCGGCTCGCTCCCCTCGTGGGATGAGCTCCTCCAGCCGTTGATCCTCTTCCTCTCCGTCGCTGCCCTCTCCGTCGTCCGCGGCCTTCTCCCCGCCGCCCGGCTCGCGTCCCCGCTGCCGTTGATCGCCGGCACCCTCGCGATGATGGCGCTCCCGCGCTGGGGCATCGCCCACTTTGGCGCGGTCCCGGTGCTCGCTGCCCTTGCCGCCGGGCGAAGTATTCAGGTCCTTCGTCCCGTCCTCGGGCGCACCGGCCGGCGGCGGCGGCGCCCGCGTCTGCTGCTTCTGATGGGAACTGGCGGCGGGCTGCTGGCCGTTCAGGCGATCATCCTCCTCGCGGACACCGGCCCGGTGGCGCTGGATCACGTCGGGGGACCGGCTCTCTGGTGGGACGACAAGGCGACCCAAAACGAGGTCCGCGTCGTCCGGGAACGGATTGAGCCCGGGGGGCGATTCTTCAATTTCCTGGCGGCCAGGGAGAGCATCTACGCGCTCACGGGAACCTTCCCGAGCGCCAGTCCACACCTGAGCGTTGGGATCTCGTGGGTCCTCAACAAGGACGGCCTCGACCAGAGGCTGGTCGAGGGGCTCTCGAGGGCCCAAGGGAGTCTCGTTCTGTTCCGCGAGCCCGGCCCCGCCCAAGAGAAGGTTCGGAGCAGCGCGCTCTACCGCTTCCTGACGGAGCACTCGGAGAATGTCGGGCGTGCCGGCTCCATCGGGTCCTGGCGCCGGATCGGGCCCGGCGGCGCCGTGTCGCCGTCAAATCGAGAGTCCCCCGCTGATCCCTAATACGGAAAGGCGTCTACTTCCTGTAGTTCCTTGCGACCTCTTCGGGGCTCGCTCCTCGCCTGAAGCGCCAAAGTGTCTTCCAGTTCTTCCAGACGGTCCGTGCGACGCCGCGCTCGAGGTAACGTCGCGGGGAGGTTTCCACCGCGTCCCGGAGAATCTCGATGCTCCCTTCTTTCTTGAGCCTCCTCGCGAAATCCCAGTCGTCGAGGAGCGGCCAGGGCGGATGGCCGCCGAGCTTCTCGTAGACGTCGCGCCTCACGAACGGAGCCTGGTCGCCGTAAGGAACGTGCGTGAACGCCGTGCGGGCATTCGCCCAGAATGCGACCCACCGCATGCGCGCGCCGCCGCCGGAGAAAGACAGCCGGAACGCGCCGCCGACGGCCCGCGAGGTGATCGCGCGGCGGATCGCCCGCTCCCATCCGGCGGGCAGCAGCGTGTCGGCGTGAAGAAAGAGGAAGATGTCTGCTGAAGAGGAAGAAGAAGAGGAAGAAGACGATTCTTTGAAGGTGAAGAGGGCCGCCTCGCGTAGGCGCTGTCCGCGCGCCGCGTGCGACCGGTGGATACGAGCCCCTGCACGAGAGAAGGCCTCACACACATTCGAAGAAATCTCCGAATCTGCCGCGACGACGAGCGAAACGGGTCCCTCCGCTGCCAGAACCCTCTCGAAGAAAATCCCCGGTGGGAGACCTTCGCCGGCCGCCACGGGGACGATGACCGCGATGCGATCCGAAGGCGGCGACGGCGGTACCATCCCGCCACGATGCCATACGGGTTCGTCCTCGTGGGCGGTCGCTCGGAGCGGATGGGCCGCGACAAGACGCGCCTGCCCTACCGGGGAGTCCCGATGGCACTCCATCAGGCCGAGAAGCTCACCGTCGTGTGCGGGCGTGTCGCCCTCGTCGGGAAGGACCCCAAGGCGTTCGGCGACTCCCGCTTTCCCTACGTGACCGACGGTGCGCCCGAAACGGCCGCGGCGTTCGGCGTCGCCGCGGCTCTTGCGTTCTCGCCGGAGGAGACGAATCTCGTCCTCGCGGCGGACGTGCCGCGCTGCCCCGAGTCGTTTCTCGCGGCTCTCCTGGACGTCGCCGAAGCGATTCACGCGCCCGCCGTGGTGCCGGTCTCGGGCGGCCGGGCGCAGCCTCTCTGCGCCGTGTGGCGGCGGTCCGCGCTCGGGCCGCTCCTCTCGCGGCTCGAGGCCGGCGATTACTCTCTCATCGCGGCGCTCCATGCTTTTCACGCCGTGCTCATCCCCGAAGAGGTCACGGCCGCGATGGCCGGAGGCGCTCCGGCGAATTTCTTCAACGTCAACACCCCGGAGGAATATGAAGAGCTCGAAAGGGAAGCCCCGGCGGAAGGCCGCGACGGCGCGGCCGCTCAGCCACCTCGACGCTGAGGGCCGGGCCCGCATGGTCGACGTGTCGCTCAAACGGCCGACCCTCCGCACGGCCCGCGCCCGCGCTCTCGTGTCGCTCGGCGGGGCCGCCTTTCTCGCGCTCGACGCCGCCGTGAACCGCAAGGGCGACGCTCTCGCCATCGCGCGTCTCGCGGGGATCCAGGCGGCCAAGCGCACGGCCGAGTGGATCCCGCTCTGCCATCCGCTCGCGTTCGACTCCGTCGACGTGAGCCTCGAGCCGCGCCATCAGAAGTCCGTGGTCGAGATCACGACCGAGGTCAAGGGGACCGGCAAGACCGGATACGAGATGGAAGCGCTCGTCGCCGCATCGGCGGCCGCGCTCGCTCTTTACGACATGTGCAAGGCGGCCGACAAGGGCATCGAGATCCGCGAGATCGTCCTCCTCGAGAAGACAGGCGGCAAGAGCGGGCGGTGGCGCCGCGGGTCAGCAGGCTGAGTTAGACTCGTTCTCAGGAGGCGGCGACATGGATCAGGCGCTCATCGACGGGCACGGACGCCGCATCACCTACGTGCGGATCTCCGTCACGGACCGCTGCAACCTCCGCTGCATCTACTGCATGCCGGAAGACCAGAAGTTCCGGCCGCTGCCGCACCTCCTCTCGCGCCAGGAGATCCGCCGCGCGGCGCGCCTCCTCGCGGATTTCGGGGTCGAGAAGGTGCGCATCACGGGCGGCGAGCCGACGACGCGCCCCGATCTCGTGGACATCGTGGGCGATCTCGCCGCGATCTCCTTCCCGGGCGGGATCGCCCTTTCGACGAACGGCGTCCTCTTCCCGCGGATGGCGCACGACCTCCTCGCGGCGGGCCTCACGAAAGTGAACGTCTCGCTGGACGCCGCCGAGGCCGAGCACTTCCGCAAGTTGACGCGGCGGGACCATTTCAAGCCGGTCGTCGAGTCGATCGCCCTCGCCCTCTCGCTGCCCTTCGAATCCGTGAAGATCAATGCGGTGGTCATCCGTGGCCTCAACGACGACCAGATCCTCCCGCTCGCCGCGATGACGAAGGACAAGAAGCTCGGCGTGCGCTTCATCGAATTCATGCCGTTCGGCGACAACGACTGGAAGGAATCGGACTGGGTGGGGTGGGAAGAGGTGTGGGACCGCCTCGCCTCCGCCGGTTACGTCCTTTCGCCGATCGTCAAGACGCTCGTGGCCGGGCCCGCCGACGAGTATTCCGTCACCTCGCCCGCGGGCGTCCACACGGGCTCGATCGGCTTCATCACGCCCGTCTCGGATCGCTTCTGCGACACCTGCAATCGCATGCGGCTCACGCAGGACGGGTTCCTGAAGGGGTGTCTCTTCGGGCACGCGGACGTGGACCTTCTGAAGCCGATGCGCGCGGGCGCGAGCGACGAGGAGCTTCGCGCCCTCGTGACGAGGGCGGCCGCGATCAAGGAAGAGCGCCACCCCATGTTCGTCGGCATGAGCAAGTCGGCGCTGCCCCTGCACGCCCGGAACATGAGCGAGATCGGCGGCTGATGGCGCCGTGCGCGTCGCGATCCTGACGATCTCGGACCGGTCGTACGACGGCGAGCGCGCCGACAAGAGCGGGCCCGCCGTGGCCGAAGGGGTGCAGCGCCTGCTCACGGGCGCCGTCATCGTGGAGCAGACGATCCTGCCCGACGAGCGCGAGGACATCGCCTGGAATCTCAAGCGCCTCGCGGACACGGGCGCAGCCGATCTCGTGCTCACGACGGGCGGCACGGGCCTCTCGGCGCGGGACGTCACACCGCAAGCGACGCGCGACATCTTCGATTACGAGGTGCCCGGCCTCGCGGAAGTCATGCGGGAGGCGACCCGCACGGCCGTACCCACAGCGATCCTGTCGCGGCAGGTCGCGGCCGTGTGCGGGCGGACGCTCATCGTGAACCTTCCGGGCTCGCCCCGCGGCGCGGTCGAGTGCCTGGAAGCCGTGGCCTCCGTGCTTCCCCACGCCGTGGCGACGCTTCGCGGCGAGGCGGGCGACGCGCATCCCGGGTCTGGGCGAAGCTGACCTCGGCAGGCCGGCCGCTACAATTCATTCCACGTGACCCGGAGGTCCCTGCTCGCTTCGCTTCTTGCGCTCGTCGCGCCGTTTCGGGCCCTGCCTTCGGCCGCGCGCACGCGGAAGATCCTTCGCCTGAAGACCCATGTGGTCGAAGAAGTCGACCTCGAGGCTTACGTCGCGGCCGTAGTGCCTCCGGAGATCGGCCGCGCGCCCGCGGCCGCGCTCGAAGCGCAGGCCGTCGCAGCGCGCTCGTACGCCCTCGCGCGGGGAGAGCGCCATCTCGAGGACGGCGCGGATTTGTGCGACGGAACGCACTGCCAGGTGTTCCACGGGCTCGCCGCCGCTACGGAGGACTCGCGGCGGGCCGCGGCCGCGACCCAAGGTCTCGTCTTGACGCAGAAGGGGCGTGTCATCGCGGCTCCTTTTCACGCCGTGTGCGGGGGTCGGACCGCGCGCCCAAGAGATGTCTGGGACGACGAGGACGTCCCCGAACTGGAGTCCGTCGAGGACGACGCCTGCCTCGGGGCTCCGGGCGCGACCTGGTCGTTCACGATTCGGAGGGCCGCGCTTTCCACGCTCTCTCTTTCGCTCGGGTTCGGGGACGCCCGCTTTCTCGAGGTGTACGGCCAGGACCCGAGCGGACGGGTCTCGATGGTGCGCTTCGCCGCCCGGGGCGGAGCTTCGCGCGTGGTGCGCGGCTTCGAGTTCCGGAGGGCGGCGTCGGAGCTGTGGGGCTGGGACTCGGTGCGCTCGACGGCGTTCACGCTCGGGGAGACCCGGCCCGCGTACGTCCTCTCAGGGCGCGGCACGGGGCACGGCGCCGGGATGTGCCAGGCCGGTGCGATCGCGCGAGCGAAGCGAGGCGAAAGTCGGGACGCGATCCTCGCCCTCTACTACCGGGGAGCCGAGCTGGTCCGGCTAGACTCCGTCGGGTGACGGCGGCCACTCCCTCGACCGGCCTCGACGTCCTGCTGGCGGAAGGCGGGAGGGCGGCCGAGATTCTTCGAGGGAAGAGGATCGGACTTCTCGCGAATGCCGCCTCCGTGACGGCCGGCTTCGTCCCCGCGCCCCGCGCGCTCCTCGGTGCGGACTACGACGTGCGCGTCCTCTTCGGGCCCGAGCACGGCTTCTGGGGCGCGGCGCAGGACATGGAAGCGGTCGGGCCGGGAGAACCTTCCCGTCTGCCCGTTATTTCCCTTTACGGTGAGACGTTCGACGACCTGTCGCCGAAGGGCGAGCAACTCGAAAGCA
>CAWFJJ010000013.1:0-4390 GCA_963816185.1 Thermoanaerobaculia bacterium | reverse complement strand
GCCCGCGGTATCCTCGATTCTTCATGGCGCGCCGCTACTTCACGACCCCGATCTACTACGTCAACGACCGGCCTCACATCGGGCATCTCTACACGACGGTCGTCACGGACACGCTTGCCCGATATTTCCGCCTCGCGGGCGAGGACGTGCGGTTTCTGACCGGCACCGACGAGCACGGCCAGAACATCGAGAAGGTCGCCAAGAAAGAGGGCGTCGCCCCGATCGTCGTGGCCGACCGCCACGCGCCGACCTTCCGGAATCTCTGGAAAGAGTTCGGGGTCGCGAACGACGATTTCATCCGGACGACCGAGCCGCGGCACCGCGTGGGCGTCGAGGAGATCATCCGGCGCATCGACGCGGCGGGCGACCTCTACACGGCCTCGCACGAGGGCTGGTATTGCGCGCCCTGCGAGGCGTTCTACCCGGAGAAGGACCTCGTGCAGGGAAAGTGTCCCGTCCACGGCACGACGCTCGAGCTGCAGAAGGAGGACAACGTCTTCTTCCGCCTCTCGCGCTACGGCGACCGCCTGCTCGAGCTGTACCGGGCGAAAGGCGCCGACGGTCAGCCTTTCGTCTACCCCGAAAGCCGCCTCAACGAGGTTCGCTCGTTCGTAGGGTCCGGGCTCAAGGACCTTTCGGTCTCGCGGACGTCCATCAAGTGGGGCATCCCGTTCCCGGGCCGGCCGGGCCACGTCGTCTACGTGTGGCTCGACGCGCTCGTGAACTACATCACCGCGCTCGGCTTCGGCTCGAAAGACGAGTCGCTCTACGAGCGCTACTGGCCTGGCATCCACGTCATCGGGAAGGACATTCTGCGGTTCCACGCGGTCTACTGGCCCGCCTTCCTCATGTCGGCCGGCCTCGACGTCCCGCGGCAGGTCGTGAGCCACGGCTGGTGGCTCCGCGACGCGAGGAAGATGTCCAAATCCACGGGCAACGTCGTGCGCCCCGACGATCTCGTCGCTGCGTTCGGCGTGGATGCCCTGCGCTGGCACCTCGTCTCGGCGATGTCGTTCGGGCAGGACGCGAGCTTCTCCGACGAGGATTTCCTCGCCGGCTACAACGCGGACCTCGCGAACGGCCTCGGCAACACGCTCTCGCGTGCCGTGAAGATGTCGAGGGATTTCTTCGAGGGCAAGACGCCGCCGAGAAAGAGCACGAAGAAGAATTCCTTCGAATGGCCGGAGACTGCCGCGTCGTCGGTTTCCCGCTGGCGGGCGGCGTTCGAGGGCTATCGGCTGCAGGACGCCGCGGGGGAGATTCGCGCGCTCCTCGGGGCGATCGACAGCTACATCACGACGAACGAGCCGTGGCGCGCCCGGCCGGAATACTCATTCGAAAGACTCTCCGATTTCCGGTCCGGCATTCTCTTCGACTGCCTCGAAGGCCTTCGCCTCGCGGCCGTGATGCTCGCACCGATCACCCCGAGCACCGCGACTGAAGTGCTTCGCCGACTCGGCATCGACAGGCATGCGGAGGACTTGCGCCCGAGCGACCTCGCATGGGGCCAGCTTCCTCTGAGCGCCCCGCTTCCATCCGCGCCGCCCCTCTTTCCGAGGGCGGACGCGAGAGAATATTTTGCTTCCAGAGGCGCGGGCGAGGGCAGCGCCAAGAAGGAGAGGTCAGTGGCTTCCGAAAACGTGAAGGAAGATTCTTCGAAGGGCGTGTCTCAGGCAGGCGCCGCCGCGGGCGCCTCGGCTGTCGGTGGCGCTCTTCCCGCGCCGTCGCCGGCGGCCGGCGGTAGCACGGGCGCGCTGACAGCGCCCGACGGCTCGGGATATTTACCTTCTAAGCAAAATCCACCATCACCTGCCACTCCTGCGCAGCAAGCAATGACTTCGGCCTCGCCCATCCCGTCCGAAAGCAAAATCTCAATCTCCGACTTCATGAAGATCGATCTCCGCGTGGGAGAGGTGATCGCGGCCGAGAAGGTCGAAAAGTCGAAGAAGCTGATGAAGATGACCGTGAAGCTCGGCGAGGAAGTGCGAACGATCGTCGGCGGCATCGCGACGGCGTACACGGCCGATCAGCTCGTCGGCCGGAAGTTCGTTTTCGTCGCGAACCTCCAACCCGCGAAGCTCATGGGCGTCGAGTCGAACGGGATGATCCTCGCCGCGACTTTCCCCGAGACGGGCGAGGCTTCGCTTCTCATGGTCGACGCGGCCGTCCCCTCGGGGTCGAAGGTCAAGTAAGTGTCAAACCGCAACGACGACGACAACACGCACCGGCCGCCGCCGCCCACGCCCCCCGTCCCGGCCGACCCTTCGGCGAAGGCGAATCTCGACGCCATCCTCGCGTCGCCGACGTACGCGCTGGCGCAGGAGGACCTCGCGTTCCTCGCGCGCCGCGAGCTGCGCGGCGTGCGGCTCATGCTCGAGCTCGAGAAGGCGGACTTCCAGCTGGACCAGCAGGGGATCCGGACGACGATCGTCGTCTTCGGCGGCGCGCGTCTCAAGGAGGGAGACCGGTGGTACGCGGAGGCGCGGGAGCTGGGGCGCATCGCCTCTACGAGCTGCCAGGTGGACGGGATGAGCGACTTCGTGATCACGACGGGCGGCGGCCCGGGCGCGATGGAGGCCGCGAACCGCGGCGCCTGGGACGCCGGCGCCAAGACCGTGGGCTTCAACATTCAGCTTCCGCACGAGCAGTGGCCCAACGCCTACATAACGCCGTCGCTCTGCTTCCGGTTCCACTATTTCGGCATCCGCAAGATGCACCTCCTCATGCGCGCCCGCGCGCTCGTCGCATTCCCGGGCGGCTACGGCACTCTGGACGAGCTCTTCGAGACGCTCACGCTCGTCCAGACCGGGAAGATGAAGCGCGTCCCGATCGTCCTCGTGGGCCGCGCGTACTGGGAGAAGCTCATCAACTGGCAGCTCCTCGTCGACGAGGGCGGGATCGCGCGCGAGGATCTGGATCTCATTTCCTGGGCCGAGGGCGGCGCCGAGGCGTGGAACGCGATCGTGGACTACTACGCACGGCATCCGGCCTCGCCCGGCTCGCGCCTGCGCTGATGGCGCTCCCGGAATGACAGCCGAATACGCGGATTCGCACGGGCACCTCACGATGGTGTTCGAGGGCGGCGAGATGAAGGGCGTTCCGCGGGCGCCGACCGCGGCCGAGGTGAAGGAGCTCGTGACCCGCGCGAAGGACGCTGGCGTCACGCGCATCCTCGTGCCCGGAACCCATCGCGACGACCTGCGCCTGGCCGTTGACATCGCCGAGCAGTACGACGGCGTTTTCGCGGCCGTCGGAATTCACCCGCACGAGGCGAAGGAGTTCGACGAGGACGTGGATCTGAAGCTCTTCGAGGAGCTCTCGGCATCGAAGAAGGTCGTCGCGGTCGGGGAGATCGGCCTCGACTACCACTACGACCATTCACCGAAGGAAGCGCAGCGCTACGCCCTCGAGGCGCAGCTGCGCTTCGCGCGGGAGAAAGGGCTGCCCGTCCTCCTTCACAACCGCGAATCCGAGCAGGACCTCCTCCCGATCCTCGAGCACCTCGCACCCGGAGATCCCGAGAATCTGTGCGGCGTCTTCCATTCCTTCTGTGCGGATGCGGTGACGGGGCGACGGGCGCTCGCGGTCGGCTGCCTCGTCAGCTTCTCGGGGATGCTCACGTTCAAGTCAGCGGAGAACGTCCGGGACTCAGCGGCCGCTCTGCCGCTCGCGTCGATGCTTCTCGAGACGGACGCGCCCTATCTCGCGCCCACGCCGTTCAGGGGCAAACCGAACGAGTCGTCGTTCCTGCCACGCACGGCCGCGAAGCTGGCCGAGTTGAAACTGCTGCCCGTCGAAGAGGTCGCACGCGTCACGACCGACAACTTCAAGCGGCTGTTCCGGGTCAGCTAGGAGAGGTTCTCGTGGCTCGCCCTCCGCGCCTCTCCCGCGCCGAGTTCGAGACGCTGGTCGAAAAGGCGATCGAAGAGCTTCCCGAGCTCTTCCGGTCGCGCCTCGAGAACGTCGTCATCGCGGTCGAGGACGAGCCGACCGACGAGGTTACGAGCTCGCGGGGACGCCCGACGACGAGGATCTCTTCGGCATCTTCCGCGGGCCGATGCGCACGGAGATGTCGTGGGACATGCTCCCGGCTCTTCCGCCGCAGGCCGTCGTCTTCCGCGGCCCGATCCTGCGCAACACGAGGAGCAATCAGGAAGCCGTGAAGGAGATCAAGGACGCGCTCGTCCGCGAGCTCGGGCGTTACTTCGGGCTCGAGGACGACGAGATGCCTTACTGAGCGCGCGGCCCTCGGTTCCCGCGCGTAAACTACGCGCTCTTTCGCGGCACGCCCTTCGAGAAACCGTCGCGAGCACGCGACGTATCAGATGAAGCGAATTAGAGACAAGAGCGAGCATCCGGCCCCTGGAGCGTTGAAAATCCTTTCTGCCCC
>CAWFJJ010000012.1:0-46698 GCA_963816185.1 Thermoanaerobaculia bacterium | reverse complement strand
CCGCAGCAGGCGCAGGCCGAGAGCGTCCTTCAGCGTCCTCCACAGTCCTCTCGATCAAGGCGATCGAGCCCTTCTTCCCGATTGCTCCGAACCTCGGCTTCACCCCGAGGCGCCCGCAGCGCGCGGCGAAAGATGTGGCCCGTGAAGCAAGGTCCTTGATCCGAAACGAAATGCGCCGGGCGCCCGTGCCGCTTCGCCGTTCTCGAGACGAAGCTGGCCATATCGCCGGCCGAAGGCTCCTTAGAGAAAATCCGCGTCGAAAGAGGCATGCGCGAGAACACGTCGAAGGCCACCGCGATCTTGAACGTGACGAGAGAGAACAGCCCTTTCACGTCCGTCAGATCCACCATCCAGACGTGATTCGGGTGCCGCGCCCGCACGGCTCGCCGATTCCTCGAGCCACCGCGGGAAGCGGGGAGATGGCCACCGCTCCTTGCGGATCCGTCCCACCGTCCGTGACGACAGCTTCCAGCCTGCACGCGCCAGCGTCCGTGCGATCAGATCGTTTCCTCCAAACCCGGCGAGCTCCATCGTCTTGACCACGGCTCTGACCACGTCGGCGAAACGCCGGACAGGAGGAATCGGAGCGACCAGGGGACGTGCGTCCTCGCCGTCCGCGGTTCGTCGCCTCCACCTCCCACCGTGCGATCGTCTCGACCGACACTCGAAACATCTCGGCCGTCTCGCGTTGCGACAGGCCGAGGAAACTCCGGATCCGCAGGATCCGGAAGCGCTGTTCGGGTACGTAATGCGGGCGATGGCGCTCGGGCACTTTGTCCCAGCGCGCCCCGAGGATCGCAGAAGCCTCGCGCGTCATCCTTAGGAGCAGGGTCTGCTCCTCGGCCTTTTCAAACATCCTCGCCGCCGTCGCGCCCGAGTCGCGGAGCCTACCGAGCGCCGATCCGAGGGCGAGGCCGAAGAGGTGCGAGGCGCGTAGGAGGGCGGGAAGTGCCCCCGGAGGACTGGCACCCCGGGGCGGCCGAGAGGTATGCATGAAAGGCTCCCGTCCGGCCAGGATGCCCGTCTACGGGGCCCCTATTTCGACGGCTCCACGCCGAGCGCGAACGTCAGGTCGAAGGCCTCGGTATTGGGCGAGCGTTCGGCCGATGCGTTTCTTGTCGCGTACGCGCCCTCGATGCGCTTGCCATCGTTCTTCGTCAGCTTGAGGTTCGCCGCGTCGGTGCGCGAGTGCGTGCCGCCGGCGTCGAACACCTGGACGTTGTAGGGCGTGCCGTCGTACTTGATCTTCAGCTCGACCAGCGTGGTGAAGCCCTTGCCGACCTGGTGGGTCAGCTCACGACATGGATTGGCTGCCGCCTTGAGCGCGGCCTTGTCCATCGGGCCGTTCGAGAACGCCACCACCGTGATGAGTTTGCCGTCGTTGAGGATGTCGTCTTCGGTGCACGCGTACGAATCCGTCAGTGCGACAGGCTTGCCGTGGTTGTAGTACGTGCTTGGGGCAGCGGAGGCCGGCGCGGCCACCATCAATACGGCCATCGCACACTCGAAGACAAACACCGTCCGTCTCGGAAGCGTCATGATCAGATCCCTCCTTCTCGCGATGCGGCTCATGATAGCAGCAGGGCCTGCAGGTTCAGACCATTCTGGAGCTCGCGAATCGCGTCGTTATGAGCGCACGACGAATGGATCAATTCTCCTTGCCGACGAGTTGTACGGCGTCGATTTCGTTCCAGCCAGGCACGACGTTTGTCGCGAGCGTGACCTTGATGCGGTCAGTCTTGTAGGTCGTCTTCGCGAACTTAAGGAGGAGGTAGTTCAGGTCCTTGGTCGGGTCGTTGCCTGCCCAGACCACGTGAGGCGTGCCCTTTTCGTCGAAGAGTTCCACCCTGATGACGGCGCCCGATCCACAGGATTCGCGGATTCGCGCTTCAGTGGCAAAGATCGGTTTCGGGAATGTCAGCTCCAACCATTCGATGCCGCCATCTGGGGTCTTCGGTGCCCAGGCCCTCCCGTCGTCTCCGTACTTCTCTACGTTGGGTGCGCCAGTGGCCTGATTGGCCGACCATGCCGCGGCGCCTTGAGCATCGTTATAGGACGAGGATGCCTTGGCCTGGATGGCCCACTGGCCGTCGGGATCGTTCTTGATGGCGTCCTGCTTGAGCGCCCATTCAGCGCCTGCCATCTTCGCCGTGGTCTCCGCCCCGGCTCCTCCGAGACCAGCCTCAGTGTTTCCGGGGGACGCCGCGACGGGGGCCGGTGCGGGCGCCGAAGAGTTCACCGCCGGACTGCTCGTCACCGGGGCAGCCGTTTCTGGACCCTTGCGGCAACCAGCGACGAGTAGGCACGCGAAAACAACGGCGGCGGGCCGGTGCCGAAGACGATCGTTCATGTTCGTTCTCCTCTTCGAAATCGAGAGGCATTCTAGCCGACGAAGAAACATGAAAGGCCCCGCCGGGCCAGAATGCCCGTCTACCGGGCGGGTTCAAGACACCTCGGCGGCACCGAGAAAGAGACAGAATGGCTCCGGTTTCACGCTCCACAGGCCCCCGGCAATTCCCATTGCACCCCTATAGGACCCGGCAATTCCCATTGCGCCACTACAGCATGCTCCTTCTCGAGTGCGTCCTCACGCTCACGGTCACGGAGACGTTCGGAAAGGCCGCGCCGGCCTAGGCCCCGGAAGACGTCTGGGGCAGCATCGAGCTCCAGAATGCGATGATAGGATTCGTCCGTCATGGGAAGCCTCGAAAAGAAGGCACAGGACGTCGTTCTGGACTCGATCAATGACGGGGTTTTCACCGTCGACAAGGAGCGCAAGATCAGCTCCTTCAATCGCGCTGCCGAGCGCATCACGGGAGTGTCCAAGACGAGGCGATCGGCCACCATTGTTGGGAGGTCTTTCGGGGAAGTCATTGTGCAGACGACTGCTCGCTGAGACAGACCATGGACACGGGACGTCCGGCCGTCAACAAGCTCGTCTACATCACGGACGCGACCCCTCGAATGAACATTCTTGACCCCTTCCCGAAATGCGCATTCTAGAAGCGCGTCGACGAGGTCTCGGACGGCGATGGCTATCCCTCGGTGAGCGACCGAACGGTCATCATCGGCCTCGGCTCGGCGGCGAAGGCTGACGCCGTCGACGTCCGCTAGCGGGACAGCACGACAGATCTCCGAACGAGGGGCAGCCCGTCACGCGCGCCCAGCAGTTGCTGTGCTGCTTGAAGCGCGTCGGAAAGCGCCTGGCGCGGACCCTCCGACCTCACTTCGTCGCCTGAGCTGCGGTGTGCGCTATCTTTCGTCGCGGAGACGCGGCTTGAAGAGGATTCCGGCCCGGTTCGATCCCGTCGAAGAGAGGCTGGCTTTCGGGAAGAGCCGCCGCCGCGCGCTGCCTCGCAGCGACCAGGGCAAATGGAAAACATGGGACGGACGACCGGACATACTGGCGACGCTACTGAAGGCGAGCCGCGGGCGTCTTCCCGAGCTCCTGCCCATCAAGTGGGGAAGGATGGCGGCCTCTCCCTTCGGGTTCTTTCGCGGCGCCGTGCCGGCCATGGCGCTCGATCTCGCCCGGTCGTCGGTGACCGGCGTGCACGTCCAGATGTGCGGCGACGCGCACGTGCGCAACCTCGGCGCCTTCGCGGCGCCCGACGGCCACCTCGTCTTCGACATCAACGACTTCGACGAGACGATGCCCGGGCCCTGGGAGTGGGACGTCAAGCGCCTCGCGGCCAGCCTCGTCCTCGCCGGCCGCGAGGCGGGAGATGGCGACCCGCTCTGTGCCGAAGCGGTCGGGGAGTTCGTGTCCTCCTATCGCGGAGCCCTGAAGGAATTCGCCGCGATGTCAGCGCTAGATCTCGCGCGGTTCGAGATCCGTCGATACCGCCGTGGCCCAGTGACGCGAATCCTGGAAAAGGCTGAACGCGCGACGCCTTTGCATTCGCTCGAGAAGCTCACGGTCTTTGCGCGCGGGGGTCTCCGACGGTTCCCCAAGCGCCCGCCCCTGCTCCAACCTCTCGAACCGCGTAAAGCGAAACGTGTCATGGGCTCGTTGAAGGCGTATCGCGACACCGTGAGCGACGACCGGCAGCTCGTCCTCGACGCGTATTGCCTCGTCGACGTCGCCTTCAAGGTGGTCGGGACAGGAAGCGTGGGGACGCGCGACTACGCCGTTCTCGCGTTCGGGGATGGGGCGGACCATCCCCTGTTTCTCCAGGTCAAGGAGGAACCGCCCTCGAGCTACGCCTCCGTCCTTCCCCGTGTGGTCTGCCCTCCCCACGAGGGGCGGCGCGTCGCGCAGGGACAGCACCGGATGCAGACCGTGTCAGACCCGTTCCTCGGCTGGACGACGTTGACGGGCCGCCACTACCTCGTACGTCAGCTCGCGGATCACAAGGCCTCGATCGAGCCGGCAGAGCTGAGCGGCCTCGCGCTGAAGGAATACGCACGGGTTTGCGGAGAGGTACTCGCGAAGGCGCACGCGCGTACCGGCGACGCCGCGATTTTGTACGGCTATTGCGGCGACACCAACCGCCTCGATCGCGCGATGGGAAGGTTCGCGATCGCCTATGCCGACCAGACCGAATCTGACCATGCCGCCTTCGTGAAGGCGATTAAGGCCGGAAAAATCCGGGCACGAAGGGGAATTTGACCCCGGTCAGAGAGCGTCCTGAGAGAGCGGCGTATTTTCTTAGAGGCCCAATCCTCGCCAGTCATGAGCGGCTATCATCAAGGTGGCTCTGTCTGAGCCTCGAGGAGTTTCATGATCGAAGGCCTGTTTCAACCGATGCACCTTCTTCTCATCCTGATCATCGCCACGCTCGTTTTCGGACCGAAGAAGCTGCCGGAGCTCGGCAGGAATCTAGGGCAAGGAATCCGAGGCTTCAGGGACGCGATCAAGAACGCGGAGACGGGGGCGAGCGCGGACGACCCGAACGCTTCGAGCGATCCTTCAGCCCAGATCGAGAAAAAGTAACCGCCATCTTCCCATTTTCTTGCGGCGCATCGACCGTGCGAGGCGCTACTCACGAGCCGTCGTCGAAGTGTATGGAGCGACGATTTAGATGGACCTGTAGGGGTGCAATGGGACTTGCCGGGGGGCTGTGGCGCGTAGAAACCAGGGTGTGGATCGCCAAAATCGCAGCGGGGGCTCGGGATGTAACAGAACCGTCCTTGAGGAGGCTGGCAACCTGCATTATCGATGTCGACTGAAGGCTCTGCGGCCGGCGGCTCTCCATGGTTTTCGTGAAGAGGAAGCGGACCGTCTGGATCAAGGTTTAGTCGGACGGCATGGCAGGGCCGTCGGAGTACCGCCGTAGACGCCCCTGGCTTCAGGCTGTGCGCCGCGAGTACCGGTGATGAAGACCGCTGAGACGAGGTAGCGAGATGACCTCGCCCATCTCGGGCGGCTCGATGGGCCTGTGATCAGGAGCGTCCTTCTCGAGAGCGAGATGAAGGCGGTCCTCGTTGTACCAGACCTGGAACTCCTGAAGCAGCCGCCTCGCGTGACGCTCACTCGACACGATGACGTGGTCGAACAGTTCGCGGCGGATCGTACCGATGAGGCGCTCGGCGTAGCAGTTCATCTTCGGGGCGCGAATAGCGGTCTTGATGGAACGGATGCCGAGATCCCGGACTCGGCGGGAGAACTCGTTTCCATATGCCCTATCGCGATCTCTGATCAGGAATCTGGGCGCCGTCTTCCAGGGGAAGGCATTGATCGTCTGCTGGCCGAGCCAGAATGAAGTTGGGTTCGTTGTCACGTTCGCGAAGACCAGACGCCGGCGTTCAAGTGCCAGAACAACGAAGACGTAAAGAACCTGAAATCTGACCGTGGGCACAGTGAACAGGTCGACGGCGACGATGCCCTTGGCCTGGTTGCGCAGGAAGGTGCTCCAGGTCTGAGATCCGGTCCTTCGAGGTTCTGGTCGGATCCGTTCGAGGTATCGGGAGACCGTCCGTTCGCTCACGTCGAAACCGACCTTAAGAAGCTCGCCGTGGATTCGGGGCGCACCCCAGGTCGGGTTGTCTGAGGCCATCTCCCGAATGAGCCTCCGGACCTCGGCATGAGCTCTCGGTCGCCCGGCCTGCGACTTCCATCTCCAGAAGAGTCGAAACGCCTGACGATGCCACGCGATGACGGTTTCGGGCCTGACAATGACCAGCCTCTGCCGCCACCCGGGGAAGCGCTGAAGGGCGAAGGCCCAGAGGGCTCGATCCCACGAAGTAAGGGGAAGACGGGCGGGCCTCGACCGCAGGAGGACGCCGAGTTGATGCCTCAGCGCGAAGTTCTCGGCCACGAGTGCGGCCTGAGGGCGAAGGAGGGCGACGAGGGACCCCAGGAAGAGTCGAATCAAGCCGAGCATGCTGGGAGGATACGAGCCAGAGCAGGCCGGCCCGGGGAGCGAAGGAACCTCAATCGGCTGAAGTACGTACGCCCCCGTTTGGACACCCTATGGGATTCTGGCGAGGCACAGGGGACCACCGGGCTAAGAACGAGCGAGATCCATCAGCAGCACGTCCGATCGCTCCTGGACCCGTTCCACCACGACGTCCCTGCCGTCCGCGGATATGTCGAAGTCGCGAACGTCGAAGTTGGGCGCGAACCGCATCAGCGGGCGCTCAGCACCAGTTTCGAGGTCGAGGAGCCAGAGATCCTTGTGGGAGATCTCTCCACGCAGGTACACGAGCGCCCGCCCACCCAGAGTGAACGCGAGGCGTCGCGATCCCCGCGTCAGCGTCAGCTGCGGCAGCGGATGCGGTCCCGCCGCTGCGGTGACGGCCTTCACGGAAAACGTTGTGCCGATATCCGGACCCGAGTAGACGACGAAGCGACCGTCGGGCGACCAGGCGGGATCGAGCGAGTACTCCGGCGCGAGAAGGGCCAGGGGAGCGCCTCCGACCGGAACTCGATAGACGCGCGGGACGCCGTGGTCGTCCGAGGCGACGGCGAGCGAACGACCATCGGGCGCCCACGCGGGGGCGCCCTGCAGGTCGAGCGTATCGGACACGATCCGGACGTTCGTGCCGTCGATCCCCATCACGCAGAGAAGGGTCTTGCCGGCCTGGCGAACGGAGAAAGCGACCTTTCGCCCGTCTCTACTCAGAGCCGGACCTCCGAGGATCTGCGCTCCGCGGCCGCTCCAGAGCTCCACGCCGGAGCCGTCGGCGAACCTCCAGATGCTCTGGCCGGTCCCTGCGGCCGCGACGTACACGATCCCGTCCGCTCCCAGCCGCGGGGAAGAGCCCGTTCCCGTCGTGAGCGGGACCCGCGCCGGCGCCGGCGCCTCGGCGGGCCCGTCCGCGACCCGCAGCCGCCAGAGAGTGCTCTTCGGCCTCGCGATGGTCGCGACGAGGCGGTGGCCGTCCGCGCTCGCCGCGAGCGACGTGTACCGGTCAGGACCGGACGTCAGCCGGTGCGGAATTCGGCGTTTCACGTCCATGCTGTACAGCCACGGTCCCGAACCGTCGGGATCGCTCGCGAGATACATCAGCGTCCGCCGGTCCAGGAAGACCGGGTGGCTCACCCTCCCGGATTGGGAGGTGACCCGCACCGGCGTGCCGCCGTCGGTACCGATGCGCCAGATGTCCAGTTTGTCCGGAAGAGAGCCCAGAACGAAATAGAGGGACGTGCCGTCGGGGGCCCAGGTCGGAAAGTGACTGTGCATTCCGGCCGGCGCGGTGAAGACGTGACGCGCCTGCACGCGCGAGCGCCTCTCCGACACGAAGAGAGGATCACCGGGCGCGGGCGTGTGATACGCGAGGCGCGTCCCATCGCGCGACCAGTCGTACTCGGCCACGCCCTCGAGGTACGGCGCCGGAACACCGCCCAGCGTCGGCACCGCCCAGATGCCGATGGCGCCGCCCGGCCCCGCCGGACGGCGGACCCAGAAGGTGACGAGAGCGCCGTCGGGCGAGAACCCGAGCACGCGCACCGAAGGGTTGACGAGCTCGGGCGCGGTTCCCCCGGTCAGGTTGTGGAACTGACCCGAGCCGACCTGCGTGACCCAGACGTCCGTCGGCCCGTCCCGGTCCGAAAGGAACGCGACGAAATGCCCGTCGCGGGACACCGCGGCGGCCTCCGTGGACGCGTCGAAGTCCGTGAGCGTCTGGAGTCGCGCGTCTGCGATCGGACTCCTCCAGAAGAGCTCCGTCTCCCGCAGCCAGAAACCGGCTCCCACCGCGCACGCGGCTGCGGCAGTGGCCAGCCAGAGGGCGATCCGCGCTCTCCGCGGAGCGGTGGAAGGCGCGGCGCTTCCCGCGCGCGCAGATGCGCCGGGCGGAACCTCGTCGCCCTCGCCCGCCGCGCCTGCGCCCGAAAGCTTCCGGCTGCGCGCCCAGGCGTCGAGCTCCGTCCGGGACGCGAAGACGGAGCCCAGCCGGTCGTGCAGGTGCCGATGGACGGGCATTCCCTCCCGCTTCTCCCAGCGTTGAACCGTGGTCACGTCGCGCTTGAGGTATGCCGCGACTTCTTTCCACGAATCCAGGCGGTCTTTGGGCGGTCTCACAGATTCCGGCGTGCCTGGGGATTCGCCCATGGCGCTCTACCTGACTGGCCCCGAAACCGATCCTAGCCTCCGGGGGCGACTACGGCAAAGCGCGGCATTCGACGGCGGCGGATCCAAATCCGCGCTTTGCCGTTTGACGACGTGTGCGCGGGCACCCCACCTTGCGACAGAGGCCGAGTCCCGGTCGCGGAATGCCGCAAGCGGAAAGGAGAGAGTCACATGGTCCTCGCGATCGATCCCCTGACTCCCTCGACGGTCTACGCGGGGACAGAGGCCGGCGTCGTCTTCAGAACCGCCGACGCCGGGCGCACGTGGATCGGCACTGGGGTGACGAACCAGAACGCCTCCACCGTACTCGTCCCGACGAATGCGCATTCAGCCGGCCGGGAGGGGCCTTCTACACGACTGAACCTTCTGGTGTCGAACTTGACCGGGTCCGCCGCGACCTTCACCCTCAAGTTCCTCGGAAACAACCAGGACGGATCGAGCAGCCCCGACAAGACCTTCGACGTCGACCCCAGAACGTCGGCGACGTTTTCCGACGTCCTCGGCTCGGTCTTGGGCAAGACGAATGATTTCGGCGCCATCGGCATCACGTCGAACACCTCCGGCCTCGACGACATCTTCTCCGTGACCTCCACTCCGGGCTTTGGCGGGACCTTTGGCCTGACGATTCCGGCCGTTCCATTTTCGGGAATGCTCTTCGACCCGATTCCGTTTTTCGGATACCCCTCTGACTCGACCCCCTGCATTCGCGAAGGCGATGGCTTTCCGAGCAACCTCGTCCTCGCGAGCACCACTTGCGGGCGTTGCCGCCGTGGCCATCGATTTCTTCGCTCAAATTATGAATCCCTCGCGCCCGGTCAAGATGTCACGTGCTAGTCGAGGGGCTCTCTTCGGCAAAGGCAGGGCTCTCACATTTGGAGGTCTTTCATGAATGGCAAGCGGTTGCGATTCACGGCACGCATTCTCGCAGTCTTATTGTTGGCATCAAGCATCGGCGCTCTGGCTCAAGCTCCTCTTCCCGAGCACGTCAGCGGAATACTCAGCGACTATACGAGCGTAGTTTCGAACGCGGGTCCGTGGGAAATCCGCGGCCACTGGGCGTTGGACTTGAAGGGAAGCTCTGGCAAGGCTGAGTTTTCTGCATATATGACTATGGAACTGTCCGATTATGGGGTTTCGAGAGTGGGCAAGGATGCGGGCGTTGCCGCGAACCGGGGTGCCCACACCCACCACATCTTGATGACCGATGCCACGGTGTCATCCGATCCGGCCGACACGAGCAGTTGCCCGACCTTTAGCCCTACCAACACCGCTCTCTTTGTGGTCAGCGGCACTGCCAACTTCATTTCAGGCAACGGAAACGCGGCGGCCTTTGAAAAAAACGGGGCGTCAATGCTACAGGTCTGCGTCAGCGGAGGAACGGACGGAGCGTCGGAGGTCCAGTATTCCAACATGACGTTGGTGTTCGCCGGACCCGCGACCGGACATTTCGGAACCGATCCCATTCACGGTGTCGTTCGTTTTCCTCACAATTTGCATCAGCCGACGGGGCTATCGAAGGCGCCTTTGCCGGACAGGAACCTGCTGTGGACGGCGCCCGATAACGCCACCGCTCAGGATGCGGTCACTTACAACCTGTCTCTAACAGGAGGATCCGGTTACTGCGCTTCGGGGTGTCTGATTCACGCAGGCGCTCCATCGTGGTACACGCTCGGCCCATCGCTCGGGTCGGGGAATTTCGCGTGGACGCTTCAGGCGGTGTCTGCAACGCGACCGTACGGAGCGCCGGTCGCCGGTCCACCGTTCTCTCTGCCATAGTCGCAAGCGCACCTGGACCAGCGAGGGAAACTTGATCTACGTGTGGGACCTCGCCATCGACCCAGTCACGCCTTCCACGCTCTACGTCGGGACGATAAACGGCGAGCTGTTCAAGTCGACAGACTCCGGCGAGGCATGGGTTTGGCTCCTGGAGTTGACCGCTCACTCGAGCGGCGGCGGAGCCTTCTACACGGTGTTTAACGACCGGCTCGTTCTCTCCTCCTTCACTCCCAACGCCGCCTTCACGGCCTTCGCCTTCAGTCGAAAGACGGCGGGCCTCCGGGATGAAGAAAGAAGACCGGGGATTTCTTAGAACGTGAATGCGCTGCCAGCTGTAGGGGCGCAATGGGAATTGCGGCTGCCGTTGGCGCGCACAGACCCGCGTCTCGGCGGTCGCGACACCTTCGTACGCGCACACGTCGACCGGCGCTCGCCCCCGGTAATCGCCCGTTTAGGCTGCTTTTCGAACCAGAACTGGCAGTAGCCGCTCCGCGTCTAGGTAGTCGATGCGAAACGGCGAGTCCTTCCGACCTTCACCCGGCCTGCCGCGAGGAGGCGGGATCGCTGACAGGTGCGACGGAGCGCGTCCGAAGTAGACCTCAGCTGGCGTCGCCCCGCCGAGGCCCTGGTGCGGGCGGAAATGGGCGTAGTGCACGAGGCCCATTTCGACCGTCGCGGCGAGGTCTTCCGCGACGATCGGCCGCAGGAGGCGCAGCCCGAGCATGTCCTTCAGCGTCCACCGCGCAGCGTTGTAGCCCTCGTGCCGAACTCCTTCCTAATGAAGTGGGAGAGCGTCTGATCCTACAGCCGACGTTCGCGTGAGGCGCAGCCGTGCGCAGGAGGGCGGGCAGCGCCGCTGGAGAACTGCCGCCTCGCGGCGGTCGGGAAGAGTGCATTAAGGGCTCCTGTCCGGCCAGAATGCCCGTTTTCGAGACCGGATTCAGAGGGCGAAACCTTGGTCTGTACGCGCCAGAGCCCCCGGCAATTCCCATTGCACCCCTACGGGACGGGGTAGGATCGCAAGGAATACCGTGGGCGAATGCCCCGATCCCAACCTCGACGTCCTCCGCACGAATTTCTTCGCGTCGCTGCCGCGGTACGAATACCTGGGCCCGCTGATATGGAACGACCGGTCAAGTTGGGACGAGTTTTCGGAATCTTCGAAATTCCTTTCGTGGAGTCGACCAGTCAGCGACCGAGGGTGCGTTCTCGACGGTTGATCACCCTGATATTCGAGGATCGGGCTGAGCCCGCCTTCATGAAAGTGATTCGTCGGGAGCTGCCTCTTACTAGCGGCGCGGGTCCGGGCCGTGAAGCCCTGTCGCATAGCGGGCTCGAGGATTCTCCTCCGTGGGCCTCTCGGCCGCTGGCTGCTCGACTCAATTTCGTTTGATCTCCGTTTCTTTTCTTGTCTTGTCTACGCTACGGCCCGACGACCGGGGGCCCTGGTCTGAAATCCCTGCTCGACTCTCACCCCTATGGCCCAGATGAATCCCAGGAGCTCCCGGCCGACGGCCGTGACCACGTGCTGCTGCGGCTTGCCTCTGGCCTGGAGCTTTCGGTAGCGACCGTGTAAGCGGTGCTGGGCCTTCCAGGCGATCTCCTTGACGTCCTCGCTTTGTCCCTCCTGCCTTTTCCGCAGCGCGAAACCGATCGCCGGCCGGTGGCGGTAAGGGAAGGCCGCTTCCACGACGATCCTCCTGAGATGGGCGTTGCCTGTCTTCGTGATGGCGCCACGCCGGGCCTTGCCGCCCGTGGAATGCTCGCTCGGAACGATGCCGCCGTAGCCCATCAGCTGCCGGGGCCTTTCGAAGCGCGACAGCTCGCCGAGCTCGGCCACGATCGTCACGGCCGCGATCTTGGCCACGCCTCGCAGGCACTGCAGGGCGTTGATGACGGCGCGCATCCGCTCCGGCACACCCTCCACGGCCTGGTCGATGGCCCTTTCCAGTCTTTGAATGCGCTCGACGGCATGCTCGACCTCGCAGACGTAGTCCAGGAAAGTCGCATCCTGGGCTGGGTGATCGAACCGCACGTGCGCCCTCATCCACTCGTGGTATTTCAGCGTCCAACTTCCGATTCCCTCGGGGGCGCGCTGGCCGCGCCGAAGCAGAAACTTCTTGAGCCGCTGCTGTGCTCTGAGGCGATCCTGGGTGGCCGCTTCTCGGGCACGAACGAGGTCTCGCAGCGCCTCGTGCGCGGCATCCGGTACCCAGACCGCGGTCAGGTCGCCGCTCCGGTAGCTTCTGGCCAGCTTCTCGGCGTCCCTTCGGTCGGTCTTCACCCGATCGCCAGGCTTGGTCGGCACGAGGCTCGGAGCCACGACCTCACAGGCCACGCCCAGCTCGGTCAGCTGCCAGTAAAGCACGTATCCCGTCGGCCCCGCCTCGTAGCAGACACGAAGACTCTCGGGCGGTCCGAGCTTCTTGACGAGCCTCCGCACCGACTTGAGCCGATTCGGAATCGTCCCTAGCGATCGGACCTCTCCGCCCGCCTCGGCCACCGCCACGGCGATCGTCTCGGCGTGCACGTCCAGCCCTACGTATCGGATATTCTTCTTCATCGACCGGCTCCTTTCGCGTGTAGCTCTGCGCTACGACTCCAACTCGCGGCGTAATCTACGGCCTCGCGAATTGGGCCGGTCGTTCCATCTTTACTAGGCCACGGCGGAGCGGGCTACGTATTCAAGGCAACCGATCGCGAGCTGGACGAGGTGATCGCGCTCAAGGTCCTCGCGCGGACTAGTCCCGTTGAGGGGGACACCGCCCTCAAGCGTTTCAAGAGCGAAGTGACCTTGAACTGGAAGATCAGCCACCCGAACGTCTGCCGCCTCCACAACTACGGCGTTGCTGGCGACTGGTCGTACCTAACGATGGAGTTTGTCGAAGGGCGGGACCTGAGAACCGTCATCGAGCTTGAGAGTCCGATCCCTGCACCCCGATCGCTCCGGATCCTTACACAGCTGACGCGGGCCGTCGCGGCTGCGCACGCGGCCGGCATCGTCCACCGTGACCTCAAGCCCGCAAACGTGATGATCCGGCCCTCGGACGACGTCTCCATTCTCGATTTTGGGTTGGCTCACGACACGAATCGCACCGACCCCAGGATCACGGGTGTCGGTTCGGCCGTAGGAACGCCCCAGTACATGTCTCCCGAGCAGCTGTGCGGCCAAATCGGGGACGAGCGAAGCGACATCTACGCCATCGGCGCCATCGCGTTCGAGCTGCTGACTGGGCACGCGCTGTTCACGGGCCGCACGTTCTTCTCCGTCGCAAGGAAGCATCTCGAGGCTCCCCTGTCGCGTGGCGCGCTCGAAGAGCAAGGCGTCGCGCGCGCGCTGGCGGCCGTTGTCGTGAGATGTCTCGCGAAAAACCCCGAGGAAAGGTTTCTAGCGGCCGACGCCTTGGTGGCCTCGCTCGCGGCGCTCGAGCGGCATCAGACGCCGCGGCCGAACGCAGCGATGAAGATGGTTCCGGTTGCGGCGCGTAAGAAGACGGCCGTCCATCGAAGGAGCTCCATCCTTCCATCCGCGGCCATTGCGCTACCAAAGTTGCCGAGGAGTCGAGCGGTCGCAGTAGCCGAGAGCGTCGACACGAGAGCCGAAACCGCAACGGGAGGAGCAGTCAATGGAGGCGGGCTCGTCGACACGAGCGTCGTAACCGCGGCGGCCACGACGCCCGGGCGCCGGCCCGTCGTGCTCGTCGTGGACGACGAGAAGCAGGTGCGGAACTTCGTCTGCACATACCTGAAGCGAAGTGGATTCGAGTCCGTGCCGTCGGGGTCGGGAGAGGATGCATTGAGCCTTCTCGAGACGCTCACGGTCGACCTCATCCTCATTGACGTCGCGATGCCGGGGCTCGACGGCTTCGACACCGTGCAGGTCCTGAAGTCGCGGCCCGAGCAGGCACAGATTCCCGTCCTGTTCATGTCTGGTCTCCCGGAGAAGAACCGGGTGCTCTTCGCCGGCCAGATGGGCGCCGCCGACTTCCTCCCGAAACCCCTCAACCTCAAATCCTTGCTTGGGAAGATAACCGCGATCCTCGGGAAGCCCGTGTGACCACCCTCAAATGCTGTAGGGGCGCTCGGCCATTTCGCGTTGCGACAGGCCGAGACCCTTCCTGACGCGAAGGATCCGGAAGTGTAGGGACGCAATGGAAATTGCGGCTTGCCCTGGCGCGAACAGACGAATGGGTTCATCGTCGTTCGCCTGCCGAGCGCACACGCGTCGGCCACTTGTAGGGGCGCAATGGGAATTGCGGCTGGCGCTGGTTTGCGGACTCGGGAGCGCAGGCCTCGCGCCATTTCATCTGGGGTGGCACTATTCGGCGTCACCGGACGTGTGCGCCGCAACCGCTTCCATCCGAAGAGGATCTTGTCCTGAGAGCATTTGAAGTTCTCAGATTGTGACCTGAGAACAGTTCGCCTAGCCGACCGAGTGGGGAGCCATACAACTTCCCCGCGAAAGCAAAGCAGGCGCGGTTGACCCGAACCCAGCGCACGCCCTAAAAAGGAAGAGGTGACTCCTTGTCGATCCTGTGACGGGTCGAACTGAGAGCACCGAGACTTCCGGACGGCCCCCTTCAGGCCCCGCGAGCCGCTCTCTCAGGGCGGTTCTTGTCGAGAGCGCCAGAGACTGGTTGACGCGGTTTTCAGGGACCCCAGGTAGCGAGTAAAGAACCCACCTCAGGGGGGTCATTTTCGAGCGCATGCGCGGTTGAAAACGACCTCGGCGAATCCGATCACGACCTGGCGAAGCGACTGACTAATGGACACTTAATCCAGTCGATCGAGCCTGCCCCGGAGTGCCCTTTCTCGCGCCAACGCTGCGGTTCATAAATGACCCAGGGTTATTTACTCGCCTCTCCCGAGACGCCGCGATGTGGGCCAACGTCGCGCGAGAAAAGCGCGCCGTCGACCGTATTGGCGGGCCTTTCGGGCCACTCTGACCGGTTGGGTCGCCCTCTGGTTTACCTTGCCTTGTTCACCAGAGAGAGCGTCCATGTCCCTTGCTTGCGGCGCCTTAAGGCCGCGGAAAAGGAGGGAAAGCGTGAATAAGGCGTCGAACGCGGTACGAAACGTCGACGATGCGGCCGTGCTGCGCACCGCGACCGAGCTTGCGGCTCTCGGCGAGATGACGGGCGCCGAGATGGCGGAGAAGTACCTCGTTCTGTTCGGGCAACCGGCCAGCTCCCGGAATAAACACTTTCTCAGGAAGCGGCTCGCATGGCGCATCCAGGAACTGTCCGAAGGAGGCCTTTCGGAGCGGGCCCTCGCCCGCATCGAGGAGCTCGGCTCGGCAGGTCTCGCGGCTGCGCGTCGCCCGGTACGCGTGGGGACCTCCGCTTCGCCGATACGCCGATCAACGGAAGCCGCACGTGACCCGCGACTCCCGCCCGCCGGGACCGTCGTCCGGCGCATCCACGGCAAGACCGAGCACAGCGTGACCATCCTCGACGAAGGCTTCGAGTACCGCGGCGAGAAGTACCGCTCCCTCTCGAAGATCGCACGCGTAATCACAGGCACCCCCTGGAACGGCTATCTCTTCTTCTTCGGTCGCGCGAACGGCACTAAGGCTGGAGCGCAGGGACGATGAAGACCAAGCGGAAATCGGTTCCGGAATCAGCTCCCGAGAGCCGCCGCTGTGCCATCTACACCCGCAAGTCGACCTCGGTCGGTCTCGAGCAGGACTTCAACTCCTTAGACGCCCAGAGAGAGGCCTGCGCGGCATACATAAAGAAGCAGCCCGGCTGGAGCCTCCTCGCCGACCGCTACGACGACGGCGGATTCACCGGTGCGAACATCGAAAGGCCGGCATTTCAGAGACTCTTGACCGACATCGATGCAAAGAAGATCGACGTCGTGGTCGTCTACAAGGTCGACCGCTTAAGCCGCTCGCTCCTCGACTTCGCGAAGCTGATGGAGCGCTTCGGACGAGCCGGAGCTTCCTTCGTCTCCGTGACCCAGAACTTCTCCAGCGCCGACGCCATGGGGCGTCTCACCCTCAACATGCTCATGTCCTTCGCCGAGTTCGAGAGAGAGATGATCGGCGAGAGGACCCGGGACAAGATCGCCGCCGCACGCCGGAAAGGGAAGTGGACGGGTGGCCCCATCCCGCTCGGGTACACGGTCAAGGACAAACGACTCCTTATAGCCGAGACCGAGGCCGTCCTCGTGCGCGAGATTTTCGCCCTCTACCTTGAGCAGCGGTCGGCTCTGGCAGTAGCCCGGATCCTGAACGAGCGTCGTCTTTCCTCAACAGAAGATAACGGTGCCGCGCAGGCGACCCGCCCGTGGACGAACGCCGACGTCCTTCGCCTGATCAGAACGCCCATCTACGCGGGCTACATCAGAAGTCACGGTGAGCTGTACGACGGCGAGCACGAGGCCATCGTCGATCGCGAGACGTTTTCCGCCGCGCGATCTCTTCTCGACGGGGCGGCAAGGACCATGAACGATCCGTCCCGCAATCCGAACTACATTCTGCGGGGGCTCCTCCGCTGCGCGTGCTGTGGCTCTGCTTTCACGCCCGCCTCCAGCCGGAGGGGTCGCACCGTCTATCGCTACTACCGCTGCCTCAAGCGCGACAAGCAGGGGAGCCAGGCCTGCCCGTCGCCCCCTCTCCCGGCTGACGCCATCGAGACCTACGTGATCGACCGGCTCCGGGAGGTCGCGAAGGAGGGAGCTGGCATGAAGAAGGCCAACACCACGTGGGCCGGGCGTTGTCTCGCCGACCTCGACTCGGTCTGGGACGTCCTGACTCCACAGAACAGGGGCCGGCTCATGCGGGCCCTCGTCGAGGAAGTGGATTTCGATGAGCCCTCCAACAAGGTCAGGGTCTGCCTGACGGACCCGACGGCACACGCGCTTCCGACACAGCAGGTGAGTCCATGACACCCGACAGACGAGTGATCGACGGAGAGCTTCATCGAGAGCGGCGTGGGCGGCGGCAAAGGTTTACGGCCAGTGCCCCGGCGACCCCGGCCAGCCTCCCGGCGCGGGTGGCTGTGACGCTCGCCATGGCGCACAAGATCCGGCAGGGGATCCTCGCCGGAGAGATCAAGGATCAAGCAGACGCTGCGCGCAGCCTCGCCCTGACGAGGGCGAGGCTCTCGCAGATCCTCGACCTCACGAACCTTGCTCCGGACCTGCAAGAGGAGATTCTGTTTCTTGAAGCGACAGGCGGACGAGAGCCGCTGCGTGAGCGGTCGCTGAGAGGTGCCGTTCGGATCATGGCGTGGGGGAGGCAGAGGGCTGAGAATCTCCCCTGAGCACCTGATAGTACTCGGACGCAGAGGTAAGCATGACGGACTTAACCGTCCTCATCCACGGCATTGCGGGGACCTCAGCCACGCGCTTATGCACGTGGCTGAGGACGGGGCTGGCGAGCCCCCCCTCCCGCACAGGCAGCGGCGCATGAAGATCGTTGCGTGGATCGTCGCGCGCACGCCCCTCGCCGTGGCGGCGGGTGTCTCGACCGTGGCCGCGTGGCTCTGGTGGTTCCTCGTCCCGATCCGGCGGCGCCTCGCCATCTTCAACTTCCGGAGCGCCTTCCCGGGTGTCCCGCCGGGCGTCCCGCTCCGCAGGATGATGGCCGGCCTCGTCCTCGGCTACTTCGAGCTGCTGCACGAGGAGAGGGTTCCCGAGAGCATCGACCTCTCGATCGAGGGAGCCGGGCCGATTGCCGAGCGCGGGAAGACGGGCAAAGGGACCCTCGTTTTTGCCGGTCACTTCGGTTCGTGGGACCTCGTCGGGCCGCTCCTGGCGCGCCGGGCGGGGATCATGGCAACGGTCGTCGTGAAAGTACCGCGGTCGAAGGCCGTCGCCGCGCTCATAGAGCGCGTCCGGGCCTCTTACGGGCTCGGCCTTCTACCGAATAAGGCCGGGACGATGAGGCGCGTTTTCGAGCTCCTCGAGGGGGGGCACCTCGTCGTCTTCGTCATTGATCAGAGGCTCGCGCGGGGTGTTGCCGTTCCCTTCTTCGGCCGCCTCGCCCTGACGGCTCCGGCGATCGCAGTTGCAGCGGCGAAAACCTCCGTCCCGGTCCATTTCCTCGAGTACTGGCGGGAGGGGACCGGGAAGCACCAGGCGGTCTTCTCCGCGCCTCTCCCGGTGACGGGGAGAGCCGAAGAAGACGTCGCCGCCTTCACCGCGAGGATCGAAGAGGCCGTGAGGCGGCGGCCGCACAACTGGCTCTGGCTGCACGACCGCTGGAAGGGAGCCCCCACCGCCTCACCGTGAAGCTGGTACGCCGCAGGCCCCCCGGCAATTCCCATTGCGCCCCTGCAGCTACCTGATTTTCAGGTCAACCTTCCTGCCTCGAATTATTGGCGCGCTGGGCGTGCTTGCCGGGTTTGGTTACCTGACGCTTCTGTGGCAACCGCTCGCACACTATCTATATCCCTACAACCTCGCGCTCGCCGGCCCCGGGGAGATATCACTGTTGTTGTGGCTCATCGTGAAGGGGGTGAACGCCCGCAAGTGGAAGGAAACCGCAGGTGCTGGGCAGAGCGGCTAAGTGCCAACGGGAGCTTGCCGCTTCAGGGGTCACGGTGTCAGTACGGCCTTTTGGAGCGACCGTGCAGCTCGACTGCTCAGACTGTGGGCCGTCCGAGGTGACAGTCGAAGTGATTCGTCTCCTCCGCGCTGACGCGAACCTAAGAGAAGCGGTCCGGCGACAGGTGCGACGACACATTGACACCGGCGCCGAGAGGCCGCTCGTCAATCCCGAATTCATTCAGTCACTCAAAGGGCGCTGACCGCTGCGCTCGGTGCGCTGAAACGCTGCCACATGAGCACCGGCACCGCCGCATCTAGATACTCGACGCGAAACGGGAGTTTCATCGGGCCTTCGCCCGGCCTTCCGCGAGGAGGCGCTTTCTATCCTCCGTAGCCCCGGGCAATTCCCATTGCGCCATGGGGACCAGCGCTATTTGTGAGGCGGTAGCAGCTCGATCGACTCGGCGGAAAGAACCAGCTCCTCCATCGCAGCATCGCCGCTGCCTTTTCCGCCGAGCGTCGGCCCCGTGTACTTCCTCGGCTTCGCGTTCCTCAGCTTCCAGGACAGAATGGGCTGGCCGGCCTTATCGCGCAACGTAATCGTTGCATCCCACCGCCGATGCGGTCCCTCGGTTCGCGCCTGTGCCAGCCAGTTCCACAAGCTCGACGAGTCCACCACGCCGCGTTTCAGCGTCACATCGCCCACCTTGTGAATACCCGGGATTCGCAGAATCGCCAGCCCGCCGGTCCCGTTCCTGTAGTCGGCCACGGTTGCGTCCTGGAACCCCCCCAAGGGCTCTCCATGGCCGAACTCCGTGCCAAGGTGGATCTCGTAGCCGTGCGACGAGAATCGACTCCGCGTAATCATCCGTTCCCCCGTGCTTTCTCGCCGACTGGTCCTCGGCGTCTCATGTCGTCCCTTCTCGACAGCACTTCCCGTCCCGATTGTCCCGCAGCGCTCACCCGGGCCTCGCCTGCCGCCTCGAGAGGCTTAAGTCGTGGCCGACAAGATTCTATCCGGGCGACTGTCTCACCGGTCCTAACCGACCGTGGGGCTGTCTCCGTCGAGACTGAGCCGCCGAACCACCAAGAGAACACCTTCCTCCTTCACTGGCGCCCCTTTTGAAAGTCGCAGGCGATCCTGGTGAGGGCTGGCCTCATGATCCACCGATCTTCACGACCGGGAACGACCCGGAGATTCGGGCCCGCAGGCTTTGCCAGCGCGCTTCAGTGATCTCGATGGTCGGTGGGGAAAGCAGTTTCTTCCCCAGGCCGAACGGCAGTTTCTTGAGCTTGCTCTCGTACGCGGCCTCGGCTTGCAGGGCTTCGAGGAACTCCGGATCCACGCGGCGTAGGAAGGCGCGCTCCTTCTTGTCCGGGTAGACGAGCTCGAAGATCGACACGTTGAATCTCGAAACCTCTACCTTCACAGGGGTGTTCCCTTCGCTCCGATCTGGTTGCCGGCGTCGCCGTCAACTCCGGGTGGTTCGCCTAACGATATCAATCCGGGACAGAATGCCCGTGTACGGGGCGGGACTGAGAAGCGAACCGAGGGCGTGACTCTGGTCTACGCGCCACGGCGCCCTGCAATTTCCTTGGCACCCCTACAGGTTTCGGTATCGCCGCGGGAGCGGTTGGCTCGAGTCCACATCGACCACGGGGAGAGGGAGGCCGGGCTCGGGGTAGCCCACGTGCCAGCCCTGCGCCCGGTCCACACCGAGCTCGGGGAGGATATCCATGACCTCTTTCGATTCCACGCCTTCGGCCACGGTCTTGACGCCGAGGCCGCGGCAGATGCTCGCCATGCCCCGCACGAAGACCCGGTTCGCCTGCTCCTTCGGAAGGTCCCTCACATAGCTGATGTCGAGCTTGAGAGAGGAGACGGGCAACTCACGGAGATAGCGGAAGGAAGAGAAGCCCATGCCGAAGTCGTCGAGCGCAAAGTGAAAGCCTTCTCCGGTGAGCGCGAGCGTGAAATCCCGCACGCGGTCGAAGTCGCGCAGGGCGGCGGTCTCGGTGATCTCGAACGTGACGCGCTCGGGGCGGATGCCCTTGGCCCGGGCCATCCGCGAGATGTCGGCGACGAGCGTGTCGTCGTCGAAGTCCAGGCCCGAGAGGTTGATGCCGATCTCAAGCTCGGGGCTGATGCGCTTACGGGCTGCGGCAAGGCTGTCGAACGCGGCCGCGATGATGGCGCGGTCTATCGAGGTCACGATCCCGAAGCGCTCGGCGGCTCCGAGAAACTCGGCGGGAAGCGTGATACTTCCATCTGGCTCGCGCATCCGGGCGAGAGTCTCCACCGCCACGATGCGGCCGCTTCCAACCTCGGCCACGGGCTGAAAGTACGGGACGAAGCGCGACTCGGCGAGAGACGCACGAATGCGGTCCGACTGCTCGCGCAGGCGGCCGGTGCGGTCTCGCTCGCGATCCGACGGGTCGTGAAGGCGCACGCGCCCACCGCCGCGGCGCTTCGCCTGATGCATCGCGAGGTCCGCCGCGAGAAATAGGTCCGAGGCGCCGCCCGCGTGATCCGGGAACACGGCGACTCCGGCGCTCGCGGTCAGTGTGAGCGCGTTGCCCTCCCAGATGGGCGCCATCCGGCGAATGAGGGCGATGACGGTCTCGGCGCGCGGCGCGGCTTCGACGGCGGAGGCACCGGGAAGCAGGATCGCGATCTCGTCACCGCCAACGCGCCCGGCGGTCTCTCCGCCCAGGAGCGTGCCGCGAAGCATATTGGCCATGGATCGGAGGTACTCGTCTCCAGCGAGAAGCCCGTGGGTGTCGTTCAAGGTCTTGAAGTTGTCGAGCCCGATGACGATGAGCGAGAGGGGCCGTCCGAAAAGGTCCGCGCGGGCGATCTCGCGCTCGAGTTCGAAGCGAAACTGCTCGCGGTGCGCGAAGCCCGTCAGCGCATCAGCGGGCTCGGTCACGGTGTCCGCTGATTCGGCGCGGAGCTTCTCGCTAGCGACTCCCGTCACCTCGCGCGCCACGGCCAGAAATCCCCCTTCGGCCGCCCGGGAGGTAAAGCGCGTCGTCACCCAGAACACGCGCTCGCCTGATTCGGGTCCGGCCGGGATCCGAACCTCGAAGTTCTTCGCTCCCCCGGGCCTCGCGGTGGCCTCGATGAGGCTGTCACGCCCGGGCGGCGTGAGCCAGAATGGCGGCGAGCTTCCGGGTGCCTCCTCGAGGTTGCCCGGGCTGGGAGTGCCCTCGGCGAGCGCGGCCTCGTTGGCGAGAAGGACACGGCCCGTGCGGCCGAAGAGAGCCGTGGGGTCCGGGGAGTCGATGAGGAGGGACGCCGGCCGCCGCGTGACGCCCGATGCCCGACGTCCTTTCTCGGCGCGGATGGGTTGCGTGTCCGTCTTAGATTCGCTTTTCTGCACGTCTTGCCTCAGGAGTCCGGCCGATTATTGCCCTAGATGGGCGAGCGCGTCTCCGGCGAGCTACTGAGGTGGTGCAATGGGATTGCGGGACGCTGTGGTGGACAGAGATCAGAGTCACGTCCTCGGCTCCTTTCTCGACGCGCACACGTCGGCCCACTCCATTGCACCTCGCTGAGTTTTCGTGACTGCTCTTCAGGCTGCTTCTCGAACCAACACCCGCAGCAACGGCTCCCGACGACAAGATAGGGTTCGGTCGCCGCAAGCTCCTCATCCCGCGACCGTTAGCACGAGACAGTTCGCCCGCCTTCATCCAACCTCTAGCATCCGGCAGTCCCGGACCACCGCGCTCTGAGACATCCACTCGGGGATCCTTCGAGAAAGGGTCGGTTTCTCGAACCTAAACCGCCGTCCAGCCAGAATGCCCGTCTGCGGGGCGGGATTGAGAAAGAAACCGAGAGCGTGACTCTGGTCTCTACGCGCCACGGCCGCCGGCAATTCCCATTGCGCCCCTACAGTGCCGCAGGTTTTCCGTGGAACGACAGGCGCAGCTGGTTCTCGGTCACTTCGGCCTGTTAGGGGCGGCGACCCTGCCGTGTTGCTCGCGAAGAAGTAGGCCAAAATGCCCGTCTACGCGGCGGGATTGAGGAAGAAACCGAGGGCGTGACTCTGGTTTCTACGCGCCACAGGCCCCCGGCAATTCCCATTGCACCCTACAGGCGGGATCAAAACGCCCGGCCGAGACGAGAAACAGGCAGAAGGTGCCACTTTCACCTCTCGCAACAGTCGTTCCACTCGAGATAGTCGATGCGAAACGGTGAATCCATCGCGCCTTCGCCCCGCCTGCCACGACGAGGCGGCATCGCGTACACCGCGGCGAGAAGTGATAAACTCTTACCCCGCCACGGTTAGGACGAGGCGGTTCGCCCGACGTCGCCCACCTCCAGTGCCCATAGTCCCACCACCGCGCTTCGAGCCATCCACTCGGGAGCCACTCGAATAACTCAGCGCGTCGGGAGGCCCTCGCTCCCGGCGCGCCGATTTTCTCAAAGACCTCCGTGCCGCAGGTTTTCCGTGGAACGACAGGCGCAGCTGGTTCTCGGTCACTTCGGCCTGTTAGGGCGGCGACCCTGCCGTGTTGCTCGCGAAGAAGTAGGCCAAAATGCCCGTCTACGCGGCGGGATTGAGGAAGAAACCGAGGGCGTGACTCTGGTTTCTACGCGCCACAGGCCCCCGGCAATTCCCATTGCACCCTACAGGCGGGATCAAAACGCCCGGCCGAGACGAGAAACAGGCAGAAGGTGCCACTTTCATGCGCCGCACACCCCCGACAATTCCCATTGCGTCCCTACAGCACCCAGCAATTCCCATCGCGCCCCTACACGGTCATCCTTTTTCGCCCTGCGAGAGCCAGCGCTCAACGTTCTTCTCGAAAATGTCTTTGACCAGATCTTCCAGACCGTAGCGCTGGCGCCATTCCGGATAGTGCGCTCGGAACTTCGCCGTGTCGCTGATATACCAGATATGGTCGCCGATCCGATTCGACTCCGCGTAGGTCCAGTTCAACTCGCGACCCGCGATCCGTTCTCCGAGCGCAATCGCCTCGAGCATAGAGCAATTGCTGAATCGTGATCCCCCGATGTTGTAAACCTCGGCCCGACGCGGAGACCGATGGAACTGGACGAAAGCGTCAACGAGATCCTCGCTGTGGATGTTGTCTCGCACCTGCTTTCCCTTGTAGCCGTAGACCGTGTAGGACCTGCCCGTGCAGATGCACTTCATCAGATAGGCGAGGAAGCCATGCAAGGCGGTCCCGGCGTGGTGCGGTCCCGTCAGGCAGCCTCCGCGAAAACAAGCCGTCTTCATGCCGAAGTAGCGGCCGTATTCCTGGACCAGAACGTCGGCGGCCGCCTTGGAGGCGCCGAAGACGGAATGCGTCGAGCCATCGATGCTCATCGACTCGTCGATGCCGTTCACGAAGTGGTGCAGGGGCTCGATCTCCCATCGCGTCTCCTTTTCCACGAAGGGAAGGGCGTTCGGGAGGTCTCCGTAGACCTTGTTCGTCGACGTGAAGAGGAACGTAGCTTCCGGGCAATGCTGCCGGGCGGTTTCCAGGAGGATGAGCGTCCCCGTCGCGTTGACCTCGAAGTCCGTCAGCGGCTCCCGTGCCGCCCAGTCGTGCGAGGGTTGCGCGGCCGTATGCACGACGAGATCGATCGCACGTCCGTATCGTCGAAAAGTGCCTTCGATCTCCGTTCGGTTTCGGATATCGATATCCAGGTGGTGGTATGTCTTCGGAAAACGCTCGGCGAGGGCGATGCAACTCGAGGCGGTCGAGGCCTCTGGGCCGAAGAAGACGCGACGCATGTCGTTGTCAATTCCGACCACGTCGATGCCTGCCCCGCAGAGACGGCGTACGGTCTCCGAGCCGATCAGCCCACCCGAGCCCGTGACGACGGCGACCGTCATTGGATGCTCGATCTCTCTGTCGCTAATGCCTGGTGTCAAGAGGCCCCGCGCTCCTCGTGCGAGACCTTCCCTCCCACAGCTGGCGGTAGACATCTTCGATGCACCTTGCGAGCCTCGCACAGTCGGTGACCGGTGAGGCTCTCAAGCGCATCCTCATCGTGCGGCGCAGCGCTCTCAGTTTCTCCGCTGTTTTTCCCGACCCCCATCGGACGGCCGTTTCGACGTAGCCGCGGATGTCCTTGCAGACGAAACCGTCGAGCCCCGCGTTCTTCAGCAGTGAGGCGCTGGTACGCGAGATCCACCGGTCCCCCGAGAACGTAATGACCGGGACGCCTTGCCAGATGGCCTCGGTGGTCGTCGTGCCTCCGCTGAAGGGGAACGTGTCGAGGGCGACGTCCATGGCGTCGTAGTTCTGCAGGAAGTCGTAGTGATCCGCGGAACCGAGCAACGTGACGCGCTCCGGCTCGATGCCGTGCGCGGCGAATCGGCCGAGGGTGTGTCTTCGATTGCCGGAGTCTCCGAGGTCCGCGTTTCCCAAGAGAAGACGGCTTCCGGGGCTTCGTTCCAGGATCTCGGCCCACGCGCCAAGGACGCCGTTGTTGATTTTGTAGAGCGACGCCAGACTGCCGAACGTGACGTAGCCGTTGCGCAGCAACGGCGGCGGCGCAACGTCGGGGACCGGATAGTCCACCGCGAATGTCAGATACGACAGCGGGAGCTTGACGATCTGCTCGACGTACCAGCGCTCCTCGCCGTCCCGTACGACCCATGGATCGCCGATCAGCGCATCGAACTCCGGCATTCCCGACGTTCCGAAGATGTTGAACCAAGCAACAAGAATCGGCGCCGGCCTGGTCGCGAACAGCGGCAACCGGCTCGCCCGGCAGTATTGATTGAGATCCACGAGGATATCGAGCCGGGCTCGGGCGATTCGGCGCGCCGCCGCGTCGTTGTCGAGGCGCGAGATGTCGTGAACCCGGGCGCCGCTCGCGCCCGCCCGGCGACGCACGACGGAAACGCGCGGCCCAGCGGAGAACAGGTGAACCTCCACCCTGCCCGCGTCGTGTTGATCGATCAGCCCCCAAACCGGTTTCATCCAGTTTTCCGCTTCGAAGGACGACGACACATAGCCGATCTTGAGTACTTTCCGGGCCGGGCTCCCGACGACCAACGTCTCGGTCGGCGCGCCGTGTCTTGCGCGAACCGCGGCGCTCAGCGCCCGGCGGTACTTCAGGATCGCAGCATTGTCGAGGTGAGGGTCGAAAGGGGCGATCGTCGCGAGGAACCGCAATGCTCGGATGTCCGTGCGGATCAGGAGCGACGCCCGAAGTTGCCCCGTCGCCTTCCCGATTTCACCCAGGGCGAAGCTCGCCCGGGCGAGGTGGTACCGGGCCGCCGTGCAATCCGGCCTTGCCCGGACGACCGAGTCGAAGACCGCGCGCGCGCTTGCATGCTTGTCGGCTGCGAGCTCCCGGCGGCCCTTCCGACAAGCGGCGCTCGTCAGATTATGACCCATACTGGGATATCCAACAGACGCGCCTGCGTATGCAAGGGCTGCCATCTCGATCAGCAATCGCGCTCGTCAGATTTCGATATAAGTCCTATCTATTCTATATATTTAAATTTGAATGAGCCTCCACGGACTTTCCCGCCCCTGACGGGTTTGACGTCGAGATTCTTGGGTGCCTTCTTTTGAGAGGCCTTGGGGTTCTTCTTCGTGGTCTTTTTCATGTCGCTTCTCCTTTCTTCCTGTTTCGGCCGTGACCCGGCTTCTGCCTTCGTTCGGTCGGAACATCCTGAGTTTCCTGCTTCTCCTCCCTCGCGGAGACCGGCGGGGGCTCGCCGAAGACCGTCTTCTGGGACGAGCCCCCCTTGGGGTCGATTCGGGGGACGAGGTCCCTGAGGGGGACGAACCTCGGCGACGGCTTGGTCCTGCGGCGGCCTGTCTTCATCACGCTGTGGCCGACCGACGGGAGAGCAAACGCTGTGCCGTTACCTGAGAGGCGGTCTGAGGCGCCTCGTGCTGGCGAATTCCGCTTTGAGCTGTCTCATTTCGATGCGGTGCTGCATCGTTTCGAGCAGCTCGTTCCGAGGCGGCGAGGGAAGCCGTCAGGGGACCGGAATGCGCACGGAGGTTGTCGCCCCAGGGCATAACACTGGCTTCTACGCGCCGTAGCGCCCCGCAATTCCCATTGCACCCCTGCATGTTCCCGCAGTCCTCGCAAACGAACTCATAGACAGGCATCTCTCTAACCCTCCGGGACCACAAGGACGGGAGCCGAGCTTTCACGAGCGACGTCGTGAGACGTGGAGCCGATGAGGCGGCGCCCCCCCTTGCCGCGGCCGTGGCGGCCGAGAACGACGAGGCGCGGACGCCACGCCTCGATGGCTGCCAGGATACCGGTGACGGCATGGTCGGTGCGCACCTCGATGGAGACCTCGCGGGCTCCTGCGGCCCGCAGTTCCCCGGCGAGAGCCTCGAGGCGCCCCGCGTTCGCGTGGTTGAACTCGTCGAGGCGGCTCGCTAGGTGCGGAAAGATCTGGCTATACTCTTGGACGTGAAGGAGATGTAGCTCGCCGGGCGAGCGCTCCGCGAGCCTCCGTGCGAACGCGATGGCAGCGTCGCTATCGGCCGAGAAGTCAGTTGCGACGAGCGCCCTGCCGAACAGGGAGACGAGCGCCCTGCTGAACAGGGAGTCGCTGATGTATTGCTCGCGAGGCAGGCCTATGAGCCGGTTGACCTTGATCACCATTACCGGGAGCTGCACGTGACGGAGGATGGCGTCGGCGATGGAGCCGAGCCACACCTCCTTGACCCAGGACGCTCCGTGAGAGCCGAGTACCACCAGTTCGGCGCCCTCCTCGCGGGCGATGCGCTCGATGTTCAGGTAGGGCACGCCGAACTCCAGCCGCCAGGATGCGGAGACGCCGGCTTCCCGTACGTGCTGCGCCTGACGCTCGAGTTTCGGCGCGTGTTCGGCCCGGAGCGCATCTTCCATGCCTCCCGCTCCCGCGTGCACGTGGGCAATCGTGACGTGGGACAGCCTCAGCCCCAGGCCCTTCCAGCCCGCGATGCAGTCGAGGGCGAGGTCGGAGGCGGGAGACAGATCGGTCGCGAAGAGAACCCGGCTAAACATGTGCACCTCCTGCCGGGGCCGGCACGGGCTCCGGCCCGAACCAACCGCACGCGTTCGAGGCGGCCGCTCTCTGCTCGCGATCGGTGCCGCGCTGAGCGAGTCTACTTCGACGATCGCCAAGGACGCCTCGACACGCCTTACCGACTGCATCGGCAAATGGCGTCAACTGTGAACCGAGAGAAGGTGACAGCAGAGCGGCGATGAGAAACCGACCGGAGCCGGCATGCTAAGTGCTCTTCGGTTCGCCCGCCGTCGTCCGACCCCCAGCGCCCGATAGTCCCGGACCACCGCTTTCAGAGATCAGCCCAGCCCTCTTAGGCTGCGCGAGCGCGGCCCTGGAGGATGTAGACGGTACGGTTTGAGCGCCGCTTCTCGATAGCCAGTGACGTCTGGTCCCGAAGACTCGCGCGCTGAGCCATTACTCCGGGGAGCCACTTAACTGGCTCAAAGCGTCGGAGGGGCATCCCTTCCGGCGCTTTTACTTTATCGAAGACTTCCTCCGACGCGGGGGGGTTCCCGTGGAACTGGAGGCGGAGGCTCCCGGGGGGCCGTACCCCCGAGCGGCAATCGGGCCAGTGTGCCGGTGAACAGGCTCGGTTTCTCGAACCAAAACCGCCATCTGGCGGATGGCCGTGGCCCTTTTCTCTGCGCACCACAACCCCGGCAATTTCCCATTGCACCCCTACAGGTCATTTCAAACCTGTGCCGAGGAAGAGCTGCGAGAGGATTCTTGGATAGCTGTATGCATAGCTTTTCCCATCCGGTGTCAGCAGAATCGGAGTAATCGTGACGACTCCGGAAGGATCGCTGGGCAGCACCTCCTTCCACGGCTCGCGTTTTCCCGTCGCGAGATTCAGGCGCACGACTTTCGCCGGAAGCTCGCCGTGGCGGAAGACGTAGAGCGACATTCCGTCGGATGTCCAGCGGCTGATCTCGTCGTCTTCGGAAAGGCCGGGTATCAGGCGCGGCTCACCCCCATCGACGGGATAGATGTAAGACCTTCCGTCGCGGCCGGTCGCCGTGACGGACATGCCGTCGGGCGAGACCGGCTTCGAGCCATTGATCCGGACGCCCTCTCCGCTGATCGGCCGGACGGATCCTCCATCCGCTCCGGCCACGTAGAGCCGCGCGCCATGGCCCGCCTCGTGTCCCTCCAGGAGAATCCGGCGGCCATCGGGAAACCAGGCGGCCTGATCGCCCTCGACGGCTCCGAAGGGCAGCATCGTCGGCTCGCCGGCGCCGGTTGGCAGGAGAACGATCTGGGGTGGGCTCGTGAGTGTCTTTGCGATGGCAAACCTGCCGTCCGGCGACAGGGACAGGGGGTTTCCGTCCCCGATGCGAACCGCCGGGGAGCCGTCCGTCCGGCGGATGAAGACGCCATACGTCGAGCCCGCGCCCAGCCCGGTCTCGGAGAAGAGGATGGCACCGCCGCTGGCGAGCATGTCGATCGGATAAGACCAGTCGAACCAGGAGAGGTCGCGCTCCCGGGCTTCTTCGGACCGGCCGAACATCATTTCTCGCTGGTTGAGAGCCCGGCTCAGCAGCACTTTGCCATCCCGCGCGCAATCGAAGATGGCCATGTCGCCAAGACCGCGGTAGACCACCCGCGTCTTCCCGGCCGGCGTCACCGCCAGAACGGAATCTCCCCCGAGTCCAAATCCGGCCGAATACCAGATCTCGTCTCCAGAGGGCGACCAGCTGAGGCCCTCTTCGCTGTTGTAGATCTGCGTCAGCGTCTTCCTGTGTCCCTGTCGGTCGACGACCGCGACCGCTCCCCGGTTGTCCCATCGGTCGGGGTGGTCGAAGAAGGCGACCTGATCGCCTCGCGGTGAAACGCGCAGGTGGCTCATCCAGCCGACGGTCTCGCACAAAACCGTTCCGAGCGGGTACTCCAGGCGGTTCTTCCCCTCCACCTCGCGGATGGCGGCAAAGCTCCTTCCGTCCGGTCCGAAGTCCGCCGCCTGGACGTTCTCGAGGATTTCGTGCGGAGCGCCCCCCGAAAGGGGAGCGAGCGCGAGGGTCCCGACGCTGTGATGGGTTGTCAGGTAGTGGCGGCCCAAGGAAATCAGAAGCTCGCCGCCGGAGTTGATCGCGAAGATGTCGCCATCGGGGAGCGCGATCGCAGCCGATTCGAGATGTTCCGTGCTCGCCGAGAAGAGCCGGATCGGCGCGCCCTGCCACGCGGCCCCGTAAACGATCGTGTGGCCGTCGGGCGCGAACCGAGCGGAGCGGATCGTGCCGCGGCGAAACGTGAAGGCGTGAAAGCCCAGCCGTTCGTTGCGGCTCGCGCGCGTGCCCCAGAAAAAGGCGGCGGCCGATGCCACAACCAGAGCGAGCCCGGCAGCGGCCCGCCACCCGAGCCGCCGCCTCGCCGGGCGGATCACGCCTCCCGACACGGCGGCCGGAGCGGTGGCCAGCGATTCGAGATCGAAAGCGATGTCGCCGGCGGACTGGAAGCGGGACCCGGGTGACTTCTCCAGGCAGTGACTCACGATGCGGTCGAGACCGGGCGGGATGTTCTGGTTAGTCGCCGAGAGGTCTGGCGGCTCCTCGCGGAGGATTGCTGAGATCGTCTCGGCCGCCGAATCGCGGTGGAACGCGCGATTCCCCGACAGCATCTCGTAGAGGATCGCGCCGAAGGAGAAGAGGTCCGACCGCTGGTCGGCCGGGTGCCCCTTCACCTGTTCCGGCGACATGTAGCCGAGGGTCCCCATCACGACGCCGGCCTCGGTGCCGGCTGTCGCCGTCGGAAGGTTCGTCTGCGGACCGCCTAGCCCTTCGGTCTGCGTGAGCTTCGCGAGACCGAAGTCGAGGATCTTGATCCGCCCATCCTTTGTAAGGAAAACGTTCTCGGGCTTGAGGTCACGGTGGATGATTCCCTTCTCGTGCGCCGCGGCGAGGCCCCTTGCGATCTGGACGGCGTAGTCGATCACCCTGCGGATGGCGAGGCCGCCACCTGCGAGCCGCGCGCGCAGCGTCTCGCCCTCGAGGAGCTCGGTCACGATGTACGGCGCGCCGTCGTGGGTGCCGAGGTCGTAGACCGCCGTGATGTTCGGATGGTTCAGCGCCCCGGCCGCCTGCGCCTCCTGTTCGAAGCGCCGCAGGCGGTCGGCGTCCTGCGAGTACGAGGCAGGCAGGACCTTGACCGCGACGTCGCGCTTCAGCCTCTCGTCGCGCGCGCGATAGACCTCGCCCATCCCACCCGCGCCGAGAGGCGAGAGGATCTCGTAAGGGCCGAGACGAGTGCCTGCGGAGAGCGTCACCTCGATCTGTTCCGTCTTCTTACTTGAAGCTTATCTCGAACCTCGTGGGCCCCGTCCGCCGAGGAAATCTCTTCATCCCGCGACAGTTAGAATGAGACGGTTCGACCGACGCCGCCCGACCTCGAGAACCCGGTAGTCCCTGACCACCGCGCTTTGAGCCATCCACTCGGGGATCCTTCAGGAAAAGGGTCGATTACTCGAACCTAGACCGCTGTCCGGACAGAATGCCCGCCTTCGGGCCGGGGTTGAGAGGGAAACGGGGGGCGTGAGTCTGGTCTCTACGCTCGACAGCCCCGGCAATTCCCATTGCACCCCTACAGCCCCCGGCAATTCCCATTGCCGCCCTGCAGTGAAGGACGCGTCGGACGCGCGGCCAACCCTTCGGCAACCTGCCGGCGACGATGCGGGGCTACTTGCTCGCGGGCGGAGGCGGCGCAATTACGGGGTCGGGCACCAGGTTCCGCACGGGCGGGATAGTCTTCAGGTACGCCCAGATCGCCTTCAGATCATGGTCCGTCGCCCGGCCGAAGTCCGGCCACGGCATGGGCGGCAAGATCGGCCGGGAAGTACCGATGTGCTTGCCGGTCCTCATCGCCTTGATGAAGAGCTCCTCGGTCCACAGGCCGGGCACGCCGAGGCCCGTCACGGTGTCGGGGGTGAGGTTCGACGTGTAGCTGACGCCCCATGGACCTGCCCAAGCGGTGAGGTCTCCGCTCACGGTGATGTTCCAGGCTTCCGTCGGCAACAGCGGCGGCGCGGGCGGGAGCTTGGAGTCCTGCGGGTGGCCGGAAAGCAGTCGCGACATGTCGGGCTCCGGTCCGTTCGGGCCCATCTTCTTGGGGGTGTGGCAGTCGCCGCAACCGCCGATGACGGTGAGGTACTTGCCCCGTTCCACAAAGCTCTTGGAGTCGGCGGCTGGTCGAGTGGCCTTGGTCCCTTTGTCGGGCTTCGTGTCGCCTGCCGTGGCGGCGGTTGCCAGAACGAGGCCGAGGCACAGGGGCAACGAGCTCGGTTTCTTCATCGATCTCCCTCCTTCTTTGCCGCTCGGCGGGGCAGAAGGTACCACGCGGCGAAGCCATTGGGAAGCAACCGGCCGGATGAAGCTCCCGTGTGCGGCCCCGGCCTTTAGCCCCCCGGCAATTCCCATTGCACCCCTACAGCCTCGCGCATCATCCTGAGGAGGAGGGCACTCTCTTCGGCCCTTTCGAACATCCTGGCCGCCGTCACACCTGAGTCGCGCAGCTTCCCGAGCGCCGAGCCGAGGGCGAGGCCGAAGAGGTGCGAGGCGCGAAGCAGGGCGGAAAGCGCCGTCGCGCCTGGGACGGCACGGCTAGAAATGCCACTTCGCGGCGGCTGGAAAGAGCGCATGAAAGGCTCCCGTCCGGCCAGAATGCCCGTCTACGGCCCCGGTTTCTACGCGTCGAAGCCCCCGGCAATTCCCATTGCGCCCCTACAAGTAGAGAGATCTCGATCCGACCCCTGACCGTCATTTCTTGGGGCTCGACTCAAGGTCCATTACCCAGCCCGGCATTTCTTTGATCGCGCCGCCACACTTTGAACAGAGGCCGCTCGAATCTACAGCCGCTTGGGGTCCTTCCCACTGCATTCTCGTGGCTCGGACGTGAGCGTGTTCTGCGCAATCCTCGGAGCAGTACGTTCTGGCTGGTACACCGCGCGGTGGGTAAGCCTCGAGCCATCCAGAGTAGGCCTTTCTGCTTTCGCTCTCGCTCATGGCTCCGTCTCCCCCCTCATCGAAACGGCTTCCCGAGACCTCCATCCGGGCGATTGAGTTGCTATCCCACCGCAAGACTGGCGCCAACAGCCAATGCTGGTATTCGGTCCAGCCTTCGACGAACTTTTCGCCGTGCGCGGGTTTAGGGGCGCCGATTATTGACGGGGCGCCACCCGGCGTCTGAGGAGGCCGAACATATCCTCGTCGAGGAAGGTGTCGATTCCCTCCAGGCCCTCGTGCTTGGTCTTAAAATCCTCAGCGATTTCATCGATGCGGCGGCACGGGCGGGTCTGCCGGGCGCTGCGGTCAGCGCCCTTTGAGTGACTGGATGAATTCGGGATTGACGAGCGGTCTCTCGGCGCCGGTGTCAAGGTGTCGTCGCACCTGTCGCCGGACCGCTTCTCTTAGGTTCGCGTCAGCGCGGAGGAGGCGCATCGCTTCGACTGTCACCTCGCACGGCCCACAGTCTGAACAGTCGAGCTGCACGGTCGCTCCGAAAGGCTGTACTGACGCGGTTCGACCGCAGAAGAGACATACCGCCATCAACGGATCACTCACCCGTCTTACCCGTTCGCCGCTCCTGCTTGCCCTCGGGGGGGCCGGCCGTCTCTTGAAAATCCCCGCGATGCCGGAGATCCATGACACGTTCGGGATCCTACAGCCGACGCTTATGCAAGGCGTAGCTGTGTGCCCGCGAAACACGAGGCCCTTGCCGTGAGAGAGAATCCTCGCCGTGACCACAAGCGGCTCGCGGGACCTTCCGCCTCCGCGCAAAGAGGAGGAGGCGCCGCTACCGGCGAACGTGCGGGAGTTCCCGCTCATCATCCCGCCGGACGTCGTTATCGAGATGTGGCGCCGGCCGCGCGAGCGGGCGACAGCGAAGGCCGTCGCGCGGCACGAGAGGCGAAAGAGGCGGCGCCGACCTTTAGGGGCTTCATCGTGAGCGAAACGAGGGATTTACCTGAAGGTCTCGAAATCGGCGACGGCCATGCAATCTTTCGCCTGGAAGGACACGCCTCGTTCCAGGAGGCGCTCGATCTCGGGAGTCGGGCGATCGTGTACTGCCGTGAGAACGCGATCGGGAGGCTCCTCATCGACGCGACGAACCTGGGCGGCTTCGGACTCGGAACCTTTGAACTGTTCACGGCTGGCGAACAGCTTGCGCGTCACGCGATGGCCGCTGTCAAGATCGCGTTTGTGATGAGACCCGAGCAGATCGACCCGCGTGGGGTCGGAATCATGGTTGCCAGAAACCGCGGGCTATTCTCGAAAGCCTTCTCCTCCGAGGCTGAGGCATGGAAATGGCTGCTCGACCCGAACGCCGAATGAAGAAAACGGCGAAGAGGCCGGCACCGCAGCGCGTCAAGCGGCGGATCGTCGGGAGATTCATCGGGCGGATCTTGGGAAAGCTGTTCAGGTGAGCGAGGCCCGCTGCCCGTGCGTGGAACGCCCCGACTATCTGGGCTGAAACGGTCGTTGACAGAACGCGGATTCCACTCGACCAGAGGCCCGTTGCTGACGGACGATTCAAGCTCGACGAGACGTACGACCCTCCTCGCGTGGAATACGTGAGGGCTGGCGACCCGCCGGGTGCTCGGTTCAAGAGCCATGTCGCGACCTGCAAACGGAAGGGCGAGGCGTGAAGGGCCTCCCTGGCCTCCGCTTCGACGCACACAGGAGCGATGTGCACTTCGACAGGAGAAATCTATGGCAACCCTGAAGCGTGGCCGCGCCCGCATGCGTGAGAAGGTGGCGGGCACGGAGGAGCCGGGGGCGTGAGTAAGGCACAACGACTCGCAGAAGCACTCGCCGCGGCGAAGAAGACGGTGAAGGCGGCGCGGGTTATCGCCGCATACGATCTGCTCGAGTACGTGTTTAGTCGAGGGATTCTGCCGCTGTCGCGTCAACGGACCGCCGTGAAGGGCCTCGTGCCGTGGCTGATCGAGCAGCTCCCAACGGCCGCGCGGGACGAGCGGAAGGAGCTCAAGGCGGCAAAGGACGCGTACCTGACGGGAGGACCCTCCACGAAGGAAAGCGAAAGCATTAGAGTCGCACTGGAGGGAGTCGAACGGCTGAAGGCGCAGAAGGCTCTCCCAAAGCGCAGGGTCAGCGAGACGGCACTTGCGCTCCGGATCCATCGGAAACTCCTGAAGCGCGGCGAACGGCTTCGGCGTTGCCCGAGGAGCTCGCGTTCGTTTCGAGATCTCGGGCGCTGGTACACGGTCGACTTGGAGCGGGACACTCTCATCTTGAGCGACGTTGATCTCGAAAAACTCGGCCGGAAGCTCGGCGTGCTGGACTTGGACGAAATCCTGAAGCGGGAGCCGGAGGCGTGACTCTTCGCGCCGTTCTCTACCGCCTCGCCCGGCTCCTCGGTGACGTCTCGACCGTCGAGAAGGGCAAAGTCCCGCAGCGCGTCGTGCGGCGCAAGCTCAGCGGCAGCCTTACGTCGAGGCCTTCTTCGGGCAGGTAGAAATCCCCAGCAACGTGTAGAGCGGACAGAGTCCCGTGAAGCCTGTGAGCAAGGGGAGGATCCCGATCCAGCCCCACGCCGTTTTCGGCCCGACGAAGACTAGGCTGAGTAGCCCGATACCGACGAGAACACGGAGGACCCGCTCGATGGGGTGCTCGGTGACGACAAGGAAATTCTTCATGTGACCTCCGGCGGGTTCTGGCGCACGCGGCCCAGATTACTCCGGTCGTTCAGCGGCGAACGCAGTGACTCCGCTGCGGTGAGGGGGCACGCGGAACGGTTCAAAGGTTGGAGGGCAAGCTAGTCTGGAGCGGAGCACGTTGGATGTGGTGGTGCAGCTCTAGCGCTTGGTTCTGGCGAGAAGTTCGTAGGCGGGCTTGTTGTCGGCGAAGACCTGCCACTGCGCGACGAGGCCGTGCCTAACAACGGCGCGCCAGGCTGCAGGGATGGACCACGACGATACCGAAGGATCCTCAGCGCCGGCGAGGGTTCCGCCTGCAGAGCCAAACACCGCAACAACACTGCCAGAGGCGAAGAGCCTTGAAACCTGAACTCGGTAGTTCGGAAACAACGAGAAGTAACCCTGCCACGCTGGAAAAAGAGCCGCGTGGCCTGTCAGGCAGCTGCCGAGGCTGTCCGTAAAGATGTGACCGGGTGTGCAGAGCGTGGGCGTTGATGCGTCTAATGAAGCTACGAACGGTCGATTCGGGTAGTAAGCATGGCGTTGTTCCGCCCAAACGATAGCGCGCTCAGCGGGGACCGCAAGCGAGTCCCGTGGTGACGCGTTGTTGAACGCGCGCCCGCAGCCGGACGCCTCGTAGAATCTACAGCGGAGTCGGGAGGAGCGGAATGCCTGTCGTCGATCCAGGGGCGGTGCACGAGAAGTTCGGCGATGACTACCTCGTGAACGAGCACACCTACATTATGGGCATCGATCACCGGCTCGCGGCGGCCATGGCTGAACGCTTTCGGGGGAGCGTCGTGCTCGAGACCTGTACGGGTGCGGGGTTCATGACAATAGCTCTCGCACGCGTGGCAGAGCAGGTCGTGACCGTCGAAATCGAGCCTCTCCATCAACAGCAGGCGCAAGCCAACGTGTCGCGTGCCGGTGTCGATCACGTCGTGACCTTCGTGAAAGGCGATGTCCTTAATACGGTGCTCTTCGAACGTCTCCCTCGAGTCGACTCGGCTTTCTTGGATCCGGACTGGGCCGTTTCTGGGCCACATCACGTTTACCGATTCCTGAATTCGAACACCCGCCCACCAGCCGACAGCCTGCTGCGTACCGTCTTCACGAAGACGCAGGATGTCGCGTTGGTGCTCGCGCCTCGAGTGGACACCCGTGAATTCGAGGGCTTACCACACCACGAGTGCCAGTGCTTGATCCTTGGCAAGAGCCACGAACTGTACTGTCTCTACTTCGGCCGGTTGGCCAAGCGGCGCGGTCGCACGATTCTTCACGTCTAGACCCAGACGGCCTCCATCCTTCGCGGTAGGGCAGAGGCCCCTTGCCAGATTCGCAGCGGCGCCGGAGGCAATCTGCCAGACCCCGCCCGTGAACATCGCCGATACCATCGACGACGCCCGACGAGCCTTCGAGATCGCCGGTCGCGGCTGCCTCATTCGGACGGGTGACGACGAGGCACGCTACGAGACTGTGGCGGAGATTGCCGCTCGGCTCGAGCCTCATCCGGGCTCCGCGATGCTGGTAACAACGGCCAGTGGAACGCTACGACCCGTCGAGGGATGCGGCGATCCTCCTGGAGACCGCCAGCGGAGACCAGGTCTTGATACTGAGCCCCGAGGGATACGGCTACGTCGGCAGGCTTACGCTCGAGGGGTGCGGGCTCTTAGGGCCGTCAGGACTTAGGCCCGCAGCAGGCGCAGGGTCTTCTGGCGTCGCGTCCAGCGCGTCGACGCGACGTCCGCGGGCCGGAATCGAGGAAGATGCCGGGGCGTGGCCCTGGTCACTACGCGCCACGGCCCCCCGCAATTCCCATTGCACCACTACAGGGCGGCAAGGGCCGAAGATCGCCGAGGACAAGTCGGCCCCGCGAATGCGGGGTCGAGAAACGAGAGAATCGAAAGCTGGGGGATTTGGGACCTAATACATGTCGCCCATACCGCCGCCGCCGCCCATGCCGCCGCCCGCCGGAACCCTGTCCTTCTCCTTGATCTCGGAGACGAGGGCTTCCGTCGTGAGCATGAGACCCGCGATGGATGCGGCGTTCTGAAGCGCCGACTTCGTGACCTTGGCCGGATCGACGATACCCGCCTTGAACATGTCTTCTGTCTTCTCGGTCTGCGCGTTGAAGCCGAAGTTACCCCCCTTGTCCTTCAGGTCCTTCACGATCACCGAGCCCTCGAACCCTGCGTTCGCGATGATCTGACGGGTCGGCTCCTCCAGTGCGCGCTTGACGATGTTGACGCCGACCTGCACGTCGCCGGACTCCTTGATTTTCTCGACGGCCTCCATGGCGCGCAGCAGCGCCACACCGCCGCCCGGCACGATGCCGTCCTCGACGGCCGCCTTCGTGGCGTGCATGGCGTCCTCGACGCGAGCCTTCTTCTCCTTCATCTCGGTCTCGGTGGCCGCCCCGACCTTGATGATCGCGACACCGCCGACGAGCTTGGCGAGCCGCTCCTGGAGCTTCTCGCGGTCGTAGTCGGACGTCGTCTCGTCAATCTGCGTCCGGAGCTGCTTCACGCGGCCCGTGATGGCTTCCTTACGTTTCTTGTCGCCCGCATCGATCACGAGAGTCGTATCGTCCTTGTCGATGGTGACCTTCTTGGCGTCGCCTAGGTCTTCCCACTTGACGTTCTCGAGCTTGATGCCGAGATCCTCGGAAATCATCTTGCCGCCCGTCAGGATGGCGATGTCCTCGAGCATGGCCTTGCGGCGGTCGCCGAAGCCCGGGGCCTTGACGGCGGCGACGTGCAGTGTGCCGCGGAGCTTGTTCACGACGAGCGTCGCGAGCGCCTCGCCTTCGACCTCTTCCGCAATGATGAGGAGCGGCTTGTTCTGCTTGGCCGCCTGCTCGAGGAGCGGGAGGAGGTCCTTCATGGAAGAGACCTTCTTCTCGTAGATCAGGATCTTCACGTTCTCGAGGACGCACTCCATGCGCTCGGCGTCCGTCACGAAGTACGGCGAGAGATAGCCGCGGTCGAACTGCATGCCCTCGACGATTTCCAGCGTCGTGTCAAGGCCCTTGGCCTCCTCGACCGTGATCACGCCGTCCTTGCCGACCTTGTCCATGGCTTCGGCGATGATCTTTCCGATCTCCAGGTCACCATTCGCCGAGATCGTGCCGACATGCGCGATCTCCTTGGCGTCGACGGTCTTCTTGATCGCGTTGATGGACTCCACCGCCTTCTTCACGGCGATGTCGATGCCGCGCTTGATCTCCATCGGGTTGTGGCCGGCGGTGACCATCTTGATGCCCTCGCGGTAGATGGCCTGGGCGAGGACCGTGGCCGTCGTCGTGCCGTCGCCGGCTACGTCGGAGGTTTTGGACGCGACCTCACGAACCATCTGGGCGCCCATGTTCTCGAGCGGGTTGTCGAGCTCAATCTCCTTGGCGACGGTCACGCCGTCCTTCGTGATCGTGGGCGAGCCGAACTTCTTGTCGATGACAACGTTCCGGCCCTTGGGACCGAGCGTGATCTTCACGGCGTCGGCCAGCTTGTTGACGCCACGGAGGATGTTCTGGCGGGCGTCGTCGCCGTAGGTGATGTTCTTGGCAGCCATTTGATCTACCCCTTACTTCGTCTCGACGATCGCGAGCACTTCGTCCTCACGGAGGATGAGGTACTCGTCGTCTTCGATCTTGATCTCGGTGCCGGCGTACTTGCCGATCAGGATTCGGTCGCCCTTCTTGACGTCGAGCGGGATCCGCTTGCCGTTGTCGTCGAATTTGCCTTCGCCGACGGCCTCGACCTTGGCCTCCATCGGCTTCTCCTTGGCGGTGTCGGGGATGATGATCCCGCCGCGCTTTTGCTCTTCCTGCTCGATGCGCTTGACGAGAATCCGGTCGTAGAGGGGACGAACTTTCATTTTCGGACTCCTTTCAGTCGACTGCGGGGGCGTCCGATGCCCTCGTTGTTTGTGTTACTCCCCGGCGCTCTAATTAGCAGTCTCACCGGGTGAGTGCCAGAAACATAGGTTGGAATTCGAGGTCTGTCAAACATATCGGCGCTTCAAGGTAGGAGGCGGTCAGGTTTTGAACACTATTGGGGCCGCGATGGGAATTGCGGCACGTCCTGGCGCTCGGAGACCAGCGTTTCCCGCGCTCAGGAGCACGGGAAGAGCTACCAGGTCGAGCGAACGGCCTCCGACAGAATGGCCGGGACTGCCGCCTCGCAGCGGCCGAGAAGAGTGCATGAAGGGCCCGGTCCGGACCAGAATGCCCGTCCTCGGGGCGGGTTTGATGAAGGTACCGGTGGGGTGACCCTCGTCTCTACGCGCCACAAGACCCCCGGCAATTCCCATTGCGCCCCTACAATTCCCGTCACTCTGACAAATGACACGTTATCGGACCGTGTGCAGAGAAGAGGGCGCAAGTACCAGCGCGATCAACCCTGATCTCCGCCGGCGCTTGGAAGGCGTGCCTGACGCTACCGTGGCGGCGGCGGAGACGATGCGGGTGGGGTAACGTGGAAAGGGAGTCGAAGGTGAAATACAAGGAGTACCTGCCTCACGCATCGCTTCAGGATCACGTCAAGTGCTTCTGGATCATGGAGCGGGAGTACACGCCGGAGCATCCCGCCGAGGACGTGACGCCGGATGCCTTCATTGAGCTGATCCTCAACTTCGGCGCTCCGTACGTCCTGCACACGGCGGGCGTGCCCGATCGCGAGATGCCAAGGGCCATCCTCGTTGGCTTTCAGCAGAAACCCCTGCTTTTCCGTTGCCGGGGCAGGGCCAAGCTTGTGGCGACACGATTCCATGCCTGGGGCGCCCTCCCGTTCCTCGCCGATCGGGCGCGGGGCGTCAACAACCTGGGGACGACGCTCGGGCACAAGTGGGACGACCTGGCGAAGAAGGTCGAGCCCGCCGTTCTCGCGGGTGACTACGACGCCGCGGTCACCACCGTCGAAGACCACCTGATTGAGAGTCTCCTCACTTCGACGGTCGATCTGAAGAAGATCAAGGCCGCGGCGCAAATGTTGCACCTCCAGAAGGGCCAGTTTCGAGCGGCCGAGCTAGCGGCGCATTGCAATCTGTCGAGCCGCCAGCTGCAGCGGCAGTTCCAAGACGTGGTCGGCGTTTCACCAAAGACTCTGGCCCGAGCGATCCGTTTCGAGGAGATCCGCAAACGGCTGATGGTCGATCCGGACCAGAGCTTGACCATGCTGGCCCACGAGTACGGGTACACCGACCAGGCCCACTTCGTCCACGATTTCAGGGGGTTTTCCGGCCGAACGCCCGGCAACTTCGCCCGGGAGATGCGAGCTATCCAGGGCTTTTTTCGCGACCACGACAATGTCGTTTTTTTACAAGTTCCGTCGCCCGGCCGAGGCTAGATTGACCGCGTGGCAAACCACTCAAGAGGAAACCGACAGGAATGAACAAGGTCAAGATCATTAGCGTGCTGGTCCACGACTACGATGCGGCTATCGAGTTCTACACGCTGAAGCTCGGCTTCGAGCTCATCGAGGACAAGCCATTCGGTGAAGGTCGCTGGGTCACGATTTCGCTGCCGAAGAACCGGGAGTTCACCCTCGCGCTCGAGCTCGCCAAGACCGCCGAGGACAAGGCGCTGGTGGGCAAGCAAGCCGGCAGTCACGCCCTCCTGGGGCTGGACACATCCGACTGCATTGGCGACTACATGCGGATGAAGCCTCTCGGCGTGCAGTTCCTCGGCGAGCCACAATCGGGTCCGTGGGGGACGGGCGTGCAACTGGAGGATCTCTACGGCAACAAACTCTTCATCAGTCAGAAGCCGTGACGATGCGACCGCCAAAGGCGTCGCTCTCGACGACACCCGCGTAAGGCGTGCGCGCCGCAGCCGTCGCCCCCGATTCCCGGAGCCGACCGAGCGCCGAGCCGAGGGCAAGGCCGAAAAGGTGTGAGGCGCGCAGGAGGGCGGACAGGGCCGAAGAACTGCCGCCTGCCGTTGACCGGAAAGAGCGCATGAAGGGCGCGGCTTTCGCGACGAACCGGGCGATCTCAAGGACAGAGGCCTCCTTGGAAAACACCCTGGCCGAGAGCGGCATCCGCGAGAACGCATCGAACACGACCGCGATTTTGAACGTCACGATCCCGAAGAGCTCCTTCACGTCGGTCAGATCCACCATCCAGACGTGATTCGGGCGCTTTGCCTTAACGGCTCGCGGAACCGTCGAGGCCTTCTCCCGCACACGGGGCGCTGGCCAACCCCCCTTTCGGATCCGCCCCACAGTCCTCGCCGACAGCTTCCAGCCCGCACGGGCCAGCGTTCGTGCGATTAGGTCATTTCCTCCGAAGCCAGCCAGCTCCATCGTCTTCACGACGGCCCTGACCACGTCGGCGAAGCGCCGGACGGGAGGATTCGGCGCAACCAGGGGACGTGGGGCCTCGCCGTCCGCGCTCGTTGTCTCCATCTCCCACCGTGCGATCGTCTCGACCGACACTCGAAACATCTCAGCTGTCTCGCGCTGCGAGAGCCCGAGGAAACTCCGAATGTGCAGGATCCGAAAGCGCTGCTCGGGCACGTATTGCGGGCGCTGGCGTTCGGGGACCTTGTCCCATGGCGCCCCGAGGATTTCGGCAGCCTCACGCGTCATCCTGAGGAGCAGGGCCTGCCGGGATCAAAATGCTTCGGCGGAGACGAGAAGTCGGCAGAATGGCAAGGGTTTCATGCGCTATATGCCCCCGGCAATTCCCATTGCGCCCCTACAGCCCCCGGCAATTCCCATTGCACCCCTACATTCCAGCGAATCTCGCGAAGCCGGCCAAATTCGGTCGCAGCCACGCCCATTGCGCCACTACAACTCGAGAGAGAACAGTCTCCGCTGGTGTCAGGTCTGGCGGAGCCAGCCTGACAGAGTCGCCGCCACGAGCTCCACGTGGCCGCCGAGCAACACTCTGTGCTCGACCGGGACACGGACGACCTCAAACGATTCAGCCAGTGTCGCCCAACCCTCGGCGTCGTGCCGGTGCAGCGGATCGGCGCTCTGGACGAAACGAAGACGACCCGGCCATGGTCTGGGAGGTATAGCGCCGAGGGCCTCGGCGTATCGCTCCCGGCGGTGTCGCCGCTCCGCGATCTCGGGGCTGCGGACCCTCCGCCATGTCGCTCGGGCGGCGACGCCTTTCTCCCACAAGTACACCGGCCATTTCTCCACGGAGAGGCCGCGCAACGTGTGGAGGTGACGTCCGACTCGATGGACGAGGTCGCCGCGCCACCGAGCCGGATTCCAACGGAACGGGCCTCTCGGCCGCCGCCCCCAATAAGGCCGCCAAGGGGAGTCGATCAGAGCGAGAAGATCGACACGCTCTTGCTCCTCTGAGAGCCGGCGCGCAATCTCCCAGGCGAGGATGCCGGCAGCACACTCCCCCACGAGGGCGTACGGTCCTCGGGGCTGGGCCGTCCGAAGCGTCCGCAGCGCCACCTCCGCGAGGTCGGACGTCGGGAGCAGGGCGCTCTCGCACGGGTCGAACGCGAGAAACGGGCGGTCCTCTACCACCCGATGTACGAGCCTCCAGTGAGCGAGGCGGACGAGGCTTCCTGTGTTGGGAGCGGGGAAGAGGAAAACGGGCAGGCCGAGGCCCCGCCGGAGAGGGACGAGCGGGTCGGCCGCCTGCAGAGGCGGTCCCGTCATCCGTAGGGCGAGGGCGGCAGGCGTCGGGGTCCGCAAGAACTCCGCCGTTTCGAGCTGCCGGCCGAAGATCTCCGACAGGCGATTGATCGCCTCCTCTGCGTCCATCGAGGTCCCCCCGAGGTCGAAGAAATCGTCCCCGCCTCCAACCCGCTCTAGCCCAAGTATCTCGGCGAACAACGACGCGACCTTCTCCGTCTCCGTCACACCGGGATCCGGCCCCAGCGCGACCTCAGCGGCGTCTTGGTCGAGACCGCGTACCGGTATCGGACTGCCCTCTGAGCTCATATGCGGTACGTTGGTTCCCATGGGTGTGAGACCCAGCCCACAGAACCACTTCCTCGGCTTTCCTCTCTTCCCCTTTCTCGGTTGTGGCCGATCCCATCCGAGTGGCAGGCCTCCATTATCAACGCACACGATAAGGAACCCGCCTCGAGAGGTGGGCGGCCCTGCTGATTGCCGGACCAGGTCCGTGCTCCGTCGGCGCACCGCACGGAACGGCCGCATCGGTATTCCTAAGATGCTCCGCGACCCTACAGACGGTGCGCTGGCGATCGACAGGCTGACCTCGTGCCGCGTCCGGGTACTTCGGCTTAGCACCGGACAACTCGCGCCGTTCCGTTAACGCGCCACCGACACGAAGTACACCGGGGTGTGCCGGCTTAGGATGCCGTCCGCCGCACCCCTAGCCGCCGCTTGATTCCAGTCGTCTCGCAGCAGTCCTCGGCTCATTCTTACTCCGGAGAGAAAGTGTGTCTTCGTCATCGGGAGCGAGGCAGGGGTTAGCGTTGCATGGTTGCCAGCGAAACACATACCCTGTTGAATTGACGTTGGCGCTGGCCGGATCGTGGACTGCGACGAAACGGAACCCTGAATCACGGCAGGCAGGACAAGCGTAGGCCTTACTCACTTTCCACCGCCATCAGGACTCAGCGAGCGCCCATCCCGGTTGATGTGGAGCAAGTCGCATCTTCGTGGATGCCGGAGAGCGGACGCGGGCCCGCGCCCAGCGGAGGTTCCCGCGAGCAGAACAGCGCGCAGCGAAACAGCGAACTTCAAGCGGCCTCCTAGCGATTAGGCATAGACCCTGGCGGACCGGTGCCGGTCACACGCAAACTGCGGACCACGGCAAAAACCTCGTCTAGCGCCCTGCGATGCCAGTTTTTGGCTTCTGCTGTTCACTTGGATCAGACAAAATCTGCCTCCGCGACCGTCGCTCGAACCGCGTGCGTGGATCCGCCATGGCGAGAAGCGTCTTGAGAGGCCGAGCTAGAAGCTGTTGGGAGGAGATCTGCTGCGGTGGGCTGCTGCTGCCGCTGCTTCGACAACGCCGAACGTCCGTGCGACCGCATCGTCGGCCGTCTTGGCCAGGAAGACTTACTGGGTCGTGAAGACGAAGTCTCCGACCGTGAGGCTGTCTCCATCGAGACTGAGCCGCGGAACCACCAAGGGGACGCCTTCCTCCTTCACCGGCGCACGTTTCGGCAGTCGGATGCGATCCTGGTGAGGACTGGCCTCATGATCCACCGAACTTCACGACCGGGAAGAACCCGGAGATCCGGGCGCGCAGACTTTGCCAGCGCGCTTCAGTGATCTCGATCGTTGGCGGGGGAAGCAGTTTTTTCCCCCAGGCCGAACGGCAGCTTCTTGAACTTGCTCTCGTACGCGGCCTCGGCTTGGAGGGCGTCGAGGAGCGTGACCTTAGTCTCTTCGCGCCACAGAACCCCCAGCAATTCCCGTTGCGCCCCTACAGCCTCATGCATCCCGGACTCGGGCACGCGCGAAAGCCGGGCGATGCCTTCCGGACGTGAACGATCCGCCGGCAGTCACGGCAGAAGTAGTTATCGAAGTCCGGCAGGTTCGAGCCGATCGGGGAGAAAGACTTGCCGGCGATGCCGGCGGACATGGGGCAGCGTGTCAATGCGCCGAGCGCGGACGCCCTTTGATCGACTGGATGAATTCGGGATTGACGAGCGGCCTTTCGGCGCCGGTGTCAAGGTGTCGCCGCACCTGTCGCCGGACCGCTTCCCTTAGGTTCGCGTCGGCGCGGAGGAGGCGCATCACTTCGACTGTCACCTCGCACGGCCCGCAGTCTGAACAGTCGAGCTGCACCGTCGTTGCGAAAGGCCGTACAGAGCCGGTTCGACCGCAGAAGAGACATACGGCCATCACCGAGTCACTCACTCGCCTTACCCGTTCGCCGCTCCTCCTGACTGTCGTCGAAGGGGCCGGCCGTCTCTTGAAAAACCCGGCGATGCGGGCGAACCATGCCACGTGCGGATCCTACAGCCGACGCTTGCGCGAGGCCCTGGCGTGAGAGACTTTCCGCACCATGGCCACGCGCCGCTCCCCGGATCTCGACGTGCCGCCTACGGGTGCGCCCGAGGCTCCGCTGCCCGCGAATGTGCTGGACTTCTTCGCTCCTCCGCGGCCGCGACGTGGGGGCCCGAAGAAGAACGGGCACAGGAAGCTGTTTCGATGAACGAAGCTCGCTGCCGCGCGTGCAACGCCCCGATTATCTGGGCTGAAACGGTCGTTGACAGAACGCGGATTCCGCTCGACCAGAGGCCCGTCGCTGACGGACGGTTCAAGCTCGACGAGACGTACAGACCCTCCTCGCGTGGAATACGCGAGGGCTGGCGACCCGCCGGGCGATCGGTTCAGGAGCCACCTCGTGACTTGCAAGCGGCCGGGCGAGATATGAAGTCAGCTCGCAGAACGCAAGCAGGACGACGAGCCGCGCGCGGTCGGCCCGATGAAGCTCATTCCGGAAGGATGACCTCCGTCCGGCGATTCAAGGCGCGCCCCTCGGGTGTCGCGTTCGAGGCGACCTCGAACTGCTTGCCGAAGCCTTCTGTCTTGAGGCGGGCGGCGTCCACGTTGTGACTCACGAGGAAGGTCCGCACGGTCTCGGCGCGCTGGAGCGAGAGCCTGTCGTTCAAGGCATCGCTGCCTGTCGAGTCCGTGTAGCCGCAGACGTAGACGGCGGCCTTGGGAAAGTACTGATTCAGGATCTCGGCCTGCCTCACGAGCACGGGGAGCGCGTCCGGCTTGAGGTCGGCCTTGGCCGAATCGAAACAGACCTTCTCGCCGTACTCGAAGATGAGGATGTGCGTCAGGCCGAGCTTCTTCGCGATGGGTGAGATGCCTCCCTTCCCCAGGCGGAAGATGACCTGGGCCTGATCGGGCGAGAGGGTGCGGATGCGCTTTTCGATGACCTCGAGATCCGGCGCTCGTCACGGTGATCGAAGAGACGTCCTCGAACGTGCTCACGTTGAGAGATTTCGGCGTCTCCCCGACGACCTCTCCCTTGTAGGACACGGTGGCTTTCTCGGGCTCGGAAAGGACCTCGACCGCCATCTTCATTTCGACCTTCGGTTCGACCGTTCGGTTCGACCGTTGGTTCTACCTTCGGTTCGACGGTATGCGCGCAGCCGGTGAGCAGCGCGGCCACGGCAATCGGGAGCGCGAGGCGAGCGGATATCTTCATGGTCAGCCTCCCTCGACCGGCGACGGGCGGGCATTATCCGACAGATCGTGAACCGTCAAGGTGAATCGATATACCGCAGCACCCTTCGGCAGGCGGGCCCTCTTTCGCCCGGGCCACGGTGAACCGGTACCTCGAGAGGGGTCGAGCGGGAGCGCGTCGTACGCCT
>CAWFJJ010000011.1:0-10316 GCA_963816185.1 Thermoanaerobaculia bacterium | reverse complement strand
CGAGAGCGCCTCATGTCGGATCGACCCTGGCGCCTGCGGGCCGCCACGTCATTCACCGAGCTTCGAGGATCTTCAGACCCGAAGCCGCGAACCTCCGAAAATCGGCGACGTTCCCGGTCGCGAGCGGCTCCCCCGCACGCAATGCGCTTGCCGCGATCATGCAATCGACCAGGGATCCACGCCGCCTCCCGGATTCGTTGAAGAGGCGCGCACTCACGGCCGCGTCTTCCTCGAGGAACGCCACGCGTTGCGACACGACGCGGGTCGCGAGGTCCAGGTGGCTCGCTTCCAGCGGGCCGCACAAGAGCTCCGTCCAGGCAACGGTGCTCATGCCCAGCGATTCGCCATCTTTCAGCCACTTTCGAAGAGCTCGATCTTCGGTGGAGTCGCGTACGAGCCCTCGGATCAGGAAGCTCGTATCCAGATGGATCATTTCGATTCCCGCCGGATGGAGGTGGCACGGCGCTCCGCGTGAATCCGCTTTTCCCATCGGGCCGCTGTCTGGGCCTCGAGGTTCAGCACCCGCTGGAGCGCATCGAGAGCCGTGAGCGCCTTCGGCGCCCGGGGCCGGTCCCACGTTTGGCCGCACCGGATCGCCCGCCGCAGGGCTTCGGATTTGGAGACTCCCCAGCGACGCGCCATCATCCTCGAGGGCAGCGAGCCGTCTCGACGTCAAGGGCATAGGTCGATTTGATGGTCATGCTGGCCATATCCTCGATTATAGGGCCATAACATTCGACCGCCATCCTCGCAAACGGCGAACCCGTGGCGCTGCCTCCGAGTCGTCGGACTCTTCGCGCGCAAGGACGCGAGAGAATGACGCGATGGGCCGTCTCCTCGTCGTCGCGACGCCGATCGGGAACCTCGACGACTTGTCGCCGCGCGCGCTCGAGGCTCTTTCGTCGGCGGCCGTCGTCTTTTGCGAGGACACCCGCCGCACGGGGAACCTCTTCGCGCGCCACGGCCTCACGACGCCGCGCGTCTCCTGCCACGGCCACAACGAGCACCGCCGCGTCGACGAGGCTCTCGAGCGCCTCGCCCGCGGCGAGACGCTGGCTCTCGTCTCCGATGCGGGCACGCCGCTCGTCTCCGATCCCGGCGAGCGGCTCGTCGCGGCGGCCGCCGCGGCCGGGCACCGCGTAGAGGCGATTCCGGGGCCCTCGGCGGTCCTCGCGATCCTCTCGATCTCGGGCTTTCCGGCCGTCCCGTTCACGTTCCTGGGCTTTCCGCCCTCGCGCCGCGGCGAGCGCGACCGCTGGTACACGGCGTACGCCGCGCGCCCCGGCACGACGGTCCTCTTCGAATCGCCCTTCCGGATCGTCGAATCCCTCGAGGCGCTCGCGAAGGCGTGGGGAGATCCACCCGTCGTCCTCGGGCGCGAGCTGACGAAGCTCCATGAAGAGGTCCTGCGCGGGAAGGCCTCGGAAATCGCACGGCTCCTCGCCGCACGGCCGGGCGTGAAGGGAGAGATCGTCCTCGCGGCCGAATGCCCCCGCGAGTAATCAGCCGAAGAGTCAGGCTGCCGAGCGGTCTTCGAACGCGAGGCGGGCGTCGGATTCGAGGAGCTTTTCGAGCACCGGCCAGTCGACGTCCGGCTGGGATGCGAACGCGTGGAGATAAAGCGCCACGTCGCGCGCCTCGTGGACGTCGAGGAGGGCGTCGACCGCGCGGCGAAGCGCCTTCGCGCCCGGTGCCGGAATCGCGCCCTCCGTCGTCAGGCTCGGCCCCTCGTGGGGAAGTTTCAGCGCCTCGAGAAAAGCAGAGATGAGCGCCGCCTGCCGGCGCGTGAGGGCGGCGGAGAGGACGTACAGACCGAGGTCGGTGGCGCGCCTGTCGCGCAGCGTGCGCCTCACGTAGGCCAGCCGCGTCTCCTCGGGCAGCTTCGAAAAGCGCCTGAGGGGGATCTGCTGGTACGTGATGACGCCGCCCGCGATCTTCTCGGGCAGCTCGTCGTCTTCGCACGCCGCCTCGACGATCGAGGCCACTTCCGCGCTCGACATCCGTCGAAAAAGCTCGTGCGCCCTCGGGACTTTCATCTGAGGGCGAGGATAACCGACAATGGAGGGCTTGATCTGCCTGCACGGTGCTCCGCGCCCGTCCGGATTCGCCTTCTGGGCGGAGGGGCTTTTCACGCCGCACGACGGGCGCGACCGGCACCCGCGTGCCGTCGAGCCGTGCGTACTCCTGGAGGCGCTGAGCGCCGAGGGCCTCGCGTCCCCGTTCTCCGCACGCACGGAGACGACGACGCTCGCCCTCGTCGTCCCCGCCGTTCACGGGCGTCCTGTTCCGTCCGCGCCGGCGCTTCGGGAGCCCGCCGACTATGCGGCACCTTTCTCCGCCGTGCTCCGGATCTACGAAGTCCCCGCGTTCGTGCTGCCGGTCGCGGCCGCTCTCGAGGCGCTGCTCTCGCTCCCTGCGGCGCTCCGCGCACGCCCCCTGCCCGTATCGGCGGGCGACGACCTCGACTACTGGGCGGAGGTGGCGCGCTGGGTGTTCGACCTTCTGCTCCGCCGACGCGTCGCTCCCGGAGCCGACGGCACGCGTCCCCGCTGGCGGCCCGTCCTCGACGATCCCCACGAGAGGGAGCGTCTCCGGCGTCTCGCTGAAGCCATGCCGCCTGTCTCGCGCGCGATCCTGCCGGCGGGGGCACGCCTGGGACCCGACGGCGCGCTCCCGCCCGCACGCGGGCTGCTCCTCGCGTTCCTGGACGAGGCCGTGGACGCGGCCGCGCGCGACGTTCTCCGGGACGTCGTTCCGGCCGAGCGGCGGCGCGCAGGCGACACTCTCGAGGCCGAGGTCATCGCGGCGCTCGCCGCTCCTCCGACTCTCGCGCTCGAGCCCGGCGTGCTCGCGCGCCTGGCCGAGTGGAGCCTCCCGCTCCTGGATCCCCTCCCCGAGAGCCTGCTGCGTCTCGGCATCCGCGTCGTGCCGCCTTCCGAGGCCGGCGGCTCGTTTTCGCTCGCATACCTCCTCGAGTCCGGAGAGAGCCCCGAGGTCTCGCTGCCGGCCGGGGAGATCTGGGCCACGACCGAAGGATCCGTGCGCCGGCGCGGGCGGCTGTTCACGAATCCGCAGGACACGCTCCTCGCGCGGCTCGGAACGGCCGCGGCGCTCTCGCGCCCGGTCGCGCGGAGCCTCGAGGAGCGGCATCCCACGGGCGTCATCCTGTCGCCGGATGAAGCGTGGCGCTTCCTGTCCGACGAGGCCCCCCTCCTCGGAGAAGCCGGCATCGCCGTCCGCCTGCCCGGGGGCGGCAGTCTCGCACGCGTCGCGCTCAAGCTCGTTGCGCGCGCGCCGGGAGCGGGCGAAGCCGACGCGTCGGTCGTGCGATTCGGCCTCGATGCCCTCGTCGACTTCGATTGGCGCGTGGCCGTGGGGGACGCACTCCTCAGCCCTCACGAGTTCGAGGAGCTGGCCGCCCGGCAGATTCCCCTCGTCGAGATCCGCGGGGAATGGGTGCTCCTCGACAAGGAGAACCTCGAGAAGGCGCGGCGCCTCCTCGACCGGCGGCCCGGCGGCCGCACCACGCTCGGCGAGCTGCTGCGCCTCGCGGGCGGACTCGACGGCGAGCAGGAGGACGTCCTCGTCGACGCGGTGGGCGGCGAAGGGTGGATCGGGCGCCTTCTCGATCCGGAGGCCGCGCGGCGCGAGATTGCCGGCTTCGTCCCGCCGCGCGGCCTGACGGGCATCCTGCGCCCCTACCAGATGCGCGGCGTGGGATGGCTGCGCTTCCTGCTCTCGCGCGGCCTCGGCGCCTGTCTCGCCGACGATATGGGCCTCGGCAAGACGATTCAATTCCTCGCCTCGCTTCTCGCCGCGCGCGACGCCGGAGAGCGCATCGGCCCGTCTCTTCTCGTCTGCCCGACGTCCGTGGCCGAGAACTGGGTTCGCGAGGCCGAGCGCTTCGCCCCGCAGCTCCGCGTCCTGGTGCATCACGGCGCAGGGCGTGCGAGCGGAGAGGCGTTCACGCGGCTTCTCAAAAAGGTGGATCTCCTCGTCACGACGTACGCCCTCGTGCATCGAGACCGCGCCCTTCTGACGGGCGTCACGTGGGAATACCTCGCGCTCGACGAGGCGCAGAACGTCAAGAACCCGTCGGCTGCGCAGTCGCGTGCTGCGCGTTCTCTCAAGGCGCACCGGCGCGCGGCCCTCACCGGCACGCCCGTCGAGAACCGCCTCGCCGAGCTGAAGTCCATCTTCGACTTCCTCAATCCCGGCCTCCTCGGCACGGACGACGCCTTCCGGCGCAACTTCTCGATCCCGATCGAGCGGCACAACGACCCTGCGGCCTCCGCGCGCCTGCGCCACGTGACGGGCCCGTTCCTGCTGCGCCGCGCCAAGACCGATCCGGGCGTCGTCCCCGACCTCCCCGAGAAGATCGAGACGAAGGAGCTCGTCGGCCTCACGCGCGAGCAGGCCGCTCTCTACCGCGCGACGACCCGATCGCTTCTCTCCGGCATCGGGCGGGCGAATCGGCGAAGCCGGAAGGCGAAGATCCTCCTCCTGCTCCTGCGCCTCAAGCAGATCTGCGATCACCCCGCGCTCTTCCTCGGGGACGGCCGGCGCGACGGCCGCTCGGCGAAGGTCGCTCGCCTCCTCGAGATGTGCGAGGAGACGCTCGCCGAAAGGAGCCCTTCCCTGCTCTTCACGCAGTTCGCCGAGATGGGCCATCTCCTCGTCGCCGAGCTGAAGGAACGCTTCGGCTGCGAAGTGCTGTTCCTGCACGGCGCGGTTCCGCGGCACACGCGAACGGAGATGGTGCGGCGCTTCCAGGAGGACGAGGACCCGCCTCCGTTCTTCGTCCTGTCGCTGCGCGCGGGAGGCACCGGCCTGAACCTGACCCGTGCTTCCCACGTCTTCCACGTGGACCGCTGGTGGAATCCCGCCGTCGAGGAGCAGGCGACCGACCGCGCCTTCCGCATCGGACAGACCGAGCACGTCCAGGTCCACAAATTCGTCTGCAAGGGAACGCTCGAAGAACGTATCGACCGGATGATCGAGGAGAAGAAGGCGCTCGCCCGTTCGATCGTCGGCGCCGGCGAACAGTGGATCGCGACGCTTTCGGACGAGCAGCTCTCGGAGCTCGTCGCGCTCGACACGAGCGCGATCGAGACGGACGGAGGACGCTGATGCCGCGCCGCAAGAAGGCCCTCCTGCCACGCCCGAGTCCGCCCGAGAGCGGATGGGCGTATCGCTTCCTCGCCCGGCTCGCGTCGCTCGGGTGGGAGGACGCGCTCACGGAGGGGCGGGCGGCCGCCCTCGCGGGCGCGGTGACCTCGCTCGAGATCGGGCGAACCGGGGCGCGGGCCGACGTGCGGGCGGCGGACGGGCAGACGGAGGAGACGTCGCTCTCCCTCAAGCCGCTCGACTCCTCGGTGCGGCGCCGCGTTCTCAAGGCGATGGCGGCGCGGGCTCGGTATGCGGCCGACCTTCTTGCAGGCCGGCTGCCCGAGGACGTGGAGAGCGCCTTCCAGGGAACGCGCCGCACGCTCCTGCCGCTCGACGCCGGCGACGTCGTCTCGGCCTGCACGTGCGCCGAGGGAAAGGAGCCGTGCGCGCACGCCGGCGCCCTCGCGGTTCTGCTCGGCGATCACCTCCAGGACGACCCGTTCCTCGTCTTCCTCCTGCGCGGCGTCCCCCGGGAAGAGCTTCTCCAGGGCCTGCAACGGGCGCGGACTCGGCCCGAGCGGAAGAGCGAAGCCCGCGCGTCGGATACTCCTGTCCCCGCCGATACGGCCGAACCGCCGGAGCCGCTCGAGCGGCACATCCTCGAGAGGCCCGAGCTCTTCTACCGGCCCGGCGAGCCGGTCGCCGCGCTGCGCTCGTCGTTCGCGCCCCCCGAGCACCCCGAGGCGGTCCTGACGCGGCTCGGCCCGCCGCCCTTCCGCGACGCCGAGGCCACCCGGCTCCTCGTCGAGCTCCACCGCGCCATCGGCCTCGGCGCCCGCGAGCGCCTCGCGGAATGGGAGTGGCGGAAAGCGGGGGGACGCTAGCAGCCCTACTGGAAGTAGCCGGTCACGTCCAGGATGAACTGCGTCGTGCCGGAGGCCTGGCCGCAGGCCACCACCACGTCACCCGCCGCGCCCAGCAGAAGCACCGCGTTGTTCGCGCGGGTCTGGCCGGGCGCGTAATTGATCGTCGAGGCCAGAAGCGGGGCCGTGCCTCCCGGACGCAGGCTCAGGACGCCGGCCGCGGTCGGCGCTGCCACGGTCACGTTCGCCGTCACGGCGCGAGCGGTCGGCGGGATCCCGCACCGGCTCGCGAGGACGAGCTGCGCTCCGTGCCTGCGAGGAGCGCAGGACCGCCCCACGCGCCGGGTGCGTCGCGCGTGTCCGCGGCGCGGCACGGAGTGAGGGTGTAGAGGAGCGTGCCGCCCGAGCCGCACGCGGGCCGGGCGCCGCCGCCACCGAGCGGGGGCCCATCGCCGGCAGAGGTTCTTTGCATCGCCCCTGTATCGGCCGCGATTCCCCGCGGCGCGCACATGAAATCGTTGCCGACGCGCCAGGGCTCCATTCCGCTCGCGGCCGCTCCGATCAGCGGGCCGCCCGAGAGAGGCCAGAGGTCGTAGGGCGCCGAGACGGGCTGCACGAAGCAGCTCGCCGCCGGGACGCAGGCCACGTTTCCCAGCAGCGTGTCGGCGATCGGCGAGGCCGGCGTCAGCGCCGGCGTGCCGAGGAGCGGCGCGACCGCGTTGAACGCGAGGATGTTGCCCGCGCCCGCCTGCCAGTTGCTGACTTTGATTCCCCCGGTCTGGTTCGCGAGGGCCGTGTTCTCGACGATCCAGACGTTCTGCTGAAGACCGCGACCGGCGTAATCCTGGGCCCAGATCCCGTTGTACGCGTTGCCCACGACGATGTTGTTGCGCACGATCGCGGGGCCCCCGCCCACGTTGATGCCGGCGTCGTTCCGGGACCCCTCGACGTAGTTGCGCTCGACGACGCTCGGAGGATCGCCTCGATTCGAGCCGTAGACCTCGATGCCCGGACCCTGTGGGTCGTAGACCGTGTTCTCGAGGATCGTGGCCCAGGAGTTCAGCTTGATCTCCAGGCCGTAACCCACGCCGTCGCCCGCCTGCACCGTGTCGATGAGGTTTCCCTGGATGAGGATGTTCAGGGCGTGGCAGGACGTGCCGTCGTGACAGCCGAAGTAGAGGCCGGTCGACTGCATGTTCGTCAGGACGTTGTTCGTGATCGAGATGCTTCGATCGGTGCTGCCGCTGGAGTTCGCCGCGACGGCGATGTCGGTGCCCTTGAAGACGTTCTGATCGACGATCATTTCCTGGACGCTGCTCCGCAGCTTGAGAGGATTCACGCCGGCGCCGGGCGCCGTGGGGCCAAAGGTCAGCCAGCGGAACACGAGGTAGGAGCCGTAGACGTCGATGATGTTGCTGCTCGTGCCGGGATAGGCCAGGACCGCGCGATCGGCGGCAGAGGCGGTCTGCGAGCGCAACGTGATCGGAGCCGCCAGAGAACCCGAAGCCGTGATCGAGCACGTCCCGGGTATAGATCCCGGCCGCGAAGACGATCGTGTCGCCCGGAGCGGCGGCGTTGACGACGCCGCACCACGCGCTTCCCGGGTTGACGAGATCGGTGGCACCGTCCGCGCTCATCGCAACGAGGGCCGCTGGAGCGGAGATGAGCAGAGCGAACGAGAGGAATCTCATCGCGTCCCGCCCGTCTTGCACCCTCTTGGCCATGCTTTGAGGATACGCGGCCGCTCAAGCGGGGCCGGGCTCTTTCGACGCCGCCCGACCACGGCGCCGTCATTCCGCACTCGCCCATCGCTTGGCGCATCTTCACGCTAGGCAGGACATCAAGGATGGCGAGGTGCAGGTGAATCATTCTGCGCTTATGGGAAGCCCCGAAATATGCTCCGAAGGGTAAGAGAGCGGTCTCAGTCGACTTCCGAGTTCAGAGAGGTCCCAGCTCGGGAGCTGGTGCCCATGTCGCACGCCATGCCTTACGACTTCTTCAGAGCGATGACCTCTACGGCGCCTGCCATGGTCACTCGGGCAATGAAAGGCCGCGCGGTTGACTGAAGCAGGCGGAGCATTCCATGAATGGCCGCGATGAATGCAGCCGCCATCTGTTCGCCAGTGATGTTCCGCTTGTGAGAACGAATGCGGCGACGCCGGCGTTCAGGAGCGCCGCGAGCTCATTGCGCCGCGTCCGAATGTGCTTGTCCTTGGTGAGCAGACCCCAACCCTTCGCTCCTACTCCGGAAAGCCACGTGGGATCCTCGGCGTTCCCCGGGAAGACCGTATCGTGAGACACGACAGTTAGGTGCGCCTGACGAAGAGCGTCGGCGACCTTGTGCCGTCCGAGAGATCGATCGACGAAGAACTAGGGGACGAGGCGACCCGCTCACAACGGAGAGCTTCTTCGATTTCGAAAACCGGTCGACCGTAGTCTTGAGAAAGTTCGCCGATCGACTCCCCAGCACGGAATCGTTCCGCGATCACGTCCGTAGGAACACCGCTCTGCGAGAGAGCTGGGCGGCCGAAGGCAATTTCGGGATCGATGACGACGAGCCGCGGCTCGTCCGACGGAAAAACCCCTCTCGCCGGCGCGTGAACGGATAGAGGCGAACGGGGACATGGCTGACGTCCCGGTCGATTCGCTCCAAATACGCCTCGAGGATTTTTCTCATCGCGAGTTGCCCGTCTTGAGTGGCATCGACGAGCCTGAATCCTCGTTATGGAAGAGGCTAAAGCCATCGGTTTTGAGGTCGAGTTCCGCCAGCGGATGAAGATTCTTGGGGATCGCCTGGACAGGAACGCGAGAGCCCGGCGAATCCGAGGCAGCGGCAGGCGGTGATGGCTCCGAAGGGCACCAAGGACATGGATTTCCACGAGATTCAGAAATGAAAGAAGAGGCGGCCCCTGTCGTTCCTCGTCAAGATGCAAAACTCGCCGGAATCCGGCCTGCCCCTTGACCCAGGCTTGCACCGTTGCCGCAGGCGTTCCAACGTAGTGCGACACCTCAGCTACGGTATAGGACGGCCTTTCCCTGGGTGGCAGCCCCTCGACCTTCCTGACGTCGATTTCGCGAACCCTTGCCCGCATTTGTTTACGTTAGCACCTTGGCGCCTACGGGGCGAACGCTGGGCAGGCCGCTGCAACAAGCCGGCAGCCGACCACGGGACAGCGGTCGGGATTCGAAGTCGGAGATTCTAAGAAACCTTGAAGACCGGCTCCACCGGCCGTGGCCGGTCGAGCCCCCAGCCAACGACGAGGAACGCGACGAACGCGAAACGGCGACGCCGTTCCAGACCCACGGCGCGATGCCGCTCGAGGCGAGGTCGGCGCCGGCGCCGCCGCCCCGAGAAACGCGGCCGCGAAGACGTACGCGCGCGGGTCGTCCCTCAGGAACACGGCGATGGCCGCGATGAACGCGAGGCCGGTGAGCGCGCCGGCGAAAACCGGCACGAAGAGGTCGCCGAATGTCCGGGCGTCGAAAGGCGCGAAGACGCCGACGGCGGCCACGAAGAACAAAGCGCGAAAGACCGGTTTCCTGAGGGCGTCGCGGAGAAGAAGAGCGAGAAACGCCGCTCCGGCCCCGAACGCGAGCATGCGGAGAACGAGGGACCCGATGGCGACCCCGGCCGGAAGAACCGTCTCGACTCCCTGCGGAAATGGAAAACCCCGGACGCCCGCTTCGAGCGGAAACGAGGCCTCCACACCGCGCGCCAGAGCGCGGATCGAGAGGACGAGCGCGGCCGCGCCGGCCCCGGCCACAAGAGAGTGCGGTCCGTCCGCGCCCCCCCGCCGGAAAGCGGCCGGCGCATCTTTCTTCACGGCGAGGACGAGGGCGACCGCGAGAAGAGCGGCGCCGAAGGAGACCAGGATTCCGACGAGGAGGCCCACGCCCGCCACGACCCCGAAGACGGCCATCGAAACCTGCGAGTCATACCGCGCGAGGGCGAGCGGCAGGGAGACGAGGCGCGAGAGGATCGCGGGCAGCGCCAGGAGCGCCGCGAGGCGAAGCGAACGGCGCCAGGGTATCGCTCCTTTGCGCGCGAGCCGCACGAGCTCCACGACGAGAAGCCCGACGAGGGTCCCCCATGCCGCGATCTTCCACGAGATCGCGGCGTACGTCACCGCCGTCGATTTCTCTCCGGCGCGCACCCATTCCTCCGGCAGCTTCAAAGCCGTCGCGAAAAGCGCGGGCACGTCGCCCGCGAGGCCCGTCACGACTCGCGGCGTCGCCTCACCGGCCCGCTCGAGCTTCGACTCGAAGACGACGAGCGTGTCCCGCCGTGCCTTGCGCGCCTCGCTCTTCGACGAGACGACGTACCAGCCCGACGGGTCGAGGCCG
>CAWFJJ010000010.1:0-15597 GCA_963816185.1 Thermoanaerobaculia bacterium | reverse complement strand
CACGGATCGCGAGGTCGCGAGAGAATGCCGCGATGGGCCGTCTCCTCGTCGTCGCGACGCCGATCGGGAACCTCGACGACTTGTCGCCGCGCGCGCTCGAAGCTCTTTCGTCGGCGGCCGTCGTCTATTGCGAGGATACCCGCCGCACGGGGAACCTCTTCGCGCGCCACGGCCTCACGACGCCGCGCGTGTCCTGCCACGGCCACAACGAGCACCGCCGCGTCGACGAGGCTCTCGAGCGCCTCGCCCGCGGCGAGACGCTGGCTCTCGTCTCCGATGCGGGCACGCCGCTCGTCTCCGATCCCGGCGAGCGGCTCGTCGCGGCGGCCGCCGCGGCCGGGCACCGCGTAGAGGCGATTCCGGGGCCCTCGGCGGTCCTCGCGATCCTCTCGATCTCGGGCTTTCCGGCCGTCCCGTTCACGTTCCTGGGCTTTCCGCCCTCACGCCGCGGCGAGCGCGACCGCTGGTACACGTCGAACGCTGCGCGCCGCGGGACTACGGTTCTCTTTGAGTCGCCTTTCCGGATCGTCGAATCCCTCGAAGCGCTCGCGAAGGCGTGGGGAGATCCGCCGGTCGTTCTCGGGCGCGAGCTCACGAAGCTCCATGAAGAGGTCCTGCGCGGGAAGGCCTCGGAAATCGCACGGCTCCTCGCCGAACGGCCGGGCGTGAAGGGAGAGATCGTGCTGGCAGCGGCTCCGTCTTCACACGCGCCTGCGGGCGCGCGTGAAACTAAACTGAGCGCGTGACTGCGGCAGCCTCAATCACGGAAAGGCTCGTTAGAACTCAGGAGAGCAGAACAATGAACCCCGCGACGTACGGCGACAAGATTGCGGATGTCTACGACGAGCTCTATGGCGACGCATCTCCCGCTGCGATCGAAACATTGGCCAGCCTGGCCGGAACGAATGGCAGGAGCCTCGAACTTGGCATTGGCACCGGGCGGCTGGCGCTCCCCCTCGCCGCAAGGGGCATTGAAATCCACGGGATCGACTCCTCACCCCTGATGATCGAGAAACTCCGGGCGAAACGGGGTGGCGAGCGCCTTCCCGTCACGGTGGACGACTTCGCAAACGTAAACAGCGTTCCGGGAGGTCCATTCGACCTGGTCTTTTGCGCGTTCAATACCTTCTTTGCGCTCCTGACCCAGGAGGATCAGGTGAGATGTTTCCGGGGAGTCTCGTCGGTCCTCACCCGACAGGGTACGTTCGCCGTCGAAGCCTTCGTCCCCGACCTCAGTCGATTCACCAGGCATCAACCGGTTCTGGTCGGAGCCGTCGACGAAGACGACGTCCAGATCGAGGCATCCCATCATGACCTCGGCAAACAAAGGGTGACCTCGCGTATCGTGCGAATCAGGAATGGGAATGTGCGGGTCTACCCCATCGAGATCCGATACGCATGGCCATCGGAGCTCGACCTCATGGCGCAGCTCGCCGGAATGCATCTCACGAGTCGCTGGGCAGATTGGGACCGCCGGCCCTTCAGAGCCGATTCTGGTTCGCATGTTTCGCTTTATCGACACAAGGACTGAACGGACCTCCCGCTCGCCAGGGCGACGCTCCTCGGAGTCACGTGATCGGCGATGCAGACGATATTCCCGATCCTGAGATACGAAGACGCGAGAGTCGCGATTCGATGGCTCTCGAGGACCTTCGGCTTCGTCGAGATCTTCTCGATTCCCGAGTCGGGGCAGGTCGTCCGGCATGCGCAGCTGAGGCTCGGGACGAACGTCATCATGATCGGATCCGTCAGGCCCGACGACGGCATGGCGAGCCCTCAGACGCTCGGAGCCGCCACGCAAGCCCTCTCCGTATACGTCGACGACCTCGACGCGCATTTCGAACGGGCACGATCGGCGGGCGCGGAGATCACGAGTCCACCCAAGGACACCGACTTCGGCGCGCGCGAGTACCACGTCCGGGACCTCGAGGGGCACCCCTGGACGTTCGGCACGTACCTTCCCGATACCGGCACTCGATAGCTGGATGACTCGAGGTCGTGAGCAGTCCGTGGAAGTCGTCGAGCGACAGGTCGCCAGGAGGAACGCCACCCCCTCGCCTCTGCCCGAATCGGAATGAGCGCTTCTCCTAGAGCCCTTTCCTGTGTGTGACGAAGGGCTCACCTGCGCAGCGATGTTGGCCGAAACTTCATCGCATCTGTAGACTTCTCCGATACCGGCTCTGTGTTAGAGCACCCAAGCAGAGTCGCAGACGATGTGGAGAAACCGTGGCACACCCGTTAAGAGGCGGTCTCACCTTCGCTCCTACGCTCGAGGAGTTCGCGAAACAGCGCGCGGGATCCCCAGTGACCGTCTTGTCAGGCGGGAACAACTCGGGTAAGACGCTCGTCCTCAAGTGGCTAAAACAGACGATGGGAAAGACCGCGTACATGGTAGGGACGAACCGCTTCTATCACGTCTACCACTTCAGTGTGAAACGCCCCGGGTTCTCCGGAGACCTGTTTATCTGAGTCCAGCCACTGCGGCTGGGGTTTCCTGAGTGCGATAGTAGGCCGCCTCGTACTCGGCCGGGGGCACGTAGCCGATGGGACCGAGAAGCCTTCGGTTGTTAAACCAGTCGACCCATTCCAGAACAGCAATTTCCACTTCGTCGATATTTCGCCAGGGCCCGCGACGCCGGATGACCTCGGTCTTGAAGAGGCCGTTGATGGTCTCGGCCAGCGCGTTGTCGTATGAGTCGCCCACGCTTCCGACCGAGCGTTCGATGCCGGCCTCGGCGAGGCGCTCGGTGTAGCGGATCGAGAGGTACTGCACGCCACGGTCGCTGTGGTGGACGAGCCTCTCGGTATGAGGCCTGAAGTACAGGGCCTGCTCGAGGGTGTACCGCACCCGATTTCCTGGACAGTTAACGGCGCTAATCACGCCGCCTCCTGGAGCAGCTCTCGATGCGCGACGGCCGGTGTCCGGTAGCCGAGGCGCTCGATGAGCCACTCGTGGTTGTAAAGATCGATGAATTCGGCGATCTGGGCCCGCGCCTGCTCGAGGTCTTCGAAGTCGAAGAGCCAAAGACATTCCTCTTTCACCGTTCGCATGAAGCGCTCGGCCACGCCGTTGCACTGGGGCTCGGCGACGAAGGAGTGGGACAGCTCGATTCCGAGCCAGCGCGTCTCGCCTTCAAAAACGTGCGATGTGTACTGAGTGCCCCAGTCCAACCGCAGCTTCAGCCCGGCGGCGATGGCACCGGCGTAGCCGCCGAAGTTCTCGGCGATGCCCTGCTTGATGGGCTCGAGCGCCGCGAAGCGATCGCCGATCTTGGCCACGTGGTGGCCGACGACCTTGACCGAGGCGTGGTCGACCGCGCCAAAGAACCAGCACCAGCCATCCCGGCGTGTGTAGAAACGCGTCCCGTCCGTGCCCCACATCTGGTTCGATCTGTTCGTTACGATCGTTCCATCGTGAGCCGCGTTGCCGTGGACTCGGCGCGTTCTCTGGGGCACGAGCAGCCGGTCCTGGCGCATCAGACGAAGGATCCGGCCCCTGCCCACGACGGTTCCACGCTTATTGAGGCGGCAATGCACCTTGCGGTGGCCTTCCCCAACAAAGGGGCAGCTTTCGATCTCGCTGCGGATCAACTGCAGAAGCTCTTCGTCAGAAACCTTCGGCCGCGGGCCCGGCCTCACGTTCACCGCGTCGACATCCCGCCCATTTGCGGCTGCGTAACCGCTCGAGCGGGCCAGGCGATAGACGCTGCAGATCATCGTGAAGGGATACCGGCGTCCCGTGGCCGGGCTGACCTCGTCTTTCATCGTCCGAGCTTCTTCAGGTCGTCCCCGAAGCCCCTTTTTTTCAGGAGCCCCTCGGCCAGCTCCAACTCCATCATCAGTTCGCCCACTTTGGCGCGGGCGCGCGTCAGCTCGCGCTCCTGGTCAGGCTCTCCCCGGCTCCTGAGGTATCCCTTGCCGCCCTCGACGAAAACACGCCGCCATTCCTCGAGTTGGTGGGCCGGCACGCCGATCTCTCGTGACACCGTCGCCACGTCCTCGCCTCGCAGCAGCCGCAAGACCACGTCGGCCTTCCGCCCCGAGGTCCACCTCTCCGGTCCGTCGCCGGTCTCAGTGGCCGCCACCTCGCCTCCGGCTTCGGTCGCGTCCACCGAGGCCCCCTTGAATCGCCTCCGCATACGAACCTCCTTGGACACCAGATGTCTTATCACCTGTCCAAGAAAACCCGATGCGGTCTAAGGGCGTCCAGCGCCAGATCGCTGCGAAGAGAGCGCGACACCCGCCAGCCGACGATGAAGCGGGCGAAGACGTCGATGACGAATGCCACATACACGAAGCCTGCCCACGTGGCCACATAGGTCAGATCAGCGACCCAGAGCTGATTCGGGGCGTCGGCCTCGAACCGCCGCTCGACGAGGTCCGGGGGCCGTATGGCGAGCTTGTCGGGTGTCGTCGTGACCTTGAAGGCACGGCCCCGGACCGTTCCACGAAGGCCGATCGTCCTCATCAGTCGCTCGACCGTGCAGCGCGCCACGAGCTTGCCTTCGCGCCCCAGCTGCCGCCAGATCTTCTCGGCTCCGTAGACCTCTTGATTCTCGTCGTAGACGCGCTGGATCTCGGGCACCAGCGCTTCGTCACTCTTGGCGCGCGCCGGGCGCTTGTGAGGGTCGAGCCTTCGGCCCCTTCGCTCGTAGTACGTCGCCAGGGCGATCGGCAGCATCGCGCAGATCGGCTCGACCCCATACGAGGCTCGGTTCTCCTCGACGAAATTGACCATCACTTCGCTCGGCGGTCGAGCTCCGCCTGCGCAAAATACGCCGAGGCCTTCTTCAGAATCTCGTTGGCTCGCCGCAACTCGCGGACCTCACGCTCGAGCTCCTTGAGCCGCTCACGCTCTGACGTCGTCAGTCCGGGCCGTGCGCCGCTGTCTCGCTCGGCCTGCCTGACCCAGCTCCGCAGCGTCTCGGGCGTGCAGCCCATCTTGCCCGCGATCGAGCTGATCGTCGCCCACTGCGAGCCGTGCTCCGACTGCTGCTCGAAGACCAGCCGCACGGCCCGCTCCTTGACCTCCGCCGGGTATCTGCCTCGTCTTCCCATGGCTCCATCCTCTCAAGTGTTGGAGCCTCCGGAAATGCCGGGGCGATTCAGTGCGGCCCTCCGCAATCCCAATGAGTTGGATCAGTTCGAGAGTCAGTTTCAGAGTAACTTCTGGTCGGAGGAGTACAACTATGAGCAGAACTACATTGACCTGAACCACATAATCTTAGGGCTGTCCGACAGTCAGCGCCTTTCGTTCTTCGAACTCTGCAGCAGGTTGATCGGGAGCTCATTCTCCCTGCGTCGCGTCCAACTCGACAACGAACTGAGCCCACGATACATAGATGTGGGTGGTCAGAACCTGTCAGTCGCGAGTACTGGGACGCGCCTGCTGATGACAATTCTAGGCATCTGCATGGATGATCGATTTAAGACCCTCTTCATCGACGAACCTGAACTCGGTCTTAGCCCTCGGGTGCAAACGGCTTTAGCAGCGTTTCTTCAGGATCCCGTGGAGCGACCGAAATATTTCCCCCACCTAAAGCAGGTTCTTCTCGCGACTCACTCTAACCTCTTTCTCCATCGTAACGACCTCACGAGCAATTACATCGTGAGTAAGGATGAGACGCACATAACGCTATCTAGGGTTCAGAACGTCGGTGATTTCCACCGCCTTCAGTTCAACCTTCTCGGCAATACCTTAGAGGGGCTCTTCTTGCCATCTTCTGTGCTCTACGTTGAAGGTGAGACGGATCATGACTATCTTGAGCGTCTGTGTGCCCTACGGTTTGCAGGGCGGAATGTCGTCGTAATTAGAAGTTCCGGCGACCCAAAGAAGAAGGTTCACGTTTTAAGAGAGACCTTGGGCGATCTGCAGAAGAGTCCGTTGCGCGACCGCATATTTGTAGTCGTGGACAGCGTTCACGCCAGGGGGCTTCTAGCAGAACTCGTGCAGATGGGAGTGCAGCCAGACAATGTCATCGTGTGGACGCAGAATGGTATTGAGTACGTTTACCCGCCGGAAATTATGACCAGAGTGTTCAGCTGCAGTGAGAATGAACTCTCAGCACTGACCTTCCGAGAAGACGTCGTGTGCCTGAACGGAATCGAGCGCCGCAAAACAGACCTCTGCCAGGAAGTCGTACGAAGCCTCAATGCAGCTACCGTTCTTCCTGCGGAGATGGAATCACTTCTGACCAAGATAGCCCGGGCAATCGGGTGAGCGTGACCTGATCCCCATCGATCGTCTCTGAAAGTGACATCAGGCTGGATCTTGCATTTAGCGTTGTACATTTGGACTTGCCGATGGAGCCGGGAATGCCCTTTGATCTCCAGCCCGTTCTGCGGGGCGAGCTTCTCGCCCTCAGGCCGCTTCGACGGGAGGATTTTCACGACCTCTACGCGGTCGCTTCGGATCCGCTCGTCTGGGAACAGCATCCGAACAACGATCGCCACAAGGAGGAAGTCTTCAAGGAATTCTTCCGCGAGACTCTGGAATCCGGCGAGCGCTGATCGCGATCGACTCCCGAAATAGCAACGTCATCGGGTCGACGCGATTTCACGGATACGACCCGGAAAAGAGCGAGATCGAGATCGGCTGGACGTTCCTGGTCAGGTCCCACTGGGGCGGCATCTACAACAGGGAAATGAAACAGCTCATGCTCCGGCACGCCTTCCGATTCGTGAAGAACGTCGTCTTTCTGGTTGGTCCGAAGAACCTGCGCTCGCGGAGGGCCATGGAAAAGATCGGCGGACTTCGCGTGGGCTCGAGGCTCGACGGTAAGGGCCGGGAAAGTCTCGTCTACCGGATCGCCGCAACCTAGCCCGCCGAGCGGTCCTCGAACGCGAGGAGGGCGTCCGATTCGAGGAGCTTTTCGAGGACCGGCCAGTCGACGTCCGGCTGGGATGCGAACGCGTGGAGATAAAGCGCCACGTCGCGCGCCTCGTGGACGTCGAGGAGGGCGTCGACCGCGCGGCGAAGCGCCTTCGCGCCCGGTGCCGGAATCGCGCCCTCCGTCGTCAGGCTCGGCCCCTCGTGGGGAAGTTTCAGCGCCTCGAGAAAAGCAGAGATGAGCGCCGCCTGCCGGCGCGTGAGGGCGGCGGAGAGGACGTACAGACCGAGGTCGGTGGCGCGCCTGTCGCGCAGCGTGCGCCTCACGTAGGCCAGCCGCGTCTCCTCGGGCAGCTTCGAAAAGCGCCTGAGGGGGATCTGCTGGTACGTGATGACGCCGCCCGCGATCTTCTCGGGCAGCTCGTCGTCTTCGCACGCCGCCTCGACGATCGAGGCCACTTCCGCGCTCGACATCCGTCGAAAAAGCTCGTGCGCCCTCGGGACTTTCATCTGAGGGCGAGGATAACCGACAATGGAGGGCTTGATCTGCCTGCACGGTGCTCCGCGCCCGTCCGGATTCGCCTTCTGGGCGGAGGGGCTTTTCACGCCGCACGACGGGCGCGACCGGCACCCGCGTGCCGTCGAGCCGTGCGTACTCCTGGAGGCGCTGAGCGCCGAGGGCCTCGCGTCCCCGTTCTCCGCACGCACGGAGACGACGACGCTCGCCCTCGTCGTCCCCGCCGTTCACGGGCGTCCTGTTCCGTCCGCGCCGGCGCTTCGGGAGCCCGCCGACTATGCGGCACCTTTCTCCGCCGTGCTCCGGATCTACGAAGTCCCCGCGTTCGTGCTGCCGGTCGCGGCCGCTCTCGAGGCGCTGCTCTCGCTCCCTGCGGCGCTCCGCGCACGCCCCCTGCCCGTATCGGCGGGCGACGACCTCGACTACTGGGCGGAGGTGGCGCGCTGGGTGTTCGACCTTCTGCTCCGCCGACGCGTCGCTCCCGGAGCCGACGGCACGCGTCCCCGCTGGCGGCCCGTCCTCGACGATCCCCACGAGAGGGAGCGTCTCCGGCGTCTCGCTGAAGCCATGCCGCCTGTCTCGCGCGCGATCCTGCCGGCGGGGGCACGCCTGGGACCCGACGGCGCGCTCCCGCCCGCACGCGGGCTGCTCCTCGCGTTCCTGGACGAGGCCGTGGACGCGGCCGCGCGCGACGTTCTCCGGGACGTCGTTCCGGCCGAGCGGCGGCGCGCAGGCGACACTCTCGAGGCCGAGGTCATCGCGGCGCTCGCCGCTCCTCCGACTCTCGCGCTCGAGCCCGGCGTGCTCGCGCGCCTGGCCGAGTGGAGCCTCCCGCTCCTGGATCCCCTCCCCGAGAGCCTGCTGCGTCTCGGCATCCGCGTCGTGCCGCCTTCCGAGGCCGGCGGCTCGTTTTCGCTCGCATACCTCCTCGAGTCCGGAGAGAGCCCCGAGGTCTCGCTGCCGGCCGAGGAGATCTGGGCCACGACCGAAGGATCCGTGCGCCGGCGCGGGCGGCTGTTCACGAATCCGCAGGACACGCTCCTCGCGCGGCTCGGAACGGCCGCGGCGCTCTCGCGCCCGGTCGCGCGGAGCCTCGAGGAGCGGCATCCCACGGGCGTCATCCTGTCGCCGGATGAAGCGTGGCGCTTCCTGTCCGACGAGGCCCCCCTCCTCGGAGAAGCCGGCATCGCCGTCCGCCTGCCCGGGGGCGGCAGTCTCGCACGCGTCGCGCTCAAGCTCGTTGCGCGCGCGCCGGGAGCGGGCGAAGCCGACGCGTCGGTCGTGCGATTCGGCCTCGATGCCCTCGTCGACTTCGATTGGCGCGTGGCCGTGGGGGACGCACTCCTCAGCCCTCACGAGTTCGAGGAGCTGGCCGCCCGGCAGATTCCCCTCGTCGAGATCCGCGGGGAATGGGTGCTCCTCGACAAGGAGAACCTCGAGAAGGCGCGGCGCCTCCTCGACCGGCGGCCCGGCGGCCGCACCACGCTCGGCGAGCTGCTGCGCCTCGCGGGCGGACTCGACGGCGAGCAGGAGGACGTCCTCGTCGACGCGGTGGGCGGCGAAGGGTGGATCGGGCGCCTTCTCGATCCGGAGGCCGCGCGGCGCGAGATTGCCGGCTTCGTCCCGCCGCGCGGCCTGACGGGCATCCTGCGCCCCTACCAGATGCGCGGCGTGGGATGGCTGCGCTTCCTGCTCTCGCGCGGCCTCGGCGCCTGTCTCGCCGACGATATGGGCCTCGGCAAGACGATTCAATTCCTCGCCTCGCTTCTCGCCGCGCGCGACGCCGGAGAGCGCATCGGCCCGTCTCTTCTCGTCTGCCCGACGTCCGTGGCCGAGAACTGGGTTCGCGAGGCCGAGCGCTTCGCCCCGCAGCTCCGCGTCCTGGTGCATCACGGCGCAGGGCGTGCGAGCGGAGAGGCGTTCACGCGGCTTCTCAAAAAGGTGGATCTCCTCGTCACGACGTACGCCCTCGTGCATCGAGACCGCGCCCTTCTGACGGGCGTCACGTGGGAATACCTCGCGCTCGACGAGGCGCAGAACGTCAAGAACCCGTCGGCTGCGCAGTCGCGTGCTGCGCGTTCTCTCAAGGCGCACCGGCGCGCGGCCCTCACCGGCACGCCCGTCGAGAACCGCCTCGCCGAGCTGAAGTCCATCTTCGACTTCCTCAATCCCGGCCTCCTCGGCACGGACGACGCCTTCCGGCGCAACTTCTCGATCCCGATCGAGCGGCACAACGACCCTGCGGCCTCCGCGCGCCTGCGCCACGTGACGGGCCCGTTCCTGCTGCGCCGCGCCAAGACCGATCCGGGCGTCGTCCCCGACCTCCCCGAGAAGATCGAGACGAAGGAGCTCGTCGGCCTCACGCGCGAGCAGGCCGCTCTCTACCGCGCGACGACCCGATCGCTTCTCTCCGGCATCGGGCGGGCGAATCGGCGAAGCCGGAAGGCGAAGATCCTCCTCCTGCTCCTGCGCCTCAAGCAGATCTGCGATCACCCCGCGCTCTTCCTCGGGGACGGCCGGCGCGACGGCCGCTCGGCGAAGGTCGCTCGCCTCCTCGAGATGTGCGAGGAGACGCTCGCCGAAAGGAGCCCTTCCCTGCTCTTCACGCAGTTCGCCGAGATGGGCCATCTCCTCGTCGCCGAGCTGAAGGAACGCTTCGGCTGCGAAGTGCTGTTCCTGCACGGCGCGGTTCCGCGGCACACGCGAACGGAGATGGTGCGGCGCTTCCAGGAGGACGAGGACCCGCCTCCGTTCTTCGTCCTGTCGCTGCGCGCGGGAGGCACCGGCCTGAACCTGACCCGTGCTTCCCACGTCTTCCACGTGGACCGCTGGTGGAATCCCGCCGTCGAGGAGCAGGCGACCGACCGCGCCTTCCGCATCGGACAGACCGAGCACGTCCAGGTCCACAAATTCGTCTGCAAGGGAACGCTCGAAGAACGTATCGACCGGATGATCGAGGAGAAGAAGGCGCTCGCCCGTTCGATCGTCGGCGCCGGCGAACAGTGGATCGCGACGCTTTCGGACGAGCAGCTCTCGGAGCTCGTCGCGCTCGACACGAGCGCGATCGAGACGGACGGAGGACGCTGATGCCGCGCCGCAAGAAGGCCCTCCTGCCACGCCCGAGTCCGCCCGAGAGCGGATGGGCGTATCGCTTCCTCGCCCGGCTCGCGTCGCTCGGGTGGGAGGACGCGCTCACGGAGGGGCGGGCGGCCGCCCTCGCGGGCGCGGTGACCTCGCTCGAGATCGGGCGAACCGGGGCGCGGGCCGACGTGCGGGCGGCGGACGGGCAGACGGAGGAGACGTCGCTCTCCCTCAAGCCGCTCGACTCCTCGGTGCGGCGCCGCGTTCTCAAGGCGATGGCGGCGCGGGCTCGGTATGCGGCCGACCTTCTTGCAGGCCGGCTGCCCGAGGACGTGGAGAGCGCCTTCCAGGGAACGCGCCGCACGCTCCTGCCGCTCGACGCCGGCGACGTCGTCTCGGCCTGCACGTGCGCCGAGGGAAAGGAGCCGTGCGCGCACGCCGGCGCCCTCGCGGTTCTGCTCGGCGATCACCTCCAGGACGACCCGTTCCTCGTCTTCCTCCTGCGCGGCGTCCCCCGGGAAGAGCTTCTCCAGGGCCTGCAACGGGCGCGGACTCGGCCCGAGCGGAAGAGCGAAGCCCGCGCGTCGGATACTCCTGTCCCCGCCGATACGGCCGAACCGCCGGAGCCGCTCGAGCGGCACATCCTCGAGAGGCCCGAGCTCTTCTACCGGCCCGGCGAGCCGGTCGCCGCGCTGCGCTCGTCGTTCGCGCCCCCCGAGCACCCCGAGGCGGTCCTGACGCGGCTCGGCCCGCCGCCCTTCCGCGACGCCGAGGCCACCCGGCTCCTCGTCGAGCTCCACCGCGCCATCGGCCTCGGCGCCCGCGAGCGCCTCGCGGAATGGGAGTGGCGGAAAGCGGGGGGACGCTAGCAGCCCTACTGGAAGTAGCCGGTCACGTCCAGGATGAACTGCGTCGTGCCGGAGGCCTGGCCGCAGGCCACCACCACGTCACCCGCCGCGCCCAGCAGAAGCACCGCGTTGTTCGCGCGGGTCTGGCCGGGCGCGTAATTGATCGTCGAGGCCAGAAGCGGGGCCGTGCCTCCCGGACGCAGGCTCAGGACGCCGGCCGCGGTCGGCGCTGCCACGGTCACGTTCGCCGTCACGGCGCGAGCGGTCGGCGGGATCCCGCACCGGCTCGCGAGGACGAAGCTGCGCTCCGTGCCTGCGAGGAGCGCAGGACCGCCCCACGCGCCGGGTGCGTCGCGCGTGTCCGCGGCGCGGCACGGAGTGAGGGTGTAGAGGAGCGTGCCGCCCGAGCCGCACGCGGGCCGGGCGCCGCCGCCACCGAGCGGGGGCCCATCGCCGGCAGAGGTTCTTTGCATCGCCCCTGTATCGGCCGCGATTCCCCGCGGCGCGCACATGAAATCGTTGCCGACGCGCCAGGGCTCCATTCCGCTCGCGGCCGCTCCGATCAGCGGGCCGCCCGAGAGAGGCCAGAGGTCGTAGGGCGCCGAGACGGGCTGCACGAAGCAGCTCGCCGCCGGGACGCAGGCCACGTTTCCCAGCAGCGTGTCGGCGATCGGCGAGGCCGGCGTCAGCGCCGGCGTGCCGAGGAGCGGCGCGACCGCGTTGAACGCGAGGATGTTGCCCGCGCCCGCCTGCCAGTTGCTGACTTTGATTCCCCCGGTCTGGTTCGCGAGGGCCGTGTTCTCGACGATCCAGACGTTCTGCTGAAGACCGCGACCGGCGTAATCCTGGGCCCAGATCCCGTTGTACGCGTTGCCCACGACGATGTTGTTGCGCACGATCGCGGGGCCCCCGCCCACGTTGATGCCGGCGTTGTTCCGGGACCCCTCGACGTAGTTGCGCTCGACGACGCTCGGAGGATCGCCTCGATTCGAGCCGTAGACCTCGATGCCCGGACCCTGTGGGTCGTAGACCGTGTTCTCGAGGATCGTGGCCCAGGAGTTCAGCTTGATCTCCAGGCCGTAACCCACGCCGTCGCCCGCCTGCACCGTGTCGATGAGGTTTCCCTGGATGAGGATGTTCAGGGCGTGGCAGGACGTGCCGTCGTGACAGCCGAAGTAGAGGCCGGTCGACTGCATGTTCGTCAGGACGTTGTTCGTGATCGAGATGCTTCGATAGGTGCTGCCGCTGGAGTTCGCCGCGACGGCGATTCGGTGCCCTTGAAGACGTTCTGATCGACGACGATTCCCTGGACGCTGCTCCGCAGCTTGAGAGGATTCACGCCGGCGCCGGGCGCCGTGGGGCCAAAGGTCAGCCAGCGGAACACGAGGTAGGAGCCGTAGACGTCGATGATGTTGCTGCTCGTGCCGGGATAGGCCAGGACCGCGCGATCGGCGGCAGAGGCGGTCTGCGAGCGCAACGTGATCGGAGCCGCCAGAGAACCCGAAGCCGTGATCGAGCACGTCCCGGTATAGATCCCGGCCGCGAAGACGATCATGTCGCCCGGAGCGGCGGCGTTGACGACGCCGCACCACGCGCTTCCCGGGTTGACGAGATCGGTGGCACCGTCCGCGCTCATCGCAACGAGGGCCGCTGGAGCGGAGATGAGCAGAGCGAACGAGAGGAATCTCATCGCGTCCCGCCCGTCTTGCACCCTCTTGGCCATGCTTTGAGGATACGCGGCCGCGAAGCGGGGCCGGGGCTCTTTCGACGCCGCCCGACCACGGCGCCGTCATTCCGCACTCGCCCATCGCTTGGCGCATCTTCACGCTAGGCAGGACATCAAGGATGGCGAGGTGCAGGTGAATGATTCTGCGCTTATGGGAAGCCCCGAAATATGCTCCGAAGGGTAAGAGAGCGGTCTCAGTCGACTTCCGAGTTCAGAGAGGTCCCAGCTCGGGAGCTGGTGCCCATGTCGCACGCCATGCCTTACGACTTCTTCAAGAGCCATGACCTCGACGGCGCCTGCCATGGTCACTCGGGCAATGAAAGGCCGCGCGGTTGACTGAAGCAGGCGGAGCATTCCTTTTTTTTTTTTTTTTTTTTTTTTTTTTTTTTTTTTTTTTTTTTTTTTTTTTTTTTTTTTTTTTTAAAAAAAAAAAAAAAAAAAAAAAAAAAAAAAAAAAAAAAAAAAAAAAAAAAAAAAAAAAAAAAAAAAAAAAAAAAAAAAAAAAAAAAAAAAAAAAAAAAAAAAAAAAAAAAAAAAAAAAAAAAAAAAAAAAAAAAAAAAAAAAAAAAAAAAAAAAAAAAAAAAAAAAAAAAAAAAAAAAAAAAAAAAAAAAAAAAAAAAAAAAAAAAAAAAAAAAAAAAAAAAAAAAAAAAAAAAAAAAAAAAAAAAAAAAAAAAAAAAAAAAAAAAAAAAAAAAAAAAAAAAAAAAAAAAAAAAAAAAAAAAAAAAAAAAAAAAAAAAAAAAAAAAAAAAAAAAAAAAAAAAAAAAAAAAAAAAAAAAAAAAAAAAAAAAAAAAAAAAAAAAAAAAAAAAAAAAAAAAAAAAAAAAAAAAAAAAAAAAAAAAAAAAAAAAAAAAAAAAAAAAAAAAAAAAAAAAAAAAAAAAAAAAAAAAAAAAAAAAAAAAAAAAAAAAAAAAAAAAAAAAAAAAAAAAAAAAAAAAAAAAAAAAAAAAAAAAAAAAAAAAAAAAAAAAAAAAAAAAAAAAAAAAAAAAAAAAAAAAAAAAAAAAAAAAAAAAAAAAAAAAAAAAAAAAAAAAAAAAAAAAAAAAAAAAAAAAAAAAAAAAAAAAAAAAAAAAAAAAAAAAAAAAAAAAAAAAAAAAAAAAAAAAAAAAAAAAAAAAAAAAAAAAAAAAAAAAAAAAAAAAAAAAAAAAAAAAAAAAAAAAAAAAAAAAAAAAAAAAAAAAAAAAAAAAAAAAAAAAAAAAAAAAAAAAAAAAAAAAAAAAAAAAAAAAAAAAAAAAAAAAAAAAAAAAAAAAAAAAAAAAAAAAAAAAAAAAAAAAAAAAAAAAAAAAAAAAAAAAAAAAAAAAAAAAAAAAAAAAAAAAAAAAAAAAAAAAAAAAAAAAAAAAAAAAAAAAAAAAAAAAAAAAAAAAAAAAAAAAAAAAAAAAAAAAAAAAAAAAAAAAAAAAAAAAAAAAAAAAAAAAAAAAAAAAAAAAAAAAAAAAAAAAAGAAGACAGGCGCGCCGGGCGGGGCCGGTCGAGGCCGCGGAGGGCGACGAGAAGCGCGACGACCGCGAGAACGGCCGCGCCGTTCCAGACCCACGGCGCGATGCCGCTCGACGCGAGGTCGGCGCCAGCTCCGGCCGCCCCGAGGAACGCGGCCGCGAAGACGTACGCTCGCGGGTCGTCTCTCAGGAATACGGCAATCGCCACGAGGAACGCGAGGCCGGTCAGCGCCCCGGCGAATACCGGCACAGAAGAGCTCGCCGAACGTCCGGGCTCCGAAGGGCGCGAGAAGACGCCGATCGCGGCCGCGAAAAACGCCACGCGAAAAACCGGCTTCTTGAGAGCGTCGCGGAGAAGAAGTACGAGAAACGCGAGCTCCGACCCGGCGTAAAGGAGCATGCGCAAGACGATGGAGCCGATCGCGGCCGCGGCCGGGAGAACCGTCTCGACTCCCTGAGGAAACGGAAAACCCCGGGACACCAGCTTCGAGCGGAAAGGAGGCCTCGAGACCGCGCGCCAGCGTCGGCCGATCGAGAGGACGAAAGCGGCGGCGCCGGCGCCGGTGAGAAGACCGTGGGGGCCATCCGCGCCGCCCGGCCGGAAGGCGGCCGCCGCATCTCTCTTCACGGCGAGGACGAGGGCGACCACGAGAAGCGCGGCTGAGGAAGAAGCGCAAAATCCCCACGCGGAGGCCCACGCCCACGACAACCCCGAAGACGGCCATCGAGAATTGCGAGTCGTCGCGCGCGAGGACGAGCGGAAGGGAGACGACGCACGCGAGGATGCGCCGGCAGCGCGAGAAGCGCCGCGAGTCGAAGCGACCGGCGCCGGGGATCGCTCCGGCGCGCGCGAGCCGCACGAGCTCCACGACGAGGAGCCCGACAAGGGTTCCCCACGCCACGATCTTCCAGGAAATCGCGACCCAGGTCGCGGCCGTCGATTTCTCCCGGGCGCGCACCCATTCCTCCGGCAGCTTCAGAGCCGTCGCGAAAAGCGAGGGCACGTCGCCCGCAAGGCCCGTCACGGCGCGCAGGAGTCGCCTCGCCGACCCTCTCAAGCCTCGACTCGAAGACGACGTGCGTGTCCTTCCGCGCCTTGCGCGCCTCGCTCTTCGACGAGACCACGTCCCAGGCCGAGCGGGTCCAGGCCG
>CAWFJJ010000009.1:0-13128 GCA_963816185.1 Thermoanaerobaculia bacterium | reverse complement strand
TCGGGCGCGGCGTTTCAGCGCGCCGCCCGCGCGAACGTGTCACAGGCACCGACCTGACCTGTCTGCAACCCCCGCGTGAACCACTCCGTGCGCTCCCTCGACGAGCCGTGCGTCCACGACTCGGGACTCACGCGCCCGGTCGCTGCCTTTTGAAGCCGGTCGTCGCCCACGGCCGATACGGCCGCGAGGCCGGACTCGACGTCGCCCTTCTCGAGGATGTTCCTCTCGGCCGTCGCGTGCCCCCAGACGCCGGCGAGGCAGTCGGCCTGGAGCTCCGTCCGCACGGAAAGCTCGTTCTTCATCGACGGGCGCTCGGCCTGGGCGCGGCGAACCTTCTCGTCGAGTCCGAGCAACCTCTGCACGTGATGGCCGAACTCGTGCGCGATGACGTAGGCCTCGGCGAACTCTCCCGGGGCGCCAAAGCGCGAGCGCAGCTCGTCGAAGAAGCCGAGGTCGAGATACACCTTCTCGTCGGTCGGACAGTAGAACGGGCCCATCTCCGACTCGGCGAAGCCGCAGCCCGAGCGCGTCGCGTCACGGAAGAGGACGAGCTTCGCGCGCTGATAGGTTCCGCCGAGCTTCGGGAATTCCTTTTCCCAGGTGCGTTGGACATCCTCGACGACGAACGAGACGAACTTCACGCGCTGCTGGTCTTCGGCCGACTGCGAGACGGGCGGGCCGGAGCGCGTGACGTCGGCGGCGGGCGGTCCGCCGGAGTTGCTGTCCAGAAGCGCGAAGAAGTTCTTCCTGAAGACGAGGCTGAGGACCGCGAGAAGAATGATGCCGCCGCATCCGAGGCGGAACCCTCCGCCGCCAAAGCTGAATCCTCCGCCCTCGCCACGCCGGTCCTCGATGTCCGGACTCTGTTCGCCTTCGGTCCAGCGCATCGGCGTCCCCTCGGCGGCGATCCTACCTTCACCGCGCTCGTTTGACCGTACCGCTGCCCGGTGCTACCTTTCGCCCTCTCTCCGCACGGCGTGGGGCTGTAGCTCAGTTGGGAGAGCGCTTGAATGGCATTCAAGAGGTCGACGGTTCGATCCCGTTCAGCTCCACCACTTTAGAAGCCTTCCTCGGCGCGACGTACAGCGATACGGCATGCGGGGAGGACGCCGATAAAGCGCCCGAAATCGAACGCCGGCAGACGTGTTTCGCGCCTCGCGAACGACGCGGCGATCGAGGCGAGGACGCGCTTCTCGCGCGACCTGTAGCGGCGATGCGGACACCCGACGGGGGAGAGCACGACGGGGAGACAGCGCCCCCGGCGGCTCCGGCGAGAGGGGCTGGTGGCGCCGGCCGCGGGGCAGCGCGCGTGCCCGCGGGTCCCTCCCCGGCCCTCCCATCGGGCACGCGCGCTGCGAGATCCCGCTTGCCGATAAACGCGTTTATCGGCCCCGGCACTTTCATGTCCCGCTCCGCGCTTCGCCTCCGCGGCGGCACCCCTCTCGCCTCCGGGCCTCGCTGCGCTCGGCCGTTTACATAACGGGGCGCTATGTAAACCCGCCGGGGGCGTGCGGTGCGCGCCCGGCCCGGGCGCGAGCGGCGAAGGGCCTTGCGCGGCGCGCGAATGAAGGGCGCGTGCGCCTGCGCGCGCAAGCGTGCTCGGTCCACGCGCCGCACGCGTGCGTGCCGCGCAAGGCCACGTGGCTAGCGGCGGCGGCCTTCGGCCGCGGCGGTAAAGCGCTGGCAGTGCGCATGCGTCGCTTCCGCTCGGTCGTCTGCGCGCGGTCGCTGGCGCGCCGTGCTCGACCACCTCGCGGGCATGCTCCCGCCAGCGCGGGGCCCGGCGCGGCGCGGGCCGTGCCCGCGCGCGGGATCGAGGACGCGCAGGAACGAGAACCGCAGATGCCGCGCGCGGAAGCGAAGCACGGAGCGTGACGCGCCTTCAGCGACCGCGCCGAAGGCGCGCGCGAAAATTCTTCCGGCGTCTCTCGAAGCCACGGCGCTTGCCGCCGCTCCGGCGCCAAGCCCCCGCGCGCGGCGAGTTGGTGCGCGCTACCGCGCGCACCCTGAGCACATAGCGCTCGCGTTATGTGAAGGGCGCCGAAGCGCCCCGGAGGCGTGCGGGGTGCCCCCGGCCGCGCACGCGCGGCCGGGAAATGAAAGACCCGGGGACGGTAATAGGCCATTACCGGCCAGCGAACGCGCGAATGCGGGATGCGCGCGCGTGACGGGCAGGGGAACGTGGGGCCCCGCCCGGCGCGCGCGCTGCAGAGCGCCCGGCACCAACGCCCCGCACGCCGGAGCTCGCCGCGCGCGGGGGCGGATGGTGCGCCGGGTACGCCGAGAGGAAAGCCGATCAGCAGCGCCGGAGTCGAGAGCCGGTAGCGCGGCGCGCCGCTTGCGCGAGAGCGCGACGACCGAGCACGTGTACTCGCGCGCGCAGGTGGTCGCGCGAGAGCCACAGCAAGCGGCGTGACGTCGCGGGCCGTCAGCGAGGGAGCTGCAATCCCAGCCGAGGCATACGGCACGCTCAGCTACTGACCAAAACCGTCTGCATTGGTGACCAAAGTGGACCTGTCCTCGCAGTGTCCCATGCAGGCCACTTTTCCACTTGACAGGCCCCCGCGGAAATCACGATCCGCGCCGATGCGTGACGCGTACAGCGATCCGGCATGCACGAATGCCCCAGGCAGGGCGCTCCCTCGCCGCCTAAGTCTCAGAATCTCCTGGGAAAATGATGGAGGCGGCCTTTATGGCATTCAAGAGGTCGACGGTTCGATCCCGTTCAGCTCCACCATTGCCTTTCAGCTCAAGTCTCGCTCCAGCGCACGATCGTCGAGCGCCCCTCCAGCTGAACGGCATCTTTCGCGGCCGATCCCGGTGCCAGCTTCGAGCGCCATCCTCTATTTCTCGCCCGCCGGCTGCTGCTTCCCCGCCCCGGAGAGAAGCGCGGGGAGGCCGCCGAGGTCGATGCGAATCCGGTCGGAGAGGGTCTTCTCTTCCCAGGCGCGGCTGTCCGCCTCGGTCATCCACTCGCCCCTGAGAATGCGTCCGTCCGGCGCCATGTCCCACCCGTGGTTAGGGTAGCTACGGACGCCCTTGGAAGGAGCCTCGATGAGCCTCGCCGGCTGGCCGAGCGAGAGCCCGTCTCCCGACACCGTCACGCCGACGCGGAAGAGGACCCAGAGGCCGGGAGTCGGTCCGTTCCCCCAGTAGGTGATCGCGGAGCCGTCCCGCGACCAGAGAGGCTGCCGACCTCCAAGCACCCGATCTCCACCGGCGGAGACTTGCCGGGGAGGGCCGCCGGAGAGTGGCCTCACGAAGACCTCGTACCGCCCCGGCTCGTCCGAGGTGTAAAGGAGCCAGCGGCCGTCCGGCGAGATGTCCGGGTGCATCTCGCCGAATTGGCTCGAGACGAACGGGCGAGGCGCCTTCCCCTGCTCGAGGAGCCAGATGTCATAACCGGTCTTCGGATCGGAGACGACGAACGCGAGGGTCTTCCCGTCCCGCGACCAGGAACCGACTGCGATTCCGCCGCGGCCCGTCCCCCTCCAGAGCGTCTCGACCTCCTCCGGGCCGGCGTCGACCTTCCGGCTGTAGATCCTGGGCGGTCCTTCGTGGTTGGAGACGAACGTGATCCGGTCCGGTCCGGGCCCCCAGATGGCCGAGAGGGGATTCATCTCGAAGGTCACGTTGCGGCGGGCCCCGCTCGCGAGATCGACGATTTCGGCCTGCCTCCCCGGATAGAAGTAGAAGACGAGGAGCCGCTTGCCGTCCGGCGAGATCCGGCCGTTTGGAAACGGTCCTTTCGGAAGGTCCACCGGCGTCTTCTTGCCCGCCCTGTCGATCCAGACGAGGGACCCCGTTAGCTCGGGTATCACGGACCCGGGGACCCACGCGAAGGTGTCGGCCGCCACGTCCAGGCTGGCGGCCCCGCTCTCCCCATCTTCGCCTGGCGCCCAGATCCAATGACTCACCCCCTCGAGGACCGGGACCGCCTGGCCGCCGACCCGCAAGGATGAGGCGTCGAACGGGGCGGCGAAGAGCCTCCCCTCCCGGGCGAAGATGAGGTTCCCCGGGGGGACCCAGCGGCCGTCCGAACCCCCTTCCGCGAGGAGGCTTCTCTCCTTCTCGCCGAGACGCTGGCCGTAGATCCGGACCTTCGCCCACGTCATCCCTTCCGTCTCCCAGCGGAGGGCCGTGTAGACCACGGTACGTCCATCTGGGAGGAGGTGAGGGAGCCGGTGGCTGACCTCTCCCTCCGCGGCGTCGAGCGCCGTGACCGCCTCGGGGGTGCCGCCGGCGTCGGGCACCCTCTGCAGCGGTCCTCTGACCGACGCGAAGAGGATCGACCCGCTCGACCACTCCTTCCCCCAGGCAGCGTCGCACTGGCAGATCGTCGTGGCGGCCCCTCCAGCGACCGGGACCCTCTTCAGGAAGTCCTTGCCGTCCGACTTGAAGCTGAAGGCGATGTGCCGTCCGTCAGGGGAGAAGACGGGATTCCTGCCCCCGGCCGTTCCGACCGCTTCAGTGCCGGGAATCGGCCGTGCCTCGAAGCTGTCGAGGGGCCGGAGGAAGAGCTGCCGGGGGCTCTCCTCCGGGTCTCCATCCTTCCAGGCGATCGCGGAGAAGACGAGGAGCCTGCCGTCCGGGGAGAGCGCGAATTGCTGCCGGAACCGGGAGAGGTAGTGCCCCTCCGGGAGCCGGACCTCCACTCGATTCACCGGAGCTGGCCCGCGGGCTTTCCCCCTCAAGAGAGAGTCCGTCACGAGGGCGGTGACGAGAACGGCAGCGGCGACGAGACCGGCGACTGCGGGACCCGGGAGAGTGCGCCAACTTCTCCTTCCAGCCGTGCTCGCTGCCGCGGCCCTTGCGGAGCCGGACGACATCCCGGCCTCCGACAGGTGGAGGCTCAAGGTCTTCAGGTCTCGGGCGAGGTCCGCCGTCGATTCGTACCGTCCACGAGCGTCCTTCGCCAGCAGCCGCTCCACGAGCCACCGGACCGGGGCGGGCACCTGCGGAGCCGCGGCCGCGAGCGGCTCGGGCTCCTCGCGGATGATCGCCGTCAGCGTCTCGGCGACGGACGCCCCCTTGAACGGCCGTGTCCCCGCGAGCATCTCGTAGAGGACGATGCCGAGCGAGAACTGGTCGCTCCGATATTCGACGGTCTCCCCGCGCGCCTGCTCGGGCGACATGTAGGCCACCGTCCCGACCGCCGCTCCTTCCGAGGTCAGCTTCTCGACCGTCGGCGAATGCGTCTCTTCGCGTCCGGCGGGGAGAGGTCCGGATCGGGCCAGGCCGAAGTCGAGGAGCTTGACGCGGCCGTCCTTCGTCACGAAGACGTTCTCGGGCTTCACGTCGCGGTGGACGATCCCCTTGCCGTGGGCGGCCGCGAGCGCTTCGGCCACTTCGTGCACGATCTCCAGGGCGCGCCGCACGGGGATGAGGCCCCGGCCGACGAGACCCCGCAGCGTCTCGCCTTCCAGAAGCTCCGTCACCGCGTAGCGGACACCGTCCGTCTCGCCGACGTCGTGGAGGGCGAGGATGTTCGGATGAGAAAGGGCCGCGACGGCACGGGCCTCGCTCTCGAACCGGGCGAGGGCCTTCGGATCGGCCGAGACGGACTCGGGGAGGACCTTGATCGCGACGTCGCGGCCGAGTCGCGTGTCGCGCGCCCGGTAAACCTCGCCCATCCCGCCCGCGCCGATCGGAGCGAGCACTTCGTACGGGCCGAGACGGGTACCCGCGCTGATCGTCACGAAGCTCTGACGGGATTCTAGCCGCGGGGGACACGGCGGGCCGCGCTCAGCGGGAGGTCCGGGAAGGTCGCGCGGAGGGGGAACGCCCGCGCGCGGCCCATCGGGCTGCCCCGGAGCGGTCTCCGATGGAGTCCAGCGTCTGTTCGGCGAGTTGCGCCGTCGCGGGCGATGGATTCGCGCGGTACATCGATTCGAGGAGCGCAGCCACGTCGCCGCGTGTCCGGTGCTCGACGGCGAGGACGATCGCGAGCCGGGCGTAGGCCTGCGCGTTCGTGGGATAGGCGCGGATCTCCTCCCGGAAGGCGGCGGCCGCCTCGGGCAGCCGCGAGGTGCGGGCCAGGGCATCGCCCGTCAGGAACGACAGGTTCCGCGGGAGAGAAAGGCCTGCGGCCGCCACCGGCTTTCGCGCCGCGTCGAGGAGCGCGAGCGCGTCGGCGGGCCGGTCGCGCCGGAGAGCCACTTCCGCGAGGACGACGGCGCCTTGCGCCTCGGGCGAAGCTCCGCCGTGGACGAGTCGCGCTTCACGCTCGGCGCTCTCGAGATCGTTCCGCTCGAGAGCCACGCGGGCGAGGATCTCGTGCGCCTCGTCGGGACTCTCGCGGAGCGCGATTCGGGCATTCGCCTCCGCCTCGTCCGGACGCGAGAGCTCGAGCGTGACCCGGGCCAGTGCGAGGGCGATGGAACTGGCGAGCGCGGGCGACAGGCGAAGCGCCTTCGCGTATGCCGCCGCGGCTTCGTCGAGGCGTCCCATCCGGGCGAGGACTTCGGCCTCGGCGTACTGGGCGTCGAAGAGGCGTGGCTGGCGCGCGAGGACCGACTTGAGACCCGCGAGCGCCTCCGCATCGTGCCCTTCCGCGCCGAGCGTGAAGGCCTTCTTCATGTCCTCGAGGATCGGAAGGCTCGCGCGAGGGTCGGGAAGCGGGCCGGTCGCGTCGGACGCACCGGCGAGATAGCCGAGAGAGACGAGCTTCTTGAGGTCCTCGGACTTCACCTGCCCCGGAGCCGTGTAAGGCGCTTCGATCCTGTTCAGGGCGCGCTTGAAGTCGCGTGCGGTCTCGCTGGAGGACGCGAAGAGATCGCGCGTCTCACCGGGATCCGAGACGACGTCGTACAGCTCGGCGCGGACGCCCTCGATGAAGTGATCGCGCGCCCCCACGAGAGAACGGAGCTCGCTCCAGCCGAGGTGGATTCGCGGGTACATCGTCTCGGCGAAGATCCGGCGCTCGGCCGCACGTCGCGCGGAGGAAACGGCGAGAAGGTCGACGCCCGGAAGGCCCGGCGGAGGCTCGAGGCCGAGCTCCCCGGCGATGGTCGGCAGGACGTCGACGAGGCCGACCGGCTCTGCGACGCGTGTGCCGTGCCGGCGGGAGCCCGGGAGCTTGACGACGAGAGGAACCTGGAGCGCCTCGCGGTAGAGAAGGATCCCGTGCTCCTGCTCCCCGTGGTCCCCCAGCCCCTCGCCGTGGTCCGAGAGGACGACGAGAAGCGTTCCGTCGTAGAGGCCGCGGCGTCTGAGGTCGGCGACGAGCGTGCCGACGATCGAGTCGGCGTATGCGATCTCCCCGTCGTACGCGCTCGCCGAGCGGCTCCGGAAGGGCTCGGGCGGGTCGTAGGGCGCGTGCGGCTCGTAGAGGTGGACGAAGAGGAAGAAGGGGCCCGCCGCGACGGTGTCGAGCCACGCGAGCGCCCGGCGCATCGTCTCGGGCCCGGCGCGCCGGACCGCTCCCGCCGCGGACGCGCCGGCGGGAGCGTCGATGCGGTCGTCGTAGAACCCGAACGACGACGCAAGGCCGGTCGCGCCGCGGAGAACGAACGCCGAGACGGCGCCACCCGTCCTGTAGCCCCGCGCCGCGAGGAGCGTCGCGAGCGTCGGATGCTTCGAGGCGTCCAGCGTGAACCCCACGTTGTTCCTCACGCCGTGCCCCGCGGGGTCGAGGCCGGTGAAAATGGACGTGTGCGCCGGCAGCGTCAGCGGACAGGGGCTGTACGCGCGCTCGAAGACGATTCCGTCCGTGGCGATCGCGTCGAGCGTCGGGGTCTCGAGACCTCGCGCCCCGTAGAGCGGGAGGTGATCGGACCTCAGCGTGTCGATCGAGATGAGGACGACGGACGCGCCCCGGGACCGGGAGGCGCCGGCGACCTTCCCTTCGGTATCCTCCCGGTGCTTCGTGCACGCGACGAAGACGAGGAGAAGCGAAACAGCCGACAGAACGCGCACGCGCGCCAAGAAGAAATCTAGAACCGGATCCCGGCCGCGAACGTCAGGGTCCGCGCCGGCTGGTAGTTGGCCGAGGAGGTCGCGGTACCGAACGTCTTGGCCTTCGTGTAGGTGGTCGGGAGGCCGTTCGAGTCGAGCGGGCCCTTCGTGTTGGCCGTGACCGACGTGTCGTACGAAACGAGGTAGGCGGGGTTGAAGAGGTTCGTGATCGCGAACCGCACCCAGGGAACCACCGTCTTGTAGACCGGCGCTTCCCATGAGAACGCGAGATCCCACCGCTGCTGGCTCGGGAAGAAGTTGTTCCCGCGGTCGCCGTAGTAGATCAACTGGGTCGCAGGAAGGCTCGCGTACCCCGGGTCGCGGGCGATCTCGATCGCCGTCAGCGGAAGGGTCGACGTGATGTTGTAGGGCTGGCCGGAATCGTACGAGTAGATCAGGCCGGGGGTGAAGATGCCGATCTTCGACCGGATGGCGTACGTCCCGAGGAGGCGCAGCTTGTGCTTCTGATAGCCCGAGAGGTTTCCGTAGGGATCGACCCTGTTCAGCGGCAGGACCTCGGGATAGTTCCCGTAGCGGGACGCGTAGCCGGCGGGATAGCTCGCGCCGTCACCCTCGTACGTGCCTTCGGACTTCAGCATGTACGTGTAGTTCGCCTGCAGGAAGAGGTCCCGGATTCCCGTGTAGCCGGCCTGGAACAGGAGCGCCTCGTACTTGTGACGGGGGACGTCGGAGTTCGCGAAGTAGCGGTTGTCGAACGCTCCATAGTCGACGCCCTCGTAGATGATCTCGGTCTTGCCGGAGGCCGTCGGGTTGTTGATGAAGTCCTCGAGGAAGTTCTTCGTGTTGCGGTAGATGAACGTGGCGGCCGCGTTGAGCTTCGGGGTGATCTTCCCTCCCGCGCTCAGCGTGTATTCGGTCGTGATCGGCGCCGAGACGCCCGGCGGATAGAAGGAGTTCAAGAGCGGGAAGAGGACGGAGTAGGTCTGGTAGTTCCTGGGATCGAACGCCGGGGCGAAGCCGTAGCCCTCACCCGGCGGCCCCGTGTAGACCTGATAGATGGCGTTCGGGTTTCCGACCACGGTCCCCTGCCCCGCCGCCAGGTCGTTGTACTTGCCGGCGTACTGCGCGTACGAGCCCGAGACCTGATACTGGCCGTTTCCCTTGACGTCCCAGATCGCTCCGAGGCGCGGGACGAAGGCGTGCGTGTCGGTGATCGTCGCGCCCCCGGGGCCCGTTCCGTTCACCTTCTCGTAGCGGAATCCGATGTTGAACGAGAAGCGGCCCAGGCGGAAGGAATCGTTGACGTAGAACGCGTCCGTCCGGATATCCGTCTGGGCGCCGCGCGTGGCGAGGAAGATGTCCGCGAGGCTTTGGCCCGGCACGAAGACCGGGATCAGCTGGTGGGGCCCCAGCGGGCTCGGGCCGTAGACCGGGTTGCCGTTGGCGTCGGTTTTGTAATCGGCATAGAAGACGTAGTTGGTCGGCGACTGCGAGTTGCCTCCGGTGCGAACCGTGTGGAAGATGTCAATCCCGGCCTTGAGGTCGTGGGTGCCCAGCTTCCCGGCCGAGAGGTAGTACGACAGGCTGCCCGCGATGTCCTTGTTGTTGCGCTGCTCGGGGTCCGTCGCGTCGAAGGCGGGTGCGGCGTAAGAGACGAGCGTCTGGGAGCCGGACGCATTCGAAACAAATGGCGAGTCGCTGACGATGTCGCTGCCCGTACCGCCGTAGCCCTTGAACTCGGCCTTCTTCTGGGAGTAGACGAGGTCGCCGATGAGGTTCGGCGTGAAGACGCCGTTGTACCGGGCGACGAAAACGTTCGCGGGGAATTCAGCAGATGTCCAATCGCCGCTGGTCTCGGCAGTGGGCCACGGCGAGTCGTTCCCGAAGGTCGGGCGGTTCGCTTGTTTTCGATTCGAGGTGGTGTAGTCGACCAGGAGCGTGTGGCTCGCGTTGATGTTGCCGGTGAGCTTGGCCTCGACGCGCGGTTCCGTGGTCGTCATCGTGTTCGGCTCGTTCGTGAGGGCCAGCGTCGTGCCCTGCGTGATGTCGGTGTAGCGGCCGGCGAGGAAGAACCACAGCCGGTCCTCGACGATCTTTCCGCCGAGCGTCGCCGTGTAGACCTCGGAAAGGGCCGACGGACGGGTGGTCTGCTGCCGGGCTTCGATCGGCGTGTAGGCCTGCCAGTCCGGGTTGGAGAAATCCACGCGGGCCGTTCCAGAGTAGTGGTTTCCGCCGCTTCGGGTGATCGCGTTGACGAGGCCGCCCGAGAAGCTACCGTACTCGGCGGAGATGTTCGACGTCATGACCTGCGTTTCCTGGACCGCGTCCTCGATGACGAGGGTGTCCGTCGCCCATCCACCGATGTTGTCGCTGATGTCGACGCCGTTGAGCAGGAACCTGTTGTCCCACGGGAACGAGCCGGAGATCGAGAGCTGTCTGGCGTCGGGGGTGCGCGTCGTGAGGCCGGGCGCGTTCGCCGCGATCTGCGACAGGGTGCGCCCGACGGGGAGGTTCTGGACGTCCTCGCCCTTGAACGTCGCGCCGTGGACGGCGGCGTTTTCCTCTTCCGCGGCGAGGCTCGCGCTCGAGACGGTTACGGCCGTGGCCGCCGCCGCGACTTCGAGCGTCGCGTCCTGCCGTGTGCTGCCGCCGAGCGAGACGTCGATCGTCTTCTGGGCGGTCTTCATACCGGAGAGGGCGAAGGTGATCGTGTAGGCGTTGCCGCCCCTGGCGGAGCCGGGAGGGAGCTGGCGGAAGATGTAGTCGCCACTCGCTCCCGTCGCGGTCGAGCGCTTGCCCTGAAGGGCGGGAGAAGAGATCGTCACGAGAGCGCCCTGGACGGGATTCTCGCCGACCTTGACGATACCTTCGATCGTTCCGGTGAGGCTGCCGCCCGCCTGCGCAAGGACCATCCCCCTGGAGCAAACGATCCCGAGGAGCAACGCGAGACAGATTCCTCTCATGAACGGCTCCCTTGCTCGACCATCGAACTGGGTATGTCGGGTGCCTTTTTTCATCAGCAGCAATTTATTGCGCACAAGTCTAGCCCGCCGGCTTATGCACCCAATAAGCGACTGATTCTCAACGCGTTGCGGCGGTCCGGTGCGCCCGCTGGTGGCGCGCGTCTTCAGAAGCACAGTTCGATAATCGAGCAGGATGCTCCACCACTTCATTGACGTCCAACGGTTTCGCTGATCTCCCGTGTGCGCCCGAATAGCGCGAGGCGGGCGTGTTTACTCGTCTCAATCACCGACGGCGATCACCACCTTTCCCCGGGCATGCCCCGTTTCCAGGTAACGGATGGCCTCGGGGACCTGACTCAGCGTGTAGGTCCTGTCTATAGCCGGCGTGACCTTCCCCGATTGCACGAGATCGCCCAGGACGGCGAGGTCCCCCTTGTCCATTCTCGCCATCATCATGCCGATGTCCTGGCTCACGAACCACGAGTAGACCTTCGCCGCGAGCGCACGATCGAGAGGAGCGACCCACCGGCCTTTCGGCCCGCCGATCATGACGTATCGCCCCCTGGGGGTCAGGACGCGCCGGCACGCCGACAGCGAACGGTTCCCGACGTTGTCGAGGATCAGGTCGTAGCGCTCCTGGGCCCTCGTGAAATCCTCCTTCGTGTAATCGATGACCCGGTCGGCGCCGAGGGAGCGGACCAGGCCTAGGTTCTTCGTGCTGCAGACGCCGGTCACGTGCGCGCCGAACGACTTCGCGATCTGCACGGCGAACGTCCCCACGCCGCCCGAGGCGCCGTTGATCAGGATCCTCTGCCCCGGCTGGACCTTTCCCCGGTCGCGAAGGCCCTGCAACGCGGTGACGCCTGCGATGGGGACGGAAGCCGCCTGCGCGAAGGTGACGTTGCCCGGCTTGAGGACCACCCTTTTCTCGGAAGCGCACGCATACTCCGCGAAGGCGCCATGCGCGGCACCGAATACCTCGTCGCCCGGCTTGAACTGCGTCACGTTCCTGCCGACGGCTTCGACACGGCCCGCCACGTCCACGCCGAGACGTATGTCCTTCGGTTTGCGCAGGCCCATCCCCATGGCGCGGCCGATGTACGGCGTGCCTTCCATGAAATGCCAGTCGAACGGGTTGACCGAGGCCGCGCGCACCTTGATCAGGACGTGGTCGTCGTTGGGAATCGGCTTGGCGATCGTCTCGATCCTGAGAACGTCGGGCGGGCCGTATTCGCAATAGACGATCGCTCTCATGACGTCACCCTGGGCGGCTCTGATGCGGGCACAGTCGTTGCTCGAGGTCCAGTACGCGATCAGGAACGCCACGAGTAACGCGAACGAAATCGCGCCCGCACTCCACCTCACGATACGTTTTAGCTTCATAAGCTGCGCTCCTGCTCGGATATGGAAACGTCTTTTTGCCCGAGAAGGTTTCGGACAACTCCCGAAACAGCCGCCTTCACCTCAGGCCGATGCCGTCGCCCCGAACCAGCGGTACACAGGCGGCGTCGTAGAGGACGGAACGTTCCCGAGGATCGATCGGGCGGGAGACGCTCTCGTCGGGACTCTTGTCGCCGGCCAGGGTGACGAGGAAGAGAGGTTTTTCGTGCATGCGCACGCCGAGGTCGAGCGATTTGTAGCCCGGAGACGAAATGTGCAGGACGTACGAGCCGTCGCCGGACTTGACCGGCTCGTACACGCTGAAGCAGCCGCGGAGATCGGACGAGGAACGCGCCGTTAGTCTTCCGGTCTCCGGCTCGGTCAGCGTGAGCAATGCGTCGGCGACCGGGTTTCCGTTCGAAGTCTTGATGATGCCGTGGGCGGACACGCTCGCGCAGCCCTGCACGAATGTCGCGATCAAGACGGGGGCCACGCGCGCGCGGAGGCGTGAAGAGCCCAAGGCTTCATCGCTCAGGCGGTGTGAACCGCGCGAGATCGTAGATCCCGAGCGTCTTCTCGATCGCGGCGATCCGGTCGACCATGTTTTGCGTGAGGCCCGCTGTCGAAAGAAGCCGCACAAAGGCGCGGCGAGGAGGGAGATCAATGGAGTCCCGTGCCGGTGGTCTCGACGTTCTGCTCATTCGAAAGTCCTCCTCGAGGGCAGGCGGGCGATTCGCATGATGCGCCTCCGGGTCGGGATCAATGCAACCGGGAGGCCAGCGAGGATTTACCGTGAGTGCCCCGTCGGCAAGGTTCTCGTCGAGACGACGGGCCTCGGCCCCCCAGGTCGCCATGCGCGGCATCTTCT
>CAWFJJ010000008.1:0-407009 GCA_963816185.1 Thermoanaerobaculia bacterium | reverse complement strand
ACGGCGCTACCGAGACGCGAAACTGCCCGGCGGAAGAGCAGGGAATCGCGGCCCGCCCTTCATCGGCGAGGCGGCGTACGCGACGGGCCTGGCGTCGAACAGGGCGCGGCGGCAGGCGCGAGCACCTCGGCGAGAATGCGGTCGTAGCCCGCGACCTCAACGGGATACCTGAGCCGGAGCTCGCCCTTGCCCACGGCCGCGTTCGCATCGATCTTCAGCGCGAGCGTCAGCTGCGGCACCGGAAAGGCGCGCCGACCGGCGAGGCGGACCTTGACGCCCGGAAGCGCGATCGCCTCGATCCGGTCCGCGTTGTCCACGCCAAAACCGGTGACGACGAGCTCGAGCGACGTCCCGCGCACGAGCGGGAGCGTCTGGCCGGGCTCGAAACGGCGCCCTCCGCACAGCGAGGCCGCCCCGAAGGATTGCACCGAGCCCGTCACGGGCGCTGCGAGGACGAGAAACAAGATCAGACGGACGGCGGTTGCGAGGGCACGTTTCACGGCGTTTCCTTCGGGGGCGTGATGAAGCGCAGCTCGGCCGCTCCGCTCGAGGCCAGCGTCTGGCCGTCCGTTCCGAGGGCCTCCACCGTCCAGCGGAGGACCGCATCCTTGGCACGTTCCGCGAGAAAGGGCGGCGCCGTATAGGTGTCTGTGCCGGAACCGAGGAAGGCCTCGACGAGAACGGCTCCGTCCGCGCGCCGGACGACGAGGCGGTAGCCGGCAGCCGATCCGACCCGGGTGAAGCGGAAGATCACAGGGTCGCCGGCCTTGAGCAACGACCGATGAGCGGGCGCGAGAAGGATCAGCCCGCCCGTGGCCCCGGGGAGAAGCTGGGCGGGGGCGGTTCCCACGAAGTAGCGGAGAGTCGGGAGGGGGAATCCGGCCACTCCACCCGAGTGGATCACGGCGGCGCCGGCGTCGAGCGCCACGAGGCTCGAGTCCCCTTCCTTGTCGTCGGACGCCTCGATGCGGAGCAGGATCTGATGGAGTCCTTCGGACGCCGTGGGAATCCTCTTCGGGTCCGGGCCCGGCAGCGTGACTCTGCCCGTCGGCGGGAGAAACACGTCGAAGCGATCGAGCTCGGTGTAGCGACGCTGGAGCGGACGTTCGGCCGGCGGCAGCGTCGCCTCCGTCAGAAGGTCGCGATCCGAAGGCGGCTCATCCTGCGGGAAGACGACTTCCCACCTGCCTTTGAGGCGGCCCGTGCCCGTGTAGCGGATGTCGGCCTTGACCTTCGGCGGAATCTCCCCGCGCTGGACCGAGAGAACCGGGCGGTCGATGTCGAACGACAGCGCGACGTCCGTGAGCGAGAGCGGCGTTCCCGCACCGCCGGCCGACGGACGGCACGTGACGAAGACGTACTCGTCCGGACCGCCAGAGCCGGAGACGAACCGGCGCACGTAGAAGAACGGCGAGAGCGCCCCCCGCTCGGCGGCCTGATAGGCGCGCCGCGCCACGTTCGCGGGGATCGTCATGATGTCGGTGTAGAGACCGCCCGCGAGCCGGGACTGGTCGTAACGCAGGGGAAGCCGACCGTAGATCGTGTTCGGGTCGCACCGAAAACCGAGGTCGGGCGCCGCCGGGATGACCTCGCCGCACCACGTCGCTTCGACCGGTGTCTGGTTCACGAGGCCCGCGAACGTGATGAAGACGGTCGTTGCGCCCTGACTGCTCACGTTCACGCCCGTGGGGCTCCGCTGAATCGCGGCCCGCACGGGAGCCGCCGCCAGAGGCAGGATCGAAAGAAGGAGCAGGGGTCGATGTCGCATCTTGTTCTGGTCCTAGAAGGCGCTCAGGCTGATCCCCGAGGAGACCACCCACGTCTTTCGAAAGCTCGCGACGCCGAGGAGGACATCGCGCGCGCGCGTCTGCTGAAACGCGTATCGCAGCAGGATCTGTCCGGTGACCCCGTGTTTCCCCCGCCGGGGCGGTTCGAACCGCCACGCGGTCTGCGCGTCCACGGTCCAGATTCGCGAGGACGATGTGTCGGCGTCGTTTCCGCCGTCCGTTCGCGAGGCGTTCGTCGTGAGCGACAGCGGCGCGACGGGCCGAAGTCCGAACGTCAGTTGATAACGCTTTGTGCGGTCGACGCCGCCCGTCTCCTTCGCGGCCGCCCGATCCCATTCGAACTCGAGACCCAGGTCGATTTTCGGGGAGGGGGTCAGATTGAGAGAGGCGACGTTCGCGTTCGTGAGGAAGTCCGCCGTCTCGCGCCCGACCTGGCGGTTGTCCTGGTCCGAGTAATTGAGGTGCCAGCCGAACCGGGCCGGACCGGCATTCCAATCCACCGCAGCCGTCTGGCCGAGGCTGACCTGGTCGGGAAGTTGCGTGGGCGAGAAGCCTCCTCCCAGCGGAGCGTTCCCCGCGAACTGGTGAGTCTCGTTCACGCTCCAGCTCACCTGCGGCAGCCACCAGGCCGGCGCCGAATTTCCACCCAGCGCCCCGAGCGGCAAGGCGATCTGACCCGCCGCTCGCCGTGTCTTCGTCTTGAGGATCGAGGCGACGTCTGCGAGGTTGTCCTCGAGCCACGAGTACGAGAGCTGGAGGGCGGCGGCTCCGAGGCCCGCGTTCGCCTCGACGACGTCCTGCTGTTGATCCGATTGCAGCGTGGCGGCCACGCTCCGGTACTGCGGGTCGATCCGCTCCCGGTGGTAGGCGAGCGTGAAGGTCACGGGCGTCGAGGGGCCGAGGGTCACTCCCTTCAGGACGTCGACGTTCGCCGAGACGAAGTAGGCCGCTCGCCACGTGGCGGCGAGGGGAACGACTTTTACGCCCTGCTCGAGCAGCGGGTCCGTCGGCGCCTCGAAGCGGTTGCGCGAATAGTCGCCTTCGACCCGGACGCGGCCTGCGAAAAGGCTCGAAGCGAGAGACACGCCGCCGCCACGGCTCGTCTCGGCGTCCGAAACGAAGCCGCGGTTGACGTTCGAGCGCGGCAGAAGGGACCCGTCGACAAGCGTCGTGTCGATCCGAAGAGCGCCGGGCACAGAGGGGACGAGCTCGAGGCCGAGCGTCCCGGCATAAACGCGATGTTGCGCCGTCTCGAGGCCGAAGAAGTTGTCCCACCCGACGATCGAAGACCCGTTCAAGGCCGCGAACGAGAGCGAGACCGGGCCCAGCGAGAACGCCGCCCGGCCCCCCCGGCTGCTGAATCCGTTGATGAGATGCCGGGAGGCGCCGACCGTCAGGTTGCCCCATTCGAGCGTGGCTCCCGGGATGCCGATCTTCGTGCCCCAGCTCGCGAGGTCGATGCGGTCCGCCTCCGTTCCCCGCTCGCCGAAGCGCAGGGCATCCTCGACGCGTTCCGCGCCCTGCAGGCCCATCTGGAGACCCAGCGTCGCCCGCGAACGCTCGAGCTCGATGTCGAGGTTCGCCTGGCCGGTCAGATCCTGAAAAGTCCGCCGGGGCGGGGCGGCCGCATCGGGCGTGTGGCCCTCGGAGAGCTGGCCCTTGAGCGTCAGGTCGATTTTCGGCGCGATTTCCGCCTTCTCGAAGCCGCCGGCCGTGAGCACGTGCAGCTTCAAACGCGCGATCTCCTTCCACCCGGATCCCGAGACGAGAGTCACGACGACTTCCAGCTCGCCCGAAGGAAGCGGCGCAAGGCGTGGCCGGTATCGGCGGCCACGCGGCGAGCTTTCGAGAACGTCGGAGACATCCGTCCCGTCGATCAAGACCGCGATCCGCCCTTCCTTTTCCGTCACCTCGCGCGAGAGCACGAGCTCCACCGGGTCCCGGCGGCCGACCCATTCCCGGCCTCGGGTATCCAGAGTCACGGCGAGCTCTTCGGACCGTGCCGAGGGCGACCCGAATGCGCAGAGGAGGGCGAGAGCCATCGCGGGCCTCCACCATTCGCCGAATTCGAAACGCCGCCTCATCTGATCACTGAGCGCATTTCCGTGCGGAACCGGCTCACGGCCGCGGCTAGAATCCGCGCAACGTGCCGGAAATCGGAGCCGTGACGCGCCTGCTCCTGAAATGGCGAGCGGGCGACGAAGCCGCGTTTCGCGAGCTGATGGAGCTCGTCTACGGCGATCTCCGACGCCGCGCCGACGCCTACCTCCGGCGTGAGCGCGCGAACCACACGCTCGTGCCGACAGGGCTCGTCCACGAAACGTACCTCAAGCTCGTGGGCGACGCCGACATTCCCTGGAGTGACCGCACACATTTCTTCGCCGTGGCCGCGCGCGCCATGCGCCAGATCCTCGTGGATCACGCCCGAAGACGGTCTGCGGCCAAGCGGGGCGGCGCGGCGGAGCGCGTGACGTTGACCAACCTCCCTGCGCCGGGCGGCGAAATGAGCGCGGACCTCGTCGCTCTCGACGCCGCACTCGAGAAGCTCGCCGTTCTCGACCCCGTGCAGGCCCGGCTCGTCGAGCTCCGGTACTTCGGAGGCCTCACGATCGAGGAGACGGCCGACGTGCTCGGCTCCTCGCCCGCCACGGTCAAACGCGCCTGGGCGTCGGCGCGAGCCTTTCTCTTCGCAGAGCTGAGCGGGGCGCAGACGTGAGTCTCGATCCGGGCCGCTGGAGCGAGGTGCGCAGGCTGCTCGAGGAGGCCCTCGAGCGGGAAGGCGCGGAACGGGACGCCTTCCTGACTGATCTCGGATCCCGCGACATTGCGCTGCGCGAGGAGGTCGGGCGTCTCGTGGCCTCGGCCGATGCGGCGGGAGGGTTCCTCGAGGGGCCCCTGCTCCATGCCTCGGAAGACGAAGACACGCTTCCTCCGGGTGCGGTCCTGGGCGCCTGGCGCGTCGAACGTGAGATCGCCCAGGGCGGCATGGGTCGCGTGTTTCTCGCGGTCCGCGCCGACGGAGCGTTTCAGCAGGACGCGGCCCTCAAGGTGATCTCTTCAGGGTTCTCAGGCGCCGCGATCGGGAAGCGCTTCCGGAACGAGCGCCAGATTCTCGCCGGTCTCGAGCATCCGAACATCGCGCGCCTTCTCGACGGCGGAACGACGCCCGACGGCCGCCCGTTCTTCGTCATGGAATACGTCCGGGGCGAGCACCTTCTCGACTACGCCCGCCGCCTGGCGCTTTCGATCGACGAGAAGGTGGCCCTCTTCCGGAAGATCTGCGCGGCGGTCGCCTACGCCCACCGGCACCTCGTCGTCCACCGGGACCTGAAGCCCGGCAACATCCTCGTGACGGCGGAAGGCGAGCCGAAGCTGCTCGATTTCGGCCTCGCGAAAGTGCTCGATCCGGCCGTATCCGAGCTGACGCCCGGGGCCACGGGCGCGCTCGGGCGCCTCATGACTCCCGAGTACGCGAGCCCCGAGCAGGTGCGAGGTGACACGATCACGACCGCGAGCGATATCTACTCGCTCGGGGTCGTGCTTTACGAGCTTCTCGCGGGCCGGCTGCCCTTCGCTTTCAAGGGCCGCTCGGCCGAGATGATCGTGCGCACGGTCTGTGAAGAGGGGCCTGCCCGTCTCGGAGGCGGGATCTCCGACGATCTCGAGAGTGTCGTCGCCATGGCGCTCCGAAAAGAGCCCGAGCGGCGGTACGCGACGGTCGAGCAGCTCTCGGGCGACTTGCGCCGCGTGCTCGAAGGCCTGCCCGTCACGGCGCGAAAGGACACGCTCCTCTACCGCGTACGCAAGTTCGCGGGCCGCCACCGGATCGCCGTCGCCATCACGGCCGGCTCGATGTCGCTCCTCGCCGTTCTCACCGTGATCGCCGTCGTCCAGGCCCACGCCGCGCGCCTCGAGCGGGAGCGCGCCGAACGCCGGTACGCGGACGTCCGGGCCCTCGTGAAGTCGTTTCTGTTCGAGCAGTACGACGCCATTCAGAACCTGCCCGGGACGACGCAGGCGCGCGCGCTGCTCATCCGGCGGGCTCTCGAGCAGCTCTCGCACCTCGAGAAGGAGGCCGGCGCGTCCTTTCCGCTCCGGCGCGAGATGGCGGAAGCGTACGAGAAGCTGGGGGACGTTCTCGGAAGCGGCGTGTGGTCGAGCCTGGGCGACACCGCAGGCGCACGCGACGCGTACCTCAAGGCTCTCGCCCTTCGCGAACGAATCCTCGCGTCGGCCGATTCGACAGCCCTCGATCGCGACGATCTCGCGCGTGCCGAGATGCGTCTTGCAAGCTTCCTGTCTCGCTCGAACGAAACGGCCGACGCTCTTCGACATGCCCGTCTCGCCGTGGAGATTCGCGAGAGTCTCGATTCCGGCGCGCCCGTCGGAGAAGGAAGGGCCGGGCTCGCCGCCGCCCAGCATCTCCTCGGTTACGCGTTGTCGCGAACGGGCGATTTCCGCTCCGCCCTCGCGGCGTATCGAAAATCCGAAGCAGTCTTTCGCGAAGCTCTCGTGGCGAACCCCAGGGACGAGGCGGCGCGCGCCGGAATCGGCAAGGCCCTCTACGACCAGGCCGCGATGCTCTCGCGGCTGGCGAAGGCGCGGGAGGCGCTCGAGACCGGAAGGGCGGCGCTCGAGTGGCGACGCCAGCTCCTCAAGGACGATTCCTCGAATGCCCGCATACGCTTCGAGCTCGCGACCAGCCTCCACGACGTCGGCGAATTCCTCGCGGATGTCGACGAGATCCCCGAAGCGCTCGAGAAGGTCCGGGAAGCGGCGCGGATCGTCGAAGAGCTCGCCGACGGAGACCCGAAGAGCACGTACCTGCAGATCGCGCGCGCGAACTACCGCTCGACGGTGGGCGACGTCGAGCGGCGCTCCGGCGATTTCCTTCGCGCCCTCGAGAGCCAACGCAACGCGGTCGCCGTGATGGAGCAGGTCGTCGAAGCGGACCCGGACTGCGGTTTCTGCTGGACCTCGCTGGCGGAGATCTATGCGGCGGCCGGAGACGCGGGCCAGGCGTCCCGAAAGCAGGCCGGCGGGAGTCCCATGCAACCGGTCCCGTGCGACTTCTGGCGGAAGAGCGCCGAGGTCTGGAACCGCCTCTCCAAAGGCGGGAAGCTCCCCGGCGAGGACGTTCCCGATCGCAACGCGCTTCTCGCGAAGGTGGCGGCTTGTCCCGCCGGCCCGGCGTCCGATCCTCGCCCGCGCTGAGCCGGTTCTCTCCCCGAACGCGCTTCTCTCCGCAGAAGGCCCCGAAACGGGGGAAGGAGAGAACAATGAGAAAGACCTGTACGACCCTCACGCTCGCCACGCTCGCGGGCCTCGCGCTCGCCCGCCCCGCCGCGGCGCAACCGAAATCTCAGACGTTCAACCCGGTCGACGTGAAGAGCGCCCTGAAGAAGGCCGTCGATCTTCAGGTGATCGATTTCGGGAGGCAGTTTCCCCACCTGACGCTCGCGAGCCCCTGCACCACCGAGTTCAACAGCGCGGTCGCCGCGGCGAAGGCCGAGCACACGGCGTGCCTCGACGTCAACAACCCGCCGGCGGGCAGCCCGCTCGCCGCGTTCAACGCGCTCAGCAACGTGGCGCTCGCCCAGAAGTGCGCGGGCCAGACGCTCGACGCGTGCGTCGCGGGAGTCGTCAAGGACCAGGCGAAATTCTGCGCCCTCCAGGCGGCCAAGGAGCTGGCCAAGGCCAAGACGGTCCTCCAGAAGTGCTGCGCTCCCCTCGCCGCGCGGAAAGCGGAGCTCCAGCGCGAGCTCGCGGCGATCGACGCGGACGTGCAGTCCTGCCTCGGACACTGAGAGAGGCTTGCGATGCGCCACCCACTCGCGTCCTCCCGACTCGGATTTCTCGTTCTTGCTGCGGTTCTCTCGTTCGCTCTTCCGGCCGCGGCCAAGATCGACACGATCTTCATCAATCACGTTTCCGGCCCGGCCCTCTGCTCGTCGTTCGCCTCGAACCCTGAGATCAGCGGCGACTTCCTGACGTCAGGACGCAGGATCCCGGTCCCCCGCGGCGCGACGTTCCTCGTCGAGCTCGACGGCTTCGGCGCAGACTTCGCGACCGGGACTCAGGACAACATCTCCGGCCTCAGCTCTTCGATCACAAGCCACGGCTCCCACAACAGCCCCAGCGGCGGAGTCTCGTTCGGCCAGCCGGTGCAGACGGGTTACGTGACCGTCAAGATCGTCGCGGGCACGGGCGCCGCCCTCGGAAACGGCAACGTCCAGGTGAACTGGCTCACCGGGCACGAGATCATCCCGCTGACGATCGTCTCGTCGTGCGCCCCGCCGCCCACGCCCCGGCCCGCGCCGACACCCGCACCCGGCGGCTTCATCCCGCGCCAGCTCGGAGCTGGCGCTGCGCCCGCGTCTCCGGCGCTTCCGCCCGACCTCACGCCGACGGACTTCGTCAACTTCCGGACGTGCAACACGACGAGCTTCGGGACGTGCGTCCCGAATCCGAACGACTGCAACGGCGCGTTCACCGGCCAGCGGAAATTCACGCAGCCCGACCTCCAGTTCGGCGTCCGGAACATCTCGGGCACGGCCGTCACGACGCCTTTCGCGGTCGTCCTCAAGAAGGCCGACGGCACCCAGCTTCAACGCGTGACGGTGCCCAATCTGGCGGCCAACGCGAGCGCCACGTTCATGTTCCACCGGGCCAACTCCAACGTCTGCGTCGAGCAGGTCGGGCCGAACAAGGTGTGCACCTATTGCGCCGTCGCCATCGACGACACGGGGATCACGGTCGTCGTCGACGCCGACAATGCCGTCGTCGAGGCGAGCGAGACGAACAACAGCCGGACGATCCATTAGCCCGAAGGGCGGGGACGAGTCAGTTCACCGGCTCGTCCTCGTCCGCCTCGGCGGTCGGGTCGTCCGCTTCGCCGAGCCTCGGGGCGCTCGCGCCCGAGACCGCCGGGAGAGGCGGACCCGGCTCGAGCACCCAGCGCTCATAGACGTTCTCGGGCAGCTCGCGCAGGAATCGGCTCGGCTCGGTCACGACGACGATGCCATAGCGGTCGAACGATGCGAGGGGGTGGACGAGGAGAAGCTCGTCCTTCGCCCGCGTCGCGGCGACGTAGAACAGGCGCCGCTCCTCTTCGAGGCCTTCGGCCGTCCGCGCGGCCCTCACGTTCGGAAAACGGTCCTCGACGAGTCCGAGGACGAACACGGCGCGCCATTCGAGACCCTTGGCCTGGTGGATCGACGAGAGGACGAGGCGCTCGTCGTCCTTCTCGCCCGCGATGACGGTCTCGCCGGAGGGCTCACCGAAGAGCGTGACTTCTTCGAGGAAGCTCTCGACGCCGTCGTACGGCAGCGCGAATTGCGCGAGCGCCTCGAGGTCGTCGAGGCGGGTCTGGTGGTTCTCGAACCGCGCCTTCGCGACGTCCGCATAGCCTCCCTCGTCGACGACGAACCGGATCGCTTCTGCCGGCGCCGACAAAAGCGACGGCCGCCGCAGCGACTCGAGCGTCCTGGCGAGCCTCGACAGAGCGGCCTGCGCGCCGGCAGGTGCCTTCCGCGTGTCGAGGCGCAGGAAGGACCCGACCGGGTCGGGGGTGTCCGAAACCGCGGCCCAGAGCGTCGCGGCCGTGCGCTCTCCCACCTTCGGAAGGAGCTTGAGAATGCGCTTGAAGGCCGTCTCCTCCTTCGGGTTCACGAGGAGGCGCAGGTATGCGAGGACGTCCTTCACGTGCTGCTGCTCGAAGAAGCGCAGCCCCGAGCGGATCTCGTACGGGATGCCGCGGTGCGTCAGCTCGATCTGGAGCTCGAGGGCCTGATGGTGCGCGCGGTAGAGGACGGCGATCTCGGCGAGCGGAGTCCCCTCGTCGCGCAGCTCGAGGACGCGCTGGGCCACGAACTCGGCCTGCTGTCCGACATCCGAGGCGCCCACGACGGCGACCGGAACGCCCGCGGGGCGCGTCGCGTGGAGCGACTTCTCGAAGCGCCGCGTGTTCTGCGCGATGGACGCGTCCGCGAGGCGGAGGATCTCGGGCGTGGACCGGTAGTTCGTCTCGAGCGAGAAGACGCGCGTCCCCGGATGGCGGTCCGGAAACCCGAGGAGCGCCTCGAAGTCGGCCCCGCGGAAGGAGTAGATGGACTGCGCATCGTCGCCGACGACCATGACGCTCGGGGTTTCGACATCCTTCAGGACGAGGTCCACGAGATCGGCCTGCAGGCGGTTGACGTCCTGGTACTCGTCCACGAGGACGTGCCGGAAGCGCGCGCCGAAGGCCTTGCGGATCGCGGGGTGCTCGGTGAGGAGTCTTTTCCAGTTCAGGAGCAGGTCGTCGTAATCCATGCCGTTCGATGAGACCTTTCGCTCGAGATAGCGATGGACGACCGCACGGATCGCGTCGAGCTGGGGAAGGAAGTGCGGATGCTCGGCCGTGATCACGTCGTCGAGCGGCCGCCCCGTGTTCACGCAGAGCGACACGATCGCCCGGAGGAGGTCCCCCTTCGGGAAGCGCCGTTCGGTCACGGGAACTCCGACGTCGGACGTCGCGGACTCGAGGAGATCCTTCGAGTCCTCCGAGTCGAGGATGCCGAAGTTGTGGCGATAGCCGAGCAGCTCTGCGTGCGGGCGCAAGAGGCGCGCGGCGACCGAATGAAACGTCCCGGCCGTCGCGCGGTTCAGGTCGGCGCCGATGAGCGACTCGACGCGGCGTTTCATCTCGCGCGCCGCCCGGTTCGTGAACGTGAGGAGAAGCAGAGACGCCGGATCGGCGCCGTCCTCGATGAGGCGCGATACGCGATAGACGAGCGTGCGCGTCTTGCCCGAGCCGGCGCCCGCGACGACGACCGTCGGGCCGTCGGGCGCGAACACCACGGTCTTCTGCTCCTCGTTCAGCTCGCGCGCGTAGTCGACGCGGTAGCTCTTCGCCGCCGCGGCGCGGCGCAGGACGTATCGGCGCGGAGCGGGGGCGTCGTCGCTCATCTGAACCTCCTCTCTTCTCCGCCGCCGCGCGTCCGCGTCGCAGGGATATCCGAACGTCGCGTCGAAATCGCAGCCTTTCGTCCGTTTGCCCCGCCTCAGCGACTGCGATTTCGCGAAGCCCTCTGGCCAGACGAGGCCGAGGAAGTCCTTCGTGTAGGAGCCGAACTCCGCGACGGCCGGAAGAATCGGCGCGAGCGCGAAGAGCGCGTCGCGCATCCCGGGCGAGACGAGGCCGGCGGCCTGCGCCCGGAGACGGGTTCCCGACTCGCCCGCGAAGCCGGAAATCGGAGCCGAGAGCGTCCCGTTCGCGCCCGTCAGCACGACGCACGCGTCCGGCTCCCGGACCGAAGCGCACGCTGGGATTTCTGCGAAGGTCGCGAGAACGAGGCGTCGCGTGAGCGTCTCGCCGTCCGGGAGACGGCGGATGCTCTCCGTCGAGTCCCGGCCCGAGGGATCCTGCGAGGACACGAAGTCGAATCGTCCGGTTCCGGCCTCCACGAGCAGCCGCGTCGTATCTCCTCTCCCCTCTTCCCTTTCGAAGAAAACCGACATCTGCCATTTCCCGAACGAGAAGTGCCATCTCGCGGGGGCCGCCGCGGCCGAGCAGGGCGACAGCACCAGCCACGCGGCGATCGCCGCCGCGCTCGACGCGGCCTTCAGCGCGCGAGCGACGTCCACACTTTTCCCTCGATGAATGCCGCGACCATCCAGGAGTCGAGCCGGTCGCGTTTCGCTTCGCCCTCCAGGATGCCGAGCGCCGCGTCGCGCGGGACGGCCTTCTTGTAGGGCCGGTCGGAGGCGGTGAGGGCGTCGTAGACGTCGCAGACCGTGAGCGCGCGGACGGCGGGTGGAATGCCCTCACGGTCCAGCCCGCGGGGGTAGCCCGTTCCGTCGAGCTTCTCGTGATGCGCGTACGCGATCTCGGGAACGCGGGCGAGGTCCGGCGTCCACGGAATCGTCGAGAGGAAACGCCACGTATGCGAGACATGGCTTTCCACGGAGCGGCGCTCGTCGTCCGAGAGGCTGCCCTGCGTGATCGACAACAGCCGGAACTCCTCGGGGAGGAGAAGAGTCGTCTCGCGCCCGCGGCGATCGCGGATCATCCGCGTCAGAAGCGGCTCGAGGCGGCCGCGCGCGTCCCTCGGCAGGACCGTCGGCTCGTTCGCCGAGACGATCTCCTCGAAAAGGTCCTGGAGGTCACGGGCGCGAGCGGCCGCCGCCGCGTCTAGCGCCTCGAGGTCGGCGGCGGTGACCGCTGTCCCTTCGCGGGCGCGCCGCTCGAGAAGCGCCCGCGCGTCTCGAGCCTCCTCCGAAGCGAGCGAGAAGTCGAAGCGGTCGCGGATCTTCCCGAGACCTTCCTCCGAGAGCTTCTTCGCCTTGACGAGGACGCGCTCGGGAATCGAGATCTTGCCGAAATCGTGGAGGAGGGCGGCCGTGCCGATCTCGCGGAGCTCCTCCCGTGAGAACGTCACGGCGGCATACGGGCCGTCGGCGGCGCGGTCCACGAGAGAGGCGAGCGTGACGGAAAGAGTCGAGACGCGATTGCTGTGGCCCGCGGTCGTCGGATCGCGCTGCTCGACCGCCACGATCGCGGCTCGCGCGAAATCCTCGAAGAGCTTCCGGATCGACATCGTCAGGTTGTTCGCCTTCAGGCAGACCGCGGCCTGCGTCGCGAGCGAAAGGAGTAGGGGCACGAGGTCGGCCGGGTACGGCTCGTACTCTCCCGCCGAACGCCCACGCCGGTTCATGAGCTGAAGGACGCCGACGAGCTCGCCTCGGTGATCCTTCATCGGCACGACGAGCATCGCGCGTGTCCGGAATCCGGTCGCGACGTCGAATTCGTCGTTGTGCCGGTAAGGCGCGCCCTTCGGAAGCGCGTAGGCGTCCTCGAGGACGAGAGGCTCTCCGTGAACGGCGACCCAGCCGGCGAGGCTCTCCTCGTTCACCCTCACCGTGCGCTCCGAGAACGCGAACGACACGGCGTCGTTCTGGGCGAGCTTGAAGCGCAGGCGCCGGCCCTCCGGCGAATCCTCCACGAGGTAGAGGCTGCCTGCCTCGGAGTCCGAGAAGCGTCGCGATTCGGTCAGGATTGTCTCGAGGAGCTTCTCGAGATCGCGCTCGGCGGACAGGGCGATTCCAATCCGGTTCAAGGCGGCGATCCGCTCCTCGGCCTTCAGGAGGCGATCTTTCAGGAGCGTGACGTCGGGCGGGATCATCGGGCCGCCTCGCGCCTCCCTCCGCGCCCGTCCTCCTGGCGGGCCACGACGCGCTCGGGCGGGAAGGTGACGACGAATCGGCTGCCGCGCTCGCGTCCCTCGCTCTCGGCGACGATCGTTCCGCCATGCGCGAGGACGATCGCGCGCGCGATGGCGAGGCCGACACCCAGCCCGCCGAACCGCCGGTTCGAGGACGTCTCCTCCTGCCGGAAGCGGTCGAACACGAGCGGGAGGAATTCCGGATCGATGCCGTGTCCCTCGTCCTCCACGGCGATCTCCAGCCCTCCGCCCGAAACACGGCGAGAGGCCACGTGCACGGTTCCGCCGGAGGGCGAGAACTTGACGCCGTTCGCGAGGAGGTTCCAGAGGACCTGTTTGAGGCGCGCGGCATCGCCTTCCACGGACGGCAGCTCCGGATCGAGCGAGCAGCGGATCACGACGCCCCGGCGCCGCGCACCCGGGCTCACGGCGTCGAGAGCGGCCGCGAGGATCTCGGGAATCGCGACCGGGCCCCGGCGGAGCTCCAGTCCGAAATTGTCGATCCGCGACAGGTCGATGAGGTCCGCGAGCATGCGCGTCAGCGTGTCGGCCTGCCCGAGGATCGCCTCCAGCGCGCGCCGCGCGTCCGCGTCGCCGCGCCGGGAGTCGAGCAGGACCTCGGCCCATCCCACGATCCCGGTCAGCGGCGTGCGGATCTCATGGGAAAGGTTCGCGAGGAAGTCGTCCTTCAGCCGGTTGCTCCTCTGGAGCTCCTCGATGAGGCGCGCGTTGCGGAGCGCGATCGCGGATTGCTCGGCGAGAAGAGCAAGCGTCTCGCCGTCCTCCGGCGTGAAGGCGTCAGGCGTGATCGCGAGCACCTCGAGGACGCCGAGCCGGTGATCGCCGACCCGGATCGGCACGGCCATCAGAGAGCGCACGTCCGGATTCTCGACGGCGGCACGGGCGCGGGCGCGCGTGCCCAGGTCCCAGCCGGCGGACAGCTCGTCGAAGCCCGACACTTCGAGGAATACGGGACGGTTCTCGAGAAAAGCCCGGCCCGCGCACTTCAGGCGCCCGACCGAATGCGGCACGGTCCCGGCCGCGCGAAGCGTCATCTCTCCGACGCCGTCCGCGGCGGCGACGGACAGGTTCGTGGCGGGAGAGTCGCTCACCCATGCGACGCAGCCGTCGGCGCCGGGAAAGGCGCGCGTCGTCTCCTCGACGACCGACGTCAGCACGTCCGGCGCATGGAGGCGGAAGTTCAACAGCTGCGTGGCGCGCGTGACGGCTTCGAGAACGCGCGTGCGCTTCTCCAGGGTGCCGACGAGCTCGGAGAGGCGGAGCGCCAGGGCGGCACGCTCGGCGAAGGCCTGGATCGTGCGGGCGTCCGCGTCCGAGAAGGCGTTGGGATGCCCCGACTGCAGGTCGAAGACGCCGACGACGCGCTCGTCGAGGACCAGAGGAACGACGAGCTCCGAACGCGCGTCGGGCCAGCCCGCGACGTAGTCGGGCTCGATCGACACATCGGGTGCGTTTACGAAGCGCCCCGAGCGCGCGGCGAGCGGAATGAGTCCCGGCGCGTCGAGCGAAACTGCGGAGGCGGGATCGACTTGAGACAACCACCCGCGCCGGCCGTTCGGAACGAGAACGTGGCGCTCCTGATCCACGAGATGGAGGCTGCAGGCCTCGTGGCCGAAATGGCGCGCGAGCGCGTCGAGGATCTGGTCGAGGAGAACCCGCCGGTCGGCCGTGCGCGTGAGAAGAGCGTGGGATGCGTCCGCGAGGCTTCGCGCTTCGCGCATCGCCTCGGAGACGGCGTCGGCCGCGCGCCGCTGCTCGAGCGCGACGCCCACGAAGTCGGCGAGAGACTGAAGGGTCTCGACGTCGTCGAACTCGATCCGGCGGGACGTGTCCCGGCTCGCGACGCTCATGACGCCGATCGTCTTGCCCGCCGAACGCATCGGAAAGACGCCGAACGAACGCGCCCCGAGCTGGCGGAACCTTTCCTTCGAGGTGCTTTCCGGCTCCTCCTCGACGTCGTTCACGATCAGCGGCTGACCCGATTCGAGGACTCGGAAGGAGACGGTCGGACGTTCCGGCGTCAGGGGGGTCCGCCCCGAGAAATCTCCCGCGTCGACGCCCCCATACCCGCCGAGGCCGATGACGGCGTCCCCTTCCGGCGCGACGAGCGAGAACAGACCGATGGGAAAGAGCAGCGTGTCGCGGAGCCCCGAAAGCGCCGTCTCGACGACGTCGTTCACCGTCGTGGACCGCTGCACCGCCGACGCGAGGTCGAAGAGCACCGAGAGCCGGTCCCGCTCTCTTCCGAGCTCCTCGACGAGCTCGGTCTGCTTGAGGGCCGCGGACAGGTGATGAACCGCCGACTCGAGAAACGCGACGTCGTCGGGTGTCCAGATCCGGCGCTCCCGCACGGACGCCGCGGCGACGAAGCCCCGGAGCGCGCTGTCGATGCCGATCGGGACGGCGAGCAACGACTTCGTTCCGAGGCGCCGCAGGACCTCGCGCCCCTCCTCCAGGTCGGCCGCATCTTCCACGTCCTCGACCACGACCGATTCGAATTGCTTGAGTCTCGCCGAGACCACGGACTCCGAGAGGGGAATGGACACCGGAATCGGAGTGACGCCGTCCGCGGCCCACGAGGCGCGCACGACGAGGGCGTCGGCTGCGCCGCCGGCACCGAACAGGAAGAGGGCGAGGCGATCGACGTTCAGGATCCGGCCGATCTGCGCGACGGACCAGTCGAGAAACTCCTGGAGCTGCACGCCCTCGACGAGCGCGAGGGCGAACTCCGAAAGGAACCGGTCGCGAATGACGCCCGGGTCCGTGGCACCGCGATCGTCCCGAGTCACTGGAAACTCAGTTTACGCGCCGTGGGCGGCGGCGGTTGCTCGACGCCTACGGCGTCGTCAGGATCGGGCTGAAGACGAGGTAAGGATTCACGACGAGGGCGCGCCCGGCGGCGTCCTCGTCGCGGAAGATCGCGAAGTGCAGGTGCGGCCCGCCGATGACGTGGCCCGTCGCGCCGACCTCGCCGAGGCGCTGCCCCTTCACGACATGATCCCCGGCCCTGAGGCCTTTCTCGTGCCGCGCGAGGTGCGCGTAGAAGAACGTGTACTTCCCGGTCGTGTCGCGCAGGTACACGACCTTGCCGCCCCTCTTGTCGCGGCCGAGGCGCTCGATGACCCCGTCCGCGACGGAGAGAACCGGTGTTCCTCTCGCCGCGGGCAGGTCGATCGCATGATGTTTCTTGTGCCGGCCCCTCCTGGAGAGAAACGTGTCGCGAAACTTCGCGCGATCGAACGCCTCGAGCGGCAGCGGGAAATCCGTCGCGAAGAGCTTCGCGAGCTCGGCCTCGGGGACCGAGACCGGCTTGTTGTTCGTCTTGCGCACGACGAAGCCGGTGACCGTCTTCGCGAGGTTCTCCCAGAAGGCGAGGCGCGCCGGGTTCATCGTCGGTTTCGCGGGAGCCGAGTCCGCGGCATCGTCGGGCTCGTCAGGGTCGTCGGGGTCTTCCTCCGGGACGTCGGCATGGCTGGCGACGACCTTCGGATTCGTGGAACGCGCGAGCCACGCCAGGTCCGCCGCGTCGGCCGACGGGTAGCAGCGCCCGTCCTCCGGGTCGCGCGCCGGACAGGCCTTCGCGAGCGGAGCCGCGCCCGCCGCAGCGCCAGCCGCGCTGCTCGAGGCGTCCGTACTGACGGCGGCGGCCCGCGCCTCGAGGAGCATCGCGACCGGCGAGGACGAGGACACGTCGCCCGCCGCGCCCAGCGCTCCGCTCAGGGCGGCCGCGAGCAGGAAAGTCAGGAAACACGCTCCAGATAAGCGTCGTCACGCGTGTCGATCTTGACGACCGTGCCCGCCTCGACGAATTGCGGCACTTGCACGACGAGGCCGGTCTCGAGCTTCGCCGGCTTGTAGGACGCGGAGGCGGTCGCGCCTTTCATGCCGGGCTCGACCTCCACGATCCGAAGGTTCACGGTCGTGGGAAGCTCGACCGAGACCGGATTGCCATCGTAGAAGTCGACCTGGATGACGGTCTCCGGCAGGAGATACTTCATGGATTCGCCCACGACCTCGTCGTCGAGACGGATCTGGTCGAACGTCTCCTGGTTCATGAAGTGATGGCCCTGGCCGTCTGAATACAGGTATTGCATCTCGTGTGTGTCGAGGGAAGCCTTTTCGACCTTGTCCTCCGACCGGAAGCGGTGCTCGTTCATCGCGCCCGACTTCAGGTTCCGGAGCTTCGCCTGGACGAATCCCCGGAGGTTGCCGGGAGTCTTGTGGAGGACGCTGTGGGTACGGTGAAGCTCACCGTTGTAGACGATGATCATTCCGGGGCGAATTTCAGTTGCGGAAATCATTCATTCTCCAGAAGTTCCATTGAATTCCGCTCCGGCGCACGTGACAAGGGCGACGTCCCACCTGATCCGCTGGCGGACGATAAGCCTAACCTACCCTTCGCTGAAAAGACAAGCGGCCCGGGCTGCCCGGCCCGGGCCGCGGAAAAGCCCGAAAGAGACCCCTTTCAGCGTTTCGTGATGATGAAGTGGGCCCTCCGGTTCGAGGCGAAGGCCTTTTCGTTCTTGCCCGTATCGAAAGGCTGCTCTTTTCCGACCGACGTGACGGTCATACGGGCCGGATCCACGCCGAGCTTGACCATGTGGTCGCGCGTCACCCGGGCGCGCTTCTCACCGAGGATTTGGTTGTACTTGATCGAGCCACGCTGGTCGCAGTGACCCTCGATCGTGACCTGAGTGTCGGGATGGTTCTTGATCCACTCGGCCCCGCGTTTGAGGCGTTCGTGGTACTCCGGTTTGATGACGAACTTGTCGTAGTCGAAGAAAATGTCCTCGAGATAGCCGCCTTTCTGCGTAATTTTCACCATCTCTTCCGCTTCTGCGGGCGGGGGCGGCGGCGGGGGCGGCGGAGTCGCCATCGGCGTGGGCTCGGGCGTGGGAACCGGCGTCGGCGGGGGCGGCGGCGCGTCGACGATGAACTTCACGCTGGCCGTCTCGGCGCGCTTGTCCTTGCGCATCACCCAGGCATCGGCTACGTGCGGCCCGGGGCCCACACCGTTGAAAGTCGTGCACAGCGGGTTGGCGTCGGCCACGACCATCCGGCTCTGGTGGCCGTCAAGCGTGACTTCGTATGCCTTGGGCGGGAAGTAGCAGTAGTCGCCCGGCACGGCCGTCATGCAGACGACGACGTCGCCCGGGGGCAGATGCTCGCCGGCGGTCGGCTTCGTGATGCGGAACCCGCCGCCGGTCGTGCACGTGCACGCGACGACGAAGAGCGCGGCGAAAACCGCCACGCCGGCGTGCCAACGCCTCAGGGATTTCGGAAGGAAAGCAGAGATCACATCGTCCTCCTGATCTTTCGGCCGGTCACGGTTGCTCGACGCCGCGATGGCGGGGCTCGGCGCGCTGAACGGTGCCGCTGTCACCCTGCACGAGCGAACGCCTGGGCGGGGGGATCATCGACGCGAGCTGCCGGGCGAACTCGGGCGTGAAGATCGCCTGGATGGCCCTTTCGAAGTCGTCTCCGTTGAGCGGCGCGTAAGACGACGACCCTGCGAGGCCGCCGGCCGTCCCGCCGTTGAAGAGATACGTCGACATGTTCACGCGTGGGAGGCCTGCGTTGAAGTTCTCGTTCAGGAACTTTGTGAGGTCGTCCGCGAGGATCGCGTAACCGATGGGCGTCAGGTGGAAGCCGTCGTACGAGAACGCTCCGCCCGTCAGGAAGGCGGCGTTGATCGTGACGCCTCCGAAGTCGTAGCCGGCCTTCAGTTTCAGAAGGAAGGCGTTCGTGTCGTAGAACTTGTATCCGTTCGCGGTCGCTGCGGTCTTGACCGCCGCGTTGTAGTCGGCGAAACGCTGCTTCAGGAGCGTGACGTCGGAGGCATAGATGAGGGCGCCGGGGTTTCCCGTGACCGGGTCCCCCGCGGCAGGCAGCGGGTTGTTGCACTTCGGCAGCGTCGGGGCGACCGCGCACGGAATGCCGAAGCCGAGCGGCAGGTACGCGGCCGCGTTCAGCGTAACGAGCGTCGTGGGCGGGATCGGGCAAGCCGGGACGCCCGTGGGGCATCCCCTCGGCCCGAGGAGCGGGATCGGCTGACCGGTCGCCGGATTCAGGACGAGCTTGCCGCCGCTCGTGAGGAAGGGCGGGAGCGTCGTCGTGAACGGGATGCTCGTCACGTCGGCGACGCCGAAGACGATTCCGTTCGGCTGTTTCGCCTTCAGCTTCGCGAGCGCCGCGCTGGTGTCGGCCGCGAACGACGCGACCGGAGTGATCGTCACGCCGTCGATGAAGGTGCCGCTCAGGACGGCGCCGAGGTAATCGTTGCCCACGTTCTCCAGGACGACGAACGTCGGGCTGAGCGCGACCGCCTGGTCGACCATCGAGCCGAGGTGGAGCGCGGAGTTTCTCAAGACGAGATCGATCGTGCTGCGGCACGTGCCCGCGGAAGCCACCTGGGCTCCCGTCGTGGCGACGAGCATGTCGTGGATCGCGCAGCCGCCGACCGAGAGGTTGTTGTACGGCCGCGGGAGCGCGAGATTCGCAGGCGTGCCGGTCGAGGGCTCCTTGCCGAACGAAGGCGCGAGCGACGTGAGGACCATGCAGCCGCCCAACCCCGGGTCGTTCACGATCGGCTGCTGGTAGTCCACGCCGTTCGTGCGCGCGAGGACGGCGCCGGGCGAGTCCACCTGGACGCGCTTTGTGAGGCAGCCCGCAGAGAAGCCGGCGCCCTCGGAGTCGCCGATCCATGCGATGCGGGAAAGGTCGACCTGGGCCCGGGCGGTCGACGCGGCCGAGAGCGCCGCCGCTGCGGCGAGAGCGAGGGAGATGCGGAGGAGGGATTTCAGGGTCTTCATGGTCTTCTAGTGCTCCCTCAGAACGTCGCTTTGAGAGTGACGCTCGGCAGGATCGCGAACGTCTGGTACGTGGCGCTGAAGTTGTCCTTGCTCGTCGTGATCGTCCGTTTGTGGAACCAGAGGAAGAGGCTCGAGAACTGGAACTGGAAGTGATTCGAGAGGCCGATCCCGGCTCCGATCGTGCCGCCCGTGCGGTTGTTGTCCGGCAGGAACGGTCCCGCGTCGGCGTCGGGCTGCGGCGTCTGGTCGTAGAGGAAGCCGCCCGCGACCCAGCTCGCGCCCATCTTGTAGGTCAGGCCCGCGCGGAAGGCCCACGTGTTGACCCAGTTGTGTACCAGGACCGTGTCCGGCAGCGTGTCGATCTGCAGGACGGTCTGGTCGAAGACCTTCCACGCCGTGTAGGTCCCGTCCGCCTCGAGCGTCAGGTTCGGCGTGACCTCGTACGCGAGGCCGAACATCGTGACGGAAGGAAATTGGAGCGTCGTCCGGGCCTGCGCCCCCTTGCCGAACGGAAGCTCCTGCGCGACGACGCCGTCGAGCTGCGGGTTCCCGGTGGAAATCTGTCCAAAATACGCGGGGCCGTGGAGGTCGACGTCCATGTGCGAGTGGTAGGAGACGCCGAATCGCACGCGCTCACAGGGCTTGACGAGGAGGCCCGCGGCGAAGCCGAGCTTGGCCGGCTCTCCGTCGGACACGACGCTCACGTGGGCGATGTCCACGACGCGCTGCGTGAACGGGTTGACGGCGGAGATGTTCTGGCCGAGCCTCACGTCCGTGAAGCGGACCTCGGGGCCGGCTCCGAGCGCGATCGAGTCCGAGAGCTTCACGGCGAGCTGCGCCGACACCGCGATCTGGCGCAGGTCGACGCGCTGGCTGATGTAGCGGCCCGCGAACGAGTCGGGGTTCTCCCAGGGCACGCCGAGGCCGTTCGGCGTCCAGAAGCCCACCGAAAGCTTCACATCGTTGCTCAGAGGCAGGACGCCGTACCCGTGGCCGATTCCGTACAGCGACTTGCTCATGCTCGCCGAGTAGCCGTCACCCGGGTACGGGCTCAGGCCGTCGAGGCGGGCCGTGGGCCTGAGGATCGCGAAGCCGCCGACTTCCAGGGTGAACCGATCGATGAAGGCGTTTCCGGCGGGGTTGTAGAACATCGCCGAAGGGTCGTCTGCCGTGGCGGCGAACGCCCCCGCCACCGCGTTTCCTTTCGAGCCCTGCTCGAAGAGAGCGAACCCCGCCGCATCGAGGCGGCCCGCCGACCCTGCGGTCACGAGGCCGACGAGCGCAAGGGCCGTCAGCCGGCTGCGAATCGATTTGAACACCGGTTCCTCCTTCACGTTACAGGGATAGAACGAAGCTGATTGTGGACATTCTGACAGATCTCCGGATTTTTTTGCCGGACGGCAGGAGAGTCAAGCTCTATTCTCCGAAGCGACCCATTCTCAGGACGATCCGCGCACGCGCGAGCCCAGGAAGCCCACCGCGACCGCTCCCGGGCCCGCGTGCGCGGCGAGCACGGGCGCGACCTCCACGACAAACGCATCGGAGCCCGGCCGGCGTTGGAGAAGCTCGTCGGCGATGCGCGCTGCGAGCCGGGCCGCCTCGAAGTGGGCGATTCCCCACGTCGGCGCCGGAAGGCCCCGCGTCTTCGCGAGGGCCTTCTCCACGAGCTTGGCGCACGCCCGGGGGAAACCCCGCGAGGCGCCGCCCGCCCTGGGACGACCCGCCGGATCGAGCGTGAGGAGCGGGACCACGCCGAGCGCGTTCGCCAGCGCACGCTGACCTGCCGTGACGCGGCCGCCCTTGACGAGCGTGTCGAGCGACGGCACGGCGGCGTAAAGGCGCGCCCGCGAGGCCGCTCTCGCGGCGACGGCAAGCGTCTCGGCGTGGGTTGCGCCGCCCCGCGCGGCGCGCGCGGCTTCCCGCACGACGAGGCCCTGCGCCACGGACACGTTCCTCGAATCGAGGACGGCGATGGGCGCGAGGCCTCCGTCGGCGCGGAGAGAGCCCGCGGCCGTGCGGGCGGCGGAGAAGGTGCCTGACAAGGCGCCGGCGACGTGGATTCCGAGAACGGGCGCGCCGTGAGCCGCGAGCGCGCCATAGACCTCGCGAAAATCCGCGGGCGGAGGCTGCGAGGTCTTCGCGACGAGCCGCCCTTCGGAAAGCCGGCGCTGAAACTCGGCGGGGGTGATCGTGACCTTGTCGAGGAAGGTCTCGTCGCCGAGGAGGAGCCGGAGCGGCACCACCGTGATTTCCTCCGACTCGAGATCCGCGTCCGGGAGGTCGCACGCGGAGTCCGTCACGACCGCGACGCGCCCCTTCGCCGCGAACCGGCCCAGGTGCTGCGCGCGCATGTCCTCGATCTTCGTCTCGACGACGTCGCCGAACCGCCGGACTATCGCGAAGGCGTCCTCGGGGCTGTTCACGTGGACGTGCACGCGCAGCCGCGAGGCCCCGCCCACGACCGCGATCGAATCGCCGAGCGGCGCGAGCGCGCGGCGCAGCGCGTCGCGGTCGAGCCGCGCGCCTGTCACGAGGGCCTCCGTGCAATAGCGAAAGAGGATCGAGTCGCGCGCCTCCCGGATCCGCGCTTCGACCCGGTCCTCCGGAGGCTGCACCCAGAACGCCGCGCCCCGCGCGAACGCCGCGATCGCGCCCTCGAGGAGGAAGACGAATCCCTGCGCGCCCGCGTCCACGACGCCGGCACGGCGCAGGACCTCGAGCTGATCCTTCGTCCGAAGGAGCGCTCGTTTCGCCTCCCGTGCCGCGAGGGGAAGCAGGACCGCGAAGTCGGCGGTTTCGGATGCCCGCCGGGCGGCCTCCTCCGCGAAGGCGGCGACGACGCTCAGGATCGTGCCCTCGCGCGGCTGCGCCATGGCCTCGCGCGCCGCGGCGGCCGCCGACGCGGCAGCGGCCCCGAATCCACGGGTCGAGAGCCTTGGCGCGCCGGCCGCGCCCGCGGCGAATCCTTCGAGGAGCTGCGCGAGGATCGCGCCGGAGTTCCCCCGCGATCCCATCAGCGCTTCGTCCGCCGCCAGGCGCGCGACGCGCGCGACGTCCCTCTCGCGGGAGCCTGCGACCGCCGCAGAAACGCGCGCGAGGGTCGCCGTCAGGTTCGAGCCCGTGTCGTTGTCGGCGACCGAAAACACGTTGATGCGGTCCAACGCCGCGCTCTGAGCGGCGACGGCGCGGGCTCCCGCGACGAGCGCGCGGACGAGGCGCCGCCCGTCCAGATACGCAACGCGGACGCGGAGCATCAGGGAATTCTAAGAGAAGAGAAGATTTTCTTAGAAGGTAAAGATACGGATGGCCTAGAAAACTGCGGCGCCAAATATTCACTTTCTAAGAAATCTCTTTCCTCCTTCTCCTCTCTACTTGACCGGCGCCCTGAGGACCGGAGCAAAGTTCCCGTGCTTGGAGGCCTCGCGCGCCGTGGCCGCGTCGTCGAGCCGGCCGACGGGCGTCGTGTGCGGCGCGGACTTGACGATCTCGGGCGACTCTTCGCATTCCTTCGCGATCGCGATCATCGCGTCCGCGAACGCGTCGAGCTCGTCCTTCCCCTCGGATTCGGTCGGCTCGATCATGAGCGCGCCCGGCACGATGAGCGGAAAGGACATCGTGGGCGGATGGAAGCCGAAGTCCATGAGGCGCTTGGCGATGTCGATGTTGTGCACGCCCGCGGCCGCCTGGCGGTGGTCCGAGAAGACGATCTCGTGGTAGCTAGGCGCGTCGTACTTCAGGTGGTAGAAGGGCTCGAGCCGTTTGCGCAGGTAGTTCGCGTTCAGGACGGCGTTCTCGGCCACCTCGTGGATCGAGCTCCCGTAGGACAGGATGTACGTCAGCGCGCGCACGAGGACCCCGAAGTTCCCGTAGAACGCGCGCATCTTCCCGATCGAGTCGGGACGGTCGTAATCCAGCCGGAACGCGTCCCCCGCGCGCTCGACGGTGGGCACGGGGAGGAACGGCACGAGAGACGCGCCCACGCCGACGGGCCCCGCTCCGGGGCCTCCGCCGCCGTGCGGAGTCGAGAACGTCTTGTGCAGGTTCATGTGCATGGCGTCCACGCCCATGTCGGCCGGACGCACCTTGCCCACGAACGCGTTGAAGTTCGCGCCGTCGAGGTAGAGATACGCGCCCTTGGCGTGCACGATCTTCGCGACGTCGAGGATGTGGTCCTCGAAGACGCCGAGCGTGTTCGGCACGGTGATCATGAGGGCCGCGACGTCGTCCGTGACCTTCGCCTCGAGCTCGGAAAGGTCGACGGTCCCGCGCTCGGAGGACCCGAGCTCGACGACCGAGTACCCCGCGAAATGCGCGGTCGCGGGGTTCGTGCCGTGCGCGGAGTCGGGCACGAGAACGTGCTTGCGCGCGTTGCCCGCCTTCACGTGCGCGGCGCGGATCATGAGGGCGCCGGTGAGCTCGCCGTTCGCGCCGGCCGACGGCTGAAGCGTGACGCGCGAGAACCCGGTCAGCACCTTCAACGCCTCCTCGAGCCGGACGAGGAGCTCGAGGTTGCCCTGCGAGAGGTGCTCGGGCGCGTAAGGGTGCGTGTCGTTGAAGCCGGGAAGGCGCGCGATCTCCTCGTTGAGCCTCGGGTTGTGCTTCATCGTGCACGAGCCGAGCGAGTAGAGCGCCGTGTCGATCGCGAAGTTCAGCTGCGAGAGGCGCGTGAAGTGCCTCACGACGTCGACTTCGGAGGCTTCCACCTCTCCCTCGACACCCGGGCGGTGCGCCTTGCCGTAGAGCGCGGCCGGATCGGCCTCGGGCACGTCGAGCGGCGGGAGGAGGACGCCGACGCGTCCCGCGCGGGGCGCGTCGAAGAGCGAGCCGAAGCGCCGCCGCCGGTCGAGGCGGGAATCGGCGCGCACGAGAGGCTCCGGGGAGGTGAGGGTGCCGTGGTCGCTCATCAGAAGGACCTCAGGGTGTCGAGGAGGGCGTCTAGCCCGCTGCGCGGCGTCCGCTCCGTCACCGCGACGAGAAGGAGATCGCGATATGCCGTGGCCGCGGGCTCGAGCCTCGCGTACGGGACGCCCGCGAGGATCTTCCTCTCCTCGGCGCGGCGCAGGACCTCGGCCACCGGGACGCCGCAGCGCAGAGCGAACTCGTTGAACGTCTTTCCTGAGAAGGCGACGGAGAACGGGCCGGGAAGCGCCTTGACGGAGGCCTTCAGGTACTCGGCCTTCGAGAGGCATTGAACGGCCGTCTCCCTGAGCCCTTTCTTGCCGAGCACGGAGAGGGTCATCGTGGCCGCGAGCGCGAACAGGCCCTGATTCGTGCAGATGTTCGACGTCGCCCTCTCGCGCCGGATGTGCTGCTCGCGCGTGGCGAGCGTCAGGCAGAAGCCTTGCCTTCCGTCCGCGTCCGTTGCGCGTCCGGCGAGGCGGCCGGGAATCTGGCGCTTCCCGGCGTCTCGGCACGCGAGGAATCCTACGAGCGGGCCGCCGAACGAGGGTGCGAGGCCGAACGAGGCGGCCTCGCCGCACGCGATGTCGATCCCCGCGGCTCCGGGCGGTTCCAGGACCGCGAGCGAGAACATCTCGTTCACGACGCCGATCGCGAGCGCTTCGTGCGCGTGCGCGGCGTCGGCGGCGGCCCGCCAGCCCTCGACGACCCCGAACACGTTCGGAGACTGCACGCAGACCGCAAACGTCTCGTCGTCGACGGCCGCCGCGAGCGCCGCGACGTCCGTCATGCCGTCCTTTCCGAGCGCGACCTCGACGATCGTGAACGGGAAGTTCACGAGATACGTGCGGAGGCATTGCCGGTATTCGGGATGCACACCGGCCGAGACGACGACCTTCGTCTTCTTCTTCGTGAGGCGCTCGGCCATGAGCACGGCCTCGACGAAGGCCGACGCACCTTCGTACATCGAGGCGTTCGCGACGTCGAGCCCCGTGAGAAGCGCGATGTGCGTCTGGAACTCCCAGATCGCCGTGAGGGTGCCCTGGGAGACTTCGGCCTGGTACGGCGTGTACGACGTCAGGAACTCGCCGCGCAGGAGAAGCTGCGAGACGAACGCGGGGGCATGGTGGCTGTACAGGCCCGCGCCCAGGAACGACGTCCAGTCCCCGAGGTGCGCGTTCCTCGCCGCGACCCGGCCCAGATCCCGCCGGACCTCGATCTCGGAGGCCGGAGGCGGAAGGCCGGGCGGCTCCGTGCGGTAAACGGCGCGCGGGACCGTCGCGAAAAGATCGTCGATCGACGCCGCGCCGACGGCCGCGAGAAGAGACTCGCGCTCGGCGGGGCTGTTCGGGATGTAGCGCATCTGGTCGTGTCCTCCCCGGCACCCGTGACGCCGAGCCGGGGCGCCGGATGCTCGCTCCCGGTCAGGCCTTGGCTTCCTCTTCCACGAACTTCTCGTAATCGGCCGCGGAGAGGAGCGAGTCCATCTCGGCGTCCGACGAGAGCTTGATCTTCACGAGCCAGCCGTCGCCGTGCGGGTCCTCGTTCACGGCCCCCGGCTCGTCGACGAGCACTCTGTTCAGCTCGAGGATCTCGCCCGCGACGGGGAGGAAGAGCTCGGACACCGCCTTCACCGACTCGATCGTGCCGAATTCCTGGCCCGCGTCGAAGATCTCGCCGACCTCGGGCATGTCGACGAACACGACCTCCCCGAGCTCTTTCTGCGCGTGGTCGCTGATCCCGATCGTCCCCACGTCGCCATCGACGCGGATCCACTCGTGGCTCCGGGAATAGCGGCGGTCGTCCGGGTAAACGCTCATGTTCGTCTCCTGGATCCCTCAGGTCTTGCGCTTGTAGAACGGGGTCGGCACGACGCGCGCCGCAACCGAGCGCCCGCGCACGTCGATCGCCAGCGGCGTGCCGGGCGTGACGCGGCCGGCCGGGACGTATGCGAGGCCGATGGGCTTGCCCACCGTGGGCGTCTGCGTCCCTGACGTAACGACGCCGACCGGACCCGAGACCGGATCGATCGAGACCGGGAACCCGTGCCGAGCGATCCCGCGCCCGGTCACCTCGAAGCCCACGAGACGGCGAGTGATGCCCGCCTCTTTCTGTTTCGCGAGCGCGTCGCGACCGGTGAAGTCGCCCTTCTTCATTTTCACGATCCAGCCGAGGTTCGCCTCCCACGGCGTCGTGGTGTCGTCGATGTCGTTGCCGTAGAGGGCGAGCGTGGCCTCGAGGCGCAGCGTATCCCGCGCTCCGAGCCCCGTGGGGATGACGCCATAGGGTTTGCCCGCCTCGAGAATCGCGTCCCAGACGTCACCCGCGCGCCCGGAATGCACGTAGACCTCGAAGCCGTCTTCTCCTGTGTAGCCCGTGCGCGAGACGAGCGCGGTCACGCCGGCGACGTGCCCGGTCAAGAAACGGTAGTAGCCGATGTCCGCGAGCTTCACGTCCGTCAGCGGCTGGAGGACACGCTCGGCGAGCGGCCCCTGGAGCGCGAGCTGCGCCCAGATCGCCGACTCGTCCTCGATCGCCGCGCCTGGAGACTCCTGCCGCTTCGCCCACGCGACGTCCTTCGGCGTGTTCGCGGCGTTCACGACGAGGAGGTAGTCGTCCGGCGCGATCCGATACGTGAGAAGGTCGTCGACGAACGTGCCCTTCTCGGTGAGGAAGGCCGAGTACTGGGCCTTGCCGTCGTCGAGCGCTGCAACGTCGTTGCACGTGAGGCGCTGCACCGTCTCGAACGCCTTCGGCCCGCGCACCCGGATCTCGCCCATGTGCGAAACGTCGAAGAGGCCGGCTCGCGTCCGCACGGCGCGGTGCTCGTCGGCGAGACCGGAATACTCGACGGGCATGTCCCATCCGCCGAACGCGACCATCTTTCCGCCGAGAGCCCGGTGTCTCTCCCACAGCGGTGTGCGCTTGAGCGACGAGGGCGGAGCGGTCATGGCCGCGGGACGATACGGTACCCTCCCCGCCCCGTCAACAGAATGGATGCATCAGGACGTCGGCCGCGCTCTCGAGGAAGAGGCCTTCCACGTTGCGTGAGACAATCTCCGGTTCCGACAATCCGTACCCATCGACGATTGCTGGCACGCCCGTTCGTACCGCTTCCCCGCGAATCGAACCTCTCGGAAGGAGGACCCGATGCTTGCTCCCTCAATTCTCGTCCTCGGTTTGATGCTGGCCGGGCCGCAGAAGACGGCACCGGTTCAGAAGGCGATGCACGCCGTCGAGTGGACCCACCCGGCCGGCGACGTCAGGCCCCACAACACAAGCAGCGGAACGGTTCCGGGATTCGACGTCGTCAAGCTCGCCCTGTCGAGCGACGGGGCCAAGCTGACGATCGCGGCGACGCTGAAGGGCCCGATGAGCGGCGATTTCGCCTCGGATGTCGTGCAGGTCTACCTCGACACCGACAACAACCCGAAGACGGGCACCGAGACGTTCTGGAGCAAGAAGCCGGGCTTCGAGCTCCTGGCGAAGCTCGCCGCCTGTGTCCGCTATGAGAACGGCGGCAGCGCGTGCTCGGGAGCTCTGACCGGTGCAAAGGTGAAGGGGTATTACGCGGTGGCGACGCTCGGCCGGTTCAAGACCGACGGCGTGAACACGGACCCGGTGATCGGCGCCTTCGACGCGCCCGAGGTGCCGTTCCAGGGTGCGGTCCTGTCGGCCAGCCTGAGCTACAAGAACCTCGGGGTGAAGTCCGGCCAGGCGGTTCGTTTCGTGGCCCGGAGGTCCGATGGCCCCTTCGACGCGACAGGCGATTTCCCGGAAGTCATTCTGACGTTGAAGTGAGCGACGCCGCCGCTCTCGCCGGTGTGCGGCCGCGAAGGCGTTTCACGGCGGGAGACGAGCTCCGCGATACGGCGGCGGGCTCTCTTCACCTCTTTCTCGAGGGCGGTGCGACCCTTTTCGCCGAGACCCCGTTCGGGCCGCATCCCGTCGCTCACCTCGCGGCGCCCGCGCTTCTCGACCTGCGCGTCCCGTTCGGCGGATCGCCGGGAGTCGCGCGCGTCGCGCCCGACCCCGGCAGCGTGGCCGCGTGGTTTCCCGCGGACGAAGCCCGCGCGCTTCTTTTCGACACGAGCCCCTCGGGCGGCGCCTTCCGCAGGCTCGCGCTCGCGAGCCTCACGGCCGCGCTCCGCGAGACCAACGCCGCCCTCGGGCGCTTCTTCGACGAAAAGTCGGAGCCTCCTCCTCAGGAACGCGCCCCGCGAACCGGCACGATCGAGGACGGCCCGATCGATCCGGCACGCGCAAGCGACCTCTTCGAGACGGCGGGTCTCGACCCGTCGCTCCTGCCCGCGCTCGGGCTCGTCGCCCGCACCGTCCTCCCGGGCGCCGCTCTCGTCGCGGCGGGAGAGCGGGGGGACGAGGCATTCCTCATCGCCGAGGGAAGGCTCCGCGTCTCGCTCGAGATCGCGGGAGGAGAAGAAGCGCTCGCGATCCTCGGGCGCGGCGAGATCGTGGGTGAGATGGCACTCGTGGACGACTCACCGCGGTCCGCCGACGTATTCGCGCACGGAGGTCCCGCCGTGGTCTACGTCCTGACGCGCCCGGTCTTCCGCGAGCTTCTCGCTTCGGGCGCGCCCAACGGCGCCGCGCTTCTCGCCGGCATCGCTCTCGTCCTCACACGCCGGCTCGAAGAGGCGATCAAGAAGGCCGCGGGCTTCCGCATCCTGGCGGGCCCGATCTGACCCCGCTCACATCTTCTTGAGCTTTTCCTTGATGTTCGCGCGAGCCTCTCCGGCTGCGGGGCCCACGAGAACGCGCAGCGGTTTGGGCTCGTACCCGGGCGCGGTCAGGAGGACCTCGTAAACCGCCATGTCTGCGAACTGAAGGTCCTCCTTCGCAAACTTCGACGCGGGCCCGAGCTGGCGGCCGTTCACCGAGACCATCGCGTCGGGCGGCTGGACGTTGAACACGGCGTCGCGCACCGTGCGGTAGCTCGGGCGCTTGAGCTTTCCCCCGTCAAGCCAGGCGGGACCCGTGGGGCCGTCGGGTGAGCCCTTTTCAAGGCTGCGGTCGATCGTGACCTTGTCGTCGGTCGCAGTCGCCCGCACGATGACCTCCACCCGCAGGTCGCGATGGTCCGGTGCGCACAGGCGAATCCGGTGAGTGCCTTCGAGGTTGAACGTGAGGAGGGAACCGCCGCCGGAGTCGTCCCAGTCGTCGGAGATGCCGATGTAACGCCCGTCGAGATACACGCGCGCCTGGCTCGGCGAGACGTCGAGCTTGAGAAACCGGCGGATCGTGACCGTGAGGTCTGCAGGTTTCAGCGCGGGGGCCTTCGGCGCCGCGGGGACCGCGGCGGTTGCGGCCGCTGCTGCGGCTGCGGCTTCCTCGGGCGTGGCCGTCGGCTTGCCTCGTGGTTTCTTCGTGGGCGCGACGGTGGGCGAAACGAAGCGCGCCGGCGTCTCGACGACCGCCACCGCCGGTCCGGCGGTCGCAGGAACAATTGCGCGGGGCGCCGTCGAAGCCGGCGGCGGTTGGGTTGGAACGGGTGTCGGGACGGAGGCCGCAGGCGCCGAAGTCGGAACGGGCGGCAGCTCCGCGACGTCTTTTTCACTCTTCTTCGAGAGTGCGAGCACGCCGAGCACGACCGCTGCGACCACGAGAAGACCGCCCCCCAGGACGAAAGGCGAGGCACCTTTCTTCTTCGGGGGCGCCGGCGCCGCGGCGCCGGCGCCTTTCGCGATCAATTCACCCATGCGGCGTCCGGTCGTGATCGTGGGCGATTCCGATTCCGGATCGGGTGGTGCTGCGGCCGGCATCAGAGGCCGTGCGGGAACCACAGTGGAGCCCGCGACCTCCGGGAGCTTCCCGACGGGCGGCACAACCCGGACGGCGGCCGTGGGCGCCATCGAGGCGGGGATCGCGGACCCGGCGAGTGGCGCGATCGGCGGAGGCGCGCCCGGCGAGGACCGCACGCGTTTGATCTTGCTTTCCGAAAGGCCGGCGGTGGAGCCGACCGCCGAGAACCCCAGAATCTCGCGCAGATCGGCGGCGAGCTCTCCGGCGTCGGAATAGCGGTTCGCGCGGTCCTTCGCGAGACACTTCTTGATGATGTCCTTCATGCCCTCGGGCACGTCGTTCGTCACCAACGCCGGATCCATCGGCTCTTCGTGAAGGATCTGGTAGACGAGCGTCGTGAGGGTGTCGGCGGGGAAGGGCTTGCGCAGCGTGAGCGCCTGATAGAGGACGATGCCGAGCGAAAAGATGTCGGTTCTCGCGTCCAGCTTCTCGCCTTTGATCTGCTCCGGAGACATGTAAGCGGGCGAGCCGACCATCTGGCCGGTCGACGTGAGCTCCGTGTCGCCGGTCAGAAGCTTGCCGATCCCGAAGTCCGTCACCTTCGCCGAGAGCGTCGGCGACAGGAGGATGTTCGCGGGCTTCACGTCGCGATGAAGGACTCCGCGCTCGTGCGCATGCGCCAGCGCTTCGGCCACCTCGGCGACGACGCGGATGCGGTCGCGCAACGGAAAGCCGGCGGGGTCGGAAAGCCGTTGCGCGAAGCTTCCACCCTGCACGAGCTCCATAGCGAGGAAGAGCGTGCCCTGGTCCTCGCCCACGTCGAAGACCGTCACGATGTGCGGGTGCTGGAGACGCCCCGAGATGCGCGCCTCCTTCAGAAACCGCGCTTTCGCCTCCTCGACGCCGAAGCTCTTCTCGCCCGTGTCGAACCGGATGGTCTTCAGGGCGAGCTCGCGCTCGATCTGGGGGTCGCGGGCCAGGTACACGACGCCCATGGCGCCGCGTCCCAGCGTGCGCAGGATGACGTACCGGCCGATCTGTTCAGGGCTCAAACGCTGACGAACTCCTCAGGGATTCTACCCAACGTCTTCCGGCCCTCCCTCGCCTTCGGGCGGAACGTCCCGCGGCCCCTCGTCCGTCTGCACATCGGAAGGGGTTCCCGGGTCCTTGGCGAACGCCCGCTCGCGGTTCGCGAGCGCGGTCCGGGCCTCGTCCGCTCGCACCACGGGGACGACGACCTCGATCGGGGAAAGATCTTCGCTCTCCGTCGGCGTCTGGTGAAAGCTCCGGTCCACGACGCGTGCCGGGATTCCCCGGCTCTGAAGAAACCCCGCGACGAGCGCCGCCTCCGTCTCGTTCGCGGCGGGCGCGACATTTTCCCAGAGCTCCTCGCTCTTCGGGTCCTCGGTCATGGCGACCTCCTCTGTTCCCGGTGGTCAGGGTACGACGCGGAGGTTTCCGGCGCGAACGTCGGCGGCCGGAAGGAAGCGCCCGACAACGGCCGCCGCCTTGTCCCCGCTTGAGTGGAGAGACGCGACGAGCGCAGAGGCGAAGGGGGTCGGCACCGCGAACAGCAGACCGCCCGACGTTTGCGCGTCGGCGAGAAGAAGAAGATCGGTCTCGGAGACGCCCGGAGCGACCTCGAGAAAAGGCCGTGCCGCGGCGAGATTGCGGCGGCTGCCGTCGGGCGCGATTCCGGCCCCCGCGAGCCGGCGCGCGCCGGGCAGAACGGGAACGGCGGAGACCGAGAGCTCGGCCGAGACGCCGCCTGAGCCGAGCATCTCCCTGAGGTGGCCCAGGAGCCCGTAGCCCGTCACGTCCGTGGAGGCCGAGATCGTGAAGGCGTCGGCCGCGCGCGCGGCCGAGCGGTTCAGCCTCGTCATCGAGGCGATGGTGGCGCGCTCCTCCTCCTCCGACGGTCCCGAGCTCTTCTTGAGGGCCGAGAAGAAAGAGCTCTCCCTGAGGACCTGGGCTCTCATCGCCGACGTCAGGATTCCCGTTCCGATCGCTTTCGTGAGGACGAGCGTGTCTCCCGCCCTCGCACCCACGTTCCGGCGCAGGCGGGAAAGGCGCACGCGGCCCGTGACGGACATGCCGTAGAAGGGCACGTCGAAATCCGTGGAGTGCCCTCCGAGGACGGGAACTCCGGCATCTTGCGCCACCTCGGCGCCGCCACGGAGGATCTCGCCGAGCACCTCGAGCGGAAGCACCTTCATGGGAAAGCCGACGAGGTTGAGCGCGAAGAGCGCCTCGCCCCCCATCGCGTAGATGTCCGAAAGTGCGTTCGCCGCCGCGACGCGCCCGAAGTCGAACGGAGAATCCACGACCGGCGTGAAGAAATCCGTCGTGGCGAGCAGCGTCTCGGGATCCGGGTCGTCGGAAGAGCCGAGGCGAAACACCGCCGCGTCGTCGGACGAGTCGTATCCGACGAGAGCACGCGGGTCGTGAGCCCGCGGCAGGGCATCCAGCAGCTTCACCAGGTCAGACTGACCCAGCTTGCAGGCTCAACCCGCCGATGACGCGAACGTCAGGATCGACGGATGAGGCTTGATCGCCTTCTCCATGGGTGGAGTGTACTCAGATGGAGAGATGGAATTTCTTGCTAATACAGATGGGGACCGTATTCCCCGAATGGCCGATGTCAAGGGCGCGCTTCGCGCGCCGCGCAGCGGTCACGAACCCTTGACATCGGCCAATCGGGGAGAAGATTTTCAACTATCGGCGGCTGCATCAGCAGCCGCCGTATATCAGCAGAGATTTCCGAATTCCGAAGCCGAAAAAGCCTACAGGTCGCCGGCCGTGAACGATTCGCCGAGCTGGCGGAGGACCATGTTCGTCGCGACTCCGGCGAGGGCCCCCACGATGACGCGCCCGCGGTAGCGGCCCACGATGAACCCCACGGCTGCGGCGCCTGCGAGGCACGCCAGCGGATGGCGCTGCACGGTCTCGAGAGCCGCCCTCTTCCAGTCGATGTCCTTCGGGAAGAATTCGAAGGGCTCTCCGGGCCGCCCCACCGGGCCCTCGGGCGAGGCGCCGTGGGGCGCCGGCTCGCGAACCGCGGCGTCGTCCATCAGTCGTCTCTCCGGCGAAGAAGCATGCCGAGCACGAAACCCACGCCGAGAGCGATCGCGACCGACTTGCCTGGGTTGTCCTTCACGTAGTTCTTGACGCCCGTCTGGACGTCTTCCCAATCCGTATCGGCGAGCTTGTCCCGGAGCGCCCCCGCGCGCGCCTTCACGTTTCCGGCGACCTCGCCCACGCGCTCGCGCAAGCGGCCGGTCTTTTCACCGACCGATTCGCGTGTCGCGTCGATCTTCTGCTCGACGGCTCTTGCGGCGTCTTCGACCGTGCTGTTTGCCATGGTCCGACCTCCTCGGGCCGGCGATCTTGTCACAGCCCGCGCGTCAGGGGAAGGTACGATGGACGCGCGATGCGTTCCTCGACGGCGCCGGTGCGCCTGGCCGGGCGGAAGCTTCACGAGGTTCCTCCCCTTGCTCGCGCGATCCTCGTGGGGACGGTCCGACGTTTCCTCGACGCGCGCGGCTTCGACCTCGCGGCGAGCCTCGCGTACTCGGCGCTGCTCACGCTCGTTCCCCTCGTCGCGTGCGTGACCGTTCTCACGTCGACTTTCTTCGGCGGGTCGGGCACCGGCCTCTACCGCCTGCTGCGGATCCTCCCGGGCGCCGGGCGCGATTTCGTGACGGACCTGCAGACGTTCAGCGTCAAGGCGACGTCGGTCTCGGGCACGGCGACGCTTTTCTTCCTCGCCACGTCGCTTCGGACGTTCTTCCTCGTCGAAGGCGCAGTCCAGGCGCTCTGGGGCTCCACGGGTGTGCCGCGCCGGCGGCTCCGGCGCCTGGGCATGGCCCTCTCCGTCATGATCCTCGGGCCCGTCGCAACCGGCGTCCTGACGTCCTTTCTTCTCGAGAGCGGCGCTCCGTTCGGCGATTTCCGTTTCCTCGGATCGCTCCTGTCGTTCTGCCTGATCGTGTATCTCTACCGGAAGCTGCCCGGCTCGTACGTCCGCTGGGGACCCGCGGCGATCGCGGCCTTCCTCGTGACTGTCGCACTCACGCTTCTGCGGATCGGCTTCGCACGCGGCGTTCTGCTCCTCACGTCCGTCAACCAGACCTACGGCTCGATCTCGGCCATCGTCATCTTCGTGATCGCGATTGGCATCTTGACGACGATTTTTCTCGGGGGTGTTTCCCTCGCCCATGCGATCCAGTACCGGGACGAGTTTCTCGACCACGACTCGCCCCCCGAGCGCACCGAGGAGGGCGGCCGTCTGTACGTCGCCGTGCGCCTCCTGCTCGTCATGGCGACGGCCTGGAAGAACGACCGCGCGACGCGCACGCGCGCGGGTCTTGCGGCCGAGATCGGCCGGCCCGAGGAAGAGATTGCGCCGCTCGTCGCGGAGCTCTTGGGCGAGGGCCTTCTCGCATCCGATGCGGACGGGAATCTCGCGCTCGCCCGCGCACCCGAGACGATTTCCCTCTACGCCGTCGCCCGCGCGATCGGTGAGTCGGCGCTCCGGGCGGTGCCTTCGGGCCACGACGCCGCGGCCCGGACGTTGCACCGGGTCTTCGCGAAGGCGAACCGGGAAGAGAGGGCCGTGCTGCAGGGGACGAGCCTCCGGGATCTTCTTCGTGGATCCGAGGAAGAGGAAAATCTCCTTGCAGAAGGGCTCGTGACCGTCCGATGAAAAGGTTTCTCACGTTCACCGCCGTCCTCGTCGGCCTCGTACTCATCGTCCTCGTCGTGGGTGCGGGAATGAGAGCGGAGCACGTCGCGAAGGCGTCGCGCGTCTACGACGCGCGTCCCGAGCGCGTCTGGACCGCGCTGCTTTCCATCCGCCAGCTCCCGTGGGACCGCTCGGACCTCGCCAACATCGAGAGCCCGGCCGAGAAGAACCGCGTGCCCGCCACGCTGGAGGTCCTCGGCTCGCCGATCAAGATCGAAGCTCCGACCCAGCGGCCGCCCGTCCAGCTCGTCGTGAAGACCGTCGAGCCCGGCCTCGCGTATTCCGGCACGTGGACGATCGTCCTCTCGCCCAACGGCGACACGACGCGTGTCACGATCGTCGAGGACGCCACGATCAGATCACGGGTGGTCCGCTTCTTCGTCAGGACCATTCTCGGCGAAGATGTTCTCATCGAAGGAATCTTCCGCGCGATCAACCGCAAGCTGACGGAAGGGCCCCGCTCGATAGGCAGCTGACCGCGCGCTCGCGCCGTTTGACGGGCAGTCTGCGTCCCGCTAATCTCGCCGCCTCTTCGAACGGGTGGGGCTGTAGCTCAGTTTGGGAGAGCGCCTGAATCGCACTCAGGAGGTCGACGGTTCGATCCCGTTCAGCTCCACCACTTTGATCCTTCCTCGATCCCCCTGAGTAGTCGATATCAGTTCTGATATGCTCCCCAATGTGTCAGGCCCCGGCTGGAAGGTTGTCACGGTTCGGGACTTTCTCGGTCTCTCGGACGAGGACATGGCCATCATCGAGGTGAAGGTCGCTCTCGCGAAGCGGCTCCGGGCACAAAGGACCCGCGCTGGGCTGAGCCAGGTCGAAGTCGCAAAGATCGTCCGATCGAGCCAGCCGCGCGTCGCAAAGATGGAAGCGGCCGACAAGACCGTCTCGATCGACCTACTCGTGAAGGCGCTCGTGAAGACGGGGGTTTCGGTCCAGGAAATCGGCCGGTCGCTCGAGAAGATCGCGGCCTCGAAAGAAAAGCCGAGCGCGACACATCGCCTGGCCCACGGGTGACGCCGCGCGCAGCGCGCGAGCCCCAGCTCTCTTACCCGCTCCCCTGCGCGGCGTGACGTCGCGGGCCGTCAGTCGCCGCGGCTTCTCGCCCGTCGCTCCGCCAACGCGTCGATGATCTTGAAGACGGCCTTCTGGTCGTGTGGGGGCAGCGCGTCGAGCTTCTTCAGGTGCTTCTGCCGCTGCACGCTGCTCGCAGGCGCGGATCCCCCGTCACCGGGCGCCTTCTTGCGGCCGAGAAGAATGTCGGTCGAGACGTCGAGCGCGTCGGCGATCGCGACGAGCAGCGCCGGTGGCGGCGAGACGCCACGCACCTCGTAGTAAGTGATCGTCTGCTGCGGCACGCCGATCTGCGCCGCGAGCTCGGCCTGTGTCAGCCCCTTCGCGATCCGAAAGCGCCGAATCCGATCCCCGAGCGTCTCCGTCTTGCCCGGTTTCTTCTTCCGCTTCCGTGCCATTGGCTCAAGTTTAGAAGCGCTTGGGCGAAGCAACGACGAGGCAGATTTGCTCTATTACATAAGACTTGTGTAATCGTGACCACGTGGCCGGCGGACGGTTCGATCGCCGTTCAGCTGCTCACCACCTTATGTAGCCTCCTGAGGTAGACGTACACTGCTTCGGCACTCGGGGGAGACCAGATGAAAAGTCCGAAAACGAAGGCCGGAAAGGCGCCGAAGAAAGAGGCCGCGATCGCCCCGCCGAAGGCAGGCGCGACCGGGAAACCCGCTTCCCGGCTCATCGACCAGCGGATCCGGGACCTGGGGGGATGGCGCGGGGAGACCCTGGCCCGCATGCGGGTACTGATCCTGGAAGCCGACCCCGAGATGACCGAGGAGTGGAAGTGGAGCACTCCGGTCTGGTCGCACCACGGGATTGTCTGCACCGGGGAGGCGTACACGAAGGTCGTGAAGCTCACGTTCGCCCGGGGGGCCAGGATCCCAGACCCATCGCGCCTCTTCAATTCCAGCTTGGAAGGCAACACGCGAAGGGCGATCGACATCCACGAAGGGGAGAAGGTCGACGCGGGCGCGTTCAAGGCGCTCGTGAAGGCCGCGGTGGCCCAAAATGGCCCGTCGGCGAAGAAACCGTAGGCGCCGAAGCGAAGCCCGAAAAGTCGCAAAGCTGTTCGGTTAGAAAAGGGGTGACGACCCCGGTAGGTGAAGATGCGATTGCGGCCCGATAGAGCCTGCACCTATATTGTCAGCTGCGGGGGGATGAAATGAGGGCCGAACGCCTGCTCATCCCAGTTCTCATCGTCCTTTCCGGCTGCACCACGTCGGCCCGTCTCCCTTTCACGGCGCTCGCCATGGACCGCTGTCGGCCCTACAAAATCGCCCCCGAGCCGGATGTCACGCCTCCAAGGCTGGTTCGAAGAGAACCCTTAGCGTTGGAACCGCGATCCAAGGCAGAAGCGCCACAAGCTGAGAGAGCGGGCTGGGCCTGTGTGCGGTATACGATCAACCCCGAAGGCCGCGTCGAGAACGTCGAGGTCGTCGCGACGAGCGCCCAGGAGTACGGCAACTGGGCCGCCAGGACACTCAAGGCTGACGTCTACGAGCCGGCCCGGAGAAACGAGAGTCCAGTGCCGTTTCGGTGGATGATGGTTTTCGCGACCGAGGTCATAGAACCGACACCCGCGCTCATGCTGCTGCCCACGCTGCCCGAGCAGGGCCTGCAATATTGCGATTGCGCGCCGCGACGAACCCTGTGAATCCCTCGCCGGCCGCTCACTTGAAGACGCCGCAGCCGACCCTGCTTCCGGAGTTGCCGGCAGGCTGCGACTTCATGTCGTCCTCCTTCTCGTGGACGACGATGCTCCGCCCGACGACGGAGTGCGGGCCCGGGCCTACCGTGAGCATCTTCGTCGTGATCACGAGGTGTCCCTTTCCGTCCTCGGCGACCTTCATGTTTCCGAAATCGCCGGCGTGATGCGCGGGCGCGTCGGGAGCCCCGTGGGCGGCGTGCGTCGGATTGAAATGCCCGCCGGCCGACGCGGCGTCGGGCGCCGAGCAGTCGCCCTTCTCGTGGACGTGTACGGCATGCAGCCCGGGCGTCGCGCCCGAGACGTCGACCACGATCTCGACGCCGCCATCCTTCTCGGTCGCGACGGCGGATCCGGTCAAGGCGCTGCCGGACTTCGGCTCGATCGCCGCCCGGCTGCTGGTGTTCCCCTTCGCGGCGGCCAAGCCGGTGATCAGCGCGGTTGAAAAGGCGAGAAGAAGAAATCGACGCGTCTTGAGTGTCACCATCATCAGTTCCTCCTTTTCGGCTCTTGAGCAATGAACGGGCCACTTGTAAGGATTGCCACCCTCTCACCTTGTTAGGAATCACACCTGGCGCGCGAGGGCGAGGGCGCGGACCTGCTCATAGACGTTCTCCGAGTCTTCTATATCGCTGACGGTGACCGCGTCCCTCTGGCCCCCTGTACTCGTGATGACGATCGTCCCCAGCCCTCGCCGCTTCTGAATCACTCCCCTGGTCAAGCTCACGTCGGCCACCCTTGCGTACGGGATCGTCTCCCTGATTCCGCCGAAGATCCCGATGGTGTACTCCAGTCGGTCCTTGTAAAACCGCCACTCCATCAATGAGTAGGCTTTCTTTCCGATCCAGAGAACGAAGGCGTGGACCGCGATCACGACGAGCAGCGCAAGCGGGTGCAGCACGAGGACCGGGCGATCCTCGCTGACCTTTGAGGAGGTGGAGGCGGGCTCTCGGGCAATCGTTGTGCCGCAGGAGCCGCAGAATTGGCCGTCGGGGGTCACGCGCGCTCCGCACTTGTGGCAAAACATCCAATTAACGATTGAGAATCATCGCGCGCACCTGATCGTAGACTTGGTCTGGTTCGGGGATGTTTCGGATGGAGACGCTGGCGCCCGAGCCGCCGATCGTCTTGAGTATGATCGTCCCCAGCCCCCGAGGCTTCTGAAAGGGACCGCTCACCATCGTGACGTCGGCCACCCTGCTGTAAGGAAGGGTCTCTTTGTTGATCGTCCAGAGTCCCGAGGTGTACTCCACGCGGTCCGGAAAAAATCGATATTCAATCTTTCGGTAGGACTTCTTCCGGAGCGGGAAAGCAACGGATGTAAAGATCAAGAAGATGAGACCGCTGCCCAGAACAAAGGGCACATACTGCGGTATAGAAAGCTTCAAAGCCGCAATCAGCATGAAGCCGACGACCCCCAGGAAACCGCCGGCCCACGTGCTGACGAAGGCGGCGAGCGCAAGGATGGCCAAGAGAGTCGGCACGGGCAGAAAGACCGGCCGCAGGACCAGAGGCGATCGATCGTCATGGGGCTTCGATGGCGACGGCGCGGCACGGCCGAGGATCGGCGCTCCACAACCGGCGCAAAACTGGGCGTCCGCAGCGACGCGCTTACCGCATTTGTCGCAGAACATCGCGCCTCCTCGCGTTCGCAGCCGGGCGTGAGGGAAGCAGCCTGCCTTCGAATGTTACCAGTGGCGAACCCGTCACCCTCCCGCCATCGCCCCCACGACAAGAAACGGCTCGGCCCCCGTCGCGACCGCTTCGGGCAGCGGAGCGTCCGGCGGCTCGTGAGACACGTCTTCAGCGCAGGCGAAGAATCTCACGAAGGGCCGGCGCCGTTGCGTCGCGTGGTCGCGGATCGCGCCGCGCAGCATCGGGTAGCGCGCCTCGAGCGCCTCGAGGATCGAGCGCTGCGTGACCGGGCCCTCGAGGTCGAGCGTCACCTCGCCGGTGACGCGCGCCAGCGTCCTGAGATGCACCGGGAGGACGACCCGGATCACGGCAGCGTCTGGACCTCGACGGACAGGACGGCGGGGAGATCCCTCACGATCGGCGCCCAGGCGTCTCCCGCGTTCGCGGATGCGTAGACCTGCCCGCCCGTCGTGCCGAAATAGACGCCGCACGAATCGAGCGAGTCCACGGCCATCGCGTCGCGCAGGACGTTGACGTAGCAGTCGCGCTGCGGCAGGCCGTTCGTAAGCGCCTCCCACTCGTTTCCGCCCGTCCGGCTCCTGTAGACGCGCAGCTTTCCGTCGAGCGGGAAGTGCTCGCTGTCGCTCTTGATCGGGACGACGTAGATGGTCTCCGGCTCGTGCGCGTGGACGTCGATCGCGAACCCGAAGTCGGTCGGCAGGTTTCCGCTGACCTCGTGCCACGACTCGCCGGCGTCGTCGCTGCGCATCACGTCCCAGTGCTTCTGCATGAAGAGCACCTTGGGGCGCGACCGGTGCATCGCGATGCGATGGACGCAGTGGCCGACCTCGGCCGTCGGGTCGGGGATCTGCGCGGACACGAGTCCGCGGTTGATCGGCTTCCACGTCTTGCCGGCGTCGTCGGTCCGGAACGCGCCCGCGGCCGAGATCGCGATGAAGATCCGGCCGTTCTCGCTCGGATCCAGAAGGATCGTGTGAAGGCACATCCCGCCCGCGCCCGGCTGCCAGCGGGGGCCCGAGCCGTGCTCGCGCAGGCCGGGGAGCTCCTGCCACGTCTTCCCGCCGTCCGTCGTGCGGAACAGGGCCGCGTCCTCCACGCCGGCATAGACGGTGTCGGGATCTTTCAGCGACGGCTCGAGATGCCAGACGCGCTTGAACTCCCAGGGGCGCGGCGTCCCGTCGTACCACTGGTGCGTGCCGGGGACGCCGTCGTACACGAACTTGTTCCCCACGGGCTCCCACGTCCTGCCGCCGTCATCCGAGCGCTGGATCTGCTGCCCGAACCAGCCGCTCGTCTGCGACGCGTAGAGCCGATTCGGATCGGCGGGCGATCCCTTGAGGTGGTACATCTCCCAGCCCGCGAAATGGGGACCGCCGACGTCCCACCGTTCGCGCTTTCCATCCGAGGTCAGGATGAAGGCGCCCTTCTTCGTGCCGACGAGTACGCGTACCCCGCTCATTCCTCATTCCTCCCTGAGTCCGGCGTGAGACCCGCCTAGAACCGGAAGCCGAACCCGGCCGACACGAGGAGCGGGTTCCATTTGAGGTCCGTCTGCGGACCGCCGGACGCAGCCTGGGATTCGGGCTTGACCCAGAGATACTTCCCGTCGGCGAGGAACGCCGCGTGCGGGGAGAACGCGATCCTGAATCCCGCGCTTCCCACGAAACCCGCTTTGTCCTTCACCTTCACGACACCGATGCCGGCGGCGTCCAACCCGGCGTCGGAGAGATTCTGGAAAAAGACGTACGTCCCGCCGCCGCCGACGTACAAGTCGAACGCCCCGTCCCCGAACGGATGGAGCTTCGCCTCGAGGACGACGGGGATCGCGTCGAGCCTGCCGGCGGAAACGAGCGTGGAGCCGCTCGCCGTGATCGCGCCGCTCTGCCGCGTGAAAAACCCGGACGCCTCGAACGACAAGAACCGCACCGGGCGAACGTCGACGAGAAGGCCGCCTCCGCCGCCGTTCTCGAACTTGACGCCGATGTCGAAGGTCGGGTCCGTGACGGTCGTCGTCGTCGAGTGGATCCACGTGCCGACGAACCCGATCTCCGTCCGGACCTGCGCGGCGGCGGGTCCGGCGAGAAGCATGAGGACGAGGCCGAGCGTGGCGGGAATGGTCCTCTTCATTGCGATCTCCCTCACGGCGCCCACGGAAGCGTCGGACCGCCGGCGAGCTCGGCGGGATATGTGCCGTTCGTGAGCCAGATGGGCAGCAAGTTGACGTAATAGGGGGAAGTCGGAAGCGCGCTGACGCCTCCCGGGAGGCTCGTCTCCGCGTGGATCCCCGAGGTCGAGACCTCGCCGACGTACCGGCGCGAGGGTCCCGATCCAAACATGAACCCGTTCACGGTGCTCGCGCGGACTGGATGGTTGCCGACGTCTGGCGTTCCGATCCCGCCCGAGCGCGGAATGCCGGGCAGGCCCGCGAGCGGAGCCGGGAACGCGCCGTTCCCGGGCGGCACGCTGAACGGCCCGCCGAGCGGGTGCGCGAACGTGATCCGGTGGAGCTTCCCCCAACGGTAGTCCGCGAGGTTCGCGGACTTCCCGAACGCGGGCGCGAACGCGTCGCTCCGGAGCAGGGCGATCGCCCGGCTCAGGGAATCGAGAATGATGTAGTCCCGCGCCTGATCCGGGGTGTAGCTGAGACCCTGTTGAATGCCGCCATCGTTGAAGAAGTTCAGGCCCGACGCGCCTATCCCCTGCTGCGCCTGGAAATTCTCGAGCATGTGGCGCAGAGAGGGAAGCGTCGAATTCTGGTCGTTCCCGGGCGGTGAGAGGTGGAACGGTGCGAGCGTATGGTCGATCACGTTCACCGCGAAGCGTCCCCGCCAAACGGAGTAAAGCGTCGCGGCCACGCTCGCGTCGATCTGCGCCTGCGTCGGCGCCGTGCCCGCTGGCTTCCCGGCGTCGTACCCTTCGGTCAGGCCCGTCGGCGTCGACATGTCCCACGCGCGAAGCCTCGTGACCGCCTCGCTCGTGTTGGAAGCCTCTCCCGAAAGCCCTGGGTCCGACGACCCGTTGGAGCGATCCCACGCGGCGAGGATGTACGGGACGAAGACCTGCGCGTCGAGGAGCTGGTCGTCCGCCTGGATCGCCTTCATGTCGTCGAACGAGATCTTCCCGCTCGACGCGAGCTTCTTCTGGATGTCCTGCGTGATCTTCGCGCACCGGAAGCCGTCGTACCCGTAATTCAGATAGAGGATCCCGCCGCCCGGACGCTGCCGGCCGAGCGGGTTGTTGGAGAGCGTGACGCCGATCGGATCGTTGTTCGCGTTCGCGAACCATCCGGCAGCGGGATTCACGGACTGGGGCCGCTCCGACGGCGGCAGGATCTCGAAGTTGAGCGCCTGGTTCGGATAGACGTTCGTGCGCGGCAGCCACTCGTTGCCGCCGGTCCCGTCGCGCAGGAAGTACGGCGGCAGGCCCTTCGGCGCGTTGGCCTGCAGGTCCTCGCGGAGCGGCAGCTCGCCGCTCGTGAGGTAAGCGAGATTCCCGTCCGCGTCCGCGACGGCCCAGTTGAACGAGCCCACGGTCAGGTAGGTGAGACCACGGCGAAAGTCGTCCACCGACTTCGCGGTGTTCCAGATGCGGAATCCATCGATCTCACGCGTCGCCGCGGTTCCGGCGTACTGCAGGGACAAGGCCGTCATGTGCGTGAGGTCGAGGGAGATGATCGGGCCGAAGTTGCGACGCGGCACGATGAGCGTCGCGGGCGGGATGGCGCCGGTCGCCGCGACAACCGTGATGTCGTCGTTGATCCCGTCGCCTGGGTTGTTCTGGCGGAACACCTCCGGGATCGGGAGGACGTTCTCCTTGTTGCCCTTGTATGTCGTCGCAAACCCGGCAAGGGAGCCCTGATCGGGGACGAGCGACTCGACGTAGATGTCCGTGACGTCTGTCGGGTTGTTCGTGGCGCCCCAGGCGATGCGCGGAGTCTGGCCGACGAGGACGAACGGAACGCCGGCCGCGCCCATCCCGGTCGCGTCGATCGGACCGCCCTTCACGGCCATCGGGTACCACGTGGACGGCCAGCCGAGCGAGAGGTGCGGGTCGTTCGCGATCATCGGGTTGCCGCTCGCCGAGAGCTTCCCGGAGATGCCCCACTCGTTCGAGCCGCGGTCCTTCCCCCGGTTCAGGGCCTCCTTGAAGTAGGGCGCCGCGTCCACTTTCGCGAGCCAGTCCGAGATGAGGCCGTCGACACCGAGATCGAGGAGGCGCCGCGCCCGGGCCTCGGCCTGCGCGTAGAAGGCGCGAGTCGCTCGCGGCTTCGCGAGCTCCGACGTGCGGCCTGCACGCAGGGAGGATGCGGGCAGCGTCGTCGTGTGGTCGAAAGGCTCGAAGCGAGCGAGATCCTCGAAGAAGAGGTTCGTGCCGTCGAAGCCCGCGGCCGCACCCGTCCCCTGGTACGTCAGGAACGCCTGCGTCCGGCCCGCGTCGCTGTCGTCGAAGAACTGGCCGAGGAGGAAGAGGTTCGCGAAGGCGAGGCTGTCGAGCGCCGTCCAGGGCTCGAACTTCGTGATCTCGAGCGCGGAGTACTCCGGCGGCAGCGGGTGCGAGAGGGCCCACGCGTTCACGCCGAGCGCGTACGCCTGGAGCGCTTCGCGCGCCTCCTTCGAGATGATGTTCATCGCGCTCGACGCCGTGCGGCGGAGGCCGATCGCGCGGAGCTGGACGTCGCTGGAGAGCGCGGCGGGGCCGAGCAGCTCGGCCAGTGTGCCGCTCGCCAGGCGGCGGGAGTAATCCATCTGGAAGAGCCGGTCCTGCGCCTGCACGTAGCCGGTCAGGAAGTGGGCGTCCCACTCCGTGAAGCCGGTGATGTGCGGGATTCCGCGCGAGTCGCGCGTCACGGTGCCGCCGATGCGCATGCCCGGCAGGCGCAAGATCTCGTCGGCGGCGGCGGGAAACGCGAGAACGCTTAGGAGAGCGAGGGCGAACACGTGTCGACGCATCCGGGGATTCCTCCGCATGCCGGTCCCTGTCGTTTCGGTGGGACTCTTGGCCGCCGGGAACATACCGGAGTCCTCGCGACTCCGCAAAGTGCGCTAACGCGGACCTAGCCATCCTCCCTGGAAACCCGCGCGCTTCAGGCCGCGCACGAGATACGGGCAGCGCCGCATCAGGTCCCAGACGAATCCCGTCCGATGGTTCTCGATCATGAGGAGGATCGGACCGTCGTTGAGACCGAAGTTGTACGGCGACACCCATCCGCACGGGTCTTTCGAGTCGGTCGGGAACGTCGGGTTGAATGTGGCTTCGAACCCGTAGGGTCCCTGCCCGACGCCCAGCTCGTGCATGCGGGCGATCGCCGGCATCGAGATCTCGGGAGCGAACGGGATCGACGCCACGACCGCCCACGGCGCGAGGGTGCCGTCGTCGGGCCCGTTCGGGACGCCGCGCGCGACGTAGTCATAGAAGCGGCGCGTCACTCCCTCGATGTCGAGGGTCGCGGGGCCCGGCCCCTCGCTCGCCGTGATTCCCCAGCAGCTCTCCCCGTAGCCGGCGAAGCGTTTCGGATTCCGGATCGCATAGAGCCTCTGGACCCGTGTCGCGCGGGCGCTGTTCTCGAAGTAGTCGAGGCCCCGCGCGCGCATCGGGGCGTCGCGGATGCCGCGGAAATCGACCCATACGTGGGAGAGCTGGTGGATGAAGAGCGGCGACGCGTGGAGGTAGTCGATTCCGTAGAGCTTTCGGAAAAGGTAGGTCGACGTGAACGCGGCATAGCTCTTCGGAGGGATCGGATGCGTCGGAGATCCCAATGCGAGGAGGTAGAGCACGAGAGCCTCGCTGTATCCGGTCCAGCAGCGCTTCAGAAACCCTCCCTCGGGCTTCCAGCCGTGCGAGAGAAGGAAACCGCCGTTCAGCGCCCACGTGAAGTCGCATCGGCGGTAGAGCGCATCGGCGGTCTCCCGGATGGCGCGCTCTTCCCTCTTCTCGCCGTCGAAATAGGCCGCCGCGACGAGCGCGCCGGCCAGCAGTATGCCGTGTCGATCGTGGAAACCTCGCAGTCCCACGCGCGGCGCCCCGAGCCCATGTCGAGGAAGTGGTAGAAGAATCCGCGGCAGCCCGTGGCGTCTTTCTCCTCGCCTTGCCGGGCGTTCGTCAGGAACCGGAGTGTCGTGAGGGTCCGGGCGGCGGCTTCGTCGCGGTCCATGAATCCCCGCTCCACCCCGACCGGATAAGCCGTCAACGCGAGCCCGACGGCGGCGATCGAGGACGGGGAGCCGTCGTGCGTGCTGTCCCTCACGAGGCCGCTCGCCACGTGGGTCTCGTGGAGAAAGTAGGCGAACGCGTTCTTCTGGAGCCGGTCGAGCTCGGCTTCGGAGAGAACGTCCGCTTCGCCCTTCGCGTTCATGCCAGGGTCTCGACGGCGCTTTGCAGGGCTTCGGAGAGAGTCGGGTGGATCTGGATGGCGTCGCGAAGGACGCTCGCGGACGCGTCCGCGTTCATCAGCGCGACGTAGACGTGCACGAGCTCGGAGCCGTCCGACGCGAGCACGGCCGCGCCGAGAAGCTTTTCCGTCTTCGCGTCCGTGACGACCTTGATGCAGCCTCGCGTTTCCGACCGCTCGCGCGCCTTTCCGTTCCCGCGCATCTCGAAGCGGCCGACCCGGATGTCGCGTCCGGCCTTGCGCAGCTCCTCCTCGGTCGCGCCGACGCGGCCGAGCTCCGGATCGGTGTAAACGGCATAAGGGACGATGCGCCGGGTCGTGCGCTTCCCGTCGCCAGCGAGCTGCGAGAGGAGGATGCGGTGGTCGTCCCATGCGGTGTGCGTAAACATCGGCCCGCCCCGGATGTCGCCGGCGGCCCAGATTCCCGGCACGAGAGTGGCGAGCCTTTCGTCGACCGCGAGAACTCCCTGCTCGTCGGGTTTCAGGTCGACGGTCTCGAGCCCGAGATCGTCCGTGTTCGCGCGGCGCCCGGCGGAGATGAAGAGGTGGGACGCCGAGAAGACCTCGCGGGCATCTTCTTTTTCGACCGTCGCCGCGAGGTCGTGCCGCCGCTCGCGCACGTGCGTGACGCGGCAGTTCAGGCGGAACTGGATCCCCTCCGACTCCAGAAGGTGCTGGAGCCTCTCGGCGATGTCCCGATCCTCCGATTTGAGGATCTGGTCCCCGCCATCGACGATCGTCACCCGGCATCCCATGCGCCGGTAGAACTGCCCCATCTCGAGCGCGATGTAGCCGCCCCCCGCGAAGAGAATGTGACGCGGCAGCTCGTCCTGGTCGAGCCAGTTGCTCGCGTGCAGGAACGGGACGCTCTTGAGGCCGGCGATCGATCCGAGGTCGCTCCGCGTGCCGGTGTCGAGCACGACCTGGCGCCCGCGCAAGATCTCCCTCCCGATTCGAACCTTGAAGAGCTGGTCCTCGCGTCCCTCGAGCCGGGCGTGGCCGCGCACGAGCCGCGGGTTACCGGATTTCTCGAAACCGCGCCGGAGGCTTGCCCGCGAGTCCATCAGAATGCTGCGCGCGCGGTCGAGGACCGCGGGGAAGTCGATCTCGACCTTCGGGATCCTGAGGCCGAAGACGGCTCCGCGCTGGGCGAGATGAGCGGCGCGCGCCGATGCGATCACGGCCTTCGTCGGCGTGCAGCCGAAGTTGACGCACGAGCCCCCGAGATCCTTCCGCTCCACGATCGCCACGCTCTTTCCCGCTTTCGCGAGCGCGTGCGCGAGAGGAATGCCAGCCTGGCCCGCGCCGATGATCACGACGTCGAGAGGAGGTCCGGGCGCCGACGGCAGTCCGGCCGAACGCGGTTTCATTTTCCTGTCCTTCCCCGGTCGTGGAAATGATGCGAAACGAGTGCCAGAGAAAATGGGGGGCCATTTCCGGACGCGAAAGATTCCGCGTCACTGCGAAAAAGTCCGCGCCAAGAAACCGAAAAACCCTTGTTTTTCGCTGGCATCTCCCTTGCGCTCTCGATGTTTCCAAGGAGAGCCCACATGAAAACGAATCACGCCGTCGGCCTTCCGGAAGCCTCGTCTTTCAACGAGCCGCCCGCGATCGCGACCGACGGGAAGCGTCGCGTCGTCTTCTTGAACCCGGCCGCCGAGCGGCTGCTCGGCGTCAGCAGGAAAGAGGCGCTGGGATCCGATTTGGGCTCGGTGCTCTCGGGCGAAGCCATGGAGACGCTCGCGCACTCGGCCGCGCTCAGGATCCCGGGCGCCGTGCCACGCGCCGAGAGGACGGTCTACATTCTGAATCCCACGGCTTCGAAGGCCGGTTCCTGTCCCCTGTCGAAACGGGAGCACGAGATCGTCGCGCTCCTCGCCGACGGGTGGGCGGCCCTCAACATCGCGGCGCGTCTGAACCTGTCGCACGCGACGGTCCGAAATCACATTCAGAACGCCCTGAGGAAGCTCGAAGTCCACAGTCAGGTCGAGATCGTGGCCCTCGCGCTCAGGCGCGGGTGGGTCGATCGGCAAGAACCCCGGCGGAACCCGGCCTCGTTCGCGAGCCCTCATTCAGCCGTCGAAGCGATGGCTGCGGGTGTCTGACCTCTGGAAGTCAGCGTCGATCGGAGCCAGATCCATGAGACCTTCCGGCAGAGCCCTGCGCGAGCAGAGGCAGGCGGACGATCGCAACCGTGCCGCCCTCCGGCGGGCTCGTCAGGAGGATCCGGCCTCCGTGAGCTTCCGCGACGCGCTTCGCGACCGGGAGGCCCAGCCCGCTTCCCCGATGCTTCGTCGTGAAAAATGGATCGAAGACCTTGGCTCGAATCTCCTCCGAAATGCCCGGGCCAGAGTCGGTCAGAGAGACGTCGCAATGCACGTTCTGCGCGGCCGTGACGACACGCAGCGTGCCCGTTCGCCCCGCGGCCTGTGCGCCGTTCAGGGCGAGATTGAAAAAAACGCTACGGAGGAGCTCCGTGTCCCCGCGGATCCAGGGATTGTCGCCTTCGATTTCGATCTTCAGGTCCCGGAAAGCCGGATCGCGGCGGAGCTCGGCCACGATCTCCGCGAGCAACGGTGCGATCTGGATCGGTTCGAGGTGCGGAGCCCGCGGTCGTGCGAAGACGAGGAGGTCGCGGACGAGCGCGTTCAGCCCTCCGAGACGGGCCAGGATCTCGCCGAAGATTTGCCGGTCGGGGTGGTCCGGCGGCAGGCGGTCCCGGATGACCTGCAGCGCGCCGCCGATGCCGGCGAGAGGGTTCTTGACCTCGTGGGCGACGATCGCCGCCATCTCTCCGAGGCTCGCGAGGGTCGCCTGCTCCTTCAAGGCCTCATGCGCCAGCCGGAGCTCCTCCTCGGCTCTCTTCCGGTCCGTGATGTCCGCGCGAATCGCCAGGTACTGGAAGGGCTTCCCGTCGTCGCCCAGGAACGGCACGATCGTCGTGTCGACCCAGTAGATGGTCCCGTCCTTGGCCCGATTGCGGAGCTCGCCTCGCCAGATCCGTCCCATCGCGATCGTGCGCCAGAGCTCCCGGATGAACTCCTTCGGGTGGTAGCCGGAATTGATGATTCGGTGGTCCTGCCCGAGCAGCTCTTCGCGGGAGTACTTCGAGATCTCGCAGAACTTGTCGTTGACGTAGTTGATGATGCCGTGCTGGTCCGTCCGCGCGACGATCGCGGACTGGTCCAGGGCGTAGATGATGTCGCGGAGCTCGCGGCTTCCGGCCCCTTCGTCCGTCATCGCCGGCAGGATAAGGCACTTTGATGCGCGGCGAAGATCGAAGCCAGGCGACGGCCGGCGTGGCCACCGACGGGGAATCTGGCAGACCCGTGATCCTCGTCGTGGACGACGAAAGCCTCATCCGCTGGTCGCTCCGCGAGAAGCTCGCGGCCGCGGGTTACGCGGTCCTCGAAGCCGAGTCGGGGCCCGACGCGCTCGACGTCGTCTCTAAAGAGTCCGTCAGCCTCGTGCTCCTCGACCTCTCCTTGCCCGGCTTGAACGGCCTCGGGGTCCTCGAGCGTGTGAAGAAAGACCGCCCGTCCTGCCCGGTCATCCTCATGACGGCCTACGACTCGCCCGGTTCGGTCGAGAAAGCGGCGGCGCTCGGCGCAGCGCATTTCGTGACGAAGCCGTTCGACTTTGACCGCATGGTCCGTCTCGTCGGCGAAGAGCTTTCGCCAAAATGAGAACTCGACGCGTCGCTCGATCTCAAGAAATCGCTAAGGGGCCCCGATGACGTCTCTCTCTCGCACCATCAGCCGCATCTTCCCGCTTCTTCTCTTGGGGTCCTTCCTTCCGGCCGCGGCCCAGACCGGCGGCATGCAGAACGGACCTTTCGACGGGATGTCGTCTTCGATCGTCGTTCCCGCCGGCATCCGCGTCGAAGGCAAGAACGGCGCGTTCTTCCAGACGGATCTCTGGATCCGCTGCCAGATCGTGCCGGTTGCTGCAACGCTCGAATTCCACACGGCGGACGCGGCAAGCGCCTCGCCCGCCGTGACGGTTCCGATCACGCTGACGAAACCGGTAACGTATCTGCCCGACGTCCTCTCGGCGACGTTCGGCGTCTCGACGGGCGCCGGGAACATCCGAATCGTCGCCGGAGCGCCGGTTTCCGCCGTCGTCCGTGTGTACAACAACGGGGGTGGCGGCGCCTACGGCCTGTCGTTCATGGGAATGCCGTCGACGATGTCGCTCCAGTCGATGCCGATGATGGGCGGCTCGTTCGGAATGGACGACTTCGCGATGTACATGCTGGGTCTGCTCCCGGAGCCCGGGAACCGCGTCAACGTGAGCGTCGTGAACACGAACTCCTCGACCGTCAACGGAGTCGTGGAGGTCCTGGATTCTGACGGGTCGGCGCCATCGGGCACGGGCGCGACGAGCCTCCCGTTCCAGATCAACGGCTATTCCTCCCATCAGTTCAATGACGTGCTCGCGAACATCCATTCGCGTTTCGGCGCCGGAGACACGGGCCTCCAGGTCCGGGTCCGGCTGAACCCGGGCTCGACGGGGATGGTCATGTCCTACGCGGTCGTCAACGACAACGCCACGAACGACGGCTACGTCGTCATGGGGAACATGATGAACGGCGGGCGCGGCATGGGTCAGGGCATGATGCCCTGACGCCGGGGAACGAGTGATACGCAGTCTCATCCCCCGTCTAGAATGCGCGCGTGGCGCCGGTCCGGATCCTCATCGTCGATGACGAGAAGCTGATCCGCTGGTCGCTCCGCCAACGACTCGAAGCCGCCGGATACGAGGTCCTCGAGGCCGAGGACGGCGCGGAAGCCCTTCAACGGTGCCGCGACGTCGACCTCGTGATCCTCGACTTCCGCCTGCCCGACACGGACGGCGTCTCGCTGATCCCGAAGATCAAGGAGCTCAGAGAAGACATCGTCGTCATCCTTCTGACGGCGTATGCGAGCGTGCCGAGCGCGATCGAGGCGATCAAGCTGGGCGCCTACCACTACGTGAACAAGCCGGTCGAGCTCGAGGAGATGGTTCTTCTCGTCGAGAAGGCCCTCGAGACGACGCGTTTGATGCGCGAGGTGCGCACGCTGCGCGCGCGCGAGTCCGCGCCGTACGGGTTCGACCGGATCGTGGGCGAGTCGGCCCCGATGCAAGGTGTGAAGTCCCTGCTCCGGAAGATCGCGGCGAGCCCGTCCTCGACGGTCCTCCTGACGGGTGAGAGCGGAACGGGAAAGGATCTCGCCGCCAAGGCGGTCCATTTCGGCAGCGCGCGCGCGGCCGGTCCCTTCCTCAACATCACGTGCTCCGCCATTCCCGAGACTCTCCTCGAAAGCGAGCTCTTCGGGCACGAGAAGGGCGCCTTCACGGACGCCAAGGGGCAGAAAAAGGGCCTTCTGGAGCAGGCGGACGGCGGGAGCGCCTTCCTCGACGAGATCGGCGAGCTCGCACCCGTTCTGCAGGCCAAGCTCCTTCGCTTTCTCGAGGAGAAGGCTTTCCGGCGCGTCGGCGGCTCCGCCGACCTGCATGTCGACGTGCGCGTCATCGCCGCGACGAATCGCAACCTCGAAGACGCGGTCCGCGAAGGACGCTTTCGCGAAGACCTCTACTATCGTCTCCGGGTCCTGCCCGTCGAGCTCCCGCCCCTCCGGGAACGGGACGGGGACGTGATGCTTCTGGCGAGCCATTTCGTCGACGGCTTCAATCGCGAATTCAAGAAATCGATACGCGGCTTCGTGCCGGACGCCCGTGCCGCGCTCGAGACGTATCCGTGGCCCGGCAACGTCCGCGAGCTCCGGAACGTGCTCGAGCGCGCCGTCCTCCTCGCGGAGCACGACCTCCTCGAGCGGGAGGACGTCCTCGCGCTCGCGCCGTCGCCGCTGTCCGCGGGCTTTCGGCTCCCGGCGGGCGGTCTCGATCTGGAGCAGCTCGAGCGCGACCTCGTCGCGCAGGCTCTGAAGAGGAGCGGCGGCAATCAGACGAAGGCGGGAAAGCTGCTCGGCCTCAACCGCGACCAGATCCGCTACCGGATCGAGAAGTTCGGCCTCGCGACGTGATCCGGCGCACTTAACGAGACTGATTCTTATTTGCGGAATGCGTCGAGGCGCGGGGTAAGATCACGGCATGGAACACCCCCGGAAAGACTGGACGAACATTCTCTTTCTCGCGCTTTCTCCCGTCGTGGGGATCGGGGGAACGATCCTCTACGCTTCGCGCTTCGGCGTGCAGTGGTGGGAGCCGGCGCTTTGCCTGACGCTCTTCTTTGCGATCGGACTTTCGATCGGCTCGGGCTACCACCGGTATTTCGCGCACCGCGCTTACGAATGCCACCCTGCGGTCGAATCGGTCATGCTCTTTTTCGGGGCGATGGCCCTGCAGAACTCGGCCCTCCAGTGGGCGCGCGACCACCGCGAGCACCACCGTTTCGTCGACACGGACCGCGACCCTTACAACATCAAGCGCGGCTTCCTCTGGGCGCACATCGCCTGGATCTTCTACAAGCAGGGGCCGGAGCGGAATTTCGACACCGTGCCCGATCTCAAGCGCAACCCCCGGGTCATGTGGCAGCACCGCTTCTCGAAAGTGATCGGCATCGGCGTCGGCCTCGGCCTTCCGACGCTCGTGGGGGCGTTCTTCGGGCATCCTCTCGGCGGCCTCCTGTGGGGCGGCTTCCTGCGCATCGTCCTCATCCACCACACGACGTTCTTCATCAATTCCCTCGCGCACATGTGGGGCGCGCGGCCGTACTCGACGGAGAACACGGCCCGCGACAACTGGTTTCTCGCGTTCTTCACGCACGGCGAGGGCTTCCACAACTTCCACCACGCCTTTCCTTCCGACTTCCGGAACGGCATCCGCTGGTACCACTGGGATCCGAACAAGTGGCTCATCCAGTCTTTCCGGGCGACGCACCTCGCGCGCAACCTGCGCGTGACACCGCCGCCGCTCGTCGAGAACGCGAGGCTGAAGGTCGCGACCGCCGGAACGGAAGCGCGGCTCGCGCGCGTTCCCGCCGCTATCGCGGACGACCTGCGCGCCCGTGCCGAGCAAGCGCGCGCCCGAATGGAGGAGACGTTGAACCTCTGGAAAGAGGCCTATGCCCGCCACTGTGAGGTGAAGGCCGCGAAACGGAAGGGACAGCGCCCGCCGTCCGAGACGATGCGGGAGATCCGCCGTCAGATGCGCGAGTGCGAGAGGCGCTTCCGCGCGACGCGCCTCGAGTGGAAGGCCGCGCTCGACCGCTTCACCGACTTTCCAGCGGCTCAGGGCCTCTAGGCCGCCGGCATCAAGAACCCGAGGTCGGTGGGCGCGAAGCGGGAGAGCAACGGGAAGATCGTGTGGGCGTCCAGCGCCGAGACGCCGAACCACTGCGCGAGTGTCGCCCCGTACTGATCCACCGAGACCGTCGGGATCCACCGGCCGCGGCTATCGGCGTCGAGCGGATTGCTTGCGCCGAGCGTGAGGTCCGGATAGACGCTCCCGTTCGGCCCTGCGATCCCGTAGAAGTCCGTGCCCTTCACGGAGCCGCCCATGACGAAGTGGTGATTACCCCAGGCATGGTCCGAGCCAACGGTCGCACCCGCGCCCGACGGGGCGAGCGTGCGGCCGAAGTCGGAAAGGGTAAAGGTCGTGACGCGTCCCGGGATCCCGAGCTCGACGGTCGCGTTGTAGAAGGCCGACATCGCGGCCGAGACCTGCGCGTAGAGGGTCGCGTGCGCCGTGAGCTCGTTCTGGTGGGTGTCGAACCCGCCGATCGAGCAGAAGAAGATCTGCCGGTTGAGGCCGAGCTGCGGAGCCGACTGATTGAGCTTCATGATCTTCGCGACCTGCTTGAGCTGGTTTCCGAGGTTCGTATTCGGGAAGACCGTGGTGAGGGTCGGATCGACGGCGAGCGCAGCTCCGATGTTCAGGGCGTCCTGGGTGACACCGCTCATCGCATTCACGAGAGGCACGCCCGTGTCGTACGTGCGCAGGGAATTCATAGCGGTTTTCCGGGCGACGTCCGTCGCCGAAGTCGTGAAACCGTTCAGGACGAGGATCTGGTTGAGGGCGGTCGGAGCAGGAGCCGCACCGAGCGGCTTCGTGATCTGCCCGATGTTGAACTGGCTGTTCCCCGCGAGGGATGTCACGGTCGGAAACGCCGACCCGCCGTTCAGGGAAACCTGGTTGTCGGCGGAAAGACCGCCCCAGCCGAGGTTCGTCTTCTGGTCGGAGCGGCGCGCCATCCAGAGGGATTGCTGATCGCTGTGGGAGAAGAGCTGGTACGGGCGGAACGCCGCGTTCGTCTGGTACTGCGACTTCGTCGTAGGCTGGGTCAGCGGCCCGACGTTCGCGACGACCGCGAGCTTCCCCAGGTTCCAGAGGCCCTGCAGGCCGGTCATCGCAGGATGAAGGCCGTACGCGAGACCGATGCTCGCCGGCGTGATCTGCAGAAGGCTCCCTTGCGCGAGCGCGAGGCTGCCGCCCCGGGACGCCAGGTACTGGGTGTACCCGGAACCGTAGACGGGGACGACCATGTTGTTCGCATCGTTCCCGCCGAACATGAAGATGCACACGAGCGCCCGATAATCGTTCGGCGCCGCCTCAGCCCGGTGCGCGACGAGACCGAAGCGCTCCAGGCCCTCGGAGAAGGCTGCCATCCCGACGGCGCTGCACGCGGAGATGCGGAGGAAATCCCTGCGAGATGTCATGTTCACCTCTCCACCTGGAACTGGGAGGACGTCGCGACGAGATACGTCGCCTGCTGCGCCATCGCGCGCGGGGTCGCCGGAGAGACCGCGTTCACAGCCGTGACGATGTTTGCCTTCGCGCTCGCCGAGAGCAGGCCGTGGCAGAGCCGCTGGTTCAGCTCCTCGACCATCGCGGCAGGATTGCCGTAAAGGGTCTGGATGCCGCCGAGGTCCAGGGACGTCCCCGACGGGTTGTTCGTTCCGACGGGAATCGTCGAGTAGACGAGCGTATTCACGAGGTTCGCGCGGCGCATGGCGGTGGAGGCCGAGAGGATCCCGAACTCCGGGCCGAGGAGCGACGTGCCGGGAGTCAGGTAGTCCGCCGGGTAATAGCTGAAGACGGTGTCGGGCTGAAAGACGGTCTGCCCAAGGGCCGTGACCTGTGGCGCGAGAACCCCGTCCGACAAACCTGCGCCGTTCGCCGACCGCGCTCCGAGGCTCCTGAGGAACGAGATCGTGAAAAGCGCCGGGTCTCTCAAGCTCCCGAAGGTGGAGCTGGCCGCGCCAGCGAGCGCCTCGGGGTCCGTCACGATCGCTCTGACGACCGCCGCGAGGTCGCCCCGCACGCCCGAGCCGTTGTCGTTGAATACCGCCGCGACGCGCGCGACGTACGCGGGAGACGGGTTGGACGTCACGAGGTTCCGGATCAGAGCGCCGCCGATGAAAGGCCCGACGTTCGGGTGGTTGAAGATGTTGTCGATGGCGTCGTTGAGATCCTTGTCACCCGTCTGGAGGGTGGTACATGGAGAGACGGAGCCATAACACGGGAGGACCGTGCCGTTCAGGAGCGTTTTGGAGCCCTTGTCGTGGTTCGCGAACACGAGCACCATCGGGTCGATGTAATCGTCGGTGCCCACGACGATCTGGTTCGCGAGGCGCCAGCCGGTGAACACGCGGGCGAACTCGGTGATCGTGGACTGGTCGTAGGTGGGGATCGGGTTCGAGCTCCCGTCGAGCTGGGGCGTCCCGTCGAGGTTGAGCTCGACGAGCCCGATCGAAAACAGCTGCATGATCTCCCGCGCGTAGTTCTCGTTCGGGTTCAGCAGCGTGGACGTGTCCATGTTGAGGTACTGGCCCATCGCCGCGTTTAGCGTGATCTGGTAGAGGATGTCCCGGTAGTTCCCGAACGCGTTGTTCACGAGGATGTTCAGGTACGGGACGATGCGGCTGGGCTGGCCGATGTCCTGCCCGTTGATCGGGATGATCTTGTGGAGCGCCCACGCGACGCGCTGCCTGAGCTGGTCCTGTCCGTAAAGCGCGTTCAGGAAGAACTGGTTCTGGAGCGGATACATCGTGTAGTTGTCGCGAGGGCACGTCCCGGTGCAGGTACCCTGCCGCGTGTTCGGGAAGAGCGGGAGTGCCGGATAGAGCGAGGGTGGAGCGGTGAACTGCTCGGCGAGGAACCCGGCCGTTCCGACGTCACGAAGGTGCCCCACGAGCCCGGGATTGGACCCGAATGTTGCGGTGTTCGCGAACGCGGCGAGAGCCGCGGGCGGCGTCGCGGGAGGATCCTCGAAATAACCCGCCACGTCGATGAGGAAGTGCGTCGTGCCGGAAGGCTGCTGACAGATGACGACGATGTCGCCGTTCGTCCCGAGCCGCGCGATGAAGTTGTTCGCCCTCGTCTTTCCGGCCTTGTAGCTGATCGCCGTCGCCGCCCCGGTCGACACCCCTCCGGGAAAGATCGCGAGAGACCCGGCCGCGCCCGGGGAGACGACCGCGATGTTCGCGGCCACGGACCGCGCTGTCGCCGGGATGCCGCACGTGCCCGCAAGCGTGAACGCCCGTGAGGCCCCGAACGAGAGGGCAGGTCCTCCGTAGGCTCCGTTCGGGTTACGCGTGTCCGCGATTCGACAGGGAGTAACGGGGTAGAAGAGAGTCTTGGGAAGGCTCTGGGCCGCGAGGGGCGTCGAGAAGAGGAGCGCGAGAAGGAAAGAGCGCCTCGGCCAATGCTTCATCCTGTACTCCTGCGGGATTCCCGCACGTCGATGATTTGCCGTTCACATTCGGCCGACAGGCCGGAGGAAAAGTGAGGTGGATCTCTTGGCGAGTACTGGTTCAACGTACCGCCGTGAAGCGCACAATTGCAAGAGTTTCTTGGTCCTCCGCGTAAGATACTGAGAATAAGTCTCTTGCGCGACGGTTCGACGGCTGGATCGTGCAATCGTCGCTCCGGTTTCTGACGCCTGGCGCGAACGATTCCCGCCGGTAACGCCGATCCGGTCTTACGCGACGCAGCTGGCGCAAACCCGCATGCGACGTCGCCACACGCCCGCGCCCGGCTAGAATGGGCCGGCCGTGCCACCTCTCGGCCTTCGCACGCTTCGAATCGCGGTCGTCGACGACGACGAAGGGGTTCGCGACCTGGTTCGTACCAGCCTCGAGAAGGTTGGCGCAACGGTCGACTTGTACCCCACCTCACAGCTCTTTCTCGACCGCGCCATCTTCACGGACTACGACGTTATTTTCTGCGATCTGATGCTCCCGGGGATGTCCGGAATCGATCTCCTCTTCGAGGTGCGCGGCAAGGCCCCGTCCGTCCCCTTCGTGATCATCTCGGGCCAGGCCGCCGTCTCGGACGCCATCGAGGCGATGAAAGCCGGCGCGACCGACTTCATCGTCAAGCCGTTCCGCATCCAGAGCCTCCTCGACGTCGTGAAGAGGCTCACGCAGGACATCGGGCCGCGCACGGCATCCGGTGTCTGGCGGCGCGAGAAGGAGCAGAACTTCGCGGTCGGAAGCTCGCCCGTCTGGAAGAGCCTGCTCGAGAAGGCCCGCCGCGTCGCCGAGCTCTCGTCCACGGTCCTCATCCGCGGCGAGACGGGCACGGGCAAGGAAGTCGTCGCGAAGTACATCGCATCCTTCGGCCCGCGCGCGGGGAAGCCGTTCGTCACGCTGAACTGCGCAGCCATTCCCGACGACCTGATCGAAAGTGAGCTCTTCGGTCACGTGCGCGGCGCGTTCACCGGGGCCACGAACGCGCGGCGCGGGCTGTTCGAGGAGGCCGAAGGCGGGACCCTCCTCCTCGACGAGATCGGCTCCATGCCGATGCCCGCCCAGGCGAAAGTCCTGCGCGCGCTCGAGGAGTTTCAGATCCGCCGCGTCGGAGACAACCGCAACGTCGCGGTCGACGTCCGCATCCTGGCCTCCACGAACCTCGACATGGAAGCGGCCATCACGCGGCACATTTTCCGCGACGACCTCTACTATCGCCTCGCGGTCGTCACGCTCTGGGTGCCCCCGCTCCGGGAGCGCGGAGACGACAAGCTGGCGCTCGCCGACCACTTCCTCCGGATGTTCTCGAAGCCCTCCCAGTACCCGCGGCGGCTCTCGGCGGAAGCGAAGGACCTCATCCTCCACGACCCGTTCCCCGGCAACGCGCGCGAGCTGAAGCACTCCATCGAGCAGGCGTGCGCCTTGTCCACCCGCGACGAGCTCGTGGCGGACGACTTCCCGCTGCTCATGGCCCGCGCCGACGCGATCAGCTCGGACGACCTCGAAGCCGTGAGCGAAGGCCCGCGCACGGTGACGCCCGAGCGCCTCAAGGAGGCTCTCGAAAAGACAGGAGGCAACCGCGTCGAGGCGGCGCGCCAGCTCCACATCAGCCGTTCGACGCTCTATCGGATGCTGAGGAAAAAGGCCGAATAGGGCTGCGATTCAGCGTGGAGTCGCGCTGAGAGCCACCGGCCACGAGTAGAGCCCCGGCCGCGCGTCGCTGGAGAGGAAGAAGCGATAGCCGAGCGATGCGGTCACGAGCATCCGTCCCGCATACGGCTGCGCGAGCCAGCCGCCGGCCGCGCTCACCTGCGCCGTCGCGCCGAGACCCGTCACCTCGAGAGCGCGATAGGGACCCTGCAGGGGCTGGAACTCCAGGAGCCAGCCGGCCGGCGAGTTCGACCGGACCCGGACGAGCGACGCCGCAGGCGCCTCCACCCAGCCGCGCGCCACGTCCGCCTCGGTGATTTCGAGGCCCTCCGGCTGGGATTCGACCGAGAGGACGGCCCGAGGGGGCACGACGACCGAGACGGAAAGCGACGCGGTAACGCTTCCCGCGTGCGCCGAGAGCGCAGGCGCGAGGAGAGCCGCGAGAGCGAAGGCGCCGGCAGAGAGGCCCGAAATCGCCGAATTGGTTTTTCCGTCTCGCATGACTCGCATCTCCCGGCGGAGACCATTGCGGGAGTCATGCCTGGGTAATTTCTTCCGCCACCATTGCGGTGCAACGAGTTAGCCGGCTCGCGTTCCAGAGGACGGCACAGGTGGAACGTGCCGGACACATCGTTGGAGCAGCGCGCGGAGGCGCGCGCCGAACGAAATCTGCTTAGAAGTTCATCGTGACGGTGATCGTGTCGGTGTAGTTCCCGACGCCGACGTTCTGGCCGGCCGGGATCGTCCCGTAGACCGTCAGTGTGTGGGCGTTCCTGTCGGTCGGGTCGACACTGAAGTGGTACGTCGTGCCGGTGCCGTTCCCCCACACCTGGGTGTTGGTGGCGGTGGAGTAGAGGTTGTAGTTCAGGATGTTGGCGCCAAAGCGGAGAGTGCGGTTCGCGTACGTCGTGGAACTGCCCGCCGAAAGATCCATCGTCATGAGAGCCGCTTTGTTGACGTTCCTGCACGAATAGGTGATGGTCCCCGTGGCTGTCCTGGGACTGGCGCTCAGTACGTCGTAGGACCCGAAATTCACGCCGGTGATCGAGCTGAACGTGCAGGTCAGCGCCTCGGCGCGCGGCGCGAGGACGAAGAGCGGCAGGAGCGCGAGAAACGAGAGGACGGTGTTTTTCTTCATGGGTTCTTCCCGCTTTCCTTGGGCGCGGCGCAGCGCAATGTTCCGAGGTTGACGAACGCCGACGGAGACGCCGGGACGACGAGCGTGAACCGGCAGACCGCTTCCTTGTGCTCGACGGCGGCCGGGTAGCGGCCGGGAGAAAGGTTCTCGAGGTAGAAAGCCCCGTCGCCGCCCACGGGTGAGGCTTGCGGCACCCCGTCCGGGCCCGTTACGGTCAGCTCCCCGTACGCCGGAACTTTCTCGGTTCCCGCCTCGGCGATCAGCACGCGTCCCGTCACGGTCGTGACGCGCTTCACGGGGAACTCGACGACCGCGCCGCCGCGATACGGCGTCGCCACGGTGCGTTCCACCGAGCCGATTTCATAATCGATGGGCACGTCCCGGTCCGAGATCCCGATCCGGTTGCCGTAATACGGGATGAGGCTCGGAACCAGGAGATCGCCGCTTCCGTTCGTCGTTCCCACGTCCTGATTGCTTGCGGTTCCGTGCACGCCCGGTACGCCGGGCACGCGGATGAGCGCGAAGCTGTCCACGACGGGCCGCGTCGGAAGCACCGCTCCGCCGAGCACGACGATTCCTCCGGACGCGCTGAGCGTCGACGACGTCTCGCCGCCGAGGCGCAGGACCGAGGCCTCGTACCGGCCGAAGGACGCGTTGTATTGGACGTCGCCGCTCGCGCTGCCTGGCCCGTCCCCGGCGGTCCCGTTGAAGTGATACCCGTAGCCCGTACCGACGGGCAGCGATTTCTGGACGTCGATCGACCCCGTATTCAATCCATCCTGGTGACCGTACGAGGCGAGCGCGGTCGTGTTCCGGCCGAGGAAGTAGCTGAGCCCGATGAAAGCCTCGCTTCCCTGCGTGGATCCCTGGAAGACGCGCGCGAACGAGAGGAAGAGGCTTAGGTCGCGGGTGAGACTCGAAGAGCTCGACAGCGCTGCGCGCTGCGAGGACGGCGTGTCGCGGGGAACGGTTCCGGTGTACTGGAGCGTGAGGCTCGCGAGCCGGCCGATCTGGACTCCGACGAAGGCATTTCCGTCCCAGCGCGGCCGGTCCTGGTCGATGGAAAGGCCGAGCGCGGCGTAATGGGGGCTGAGCGCGGTTGCGAAGACGCCGTAATTCACGGGCTGGCCGACATAGCGATAGGAAAGCGACGCCGCGCCGCCGGTCCGCCCTCCTTCGCGGCTGGCCGCGAGGTATCCCTCGATCTCGCCGACCGGAAGCCGCCACGCGAATCCGGGACCCCCGCTCACGAGCTGATCGTCGGCTTCGAGGCGCAGCTCGGCGGTCAGCGAGTCCGAGAATCCGTACCGGTGGCGGCCGAGGAACGAGAGCGAGCCGTAATCGAAGCTCTCCGTCGCGAGGTTGTCCCTCCGGAATCCGAGGTTGTACGTGAACTCCGACAGCCCCTTCGCGAGGACGGCGGTCGACGCGTAGAAGCCGCTCGTGATCTCCCGCTCCTGTCCGAACACGTCCCGCACGACGACGCGCGTCGTCCCGTTGCCGGCCGGCAGGAGGATGTTCGAAAGCTGGAACGGGCCCGGCCCGATCGCCTCCCGTTTCACGATGTTGCCGTTGACGTACACGTCGACCGTGGACGGCGTCGTGGCCGCGCCCGTGAGCGCGAACGAGGGGTAGCGCACGAAGTAGGGGTCGAGGTCGAAGCTGCGCGAGACGCTGAGACCGGCGAGGAAAAGCGAGCCCCCGACGCCTCCCGCCGCGGTGAAGGAGTCGCCGGCGACCCATCTCACGAGCCGCGTGCGGTCGTCGTGCGTGACGTTCGTGAGGCCCCGGACGACGCTTCCGTCGTCCGCCCGCATCACCGCGCTGTAGAAGAGGTTTCCACCGAGGCTCAGTCCCGCCTCGCCGAACGCGTTCCAGGTCTTGGCGTCCGTGACGTTGACGGCGTAGTTCGCGAACAGGCTCGGGCTCGAGAGGTAAACGAGGCCGGCGGGCCGCGGCATGGCGAGGTTGAGGACCTGCCCCGCGAGCCACGCTGGAGGGACGGTCACCGACAGAGTCACCGTCTCCGGATCGAAGCGGTAGGAGGCGCCCGGAGCGAGGGAGGCGAGCGAGACCCACTCCTCGCCGTCGCGTGTCTCGCGCCGCCCCGCGAAGCCGGTCACGCCAGCCGCCGTGAGATCGCGTACTCGAAGCAGGACGTCCTCGCCCACGAGGACCACGAGCACGTCGCCCTTCGGCACCGTGTTGACGGAGAGTGGAACGACGGCCTTCGCGGCCCGCGTCTGCGGGGGCGCCGGCGTCTCACTCGCCCATCCCGGCGCCGTGAACGCGAGTGCGAGAACGAGAAGGAGCCATCGCGCTCTCACAAGCAGGCAGAGCGCATGCGACGCCCCTCTCAGCGCGACGCCGGCTCGCACGCCTCCGGCGCCACGGCGAGCGAGGCCTTCCAGGCGTCGCGCTCGGTTTTCGCCTCGACGGAAATCGTCTTCGTGCGCCGGCAGTCGGCCGGCGGAATTGCGATCTCGAACGCGCGTTCGCCTCCGGCGAGGACGTACCAGCCTGCCGCCTGGTTCTCGAAGGTCTGGGCGCCGCCGGCGGCCGCTCCGGTCGCACGTACCGAAAGGACCGAAAACGCCGCGTTCCCGGTGTTCTTCACCTGGAACTTCACCGTGCCGGACTCCAGCTTCGCGCCCTCGATCGCGCCCGTCTTCGTAAGTTTCGCCGGCTGGACGAAGATCGGAATTCCGAAGCGCGTCAGGACCTTCACCTCGGAACGGTTTCCGACTTCGGAGGGCTTTTCGAGGGGGGAAGCTCCTCGACGAACACGCGATACGTTCTCTCGACCGCTCCCGGTGGCTTCGAGACGCCGATGCGGATCTTCCGTTCCTTTCCCGGCTCCAGCGTCAGAAGCGACGGGAAGAACACGACGTCCTCCGTCGGCAAGAGCTCGATCTCGCCCTTGGGGCTCTGGTTCCAGCCGAATGCGGTCACCTGAAGCCGCACGGTCTCGGTGCTCTGGTTCTCGACCGAGAGAAGCTCGGTGGTCCTGTGGGTGGATAGGTAGATCTGGATCGGCGAGACCTTGAACGTGGCCGCGGGAGCCGGAAGCGCCGCGATAAGAAGAAAAAGGGCCAGCCCCGCCGCGCGGAGCTTCAACTGCAGAACGGAAAGACCTGCGTCCACGACCGAGCCCCCTATTCTCAGAAGTTGGCCGTTGCCACGACCGCATCGAAGTAGGTGGCGGCGAGGACGTCCTGAGCTTCTGGAATGCGACCGCAGACATTGTACGACCTGGGATCCCGGCTGGGGGCGGAAGAGGGCGTGAAGACGGCGTCGCCAGCCGTTCCCCACACCCTCGGGGACGCGAAGCTGCACGGCGCGCCCGGGCTCTCGGAAGCCGGCATGTAGAGCTCGTAGGAGATGAATCCGGTTCCGCCCCGCATCCGCCGCGTGGAGCCGGACGGGTTCGCGCCGGGGCCGAGCGTGAGGGACGCCGACGTCCCCCGCGTGCACGTGATCGTGACGCCTCCGGTTCCCGTCACCGGCGTCGCGAGGTTCGCCACGACGGGGTCGTACGCGCCGAACCCGATAGGGGAAGCGGAGATCCGGCAGTTGCTGGAGACCGTGACCGACACGCTCAGGCTCGCCGTGGCGCTTGCTCCGGCAAGCGGGCCGGCCCCGAGGAGGGCGGCGGCGAAGGCGATGGCGAGCGGTCGTTTCACGGGTGGGACTCCTCTTCAGTTACGGCTGGCTGGATGCGTTTTCGGTACACCCTTCAGAGGCGACGCCGCCCGACGGATCGGCAGACCCGGGGCGGCGTCAGGTCAGAAGTAGAGCTTTAGAAGTTGACGGTGACCGTGGTCGTTCCGCTGTAGGCCGCGACGCCCACGTCCTGGTCCTTCGCGACCCGGCCGTAGATCGTCACGGTCTGCGCGGTCTTGTTGGAGGCGGACGCACCCAGCGAGAACGGCGTGACGAAGGACGTCGTGCGGCCGGAGTTCGAGAAGAGCAGGTAATTCAGCGAGAAGCCGGCCGGGGTGCTGGCCATCGCCCCGCCCGCGGTGGCGGTCGAGATTGTGGGCGTGACCCCCTTCGTGCAGAGCACGGACATCGTGGTCTGCGCGTCGAGGTCGATCCCTGTTGAGGCGTTCGCCGAGACCGGATCGTACGCGCCGAAGGCCAAGGTCGCGTTCGAGATCGTGCAGTTAGCCGCCACGCTCGCGGTCACGGTGAGGGTGCCGGGCGTAGAGGCCGCGAAGGCCGCCGGTGCTAGTGCGATGAGCGCAAAGGCCAGCGCGATGGGGATGAGCGTCTTTTTCATGGGATTCTCCTTCTTCTCTCTTTTCTCTTTCCTGTTGTTTTTCTTTTTCTGTTTGACACCCGAGGCGGCCTCTTCTGCTCCACGGTAGTGTGTCATCTCTGTTTCACTGACACATTTGTTAGCAACATAGGTGCCTACATATGGAGTACATGAGAATGGGTGTCAATTCGCCTGTCAAGCATCTGTATAAGAAAGGTTTAAACATCGGCTGATGAGCCAGTTTCAGGGTGAGTAACCGGCCTTGGCTTAGACGTTTGCAACCAAATTGTGTCGCTTCGGAGAACAGGGAGCCGACGATTAGTCGTGGGCGGAATCCAGCTGTCAGACGGTCCTGGCGGCCCCTCTGTACCAGTCGATCGTCCGGCGGAGGCCCTCGGTCAACGAGACTCGCGACCTCCAGCCGAAGAGCTGCTGCGCCCGCGTCACGTCCAGCTTCCGCCGCGGCTGGCCGTTCGGCTGCGAGACGTCCCACCGGATGCCGCCGCCGAATCCGGTCTCTTTGGCGACGAGCGCCGCAAGGTCCTTGATGGAGATCTCGTCGCCCGAGCCGAGGTTGACCGGATCGGCGCCGTCGTATCGCTCCGCGGCCGCGAGAATTCCCTCGGCGGCGTCCTCCACGTAGAGGAACTCGCGCGTCGGCGAGCCGTCGCCCCAGAGGACGACCTCGCGCGCGCCGCTCTCGTGCGCCTCGAGGAACTTGCGGATCATCGCGGGGATCACGTGCGAGCTCTCGAGGTCGAAGTGGTCTTCAGGGCCGTAGAGGTTCACCGGAAGAAGGTAGATGCCCGGAAAGCCGTACTCCTCGCGGTACGCCTGGAGCTGGACGAGGAGCATTTTCTTCGCGAGGCCGTACGGCGCGTTCGTCTCCTCCGGATAGCCGTTCCACAGGTCCTCTTCCCGGAACGGCACGGGCGTGTGCTTGGGGTACGCGCAGATTGTTCCGAGGCAGACGAATTTCCCGATCCCTGCGCGGCGCGCTTCCTCGATGAGCTGGACGCCCATGATCGCGTTCTCGAAAAAGAAAAGGCCCGGATGCCTGCGGTTCGCGCCGATGCCGCCGACGACCGCGGCGAGATGGACGATGAGGTCCGGCTTCTCGTGCGCCAGATACGCGCGCACGGCGTCGCGCTCGCGCAAGTCGAGCTGAGTCGATCGCGGAATGAGGAGCACAGCAGGACCGCGCGCCTCGAGCGCGCGAACGAGCGAGCGCCCGAGAAAGCCGCCCGCTCCGGTGACGAGAACGCGGCGATTTTTCCAGAAATCCACGCGGAAAGTGTACCCGCTCGTGATCTCAGACACTCCCTCTGCGTCCAACCGTGTGAGACATTCCGTGCTGCCGCCACTCCCGGAGGACTCGCGCTGCGGCCCGTTTCTTGACGCGCTACGAAAGGATTTCGATGAAGACACCGGCTCAAGTACGTTTCGTTCTGCCGCTCGTTCTCGCGCTCGCGCTCACCGCCGCCGCGGCGTTGGGCGACGTCGTGATTCCGTCGTCCGCGTTCTCGTCGGGGAAGAACAACGCCGAGTTTCACTCCGACGTCCGCGTGTTCAACCCGACGAGCTCTCCGATCAACTTCACGCCGATTTTCTACCGCTCGGACGCGGCCGGAAACGTCGTCAACACCGTGCAGATGCCGGTCGTGACGATCGGACCGCGCGAGCAGCTCGCGTACGACAACGCCCTCCAGGGCCTCTTCGGGCAGTCGATCGGCGTGTTCGGCCCCATTCGGCTCGAGACGGCGGGTGAGCTGATCGTCTCCTCGGGCGTGAACAACGTGAACGCCTGCGGCAACGGCTCCGTCTCCGGGCAATGGCTGCCGGGAATCGACACGACCACGGCCCTCAAAGCCGGCACGCTGGTCCAGCTCGCCGCGAGCGCGAACGCGACGACCGGCTACCGCAGCAACCTCGATTTCATGAACCCCGGTGCGACCGCCGCGAACGTGACGGTGAAGATCCGGAAGGGCGACGGGAGCCAGCTCTCGAGCGGCACGATCTCCGTCGGCGCGAACGGGCTCGTGCAGAAGGCGCTCGACGACGGCGGCACGTTTCCGGGCGTCGCGGGCACCACCGACACGAATCTCTGGGTGGAGTTCACGAGCGACCAGCCCGTCCTCGTCTTCGCGTCCGTCATCAACAACGCATCCGGCGATCCCTTCGCCATCGTCATGACGGCCGAGCCGAACGTCTCGTCGTCCGCTCCCGTCGCCTCCTACACGGTGACCCCGGCCAGCCCGGTTACCGGGCAAGCCGCCACGTTCACCGACACGTCCACGAACTCACCCGTGAACCGCTTCTGGGCGTTCGGCGACGGAGCGGTCGACTCGACGACGACCGGCACGTCGACGCACACGTACGCGGCGCCGGGGACGTACCACACGGCGCTTTTCGTCGACAACGCGAACGGCACGGGCTCCGCGACGAAAGACGTCGTCGTGGGGACGGCGGCCCCGATCACCGTCACCATCCTGGCGACGACGACGAACAACACGCACTGGACGTACGTTTGCCAGACGGGTCCGTGCAGCGGCACTACGAACAACAACGTGAATCTCAAGGTCGGCCAGCCCTACACGATCACGTGGACGACGCCGCAGAGCGAGGGCAAGACGCACGGCGTCGGCGGCCTCGCGCTCCTCGGGATCACGCAATGCGACGTCATCACGGCCAATCTCCCCTGCACGGTCAGCTTCACGCCGACCGCGAACATGGTCGCGGCGTCTCCGTACACCTACGCCTGCACGCACACGGAGTGTGCTCCGACGCTGGCACAGCACAACGGCATGACCGGCACGATCACGATCGTGCCGTAGCTATTTCTCTCTCTCTTCCCAGCGGCATTCCTTCGGCTTCTTGTCGTTCCTGAGGCCGAGGAAGGCCGGCTGGCGGAGCTTCTCGTCGGCCGTCCACTCGGCGTAAACGACCTGCGCGACGAGCTTCGGAGCGACCCACGCCGCGTCCTTCACCTCGCGAGGGACGGACGCGAACGGGCAGACGTCGCGCTGCAGCGGCTGGAGCTTCTCGAGGAGGCCGAGGAGGACCTCGTCCGAGAAGCCCGTCCCGACCGCGCCGCAGAACCGCAGCGCCTTCCCTTCGTAGAGCCCGACGAGGAGCGCCCCGAAGTGCAGGCGCGTGCCGCGTGGCAGCGTGAACCCGCCGATCACGAACTCGGATTCCTTCCGCGCCTTGACCTTCAGCCAGCGCAATGACCGCCGGCCCGCCTCGTAGCGCGAGGCGAGGTCCTTCCCGATGATGCCTTCCCAGCCTTCCGCGAGGGCGCGCTCGAATGCCTTGGCGCCGTCCGCCCCGAGGCGCTCGGAGAGGACGAGCGGCTTTTTCGGACGACGGCCGACGAGCGATTCGAGAGCCGCGCGCCTCTCGGCGAGCGGGCGCGACACGAGCGCCGACCCGTCCTTCTCGAGACAGTCGAACAGGATGAGGCTCGGGGGCAGCGCGCCCGGTTCGCCTCTCTTCTGGAGGAGCGAGAACCGCGGAACGCCGTCCTTGCCGAACACGACGAGCTCGCCGTCCACGACGAAATCCCCGTCCGGAAGCGACGCGAGGGCCGCGACGACCGCAGGCTCGCCCCCGGTGAGGTCGAGGCCGTTGCGTGAAAAGAGCGCCACGCGGTTCCCGCGCCGGCGCGCGAGGACGCGCCACCCGTCGTACTTCGGCTCGAAGATCCAGCCCGGACGCGTGAACGGCGCGTCCACGCGCGTGGCGAGCATCGGAGCGGGCGGGGAGAGCGGCCTCACGTCCCGCCGGAGGCGCGTCGGCGGCGCCGCTCGGCGCCAGCCGGAGTCCTAGACTCATTCACTCGAAGGAATCTTAATCCTTCGGTCGGGGGGAGCTTCCCCGCTCCCCCCGCACCCCCCATGGGCTAGCCGAAGAGCCGGTCGATCGGAGCGTAGACGCCGGCGGCCGCGTTCGGCACGTACTCGAAGCCGCGGCCGAGGGGGTCGTCGTGCCGCATCGTGGTCCAGTCGATCCCGAGCGCCGAGTAGACCGTGCACGCGAGATCCTCGGCCCGCAATTCCGTCCGGCCCGTCACGCCGGAGTCCGTGATCGTCCCGCCGGTCGCGTCGGTCGCGCCGAGGACCTGGCCGCCTTTCACGCCGCCGCCCGCGAAGAGCGCGCTGTTGATCGCGAAGTGGTCCCGGCCCTGCTGGCCGTTGAGGTTGCCGACCGTGCGGCCGAACTCGCCCGCGACGACGACGAGCGTCTCGTCGAAGAGCGTCTTGCCGGGCGTCGTCCCGGGAGCGGCCTTCAGGTCGCCGATAAGGCTTGCGAGCGCGGGGTCGAGCTGCGCCGTCTGCGTGTAGAGGTTCGTGCCGGCGGCCTTGTCGTAAATGTTGCTGTGCATGTCCCAGCCGCCGACCGAGACCATGATGAAACGCACGCCGCGGCCCCCGGCAAGGACCTGCTTGGCGACGAGGCACCCGTTCCCGAAGGAGGAGCTCCCGTAGCGCTGCGCGTCCGCCGTCGAGTAGCCGAAGAGGCCGTTCACGGAGGGCGTGTCGACGAGGATCTTGGCCTGGTCGTAGAAGTTCACGGCGTCCGATGCGTCCTTGCCGAGCGGCTGACCGGAACGGAGCGCGGCGTCGAGCTGCTCGAGGTCGTTCCAGCGCGTCGCGAATCGGACCGTGCCGTCGGGATGGGTCAGACTGGCAAGCCCGGTCGCCGTGGGCTGCACGACGAACGGCGAGTACGTGGACGGGAAGTAGCCCGCTCCCGAGAGATTCGGCTGCGTGTTGAGCGAGAGAAACGACGGCAGGACATCCTGGGCTCCGCGCTGCGGGTCCAGCTCGAGCGCCGCGATCGATCCCATGTTCGGCGCCTCGGAGCCCGTCGCGCCCGTCGGGTTGCGCGAGATCTGGAGCCACGTCTGGCCCAGGCCGTGGACGAGCGCGTGCGACATCATCGAGCGCACGATCGCGACGTCGCCGAGGTGATTCGCCAGGTTCGGCAAGAGGCCGGCCGGGAAGCGCAGGCCCCCGCCGAAGCTCGCCGGCGCGAAGTCGGCGGGCGTCCACGCCCCTTCCTTGAGGTCCCAGGTGTCGATCTGGCTCGGCGCACCGGGAAGGAAGATGAAAATCACGTTCTTCGCGGTGTTCCGCGTCGTGACCTGCGCCGAGGTCGCCGCCCAGGCCGCCGCAGGGGACTTCAGGAACCACGACGCGACGAGGCCCGCGGCGCCGACCTCGAGGAAGCCGCGGCGGGAGAGCTCGGGGCCGGTGTACGGCGTCACGCCGGGAGCGGGCAGGCTTGGGAGCAGCGATTTCATGGAGGGCCTCAGTAGTTGTAGAAGAAGTCGAGCTTGTTGAGGAGCGCGTACTGGAGGTCCTCGGCGACCTGCGCCTTCGACTCGCCCGGAGTCGTCGAGAAGAGCGCCACGCCTTGGGCGAGCTCCGACGGGGATGGATAGCGGGAGAGGGTCGAGACGTAGAGCGACGAGACGATCTCAACCGGCGACGCGCCCGAGGCGACGAGCGCGTTCACGACCGAGCCGGGGGCGCCGCTCTTGATGCGCGACGTCACCGTTGCGTCGTTCAGGAGGAGAAGCGCCTGCGAGATCGAGAACTCGTTCGAGCGCGCGTCGCCGTCGCGATCGCCTCTCAGAAACGCGTTCAGGAAATTGCCGGCGACGGTCCGCGCGCCGGGCTCCTGCACGTCGGGAAGCTGCATCGCCCACGCGACGTTCGGGGCCCCCGTGACCGGAAGGCTCGCCGGGACGTTCGTCGCCCTCGTGATCGCGTCGAACGTCTCCTCGGCCGTCATGCGCCGCGCGAAGTGCCGCGCGAAATACGGCGTGTACGCCTCGCTCCACGGTCCGTCGTAGAAGGACGAGAGCTGGTACGCGCTCGACTTCGCCATGACGCCGAGGATGTAGCGCAGGTCGTAGCCGTGCCCGGCGTAATCCTGCGCGAGCTTCGTGAGGAGGTTCGGGTGCGTCGGCTGAATCGTCCACCCGCCGGGGGGCGGGTTCTGAGGATCCTGCCGCAGGAGGTCGAAGGAGTCCGCCGGCTCCACGATCCCCACCTTGAAGAGCTCCTTCCAAAGGTAGTTCACCGCGGCCCGCGCGAACTGGGGATCCGCGGTGACGAGGCGCGCGAGGGCCGCGCGGGACCCCTCGCCGTTCGCCGGGGCGCCGCCCTGCGGATTCGTCGGCGTCTTCAGGTAGCCGGGCGTGATGACCGTGAGGCCGGCGGGGATCGTCGTGTAGTACGCGCTCGTGCGGTCGGTCTTGTTTCCCGTCGTCGTGTCGAGCGCGTAATTCCCCGACGAGCGGTCGCCGACGATGTAGTGATAGACGTTCTTCTGCGACGTCGTCTGGCGCGCGATCGAGACCCTCGAGTAGAAGGCCGAGATCCCCCAGAAGTCCTGCCGGCGAACGGTCGAACCCCAGAGGTTGATCGAGTCGAGGTGGCCGGCTCCGTTGTGGCACGACGTGCAGAAGATCGCGTTCTCACCGAGGAAGATCGTGCCCGTCGACGCCGCGAGGTTGTCGAGCGTGTCCTGGCCGGGGCCGTTCGTCTGGATGCCGCGCGCCAGGAAGTTCGCGGGACCTTCGCCCGTCGTGTCGCCCGTCGCCGCGATCAGCTCTTTCGCCATCACGTCCCACGGCTTGTGCGAGCGGACGGCATCCTGGAAATACGCGTGCCACGCGTTGCGGCCGGCGGGATAGAGACGGCCGCTGGACGCAAACGCCGTGTTCTGGAACAGCTCGTCGTAATAGAACGCCCACCGGTCGACGAAGGCGTCCGAGGCGAGGAGCGTGTCGATCATCCGGCTGCGTTTGTCCGCCGAAGGGTCGGCGAGAAAAGCCGAGACGGTCGCCGCGTCGGGAATGCGGCCCACAAGATCGAGCGTGACGCGGCGGAGGAATTCTGCGTCCGACGAAAGGGGCGCCGGGACGATCTTCGCCGCGTCGAGGGCGCCGAAGATCTCGTCGTCGACGTAGTTCGCGCGGCGGATGTGACGAGTCAGTCCGGTCAGGGCGCCCGCCGGCGCGGGGGCGGCCGCGGGATGAGAAGCCGCGAACGCTCGTGTGACGCGCGATACGGCGGCTCGGCGCGCGCGCCCGTCGGGATCGACGTGGGAGGGTGCGAAGGCGCAATCGGCCACAGCCGGCAAGAGAGCATCGGGGGCCGCCAAGTCGCTCGGGCTCTGTGCGTTAGACGTGGACTCGCCCTCTTCGGCCGCCGTCGCCGGCGAGCCGGACGGCGGGAACACCGAGAAAGCGGCTGCGGCGAGAAGAAGGAGTCGGACGGCGTTCATCGTCGGGGCCTCCAGGGCTGAGAATCAGACGCAGTCGCCGAGATGAAGGATTACCGGGGGTCACGCGAAGCGGCGCTCGACGTTGTACCCTACGCACCAGACCGCCTTTCGGGCGCGAACGCATGAACCTGGAACGACTCCGCCAACGCTTCTTCGAGGGACTGACGCGCTACCGATGGCAGGAAACCGTCGGGCGCGGCGGCATGGGGATCGTCTTCAAAGCGCAGGATCTGGATCTGGACGACGTCGTCGCCATCAAGGTCCTGTCTCCGGACTGGGAGAGCGACGACCAGCAGCTCCTCCAGCGCTTCAAGCGCGAGATCAACCTCAACCGGAAGATCAAACACCCGAACGTGGCGCGCATCCACGATTTCGGAATGAGCGGCGATTTCCCTTACATCACGATGGAGTACGTCCCGGGCAAGGATCTCCGGACGATCATCCAGCTCGAGGGAAGGCTGCCGCAGGCGCGCGCGATCTCGATCCTCCGGCAGATCGCCCTCGGGACCGAAGCCGCGCACAAGCTCGGCATCATCCATCGGGATCTCAAGTCGCAGAACGTCATGGTCGAGGACAGCGGCGCGGTCGCCATTCTCGACTTCGGCCTCGCGCGGGGGAAGACGACCGAGCAGCTCACGCTCGACAGCGTGATGGTGGGGACGCCCCACTACATGTCTCCCGAGCAGGCTCTCGGGCGTCCGACGGACGCGCGCAGCGACGTCTACTCCATCGGCGTCATGGCCTACGAGATCCTGACGGGAAAGGTCCCTTACGACGGCGAGTCGCCACTCGTGATCGCGATGAAGCACGTCTCGGAGCCGCCGCCGGACGACCTGCGCAAGGCGACGGACATCGCGCCCGAGCTCATCGAGATCACCTACAAGGCGCTCGCGAAGGAGCCGTCCGCCCGGTTCGCTTCCGCGGCCGATCTCGAAGCCGAGCTCGCGATGCTTCGTCCGCTATCCGGTACCGCCTCGATGGTGTCGGCGCCGCACCCGTCCATTCCGGCCGTTTCCTTTCCCAGCGCTCCGGGGATGCCGATCGAGACGCCCGCGAGCCGGGGAACGCATCCCGAGCTCGTTTCGATTCCGACGCCCGTCATGCCGACGTCCGCGCTCCGCGCCACATCGGGCGCGACGCCCGTCGAGGCGAAGAACCGCCCCCCCGTCATCCTTCTCGTCGAAGGCGACGCGAAAGAGCGCAAGCGCCTCGCCGACGTGCTCGGTCGTCACGGCTGCCGCACGCTCGAGGCCAAGGACGGCCCCGAAGCGCTCGGGCGGCTGCTCAAGGACACCGTCGACCTCGTCCTCATGGACATCTCCCTTCCCGGGATGGACGGATTCGACGTCACGCGCGTCATCAAGGCCCAGCCCGCTACGATCGCGCTGCCCGTCGTCCTGACCTCGTCGCGCCTCGACCGCAGCCACTTTGCGTTCGCGATCCAGACGGGTGCGACCGACGTCATGGCCAAGCCGCTGCAGTCCGAGGCCGTCGTCGGGCGGCTCTGGCACATCCTCACGCACCACGGCTTCCAGCCGCCCGCGGGCAACGAGCCCGTGCTCGCCGCGATGAAGAAGACGCTTCCTTCCGCGATGACGCCGCCCTCGGGCCCTGGCAAGAGCAGCCGCTAGAGCGGGCGCGTTCTAGAAAAGCGGCTTGAGGTCGGCGAGCCGCGTGACGAAGACCACGGGCTCGGGCGCCCCTTTGCCGTGGCGGTCGAAGAAGATCGGGAACCAGCCCGCCTCCTTCGCTCCCACGACGTCCGTCGCGAAGGAATCCCCCACGTACACCCGGCGCCGCGTCTCGCCACCCGCGGCCTGCCAGGCGGCGTCGAAGATCGCCCGCGACGGCTTCATGGCTCCGACGTCCTCCGACAGGATCACATGTCGCGCCCAGCGGTCGAGACCGAAGCGCGCGATCTTCGCCCGCTGCGTCTGGCGGAAGCCGTTCGAGAGGATGCCCACGACGCCCAGCTCCGCGGCGTGCGAGAGCACGTCTTCGGCGCCCTCGATCAGCCGCCAGTTGCGGCTGTATGCGCCGATGTAGAAGGCGCTCACGGCGGCGCCTCCCGCGACGTCGAGGCCGAGATCGGCGAGCGGCAGCGCGAAGCGCCGCGCGGCGAGAGTCGGCCGGTCGATCTCGCCCTTCCCGTACTCGTGCCAGAGCCGCAGGTTGTTTCGGCGATACGCGGCGAGCCAGTCGTCGAACGCGACGCCCGAAAAGAGCGACGTGTGGGACGCATGCGTCTCGCGGTGAGCGTCCTCCTCCGCGGCGTGATGGTCGACGAGCGTGTCGTCGAGATCAAAGAAGAAGAGGGGCTTCACTTGCACCTCACGCCTCTGGGGGGTCTACAAGCGTGATTCGACAGGGGGAAAGGGGGGCGGCGAATAGCGCCCCCCGGCGAGCGGCTTCAAGGCTGGACCCCTGGAAGGTTGAAGGGCCCGTACGTGGCGAGGATGAGCACGGCCGCGCTGAGAAGGGCGGTCAGATACGTGACGCGGTCGCGGGTCGCGAAGAGCACCGGATCCTCGTCCATCTCGCCCCGGTTGACGAGCACCCAGATCCTGCTGATCCAGTAGAGGAACGCGGGGACGAGGAGCCAGAGCCATGCCGGGCTCGCGTAGAAGCGCCTCACGGTGTCGCTCTGCAGGTAGAGCGCGAGGACGATCGCGGCCAGGTAGGCGCTCGTGATCCCGCTCGTCTGCACGACGAGGTGATCCCACGTGAAGTACGCGCGCCCGTGAGCCTCGTTCGCCTCGGACCTCTTCAGCCGTACGATCTCGGCGGCCCTCTTGCAGAACGCGAGGCTCAGGAACGTGAAGACCGCGAACGCGAGAAACCACGGAGAGAGAAGAAGACCCGTGGCGGCGCCCCCGAGCAGGACGCGGAGGGTGTAGAGGAACGACAACGTAAAAACGTCGAGGAGCACCCGCCGCTTCAGAGACAGCGAGTAAGCGGTCGTCGCGAAGAGGTAGACGACGATGAGCTTCACCGCGTCGGCAGGCAGCCGCAGCGAGATCGCGAGACCCGCCGCGATCAGGACCAGCGACAGGAGGACGGCGTACGGGATCGGAAGGCTGCCGCTCGCGATCGCCCGGTCCCTCTTCTTCGGGTGCTTCCGGTCGGAATCCAGGTCCAGGAGATCGTTGATCAGGTAGATGCCCGACGCGCAGATCGAGATGGCCGCGAAGGCGACGGCGCCCGCCGCGAGGACGCCTGGGTCCTGAAGCTTGTGGGCGGTGATGATCGGGACGAAGACGAGAAGATTCTTCACCCACTGGCGAATCCGGATCGCCCCGACGAGGGTCTTCGGAGTCAGGGGGACGGACGGGAACGACTCCGCCAGATTTCCATCCTGCCTGAGGCCGTTCTCGATCGCCGGCGGCGTGTTCACCGCGATGGCGCGGCGCGCCCTCTTCCATACGGGAAGGTCCGCGGGCCCGTTTCCCGCGTAGTCGAATCCCTGGTCGCCGAAGCGCTCCACGAGCGCGTGCGCTTTCGTCTCGCCCTCGAGGTTCGTCGAACCGTCGCTTCCCATCACCTCGTCGAAGAGCTCGAGGTGCGCCGCCACCTGCTCGGCCCAGCGGAGGTCGGATGCCGTCACGAGGATGAGGCGGCGGCCGCGGCCTTTCTCGCCACGCAGGAACTCGATCAGGCGCTCGTCGTAAGGAAGCGAGGAAGGCTCGAGCTCCACGCGGCTCGCAACCTCTCTCTTGAAGCCCGCCCTCCCCTTCGAGAGCCAGAAAGGGGCCTGGATCAAGGGGACGAGCCCTCCCTTCGAAAGCCGCGCGAGCGCCTCGTAAAGGAGATCCGTCCTGATCAGCGTCCCGTCGAGATCGACACAGAGCGGAATGCCGGCACTCGAGGAGTCCTCGGGCTCCTGGCCTTCCGTCATGCCGGCTCCTCCCGACCGAAACCTCAAGCGAAGATTCTAAGCCTGCCGTTCACGCCGCACCCGTCTCGGGCGCTAGACTTCGCGCTCTGGTCATCGCAGCGGGATCGCGACTAGGGCCCTATGAGGTGCTTTCTGCCCTTGGCGCGGGCGGGATGGGCGAGGTGTACAAGGCGAAGGATGCACGCCTCGAGCGGGTCGTCGCCCTGAAGGTCCTGCCGGAGGAATTATTCGAGAACGGGGAGAGCATCGCGCGATTCGAGCGCGAGGCCCGCATCCTCGCGAGCCTCAACCATTCGGGCATCGCGCATCTCTACTCGTTCGAAGAAATCCCCGGTTCCCCCGGTTCCTCCGGGCGGCATTTGCTCGTCATGGAGTACCTGGAGGGAGAGACATTGGCGGACCGGCTCGCGAAAGGACCTCTGCTGCTCGAGCAGACGCTGCGCTTCGGGGCGGAAATCGCCGACGCCCTGGACTGCGCACACCGGCAGGGAATCGTCCATCGAGATCTGAAGCCCGGCAACGTGATGCTGACGAAGTCCGGCGTGAAGCTGCTCGACTTCGGCCTCGCCAAGCCTCTCGGCTCCCTGGGCTCCTCGCCGGCCGTGATGACGGCGCTCCCGACGAAAGACGCGGTCACGGGACTCGGGACGATCCTGGGCACGCCACAGTACATGGCTCCCGAGCAGCTGGAAGGCAAGGCCGCCGACGCCCGGACGGACATCTTTGCGCTCGGGTGCGTGCTCTACGAAATGGCGACGGGAAAGAAGGCGTTCTCGGCCGCGAGTCAGGCATCGCTGATCTCCGCCATCATGCAAAGCGATCCGCCTCCTGTCTCCTCCCTCCGGCCGACGACCCCGCCGGCGCTCGATCGCCTCGTGCGCCGCTGCCTGACCAAGGACCCCGAGCGCCGCGTGCAAAACGCCCGCGACGTCGCGCTCGAGCTCGCGGAAGCCTCCTCCATCTCCGACCGGAAAACGCCGATCGCGCTTTCACGGCGCTGGAGTCGTGTGGGTTGGATCGCGGCAGGTGTGTTCCTCGCGCTTCTCCTCGGCTCGCTCCTCATCCCTCGGGGGAGCTCGCTCCATGCGCCTTCGCCCAGACTCCGCCTCACGATCCCTCCACCCTCGGGCGCGGGTTTTCAGGCGATGCCCGCCGTTTCTCCCGACGGACGGATGCTCACCTTCGTCGCGACCGGCGCCGACGGCAACGACCTTCTCTATCTTCGGCCTCTCGATTCGCTCGAATCGCGCGTGCTCCCCGGGACCGAAGGCGCGGCGCTTCCGTTCTGGTCCCCCGACAGCCGGTCGATCGGTTTCTTCGCTCAGTCGAAACTGAAGCGGATCGACGTGACCACGGGCACCCCGGTCACGCTTTGCGACGCGCCGGAGCCGCGCGGCGGATCGTGGGGCTCCCACGGCGTCATCCTCGCCGCAATCAATGCCGGCGGCGCAGTGGAGCGCGTGGCCGAGGGTGGCGGCCAGGCGGCTTCGCTCCCGCAGCTACGGCCGGGTGCCTCCTATCGCTGGCCGTTCTTCCTCCCGGACGGTATTCATTTTCTCTATTTCGTGTTCGCGGGAGGTGCCGACGTCCAGGGCCTCCACGTCACGTCGCTCGAGTCCAAAGAGACGACGCGTATCGCCGCGGCCGACGGCGGCGCGATCTATGCCGCGCCGGGCTATCTCCTGTACCGGCGCGGCGACCGACTGGTCGCGCAGCGGTTCGACGCGAAACGGCGTCTGCTCGCCGGTGAGCCCGTCCCCGTCGTCGAGAACATCCGGTGGGAGGGCTATTCGACCATGGCGACGGCGGTGTCCGCCTCGAACACGGGCATCCTCGTCTGTCAGACCGGCGGCCCGGTCGCGAGCCGCCTGCTCTGGTACGACCGATCGGGCCGCGAGCTGGGATCGATCGGCCCGGACGGCTCCTACTGGGAGCCGACCCTGTCTCCGGACGGGCAATCCCTTGCAGTGCCTCGCATGGATACGGAGGCCATGGCGTCGAGTATCTGGAAGATGGATCTCGAACGCGGAAGCCTCACCCGGGTCTCATCCCAGGCAGTGGTCGCATCGACGCCTCTGTGGAGCCCGGACGGACAGAGGGTCGCCTACAGCGCCTTCCCGACGGGCGAGGTCTACGTACGCGACGTCCAGGGAGTGGAGAGCGAGAAGATCCTCTTCAAGACGCCGACCTTCGCTCCGCTCGACGACTGGTCCCGGGATGGCCGGCTGCTCTTCTACGAAGTCGTCGACTGGCCGACCTTCCACATGGACGTATGGGTGCGCGACCTGCAGACCGGGACGAACAGGCCCGTCCTGCAAGACACGTTCAGCCAGCTGGGGGCACGCCTCTCTCCCGACGGCCGGTGGCTGGCCCACGAGTCGGACGAGTCGGGCGCGCGCGAGATTTTCATCCGGAGCTTCCCGGACGCTGCCGAGCGCCGGCAGATCTCCACCCGGGGAGGCACCCAGGCCCGCTGGCGGTCGGATGGGAGGGAGCTCTACTACGTCGCCCCGGATCGCAAGATCATGGCCGTGGACATCCGGACTCATCCGCGGCTCGAGTCGGACCCCCCCCGCGCGCTCTTTCAGACGCGCATCCTGCCCCTGATCGAGGCTCGCAACCATTACGACGTGACGCCCGACGGGAAGCGCTTCATCGTGAACTCGCGGAGGACCTCAGACGCTGGGGTACCGATCACGGTCGTCGTCGGCTGGACACCGGAATCGAAATGACGCTCGCCCCCGGCACGAAGCTCGGTCCGTACGAGATCCTCACGCCGCTCGGCGCGGGGGGAATGGGAGAGGTCTATCGGGCGAAAGACACGAGGCTCTCGAGAGACGTCGCAATCAAGGTCCTTTCGGAAGAGTTCTTCGAAAACAAAGAGAGGGTCGCGCGCTTCGAGCGAGAAGCGAAGCTGCTCGCGGCTCTGAATCATCCCAACGTCGCGGCCATCTATTCATTCGAAGAAATCCCCGGTTCCGCCGGCGTTTCCGGCCGCCACCTCCTCGTCATGGAGCTGGTCGAGGGCGAAACGCTACGCCACGCGTTTCCGGCGGAGCCGCTGCCGGTGAAGAAGCTCCTCGAGATCGGGGTACAGATTGCCGAGGGTCTCGCGAAAGCGCATGCGGCCGGAATCGTCCACCGCGACCTGAAGCCCGAGAACGTCATGGTGTCCCGCGAGGGCTGGGTGAAGATCCTCGACTTCGGCCTCGCGAAGGCGGCCGAGAAACCCTCGCACGACCTCTCCGCTGCCGCGACCGCGTCCGGAACGGTTCCGGGCATGATCATGGGCACGGTCGGATATATGTCGCCGGAGCAAGCGAGCGGCAAGCCGGCGGACTTACGTTCGGACCAGTTCTCTCTGGGCACGATCCTCTACGAGCTGGCGACGGGGCGACGCGCCTTTCAGCGCGACAGCGCGGCCGAGACGCTCGTGGCGGTCATCCGCGAAGAGCCCGAGCCGATCGCGAAATTGAACCCGCGTTTGCCGGCGCCGCTGCGCTGGATCGTGGAACGCTGCCTCGCGAAGGACGCGGACGGACGGTATGCCTCGACGCGCGATCTGGCGCGGGACCTCGCCACGCTCCGCGACCACCTGTCGGAGGCCGTGTCCGGCGAGATCGCCGCGGCCGACCGGGGCGTGACGAAGGAGGAGGACCTCCCGACGTTCCAGCGCCTCAGCTTCCGGCGCGGCACGATCCTCTCCGCGCGATTCGCCCCGGATGGGCGTACGGTGATCTACGGCGCGGCCTGGGAAGGCGAGCCTTGCCGGCTCTTCTCGACGCGCCCCGAGAGCCCCGAGTCGAGCCCGCTCATGCTGCCGGACGCCGAGATCCTTGCCATTTCGCGGACGGGTCAGCTCGCGATCTCGCTCGAGCGCCGCTGGGCGGGCCGGTTCATCTGGAGCGGCACGCTCGCGCAGGTGCCGCTGGCGGGCGGGGCGCCGCGCGAGCTTCTCGAAAACGTACACTGGGCCGACTGGGGACCCGACGGAGCGCACCTCGCCGTCGTGCGTTCCGTCGCGGGCAAGACCCGGCTCGAATATCCGATCGGCAAGGTTCTCTACGAGACCGGGGGCTGGTTGAGCCATCCGCGCGTCTCGCCGAAAGGAGACCTCGTCGCGTTCCTCGACCACCCGACGCTCGGCGACGACGAGGGCTCCGTCGTCGTGGTGGACCGCTCCGGGAAGAGCACCGTGCTCGCGAAGGACTGGATCACCGCGTACGGACTCGTGTGGTCGGGTGACGGGAAGGAGATCTGGTTCACGGCGACGCGCGTCGGCGTCGCGCGCTCGATCTGGTCGGTGACTCTCGAGGGGAAAGAGCGTCTTCTGGTCCGCACGCCGGGCGAGCTGACGATCCAGGACGCAGCCGCCGACGGCCGCATCCTCATGACGAGCGACAACGGGAAGGTCGGAATCATCGGGCGGCCGCCCGGCGCGGACCGCGACCGGGACCTCTCTCTCCTCGACTGGTCGCTCGTCCGCGACATCTCGACGGACGGGAAGCTGATCCTCTTCGACGAAAGCGGAGAAGGCGGCGGGGCTCGCCACGCGGTCTATGTGCGCCGCACGGAAGGCACGCCCGCCGTGCACCTCGGCGACGGCTGGGCCGGGAATTTCTCGCCGGACGGCCGATGGGTCGCGTCACAAAGCATGGCGCCCGACGGGCGCCGGATCACGCTCCTGCCGACGAAGGCCGGCGAGCCCCGGGAGCTTCCCAAGAACGAGCTGCGCGTCCACCGCGCGTGGTGGCTCCCGGACGGCAAGCGGATTCTCGCGGCGGCGAACGTGCCCGGCGAGGGGCTTCGCCTCTTCGTGCAGGGCGTCGCGGGCGAGCCGCCACGACCGATCACGCCGGAGGGAATCGGGATGGGCTTTTTCCCCGTCTCTCCCGACGCGCGCCTCGTGGCGGCGCAGGGTCCGGACGGGCTCTTCTACGGATTCCCGATCGAAGGCGGAGATCCCGAGTACGTTCCGGGCCTCGTCGCCGAGGACCGCCCGATCCGGTTCTCCCCCGACGGCAAGGTTCTCTTCGCGTACCGGCGCGGTGAGCTTCCCGCCCACGTGATCCGCCTCGACCTCGGAACGGGCGAGAAGCACCCTTCGCAGGAGCTGATGCCGCCCGACGCCGCGGGCGTCGTGGAGATCGTCTCGGTCGTACTCACGCCCGACGTCTCGTCATACGCTTACAGCTATCACCGCATTCTGTCGGACCTCTTCCTGGTAGAAGGATTGAAGTAGCTCGTCCCCCCGCAGAGTCAGGCCGCTGCTGCCCTCACCGGGACGATCTCACCGAGCGCCGAGACGAACGCCTCCGTCTGCGGCCGTGTTCCGACGCTCACCCGCAGCCAGTTCGGGAGCGACGGGAACTTTCGCCCGACGAGGATCTTCCGGCTTCGGAACGCCTCGATGACGGGAGTGACGTCCTTGCCCACGTCGATCATGACGAAGTTCGTCTCGGAAGGCATCGTGCGCCGGCCCTGTTTCGCGAGCTCGGCGACGAGCCAGCGCCGCGTGTCGTTCAAGGTCTTCTTCTGGCGCGGGACGAGATCCGGATCGGCGAGACATTCGAGAGCCGCGGCGAGCACCGCCGAGTTCGTGTTGCTCCAGGACGCGAAGGGAGTCATCGCCTTGATCTTCGGCTCGGCGCCGATCGCGTACCCGAGCCGGAGGCCGGCCATCCCGTAGATCTTCGAGAACGTGCGGGCCACGACCACGTTCGGGTGTGCCGTGATCAGTCCGCACGAGGTGCGGTAGCGCGGATCCTCCACGAAGTGGTGATAGGCCTCGTCGACGAGGATCGTCGCCGACGCCGGGACGCGCGCCGCGAAGGCCGCCATTTCGTCGCCGGAGACGATCGTGCCGGTCGGATTGTTCGGGTTGCATACGTAGACCAGGCCTGTCGACGCGTCGCAGGCCTGTGCCATCCTCGGGAGGTCGTGGCGAAAGTCGGGGGTGAGGGGGACCTTCACGCCATCGGCGTGGAGCACCTTCGCGAACACGAGGACCGCTTCGAACGTCGGCTCGGCGGCGACGACCCGTCGGCCGGGGCCGCCGAAGGCCATGTCCGCCATGCGCAGGACCTCGGAGGAGCCGCAGCCGAGGACAATCTGCTCCGGTCGGGCGCCGTGATGCCTCGCGATCGCCGCGCGGACCTCCTCCTCGGGCCCGTCGGGATACCGGTTCGGGGCCGCCTTCGCCGCGGCCTCGAGCGCTTTCGCGGAAGGTCCGTACGGGTTTTCGTTCGCGTTGAGGAGGATGGCGTCGGCCGGCCGCTCACGGCGTTTGGTCGCCGCCTCGGCCGTACGGCGAACCAGCGGAGAGTCCAGCAAAGCAGCTCCGGCGGCGGCGCCGAGGGTTCCGGCGAACGTGCGGCGGGAAATGGCGAGCGGCATGTGAACCTCCTCTTCGGGCGGGTTTGCGCATATCTCGCGCTTTGGGTCTCCGACGTGACGGGTCTTTACGGGCCTGGGTCACGGCCAGGAGCGGGCACGTCGACCTCGTCCACGATCGCCACGATGAGCGATCTCACCGGCGCTTTCGGGTCCCCGAGGACCTGGCGCGCGGAGTTCCCCTCGTCCTCCACGAGAACGGTCTCCCCCACGCCGGCGCCGACCATGTCGAGCGCGAGGATGTACCGGGTGCCGTCGAGCGTTCCGTCCGGGAGGACCGCGCCCACGAGGAGCTGCTTTCGACCGTTGAAGTACGGATGCTGGACGGTGCTGACAACCGTCCCGAGGACGCGCCCGAGGATCATCGCGTCGGCTCCCGATTATCCAGGGCGTGCTGGTCCACGATCCCGACGACGGCGTGGTCGACCGGAATGAACCACGGGTCGTGGAGGAGGGCTGCCTCGCGGGCCGCCTCCCACGTGACGAGGTCGCCGGACGAGGCCTGCGCCGAGGCGTCGGTGGCGACGAACGGATCGCCGTCATCCGCGAGGTCCGCCGTGAGCGGCCGGACGATGAGGAGCTTCAGTCCTTTCATCGCGTCCGGCTTCACGGTTGCGACGAGCGTGCCGATGACCCTCCCGAGTTTCATCCGCGGAATTCCTTGAAGAAGCGGCTCGGCGAGCCGAGGGTTTCCTGGACGGCCGTGTCGGCTCGTGGGATGACCGCGGTCGAAGTGCCCTGAGCGTCCGCTTTTTCGAACGAGATCCGCGCGAGAGCGATTGCTGCCTCCACGTCGTGCGTCTCGCCCCAGAGGCTCGCGATGGCCTTCCCGCCGAGGCCGTCCCCGACGCGCAGCTCCACGAGGTCGACGAGCGCCCCCTTGAGCGCCGCGTCGACGGCGCGGACGAGGGCCGGAGGCGTCGCGGCCTGAAGGACGCCGAGGGTGTCGCCGGGCGCCGGCCAGCGGATCGCTCCCGTCCCGATCGCGGGCGCGAGGCGAGACTCGGCGTGCGGGAGGAGCATCTCGTCGACGACGTGAGAGCCTGCGGTCTCGAGAGCCCGGCGCCACGAGCGCTCCACGGGCCCGACCTCGCCGCCGAAAAGAATCAGGTAGCGGCCGCCGTGGATCGTGCCCGTCTGGAGCACGTCCACATCCGCTTCCTTCGCGAGCGCGTCCAGAACGGCGAGGCCCGGCGGAACCTCGTCGACAAGGAGCATCGCGAGCGCGGGGCCGGGATTCTCGCTTTTCACGTCACACGATCCGGAAATGATCGACGAGCGTGCAGCGGCGCCAGCGGGAGAACGAGCGCGGGCTCGTCATCCCTTCGCCCGTCGGCGACGCGATCGTGAACGAGGTGTAGCCCTCGCCCCCGTACCCGAGACCGGCCAGGTTAGAGCCGTTCTTCACGAAGATCGAGCAGTTGCACCGGCGCGCCATCGCCGAAAGCGCCGCGATGTCGTGCGAGTGCATCGTGGCGGTGTGGAAGCACGCCCCTTCGGCCGCGACGGCGAGGTCGATCGCGTCGTTCACGTTCCTGACGCGCGTGAGCGGCAGGACCGGCATCATCTGCTCGGTCCAGACGAGGGGGTGTTCGTTCGGCACTTCCACGAGAACGCGTCCGCACCTCGGGTCCGGCGGTGATCCCGAGCTCCTTGAGAATCACCGACGCGTCCTTGCCGATGTACTTCTTGTTGACCACGGCGTGGCCGCGCGGCCCCGCCCCTTTCTCGAAGATCACGTTCTCGAGGCGCGGGAGGTCGCGGACGGGAAGCTCGAAGGCCCCGGCCTTCTTCATCACGCCCTTCAGCGCGTCGGCGATGGAGTCGACGGCGATGACTTCCTTCTCGTCCGTGCAGATGACGTTGTTGTCGAACGAGTGCCCGAAGACGATGTCGCGTCCCGCCTTCTCGATGTCGGCCGTCCCGTCGACGATGGCCGGCGGATTGCCGGGTCCGGCGCAGATGGCCCTCTTGCCGGAGTTCATCGCGGCGGCCACGACGGCGCCGCCCCCCGTCACGACGAGGAGGCGGATCCTCGGGTGCTTCATCAGCTCGCCCGCGGATTTGAATCGTCGGCTCGGCCGTGCAGGAGACCGTGTTCGGCGGCCCTCCGGCCCCGACGATCGCCGCGTTGAGAAGACGGACCGTCTCCTGGGAGACTCTCTTGGCCGAAGGGTGCGGGTTGAACACGACCGTGTTTCCCGCAGCCACCATGCCGATGGAGTTGCAGATGATCGTGGACGAGGGATTCGTGACCGGAGTGATCGCCCCGATGACGCCGAATGGCGCGGGCTCGATGAGGGCGAGGCCGTGATCCCCCGAGGTGGCCTGCGGCGCGAGCTCCTCGGGGCCGGGAGTCTTGTTCGTGACGAGGAGGTTCTTCTGGACCTTGTCCTCCACGCGGCCGAGGCCCGTCTCCTCGACGGCAAGAGCCGCGAGGGAACGCGCGTTCTGGCGCATCGCCTCGCGCATCGACTCGATGATCGCGTGCCGTTTCTCGAGGCCGAGCGCGTCGAGGCCCCGGAACGCGGCGCGACGCCGCAGCGACCGCGTCGTCGAGCTTCGAGAAAACGCCGCCTCCGAGGCCGACGCCGTCGCCGGGGAGATCGGGGCCGAACGGCGCGCAGGGGCCTCGCGTTCCCTTCCGCCACGAGCTCCCGGGCGATCAGCTCGGCGAGGCGCCGGATCTCGTCGGGGCTAGATGGCGCTCATCGCCGTACCCGTGCTCGGACGAGTTCTTCTCGAAGAGCGTCTGGCCGCCGATCTCCCACGTGTCCACGATCGCCATGATGACCGCGTCGCAGGGGCGGTCCTTCGTGACCTCGGTCTGGCGGGCGGAGGAGCCGGACGCGTAGAGGACATACTCCCCGAGGCCGCAGCCGACGGCGTCGTTGGCGACCACGAAGCCACCCTCCTTGAGGTTCTCGGGGTTCACCTGCCGGAGCAGGAGGAACTTGAGCCCCTCGATCTTGGGGTCCTTCCGCGACGCCACCACGGTTCCGACGACTTTTGCCAGGAGCATCGCCTCACCGCCTCCCCACGCCTGTGATCCGCCTACTTCTTGACGTGCGCGCCGGTCTCCTTCCCGGCCTCGGCCGTGCGGCCGAGCGGAAGGACGAGGTCGACGTTCACGTGCGGGCGGGCGATGATGTGGGTCGTCACGATCTCGCCGACGCGAGACGCCGCCGTTCTGCCCCGCATCCACGGCCGCCTTCACGGCCGCCACGTCGCCGCGGATGATGGCGGTGACGTAGCCTCCGCCCGTCTTCTCGTAGCTCGACGAGCTCCACCTTCGCGGCCTTCACCATCGCGTCGGCCGCCTCCACCATCGCCGCGAACGAGCGGCACTCGATCATTCCCAGTGCTTCGGCCATCTCCGATCCTCCTGTTCTCTCCCCGCCTTCGGGTTGTCAGTTCCTCGCCATGACGTGTTCTACGACTTTGCCGCGCGTCCGGATAGGCCCTGGATCGCCCGCTCGGCCGCCGGCAGAGCCACGTCGATGTCGCGGTCGGCTCCCGCCAGGTAGACCCGGCCGAACGAGCCGAACGAGACGATCTCCAGCACCTTGATGTGCGCGGCCTTCTCCGCCTCGTTCGCCGCCAGCGCGGCGTTCGCCGCCGGCTGGCACTCCAGGATGTAGAGCGACTGCCGCGCCACGATCATGTGGCCGTGGCGCGTCCGGTTGATGAGCTGCGTCTGCCGGTCGTCGAGGCCCCGGATCACGGTCGAGGAGAGGATCTCGGGCTTGATCCGGTCGCCTTCGGCCTTTCCGATCTCCCCGAGAATCGCTTCGCCCGCGCGGCGCACCTCGGCCTGATCGTCGTGATGGATCTCGAGCAGGCCGTAGAGCCGCTCGACGATCTGCATTCCGGGCGTGACGGAGGTCGCCTTGACCGCGATGTCGGTGAGCCGGTTGATCGCGATCCCGGGCGAAACCTCGATGAAGAGCGACGCCTGTCCGCCCACGGGCAGGAATCCCTTCGCGACCGTCCCGAGGAAAGCCGCGTGCTGCTCCTGGAGCGAGTCGAGGAAGACGTAGCTTCGGAGGTCGATCACCGCCCTCAGTCCCTCCGGCTCTTCTGCGCCTCGCGCCCGGTGAGGGACTCGATCGCCCGGATGGCCGCGACCGAGGCCACGTCGATGTCGCGCTGCTCGCCTCCGAGGTAGACGCGCCCGAAGGCTCCGGTCATCCGGACGTCCACGACGTTGATCTCCGCGGCCTTCTCGGCCTCGTTCGCCGCGAACCCCGCGTAGCCCGCGGGCTCGACCTCCAGGATGTAGAGCGACTCGCCCGGCCACGAGCATCATCCCCTGCCGGTCACGGTTGATGAGCTGCGCCTGAAGAGTCGTCGACGCGGCGGATGACCTGCGAGGAGAGGACGCGCGGCTTGATCCGGTCGGCTTCGTTCAGCGAGAGCGCGGCGAGGATGGCGGCGCCGGCCTGCCGGACCTCGGCCTGCGAGGGGCTGTGGACCTCGAGCATCCCGTAGAGCCGCTCGACGACCTGCATTCCGGGGCGCACGTCGGTCGCCTTGACGGCGACGTCGGTGACGCGGTTGATCTCGATGCCCGGGGAGATCTCCACGATGAGGGAGGCCTCGAAGGCGACCGGAAGGAAGCCGCGGGCGATCGTTCCGATGTACGCCGCGACCTGCGGCTGCATCGCGTCGAGCGTCACGAAGCTCCGGAGGTCCGCCATCAGTAAGCGCCTTTTGTCTCTTCGGAGGCGGTGGCGAGGCCTCGCGCCTCCTTGACGATCTTCACGCCGACCGAGGCTCCGATCCGTGTCGCTCCCGCGGCGATGAGCTTCTGCGCGTCCTCGGCGGAACGGATTCCTCCCGACGCCTTCACGCCGAGCTTCCGGTCGACGGCCTGCGCCATGAGCTCGACGTCGCGCGCCGTGGCGCCGCCGGTGGAGAACCCCGTCGAGGTCTTCACGAACTCCGCGCGCGCCTTTCGGGCGGCGACGCAGCCCGCTACCTTCTCCTCGTCCGTCAGGAGCGATGTCTCCAGGATCACCTTGAGGATCGCGCCTCCGTCGTGGGCGGCTTCCGCCACGGCGCGAATGTCCTCTTCGACGTGCGACTAGGTCTCCCGACTTGAGCGCCCCGATCGCGATGACCATGTCGATCTCGCTCGCGCCCTCGCGGACGGCGCGCCGCGCCTCGAGCGCCTTCATCTCCCTCGGGATGGCCCCGAGCGGAAAGCCGACCACGGTGCACACGACCGAGGAGCTGCCGGCCAGCCTGGCGGCGCAGCGCCTGACGAAGACGGGGTTGACGCACACCGACGCGAAGCCGAACTGGGCGGCCTCGTCGCAGAGCTTGTCGATATCCGTGTATGTGGCGTCGGCGCGGAGAAGAGTGTGGTCGATGAACTTCGCGAGGTCCTTGGGCACCTCGCCGACGCCGGGAGCAGCCGATACTCGGCACCCTGGCCCGACGCAAGCGATCATCGAGCGGACCGTGTCGGGACAGCGGGTCACGCAATGCCCGCCCGCCGGACACTCCGTGGCTCCGGCGGCCGCGCAACCCGCGCACCCCGCACAGGTGGGCGGGACCAGGAGCGAGGGATTCGCCGCCAGGATCTGCGTGATCCGGCCGACGAGCGAATCGAAGTCGGGTGAGGTCATGGGCGGAGAGCTCCTCGAAGTCGCCGGATGGAGCGAACCCTCCGGCGCGTTTCGGCGGCTGGCGTCGATCGCGTCGATCATAGCGACTCGCCGCCGGTGGCGCTCCGCGGTGCACTCGGTCGACAGGAAGACGTCCACGATCTGGAGCGCGAGGTCTTCGGCGAGATACCCGGCGCCGAGCGTCAGGACGTTCGCGTCGTTGTGCTCCCGGGCGTTCTTCGCGGTGGCGAGGTCGAAGGCCATGCCGGCGCGGACGCCGGCGACCTTGTTCGCGACCATGGCCGAGCCGATGCCGGCACCGTCGACGACGATGCCACGTCCGACCTGTCCCGAGGCGACGGCCTCGGCGGCCGCGCGCGCGAAGACGGGATAATCGACTGCTTCGGTCGAGCTCGTCCCGACGTCGAGAACGTCCACGCCTCGCGACACGAGGTGCCGCTTGATCGCTTCTTTCAGGGCGTAGCCGCCGTGGTCGGCGGCCACGACCACCCGTCCGGCGATGGGTTTCATGGAGGCGGAAGCTTACGCCCGGAGAAACGGGTTCACGGCCAGGACGGATCCGTAGAGCCGCCCATGCTGAAAGTCCTCCGAAAGGATCTGCTCGAGGCCGTTCGTCTCGGCATAGGCCCACATGTGGGCGTCGTACCACGAGAGCCGGTAGGCAGCCATGCCACGAAGGGCCGTGCGGATGAGGCCCTCGTTCGGATAGAGGACGACGAACTGGCTCAGAAGGTCTTCCGCCTCACGGCGCGCGTCGTCGTGTGAGAGGAGAGCGGCCCCGGATCGGATCGGACGCGTAACCGCCGAGACAAACTCCACGATAGCCTGATGCGACAGACGCACCTGGTCTTCGGCAACCCCTTTTCGCAGAATCTTCGTAGCGATTTCGCGCTTGCCGGGTTCGCGCGAGTCGAACCGATAGACAAGGACGTTCGTGTCAACGAGGAAGGCCACGGGTATAGAGGTCCTCGCGTTTCCATCCGCGGTCTTTAGGCGGCCGGCGACCTTTCCAGACCAGATTCCTCTTCTGTTGTCGGGCCGTCGAGGCGTCGAACAGCACGAGTCGTTGTTCGATGCTGAGCTTCGGACGCGCTTCCCGTCCGGCGACTTCGACGCGGACGGCATCACCGGCAGGCTTCCAGCTGATTTCGTCGCCAGGCCGGATTCGATACTGCTCCGCGATGACTTTCGGAACGGTGACCTGGAGCTTGCTCGTGACCTTCGACATATCCTTACTCTAGCAAGGACGAAATCCTTGTCAAGATCTGGGGCGGCGCACGCCGGTCACTCGTACCGCAGGGCGTCGGCCGGATTCATCCGAGCGGCGCGGCGCGCGGGAAGCGCCGAGGCGCCGAGGACCAGCACGAAGCCGATCGCGAGGATCCCGAGAATATGGAGGGGTTCGGGCTTGAACGGCATCCACGAGAGGTAGTAAACCTTCGCGATTTCGGGCGGGAAGCGCACGACACGGAAGACCGTGAGCAGGAAGCAGACGAGAAGCCCGAAGAGAACCCCCAGGGCGAGGCCCGCCCCGCCGAGGAGCATCCCCGAGAGGCGAAATGCGCGGGCCACGAGCGCGGGCGGCGCGCCGAGCGCAGCCAGGACCCCGACTTCCCGCGTCTTCTCCGCGAGAAGAACGACGAGCGACGAGACGACGGTTCCGGCCGCTACGGCCACGATGAGCGTGAGGACGACGAACAGCAACGTCTGCTGGACCGCGAGCGCTTCGAAGAGGTCGCGGTTCAGGATCTTCCAGTCGAGCACGGTCGCGTTCTCTCCGAGCAGCTTTCGTGCCGCGGTCACCGTCTCGCCCGAAGCTGAGGGGTGAACGAGCTTCATCTCCCAAACGCCCTGGCGGGCGCCCGGGGGCGCGAGCCGTTCGAAGACCGAGAGCGGGATCACCGCCCAGCCGTCGTCCACCTCCGAGAACCCGGTCTCGACGATCGCGGCGACCGCGAGCGGAGTTCGCGCCGGGACCGCGAGGCCGGCCGCGAGCGCGGCCGACGCGGTCTCGAGGACGATCGCTCCGCCCGCGCGTGCGCCGAGCCTCTTCGCGAGCCCCGCTCCGAGGAGAACGGGGATCTTTCCCTTCGCTTCGAGATCCGCGAAGGACTTCGCGAGGCCGGGAACCGCGCCGAGGAGCCGCGTCGTCGCGAGGCCGTCGGGTAGCTCGAGAGCCTTCACGAGCGCGTCGACGCCCTCGGGCGCCCGCGAGGACAGGAGAAGGGCCGGCGCGAATGCCGTGCGGGCGACCGCCGTCACGTTCGGCAGGGCGCGAAGCTGCATGCGCTGTTCCTCGACGTTCGCCCCCGGCTCCGGCATCGCGACGATTTCCGCGCTCGTCCCGGCGAGCTTCTCGGCGAGATCGTGCCGGTAGCCCGACATGAGCCCCATCGCGACGACGAGCGACGCGGCTCCCAGCGCGACGCCGAAGAGGGCGAGGAGCGAAACGGTCTTCGGCAGCCCGCGCCGGCTGCCGAAAAGGAACCGCTTCGCGAGGAAGGCGGGTACGTTCAGCCGCGCCCTCGCCTGTCGCCTCGGGCGCGGCAGGTATCTCCGAGCCTCAGCGATGCATCGGCTCTTCGGTTCATCCTCAGTTCTTCCACTCCTCCCGCTGCACCTTCCATGCGCCGCCTTCCTTCACCATGTGGACGACGCCGTTCTGCTCGTTGCCGTCCTGCTTGCCGCTGACCGTCAGCTCGGCGGTGTCGCCCTTCTCGTCGACCTTCAGGACCTTGATGTCCGTCGCGGACATCATCTTGACCATCTTCACCATCTGCTTCGCGTCCGGACCGTCGAGGTTCTTCGCCTGCTCCTTCGTCATGAGCTTGCGCATCGCACCGAGGTCCTCTTTCTGGACAGCCCTGAGGAAATCCGCATACACCTTCGCCTGCGGGCTCTTCCGGGCGGCCGCCGTTTCCGCCGCCGTCGGCGGGACGGGCTTCGCCTTGCGCGTGATGTCGGCCTTGAACGCGACGTCGAACGAGTACGTGCTCCCGAAGAACTCGTGCGTTTTCGCGCTCTTATAACGCCCTTCGATCGTCTTCCCGTCGAACGTCTTCTTCTCGAAGACGTCTTCGCTGGACATGCCGCTGGGGCTCGCCTTCGTGAATCCGTTGTGCCGGAAGGACGTGGAGATGGGATTCGCATCGGCATCGAACGTGATCTCGAACGCGTGAAGCTTTCCCGCGTCGGCCATCTTCATCCGCTCGAACTGATCCTCGAGCGCCTTCGCGTCGAGCGGCACGTCGCTGACGATCACCGTGACGTCTTCCTTCGTCTTGTCGAAGAAGCCCGGCCCGGCGGAGGCATACGCGTACTTCACGTCCGTCGTCTTGCCGTTGACCGTGAGCGTGCCTTTGGCCGTTCCTTCGGCGGCGAGGCCGCGCGGCGTCAGGATCGCGACGGACGCCGCGAGAGCGAACCCGGTGAAGAGATGACGAGCTCGTGAATCCATTTGGCCCTCCTGGCCCGAGAAGTTCTCGATGCGCGATGGCGAGCCATCATAAGCGCGTCAGCGCGCGTCGGCCCGCTCCACGAGACTCACGAACTCGTCGAACAGCGCGCCCGAGTCGTGCGGGCCCGGGGCGGATTCCGGGTGGTACTGCACCGCGAAGACGGGACGGTCCGTCGCCCGGAAGCCCTCGCACGTGCCGTCGTTGAGGTTGACGTGCGTGAGCTCGACGTTCGACGGCAACGACTCGGACGCGACGGAGAAGCCGTGATTCTGCGACGTGATGGCGACGCGGCCCGTCTGAAGGTTCTTCACCGGATGGTTCGCGCCGCGGTGACCGAACTTGAGCTTGTACGTCGTGCCGCCGAGAGCGAGGCCCAGGAGCTGCTGCCCGAGGCAGATGCCGAACACGGGCTTGCCGGACTCGACGAGGCGCTTCACCTCCGCGACGCATGACGGCAGCGCGTCGGGATCGCCCGGGCCGTTCGAAAGGAAGTAGCCGTCGAATCCCTCCGCGAGCATCTCCCCGGCGGTCGCCGCCGCCGGGAACACGGTCGGCTCGAGGCCGCGCGCGGCGAGCATCCTCAAGATGTTCCTCTTGATGCCGTAGTCGATGGCGGCCACGCGCCCCTTTCGCGCCACGCCCCGGGGAAGCGCGAAACCGTAGCGCGCCGTGGTTCCGACCGTCAGAGCGAGAGCGGCGCCCGCCATCGTCGGCTGCTCCTTCACTGTTTCGACGAGCGCCGCGGCGTCGGCCTCGGATGCCGTCTCGGTGGAGATCGCGCCGCGCATGACGCCCCGGCTCCTGAGATGCCGAACGAGGGCGCGCGCATCGAGCTCGTCGATTCCCACGACGCCGCCCTCCGCGAGCCCCTGGCCGATCGGCTCCTTGCCCCGGGCGCTCGAGAAGCGGTCCGGGAAATGCCGTGCGGCGAAAGCCGGCGACCTGGATCCGCGAAGATTCGACGTCCTCGTCGTTGAGGCCGTAATTGCCGATGTGCGAGGCCGTCATGACGACGATCTGCCCGCGATAGGACGGGTCGGTCAGCGTCTCCTGATAACCCGACATACCCGTGTTGAAGACGACTTCGCCGAACGTCGTTCCCGGCGCCCCGACGGCGCGGCCCGCAAACGACCGGCCGTCCTCGAGGACGAGGAGCGCGCCGCTCATGCCGTCCTCCCGACCGCCGCCGCGATCGGGCGGATCTGGTCCATCAGCTCGCTGAACATGTCGGGCGTGAGCGCCTGAGGGCCGTCCGACAGAGCCTCGGCCGGCTTGTGGTGGACCTCGACCGCGATGCCGTCGGCGCCGGCCGCGATCGACGCGCGCGACATGGGCACGACCTTGTCGCGGCGCCCGGTTCCGTGCGACGGGTCGACGACGATCGGCAGGTGCGACAGACGCTCGACCGCCGGCACGACCGACAGGTCGAGCGTGTTGCGCGTGAAATCCGAGAACGTGCGGATGCCCCGCTCGCAGAGGACGACGTTCGGATTCCCCTCCGAGAGGACGTACTCGGCCGCCAGCAGGAATTCCTCGAGCGTGGCCGACATGCCGCGCTTCAGAAGAACGGGCTTCCCGGTACGGCCCGCCTTCTTCAGGAGCTCGAAGTTCTGCATGTTGCGCGCGCCCACCTGCAGGCAATCGGCGTACGAGGCCACGAGGTCGACCGTCTCGGTGTCGAGCACCTCGGTGACGACGGGCAGGCCCGTCTCCTCACGGGCCTCGGCGAGGATCTTCAGGCCTTCCTCGGCGAGGCCCTGGAACGCGTATGGCGAAGTCCGCGGCTTGTAGGCGCCGCCGCGCAGGAGATCGGCGCCTCGCGACTTGACCTGGCGCGCGATCGTGAGCGTCTGCTCCCGGGTCTCGACGGCGCAAGGCCCCGCGATCACGACGATGCGCGTGCCGCCGATGGGGACGCCGCCCACGGAGACGATGGTGTCCTCGGGGTGGAACTCGCGCGAGACGAGCTTGTACGGATGCGAGACCCGGATGACCTCGAGAACGCCCGGCAGGCTTTCGAACGCCGCCGGCCCCACCGTGCCCTTGTTGCCCGTGATACCGACCGCCGTGCGCTGCGCGCCCGGAATCGGGTGGGCCTTCAACCCGAGGCGCTCCGCGGCGGCGACGACACGGCCGACGTCTTCGCCCGTGGCGCTCCGGTCCATGACGATCAGCACGCGTCCGCCCCTCTCTCCGGCGACGTTTATACTTCATCCTGCCGCCTGCTCCCTCGTGGCGGCTCCCGGAGGCACCGATGTCCCCACGCGCGCGCACCTCCCTCCTCCCGGCGGTTGCTCTCGTCGTTGCAGCGCTCTCGGCCCTACCCGCCGACGCCACGTACGTGATCTACACGAAAGACGGCAGCCGGATCGAAGCGCGGGACAGGCCCGTCGTCCAGGGTCGGCGCCTCGTCTACCTCACTCCCCTCGGGACGTCCCAGACGATCGCGATCGACGAGTGGGACCAGGAGCGCAGCGAGAAGGCGAACCGGGAAGGCCTCGGAGGCGCTTATGTCCTCGACGATCCCGGCGGCCGCACCTCCTCGTTGGCTGCGCCGGAAGCGAAAAAGCCATCGCTTTCGGACTACATCAAGAAAAACGGCCGGAAGCTGGATGCCGACCGCCCGGAGCCGCGGACCGGCATCGTGACCGAACGGGAGACGCGCGCCCCCCGTGCGGCCGCCGGTAAGGCTGCCGAGCCTCCGCCGGTCGTCCTCGACCCCGTCATCAGCGACGCTTTCATGCGCGCGCTCGACGGGAGCAACGTGAAGGGCGTGAAGCTCGGAAATCTTCCCTCCGCCCTGCGCGTCCAGGCCGTGACGGACAACGAGCAGCAGGTGTTTCTCGCGCTCATGGCGTCCGCTCGCGGGCTCAAGGAGGCCCGCGCCGCGGGCAAGCCGCTCGAGAAGGTGGAGGTGATCCTCGCGACGGCCAGCGGCGAAGCGGCGGGGCACTTCGAGGTTTCGCCGGACGATGCGGACGCGCTCCTCAACGGGCGCATCTCGCCGTCGAAGTACTTCGTGTCGCGCGTGATCTTCTGACGCGCCGATGGACGCCGGCACGCTCGTTCTCGTGCACCTCGTCCAGCCCAAGGAGAAGTATTGGGGCGTCCTCCTGGCGCTCGGGCCAGCCGGCATGACGCTGCGCGGCCTCGAGCTCGAGCTGTTCGACGACTGGGCGCGCCAGCAGAGGCCGGGCGCCGACGCGGAGCTGGGGGTCGCGACGCTCTTCGTCCCCCTCCACCGGATCGAGAAGGTGTTCGAGGACGCGCGCGTGGGAAGCGTCGCGAGCTACGCCGAGAGGTTCTTCGACATCGTGGGCTCGGACGTGCGGGGTTTCCTCGGCCCGCAGACGGTGGCGGCCGCAACGCCCACGTCCCGCCCGAACTGAGGACAGCAGGTCGCCCTCCTTCCTCAGGTCGACGTCTCACCGCCCTGACCCGGCGTCGCGCCCCAGGGCCGGCCAGACCTCGAATCCCGCGCGCGCGAAATGGCGGTCGAACGTGAAGACCCTTTTCACTCTGTGGCGGCGCATGAGGGCGAACGAGACGCAATCGGTGAAGCTCACCTTCTGGTCCGCGAACTTCCGAAACAGGTCGACGGCGGAAGACTCGTCGGCCGCGTCCGGCCGGAGGATCGTCAGCACGCGCGACGCGTAAATCGCCTCAGCCCGCGCCGCCGCGAACGCGTACGTCGTCCGCCGCCCGAGAAGCGTGAGCGTTTCGTCCACCACGAAACTGGACGTGAAGAGAGCCCCGGTCGAGCGCCCGAGACGTTTCCACGCGCGGGCGGCGACCCGATGAAACTGGTCGCCTTCGCTGTACCGCGCCAGGAACGCGCCCGTGTCGACGAAGATCACGACTCGGAGTCGTACAGGAAACGATCGTGGTCGCGGGCGAGGGCGCGCGGAGCCCGGCCGCGCCAGACGGCGCCGTCCGCGAACAGCGGGTCGTCGCCGCCTGTTCCTTGCTGGTCGGGGAGCGCGGCGTCCAACGAAGCGCGGACGATCACCCCGAACGAAACACCCTGCTCTTTCGCGCGGCGAAAGGCGCGTCGGCGGAGGTCGGCGGGAAGCATGACGGTCGTGCGCCTCATGGACGCGTCTCCACTCATGGCCGACATAATAACACCGCCATAACTACCTGGTCAGCCCGTTTTCGTCTTCTTCTCCGACAGCTCCAGGAGAATCCCGCCCGTCGCGGAAGGATGAACGAACGCGACGAGGCAGTCGCCAGCACCGGCGACCGGAGTCTTCGTTCACGAGCTTCACGCCGGCCTCCTTGAGCCTCGCGAGCACGGCGCCGATGTCCGCGACCTCGAGGCAGAGATGGTGGATGCCCGGGCCGCGCTTCTCGAGCGCTTTCGCGATCGGCCCGTCGGGCGACGTCGACTCGAGGAGCTCGAGGTGCGACTCCCCGACCGCACGGAACGACGTGACGACTTCTTGCGAGGCGACCTCCTCGCGGTGCTCCTCGACGAGGCCGAGGAGATCCCAGAAGACTCCGCCTTTCTCGAGCGACGGAACGGCGATGCCGAGGTGGGAAATTCGGGAGACGAAAGAGGGGAACGGGGATTTCGGAACGGGGGATTTCTTAGAAGTTGAATGAGGAGGAGGAGAGCGGGAGAGGAGACCGGGGATTTCTTAGAAGGTGAAGAGGGCGACGGCGATCGGCCGTCCTTCTCCAGCGTGCCGCTCAGGGTGTGAGCGGCGCTCACGGGATCTTCCATCCGCGCTTCCACGCGCGCCGCGGCTTCCTCGAGGGCCCCCGTGCCTCCCCGGAGCCTCTCTACCCTTCTAAGAAAATCTTCTTTGACCAGCGATTCAATTCGCATCTTCGTCCGCTCGCGTCTGCGCGCGGCGCCCTGCGGCCCGTCGAGGAACGCGCGGTGCTCCGCGATCCTCGCGGCCAGCTCGTCGAGGCCGGCGCCCGTCGTGGCGACCGTCTTCACGACCGGCGGCAGCCACGCGCCGTGCTCCCCGAGCTCGAGCATCTGGAGGATCTCCTGCACGACGCGGTCCGCGCCGTCGCGGTCGGCCTTGTTCACGACGAACAGATCCGCGACCTCCATGAGGCCTGCCTTGATGGCCTGGATGTCGTCCCCCATGCCGGGCGTCAGGACGACGACGCAGGTCTGGGCGAGCCGGAAGACCTCGACCTCGTCCTGGCCCACGCCCACCGTCTCGACGAGGATCTCGTCGTAGCCTGCGGCGTCGAGCACGTCCACGGCGTCGGCCGACGCACGCGCGAGGCCGCCGAGATGGCCGCGCGTCGCCATCGACCGGATGAGGACCCCGGGATCCGTATAGAGGTCCTGCATGCGGATCCGGTCGCCGAGAATCGCCCCGCCCGAGAAAGGAGACGACGGGTCCACCGCGACGATGCCGACCTTTCGCCCGAGGGCGCGCGCCCGGCGCGCGAGCGCGGCGGTCAGCGTGGATTTGCCCGCTCCCGGCGAGCCCGTCAGGCCTGTCACGCGGGCGCCGCCCGTTCGCGGAAAAACGAGCGCGAGCAGCGCGTGAAAGCGCGGATCGCCCGATTCGGCCCACGTGATCGCGCGCGCGACGGCGGGCACGCGCCCCGCAAGGACGCCTTCGGCGAGATCCTGGGCTGCCCCCGAGACCGGCATCTCCGAAGTGTAGTCGACCGCGGGGCCTAGAATGACCGCCCCATGGAGTCGGGAAGGACCGCCCTTGTCCCGGTGCTTTCGGAGATCGCCCGCGTCGCGTCAGAGACGCTCGAGCTCGACGTCGTCTTCCAGCGCATCTCGGCGGCGGCGGCGCGCGTCCTCGCCTTCGACGCGATGACCGTGACCTACAACCACGAGGGCGAAGGGTTCTCCCTCTACACGATCGCGGGCCCGACGCTGAACGACGAGGACCGCCGCACGTACGCACGCCTCGTCCCGCGAAAAGACTATTCGCCCGCGCTCTGGGCCCTGCTGATGCGCGTGGGGCGAACGGACGATCTCCTCTCCACCCTCGATACCTCCTACCCTCGCGACCAGAGCTTCAAGGACGCGAAGGTCCGGTCGATGCTTCGCGTGCCGCTCACCGGCACGTCGCGCAGCGGCTATTTGACCCTTCTGAGCCTGAAGCCGGGGGCCTATAGCGAGGACGACGAAGAGCTCGTGCGGCCGATCGCCGATGTCATCGCGATGGCGTTCGAGCACGAGCGCCTCGCCGCGGACGAGAGGAACAGGCGGCGGAAGTACGAAGGACTGCAGGCTCTCGTGCCGGCGCTCGCGACGGCACTCGACGTGCGCGACGTCTTCGAGCGCATCTCGGAGATCGTCCGGCCGGTCATTCCGCACGACCGCATGGCGCTCGGCCTTCTCACGGAGGACCGGTCGGCCGTCCGCGTGTACGCGGTCTCGGGCGCCGGCTTCCCGGAGATCCGCGAGCCGATCCGCCTGACGCCCGCCGACCGGGCGCGCGAGCACTGGTCGACCGAAATCGTCCGGGACGTCCTCGTCGAGCTCGACCCCGCATCCGACAAATGCCGGCACCTCACGGCGGACGGGGCGCGCTCGATTCTGCGCGTGCCCATCTTCTTCGAGGGCCGCTGGCAGTTCGCGGGCGGCCTGCTCTTCATCTCGCGCACGCCCAACACGTACAGCGAGGACGACATTCCCTTCGCCCAGCATGTCGCCGACCAGGTCGCGCTCGCCCTTTCCCATCAGCGCCTCGCCGAGGAGGCGCGCCGAGCGGCCGACGCCCGGGCGCAGGCCGAGACGCTCGAGAAGCGGGTGGCCGTCCTCTCCGAGGAGCTCGCCTCGCGCGGCGGGTTCGGCCGCATCGTGGGAACGTCGAAGAGCTGGCATGAAGTCCTCGTCCAGGCCGCCAAGGTCGCGCCCATGGAGACGACCGTCCTTCTGACCGGCGAGTCCGGCACGGGCAAGGAGGTCGTCGCGCGGGCGATCCACCGGAGCTCGGCGCGCGCGGCCGGTCCGTTCATCGCCCTGAACGGCGCCGCCCTGCCGGACCAGCTCCTCGAGTCCGAGCTGTTCGGGTACGAGAAGGGCGCGTTCACGGGCGCGACGGGCGGAAAACCGGGCCGGCTCGAGCAGGCCGCGGGCGGCACTCTCTTCCTCGACGAGGCGGGCGAGATGAGCCCGGCCGTGCAGGCGAAGCTCCTGCGCGTCCTCGAGGAGCACGAGTTCCAGCGGCTCGGCGGAACGAAGGTGCTGAAGACCGACGCGCGTCTCATCGCGGCCACGAACCGCGACCTCGCGCGGGCGATCGAGAAAGGCGAATTCCGCGAGGACCTCTTTTACAGGCTTTCGGTCTTCGGGATCCACCTGCCGCCCCTGCGCGAGCGCCCGGAAGACATCCTGCCTCTCACGGAGATGTTCCTCGCCGAGCTCGGCCCGGCCGTCGGCCGCCCCGTGCCCGGCATCTCACGCGAAGCAAAGGAGCTCCTTCTCTCCTACCCCTGGCCCGGAAACGTGCGCGAGCTTCGAAACGCGCTCGAGCGCGCCGCGATTCTCGTGGAGGGCGGCCTGATCACGGCGGCGCATCTCCCGATCTCCGTCACGCGCCAGGATTCGGCTTCCCGCGCTGCCGCTCCGGGCCCTGCCGGCGCGTTCTTGCCGCCCGAAGGCCTCGACCTCGAGTCGCTGGAGCGCGACTACGTGAAAGAGGCGCTGAAGAAAGCGCGCTTCAACAAGAGCCGGGCCGCGAAGCTCCTCGGCCTCACGCGCGCCCAGCTCTACTCGCGCATCGAGAAGTACGGGCTTGAGGGGGGTGCGGGGGGAGATTAGGAATCTCCCCCCGGCGGCCGAACTTCACGGGGCCGCCTGTTCTCCTCGTCTTGGGTTTCTTAGCAAAATTACCTCCGCGCTTCAGCCGCCGCCGCCTTCATGACGGAGCTGATGCGGTCAAAGGCGGCCCGCCAGGCCTCGGCCGTCTCGGGCGTGAAGTCGGGGCCGAGGCGCTGCGCGAACATGCACAGGAGCGCCTCGCGGAACGTGTCGAAATGGACGTCCTTCGCGCCGTACAGCACGTGGCGGCGCCCGAGCTCGCGGAGCGACTCGTCCACGGCACCGTCCTCGTCGTCGAGGCCCTTCAGCGCGAGCCCCAGCGCCACCACGAACATCGCGCCCTGATTCTCGACGTCCTTGGAGAAAAGGGGCCTCAGAGACGGGTCGAGCGCGAACAGCGTGTCGTAGAAGTCCTTGCCCGCCCCTCGCGGAAGCGGCCTCAGGCGATCGAAGCTCTTTCGGACGAGGGCGATCTGCTCACGGGTCATCTCGTCACCTCGCGAGACCCTCGCGCGTGGACTCCACCCACAAGGCTCCGCACACTCCAGAAGATACATCTCGCAAACGCTCCGCGACCCGGTCAACCCGCACTATCGCGGGTTTGGGGGTGGAATGATGCGTCTGAATCATGGCCGATGAGCAGAGTCGAACCATTTTGAAGGGAAGTGGCTTGCCCATGACAGGAGGGTGTCTATGAGAAGACCAGGGTCCTGGGTCGAGATGGAGCTTGAGCAGCGGGGTGTCTCGCGCCGCCAATTCGTCGAGTTCTGCGGCGTGATGGCCACGGCGCTCGCCCTTCCCAAGGTCTTCGGGTCGAGGATCGCCGAAGCCGTCCTGAAGGCCGAGAAGCCGATCGTCGTCTGGCTCGAGTTCCAGGACTGTGCGGGAAACACCGAGTCGTTTCTGAGGGCCACCAAGCCGACGGTGGCGGACATCGTCCTCGACGTCCTCTCGGTGGATTACCACGAGACCATCATGGCGGCCGCAGGCCATCAGGCCGAAGACCTCCTCGCCAAGACGGTCAAGGACAACAAGGGCGCGTACCTCGCCGTCGTCGAGGGCTCGATCCCCACGGGAGCCAACGGCGCGTACTGCACGATCGGAGGGCGATCCGCCCTCCAGATCGCCCGCGAAGTCTGCGGCGGCGCTGCGGCCACGATCGCCGTCGGGACGTGCGCGACGTTCGGCGGTCTTCCGGCCGCCGCCCCGAACCCGACCGGCGCCCTCGGCGTGGCCGACGCCGTCCCAGGGCTGAAGAACCTCGTGAACCTCTCGGCCTGCCCCATGAACCCTGAGAACCTCACGGCCCTCGTCGTCAACTACATCACCTTCAAGGACCTGCCCGCCCTCGACGGTTACCGGCGCCCTCTCTTCGCGTATGGAAAGTCGATCCACGACAACTGCGAGAGGCGAGCTCACTTCGACGCCGGTCAGTACGTGGAGGCGTGGGGAGACGACGGGCACCGCACCGGCTACTGCCTCTACAAGATGGGGTGCAAAGGGCCGGTCACGTTCCAGAACTGCCCGGTCGTGAGGTGGAACGACGGCACGAATTGGCCGATCGGCTGCGGCCACCCATGCATCGGCTGCGCCGAGCCCGACTTCTGGGACAAGATGACGCCCTTCTACCGCCACCTGCCCACGATTCCGGGCTTCAAGCTCGGAACTCCGATCGACAAGGTCGGACTCTGGGCCTCGGCCGGCGTGGCGGCGGCCTTCGCCACGCACGGCCTCATCTCCCTCGTCCAGCGCGCCCGCACGGGACAAGTCAAGGAGGAGCACGTCCCGCCGCCTCCGCCTGAAGACGAGACCGAGAAGCCTCCTTCGCCCGGGAAAGGAGCCTCGTCATGACGCACATCGTCGTCGATCCCGTCACGCGCATCGAGGGGCACCTGCGAATCGAGGCCGAGGTGGACGGGGGCCGCGTCAAGGACGCCTGGTCGTCGGCGACCATGTTCCGCGGCGTGGAGCTGATCCTGAAGGGGCGCGACCCGCGCGACGCGTGGGCCTTCACGCAGCGCATCTGCGGCGTTTGCACGACGGTGCATGCCATCGCCTCCATCCGCGCCGTCGAGAACGCGATCGGCGCGCAGCCCCCGCAGAACGCCCGGCTGCTGCGCAACCTCATCATGGCGTATCAGTGCGTGCAGGACCACGTCATCCACTTCTACCACCTGCACGCCCTCGACTGGGTGGACGTCGTCTCGGCCCTCTCGGCCGATCCGGCCAAGACTTCGACCCTGGCCGAGTCGATCTCGGACTGGCCGCTCTCGAGCACGAAGTACTTCGCGGGCGTCAAGGGCCGCCTGAAGACGTTCGTCGAGCGCGGCCAGCTCGGCCCCTTCGCGAACGCCTACTGGGGCCATCCGGCCTACGTCCTTCCACCCGAGGCCAATCTCATGGCCGTGGCGCACTATCTCGAGGCGCTCGACTGGCAGCGCGACGTCATCCGCGCGCACGCCATCCTGGGAGGCAAGAACCCGCACCTGCAGAGCTTCCTCGTGGGCGGCATGGCGACGCCCATCGACCCCGATCGCCAGGCTTCCCTGAACGTCGGGTCGATCGCCGAGCTCAAGCAGCTCGTGGCCAAGGCGAAGGACTTCGTCTCGAAGGTCTACATCCCCGATCTCCTGGCCGTGGCTTCGTTCTACAAGACGTGGGCGGGTATCGGCGGCGGCGTCGGGAACTACCTCGTTTACGGCGAGTACCCCGAGGACGACGGCCCCAACCCGCCGCTCTTCCTCCCGAGCGGCGTTCTCCGCAACAAGGACCTGAGCAAGGTCGAGAAGTTCGACGCGGCCAAGATCACCGAGCATGTCAAGCACTCCTGGTACGACTACGCCGGCGGAGACGACAAGGGCATCCACCCGAGCCAGGGCGAGACGAAGCCCAACTACACGGGTCCCACGCCTCCCTACGAGAAGCTCGACGGCGCGGCAAAGTACAGCTGGCTGAAGGCTCCGCGGTACGACGGGCTGCCGATGGAGGTGGGGCCGCTCTCGCGGATGCTCGTCGCCTACGCCTCCGGCCACGCCCGCGTCAGGGAGATCGTGGGCGACGTGCTCAAAAAACTGGGAGTGGGTCCCGAGGCGTTGTTCTCGACGCTCGGTCGCGTCGCGGCGCGGGGCATCGAGACGCTGCTTCTCACGGAGAAGATCGACGGGTGGATCGACCAGCTCGCGGTCAACATGCACCGGCGGCAGCTCAAGATTCACGACAACTCCAAATGGGAGCCGAACACCTGGCCCAGAGAGTCGACAGGAGCCGGCTTCCACGAGGCCCCGCGCGGAGCGCTGGGCCATTGGGTTCACATCCTGGACGGGGCGATCGCCAACTATCAGTGCATCGTGCCCAGCACGTGGAACGCGGGGCCACGGGACGCCCAGGGTAAGCGCGGGCCGTACGAGGAAGCGCTCCTGAACACCCCCGTGGCCGATGCCGCCAAACCGATCGAGATTCTGCGAACCATCCACTCCTTCGACCCCTGTATCGCGTGCGGCGTCCACGTCGTCGACGCGAGGAGGAAACTGCTCGCGAAGGTGAGGGTCGTATGAGCACGACCGCTCCGTTCGTCGTGTCGGAGAGCGGCCGGCACTACCCGATCGGGCCCGCTCCCCCCGAGCAGAGCGATCTCGTGCGGGTCTATGTCTGGGAATGGCCCGTCAGGCTCGCCCACTGGGGCGTCGTGCTCTCCATCGCGGTCCTCGCGGTGACGGGCATCTACATCGGCAATCCGTCCATCACGGTCACCGGGCCCGCAGGGGACCACTTCCTGACCGGAACGTTCAAGATCGTCCACTCCTACGCGGCCATCCTGTTCACGCTTTCGGTCCTGTCGCGCCTGATCTGGATGTTCCGCGGGAACCACTTCGCCCGCTGGGACAAGTTCATCCCGATCAAGAAGCGCCGGCGCCGCGGCCTCGTCCAGGCGCTCCGTTTCTATCTCTTCCAGCTCCGAAAGCCGCCTGGCTATATCGGCCACAACCCGCTGGCAGGGGCGACGTACACGCTCGTCTTCGCGATCTACCTGGTCATGATCGTCACCGGCTTCACTCTCTACGGAGCCAGCGCCAACGTGGACTCGCACATGCGTGTCTTCGGCCATCTCGTTCCGCTTTTCGGCGGGCTCCAGACTGTGCGCCTGATCCACCACGCCGGCCTGTGGCTCCTGATCGGGTTCGCCATCCATCACGTCTACAGCGCCGTTCTGATGTCCCAGATCGAAGCGAACGCGACGACCGAGTCGATCTTCTCGGGCTACAAGTTCGTCCACAAGGACGACGTCATCTATTCGGGCTACCGGTACTTCGACCCCAAGGACATTCATGACCAGCAGCCCTAGCGGGTCTCGCCGGCCCGTCCGGCTCCTGGTCCTGGGCCTCGGAAACGTCTTGTGCGGCGACGACGGGCTGGGAGCCGTCGCGATCGCGCGAATCCAAGCGCGTTACGAGATCCCCGAGGGAATGAGCGTCCTCGACGGAGGGACGCTCGGCCTTTCGCTCCTCCCTTACGTGGAGGACGCCGAGAGGATGATCCTCGTCGACGCCATCCGCGCCGATGAGCCGCCCGGATCCTTCGTCCGCCTGGAAAGCGACGAGGTGGGCCCCGCCGTGGCGGGCCGCCTCTCCGTCCACCAGGTGGGCGTGGCCGACCTCCTCGACGCGGCGCGATGGAGAGGAAGGCTTCCGGGCGAGCTCGTCCTCCTCGGCCTCGTGCCCGACACGCTGGAGGTGGGCGTGACCCGCTCGCCATCCGTGGAGGCGGGTCTTCCCGGGCTCATGGACCGCGTCGTTCAAGAGGTGAGCCGGCTTGGGTTCGAGCTGCACCCGCGGAGCCACGATGCGGTCTCAAATTCCGATCGCTCTCCTGATCTCGCTCGGGCTTTCGGCCTGTAGCAGGGACCGGGACCTTCCTGAGCCCTACCGGGCCTTGAAGGTCCCTCCGGGTCTTTTCGAGTCAGCCGAGGCGAAGGAGAACGGGCGGAAGCTCTTCCTGGCCTCGTGTGCCCTCTGCCACGGCGAGAAGGCGGACGGCCGGGGAGTACGGCGCGAGGGTTTGTCGGTCGCCCCGCGCGACTTCACCAATCCCTCCTGGAGGACCGCGACGACGCCCCGCCACGTTTTCTTCACGATTCGCGAAGGCGTTCACGGCACGCCGATGCCCGGCTGGAAGTCCTTCAGCGACGTGGAGACCTGGGATCTCGTCGCCTTCCTTCTCTCGGAGACGCACTGACGCGCAGCGTACATCGAAGGAGCGCTCCAGGACCCGATCAACCCGCACTATCGACGGACGCACACCCTCGGTATATTCCTTCTCGGGTGGCCCTTCCCCGCCTCATCGTCACCGGCGCGTCCGGATTCGTCGGTCGAAACCTGCTGGCTGCGCTTCAAGAAGACTTCCGCATCTACGGGATCGCCCGGCGAAGCCAGGCCCGAAGCGGCGCCCCGCGGCACGCGAACATCTCGTGGTTCCAGGTCGACATCGGGGATCGGGCCGGCCTGAAGACCGTCTTCGACCAGATAGCTGCCGACGGGGGCGCCGATACCGTCATCCACCTCGCCGCGCATTACGACTTCACGGGCGAGGAACACCCCGAATACATGCGGACGAACGTGGAGGGCCTCCGCAACGTCCTGGACCTTTCGAGGGAGAATCGTGTCCGCCACGTCGTCTTCTCCAGCTCCGTGGCCGCGAGTCGCTTCCCGGCTCCCGGCTGGGCGCTCAACGAGGACAGCCGCGCCGACGGCGACCACATCTATGCGCGAACGAAACGCATCGGCGAGGAGATGCTGGCGGAATATCGGGACTCGTTTCCGTCCACGATCGTCCGGTTCGCCGCGTTGTTTTCGGATTGGTGCGAGTACCCGCCCCTTTTCATGTTCCTCGAGACGTGGCTCTCCCGAGCGTGGAACCGCGGGATCCTCGGAGGCCACGGGCGTTCGGCCATCCCGTACCTGCACGTGAAGGACGTCGTGTCGCTCCTCCGACGCGTTCTCGACCTGGCGCCCATGCTCGCTCCGGGAGAGGTTCTCATCGCGAGCCCCGACGTCGCCACGTCGCACGAAGAGCTCTTCGAGGCCGCGACGCTCAGCTACTTCGGCACGCGAAAAGAGCCTTTTCACGTGCCGAAGGCACTCTGCGGGCCGGGCATGGCCGCGCGCGACCTTCTCGGCCGGCTCACGGGAGCGCGACCTTTCGAGCAGCCCTGGATGGCGCGCTACATCGACCTCGTGATGGCCGTCGATGCCTCGAGGACGCGCGAGCGCACCGGCTGGGCGCCCCGGCCCCGCCTCGAGATCCTCCGCCGCCTCCCGTTTCTCCTCGAGCACCTGAAAACGGATCCCGTGGAATGGCACCACCTGAATCGGGCGGCGATGACGCGCGTCGAGCTGCCCTCCAACCTCAGGCTGTACGCTCTTCTCGAACGGCATCAGGACGAGATCCTCCGGTCCTACAGCGAGCTCCTGCTCGACCCGAAGGGTTCCGCGCGTTTTCCGAGCTATCGCACGATCAGCCCGGAAGACCAATCCTGGAACCATCGCGTCGTCCTGCGCCACCTCATGAACGCCGTGAGGACGAAAGAGAACGGGCTCCTCGTGGCCTATTGCCGCGATCTCGCCATGCGCCGCTTCGATCAGAGGATCGAAGGGCCCGAGCTTTGCGACGCGCTCGAGGGGTTGAATCTCGTCTGCTTCCGCGTGCTCCGTCGAGACCCCGAGTCGGCGGACATGCGCCAGCTCATGCTCGATCTCATCACGATGGCGCTGCGCTGCGGGTGCGACGAGGTCCAGGAAGTCTTCGAGGAGCGCGAGGAGAGGAAGAAGCGGGAGGCGCGGATCAGGCCGCCGACGCCTTCCGGTGAACGAGCCACACGGCAAGCCCCATGAGCGCATCGCCGAGCGCGGAGACCGGCAGGACCCACGGGCCGCCGTCTTCGAGCAGCATCGCAACGAGAAACACGGTCGCCGTGGCCTTGGCAAGCAGGAGAAGCCGGACGCCGCGGTCCCTGAAATACTCGATCAGATAGCCGCTCGCCACGACGAAGTGAAAGATCCCGGCCTGTCTCGCGAAGAACAGCGGGTTCGCCTCGCCCCATCCTCCCAGGCGGATCCCCCACCGTGTGAAGAAAAGGAGGAAGAAGCCCACGGCGAAGCTGTGGAGCGCGACCGCGACGACGAGCGCTCGTTCAAGGGCGCTCCAGGGAACCTGCTTTCCTTCGGACGCATTCACACGGCGCGCCGGAGGCTCATCCCGCCTGTGGCTCGATCGCAAGGACTCCCGCCGGCTTCGGCAGGGGCGCCCCTCTCTCCCACCACGGAAGAGAGAGGTCTCTCTGGCGCCGAGGGACTCCGGCGAAGCCGAGGCGTGCCAGCTCCTGCACGACGGCGCGGACGACCCGCGGCAGCGCAGCCCGAAGAGCGGGACTCAGGGCGACCCCCATCGCGACGTTGTCCGGGATCACACCCACGAGCTTCACGAAGGACGGCGGCGCATCCGCGAGCGTGACGGCAAGAAGAGCCTCGGTGAGTCCCGGGTCGTGGGGCGAGAGCCGCGGCTGCGGCGGCAGCTTCAGGAGCTGCTGCTGGTCGTAGAAGCGCAGCTCGCCGGGAATTCCGGCGGACTTGACCGTGTCGACGAGGAGGACTCCGCCGGGACCCGCGACGTAGGGGACGAGGTCCAGTCCCGGGGTTCCGATCTCCACGAGCTCCACGCCTTCCGGAAATTCGTACTCGGCCTCGAGCGCGTGAATCACCCACGGCCCGAGGGCGTCGTCGCCCATGAGGACGTTCCCGAGGCCGAGGACGCGAACGGAGCGCTCCACGAGGGTCTTACAGCGCCTTCACGCGGGCGATCTCGCGCCCTTCGGGGTCGAGCGTGTGGATGGCGCACGCGAGGCACGGGTCGAACGAGTGAATCGTGCGCAGGACCTCGAGCGGGCGCTCCGCGTCCGCCATGGGATTCCCGACGAGAGAGGCCTCGTAGGGACCCATCTGGTCTTTCGCGTCCCGAGGCCCGGCGTTCCAGGTGGAGGGCACGACCGCCTGATAGTTCGCGATCTTTCCGTCCTTGATGACGATCCAGTGCGACAGCGTGCCACGCGGGGCTTCGTGGAAGCCGAACCCGCGCTGCTCGCCCGCGGGAAAGACCGGCGCGTTGAAAATCGCCGTGTCGCCCTTCCCGATGTTGTCGACGAGGAGCTTCCAGTGCTTCAGCGCGAGCTCGGAGAGAACGCACGTGCGCACCATGCGCGCGACGTGCCGCCCGAGCGTCGAGTGCAGAACGGCCGGAGTGAGCGTGGTCTTCGCGAGCGCCGAGGCGGTCGTGAGCGCCTTCGTGGCCCAGCGCTTCGTGGGCTCGTGCCCGATTGCGAAGCCGACGAGAACCTGCGCGAGCGGGCCGACCTGCATGACCCTGCCCTGAAACCGCGGCGCCTTCACCCATGAGTACTTCTTCGACGCGTCGTACGCGCCGGGCTTCGGGACCGTGTCCTCGTCGTACGGGTGCTTCGTCCAGTCGCCGTCGTACCAGGCGTGCGCGATGGACTCCGTGACGTTGTCCTTGAAGTAGGGATCGGCGAAGCTCTTGATCTCCTTCACGGTCGAGAGATCGCCGTCGAAGATCGTGCCGCCCGGCAGGTCGAAATGGGTGCCCTTCGTGTCCAGCGGCAGATCCGGCACGGCGAGGTAGTTCTTCACGCCCGCGCCGTAACCGAGCCAGTCGGGGTACATGGATCCGATCGCGCACACGTCGACGAAATAGACCTGCTCGATGAACGCCTTCATCCCGTCGAGCAGATCCTTGATCATGAAGAGCTTGTCCATGTTCAACGTGGACTGGTTGTCGAGGTTGATGGCGTTCGCCACGCCGCCCACGGCGAGGTTCTGGATGTTCGGCGTCTTGCCTCCGAGAATCGTGACGACCTGATTCACCTTGCGCTGGTAGTCGAGCGCCTCGAGGTAATGCGAGACGGCGAGCAGGTTCACCTCCGGCGAGAGCTTCATCGCCGGGTGGCCCCAGTAGCCGTTCGTGAAAATGCCGAGCTGGCCGGCCTCGACGTACGCCTTGAGCTTGTCCTGCACGGCCTTGAGATGGAGACGGCCGTTGCCGGGCCAGGGCGAGAGGCTTTCGGCGAGGGCCGAGGCCTTCGCCGGGTCGGCCTTGAGCGACGACACGACGTCCACCCAGTCGAGGGCGGAGAGATGGTAGAAGTGCACGATGTGATCGTGCATCGCGTGCGCGGTGAGAATCAGATTGCGGATGTACTGCGCGTTGATCGGGATCTCCAGGCCCAGGGCGTTCTCGACCGTTCGCACGGATGCGATCGCGTGCACGGTCGTGCACACGCCGCAGAAGCGCTGCGTGAAGAGCCAGGCGTCGCGCGGGTCACGCCCTTTGAGGATCGTCTCGATGCCGCGGAACATCTGCCCCGACGACCACGCGTTCTTCACCTTTCCGCCGTCCACCTCGACGTCGATTCGGAGGTGGCCTTCGATGCGGGTGACGGGATCAACGACGATGTGCTGGGACATGTCTCCTACCTTTCAAGGGCGGCGGGTGAAGGGGCCCCGCCCAGGATCGGGAACGTCTTGACGAGGAAGACGTACGCGACAATCTCGAATGCGACGATTCCGAGCGTGATCACGATCTCCGCGACGCTCGGGAAATACGAGTACCAGGAACCGGGGTGGTAGGCGAGGAGATACGTGTCGAACCGGTAAAGCGCGCCCGCGAACATCATCAGCATGGCCGCGCGAAACACGTTTCCCGCGTCGAGCCGTCTTTTCTCCGAGCCCAGCATGAAGACCGGCGCCAGGAAGAGGATCATCTCGAGCCAGAAGAGGAAGGCGTGCCGGTCCGGCGTGAACATGAGGCCGATCCGGCCCCGGACGGCGAGGTCGACGATCCGGATCACCGCGAGCACCACGAGGATCGGGCGTATCGCGCCGGAGAGGCCCGCGAGCATCCGGGTGTCCCGAGCCCTCTTGAAGTTCAGGCTCGCGAGCGTGGATTCGAAGACGACGGCCGCGAACCCCATCGCGATGCACGACAGCAGGAAGAGGAGCGGGAGGAACGGAGTGGACCAGAGCCCGTTCAGCTTCTGGCCGGCGAGGAGCATGAGCGCGCCGAGCGAGGACTGGTGCATCGTGGGTAGCAGCAGCCCGAGCGCGATGAGGAACGGCAGGGCCTTGTTCAGGACCGGGAGGACCTTCTCGGAGGTTCTCTTCAGGAAGCCGTCCGGTCCCGCCTGGAACTTCTCGAGGAATGCGGGAGACACTTCGATCCAGAGGACGATCACGTACGCCATGACGCAGAGCGCGACCTCGAAGAGGACCGAGTGCAGGTTCCAGTGGTTCACCCAGAGGGGAACGCGATACAGCAGCCAGGGCCGGCCGACGTCGATGGAGATCGAGACCGCGGCCAACGAGTAGCCGAGGGCGCTCGTCAACAGCGCGGGCCGCACCATCGGGTGATAGGCGCCCTTGTTCAGGATGTAGACGAGGAGGGCGACGGCGTAGCCGCCGCACGCGAGCGCCGTGCCCGTGACGACGTCGAAGACGATCCAGAGTCCCCACGGGTATCCGTCGTTCAGCGCGGTCGCCCCGCCGAGACCCACGGCGAACCGGTAGAGGATTGCGACCCCGGCAAGCGCCGCAAGGGCTGCGAGCGCGCGGACGGCGGGCGTGAAGACGGGCCCGCCGACGGGCCGGGCCTCGTGGAGAGCGGCGCCGTTCACGAGGCACCTCCGCCCGTCGGGCTCGTCCCCGGTCCCTTCGAATCCTTCGCCTTGCCGCGGTTCCGGAAGACGGTGAAACCGAGAACCGCATAGAGAGCGATCGGCGCGGCGAAGCCCCTGTAAATGCCATGCTGAATCGTCTGCTGGACGTCGGGCACGGGCTCTGGTCCGAGGTCCGGAAGGCCGAGCTTCTCGAACGCCACGTGAGAAAGGTAGAAGACCTGCGTGCCGCCGGCGTCGATCTCACCGAAGACGCGGGGCGGATCGCCGTCGCGGTATCCGCGGTAGCGGTCGGGATGCTTCTGGATCCGGCTCTTCGCTTCGGCCAGCAGCTCGTCGCGCTGCCCGTAAATGACGGCGTGGCGCGGGCACACCTCGCAGCAGGCCGGGCCCTGGCCGAGCGGATAGCGTGTGAAGCCATCGGCCCCCTTCGCCGCAGGGCTCGTGACGCGATGGCTGCAGAGCTCGCACTTGACCATCAGCGGCGCGCGCGACGCCCACTCGAATTTCGGAATGTTGAACGGGCACGCGATCTGGCAGTAGCGGCAACCGGAGCAGAGCTCGGGTTTATAGGTCACGACGCCGTGCTCGCGCTTGGCGAGGGCGCCGATCATGCAGCCGTTCACGCACGCCGGGTCGACGCATTGCATGCACTGCGCCTTGAAATAGGAGCGCTCCGGGCTGTCGGAGCTGCGGTACAGCTTGATGACGTTCTTCGTCTGCCCGTTCAGGTCCATCGGCATGTCCCAGAGCGCTCCGGGCGCCTGGGAGGTGTCGGGCTTCTTGTCGTTGGCCTCGCGGCACGCGACGACGCACGACTTGCAGCCGATGCAGAGCGTCGTGTCGTAGAGCATGCCCATCGCGTCCGGAGGCACCGTCGGCCTTACGCGAGCCTCGGCCATCGGAGCCACGGCGGAAGCGGCACCTGCCGCGCCCGCGGCGGCGACACCCTTCAGAAGGGAACGCCGGTCGAGCGACATGTCACCCTTCCTTTCCCGCGTCCTTGCCGCTGCCGGGGCTCTCTCCGAGCTTCTTCGCCGCGACGAGGCCGGCGCCGATCAGCGCGCCTCCCGCGAGACCCGCGAGGCCCGCCGCGACGGCCCCGACCCTCCCCTGCCGAGCGTGAAGGGGCGGATACGTGTCGGGCGGCACGGGGCGGTCGATGTCCACGGTGTCGTGGAGCGCGACCCGGAACGCGAGCTTCTGCTCCGTGCAGCCGAAGCACGGATGCCCGATTCCGACCGGCCAGGCGCCGACCACTTCGCCGAAGTTCTGCGTGGAGCAGTTTGCGTGCGTCGCCGGACCCTTGCAGCCCGTCTTGTACAGGCAGTAGCCCAGGCGGTGGTTCTCGTCGCCGAACTTCTCGGCGAAGCGGCCGGCGTCGAAATGCGCGCGGCGCGGGCAGTCCTCGTGAATCGTGCGGCCGTACGCGAATTTGGGACGCCCCTTCTCGTCGAGCGCCGGAAGCGTGCCGAACACCGCGAACTGCAACACGGTGCCGAGCAGGTTGTAGGGGTTCGCGGGGCAGCCGGGGATCGACACGACGGTCTTGCCCTTGAGAATCATGGGTGCGCCCGTGGCGCCGGTCGGGTTCGGGTCGGCCGACGGGAGGCCGCCCCACGACGCGCACGAGCCGATCGCGATGATCGCGCCTGCCTTCCCCGCGACATCGTTCAGGATGTCGACCGCCGTTCTTCCGCCGATCTTGCAGTAGACGCCGTCGTCCTTCGTGGGGATCGCGCCCTCCACGATGCACACGTACTTTCCGGCGTTCTCCTTCATCGCCTTCTGGAGCGCGGCCTCCGCCTGGTGCCCGGCCGCGGCGAAGAGCGTCTCGTGGTAGTCGAGGGAGATGAGGTCGAGGAGCAGTTCCGAAAGGTCAGGGTGCGCGGTCCTGAGCAGCGACTCAGTGCAGCCGGTGCACTCCTGGAAGTGCAGCCAGATGACCGACGGCTTGACGCCCTTCACGGCGGCTTCGGCCATTTGCTCCGAGAGCGCCGCGGGCAATCCGACGGCGGCGCCCGCCATCAGGGCGACTTTCATGAAGTCGCGCCGGTTGGATCCATCGTTTGAGGCGAGGAGTGGATCGCGCACACTTGCACCGACAGAAGTCATTTGACCCTCCAACGCGTACTTGGCCCTCAACCTAAGTACTTGAGAGTCACAATTAGGTTCGCGAGCGAAACGACGCAATCATTCAGATGAATCATCTTGCGTGATCGTTCGAGGTTAAATTCCGTGACGTCATGCGTCAAAGGTTGAGACTCGAGGTGCGCGGGGCCGTACAGGGCGTGGGATTCCGGCCGCACGTGTACCGCGTCGCGACGAGCCTCGGCCTCGGCGGCTGGGTGCGCAACGACGCTCGCGGACTCTTCTTGGAGGTGGAGGGAGAGGCGGACGGGATCGCCGCGTTCCGGGCGCGGCTGCGCGAAGCGGCGCCTCCGCGGGCACGGATTCACGAGATTCTCGAGTCGTGGCTCCCACCCGCCGGAGAAGAGACGTTTCGCATCGAAACGAGCGGCGCGGGAGGAATCAAATCGGTCCTCGTCCTGCCCGACATCGGGACGTGCTCCGACTGCCTCGCGGAGATCCTCGACCCTTCGAACCGCCGCTTCCGCTATCCCTTCACGAACTGCACGAACTGCGGTCCGCGCTTCACGATCGTCCGCGATCTCCCCTACGACCGGAAGAACACGACGATGTCGGGCTTTCCTCTCTGCGCGGCCTGCCGAGCCGAGTACGAGGATCCTCTCGATCGCCGCTTTCACGCTCAGCCGACGGCCTGTCCCGCCTGCGGGCCGCAGCTCGCGGCCTGGACCAGGTCCGGTGAAGGGCTCGCGCGAGGAGACGAGGCGCTTGCGGCCGCTGCGGACGTGCTCCTTCGAGGCGACGTCCTGGCGTGCAAGGGCCTCGGCGGTTTCCATCTGATGTGCGACGCGCGGAACGGGGACGCCGTCTCACGGCTCCGCGCCCGCAAAGCACGCGAAGACAAGCCTTTCGCCCTCATGGTGAGGGATCTCGCCGCCGCGCGGTCGCTCGCGGAGATCTCTCCCGCCGCCGCGGCGCTCCTCGAGTCCGCCGAGGCGCCCATCGTCCTCTTGCCCCGCCTCGGCCAAGAGACCGTTTCCCGGGCCGTCGCGCCGGGCAAGCCGGAGCTCGGGCTGATGCTCCCCTCGACGCCGCTCCACCACCTTCTGCTGCGTGCCGTCGACGCCCCTCTCGTCGCCACGAGCGGGAACTTGAGCGAGGAGCCGATCTGCATCGACGAGCACGAGGCGCTCTCGCGGCTCTCGGGAATGGCCGACGTCTTCCTCGTGCACGACCGGCCGATCGAGCGGCACGCCGACGACAGCGTCGTGCGCATTGCGGCCGGCGCGCCCCGCGTCCTTCGGCGCGCCCGGGGATATGCCCCGCTGCCCGTGCTCGTGGCCGAGGAGCTGCCGGTCATCCTCGCCGTGGGCGCGCACATGAAGACGGCGGTGGCGCTCGGGCTCGGCCGCCACGTCTTCCTTTCCCAGCACATCGGAGACCTCGAGACTCCCGAAGCCATGAACGCCTTCCGGCGCGTCATCGCGGACTTCCTGAGGCTGTACGAGGCGCGCCCCGCCCTCGTCGCGCACGACCTCCACCCCGGCTATCCCTCCACGCGCTGGGCAAAGGAATGGGCGGTCGCACAGGGCATCCCCTCCTTCGCCGTCCAGCACCACCACGCGCATCTCGTGTCGTGCCTCGCCGAAAATGAGACGCCGGGACCCGCGCTCGGAGTCACGTGGGACGGCACGGGCTACGGGACGGACGGAACGCGTCTGGGGCGGAGAGTTCCTCAGAGGCGACGCCGGCGGCTTCACGCGCTTCGCACACCTCCGACCGTTCCGCCTGCCGGGCGGCGAGGCCGCGGTCCGCGAGCCGCGTCGCGCGGCCCTCGCCGTTCTGTTCGAAATCTTCGGAAGCGGCGCGCTCTCACGAGAGGACCTCGCGCCCGTGCGTGCCTTTTCTCCGAAAGAGCGGACGCTTCTTGCGCAGATGCTCGAGAACGGCTTGAACGCGCCCGTGACGACGAGCGCGGGGCGCCTCTTCGACGCCGTGGCCGCGCTCCTCGGCCTTTCGCAGCGGACCCGCTACGAGGGCCAGGCCGCGATGGCCCTCGAGGCGGCGGCCGACCCGCACGAGGATGGGGCCTGGCCGCTCCCGCTCGTGCCGCGCGAGGGCGCACCCGCCCTCCTGGATTGGGAGCCTCTCCTTCGCGCTCTCCTCGAGGATCTCGGGAACCGCGTTAATGCCGGCCGCCTCGCGGCGCGCTTCCACAATTCCCTCGTGGACGCCATCGCGCGAACCGCCGAGGCCGCCGGCGAGGCGCACGTCGCCCTCACGGGCGGATGCTTCCAAAACCGGCTGCTTCTCGAGCGGGCGGCGGAACGTCTCTCGGCCCTCGGTTTCGCGGTGCTCCTCCACCGCGAGGCGCCCCCCAACGACGGGGGGATCTCCCTGGGGCAGGTTCTCGCCGGGGCGCGACACTTAAAGCATCTGCATCGGATCGCCTGACGGCCTTGCTGTGTATGTTGCGATCGTGGGGTGCTCCATGTGTCTGGGCGTTCCGGGACAAGTCGTGAAAATCGAGAAGAGCGCGCTCGACATGACGATGGGCGTCGTGAGCTTCGGCGGCATCACGAAAGAGGTGTGCCTCGCCTACACGCCCGAAGTCGTCCCGGGCGACTGGGTGCTCGTGCACGTGGGATTCGCCATCAGCAGGCTCGACGAGGACCATGCCCTCGAGGTCTTCCGGACGTTGAAGGAGCTGGGCGAGCTCTCCGAGCTCGACGTCCCGCAGCCTGCATCGGAGTCCTGATGCGCTTCGTGGACGAGTACCGTCGCGAGGAGGACGCGCAGGCTTTCGTCCGCGCGATCCGCGCGCGCGTGACGCGTCCGTGGACGCTCATGGAGATCTGCGGCGGGCAGACGCACACGCTCCTCAGGTCGGGCATCGACCGCATGCTCCCGCCCGAGATCACGCTCGTGCACGGGCCGGGCTGCCCCGTATGCGTCACGCCCCTCACCCAGATCGACCGCGCCCTCGCGATCGCGCGGCGCCCCGGCGTGATCTTCACGTCTTTCGGCGACATGCTGCGCGTGCCCGGCTCGACGACGAGCCTCCTCGCCGTCAAGGCGCAGGGCGGCGACGTGCGGATGGTCTATTCGCCGCTCGACGCGGTGCGCCTCGCCGAGCAGAACCCGGGTCGCGAGGTCGTGTTCTTCGCCGTGGGCTTCGAGACCACGGCTCCCGCGAACGCCATGGCGGTGAAGAGGGCGAAGCAGCTCGGCCTCCCGAACTTCTCGATCCTCACGTCGCACGTCCTCGTGCCGCCCGCGGTCGAGGCGATTCTCTCGTCTCCCGCGAATCGCGTGCAGGCGTTCCTCCTCGCGGGACACGTCTGCGCCGTCATGGGCACGTCCGAGTACGGGCCGCTCGCGGCGCGGTACCGCCTCCCGATGATCGTCACGGGCTTCGAGCCTCTCGACCTCCTCCAGGGCGTCCACATGGCGGTCTCGGCGCTCGAGGAGGGGCGCGTCGGCGTCGAGAACCAGTACACGCGTACGGTGACGGCCGAAGGGAATCGCGCCGCTCGAGCCGTTCTCGCCGAGGTCTTCGAGCCCTGCGACCGCGCCTGGCGCGGCATCGGCGTGATCCCGAAGAGCGGCTACCGGTTGCGGCCGGCGTACGCGGCGTTCGATGCCACGGCGCGGTTCGACGTCGCGGACATCACCGCCGACGAGCCGAAGGAATGCATCGCGGGAGAGATCCTGCAGGGCCGGAAGAAGCCGAGCGGCTGCTCGGCGTTCGGGACGCGCTGCACGCCGGAGCATCCCGCTCGGCGCGCCCATGGTGTCGTCCGAGGGCGCGTGCGCCGCCTATTACCTCTACGCGAGAGCCGTGTGAGCTCGACGTGAGCGCGAAGGACACGGCCGGTGATCCCGGCGCGGCGCTGCTCGCGGCGAGCTGCCCGGTTTCCGCCGGCGAAGGGGAGACCGTTCTTCTCGCGCACGGCGGCGGCGGCCGGATGACGCAGCGCCTGATCGAGGACGTCTTCCTCAAGAGCTTCGACAACACGGCGCTTCGCGAGCTGCATGACGGCGCGGTCTTCGAGGCGGGCGGCGCACGCCTCGCGTTCTCGACGGATTCGTTCGTCATCAGCCCTCTTTTCTTCCCGGGCGGCGACATCGGCTCGCTCGCCGTGCACGGCACGGTGAACGACCTCGCGATGTGCGGCGCGCAGCCGGTCGCTCTCTCGGCGGGTCTCATCCTCGAGGAAGGGCTCCCGCTCAGCGATCTCTCCCGCATCGTCGCCTCGATGCAGGCGGCCGCCGCCGGCGCGGGCGTCCCGATCGTCACGGGCGACACGAAGGTCGTGGACCGCGGCAAGGGCGACGGCGTCTTCATCAACGTCAGCGGGGTCGGTCTCGTGGCGCCTGGCATCGTGATCTCGCCGAAGCGCGCACGCCCCGGCGACGTCATCCTCGTGAGCGGCGAGATCGCCGTGCACGGAATCGCGATCATGTCGCTGCGCGAGGGCCTCCGCTTCGAGACGACGCTCGCGAGCGACACGGCCGCCCTCAATGGCCTCGTCGCGGACCTCCTCGGCGCGCTGGGCGAGAAGGTCCACGTCCTGCGCGATCCGACGCGCGGCGGCGTCGCGTCGACGCTCCACGAGATCGCCACGCAGGCCGGCGTCGGCATGCGCCTCGAAGAGGCGCGCCTTCCGATCGGCGAGGAGGTGCGCGGAGCCTGCGAGATCCTCGGGCTCGACCCGCTCTACGTTGCGAACGAGGGCAAGTGCCTCGTGATCGTGGCGCGCGAGGCCGCGGACGAAGCGCTCGCCCTGCTCGAGGCGCACCCGCTCGGCCGGAGCGCCGCGGTCATCGGCGAGGTCCTCGCGGAGCCGCGGGGCACCGTCCTCCTCAAGAGCCGCATCGGCGGCCAGCGCATCGTCGACCTGCTCACGGGAGAGCAGCTTCCGAGGATTTGCTGATGCACGAGATGGGCCTGGCCATCGAGATCCGCCGCATCGCGCGCGAGGCCGTCGCGGGCCGCGGGCCGGGTCGGATCGAGATCGTGCACGTCGCCGTCGGCGAGCTCGCCGCCGTGGAGCCCGACCTTCTCGGATTCGCGTGGGAGGCCGCCGTGGCCGGCACCGAGGACGCGGCGTCCAGGCTCGAGGTGGACTTCCGGCCCGCCCGCCAGACCTGCCCGCTCGTGCGGCGAGATCGCGGCCCGCGCGCCGGGCTCGTGGCTCCGCCTCTGCCCGCGCTGCGGCGACGCGCTCACGGTCTCGGGCGGCGACGACCTCGACGTCCTGAGGGTCGTCTTCGAGGAAACGGTTCCTGCGGAAGGAGCAAGGAGGCTGTCTGAGTAATTTGCGCGAACTAACTGACGTTTCTCGAGCGGTGAAGGGGGTCGGGGGGAAACACGGCCGTGTTTCCCCCATCGCGAGCAGCGCTGGCCCGCCCATCTCCGGTCAGACCGCACAGCGGTCTGCGGGCCAGCCATGATCGAGGTGGACGTCAAACAAGGGGTGCTCGCCGCGAATGCCGCCGCCGCGGCGGCTCTTCGCGCGAGGTTCGAGGCGTCGGGCACGCTCGTCGTGAACCTCATCTCCTCGCCGGGCTCGGGCAAGACGACGTTCCTCGAGAAGACCGCCGCAGCGCTGAAGGCTTCGCTGCACCTCGGTGCGCTCGAGGGCGACATCGCGACCGAGCGCGACGCCGAGCGCCTGCGCCGCATGGGCATTCCGGCGCGGCAGATCCTCACGGGCGGCTCCTGCCATCTCGACGCCCGCCAGGTCGACCGCGCGCTGGAGGCGGAAGGCCGCGCCCTCGCCGCCCTCGACATCCTCTTCATCGAGAACGTCGGCAACCTGATCTGCCCGACGTCCTACGACCTCGGCGAGGACTTCAAGGTCGTCCTCCTTTCCGTGACCGAAGGCGAAGACAAGCCGTTCAAGTACCCGGCGATCTTCTCGAGGGCCGCCGTCACGATCGTCACGAAGACCGATCTCCTCCCGTACGTGCCCTTCGATCTCACGGCCGTGCGGGAGCAGGTCCGCACGCTCAATCCCGCGGGCCGACTCCTCGAGGTTTCCGCCTTCACCGGCGAGGGAATGGGCGCCTGGCTCTCTTCCTCGAAGAAGAGCTCGCCGCCAAGCGCGCGCGGACGCCCGCGAGCGTCGCCTCGAAATGACCTGACATGGGGCACGGACTCTTCCTCGCCTTGGGTGCAGCGGCCATTTCTGTCGGCGCGCTCCATACGCTCGCGCCGGATCACTGGCTGCCTTTCGCGGCAATCGCGCGTGCGCAGGGCTGGTCGGCCGGCAGGACGGCCCGTGTCACGTTCCTCTGCGGCTTCGGGCACGTGACGGTCTCGGCTCTTCTCGGACTCCTCGGGCTCGCGTTCGGACGCAAGGTATTCGAGGCAGCGGGCAAGAGAATGGAAGCCGTCGCCGGAATCCTGCTCATCGGGTTCGGCCTCGCGTACGGAGTGTGGGGCCTGCGTCGCGCGGCCGGCCGGAGGGTCCACGGCCATCCCCACGCGCATTACGATCACGTACACGACGCCTCGAAAACGACGTCGTGGTCGCTGTTCGTGCTTTTCTCGGCCGACCCGTGCGTTGCGGTCATTCCGCTCCTCTTCGCGGCGGCGCCGCTCGGGATGGCGCCCACGGCGGGCATCGTCCTCCTCTACGAGGCGGCGACGATCACCGCCATGATCGCGCTCGTCCTGCCGGCGCGCGCCGGCATTTCGCGGCTCAGGTTCCCGTGGCTCGACCACTGGGGAGACGCGGTTGCGGGCTGCCTCATCGCCGCGACGGGCGTCGTCGTGATGGCGCTCGGAATCTGAGCAGACGGCCTGATGCGGATGCATCTTGACGTTCCTTCCGGGCCGTCCCATAGGTGAAAACGGGACGGACGACAAAGGCCTCGAGGACAAGGTTCCGTTCGCGCAAGGCACGTAACCCAAAGGAGGTTCGAGATGCTGATGCGCTGGAACGATCCCTTCAAGGAGACGAAGACGCTTCAAAACCAGATCAACAAGCTGTTCGGGGAGATCAGTCCCTTCGGTGGACGGGGACTCGGTGAGGAGATGCCTGCCGCCACGTGGGTTCCGCCAGTGGACGTCACCGAGACGAAGGACGTCCTCGGGTTCAAGTTCGAAGTGCCAGGCTTCAAGCAGGAGGAGCTGACCCTCAACGTCGAGAACGGCGCCCTCACGCTCCAAGGCGAGAGGAAATTCGAGGAGGAACAGAAGGACAAGAACTACCATCGCGTCGAGCGTGCCTACGGGCGGTTCTACCGCTCGTTCGCGCTCCCGGCGAACGTCGACGTGTCGAAGGTCTCGGCGACTCTCGCCGACGGCGTCCTCAACGTCGACCTCCCGAAGCGGGAAGAGGCGAAGCCGAAGTCGATTCCCATCGGAACCGGCTCGCCGAAGGCCCTCGGGCCCAGCCGCAAAATAGCCTGAGGGTTCCCGGTCCGCGCTCCGGCGCCCAGGCCGGAGCGATGAAAAGCGGGCGGCGCTGCCAGGTGCCGCCCGTCTCCTTTTCGAGGCCGCCGGCCGTTCTATGCTTCGCCCGTGCCCGGGTCCGCGCTTCCCCACTTCGACGCCGTTCCGCTCTTCCGGTGCCTCAACGAGGACGAGCGGAAGATCCTCGGCCCCGTGTGCCGGGCCGTCGTTTACGAGAAGGGCGAAGAGGTCTTCCGGGAAGGGGACGAAGCCGCGGACCTGTGCTTCGTCGCGATCGGCCGCGTGAAGATCGTCAAGGCGGGCCCGGATCGCGACGTGATCCTCGGCCTCTTCGGCGCGGGCGAGCCGATCGGCGCCGTCGCGCTCTTCGAAGGCAAGCGCTTCCCCGCGTCCGCCGTCGCGCTCGAGCCGTCGACGATCTTGCGCGTGCCCGAGCGGGATTTCTTCGCGACGATCGACGCGCACCCCGAGATGACCCGGCGCCTCCTGCAGGGCCTCTTGCTCAGGCAGTTCGAGATCTCGCGCCGCCTCGCGGACCTGACCGGTCCGGTCGAGAAACGGATCGCGCGGCTCTTCCTCATGCTCGCACGGCGCGTCGGGCGGAGTGAGGGCGCGGGGGCGACGATTCCGCTCGCGCTCTCCCGCCAGGAGATCGCGGACATGACCGCAACGACGGTCGAGACCGCCATTCGCGTCATGAGCCGTTGGGGAAAGGAGCAAGTCGTGATCACCCGGCCCGATGAGTTCACAATCCCGAACCTTCGGGCGCTCGAGACGGTGACCGAGGACTGATCAGCGCTCCTCGAGCCGCCGGAGCGCGTCGGGCGCGATGCGGGAGGGTTCCCAGGGCGGCTCCCACACGAGCTCCGTGGAGACCGCCGTGACGCCGTCGAGAGCGGAGACCGCCCGGAAGATCCCGTACGCGAGGATCTCCGTCACGGGGCAGCCGGGAGTCGTCGCCGTGAACGTCACGTGCACGGCGCCCTCGGGCGAGATCGTCACGTCGTAGACGAGGCCCAGATCCACGACCGAGAGCCCGAGCTCCGGGTCGATGACGGGCTCGAGCGCGTCCAGGACGTCGGCTTCAGTGGGCGGAGGCATATCGGGTTCCGGCGGGCGCGGCGAAGGCGCGCGGCTTTTTCAAGTGCGAGACGACGAGGGCGACGTGTCCGGCGAAGGGCAGGAGAGAGATCGCGAAGAGAATCGTCGCGGCGCGCAGCTCGCCCACGTGGCCGCGGAAGAGCGCAACGGCCATCGCCACCGTCGCGATCCGGAAGAGGACGAAGCCGGCCATCTGGAGGCGCTCGGAGGAAAGATCCGCGAGCTTCGGGAGCGGCCCGAGGCCCGCGCGGCGTGCATAGACGGCCTGCCACACGAGGAACGGGAGGATCTTCGAGAGGATGCCCACGACGGTCTGCAGCACCCAGCCTCCCAGGAGGAGGAATCCGTACACCCACGGCAGGCGCAGGGAGAGAAGGGTTCCCTTCCCGACGCCGAGCGCAATGAGGATGCCCACGACTCCCGCCGCGAAGAGATCCGCGTACGCCGAAAGCGCGTAACGGAAACCGGCGTCGATCCGCCCCCGGCGGCGCGCGCGCAGGAGGTCCCGCAAGAGCGACGCTTGAATGAGAAACGCCACCGCCGGGAGGGCCGCGAAAGGCGCGACCGGCCAGCCGAGCCAAAGCGCGACCGCGAGCAGGACCGCGCCGCCGAAAAGAAGGACGAGCGCCGTGCTCTGCTGACGCGGATTCGGAGCCGGCGCGAGAAGGAACATCGGGAGGAGCTTCGACGACACGCCCCAGATCGCCACGGTGAAGGTGGCGAGGAGGCCGAGGTTGAGGTGAGCCGCGAGGTGGTCCAGCGGAGCCCCCGGCAGGAACGCGTGCCGGCGGTCGAGCCCGATCAGGAGGCCCGCCGTCATCGTGAGCGCCAAGCCCGAATAGGCGAGGGCGAAGGCGAGCCGGACGGGCCCGGGCGGGGCCTTCACGAGCACGGGCAGGACCGCGAAGAAGAAGAGGATGACCGCGAGCGTCACCATGGCGGCGGACACCACGAGGCCGTTCCAGCGCAGCTTGGCGAAGTGGAAGACCATTCCCAGCGTGCCAACGAAATAGCAGGCAGCCGCCGCACGAACGAGGGGCGTTCGCGTCACGGTGACGCCCGCCACGACGGGAAGGAGTTGCACCGAGGCGCCGAGGAAGACGGCCAGGAGGAACCCCAGCGTCACGGTGTGAACGAGTGCCAGGATCTCCTGCTGGTACGTCCAGTCCGCCATCTTCGCCGCGAGGAACGGCGCGGCGACCGCCGCGGCGAGAAGAAGCGCGATCGCCGGCAGGAAGAAAGCCGTCGGGAGCGAAGGCCTCGGCGCCTCGGAGAGGAACGCCGGACCCGGCCCGTGAGCGCTATCGCCGGAGGCGGATCTCATGACCATCCGCGAGCTCGCGCACCGCCACCTCGACCCCGCGCTCCGCAAGGAGCGGCAGGAGGTGAACGGGACGCCGTTCTGTCAGGACGACGAGCTCGTCGCCGTCGGACAGCGCCTCGACGGCCTCGAGCGCGCGCACGAGGGGCTCCGGAGGCGGGAGGCCCCTGAGGTCGAGGATTTCCGTCACGGCTCGGCCGTCTTCTGACGATGAAACGTGACTCGGAATCCTTCGGAGCCGAGGTTTTCCGACGCGCTCGAGAAGCCCTGCTTTGCGAGGACGCCGTAGAGGGGAAAAGGCTCGAACGGCGCCTGGACGACGAGCCGTCCTCCCGGCTGGATGGCGCGAGCCGCCGTCAGGATCTTCGTTAGCGGCTCTTCGCCGCGTGCCAGGTCGGGCCGTACGTCGAGGATCACGTCGGGGGGAGGGGAGTCGGCCATGGCCCGAAATCTGGGCCCTGGGCGTCCCGGCCGCCATGACCGGCGTCATGCCGGGATTGCGAGAGGCGGCTCCCCCGACTTCCGAACGTCACGACACGGGCGCTCCACCCTTGCGGGGGGCGAGGAGCAGGACGGCGACCGCCAGGACCAGCGGGACGACCCCGATTACGAGGAACACTCCGTCGGCGGCGACACGCGCCCACTCCAGCGCGTGGAACGTCCCGCTCATGAGGTACGTGAGCCGCCGGGCGTGCCAGTAGCCGTTCTCGAGGACGTCCCACAGTTGCAGGACGCCCGACGGAAAGAGATCGATCGTCATCATGAGCGCGAGCCCCGCGTTCAGCCCCCAGAAGCCCATCCGGATCCAGCGCTCCGCGCGTGCCCATACCGCATCGTCGGCCAGAAGACGCAGGCAGAAGACGAGCACGGCCAGCGCGAGCATCCCGAAGACGCCGAAGAGCGCCCCGTGGGCGTGGTTATTCGTCAGGGCGGTGCCGACCTCGAAGTACGAGACGATCGGCAGGTTGATCAGGAAACCGAAGATTCCCGCGCCAACGAAGTTCCAGAAGCCCACGGCCATCAGAAAGTAGATCGCCCAGCGGTGACGGCCCGCGAACGTCTCATGGCAGTCGTCGCACCGCCTCTCACGGAGGCGGACGAAGTCCCAGGCGTCGAGCGTGAGAAGGGTGAGCGGGACCACCTCCAGCGCGGAGAAGCACGCGGCCAGGCCCATGTTGAGAGTTCCCTGGCCGGTGAAGTACCAGTGGTGGCCGGTCCCCACGATGCCGCCGGCCAGGTAGAGGATCGCATCCAGGTAGATGACGCGCGTGGCGGTGCGGGTCGTGACGAGACCCAGGATCACGAACATCACGGCGACGAGCACGGTGGCGAACAGCTCGAAGAAGCCCTCCACCCACAGGTGGATGATCCAGAAGCGCCAGTTGTCGATCACGGCGAAATTGGTGCGGGGGCCGAAGAAGAGCGCGGGCAGGTAGAAGAGCGGGATCGCGGCCGCGGCGTAGAGGAAGAGCGAGGCCAGCTCGGACCGCTGCCGGTCGCGGATTGCCGGGCGCAGCGCCCGGTACATGAGGACAAGCCAGCCCGCGAGAGAGGCCGCCAGCAAGAGCTGCCAGAAGCGACCGAGATCCAGGTATTCCGAGCCCTGGTGGCCGAGCCAGAACCAGAGCGTGCCCAGGCGATCGTTGAGACCCAGCCATTCGCCGCCGAGGCTTCCGAAGACGACGACCGCGAGGGCCGCGAGCAGCCCGAGGGCGCCCGCCCGCTGCCCCCGGGGCTCGGTGCCGCCGACGATCGGCGCGAGAAAGAGGCCGCCTGCGACCCACGCGGTGGCGATCCAGAAGATGGCGAGCTGAAGGTGGAATGTCCGGAGCAGGTTGTAGGGGAAGATACGCGCGAGGTCGATCCCGTAAAAGGCGCCGGACTCGACACGGTAGTGGGCGAGGGCGCCCCCCGCGAACGCCTGGAGCAGGAACAGCAGCGCGACCACTCCAAAGTAGAGGCCGCCCGCCTTCTGGCTCGGCGTCAGGGTCCAGCGGGCGAGGATGCTGTCGTGCACGTGTCCGCTCGCCGACGGCCCGTGCCAGCCGAGATAATCGAACCGGCCAAAGGCGAACAGGACGGTCCCGAGCCCCGCGAGGAGAGTCACGAGGCTGAGCGCGCTCCACAGATAGGCCGACGCGCTCGGCCGGTTGCCGACGGCCGGTTCGTACGGCCAGTTGTTGGTGTAGGAGTAGTCCTTCCCGGGCCGGTTCGCGACCGTCGCCCACGCCGCCCACGCGAAGTACGAGTCGAGGTCTTCGAGCTCGGCCCCACCGCGGATGTACTTCGCGGGCAGGCCCGGTGCCGGCGTCTTCCCCGAGAAGTAGTCGGCCCACTCCGCCTTCTGCGTCTGCCAGGCCGCCGCCTCGGACGCCGAGAACCGGAGCGTATCGGTGCCCGAGTCGTAGCGGTTCTCCTTCAACAGGTTGTGCACGGCCGCATCTACGGCCGAAGCCGCGTCCGGATCGAGCTCAGCGTACGGGCGGCCATAACGCTCACGGGCGCGGGCGTCACGGGTGATCTCCGCCAGCCGGTGCAGGTACTCGGCGGTGTAGTCCGGGCCGAGATACGCTCCGTGGCCCCAGAGCGTCCCGTGCTCCATGAGGCCGTGCTTGAGGAAGACCTCCTGCCCGTGCTCGATATTCTCCCGCGTGAAGAGGGTTGACCCGGCGGCGTCGGTCACCCGCTCCGGGATGGGCGGCGCGTTCGTGTACGTGAGGACGGTCACGAGCGTGAGCAGGCTGAAGCCGAGCGCCATCACGAGGATGACGGCGTGGCGCCACCACGACGAGAGCTGCTTCTCCGAAGGGTCGCTCGACATTCCTCTTCGCTCCTTCTCGACGCCGTTCTAGACAGGCCTCGTCCTGCCGCCGAAACGGCGCTCGACGACCTTCTCCTCCTCGAAGCGCTGGAGCCTCGGCTTCAGGAGATCGCTGCGCGTGAGGATGCCGATCAGCTTGCCAGGCTCGTCCGCGGAGAGAACGGGAAGGCGTCCGATGCCCGAAGCCGCCATCCGCTCGGCGGCCTGCCGGCATGTCTCATGGGGATAAGCCACGATGGGCTCGCGCTTCACGAGGTCGCGGGCTGTCAGGGAGAGATCCTTCTCGAGGAGGGAATCCTCCATGAGATCCGACATCGTCAGGACGCCGACGAGGAGCCCCGCCGCGTCGACCACGGGAAAGCCCCGGTGCTTGAGGCTCGAGGAGAAGTACTCGTCATAGACGCGGTTCGCCGCGAGGGATGCCGGGATCGTCGTGACGGCTCCCGTCATCGCTTCCGCGACTCGAGATCGCTCGAGGGGGTCGACCTCGTACTCCCGAAAAATGTCGTAGCCCCTGCGGGCCACCTTCTCGGTGAGGATCGAACGCTTCATCGTGAGGACGGTGAACCCGTAGGCGGCGATCGCCGCGATCAGGAGCGGCGGCAGTGCCTGAACGTCGTGGGAAAGCTCCAGCGCGAAGATCACCGCGGTGAACGGGGCGCGCATCATTCCGCCCAGCACGGCCGCCATGCTGACGAGCGGCCAGAGGGAGGCGCTGCCTGCGGCGGCGGGCAGGAGCGCCGACTCCACCGCGCCGAGCCCGCACCCCATGATCAGAAGCGGGGCCACGACGCCGCCCGACGTCCCGGAGGCGAGGGACACCAGCCAGATGCCGCACTTCACGAGGAGGAGTCCGACGATCAACGAGAGCGCCATGTGCCCCTGCAAGAGGTCCCCGATGACGTCGTAGCCTACGCCGAGGGCCCGGGGCTGGAAGAACCCGCCGATCCCGACAATCAAGCCGCCGAGGGCCGGGCGCCACATCCAGTGGAACGGGAGATGCTCGAACGCGTCCTCGAAAGCGTAGAGCGCGGTGCTGAGCCCCGACGAGAACGCTCCCGCGGCGAGACCGACGGCGGCCGCTCCCAGCAGCCCCGGCCACCCGATGGCCCCGTGGGCGGGAACCGGGAAGAGCGGTCCCGAGCCGAGCAGGTGGGGACGTATCGCGGCGGCAACCGCGCTCGCCAGCGCCACGGGGATCAGGCTGCGGGGCTTCCACTCGAACAGAAGGAGCTCCACGGCCAGGAGGACCGCGGCGATCGGGGACGCGAAGGTCGCCGACATCCCGGCCGCCGCTCCGGCGACGAGCAACGTCTTCCTCTCTGCCGCCGAGAGGTGAAACCACTGGGCGATGATCGACCCGAATGCGCCGCCGGTCATGATGATCGGTCCTTCGGCCCCGAATGGCCCCCCCGATCCGATCGAGATCGCCGACGAAAGCGGCTTGAGGATCGCCACTTTCGGCGAAATGAGGCTCTTGCCGAACAGGATCGCCTCCAGCGCCTCGGGAATGCCATGGCCCCGGATCTTCTCCGACCCGTACCGCGCGATGAGGCCGACGATCAGCCCGCCGGCGACGGGCACGGCGATCATCCATGCGCCGAGCGGGCTCCCGGCCGGGCCGCGCGATGTCAACGAGAGCCGGCCGTAGAAGAAAAGGTTCGTGAAGCAGGCGATCATGGAGAGCAGCAGGACTGCGACCAGCGAGCAGACGGCGCCGATCCCGATCGAGATCGCGGACAGCTGGAGCAGCCGCCGGTCGGCGGAGAAATCGCCCCGGATTCCCTTTTTCATCGTCTTTCTTCTTCTCCGAAGAGCGTTGGGACGGTGCCGGCGATCCCCGCGGCATCGGTCCACCGGGCCAGGAGCCTCGCCAGCCGCGTGACGTCGGCCTCGGAAAGGTCGTCGAGGGCCGCGATCAGCCGGACCTGCATCGCCTCCGGAGCGCCTGCCAGCGCCCGACGTCCCTTTGCGGAGAGAGAGATCAAGGTCCGACGCCTGTCCAGGCGGGAGATCGTGCGACGGACGAGCCTCCGTGCCGCCAGTTTCGAGACGACGACCGAGACGGAGCTCTGGTGGGTCAGGGTCTCGCTTGCGAGCTCATTGATCGACAGGCCATCGTGCTCGGCGAGCTTCTGGAGGACGAAGAGCTGCGCGGCGCTCAGCCCGACGGCCGATTCGGACGACCGGGAAGAAAGCCTTACCGCGCGGACGATCCGGCGGATCGAGTCGAGGACGGCCTTCCGATCTTCCATGGGATCCCATATATCATATCCGGGGCTCGTTGGCCGTGTCGAATTAGGCCGGAGTCGGCGGGGCGACCGGGTCGTCCCGAGACCGACAGCGAAAACGAACGGATCGGGAACCTCTAGACTGGCCTGGGACTCTGTAAGAGCACATGCAGGCCGATCCGAAGCCCGTCGCGCTCGCCATCCTCGACGATGAAACCGTCGTCGGCCGCGTGAAGCAGGGGGAGATCGCCCTCTTCGAAATCGTGATGCGCAGGTACAACCAGAGGCTCTACCGGATCATCCGGTCCATCCTCGGAACCGACTCCGACGCCGAGGATGTGCTCCAGGAGGCCTACCTCAAGGCGTACAGCCACCTCGACCAGTTCGAGGGCCGGTCGAGCTTCGCCACCTGGCTGACGAAAATCGCCGTCTACGAGGCGATGGCCCGCGCTCGGCGAGGCAGAAGGCTCCAGCCGCTGGAGGTCACCGTGGGCGACGACGAGGGCCGTGTCGTGGAGCTCCGCAGCAACCTTCCCGATCCCGAACAGAATGCGGCCCGGCACGAGCTGAAACGACTGATCGAGGAAGCCGTCGACCACCTGCCCGATTCCTTCCGCGAGGTCTTCGTCATGCGGGAGATCGAGCAGATGAACCAGGCCGAGACCGCCGAGTGCCTGGGACTGAAGGAAGAGACCGTGAAGACGCGCCTTCATCGGGCGCGCCGCCAGATCGAGAGCCACCTGCTCGCACGTGCCGGGCAAGGGATCCTTACGGCATTTTCCTTCGGAGACTCCCGATGCACCCGGATCGTGACGATCGTCATGCAAAAGATAGCCGAGGAGCAAAGCAGAGGCGCCTGACAGCCGAGCCGGCGTTGCTCTGGATCCGAACAGATTTGTCCCCCTGACGCCAGAAGTCGACTGCAAGGGCGCCAGTCGCATTTCGAAGTCCTGCCCGTTTCCAGCTCGGGAACCCTCGGTCTCGTTCCGGACTCTGTACTCGCATGCAGGCCCACCCGAAATCTCCCTTCATTCACTCGCGTCACGACGACGCACTAACCCGAATCGGAGGACACCCATTCATGGACACGCGACTCACGTCTGCCTTCTGGACTCTTCGCATCGCCTTCGGGCTGACCGCTTTCCTCGCAGGGCTCGACAAGTTCCTGAACCTGTTGACCAACTGGGAGCAGTACGCGAGCCCGCTGGTTCTGCGCCTGGCGCCGATTTCGGCGGGAACGCTCATGCGCGTCGCGGGTGTGATCGAGATCACTGCCGGAATCGCGATCCTCGTCGGCATCACGCGGCTCGGCGGCTACGTCGTGGCCGGGTGGCTCACGGTGATCGCGCTCAACCTCGTCACGACCGGACACTATTTCGACGTGGCCGTGCGCGACCTCGGGATGGCGTGCGGCGCGTTCGTCCTCGGCCGCCTGAGCGAGATCCGCCAGGGCGAAGCCATTCCTTCTGCCATCCGCGCTCGCGGCCCCTCGACGTCCGCCGCCTAACGCCATGAAGAAGAAAATCTCTCTCTTCACACTGTCTCCTCTCGTCAGCGTTCTGATTCTCGTCGGCGCTCTCCGCGGCGGCCGGGCCGCCAATGCGCAGTCGACGGCCTTCGCCGAACGACGTCGTGGCCGGCTCGCGGGGATCGGGCGGTCAGTTCGACCGGGTCATCACCGTGAGCAGCCACAGGATGCTGGACGAAGGGCGGCAGATCTTCCGCTACGACACGTTCGGCGACGAGGCGTTCTGGGGCGACACGCTCAAGCTTCACGAGGCCATCGCCGGGTCGGCGAACGGAGGAGTCGGTCCGGGTGTGAGCCCGAAAACCGCGCTTGCCGTGGGCCTGAAGGTGGACGCCGACGCTCTGCCCCCCGCGGTCGTTTCGGGAATCAAGTCCGGCGCGATCAGTCTGGACGATCCGGCGACGACGCTGGCTCTACTGCAGCTCGACGCGGTCGTCGGCGTGACCGGCCGCTTCTCCCCGGACAAGAAGATCGTCTCGCTCGGAATTCAGTGCTCGTTCTGTCACTCGACCGTCGACGATTCGTTCGCTCCCGGCATCGGTCATCGCCTCGACGGATGGCCGAACCGCGACCTCAACGTCGGGGCCATCGTGGCCCTGTCGCCGGACCTCTCGGCCGTCGACAGCTTCCTCGGCGTCAGCGACGCGACGACCCGCACGGTCCTCGCGAGCTGGGGCCCCGGAAGGTTCGACGCGGAGCTCTTCCTCGACGGAAAGGCGTTCCGGCCGGATGGCAAGTCGGCGGCGACGCTCATCCCGGCCGCGTTCGGCCTCGCGGGCACGAACCTCAGCACGTACACGGGCTGGGGCTCGATGACGTATTGGAACGCCTTCGTCGCGGTTCTCGAGATGCACGGCAAGGGTACTTTCTACGACCCGCGCCTGGACGACGCCACGCAGTTCCCCGTTGCCGCTCGCGCGCATTCCGGCCACACGCAGGCCGCCGAGGGCGAGGACCAGGTCACCGCGAAGCTCGGACCCCTGCATTACTACCAGCTCTCGATTCCGGCCCCGACTCCGCCGGCCGGCAGCTTCGACGCCGCCGCCGCCGAGCGCGGAGGAGTCCTCTTCGCCGAGAAGGGGCAGTGCGCGTCCTGCCACGTCAGCCCGCTCACGACCGAGCCCGGCTGGAACCTGCACGCGCCGGAGGAGATCGGCATCGACGACTTCCAATCCAGCCGCTCCCCAGACAAGCGCTATCGCACGACGCCTCTCCGCAGCCTCTTCGCGCGCACGAAGGGGGGCTTCTACCACGACGGCCGCTTCCCGACCCTCCTCGACGTCGTGAATCACTACGACTCCTTCAAGAGCCTCTCTCTCACCCCGGGCGAGAAGAACGATCTCGTCGAGTACCTGAAGTCGCTCTGAGGTGACGCCATGAAGCTCCGCCTCTCTCTCCTCTGTCTCGGCCTCGCCGCCGCCGGCCCGTCCTTCGCCCGCGCTCCGCAGGCGGTCCCGCTGTCGCGGCCTTTTGCAATCCGGGTCTTGAGCGCAGGCGGAGGCTTCTCGGTCGACCTGCCGGTCGTCGCGAGAACGCGCGGCTTTTCGACCAAGTTCTTCACGTCGCTCGACATCACGAACAACACCGCCCAGCCCACGGACGTCGATTTCTTCTACACGCCGGCCGACGGGTCCGCGACCCGCAGCGGCTCCTTCGGGACGCTGCTCGGATTCGACAACATCCACACGGAGGACGTCCTCCTGTCGCTGGCGTCCGCCGGGATCATCCCGCCCGGTCAGGCCGAGAACACGTTCGGCACGATGCTCCTGACGTTCGACAACGCGGCCTTCCGCACGGGGAGCGAGGCGACCGCCGTCGCGCGCGTCTGGAGCTTCGCCAACGGGAGCGCCGGTCCGACGAACGGCACCGCATACCGCGCCCGGCCGCTCCACACGGGAGGCGCCCATGCCCTGGCCGGCCTCCTTCGCAACGGGGACGGCCTCCTGACCAACATCGGGATCGAGAACGTCGGGATTGACGATGCCGGCGATCCGGTCGACGCCCCTCTCACCGTGCGCCTCACGTTCGTCGATCCGAGCACCGGCGCGCCCGTCGGAACACAGCCGACGTTCGTCCTCGCGCCCGGGCAGATGACCCAGATCAGCGACATCTTCAACGTCGGAGGGACTAACGCGTATCAGTTTCCGGCCGGAGCGCCTTCGCTGATCGTCTTCGCCGAGGCGGTGGCCGGCACCTCGCAGCTCGCCGGATACGTCGTCTGGAAGGACACGGGGACCAACGACGGCGCATTCGTACACATGCAGGAATCGCTCACACCGTTCTGATCCGAGGCTTACGAAAGAAGGAGGACACGACCATGAAGCGTATCCGTTCAACAGGAATCTTCGCGTCCGTCGTGCTTGCAGGAGTCGTTCTCGCGGCGCCGGTCCGGGCCGACGAGCACATGAAAGCGGACGCGATGAGCCACACCGCCTCGGCCGTGGATCTCCGAAACGCGATGCGCCAGCTCTGGGAAGAGCACATCGTCTACACGAGGAACTTCATCATCAGCGCCTTGGCTGATCTTGGCGATACCGACAAGGTGGCGGAACGGCTTCTCCGAAACCAGGACGACATCGGCGATGCCGTCAAGCCGTTCTACGGAGAAGCGGCGGGTAAGAAACTGGCGTCTCTGCTCCGGGATCACATCCTCATCGCCGCGGACATCGTGAAGGCAGCCAAGGCCGGCAACGACGACGGCGTGGCCAACGGGGAGAAGCGCTGGCACGCCAATGGGGACGAGATCGCCACCTTCCTGAGCGGCGCTAATCCCAACTGGCCGAAAGCCGTCCTGACGGACATGCTCTACAAACACCTCGACTTCACGACGACCGAGGTCGTCTCGAGGCTCAAGAAGGACTGGCCGGCCGACATCGGGGCCTACGACAAAGGCCACGCGCACATGCTCATGTTCGCCGATGTGCTGACGAGCGGAATCGTCAAGCAGTTCCCGAAGAAATTCGTGAAGTGAGGGCGGACGCTGAGCCGGAGTGAGAGACTCGCCTTGCGCATCGGTGGAAGCGCAGCCGGAGGATCGACATGGACCACACGCAGCCAAGGATCGATGCTCATGCGACGGCTCCGGAGGCGTACGAAACGATGTTGGCTCTCGAGAGCTACCTCCACCGCTGCGGGCTTTCGCGCTCTCTGATCGAGCTCGTCAAGCTGCGTGCGTCCCAGATCAACGGCTGCGCCTATTGCATCGACATGCACACGAAGGACGCCCGGGCCGCCGGCGAGACAGAGCAGCGCCTCTATCTGCTCGATGCCTGGCGAGAATCCTCCTTCTACTCCCCGCGTGAACGGGCCGCCCTGGCCTGGACCGAGTCCGTCACGCGGGTCTCCGAAACGCACGTGCCGGACGAGGTGTACGAGGAGGCGCGGCAGCACTTCTCCGAAAAGGAGCTCGTCGACCTCAACTGGGTGGTCGTGGCGATCAACGCCTGGAACCGGCTCGCGATCCCCTTCCGCGCCCCGCCCGGCATCTACCAGCCGGCCCCGCAAGAGAAGCGAACACCCCGGAAGTGAATCGCCTGGCGGGCGATATCGTCTTCACCATCGGCCACTCCACGCGGAGCCTCGCAGACTTCGTGTCGCTCTTACGGCAGGTGGACGTCACGCTGCTCGTGGACGTGCGCTCGATCCCGCGCTCGCGAGCGGCGCCGCAGTTCAATGAAGAGACGCTCCCGGACTCCCTCGCCGCCGATGGCATCGGCTACCGGCATCTGCACGCGCTCGGCGGCCGACGTCATCATCGCAAAGGCGCGTCGCCCTCGCTCAACATCTACTGGCGCGTCGCGGCGTTCAGGAATTACGCCGACTACGCGGAGACTGACGAATTCCGCGCCGGTCTGGACGACTTGTGCGCGCTCACGCGCGATCATCGGGGCGCGATCATGTGCGCCGAAGCAGTGTGGTGGCGCTGTCATCGCCGGATCATCACGGATTACCTGTTGGCCGGCGGAACGCGTGTCGAGCACATCATGGGACCTGGCCAAGTCATCCCGGCGACGCTCACTCCCGGTGTGAGCGTCATGGCTGACGGGACATTGCGCTACCCCGCGGAGGACGTCGAGACGACCTCGGGCGGGGAGTGAGCCATTCGCCGGGGCTCTCTCACGGAGAATTCCGGAAATCTCAGAGGTCGGCTTTCCCGAGCCTCCGCGCGGCGAGGAGCGCCGGCACCACCAGCCAGAGAAGCAGGGACGAGACGAGCAGGATTCCGGCGCCCGTGGGGCCCTTCGTGAACCTGAGGAGCGCGAGGGACGCCGCGCCGAACGCGCCGCTTCCCTCGAGGCCGAGAAGCGCGCCGGTCCGGACCGCGTCCGCTGGGTTCACGAGCACCGAGACGATGAGGACGCGCGACGCCGGGCCGGACGGAAGGAGGGACGCCGCTCCGAGCGCGGCCACGTCGAAGAGGACGACTGCAAAGAACCACAGGACGAGCGCGATCGCGAGGGCGCGCGTCCGGCGTCCCACGGCACCGGCGGAGACGAGCGCCGCCAGCCCGAGGAAGACGGCCGTGAGGACGAATGACCCGAGAACGAGAAGGCCGAAGCCCGGAAGGCCCTCGCCGCCCGCCTGCGAGAAGATGACGAGGCCGGCCGAGCCGAACCCGAGGGCCTGCGCCGCCGAAAGCGCGACGAAAAGGCCGGCCGTCTTCCCGAGGAGGATCGCGCGCCGGGAGACGGGCTGCGAGAAGAGGAGCTCCGCCGCGCCTCGCTCGGGCGCGAGCGACAGGACCCCGATCAGAAGGGCCGTCAGGGGCACGAGGAGCAGGACCAGCTCGACGAGGGAGGCCGTCGTGCGCGCGAAATCCTGCACGCCGTGACCTCCGGAGAGCACGTACCCCGAGGAGGCCACGCCGAGCGCGAGCGCCGCGAAGACGGCCGCGAAAATCTGCGTCCAGCGCGAACGCACCGCGAGAAGGAGCTCCTGCCGCGCGCAGAGGGCGAAGGGGCCGAACGAGCCGAGCGAGCCGAGCGAGCCATTCATCGGCCACCGTCCGGGACACCGTTCGGCCCGAAGACGTCGCGGGCACTCGCCGGAGCTCCTCCGGCGGCATCCGGATCCGCATCCCGGGAGGCCGCATCGGCGTGCGCGACGAGGCCCGATCCCATCGGCGTTTCGAGGCCCGGCTTCTTCGTGTAGACCGCGGTCGACGCGCGCACCCAGGCCTTCGTCCGGTGGTCGGCCACGTACGCGATCTGGCCCTTCGCCGGCGCGCCGCCGGACTTCAGGAACGTCGTGAGACAGCCGACGTCGTCGAAAAAGCGGGGCTCCTCGGACGGCGACACGAGCTGCGCGGCGAAACGAGCGTCCGAGACCGCCATGCGGCACCAGCCGCAGCTCTCGTTCTTCGTGTCGAGCGCGGCGGGCGCAACAGGTCCGCGCGCGCAGGCCGCAAAGAGAGCGAGCGCGAGGACCACGAGCCCGCCGCGAAGCCTCACGCGTGACCTCCCACGAGCTCGCGGTAAAGACTTTCGAGAGGGCTCGTCCCGGTCTGTACGAGCGGGAAGCCGTGTGCGCCGAGCCAGTCTTCGAGCTCGCGGCGCGTCAGGAGGGCGGCGAGCTTTCCCTCCACGAGGACGCCGACGCGGTCCGCGAGGCGCTCCACGTCCCCGAGCTGATGCGTCGTGAACAGAACGGTCTTTCCCTCGCGACGGCGCGCGACGGCCAGGCCATAGAATGCGCAGAGCCCGTCGGGGTCCAGGGCGGCGGTCGGCTCGTCGAGGAGGAGGACCGCCGTGTCGGGCAGCGCAGCGACCGCGAGCCCGAGCCGCTGCGTCATGCCGCCGGAGTACGTGCCCACGGCGCGCCCCGCGGCCCCGTTCAACGAGGCCATCTTCAGCACCTCGTCCACGCGGCGGGAATCCACGCCGCGCAGCGCGCGATAGAAATCCAGCACCTCGCGTCCCGTCAGGGAATCGGGAAAAGTGACTTTCTGCGGAAGGAAGGAGAGTGTGCGGCGCGCCGCAGGCACGGTCGCCGGCAGCCCTGCCTCTCCCACGACGACTCTGCCCTTCGTCGGGTGGATGAGGCCCGCAGCGGCCTTCAGCGAGGTCGTCTTTCCCGAGCCGTTCGGCCCCAGGAGCGCCACGATCTCGCCGGGCTCGATCGCGACGGTCAGGTCGGAGACGGCGCGCTGCGCGCCGAAGCTCTTCGAGAACGATTCGAAGCGGATCACGCGCGCCTCCGCCCGGCGAAAAGCACGCCGCCCCCGCCGAGCAGCGAAAGGCCCGACATCGCGAGCGCGAACGCACCGTGGGAAGCCGCCGGACGGTCCTGATGCGGAACGCGAGGGAGCGCGGGCGGATGGGCAAGGGGAGTGCGGTCGAAGACCTCGACCGCTCTCAGCACGGGGAATCCGCGCTCAGCCGCTCCGAGGGCCCGCGCCGCGAGGCTTCGCGAAAAGAGGTCGGCAGCGGTCAGGTTTCCGCGCAGGTGGTCGAAGACGTTGGAAAGAGGGAAAGGCCGGTCCGAGATGCCGTCGCCGTCGAGGTCCGGCTCGTCGTTGTCCGACCAGTAGTTGCCGTCGAAGACGGTGTCCGTGCGGTGTCCCACGAGAGCGAGCGGCGCAAGGTTTCCGACGAACGAGTTGCCCTCGAAACGGTTCTGGCCGCAGGAGTCGTAGAGGACGATCGCGGCGTCGGAGAGGGCGACGACGTTCCTCCGGAAGACGTTGCGGTACGAGCCTTCGAGAAAGATCCCGCGCGCGTTGTCGGCGATGAGGTTGTCCTCGGCGAGGACGTCGTCGCAGGTCTTGAAGAGCAGCCCCACCGACGCGAAGCCGCGGTTCTTCAGAAACCGGTTCCGGCGGAAGACGATGCGCTTGCTGTACATGAGCGCCGTGCCGGCCGCGCCGTTCTCGAAGGTGTTCTCCTCGAAAGTGTTGTCGTCCGAGAACATGTAGTGGAGGCCGTACCGGAGGTCGCGTGCCGTGTTGCGGACGATCGTCCCGCCCGAGGAGGACTGGATGTAGAAACCGTCGCGCACGTCCTCGATCACGTTGTCCTCGAACGTGAACCCTTTCGTGTCCCAGACGTGGAGGCCGGAGCCTTTCTCTCCCGGATCCCGTCCGTGGATTCCCCGGATGCGGCAGCTCTCCACGCGCGCGCCGTCCGCCTGCCGCAGGTAGATGCCGAAGAGCGCGTCCGAGATGCGGCAGTCGCGCACGACGACGTTCCGGGCCGCGATGTGGACGCCCGAGGAGTCCCTAGCGAGGTCCCCGCCCTTCACGCCGTCGATGTCGAAGCCCTCGAGAGTCACGCCGTCCGCGCGCACGCGCACGACGCTCCCCTTCCCGGATCCGACGAGCCGTGGCCGCCCCACTCCCACGAGATGAATGGGACGGTCGAGAACGAGATCGCCCACGAAAGACCCGGGCAAGACGACGACCGTCTCTCCCGGCGCCGCTCGGTCCACCCGGACCTGCAACGGGGAGGCCTCCGCCGCGGGCGGACGTCCCTCGAGCCCTCCCGGCGTCACGGGCGCCATGTCGCCGGTGATCTGCAGGAGGAGGACGAGGGGCAGGGCGATCATCAGGATCCAGGCGTGCGCGCGGACGCGCGCCTGCCCTCTCGCCAGGCGAGCGCCATCGCCGCAACGAGGACGACCGCGACGAGGCCGAGCGCGTACGACCCGGGGCCCGGATACGAATAGATCTCGAAGTTCGCGAGCTTCCTGTACCCGAACATCGGCGGCATGAACGGCGCGATCTTGACCGCCGCGGTCGGCGAGAGGTTGTGGCCGTAAGTCCACAGCTTGAACCCGAACGACCAAAGAGAGAACGCCCCGAAGTAGAGATACAGGACGACGTTGTCGACGAGATGCGACATCTTCCCGAGGACGGCCGTCCGCAGCATCAGGAGGCCCACGATACCGACGACGAACGGGATCCACTTGAACTCGGTGAAGTCGGCGGGCGAGAGGTCGCGCATACCGATGTAATGGTTCAGGACGTTGATCTCCGTGATGTCGTGGCCGGCGTTCCCGCCCTCGAGCTTCCAGCTGTAGATGTGCATCCTCAGGCCGTCCCGGTACTGCGGCGCGAACATCGTCAGGTTCCAGAGCGGAAAGAGATACGAGGGCACGAGGAGGAGCACGGCCACGACGAGGAGGCCGCGCGGACCGAGGTCCAGGGGGAGTTCGAGAAAACGGTTGCTCTTTTCGAAGATGGCTTTCATTTCCCCTACGCCTTCGGCTTGACGATCAGGTAGCCCTGCATCTCCTGGTGGAGCGCGGAGCAGAAGTTCGTGCAGTAATAGGGATAGACGCCGGCCTTGTCGGCCTTGAACGTGACGACCTTCGTCTCGCCCGGATCGCACACGATGTTGATGTTGTAGTCGAGCAGGCCGAAGCCGTGCAGCTCGTCGGTCGTCTGCTCGATGTTCGTCAGCGCGATCCTGACCGTGTCGCCCTGGTTCACCTCGATGGCCTGCGGCGTGATCGTGGAGCGCACGAGCACGACTTTCGCCGTGACGTTCGGGCCTTGCCGCGTCACGCCCGCGTCCTTGACGTCCCAGATGGCCAGCGGGTTCTTGCTCTCCTCCTTCGGATAGACCTCGATCGGGTGGAGCTTCTTCGCCTCGATCATCTGGGCGTAGTGCGGCTCCGGCTCGGTGAAGGCGTCGTAGATCAGCTTCATCTTCTCCTCGGAGATGTCCACGAGCTGCGACGACTCGGGCTGCCCGGGCCCGACCGAGAGGTGCCGGCCGTGCGAGAGCTTGTTCAGGCCGACGAGGTACTTGCCCTTGGGCGAGCAGGTGTCACCCTCGGCCGCACAGAGGTGGCCGATGTTGTAGGACATCGGGACCTTGTCCACGACCTCCCACGTCCCGAGCTTCCACTTCGCGATCGCGCTGTCGAGGAAGAGGGATGTGTACGCGTAGCCATCGGGTCCGAACTGCGTGTGGAGCGGTCCGAGGCCGACGGGCACCTCGGCATCCTTGATGGACTCGTACTTCAGGACCGGGATGCCGTCCTCGTCGCCGGTGAAGTCCTTGTTGCGGATCGCCGTCTGGACTTTCTCGAAGTTGAAGACGGTCGTGACGCCCTGGAGTTTGCCCGAGCCGACGACGTACTTGCCGTCGGGCGAGACGTCCACGCCGTGGGGCGACTTGCCGCAGGGCATGAGCCACACGATCCCGGGCACCTTCTTCGGATCGAGAACCTTCACGCCGCCGATGAGGTCGCCCTTGCCTTCGTCGATCGCCTTCTGGGCCGCGTGCCAGTCGACGGCCGCGATGTAGTCACGGTCGCGCTGCGAGGCCGTGACCTCGAGCTTCCCGGTGGCACGCTCTGCGTTGTAGCAGGTCCAGAACATCCAGCCGTCGGAGACCTTCTTGCCGGCGTCGCCGAGGTCGTAGTCGAAGGGCGGCATCAGGATCTGCCAGCCGAGCGACATCTCGCCGCTCTTCGGGTCGATCTTGATGGCCGCGAGCACGCCCTTCCATTCCGTCGCGTACTTGTCGAGGGGCAGGTACTTTCCCTTCGGGATCGGGATCGAAAAGCGCGAGCCCATCATGGCGTACTCGCTGTTCGGGGTGACGAACGAGCCGGAGTGGTTGCCCGACACGTTCGGGACCGGCCCGTAGATCTGCTTCGTCTTGAAATCCCTGAGGTCGATTCGCGCGAGGCGGCCGTTCATGTCGTTGATGAAGAGCCAGCGGCCGTCGTAGTCGCCGTTCGTCTCCGACAGAGCCGGGTGGTGGGCGTCGCCCCACGTCAGGCCGCCGAGCATCGCCTTCGATTCGTCGTCGAACCCATAGCCGATTCCCGGATACGGCGTGAAGACGGGGATCGTCGAGAGATGGCGCATGGACGGCACGCCGTAGACGTACACCTGTCCCGAGTGCCCGCCGGACGAGAACAAGTAGTACTCGTCGAGGTCCCCCGGGGCGATGTAGGTCTTCATCGCCGCGACCGACTGGTCCGACGCGTTCGCGGGCCCTTTCTTCGCGCCCTTCGGCGCCGAGGGCGCGCAGTGCCACGCAAGGAGGCCGGCCGCAGCGATCGCGACGGCCCCTCCCCAGCTCATCCACTTCTTCCGTGTCGTTAACATTCCCTTCCTCCTTGACTCAATGGGATGAAGCGACCGAGGCGGCGGGCTTCCTGCCCTTCGCTTCTTCGGCCTTCTGCTTCTGGTATTCCGCGAAAGCCTCGCGGAGCTTTCCGACGGCTACGGCTTTATCTTCGGGCGTCAGGATGATCTGGCGAGAAAGGACGACCGCCATCGTTCCCGTAGGCTCTCTCAGGAAGTCGTCGACGGTCCGGCCGAACCGGGACTGCACGTCCTCGACGGCGTTGGACAGGTCCGGACCGATCTGCGCCGGGCTCTTCACACCGAGGGCCTGGATCGAATGGCAGACGAAACAGCCCGTCTTGACGAACCACGCGCCCGGGCCGGTCTTCATCCTCTCTTCGGCTTCGACTTCGGCCGCCGTCTGCGGATCGGTATGGGGCGTGCCGGGCCTGTAGTCGGCCGGCACCGGCGCGCGCCGCCACGAGAGAACGAGCATCGCGAGGGCCTGGGCCTCTTTCGTCGAGAAGTGGAAGTTCGGCATGACGGTGTCGATCACGAGGGCACGGGGATCCTTGAAATGCGCGACGTGCCACGCGAACGACGTCTTCTGCCCCGAAAGACGGCCGTATTCGTATTGCTCGGCCGCCTTCTCGCCCACGTTCGTCAGGTCCGGTCCGATCGACCCGCCGCGCCCGTTCACGACGTGACACGCGCGGCAGCCCTTCTCCACGACGAGCTTCTTGGCGAGGTTGATCGCGTCGGCGCCCTTCGTCTCGCGGTCGTACCGGTGGCACACGTTGCAGTTCATCTGCATCGCGGCGTTCTTGTCGTCCACGAGCGAATACGCTTCTCCGAGTGAGCGGCCGAGCACCGGCTCTTCCCAGTGCTCGATGGGCCCGTGCGCCTCTTCGGTATCCACGGCATAGCCCTGCCCGCCGTGGCAGGACGTACAGCCGTATTTCTCGATGGGGTGGTTCCGGAACGGCTCCGGCGGGTGCGTGCGCAGCGGCTCGTCGGCCGTCTCGAACCCTTTCCAGAGCGCGGCCTGGTGGCAGGTGACGCAGCGGTCGGCGCGCCTGAGATCGGCGACCCAGATCTGCTGGAGGCCCCCGTGCACCTCCTTCGCCTTCTCGGCTCCGAGCTTCGCCGTGACCTGGGCCTTGAACGCGGCCTGGTAATAGCGCCAGTCGTGCGCGCGGTCGCTCCACGCGAAGAGCGCGCAGGAGACGACGAGCAGGATGCCGACGGCCGCCAGGATCGGCCGGTCGATCTTCGGGTAAGGAGAGTCGGAGCGTTTTTCCATGTCAGATCCTCGTCGGCAGCTCTGGCCACGCCTGCCACGGCCAGTAGAGGTGCCAGTACGGCCCGCGGCAGAACGTGCCGATGAAGGTGAGCACGAGGACGATCGCGACGAGCACGAGGAAGACCGCGTTTTGCGTCCGCCGGTCCTTCGGGAACCACACGCCGGCCGAGCCGGGCGCGCTCTTTTCGAGCCACGGCCAGACCGTCATCAGGAGGACGAGAGCCCCCGGCAGGAGCACGCCGCCGAGGAACGCCCCGTTGATCGTGAAAGAGCCGATCTTCACGGTCGTGTCGGTCACGATCTCCTGGAGCCACAGGAAGTACCAGGGTGCCTTCGCCGGGTTCGGCGTCACGAGCGCGTTCGCCGGCTCCTCGAGCGGCGCGTGGGTGAAGACCGACGCGATGCTCACGATCGCGAAAATCGCGAGGACGACGATCGCGATGCGCCTCGTGAGGTCGGGGATGGAGTTGACCGTCGTATCCTCTCGCTCGAGCGTGGAAGCCTTCACCGCCGGCGACGTCCCGCGCGCGATGCCGAGGAGCGTGTAGGTCTTCGTCTTCGACGGAGCCTCGGCGGCCCTTTCCGGCAGGAGCGTCGCCCTGTCTGCCCGCGCGAGACCGCCGTCCTTGCGCACGCGCCACATGTGGTACAGGAAGAGGACGCCGATCGCGGCCGGGAGCGCGAGGACGTGCAGGACGTAGAAGCGGATGAGCGTGGGCTGGTCGATCGCGCGCCCGCCGAGGAGCAGTTCGCGGATCGCCGGCCCGGCGAACGGGATCGAGGACGCGATGTTCGTCCCTACGGTGATCGCCCAGTAGGCGAGCTGGTCCCACGGGAGGAGATAGCCCGTGAAGGAGAGGAGGAGCGTAGTGAGGAGCAGGCCCACGCCGAGGACCCAGTTCTGCTCCCTCTTCTGCCCTTGTCCACGGCCGTTCTTGTAAGCGCCCGTGAGGAAGACGCGCACCATGTGGAGGAAGACGACGGCCACCATGAGATGCGCGGAGAGGCGGTGCACCGCGCGGATCCAGAAGCCGAACGTCGTGACGTACTCGATGTCCTTCACGGACCCGTACGCGCGCTCGACGGACGGGACGTACAGAAAGAGGAGCGGCAGCCCCGACAGGGTCAGGAGCAGGAGCAGCGCGGCCGAGGCCGTGCCGAGCCAGAACGAATAGTTCCAGTCGAGCGACGGCTTGTAGGTCTTCGCCGGAAACCAGTGGAGCAGGAAGTTCGACACGACGGCGTCGCCCGCCTCGCGGTCGGAGGCCGGCCTGACGCTCCACAGCGGCTTCGAATGGACTCCGGGCGCGCTCGCGGGCGGAGAACCGGGCTTTTCGGGTTTTGCGCTCATGTTTCCTCGGGCCTTCAGGCCAGCGTGAAGCGGAAGTCGCGCTCCACGGGCTGCGCGAGGTCGACGACGAGCTGTCCGTCGTCGGGTGAAAGCGAGAGGTGGTACCAGGCGAGCGGCTTCGGCGCGGGACCGGCCACGTTCGTGCCGTCCCCGGCGTACTTCGAGCCGTGACACGGACAGAGGAAACGGTGCGTGAGGCGCAGCGGCTTGCCGCTGACGTCTTTCGTCTCCGGCGAGGACAACGCTTCCGCGCGGACCGTGCAGCCGAGGTGCGTGCACACCGCGGAAATCGCGTGAAGCGTTCTTCCTTCGCGGAACACGAAGAGCCTCTCGTCCGGCAGAAACTTCATCCCATCGGGAAAGTCGTTCGGAAGGCCGATCTTTACGGTCGTCGGCGCGTCGTAGGACACGTTTGGCACGAGCGACCGCAATGAAGCGACTGCCTGGGCTCCGAGGGCCGCCACGCCTGCCCCGAACCCCAGCTTCAGGAAGATCTCGCGCCGGCTCTTCGGCTCACTCATCGAATCCCTCCGTGATGGAGAACTTCTCCATCGTCATCGCGTCCGTCGGGCACCTGATCGCGCACAGGCCGCAGCGGATGCAGCGGTCGTCGTCCTTGACCATCGCGGACAGCGGCAAACCGTTTCCTCCGGCGCGCGCCGCGAGGGCCGCGCGCTCGTCCTCCGGGAGGTCCAGCTCCTCGAGCGGCACGAGCGCGAGGCAGTACTCCGGGCAGACGTCGACGCAGCGGTTGCAAAGGACGCAGGCCTCCGGGTCGTAGATCGTCTGCACGTGGCAGATGAGGCAGCGCGCGGCCTGCGCGCGCGCCTCGAGTGCCGCGTAGCCCGTCTCGACTTCGGCGATGCCCGTGCGCCGCCCGAGGTCCAGCGTCGGCGGCGCCTCGCGGTCGAGGATCTCGAAGCCCGCGATCATCCGGTACGACGACGTCGGGATCTTCTCGATCTCGAGCGTGGCGCGGATCGAGGCCTTCTCCTTCGCGAGGTGCTCGTGGATCGAGCGCGCGGCGCGCTTGCCGTTCGCGACCGCCTCGATGAGGTTGCGCGGGCCGAAGGCGACGTCGCCGCCCGCGAAGATCCCCGGAGCCGACGTCGCGAGCGTCGTCTTGTCGACCGCGATCGTGCCGGCCGGCGTGAGCGCGATGCCGTCTCCCTGCTTCAGGAACGAAAGGTCCGCCTTCTGGCCGATCGCGAGGACGCAGGCGTCCGCTTCGAGCGTCACGACGTCCGACTCGTCGTACGCGGGGGCGAAACGCCCGCGCTCGTCGAAGACGGACGTCACCCTCTTCAGCTCGACGGCGGTCAGGCGCCCGCTGCCGAGGAAGCGCTGCGGGCCGCGGCGCGGATGGAAGCGAACGCCTTCCTTTTTCGCCTCCTCGAACTCCTCGTGGCCCTGCGTCGTCCGGAGAACCGGCATCTCCTCGAAGTTCTCGAGAGAGACGAGTGTTACCTCGGCCGCGCCGCCGCGCAGCGCGGCCCGCGCCGAGTCGAGCGCTTCCTTGAGGCGCGCGTCGGCTTCGCCGGCTTTCTCTTCGAGCGCGTCGACGTCGGCTTCGCGCCCCAGGCGGAGCGCCGTGCGCGCCGCGTCGAACGCGACGAACCCGCCGCCGATGACGACGACGCGCCGCCCGAGGTCCATGCGGAAGCCGTGGTTGACGTTCAGGAGGTAGTCGACCGCTTTCACGACGCCGTCCAGCTCGACGCCCGGGACCTGCAGGTCGCGCCCCTTCGACACGCCGACGGAAAGGAAGACGGCCTCGTAGCCTTCGGCCTTGAGCTCCGTCAGGCCGAAGTCCGGAGTCAGAGGCGTTCCAAGCCGGAGCGCGACGCCGAACGAGAGGATCCGGTCGATCTCGGCCTTGATGAGCGTCCGCGGGAGGCGGTACTCCGGGATGCCGAAGCGCATCATTCCGCCGGGCTCCCCCGCCGCCTCGAAGACGGTCACGCTGTAGCCGAGGAGCGCGAGGTCGTGCGCGGCGGAAAGGCCGGCCGGACCGGCTCCAACGACGGCGACCTTCGGTCGCCCGGAAGAACCGGGAGATTTCTTAGAAGGTGAAGAGGGCGAAATGCGCTCGGCGGCGCTCGCGAGATCGGCCGGTGCACCCGCGGCGCCCTCGTCTGTATTCCCTTCTAAGAAAATCTTCTTTGCGCCCGAAGGGTGAATCGGCAGGTGACCCGAATAGCGGTTTCCCTCCAGGATCGGCTCTCTGAACAGCCTTTCCTGCGTGTCCGGCCGACGCGATTCGACGCCGTACTGCTCCGTGACGAAGCGCTTCAGCGCCCGGATCGAGATGGGCGCGTCGATCGAGCCGCGGCGGCACGCGTCTTCGCACGGGGCGGCGCAAACGCGCCCGCACACCGACGCGAACGGATTCGGCGCGCGCGCGACGAGAAAGGCATCCTCGTCCCGCCCTTCGGCGATGAGCTGGACATATCGCCCGGCGTCCGTCGCGACGGGACAGCCGGCCTGACACTTGACCTGCGCTTTCCAGTGTTCGAGGTCGGGGAACCGGACGGAGATCGCCATCGTCGAAGGTTGTTCTCCCACGCGGCGGCCCGTCATGACGAAGGTCATAGGGGGCGCGTGTTTCCGACCACGGTGCCCTCTACGCGGTCGCCGCCCGTACCCGTCCGCTCTTCGGGCGGAGCTTCCACGCGACGTAAGGTTTCGCGAACGTGCGCAGCGCCGCGAGCTTCGTCTCGTAGAGACGCGAGGAGAACGTCGGCGGCACGAGGTCGGCCGCTTCTTCCGGCTGGACGACGAGCGAGACCTGGATGCCCGGGAGGATTCCGACGGGGAGGCCGGCGCGTTGCACCGCCTTCCAGAGATGCGTGAAGACCTCGCGCATCTCGTCCGCCTTGGGTGGCGGGGCGCTCTCGAGCGCGCTGCCGACGGTGGGACGGAAGATGCAGACGGTGGGAAAGGCCCCGGCATCCACGATGCGGTCGATACCGCGCTTCGTGGCCTCGAGAGGCTCGAGCCCCGCGATGATCTCGCCCGAGACTTTCCCCGGCCCGAGCTTCTTCGCCGTGTAATCCATCGCTTCGAAGAACGCCTTTTGGCCCAGCGTGAGCTCTTTACCGGGGCAGAACTTCGCGAAGTACGCGGGATCCTCGAATTCGTAACAGAACGAGAAATGGTCCGTTCCGGCGGCGATCAGGTCGTCGTACTCGTTGAACTTGCGCCGCGGCACCGGCACGGCCTGGACGCCGATGAAGCCGCCCACCTCGGCGCGGAGCCGCTTCACGAACGGCTCGCACTGCCTGAGGCCGTGAACGACCTCGAGGTCGTCGCGGTCCTCGAAGTGATAGCCCGTGTTGAGATGCGTGAAGATGGAGCCGGACTCGTCGCGCGCGGCCTTCGCGACTTCGATCACGTCGTCCACCTTCTTCTTCGACTCCTCGGCCTTGCCCACGTTGCGGCCCGTCGTGCAGAAGCCGCACGCGGGAGACGCCGGCAGGTTCCAATACAGACACGCGTTCGAGACGTAGATCCCGAGGTACGTGCCCTGCAGGACTCCGACACGGCTCATCTCGACGCCGCTCGACGTCTTCCACGAGTACCAGGCGGGCTCCTCGGGGATCTCGACGGGATAGTGGTCGCCTTGCCGAGAGTCGCAAACGACGTAGCCCCGCGCCGTCTTCATCAGGAGGAACGGCGACTTCGCTGCGAAGGCCTCCACGACGGGCACGTTCACCCAGATCTTCTTCCGCGGCGACGGCAGGACGAGCTCGAGGCCCGACCCGAGGCCGGCGCGCGTGCGCGAGATGCGGCGACCGTCGGTATCCACCTCGCAAGAAGGGTCGACGCGCAACCCACGGCAGAAGAGCTCGATTTCGAGCTCGACGGGCTTGAGCAAGGTTCTCCTCCCGCGCTGAAGCATGGTGCTCCATGGCCGGCGCAACCATGATGCAGGGACTTCAGCCCACGGAAATGACGCCCGTCATACCGGACCCGCGCCTTGACGCCTAATTTGGCCGTGGAGAAAGACATGGCCCCCCTTCAGACCGCTCCTTGCTGCAGCGCTTGCGGGTCGAACGCCCCGAGCGCGCCCCCCCGCAACCTCCTGCCCTCCTTCGTCCTCACCGCGCTCGCCCTCGCCCTCACGCTCGGCGTTTCGACTGGCGGCTGGGCGATCTGGCAGATGGCTTTCGCCGGAGGCACGGTTCTCGTGTCCCATCTTCAGCTTCACGCGCACGTCCAGCTCCTCGGGTTCGCCGGCCTCTTCATCTTCGGCGTCGCGCTTCACGCGCTTCCGCGCATCCTCGGAGCGAAAACGCCGTCCAACCGGGTGCTCTTCACCGTGCTCGTCGGCGTGGGCGGCGGCGCCCTGCTGCGCGCGTTCGGACAGCCGCTCGCGCCCTGGCCGGCGGGCCGATTCCTGTCTCTTCTCTCGGGGACGCTCGAGATCGCCGGTGTGTTCGCGTTCCTCGCCTGGGCTCTGCCCGTTCTCGCCGCGCGCCGCTCCCTCGGCGACCCTCTTTCCCTTCACGTCCTCTTCGGATCGCTCTGGGCCGCGCTCGCCGTCGTGCTCTCCGGCGCTCAGTCGCTCTTCCTCGCGGGCCATGCGGAGTCCGAGATCCCGGGCGGCCTCGTCGAGCCCTTCTACGCGATCGCGCTCTACGGCTTCATTCTCTCGTACGTACTCGGTTTCGCCTCGCGGATGGTCCCCGCGTTCCTGGGGCTGCACCGACCCACTGCGAAGAGCGCGCGGCCCGTCGCGGCGCTGCAGGGGGCAGGCGTCCTCCTCCTCGCGGCCGCTTGGATTCCCGGCCTGACGCCGCCCGTCTCACGCGGCTTCGCGCTCGGCGGAACGCTGCTCGTCTCTGCGGCGGTTCTCGTGTTCCTCGCCGCCGGCCGAATCCTCGCGCCGTTCGCCAAGGCTCCCGGAGCGCTCTCGCTGCGCGCGCCGTTCGCCTTTCTCGGGCTCTTCGCGGCGATCTCCATCGCGGCTTCGATCGGCGAGCTCTCGGGGGCCTCTGTTCACAAGTTCGTGTGGGACGGCGCGCGACACGTCTACACGATCGGGTTTCTCACGCTCCTGATCGTCGGCATGAGCCTGCGCGTGGTCCCGGCGTTCACGGGTCGCGCGCTCGTGCGCCCGCGCGAAGCACGTCTCGCCCTCGCCTTCGTGGCCGCCGCGGCCTTGGTCCGCGCGCTGCAGATCCCCGTCGCCCTCGGCTGGGGCGGCCTGCCTCTTTACAGGCTCGTCGGGACGACCGGCATTTTCGCGACGGTAGGCCTGCTCCTGTGGGCGCACGTCCTCGTCGCGACTCTTAAACGGAGGGCGAACGCCACGAGTCCCGTGGCTCTCCCGGTGCACGCGCATGCCGCCTGAACAGTTTCAGCCCCTGAAACGCTTGCGCCGCGGAAGCATGTCGTTGATCTCGCGGAGCGCCATCTCGAAGCCCTTCGTCACGCCCTCGGGCTCCTCGCCGCGCTGAACCTTCATCGTGTACTCGTCCCTCAGGCGCGCGAGGCGATGGCCGAGCGCCCACAGGATCGTCTCGACGGCCTTCTGCTCGTCCTCGGATCTTGGCTTCGACATGCGCGCCATTCTGGACCAGGATCGCGCTCATGACCCTTCGCGTCGTTCTCGTCAGGACGCACAACCCCGGCAATCTCGGGGCGGCGGCGCGGGCCGCGAAGAATTTCGGGGCGGAATTGCTGCTCCTCCAGCCGCGCGCGCCTATCGATCACCCCGACGCAGTCGCTTTTGCATCCGGCGCTGAAGATTTTCTTAGAAAGGTGAATGTCGTCCCGGCCTGGGGTGAGCTGCTCGCCTCTACAGACACCCTGATGGCTATTACGTCCTTGCGCGGCCGCGTCTCGCGTGGGCTGCCGCCTCCCACTACCTTCGAAGAAATCTCCCGGTCTCTTCGGTCTTCGCGGGCGCTCCGCGCCCGCCTGTGCGTCGCGCTCGTGTTCGGTCCCGAGCGCGGCGGTCTCACGACGGAAGAGCTGCGGCTCTGCGACGCTCGCCTGACGATCCCGACGCGCGGCCGCTCTTCCGACGCTGAACGTGGCGCAGGCGGTCGTCGTCGCGCTCGCTCTGCTCTATCCGTTCAAAGCACCGCGGCGAAGCCGCGGAACGCCGAAACCCGAAGAACAGCCCGCGCCTTCACGCGACGTCCGCCGTCTCCTGACCTCTTTCAAAGAGACCCTCTCTTCGGCCGGCTACCCTGGCCGCGGCTACTCGAAGGAAGTGCTGGCCGAGATCGAGTCGTTCCTGCGCCGCGGAAAACCAACCTCCCGTGAGGTGACGCTCCTTCTCGGCGCGTTCGCCGCCCTGCGCCGCAGGCTCGCTAAACGTCGAGATCATCCGCCTCTCGCGCCCGCTCCATGATGAAGCGGTAGCGCAGCGACGCGTCCTTGCCCATGAGCTCGCCGAGCGTCTTCTCGGCCTCGAGCACGTTCGGAACCGTGACCTTGAGCGCGCGGCGGCGGCGCGGGTCGAGCGTCGTCTGCTTGAGCTGCTCGGGCATCATCTCTCCGAGCCCCTTGAAGCGCATGATCTCGGGCTTCACGTTCTTCGGAAGTTTCGCGAGGATCGCGTCGCGCTCCTTCTCGTCGAGCGCCCAGAACGTCTCTTTCGCCGCGTCGATCCGGTAGAGGGGCGGCTGAGCGAGGTAGACGAAGCCCCCCTCGACGAGCTTCGGCAGGTGCCGCCAGAAGAACGTGAGGAGGAGCGTCGAGATATGGTGACCGTCCGCGTCGGCATCCATCAGAAGGAAGATCTTCCCGTAACGGAGCTTGCCGAGGTCGAAGCTCGCGCCGACGCCGCAGCCGAGCGCCGAGACGATGTCCGAGAGCTCGCGGTTGCCGGTGACCTTCGCAGCGTTCGCCTGCTCGGCGTTCAGCACCTTGCCGCGCAGCGGGAGGATCGCCTGCGTCTGGCGGTCGCGGCCCTGCTTGGCCGAGCCGCCCGCCGAGTCGCCCTCGACGATGAAGAGCTCGGAAAGGGACGGATCGGTGGACGAGCAGTCCGCGAGCTTGCCGGGGAGGTTCAGGCGGTGCGACACCGCGGTCTTGCGCGTGACCTCGCGGGCCGCTGCGCGGCTCGCTTCGCGCGCGCGCGACGCGAGGACGATGCGCCCCACGATCTGGTCGGCGAACGTGGGGTTCTCGTTGAGCCACTTCTCGAGAGCCGGACGGACGGCTCCGTCCACCTGCGCCGCGACCTCGGGGTTGTTGAGGCGGTCTTTCGTCTGGCCCTGGAACTGCGGCTCGAGGACGTACGCGGACAGGAGGACGACGAGGCCCTCGCGGATGTCCTCGGCCGTGACGTTGACGCCCTTCGGAAGGAGCTCGTGCGTCTCGAGGTAGTTGCGCACGGCTTTCGTGACGCCCGAGCGCAGCCCGTTCTCGTGCGTGCCGCCCGACGGAGTCGAGATGCCGTTCACGTAAGAGCGCACGTGCTCGTCCGTCGCCTCCGTCCACACGAGCGCGAGCTCGAGCCGGGGCTCTCCCTCGCGCGCGAGGGTGAACACCCCTCCGGTCGCGGGCTTGCCGCGCTCCTCCACGACGTGCAGCAGCCAGTCCGCGAGGCCGCCCTCGTGCGTGAGCTCGTCACGTCGCGCCGGCCTCTCGGTCTCGTCGAGGAACACGACGCGAAGGCCGCGATGAAGGTACGTCTTGGCCTCGAGGCGCTCGCGGATCTCCCGCGCGTCGAACGAGAGCTTTCCGAAGATCTCGGCGTCGGGACGGAAGCGGATCGTCGTCCCCGACCCGCGCACTTTCTCGGCGCCCGAGGTCTTCGTCACTTTCGACGTCGCCTTGCCGCGCGAATACGTCTGTCCCCATTCGTGCCCGTCCCGTTTCACCGTGACCGTCATCTCCGAAGAGAGCGCGCACACGACGGATGCGCCGACGCCGTGGAGGCCCCCCGAATGGACATAGCTCCCCTGGTCGAACTTCCCTCCCGAATGGAGAGTCGTGAGGATCAGCTCGAGCGCGCTCTTCCTGTATTTCGGGTGGACGTCGACGGGAATGCCTCGCCCGTTGTCCGTGACCTCGATCTCCCGGCCGCCTTCGAAGAGCGTCACTTCGAGGCGCGTCGCGTAACCGTTGATGACCTCGTCGATCGCGTTGTCGACGATCTCGTTGACGAGGTGGTGGAGACCCCGCGTGTCGACGCCGCCGATGTACATGCCGGGCCGCTTGCGGACGGGCTCGAGCCCTTCGAGAACGGTGATGTCTCGCGCTGTGTAGGTGGTGGCCATCAGGCGGGGCGAAGGGTGCGGCGAAAACCGCGGCTGGTCAAGGGGAGCCGAACCTCAGCGGAACCGGATCATCTTGACGTCGCCGCCGCCGTGGTTCGCCACGAAGATCTCGGCACGGCCATCCCCGTCTACGTCTTCCACCGCCACACCGTACGGCTCTCTCCCCGCCGGCCTGCGAACGCCGGGCTGGAACGATCCGTGTCCGTCTCCGAGGAGAACCGTCACATCGTCGCCCCTCATGTTCGCGGTCGCGATGTCCGGCCAGCCGTCGCCGTTCACGTCGCCGACGGTCACGTGGATCGGGTTCGGGCCCGCCGCGAACGGCGAGCCTTTCATCTTACGGAATCCGCCACGCCCGTCCCCGAGGAGCACGTTGACGGCGTCGTGGCTCGTATCACCGCCGCGGCCGGAGAAGTTCGAGACGACGAGGTCGAGATGGCCGTCCCGGTCGACGTCGGCGAGCGCGAGCGAGAACGGAGTCTCCCCTGCGGGAAACGGGGAGCCGGGCGGCTCGCGGAAGCCGCCCTTGCCGTCTCCGAGCAGGGCGGTCACGTTCCCTCCCTCGAAGTTCGTCGTGACGATGTCGGGGACTCCGTCGTCGTTCAAATCGCCCGCTCGGAGCTTCTGGTAGGGCATGTGACCCACGCCGAAAAGCTGGCTCCGGGTTCGGAACCTCCCGCCTCCGGTTCCGAAGACCACCTCGACCTGATCGCTCGCCCAGCTCTCGACGGCGAAATCGACGTGAGAGTCCGCGTTGAAGTCCGCGGCGGCGATTCCGTGCGGATGCGGTTTGCTCCGGACCGTGACCGGCGACCCCGGCGCCGGCCCGAATCCGCCGCGCCCGTCTCCGAGGAGGACCGTTACGTGGGAGGTGTCGTGGTTCGGGAACGCGAGATCCGGCTTGCCGTCGCCGTCGAAGTCCGCGATCGCGATGTCGTTCGGGGATTCTCCGGCCGGGAAGGGCGACCCGCGCGCCGCCGCGAAGCCTCCCTTCCCGTCTCCGAGCAGAACGGTCACGTCTCCGCTCTCGTCGTTCGCAACGACGAGATCCAGCCGCCCGTCGCCGTTCAGGTCGGCAAGGGCGAGGCTGCCGGGGCCTTTGTCGGCCGCCAGGCGTAAGCCCGGGTCCACGCCCCGCGGCCCGGCGCCCACGCCGCAGGCGAGGGCTGCCACGAGAGCCGCGAGACCGAAAGACATCTTCACGGCCGATCGATTCTATGGCGTTCCGCCCGAGGACGGCCTGTGTCGGGTCCTGTACCATTCGTAGATGCCGGATGCCGCCTCGGTTCCAGCGGCGCCGCACGAGCTGCGGCGGACGCTCGGCATCTGGAGCGCCGTCGCCGTCGTCATCGGCTCGACGATCGGCTCCGGGATCTTCAGATCGCCGGCGGGCATCGCCGCGAAGCTTCCTGGACCGCTTCCCATGCTGTGCGTGTGGGCGGCGGGCGGGCTCTTTGCGATCTGCGGCGCCCTGACGCTGGCCGAGGTCGCGAGCGCGCTGCCCGAAACGGGCGGCCTTTACGTCTTCTGCCGCGACGGCTGGGGCCGTCTCGCGGGCTTCCTCTTCGGATGGGGACAGTTCTCGATGATCCGCGCCGCCTCACTCGGGGCGATCTCCATCGTGTTCTCGGAATATTTCTTCCGCGTGATCGGGACCGACCCGGAGAGCCCCGCGAACGTCTGGATCGTGCGCTGGTTCGCGGCGTTCGCGATCGCCCTCACGGCGTTCTTCAACATCCGCGGCGTCTCGCTCGCGGCGATGGTCAGCAACCTGACCGTTCTCGCGAAATACGGCGGGCTCGTCTTCATCGTCCTCGTCGCGTTCGGTCTCGGCCTCCCGGCGACGGGCGGCCACTTCACGCCGGCGGCTCCCGCGGGCAGCTTCACGCTCGCCGCGTTCGGCCTCGCGCTCGTCTCGACGCTGTGGGCATTCGACGGCTGGGCCGACCTCGCCTACAACGCCGGCGAGGTCAAAGATCCGGCGAAGAACCTCCCGCGCGCCCTCATCGGCGGCACGCTCGCCGTCGTCGCGATCTACCTCCTCGCGAACCTCGCGTACCTCGCGGTCCTTCCGATCGACCAGATCCGCGTCTCGAAGCTCGTCGCCGCCGACGTCGCACAGGCCGTCTTCGGGAGGGCCGGCGTCGCTTTCGTGTCCGTCACGGTGATGATCTCCACCTTCGGCACGCTCAACACGGTGCTCTTCACGAGCCCGCGCATCTTTTTCGCGATGGCGAACGACCGGCTCTTCTTCAAGCCGATCGCCTCCGTGCACCCGCGCTGGGGCACGCCCTGGGTGTCGATCTCGATGACGGCGGCCCTCGGGATCATCTTCGTTCTGTCGCGCAGCTTCGAGCAGCTCGCCGACGCGTTCGTGACCGCGTTCCTCCCCTTCTACGCTCTCGGGGTCGCGTCTATTTTCCGGCTGAGGAGAGCGCCCGGCTACGCGCCGTCCTTTCGGGCGCCGTTCTTCCCACTCGTGCCGATCCTCTTCATCGCCTCCGTGCTCTATCTCCTCGCGAACGCGATCGTCCAGCCCGAGAGCCGCTGGTCGACGCTCGCTGTCCTCGGCGTCGTCGCGGCGGGAATCCCGATCTATTACCTGACGGTCGGGCGGCCCTCGGCAAAGTCCGTTTAGCCCGAAAGCCGCTCTCTCACAGCGGCCTCGATCTCGTCGCCGAACTCGATGAGGCCGTGGTCGCCGCCCTCGACGCGGTGGAAGAGTGAGCCGGGAGCGAGGCGCCCCGAGGCTTCCCACCGCGCCCACGACTCGGCGACCTGATCGAAGGGCACGGATTCGTCGCGCGTTCCCATGACCATCGAGACCGGCACGGGCGGCGCCGCTTCGTCCACGCGCACGCCCGCCATCTCCTCGAAAAAGGCGCGATGGATGGGAAGCGGCCGGCCTTCGCCGTGGTGGAAGAGCTCGAAAACGTCGCCTTCCGGCAGCTTCGACTTCCACCTTTCGCCGAATCCGAGCGCGGGTGCGACGAGGACGAGCGGCGGGCGGCCGTTTTCGAGCATGCCCGTCACGGAGAGGGCCACGAGGGCGCCGAGCGAGCTGCCGACGACGACTCGCGGCCTCGCCTCCGCGCAGGTCACGAACGCTTCGGCGCACATCTCGGCGAAAGAGAGCTCGCGAAAAGAGGGGACGTTCAGATCTGGAGCGACGACCTTCCAGCCTTCCGCCGCGAAGCGTCTCTCGAGCATCTCCCTCTTGCGGCCCTTCGGCGAGGACGCGAGGCCGTGAAGGTAGAGAAGCGCCGGAGCCGCGCTCACGGGCGGCACTCTAGCAGCGCCTCACCCGACGCGTCGGAGTCTGGCGGCTCCAAAGAATTGGATGCGCCCTGATCACTCGATCGCGAGCGCTCTTTCGTGATAAAAGTCACGGTGAATTCGTATCGCATTCGATTCGAGGAGGAGGAGGTTCAGGCATGAGGCTCATCTCGCGTGTTCTCATTTCACTTGTGCTTCTCGTCACGGCCACCGCGGCGTTGGCGGGCGAGACGGGGTCGATCTCGGGCGTCGTGAAAGACGGCACCGGTGCTCCCGTTCCCGGCGCCAGCGTGAAGCTCGCGGGCGCACAGGCCCCCCGCGACACCGTCACGAACGCGAACGGCGCGTTCAAGTTCACGGTCCTTCTGCCCGGCGACTACGTTGTCACCGCGGAGCTCCAGGGGCTCGGTACGGCGAGCCACAAGGTCAAGGTCTTCGTCGACAGCGATGCGCAGCTCGCGCTCACGCTCGTTCAGACGACGAAGGCAGAGGTCGTCGTGACCGGCGCCGCGGCCGAGATCGACAAGACGGCCTCCGAGGTCAACTTCAACTTCACCGACAACACGATCAAGGACCTGCCGCTCTCGCGGACGTACGAGGGAGTCCTGAAGCTCGTACCGGGGGCCGCCGCCTCGGACGGACAAGGCTTCGTCTCGATCTCCGGCGGAACGCGGCAGGACAACAAGTACCTCCTCGACGGCGTCAACATCACGAACCCGGGCTACGGCTTCCTCGGCGTCGACACGAACCAGCTCGACATCGCGGACTTCAACGTGAAGAAGGGCGGCATCTCGGCCGAGTTCGGCCGGACATCGGGCGCGATGATCAACGCCGTCACGAAGTCGGGAACGAACCAGATCGTCGGCAGCGTGCAGGCCATCATTTCGCCGTCTTCCTTTCAGGCGAACCGAGACTTCGGCACGCAGTCCAATGTCAACAACTACAGCGGTCAGGCGAACCTCGGGTTCCCGATCGTGAAGGACATGCTCTTCGGATATGTCTCGGGCGCTTACTACGACAATAAGACGACCGGCCAGTCGGCCACGCTGGTCGACAACACCACGGCGACGCAGCCCGACTCGAAGTCGCACAACGGCGACTACTTCGGAAAGCTGACAGGCTTCATCGGCCAGTCGCTCCTTCTCAACGCGGGCTTCCGCGCGCTGCCGAACAAAGGGACGGACCAGTTCAACTCGGTCTACGACGCACCCACCGCCGGCTACGGGACCGACACGACGAACTACGTCGGGAATTTCACAGCGGACTGGTTCGCGTCGAAAGACACGGTCTTCGAGGCGAAGTACGTCGCCCTGCAGGAGAACGACACGTCTGTGGGCCAGAATCTCGTTCCTGCATTCCAGCCGATGACGATCGACCCGAAAAATCTCGCGGCGTACGGCTACTTTCCCGACCCGAATCGGCATAGCAACAACGGAGGCTTGCCCGAGTTCGCCGAGACCGGCGACCGGTACAAGAGGAGCGAGGTCAAGGCCACGCTCAGCCAGTATCTCGACATCGGACCGACGCAGAACGCGTTCAAGCTGGGCGGCGGCTTCGAGGACGATTCGATGGACACCGTCCGCGCGACGAACGGCTGGGGCCTCTGGGGGGCGATCGGCGGGACCTGCCCGACCGCTGTCTGTGGCACCGGTACCAAGTATGCCTCGGACCGCGCCCGGTACTACACCTCCCAGCCGACGCAGAACTCCAAGGCGCGCACGTACTCGGCTTTCATCCAGGACACGATCACGATGAAGAACCTGACGATCTACGTCGGGGTTCTCGCCAACAAGGACGACTTCGCCCAGGTTTGCAAAGCCGGCCAGGTCTGCGGGTCGACCGGGACGCCCGCGGAAACGTCCGACACGCGTTTCAACTTCATGACGTTCAGCTGGAGCCAGCAGGTCCAGCCTCGCCTCGGCATCACCTGGAACCCGAACCTGCTCTCCAGCGACAAGCTCTATTCGACCTATGGCGAATACGCCGGCATGGACCAGAAGTCCACGGCGCGGTCCTTCGCGCCGTTCCGGATTCGTCAGGACCAGGCCTACTTCTGCACCGTCACGACGGGCTGCGGCTCGGTGCCCTATGGCGGATTCCTCGGCTCGCAGTACCGGGGCTCCTCGGGAGGGAAGTTCATCCCGACCGACCTCAAGCCGCCGTACTACCAGGAATTCATCCTCGGCTACTCGGCGGCACTCACGAAGGACGTCACCTTCGACCTCTACTACCAGTACCGGAACCTCAAGAACGCGTTCGAGGACACCGGGATCGGCGCGAACCCCTACGACTCGAACACCTACTTCGGCAGCTTCCAGGCCGCGAACTTCCCCGACGCCCGGCGCCATTACCACGGTGTTACGCTGGACGTCTCGAAGAGGTACGCGAACCGTTGGTACGCGGACGCGAACATCACGTACAGCAAGCTGGCCGGTAACTTCGACGAGGACTACGGACTCGCCCTCTTCAACACCTCCTCGTTCCTCGAGGACGAGCCCGGCTGGTACTCGGCCGAACCGAATCGTGACGGCCTCATGCGGCAGGACCGCCCGATCATCTTCAAGGCGATGGGAACATACGACCTTCCGTTCGGCGTCACCGTGGGCGGCTTCCTCCGCGTCCAGAGCGGCACACCGTGGGAGGCTCGCGGGGGGACGCCGTCGACAGACTACGGCCGCTACCTCGAGCCAGCCGGTTCGCACCGGCTCCCGACGTGGACGAACTTCGATCTCCTCGCGGCCTACACGTTCAAGCCGTCGGACACTCTTGGCATTCGTCTCGAAGCGCGCGTCCAGAACCTCTTCAACACGCAGACCGTTCTGAGCGTCGACGATATAAAGTACTTCGACGCGTACGAGGACGCCAACCCGCCGACCTCCCTCGGCCCGCAGGGAACCTCTCAGCCAAACCCGGCCTTCGGGACGCCGACGGCTTGGGCCGCGCCGAGGCGCTTCGTCCTGACGGCTCGTCTGGACTTCTAAGACTCCCCCTTCTCTAACTTCTCTTGATGGGCCCGGCGGAAACGCCGGGCCACTTTTTCTTGTGGCGCGAGGGGCGAGACGGCACCCTCTCGACGCACGCGCGTGCTGTTTGAGCGAAGCGAGTTCACGCGCGAAGGAGAGGGGGCGCCGGCCGGCCTGAGCGCCTAGCGGAGAGCCTTCAGGAGCTGTTCGGCCTTGTCGTAGCCGGGTCTCAAGACGAGAGCCCGTTGGATGAGCTCCCGGGCGCGCGAGCTGTCTCCCGTCTCGGCGAGGGCCACGGCAAGGTTCAGGCACGCCGACGCGTTCGTGCCGTCCAGCCGGACGGCCTCCTCGAGATCGGGGCGCGCTCCCGTCGGGTCTCCAGAGAGGACGCGCGCGAGCCCCCTCTTTTCGAGCAGGGCCGACAGAAAGGAAGCCGTCCCGGGACGGTTGGCGTCGATCTCGTGGGACCGAGTGAGCGCCGTGATCGCCTCGTCGCTCTTCCCCGCCGTCACGAACGACCGCCCGACACGTAGCCAGACGAGAGCCGGATCGGGATGCTCTCGGGCTGCCGCCTCCGCGTGCTGCATCGCCCCCGCCTCGCCCTGCTCGATCTCCCAGAGGACGAGGTGCATCTCCTCGTCCCCGGCGCCGTCCCAGAGGCCCGTCGGCCACAGGGAGACCACCGAAAGGAGGGCGGCCGCCGCCGCCGCTGACCAGAGCCGAGCGCCCTTCGTCCGCCACGCCTCCGGGAGCCGCGCGAGGGCGGCGCCCCCGAGCGAGGCGAGAGCGACGAGAAGCGGGAGACGGTACCGCGTCGCGACGAAGAATGCCGCGACGGCGAATACGTACGCCGGGACGAAGATCGCCCAGACGAAGAGCGCGCGGCGCTCCGCCCCTGCCGACGCAAAGAGAGGCCAGGACGAAACCCGCGCCCGCGAGCGGCACGAGGAGGCCGGAGCTCACGAACAGCACCTTCAGCGCGAGGCTTCGCTCGCGGTACCACGGAAAGCTGAAATTGAGCGGCGCCTCGTCGCGCGAGAGGACGTACCAGATCTTCCTGAGGAAGAGTCCAGCGGCCGCGCCCGGATCTTCCTTGATCCACGTCCACGCGACTTTCGCAAAGTGCGCCGAGACCTCCCGCGTAGAAAGCGGCCGGCCTTCGGCTGCCTCCGCGATGCGCTTCGCGTCCGCCGCCTGCCCCCCGATGTCGGGCGTGATCCCCGGGATCACTCGGTAGACGCCGTTTGCTTCCGGTCCGTTCCCGATCAGGAAGTTCAGCCCGCCGTGTGAAGAGATCAGGACGGGCTCGCCGGAGACGATCAGGTTGCGTGCGAAGGGCAATGCAATCATTGCTCCCGTCCCCACGAGGAATGCCCCGACAACTTGCAGGGTTCGAAGAGGATTTTCTTCGAAGGGTAAGAAGGGCTGGCCGTTGTGGCGACGCGCGACGAGACGCGTCGCGGCGAATGCGAGCAGAACGACGACGATTGCAACGATGCACAGAAGCGCGTTCGGACGATTCAACGCGAGGAGGCCGAACGCCGCGCCCGCAGCGAGCCAGCGTCCCAAGCTGCCCCGCGTGAGCGCATCAGCCAGCAGGAAAAGAGCGAGCGCCGTCAAGAAGGGATCGATCGCCGCCTGGAGGATCAGGACCTCGTGAAACGTCACGACGCCAATGAGTGCGTAGAGGATGCCGGCGGCGAGCGCCGCGCGGCTGCCGAAAAGGCGTCTTGCCGTGAAGAAAACGAGCGCGACCGCGGCCGTTCCGAGCGCGATCTGCACGACCTTCACCGCGAGAAGTGAACCGGATGAGAGAGCCTGGATCGCCGCGAGGAAGTAGATGTAGAGAGGCGAGACGAAGAACGGCACGGGGCCGGCGCCGCGCAGCAGGAGATCTCCGCGTGCCACGTCCGCCGCGAGACGCGCGTAGACGCCGCCGTCGATGTCGCCCGCGGGCTGAAGAAGGGGATGGGCGTTGAAGCGCGCGAGGACTGCCGCCTTCAGCGCGAAGGTGGCGAGAAGGAGCAGGAAGAGCGGCCGGCGCACGCGACGGAGGTTAGCGCGGCTGGACGGACCTCAGCCCGGGAAGATGTACTTCCGAGCCTTGGCGGCCGCGAGCAGGTCGCCGCGGAAGTCGGGATGCGCGATGCCGATGAGAGCCATCGTCCTCTGCCGGATGTTCTTGCCCCACAGGTCGGCCGCGCCGTATTCCGTGACGACGTAGTGGATGTCGCCGCGGCTCGTCACGACGCCCGCCCCTTCCTCGAGCACGGGGACGATCCGGCTGATCGAGCCGTTCTTCGCGGTGGACGGCAGCGCGATGATGGGTTTTCCGCCCTTGCTGCGCGCGGCGCCGCGAATGAAGTCCACCTGGCCGCCGATGCCCGAGAAGAACCGCCCGCCGATCGTGTCGGCCGCGACCTGGCCGGTCAGATCGACGGCGAGGGCCGAGTTCAGCGCGACCATCTGGTCGTTCCGGGCGATCTGGAAGGAGTCGTTCGTGAAGCTGGAGGGACGCATCTCGACGGCCGGGTTGTCGTCCACCCAGTCGTAGAGAGCGCGCGTTCCCATGACGAACGAGGTGACGATCTTCCCCGGAAGGAGCGTTTTTTTTCGGCCCGTGATCACGCCGGCCTTCGCGAGCGCCATGACGCCGTCGGACAGCATCTCCGTGTGGATGCCGAGGTCGCTGCGCTCCCAGAGCCCGCTCATGACGGCGTCCGGAATGCGCCCGATCCCCATCTGCATCGTCGCCCCGTTCGGGATGAGCTGCGCGGCATGGTGCCCGATCTGGCGGCAGACGTCGTCGAGAGGCTCGACCGTCAGCTCGGGCAGCGGGTCGTCCACGGGCACGAGGTGCGCGATGTGGTCCACGTGGAGGAAGGAGTCGCCCAGCGTGCGCGGCATCTGCGGGTTGACCTCGGCGAGGATGATGTCGGCCGTATCGACGGCGCCGCGGACGATATCCACGGAGACGCCGAGGCTCACGAAGCCGTGCTGGTCCGGCGGGCTGACCTGGATGAGCGCCGCGTGGACGCCGATGCGCCCGCTCGTGATCAGGAGCGGGATCTCCGACAGGAAGACGGGAAGGAAGTCGGCCCGGCCTTCCTGAACGGCCGGCCGCACGTTCGAACCGATGAAGAACGCCATGTGCCGGAAGCGGTCTTCGAGGCCGGGCGCGACGTAGGGCGCCGCTCCGAGCGTCATGAGATGGACGATCTCGTTGCCCCGTAGCTGCGTGGCGTGCGTCACGAGCGCCTGAACGAGGCGCCCCGGCTCGCCGGCGCCGGAGCTGATGAGTATGCGGCGGCCGGGCAGGATGGCGCGCACGGCATCTTCGGCGGAGGCTACTTTGCGGGAGTAGCGGGTTTTCCAGTCGAGATCGATTGTCATGAGCAGAATCTAGCCCCATGGAGCGCTCACCGGAACTGATGCGGGTGAATCTGGCGGCCCTTGTTAAGCTGACTCCATGGGGCCGTTCTACATCGGAATCGACGGCGGCGGGACCCGTACGCGCGCCGTCGTGGCGGGAGCCGATCTCGTGCCGCTCGGCCGGGGAGCCTCGGGCCCGGCGAACGCCGCGACGAGACCCCTGCCGAGCGTGGTCGAGACGGTTCACGAGGCGGCAGCGGACGCTCTCGCCGCCGCCGGCGACGCTGACCCGCGTCGCGTCGCGATCGGCCTCGCCGGAATCGATTCCATTCACGATCGCCGCCCTCTTCTCGGCGCGCTCGAAGGCGTCTTCGGCGCGGGCCGCGTCCTCCTGACGAGCGACGCCCGCATCGCGCTTGCCGGGGCATCCCGAGAGGCCCTCGACGCCCCGGCCGTGATCCTCATCGCCGGTACGGGCGCGATCGCCTTCGGCCAGGGGCGAAACGGCGCGACCGCGCGGGCGGGCGGCTACGGGCCCGTGATCGGCGACGAAGGCTCGGGCTACGCGATCGCGCGGCGGGGGCTGATCGCGGTCGTGCGCGAGATCGACGGCCGCGGCCCGAAGACGGCGATCAAGAAGCGTCTCTTCGCGACGGAGGACGTCCGCTCGATCACGGACCTCCTCGAGCACGTGTACCACTCCGAGAGCGGCGCGGCCGACGTCGCCGCTTACTACCCGGTCGTTCTCGCCGCGGCGAAGGACGGCGACGCCGAGGCGCGGCGTATTCTCGAGGAAGCCGCGCGCGAGCTGGCTCTCGACGTCGTCACGGTCGTCCGCAAGCTCGGCCTCGAGAAGGAGTCGTTCCCGGTCGCGACGATCGGCGGTGTCCTCTCCGCCGGCTCACCCCTCCTCGACCCGCTTCGCGCGGCGATCACGGCGGTCGCACCCGGAGCGACGGTCGGGCCGTCGGCCTTTCCGCCGGAGATCGGCGCCATCCGCCTCGCGCTCGCGGAGGAGAAATGCACGAAATGAGCGCGACGCTCGACCTCCTCAGGCGGCTCCACGCGGCCGACCGCGCGGTCCAGGACGCCGTGAGCGCGGCTCTTCCCGCGATTGCGCGCGCGGCCGACGCAATCGCCTCGCGGCTCGAGGCGGGCGGCCGGTGGTTTTATACGGGCGCCGGGACGAGCGGCCGGCTCGGAGCGCTGGACGCCGCAGAGATCCCGCCTACGTTCGGGACCGACCCCTCGCTCGTCGTCGCGCTCGTCGCGGGCGGACGCGACGCAATGTCAGAGGCGAAGGAGGGCGCGGAGGACGGTGCGGGCGCGGGCGCACGCGACCTCGTCTCGGCGGGCTTGGGCGCAAAGGATGCCGTCGTGGGCATCTCCGCGAGCGGCACGACACCCTATGTGTCGGGCGCCCTGGAAGAGGCGAAGCGCGCGGGCGCGCTCACGGTGGCGATCGTATGTCGTTTCCATTCTCCTCTCGAGAGGCTCGCGGACATCGCGATCGTCCTCGATACCGGTCCCGAGGTCCTCGCCGAGTCCAGCCGGCTGAAGGCCGGAACCGCGCAGAAGATCGCCCTCAACATGCTCTCGACGGCCGTCATGGCGAAAAGAGGCTTCGTCTACCGCGACGAGATGGTCGCGATGAAACCCACGAACGAAAAACTCCGCAAACGCGCGATCCGCATCGTCCGGGACATTGCGGAAACGTCCGAAGAGAACGCAGAAGAATTTCTCAGAAGGGTTAATTGGCACTTGCCTACCGCACTCGTCTCGGCGAAATGGAAAGTCGATGCCTCCGCGGCCGCTCTTCACCTTTCTAAGAAACATTCGAACGTGGCCGCCGCGCTGACCGAGCCGCCAGAGCGAGGCGGCGGATGAGCGAGGGAGCAAAAGGTCTTCTCGACCTTCACATTCACGGCGCATTCGGTATCGACGTGCTGACGGCCTCCGCGAGCGATCTCGACCGCCTCGCTCGGGGGCTGTCCGGCCGCGGCGTCTCGGGCTTTCTTCCCACGCTCGTCCCGCAGCCTCTCGGCGACACAGCCGCGACGGTCGCGCGCCTCTCGGCGTGGATGCGCTCGCGCCGCGCGGACGATGGGCGCGGGGCGATGCCCCTCGGGATTCATTTCGAAGGACCGTTCGTCTCGGCCGCGCGCTGCGGCGCCCTTCACCCCTCGTGCTTTCTCGACGGCGGTGATCCGAGAAAGCTCGATGCGTTTTTCGAGGCGGCCGGCGATCCGCCCGGCCACGGAATGACGACGCTCGCCCCCGAGATCCCCGGCGGGATTGCCGTCGTGAAGGAGTTCGTGAGGCGCGGGTTCGTCGTCTCGATCGGCCACACGGAGGCCGACGTCGCGACGCTCGACGCGGCGCTCGCGGCTGGCGCACGGCACATGACGCACTTCGCCAACGCGATGAAGCCGCTCCACCACCGCGAGGCGGGCCCGATCGGCTGGGGCCTCGTCACGGACGGCGTGACGGTGGACATCATCGCGGACGCGCACCACCTTTCGAACGAGATGCTCCGCCTCGTCTTTCGCGCCAAGGGCGACGGGCGCGTCGCCCTGATCAGCGACGCGATGCCGGCCGCAGGCCTCGCGGACGGCGACTATTCCGTCTGGGGCGAGACTCTCACGGTAAAGAGCGGCGCCGCCCGCAACGCCTCGGGCGCCCTCGCCGGCTCGACGGCCCTCCTCGACGATTGCGTCGCGCGCCTCGTGGCGGCGAATTTTCCTGAAGAGGTCGCGGTCCGGTCGGCGACGGAGGTCCCGCGCCGGATCCTCTCGTCCTGACGCGAGATGTCCGTCAGATCTTCCAGTACCAGCCCTTCTTCTCGAAGACGCGCAGGATCGCCCACCAGAAGAGGATCGTGACGAGAGCGAACGCGTGCGAGCGCACGGTCGGGTCCGCGATCCACGAGAAGCCGGAGCGGTAGACCCACGCGTGAAGCGTGACCGTCTTGCCCGCCGCGTCCCCCAGCTTGACGAGCCCCATCGTCTTGGCGAGGAGGCCCGAGAGGACGAAGACGAGGAGCGGGTTCGTCCCGAAGGTGAAAAACGGCGCGAACGGTTTCTTCCAGCCGAGGACGTCGATCACGAGGACGCAAACGCCGATCACGAGGAGGGCAGCACCCGACGTGAAGACGACATAGGACGCCGTCCAGAGGTTCTTGTTGATCGGGAGCGCCCGTCCCCAGAGGAGGCCCGCCGCGGTCGCGATCGCGCCCCAGGCGAGGAGGCGCGTCACCTTCGCCTTCACGCCGGTCCGGCCCTTCAGGAGGAAACCCGTCAGCGTCCCCGTCAGCATCGTCGCGATCGCCGTGAGCGTCGAGACGATCCCCTCGGGATCCCAGCCCTGGGCGTTCTTCCAGAGATGGCCCTTCAGGACGGCGAGATCGACCGCGCGTTGGACGTTGCCGGCGGGCGTCAGGTCGTACCCCGTCCCGAGGAGGAGCCACGTGTGGAGGGCGAGCAGGAACGCGACGGCGGCCGCGACGCCGACGGCGCGCCGCTTCCAGACCGCGAGGAGAATCCACGTGCCGAAAACGTACGCGACGCCGATGCGTGCGAGAACGCCGGGGATCCGAAGGTGTGCGAGGCGGTCGAAGAACGGAACGAACGGATAGAAGGCCATCAGCCAGCCCACGACGACGATCGTCATTCCTCGCCGGAAGGCGTGGCGCGCGAGGTCCAGACGGTCCGCGCCCTGCGCCATGCGCTTCTCGAGCGAAAAGACGCCCGCGACGCCCACGATGAACAGGAACCACGGGAAGATGAGGTCGGTCGGCGTCCAGCCGTGCCACTCCGCGTGGTCGAACGGCCAGTAGAGGTGTCCCCAGTCGCCCGGGTTGTTGACGAAAACCATCCCGACGACCGTGAGGCCGCGAAACATGTCGAGGGCCGCGAGGCGCCCGCCGGAGGCGGGCGCAGAGGCGGGGGACGCGGAGGAAGAGGGGAGATTTTGCTCGCTCGTGATGGCGCATGTTAGAACGACAGAAGATGAGAATTTCTTCTGATATCGGCGGCGGCATTCGCCGCCGCCGCAGGGACGAATCTGGGCCGGGCGAAGGCTGTCAAGGGCGCGCTCCGCGCGCCGCGCAGCGGTCGAGGACCCTTGACAGCCTCCGCCCGGCAACACGTTCTCTTTGCCGGTGGCCGCGCATGCGGCCACCGATAGCAGGAATTCTCCCTTTCGTTCTCCTCCTGTTTCTCGCGTCCTGCACCTCCATCCCTGCTTCGCTGCACGTGGCGCCGGACGACCGCGGGCTCGCCCGCCGCGTCGCGAAGCTCGCGGCGAAGAGCGGGGCGCGAATGGGAATCGTGGCGCTTCACGTCGAGAGCGGGCGGCGCCTCGAGCTGAACGCCGCGGAGGAGTTCGAGGCGGCGAGCGTCATCAAGCTCGCGCTCCTGGTCGAGGCGGCCGCTCTCGAAGGGGAGGGCCGTTTCGACCTGACGGACCGTTGGAAGCTCACGGCGAAGAACGTGGCCGCGGGCTCGGGGATGCTCGACGAGTTCGACCCCGGCCTCACGCCCACGAATCGCGACCTGCTCCATCTCATGATCGCGATCTCCGACAACACGGCGGCCGACCGCTTCATCGACCTCTTCGGCGCGGAGGCTGTGAACGCGCGCATGGCGGCGCTCGGCCTGCCCGGGATCCGGCTCGTGGGCCGCATCCCGAGCAGGGGCGAGGAGCCTCCGAAGTGGGCACCCCTCGGCATCATGACGCCCCGCGACACCGCGGAGCTCTATCGGCGGATCGCGACACGCACGCTCCTCGGTCCCGCGAGCGACCGCCTCATCGGGAAGCTCCTCGCGACGCAGCACGATCGCGACCGCCTGCCTCGGCTGCTCCTCGACGAGCCCGGGACGTCCTGGGCCGGCAAGACGGGCAGCTACGGAGGCGTACGGAACGATTCGGGCATCCTCACGACGAAGAAGGGCCGCTTCGTCCTCGTCGCGTTCGCCGACCACTTTCCCGACACGGCGGACGGAAAAGCCCGTGCCGTCCGTGTGATGGGCGACGTCGCCGCCGCGATCGTTAACGAGTGGTCCGCTTCGCTCCCCGACCTCGAACCCGTGGTCGAGCCTCCGCTTCCGCCGGTCCTCCTGCCGCCGGTGCCGCGCGCGGAGAGGACGCTCGCCGAAGCCCGGGCGAACCCCGACGCCCTTTACCTCGACCGCGTCTTCCGCGAGACGGACCGACGCTTCTGGAATCTCTGGCAGGCGGCGGGCGGAGACGTGGCCGACGCTTGCCTCATCCCGATGCCGAACTCGTGGTGGGAGGGTTACGAGCCGTTCAAGATCGAGCCGATCTCGGCACTCGTTCTCCATCACACGTCGCAGGACACCGACGAGGAGTGCATCTCGCTCTTCGAGAAGCCCGAGAGAAAGGTCTCGTCGCACTTCCTCGTCGGCCGCGACGGCCGCCTTTTCCAGTTCGTCTCGCTCGAGCACCGCGCGTGGCACGCGGGCGTTTCGCTTCTCCACGGGCGCATGGCCCTGAACCGCACCTCGGTCGGCATCGAGATCACCGGCGACGGCAATCGGTATCCCTTCACGCCCGCCCAGATCGAGACGGTCGTGCGGCTCGTGGGAGTTCTCACGGCGATGTTCGCGATCGACGCGCCCTGGATCGTCGGGCACCAGCACATCGCGCCCGACCGAAAAGACGACCCGGGCGCGCTCTTCCCGTGGAACGACGTCGTGAGACGCGGTCTCGCTCTCGCCCAAAAACTGAACGGACGGCCGGTTCAATTCGCTCCTTGACGACGCCTGGCGACCGTCCGTTATAGGATCGTTTGACCATGCCAAGCCGGTTCTCCCGTCTCGACGACGCCGAGGCGTTGCGACGCTTCGTGCGCGATCTCCGCGAAGGGATCTACGTCACGGACGAAGCCGGCCGGATCGTGGACGGAAACCCGGCCTTCCTCGCGATGCTCGGGGTCGCGTCGCTCGAGGAGGCTCGAGAGATGACCGTCATCGATTTCATCGTGGACGTTTCCCGCCGCGGGGCCGAGCTCCTCGTTCTCGAGCGCGACGGCGCCGTTCGCGATTTCGAGCTCAAGATCCGGCGAAGGGACGGCGAGATCCGGACCGTCATCGACACGGTCTACCGCTGCGTCGACCAGGAGACGGGAGAGGTCTACTACCAGGGCATCCTGATCGACATCACGGATCGCAAGCGCCTCGAAGAACGTCTTCTCGACCAGAGCCTTCGCGACCCGCTCACGGGCTGCTGGAACCGGCGCTATCTCACCGAGTTCGCCGGGCGCCACACCGACTCGGGCGCCCCGTGGGGCTGCATCATGGTCGACATCGACCATTTCAAGCACTACAACGACGAGTTCGGGCACGAGGCAGGCGACGCCGTCCTGAACCGAGTCGCACGCTTCCTGATGCGCACGACGCGCGCCGAGGAATCGACCGTTCGGATGGGCGGCGACGAATTCCTGCTCCTTCTCGACGGGGCGGATGCCGCCGCCACCGAGAACACGAGCGAGCGCCTCGTGTTCCTGGCCGAACGGGAGCTTCTCGTACCCTTCTCGCTCGGGTGGGCCGCGCGAGAGGACGGCGAGACGCTCGAGAAGACGATCGCGCGCGCGGATCACCGCCTCCTGCGCGCGCGCGGCCTCACGCGCTCGGGCGAGCGGCCGAGGCTCTTTCTCGCGCCGAGGAACTGAGCGCGGCGACTAGGCCACCATCGCGACGCCCAGCCCCGGGCCCTTCGGCATCTCCCAGACGCCCTTCTCGATCTTCAGCCCCGTGAACGGATCCTTCGCGAGGAGGAGGCACCCGTCGAGGTCCAGCCAGTCGAAGAGCGGCCCGAGCGCGAGCCCGGCCGCGATCCCGATCGAGGACTCGATCATGCAGCCGCACATCGTCTTCAGGCCGACGGCGCGCGCGACGACGACCTGCTCCCACGAACGCGTGATTCCGCCCGCCTTTGCGAGCTTCACGACGACGCCGTCATAGAGCCCGGCCTTCTTCGCGACGTCCGCCGCCGTGAGGACGCCCTCGTCTCCGAGGATCGGGAACGTCGCGAGGCCCTTGAGCTTCGCCATCTCGCCGTCCATCGCCGCCGGCATCGGCTGCTCGAGAAAGATCGGCTTGACGCCGTTCAGCCAGAGGATCTTCTTCTTCGCTTCCTCGACGGTCGTCCAGCCCTCGTTCGCGTCCACCGTGATCGGCTGGTTCGAAACCGAGCGGATCGCTGCGATGTTCTCCTCGTCGTTCGCGAGGCCGATCTTGACCTTGAGTTTCGGGAACGCGGCGGCCTCTTTCACCTTCTGCTTGATGACCTCGGCCGTGTCGATCCCGATCGAGAACGTCGTGACCGGCATGCCGCGCGCGGGCACGCCGAGGATCTCGTGGACGGGCCGGCCGAGCCGCTTGCCCTTCCAGTCCCAGAGGGCCATGTCGAGCGCGGCGACGACCTCGTGGTCGTTCCCGGCCGCGGCCTCGGCCTTCTCGAGGCACGTGAGGTGGTCCCACGGCGAGAGGCCGGCGACGGCCTTCTCGACCCTCGCGAAGGCGGCCTCGGACGTCTCCCAGCTCTGGTTCCAGCGCTTGTTCGCGGCCGCCTCGCCGTAGCCGGTCACGCCTTCGGACGCGAAGGTCAGGAGGCCGTTCTTCTTCTCGTCGGCGGAGCCACGCGCGATCGTCCACGTGTGCTCGAGCTTCAGAACGAGGGGTCGGTACGAGAGCGTCGAAGGGGAAGGACCGGACGGCTTCGGCATGCCGTCGGCGGTGACGGCACGCGGCAGGGCGGCGGCCGCGGCGGCGGCCGCCGAGGAGAGAATGAGTCCGCGGCGAGAGAGGGCGGGAGAAGTGGACTGTGTCATGGCCGGATTATGGTGGAATCCGGGAATGTGCCTCGAAGGAAATCCCGCCCGCCGATTCACCGCCGCTCGCGCACTCACTGTGGCCGTTCTTCTCCTCTCAATCGAAGAAATCTCCCTTTCCGCGTCTCCCGGTGCGTCGTCGGCGCCGCCGCAGACGGCCGTCGTCGTCACAGCCGTGCAGGACCTCTTCGTCCGTCCGGACGAGACGTCGAGCGTCGACGACCAGGCGATCCTCGGCGACCGCGTCGCGGTCCTCGAAAGCGCCGCGGGCTTCGCGAGGGTGCGGACGGCCGCCGGCGAGGACGTGTGGATCCCCGAGCGGGCGCTGCGCCGCGGTGAGGCGCCGGCGCAGCCGGCGCCGGGATCGAAGCTCGCGCACGTGACGTCAAACTTCGCGCATGTCTACGCGACGCCGTCCTTCACCTCCGCCCGTCCCCTCCTCACCGCTCCGGTGGGGGTGACGTTCGCAGTTGAAGATTTCTTAGAAGGTGAAGAGGGCAAGCCGGCCGCGGCGGGCCATGCGGCGGACGTCTACTCCTGGGTGAAGGTGCGCCTCCCGGATCGGCGCATCGGCTTCGTCGCGCGCCGCGACGTGACCCTCTTCACCCTCAAAGAAAATCTCCCTCTTTCTCTTTCTTCCCCTCTTCCTCTCAAATCCCCTTCCGACTGGATCGCGTTCGGCAAGCGCTTCCTCGGCGCACCGTACACCTGGGGCGGGACCTCGCCTCTCGGGTTCGACTGCTCGGGGCTCATCTGGCGGATCTTCTCGGAGCACGGCGTCACCCTGAAGCGCAACAGTTACGAGCAGGCGTTCCAGGATCCGCAGCTCGTCCCCGTCGCGTTCGAGAAGCTCCAGCCCGGCGACCTCCTCTTCTTCGGCACGCCGGACAAGATCGACCACGAGGCGATGTGGCTCGGCGACGGCACGGTCCTGCAGTCCACGCGTCACGGTGTGCCCGGCGCGCAGATCACGCCGTTCGACAGCCCATTCCTGAAGCCTCTCTTTCGATATGCCCGGAGATTGAAGAGAGAAGAGAAGATTTCCTCGAAAGGGGAAGCGGGGACGGGGCTCACGGAGGCGAAGGTGCGAACCCTGAGGACGACGCTCGACAAAATCGCCGACGCCAGCGGGGCCCGCTTCGGCATCTACTTCAAGGACCTTTCTAGCGGCGTTTCCCTTTCGAAGAATCCTTCTCTTCCTATGCACGCTGCCTCCACGATGAAGACCCCCGTCCTCCTTGAGGTCCTCCGCCGCGTCGACGCAGGCACGCTCCGACTCTCGGACGAGGTGCCGGTGAAGAACGAGTTCAAGAGTCTCGTCGACGGCTCGCCGTTCTCGATCGGCCTCGAGGACGGCGACGCGCCGACGATGAAGAAGCTCGGCGGGAAGGCGACGCTCGAATTCCTCGTGACGGAGATGATCGTCCGCTCCTCCAATCTCGCGACGAACGTCGTCCTCTCGCTCGTCGGGCCAGAGAACGTCCAGGCCTTCACGGACGCGCTCGGCGCGCCCACCGTGAAGGTGCGGCGGTGCGTCGAGGACATGAAGGCGTTCGACGAGGGGCTGAACAACGAGACGGACGCGGCGGGCATGGCGACGGTAATGGAAGCGGCGGTGCGGTCGCCGAAGCTCTCGGTCGCCTCGAGAGCGAAGGCATGGGAGATTCTCACCGGCCAGACGTTCAACGAGGAGATCCCCGCCGGTCTCCATCCGCAGTCGGGCGCGATCGTGGGCCACAAGACGGGAAATATGTCCACCTCGCAGCACGACGCGGCGGTCGTCCGCCTGCCTGACGGGCGGGAGTACGTCCTCGTCCTCCTCGCGAACGACTTCGGCGCGAACGAGGAAGGGCGGCGGAAGGTCATCGACGCCGCGCGGAAGATGTCGCGCGCCGTCTGGGAGGCGATGATCGCGCCGTGAAGCGCGGCGCCGTCCTCGGTCTCCTCGTCCTCTACGTCGTCTGGGGCTCGACGTATCTCGCGATCCGCTTCGGCCTGGAATCGATTCCGCCTTTCGTGATGTCGGGCCTTCGGTACGCGTGCGCGGGCGCGATCCTCCTCGCCGCCGCGAAGGCGCGTGGAGCGCCTCCCGTCGCGGGCCGCGATCTCGTTCCCGCCTTCACGTGCGGCGCCCTGCTCCTCCTCTGCGGAAACGGCGGAGTCGTCTGGTCCGAGCAGCGGATCTCCTCCGGCCTCGCGGCCCTTCTCATCGCGACCGAGCCCCTCTTCATCGTCCTCCTGCGCGCGCTGCCGCCCGAGCGGCATGCGCCGGGCAATCGCGCCCTCTTCGGATTCGTCCTCGGGCTCTCGGGTGTTGCGCTTCTCCTCGGCCCCGCAGGCCTGGGGGGCGAGCGCATCGACCTCCTCGGAGCGGCGGCGGTGCTTTTCGCCGCGCTCGCGTGGGCCTTCGGGTCCATTCTCTCGCGGCGCTTTGCGCCCACCGAGTCGCCGCTCCAGGCGACGGCGCTCCAGATGCTCGCGGGCGGAGCCCTCCTGCTCGCGGCGTCCGCCGCGACCGGCGAGTGGGCTCGTTTCTCGCCCGCTCACATTTCGGCGCGCTCTCTCGTGGCGCTCCTCTACCTCATGGTGTTCGGCTCGCTCGTGGGATACACGATCTACGTCTGGCTTCTCCGCGTGGCAGACCCCTCGCGCGTCTCGACGTACGCCTTCGTGAACCCGGTCGTCGCGGTCTTTCTCGGCTGGGCGCTGGCCGACGAAGCGGTGACGCTGCGGATGCTCGTCGCGGCTGCCGTGATCGTCGGAGCGGTCGTCCTGATCACGCTCGGCGAATCGCACCGGTGATCCGCTGAGATAGAATCTCCGTACTAACCGGAAAGGGAGGAGATTCCATGAAGAAAGCCCTGCTGGCGTGTGTGCTCGCATGCTTCGCCCTCGCGGCCGGTCCGCTCGCCGCCGCCGACGCCACGGTGCCGCCTGGAATGAAGGGTGTCGACGCCGTCTGGACGAAGTCGATGCTCGCCGGCGACGCGGGGGCCGCCGCGGCCCTCTACGCGGACGACGCCGTTCTCGTTCTGCCCGGATCGCCGGCGATCAAGGGCAAGACGGCGATTACAGAGGCGTACGAAGGCTTCCTCAAGGACGTCAAGGTCACGGAGGTAGCGCTGACGGACACCCACTACAGGACGGCCGGACATCTCTCGGCGGGGTGGGGACACTGGCGGATGACGACGGTTCCGAAGGCGGGCGGAGCATCGAAGACGGAGACCGGGACGTTCCTTGCAGTCGCCGCCGAGAAGGACGGGGTCTGGAAATACGTCTCCGACCACGCGGCGAGCGACCCGCCGGCGACTGCAGCCGCCGCCCCCGCGACGAAGTAGGAGTCTGGAGAGAGCGGCGCGCCAGCTACTCGATCGTCTCCCCGCCCCGGGCGCGGGAGAGATAGTCGATGGCACCATCCGGCCACTCGAGCGCTCCGCGCGCCTGCGAGGAGAGCTTGCCGGCGGCGTTGAAGAACATCGTCTCGAGGGGCCGCTTGCAGTTCAGCTTCTGCGTCGTGTCGCCCGACGGGTCGAGGACCAGCGTCGCCGGCGCGGGCGCGACGAGCCCCTTCTGCTTCAGCCAGGCGTCCAGCGTCGCGAAGTCTGGGTCGTGCGCGATGAGGACGAATTCCACGGCAGGATCGGCCTTCAGCGTCTTCCTGCATCCGGAAGATGCCCCCCAGCTCCTCGGCAGCCCCTGGAGCCGAGCTCGAGAAGAAGTGGACGACGAGCGCCTTTCCCGGCCTCCCGACGAGGTTGCGCTTCTTCCCTTCCCGCGTGATCACGTTCAGGCGGCCTCCCGCGTCGAGGTTCAGGATCCCGTGGTCGTGATCGGGATGCGTCGCCGGCACGAGAGAGAGCCAGTAGGCGTACGCGAACCCGCCGGCCAGGAGGGCGAGAGCGGCGACCAGAAAGACGCGGCGGCGGGACGGTGTCATGGAGCGCTCCCCGGGTTCCCGGGGGGGCGGACGTCACTTTCCGTGTCCACCCGGAACCGTTTGAGATTTGCGAACTCGAATCGGAACGAGGTATCGAGGCGGAAGAAAAGAGCCTTCCTTCCCGTCAGCCGGAGCTCGACCACGCACGGAAACCACAGGTCCCCCGCGAGCGGCTGGCCCGTGTAGGAGATCTCCGCCGTCTTCACGTTCGCGGCGAGGCCTCCCGCCACCTTCACGGGCTTCGTGAGATGGGCGACGACGGAACGAACCTGAAAGTCCACGGCGTCGATGAGGGCGCGGCCCGCGAGCGAATTGAGCGCGCGGTCTCCGAGGCTCTTCGGCGCGGGCGCAGCCGGGTCGGGCGAGAAGTCGAGAACGTACGCCGGGCGGCCCTCCACGATTTCCTCGCCCACGACGCGGATTTGGAACCGGCGGATGAGCTCCGACAGCCGCTTGCGTCCGACGAGCGGGTCGTCCTCGTCGCCGGAGACCCTGTCGGCTCGGCGGGCTTCTGCGGCGGCTTTCTCCTCGACGCGTTTCTTCCGGCTCTTCTCGTCCTCATCGGCCGCCTTGCGCTTCTCGGCCTCGGTCGCGGGGCGGCCGTCGACCTCGACGAGCTCGCGCGAGCCTTCCGTATCGCCGTTCCCGGACAGAACGTAGAAGAGACGCGACGCGATCTCCCTGGGCCGGCCGTCCGGGCCCCACTCGATCTTCACCTCGCGTTGGTCGAACGTGGTGCCGCTCCATGCGGCCTCCTCCCGGCGCTGGCTTCTCACGACCCGGCGGACGAGGTCGCGCGCGTCTATTTCGTCGGCCGGCGCCACGATCTCCGCGCGGATCCCGCCGGGAAGGAGCGAGATCGCGAGGGCGGCGCATGCCGGCAAACGAGCCTTCATGACCTTGCAGACTATACGGCGCCGGGATTTCGGTACGATGCAAGGACTAAGGAGAGCGGATGCGCGTCGTCGTGGCGGGTGGGACCGGGTTCATCGGTTCGAAGCTCTGGGAGAGCCTTCTCGCGAAAGGCCATGACGTCGTCCTCCTTACGCGCGACGCCTCGCGCTCGCGAGACCACATTCACCCGAAGGTCCACGTCGTGTCATGGGCGCCGGGCGCGGACTGGGAGTCGTGGATCGACGGCGCGGGCGGAATCGTGAACCTCGCGGGCGAAAGCATCGCGCAGCGCTGGACCCGGGCCGCGAAGGAGAGAATCCTGTCGAGCCGTCTCGCGGCGACCGAGAGGCTCCTCGCGGCGATCGAGAAGGCGATCCTGAAGCCGTCCGTCCTCGTCAACGCCTCGGCGGTCGGCATCTACGGTCCGCGAGGAGAGGAGGCCGCCTCCGAAGATTCTTCACCCGGAAGCGACTTTCTCGCGACGACGTGCATCGCGTGGGAGGAGGCCGCACGAAAGGCCGAGCCGCTCGGGGTGCGCGTGGTCCTGATCCGGACCGGAGTCGTGCTCGGCCAAGGCGGCGGGGCGCTCGCGAAGATGCTCCCGCCGTTCAAGGCCTTTCTCGGCGGCCCGATCGGCGGGGGCGGCCAGTTTCTGTCCTGGATCCATCTGGATGACCTCGCGGCCCTCTACGTTTTCGCGCTCGAAAATCCGGAGGCAAAGGGCCCGGTCAACGGCACCGCGCCGAATCCCGTCACGATGAGGGAATTCGCCAAGGCCCTCGGGCACGCTTTGCACCGGCCGAGCTTCCTGCGCATGCCCGCGGCCGCGGTCCGCCTCCTGCTCGGCGAGATGTCGACCGTCGTGCTCGACGGCCAGCGCATCGTTCCGAAGAAAGCCGAGGCGCTCGGCTTTCCGTTTCGCTTCCCCCTGGTCGACGCCGCTCTTCAGGATGTTGCGGGAGTCTGAAGGATGGCTCTCGTCGGCCGCAGCGTGCCGCGCGTCGATGGACCGGCCAAGGTCGTCGGGACGGCCCGGTACGTCGACGATCTGACGAGGCCGGGCGTCCTTTACGGCGTGACCCTCCGCAGCCCCGTGGCGCGCGGGCGTCTCAGAGGCATTCGAAGAGATCCCGCGTTCGACTGGGGAGGCGTGACGGTCGTGACCGCCGAGGACGTGCCGGTGAACGTCGTCGCGCTCATCGAGGAAGACCAGCCCGTCCTCGCCTCGGACGAGGTGCGCCACGCGTACGAGCCGATCGCTCTCGTGGCGGCCGAGGACCCCGTTCGCCTCGCCCGGGCCCTGCGCGCGCTCACGCCCGAGATCGAGCCCTTGCCGCCCGTCCTCACGGTCGCCGACGCGCTCGCGCGAAAGGCCCAGATTCACGGACCGGACAACGTCTTCGCGACTTACCGGATCTCGAAAGGCGATGCCGCGCAGGCGATCTCTTCGAGCCCGGTCCGCCTGACCGGGCGGTACAGCACGCACCATCAGGAGCAGCTCTACATCGAGCCTCAGGGCATGCTCGCGTTCTGGGACGCGCGCGGGGCTCACCTCGTGGGCTCGCTGCAGTGTCCGTTCTACGTCCACAAAGGCGTCAAGCGCACGTTCAGCCTCGACGACGCGCACGTGGACGTCGACGCAGGCCGTGACGGGCGGCGGATTCGGCGGGAAGGAGGAGTACCCCACGCTCCTCGCCCTTCACGCCCTCCTCCTCGCGAAAAAGAGCGGCCGGCCCGTGAAGATGATCTACAACCGGCAGGAAGACGTCGAGGCGACGACGAAGCGCCATCCCTGCGAGGTGACGATCGAGTCCGGCTGCGACCGCGAGGGGAACCTGTCCGCCGTCTCGATCAAGATCCTCATGGACGGCGGCGCGTACGTCACGCTGACTCCCGTCGTCCTCTCGCGCGCCGCCCTGCACGCGGCCGGCGCCTACCGCTGGGAGCACGTCGTGATCGAGGCGGTCGCGGTCGCGACGAACACGCCTCCGAACGGCGCCTTTCGGGGCTTCGGAGCGCCGCAGACGATCTGGGCCATCGAGCGGCACATGGATCGGATCGCGCGCGAGCTGTCCGCCGACCCGCTCGAGCTGCGCGAGAGAAACCTCCTCCGGGTCGGCGACACCACGCCGACCGGCCAGTTCCTGAAGGAGTCGGTCGGCGTGCAGCGCTGCGTCGAGGAGGCGAGAAAAGCGAGCGGATGGGACAAGAAGCGAGCGGCGCTCGGCGCCGGCGCGCCCGCGCGGCCGGGCTCCGCGCTGCTTCGCCGGACCGCGCCCGGCGCGTCCGCCCCCCGCAAGGCTCGCGGCATCGGCGCGAGCGTCTTCCTGCACGGAGCGGGCTTCACGGGCTCGGGCGAACGCAGGCTGAAGGGCCGGGTGGCGATGGACATGCTCCGGGGCCCCTCGGGGAAGAAGCCTCTTTTCAGGATCCGCACGGCGTCGACGGACATCGGCCAGGGCACCGAGACGGTTTTCCGGCAGATCGCGGCCGAGGCGCTCTGGGTCTCGATGGATCGCGTGGAGTTCGCCACGCCGTCCACTTCCGTCGTCCCCGACTCGGGCCCGACCGTCGCATCGCGCACCGTGATGATCGTCGGTTCGCTCGTCGAACGCGCCGCGCGCGAGCTCTTCGCGCGCATCGAGCACGAGCGCCAGAAGCGCGGAGGCTCGTTCGACGACGCGGCGCTCCGCCTCCTCGCCGGGAAGGAGCCGGTCGTCTCCGAAAAGACGTACGAGACGCCGAAGGACCTCGTCTGGGACGACGAGACGTACCGCGGAGACGCGTATCCCGTTTTCGCCTGGGGCTGCGACATCGCCGAGGTCGAGGTGGACCTCGACACGTTCGAGACGACGGTGCTCGGTTTCTGGGCCGTCGATGACGTGGGAAAAGCCATTCACCCGCTGCAGTGCAAGGGGCAGATCGAAGGCGGGACGCTGCAGGCGATCGGCTGGGCGCTGAACGAGAGGCTCGTCGTGAAGGACGGCAGGATCCTGAACGCCCGCATGGCGAATTACATCGTCCCCACGAGTCTCGACGCGCCGAGGTTCACGACGATCCTCGTGGAGGATCCCTACTCGAAGGGCCCGGGCGGGGGCGCCAAGGGGATCGGCGAGCTGCCCATGGACGGCGGCGCGCCCGCGATCGCGGCCGCGATCGAGCACGCGACGGGAATCGTCCGCGACCACCTGCCGCTCCTGCCGGAGGATCTTTTCGCGGCGCGACGGACGGGCACGTGAGGATCGCGTTCGTCCTCAACGGCAGGAAGCGCGAGCTCGACGCGCCTCCTCTCGCGCGTCTCATCGACCTCCTGCGCGGCCCCCTCGGCCTCACGGGGACGAAGGAGGGCTGCGGCGAAGGGGAGTGCGGCGCGTGCACGGTGCTGCTCGACGGCGTCCCCGTGAACGCCTGTCTCGTCGTGGCCGGCCAATGCGACGGGCGTACGGTGCTGACGGTCGAGGGGCTCGGAACGAAGGACGTGCTCTCCGAGCTGCAGGACGCGTTCGTGAAAGAGGGCGGCACGCAGTGCGGCATCTGCACGCCCGGCTTTCTCATGGCCGCGCACGCGCTGCTCACTGCGAACCCGCAGCCCGGCGAGGGCGAGATCCGCGAGAGCATCGCGGGCAACGTCTGCCGCTGCACCGGATACCAGCGCATCGTCGAATCGATCCGGCACGCCGCCAAGGAGCTGGCCTCGCGTGAATCCGGCTGAGCTCGCGCTCTACCCGTTCGAACGCCCGGCCACGCTCGCCGAGCTCTGCCGCACGCTTTCGGCCCGCGCGGGTCGCCGGGAGAAGACCGTTCTCCTCGCCGGGGGAACCGACTGGATCGTGGAGCGCGGCCTCGCGCCGCCGGAGGACCCGGACGACCTGCCGCTCGTGCTCGACATCTCCCGCCTGCCCGAGCTGCGCGGCATCCAGGTCGCGAGAGAGCGTGCGGCGATCGGCGCGGCCGCCACCTTCCTCGAGATCCGGAGCCATTCCGTGCTCCTCAGGCGCGCGCCGGTTCTGACGGCCATGGCGCGCGAGGTGGGCGCCGTTCAGATCCAGGCGCGCGGGACGCTGGGCGGCAATCTCGCGACCGCGTCTCCCGCGGCCGACGGGGCGGCAGCCCTCATGGCCCTCGAGGCCGACGTCGTCCTCGCGAGCGTTCACGGCGAGCGGCGGGTGGCGCTCACCCAGTTCTTCACGGGCTACCGCGCGACGCGGCGGGCCGAGGACGAGGTGATCGTCCGGGTGGAGTTCGTCCTCCCCCGCACCGGCGCCCACCAGATCTGGCGGAAGGTGGGCACGCGCGCGGCGCAGGCGATCTCGAAGGTCGCCCTGGCCGCGGTCGCCGAGCTCGAGAGAGGCCGTGGCGTTCGTGCCGGATTCGGCATGGCGTCGGTCGCGCCCGTGACGGCGTCCCTTCCGACGGTGCGCGCGCTCGCCCTCGCGCCGAATCTCGCCTCGGTCTCCGAGGAGGAGCTCGACGCGGCGACCCGGCGCGACATCGCCCCGATCGACGACATCCGCTCGACGGCGGCCTATCGCGCGCACGTCGCGTCTGCTCTCGTGAAGGCCTTTTTTCGCGAGCTTCGCGCGCTTCCCGGCTCCTGACCTTTCCCCGCGAGATCCGGCGACCGTATGATGAGGCAGCCCCGCGGAGGTGGCCGATGCGCGAGATCGTCCGGCACGAGCCCGGCACGTTCTGCTGGCCGGAGCTCGCCACGACCGATGCGGATTCGGCGAAGGCTCTGTACGGCGGCCTTTTCGGGTGGGTTTTCGACGACCAGGCCGCTGCATCCGGCACGACATACACGGTTGCGCGGCTCGCCGGCAGGGACGTGGCCGCTCTCTACGTTCTCCAGCCCTCGCAGCGTGAGCGCGGCGTTCCGGCTCGCTGGAACTCCTACGCAGCCGTCGCGAGCGCCGACGAGAGCGCCACGCGCGTGAAGGCTCTCGGGGGAACGACCTTCGGGTCGCCCTTCGACGTCGGGAAGAACGGGCGCATGGTGATCGTGAAGGACCCGCAGGGCGCGACGTTGTGTCTGTGGGAGGCTCGCGTGCATCCGGGCGCGCAGATCGTCGGCGAGATCGGCACGCTGTGCTGGACCGAGCTCCTGACGACCGATACGGTCGCGGCGGGCCACTTCTATGCGAGCCTCTTCGGCTGGGCGCTGAAGAAACAGGAGACGGGCGAAGGCGCCTACACGGAGCTTTGGAAAGGGCCGCGGCCCGCGGGCGGGATGATGGAGATCGAGAAAACTCGGTCTCCCGCCGAGCCGGCATGGGGAGTCTATTTCCGGGTGGCCGACTGCGACGCAGCCGTGGCGAAGGCGCGGGCGCTCGGAGCGCGCATCTTCAGGGGGCCTGACGACATCGAGAAGGTGGGACGCTACGCCTTCCTGACCGATCGCGAAGGCGCCACGTTCGCCGTCATGGCGCTTGCGCCCTGAACGTTCTTCAGGGCCTCGCGGCGGCTCAGGCCGCTCAGCGCGTCGACTCTCCTCCTGACGAAGCGGGCGATCTCTTTCGGGTCCGTCCACGCGTATTGCCGGAGCGCCCATCCGATCGCCTTGCGGAGAAAGAATAGGTCCGTCGCCGAAAGATTCCGGCCTCGCAGGGCCCCGCGCCTGAGATTTGGCTCGAGAGAAGGCTCGATGCAGGCGTAGAGGAGCGGCAGGTCGGTATTTTCCTTGAAGGCCAGCTGGCAGAGAATCGCCGAGCGCCTCTTCCAGATGTTCGCGTCCACGCTCCAGGCGAGCATCCTCGAGCGCATCTTCTTCGGCTCGCGGCGGAGTAATTCGCCCAGCCTGAGCTTCGCGAGCGCATCGACGGTGTCCCACCACGCGCCGGTCACGATCATGTGCTCGTACATCGGCAATGCCTCGAGGGTCTGGAACCCGCGGGCACGCCGGTCGCCGGTCCACTCGATCGCGGCGTAGCGCTCCTCGCGGTGCGTAGCGCCGTCCCAGAGGGCGAGCGTGTCGCGCCGCCACGCCTCGGCGGATGTGATCGGATGCCCCGCGAAGACCCTGCGGCAAACGGCGCGCATCGCCACGGCTGCAACGCCGTGGTACGGCATGTCGGATTTCATGTATGCCTGCATCGCCGGCGCGTTCGCCGCCGCTGCGACCCGCTTCAGCTCGCGGCGGAGGTGGAAGAGGAAGGGTGAGGCCGGGAGCATGTCAGGCCGCTCAGCGGGGATTGTTGTGAATCCCTATCTAGGCACCGACAAGCCTAGCGCAGATAGAGGGCGGAACTTCTCTCGGCTTATTGCAAAAGAGGCGGGTGGCGCGGTTAGAAGCCCTCCCGCTCTCGATTCTCGACAATGCGTTCAAGGCCGAGCCGTTGTGGGCAGTCACTCACTCGCCCCGCTTCTTCAGCACGGCGTATCGTTTCCTCATGAGCGATGTACTGTTCATGAGGCTCGATGTACACGGAGTCTTGGAAGGGTTACAGGGCGAGATGCGGAAGCGCGTCGACGAACTGTCTTCGACTCGACTTCTTCGCGAACGAGAGGACGATCTTGTCGCGGCATTGATGTTTGATCTAAAGATCGATGTTCCGGTCGTTGAAGAGGGCTCTCAATACATCGTCGACGAAGGCGAGACGCCAGTAGACGTTCGTTACGATCCTAATCGCTTCCTTCACGATCGAAGTGAGCCTTTGTTCGTTCCTGGCCACCGCCTAATTGTGGCGGTTCCCTTTCGGGGCAACCCCCAGCTCTTCGAAGTCAGGCCCTCAAGTTACGATTCGATGCCACCGCATGCGGAGGTCGTCGGGCAGGAGCTACGCTTCACCTTCATTCAGACCACGCCAGACGCTCAGGTCGTGACGCGGGAACTAGCCACCACCATTACCTCAATCAAGGCGTACTTGGCGCGACTGGAAGACTCGGTTGGCGGCTACAACCATAGCCTGGCTTCCAACATTCTGCAGCGCCTGCAGGCTCGAAAGGAGCGTCTGCGGAAACAGGCGGACATGGTCACCGCTCTTGGAATTCCGCTCAAGAAGAGGCCTGATGCGCCGACGACCTACGCGGTTTCGGTAAAGAGGCGATCAGTTACGCTGGAGCGTTCCGGACACGACGACGCGGCTCCGCTCGACCCAACGCTTCCGCAGGAGGAGTACGAAGAGATCCTCCGAATCGTCGGGAGCATGGTGCGTGTCATCGAACGTAGTCCAAAAGTCTTTGCAGCGTGCGGAGAAGAGGACCTCCGATCACATTTTCTCGTCCAGCTCAACGGACAATACGAAGGGCGGGCGACAGGGGAGACGTTCAACGCGGCAGGCAAGACCGACATTCTGATCCGTGAGAACAACCAGAACGTCTTCATCGCTGAGTGCAAGTTCTGGCATGGCGAAAAGGCGACGTCCGAGGCTATCGACCAGCTCCTCGGTTACGTCACGTGGCGAGACACGAAGACCGCCCTGCTCGTCTTCAATCGGAATAAGGGTTTCTCGACGATGCTCGCATCACTAAGAGAAGCAGTAGAGAGACACCCCTGCTTCGTATCGACGCTGACGCATAAGGATTCGGCGAACCTCCGTTATCTCTTCCGCATGCCGAGCGATCCTGCCCGACGGCTTTATGTCGCTGTGCTCGCGTTCGACGTTCCTGGACAGCAATGAGCCGAGAGACGGCGCGTGGGCGGCTTTTCGAATTGGTGACTGTGAAGGGAGGCCCAGCGTCGTCAGGGAAAAGCCTCCGTCGCCTGCATCAATATTGAGGTATAGTGAGAGTGTAGTAAATAGCTAAGAACGTTTGTTTCTACGCGTATACTATACCTGCGATGACAAAGAAGAGCCCAGTCCCTAAAGAGAAGCTCCGCTTACTAGCCCGGGGGGCACGAGGAGGGCTCGTGACCACCGCGCGAGGTGCGGCGCTTCTGCGCCAACCGCCAGCGGAAGCGTCGGCGATGCTCTCACGGCTGGTGCGGCAAGGCTGGCTCGTGCGGGTTCGCCGTGGGCTCTACCTCGTGCTGCCACTCGAAGCGGGCCGCGAAGGGGGCGCGGTCGAGGATCCGTGGAGTCTCGCGCGCGAGCTGTATGCGCCGTGTTACATCGGCGGTTGGACCGCCGCGGAACACTGGGGGCTTACCGAGCAGCTCTTCCGTTCGACGTTTGTCGTCACCGCCGCTGCAATCCGCCACGCAAGTGAGACGTTTCTCGGCGCCGAGTTTCACCTCGTCCGCACGAAGAGGTCGCGAGTCGAGAACGTTCGCCCGATCTGGCGGGGCCGCGAACGCATCGCCGTCTCCGACCGCGAGCGCACGATCGCTGACGCTCTCGCGTCGCCCTCGTGGGTGGGAGGAATCCGCCATCTCGCAGAGATCCTCCGCACTTATCACATGGCGAAGGAGTGGAACCCGAATCGGCTTTTCGAGCGGGTCGGCGAGGTCGGCTCCGGTGCCGCCTTCAAGCGCCTGGGCTACCTGGCGGAAACCATCCTCCCCGCCGAGCCCGCGCTCGTGGCGGCGGCCCGCACCCGCCTCACGGCCGGCATCGTGAAGCTCGACCCCGACGTGGGTGAATGTGGCCGGCTCAGCAAGCGCTGGGGGCTCTGGTTGAACGTCCGGCTCGACACATCACCGGAAGACACGTGATCAGCAAGCAGGACATTCTCGACAGAGCCGCGGAATGGCAGCTGACGCCGGGTGTCGTCGAGAAAGACTACGTTCTCGGCTGGATGCTCGCCGCCATCGCTCAGCACTCTGAGACATCGACGCAATGGATCTTCAAAGGCGGTACGTGCCTGAAGAAGTGCTACTTCGAAACGTATCGGTTCTCGGAAGACCTCGACTTCACGCTACTTCCAGAGGCCGTCTACGAAGTCGAAGGCCTGCGGCAAATTCTGGTTGAGGCCGTCGGGATCGCACAGGAGTTGAGCGGCGTCGTCTTCCCGCCGGACGTCGTCAGCGTCAGAACCCGCAAAGACAAGCTCGGTCGCGAGACTTTTGAGGGAAAAATCGGCTACCGCGGACCCCTTGCGATCGTCAGCACTCCGCGCATCCTATTCGACCTCACCCGACACGAACCGGTGCTCGGAGAGCCCGAGAGCCGTCCTGTCTTCCATCCGTATCCAGATCAGCTTCCTGAGGGCACTACAGTTCAGGCCTACTACCTGGAAGAGCTGCTCGCCGAGAAGACACGGGCGCTTCTCGAACGTACTCGCCCACGCGACCTCTATGACGTCGTTTTCATCCTTGAAAGCAGGGCCGCCGACTTCGATCTCGACGAGACTCGAGGCCTCTTCCGCCGGAAGTGCGAGGCGAAGAGCGTGGCGCCCCCGTCTTCCGCGGAATTGCTGGCTGTCGTTCGATCGACTGGAGAGCTGAGGTCGGAGTGGGAGAACATGCTCGGACATCAGCTTCCAAGCCTCCCGCCCTTCGAGGGACACCTCTCGCGCCTCGAGGCTGCGCTGCGCTGGATCGATGCACCCGTGGTGGTCGCTCCGGCGCTTCCTGCCGTTGCAGCGTCCAGGGAGCCGCTCGTCGCACCCGCCGGCGTAACGTATTGGGGCCTCGGCGTTCCGCTCGAAACGGCCCGGTATGCTGGCATCAATCATCTTCTCGTCGAATTCACGTATGACGGCAAGCACCGCCGAGCGGAGCCTTACTCGCTCCGGCGCGCGCGCAATGGGAACCTTCTTCTCTATGCATGGGAGGTCAGTTCACCCAACATCAAAGCCTTCAGCGTCCAGAAGATCGGCGGCCTGCGAGTCACCTCGATGACGTTCACGCCGCGCCATCCGATCGAGTTCAGTCCGGTGGGCGCTATCAGCGCGCCACCCGTAGCCCGAACAATATTCGGCTCCAGGGCTCGACGCTCGGGGAGCCACCCCATATACGTCTTCGAATGCGTGAACTGTCAGAAACTGCTTCGACACTCGAAGAACGACTCGGCACTGCGCGCCCACAAGACGCCCGACGGATCGAAATGCTGGGGACGGAGAGGGCACCTGGTTCGAACCGAGTAGACTTGAGCCGGCGAGAAAGTAAGCGCCATGAGCAGGAAGAAAAAGAAGATCCCGGCCTTTCGCACTGAAGCGGCCGAGCGCGCGTTCTGGACGAAGCGCGACTCGGCGGGCCTCGTGGACTGGTCTGCCGCCGAGCGAGCCCGTTTCCCGAATCTCGCGGTGCCGAAGTAGAGCCGGGCCTTTCACCCCGTCAACTTGCGGTACCTGATCCGGTGCGGGCGGTCTGCCTCGACGCCGAGCCTCCTGTGCCGGTCGGCTTCGTAGTCCTGATAGTTGCCCTCGTACCAGACGACCTTGCTGTCGCTCTCGAAGGCGAGCATGTGCGTCGCGACGCGGTCGAGGAACCAGCGGTCGTGGCTGATCACGACGGCGCACCCGCCGAAGGCGAGGAGCGCTTCTTCGAGGGCGCGCAGCGTGTCGACGTCGAGGTCGTTCGTGGGCTCGTCGAGGAGCAGGAGATTTCCGCCCTTCTTCAGCGTGCGGGCGAGGTGAAGGCGGTTCATCTCGCCGCCCGAGAGGTTCGCGACGAGCTTCTGCTGGTCGGCGCCCTTGAAGTTGTACATCGCACAGAAGGCTCGGCTCGGCATCTCGCGCTTGCCGAGGAGGACGAGGTCCTGGCCGCCGGACAGCTCGTCGTGCACCGTCTTTTTCGCGTCGGGCCTCTCGCGATTCTGGTCGACATAGCTCGGGACGACGGTCTCGCCGATCTGGAGCACTCCGGCATCGGCTTTCTCGAATCCCATGATCATCTTGAAGAGCGTCGTCTTCCCCGCGCCGTTCGGCCCGATGATGCCGACGATGCCGCCCTTCGGCAGGTCGAAATTCAGGTCCTCGAAGAGCAGCTTGTCGCCGAAGGACTTCTTCACGCCCTCGGCCCTCACGACGACGTCCCCGAGGCGGGGTCCCGGCGGAATGTAGATCTCGTTCGTCTCGCCACGGGCTTCGACGCCGCTCTCGGAAACGAGCTGCTCGTACGCTTGCAGGCGAGCCTTGCTCTTCGCCTGCCGGGCCCGGGGCGACAAGCGCACCCACTCCAGCTCGCGTTTGAGCGCTCTCTGACGCGCGCTCTCGGCCTTCTCCTCGATCTCGAGGCGGGCTTCCTTCTGCTCGAGCCAGGAGGAGTAGTTGCCCTTCCAGGGGATGCCCGCGCCGCGGTCGAGCTCGAGAATCCACCCCGCGACGTTGTCGAGGAAATAACGGTCGTGCGTGACGGCCACGACCGTGCCCGGGAAGTCCTTGAGAAATTGCTCGAGCCACGCGACCGACTCGGCGTCGAGATGGTTCGTGGGCTCGTCGAGAAGGAGCATGTCGTTCTTCTCGAGGAGGAGCCGGCACAGAGCCACGCGCCGTCTCTCGCCCCCGGAGATCTTCGTGACGTCCGCATCCGGCGGCGGGCAGCGTAGCGCGTCCATCGCATTCTCGAGCGTCCGGTCGAGCTCCCAGCCGTTCGCGGCCTCGATGGCGTCCTGCACTTTCCCGTACTCGGCCATGACCTTGTCCATCTCGCCTTCAGGCAGGTTCTCGCCCATCTTTTCGCCGAGCTCGTCGAAGCGCCGGAGCAGATCCTTCACGGCCTTGACGCCGTCCTCGACGTTCTCGAGCACCGTTTTCCTCGGATCGAGCTGCGGGTCCTGCGAGAGGTGACCGATGCGTATCCCTTCGGCCGGGTATGCCTCGCCCGTGAACTCCTTGTCGAGGCCCGCCATGATGCGAAGGACGGTCGACTTGCCCGCGCCGTTGAGCCCGAGGATGCCGATCTTGGCGCCCGGAAAGAAAGACAGGTAAATGCCCCGGAGGATCTCCCGCTGCGGCGGGACGACCTTCCTCAGGTTCTGCATCGTGAAGATGTACTGCTCGGCCATGGGGGCGGGAATGTAACAGGAACGAGGGATAGGATTCCGCGCACGGGAGGACGCCGTCATGTGGCTGATCGTGGAACTCGCGCTTTGCGCGCTCGCGGGCTGGGCGACCGGACAGATCATGAAGGGCGGAGGCTATGGTCTTCTTGGAGACATCCTGCTGGGGATCGTGGGGGGCTGGCTCGGAGGATTTCTCCTCGGCCGTTTCTTCATGGCAGGCGGCCTCCTGGGCGAATTTCTCGTCCGGCTCATCGGAGCCGTCGTTCTCGTCGCGCTCGTGAGGCTCATCAAGCGGGTCTGACCACGGGTCGGCATCTCCGAGCGCTGTGAGCGCGGAGCGGCACTTCGGCACGTTCCTTGAAGGAAAAGACATCAAGGGAGGTCTCCATGAAAAAGCTCCCCGTTTATTTCCTGATCGCCATGGTCACTTCGCTCCTGGCGCTGGCGCAGAAGGACGAGCACCACGGAGGCACTCGCGCGGGGAGCGGGCACATCCCCGCGCACGGCCCAATCAAGGCCGCTCTCCGGTCGCCTGCCGCAAGGCCCGCCGCCGAGCGCCCCCAGTTTCGCGACCAACCCGGGCGGTCGCCGTATTCGACTACCCGTCCTGCGACGACTGGCTCTGGGACAGCGACGAGATCGTGATCTACGAAGATCCCGATCACGCGGGCTGGTACCTGGCTTACAACGTGAGACTCGGAACGTACGTGCACGTCGAGTACCTGGGAGCCTGAGAAACAAGAACGACGCCTGACCCTCTTCGAGGGGCATAAATGCCTTGCACTTAGTTTAGACTTAGTCTAAATTACTCGAGGAGGCATATGGCCAAGAAGGACAAGAAGGAAAAAGGCACAAGGGCGCGGCGAGGGTCGTTGCGACGCTTCAACGGCAGCAGGCGAACGCGCTCGTCGCCTATCTCAATTACAAGAAGTATCACTGGCTCAGCTACGGGCCGCTGTTCCGTGACATCCACCTGCTCCTCGACGAGCAAGCGACGCTCGTGTACGCGACGATCGACGAGTTCGCCGAACGCTCCATCATGGTCGGCGGCGCGCCGCTGGGCGACCCCGCAGACTATCTCCCGAGCGCGAGCGTGAAGCCGTCGAAGGGCAAGCTTTCGCTCGACGAAATGATCGCGGAGGCGCGCGCCACGCTCGACGTCATCATCGAGGAGATGCACGCGGACACGGAAGTCGCGGCCGAGGCCGGCGACATCGGCACGGCGGACCTCTACACGCGCCTCGTCCAGACCCACCAGAAGAATCGCTGGTTCCTGAACGAGATCCTGCAAAAGAAGGACGGCCTCACGAGCTGAGGCGACGCGGGGCGCGGAGGACGGCCGGGCTCCCCGATAGACTCGGGGCATGACGACTCGCCCCCGCGCCCTCCTTCTCCTCCTTCTCTGCCCGTTCACCGCTTCGGCGGCCGACTCGCGCCGCGCTTTCACGCTCGAGGACCTCTACCGCGTCAAGACCGTCGGCGAGCCCGCGATCTCCCCCGACGGGAAGACCGTTGTTTACAGCGTGACCACGAACGATTGGGCGACGAAGAAGAGGACCGTCGCGCTCTGGCGAATCGATGCCGATGGAAAGAACGCTCGTCCTCTCACGTTCTCGGGAGCGAGCGACGAACATCCGTTCTTCTCGCCCGACGGCCGGACGCTCGGGTTCGTCTCGACCCGCACCGGCGACCCGCAGGTCTTCTTCCTGCCGCTCGCAGGCGGCGAGCCGGAGCAGAGGACCTTCTTTCCCGGAGGCGTCGAGAGTCCCGCGTTCTCCAAGGACGGCCGGCTTCTCGTCTTTTCCGCGGACGTCTTTCCCGATTGCGGCGCGGACGTCGCGTGCAACCGGACGGGCACCGAGGCTCGCGAGAAGAACAAGCTGAAAGCCCACCTCGCCGACGCGCTTCTCTACCGGCACTGGACGGAATGGAGGGAGGGTAAGCGCGCGCACGTCCTGGTTCTCGACCTCAGGGAGACGGATCCGAAGAAATCCCTGCGGGACCTCACGCCCGGCGACTTCGAATCGCCGGTCTTCGAGCTGGGTGGCGGGCACGGCTTCGACCTCTCTCCCGACGGAGCGGAGCTCGCCTTCTCCTCCAATCGGGACGCCGATCCCGCCCTCTCGACGAATGCCGACGTCTTCACGGTTCCGGTTTCCGGCGGCGTCGCCGACCTCGAGTCCCCGAAGAACCTCACCGTTACGAACGCGGGCTTCGACGGCTCGCCCCGCTATTCGCCGGACGGCCGATATCTCGCGTTCCTGAGGCAGACGACGCCGCGGTACGAGTCCGACCGCCTGAGGCTGATGCTGCTCGACCGGAAATCCGGCGCCCTTCGCGACCTGACCGCGGCCTTCGACGACACGCTCCGGGACTTTGCCTTTTCGAAGGACGGGTCGCGGGTCTTCTTCACGGCCGACGTGAAAGGGCGCACGCCGCTCTACGAAGCGAACGTCGCGACCGGGACGATCCGCACGATCTCGTCGATCGGCCTCCTCGACAGCGTGGCGATCGCCCCCGACGGCACGTGGACCGCCGTGGCCCGCCGCCGCATCGGAAGCCCGTTCGAGCTGTTTCGGCTCTCTCTCATGAAAGGAGCGGACGAGACCGGACGACGCCTCACGACGCACAACGCCGCGCTCGAGCAGGAAGTGGACTTTCGTCCCGGCGAGGAGATGACCGTCGCGGGCGCCGACGGCAAGAGTGTGCAGGTTTGGATCGTGAAACCCCACGGCTTCGATCCGGCGAAGAAGTACCCGCTCATCCTGAACATCCACGGCGGCCCGCAGCAGCAGTGGGCGGACGCGTACCGGGGAGACTGGCAGGTCTATCCCGGTGCCGGTTACGTCGTGGCGTTCCCGAATCCCCACGGCTCGACGGGATTCGGGCAGGCCTACACGTCCGCCATCTCGGGCGACTGGACCGGCAAGGTCATGACCGACATCGAGAAGGTCGCAGACGTCCTCGGGAAGCTGCCCTACGTCGACAAGGACCGCATGGGTGCGATGGGCTGGTCGTGGGGCGGTTACGCGATCATGTGGCTCGAAGGCCACACGACGAGATTCAAGGCGCTCGCCTCGATGATGGGCGTCTACGACCTGCGCGCGATGTACTCCTCGACGGAAGAGGTCTGGTTCCCGGCGTGGGATCTCAAGGGGGCGCCGTGGGAGAACGCGGCCCTCTACCATGCGCAAACCCCGTCGGGCTCCGTCAAGGACTTCAAGACGCCGTGCCTCGTGATCACGGGCGAGAAGGACTTCCGCGTGCCCTATACGCAATCCCTCGAGTTCTTCACGGACCTGCAGAGGCGCGGAGTCCCGTCGCGTCTCATCGTCTTCGAGAAGGCCGGCCACTGGCCGAACGCGTTCGAGATGGGCCTCTACTACGCCGCGCATCTCGACTGGTTCCACCGCACCCTCGGAGGCGCGGCCTCGCCATGGAAGCCCGAGGACCTCGTATCGGGACGCTGAAAGGAAGCGCCCAGTCGTGTTCTCGCGCCGGACCCCCGCACCTCACGAGGTGAACCGCCTGGCGCAGGCGCTGGCGGCCCGCGCCCGCCCGTTTCTCGACCTGACGGTGACGAACCCCACCTCGGTTGCACTCCGCTCGGGCGAGGCCGACCTCTTCGACGGCGCCGGGTCCGGCAGGGATGCGCGCGTGCTCGCGGCCCTCGCCGACGAACGAGGTCTCGTCTACACGCCCGACCCGAAAGGAATTCTCTCGGCGCGGACGGCGGTCGCCAACTATTACGCGGCGGTACACGGCGTGCTCGTGCCTCCGGGACAGATCGTTCTGGCGGCCTCCTCGAGCGAGGCCTACGGCTGGCTTTTCAAGCTCGCCGGGGATCCGGGCGACGTCGTGCTCGTGCCGGCGCCCTCGTATCCGCTTCTCGACGCCCTTGCGGAGCTGGAGTCCTTGACGCTGCATCGATACGCGCTCGCGGCCGAGGACGGTTTCGCGTTTCACGCATCGGCCGTCGAGGCCGAGGTTCAGCGCGTAGAAGCCGACGGCCGCCGGGTCGCGGCCGTGGTCCTGGTGAATCCGAACAACCCCACGGGGACGTCATTCGCGGAGGCCGAGCTCTCGACGCTCCTCTCGCTCGCGAAAGAGCGGCGGTTCTCCGTGATCTCAGACGAGGTCTTCGTCGATTTCCGCTACACCGACCGGCCCCGTGACGTGCGCATCGCCGCCTCGGCGAAAGATACGCAGGGCGCTCTCGTCTTCTCGCTCGGCGGGCTTTCGAAATCGGCGGCCCTTCCGCAGCTCAAGCTCGGATGGATCTTCGCGAACGGCCCCGCAGGCCTCCTCGACGACGCGCTCGAGCGCCTCGAGTGGATCGCGGACGCCTACCTCTCGGTCTCGACGCCGGTGCAGGTCGCCCTTCCGAGGCTTCTCGGGCATGCGCGCGGCACCGTCGACGCCATCTGGGCCCGCGTGCTTCACAACGAGCGCGTGCTCCGGGCGAGCTTCCCCGAGGGCGGCCCGGTGACCGTCCTCCCCGTTCCGGCGGGGTGGACGGCGTGCCTGCGCGTGCCGGCCGTTCGCCCCGAGGAGGATCTCGTCCTCGACCTCCTCGAATCGCACGACGTTCTCGCACAGCCCGGCTACTTCTTCGAATTCCCTTTCGAGGCGTTCCTCGTCGTCAGCCTCCTGCCGGGTCCGGAGGTTTTCCGCGAGGGCGTCACACGCGTCGCGCGTTGTCTCGGCGTCGGCGGCTGAGCCCTGCCCGCGCAACCCGCCTCTTCGAGGTCCGCCTACCTTCGCACTTGGCGTCTTTCGGGGTCGTGTTTGGCGAAGGAACCGCTCGTCCGGCGCTCGCGACGGAGATACCGCCGCGGAATGGGCTCGAAGACCTCGCCCTTCTTCACCAGGTCGCGGACGAGCTCCTGGACGGTATCTCGCTCGGCCCCGATCGCCTCGGCGATCATGCCGACGCTTCGAAGGAGGTCTCCTTCCACACTCGTTTCGAGGTAGCGGACGATCTTCACGCGCAGATCGGACTCTCCCATCGATTCTCCTTCCTTCACCTCTTCGATCTGACGAGCAGCTCGGTGAGATAGGTCTTCCATAGATCGGCCCAAGTGTGCGTCTGATGGCCGTGCGTCTTCTCCGACAGCGGAAAGACGACGGCCTGGGCGTTCTTCACTCGGGCGACTCCCTTTTCGAGTAGGCCGAGCTCAGGCGGGTTGATCGCGTCGTCTGCGAAGTTGAGGGCGAGAAGAGGCACCTGGATTTTCTCGAGGTTCGTTGACGGGTCGTAGTCGCGTGAGGCGTCGAGGGCGAACAAGAGGTCGTTCGCGTCCGTCTTCGGGAGGCGTTCCGCCATGTACGCCTGGACGGCCGCGTCCGCAGCCGCGCGGTCGGGCGCCTCCCGCATCCACTCGAGGGGGCTTCCCGAGAGGACGAGCATGAGCGCGAGCGCGCCCCTGAACCCGCGCGGCTGCGCTGCGTAGTCGCCTCCCTTCCAATCGGGATCCTCGCGAATCAAGTCCATCGCCATCTTCCGCCACATCCGGTTCCGCCCCGCGATCGCAGTCGGAAGGCTCGCGAGAGGCATCAGGGCGTCCATGAAGTCGGGATGCGTCTCGCCCCAGATCCAGGTTTGCATGCCGCCCATCGACGTCCCGATCACGAGGCGCAGATGGCTCACGCCGAGGCTCTCCGTGAGGAGCCGGTGCTGGGCGCTCACCATGTCGTCGTACGTGTAGCGCGGAAACTTCGCTCTCAGGCCGTCGCTCGGCTTCGACGAGCCGCCGTGGCCCAGGCTGTCCGGAATCACGATGAAGGTACGGGATGCGTCGAGCGGCTGTCCGGGCCCGAAGAGAACGCCCGCGAATCTCGGCCCGAGAAACTGCGCCGAGGACCCGCCGGTTCCGTGAAGCACGAGGACGGCATTGACCGTGCGTCCCCTTCCGTCGTCGAGCTTTCGCCCGAGCGTGACGTAGTGCAGCTTCAGCTCGGGAAGGGTTTCGCCGCTCGCGAAACGGAAGTCACGGAGGATGGCGTCGCCCTGCACGGGAGCCGGCGGGACGATCTGTGCGCGGACACCGAGCGCCACGGCCAGCGCGAACCCACTGGCGGCCACAATCGCCTTCATGGGCCGATTAGACCGCGACTCGGGCTCTCTGACACAATCGACACTCTCCCCGCACCATGTACGCCACGGTCTCCCTCCCGGCCTGGGCTCTCGTCCTGCTCGTCGCCCTGGCGGGCTGGGCGGTGTTCGATCGCCTTCTGAGGCCTGCGCTTCGCGCCGTGCTGCGGCGCCGGGCAAACCGCGTGATCGACGAGCTGAACAGACGCCTGCCGCTCAGAATCCCCTCCTTCAAGCTCACGAAGCGCGAGGTTCTCGTGGAGCAGCTGCGCTTCGATCCGAAGGTCCTCGAGGCCGCCGAAGCCTTCGCCCGCGAGACGGGCACGCCGCGCGAGGAGGTCCAGAAACGCGTTGCGCGTTACGCGGTGGAGATCGTCCCGGCGTTCAACGCGTGGATCTATTTCCGCGCGGGTTACGCGGCGGCGCGCGCCCTCGCGCGAACGCTGTATCGCGTGCGGATCGGCTCGGCCGACGACGCGGGTCTCGCGGCGATTCCCGACGGGTCGGCGGTGGTCTTCGTGATGAACCACCGGAGCAACATGGACTACATCCTCCTGTCGTACCTCGCGGCCGAGCGTACGGCCCTGAGCTATGCGGTCGGCGAGTGGGCGCGCATCTGGCCGGTGCAGAGCCTCGTCCGGGCCACCGGCGCCTATTTCGTGCGCCGCGACGCGAACGACCCCCTCTATCGGCGCGTTCTCGAGCGCTACGTCGCGATGGCGACCGCGCACGGCGTTCCGCAGGCCGTGTATCCGGAGGGAGGGCTCACGCGGGACGGCGCGCTCCGTCCTCCGAGGCTCGGGCTCCTCGACTACATGATCCGGGGCTTCGACCCGAGCGGGACGAGGGACCTCGTCTTCGTCCCGGTCGGCGTGAACTATGACCGCGTCCTCGAGGATCGCACGCTCCTGCTGGATCGGTCTCCCGCGCAGGGCCGGGCGTCGGTGTTCGAGACGATCGGCGGAACGTTGCGCTTTCTGGGGCAGAACCTTCGCCTTCTCGCAACGAACGACTGGCACCGTTTCGGCTACGCCTGCGTGAGCTTCGGAACGCCCGTCTCGACGAAAGCGTGGCTCGCGTCCCGATCGCTCGATCTTTCGGCCATCTCCCGCGAGGAGCGCTTCACGGCCGTGCTGGCGCTTGCCGAGGAATTGATGGCGCGAATCGCGCGGATCATTCCGGTGCTGCCCGTCTCGCTCGTCTCCGCGGTCTTTCTGGCGGAGCCGGGCCGCGCCCAGAGCGAGATCGAGCTCAAGGCCGAGGCCCTCGCCCGCTGGCGGGAACTCGAGAAGGCTGGCGCGCAGGTCTACGTGCCGCGCGGCGATCAGGACTATGCCGTCACGTTCGGGCTCAGGACGCTCCTGCAACGACACCTCGTGACCGCGGAGAACGGGCTCTTCCGGGCGATTACCGCCGAGCTGCCGCTGCTGCGGTATTACGCGAACGCCATCCCCAGGAGACCGGCGTCGTAAAGGCGCCGGTCCATCGGCGTGAGCGCCCGGACCTGGGCGCGCGTGAGAATGAGAGTGAAGCGCCGCGTCGCCAGGTACGCGCTCACGTCCCAGAGGTCCTCTTCGGCCGTCTCCCAGCCGCGCCGGTCGAACCGTGCGAGGTCGACGGGGCGCTCGAAGGCACGCAGGCTCTTCTCGCCCTCGAGGTTGTAGTAGACGTCGAAGTAGCTCATGACGAGCTCGCGGAGCGAGCGGTACACGGGCGAACGGAAGCGAAGGCCCGAGTAGTTCGACTTCGCGACGGCCCCCCAGCAGCCGGCCCTGGACCGCTCTCGGAAGAGTGCGAGCACATGGTCGTCGTCCCGCACGGTCGAGCGCAATTGGACGACGAGGGGCGGGTGCCCGAGGCGCCGCAGGGCCGCGGCCGCGAGGAGCGCGCCCTCGAAGCAATGCGCCTCGCGCGTCTCGAGGACGCGCCGCGGCGAGCGCGCCGTCTCGCCTCCCTTTTCCTTGTTGTAGAGAAGCTCGTCCAGGAAGCGTTGGATCGCGATCGGTGAGCGCAGCCCGCGCGGGAGCCGCAAGACGGACATCGCCTTCTGGTTCAAGACACGAGGATTCTAGAGGGGGAGAAGAGTAAGAAAAGTAGAAGACGAAGAATTTCTTAGAATGAGCGTGTGGAAGGGCGACCGGCGGCGCGCGCGAAATCGGCCGGCGCCTTTCAGCCGCTTTCGCTCGGTGGCATCCCAGGCTTCGCGGCGGGATTCACGCGAGGGGCGTTGTCGGCTCGTTCTCTCGATCCCGACGCCGCCGGGCGGGCCCTCGCCCAGGCGCTCGGCGCGCCGGATGCGGAAGTGGTCCGCATGAACCAGGTTCATGGCGCCGTCACACTCACCTTCGAGGAACCGGCGCGTGAGCGCCGGAGCGGAGTCCTCGGAACGGGCGACGCCGTCCTCACCTGCCAGCCAAACGTTCTCGTCCTCGTCGCGTCAGCCGATTGCGTGCCGATCGTTCTCGCCGACCCGGTGACCGGCTGGATCGCCGCCGTCCACGCCGGCTGGCGGGGCACCGCCGCACGCGTCCTGGACGCCGCGCTCGACGCTCTCGCCGCACGTGGCGTCGAGGCGAAGAGCCTCCGTGCCGCGTTCGGCCCATCGATCTCGCGCGATCGCTACGAAGTCGGACCCGAGGTCGTGGCGGCGCTCCACGATGCATACCGCGACGTCGCCGTTCCGGAGGAGGCGGTGCGCCCAGGACCCGGTGACCGGGCCACCGTCGACGTCGCGGCGTTCAATGCCGCGGCCCTCCGCGCGAGCGGGGTGCGCGCGGATCGGATCACGATGTCGGGCCTCTGCACGGCGTCGACACCCGACCTTCCGTCCTGGCGGCGTGACGGCTCGCAGACGGGACGCATCCTCACCGGGATCGTGGTCGCCGGGGCTCTTCACGCCCCTTGAGCTGCCCGCAGGCCGCGTCGGCCTGCAGGCCCTTCGACCAGCGGACCGTCACCGGGACTCCGCCGTCCGCGACCGCCTTCGCGAACGCATTCACCGTGGCGTCCGAGGGCCGCTTCAGGCCCGGCAGCCACTTCTTCGATTCGTTCAGCGGAATGAGGTTGACCTTGGCGGGCAGCGCTCGCACGAGCGCGGCGAGCTTCACCGCATCGGCCGTCGAGTCGTTGACTCCCTCGATGAGGACGTACTCGAACGTGAGCCTTCGCCCTCGTTCGAGCGGCCACCGCTTGAGCGCCGCGAAGAGCTCGGCGAGGGGATACGTGCGGTTGATCGGCATGAGCTTCGTGCGTGTCGCGTCGTCCGCCCCGGAGAGCGACACGGCGAGGTTCGGGCGGCGCGGTCGGCCCGCGAGCCTCTCGATCCCGGGCACGACGCCCGCCGTCGAGACGGTCGTGCGCTTCGGGGAGACCTCACCTTCGAGAAGGTCGAGGGCGCGCGTCACCTGAGAGACGTTCAACAGCGGCTCCCCCATCCCCATGAAGACGAGGTTCGCGGCGTGAGGGCCGAAGCCCTTCGCACGCGCGATGGCGAGGTACTGCCCGACGATCTCGCCCGCCGTGAGATTGCGCCCGGCTCCCATTCGTCCCGTCACGCAGAATGCGCAGTCGACTGCGCAGCCGGCCTGCGAGGATACGCAAATCGTGATTCGGGACGCGCCGGGCGTTTCGGGGTCCGTCCACGAAGGCGTCTTCTTCGACTCCACGATGTAAACGGCCTCGATGCGCGCGCCGTCCGTGAGCTCGAAGAGGAATTTCTCCGTCCCATCGGGTGCAGGCGTTCGCGCGACGACCTTCGGGAGACCGATGACGAAGCGCTTCGCGAGCTCCTCGCGCATCGCTTTCGGCAGGCTCGTCATCTCCGCGAAGTCCGTAGCGCGGCGTGCGTAGATCCAACTGTAGATCTGCGCGGCGCGAAACGACTCCGGCGCCACATCGCGCACCGCCCGCGCGACGTCGAGGGGCGGGAGACCGAGGAGGTCCTGCACAGCCGGAGACAAAAGGGAAATCAGCCCCTTTTCGCGACCGTGGACCGAAGAGTGACGGCCGCCGCCGGGCGGCGGCGTGCGCGGATCGGCCGCGTGGGATCGATGCCGACCGAACGCAGAAAGCTCAGATCTTTGACGTTGATCTGGAAGACGGCCGTTTCGACGGCGCCGCCCTCGCCATCCCCGGCGGCACGGGACGACTGCAGCGAGCCGCGTCGGATGGACGGAAGGGCCGCCGACGAGCGCCGTCCGCGTTTCTCGAGCGCGACGGTGGCATCGAGGACGAGATACACGCCGTACCCCTCGGCCTTCACCTTCCCGAGGATCTCGTGCACCTTCTCCGACGACGAGACCGCCTCGTTGAGCGCGGCGCCGAGCTCTCTCAGGTACGCGCGAACCTTGTCGTCCATCGCCATCTGCCGGCAATCTAGGACGCTGCCCGCGGGGAGTCAATCGTGCAGGACGATCGTTCGGTTTCCCCCGACAAGGTTCTTTTCTTCTTCGCCGACGAGGAGCAGAATCCGCCCCCCGTGCCCAGGACTCATTTCGTCAACGGCCGTCCGCTCGAGCCCCCCTTTCCCCAAGGGATGCAGCGCGCACTCTTCGGGATGGGCTGCTTCTGGGGAGCCGAGAAGAAGTTCTGGCAAAAGGACGGCGTCTTCACGACGGCCGTGGGCTACGCCGCGGGCGTCACGCCGAATCCCACGTATCGCGAAGTCTGCACGGGCCGCACGGGACACAGCGAGGTCGTCCTCGTCGTCTTCGATCCTGCCGTCGTCCCGTACGACGAGCTTCTGAAGACGTTCTGGGAGAACCACGATCCGACGCAGGGCATGCGACAGGGCAACGACGTGGGCACGCAATACCGCTCGGGCATTTATACGTTCGACGACATGCAGCGCGCGGCGGCCGAGGCTTCGAAGAAGGCGTACCAGGAGAAGCTCACGGAAGCGGGCTACGGCGCGATTACGACCGAGATCCTGCCGGCCCCCGAGTTCACCTACGCCGAGGACTACCACCAGCAATACCTCGCGAAGAATCCCGACGGATACTGCGGCCTGGGCGGAACGGGCGTTTCCTGCCCCGTGGGGGTCGCCCGGACGGCGTAGGCGGCGGCCGCCCTACTGGAAGTATCCGGTGACGTCGACGATCAGATCGACCGTTCCCGGGGTGTCGTTCTGAGCGTTGAAGGAACCGGAGCCGTCCCGGGCGAGGCCCAGGATCGTGTTGTTCGCACGCGTCCTCCCCGCGCGAAAGACCACGGTCTCGACCGTCGGCGGCGTCGCGAGATCGCCGGGATAGACGACGAGGCGGCCGTCGGCCGTCGCGTTGGTGACGGTGACGTTCGCCGAGATCGCTTGCACTCCTGCCGGTAGGCCGCAGGCGCCGGTCGCGACGAAACGTCGGATCGACGAGGCGGCGAGCCGAGGTCCGCCCAAGGGGCCGTCCGGTTTGCGTGTGTCGAGAACGCGGCAGGGCGTGACCTCGAAGAAGCCGTTCATGGACGATCCTCCCACGATCGTCGACGCGAAGACGCCCTGGCTCGCGTTTCCGTACGAGCCGCTGGCGCTCGTCTCGACCCTCACGGAACGCACCATGTACGTCCAGCTCCCGCCGGGAACGCCGGAATCGGTGAACGAGACACCGGCGACCGGCGAGGAGGTGACACGCGAAAAGGGTCCACCCGGATTCTGAGACCGATAGACGTAAGAGCCGTCGACCGTTTCAGGGGAAGCCGTCCACGTCAGTGCGGCCGTGTGAAGACCCGGATTCACCGACAAGTTCGAGACCGGCGCGACCGGCGTGAGCCGCAGCGTGGGATCTCCCATCAGGGCGATGTGAACCTCCGGCCCGTAACCGTTGAAGTAGGTTCCCGAGTTGTTCTGCGTGACGCGCGCCCCGTATCCGATCGTCTCTCCCATGGCCATGTGGTGGACGTACCAGGCCGGCCGCCCCGCCCAGGCGCACGTGAGACCGTACGTCCTCGTCGCCAGCGGCGCCCTCAGAAAGTCGTTCGAGACGTCCCAGTCGCCGAAGTAGCTGCCGAAGAGGAACGTGAAGGCGACCTTCGTGTCGGTCGAGGCGAAGTTGGATGTCGAGCCGACGCCGCCCGCCCCGGTGTAGCTCCCGCCTCCGCAGCCGTAGGCCCAGAGGTAGGCGTTGTTGGCCAGCGTCGTGAACCAGTCCAGCGCGAAAACGTTCGCGCGTCCGAAGAACGCCGAGAAGGCCCGCCACCCCGTCGACGCGAACGCCTCTCCTCCGAACGCCCCGAAGTTGTCGTCGATCAGGCCCCGGGCAGGCAACGTCCAGACCGCGTGGCGGAAGTCGTGGTCCTTGTCGAGGTACTGGCCGAGGAGGTCGCGCTCGGTCTTCGGCCCGAAGGCGGGCATGTTTGCGAGATCGACGCGCCCGACGGCCAGCTCCACGAGGCCGGGCGCGTAAGTCTGGTCGAACTTGCCGTCGCCCGGCACGTTGCTCTGCCTTCCGGTTCCTCCGTAATTGACGGTATCGGTCCAAATTCCGTTCATGTCGCCGTAATAGAGGTCGGCGGGCCACGCCCCGATGTGATCTCCGTGCCCGTCCGGCGCGAGTTGCCCCGAATAGGGGACCGGAACGTGGCCGAAAAGAAAGACGGTCTTCACGCGCGAGGGAGCCGCCTCGTAGTCGGCCACGATCAGCGCCTTGACGGAAGGCACGGTCGCCGTCCGCGCCACGTCGTGACGGATCACCGTCCAGCCGTCGCCGACGAGATCCTCCTGGAGCCGTTCCAGCTCCGTCGAGAGATCACTCGCGTAGGTCGAGTCGACGACGAGGATCACGGTGCCGCGATCTTCGACGAGCGGCAGCGAGATGCCGGACGCGACATAGCCGTACCCGAACACGCTCGCCTGCCTCATGACCTGATATTCGTAGGAGGAGCCGACGGTGACGTTCGTGTCCGTGAAGCCGGTCGCGGATCCGGGCCGGGTGGCGGTCGCCGCGCCCCACGATGTCGCCGTCCACGACTTGCGGTAGACGAGATACTGCGTCGCTCCGGAGTAGGAACCCCACGACAGCGCGATCTGGGGCGGCGAAACCTGGACGGTCGCGGTGACTTGCACGGCATAGTCCGCCGCCACCTGCGCCGTGGCGCGGGACGCGAAGAGCTGCGAAAACCAGGAGTGCGGTCGCCCCCGAGCACACACGTCCCGCGATACCCCGCACCGGTCGACCAGGCATTTACACAATTATAGGTCGACGCGATCGCCAGAGCACCGCGAGTGCAGCGCGGAAAACGAGACGGCGTCTCACCGGCACGGTAGACTCGACGGTCCGTGAGATCCGCCGTGCGTTACGCGTCCGTCCGTTCCCGCTTCGAGCCCTTCCTCCTCGCCGTCGAGCGCCCGGGGCGCTACCTCGGCCTGGAGCGGAACGTCACGCGCAAGGACCTCGGCGAGATGTCGGTGACGGTCTGTCTCGCGTTTCCCGACGCGTACGAGATCGGGATGAGCCACACGGGCACGAAGATCCTTTACGAGATCGTCAACCGGCGGCCCGACTGGGCCTGTGAGAGAACGTACGCGCCCTGGGTGGACTTCGAGGCGATCCTGAGAAGCGAGAAGGTCCCTCTCTTTTCCGTCGAGTCGTTCGCTCCCGTCTCGGATTTCGACGTCGTGGGATTCTCCCTCCAGAGCGAGCTCAACTACACGAACGTCCCGAACATGCTCGAGCTTTCGGGTATCCCGGTCCTCGCCACGGATCGCGGCGACGCGGACCCCATCGTCATCGGCGGCGGGCCCTGCGTCGCGAACCCCGAGCCGCTCGCGGATTTCTTCGACGTCTTCCTCATCGGCGACGCGGAGGAGGCTCTACCGGTGTTCCTCGAGAAGGTCGCGGCCACGAAGGGTCTTTCCCGCCGCGAGCGCCTCCTCGCCTTCGCTGCCTGCCCGGGGATCTACGTCCCGTCTCTCTACGACGTCCTCTACGACGGCGACCGCGTCGTCTCGACGACCCCGAACGCTCCGGGAGTACCCGAGAGGGCGAAGCGCGTCTGGGTCGAGAAGCTCTCGGCCGACGTCTATCCCCGAAAGCCGATGGTGCCGTCGGTCGACATCGTCCAAGACCGGCTCGGCCTCGAGATCATGCGCGGCTGCACGCAGGGCTGCCGCTTCTGCCAGGCTGGGTACTGGTACCGGCCCGTTCGCGAGCTGGACCCCGCCGACGTCGCGAAGGCCACGAAAGCGTTCATCGACGAGGCGGGGTGGAGCGAGGTCGGACTCTTGTCCCTGTCGTCGGCCGACTACTCGCAGATCGAACCGCTCGTCGCGTGCCTCGCCCCGGAGCTCGCGAAGACCAAGGTCTCGATCTCGCTGCCGTCACTTCGTGCCGAAGCGTTCTCGGTCGGCCTCGCGGATGCCGTCTCCGAGGTGAGAAAGTCCGGTTTCACGTTCGCGCCCGAGACCGGCTCGGATCGCCTGCGCCGCGTCATCAACAAGACGTTCACGAACGCCGACATGGTGAAAGCGGCCGACGTCGCCTTCTCGCGCGGCTGGGACATGATCAAGGTCTACACGATGATCGGCCTCCCGACCGAGGCCGAGCCGGACCTCGACGAGCTCGTGACTCTCGTGAAGGACATCCTCGCCCAGGGAAGGAGACACGGAGTCCGCCCGAACGTGAACGTCTCGGTCGGTTCGTTCGTGCCGAAGAGCTTCACGCCGTTCCAGTGGTTCGCGTTCGACGGCGTCGACAACCTGAACCGCAAGCTCGCCTATCTGCGGGAGAAATTCCGCACGGTGAGGGGCGCGAAGATGACGTGGCACGAGCCGAAGGAGGCCGAGATCGAGACGATGCTCTCGCTCGGCGACCGGCGCATGGGCCGGGCGATCCTCGAGGTCTGGAGGCGCGGCGGGCGTTTCGACGCGTGGAGCGAGCACTTCTCGTGGGAGCGGTGGAACGAAGCGCTCGAGGCCGCGGGCATCCCGAAGAGCCGCCACCTCAGGGAGAAGGACCTCAAGGAGACGCTCCCCTGGGACGTCGTCGACGCCTTCATCCGCAAGCCTTTCCTCGTCGTGGAGTGGAAGAAGGCGCTCAAGGAGATGCACACGGACGACTGTAAGTGGGGGCACTGCTACGCCTGCGGCGTTCCCGGGCGACGGCGAGGACACCGTCCTCGCCAACCCGCTGCCGAAGGAATTCAGATTTGCTTCGGAGAAGAGGGGAACGAAGAAGGGGATATTTCTCGAACGTCCGAAGTCAAGGGTCTTCGACCGCGAAGCGGCGCGCAGAGCGCGCCCTTGACGTCGGACGTTCGAGCAACAGATTCGCCTATATCGGCGGCTGCATCAGCAGCCGCCGCATATGAGGATTTCTTAGAAGGTAAGAAAGGTCTCCGCGGCGCCGACCCACAGCCGTCGCAGCGCCGCAGGCCGCGGGCGCACCGGCCGCAATACCTTTCGAAGAACATCTCTTTCCTCTCTCCTCTCTTTCTCGTCCCTCCGCCTATACCGAAAAAGCCAAAGGCGCGGCGTATCGGATGAAGGCCGAGCCCGATCTCCTGCCGCTCCGCGAGCGGCGGCGGGTGGGCGACGGCACCGCTGCGCCGGTCGCCGCGACCGCGCACACGGTCCGCTTCACGTTCGAGAAGCTGGGCGACGCGCGTTACCTCTCGCACCGCAACACGATGGACGTCTTCGAGCGCGCTCTCCGCGCCTCGGGCGCGCCCGTGCGCTACACGGAGGGCTACAACCCCCACCTCAGAATGTCGATGGGACCCGCGCTGCCGCTCGGCCACGAGTCGAAGCACGAGCTCTTCGATGTGGACGTGGAGAACGTCTTCACGGTGGAGCACCTTCAGGCCGTCAACGACCGCCTTCCGCCGGGAATTCGTCTCACCGCGTTCGCCGAGCTTCCGAAGGGCGCGAGGTCCCTCGGGCGGGCCGCCACGGAGGCGGTCTACTCGTTCACGCTTCCGAACGGCGAAACGCGTACCGAGCGGCTCGCCCTCGCGGGCGCGGAGGCCACGACGCCGAAGAAGTTCCTCGAAAAGGAATACGGCGTCCCGCCCGAGGGCCAGCATGCCGTGCGCGTGACGCGCCTCGAGACCGTCCTCGCGTCGTAGACTGCGGGGATGCCCTTCATCGTTCGCTGCCGCGCGACCTTCGAGGCCGCGCACCACCTCGTGGACTACGTCGGCGGGCCCGAGCCGGTGCACGGGCACTCCTGGACCATCGAGGTGGCGCTCGCGACGGAGACGCTCGGAGAGTACGACCTTTCCGTCGATTTCGTCCCGACCGAGGCCCTCGTGAAGGAGCTCGCTTCGCGCCTGCACGACCGCGACCTCAATACCGTGCCGCCGTTCGACCGGAAGAATCCGAGCGCCGAGAACCTCGCGCTCTGGATCGCGAACGAGATCGCGAAGGCCAGGCTCCTGAAGGACGGCGTGCGCCTCGAGGAAGTCACGGTCTGGGAAGGCCCCCGGAACAGCGTGAGTTTCAGGCCCCCTTGAAGCCCTCGCGCGTGGCCGCCTCGTGTGCCGTGCTCGCGGCCCTCCTGGCGGGAGCGCTTCCTTTCGCCGTGAGGACGATCGCCTGGCCCGAGATCGTGACGCCCGCGTGGTTCGTGACGCAAGGCTTTCGCCTCTACGACGGCATCCTCTTCCCGCACGCGCCGCTCCTCATCCTCCTGACGGCCGCCGCCGGCGCTCTTTTCGGCTTCTCCGCGGCTGTCCTGCGCGCGATCCCCGCCCTCGCTCTCGCCCTGACCGGGGTCTTCCTCGTCCTCGGCGCGAAGCCGCACGGCGCCTCGCGCCGGGGTCCGATCGTCGGGCTTTTTCTCGGCGCTCCTCTCATCGTCCTTCTCGCCGTCTATGCCGAGGGCCCCGCGCTATGGCCGGAGCCGTTCCTCGCACCGTTCCTTCTCGCAGGCGTTCTCCTCCTCGAGCGCGCCGAGAGGACCGGTCGAGCGCGCGATTTCGCCGCGGCGGGCCTCGTCTTCGGGACGGCGATCCTGGTGAAGCAGACCTCCGCGTGGGCCGCCCTCGCCGCCGGCCTCTGGATCCTCTTTCGCAGTCGGCGACGCGGCAGCCGCGCCGCTCTCCTGTTCGCGGCGGCCGCCGCCCTGCCGTATGTCGCGTTCCTTCTCACCTGGGCGCTCGCCTTCCGGACGCTCGCGCATGTGCGCTGGACGCTCGTCTACCCCGTCTTCTCCGGAATGTCGCGGGAGATCGCGACGCCACTCATGGCCGCGAACGTTCACGAGTCGCTCGAGGTCTTCGTGCCCTTTGCGGCGATCACGCTCGCCGGCGCGACGCTGCCGACGGGGGTGTCGCGCCGCACACCGCTCGTCGGCGTGGCCATCGGCGCGATCGGGATGGCGTGGCCGCGGCCAGGCCTCTTGCATCTGTCCGCCGTCACGGGACTCGCCGCGCTCGCGGCCGTGCGGACGGCGCTCGCGCTTCCGGCAGTATTTCGACGCCTCCATCGCGTGCGATCCCCGCGTGGCCGTGTCCTCGCGCCGGCGGCATCGGCCGCGCTCCTCGCCGTCTTCCTGGGCGTGGCAATCCTCGGCGCCGGCCCGCTCCTCCTCGATCGGCTCGGGCGTTCTCTCTACTATTGGGACGACGCGGTGACGCGCGCCGAGGCGGCGTCCGTGCGCGCGCACGTGCCAGCCGGCGGCGAGCTGCTCGTCTTCGGCGGGCGGCAGACGCTTTATCCGATCACCGGAACCCGAGCTCCAGGCGGCCTCTACGTGAATCCGTCTTTCTGGTACTGCTTGAACCGCGACGACGGCGACGAGCGCCTCGTCGCGGCCCTCCGGGCGCGCCCCGGCCTCCCCGTCCTCTTCCGCGCGCCGTCCCCCGCCGACGAGCATGTCCGCGCGACGCGCGTGTTCTCCTTCCTGGAGACCGGCACGGTGCCCGACGGCCTTGGTCCCAGGGGAGCGACATGGCGACGGGTCGCGGGGCGCCGGTAGTATCCGTCGATGCACCTCGTCGCGTTCCACGGCTATCCGCTGGATCACCGGATCTGGAGTCCCCTTGCCGTACGTGCCGCAGCGGGCGCCCTCGTTCCGATCACGTCCGTCTTTGCTCCCGACTTCCGAGGGCGCGGCACCTCCTTCCGCGCCGCGGCCCCTATTCATACGATGTCGCTTCTCGCCGACGACATGGCGGAGGAGATCTCCCGCGCCCTCCCGAAAGGAGAGCCGTACGTTCTCGCGGGCCTCTCGATGGGCGGCTACGTGGCGTTCGAGTTCCTGAAACGGCACGGCATGCGCGAACGCGACCGCCTCGTGGGCCTCGCTCTTTTCGATACGAAGGCCACCGCGGACGACGACGCGGGACGTGCAAAACGCAAGGAAGCCATCGAGGCCCTCCGCAGGGACGGGATCGGAGCGGCCCTCTCCGCGATGCTGCCGAAGCTCCTCGCGAGGCGCTCGAAGGGGACGCCCGTCGAGGAAACGGCGCGCGCGATGATCCTCGAGACGCCGCCCGAAACCGCCATGGCCGACCTCGCGGGCCTCGCCGTGCGCGACGAAGGCTTCGAGGCGCTGTCCGCCTGGGAGAAACCCCTTCTCGTCGTCGTCGGTGACGAGGATGCGATCGCGCCGCCTTCGGACGCCGAAGCGATGACGGCCGTCGCAGGTCGCGCCTCGTGGGTGAGCCTCGTGACGGTGCCCGGGGCGGGGCACCTCGTGCCGCTCGAGAACCCCGGCGAGGCCGCGAACGCCGTCGTGGCTCTCGCGTTGCGCGCTATTTCCCCGACGCCACGCTGAAGGACGGCAGGGCGGTGAGCGCAGGCGTCGCGGAGCGCGCGGCCGCCGGGCGCTCGACGGGCTGGGGAGAGGGCTCGAAGACGGGCAGCGTGGAGGGCCTCGGCGCGGGCGCGTAGGAAGGAAGGGGGACGCGCTTGCCGTGGGCGTAGACGGGGTGGCGGCCCTTTTCCTTGTACCACTCGGCCAGCGTGGCGCTCTGGAACATCTCCTCCACGATCTTCCGCCAGCCGGCCCCCGTGTTGTAGGCGCAGAACGAAATCTCGCCGAGCTGGGTGCCGTACGGAATGATGCACATCTCCGTGCGGCGAAAGTCGTAGTTGAAGAGGTCCTGGAACCACATGCCGGCCACGAGGAGGACGCGCCAGGGGTAGCGCCCCTGCTTCGCGATCCCCATGCCGCGGCCCGTGTGCCCGTCCATGACCTTCAGCGTCTCCCAGACGCCGAGGTTCTTCGGGACGCCGGTGGGGCGAATGTTGCGCGCGAGAGAGAGGGCGGTCTGGATCACGGTGAGAAAGCGGCCGCGCGCCGAGTCCGTCACGATCGTCAGATCGCGCAAGAGGCGGTCCGCGTCGAGGATCTGGGTGACCGGCACGGCGTCGCCCGATTCGGGATGGACGAGCATCATCGTCGCGATGCCGCAGTTCGGGTGGCAGCCGCATTTGAGCGAGCCCCACTGGGCCTCGAGGCCGCCGAGCAGATCCTTGAGATCGGAGAAGGGGCCCGACGCCGAGAGGGGAAACCAATCGCGCATCGGCTCGCCGATTCCGGCCTGATCCTTCACGTCGTGCGCGAGGTGAGCGAGCGTGTAGCGCTGCTTCTTGCGCGTGTCGTCGTCGATCTCCTCGTCGCGGCCCGTGAAGGAAACGGGCTGGAAGGAGACGGCGTTGATCTTGTCGATGTTCCGGATCGCGAACCGGAGGATGTCGCCCACCTGGTCGTTATTGACGGAATTCACGAGCGTCGTCACGAGCGTGACGTCGACGCCGGCCGCGTGAAGGTTGTCGAGCGCTTGCAGCTTGACGTCGTAGAGGTTCCCGACGCCGCGGTGGGTGTTGTGCTCGTTCCCGACCCCGTCGAACTGGAGGTACGCGAGCCTCAGCCCCGCGTCGTACGCTGCCTTCGCGAACCCGGGCTCCTGCGCGAAGCGGATTCCGTTCGTCGCGCACTGGACCGAGAAGTAGCCGATCTCCTTCGCGTAGCGCGTCGCCTCGAGGAAGAAGGGCGAGATCGTGGGCTCGCCGCCGGAGAACTGCACGGAAAGCTGGCGTCGCGGCTTGATGGAGACCGCGTTGTCGAGGATCTCCCTGATGTCCGCGAAGGAGAGCTCGTGGACGTAGCCGACCTGATTCGCGTCCATGAAGCACGGATTGCACATCATGTTGCAGCGATTCGTCAGGTCGACCGTGAGGACGGCCCCACGGCCGTACTTGATGGAGGCCGAGCCGTGGTCGTGAAGAGCGTCCTTGCCGATCTTCACGTCGCGCCCGAAGAAATTCTCCTCGAGCCGCCCGAAGAAACGGGCGTCGCTCGCCATGAGGTCCTCGAACGTGCCGTGCTTCGGGCAGGTCTTGACCATCCAGATTTCGTTTCCGCGCAGAACGATGTCCGCGGGAATCTCGCCCGGGCGCCCGTCCACGAGCTCGCGCAGCTCGCGCGTCCCGCCCACGATCGCGTCCCGGACTTCCCGCGTACACGTCGGACAAAGCGAGTCCGTGCGGCGCGGATACCCGAGCGGAGGTTTCGTGCGCTGGTGGCTCTTCGGGAGCGGTTCCGGGGCCCATGCCGGATGAAACGCACGCGCGGGAATGCGGCGGTTCACGGCCTGGAAAGCGTTCCAGGCGACGTTCGCCGTCGACCGGACCGCCTCGTAGAACAGCTCGCGCATCGATCTCCTCCCGGATTGGATCGTCGCGCCGCACCCCCCGGTTTGGCTCTCGTCGCGACGACTTTGTGAAGCCGGAACTTTATCACGCGCCGTCAGGACACCCGCCCGGGGGTGTCGAGAATGAGTCCCTTTCCAGGCAGATCGGGGGGGCCGTAAAGGCGCTCGACGCGCCGGAGCGCAGCCCTCCCGACCGCCCGCACGGCTCCGTAATTCAGGGCGGCCCCCGCAGCCGCGCCGAACAGGGGCACGAGGTGCGAGGTCTCGCGTCCCACGAACCGCGCCAGGAGGCGTGCCGCGATCTCCTCGGCGGCACGGGTCGTGAGGCGGCGCCCGACGTTGATGCCCGCGCCGGCGGCGAGGCCGGCAAGAACCTCCAGGGCTCGCTCCTTCGGCTCCATGGGAGCGCCGTAAAGGAGATGGATGGACACGATGAGCCGGCTCTGCAGAACGAGGAGCGCTGTCAGCTCGGGCGCGGCCGTCGCGAGGGCCGCCCACCCCGGCGGCAGGCCCGCTACGCCGCCGAGGACCGCGGCTCTCCGGGCCGCTTTCGTGACGAGGCGCTGGCCCATCTCCCGCGTCGTCGCCTCCGGGTGCTTCGCCGCGAGCTGCCGAACGTCGCTCCGAAGACGGTCGACATCGAGGTCGGTCGTGGCCTTCTCGACCAGCTTCAGGAACGTCTCGGCGAGCATTCCGGGAGCTATCATCGGCGCGGCCGGTGCCGCTGACAAGGACCGTCCGGACGCTCCAAGGAGGACACACGGAATGTCGATCCGAACGGCTGCTTCCCGAGCGGTCTGCGCGGCCTTCGCGGCTCTTCTCGTCCTGGCTTCCGTCCCGACCTTCGCCGCGGCCGTGAAACCGAAGGCGAGAAAGAAGGTTCCCGTCAAAGCGGCGCCTCACGACTACGCCCATTCGCTGGCCATCCTCCATACCGAGCGCGGCGACGTGACGATCCGCTTCTTCTACGACCGAGCCCCGAATCACGTGAAGAATTTCATCGATCTCGCGGCTTCGGGCTTCTACGACGGCACGCTCTTCCACCGCGTCATCCCGGGCTTCATCCTGCAGGGCGGCGATCCTCTGACGAAGGATCCGAAGAACGCGTTCGTGTGGGGAAACGCCGGCAAGACCGACGCGAAAGGAAATCCGGTCACGTTGAAGCCGGAGTTCAACGAGACGCAGCACAAGCGCGGCATCGTCTCGATGGCCCGCTCTTCGGCGCCCGATTCGGCCTCCTCCCAGTTCTTCATCGTCCTCAAGGACTACCCTTCTCTCGACCACCAGTACACGGCGTTCGGCGAGGTCGTGAAAGGCATGGACGTCGTGGACCGCATCGTGGCGGAATCGAATCCGGATCCCGCGAATCACAATCTCGGCAAGCCCCGCGCCTACCAGAAGCTGGTGAAAATCGAGATCGTCGAGGAGAGCGCGGCTCCGGCCGCGACGCCGGCGCCGGCACGGGCGCCGGTGAAGAAGGGGTGACCGACCTCCCGGAGCTCGAGGCGGCAAGACGCCTCGATTGTGCTCGTGAGCGCTTCGGCCTGGGCGGCGCTTCGGCACCCGAGCCCCTCGCCGGAGACATCGGCGCGCGCCGTTACTATCGGCAGCCCACCGCCGGCCGCTCGTCGACTCTTCTCGTTCTCTATCCGCAGCCGGCCTCGGTCGCGCAGACGAACTGGGCCCTGGTCGGCGCGGCCCTCGCTGCCGCCGGCGTGCGCGTGCCCGCGCTTCACGCGGACGCCCCGGACCTCGGCGTGGCGCTCATCGAGGATCTCGGAGACCGCGATCTCGCCATCGAACTCGCCGAGGCGCCAGTCGAGAATCGTGCGCGTCTCCTCGATGAGGCCGAGGAGCTGCTTCACTCGGTCCGCTCAGTCTCGCGGACGGCCGCGACGCTCAATTCCGCCTTCGATGCAGAGTTCTTCGCCGCCGAGCTCGAGCACACCCGGCACTGGGCGCTCGAGAAGGGAGGTCGCGAACCTCTCGGCGCGTCTCGTGCCGCCGGCTGGCAGCAGCTCGCGCTGGCCCTCGCCCGCGCAGCGGCCGATCCCCGCGGCACCGGTGAGCCCGTTCCAACGCACCGTGACTATCACGCGAATAACCTCATGCGCGCGCCCGGCGGCCGCCTCGCGGCGATCGATTTTCAGGATCTGCGCCTTGGGCCGCCGGACTACGACCCGGTCTCCCTCCGCTTCGAAAGGGTCGCCGAAGCCGTGGCATGCGACGCCGCGGCGTATTCAGAGCCGGTTCTCTTACAAAGAGCCTGGAAGGTCCTCGGAACGTTCGAGAAGATGATGCTCATGGGCCGGCCGTTCTATCGCCCGCACCGCGAGGCGGCGCGCCGCGTCATCCGTCGCCACACGTCGCCCGGAGGCCCATTCGCTCCTCTGCTCGCATTCCTCTGAGCTCGGGGGGGTATGATCACGCCGGCAGGAGGATCCTGTGCCGAATCTCGGACTTCCCGAACTTCTCGTCATCCTTGTCATCGTCGTCCTCATCTTCGGGGCCGGCAAGATCCCGCAGCTCGGCAAGGGCCTCGGCGAAGGCATCAAGAACTTCAAGGATTCGATGCGCGAAGGCCAGACCGGAGATTCGAAGGACGCCCCGAAGAACGACGGGACCGATAAGCCCAAGTAGGCAGGCCGTCAGGCCGAGGCCCGGCTTCGGGACGAACAGACCGCGAGGTTCTGGCGGGCCCTCGATTTTCATGTGAACCGTTCCGGGAGGCCTCGCGCGCCTGTTCTCGACCCATCCGCCCACCGAGGAGCGCGTCGCGCGCCTCGAGGCCATGGCGCACGGGGGAATGACCCCGACTTAACTGTTGTCGCGTCCGCGCAGCGGCGGCTTCACCTTCAGGAGCGAGATCTTGGCCCGCAGCGTATTGCGGTGGATGCCGAGGGACTTCGCGGCGCGGCCCATGTTGCCGGAGGCGCGCGTCACGGCCGCCGCAACGTACTTCTTCTCGAATTCCTTCTTCGCGGCCTCGAGCGGAATTCCCTTCGAGACCAGCTCGTCGATGATCCGTTGCAGCTGCCCGTCGATCGTCACAGACACGTCTCCTCCCACAACACCGCACGAACGCTCGCCGTTTGGGGGAGAGAAAACTATCACGGGATCTTCATCCCGCAACAGTTTTTTCGGCGTGTTTCCTTACTTGAGCTCGACGGCGTCGCCGACGCCCATCGTGTCGGACATGAGGGTAATGATGGCGACCGAGGTCCGGGGTCTCGTCGTCAGGATCGAGGCCTCGCCGAGGATCGTCCGGACTCCTTCCGCGCGGCTGGACGGGCGATAAACGGTGAGGAAGTCTCCGGGATTCAGGCCGTCGGCTTCTCCAAGGTCCAGGAAGACGACGGAAGCGGTTCCGACGGGAGTCACGTCATCTCTGGTTTCCACGATGTGGCCGATCACCTTTCCATTCGGCGTATCACACATCGTCGTCACCTGCGTCCGGCGCACGAGCGGCACCGGAATCGGCTCGAAAGGAGAGACGAAGTCTCCGATCTCGGTGTCGGAGCACCCGTAGGAGATCTCGGCGATGGACGACCGCTCCTGCGCGCAAATTACGCGCACGCGGCCGGGAGTCTTGTAGATGCGTCCGACCACGTCGAGGTCGGGGGCCGGACCGGAATACGAGGAGAAAGACCGCACGCTCCATTTGTTCACGAGGCGCCAGGGCCGCACGATCGTGAATTCCATTCCCGCCTGGACGCCGTCCCGCTCTCCGATATCAAGGTAGACGATGTCGCCCTGCATGAACATCGTCTGGTTCTCCTCCTTCTCGGCGCTCACGATCGTCCCGGGGAAAACTTCGGCCGGCTCCCCCAAATAGCCCGAGCAGTACACATCGGCCTCGACGCCGATCGGAATCGGCCCCGTCACGGTCACCGGCTCCCGGGCGACCGTCTCGAGCCGAGAACCGCTGACGGCAGGCGGCTCTTTAGTCAGAGGCGTACGCGGCTCGTCTGATGCCCTGAGAAAGGGCTGGGCGGCGAGAAGGATGCCCGCCGTGAGCGCAGCCAGAGGATGACGCATGACGACCTCCTGCTCGAAAACGGTGCCCAAGGGACGGCAGAGCCGAGCGAGAACGTGACGAAAAGGCACCCTAAGTTACCGCATCGGAAGCGGTTGCGTCAAATCCGGCCCTCTTGGAGGGCGCTTCAGCGGCCGGCCGCCCGAATCGGTGCGGCCGCGCCGGCCCGCGGAGCGGGCAACTTCCTCACGAGCGGACTTGCCGGATAGTCGCGCGCGAGGCGCTCCCAGAGCGTCCGGGCCTCGTCTTTGTTGCCCATTCTCGTCTCGAGAAGACCCGCCTCGTAGAGGACCTTGTCGAGGCCGGGGTAATCGGGATAGGCGGTGAGGATCGTGTCCATCCGGCCCTTCGCCGCCCGCCACGCCTTGCGCCGCAGGTAGAAATGGCCCACGAGATACTCGTGGTCGGCGAGGAGACTGCGCATCACTCCGAGGCGAGCACGCGACTCCGTGGCGTACGGAGAGTCGGGGTAATTGATGATGAGCTCCCGGTAGGCAGTCGCGGCCGTGCGCGTGTTTCCCTGCTCCCGGTCCGGGCGCTCGGCCTGCTTGTCCGAGCACTGTGCGAGGCGGAAAAGAGCGTAGTCGGATTTCGGGTGCGACGGGTAGCGATTTCGGAAGTCCTTGTACCTCACGCCGGCCTCGAGGTAACCGAGCTGAGTCTTCTCGTCGAAGAACGAATCGGCGAGGCGAAGGGCGGCCTGCCGTCCGATCGGGTCGTTCGCGTAGTTCTCGGCTACGAAACGGAGGTACTGACGTCCCGTCTCATACTTCTTTTTCTTCACGAGCGCTTCGCCTCGCGCGTACGCCTCCTCCTTCGGCATCGTCAGGAGCTCGCGTGTCAGCTTCGCGGCGTCGTTCGAAGAGCTGCAGCCAGACAGAATCGCGAGCGCCGCGCCGAAAGTTGCGGCTGCGAGGAGGCGAGGAGACGTTCGTCGCGACATGGACTTCGGAGGATGCACGGACTTCGGCGACCTTTCAAGCACGTAAGGTGCCGGGCGATCCGGCGGCTTCCCGGAGGCGTCGGATCGCTCCCGGCACGTCCCCCGCCGAAAAAACTGATGCGCCCGCGACGAAATGGCGCGCCCCTGCGCGAACGAGGTCGCCGATGTTCCCGGGACCGACTCCCCCGTCCACCGCGATCGTCGCCCGCGAACCCGAGCTGCGGATCGACCCCGACAGGCGCGCCACCCGGTCGAGCGAAGCCTCGATGAAGGCCTGCCCGCCCCAGCCCGGGTTGACCGTCATCAAGAGGACGAAGTCGACGAAGAGAATCGCCTCGTCGAGGACCGCGAGGGAGGTGCCCGGATTGATCGCGACGCCCGGGCTCGCGTTGCGTCCGCGCGCGTGCTGGGCGAACCGGTGGAGATGCGGCTCGGCCTCGACGTGGACGGCCACGCGCGACGCGCCCGCATCGAGGTATTGGTCGAGCGTCGAGAGCGGCTCCTCGATCATGAGATGAACGTCGAAGGGCACCCGCGTGACCCCGCGGAGCGCATTCAGGACGATCGGCCCGACGGTCAGATTCGGGACGAAGTGCCCGTCCATGACGTCGAAGTGAATCCAGTCGGCGCCGCCGTCTTCGCACGCGCGCGCAGCCTCGCCAAGCCGCGAGAAATCGGCCGAGAGCAGCGAAGGCGCGAGGGCGATGCTCAAGCGCCACCCTCCGGTGAGGCGATCACGAAGGACAGGGCGTCTCGCCTGGTGACCGGGGAGCCCGCGAGCGGGAACTGCCTGAGGATCGTGCCGGTGATGGCGCCCTCGTACGACTGGCTCTTGACGCCGCCGATGCGGAAGCCCCGCTCCTCGAAGGCCGTCCGGACGCGCTCGAAGTCCCGGCCGATGAGGTCGGGCATGACCCAGGCGACCTCCGGCATCCCCCGATTCACGAGCACGTCGACCGGCGAATCGGGCGGAGTGATCGACCCGGGCGCGATGCCCTGGGCGACGACTCCGGCCGGGCCCGGCAGCCGAATGGAGGAGACCGCGGCCTCCTTGAGCCCTGCTTTCGCGACGGTGAGCGCGGCCGCGCGCGCCGAGAGACCCGTGAGATCAGGCATCCGAACGGCGCGGGGACCGAGCGAGAGCGCGATGCGAATCGTCTGGCCGCCCTTGACGGCGGTGTCCGCGGCCGGTATCTGGCTTCGCACGCGATGCGCGGCGACCGCGTCGTCGAAGCCCTCCTGCGCGGGATCTACCTTCACCTCGAGGCCGCGTTCGGCCGCCAGGGTCGCTGCCTCCTCGGCCGTGAGGTTCGTGAAGTTCGGCACCTTGAGCGACTTCCCTGCCACGAATCGCGTGAAGGACACCCAGGTCGCCGTCGCGAGCACGCCGGCAAGCAACATCGCGTAAATCACTCTTCCGAACACTCCTCCCATGGCGAATCGACTTTAGCAGGCTCGAGGCGATCTCCTTGACTCTCCCCGCGCAGACCGGGAAACTTTCCCTCCCGTGGCGGACCCGGCTCTTCCGCTCCCGCCTTTTTCCGTGTCCCGCCCCAGGGCTCGCCGATGCGTTCGATTTGGATCGAGTAACGCAGCACCACAACGGAGGGCCGTTCAATGGACAGATCCATCCAGCAGCCGGTCGGAGACGGGCAGAAGGCGAAGAACCTCTATGACGATGTCGTGACGATCCAACAGCTTCTCAACGACATCACACCCGCGAACGGCGGCCCCAATTCTCCCTTGAAGGTGGACGGCATCTGCGGTCCCAAGACGAAAGGCGCCATCCAGGCCTTCCAGCTCAAACATTTCGGCTGGAAGCTCGCCGATTCGCGAGTCGACCCCGCCGGCGCGACCCTGAAGAAGATGAACGAAATGGCGGCGGTGGAAGAGTACAGGTCGCTGGGATTCCGTATGCGCCGGCAGCAGTCGGACTCCGAGGATGTGCCTTCGATGCGGACGCAGATCTTCCTCGTCCAATACCTCGAGGGTGCATCGCGGAACGCGATCTACTCGTTCTCGGCCGGGCCGGTCTCCGTGGACCCAGGTGCCTATCCCCCTGCCTGGTTCAAGGGCGAGTGGAACGCCTTCATGACCAGATCGCCGATGACCGTCCGCGAGCTCGATTGCAAGGCTCGGCAAGGGACTTCACCGATCATCAACCCGACGACTCCATGGGGGCCGCCGGACGACTACTACAAGGTCAGTCCCGGTCATGTCATGGAGTTCTACCTTGCCACCGGCACCGTCTACGTGCCGGTGAGCTTCGAGACCGAAATCCAAATGTGGGGGACGTTCAACTTCGCCGGCGAGACTGCGTAGACCTTCGGGCCGAGATCCTTGACTCGTCGGGCGCGGACACAGAGACTGCCCTTCCCATGGCGGACACACCCCCTTTCCCCCCCGGCTCCGCCGAAACCGAATCCCGGCCGGCCTTGCCCCTCGCGCGGGCGGACCTCCATCTGCACACGAACGCGTCCGTCTTCAAATACTTCAAGGCGGCGAACACGCGCGACTCGTACAACGACCCCGACGAAACCTATCGTCTCGCCAAGAGCCGCGGCATGGATTTCGTGACGTTCACGGACCACGACACCGTGGACGGCTGTCTGAAGTTCCAGGACCGCCATCCGGACTACGCGGATTTCTTCGTTTCGGCCGAGATCGAGACGTTCTTCCCCCGCACGGGTCACCGCATCCACGTGAACGTCTTCGACCTCTCGCTCCCGCAATGGAAGGTGGTCGACAAGAAGCGGCGCAACATCTTCGACCTCGTCGAGTACCTCAGGAGCGAGGGACTTCTCTACTCGGCGAACCACCTCTTCCAGTCGTACCGCATGCGGCAGGCCCCCGAGGACTTCTTCACGACGATGCTCGAGCTTTTCGACGTCTTCGAGGTGAAGAACGGCTCGATGGCGTACCAACACAACGCCCTCGTGGAGGACCTCCTGACCGCCGCCAAGGAGAAGCGCGGCTCGCTCGCCCTCGTCGGCGGATCGGACGCCCACACGTATCCGCCCGTCGCGTCCGTCTTCACGATGGCGCCGGGAGCGACCTGGCGGGAGTTCCTTTCCTCGGTCCGCGCGGGCGAGTGCCTCTCCTGGGGCGTCGAGATGGGCTTCACGAAGGTCCTCGGCGACGTCTACGAGCTGCTCGGCAGGTACTACCGCACGGTCGTGGACTTCAGGAATCCCGCGTACACGCCGACCGAGAAGGCGCGTCACTTCCTACTCGCGCTCGCCTCGGTGCCGTTCAACGTGGCTGGTGCCCCCATCGCCGTCTATTCCCTGAACTACGCCAAGCAGATCGCCCTCTCCAAGCGGCTCAAGGCGCGGTTCGAGAGAAAGGGGCGGCCCGGAAGCTGAGCGCGGCGGTTCAGGGTGCCGCCGGCCCCTCATTTTTCCGCGGATATTTCGTCGCGACGTAGTCCTCGACGAGCTTCCGGAACGCCTGCGACAGCTCCTCGTGCGTGCCCTTGAGCGTCGTGAACTTCTGGCCGTCGATGTAGACGGGGCAGCTCGGCGCCTCGCCCGTGCCCGGCAGTGAAATGCCGATGTTCGCGGCCTTCGATTCACCGGGGCCGTTCACGATGCAGCCCATGACCGCGAGCGTCATCGTCTCGACGCCCTCGTAGCGCGTCTTCCAGGCAGGCATCTGCTCGCGGACGTAGCTCTGGATCCGCTCGGCGAGCTCCTGGAACAGTGTGGACGTCGTGCGGCCGCAGCCGGGGCAGGCCGTGACGGACGGCGAGAAGCTGCGGAGGCCGAGCGACTGAAGGAGCTCGCATGCGGCGTACACCTCTTCGCGCCGGTCGCCGCCCGGACGGGGCGTGAGAGAGACGCGGATCGTGTCGCCGATCCCCTCGTTCAGGAGGACGCCCATCGCGGCCGACGACCACACGAGGCCCTTCGTCCCAATCCCGGCCTCGGTGAGGCCGAGATGCAGCGGCTGGTCGGTCTTCGTCGCGAGCTCGCGGTAGACGGCGATGAGGTCGTTCGGGCGCGAGACCTTGCACGAGATGATGATCTGGTCCTTCTTCATGCCCGTCTCGAGCGCGAGCTCCGTCGACTCGAGAGCCGAGAGGACGATGCACTCGTTTACGATCTCCTCCGACGAGCGGCCGAGATCGCGGTCGGTGTTCTCCTGCATCTTCCGCATGACGAGCTCCTGGTTCAGGGAGCCGCCGTTCACGCCGATGCGCACGGGCCGGTCGAGGTCGCGTGCGACGGAGCAGATCGTCGCGAACTGCTCGTCGCGTCTCTTTCCCGTGCCCACGTTTCCGGGGTTGATCCGGTACTTGTCGAGCGCCTTCGCCATCTCCGGGTACTTCGTGAGAAGGACGTGCCCGTTGTAATGGAAGTCGCCGATGAGAGGGACGCCGCAGCCCGCGCCGAGGAGACGTTTCCGGATCTCGGGGACGGCCCGGGCGGCCTCGTCGACGTTCACCGTGACGCGGACGAGCTCGGAGCCCGCCTCGGCGAGCTCGAGGGCCTGCCGGACCGTAGCCGCGACGTCGGCCGTGTCCGTGTTCGACATGGACTGCACGACGATCGGCGCGCCGCCTCCGACCTGCACGTCTCCCACCCGCACGCCGACGGTCGTGTGGCGCGGGCGGATCGTCCGATTGGACATCAGAAATTGACGTTCTTCAGGACGTCGAAGTAAAGGACGGTCACCATGATGAGAACCAGGAAGACGAAGCCCGCTTGCAGGAGCCGCTCCTTCACCTTGAGCGAGAAATCCCGCCTCGCGACGGCCTCGAGGAGCGTGACGAAGATCTGCCCGCCGTCGAGGAGCGGGATCGGAAACAGGTTCAGGATCCCGAGCTGAAGAGACAGGATGCCCATCAGGCTGAGGAGCGACGCGGGGCCCGAGCGAGCCGCCTCGCCCGAGAACTTCGCGATGTCGATCGGACCCGAAAACTGCCGAAAGGAGCCCTTGAACGAGACGAGGCGCCTCAGGACGGTTGCGGTCGCGCGCGTCTGCTCGCGCAGCTCGTTGATCGAGGCCTCGAGCGCGGGGAGAAGCGGCAGAGAACGCCGCACCGTGTCGCGAAGGGTGGCGCCGAACCCGATCTTCCACGAAGAGCCTTCGGCCCGCGGCGTGACCGGAAGAGTCAGCATCTTCCCGTCCCGCTCGACGACGAGATCGATGGGCCGGGGCCCCGTCTCCTTGAAATCTGCCGCCGCTTGCGCGATGCGCCAGACCACGGCTGCGAAGCACGAGACGTCGTGCCCGTTGACCTTCACGATCCGGTCGCCGACTTTCAGCCCGGCCTTCACCCCCGGCGCATTGGGCTGGAGCATTCCGATGTAGACGGGCACGGACGCATGGAGGCCGGTGAACCCGACGTCGTACTTCTTCTCTTCCTCGGTTCTTGGCTCGGGCTTGAGCGTCAGAGAGACGACCCGTCCCTGTCGAACGACCTCGACGGGAATCTGCTCCCGCGAGGCCAGCCCCGTGCCGAACTCGACCTCCCGCCAGGTCGTGACGGGCTTTCCCCCGAGCTTCACGATCACGTCTTCGATCTGGACGCCGGCCTTCTCGGCCGGGCTGTCGGGGTCCACGAACTTCACGACCGGACGCTCTTCGTAGTACCTCGGAATGTCCATGCCGATCATGAACGCGCCTGCGGTGAGGAGCACGGCGAGAACCAGATTCACGCCCGGGCCGGCGAAGAGGATGAGAAGGCGCTGGAGGCGTGTGCCGGGCTGCGTCACCGCCGCTTCGGCCGTGCCGTGCACGACATCGCTCTCGTCGGGACCCAGGCCGACGACCTTCACGTAGCCGCCGAGCGGGATCGCCGAGACCCGATAGTCGGTTTCTTTCCTTTTCCAGCCGAAGAGCCGCTTGCCGAATCCCAGCGAGAAGATCTCGACCGGGAACTTGAAGAGCTTTGCGACGAGGAAGTGTCCCCCTTCGTGAAACACGATGAGGAACGAGAGCACGAAGATCAACGCGAGGATGTTGGTCGGAATGGTCATGGGGCCTCGGGGTTCTACGAGGGGTACGCGCGGGCGGTTGCCGCGCGCGGGCTGGTTTCGAGAAGGGGAAGGAGGGCGGCGGCCTCGCGCCGCGCCCACGCGTCGGCATCGAGCGCATCCGCGACGGACGCCACGCGCACGACGCGGTGTCTGCCGAGGATGCGGGCGACCATCTCGACGATCGCAGGATAGGGAATGCGCCTTTCGAGGAACGCCTGGACCGCGACCTCGTTCGCCGCGTTCAGCACCGCAGGAGCCGAGCCGCCGGTCTCGAGCGCGGCATAGGCGAGCCCTACGGCCGGATATCGCGTCGCATCGAGCGGGAAGAACTCGAGCTTTCCGAGGGCCTGGATGTCGAGTCCTTTGAGCGGCGACGGAACGCGCTCGGGGTACGTGAGCGCATAGAGGATCGGAAAACGCATGTCGTTCGGCGACATTTGCGCGACGACCGAGCTGTCCACGTACTCGACCATCGAGTGCACGATGGACTGCGGGTGGATGACGACGTCGATCTTCTTGCCCGGCACCCCGAAGAGCCAGCGGGCCTCGATGACCTCGAGTCCTTTGTTCATCATCGTGGCCGAGTCGATCGTGATCTTCGGGCCCATCTTCCACGTCGGGTGCTGGAGCGCATCGTCCACGGTGATCGCATCGAACGTGGCGAAGTCTCGGGTGCGGAACGGCCCGCCGGACGCGGTGAGGACGAGCCGCTTCACTTCCTCCGGGGTCCCGGCGCGGAGCGCCTGATGGAGGGCGCAGTGCTCGGAATCCACGGGGAGGATCACGGCGCCGGACGCGCGCGCGGCCGTCACGAGCGGTTCTCCGGCCACGACAAGCGTTTCCTTGTTCGCGAGGGCGAGCGTCTTGCCGAGCTTCGCAGCCTCGTACGCGGGCACGAGGCCGACGGACCCCACGATGCCGCCGAGCACGACGTCCGCTTCCGGTATGGTCGCCACGTCGACGAGACCCTGGGGCCCGAAGCCGACGGAAAGGCCGGGGAACTCCTGCCTCAGGCGGGCCGCGTCCTCACGCGTCTTCACGGAGACGACTCTCGGGCGGTGCGCGGCGATCGCCGGGAGGAGCTTCTCTAGGTTCGAGCCGGCGGACATCGAGACGATCTCGAAGCGGTCCGGGAAGTACGCGACGACCGACAGAGCCGAGTCCCCGATGGAGCCTGTCGCGCCGAGGAGGGCAATGCGTCTTTTCATCGCGGCAGCGACTCCGGCAGGACCGTGAGAAGGAGGAGCACGGCCGGCGAGACGTAGAGGAGCGAATCGAGCCGATCGAGGAGCCCTCCGTGACCGGGCAGGATCCCGCCTGAGTCCTTCACGGCGCAGCTTCTCTTGAACGTGGATTCCAGGAGGTCCCCGACGACGGCAAGACCCGCGATGAGAAGGCCCGCTGCCGCGCCGAAAGCCGCGGACGGCCCGTTCCCGAGAAGGAGCGAGATGGCGAGCCCGAAGACGGCGCCCCCTGCGAGCTGCCCGAAGAGTCCCTCGACGGTCTTCCCGGGGCTCACGACCGGCGCGAGCTTTCTCTTGCCCCATTTCCGGCCGACGTAGTACGCAGCCGAGTCGCTTGCCCAGACGGTCGCGAGGACGAAGAACACCGGCTTCCAGCCGTGGACCCTGAGACCCACCATCGCGCCCGCGCCCAGGGCGACGTAGAGCGTCGCGAAGACGGACGACGCGGACGACGCCAGGAGCACCGCCTCGCGCGGCGACGCGAACATGACGAGCGTCGGGAGCGCGAAAAGCGCGACGCCCGCGAGAACGACGAGCATGAGCAGAGAGGCCAGATACGCCGCCGCGACGAGGGCGAGGAAGAGCCCGACGCCTGCGGACTTCGGCACGACCCATCCCGCAGCTTCGATGAGCCGGTAGAACTCGAGAAGGGCGAGCGTCGTCGCCGCGGCCACAAGCAGAGCCCACGCCCAGAGAGGAGCCGCCACGAGCACCGCGAGGACCGCGGGGATGAGCACCGCGGCCGTGATCTCTCTCTGGAATCTCATCGCGACGCGGCCGCCGGATGCGCCGCCGGCGCCGCGACCTCGTCCCGCCTTTCTTCCGACTCCGAGACGCCGCCGTAACGGCGCTCCCGCTTCTGGAATTCGGCCAGAGCCTCGAGAAAGTGCCTGGCCCTGAAGTCGGGCCAAAGCACGGGGGTCACGTGGATCTCGGCATACGCAATCTGCCAGAGCAGGTAGTTCGAGATGCGCATCTCGCCGCTCGTCCGGATGAGGAGGTCAGGGTCGGGTAGCCCGGCCGTGTAGAGCTCTCCTTCGATCGCAGCCTCGTCGATGTCCTCGGGACGTAGAGCGCCGGCCTTCACTTTTTTTGCGAGCGCCCGCATCGCGTCGGCGAGCTCGGCGCGGCCCGAGTAGTTGAGGGCGATGTTGAAGATCATGCCCTTTCCATGGGCGGTCGCGGCGAGCGCGTGCTCGAGCTCTCTCTGGACGGAGGAATCGAGGCCGTCCATGCGTCCCACCACACGGAAGACGATGTCGTTGTCGAGGAGCGTCTTGAGCTCTCGCCGCAGGTATTCCTTCAGGAGGGCCATGAGCGTCGCGACCTCGAGGTGGGGACGCTTCCAGTTTTCCACGGAGAACGCGTAGAGCGTCAGCGCCGTGAGCTCGAGGCGCGCGGCCGTCTCGACCGTCGCGCGCACGGAGTCGATCCCCGCACGATGACCTTCGACGCGCGGCAGGCGCCGCTGCCGTGCCCAACGCCCGTTGCCGTCCATGATGACGGCCACGTGCCGCGGAAGGCGGCCCAGGTCGAGAGCGTCGAGAAGCGCCCGGTCGGGCGTGCCCGGCGCGGCAATGGAATCCTTGTCGATCATTGACGTCGGGGGCGAAACACGCTCCCGAACGTGCATTCTATCCCGACGAAACGGGTGTGACGGCAGCGGCCGGGAAGCTGGCCGGGAGCGTCTCCGGGGGATACAGAACCCTCGCGAGAGTGAGGCCGCGCGCTTCTGCAGTCGGCCCCGGTCTCGCGAGCGCGTCCTCGGGACGAACGTGGCCCCGGCCCACATCCCGGAGAGTCCCGACGAGCCGGCGGACCATGCCACGTAGAAAGCCGTCCCCGGCCGCCGTGATGACGAGAAGAGAAGCCTCCTCCTGAACGTCCAGCCGCGCGAGTGTGCGAACGGTCGTTCCGGGGTCTGAGCCCGTGAGAGAGAACGGTGCGAAGTCGCGTCGCCCCACGAGCGTCGCCGCCGCGGCACGCATCGCCGCGACGTCGAGCGGCTCGGAGGCGAGGGCCTCGATGAGTCCGCGATGAGGGTGGAGGAAGTCGCCACGCCTCAGGCGGTAGACGTATACCTTGCCGATCGCGGAGCGGCGGGCGTGAAAGTCGGGGGCTGCTTCAGAGACACTCAGGACCCGCACGTCTTCGGCAAGCTTCGAGTTCAGGCCACGCCGCAATCCTTCGAATGGTATTGAGGGCGAGGCGGGGGGAAGGTCCGCGTGCGCGACCTGCGCATCGGCGTGAACGCCGGAGTCGGTGCGGCCGGCGCCGTGGACGCGCACCTCCGCCTTCAAAATCTCATTCAAAGAATCTTCCAGAACGCCCTGGACCGTGCGCGGCCGGGCGCCGCCTTCGCGGGGCGCCTGCACCTGCCAGCCTTCGAAGAACGTCCCCAGATATGCCAGATCGAGCCGAAGCCTCACGACGGCGATTATGGCCGCGCCCCGCGCGGCCATGGCGCTATCGTCGGCCCGATGGCCGACGTCCCGGCGCTCGTCGTCACCGAGATCTTCCGAAGCCTTCAAGGAGAGTCCACGTTCGCGGGTCTCCCCTGCTCGTTCGTGCGCCTGACGGGCTGCAGCCTGCGCTGCGTCTGGTGCGACAGCGCCTACGCGTTCCAGGGCGGGAAAACCATGCGGGTGAACGAAGTCCTCGCGGAAGTGGAGCGCTTGGGCGCGCCGCTCGTCGAGCTGACGGGAGGGGAGCCACTCGAGCAGGAAGGTTTCTATCCGCTCTCCGCCGCGCTCTGCGACCTGGGATACACCGTGCTCGTCGAAACGGGGGGACACGTCCCGCTCGACCGCGTCGACCCGCGCATCCTCAAGATCGTCGACGTGAAGTGCCCCGGTTCGGGAATGGAGCCACACAACGACCTCCAGAACCTGAAGCTTCTCGGCCCGAGGGACGAGATCAAGTTCGTCGTCAAGGATCGCGAAGACTTCGACTGGGCCGTCGCCCTCGTCGGGGCGCACGACCTCGACAAGAAACACGCGGTCCTGATCTCGCCGGTCTTCGAAGGCGGCTCGTCGCCGGTCGCAGCGGACGCCGCGGAGTGGGTGCGGGATTCGAAGAGGAAGCTGAGGCTGAACTTGCAGGTACACAAGCTGCTCTGGGGGGACGTACCCGGGAGATGAGGAGAGGATCGGAAAAGATCAAGAAATGCGTATTTCCCGAATGGCTGATGTCAAGGGTCAGAGACCGCCTTGCGGCGCGCGAAGCGCGCCCTTGACATCGGCCATTCGGGAAGAAGATTTTCCATCTATCGGCGGCTGCATCAGCAGCCGCCGCATATGAGAAAGAAATCTCTCTCTCCGGCGCCACTTCCGAAAGCACCGGCAAAGGGTCGAAGGACCGCGGTTCTTCTTCTTTCCGGTGGTCTCGATTCCGCGACGTGCCTCGCGCTCGTGTCGCGCTGGGGCTGGACGGTGCATGCACTCTCCTTCGACTACGGGCAGCGTCACCGCGTCGAACTCCGCGCGGCGCGCGCTCTCGCGCGGCAGTACCGAGTCGCCTCGCATCGCGTGATCGGGATCCCGGCCTTCGGCGCGCTCGGCGGATCCGCGTTGACCGACAGCTCAATTCGCGTCCCCAAGAAGGCGCTTGGAAAAGTGCGGATCCCTATCACATACGTCCCCGCCCGCAACACGCTCTTTCTCGCGTTCGCGCTCGGCGTCGCCGAGTCGATCGCCGCGACGGAGATCGTCATCGGCGCCAACGCCCTCGATTACTCCGGCTATCCCGACTGCCGCCCGGCATTCCTGAGGGCGTTCGAGCGCGTCGCGAAACTCGGGACGCGAGCCGGTGTCGAGGGCGGGAGCTTTGCGATCCGCGCGCCGCTCCTTCATATGTCGAAGGCGGACATCGTCCGCTTCGCGCTCGCCCTCGGACTCGACACCCGCCTTACGACGTCGTGCTACGACCCCGGAAAGGATGGCCGGCCCTGTGGAACCTGTGACTCCTGTTTGATTCGGGCTAAGGGATTCGCTGAGGCTGGTTTAGTCGACGTCCTAAATCTATATATGTTACGTTAGGTATTCCTTGACAATAACGTAAGCAGATCCTATATTGGCCTCGATGAACATCGAGCGCTTTACTCACAAGGCTCAGGAGGCCCTCCAGAAGACTTCCCAGGCCGCCCGCACCGAGGGGCATCCCGAAGCCACGCCGGAGCACCTCACGCAGGCGCTGCTGCTTCAGGACGAAGGGGTCGTACCCGCGCTTCTCGAGCGGGTGGGCGTGGCGCCGGGGCTCGCGAATCAGGACGTCGAGAAAGAGCTCGCGAAGCTGCCGAGGGTTCAGGGCGAAGGGGCGGAGCCGCACTTTTCTCCCGCCCTCGTGAGGCTGATCGACCTCGCCGAGAAGATCGCGGGAGAGTTCAAGGACGACTACATCGCGAGCGAGCACCTCTTTCTCGCTCTCCTGCGCGACGGCAAATCCAGAGCCGCGAAAGTTCTCCTCGCGCGGGGCCTCTCGGAGGCTTCTCTTCTCGCCGCCCTCAAGGACGTGCGTGGCGGAAGCCGCGTGGCGGACCCCGATGCCGAGGAGAAGTACCAGGCCCTGAAGCGCTACGCGAAGGACCTCACCGAGCTCGCCCGGAAGGGCAAGCTCGATCCGGTCATCGGCCGCGACGAAGAGATCCGCCGCGTGATGCAGGTCCTGACGCGGCGCACGAAGAACAACCCCGTCCTCATCGGAGACCCGGGAGTCGGCAAGACCGCAATCGTCGAGGGGCTCGCGCGTCGTATCGCCTCGGGCGACGTTCCCGAGACCCTGAAGAACAAGCGCGTCGTCTCGCTCGACCTCGGCGCGATGGTCGCCGGCGCGAAATTCCGCGGCGAGTTCGAGGAGCGCCTCAAGGCGGTCCTCAAGGAAGTCGAGGAGTCGGACGGGAAGGTCATCCTCTTCATCGACGAGCTGCACACGCTCGTCGGCGCGGGCGCCGCCGAGGGCGCGATGGACGCGGGCAACATGCTGAAGCCCGCGCTCGCCCGCGGGGACCTGCGCGCGATCGGGGCGACGACGATCGGCGAGTATCGAAAGCACATCGAGAAGGACCCCGCGCTCGAGAGGCGCTTCCAGCCCGTGCTCGTCGGGGAGCCGTCCGTCGAGGACACGATCGCCATTCTGCGCGGGCTCGCGGAGCGCTACGAGGTCCACCACGGGGTGAAGATCACCGATGGAGCGCTCGTCGCCGCGGCGACGCTGTCCGACCGCTACATCGCCGACCGCTTCCTGCCCGACAAGGCCATCGATCTGGTCGACGAGGCGGCCAGCAAGCTCAAGATGGAAATCGACTCCATGCCGACGGAGATCGACGAGGTCGAGCGGCGCATCCTGCAGGCCGAGATCGAGAAGAAGGCTCTCCAGAAGGACGACGCGAAGGCCGCGAAAGAGCGGCTCAAGAACGTCGAGCGCGCCCTCGCGGAGCTGAAGGAGCGCTCGGCCGGAATGAAGTCCCGCTGGAAAGCCGAAAAAGACGCCATCACCGTCATCCGGGACCTCAAGAAGAAGCTCGACGAGACGAAGGTCGCGGCCGAGGCCGCCGAGCGCCAGGGCGACCTGAACAAAGCCGCCGAGCTGCGCTACGGCACGCTCACGAAGCTCCAGAAGGACCTCGAAAAGGCCTCCGCCCGCCTCGCCGACCTTCAGAAGAACGGCGCCATCCTGCGCGAGCAGGTGGAAGAGGAGGACATCGCCGCGATCGTCTCGAAGTGGACCGGTGTCCCGGTCTCGAAGATGGTCGAGGGCGAGACGCAGAAGCTCCTGAAGATGGACGAGCGGCTGAAGCTGCGCGTGATCGGGCAGGACGAGGCCGTCCAGGCCGTGTCCGCGGCCGTCCGGCGGGCGCGCGCCGGCATGAAAGACCCGCGGCGGCCCATCGGCTCGTTCCTCTTCCTCGGCCCCACGGGCGTCGGGAAGACCGAGCTCGCCCGCGCGCTCGCGGAGTTCCTGTTCGACGACGAGCACGCGATGGTCCGACTCGACATGTCCGAATACCAGGAGAAGCACACCGTCTCCCGCATGATCGGGGCGCCTCCCGGCTACATCGGACACGACGAGGGCGGCCAACTCACGGAAGCCGTGCGCCGCCGACCCTATTCCGTCGTCCTCTTCGACGAGATCGAGAAGGCCCATCCCGACGTGTGGTCGGTCCTTCTGCAGGTGCTCGACGACGGGCGTCTGACCGACGGCAAGGGCCGCTCCGTGGACTTCAAGAACGTCGTCATCATCATGACCTCGAACGTCGCGAGCCCGATCATCCAGGAGATGCAGGGCGTCGACGAGAAGGCGCTCAAGACGCGCGTCGAGGCCGAGCTGCGCAACCATTTCCGGCCCGAGTTCCTGAATCGGATCGACGACATCGTCGTCTTCCGGCGTCTCGACCTCGCCGACATCGAGCAGATCGTCGGCCTGCAGCTCCGGCGCGTCGCCGAGCTCGTGGCCGGGCGCGGCGTGAAGCTCTCGTGGACGGACCCGGTGAGAACGTGGCTCGCGCGCGAGGCGTACGACCCCGTCTACGGAGCCCGCCCTCTCAAGCGAAACATCCAGAAGCTCGTCCAGGACCCGTTGGCGCTGAAGCTCCTCGCAGGCGACATCCACGAGGGTTCCGCGGTCACCCTCGTGCTCGCTCCGGGGGGCTCGGCGCTGGAGTTCCGGACCGAGACCGCAGAACGGGCCGCCACGAAGGCCCGGTGACCCAAGGAGGAAAGAAAAATGAACCTGATCCGCTGGAACGACCCCTTCCGTGAGCTCGCGACTCTTCAGAATCGCCTGAACCAGGCGTTCGACTTGACGCTCACGCGCCCGACCCGGAACGAGGAGGAGCTCTTCACCGGGACGTGGGCTCCGCCCGTCGACATCATGGAGACGAAGGACAAGACGATCCTGAAGGCCGAGCTGCCCGGCTTCGACGAGAGCCAGATTCAGCTCCGCTTCGAGGACGGCGTCCTCTCTCTCGAGGGGGAGCGCAAGTTCGAGAAGAACAACGACGACGAGAACTACCACCGCGTCGAGAGGAGCTATGGGAAGTTCGTCCGCTCCTTCACGATCCCGTCGAATGTCGACAGCGAGCACATCTCGGCCGCGTTCGACAACGGCGTTCTCACCGTCGAGCTGCCGAAGCGCGAGGAGACGAAGCCGAAGGCGATCAAGATCACGCCCGTGAAGCCCGCGCTCGAGGCCAAGAAGAAGTGACTCTCGGGCGGGGGTGCGCTATATGGCCATCGCCCCCGCCGGCACTTCCTCCTCCTTGAAGAGGTCCGTCGAGACGTAGCGCTCCGAGGTGTCGGGGACGATGAAGACGATGAGCTTCCCGGCGCTCTCGGGACGCTTCGCGATCTCGACGGCCGCGTGCGCCGCGGCACCGGAAGAAATTCCGCCGAGGATTCCCTCCTCCTTCGCAAGGCGGCGGGCCATCGCGAACGACTCCTCGTTCGAGACCTGGAAGGTCCCGTCGACGAATGCCCTGTCGAGGTTCTTCGGAATGAACCCGGCTCCGAGGCCCTGGATCTTGTGCGGGCCCGGCGCGCCGCCCGAGATCACGGCCGAGCTCGCGGGCTCGACGGCGATGATCTTCAGCGACGGCTTTTTCGGCTTCCAGAATCGCCCCACGCCGGTGATCGTGCCACCCGTACCTACGCCGGCCACGAAGACGTCCATCTTGCCGTCCGTGTCGTTCCATAGCTCGGGGCCGGTCGTGGCCTCGTGAATCGCCGGGTTTGCCGGACTCTCGAATTGCTGCGGCTGGACGCCGTTCGGCCCGTACTCTGCGAGAAGCTCCTGCGCTTTTGCGATCGCGCCCTTCATTCCCATCGGTCCCGGCGTCAGTACGACTTCGGCGCCGAGGAGCCGGAGGACCTTGCGGCGCTCGATGGACATGGTCTCCGGCATCGTGAGGATCAGGCGGTAGCCGCGGGCGGCCGCGACGAACGCGAGGCCGATGCCGGTGTTCCCCGACGTCGGCTCGATGAGGACGCTCCTGCCCGGCGCGATTTTTCCCGCCTTCTCGAGCGCGTCGATCATCGAGACGCCGATGCGGTCCTTGACGGAATGCGCCGGGTTGAAGAACTCGAGCTTCGCCGCGACCGTCGCGCCTTCCGCGATCCCCGCCGTCAGCCGATTGAGCCTCACGAGCGGCGTATTCCCGATCAGCTTCGTGATGTCCGCGGCAATTCTCATGATTTTCCCCCTTGGAGTGCGTCGGTTTGGCGGGCGCGCGACTTGCTAGAGATCCCTGCGGGAAGGCATCCGATGCATCCCTCTTCAGATCGAGTACGTCAGCTCCTCGCGCTCGGCCTTCACCTCGGCCACGAGACTCGCGATCGTGACCCCCGAGAGATACCGCCGGTGCGTCTCCGACAGCTCCCGGTCCAACCTCTGGATGGCGCCGGGCATGGTCGACTGCTCGGGACCCGGTTCGCGGCCCTCGCGCGAGTAGAGAGAGACGACCGAGAGCGTCGTGGCGGTGGGCGCGAGCGGCGTCGGCCGATAACCGCCGTTGCGCCCGCGGCCGGCTGCGACCCAGCCGCTCCTCACGAGCGGCAGCAGGAGCTGGTGCACGGAATCGCGCGACAGCTCGAGCCAGACCGCGAGCTGAGCCGACGTCACGTCCGGGCCCGCGCGGTAGACGAGCTCGACGAGCGCCTGAACTGCTTTTTTCTGCCGCGTGTTTAGAATGACTAAAAACCCCTTCGACTTTATCGAGTAACAATGATGCGAGCCCGAAAAGAAATGTCAAGCCTCGCCCTCCTCCTCACCCTCGCTATCCTCTCGCCGGGGGCCCTCGCGCAGCATTCCGTTCCGCCTCCCGCTTCCGCAGCGCCGGGAACGCGCGCCGCCCGGCGCACGCCGATCGTCGAGGCCGTCGAGAAGATCGGGCCGGCCGTCGTCAACATCTCCGCCGAGAGGCTCGTCCAGCAGCGCCGGAGCGCCCTCGATTCCTTCTTCGACTTCGACGTGCGCCCGCGCGGCTACAAGACCGAGTCCCTCGGCTCCGGCGTGATCCTCGACGCCTCCGGCGTGGTCGTCACGAACGACCACGTCATCTCGGGCGCCTCGAGCATCTGGGTCACGACGGCCGACGGGCGCGAGCTGGAGGCGAAGCTGGAGGGCGCGGATGCCGACAACGACCTCGCCGTGCTGACGGTCGATCCGAAGAACCTCAGGGCCGCGAAGATCGGGACGACGTCGGACCTGATGATCGGAGAGACCGTGATCGCGATCGGCAACCCGTTCGGCCTGTCGAACTCGGTCACGACGGGGATCGTCTCGGCGGTGCACCGCACCGTGAGAGGCGAGTCCGGGCGCAACTACTCGGACTTCCTGCAGACCGACGCCGCGATCAATCCCGGCAATTCCGGCGGCGCGCTCGTGAACATCCTCGGCGAGCTGATCGGCATCAACACGGCGATCGTGGGCGGCGCGAACACGATCGGGTTCGCGATCCCGATCGATCGGGCGCGGCGCGTCGTCGACGAGCTACTTCATTACGGCGAGGTCAAGTCCGTCTGGCTGGGCCTGAGGGGAACGACCGTCGGGCTTGGAAATCCGCGCTTTCAATCGCACGGGCAGGGGCTCCGCGTGCGCTCGGTCTACCCCAATTCGCCCGCCGCGCGCGCGGGCCTCGAGCCCGGAGACGTCATCGTCTCGATCGACGGCCGCTCCATCGAGGGACGGGAGGATTTCGACACGGCCCTCGCCTCCGTCGGCACGGGGCGCACGCTCGCGGTCGCCTTCCGGCGCGACGGCCGCGACCGGACCGTCCGTCTCACGACCGAACGCACGCCCGATGACCTCGGTCTGGAGATCCTGAGGCGCGAGCTCGGTGTCGGCGTGCGCGACACGCGCGACGGGCCCATGGTCGTCTCCGTGACGCGCAACTCCCCTGCCGACGACAAGGGGCTCGACCGGGGCGACCTGCTCCTCGCCGTGAACAACCGAAAGGTGAAGACCGTCGAGGAGCTCGCGAAATCGGTCGAAGGAGGGTTCTCGCGCTCGAGTCTTGTCCTCTCCGTGTGGCGCGAGCCGTATCTCTACAACGTCACGTTCGGCCTGGAATAGAGAATTTCAGCTCGGACACGACGATACCGCCAAGGACGAATACGGCGCCGAGCCAGTCCTGGCCCGCCATACGCTCGCCGAGAAAAATCGCTGCGAAAAGAGCGGTGAAGACCGGCTCGAGCGCGAAAAGGATCGCCGCGTGCGTCGCGGGCATGCGCTGCTGCGCCCACGTCTGCGCAAGAAACGTGACGACCGTCGCCACGAGCGCCATCCAGAGGATCGCGGCCACGATCCGCGGCGTCAATGGAAGCGGGCGGCTCTCCGCCACGGCGAACGCTCCCGCCCCCGAGAGAAACGGCGCAAGCCCAAGCCGCGCCACGCCCACGGCGATCGCCGCAGCCGCGATCTGCCCGAACGAGTACCAGCGCACATCGTGCTTCGGCGCCGTCTCCGCCATTACGACGATGAGGATCGCGTACGAGACGGCGGTCGCGAGAATCAGGAGATCTCCCCGGTTCCACCCGGCCGTGCCCTCCGGCGCGGTCAGCAGCACGAACCCGGCGGCTGCCAGGAGGAGGCCGACCAGGTTCTCCCGCGAGGGCTTCTTCTTCGTCATGAGGTAGCCCGCGACCGGGGTCAGCGGAACCGAGAGGCCCGTCACGAATGCGGCTTTGCTGGCGGAGGTGAAGAGCTGGCCCGCGATCTGACTTCCGATTCCGATCGCCAGGAGGACGCCGATGACCGCGCTGTCTTTCACGAGGTTCGGCGTACGGGGGCGGCCGCGCGCCAGAACGTAAAGGACGAGGCCCGCGAGCGCGAACCTCACGAGGACGAAGACGAGAGGCGGCGCCGTCTCGAGGGCGAGCCGGTTCACGATGAACGTCGACCCCCAGATCGCCGTGACGAGGACGAGCACGAGGTCGGCCCGAAGAGCCTCGGGGCGGGGCACGGAAACGTCAGCCGGCGAGGCCATGAGCCGCGCATCATGCCCCAGAGCGCGGCTGTTATCCTCGCCGCCCGATGACGGCTCCCCGCGTCCGCTTCGCGCCCTCCCCGACGGGCTCCCTCCACGTCGGAGGGGCGCGCACGGCTCTCTACAACTGGCTCTTCGCGCGCCGCTACGGGGGGACCTTCCTCCTCCGCATCGAGGATACAGACGTCGAGAGGAGCCGCCGCGAGCTGACCGACCAGATCCTCCACGCGATGCGCTGGCTCGGCCTCGACTGGGACGAAGGTCCGTTCTACCAGAGCGAGCGGAGCGCGCTCTACGAAGAGGCCGCGGCCCGCCTTCTCGCCGAGGGCAAGGCCTATCGCGCGTTCGAAACGCCCGACGAGCTCGAGGCGATGAAGAAGGCCGCGGAAGCAGCGGGAAGCGCGTTTCGATACGACGGGAGAGCGCGCACGATCTCGAAGGAGGAGTCCGACCGTCGCGCCCTATCCGGCGAAAAATTCGTCGTGCGCCTCAAGGTGCCGGACGCGCCTCTCGTCGTGGATGACGTCGTGCAGGGGCGCACGGAGTTTCCGGCGAGCGCGCTGGACGACTTCGTTCTCGTGCGCTCGGACGGCCACCCGCTCTACCACTTCACGGTCTGCGTGGACGACGTCGCGATGGGGATCACGCACGTCATCCGCGGCGTCGATCACCTTCCGAACGCGCCGAAGCACGTAGCGCTGTTCCGCGCGCTCGGCGCCCCCCCGCCCGTCTTCGCGCACCTCGGGATGATCCTCGGCGCAGACGGCAAGAAACTGAGCAAGCGGCACGGAGCGGCGGGGGTGGAGGAGTTCGAGGCACAGGGCTATTTGCCGGCCGCGCTCGACAACTTTCTTGCGCTCCTGGGCTGGTCGCCCGGCGAGGACCGGGAGCGGATGACCCTCGCCGAGATGGTCTCGCTCTTCTCGCTCGAGCGCATCGGCCCGTCTCCCTCGCGCTTCGACCACGAGAAGCTCGCGTGGCTGAACGGACAGTACCTCCAGGAAGTTCCGCCGGAGCGCCTCCTCGAGATGCTGAAGCCGTTCTCCGTCCCGGACGTGGACCCGGAGCTTCTCGCCCGCGCGATCGCGCTCCACCGCTCGCGCGCACGCACGCTCGCAGAGCTCGCGCACGCCCTCGCGATCTACGGCGGCGACCCGAAGGACTTCGACGCGGCCGGGATGAAGAAGGTCGGCAAGCCGGAGGCGGCGCCGCTCGTGCGCACGCTCGCCGAGCGTCTGTCGGTTCTTGAGCCGTTCACGCACGCGGCGCTCGAGGAGGCGGCCCGTACGCTCGCAGCCGAGAAGGGCCTCAAGCTGGGAGACCTCGCACAGCCCGCCCGCCTCGCCCTCACGGGTGTTCTCGCGTCTCCACCGCTCTTCGATCTGATCGAGGTGCTCGGCAAAGAGACGACCCGGCGGCGCCTGCTGGCCTTCGCGGATCTTCTCGCGAGAAAGCCTGCCCCCCACTGAGGTGAGCATGGACGACGCCTCCAAAGCCGCACCCCCGATTCCCGGGAAGGACTTCATCCGCGAGATCCTCGACGAGGACAAGCGCACCGGAAAGCACGGGGGCCGCGTGGCGACGCGCTTTCCCCCCGAGCCGAACGGCTATCTCCACATCGGCCATGCCAAGTCGATCTGTCTGAACTTCGGCGTCGCGAGCGAATACGGGGGGACGTGCAACCTCCGCTTCGACGACACGAACCCGCTCAAGGAAGAGACGGAGTACGTGGACTCGATCCAGGGCGACGTGCACTGGCTCGGATTCGATTGGCAGGACAGGCTCTTCTACGCGTCGGATTATTTCGGAAAGCTGTACGAGTTCGGCGAGGCGCTGATCCGCTCCGGCAAGGCTTACGTGTGCGACCTCTCGGCCGAGGAGGTCCGCGCGTACCGAGGCACGCTGACCCAGCCGGGCCGCAACAGTCCGTGGCGCGACCGCTCCGTCGCGGAGAATCTGGATCTCTTCCGGCGGATGCGCGCCGGCGAGTTTCCGGACGGCTCCCGCACGCTGCGCGCGAAGATCGACATGGCATCGCCCAACATCAATTTGCGCGATCCCGCGCTCTTCCGCATTCGCAAGGCTGTGCACCACCGCACGGGCGAGGCGTGGTGCATCTATCCGATGTACGACTACGCGCACGCGCTGTCCGACTGGATCGAGGGCATCACGCACTCCCTCTGCACGCTGGAGTTCGAGGACCACCGGCCGCTCTACGACTGGTGCCTCGAGGCGCTCGACCTTCCGGATCGCCCGCGCCAGATCGAGTTCGCTCGTCTGAACCTCACGTACACGCTGCTCTCGAAGCGGAAGCTCCTCCAGCTCGTGACGGGCGGCCACGTAACGGGCTGGAACGACCCGCGGATGCCTACGCTCGCAGGGCTTCGGCGCCGCGGCTTCACACCCGAGGCCCTGCGCGATTTCTGCAATCGCATCGGCCTCGCCAAGCGCGACAGCGTCGTCGAGGTCGAGCTGCTCGAGCACTGCCTGAGGGAGGACCTGAACCGCCGTGCGCCCCGCGTCATGGCCGTCCTCGATCCCGTGCGTGTCGTCCTCACGAACTACCTGGAAGGCAAGGTCGAGGAGCTCGACGCCGTCAACAACCCGGAGGACTCCTCTCAGGGAACGCGCGCGGTGCCTTTCTCGCGCGAGTTGCTCATCGACCGCGACGACTTCCGCGAGGTCCCGCCGCCCAAGTATCACAGGCTCTCGCCCGGGCAGGAGGTGCGTCTGCGCTGGGGCTACATCATCCGGTGCGACGAGGTCGTGAAGGACCCCGCGACGGGCGCGATCACGGAGCTGAGATGCACCTACGACCCCGCGACGCGGGGCGGCGATGCGCCGGCGGGCCGCAAAGTGAAGGGGACCATTCATTGGGTCTCGGCGGCGCACGCCCTTCCCGCCGAGGTCCGCCTCTACGACCGGCTCTTCACGGCGGCGAATCCCGATGCCGCGCCGGAGGGCGGCGACTTCCTCGCGAATCTCAACCCCGATTCCCTCGTCGTCAAGACAGCCTGCCGTGTCGAGCCTTCTCTTTCGTCGGCGAAAGATGGCGACGTCTTCCAATTCGAGCGGGTCGGGTATTTCACCGTCGACCCGGACAGCGGTCCTTCGGGCCTCGTCTTCAACCGGTCCGTCTCGCTGCGGGACACGTGGGGCAAGATCGAGAAGAGGGCGCGCGGCGGCACGTGACCGCGACGTTTCCCGCGAGCCTAGAATCGACCGTGGAGGTCTCCACATGAGCAAGTCCCTCTATGTCGCCGCCTATCACCAGTCGCGGTTCGGAAAGCTGATGGGAATGACCGTTCCGGAGATCGTCACCAGGGCCGTCGAGGAGACGTGCTCTTCGATCGGAGTCCCGGCGTCCGCGCTCGACGTCGCTTCCATCGGCGCCACGTGCAATTTCTCGCTGAACGAGCAGGGCCTCCTGGCCGGCCTCGTGGCGATGGTTCCGGGAATGGGCGCCAAGCCGATCGAGGCGGTCGAGAACGCCTGCGCATCGGGCGGGCAGGCCATCGTCTCGGTCGCGCAGAAGATCCTTCTTGGCGAAGGCGACACCGGGATCGCCATCGGCTTCGAGAAAATGCGTGACGCCGAAGGGAAGATGGACGGCAAGCTCATCGGGAAGGTGCTTGGCTATTTCTCGCACCCGTCCGAGCGTGAGGGAAAGGTTTTCGTCTTCCCGCACCTCTTTGCGGAAGTGATGGACGAGTACATGAAGCAGCATGGCGCCACCGAGACGGATCTCGCGGCGATCGCCGTCCAGGAGTACGGGAACGCCCGCCACAATCCGTACGCGCAAATGCAGCGGAACGACGTCACCCTCGAGAAGGCCGTGGCCATCGAGGGCATCAACCGCTACGTGGTGGACGGCCTTCCGCTGAAAACGTACGACTGCTCGCAGATCACCGACGGTTACGCCGGGCTGATCCTCGCCACGGAGGAAGGGCTCGCGAAGCTCGGCGTCGCCAAGGCCGACACGGTGAGGCTTGCCGGCTTCGCTCAGGCCACGGACCCGCTCCAGAAAGCGGGGCGCGACGTTCTGCATCCCTGCGGAGCGCGCGCGGCCATGGCGAAGGCTTACGCGCGCGCGGGCATCCGACCGGACGAGGTCAACGTCGCCGAGGTGCACGACTGCTTCACCGTCATGGGGGCGATCGGGACCGAGGTCATCGGGAAGGCGCCCGCCGGAAAAGGAGCGCGCTTCTGGGTCGAGGGGAAGGCCCGGCCAGATGGTGAGTGCGGCATCAATACGTCGGGCGGGCTCATCGCGAAGGGACATCCGATCGGCGCAACCGGCATCGCGATGGTGGGCTGGTCCGCGTGGCAGCTCCTGGGAAAGGCGCCCAAGGAGCTTCAGGTTCCAAATCCGCGCGCCGCTGCGACCTTCAATATCGGCGGCCCGATCTGCGCCTCGGTCTGCACCGTCCTGACGCCGGCGGCGTAAGCCGCGGCGATCCGTGACCGCGCGGGCACGGCTGATTCTCTGGGCGCCCGTGGCCCTTCTCCTGGGCTACGAGTTCTTCCTCTCGGCGCAGACGCCAAGCGGCATGCCTCCTCTCGGCCCCTGGTTCTGGCAGAAGGACAAATTCGAGCACGCCGCTTATTTCCTCATCACGGGCCTTCTTGCGGTCCGCGCAGCACGCTTCGGCGAAGGCTGGAGTCGCGGAAAGACGGCTGTCTTCCTGGTTCTCGTGGGGTTGCTCTGGGGCTGCTCGGACGAGATCCACCAGTCGTATACACCCGGCCGTGACGTCGACATCGGAGACGTCCTCGCCGACATGGCGGGTGTCGCATTCGCGGTCGCGTTCGGAGAGAAACTTCTTAGAAAGGTCGGATTGGGCCGAACAATTCTCTAAGGAGAATCCGAGAACGGAGGAGGTTTGGGGGAACCGACCCGGGTTCCCCCAGGACATGTTGCTGCCATGAATTACGCGCGCCTTCGGCGCGCTCGCCCGCCTTCGGCGGGCGAATTCATGGCTGGGGGGCAGGGATTTGAACCCCGATAGCCAGATCCAGAGTCTGGAGTCCTACCGTTGGACGACCCCCCAATACGCAGGGCCGCGGATTATGCGGGTCCCCCTGCGTGCGGTCAAACCCCGGAGGCCGGACGGCTATTGTCCGGCGAGGCCGCGGAAGAATGCGGCGAGATCCTCGGGCCTTCCGCTGCCCTGATACGTCACGGAGATGGCGCCCCCGGAGCGCGAGCTCTTCGGGGGGCGGCCCGGCCTGCCGCGTTTCACGGGTGCGGCTCTTCCGGCGCTCGCGGGACGAACCGCGCGCTGCCGCTTCGAGCCGGCGGGGCGAAGCCGCGAAACGTCGGGCGGGCCGAGCCGGATTCCAAACTTCGATCCCACCGTTTCGATGACCTTCTTGGCTTCGAGCACCGGGTTCTTCTTCAGCATCGCCTTCGCGTACGCAATCGCGCCCGGCCGGTCGATTCCGAGACGCTTGCGCACATCGCGGATGACGCCTGCGCTGATCGTCTTGGGGTTCAGCTTGAACGCCTTGCCGATCGCCGCCTTCACCTCGCGCTCCGTGAGCGCCTTGTTCTTCTTGACCAGATCCGTCACGAACATGCGAATACCAGCTGGATTCTTGTCCATTCGAAAGTTCCTCCCCAGGACGACAACTCTCTCACAAGACAGAGCAAGAGATCAACGTTGGGATTCGCGAGTGTCACGATAGAATGTTTCTCCCATGCTCGAAGAATTTCGCAACGAGCCATTCACCGACTTCTCGCAGGCCGAGTCCCGTTCGGCCTTCGAGTCCGCTCTCGCGCGCGTCGAGCGCCTCAGAGGCGTCGAGATTCCCCTCGTCATCGGCGGCCGCCGCTTCAAGACCGGCCACCTGCTCGAGAATCGCAATCCGGCCGACCGCGCAGAGGTCCTCTCGCGCCATCACCTCGCGGACCGGAGAGCCGCGGCGAAGGCGCTCGAGTCGGCCGTCAAGGCCCAGAAGACCTGGGGCGGCGTCGCACCCCGCGAGCGAGCGTCCGTGCTCCTCCGCGCCGCGGCACGCATGCGCGAGAGAAAGCACGACTTTTCCGCGACGATGGTGCTCGAGATCGGCAAGTCCTGGCCCGAGGCCGACGTCGAGACCGCCGAGGCGATCGACTTCCTCGAGTTCTACGCCCGTGAGATGCTGCGCTGGGGCGGCGAGATCCCGGTCACGCCGTACCGCGGCGAGTTCCCGGAGACGCGCTATGTTTCGCTCGGGGCCGGCGCGGTCATTCCGCCCTGGAACTTCCCGAACGCGATCCTGACCGGGATGACGTCCGCGGCCCTCGTCACGGGAAATGCGGTCGTCCTCAAGCCCGCGTCCGACACGCCGCTCGTCGCGTGGAAGGTCTTCAACGTCCTCGAGGAAGCCGGTGTGCCGGCCGGCGTCCTGAACTACCTGCCCGGCCCGGGCAGCGACGTCGGCGACTTCCTCGTCGAGTCGCCCGCGACGCGCTTCATCTCCTTCACGGGGTCGAAGGCGGTGGGTCTCGGGATCAACCAGAAGGCCGCCGCGATCGCGAAGAGCCAGCGCTGGATCAAACGCGTCGTCCTCGAGATGGGGGGAAAGGACTTCATCGTCGTGGACGAAGACGCGGATTTCGAGTCGGCCGTCTCGCAGGTCGTCGCCTCGGCCTTCGGCTTCCAGGGCCAGAAGTGCTCGGCCTGCTCGCGCGCGATCGTCCACCGCAGACTTTACAAGCGCTTCGTGGACGCCGTCGTCGCGAAGACGGCCAGGCTCACGCAGGGCCCGACGCGCGACCACCGAAACTACCTCGGGCCGGTCGCATCCGAGCGCCAGCTCAAGACCGTGACGGACTACGTGAAGATCGGCAAGCGCGAGTCGAGGCTCGGGACGGGCGGGACGTGGAACGGCCGCGTCGGCAACTTTGTCGCCCCGACGGTCTTTTACGACGTGAAGCCGGGGGCACGCATCTTCCAGGAGGAGATCTTCGGGCCCGTCCTCGGGATCACCGAGGCGAAGGACTTCGAGACGGGGATTGCGCTCGCGAACGCGAGCGAGTACGGCCTCACGGGCTCGTATTTCGGGCGCGACCGCTACCGCATCGCGGAGGCCAAGAGGAGCCTCCATTGCGGAAACCTCTACATCAACCGCAAGTGCACCGGCGCCCTCGTCGGCGTGCACCCGTTCGGCGGCTTCGACATGTCCGGCACCGACAGCAAGGCCGGCGGCCGCGATTACCTCGGGCTCTTCCTGCAGGCCAAATCGATTTCGGAGAAGCTGCTCTGATCACGATCCGCCCCGCCAAACAGCGCGGCCATGCAACCCACGGCTGGCTCGACACGTGGCACACGTTCTCCTTCGCCGACTATCACGACGAGCGTCACATGGGGTTCCGCGCCTTGCGCGTCCTGAACGACGACACCGTGCAGCCGGGTCAGGGGTTCGCCAGGCACGGGCATCGGGACATGGAGATCGTGTCGTACGTCCTCGAGGGCGCGCTCGCCCACAAGGACAACATGGGAAATGGCTCGACGATCGTTCCGGGAGACGTCCAGTACATGAGCGCGGGCACGGGCGTCCTCCACAGCGAGTTCAACGCGAGCGGGACCGCGCCCGTCCATTTCGTCCAGATCTGGATCGTCCCGGACCGGGCGGGATACGCGCCTCGCTACGGACAGATCCGCGTCGAGAAGGCGGACAAGACGGGCCAACTGCGCGTCGTCGCGTCACCGGACGGCGTGGATGGCTCTCTCGCGATACGGCAGGACGCGCGGATCTACGCGTCCGTGCTCGAGCCGGGAACGGAGACGTCGTTCGCGCTGCCGAAGGGCCGGTATCTCTGGGTCCAGTCGCTACGCGGTACCGTCGAGGTGAACGGGAAGACGCTCTCTGCCGGCGACGGCCTCTCCGCGTCGGACGAGACGGCGTTCACGTTTACCGCGCCGAAGGACGAAGCGGAATTTCTCGTCTTCGACCTGGTCTGAAGCTCAGCGCTTCTGGGCCGGCAGTTCGAGCTCGCCAACGAACCTCTCGAAGCGTGGGTCGGTGCGCACCGGGTCGAACCCCGGCAGTCCGATAAACGGGACGAGCAGCTGCTTCTCGGCGCACGCTCTTTCTAGGACATCGAATGCCGCGTCCGTTTCGCCGAGCGCGGCCTGGAGCCATGCCTCCGAAAGAACCGTGGCGCCCGGCACGGCGTCGACGTGCAGCGCCTCGAGGACCCTGAGCGCATCGCCGGTCCGACCGCCCGACGCGAGCGCCCACCCGAGGGTGCCCTGCGTGAACGGATTCGTGCGGGCGCGTTCTGCAGCGCGCTCGAGGCGTGAAATCGCCTGATCGGCCCTTCCTCCGGAGACGTCCGCCGCTCCCGAGACCCAGAGCGCCAAGAGGTTATCCTCGTCGAACGCCAGAGCCTGGCCGGCGAACGCCGCCGCGTCGGAGGCCCGCCGGAGGTTCAGGAGACAGAAGCCGGTCATCGCGTACGGGTAGGGCGCGACCGGATCGATCTCCCTGGCGCGTTCCAGCGCCTCGACAGCCTCCTCCGTCCGTCCCCGGACCGAATGCAGCATCGCGCTCCAGCACCGCGCCTGGACGTTGCCGGGCTCGATCAGGATCGCCCCGGCCAACGCGCGATCGGCGTCCGCCCAGCGCCGCTCGCCGAACGCGATCATGCCCTCGACGTAGCGGGCGTCCCCGGTCTCGCCCTGCAGGCGCCGCGCGGTCGCGAGCTCAAGCTTGGCCGCCGCGTTCGCCTCGGCCGACGGTCTCACTCCGTAGGCCGCCGCGAGGACGTGGATGTCGGCCAGCCCGACCCACGAAGGGCCGTGCGACGGGTCGAGAGCGACGGCCCGCTCAAAGCTGAGTAGGGCGCTCCCGTGGTCGTTCTTCGTGAACCGAAGATGGCGGCCCATCAGGTAGTGCTGGTAGGCCTCGAGATTCGGGACCTGCCGCCGGGCCTGGAGGGCGGCCGACTCCGCGCCGAGACGGCTGCGCACGGCCGCGACGACGCCGGCCGCGATCTCGTCCTGCACCGCGAAGACGTCGACGAGCTCCCGGTCGAACTTCTCCGACCAGACCTGGAAGCCGGCCGTGGCGTCCGTGAGGCGCGCCGTGACGCGGATCCGCGCCCCCGCCGTGCGGACGCTACCGTCGAGGACGTGCCCGACGTTGAGGACGCGCGCGACCGCCGTGAGGTCTTCCCCCTGCCGGGCGGCGCGAAACGTCGACATCCGCGCGGCCACGCGGATTCCGGCCCCCACGAGCGCGTTCATGATCTCCTCGGCCATTCCCTCGCACAGGTATTCCTGGTCCTTCGCGGGGCTCATGTCGGCGAACGGCAGCACCGCGATCGAGACGGGCGCCGGGGACCGGGAGCCTTTTGCGGAGAGTGAATGCCCCTCCCGTGCCACGTCGGCGATCCTATCGAGATCCCGCGTCACGTCCGACATGCCGTGTGGCCGCTCGACCTCGTCGCGCCTCAGGCACCGGGCGAGGAGCTCCTGGACGCTCGAGAAACCGGGCGCGCGAAGCGCGCTCCAGTCCGGATCCTTCGTGAGGATCGCCGCGAGAACGTCGGGCGCGCTGTCGCCGCCGAACGGCCTTCTCCCGGTGAGCATCTCGAACAGGAGGCAGCCGAACGCCCACACGTCCGTCCGCTCGTTCACGTTCCGCCCGCGCACCTGCTCGGGCGACATGTACGGGAACGTCCCCAGCACGACCCCCTCCTGCGTGAGGGGTCGGGTCGCGGTCTCGCTCTCGCTCGCGATCGCGTCCCGGTCCGCTCTCTTCGCGAGGCCGAAGTCGAGGAGCTTCACGCGCCCCTCGGGCGTCACTCTCACGTTCGCGGGCTTCAGGTCGCGGTGGACGATCCCCTTGGCATGCGCGGCCGAGAGCGCCTCGGCAATCTGCCGGGCGAGAGAGAGAGATTCTTCGAGCGGAAGAGGGCCCGAGGAAATTTTCGCGTCCAGGCCCTCGCCTTCGACGAGCTCCATGACGAGCACGTGACGCGAAGAAGAAGAGGAAGAGGGGATTTCTTCGAATGAGTAGATGGCGGCGATTCCGGAATGATTGAGCGCTGCGAGCAGCCGCGCCTCCCGCTCGAAGCGCTGCCTTCTCTCTTCACCCCCAAAGAACTCTTCCGGCAGTACCTTTACCGCGACTTCTCGATCGAGGCGAAGGTCTTTCGCCCGGTAGACCTCTCCCATCCCGCCGGCGCCGAGCGGGCCAAGGATCTCGTACGGCCCGATGCGGGAGCCCGGAGAGAGCGGCATTGAGATTCTGTTGCACGGAGATTATGCCCGCAGAATCGCGGCGCGCCCCTCTCGCGCTACGCGAGCGCGGGCAGGTCGCGGCAGCAGGGCTCGCGGCAACGTTCGTAGACCGAACCGCGCTTGACGGGCGTGAAGCCCGCGTCGCGGATGAGCGCGAGCATCGCCTTCTCGCCCATCCTGTTGTGCGAGCCCGCCGCGGCGACGACGTTCTCCTCGATCATGATCGAGCCGAGGTCGTCGGCGCCGAACGACATCGCGACGCTGCCGATCTTGGCGCCCTGCGTGAGCCACGAGCCCTGCACGTGCGGCACGTTGTCGAGATACAGGCGCGCGATCGCGAGCGTGCGCAGGTAGTCGATGCCGCTCGCCGTCTCGACGGTGCCGTCCATCGCCGTGTTCTCTTCCTGGAACGTCCACGGGATGAAGGCCGTGAAGCTCTCGACGCCTTCGGCGAGCGAGGCGTCCTGCACGCGGCGCACGACGTCGAGGTGCCGCAGGCGCGCCTCGTGCGTCTCGCCCACGCCGAACATCATCGTGGCCGTCGTCGGCATCCCGAGGCGGTGGGCCTCGCGGTGCACCTCCGCCCACTTGAGGGTCGGTGCCTTCGTGAGCGCCCAGATGCGCTTGCGCACGTCGTCCTCGAGGATCTCGGCCCCCCCGCCGGGAACGGACTGGAGCCCGGCCTGCTTGAGACGGAAGAGGACGTCCGCGATCGTGGTCTTCTCCTTCTTCGCGAGAAAATGGATTTCCGGCGCCGAGAACGCGTGTCGGTGAACCTGGGGATATTTTTCCCTCAGGAACGAGAGCATCTCCTCGTAGAACGAGAACGGAAGCTCGGCGTGAACGCCGCCCTGCAGCAGAATGCCCGTGCCGCCGAGCGCGATCGTCTCCTCGACCTTCCGGCCGATCTCCGGAAGCGGCAGGACGTAGCCCTGCACGTCGCCCGCCGGCCGGTAGAACGCACAGAACGCGCAGCGATAGATGCACACGTTCGTGTAGTTGATGTTCCGGTCGACCTGGTACGTGACCCGATCGGCGGGGTGCAACCGGCGCCGCATTTCGTCCGCGGCCGCGCCGGCTTCGAGGACGGTCGCTTCCCGGAAGAGCGTCAGGCCCTCTTCGAACGTGAGGCGCGCGCCGCCGCGAACGCGCGCGAGCACCGCGGCGACATTATGCGAGCCGCCGAGCCCCGGAACCGGCGCGTTCGGCAGGACGGGCGAAGCCGCCGGGGCGAGCGGCACGGCGGACGCCGTGGACACGTCAGCCTTCCCGGCGCGGCACGAGAGGCACGCCCGCGAAGGGCGGCAGGTCCGGGGAGGGGAGGAGGCCGTGGACGTGCGCGCGGCGGTAGAACTCGCCGAGGCCTTTCTCGTCCTCGGCCTCGAGGTCGTGATGGAGGTTCCCGTCGAGGTATTCGTGGAGCGCCGACTGCCCGAGCCCAGTCCGCTGGGAGGCCACGGCGACGATCTCCGCGAGGTGTGTCTTCGCGTATTCGCGCGACCACAGGAACGGCTCCGGCGGCACCGAGGGTCGCAGCGCCCACACCGCGAAGACGAACGGCAGACCCGTGAGCCGCCGCCAGCCTTCCGCGAGGTCGAGCACGTGGAGCCCGGTGAGGTCCATCTTCAACGCCGGATCCCCGATGAGAAGAGCCGCGTCATGGTGGGCGAGCATCTCGCCGAGATCCGGCGCGGCCGTGTGGAAGTCGGGCGTCATGCCGAGGAGGTCGCGGAACAGGATTCGCGCCATCGCGGCGGACGAGCGGGACGCGATGTCCAGGGCCACCGTCCTGGCGGCCTCGAGCGGCTCACGGCTGACGAGAATGACGCTCCGCACGCGCTCGCGCGACGCGATCCCCACTCCGCGCACGATCCGGATGCCGGGGATGCGCGCGGCCTCGATCGACGGCACGAGCCCGGCCTCGACCTCCCCGCGCGCGAGGCGGTCGGCGCACGCCGACGGGATGTCGGTCAGCGCCTCGACCCCTTCCACCGCACCGCGCAGGAGACCCCACGTCAACGGCCAGGCATTCACGTAGTCGACGAGCGAGGCGCGCAGCACGGCGGTCATTCCCCTCTTAAAAATACACCACGACGGCCCCTCCGAGGCGGACTCGGAGACAATGGGCCGTGCCCCCCGACGCCGCCCCTCTCACCGTCTCCGTGGTGATGCCCTGCCTGAACGAGGCCGAGACGGTCGCGCGGTGCGTCACCGAGGCGCTTGCCGCCCTGGAGAGCGCGCCCCTCGACGGCGAGGTCATCGTGGCCGACAACGGCTCGACGGACGGCTCGCGCGAGCTCGCCGAGCGCGCCGGGGCGCGCGTCGTCTCCGTGCCTTCCCGGGGTTATGGCGCCGCGCTCGCGGGCGGCTTCGCCTCGGCCCGAGGCCGCTACGTCGTCATGGGCGACGCGGATCTCTCCTATGACTTCCGCGCCGTTCCGGACTTCGTCAAGGCTCTCGACGCGGGAGCCGACCTCGTGATGGGCTCGCGATTTCGTGGCGGAATCGAGAGCGGCGCGATGCCGCCGCTCCATCGATGGCTCGGCAACCCGGTCCTGAGCGGACTCGGGCGGCTCTTCTTCGGGACCGAGGTCTCGGATTTCCACTGCGGCCTGCGTGGATTTCGCCGCGCCGCGCTCGAGAAGCTCGACTTGCGCACGACGGGGATGGAGTACGCGAGCGAGATGGTCGTCAAAGCGGCTCTCTTCGGCCTGACGATCCGCGAGATCCCCGTGACGCTTCGCAAGGACGGGCGGTCGCGTCCGCCGCACCTGCGCACCTGGCGGGACGGCTGGCGGCACCTCCGATTCCTCCTCCTCTACTCGCCTCGCTGGCTCTTCCTCGTGCCCGGCCTCGCGCTCGCCCTCGCCGGCGCCGCCCTCATCGTGTGGCTGCTGCCGGGGTCGCGCGCGCTTTTCGGCGCCACGCTCGACGTCCACACGATGCTCGCCGGCGCCGGAATGGTCCTCGTCGGCGCGGCCGCGATCTTCTCCGGCGTGTGCGCGAAGATCTTCGGCATCACCGAAGGGCTCCTCCCGAAGGACCCTTTTCTCGACCGCCTCTTCGACCGCTGGGTCACGCTGGAGACCGGACTCCTCGCCGGAGCGATCTGCCTTCTCGCGGGCGGCGTCCTCATAGCCCGAGTCGTAAGCCTCTGGGCCGCCGCCGGCTTTCACGGCCTGCCCTACACGCAGACGATGCGCTGGATGATCCCCGGAGTCCTCCTTCTCGTCCTGGGAGCTCAGGCTCTCTTCGGCTCGTTTCTTCTGTCGCTTCTCGGGGTGCGCCGCCGCTGACGGTCCTCACGCGCGCGCGGCGAGAAGCTCCGCGACTGCGGCCTCGGCTCGTGCCTGGCGCTGGGCGCCCCGGCCCGCGACATCGGCGACGCGCGCACCGGCGGCGGCGAGAGCGGCCGCGAAGAGTGCGTGCATCTCCTCGCGCCGATCGCCGCGGTCGCGCGCCGGATCCGGGGTCCAGGGAAGGTCCGGGGAACAGAGAAGATAGAGATCTCCGACCCTCTCGGCGGCGAGCCGCTGAATCCATGGCGGGCAGTCACCATAGTAGTGACGCGCGTAGACGACGGTCGACAGGAGGTCCTGGTCGAAGAACACGGCGGGCCTCTCGCGCCGGGTCGCGTCGCGCAAGGCGGCGTCCGCGGCAGCGACGTGTGCGCGCGCGATCGGCGCGACATCTTCGGGGCCGAGGAGCCCCGCTTTCGCGAGCGCAGCCTCGCGCGCGGCCTCGGGGACCCAGGTCGTCGCGTGGCGCTCGGCCAGCACGCGTGCGAGCGTCGTCTTGCCCGTGCACTCTCCGCCCGTCAGGACGATCTTGAGCACGCTCACCCGGAGGCACTCGCCCCGACGAGGCTCCGCCGCCACGAGACGAGACCGATTCCCGCAAGGACGAGAAAGAGCGCGTAAAGGCCGGCGGTCAGGTAGAGGTGCTTCACCACGTACATGCCGACGTACACGATGTCCACCGCGATCCAGATCGGCCAGTTCTCGATCCACTTGCGCGTCTGGAGGAACTGCGCGACGAGGCTGAAGGACGTCGTTCCCGCGTCCCAGAGCGGAAGCGCCGCGTCCGTTTTCGATCGGAGGAAGGTTCCGAGCGCCGCGGCGAACGCGATTCCGGCGAGGGCAGAGGCCGCGAGCACGATCCGGGGCGCGCGCGACACGACGAGCCGCCCGTGCGCCGCCCCTCCGTGCAGCCACGCCCACCAGCCGTAGAGGCATATCGCGAAATAGAAGCCTTGCAGGCCCATGTCCGCGTACAGCTTCGCATCGCGGAAGACGACCGCGTAGATCGCGACGTTGACGAGGCTCACCGGCCAGCACCAAACGTTCTCGCGCGCCGTCATCCACACGCCGAGAGCGCCGGTCGCGGCCCCCAGGATCTCGAGGGCGCTCACCAGAGGCCCAGGTCGAGCGTCACGGACACGTTCCGCGTCGCGGCCGCGTAGTAGTACGGAATCCCCGAAGCCGTGTCCTGTCCCGCGTCGCGCGTCACGTAGAGATACGAGTACCCGCTCGGGAAGACGCGCCGGTTGTCGAGGAGGTTGTTGACGCGCACGGAGAGCCGCGGCTTTCCGGCGGAAACGAGGCGCGAGAGGTCGAACCGGAAAGAGGCGTCGAGCTGGAAGAAGCGCGGCGCGTCGAGGCCTTCCGTATTCGTGTTGTCGAGCCACGAGGCGGCGACGTAGCGGCCGGTGAGGCCGGCCGTCACGTCCGGAAGGGCCGTGGTCTCGACGCCGGCCGTCGCGACGAACGGCGGCGTTCCGACGGGCGTGACGTCGTGAAACGTGCGCGGCGTCGAGCCGATGAAGTTTCCGTCCGCGTCGTACACGTCGTAGAACTGCGTCCACTCGCCGATCCGGCTGCGGTTCAGGTTCGCCGCGGCCGTGAGCCTCAGCGCGGGCAGCGCCTGCCAGGCGGCGTCCAGCTCGAGCCCGCGACGGGTGCTCCTCTCCACGTTCCGCCGGAGCGGGAGCCCGATCGCCGAGAGCTCGCCCGTGAGCGCGATCTCGTCGTGAAACTCCATGTCGTAGACGTTCGCCCGGAGCACGAGGTCTTTCGTCCGCCACTCGGCGCCCAGCTCCACGTCCCAGACGCTTTCGGGCTTGACCGCGTTGAAGTCCGGGAGCGTCGAGGCGTTGTCTTCGCCGAGCAGAATGTCCGAGCGCGCCGGCTCGCGCTCCGTGCGGCCGATCGACAGGTAGGCGCTCGAACGGTCCGAGACGTCGACGCGGACTCCCGCCTTCGGGTTGAAGAACGTCCACCCGCGCCCCGCCTCCCCGACGTCGCCTGCGTAGGAAAGGTGCGCGTACCGCACCTGCGCGTCGAGAAACGGATGCCACGCGTCGAGGTTGCCGAGGAGCTTCACGAACCCGCTGACCTCGTTCTTGTAACCGTGGTTGAGGTAGTTCCGCGGGCCCTCCACCTCGTCTTGCGTGTGCGTCGAGCGGTAGCCATACGCGTGCACGCCGGCGGTGAGATGGAACGTTCCGAAATCGCGCGTGTACGTCGCGAGGCCGCCGCCGAAGCCCCACGACAACCCGTACTCCTGCAGGTCCGTGCGATTCTCCTCGTCCGCGAAGAGACGGTACCAGCCGCCCGCGCCCACGACGTAGCCCTGCAGGGAGAGGCTCGCATCGGCGCCGAGCGCCTTCGTCCACTGTCCCGTGACGAGGAACTCGTAGAAATGATCCTTCTCCTCGGGCGCGAGAGGATTGAAGGTGAGGTCCTTCTCGAGGATGTCCTTCTCCACGGCGAGGAAGGCCTGCTGAATGCGCTCTTCGCCCGCGAAGCCCGAGAACCTCAGCGTGGACGTCTCGAAGTCGCGCCCAGCCGAGAAGAAGACGCTGTCCTGCTTGACGCCCGAGCTCTCGCGGAATCCGTCCGTCGTCTGCCACGACGGTCGCAGCGACAGCCGCCAGCCGCCGCCGAACGTCCCGCTGTTCCAGTTCGCACTCGCCCGCGCCGTGCCGAACGAGCCCGCCCCGAGCTGGAGGTCGAGCGCCGGCGAGAGGGAGGGGTCGAGGCTTTCGAAGTTGACCGATCCCGCGAAGGACGCGGCGCCAACGGTGGACGTCCCGACGCCGCGCTGGATCTGCACGCTCGCGACGTTGCCCGTGAGGTTCGCGAAGTCGGCTGTGTAGACGGCCGAATCCTCCGGCTCGTTCAGCGGCACGCCGTCGAACGTCATGTTCACGCGCGTCTCCCCGATGCCCCGCAGCGACAGGTACGCGTACCCCTGCCCCGAGCCCGTCTCGGAGTATCCCGTGACGGACGGCGCCTCCTGGAGCAGCACGGGCATCTCCTGCCCCCAGCCCCTGGCAACGAGCTCGGGCCTGTCGAGGTCCGTCTTCGTGACCGGAGTGACGTCGTCCGCACGGAGGGCCTTCACGACGACGTTCTCCGAGACGTGAGGCACAAGAGCCGGGGTCGGCGTCGGAGTCGGAGTCGGAGTCGGCGCGGGCTCTTGCGCGCGCGCTGCGGCCGCCGCGCAGACGAAAGCCAGGATTGGGAGGGCCCGGAGGATTTTCGACGACATGTGCGCTCTTTCTGCCTTTCCCTACGCCGGTTCGAACCGGATCAGGTTCCGGGGTGTGATCTCAGGCCCTCTCGGGCCACCCCCAGGCAACGAGCAATGTGTGCCCGAAACCGCCGGGAGTCAACCCGGGAGACCGACCGGCGGGCGGAGGCGCGCGTCAACTCGCGGCGGGCGCTGCCGCGCGTGTCTCGAGGCGAGTCAGGACTTTCGCGAGGTCTTCGTGGGCGCCGACGAGGACGAGCGTGTCTCCTGCGGCAAGGCGGAAGTCCTCGGGCGGCGGCGCGTTCGGGACGCCGTCGCGCAGGACCGCCGGAACCGCGACGTGCGCGGCCGCGAGGTCGAGCTCGGAGAGGAGCCGGCCATCCGCGGCCGTGTCGGGCATGACGAGGAAGAGCTCGCTCGTCCCGGCGGCGACGAGGGCCGAGAGTCGTCGGCCGCCTGCCACCTTCGAGAGCGGGTCACGCAGCCGCTGGTATGCCTCGTCGCGCAGGAGGCGGATCTGGGTCGCGACGACGTTTCCGGGCACGTGAAGGAGGCGCAGGACTCGTGCGACGAGCTCGATGGACGTCTCGAACTCCTCCGGGATGACCTCGTCCGCGCCGAGCGCGCGAAGGGTCTCCACCTCTTTCTCGTACCGCGTCCTCACGAGGACCCGCACGTCCGGATTGCGCAACCGGGCGAGGCGCACGACGCGCCGGCAGGCGTCCGGGTCCGGGATCGTCACGACGACGGCGACCGCGCGCTCGACACCGGCGGCGTGCAGGCCCTCGAGGCCTGTCGCGTCGGCGCGCAGCACGTGCAGCCCCTCGTGTCGCGCCGCCGCGACGCGTCCCGGGTCGATGTCCACGAGGACGTGGGGAATGCCCGTCTCGAGGAGGACGCGGGCGACGTTCGTGCCGTTCAGCCCGGCCCCGACGATCACGATGTGGCGTGCGAGCGGGGCCTCGGAACCTTCGGCGGGATCCTCGACGGCCTCCGGCAGGCGCACGGCGAGCGCGGGGCCGGCCGCGACGAGGAACGGAGCAAGGACGAGCGTTCCAACCGTCGCCGCGACGACGACTTGCCGCGCCTCGCCCGAGAGGAGTGCGAGCGAGACCCCGGTCGTCGCGAGGACGAACGAGAACTCCCCCACGTTTGCAAGGGCGAGCGCCGCGCGCAGCGCCGTCCGGGGAACGGTGCCCGACGCGCGCAGCGCAGCGAAGGCGGCCGCCGTCTTGATTCCGACGAGAACGACGACGACGACGGCGACCTCGGCGGGGTGCCCGGCGAGGAAGGCTGGGTCGAGCAGCATCCCGATCGAGACGAAGAAGAGGCTCGAGAGGAGGTCATGGAGAGGCGCGAGCGTCGCAGCGACCTCGTGAACGTGATCGCTTTCGCCGAGGACGATCCCTGCGGCGAACGCACCCATCGCGGCCGAAACGCCCGCCTTCTCGCCCGCCGCGATCATCGCGAGAACGATGACCACGACCGCGCCCGTGAAGATCTCGCGGCTTCCCATGCGGGCCACGCCGTCGAGGAGGCGCGGGGCCGCGCGCCGCGCGACCGCGACGAGAATCGCCACGGCTGCGATCGCGGTCACGACCCGGCCCGCGACGGCGGCCGCTCTCGGCCCGCTTCCGGAAACGAGCGCCGGAAGAAAGAGGAGGATCGGAATGACGGCCAGGTCCTGGAACAGGGAGACGGCGAGGAAACGCCGGCCGTACGGGGCCGCGAGCTCGTCGCGCTGCTTGAGGATCGGGAGGACGACTGCCGTGGACGAGACCGACACGAGGAGTCCGAGGAATACCGCCTCGTTCAGCGCGCTCCCCGAGACCCGCGCGAAGACGGCCCCCGCGGCGGCCGTGAGGGCCATCTGAAGCGTTCCCCCGACGAGTGAGGTCCGACCGAGAGCCTTCAGGCGCCGGATCGGAAACTCGAGGCCGACGAAAAGGAGGATGAGCGCAACGCCGAACCCGGCGATCGACTCGACTCGGCTCGCCTCGCGGACCCAGCCCAGCGCGTGCGGCCCGATCGCGACACCCGTGACGAGGAAGCCGACGACCTGCGGGAGCTTCAGCCGGCGGCAGACGAAGAGAACGGGAAACGACGCCGCCAGAACGACCGCGAGGTCGCGCAGGAACGTTCCTTCCCACATGAGGTCAGTATAGGAACCGGAGGAGGACTCCCGAGGGTTACTTCAGCGAGAAGTCGACGCGGCTCGGCCGCGCCTTGTCCTTCGCCGCGGCGGGCTCGACACCCGGCTCGAGGACGAAGACGCGCGCGGCGTCGACCGTTCCCGGCCCGGTCAGGTACTCCTTGACGGCGTTCGCGCGCGCGAGCGCGAGCAGGCGGAGGTCGTCGCCGCCCACGGCCTCGTTCGCGAGCATGAGCTTTTCCATCTCGCCGGCGGAAAGGCCCTTCGCAATGCCGAGGGCGCTGCGCGGCTTCGGGAACTTCTCCTTCCTGTACGCTTTTCTGAGGTACGTCTCACGCTCCGCAGCCTCCACGACGACGTCGTCCACGCTCGCGGGAGCGGCACCTTTCTTCGCGAGGTCGGACAGCTTCTGGGCCTTGATTTTTCGCTCGACGCGGAGCGACCGTAGCCCTTCGAGGTCCTTCTCGCGCGAGAAGCGGCCCGTCGCCTGCAGCATCAGGGCGGGGCGGTCCTTCAGCGCCTTCGCGAGCGCGTCGAGCTTCTTCTTCGCGGCCTCGTCGAGGGTCGCGACGCCGTCCGCAAAGTCCAAGGACGCATATTCCTCGCCCTTCCCGCCGAGAATCTTTCCGAGGAGCGCGAACGGCGAGGTCGCGGCCTTCGCGATCAGGTTCCCGAGGATCTGCCAGATGACCTTCCCGATCCGAAACTTCGGGTCGTCGAGCGAACCCTCGATCGGAAGATCCAGGTCGATCACTCCGTCCTTGTCCTTGAGGAGGGAGACCGCGAGCCTCACAGGGAGCTTCGTCGCGTCCTTGCTCTCCACCTTTTCGCCGAAGTCGAACTGGTTCACGAGAAAGTGGTTCGAGGCGCTCAGCTTGCGGTTCTCGAGCTTGTACGCGACTTCCATCGTGAGCGACCCGCTCGCGATCGTGTAGCCCGCGTACTTCCCGGAATAGGGCGTGAAGGAAGGGAGGTCGATGTCGCGGAAGCTCGCCTTGACGTCGGCGAAGGAGGCCGCCGCCAGCGGGTTGACCGAGCCCGAAACCTGGAGAGGCGAGCGGTTCGCGAGGCTGCCGCGCAGGTCGAGCTGGGCCGCGGTCCCCTCCGCCGAGGAGAGGCCCGTCAAACGCCCGCCGAGGTTCCCGAGCGTCGCCGCGTAGTTCGGCCTCACGAAGTGGTCCGCGAAGCCGATCCGGCCGCCCTGAAGCGTCAGCTCGTCGATCCGCACCGGCATGACGGCGTTCGCGTCCTTCGAGCCCGCGGCGCCTTCCGCGGCGACCGGGACGAGTGTCGGAATGGGTGTCGGAGCCCGCGTGGGGACGGCGACTTCCTCGTCCGCGGGCTCGGGCCGGCCCATGACCTTGCGCAGATTCAAGGTCCCGTCGGGCTCGATCGTGATGTCGCAGGCCAAATCGGCGACAGCGAGCTGCTTCGTTTCGAAAAACAGAGGGTTGTAGCCGGCCTTCAGGCCGCTGGCCGCGAAGCTCTCCCACCTGAGGAAGTCGAGCTTCGTCGACTCGTCGACGGCGAGAAGGTTCGAGACGAGGGCGTTCCCGGTGTAGACGACACTCGCCTTGCCGGCCGCGTCCTCGCGGATCGCGAGCGTCCCGCCCGCGCTCACGGTGCCCCTGGCGAGGTCGAGGCGCAGGTTCTGGAGGACGTAAGCCTCGATCGGGACGAGGTCGATGTCCTTCACGTTTACCTTGAGATCCGCGAACATCGGCTTGAAGCCGACGGCTCCCCCGGCGGAGGCGAAGCCCTTCCCGTTAACGCCGAAGGTCAGCGCGACCGCCCCCTTCGAGGCCGTCGCCGACGAGAGGTTCTCGAGAACGAGGTCCGTTTTCGTGAGCGCGTACCGGGCTGGCCGGCCTACGTTGCGGTCGTCCATCCTTACCGTGTACCCCCTCAGCGCGATCCTCTTCAGCACGACGTCCCACGGTGCCGAGGGGGGCGATGGCGGCGTGCCGGCGGGTGGCGGGGGCACGAGTTTCATGAGATCCGCGCTGCCGTCCTTTTCGCGCACGACCGCGAGGGTGCCGTTCGTGCTCTCGAGGTCCCCGAGGACGAGCGCGTGCTTCGCGAGGTCGAGCGACATGTCCGCGACCGTGAGCGACGCCGCCTTGAAGAAGGGCTCCTTTTCGCTTTTCTTCCTCACGCGTGGCGACTTCACCTCGACCGAGAGTCCGGACAGCGTCGTGTTGGGTTCTCTCCCGGTCGTCCAGCGGTACCGGGTCTTCAGGGCGAGGATGCCGTCCTCGAACGCGAGCGGGACGAACTCGTCGAGGAGGGTCGTGTAGCGCTTCAGGGGAACGCCGTCCACCGAAAGTGTCCCTTCGAAGGCGAGGGGCTCCATCGAGACGGTGCCCGCGTTGCGGAGCACCTCGCCCGCGTCGGCCTTCGCGGAAATTTCGAGCGCAGCGGGCTTCCCCGGCTCCGTCGAGAGCCCCCCAAGCGCGACCGTCACCTCCGACAGGACCACGTCGAAGGCGGGACGGAACGCGAAACTGAGGACGACCTTCCGGAGTCCCACCGTCCCGGATACGACGAGCGCCGGTCTCCCCTTCGGCGGCTGCGTGAACGCGAAGACGAGCTTCGCGTCGAGGCGGGCTGCCTTCAGCTTCGACGGCAGGTCGGACGGAAAGTACGCGAGGTAGTACGGCAGGTCGACGTCCGAGAGCTCGAGATCGAGCGTCGTCTCGCGCGTCTCGCTGAACGGCTTCGTCTTCCCGCGCAGCGCGAAGGGCGACCCGTTCACCTTCGCCTCGAAGACGGGCTGCGTCGTGATCTCCACCTTCGAGGGGATGTTCGAGAGGAACGGGATCCCGATCCGGAGGTCGCGGACCTCGTGCTTCGTCCTCTTCGGACGGTCGTCGAAGTCGATGCTGCCGCCCTCGAGCCGGATGTTGTTGAGCGAGAACCGAAGTGGCTTTTCGGCTTTCGGCTTCGGTTTGCCGAATTCCTCGATCAGGTCCTGGACGTTGTACGTGCCGTCCCCTTTGCGGACGAGAGACAGAGAAGGCTTCATGAGCGTGATCGCGCGCAGGACGGGTCCGCCCCGGAAGATGGAATCGATTTCGGCGTTCACGTAGAGCCGCTCGAACGAGAGGAAGGGGCCGCCGTCCCGGTCCTTCACGTCGAGCCCCGTCAATGTCGCCGACAGCGCGAAAGGGTTGATCGCAAGGCCGCGGAGCGTGGCCTTGCGGTGCAGCGTTTCCCCGATCCTCCGCTCGACGACTGGTCGCAGGAGGGGCGGCGCGACGAAAAAGCCGAGGATGGCCCAGACGAAGAGCGTGGCGGCAGCCGCGACAAGTGTCTTCCTCGCTCGCGGGCCTCGGAGGGGTGTCGGGACGTTCATGGGCCGGCCCCTCCCGGATCCTAATCGAACGGGTCTGGCGCCGTCACGGCGCGGCTCCTATTCTTGGAACGTGACCGCGAACCTGACGCCCCAGTACCACGACGCCGAAGAGCGCTTCAAGAGCGCGGCGGACCACGCGGAGAAGCTCGCCGCGCTGCGCGAGATGATCGCGCTCCTTCCGAAGCACAAAGGGACCGAGAAGCTGCTCGCCGACCTCCGCAAGCGCCTCTCGAAGCTCGAGGACGAGGCCGCGCACCCCTCGCGCGGCGGGCCGGGACACCGGGTCGAGATCGGTCACGTGAGGCGCGAGGGGGCCGGCCAGTGGATCCTCCTCGGGCCGCCGAACGCGGGCAAGTCGTCGCTCCTCGCGGCCCTCACGCACGCGCACCCGGAGGTCGGCGAGTATCCGTTCACGACGCGCGCGCCGCTGCCCGGGATGATGGAGTTCGAGGACGTGCAGGTGCAGCTCGTCGACACGCCCGCGGTCGCCGAGGGGCACACGGAGCCGTATCTCCCGAACCTCGCGCACGAAGCCGACGGCATCCTCGTCGTCCTCGACGTGACGGCGGACGACACGGCGTCGGCCGTCTCTCTCCTCCGCGAGCTGCTCGCCCGCGCCCGCGTCTGGCCGCGGACGCGGCCGCTGCCGCCGGACGCCCCGCCCTTCCTTCAGCCGAAGCCCGTTCTCGTCCTCGGCAACAAAGCCGAGGAGGACGACGGCACCTTCGCGGCGCTCGCCCGGGAGACGGCCGGAGCGGATCTCCCCTTCTTCCCCGTCTCCGCCGTCACAGGCGCGGGGCTCGAGGCTCTGCGGGAAGTTCTCTTCCGCGAGCTGAAGCGGATCCGCGTCTACGGCAGGGAGCCCGGAAAGAAGGGCGGCCTCGAGAGGCCGTTCGTCCTCCCCGAAGGCGCGACGGTCCACGACTTCGCCGTGCACGTCCACAAGGAGATTGCCGAGCGCCTGAGGTTCGCGCGGCTCTGGGGCCACGCGAAGTTCGACGGCCAGCAGGTCGACCGCCACCACGTCCTCGCGGACAAGGACGTCGTGGAGCTGCACGCCTGAGGCCCGGAGCGCGATTCGTCATCGTCTGACGGCCGCGGTTCTCGCGTCGCCGTCGCAGGCTCTTCAAGCCCTCACGAGGCGATCGAGGAGGATGTCCTCGAGGTTCCTTCGGCCGTCGAAGACCCCGAGGACCACGACGCGGGCGCGCTCCACGCGGTAGACGAGGCGATAGGGGCCGACCAGCAGCTCTCGGTATTCGCGCACCTGGATCTTCAGCAGCTCGGGAACGATCCGACCGCGCAACGGCAGCGTTTCGAGAGAGGACGCCTTTTGCTCCAGCCGGAGAAGGAGCCTCGCGGCGCCGCCGGAACTTCCCCGGGCGACGAAGTCGAGGATCGCGGCGAGATCCTGTTCGGCGATCGTCGCCCATGCGACGGCAACGCGCCGCTTCATCCCTGCCGGAGTCGCTCCTTCGCGCGCGCAAAGACGTCGGATTGCGGGACGACGCGCCCCGCGCGCACGTCTCCCTCACCCTGGGCGACCAGTTTCAGAAGAAGAGTCGCCTCGCGCAGCTCCTGAAAAGAGTCGAAATCCATGAGGACGCCCTTCGGCTCTCCGCTTTGCGTGATGACGATGGGCCGCCGTGTCTCTCCGACCATTCGCAGCAGCCGGGCGGCGTGAACCTTCATGTCCGTCACAGAGCGAATGTCTTCGGCGGTTCTCATGGTACTGAAAATGGTACCACCAATGGCCCCATCCTCACCCCGCGGACATCGAGCTCAGGAATTCCGCGTTGCTCTTCGTCTTGTCGAGGCGCTCGAGGAGAAGCTCCATCGCCTCCACCGTCGAGAGCGGGTTGAGAACCTTGCGGAGAATCCACACGCGGTTGAGCTCCTGCTTGTCGAGGAGAAGCTCTTCCTTGCGCGTGCCCGAGCGGTTGAGGTCGATGGCCGGAAAGACGCGGCGGTCGACGAGCTTGCGGTCGAGGTGGACCTCCATGTTGCCGGTCCCCTTGAACTCCTCGAAGATCACGTCGTCCATGCGCGAGCCGGTGTCGATGAGGGCCGTCGCCATGATCGTGAGCGAGCCGCCTTCCTCGATGTTGCGGGCCGCTCCGAAGAAGCGCTTCGGCTTCTGGAGAGCGTTCGCGTCCACGCCGCCCGACAGCACCTTGCCCGAAGGCGGGCAGGTCGTGTTGTAGGCGCGCGCGAGACGCGTGATCGAGTCGAGCAGGATCACGACGTCGCGCTTGTGCTCGACGAGCCGCTTCGCCTTCTCGATGACCATCTCGGCGACCTGGACGTGCCGCGTCGCAGGCTCGTCGAAGGTCGAGGAGATGACCTCGCCCTTGACCGACCGCTGCATGTCCGTGACCTCCTCGGGCCGCTCGTCGATGAGCAGGACGATGAGCGTGATCTCCGGGTGGTTCGTCGTGACGGAGTTCGCGAGCGCCTGCAGGAGCATCGTCTTGCCGGTGCGCGGCGGCGCCACGATGAGGCCGCGCTGGCCCTTGCCGACGGGTGCGATGAGGTCGAGGACCCGCGACGAGAGGTTCGGCGTCTCGAGGTGGATGCGCTCCTGCGGGTAGAGCGGGGTGAGGTTGTCGAAGAGGATCTTCTCGCGCGCGACGTCGGGGTGCTCGAAGTTGACGGCCTCGACCTTGATGAGGGCGAAGTAGCGCTCGCCTTCCTTCGGCGGCCGGATCTGGCCGGAGATCGTGTCCCCCGTCCGCAAGCCGAACTTCCGGATCTGCGACGGCGAGACGTAGATGTCGTCGGGGCCCGCGAGGTAGTTGTACTCGGGGGCGCGGAGGAAGCCGAAGCCGTCCGGCAGCACCTCGAGGACGCCCTCGGAGAAGATGAGGCCGAGGCGTTCGGTCTGCGTCTGCAGGATCTTGAAGATCAGCTCCTGCTTTCGCATGGAAGGCGCGCCCTCGACCTCGAGGTCCTGGGCGATCTTGATGAGCTGCGGCATCGAATGGTTGTGCAGCGTGCGGATGTCGAGAACCGGCTCGGCGGCCGAGAGGGTGGCGGGCGCCTCCTCGACGTCGGCGGGAAGATCGCGGGGGTCGATGTCGCGGACGGCGTAGTCGGCGCCGGGGACTTTGCGTCGAGGCATGGAGTCACTCCTTCGGTGAGGGGGTAGAGAGCGCCGTGCGCAGGAGCCGCGCGAGCTCGGGGAGGTTTTCGCCCGTCTCGGACGAGACAGGCAGGAGGGGGCGATCGGGGGCCCCGAACGCGGCGGCGAGAGTCCGGTGCTGCCGCACGCGCTGCGAGGGCTTCACGGCGTCCCACTTCGTCGCGGCGACGACCGTGGGGACCGAAGAATTTCTCAGAAAAAGGGACATGGAAAGGTCCGAGGCTTGCGGCTCGAGCCTGCCGTCGATGAGGAGCAGCGCTGCACTCACCGGGGCGCCCTCTGGCGAGCCGAGAAGAAGGTCTTCGATCAACCCTTCGAAGCTCTCTCTCTTCTCTTTCGCCGTTTTGGCATATCCGTATCCGGGACAATCCACGACGTCGAATTTCTCTCCCACGCGATACCAGAAGAGCGCCTGCGTACGGCCCGGCGTCTGCGAGACCCGTGCGACCTTCGTGCCAAGGAGGGAGTTCAAGAGGCTGGACTTTCCCACGTTCGACCTGCCGAGGACTGCGAGCGCGGGCACGGAATCGCCCTTCGGTCGCTCGCCCGCTCGATATGCCGGAAGGACGAGATGCACCTCGGCGCCCGCGGCGAGCGGACCTCGCACGCTGCCGGACCGGAGGCCGGCGCCTGATCTCGCGGTGGACAACGTCGTCGTCATGGGAAGGTTCGAAATCCCCTGGGAGGGGAAGAGAGATTTTCTTAGAAGGAAAGAAGGACGGGACCCCGTCCGGAATGAGAGTCTATCAGAGAGGACGGGGTGCGGTCCGCTCGACCGCGCGCGCCCCCAAGGCGGGCCGCTCCAAGAAAAGGCCATTCAGAAAAACTGCAAAGGAAGACCCGGAAAAGAGACCCCAAAACGGATGTCAGTGTGCCGTCGGCGGCGCCGTTCCGGCTTCGGGCGCGAGGATCTTCGGGGCCATGGGCGAAGGCGCGCCCTCGAGCGTGAGGCGGACGACCTCGTCCACGTCGTCGACGAGATGGAACTCCATGACCGTCCGGATCTCCTCCGGCAGGTCGTCGAGGTCTTTCTCGTTCTCCTTCGGCAGGAGGATCGTCGTGATGCCGGCGCGATAGGCCGCAAGGAGCTTCTCCTTGATGCCGCCCACGGGCAGAACCTTGCCGCGCAGCGTGATCTCCCCCGTCATCGCGAGATCCTTGCGGATCGGGATCTTCGTGACGGCCGAGAGGATGGACGTCGCCATCGTGATGCCCGCCGAGGGCCCGTCTTTCGGGATCGCGCCCTCGGGGACGTGCACGTGGATGTCTTTCTTCTCGTAGAAGTCGGCGTCCGCGCCGTACAGCTCCGCGCGCGTCCTCACGTATGACAACGCGGCCCGCGCGCTTTCCTGCATGACCTCGCCGAGCTGGCCCGTCAGCACGAGGTTGCCCTTGCCGCGCATGAGCGTCGTCTCGATGTAGAGAATGTCGCCGCCCGACTCGGTCCAGGCGAGGCCGGTCGCGAGGCCGATCTCGGCGGTATCGCCCTTCTTGTTCAGGCGGAACTTCGCCTTCCCGAGGTACGCCGCGAGGTTCTCGGCCGTCACCGTCAGAGGCGTCTCGGCGTCCTTTCCGATGATCTTGCGGGCGATCTTCCGGCACACGGACGCGATCTCGCGCTCGAGATTGCGGACGCCCGCCTCGCGCGTGTACTTCTCGATGAGGCCGTACAGGGCCCCGTCCTCGAAGGCGGCCTGCTCGATCTTGAGGCCGTTCTCCTTGATCTGCTTCGGCACGAGGAACTGCTTCGCGATCGCGACCTTCTCGTTCGGCGTGTAGCCCGAGAGCGGGATGATCTCCATCCGGTCCTTGAGGGCGGGCGGGATCGGGTGCACGACGTTCGCCGTCGCGATGAACATCACCTTCGACAGGTCGTACTCGGTGTCGAGGTAGTGGTCCACGAAGGCGTGGTTCTGCTCGGGGTCGAGGACCTCGAGGAGCGCCGACGACGGGTCGCCCCGGAAGTCCATCGACATCTTGTCGACTTCGTCGAGCAGGAACACGGGATTCACTGTCCCCGCCTTCTTCATGAGCTGGATGATCTGTCCCGGGAACGCGCCGATGTACGTCCGCCGATGGCCGCGGACCTCGGCCTCGTCGCGCACGCCGCCGAGCGACAGGCGTACGAACTTGCGGTTGAGCGACTTCGCGATCGACTTCGCCAGCGAGGTCTTGCCGACGCCCGGAGGGCCCGCGAAGCACAGGATCGAGCCTTTCGTCTCCGTGACGAGCTGGCGGACGGCGAGGAACTCGAGGATGCGCTCCTTCACCTTCTCGAGGCCGAAGTGGTCCTCGTTCAGGATCTTCTCGGCGCGCTTGATGTCCCGCATCTCGCGCGTGGCCTTCTTCCAGGGCACGTTCACGAGCCAGTCGATGTAGTTGCGCGAGACCGTGGCCTCGGCGGAGACGTTCGGCATGGCCTCGAGCCGCTTCATCTCGGCGAGCGCCTTCTCCTTCGTCTCCTTCGGCATCCCGGCCTTCTCGATCTTGACCTTCAGCTCCTCGAGCTCGTCGGACTTGTCGTCCTTCCTGCCGAGCTCCTGGTGAATGGCCTTGATCTTCTCGTTGAGGTAGTACTCCTTCTGCGCGCGCTCCATCTGCTTCTTGACCTTGTTGTTGATCCGGCGATCGATGTTGATCTTCTCGATCTCGATCTCGAGCAGGTCCTGCAGCTTCTGGAGGCGCTCGAGCGGGTTCACGGTCTCGAGGAGCCCCTGCTTTTCGACTGTCGCGATGGACGTCGGGAGATGCCCGGCGAGCATGTCCGCGAAAGCCTCCGGGTCGTCCATCTTGAGCGACGAGAGCAGCCCCTCGAACGCGAGATTGTGCGAGAGCTTCGCGTACTGCTCGAACACGGAGAGCACTTTCGACAGGTACGGCGCGAGCTCGGCGGCCGATGCGCCGAGGGGTTTCGGATCGAGCCTCTCGACGGTCACGGCGAGGTGGCCGCTGCCGGACGTGAAGGCGCGGATGCGCCCGCGCACGACGCCCTCGACCATCACCTTGATGTGGCCGTTCGGGAGCTTCAGCGACTGCACGACGGACGCGATAACGCCCGTCTCGTTGATGTCGCCGGCCACGGGCTCGTCCACCTTGGGATCCTTTTGCGCGGCCAGGAAAATCCTCTTCTCGGACGACGCCAGGGCCGACTCCAGCGCGGCGATCGACGACGCGCGCCCCACGACGAAGGGCGCCATCATCCGCGGGAAGACGACCATGTCGCGCAGGGGCACGAGCGGAAGCGTGCGGTCGGCTGACGCGAACGGTTCGATGGCAGTCGGATCGGTCATCGGGAGGTCCCCAATCCCCGCTCAGCCCGCTTTTCGGAGCGACAGGATGGGAGCGGCGCGGCGGAGCACGACGTCCTTCGTGATGACGCACTCCTCGATCTCTTCCTCCGAGGGCACGCGGTACATCACGTCCAGCATGAGCTCCTCGAGGATGATCTTCAGGCCGCGGGCCCCGACGTTGCGCACGATCGCCTCGTCGGCGATCTGCTCCATCGCGTCCTCCGTGAAGCGCAGGTTCACGTTCTCGAAGTCGAGAAGCGCCTGGTACTGCTTGATGAGCGAGTTCTTCGGCTCCTTCAGGATGGCGACGAGGGCCGAGCGGTCGAGGTCGTGCAGAGTGGCGACGACCGGGACGCGCCCGATGAACTCCGGGATCATCCCGAACTTGATCATGTCCTCGGGGTGCGCCTTCTCGAGGATGTCGCCGGCGCGTTTCTCCTTCTTGGAGACGATCTTCGCGCCGAAGCCCATGGATCTCTCGGTCAGCCGCCGGCCGATGATGTCCTCGAGGCCCACGTAGGCGCCGCCGCAGATGAACAGGATGTTCGTCGTGTCGATCTGGATGAACTCCTGGTGCGGGTGCTTGCGGCCGCCCTGCGGGGGCACGTTCGTGACGGTGCCCTCGAGAATCTTCAGGAGCGCCTGCTGGACGCCCTCGCCCGAGACGTCGCGCGTGATCGAGGGGTTCTCGCCTTTTCGCGCGATCTTGTCGATCTCGTCGATGTAGACGATGCCGCGCTCGGTCTTCTCCTTGTCCTGGCCGGCGGCCTGGTAGAGCTTCAGGATGATGTTCTCGACGTCCTCGCCGACGTAGCCCGCTTCGGTGAGCGTCGTCGCGTCGGCGATCGTGAAGGGGACCGAGAGCATCTTCGCGAGCGTCTGCGCGAGCAGCGTCTTCCCCGTACCGGTCGGGCCGATCAGGAGGATGTTCGATTTCTGGAGCTCGACGTCGAGCTTGCGGTTCTTCTCGAAGTAGTCGATCCGTTTGTAGTGGTTGTAGACAGCGACGGCGAGCTTCCTCTTGGCCGTCTCCTGCCCGACGACGTACTCGTCGAGGAACTCCTTGATCTCCCGGGGCTTCGGGAGCTTCGTCTCGGGCTTGGCCTGGTCGAGGACCCGGTCCTCGGCGATGATGTCGAGGCAGATATCGACGCACTCGTCGCAGATGTAGACCGTCGGCCCGGCGATGAGCTTCTTGACGTCCCGCTGGGACTTGTTGCAGAAGCTGCAGCGCAAGACGTCGCCCGTGCCCGTTTTCTTAGTCATCGACTTACCCGGCCCCCTCGGCGTCCTGAGACATTATCTTACCGCCTCCCGTCCACACGGAACAAACTGCGGGCCCGGCTCATTCCCGCCGTCCTGGCCAGGCAAGCCTACCCTATCGGTCCGGCCCGCCGGGATGATGCAGACGACCCGGCGCTCGCCGCAGTCAGGCCGCGGTCTTGGCGTCGTCGCGGCGGCGGATGACGAGGTCGATGAGCCCGTATTCCTTCGCGGCATCGGGCTCGAAAATGTTGTCGCGGTCCGTGTCTCGCGAGATCTTCTCGACAGGCTGGCCCGTGTGGTACGCGAGGATCTCGTTGAGGCGCTGCTTCGTGCGCAGCATCTCGCGGGCCTGGATCTCGATGTCCGAGGCCTGCCCTTCTGCGCCGCCGTGCGGCTGGTGGATCAGGATGCGCGCGTTCGGAAGGGCGGCGCGTTTGCCCTTTGCGCCGCCGGCCAGAAGCATCGCGCCCATCGAAGCCGCCTGCCCGAGGCAGTACGTGGCGACGTCCGGCTTCACGTACTGCATCGTGTCGTAGATCGCGAGGCCGGCCGAAATGATGCCGCCCGGGGAGTTGATGTAGAGCGTGATGTCCTTCTCGGGGTTTTCGGCCTCGAGGAAGAGCATCTGCGCGATGATGAGGTTCGCGACGTCGTCGTTGATGGCGGAGCCCAAAAAGATGACGTTGTCCTTGAGCAGGCGCGAGTAGATGTCGTACGCACGTTCGCCCCGGTTCGTCTGCTCGATGACCATCGGAATCAGCATGGGGATCGCCTCCGTTCCCTAGTGTAACCAGTCCGAGTCAGCTCGCGACGGCGGCTTCGGCGAGGAGGAAGTCGAGGACGCGTTCGATTCGCAGCTCCTCGCGTATCCCTTCGAGCCGCTCCGCCTTCACGAGTGCGCTCTTGAGGTCGCCGTACGTCAGGCCCATCGCCTGCGCCCGGCGCTTCAGCTCCGCATCGAGCTCGGTGTCCGTCACGGTCAGGCTCTCCTTGTCGCCGATCGCGTCGAGAATCAGGTATTCCTTCACGCGGCGCTCGGCCGAGGGCCGGGCTTCCTTGCGCAGGGCGTTCCAGTCGACCTGCGCGTCCTTCAGGTCGACGCCCTCGCGCGTGAGGTGCCGGGCGTAGTCCTTGAGCGCGGAATCGACTTCCGCTTCGACCATCGTCTCGGGCGCCGGGATCTCGTGGAGGGCGAGGAGGCCGTCGAGGACGGCACGGCGCCGCGTCTCCCGGACCGCCTGCTCCTTCTCGCGTTTCAGCGACTCGGCGACCTTCTCGCGCAGCATCGCGAGGTTCGCGCCCTCGGGAGCCTCGCCGTCGCGCGGCGTCAGCGCGAGGCGCGCGAGCTCGTCGTCGAGCCCCGGCAGGACGCGCGTCTTGAGCGCCACGAGGTGCACCGTGTACAGGACGGTCTTTCCCGCGAAGTCCTTGTCCGGCACGTCGGCCGCCCAGTCCTTCTGAAACGTCACGGTGATTCCGGGCTCCGCGTTGCGCACGTGCGCGGAAAGCTCCGGCATCGTGTGCTCGCCGCCGACCTCGACCATCGTCTTTTCGGCCTCGAAGTCCTTCCCGTCCCCTTTCGGGAACGAGCCCTTGATGTCCACGAGCGCGAAGTCGCCGTCTCTCGCGGCCCGGCCCTCGATCGGCTCGAACGTCGCGTGCCCCTCGCGAATCCGCCCGATGAGCCCGTCGATCTCCGCCTCGGTCGGAACGGCGTTGCCCGCCGGCACCTTCAGGCCACGGTAGTCTTTCGGCTCCACGGCGGGGCGCACCTCGAGGTCCACGCGGAAGGAGAGCGGCTCCTCGAAGCCGAACTTCAGGTCTCCGACCTTCGGCTGCCCGAGCGGCACCAGGTTCTTTTCGCGCAGGGCCTCCCCGACGGTGGCCTGAATGAGGTGCTCCAGCACCTCGCTCTTCACTTCCTCGGCGAAGCGCTTCTTGATCATCTCGGGCGGCACCTTCCCGGGCCGGAAGCCCGGAAGGCGAACGTGCTTGACGAACGCTTTCACCGTGCGGTCGGTGGCTTTGCGGACGTCGTCCGCAGGCACCTCGAAGGTGAAGACTTTCTTCGTGGGGGATTCTTCGACGTACGACGTGATCATCGGGTTCCTTCCGCGCGCATTGTGCTTGCCTTTGACCTGGTGCGGGAGGAGGGACTCGAACCCTCACGGGTCGCCCCACGGGATCCTAAGTCCCGCGCGTCTGCCGATTCCGCCACTCCCGCCGGACTGGACCGAACCGAAACTAGCATAGCGGTTCGCGTCGATCCCTCTCCTCGGCTCGGTTCATCCAGCGGGACCTGCTCCGGCTGCCTTGTTCGGGGGAACCCGCGGCGACGACGGGGACCCACCCCCGTCGTCCCCCCGGGCCCCTTCTCGTCCGTCGAGACAAAAGGCGAGCGCGCCGGGACAGCGGCTCGTGATGACCGCGCAAGGCGCGGGCTCCCCTGGCGCCGATACACCAGTCCGAAGCCGGACGCCTGGAGCGAAGCGGCGCGCGCCTGCCCAGAGCGCGTACTCCCACGCGTCATCGTCCAGGACGAGCCGTGCGACGCCGCCCGACTCGCAGCGCCGCGCCACAGCCCGCATCACGTCCTCGACCTCGACCTGGAGGTCGGGCCGGTTGCGGAAGTAGTCCTGCCAGCGCGAGGTCGAGAAGATCGATTCAACACCCTCCGGGACCAGTTTCTTCAGCCAGATCGGATTCTCCGGTGAGGGAGAGACGCCGAGAAGCGGGCGGCTCAGGTTGACGAGCAGCGCCGGAAGAGCCTGGAGAACGAGAATGGACGCGAGGGCGGCGCGCGAGATTCGGCCGAGTCCCTCCGCGACGACCGCGCCCGCCGGAACGGCGAGAAGAACGAGCGCCGGTAGCTGGAGCCGTGCGTTCCATGGCATCCAGCGAACGAAGAGGGCGACGAGGAGCCAGGCCGCCCAGCCTGAGGCGAAGGCGGTGAGCACGGCGCGCCTGCCGGGGAGAGACCGCCGCGCGAGAGCGAGACCCGTCGCCCCCAGAAGGACGAGGAACGTCGCGGTCGACGGCGCGGTGTCCTCGTGGTTCAGCAGCGGCCACTCGTCCTCGTAGAACGGGAACTTGCCCGAGATGGCCGGCTCGTTCACCCCGATGTCGAGCCTACGGTGCACGCGAGCCGCGCTGGAGATGAGAGTGCTGCCGGACACACCCGCCATCCGGATCTGACCCAGCTGCAGAACCGTGGAGCGAAGAATCTGCGAGGCCGCGAGGGCGGGCGCCTTCCGGAGGCCGAGGGCGAGGAACGAGGACGGGCGGACGACCTCGTAAGCCGAGCCGACGGGGGAGCCGAGGGCCCGCGCGTTGCGCGCCCAGAAACCGACGTTCGTGAGGATGACGAGGGCGACCGCCGCTCCGAGTCCGGCGGCCCACGCCCGGCGCTCCCGCTCCCGCCTGCGCATGATCCGCCCGAGGGCGGCGACGCCCGCCACCGCTAGAAAGGGCGTGACGAGGAGATAGGCCGTCCCCTTCGTCGCGAGGCCGACGCCGACGGCGGCGCCGCCGAGCGCGAGGTCTCGGAAGGGCGCGCCGTCCGCGGCGAAGGCGCGGGACAAGAAGAACACGGCGGCGAGGAGGTAGCCGGCCACGACGACGTCGTTCTGCGTGCTCGTGCTCTGGAGGATCGCCATCGGGACCGTCGCGACGAGGAGAGCCGCCCACGGACCCGCGCGGCCGGGCGGAACCAGGCGCGCGGCGAGCGCGGCCGCCGCGAGGATCGAGAACGCGAAGAACACCCACTGCACGAGGTTGAAGAGGACGTCGGTCCCCGTCAGGCCGAGAAGCGCGAGCTTGAAGTAGGACGCGAGCGGCGGCATCCGCACCTGACGGTCGATCGGCGTGTCCCACGGGGCGACCGAGCCGTGGTCCCACCACTCCATGACGCGCGCGTTGTGGTAGATCATCGAGTCCCAGTTGTTCGGGGCCGCGACGAGCGCGACGACGAACGTCAGGGCGAGGACGACGCCTGGCACAGCGAGCGAGGCGCTCCGCGGCATCCGAACGGATCCCGCCCGCACGACCTTTCGAACGGCCATGAACCCCGCCGCCGCGAGAGCGGCGGTCGCTCCCCAGAACACGGCCCAGGCAATCCGGGATCCCACGAGGCCGAACGCCGAGAGGCCCTCGACCCACGCGGCGACCCACAGGCCGGCAAAGACGGGCGCGGCGAAGAAGGCCGTCTCGAGGGCACTCGGGTGCGATGGTCCGGCTTCCGCCGGCGTCCGAGCTAGAGGGGACCGGGGACGTCGTGTCCGCGCTCCAGCCACTTCTTCATCCATCCGAACACGGTTTCGTGCCAACGCTTGCTGTTCAGGGGCTTCAGGACGAAGTGACCCTCGTCCGGGAAGACGAGCGCCTCGGACGGCACTCCGTGCCGGCGCAGCGTGGTGAAGAGCTGCAAACCCTGGTCGACGGGCACGCGGAAGTCCTTCTCGTTCGTGATGACGAGCGTGGGCGTCGTGATCTTGTCGGCGTAATGGTGCGGCGACCACTTCGCGAACTGCTCCTTCGCCTTCGCCGTCCACGGGGCCCCGCCGAAATCCCAGTCCGTGAACCACAGCTCCTCGGTCGCCGTCGTCATGGACTCGAGGTTGAAGACGCCGTCGTGCGTGACCGCCGCCTTGAAGCGGCCGGTGTGGCCGAGGATCCAGTCCACCGCGTAGCCGCCGTAGCTGGCTCCCGCGATCCCCTGGCGCGACGCGTCCACGAACGGCAGCTTCACGACGGCGTCGAAGACGGCGTTCAGGTCGACCATGACCTTGCCGCCCCAGTCGCCGGAGATCTCGTCCACGAACTTCTGGCCGAAGCCCGTGGATCCGCGCGGATTCGGAAGCGCGACGACCCAACCCTGCGCGGCCCACAGGCTCGGGCACCAGCGGAACGACCAGCCGTCCTCCCACGCGCCTTGCGGGCCGCCGTGGATGAGGAAGACGACGGGATATTTCTTCGCCGCGTCGAACGCCGGCGGCTTGATCAGCCAGTACTGCACGCGCGCGCCCGCGGCGCCCGTTGCGGAGAGACTTTCCGGCTGGGAGAAGGAAACGTCCTTCCGCCAGGAACGGTTTTCGTCGGTCAGCGCGCGGGTCCGCGGAGTCGTCGCCTGCTGGCCTGTCGCGCCGGGAGATGGAGATTTTTCTTCGAATGGTAAAGAGAAGATCTCCGCGGGCGCCGTCAGCGTGCTTTCCGTGAAGACGAGAAAGCCCGGACCGGCTCTCAGGGAGCCGATGTCGCCGCCCTTCAGGATCTCGCGGGGCGTTCCCCCTGCGAGGGACACTTCGAAGAGATCTCTTCTTCCCTCTCTTTCGGCCGTGAAGTAAACGGTCTTGCCGTCCTTCGAGAGGACGAACTCGTCGACCGACAGATCCGGGCTCTCGAAAAGCGTCTTTTTCGCCTTCGTCTTCCGGTCGTAGAGATCGAGGTACCAGCGGTCCGCCTCGAACGTCGGCCGCCGCTGCGCGCGCACGAGAACCGACGCGCCGTCTCCCGTGAAGGCCGGGCTGAAGTCCGCTGCGGCGTTCTGGACGGTGAGCTTCTCGGCGGCGCCGCCCGCCGCGGGCACGAGGAAGACGTCCTTGTTCGTCGTGAAAGCCTCGCGGTCGTTTCCGTCACGATTCGAGACGAACGCGATCTGCGTTCCGTCAGGCGAGAAGGCGATGGCGCCCTCCTCGTAATCGTGCGGGGGCGAGTCGAAATCGCCCGGCGTCACGTCCGTCACGGCGCCCGTCGCCACGTCGGCCACGAGGACGTGGTGCCGCACGTTCTCCCGCCACTCGTCCCAGTGGCGATACATCAGGCGTGTCAAGTGATGGACCTTGACGGGGTCTTTCTCGGCCTCTTCGCGCCGTTTCCGGTTGCAGGCTTCGTCGGCGCAGTCCGGAAACACGTCGGAGACGAAGGCCAGCTTCTTTCCGTCGGGCGAGAAGACGAGCGGATCCTGCACGCCCATCGCGACGTCCGTCAGCTTGCGCGGCTCGCCGCCCGAAAGGTCGAGGAGATACACCTGGGGCGTACCGCCGCGGTTGGAGATGAACGCGAGGGTCTTTCCGTCGGGCGAGAAGCGGGGGGTGTCGTCGGTCTTCTCGTTACGCGTGAGCGGGCGGGGAGGGGCCGAGCCGTCGGCGGGCACGAGCCAGACATCCGCATCGCGCTTCCCGGCGGCGAGATTGGTCGTCGTGCGCACGAAGGCCACTTGCCGCCCGTCCGGAGAGACCTGAGGGTCCGCCACGCGCACCGCCGTGAGGAGGTCGTCGAGAGACATCGGGCGGCCGGCGGGCGCGGCGGACGCCGCCGAGGCGTCCGCCGCGAAGGAAAACAGAGAGAAAGAGAAGATTCTTAGAATGAAGAAGAGAAATCCGGTGGCCGCGGCGCACGCGCCGCCATTCCGGAGCCCGCCCCGGCGCAGCGCTCTCCAGCTCATTCTACGAATCTCCTCTCTTCTCTTACTCATTCTCAGAATCTCCTCTTTCTTCTTCTTCTTCATTCTCGATCTCGTCCAAGAAAAAAGCCGGCCGCGCGTGCGACCGGCTTCGAGAAATCCATGGTGAGCCGCGAGGGACTTGAACCCACAACCCACAGATTAAGAGTCTGTTGCTCTGCCAATTGAGCTAGCGGCCCGTACAGCTCCGAGTGTGCCCCGAAGCGGCCGGGCAATATACCTTCTCGGCGCCGGGGCTTCAAGCGCACCTAACGGGGCTTCTTCCGGATGAGCTGTTTGATCTCGTTGTTCCCGAGGCCGGAAGAGGCCGCGATGATCAGCGCCGCGTTCCCCGTGCCGATGTCGGGCAGGACGCAGACGGACTTCACGATGCCGTCGGCTCCCGTGACGCCGCGGAAGAGGATTTGCGGGGGCCGGACGGTGGAAACGACCCGGATCGACACGTGGGCGCCGGCGAGCGGCTTCTCGGTGAGCGACGTCGAGGCCTTCACGGTGAGCGCCACGGACTCGCCGGAAACGAGGTCGCCGTCGGCCGTGAGGGCGATCTCGAGGTGCTCCGAAGCCGCCTCCGAGGCGAGGTAGTCGACGATGACCTGATCGAGGGAGCGCAGCGCGGTGCCGGACTTCGGCTTCGGCGGGGCCGGCGGCGCGGGAGCCTGCACGGGAGGCGGCGGCGCCGCGGGTCGGGCGGGCGGGGCGGGCGCCGCAGTCCGCTTGGGGGGCGATACGGCGCCGGCGGGAGGCACGAAGGCTGCGCTCGACTTCGGCGCCGCCGGGGCAGGTGCCGGGGGCGCAGGCGGCACGGACGCAGGACTCGCCGCGCTCGTCACGACACGCGGCTTGCCGGGGGCCGGCCGATCGCCCGGAAGCGGCTCCGGCGGCGCCGAGAGGATCGCGTGGACCGCCGCCAGCGCCGCCGCGGACATCTTCTCCGGATGCGGCAGCGTGTCGTCGGCCCAGTCGGACGGCGCGTCGCCGATCTTTCCCTTGTCGAGCCGGCCGCGGCGAACGGCCTCGATCACGCGGCGGTGCTGCAGGTCCATCATTTCGCGCAGCGCCTTCTCGTCCACGCGATCGCCGCTGATGAGGTCCCGGTAGGGGCTCTTCTTCGACATCAGGATCTCGCCGCCCACGTAGACGAGCGACTCCACCACCGGATTCGCGAGGCCGCGATCCTCCGTCTGCACGTGAAACACCTTCGTTTCGTGCTTCACGTCCGTGTTGAAGCCGGTGATCACGGTGACTGGAAATTCTAGCGGATCGAGGCTTCTTTCCGGCGGGAAAGGCGCGGAGCCAGGAAACGCCCCGTGACGGACTCCGCGGCTCTCGCGACCTCCTCGGGCGTTCCGACCGCGATCAGGTCGCCTCCCCGCGCTCCACCCTCCGGCCCGAGGTCGATCACGTGGTCGGCCGTCTTCACGACGTCGAGGTTGTGCTCGATGACGACGACCGTGTTGCCGCGGTCGACGAGGGCGTGCAGCACCTTCAGGAGCTTCTTCACGTCGTCGAAATGGAGGCCCGTCGTGGGCTCGTCCAGGATGTAGAGCGTGCGGCCCGTCGCGCGCCGCGCCAGCTCGCGCGCCAGCTTGACGCGCTGGGCCTCGCCGCCCGAGAGCGTCGTCGCGCTCTGGCCGAGCCGGATGTAGCCGAGGCCCACGTCGTTGAGCGTGTCCATGATCGTCCGGATCGCGGGCACGTTCGCGAAGACCTCGGCGGCCTGCTCGGCCGTGAGCGCGAGGATGTCGGCGATGTTGAGGCCCTTGAAGCGCACCTCGAGCGTCTCGCGGTTGTAGCGTTTGCCGCCGCACACGTCGCAGGTGACGTAGATGTCGGGCAGGAAGTGCATCTCGATCGCGATCTGCCCGCCGCCGCCGCAATTCTCGCAGCGGCCCCCCTTCACGTTGAACGAGAAGCGCCCCGGGCCGTAGCCGCGCATCCGCGCGTCCGGCACCTGCGCCATCAGCTCGCGGATCGGGTTGAAGACGTTCGTGTACGTCGCCGGATTGCTGCGGGGCGTGCGTCCGATCGGCGACTGGTCGATGTCGATGACCTTGTCGAGATGCTCGAGCCCTTCGATCCGGCGGTGCGCCCCGGGCCTCTCGCTCGACTCGTAGAACGTGCGCGCCGCGGCCCGGTAGAGGATGTCGTTCACGAGCGTCGACTTTCCCGAGCCGGAAACGCCCGTCACCGCCGTGAAGATGCCGAGCGGAAACTTCACCGTGATGTTCTTGAGGTTGTTCTCGGTCGCGCCGGCAACCGTCAGGACCTTTCCCGTTCCGGCCCGGCGCCGCGCGGGGACGTCGATCGAGAGCTCGCCGGAGAGATATTTCCCCGTGAGCGAGCGAGGAAATTTCACGAGCTCGTCCGCGTGGCCCTCTCCCACGATCTCGCCGCCGTGGATGCCGGCGCCCGGCCCGAGGTCCACGACGCGGTCCGCGAGGCGGATCGTCTCCTCGTCGTGCTCCACGACCACGACCGAGTTCCCGAGGTCGCGCATCGCGAGCAGCGTGTCGATGAGCTTGCGGTTGTCCTTCGCGTGGAGGCCGATGGACGGCTCGTCGAGAACGTAGAGGACGCCCATGAGCTTCGACCCGATCTGCGTCGCGAGGCGGATGCGCTGCGCCTCGCCGCCCGACAGCGTCGCGGACGCGCGCGCGAGCGAGAGGTAGCCGATCCCGACGTCGTTCAGAAACCCGAGGCGGTCTCCGATCTCCTTCAGGATCTTGCCGGCGATCTCCAGCTCGCGGGGCGAAGGCTTCAGCGCGTCGAAGAACGCCTTCGCGTCCTCGAGCGTCAGCGCCGTCAGCGTGTCGATGGGGCGGCCGTCCACGAGGACGGCGAGCGCCTCCGGCTTCAGCCTTCGGCCCTTGCACGCCGGGCAGGGCGAGGCCGACATGTAGTTCTCGAGCTCCGTGCGGGCCTCTTCGCTCTCGACTTCCTTGTACTTGCCCTCGAGGAGCGGCACGAGGCCCTTGAAGGCCGACGACCAGGCGTACTCGCCCTTCTCGGACTTCCACTTCCATTTGATCTCGCGCTCGCCCGAGCCGTAAAGGATCACGTTCTGAACGTCCTTCGGGAGCTTCTTGAACGGCACGTCGAGCGAGAACTTCATCACCTTCGCGAGGTGCTCGATCTGACGCAGCCGCCAGTTCGCCGAGCCCTGCTTGTAGAGCGCGATCGCCCCTTCGCGGATCGACTTCGAGGGGTCGGGAACGAGCCGGTCGGGATCCACCTTCTGCACCGTCCCGAGACCGCTGCACGAGGGGCACGCCCCGAACGGCGAGTTGAACGAGAAGAGGCGCGGCGTGATCTCGGTCAGCGACGTGCCGCAGTCGGGGCAGGCGTAGCTCGTCGAGAGCGTCTCGTCGGTCGTGGGCGAGTCCGGTTTCGGCCCGAGCGTCGCGATCGTCACGAGCCCCTTCCCGACCCGCGTCGCGGTCTCGAGCGAGTCCGCGAGGCGCCGGCGCGACTCGTCGTCCCGCCTCACGACGAGCCGGTCCACGACGACCTCGATCGTGTGCTTCTTCTGCTTGTCGAGGTCCGGCGGGCTCTCGAGCTCCACCATCTTCCCGTTCACGCGCGCGCGGAGGAAGCCCTGCTTGACCATCTCCTCCATCTGTTTCTTGTACTCGCCCTTCTTCCCGCGCACGAACGGCGCGAGGACGAGAAAGCGCGTGTCCTCCGGCATCGCGAGGATCCGGTCCGTCATCTGCTGGATCGTCTGGGCGGCGATCTCCCGGCCGCAGGTCGGGCAATGGGGCTTTCCGATGGAGGCGTAGAGGAGGCGGAGATAGTCGTAGATCTCCGTCACCGTCCCGACCGTCGAGCGCGGGTTCTTCGAGGTCGTCTTCTGCTCGATCGAGATCGCGGGCGACAGGCCCTCGATCGAGTCCACGTCCGGCTTCTCCATCTGCTCGAGGAACTGCCGGGCGTAAGCCGAAAGGGATTCCACGTACCGCCGCTGCCCTTCCGCGAAGAGCGTGTCGAACGCGAGAGAGGACTTTCCCGAGCCCGACACTCCCGTCAGGACGACGAGCGCATTGCGCGGGATCGTCAGGGAGAGGTTCTTGAGGTTGTGCTCGCGGGCTCCGCGGATGACGATCGAGTCCATCGGGGCCGGGGATTATGGACCCGGAGACGATTCGTTCGGAGAAGGGATTTCCCTCGGGCCGGCGAGCCCGCTATGCTGTGCTGGATGACCCCGGCTGAGATTCTCTTCGTCGTCCAGGATGCCCCCGAGGGTGGCTACGTCGCGCAGGCAGTTGGCGAAAGCATCTTCACGGAAGCGGACGATCTCGAGCAATTGCACGAGCGCGTGCGAGACGCGATCCGGTGCCACTTCGAAGAGAACGCGGCGCCGAGAGCCGTAAGGCTTCATTTCGTTCGCGATGAGGTGCTCGCCGTTTGAAGCTGCCGCGGGATCTGGCGGGCGTCGATCTGGCGCGCGCGCTCGCAAAACTTGACTACAGGGTTACCCGCCAGTCGGGCAGCCACATGAGGTTGACCACCGAACGGGGCGGTGCCCACCACATCACGGTTCCCGTGCATTCGCCGCTAAAGGTCGGCACGCTCGCCGCCATACTCGACGACGTTGCCAGCCACGCGAAAGTCGATCGGGAACAGCTACTCGACGTGCTTTTCGGCTGAAACCCTGTTCGTCAACGCTGGCCAAACCTCTTCCTCAGGCCTCCCAGGCTGCCCTTCAGCCCTCTCCCCCACAGCCGCGTCGGATTCCGCCGCAGGAACTCGGCGATTGCCGGCGGATACGCACGCCACGGCACGGGATGCGGGTCCGTGGCCTGGCTGCGGCCGTCGGTGAGATGGTCCCACTTCGCCACGCACCACCAGAGCGAGACGTAGCCGGTGTGCTTCTTCACGAGCGCGAAGATCTCGTCCAGCGCCCGCGTCCATCCCGCCACGGTCTTCGCGTCTGCGTGCATCCGGCAGCCGGCCAGCTCTCGGTCGAGGAAGCGCATCCTCGATCGCGGGTACCGTGCCGCGATGCGCAGCCAGTAGTCGTAGTCCATCGTGTGATGGAGCGATTCGTCGAACGGCCCGATCTCTTCCCAGGCTTTCTTCCGGAAGAAAGCCGCCGGCTGCGCGATGAAGCAGGCATCCGCGAGGCGCTCGATCGCGTCGGCTTTCGCGAGGTACGGCGAGACGACACTGCCGGCCTCGTCGATGTAGCTCGCGCGGCCCCACACGAACATCAGCTCCGGATCGGACGCGAAGGCCTCGCCCACCGCGGCGAGCGCGCCCGGCCGGAGGAGGTCGTCGCTGTTCAGGTAGCCGAGGACTTCGCCTGTCGCCTTCGAGAGGCCACGGTTGATCGCGTCCGCCTGCCCGCGATCTTTCTCCGAGACGACCGCCACGCGCGGCTCGTATTCGCGCAGCACCGCGAGCGTCCCGTCCGTCGAGCCGCCGTCCTGCACGCGATAGTCGAGATCCGGGTAGCCCTGCGAGAGAACGCTCTCGATCGTCGCGCGGATGAACTTTCCCTGGTTGAGCGAGGGAGTGACCAGCGAGATTGAAGGCAGCCTGTTGCTCACAGGAAACGCCCGAAGAGGACCTTCTTAGAAGGTGAATGGGGTGAGGGCCGGGGCGAGCGAGGCGCCGGTGCCCCTTGCGACGCACGCGCGTGCTGTCTGAGCGAAGCGAGTTCACGCGCGAAGGAGCAGGGGGTACCGGGCCGAGGGAGCCCGCTGTGGACGGCACACCGCCGCACGACGAATCTTCTAAGCAGAAAAACCATCCTTACCTTCGCGTGCGCGTTTCTCGCGCGGAAACTTCAACCGAATGCGAATGAAATTGACGAGCAGGAACCCGATTCTCATCGCCAGCGAGAGCGGCCACAGGAGCCGTGGGCCGTGCCTTTTCCAGATCTCCGCGTGAGCGGAGAGCGAGAGATTGTGCTTGTCGTCCGCCATCCACCCGGCGTACTGCCTCGCGCTCGGCGCGCCCGCGACGCGCGCGTCGTACTCGCCCACCTCGTGGAAGAGCCGTGCCGCCGGATCCACGAGCACCGGGATGCCCGCCCGCTTCGCGCGCAAGGAAAAGTCGAGGTCGCCCCACGCCATCGGGAAGCGCGCGGCGTCCGGAAGGCCGATGCGGTCGAAGACCTCGACCGGGACGTACGTCCCCATCCCGAAGAGCCAGTCGGCCGCGAACGGCTCTTTTGGCAGCGACGCTGCCGGCGCGCCGTGGTGCAGCACGCGAATGCCACGGCCCCACCACTCCACGGCGCCGCCCGCGGACCAGACGCGCGACGGCTCCTGCACGTAGAAGATCGCGCTGCCGACGAGAGCACCGGGATTCTTCTCGACCGTGGCGAGAAGACGTGCGAAATAGTCCGGAGCGCAGGTCACGTCCTGATTGAAGAAGAGGACCGCGCCTTCGGTCTGCGCTCGCGCTCTTTCGATTCCGAGGACGATCGCGCCGGTCCACCAGGCAGGCTTCTCGGTCCGGATCACGTCGAGGCCCGGGAACTCTCGCGCGAGCGCGCCTCCGTCCGAAGCTCCCTCGTCGTCCACGAAGATGATGCGTTCCGCGCCCGCGGCTCTCAGCGAGGCGATCGCCCGCCGTGACGCTTCGACCCGCCGGAAGGCGGGCATGAGGACGGCCGGCGGCCTCAGGCGGCGTCCCCGTGCGCGTCGAGGTCGGCGAGCTCGGCGTTTACCATGATCTTCACGAGCTCTTCGAAGCGCGTCTTCGGCGCCCATCCGAGCTCGCTCCGCGCCTTCGACGCATCGCCGCAAGTCTGCGTGATGTCCACCGGGCGCACGTACTCGGGATCGAGGACGACGTGCCTCCCGTAGTCGAGCCCCACGACGCCGAACGCAGCCTGGCAGAAATCTCCGACCGAATGCGGGTTTCCCGACGCGAGAACGAAGTCGTCTGCCTTCGGAGCCGAGGCGATCCTGCGGATGCCGTCCACGATGTCCGGGGCGTAGCTCCAGTCGCGCTTCGGCGTCAGCGTGCCGAGGTGAAGCTCGTTCTGGAGCCCTCGCGCGATGCGCGCCGCGCCGCGCGCGATCTTCCGCGTCACGTAGTTCTCGCCGCGGCGCGGGCTCTCGTGGTTGAAGAGGATTCCCGCGCAGGCGAAGACGCCGTAGGCCCGACGGTAGATGCGCACGAGATTCAGCGCGTAGACCTTCGCGGCCGCATACGGGTTGATCGGGTTCATCGGCGTCCGCTCGCTCTGCGGCGACTCTTTCGCCTCGCCGAAGATCTCGCTCGTGGCCGCGAGAAACAGCCGGGCGTCGGGCACGACGTGGCGCATGGACTCGAGGAGACGCAGGGTCCCGATCCCCGTCGAGTCCGCCGTGTACTCGGGCAGATCGAAGGAGATCTTCACGTGGCTCTGTCCGGCCAGGTGGTAGATCACGTCGGGTTTCACGTTGCGCAGCACGGAGTGGAGGCTGCTCGTGTCCGAGAGATCGGCGTAGTGCAGCTTCAGGCGGCCCGTGGAACGGGCGTTCACGAGGGCCGGCACGGAGTCGATCCGCGTGCGCTGCAGGAGGCTCGACTGCCGGACCAGCCCGTCCACTTCGTCGCCGCTCGCGAGGTGCGATTCCGCGAGATAAGAGCCGTCCTGGCCCGTGATGCCCGTGATGAGGATGCGCGCCATGCCCTCCAGTTTGTGGGAAAGTAGAAGGATGTCAAAGGGGCGAAGGCTGCGGGTCTTCGTCGACCTCGCGCCCCTGTCGCCGGACGGCGGCAACGGAGGAGCGCGCGTTTTCGTCCTGCGCCTCCTCGAGACCCTCCTGGAGCGCCCCGACGCGCACGAAATCCACCTGCTCGTGAAGCCGGAAGCCGAAGCCGCGGTGGCGCAGGTCATTACGAAAGGCGCCGTCCTGCACCGCCTCGGGCCCGGCCTCGACGTCGAGGAGCCGCGCAAGATTCTCCGCACGCGCCGGCGCCTCCACGGGTTCTTCCAGCCTCTTCTGGAGCTGGCGGCTCCCGACCGCACGTCGCTGAAACGCCTCGGCGCCGACGTGCTCTTCAGTCCGCTCGGCACGGCGGCGTTCCACGAGACGGGCCTCCCGCACGTCGTCGTCGCCTACGACTTCCAGGACCTCGTCTACCCGCAGTTCTTCGACGCCGACGAGCACCGCCGGCGCATCGAGTTCCGCGGCGACCTGAGGCGCGCGGACCGGGTCGTGGCGATCTCCCAGGCCACGAAGGCGATGGCCGTCGAGCGCGTGCACGTGAAAAGCGAGCGGATCACGGTGCTGCCGCCGGTCGCGGGAGGGGTTCGCGCAGCGCTCGACCCGCGCGACGCCTTGAATCGCCTCGACGACCTCGACCTCCACCGCGCGGAGTTCGCCGTGTATCCCGCGAACTTCTGGCCGCACAAGAACCACGAGCGCCTTCTCGCGGCCACGGCGCGCATCGTGCGCGAGGAGCCGGAGTTCCTTCTCGTCCTCTGCGGCGCGCTCGACGAGAGCCGCGAGAAGCTGCGCGGCCGCATCGAGGCGCTGGGCCTGGAGGAAAACGTCCGCCTCCTTCCCTATCTGGAGGATGCCGACGCCACGGCCCTCCTCGAGGGGGCCGAGCTCCTGGTTTTTCCGTCGCTCTTCGAGGGCTTCGGCCTGCCGGTCCTCGAGGCCATGGCGCTCGGAACGCCCGTCGCGTGCTCGGATCTCCCGGCGCTCCTCGAGGTCGCGCGTGACGCCGCGCTCTTCTTCGACGCCGACGACGAGGCCGGGCTCGCGGACGCGATGCTCCGGCTCTGGCGGGAGGACGAGACGCGCGACAGGCTCGTTCGGAAGGGCCGCGCCCGCGCGGCCGCGTACGCGGAGATCGACGTGGCCGGCGCCTACCACGAGCTGCTGGGCTCGACGGAGGAGTGAAGTCGCTCAGGCGCAGCTTTCTGCAGCCGAATCCAAGGCCTGAAAAGGGAAAGGGCCGCGGCATGCGCCGCGGCCCGAACTTCTGAACTCTCGTGGGGAATTACGGCCGTTGGTCTGCCTTAACGTTCTTCTCGGCAGCGGCCTTCACTGCCGCTTCGCGGTCGGCCCATATCCTCGTGAAACCGGCCCTCTCGGCGGTCCTCATGTTCACCGTCCCGTCCGAGTTGTACGTGCCGTTCGAGATGAGGCGTGCCTTCGCCTCTTCGGTGAGATAAGCCGGAATGCGATCCGAGGCGGACTGCGGCATGAACTCGTAGCCGATCTGGACCGGCTCGAAGTTCTTGAAAGCCCGCCGAACGCCGTTGACCATGTAGTGGAACTGAACGTCCTGCGAGCCGCGGATGACGATCTGGTTGAGATCCTGGTTCTCGACGTAGATCTGCGAGTACGCGCCGATCGGCGTCACCTGAATCGTCAAACCCTCTTCGTCGGTGACCATCCGGAAATCTTCCGGGACCACGATCACGGCCTGGTGGTCGACGATCGAGGCGGTCCCGCGGAAATAGGTGCCGACCTCACGGCCCTCGAGCGACGCGTACAGGATCACTTTCTTCGCGTCAGTCGGGTGAGGTTCGACGAAGTGCTTCGAGCCGCTTATGCCCAAGTTTCCGCCGCCATAGACGGCCCATGGACCCGTTGTCGCGTCAAATGCGGTCCCAAAAGTCGTCCCGAGCAGACCGAACGCGAGTTGCGTGTCTGTGCTGCTGCGGAGCTGTCCGTACACTGAAATGTACCGGGAATTTCCAAGGACGCCGAAGCCATCCTGACTGTTTCCGAGGACACCAGCCGCATGACTGCCGACCGCCGGACTGTAGCCGCTAAAATCCTGGCCCATCACGCCTGAAGACCCGTTCGTCGTGTTCGCGTTGAACCCGAGCACCCCCTGCGTGGTCCCAGTGGTCGCGTTCGAGACGGCGATGATGCCGTTTCGCACGCCCTGCGAGTAAATGCCGTCGCGCCCGCCCGAGGCGAAGAGACCGTCCTGATTGGTCGACTCGGCCCAGACTCCGTTGTAACTGGTGCTCTTGCCTTTGGTGCCGACGTTCGTACTGGCGGAGCCGAAGACGCCGATGCCAGATCCGGTGTTGAACCCGTAGACCCCGTAGCCGGTTGCGCTGTCATTGGCTCCGAAGACGCCCCAGCCGCCGGCACCCGTCGAGAAACCATAGACGCCGATCCCACCGCTGGTCGACTCTCCCAGAATCCCGCCGCCAGAAGCGTTGATGATCGTGAAAGTGCCGGTCGTCGTCGTGGCGCTATAGTACCCGTTGACGTCGATGAGCAGATCGAAGCCCGAGACGCCGGCAATGGCCGTGAGCCCGCCCGTCCCCAGAGGTACGATGGCGGCATTGGCGATGATCTGACCGGCCACGTAGTTCAGCGTCGAGACGGTAGGCGCAACGCCGCCCTGCGGAAAGACCTTCAGGAAGCCGGGGCCCAAGGTGTTTACGACGGTGAAGTTGAAGGACACGGCCGCGGCTGTTGCCGAGATGCCGCACTGTCCCGCGATCGTGAAGTTGCGCGGGACACCGCCCGCGAGGGCGGGCGGACCATATTGGCCGGTAAAGCCGTTTCCACGCGTATCCGCGACACGACACGGCGTAACGGGAACGAACGGCAGCGGCGGGTTCGCCACGATGAGCGGGTTGCGCCCCCCCGACGACTGAGCCGAGGGTGGCGTCCAGGTCGAAGGTGCGGACCAGTTCTTGATCGTCTCCGCTTCGAGTAAAGCCGTTGAAAGTGAGAGAAGGATTACCGCAGCAAACGCAATCGTTTTTTTCACAGACACTCCTCCTAAAGAAACCTCTCAGCGCGAATTGACGAAACCTTAAACGCAAGGTAGGTCCAATTTGCGGGCATTGCAAGACAAATTCCTACCCTGCGCGCCCCTGGCGGAATTGAGGGCGCCGTGCGGACCTGCCCGACCTGAGATTCAGGCCGGAGGGGCGTCCGTCGGCGCGACAGACCATCGAAACGGAACTTCAGCTCGTCCGCAGGGCCGCCGGAAATCAGCTGCGGGGCGCCAAAGGTTTCCGCTCTCGGAGAATTCCCCTCGAAATCCAGAAGGCCTTCCGAAGGCGCGCGTACTTCTCGAATCCGATCGCCTTCGCGACTAACTTCTTCCAAACGGCCTCTGGAACGCCGGAAAAGCGGGCCTCGAGTGCCTCGATCGCCGCCCGCTGCTCTTCCTCCAGCCGCATCCGCTCCGCGGCCAGCGCCTTCTCACGCTCCTCTTCTTGTCGGCGCAGCTCCTCGGCGAGCGCCCACACTCGCTCCTCCTCCTGTCGTATCAACAGCCGAATAGGCGCGAGGCATGTCTCGTCCAATCCGAGCTCGAACGTGCCGTTCTCCGCCATCCAGCGCAGGAAGCCGAGCCGATCGCGCACCTCCGGGTCCGGATAGACGCGCCAGACGTCATGGCGAGTCTGAAAGGCGAAGCGCACGAGCGGGGGAAGGGGTCCTTCGGATCGTCCGCTCGGCGTCAGCATCCACGAGAAGAAGCTCTGCGGCCCTTCGGCATCGAACGGATTTCCGAATTCGAAGCGCGTCTCGCCGAGGCCCCGGTAGAGGCGGCGCATCACACCCGCGACGCGGACGCCGTTGGAGAACGCACCGAAGGAATACGGCTGTTGTGCGATCCCCCCTGCCGCCGCCCCGGCCTGTCTCAAGCGTTCCAGGTACTCGCCGAAGAGCCGGCGGGCGTCGGGCCCGAGCGTCTCGAGGCGGAAGCGGTTCTGATGACGCGAGACCGCGTCCGGATTCTCCCGGTCGAGTCCGCTGAAGTGGAAGAAGACGAGCGGCGCCTCGCCCGCGTGCCAGCCGCCGTCGCCACCGCGGATCGCGCCCCGCTCCTGAAGGTTCCAGTACGCCACGTTGTAGCCGGGGTGGCGGAGCGCCGCAACGCCCCGGAATAGGACCAGCGCCAGATCCAACCATTTCTGGTCCAAGAAAACGCCCGGCTCGAGGTCGACGAAGCAGTGCTCCTCGAGTTGCTCTTTCCACCAGCCAAGAAATCGGCGCGACGTCTCTCCCTGGCGTGCGGCAATGAAGCCCCCGTTGCACGAGCCGCAGCGCAGGAAGTCGATCTCCGTCGGCCGGAGCCCGTCGCGAGGCATCGGCTCGAGGAGGTGCGGCGTGAAGAGCGCATCGTGCGTCTCGAGCTGCCGCCGAGCCTCGTCGAACGGCGCGAGGACGAGAACGTCGGCGTCGAGGTACACCGCCGCCCGGACGCCGGGCCTGTCGAGGAGGCGATCCAGCACGAACGGCTTCAGCGCGGTGCTCAGCTCGAGGGGTGAGTATTTGAAGGCAAGATCCTCGAGCCGAGGAACGCCGAGCGACTCCGCGAACGACGCCTGGACACCTCCTTGCTCGAGTGCCGTGACCGCCCCCTGCCTCTCGACGAGGATGAGGTGCGCCTCCGCGCCCGGGTGTTGGGCGAGGAAGCTCTCGAGACAGACGAGCGCCTCGGGAACGAAGTTCCAAGTCGCGATCGTCGCGACGGCCCAGCCCCGCCAGGCGTCTGGAGGTAAGTGTTCGGAATCGGGCTTACTCATCGAAAGAGCTACGCATGCGGTAGAGTATTGGGGCTCACCAGGAGATCGATCCGGCGCAAACCATACCGCAACGGAGACTCGCAGATGACGGGCACTGAGCCTCGTGCGCATCGGCACGTCGATGCCGGGATGTCTCGTGTTTCCGATCCGGCGTCCCCGCAAGACGCGCCTCAACCCGAGAGTCGGTCCGATCGATTCCTCGATCGCCGCGGTCTCTGCCTCGTCTCGGTCTGTACGGTGAGTCACCTGCACTTCGCAAGAACCCTGATCGAGACGTTTCGTGCTCATCATCCGGGGGCCGGAGCCGTACTCCTCGTCGCAGACGGCCCCTCTGCCGGAGAAGTTCACGTCGACGGGGTTACGGTGCTCGTCCCGGGCCAGCTCGAGATCCCGGACTTTTCCTTCATGGCGCTCAAGTACTCGGCCACCGATCTCTGCTGCGCCTTGAAGCCATATGTGCTCAGCCACGTCGCGACGACGGCCCCGTGGGAGACGATTCTCTACGCCGACTCCGACATCGCCTTTTTCAACCCGGCGGCAGCGCTAGGCGAGGCCCTCGCCCATCACACCTTCGTCGTGACGCCCCACACGATCGCACCATTTCCGGAGCCGCACCGATTCTGGGAAAGACCGTCCCTGGGGGATCTGGCCTACGCCGGCCCGATGAACGCGGGAATCTTCGGATTCCGGGTCTGCGAGAAGGCCTTCTCGTTTCTCGAGACGTGGACCCGCCTGGTCACCGTACCAGGTGCCTTCATGAAGGCGCTCGGCGGGCAGATGGAGCAGAACTCCTTCAATTGGATCTTCTCCTTCGCCGACGACGTCCACGTGCTGAGGGACACCGCGTACAACGTGGCGTACTGGAATCTCCACGACCGTTCGCTCCGCTGGGAAGGACTTGACGGAGCCGTTTCGTCGCGGCGCTGGACGGTCGACGGCCGGCCTCTCGTCTGTTTTCACTTCTCCGGCTTCTCACCGGCGGACCCGGCCCGGATCTCGAAGCACGACTCCCGTTACTCGGCGTATCTCATGCCCTCGGTCGCCAGAATCCTGGACTTCTACCTCGAGCGGCTTCGCGCCAATGGATTGAGCGAATATGCCTGCCAGCCTTACCGGTTCGGCGCATTTCCCTCGGGATGCCCGATCGACGAACGGATGCGGAATCTCTTCAAGGCCCACGAGGTCTTCCTCCGGACCGACGTGGATCCGTGGACGGACGAAGGGGAATCCCACTACGGCCGGGCCCTGCTCTCGCCGATTCCCTATTCCGGCAGCCTGATCCCCGCCATCTTCCAGGAAATCTTCGCCGCTCGTCCGGATCTTCGAGCCCTAATTCCCGATGCAGAAATGGATCCCTCATCCTTTCTGCGATGGATCCGGGAGCACGGCATTCGCGAATATGGCCTCGTCAAGCTCTTCGATCGGCATCGGCCCGCCCTCACCGGGCCGTTGCGACTCGGGGAATTATGGCAAGAGCTCGCCTCGGTCCGCGGGGTCCTCGACGGCCTGCGGGATCCACTCGGGGCGGACCGACAAGACCTCGTCGCGCGACTTGACGGGCTAGGACGGAGCGAGCTGGCGGCGTCGATCCGGCGTTACGATGAGGAGAGCTACCTGATTGCCCCAGTCCTGTCCGTTCGCCGGGCATACGAAGGACGGCCTGATCTCCAGGCCGCCTTTCCCGACGTCTTCGACGCCGACGCCGAACTCTTCGCAACATGGCTCGAGACGGAGGCGATTCGGGAGCCCGGCTTTCCGCCTTCTTTCGGAAAGGTCTTTCTCGAGCGGACGCGGGGCCGGGCCCTTGCGCGCGTTTTTTCATATGTCAACCGTGCGTGGTGGGCGATGGACGCGTATCCACTCGCCTTCGTCGGCGTCGGACATCGGGACCTCACCCGGACTCTCCTCGGGCTCCTGAGGCACGGACTGGAGTTCGACCTCGACGACCTCCTTTTTTTCGTCTGGATCATGGACGCAAAGCCGTGGGCGGGCCTGCCGCTCGCCCTCGTGTTGGCGGCGAACATCGGCGCAGCCCCTCGACGCGACTTCCCTCGGGCCAGGAGAGCCTTCTCCGCGACGTGCTCGGAGGAACCCGGAATTCGGTGAAGCTCTCGCCGATTACCGTCGTCGCTTCTCCGGGCCGTTCTTCGACGAGCAGCGCCGCCTCATCGAGCGATGCGAACGGGGCGAGGACCGGCCGGTCCACGTCAACGACGTCATGAGGGAGCGGCGCGAGCGCGCGGCGCAGGTCCCCGGGGTGATCGAGGAGCGTCGGTCCCGGCGAGCTCCGCGGCGTTCGACCGGCCCCCTTCGGTCTCTGGCGTGAACGTCTTCGGGTTCCACAAGAGCCCGATCGGACTCGGAATGGCGACGCAGGGCCTCGTGTTGGCGCTGCGCACACAGGGCGTTCCGGTCGCGCGAAACGTCGTCGGCAACGTCGCCATGGACCGCGACCTGTCCCCGGACGACTTCCTTCAGACGTTCGACCACCGCTTCGGCGCGAATCTCTTCGTCAGTTATCCGCACCATCAAGACTCCCTTCTCAACGGCCTTCCGCGCTGGATGGTCGACGGACGGACAAACGTCGTCTTTCTCGCCTGGGAGCAGCGTGACGGGACCCACTACTGGCGGGACGTTTACGGCGACTTTGACCACGTCTGGGCGCTTTCGCGCTTCGCGGCCGAGAGCCTCGAGCGCTGCCTGTGCCGACCCGTCCTTCCCGTTCCCTGCGTCCTTGACACGTACGACCTACCGGCGGCCGCAACGAAACCCGAGGTAGGACTCGAGGATGACGGCCTCGTGTTCCTCTACGTCTTCGACGCCAACAGCTCGATCGAGCGGAAGAACCCCGAAGCGGTCATCCGGGCTTTCGCCCGGGCGTTCGCCGAGAAGGACGCTGCGTCGCTGATTCTCAAGGTCAGCAACGCCGACCGGCTCGAGCATCGGCCGCGTCTTCGGAGCCTTCTGTCTGAGGCGCGTGCGCGCCTTGGCTGCCGCGTCCGCGTCCTCACGGAGAATCTTTCCCGCCGCGGCGTCCTGCAGCTCCTCTCCGCGGTTGACTGTTACATCTCGCTCCACCGGGCCGAGGGCTTCGGATACACGTGCGCCGAGGCGATGGCTTACGGGCGTCCTGTCGTCGCCACCCGCTATTCCGGTAACCTCGACTTCATGACCGACGAGAATTCCTTCCTCGTCGACGCCCGGGAGGTTCTCGTCGAACGCCCGGAAGGTCCCTTCCAGCGCGGCAGCGTGTGGGCCGAGGCCGACGTCGAGCACGCAGCCGCACAACTCCAGAGCGTCTACCGCGATTTCGACGCTGCGCTCGGTCGAGGCCGGAAGGCCGCGGCCGACGTTCGCCGGATCCTGTCTCCGGAGAACGTGGGCCGGATCGTCGTCGGGGCGCTACGCTCATGAGACGAACACGGCCGGCCGCCAATCCGCCCCAGATCAACGAGCGGAGGTCGAGATCCCCTGGGTCCTCGAGAGCGTTCCCCGCTCCGGGACGGTCCTCGATATCGGAAGCTGCGAGGCGACGTACCTTGCGGACCTTCAGCGCCTCGGTCTCACCGTCCACGCCATGGACCCTCGCGGCTGCGAGGATACGATCCCGCCCGGCGTCGTCTTTCATCGGACGAGCATCATCGGGAACGATCTTCCCCGCCGCTTCTTCGACACGATCCTCCTCGTGTCAACGCTCGAACATATCGGGTTGCCCTACTCGATGAGCCCTCGTTTTCGGACGGAGATCGCCTGACGCTTGCGGAGGTCCGGGAGCTCCTGCGTCAGGAAGGACGTCTCATCGCAACAGTCCCCGCCGGACAGAGCAAGATTGCCTCCTGGTACCGGCAATACAGCCCGGTCGACATCAAGGCGCTCTTTCGTCACTGGAATTGCGAGATCGAGTACCGCGCTCTCGTCGGGTCGGCGTACGAGCGCATTCCGGAGCTGGACGTCGTCCGGTACGACTACCGCGACCGCCACGACCTCGCCATGGGGGCGGGAGCCGTGGCGTTCATCCGGGCTACCGCGAAACCGTGACGCGAAGAAGCGCGAGGACAGGTCTCGAGCTGCCCGTATCATCGAGGCGCCGATGAGCAAACTCCCGCCCGCTTCCGGCCGTGGTCCCGACAGCCGCAACGAGCGCCTCGCCCGACTTGCCTCGGAGCTCGAGGGGCTGCGGGCGTGGACGTCCGCCCCCGGGGTCGAGGGCTCCCTGCCGGGAAAGGTCCGGGGTTTCTTGTATCGCTCGTTCCGCAGGCTCCGGATGCTCGGGAAGCACCAAGAGCTGGAGAGCCGGCTTCTCGAGGCGACGATCGAGGAGATCGCGTCTTTCGGGAAGGACATCGCGCGCCTTCAGAAGGACGTGGAGGATCTCCGGTCCATTCCCGCCGATCTCCACTCCTTGGGCGGCGCGTCGACGCCGTACAGACCTCGAACGACGCGGTCGGCCGGGCGTTTGGGGAGGTTTCTCTCAGGATGGGTGCCGCCGAATCGCACCTCGCCGAAGCGAGGCGAACGGGCGATGCCCTCGAGGAGTCGCTTTCCGCATTGAAGGAGGAGGTCCGAGTTCTCGACGCTTCAGTGGCGCGGGCGCCCGCCTTGGACACGCTGAAGACCGATCTCGAAACCCGCCTCTCTGGGATCGGCGAGGCCCTCGCCAGCCCACGAGAAGGTCTCTCCACCCTCGCCGATTCGGCTGCCCGCCTGAAGCTCGTCGACGCGCTCACCCCCGAGCTCGGCTCGGTCTTCCCGCACTCGGCGGCACCCTGGCCAAGGTGACCCACCTCGCCACCGGTCTGGACGCCGTTACACAACCCCATGCGGCGATGGCCGCGGCGGCACTCGAATCATCCCGATCCCTCGAAGGACTCGCCGCATCCTTCGGGAGCACGAAAGCCGTTTTCGGTTCCTTCGGCAGGAGGTCCCGGACCTGAAGAATCATGTCCGGCCCGCGCTTGCCCTAGATCCGGGCCTCTTTCGCCACCCGCTTGTAAGTAAGCTCATGAGGAGAAGGTTCCCGGAGTTAGAGATCAACGCAATCGAGGTCTGGATTCAGGACTAGGAAGCGGGGAATTATCCTTCTTCGAGGCGAACCGCCACTTCGGATCCCGCATGTCGTCAAGCCGTCCTCTCTACCTGGCCCCTAACAACGCGTGGATCCGCGCCCATTTGCGCGGGCCAACGCCTTTCGTCCGGTGCTCTACTGCCGAACGCTGGCGCCCCTCTCCGAAAAGGCGGACTCCTCATCATCCTCTGTGCCCCTGGTCCTTTCACCCCGCCACCCCAAGTACCTCTTTCCTTCAACAAACGCCGCCGGTACTCATTGCACCCTCTAATGGAACCCTCAATGTCATGTTGTTACACACGGCAATAGGAACCCGGCTCGGCCAATTGGCGTATCCCGATCTTGATATCCCAGCCGATCGCAATCTTTGCGCGCCCTTCGCGCCAACATCCAATACGCTGTATCCTCTTCACTGGAATAGGCGCCGAAGATACTATCACGATCTACGCCCTTCCTTGTTCAATATACCCCGAAAGGACGCTACCTTCATGCTCGATCCAGCGCCAACCGTCGACAATACTCCGATGGTTTCCATCGCATCCTCCAAACCATTTGCGACATTGCACATCGGCCACTTCCAGGTTATCGCATACTCGACGTATCATGGTCCCATCGTGCGTGTTGTTGATCAAGCTTGCACGCCGCGGCGCTCTTCGTACTCGGCATTGAAGGCCGCGATAATGGCTTGACGTTGCCCGTCGCACAAAGCACGCTCTTTCTTTTTCAAACGTCGACTTTGTAAAAGCCGACGTTCGTGACCTCACTAAGGACGATTACGGCTACCTCGATGGGGTTCTTTGCCTAGGCATTCTTTACCATTCGCTCGCCCTCCCTTCGCGACCCCCTAAGCACCACAATGTCAGCGACGTATGCCGTGACTTTGCTGTGTTTGAGACGCACGTGGCCAGCCCACCCGTGACGTCCTATCCCTGGCGAGAATGGCGGTATTGGGGAGAGACGTTGAGTGAACATGCCCCCGGCGCGACCAGGCATCAAGAAGTTAAGGTGCTCAGGAGCCTCTCTTAACAACCAGTTGTCCGTTTGGCTCACTCGTCCCTCGTTATGTACGAGGTCCGACCGGCGCGTCGGGTTTACGTCGGTCTATGATTGCAGGAATCCGCTGGCGAATCTCTACGTCAGCCCCACCGAGAGAATCCAAAATCTCGGCGGAGTCGGTGTGACTAAGGACGCAATAAAGGGACAGCCCGTGGTCTCTCGGTAGCCCCGGCCACAGGCGCAAATGCGGAAACAGACTGGCCCGAAACCCTCGACCCTTTACTCTATGAGTACCTATCTTCGCAGTCTCCGCTTCGTAGCACTCCGCGGACCCTCACGCCCGTCCAGAGTTAAGGCAACGTATGGCTTGAGCATGGTTGCCCTGACGCGGCACACAGAGCAATGGCAAATGGCGTACATGTTCAAACCGCTTGACCGGCCCGATCGTCCACCGTCTGCTAAAGGATCGTCGATGTGCAAGGCGGGGTTGTCTTTCACAGTTATCCTCCTAGCGCCATCCAAAGAGCTCGCACGCGATCCGCCGTCAATGCGCCATCCGCAACCGGTTCATAGCCGGACTGCCGAAAGGAATCTCTTTGTAGGCCACGATCTTCTCGACCCGGTCGGGCAGCAGCAACTGGCGCCAAAGCCCCGGCCTTCCCTGCCAGAAGTGATCATTCCGACTCGTGGGCCGCAAGCGATCCAGCGAGTACTTGGACGCGATCCGGGCGGCCTTAGCCGCGGTCTCCGCTCTCTCACCCTGAAGACTTCGCCAGAAGTCCACCGAGCGTTCCGGCGGTATCGCCGACGAGGCTCTCATACCGGACCTTTACGACTTTTTGATTGAATCCACCACTCTCGGCTTGCAGCCAAAAGGGCCCGAAACCCGCGGACCTCTGCCATACTCGAGAACCGCTTCACTCAAAGGGTCCGCGCCCGGAATTGATTCTTCCGACCCCCCAGCACCTGCAAGCCGAGAAAATGTTTGTCTTTTTCTAGGCGAAACAAAAGTGAAGAATCGAGATCAGCGACATCCAGCGGGTGCCTCGCCCAGACAATAGGCCGAACGTGGTTCGCCAGCAACACTGCCGAGAACTCTTCCGACTGAAGCCATCGACGTTTTGGACGATTGATCGCATCGGAAGTGACGACCACCAAAGCAGTCCCGGATGGTGAACAGGGAACTGTTCCAAACCCAACGCTTCTGCGAGCATGTAACATCGCCATCTATTCCCCGAACGCGGGGTGCTCACAATGCGCCAAGCGTATTGGCGTATCTTCAGTGCTCAAACGGCATTCGTCTTCTATCCACCGGACTGCCACCCCTCCGACTCTAGGGGGAACCGGTCGTTGATTAAAGGGCGTGGTGCCACCTCGGGTTGGTAAGAAATGGGCGGTAAATCGCCCCACAACGCACGAACATGTTGGTTCCAGAGAGCCTCTTTCGCTGAGACAACTCTGGCTTAGAGCTAGGGCAAAAGTCGGAACCGCTATCGTTAAGCCCAAGCCTGGCAAGGCTCTCGGATCTCTAGGCGATGGTCACGATGGAGACCCTCCCCGTCATAGCTGCTCGCACCCACATTTAGTCGGGGTTGCGTCTGCTACTCCGTGGGCTCACACCCGAGGAAACGTCCGCTCGTCCCAAAGCGCCCGCCAAGGATCTCGCTCACCTACTTCGCCTGCGCTCTCAAACTCAGATGTACCGGAAACAGCAAAATCGCTTTCTTGACCGTCTCGCTTGCCGCCCGCCTGTCCGGCCTGCCGATGCGCAGATCTTCGCCGGCTTCCACCACCAGTCGGGCTGATTCGAATCCAGCCTGATCGCCTGGTGGTGCGTCGCGCTCCCCCTCGTCAATGCGGCCCAGAATGGCCAGGGTGTGGGCCCGGTGATGATGGTACTCGGCCTCCAGGGGGCACAGCGTCAAGGCACCCTCTACCGCGGCAAGAGCCGCCGGCCAGCTCTTTCCGGCCATGGAGAACATCGCTGGCCATCCCCCAGACGTCCCGGTAGCGCGGACCGATCTGAATGACGTTGTCCGGCATGCTCCTGCGCCGCGCCGACCTCGTGGAGCGCGAGGAGAATCACTGCCAGATGAAGCCGGTGTCCCGTATCCTGCGGATAGAGGCTGACCAGCTGCTCGGCGACCCAGCCACCGCCCCTTCGCAAGCGTCTCCCGGGCCTTGTTGTAGTCGGCGAGATCGCTCAGCCGACGAAGATTCTCCGGGTCGTCAGGCCTTTTTCTGACCGCCAGGGCCGCGGCCTCGATCGCCTCCTCGGTGCCAGGTCAAAGCGCGCTCCGAAGATCAGCTCTTCATTGCCAGAAGATGCAGTTGGCCGGTGCCGTCTGCAGAGCCTCGCCGACGAAGGACAGCGCATGCGCGGGATCGCCTGACGCCCGGGCCATCTCGGCCCGGTAAACGTGTGCGACGGGATGATGTCCCCAGGCTACGTTCTCAAGTCGCCGCTTTGAGCGGAGCTCCGGAAGCCGATCGAGGACGAGTGACTCAAAGACCGGGAAATAGACTGGGTCAAGGAACTGTTTCTCTCGAGCGTCCGCCGAGCGAAGGTCTCGCTTTGCGCACCTGCCGGAAAGGCGGCAGTGTGGCTGGCGCTCGCCTCGCACGCCGCGGCAACGGCGCCCGGTTCCATCGGCATGCCGATCACCGATAGAAATCGCTCGACCACGTTGACGGTGTTGTCGACGAGGCTGTCGTAGTCGATTAAGACACAGTTCGAAGCACGGGGCCGAACCCACTTCTCAAAGAAGCGCTCGTAATAGGCCGCCTTCCGGCCGAGCCAGACGGGGAGCTCCTCCCGGTCAGCGGCCGGGCCTCGCCTTCGAGAAAGGCGCGGTGCTCCCGGTCGGAAAGCGCACTCATGACCGGGTCGCGGAACTGAACGACGTATGTGACGCCCTCGAGACTCGCGGGAAGCGTGAGGTCCAGGTCGTGATTCTTCTGAAAGAAGAGCTGCACGTCACCGAATCGCCGGCACGGAATCGAGCGGCAGCAGTCATCCGGACCGTAGAACTCGCAGTGCGCGAACGCCGGGCCGAGAAGCTGCTGGAGGATCTGTACGAGGAAATGGTGCCCGGATCGCGGGATCGAGGCACCGACAAGATGAACCCGACCCATCAGATAAAGATTTAACCCATCGCGGTGAGGCGCGTCGCATTCGATCGAACCCGGTGAGCGGGTGATGACGCGACGTTCGACATCGAGCGCCCGGTATCATCCCGACCGCCATGCGCGACCTTCTCTGTCCCTACGGCGGCGCCCTCGTCGACCTTCTCGTGCCAGAAAACGAGCGGCCGGACCTTCTCTCCCACGCCAGCCGGTCTCCCCTCGCTCACCCTCACCGGCCGAAACCTGAACGACCTCGAGCTGCTGGCGACCGGCGCGTTCTCGCCGCTGAAGACTTTCCTCGGCCGCGCCGACTACGAGCGCGTCCTCGAGGAGATGCGGCTCGCCGACGGGACCCTTTGGCCGATTCCCGTGACGCTCGCGGTGCCGGAAGAGATTCCGCTGTCGCTCGACGGAGGAATCGCCCTGCGCGACACGCGTCACGAGATCCTCGCCGTCCTGACCGTCCGGGAGATCTACGGGTGGGACCGACGCCGCGAGGCCGAGCGCGTCCTCGGCAAGGCCGACCCCGCGCACCCGCTCGTCCGCGAGATGGAGCGGTGGGGATCCCGATGCGTCTCGGGGCTCGCTCCGCGTTCTTCGCCTGCCGCAGCACGTCGACTTCCGCGATCTGCGCCTCACGCCGAAAGAAGTGCGGAAGCGCCTCACCGCCGCTGGGCCACACGAACGTCGTCGCCTTCCAGACGCGAAATCCAATGCACCGGAGTCATGAAGAGTTGACGAAAAGGGCGGCCGAGGCGTGCGGGGGAACGCTGCTGATCCACCCTGTCGTCGGCCTGACGAAGCCGGGCGACGTGGACCACTTCACGCGTGTAAGGGTCTACAAGGCCCTCGTCGAGAAGTACTACGACCCGTCGCGGACGCTCCTGGCGCTTCTTCCGCTGGCGATGCGGATGGCGGGGCCACGCGAGGCGCTCTGGCACGCGATCATCCGACGGAATCACGGCGCGAACCACTTCATCGTGGGGCGCGATCACGCCGGGCCGGGGAACGGCTCGGACGGGAAGCCCTTCTTCGGCCCGTATGACGCGCAGGAGGCGCTGGCAAAGCATGAGGCCGAGATCGGCGTGAAGATGATCCCCTTCCGGGAGATGGTCTACCTGCCGGACGAGGACCGATACGAGGAGGCGGACCGCGTTCGACAGGGGACGCGGAAGCTCTCCGATCTCGGGGACACAGGTGCGCGACGACTACCTCGCGAAGGGGAAGACGCTTCCGGTGTGGTTCACGCGGCCGGAGACCGCGGCCATCCTTCGCCAGACGTCGCCGCCCAGACACGAGCAGGGCTTCTGCGTCTGGTTCACGGGCCTTTCGTGCTCGGGGAAGTCGACGACGGCGGAAATCCTCGCCGACCTTCTCCTCGAGCGGGGCCGCCGGGTGACGCTGCTTGGACGGCGACATCGTGAGGACGCATCTGTCGAAGGGGCTCGGATTCTCGCGGGAGGACCGCGACACGAACATCCGGCGGATCGGCTTCGTCGCTTCCGAGATCGTCCGGCACAACGGCGTGGCCATATGCGCGGCCATCAGCCCTTACCGCATTACGCGCGCAGAGTGTCGCGCCATGGTGGGCGACGGGCAGTTCCTCGAGGTCTTCGTGGATACGCCGATCGAGGTCTGCGAATCACGCGACACGAAGGGCATGTACGCCCTGGCTCGCGCCGGGAAGCTGAAGGGTTTCACCGGAGTCGACGACCCGTACGAGCCGCCCGAGCACCCGGAAGTGAGGATTACGACGACTGTCGACATGGCCCTGAAGAATGCGGAGAAAATAGTGGCGGAGTTGACTAGCCGGGGATTCCTCGTCTCCGCTACGCCCTCCGCGTGACGGACGATTTCCTTCGCCGGCTGGTCGGGGCCCGGAATAGCGATCTCAGGGCGGTAAGTCAGCGGAGCCCGGCGATCGCTTCAGGCGCCGCCGCTTTACCCCAGCAGGAGCTCGAGCAGGTCGTCCACGCCCAGCCCGCGTGCCTGCTGGCGGAGGTAGTCGAAGTCGAGTGTCTCGCGATTGGCGGCCAGGACGGCCGACGCGTCGCGGAGCTGGCGGTCGGAGCCCCCGCGCCGTGACCACTCGAGCTTCGACAGGATGGAGCCTTCCGGCGAAATGACGTAGACGTCGAGCCCAAAAAGGCGCGCGGCGGCGCGCTCACGGCCTTTCGTCGACGCCGGGGAAGACCTTCCGGAAAAGCGCCTCGCCGTAGATTTGCCGGAAGAGAGAGCGGTCGAGCTGAAGCGCGTCATATCCCGGATGGCGGGCCTGGATGCCTTCACGCGCGATGGATCGCACGAACTCCGAAGCCTCGAAGGCCGCGCGAAGACGGCCTTCGGGCCCTAGCCGCGCGTGGACCGCGCGCGTGAGCTCCCACGCGCCTCCGGAGGTATCGGCCGTACGGAATTCGACCATACGTCGCCAGCTTACGCCGTCCGCTGCGCCCACGCGTCGTGTTGACGAAGACGCTGGGGAGAAAGCGCTGAAAGTAGGTGGGTCCTATACTTTGGACATGAGACGCGCCACTGCTGAGGAGGCTCTGGAAGAGGTCCGGCGCATCGTGACGGAGCGCCTGAAGGGTTGCGAGGCCATGGTCGTCCTCTTTGGCTCGCGCGCCTCGGGCTCGGCGAGAGTCGCATCGGACATCGACGTGGCTGTGCTCCCGCGCCGCCCGCTGCCGGCCGGGGTCCTTGGCGGAATCCGCGAGGCTCTGGAGGAGAGCCACGTGCCATACCACGTGGATGTGGTGGATCTCTCTTCGGTTGACCCCGCCTTTCGCGAGCGAGTTCTCGAGACCGGCGTGATATGGGCCGCCTGACGGAGAGGCTGGGTGTTGCCCGGAAGGCGCTGCAGACGTTGCTGGAGCTCCCTCTCGTTGGAGAGGTAAGCGACATCCAGCGTGACGCGGCGATTCAGCGCTTCGAGTACACGGTAGAAGCCGTCTGGAAAGCCAGCCAACAGTTTCTTCGCGACGCCGAGGGATTGGAGGTCGGCTCGCCGAAGGGAGCGTTCCGCGGTTTGCTACAGGTCTCGGTCCTTAGCGAGGAGGACGCGGAGCTTGCGCTCGCCATGGTGGACGATCGGAACGACGTGGTGCATACCTACGCCAAGCCGGTGGCCCTCCGGATTTTCGGGCGACTGGACGGCTACGCTCGGCTCATGGACCGGTTACTGTCCCAGCTCGAGCGGCGGACTGGCGTCTAACAGCATTTCAAGGATTCTTACTCCGGCATTCATCTCAGCGCCTACGCGTCGCAGCCTCAGAGTCCGAAGAAGCGCCGGAGCCGGGCCGGAAGGGGAGCGTCGGAATGTTTCATCGCGAACCGGCCTCGCGCACTCCCCGGCTCCCGGGGTGTGAGCGCGGCCGAATGCGCCGCCAGCTTACGCCGGGCTCCCCCCCGTCGCCCACGCCTGGTACGCGTCGCAGATCTCGGCGGCGGGGCCGTCCTTCACGACGCCGCCGTCCATGATCCAGAGGGCGCGGCTGCAGTTCGCCGTCACGTCCCCGAGCGAATGGGAGACCAGAAGAAACGTCTTTCCCCGCTCGCGGAACGTCGCCATCCGGTCGTGGCACTTCACCTTGAACCGCTCGTCGCCGACGGAGAGCGCCTCGTCCACCAGGAGGATGTCGGGGTCGACGTCGGTCGCGACCGCGAAGGCCAGGCGCGCCGCCATGCCGGTGGAGTACGTCCGGAGCGGCGCGTCGAGGAACGGCTCCAGCTCGGCGAACTCCGCCACGCGTGCCATCCGCTCCTCCATGTCGCCGCGCGAGAAGCCCATCAGCGTCCCGTGGAGGATGACGTTCTCGCGGCCCGTCAGCTCGCCGTGGAAGCCGAGCCCCAGCTCCAGGAGGGGCGCCACGCGCCCGCGAACGACGACCCGCCCGCTCGGAGGGCCGCCGCACGCGGGCGATGACGCGGAAGAGCGTGCTCTTCCCCGCCCCGTTCGGGCCGATGACGCCGATCCGCTCGCCCTTCGCCACCGTGAAGGAGACGTCCTTCAGGGCGGCCAGCTCGCCGTGCACGATGCGCCTCTGGAGCTTGCGGATGGCGTACTCCTTGAAGGAGAGGATCACCTCGTTCGGCACCTTGAAGAAGACCGAGACGTTCGAGAGCTCGACAGCCGGGTCAGCTCCGGGTGCCATAGTCCTCGATCTTCGCGGAGTAGAAGAGCCAGCCGACGATGAGTGCTGAAACGGCCGCCAGCGCCGCAAAGGCGAGCGTGTTGGGACCCGGGAGCCAGCCGTCGTAGAGCGGCGCGCGGAAGACCTCCACGAGGTAGGTCATGGGGTTGTAGCGGACGATGAAGCGGAAGCGTTCGGGGACGAACTCCGACGTGTAGACGATCGGCGTGACGAAGAACCAGGCGCCGACCAGGACGAGGTACGTCTCCTTGATGTCCACGAAACGCGAGGCCATCGTGAAGACGAGGAGGCCGACGCCGGTGGTGAAGAGGGCGCCGATGACGACGGCCACCGGGAGGAAGAGCCACGAGGTGTGGAAGGGGTAGCCGGTCGCCAGGATGATCAGGAGGAGCGGGACGAGGCTGAAGAGCAGGTTGACGACACCGACGCCGACGGCCGAGATGACGAAGACGGACCGCGGAACGTAGACGCGCTTCGTGATCTCCATGGCCTCGATCGTCATCGAGGCGGCCTGCCCCGTCGACTGGGCGAAGAACGTCCAGAACGTCGACCCGGCGAGAAAGTAGACGGGGAAGTTCCGGATGCCCATCTTCAGGACGATCGAGAAGACCCACGTCATGGCGAGCATGTTCAGGAGCGGGCTGAGCATCGTCCACGCCACGCCCAGGACCGAGCGCTTGTAGCGGACCTTGATGTCGCGCACGACGATCTCGGCCACCAGGTGGCGGTACCGCCACAGCTCGGTGGCCTCCTCGAGCCACTTCAGGGTTTTTCGCGCGGAGTCGTAGACCGGAACGGCGTCGGCGGGCATGTAGAGGCCGAGTGTAGCGTGCCGTCTCCCCCACCGACTGTGGCGGCGGCCTCGGGCGAGAGGTTAGACTCTGACCGTTCAACGAACTTCCTGGGGAAGACAGGAACGCCTTGGCCGCCGAGCACGCGACGACGAACCCGAGCAGCACCCCCGCGCCGGAAGAAGAAACCAGCCTCGCGCGGTTGGAGGTCCGCCTGGACGAGGTGATCTTCGAGCGCGACCTCGCACGCCAAACGGTGAAGCGCCTGGAGCGGGAGATGCGGCAGATGGAGCATCAGGTCGCGCAGCTCCGCTCGGAAGAGACCGCCCTGCGCAACCGCCTCGACGAACGCGAGCGGTACGTCGCCGCGCTCCACGGCTCGAAGGGCTGGAAGCTGCTGCAAGCCTTGCGGGGCGTCTTCGGGCGCCGCTGGTGACGAGGCCCGGAACGGACCGCGGCAGGCTTTACTGGCAGGCTCGCGCGGAGGCCCTCGCGGCCTCGAACGAGCGACTCCGGGCCCGGCTCCTCGCTCTGCACCGCCTCCTCCCGCCCGAGGACTCCAACCTCTTCGAGGAGGACCTCGACGCGCTCGAGGCCCACGCCGCCGCGTGGGACATCCTCGACGGGTGGCACGAGACGACCGGCCTGACGCCAAGCGATGTCGCCACCGAGATGCGCCTCCTGTGGGAGCGTCTCGCTCCCGACCGGAACGCCTGACGCCATGGCGGCGCGCCCCGTCACGATCATCGTCCTTTGCTGGAACCGCTGGAAGCTGACCGAGGCGCTGCCTCGAGTCGATGAGAAAGCAGACCGACCTCTCGACCGCCCGGGTGCTCGTCGTCGACAATGGCTCGACCGACGAGACGCCGGAGAAGCTGAAAGCCTACCCGTGGCTGAAGGTCCTGACGAACGACCGGAACCTCGGCTTCGTCCGCGGGAACAACGCCGGCATCGCCGCGGCTGACCCGGAGAGCGACGTCCTTCTTCTGAACAACGACATCGAGATCCACCAGCCGGACTGGCTCGAGAAGCTCCGGGAGGCGGCTCACTCGTCGCCGGACGTCGGCCTCGTCGGCTGTCGCCTCGTCTTCCCCGACGGAAAGCTGATCCACGCCGGGACGTACATCCTCCCGGACACCTTCTGGGGCCAGCAGATCGGATCCCTGGAGACCAACGTCAACCAGTACGCCGCCACGCGCGACGTGCAGGGGATCGTCTTCGCCTGCGCGTACATCAGGCGTGAGGTGATCGCGAAGATCGGCGACCTCTCGGAGGAGTTCGAGTCGTACTTCGAGGACACCGACTACTGCCTTCGCGCCCGCGAGGCCGGCTTCCGGACTGTCTGCTGCGGCGCCGTGACTCTGGTTCACGACGAGCACGGCTCGACCAGCGACACGCCACGGCTCTTCAACCGGCTCTTCAAGAAGAGCCGCCGGACCTTCAGGGCCAAGTGGGCCGGCCGGCTCGAGGCGCGCTACACCCGGCCGCTGGCGTGGCAGTCGATCATGAACTTCCCAACCGGCTATGCGATGAGCTGCCGGGAGATCCTGCGCGGCCTCGACGCCGAGGGCGTCCGCGTGGCCTACCAGTACGTCTACGGCAAGGGGACGCCCTTCCCGCTCGAAGAGCCCGACCAGTCGGGCGACCACCTGTTGAACGCCGTCCGGCAGCGGAAGATGCCCTCGCACCCGCCGGTCTCCGTGGTCTACGGGCAGGGAGACGTCTTCCGGAAGAATCGCGGCCGCTACCGGATCGGCTACACCATGCTCGAGGTGGATGGTTTTCCGAAAGAATGGGTGCGGCAGGCGAACGCGATGGACGAGGTCTGGGTTCCGACCACGTTCAACCGGGAGGGGTTCGTGCGCTGCGGCGTTACGAAGCCCGTGCACGTGATGCCGCTCGGCGTCGACGTCGACCACTTCCATCCGCGGATAAGCAACCACCCGAATCCGCAACGGCGACTTCGTCTTTCTCTCCAACTTCGAGTGGGGCGAAAGGAAGGCGCCGGAGCTGCTCCTGAAGGTATTCAACCAGACCTTCCGCCGCCACGACCCCGTCGTCCTCGTGTGCAAGGTCATCAACCGGAACGGAGGCCTGAGCGTGCGAAGCGAGATCGAGGCGCTCCGTCTCAAGGGCTCCGGCGGCCGCATCGCGTTCATTCACAACCGCGAGTTCCCGTACCACGAGCTGGGCTCGCTCTACCGGTCGGCCGACTGCTACGTTTCCGCGGGACGCGGCGAGGGCTGGGACATGCCGCTCATGGAGGCGATGGCCTGCGGCCTGCCCACGATTGCGACCGATTGGGGCGCGCACACGGAATTCCTTCACGCCGGGATCGCGTATCCGCTCCGGGTCCGCGGAACCATCCCGGCGAAGGCCCTCTGCCCTTACTACGACGGCTTCTCCTGGGCCGATCCGGATCCGGAACACCTCGGACAGCTCTTGCGGCACGTGTTCGAGAACCGCGCCGAGGCTGCCGAAATCGGCCGCAGAGCCGCGGTGGAAATGACGGAGAGGTGGACCTGGGCGCGTGCGGCGAAGCGGATCGTCGAGCGGCTTACCTCCATTGACAGCCGACCTTCGTTTCAATCGCGATACAGGTAGGGATGCGCGACGCTCGTTCGGCGGCCTGGCCCGCGCTGCTTCTCGTTCTGGCCGCACCCGGCTGCAGGCGCCGGACAACGCCATCCAATGCAGCCGTCACCTTCGACGCCGAGCTCGTCGACTCCGACCCCGGATCTTTTCATCAGCGATTCGACGGTTCCGCCGGCAAGGTCACGCTCGGCACCGGCTGGTACGGAATCGAGCAAGTCGAGAAGACCGGGCCCTGGTCAGGCTTCTCCTGGGCGGCCCGGTCCGCGCACGTCTACTTCGGAGTGCCCTTCTCGCACGACGTGGATCTGGTCGCGCGCCTGGCTCCCTTTACCTATCCGAAAGCACCGCCGCAAACCCTGACGCCGATCCTGAACGGCACGTCCCTGCCCGTCGTCACACTGGCCGGCGACTGGCAGGAGCTGCGCGTACCGCTGCCGGAAAGTCTCCTTCGGGCGCCTCTCAACGACTTGCAGCTGACGTTTGCATATTCCGCCGCCCCCTCGAAAGTGGTCGGACCCGGAGATCCGAGAGAGCTCGCCGCGGTCGTGGGCGATCTGTCGGTCGTGCCACGAGGGCGCCCGGCGTCGGCACCCGAGTCCAGGTTGAACGGCGAGGGCGCTTCGCGCGAAGTGATGCTTCAAGGCGAGGGAGTGGCGATTCCGTTGCCGGCCGGGCTGCGCTATCGCCTCCGCGTCGGCGCCGTGCGTTCCCAGGAGCCTCGAGCGATGATCTCCGTAGACCTCTGGCGGGCAGGCTCCCGGAAGACGATCTGGAAAGGCTCGGCGGCGAAGCTGTCGGGATCGACGCTCGACTTCGGGGTCGACGACGTTGCGACGGCCGGCATGCTGCTCCTGCGAGCGCAGACGGACTCCGGATCCCCGTTGCATTCGAAGGCAAGCGTGGACCTCGAGCTGACCGCTCCGGAGGTGTCCGGCGATGGGGACATGACGGCACATCCCCTTAGACCCGACATCTTCCTGTACATCATCGATACGCTGCGAGCCGACGCAGTCGGAACGTATGGCGCGCGCCTGCCGACGAGCCCCCGCATCGACGCCTTCGCACGCGACGCGGTCACGTACGAGCGGGCCTGGAGCGCATCCTCCTGGACGCTTCCGGCGACGGTTTCGATCCTTTCTGGCGTCTACCCGTTCGAGCACGGCATGGACGAAGCCAGCGAGCGGCTTCCCGCCGAGGGCGTGCCGTGGCTGCCTGAGCTTCTTTCGCGGCTCGGGTACGAAACCGCCGCCATCTCTCAGTGGCCTCTCGGCAGGCCCTTCGGTCTCGAGCGCGGCTTCGGCACTTACACACTGGATGTCCGACTGATGACGAAGAGCTATTCGGAGCTCGCCCGCGGTCTCTTCTGGCAGTACCTGTTCAACCGGCCGCAGCCACAGCGGCCGCTCTTCGCCTACATCCACACTTCCGATCCGCATGCCGTCTACGATCCGAAGGGGCAGGACAGGGTCTTTGCCGACCAGCAGCCGGGCACGCTTCCATCTCAGCTCTATAACCCGCAGGTCTTTCTCGCCCAGGGCTTCGGCAAGAACCCGGCGGACACGGCGCACTTGCGAGCGCTCTACGACGGCGAGGTCCTCCACGCCGACCGACAGTTCGGCGCCTTTCTCGACATGCTTCGCTACCTTGGTCTCTACGAGCGGAGCCTGATCATCCTCGTCGCCGATCACGGCGAGGAGTTCTACGAGCACGGGGGATTCGACCACGGCCGCACGCTTTACGAGGAACTTCTGCACGTGCCGCTGCTCGTCAAGTATCCCGGCCAGAGCGGCGCCGGAACGCGGATCGCCGGACGCGTCAGCACGCTCGATCTGCCACCCACGATCCTGGAGATGCTGGGGCAGCCTTACGGGAGCCTGCGTCTGCACGGCAGGTCTCTTCCTCGTACCGCGGAGACCGCGGACGCCGCCAGAGGGCTCTTCGCACAAGTCAAGGTCGGTGGGAGCGGGCCGCAGGGACCGGTCGACCTTTCGGCGTTCGTAGCGGGCAACGTGAAGTGCCTCCACAGCGCGCTGCCGGTAGATCGCTTCCACCGGCCGACTCCCCAACTCGCGGTCTACGACCTGGCGGCTGACCCGGGCGAGCACGCGCCTCTCGCCATGAGCGATGCCCGGGTGGGGCCGTGTTCGGCCGAGCTCGAGCAGTGGTTGGCTCGCACCCGGGCTGCGGCTCAGCGCCCGAAACGGAGCCGTGAGGAGCTTCCCCCTGAAGAGATCCGCCGGTTACGCGCGCTCGGGTATATACAGTGACGGGAACATCTGCACGGCACCGGCTATTTTTTGTCGCGGAGCCGTGACGACCGGACCGGCCACCTGTACGGGCGGGCAAGGATCACGGTTGACAACAACGCAATCGCAGTCAGAACCAGCCCCGGTCGAAGTCCCGGCGGTTCGTATTCCATTCGGATGATCGAGTGACCCCTCTCGACCGGTACGGCGCGAAACGCGAAGTTCGCACGGATGAAGCGCGTTTCTGAATCGTTCCGGAAGACTCTCCACCCCGGGGCCATGGCGTCGGCACAATATACGAGCCCGGGTCCCGGAGCCTCGACGTCGAGAACGACCCGGTTGGGATTGAACTCCAATACGCGAACGATGCCACCCCGATCCATACTTTCAGCAGGCCCGCTCGCAAACTGACTCTCCTCGACCCGAATCCGGCCTCGAGGGGCCGCCTCCGCCATCTTCCCCAGATCGGCATCCGGCGGAGCGAATTCCACGTCATTCGTGAACCGGTAGCGTGGAAGGGTATCCCGCTCGAACACCAGGTACGTACTCTCCCGGTAACGAAGGGCATAGCCGCGCCGACGGACCTCCTCGATCGGATCCTTGGCACTCTCGTGCATCGCCACGAAACGGACCGCTGCCGCGTCCAAGACGGGCTCGGGCGGAATTACTTTCGGCCCGCGAAGAAACAGCGGCTCATCCGACTTGAAGTACTTCCTGAAGAATTCATACGACCGGCCCGGATTGAACGCCATCAGGGACTCAACGCTCGAAATTCCAAACGGCGAATTCGCATTTGCCGGAAGGGCGCCGAAGGGGAGCACCCGCTCAAGCCCTCCTTGCGCCCGCCAAATACCGAACATAGCCCGGCGGACTCTGCCAGACATTCCACCGAAACTGCCTTGAAAAGCTGACATTGCTGAACGCTTCAAGTAGAAAGGCTCCCGCCAGAACGACGGACGTCGCCGTTGCCATTCGAAATCGCGCTCGAAATCGACCGAGAATGAGTATCGTCAGGACTATTGCAGCCACGAGCATCCGGATCGACATTCGGATCACCCACCGCCGGGCGGCTGCGCTGTGCAGGATCCCGAGGCTCTGACCGACCCAGACCGAGCCCCCGAACATGACCGCTGCCACCAACGCCGCACCGTACAGCCTCCTCGTCCCGACCTTCGCCTCCTCGAAAGCCTGCAACCCGAAGGCCGCCAGCCCGGCGAGAACAAAGCAGAGAAAGATGCCGAAATACTGCGCGAAATGGATCGCCCGAAGCCCTGGCAGGAATGCCACCCATTCCACCGGCGGCACGCCAAACACTTTTAGAACAATCAGCCCCCCGCCCACCAGCAGCGTCCACCAGAGTGCCCTCGCCCTCCTTTCGGCGAGCGGCCGGGCCAGGCTCGCGAGAAGGAGGATCACGACACCGACGAAACTCAACTGCGGACTGATCTGCCGGGTGGCTCCCGGCACGGTGAAGAGCCAAAGCGGCTCCAGCACGTACGGCGAAATCAGGCTGACCAGCGCGACTGGGTCGAGATGAACCCGTGCCGCCGTGTCGTACACCTGCGAAAGCTGCGGCGCCATCCGCATGGCAACCACACCCGGAACGTAGTAAAACGCGACAACGCCAAGCGCCAACGCCGAGGCGAGGCCAAAGAGGAGGAGACCCCGGGCTCGCTCGTCCGCAAGGTCCGTCCCGCGGCCGCTCCAGGCATCGAAGAGCACATAAATAACGACCAATCCGAAAACTCCAAGAAGAACCGGGGGAAAACTGGCCAGCGCGATCGAGGCGAAAAGAAGGGTGAGGACCGCCGCCCGACGACGGCTGGGCGAGTCCAGAAACCATCGCGTCCCGAGGAGGGCTACCGGAAGGCAGCATGCCGTGTGTCCGATGAACGACCCGACGTTCATCACGAGACCGCCGCTCAGCATCCACCCGGCCGCACCGAGGAACGACGGCGCGCGGAACAGTCCGTGCTTTCTCAAAAATGCGTAACACGTCGAACCCGACAACAGAAGCATTCCCAGGAAGTAGAGATTCTTCAGCAGCGACGAGTTCCCGAGCGCAATCACCGCGAGATAGGGCGGAAAGAAGAAGCCGGCGGTCAGATTCGCCATCAGCGGCGCGCCACCGCCGACGTATGGATCCCAAAAAGGCCACTCCCGCGCCCTGAGACACTGTCTGAGGATCTCGCCCGCTGGTTCCCATTGGTAAAGTGCGGCCCCCGGGTCGTGAAAATTGGGATCCAGCCTCAGGCCCCGGTCGAACCAGACTGAAGGTGGAACGAACCGTTCGCCGTAATTCTCCGCCCGGGGCTCCGGGGCGAGCGGATTGAAATTGTCCGAATAGACAAGCGATTTACCAAGAAACACGATATTTCCAAACAGAATCGAGAGGGCGAGCGCAAGCACAGCGGTCGCACGAGCGACCTCCCGCGTCGGTACCGGTCCCGTGCTCGCCCGACGAGGCGATTGAGGCGCCTGGTCGCGGCCACGTCGGCGAGCCATCACGCGCCGGGGGCCCGGAATGGCATGAAGATCCGATCCTCGTCCGTTCCGACGAGACGTGCTATGCCGGCCTCGATCCTTTCCGGCCGCTCCGTGGTGTCTCGAACGACGAGGGTCAGCTTCCCGAACGTAGGCGCCTCCTCCGGAATTCCGCCGTTGTCCGTAATGATCAGCGTCGCCGCGCGAACCCAGGAGACGAGCTGGCGATAGTCGACCGGGGCGGTGCCATCGGGATTATCGGCGCGGGGGCCCGGCGAGGGAAGCCCTGCCCCATCTCGACCAGCCCGCGATAGTGACATGGCTACCGTAGAATCGCCTTCGACTACGTTACCTTTTCGGAGAATAGCCGATGAAGACTGCCCTCGTCACGGGATCCTCTGGGCTTATCGGAAGCGAGGTCGTGGCCTACCTCGCCTTGACAGGCTTCAAGGTCCATGGCGTCGACAACAACCAGCGGGCCGTGTTTTTCGGCCCGCCCGGAGACACACGCTGGAACCAGGCCCGGCTTTCCCGTGATGTTCCCGGTTTCGTCCACCACGAGCTCGACGTGCGGGACCGTGAAGGCCTTCTGCGACTCGTGGCAGCCCTCAGCCCCGATGCCATCGTTCACGCGGCCGCCCAGCCCTCCCACGACCGTGCCGCGGCAATCCCCTTCGACGACTTCGACACGAACGCCGTCGGAACCATCAATCTTCTTGAGGCAGCGCGACGCCACTGCCCTCAAGCACCTTTCGTTTACCTGAGTACGAACAAGGTCTACGGAGACGCGCCCAACCTCATTCCCCTTAAAGAACTTGAGACTCGCTGGGACTATGGGGATCCCGCTTATGCCGAGGGGATCCCCGAATCGTTCTCGATAGATCAGAGCCTCCACAGCCTCTTCGGAGCCAGCAAAGTCGCCGCCGATATCATGGTGCAGGAGTACGGGCGCTATTTCAACATGCCAACGTGTTGCCTCCGGGGTGGCTGCCTGACTGGACCGAACCACACCGGTGTCGAGCTTCACGGCTTTCTGAGTTACCTGGTGAAGTGCAACCTTGAAGGTCGCGACTACAAAATCTTCGGCTACAAGGGGAAACAGGTTCGAGACAACATCCACAGCGTGGACGTCGCGCGCTTCATCCTCGAGTTCATCCGGAGCCCCCGCGCCGGCGAGGTATATAACCTCGGAGGGGGAAAGGCGAACTCCTGCAGCATTCTCGAAGCGTTCACTCTCACAGAAGCTTTCACGGGAAAACGGCAAGTCTTCACCTACCTCGAAACGAACCGGGTCGGGGATCACATCTGCTATTACAGCGATCTCAGAAAGATGCGAAGCCACTTTCCAGCGTGGAACGTCACGATCTCGCTCGAAGAGACCATCCGGCAGATCGTCGAGGCGTGGCGCCGGCGGGAAAGTTCGTGAGGCTTCTTGTATCGGGAGCCTGCGGCTTCGTCGGCTCGACGCTCATCTCAACTTGGGTCGAGGCCGGGGCCCGGCATACTTTCACGGGAATCGACAACCTGACCCGGCCTGGCAGCGAGACAAACCGCATCAGGCTTCGCCGCCTCGGTGTGAATCTGATTCATGGCGACCTTAGATCTGCCAGCGACGTCGAGAGCCTGCCCGACGTCGATGCCGTCGTCGATGCGGCCGCGAACCCCAGTGTGCTGGCGGCAGCCGACGGGAGAACCACCTCTCGCCAGCTCGTCGAGCACAACCTGCTCGGAACTCTGAATCTTCTGGAACTCTGCCGTCGGAGCTCCGCCACCTTTATCCTACTGAGTACGAGTCGGGTCTACTCCATTCCGCCGCTCGCCACATTGCCCATCCGAGTCGTCAACGAGGCTTTCGAGCTCGATCCTGCCCGGACATGGCCACTACACGTCGGGCCCGAAGGGGTCACCGAAGAGTTTTCGACCGCTCCTCCCGTCTCGCTCTACGGCGTCACGAAGCTCGCCAGCGAACACCTTGCTCTTGAATATGGCAGCCTCTTTGGGTTTCCGGTCTGGATCAATCGCTGTGGCGTCCTCGCAGGCGCCGGACAGTTCGGCCGACCGGATCAAGGGATCTTTTCCTATTGGATCAACTCGTGGCTTCGCGCAGCGCCCCTTAAATACATCGGTTTTGATGGCGAAGGCCATCAGGTGCGTGACTGCCTTCATCCCGCAGATCTCGTTCCCTTCATCGAGCGTCAGCTCGCTGAATCCGGGGCGCTCCGGCCTCGCGTCGTCAACGTCTCGGGCGGTCGCGCTTCGGCAACCTCGCTCCGACAGCTGAGCCGCTGGTGCGAGGAGCGTATGGGACCGCGGGCGATCTCCGTCGACACCCGCTCCCGTTCTTATGACATTCCCTGGATCGTGCTCGATTCCGGTCGCGCCGCCGCGGCCTGGGCGTGGACTCCCCAGAGGTCCACAGATTCCATTCTCGAGGAGATCCTCGAGCATGCACGCTGCCATCCCGACTGGCTCGAGACTTGCGCCGATCGTTGACGTGACATGTCGACACCCTGCATGGCGGACTCTTCGCTTCCACCTCTAAAGAAACTCTCCATAGTCATTCCCGCCCGAGACGAGGGGGGCTGCCTCGCCTCGACCGTGGAGCACTTCCATCTCGAACTTCGCCTTCACGGCATCGAGCACGAGATCATCGTGGTCGACGACGGCAGCAGCGATGGAACACCGGAGATTCTCGAGGACCTGCGCGGCCGCCTGGGCGTCGTCACGCCCATCCGGAATGACGGCGCTCACGGTTTCGGCCGTGCGGTGGCGCGCGGGCTCGATGCCGCCACAGGCGACGCCATAGCGATCGTAATGGCCGACGAGAGCGACGACTGTCGCGATGCGGTTCGATACTGGCAGAAGCTGAATGAAGGTTGGGAGTGCGTCTTCGGCAGCCGCTTTCTCCCGGGCGGCGGGGTCATTGATTATCCGCGTCTTAAGCTCCGCCTGAACCGGCTTGCCAACTTCTTTATCCGAATTCTCTTCAGGATCCCCCTCAACGACACGACCAACGCTTTCAAGGCCTATCGCCGGTGTGTGATCGACGGTTGCCGCCCCTTCATCTCTCCGCACTTCAACCTGACCGTTGAGCTTCCCCTCAAAGCCATCGTTCGGGGTTTTTCCTGGACTACGATGCCGATCACTTGGCGGAATCGCCGGACTGGCGAGGCGAAGCTCAAGCTCAAGGAGATGGGAAGCAGATACCTCTTTATCATTTTCTACGTCTGGCTCGAAAAATACTTCAGCCGGGGCGACTACAAACGGGTAAGAACCCTTGGCCAAAGCACCGATTCCGACCACCGCTAGCCAACAAGCCGTGAAACGTGCGGCTCATGGATCCAGCCGATGAGACGCGACCGTATCTACAGTGTTCGCTTCCCCGAAGTCGAGCGGGATGCGAAAGACGCTGTCTGGCAAGTGCTCTGCCGACATTTCTTCCAGCGATACGTAAAGGCGGGGGATGTCGTCCTCGATCTCGGAGCCGGCTTCGGAGAGTTCCTTCGACATATCCAGTGTCGGCACAGGATTGCAGTCGACATCGAAGAGATATCCGGGAGGCACTTGCCGACCGGCACCGATGAAATCATCGTTCCGAGCCAAGAGCTCTCGACACGCGTGGCGTCTGATTCGGTCGATATCGTGTTCTGCAGCAACTTCTTCGAACACCTCCCGGACAAGGCGGCCCTGGAGACGACGCTCGCGGAGATCCGCACCGTGCTTCGCCCTGGAGGACGCTTGCTAGTCCTCCAACCCAACATCCGGCTCGTCGGAGGCGCCTATTGGAACTTCATCGACCATCATGTTGCGCTCACGGACCGATCGCTGGCTGAAGCGTGCGAGATCTCGGGGTTCACCGTTCAGGAGGTAATTCCCCGGTTCTTGCCGTACACGACCCGGAGCCGCCTACCCCAGAAGCCGTGGCTCGTCCGAGCGTATCTGCTCTGTCGTCCGGCGTGGTGGTTTCTGGGAGGTCAGACATGGCTCGTTGCCGTGAAAGCGGCATGAACGCGGTTCGGAGAGGGCGATGGCGGACCGGGCCGGTTCTGCTTGCCGGACCCGCCCTTGCGGGTCGCCGGACCGCACCGACTACTTGAAATAGCCGCTTACGTCGACCACGACGTCGGTCGGCGCCGGACTTCCGTTCGTCACGACGAGACCGGCGAGGCCGTCCGAGGAGAGCCGGATGAGCGCGTTGTTCGCTCTCGTCTGTCCAGGCCAGAAGTTGATCGTGCTCGAGGATGGGCGCCCCATGCCGGCGGGATACAGGACGAGGAACCCCGCTGCCGGGGGATTTACGACTGTCGCGTTGATCGAGATGGACTTCGCGTCGGACGGAATACCACAGATCCCGGCCAGATCGAAGGTCCGGCTCGAGGAAGCGCCTATCGCGGGCCCGCCGAATTGCCCCGCGGGATTCCGGGTGTCGAAGGCGCGACAGGGCGAAAGGACGTAGAACTTCGTCGCGACCGGCGGCACCGCCGTACAGGAAAGCGTTCCCGGAACGACCGCCGTTCTGGCCGGATTCTGCCGGACCATTCCCCACGTCGGAGCGGGCAGAGGGTTCATCTTCGGGTTCCACACCGTCACTTGTGTGTTGGAGGCCGTCGGGAAGTCCGACGCGGACACCACGATGACGTCCACGGGGTCGGTCGACGACGGACTGACTTTCATCGAGGAGACCACGGCACCAGAGACCGACGTCGGCGTGTAAAAGCTCGAGACACCAGGAGGCGGCGGTGGAGAGAAGCCGGTGCTGTGCGTGAGCTGTGTCCCCGTGTTCGTGAAGACGGCGATCTCCGTGTTCGTCGGGACGAGGATCTCGGGCTTCCCGTCCCCGAGGACGTCGGCGACCACAGGATCGCCTGCGTTCAGGTTGACGCCGCTGAACGAAAGGGGTGTCGCCTTGAAGAGCTGCAAGCCGGTTCCCTTGAAGCCATAGACCTTGAAATTCTTCGGTGTCCCGGTCGAGCAGTCGATGTCGGTGGCGACGACGTCGACGATGCCGTCGAGGTCGACGTCGGCGAGCGCCGGCGTCGTGCGGACCTCACCGTCCGTCGTGACGGGCCAGCCGGGAACCGAGGATCCATCGCACTTCACGGCGTAGACGCGGCGTGCGCGCAGGGGCGGGATGCCGCTTCCACAGGGCGCAGGGTTACCGTAGAAGGTGCTTGTCCCGAAGACGATCTCGGGCTTCCCGTCCCCGTCGATGTCGCCGACTGCGGGTGCGCTGTAAAGTGCCTGGTCGTAGTCGATCGGAAAACCCGGCAGTTCCGGGACCGGGACCATTCCCGGCGCGCCGCCGCCCGTTCCGTCGTGGCGAAAGACGTGGAGGGTGCCCCCGTTCTGGGGCCCGTCGTCGACGCTGATGATGACTTCCTTCTTCCCATCGCCATCGAGATCGAAGAGGACGGGTGAAGACCAGATCGTGTCGCCGACGAAGATCGGCCAACCGGCCTTGTTCGCGCCGGTTCGCCCGTCAACGAGGTAGACCTTCCCGTCGAAGGACCCCCACGCGACCTCCACGAATCCGTCTCCGTCGACGTCGGCGATCGCCGGGCTGCCGACGACACCGTAGGGAAAGTCGGCGCCGCAGCAGCTCGGAGGGTTGTTCGAGCTCGGGTAGTCCCACATCTGCGTGCCGTCCCGCCGGTACGCTCGCACGCCGCCGACGAAATTGTCTCGGTACTGTGAGCCATAAGGAACGACGATCTCCGGAACGCCGTCGTTGTCGAGGTCCCCCACCGCCGGGTTGCCGGCACAGAGCGTCGGCATCGCGATCGGAAACGGAGCCGGAACGGAGGCGCTGGTCCCGTTGAATCGCACGACATAGAGCCATGCTTGAGACGTGGCCTGATTCCAGGAGGTGAAGATGATCGACTTGTACTGGTCGTACGGCGCGGGCCACTTGAGGTCGGCGACGACCGTCTGGCCGTAAGGTGTTCCACCGCCGTTGATGAAGAGCGGGAAACCCGTGCGCAGCGGCGGGTTGTTTTGTCCGAGTGCCGGCACTGACAACCCGAGAGCCACCACGACTCCTGCAACCGACAAAAATTTGACGTTCATCCAGCCCATACCCTTCTGGATTGCTGGACGTAACTCCAGCCAGATGCTTCGACGCAAATCATGAGCCAAGGCGTGAATGGTGACGCTGGACACATTGGACACCGTCAACCCGCCACCGGCTTCTTGACGATGCATGTCAGCGGCAGACTCGAGTATCTGTAAACGAGAGGTCCGGTCCAACGGCCGCGCAGGAGCCTCGTCACGAGGCGTCGCCCCCAGCTCGAGCGCGTGAGATGCACGAGGGCCGGCGACAGTCCTTTCTGGAAGTCGGCGTCGGGATAGAGCGCCCGGTACCGAACGGTGCGCGGCGAGAGCTGCTGCCCGCGAAAACCGGCCGCCCGCCATGCGTCACGGTATTCAGCGAAGCTGTAGATGTGCTCGTTGATTCCGTGCCGCGTCTCGTCGTTGTCCGGCTGACGGGCCGAAATCGATTCCTTCTTGACCGGCTCCGAGATGAAGACGAAGAGGCCCGCCGGCTTCAGAACCCGCCCGACCTCCCGGAAGAGCTTCAGAGGATCAGAAGAATGGTGGATGGCGGCACAACTGAACACGATGTCCGCCCACGCGTCCCGGAGCGGGAGCCGGTGGATGTCCGCACAAACTCTCTCGAAGAAGATCCCGTCCTGATCGAAGAACACATCGGCGGTCTCGAGGCCGAGGAAGCGCTTTTTCAGAACGTCGACGGCGACGACCTCCGCCGCGCGGCCGACCGTCACGAGGAATCGCGAAGACCAGGTCCGGCCGGCGCCCAGATCGACGATCCGGCGGCCCGCGAAATCGACGTGTTCGAAGAGCTGGAAGAAGTCGGGGGCCACGTGAATCCACGGCTCATGGGGATACCAGGGGAGGGCCGTCATCGTCGGAACGAGAGACTCTTCCAGCGCGCCGGCCATCTCGTGCCAGCCCTTGACCTCCCGCGCGAGGCCGTCATCTTCACGGTCCAGAAAATCGACGATTCCGCCCTCGATCTGAAAATGCTTCTCGCAGCTCCCGCACGTCAGCTCGCCTTCGCGGATCTCCCGCTTGTCATTCGAACGAACGGAAAGCCGCCATTCGGACATTCCGCAGGCCGGGCACCTGAGGGATTGAACGAAAGACTCTCTCATGGCTTGGTCATCGAACTTCCAGCGGGACGATATGAGGCATCCCGCCGCGATCCGAGAACCACGCCACGTTCTCGAAAACCATGTCGTAAACGAGCTGATACAGGCCCGGAGTCGAAGGCGCTCTGATCGTCACGGGCACTTCGATGCTCTCCCCGGGATTCGTCCATCGATCCGGCAGCCCGCGCGCCGAGGACACGTTCTCGCCGGGTGGCGACCCCTGTCGGCGGACCATGGCGCCGACGTGAAAAGCCGGACTCCACAAGTAGTTGCTGGCGTTACGGACGCGGACCGACGTCGTGACCAGCGTTCCCGCGCGCACCACTCCAGGATTCGGGACGTCGAGCCATTCGACGCGATAAGCTGCCAAGGGGACCGGCAGCGACTGCGCACGCCGAATCGTCGCGAGCGCGGAGTCGGAAAGACCGGTGAAGATGCTGAAGTCCTCGACGTCGTCCCGTCGGTAGGGCAAACGCAGCTCGGCAAGGTACTCTTCGAACGCGCGCGCGCGTTGCGGCACGTCTTCGCCCGAGCGAGGCACCTCCTCGAGGAGGATCACGACCGCGGGGTTCGGAGACGTATCGACGATCCCGCCGATACGGCTCGTATCGAATCGTGTCCTCTGCGACGAGAGGGCTGGCGATGATCTTCTCTCCCGATTCGAAGTCGACGCGATAGGCCGTCCAATAATCGGCATAGAGAGCGCGCACGTTGAGCTCACCGAGGCGCTTGAGCAGGGGTTCGATGGAGGCCGTGACCTCCCGCCTGTTCCGGAGGTGACGCTTCGCGGCAGCCCAGGCTCGAGATATCGACGATGAGAAGCACACCCCCGAGGAGCGCGGCTCCGAATCGCTTCTTTTCCCACAGGGCGGCCAGGGCAGCGCCCACGAGCGGCGCGAAGAAGACGTACCACGCGATGGCGAGCCGCGGCTCGAATGGCGAAAAGCGGGCGGACACTGTGGTGGCGACGACGAGCCCGGCCAGCCAGAGAACGAGAAAGCGCGCGGTTCGGCGCCCGGTTCCCTTCTGCTGGCTCGCGAGAAGGAGCACGACTCCGAAGGCTGCTGTGGCCGCCAGACGGGCGAAAGGAAACGGCGAGCGCGAGTGGATGTCGTTGGACTCCGCGGTCCCGGTCAGGACGGGAAACGAGAAGACGAGGAAATCCCGCAGGTTCCGAAGAGCTCCCAGGGCGTCCGTCCGCGCGACATCGGGGGACAGAACGCTTTGCCAGGAGTGGCGGAGATTCCAGACCCACCACGGCGCGCTCCCGGCGAGAAACGACGCGATGAAGAGCAGGAAGGAGCGGAGGGCGGATCGATCCCAACGCCGCCAGGCGAGGGTAACGAGTCCGATCACGGTCACGGGCAGCGTCCCCGGAGAAACCCAGAAGCCGATTCCTCCCGCGAGCCCCACGAGAACCGCGGGGAGCCACCACGGCGTGCGCCCCTTGACCGGGCTCTCGGCCTGCAGCGCGAGAACCGAGCCGGCCAGCACTCCGACGGCACTCAGCGTGACCGGGGCGTAGACACCGTCGGATGTCAGCTCCTTGTAGAGAAAGTAGAACGGCGGAAGCGCGAGGAAGCCGAGTGTTCCGACCGCGGCGCGCGCGCCGAATGCCTTCCAGGTGATCGCGGTGAGACCGCAGATCGTGAGCCAGAGAAGGAAGACCAGGCCGGCCCTGTAGACCCCGGGGGACGCCCCGAAGGCCGCGAAGAGGACCGCCATGAAATGCGGTTCCGCCGTTCCGCCGTAGGTCGAGCCGTAGAAGAAGACCGGATGGCCCCGGCCGTCCAGGATGTGCTTGGCGATGAGGCCGGCCATCGCCTGATCCGCGTTCCGCGGGATCCTCGAGGTGAGGATGACGAACGACTGGGTCGCGAGGGACGCGGCAAAGAGCGCCGCAAAAGGAAAAAGCCGGGCGGCCCGCCTCATTTCGCGGTCGCCCGACTCAAAGAAGACCGATCAACGATCGAGCGTCTATGACTAGGGCTGGAAGTATCCGGTCACGTCGATGATCAGCTGATACGTGAAGGTGCTCGTGCATCCCGACGGCGCGCAGCCCGCACCCAGCACCTGGAAGTCGGGCTGTCCGGTAGCCACGGTCCCGAGCGGAACGATGGCCCCGTTCGCGAGTGTGTCGCCCTGGATGTAATTCAGCGTCGACACCTTCGGAAAGGTGACGCCCGTTGGAGCGATGCGCAGGTCGCCCGCGGGAGCGGTCGGCTGCGTCACCGTGAGATTCAGCGAGACGGCCACGGCGGTCTGCGGAATCCCGCACAGCCCGCGCAAGAGAAATGACCGCACCGTCGCTGAAAAAATCACCCCACCGCCGGTTCCGCCGGCAGACGGAGCTCCGGTGCGCGTGTCATAGACCCGGCACGGGCTGATCGCGAAATACTGGAACGGCCCGCTCTGCGCCCGGGCCTCTCGGGCTGCCACGGACATACCGGCAAGAAGAAGGGTCAGCGCGAACGTCGAGACGAGCTTCTTTCTCTTCATGGTGTCTCCCCTATGTGCTCCGAAATTCTCATTGAAAGTACCCGTTGATGTCAATGACCAGATGGACAGGTCCGGATGCTGTACTGGCGACCCCCAGGGTTCCCGAGCCGCTACCAGCCAGCTTCAGGACGACGTTGTTGGCGCGGGTCTTTCCGGCGGCGAACGAAATTGTCGTCGGGACGCCCGGCTGGTCGTCCCCCGAAAAGAGCTGGAAGGCCCCGTTCGACGAGGGTGTGACGGCGGTCACGTTTCCTGAAACGGCTTTCGCCGTGGCCGGCACGCCACACCGCCCCGTGATCGTGAAAATGCGCTGGTTACCCGGCGGAATGGCCGGTCCGCCGTAGGGTCCGGACGCGTTCCTCGTATCGACGACGCGGCAGGGCGGGAGCGTGTAGAAGAACGTGGAGCCGGAGCTCGTTTCGAGGACCGGCCTCCAGCCGAGCCGGACGACCTCGAAGTCGCTCGTGTGAAGGCTGGCGAAGGCGGGGTTCAGGACGTCGTTGTTCCAGCGCGTGTCGTACGTCCCCTGGACGTACATGTCCGTGCCGTTGTCCGCCACGATGAGGCCGTACGTCTTCATGGCCTGGAAGATCTTCTGGACGTCCGCGGAGTAGCCCGAGATGTCCTTCGCCGCCTTCAGCCGCAGGCGCGTCCCCATGGGTGGCGCGCCGGCCGTCGAGCCGGCGCGGTGCGAGGCGGGAAAGACGTAACCGTTCGTGGCACGGACGGTGAAACGGAAGGCGTGCCGGATGGGACCGGAGCCGGACACCTCGTCGTACCGGATGAGTCCGGGGAGGATGGCGAGACCCGCCGCGTCGGCGCTCGTCCACGTGTCGGGGCGCCGCTGGTTCGAGTCGAGGGGGAAGACGGCCCCTGAACCGGCTTCCCACGACTGCGTCACGTTGTTGAACCGCGTGTTCCAGGTCTCGAAGAGGATGCGGTTGTCCTTGTCCACGATGAGCATGTGCTTGTCGCCGCCGACGGTGGCGTTCCCCGGGTATCCCCCTTCGATCCACTTCGGCTGCGAGATCGCCTCGGCGGGAATCGGGTAGCCGGGAGGACGGCCCGGGGCGCCCGGGTCGCTCTCGTCCGCGTAGTCGAAGGCCACCGGCTCGAGGGGCTCGCTTCCCGGGACGACGACGTACGGCATGCCGTAGATCTGCGGAGAGGGCGAAGAATCCCCTCCGAAGTCCGGATGAAGGCCTTTCGTGGCGCCGATCCAGGTGATGAACGCGGCGCTGTTCGGGTCGAGAGGCGCCGCGCTCACGTCCACGTTCCACCAGTTGTCGGGAGGAAGGAGCGGAAGGGGACCCGGCAACGCCCCGCCCTGCACCGCCTGGCCGACGGCCACCGGCGCGGCGACGAGAGCCGCGAGAACGGCGAAGGCGAGAAAGAGCCGCTCACTGGAAATAGCCATCGACGTCCAGGATGAATTGCACCGTCGAGGCCGAGTCGTTCTCCACGCCGATCGAGCCGGTGCCGTCCGTGGCCAGATAAAGGATCGCGTTGTTCGCCCGCGTCTGCCCTGCCGAGAAGCTGATCGAGCTGGTGCCCGTCGGGATGCCGTTTCCGGGGAAGACGGTCAGGCTGCCCGCCGCGGCCGGCTGGGTGACAGTGAGATTGACCGTCACGGACTTTGCGGAAGTCGGAATGCTGCAGGTTCCGGTGACCGTGAAGAGGCGCCGGGCGCCGCTGCCGTTCAGCGCCGGCCCGCCCAGCGGGCCGTTCGCTTTCCGCGTGTCGAGGACGCGGCACGGAGTCACCGCATAGAAGCGGGTCGCCGTTGGGGGGGAAGACGTACAGGGCAAGGGCCGCGAGAGATCCCAGTCGTTGCACGCCGTCAGGCCGATGCCGTAGGACCCGCTCGAGGGGTACGTGACTTCGTTTCCCGACGAATCGTGGAACGTGAAGAAGTAGTGGTGACAGCCCGAGCCGAGGCCTGCGATCCCCAGCGCCGCATAGGCTCCGTTCGCTGCGGACCCTCTCTGGAGCGTCATCGGATGGCAGATCCCGTCCACGTTGACGGCGGCACTCTGAGGCGGGGCCGAGTCGTACCAGTTCGCCCAGAAATCGATGGAGCCGGCCTGCTGCGGGTAGTGCGTGCCCGAAGGGATCTTGGGGATCGGGCTGTTCGAGTCGGCGAAGTCACCGGTGTAGTAGCGGTTGTACGGGCCGCTGCCGCTCTGGTACCCCGTGCCCACGGCGCTGCTCGCCTTGAGGATCAGCCAGCGGTGGCCGTTGGCGCTACTGAAGGAGCACGATGTGGAGGTGGATTGCTCCCACAGCCATGCGTAGAACGCGCTGTTCGCATCTGAATAGCCGGCGGCGATGATCTCGCCGTAGGCGCTCGCCCCAAAGAGCCCGATTCGGGCGTTCCATGCGGTGCAGGCGGGATTGCACATTCCCAGGCCGCCGACGCAGGCGCACGAGACGGATCCGCCACAGTTGCCCGGGTAGAGGCTGTTGAGGTTGCTGACGAGGGTGCAGGCCGAGTCGTGGGCGAAGAAGTTCTGGAGCCCCATCTCCGCGGAGTGATAGCGCGCGGAGCGGCCAGCGTTCGCGTCCCAGATCAGGGGGCCCTGCGGGGTATAGCAGTTCCTGTTTCTCTGCGCAGTTCGTGCCGCACCCGGCCAGATCGGCCTGCGGATCGACACGGGCCCGGTTGATCCACTCGTGAATCACCCGCTCCTGCCAGTTCGGAAACCCGTTGACCGGCTCTCCCACGAGCGGAAGGCGCGCGCGGACATCCGAAGATCTCGAGACTGGCGCATTCGACGGCTGAATCGTCGCGGCTGGTACCAGAACGCCATCTGGCCGCTCGTCGACCGGGCGCTCCGCCGAGGCCCGGCCCGCCGCCCCGAGGGCGGCCACCAGGAAGACGATTCGCACGGCATTTCGACCGAAGATCTTCACACGGGATCCCTTGGGAGTGTCGACGCCTCACCGCTTATACACATTCCTTGCCGGCCGGTTAAGGACGCGAAACCGCCCTAAGCGCCCACGATGGCCCGTGTGGAGCCATTTATTGCTCTGGGGCCGCGAGGACGGCGACAGAAACTGTCAGGCCCGGCTTTCTACTGGAAGTACCCGTTCACGTCGATGACGACCTGAACCGTTCCCCCCGAGCCGTTGAAGACGCTGACGCGCCCGGTCCCGTCACTCGACAGGCGGAGAATCGCGTTATTGGCGCGTGTCAGCCCCGCAGTGAAGTTGGTGTTGCTCGTGACCGGCCGCGTCTCGTCCGCCGGATAGATGGTCAAGAACCCTTGCCCGGTCGGCTGCGTAATCGTGACGTTCGCCGAGACCGAGGTGGCGCCTGCCGGAATGCCGCACGGCGCCCCGGTGAGCGGAACCGTCAGAGTCGAAGATGCCGCGAGTGGCGTTCCTGCCCCTGCTCGCGTGTCGAGCTGCCGGCACGGCGTCAACGTGTAGAACTGGACCGCCGACCCCGCCGGCGCAACCTCCGCAGTCGCGGTCCCCGCCGCGCTCGTGCAGCCCGAGGAATCCGTCTCGTTCACCGAAAAAGTCAGCGGCGTCCCCGCCGTCCCCGCCGTGAAGGTGATCTGGCTCGTCCCGAGTCCAGCGGTGATCGTCCCGTTCGTCACGATCCATGCGTAGCTCGACCCCGCGTGATTCGGGACGCTGGCGATCCGGTTCGGAGAACCCGCGCCGACGACCGATGGCGCCGTGACGACCGGCGCCGGCGGCGGCGTGCAGGTGGTCGTGATCGTCAGGATCCCGCTTCCCATGGCCGTCTGTCCGTCCGGGTTCGTCACCGTGACGTTCTTGGCTCCCGCCGTCGAGCCGACGGTGCTGATGCCGAGGGTGACCTGCGTCGGGCTGTTGTACGTGACGCTGTTCACCGTGACACCGGAGACGGCGCTCGAGAGGCGAGTCCGGCACGGCTCCGCCGACATGCTCGACGGCGTGTCGTAGAAGCCGGAGCCTGACGACGACGTCCCGGTGATGACGACACTGGCGCTCGCCTGGCCGGCGGCGACGGAGGGAGGGCTGGCCGAAGCAGGCGTCGCCGGCGGCGGCCCCTTCAGCTCGGCGAAGCGCGTACCGTACTGGTCGGCGACGGGAACATACTCCTGGATCGTCCAGAGGGTCATGTCGCTGCAAGGGTCGAGGCTGGTGAAAGAGAAATCGCCCCAGCGCGTGTAGTTGTCTAAGCGAGGATCGAAGGTCGGGTTGTACGCGGCGACGCCCGGGCCGTAAACGTTGATCGACCGCAGCGTGCTGAGCGTGTCCCCGGCGAGCCGCCCTGCCGTGCCCGCGCTCAGGAAGTTCAGGCTTCCGGCGATCGTGAACCCGAGGGCGGCCTGCCCCTGGCCGTTCGGGGCGATCGTCCCGTAGCTGTAAAAGTTCGGATTCGACGCCGCCGGGTCGCAGACGATGCCGGCCTGCCGGATCGAAGGGGTCGACCCGGTCGGGATCCCCTGGATCTCCCACCAGAACACCGCGTCCCGGTCCGCCGTGCCGCCGGCCACGCCGACGCAGTTGCCGCCCGACACGATGGTCCCGACCGTCGTGGCCGTCCAGAGGCTCCCATCCCGTAACGTCGCCGCATAGAGCCTGTTGTCGCTGCCGTCGATCCGCCCCGCCGCTCCGCCGGTGTTGCCCATGTGCGGCTGCGTGATCGGAATCCCGTGGTTTGCCGTGGAGATGTGCACGGCGGACGAGAGCGACGGAGAGGAGGTCCCGGGATTGCTCACACGGAAGAGATCCAGCTGACTCCACGAAGTATTGCTGGTGCCGATCACGTAACCCTCGGTGGCCGTCGGATCGGAGTTGTCGACTCCCTGCGGCGTGAAGGGGCCGATGCTCGTGAACTTTGTCGCGTGGATCGACCCGCCGCTCGTGACCGAGCTTTTCTGGATGACGAACAGGTCCGAGCCGGCATACGTCGCCGTGCCGAGGGACGTTCCGCAGAACTGGTTCACACCGACGTAGATCCCGTTGGCGTCGATTCCCGGCGTCGGGTAGTCGGCGAGGCAGTTCGTGTGAGTGACGAGACCCGTCTGGACGAAGAAGAAGCTCCAGGTCGTCGACCCGGTGATCGTCGCCGTGTTGCTGACCGCGACGAGCAGCCGGTTGTTCGGGAACGTCACGTCGATGATGAAAAGGAACCAGCGCTGGGAGGTTCGGTCGTACCGGACGTGCGGGTCGCTCGTGCCGTTCGAGCGGACGGAGCTGAAGAAATTGTTCGGTGTCGTGTTCAGGACGCCGTCCGCGGCGCCCGTCGCCTTGTTGTACGAGACGACGTTGCAGTTCACGATGGAGATGAACTGCGTGGGCCCGACGGCGCCCATCGTGTCCGGAGGCGTTCCGCACGGCGAGGAGCCCGAGCCGGGCCCGTTCGCATTCACGCCGATGATCTGCGGGAGGAGCGGACCTCCTCCAGTCGAGATCTCCGGTGACTGCGGCCCCACAGCCGGCCCCTGCCGCCGGTTCTCGGCGTCGGGGTCGACCCTCTTTTGGCTCGTGTCCTCCCGGCCGATGAAGAAATCGAGCGTCTTCTGAGGCGCCGTCACGGACATCCGCAGGTCCCGGGCCATGATCTCGGACGTGGTCTCGGTAACGACCTCGCTTGCGGCGATTGGAATGCCCTCGGCGGCCGGCGGGTCGACCGGAGCGGCCCGGGTGCCCCTCGCCGATACAAGAAAGGCCAGAACGATCAAGGCGTTCAAGGCGGGGCTTCTCACTTGAAGTAGCCGTTCACGTCGAGAACGAGATCGAGTGCACCCGCCGCGTTGTTCTTCACCGTGATCCGGCCCGTGCCGTCCGTGGAGAGGAGAAGCTGCGCGTTGTTCGCGCGCGTCTGTCCCGCCCGGAAGCTGATGGTCGACGTGTTCGGCGCGCGGCGAGCGTCGCAGGGTAGATGACGAGGTTGCCCTGGGCTCCCGCGTTCACGACGGTGACGTTCGCCGAAACGGACTTTGCGCTGGACGGAACCCCGCACGCGGGCGGGAGCGTGAAAGTGCGCTGAGAACCCCCGCCGATCGCGGGTCCACCGAGCGGCCCAACCGGGTTGCGCGTGTCCAGAATGCGGCAGGGCGTGAGCGTGTAGAGCCACGTGCCCGAGACAGGCGGCCTCGTCGGCGTCGGCGTCATCGTCGGCGTGCGCGTGGGTGTCGGGGTCGGCGTGAGAGTCGATCCGGAAGGCGGAGTCGGCGTGGGCGTCCGCGTTGGCGTCGGCGTGAACGTCGCCCCGGGCGGAGGCGTCGGTGTGGACGTCGGCGTGAAGGTCGGGGTCCTCGTGGGCGTGGACGTCGGCGTAGGAATCGGGGTTCTCGTAGGGGTCCAGGTCGCCGTGGGAGTCCGCGTTGGCGTCCAGGTCGGCGTGGGCGTCGATGTCGGGGTCGGCGTCGAGCCTCCGACGACGGCGAGACAGCCGGAGGAAGCGCCCGCGTCCAGCGTGGATCCCACGTACCGCGAGATCGTCGAGGGATGGAACACAAGCGTCGAGACGGAGCTGCAGGGCGAGAGCTGGCAGTAGCTCATGATCGTGCCCGTCGCGTTGTAGCCGTTGATCATCAGCGGAGCGGGACAGCTCGGCGTCCCCGAGAAGCAGTTGGTTCCCGACTCCCCCGCGTAGCACGTATCCGGCTTCGGGTCCGCGTAGCAGTGCGTGTGGGGCGAGCCGAGGTTGTGGCCGATCTCGTGTCCGACGATGAGGGTGTCGCCGTAGAGGTAGCTCACCTTGAAGAGCTGGCAGAAGCTGTAGTCGTAGGAGCTTCCGCAGACCGAGCTCGCGATCCAGGCGATGCCGGACGCCGAGCTGGAGTCCGGCTGCTTGCCGGACAGCAGCGTCGCGACGGAGCGCGGATACGTCGACTTCGGATAGTTCGAGTTCCAGTAGTTCGTGAACTCTGCGAGGCGGGGACAGTCCGCGTTGCCCGAGCCACTTATACAGCTCCCCGAGGGCGTGCCTGTCGTCGTGTACGGGTCCGCAGTCGTCGAGACACGCAGGACCGTCGTGCCTTGCAGCAGGCGCAGGTTCAGGTCGCGCTCGTACATCACGTTGATCGAAGCGAGGAGAGTCGCGATGTAGTTCGTGACGTTCGTCGTGTTGTTCGACCAGTACGCCATGTACTCGTTGTCGGTGTCGATCGCGACGACCCCGCTGTGGAGCGAGTTCAGAACGTTCGGGTGGATGGCGAAGGATTCGGTTCGCGTTTTCGGTGAAGGCTGCCATGAAGCCGCCGCCTCGGGGGAGTCCTCCACGCCGCACGCCCACGTGGCTCCTTCCGGAACAACAGGCCGGGCGAGAAGGTGCCGCCCGCTCCGGTCGGAAGCGTCCGGCGCGAGCTCGTAGACGCCGTCCGGCCCGTAGAAGTGCCCTTGCAGCGTGTGCGACTCGGGGTCGATCGAGACCAGGACGCCGCCGCCCGCGTCGTCCGTACCCCACAGGAACACGAGGCGCGAGCGTGGAAGCTCTCTCGTGCTCTCGCCCTCGACGCGGAGCATGCGGGCACCGGGCGCGTAGATGTCATGACGCGCGAGGCGAACGGTGCGTCGGATACCGGGAGCGACTGGCCAGTCCGCCATGTCGAGCTCGGCCTCAGGCGCCAGCGAGAGAAGCGCGGGAACGAGGCGTTCGTCGAATTCCAGGAGCTCACCCGGACCGCGGTCCCCCGGCAAATCGACGATTCGGCCCGGGTCGCCGCCGCGAAGAGCTTCGGGAGCCCTGGCCGGCGCCATTCCGCGCGCGGCGATTCCGAGCGCCGCCGCCACCGCGACCGCAAGGAGGGTGCGGCCGAGGAGACGGTTGGCAGCGACACGTCTTCCCGTACGCCGAAACCAATTCATTCCCGTATTCACAGTCCTTGCCGCAACCCCTGCCGGGCGCCCGAAAGTGAGATCTTCGCCATGAAGTGCGGAACCCTAACGTTATGTTGATCTTACTCTGTGAGGGCGTCACCGGCGAGCCCGCTTCCGGCGCCTGGTTCGGCATCTCGGAGGACCAGCGCTGCCAAAATTCGGTGGCCAGCAGGGGAACACCGCGCAGTTTTCGTCAACTCGCCGGGTCCTCGCGAGGCTCGGACATGCCGGGCCATGGCCCGCGGGCTGCGCCGAGCCCAGCCTTCGGCAACCGCCCGTTACCGGCGCCTCCGGTAGAGCTGCACGGTCTCGTTCGCCGACGCTACCAGCGGCTCTCCCAGCGGCTCCCATTGTCCGGTCGCCAGCAGCCTCGACTTCAACGCCCGCGTCTTCGTGTTCGCGAAGTTGAAAGCGCGGTTCTTCTCCAGCCAGTCGAGCGACCGCGCGTCCGGCAGAAAGACGTAGTCGAGATCTTTAGAGGCAAGAGAAACCAGCGTCGCCAGCTTCTCTTCGTCGTTGCGTCCGGCCACGTCGCGGTCCCAGGAGGCACGTACCGCAGGGCCGAACTGACCCGTGTCCTCGGCACGAAAAGTCACGTCCCCATAGGTCAACGCGTTGTTCCGCGGCGCGGCGCCAAACTCGAAAACCAGCACGCTGCGCAAGCCCAGCGCATCAAAATCCGCGATGTGCGCGGTGGCGAAGCGGGCCAGAGTCCTTCCCCCGCGCAGCGTGTCATCGCGCATCAGGTCCACCGCGCGGCGTAGCGCCGGCATCGCCGGAGCCAGCCCCGGCGGATTCACGTGCATCCAGTAGCCCTGGGCGGCGTTCGCCAGGCAGGCCGCCACAACCAGCGCGGCCATCACGTTGCGGCTCAAGGAGCGGCCCCCGAGATCTCGTGCAAAGGGGAGCCAGCAGAACAGCAGCCAGCCAAACACCGCGGGCATGGAGACAAAGGGATTCAGCCCAGCACCCCGAATCACCAACATGAGCACCGGCGCCGTCCCCAGCCACAGCACTCTCCAATCCAGCGCCTTCGCCCAGTTCCGCCAACTGCGGCCAAGCGCCGATCCCCCATCCCACAGGTGCAGGAACAGCGCAGGGACACCGACGAGCGTCAACGGAACTCCGATGCTGGAGCCGGCCAGCAGCACGTGGCCCAGGCTCCGAGACAGCGGTAGATGCGCGTTCGGATCGGCGCCCCACACAAAATAGTAATAGTGGAGCAGCTCGAAGTTCGATATCAGAACGAACGAGCCGACAACAGCGGGCGGGCCCCAGCATGCCAGCACGCGCGTCACCACGTGGTCCCGTTCGGCCCGGGAGCCAAATAATACCCGCGCCGCCAGCAACGGCCCGAACATCGCCACCATATAAACCGGAGATGTGGCGCGGTTCAGAATGGCCAACAGAAGGAACAGCCCGCTGGCCGCCCATGGTCCCCACGATGCCGTCTCATACGTGACCAGATACCACACCCCCATGTTGGAGAGCAGCAAATACAACATCAAGTCCATCCGGAAATCCGAGACACCTCCATTGGCGGCGAAGACCGTGCGGAACGCGAGAAACGGCAGCGTCAGGCAAAACGCGCGGACGGCCGGAAGACGGCGATATCGCGTCAGATAGAAGAAGACGGACCACCCCAGCGACAGCACCCAGATCTCCTGAAACCAGATGCCGCCGTGCCGGGACAATGGCAGGATGGGGCTGAATAAGGCAGTGAAGATCCACGGCAGCGAGACCGTGCCGGAGTGGAATGCCAGTTTGAGCCCTGCCTGGATGCCCTGGTCTCGCGACACGGTCCGTATCGTCGCGTAGTCGTACAGGTAGCTCATGGAATCGTAGAACGGTCCGGTCCGCGCGTACAGCAGCGTGTTCAGCCACATTGCGTAGAGGGTCTGCGCGAGAACGCAGAGTGCCACCAGAAGAAGGCCTGCGCGAAGCGCTTTCCCATCTCTAGCCACGGAATGATCGTTCTTATTGTACGACCGTCCTGACTCTGCACTACTGCTGTTTCTGGCCGTGAGGATGGGCCAGGAAGTTCAACGCCGGCCGGCAAACTTGATCGCCGTTGCGGATTGGGGAGATCACGGCGCCGGGGCGGGCGTGATTGTCACCGGCATCGAGGCGGTCGGCGAGCCTTTCTCGCTGAAGCGGGCCACGCGGTCGGTGACGACGTCGAGATAGAGAAGCCAGAACCCTGGCTCCGCCGGCGCCGTCACCTCGCCCTCGATCGTCGCGCGCTTTCCTGGGTCGACGCGCACCGGAAGCCAGAGGCGTTCTCCGCGGTCGACTCCGGTGCCTGCGACCGGATCGATCCAGTAAGCCGCCACGCCGGTGGCGTACCCGGCGGGCGCCTCGGCGCGGGAGAAGAAGACCGCCTCGGAGAGGTTTTCGATCTCGACGACGAGCGGCATGCGCGCGGAGGCCGTCGCGAGAACCGGGGCATCGAGGATCCGCACCCCCGCGCGGAAGAGGACGGGAGGAGGACCGCCGTCCGCGCCCGGCCGGATGGCGTCGGCCGGAGGGAGCCCGCGCGCGCGGGAGAGGCGAAGCCAGCCGTCGGCTGCGTCCTCGATCCGATAGGCCCCGTGGGCGAGGAGGCGCTGTACGTACTCGTAGTAGCTGGCCTCCGGGGACTGCCCGCGAAGACGGAAGAGGGCAACGGGGAAGATCCCTCCCGAAAGGTCGAGGAGGACGGCGTCGGCGTTCCGCACCTGCGGGAACCACCAGATCACGGGACGGTTGAGATGCGGCACGATGGCATCCTGGGCCGAGACGGTCGCTCCCGGCGGGATCGCGTCCAGAAAACGGGGCGCCATCCGGTCATGGTCCGTCACGCGATAAGACGTCCGGTAGGGATCCGCGAGGATTCGAAGGGTGCTCCAGCGGACGACTTGGAACCCGACCGTGCAGACGAGGACGAGCCCGGCGACGATCGCCGCGGCCATCCGGGGGTTGAGGCGGAACCGGGAGCCGATCGGGCGCGCGATCGCTCTCGTTCCCCACGGCGAGGCCAGCGCGGCCGCGGCCAGGAGGATGGCCGTGTACTGGAAGTCGATCGTCCGCTGGAGCGGGAAGGACGAGAGCAGGTTGAGGAACAGCTCGCTTGCTCCGACGATCAGGATCTGCGGCGCCAGGAGCGGGACGAATCCGAACGGCGCAAATAAGGAGAAGAGCCAGTCGCGCGTTCCGGGCTCGAGGAGGCGCGAGACGAGGCGGGACGGGTTGCGAAGGAGGCCGAGCACGACGGCGGAGGGAGTGCCGCCGAACTCGCTATAGCGCGAAACGTAGATGGAGCCTATTCCCGGATTGAAATGCGGGAGGAGGACATAGAAGCAGAGGACGAACCACGCGACTCCCGCTGCGGCGACGCCTACACCCGCACGGCGTCGCCCAAGTAGGAACACGGCGATGCCGAGACAGACCACGGCGAGCGCGACGTTCTCCTGGCAGAGGAGGGCGAGAGCCACCGCGACGGCGAGGCTCCAGGTGCCACCCGCCTGCGCCCGCGAGAGGGCCCAGACGAGGAACGCCGCCCCGGGGACGATCGCGTGGAAGTCGAAGAGATTCGCGGCGTGAAGCGCCGGGTTGAGAAGATAGGCGGTGACGAGCAGCAGCGCAGCCGCCGTGCCACCCGTCACCTCGCGGGCGACCCGGAAAAGGGGGAACGCCGCGCTTCCGATGACCAGGGACTGAAGGACGAGAAGGGTCCCCGCTCCCTCGAAGAGCCGGTAGAACGGAAGCGCGAGAAGGAGGATGAGGTTGACGTGGTCGCCGAGAAGGATCGGCAGGTCGTAGCGATCCATGGCGTGAAGGGTGTACTGGAAGAACCGTCCGTGAAGGGTGTTCCATGTCGCCTGATGGTGAAGACCGAGGTCGAACGCATGCGTCTCGAACGCCGCGTGACGGAGCAGCGACAGGACGCTGAAAACGATCGCGTAGAGGAGCGCGAGAACGAGCGCGCCGAGATCGCCCCGGTCGAGCTTCAAAAGACGGGGGAACCGATCCCCGCGCATCCGTGTCTATCGCCGCCGCGCGGACTTCATCTCGGCGCGCGCTTCGCGGTCGGCCTCGCGGCGGCGGATCGTCTCGCGCTTGTCGTGCAGCTTCTTGCCGGTCACGAGCGCGATCTCGACTTTGACCCGCGAGCCCTTGAAATAGAGATTGAGGGGCACGCACGTGGCGCCCGACCGCTGGATCTTCGAGCCGAGGCGGACGATCTCGCGTTTGTGGAGGAGGAGCTTGCGGTTCCGCTTCGAGTCGACGTTGTTGTAGCTGCCCGCCCCGTAAGGCGGGATGTGGACGTTCCACAGCCAGGCCTCCCCGCCGGTCACCGCCACGTACCCGTCCTGCAGACTGGCCCTGCCTTCGCGCAGGGATTTCACCTCGGTGCCGGTCAGCGCGACGCCGGCCTCGAGCTTCTCCTCGATGTTGTACTCGTGGAACGCGCGCCGGTTCGACGCGATCGGGCGGTTCCCGGCGTTCTTCTGGGCCGCGCGCGCGGCCGCCTTCTCGCCCAGCCTCTCGATCCGGGACTTCACGGAAGGCCCCCGGTCAGTCCGACGCGTCCGCGACCATCCGCTTGAACTCGGGCGTGAGCTCGGGATCGAACTGCGTGCCCGCCTTCGAGTCGAGGATGTCGATGGCCTGGTAATCCGACAGGACGGCGCGGTACGAGGTCGGAGACGTCATGGCGTCGAACGCTTCGCACAGATGGATGAGGCGCGAGCCGAGCGGGATCTCGTCGCCCTTCAGGCCGTCGGGATAGCCGCCGCCGTCCCACCGCTCGTGGTGGTGCCGGATGAGCGGGGCGATCGGGTACGGCCACGGAATGTCCTCGACGAGAAACGCCCCGACGCGCGGATGCTGGCGCACGAGGGTCATCTCCTCGTCGGTCAGCGTGCGCTTGGTGTAGATCGTCTCGTAGCTGAGCTCGCGCATGCCGACGTCGTGGAGGATTCCGGCCACGGTGATCTGCTCGACCTCCATCGGCGTCACGCCGAGCTGGGCGGCGAGCTTGCGGGCCATTCGGCCCACGTTGAAACAGTGCGTCTTCAGGGCGGTGCGCTTCAGCAGGCCGGGCTCGAGGAGCTTGTTGACGAGCCCCCGGTACGCCTCGCGGAAGCGGGCCTCGCTGCGGTTGCCGGCGAGGACGTTTCGGAGGACCACGTGCGCCGCGCGCAGCGCCTCGCGGACCTCGGGGTTCGGTCCGTGACGGAACAGAAGCGAGAACAGGACGACGCCCTCCGTCGAGCTGTCGAGAACGCTCGACTGGATGGAGACGATCTCGGCCCGGCGTATCGCGGGCGCGTCCGCGTGGGGCGTGTCGAGAGGCCGCCAGGACGGATCGGACGTGAACGGGAACGGGACGGCCGTCTTCGCGAAGATCTTCTCGAGGTTCTCGAGGAGCGCGGGCGCGATATCCGGATCGAGCGGACGCCTCGCCGCGATCGCGACGGTCGCTCCCCCGGGCACGAAGGAGGAGACGGCGGCCACCTCGACCTCTTCGTAGCTGAGACACGTGGGAAGGTACAGGGCGATGAATTCGGCCTCGTGCGGCGTGAGACCGCCGCCCGCCGCCGCGGCGACCTTCGCGGGTGCGCTGCGCGAGAGCGTCTCCTCGACGAGACGATTCGCCCGCGCGATCGCGCTCGGGAGCGTCATGTCGACCTCGGGATCGGCCACCGACGCCGCGGGCCGCCGATGGATGCCTGACGTGCTGAGCTGCGCCGTCGAGAAGCCCGACGTGCGCTCGAGCGGGGAGGGGGGAGCCGTCACGGCGGGCGTGCGGTCGAGCGGACGTTCGATCTGTGGCGCAGCCTCGGAGAAAATCATGCTTTCGCTGCGCGCATCCGCGATGCGGCGCAGCTCGATCGCGAAGCGGCGCAGGAGGTCGGAAATCTCGAGCACGTCGTCCTGCGAAAAGCCCTGGCGGCCGGCCTTCTCGCGCACGTCGACGAGCCCCATGATTCGCCCGTCGAGGTAGAGAGGGGCCAGGAGCAGGTGCGTGGACGTCGCCTGGACCATCGCGTCCGTCAGCTTTCCCGCGAGGTTCACGTTGTTGACGAAGGTGGGCTCGCGGTGCTCGTAGAGGTGATTGACGAGCGCGTCGTTGCGGCCGAGGCGCTCGGCGAGATGGTCCGTGCGTCCGAAGCCGAACTGCGCCTTCAGGCGAAACGTGTCGCTCGCGGGATCGAGCGTGTAGAAAGCCGCCTTGGCCGGCCTCCACTTCTGGCCGAGCACGGCGAGAAAGTCCTGATAGTACTTCTCCTCAGCGGGCGCGAGCACGGCAGCCTCCCCGAAGCGACGAGGATATCAGCCGCCATTCTGCGCGAACGGCTCTCGCCGGGCCTCTCGCCGGGCGGTGTGACGGAAAAGCCGCAGGTGAGGGGTTTCCGCCACACCCTTTGTCTCCGCAGGAGGCCGTGATACGCGAAATCCCGAGGAAAAACGTGTCTGGGCCGTGGCATCCCCCGTGCACTTCCCGGCCTGAATGCGCGCCCAGAGCACCCTCGTCCGGCGCGTCCGGCTGGCTGGAATCGGCCTGCACACGGGTCGGCACGTCCGGGTGGTTCTGCATCCGGCCCGCGCAGACCACGGGATCGTCTTCTACCGGTCCGATGTCGACGCCTTCATTCCGGCCGTCGCCGAGGCGGCAGGACGCTTCGACCACGCGACGTCCCTCGGCGAGCACGGCCGCGACGTCGCCACCGTGGAGCACCTGCTTTCCGCGGCCGTGGGCGCGGGCCTCGACAACCTGCTCGTGGAGGTCGACGGCCCCGAGATCCCCATCCTCGACGGCAGCGCGCTCCCCTGGCTCGACGCCTTCGAGACCGCCGGCCTCGTCGCACTGAACGCGCGCGCCGTCCCGTTCGTCCCGTCACGCGTCGTCGCCATCGCCGAGTCGGGCGGCAGGAAGATCGAGATTCGCCCCGCCCGCGACCTGCGCGTGACGTACACGATCGATTTCCCGAACCCCGCCGTCGGCCGGCAGTCGATCACCGTGGTCCTCACGCCCGAGTCCTACGCCGCGCACATCGCACCGGCCCGCACGTTCGGGTTCCTCGCCGAGTACGAGATGCTCAAGGCGCACGGCCTTGCTCGGGGAGCGCGGGAGGACAACTGCATCGTGGTCGGCGACGACCGCGTCGAGAACGGCAACCTGCGCTTCGCGGACGAGTTCGTGCGCCACAAGGCCCTCGATCTCCTCGGTGATCTCGCGCTCGTGGGACGCCCGGTGCTCGGCCACGTCGTCGCGCACAAGGCCGGCCACGCGATGCACGCAGCTCTCGCACGCCTTCTGCGCGAGGAAAGCCGCACGGTCTTCGCGACCCCTGCGGGGACACAGGCGCACGCGGCGGGTCTGAGCGCACGAATCTGACCGGAACAGAGCCGACCCGCTAAAGTCGGGGGGTGCGCCGCGCGACCGCCACCACCTTTCTGGCTGTCCTTCTCGCCTGGGCGGGCCCGGCCCGGGCGATCATTTCCGACGACGGCCCGGTGGTTGCCGGGGTTTCGACGTGGGTCGTGGGACGCGACTTGCACGTCGACACGCGCCTCTCGCCGGCCCTGCCCGATGACGTGCTTCAGCGCCTCGCCTCGGGCCTTCCCACGACCGTCAAGTGGGAGCTGCGCCTCTTTTCGTTTCGGAATCTCTGGTTCGACGGCCTCAAGGACGAGAGGCGCTACGCGGTGACGGCCCGCTACCGTCCCGTCACGTCCGACTACGCCGTCGAGCGCCGTCTCGACGAGCGCCTGCTCGACACGAGGGTCGTGCCGACGCGCGAGGAGGCAGCGGCCTCGCTCACGAGAGTGCCGGGGCTGCCGTTCTTCACGATGGGCGACCACCTGCTCGGCAAGAAGCTTCTGGTCCGCGTGCGCTGCCTCTACGGGAGCGGCGTGGCCCTCGGAGTCGTGCCGACGAGCGCCGAGACCGCCTGGGTGCGGTCGGGAATCTTCGAGTGGACGGCGAGCGGCGCGCGCTGACCGACTCGTCTCCGCCGGTTGCGCCGGGGAGGCGCTGGGCGCGGGACAACCGGATCCTCGTCGCGATCGCGCTCGTTCTCGGTGCGGCCCTCGCCGGCGGTTACGCGCTCGTCCTCAGGACGCGCAACCTCGCGCCCGTCGCCGCGACGAACCGCGTCCTTCTCTTCGTCCTCTTCTACATCGTCGTCGTCCTCATCCTCGCGCTCGTCTTCGTGCTCGTGAGGAGCACGGCGAAGCTCGTCGTCGAGTCACGCCGCGGCGTCTTCGGATCGCGCTTCCGCGTGCGCGTGGTCGCGTCGTACGTGGGCCTCGCGCTGTTGCCGATCGCGCTCCTCGTCCTGCCCACCACCGGCCTCCTGCAGAAGAGCGTCGAGCGCTGGTTCGCGCCGCCGGTCGAGGAGACGGTGCGCGCCGGGCGGGAGGTCGCCGACCTCGTCCGCGCGCGGTCAGCGGCCCTCGAGCGCCGCACGGCCGAGCGCCTCGCACCCCGGCTCGCGGCGGTTTCCGACAGCGGCCTCGTCGCGCTGCTGTCGGCCGCGCGCGAAGAGTCCGGCGTCGATCTCATCGAGTGGAGACGCCCCGGCCGTCCGCCGGTCGCCGTGAGCGCCCCGAGGTGGCCGCTGCGCGACGTGAACGATCCCGGCGCCGACTGGCTGGCGGACGCGAAGGGGCGGGGCTTCTCGCGGCGCCTCGAGCCCACGCGCGACGGAGGGCAGGCCGGACGCACGGTCGTCGCCCTCCCGTCCGGACTTCTCGTCGTCGGCACGTTCGATCCGCCCGCCGAGGCCGAGCCGCTGCGCCAGCTCTCGCTCGCGACCTCGGCATACGCGATGTTGAAGGCCGAGCGCGCCCAGCTCGAGGCCGTCCAGGTGCTGTTCTTCCTCCTCCTCGCGTTCCTCGTTCTCCTCGCGGCTGTGTGGGTCGGGCTCCTCCTCGCGCGCCGCGTGACGCGCCCGATCGCGGCGCTCGCCGCCTCGGCGCGACGCGTCGGCGCGGGCGATTTCGATGCGCTCGTCGAGGTGGAGGGGGGCGACGAGATCTCCGCGCTTTCCCGCGCCTTCAACGCGATGACGTCCGAGCTGCGCAAGAGCCGGACCGAGCTCGTCGCCGCGAACGCCGAGCTCGCCGCGACGAACGAGCGCGTCGACGAGGAGCGGCGCCGTGTGCGGACGATTCTCGCGCGGCTCGACGCCGGCGTCGTCGCGTTCGGCGACGACGACACGCTGTATTTCCTGAACGAGACCGCGCGGCGCCTGCTCGGCCACGACGAGAACGCCCGCTTCCCCCGGGCGCAGGACCTTCTCGCGTCCGAGGCCCTCGCGCCGCTGGCCGAGTTCCTGTCGCGCGCCCGTTCGGCCGCCGCCCCGCGCGAAGCGACGCTGAAGATCGGACCCCGCGTGCTCGAGGCCCGCGTGACCCGTGTTCCCGCCGGGGTTGCCGACGCGGGGGCCTGGGTCGTGACGCTCGAGGATACGACCGCGCTCGTCGCGGCCGAGCGCGCCGCGGCGTGGGAGCAGGCCGCGCGCCGCATGGCGCACGAGATCAAGAACCCGCTCACGCCGATCCGTCTCGCGGCCGAGCGCATGCGAAGGCGCGCTCTCGGAAAGGACGCCGATCCCGACGGTCTCGCCTCCGTCGTGCGCGAGGGCGCTTCCACGATCATCGAGGAGGTCACGACGCTCGCCTCTCTCGTCGACACGTTCGGGCGCTTCGCCCGCCTGCCGGCCGCGGACCTCGCCCCGACGGATCTCGGCGCGGTCGTCCAGCAGGTCACGAAGCTCTACGCGAACGTGAAGAGGGGCGTGACGGTGACGGCCGACGTCCCGGAAACTCTGCCGCTCGTCAACGCCGACGCGGAGCAGGTGAAGCGCGCCCTCATCAACCTCGTGGATAACGCGGTGGCGGCGACTCCGGGCGGCGGCCACGTGCGGATCGCGGCGGGCGTGGAGGGCGGACGCGCGCGGCTCGCCGTCGAGGACGACGGGGCCGGCATCCCCGAAGCGGAGCGCGAGCGCGTCTTCGACCCGGCCTATTCGACGAAGGCGCGGGGCTCGGGCCTCGGCCTCGCGATCGTCGCGCGCATCGCCGCCGAGCACGCGGGGCGCGTTCGCGTGGAGGAGAATGTCCCTCACGGATGCCGCTTCCTCCTCGAATGGCCGGCCGCGTGAGCGCCGCACGCCCATGAGCGCCCGCATGCGCGCGAGGACCGCATGACGAACGGTCCCCGGGTCCTCGTGTGCGACGACGAGCCGGGTATCCGCAAGACCCTCTCGCAGATCCTCGCCGACGAGGGCTACACCGTGGACGCGGTCGGCCTCGGGCAGGAGGCTCTCACACGCGCCTTCGGCGACGAAGGTCAGCGGCCCGAGGCCATCTTCCTCGACGTCTGGCTGCCGGACCTCGACGGCCTCGCCGTGCTCGACCGGCTGCGGGCCGCCGGTCTCGCGATCCCGGTCGTCATGATCTCCGGGCACGGTACGGTGGACACGGCCGTGCAGGCCGTCAAGCGCGGCGCGGACGATTTTCTCGAGAAGCCTCTGGCCCTCGAGCGCGTCCTCCTGACGCTGGACAAGGCGCTCGAGCGGTACCGCCTCGCGCGCGAGCGCGACGACTTGAGGCTCGAGCTCATGAGCCGCACGGACGATGCGGCCAGAGAGACGCTCCTCGGCAGCGGCCCCGCGATGACGCATCTTCTCGACGAGATCCAACGTGCCGGAGCTTCGGAAGCGCGCGTCCTCATCATGGGGGAGAGCGGTGTGGGCAAGGAGCTCGTCGCGCGCGCGCTCCACCGTGCGTCGCCGCGCGCCGAGGGCCCCTTCATCGAGGTCAACGGTGCGGCGATTCCGGAAGAGCTCATCGAAAGCGAGCTTTTCGGACACGTGAAGGGCTCGTTCACGGGCGCGATCGACGACCGCAAGGGGAAGTGGGAGCAGGCCGACGGCGGCACGCTTTTCCTCGACGAGATCGGCGACATGTCGCCGCGCACGCAGGCCAAGATCCTGCGCGCGATCCAGGACGGGCGCATCACGCGCGTCGGCGGCGCGAAGACTCTGGTGACGGACGTGCGCATCGTCGCCGCGACGAATCGGGACCTGCCCGCGATGATCCGCGCGGGGACGTTCCGCGAAGATCTCTATTTCCGGCTGGCCGTCGTCCCGCTGCGCGTGCCGCCGCTGTCCGAGCGGCCCGAGGACATTCCCCTCCTCGTGGCGCACTTCGGCGAGAGCCTCGCGCGCCGGCGCGGGCGACGCCCGAAGGCGTTCGAAAAGGAGGCGCTCGAGGCCCTCGCGAAGCGGCGATGGCCGGGCAACGTGCGCGAGCTGCAGAACCTCGTCGAACGCGTCCTCCTCATGTCGACGGGGCCCGTCGTCCGGGCCGCGGACCTCCCGCCCGAGGACGGCGCCGCTGCCGGGCGCGGCCCGTCCCGCCCGGTCTCGGACGAGACTCCCGCGCACGCGACGCTCGCCGACGCGCGCGAGGCGTTCGAGAGGCGCTACCTCTCGCGCATCCTCGCGGAGACGAAAGGGAACGTGTCGCGCGCAGCCGAGCGCCTCGGCCTCGACCGCACGACGCTCCACCGCAAGATGAAGGCGCTCGGCCTGGACGGGGAATAGGAGCGGACTCATTCCTTCTTCAGCAGCTGCCGTCCAGTTGGTCACCAGCGTGATCGGGGCTGGTTTCTGCTCTTCGACCGGGACCGCGATGAGGAATCGCTGGAGAGCGGGCGAAAAGTCGAGAGCGAACGTCCGGCATCGCGGTGTCGCCGAAGATTCGATGCGAGGCCCCGACTTCGAGGCTCCCGCCGCGCGCCGTCAGATCGACGGCGAGCACCTTTCGGTCATGCGAAAGGATGATGAGCTGGCCATTTCCGTTCCAGAAGCAGAAGGGTCCGCCGTTTCCACCCGAGGAGATTTGCCATTTCCCGCCCGGGCCCGGATAGGGAACGACGTAGTCCTCCCACTGCCCTGACTCGTTGGAGAAGTACGCGAGCCACCGGCCGTCGGGCGAGAACGTCCCGCCATTCTCGTCGGCGGGACCGGCGACGAGAAACCGCGGCTTGCGGTCGCCCGTCATGGGAAGAATGCCGATGTCGTAGCTCCTGGTCGCCTCGGTCTGCGTGAAGAACGCGACCACCTGCCCATCGGGCGACCAGCTCGCAGCGTCGCGCGATGCCTTGACCCGTCAGGACGTTCTTCCCGGGAGAGCCTCCGTCGGCGTCCTCGAGCTGCAGGGTCGTGTCCGTAGCACCTCCGGCCGAGAGCGGCGAAGATCACATGTCGGCCGTCCGGCGACCAGACGGCTCTTGCTGTTACCCCACTACGCGGACGCCGAGTGCGAACCGGCTGCGAACGCCGCGTCGCGAGATCGATCCTCCAACGCTCGGCTTCCCCCGGCTCGTCGGTCCCGACGATGGCACGCTTCCCATCAGGCGCCAGAGAGATGGAGGAGAACGTCGCGGGATCTCCGACCTTCGAAAGCTGCCTGCCCTCGAGATCGAACCAGGTGAGCTGGCTTCGCGGCGGAGGGGCCTCGGCCCGGTACAGGAGAAGGTCCGGGCCGGCAAAGGAATACTCCGCGTTTCCGACGAAGCGGTTTGAACCGCTGCTTCTCCGCGACCGGCACGGCCTCACCGGAAAGACGGAGGCTGTCGGGGTCGAAGCGTTGGACCATCAGGTTCCTCTCGCGCACGAACGCGAGATAGCCCGGCGCCACGAAGCGCCCTTCACTGTACCCGTGAGCGACGAGCCGGACCTTCTTCGTCGCGAGGTCGAGGGCGTAGATCCCGTGCTCCTGCGGCCGGGATGGCCCTGTCGCCAAGAAGAGGACGTTCCTTCCATCGGGCAGGAAATGCGGGAGGCGGTGGCTCTCACCGGCTCCGATCGCCGCCTCCGCCTCGATGGGAGAGCCGCCGGAGGCAGAGACCCGCCAGAGCGGACCGAAAAGAGTCGGCGCGAAGACGATCGTGCCGTCTGGCCCCCATGTGCCGCCCCGGCCCTGCGGCGCGTCGCAAATCGTCTGGATCGCTCCGCCCGTTGCTTCCGATCCTCTTGAGCTTTCCGTTCGCGAAGAACGCGATCGACTTCCCGTCCGGAGACCAGAAGGGGTACGTCGCTCCGTCAGTTCCGGCGAGAGGTTGCATCGCCGTGCCATCGAGGGATCGCAGGTACATCGGCTGCTTTCCGTCGGCGCCCGGTGCGGCCAGAGCCAACAAGCGGCCATCGGGCGAGAGCTCGAGCGAGGACTCCGATCGATCGATCTGCAAGCCCGCCGGAAGCTCGATCGTCGATCGAAGCAGGCGCAACGGTTTCGGCGCCCGCCGCGCGTAGCCGATTCCAAGAGCGATCGCCACGAGCAGCGCGATGGCTGCGATACCCCACGCCATCTTCTCCCGGCCTTTGCGCCGGGCGACGGCGGTCGCGGGAGATCCCGCTTGCGAGTCCGCCCTGCGCGATCCACTTCAGCTCCTTCCGCACATCTCCCGCCGACTGCCAGCGCTCTTCCGGATCCTTCGCCAGACAGCGTCTTGACGACTCGATCGAGCGCCGGCGGCGTCATCGGTTCCACCGCCGAAATCGGTTTCGGGATCCTCCCTCATGATCGCCGAGATCAGCGAGGCCTGGCTCGCCCCGGAAAAAGCCTTCTTTCCCGTCGCCATCTCATAGAGCACCGCGCCGAACGCGAAGATGTCGCTGCGCGCGTCGGCTTCCTTTCCCTCCAGCTGCTCCGGCGACATGTACTGGAACGTCCCCAGAACCGTCCCCGCCTGCGTCACCGGCGTATCGCCTGCGTCGGAAGAGACGTCAGCTGCGGGCTTCCCGCCGGCGTCATCGCCTTGGCCAGACCGAAGTCGAGGAGCTTCACGCCCGACTTCGTCAGCATCACGTTGCCCGGCTTCAAGTCTCGATGCACGATCCCCTGCCGGTGCGCTCTTGTGCGATCCAATAGACGTCGTTTCTACGTGGCTCGCCTCTCTCGCCGGCCAATCCTGATACCCACACGCGAACCGTAGCGGTTGCAGGAATCGTTCGAGATGACGACCGCCGGTCGCGTCTTCCGGATCTCCGTCCCGAGCGTCGGGTCGAGGGCGACCCAATAGACGTCACCGCGACGTGGCGCGCGTTTCACGCGGGCCAATCCTCGACCTCGGTTCACGGACCATTCGGAAGCAAGCCGCCGCCGCCACGGCTCGCGCGCTGCCGCCTTGTAGGCGGCATCCTTCGGCCTCTTCAGCGCTCACGTCGCACGCGCTCGGCCTCCGGGATGCGCTCGAGAGGCGTCGGGGATTCGGCGAGCGCGTACGCGAGAGCCGTGATCGCCGCGACTCCGGTGTTCAGCTCCTCGCGGTCGATCTTGTCGAACGTGTCGTCGGCCGAATGGTGGATGTCGAAGTACCGCGCGACGTCCTGGATCGGCGAGAAGAGCGGCACGCCGGCGGCGCGCAGCGCGCCCACGTCGGCGCCCCCGCCGCCCTTCTTGATGCCCCCGACGCCGAAGGGTTTCAGGATCTCCGCGACGTTCGCGAGCACGCCCTCCGCCGAGGGGCCGGCGGTCCATTCGAATCCGGACACGCGTCCCGCGCCGCTGTCGCACTCGATCGCGGCGACGTGGAAAGGAAGCTCGGCCGCGTGCGCCTTCGCGTAGGCGCGTGCGCCCGCGAGGCCGTTCTCCTCGTTCGCGAACGCGACCACTCGAAGCGTGCGGCGCGGCCGTTTCGGGAGCTGCGCGATGAGGCGCGCGGCCTCGATCGCGATGCCGAGACCCGCCGCGTCGTCCACGGCGCCCTGTCCGAGGTCCCACGAATCGAGGTGGCCTGAGAGGACGACGATCTCGCCCCGCTTCTCGCGGCCCGGAATCTCGCCGAGCACGTTCGCGGACGTCGCGTCGGGAAGCGTCCGGGCGCCGAGCGCGAAATGCACGCGCACGGTCTTCCCGTCGGCGAGGAGACGGTGAATGAGATCCGCGTCGGGATTCGCCAGGGCCGCGGCCGGAATCTTCGGGACTCCCTCTTCGTAGCGCAGCGAGCCCGTGTGCGGAAGGCGTGCGTTCGACGTCCCCACGGAGCGGATGAGGGCGCCCACGGCGCCCAGCTTCGCGGCATGCGAGGCGGCGCCTCCGCGAATCGGAACGGTCGCGCCGTAGCCCGAGCCGTCCGAGCGGCGCTCCATGACCTTCCAGACGAAGACGATCTTGCCCTTCGCCTTCTCGCCGAGCGCGTCCACTCCCTCGAGCGACGGCGCCTCGACGACCTCGCCCTCGACCCCGCCGGCGGGCGTTCCCACGCTGCCGCCGAGCGCGCACAGGGACAGCCGGAACGGCGCGGGCGAGACGATCTCGCCGCTCTCTTCGCCGCGCTCCCAATGCGGCACCGTCACGGCTTCGGAATGGACGTTCGAGAAGCCCTGCGCCTTCAGCGCGGTCTCGGCCCACGCGACCGCGCGCGCGCCGCCCGGCGAGCCGGAAAGCCGCGGGCCGACGTCGTCCGTGAGGCTCCGGGTCGTGTCGTACGCGCCGTTCGTCTCACTGGCCGCGCGCACGAGACGCTCGAGCGTGACGCGGAGATCGGAGGGGGCTTCGGGACTGGCCGCAGAGAAAGCGAGAGCCGCGGCGCAGAGCAGCGCCGCCGCGAGGGCGAGACGGGCGTTCTTCATGAGAGCCTTTCGAGCAGCTTGTTCTCGAGCACCTGGGGCCCGGGGTCGGCCTCGAGTCTCAGGTAGTGCTCCGCCGCTGCGAGGAGCGCCGCCTGCGGCACGAGCCCGACGATCTCCGAGCCCACGACCGCGACGCCGTGGCGGGAGGCCTCGGATTTCACGGTCTCGAAGACGCGGTGGAGCGGGGTCTTCTCGAAGTTCGTCATGTTGATCGAGACCTGCACCTGGCCGCGCGCGTCGAGCTTCACGCCCATCGCCTTCACGAAGCGATAGCCGCCGGAAAGGTGGCGAATGGCCTTCGCGATGCGGTCGGCGATCGCGAGATCCGGCGTCGCGAGGTTGATGTTGTACGCGACGAGCGGGGCGCGGGCGCCCACGACGGTCGCGCCGCCCGAGGGGTGCGGAGCCCGGGGGCCGAAGTCGGGGATCCACGCCGGATCCGCCATCTTCGCCGCGAGGCCCTCGAACTCTCCCTTGCGGATGTTCGCGAGGTTCTGGCGGTCCGGCGAGGTCGCCGCATCCTCATAGAGGTAGACGGGCAGGCCGTAGCGGTCGGCGAGCCCCTTTCCAAGGGTCTTCGCGAGGGCCACGCAGCCGGCCGCCGTGGCGCCTCGCAGCGGCACGAACGGAATCACGTCCACGGCTCCGATGCGCGGGTGGGCGCCCCTGTGCGTCCTGAGATCGATCGCCTCGAGAGCGGCGCCCACGAGCGCCGTCATCGCCGCCACGAGCGCGTCCCCGTCCCCGAGGAACGTGAGGACCGAGCGGTTGTGGTCTGCGTCCGAGGTGCGATCGAGAAGGACGACCCCTTCACCGGCCGCAACCGCAGCACCCGCCAGAGCCGATACGACATCCTGCCGGCGCCCCTCGCTCACGTTCGGGATGCACTCGATCAATGCGGCCATCACCCCTCCTTCGGGCGATCGTATCCGACGGCGAGCCGCGCCGCGCCGTTCTTGCTAGCATTCGATCCGATGAGTTCCTATGCCGGGAGCCCGGCCCTCGCCCCCGAGGCGCGGGAGAAGGTCCTCCACACCTTTCGGCACACGCTCGTGCTCGCGCAGGAGGGCAAGAACGAGGAGGCTCTCCTCGGCTGCGATTTCCTGCTCAAGATGGACGCGCGCTTCGCGCCCGCGCGCAGCCTTCTCGAGGCGCTGCGCGGCGTCGCGCCGGGCACGCCGGTCAACGTCGAGAGATTCGCCGACTACCTCGGCGTCGAGAGCGCGGGCGAGGCGCTTCCGGAACCGGCCCACGAGCTGCCTGACGCATTCCCGGGCGGCCCAGCCTCTCCTGTCCCTCCGTCGGCGCCGTCCGCGAGCGGGCTCGACGACCTCGTTTTCGGCGACGAGGGGGGTGGGGAGGCTCCGCGGTCCGAGCCCGTGCGCGCGCCTTCGCCACCTCCAGCCGGCAACCCGTTCGGCGGTCTCGACGACCTGCGCATGAGCATGCCCCCCGGTGGCCCGGGCGCCGTGGGCGCGATTCCGGCTCCTGAGTCGGCGCCTCCGCTCGCTTCCCCGCCCTCGGGGTCGCCGCCCGCGCAGCCCGCGCCTGCCGCGGCCGCGCCTCGCCCCGCATCCGGCGTCCAGGCCGATCCGCGTATCACGCAGTTTCTCAAACAGGGGGACGAGGCCCTCGCACGCGGCAACGCGCAGGAAGCCATCGACCTCTGGTCCCGGGTTTTCCTCATCGACCTCTCGAACGAGGAGGCGAGCCGCCGTATCGACGCGGCGCGCGAGTCGCAGGCGGAGGCGGCGCGCAGGATCGACCTGCTCCTCACCGAGGGAGTGACCCAGTACGAAAAAGGCGACCTCGCGGGCGCCCGGAACAAGTTCCTCGACGTTCTCGCTGTCTCCGAGCACGACGCCACGGCCCGCGGCTATCTCAACCAGATCGAGGCGGCCCTCGCGTCCGCCCAGGGCCCCGCACCCGTCTCCGCGAGCGCCGGCGATTCCGATTTCATGAAGCACGAGATCGAGGCGCCGACGCCTCCCTCGTTCGCAGACGACTCTGGCATCGGGCGCAGTCTCAAGGCGGACGCGAGCAGCCCCGGCCTCGAGCCCGCGGCGCCGGGCGGCGAGAAGGCCGCCCGGCCCGGAGGCAAGGGCCGGATCGACGTGCGCATGCTCCTTGCGGCGGCGGCCGTTCTTCTCGCGATCGTCGCAGGCGGCGCGTACTTTTTCCTGCGCGGGAAGTCCGCCGCGGGCCCCGCGACTGCGGGCGGACCCTCCTCGAAGGCGGGTGCGCCGGGCGGGCGCACGGCATCCTCCGAGGATCCGTTCCAGAAGGCCCAGGTCCTCTTCGACTCCGGAAAGATCGACGACGCGATCGCGGTTCTCGCGAAGCTGCCCGACTCGGATCCGCGCCACAACGAGGCGCTCTTCCGGATCGAGAAGATGAAGTCTTCGGCGGCGCCGACGCCGGGGCCCGCCGCTCCGAGCGCCGCGCAGCTCGACGAGATGCGCGCCGCCGGCCTCGCCGCGATGGCTTCGAGCCGGTATATAGACGCTCTGAAGAACCTGGATCCCGTCGTCAAGGCCCGTCCCCAAGACGCCGAGGTGGCGGCCGCGACCCAGCGCGCACACGAGCAGGTCGAAGCCCTGAGAAACGCCTCGAAGTCGTACAACGAGAACGACTACGAAAGCGCGATCAAGCTCCTCTGGGACCTTCGCAGAGGCGACGCGAAGAACCAGGACGTCGAGGAGTACCTCGTCAACGCGTACTACAACTCGGCGGTGCAGAGCCTCCAGGCTGGAAACATGGCGAAGGCCGCCGCCGCCGTCAAGGAGGCCACCGACCTCAGGCCGGGCGATGCCGAGGCGCAGCGTCTCCTGCGCTTCGCGCGAAAGTACCCGCGAGGCGCGACCGATCTGCTCTCGCGCATCCTCATCAAGCACCTCACCCTCAGGCCCTGAGGCCGGACGCGACATGTCCGAGCCGCCGCGCGACCCGCTCGCCGAACATCCGCTCGTTCCCGACCCTCCGCGTCGGCGCTCCTCGCCGCACACGACGCTCGAGCTCTTTCCGAACGCCTCCGAGAAACCCTTCGGCCCTCCCGAAGAGAGCGCCTCCAAAGAGCCGGTCGAAACGCCCGCTCCCGCCGTGGCGCCTCGGGAGCCGGCGGCTCGCGAGGCGTCCAAGGCCGGCGCACCGATGTTCTCCGAGCCCGAGCCTGCCGGCGCCGAGCCCGAAGGTCGGCGCGCGGTCGCGTTCGCGCGGCGCGTCGCGGCGGGCCTCGCCGATCTCCTCATCCTCGCCCTCGTCGGCGCAGTCGAGCTCGCCGCCGGCGCGCTGCTCCTCGATCTGCGCTTTCCGCCCGCCGCATTCCTCCCGCTCGCGGCCTTCCTCCTTCTCGCGGCTCTCGTCCTCCTCGTTCTCGCGCCTTTCGTCTGGGGCACGACGCCCGGCATGGCGCTCGCCGACCTGAGGATTTGCGCCGAGGACGGCGGCTCGCCCACGCTCTACGCGGCCCTGCTGCGCTTCGTGGGTTTTCTTCTGACCGGCGCGCTCGCGGGCGTGCCCCTGCTCGTCGCTGCGTTCGACCGCCGCGGCCGAACGCTCGCGGACCTCGTGTCGCGGACGACGATCGAGCCCGTGGAGGCCGCCGAGCCCTCCGGCCTTCCGTAGGGAGCGCCGTGCGCCTCGCGCTTTGCCAGATCGACACGACTATCGGGGACTTCGCGGGCAACACGGCCCGGATCCTCGAGGGACTGAACCGGGCCGAAGGAGCTCGGGCGGATCTGGCCGTATTTCCCGAGCTCGCCGTCTGCGGCTACCCGCCGCGCGACCTCCTGGAACGCCCGTCGTTCGCGCGCGAGGCCGCGCGCGCTCTCTCGTCCCTCGCGCGACGCACGCGCCGGACCGCGCTCCTGGTCGGAACGTTCGTGCCGAACCGGAACCGCGTCGGCAAGCCGTTCCACAACGTCTCGGCTCTGCTCGACGGCGGCCGCGTCAAGGTCCTCGCGAAGAAGACGCTCCTGCCGACATACGACGTCTTCGACGAAGGGCGCTGGTTCGAGCCGGGCAACGGCTGCATCGTCCTCCCTTTCCGCGGGGAGCGGATCGGATTGCCCGTCTGTGAGGACCTCTGGAACGACAAGGATTTCTGGAGGCAGAGGCGCCTGTATCACGACGACCCGGGAGAAACGCTCGTGAAGCGCGGCGCGACGCTCGTGGTCGCGATCTCCGCGTCGCCCTTCTCGGAAGGGAAGCCCCGCCTTCGGCGCCGGATGCTGGCCCGCTACGCGCGCGACGGCCGCATCCCCGTGGCGTCTCTCAACCTCGTGGGAGGGAACGACGAGCTCGTCTTCGACGGCGACTCGATGGTTCTGGACGGTCGCGGTCGCATCGTGGCGCGCGCCGCGAAGTTCGAGGAGGACTTCGTGGTCGTGGACGTCGTGCGCGAGGGCCGGGGGCCCGCGCGCGCCGTCCCGGTCTCGGGACTGAAGGCGTGCGACTTTGCCGACGATGCCGGCGGCGACCCGCTCGAGTCGCTCCGGCGCGCGCTCGTCCTCGGCATCCGCGATTACGCTAGGAAATGCGGCTTCACGACGGCGGTGCTCGGCCTTTCGGGGGGAATCGATTCGGCGCTCGTCGCGGCGCTCGCGGTCGAGGCGCTCGGAAGGGAGAACGTGACGGGGCTCGGGATGCCGTCGCCCTACTCCTCCGAGGGGTCGATCACGGACGCGCGCGCGCTCGCGCAGAACCTCGGCATCCGCTTCGAGATCCTGCCGATCGACACGCTCTTCGACGAGGCCCGGCGGACGCTCGCGCCGTTGTTCGGCGGCCTCGCGGAGGACGTCACCGAGGAGAACATCCAGTCGCGCCTCCGAGGCCTCCTCGTCATGGCGGTCTCGAACAAGAAGGGACCGCTCGTCCTCACGACCGGGAACAAGAGCGAGCTCGCCGTGGGCTATTGCACGCTCTATGGCGACATGTGCGGCGGGCTCGCGCCGATCTCGGACCTCCCGAAGATGCGCGTTTACGCGCTCGCGGGGCATCTCAACGCGCGGGCGCGAGGCGCGCTCATCCCGGAGGCGTCGCTCGCGAAGGCGTGCTCGGCCGAGCTGCGGCCCGGCCAGTGCGACCAGGACTCACTTCCGCCGTATCCGCGCCTCGACGCGATTCTCGAGGGCCTCGTGGAGCGGAACCTTTCCGTCGAGGCCGCGTCCCGGCGGGCGCACGTGCCGCTCGCGCTCGTGAAGGAGATCGCGCGGCTGGTGGACCGCGCCGAGTACAAGCGCAAGCAGATGGCGCCCGGCCTGAAGGTCTCGGCGAAGGCGTTCGGCAGCGGCCGCCGGATTCCGATCGCTCAGAGGGCGCCGCTCTGAGGTACACCGCATCGCTCGAGGCGCAGCGATACCCCTGGAAAGAGATCCCGGGCTCTTCGCACCTGCTCCTCCTCGAGAAGGTTCTTTCACGCGGAAAGGACCTCGCCGTTCTCGACCTCGGCTTCGGCGCAGGCCTTCTCGCGCGGCGCGTCCGCCCGGCATGCCGGTACCTCGCCGGCGTCGAGCTCGACCCCGAAGCGGCGAAGGAAGGCGCTCCGTTCTTCGACGACCCCGTGACCGGCGACCTTCTCGAAGGAATTTCCGGGCCGTGGAAGGAGCCTTTCGACGTGATCGTGGCCGGCGACGTCATGGAGCATCTGCCGCGTCCCGAGGCCCTCCTGGGCTCTCTGAAGCGCCTCCTGAAGCCGGACGGAATTCTCCTGCTCTCGCTCCCGAACGTCGCGAACGTCACCGTGCGGTTCGGCCTTCTTCTCGGCCGTTTCCGATACGCGCCCCGCGGCATCCTCGACCGCACGCATCTGCGTTTCTTCACGCGGGCCACGGGTCGCGCCCTCCTCGAGGAGAACGGGTATCGCGTCCTCTCGATCGACGCGACCGCAATGCCCATCGAGCTCGCCGTGCCCACGCTCTCGCGCCCGCCTCTTGCCGGCGTCGTGCGCGCGGCCGCGCTCGCCGCTACGACCCTCGCGCCCACGCTCTTCGCTTATCAGTTCGTCTACGAGGCGCGGCCGTCGTGATGGCGACACGCGAAAGTCCGGCTTTCGGAACGCAAGCCGCGCCCGCCCGGACGGAATCGGTGCGTGGCGTCGACCTGTCGATCGTCATCCCCGCCTTCAACGAGGAGAAGCGGCTGCCCGCCTCCCTCGGGGCGGTCTCGGCCTATCTCGCCGCCCGGCCGTCGGCACCCCGCGTGGAGGTCCTCGTCGTGGACGACGGCTCCTCCGACGCGACCGCCGAGCGCGCCGAGGACGCGGGACGCCGCCACGGCCTCGACCTTCGCGTCATCCGCCTTCCGAAGAACAGCGGCAAGGGCTTCGCGGTCCGTACCGGATGTCTCGAAGCCGCCGGCCGCCTCATTCTCGTGTCGGACGCGGATTTCTCGACGCCCATCTACGAGTGGGAGAAGCTCGCGTCCGCGAACGCACCGGTCGCGATCGGCTCGCGCGCCGTCGACGAGTCACTCGTGAAGGAGCGCCAGTCGCTCGGCCGAAGCGCCATGGGCAAGCTCTTCAACCGGCTCGTGCGCATGCTTCTCGTCCCCGGCATCCGCGACACGCAGTGCGGCTTCAAGCTCTTCTCGCGGGAAGCCGCGCGGGCGATCTTCGGCCGCGCCCGCGTCGACCGCTTCGCCTTCGACGTCGAGGCGCTCGCCCTGGCGCGCGGCCTCGGCTATCCGATCGCCGAGGTGCCCGTCCTGTGGTTCAACTCGGCCGACTCGCGCGTGACACTCTTCGGCGGCGCGCAGGCGTACCTCGAGCTCTTCCGCATCCGGCTGCGGCTGCGCGCCGGTAGTTCCGCAGGGCGCCGCGGAGACGCGTCAGTAGAGCGGGAACGCCGCCGTCAGCTCCTTGACCTTCCCCTTGACGCGCGCCTGGATGGCCGCGTCCTCGGGGGCGTCGAGCACCTCCCCGATCCAGCCGGCGATGGTCTTCATCTCCGTCACGCCCATTCCGCGCGTCGTGACGGCGGGCGTCCCGATGCGAAGGCCCGACGTGACGAGCGGCGGGTTCGGGTCGAAGGGAATCGTGTTCTTGTTCACCGTGATCCCGGCGGCGTCCAGCGCCTTCTCGCAGACCTTCCCCGTCAGCCCCTTCTTTCCGACGTCGACGAGGAAGAGGTGATTGTCGGTCCCGCCGGAGACGATCCGGAAGCCTTTCGCGGCCACGGCTTCCGAAAGGACACGGGTGTTCGTGACGACCTGTTTCATGTACCGCGCGAACTCCGGCTCCATCGCCTCCTTGAGCGCGACGGCCTTGGCCGCGATGACGTGCTCGAGCGGGCCGCCTTGCTGGCCCGGAAAAACGGCCCTGTCGATCTCCTTGGCCCACTCGGGCGTGCAGAGGATGAGGCCCGCGCGCGGGCCGCGCAGCGTCTTGTGCGTCGTCGTCGTCACGAAGTGCGCGTGGCCGACGGGCGAAGGGTGGAGGCCCGTCGCCACGAGCCCTGCGATGTGAGCCATGTCGACCATGAGCAGCGCGCCGACGGCGTCGGCGATCTCGCGGAACTTCGGGAAGTCGAGCGTGCGCGGGTACGCCGAGGCGCCCGCCACGATGAGCTTCGGCTTCTCGCGCTCGGCGATCGCACGAAGCTCGTCGAAGTCGATGACCTCCGTGTCCTTCCTCACGCCGTAGGCCACGACGTGGTAGAGCTTCCCGGAGACGTTGAGCGGGTGGCCGTGGGTCAGGTGGCCTCCGTGCGCGAGCGACATGCCGAGGAGGGTGTCGCCGGGTTTCAGGCAGGCCATGTAGACGGCCGCGTTCGCCTGCGAGCCGGCGTGCGGCTGGGCGTTCACGTGGATCGCATCGGGGTTGCCGGGCGAGAAGAGCGCCTTCGCGCGCGAGATGACGAGGGACTCGGACTGATCCACGAACTCGCACCCGCCGTAGTAGCGCCTTCCGGGATAGCCCTCGGCGTACTTGTTCGTGAGCACCGAGCCGACCGCCTCCAGGACGGCGCGGGACGTGAAGTTCTCGGAGGCGATGAGCTCGATCCCCTCACGCTGCCGCGCGAGCTCGGCGGCGATGATGCGGGCGATCTCGGGATCGGTCTCGGCAAGAGACCGGTTGATGAGCGTGGCGGGGCGGCTGGCGGTCGTCGACATGGATCCTCCAGGGCGACGATCCTATCAAGGGCGGCTCATTCCGCCCGCGTCATCTCGAAGACGGAACCGCTCCCGGTCGCGTTGTCGTTCACGACGCCGTACGCGACGAACCGCCCCTCGCCGGCGACACGCGTGACGACGGCATACGCGTCACCGATCCGCGGCGCGAGCGGCCGTTGAACTGCCGACGCTCGCCGGGCCGAAGCGTCACGGAGGGAAGCGTCCCGACTCGCAAGCCCTCCGCCGAGCGCAATTCCACCGAAAGTGTGGTGGACGGGCCGCCCTCTCTCTCCGGGTTCGCGACGGCGACGTTCGAGCGGAAGGCGTCCGACTCGAGGAGCCCGGGTACGACCGCGCGCGCACGGGCCCACCGCCCCTCGGCGTAGACGGGAACGAACGTGCCGTACTCGGCCGAAGAGCCGTTCGGCTTCGCGAGGACGACCGCGTTGACGAGAAGCGCAGAGGCGCCCTCCGAGTCGTCGCTGGAAAACGTGAGCGTGCCTTCGATGTTCCCGGGGGGAAGGACGGCGCCGTTCGATGCGACCCAGGCGATCGCATCGGGGATGTGCAGAACCTCGCCCTCGTCGAGGTCCACTCGGAAGGAGAAGGCGTCCGTCTGCCCGGCGGGCTTCCATGTCACGTTGAACGTCGCTCTCTTCGGCAGAAAGGCAACGAACGCGGCCCGGCCGAGCGACAGCTCCGTCCGATAGCTCGCGTACGCGGACGTGACGGACACGACCACGGGCAGAAATCGCACGAGCTGCGTCGGGATCGTGCCCGGCGGCTCCGCGCTCACGACCGTCACGTCTTCAACACCGGGGTCGTTCCTCACGCAATAGCCGAGGACGTCGTCGCTCGGCACGCTGCCGAGTTGCCCGACATAGAGGATCTTGTTCAGGTTCGCGGCCGTGGGGTCGACCTGAACGAGGGTCCCGGACGGCACTGCGAGGGGAGAGGGCGGATCGGTTCCATAGTTCGCCGCGTTCTGGGCCTGTCCGGGTCCGTCGGCCGCGGCCGACGTCGCGAGGTGCAGGCGAGAGCCGGCCCGCTCGGCGGGAGGGAGCAGTGGGGTCCAGCCTGTGGAGCTGCCCGAATCGCGTCCCACGAGCGTCGCGCCCGCGGTCCCATCCCCCGCCGGGTTCCAGACACGCACGGCCGCGAACGCGTCGCGGTCGTCCTCGAGGCCTTCGAACTCGACGGACAGAGGCCCGACGAAGCCCGGCAGGGGATCCTCGACTCGCACCTGCCGGCCCGGAGCGAGCGGCACGTCGAACGCCGGAGAGGAAGCCGCGCCCGGCAGCACGTGGGCGACACAGGCTCGCGTCTCCGAGAAGTTCGCGACGACGAGCGTCGTCCGGTACCGCTGTCCTCCGACTCCGGTCGTGTCCACGGAGGCCGCGATCTCCTTCCGGACACGGACCGTCGGCAGGAGCAGCCGGACGTGCGGAGCGTAGCTCGCGTCGAAGGACGTGGACGTCGCGAAGAGGCCGCTCGGGTCCACGGAGAGCTGGGCCCGATCGGCGCGCTGCGCGAGAACGCCTGCGTCCGTGACCGACAGCCCACCCAGCAGCAACGCTCCACCGAACGCGGCAAGGAAACCCTCGTTCTGGTTCTTTGCCTAGCCCGCGCTGGTAATCGGCGTCCGCAATCAGCGTTCGCGTTCCGGACGCTGTCATCTCGATGAGCGATGCCGGAAGGGACGCGGTATCGAGCTTCTGCTGCACGGAAAGAAACGTTCGGCCGTCGATCGCCGCGCCGTCCAGCAGCCAGAAGTCCGTCAGGTCGGGAAAGGCCGGGACGAAAACCTGCTTCCGGGTCATCCCCGGTCAGCCGGTAAGCGTCGCCGGAGCTGCCGAAGACCACGATGGAGCCGCCCATCTCGCGAACGTGGGCCGTCGGATGGTTCTCGTACCCCCCGCCAGGCGCCGTGCTCGGGAACGCGGGATTGTGGAAGGTCGTGAAGGCGCCGTCGCGATAGCGGAGCAGCACGTCCATCTGGGCCGAAATCCAGAACTCGTCCGGTTTCATGACGGTGGGAGGGACGGATTCGTACGACGTGGTGAACACGTCCGCCTGGAAAGCTCCGAGGTCCGTCCATGCAGAGCCGTCGAAGGCGAGCAACCGGGAGCCATTCACGAGGATCGGCCGGTTCTGGAAAACGAACCCGCGCGGAACGTTGTTCGCGAGGGGCGGCCGCGGCAACCCGGTCCAGTCGGTTCCGTCCCGCCGCCAGACTTCGGCGCCAAAGACGGCAAAAAGCGATGAGTCCCCTGCGAGGAAGGCGTCCACCGCCGCCGGAGATCCCTCGATCCCCGTCGTCGCGCTCCAGCCTGATCCGTTGAAGAGCTGCACGTCCGAGCCGGCGCCTGCGGCGAAGAGGCGGCTCCCCGCGACGAAGTAGCGAGCTCCGACGAAGGGCGCGCCGACGGCCTCGAAGGCGCCGCTATGCAGGCGGTACAGCAGGTTGTTGCCGCTGAATCCAGTGGTGTAGAGGACTTCGCCGTTCCAGTCCGTGAACTCGCGATCGAAGAACACGCCTGAAGACGGAAGGAGGACGGGAGGTGAAAGACCTGTCGGCGTCAGCCGCCGGATCTGTTCGGCGACCGGAGAGATTGACCCGATCGTCCAGAGATCGTGATCGGTCGTGAACAGCCCGTAGTAAGGCTCGTCGAGCCGGGGAAGCAGCGTCCAGCGGTCACCGTCTAGGCGGTACAGCGGGGTCGAGGCGTCGCCATATCTGTTCGAGACCCTCGACAGGTGCGTCCGTGCGCTGGGGCCAGAGCACCCCGCGGGCAGAGCCCTGAGATAGAGCACGTCCCCCGCCGCGTCCAGCTCGCCCGTGCAGGCCGGGAGCTTCGCCTCCTCGCGGACGCTCCCGTCGCCGAGCGCAACCGAGAACATCCTGATCCCTTCGGAGTACGGATCGGAGCAAATCGTCGAACGACAGAAGGTGTCGAACCCGCCGTTCGCGAAATACAGCTTCGTCGCTCCGATGGCAAGGGTGTCGATCGGGCCTGCCTCGAAGAGGGTCTTCCACGTGTCACCTTCGAGCATGAGGAGCCGGATGCGCGACTGGTCCGTGCGGTCGAGCGCGAAGAACCGGCCTGCACGAAAAAACGGCTGACCGGGCAGTGTCGTCTCCGTGCCGGAGGCGGTGTAAAGCCGGATGCGATGCCATGAGGATCCGTCGAACTCCCAGGTTCCGGACCCGTCGAACGCGAGCGTCCGGCTCTCGTTTCCGAGGACCAGCCCGACGTTTGGCACATTCGGGCCCTCGATCGGCGCCGTCTTCCAGAAGACGCCCGCGTATCCCGGGATGCGACAGAGACACAAGCCAGGCAAGAACAAGCCCAATTGCGACGCGATTGGCCTTTTTCATCGAATGGAAGTGCTGGCCCGAGGGGTCACCTCACGTCCTTGTGAGAGCCGCAGATCGTATCGCGGCGGCGGGCCTCACGCGTCACGGACCTTCGGGAGCGTGACGCGGGTAAGCGGACACCATCGAGTCGTACTCGGCGAGGGCGTAGCTGTCGGTCATCCCGGCCAGGTGGTCCGCGATCGCACGCAGAAAAAGCGGCTTCCTCGTGTAGTTCGACGCGATCTCCGCGTCGAGGCGCCTGAGCGGGACGTCCCTGAGGTACGGGATACCCGCGAGGTCGCGGTAGCGCAGGAGCACGTAGTCGGGCAGGAGGCGTGGGTTCTTGTACCACGCCGAAAACAGCGTCGTGACGACGAGCTGCGCGCGCCCGTCGTGCCGCGCGACGCGATAGCTGTGGATGACGTTCTGGTAGATGAACTCCTTGAGCTCCTGGTAGAAGCGGTCGCCCGTCTTCGAAGGAGCGACGAGCGAGCCCGGGAGCTTGCGGCGCTGGGCGTAGAACTCCTCGGACGTCGTGATCTTCCTCGCCTCGAGCCATTTCCCGATCGAGGCGCGCGAGGCCGTGATGAGGTCGGTGACGAGGAGGTGGATCATCCCGCGGATGAGCATGGCCTGTCGCACCGTGTTGTCTTTCGTCGCGGTGTAGGCGGGGCCCAGCGCGTCCACGACCGCGCGCGACACTGAGAGCGCGAGGACCTTGCCGAAGTCCACGAGCTTGAGGCCGTCTTCGAGGTCGTGCGCCTGCTGGGCGAACTCGTCGGCCCATCCCACGGCCTGGCACTCGAGGTGGCCGCCGGAGGAGAGGTTCAGGCCCTCGGCGTCCACGTCGGGAAACGGGAAGTCGCGCCGCCAGGTCGTGTGCTTCAGGATGCCCTCGCGCGTGTCGTTCGTGAGGTTGAGGCCGGGGTGCTCGTACCGCTTCTCGAGGACGTCGACGACGCGCACGGACTGGTAGTTGTGCTTGAACGCTCCGACGTGCGCCGCGACCTTCGCGTCGATCGGGATCGAGGGCTCGCCGCCCGTGAGAATGCGGTTCAGAACCTTCTCGCCCGAATGCCCGAACGGCGTGTGGCCGAGGTCGTGGCCGAGCGCACACGCTTCGGCGAGGTCTTCGTTCAGCGCGAGCGCGCGGGCCATCGTGCGCGCGATCTGCGTGACCTCGAGCGTGTGCGTGAGGCGCGTCCGGTAATGGTCGCCCTCGAACGGGATGAAGACCTGCGTCTTGTGCTTGAGCCGGCGGAAGGAGCGCGAATGAATGATGCGGTCGCGATCACGCTGATACTCCGTCCTGTAGTCGTACGTCTTCCCTTCCTCGGCGACCGGGTACCGCCGGACGGCGCGCGACGCGCGCGAGGCGTAGATCGCGAGCCGCGTGTCTTCCTGGGCTTCGAGATCCCTCTTCGTGAGAGTGGGGACGAGAGCCGCGACGGGAGAAGGCGAGGTCACGCCGTCGATCTTAGCCGCAGCACCTCGCCCACGAGGTAGAGCGACCCCGCGACGAGAGCCGGGCCGTGCGCTTCCGCCTCCTCGAGCCGCGCGAGGCCCTCGGCCACGGAGCCCGCGGTTTCGAGGTCCGGTCGCCCCAGCCGCACGCGCAGCGCCTCGGGCTTCTCGGCCCGCGGCGACTCGGGCGCCACGAGGACGATCCGGCACACGCGCGCGGCGAGCGGCGCGAAGACGCCCGGCAGGTCCTTGTCCGCGAGGCCGCCGAAGAGAAGGTCGACCCGGCCCGCGAGGCCGGTCGCGTCGAGATATTCCGCGAGCGCGGAGGCCGCCGCCGGATTGTGCGCACCGTCGAGAAGGAGGGGCCTCGCTCCTTCCCGTTCGAGCCTCTGCAGGCGGCCTCGCCAGCGTACGGCCGCGAGTCCGCGCGAGACGGCGGCCTCGTCGAGAGGCGCGACGGCGCGCGCGGCCGCGAGCGCGAGCGCGAGGTTCTGTTTCTGGTGCGCGCCCGGCAGCGCGAAAGCCACGTCCGGCGCCGGAGGGATCTCGACGAGCCGCGCCCCGATCCGCCGCGCCTCGGAATGGAGAACCGCGCGCGGGCCCTCGGCGGTGCCCGACGCCCCGAGGAGCGCCGGCTGGCCCTTTCTGAAGATTCCCGCCTTCTCACGCGCGACGTCCTCGAGCGCGGGGCCGAGCACGTCGAGATGGTCGGCGGCGACGTTCGTCACGACCGAGACCTCGGGCGAAAGGACGTTCGTCGCGTCGAGCCGCCCTCCGATCCCGACTTCCACGACCGCGGTCTGGACACGCGCACGCCGAAACAGCTCGAACGCCGCGACCGTGAGCGCCTCGAAGTACGTCGGCCCGCGTAGCCCCGGCGCCGCGACCGCCGCGATGAGCCGGAGGACTTCATCGAGCGCGGCGGCGGAGACATCACGGTCCGAGACCCGCACGCGCTCCGTCACGGAGACGAGGTGAGGCGACGTATAGAGCCCGCAGGGCACGCCCGCGGCCGTGAGCACCGCCGAGATCGTCGCGGCGGTCGAACCCTTCCCGTTCGTGCCACCAACGAGAATCGAAGAAAATGAAGATTCGGGATTTCCTAGAGAGGCCAAGAGGGCACGCGTTCGGCCGAGGCCCGGGCGGATCCTCTGCGGGCCCAAAGATTCGAGCCACGCCAGACCGGATTGAGAATTCATTCGGATATTCCTCGAACTCCCGGCGTCAAGGGTCTTCGACCGCTATGCGGCGCGCGAAGCGCGCCCTCGACTCCGGGAGTTCGAGAGAAAGATTTCTCGTCTATCGGCGGCTGCATCAGCAGCCGCCGCATATGAGAAAGAAATCCCTCTTCCCCCGAGCTGCCGTATCAGCAGCCGCCACATCTAAGAAAGAAACCTCTTCGGACCAAACTCAAGCCGCTGGGCTCGACAGCAGCCGCAGGACGCGCGCGACGGTCGCGCGCATGTCGGCGCGCTGCACGACGATGTCCACGAAGCCGTGCTCCTGGAGGAACTCCGACCTCTGGAAGCCTTCGGGCAGCGTCTGTCGGATCGTCTGCTCGATGACGCGCGGGCCCGCGAAGCCGATGAGCGCCTTCGGCTCGGCGAGCGTGACGTCCCCGAGCATCGCGAAGGACGCCGTGACGCCTCCCGTCGTCGGGTCCGTGAGAACCGCGACGTACGGCACGCGCGCGGCGCCGAGACGCGCGAGCGACGCGGAGACTTTTCCCATCTGCATGAGGGAGAGAATCCCCTCCTGCATGCGCGCGCCGCCGGACGCCGTCACGATCACGAGCGGGACTCGCTCGGCGAGCGCCTGCTCGGCCGCTCGCGTCAGAACCTCGCCCACGACCGAGCCCATCGAGCCGCCCATGAACGCGTAATCGAGAATCGCGACGATGGCCGGGACGTCCTCGATCGTGCCCCTCGCCGTGAGAATCGCGTCGGGCCGCCCCGTCTTCGCCTCGGATTCCTTCAGGCGGTCGCGATAGCGCTTGCTGTCCTTGAACTTGAGCGGGTCCGTGGGCCGGACGTCGGCGAAGAGCGGCTGGCCGCCCGCTTCCCCGAGCAAGAGCCGCATTCGCTCGGCCGCCGACATCCGGAAATGGAAGCCGCACTTCGGGCACACGCGGAGATTGCGCTCGACTTCCTTCAGGTAAAGCGCCTCCCGGCATCCGTCGCATTTCAGGAACAGGCCTTCGCCCAGCGAAGAGCTCGTCTTCGGATCGCGTGGAGCGCGCGGAATCTTGTCCTTTCGAAACCACATCGCCAAGAACCGGGGATCTTAGCTCGCCCGCGCGGGACCGAGAGAGACGATCGGCCGTCCGCCCGCGCCGGGCGTGATGCAGGCCGCGACGGAGAAGAGCTCGGACAAGAGGGGCTCGGTGAGCGTCTCGACGAGAGAGCCGGCCGCGAGCACGCGGCCGCCCGAGAGGAGCAGCGCGTCGTCGGCGCCCGTCGTGGCGACGTCCAGCTCGTGCGTGGAGAAGACGACCGCGCCTCCATGGTCCGCGCGGCTCCGCATCGCGTCGATCACGAGAAACCGGTGGCGCGGATCGAGGTTCGCGGTCGGCTCGTCCAGGAGGAGGACCTCAGGCTCGCCGGCCAGGACTCGCGCGAGCAGGACCCGCTGGCGCTCGCCGCCGCTCATCGCGCCGAGATCGGTCTCGGCGAGCGTGAGGGCGTCCATCTCGGCCAGCGAGGACTCGACGGCCGCGCGGTCTCGCGCCGAGGGCGCGCCGAATGCCGTCCGCCACGGAGTTCGGCCCAGGAGGACGAGATCCCGGGCGAGAATCGGGAAGAGCGGCTCGAAGCCCTGCGGGAGATAGCCGATCGCACGCGCGGCCTCGCGCCGCGGAATCCCGGACAGGGGACGCCCGCCGAGTCGGACGGTCCCGCGCCGCACGGGCACGATCCCGGCGAGCACCTTCAGGAGCGTCGACTTCCCCGCGCCGTTCTCGCCGAGCAGCGCGGTGACGCGGCCCGTCTCGAACGTCCACGTCACGTCCTCGAGGACGTCGCGCGGGCCGTATCCGGCGGCCAGCGCCTCGGCGGCGAGCGGCGCCGGTCACGGTCGCGCCCTCAGGAGAAGAAGAAATGCCGGCGCCCCGAGGAGGGCCGTGATGGCGCCCACCGAGATTTCTGCGGGAGCGAAGAGCGAACGCGCGGCGACATCCGACACGACGAGGAGGAGGGCGCCTCCGAGAAAGGAGAGGAGGAGCAGCGCGCGGTGCGAGCGCGTGATGCGGCGGACGGCGTGCGGGACGAGAAGGCCCACGAACCCGATGATTCCCGCGTAGGCCACCGCCGCCGCGGCGAGGAGCGAGGCGGCGAGATAGGCCGTGCGCTTCGCGGTTTCGACGCGGATCCCGAGCGTCGCGGCGGTCTCCTCTCCCAGGGTGAGCGCGTCGAACGCGCGCGCGAGCGGAAGGAGCAACGCGAGGCCGAGCGCCGCGTAGACCGACAAGGCGAGGATCGCGCCCGGTGTGGCGCCCGCGAGCGAGCCGAGCATCCAGAAGACGAACGTCCGCGACCGCGAGGCGTCGCCGAAGGAGAGGAGGAAAAGGAGCACGGCCGACGCGAGCGCGTTCACGACGACGCCCGAGAGAAGGAGCCGCCCACGGTCCAGCCGGCCTCCGGCGGAAGCGCCCAGCCCGACGACGAGAACGGCCGCGAGGGCGCCGAGAAACGCGGCGAGGGGCAGCGCGAGAGAGTCGAGGACGCCGGAGCGTGCGCCCACCGAAGCTCCGAGGCCGAGCAGCGAGCCCACGAGCGTCCCGCACGCGGCGCCGCCGGAGACGCCGAGGAGATACGGGTCGGCGAGAGGATTTCCGAGCAGCGCCTGGAGCGCCGCGCCCGAGAGCGCGAGCGCGCCGCCCACGAGCACGGCGAGGAGCGCTCGAGGGAGCCGGAGATCGCGCACGATCGAGACCGTCGAAGCGTCGCCGACGCCGAGAAGCGCCCGGAACACGGCACCGGGTCCGAGCGCGACGCTTCCGAGAAGGAGCGACGCGCCAAGCGCGGCGGCGAGCACGACGAGGAGAGCGATCCCCCACACGAGCGCCGGGCGGCGGGACGTCACGGCACGCGCACCGCCGCGAGCCGCTCGAGCGCCTCGACGAGGCGCGGGCCCGGCCGCTCGAGAAGGTTCCCGGGCAGCACGACGACGCGACCGTCGCTCACCGCCCTGACGAGACGCCAGCGCGCGTCAGAGAACGCGTGCGCGAACACCTCGGCGTTCTCCGGAGTCTCGGGGCGGATCACGAGGTCGGGATTCCATGCGGCGAGGGTCTCGAACGAGACGCGCGGCCAATCGCCCGCGGATTCCGGCACGACGTTCGCGAACCCCGCGCGCGCTACGACGTCTCCGATGAACGTGCCCGCGCCGGCCGCCACGGGAGGATCCGGCCAGATGAGCGCGAGGGCCCGCATCCTCGGACGGGTGCGCCCGAGAGCCTCCGCCGCGGCGATGCGCTTCGTGAGGGTTTGCACGAGAGCCCGGGCGCGGTCGTCGTCACCGAGAGCGTGCCCCACGCGGGTCACGTCCTCGAGAATGCCGGAGAGCGTCGTTCCGCTCGTCACGACGACCGGGAGCCCCAGGGACGCGAGCTTTTCGTACGCGGCGCGATCGGTGCCGTCCTTCGAGACGACGACGAGATCCGGCGAGAGAGAGACGACGCGTTCGAGATCCGGCGCGAAGCCCCCGACGCGCGCTTTCCCGGCGGCTTCGGGGAGATCGTCGGCGAAATCGGAAACGCCGACGACGCGCGGCGCGGCCCCGAGCGCAAACAGAATCTCGGCCGCGGAGGGAGCGAGAGCGACGATGCGCCGAGGCGCGGCCGGTGATCGGGTCGGGGCCGGAGAAGCGAGAAGCGCGAGACCGAGGGAGAGAAGACCGAAGACGCGGATCAGGGTTCCTCGGCTTCCTCGAGGTCGTTCGAAATTCCGAGCCTGAGGCACGCCGCCCCGTACATCTGACGCGCCGCTTTCTGCGCGTTCTGGAGGTCCGCGAGCCGTTCCTTGACCTTCGCGAGCTCGGCCTGGATCTCCCCCTCAAGCTGGTCGATTTCGACCTTCGTCACCTTGAGCGTGTTCTCGTAGAACTTTCTCTGTTCGTCGGAAAGGCTCATGCGTTCTCCTCGAAAATCCCGCTTGACGGGATCAGAGCTTCAGGTTGATGGGGAAGGTTTTCCACATCTTCACCTTCACGCCATCCTTCGTCGCGGGCTGGATTGTCGCACCCTTCAACGCGTGCACGGCGGCCTCGTCGACGAACTTGTAGCGCGACGGCTTGATGACCCGGACCTGCACGACGCTGCCGCGCTCGTCCACGAGCGCCATGAGGATCGGCGTTCCGATGGAGCCGTCGTTCCCGCGTCTGACCTCGCGCGCCTCCGGCGGGAGATTGCCCAGGCTCCCGAGGCGCACGAGGCGCGGCTCCACGACACCCTCACCGGGTCCCACGAGGTCGCCTTCCGAAACCGGCGTGTTCGACGCGGCGGGGATCACGGGGGGCTTCTCGGGGAGGGTGACCTCGGCGGGCGGCGGCAGCGTAGGCTTCGGAGCCGCCTCGGCAACTGTCTCCGGCGCGCGCACGACCGCTGCCGTGGAAGGCTCGGCGGCTTTCGGAGCGGGAACCGAGGCGGTGCCGGCGTCAGCGGCGCGCGGGGGCTCGGCAGGCTTCACGGGCGCGAGCCCCAGGACGGCCGGTGGTTGGGCCGATGCGGTCGCGGGCTTCCCCGTCGCGGCGAGCTGCTTGGCCGCCGCATCGCGCAGCGCCTTCTCGCGCTCGGCCGTGAGACGCCTTGCCTCGGCCTCGACGGCCTTCGGGTCGACGATCTTCGCCGGCTCGGCCGCAAGGAGCGCCGGCGAGGGTGCCGCGGATGCGGCGGAGGAGGCGCTCGTCGCCGGAGTCTCCGTCTTCGGCGCCGGCGCCGTGACAGCCGGTTTTGCGCCCGACCAGCGGTCCTTCGTCACGAAGAGCGCGCCGGCGACGAGCACCGCCGCCGCGATGCCGATCCCGGCGAAGAGCCCGGTCCGGCTCTTCTTCGACTCGCCCGCGGCGGGGAGTACGGGCGCGGCCGCGCTTTCTCCCATTGCGCGGCGGGGCGCCGGCACGGGAAGCGGCGCGGGAGACGGCAGCGACGGCCGCGTGACATCGCCGGTGTGCGCCTTCGCGATGACGAGGCCCTTCCCTTTCTTCGGAGGAACCCCCGAAACGGGGACCGACGGCGCGGCCGGGCGGGGCATGTCGCGCGCCGCGTCGAAGGCGGCGTCGATCTCGTCGTCCGAAGCCGGCGGGGCCTCGAGGAGGCGGTGCATGTAAATCGCGAGATCGGCGGGCCCGGGCGAGGGCTGGTACGTGTAGAGCACCGCGTGCAGGTCTTTCTCGAACTCCGACGCGTTCTGGTAGCGCTCCTGGGGATTCTTCGCGAGCGCCTTGAGGACGATCTGATCCACGCGCTTCGGCACCTCGACGCCGCGGGACGTGGGGGGCGCGACCTCGCCTTCCCGTACGCTCTCGAGAACGGACATGTCCGTGTCGCCCTCGAAAAGAGGCGCGCCCGTCAGCATCTCGTAGAGCACCGAGCCGAGAGAGAAGATGTCGCTTCGGCGGTCGAGTCTCTTGCCCCAGGCCTGCTCGGGCGACATGTACTGCAGCTTCCCCTTCAGCGCGCCCGACATCGTCGTCGACACCTTGCTCGCGGCCTTCGCGATCCCGAAGTCGCAGAGCTTGATGTCGCCCTCGTCGCTGATGAGGATGTTCTGCGGGGAGACGTCGCGGTGCACGAGGTTGAGCTCGCTGCCGTCCGGGGCCGGCCGGCGGTGCGCGTAGTCGAGCGCGTTCGCGATCTTCGCGGCGATGAAGAGCGCGAGCTCGGCGGGCAGAGGAAAGCCCCTTTCCTTCCCGAGCTTCAGGAGCGTGCGCAGGTCCTTGCCGTCGACGTACTCCATGGCGATGTAGTGCCAGGCGTCGACCTTCCCGAGATCGTAGATGTGCGTGATGTTGTTGTGGTTGAGCTGAGCCGCGAGCTTCGCCTCGTCGACGAACATCGTCACGAACTCGGCGTTCGTCGCCATGTGCGGCACGATGCGCTTGATCGCGACGATCTTCTCGAAGCCCTGCTCGCCTTTCATGCGCGCTTTGAAGACCTCGGCCATACCGCCCGCGCCGATCTTCTCGAGGAGCTGATAGCGCCCGAACGCCCCCGGCGACGAGGCGGGACGCGCGGCGGCGACCGGACGGGTCGTGTCACCCGGCCGCTTCATCGGGGGCGGTGCGGGCGGAACAGGCGGCGGGACCGGGGACACCTTCATCCGAAGCGTCTCTCCCGAGACCTCGCGCGAGATCTCCCTCGGGCGTGACGGAGGAGCGGCCACCGTCGTCTTCGGAGGGGGCATGAGCCCCGAGAGCGTGTCGTGCAGGAGCTTGTCGACGGAGGAGATGCCCCGGGCCGCCGATTCGCCGGAGCGCGGCGTCTGATGCGGACGGGCGGTGAGGCTCGCCATCGCCTCGGCGACGTTCACGCGCGCCGTGCGCTCGACAGGTCGGTCGCTCCGTTCGGCCGAGGGAAACGGAGCGCCGGATCCGCTCGCCGGTCGCTTCGGCGGGGGCATGAGCCCCGAGAGCGTGTCGTGCAGGCGCTTCTCGACCGAGCTCGGCACCGGCATCTCGCGGGAGACGGGCTTCACGGGCGGCGCCTCACCGAGCCCCGTCAGGACGTCCGAGAAGATGTCGTCGGCCGAGAGGAGAGGGGAGCCCGGATCGCTCGGCGGGCCCGGGGAAGTCGTCATCTCGATCCCGGGCCTGAGACCCAGCGCCATCGCAACCTCCGCCTGAAAGACATCCTCCGAGAACGGCTTCTCGAGGATGCTCGTCGCGCCCACGCGCTGCGCGTCCGCACGCTTGTTGCGACCCTTGTAGCCGGACATCATGAGGAGGATGGGCGGCGTCGGGCCCGTCGCCTGCATGCCCTTGATCACATCGGGCGTTCGGACCTTCGGAAGCACGGAGGAAATGAGCACGAGATCCGGACGCGCCTTGCGATACAGGTCGAGCCCTTCCTCGCCATCGCGCCCGATCACGAGCTCGACGGTCTGCGACTGGCTCGCCAGGTATTGGCGGATCCGCTCGAGATAGCGCGGCTCGTACTCGATCAGAAGGAACTTCATGCCGGATGCGAGGACGGAGGACGAGGCCTCCGCCCGCGCGCACAACTCCTTTCGGAAGAATCTATTATCGTCGGGGTGACCGCCGTGTCAACGAACGGGACCACGCGCCTCCTCTCGCGCCGCGTCTTTGCGGCGCCGCTCGGCTGCAAGGTCAGCAGGATCGACGCCGCGGCCGCCGCGCGCCTCGCCGGAGGGGTCCGCGACGAGGGACCGGCCGAGGCGGACGTTCTCCTCGTGCACGGCTGCGCGGTCACGGATCGAGCCGAACGCGACGGCCGCCGCCTCGTACGCCGCCTGAGGCGCGAAAACCCGGGCGCGACGCTCGTCGTCACCGGCTGCTTCGCCGAGAAAGGCGGCGCATCGCTCGCGGCGATGCCGGAGGTGGACCTCGTGGTGTCTCTCGCCGCGCGGGACGCGTTGCCCGAGATCCTCGACGCCCACGAGGCCGGCCTCCTCCCCGAGCGGATCGTCACGACCGGCGAGGCGGCTCGCGCCGCGCTCTTCGCGATGCCCGCTTCGGAGCGGCAGCCGGAGGCTCTCCTCGATCCGGACCGGACGCGCGCGTTCCTGAAGATCCAAGACGGCTGCGAGCGCCGATGCGCGTTCTGTGTCGTGCCGTCGCTGCGCGGAAAAGAGCGGAGCGCCCGGATCGAGGACGTCCTCGACGCCGTCCGTCGCCTCGGAGACGCGGGCGTGCCCGAGGTCGTCCTCGCGGGGATCCATCTCGCCGCGTTCGGCCACGACCGCGGGACGCGGCTCGTCGATCTCCTTGCGCGGCTCGAAGACGACCCGCCCCCCTGCCGAATCCGGCTCTCCTCGCTCGAGCCCATGGAGGCCGGCGAGGGCCTCGTCGACCTCGTCGCCACCTCGCGCGCCGTCGTCCCCCACCTGCATCTCCCGCTCCAGTCGGGCTCGTTCGGCGTCCTCAAGCGGATGCGCCGCGGCATCGTGCCGGAGCGCTACCGCGCGCTCGCGTCGCGCGCGGTGCGTGCGAATCCGCGCCTCCACCTCGCGACGGACCTCATCGCCGGCTTCCCCGGCGAAACGGACGCCGAGTTCGAGGAGACGCGGCGCTTCGTGGAAGAGCTGCCCTTCGCGTCGCTCCACGTGTTTCCGTTCTCGCCGCGCTCCGGCACCGACGCCGCGGTCTGGCATCAGGCGAGTCTTCTGCCGCCCCGGGTCGTCACGGAACGAACGCGCGCTCTGCGCCGCCTCGGCGAGGAAAAGGCCGACATCTTCGCCGCGTCTGCGTCCGGGACGACGGCAGACGTCGTCACGCTGCGCGGAAACCGGGGCCTCACGGATCACTATCTAGACGTGGGGCTTCGCCTTCCGCCGGGCGAAAACGCCCCGGGCCGCCGTCTCCTCGCGCGGCTCCTCCCGACCGGACGGGACGGCCGCCTGGAGGGGTATCCCTGCTAGACTTCGCGCCCCGAAGGCCCCAGAGGTGAGTCATGTCCGGTCACAGTAAGTGGAGCACGATCAAGCACAAGAAGGGCGCCGCCGACGCCAAGCGCGGGAACCTCTTCACGAAGCTGATCAAGGAAATCACGATGTCCGCCAAGGTGGGTGGCGGCATCATCGAGTCGAATCCGCGCCTGCGCTCGGCGGTCCTCGCCGCGAAAAAGGCGTCGATGCCGTCGGACAACATCGACAGAGCGATCAAGCGCGGCACGGGCGAGCTCGAAGGCGTGACATACGAGGAAGTCACGTATGAAGGCTACGGGCCGGGCGGGGCCGCGATCCTCGTCGAGGCGATGACCGACAACAAGAACCGCACGACCGCCGAGATCCGCCACCTGCTCACGAAATACGGCGGCAACCTGGCCGCCGCGGGCGCCGTGGCCTTCCAGTTTTCGAAGAAGGGTTACGTCGCGGTCGAAAAGAGCGCCGCGAAAGAAGATGTCCTCATGGAGCTCGCGCTCGAGTCGGGCGCCGAGGACTTCAAGACCGAGGATCCGGACGTCTTCGAGATCGTCACCGACCCTGCCTCGCTCGAGGCCGTGAAGGCCGCCGTCGAGGCGAAGAACATCCCGATCCAGACGGCGGAAATCCAGATGGTTCCGCAGAATACGATCGACGTCGCCGACAAGAGTCCCGCGCTGGTGAAGCTCCTCGAGATGATCGAGGACAACGATGATGTCCAGAAGGTCTGGTCGAACGGCAACATCGACGAGAAGTACCTGACGGAGTAGACCGTAAGAGCGCGATGAAGATCCTCGGGGTCGACCCCGGAAGCCGGGCGGCGGGCTGGGCCGTCGTCGATTTCGCTCCCTCCCCCGCTTTCGTCGCCGCCGGAGTTCTTCGCCCGCCCCGGAACGGCACGTTCGCCGAGCGTCTTTCCTTCCTGCACGGTGCGCTCGCCGAGGTCGTTGCCGACGTCCGGCCGGACACCGCTGCCATCGAGCGCGTCTTCTCCGGCGTCAATCCCCAGAGCCTCATCGCCCTCGGAGAGGCGCGCGGCGTTCTGCTTCTCGCGCTCGCTCAGGCCGGCATCCCGATTGCCGAGGTGACTCCCGCCGAGATCAAGCGCGCCGTGGCGGGTTCCGGCAGCGCCGAGAAGGAGCAGGTGCGCCGCATGGTCGGCGCTCTCCTCGGGCGCCGCCTGGCGCTCGACGCCGCCGACGCCGCGGCCGCCGCCCTCGCTTACGGTTTCGTCGCCGCGCGGCGCGGCGCGAGCTTCGCGGCGATCCCTCGGGTGCTCACGCCATTTATCCCGGGGATCCGGAGACGCCCCTCCGGCTGAGCTAGCGCGCCGCGTGCTTCGCACGCGCCGGGAGGGCGCGCTAGCATCTGTAGGCGATGGGGGAAACACGGTCGTGTTTCCCCCCGACCCCCTTCACCGATCGAGAAACGCCAGTGCTATCGTGAATGAGCCCGATGTCGTTTCAAGGCTCCCTCAATGAGCTCCCGCTCTCCGATATCGTCCAGCTCGTGGCCGTCTCTGGAAAGACGGGCATGTTCTCGATGACGCGCGCCTCGGAGAAGGGCTACGTCTATCTCCAGAACGGGCAGATCACGCACGCCAAGCTCGGCGAAGTCGAGGGCGAGGACGCGGTTTACGCGCTCGCGCTCTGGAGCCAGGGCTCGTTTCAGTTCTCGCCGGGCGTCGAGAGCGAATCCCGGACGATCAGCCGCTCGAACACGAATCTCCTGCTCGAGGCGGCGCGCCGAAGCGACGAGTGGAAGATCCTCTCGAAGAAGATCCCCGGGACCGACTCGGTTCCCGTCCTCGTGGCTCGCGAAGGCGCGAACGGACCCGTGACGCTGACGCCGCTCGAATGGAAGGTCGTGACCAAGGCGGACGGGAGCCGCTCGATCGAGGAGATCGCCCGGGCCCTCCGGTCCTCGGCGTTCGACGTCGCGAAGACCCTTTACGGCCTCGTCACGGCCGAGCTCGTCGAGATCAGCAAAGCGCGCGCCGCAAGTCGGGCCGCTCCCCAAGTCCCGGCGCCCGCACCCGTTCCCGCGATGCCCCAGCCCATCGGCCAGTCGATCCAGAATGTCTCGAGCCGCAGCGGAGCCTTCCAGGCGCTCTCGAAGGGCGACGAGAAGCGCAGCCTCCAGATCCTCTGCACGAAAGTGAAGCAGGAAGCCGAGGCCGCAGCAGTGGCGCCCGGCGATGCGACGATCGACCGTCCCTATCGCGCGGCCCTCCTGGAGCTCGACCGCGGCCGAGGACTCGACGTCGTGCGAGAGCTGATCCGGACGCTCGAAGAGATGGTCGAGAAGCTCAAGGGCCCCGTTGCGGCGCGAGGGTTCCGAGAGAAGATGAACCCTCTCCTTTGAGCGTAACTCCTTGACTTCGTTTGCCTCCCGCCGGAGGACGCGCTAGAATCTCTCAGCGATTCCTGTCTTTTTTGGACAACGACTCGAGGCACTTTTCCCGCCCTGGCCAGGAACGAGCCCTGCGGCCAAGAGCGGACCAAAGGAGATTCGATGCGACGGATGCGGACCCGACTCCTCCTCGGCGCGATCGCGTGCCTGGTCCTCGCGGCTCCTCTCGCGGCACAGGTAGCTCCCACGGTCACGGGCGAGACGGGACTCTTCCAGGTCACGAACGCCGACATGCTTCCTCAGGGACGCTTCTCTCTCGGGTTGTCCTGGAACCTGTGGAACCGGACTGCGGCGTCCGTTCCGAACACGGTCCCGCTCCGGGACGATCCCCTCCGGTACAACCTGCAGCGCTTCGGGCTTTCCGTCGCGTACGGCCTGATGCCGAGCTGGGAAGCGACGATGAGCACGGGCTTTAACCGCTACAACGCCTCCAACTTCGACTGGCAGGGGCTCGTGAACGGGCATTACCGTTTCGGCGGCTTCACGCACAGCGAGACGGACAAAGTCCGCTTCGGAACGAAAATACGCCTCAACTCGAAGGACCCGGTCCTCGTCGCCCTCTTCGGCGGTATCGCGATCCCGACCCAGTCCTCGAACGACGTGAACGCGATCGGAACCACCCGCGCGGACTACGACCTCGGCATGTCGTTCACGTTCGGCTGGGTGACGTTCCAGTCGGCCTACCAGCTCAACGGGAAGCTCGGCACGCCCACGCCGACCCCGGGCGCCGGGCCCACGGGGTACGACCTGTCGAACGTGTGGACGAACGCCGTCGGTGTCGCCGTGCCCGTGGTGCCGAACGTCTTCAAGGCGATCGGTGAGATCAACCGCGTCCACTACGACGGCGGCGACACGCAGCCCCCCGACTTCTCCGAGGCGACTCTCGGAGGGCGATTCGCGTTCGGAGACTCCGGCTTCACGGCGTCCGGCGCCGTGCGCGTGAACATCGACCGCTGGGCGAAGTACGGGGGCACCCCCGCGAACATCGGCGGCCTCGTTCAGCTCTCCTACCTGCCGGCTCCGCCCGTCGTGGTGAGGCCTCGCGCCGCCCTGCCGCGCGAAGCCGAACCCCCGCCCCTGCCACGGAGCCCGTGCCGCCGCCTCCTCCCGCTCCTGCTCCGGAGCCCGTCACGGCGCCGACGGGCGAGGCCGTCACCCCTCCCGTAGCCCGGCCTTCCACCTCGACGACCGATGAGATCCTCTTCGACGCCGCCAAGAGCCGCCTGACGAACATCGCGAAGGCCATCCTGGACGGCGTCGCCCTTCGCCTGAAGAACAACCTCGCCGCGACGTGCACGATCTCGGCCTCCACCGACCCGAAGGAGAAGGGCGGGGATCATGCCGCGCTCGCAAAGGCCCGCGCCGAAGCGGCACGCGATTACCTCATGAAACGTCACGGCATCGACGGCTCGCGCATCACGACCGAGGTCAAGGGAGAAGGGGATTCGCCCGACGCGACGCGCAACCGGCGCGCCGTCGTGACCGTCACGTTTCCCTGACCCGGCGGTCTCGTCCGCGGCGGCGTTAGACTGACGCCGCCGTGGATTCGAGCTCGAGCGGACTCTTCTCGACCGGAACATTCTCCACGGGGACGAACCCCGCCGCAGGCGGCGTGTTCCGCTCACGGGCGCTCGTCGTGCTCGCGACAGCGGCTCTCGTGGGAATGCTCTGGGCGGGAAAGGTCCTGTTCGTCATGTTCTTCTTCGCCCTCTTCCTTTCCTTCGCGCTCCAGCCGTTCGTCGTTCTTCTCGAGAAGGTCCGATTCCCGCGCTCACTGGCCGTTCTCACGGTCATCGTTCTTCTTTCGGCGCTCGTCGTCTTTTTCGTCGTCAACGCGATGTCGCAGATCGAGGCCTTCACCCGCGACCTGCCCGCCTACGAGACGCGGATCCGGGCTTTCACCTCGAAAGCGCAGGGCCTCTTCGCCCAGCTCGAGGAGCGTACGCGCTCGCTCCTGCCCGAAGGCGATCGGACCACGCGCTCCGTGCGACTCGAGTCGGACGCGTTCGACTCGCTCACGAAGGTCGCGCTTCAGGTCAAGACGATCGTCTCTCTTCTCCTCTATACCGCCGCGGTCCCGATGCTTTCGTTCTTCATGCTGAAGGACCGCGAGAAGTACGGCGGGGCGGTCGTGAAAATTCTGCGGATCAAGGGAGGCCGGGCCGCACAGGACTTCGCCGTCGGTGTCGCACGCGTCCTGTCCGGATACGTTCTCGGCGAGCTGTTCGTGGTTTTGATCACAGCCTGCATCACGACCGCGGGCCTTCTCGTGCTGCGCGTCCCATACGGATACGTGCTCGGCCCGCTCGCCGGTGTCTGCGTTCTCGTCCCCTACGTCGGCGTCATCTTTTCGACGACGCCTGCCTTTCTCATCGCGCTCCTCGCTTCAAGCGACGCAGCGCTGCCCGTGAAGGTCCTCGTCTTCTATTCGGTCGTGCAGTTCCTCGAGGGCAACGTCCTGACGCCGTTCATCGTGGGCAGCCGCGTGCGGCTCCACCCTCTCGCCGTCCTGTTCGCGTTCCTGTTCTGGGGCATTTTGTGGGGCGTCCCGGGCGCGATCCTCGCGGTTCCGCTCACGGCGATGATCAAGGTCGTGACCGAGCGCTTCGACCGCTTCGCGCCGTGGGCCGCTCTCCTCGGCGAGCGGACACCCGATCCCGCGCCGCCCGAAGAGCCCGAGGCGCTCCTCGCCGGCCACCGGGGGGTCTAGGGATCGTTTTTCAATTCCTGCACGGGATCGGCGCCTTCTCGCCCTACTTCGCCTGACCGAATCGCGCGGCCGCTCGCGCGCGCGCTCTCCTGGCTTCGACCTCACGGTCCCTGGGATCCGCAGTCGTGATCAGAGACGAGATGAGCGTGCGCGCCGCCTCGGCCACCTGATCGATCGCGCGTTCGAACGCCGCTTCGTTCGCCTTCGAAGGCTTCGTGAAACCGCTGAGCTTCCTCACGAACTGCAAGGAGGACGCCCGGATCTCCTCCTCGGTGGCCGGGGGCTCGAAATTGAAGAGGGTCTTGATGTTCCGACACATTGGGACCTCCCCGATTGGGCGATGAAATCCACGGCGAACTCCGATTCGGGATTTGACTAGGTCGTTCTCTTCCGGCTGGCTGTCTTGACCGGCTTCGACGTTGCCGGCGGCGCGTCCCCGATTCTCTCGACGACCAGAGTGCACTTGGCCACGAGAGCGGCGAGTGCACCGAGAGCGGCCCAGACCGGAGCGAGGACGGCGCCGGCGAGGCCGACGACGAGAGGGATCTCGAGGAGCGTGACTCCCTCGGCGTTGCGAATCGAGATCCGCCGGATGTTTCCCTCGTGAAAGAGATCCTTGACCGAGGAGACGAGCTGGGAGCCCGTGACTTGAAATTCTTCGACGCGGGGAGGTGTGGACGGCATGAAGTGCTCCTTTCCCGACTGCAAGATGTGTCAGACCGGTCGTGCGGGCCGCGTGAGGGCGTAAAGGAGAAGGCGTTTGTCCGATTCCTCGAGTTCCCCTTCCCGGACCGCGCCGAGACGCCCCGCGACCCGAATGGATCGGGCGTTGTCGGGATGGATGAGGCACACGATCCGGTCGCGGTCGAGCGCCGCGAACGCGTAATCGACCGCGGCCCGGCATCCTTCGAGCGCATACCCCTTGCCCCAGGCGTGGCGCGCGAGGGCCCAGCCCATCTCGAACCCGTGGCCGCCCTCGGGGTCGAGGTAGCCGAGATGCCCGATGAGGCGGCCGGTTGCCCGCTCGACGACGGCCCAAAGGCCGTAGCCACGGAGGTGCCAGTGCCCAACATATCGTGCCATCTGCCACCACGAGTCGACGCGAGAGAGGGCCGGCGCGAATGTACTTCATGACCTCGGGATCCGCGCAGATCTCGGCGTGGGCCTCGAAGTCATCGAGCTGGAAGATCCGTAGCTGCAGCCGTTCCGTCAGGAGCTCGATCAAGGTCCGCCCTCAAGCATGCGGCTCGTCATCCCGCGAGGTTCCCGCGCCGCACCGCGAGGAGGCCCCCGAGCAGCCCGGCCGCGAGGCCGAACGCCAGGAGAAGGAGACATGCCGACGCGGGCAGGAAGCGCACGGCGAAGACGCCGAGGAGCGCGTTCTTCGTCGCGGCGACCCACGCGAGGACCGCGCGCGTGGCGAGCCACAGAAGCGCGAGCGCGACGAGCGCGCCGAGAAAGCCCTGCACGAGGCCTCCGAGCAGGTACGGACCTCTGATCAGGAACTCCGGCGCGCCCACGAGGCGCAGGATCTCGATCTCGTCGCGATGAAGGAGGATCGTGAGCCGCACGACGTTCGCGATCGTGAACGCCGCCCCGAGCGTCAGGAAAACCGCGAGGACGAGGCCCGTCAGGCGCGCGAGAGAGACGGCCCCGCGCAGGCGGCGGATCCACTCGACGTCGAACTGGACCTCCTCGGTCGCGCGTTGAGACGCGAGGAGCTTGAGAAAAGAGGGGAGCGCGTCGGAGATCATGGCTGCCGGCTCGAGCTCCATCTCGAGCGAGGCCGGAAACGGGTTGCCCGGCAGGGAGCGCGCGGCCGGCGCGAGCGATTTCCACCACGTCGAGAAGCGCGTGCGCGCTTCGTCGGGCGAGACGCGGTGCATCCGCGCCACGAGGCGAGTCTCCTTCGCCACGCGCTCGAGGTCGGCACAGTCCGCCTCCGTCGCCGTGGACTTGAGGAAGACGGTCACGGTCGACTCGTCGCGCACCGTCTCGACGACGCTCTTCAGGTTCTCCGCCACGAGGAAGAAAGCCCCGACGAGGCCGATCGAGATCGCGATGAGCGCCACGGACAGGCTCGTCATGCGCCGGGCGCGGCCGAGGCCTTCGAGCGCCTCCGAGACGAGAGCGGCGAGCGCGGCCGGACGGTTCACGGGGCGGGCTCCCGGCGTCCCGGGTCCGACTGCTTCGCCAAGGCCTGGGGCGGAAGACCTGCCTCGACGAGCCCTTCCACGACGCGCCCGCGATCGAGCGTCAGGCACCGGCGCCCCGCGGCCCTCACGAGATCCTGGTCGTGTGTGGCGACGAGGACCGTCGTCCCGCGCACGGCGATGTCCTGCAGCAGTCGCATGACCTCAGCCGCCAGGCGATGGTCGAGGTTGCCCGTGGGCTCGTCCGCAACCAGAAGCACCGGCTCGTTCACGAGCGCTCGCGCCAGGGCGACACGCTGCTGCTCGCCGCCGGAGAGCTCTTCGGGGAGCGCGGCGAGCCGATGGTGGAGCTCCACGAGGCGCAGCGTCTGGTAGGCGCGGCGCCTTCGCTCGGCCGCGGTCACGCCGAGGAACTTCTGCACGTACGTCACGTTGTCGAGGACGGTCCGCGCCGGCAGGAGCTTGTAGTCCTGGAAGACGATCCCCATCGAGCGGCGAAGGGCCGGGACGCGCGAGGCCGGCATGCCGCTCACGTTCATCCCGTTCACGATGATCTGGCCCTCCGTGGGCTTCTCCGCGTGGAAGATGAGCTTGAGGAGCGTCGTCTTCCCGGAGCCCGACGGACCCGTCAGGAAAAGGAATTCCCCCTTCTTCGTCTTGAACGTCACGTCGCGTAGGACCCTGCGGCCCTGATATTCCTTGGCGACGCGGTAGAACTCGATCACGAGGAGATCATTTCACCGGAGGATCGAGGGCTTGGCGGAGAAGGCGATTCACGACTTCCGGATTCGCCTTGCCGCCGGTCGCTCTCATGACCTGGCCGACGAACCAGCCGAAAGACGCAATCTTCCCGCCCCGATACGTCGCGACCTGTTGGGGATGATCGGCGACGACCGCCGCGACGATCTCCCGGATCTCTCCCTCGTCGCTGATCTGGACGAGCCCCTTCTCCTTCACGAGATCGTCGACGGGCCGCCCGGTCGCGATCAGATCGTCCAGCAGCTCCTTCGCGATCTTTCCCGAGATCGTCCCGTCGTCGATGCGAAGGACGAGCGTCGCAAGCGTTCGGGGCGCGACGGGCATGCGCCCCGCGTGCCGGTCGGCGTCGGACATCCTCGCGAGAAGCTCGGTGAGGAGCCAGTTCGCGACCCCCTTCGGATTCTTCGGATAGGCCGCGACGGCGGCCTCGTAAAAGTCCGCGAGCGGGCGCGACAGGCAGACGAGGTCCGCGTCGACGGCCGGAAGGCCGTATGCGATCACAAGGCGTGCGCTCCGCGCCCGTGGGAGCTCCGGCATCGCCGCGGCGACGCCCGATTTCCACGCCTCGTCGACGACGAGCGTGCCGAGGTCGGGGTCGGGGAAGTAACGATAGTCCATCGACTCTTCCTTGCTCCGCATCGCCTTCGTCGCGCCCGTCGCGGGCTCGTAGAGACGCGTCTCCTGCACGAGGGCCTTCCCGGCCTCGAGAGCCTCGACCTGCCGCTCGACCTCGTGCTCGATCGCCTTTTTCACGTGCACGAAGGAGTTCAGGTTCTTGATCTCCACCTTCGTCCCGAGCGCCCGGGCGCCCTTCTTCCGCACGGAGACGTTCGCGTCGCACCGGAGCGAGCCCTCCTCCATGTTGCCGTCGGAGGCCTCCACCCAGCGCACGAGCCGGCGCAGATGGACGAGGTATTCGTACGCTTCCGCGGCCGAGGAGAGGTCCGGCTCGGACACGATCTCGATGAGCGGCGTGCCGGCGCGGTTCAGGTCGACGAGAGAAACGCCCGTGGGCACGTCCTGCCACGGGAAGTCGTGCATCGACTTGCCGGCGTCCTCCTCGAGGTGAACGCGGTTGAGCCGCACGCTCTTCGGCGAGCCGTCGGCACCGAGAGCGACCGCGCCCCGCGTGGCCAATGGCCTGTCGTACTGCGAGATCTGGTAGCCCTTCGGGAGGTCCGGGTAGAAGTAGTTCTTCCGCGCGAAGACCGACCTCTCCTCGATCGTGCAGCCGGTCGCGAGCGCGACGCGCATCGCGAGCGTCACCATCTCGCGATTCACTGTCGGGAGGACGCCCGGATAGCCGAGACACACGGGGCAGACGGCCGTATTCGGCGGCGCGCCGAACACGACGGGACACGGGCAGAACGCCTTGCTCTTCGTCTTGAGCTGGCAGTGCACTTCGAGCCCGATCACGGGCTCGAAATCGGCGACGGGCATGCCGCGAGTGTAGCGGAGGCAGCGGCCGGAGCTCGTGCTCAGCGCCGGCCCTGCGCGATCTTCGCGGCCTCGGGCAGCGCCCTCAGGCGAAGCATCGCGAGAACGCCGAGGGCGGGCCCGGGCGCGAGGAGGACGAAGACCCATCGCCAGCCGAGCGCCGGAAGGAGCGCCGGCACGAGGTCGATCGAAAGGGTCGTCAGGAGGAAGCCGAGCGAAGTCTGGAGCGTGAGTGCCGTTCCCATGAAGACCGGGTCCGAGAGCTCCGTGACGGCCGCGGAAAACTGCGCCGAATCCGCGACGACCGCGGCGCCCCAGACCGCCGCGACGGCGAGGAGGAGGAGGGGCGGTCCTCCGTAGCAGAGTCCGATCACGACACAGCATGCGCCGCTGACCGCCATCGCCGCCGACGTCACGAGCGTCCGGCCTTTCCGATCGGCCGCGAGGCCCGCGACGACGCACCCCGCCGCCCCGCATCCGATCACGAAAAAGGAGGCGGCCTCGGCGGCTGCCGGCGCGACGCCGCGGATCGCGAAGCCGGAGCGGAGCATCACGGGAACCCACGTCCACATCGCGTAGAGCTCCCACATGTGGCCGAAGTAGCCGAAGCTTGCAAGTCGCACCCCGCGGTTCGCGAAGACCTTCGTCACCTGCGTCACGTCGAAGAGCGCGGCCGGCGGCGCGAACGGCCCCTCGTGGACAAAGAGGGCGACGAGGACGCCTCCGGCGAGCGCGAGGCCCGACGCCGCGAGCAGGCTACGCCGCCACGCGGAGCCGAAGACCGCGTTCACGAGGTACGGGACCGCCTTGCCGAGGGTAAGGGCGCCGATCAGGACGCCCAGCGCGAGGCCGCGCCGCTCGCGAAACCACGAGGCGAGGATCTTCATCCCCGGCGGGTAGACGCCCGCGAGGCAGGCGCCCGTCAGAAAGCGAAGGACGAGAGCAGAGGCGGCCCCGTGCGAAAAGAGCGCGAGCGACGCGTTCGCGGCGGCCCCGAGCAGGGTCGTCCCGATCACGAGGCGGCGGGGCGCCCAGACGTCCGGCAGGTTCAGAACGGCGCTCGCGAGCGTCCCGGCGACGAAGCCGAGCTGGACGGAGAGCGTGAGCCACGTCGTTGAGGCGTCGGATAGGGCCCACTCGACCTTGAGAAGCGGCGCGACCGCGGACGCCGAGAACCACAGCGACATCCCGAAGAGCTCCGCGAGAGACAGAAGCGCGAGGACGCGGTATCGCCCCGCGGGGTCGTGTGCGGCACGCTCCGGGGGCGCGCTCATCCCGGCGCGGGGATCACCTTCCCCGGATTCAGGATCCCGTTCGGATCGAGGGCCTGCTTGATCGCGCGCATCGCGGCGAGGAACGGGGGCGGGCGGCGCATCGGGAGGAGGTCGCGCAGGGTGAGGCCGACGCCGTGCTCGCCCGTGATCGTCCCGCCGAGGCGCACCGCCTCGGCGTAGATCGCCGAGACCACGGACTCGAATGCCGCCGGCCCGGCCGCCCCTTCCCGGAGAAGACGCACGTGAAGATTCCCGTCTGCGGCATGCCCGTACGCGAACGCGCGCAGGTGCGCCGCCTCCGCGAGCCGCCTCACGCCCTTCACGAGCGGGACGAGCTCGGAGCGCGGGACCGCGAGATCGAGCTCGAACGTGAGGCCCAGCTCGTGGATCGCCTCGGCGCTTCCACGCCGCACCTCCCAGAGCGCGCGCCGCCGCGGCTCGTCGGCCGCGAGCGCGACGTCGAGGGCGCCGCACTCGAGGAGAATCTCGCCCGCGGACGTGACCGCGCGCTCCACTTCCTCGTCCGTGGCGCCGTCGAAGTCGAGGAGGAGGCGCGCCTCGGCCTCCGGAAACGGCACGGCGGCGCCTTTCTTCCTCGAGACGACCTCGATCGTGGGACGGTCCACGATTTCGCAGGCGGACGGGACGAGGCCGCGCCGGTGGATCTCGAAGACCGCCGCCGCCGCCGACTCGAGAGACGGAAAGGGCGCGAGGACGGTCGCCCAGACGGCCGGTTTCGCGATGAGGCGCAGCCAGGCCTTCGTGACGACCGCGAGCGTGCCCTCGCTCCCGACGAGGAGCGCCGTCAGGTCGTAGCCCGCGACGTCTTTGCGCGTCTTGCCGCCCGTCTCGGCAACCGAGCCATCCGCGAAGACCGCCTCGAGGCCGAGCACCCAGCGTCCCGTGACGCCGTACTTGGCGGCATGCGGTCCGCCCGCGTTCTCGGCGACGTTGCCTCCGATCGTGCACGAGCCCCGCGACGCGGGGTCGGGCGGGTAGTAGAGGCCCTTTTCCTCGACGGCCTCCTGGAGCGTCTGCGTCACGACGCCCGCTTCGGCGACGGCGACGAAGTTGTCCGCGTCGATCTCGAGAATCGAGGCCATCCGGTCGAGGGAGAGACCGAGTCCGCCAAAAACCGCGAGGGCGCCGCCCGACAGGCCCGTGCGGCCGCCCTGCGGCGTGACCGGGATCGCGCGCGCGCTGCAGAACGCGAGGAGACGCGAGACTTCTTCCGTCGTCCGCGGGCGCGCCACGGCGGCGGGGGCCGCGACGAGGTCGCGCGTCCAATCCTTGGCGTAAGGGGCGACGTCGTCCGGGGAGGCGAGGAGGTGTCCCTCTCCCACGATCGCCGCGAGAGCGCGCTTTTCCTCGGAAGACAGGTCGCGCCGCGTCACCCTGCGATCTTAAGATGCGCGCATGACACGCGTCGCCTTCCTCGGCCTCGGCGCGATGGGCGCCCCCATGGCCCGCCGGATCCTCCACGCGGGCTTTCCTCTCACCGTCTGGAACCGTCATCCCGAGCGCGCCCGCGCGATCGCGGGCGCGGCGATCGCTTCGACTCCGCGAGAGGCTGCGGCCGGCGCGGACATCGTCTGCACGATGCTCTCCGATCCCGCGGCGCTCGAGGCCGTGGCGGACGGGCCGGACGGCCTCGTCGCCGGCCTTTCGTCCGGAAAGATCTGGCTCGACTTCTCCACGGTGACGCCCGCAGCGTCGCGCCGCGCGGCGGAGCGGACACGCGAGAAGGGTGCGGACTTCTGCGACGTGCCCGTCGCCGGCAGCGTCAAGCCGGCCACCGACGGCACGCTGAAGCTCCTCGCGGGAGGAGACGCGGCGGTCCTCGCGAAGGCGAAGGAAGTCCTCGGCGCCGTGAGCACCGAGACTCTCCACTTCGGCGGCGTCGGACAGGGCTCGGCGATGAAGCTCGTGAACAACCTGATGTACGGCGTCACCCTCGCGGCCTTCGGCGAGGCGCTTGCCCTCGCCAGCTCCCTCGGCTTGCCGAGAGAGCGCACGCGCGCGTGGCTCCTCTCGATCCCCTCCGTCGCGCCCTACCTCAAGGCCAAGACGGACTTCCTCGCGGCGGGCGGCGAGCCGGCCGCTTTCCAGCTCGCTCTCATGGAGAAGGACCTGCGCCTCCTCGTCGAGGCCGGCGGAGGACCGGCCGGCGCGCCCGTCGTGGACGCCGCGCGAAGCGAGTACGAAAGGGCGCGGAAGGCAGGCCTCGGCGAGAAGGACTTTGCCCACCTGGTGTCTTTTCTGGGCGGCGAGTTTTCCAAATAGAATCGCACGGTTCCGGGAGGCTTCCATGTCCGTCGAGAACGTCCTTTTAGAGGTGAAGCGGGATCCCGCCGGCTTTCGGACTCGCACGATCGACAACCTCGTGAGGAGCGCGGTCTTCGAAGCCGATGCCGCGAATCGCGAGGAGGCGCGCCTCTCCATCCGGAAGGCCGCCGCCGCTCTCGGCATCCTGCCCGCGTCCATCCAGGAGCTCTACGTCGCGATGGGGCGCGGAGAAGCAGGCGGGTTCACGACGCCGGCCATCAACCTCCGCATGCTCACGTACGACGCCGCGCGCGCGGTCTTTCGCGCGGCGAAGGCGCGAGACGTGGGCGCCTTCATCCTCGAGATCGCACGCAGCGAGATGGGCTACACCGACCAGCGCCCGGGCGAGTACGTAGCGGCCGTCCTGGCCGCCGCGATCAAGGAAGGACACCGGGGACCCGTCTTCATCCAGGGCGACCACTTCCAGATGAACGCGAAAAAGTACGCCGCGGACCCCGGCGCGGAACGGCGGGCGATCGAGGCGCTCATCGAGGAGTCGATCCCGGCCGGCTTTCTGAACATCGACATCGACACGTCGACGCTCGTCGACATGTCCCAGTCGACCGAGGCGCTCCAGCAGCGGCAGAATTTCGAGAACGCCGCGCATTTCACGCGCTTCATCCGCGCGCGCGAGCCGAAGGGCGTCACGATCTCGATCGGCGGGGAGATCGGCGAGGTGGGCAAGGACGTCTCCACGCCGGAGGAGTTCCGCGCCTTCATGAACGGCTATCTCGCGGCGCTGCCCGCCGGGATGAAGGGCGTCTCGAAGATCTCGATCAACACGGGGACGTCCCACGGCGGCACGCCTCTCCCGGACGGGACCGTCGCGAAGGTCGAGATCCACTTCGACGCGATCGAAGCCATCTCGAAAGTCGCGCGGACGGAGTACGGACTTTCCGGCGCCGTCCAGCACGGCGCGTCGACCGTCGCACCGGAGAACTTCCACCAGTTTCCCGAGCACGGCGCCTCGGAGGTCCACCTCGCGACCGAGTTCCAGAACATGACGTACGAAGGGCTTCCGAAAGGCCTTCGCGAGGAGATGTACGCCTGGGTGCACGCGAACGCGGCCGACGAGAGGAAGCCGAAGGACACCGACGAGCAGTTCCTCTATCGCTCGCGCAAGAAGGCGATCGGGCCGTTCAAGAAGGCCGCGTGGGACCTGCCGGAACCCGTGCGCGTCGGGATCGGGAGGCGCCTCGAGGAGAAGTTCGGCTTCCTCTTCGAGAAGCTTCGCGTCCCGGGGACGAAAAGCGTCGTCGACAAGTGGGTTAAGCCCTTCGACCTCGACCCCGTCCTCGCCGGGGCCGGCGCCTTCCACCGCGACGACGAGGCGGGGGACTAAGGCCCCTGCGCTGGTACTGCTTCCGGATCGTCGGAATCAGATACTCGGCGAACGCCCGCTTCAGGTCGAAGCGCGGTGAGAACCCCCAGTCTCTCCTGGCCGCCGCGTCGTCCACGTCGGCGGGCCATGAGTCCACGATGCCCTGGCGCTTGAGGTCGGGCTCGAACGTGATGCGGGCGCCCGGAAAAGCCCCGGCCACGAGGTCCCGGATCTCGCCGGCCGAGGGGTGGAACGCCCCCACGTTGTAGACCTGCCGCGTGAGGGCCCCGGCGGGCGCGGCCGCGAGCCTGAGAAGAGCCTCGACGGCATCCGGCATCGCCATGAACGGGATGCGCGTGTCCTCGCGGACGAAGCACGCGTAGGGATTCCCCTGCGCGGCCTCGTGGATCATTTCGGGAGCGTAGTCGGAGGTTCCGCCCGAAGGCATCGTCACGGCGGAGATGAGCCCGGGGAAGCGCACGCACCGGAAATCCACGCGAGAGCTCACCGTCTCGGACGAGAGCTGCTTGTAGTGCCGCGAGTAGTACCGGCCGAGGTGCTCTGCGTAGAGCTTGTTGCAGCCGTACATCGTGGTCGGCTGGTTGAAGTCGTCCTCCTTCACGCGTCCGGCGCGAGACTTCGTCGCGAGGTCGGGAAGGCCGTACGCGGCGATCGAGGACGGATACAGGAACGCGACGGGCCGCCCGTGCGACTGGCGCTCGCTCTGCGCGAACTCGAGGAGGTTGAGCGTCCCCTCCACGTTCACCTGATGCGCCGTCACCGGCGTGAACTCGCCGCGCGTGGAGAGGAGCGCCGCGAGGTGAAAGATGAGGTCGATCTCGAACTCGGAGAGGATCCGCTCGAGGACGGTCCGGTCGAGGATCGAGCCGACGAACTCGCGCGCGACGAGACGGCCCTGCTCGGCCTCGAGCGGCTTGAGGTCGAGCGTGAGGATGGGCCGCGAGCCGTCGGCGGCGAGGCGCGTGATCAGGCCGTGTCCGATCTCTCCGCTGGCCCCCGTGATGAGGACGACAGGTTTTCGCATTTGCCGGAGATGTTAGCGCCCGGCGCCGCCGTGGCATTCTCACGCCCGTGACGAAGGGGCCCATCGAGAACGCCGAGGAAGCGACGATCGTCTCGAGCCTGGCGAATGCCACGTTTGGGCTCTGGTTCCCGTTCTTCCGGTGGATGGCGCGGACGGTGCCGCCCGCCTGGGTCGCGCGTCTCGCCTCGATCACGGTGGAGCAGGCGCTTTGGAGGCGCGGGCACGTCCACGAGGCCATTTGCGGCAACGTCGCTCGCGTGTTGGGCGTCCCAGCCACGGATCGCCGCGTCGAGGAAACGGCGCGCATGATGGTCTCCCGCCACTCGCGCCTTTGGATCGACCTTCTCCGCTGCAGCGGCAGGCCTGACATCGATCCCGCGGCGCTCCTCGCGAGACGGGTCGGCGACGAACAGCTCGCGGCCGCACACCGCGAAGGCACAGGCGCCATTCTGCTTACGGCGCACGTGGGCAACTTCGAGCTCGGCGGACTGTTCCTGCGTGAAATGGGCATCACGACCTATGCGGTGTACGCCCCGGATCCTTCGCCGGTCGTCGAGAGGCACCGCGAGAGTGCGCGGCGCTCGCTGGGTGTGATCGGCATCCCCGTGACCACTTCCCCTTTCGCGTCCGTCCCGATCCTCAGGGCGCTCAGGTCGAACGGCTTCGTCGCCATGCAGGGCGACCGTGACGTTTCGGGAACGGGGCGCCGGCTGCCGTTCTTCGGCAAGACGGCCTCGTTCCCCATCGGCCCATTCCGCCTCGCCCAGGCTTCTGGTGCCCCCCTCTTCCCCGTTTTCGTCCTTCAGGAGGACGACGGGCGGTACAGCACGGTCGTCGAGGCGCCCATTCTCGTAAAGCACGTGCGCGGGTCGCGAGAAGCAGACGAAGACGCGCTCACTGCGGCAATGGAGAGCTTCGTCGCGACGCTCACGCGCACGATCCGCGAAAACCCCACGCAGTGGTACCTCTTCACGCGCTTCTGGGAGGACGCTGCGTGAGACGCGTGCTCGCGTTCCTCGCGGCCGCGATCTGCCTCGCCGGCTGCGCGCCGCGGCGGCCCGAGAGCGCGCCCTCTGCCTTCGCGGCCGACGTCGAGCCGGAGGTCCTCGGCGAGGTGCGCCGGCTCGGCAGCTCGTGGGTGGCGAAGGACCGGGCGGCCGGGGCGCCGGTGAAATTCTCGTCGGGCGCTTCGCGGGCGCGCCCTACGAGCTCGGCTTCTCGTTCGGCCGCCTCACGCGCCCGTGGATCCGTTCACAGGAGACGCATCTCGACGGGCTTTTCAGGGTGCTCATCCCCGGCGGTTTCAAGAGGTCTCTCATCAGGCAGCTCTCCGCATTCCGTCTGCGAAGGCTGCCGGACGAGATCCCGGAGGACCTCCTCGTCTCCATCTCCGGACTCGCGGACGGCTATGAGCGCGTGCCACCGGTCTCGGGCTGGAACGCGTACCGCCGGATACTCGACCTTCACGCGCTACACGACATCTCTCAGCGTTTCGTGGACGCGCCGGCGCTCGCGGCGGCATGCACGGGCTTCCTCGCGAAAGGAAAAGGCGGGTCGCTTCTCCTCGCGCGCAATTTCGACTTCGAGGGCGGCGACATTTTCGACCGCCAGAAGCTCGTGTCGGTCGTGGCGGCCGAAGGGAAGATCCCTTACCTCTCCGTCGGATTCTCGGGAATGCTCGGCGTCGCCTCCGGCTTCAATCGCGAGGGGATCGGTGTCGCCATCCAGGCGATCGCGGGCGGCGAGACGGCGGCGTCGGGCACTCCCATGACGCTCCTCCTCGCGGATGTCCTCAGGAACGAGAGCACGTTCGACGGCGCCCTCTCCCGCCTGCGCGCCGCGAGGGTCTTCGTGTCCGACCTGATCCTCCTCGGTGACGCTCGGGCCGGCCGATTCGCGGTCGTCGAGAAGAGCCCCTCCGCGTTCGCCGTGCGCGAGAGCACGGGCGCTTCGCTCGGCGTCACGAACGAGGCCGAGGACCCCGCGGTGCGTCGAGGCGCGCGGCGTCCTGCCGCCGGGATCGACGTCGCGGAAAAGGCACGCCCGCCTCGACGTCCTTCTCCAGGCGGCTGGCCGATCTCTCGACGTGACCACCGCAGTCGCGATCCTGCGAGACAGGCGCGACGCGGACGGGAGGGAGCTCGGCCCCGGAAACCGCAACGCCATCGACGCCTCGATCGCCGCGCACTCGGTCGTCTTCGATCTCACGCACAGGCGCGCCTGGGTGGCCGCCGCGCCTCACACGCTTGGACCGTATCTGCCCGTGGACCTCGACGCCGTCCTCGCGAGCGCCGCCGGCCCGCCTCCGACGACGGCCGAACCGATCCCCGCGGACGCCTGGCTCACGGACGGAGGATTCGGCCGATACCTCCGCGCGCGCGAGGCGCTTACCTCCGTACGGCGGCTCGAGCACGGCCGGACGAACGGCTGGCTCGAAGCCGCCGCGCGCGATGCCCGGCGTGCGTACGACCTCGCGCCCGATTTTGCCGAGGCGGACGGCGAAGCTCGGCGAGATCGAGGCGCGACTCGGAAACCGCGTGCGGGCGGTGCAGCTCCTCGACCAAGCCCTCGCACGCGACCCCGGCCCCGCGCCGTTGCGCGCCGCCGCAGAGCGGTGGCGCAAGGCCTGTGCGGAAGGCGATTCCTCTCCCCTGCCGAAGAAGGCCATCCCCACCGTGCCGCAGCCCGACGAGCTGCTCGAAGAAAAAGGAAATCGCTAGTTCGGAGAAACAAAAAATCGCTTAGAAAGAGAAGAGCTCAAGGGCGACCGCAGCCACTGCACCTGTCACGTCTCGCGTTACGTACGCTCGTATTTTCTTAGAAGGTGAATGGGTCGAGAGCGCATCCGTCGCCGGCGCGCGCCCAGCAAGAACCTCGCAGGCAATTTCGTATAGGCCCGCGGCGCCGAATCGCTCGATGCTTCGCGCGCCCCCTTCTCCTCCTCTTTCTTCCCCTTCTAAGAAATCTTCATACACCGGCGAGCAAAGTTCGACAACCGCTGGAGGCGTGAGGCCGGCCCCGCCTTGCGCCTCGAAATCTCTCATCCACTCCAACACGCGCGCCGACGCCCGCCGCGCATCCGGCTCGAAGAAAAGACAACCTTCGACAAAGCGAATGCTGTGTTCCCCCTTCTCTGCACGGAGCAGCACGGCCGCGCCAGTTTCAACCAGGTCGACACCCGCCGCCCTCTCTCCGAAAGCAAGCTTTTCCTCTTCCCACGCCTCACGCCCCGCGTCGTCGACGCCCTCGGCCGCGACGACGAGCAGGCGGTCCGCGTCGCTCGAGGCGACGCGCCGCGCCCCGAGAATCAGGGCCTCGAGGCCGGACGTGCGCCCCGAGACGATCGTCTCGCAGACGCCGCCGAGGCCGAGGGCCATGGCGAGCTCGCCGTTCACGCTGTTGTGAACGGTAGCCGCGAAAACCGAGGGGGCGAGGTCCTCGACACGTGTCGCCGCCGCGAGTCGCGCGGCGTGCTCCGTGATCGCCGGGCGGCAGCCGTGCCGCGTGCCGACGATGACGCCGGAGCGCCCGTCCGGCGCCGCCGGACGAGGAGCGCCCGAGACCGCGAAGGCGCGCGTTCCCGCGAGGAAGCCCGTCCGGCCAAAGCGGTCCATCCGGCGCAGGCGGTTCGCATCCTCACGCGCGCCGTTCTCGCCCGCGTCCGCGAGCGCCGCCGAGACGAGAAAGACTTGCCTCACGCGCGCTCCAGGATGAGGGCCGCGTTCGTGCCCCCGAAAGCCGCCGAGGTCGACAGCGCGATGGCGATCGGCTTCTCCGCGGAAAGCGGCGCACCGGAGACGATCCGTAGCGGCGAATCCGGGCGCGCGGTCGCGTGCCCGGCCGTGGGCGGGACGCGTTGATGAGCGAGGACGAGCACGGAAAGGATCGCCTCGAGCGCGCCCGCCGCGCCGAGCGTATGCCCGATCGCTCCCTTGATCCCGTTCACCGGCACCAACCGTGCTCTGGCGCCGAGGACGTGCGCCAGGGCGGCCTCTTCCATCGCGTCGTTGAACGTCGTCCCCGTGCCATGGGCGCTGACGAAGTCCACGTCCGACGGAACCCGGCCCGCCTGAAAGAGCGCGGTCTTCACGGCTCTCGCGAGGCCGCGCCCCTCGGGATCCGGGCGCGTCATGTGATGCGCGTCCGAGCCCGAACCGTATCCTGCGACCCACGCGAGAATCGCCGCTCCGCGCCGGCGCGCCTGACCCTCCTCCTCGAGAAGGAGGAACCCCGCGCCTTCGCCCAGCGTGAGGCCGTCACGCGCGACGTCGAACGGCCGGGCCACGGACGCGCTGAGCGCGCGCAGCGCGTCGAAGCCGGAGAAGACGAAGGGAGAGACGGCGTCGGCCCCGCCCGCGAGGACCCGGGTCGCGCGCCCCTCTCGAATCCACTCCGCGGCGAGCCCGACCGCCGCCGCGCCCGACGCGCACGCGACGGAGACCGTCGCGACGGGGCCGCGCGCGCCGTGCCGTTCGGCAAGCTCGCGAGACAGTGCGCCGGGGTCGCCTCGGGAGAGCGTCGCCGCTCCGCCGGTCCGCGACGCGAGCCAATTCGTGAGGGCTCCGTTTCCGGCGAGCGTCGTCCCGACGGCGATTCCCGCGTTGCCGCCGCCGAAGTCAGGGCACGACGCGAGCGCCTCGATCGCGGCGTCACAGGCGAATAGGGTCTCCAAATCCTCGCCGTCCGGCCCCCGGTCGCGATCGATCAAGGCCGCCTGTCGCGCGTGAAATCGCCGGGTGTCGAACCGCGTGACCGGCCGGATCGCCGACCGCCCGAGAAGCGCGCCCTCCCAGAGCGCGTCCACGCCGCGGCCGAGAGCGGTCTCGGCGCCCATTCCCGTCACGACGACACGCCGTCCGGTTCCCATGTCGTCTCTATAATCGCCCGACCCGCCTCCCGCGCGGCGCTGCCCGCCCGGAAAGCCTCTTTCAGCCGTCTATGAAGATCGTCATCGCGTCCGACGCGAATCAGCCAAACGCGACGTATCGCGGCGCCCTCCTCGCGGCGGGAGCCCTCCCCGAAGAGGTCGTCGTCGTGACTCCGGGCGACCCCGATCCCGGCCTGTTCGACGGGTTGCTGCTCGCGGGCGGAGCCGACGTCGCGCCGAACCTCTACGGCGAGGCGCCCTCGACGCCGACTCTCGATCTCCATCCCGAACGGGACACGCTCGACTTCACGCTCTTTTCCGCCGCGGAGAAGCTCGGCGCACCGGTCTTCGGCATCTGCCGCGGGATTCAGACGATGAACGTCGCGCTTGGAGGCACGCTGTGGCAGGACCTGCCCTCACAGCGCTCGCGCGGCGTCTCGCATGAGACAGATGCGAATCCGCACTCGCGAAAGGACCGCCCCGCGCACGTCGTGCGGGCGCGGCGGATGTCCTCACCCACGCCATTCGCGACGGCCGTCGCTGCGCTCGAAGGGACGACCGTGAACTCGCGGCATCACCAGGGCGTGAAAGATCTCGCACCGGGCCTCGTACCGCTGGCGGCGTCGGCGGACGACCTCGTCGAGGCGTTCGAGCGGCCCGGGGGCGGTTTCGTCGCCGCCGTTCAGTGGCACCCCGAGAACCTCGTCGCGGAGCGGAAGCACAAAGCGCTGTTCGAGGTGTTTCTCGACGCCTGCAAGGCCCAGGCGCGCGCCGGCGGCCGCGCGGCCGAACCGCTCGTCTTCGTCTCCCTCGAAGGCCCGCTCGCCGTCGTGAAGCTCGCGAGGCCGGCGGTGGGGAACGCCTTCGCGGGAGATATGGCCCAGTTGCTCGCGGACACCGTGGCGACGCTCGCCGAGGATCCGACGGTTCCGGCCATCGTCCTGACGGGCCTGGGGGACGCCTTCTCCCGGGGATTCGACCCGGACCTTCTCGCGGCTCTCGTCGCGCTCCACGACGAGGAGGGCTTCGCCCGCCAGCTCGACGCGCTCTCGCGGGCCGCACACACGCTTGCGTCGGCATCCCGGCCGATTCTCGCGGCCGTCGATGGTCCGGCCTTCGGGGCAGGTTTCTCCCTCGCTCTCGCATGTGACCAGCGGATCGCGCGCGGCAGCCCGCCGCACGAAGCGGTCTTCGGTGTTTCGCCGTTCTTCCCCGCGCTCGAGGCGGGCGCGAGCGTCTTTCTCGCGTCTCTCGCGTCGCCCTCGGCCGCCGCCGACGTCGCGTTCTCGGGCGAGACGATCTCGGCCGCTCGCGCCCGGGAGCTCGGCCTCGTCGATCTCGTCGCCGAGGACGGCTCCGCGCTGCCTTTGACACTTCAGCGCGCGGCGCATTACGCCGAACGGCCGATCGCCTCTCTCGCCGCCGCCAAGCGGACCCTCGCCTCGAGGGATCGCCTCCAACGTCTCGAGGACGGCATCGCACGGGAGAGGGAGTCCGCCCTCGCGTCGTTCCGCGACGGGACGCTCGCCGCCGCTCTCGCCTCCGCTCACGAACATTCCGAATCGCCGGCTTCGGCCGTCGGACCCGACCGTCCCCAATGACAGGAGACTCAATGAATCGATCGATCCCGACCTCGCTCGCCGCTCTCGCCCTCGTTCTCGCCGCTCGCTCCGCGTTCGCGGCAGAAAGGCCGAAACCGAAGGCTCCCGACCTTCCCCCCTTCGAGGTGGCACAGCCCTATCCGAACTCGTGGTATGGCCGGTTCGGTCCAACGAACTGCTCGTGGATCGACACGGGCGACGGCGTTCTCGTCATCGACACGGGTGCGACCGCGGCGGATGCGAAGAATCTCAAATCCGAGATCGCGAGAACCACGAAGAACAAGCCGATCAAATGGATCGCGATGACGCACATTCACTCCGACTCGAACGACGGCTTCACGACTTTTCTTCCAACGGACGCGACGATCTTCGTGAACGCTCGCGCCACGGGCGCGATCGCCCAGGAGAAAGCGAAGGCTCCCCACGTGATCGGGATCTTCGACCGCATCGTGCTCGTGGCCGGCAAGCAGGCTTTCGAGATCGGCGTGCCGGCGGGAAACGCGCACACCGCGTTCGACCTCTACGTCTTCGACGCTTCGACGCACACGGTGTTCGCGGGCGATCTCGTGACGACGGACCGTTGCCCGATGCTCTCGGACCCCGACAGCGACATCAAGGGCTGGCTCGCCATCCTGGAGCGATTCGACGCGCTCGGGGTGCGAGGTCTCGTCCCGACTCGTGGTAACCCTACGGCGAACGGGGGGCCTGAGATCGAAAAAACCCGCCAATACCTCACGTCGATGCTCGCCTTCCTCGTCGAAAAGAAGAAGCAGAACGCCCCGGAAGCCCGCATCTCCGGAGAGCTCGTCGCCGAGAAGCTGGGCGACTACTGCCCGCGCGAGCTGAACGCCCTCAACGCGCTCTCGGTCTACCGCCGACTTCTGCCCGACGGGACGACCCGGCCGGGAAACCCCGCCGCGAAGCCCGCGGCAAAATAGCGCTTGCCGCGCCCGCTTCCGCGCGCGGGAAGCAAGCCTCGACCGTCGTCTGAATGCCGCCGCGGGGCGTGAAGGCGCCCCGCACGGCCATCCGACGTGGCCGGAGCGCGCGAACGAGATCCTCGAGGACCCGGTTCACGACGTTCTCGTTGAAGATGCCGAGGTTCCGGTAAGAGTTCACGTATTCCTTCAGAGACTTCAGCTCCACGCACCGGCGGTCCGGAACGTACGTGACGGTCAGCGTGGCGAAGTCGGGAAGGGCCGTCTTGGGGCAGATCGACGTGAACTCCGGGATCGTGATGACGATCTCGTAATCGGAGGCGTACTGGGAGGGCCAGGTCTCGAGCTTCGGCAACGCGTCGCCCACCCCCGAGGCCGCATGGCGGTCCGTATAGCGTGCCATGCGCCGAGGATAACGCGACCCGGTGCGCCGGCACGGTTTGTGCGAAGATCTGCGCCGTCATGGCCTTCACGCCGGAAAAGCGCGCCGCCCTCCTCAAAGACGTTCGCCAGCTCGTTCTGATGGCCGCCATCATCCTGACCGGACGGTCCGTTCTGGCCGACTGGTACGTCGTTCCGACGGGCTCCATGAAACCCACGATCCTCGAGGGTGATCGCGTCTTCGTCTGGAAATCCGCTTACCAGGTCCGGATCCCCTTCTCGAAGATCCGCCTGTTCGAGACGGGCGCGCCCAAGCGCGGAGACGTCGTCGTGATCCGCAACCCCGACGGCGGGACCGTGCCGTTCGTCAAGCGCCTCGTCGGTCTCCCGGGCGACGTCGTCGAGCTCCGGAACGAGACCCTCTACGTGAACGGGAAGAAGCAGCCGGTCGACTTCCTGCCCGAGCAAAAGGACGACGAGGGCGAGCCGATTCTCCTCGGCACGGAGATTCTCGCCGGAAGGGCGCACCCCGTTCGCGTCCTGCCGGACCGTCCGGCGTTCCGAACGTTCGGGCCTATCACCGTGCCGGAGGGCGAGGTGTTTCTCATGGGCGACAATCGCGACGAGAGCCGCGACGCGCGCTTCTTCGGCACGCGCCCCGAGAAGGACCTGCTTGGGCGGGCGGTCGGCATCATGTGGAGCTGGAACCAGCAGTTCTTCAAGGGCCCGCGCTGGTCGCGTATCGGCCGCCCGTTCATCACGGACGCCCACGGCGCCACGCCGAACTGACCGCGGACCGCTCAGGGGGCCGCGACGGCCGTCGCGAGCGCGGGCAGGATCGCGCGCTCCATCTCGGCCGTTTCCCTCTCGCCGGCGCTCGACACGACGAGGACGAGGTTTCCGTTCGCGGCCCGCGCTCCCGCCACCGAATAGCCCAGCCGGCGAGCGACGCCGAGTCGGGCCGTGACCGACGAGCGCGCCGCGAGCACGGAGCCGGGCCGGGTCACGACGACCGAGACGAGGCCGTCCGGGCTCTCGTCCGAAGGGCGCCTGAGGATGATGTGGAAGATCCTCTCGCCCGCGTGCGCGCACTCGTGGGCCGAGACCGGAGTGTAGCCGGGAAGGCGTGCGGTGGCGGCGCGCGCCGCCGCCGCGAGACGCGCGTCGAGGTGCTCGGTAAACGCCTCGGCGGAGGCCGCCTCCCGCGGCCACGTTCCGGCGCGCGTGCAGTTCTTGTGATTCAACGCCGCGAAATCCGCGGCGGACGCGTCGAGCACGGCGCCGGCCGCCGGCGATCCCGGTGTTGCGGACCGCGAGAGAACGACCCATGCGGTCACGCCCGCCCCGAGGACGAGAGAGGCCGCGAGGAGGAGCCCCGCGCCCATCGGGCGCTTGAGAGGCGTCCTCAGAAGAAGCGCTCGGACCTGGCTCTCGAACCCGTCACGCGGCTCGGGCGTCGCCTCCCCGACCCGGCGAAACGACGCGCGAAGCTTCTCGCGGGCGTCCGATTCGGCGCGGCATTCCGCGCACCGGTCGAGGTGCTCGAGGATCTCGTGCGAGAGATCGACGGAGAGCTCTCCGGCGAGATAGGAGTCCAGTCGCCGGCGCACCTTGGCACAGGCGTAGTCGCGGAGCTGGAGCGGAGCGGTCACGGGTTCTCTCCTTTGGCGGCGAGGCGGTTCGCCACGAAGGCGGTCGCGGCCGCGGTCCCGCGCACCTTTCGGCGAAGCGCGCTCCGGGCCCGGGAGAGGCGAGACATGACGGTGCCGATCGGCACGCGCAGAATCGTCGCGATTTCTTTGTATGTGAACTCCTCCACGTCGGACAGGAGGAGGATCTGCCGGTGCTCTAAGGACAGCGCGTCGAGCGCGGCGGCAACCTCCTCGTCGCGGATCTCCGTCGGGGTCGGCTCGTCGGCCGCGAGCGTCTCGGCGACGCGGGATTCGCCCTCTACGCCGAGGGGGACCGGTACTTTCTTTCGCACCCGCTGCTGGTTCACGTTCCAGAGGATCCGGTAGAGCCAGGCACGGCAGTTCGTGCCGCGTTCGAACCGTTCGAAGGATTTCCATGCCTGCAGGAAGACCTCCTGCGCGAGATCCTCGGCTTCTGCGGGAAGCCGGGTCAGACGAAGGGCGGCGCGGTAGATCTCGCGGAAGTGCGGCCAGGCCTCGCGATCGAAGTCCTCACGGACGCGGTCGACCGGGGCGCGGAGGGAAAAAAGGCCCATCGAGGTTGTTCTTCCGCAAGGAGATGCGGCCCGTTGGCTGGATTATTCCTCAACGGTCCTTGATCTCGAGGCAATCTAGACTTAATCTAAGCTCGTAATGGACACACGGGCCATGCTTTCCGGCCGGTTGAGGGAAAAAGGCCTCAGGGTCACGCAGCAGCGCGTGGCCGTGCTGGAGTACCTGCTCACGACGCCGACGCATCCGACGGCCGAGGAGGTCGGGTTTGCCGTTAATCGGGCCGTGCCGACGGCATCGAGGGCCTCGGTCTACAACGTCCTGCACTCGCTGAAGGAGAGCGGCCTCATCGAGGAGCTCGTGCTCGACGACGCCGTCGCCCGCTACGACGCGAACCTCGACCGGCACCACCATTTCATCTGCCGCGCGTGCGGCGCCGTGGAGGACGTTCCGTTCGAGACGTTTCGCGAGGCGCCGCGCCCGCGCCTCGCGGAGGGCCACATCGTGGAGGATTACACGGTCACGCTGCGCGGCGTCTGTCCTCTCTGCGCGAAGGCCTGACTCGCCGCCGGAGCGACGGAATGGGCCTCGAGATCGAAAGGAAGTTCCTCGTCACCGGCACCGGGTGGAAGGCCCTCGCGACGGGACTTCACACGCGACAGGGATATCTCTCGATCGCCATGGATCGGACGGTCCGCGTGAGGATCGCCGGAGAGAGGGGTTTCCTGACGATCAAGGGCAAGACCCAGGGCCTTTCGCGCGCCGAGTTCGAGTACGCGATTCCGGTCGAGGACGCGGCCGCGATGCTCGACCTCTGCGAGAAGCCCCTCATCGAGAAGACGCGCTACCGGGTTCCGTTCGGTGCTCACACCTGGGAGGTGGACGAGTTTCACGGCGCGAACGCCGGGCTCGTCGTGGCCGAGGTGGAGCTCGAGAGCGCCGACGAGAAGCCCGCCCTCCCGCCCTGGGTCGGCCGGGAGGTTTCCGGGGACGCGCGCTATTACAACGCGAACCTCGTGAAGACGCCTTTTTCGACCTGGTGAGCGAACCCTGGGACCGCCGCGCGGTCTACCGCTTCTCGATCGGGACGTAGCTCCTTCGCGCATGCCCCGTGAAGACCTGCCGCGGCCGCGCGATCTTCTGCTCGCTGTCGGTCAGGAGCTCCTGCCATTGGGCGAGCCAGCCGGCCGTGCGCGGGATCCCGAAGAGCACCGTGAAGAAAGCGGTGTGAAAGCCCATCGCCTCGTAAATGAGGCCGGAATAGAAGTCCACGTTCGGATAGAGCTTCCTTTTGACGAAGTAGTCGTCCTGCAGCGCGATGCGTTCGAGCTCGAGCGCGATCGCGAGGAGGGGGTTCTTGCCCGTCACCTCGAAGACCTGCTCGGCGAGCTTCTTGATGACGGTCGCGCGCGGGTCGTAGTTCTTGTAAACGCGGTGGCCGAAGCCCATGAGGCGCTTCTCGCCGTGGCCTTCTTTGACGTCCTTCACGAAGGCCGGGACGTTCTTGATGTCGCCGAGCTCGTGGAGCATCCGGAGGACGGCCTCGTTCGCTCCGCCGTGAAGCGGCCCGTAGAGCGCCGCCGTGGCGGCCGCCACGGACGAGTACGGGTCGGTCTGCGCCGAGCCGACCGAACGCATCGCGTTCGTCGAGCAGTTCTGCTCGTGGTCCGCGTGAAGAATGAAGAGGACGTCGAGCGCCCGCTCGAGGACCGGGTTCGGGACGTACCGCGGCTCGGCCATCTTCTTCATCATCGACAGGAAATTGCCCGTATAGGAAAGCTCGTTGTCCGGGTAGACGTACGGGAAGCCGATGGAATGCCGGTACACGAAGGCCGAGATCGTGGGCATCTTCGCGATGAGCCGGACGATGTGATGGTCGCGCGTCTTCACGTCGAAAATGTGCTTGGCGTCCGGGTAGAACGTCGAAAGCGCGCCGACGGTCGAGAGGAGCATCCCCATCGGGTGGGCGTCGTGCCGGAAGCCCTCCATGAGCTTCTTGACGTTCTCGTGGAGGTACGTGTGCATCGTGACGTGGTGGGTGAACTCCTTCAGCTCGGCCGCCGTCGGCAGCTCGCCCTTCAGGAGGAGCCACGCGACCTCGAGGAACGTCGACTTCTCGGCCAGCTCCTCGATCGGGTAACCCCGGTATTCGAGGATCCCCTTGTCGCCGTCGATGAACGTGATCGCCGACTTGCACGACGCGGTGTTCGTGAACGCCGGGTCGTACGTCATGAGGCCGAAGTCTTTCTCCTCGACCTTGATTTTGCGCAGGTCGAGGGCGCGAATCGTGTCGTTCTCGACGGGCACTTCGTACGTCTTCCCGGTGCGGTTGTCGGTGATCGTGAGCGTGCTTTTTCCGGACATCGTGACCTTCCTGCTGCAAGACAGGCGTAATCGGCTCGGAGATTCTAGCCCTCGTGTCACGGCGGCACGGCTTCGGCGGCCGAAGGCTTGCTTAGAATGCCCCCATGCGCCTCCGCAGGCACCTCCTCGAAACCGCCACGCTCGTTCTGGCCGCGATCCTCTGCGCTCTCGTCGCGAACGCGCTCGCGTCGCGCGAGCGCAAGCTCGCGCTCGTCGGCAGCTACCCGGATGCGCTGAAGGTTCCTTCTCCTTCTGTTTCCCTCTCGGGCGCCGCCGCTGTACCGCACCTGCTGACTCGGGAGCGAAGGCGCCGTCCGAATCTTCTTCGAAGGTGAATGAGGGCGAGGCGACCGCGCCGGCCGCCCCCGCGACAATCGTCGGTTCGAAGGCCACCACGGGCGCCCAGGCGCCGGCCAAATCACCCTTCGGAGAAAAACAACCTGGCCCTCGCGAAAAGCTCGCCCCGAAGGCCACTGCGCTCGCCGAAGGGTCCGAAGCAAAGAATTCCTCTTCCTCCCCCGCCGACCTGCTTCGCCGATTCCCGCCCCACAACAAGCCCTACGTCGACATCTCGGGCGACGATGTCGCGTGGCTCGTCGCGCACGGCGTACTGACTCTGGACGCGCGCCGTACGAAGGACTACGAGGCGGGCCATATCGCCGGCGCGCGCGCGTTCCCCGTCTGGGAGAGCGACATCGACGCCCGCGTGACGGCGCTCGTCGGCGAGGGGCGCGACGGTGCGATCCCGGTCGTCCTCTACTGCTCCGGCGGGGACTGCGAGGATTCACACATGCTCGCTCAGAAGCTGTTCGGCGCGGGCTTCAACAATCTTCTCGTGTACCGCGACGGCTGGCCCGACTGGATCAAGCGCGGGGGAAAGAGCGCGACCGGGCCCGAGTCGTGACGCCGAAGGAAGCGCTTGCCTCGCCCTGGCTGACGGTGCGCGTTCAGATCGCGCTCGGCCTTTTCTTCGTCGCGGCGGCGCTGCCGAAGCTCGTCGACCCGCCCTCCTTCGCGCACATGATCTACAACTACCGGCTCGTGCCTGGCGCGTTCGTGAATCTCATGGCGCTCGTCATGCCCTGGCTCGAGCTCCTCGCCGGCCTCGCCCTCATCCTCGGCATCTGGACGCGTGCGTCGGCGGCCCTCGCCGGTGCGCTCCTCCTCGTTTTTCTCGTCGCGATCTCGCTGAACCTTGCGCGCGGCAACGCGATCGACTGCGGCTGTTTCGACGTTTTGGCGGCGAACAAAACCGTCGGCGAACGCCTCGCCGACATGCGCCTCGACATCCTGCGCGACCTCGGCATGCTGCTCATGGTCGCCCAGATCCTCCGGGCGACCGGGCGCGGTCCGGGCGAAACGCCGGCCCAGGAATCATAAGATCGAGGGTCGCAAGGAGCGCCCACGTCCAAACTCGAGAGACTCCTCCGTCCGTACCGCGTTACGAAGGGAAGGAAATTCCGGCTGAAGGACTATTCCCCCCGCGACACGGCTCACGTCGACGCGGACAAGAAGGAGGCCGCCGCTCTCCTTCAGAGAGACATCGAGCGCCTCGCGGCTTTGCAGGACAAGCTCTACGCGCAGGATCGATGGGCGATCCTCCTGATCTTCCAGGCGATGGACGCCGCCGGCAAGGATGGCACGATCAAGCACGTCATGTCGGGGGTGAATCCGCAGGGCTGCGAGGTCTTCTCGTTCAAGGTGCCCTCGGCCGAGGATCTCGACCACGACTTCCTCTGGCGCACGACGAAGTGCCTGCCCGAGCGCGGCCGGATCGGGATCTTCAACCGCTCGTACTACGAAGAGGTCCTCGTCGTGCGCGTCCATCCCGAGCTTCTCGAGAGGCAGAAGATCCCGCCGCGCCTCGTGACGAAGGACGTCTGGACGGAACGCTACGAGAGCATCGCCGCGTTCGAGCGCCATCTCGCCCGGAACGGGACCGTGGTCCTGAAGTTCTTCCTGAACGTGTCGCGCAAGGAGCAGAAGCGCCGCTTTCTCGAGCGCCTCGAGATGCCGGACAAGAACTGGAAGTTCTCGGAGGCCGACGCGAAGGAGCGCGAGCACTGGAAAGAGTACATGCGGGCGTACGAGGACATGATCCGGGCCACGGCGACGCCGCATGCCCCGTGGTACGTCGTGCCGGCGGACAACAAGTGGTTCACGCGTCTCGTCGTGGGCGCGGCGATCATCGAGACGATGGAAAGCCTCGACCTTTCCTACCCGAAAGTCGACGGCGAGAAGAAAGCCGAGCTCGCCGCCGCGCGGAAGATCCTGGAGGGCGAGTAGCCGCGGTCACTTTTTCTCGACGTGGCCTCCGAACCCGAAGCGCATCGCCGACAGCACCTTGTTCTGGAAGAGGTCGTCTCCGCGCGAGGCGAAGCGCTCGAAGAGCGACGCCGCGAGGACGTGGGCGGGCACGCCCTCGTCGTTCGCGGCCGCGATCGTCCAGCGGCCCTCGCCCGAGTCGGACACGCGGCCCGAGAACGACTCGAGCGCGGGGTCGCTCGCGAGCGCCGCGGCGGTCAGGTCGAGGAGCCAGGAGGTGACGACGCTGCCCCGCCGCCAGACCTCGGTGATGTCGGCCAGGTTGAGGTCGTACTGGTAGTGCTCGGGGTGGCGAAGCGGAGCCGTCTCCGCGTCTTTTTCGTGCGTCGCCTTGCCCAACCCTGCGTTCTTCAGGATGTTCAGGCCCTCGCCGTACGCGGCCATGAGCGCGTACTCGATGCCGTTGTGGACCATCTTGACGAAATGGCCCGCGCCTGACGGGCCGCAGTGCAGATAGCCCTGCTCGGCCGTGCCGCCGAGCTTCTCCCGGCCTGGAGTGCGCGCGATCGAACCGGTGCCCGGCGCGAGCGTCGAGAAGATCGGCTCGAGCCGTTTCACGACGTCGGTCTCCCCGCCGATCATCAGGCAGTAGCCGCGGTCGAGGCCCCAGACGCCGCCCGACGTCCCCATGTCGACGTAGTTGAGGCCCCGCTCCTTCAGGCGCTTCGCGCGCGCGATGTCGTCGTGGTAATGCGAGTTCCCGCCGTCGATGATCGTGTCGTCCTTCTCGAGAAGCGGCTCGAGCTCGGCGATCGACGCGTCCACGAAGGCGGCGGGGACCATGAGGCAGATCGCGCGCGGTCTCTCGAGCTTCTTCACGAAATCCGCGAGCGAGGACGCGCCCTTGGCGCCGTCTTTCGCGAGCGCGTCCACGGCCTCGCGCGCGCGGTCGTAGACGACGCACGTGTGGCCGCCCCGCTGCAGCCGCCGCACCATGTTCCCGCCCATGCGTCCGAGTCCGATCATTCCGAGCTGCATCGAAGCCTCCCTCGTGAGACGGGTCCTTATCTTAGAGGCGGGATCCGGACCTCGAGCGCGCGCTCCCCGATCGCGCCCAGCTCCCCCGCCACGCTCAGCACCTCGTCCACCGTGGCGTCGGCGTCCGCGAGCGTCGAGCGGGGATTGATGAAGCACGGCCGGATCGCGAAGCGGCCGTTCACGCGCGTGTGCGAGGGGATCGCCCGGCCGCGTGCGCGCACGGCGAGGAGGATCTTCTCGTTCAACGCGTCGAGCACGGCCTCGTCGGTGACCTTCTTCGGCTTCACACGGAAGCAGCAAATCGAGAGAACCGGCTCGGCGAGAAGCTCGAGCTGGGGATGCTCGCGGACACGCGCGGCCACGCGGCGCGCGCAGTCGTGGTGGCGGACGACGCGCGCGCGCATGCCGGCGGCGCCCATCTCCTTGAGCGCGGCCCACACGGTGAGGCCGCGCGCCGGCGCCGAGTGGTCCACCGAAAAGTCGGGATTGCCCTCTCCCCGCTCGTCGAACGGCGAACCGAGATCGCCCGTCGAGGTCGGCGCCATCTCGACATAGGCGGCCGGCTCGAGCGTGAGCGCGCGTGCGAGGAGGCCGCCGTCGCGCACGAACCCCGCGCCGCACCCCACGGGAACCGCCATCCACTTGTGCGGGTCGACCGCGAACGAGTCGATCTTCGAGAGGTCCCCGTAGAGCGGCGCGACGCGCGGGTCGAGAACGCCGAAGCCGCCGTACGCACCGTCGACATGCAGCCAGACGCCGCGTGTGTGCGCGATCTCGCGCATCGCGTCGATCGGCTCCACGGCGCCCGTGTTCACGTCTCCCGCCGACGCGACGACCGCGACGGGCGTGCGGCCTTTCGCGAGGTCCTCGTCGAGGAGACGCTCGAGCGCCGAGAGGTCCGGTTTCCGGTTCGCGTCGACGGGAACCGTGCGGAGCGCCCTACGGCCGAGCCCGAGGACGCCGCAGGCGCGGTGGACGACGTGATGCACCTCCGTCGACGCATAGACGCGCGGCTCGACGAGGCGCTGGAGGCCGTCGAGGCTGGGATCGAAGCCTCTCTTTTCACCCGCGTGCTGGCGCGCGGCGGCAAGCGCGATGAGGTTGGCCGTGGCGCCGCCGCTCGTGAACGCTCCTTCGAAGGCATCGGGGAGTCCGACCAGGCGTTGGAGCCAGCGGAGGGCGAGGACCTCGAGGAAGTTGCCGGGCGTCGCCCACCAGCGCTGCGCCGCCGCGATCGCTCCCGCGAGCTGAGCGACCGCCGGCACCGTCGTCGGCATCGTCGTGACCCAGCCCGAGAAGCCCGGAGCGCCTATCCGGAGCCCGTTCGCGACGACGTGGACACGCAGGGTCTCGAGAACCGCTTCGCGCCCGGCGCCGGTCTCGGGCAGAGGCTCGTCGAGAGCCGCGCGCCAGACGGTCCGCCGCGCCGCCGAATCGGCGCCCTCGAAGCGCGTGAAAGACTCGAGCGCGGGCAAAAGCCGCGCGAGAGAGTCGGCGAGAGCGTCCGTCTCCGCGATGTCCGGGCGCATCAGGGCACCTCCAGCGGGCGCTATTATGGCGGCGAGTCCGATGGCTTCCTTTTCCCGCTTTCCGGGCCTGCCGCTTCTCAAGGCGTTCGACGGCGCCCTGAAGGAAGGCCTGCTCCTCGACGAGGCAATCGGCGGGATTCTGACCGCGGCGCTCCACTTCTTCGACGCCCCCGTCGTGTCCCTGCTGCCCGGCGCCGGCGTTCCGCCCATGACGCGGGCCGGCCGGTCCAGCGTCGCGGCGGCCGCGGAGACGCGCCTCAACCAGCACCTCGGCGAGGTCCTCGTGCAAGGCCGTCCCAAGAAGGTCAGCGAGGGCGGGCTCTCGTTCTACGGCGCGCCCGTCAAGGTGAAGGATCAGGTCCAGGCCGTTTTCGGCGTCGTGCTCGACACGATGCCCGCGGGAGAGGGCGAGGCGGAGGAAGGGGTTCGCATCTTCGCGCGCACCGTCGGCCATGTCCTCGAACGCGAGCGCACGCTCGGGACGCTGATGAAGAGGCGCGAGGAGGCCGTGGCGCTCTTCGAGCTCGCCTCGGGAGCTTTCCTCTCCCTGAACCCCGACGAGGTCATCCGGCTCACCGTGGCCTCGCTGTCACGCGAGCTCGAGTTCGACCGCGTCACCGCGTATCGATTCCATCCCGAAACCAAAGAGGTCACGGAAATCCTGACGCAGGGCGGCTCGACGAGCGGCGAGCGGCCCTTACTGGGCCGACGCCCTCTCGACGCGGACGAGCTCTTGGGCCGCAGCCTTTCGGCGCACGGCCCCGCGTTCGAGGACGAGCCCGGCTCGAATCCTCCGCGCCGCCTCCGCATGTGTCTGCCGCTCCACGCCGGAGAGCTCGTGTTCGGCTTTCTCACGATGTCGCGCCGTGGAGGGTTCGCCCTCACGCCGCAGGAGCTGAGGCTCGCGCAGGAGCTCGCGAAGCTCGCCGCAGGCGCCCTCGACAAGGCGCGACTCCTCGAGGCCGAGCGCCGGCACGGAGAGCGCAATGCGTTCGTGGGCCGCCTCCACACGGCCCTTTCGGGCCTGACCGACGTCTCGGCGATCGCGTCGCGCACGGTCGACGAGCTCGGCCCCCAATTCGACTTCGACGTCTGCACGCTCCGGCTCGTCCCCGCGGGCGAGCTGCCGGGTACACAGGCCGCCTACGTCAAGGGACGGGGAAACACCGCTGCCGTGGAGATCCCGAACGCCCTTCTCGGGCACCTCGCAACGGAGGGATCGCACCTTCTGCTCACCGACGTCGGGTCGGATCCGCACGGAGCTTCCCTCCTGCCGACCGGGGCAGCCGTCGCACAGCTCCCGGCTCCCCTGGGTCTCCTCGCCGTGCCCCTCGCGTACCGCGGCGCTCCCGCAGGCGTCCTGTGCGGCGTGACGGGCGCGCGCAGCGAGGCCCTCTCGTCCGACGTGCTGCGCTCGTTCGAGGCGCTCGGCGTCGAGGTGTCGCTCGCGATCACCTCGGCCCGCCTCCTTCAGCAGGAGCGGGAGTCGTACCGTTTTCTCGACCGGCTGCGCGAGGTCGGCCGCTCGCTCTCGACGACGTTCGACGTCGACCGCATCAAGCAGACGCTCTGCGAGCAGTCCGTCACGCTGTTGAAGGCCGACGCCGCGCAGTTCTGGGACGCGGATCCGGCTTCGAAGTCCGCGAAGATCTCGACGCGCTGGGGCGAAGGCATGGGCGACGAAGTGGGGCGCGCCGTGGCCTTCGAGCAGACGGGACACCCGATCGTCCGCACGTTTCTCGACAAGACGCCTTGTATCGCCGGGCCCGGCGAGGGAGCCGCGTTCTTCCCGGGCAACCCGGCGGGCGCCGGCGCGCCGCTCATCCGCGCGGCGGCCGTGCCTCTCACCTATCACGACGAGCTCATCGGCGTCCTTTCCGTCGGCGCGCGGCGCGGAAGCGAAGACTGGCCGGTGGACCTCAAGGAGCGGCTCGACCTTCTCGCGGACGCCGCGGCGGTCGCTCTCCACAATGCGCGCCTCATGAAGCTCATCGAGCAGCAGACCGAGCGGGACAGCCAGTCGGGCCTCTACAACCGTTCGTCCCTCGCCAAGCGACTCGAGTCCGAGCTGAGGCGCGCCGAGCGCAACGGCCAATCGATCGCGGTCGTGCATCTGCGAATGGACGGGCTCAAGGAAGCCTTCGGAAAGCTGGGCCCCGGCTCGAGCGACTCCCTCCTTCCGAAGCTCGCCGCGAAGCTCGTGCGCTCGACGCGCGCCGTCAACTTCGTCGCCCGCGACGAGGACGACCGGTTCTTCATCCTCATCTTCGAGGCGGGCAAGGTGCAGGCGCACCGCGCTCTTCACTCGGTCCAGAAGAACTTCCAGCAGGGAATGGACGAGCGCCTCGCCGCCGCGGGCATCCGCCTCGGCCTCAGCGCCGGCGTCGCGGTCTACCCCGACGATGCGTTCGACACGGCGACGCTCGTTCTTCGCGCGAACGAGGCCCTCGAGCAGGCGATCCGCACGGGACCGTCCTCCGTGGTCCTCTACCACGCTCCGGCCGAGGCGGACTCCGCCGCGGCCGGCTGAAGATCGAACTCCCGCGACCAGCCATGCCGATCACGACCGGCACCATCCTCGGCCGCTACCGCCTCCTCGAGAAGGCCGGCGTGGGCGGAATGTCGGAGGTGTGGAAGGCCGAGGACGAAACTCTCAAGCGGACGGTCGCCGTGAAGGTCATCCTCGGTCCCGTCGCCGCCGATTCGACGTTTCGCGAGCGTTTCCTGAGGGAAGCGCGTCTCGTCGCCGGCCTCGAGCACCCGAACGTCCTCCCGGTCTTCGACTACGGCACCGAAAAGATCGACGGCGACGAGGTGTCGTACCTCGTCATGCCGCTCGTCGCCGGCGGCTCGCTCAAGGGTCGTGTCGCGGGGCCGGTTCCGCCCGCTTTGGCGATCACGTGGCTTTCGGCAATCGCCTCGGCTCTCGACCACGCGCACGCCAAGGGCATCCTCCACCGCGACGTCAAACCGGGGAACGTCCTTCTGGACTCGCAGGGCCGGCCGCTCCTCGCCGACTTCGGCCTTGCGCGCAGCGCCGATGTCTCGTCGGGACTCACGGCAACGGGCACGGTGCTGGGAACGCCGCTCTACATGGCGCCCGAGCAGGCGACCGGCGCGATTCTGAGCGGCCGCGCCGACCAGTACGCGCTCGCCGTCATCGCGTTCGAGCTCCTCGCGGGACGCGTCCCGTTCTCTGCGCAGTCGCCTCTCGCGGTCCTTCACCAGCACGTCGCGACGCCTCCTCCGCCGCTCTCGTCGGTCTTGCCGGGCACCGCCCCCGCCGTGGATGCGGTACTCGCCCGCGGCCTCTCGAAGGAACCGGCTGACCGGTTCGACTCCTGCGGCGCTTTCGTCGGCGCGCTCGGAGCGGCGCTCGGCGTGACCGCGAGCACGACGACCGTGCCACAGGACGTGGACGTAGAGTCGCAAGCGCGGACGGTCATCTCGGCCCCGGCGATCGGCGCCCAGGCTCTCGCGGCGCCGGCCTCGGGGACGAAAAAGCCGCAGGAGACGCAGCCGGATCCGACGCGCAGCGCCAAGCTCATCCTCGCCGCGCTCCTTCTCCTCAGCGCGGGAGGAGGCATTTATCTGCTCCTTCGACCGGCGCCGCCGAAGGGCGCGCCGGCTTCGCTTGAGGTTTTGAAAGTCTGGCCCGCGCCAACGGCGGCGGCGGCGCTCACGACCAGCGCTCCGCCGACCGCATCGCCCGCAAACCCTTCGAATGAGAAAGAGACACCGGCCATCGGGGTGGCGTCCGCTTCGACGAGCGCCATCGCCGCCTCATCGTCCGGCATTTCTTCGAAGGTGAATGAGCTCAGCGGCGACGCGGCCGGCGCCGCCGTTCCGCGCGACAGCGAACCGCGCGCGGCTGCATCGGGGCAATCACCCTTCGAAGAAAAATCCACCGGAGAGTCCCGCGCAACCGGCGGCACGAAACGCTCTGGTGCCGCCCTACGTTCCCTTCCGAAGCAAACCTCTTTTCCCCCTCTCCTCTCCGGCGCCGCGTTCTCGGGCGACACGCAGCTTTCGGCGGCCTGGGAGGCTCTGGACACGAAGGGACGAGGCCGCCTGAGGAGGGAGGACTTCGTCTCCGCGATGGGGACGGCGCGCGAGGTGCTTTCCCGACGCCCCACGGGCGAGGCGCGCTTTCTCGACGCGTTCACGCGCGCCGGCGTCGCTCACGCCGACGGCCGCACGGCCGAGGCCTGGCAGCTTCTTGACCGCGCCCTCCAGGACGCGGGGCCCGCGGCCGATACGCGCGTGATGCGCTTCGTCGAGGACGAGGTGCGCTCTCTCGGGCCGAACCCGGGTCCGGACGCGAGCTGGGTCATGGGTCTCGCGTTCGCCGACGTCCGCGGAGATCTCGAGGAAGAGCTTGCGAAGGCGGAAGAGAGAGCGCCTCGCTCCGCGCGTGTCCGGGAGGCCCGCGCGCTCGCCGAAGGTCGCTAGGAGGTACACGATGCGCCGTGCCGGATTTCTCGCCGTCCCGTTTCTCGTCCTCGCCTCCCTCGCCGCGGCCCAGGACATCCCTCCCGCCGAGGAGCAGGCGAAGGCCGTTCTCGAGAAGTCACCGCGCCACGGTGAGTGGGTCGACGTCAAGATGCCTTCCGGCGGAGCGCCGATCAAGACGTGGGTCGTCTACCCGGAGCGGAAGGAGAAGGCCGGCGTCGTTCTCGTCATCCACGAGATCTTCGGCCTCTCCGACTGGATTCGCGCCGTCGCTGACCAGCTCGCGAAGGAAGGCTTCATCGCCGTCGCCCCCGACCTCCTCTCGGGCAAGGGTCCGGGCGGCGGCGGGACGGAATCGGCGGCGAGCCGGGACGACGTCGTCAAACTGATCCGGACGCTCACGCCTTCGGAGACGAACGCGCGCCTCAGCGCGGTACGCGAGTGGGCGATCAAGCTGCCCTCGGCGAACGCGAAGAGCGCGACGGTCGGCTTCTGCTGGGGCGGCACTGCGAGCTTCGCCTACGCGGCAGCGCAGCCGGCCCTGAACGCGGCCGTCGTTTATTACGGCACTGCGCCCGCGGACGAGGCGCTCGTCGCGATCAAGGCGCCCGTCCTCGGGAATTACGGCGCCGACGACGCGCGCGTCACGGCCACGGTTGCCCCGACGAAAGCCGCGATGAAAAAGGCGGGCAAGACGTACGAGCCGCACGTCTACGACGGCGCGGGCCACGGGTTTCTCCGCCAGCAGGCCGGCAGAGAGGGCGCGAACCTGAAGGCGGCGCGCGCCGCGTGGCCCCGGACGATCGCGTTTCTGAAAGACGCTCTGAAGTAGGCGGCGGCTCAGTTCCGGAGTGTGTCGCCCGCCCGGAAACCCGCGCCGGAAACGGAGACCGCGATCGAGAGGCGCGGGCCCTTGACACTTCTGATCCTCACGCGCCCCACCTTCGTCTCGTTCGCGCCGAGGACTTCGCCCGTGTCCGGGTCCTTGATCTGCTCGCCGACGCGGTAGACGTTGAACTCGTCGCCTTCCTTGACGCCCGCTTCCGATCCGGCGTTCACGTAAATCGTGCCTCCGTCCGCCTTCGCGATCTTGCCGACGACGCCCGACGCGTCCGACGTTCCGCCCATTCCGCCCGTGTCGAGCTTCTTGGCCGAGACGGAGGCGGCGAGCTTCTGGACGACGGGGCGCAGGATCTTGTCCAGCTTCTCGCCGTCGTGCGACCCGCCGCCCGCGCCCGCGACGTAGACGCTCTTGTCCGAGGACGAGTCCTTCGCCGTGTCGGCCCACACGATCTCGCCCGTGGAGGTGTTGATCGCGCGCGCGTCGATCGCCGCGTCCATGCGCTGCGTGCGCATGCTGAACGACGGAAGCCCGCCATACCCGGGAACGTTCGCTCCCGAGTTCGTCACGCCGAACTCGGTGACGGCGCCCACGATGAGGTACTCGACGCCCAGCATCTTGCCGACCTTCACGGCGGTCCTGGGGTCGACGTCGCCCGAGAGCGAAAGGTTCTTCTCCTGCATGAGCGCCTGGAGCCTCTCGCGGTCGATGACGCGGAACGCGTCGCCCTTGACAAGCGCCGTGACCATCATGTCCTGGGCGGCGCGCCCGACGTGGTACCAGCTGTAGTAATGAGTCGACTTGTCCACGAACTCCAGAACGGCCACGCGGGGTTTCGCGCTTCCCGCAGCCTGCGCGGCGGGCGCGCCCGCAAGAAGCGCGGCGAGGAACACGAAAAGAAGACTGCGGACACGGAGCATCTTGAGTTCTCCTCTCTGAAGACGAAGGCATTCTAATTCCTTACACTCTCGCCGTGCAGGCGGACGGTGAGGACGGTCTCGTCGCGATCCCCATCGAGGATGTGCTCGACCTCCACCCCTTTCGCCCGGGCGAGACGGCTTCGGTCGTCGCGGAATACGTCGCGGCGGCGGCCGCGAAGGGCTATCGCGAAGTCCGCCTGATCCACGGGCGCGGGATCGGCGTCCAGCGCGCAATCGTGAGAAGGACGCTCGAGCGGTCGTCTCACGTCACGTCGTTCGAGGACGCAACGCCCGAGCGGGGCGGATGGGGCGCTACCGTAGTCCGGCTGGCGCCGTCCGGCTCATGAGCGAAGCCGATCTCCTCGATCTCGTCATCGTGGGCGCCGGCCCGGCCGGCATCGCGCTCGGCGCCGAGGCCGTCGCGGCCGGGATCCCGCCAGCCCGCGTCCTCATCCTCGAAAGGGGCGAAGCCCACTCGTTCTCGATCCGGAAGTTCTATCCCGAGTCGAAGCTCGTCACGGCGAACTACAAGGGCCTTCCGGCGGTCTGTACCGGCGTCCTCTGCCTCACGGACGCGAGCAAAGGCCAGACGCTCACCTACCTCGACCGCGCGATTCAGGACAACGGTCTCATCGTGCGCTACGGCGAAGCCGTCGGCGCGATCCGCCCCCGCGCCGGCTTCTTCCTCGTGGAGACCGCGGCCGCGACGTATCGCTCGAAGACGTGCGCGGTCGCGATCGGCATCCTCGGCCGGCCGCAGAAACCCGACTGGCAGATCCCGTCTTCCCTCAGGGCCCGGATCACGTACGACATCACGTCCGTGACGCTCCGGAACATGGACGTCCTCGTCGTGGGAGGAGGCGACTCCGCCTCCGAATACGCCCAGTACCTCGTCCAGGAGGAGTGCCGCGTCGTCCTGTCGTACCGAGGCACCTCGTTCCATCGCATGAACGACATCAATCGGACCTCGCTCGTGGCCCTCGAGGAGCAGGGCCGCGTCCTCGTCCTCGCCGGCACGAACGTCGCCCGCGTCGAGAGCGACGGAGGCCGGCCCCGCGTCCACTTCACCGAGGACTACCCGAAGTCCGAGACCTTCGACCACGTCGTCCTCGCGCTCGGCGGCACCACACCCGAGAACTTCCTCAAGACGATCGGGATCGACTTCGACGGCCGGACACCCGTTCTGCGCGAAGGCTACGAAACGTCGATTCCGGGCCTCTTTCTCGTCGGCGATCTCACCGCGGGAAAGACCGGCGGCTCGATCATCTCGGCCTTCAACTCCGCGAACGATGCGATGCGCGCGCTCTGCGAAGGGCATCTCGACTGTCCAATCCCGCCGCGACCGCGCGCCTGAGCCGCGTTCCTTCGCGTCATTTCCGCTAGACTCCGTCGGTGAAAAATCTGACACCCCCGGCGAAAAAAGAGCGCACGACCGTCATTCGAGGATCCGGCTTTTATGTGCCGCCTCAGGTCGTTACGAACGAAATGCTGGGCCGGATCATGGAAACGAACGACGACTGGGTCGTGCCGCGCACGGGCATCAGGGAGCGGCGCTTCGTCGAGCCAGGCATCGGCTCGGCCGAGCTCGGCGCGAAGGCTTCACAAGCCGCCCTCCAGGACGCCGGTCTCGAAGCCTCCGACATCGACTTCGTGATCTTCGCGACCATGACCCCCGACCACTACTTTCCCGGCAACGGAGGGCTCCTCGCGCGGCGGCTCGGCATGAAAACGACTCACGCGCTCGACATCCGGATGCAGTGCAGCGGCTTTCTTTCGGGCCTGCAGACCGCCGACGCGTTCATTCGCTCGGGCATGTACGACCGCGTTCTTCTCGTGGGCGCCGAGGTACACAGCGGCCTCATGCCGTGGCCCGAGCACGTCTGGGACGTGATGCTCGGAAAATCTCCCGGGCCGTGCGACCCGTTCTGGTTCGAGCGGGCGACCGGGATGCGTGACCGCGCCGTGCTCTTCGGCGACGGCGCGGGCGCGATGGTTCTCGAGGCGAACACCGCAGGCGACGGGCGAGGATTCCTCGGGTTCGCCATGTACACCGACGGCGAGCACTGGGACAAGCTCTACGTGCCCGGCGGCGGATGCAAGTCGCGTCCCTTCTTCACGCCCGAGATGTTCGAGAACCTCGGCACGATCCCGATCGTGGAAGGGCGCCAGGTGTTCCGCCTCGCGGCGCACCTCATGCCCGCGGCCGTCGAGGAAGTCCTCGCCGGCAACGGGAAGACGCTCGACGACCTCGACCTCCTCCTGATGCACCAGGCGAACCTGCGCATCAACGAAGCGGCGCAAAAAGTCCTCGGCCTGCCGGACGACAAGGTGTTCAACAACATCGAAAAGTACGGGAACACGACGGCCGGAACGCTCCCGATCGCCTTCCACGAGGCGAAGCTCGCGGGCAAGGCGAAGCGCGGTTCCCTCGTCGCCTTCACCGCGCTCGGCGCGGGGCTGCACTGGGGGGCGGGGCTCGTGGTCGTCTAGCCGGTTTCGCGCCATTCGTCTTTGATCACGGACGAAAGCGGGCGGACAGAAGATGGACAGGAACTCACAACCCATACGAGCTCCGCCTTTTCCTGAGGCCCGTTGGATTGACGATCAACCGGAAAGCCGCACATACCTAAAAAGAGACCGGATAATCGCAGGCAATGGGGGCAGACCGGAACAAGCACGGCTTAAGCCGTGAGATACCTGAAGGCATAAAGCGCGAAATCCGACAGCAGGCCGGCTTTGGTTGTGTGTGCTGCGGGATTGGGATTGGGCTTTACGAACACATCGAACCAGAGTTCTGCGACGCCAAGCAGCACGATCCGCGCACGATGACGTACCTTTGTGGGAGTTGTGAGGGGAAGGTGACGCGCGGCATCTTGTCAAAAGACAGCATATGGCGCGCTCGGGAAGAGCCTTGGTGCCGAGTTCGCGGCCAGCCTCACGAAGCCTTCGATATCGGTGGCTCCACCGTGGCCGTCTGGGTCGGTTCGAACCGCATCTGCAACGTCCCGGTGGTTCTGCGAGTCGTCGACCAAACGCTGCTTCGTATTGAGGGCCCGGAGAAAAGCGGGGCGCCTTACAGAATCTCAGGCCGCTTCTATGATGCCGATGGTCGACTCGTATTCAGCATAGACCACAATGAGTGGCTGGGCGAGCCGTCAGCGTGGGATATCGAATGCGTTGGGCCAAGAATCGTCGTCCGACAGGGTCATCGTGCGATCGTTCTTCAACTCTGTGCTGTTCCTCCGGAAGGAATCGTGATCGAGCGGGCAGATTTTGCCTACAAGGGTACTCGGATACTCGTTGACGCCGACCTCTTGAGCGTCGTTTCGCCAACTGGTGCTCAAGCCAAGGTGAGCGGTCGATCAATCGCCGGCATCGGCCCGCGAGCCGCATTCTTAGCCGTGGACGAAAAAGGCCAGTATGAAATTGGGCCGGACATAACGATTGCTCCTGAAGCGGCCATGCCGCAACTGCCGCCCACCCGAGTCAAGCACGTCAATCCGAATGACCCGTGCCCATGCGGATCGGGCCGAAAGGCAAAGAAGTGTCACCGGGCAGCGTGAGCGCCGTCCGCCGAAGCCGGTCTATTCGGCAAGATCCTGTCCGCTTTCTGTCCGTGTAGCCCTGCGGAAAGAACCCGAAAGGAAGAGAAAGCGGGGCTCGCAACCCCCGCTCTTCAACGCGTTAGCCGCATCGTTCGGCAGGTTTCGGCGGCCGGGATGGACCAAGGATCAAAAGGTTTCGGGTCGAGCCCCGGATGCACCAGGGTGAGGAAGTCAGCCGGGCTCCGGGTGCGTTTCAATCTCGCGCGCGCCGGCTTCGCGCCTTACGTGGTCTTCCCTATCTTTGCTGCAACGCGCTTCATCAAGCGCGCGACCTCGACGGGCGCGCGGCGATGCGTGCCCGAGCCGATGAGATCCACGCCGTCGTGCGCCTCGACCGCGAACGTCACGTCGCGCTCGCCGACCGCGGTGACGACCGCCTTCGACGTCACCGTCGCGCCAACCGGCGTCGCCGCGAGGTGCGTGACGTTCACTTCGATGCCCACCGAGACCCAGCCCTTCGGCAGATACGGCTGGATCGCGTCGGCCGCCGCCGTCTCCATGTGGAGGATGAGCATCAGGGTGCCGTAGACCTCCGGCATCCCCGGCACGAAGTGCGCGACCGTCTGCTCCTTCGTGACGACGTCGCGCCGCACAAAGGTCGTCCCCACCGGAATCGCAAAGTCCATCTCGCCCCCCTCGCCCGATTCTAGGCGCGGGCGGACATGCGTCCGCGCACGGCGCTCACGCCGGTTGCAGGGCGACCGAGGATCCCACCCACGTGAAGTCCTTGTTGAAGTCCACGCCCAGCATCTTGCCGCGCGACAGCCGGCACAGATTCAGCCCGAGCGTAAGCGTCTCGTCGGCGTCGGGCCGGAAGAACATCATCCTGACCTCGACCTTCACGCCGCCGCCGTCGACGGCGAGGAGGCACGGGTCGTACGCGATCTTCTCCTGCAGGCACCACGAACCGCGCTCTCCCTCGGGAATCCGAAGGAGATCCTCCGGCGTCGGGTCCACGTTCACGCCGCCCCCTGCGAAGGAAAAGAGGGGCTTCAGGACGTACCGTTCCGTGAGGTCGGCCGGAATCTCGCCCAGTTCCGAGAGGTACGTGGACTTCGGCACCGACTCGTGCGCAAGGAGCGGGAGCGAGTACTTCGACCACGTCCAGTACCAGTTCGGATGCGGGATCCATCTCACCTCGAGGTCGTCCCGAAAGTCGAAGGGCAGCTCCAGGCCTTTCTTGATGAGCTCGTCGAAGACGACGCGGTTGTAGATCCGCTTCACCGGGACGCGGCGCCCGTTCTTCACGCGGAAGAGCCGCGATCCGTTCTTGGTCAGGCTTCGCGGGTCCACGGCTTCGACGCCGAGGAGGCTTCTCGTCGCGGAGAAGTCGATCGCCGTCTTCTGGTGTTCGGGATCGAGGTCGAGAAGGACGACCTCCTCGGGCTCCGTGTCGCCGACGATCGTGCGCGAGAGGAGGGCGAGAAAGCCGTTCCGCGAAAGGCCCGAGAAGTACGGGCTCCACGTCGCCTTCGGGAGGCCGTTCACGTGCGCGAGCGCCTCGTTCCACGCGTCCGATTGCAGCACCTCGAACGCGGACAGCGACGGGAAGCCCTGCAGCTCGATGAGTCGCGGGACGAGGCGGCCGTCCTTCCCCTTCACGATCGCGAAGTCCACCTGCGCAACCGACGGCAGCGCGTCCATTCCGGGCGCCGCCCAACGCTCGGGAATCGCCTGTTTCATCCGGACGAGCGCTTCCGGCCTCGAAAGCTGCGCGACGATCGCGTGCGCGCCGTCTTGGAGCGCGGCCGAGAGGTCCTTCGTCAGGAAAACCGGCGTCTCCGCGAGCCGGAAGGCGGGTTCGAGCCCGGCCCGCCGCGCGAGATCCCGCGCGTATCCCGACGCGAGCGCGAGCGTGAACTCCGCGTTGAACGCCGCGCGAAATCCCGGGTGCATCGGGCGCGGAGTTTAGACCTTCTTCTCCTTCCACTTGCCCCGCCGGAAAAGGATCGCGCCGACGACCGCGAGCGTCGAGAACGCGATCGCGATCGCGAGGAAGACGCCGCGCGGCCCGAAGCCGCCGCGCACCGAGAGGACGTACGCGAGCGGGATCTCCCACAGCCAGAAGACGAAGAAGTTGATGACGGTGGGCGTCCACGTGTCCCCGGCGCCGTTGAACGCCTGCACGAGCACCATGCCCCACGCATAGAAGAGAAACCCCGCGGCGATGATCCGCAGGCCCTGGGTCGCGATGGTCCCGACGTCGGGATCGTGCGTGAAGAGACCGATGAGCGTGCCCGGGATCGACACGAAGAGGAGGCCCACGACGGCGAGGAACGCCATGTTGTAGGCGCCCGCGAGGAACACCGAACGCGCGGCACGGTCGGGCTTCTTCGCGCCGAGGTTCTGGCCCACGAGCGTCGCGGCCGCGTTCGACATGCCCCAGGACGGCAGGAGCCCGAAGATGACGATGCGGATCGCGATCGTGTAGCCGGCGAGCGCCGCGCTTCCGAAGGTCGAGAGGATCCTCACGAGGCCGATCCAGCTCGCCGTGCCGATGAGCGATTGGAGGATCGCCGATCCCGAGAGCCGGAGCAGCGCGAGCATCGTCGCCGGATCGAGGCGCAGGTGATCCCGGCGAATCGAGAGGTGCGAGGTGCCGCGCGCGAGCGTGACGAGCTGGAGCAGGACGGCGATCCCGCGGCCCGTCGTCGTCGCGACGGCCGCTCCCGTGACGCCGAGCGCCGGGAAGGGGCCCAGCCCGAAGATGAGACACGGGTCGAGCACGAGGTTGATCGCGTTCGCGAGCCACAGGACGCGCATGGCGACCGCCGCGTCGCCCGCCCCTCGGAAGATCGCGTTGATGAGGAAGAGAAGGACGATCACGACGTTGCCGCCGAGCATCACGGCCGTGAAGCGCGAGCCCACGCTGAGAACGTCGGGCGTCGCGCCCATGAACGCGAGAAGGCGCGGCGCGAGAAGCGCCCCGAGCACCCCGAGCGGCAAGGAGATGACCAGGCCGAGCGCGATCGCCTGGACGGCCGTGCGCGCGGCGCGCTCCCGGTCGCGCTCGCCGATCCGCCGCGCGACCATCGCCGTCGCGGCCATCGCGAGGCCGATCGCGAGAGCGTAGATCAGGGCGAGCATCGACTCCGTGAGGCCCACGGCCGCGACGGACGCGGCTCCGAGGCGCGCCACCCAGAACACGTCCACGACCGCGAAGACCGACTCGAGCGCCATCTCGAGAACCATCGGGACCGCGAGGAGGATCACCGCGCGGCCGATCGGGCCTTCGGTGAAGTCCCCGTGCGTTCCGCGCACGGCTTCGCGAAAGGTCGAGAGGATCCCTCCGGACCGAACGTCCGCGGTCGCGTCGGCCGGGCGGGGAGCGGACCGGTCGGGCATGGAGCGGAGATCCTAGCCCGGGCGTCTCCGGATCAGCGGTGCGCGCCTCGTGCGGTCGCCGCGAGGCGGTAGACGGCGCGGATCAGCGTTCCAGACCGGGGCTCCCCGAGGCCGTGCGACGCGAAGAGTGCAGTCACATCCTCAGCCGGAAGCCCGGCGAGGTCGGCTTCGAGCCGGGCCGAGATCGCGAGCGTTTCCGCGCCCTGTTTCATGGCCCGCGCCCGGACGATCTTCACGAGCGGCAGCTCGTCCGCGCGGACGAGGTCGCCCTCGGCGACGTTGCACACGAAAAGCGTGGGCTTTTTCGTGAGCGTCCCGAGATCCGCGAGGACGAGCTCCGCCGTGATCGTCTCGATGTCGGAGATCGGATCGAGCGTGTCCGAGACGTGGATGATGTCCCTGTCCTCGAAGCAGCGTACGACCTGGACGATCGCGTCCGCCTCGCGGATGTCGACGAGGAACTTGTTGCCGAGCCCTTCTCCTTTGCTCGCGCCCTTCACGAGGCCTGCGATGTCCACGAGCTCGAACGCGGCCGGGCGGGGACCGGGCACCGTGACGAGCCCGACGTTCTTCTCGATCGTGCAGAACGGGTAGTTCGCGATCCGGGCTTCGCGGGTCCTCGTGAGGGCGTTGAAGAGCGTCGACTTCCCGACGTTCGGGAGGCCGACGAGTCCGGCTCGAAGCATGGGTTTGGCAGAGTACCAGTCCGAGGTCCGCGCTAGCATTCCGCGCCAGGAAGAGGGATCCGGGTGACCGTCTTGGTAGTCCGCCGATGAGCAAGGAGCCCGCCGAGACAGGCGCCGAGCGGCTGCTTCGTGCGTACGAGGAGTACACGCGCGCGTTCGGCGAGATTACGCGCCGAGCCCCCGCGCGCTTCTCGGCGCGCGACTGGCACGGGACACGGGCCGACGCCCTCGAGCGCCTCGAGCTCTATCGCCACATGCTCGACCCCGCGATCCGGGATCTCGACTCGCTTTTCTCCGAGGGTGTCACGGACGTCGCGCTATGGACGGAAATGAAGGCGAACTTCGCGCGCCTCGCGGAAGACCGGCCGGACCTCGAGCTTGCCGAGACCTTCTTCAACTCGGCCTCCCGCCGGATCTTCCACACGGTCGGCGTGGATTCCCGCGCCGAGTTCGTCTCGTCCGAGCCCTCTTCGCTCCCGCTCGATGCCGCAGCCGAACTTCTTGTTTCGTTCGACGGGAAAGCCGGGACTCGGGCGATTCTCGAAAAGGCGCTTTCGGCGATCCCGTTCGCCGCAGGCTGGGAGAACCTCGCGCGCGACGCCGCGTTCGGCGCGGCGAAGCTCGACACGGCGCTCACGCAGGCGTGGGGGGCTCCCCTCTTCGATTCCCTCGAGATGCTCACACCCGTCTTCTTCCGAAGCAAGGGCGCTTACCTCATCGGACGCATCCGACGCGGCGACCGAACGCGCCCTCTCGTCGATCGCCCTCCTGAATCGCGATGGGTGTGTCACGGTCGACGCCGTCCTCGCCGACGAGGACGAGGCTTCGATCGTGTTCAGCTTCACGCGCTCGTACTTCCACGTTGAGTGCCCGAGGCCCGCGGCGCTCGTGGCCTTCCTCAAGGCCCTCATGCCCAAGAAGCCCGTGGCCGAGCTGTACACCGCGCTCGGGTTCAACAAGCACGGCAAGACCGAGCTCTACCGCGACCTTCTGCGTCACCTCGCCTCGTCGGAGGACCGTTTCGTGGAGGCGCCCGGTGCGGCCGGCATGGTCATGCTCGTCTTCACGCTTCCCTCGTACGACGTCGTCTTCAAGGTCATCCGCGACTCGTTCGCGCCGCCGAAGACCACCGGCCGGCAGGACGTTCTGGGGAAGTACCGGCTCGTCTTTCATCACACGCGCGCGGGACGCCTCGAGGACGTCCAGGAGTTCGAGCACCTCTCGTTCCCGGTCTCGCGGTTCGACTCGGAGCTCCTCGAGAGACTTATCGCCGGAGCCGCGGAGACCGTCGAGCGGCGCGGCTCCGAGGTCGTTCTCCATCACCTCTTCACCGAGAGGAGGCTCACGCCGCTCGACGTTTTTCTCCGCGACGCGGGCGCGGAAACGGCGCGCAACGCCGCGGTCGACTTCGGGGAGGCCATCCGGGACCTCGCCAAGGCGAACATCTTCCCCGGCGATCTTCTGCCCAAGAACTTCGGGCTGACGCGCCATGGCCGCGTCGTCTTCTACGACTACGACGAGATCTGCTTCCTCACCGACGTGAACTTTCGCGAGCTGCCGCCCGACCTGGAGGAGGTCTCCTGGTTCGGGGAGCAACCCCCGTTCTGGGTGGGAGAGGGCGACGTCTTCCCCGAGGAGTTTCTGACGTTCATGGGCCTGAGGGGCGCCGCCCACGAGGCTTTCCTCGAGCACCACTCCGACCTTCTCGGCGTGCGCTTCTGGCTCGATCTCCAGCGCCGCGTTCGCGCGGGCGAGATCGTCGACGTCTTCCCGTACCCGCCGGAGAGCCGCATCCAGGCGGCTGGTCCCGAGGAGCGGCGGACATGAAGGGCTGGGCGCGGAGACAACCGTTCGCCTTCTTTCTTCTCCTTCACTCCGCGGGCGTCGCGCTTTTCTTCTCGCCCGCGATCCTGATTCGCGGCATCGTCGTGCCGGCCGAGCTCCTGCAGGCGTTCTATCCCTGGGGTGCCTACTTTCGGGCTCATGTCGACCACAACTCGGAGCTCCCCGACGTCATCCTTCAGTTCTATCCATGGTTCGTGAGATGGGGCGACGAGCTTCGCTCGGGCCACTGGCCTCTGTGGAACGCGGACTCGGGCCTCGGCCTGCCGTTCGCCGCGAATCCGCAGACCGCGTCCTTTTCCCCGCTGACGTTCCTCGCCCTCCTCGGCCCCTGGGCCTGGACGCTCGTCCTGGCGAGCCGCCTGCTCGTCGCGGGAGCGACGGCCTTCCTGTGGCTGCGTTCTCTCGGCCGCTCCCGCGCCGCCTCGACGCTCGGCGGCTTCGCGTTCGCGTACACGCTTCCCTTCGTGACGTGGCTCGCGTGGCCGCACGCGAACGTCAACATGCTCTTGCCGCTGTTCCTCCTGTGGTCCGTCCGGCTCGCTCGGGCCCCCGGTCCCGGGCCCGCGTTCGGACTCGGTCTCACGCTCTTCGCGATGCACCTCGGTGGGCATCCGGAGTCGGCGTTCCTCGACCTCCTCGCCGCCCTTCTCGTCTGGGCTTTCTCCTTGCCGAAGGCGTTTGCGGTCAGGACCGTGCGGTCCGGCGCCTTCCTCGCCCTCGGAGGAGTCCTCGGCACGCTCGCCGCCGCGATCCAGATCGTGCCTTTCCTCGAATATCTCGCGCACAGTCGCGTGCTCCTCGAGCAGAAGCATGCCTCGCTCATCCTGGCGAAGTCGTGGATGTTGACGTGGATCGTCCCGCTCTTCTTCGGCCGCCCGATGGACGGCACGAAATGGCCTCCCGGGTTCCTCGATTCGGCGGCATTTGCCGGCTCTTCGATGCTGTGCCTCGCGGGGGTGGCGATCGCCACCGTGCGCTTGCGCCGGACCCTGCCGATCCTCGCCTTTGGCATTCCTCCCGTGGCCCTGGCCTACGGCCTTCCGCCTCTCTCGCTTCTCGGGGCGCTGCCGCCGCTCGACCGGACGATGACGCACCGGTCGCTCCACATCGCGGCTCTCGCCGTCGTGACGCTGGGCGCCTTCGGCTGGGATCGTCTTCTCGCCCTCTTGCGAGCACGGAGGCGGTCGATCGTCTGGCGCCTCTTCGCCGTTCCGGCGCTCTTCGCCGCCGTCGCCGGCGCCGGAATCCTGACTCTCGGGCGCGCCGTGCCGGATCGGCTCCTCCACGTGACCGCCGTGCCGGAGACGCGTCTCGCTCTCCTCTTCCTCTTTGGCCCGCTCCTCCTCGCGCTCTGTCCTTTTCGTAACGGGGCTCTCCGGACGATGGCGACCCTCGCTCTCGTGACGTTCGATCTCTGGCACGTCGCGTTCGGTTACTACGGCGCCGTGGACCGCGGCCTTTCCTTCTTCCCGACCCGGCTCACCGACTTTCTGCGGAGGAACACCGGCCGCTCGAGGGTCGTGCCGCTCGGCCGGCTCATGCCGCCGAACCTGAACCTCCCCTACGACATCCCGAGCGTCATGTCCTACGACGCGATCGACTCGCTCGAGCAGGCGGTCTTCCTCCGGAAGCTCGGCGGCTACGACGCCGCGAGCTTCTTCAGCCCCGTCGACCCGCAGAGGCTCGCGAACCGGCGGGTCGCCGAGCTCGCAAGTCTCAAGTATTGGCTGGACGACCCGCAGAACCCACGGCTCGACACCCCGGAGTTCGAGCGGCGAACAGGCTTCCGGCTCTCGCTCGTCTACGACCAGCCCGATGGCCGGGCCTACGAGCTGGCGGACGTGCTGCCGCGCGTTCGCTTCCTCGGCCGCGCCTACGCCGACCCCGGCCTGCGGACGTTCAACCGGCTCCTCGGGGCCGGCGACGAGCGGGCGAGCCGGGAGCTCTTCGTGGACGCGGCGAGCCCGCCGGCCCCGGCCGGAGACGGAAGGCCCGGGCGCGTCGAGGTGCTCTCGCGCGGCTCCGGCGCGATCGAAGCGCGGGTCGAAAGCGAGGGCGGAGGATGGCTCGTCCTCGCCGACGCCTTCGACCCGGGCTGGACCGCAGACGTCGCCGGCCGCTCGGCGATCGTCTACCGAGCAAACGGACCTTTCATGGCCATCCCGGTCCCCGCCGGATCGTGGGGGGTCCGTGTGCGATATCGCCCCCGCTCCTTCGTTCTCGGCGCGGCTCTTTCGGTCCTCGGGCTCGCCTCCCTCGCGTGGCTCGGCAGCCGCGCCAGGACCCGGCCCGGCGTTACTCGATGACGTGGATGCTGCGCTTGGCGCACATCTCCTTCAGGACCTTCGGCCAGACCGTGACGCTGACCTCGCCGAGGTGCGCCTTCCGGAGGAGGAGCATCAGGACTCGCGACTGACCGATGCCGCCGCCGATCGAGAGCGGAAGCGTGCCGTTCACGATCCCCTGGTGATAGGGGTACTTGAGGAAGTGGAGCTGGTGCGTGAGCTCGAGCTGTTTCTTCAGCGTCTCGGCGTTCACGCGGATGCCCATCGACGAAAGCTCGTGCCGCCTCTTCGTGATCGGGTTCCACACGAGGATGTCGCCGTTCAGGCCGTGCATCGCACGCCCGTCCTTCGTGTGCGTCTCGCTGACCCAGTCGTCGTAGTCCGCCGCGCGCATCTCGTGCGGATAGCCGTCCTTCAGCGTCCAGCCGATGCCGTAGATGAAGACCGCCGGATGCTCCTGAAGGATCGCGGTCTCCCGCGCCTTTCGCGGCAGGTCGGGAAACTTGTCGAGGATCTCCTCGGCGTGCAGGAAGGCGAGCTTCTCGGGCAGGCGCGGAAGCTTCCTCTTCTTCAGGTCCGGAAAGCTGTCGAGCGCGAAGTCTTCGGCGCCCTTGATCACTTTCCAGATGCCCTCCACGATCTTCGTGAGGAAGTCGAGGCTGCGCTCGCCGGGCGTGATGACCCTCTCCCAGTCCCACTGGTCGACGTAGGCGCTGTGGTCGTGGTCGAGGAAGTAGTCCTTGCGGACCGCGCGCATGTCGGTGACGAGCCCTTCGCCGGGATTCATCCCGAATTGCTTCAGCGCGATCCTCTTCCATTTCGTCGCGGCCTGGACGACCTGCGCGTCGATGGGGTGCTTGCCGTTGTCGTTCGCGATGTGGAACGTCACGGGACCGCGTGAGCCGTCGCGGTCGAGGTAGTCGTTCACGCCGCTCTCGGCGTCGACGATGAGGGGGACCTCCACGCGCATGAGGTTCAGCTCGCGGCAAAGGCCGTCTTCGATGTACCGTCTTGACCGCCGTGATCGCCCGCTGCGTCTGTTTCGCGTCGAGAAGCGGCGTGTAGTCGGTCGGGAGGATCTTCTCCAGATCCTCGTAGTTTCCGATGCCCGGGCCGGCGAGGTCGGCCTTCTTGTCGAGAACTTCAGTCTTGCGTTTCGCCATGGAACGTCCTTTCTGTGGGCGGCTGGGGGAAAACCAGAGCCCGACGAAGCATGGTTCCGTCGGGCCCGGCGGGAGACCAGTGCAGATGCATCAGGCGCCGGTTTGAGGCCCGCCGTTCGACCTATGATTCGCGCCCACGAAGGAGGCCATCCATGTCCAGCGCCAAGCCCACGGTACCCGCCTCGGGAGCGAAGATCACGATCTCGGGCGGGAAGCTCCAGGTCCCCGACCGGCCCATCGTCCCCTTCATCGAAGGCGACGGAACGGGCCCGGACATCTGGCGGGCCGCCGTGCGCGTTCTCGACGCCGCCGTCGCGAAAGCGTACGGGGGCAAGAAGCAGATCCAGTGGATGGAGGTCTACGCGGGGCAGAAGGCGTTCGACAAGCTGAAGACGTGGCTGCCGGACGAGACGATCGACGTGTTCCGCGAGTATCTCGTCGGCATCAAGGGCCCGCTCACGACGCCCATCGGCGGCGGCATCCGGTCGCTGAACGTCGCGCTGCGCCAGATCCTCGACCTCTACGTCTGCCTTCGCCCCGTGCGCTGGTTCCGGGGAGTGCCCTCCCCCGTCAAGCACCCCGAGAAGGTGAACATGGTCATCTTCCGGGAGAACACCGAGGACATCTACGCGGGCATCGAGTTCGCCGCCGGAACCGACGAGGCCAAGAAGATCGCCGCGTTTTTGAAAGAGAACTTTCCGGCGCAGTACAAGAAGCTCCGCTTCCCCGAGACGACCGGCTTCGGCATCAAGCCCGTCTCGAAGGAAGGCAGCGAGCGCCTCGTCCGCTCCGCGATCCAGTACGCGATCGCGCACAAGAGCAAGAGCGTCACGTTCGTCCACAAGGGCAACATCATGAAGTACACGGAAGGAGCCTTCCGGAACTACGGCTACGCCCTCGCCGAGAGCGAATTCAAGGCCCAGACGTACACCTGGGACCAGTGGGAGAGGACCAAGAAGGAGAAGGGCGAAGCCGCCGCGAACGCCGAGCAGAAGGCCGCTCTCGCGGGCGGGAAGCTCCTCGTCAAGGACGCGATCGCGGACATCACGCTCCAGCAGGTGCTCACGCGCCCGGACGAGTTCGACGTCATTGCGACCCTGAATCTCAACGGCGACTACCTTTCGGACGCCCTCGCGGCGCAGGTCGGAGGCATCGGGATCGCGCCGGGCGGGAACATCAACTACGTGACCGGCCATGCCATCTTCGAGGCGACGCACGGGACCGCGCCGAAATACACGAACCTCGACAAGGTCAACCCGGGATCCGAAATCCTGTCAGGCGAGATGATGCTGCGGTACATGGGCTGGAACGAAGCCGCCGATCTCGTTCTGAAGGGCATGGACGGGGCGATCGCGGCCCGGACGGTCACGTACGACTTCGCGCGCCAGATGGAAGGCGCCACCGAAGTGAAGTGCAGCGGTTTCGGAGACGCGATCATCGAGCACATGGGGAAATGACGAGAGTCACGGAAGCCACGAAATCACGATGAAGGTCCTCGTCCTCGGCGGTACGGGCACCGTCGGGTCTCAGGTCGTGCGGGAGCTTCTCTCGCGCGGCGCGGACGTGTCCGTCCTCACGCGCGATCCGAAGAAGCCTCTCCCTCCGGGCGTGAAGGCCGTCGCGGGCGACTTGCTCGACCCTTCGACGGTGCGCTCGGCGTTCGCAGGAATGGACGGCGTCTTCCTGCTCAACGCCCTCGGCACGACCGAGTGCCACGAAGGCCTGATGGCCGTCGACGGTGCGCGTCTCGGCGCCGTGAAGAAGGTCGTTTACCTGTCCGTTCACGACGTGGACAAGGCGCCCCATCTCCCCCACTTCGGCTCGAAGATCTCCGTCGAGGCGGCAATCAGGGCCTCCGGGATCCCGTTCACGATTCTCCGGCCGAACAATTTCTTTCAGAACGACGACCGGTACAAGGACGTCCTGCTCGGATTCGGCGTCTATCCGCAGCCGATCGGGAGCGCCGGCCTTTCGCGTGTGGACGTGCGCGACATCGCGGAGGCCGCCGCGATCGCCCTCACCTCGGACGGAAACGACGGCCGGACCGTCAACCTCGTCGGACCGGACGTCCACACGGGCGCCTCGACCGCGGAAGTCTGGGGGAACGTCCTCGGGCGAAGGATCACGTACGCAGGGGACGACCTGGACGCTTGGGAAAAGCAATCCCTCGCCTTCCTCCCCGCATTCCTGGCCTTCGACCTGAGGCTCATGTATGCGTTCTTCCAGGAGCGCGGTCTGAAGGCGACGGCCGAAGACCTCGAGCGCCAGACCGCGCTCCTCGGGCATCCGGCACGGCGCTTCGAGGAGTTCGCGGCCGAGACCGCGCGCGCCTGGAGCGTCTGAGGGCGCCGAGAGGGTAGGATCGCGCCCATGAAGAAGGCCGGCCGCCCGCGGCGCCCCGCCGGTCCTCTCGTGGGCGTCGTCATGGGCTCGACCTCCGACTGGGAGACGATGAAGCACGCCGACGAGCTGCTGACGCGCTTCGGCGTCGCGCACGAGTGCCGCGTCATGTCCGCGCACCGGAGCCCGAAGCTCACCGCCGAATGGGCCGCGAGCGCCGAGAAGCGCGGTCTCGCCGTGATCATCGCCGCCGCCGGCGGCGCCGCGCATCTCGCGGGAGTCCTCGCCTCGCACACGATCCTGCCCGTGCTCGGCGTCCCGATGGAAAGCGCTTCCCTGAAGGGCCTCGACTCGCTCCTGTCGACCGTTCAGATGCCCGCCGGCGTTCCCGTCGGAACGCTCGGCATCGGAAAGCCCGGCGCTGTGAACGCCGCCCTCCTCGCCGTCGCCATCCTCGCGGTCAAAGATCCGAAGCTCCGCGCCAAGCTCAAGAAGTTCCGCGCCGGCCAGGAGAAGGCCGTCCGCGCGCAGAGGTTG
>CAWFJJ010000007.1:0-70855 GCA_963816185.1 Thermoanaerobaculia bacterium | reverse complement strand
GAGCGCGTCGACGACGCGCTCGAGCTTCATCCCGCGGCTCCCCTTCACGAGGACGGTATCGCCCGGCTGAAGGCGTGGGCGAAGCCACGCGAGAAGCGGCTCGATTTCCGTGAAGTGCGCCGAGGAGGAGAAGAAGAGGAGGAGGAGAATTCTCTCGAAGGTAAGAGAAGAACGCGGGCCGAAAAACGCGGCGACGTCCACGCGACCTCGCGCGCTGCGGCCGAGATCCGCGGTGCGCTTCTTCCTCGGCGGCTCCGAGCTCCAGCATGTCGCCGAGGACCGCGATCGCACGGCCGGACTCGCGCACGCGCAGCCCTGCGAGCGTCGCGAGCGCGGCTTCCATGGATGCGGGCGACGCGTTGTAGCAGTCGTCGAGGATCGTGATCCCGCCCGCGCCCGCCACGAGCCGCGATCGATGAGTGATAGGGCCGCGCAGCGGCAAGGCCGCGGGAGATTTCTTCGAATGAGAATCCGAGCGCCCGCGCCACGGCAGCGGCGGCCGCCGCATTCATCGCGTTGTGCTCCCCCACGAACCCCAGCCTGACGGTGACCCTGCGGAGCTGTAGGTTTCCGCCGAGGAGCCCACCCCCGGAACGGCCGTCCCACTCTTGCCCTTCTAAGCAAATCTCTTGACCCTTCACCCCAAGAGCCGTAACCCGGGAAAGATGAACGTCCGCGACAGGACTCTTACCAAAGAGGATCTTTCTTACGCCGTTCGCCACCCGCTCCGCCTGCGCCACGCAGCGCGCGTCGTCCGCGTTGACGACGGCGACGGAGCCGGGCAGGAGGCCCCGATAGAGCTCTCCTTCGGCGGCCGCGACGCCGTCGAGGTTCTTCAGGAACTCGAGGTGCTCGGCGGCGATGAGCGTCAGAACGGCCGCGTCGGGGCGGGCGAGCGCCGTGATCCGCCGGAGCTCGCCCGGGGCCGACATGCCGAGCTCCACGACCGCGGCGCGGTGCTCTTTCCCGAGCCTCAGGAGCGTGAGCGGGACGCCGACCTCGTTGTTGAAGTTGCCTTCCGTCGCGAGCGCGGGGCCGCGCGTCCTGAGGATCGCCGCGACCATCTCCTTCGTCGTCGTCTTGCCGGCCGACCCGCCAATCGCGGCGACGGGGATCGAGAACCGCCTCCGGTGAAAAGCCGCGAGCGCGCCGAGCGCGGCCAGCGTGTCCTCCACCTCGAAGAACGGGAGGCCCGGCACGCCCGGCGTTCCCTTCCGCACGACGGCCGCGGCCGCGCCTTTCGCCGCGGCCTCGGCCAGAAACGCGTGTCCGTCGAACCGCTCGCCTTTCAGCGCCACGTAGAGCGCACCCCGGGCGAGCGTGCGCGTGTCGGTGGAAACGGACGAAAAGGCGAGAGGAAGGGCGGCCGGACGGGAGGCGGCCGCGGCACGCACGACTTCCTCCGCCGTGAAGAGCACCTCAGTCGAGGCCGTAGCGCGTCTCCTGGAGGATGTAGTCCACGACCGCGGGAAGGCTCTGCGTCTTTTCGTAGACCTCGCGCTGGCGGTCCGCGCCCGTCCGGCGCGCGAGGATCGTGTGGACGTACTCGACGTCTTTCCGCGATCCGAGCTCGTCCACGACGTCGTCCACGAACTCGAGGAGCTCGCCGAGGAGCGACGCGAACGGCACCTCCTCCTTCTTTCCGAAGTCGATGAGCATGCCGTCGATGCCGAAGCGCGCCGCGCGCGTCTTGTTCTCGCTGATGAGGGCCCGCGAATAGAGCCGGAACGTGAGGTTCCGGTCGTAGAGCTTCCAGAGCTTCACGGTGATCGCCTGGAAGAGCGCGGCGAGGCAGATCGTCTCGTCCACGCGCATCGGGATGTCGCAGATCCGGAACTCGAGCGTCGGGAAGAACGGGTGCGGGCGCACGTCCCACCAGATCTTCTTCGGGTTGTCGATGCAGTTCGTCTTCACGAGCGTCTCGACGTAGCTCATGTAGTCGGCCCACGAGAAGTACTGGTCCGGTATCCCCGTCCTCGGAAAACGTTCGAAGACCTTCGCGCGAAAGCTCTTCCAGCCCGTGTCGTGTCCGGACCAGAAGGGCGAGTTCGTCGAGAGCGCGAAGACGTGCGGCAGGAAGTACCGGACGGCGTTCTGCAGCGCGATCCGGGTCTCATCGTGCTCGACAGCGACGTGGACGTGGAGCCCGAAGATCAGGTTGCCGCGCGCGATCGCCCCGAAGTCGTAGAGGATCCTCTCGTATCGCGGGCTCTCCGTGACCGGCACCTCCGACCAGTGCGTGAAGGGATGCGTCCCGGCCGCGCCGATCGCGAGACCCGCCGAGCCCGTGAGCTCCACGAGCTCCTTCCTCAGGTTCGTGACGTCCGCGCGCGCCTCGGCGATGTCCTTACAGATTCCCGTTCCCACCTCGATGACGGACTGGTGGAACTCGCGTTTGATCTTGTCCTTGAGGCGCAGCTCGCCGGCCGCAAAAAGCTCCTGGATATGGGCCTTGAGCGCGCGTGTCGCGGGATCGATGATCTGGAACTCCTCTTCGATCCCGAGGGTGAACGACGGGCGCGGCGCTCCCACGTTTCAGCCTGCCTTGTCCGCCTCGTTCATTTCGCGATGCCCAGGAGAGACGGCCAGGTGCCGAGGCTCTCGAACGGGCGCGGATGCCGAACGCGGTCGAGGAGGAATTCGGCCATCGAGCGGACGATCCAGTCGAAGTTCTCCTGCCCCACGGAGGCCACGTCGGCGTCGGGCGCGCAGTTCATGAAGTCGATCGCGTAGGGAACGCCGTCGCGCACGGCGAACTCCACGGTATTCAGGTCGTATCCCAGGGCCTCGCACAGCGCGAGCGCGCCCTGCGTTACGCGCTCGACCAGCGCCGCGGGCACGGCCCGGCCTCGCGCGGCCTCGTAGCGCAGGTGGTGAGGCTCCTTCGGGGCATATCCCATGATGCGCACGCGCTTTCGTCCCACGACGTAGCAGCGATAGTAGTCCGTGTACTCGATCGCCTCCTGCGCCATCATCTCGAGGTCCCGCGTCTTGTCGTAAGCGGCGAAGAACTCGCCCGGCGAGTCGCACTTCCAGACATCCTTCCAGCCGCCGCCGTTCGCGGGCTTCAGGAAGATCGGAAAGCCGAGGTAGGAGAACACGCGGTCCCAGTCGACCATCTCGAGGTTGCGGAAGGATTTCTCGGTCGTATTCGGCGGGCGCTCCTTGTGCGGCAGGAGGACCGTCTTCGGCACGGCGACGCCCGCCGCGAGAGCGACGACGTTGTCGAAGAACTTGTCGTCCGCCGACCACCAGATCGGGTTGTTCACGACGTCCACGCCGCGCGCGACGGCGCACTTCAGAAACGTCCGGTAGAAGGGAACTTCGTGACTGATGCGGTCCAGAATCACCGCGTCCTCGAAGGACTGCTCCTGCGTGAGGTGCGCGATCTTCACCGCGCCGCATTCGATCGCCTCGCCGCTCTTTTTCGCGAGCGTGTTGACCTCGTTCATCAGGGCCCAGGGGAACGTGTCCTCCATGCCGAAGAGAATGCCGATCCGTTTGGTCGCCGCCTTCGTCATCACCTTCTCCCGCGCGGCGCGCGCCGCTCCCGCATCCTATCGGACCGCGAAGAAGGGGTGCAATCGCGGGCCCTCAGGCCAGCACGTCCCGGACCTTCTGCACGAGGCTCGCGGGTGTGAACGGCTTCTGAAGGAACGCCCGCCCGGATTCGGCCAGGTCGTTGCGGACGACCGCGTCGTCCGTGTATCCGGACATGAGGACGACGCGGAGATCGGGACGCTTCGCGAGGAGACGCTTCGCGAGCTCCGTTCCCCCCATGTCGGGCATCACGAGGTCCGTCAAGAGAACGTCGATCTTCTCCGGATTCCCCGAGACGACTTTCTCCGCCTCGCGCCCATTCGGGGCATCGAGAACGCGAAAGCCGTCTCTCTCGAGAATCCGGCGCGCGAGCGAGCGGATGGCCGCTTCGTCCTCGACCACCAGGACCGTCCTCGTTTCAAGAGGGCGAGGGACCGCCGCGGGGCGCGGCACTCCCTCCGCGGCGCTCTTCGCCACCCGCGGCAGATACACCTTGAAGGTCGTCCCCGTTCTCGGTTCGCTCGTGACCCAAATGCTGCCGCCCGACTGCTTGACGATTCCGTACACCGTGGAGAGTCCCAGCCCCGTGCCTTTTCCCTTCGCCTTCGTCGTGAAGAAGGGCTCGAAAATTCGCGCCTGCGTTTCGGCGTCCATTCCGAGGCCCGTATCGCTGACGGCCACCATGACGTAACGGCCCGGTTGAACCGAGGCATGGCGCTGCGCGTACGCATCGTCGAGCTCGACGTTCGCCGTCTCGATCGTCAGCCGGCCTCCCTCCGGCATCGCGTCGCGCGCGTTGACGACCAGATTCACGATGACCTGCTCGAGCTGGCCGGAGTCGGCGAGGACGTTGCCAAGCGACGGGTCGAGCCGCGTGACGAGGCTCATGTTCTCTCCGATGAGACGGCCCAGCATCTTCTCCAGGTTCGTGATCAATTCGTTGACGGAGAGGACGACCGGCTCGAGGACCTGCCTGCGGCTGAAGGCCAGGAGCTGCCTCGTGAGAGCGGCCGCGCGCTCCGAGGCCCGAAGGATCTCCTCGACCTCCGCCCGAGCCGGAGCGTCCGACGCGAGCCGCGCCGCGAGGAGGCTTCCGTATCCGAGGATCGCGGTGAGCACGTTGTTGAAGTCGTGCGCGATCCCGCCCGCGAGCTGGCCGATCGCGTCCATCTTCTGCACCTGCCGAAGCTGCAATTCGAGCTGCTTTTTCTCGGTCTTGTCGATCGCGAGGACGAGCTGAGCGACGCGCCCTCCGAAGGCGAGCCTGTCGGACACGATTTCGACCTCGATGATCGAGCCGTCCTTCCTGCGGTGCCTCCAGACGCCCGCTTCCTCGTGATCCCGGGATTCCTCGGCGATTTGCGCGAGAAGCGCCGGTACGTCCTCGGCCGGACGAATGTCCCGGATCGTCATGCTCAGGAACTCCTCGTGGCTGTAACCGTAATGGCGGCAGGCCGCCTGGTTGACGGCGAGAAAGGCGAGCGTCTTCTCGTCGAAGACCCACATCGGCTCGGGGTTCTTCTCGAAAAGCAGGCGGTAGCGCTCCTCCGAGTCGCGAAGGGCCTCCTCGACCTCTTTCTGCTGCCGGATCGCCTCGTTCAGCCGTTCCACCGTCGCCGCGAGACGGTCGCGCGCCCCCTCCAGCTCTATGTTTCTCTGCTCGAGCTTACGGACGAGGCCCGCGCTGTATTCTTTCAGGACGTCGAGCTCGTCTACGGGCGTCACCGGCGCTCGTCGTCCGGGACGATTCTTGACGACGCGTTCGAGCGTCTCGAGCACGGCGGCGCTGGTGGCCGGCTTCCTCACGAAGCTGTCCGCTCCCACCGACAACGCAAGCTGCTCGTCGGAATCGGACGTATACGTCGACGTGTAGACGATGACGGGGAGGTCCTTGAGACCGGGATCCCCGCGCACCTCGTGACAGAAACGATATCCGTCCATCCGCGGCATCAGGATGTCGGCGAAGACGGCATCGAAGCCTCCCGTCCGGAGCTTCTCGAGCGCCTCGATCCCGTCCGCTGCCTCCTCGACCTGGTGCCGGCTCGCCGTGAGCATCACCCGCAGGACCTTGCGGTTCGTCGTGTTGTCGTCGACCACGAGGATCTTCATGGGGCGCCCCGGCGAAGCCTAGCTCAAAGGACTTGGTTAGACTCCATTCATGAAGCGTGAGTACGGATCCTGGGCGAGCCGCGCGCTCTCGAGGCCCATGGAATTTCTCTGGTTCGGCGACCGCGGGCGGCCCGTTCTCTTCTTTCCGACGTCGATGGGGCGCTTCTACCAGAACGAAGACTTCGGCCTCACGGACGCGCTCGCAGACAAGGTCGACGCGGGATGGCTCCAGCTCGTCTGCATCGACTCCGTGGACGCCGAGAGCTGGTACAACAAGATGATCCCGCCCGCCGAGCGCGTGCTCAGGCACGACGCATACGACCGCTACCTTCGCGACGAGATGCTCCCGTTCATCACGTCGCGGACCGGCGGGAACATCGTGACCGTCGGCGCATCCTTCGGCGCGTACCACGCGGCGAACGTCGCGGCGCGATACCCCGGTGTCGTCACGAAGGCGATCTGCTTCTCCGGCCTCTACGACGTGCACCAGTTCCTCGACGGATACTGGGACGACGCCTGCTACTACCACACGCCGATGGCCTACATCGCGAACATGGACGAGGCGTGGAAAGCGAGGCTTCGCGAGGTCGAGTGGGTCGTCGCGACCGGCGAGAACGACTCGCTCATCCGCCAGAATCGCGAGTTCGCGGCCCTGCTCGAGCGTCAGGGACAGCGCGTTCTGGCCGAGTTCTGGCCGGGAGTCTTCGGCCACGACTGGCCGTACTGGAAAGAGCACATCCGACGATTCATCTGAGGGCAGCCGGCCGCCGCGGCGCGTTGGGAGAAAAATTCGTGAATCTTCAGGACAGGATCTCCCGGACCTTGCTCGCGAGGATCCCGGGCGTGAACGGCTTCTGAAGAAAGGCGTGCCCCGACCCGAGCTGGCCGCTGCGGACCACTCCGTCGTCCGTGTAGCCGGACATGAACAGGACCCGGACGCCCGGGCGCATCTCCTCCAGGCGGCATGCGAGCTCAGTTCCCGGCATGTCCGGCATGACGAGGTCCGTCAGGAGCAGGTTGATCGGTCCCTCCTCTGCGCGGACTCGTTCGAGGGCGTCCTTCCCGCTGCCCGCCTCGATCACGCGGTAGCCGCGCCCCTCGAGAACCCGCTTCGCGAGAGCGCGAATCGCCGGCTCGTCCTCGACGACCAAGATCGTCCCGGTTCCGGAGGTGGAAAGAGGGCCTGCCGTGCGCGGTACGCCTTCTTCGGCGGGCTCCCCCACCCTCGGCAGGTACACCTTGAACGTCGTTCCCTTTCCCGGCTCGCTGTACACCCAGATGTTCCCGCCCGACTGCTTCACGATGCCGTACACCGTCGAGAGTCCGAGTCCCGTTCCCTTCCCTTTTTCCTTCGTCGTGAAGAAGGGCTCGAAGATGTGCGCCTGCGTCTCCGCATCCATGCCCGTGCCGGTGTCGCTCACGGCCACCATCACGTAGCGGCCCGGCCGGACGGTGATATGGCGCTGCGCGTAAGACTCGTCGAGATCGGCGTTGGCCGTCTCGATCGTCAGTCTGCCTCCATTCGGCATGGCATCGCGGGCGTTGAGGACCAGATTCATGATCACCTGCTCGAGCTGCCCGTGGTCCGCGCGGACCCTTCCCGCGAGCGCATCGAGCTTCGTCGCCAGCTCCAGATCCTCTCCGATCAGGCGTCGCAGCATCTTTTCCAGGTTACGAACCAGCTCGTTGACATCGAGAACGACCGGTTCGAGCACTTGCTTGCGGCTGAAAGCGAGGAGCTGCTGAGTCAGTGCGGTCGCGCGCTCCGAAGCGCGGAGCATCTCGTCGAGCTCCTCGCGGCCGGGGGCGCCGGGCGCCAACCGGGAGGACAGAAGGCTTCCGTATCCGAGGATCGCGGTCAGGAGGTTGTTGAAGTCGTGGGCGACGCCGCCCGCGAGCCGCCCGACGGCCTCCATCTTCTGCGAGAGGCGAAGCCGCTCCTCGAGAACCTTCTGCGAAGAAAGGTCCACGATGTAGGCAATGCAGGCTCCTTCCGAAGCGGGCAGCATCGCGACGCCCATCAGGACCGGCACGCGCTTCCCGTCCTTTCGAAGGAGCTCCTTCTCCCAGGAGGACGCGACGCCCGTTCGCTGCAGCTCCTCGACCGCCTTCTTGTCTCGCTCGAGATACTCAGGCGGGGTCAGCTCGTCCCACCTGATCTCTCCCGCAAGGAGCTCCTCTCTGGAGTACCCCAGCATGTCGAGGTAGGCGTCGTTGGCCTCGAGCGTGCGGCCGGCGAGATCCGCGATCACGATCCCGATCGTGTGCGAGTCGAAGAGCTTCCGGAAGCGCTCCTCGCTGCGCCGCATCCCCTCTTCCGCCTGTCGTCTTCCCTGTCGCTGCTCGGCCTGCTCGAGCTCCCTGCGGACCGCGGGAGCGAGGCGCGTCAGGTTCTCCTTCAGAAAGAAGTCATGCGCGCCGGCCCTCATGCACTCGACGGCGACGTCCTCGCCGACCGTTCCCGAGACGATGATGAAAGGCAGGTCGAGCCCGGAAGTCTGGAGCATCCTGAGGGCCGCCGGCGCGTTGAAAGCCGGCAGGCTGTAGTCGGAGATGACGAAGTCCCAGGACTCCTTTTCGAGCGCCGCCTTCATCTCCTCGGCCGTCTCGACACGCTTCGAGGACACGTCGTAGCCGGCGCGCTCGAGCTCGCGTGCCAGGAGGCGCGTGTCGTCTTCCGAGTCCTCGACGATGAGGACCCTGAGCGGTTCCACCATCAGATTCCTCTTCGAACGGGAGGCGCCTCGTTGAGAACGAGCCAGTAGAGGCCCATATGCCGCGCCGCCTCCATGAACTGATTGAAGTCCACGGGTTTGCGCACGTAGCTGTTGGCCCCGAGCGCGTAACTATTGACCAGGTCCTGCTCTTCCTTCGAGGAGGTCAGAACGACGACCGGCAGCAGCGTCGTCCTTTCGTCGGCACGCAGCCGACGCAAGACTTCGAGGCCGTCGATCTTGGGCAGCTTCAAGTCGAGAAGGACCAACGTGGGCATCTCGGCCATGTCCCGGCCCGCATAGCGCCCCGTTCCGAAAAGGTAATCCAGCGCTTCCACGCCGTCGGCCGCTACGACGATCCGGTTGGCGATGTTGTTCTTGCCGAACGCACGAAGCGTCAGGGCGACGTCGTCCGGATTGTCTTCCACGAGCAGGATCGTCTTTCCTGCCATTTCTCCTCCTCCTTACAGCGTGAATCGGAAGGTTGCCCCTCCGTCCACCGCCCCCTCCGCCCACACGCGTCCGCCGTGCCGGCGAACGATCCGCTGCACCGTGGCGAGGCCGATACCCGTGCCGGGGAACTCGGCCTCGGAATGGAGCCTCTGAAAGGCGCCAAAGAGCTTTTCGGCATAAGCCATGTCGAAGCCGGCGCCGTTGTCGCGGACGTAGTAGACCGGCCCGCCGCTCTGCCGTTCGACGCCGAACTCCACACGCGCCTCCGGCCGCTTCGACGTGAACTTGAAGGCATTGCCCAGCAGGTTTTCCAGGACCTGCTGCAGGAGCGTCTGGTCTCCCTCGACGATGACGCCCTCCGCGATCCGCGTGTCAACGTGCCGGTCCGGCTCCGAGCGTGCCAGCTCGGCCACCACACGGCGCGCCGTCTCGCTCAAGTCGACCCGCGCCCGTTGCAGGCCCGCCCGGGTGACCCGCGAGAGATTGAGCAGGTCGTCGATCAGGCGCGACATCCGGCCGGCGCCCGCACGAACCCGCACGAGCGCGTCCCGTCCCGAGTCCCCGAGCCTCTCCCCGTAATCCTCGAGGAGGATCTGACTGAACCCGTCGATCGCCCGCAGCGGCGCGCGCAAGTCGTGCGAGACGGAGTAGGCGAAGGCTTCCAGCTCCTTGTTGGCCGCCTCCAGCTGCGCGCTGCGTTCGGCCAGGACTTGTTCCGCCCGCTTACGCTCCTCCTCGACCCGCTTGCGAGCGGTGTTGTCGGTGCCGATCAACAGATAGCCGATGATGGCGTTCTGGGCGTCGCGCAGCGCCGTGACGGACACCACCGCGGGGAACCGGCTGCCGTCCTTGCGGAAGTAGGTCAGCTCGTAAATGTCCTCGATCCCGCGCGAGGCTTTGAAGACCAGGGCTTCGAACCCCGGCGCAATCGGGGTCGCGAATTCGACGCTCAAGGCCGTGGCGCGCGCGATCACTTCCTGCGGGTCGGAGATCTCGGCCGGGGTGATCTTGTTCATCACGTCGGCGGCCCTGTAGCCGAGCATGCGCTCGGCACCCACGTTGAAGATCTGGATGACGCCCTTCGCGTCGGTTGCGATACTCGAGAAATTGGCGCTGTTGAAAATCGCGCTCTGCAGGGCTCCCGTCGTCAGCAGAGCCTCTGTGTGTCGAACGTCTATCGAGACATCAGTCTCCGTGGCAGAGCGTTTGTCGACAGGAAGCATGCGTCCCCAGTATCGCTCCGTCAGGCCTTCGTCTTCACCTCCGCCGGTTTCGCGCGCAGCGATCTCAGCCGCCGCTCCGCCTGCCCCGCCCTCCTGCGCGCGTCGCTCGCGTCATTCTTCGGCCCGAGGATGCCGCGGATCGCCGCGAGGGCGCCCCAGCCCTCCGGGCGGAACGGGGCAAGGCGCACCGCTTCCTGCGCGGCGGCGAGAGCCTCCTCGAAGTCGCCGCGCCGCTCGAGATGCCGCGCCTGGGCCGTCGCGATCTCCCACGACTCCGGGAACGCCTTTCGTCCTTCCGCGAGCAGCGCGACACCTTCGTCTGGCCGTCCCGTCCACTCGCGATACCGCGCGAGCGTCAGGAAATCGACGGGCTCGCGGCTCACGGCGTCCGCGATGACTCTCTCGAAGAAGCTCATCGTGGCGTCGTCCACCACCCGGCGCCCGTCCGTCTCCACGCCGAGGACGAAGCCTTCGGCGAAGGCGAGCGCGCGGTTGCGCGCGAGCGCGACGCTGTCGGGAAACAGGGCGAGCGAGCGGTTGCATTGCGCGAGACACGCCGCGTATTCGCGAAGGATGAGGAGGCACCGCGCGAGAAGCTCGGCGGATTCTCGCGCGCGGCGCGGGTCTCGCGCCTCCGTGATCCCCTCGAGGACCACGCGCGCCTCCGGCCAGCGTTCCAGGGCCGCGAAGGCGCGCGCGAGCGGAAGTCTCCAGGAGGGATCGTGAGGCGCCTGCTCCCGCGCCTCCGAGAGGAGGGAGACCGCTTCGTGCAAGGAGGCGAACCCCTCGGGAAGGCGCGCCTCGGAAACGCGCGCGGCGTGCTCGACGAGCTGCTCGGCGGCCGTCGAGAGAGAGCCTGCGTCGCGCGAAACGGCGAGCCTCTGCCGCGCGGTGGCGACCGCGTCCGAGAACAGGCCCTGGGCCCGCTGCGCCTCGAGAAGACAATCGAGCAGCGCCGGGTTCCCTTCATGGACGGTGAGCCCCACTCGGGCCGCGCGCTCGGCGAGCGGCGCGTGATCGAGGGCGAGATGCGCCCGTGCCAGGGAGATGAACAGCTCCGCAGGCTTTTCGATGGCGCCGGACAGGGCGTCGAGGGCGGTCACGGCCTCCGCCGCGCGGCCGAGCTCCAGCAGGCCGCGCGCGAACGTAAGAACCGCCGTCTGCTGCAGCGGGTCGTCGGGAAGCTCGCGCACGACCGAGGGCAGGACGACGCGAGAGAGAAGGTCGACGGCGGCCTTCCAGTCGCCTTTTCCGGCGAGCCTCTTCGCCTCGTCGAGGTCGCGCGCAGCGCCGCGCACGTCGACCGAGGCACGTCCTTCGGCCCCACGGCCCGTGACGACCGCGCCGCCTGCGACGCGCGCGCGAAGCACGCCGGCCCCGCGCGCCGACGCCTGATAGCGCATCTTCGGGACGAACGGCGCCACCGTGATGCCGCGCCGGGCCGCGGCCATCGAGAGGACGTTGACGAACGCCTTCCAGTCGGGATAGCGGTCGTGGCGCTCTCGCTGGAGGCAGCGCATGATCACGTCCTCGGCTCCGAATGAGGTCTTGCGGAAGAGCCCGGCCGCGATTCTCGGAGGCTCGCCTCGAATCTTCGCCTCCCGGATCGCGTTCCACGAGCCCAGGAACGGCGTTTGGCCTGTCTCCCACTCGTACATGAGGCAACCGAGGCTGTAGATGTCGGACCTCGGGTCGAGCGGGACGCCGCCCAGGAGCTGCTCGGGCGAGGCGTATGCCGCCGTGCCGAAGATGATGCGTCCGCCGCCGGGCGTCGACTCCATCTCGCCCTCGCCAAGTGGCGACGAGATGCCCCAGTCGCTGACCGCGGGGCGCCCCACCTCGTCGAGGAGAATGTTCTCGGGCTTGAGGTCGCGGTGCACGATGTGGTGCTCGACAGTGGCCCAGTCCAGAGCACCCGCGATGCGCGCGAGCGTCCGGTAGAAAAGATCGGGGTCCCGGGAGGACATCTGCGATCTCAGGCTTCCGCCCGCCATCCACCGCGAGCAGACGACCGGCATCCCTTGGAGGGGGAAGACGCAGAGCGCCTCCACGATGCCGTCGCAGACGGAAAGCGTCAACCAGACCTGGAGCTCGGCGAGAAAGCGCTCGAAGTCCTCCTTGCTGTGGGCGCCGCGCGAAAGCGCTTTCAGCGCGAAGCTGGGGCCGGACGGCGTCTGCCTGACGCGCGCGCACACTCCCATTCCTCCCCGGATGATGTCCATCACCGTGAACACATCCGAGTCGAATCCCTGGGTCCGCGCGAGCGCGGGCAGGGAAAGCTCCTCGCCGGGGCGGAAGGGAACCACCTGTTTCCGATTCTCTCACCCCAGGATGCAGACGAAATGGGCGCAACCCGGGCGGTCGTTTCCCCGTACGATGGCCCGCCCCCATCTCGACGACAGAGGTGTCCATGAGACGCATTTCGCTCGCGGCGGCCGCCGCTCTCGCGCTCCTCGCCGCTCCCGACGCCCGCTCCCAGGAACCGGGGGCCGAGCAGCACGCGAAAGAGCCACTCACGCTCGAGAAGATCTCCGAGCCGGGATTCGGCGGTCCCGGGGCGAGCGGCTTTTCCTGGCGCGACGGCACGCGCGTGACGTGGATCGTGTCACAGGGCATCGGACCCGAAGCCCCCGCCACGCTCTGGGGATTCGACACGAAAAGCGGAGAGAAGGAGAAGCTTCTCGAGCCCGCGCCCGTGAAGGATCGCTCCGGTAAGGAACGGAAGCTCTCGCCTCGCGGCGGGACGTGGAGCCCGAAGGGCGATGTTCTCCTGGTCGCCTTCGACCACGACCTCTGGCTCCTCGCCGCCGGTTCCCAGCCGCGCCGCCTCACGAACGACCCGGACGACGAGGAATCACCCACGTTCTCGCCGGACGGCTCGCGCCTGGCGTACGTGAAGAAGTCCGATCTCTTCACGCTGGACCGCGCGACGGGCGTGGAGACCCGCCTCACCACGACGGGCGGCGAGCACGTCTTCAACGGCAGGCTCGACTGGGTCTACGGAGAAGAGCTCGCGCACCGGGGGGCCGGCCGCTCGTACGAGTGGGCGCCGGACTCTTCCGCGATCGCCTACCTTCGCCTCGACGAGAACCGTGTCCCCGCGTTCCCCGTCGTGGATTTCATTCCCGTGAACGGCAAGGTCCTTCCCCAGCGCTACCCGAAGGCGGGCGATCCGAACGCGATTCCGTCGGTGCACGTCGTGGACCTCACCGGCAAGGAGACGGCCTCTTTCGCGCCGGCGGTCGACGACGTTTACGTGGCGCCGGGGCTCGCCTGGACCGCGGACGGCAGGCAGGTCTCGTTCCTCGTGCTGGACCGCCCGCAGACGGCGCTCGACGTCTTCCTCCTGCCGCGCCTCGGCGGCGCGCCGAAGAAGCTCTTCACGGAGACGGATCCCGCCTGGATCAACGCGATCCAGCCGCCGCGCTTCCTCGCCGACGGGACGTTCCTCTTCCTGTCCGAGCGCACGGGCTTCCAGCATCTCTATCGCTATGCGGCGGACGGCACGCTCCGGAACGCCGTCACGCAGGGCGACTGGATGATCGACGGGCCATGGTTCGCCGACGAGAAGACCGGCCTCGTCTGGTTCACGGCCACGGAGAAGGATCCGCGGGAACGTCATGTGTACCGGGCGAGGTTGGACGGGACGGGCTTCGCGCGCGTCACGAAGGAACACGGCACTCACTCTCTGACGCTGTCGCCTGGCGGCGGCAGCTTCCTGAGCACGTACTCGAACGCCACGACGCCGCCGAGGACCGCCGTGTACAAGGCCACCGGCGCCGTCACCGCGGTCCTCGACGACGCGCCCGGCCCCTACGCCGACTACGTCCTCGGCTCCGTGGAGATGGGCTCTTTCAAAGGGTCCGACGGGACGATCTTCTACACACGGCTCGTGAAGCCCGCGGATTTCGCTCCGGCAAAGAAGTATCCCGCGATCGTCCTCGTGTACGGCGGCCCGCACGTGCAGCTCGTGCAGGACCGCTGGGGAGTCGCGTCGGGTCTCGACCATTATCTCGCGTCGAAGGGATTTCTCGTGTGGACCATGGACAACCGCGGCTCGTGGGGCCGCGGGCACGCGTTCGAGACGCCGCTCCTCGGGAACATGGGCGCCCAGGAGCTCAAGGACCAGCTCGAGGGCGTCGCCGAACTGACGAAAATGCCGTACGTCGACGCCGCGCGCCTCGGGATCTGGGGCTGGTCGTACGGCGGCTACATGACGCTCTATGCCGTCACGCACACGGCGGGGACGTTCAAGTGCGCGATGGCGGGCGCGCCCGTGACGGACTGGAAGTTCTACGATTCGATCTACACCGAGCGCTACATGAAGCGCCCGAAGGACAACCCCGAGGGCTACAAGGCCTCCTCGCCGCTCGAAGCCGCGAAGAACCTCTCGGCGAAGCTCCTCGTGATGCACGGCACCTCCGACGACAACGTCCACATGCAGAACTCCATCGACTTCTTCGACGAGCTCATGAAGGCGCGCAAGGATTTCGTCTTCGTGCCCTTGCCGCGCCAGAAGCACGGCCCGCGGCGCGAGGCCCTCCTCTACCGCAACCAGCGCCTCGTCGAGTGGTTCGAGAAGAACCTATGAAGTCGACTTCCCCCGAACGACGAGGCCGATCTTGAGCGGCGTCCCTCCGACATCCTCGAACCAACCTTCGAACTCCCGCACGAGATCGAACTCGAGAAGGTACTGACCGGCCGTGCTGGGAGCCGTGAGCCTGACGTGCATGTCGACCTGCTCTCCCGGTCGAACCTCTCGGGAAAGCGCGCCGCGGTATCGGCGGTAATCCCATTCCCGGACGTTCTCGGCCGCGTCGAGCAGGTGGACGCCGAGAAGGACGGCGCCCCGCTCCTCCTCCCGCCCGACCGAGGCTTCCCACGTCGCCGTGCCCACGTTCCAAAGGCGAACAGTGAGGGCAATCTCGTCCGATGCGGAAACCGGTACGACCGTCTCGCGAGCGATGAGCCGTGCTTTGTAGGTCCGTGTCCGTGCATCGCTCGACACGTCCTTGTTTCGCGAACAGACGAAGAGACTTCTCTGATCGGAGATGGCGACGTGCGTGACGCCTTCGAACCCGACCCCGTGCAAGAGTGCGGCAAGACACGCCGACGACGGCAAGAACCAGTTGTAGACCGCCTCGGCCGCGTCCGGGTCGTTCTCGATGTAGAAGGCCGGGACGAGTCTCCGAACGAGGCCTCCGATGGGACGCGCCTGGACGGCCCCCGCCCATTCCTTCGGGGCGACCGCGCTTTCGACGATCAGCTTCCCTCGCGTGACTTCGAAGAGCCGCTCCAGCGCGAGGAGCGGGTGGCGACAGTGATAGAGAAGACCGAGCGCGAGCACGAGATCGAACGGACCGATGTCCGCGATGGAGAGATCGTAGACGGAAGACCTCCGGAACGTGACGTCCAGCCCCAGAATCTCCGCCGCGAGCCTCGCTTGAGCGATCTCCCGTCGTTGTGCGTCGACGCCGAGTACCCTCTTCGCGCCGAGCCGTTTCGTCTCGAAAGAATAGAAGCCGGCATTGCAGCCGACGTCGAGCACGCTCTGGCCCGAAAGATCAGCCGGGAGGTGCGGCCTGACGAGCTCCCACGTGGGTTTGGGATGGTCGCCCGGCTCGTCTGCGCAGGGTCCGAGCTTGGTTTTCAGCTCGGGACCGAGGTCGATGTCGTGAAACCAGGGGTCTAACGCCCGGATCCGCGCCAGCAGGTTACGGGGATCGGCGTCGGGACCCGCGTTCTCTGGCAAGTGGCCTCAGAGATTAGCAAACGCGTGGAGCGCGTGGCGTCGCCGAACGGCTACTCCTCCGTGCGCCGCGCGGGCCGCCGCATGCCGAGAAAGACGCCGCCGAGGATCATGACCGTGCCGATGACGGCGCGGCCGCCGAGCCGCTCGCCCAGCACGGCCGCGCCGAGCGCGAGCGCGAGGACGGGCGTCACGAGCGCGATGAGAAGAACCCTGGTGACGTCCATCCGCTGGAGCAGCCAGTAGAAGAGCAGGAACGCGATCACGGAGCCGACGAGGGCGAGGTAGAAGATCGACACCACGGCGCGCGGGGTCCACCGGAACGCAAGCGGGCTTCCCTCCAGAAGGAAACCGGCGACGACGAGCGGCACGAGGCCGAACGTCATCTGGACGCCGGCGAGGATCACGGGGTCGAGGGATGCGCCGCGCGATTTCACGAGGACGTTCGCGAGCGCGACCGCGAAGGCCCCCGCGACGATCGCGATGCCTCCGTGCAGCGCGTCCGCTCCCACGAGCGTCGTGCGGTCCGAGAAGATGACCGCGACGCCCGCGATGCCCAGCGAGACGCCGAGCACCTTCGGCACCGTCATGCGGTCCGAGGGCAGGAGGAGGTGCGCGATTCCGAGGCCGAACGCCGGAATCGTGGCCTGAAGCACGGCCGCGAGGCCGGACGAGGTGCGCTCTTCGCCCCAGAAGAGGAGGCCGTAGTTCAGCGAGAAGGCGAGAAAGCCCGTGAGCGCGAGAAACCCCCAGGCGCGCGCGCCTCTCGGCAAAGGCGTCCGGCGGATCGCGATGATCCCCCAGAGCACCGACGCGGCGACGACGAACCGGATGCCCGCGAAGCTCACGGGCGGCAGGTCGGCGAGGCCGAGCTTGATGAAGAGCCACGTCGAGCTCCAGATCAGGCACAGGACACACCAGGCGGCGACGGCGAGCGGCACGTGCCGAGGTTAGAGGCAGCCCGCGTCGGGCGGAGACCCCGGATCGACCAAAGGTGAGCGGTCGGCCCTGACGCGCGAACGCGCGACCGTCGTCAGACGAGTTTCGGCGTGACCGTGAGCGCGAGCGAGCCCCTCACCGCCTTGGACACGATGCAGTACTTCTCCGCAAGCGACAGCGTCTTTTCGACGTCAGTCCGGCGCGCTTCCCAGAGCGCAGCCGGGACGTGCGGCGCGAGGTCGACCTTCGTGAGGCGGAAGCCCCCGGCGAGGTCCTTGTCCAGCTCGCACGAGCCGTCCAGGACCGGATTGTCGATCGGGACCTTCAGCTTCGCGAGGAAGATCGCCCATGTCTGGACGAAGCAGGCCGAGACGCCGGCGAGGAGCAGCTCCTCCGGATTCGGGGCGCCGCTTCCTCCCCCGAGTGACTTGGCGCCCACGTGCGCGGTCTTCAGGCTGCCGTCGGCGGTCGCGAGCGTGCCCTGCTTCTCGGCGGGATCCCAGGTCGCGGCGATCGTGAACACTTGCTCGGCCATGATCTTCCTCTTCTTCTCGTCAGCTCCGGATCACGAGGAGCCGGGGCTCGGTGAACTCCTCCATCGCATACGCCGGACCCTCGCGCCCGGAGCCCGATTCCTTCACGCCGCCGTACGGCATGCGGTCGGCACGCCAGGTCGGGACGTCGTTCGCGAGGACCGCGCCCACCTCGAGAACGTCGAAGGCGCGCTGGATGCGCGCGAGGTCTCGCGTGAAGACGCCCGCCTGCAGGCCGTACTTCGAGTCGTTCACGCGCCGGAGCGCCTCCTCGAAGTCGTCGTACGCGTTCAAGGTGACGACGGGGGCGAAAACTTCGAGTCCCTCGACCTTCATCGGCGGCGTCGTATTCGCGAGGATCGTGGGCGCGAGGCATTCTCCGACGCGCGTCCCGCCGCGGAGCACCGTCGCGCCGGCCGCCACGGCTTCGGCGACCCAGGCTTCGACGCGCACGGTTTCGGAGGGCGTGATCATCGGCCCGACGTCCGTCTTCTCGTCGAGCGGGTCACCCACGACGAGCGCCGAGGAGGCGGCCATCAGCTTCTCGCGGAACGTGTCGAGAGCCGGCCGATGGACGAGCGCGCGCTGGACCGAGATGCAGGACTGGCCCGCGTACGCAAATGCGCCCGAGGCCGTGCGCCGTGCCGCGTCGTCGAGGTCCGCGTCCGAGTGGACGATGACCGCGGCGTTCCCGCCCAGCTCGAGGGCGACGCGTTTTTTCGGCACGAGGGATCTCAGTCGCCAGCCGACGGCGCCCGAGCCCGTGAACGAGACGACCGGGAGGCGCGGGTCCGTGACGAGCCCCTCGGCGGCCGCGCCGGAGATCGGGAGGACGGCGTACGCGTCCTCAGGCCAGCCCGCCGCGAGCACGATCTTCTGGAGCGCGAGGGCCGAGAGCGGCGTCTTGGAAGCGGGCTTCTGGACGACGGGGGCTCCCACGGCGATTGCCGGCGCCACCTTGTGTGACGTGAGGTTGAGGGGAAAATTGAAGGGCGTGATCGCGAGGACCGGTCCGAGGGGGACGCGCTTCACGACCCCCCAGCGTCCGAGCGAGGCTGCGTTCACGTCGAGCGGCAGCATGTCGCCCTTCCAGGCTTCGAGCGCCGCCGCGGTCGCCGAGAACGTCGCCGCGGCACGCTCGGCTTCCACCCGCGCGGCCTTCATCGGTTTTCCGGCCTCGGCCGCGATCGTCCGCGCCAGCTCGTCCCGTCGCCGCTCGAGCTCGGCGGCGACCTTTCGCAGAATCGCGACGCGTGCGAACGTAGGGATCACGCGGGTCTTTTCGAACACGAGAACCGCTCGCCGGACTGCGGTCTCGACGTCGTCGGGCGACGGGGACGGAACCCGTGCGAGCTCCCGGCCTCCGAACGGAGCCGTGACGACGACCTCTTGCCGGCTCATCCTTTTCCCTCCTCCTTGAGCGCGTCCGGATTCCAGCCTTTCGGCGCCGTCCACGCCCGCGCCGAAAAGAGCGCCGAAAGAGCGCGCCCGACCAGCGGGCTTCTCGTCCGGACCCAGAACGCGTCCACGGCGCGCGCCACCTCGGAGGGTGCGGACGCGGGTGCCGCGAGGCGCGCGAGCGAAAGGAGTCCGGCCGGCGCCTCGTTCCGGACTTTCTCCCACGGCTCCTTGAGCGCCGCTTCCTCTCCGGGCGAAAGCGGCGTCACGCCGGAAAGCGAGAGGCGCCCCGACAGCACGGCGAAGAGAAGCGGCAAGTCGCGCAGAACCGGAACCGCCGTCTCGAACCGGAACGTCGAGAACGACTTGCGGGAGCCGTCCGGGGTGTTTCCCGCGAGCGTGATGGGGCGTGTGGCATGACCCGCGTTCGCGATCGCGCTCCAGACGACGGCCACGGGCCAGAGCGGGAGCGAGAGGGCGAGAGCGACGAGCCCGAGTCCCCGGCTCGAGGACGACGTGGGCTTCTTCTGCGCGGGCAGACGATCCGTGAGGAGGCTGGAAGAGCCGGTCGCCGCGTCCACGACGAGGTTGCCCGAGACGACGGCGTTCTCGAGGGTGACGCCGGGCGGGATCGCCGTGCGCGGGAGGACGCTCACCGCGGAAAGGCGCGTGCCGGAGAGGACGACGGCTTCCTCGGCGACGGTCGTGCCCTCGAGAAGCGCCGCCGAACCCTCCACGACCGAGCGCTCTGAAAGCGCCGGGGCGGCGCCTGCGGAGACGCGATCGGCCTTGTAATACGACGAGACGTCGGCGAGGAGAATCGGCGTCCCCGAGAGCGCGAGCGCCGCGAAGTCGGGATCTTTCACCCACTCGGCCGCGCCCGGCTCCCTCGGGAAGTCTTTCTTCTTGAGAGCTCCCGGCAGAAGTCGCCAGAGTCCCGCAGGTCGACCGCCGACGAGACCCGCGACCACCGGGCCGCGCACCTCGTCCAATTTCGCGAAGAACTCGCCGATCACGGCGTGCGCTCCGACGTCGCCTCGCACGACGATCGTCTCGCCGTCGAGCCGCGGCTCCAGCCGCCTGAGGACGTCGCCGGACGTCTCCCGGTCCTCGCGCCGCACGATCTCGAGAGCGATTCCCCAGCGAATGCCTTTGCCGAAGCGACGTTCGATCTCGCCGGCGCGCGGGCCGACGACGAGGAGCGCCGAGCGCCGCCCCGCGCGGACGAGAGCCTCCAGCGCGTGCTCGAGCGTCGGGATGCCGCCGAGCGGAAGGAGCGCCGGCACGATGCGCGCGCCGAGCGCGCCGAAGGAGCCGCCGTCGCGGTCGGCGAAGAGGACGGTCGTCATCAGAAGGGGATTATGGGACGAAGACCCGGAGGCCGGTGACGCGACCCGCGCGCGCGTTCACGTCGGCCGTCATCTCGCGCGCATGCGCCTTGAGCCAGGACCTGACCTCGGCCGGGGGAACGTGTCCGTCCGGACGGTAAGCCCAGCAGCGAACGCGTCCCGCACGCACCTCGTCTTCGATCGCCGCGGCCGACGTCACGCCTTCCCAGGAGAGGCCCGTCCTGAACAGCCGGAATTCCAGGCCTTCGGGCTCGGTCGCGCGAAACGACGGGATCTCCGGCGGCACGGGCGCGAGCGCGGGAGCGATCTGATCCGCGAGCTCGCGCGCCCCCGTGCGATGCGTCAGGAGATCGTGCCGGATCTGACGCGCCGCCTCGATTCCCCCCCACGCGAGGAGGACGACGAGAACCCCTCTCGTGAGCCGGCTCGCGAGAGGCGAGGCCGTGCGCCTCGCCGCGAGCAGGAGCCACGTGCCGCCGAGCCCCGTGAACGCGGCGAGCGCAGGCATGACAGGAATGGACGAGAGGCGGTACCGTCCCGCGACCGCGACGAGGATGAGAAGCTCGACGACATAGGCTCCCCAGAGAACGCCGTGCGCAAGCCGGCGATCGCCTCCCGTCGCGCCCGATGCGATCTCCGCCTCGCCCACCGCCCGTCCGAGGAAGACGACGCCGAGCGCTGCGAGCGGCAGGAAGAAGAAGAGCGAGCGCACGAGAGTCAGGACGTCGACGGAGAACGCCGTCGGGAGCGCCGCCGCTCGCGACGCGGCTTCCGATGCTCCGAAGGCGGTCGCGAGCTCGAAGCCGAACGAAGCGCGCCGGAACAGAAACACCGCGAAGAGGTGGGAGAAGCCGACGAGAGCGAAGGCCGTGCCGAGAAATGCGAGCGCACGTTTCGTGCGGCCGAGACCGAACAGGCGCGGCCGCGCCGCGAGTGCGAGAAGAAGCGGGATCAGATAGAGGCCGACGGCATAGCCTTTCGCGAGGAAACCGAGGCCGAAAAAGACACCCGAGATGGCGCCCTCGTAGGGAATGTCCTCTTCGAACGCCCTGAGACCGAAGATGATGCCGGCAAGTCCCAATGTCACGAGCGTCGGCTCGACGGTCGCGGCCCGCGACGCCGCCACGAGCGGGGGAAAGAGCGCCGCGAACGCGCCCGCGAGATGGCCGGCGGGCTGGCCCCAGCCGCGCCGGATCACGCGCTCGAGGAGGAGCGCGCCGAGGAGCCCGAGAATCGCCGAAGGCAGCCGGACCGCCCATTCCTCCGGCCCGAAAATGCGCACCATCACGGAGAGGACCCACGGAAAGAGGATCGGGGTGCCCCCCGAGGGCCCAAGCGGAGTTGCCGAGAGACCGAGGAGCTGTGCCGTCCCGCCCGCGACGAGATTCTGCGCGCCGATCGCCCAGCGCCCCTCGTCGGCGCCGAAGAGGTCCGGCTGGCCGAGCAGCACGAGCCTCAGCAGAGCGCCGGCCGCGAGCGCGGCCGCGAAGAGGATCCGCCCGGACGCTTCGGGATCGTCTGAAGATGGCCCGGACGTCACGGCCGGGGAGTATACGGAGCCGCAGCCCTGGAGTCCTCGGGTCCATACTGAGGAGACGATGACGGCCCCGGAAGAGCCCCGTCTCACCGTCACGCTCATCGCCCGTGACGAGGAGGACCGCTTGCCCGGCGCGCTCTCGGCCGTGGCCTTCGCGGACGAGCGCATCGTCGTCGTGGATGCCGCCTCGACAGACCGCACGGAGGAGGTCGCGCGGCGGACGGGAGCTCGCATCCTCGTGCGGCCGTTCGACGGCTTCGGTCAGCAGAAGAACGCGGCGGCGGCCCTCGCGAGGAACCGCTGGATCCTCTCGATCGACGCCGATGAGATCGTCACGCCGAAGCTCGCCCTCGAGATTCGCGCTCGTCTCGCCGCGGCCGCGTCGGATCCGTCCCCGCCCGCGGCCTACCGCGTGCCGATCCGCCTCGAATTCCTCGGACGCGAGCTCCTCTTCGGGCGCGACACGGTCGTCAGGCCCGTCCGCCTGTACGACCGGATGCGCGCGCGCTTCTCGGACGACCCCATCCACGAGAAGATCCTCGCCACGGGTCCCATCGAAGCGCTCGAGGAATCCGTCCTCCACCGCTCGTACCGAGACCTCGCGCATTACCTCGAGAAGCTCGACCGTTACACGACGCTCGCCGCCGAGGCGAAGTGGGCCGCCGGGAGAGGGGGCGGCGGCTTTCTGCCCGCGCGCGTCCTTTGGGAGTTCTTCGACCGCGCATTCCTTCGCCTCGGGTTCCTCGACGGCTCTGCCGGGCTCACGTTCGCGGCCCTCTCGTCCGCGAACACACTTCTGAAATATCTCAAGCTGCGCGAGATGGAGCGGGCGATCGCCCGCGGCGAGCGTACGCCGCCCGAAGGCGTGCGGATCGAGGACACCGCAACGCTCCGGATCCGCGCGTTCCTTCGGGCACGTTGACGGCGGCGTGAGCGGCGCTCTCTTCGCGGCGGGCTTCGGCGGCGCGGCCGGCCTCGGTTTCTCCCTTCGCTTCAACTGGTGGCGGAAGAGACGCTCAGGCACGCCGATCCTCATGTACCACCAGGTGGGAGCACCCCGCCCCGGCTCGGCCCTGAACAAATGGCGCGTAAGGGAAGAAGACTTCGCCTGGCAGCTCGACGCTCTCCGACGCCGCGGCTACCGCGGCGCCGCGCTCCGCGACCTTCTCGAGGCATCCACCACCGGAAGCCGTCTGGCCGTTCTCACGTTCGACGACGGCTACCGCGGCGTTTTCGCGCGGGCGCTGCCGGCGCTGCTCGACCGCGGGTTCTCGGCGACCCTCTTCGTCGTCGCGGACAAGCTCGGCGGGACGAACGACTGGGACGGCGAGACGCCGGGGGAGGCGCTCCTCTCGGCCGACGAGGTCCGCAAACTTCACGCCGAAGGCCTCGAGATCGGCTCACATGGCGCCACGCACCGCGCGCTCACCCGGCTCTCCGACGGCGAGCTCTCGCAGGAGGTCGCGGGCAGCCGCGAGACGCTCGAGCGCCTCGTGGGCGCCCCCGTCATGTCCTTCTGCTATCCCTTCGGCGATTTCGACGACCGCGTCGTCGAGGCCGTCCGCCGGGCAGGGTACCGCGCGGCGACGGTCATCCGCGGCGGCATCTCGAAAGATCTCTCCGATCCCTTCCGGCTGAAACGTATCGCCGTGCGCGGCACGAACACGCGGCTCGACTTCACGCTCGCGCTCACGCGCGGAAGGTCGAGGCTCTAGCCGGTGCCGCTGGTCGCTGCAGGCCGCCATTCGACGTCACTCAGCGCACCCTCCCCCCCGAGGCTCGCCGCCCGTCACGTCGGCACTCCGGTATCCGAAGCTGCGCGGCCAGCCTTGCCGGTGTCGTTCCGAATTCCCGCCTGACGAAGCGGGCCAACGCGGGTGAGCTGGAGAGGCCTACGCGGCCAGCGATCCTCGTCAAAGGCAGGCCGGCCTGCATGAGGTTGAGAACGACCGCGGCCCGCTTCGCGAGCATGATTTCCCTGAGGGTAATGTCGCTCTCGCGAAATCGTCGCCTCAGTGTCCGCACCGATACCCCGACGTGACACGCGAGTCCCTTGCATCCGCCGGCGAGCAGACGGGCCACGACGCTCTCGGACCACTCGACGCCGGAACGACCGACAGCCATCCGCGCCCTCCATCGTGCCCCTGAATGCTGGCCCGAAATGGTAACGATAACGGTTTGCAGGGGCCGGCCAAGGGCCCTAAGTTCTCCGGGATTCTAAGAATCATTCTCGATGGTCCGCAAGAGGATGGAGGAATCTATGGCGACCAGGAAAAAGCTGTCGGGGCTCGTGATCGTGGCGATGTTCATCTCACCCGGCGTGGCGGCGGGCGCCGCCGGCTGGGCCATCGTCAACGGAAAACTCGTGAAGGTCCCTCCCCGCGGGCCCGCCAACCGCCAGCTCATGGACGCCATTCAAGGCCTCGCCGGCAAGACAGCACAACGCTAGCGTCCTGCTCGCGGCTGCGCGCTCGCCCCCTTTGACGCCGAACTCCGGCGGCAGCTTTCGTCGGTCAGGAGGGAACATGAAGGTGCGGAGCACTCTGGCGGTTCTCGCAACCGCCCTCGCGACGCTCGTCGCCCGCGAGGGCGCTGCGCAGTGCAATCCCGGCCCCGGGCACGCCGCCTTCTTCGTGGACGACCAGTACCACGGCGCCTGTGTCGTGCTGCCGGCCGGCGACTTTCCGACCGCGGAATCGATCGGGCTCCCGAATGACTCGATCACCTCGATCCGCCTCGGGACTGGGGCGCAGGTCTACGCCTGCCGCGACCACTATTTCCAGGGCACCTGCGAGCTGATCACGACGAACGTGTCCGGCCTCGGCAACCACGCCGTCGGCAACGACGCCATCACGTCGGTGAAGGTCCAGGCGCTCGGCTCCTCGACCGCGTGCGTCCCCGGCGCGTCGCAAGTCGCCTTCTTCATCGACGCGAACTATTCCGGCGGCTGCGTGATCCGTGGCGCCGGCGCCTACCCGACGGCGGGGTCGATCGGCCTGCCGAACGACTCCATCTCGTCGTTCAAGCTCGGGGCGTCCGCCCAGGTGATCGTCTGCCGAGACATCAACTACGGCGGCAACTGCCAGCTCTTCACGAGCGACACCGCGTCTCTCGGGGGCCAGCCGATCGGCAACGACACGATCTCGTCCGCGAAGGTCGAGGCCCGCGGCGCGCAGGACTGCAATCCCGGAAGCCAGCAAGTCGGTTTTTTCATGCACGACAACTACCTCGGCCCCTGCTCCGTGCGCGGGATCGGCTCGTATCCGAAGGCGACGACCTTCGGCCTTCCGAACGACTCGCTCTCGTCCGTCCTCGTCGGCCCCGGAGCCCAGGTCGTCCTGTGCGTCGACGAGGGCTTTGCCGGCGACTGCCAGCGCTTCACCTCGAGCACCCCCCATCTCGGCAACGCCCGGATCGGCAACGACCGCGCGTCGTCCGCGAAGGTTCAGAAGGCCGGCGAATACGACTGTACGGCCGGGCCGGGCCAGGTCGCTTTCTTCGTGAACGACGACATGATCGGCCCGTGCTCCGTCCGGGGCATCGGGGACTACCCGAATCCTGAGTCGATCGGGGTGCCCAACGACTCCGTCTCGTCGATCCAGCTAGGCGGCGACACGCAGGTCGTGCTCTGCGTCGACAACGACTACCTCAACGACTGCCAGAGGTTCGCCGCCTCGTACCCGCACCTCGGAAGCAGCCGGATCGGCAACGACAGGCTGTCGTCCGCCCGCGTGCAGAAGTTCGGGACGGTCGAGTGCCCGCCCGGCGCGAACCAGGTGGCGGCGTACATGCACTCCGATTTCGTCGGTCCATGCGTGGTCAAGGGCGTCGGCAACTATGCCAACGCGGCCGCGATCGGACTCGCCGACAACTCGATCTCCTCGCTCCGGATCGGGCGGTCCGTCCAGGCCTGTGCCTGCGACGACGAGAACTACGCCACGACATGCCACCTGTTCGGCGCGGACATTGCCTACCTCGGCGACGCGAGCGGCAACTGGAACGACCGGATTTCGTCGATGAAGGTGACCGCCCCCGGGCAGCCGTGCCAGGCCGTGGTGACCCCTCCGCATGGGGTCAAGCAGGTGCAGATCACCAATTGCAGCACGGAACAGCGCGACGTGGAGATCTGGATCCACGACTACACGACCAACACGTTCAGCGACAAGGGAAAGGCGGTTTCGAACTGGTCCAACGGCGGTTGCACGGAACCGGCTCTCTCGCCGTTCACGGTCGCGCTCCCTGACGGCCACACGGTGCAGATCGTCGGCGTCGATCCGCAGCTCGTCGCCTGTGACGGGCAAACCGACCCACAGATCAGCGCGTGCCAGAAGCTCCTGTCCGGTGTGATGGTCGGGGACGCCAACGGGACGACGGTGCCGATCCCGATCGACTGACGTCACGGGCCTCGGGTCGGACTCTAACGTACGACATTCCGGTCAACTGCCGGAAGAACGGACTCTGAGCGCTCAGACGTTCGCGCTCCAGGCGATCGCGCGCTGGCGGAGGGCTTCGCGCGTCGCGACGTCCGGAAGGCCGAGGAGGACCGGCACGATCGGCAGGTCGCTCGGGTCCCAGTCCACGAGCGCGGCCACGGCCGGCGCGAGGCGCTCGGCGAGCGGCCAGCTCTTCGCCGACTTCCGCGCGAGACGCGCCGTGGCGGCGAGGTCGGCCGGGGTGTCGTCGTCGCCGAAGAGCTCGGACACCGCGGCGCCGCTCCGCCGCCGCGCGAGCGCGATCGCGTACTCCGTCCAGTTCGGCAGCGGCACGCCGAGGCGCTCCTCCTCGAAAAGACGCAGGATCTCCATGAAGCGGTCGCCGGCGCGGGCCACCTGACGGCGCGCATCGGGGGCTTCCGCGCCTTCCGGCTCGGAGAGCGCGAGAGCGGCCGCGTGATGCCGTTCCACGAGATCGCGGAAGCGGGTCCAGTTCATGTGGACGTGAAAGCCCGTCCGGCGCGGGCCCTCGGGGCCCGCCGCGGCGAGCGCGTGCAGCGCCTCGTCGCGCGCGAGCGCCCCCGGAGTCCAGCGGCCGGCCGAAAGGAGCACGACGGATCCGAGCGCGAGGTCGGCCGCGCGAACCGACCGGAGGGCTTCTCGCGCGTGGGCCCCCGAGCCGGAGCGATCCACGAGGTGCTCGGCCTCGAGCAGTCCCGCCCCCGTCCTCGCGAGAAGGCGCACGCCTTCGGCGCGGTCGGGACCTCCTCGGAAGACCTCCTCGTAAGGCGGAAGGAGATCGGGCGGGCCGTCGACGACGCGACGCGCCGCGACGAGCTCCATGTTCCAGAACGTCGGAGGCAGGAAACGCAGGCCTCGCCGCGCGACCGCCGCCACGGACGCCTCCACCCGGCGGCTTTTCGCCGTCTCGGCGGCGGCGCGCGCGAGGTGCCGCGAGAGCGCCGGGATGTCCCGAATCGGCGCATCGAGCACGGCGAGAAGCTCGAACACCTCGCCGGGACGCCCCGTCCCGTCGCGGGCGACGAACGTCGCGCCTTCCCCGAGTCCGAGCGCGCCGCCGAGCGCCGCGCCCGCCCAGGCGTCGCCGGCGGCGTCCGTCAGCGCCGAGACGAGCGCGCGCACCACTTCGGCCGCCCGCGCCTCGGCGCCGGCGTCCCGCGCCCGCGTGAAGGGCTGGAGAGCTTCGCCCGTGTCGGTCGCCACGACGTTCGGAGAGAATAGCCGAATGCCGCCCGCCTCCGTCCTGCGCGCCACCCTCGAATACGACGGCGGCCGCTACCGCGGCTGGCAGGCGCAGGTGAACGCGCGCACGGTTCAGGGCGAGCTCGTGCGCGCGTGCCGCGACGCGCTCGGGCACGACGTGAAGGTCAACGGCGCGGGACGCACGGACGCCGGCGTGCACGCGTTCGCGCAGGTCGCTTCTCTGCACGGAGCCGTCGCCAAAGCCGCCGACCTCGGCAAGCTCCGTCAGGATCTCAACGACCGGCTTCCGCCCGACATCCACGTGCTGCGGCTCGACGTCGCGCCGCCGTCGTTCCACGCGCGCCACTCCGCCGGCGAACGCATCTACCGGTACCGGATCTCGCGGCGACGCACCGCGTTCGGCAAGCGGTACGTCTACTGGGTGAAAGACCGCCTCGACGCTTCTTTCATGCAGGCGGCCGCGGACCTTTTCGTGGGCCGGCACGACTTCGGAAGCTTCTGCGAAAACGCCGAGGGCCACGATTCGACTCTCGTGGAGGTCGCCTTCGCGCGCGTGGAGACGCCGCCCGAAGCGCCCGACCTCATCCTCTTTCGCATCGGCGCCTCGCACTTCCTGTGGAAGATGGTCCGCCGCCTCGCGGGGACGCTTCTCGAGGCCGGCCGCGGCCGTCTCGGAGTCGCGGACGTCAAGGCGCTTCTCGCGGCGCGTTCGGGCAAGCCAGCGGAGTGGACGGCCCCGCCTTCGGGCCTTTTTCTGGAATCCGTCCGGTACGCCGGCGATCCGCCCCCGCCGCCGATCGATCCCTTCCGTCCCGGGTTCTGAGGGAATAATGGAGAGAAGAGAAAAGGTTTCAGAGAGAGAGAAAGAGGAAGAAGAAGATTTTCTTAGAAAAGGGAAGAGAGGAAGAGACCACTTTGCGATTCCCCAACCTCATCGCGTCCGTCGCCGTCGTACTCATGGCCTCGCCGGCCGATCGAGCCAATGCCCAGCCCTCTTCCCCTTCTAAGCAGCCCCCGGCGCCCGCAGTCCACATTCCCTTCATCGAGGGCAAGCCGTTCGCCGAGGTCCTGAGGCGCGCGAAGCTGGAAGGCAAGCCCGTCATGCTCGACGTCGTCGCGTCCTGGTGCGGCCCCTGCAAGATCATGGACAGGACGACGTTCTCCGACCGGACCGTCGTGGACTGGGCGAAGAGAGCCGTCATCCCCGCGCGCGTCGATGCGGAGAAGGGTGAGGGGCGGCGCATCGCGACGCGGTATCAGGCCTATTCGTTTCCCTCCATTCTTTTCCTCGGCGCCGACGGGAACGAGATCGACCGCGTCGTGGGCGGGTTCGGGCCGATCGATTTCCAGCGAGCCGCAGAAGCCATTCTCGCCGGCAAGACCCGGCTCCTCGAGGCCCTGACGAAGCTCAAGAAGTCGTGGAACACCGACGACGCGATTGCGATCGCGAGCGCGCTCACGGCGCGGCGCGACCTTCCGCGTCTCAGGCCCATCGTCCTTCGCATCGTGAGCGAGGAAGGCGATCTCGGCCGCCCGGAGGTCCTGCAGATCTTCCTGCAGCTCGTCGCGATCGAGACGCTATGGAACGACCAGTCCGCCGAGACGGCCGATCTCATCGCGACCTTTCTTCCCCGGCTCGGGACGGATCCGAGCCGCGGTTTCTTCGCGGCGGCGCTCGTGAACAGCCTGGGGAAACGTGGCGACCTCGCGTCGGCGCGCGCCGTGGCACAGGACACGCTTCGCGCCGTCGGCGAGTCCACGGCGTATTCGGCCGACGTGGTCGCGGCGCTCGGCGCCGCCGAGCGCCAGGCCGGCAACGTCCCCGAGGCGCTTGCCGCTTTTCAGCGCGCCTCTTCTCTCGCCGAGAAAAACGGCGCTGCCGCAGGGACGCGCGTCGAGCGGCAGCTCGACCTCGCCGAGGCGCTCGCCTCGAGCGGAAGGGCCCCCGACGCGAAGAAGACCTATCTTGCGGCGATCGGCGTCGGGCCTCTCGATACGGAGCTCTCCGTACGCGCGTCCCGCGCGGCGCTCGCGATGAAGAACTCCGCCGAAGCCGTCAAGCAGGCACGCCGCGCAGTCGAGCTCTCGGATGGCGAGGACGCGGCTGCGCAGGGCGCCCTTGCCGCGGCGCTCCGGGCGACGGGCGACCGTGCCGGCGCAGCGGCGGCGCTGAAGAAGGCCTTGGCGATCGACCCCAAGAACGCCGAGTACCGCACCGCGGCGCCCGAGCCGAAGAGAAAGCCCGCCAAGGCTTCCTGAAGAGCGCCCGCGCACGGCATGCGATCGCCCGCGGGCATCCTGCTCTCCCCCGTGGGACTGGTCCCGGCGACCGCGTCCGTGGAGGCCTTCCATGCCGCCGTCCGAGCCGCCGCTTCGCCCGACGGGCTCGTCGAGATCCTCACGCACGACGGCGACCCGCGGGAGCCGGCGCGCCTGTCGGCTCTCTTCGCGACGCCGGGCCGGCCGGCGGAGAGAAGCACGCTCCTCTTCCTCCACGGAAAAGGCGGATGCGGGGCCGAGTGGACGAGGGATTCGGTGCGGGCCCTCGGCCTCGGCTTCAACGTGCTCGTGCCCGAGCTCCGGGGGCATCCTCCCTCCACCGGTGCGCGCATCACATACGGCCTTCTCGAGACCGGCGACCTGCTCCGCCTCCTCGACCTCGTGGAAGCGCGCTTCGGCGTCACGCGTGCGCGCCTCGGGATCGACGGCTGCTCGATGGGCGCCCTGCTCGCGGTCCATCTCGCCGCCGCTTGCTCGCCGGCGGCGCTCTGGCTGCAGGCGCCGTTCGGCGATCTGGTCGCCATGGCGGCGCACTACCTGCACTGCGCCACCTCGCTGCCCGCCGTTCTCTTCGCGCTCCCGGTGCGCGTCCTCATGCGGAGGATCGCGCGCACCGAGCGCCTCGACCTCTCGGAGGTGGACCCGGTCCGCGCCGCGCGCCGCGTGACGTGCCCGGCCGTCGTCGTGCACGGCGAGAACGACAGCCTCGTCCCCATCCGCTTCTCGACGGACCTCTACGCGGCGCTCGCGGGTGAAAAGTCGTTCTGGCGCGTGCCGCGCTGCGGTCACTGCCACCACGCGGACGAGCCTCAGGCCGTGGCGCGCGCCGAATACGAGCGACGCTGGACGGAGTTCTTCCGGTCGCGGCTCGGCCCGACGTTACTCGAGCGGTGAAGGGGGTTCAGGGGACCGCGAAGCGGTCTGCGGGGCTAGCTGTGAGAACGCGGCCACGAACGCCCCGATCGCCGCGACAAGGCGCACGAGGAGCGTCAGCATCGAGAGACCGTGAAGGCGTCCCCATTCCTGCCTCAGGGGATCCGTCTTCGCGACGAGATCGATCGGACCCATCCGGTCCCTGAGGGCCATCATCTCCGGAGTAATGACGTAGAGCGAGGCGATCGCGGCGACCGCGGCGATCGCGAGGAGGCGCAGCCCGAGTCCGCGCGCGCGGGGCGACCACGGCCGTGCGCGATTCCAGACCACGACGCCGACCAGAAGGAGGGCGACGGAGCCGAGCGACACGGCGTCGAGCTCGTCGAGAAGCGCGCGATTCACGGCGCCCGCCGCGTGCCGGCTCGGGGCGGTCATGAGGACGGTGCGCGCCCCGAACGCGCCGAAGAACGCGAGCATCCCGCACCAGAGGGCTGCGATGAAGAGCCACGCCCCCGCGATCACCATTCGGCCGCGGACCGTCACGGCGCCTTTCCTCTCAAGAGTCCTTCATGCTCTTCTCAGCTCTCCACCCATTCCGGCATCACACGCCGCGGAAGAGCTCCTGCCGCATGCCCGCGCTCGAGAAAGAGGCGGACCGCCTCACGTCCACGCTCCCCGTAAGAACGGGTCCAGTCGTTCACGTACATCGAGACGAAGCGGTCGGCCTTCTCGCGGGGAAGGCCGCGCGCGAAACGCATCGCGTCCGTGAGAGCGTCCTCGCGATGGTCGAGGGCATAGGCGATCGACCGGCCGAGAGCGCGCGACACCCGCCCGATCAGCTCCGGACCGAGATCCTTCCGCACGGCATTGCCTCCGAGGGCGAGCGGCAGCGAGGTCTCGTTCTTCCATACGGCGCCAAGGTCCGCCACGAGACGAAACCCCTCGTCCTTCCACGTGAGCTGGCCTTCGTGAATGACGACGCCGGCGTCCACGTCTCCGCGCCTTACCGCGTCGCCGACGCGGTCGAAGGGCGTGACGACACCGATCGAGAGCGGAGCGTAGATCTTGAGGGCGAGAGCCGCCGATGTGAGAGAGCCGGGGATCGCGACGCGCCGACCCGCGAGGTCCGCGAGCGCCCGCGGCGCGCCGTCGGCGTCGCGCGCGACCACGCACGGCCCATATCCGTCCCCGAACGAGGCGCCGTGCGGCAGGAGCAGATAGCGATCGGCGAGATACGCGTACGCGTGGAAAGAAACGGCCGTGATCGCGAGCTCCCCCGAGAGCGCGCGCCTGTTCAGCGTCTCGATGTCGGCGAGCTCGTGGCGATACGAGACGCCTTCGGTGTCGACCGCGTTCTCGCGAAGACCGTAGAACATGAACGCGTCGTCGGAGTCGGGCGAGTGGGCGAGGACGAGCGTCTCGTTCATGCGATGTCTCCGAGGGTAAAGAAACTTCGTACGTCAAGAAAAAAATTCTTGATTCGTGCTCGAAACTCTCTACAATTCATACAAGAAGAAAAAAGGACGGCGAGCGATCACGAGTCGCTTCACCGTCCTTACGGAAACCCCGAGCTCTTTTGAAATCGATCGGCGACGAAAAGTTTCTGGTTTTTTCGGCAGTCGACAGATTTGGAAAACGCGAGGTCCCGTCCTTCGAGGGGCGGCCAACCTAGCACGCGGCTTTCTGGACTGTCAATCAAATCTGCCAGGAGGAGGTGACAGACCACATGCCGGCTAAGAAGAAGGCTGCCAAGAAGAGCACCAAGAAGGGGAAAAAGGGTAAGAAGTAACTGCCCCCCTTCAAACTGTTCCATCCAAGATATTTCCGGGATTCGGGGGCTGGACCAGCCCCCTTATTTTTTGTTCGCGCTCGTCTCGATCGGCCCTCCCAGGACGCGATTTCCACAGGCCAAAGCACCGCTTATGCACCTCGGTATATAAGTTATTATATACTAGTTCCATGTCTCTTCCGCACGTCCTCCTCGGCCTTCTCGGGCGCGGTCCGGCGAGCGGATGGGACCTCGGGACGCGCCTCGATAGAGATCCCGCTCTCGGTTGGAGCGCGGACCTCGCTCAGGTCTACCCCGCGCTCCGCCTCCTTCTCCGCGGCGGGTTCGTCGCGCTCCGGAGGCGGCGCTCCTCTAAAGGCCCGCCTCGGCGCGAGTACCGCCTCACCGCGGCCGGTCGGCGCGAGTTCCGCGAATGGCTCGCCGAGCCACTCGCCCTTCCGAAGCCCCATGCCGCGTCGCTCGTGAGGCTCGCGTTCCTCGAAAAGCGCCCGCCCGAGGCGCGCCTCGCCTCGCTGCAGCTCTATCGAGGTCTCCTCGCCGACGAGCTCGAGCGCGCCCCCTCCGGCACGACCGGCGCGCGGAGGAGGAGGCTGCTCCTGCTCGAGGCGGAGCTCGCCTGGGCGGATGCCGAGGCCGCCGCGATCCTCGCCGGGCGTACGCTCCCGAAAGAGGCCCGATGACCGGACGCGATGCCCTGCTCACGCTCGAGCGCCTGCGGAGCGCCACCGGCGAAGCCGCCGCCGCCCAGAAGAGGGCCTGCCTCGCAGTCCTCGCGCGGCGTTCCCTGCGCGGCGCGCGCGCCGTGGAGCGTCTCCACGAGGCGCTCTGCTTCCTGCGCGCGTATCCCGATGACGCCGAGGTGCTCGCGGACGTCACCGCGATGCTCGCGCGCTTTGGGCGGCGTGCCGATCTCCGCCGAAACCGCCGCGCGCTCGAAAACACCGGGATCGCGGGCACGGCCATCCGCTTCCCCTTCTACGCCGGGACCGCGCGCTGGCTCGCGGTGCGGTGGGGAGAGCGATTGGCGGTCGACTGGAAAGCCTTCGCGAACCGCGAGGCGCTCGAGCGCGTGTTTCCGCTCATCTCCCTTTTCTCCGAGACGCCGGGCCTCGACGAGCTGGACCTCGGGGTACGCGGCTGGGTGAGGCGCCTGAAGGGACCTCGCGAGACCGACGCGGCCTTCCTCATCCGCCGCCTCGCGACGCTCGGGCGCAGCGCCTTCGAGAACGAATGGGCCTACGAGGGGCTCGAGCTTCCGCTCGTCCTCGCGCCCGGAGAAGGCGGGCCCTCGCGCACGGATGCGGCCATCTCCGTCCCTTCCGTGACCTTCCAGACCGCACCGCTCGACAGCGGTCGGCCGGACGTGCGGCGCGAAGCGGCCCGCCCTCCCCTTCGCATCGTGCCCGCGACCGAAGCCGAGGGGCGGCGTCTCCTCGACCTCGCGCGGGAGGCCATGGTCACGCGGGAGCGGGATCTCGACGTCTTCCAGTGGGGCGATCCTCGCGACGTCCGCCTCACGCACTTCCCGGACAACCTCACGTTCGTCGTGATCGGCGCGGTGCCCGAGCGGCGCCTCCTCCTCGAGTCGGTTTACGGCTTTCTGACGCTGAAGAACGGCGTCCCGGTCGGCTACGTCCTCGTGAGCGCCCTCTTCGGATCTTCGGAGATCGCCTACAACGTCTTCGAGACGTTCCGCGGCGGCGAGTCGGGCCGCATTTACGGAAAGGTCCTGGCGACGACCCGGCTGCTCTTCGGGCCGGACGTGTTCACGATCTTCCCGTACCAGCTCGGCGGCTACGGCAACGCGGAGGCGCTCGCCTCCGGCGCGTGGTGGTTCTACCAGAAGCTCGGCTTCCGCCCGCGGGCGCCGCGCGTCGTGGCTCTCATGGACGAGGAGCTGGCGCGGATGAAGGCGGATCCGAAGCACCGGTCCTCCCTCGCGACCCTGAAGGTCCTCGCCTCGGAGAACCTCTACTTCCACCTCGGGAAAGAGCGCGACGACGCGATCGGCCTCCTCGAGCTTCCGAACGTGGGCCTTCAGGTGACGGACATGCTGGCCCGGCGCTTCGGCTCGAACCGCGAGCGGGCCGAGGCGGTGCTGGTCCTGGAGGCGCGCGATCTCCTCGGCCTGCGAACTCTCACCGGCTGGAGCGACGGCGAGCGCCTCGCGTTCCGGCGCTGGGCGCCGCTCGTCACGATCCTGCCGGGGGTCGCGCGCTGGTCCGCCGCCGAGAAGCGCGCCCTCGCCGCCGTCGTCCGTGCCAAGGGCGGCCGCCGCGAGTCGGACTTCGTCCGCCTCTTCGACCGGCACCGCAAGCTGCGGTAAGGCGATCGCTTCGCTCGCGAAGAACTCGTTCTCAGCAAAGGGGGGAGTCCCAGACTCCCCCCTTTGAATCCCCCTAGCCCGGCGAGAGGTTCGCGTAGCGGGCGACGAACTTCTTGCGGCCCGCGCGGTCGAAGTAGACGGTCAGCTTCTCGGCGTCGCCGGAGCCCTCGATCGTCAGGACGACGCCCGGGCCGTATTCCGGATGCCGCACCTTCGAGCCGCGCCGGAACCCGGACGCCGTTGGCGGCGGCGGCGTGCGCCGCATGACGGGCCTGATGGGGGTGACGCTGCGTATCGGGGAGCGTCCGAAGAGAGATTTCTTAGAAGGGTAAGAGGGGGATCGCGCGCCCCCCGCAGCGGGCTCTTGGGATTCGTTTTCGTAGTCGGGAAATAGGGATCCGCCGCGCCCGCCGCCAAAACCGCGTCCCGGGCCGAAGCCCCGCTCGCGCGCGCCGCCTCTCTCTCCACCTTCTAAGAAATCCCCCGGTCTTCCTCTTCCGAAACCAGAAGTCAGATCCTCCCGCTCGAGCACCGATTCCGGGATCGCGGAAAGAAACGGCGACGGCTCGCGGCTCATCCACTCGCCCCGCACCATCCGCCTGAGGACGTACGAGAGCGTGAGCCGGTCCTTCGCGCGCGTCATGCCGACGTACGCGAGGCGGCGCTCTTCCTCGAACTGGTCGTCGTCGTCCCGCGAGGAGGCGTGAGGCAGCGAGCCGTCCTCGAATCCCGCGAGGAACACCTCGTCGAACTCGAGGCCCTTGGCCGCGTGGAGCGTGATGAGGAGGATCCCCTTCTTCTCGTCCGCCTCGTCGGCGTCGGCGCGCAGCGTCACCGCGTCGAGGAATCCCCCGACCGACGGATCGTCGCCCTCCCCACCGAACGAGGTCGCGCGCTCGTGCTCGCGGGCGGCGGCGAGGAGCTCGTCCAGGTTCTCGCGGCGCGCCTCGTCCTGCGGATCGAGGGAGCCTTCGTAGAGCTTCAAGAGGCCCGTCTCCTCGAGCGCGAACGCCACCGCGGCGCCCGCGCCGTTTCCTTCGGCCGCCCCGAAATCGCGCAGCTTCGCGACGAGGTCCCGGAACTCGGCGAGCGCCTTTCTTCGCGCGCTCCGTGAGAGCCTTCGGGCAGCGTGCTCGAGGACCGCGAGAAGCGGGACGCCCCGCTCGGAGGCCGCGGCCTCGACGGCCTCCAGCGTGGCGGCGCCCACGCCGCGCGCCGGCACGTTGACGACCCTCCGGAAAGAGACGTCGTCGGACGGATTGTTCGCGAGGCGGAGGTACGCGAGCGCGTCCTTGATCTCGGCCCTTTCGTAGAACTTCGTCCCGCCGACGAGGATGTAGGGCATATTCGAGCGCAGGAGCTCGTCCTCGAACGGCCGGGACTGCGCGTTCGTGCGAAAGAGGACTGCCACTTCGGCCCCCGGCCGTGCGCGGCGCGCGGCCGCGATCCGCGAAACGACCTCGCGTGCCTCGTCGCGCTCTTCGTCGAAGACGGCCAGGCGCACGCTCTCGCCGCCCGTCTTCGTGGCCTTCAGCGTCTTGCCGAGCCGGCGGCGGTTCTCCGCGACGACGGCTCCCGCGGCCTTCAGGATCGGAGCCGTCGAGCGGTAGTTGCGCTCGAGGCGGATCGTCCTCGCCGTCGGGAACTCGCGCGCGAACTCCAGGATGTTCGACACGTCGGCGCCGCGCCACCGGTAGATCGACTGGTCCTCGTCGCCCACGACGAAGAGGTTCCCGGCCTCGCCCGCAATGAGGCGCACGAGCTTCGCCTGGACGCGGTTCGTGTCCTGGTATTCGTCCACGAGGAGGTGCCGGATGCTCCGACGGAGGAGGTCGCGCACGTCGCCGCGCGTCGCGACGAGGCGCGTCGAGAGGACGAGGAGGTCGTCGAAGTCGAGCGCTCTCGCCGCCCGCAACGATTTCTCGTAGGCACGCGCGATGTCCGCGAGACGGGAGCCCAGGAAGTCGCCGAAGCGGCGCGGGAAGTCCTCCGGCTGGATGGCCTCGTTCTTGGCCTGCGAGATGCGCGACTGGATCTGCCGGGGCGTGGCCGACTTCTCGGGCAGGGCGACTTCCTTCATCGCGCGCTTCAGGACGGCGAGCTGGTCGTCCGAGTCGAAGACCACGAAGCCTTTCGGAACGCCCGCCTCGTCCGGAAAGCGCCGGAGGAGCCGCACGCCCCACGCGTGAAACGTCCCGACGTACGAGCGCGGCCGCTCCGTGCCGAGGAGCGCGGCGACGCGGTCCTTCATCTCGCCCGCGGCCTTGTTCGTGAACGTGACGGCGACGACGGCTTCCTGCGGCACGCCGTGCGCCACGAGCCAGGCGAGCCGGCGCGTCAGGACGCGCGTCTTTCCCGACCCGGCGCCCGCGAGGACGAGGAGCGGCCCCTCGCCGTGCGACACGGCCGCGGCCTGTTCGGGGTTGAGGCCTTCGAGAAGATCTTCCGGGCGGGCGACCAAGGGGAGCGATGGTAGCGCAGCGGGCCGCGGCGCGCGCCGCCGTGCAGGTTGCTCATGGCGAGAAGAGGAAGGAGAAGCGATTCTTTGAAAGGTGAGAGAGACGGCGGCCACTTCCAGAGGACCGAGGCAGCACATGCGTATCCGTCCCCGAGCCTTTCCAAGGCTCTACTTCCTTCTCGTCCTCGCATCTTCCGCCGTTCCCGCTCTTTCGCAGAATCTTCTCGTGAACCCGGGGTTCGAGCGAGACTTCTCCGGCTGGACTCCAGCGACAACCACGTCGCCGGACTCCGCGCCGCCGGGCTACGTCGAGGCCTCGGCCGTCTGGACCGCGAGCGACGCGAGCGCGGACGCCCTCTCAGGCGGCGCGGCCCTGCACGCGAAAGCGAACACATTCAGCGGCGCGAAGGCTGCCTTGGCGCAGTGCGCGCCCGCCTCGGGAGGGATGCTGGTCTCCTTCGGAGCGAAGTTCCTGACGGTGCGGCAGTACGCGACCGCTCAGCCCGCGGTCACGGTGTCGTTTTTTTCCTCGGCTGACTGCTCCGGCACCCCCTCGGGCTCCGCGAGCGCTGCGTTGCCCATTGTGATCCCGTACGACGGGCCCGTGGAGACGAACTCGGGCGGCCTCTGGGTGCCCGTGGCGTCGCAAGCCGTCATCTCGCCGGGCGCCCTCTCAGTCCTTTTCGCGGCCGGCGTGAGCGCGACCGGCACCTCGTTCTATGGGCTCTCCTACGTCGACGCCGTCGCTGACGACGCCGTCCTGACAACCGCCGCCACCCCGTTGACCACGGCGCTCTTGCCGTCGGCGGCATGGGTCTACGGGGCGGGCGGCGCGTACTGGTCAACGCAAATGACGCTCGTGAACCCGGGGGCGACGGATGCCGCCGTCACCCTGAAGTGGCTCGGCCACGACATGGACGGGCGAGGAGGGTCCGAGCGCGCGTACCTCGTACCCGCCAAACAGACCCTGGCCCTGAACGAGGAGGAGTGGGAGCTCAACCACCCGCAGGACTATGGCGCCATCCTCGTGACGTCGTCGTCGCCGTCGGCCTTCCTCCAGAGCGAGACGTCGACGTTCGCTTTCGGCGGCACAGTCGGCCAGGCCCTGCCCGCGTTCGGTCCCGCCGACTTCGCAGGAGCATCTCCGAAGACGATCGCGCCCATCCGCGAGAACGTCGCCTTCCGCACGAACCTCGTCCTCGCGAACGCCACCGAAGCCCCGGTCACCGCCCACGTCGAGCTCTTTGCGGCGGATGGGACGAGCCTCGGCTCGCGCGACGTCGACCTCCCGCCGCTCGGGATGACGCAGCTCAATCGCGTCGCGGCCGCTCTCGGAGCCTCGACTCTCGACGCCGGCCGCATCGCCGTCTCCACCGCCACCGCCGGCGGCCTCGTCGCCGCCTACGCCTCCGTCATCGACAACACGACGAACGACCCGAGGACGCTGCTCCCGCGTTGACGCGCCGGCCGCCTCCAGCGCGGTGCGGCATGATGTTGCGCCCATGCCGTTCGTCCTCGCCCTCGACCAGGGTACGACCAGCTCGCGCGCGGTCGTCTTCGACGAGCGCGGGCGCGTGCGCGGCATGGCCCAGCAGGAGGTCAGGCCGATCTACCCCGAGCCCGGATGGGTCGAGCACGATCCCACGGAGATCTGGGCGACGCAGTCGGGCGTGATGCACGAGGCGCTCGCGAAGGCGGGCCTCGGCGCCGGCGACGTCGACGCCATCGGCATCACGAACCAGCGCGAGACGACGCTCCTCTGGGAGCGGGCGACGGGGCGTCCACTCGCGAACGCGATCGTCTGGCAGGACCGAAGGACCGCACCCGACTGCGACGCGCTGCGCGTGGCCGGCCGCGAGGCGACGTTCACCGCGAAGACGGGCCTCGTCCTGGACCCTTATTTTTCCGGAACGAAGCTGAAGTGGCTCCTCGACCACGTGCCGGGCGCGCGCGAAAGAGCCGCGCGTGGCGAGCTCGCGTTCGGGACCGTCGACACGTGGCTCGTCTGGAAGCTCACGAACGGGGCCATCCACGTGACGGACCCCTCCAACGCGAGCCGGACGCTCCTCTACGACATCCGCACCGGGATGTGGGACGACGAGCTTCTCCAACTCCTCGAGATCCCGCGAGAGGTCTTGCCCCGTGTCGTGCCGTCGTCGGGCGTCGTCGCGACGACATCCCTCGGCGGCGTGACGGTCCCGATCGCGGGTATCGTCGGCGATCAGCAGGCGGCCCTTTTCGGGCAGGGCTGCAACCGGCCCGGCCTCGCGAAGAACACGTACGGCACCGGCTGCTTTCTTCTCCTCAACACGGGGGCGCGCGCCGTCGCCTCGAAGAACCGGCTGCTCACGACCGTCGCCTGGGACCTCGGGAACGGACGCACGTACGCCCTCGAGGGCAGCGTTTTCATCGGAGGCGCCGCCGTGCAGTGGCTGAGGGACGGGCTGAAGCTCATCCGGAAAGCCGCCGACGTCGAGTCGCTCGCCGCGAGCGAGAACGATAACGGGGGCGTCTACTTCGTGCCGGCATTCACGGGGCTCGGGGCGCCGCATTGGGACCCCTACGCTCGGGGCGCCGTCTTCGGGCTCACCCGCGGCTCGACCGGCGGTCATCTCGCCCGCGCGGTCCTGGAGTCGATCGCATTCCAGAGCGCGGACGTCCTCCTCGCCATGGAGAGGGATGCCGGCGTCAGATTGACCGAGCTCCGCGTCGACGGTGGCGCGACCCAAAACGAGCTTCTGATGCAGTTCCAGGCCGATCTCCTCGGCGTGCCCGTCGTGAGACCCGAGGTCCTCGAGACGACCGCGTTCGGAGCCGCGTACCTCGCAGGCCTCGCCGTCGGCACATGGAAGGACGCCGAAGAGATCCGGGCGAACTGGAAAGTGGCCCGCTGCTTCGAGCCCGTGATCTCGCGTGACCGCGCAGCCCACCTCCGCGTCGGCTGGGAGAAGGCCGTCAGCCGCGCGAAGGGCTGGGCCTGAGCGTCACTCCACCGTGACCGATTTCGCGAGGTTGCGCGGCTGGTCCACGTCGCAGCCGCGGCGGCGGGCGACGTGGTACGCGAGGAGCTGGAGGGGCACGACGGACACGATCGGCTGGAGCGCCGGATGGATCTTCGGCATCGTCAGCACGGCGTCGGCGAACGTGGAGACGTCCGCGTCTCCAGGGTTGGTGAGCGCGATGACGACGCCGTCTCGTGCCTTCGCTTCCCGAAGGTTCGACGCGATCTTCTCGTAGAGTGCGTCGGCGGGCGCGAGGCCGATCACGGGGAGTGCGTCGTCGATCAGGGCGATCGGTCCGTGCTTCATCTCGCCCCCTGGATAGCCCTCGGCGTGGAGGTACGAGATCTCCTTGAGCTTGAGCGCTCCTTCGAGGGCGATCGGGTAATGCGCCCCGCGCCCGAGGAAGAGGACGTCCCGGGCCTTTTCGAGGCGGCGGGCGACCTTCTCGATCTCGGGCTCCAGGGCGAGCGCCTCGTGGAGCGCGGAGGGGAGACGGGCCAGGCCCGCGAGAAACGCCGGGGCGACCGGGACTTCCTCGGACGCGCGCGCGCCCTTCACGTAGTGCGAGAAGAGCGCGAGCGCGACGAGCTGCGTCGTGAACGCCTTCGTGGACGCGACGCCGATCTCCGGGCCCGCGTGCGTCGCGATCACTCCGTCCACCATCCGCGCGATCGCCGAGCCCGGAACGTTCACGAGGCCGGTCGTGCGCGCCCCGAGGCGCCGGGCCTCCTTCAGGGCTGCCACCGTGTCTGCGGTCTCGCCGGACTGCGAGATGCCGAGCACGAGAGTCTTCGCGTCCACGAGCGGCGACCGGTAGCGGAACTCGGAGGCGTAGTCCACGTCGGCGGAAATCCGGGCGATCTCCTCCAGGAGGAACTTCCCGACGAGGCCGGCGTGCCAGCTCGTCCCGCAGGCCACGATCTGCACGCGGTCGATCCCTCTGAGGAGCGCGCGCGGAACGCCCATCTCCTCCTCGTTGAAGAGGCCCGTCTCGAGGGAGAGCTTGTTGCCGATCGTCTCGATGACGACCGTTGGCTGCTCGGCGATCTCTTTCGCCATGTAGTGCGGATAGCCGCCCTTCTCGGCCGAGACGGCGTCCCACGGAACGCGGTGGGAGGGCCGCTCGCGGGGCGTCCCGTCGAACCCGGTCACCGTGACACCGGTCGCCGTCACGCGAGCGAGGTCCCCGTCCTCCAGGAAGATCAGGTCGCGCGTGTGCGGGAGCAGCGCGGTCGCGTCCGACGCGACGAAATTCTCGCCCGTTCCGAGCCCGAGGACGATGGGCGGCCCCCACTTGAGCGCATAGAGGACGCCCGGCTCGTCCGCCGAGAAGAGGACGAGCGCGAACATCCCCTCGAAGGAGGCCGCGGTCTTCCGGACGATCTCGGCAAAGGGAGTCTTCGGCTCGGCCTTCCGGGCCGCGCCGAGGGCCTGGGCGACGACTTCGGTGTCGGTCTCCGAGAGGAAGCGGACGCCTTCCTTCTGGAGCCGCTGCTTCATCGGCAGGAAGTTCTCGATGATGCCGTTGTGTATGACGACGACGCGGCCGGAGGCGTCGCGATGCGGGTGCGCGTTCTCCTCCGAGGGGCGGCCGTGCGTCGCCCAGCGCGTGTGGCCGACGCCGAATCGGCCCGGAGGCGGGTCGCGGGCGATCTTCTCGGTGAGGTTGCCGAGCTTGCCCTCGCTGCGCGCCACGCGCACGACGCCGTCGCTCCCGACGACCGCGATGCCCGCCGAGTCGTAGCCCCGGTACTCGAGGCGCTTCAGGCCGTCGAGGAGAACCGGCGTCGCCTCGCGGCTCCCGACGTACCCGACGATGCCGCACATCTCAGGTCTTCTTCCCGCCGCTCTTCTTCTCGCGGTATTTCGAGCCCCCCTCGGGGATGTTCTTCTGCGGCTCGCGGGCGAGAGCGAGGGCGTCTTTCGGGACGTCTTCGGTCACCGTCGTGCCCGCCGCGATGATCGCGCCGTCGCCGATCGAGACCGGGGCGATGAACTGCACGTCCGAGCCGACGAAGACGCCCTTGCCGATCGTCGTCTTGTGCTTCAGAAAGCCGTCGTAGTTGCACGTGATGACGCCCGCGCCCACGTTCGTGCGCTCGCCGATCTCCGTGTCGCCGAGGTACGTCAGGTGGTTCGCCTTGACGCCCTTCTTCAGCACGGCCTTCTTCGTCTCGACGAAGTTGCCGATGTGAACGCCCTCGGCGAGGTCGGTGCCCGCCCTCAGGCGCGCGAACGGGCCCACGGTCGCGCCGTCGCCGACGACCGCAGACTCGATCACGCAGTAGGGCATCACCGTGACGTTCTTCCCGAAGACCGAGTCCTTCACGACGGCGCCCTGGCGGATCAAGCTCCCCGAGCCCACTCGGGTCCTCCCGAGAAGCGTTACGAACGGCTCGAGGACCGTGTCGGGCTCGAGGACGACGGTGTCGTCGAGCGTGACGGTCTCGGGCCTCAGGATCGTCGTCCCGTCCCGCATCGCCTCGGACGCCTTGCGGTCCCGGAGGATCCGCTCGACGTCCGCGAGGTCCTCGCGAGAGTTGACACCGAGGGCGACGGAAGAATCGCCTTCGACAAGGATGACGCGGCGGCCGGCTTTCCGCGCGAGCGAGAGCACGTCGGGGAGGTAGAACTCGGATTGGGAATTCTTAGAAGTGAGGAGGGGAAGGGACTGATCGAGAAACACACGGTCGAACGCATAGGTGCCGGTATTGACCTCCGTGATCCTCTTCTCCTTCTCAGAAGAATCTTTTTCTTCGACGATCCTTGTGAAACGCTTCGCGCGATCGCGCACGACGCGGCCGTAGCCCGTGGGGTTCGAAAGCGTCGCGGTCAGGACTGCAACCGCGTTCTTCTTGTGCGCCTTCAGCGCGTCGAGAAGGCCCTTCACCGTCTCGGCGGAGAGGAGCGGAACGTCGCCCGACAGGACGACGACGCGCTTGGCCTTCCCGAACTCTGGCGCGGCGGCGCGTACGGCGTCACCTGTTCCGCGCGGCGGATCCTGCAGCGCGATGCGGACGAGCGGGTACCCGGCCTTCACGTGGGCGGCCACCGCGTCGCCGTCTCTCGAGACGACGACCACGACCTGAGCGGCGCTTCCTGCGACCGCGAGCGCGGTGTCGAGGGTGCGGTCGAGAAGCGGGCGGCCCCCAGCCTCGTGCAGGACTTTCGGACGCTCGGATCTCATCCTCACACCGCGGCCCGCGGCAAGGAGGAGGACGACGGTCATGCGCCTCCTGCGAGGAGCTCCGTGAAGCCCTGCGTCCCCCGTAGGATGGCGAGGTCGGCCTCGAGTCGCGCCTGAATGCGGTTCTGATCGTCCGCCGCGATGGCCTTCCTCAGGCTCTGGAGCGCCTGCTCCACGTCACCCTGGAGCGCCAGGCAGCAGGCGAGCAGGTAGTGCACGCGGCCATCGCCGTCGCGGCGGGTCGGGTTGCGGCGGAGCAGATCGAGCGCCTTCTCGATGTTGCCGCGATTCTTTTCGAACACGGCCGCGTGATACAGCTCCTCCGGATCGGCCGCCGTGGGGCCCTTCGCTCTCTTTCCGCTGCGGCATGCGCCGAGATACATCCGCGCCCGGTCGAGGAATTCCTTTTCGTCGGGGTGCTTTTCGATGAGGTCCTCGAAGCGTCGGGCGGCCTCGTCGAAGTGCCGCTTGTGGAAGAGCTCGATGGCCTTCTCGTACTCCTTACGCGCCGCCGAAGACTCCTTTACGGCGTCCTTGAGCGAAGCCGGAGTTTTTTTCGGCCGCTCGGGCTCGGGTCCGGTCAGTTTCATCTGCCGGATCTTCTTTTCCAGGTCTTCGAGGGGGAGCCCGAGCTCCTTGGATAGAGTCTGGAGATCCATCCGGCCGAAGTTCGCTTTCAGCCAGCGGGCGTCGTCGTCGGTCCACTTCCTGAGGATCATTTGGAGGGACCTCCCGGGCCCGAGGGGATTCGGAGCAAACGGCGAATTCTCATCACGTCTCCCCCCCACGTCAAGGCGCTGTCAAAAGGGGCCACAAAACGCGGTAGCCTGAGGCCGTGTACGAAGCTCCGATCTTCTGCACGCAATGCGCCTCACGGCTCGAGCAGCAGGCCGTGGGCCCTTCCGGGAAGAAGGTTCCGGTCTGCGTCAACTGCGGCGCCGTACACTGGATCGACCCGAAGGTCGCGGCTGGCATCCTCATCGTGCGCGAAGACCGGGTCCTCCTCGTCAGGCGCGCGATCGAGCCCGGCCTCGGCCGCTGGACGTTCCCCGGGGGACACGTAGACCGCGGCGAGACTCTCGAGGAAGCCGCGCTGCGCGAGACGCTCGAGGAGTGCGGCGCGACGGCCGATCTCGGGGATCTCCTGGGCGCGTTCTCGTACGCTGGGAGGCCCGTCGTCATCGTCGTTTACCGGGGCACCCTCGCCGTCGGCAGCCGCGAGCCGCATGCCGGCGACGAGACGCTGGAGGTGGGCTGGTTCACCGCGGAGGAGGCCGCCGGCCTTCCGCTCGCCTTTCGATCGGTGGCCGACTCGCTCTCACGGCTCTTCGGGCGGACGTATGCGGTGTGAGCGCCCTCACTTCGGGGAACAAACGGGACGCCACAGGTCATCCACGAGGGGCGGTCGTCCCGTAGGACAATCGCCGGAGAAGCTTCAAATGCGCCGCAGCATTCGATTCCTCGTGCCGCTCCTCACGCTCGTCCTCTTCGCCTTCTTCGGGCGGGCGGACGAGCCGATCGTCGCGACGGCGCCAGCGCCGGCGGGGCTCGCGAAGGCCGCCTTCGCGGGCGGCTGCTTCTGGTGCATGCAGAAGCCGTATGACAACCTCCCGGGGGTCGTCTCGACGACCGTGGGGTACACGGGCGGCGAGAAGGCGAATCCCACGTACCACGAAGTCTCTGCGGGCGGGACGGGACACCGCGAGTCGATCGAGGTCGTTTACGATCCGAAGAAGGTCACGTACGAGAAGCTCCTCGACGTCTTCTGGCACAACGTCGACCCCACGAACGCGTACGGCCAGTTCTGCGACAACGGCGTCCAGTACACGACGGCGATCTTCGTCGCCGACGACGCGCAGCGGAACGCGGCCGAGGCCAGCAAGAGAGCTCTCGAGGCCTCCGGCGTTCTGAAGCGCCCGATCGTCACCGAGATCCTGAAGGCCGGGACGTTCTGGAAGGCCGAGGGTTACCACCAGAGCTACTACAAGAAGAATCCGATCCGCTATTCGTTTTACCGCTCGGGCTGCGGGCGGGACGCGCGCCTGAAGGAGCTCTGGGGCGACGCCGCGCCGAAGCACTGAGCTCCGAGCTCGATAGACGCGCGGCGCTAACGCCTGGACCCGCGGAGGAAAGCCGAGATGATGTTCAGGGGGTGGTTCAGGAACAAGAGGAGCCGGCCGCTCGGGCTCGTCGGCTCCCGGAAGACGCCGCATTGCCGGAGGACGGTCGCCCGGTCGTAGTAGATCTTCTCTCCGGCGAGCTTCCCGTCCTCGTCGAACGTATACACGCCGCACAGCGGGAACTCGAGGCGCCGGCCGGTGGCCGGGAGATCACGCCAGGTCCCATCGTGCGTCCCGCGGATCACGCACTCGACGATGACCGCTTCGCTCGTGACGTGCTCCCTCCTGACCTCGATCTGAAGATCGGGAAGAGCCCGGAGCAGGTCTTCGTAGAACGACCGAACCGCATCCCGCCCCATGTGGTGCTCGTCCCACGGCTCGTCGTCGTATCGTGCAGACGACCCGAACGTCGCGAGCACGGCGGGGAGATCGTGAGCATTCTCGAACCGGATGTGCTCGCGGACCGTCCCGAGCTTCTTGCCCGGGATGTCGCTGTTCGGCGCTTCGGCCATGACATCACCCTTCTCTCTAGGACTTTTCGGGCAGCCGCGTCCGCGAGAACACCGCGGACGCCAGCTTCACCGGCACCGACCGCGGTACGAGTCGACCCGACGCGATCCAGGCCCGATCGAGAGGGTGCGTCACGACATAGGCCTTCTTCTTCCGCAGAGCCTCGAGGCCGATCTTCGCGACGGCGTCCGGCGTCATCTCGGGGAACGGCGTCGCTTCGGCGCCGCGCATACCCGCAACGGCGTGGAAATTCGTCTTCGTGTAGCCCGGGCAGAGGCACGTGACGGTGACGCCGTCCTTTCTCGCCTCCTCGTGCAGGGCGTGCGTGAAAGAGAGGACGAAGGCCTTGCTCGCCGCATACGCGGCGAAGTAAGGCATGGGCAGGAACGCGGCCGTGGATGCGACGTTGAGGATCCCGCCCTCGCGCCGCGCGCGCATGGCGACGAGGAAACGGTGCGTGAGCTCGGCCGTCGCGACGACGTTGAGCTGGAGCATTTCGAGGACGCGCGGAAGCGGCAGCTCGGCCTCGGGGCCGTTCATGCCGAAGCCGGCGCCGTTCACGAGAATCGAGACGATCCGGCCGGCGCCCTCCGTCGCCGCGAACACGGCGTCGCGCCCTTCCGGCTTCCCGAGATCGGCGGCACAAAACCCCGCCTCGATTCCGTTCGTCCTCGAGAGCTCTTCCGCAAGGTGTCGGAGACGGTCCCCCGAGCGCGCGACGAGAAGGAGGTCGCGGCCCTCTTCCGCCAGCCGGCGGGCCAAAGCCTCACCGATTCCCGAAGAGGCTCCGCTGACGACGGCCAGCTCCTGCCCCGTCACGAATCCCGTCGCGGCACGCGGGTCACTTCCGACACGCGATAGCCGAGCAGCGTTCGGAGGACGCTCGCGGGGGCGAAGAGGTCGAGACCGGGCGATCGGGCGGGGCCCGGCAGGACGGACAGGACGAGCGGAGGCCCGCCCCCCGCGAGAACGGTGTAGGCGCCGAACCAGTTGCGTGCGCCGAGCGCCTTGACGCGGGCATCCACTCCGTCCACCCGCAGCGAAAAGTCCGTCTCTCTGTCGCGCGTCCAGAGATAAGGCGGGCCGGACGACCCCTCGCTCGAGAGCTGAAAGGCGCGCTTCAAGAGGGACGCGGCGGGGTCTCTCAGGAGGCTCGACGAGAGCGAGAACGGAACCGTCGCCCGACCTGCGGCCTTGAGCTCCGCGAATGCGTTCGACGAGATCCAGAGCGCCGACGAGCCCGCGATCGTCGCGACGCCCTCGGGCCAGAGACCCGGCAGGAGGAACTCCGTGGCGGTCGCGAAGTCCGGAAAAAAGAGAGTCCCGCCCACCTCCCGCGACTCGTACGCAGGGGACGGTGCCGGGAGGGGCGTCGAGCCTTGGGCAGCGTTCGCGCGTGCCCGGACCCACTCCTCGCGGCGCCGGGACGAATCCGGCTTCTCGATGCGCACGCGGCCGGACCAGCGCAGCCTCAGTCCCGCCTTTCCGAACTCGAGAACCTCCACCTCTCGGCGTGTCGACTCCGGAAGGTCTTCCCCATCGACGCCGGGCAGGTTCGGGTCGATCGAAAGGATGAGGCCGGGCGAAAGCGGCAGCGCCAGAAGGCTCGCAGGCTGCGCCACCGGGGGCATGGGCGCGGGCTTCGGCTCCTGGGGCCCGCGGCCGCAGGAGAGTGCGAGCGCCGCGAAAAGAGCCGGTGCGGCGAGGCGCGAATCAGGCATCGGCTACCGGTTGGCCACGTCGTTGAGCCGTTCGTCCAGGGGAATCGGATAGACCTCGATCGCGTTGATCTTCTCCCTTGGCGCGCGGAAGCGGTTCAGGGACTCGACGAGCCGCGCGTCGCCCGACACCGTCGACGGGACCTCGCGCTCGAATTCCGCGCGGAAGTCGAGGAGGACCCGCGACAGACCTGCCTTGAGCGCCGGCGGCTTCCAGTCCACGTTGCGCGGATCCGCGAGAAAGGCGCGTCCCGCCGCGTCGAGGCGCGCATCGAGGTCGGCCGCTTCCCAGGGCTCCTTCGCGAGCGGGGGGCCGCCCCGGCGCGCCTTCACGAGGGCGAAGTGGATCCGGGCGTCCGCGAAGCGCTTGTACGCGAGCGCCGTCATCGCGTTGAGCGAGAGGTTCCTCCCGCCGACGACGTAGGTGGTCTCCGAGTCGAACCGGTGCGCGATGTCCTTCAGGTTGCCCGGCCGGTTGAAGCGCAGGACCCCGCGCAGGGCGCAGGCATTGTGCGCGTTGATCCAGTACGCGAGGCGGTCGGGCTCGGTCGGGAACAGGTGCGGGTGCGACTCGGGCGACACGCGCGCGACCTCGGCGAGGTACTCCTCGAGCATCGGCTCGTCCACCGAGACGGCCGCGTAGTCGACGAGGCCGTCCGCCGTCACCACCTTTTCGAGAAGGCGGCCCAGAAGGGCATGCGGGAATTTCCCGGCCGATGGAACGTCCGAGACGGCCTTCACCGAGGGCTTCACGACCTCGCACGACGCCCCCGCCAGAACGACCCCGAATACGGCGAGGAAGAGGGTCGCGCGAAGGCGCGCGAAAACGGCATTCGACCTCATGACACGCTCAGCCGACGACGTCTTCCGCTCCGTCGACCCCAAGGACGTTCCCGGAGAGCCACACCGTCTGGGGGTACGACAGGGCCACGAGAACGCTCGCGACGTCTTCCGGGGTCGTCAGGCGGCCCGCCGGGTGAATCGCGAGACAGCGCTCGATCATCTGCTCGTTTCCCGGAATCTTCCGGAGAGCGGGCGTGTCCGTCACGCCGGCTCGAATCGCGTTCACGGCGATCTTCCTCGGGGCGAGCTCGACGGCGAGCTGCCGGCAGTGACTCTCGAGCGCCGCCTTCGCCGCCGAGACGGCGCCGTACGACTTCCAGATGCGGTGGCCGCCCGCCGACGTCATCGCGAAAGCGTGCGCGCCCTCGGGCAGGAACCCGCCCGCGACGAGATCCTGCATCCAATAGACGAGCGAATGCGCCATGACGTCGACCGTCATCTCCATCTGGGGCTTCGAGATCCTCTCGGCGGCGTCCGCGGCGAGAAAGGGCTTCAAGGTGCCGAACGCGAGGGAATGCATGACCACGTCGATGCCGGCCCGCCGGCCCTCCGCGTCCAGAACCTTCGCCATTTCGGCGAGGGCCTCGGCCCTTTTCGCGTCGTCGGCGGCGTTCATGTTCAAGAATACAGCCCGGGAGCCTGCGGCTTCGATTCCACCGGTGATGCGCTCCACGTTCGGGAGCGTCGCCCGGCGGTCGAGGTGCACTCCGAAGACGTTGCGCCCGCCTCGCGCGAGCGCGAGCGAGGCCGCTTCGCCGAAGCCGGAGGAGGCGCCGAGGACGAGCGCCCAGTTGCGGTTGCCAGCCATCGCGGAATCCTAGCATCGAGCGCAGGTTAATCTGGCTGGCCATGGCGAATGCATTTCGTGACCGCCTCGATCGCGGCGCGCCGATGCTTCTCGACGCGGCGATGGGAACGGAGCTCTCCCGCCGCGGAGCCGACACGGCGCCGCCGCTCTGGAGCGCCCGGGCGCTCATCGAGGCACCGGAGCTCGCCGAGGCGATCCACGGGGAGCACGTCGCTGCGGGCGCGGAGATACTCACGATCGCGAGCTTCCGGCTCCACGCGAGGAACATAAGAGAGAGTTCCTGCTCCCTCTCGCAGCGGGAGCTGATTGCAAAAGCCGTGGACGTTGCTCGCCGGGCCGCGTCCGGTATTTCTTCGAAGGTGAATGGCGAGGCGCAGCAAGAGAGTCGGGCGGCCCCCCCGAGCGACGGCCCCACACACCCTTCTAAGAAGATCTTCGGCAGCGTTTGGATAGCCGGTTCGCTAGCCCCATTAGAGGATTGCTATCGGCCTGATCGGGTTCCGAAGCAAGAAAGCATTCTCTCTTCCGAACATTCCGAGATGGCGGCGGCTCTCGCCGCCGCGGGCGTCGACCTCATCCTCATCGAGACGATGAACACGGTTCGCGAGCTCGCGGCGGCAACGGCCGCGGCGGTCTCGACCGGCCTTCCGGTCTTCGCGTCCATGGTCACCGATGGCCGGGGGCGGCTTCTGTCGGGTGAACCGATCGAGGACGCCGCGAACGCGCTTCTCTCTGTTTCCCCGTCCCCCGACGCCCTCGGCATCAACTGCGTGCCCGCTCGAAAGCTGGGGGCGGACCTCGCGCGCCTCGGCGCGGCCTCGCGCGGAGTCCCCCTCGTCGCATACGGAAACACCGGGCGAGCCCTCGACGAGCCGTGCGGGCTCTTCACCGAGCCGATCGACCCGTACGAGTACTCCTCGCTCGCGCGAACCTGGATCGCGGCGGGGGCCCGGATCGTCGGCGGCTGCTGCGGCACGAACGCCGCGCACCTTCGCGCGGTGCGATCTCTTCTCGACGAGTTGGCGGGCGCGGAGTCCCGGCCGGAGCGATGATCACGCCGACGAGACGCGTCGCTACGGAAAATAGCCGCGGATCGTCTTGGCGCGCAGCTTCGGGTTGGCGAGCTTCACCTCGATCGCTCGAAACTGGTTCTCGCCCTTCGAGGAATTCGTCAAGTACCGCAGAAAGTACTGCGAGCGCAGCTCCATCTCGATCTTCCCGTAGACCTCTGCGAGCGCCGCCGCCTTGCCGATGAAGTACGCCTCGGCTCCCGTGTCGACCGCGAGCTCGGTCATCTTCGACTTGATGCCGAAGTCGAGCATGGAGAGGCCGAGGCCGATGAAGTAGACCGGGACGCCCGCGGCGCGCGCGTAGCGGCGCAGCGTTCCGTAGTCGGTCCACGAGTGATTGTCGTCGCCGTCCGTGAGGACGACGATCGCCTTCCGCCCGGGCAGCGCGCGGAACTGGTAGAGCGCCATGACGACGGCGTCGTAGAGCGCGGTGCCTCCGGAGGCGCGCGTCTCGGCGATGGCGCGCTCGAGGTCCGTGGATTTGTGCGTGAGGGACGCAAGCAGCGTCGGCCGTTCGCGGAACTCGATGACGAAACCCTGGTCCTTCTCCTTCGAGACGAGCTTCTGAGCGAACTCGGTGGCCGCCTGGTGAACGAGCGGCATCGCCTCTGTCATCGACCCCGACCCGTCGATGACGATCCCGAGCGACAGCGGGAGCGACTCGGCGAACTCGAAGCTCGTGAGGTCCTGCTTCACGCCGTCCTCGAACACCGTGAACTCCTCGCGCGGCAGGCCCTTCACGAGATGGCCGCTGGAATCGAGGACCGAAACCGGAAGCTCGACGAGATTTACCTCGACCTTCGTCATGAAGCGCGACTCGCCCTTCAGGAGCTTGAGATCGGTGAATTCCTTTCCGTCCGCGTCCGTCGCAGTCGCCCGCATGAGCGTGGCCTTCTGGATCTTCGCCACCGGCACGTAGACCGTGAACGGCGGCTCGGTCCACTCCTTCAACATCGTGTCGTCGAGCCAGAGCTGGAGCTTCTTCGCGGCGCCGCCCGCGATGGATTGCAGGGCGACTTTCAGCTCCACGGTGTCGTCCGCGGATTTCTGCTTCGGCAGCTCGAGGATGCGTACCGCGAGACGCGCGTCCTTCTCGTTGATCGCCCACGCGTCCGCGTCCACGAAGTTGCCCTGCACGTCGTAGCCGAGGACCTTGAGCGTCTGCTTCTTCGGAATCTTACCGAGGTCCACCTCGACGGTGTACGGCGCGCGGTTCCGGATGAGGATCTTCTTGTCGTCGAGATAGAACTCGACGCGCTTCACGGGCTCCTTCACATCGCACGCGATCCTGAGCAGGCCGACCGGGACCTCCTGCTCGGGCGCCAGGATCTTCACGAACCCCGATGTGCCCTGCGGGACGACGGGCCGGTTCTCGCTTTCGAGGATTACGGCCGCGGCGCTCGGAAGCCCGGCGCCCTCGACCCCGGCATCTTCGGCGCGGAACTCGGCAGACATCGCGGGGACCGTGAGCGAAATCGCCCGCGTGCCGAGGAGCCTGCCCGCGACGCCTTCCAGTCGGAACTGGATGTTGAGAGCTCCGGGGCTGAGCGCACGAAGAAACGAGATCGCCACGGGTTTCGAGGCGTTCGTGACGTCCGTCGACGAGAGGTCGATGTCGACGGGTACCCGGAAGCTCTCGACGGCCTGACCCTGGTCGTCCGTGACGTCGCCCGCGAGGAAGAACGAGTACACGCGGGGCTGTGCGTTCCCCGCGCCGCGGAGGTCTCCCTTGCTGACCGAGAGCACGAATTTGACGGCCGTCTTCCCCCCGGTCCGACCGAGATACTGCTCGCGTACGTCGATCGGAATCGAGATCCCCGGCGCTTCGAGCCGGGTCTTCTGGGCATCTCCGGCGCGGCCTGATTGCGGCCGTGCCGGCGGGGCCGCGAGGAGAGCGGCGAGGGCGAGGAGCGCGAAGGCGCGAACCCGGTTCGTCATTCGGCCATCGTATGCTGTCTTTCTCAAGCGACACATCCCCCCTTCAGGAGGGCTCGATGCAAGTTCCCTTCCGCCGCCCCGCCTCGGCGCTCCTCGGCCTCGCCCTTCTTACGGTGCCGGCCCCGGGAAAGGCCGCCTCGCCGTCCGGCGCCGCCGCGTCGGACGCCTGGCTCGACTCCTCGTCCGGCCGCTGGAACGAGGTCGCCCGAGAAGATCTGGGGGTTCTCCGAGACGGCCCTTCAGGAGACGAAGTCGGCTGCGCTCCTCACCGACGTTCTGGAGAAGGAAGGATTCCGCGTGACGCGCGGCGTCGCGGGAATGCCCACGGCGTTCGTGGCTTCCGCGGGGAGCGGGGCGCCCGTCATCGGGATCCTCGCCGAATACGACGCGCTGCCGGGCCTCTCGCAAGCAGCAGGCGTGCCGAGAAAGACGCCTCTCGTCGCCGAAGCGCCCGGCCACGGCTGCGGCCACAACCTCCTCGGCACGGCGGCGGTCGCGGCCGCCGTCGCGGCGAACAGAACCCGCGTCGCCGCGAAGCTTCCCGGCACGATCCGCGTTTTCGGGACGCCGGCCGAGGAGCAGCTCCTCGGCAAGCCCTTCATGCTGCGGGACGGCGTCTTCGCGGGAACCGATGCCGTCCTCGCCTGGCACCCAGCGGACGCGAACTACGTGAGCACGAAGCCGTATCTCGCGATTACCGCGCTCGACGTGGAGTTCTTCGGCAAGACGGCCCACGCCGCCATGAACCCGTGGCTCGGGCGGAGCGCCCTCGACGCCGTCGAGCTCTTCGATCATGCGCTCGCCCTCATGCGGGAGCACGTCCTCCCGACCGCGCGACTCCACCGCGTCATCAAGAACGGCGGCCTTGCGGCGAACATCATCCCGGATTACGCCCGCGTCCAGTGGTTCGTTCGCGACGAGAACGGCACGCGCGTGAACGAGATGATCTCCCGCCTGAGAAAGGCCGCCGAAGGCGCCGCGCTGGCGACGGAGACGACGTCGAAGGTGAGCCTCCTCGCCTCGACGCGCGAGCCGCTCTTCAACGCCGCGCTCTCGAACGTCCTTCAAAGAAATCTCGACCGTGTCGGCGCACCGAGGTGGGACGCCGCCGACGTCGCGCTCGCGCGCGGCATCCAGAAGGAGGTTGGAATTCCCGAGACCGGCCTTTCGGACACGGTTCTTCCCTATGGTCCCGGCCACGGATCAGGAGCCTCCTCGGACGTCGGAGAGACGAGCGCGGCGCTGCCGGTCGCCGAGCTCGCCGTCGCGACCGGTGCCGTCGGCCAGCCCTGGCATCACTGGGCCGTCACGGCCTGCGCGGGCCATGCGCTGGGGCAGAAGGGAATGCTCGTCGCGGCGAAGGTCCTCGCGTCGTCGATGCTCGACCTACTGAGCGATGCCGCGACGGTCGCCGCCGCGAAGGCCGAGTTTGTGAAGGCGACCGCCGGGAAGCCTTACGTCAGCCCGCTCGCGAAGGACGCGGTGCCGAAGACGTACTGAGCGTCACGCCGCCGCGCGGGCGGCGTGGTCCGCGAAGAAGTCCTCGACGGCGTCGAGAAAGGCTTGCGGGCCGTCGAGCGAAGCGATGCGGCGGCGCAGCTCGCCCCCGTTCGGCAGGCCGTGCGTATACCAGCCCGTGAACGTACGGAGCTTCGCCATGACCGCCTTGGGCGCGTCGGCATCGTCCCTCTGGATGAGCCGGAAGTGGTCGAGGATCACGTCGCGCCGCTCGGCGAGCGTCGCCTCGCGGTACGGCCGGCCCTGGAGAAGGTCCGCGGCCTGCTTGAAGATCCACGGATTCTTCATCGTCGCGCGGCCGCACATCACGGCGTCGCAGCCGGTTTCGCGGAACATCGCGACGACATCCTCCGGCGTCGCGACGTCCCCGTTTCCCACGACGGGAATCTTCACGGCCTCCTTGAGACGCGCGATATATCGCCAGTCGGCGCGGCCCGTGTACATCTGCTTCGCCGTTCGCGCATGGAGCGCGACGGCCGCGGCGCCCTCGCCTTCGCAGAGTCGGCCCAGCTCGAGGTAATTCACCGTCTCGTCCGTCACGCCGAGCCGGAACTTCACCGTGAGAGGCGTCGTCTTCAGCGCTTTCCGGCAAGCCGCGATGATTTCCCTCGCCCTCCCGAGATCGCGCATGAGGCCCGCCCCCGCACAGCCCTTCAGAACCTTGTTCGCTGGGCAGCCCATGTTGATGTCGCAGACATCGACACCCATCTCCTCGACGCGTTCCGCAGCGACCTGCATTCTGGCGGCGTCCGCTCCGTAAATCTGGACAGAAAGCGGGCGTTCTAAGGGATCGAAGCGAAGCAGCCTCTGCGTCTTTTGGTTTCCACGCGTCAGCCCCTCGGACGAGACGAATTCCATCGTCACGAGGCCCACGCCCCCGATGCGCCTGAGGAGAAGGCGGTAGGTCATGTCCGTGATTCCGGCCATCGGGGCAAGGATCAGCGGCGGGTCGACGGCGCAGGGACGCGTCCCGGCGCCGCCGTAAACGAGGGACATGCCGGGAATTTTACTGGCCCGTGGCCTTCGCGGGAGGAGCCGAGCCCGGCGCCGCGGGGTTCGTCCCGTTCTCCACCTCGAAGGAGCCCTGGTAGAGCGCGAACGCGCCGGGGACCACCTTCTGGCCGCGCGTGAGACCCACGACGTACGCGTGCCGGCCGGGGGTGAGCTTCTCGAGCCACACAGGCTCGGCCTTCGTCAGCGTCACCTCGGGCTGCGTGTCGACCTTGTAGCGCAGGCGGCACGAGTCCGGCACGGACGCTTCGGCGACCGGGCATCCCGTGACGAGGACGTCGAGGAGAACCTTGCCGCCCTCGCTCTTCATCTTGCCGCGCGGCGAGGCGACCGTGAGAACCGGCGACCCCGGCTCGATCGTGTTCTTGCCGTCCTTCTCCCCGACGTGGAAGGTGACCATCGCGAATGCGGAAGGATCTTTGATGGCCTCGCCCCACGGCCTCACCGGAAAGATCCTGACGGTGTGCGTGCCCCTCGGAAGGCTCTTGAACGTGTACGGCTTCGTCGCATCGTGCCACGGGAACAGGACGCCGATGTTGTCGACGAGGATCTCGAGGTGCTGCCCGCTCTTGGTGGCGTCGTCCTGGAACGTCTCGAAGTTCGCAAGCTCCACCTTGAGCGTGACCGGAGCGCCCTTCGCGGGAGGCTGACCGGCCGCCGGCTGTGGAACCGGGATGATTTCATCCGCGGCCGGAGAGACGATCTTGAGCGTGACCGGGCCCGTCGGGCCGCGCCCGTCCGCGAAGCCCGGCACGGGCGATTTCGGATCCTTCGGCGTCGCCGTCTGCGCTGCGAGAGGCCCGACGAGTACGAGAGCAAGACCCGCGACGAGGGTCTTCACGAGACGGGAGAGACTCGGGTTCGCGGTGTTCATAGCGGAATGCGCGCTCCTTGCAAGCTGAACGTCCCGTCCGCCTGGCGGCGTTACGGATCCGGGAGGATACCAGCAAGAACCGGACCGCAACATCAAGGACCGGGGCCCGTTCAGAGCCGGGTCCAGCCGCTCGGAATGGAGAAGAGTCCGGGATCCGCTCCCACCCGCACGTTCGTGAGGCTCACGCTGGATTTCCGCGTCTTGCCGTTCGCGTCGGTCGCTTCGCGGTCGTACCGCGTCACGAGGCCGTCCAGATCCTTGGCCACCCAATAGGTCGTCGTCGGGGACCCGGGCTCTGTCGGGATCGTCGTCGAAGCGCCAGAGCGCGCATACGTGTCCCGCGAACACTTCGTCGCCTTCGCGATGGTAGACGCTGACGTTCCGCCGCACGGCTTCGGCTTTCTCGTCGAATCCCGGAGCGAGCGGAATCCCTCCGGGGAGCTCGCCCACCGCCTCCGAAAAAGGAACGTTCCGGACCGTCTTCGCCGCGGGATCGAGCCGGAACGCCACGCGGGCGTCCATGTCGAGCACGAGCGCCGGGCCGTCCTCCGGCCCCTTGCGCCTGAAGTTCCGGAGTACGGCGATGTCGAATGCCGCCTTCTCGACTCCGTCGCTCTTGAGCGTCACGCGCGCGCGGTAGCCGTGGGTCTTCACCCTGAGCGGCGCGCCGAAGGGATCGGCTGCGCATCCCGGAAGGAGCATCAGGAAGACCCCGAGAAGAAAAGACAACGCTCGCCTCACGCGCGCCTCCTCGGCGGAGGCGTGCCGAGCACCTCGAGGCCGTGGAAGCGCTGCAGGATGGCGAGCGCGCGGAGCGTGACCCACCGCGAGAGCTCACCGGTGCGCTCGAGGGCGACGGGAAGACGCTCGGGCCGCGGCCGCTCGAGCGTCCAGCGCGCGCGGTGATCGGCGCGCTCGGCGAGCCGCGCGAGGGCGCGGGACAGAACCGGTTCGCGGCGGGACTCGGCGGGAAGCACGGAGGCGAGCGCGAAGAGCATTTCGACGAGGTCCGTCTCGTCGCCGCACGGGAAGCCGGGCATGAGGAGCTCCTCCGGCGCGCCGGGGGCCAGCGCGGCCGGCAGCTCGGCTTCGAGCAGCCGGGTCGACAGGAATGAAATGGCCCTCGAGACGCGCTCGCTTCTCACGTCGGCGGGCAGCGACGCAAAGAGCAGAAGGTCTTTTTCCGTCCGGCCGCGCCCAGCGAGCGCGCGCGCTGCGAGAGCGTCGGCGCCTTCGAGGACGCGCGCATCGCGCTCCCATCCGATCCGCAGAAGGACGCGGAGGGCCGCGCGAAACAGGGCGGCGTCGAGGTCGGCGTCCTCGTGTCGCTCGATCGCGACGAGCGTCTTCTCCCAGCGTGCCAGAAGGACGTCGCCCGCGTGGTGAAGCTGAAGCAGCGCGCCGTCCGCGCCCACCTCCGTCAGAAAGAGCGCGAGCCAGACCCCGCCGTCGTAGCGACGCTCGAGCGCCGCCGCTCCCGCGCCCGGCGCGAGCCGTGCGCGGAGAAGCGCGAGCACCTCGCGCACGAACGGCTCGCGCGGAAACGCCTGCTTGGCCCTCTTGAGGTCGGGATCCTTCGTCGGCCGGCCGAGAAGGTCGCGAAGGGCCACGTAGCGCGCCGCCGGGCTCTCGCGGGAGACGAGCCAGTCGATCGTCGACAGCGGGACGGCAAACGGCCCCTCGGGGAGGGGTCGCGCCGCGCGCCGGCGGCGCACGACGCCCGCCGGCCGCCCTCGTAAGGATTGCGACATGCACCGCGAGGATAATCCAGCCGGCATGAACTTCTTCGAGGCTTCTCCCACGCGCGTCGTCGGGCACCGCGGCTCTCCGACGAAGGCGCTCGAAAACACTTTCGAGAGCTTCGACCGCGCCGAGGCGGACGGCGCCGATGCGTTCGAGCTCGACGTGCGGCTCACGCTGGACGGCGAAGCCGTCGTACACCATGACGCCGAGATCGTCTTCTCGGGCCGGCGGGTCCCGCTCGCGACGCTCACGATCCCCGAGCTCAACGAGACCCCCATCGTGCGCGGCGAGTTTCGGGGGCTCGTCCCGACGCTGCGCGACGTCTTCCTGAGGTACGGACCTTCGGGACGCTACCTCGTCGAGCTGAAGCCGGGGCCTTCGCCGCGCCCCTCTCTTCTCGAGTTCCGTGTCGCGGCTCTCCTCGCGCAGCTCGCGCTCCTCGAAAAAGCCGTCGTGCTCTCCTTCTCGCCCGACGCGCTGCGCCGCATCCGGGAGATCGAGCCCAATGTCGCGACGTGCCTCAACTACGACGGCACGGCGCACCGGCCCGAAGGGCGGCTCTGGCCCGATCTTCCCAAGGGCTGCGCCGCCATCGGACCGAACGTGGCGCTCGTCTCGGACCCGCTCTTTGAGCGCGCAAGGGCCGAGGGCGTCTCGGTACACGTCTGGACGGTGAACGACCCCGCGCTCGCCGCGCACCTCGCGCGCCAGGGCGCCGCGAGCGTCATCTCCGACGACGTCTCGGTCACGGGGCCCGCGATTCGCGAGGTGACCGGCGCGCTTCCTCCGTCCGCCGTCGCGCAGCTCGTTGGCTGAGGAGTTTTTCGCCGATCAGCGGTCGCGCTGGAGCCATTCCATGGCGGCCAGTTGCAGGGCCGCATTCGTGCTGAGGCCTCGCGTCTTCGCCTTCTTCATGAGCGAGAGCGTCATACCCTGTCCGGCACGCGGATGAGTGCGGCTGAGTCTTCTCCACGTTCGCTCCCTTCCGAGGTCTCCCGGGTTCGGTCAGCCGAGGCACGTGGGGGCCATATCGTGCATCCGCCCAAGCGGCCTCTTTCGCGAAGTTCTTCTCGAGTTCGGCGACTCTGGAATACGTCTTCTTCGTTACCTTGCTCATCGCGTCCTCCTCCGCCGGACCGCTGGGCGGTGATCGGATAGACCTCATCTGGACCCGTCAGGGCGTCAGTTACGACCCGGACGACAGTTTCCCGCGCAAGTCCTCGACGACTACATGAAGTACCTGCGCTCGACCTACCTCGTTTCCGCGGGCGAGGCGAAAAAGCAGGGCCTCATCCTCGACACGAAGTTCCTCCTCAACACCCCGCGTGATGAAAAAGACTGGGACATCGCGATCGCGACGCTCTACCCCAGCTTCGGCAAGGCCCTGGACTTCAACCAGGGGGACGACGACAAGAGAAAGGCCATCGCCGAGAAGCAGTTCAAGACGAAGGACGAAGGCAAGCAGCAGGAAATGATTTCCCCGCGCTTCGCGATGCGCGATGCCGTCGGAACGCGTTACCTCCGCGAGGTCAACCTCAAGCCGATGCCGTAACAGTTCGGCGCTATCCGCCCCCCTATGCTTTCGGGCAAAGATGACGTTGAAATCTTAAATTCCGGTCACGGCTCAGATGGAGGACGAGTGATGAAAACTACTCGGTGGTTTCTATTGATCGCCTCACTGTTGATGCCCGCGATGGCAATGGCGCAGAGTGTTTTCGACGGGACGTGGAAGGTGGACTTGAAGTCGGCGAAATTCCCGACGAAGCCCGATGTCTTCCTGTTGCAGGACGGGATGTACCACTGCAAGACGTGCGTTCCGCCGGTCGACGTCAAGGCGGATGGGAAGGACCAGAAGGTGTCAGGGCATCCGTACTACGACATGGTGAGCATCAAGGTCGTCGACGCTCGCACGATCGAGGAAACCGACAAGAAGAATGGAAAACCGTCGTGACTTTCGAAAACCTGGGTCTCGGCCGACGGAAACACGATGATGTTCGAATTCACGGACAGACAGCGCCACCAACGCCGCTCCGGTCACCGGCAAAGGTGAATCGACGCGAGTGGCCAAGGGCCCTGCGGGGTCGCACGCCATCTCGGGTTCCTGGCGAACCTCGAAGATGGATTCCGTCTCGGACAACGGGCTGACGTTCACCTACAAGGTGGAAGGCGATACCTTGAGCATGAGCACCCCGACCGGACAAGGCTATACCGCGAAGCTGGATGGGACGGAGGCGCCGTACAAGGGCGACCCGGGTACGACCAGCCTATCGCTCAAGAAGGTGGACAAGAACACGATCGAGGAAACCGACAAGCGGGATGGGAAAGTGATCAGCGTCGCACGCATAACAGTGGCTGCTGACGGCAAGAGCATGACCATTGCGGTGGACGACAAGTTGCACGGGACCACCAGCAACTTTGTGGCGGTGAAGCCAGTAGGCCGCCTTCGCGAACTCGCCCCTGAAGGCCTCTTTTAGGACCTATCGAAAACATTGGTCGGGGTGGGCGGGATCGAACCGCCGACCCCCTGCTCCCAAAGCAGGTGCGCTACCACTGCGCCACACCCCGTCCGGTAGGATTCTGAGCGATGGCCGCGAAGAAGTCGAAGGAAACGCTCGTTCTGCTGCATGGCCTCGGCGGTTCGTCCGAGGACTGGAAGGAGGTCGCGAAGCTCCTCGAAAAGGACTTCGCCGTGCGCGCGCTCGACCTCCCGGGCTCGGTCCGCGGTCCGGGTCCCGGAACCGGCTACGAGATGGAGCCGCTCGCGCGCTGGGTCCTCGGCGAGCTCGGAGCGGAGCCCGTCCTCCTCGCGGGGCACTCGCTCGGCGGGCGCGTCGCCGGTGAGGTCGCAGCGCTCGCGCCCGAGAGGGTCAGCGCCCTCGCGCTCGTCTCCCCGCTCGGGTCCGCGCCGTACGGCCTCACCGACCGCCTCAAGTGGATCGCGATGTCCCGGCGCGCGGTCATCGCGAGCGTGCCCGAGAGCTCGCTGAGAAACGCCGCGGGCTACGGCTTCGCGGTGGACGGGCCCGGCCGCGCGGGCTTCGTCGCGCGGACGGTCGCCGCGCGGACGGGGCCCCGGCGTGAAGAGGTCGTCCTGGCCGTCGAGAAGCTCGTCGACGGCGTCCTCGCCGCCCGGCCGCTCGCGGAACGACTCAGGGGGACGTCGATGCCGCTCCTTCTCGTGACCGGCGCGCGCGACCCGCTCGCGCCAGCCGAGGAGCTGCGCGCGATCCTCTCGGCACGAAAAGACGCGACATTTCTCGAGCAGCCCGGGATCGGGCATTACGCCCTTCTGGAAGATCCTCCGCGCCTCGCGACGACTCTTCGCGCCTTCTTCGCGGACGCCTGAGCCCGCGCCGCGAGCGCGGAGGGGGCCAGCGCGTCGAGCCATTCCTCGGGAAGCCGGCCGAGGAGCGCGGAGTGCTGCGCCGCGAAAAGCGCCGCGAGCCCTTTGCGGCCTGCCGCGAGCAGCCTGGCGAGCTGCTCCTCGTCGAACGGCTCGCGCTCGGCGGTGCCCTGGATCTCGACGAACCGCCCGCTCGACGTCCCGACGACGTTCAGGTCCACGTCGGCCGTCGAATCCTCGGCATAGTCGAGGTCGAGGAGGACGCGCCCCTGTTGGAGGCCGAGGGAGACGGCGGCGACGGCCTCGCGCAGGGGGTTCGCCCGGAGGTCGCCCGCTTTCGCGAGGGACGCGCAGGCGAGCGCGAGCGCGACGTACGCGCCCGTGACGGAGGCGCAGCGGGTTCCGGCGTCGGCGACGAGAACGTCGCAGTCGAGCGTGAGCGTGCGGTCGGCGAGCCGCGAGCGGTCCACGACGCCGCGCAGCGCCCGCCCGATGAGGCGCTGGATCTCCAGCGTCCTCCCGGACTGCCGGCCGCGCGCCGCTTCGCGGGGGCTCCTCTCGAGCGTGGCGCGCGGCAGCATCCCGTATTCGGCCGTCACCCATCCGAGACCGGTCCGCTGCAGGAACGGCGGGACTTTCGCCTCGACCGAGGCCGTCACGAGGACCTGCGTGCGCCCCTGCGTCACGAGACAGGAGCCTTCCGCGTGCGACACGGCATCGCAGACGATCGTCACGGGCCGGAGGTCGAGAGGGCCCCGGCCGTCGGGACGCGGAGGGCCGTGCGGAGGCGGACGTCATCGAATCCACGGCCGGATTCTGGCGCAACGGGGCTCCGGCCGCTAAGCCGGCCGCTAAGGGAGATCCACGAGCGTCAGGTCCGCGGCCGGCCGGCCGAGAAACCGCCCCGCCACGCGGCGCAGGCGCTCGGACGCATCGGTCACGAGGAGGCGCGTCGTCCCGTGCGAGGCTTCGTCCCGGCGCGACGCGGGAAGCAGGGCCGCTTCGACGGCGCGCGCCGTCGTCTCCGCGGAGTTCACGAGAATCGTGTCCCGCGGGAGAGCGCCCGCGATCGTCCGCGTCAGGAGCGGATAGTGCGTGCACCCGAGGACGACGACGCGCACGCCCGCGCGGGGGACGTCCGCGAGATAGCGCGCCGCGGCCGAGCGCGCGACCTCGTTCTCCGTCCAGCCCTCCTCGGCGAGCGGCACGAAGAGCGGGCAGGCCGTGTGCACCACTTTCCGTCCCGGATCGAGCGCGCGGATGGCGCGGCCGTAGGCGTCGGACGCGACGGTGGCTTCGGTCGCGAGAACCGCGATGGGCCCCGACACGCCGCCCGCATCCGAGGCCCGCGCCGCGGCGACCGCGGCCTCGGCGCCGGGAGCGACGACGCCCACGACCGGGACGGCCGACATGTCCTCGATGACGTCGAGCGCGAGCGCCGAGGCCGTGTTGCAGGCCACGACGACGGCCTTGACGCCCTGCGAAAGCAGGAAGCCGATCGCGCGGCGTGCGTAGCGCCGCACCGTTTCGGGCGACTTCGTGCCGTACGGCAACCGCGCCGTGTCGCCGAGGTAGAGAAGGTCCTCGAACGGCATCCGCCGCGCAACGGCTTCGAGCACCGTGAGGCCTCCGACTCCGGAGTCGAAGAGGCCGATCGGACGTGGGTCGCTCATGTTTGCTCGACCGGCACGCGTCGGCGCGGAACGGGCGGAACCGCGGCGGAAGGGGCGGGCGAGGGCGCGGCCGGCGAGGGCGAAGCGGCGGGCAAAGGCGTTGCGGTCGGAGCCGGGAGCGGCGGTTCATCGGCGGCGCGTTTGAGATCGGGCGCGATCGGATGCAGGAGATCCGCGTGGCCGCCGAGCGTCTCGGCCGCCTCTCCCGCGACGAGGAGCACGACGCGCGTCACCGCGGGGAGGTTCTTCGCGAGGGTGACCGCGAGCGACTGAATCGCCGTGTCCTCTTCGTGGGAGCCAGCCTGCCAGCGCGGTCCCGCGGGCGTTCCGGGCTCGCGCGGCGCCGGAAGAGGCGGCGGGGAAAGATCGATGACGGCGATTCCGTCGCCCAGAAGATACGCGCCGCGCAGGGACCAGCCCTCGGGGAACGGTTTCACGAGGTCCTGGCGACGCGGCCCGTCCATTACGGCGGCGGCGACGGACCTGAGGAACGCCACGTCGTCGACCGCCGCGGGAACGTCCCGCGCCTCCGGGTGGAGCTGATCGTCGGCAGGAGATTCGAAGTAGAGCGAAACCTGCCGGGCCGGGATGGGGGTCGGGGGAATCACCGCCGTCGGTCGAAGCGTGGGGACGACGGCGGCGGCTCGCGACGGCCCTCTCATGCGGCGCCCGAGGAGAAGGGCCGAGAGAAGCAGAAGGAGCAGGACGACGAGCGCGAGGGCGAAGCGGCGCGGCATGCGGCGGCTGTATTCAGCTCTTGCCGGGCGCTTTCGGCGCGTAGGGCACGGGCGCCACGGCATCCGCCGTGCGGAAATACGTGTCGAGGCTTCCCGCGAGCGTTTCCGCAGCCTGGCGCCGGAACTCGTCCGACCCGATCCGTATCTCCTCGTCAGGGTTCGTGATGAAGGCGACCTCCACGAGGACGGCCGGCGCATTGACGCCGACGAGGACGCGGAACGGCGCCTGCTTCACGCCGCGCGTCGTGATTCCGAGCAGCCGGTTGAAGTCGGCCTGGACGATCTCCGCGAGCCGCTCAGACGCCGAGAGGTGCTGGTTCTGAGCGAGGTCCCAGAGGATCAGGTCGAGATCGCGCGCGGCCGCGTTCTTCTCGGCCGAGTCCGGGGTCCCGGCTGGCGTCGCGTTCTCGCTCTCGGCGAGAAGAGCCGCGGCGCGGTCCGAGGCGTCCAGCGACAGGTAATACACCTCCGTCCCGTGCGCGGTGGGGGACCGCGACGCGTTGCAGTGAATCGAGATAAAGACATCGGCTTTCGCCGCGTTCGCCTGCGCGGCACGGTCGTCGAGGCCGACCGTGGCATCGGAGAGGCGTGTCGTCACGACGCGGTACCCGCGGCGCTGGAGGACTTCCTGGATCGTCTTCGTGAGCGCGAGAGTGGCGTCCTTCTCGAGGAGGCCGCCGGGCCCTTTCGCGCCCTCCTCGACGCCTCCGTGCCCGGGATCGAGGACGATGGTCTTCGGCCTCGGCGCCGGCGGCGGCGGCCCCGGCACGGGAGGAGCGGGACGTGCTCCGTTAGCCGTCGGCGAGCCCGCCTTCGCGATGTCCACGATGAGACGCGGCGGCGTTCCGAGCGCATAGACGTTCGGCACGAGGTCTTTTTCCCGGAACACGATCGAGATGTCGCCGCCCCTGACGACGAGGCGCGCGACACGCGCCGACTCGAGGAGCTTCTCCGAAGGCAGCATCACGAGTCGCGCATTCGGGACGTGGAGGATGACCTGATCGGCGGCCTTCTCGACGGCGTACGACGGCGCCTGCGAGAAGCGCAGGACGACCTTCGTCGTCTCGCCGAGGTCGGCCACCGACGACTCGACGGTGATCTCGGCGATTTCGGACCTGCGGACGGACAGCGTCCGGGTCGCGCGATCCCACGAAAGGAAGAGCCCCGCCATCGGCCCGATGACCTTCTGGAAGAATTCCGGCTCCGCCCACGCGAGGGCGCCGTGGCCCCGCACGGGTGCGCTCAGGGAGACGAGCTTCGTGTCCACGACCGCGAGGGCGGCGTCCAGGCCGAAGACCGCCGAGCGCCCCTTGAGCTTCACTTCGTACGACCGGGTCTTGTCGTCGAGGGTCATCGAGCCGTCGAGCGCGGTGACGGCGTCGTTCACGGAAAGGTACGTCCGGCCGTCGCGTTCCTCTGCGCGAAGGCTCACCGGAGGCTTGTCTGGACGGGAGAACGTCGCCGTCACGTCCTCTCCGCGGGCGGCGGCCGCGGCCAGAAACAGTGCGGCCACGGCGGCACAGGAAGGGAGCGGCGCGTGTCGGCTCACCCTCGGATTATGGCGATTCTCCGGCTGGATGGCCGCCCCGTGGTTCTGATATCCTCGCCAACCACGATTGGGGGCGTCCCGGTTTCGACGGGGCATTCAGCGATCGAGGAGCACGCCGAGCACGGCCGTTCGCTCGTAAAAACGACGGTCAACAACCAGCTGCCAACAACAGCGACCTCGCTCTCGCGGCCTAATTAGCCGTGACGGGCGCCGGGGAGCCTGTCCGGGGCGCCTCGGCGTTTGACGCGAAATCCGGGCTGGGGCCGCCTCCGCCACCTGAAGAGGCGTCCCGAGAGTTTCAGGTTCGCTGCCGCGCCCGGTCGTCCGGACCTGAAGACGCGGCGGCTAAAAAAACAAGTCCGGACTGAGCGTGGAGAATCTCGACGTTCGGGCGCTTCGGACGGGGGTTCGACTCCCCCCGCCTCCACCATTCTTGCCTGCACTGGACTCCCCTGGAGGGCCAAAACCCAAAGGTTTAGGCCCCTCCGGGGGGGTCCTCCTCTGCCGCCTATTCGGCCTAGTGTCCGGGAGAACACGGACACAACACGGACACCCGGTCGCTGCGAGGTCTTCCCGAAACACCACGCAGGACCCCCGCTATGGCGAGGATGATCGGTCCCGCTCCTAGCCTCTTTAAGGGGCGCTTCCGCCACAGGTGCCCCGTGACAGACGAGCGCCTCTAACAGACGACCCTTCCCGCACCGAGGCCGGCGTCTGGTGTCGCGGCCTGCGGCTCGCTCCAGCTCTGGGTGGTCGAGACCTCCACGCTGAGGAGGGAATCGTCCGGCGACGGAGGTGCCGAGCAGTGCGGGAAAGGCCTCCTCACGATCGAGGCGCTCCTCATTTAAGGACCGCGGAACGATTCGCGGCGCGTATCCACCGCTCGAGATTCCACAAGGGCTAAATAGTGGGAGCTGTTGCGGCGCGATCACTTGGCCCGAAACTTCCATGAATGGCTCCCGCCCCGACGTCCCTAAACAGTGAGAGCGTGCCGGTCGCGACGCTGCTCGGTATGCGCTGCTCCTTACAACCCGCGTCGGATTGCCGACGGACCAGCTCCTCGCGCTCCCAAAGAGTCTGCGCACGTTCGGCGCGGTCGAGCCTGTCGTGGCGAACAAGCGCTCCGGCCGGATCGTCGGCGGCCATCAGCGCGTGAAGGCCGCTGAAGCGGAGGGGATCGAAACGCTGCCGGTCGTGTGGGTCGACCTCGACGAGACCGGCGAGCAGCAGCTCAACCTGGCGCTGAACAGGATCTCGGGCCAGTCGGACGAGCCGTCGCTCGCCGCCCTGCTCGAGGAGCTCGGATCCAGTCCCTGGATCTCACGGGTTTCGGGAGCGCCGAGGTCGACGAGCTCATCGCGCGACATGAAGCGCGAGGCGCGAGGCGTCGATCCCGACGACGTGCCGGAGCCGCCGAAGACGCCCGTCTCGAAGCGCGGCGACCTGTACATTCTCGGGAAGCACCGACTCCTCTGTGGCGACAGCACCCGTCTGCGCACAACTACGGCGTGCTCGCGGATCTCGCCCCGCTCCAGGCTGCGAAATAAGGAGTCCCATGCCCTACGACCCGCAGAGCATCCAGCCTTTCCGCGACGAGCTGACGCGGGCGGGGTTCACCGAGCTTCACACGGCGCCCGAAGTGGACGCCGCCGTCAACCAGAAGGGCCTCACGCTCGTCGTCGTGAACTCGGTCTGCGGCTGCGCCGCCGGCCAGGCGCGTCCCGGCGTCGTGCTCGCGGTCAAGCACCCGCTGCGGCCGGAGCGGCTCGTGACAGTTTTCGCCGGACAGGACGTCGAGGCGACCGCTCGTGCGCGCGCGTACTTCGCCGGATACGCGCCTTCGTCGCCTTCGATCGGGCTCATGAGGGATGGCAAGCTCATTCCCTGCTCCAGCGGCACGAGATCCAGATGATGGATGCCCGCGGCGTCGCCTCGGCGCTCGGGGCCGTATTCGAAGCGGCCGCGAAGGGCGATGGGGCGCCGACAGCCGCAAGCCTCCGGCTTCCCTCGGCGAGCTAAAGCGACCTCGGAAGACCGAACGCCCGGCGTGTGACGGAAAAGGCCTCCTTACGATCGAGACGGTCCTCAGGTTGAAGGCCCGCGGAACGATCCGCGGTGCGTTTCCACCAGTGACGAGAGATTCTGCTAGGCCTAGATAGCGGGTCATGGCGCGCCGCGATGCCCGGTCCGAGACTTTCGCTGATGGCTTCTGCCGTGGATGCCCTAAAAAGCGAAAGCGTCCCCGTCGCGAAGCTGGTCAACATGGGCGCGCCCTACAACCCGCGTCGGATCGAGCCTGATCAGCTGCTGCGCTACGTCGCAGCTTGCGCACGTTCGGCGCCGTGGAGCCCGTCGTGGCGAACAGGCGCTCGGGCCGGATCGTCGGCGGCCACCAGCGCGTCAAGGCCGCTGAAGCCGAAGGAATCGAAGCGCTGCCGGTCGTGTGGGTCGACCTCGACGAGACCGGCGAGCGGCAGCTCAACCTGGCGCTGAACAGGATCTCGGGCGAGTGGGACGAGCCGGCGCTGGCCGCGCTTCTCGAGGAGCTCGGATCCAGTGCTCTGGATCTCACGGGCTTCGGAAGCGCCGAGATCGATGAGCTCGTCGCTCGAATGAAGCGCGAGGCGCGAGGCGTCGATCCCGACGACGTGCCGGAGCCGCCGAAGACGCCCGTCTCGAAGCCCGGCGACCTGTACGTCCTCGGAAAGCACCGGCTCCTCTGTGGCGACAGCACGAACGCGACGGACGTCGCGCGGCTCTTGAACGGAGAGGAGCCGTTCCTGCTCCTGACTGACCCGCCGTACGGCGTCGAGCTCGACATGGAATGGCGTGATCGCGCCGGCCTCAACGGCATGGGCCCCGCGCAGCCGAGCTACATGCATGAGGCGGAAAGAGGGCCACGCGAACACTCGATCAGCGGCGACACGCGCGCGGACTGGAGCGAAGCTTTCGAGCTCGTGCCGAGCCTGACCGTCGCATACGTCTGGCACGCGTCCGCGTTCACGATCGAGGTCGGACTGGGCCTGCGGCGGATCGGCTTTCGGCTCTCGCAGTACATCATCTGGGACAAGGAGCAGCTCGTCCTCTGCCGCCAGCACTACCACTGGCAGCACGAGCCTTGCTGGTACGCCCGCAAGAAGGGCTCGCCGCCGTTTCTCGGCGCGCGTGACCAGACGACGATCTGGAAGGCCGCAGCCCGAAGATGATCATGGCGGGAAGCCAGGAGGAGCGCGTCGACCACCCGACCCAGAAGCCGGTCGTCCTCTACACGAGGCCGTCGAGAACCACCTCGAGGGGCGGCCTCTTCTACGAGCCCTTCGGCGGATCGGGACCGGAATCATCGCTGCGGAACTGACTGGCCGCCGCTGTTTCGCGATGGAGATCGACCCGATCTTCGTTGACGTAGCGTCCAGCGTTGGGAGCGCTTCACGGGCGAGAAGGCCGTCCTCGAGGCCGCGGCATGACGCTCACCGAGTCGCAGGCCGAGCGCGTGGTGGGCGCATTTGCAGCGGGCGCCGACTGGGCTCTCGCGGCGCGCATTCTCAGCATCCCCCGCTCGACTCTTCGTCGATGGATCGAGGCCGACGCAGGTCTGATGGAACGCATCGATGACGCCCGCGCACAGGCGGACGAGGTTGTCATCAAGTCGCTCTACACGAAGGCGACTGTCGACAAGGACGTGACGGCGATGATCTTCTGGCTGAAGAACCGGCGCCCGAAGGAGTGGCGCGACCGTCGTGAGATGGATCTCACGGGCGATCTCGAAGCTGCCGCGCGCCGGGCCGCGATCGAGTACGGTGTTTCGCCCGATGCAGTGATGGAGCTCGCCAAGAAGATCGCGGAGGACTCCATTGCGTTTCCGACCCTGCCGGCGGCTGATAGGAAAGTGCAGTGAAGGCGATCTGCTCGACGCAGGGTCCCCTTCCAGGCGGACCACCATAAGACCGCCCGGTCGCTCCCGCACGCGGCTCTCTTGGCCCGGGAACTCGTCAACTTCCGCTTCAAGGTGGCGCAGCAGCGCGCCGATGACGCGCTCGACTGGCGCGAAGGTCCCGACGACGACCTCGTCTTCGGTCCGTCGAGATGGTTGATTTCCGCATGTTTTCGCCCTACTTTTGTTGCCACGGGCTTGGCGCGTCATGAGATGGGGAGGCGAATCAGGCCCTCAGCCCGCCCCGCCCGTCTCGGGAGGGCGTCCGAAAGGGCGCCTTCTCTTGCTTATCCCAGGAGCGCTATCAAAGTCGAAGAGTGTTTTCGAGCTTGCCGTCGAGCGGCAGGGGCGGGTCGACGGCGATCGTCGTAGGATTCTCCATGGACTCCTCCTTTTTGGTTCAGCTCCGACTCGGTGACGTTGGCACTCGATGCCGTCTTACGCCATAAAGGAGGAGTCCACTTCATCCCTGCAGCGGGATCTCCAACGCAGAAGGCCGGTTGTTGTCAAGAGAGGGCGGAATCGCCGGTGGGAATCCCTGGGCTCGAGTGTGTCGCCGCGCTTCCATTCGCACTCGTATGGGCCGCGTCTTGTCGGCCTGGTGCATGAGGGGGTCTAGTCCGGAGGGCGCTGCAATCTCGCTACCGGTGTTCCGCCCCGGGCCGAAGTCCGTGGGGACCGGAGTCCGCTGCGCAGTCGCCCCCACGGGGCGTTGACTCGAATTTGGGATAGCCACGATTGAACGCGTCCTCTCGCTGGTTCCTTTCTTTTTTGCCCTGTGTCAGGCCGCTGCGGCCGTGCCGTGAGGCGCAGGGGCCTTGCGTAGCGGCTCGTAGACCTCCGCGGTCCGCCACAGCCGATGCAGCAACACCGCGAGTTTTCGTGCCATGGCAATGACCGCCCGTTTCTTCGCATTGCGCTCTCCTCGGGCTGACAGCGCCAGGCCGGATCGTCTGAGGTCGCAGTCCGGCCCGAATGGCCCGAGGACGTACTGCGCCGACTGAACCAGAAGCCGGCGCAGGAAGTGGTCCCCCTCTTCGTGATGCGCAGCTGCGGGTCCGAATCACCGCTCTGACTTCGCGAAGGTACGAGCCCAAGGTACGCCCCGACGGCCCGGCTCTTCCGGAATCGACCCGGGATCCTCCAGCGTCAGGACGTAGGCCAGCGCCACGATCGGGCCCACTCCTCCCACCTGCCTCAGCAACGCCGTCTCCGGGTACTTCTTCTTCCCCAGTTCTAAGATGCGCTTGTCGAGCGCCAGGATCCGTCTGGACACGACTTCGATCGTTGTCAGGACGTTCGACAACGCTTCGCGTACCTCCTCGGGAATCTCGCCCACCGCCTGGATGGAGAACGTCCGGGTCGAGCACTTCCTCAGGCGGTGTCCCGTCGCTTTGACCGCCCCGCGGACGTGGTTGACGAGCTGCGTCCGCGTCCTCACCAGCACATCGCGCGAGCGCAGGACGGCCATGTCCTGTGCGAAATGCTCTCGGGACGGTGCTCCACGGGGTACAGAAGCTTCGGGTCCAGCCGGGCGATCCGGGCCAGGGCCTCGGCATCCACACGGTCCTGCTTCCCACGGTTCTGGTAGATCAGCCGGGTCTTTCGGGGGTTGGCCACCAGCACCTCGTGCCCTAGCTCTTTCAGAAGGCGGCTCACCCACGGGGAATGCGCTCCCACCTCCAGCGCGATTCGCATTCCCACCGGCCCTTCGAAACGCTTCCGGATCCCTTCCAGAGTCGTCTGGGCCCTTCCACGCTCGACGACCATCCCATCTTCATCGAGCACGCAAAAATGGCTCGTCCGATCCCCCAGGTCGTTCCGACGGTCCACGTCGGACAAAAAGCCGGAAGGACGTTCACCACTTTGCCCGACGTCAATCTCGCCGTCCCATCACTCCTCGTCGCCGTCCTCTCGCTCCCGCTCGTCCCGGTGCTACGCTTCCTCACGGCCGGTCTCCCTTCTGGGCCTCGAGCCCGCAATGTCCTTGCAGCGAATTTTCCGACTGCGCCGGGGAGACCGGCCTTCTCATCCCATCTCGCTACGCTCGCCGCTGAGGTTGATATGGTTAGGCGGACACAAGGGAGTTGCCGGGCGGAGTCGGCGTTCTTATAGGAGGGTGAATGGCTCGGATTCGAATCCGTTCGTGCGCGTACTGAGTGACCCGGCTACACGCCGTCCGTGTGGCGGCGCGGTTGAGGCGCGAGCTGAACGTAGAGGTCGAGGTGGTTGGCGGTCCCTACGGGCAGTTCGAAGTGGAGGTGGATGGCAACACAGTACTCAAAGGCGAGCCTTGGCTGCGCTGGGTGTGCTTCCCTCAGCACAGAAAGTGCTCCGGGGCGGTTCAGGCGCA
>CAWFJJ010000006.1:0-87587 GCA_963816185.1 Thermoanaerobaculia bacterium | reverse complement strand
ACGACGGCGCCGGCCGCGGCGACGACCGGCGCGGCCAGGTAGAAGGCGAGCTTCGTGACGGTGTAGGGGCGCAATGGGAATTGCGGCACGCGCTGGCGCGCAGGGTCCAGCGTTTCGCTTTTTCGCTTCCGCTCGAGACGCGCACGTCGGCCCACTCAAGCGCCCCTCGCTGATCTTCGTGGCCGCTCCGTCAGGCTGCTTTTCGAATCAGGAGGGGCAACAACCGTTCCGCGTCGAGGTGGTCGATGCGAAACGGCGGGTCCATCGGGCCTTCGCCCGGCCTGCCGCGCGGGGGAGAAATCGCGGAGAGATGCGCCGGAGTTCTGGCGAAATACATCTCTGTCGGGGTTGCACCACCGAGACCCTGATGCGGGCGGAAGTACGCGTAGTGGAGGAGGCCGAGCTCGACTGTCGCGGCGAGATCTTCCGCTGCGGAGGGCCGCAGCATGCGCAGGCCGAGAGCGTCCTTCAGCGTCCTCCAGAGTCTCTCGATCAAGGCGATCGAGCCCTTCTTTCCGATCGCCCCGAACCTCTGCTTCACCAGAACCCTTCGGAGCGCGCTCCGAAAGACCTGGCCCCTGAAGCAGCGGGCCCGATCCGAGACGAAGTGCGCTGGCCACCCATGACGTCGTGCGGTCCTCGAAACGAATCGTGAGATCTCAAGCGCGGAGGCCTCCTTGCAAAATACCGTGACCGAGAGCGCCATCCTCGAGAACGCATCGAAGACGACCTCGACCTTGAAAGTCACGAGACCGAACAGACCCTTAACGTCCGTCAGATCCACCATCCAGATGTGATTCGGGCGCTTTGCCCTCACCGCTCGAGGCACCGTCGAGGCCGCTTCCGGCGGACGGGGGGCTGGCCAGCGCCCCTTGAGGATCCGCCCCACCGTCCGTACCGACAGCTTCCAGCCTGCTCGCGCCAGCGTCCGTGCGATCAGATCGTTTCCGCCGAACCCGGCCAACTCCATCGTCTTCACGACGGCTCTGACCACGTCTGCGAAGCGCCGGACGGGAGGATTCGGTGCAACGAGTGGACGCGGGGCAGGGCGTGGGGCTTCTCCGTCGGCGCTGGTCGTCTCCATCTCCCACCTAGTGATCGTGTCTGTCGCCACCCGGAACATCTCAGCGGTCTCGCGTTGCGACAGGCCGAGAAAGCTCCTGATGCGCAGGATCCGGAAGCGCTGTTCGGGTACGTAGTGCGGACGATGGCGTTCAGGCACCTTGTCCCAGCGCGCCCCGAGGATCGCGGCCGCCTCACGCGTCATTCTGAGGAGCAGGGCACTCTCTTCGGCCCTTTCGAACAGTCGCGCCGCAGTCGCCCCCGATTCCCGCAGCTTCCCAAGCGCCGAGGCGAGGGCAAGGCCGAAGAGGTGCGAGGCGCGCAGGAGGGCGGGAAGCGCCGGCAGGTCGGGCGAACAGCCTGGGGCAACACAGTCAGGACTGTCACTTCGCGGCGGCCGGATTGAGCGCATGAAGGGCTCCCTCCGGCCAGAATGCCCGTCTAGGGAGCGGGATGAAACAGCACGAGCAGCAGCAGCTCCGCGTCGAAGTCGTCGAAGCGAAACGGCAGCATGCGAGCGACGACGCCCGAGTGCTGACGTGAAGATCCCATTATGATTCCCTTCCCATGGCGACGAGGACACCCAGACGTACGCGCCGCCCCCCAGCGGGCGGCGTTTGCGGCCTCTGCGGCAGGCCCGGTCCGCTCGCCCGAACGGAGTGCTGCAACAACCTGATCTGCGACGACGAACGAGCGTATTCCCGCGGGGGCTGCCGGACCCGACACGACCGGTTCACTCTGTGCGCGTTTCACTCGAGCGAGGGACATGCCGGCCCATGGCAGACCTGCCGGAAATGTCGCCAGGAGTTTGAAACCGAGATCTTCGTCTGGTACGGGACAAACCAGTGGAACTTCGAAAAACTGGAGAACCCGCCGTCGTTCAAGCCGACACTATGCTCAACCTGCGGTCAACGCATTCGGCTCGCGATCGACGGTCACACGCTGCTACCGGACGGTCGGTACCTATGCGAACGGTGCGATGAGTTGTAGGCGTGCGGAGGGGTTGCGGCCCCCCTGGCGCTCGGAGACGAATAGTCCGAGGGCTGACCCTGGTTTCTACAGTCTCAGCACCCCCGGCAATTCCCATTGCGCCCCTACAGTTGAGAGAAGTTAGGGCGGGGTCAAGACACGGCAAGAAAGAGGCAGAATGGCCGCAGTTTCACGCGGCCACACCCCCCCGGCAATTCCCATTGCACCCCTACACGTCCGGACTGAATGCCCGTCGAACGGACCTGAATCGAGAAGAGGCCGCCCGTTACTTCGCCGTGGCCGCCGTCGTCTTCGTTTCCACCGGCTTCAGCCTCGCCGCGTACGCCGCCGCCTGCGCGGGCTTGTTCCAGGCCGCGTAGAGATCGGCGAGGATCTTGATCGTCCTTTGCGCCATGTCGTTGCTTTCGCCGAACGCCTTGATGCGAATGTCCAGCGAGCGCTTGAGCGCGGTTTCGGACTCGGGGTATTTGCCGATCTTTCTCAGGAGATCGCCGAAGCCCAGGAGCGTCATCCCGACGTCCGGGTGGTCGGGCCCGAGCTTGCTCGTCAGGCGGGGGATCGCCTCGCGGTAAGTCCTCTCAGCGGCTTCGTCGTTGCCGGCCTTCTTGTAGACGGTGGCCATGTTCGTCAGCGTTCGCGCCACAGACTCCGAATCGTCGCCCAGCGCCTTCCGCCGGATCGCCAGGACCACTTCGAGGTTCTTCGCACACTTGTCCAGCTGGCCGCTCCGGTAGTAGACGTTCCCGAGGTTTTCGCGCGCGGCGGCAACCTCCGGGTGATCGGGTCCCAAGAGCGCAATCTCCATGTCGATGACCTCGAGAAACGTGCGCTCGGCTCCGGCGAAGTCGCCGAGGTAATTCTGGCTGAGGGCGTAGTCGCTCAGGGCCTGGGCGACCTCCGGATGCCGCTCTCCGAGCCGCTTCCTCAGGAGCTCGAGCCGCTCGTGCGACAGGGCTGCGAGCTTCTTGTAGTCCTCTTCGGCGGTGGCGACCTGGATGAGGATGAGGAGGGCGTCGGTCTCGGCCTTGGCGCTTTCGGGGCTACGGATCGTGCCGCGTTCCCGCACGATCCCGAGCATCTCCTCCGCGAGCGCTCGCGCCTCGGCGGGTTTCCCGGCACCGAAGAGCGCGGTCGCGAGGTCGTACATGCGGGGAGCCGACTCGAGGCTCCTCTGGCCGTGGAGCCCGCGCATGATGTCGAGCGCCTCACGGGCGTATTTCACGGCGTCGTCGAACTTCCGCCAGACCGAGTACATGTTCGCGAGGGCCCCGAGCGACTCCGCGGCTTCGGCGCTCCGTGGGCCCGCGGCCTTGACGCGGAGGTCGAGTGACGCCTTCAACGCCTTCTCGGCCTCTGGGAACTCCGCGAGATTCGTGAACGTCGTACCGATCGTCTGCAGTACAGACGCCTCGACGAGAGGCTGGTTCGCGAGCGAGGTGAGCGCCTTGTCCTGCGCCTGCTTCAGCGCGTCCAGCAGCGACACGTTTCGCGAGCCCTTCTGCCAGGGGTCGGCCGCGCCCAGCGCGTCGAGAAGGAACGAGTCGATCGCGCTCGCCTTCGCGGCCTCGGCCGTCGCCCGGTCGCGCTCTCTCCTGACCCGACCGGCCTGCACCACCATCGTGGCGCCCAGCGCCATGAGCAGTACCGCGATCACGCCTGCCGCCGCCACCATCCCGCGGTGTCGCGCGACGAGCTTCTTGAGCTGGTACACGGTGCTCGGCGGGTGCGCGAGGATGGGCTGGTTCGTGAGGTAGCGCTCGACGTCCTCGGCGAGCGCCGCGGCGCTCTGGTAGCGGGCGTCGGGCTCCTTCTCGAGGGCCTTCGTGAGGATCGTCGAGAGGTCCGCGTCGAGGTCGAGCGGCTTCGGGGTCTCCTCGCAGATATTGCGGATCGCCTGCACCACCGACATGCCGCGCGTCGCGTATGGCAGCTTTCCGGAGAGGAGCTCGTAGAGGACGACCCCGAGCGAGTAGACGTCGGTCCTGAGGTCGATGTCGCGGCTGTCGCCGCGCGTCTGCTCGGGGCTCATGTATGAGAGCGTCCCGTGGATCGTGCCCACCTCGCTCATCACCGTGGCCCCCGCAACATCCGCGTCCGTGATGCGCGCGAGGCCGAAGTCGAGGATCTTGGCGCCGGCGTTCGTGACAACGATGTTCGACGGCTTCAGATCGCGATGGATGACGCCGCGCTGATGCGCGTAGTTGACGGCCTGGCAGATCGTGACGAACTGGCGGAGGCGCTCGCGGATCTGCGAAGGGCTCGGCTGGTCGCCGCCGAGGTGCTGCCGCGCCCACGCGGCGAGCGTCTCGCCGAGGACCAGCTCCATCGTGAAGAAGTGCTGGCCGTCGTCCGTGCGGCCCGCCTCGTAGAGGGCCGCGATGTTCGGGTGCGTGAGCCGGGCCAGCGTCTCGGTCTCCCGCCGGAACATCCGGAGGTACTGGTCGTCGACGAAGTGCCCGCCGCGCACGATCTTGAGGGCGACCCTGCGTTGCGGGTTTTTCTGCTCTGCCTCGTAGACGATCCCCATCCCGCCCTCGCCGAGCTTTCCGAGGATGCGGAACCCGCCGATCTCGCTCGGCAGCCCGGCTGTCGAAGGGGCCGCGGGCGGGCGCGACGGGTCACGATCGAGAGTCAAATCTGCATCGATCGGAGGATCGTCGGTGTCGTTTGTCGTCATGAGGGTCCGGAGTCTATGACGGCCCGGGCGCTGCTTTCACGCCGAGCAGCCGCGCATGGCGTCCGGACAGAATGTCCGTTTACAAGTCGAGGTTGAGAAAGTAACCGAGAGCGTGACTCTGGTCTCTACGCCCCACAGCCCGCGGCAATTCGCATCGCACGCCCGCCTCGATACGAAAGGTTTGGAGCAACTGCGCGTGGAACGGCTCCAATAAGGGGCTGAACGAGAGATCCCGGAAAAGCGAGAGGCACGATCCGGATGGGATCCGGGGACACGACCAAGGGATTCCGTTTCTCGGTGGTCGTCATGCCTTGCAGCTCCGTCACCTAACGATAGCAAGCTCCACCGCGAGCGTATCACCGCGCTCTGAGCCGTCCGCTTGGGGATCCTTCAGAGAAAATAATTCCTCGAACTTAAACTACGGGGCGGCATTCAGACAAGAACCCTGGGTATGACCCTGGTTTCTGCGCGCCATAGCCCCCCGGGCAATTCCCCTTGCACGCCTACACAAGCTTACTTGTGAGCGCCGGGGTGCTCGTCCGCGGGGGTGCCGTCGGACCATCGGGAGATCGGGACGAAGAAGATGGTCCAGGGCAACCGGCCGCCGCCCGGAAGGTCCTGTCCTCCGCCGAGGACCGGCGAGGACGGCAGGTTGGCGCCCCACGCCGCCGGGTTCGTGTCGCCCGGAACGTAGAACATCAGATGCGGATGCCAGTGGACGGCGCCATCGTTCAGGTACTGCTGTTTCGACATCATGTAGGACATCGATCCGATCTCGGGCGGTGAGAGCTCCTTCTTCGCGATCGCGTCCTTCACGCGGGCGAGGATTTCCTCGCGGCTCATGCCGGACAGGGCCAGGTCCGTGAGCCGGCGCTGGAGCGGCAGGACGGACCGGACCGCCGCCGGGTTCATGCACGTCGGACCGCGCCCACGAGGGTTCCAGAACTCGGGATCGTCGAAGACGCTCGACCACGAGCGGTCGACGAAGCAGACGAAGCCGTTCTTGCCTTCGACGGCCGTCACGTAGCCGCGCGGCGTGAGCACGAGGATGGCCGCGTCGTTCGAGATCGAGGGAGGCGCCGCGCTCCGCGCGAGCGCGATTTCCGCGTTCCGGTCGGCGATCAGGTACTGCTCGAGCGGCGCCATCTTCTCGTAGGCGCCCGTCCGGGCCTGCCCCCGCGCCGGCACGACTGCGAGAAGAAGGGCGGAAAGGAGACCGGCGAACACCTTGCTCTTCATGGCGGTCCTCCGTCTGGCCTCGGACGCTAGACCGAATGCTTGCATATTGCAAGAGATTGCGTGTCGCCCCGAACCCGCCTAACGTCCGGGCCGTGGGTCGGGACGGGCTCCGAGGCAGGCGCTCAGACTGCCCGGTCAACTTCGCCGTCGAGGTGCTGGGCGACCGCTGGTCGCTCGTGATCCTCCGCGACATCGTTTTCTGGGGCAAACGCACGTACGGCCAGTTCCTGGCTTCCGATGAGGGCATCGCCACGAACGTCCTCGCTTCGCGGCTTCGTCACCTCGAGAGGGAGGGGCTCATCGAGCGGTCCACGGATCCGGATGACCGACGCAAGGATCGCTACGACCTGACAGAGAGCGGCGTCGCGCTCATCCCGGTCTTGATCGAGCTGACGTGTTGGAGCGCCCGAAACGAGAGATGGCGATCGCTCACCCACGGCGGAACGGAGGCCCAGCGGCGCTTCGTGGCCGGGCTCCTCGATGCGCGAACGAAGAGCCGGCTCGTGCGCAAGGTCAGGGACGCAGCCAGGCGCGGCAGCCATTACTTCGAAGGTGTCACGCCGGTGTCGAATCCGCGCCGAAAATGACGGCTTTCGGCAGAAAGCGGGCCTTGCAAAGCCCGGCAGAGAGCGCTGGCGATTGGGGTGGCAGTTTCACGCAGGTCCAACTCACCCCGGAGCAACCCGTTCATGCGCGAGCAGTTCTGACCTGAGAACGAGTTGAAGTTCTCAGATTCTGGCCGGAGAGCAGTTCGCGACTGACGAATATGTTGATCGAAACCTGCGCTTCTAGCCCACCGAGTGCGGAGCCACTCTTCTTACCCTGCGAATCGCAATCCGGTTTGCAGTCCAGCCGAACCCCGCGACGACCTCGCGGGGTTCTTCGCATCTGCTCCCATCGAGTCCGGGCGGACCGGTCTTGACCGACCGAATGCCTAAACTACGCGCCGAAGATGAACTGCTACTTCTGCCTCTCCGGCCTCGGCTGCTCTTCTGACGCACGCCGACGACGCGGTTTGGGCGATGCACAACCGGAACTCACCGCTGAACCGGTGCCTGGCATGTCAGCTCAGCGGCTGAAGCGCTGCTGCAGCTCGGCATACGGGATCGCGCCCTGGGCGAAGCCGAAGGTGCCGTGATCGGCCATCTCCCGAGCGGCCTGCTCGACCAGGGTGAGGACTGCGCGAGTGAGGGTACCGCCGACGCTGATCCTGGCGACGCCGAGCGAGCGCAGGGTGGCAGCGTCCAGCACCGGCTCGACCAGCCCGGCCACGACGTTCACCGGCGCGCCGATCGCGGCGGTCAGTCTGCCGATCTCCTCGGCAGCGGTGACGCCGGGAACGAAGATGCAGTCGGCTCCGGCAGCCAGGTAGCTCTCGGCCCGGCGCACCGTCTCGGCGAAGGCGTCCGGGTGCCTGATCATGTAGGCGTCGGTGCGCGCGTTCAGCACGAACGAACCGGCCGGTGCGGCGGTCCGCGCCGCCTCGAGACGTTCGCAGGCAGCCTCGACCGGGAGCAGTTCTCCGGGCTGAGTCACGTCCTCCAGATTGCCTCCGACCACCCCGAGCTCGACCGCAGCGGCGACCGTTGCGGCAACGTGGTCGGCGGTAGCGCCGTAACCGGACTCCAGGTCGGCGCTCACCGGGCACGCGACAGCCGACACGATCCGCGCGATGCAGTCGAGCATCTCCGGCCCCTCCATGGTGCCGTCGGCGGCACCACGGCTGAAGGCGATCCCGGCGCTGGTGGTGGCGATCGCGGCGAACCCGGCCTGTTCTAGGATCCGTGCCGAGCCACCGTCCCAGGCATTCGGCAGGATGAAGCCGGCGCCGGGTCGATGCATCGCCAGGAACGCCGCCGCGCGGTTCGGGGTCGCGGATGCGGTCATGCGCCTGATTCTACGGTTGGGGGGCCGCCGGGCAGACTGACCTTCGAACTGAGAACACCTCCCTCCTCGAGTGAGAAGAATTTCGCCGAAGAATGTCGATTTCGGAGAGGCTCCGTCGTCGTAGGGATGGAGGCGGGGACAGCCCGGTCGAAAGGAGACGACGACGATGCGATTCATGGTGATGGTCAAGGCCACGAAGGACAGCGAGGCGGGCGTGATGCCGAGCGAGAAGCTGCTCGCCGACATGGGGAAGTTCAACGAGGAGCTCGTGAAAGCGGGCATCATGCTCGCCGCCGAGGGACTTCATGCCAGCTCGAAGGGGGCGCGCGTCCAGTTCTCCGGGAGCAAGCGCACCGTGGTCGACGGGCCGTTCACGGAGACGAAGGAGCTCGTCGCCGGCTTCTGGCTGTGGCAGGTGAAGTCGAAGGAGGAGGCGATCGAGTGGGTGAAGCGCTGCCCGAACCCTCATGAAGGCGATTCCGAGGTCGAGATCCGGCAGGTCATCGAGATGGCGGACTGGGGCGAGCTCACGCCCGAGTTGCAAAAGATGAAAGACCGTCGCGAAAAGTTCGAAAAGCAGTCCAAGCCGTGACGCCCCCAGGACGCGGGGGACGATGCTTTAATCCTCCCCCGTGTCCGCTCCCGAGGCCCATCGCGCGATCGACGCGATCCGGCAAATCGAGTCCTCGCGGCTCATCGCGGCGCTCGCGCGCATGACGGGAGACGTCGGCCTCGCGGAGGACTTCGCCCAGGACGCCCTCCTCGCGGCGCTTCGGAGCTGGCCCGAGACGGGCGTCCCCGACAATCCGGGCGCGTGGCTCATGGCGGCCGCGAAGAATCGCGCGCTCGACCACATGCGGCGCGCCCGGCGTGCGGACCGCGCCCACGGGGAGATCGGCGGCCTCGCGCCATCTGATCTGGGGTGGCACGATTAACCCCGGCGGATTGGGTGCCCCTCTCTGAGGGCGGTCCTTGTCGAGAGTGGCAGAGAGCGGTTTACTGGAATTCGAGGGACAGCGAGCCAGGGAAGTTGACCAGTAAGTAACTGACCTCAGGGCGATCGACAGGCACCTCGAAGAGGGGGGCAGGCGCCGGCCGGTCAGAAGCGACGGCCGGCGATGTCCCGGTAGACCCGCTCCATCTCGCGGGCAAGTCCCCGTCCGTCGCAGGCGACGGAGTCCTGGAGTTTCCGGCGCATCGACCGTCGCAGGCCCGCCAGGCGGCTGGCGATGCCCGGATCGCGGGCGAGGGCCACCCCGGTTTGGACCATCTCCGCGCGGTCCCGCGCCACGAACTCTCCCAGATGCGTCCGAGCGAGAATGGACGCGCTCGTCCGGGAGGCCCATCGTTCACCGGCGAAGGTCAGGACCGGGACGCCCTGCCAGATTGCCTCGATCGTGGTCGTACCGCCGTTGTAGGGGAACGCGTCGAGCGCGACGTCGATCTCGTCGTAGTACCGGAGGAACTCCGCGTGTTCGGCCGGCCCCCGCAGGCGGACCCGTTCGGCATCCACCCCGCGGCTCTCGAGCTCTCCGAGCAGGTGGTCGCGGTCTCCCTCGGAAGCGAGCGTCGCGTTGCCGAGGACGAGAAGGCTCTCGGGCGCGCCGCGGAGGATGGCGGTCCATGCGTCGAGCACGCCACCGTTCACCTTGTACTGGGTGACGAGGCTGCCGAAGGTGACAGCGCCGCGGTCGAGGCAGGGCGGCGGCGCGACGGGAGGATGCCGCCGGGCGGCCTCGAAGGTGAGGTAGCTCTGCGGAAGCCGGACCACCCGCTCGGTGTAGCGCCCTTCCTCTCCCTCCCGGACGACCTCGCTGTCGCCGACGAGGTACCGGACGCCCGGAAGTCCGGACGTGGCGTACATGTTGAACCATGCCACGGTGGTCGCGGCCCGCGGGTGGAGGAAAAGGGGAAGCCGCTCCGGCCGGCTGTAGCCGTTGAGATCGACGAGGATGTCGAGGGCAAGATCGTCGATCAGGTCGGACAGGTCGGCGTTGCTCAGACCCTCGGTCTCGTGGACATGGTCCTCGGGCCGGGGACGGTAACCGGGCCGGCCGGCGGCGGCCGGGGAGTCGCTGACGAGGTGGATCTCCACCACGCCCCGGTCGTGGCGGTTTACGAGGGTCCAGACCGGCACCATGTAGTTCGCCCGGTGAAAGAACGAGGAGAGGTAGCCGACCCGGATGCGGCCGTCGGGCGGGCGCGGCGCAGGGTGGCGCCTACCTGCAGGAACGGGGGCATCGCGACGAAGCCTCTCCGCGGCCGAGGTCCGGACGCGCCGGATCTCCCCGTCGTTCGCGCCTGGCGCTCCGGGCACGATCATCGCCTGGCCGAGCCACGAGAGCGGCGCGTCGGAGAGGTCGGCGGCGATGCGGAGCTCGCGGAGCGCTCCGTCCGCGTCGCCCAGCTCGAACTTCGTCCAGCCCAGGTCGTGGTGGCATTCACGAGAAGTGGCTGCCGGGCGGCACGGTTCACGAGAAGTGGCTGCCGGGCGGCACGGTTCACGAGAAGTGGCTGCCAGGGGTCTGGGCCACGACCGGACCGGCGGGGACCCGGGTCGGCCTGGCCCGGCCTCGGCTCGTCGCCGCCGGCGAGCCTGATCCGGCAGCTCGCGCATTCGATCGTGAGGCAGCGCTCCTGAGCCCGACGGTCCTCGACGCCGAGATCCGCTCTTGGCTTCGGCGATGGGAGCCGCGCATCGGTCGGCCAACGTGCGCTCCCGGCTGCTCGCGCTGCTGTTCGATGTTTGTGGACGTCAGCTCCGCGGAGGTGCTCCGGTTGCTCGAGGAGCTCCCGGCCAGGCGGCGAGCCCGCGCAAGGCGGGAGGCGGCAGAGACGTTGGCGAGGTTTCAGGCTTGCCTCGAGCAGGGCGCGCCGCTGGGGTCCGCCCTCAGCCTGCTCCTTGGGCCGTGCGTCTTCCTTCGCGACGACCTCTGCAGCATCTACGAGGCCAGGCCCGGAGCTTGTCGTGCCTGGACCGTCTGGCACGAATCCAGCCGATGCGCAGAGGCCGGCTGGGAGGGCTGCGTGCCGGCCGAGCTGATCCTCGCCCGACGGATGATGTTCTACCGCGACCTCGAGGCGGAGGCGGAGCTCGGCCGCGCTCCCTTCCACGGAGAGTTGCGGGTCGTGCTCTGGGCCCTCGGGCGTCACGGCACCCGCTACCGCCGCGGGACAGACCTGAGGGAGCTCAACTGGCCCTGGGTGTCCGCCGGCCTGCTCCGGTTCTATGGAACGCCGGGAGACCGGGCCAGTATCTCCGCGGCTCTCGCTGAAGAGCGCACCGCGACGACCGAGCTCGGCCGTCACGAGCCCTGGCCCTTCGGGATGCCCCGGGGAGAGGATGCCCGGGACCGATCGGAACTGCGGGCCTTCCGCGTCGAGAGGTGAGCGCCCCGTTGAGAGGGGACCGTACCCTTCGGAACTCGGGTCTTATCCCCGGTTCTTAGCAAGGGGCCGCTCCCGTAAGGGGGCGTAGATTTCGGTTCGTTCGGAGGCTCCGGGAGAGAGCGCGTTTCCGGCTTTCTCCCTGCTGTAGCCCCCGGCAATTCCCAGGTCGACTCCATGTGAGCTGTCTCTTAGCTTCGAATGCCCTCCGCCCAGCACACGGAGAACCAACGGTGGAAAAGTCAATGGCCGCCAGTCAACCGCATTTGCCGATGCGGCGAGGACCTTGACGAGTATTCGACTCTCGCCTGGTACAGGCGTTGGAAGGTCCAGAAGTTGGAGGACCTCCGGAGGTCCGTAGCCTGTCTGCAAGACTGCCTTCATCGATGACTCCGCATGTGAACCTCAGAGAATCCGCCCAACGCTCAGCATCAGCGGCGGCGCGCAGCGCCGTCCGCTGCATACTGTTTGTTATGCGTCCCTGGGGAGATGGCCTGGCCCCTGTTCGGCTTCGCCGCCGTCATTCCGTCAGGCCTTATCTTGAGTCGACTGAGCATGCCACCGCTCGGGATCGACGCCTGCGGCCAACAGCCAGAACGTGAGCGCCCCTTCGCCAACCATCCCCGGCGCCATCGCCCACGCGCCGAGCCGTTTCGCGAGTGGCGGGTGGACGTATGTGAGCCAGCCTAGTCCCGCTACGATCAACAACACACCGATCGCCCTGGGCAGAAAGGTGGCCTCCAGGGTGAGCCAGCCCAGGCCGGTGCAGTACGCGCCAAACAGAACGAGCGTGTTGACGGGGAACCGCACGACACCGAAATCGCTGAGCACTCCGATGGTGAGCGCGGCGAAGCTGAACAGTGCCGTCACGAGCGATCCCGTCCGGCTCACCGGCTTGTAGAGGTGGTACAGCATCACCGTGACCACGTAATAGACGGCGGCGGCGAGGAGGTTAGCGGCGAAGCGCGTGTCGCCCGAAGTTTCAAGCGCGGCAATCCCGAAGACGAAGACCAACAGGTAGAAGGCTCCAGCGATCCGCGCGAATTGGCGCGGATTGGTGTGCAGTACGCTCATGTCCGGGCCTCTGTCCATCGCATTCGCTCCCATAGAACAATTGCCATTGTGCCGCTACACCCCCTTATGAAATCGCCCGAATGCACGGGCCAGCATCATCGCCATAAGTAGCGCTCCCAATCCAGTAACGACAACATGTCCCGTGCTTCGCAGCTCAAAAGTTCCGACACGGCATACAAGCAGATAGCCGAGTGTTGCGTTGAATGCTCCCCAGAGCACGTTCACCATCGAAGAAGATAAGCCTTCGCCAGGAGGGGAAGCAAACGGGCTTTGAAATGGGTGCCCGGTAATTCCGCTGACGACGTGTGGAACGGCGTTAGCGAGAAAGGCACCGCCGAAGAAGGACGATACGTAGTGATTCCAACGCCTCTCAGTACTACGCATCGAAATCGATTGCGCCTCTCAGCACTAGCCCGACGCATGCGCTATGCCGATGATCGTAAGATGTCCACCGATGCGCCTCCAGCGACCGGGACTGTCGGCTCTCTTCCCGAATCTGACCCGCACCGAATTCCTGAATCGCCACTGGCCGGCCCGTCCGACTTGGGGTCACGGCGCGCCCGCCCGACTGAGCCGCCTAACGGACATCGGGCAGATTGATGCGGTCATGACGCTCGCCCTTCGCTCGCATGTCGAGATGAAGGCCATGTTTCCGGCTGCCCACAACGAGTCAAACGAAATCGCTGCCGACGCATCGAGCGCACGGGCGCTTTACGACTCGGGCGCCACGATTGCGTGCAACGCGGTGCACCGATGGCACGCGGTGGTGGGGCTGTGGAGCGACCGGCTGGCTCGGGAGCTTTCGGTTCCGGCTGATCGTGCGAACTGCAACCTCTATATGACGCCGCGCGGAAGAGGTGTCCGGATGCATTTCGACGACCACGAGATCATCGTCGTGCAGCTGGCGGGAAGGAAGCGGTGGCGAATTGCGGAGAATCACACCGTCGTGAATCCCGTTGCGAACAGCGGGGTGGCCCTGACGGACGAAGTCCGGCGGTACGCGACCGCGCCGGCGCCCAGGCGCATGACGGCCGGAAGAACGGTCACGCTCAAACCGGGCTCGGTGTTGTTCCTCCCGCGCGGGTACTGGCACAGCACGGACGCCCAGGAGGCGTCTATCTCGCTGACGTTCGGGTTCCGTGTACCCAGCTGGGCCGAGATCGTCGGGACCTACATTGGCAATCGGCTGACGGCACAGACCGAATGGCGAGCCCCGGCGTGGCCGCTCTTCCAAACGGGCGCTCCGGACGCCGACGCGCGCCGGCAGTGGAGGGCGCTGCGCGGTCACTTCGCGGCTCTGGTTGACGCCACGGAGCTGGGTGATCTGGTTCGCGCTGATTCGTCCGTGCCCCGGGCGTTCAGCCGCCGTCGGCGCTAGTCACCTGCCGACGCGTCCCCGTGCGATGGCGTGGGCCCGGGTCATGAACTTCGGCCTCGCGCTCTTCAGGGCTTCCCGGTTCCCCTGCCGCCAGGCCAGCAGAAGGCGAGTCAAGGTTGACAGCTCTTCTTTCCCGTTTCCGCCTTTATGGACCGAGGAGGTTTCGGTCGAACGAAGGCAGAAGCCGGGTAACGGCCGAAACAGGAAGAGAGGAGAAAGTACATGAAGAAGACCACGAAGAAGAAGACGGCCTCCAAGCCCCGGGCCACCAAGGCGACGAAGGACCTCGCCGTCAAGCCCGGCAAGGGCGGGATGGTTCGCGGAGGCCCAGGATGGGATGCGTTCAAGCCCAAGGGTTATTGAAGTTGGGGCTGCCTCTGATAATCCTTTCGCATGGCGAAGGGCGCGCGCCGGCATAAGGTGCTGAATCGGCCGAGGCCCGCGCGACGACGAGGCGGATCAGCTTCTAGGATAGAAAGACGCCCCCGGGATCAGGATTCGTTGCGTATCATTGCCGGCACCGCATGCCGGATCCGCAGGTTCTCGGTCGCTACCGCCTCGTCTCGCTGCTGGGAGAGGGCGGGATGGGAAAGGTCTACAAGGCCTGGGACTCGACCCTCGAGCGCAGCGTCGCGCTCAAAATTCTGCCGGCCGAGATCGTTCGCGACTCGTCGCGCGTTGATCGCTTCGTGAAGGAGGCCCGCGCGGCCTCGAATCTCAGTCACCCGCACGTCGTCACCGTCTACGACATCGGTGAGGAGCGCCCCGCCGACGGCGGGGAGCCGGTGCATTACATCGCGATGGAGCTGGTCGACGGCGTGACGCTCCGCGCCCTTCTCGACGGCGGCTCCCTCGACCTCCGCAAGGGCCTGAAGATCGCCGCGCAGGTGGCAGAAGGGCTGTCCGCGGCCCACGCGCTCGGGATCGTGCACCGGGATCTCAAGCCCGAGAACGTGATGGTCAACTCCGCGGGCTACGCGAAGATCCTCGACTTCGGGCTCGCGAAGCTCCGCGCGGGAGGCCACGCCGGAGGGCGCCACGGAGACGATCGCAAAGCTGAGCGAGCCGGGCACCGTCATGGGCACGGCCGGATACATGGCGCCGGAGCAGGCGCAGGGACGCCCGGTCGACCACCGGGCGGATATCTTCTCGCTCGGATGCCTGCTTTACGAGATCTCGAGCGGCCGGCGGGCGTTCCGCGGCGATTCCGCGGTCGACACGCTGCACAAGATCATCTACAGCGAGCCGGAGCCGGTCCGGACGACCAAACCCGACCTTCCGCCGGACCTCTCGCGGATCCTCCGCAAGGCGCTCGCGAAGGACCCGGACGACCGGTACCAGACGGCGAAGGACTTTGCGATCGACCTGCGCGATCTCCTGCGTGAGGTCGATTCGAACCCCAGCGGGATCTCGGTGCCCGGCGCCGCCGCTCCTTCGCAAGCTCCCCGGACCCTCCCCCTCGCCGTCGCGGCGGCCCTGCTCCTCGGCGCAGCGGGGACGTTCGTCCTGGTGCGCGCACGCGCCCCGAAGATCGCCGGACGGGCCAACGACTCGATGCGCATCACGCGGCTCACGGCAAACGGCAAGGTCATCTCGGCGTCGCTCTCTCCCGACGCGAAGCTCCTCGCGTACGTCGTGTCGGACCAGGGCGAACACAGCCTCGGCGTCCGGCAGATCGGGTCGGGGCAGACGCTGACGCTGATCCCGCCGCACCGCGTCGGCTACTGGGGACACACGTTCGCGCCCGACGGCGCATCCCTCTTCTACGGAGTCAAGGACGCGATGTACCCGGCGGGCGCGATCTTCCAGATCTCCACGCTCGGAGGCGCGGCGCGGAAGATCGTTGAGGAGATCGACTCGCCGCCCGCGTTCTCTCCCGACGGAAAGCGAATCGTCTTCGTGCGAGCGAAGTTCCCGACCTCGGACCGCAGCGCCGTGATGGTCGCGAATGCCGACGGGTCAGACGTCCGTCCTCTCGCGACGGTCGGGGCGCCCGAGTACTTCGCACCGATCTTCTTCGCCGGTCCGTCCTGGTCGCCCGACGGACAGCTCGTGGCCGCGTCCGTCGTCGACCGCGTGAACCGGAAGGGACGAATCGTCGGGATCGAAGTCGGAAGCGGAGCGATCCGCACGATCGCGGATCCGGGCTGGGTTGCGGTGCAGCAGGTCGCGTGGCTGCCGGATCAGAAGGGGCTCGCCGCGATTTGCCTCGGGGAGTCGCGGCGTGGGCAGGTATGGTACGTGCCGTACCCTTCGGGCGAGGCGCGGCCCGTGACGCAGGACCTCTTCGACTACCGCATCGCGAGCCTGTCGGCGGACGGCAGGTCGCTCGTGACGGTTGCGTCAGACGTCGTGGCCGATATCTGGATCTGCCGCGACGGCGCGCCCCCGAAGCGGATCAGCGCGTCGAAGCGCGAGGGCATGTTCGGCCTCGCCTCACTCCCGGACGGGCGCATCGTCCTCACGTCCTTCGAGACGGGGAAGTTCGACATTTTTGCGATGGACGAGAGCGCCGGCTCGCGCACGCTTCTGACGCGGGACGAGCACGTGAACCGGTGGCCGGTCGTCGCGCCGGACGGGACGATTGTCTACAACGCGCTGACGTCGAAAGGCAGCGAGATCTGCCGGATGAAAGCCGACGGCTCCGGCCGCCGTGTGCTCGCGACCACGTCCGTCGGCGGCACGGAAATCGACGTTTCGCCCGACGGCAAGTCCGTCGTGTTCGAGAATCTCTTCGCGGAACGGTCGGAGTCGTCCCGGCCCACCGCGCCCTCGCTCGCCCGCGTCTCGATCGACGGCGGGCCCGTCACGCGTCTCACGAACGAATTTTTCACGCTCGCGACGTTCTCGCCGGACGGCTCACTCCTCGCCGGACGAGTGGAAGACCCGAAGACGTCCCGATCCTACCTCGTGACAATGCCCGCCTCCGGGGGACCCGTCACGCGGGTCGCGGATTTCGATTTCACGACCTACTCGAAGGTGCGCTGGTCGCGCGACGGGAAGGCCCTCATCGTGAACACGGCGCCGGGGGACCGCGCGAACCTCTGGCTCGTACCCCTCGACAAGTCTGCTCCGCGGCGCCTCACGAACTTCGACGAGCACACCGTTTTCGCATTCGCGCCCCTTTCCGACGGCAAGGGTTGGCTGATCTCGCGCGGGGACCTCTCGCGCGACGCGGTCCTCATCACGGGGTTCCGGCCGGCGGAGTGAGCCAGCTCTCACCGTCGTGTAGATGCGGCCTGACGTGTTCCCGTCGGTCTGACAAATGACCCGTTATCGGACCGTGTGCAGAGAACAAAACGCAGGTCGGATTCTGATTTGGACGCGTCATTGGAGTCCGCCAGCTGTGCGTTGAATTCAAGCGCGTCTATCGTTGCATCGGGTCGTGACCGCCATCTGCCGTCGATCCAAGAACCTCCCAGGCGTCCGATTCCGCGAAAGTTCGAGATGTACCGCCGCGTCTCGGGCCCTCTTCAACTCCTCGTGCGTCGGCGTCATTTCGCTCGCGTCCTCTTCTCGAGGTAGCCACACAACGTGGTGGTCATGCGATGCTCGGAGCGGGTACTCCCTTGGTGAGCAGCCACAGTGCGAGCGCCACTTCGTACACCAACATTGGTAACCACATGAACGAGGTGGCCTGGCCGCCAACCAGTCCCGCGAGCTGCAGGGGAAGGATCGCGACGAGCACTACAGACGCAAGCACGCCGAGCCAGGCCAGCGCCACGGGGATCATCCGGCCGCGAAGGAAAAGCCAGGAGAAGAGCATGCTGCCCACGGCGAAGAGGCTCGCGCCGGGGTTCCACGCTCCCATCCTGAGAAGGAACGCGCCGAGCACGTGCGCGGCCCCGGCGTCCCCTGCATCGGGTCCGTGGGCCGTCGCGAGCCAGAGCAGTCCCAGCGTCCTTGCGACGAAGATCCCTGTGATGCCTTCGGCAACGCGACAGGTCATGCCCAGCATTGCGAGATCGCGATCCTGCTCGCGCGTGATCGCATAGAGCGTCACGGCCAGCACCAAGGCCGAGAGGCCCTGGAGCAGCGCGAGCACGACGGTGATGCGCACGTCTGACGCGTGCTGGGCGATGCCCGCGAGCTTCGCGGCGATCCCCTCTCCGCTGGTCGCCCGGCCGAACAAGACCAAACTGGCGACGCCGGCTGCGATGTAGAAGAGGAACGTGAAGCCGGCGATTCTAGCGTTCGTCGTGCGAGTCATGTGGTTCGAGCCTCCTGCGGCTAAGGGCAGAACAGACCGTGAGAGGGACTATTCCACGCGAGAAGAGACAAACATGGAGGCTGATACGAGAACCGGAGCCCGAGAGTTCCAACGTCTTTCGTTCTTGTGGCGGAGCCGTGGATATTGGGATCCCTCGGATCGCTCCAATCCTCGCCGACACAGCATGTTGCGGGTGGCTGTCGAGGTACCACAGTCGCCCCCGCCGTCACGGCGAGCCACGTAAATAGCTCAAAGCATCGGAGAGGCATTCCTTCCGGCGCGCTTATCGAAGGGGCGACCGCGAGACAGTTCAGGCCAAGCGTGCAAAGAATGCGCGGCGGAGCCTTTCGGCGTACTCGGACTTGAGGACCGACCCTGTACGGATCGCCCCGTCGGCGAACACGCTCGCGGGATCGGGGTCGTGATCGTCGAGGCCAGTCGCATGGATCATCTCGTGGATGAGTGTGCTGTCGTCCGGCCTCCGCTTCTCGACGTTGATCAGGATGAAGTCGGGAAAAACAGCTCCGCCCTCGAGGGGGCGACGGCCGCCCTCGGTGGTTCCGAAAAACTTCTGTCCGCTCTGCCCGAAAGCGGGGAAGCGGCAAAAGATGACGCGGAGGAGGGGCCTCATGCCCGGTGTGTGCTTCTCCGCCAGCTCACGCACCTTCGCGATATCGGGCCGGTTCGAGGCATCGACGTACATCCCCGGAAACTCGATCTCCGGGAGGAAGTGATTCGAGACGTCTAGGCCGAGCCCGAAATCCTTGAGCAGGGCCGCGGCCTTCAGGAAGTACGAACGATGCGTGAAGCCGCCGAGGGTGTTCGTGTGCTGGAGCAGCAATTGCAAAAGAGCCGGGCGAGCGACGGGGACCGGCGTACCCGCGAGCAGTGCGTCCAGCCTGGCGATCACCTGATGGCCTGCAATGCCCGAGTCGGTATCGAGGCCGTACTTGCGCTCCACGGCCTGCACGGCGGCGACGGTCTGCGGACCGTAGAAACCCGTTGCGCCGTCCCGAATCGCGAACCCCGCCTGAATGAGGGCATCCTGAAGGATCTTGACGGCGTCTCGATCCGATTCGCCGGGCTTCATCGAGGGTGCGTTGTCGGCAGCGCGGCGAATGCGGTCGTTAACGGCAAACTTCTGGAAGTTGAGCTGGGCCATGAAGTGCCTCCGAATCTCTCTTCGAAATCCCCGCCGCTGGTTCGACCATTGTTGCGCAATTGCGGTGGCGCGTGAACTCACGCCGATTCAATCGAATTAGCGACATATACCGCTCCGAAGCCTAACTCTCTCTACACGTTCTTACGGAACTCGATGGCTCGTGCTCGAGTCGCCACGCGCGTCGAGACCGGCCGGGAGCCCGCCCGTGGGAGACTTCTCTCCTTCCCGGGCGACTTTTCCGGACCGCCGCGGGAGAAAAGGACGCGGCGATGTTCACCCTCATCCACTTCCTTCTGGCCGGCCTCGCTGCGGTGGGGGCCGGGGCGGTCAACGCCCTCGCCGGCGGCGGCACCCTCATCACGTTCCCGATGCTGGTGGCCCTCGGCGTCCCGGCCCTGGCGTCGAACGTGACCAACACGGTGGCGCTCTGCCCCGGATACCTCGGAGGGACGCTGGCGCAGCGTGGCGACCTCCGCGGGCAAAAGAGGCGACTCTGGCTCATCGTCCCCGCGGGGGCCGTCGGCGGCGTCCTCGGCGGGTTCCTCCTGCTGCACACGGAGGAGAAGCTGTTCCGGATCCTCGTTCCGTACCTAATCCTCCTCGCGTCCGGCCTCCTCGCCATCCAGGATCCCGTGCGCGGTTGGCTGACGCGCCGGGCGGGCGCCGACCCGTCCGGCAGCGCGATCGAGAGGTGGACGTGGCTCCCGGTCGGGGCGGCCTCGGTCTACGGTGGCTATTTCGGCGCCGGGCTGAGTGTGATCGTCCTTTCGGCGCTCGGCCTGACCATGCACGAGTCGATGACCCGCCTGAACGCGCTGAAACAGGCAGTGGCGTTCGCCGTCAACGTGGCGGCCGCCCTCTTCTTTCTCTTCTCGGGCGAGGTCGTCTGGTCGATGGCCGTCGTGATGGCCGTCGGCGCCCTGCTCGGGGGCGTGATCGGCGGCAACCTGGCTGGCAAGGTCAAGCCGTCGACGCTCCGGTGGATCGTGGTCACCTTCGGTGTCGCGATCTCAATCGTCTACTTCGTCAAGGGATAGGGCGCGCCGGGAACCAGACAGCGCGTCCCGTGCCTGAGCTTCCATCGACGTCGGATCGTGGCAGTCGACGCAGGAAACCGGGTGGGCCTTGCCGCCGGTAAGTTGCTCGAGCTGCTTGTGGGCGTCCCAGTAGCCGAGCTGGCCGACCGCCGCGAGGCCTTTCTGGAACTGCTCGGCTTCGCTCGCCTGCGCGGCCACGTCGCTCCCGAGCTTCCGGTAGAGCGGCATGATCGAGGCGTGGCAGTACATGCAGTTAGCCAGACAGAATGCCCGTCCAGGTCATTCGTTCAACCAACCCTTCCGGATGGCCGCCTGAAGGGGGTCCGGGTTCTTCATCGGGGTGATGCGGAAGGTACGCTCCGTCCTCGCTCCGAGAACGACGGCGAGCTCGCGGGTCCGGCCGCGCCGGGCGAGGAGGATCCGGACCGTCTCGCCAGGCTTGCTCGTCTTGAGAAGATCGGCCAGCTTCCGCCCGTCCACGCGAGCGCCGTCGAGGGCAAGTATTTCGTCCTCCTTGCTGAGGCCGGCGCGGCTGGCTGGAGAATCCGGCTCGATCCGTGTGATGACGAGTGCGTGATCCCGTTCCTCCGTTCCGGCCCCTAGGGCAGCGCCGGGCTGTTCCCGTGGTTGGACGTCGATCTCGAGGCCGGCCTGCGCGAAGTACCGGGCATAGTCGATGTCGGCCGGCGTCTTGACGTAGACGTCGAAGATCTCGGGAAGAGGCGCTCCGGCGACCCGCTCGCAGACCTCCCGGAACTCTCCGTCCGTGAACCCCCGCTTCTTCTCCTTGTAGAAGGTTCGGTAGAGCATCCTCATCACGTCGTCAAGCGACTTCTCGTTCTTCGTTCCATGCCTGATCGCGAGGTCGAGAAGCGCCGCGAGTGAGCAGCCTTTGTCGTAGAACGAGACACCTGTGTTCGTCTGATGCTCGTTGTGGCCGAAGTATCCGCTCCACACGTTGAGACTCGACTCGGCCACGGATGTGTACCGGTGTCCGGTGTCGTTCTCGAGGCGCGCGAGGACGGTGCGCAGTCGCTCGAGATACTCCTCCGGCGAATAGAACCCGCTGCGGAGGAGGATCTGGTCCTCGTAGTAGACCGTGAAGCCCTCGGAGACCCAGAGCATGTCGGTGTAGTTCTCCCGGTCGTAATCAAAGGGACCGAGGGCGAGGGGTCTGATCCGCTTGACGTTGAAGTGGTGGAAGTACTCGTGGGAGATGAAGCTCATCACCTTCTTGTACTCGGCGGGATCGTTCAGCCGGTCACTACTGAAGGTGATGGCCTGTGAGTTGAGGTGCTCGAGACCGCCGCCGCCCGGGCCGATCGCCATGAAGACGTAGTGCGCATACGGGAGCTCCCCGAAAAGGCTCGCCGCCGACTCGACCATGGCCTTGAGATCTGTTACGAAGCGGGGCCGGTTGAGGGTCCCCAGGTCCCGGCCAACGAACTCGTGAGGGATGCCCCGAACCTCGAAGGGAAGTACCTCCTGGTTGCCGACCAGAATGGGCGAGTCATAGAAGACGTCGAAGTCGGGTGCGACGAAGGTGCGCGGCCGCCCTTCCACCGGCGCGAGGCCCGTCGAAATGCGTTGCCACTGCGGGGGCACGGCGAGCGTGACGGTCACCGGACGCCCGATCCGGCCGGAGACGTACATGAAGAGGCTCGCGGGGGAGATGAAAGCCTGGCCGTCGTCGATGGAGCTTTCGACAACGGATCGCGCAAACGCGTAGATGTCGTAGTCGACGACGACTGTCTTCGTGCCTTCGGCCCTCACCCTCCAGGTGTTCTTCGAGATCTTCTCCCACTCGAGGGGCCGTCCAGCGCCGTCTCGCGCCCGGAAACCAAGCACGTTCTTGGCGTAGTCCATGATCATGTAGTAGCCGGGCGTCCAGGCAGGAAGCTTGAAATCGAGGATTTCGCCCGCAACGGCGTCGCATCGGAACTCGACGTGGACGTAATGCGTCGTGGGTCGCTCGATCGACACCGTAAAGGCCATCGTACCGAGGGGCAGCCCGCCAAAGGCGAACGGGGCTGGAAGGAGAAAGGCGGCAAATAAGGCGATTACCCGAAGTCTTTTCAAGTTCAGGGACGGAGTCGTCGTACTCATCGGCTACCCGGCGTAAGGTTTCCAGGTTAGGCCGAGGCATCGCGTAGTGCTCTGATGCATTCAGATCAGCGCGGTCCGTTCAATCTGTCCGCCTCACCTGCCTCCCGGCATTGGGGTGTCGAGGAACGGCGTGACGGCCTTGGCGAGACTCGGGCTTTCGCCTGTCGTAGTCCGCTACTTCTTGAAAACGTTGCCGAGACTGGTCACGGCATCGCCGACCATGCGGCCAGCCCTGCCGAACCCCTCCTGGACCGCGCCCGCGGCGCGCTGAAGGGACCCCTCACCTTCCATCTTCTTGTTGCCGGTGAGGATCCCGACGGTCTCCTTAGCCTTCCCCTTGACCTTCTTCACTTTTCCGCGAACTTCCTGCTTTTTCATGGGGGTTTTCCTTTCCACAAACGTTTACAAAGATTGCGCTCGCCTGCATGCAAACACGTCGCTTCAACTTCGGGCTCGGGTACCCTCGAAGCCGTCGGAGAAAGCAAAAAACCGGTATCGCGACGTTGCCGGTTTCACTAGTGGCTCGCTGACGGGCGTAGGTGTCCACGAAGGGCCCGGCAGGTCAACGCCTCAACATCGTCTTTGTCTCAACGTGGTGCCGGACACGGCAAAAGTCAATCCCCGGGGCCAGCCCCCAGCGCCGCGAAGCCCTCGAGATGCGGACGAGCGTCGCCGATCTCCGGCTTCAGCCCGGAGGCACGATCTCGATCGCTTCTGCGGACAGAACGAGTTCCTCCATAGCTACCTTGCCACTCTTTCCACCCAGCGGCGGACCTGTGTACTTCGTCGGCTTGGCGTTGCGCAGCCTCCACGCCTGGATCGGGCGGTTGGCGGTAACCAGCCGCGTGATAATGACGTCGTGTTCGCTCGCGCCTCCCGACTGCCTGACTTGCGAAATCCAATTCCACAAGCACGAAGAATCGACCACTCCGCGCTTCAACGTGACGTCACCCGCCTTGTTTATGCCGGCGACCTTTTGAATGTGGTGGGTGGGGAAGATCCCGGACGTGCCGGAGAAACTGCCCACGAGCCTCGCTGGACCAAATGGCCCAAGCAAACTAATGGTGTAGCGATCTGCGCTCTTGTTCATCGTTCCACCTCAGGCCCAATTACTTCTGAACCCCAGACGTCAACTATTACACACGAGTAGCAGCGCCGCGTTCGATCTTCGTGTTATTCGCCCCGTAGACCTCGCCCAGCCCGCCTGCGGTTGAGACTGGTTGACGCGTCTGTATACTGCCTGCACGTAACCCGGTCGTCCGATGACGTGTCGAGGAGGCTTCGTGATTGGCTCCCTTCCATCCCTCCCGCAGAAGGACGACGAGAAACGTGCCCATCACCGGAGCTACGAGCTCTCGCTCGCGCGCACGCGATACAACTACACGACGAGCTACCTGTACCCCGCGCCGCTCGCGGCGCAGGTGCCCGACTCCGAGAGGTTCTCGCTCGCGTACAAGGCGAAGGTCGCGCCCGTCCTCCTCGAGGTCGCCGAGAACCTCAAGAGCGTCCTCGTCGCCCGATTCGAGGCGCAGCTGCGCGCGGACCTTCCGGCGATGCCGATGCCGTGGATGGTCGCGCTGCAGAGCGCGATCGACGCCGCGAAGAAACAGTTCTCGGGTCTCAACCCGCTGAACGTCCCCGCGGACCTCGCTGCAATCGTCAGGATCTTCGAGTCGCTCGAAGGCGGCCCGCCGGAGCTCGCTGAGGCGTACAAGAAGATGTCCGAGATCCCGCCGCTCGTCGAGGGGCTCGAGAAGGCGGTCTCGAAGTCGCTCCAGGACATGAAGGACGTCGGCATCACGTCGTTCCTGAGGGACACGCTCTACGAAGTTCTCCGGACGCCACAGACGGGCGACGGGTACCTGCACGCGAAGGACCTCGCGGAGTTCAAGACGCTGTACCCGGGCTTCCCCGGACCGCCCGCCGTGATCGAACTTCGAGCCGCAGCCGTGGATGCGCCTCGCGCCCGGCCAGGAGGTGTGGGAGAGCGACTGGTATTTCGGCTGGCTCCAGATCGCCGGCTTCAACACTTCGAACCTCAAGGGCGTCTTCCCGAGGGGTATGGCACCCGAGCTCGCGGTCGACCTCGGCGCTCTGCTTTCGAAGATGCCCGTGACCGACGCGATGCTTGAAGGCCGCCTCCGGCGACTCGTCCCTCACGCTGCAGCGGGCGGCGGAGATCGGCCGTCTCTACGCGCTCGACCTCACGATGTTCGACGGCGTAGAGGCGAGCAGGCTCCACGGGGACCAGCGCTACCTCGCCGCGCCGATCGCCCTCTTCTACTGGAACCCCGAGCCGGGGCCGGGTTTCCCGGAGGGGCGCGGCAGCCTGCAGCCGGTCGCGATCCAGGTCGGCCAGAAGCACGACCCCGTGACCTGTCCGATCTTCCTTCCCGGCGGCGACGCCACGGCGTGGAAGGTCGCGAAGTTCTGGGTGCTGAACGCCGTCGCCGTGCAGCACGAGACGGTCGCGCACCTCGGCGCCTGCCATCTCACCGTCGAGACGCTCGTCGTCGCCACGAACCGCCAGCTCTCGGTCGAGCATCCGATCCTCGCGCTCCTGGCGCCGCACTTCCGGTTCACGCTCGACATCAACGAGGGCGCCAAGCACAGCCTCATCATTCCGCACGGCGTCGTGGCGTCGGTGCTGTCGCCGAGCATCGCCGGAAGCCTCGGGATGGTGCGGGACGCGCGGCTCGCGTGGCGCTTCGACCAGAACCTGCCGCACCGCCTGTTCGCGCTCCGGGGAGTCGACCGCGAGCGGCTGCCCGAGTTCCCGTTCCGCGACGACACCCTCCTCCTCTGGGACGCGATCCGCGAGTACGTGCGCGCGTATCTCGCGTGCTACTACGGCGGGCAACGACGACGTGCGCGCGGACAAGGAAGTGCAGGCGTGGGTCGAGGAGATCACGAGCCCGGCCGGCGCGGCGTTCCGCGGGCTCGGCGGCCTGACGTTCGACAGGCGGCGCCGAGGGACAGGGCACGGCGCAGCTCGACAGCTTCGACTACCTCGTCGACATGGTGTCGCTCATCGTCTACACGGCCGGACCGCAGCACGCGAACGTGAACTACGCGCAGTACCCCCTGATGTCGTACCTGCCGAGCGTCTCGGGCACGGCGTACGCGCCGCCGCCCTCGGGCTCGAGGGCCGCCGGTTCTCCCGACCCCCTGCTCGGCTTGCTGCCGCCCGTCGACGTCGCGCTCTACCAGGTGGCGTTCGGGTACCTCCTGAGCAGCGTGCAGTACGACACGTTCGGCACGTACTCCGACAATCCCCGCCGGCCCTACTTCGCCGACGCGCGGGCCGAGGCCGTCAACGTCGACTTCAGGATGGCGCTCGCCGCCATCGAGGCCGAGATCCGCAAGCGCAACCGGACGCGCCCGCTGCCTTACGAGAACCAGCTGCCCTCGATGATTCCGAACAGCATCTCGATCTGACCGGCCGGGCGGTCACGCGTCAGGCGGCGGCGAGGAATCGGGCGTAACGCGTCTGCAGGTCCAGGACCTTCGCGTCGGCGCCCCACGCGCGGTATCTCTCCAGCGCCGCGAGGACGTGCGTCCGCGCCGCGCGCTCGTCCCCGCGGTCGACCAGCATCTCGGCCGCGAGTTCGTGCGCGAGCCCCGCGTCCTGGACGAACCCGTGGTCGTACGCCGCCGCGATCGCCTCTTCGTATCTGCGAAGCGAGCGCCCGGGGCGTCCCGTCGTGCGCAGCCACTCGGCGTCCACGAGGAGCGCGCGGTGCTCGAAATTGTGGGGGCAGAGGCGCGCCCATTTGCGAATCCGGCCGCGCGCAAGGCGCACGCGAACGAGGCACTGCGAGCCGCGTGAAGGCGCCGCCGCGGCGCGCCTCGAGCATCCAGCCCAGGCACGCGACGTAGTGCGCGATGGAGAGGAAGAACGTCGCCGGCAGGCCGATCTCGCTCACCTTCAGGAGCTCGCGTCCCAGCGCGGAGCCGCCGCTCCTCCGGAAGAAGCAGAGGAGGCGCGCGCGGTCGAGGAGGCGGAAAGCGTTCTGCGTGTTGCTGAGCTCGGCGGAGCGCGCGGCGTCGCCGGCGCCGGCGGCCGGCACGGGGGCGAGGCCCATGAGGGCGTCGACGACTTCGATCGTCGTCCGGTGCATGACCTCGGTGCCGATCTGTCCCGAAGCCCGGATCGTCTCGAGGGCGTCGAGCGCCGTCGTCCGCACCTCGGAGAGCGGCTCGCCCATCTCGAGCCGCGCCTTCGCCCAGCCCATGTGGCAGTAGCCCGCGAACTCCGCGTCCTCCACGCGCCGGCCGAGCGCGTAGCCCTCGCGGCACCACTCGGCCGAGCGGGCGATCGGCTCCCTCCAGTGCGACACGAACTGCCCCATCGCGTGGTGCAGCTTCGGGAGGAACGCGGCGCCGTCGGGCGCGCCCATGAGGCGCGTGCCGAGGCGCGAGAAGCGCACCGACGCGCCGTAGAGGCCCACGGCGTTGAGCGCCGTCGCGAACCAGACGAAGAGGAGCGCGTGCGTGGGCCCGCGGCCGTGGCGCAGCATGAGCGTCAGGCAATTGCCGATGAGGACGGGCCACAGGTACGGCCGCGAGACGTACGCGCACGCCGTCATCGACGACATGATGCGAATGAGGCGCAGGGCGCGCGGGTCCTCGACCTCTGGGAGCGTGGCGAGCGTCTCGTCCGTCATGTTGCGGACCTTCCAGAGGACGCGGCCGAGGATCCGGGCGATGTCGAGGCGCGTGGGGTCCGTGGGCAGCGCGAGGCCGAGCCGCCCGCAGATCTCGATGCCGGCCGCGATCGCCTTCGGATACTCGTTGAGCGCGGCGTACGCGAGAATGCGGGCCTCCCATCCGGGCGACTCGTCGAGGGCGCCGCGCGCGTTCGCGACGATGCGGTCCGCGGCCCTTAGCGCCTCGTCGACGCGCCCGAGCGGGATGAGCGTCGCGGCGAGCGCGTGGTCGACGGCGAGGGCAAGGTCGTACGTACGCTCGTACGCGCGCTCGGGGAGGAGGGAGAGCGCGCGCTCGAGGTAGGAGACGCCGGTCGAGAAGGCTCCCGTCGCGTTCGTGGCCACGGCCGCCCGAAGCTGAAGGCGCGCGACGCCCGTGCGCTCGGCTTCGTCGGCGAGCGCCCCGGGGCCGTCGCGGTCGAGGGCCTGGCCGAAGTGGGCGACGGCCTCGAAGAGCGTCTCCCACCGGCCGCCCGCCGCGAGCGCGCGGGCGAGGCTCCTCCCGAGGCGCAGGTGGAGGGCCGTCTGCGCGTCCGCGTGCAGGCCCACGTAGAGCGCCTCGCGCATGCGGTCGTGGGCGAGGTTGTAGCGCTCCTTCTCGCCCTGGATCGCGACGACCATCTGCTTCTCGCCGAGGATCTGGAGGGCCTCGCGGGCCGCCGGCCGCGGAAGGCCGCTCACCTCCTGCAGGACGTCCGTGTCCAAGGGCCGCCCCGAGACGGCGAGGATGTCGAGGAGGCTCCGCTCGCCGGGCGAGACGCGCGCCGCGCGCTTCAGGAAGGACGCGGCCGCGTCGATGCGCAGGCCCTCGGCGAGCTTTGCACCCCTTCCGTCCGCCATCCCGAGCCGGCCCTCTTCGAGGAGGTCGCGCAGGATCTCCTCGACGAAGAACGGGAGGCCCTCGCTCGACTCGGCGACGTGCGCGGCGAGCCAATCGGGCAGCTCGGAGAGGCCGAGCATGGACCTGAGGAGGCCGGCGACGTCCTCGTCGCGAAGCGGGGAGAGCTCGACGACGCGCGGCGCCGGGCGCTCGGGTCCCGGCTGGACGAGGCGCGCGAGCGGCCGGCCCGTCACGTCGTCGACGCGGTAGCTGCCGAGGAGGCAGAACTTCGAGCCCGTGGCCGCGACAGCCGCGCCCGAGCGGATCGCGAGGAGCGACGAGGCGACGTCGACGGTGCCGTCGCGCGCCCACTGAAAGTCGTTCACGTACGCGACGTACGGCGTGATGCGGCCGAGCCCGACGAGGAACGCGGCGATGGCCTCGAGGACGCGCCGGCGTTCGGCGTCCGCGTTCGGGAGCGGCGGCGTCGGCGCGACCCCCGCGTCGAGCGGGAGCGACGGAACGAGCTTGACCATCTCCGGCGCGTGCGCATTGAGGAGCGACTGCGCGCCCACGGATGTCGCGAGGCGGGCGGCCTGCAGGACGAGGTTCGCCATCGGCCCGGACTCGGTCAGGTCGCGCTCGAAGCAGTCGACCTCGAGGAACGGGACGCCGCGCAGCTGGACGGCCAGCCGCACCTCGCGCATGAGGCGCGACTTCCCCATGCCGCTCCGGCCCGTGACGAAGAGGCCGGCGTGCCGATCGCCCTTGAGGGCCGCGTCGATCGAGCGGTTCACGTCCTCCATCTCGTGAGAGCGGCCGACGAAGGCGCTCGAGAAGAGATAGTTCTCGCGGGCGTCGCGCGTCTCGAGTTCGTACGCGAGGCCGCCCGCGCGGTTGATCTCGTCGAGGAGGTCGCCGGCGCTCGCGGGTCGCCCGGCCGGATCGACGGAGCAGAGGCGCTCGACGATCGTGCGGAGCCAGTCCGGCACGCGTTCCGCGTGCGCACTCGTGAAGCGCACCGGCTCGGTGAGCTTCCGCTTGAGGAGGACGCTGAGGCCCTGCGTCGTGCTGAATGGCGTTTCGCCCGTCAGCAGGCGGTACGCCATGATGCCGAGGCTGTAGAGGTCGGAGCGGTGGTCGCCTTCCTTCGCGCTCGCGATCTCGGGCGAGAGGTAATGCGGAGTGCCCATCACGAGCCCGCGGACGCCGCGCAGGCCCGCGAGGCCGAAGTCGAGGACCTTCACGTGGCGCTGGGCGCCGCGCGAGCTGACCACGATGTTGCCGGGCTTGAGGTCGAAGTGGACGACGCCGCGGCCGTGAAGGTACGCGAGCGCGCGGATGACGGGGACGAGAAGCTCGAGAGCGTCCCCCCACGGCACGATCCGCCCGGCCGAGGGGCCGCGCACGGCCGACGCGTCGACCGTGGAGGCGGGCGGCGGAGACCCCGCATCGGACGTCTCCGCTTCGGCGCGCGGCTCGGCCAGGAAGCGGTCGAGCGGCACGCCGGGCAGGAGCTCCATCGTGAAGAAGAACGCGTCCTGGCCCGCGACCTGCTCGAAGTCGTACACGCGGGCGACGTTCGGGTGGCGCAGCGACGCCATGGTTCTGAACTCGGCGCGGAACAGCTCGACCGTGTTCCGGAGCGGGTGAAGGAAGATCTTGAGGGCCGTCGGACGCCCCGGAAAGAGCTGATCGTCGACGCGGTAGACGCCTCCCATTCCCCCGCGCGCGAGGAGACGGTCGACCCGGTAGCGCCCGTTCATGACGAGGCCCGGCCGGATGAACGAGTCCGTGGCCTCGGACGCTTCGCCCGCGGCTGCCCGATCGGCCGGCAGGATCGGACGACCCGCCCCGTCCTTCAGGCCCGGCGTGTCCAGTGTCGTTTCGGCGTCGTCGGCGGGCGTTCCGCTGATCATTCAGTCTCGATTGCGACTCGGATTCTGTCAAGGGAGTGCGCCTGAAACGCCGGGGCGTGGGTGGCGAGGTAGGTGTCCCACTCACCCTTGTTTAGGGTTTCGTCGAAGAGCTTCCGAGCGACTTTCTTGCCTTAGGGAGAGGCTACTGGACCGGAAGTTTCCATCGTGCCGACACGATCGAGGACGTTCCAAGACTCAGCCGCTCGAGCGTCACGTCGGTGAAACCCTCCCGAACGAGCAGTTCCGGCAGGTTGCGACTCCACCGTGACTCCCGGATGATCCCGGGAAGCACGGTCATCATGCGCTCGGCCTCGGGCCGCGACGCGTGCGCCCAGCGGCGAAGCGATTCGAAGCGGGCCTCCCAGACGGCCTGAACCTCCGCGCGCTCGGGGTAGTCGAAGTCCTGCATCACGAGGCGCGCTCCTCTCTCGAGCTTTTCTCCGAGGCGGCTCGCGAGGAGCGGCAGGTTCGCGTATTTCGGGAGGTAGCACGAGGTGATGGCGTCGAAGGCCTTCGGGACGTCCAGCTCCTCGGCGGCCCCGCACACGAACTCGACGCCGTCGTCGCGCCGCCCGTGGGCGCGCGCCCGAGCGCGGTCGAGGTACTCCTCCGAGATGTCGAGGCCGACCACCCGCGTGGCGGGAAAGCGGTCCCTGATCATGAAGGCGAGAATTCCGGTCCCGCAGGCGAGGTCGAGGACACGCCGTGGCTGGTCCAGTTTCTCCAGCACCCGCTCTTTCCAGTAGCGATCCTCACCCTGCGTCGCCGCGTCCACGATTTCGTCGTAGACAGAAGCGGTGCCCCCGAAGATCGAGCGTATCCGTGCAACCTGTTCCGCACTCTGCATCGATGTTTCGGCGCCGCTGCTGGGCCGGCTCCCGGCCGCGATGCTAGCTCCATCGCCTCGTCTCCAGAGTTGATCTGCGTCACAGGTGGGCGCAATCAGCGTAACCCGTCGGCGACGTAGAGCTCGGAGAGAAGCCGATGCACCGTATACGTGAACGTGCTTTCGTCCGCCGAAACCCGGATCGAAGGGACCTCGGTCATCCCTGTCCGGTCGGCCGGAGCGATCTCGCGCCAGAGTTCTGCCTTGCCCGTGGCGACGTCGACGCGGTCGATGCGGACGGGCATGCTGAGCCCACGCCGGACGAGCAACGAGCGGCCGTCGGCCTTCCAGAGAAGGACCTCGTCCCCGCGCGCGATGCCGGGAAGCGGCCGGGGCTCGCCGCCGTCGACCGGGTAGAGATTCACCCGTCCTTCCGGATCGGCCGACGGGACGAACCTGCCGTCCGGCGACGGGGGCAGGAGGTAGCCGGTTCCTTCCGGCGTGATCGGACGCGCGGTTGCCCCGGTGATCTCCTGGACGAAGAGCCGGACGCCTCCACCCTTCTCATTGCCCGAGATCAAAACGCGCCGCCCGTCGGGGAGCACGCGCGCCCAGTGGTATTGCTCCATCGGCCCCCGGGGAACGAGCCTCGGCTCTCCGGGTCCGGTGGGAAGGAGCCAGAGCTGGGGCGGTGAGCCGTAGTTGATGGCGACCGCCCATTTCCCGTCGGCGGAGAGCGACGTGCCGACCCCTTCGCCGAGCCGCACGGCCGGGGAGCCGTCGGTCCCGCGGAGGTAGACGCTCGACGAGGCGCCGGCCCCTTCCCCTTCCTCGTTGAGGAGCAGCTTCGTACCGTCGGCCGAAAGGTCCTCGGCGGTGGAGCGGTCGAGCCACGAGAGATCACGTTCCTCGCGGCCCCCGGGTCCGCGGACGAAGACGCTGGCGACCGAGCTTTCCCGGGTGACGAGGACTCGCCCCGCGCGGGAGATGTCGAGGAGCCGCAGACGCCCGAGAGCCCGGACCACCGTCCGGACCCGGCCCGCGGGGGTGACCGCAAGGAGCGCCGTATTCGCTCCCTTCTCGGAGGCCGAGAACCAGATCTCGCGGCCGTTCGGGGTCCAGGAGATCCCCTGCGCAGAGGCGTAGACGAGCGTCAGACGGCGCGGCGCCTCGCCGGCGCGGACGACGGTCACGGCGCCGTGGTCGTCGGCGTAGACCGGATGGTCGAGGAACGCGATCCGGCTGCCGTCGGGCGAGACGCGCGGGTGGCTGACCCAGCTCGGCGTCTCGAACAGGACGCGTCCCTGCGGACATTCGAGCCGCGTCCGTCCTTCGACCCGCCGGACGATGGCAAGGCTCCCGTCCGGCGCCCAGTCAGCCTCCTGCACGCGCTCGAGGAGCTCCCGCGGCGCCCCGCCCGCGAACGGCACCCGAGCGAGCGTCCCGGAGGTGATCCATCCGAACGCGAAGCGCTGGTTCAGCGCGAGGGCGAGCTCCTCGGACGCCGAAATCGAGAGGACGTCGGCGGGCGGAAGCGCGACCGCCGCCGACTCGGGACTCCCCGCGCGCATGGAGAAGACGCGGAACGGCTCGCCATCCCAGGCGGCGCCGTAGACGATCGACTCGCCGTCCTTCGCGAAGCGCGCCGTCAGGATCGTTCCCCGTCGGAACGTGAGCTGGCGGTACCGGGCCGGCTCCACCGTATTCAGCGTCGCAAGAAGCCAGACCGCACCCGCCACGACGGCTGCCGCGAGGACGCCCGCGCCGGCGAGGAGAAGCGGCCGTCGCCGCGGCACCGCGGGTACGGCGGGAACCGGAAGGGCAGCCGACGAGATCGACGAGAGCGCGTCGAGGTGGAACGCGAGGTCGCGCGTCGACTGGAAGCGGTCGTCCCGCTCCTTCTCGAGACAGTGCCGAAGGATTCTCTCGAGACCCGGCGGCATGACCGCCGAAATTCCCGCGAGCTCGGGCGGGTCCGTCGTGAGAACGGCGTTCATCGTCTCGACGGCCGACGCGCCTTGGAACGCACGCCGTGCCGTCAGCATCTCGTAGAGGATCGAGCCGAACGAAAAGATGTCCGACCTGTGATCCACGGGCAAGCCCCGCACCTGCTCCGGCGACATGTAACCCGCCGTCCCCACGACGAAGCCGGAATCCGTCAGGACCGTCATCGTCGTCGCCTCAGGGGCGGCCTTCCGGCCCTCGGACCCCGAGACGATCTTCGCGAGGCCGAAGTCGAGGATCTTCAGCCTCCCATCCTTTGTCAGGAAGACGTTTTCCGGCTTCAGATCGCGGTGCACGATGCCGGCCTCGTGCGCGGCGGCGAGGCCGCGCGCCAGTTCCCGGGCGAGCTCGACGACCTTCCGTGACGGGAGCGGTCCCCGGGCGAGACGCTCCCTCAGCGTCTCGCCCTCGAGGAGCTCCGACACGACGAACGGGACGCCTTCGTTTTCGCCGACATCGAAGATCGTCAGGATGTTTGGGTGGGAGAGCGCCGAGGCGGCGCGCGCCTCCTGCTCGAAGCGCTTCAGACGCTCCGGGTCGTGGCTGCCGAAACGCGACAGCACCTTCACGGCGACCTCGCGCTTCAGCCGCTCGTCGACTGCCCGGTAGACTTCCCCCATTCCGCCGGCCCCGAGCGGAGAGAGAATCTCGTACGGGCCCAGCCGGGTCCCCGGGGCGAGCATCGGCGTGAAACCTCCGGAGACGAAGAGCGGCTGCGATTCTATTCCCGCGGGAGTTCGGCTTTCCGGAGATCTACCTTCTTCCAGTGAATCAGTACCCCACCGGGGGTTTGCCCACCACGACGACGTCCTTGGTCGCGCTGCTCGAGCCGCTCGCATTTTCGACGAAGAACGCCGAGTGGTACGTCCCTGACGTCGAGTATGTATGCGTCGTGGTGCTGGTCGTCGTCGTGCTGACCGTGCCGTCGCCGAACGCCCAGAACCGATTCACGGGGGAATTCGAGGACGTGTCGGTGAACGTGACCAGCTGGCCCGTCGTGGGGCTGTCGGAGACGGTATAGGAGGCGACGGGAGCCGGCGACGAGACGTTCGGCTCGGCCGTCATGACAATCGCGAACGGATCTCCGGACGCGTTGTTGATGACGGACGCGAAGGCGAGGACGGGCTGGTCGCTCGTGAACTCGAGCCAGAGATTCGTGTCTGCGGTGCCCGCGACGCCCGGGAACGAGCCCCAGTTGCCGATCTGGACGAACCCGTTCGCCCCGAGCGGGTCGAGCGTCGCGCTCGAGACCTGCGAACCGTCGCCCTTCCGCACCTTCGCCGTGACGATCGCGGGCTGCGTGCCGGGATTCGTGAAGACGACGTTCGTCCGGTACCCGCTGTTCAGGTCCACGCTCGAGGCCAGTTGAACAAGCGTCCCGGCCTTCACGGCGGCCGTCGCGTCGAGTCCGGGCAGCCACTGGCCGGAGATCGCGCCGTTGCCGCAGGCGTTGTAGTTGTTGACGGAGGACGAGACGAGGATGGCGCCGGACGTCTGGAAACGGATCGGCCCGAACGCACCGTCCACGAGCGTCTTGCCGAAGAGCGTCCCGACGATGTTGTCGAAGGACTGTTGTGTCCGTGCGGGGATCGTCTGAAGGGGAGCCGTGAGCGTCTGGCCGGAGACCTGGTCGTAGAGGACGGGCGTGTAGTTGATCGGCGAGGCGGTCGGGTTTAAGACCCGGACGTCGCTCCGGAACTCGGCGCCGCCGGCGCCGCGGCGGTAGACAGTCGACGGGATCACGACGTCGGCCCTCGCCGCGGCGGCGGCAAACGCGAGGGTCAAAGCGAGGGGTGTGACGAAACGTACGGACGCCGGTGTTCTCATCGAGTTGCTCCTCTCAATGCGTCGCAAGGGGCGGCCGCGACGCGTGTCCGCCCGAAATGGCGGACGCTTCCCAGCGTCTCACCACATTGAACGCAGCGAGAGTGTCGGAGATCACGAGCGGTTCACTTTCCGCGTGGGATTCTGGGAAAGCCGCCGCGTTTTCGTCGCCGGCGCGCTTTCTCGGGCCATGTTCAGGCTAGCGGCAGGTGAAAGCGACGGACATCTCAGGAGGCAACCCTTCGGGCCAAGCGCGAGGAGCCTAGAAAGAGAGGCCGCCCTCTCGGGCGGCCTCTCGATATCAGTGAAGCCAGAAATTAGTCGATCCGGATTTCGTACTTGTCATCCTTGCCGAAGATCGTGAACCCGTCGGCGAAGATCGTCCAGGTGCCCGGCAGCGGGTTCGTGATCGTGACGACTTCCGGGCTGTTCAACGTCGCACCGCTGGTGTTCAGGACGCCGCCGGGAGACACGAGGTACAGATCGAGATCGTTGGTTGGGTAGCTGCTCCAGTCGTTGTCCCAGGAGAGGCTGAACGTGACGGACGCGGTTCCCGCCGGGATGTCGACTGTCTGCGTGACGAGCTCGCCCTGCGAGATCTTCCCCTTGAAGTCTTTCTTGGAGCGGGGCGCCGTGACTTCCTCGATCGCGAGGTCGGTCGCGATCTTCCCGGCGTTGGTCCAGTCTCCGTTGACGGTGACGCGCATGACGCCGTTTTCCGGCCGGTCGAAAACGAAGGATCTCGCGCCGTTGACGAAATCGAAGGCGAGGTAGTCCCCTTCGCCGATCGCCGAGGTCTTGGCGGAGTGGACGGCAAAGAGGAGGTCGTCGCCGAACAACGCGTTCTGCTGTGAGGCCGGGAGCGCCGGCGTCACGTTGGAGAGGGTAACGCGGACTTGGGCCGTGTTCTTGCTGACGACGTAGTAGTACTCGCGGCGCTCCGCGGGCCGCAGATCGGCAACGTGCGTGGTGAACGAGGAGCTGTTGATCGGCTGAATGCCGGCGCCCTCCTGGACATTCTGCGTCACCTTCTTCTTTGCGGGACCGGTGTCGGCGATCGGGCCGGGATTCGTATTCAGAAGCGTCTCCGCAGCAGCCGCGTCGACGTAGCCGTGGCCCTGATCGACAGCGGTCGCGGTCGGAATGACTGTCGAACGCGCCGAGCCGACGATCGCGGAGCGGATTTGCGCCGGCGTCGCCGACGGCTTCGCGCTGTAGAGGAGGGCCGCGACGCCGGAGATGGTCGGCGCGGAGAAGGAAGTTCCGGAGACCAGGGAGATCGAGCCGTCGGCGCCCTGGGCGTAGGAGGCGAAGCCGTTGGCGACGACCTCCGGATCGATGCGGCCATCCGCGTCGGGGCCGCGCGAGCTGAAGTAGGCCATCTGCTGGTTGTTGTCCGGGCGATAGAGCGGCCCGACGCCGGCCCCGTACTGTAGGTCTCGCAGGATGCGCTCATGGACGGGGCTCGAGGCCGCGCCCACCGTCAGGATGCCGTGCGCCGTACCGGGGCTTCCGACCGTCATGCCGCTCGGCCCCGCGTTGCCTGCCGAGACGGCGAGGGTGATGCCTGAGTTGGCCATGGAAGTCGCGAGCTCATCTTCGATGTCTCCGCCCGCAAGAAGCGTCGGCCCGCCCAGGCTCATGTTGACGACCTTCATATTCGGCTGGGTGGAGTTCTTCAGATCGATCGCGCGATCCATGGCCGCCATGATGCGGCTGGTCGGCGCTCCGGCTCCCGACGCCGGGAAGACCTTCAGGGCAAAGAATTGCACTGCGGGAGCCTGGCCGACCATCGGGATCCCATCGACACCCGGAGCCGCCGTGAACGAGCAGGGGGAGGAAGCCGCCGGTGTGCAGTACGTGCGGACAGCGATCGCGAGCGCGCTGGTGCTGGCGAACCCGAACGTGCGATTCGCGCCGATCATGCAGGCGACCCAGGTTCCGTGAGCGCCGTTTGTGGGGGCCGTGGCGTCCGGCTCGCCCGGGACGAAGCTCTCGCCGCCGAGGACGCGTGTCCCCGTCGCGCAGGCGCCCGTGCAGAGAGCCGTCGCCGAGCGAGAGGTGCCCGTGTCGATGACTCCGACCACGACCCCCTGCCCGAGAATTCCCGCCGTCTGCAGCGGCAGCGCATCGGTCAGATCGCTGTTGTAGGGGTAGTAGTTCGCCGGTGCCGCATCCGAGCCCAGGTCCGACTGAACGTCGCCTGTGACGTCGACGATCAGCTTGGGCTTCGGGGCAGGCACGGTTTCATCGCGCACGGTGTAAAGGACTCCGTCGGTCAGGTTCAACGCGTCGAGCTTGTTGTCGGGAATGCTCACCGCCAGACCGTTCGCATTCTTGAACTCGTATGTCACGGTCCCGCCGAGGGCGGCAATCTTCTGCTTGACCGCGCCGTACGGTTTCATCGTCCGCACGATGACCGCCTGGTCCGCTGCGAGCTCGGCCGCGGTCAACAGAGCCGCGACACCGAGCAGAAAGGTGGATCGAAGTATTCCTATACTCATCGAGAAACCTCCTTGGGGGAAATCCCACGAGCAGAAGATGGAGAAGGGCGAGAAGCTGTGTGGCCAGGAGTTTGAGAGGGTTGAGAGATACGAGGGCCCCCTCAAACCGTCGGAGAAAGCAAGAACCGGCAACGAGACGTTGCCGGTTTCACTAGTGGCTCGCTGACGGGCATGGGTGGCCACGAAGGGCCCGGCAGGTCAACGCCTCAACATCGTCTTCGTCTCAACGTGGTGCTGGGCGCGGCAAAAGTCAATCCCCGGGGCAGTGTTCGGTCCTATCGGTCGACGATCTGTAAGACACAGAGCTGCCTTCGGTTATCCGTTGAGAGCGGGTTGAAGCTGAATGTCTCATCAGAGATTCCGGTTCGCAGAGCTCGGCAGCAAGCACGACTGACGCGACAACGAGAGGCTTGGCCGTACCGCCTATTGAGCGGGCTCACCGGCGCTCATCCCGGGTTCTCGAGCACGATCTTGCCCTCTACGCTGCCGGCGGCCAGCAGCTCGATCGCCTGGCGCGCTCCGAGCAGCGGGAAGCGGCGCGTCACCAGCGGGTCGATCTTCTTCTCGGTGAGAAGCGTGAAGATCTTGGGCAGGTCCTCGCGCAGAGGCTGCGGGTCTTTGCGGTAGAGCATGGTGATGCCGTAGAAGGCTCCGCGCCGCCCACGAAGGCGCGCGCCGACGAAGATCCGCGCGAACATTGCTACGGTTTCGACCGGTCCTCGGGTTGCCATGAAACCATAGCCGACCAGCGTGCCGTCGCGGCGGAGCGCGCCGATGCACGCGCTTAGGCCGCTTCCGCCCACGCCGTCGAAGACGTAGTCGACGCCCTGTGGCTCGAATGCGCGAACGAGGCGGTCGAGGCGCCCGGCGCGGTAGTCGATCGGCGTGGCGCCGAGCGCGCGCACGGTGCCGTGCTTGCCGGCCGACGCCGCGCCGTAGGTCCTCAGTCCGGCGAGCCGCAAGAGCTGCAGTACCGCCGTGCCAACGCCGCCGGCCGCCGCCGTGACGAGCGCGGTCCTTCCTTCGCGGACCTTGGCCTTGCGGTGGATCGCCTGCCAGGCGGTCACGTAGTTGAGGATGACCGCAGCTGCTTCGACATCGGACACCCCGTCGGGTATCGGCAGGAAATGCTCCGCCTCGCGATAGAGGAGCTCGCCGAAGCCGCCGTGAACCGTGAGCGCGGCGACGCGCTGTCCGGGCGCGAAGCCCGTCACGCCCGACCCGACCGCGTCGACGACGCCGGCCACCTCGTAGCCCGGCACGAAGGGGATCTTCGGCGCGTACGGGTACGAACCGCTGAGCATGACGACGTCGGTGGAGCCGACGCCCGCTGCGCGTACGCGCACACGCAGCTCGTCTGGGGCCGGCTCGCGGACAGGCAGCTCCACCACCTCTAGCGCCTCCGGGCCGCCTTTCCTCGTGAGCATCACGGCGCGGTACGTCCGTGAATTGTCCATCGTCCTCCTTCGCGGCCGCGCCTCGCGACGCGAGCCCAGAATGGCCCTGTTCCGAGTGTTTGTCAGCAGGGCCTCTTTGGTGGATTCGGGGCCTGAAGTGTCGAGAGCGGCTGAGAACGGTCAACAGATCCGCTGGGGCGATGCTTCGCTGGTTAACAGGACTGCCGATGATCGAGGCAAGGCGGTGTGGGCGCGCTCGTCGGCTGCAGAACCCGCGGGAAAACCGCCTCGTCGCCGAGCCGTATCATTCCGGCATGGGACAGGGATCGGCTGGGAACGTGATCGCCGCGCTCGTCAGCTTCTTCATCCCGGGGCTCGGGCAGCTCATTCAGGGGCGTGTACTCGCCGCCCTCGGGTTCTTCATTCTGTCCGGCGTTCTTTGGTTCCTCCTCCTCGGCTGGATAGGACACATCCTCGCCACGATTGACGCGGCGGTCTGGAAGCCGAAGAGTTGAGCACCGCCAAAACCCCTACTGAATGAACGACTGGCTATTTGAACCGGACGGGGGAAAGCGGCTAGGAACGAGGAATCTGATGGGCACGTGTCGAGCGATTCTCGACGCCGCTTGATTCAAGTCCGCTCGGAGCGTGTCTTGGCTCGTTCTTCCTCCGGACGGAAAGTGTCTCTTCGTCATCGGGAGCGAGGCACGGATTAGCGTTGCATGGTTGCCAGCGAAACACATATCCTGTCGAATTGACGTTGGTGTTGGCCGCATCGTGGACTGCGACGAAACGGAACCCTGAATCACGGCAGGCAGGACAAGCATAGACCCTACTCACTTTCCACCCCCCCATCAAGACGCAGCGAGCGCCCATCCTGGTTGATGTGGAGCAAGTCGCTCCCCTGATTCCAGCGCTTAGCAAAGTACTCGGCGTCCTCGTGGATGCCAGGATAGCGGACGCGCGTGCCGCGCCCAGAAGAAGTTCCCGCGAGCAGAACAGCCTGCAACGAAACAGCGAACGTCAAGCAAGCCTCCTATCGGTTAGGCAATAGACTCCGGACGGACCGGAGCTGGTCGCGTGCCCTTTACGCAAGTTGTGGACCAGGGCGATGCCTTGGCTAGAAGCGCTTGCGATGCCAGTTTTTGATGCCTGCCGGTCACTTTCATCAGACAAAATCTGGCTCAGCGACTGCTGCAGGCTGTATCACGACACGCCGACGCTGCGCGCCTCGCCTTCGAGGGCCATTCGGCGAGCTTGCCGGCGTCAGGCGCCCAGGCCTGAGCGCGGGGTTGGGCGACGCGACGCTACGAAAGCGATATAGGTGCTCCAACACGAGCCAGGAGGGAAATGGCGGTGGCGAGGTGTATGAGAGTCGACCGCTTACCCGAGAGCTTGAGGCGCCGGCCGTGGTGGGGGATCATCCTGACGGCGGGGCAGGAAAAGAGGCCGCCGAGCTTGACGGTGATGCTCTGAAGCTCACGATACTCGAACCGCGTGCGTGGCTCCGCCATGGCGAGAAGAGTCTTGAGAGGCCGAGCCTGAAGCTGTTGGAAGGAGTTTCTGCTGCGTTGGGCCGCTGCTGCGGCTGCTTCGATAAGGCCGAACGTTCGTGCGACCGCGTTGTCGGCCGTCTTGACCAGGAAGACTTGCCGGGTTGTGAAGACGAGGTCTCCAACCTCGCGGCTATCTCCATCGAGACTGAGCCGTGGAACCACCAAGAGAACGCTTTCCTCGCTCACCGGCGTCCCATTCGAGAGTCGGATGCGATCCTGGTGAGGACTAGCCTCATGATCCACCGATCTTCACGGCCGGGAAGGAGCCGGAGATCCGGGCGCGCAGACTTTGCCAGCGCGCTTCAGTGATCTCGATCGTCGGCGGGGAGAGCAGTTTCTTCCCCAGGCCGAACGGCAATTTCTTGAGCTTGCTCTCGTACGCGGCCTCGGCTTGCAGGGCTTCGAGGAACTCCGGGTCCACGCGGCGCAGGAAGGCGCGCTCCTTCTTGTCCGGGTAGACGAGCTCGAAAATGGACGCGTTGAACCTCGATACGTTGACCTTCACGAGCGTGTCCCCTTCGGTCCGATCTCGTTGTCTGCGTTGCCGTCGACTCCGGGTGGTTCGCCCGACGATATCAGTCTGGACAGAGTGCCGTCTACGGGGCCGGGGATTGAGAACGTGACCGACGGTGTAAGAGGCAGTGGGATTGCGGGACGCTGTAGCGGGTAGAGACCAGAGTCACGCCCTCGGCTCCTTTCTCGGCGCGCACACGGCCCACGCCTTTCGTAACCACCCTTCAGGCTGCTTTTCGATTCAGCACCGGCAGCATCCGCTCGGCGTCGAGGTAGTCGACGCGAAACGGCAGATCCATCGTGCCTTCGCCAATTCCGATTGCACCCCTACACTCAAGGGGCAAGACTGGCCACCTGCGTCACAGGTCTCTCTACCGCTTGATGTTAGACTGACGCCAGAAAGCGTAGCGGGCGGCGGACTGACATCCTCGGCGTGCCGGAGGAAGGAGGTTCACGTGATCAGGACGGCCGTCATCGCAATCGGCGGGAACTCGCTCATCACGGACAAGGAGCACCAGCGCGTCCCGGACCAATACCAGGCGTGCTCCGAAACGTGCCGCCACATCGCGCCGCTCCTCCGAGAGCCGAACCTCAGGCTCGTGATCACGCACGGAAACGGCCCGCAGGTGGGCTTCATCCTGCGCCGGTCCGAGCTCGCGTCGAAAGAGCTCCACACGGTGCCGCTTGACTCCTGCGTGGCGGACACGCAGGGGGCGCTCGGCTACCACATCCAGCTCGCGCTCTTCAATGAGTTCCGGCGTCTCGGCATCGAGAAGGCAACGGCCACGTTGGTCACGCTCTGTCTCGTGGACCGCGCCGATCCCGCGTTCGAGAAGCCGAACAAACCCATCGGATCGTTCCTGTCTAAGGAGCAGGCGGAGTTCCACCGCGCGGCGGACGGGTGGGACCTGGTCGAGGACGCTGGGCGGGGATGGCGGCGCGTCGTCGCCTCGCCGGCGCCGACCGCGATCCTTCAGCTCGGCGCGGTAAAGAGTCTGCTCGACGCCGGCTTCGTGGTCGTCGCGGCGGGCGGAGGGGGGATCGCCGTGGTCGAAGACGCCGCGGGGGTTATCCGGGGCGCGGCCGCGGTCATCGACAAAGACCATGCGTCGAGCCTCCTGGCGCGCGAGCTGGGAGCCGCGTTGTTCGTCGTTTCGACGGGCGTCGCGACGGTTTGCCTCGACTTCGGGACGCCGCACCAGAAGGACATCGACCGGATGACCGTCGCCGATGCGCGGCGCTACATGGCCGAAGGTCATTTCAAGGCGGGGAGCATGCTTCCGAAGATCGAGGCGGTGATCGACTTCCTGGAGGGAGGCGGCCGCGAGGCGATCATCACCGACCCTGCCCACGTCGGCCTCGCCCTCGCCGGCAAGGCGGGCACCCACGTCGTCCCATAACCCCGGCTGGCCCGCAAGTCATGGACGATCTCGGCCTCATCGATTACACCTTCCTCTCTGCACCCGAGGGTTGGAGCCATTGTTCCTGCGCGAATACCGAAGCTAGCCGATCTCAGAGAATCCTCACCGACAGGGCCAAGCCCCCTAGTTCACCGGTTGGAACTCCTTGTGGCCGGTCTGCCAGAGCAGAAACGCGAACTGGCCCGCGAAATTCTTGAAGGTGACGATCTTCTCCTCGGTGAAGTGGCCGTTGTCGTAGTTGACCTTCATCAGGACGGGCTTTCCCGAGGTGCTCGCGTTCTGGAGGGCGGCCGCGAACTTCCCGGGCTCCCACGGGGCGACGCGCGGATCGTTCCAGCCGCCGACGCAGAGCACGGCCGGGTACTTCACCCCCGGCTGGACGTGCTGGACCCCGTCCATCTCGTATAGGGCTTCACATTCGACGGGATCCTTGACCGTGCCGAATTCGGGAGTATTGACAGGGCCGTTCGGGGAGAACTCCATGCGCATGGCGTTGGCGCATCCGACGTTACAGACGGCGGCGGCGAAGAGGTCCGGGCGCGAGGTGACGGCCCGGCTGATCAGGATCCCTCCGGCACTGGTGCCGGTGCCCGCGAGATGCTCGGGGCTGGTATAGCCCTTCTTCACCAGGAATTCCGCGCAGGAGATGAAGTCCTTCCAAGTGTTCGGCTTGGTCGTCTTGTAGCCCGCCTTGTACCAGGCCTCGCCCTTCTCACTTCCACCCCTGGGATGAGCGTAGGCCAGGACGACACCCCGCAAGGCGATCGAACGCTTCACGTCGAAGTACGGCGAAGCGCTGATCCCGTAGGCGCCATAGCCCCCCAGGATGCAGCTGCTGCTCCCGTCGAGCGGAATGCCCTTCTTGTGGATGATGGAGAGGGGGATCAGGGCGCCGTCGTGTCCCGGAACCTCCACCTCTTCCGTGACGAGGGTGTCGAAGCCCGGGTACGAGACGTCCGTGTTGAAGATGCTCTTTGCGAAGGTGTCCTTGTCCCCGTCGAAATCGTAGAGGGTCGTGGGGCTGGTCCACGAGGTTAGGTAGACGATGCACCGGTTGGTATGCCAGTCGGGACAGACTACAAAGACCGTACCCGAACCGGGAAGCTTGATCTCGTTCGCCTTCCCGGTCGCGAATTCGTACTTGACGATGCGGGCGAGGATCCCGTTGGAGTACACGACGAAGAGGAAGTCCTTGGTCTTGGTAATGGACTGGATGGAGTCCTTCGCTTCCGGAAGGACGGTCTCCGCGTGCGCCCAGTCGGGATGCTTCACGCTTGTCCGGACCACTTTGTAGCGGGGGGCGTTCGTATGGGTGACGGCGTAGACGAAGCCCTTGTGGAAGGCCATGCCGCGGACGAGGTTGTCCGAAGGTGTACAGAGGACCTTCCATTTGATCTTCGGGGACTTCAACTCGGAAGCAGGAGCGTAGAAGACCCGCATCTCGTTCTGCACCGTGCCGGCCGTTCCCACGATCGTGTCGGGGTACGACTCGTCGATGAAGGCCGACGGGAATTCCTTCGGAGCGATCCCGAGTTCGGGGTTGCTCTCGTTGCTGAAGAAGTCGCGGTCGGCGGCGAAGTTCGTGCCGATCTTGTGCAGCCTGGTCTTGCGGTTCAGTTCGATGTCGAGGCTCTTGATGTCGGTGACCTTCCCTGCGTCGTAGAAGAGAGACTTGCTGTCCAGCGTCCAACCATACGGGCCGTAGGAAGGGTAGATGCTCTCGGGGAGCAGGGCCCCCCGGTCGACGTCCAGGATCCGGATCTCGGAGTATTCGGCCCCGTTCGCTGAGAGGCCTATGGCGACGTAATGCCCGTCAACAGAGGGGAGCAGGCTCTCGATCGTCGTCGTCACCCCCGCCTTGTAGGTGGAGGCGTCGAAGAGCAGCTTTTCCGTCCCGTTCCAACCCTGGCGGAAGAAGAGCTTGCCCACGTTCTCGCCTCCGAGGGTCTTCTTGTAGAAGATCCGCCCGTTCTCGTAGGTGATGGACGAGTACGTTGCGGGCTTCAGCTTGTCCAGCTCCATCCACTCCTTGGCGAGGGCATCCCGTGCCGGGATCTTCGCCAGGAGGCGTTCCGTCAGCTCCCCCTGCGCCTTGAACCATGCCTCGGCCTCCTTGTCCTTGAGGTTCTCCAGCCAGCGGTAGGGATCCTTGTAGGTCTTCCCGAAGTACGTATCCGCAGCGTCGACAGTCCTGGAGGGTGGGTAGCGCCACTGCGCGGCGCAGGGGGCGGCCGTCAGCAAAACGAGAGCGAGGGGGGCGAACCGCTTCATGGGTTGTTCTCCTTTCAGGAGCCATCCGATCAGGCAGAAATCCGCAGGGGCGGACTCCCGCTAGCTTATAACCCCTTCGACCGAGGGATACGACTACGTCGGCGCGCGTACGTTCGTGGGGTACGGTTCTTAGAGGCTTGCAAGCTCTGCTTCTCTTTGCGAGGCCGGCGCAGTTAACCAATCTCCCACCATAGGACGTATGTTTCGCATGCTTGCAACAGTCCGCCATCGGCCGCGTCCGCCATAGACGCCATTGACGGATGAGAGGCGTAGGAGTATCCTCGCAGTTGCGCTTCTAAAGGAGGCAATTCCGTGTCCTTCAAGATCGGCGATAGGCTTGTTTACCCGAACTACGGTGTCGGGGTCGTCGAAACGATTCAGGACTCCCTCCTCGGAGGCTCGCCCGTCCCCTGGTACCACCTTCGCCTTTTCGGAAACAATTCGCGCGTGATGGTGCCGGTGGGAAACTCCGACCGCATTGGGCTGCGCCTGCTCACACGGCGCACGGATGTGGGGTCGGTGTTCCGCGTCCTCGAGAACGCGACGCTCCCGCCGAGCGCCGACTGGAAAGGCCGGTACAAGCAGAACCTAGACAGAATGCGCTCGGGCCACCTCACGGATATCGCCGACGTCCTCAGGAACCTGGCGTGTGCCCAGACGCAGAAGGCGCTCTCCTCTCAAGAGAAGAAGATGTACGAGCACGCCCGGTATCTCATCGTCTCCGAGATCGCGCAGATCAACGGACTGCCGGAGAGCGAGGTCGCCACCAAGGTTGAGAAGGCCCTCGACCGCGGGATTCCCAATCGGGATCCGGTCGCTGTTGCGGTCGTCAGTGAGGCGAGGGTGGGAAGGACCCGGGGATCCGGGAGCGCGGGCTTTGCCGGCGCGCTTCAGTGATCTCGATCATCGGCGCGCACGCGGGGCGCGCCACCAGTGGATCGAGGCCCTCCCGTGCCGCCTTGGGGTAAAGCGTGCTCTGTTCAGCTCGCGGAGCAAGCGGCCACGCTCCAAGAACAGCTCGACGACCTCGACAAGCGGAATCGGGAATTCAACGCGCAAGCGCGGGGCCCGTGGGAGGAATGACAATGATTCGTGACGCTCTCTCGCGACGGACCTCCGCGTCGGCGGTCCTCTCTGCGGCCGCCGTTCTCCTCTTCCTCGGCGCCTGCGCGGAAACGAAACCTAAGCCGGACGGAGAGGAGAAGAAGCAGACCGAGGAGCAGGCTGCCGCAGAGAAGCGCCAGGCCGACGAGCAGGTTGCCGCTGCCCGGCGGGCGGATGAAGAGCGCGCCCGGGCCGACGAAGCCCGGAGGCAGGCCGCCGAGCGCGAGAAGAGGCAAGGCGAGCTCCTGGTCCGTCTCCAGCAGATCGAGCAGTCCGCGCGGATCGAGCCGCGAGGGATCGTTCTGACGCTTCCCGGTAGCGTGTACTTCGATTCCGGCCACTCGGATGTGAAGCGTCGCGCCCGCGAGCGCCTCGCCCGGATCGGTCAGGCGCTGGCCGGCGCCGCCGACGGAAAAATCCTCGTGGAAGGCCACACCGACTCGACCGGGCCGGCCAAGTTCAACATGAGGCTCTCAGAGCTCAGGGCCGAGTCCGTAAGAGCCATCTTCATCAAGAACGGCGTTTCGGGGGACCGAATCGAGACCCACGGTTACGGTTCGACAAAACCGGTAGCGAGTAACGGCACGCCAGAGGGCCGGAGTCAGAACCGCCGCGTAGAGGTCGTGGTTCAGGACGCCGTGCCTTGATTCATTCTTCGGCCGCGGAGCCGGGCTCGGATGAGGCATCCGCCTCTTGAGGTGAAGGGTAGACTGCCCGCCGACAGCTCGGACCACGTAACCCGTCGAGTCGGAGGGGGCGGATGGCTCTCGAGCCCGGTACTAGGCTCGGTCCCTACGAGGTGTCCTCGCCTCTCGGCGCGGGCGGGATGGGCGAGGTCTACCGCGCCCGGGACCCTCGGCTCGCGAGAGACGTTGCGATCAAGGTGCTGCCGGAAAAATTCTTTGAAGGTGAAGAAAGAAGAGCGCGCTTCGAAAGGGAAGCCCGCACGCTGGCTAGCCTGAACCATCCCGGGATCGCCGCCATCTATTCCTTCGAAGAAATCCCCTCTTCCTCTTCCTCTTCGACGCGCCACATCCTCGTCATGGAGCTCGTCGACGGCGAGGACCTCGCGCGGCGCCTCGCGCGCGGCGCGATCCCGGTGGACGAGGCAATCGCGATCGCGAAGCAGATCGCCGAGGGGCTCGAGGCGGCGCACGAGAAGGGGATCGTCCACCGCGACCTGAAGCCCGCGAACGTGAAACTCACGCGCGACGGGGTCGTGAAGATCCTCGACTTCGGGCTCGCGAAGGCGTTCGGGGGAGACGACGCCGCGGCCTCGAGTGTAGCGTCCCTCACGCAGTCGCCGACGATGTCTCGACATTTGACCGAGGCGGGAATGATCCTCGGCACCGCGGCTTACATGAGCCCCGAGCAGGCGCGCGGCAAACCGGTCGACAAGAGGACCGACATCTGGTCCTTCGGCGTCGTCCTCCACGAGATGCTCGCGGGCAAGCGCCTCTTCGGTGGCGAGACGGTCAGCGACACGCTGGCTGCGGTCCTGAGGCAGGACCTGGACCTTGCCGCGCTCCCGGCGGAGACTCCCGACCACGTTCGCCGCCTCCTGATCCGCTGCCTCGTGCGCGAACCGAAACTGCGGCTCCGCGACATCGGCGACGCGCGCCTCGAGCTCGACGTCGCCGGCACCGACCGGCTCGCCGAAGCCCCCGCCGCGACCCGCCGGAGCCCTTCTCTCCCCCTCGCAATCGCCGTGCTCGGTGCGGCCGCCCTCGCGGCCGCCGCGGCGTGGATGCTGAAGCCCGCGCCGGCGGTCCGCCGGCACCCGCTCATCCGGACGAGCTACCCGATGGGACCCCGACTCGGCCTCACGATCCAGCGGCGCCTTCTCGCGATCGCGCCCGACGGCCGCACCCTCGCCTCGGTCGTTGGGTCGGTCGGAACGGGCTCGTACCTCGAGGTCCGGCACCTCGACGAGCTGGGGTCGTCGCGGGTCCCGGGATCGGACGGGATCCAGAGCGTCTTCTTCTCGCCCGACAGCCGCTTCATCGGCTTCACCACCGACACCGCCATCAAGAAGGTCGCGGTCGGGTCGAGCGAGGTCGTGCTCGTGGCGGAGATCGGGACGAACCTCTCGTCCGGTCCGAGCGGCATCGCATGGGGAGACAACGGCCTCATCTACTTCGGCGCGCTCGACGGTATCCGCGTCGTCCCGGCGACCGGAGGCACGTCGCAGCTGGTCGTCGCCGGCTCGAGCCTCGCACACCCGCAGATGCTCCCGGGCTCCCGCTGGCTTCTCTACGCTCGCCAGGCGGCGATCTCGTTCGCGCCCGACGGCCAGGTCGTCCTGCGGTCGCTCGAGGACGGGAAGGAGACCACGCTCACGACGGGAACCAGCCCGACCTGGCTCGCCACCGGGATGCTGCTCGTGGCCCGCGCCGAAGGCCTATTCGCGGCGCCCCTGTCGCTCCGCGAGCGACGGCTCACGAAGGAGCCCGTCCTCGTGGTCCCGGGAGTCGCGCTGGTGGGCAGCGCCGCGCAATACGACGTCTCGGAGACGGGTACTCTGGTCCACCTGCCGGGGAGCGTCCTCAACGAGTCGCCCTGTCTCCTGCGGCGCGTGAAGGCGACCGGTCTCGCCACGCCCCTGTCGAAGACGGTCCACGAGTACTCGGACTCGCGCGTTTCGCCCGACGGACGCCGCCTCGCGCTCCACGTGCAGGAAGAGGGAGACGACGTCTGGACGCTCGACCTCGTGCGCGACTCGCTGACGCGGCTGACGTTCGAGCCGGGGGAGGACGAGACGCCGGTCTGGTCCCCCGACGGCCGGTGGATCGCGTTCAGCGCAACGCGGGGGGAGAAGCGGCGCGTGATCCGGAGGCCCGCCGACGGCAGCGGCGCCGAGGAGGTGCTCTGGACTCTTTCCGACCACGCCCACGTGACCGACTGGTCCCCCGACGGCCGGTTCCTGTTGGTGGACGTGTATCGAACGAAATCGCGCACCGACATCGTGCGCCTGGACCTGGAAGAGAAGCCGATGCCGCGGCCTTTCCTCGAAACGCCGTTCGACGAGTCCTCGGGCCGGGTCTCCCCCGACGGCCGGTGGCTCGCGTACCGGTCGAACGAGTCCGGGCGGGACGAGGTCTATCTGCAGCCCTTGCCGAACGGTGGCGGCAAAGTACCGATCTCGACCGACGGGGGTATCCAGCCCGTCTGGGCGCGCGACGGCCGGTCACTCTACTTCCGCTCCGACGCCGATCTGATGGTGGCGCGCCTCGGCACGGCTCCGGCGCCCGCCTTCCAGCCGCCGGTCACCGTTTTCAAGGACCGCTTCGCGCGGCCGCAGGGTGCCGCGCATACCACCTACGACGTTTTTCCGGACGGCTCCTTCGTCTTCCTCGAGCCGACCAGCTCGCAGGACGGGACGGCCCCGACCCGCACCGTGATCGCCACGTTCCACTGGCTCGAGAACCTGGACGCGCGGCTCGCGGCGAAGCCGTGAGCTGCGTAAGGCCCCGAGCGTCAGCGCCGCGGAGACTCCCGGTAGCGCGTCAGCAGCCAGACGATGAGGATGGCCACGCCCGCGCCGATGAAGAACGTTCGTGCAGGCGAGCCGGGGCCGGCGCGGAGCAAACGCGGCATGGCGAGCACGAGGACGACTCCGGCGACGAGCTCGACCACCCCGTGAATCGGGAAAGGGATCACCTTGACGACGCCAAGCGGAAAACGCGTGAAGAGTGTCATCAGAAGATGGACGACCGCGAGCGCCCAAGCCACGGCGGCCACGTAGCCACCGAGCCCGAAGAAAGATGGCGCGAGAAGAAAGACGGCTACGGTGACGAGGTCGAGAACGCCATGGAGACGCTCGTTCAAAAGATTCATGAACTCATTATCGCCCGCGCACGGGGCGGCGGTCGCCTTCTAACGAGGCGGATCCTTGACCTGCCCGGCTCTCGTTTTCGCCGACACCAGGATCAGGAAGAGCGAGCCGAGCCACATGCAGAGATCGACGCGCGCCTCGTGCAGCGAGCTCCAGACGCCGTATCGCGGGACCTTCGGGAGAGCAAAAGGTCCTATGGCACGTCCGAGCAGGATCGGCAGCTTCGTCGACAGCAGCGCGACCGAGATGTTGATCAGCATGACGGCGGCCGCGAGACGGATGAAGAGCCCTAAGAGGACCAGGGTCCCGCACACGATCTCGGCCACGCCGACGAAGGGTCCCATGAGCTCGGGCGACGGGATTCCGATCTTCGCGAAGCGTCCCGCCCCCATCTCAGCCGGGTGGAGGAATTTCTGGATCCCCTCGGAGAGGAACACGATCCCCACCATCAGCCGGATGAGGATGATCGCCCGCGAACCGGAGATCTGAAGACGCTGTGGCACCGACTCCCTCGCCGCAGTTTACGCGCACGAATCGGTCGACAAACGGATCGGGCTCAGTGAATCGCGCCTACCTTCAATGCGGTCAGCACGTTGTTGTCGGACCGTCCACTGAAGAATATGGTGGATCCCTGACACGTGACGTCTATCGAAGTCGGCGCGCCAAAGGCGGCCACCCCTTGAAGCGCCATGACGCCCTGATTGGCGTCCTGCCCAAGGCGAACCGAGTTCGGAGATCCGACGCCGGCGATCGAGCACGCAATCGTATCCGTCGGGTTCAAGATATCGCCCGTCGTATTCGTCACGGTGGACGTGAACACGATCCAGTATTCGCCAGCCGGCACGTCCAGGGTGGCCACGCTCTTGGCGAAGATGCGAAGTGAGACACTCGGCCCCGTGACGGAGAAGACGTCACTCGCACCGGCGCCCGGTGCTCCCTCTGGACCCTGTGGACCCGTCGGTCCGACGGGCCCCGTCGGTCCGGATGGCCCCGCTGGCCCCGCCGGTCCGAGAGCCCCCGGATCGCCCTTCTCGCCTTTTGGCCCGATCGCGCCGAGTGCGACATCGAACTCCGCCGTGTTCTGCTTTTGTCCGTTCCGCTGCAACGTCAGCAGGTAGGAGCCCGGAGTCAGCCCTGCCGGAAGCAGCGCCGTGACAGAAGTGGATCCGAAGTTGACGACCGTCAGCGGGATCGAATCGAGGGTGACTGCCGGCTTCAGCGTACCGAAGTTCTCTCCCATGATCGTGAGTTGAGTCGGGCTGACGGACGAGTCCGGCACGGCCGCCAGGATGAGCGGATCGTGTTTTTGGTCGTCGGCCAAGGCGCGGCCCATGACGACGAGTTGCAGAGCGAAAGCGAAGATGACTGCGTACCCCCGAACGGCCGGTGACTTCATGATTCGAATCTCCTCCTTGAGAAGTGCCCACATTGAAAGTGATTCCGGGCGGAAAGATCGCAAGTGCTCACCTGAAGAAGCCGTTCACCCGGTTGCCGTCGTCTTCCGCGAACCACAAATCGCCATCGGGGCCGGACGCGATGCCGACGGGCCGCGCGCCGGCGGTGATGCCGGCGCTGAACTCGGTCACGGCTCCGAGCGGGGTGATCCGCCCGATGCGGTGGCCGCTGTATTCCGTGAACCACAGGTTGCCGTCGGGGCCTGCCGTGATGCCGAGGGGGCTTGCGCTGGCGGTAATGCCGGAACTGAACTCGGTGACGACCTGGGCTTGCGCGTTGCCGCCGCTTGGGCCGAGCAAGGCGAACGCCAGGAAGAGCGCACACACCCACGTCGTGGCGGATACCGCAAGTCTGCACTGTCCGTCATGTTCGTGCGCTGCAACCGCAGGAGTCTGCCGTCTCGCCGACGACACGGACGAGGCGTCGAGCAGAGCAGACTCCATGCGTGGGCGGACGTTTCTCATCACGCCTCCCTCCAAGCTGATGAGTGGACTGGCGGAAGCCCGGGAATATTCCCCACGGCTTGAAGTTGACATCGAAAAATTGCCGGCCTGCGCGGCCGACGGCCAGCCCGCCTAAGCCGGCAGTCTGGAACCTGCGCGAGAGAGGGCAGTCTTCAGTTGATGGCGACTCAGGCGCGCAACTGGTTGACCCCCCGGAACCTACCCTGAGTACCCGGTCCTATCCCTCGGCAAGCAGCTTCTCGACCTGGCTCTCGGGCACAGGCGCGCCAAAGAAGAACCCCTGCACCTCGTCACAGTCGAGATCTCCGAGGAGGGCAGCCTGCTCTTTGGTTTCGACGCCTTCGGCTACGACCCTCAGTCCGAGATTGTGGGCGATGGAAAGGATTCCGGCGACGATGGCGCGGTCGCGCGTGTCGCGAGTCATTCCGTCGATGAACGAGCGGTCTATCTTCAGGCGATTGATGGGGAAGTGCTTCAGGTAGCTGAGCGACGAGTGCCCCGTGCCGAAGTCGTCGATGGAGATCCTCACTCCCAGCGCCGAGAGTTGACCGAGGACATGGCCGGTGACCTCGACGTTCTGCATGGCGGCGGACTCGGTGATCTCCAGGTCGAGGCCGATCGGCGGCAGACCTGTTTCATGGAGAATCTGGGTCACCTGGCGCGCGAATTCCTCGCTCTGGACCTGGCGGGCCGACAGATTCACGGCGATCGTGAGGTTGCGGACGTTTTGCTCCCGCCAGGCGCGCGTTCGTTCGCAGGCCCGTCGGAGAACCCAGGCTCCCAGCGGCATGATCAGGCCAACGTCCTCGGCGAGCGCAACGAAGTTTCGCGGGGGAAGCAAACCGTGCTCGGGGTGCTGCCATCGCACGAGCGCCTCGAGACCGACGATTTTTCTGCTGCGCAGGTCCCGGATAGGCTGATAGTGGAGCACGAACTCGTCTCGCGGCAAGGCGCGCCTGAGACCGCTCTCGAGCCGGGCCCGCTCCTGTGCGTGCTGCTGCATCTCGGCGGTGAAGAACTGGTAGTTGTTACGACCGATCTTCTTCGCCCGGTACATCGCGGTGTCGACGTTGGAGAGCAGGACCTCCGGGTCGCTTCCGTCTTCAGGGTAGAGCACGATGCCGAGGCTGGCGGAGAGAAAGAGCTCCCTTTTCTTGACGAGGAAGGGAGATTCAAAGACCGCGAGGACCTTCCGTGCCATCACGCCGACGCCGGTCGAATCCTTAACGTCGGTTATCAGGAGAAGAAACTCGTCTCCTCCCAGTCGCGCCACCGTGTCCTCTCCGCGAAGAATATGCCGGAGGCGCCCTCCGACCTGCACGAGCAGCTCGTCCCCTGCCGAATGCCCGAGCGTGTCGTTGACGTGCTTGAAGTCGTCCAGGTCCAGAAACATGATGGCGAGCCGCTGGCTGCCTCGCCGAGCTCGCTGGATGGCCAGCTCGAGACGGTCGTTGAAGAGCGTCCGATTGGGAAGGCCGGTCAGCGAGTCGTGGTGCGCCATCTTCCAGCTCTTCTCCTCCGCCACCTTCCGGTCGGTGATGTCGATGAGACTGCCGTCCACGACGGGAGGGGCACCGGCCTCCTGGACGAGACTCTCGTTCAGGAGAACCCAGACGGATGTGTCGTCGCGGCGACGCATCCACACCTCCTGGTTGACGGCGATGCGCTGTGTGCGCAAACGCTCGAGTCCGGCCAGCCGCTCGGCAGGGTCCACGAAGAGCTCGGCGGGGCCGAGGCCGCGAACTTCACCGGGCGAAGCGTACCCGAGCAGGCTGGCGAGAGCCCGGTTGCATTCCACGACGTACCCGTCGGCAGTCATCCGGTACACGCCGGCCAGACCCCGCTCGAACAGAAGTCGGTAGCGAAGCTCTGACGCCCGCATGGCCGCTTCGGCTGCCTTGCGCTCGATGGCCATCGCGAGCTGGGTCGACACGAACGCGAGGAGGTCCCGGTCGGTGTCGCGGAACCGGACACCTTCCGTGTAGCTCTGGACCACGACGATCCCGATCGTCTCCTGAGCCGTCCGCAACGGAACGCCGAGCCAGTCGACCGAGGGGGCGCCGAGGAGCTCGACTTCCCCCCGGCGAACAAGCTCCTCGAAAACCTCCGGAGAGGCCAGGATCGGCTGGCCGGTCCGAAGAACGTATTCGGTGAGCCCCCGTCCGAGGGGCTTGGGGGCGGGCGGAGCATCGAACTCGTCGACGAAGTAGGGGAAGCTGATGGTGTCGCTCTGCCGGTCGTGGAGAGCGATGTAGAAATTCTGGGCCGGCATCAGCTCGCTGACGATGGCGTGAAGAGCCCGGAAGAGCTCCTCGAGGCTCGTGGCCTCGTGCGCCGATTCGGAAATCCGATAGGTCGCCTGCTGTAGCAGTTCGGAGCGCTTCCTCTCGGTGACGTCTCGGAAGCTCCAGACTCGTCCCGCGGGGCGTCCCTGCAGAAGCTGGGGTCTCGAGAGGCGCTCGAAGACCCGGCCGTCGCGAAATGTGAGGACGTCCATGCTCTCCGCCTCGGGGGTTGCGTACAGTTCCCGTACCTTTTCGAGGAAGGCCTCCGGATCCGCGAGTTGCTCGATGACGAAGCCGAGCGCCCGATCGTCGTCGTGTGTCTGCAGGACTTCCGGGGGAATCCGCCACATCTCGGCGAACCGTTGGTTGTACGAGACGATGCGCCCGTTCAGGTCCACCACGAGGATGCCGTCCGCCGTGGACTCGAGGGTCGCCTCCAGCAGCGACAAAGCGATCTTCGGCACGGAACCTCCGTGGCTAAAGTGAACTCCCGCTCTTCCCGCGTCAATCATCAAGCGGAGAGCCGGAAGCCGACCGAGGGCCGACCCGTGAGCGATGCGGAGCGCGGGCGAGGCGCGCGGGGGCGCCGCGGGGGCGTCTAGGCGGTCGACTCCTTCATCCGAGTCACCGGCGGTGGCCGCCAACGTGTGAGCCGCCACCGGAGGCATGGCCGCCGCCCGTGCTGCTCACGCCTCCGCCACGGCTTGAGCCGTATGAGCCGGCACCGCCGCCGAAGCTGCGCCCGCCACTTCCCGTCGGGGACACTCGCGGCGTAGAAGAAGGGTAGCGCTGGACCGGAGCCGAATACCGCTGCACCGGAGCCGAATACCGCTGGATCGGAGCCGAATACCGCTGCACCGGAGCCGAGTACTGCCGCACCGGGGCCGAATAGCGCCGCATCGGAGCCGAGTAACGCTGCACGGGAACCTGCTCGCGTTGCGCACCGGGAGAGCGTCGCCACGCTTCCTCGGTTGTGCGCCGTGTGCTCCGCGGTGTCGCGGCGCGAACGCCCTGCGTGACCGGTCGGCTTCCGCGTGTCGACGCGGTCCCAGGCCCGAGCCGGTTCCAGCTTCCCGTGCCGGCCGATCGGGCCGAATTGAAGCTTTCCGGCCTTGCCATCGTGCTCCGGGAAGCCAGCGAGGCAGACTGATACCGGGCTGCCAGTCGAGCGTTCGGGTACGAGACTCCCGACCGGTGGCCTGGATCGTGCCGCCACACCCTCCTGCCGGCAAACCCGCCGGCCAGGAACCGGCCGTGGAAACCATGATGTCGGAAGAACGCTCCGTTGACGAACACCGAGCCGCCAAACCAGTTCGGGCCCCAGCCCCAACCCCAGCCGCGCCAGCCCCAGCCGTTCCACCCGCCGAAGCAAAATCCGATGTCAATCGCCGGACCGAAACCGAAGCCGTAGCTGACGTAATCCAGCGGCGGATAGGTGCCCCACTCCGGGGGTCCCCAGATGGAGTCTGGATCGTATTCCGGCACGTAAATCACCTGCGGATCGGCCGGCACGATCTCTATGACCGACTGCTCGCCCGGCGTCTCGGTGGTAACCGTCTGCTCCCGGGTGGAGGAGAGCGTACCGTTCGCCTGCGCCCGTGCGCGCAGTCGCTGCACCGCGTTCATGACGTCCGCTTGCTGCGCGAGGAAGGCATTGCCCAATGCCGTGGTCCATTGGACGTCCTGGTTCAGCGTGTCCAGCACGTCCGGAAAGGCCACCAGTCCCTGAACGCTGGCGTCCCAGTTCTGCTCCTGGGCTGCGTCCATCAGCTGCCGGCCCCTCAGACGTCTATTCCGTTGCAGCCACTGCTGCGCCTCGACGACCTCCAACGGGTAGGTGCTCGCGACCAGGACCTGACTCAGAAGCGGATCGGGATACAGCGCGATGGGCGCGACCAGGTCGGCGAGTTGCTCCGGGGCCAGATTTTGCGACTGGACCGATGCCTCGTTCCCGGAAGCCTCTGCTGCCGGCCCCTGCTCCTGAGCCATCAAGAGAAGCGGACTTCCTGACATAGCCGCTAAGACACAGACCTGCCGGGCCATTCGGTATGCCATCTCATACCTCCGCTGGGTCTTGGTTCACGCCGAACGGGACCCATGACAGGGCGCAGCAACACCTATGCCACGGCACTGTCGCTGGAAGGGTACGCGGAGGCAGTTCATAGAGGACGGACATTCAGCTGCTTGATCCCGAGGCGAAAAGTCCGCCCCTCAACCCTTCGAACTCTCCTCGCGGAACTCTTGCGGCCTCATCGCGTCGCGGTTCGTCTCCTGGCCGCGAAGCTGGACGCGGCGGATCTTGCCCGATACGGTCTTCGGGAGGTCCGTGACGAACTCGAGGCGCCGGACGCGGCGGAAAGGGGCCACCTTCGCCCGGAGCGTCTCGAAGATCATCGCCGCGGTCGCCGCATCCGGCTTGAAGCCGGGCTTGAGCGTGACGTAGGCCTTCGGAACGAAGCCGCGGATCGGGTCGGGAGAGGGAACGACGGCCGCCTCGGCGACGGGGCCGCACTCGAGGAGGGAGCTCTCGATCTCGAACGGGCTGATCCGGTAGTCCGAGCTCTTGAAGACGTCGTCCGCGCGGCCGATGAACCAGAAGTACCCCTCCGAATCGCGCGAGGCCGTGTCGCCCGTCCGGTAGTAGCCCCCCGACATCGCAGCGCGGGTGCGGGCGAGATCGTCCGCGTAGTTGACCATCAAACCGAGGGGGCGCGGCTCGAGGTGGACAGCCAGCTCTCCTTCGTCGGCCTCCCGGCCGTCGGAGTCGAGCAACTCCAGCCGGTAGCCGGGCGCGGGACGCCCCATGGAGCCGACCTTCACGGGGAGGCCGGGCATGTTTCCCACCTGCAGCGTCGTCTCCGTTTGGCCGTAGCCGTCGCGGATCGTGAGGCCCCACTCCTTCTCGACCCGTGCAATGACCTCCGGGTTCAGCGGCTCGCCGGCGCTCACGAGCTCGCGCAGCCCTTCGGGCCGCGCTCCCAGGGTCTCGAGGATCACCATCCTCCAGACGGTCGGCGGTGCGCAGAGCGTGTTGATCCGGTATTTCCGCAGCGTCTCGAGAAGGGAAGCCGGGGAAAAGCGTGCGTACTTGTGGACGAAGATCGTCGCGCCGGCGTTCCAGGGCGCGAAGAAAGAGCTCCATGCGTGCTTGGCCCACCCCGGCGAGCTGATGTTCAGGTGAAGGTCGCCCTCCTTCAGCCCGACCCAGTACATCGTCGAAAGATGCCCGACCGGATAGGAGCCGTTCGTGTGAAGCACCATCTTGGGAAGCGCGGTCGTTCCGGACGTGAAATAGAGGAAGAGGGCGTCGGAGATCTTCGTCACGAAGTCGGCGCGGAAGGCTGCGGGGGCCTCGCCCGCCTCCTCGTACGAGACCCAGCCGTCCGCTTTTCCGCCGACGAGGACCTTCACGAAACTCCCTTCGAGCCCCTCGAACTTGCCAGTGTTCTCGGGTGTCGCGGCGACGAGCGTCACCTGTCCGCGGCGAATCCGGTCCTGAAGGTCGCTCTTCGTCAGGAGAAGCGACGACGGGATGAGGACCGCGCCGAGCTTGATGGCGGCCAGAACCGTCTCCCACAGCTCGGGCTGGTTGTCGAGCATGAGAAGGACCCGGCCTCCGCGCTGAAGCCCCAGCCGTCGGAGGAAGTTCGCGACGCGGTTCGAGCGTTCCCGCATCTCGGCGAACGAGTATTTCCACTCGCGACCCTGTTCGTCGACGATCCAGAGAGCCGGGCGTTGGTTACCCTCGGCCCAGGGGTCGAAGAAGTCGAGGGCCCAGTTGAACTCCTCGAGCTCGGGCCAGCGGAAGCCGCGGTACGCCGATTCGTAGTCCTCGCGATGCTCCTGCAGAAAGTCGCGAGCCTTGAGAAACTCTTTTCCCGCCGTATTCATCGACGCCCTCCGACCCGGTCGAGCGAATCTGGCACTCGACGAGCTGACGATATCGTGTCCGACGGCGGGCACGTGAGTGGGCGGATATCAGTGGTCTCGACGTCGTACCCGATGTCGGGAGCCCGACGGTGGACGAAACCGATAATCGGCGGATGCGAACGGACGACGGCGTGATCGTCGGCAGCTCGCCTCCGCCCGAATCAGGGCGGCTGCAGGAAGGGGCGCTGCTCGTGCTGTCGGCGCTGGCTGTAACGCTCCTCTTCGGCGTCTCGTCCCTCGACGTCGCCGTCGCACGCTGGTTCTACCGGCCGACCGGCACCGACCACTGGCCTCTCGCGACGCAAGCCCCTTGGCCGTTGCTTTATCGCGCGTCACCCTGGATCACGGCGTCGCTCGTGATCGCGGGCCTCGCGATGCTCGCGGCCGGCGCCCACCTCAGGCGCAGGCCGTGGAGCCGGCACGGGGTCTTCGTCCTGCTGAGCGTTGTTCTGGGCCCCGGCCTTCTCGGCAACGTGCTGCTCAAGGATCACTGGAATCACCCGCGGCCCCGCGAGATCGTCGAATTCGGGGGGGCGTTGCGCTACGTCCCGACGCCTCTTCCCGGTCGCGAAGGAGGGGCCTCGTTTCCCTGCGGCCATTGCACGGTTGGCTTCCTCTACGGCATCGGCTGGTGGATCTGGAAACGCCGCCGAGCGCCGGCGCTCACTTCGCTCTCAACGGGTCTCCTCGCGGGAGGGCTCCTGGGGGTGGGACGCATGGCCGCGGGCGCCCATTTCCTCTCCGATATCCTCTGGTCGGCGCTCCTTGCGGCCGGGGTATCGCACGTCCTCTACTACCATGTGCTGCACCTTCCCCGCGACGAAGCGCTGGACGCCGCTCCACTTGCAGCCCGCCCCGAGTGGCGCTGGCCCAGGGCTTCGAGTGTCACAGCCGTCCTCGGAGCTGCGGGTGTCCTCGTCGCGCTCTTCGCGACGCCGCACGGCACGCCGATCGACTCGGTCGTGCCACTCCCCTCCCTGCCGCAGGCGCCGCGGGTTCTGGAGGTCCAGGCCCCGAAAGGGACGATCGAAATCGCTCTCGTCGACGCACCGTCTTCGCAGGTGACGATTCGGGGCGAGCTGCACGGCTTCGGGCTGCCACTGAGCCGGCTTGGCGCGCACGTCGAATTCATCCCGGGTCCCGTGCCGAGGCTCCTGTTCCGGATCGAGCAGCGCGGCCTGTTTACGGACCTGAATTGCTTCGCAAGCCTCCGCGTTCCAGCCGCCGGCCTGGAACAGGTCGTCGTGCGGCTGCGCCAAGGCGACATCCGAGTCACGGACTCCACACGAGCCAGCGTGGTGAGCAGGGGGATTCTCCGCCTCGACCTCCACACGGGCGCCGGGCATATCCAGTCGCCGGACCGCAGGTAGGCCGTGCGGTCCTTCCGGCCGACGATCTTTCGAGCTTCTCGAGCCCAAACGGGCGGGAGCTCATGAAATCGGAAGGGTATGATGATTTGTTGCGCGTGGCTGGCCATGTCAGAGCGCACGGTGGGAGCCGCATAAACATAGATGAGAGACTTTTTCCGGATGGCAGGAGCAGTCCTCGCGCTCTCCGGTCCTGCATCCGCCGCTGCGCCGAGTGTGGCCGCGCTTGCGAAGAGCTACGAAGCCCTTGCCGCGGCGGGCGCATCGACACAGGTACGAGGAACCCGCATTGAGTCCGGGCACATGGTGGTGCTGCTAGCCGACGGCTGGCGTGTGCCAGTCAAGGCCGGTGACGACGTCGTCGGCTTCTTCTTCACGGGAAGAGGCTCCTTCGAGTATCGAGCCGCCGATCCGATCGAGCTGCCGGCCGTCGAGTTCAACGTCAAGAAGGCGACGTCGCTCAAGCTGGAGAAGGGCGACAAGTCCCTCACGCTCAGGGACACCTTCACGGAGCTCCTCGTCCTGACCACGGACCCCGATGCCGCCGCGGCCGCTGCGCAAGGCGCGCCACTCGACGGAGCGTTCAAGGCGCACCGAGGATGGTTCGGGCGGATACAGGAGAGCCCTCCTTCGCATCCGTTCATCCTCCAGCGGCTCGACGCGCCCTCGGCAAAAGTGCTGCGCCTCGAGATCTCCGGTGGGCAGGAGGCCTACGTCTACGTCTCCGATTCCATCGAGGGCGACGTCGAACGCCTCGACGTGATCCGGAAGATCAAAGACAGTCTGGCCGACGACGAGGTGAAGAAGCGCCTTTGGAGGACGACGCTATCGAGCCAGTCCGCTCGAGACCGACGGGACCTGCAGCCGGCCCCCTTCGTCGTGACCAATATCGACTACACGCTTCGCGCGACGGACGGCCGCGACACAACCCTCACGGTCGTCGAGACGATCGTGCCCCTCCGGCGACCGCGCTCCGTCTTCGACTTCGGCCTGACGAACACGCGCTGGGACGTGACGGGAACGGGCGTCGTGCGGTTGCGCTCCGAGCGGCTGCGCTCGGTGAAGGCTGAGGACGGGACGTCTCTACCGTTCCACCACGACCGCGGCGCGCTCCTGGTGGGTCTCCCCACGGTCGCCGCAGCGAACAGGCCGTTCAAGCTGACCTTCGAGGTTGAAGGCGATTTTCTCGTGCGCCCGCAGGGCGATAACTTCTGGCTCCTGGAGGGCAACTGGCTGCCGCTGCCGCAGCAGACGGGCCGCTCATTCACGATGCGCGCCACGGTGCGGGTCAAGAAGCCGTTCTTGCCGTTCGCGCCTGGCGTCACAACGAGCCGTCGGGTGGACGGAGACGAGAACGTCGTCGAGACGGAGATCGCCGACCCAGTGGACTTTCCCGTTGTCTTGGCGGGCAACTACCGCTACCAGGAGGAGACGCGCGAGGGAATGACCGTGCGCGTGGCCTCGTACGCGATGAACCATCCGCACGCGTTCAAGAAGCTCACGAACCTCGCATTCAGCGTAATCAAGTACTACGAAGGCTTCCTCGGGCCTTTCCCGTTCCGGGAGCTCAACATCATCGAGATCAACGACTACGGCTGGGGGCAGGCGCCGCCGGGCACTCTCTTCATCACCAAGGAGGCGTTCAACCCGATCATGGGTGAGGCGAACCAGCTTTTCTCCGGAGGCGTCAATCACCGCTTCGCCCACGAAATCGCCCACCAGTATTGGGGCACGGTGGTGAAGAGCCCGGGCCCGGAAGAGCAGTGGCTGGAGGAGGCATTCGCGGAATACTGCGCGGCGCTCTTCATTCGCGACGCCAAGGGCAAGGGTGACTACGAGATGCTCGTGGCGGGCTGGAAATCGCGTGCGAAGCTCGCCAATGGCGTCGCGCCGATCGCGCTCGCCAACCGCATCGACATGCCGAACGACCGCGAGATGGAGGACCAATACCGTACAGGGCTCCTGTACGGAAAGGGTCCGTACCTTCTGTCGGTGCTGCACAAGGAAATCGGCGAGGCGACCTTCCTGACGTTCCTCAAGTCGTATCAAAAGACGTTTCGTTGGAAGTTCGGCACGACGAAGCACGTCGCCGGCTTGCTCGGTTTCCTGACGAAGAAGGACTACATGCCGTTCTTCGAGGCGAACTACTGGGGGATGGGACTACCTCGCTAGGGGGGGCCAAGAGCGGCCCCCCCTAGGGTCTCATGTTCAAAGGCCCGGCAGTCGAAGGAGCTCCGTCGATCCCCGCTACTCCGGCTTGTCGCTCCAGCTTTGCTTGCCGACCTTCCAGCCGCCTCCCTCCTGGATCATCTCGACGCTCCCATACGAGGGCTTGGGATCGCCCTTCGTCTTCCCGGTCACCTTGAGCGTGGCTTTCTTTCCGTCGACCTTGAGGCCCGTGATCTTGCTGTCGTCCGGGGTCATCGCCCCGAGGAACTCGAGCACGTCCTTGGGCGTCTTCTTCATCTCCTTGGCCTGGGCTTCGATCTGCTGCGACGCCTCGGCCGGAACGACCTTCTTCCACGCGTCGAGGTTCCCAGCCTTCACGGCCTTGACCCAGTCGAGGTAGACCTTCGCCTGCGGGCTCTTGGCCGCGTCGCCTCCGCCCTTCGGCGGATCGCCCGCGGAGACGGAGAAGGCCGCGACCACGAACAGCGCGGCGACGGTGAAAGTGAGGAAACGTCTCATGGACCTTCCTTTCTGGAAAGGGCGCGAACGTGCGTCGCGCCGGGTTGGTTTGAACGCGCGACGATTCTATAGCGTAAAGGTCCGCGGTTCACGGCGACACGTTCGTGCCCGCCTGATAGACTCGCGGAACTCCCGACGAGGCGGTCGTCGACAAAGGGCGCGTCGTCGGTTACGCGGCGGTGGCCTTACGGAAGGAACTCATTCGCTCACGGAGCATCAGGCCAGAGGGCGGCTTCTCACCTCACTGGCACGCGCCGCCATAGCGGCCGAATTCGGCGAGGCTTGGCCCGCGTTGCCACGTCCCCTCTGGCTCGACGAGCCGGCTGCCACCTTCGTCACCCTCACCCTTCACGGGCGGCTGCGCGGCTGCATCGGCTCGCTCGAGGCGCATCGTTCCCTCTACGACGACGTGACTCGGAACGCCTGCGCCGCCGCTTTTGGCGACCCGCGCTTTCCAACCCTTGCATCCGAGGAATTGTCTGCCGTGAGCATCGAGGTCTCCGTGCTGACCGCGCCGCAACCGCTCCAGTTCAGCAGCGAGGCGGAAGCCCTGAGCCTCCTTCGTCCGGGCGTCGACGGCGTCATTTTTCAGTACGGCGGGCGGCGCGCCACTTTTCTGCCGCAGGTCTGGAGCCAGCACCCGGAGCCGCGCGAGTTCATGGCTCTTCTCAAGCAAAAGGCCGGGGTTCCCGCCGGCCTTTGGGCTGGTGCCGTGCAGCTTGCGGTCTATCAAGTCGAGAAATTTCAGGCAGACACTGACACGGCAGAGCACGGCGGGCGTCGCGATGCCGGAACCGCTGCAACCTGACCTTCGTATCGGAATCAGCCCGCTTCGAGATCCGTCAGCCCCCTGTCGGACTGGATCAGAATGCCGAGCTTCTGCACCAGCCGGTGACTCTTGACATAACCCGAGGATCCCACGACGACGAGGCCGATGCTGATGAGGACGAGTGCCCCGTCGAAGAGGCTCCACCAGGAGACTCCGAACGTCCGGAAGAGAACGACTCCGAAAGTGAGCAAGGCGAGGCCCGTGCGCAGGAGAGCAAGGTACGTCCTCTCCCGGGCCATTTCGGTCCTCTGGAACGAAAGCCGGGTGCGCGACGCGGCCCTGACCGTACGCACCGTCGCGAGCTGGTTTCGCTCCCCGGCGAGGTTGGTTCGGCGCACGGAGTAGTCGGTGCGCTGGAGAGCGAGCTCGTTGCGTTCACGCGCCATGCTGGTGCGCGTGACGGAGAGGTCCGTCCGCTCGTGCGCCATGCCGGTGCGCTGCTTCGCGAGCCCTGTGCGCTCTTCGGCGAGAACCGTTCGCGACTGCGCGAGACCCGTGCGTCCTTCGGCCAGCGAGGAGCGGCGGCGCGCCATTTCGGTCCGGGCCACCGCCATGTCGGTTCGTTCGCCGGCGAGTGAAGTTCGCTCGCGGCCGAGCTCCGTACGGATGTTCGCGAGCTCGGTGCTTCGGGTCGAGAGGCGCGTCTGCTCGCGGGTCAGGGCGGTCCGCTCCTGGGCCATGGAGGTCTGTCGTTCGGTCAGGTCCGTCGTGTTGGAGGTGAAGCCCAGTAGGTCGTCGCCGGTCTTGCTCGAGTGCCGGAGCAGCTCGTTGCGAGCCGCGGCGAGCTGGATCAGCGATTCCTCGGCCTCGGCGGCTCGCACGAGGAATTCTCTTATCGTTTCGAAGGCGGCGCGGCGGCTGGTGTCGGCTGTTATGGGCATGGATTGACTCCCGGCATACGCTGGCAATCGGTCAGTGGTCGAAACTCGACACACATCCAGGCTGGTACTCGGCGGCCTCGACGCCCTCGACTCCTCGCGCGACCTCGAGGACGTCGATAAGCTTGCGATCTTCGAGGAACGGCCCCTCCAGCAGGACGTTTCCACCCCGCGAACGCGCCCCGATCTCCCAGGAGAGCGTGCGGGGATCGCTCACGAGCGCCGCCTCGACGCTCGCGGCGACGAAAAGATCCTGAAGCGCCTTCGCAGCCTGGGGCGTGGGCTGGAAATCCTTCTCACCGAGACCCGCGGCGATCATGGTGCAGATCGCGTCGACCGACATCCTGTCGAGCAGAAAACAGACGTCATAGAGATTCGGGTCGCGAATGTCGTGCCCATACATGAAGCGACCCCACCGGACGCGCTGCTCGTCCTCGCGCAGAACCGCTTCGCGCGCCTCTTCCTCCCCCAGGCCGAGCCGCTGAATTGCATTCTTGACCCGGAGGGACATGGGGGCGTTGATTCGAACGCGCATGCAACAGGGCACGGTGGGCACGAGGAGATGGCTCGCGTACCCGGCGTACACGACGTTGCCTTCCCGGATGAAACCCAGCAAGGCACGTCGCATCAGCACGAGGTACGGGCGGCGGAGCTGGCCGAACTGGTCGTACGCGCGGGTGGCGCGGTCGAGGCTCGCCCTGACTTTCTTCGCGTGCTCGCCCTGGGCGTCGACCACCTCGATGAGGTCCTCCCGGGAGACGTAACGGAGGGAGAGACGCTCCGCCAGGCGATGAGCCAATGCCTCGCCGCCCGACATGGTGCCGCGAGAGATGAGGACAGACGACAATCGTCCCCCTAGGACAACCCCCTGACGGAGCAAGTACGCTGCCAGCCGAGACGAGAGCCGAAACGCTCTCTAGAGAATGGCTTGCCTTGCGCAGCACGGCCTTGGGCGGCCGTAACGGGGACGGAGCGGTGTAACTCTGGCGTAACGTCGTCTGCGCCCCGACGCCGGGCTCGGCTCAGTGTCTGCCCGGGTCGAGGAAGCCGTCAGCCCCAGCGCGGCTGCTCGTCCGGGCTGATCCCGAGCGTCAGCTTTCCGACGATCTCGTGAGCGAGCGCCGAGTTCGCCGGGTGGAACCGCCCCGCGCGCGAGTCGCGGAAGAGCCGCTCGAGCTCGCTCTTCCTGAACATGCCGAATCCGCCGGAGAGGTCGAGCGCGCGGTCCGCAACGCGGAAGGCCCCCTCGACCGCGTGGTACTTCATCGCGACAAGCCTGAGAAACCAGTCCGGCCCGATGGCGCCGCGTGTCCAGTCGTGCGCGATCGCGTCGACGTGCGGGCCGATCGACTCGAGCTCGAGCGCGATCTCCGCGACGCCGTGCTGGATCTCCGGGTGATAGGTCATCGGCCGGGTCAGGCCGATCGACGTCTTCGTCTTGAGCTGCTCGACGATGACGTCGCGCGCCCTCTGCCCGATCGCGTAGTAGACGTTCGCGAAGCCGACGAGGCCCCACGTGAAGAAGCCGAGGATGAACATATCCACCCCGGCGACGCCGGCGGGGACGACACGTGCGACGTACTTGTCGGGGACGAACGCGCCGTCGAGGATCGTGTCGTCGCTCTTCGTCGCGCGCATGCCGAGCACGTCCCAGGTCTCCTTGACCGTGACGCCCTTCGTCCCCTTCGGCAGGAACACATGCACGATCTTCGGGGCGGCGGGGTCGCTCGTGTCCATGGCGTGGAGCCCGAGGCGCGTCCAGACCGGAGTGAGGCTGCCGAAGGCCTTCTTTCCCGTGATGCGCCAACCCCCGTCGACGCGCTCGGCCTTCGAGGTCGACAGGAGACCCGGGATGTCGTTGCCGTGCTCGGCGTGGCCAGCGGCGAAGACCTCTCCGGCCGCCGCCTCCCTGAGGACCCACTCGCAGGACTTGTCGCCGCTCCGCCAGAGATCCGCCGCGTCGCCCACCCAGTAGTTGTGCATGTTGAGGCAGAGCGCGGTCGCGGGAGCGTAATAGGCGAGCCGGCGCGTCTCGAGCCCGACCTCCTCGACCGTCAGGCCGGCCCCCCCAAACTCCTTCGGAACCGCCATGAGGAGATAGCCCGGCAGCCTTCAGGTCGTCGAAGTCCTCCTGGCAGAAGCGGTTCTCGCGGTCGTAGAGAGGAGCCCTCTCGCGGCACTTTTCGAGAAGGGCGTCCGTGAGCACAGGTTTCATCGCGACCGGCATGGCATCACCTCCGAAATTCCCGTTTGGCACTCGTTGAAGGCCGCGAATTCTGACGCGGGTTTGTACCGAGAGTCAATCTCAATTACGCGGGAGCGCGGCCCGGGGTCGTTTCCGACGAGGGCTCGCGCCCGATAGCCGGAGGTAGACATCGTCCATGCGGCGCGCGAGCCTTGGGCAATCGGTGACCGGCGAAGCCCGCAACCGTATCCTCATCGTGCGACGCAGCTCGCTCAGCTTCTCCACCTCTCCGCGCGGCTCACGCTCTTCGCGCGGAAGTACCGCGTAGCCGGCCTCGCGTGCTGCCGGCCGCCAAGCGTCTACCCGGGCCACTTGTCGAGTCTGGTTGCCCCTCCACGGACCGTCCCGCCCTTCGCAGGCTTGACGTCGAGGTTCCTGACCGCCTTCTTCTTGGAAGCCTTTGAGGAACCTTTCTTCGTGATCTTCTTCATGTCGTTTCTCCTTTCATCCTGTTTTGGCGATGACCCGGCTTCCGCCTTTTCATGGAGTTTCGCCAGACTTGCTCGTCTTCGGGGGCGTCCACCGCGCGGAGCAGGCCGTAGTCGACGAGCTTTCGGACGAGCTCGGGGCTCAGGACGAGCCCATGGTCCCTTTCGATCGCGCGAAGGGCGTCGGGCACCCTGGAGCCGTCGAACGCGGGAAGCACGGGGAGAAGCGCGGCCGGGGCGTCGATGGGGTCGTAGGCGCTGTACGTGGCCAGGCGCAAGGTCCCGCGCCCCGTGCCGATGACGCTGAGATTGCCGATCTCGAGCCGCTCGGGAAGGTCGTCACGGATCACCGCCTGATAGGCCGCGCGCGCGAGCTGCGACAGGAGTGCGACGCTCGCGCCGCCGATGCGCTCGACGTCCTTCCACTCGATGTCTCGGACGATCGCGTCGCATTGGCGGTAGAGCTCCTCCTCGCGGCCCGTCCAGCTCCCCCAGAGAGCCTTGTATCGTTCCGGGCTCACCGTGCCGTCGAGCTCGTCCCCCTTCACGGTTTCCGACCGCTGAGATTTCGGAACCTTGAACGGGAAATTGGTCCGGAGCGCCGCGTCGTCGAAACCCAGAGTGACGAGGCAATGGATCGCGAGATTCTCCTCGACGGCCATCAGCAGCTCTTTGGCCGAGTCCCAGAACCGCAGCGCCGGGGCCCCGCGCTCATGCTTGCAGAACCAGGTCATGCAGATGGAATTGCGGTGACGCCACACCCCGCAGCCGCCGTCGATCCGGTCTTCGAGATAGTAGGGGCAGCGCATCGCCTCGCTGTGGCCGAAGACCCCGTCTCCGTGGTCGTACACGAGGCTGTACGCGCCGCCGGCGCCGACCCAGAGCGGCGTCACGCCGACCTTCTTCCCGATCCTCTCCAGGACGCGGGCACGCCCTTCGGCCATATCGGTCGCTTCGTCTGCGAGGATCGCCCCGACGAGAAAGTTGTGAAGTCTCGGCAGGTAAGTGCAGCACTTCGTCCTGGGGTTGAAGAAGACTGCGCCGCGCTCTTCATCCGCGCCTCCGGACACCGGCAGCATCGCGCAGTTGTCGCACGCCGCGTGTGGCTCGGAAGGAATCTTGCCCCCGAGCGCCGCCTCGAGCCAGCGCGCATGAAGCGGTGCCAGGCCCCTGGCGGGAGCATCGGTGATCGACGGGAGCCGGACCGCGCGGGTCTTCGGAGAGGTCACTTGATCAGAGGGCAACTAATACTTCTTGTTCCCGACCTGGTCCCAGCCACCATGCACTCCGCCACGGACCGACGCCCCCTTGGCGGGTTTGACCTCTAGGTTCTTCGTCGCCTTGGGCCCCTTTGCCTTGGAGGCTGTCTTCTTCGTGTTCTTCTTCATGTCGTGTCTCCTCTCTTCCTGTTTCGGTCGTAACCCGGCTTGTAGTGGTTCGACCAGACCTATGAAGGGTGTTCCAGGAACTCAAATCTTCTTGTTCGCGATCTGGTCCCAACCGCCATGCACTCCGCCACGAACCGTCGCGCCCTTGGCGGGCTTGACGTCGAGATTCTTCGTCGTCCTCTTCTTGGAAGCCTTCGAGGGACCTTTCTTCGTGATCTTCTTCACGTCGTTTCTCCTCTCTTCCTGTTTCGGTCGTGACCCGGCTTCTGCCTTCGTTCGGCCGGAACATCTCTAAGGTGATGCTTATCTTCTGTCTCGAGGACCGGGGGACGCTCGCCGAATACCGTCTTCCCGGCCGACCCGCCCTTGGGATCGTTTCGGGGGACGAGATCTCTGAGGAGGACGAACCCCCGGCGACGGCTTGGTCCTCGGCGGCCTGTCTTCATCATCGAGGATCGGGCGGTCCTTGCAGGAAGCGGCTCTCGTCAGATGTGGATCTTATCCTTGCCGCCACGGACTGTCTCGCCCGTCCCGCCCTTGGCGGGCTTGATCTCGAGGTCCTTGATTGCCTTCTTTCGATACACCTTCGGAGGGTTCTTCTTCGTGGTCTTTTTCATGGCGTTTCTCCTTTCCTTCTGGCCGTCGGCCGGCGTCACTCGATCCACTTCCACTGTCGGGGGAGGCTCCCCCCGCGGATCGTCCCGCCCTTGGCGGGCTTGACGTCGAGATTCTTCGTCGTCCTCTTCTTGGGGGCCTTCGAGGGACCTTTCTTCGTGATCTTCTTCACGTCGTTTCTCCTTTCTTCCTGTTTCGGTCGTGACCCGGCTTTTGCCTTCGTTCGGCCGGAACATCTTTAAGGTGATGCTTATCTTCTGTCTCGAGGACCGGGGGACGCTCGCTGAATACCGTCTTCCCGGCCGATCCGCCCTTGGGATCGTTTCGGGGGACGAGATCTCTGAGGAGGACGAACCCGCGGCGACGGCTTGGTCCTCGACGGCCTGTCTTCATCACGCTGTCATCCGCTGAGGGAGAGCGGAGCGAGTCCTCGCGCCCCACAATTGGACGTAAGCGTCCTCGATGCAGCGCGCGAGGCTCGCGCAGTCGGTGACGGGTGAGGCTTTCAGGCGTTTCCTCATCGTGCGGCGGAGCTCTCTCCGTTCTTCCGCCTTTGCTCCCGACCCCCACCGGACGGCCGTTTCGACATAACCGCGGACGTCCCGGCTGACGAAGCCCTCAAGACCGGCGTTTTCCAGCAGGGAGGCGCTGGTACGCGAGATCCACCGGTCCCCCAAGAACGCGACGACCGGGACTCCTTGCCAGATCGCCTCGGTGGTCGTCGTGCCTCCGTTGTAGGGGAACGTGTCGAGAGCGAGGTCAATCGCGTCGTAGTTTCGGAGAAACTCGTAGTGCTCGTCGGGCCCGAGCAACGTGACGCGCGCGGGCTCGATCCCGCGCGCGGTGAATCGCTCGAGAGTGTGCGCTCGGTTGCCGGGGTCTCCCAGATCCGCATTGCCCAGGAGAAGACGGCTTCCCGGGCTCCGCTTCAGAATGTCGGCCCAGGTGCCGACGACGCCGTCGTTGAGCTTGTACAGCGACGAAAGACTTCCGAACGTGACGAAGCCGTTGCGCAAGAAAGGCGGCGGCCCGACGTCAGGGACCGGATAGTCCACCGCGAAAGTCAGCGACGAGAACGGGAGTTTCACGATCTTTTCGAGGTACCAAGGCTTCTCGACGTCGCGGACGAGCCATCGATCGCCGATCAGCGCGTCGAAAACCGGCATTCCCGAGGTCCCGAAGATGTTGAACCACGCGACGACGACCGGCGCCAGCCTGGTCGAAAAAAGCGGCATCCGGCCGACCCGGCTGTACTGATTGAGATCCACGAGGACGTCGAGCCCCGTCCGGGCGATCAGCCGCGCGGCCACATCGTTGTCAAGGCGCGAGATGTCGTGGACGTGCGCCGCGCTCGCACGCGCCCGCCGACGCACCGCAGAAACGCGCGGCACGTCGGCAAAAAGGTGGATCTCCACCCTCTTGGCGTCGTGGTGATCGATCAGCCCCCACACCGGCTTCATCCAGTTGTCCTTGTCGAAGAAAGACGAGACGTAGCCAACCTTGAGCACTTTCCTGGCCGGGCTCCCGACGACGATCGCCCTGGCGGGCGCGACGGTTCGAGCGCGAACCGCAGCGGCCAGCGCGCGGCGGACCTTCAGGATCGCCGCGTGGTCGAGGCGCGGGTCGAACGGGGCGATCGTGGCCAGGAACCGCAGAGCTCGGATATCCGTGCGGATCCGGAGTGCCGCCCGAAGCTGCCGGGTCGCCCTCTCGACCTCCCCTAGGGCGAAGCTCGCCCGGGCGAGGTGGAATCGTGCGGCCGCAGAGTCCGGACTCGCCCGGACGGCCGGTTCGAAGGCCGCGAGGCCGCTCGCATACTTGCCCGCCGCGAGCATGCGGCAGCCCTTCGGCCAGCCGGTGCTCATCAGGACGGCTTCTTCGCGGTCACACTGACGGTGGGTTCCGCATTAAAACTGAAGGATGAAACTTCGATCCACCCCTTGTTTACAGTTCCACCACGGACCTTCGCGCCCTTGGCGGGCTTGACGTCGAGATTCTTCGTCGCCTTGGGCCCCTTTGCCTTGGAGGCTGTCTTCTTCGTGTTCTTCTTCATGTCGTCTCTCCTCTCTTCCTGTTTCGGTCGTGACCCGGCTTTTGCCTTCGTTCGGCCGGAACATCCTTGAAGGGGTGCTTTTCTTCTGCCTCGAGGACCGGGGGACGCTCGCCGAATACCGTCTTCCCGGCCGACCCGCCCTTGGGATCGTTTCGGGGGATGAGGTCCCTGAGGGGGACGAACCCCGGCGAGGGCTTTGTCTTACCGCGGCCTGTCTTCATCTCGCGGTTCACTTTCGGAGAAGGGGTCGTTTCGAGTGACTCGTTTCGACGCTATCGCGCTTTGGTCGGGTCCCAGCCTCCGCGGACCGTTCCACCCCTCGCGGGCTTGACCTCGAGGTTTTTGACCGCCTTCTTCTTAGAGGCCTTCGAAGGGTCTTTCTTCGTGGTCTTCTTCATGTCGGTTCTCATTTTGTCCACTCATTTGTAGGTTGGTGGACCGGGGGGCAGTCCTCCGCGAACCGTCCCGCTCTTGGCGTGCTTGACCTCGAGGTCCTTGACCGCCTTCTTGTGAGATGCCTTCGAGGCGCTCTTCTTCGAGGTCTTTTTCATGTTCGTTTCTCCTTTCTTCTGGATTCGCGCGTCATTTCGGGCGGCATTAGACCTTGTTTTTCCATGGCGTCGGGAAGCCCCCACGGACCTTCCCGCCCTTGACGGGCGTGACCTCGAGGTTCTTGACCGTCTTCTTGTGGGAAGCCTTCGAGGCGCTCTTCTTCTTGGGGTTGTTCATGACGTCTTCTCCTTACTTACTGTTTCGACCGTGACCCGGCTTCTGCCTTCGTGCGGCCGGAACATCCTGGAAGCGCTGTGTCATTTCTGTCACGGAAACCGGGGGACGTTCGCCGAATACCGTCTTCCCAGCGGACCCCCCCTTGGGGTCGTTTCAGGGCACGAGGTCCCTGAGGGGAACGAATCCCTGGCGAAGGCTTGGTCCTCGGCGGACTGTCTTCATCATCGAGGGGCCGATCGGCCCTTACGGCAAGCGGCCCTCGTCAGATGTGGATCTTGGTCTCGAACTTGCCGCCACGGACCGTCCCGTCCGTCCCGCCCTTGGCGGGCTTGATCTCGAGGTCCTTGATTGCGTTCTTTCGGGAACCCTTCGGAGGGTTCTTCTTCGCGTTCTTCTTCATGTCGTGTCTCCCTTCTTCCTGTTTCGGTCGTGACCGAGCGCGAGGTCGCGCGACGAAAGGGGTAACTTCAGCCTCGCTAGTACTTGTCGAGCAAACCCGTGGTCACCTTGGGAAAGACCTTGCCTCCACGGACGGTCCCTCCTTTGGCGGGCTTGATCTCGAGGTCCTTCACCTTCCTCTTGTGGGAGGCCTTCGAGGCGCTCTTCTTCTTGGGGTTGTTCATGACGTCTTCTCCTTACTTCCTGTTTCGGTCGTGACCCGGCTTCTACCTTCGTTCGACCGGACTTTCTAAGAAGGGTGTTCCAGGAACTCAAACTTTCTTGTTCGCGAGCTGGTCCCAGCCACCATGTATTCCGCCACGGACCGTTCCACCCTTCGCGGGCTTGACGTCGAGGTTCCTGACCGCCTTCTTGTGCGAGGCCTTCGGGGTCTTCTTCGTGGTCTTCTTCATATCGTGTCTCCTTTCCTCCTGTTTCGGCCGTGACCCGGCGTCTGCCTTCGTTCGGCCGGAACATCCTCATGGGGGTGCTTTTCTTCTGTCTCGAGGACCGTGGGACGTTCACCGAATACCGTTTTCCCGGCCGACCCGCCTTTGGGGTCGTTTCGAGGGATGAGATCTCTGAGGAGGACGAACCCCCGGCGACGGCTTGGTCCTCGGCGGCCTGTCTTCATCATCGAAGGTCGGGCGATCCTTGCAGCAGGCGGCGCTCGTCAGATGTGGATCTTGTCGATCATCTTGCCGCCACGGACCGTCTCGCCCGTCCCGCCCTTGGCGGGCTTGATCTCGAGGTCCTTGACCGATTTCTTGTGAGAGGCCTTCGGGGCGCCCTTCTTCGCGATCTTTTTCATGTTGCTCCTCCTATCTCCCTGACTTTTGGACCGCGGGTACTCCTCCTCGGACCGTCCCGCTCTTAACCGTTTTGAGCTCGAGGTTCTTGACCGCCTTCTTGTGAGATGCCTTCGAGGGGCTTTTCTTCGTGGTCTTCTTCACGTCGTTTCTCCTTTTGCCCTGATTTGTTCATGACCCGGCTTCGGCCTTCTCATCGAGTTCTGGTTAGACTCGCTCGTCTTCGGGGGCGGTCACCGCGCGGAGCAGGCCGTAGTCGACGAGCTTTCGGACGAGCTCGGGGCTCAGGACGAGCCCATGATCCTTCTCGATCGCGCGGAGGGCGTCGGGTACCCTGGAGCCGTCGAAGGCGGGCAATGCCGGAAGAAGCGCGGCAGGAGCATCGATGGGGTCGTATGGGCTGTAGGTGCCGAGGCGCACGGTCTTACGCCCGGCGCCGATGACGTTGAGGTTGCCGATTTCGAGGCGCTCCGGAAGAGCGTCGCTGGCTGCCGTCTGGTAGGCAGCGCGTGCGAGCTGCGAGAGGAGAGCGACGTTCGCGCCGCCGATTCGCTCGACGTCCTTCCACTCCATGTTCCGGACGATCCCGTCGCTTAGGAGGTAGAGCTCCTTCTCGCGGCCAGCCCAGCTTCCCCAGAGGGCCTTGTACCTCTCGGGGCTCACCGTGCCGTCGAGCTCGTCCCCCTTCACGGTTTCCGTCCGCTGAGACTTCGGAACCTTGAACGGGAAATTGGTCCGGAGCGCCGCGTCGTCGAAACCGAGGGTGACGAGGCAGTGGATCGCGAGGTTCTCCTCGACGGCCATCAGCAGCTCTTTGGCCGAGTCCCAGAACCGCAGCGCCCGGGCCCCGCGCTCGTGCTTGCAGAACCAGGTCATGCAGATGGAATTGCGGTGACGCCATATCCCGCAGCCGCCGCCGATCCGATCCTCGAGGTAGTAGGGGCAGCGCATCGCCTCGCTGTGGCCGAAGACCCCGTCACCGTGGTCGTACATGAGGCTGTACGCTCCACCGGCGCCGACCCAAAGCGGCGTCACGCCGACCCTTTTTCCGATCCTCTCGAGAACGCGCGCCTGCCCTTCGGCCATGTCGGGCGCCTCGTCTGCCAGGATCGCGCCGACGAGAAAGTTGTGAAGCCTCGGCAGGTAGGTGCAGCACTTCGTCTTGGGATTGAAGAAGACCGCGTCCCGGGCCCCGTCCGCGCCGCCGGGCACAGGGAGCATGGGGCAGCTCTCGCACGTGGCGTGGGGCTCGGAGGGGATCTTTCCCCCGAGGGCCTCTTCGAGCCAGCGTGCATGGAGCGGAGCCGGGCCTTTGGCGGGAGTGTCCGGGATCGTCGGAAGCCGTACCATGCCAGTCTTCGAGCAGGTCGCTCTCAGAACAGCACGGCTGAACTCTTGTCGACAACTTTGCTGATCTGGAGGTCGCTGACAGTAGTCCTGCCCGAGCCCGCCTTGCCGCCTCCCCGGACGGTCCCGCCCTTGGCAGGCGTGACGTCGAGGTTTTTGCGGGCTCTCTTGTGAGAGGCCTTCGAGGAGCTTTTCTTCGTGGTCTTCTTCATGGCGTTTCTCCTTTCTTCCTGTTTCGGTCGTGACCCGGCTTCTGCCTTCGTTCGGCCGGAACATCCTTGAAGGGGTGCTTTTCTTCTGTCTCGAGCGATCGGGGGACGTTCACCGAATACCGTCTTCCCGGCCGACCCGCCCTTGGGGTCGTTTCGGGGGACGAGGTCCCTGAGGGGGACGAACCCCGGCGACGGCTTCGTCTTGCGGCGGCCCGTCTTCATGTCGCAGTGACAGGAATCTCTCGGACGAGAACCTTGCCGAGCTGGAGGTCGCTCGTCAGATGCTCGATCCACCCCTGTCACAGACCTTCCCGTGCCGCCTCGTGCCGCCTGCCCTTGGCGGAGCTTGGTGCGAGGTCCTTGACCGCGTCTTCTTTGAGAAGCTTGTCCGGGCGCTTTTCTTCGGGGTCTTCTTCATGATCGGTTCTTCGCCTTCTTCGCGGTCGCTGACGGCCGGTTCGAGACTGGACGCCCGGGCGGACGTCACCTTGGCGGGCTTGACGTCGAGGTCCTTCACCGCCTTCTTGTAGAAGCCCGAGGGGGTTTTCTTCGTGGTTCACGTCGTTTCTCCTTTCTCGAATTCGGGACCGGGCCCGGGCGGAGCAAGGACCGTTCCACCGCTGAGAAACAGTCTCAGGCGCGCGATGGCGGTGAATTCCGGACCCGGGCTGTATCGTTTCGATGCGTTGCTGCATCGTTTCGAGTAGCTCGTTCCGAGGCTCATTGTCGCGGTCGCCGTCGCCCGTGCCCGGTCACTTCGCGTCGTTGAGCTTCCTCTCGAGGCGGGAGCGCGAGATGCCGAGGGTCCTGGCGGCCCTCGTCTTGTTCCCCCCGAGCTCCCGGAGGACCCGGTGAATGTGGTCTCGCTCGACGGCCCGGAGGCTCAGGTCGGCCGCAGGGACCGGCCGCGCGGCGGAAGGGGACGTCCCGGGCCCGCCGTTGTTTCGGACCAGGATCGCAAATTCCTCGATCACCGAGCCCTCGGTCATCGCGACTGCGGCGTGGATGACGAGGTCGAGCTCCCGGAGATTCCCGGGCCAGTGATACGAGAAAAGGGCATCGGCGGCCTTCTGGGAGAGACCGGAGATGGTCCGTCCCTGTGCGTGAGCGGCGCGATGGATCGAGGCCGCGACGAGCTCGCGCAGGTCGTTCGGCCGCTCGCGCAGCGGGGGAAGGGTGACGGTGAGCCCCGCGAGCCTGTAGAAGAGATCGCTCCGGAACTGCTCGGTGTTCGCAAACCGCTCCAGCGGGTGGCGGGTGGCCGAGATCAGGCGGACGTCCGCCTTGCGGAGCCGCTCGGATCCGAGCCTCTCGAACTCTCCGTATTCGACCGCCCGGAGGATCTTCGCCTGGGCGAGCGGGCTCATGTCGGCGATCTCGTCGATGAAGAGGGTCCCGCCGTCGGCGACCTCGAACTTGCCGCGCAGCGGCTGCTTGGCGTCCGTGAACGCCCCTTTCTCGTGGCCGAAGAGCTGGCTGTCGAGGAGCGTGTCGGAGAGGGCCGCGGCGTTGAAGGAGACGAAGGGAGCCGACGCTCTCGGAGAGGAGTTGTGGATCGCCTGGGCGAGGAGCGTCTTTCCGGTCCCCGACTCGCCGAGGAGGAGGAGCGGAAGCTCGGTCCGGCAGGCGGCACGCGCCACGTCGAGGCAGCGGCGCATCGCGGCGTCGGCGCTCCGGAAGGTCTCGAGCGTGAGTTGCGTCGCGTCGAGCGAAGCTCTTCCGCGTCACCGGAGGTTCTCCCGAAGCTGCCGGAGAGGCTCGAAGGCGTACTCGACGAGCGTGCGGCGGCCGACGACGACGCGCGCGGTGCCGCGCATTCCCGCCAGGAGCGGCTTGCGCTCGCCGTCCGCCGGGACGGCCTGCTCGTCCAGGTCGACGAGGACGGGGAAGGTCGCGGCCTCGCGGGTCCCGACCCCGGAGGGGCTGGCCCACCGGACCCTTCCCCCGCGGACGCCGTAGCGCTGGTACGGGAACGCGTCGAGGAGGAGGCGGACGCTCTGGCCGGGGTGGATCCGGGAGAGCCCTCCCTGCGGGAGGCTCAGCTCGGCCTGCAGGGTCTCGGCGGAGCAGGCGACCTCGGCGAGGACGTCGCCTTCGCGGACCACCGCCCCGGCCCGCCGCGCCGTGACGCCGAGAACGGTGCCGTCGCACGGAGAAGTGACGGCCAGCTCGTTTCCAGATTCGTCTCCGCCGGCGGAGGGCGCCCCCCGCTGAGCGCGCCGATCCTGATTCTCGCCTGAGCGATCTTCTCCTCGAGGACCCGCTCCTCCTCGTGGAACTCGGTCCCCTTCGCCGCTTCGGTGTCGCGAAGCTTCTCGATGGCGCTCCCGGTCGCGCTCCGGTCGGACTGGAGCTGCTCGAGCTCCATGACGGTCTGGCTGTGCCGGATCTGGGCGTCGGAACGGTCGTTGAAGCTCGCGAGCCCCTGGTCGGCGAGCTTCTTCGCCCGCTCGGACTGCTCCAGCGTCAAGGCGAGCTGCTCCCTCTTCAAAGCCAGCATCCGATCGAGATAGGCCGCGCGATCGGCGAGACTCCGGGCCTCCTCACGCCTCTCGCCGGCCTCGCTGTCGAATCTCTTCCGGGCGTTGGAAAGGCTCTCGGCAAGTCCGCCGAGGCCTGCTTCGAGCGCCTTCCGCTCGGAGGCCCTGTCCCCGAACTCCTGCGACCGGATGGCAAAGAGCCTCGCGCCCTTGGCCACGGGGCGCCCCTCGACGGCAAGAGCCTCCGTGACCGTGCCTCCGTGCGGAGCGCGAACCGGATCGGTGCCGCGCATGGGCACAAGGGCGAACGGGGCGACGACCGTTTCGGGAACCTTGACCGCCACCGATACGACAGCGGCCACTGCGAAGAGGGCGATCAGGAGCCATGCGAGGCTCCGGGCCGCGAAGGGCGGCGGGTCGCTCGGGAGGAACGGCGCCTCGTCCATCTAGATCCCGAGCTGCTGGCTCGACAGGTAGTAGTAGAGCCCCTGGCGGTCCATCAGCTCGTCGTGAGTCCCGTGCTCGACGAGACGTCCCTTCTCCAGGACGAGGATGACGTCCGCGTCGCGGATGGTGCTGAGCCTGTGGGCGATCACGAACGACGTCCGGCCCTCCAGAAGGCGGTCGAGGTTCTCCTTGACCGCCCGCTCCGATTCGGTGTCGAGAGAGCTGGTCGCCTCGTCGAAGATCAGGACCGGGGGACGGTTGTAGACGGCCCGCGCGATGGCGACGCGCTGCTTCTGCCCGCCGGAGAGGGCGAGGCCCGACTCGCCGACCCGGGTGTCGTAGCCGAGCGGAAACCTCTCGACGAACTCGTGGGCGCTCGCGACCCGGGCGGCCCAAAGGACCCGGTCCACGTCGGGCTCGCCGTCGCCGAAGGCGATGTTCCGGGCGATCGTCTCGTCGAAGAGGTAGTTCTCCTGGAGGACGAAGCCGACGCGGCGCCTGAGGTCCCGGTAATTCAGCGTCTTGAGGTCCGCTCCGTCGAAAAGAATCGATCCTTCGGTCGGCTCCATGAGGCCGGAGAGGAGCTTGGCGAGGGTCGTCTTGCCGGAGCCGCTCCGGCCGACGATCGCCACCATCTTTCCCGGGTCCACGTCGAACGTCAGGCCGTCGAGGATCAACGGCGACTCGGGCCCGCCGAATCGGAAGCCGACGTTTCGGAGCGACACCTTTCCCGCGAGCGTCCGGACCGGGAGAAGCTGGGACCGGTCGTCGCCCTGCTCGGGCTTCTGCTCGAAGACGTCGTTCAGGCGGTCGAGGAGAACCGTTCCGTACTGGAGGTGGTCCCAGGTCGCGAGCAGGATCCCGATCGGGGCGTTCGCGAGGGCGACGAGGGTGTTGAACGCGACGAGCCCGCCGATGGTGAGCGACCCGCGCATCACCTGGACGGCCCCCGCCCAGAGGAAGAGGGCGGTCGAGAGGAAGCTCACGGCCTGGACGGCGCCTTCGTAGGTCATGACCGTGAAGTCGGCGCGGAACTGCTTTCGGGCGAGGCCGAGGAACCTCTCCAGCATCAGCTGACGGAGGGAGCCTTCGGCCCCGAGCGACTTGACGGTCTCGATCCCCTTGATGGTGTCGATCTGCTGGGCGGAATACTTTCCGAACGCCTCCTCGAGCGTGTCGAAGACGGGACGCAGCCGGCGCCTCGAGTACCGCATGAGAAGGGCGTAGAGGGGGACGGTCGCGAGAAAGACGCCCGCGAGGAGGGGGCTGTAGACGAACATCAGGATCAGGACCGCGGAGAGCTGCGAGAGGGCGGTCAGCGAGGAGACCCCGTACTGGACGAGGAGCTCTCGCACCTGCCGGAGGCCCATGAGGCGGCGCTGGATGTCGCCTGTCTTCCGCGTCGAGAAGTAGGACATCGGAAGCGACAGGAGGCGCCGCGTGACGAAGTCGAGCGTCGAGGCGTCGATCCGGACCGCGGCGAAGCTCAGGAGATATCGCTGCAGGACCATCGCGAGAGTCGAGAAGACGAGGACGCCTCCCATCCCGAAAAGGAGGATCCGGAGCAGCCCCTCGTCGCGCTCGACGAGAACCCGGTCGACGATGACCTGGCTGAAGACCGGGAGGACCATCTGCAGGACGCTGACGATCAGGGCGAGGCCGGCCGCCTTCGCGAGGACGCCCGCGTGCGGCCGGAAGAACCGGGTGAGCCAGGCGAAGCTGGAGCGCCCCACCGGAGCCTTCTCGAACGCCTCCGTGTAGTCGAAGAGGGCGGCGTAGCCGGTCCACTCCTTCTCGACCTCCGCGCGGGGAAGGCGCCTGAGCCCGACCCCCGGGTCGGCCACGCGAGCCTCCGTCGGGCTCACGTCGTAAAGGACGACCCAGTGGTTGCCGCCCCAGTGCAGGATCGCGGGGAGCGGCATCTGGTCCAGGTGCCTCGCCGAGGCCTTGACGGAGCGCGCGGCGAGCCCCAGCTCCTCCGCACCGCGGCAGACCGCCCGGAGGCTGGTGCCGTCAGTCGACGTGAAGAGGAGCTGCCGGATCCGCGCGAGGCTCACCGCGCGGCCGAAGTGGCGGCAGACCATCGCGAGGGAGGCCGCGCCGCAGTCCATTTCGTCGATCTGCCGGACGAAGCGAAAGCGGCGGATCCGCCGAGGCCCCTTGACGAACCGACCGTCTTCCGTCGCGAAGGGAGCGGCGGATCCCTCCGCTGAAGATTCGTCCGGCGGACGATCGGCGTCCTCGTCGATCTGGTCGGGTCCCACCTCCTCCACCTGCGCCTCCGCGGGCAGGAGCTCGTCGGCGAAGTCGAGCGGCACCCTGGCCTCTTTTCGATAGTCGTACTGGGCGATACGTCGTCCGATGGCCGCGCGAAATTCCGGGTGAGCGTCCGTGACCGCCCGGAAGGCGCTCGGGTGAAGGCTCAGGAGCCGGCAGGGCGTGACAGCCTCGACCGTGGCCTTTCTCGGTTCCCCCGTGAAGGCCGAGATCTCTCCGAAGACGTCGCCTTTTCGCAGATAAGCGATGTTTCGCCGGTGCCCATCGTCTTCGGTGAAGACGCGAAGCCGCCCTTCCTCGACGACGAAGAGAGGCCCCTCGCCATCCCCCTGTCGAAAGACGGCCTCACCGGCGGCGACGGAGATCGTCTCGAACCGGTGGAGGAGCCCGGCGAGGACGGACGGCGGAAGGGTGGAAAAAGGAGTGTAGAGACGGAAGAGGTTCTGGAGGCTCCGGTACCTGACGTGGAGCTCCAGGCAGGTCCGGATCTCCGGATCACCGGAAAGAAGCGCGTCGAAGGCGTTCCGGTCGAGCCGGAGGACCGTCGCCGCGCTCGAGGCGCGTACGGTGGCCTGCCGCTTTGCTGAAGGATCCAGAAGACCCATCTCGCCGAAGCTGTCTCCGGGCCGAAGTACGCCAAGCGAAACCTCCTCGCCCTGTTCCCCCGTCTTCACCGCCCGCGCTTTCCCGGCGACGACGACGAAGAAGGCGTCGGCGGGGTCGCCCTCGCGGAGAATGACGGCGCCGAAGGGAAAGGCGACGGGAACGAACTTCGCGGTCACGGCGGCGCGCGACGCGGGCGAGAGGAACTTCAGGAGCGGCAGGTCGTCGAGGAAGATCCGGGCCGCCTCGATCTCCGATGCGGCGGCCGAGCTCGCCTTGCTCGTCACGGCTTCCATGTCCACGTGATCCTGTTGTCGACCTCGCGTGCGACGAGCCCTTCCAGGAGGCTCGACTCGGCTCTCTCGAGCACCTCGGGATCGTCGGGCGCCGGCGGGGTCTTCGCGCGGACAGAGACGAGCACGAACTCGTCGCCGACGTTCACCGGCCCGACGAGCTCTCCCGGCCTCGCCGAGAGAAGGATGTCACGGACCTCCGGCTCCGCCTCCTCGAGAAACTCCACGCCGTCTTCCGTGGCCTCGCCGATCTCCTCCGCCAGCGTTCCGAGGTCGACTCCCTCCTGGCGCACCGCCATCGCCGCCTCGCGCGCGGCGTCTTCGGCCGAAAGCCTCAGGACGCTGCAGCTGATTCGGGTCCAATCGGTAAGGCGCGCCTTGACCCGCGCAGCCAGGGCGTCCGGAGTGAGCACCTCCTCACGGAACCGCTCGTACGAAAGCTCCAGCCGGGCGAGGACTTCCCGACGCTCGGCGAGCGACCCGGCCGAGTTTCGATCCTCGTCGTCGGCGACCTTCTCTCGTTCTCTCTCCCGCTCTGCGATCGCGGCGCGGGCGGCGAGCTGCCGACCGAGACGCTCCAGTTCCCCGGAGCAGACGGCCTCGGCGAGGACGGCCAGCTCGACCTGACGAACCTCTGCTTCCGGCCGGCCTGAAAAGACGATGCCCGGCAGACGGTCGCGGAGCAGGGTGGCGTGAATCCAGCCGAGCCAGGTCTCGGCGTCGAGGCGCCAGCGTGAGAGCCAACGCTCGAGCTCCTCGGCCGTGATGAGATCCCGCTCGTACCGGAAGTCGTCCGCCGCCTTGTCGATCTCATCTTCCGGCACCGCGGATTCGGTTCCGGAGTCCACGGAGGCGAGGACGGCGAGATTCTGAAGCGCCCTCTCTTCGATGAGCTTCCAGTCGCCCCACAGCTCCGCCGCCAGGACGACGTCCTCCCACCGGAACACCCGGCTGCCCGCGTGGAATACTTCCTGCCGAAAGAGAGCCTGCACCCCGACCTCTCTGGCGTCGGTCAACCGCCCGGAAACCGCGCGAAATGATATGGCGATTGAGATCGTGTCGCACGAAATTCCGTTCTGGCCTGACGGGCTGCCCGCTCTCGGAGGAATGGGCATGCCGCCATGTGCCTGATCGTCCTTGCGTGGGAGGCGTCGCCGAGGACGCGCCTCGCCGTCGCGGCCAACCGCGATGAGTTCTTCGCGCGCCACGCCGCACCGGCCGCATGGTGGGCCGACGCGCCGGATGTTCTCGCGGGTCGCGACCTCGAGGCGGGCGGGACGTGGATGGGAGTCACGCGACGGGGCCGGTTCGCCGCGCTCACGAACTTCCGGGACGCGTCGGCTCCGAAGAAGGACGGCGCGCCCTCGCGCGGCGCGCTCGTTGCGGACTTCCTGCGGGGCGATGCCGCCGCGGCGGACTATGTCGCCGCGGCTCGGGCCGGCGCAGGCCGTTACCACGGTTTCAACCTCCTCGTCTCGGACGAAGCCGAGCTATGGTCCTTCTCGAACGTGGAGGGAGACCCCAAGCTCCTCGGTCCCGGCGTCTGGGGCCTCTCGAATCACCTCCTCGAAACGCCGTGGCCCAAGGTGACGACCGCCCGCTCGCGCGTCCAGGCGGCGCTCGAGACCGCCGACGGCGCGGAAGACCTCGAGCGCCGGCTCCTGGACCTTCTCGCGGACCGGACCGTTGCGCCCGACGGCGACCTCCCGGCGACGGGCCTGCCGCCGGATTGGGAGCGGGCTCTCTCTGCGGCGTTCGTCCTGCTCCCAGGCTACGGGACGCGTGCCCAGACGGCCCTCGTCGTTGGAACGGACGGCACGGCACGGTTCGCGGAGAGGAGCTTCGGGGAAGGCGGCGCGCCGCTCGGAGAGGTGCGAGAGGTGTTCGAGGTCGGCACGGCACCGAAAGGATGACCGCCTGCACGAGGACCTTGCCGACGCACGAGGATTGTTGAAGGATGCGTCACATGACGACCCGAACGGTTCGCCTCGTGCTTCTGACCTGGACGATCTTGTTCCTCGCGCGGGCCGGCTTCGGCCAGCCGTCGCCCACGGCCCTCACGACGCCGACGACGAAAGAGCGGCAGGCCGTGCCGTCCGCGGTTGCGCCCCATGCGACTCTCCCGGTGGCGCGAAAGACGGATGTCGTCGAGGAGCGCTTCGGCGTGAAGGTGGTCGACCCGTACCGTTGGATGGAGGGCGCCAAGAACCCGGAGCTCGAGGGTTGGCTCCGCGCGCAGGGTGCATACACCACTACGTTCCTCGCGGGCGTCCCCGGCCGTACGAAGCTGTTCGAACGTGTGCGCCACCTCGCGAGCGACACGTCGACGGCATCCTCCATGCAGCTCGCCGGCGGGCGAGCCTTCTATTTGGCTCTCGCCGCCGGGGAGCAGCTTCCCAAGCTTTCCGTCCGCGACGCCGATGCGAAGATGAAGGTTCTTGTCGACCCTGCTGCGCTCGGCGGCAAGGACACGCATGCCTCGCTCAACAGCTACGCGCCGTCGCCCGACGGTGCACGCGTGGCCTACAACCTCTCGACCGGCGGGAGCGAAGTCTGCGCGATCCACGTGATCGACGTCGACAGCGGGAAGCAGCTTCCCGACGTCGTCGAGCGGATCTGGGGCGAGTTTCCGGCGGAGTGGCTGCCCGACGGCAAAGGCTTTTTCTACACGCAAATGGCCGCGCCGGCATCGGGCGCCGATCCGATGCTCAACATGAAAGTGCGGCTCCATGTTCTTGGCGAACCCGTCGAGAAGGATGTCCTGATCCTCGAAGGCGGCGACTCGCAGACCATGAAAATCGCGCCGGACGAGTTCCCGGGTGTTTCCGCCTCGCCCGATTCGCGCTGGCTCGTCGCATCCGCTGGAGGCGCCCACAGCAACAGCCGGTTCGCCGTCGCCGCGATCGCGGATCTGGACCGCAGCGGCAGCGCGAAGACAGCATGGCGTCCGGTTGCGAACTACGACGACGACGTCGAGGCCGCCGTCGTCCATGGCGGCCGCCTCTACCTTCTCACCTACAAGGGCGCCTCGAACCGGCGACTCGTTTCGGTGCCGCTCGAGAACCCGGATCTCGCCAAGGCACGCGTCGAGATCGCCGAGGACCCGAACGCGACCATCGACACGATCGCGCCGGCGCGCGACGCGCTCTACGTCCGGAAGATGGCGAACGGTCGCGCGCAGCTCTGGCGCCTCGCCTGGAAGGCGAAGACCGCCGCGGCGCTCGCGCTTCCGGCGGACGGGTGGATCGACGACCTGGCGACGGACGCGCTCCGCGACGGTGCGAGCTTCGACCTCACGACGTGGACTCGACCCGGTACCTATTTCGCCTACGGTCCCGAAACGAAGCAGGTCCGGGCGATCGGCATCGGCAGCACCTCGGTCGCCGACTTTTCGCAGATTGCCGCCGAGGAAGTGGAGGCGGTCAGCCCTGACGGCGCGCACGTGCCGCTGTCGATCCTGCACCGCAAGGACCTCGTCCTCGACGGCTCGCACCCGGCGATCCTTCATGGGTACGGCGCCTACGGCATCTCCGCGACGCCGTTCTTCCGCCCCTCCTTCCTGGCGTGGCTCGAACGCGGCGGCGTTCTCGCGGTGGCTCACGTGCGCGGCGGCGGCGAGAAAGGCGAACGCTGGCACGTCGACGGGAGCCACGAGAAGAAGATGAACGGCATCCGCGACTTCATCGCCTGCGGCGAGTACCTCGTCGCCAGGAAGCTGACGACTCCGTCGCGCCTTTTCGCTCAAGGGGGCAGCGCCGGCGGGGTTCTGGTCGGCCGCGCGATCACGGAGCGGCCCGACCTGTTCGCAGGCGCCCACATCGCCGTGGGTATGGTCAACCCTCTGCGCCTCCTGGCCGCCGAGAACGGCGCGAACCAGAAGATGGAGTTTGGAGACCCGGACGCGGAAGCCGGCTTCAAGTCGATCCTCGAGGTCGATCCGTACCAGCACGTGGCGCCTCGCGGGGCGTATCCGGCGGTCGTCTTCACGATCGGACTCAACGACCGTCGGGTCGCGCCGTGGATGACGGCCAAGATGGCGGCACGTCTGCAAGCGGCGACGGAGAGCGGCAAGCCGGTGCTGATCCGGATCGACCCCGACGCGGGGCACGGCATGGGCTCGACACGCGACCAGGCCGTAGCCCAGATTGCCGACGTGTGGGCCTTCTTCCTGCGCGTCGCCGGGGACCCCGAGTTCGCCGCGAAATAACGACTCGCCTAAAGGCGATCAAGGCCGGGAAGGTGAAAGCACGAAGCGGAATCTGACGCTCGTCCCGCCCCTAGGGAGAGGCCGTGGATGCGGAAGACGCGCGGGTCGGCCAGGACGTCCGGGCGGGAGGGGCTTGCGGCGGAAAGAGCTCGTCGACGAGAAGATCGCGCCTCATCTGCCACTCGAGCCTATCGAAGCCCGACAGGATCTTGGAGACATCGTCCGGGCTGATCTCATCCCGACGAACGGCCGAGGTCGCGTCATTCCAGAAGTCTTTCAAGAGGAGCCGAAGGTCCCTCGACAGAAGGATCGAATTGATCGAATACGCGTCGTGGAACGAGATGACGTTGTCCTCGAGACCCGAATCTCCGCCGGGGACGCCGCCCGCGATGGCCGCTTTCTCCTCGATCCTCACGGCGCCCTCGTGGATCGCCAGGTAGATCTTGAGGCGGCTTTGATAGAAGTCCTGCGTCAGGCTCAGCGTGGCTTGAAGGCGCTTCGAGCTGTCGTCCAAGCGAGCTTCTATGCCGCTCTGGATGAGGTAGACGAAGAGGCCGAGGAGACTCGTCAGGACGATCGGAAGAATGAGGGAGGTCAGCTTCCAGACGCGAGAGTCATCTCGTGGTAAGGCCGCGATGATCTCGGCCTTCGCCTTTTCGATCATCTGCGCGACGTCTTCTCGGGAAGCTGACGGCTGTGTGGCGCTCACAGATCCCTCCTGGAAGCCTTTCCAGCGGTCGGGCCCGCTCCGGCTGAAGCAGGCTTTACCGCCTGGTCGCGAAGCTTGTAGAGAGCTCTCTTCTCGGCGGCATTCTTGGTGCAGACGACCTTGCGCTTCGGGGTGTTCGGGTTGCAGACGAAGCACGCGCAGCCGTCGCTTTCCCCCAGAAACTTCACGTTCGCGCACTCGCTCGGAGCCTTGTCGTTGCAGGATGTATCGGGACGCTGAGCGTCGAGAGGGGCGCGCGCAAAGGCGAGGACGACGACGAGCGCCCGGATGAGCCCGGCGCCCATGAGCCCTGGTTTCAAATCGTGACGTGCCACGAGTGACCTCCCTGTGTCTCAGGTATTCGGACAAGTGAATCCGGGCGTTTGACCCCGGACTTCGTCGCTCGCGCAATTTTCGGGAGGGCTCATCCGCCGCGAACCCTTGACAGAGACGCTGCTACTGCCCATATTGAGACGCAGTCCCAAAACGAGGACAGAGGACGCCGACCGCTCCAGCCCCTCATCGATCCGTCGCCCTGAGCACGCCCTTGCGCAAGCACCAGCCGAGAACCGCCCCGGCCGTGACCGGGGCGATACCCGCCGATTCGAGCTCGCTGATCAGGAACTTCGAAGTTATGGACGATCGCGCCAGCCGCGAAATCTCCAGGAGATCGACGCCGCCGACCCAGCGGACCGCGGTCTTGTCGGCGAGGAGGATCACGTGATCGGTGACGACCCGCGAGTCGACGCTCAGCTCGGCTCTGCCGATGCGGCCGCAGAATCGAATCCGCGCGGGCAGGGGCTTCGATGCTTCGGGGGCCTCATCCCGATCCAGATTCGCGAGAAACTCCAGGTGGCGGGTCCGGGCGTGGGCGACGAAGTCACGGTAGAAGCGGGTGGCGGCGTCGGCATCGCCCGTCCCGGCCCAGGCGCGGATGACGGTCGAGGCGGCGATGGCCGACGCGAGCGCGAACCGTACGCCCTGACCGGCCAGGGGATCGTAGGCCAGGGCGGCGTCGCCCACGGCGATCCTGCGGCCTCGGACCGGCTCTTCGCACCACTGGGGAAACGCGGGCCGGCGGCCCATGTAGCGAGCCCCGGCCGGAACGCACGGGCGGCCGCGGTGCGTGCTCACGACTCCCAACGTGGTCCCGACCCGATACGTCCAGCCTCCCGAGCAACGCTCGATGCGGCCGCGGGCGACCGAGGATGGCATCTCGAAAAGGTCCGCGATCTGATTCCCCCGGCGTCGGATGGGCTGCGACCAGGCCGCGGATCGGCCTGTGGCGTCGACCGCGATGAACGAGCCGTCCGGCGCGGGGGGCAGCTTCTTCGCGCGCGAAACGCGAGCGCCCCGCGTCACGGCACACTCGATGGCGGCGGCGGCGAAGGTGCTCCGCTCGACCCGAAGCCACCGCCCGGAGCGGACGAGGGGCGCGGAAGAGTTCCACGCGTTCTCGAATCCCTCGAAAGTCTTTCCGCCAGCGCGGGACACGGCTCCCTCCAGACCGAGCTCCGCGATCAGCGGGAACGCACCCTCGGGAACGGCCTCGACTCCCGGCGTCATGGTGCGGCCCAGCGAGATGAGCCGCGGGAGAAAACCGAGCGAAACGAGACGCAGCGCGGTCGCGGCGGCCGCAATTCCGGCCCCGGCGATTACGACCTCGCGATTTGCGAACTTGTCCATCGCAATGCTCAGGCAGACGACGGAGCGATTCCGAAACGGGACGTGCAGGGAGCTCCCGAATGAGTGTAATCGAACAGCTCTTCTTTCTACCGCCGATGGCCGTCGCGCGCCTGGGTGGAAGCGATGTTCCGCTCGAGAGCTTCGTCTGGGTGGAAGACCCCTCGACGCACGGCGGCGCTTCGACGATGATCCAGCCTGCCACGACGCTTCTCGTGAAGTCGGACGGCTCCGTACAGCCGACCATCCCCTCCTCGATCCAGTTTCGCGACGGTACCGCGTTCCGTCCCGTGGCTCCCTTCTTCGAGCTTTGGGCCGTCGTGCAGGGTCGGGACGAACCCGTGCCTCTCACGACGGAGCTCCTTGCCCAGAGCGGAGGATCGCTCGGAGGCGTCGCGTACACGGTGTCGGCCGCGAATCGCAAGGCCGCGCGCCGGACCGGCGATGAAAGCTGCGCCTTCGCCGCGCAGATCCAGGTGACGGGCGACGATCACGGCCGCCATCCGCTCCCGGCGTCCAGCGTAGGAGCGGAGCCGCTGGTCTTTCCCGACCGGCCGATTCCGCTGGGCCAGTTTCAGGTCATTCGCCCGGGGCCAGGTACGCAGATGGGCGTGGATTTGAGCGTGCTGCGCGTCCGCTTCACTCCGGCCGGGGGCGAGGTCTACGGCCCGCCGGGAGCGAGCGTCGGCCGCGCACCGGACACGAATCGCCAGCACGAGATCGTCGTGCCGGCGAATCAAATCCTGAACCCGAAGTCGTCGTGGCTCGAATACAACGCAAGTGAGAGGAAGTTCAACAATCCCGTGCCCGCCGACACCTACGACGGCGCCGATCGAGGCGACGAACGCAGCATTGGAGTCGTCGACGACACCTGTGACGCCTTGATCGAGGCCGTTGTCGTGGCGGGTGGGGTGCGATTGCGGGCCATCGCGCGGGTCTTTTGCAGTCCTCCCGATTTCGCGCCGGACCGACGTCCGTTCGTCTCCCTTGCCGACGACCTGATCGACCGCGACCCGCCAGCCCCGGAGCCGGAGGAAACGCTCGACGATTCGCTCAAGCGGCTGGCGGACCTGTTCCAAAGAGTGTTCGAGACGGTCAGCCTGGCAAACGTCGACGCGATGCGGGAGCGATCGATCGGCGGGGGTCAGCCCGGCGGGCGGACTTCCGACAGGCCGAGGACGGACGACGAGAGCATGACCCCGCGGGACACGCCGTATTACCAACCGACGAAAGGCGCGATTCCGCCGCCCACACCGGACGACCGGCTCCCGTTCGCCGAGAAAGCCCGGGAAGTTCATTCCCCCCTGGCGGAAGCCGACGACCTCGCGCTCTTCCTGAGAGAAAACCCTGATCTGATCAGGCGCCTGATTCGTCCCCCGTACGGCGCCTTCAAGGACCTGGGGGCGACACCGAGGGCGACGCCGAACCCGGCACATCGCGACGCGCGGATCACACGCGACACCCTGCACGACATGCGGATGCCGCCGTACATGCTGGATTCCGACGCGACGGCCCTGTCCCTGACCCGGCGGCAATACAACTTCCTGATGGAGATCGTGGGGAAGCTGGAATTCAAGCGCGGCAAGGCGCCGGCGTCGCAGCCGCTGCCGACGGCCACCAATGCTCACAAGGCGAGGGTCCTCGATCGACGCGCGAGGAGCCCGCTGCCGTCTACGGCCGCAGACGATCCCGTGGCAAAGGCTCCGCGGCCGCGCGCGAAGAGAAGCCGATGACAATGCTGCCGGCGCTGCAAAGCGGACGCTTCGAGCCCGCTCCGTGGCTCCACCTCGTGGAGGGAGAGCGGCCGCTGGTCTTC
>CAWFJJ010000005.1:0-315786 GCA_963816185.1 Thermoanaerobaculia bacterium | reverse complement strand
CGTCCCCGTCGGCGACGCGTAGAAGTCAATCGCCGCCAGGCGAGGAGTCGTACTCAGAAAGGCGACTATCGCCCCGATCCTCAAAGCCCGCGTCCTCACAGCGCGATCTTATCGAATCGGAGGCGGTCGAGCTCTGACGGGGACAGCGGGCCGCTTCGCCGGCGACGGCTCCTACGGCAAGCTGCGGGAGCGGCTACTTGAAGTAGCCGTTGACGTCGACGATGACGTGGACGGTGCCCGTCGCGTCGTTTTTCACGCCGATCGTCCCGGTGCCGTCCGTGGCAAGTGTCGACATCGCGTTGTCGCCACGCGTCTGTCCGGCCCGGAAGCTGATCGTCCACGTCTCCGGTATGCCGATGTCGGTCGGATACACGCGAAGATCTCCCGGCGCCGCCGCGTTCGTGACGGTGAGATTCACCGATACCGTCCTCGCGTCGGCCGGAACGCCGCACGACCCGGCCACCGGGAAGATCCGCACGGAACTGGCAGCCAGAGCAGGTCCCCCTCTCGGCCCGTTGGCGTTGCGCGTGTCGATCACACGGCAGGGACTCAGCGTGTAGAAGCCGGACGGCGTAGGCGGGATCGACCGCAAGGTGACTCGCAGGGAGCGCGACGTCTGGTTCGATCCCGCCGAATTCACTGCGGTCAAAGTGATCGTATAGGTCCCCGATCCGGCATACGTATGCGTCGGATTGCGCTGGGTCGAAGTGCCGCCGTCGCCGAAGATCCACTGCCACGAGGTCGGGTTTCCGGTCGACGTGTCCGTGAAGGTCACCGGCGTATTCGCGGTCGGCGTGGCGGGACTGTACGTGAACGAGGCGGTTGGCGGCGGAGGCGGCCCGAGCGACGCGCTCAGGACGACGAAGGTGCCGAATGCGGGTCCGGTCGAGGGAGGAGCGGCATAGCCGACCGGGGTGGCCGGGGTCAGCCCTGTCATCGGCAGCGTCACCGATCCTCCGGCGTACGTGCCCGAGACGATTGGAGGCCCGTAGAAATTCTGCGCGTTGCGGATCTCGTAGGCTGCGCCCGGACTCACCACCCCGGTCAGGTCCACCGCCTGCGTTGCGCTCCCGTCCCAGTTGTTGACGACGATCGCCGCCCGTCCCGGCTCATACGTATTCGGCAGGATGGTCACCTTGTCCTGCGTCGGCGGGCTGGTTTTCGCGTAGTACGTGTTGTTCGGATAGTCGCTCTGTGCGAAGCCGTTCAGGTCCCCCACGAACGTGTTCGTCGTGATGGTTTCTCCGGCCCGGCAACCCGTGCTCCCCGGCGAAAAAACCACGCCCCCCAGGTTCGCCAGGTAGTTCCCGCTCACCGCCACGTTCGCGCACTTCGTCGTCGAATACCCCATCGTCAGCTGCGCAGCCCATGCGATGTTCCCGGTGACCGACGTCCCCCCGATGTCGAATCCGCTCTCCCCGCCCACCAGCCCTGTCCCGCGCCACCACACGTTCCCTTCCACCCGCGAGTTGATGAATCCCGATGTCCCCGATCCGTAGGCGTGCAGGTTGTAGCCGAACTGGTCGAAAAGAATGTTGTTCTTGATGAGCTTCGAGCCGCCATAGCCGAGGTTCTGCGCGTACATGCCGTGCCCGTGCCCGCGGTCCGGCGCACTCCACCCGTTGTAGTAGATGAGGTTCCCGTAACACTCCGCGTCCACGGCGGGCGACCACGGATCCAGGCCTTCGCCCGCGTCGTGAATGACGAGATTGATGATCTTGATCCCCGGTGCAAACACTCCAACGCCCCCGTCACGCGCGTCCACCGGATTCGACCCCGACGTCGGGTTATACCGGTTCGGATTCGAGTCCATCACCTCGAACCCCCAGTACCACGTGTACCCACCACTCACCCAAAGAACATAGCTGTTTGTCCCGAGAACCAAGGGGTTCACGTTCCCGTCCAGCCGCGCCCTCTCCCCCGGATACTGCCGCACCACGATCGGCAGGCTCGACGTCCCCATCAGGTGGCTCGTGAACAGTCCCGTGTACGTCCCCCCACGCAGCCAGATCGTGTCGCCAGCGTGCACCGCCGCCGGCTGCGCCAGCGCCGTGGCCAGCGCCCACGGAGTCGTGATCGTTCCCGTCCCCGGCGCCGTGCTCGTCGTCCCCGTCGGAGAGGCGTAGAACTCGGCAGCGGAGACCTCCGTCGCTTCGATGAGCGCCAGAGCGGCCACGAGGGAGAGGACGGCCCTGAAAAGCCGAGCGGGCCTAATCCCCTCGCTGGAGAGAACACGGCGAAGAATGGACATGGCTACGCCGCTCATCGTACCCGAACCCGGGTCGCTATCTGAAGTAACCATTGACGTCGAGGACGAAGTGAACGGTTCCGGCGGAATCGTTCCTCACGGCGATTGTTCCGGTGCCGTCCGTCGCCAGACTCACCATCGCGTTGTTGGCCCGCGTGCGTCCCGCCCGGAAGCTGATGGCTGACGTCTGCGGCATCCCGGTGTTGCCCGGGTAGATCCGCAACTGACCCTGGGCCAAGGGACCGACGACCGTTACGTTGGCCGAAACGGACGCGGCCGAAGTCGGAATGCCGCAGGCGGACGTCACGGTGAAGAGACGCGTGGCGTTCGCCTGCAGAGCCGGGCCGCCGAGCGGTCCCCCCGGATTGCGAGTGTCCACGAGGCGGCAGGGAAGCAGCGTGTTGAAGCGAGAGCTTCGGAAGGCGGGTGTCGGGGTCGAGGTCGGCGTTCTCGTCGGTGTCGGCGTGGGAGTCGCCGGCGGCGGGGCAGTGGGCGTACGGGTCGGAGTCCGAGTTGGCGTAGCGGTCAGAGCAGCCGTAGGCGTTCTCGTCGGTGTCGGCGTGGGAGTCGCTGGAGGCGTCCCAGCCGCAGTACGGGTGGGGGTCGGTGTCGGCGTAGCCGTCAGCGCAGCCGTAGGAGTTCTCGTCGGTGTCGGCGTGGGAGTCGCCGGCGGCGGGGCAGTGGGCGTACGGGTCGGAGTCGCAGTGGGAGTACGGGTCGGCGTCGGCGTAGCCGTCGGAGCCATCGTGGGCGTCTTGGTTGGAGTGGGAGTAGGAGTAAGCGTCGGCGTCGCGGTGGGCGTACGCGTCGGCGTCGGCGTGACCGTCGGAGCTATCGTCGGTGAATACGTCGGGGTCGGTGTGGAAGTGGGCATGACGGTCGGGGTCGGTGTCGGGGAGCCCGCCATCGTCAGGACGACGAAGGTGCCGAATGCGGGTCCGGTCGAGGGAGGAGCGGCATAGCCGACCGGGGTGGCCGGGGTCAGCCCTGTCATCGGCAGCGTCACCGATCCTCCGGCGTACGTGCCCGAGACGATTGGAGGCCCGTAGAAATTCTGCGCGTTGCGGATCTCGTAGGCTGCGCCCGGACTCACCACCCCGGTCAGGTCCACCGCCTGCGTTGCGCTCCCGTCCCAGTTGTTGACGACGATCGCCGCCCGTCCCGGCTCATACGTATTCGGCAGGATGGTCACCTTGTCCTGCGTCGGCGGGCTGGTTTTCGCGTAGTACGTGTTGTTCGGATAGTCGCTCTGTGCGAAGCCGTTCAGGTCCCCCACGAACGTGTTCGTCGTGATGGTTTCTCCGGCCCGGCAACCCGTGCTCCCCGGCGAAAAAACCACGCCCCCCAGGTTCGCCAGGTAGTTCCCGCTCACCGCCACGTTCGCGCACTTCGTCGTCGAATACCCCATCGTCAGCTGCGCAGCCCATGCGATGTTCCCGGTGACCGACGTCCCCCCGATGTCGAATCCGCTCTCCCCGCCCACCAGCCCTGTCCCGCGCCACCACACGTTCCCTTCCACCCGCGAGTTGATGAATCCCGATGTCCCCGATCCGTAGGCGTGCAGGTTGTAGCCGAACTGGTCGAAAAGAATGTTGTTCTTGATGAGCTTCGAGCCGCCATAGCCGAGGTTCTGCGCGTACATGCCGTGCCCGTGCCCGCGGTCCGGCGCACTCCACCCGTTGTAGTAGATGAGGTTCCCGTAACACTCCGCGTCCACGGCGGGCGACCACGGATCCAGGCCTTCGCCCGCGTCGTGAATGACGAGATTGATGATCTTGATCCCCGGTGCAAACACTCCAACGCCCCCGTCACGCGCGTCCACCGGATTCGACCCCGACGTCGGGTTATACCGGTTCGGATTCGAGTCCATCACCTCGAACCCCCAGTACCACGTGTACCCACCACTCACCCAAAGAACATAGCTGTTTGTCCCGAGAACCAAGGGGTTCACGTTCCCGTCCAGCCGCGCCCTCTCCCCCGGATACTGCCGCACCACGATCGGCAGGCTCGACGTCCCCATCAGGTGGCTCGTGAACAGTCCCGTGTACGTCCCCCCACGCAGCCAGATCGTGTCGCCAGCGTGCACCGCCGCCGGCTGCGCCAGCGCCGTGGCCAGCGCCCACGGAGTCGTGATCGTTCCCGTCCCCGGCGCCGTGCTCGTCGTCCCCGTCGGAGAGGCGTAGAACTCGGCAGCGGAGACCTCCGTCGCTTCGATGAGCGCCAGAGCGGCCACGAGGGAGAGGACGGCCCTGAAAAGCCGAGCGGGCCTAATCCCCTCGCTGGAGAGAACACGGCGAAGAATGGACATGGCTACGCCGCTCATCGTACCCGAACCCGGGTCGCTATCTGAAGTAACCATTGACGTCGAGGACGAAGTGAACGGTTCCGGCGGAATCGTTCCTCACGGCGATTGTTCCGGTGCCGTCCGTCGCCAGACTCACCATCGCGTTGTTGGCCCGCGTGCGTCCCGCCCGGAAGCTGATGGCTGACGTCTGCGGCATCCCGGTGTTGCCCGGGTAGATCCGCAACTGACCCTGGGCCAAGGGACCGACGACCGTTACGTTGGCCGAAACGGACGCGGCCGAAGTCGGAATGCCGCAGGCGGACGTCACGGTGAAGAGACGCGTGGCGTTCGCCTGCAGAGCCGGGCCGCCGAGCGGTCCCCCCGGATTGCGAGTGTCCACGAGGCGGCAGGGAAGCAGCGTGTTGAAGCCCGAGCTACTTGAGCCAGCGGTGGGCGTCGGTGTCGAGGTCGGTGTTCGGGTCGGCGTAGGCGTGGCCACCGGCGTCCCCGTGAAAGTTCGCGTCGGGGTGGGCGTCGGCGTCCGCGTCGGCGTGGATGTCGGCGTAGGCGTGGCCACCGGCGTCCCCGTGAACGTTCGCGTCGGGGTGGGCGTCGGCGTCCGCGTCGGCGTGGATGTCGGCGTAGCCGTGGCTACCGGCGTCCCCGTAAACGTTCGCGTCGGGGTGGGCGTCGGCGTCCGCGTCGGCGTGGATGTCGGCGTAGCCGTGGCTACCGGCGTCCCCGTAAACGTTCGCGTCGGGGTGGGCGTCGGCGTCCGCGTCGGCGTGGATGTCGGCGTGGCGGTCAGAGCAGCCGTAGGCGTTCTCGTCGGCGTCGGCGTGGGAGTGGTTGGCGATGTGGCAGTGGGCGTACGCGTCGGGGTCGCTGTGGGAGTCAGCGTCGACGTCGGCGTTGGTGTCCGTGTCGGCGTGGGCGTCGCCGGCGGCGTGGCAGTGGGCGTACGCGTCGGGGTCGCTGTCGGCGTGGCAGTCAGAGGCGGAGTCGCCGTCGGCGTCCATGTGGGAGTCGGCGTGGGAGTGGGACTCGCAGTCGCCACGTCCAGAACCAGTGCCCAGTCGTCATACCCCGAGCCATTGTCGCTGGGCGGTGTAAAGGTGTGGGTGCCGGTGTTGGCAATACTCGAACTGATCAGCGTATAGGCGGCGTTCGTCGGGTTGTACCAGTTTGCCCGCGCCGCGCCGCTCATCGCGGTCATGTCCACCGTGATCGTGCCCGTGTGGGCGGGCGGGACGTAGGCGACGAGCAGCGTGCCTGCCGGGTTTGCCGCCGCCGCAACGTAGTCCGACGCCGTGACGCTCGAGCCGCCCGAGGTGATGAGCGTCTTCATGCCACCGAGGCCGGAAGGGACGAGGCTCTGCCAGGCGATCGAACGAAGAAACGCGTTGAGTCGCCCCATGTCCTGCGTGCCCTGCGTGTTCAGGTGATTGGTCCAGACGCCAGGGATGAACATCCAGACGTAGCCGTTGCCCGTGATATAGCCGCCCGTGCTGGAAAGAACGCCCCACCACTGGAAGCGGCGCACCGGCTGCGTGGCGCCAGGATTGACGTTCGTGCCATCCGGCCCTTCCTCGTCATAGGGCCCTTCGAGGAGGAACGCGGGCATCGCCGGGGTGGCCGAATAGGCGTTGCGGCACCACTGCGAAACGTAACCGCCATGTGTAGGCCCCCTGAAGCGTTCCCGCCGCCTTCAGCGTGGCGTCGGTCTGTGTCGTGTAGATCGAATCACCGGCCCATTCGGCTGAGAAGTTGGTGCTCTGCTGGCCGGCGACGCTCTTCAAACCCGAGAGCAGCGCCTGCTCGACGGCCAGCTGCGACGCACTGAAGGTATTCGGGCTCGTTCCGTAGTCTCCCCCGAGCATCCAGACGATGTTCGGGTACGACTTGTACCTGGCGGCGATCCACGCTCCGTAGGTCGTCATCTTCGTCGTCCCGTTGCTCACCATGTCCGCCATCCAGCCTTCACTGGGATCGCCCTGGTAGCCGACATAGGACGGGAAGACGAAACAGACGATGCCCTTCGTGACCGCGTAGGTGAGGAGGCCGTCAATTTGTGTCCAGTACGTCTCGTTCGGCCAGGTGAAGTCCGGGGCCGTCGTCATCGAGCCCGTCCAGCCGAGCCGGAGAGGTCCTTCGTGAAGGGGGCGGCACCGTTGCCGGCGAAAGGGCGTGACAGTTTCCTATCGGTCGCGGTTGATGACGGGGAGTTCGATGGCGTTGAAGCCTTTCGCCGCCGTGTCATCGAGGTAGGTCTTGTAATCGGCCTGCGTCAACGAGATGATGCTCCACGAGGCGCGGCCCAGGATCGGAAACGGCTGGCCGTTCTGATCCTGGAGATAACGCCGATCGGCAGACACGACCAGAGGAAAAACAACCGGACCCGGTACGCCTAGAGCGGTCCGACCGCGTGGGGGTTCGAGGATCGCGGCGGATGGCGGCGCAGCGCCTGGAATACTGGTCGGCATGGGTGTCGGAGTCGGCGTCCTCGTGGGCGTTGGCGCCGGCGTCGTCGGCGACGGCCATGTCGGAGTCGGCCTCCTCGTGGGCGTGGGTGTAGGTGCAGGCGTGGCCGTCGGCGTGGGCGTGTAGGTCAGGGTCGGGATCGGGGAACCCGGAACCGTCATCACGACGAATGCCGCAAAGGCAGGCCCGGTGGAGGATGGGACCCTATAGCCGACAGGCGTGGCCGGGGTCAGGCCGATCATCGGCAGCGTCACCAATCCTCCCGCGTACGTGCCCGAGACGATTGGAGGCCCGTAGAAGTTCTGCGCGTTGCGGATCTCGTAGGCCGCGCCCGGACTCACCACCCCGGTCAGGTCCACCGCCTCCGCTGCGCTCGCATCCCGGTTGTAGACGACGATCGTCGCCCGCCCCGGCTCATAAGCGTTCGGAAGAATGGTCACCTCGTCCTGGGTCGGCGCAGCCCAGGAGAGGTTCCCGTCGAGCCCGTCGAAGATGATGTTGTGCCTGATCAGCGTCGAGCCGTCCTCGTCGTTCTGCGTATCGATGCCGTGTCCGTGCCCGCCGTCGGGTCCCCAGTAGCCGTTGTAATAGACGAGGTTCCCGTACACCTCCGAGTTCCCCGCTGCGGACCAGAAGCCGATCCCCTGTCCCGTGTCGTGGACGACGCAGTTGATGATCTTCGTCCCTGTCGCGAATACGTCGATGCCGTCCCCGCGGCAATGCGTACACGGATTCGTGTCCGTCCGCACGGGGCTCGAATTCGTCACTTCGAATCCCCAGTACCACGTGTACCCTCCACTCCTGAGCACCGTCAGGACCGGGGCGCCGCTTCCTGACAGGCTCGCGTTCACGTTCCCGTTCAGCGTCGCCCGCTCCCCCGGATACTGCCGCACCACGATCGGCAGGCTCGGCGTGCCCGTCAGGTAGCTCGTGAAGTTCCCTGTGTACGTCCCGCCGCGCAGCCAGATCGTGTCTCCGGCGTGCACCGCCGCCGGCTGCGCCAGGGCCGTGGCCAGCGCCCACGGATTCGTGATCGTTCCCGTCCCCGGCGCCGTGCTCGTCGTCCCCGCAGGAGTGACGAAGAAGTCGAGGGCGGTCGCCGATCCGGGCAACAAGAAGAGAAGACACAGTGAAACGAAAGAGCTCGCGAAAGGCAGCCGAGGAGACGATCCTAACCTGGAGCCGCGGTCGCAGATCACGAGTCGGAGGCTCGGGCGAGGACGCGATTCGCGAACCTGCATACAACGCAAACCATAGAAATTAAATGGACTTCCGCCTACTGCCCAACATGTCAAGAAGTGGACAGGCGGGACAGATATCGTTGAATCTGTCCATTGGGAGGGCTCTACCTGGCCTTCTGGCCAGCTTCTCCGGTTCGGAGCCACCTATCAGGCACGAAGCTCCTGGGCGGAGGAGAGAGAATCTTCTTCGGAGGTGTCCCGTTGAACGTCCTCTTCTCGTTGGCTCTCGCCGCCCTCGCGGTTTCTTGGCCTGTTCCCGATCCACCCGACTCCGCTTCTGCGGCCTTTGCGACCGCCGTCGATGCCGCCGGCCGTGAAGCGGGCGGGGCGGTCGTGGGCGTCGCAGCGGTTCACGTCGAATCCGGCAGACGAATGGCGTTCCGAGGCGGCGAGCGCTTCCAGATGGCGAGCGTGTTCAAGGTGCCCGTCGCCGTCGCCGTCCTCGACGCCGTCGCGAAAGGGCGGCTGACACTCGGCCAGGAGGTCGAGGTCAAGCCGTCCGACCGCCGCTCGTGGGGCCCGATCGACGACCACTGGACGCCGGGAATGCGCGTGGGAGTCGAGCGGATGCTGGACGTGATGCTCGTCGACAGCGACAACACGGCCGCGGACCTCCTCATCCGCCTCGTCGGCGGGCCTGCGGCCGTCGAGAAGGCGCTCGTGGACCGGAACGTCTCCGGCATTCAAATCTCCCTCGACGAGAAAGGCATGGCTGCCGCGGCGAAGGAGGACCGCGCCGCGTTCGAGAGGGGCGCGCAGAACGGAGCGAGTCCCGACGTGATGGCCGCGTTCCTCGTGCGGCTCTACAGGGCCGAGCTCCTCCCTCGCGAGGCGACAGACCGCATTCTCGACGCGATGCGCCGCTGCGCGACCGGCGAACGGCGGCTGAGGGCTGGACTTCCGAAGGGCACGGCGATCCGCGACAAGACGGGTACCACCAAGTCGTGCGCGAACGACGCAGGGATCGTCACGCTCCCGGACGGGTCGCACATCGCCGTCGTCGTCTTCGTGCGCGGCGGCAAGGACGCCAGCGCCCGCGACGAGGCGATCGCACGGGTCGCGCGCGCGGCCTGGCGGGCGTTTTCGACCTGACGCGGCGCTTGGGCGGGGCGACGGGCCGCGCTAGTCTTCCGGCGTGGTCGAGTCCTTGAAGACGCCCTACCTGCTCCTCGCCGCGCCCGTGATGCTCGATCCGAACTTCCAGAAGACGGTCGTCGTCATGGGCCACCACACGCGCGAGGGAGCGCTGGGCTGGGTCGTGAACCGCCTCCTCGGCGAGCCCGCCGTCTCGCTTCTCGCCCCGCCACTCGACACCGTGGTCCATCCGGAAACTCCGCTCCGCGTCGGCGGACCCATCTTCACGAACGGCCTCGTCGCCCTCTTCGGCGACGAAATGCCGGGCATCGAGTCCGTCGAGATGGCGCCCGGCCTGCACGTTTCGGTCGCCGCGGAGGTCCTTCCGAAGCTCTTTGCCGCGCCGCCGGCTTCCCGCACGGCCGGCCTCCTCATCCTCGGCTATTCAGGCTGGGCGGCGGATCAGCTCGAGAGCGAGATGGAGGAAGGGACCTGGCTCGTCCTGCCCTGGGACCCCGCGCTCGTCTTCACGCACGAGGTCGACGGGCTCTGGGAGCGCGCGCTCGCGCGCCTCGGCGTCGATCCCGCGTCCGTCTCGTCCTCGTCGACCGGCGTGAGCTGACGTGAACGAGCTCACGTCCCTCCTTCTCGAGCACGGCGTCGGGTTCGTCTTCCTGAACGTCCTTTTCCAGCAGCTCGGAGTCCCGGTTCCGGCAGTGCCGACGCTCCTCGTGGCGGGCGCGCTCGCGGCGGACGGACGGCTGCCGTTCGGAAAGCTCCTCGCCGCCGCCGTGATCGCGACGGTCGCGGCCGACACGGTCTGGTACCTCCTCGGCCGGCGCTACGGACAGAAGATCCTCAAGACGCTCTGCAAGGTGTCCCTGTCCCCCGATTCCTGCGTGCGCCAGACCGAGGGCCTGTTCGATACGTACGGTTTGACGTCCCTCCTCTTCGCGAAGTTCGTACCCGGGTATTCCACCGTCGCACCTCCTCTCGCGGGAGCCGCGAGAGCACCTCTTTCCCGGTTCCTGCTTTTCACGGCGGGAGGCACGTTGCTCTGGACGGGAAGCGCTCTTTCGCTCGGCGTCCTCTTCCACGGCACGGTCGAGCGGGCGCTTTCCTTCCTCATGGATCTCGGCAGCGGCGCTCTCGTTCTCCTCGGGGGCGCGCTCCTTCTGTACATCGCCGTCAAGTGGACGCAGCGGCGGCGTTTCTACAAGGTCCTTCGCATGGCGCGCATCCGCGCCGCCGACCTGCGCCGCCTCATGGACGAGGGCAAGGCCCCCCTGATCGTCGACGTGCGCTCAGACAGCGCGCGAGCGCGCGACCCGCGGCGCATCCCCGGGGCGATCGTCTCCGACGTCCTCGAGCTGGACGAGAAGATCTCCCACCTGCCGACCGACCGGGAGATCGTCCTCTACTGCACGTGACCGAACGAGGCGTCGGCGGCCCGTGTGGCGCGCCTCCTCATGGACCGCGGGTTCACGCTGGTGCGCCCTCTCGAAGGCGGGCTCGACGCGTGGGCGGCGGCCGGCTACGAAATAGAGGCCGAGCGGTTTCCGCTGAGCGAGACCGGCTCTTTTCCCCAGGTCGGCTGACTCACTCGAGATCGAGAACCTGGTGCTGGGCCGCGTCGTCCCGCGCCCTTCAACCCCGCTCCCAGACCTCCTCGACGAGGACGTCGGGGTGCAGCGAGCGCTTCACGGGGCAGGTCTTGCCGGCGTTGACGAGCTTCTTGAAATCCTCTTCGCCGCACGGGGACGAGACGCGGAAGCGCGCCACGAGCCTCGCGATGCGCCGCGGGGGCTCTGCCGTCATGTGCTTCTCGATCTCGAACGTGACGCCGGTCAGCGGAATTCCGCTGCGAGTCGCGTAGAGGCTCAGGGTCGTCGCGGCGCACGAGGCCAGCGAGGCGGCACAGAGGTCCGTGGGCGAGAAACGACTTCCATCGCCGCCGTTGTCCTTCGGCGCCGTGGTCTCGAGAATCGCTCCTGAGGGGCCATGGGTGAGCTGCGTGGACGTCGGCGAGGTCAGCTTTCCGGTGATCGAGACGCTCATTCGGAAAGTCTAGTTCAAGGGGTCGCGGTTGCGAGGGGAAGGGGCCATGCAGGAAGCGCGAGAAGATCCTCGGGGTTCACGCGCGCCCCGCGGAGCCTCGCGCCCCAGTGCAGGTGAGGGCCCGTGACGCGGCCCGTGTGCCCCGACGATCCGAGGCGCTCCCCCTTCACGACGGGATCTCCCTCCTTCACGTCGATGCGCGAGAGATGGAAATACTGCGTGAAAAGACCGGCTCCATGATCGAGGAGCACGGTGCCGCCGCTCAAATAGAGATTCTCCGCGAGAACGACGCGTCCGTCTCCGGCGGCGGCAACCGCCGTCCCTTCCGCGGCCGCGAGGTCGAGCCCCGCGTGATGGCCCTTCGTCGTCCCGTTGTAGACGCGTCGCGCGCCGAAATTGCCGGTCGAGCGCGCCTTGAGAGGCCGCGCGAACGAAGTCCAGAGGCGGGCGGCCGAGCCTCGACGGTACGCCTCCGCGACCCGGGCTTCCTCGGCCCTTACGCGCGGGAGCTCCTCTTCCGGCACTTCCACGTAGCGCGGGTCGACCGAGAGGCGCTGGGTCCGAAATCGACCCGAGACCACGCGAAAGGACCAGGCAAGAGATGTCTCGCCGTCGGGGGCTTCGAAAGAGACGCGGCGCTCGCCGGTCAAGGTCTCGAGGTCCAGCCCGTAAAGGCCGTGGAAAGCGGTGCCGCCCGCCTCGCGCTCGAGCGGAAAGCGGGCGTCGCCGTCGACAAGCACGAGCTCGGGCAGCGGGCGATCGCTCCGGACCGTGATCGAGACGATACCGCCCTGCCGGGGCTTCGAGGACGAGGCCGTGACCGTCAACCCCGGAGACGGAGGAGGCGCGGGCGAAGGAGAAGCCGCCAGCGAGGCTGCGACGAAGAGCACCGGGATCGCGCGCCTCATCGTGCTGCGGAGATCGGTCAGCGCTTTCTGGCCGTGGCGTTTTTCGGCGGCGTCAGGGGCTCCACCCACATCTCCTCAACGGGGCGTTGCTTGTCCGACATCCTCATGCGGTAACGCAATCGGACGCCGCAGTGAGGAACGTCCCACGATGTCATGCCCGGTTCGGACGCGACGGGCGTTTCCTTGCCGTACCGCTGGAGAATGCCTTCATGGAGGTTCGAGGGTGGGTCGAGCAGGTAGTGAAGCGCGACGACTTTCGCGTCGAGAGCGTCGGAGGAATAAGTCACGTCAACCGTACACCACCCGCTCGCAGGCGTGTGCACGACCTTGAGGTCGCGCGTGACCGTCTTTTTCGCCGGCTCGTGAAGCGCCATACGCTCGAACGAGAACGTGCGGGTCTGGCCGATCTCGAGGCCGGCCATACCCGGACAAGGCGGCGGTTTGGGCTGCGAGGTCGACGCTGCGGCGCCGGGCGTGGGTCCGACCTGCGTCGTCTCCACCCGGACCTGCGCGGCTGCCGGAAGCGCCACGAGCACGAGGCCCGCGAAGAAAACGAACGAGTCTTTCATCGGTACTCCTGAACGGGATACCCGGCCGGCTCGGCACGGGGTGTCTCGAGAACGCGAGGAACGTGCCAGCGGACCCGGGCTCCGAAGTGTAACAGCCAGCCCTCTCAAGGCGCGGTCGCGAACTCGAAGAGGATCCGCCTCATCCGCTCGATCCCGTCGACGAAGTACGGCAGGGAAATGCGCTCGTTCTCGTGATGAATCGTCATCGCGTCGTAGATGCTCACGGCGAAAGGCGACACGCCGTACGCCCGGAGGCCGCGCGCGCGAACGCCCGCCGACGACGTGTACTGGCCGCTCAGAATGTAAGGACCGACCGGGGCGCGATCCGGGTCCAGGCTGAAGACATCGGCCGCGGCCCGATAGGCGCGCCCCTCGGAAGGGCTCGGAACGCAGTCCGCAGTCACCATGATGACGCGCTGTCCGAGCTTTCGCTTCAGAAGCCAGCCGTCGAGCTGGGCGCGGGCGGCAGCGACCGGGCTTCCGGGCAGGAGGGTTCTCACCACGCGCATGGAGAAGCCTCCCGCGTCCTTCTGGATCGCGCCCACGTAAATACTGTCCTTGAGAAGCGAGCGGTACACCTCGGGAACGAATTGCCAGAATTCCGTCCCGGGGCCGAGCTTTTCGGCGTCGCCCAGCATGCGGCGGCCCCAGACGTCGGAGCGCGATGGTGCGATGAAGCGCAGGAACTCTCGCACGGCGGGCACCACGCGGATCGGCGTCTCCCCGTCCTGGACCTTGAGGAACTCGCCGAGGTCCTCGAGCGGCTTCCGAATTTTCGAGAGAACGTCCACCGAAAGGATCGCCTTCTGCATGACCTCGATCCCGAAGCGCTCGACTTGCTGGGCCTTGACCTCGTTGACGCCCCCTTCGTTGAATACGTCCGTCACGCCGGCGAGGAGGTCAGGGCGATGGTCCTGAAGCCACCCCATGCCGAGGCTCTCGTCGAAGGTCTCCTCCCCGGATTCCGCGACGAACACGATGTCGCGCAGCGGAACGACGCCCGCGCGGGCAAGGGACGCGAGCGCGAGGACGTTCGCGATCGTCTGTCCTTTCATGTCGAGCGTTCCGCGCCCATAGAGGTGGTCGCGCTCGACGCCATCGCCGCGCTCGGCCGCGAACGGCGGCTTCCTCCACTTCGCGGGATCGTCGACCGGAACGACGTCCGCGTGGTTGTAAAGCGCAAGCGCTCCCTCGGACGTACGACCCTTGAGGCGCGCCACGAGGATCGGGCGCTCGGGGTCGCTGCCGGTGACCGTGACGGGAATCCCCTCGCAGCCGAGGGTCCGGGCGAGAAAATCGATCGCCGGACGCGTCCGCCCGGGGGGGTTCGACGTGTCGATGCGCACGTACTCCCTGAGGAGCTTCACGGCCTCGGTTTCCATCGCCGCGTCCGCTTCGAGGTCCGTCCGCCGGAGCGGCACGGCAGGTACCCGCCTCGACAGGAACGTCGGAATCGCCCAGAGAGCGACGACAGCAAAAACGGCCGCCCCTCCGTACAGGGCGATGCGGCGGCGAGCGGCTGGCGTCAAGTTCATGCGCTCCCGGACGTGGCGCGGCGCCGCGGGACGAGCAGGATGGCGGCGAGCGTAAGCGCCGTGAGGGCAGAGATCAACGTGCCGATCTTCACCCAACGGGTATCGGGCCGCAATCTCAAAGCATGGCGCCCCGGCGCCACCGGAAGGCCCGCGAACCCGAACGCCACTTGCGAAACCGGGACCGGACGGCCGTCGAGCGTCGCTTCCTCGGCGGCCTCCCGCAGTCGGTAGAGCATGAGGAAACCCGGAGCCGGGCCGTCGACCTCGACGTCGAGGAAAAGCCCCGAGGGGCGGTCTGCCTCCGAGAGGATCCGGCCCGGAGCGGGAGACGCGGGAACGCCCGGCAGCGCGGTGTCGACGTACGCCGTGTCGGCGGAAAAGCCGTCCTCGAGAAGCTGTGCGAAGACCGAGCGCGCATCGGCGGACGCGACGACGTGCGTCGCGAACCGGTACGGGGGGAGCGCGTTCCCGATTCGAACGAGATGCGGCCGGTAGCGTCCGTCCGCTCCGCGTTCGGTCTTGACGATCGCCGACACGCCGGCCCCCCGGATGAACCGCAGAGCAAGAGAGGGCCTCTCCGGAACCGCCCGCGTCAGAAGCCGCGTCCATTCGAACGCCTCGGCCGAGAGCGACAGGTCGTAGTCGACCTCGAACTGATAGCAGAACCCGAAGAGCGACGCGTAAGCGGGAAGAAGAGTCTCGCGCCCGACCCGGCTCGCGGCCCCGATGTCGCGCGTGTCGTAAATCGGAATCGGCCGGTACGCATCGTTGAAGAAGAGACGCGGCGGCGGCGCATCCTCGGCGACCTCCGGCAGCGCGGCGAGGAGGCTTGGTCGCTGCGCCAGCACGGCCGCGTCCTCGACCGGCGAGAGGCGACGAGCCATTTCTTCCCGGTCGAGGAACACGGCGAGGGCGAGGAGCGGCAGGACGATCCTCAGAGCGCGCGGCGAGATGGTCAGGGCGAGCCGGGAGAGCCCGAGCGCGGCGAGCCAGGCGAAGCCGAAGCCCGCGAGGACCATGTGCCTTTCCGGATAGCGGATCCAACCGAGCGGCGGGAAAGTGCGCACGGCGAGGCCGAGGACCGGCGTCGCGTCGCCCAGCGCAAGGAGGATTCCGAGGAGCGCGAGACCGGCGGCCGCGATCCGTCCGGGACCTTTTCGGAGGACACCGATGAGGACGAGCGCCCACGCGACGCGGCCCGGCGTCAACGAGGGAAGATACGGATAGTCCGGAACGCCCGGGGCGGTTGCCACGACCGTCCAGTCCGCGACGGCCCCGTCGACGAGAAGATCGGGAAGTCGCGGCAGGACGAGCGGTTTCACCGCCGCGGTCCTGGGGCCCATGCCGCCCCCAGGCGACCGGATACTGCGCACGGCCGTGGCGGCCCCCGGCACGAGCGAGATGGCGCCGAGTCCTGCGGCCAGAAGGGCGCTCGCAGCGAGGAGAGCCAGCGGGCGTACCTCCTGCAGCCACGTACCGTCTTTGCGGCGCGCAGAGATGAAGACCGCGACGGCGACGCAAGACGCGAAGAACACGAATTCGGGCGCCGTCGCCAGCAGAATCAGGGCAGCCGTCGCGGCGACGGCCGCCGTCGGCCGCCGTCCCGGTGCCCTCACCAGGTCGAAGACGAATGCCGCAAACCATGGCAGGATCGAAAGGGCCGACAGCGTGGGCGGAAACGCCGCGAGCGACACGGTCGTCCCGCCGAGCGCGAAAACGAGGCCGGCGACGGCCGCCGGCGCGCGGTCAAGCCCGAGGCGCCGCGCAAACGCGGCAAATCCCGCGAGGGCCAAACCGAGGTGGAGGAGGATCCATGCCTTCATCGCCGCACCCAGGGGCAGGACCAGGAAAAGAACGTTTGCCGGATCGAAAGGCGCCGCCGAAGGCGCACCGAGCAGCGGCGACCCGCCCCATCGATAACGGTCCAACCACGGCATCTCTCCGCGCGTCACCGCCTCGACGAGGTGGGCCTTCAATGGAAAGAAGTAGAAAAGCAGGTCGCGGCCCACCGGGACGCCGGAGCCCAGGAACTCGCGGAACGGCAGGAGTGCGAGGAGGATCGCCCCGAAGAGCGGCAGGTGAACGTGGAGTCGGTCTTTCATGAACGCCTCGGCCGCCGGCCGAGAAGAGCGACGGCCAGGAGGGACGCAAGCGACAGCGTCGCCCCGGCTCCGAAGGCCGGATTCTCGTACCGAAGCACGATCTCGTGGTCTCCCGTCGGCACGTCCGCGACCGTCAGGAATCCATCCGCGGGACGGAGCGCGAGCTCTTTCCCGTCGAGGAGGGCACGCCAGCTCGGATCGAACGTCCGCGAGATGGAAAGGACCGCGGCGGGCAGCGCGACGTGGACCCCGAGACGTATGAGGTTCGCGCCGCGTGTCTTCACCGTCACGCGTCCGCTTCCCGTCGGGAGGAGCGCGAGCTCCTCGCGGACCCCCTCGATGCGCACGATCCGATCCCCGCCGAAGCGCCCGGCCTCGACGACACCGGCCGGATCGGGCGGCGCCGCGGGCGTCCGGACGACCGCCACCCCGAGCCGGCGCAAGCGTTCGACCTTCTCCTCCCCCCAGGCGAGGCCCTCGATCTCACGCGCGAAGAACACAGAGGCGGGCGCCGTCATACGGTCCACGTCGTTCTCCCCCGCGTACCGGATCCCGAAGGCCACGCCCGTGTCTGGACGGAGCGGGTCGAGGCCGCCCGCCTCACGCGTCCGTCGCGCCGCAGTCGCAGCATCGTCCGCGCCATCATCGTAGAAACGCCCGTGCCCGGCCTCCTTCACGACGAGCGCCACGGCAGGCGTCACGCGGCGGTAGAGGTCGGACGGCCCTGCGGGGCACGTCCCCGCGACGCGCCGGGCGGCGTCGGCGAAGAACAGTGCGCTGAGAATGCCGGCGAGGAGCAGCGGGCTGCGCAGTTTTTCTCCGAAGGTGACTGGGGCGGCGGGCGGCCGGTTGCGCGCGACGAACCACGTGAATGCTGCGATGAAAGCAAGACTAAGAGTTCCTAGAATGAGTGGAGATCGAAGAGAGAGAGCGATGGCTGCAGTCGAAGCCTCGCCCGCGCCGAGCCCCAGCGCCCATAAACCCTTTCTAAGAAAATCTTCAGCGCCGATCGCCAAAGCGAGAAAGGCGCCGCAGACGAGAGCCATTCCGACCGCAGTCCTCAGCAAAATCCTTCGCGCCCGCGCCCGAACCTCGGCTTCATCGAAGAAGACCGCCTCCACCCCGACCGCGGCCGCGGCCGCGACCGCGAAGGTCACGAGCAGCCACCACTTCTCGGGGTACCGGATGACCGGAAGGGCCGCCGCCAGGAACGAATACCCGGGGAGGAACCGGCCGAAGGACAGGACGGTTCCCGCGAGCGCGAGAAGCAGCGCGGCGCGCCCGCGGCGGTCGCGCCACGCGGCCGCCGCCAGCAGGAGAGGAACGAGGCCGAGCGCAAGATCCTCGAAATACGGGCTCCCCGCGTCGAACGTGGCGGATCCCCAGAACGACGCCGCGTCGCCGGCCGGATCTCCCGTGAGCCGGGGTTCGAGGAGTGTAAGGACGCGCGCGGGGCGCACAGACCAGAAGAGAGCGCCATGTTCTGGTTTCATGCCGGCGCCTCGGGCGGACCGCGCCACCTCGAGGGCTGCCGGGAGAATCTGGATCGCCGCGAGCCCCACACCCAGAACGAGCGTGAAGAGCGCGACGGCGGCCGCGCGAGGCCGCGATCCTCCCGCACCGATCGCAACGGCGATGAAGGCCGCCGCGCCCATGAGCGTCACGGCGGGCTCGCCGCCGAGCGCCGACAGGCCGAAGGCCAGCGCCGCGAGCGCTCCGGCGCGGCGTCGAACGATCGATTCGCCCGAGGCCAGGCGCGGAGCCTCGACGAGCGCGAGAGAGAGCGGAAGAGCGGCTGCGCAGGTCGTCGCGTACACGGGCAGCGATTGGAAGACACCGGAAAAAAGAAGCACGACCGTCCCCGCTCCTGAGGCGACCGCGTTGAGCCCGAGGCGCCTCATCGCGACGAAGAAGACCAGGAGGGCGAGAAAAACGTTCGCGAACGCGAGGGCGGTCGGCGACAAGACGACGAGAAGCGGCGACAGAGGCCAGAACACGGCGGCATTCGGGTCGGCCGCGAATGCTCGCCCCGCCGACATCCATTCGTTCCAGAAGGGCGCCTCGCCCGACCGCAGGAATCTCGCAAGAACGAGCCTCCAGGGGGTGAAGAAGAAGCCGGCGTCGCGCCGATACAGGGTGCCCCCGGCCAAGAAAGGCGCGAAACGGAGCGCAGCGGCGCCGAAGACGACGGCGAGCACCGGTGCCAGGCCTGGAGCCTCCTTCTTCACGCCGTTCAGGGCTTCCGCGCCAGGACCAGGAGCGACATCCCGAACGACGGCTCCGTCTTCTCCTCTGTCTTGAGCAGCGGCATGATCCATTTGAAGGCGCCCAGCTGGCGTTTCGGAAGGACGCGGCGCTTGAGAACGCGCGAGTTCAGCCACCAGCCGAGGACGCCGGGCCGGTTCAGGTACCTCACCGATTCCACCGCGAAGCCCGCGCGCCCCACGAGGGTCGCGAGCGCCCCCTTGTCGTACCGGCGGTAGTGGCGCAGATTCTCGTCGAGCGAGCCGTAGAGGGCGGGCAGCGCGGGCACGAGGAGGGCGAGGTGCCCTCCGGGCTGGAGGACGCGGCAGAAGTCTGCGAGCGTTCCCGCGTCATCCTCGATGTGCTCGAGCACGTTCATGCAGACGATCGAGTCGATCCGCTCCTGCTCGAGGTCGGCACGGTCTTCCCGGGTCAGCGGAAACCGGAACGAGGCGACGCGGATGTTTCCCTGCTTCTCGAACCGCGTGCGGAGTTCCCGCACGTAGTGCGGCTCGATGTCCGACGCGATGATGCGCTCCCGGTCCGCGAAAAAACGCGTCTGGTTCCCGACACCCGAGCCGACCTCGAGGATGCGCGACCCGAGCCAGGACTCGACCCGGTCGTGAAGCCAGCGGTTGTAGACCGAGAGCTCACCCATCCGCCGGAGCGTGATCGCCCCGACGTCGCTGTCGGGCGCCTCCCACCGGAAGTACTTCAGGATCGTCCAGACCGCCTGGAAGGCGTCCTTGGCGCCGATCTTCTTGCCTTCCTCGTACGTGCGCCCGCTGTACGAGATGGGGACTTCGTAAATCCGGGCGCGCATGCGCGACACCTTGCACGTGATCTCGGGTTCGATGCCGAAGCGTTGTGACTTGAGATCCAGCCGATCCGCGACACCTCGCGTCATGAGCTTGTAGCAGGTCTCCATGTCGGACAGGTTCAGGTCCGTGAAGACGTTCGACATGAGCGTGAGCAGTCGGTTGCCCACGGTGTGCCAGAAATAGAGGACGCGGTGTCCGTGGGGGCTGCCGAGAAAGCGGGATCCGTACACGATGTCGGCCTTCCCCGCGAGAATGGGCCCGAGCAGAACCGGGTATTCCTCCGGGTCGTACTCGAGGTCGGCGTCCTGGATGACGACGAGATCGCCCGTCGAGGCGCGCATGCCGGCCCAGACTGCGGCTCCCTTCCCCATGTTGTGCGGCTGCAGGAGGACGCGGACTCCGTCCTTGCCGTCGAGCTCGCGGAGGATGTCCCGCGTGCCGTCCTGCGAGCCGTCGTCCACGATCACGATCTCGCGATCGAGGTCTCCGAGTTTTACGGCCTGGACGCGCGCGAGGATTTCGCGAATCGTCCGGCGCTCGTTGAACGCCGGCATCACGATCGACAGCTTCATGGGCTCTTCTCTCTCAGGTCGTACAGGACGATCGAGTATCCCACGCGTCCCACGGGCGTTCCGCGAGTGGAAATCTCGCGGCGAAGCTGCTGGAAGCCGTACGCAGCGGCCGGATCACCATGAAAAGCCATCGCCTCGGGCCCGCAGCACATCAGGAATGACGAGACCGCCCAGAGACCCGGGCGAAACGGCGTCTTGGTGGGGATGAACACGGTCGCTTTCGGGGCGTAGTACGTCACGTCCGCGCCGCCGAAATACGCGATTGTCGTCTTCGCTTCCTCTCCGCGCGCCTCGAGCTGCCGCGCGAGCCGCTCGAGGTCCTGACCCCAATCGAGATTCGAATCGTTCAGCCACGCCGCGCCGTTCGCGGGCCCGCCGGCGGCCGCATTGAAGAACGAGAGCTCGTGGGGATGGACCCGCAGGGTCTCGACGAGCTGCACGATGGTCAAAGTCGCGACGACCGCCGCGGCCGCACGCATCGGGAGAGACCGGAAGAGAACGAGGACGGCCGCCGAGAGGAGCAGCGGGTAAACCGGCAGCATGTGGCGGATCCCGATGTTGTACGACGTCGCCATGCCGGTCAGGAAGAGATAAACGGGCGGGAGGACGAGGGTGAGAAAGACGAGATCGGGCCGGACCCTTCGCGCGACGCCCGCGATGCATGCGAGTCCCAGAACCGCGAGCGTGGCGAGCGTGCTCTTCACCGCGAAGGCGACGAAGAAGTAGTCCCAGAATCCGTCCACGGAGAGTTTCCCGCGCAAGTCGTTCACACCGCCGCCCGTCCGGTTCTGGACGGCGATCCCCGCGAGGCCCGCGGCATAGTGGCCGGCCTCCTTGGACAGCCGCGAGATCGCAACCATCCGATCGATGGTTGCCTCCGGAGCCTGCCGCGAGGCGAGAAAAATACGGACCGCCTTGACCGCTTCGTCGCCGCTCATGTGCCGCATGGCGATCGCGTAGCTTCCGAGGAGCATCACGAGGGAGGCCGCGCCCGCGAGAAGAAGTCCCTTGAGCTCGAGCAGGTCGGGACGGCGGCCCTCGCGGGCGGCCGCGCGACGCTCCCGGAAGAGCCCGGTCAGCGCGAGGAGCGCGACCATCGGGACGAGGAGGACGCACGAGAACTTCGCGGCGAGGCTCGCGCCGAGCGCGGCCCCCGTGGCCGCCCAGCGGCCGAGCGATCGGCGTTCGAGGGCGCGCAGGGCGAGGACCAGCGTTCCGAAGAAACCGAGAGCAGCCGCGAGATCGGTGTGCACAACGCCCGCGTGCGCGAGGAGGTTCGGCTCGAAGGCGACCAGCGCAGCCGCGAGAATTCCGGCGAGATCGCCGGCCCACGACCGCACGGCCCAGCCGGCGACGACGACGAGAAGGAAGAAGAGCGCCGTCACCGGCGCCCGCGCGACGGCGAACAGCTTCTCCGGGCGCAGAGGCGAGTTGAAGCTGAAAGGCCGTGGCTGCTCGGCCGAAGCCATGGAGAACGGGACCTCCATCTTCGGCGCGCGCCCCCCGGCCGCCCGGATCGCGAAGCCCGACAGGAGCTTCACGAGCGGCGGGTGCTCGAGGTTTGCGTAATACGTGCCTGCGATCGCGTATTCCGCCGCGGCCAGCGTGTGGAACGGCTCGTCCATCGTGGGACTGTCGAGGCGCGAGTGGTCGAAGACGAGCGCCGAGCCCGCCGCGGCGAGAAAGAGGACGGCGGCCCAGAACCTCACCGGGCGACTCTCGACCATCCGGCGATTGTAGGGGGAGGGAGACGGACGCCTGTTACGCTCTTCGGGGTGAGCGCGCGCTCCGGAGGCCTCTCGCGGGACGGGCGGTTCGTGTGGTGCATGTTCCTCGCGTCTCTCGCGCTGCGGCTCGCTCCGTTCCCGGCAGCAACGGCGCGCGGCTGGCGCCTCCTTTCGCCTGACTGCTACGGGCACCTCCGGCGGACCGTCTCGGTCGCGCGGAACTTCCCTCGCGTCCCGTATCGCGATCCGTACCTGAATCATCCGGACGGCGGCGTCTTCATCTGGCCTCCGGCCTTCGACCTCGTCGCGGGCGGCGTCGCGCGCGCTCTTTTCGGTCGCCGCGCCACGACGGAGGAAGTCCTGAAAGTCGCGGCGACTCTTCCCGCGCTCCTCGGCGCGCTCCAGATCCTGCCCCTCTTCGCCGTGGCGCGGCGGGCGTTCGGCCGGCGGCGCGCCCGGATCGCGACCGCGGCCTATGTCGCGCTCCCCGCAGCGGTGCTCTGGGGCGGCTTCGGTCATTTCGATCATCACGTGGCCGAGGCTTTGAACCTGCTCCTGGTTCTCGCGGCCGGCGCGTGGGCCGCGACGGCACGCGGCGACGCGCGGTTCGCGCGCGCCCTCCCCTTTGGAGCCGCGATCGCCCTGGCGGTCCTCACGTGGCAGGGGGCCGTGTTCGTGGCCGGCCTCGCGTTCCTGTGGGCCGCGATTGCTCTCGGCGAGGCCGCCGCGGTATCGGGCCTCGTGGCGACGGCTCTCGTCGCCCTCGGAGCAGCGCTAACCCTTCCGGCGGATCCCGTGCCCTTCTCGTTCGTCTCCTTCGGATGGTTCCAGCCCTTGCTCCTCACGGGCGCCACGGTGCCGCTTCTCGCGGCGGCGGCCTGGCGCGCGTCAACGGCCCGGCGGCGGGCGCTGTGGGGGCTCCTCACCGCTCTCGGCCTCGGAATCGCTCTGCCGAACGCGCGGCGTGTTCTCGAGGCGGTCTTTCATGGCGGCGCGTACGTCTTCAAGGGCGGGGCGGGCGCGCGGGTCGACGACTTCGCGGATGGAGGCTTCCTTTCCTATCCGCCCGAGTTCCTGCGCCTCGTCGCCGAATGTCAGCCTCTGGTGCGCGGGTGGAGCACATTCGAGCGCGCGGTCCGCGAGGTCTCTCCCGGCTTCGTTCTCGTGCCGATCGCGGCGCTCCTGTGGCTCGGACCCGCGCTCCGGCGACCGCTCCGGCCTCGGGTCGCGACGCGCCTCCTCCTCGCCTTCTTCGCGGCGGCCGTGTTCGCGATGACCCTCTTTCAGCAGCGCAACGTCTATTACCTGGCGATCTTCGCGGCGCTCGCGCTCGCCGAGCTCCTCGCGCGGCTCGCACCTCGCCGGCTCCCTCGGCGTGCGAGCACCGTCCTTCCGATGGTTCTCGCCGTGTGCCTCGTCGTCGTCCCGGGCGCCCCCTATCTCGCGCGGGCGATGACCTTTGCAGATGGGCCGGGATATGACGTCCTCGACCTCTTCGCGCGGCTTCGCGCGCTCGATCCGCCTCCGGTGGATCCGTCGGTCGTGCCGCCGCCGGCCCCTGGCGCTATCCCGGGCGTCATGCCGCCGTGGTCCGCCGGGCACTTCGTGACGGCGATCGCCGAGCGCCCGTCCGCGGCCGATCCATTCGTCTACGGCTGGCGCAGGCAGTGCCGGCTCTTCACGGCGACGGACGACGCGGAAGCTCTCGCGATCCTCTCGGCCGCAAAGTGCCGGTATCTCGTCACGACCGACCTCACGCGGCTGCTTCCCGCCTACGCGGCCGCGGCCGGCCGGCTGCCCACGCCGACCGAGAGGATGTTCGCGCGGCGGGTGCACGAGTCGGATGCGGCGCGCCCGGCGCCGTTCCTCGAGAGGGTCCTAGACTCGAAGACCGGCACGCGGCGCGCCGACGGAAGCTTCCAGCCGCGTTTCCGTGTCTTTCGCGTGCTCGAGGCGGCGGCACCCTAGAATCCCGAGGAGATGCCGATTCAGGGAAAGCGGGTGGCCGTCGTGATGCCCGCCTACAACGCCGAGAAGACGCTGCATCTTGCGTGGAACGAGATCCCGAAGGACTGGGTCGACGACGTCATCCTCGTGGACGACGCCTCGAGGGACGGTACCGTCGAGGCCGCGCGCGCGATCCCGGGCCTTCACGTCGTGACCCACGCCCGGAACCGAGGCTACGGAGCGAACCAGAAAACGTGCTACGCGACGGCGCTCCAACGCGGCGCGGACATCTGCATCATGGTGCACCCCGATCACCAGTACGACGCCTCCGTCCTCCCCGATCTGATCGGCCCGATCGCGCGCGGCGAGGAAGACGCGATGTTCGGCAGCCGGATGCTCGGGGGGCGCCCGCTGGAAGGCGGGATGCCGAAGTGGAAATACCTCGCGAACATCTTTCTGACCGCCGTCGAAAACGCCACGTTCTACCTCTACCTCACCGAGTACCATTCGGGCCTCCGCGCCTATTCGCGCCGGTACCTCGAGAGCGTGAACCTCGAGGCCTTCTCGGACGGCTTCGTCTTCGACACGGAGATCATCGCGGCGGGCATCTGGAAGAACATGCGCATCCGCGAGGTCCCGATCGTGACGCGCTACTTCGACGAGGCCTCGCAGATCGACTTCTGGAGCTCGTGCATCTACGGCCTCTCGATCCTCGGCGTCATGGCCCGGTTCAAGGCCGTCAAGTGGGGATGGCGGAGCGACCCGATCTTCCGGTGAGCGGCGGGCGCGCGCTTTTCGGTCCGGCCGCCCTCGCCGCGGCGCTCCTCGTCGCCGGCGCGGTCTTTTCGCACGCGGATCTTCTCTCGGGCCGGACGACGCCCGCCTACCGCGACATCGGGACGACGCAGCGGCCCGCCCGCGCGCTCGCCGCCCGCCTCGACGGGGCGCGCCTCGATCCCTACGCGTCCTTCGGGCAGGCGTTCCGGGGCAATCCGAATCTCCTCCTCGCGTATCCCTTTCCGACAAGCCCGCGCTTTCTGGGCCTCCAACTCCTTCTCCACCTCGGGCTCTCTTTGCTCGGAGCGTTCCTCTTCGTGCGCACGGAGGTCCGTTCGCCAGAGGCAGCCCTGACCGGTGCGTTCGCGTTCGGTCTCTCGGGTTACGTCCTGTCGTCGGCGGCATTCCTGAACGCGACGACGACGATCGCGTGGATGCCGTGGCTTCTTTTCGCCGTCGCGAGGGCACGGAAGGCGGCGGGACGTCCGGGCCTCCTCCGCGCGGCCGGACTCGCGCTCGTCTCCTCGGCGCTTCTCGTCCTCGGAGGGGAGCCGGCGCTCGGGGCCCTCGCGCTCCTCCTCGCTTTCGCCCTGGCGCTCCGCGGGCCGGCCGAGGAACGCCGGCGCGGCCTTCTCGCGCTTTTCGGCGGAGGACTCGGCGCGGCCCTCCTCGTCTCGCCGTGGCTCTTCGAGGTCGTGCGCGTGTCGACCTTCGCGGCGCGCCGCTCTCGAGGGTTCTCGTGGAACGAGTTCGCGGCGGTCGGCTTTCACCCGCTGCGTCTTCTCGAGACGCCCTTTCCGCTCCTCTTCGGCGATCCCACGCGCATCGTCTCGGGAGCGTTCTGGGGATTCGCCGTGACGCAGGGAAACCCGCCCTACCACGCCTCCCTCTCCTTCGGAGTCGTTCCGCTCGCGCTCGCCGCCGCCTTCGTCGTCTCCGCGCGTCGGAGCGAAGGACGCTTCTGGATCGGCGTCGCCGCCCTCGCGCTCGCGGCATCCGTCGCGCCGTGGCTTCCGGGCATGCGCGCCCTGTACGAAGCCGTCCCCGCCGCCCACGTGCTGCGGTATCCCGTCAAGGCGCTCCTTCCCTGCACGCTCGCGGTCGCCGTGCTTGCCGCGCGCGGCGCGGACCGGCTCCTCATCGAAGGAGTCTTGCCGCGCTTCCGGCGGCGCGCGGCGGGCGTTCTCCTCGCGCTCGGCGGTCTCATGGCGCTTCTCGCGATCGCGGGGCGTCTCGCGCCCGCCCGGGTCGAGCGGCTGCTTCTTTCGGGCTGGGACCCGGCGTGGAAATCGGACCCGCACGTCGTTCTCGCCCCGATCGTGCACCGGCTGCCGGGTCAGGCGGCGCTCGCCGGCGCGGGACTCATCCTCGTCGCGCTCCTCCTCCTGCGCGGGGCGGCCGATGCGCGCGGCGGCCTCATCCTGCTCGGCGCGACCGCGCTTTCGCTCCTCGCGGGCGCACCGCTCACGATTCCGCGCGCTCCCTCCTCCCTTTACGAGAAGCCTTCGCCTCTCGTCGAACGTGCCGCCGCCCTCGGGGGGCGCGTCTTCGAGCGTGCATCGAAGGATCTCGACGCCGTGCGCCGCGGAGCCTCAGGGCGCATCGAGAGCGACAGCCTTCTCGATCTCGCCTCGGCGCAGGTACGGCAGGGATGGGCGCTTTCCGGCGCGCCCCACGGCCTCGCGTACGCATGGGACCCCGATCCCGACGGCAGCTACACGATCCTCACGCGGTACGCCTCCGACGTCCTTCGCCAGAGAAGCTGGGGGGGACGCGTGAAGTGGCTTCGCGCGGCGGCCGTGACGTCCGTGATCGCGTCGGACGTGCCATCGGACACTCCCGGCCTCGCGCCCGTCCTCGTCGAGGCGTCCGTGGGCGTGCCCGTGACGCTCTGGAAGATCACCGCGCCCCTGCCGGGCGTGAGGCGCTTGAGTCGGGTCGTGCCGGCGGGCTCGATCAGCGAAACCGTCGCGGTTTTCGAACGCGAGGACTTCGATCCGAGAACAGACGTCGTCGTCTACGGGAAGGAGGCTGTGGCGCTCGCCTCCCGAGAGCGTGATCCCTCGGCTGCGGCCCGTGTCCTCGAGAACGGGCCCGACCGCCTCGTGATCGAGACCTCCGGGACGCGCGCCGCGGTCCTCCACGTGGACCGCAGCTTCACGCCGCGCGCCGCAGCCTCCGTGAACGGGCGCCCCGTAACGCTCCTCGTCGCCGACCTCAATCTCATCGGCATGCCCGTTCCGGCGGGCTCCGCGCGCGTCGTCGTGAACCTCGCACCCTGACGGGCGGAGACCCTCTACCAGCGCTTGAACGCCGGATGACCCTCGCGCACGGCCACGAACGTGCCGCGGCACGTCGCCGTCACTTTCCCGCCCGCCTCGAGCTCGGCGTCCACGACCGCACGGTCGCCGGAGGATTCCACGACGCGCGCCTTCAGATGGAGGGGCTCCTCGATGGGCGTGGGCCTCTTCAAGCGCACGTGGAAGTCCGCCGTGACCGTGAACGGCGGCGAGGCAGCGCCGGCTTCCTTCATGAGGTGATACGTCGCGGCCCAGTTGCTGTGGCAATCGAGAAGGGCCCCGATGATGCCCCCATTCACGATGCCTTCGAAAGCGAGGTGATGAGGCTCCGCCTTCCAGGTCGCGACAAACTCGTCTCCCTCGAGGAAGCTCCGGATGCGCAGCCCCTTCTCGTTCGCGGGGCCGCACCCGAAGCAGCGGTTTTCGGGCGCGTAAGTCTCCTGCAGGCTCTTCATGCGCCGATCATCCCACTCCGGTCGCGACCGGCGTCGCGCGCCCAGGGAGCCTCGTCCAGCCGAGACGTTTGACGGGAATCGAGATTTGCTCCCGAGCGCTTCGTGCGGGTGGCGATGCGCTTTCCCTCTCGCTTCGTGCAGGCGCAGAAGCAGGAAGCAACGTTCTGCAAACTTCTTCGAAGGTAAGAAAGGAAACGCCGTCGCTTTCCCACGCCGCGAGCAAGTCGGCGAACGGCGCGAAAAAAGCGGCCCCGCCCTCGATTTCCGTGTGGATCGAATGCACTTCGATGGCGGCTCGACGCGCGGCCGGCCCGTGCTCCGCCGCCGCAGCCTCCGCTCCGCCTCCGCCCGCCGCTCCTTCCCTCATTCCCCTTCTAAGAAATTCACAGGCCCTTTCGATCTGCGTCCCGGCCCCGGGTAAAGGCACCGCCAGCAGCTCATCCAGCGTGGGCAGCGTCGAGGGAATCTCCAGGACTTTCGAGACCGTTCCGTCCGCCCGAATCGGAAAGAACGGCCCGCCCCCGCGCGTGTCCGATGTCGCGACGAGGCCGTGCGCCTCCTGCACCTCGACGGAAAGGGGTGTCGCGGTCCAGCCCGGGGCCGCCTGAAACCGCGCCCTCTCTCCGAAGATCTCGGCGAAGCGCCCGTGCTCGTTCGCGACGATCTCCTCGATCACGTCCCTCGTCATCTTCGGCAGGCGATCGTGCCAGTCGACGTGGTCCCACGCGTGGATGCCGACGGCGTGCCCGGCCGCCGCGGCTTCGCGCATTCGCGCGACGGTCTCCCTCCGCCGGCCGATGTCGGGCGAAGGGAGGAGCGTCCCGTAGAGCATCGTGCGAAAGCCGTAGGACGCCGCCGGGTTCGCCGAGAGGACCTTCCGGATGAACCCCTTCCGGAAGACCCTCTTGATCGCCTTGCCGCTCGTGTCGGGACCGAGCGAGAAGAAGAACGTCGCCTTGACGCCGTGCCTTTGGAAGAGGTCGACGAGCCTCGGCACGCCCTCGAGCGTTCCGCGGTACGTGTCGACATCGACCTTGAGGGCGAGCTTCTTCAAACGACGGGAGGCTTGCGGCCTTTGAGATAGAAGTCGAGCGTCTTCTTGAGGCCCGTCGGAAAGTCCGTCTTCGGCGTCCACCCGAGGAGCTTCTTCGCTTTTGCGACCGACGGTACGCGCGTCGTGATGTCCTGATAGCCCTCGCCGTAATACTGCCTGGACGAGACCTTCACGATCTTCGTCCTCTTCGCGGCCACCGCGAACTTCGGGTACGCCGCGACGGCCTCGATCAGGGCGTGCGCGAGCTCGATGATCGAGAGGTCGGCCTGGGGGTTGCCGAGATTGAAGATCTGGCTGTCGGCCTTTCCCCTGGGGTTCTCGAGGATCGTCATGAGGCCGTCGATGCCGTCCTCGATGTACGTGAAGCACCGGCGCTGCGCGCCCCCGTCCACGAGCTTGATCGGCACGCCGTACAGGATGTTGTGCAGGAACTGCGTGAGGACGCGGCTCGAGCCTTCCTTCGGCGCGTCCACGTTGTCGAGGTGCGGTCCGTACCAGTTGAACGGCCGGAAGAGCGTGTACTTCAGCCCCTGCGCGGTGCCCATCGCCGCGATGACGCGGTCGAGAAGCTGCTTGGAAGCCGAGTAGATCCAGCGGGGCTTCGCGATCGGGCCGTAGACGAGCGGCGAGCGGTCCTCGTCGAACTCCTTATCCGGGCACATCCCGTAGACCTCGGACGTGGACGGGAAGACGACGCGCTTTTCGTACTTGCCCGCCATCTTGATGATCCGGAGGTTCTCCTCGAAGTCCAGCTCGAAGACGGCGAGCGGGTTTTTCACGTAGGCCGCGGGAGTCGCGATCGCGACGAGCGGCAGCACGACGTCGGCCTTCTTGACGTGATATTCGATCCACTCGCGGTTGATCGCGATGTCGCCCTCGAGGAAGCGGAAGCGCTTGTCGGGCAGGAACTCCTCGATGCGCTCGCTCCCGACGTCGAGGCCGAACACCTCCCAGTCCGTCGTCGTGAGGATGCGGCGCGTGAGGGCGTTCCCGATGAACCCGTTGACCCCGAGGATCAGGACTCGCATGCGCCTCCCTTTCGAGATCTTCGTCTCAAAGCAGTCTACGCGAGGCTTCGCGAGTCAGACGCTGCTCAAGAGCCAGGAGTGGAATCCAGCGGCGTCGAGATCCGGTCCGCCCTCGGGCCGGGCCGCCACAATCTCGACCGTGTGGTCGTCTCCCGCGAAGACGATTACGGAGCGCTCCGTCAGCTCGACCTTTCCCGGGAAGACGTCGTGTCCGCCGTGCGGCGACAAGCGCGTTTTCCAGATCGTGACCTTCTTCCCGAAGACGTCCGTGAAGGCGCCGGGCCACGGCTTCGTAACGGCGCGCACGAGGTCGTGGACCTCCTTCGCGGAATGCGTCCAGTCGATGAGGCCGTCCTCGGGCTTGCGGCCGCCGAAATAGGATCCCTTCGAGAGGTCGAGCGGGATGCGCGGGGCATCGCCCACCTTGAGATGAGGGAGTGACCTCGCGAGAACCAGCGCGGCCGCGTCCGCCACCCGGCGCGAAACCGTCAGCGCGTCGTCCTCGGGTCCGATCGGGACGCGCTCCTGGTCCACGAGGTCGCCGGCGTCCGGCTTCTCGGTCATGTAATGAAGCGAGGCGCCCGTCTCCGTAGCCCCCTTGAGAATGGCCCAGTTCACCGGCGAGCGGCCCCGGAACGCGGGCAGGAGCGACCCGTGCATGTTGAGCGCTCCGCGCCGCGCGAGCGCCAGGATGCGTCCCGGGATCATCGCCCGGAAGTAGAAGGAGAAGAGAAAATCGGGCGATACGCCGCGGATGCTCTTTTCGTCGAGAGGGTCGTCCAGGTTGGCCACGCGCCGCGGCTCGATGCCATTCGTACGCGCCAGCTCGGCCACGGAGTCGAACCAGCGCTCTTCACCCGGCACGTCGTCGTGCGTGTAGACGACGCGCACGCTCTCGCCGGCGTCGAAAAGCGTCTTCAAACATTTGTACCCGACGTCGCTATACGCACAGACGATGATTCCGCCCATCAACCTTCCCCTCGAACGATTCCACCCATCAGGCCCCCCAAACTTTCCGGATCAAAAAGCGCGGGCGCCCGCGCACCTGCTGGTAGATGCGGCCCACGTATTCGCCCACGATCCCGATCCCGGCCATGAGGATCCCCATGACGACGAAGGCGAGCGCGAAGAGCGTGAAGACGCCCTCCGCCTCGGCGCCTCCGACGAGCCGGCGCACGAGCAGGAAGACGCCGAACCCGAAGCCCGAGAGTGCGGTGACGAACCCGAAGAGCGTGAAGAGCTGCAGCGGCACGACGGAGAAGCCGGTCATGAGGTCGAAGTTGAGGCGCACGAGCTTGTACAGAGAATACTTCGACTCGCCCGCCGTGCGCTCCGCGTGGGCCACGGGAATTTCGATCGGCCGCCGGGCGTATTGCTGGGCGAGCGCCGGAATGAACGTCGAGGCCTCGTCCGAGGCCGCCATCACGTCCACGACGTCGCGGTGGTAGCCCCGCAGCATGCATCCGTAGTCGTTCAGGCGCATGCCGGTGATCAGGGCCGTCGTGCGGTTCACGAGGCGCGACGCGGTACGCCGGAAGAACGAGTCCCGCCGGCCCTGCCGGATCGTCCCGACGACGTCGTGCCCTTCGTCCATCGCGAGGACGAGCTTGGGGATCTCCTCGGGCGGGTTCTGGAGATCGGCGTCGAGCGTGAGGACGTATTCCCCGTCTGTCGCCGTGAAGCCGGCGAGGATGGCCATGTGCTGCCCCGCGTTCCGTACGAGCTCGACCACCTTCACGACGCCGGGATTCTCCGCGGTGGCCTTCTTGAGGATCTCGAGCGAACGGTCGCGCGAGCCGTCGTCCGCGAAGACGACCTCGTACGGGCGGCCGAGGCCAGCGAGCACCGGAAGGAGGCGCGGCAGAAGGAGCGGCAGGTTCGCCTCCTCGTTGAAGACGGGGACCACCACGGACACCTTCCGCGGCACCACGGCCCGCTCATCGCTCCGGTTCACTGGCGCGATTCTAGCGGGGGGAACCGGGCGACCGGCCTCCGTCCCCGTGCGCGAGCTGGCCGAGCCCGCCGCGGACCGCCGGCTGGTTCGGGTCCACGGCGAGCGAGCGAGTGAAGTAATCGCGGGCTCCCGCAAGGTCGCCGAGACACCAGGAAGAGAGCGCCATCAGGTTCAACGCATCCGTGTCGCGGGGGTTCCGCGCCGCCAGGTCCCGGAAGATCGTCTGCGAACCGGCGCAGTCCTTCGCCTCGAAGAGGGCCTTGCCCAGCGAGGCGCGATACTTGACGTTCTCCGGAAAGGCGTCCACCACCTTGCGCAGGAACTTCCGGAGCTGCGGGCGCAATTTCGGGTCCTTCTCGCCGCGCTGCGAATAGGACGCCACGCGACGGTAGACCGCGGCCTCGGGATCGTGATAGCCGTTCTTAGCCGCGCTGATGAGGGCGTCGTCCGACTCGTCCCACCGGTTGAGGATCTGGAGGTCGACGGAGTAGTTGTAAAGCGCCGTCGGCGCCTTCGGGTTGACCTCGAGAGCCTTGCGGTACCAGGGAAGGGCTTCCTTGGCCTTGCCGCGGGACCGGAGGAACGTCGCGATGTTCTGGAAAGTGCCCGCCGTCTCCGCGCCGGCGCGCTCGGGCGGGCGCGCGTCCACGGCGGCCGCCTCGGCCCCCGTGAGGTACCCGAGAGAGATCAGCTTCTTCGTGAACTCCTCGCTCGCCTTCCTGTCGGCCTCGCTCGAGGCGCGAGCCGCGAGCCGCTCGACCTTGAAGGTCTTCGTCCACGAAACGGCCGCCGGCGCGGCGGGAAGCCGGCTCCCCGATACGGGCCGGCCCTCGAAGGCGGGGTCGCCCGGGAGACCCAGGAGTCGGCAGAGCGTCGGCGTCACGTCGAAGATTCCCGCCTTCCCGCGCGCCGCCGCCGCCGGGAAGCCCGGCCCGACCGCAGCGAGGATCCCCGGCGACTCGTGCCACAGGTACGCCGTGTCGAACTGGATGGACGAGTAGAAAGCAGGCCGGTCGGCCCACTTGAAGCCGTGATCCGAAAGGAGAACGAGGTTCGCTCCCGCCTTGTCGGCCCGCTTCAGGAACTCGCCCAGGATCCGGTCGGCCTCCTGGAAGTAAGCGGCGACCCCGTCCTGGTACTTCCGGAAATCTTCCTCGGAGATGGCCGGGAGCTTCGGCGGGTAGTAGCGAGCGAGGAGGTGCCCGATCTCGTCGGTCCCCTCGAAATAGACCATCAGGAGATCGGGCTTCTCGCGGTCGTACAGCTCGAGCGCCGTCCGCGCGTAGACCCGCGTCGAGCCCAGGATCTTCTGGTAGCCGGTGATCGGGTTGCCGAGATCCCTCTTCGCCGCGACCGCCGCGTCGAACTCCGCTTTCGTCACGTGGAGCACCTTCGAGACTTCGTCGAAGCCGGGCGTCCCGTCGCGCCGCCCGACGAGGCGGACCCCCTCGGCGAGGCCCTCGGGCCACGTCAGCGCAGGAGAGCCGCTCAGGACCTCGGCCGGAAAGAGGACGGGCGAGGCGCGATCCGAGACGAAGAAGCCGTTGACCTTCTCGGCGGGCCACGTCGCCCACCAGCCCACGACGCCGACCTTCAGCCCTTTCGCGCTCGCGACGTTCCAGATGGCGGGCACCTTTCGCGACCAGCCCGAGATCGGGAGACGCGCACGGGTCTTCGGATCGAGCTCCTGGAAGTCGGCGACGCCGTGGTCGACGGGCGACCGTCCCGTCGCCAGCGTCGTCCAGATGAGCGGCGAGATCATCGGGTTGAAAGTTTCGAGGTTCCAGGTTCGCCCGCGCGCGACGAGCGCCGAGAGGTTCGGCAGGAGGCCGCGCTTCATGAGCGGATCGAGGAGCTTCCAGTCGGCCCCGTCCCAGCCGACGACGAAAAGCGGAGCCGGGCGGGCCGGCTTCCCGCCGCCCTTCGCGGTCGGCGGTCCTGCCGCCGATGCCGTCGAGGCCAGGGCGGCGAAGAACATCAGGGGGGCGAAAAGGACGGCGGTGCGCTTCATGGATCCGATCCTATCCGCCGATTCGAGAGCAGCAGATGCTTTCCGCTAGTTTCCCTGGCGAGGAACGTCGCGGGAGTTGCCGACAACGGCGACCGACCGAACGCGCCGAGCTGATCCCGGTGCACGACGACGAGCATTCGCCGGCTCCCGTTCCAGTCCGCCGCGAACGCTTCGTCGGACGGAAAGAGCGTTTCGGTTCCGGGATGAGAACGGCCGAAGTCGAGCTCGCTCCAGCCGAGCGAAGCCACCGGCGTGAGGCGCCTGACGTAGAACGGAAGCACCTCGAGGTAGTGCCCCTTCTGCAGGAGAAGGTCGTCCGGCTCCAGAATCTCGAGGGTCCGCGACGCGATCGGCCACGGCGTGATCTCACGGGCCACGCCGGGAAGCACGATGAGAAGCCCCGCCACGAACGTGAGCCACGGCGCGGCCACGGCCAGCGCCGGATCACCGCCCCGCCGCGGGTGGAAGAGTCGAGGCGACACGTTGAGGACGAATCCGCCGAGGAGGGCCAGGAGCGCGAAGAGGCCCGTGCGCGCGCCCCCGAAGCGCTCGAGATATCCCGCGCCCCAGCCGTATGCCGCCGCCGCGGCGAAGAGGAGTCCGAAGAACGCCGCAGAGAGGCGCCGGTCCGCTCGGAACTCCGCGCCGCGCTGACGGGCTCGCTCGATGCCGAGAGCGAGGAGCACCGAGAGCGCGGGCCATATCGGGAGGACGTACGGGATGAGCTTCGACTTCGAGACTGAGAAGAAAGCGAAGACGAGAAAGGCCCAGATCCAGAGGAACGCTTCTGTCCCGCGGCCACGCCACCGGCCGCGTGAAAAGCCCGGCCACACCTCCCGAAATCGCCCGAAAAAGCCGGTCCACGGCAGGAAACCCGCGAGGAGGACGGGAATGAAGTAGCCGGGGGGCCCCGGACGCCGGGACTCCATCGTCGTGAAACGCTGGAAGTGCTCGTGCACGAAGTAGAACTGGAGGAAGTCGGGATGACGGAGAGCCATCGCGACGTGCCAGGGAATCGCGAGGACGCAGAACAGAAGGATCGGTCCTGCCGAAAAGATTCTGGCCAGCGTCCCCCACCGGCCCGTGACGAGCGTCCAGACGACGATTGCGCCTCCCGGCAGGACGATGCCGACGAGACCCTTGAGGAGTACGGCCGCCGCGCATGCGGCGTAAAAGGCGTAAAGAGCGCGCCGGCCGCGACGGCCATCTCCCGCGGCGTCACTCTCCGCGAACGAAACGAAGGCGAACGTCGCCGCGGTGAGCGCAGCCGAGAGCATCGGATCGATCAGCGCGATCCGCGCGAGTGCGACGAGGAGAATCGACGTCGAAAGGATCAACCCGGCGAGAAGCCCCGTACGGGCTCCCCAACGCCGCCGAGCGAATGCCACCGCGAGGAGGACCATCGACACCGCGGCGAGCTTCCCCGGGAGGCGCACCGCGAGCTCCGTCGGCCCGAGGAGCGCCATCGACGCGGCGACCGTCCAGTAGTAGAGCGGCGGTTTCTCGAAGTAAAGAACGCCGTTCAGGCGCGGAGTCAGGAAGTCGTGAGAGGCGAGCATTTCGCGCGGAATCTCGGCGTACCGGCCTTCGTCCGGCTCGAAGAGCGGGACCACGCCGGGCTCGAGGACGAGCAGCAGGATCGCGAGGAGGAGAAGCGAAAGGAGCGTCCGGTCGACGCGTTCCGGACGGATCACCGCGCGCTCACCGAGACGGCGCCCGCGAACGTCCAGAGGCGTTCCGGGCGATAGAGGCCCGCGTCGCGATCGGGCGAATCCACCTGGAAGCGGCACGCGCCGCGCCAGTAGTCGTAAGGCGTCTCGCGGCGGGAGTGGACCGCCACGTCCAGGAGATACGTCCCGGTCCCGAGGTCGAGGCGCGGCAGCGTCACGCGCACCGTCGCCGGGCCGTCGAGGCGTTCCGGCAGGAAGCCGTCGGTCTCCGTGTTGCTGCCGTGCACACACACGTCCTCGAGCGTGAAGATCCCGATCCCGAAGACGAAATCGGCGGTGGAGGCCCGCGGCGCCACGGAGATCTCGACCGTCAGCGACTCCCCCGAGCGAAACGCGTAGCGCTCGGCGCCGGAGGCGTCGAGCAAGCGGCAGCCCGTGATCGACACGTCCCGGTTGCCCCATCGGCGAAGAGGATTCTTCTGTTCCAGAGGTGACTCCACGCTCTGTTGTGTTTCCTGCTTTCGAGACGCTTCGGGCAAGGGTGGATTTTCTTTGAAGGGGGTATGAGAGTCAGCCCGCTCGACAGCCGATCCGGCACCGGTAGCCCCTGAGCCTTTTGCCCCTTCTAAGAAATGCGCCGAATCCCCGCGTGCAGCAGTTTCCCCGGCGCGCAGCGCCGTCTCGCCGCCCGCCGCCGCCCCCTCTTCCCCTTTTGAGAAAATCTTCTCTTCTCTTGTCCGAAGCAGAATCTCCTGATCCTTCCGATGCTCCGTCGAGAGACGTGCGCCCTCCCCCGCCGCGACGTTCATGCGGTATTTCGCGAGCGTCTCTCTGGGATCGCCGAGCGCCTTGATCCGGCCGCCCTCGAGGTAAAGCACGCGGTCGCACAGATCCTCGACGAGGACGAGCGAGTGCGAGACGAAGAAAATCGTCTTGCCGCGCCGCGAGAACTCCGCGATCGTGTCGAGACAGCGGTGCGCGAAGGCCTCGTCGCCCACGGCGAGGACCTCGTCCACGACGAGGATGTCCGGGTCCACGTGCACGGCCACCGCGAAGCCGAGGCGCACGTACATGCCCGACGAGTACGTCTTCACGGGCTCGTCGATGAAGCCTTCGAGGCCCGAGAACGCGATGATCTCGGGCAGCTTCCGCTCGATCTCCTTGCGCGAGAGCCCGAGCATGACGCCGTTGATGACGACGTTCTCGCGTCCCGAGATCTCCGGGTGGAAGCCCGCGCCGAGCTCGATGAGCGCCGAGACCTTCCCATCGACGGCGATCCGCCCCGAGGTGGGCTTGAAGAGGCCGGCGACGAGCTTCAGGAGCGTGGACTTGCCGCAGCCGTTCGGCCCCACGACGCCGAAGGTCTCGCCGCGTGCGACCGTGAAAGACACGTCCGAGAGCGCGGCCACGACCTCGGAAGGGGCGAGCGCCGCCGCCAGCGAGCGCCCGAGAAGCGCCGACTTGAGCGTCCCGAACGCGCGCGTGCGCCCCCATTTTCGATAGCTCTTCGAAAGGCTTTCGGCCGTGACGGCCGGCGTGACGGGCTTCACACCGCCTCCGGATACGAGTCGCGCAGCCGGTCGAAGAGCGCATACCCGAGGAAAAACGACGCGCACGCGATCGCGAGGAGGAGGCCCCACCGGGACGGCTCGATCCACCGTGCGTAGAAAAGCGCGTCGTGCCACCCATCGAAGAAGGGTGCCGCCGGATTGAAGAGCAAGAGCGCGCGCACGCGCTCCTGCTTGATGTCGTCGAGCCTGTACAGGACGGGCGTCGCGAAGAACCAGAGCGACAGCGCCGTCGCGAGGAGATCCTTCACGTCGCGAAAATGGACCGTGAGAGCGGCGAGGAGCAGCCCGACCCCTCCGACGAAGATCCCTTCGAGAACGAAGAGCGGGAGGGCCTGCACGAGCGGCCATCCGAGGGGGATCGACGGGCCGAAGACGCCGAGAGCGCCGAGGACGAGGCCGGCGAGAAGGACAGGCAGGGCGAAGACGAAGTGGAGGCCTTGCGCGAGAACCGCCACGATCGGCAGCACCTCGGCCGGGAAGAGGATCTTCTTGAGGAGCGCCCCGTGCGTCGTCAGCGATGCCGCCGCGTCCGTCAGCGACGACGAGAGCCAGTTCCACGGCAGGAGACCGGAGAAGAGGAACAACGCGTACGGCGACGTCTCGGGACCGCGGCCCGTGAAGATGACGGCGAAGACGATCGCGTAGACCGCGAGCATCAGGAGGGGGTTCAGGAGCGACCAGAAGAATCCCAGAACGCTGCCGCGATAGCGGGCCTTCAGCTCGCGGGCGACGAGGACGTACGCGAGCGCGCGGTGGCGCCACAGGCCGGCGAGGTTTTTCAGCACGCGGCGTCCATCCCGACGCGGGCATCATACGTAGGATGAGGCTCATGGGCGCCCGCGTGATCGCCGAGTCCGTGACGAAGTCGTACGGCGGCGGAAACGGGGCCGCCGGGGTCGACGCGCTCCTCGGCGTCTCTCTCGCGCTCGAGCCCGGCACCTTCACCGCTCTCCTCGGACCTTCGGGCTGCGGCAAGTCGACGCTCCTGAATCTCCTCGGCGGTCTCGATCGCCCGACGGCGGGCCGCGTCCTCGTGGACGGGAAGGATCTCGCGACGCTGTCCGAGGACGAACGCGACGCGTACCGACGGAAAACCGCGGCCACGGTATTCCAGTTCTTCAACCTCCTGCCCACGATGACGGCCCTCGAGAACGTCGCGCTGCCGCTCCTCCTCGACGGAGTCTCCCCGGCCGACGCGGATGCGCGCGCGGCGCGAGGTCTTTCCGACGTCGGCCTCTCGGACAAGGCGCGCTCTTACCCGTACGAGCTTTCAGGCGGGCAGATGCAGCGCGTCGCCGTGGCGCGTGCGCTCGCGAACGGGCCCGCGCTCCTCCTCGCCGACGAGCCGACCGGCAATCTCGACTCGAAGACGGGCGAGCAGGTGCTCGCCCTCGTCTCGGCCCTCGTGACGGAGCGCGGCATCACCGTCGTCATGGCGACGCACTCGGCCGAAGCCGCGGCGCGCGCCTCGCGCATCCTCCACCTGCGTGACGGACGGCTCGAGCCATGATCGGTTTCTTTTCGCTGATCGGCCCGCTCGTCCTCCGGCCGGCCGCGAGGGACCGGCTTCGCTTCCTCCTCACGGTCTCGGGCATCGCCGTCGGCGTCGCGACGATCGCCGCGATCCGCCTCGCGAACGCTTCGGTCCTTTCGTCTTTCTCCGACACCGTGGACCTCGTCGCCGGAAAGGCCGGGATCACGGTGCTCGCGGACGGCCCGGGCATTCCCGAGGCCGCGCTGGAGCGCCTCGCCTGGCTCCGTCGCGAGGGGGCGACGCTCGCGCCCGCGATCACCGAAACGGCCGCGGCGGGCGCTGCGGACGGCGAGGTCGTCGAGGTGCTCGGCATCGACCCGCTCGCGGACGCGGCAGCAAGAGAATACGGATTTGCTCCCTCGCAGGACGGTTCGCCGGAACGCGCGAACTACAGTGGGGCTCGTGAAACGCAGCCTACGATTTTCTTAGAAGGTAATAAGGGTCAGGAGCGCGCGGGGACGGCCGGGCAAAGCGGCATTGGTTCGGCGCGCCCCGAGGAAATTTCCCCTTCTAAGCACGCGAGCGAAGCGAGCGAAACGCCTTCACCCGGAGCCGACGCAAAACACGACGCGAACGGGTCCGAAGCAAACCTCTTATCCGTCTTCGAAAAGAATTCGATCCTGGTCACCTCTGTATTCGCAGAAAGAAATTCTCTTCACACCGGGAGTTCGCTGCACCTCGTCACGAACGGCGTGGAGCGCACGTTCCGCGTCGCCGCCGTGCTTCGGCCCCTTGGCGCCGCGCGTGCGGCCTCCGGCTCGATCGTGTTCATGGACCTCGCGGTCGCGCAGGAGGCATTCGGGAAGGTCGGCCGCCTCGACCGCATCGACGTCGTTCTGCCGCCCGGCCTTCCGGAAGACGGCCGCGCGCGTTTCGAGGAGGAGATCCGCGCGTCGCTGCCCCCGGGCACGACGGCCGGGCGCCCGGAGCGGCGCACGCAGACCGTCGAGCATCTGGTCCGCGCGTTTCGCGTGAACCTCTCCGCCCTCGGCCTGATCGCCCTCCTCGTCGGGATGTATTTCGTCTACAACACACTGTCCATCTCGGTCTTGCGGCGTCGCACGGACATCGGCACCGTCCGCGCGCTCGGGGCGTCGAAGCGGTCCGTGTTCGCCGTCTTCCTCGCCGAGGGGCTCGTGCTCGGCGTCCTCGGAAGCGCGGCCGGCGTGGCCCTCGGCGTCGCGCTTGCGGAGGGCGCGCTCCTCCTCGTGGGCGGCACCGCGACCGAGCTCTACCTTCCCTCGGCGCATCCGGTGCTCCACCTCGACCCTCGCGTGCTGCTCCTCGCGTTCTCCGTCGGCGTCGTCTCGTCCATCCTGTCGGCTCTCGCCCCCGCCCTCGAGGCCGCGCGCGTCGAGCCCGCCGCGACGATGCGTCACGGCTCGGTCGAGGCCGTGCGCCGTCGAAGGACACGTCCTCTCGCTCTCGCGGGCACGGCCCTGCTCGTCCTCGCATTCGTCGCGACGCGGTCCGGGCCCGTCAACGGCCTCCCTCTCTTCGGATTCCTCTCGGTCTTCCTGATCGCTTCGGGCGTCTCCCTGCTCGCTCCCGCGGCCGTGACTTTCGCGGCCACGCGCCTCGACCGGTTTGCGCTGCGCCTCTTGGGCGTCGAGGCGCGCCTCGCTCGCGCGAACCTGACCGGCAGCCTCTCGCGCACATCGGTGGCCGTGGCCGCGCTCACGATGGCTCTCGCGATGATGGTTTCGGTCGCCGTCATGGTCGGCTCCTTCCGCACGACGGTCGCGACGTGGATCGGCCAGACGCTCGCCTCGGATCTCTTCCTGTCGCCGGCGAGCGGAAGGTCCGGCCCGTCCTTCGGCCGGATCCCGGACGAAGCGATCGACCTCGTGCGCGCGGTGCCGGGCGTGGACGACGTCGACCCGTTCCTCGCCTTCCCCGCCACGCGAGATGGAGTGCCGTTCACCGTGGGATCGGGCCTCTTCGCGTTCATCGCGAAGCACGGGAACCTGCCGCTCGTGGACGGGCGCGACACGAGGAAGGTCTTCACGGACGCCCTCGGAAAGGACGAGGCCATGATCTCGGAGCCGTTCGGCGAGAAATTCCACGTGAAGCCGGGCGATTTCGTGGAGCTCCCGACCGACCGCGGGCCCGTCCGGGTGCGCGTTGCCGCGGTCTACACGGATTACTCGAACGATCGCGGCACGGTGACGCTCGACCGCGCACATTTTCAGAGGCTCTGGCCGCTCACCGGCGCTTCGTCCGTCGCCGTGACGCTGAAGGACGGAGTCTCGCCCGAGGAAGGGGCACGCCGCGTGGCGGCGGCCTTGCGCGGACGGTTCGCGCTCCGGGTGCGGACGAACGCGACGCTCCGAAAGATCGTCCTCAGGATCTTCGATCGGACGTTCGCCGTCACGTACGCGCTCGAGGTCGTGGCGCTCGCCGTGGCCGTGCTCGGCGTCTTCAACACGCTGACCGCGCTCGTCCTCGAAAGGCGGCGCGAGATCGGCCTTCTGCGCGTCCTCGGGGCCTCGGCAGCCCGGGTGAAGAGAGCCGTCCGCTACGAGGCGGCCGCGATCGGCGGTCTCGGGGCCGGCCTCGGGGCGCTCGCGGGAGGCGCGATGTCGCTCGTCCTCGTCCACGTCATCAACCGCCAGTCATTCGGCTGGACGATCGCGATGCACACGCCGTGGGGCTTCCTCGCGGCGGCGCTCGCCCTCGTCCTTCTCGCGACGCTCGCGGCTGCCTCGCGGCCGGCCAGCCTTGCGGCTGCGACGGACGTCGCGGCCGCGCTGAAGGAAGAGTGATGAAGAATCTCGCACTCGCGCTGCTTTTCCTCCTCGCCGGCCGATTCAAGAGTCTCGATCCGAAGCAAAATCTCTCGTTTCCCCGCGATCACGGGTCGCACGACGACGCGCGCGTGGAGTGGTGGTACGTCACGGGCCAGCTCGACACGCCCTCCGGAAAGCGGCTCGGCTACCAGCTCACCTTCTTTCGCACGGGCATTGCCGACGAGCCGAAGAGCGCGCGAACGTCCGCCTTCGCCGCACGCGACCTCTTTCTCGCGCATTTCGCGCGGACTGACGTCATGGCGGGGGCGTTCCGGTTCGCCGAGCGAATCCACCGCACCGGCGTCGGAGCGGCCTTCGCGCGCGAGGACCGGCTCTGCGTCGCGAACGAGGACTGGCGCCTCGAGGAAGTGGGAAACCGGCTCGTGCTTTTCGCCTCGGACGGCGGCGAGGAGATCTCGCTCATCCTGACGCCCGAAAAACCGCCGGTCGTCCACGGCGCGGGTGGCCTTTCGCGCAAAGGACCGGAAAGCGACGCCGTAAGCCGCTACGTGAGCTTCACGCGCCTCCGCTCCGAGGGCTGGTGGACGAACGGCGGGAAGAGCGAGGCCGTGACCGGCCTTTCATGGTTCGACCACGAGTGGGGCTCGGGCTCGATCGGAAGAGACACGGCGGGCTGGGACTGGTTCGGGCTGCACCTTCTCGACGGCCGCGATCTCATGCTTTACCGGATGCGCGCAAAGGCCGGAAGCGCCTCGCCGTTCTCTTCCGGGACTCTCGTGGCGAAGGACGGAAGAGCTGAATCTCTCTCCTCGGAGGACTTCTCAATCGAGGAGACGGCGCACTGGAAGAGCCCAGGTTCCGGCGGGACGTATCCGTCGCGGTGGACGCTGCGCGTGCCGCGTGCTTCGCTCAGCGTCGAGATCGTTCCGGTTCTCGCCGACCAGGAGCTCGTGACGGAAAAGTCCACCCGCGTGACGTACTGGGAAGGCGCTTGCGACGTGATCGTGCCGGGCGCCCGTACGCCGCTCGGCCGCGCGTACGTCGAGATGACGGGCTACGCGGGGACGGGCGCCCTGGGCGCCTTCCGCTGAGCTGATTCCTGGTCAGGTCTTCACCGCGAGCCGGCTGCGGCGCGAGCCGTAAAGGAAGTAGAGCGCGAGGCCGATCACGAGCCAGACGCCGAAGCGGATCCATGTGAGAATCGGCAGGCCCGCCATCAGGACGAGGCACATCGCGATTCCGAGAACGGGCGTCACGGGCGAGAACGGGACGCGGAACTTCCGCGGCCGCTCGGGCTCGCGGACGCGCAGGATGAGGATCCCGATGCACACGAGCACGAACGCGAAGAGCGTCCCGATGTTCGTGAGCTGAACGACTTCGTCGATGTTCGCGACGGCCGCGAAGAACGCGACGAAGATGCCCGTCAGGATCGTCGTGACGTACGGCGTCCGGTACGTCGGGTGGATCTTCCCGAACCACGGACCCAAGAGCCCGTCGCGCGACATCGCCATGAGGATGCGCGGCTGCCCGAGCTGGAAGACGAGGAGGACGGACGTCATCGCGACCACGGCGCCGAACGCGAGGATGCCCGCGGCCCACCCCTGGTTGACGTACGTGAGAGCGGCCGCAAGCGGGTCGGCGACGCCCCCCAGCTTCGCGAACGGGATCATGCCCGTCAGAACGAGGGCCGCCGCGAGGTAGAGGATCGTGCAGATCGCGAGCGAACCGAGAATTCCACGCGGCATGTCGCGGCCGGGGTTCTCACATTCCTCGGCGGCGGTCGAGATCGCGTCGAAGCCGATGTACGCGAAGAAGATGAGGGAGGCTCCGGTCCACACGCCATGGAGGCCGCCGGGGAAGAACGGATGCCAGTTCGCGGGCTTGACCCACATCGCGCCCACGACGATGAAGAACAGCAGCGTCATGAGCTTCAGGACGACGATCACGTTGTTGAACCGCGCCGACTCCTTGACGCCGATGACGAGGATCCAGGTGATCGCAGCCGTGATGACGACCGCCAGGAGATTGCAGACGACCGGGATTCCCGCGAGGACGGGATGGTGCAGGTGCGCCTCGTAGGCGAGCGCGTATTCGGGGCCGAGGCTCGCCACGCCGGACTCGGCGGCGGACTTTGCCGCGAGGACCGTCGAACGGTAGTCCGTCGCCATCCACGCGGGGATCTGGACCCCGAAGCCGAGCATGAGCTGGCGGAAGTACGCGGCCCACGAGATCGCGACGGCGATGTTTCCGACGGCGTACTCGATGATGAGGTCCCACCCGATGATCCACGCCACGAGCTCACCCAGCGTCGCGTAGCTGTACGTGTAGGCCGAGCCCGCGACCGGCACGAGGCTCGCGAACTCCGCGTAACACAGCGCGCAGAAGCCGCAGGCCACGGCCGTGAGGAAGATCGAGACCGTGACGCCGGGGCCTGCGGGCGGGGCACCCGTGCCGCCGGACGTCGCGCTGCCGAGCGTGGCGAAGATGCCGGCTCCGATGATCGCGCCGATGCCGAGGGCCATCAGGTCGACCCAGTTGAGGGTCTTCTTGAGACCGTGGACTTCGTCGCCTCCTTCGGCGATCAGGGCATCGAGCGGCTTGCGCCGGAAGAGCGACGACATGTCCCGGGGAGTCTAAGCCGTGAAGTGTCCGCCCAACCGGGCGGGCAGCTCGGCCAGGGACGCGATGGACTCGACCTCGGGAGGGCAGCGTTGCCCTCCGCGGTCGAGAAGCAGAGCGTGAAGACCCGCCGCGCGAGCGCCGCGGTAGTCGTCGATGAGCGAATCGCCCACGTGCAGCGCCTCCGCATGCGGGACGCCCGCGAGCCGGACGGCCTCGTCGAAGATGGCACGCGAAGGCTTCGACGACCCGAAAACCGCGGAGACGACGACGCCGTCGAAGAAAGGCAGGAGGCCCAGCCGCTCGAGAAGGCCCGGAAGCGTCGAGTCCCAGTTGCTGACGACGAGAAGATTCATCCCCGCGCTGCGAAGCGCCGAGAGGACCTCGCGCGTCTCGGGGTACACCTTCCAGTGCTTGTCCTGGCGGAAGTGCGCGATGAGGCCCTCGAGAAGAGGCTCCGGAAGCCCTGTCCCTCCCGAGCGGCCGAAGACCTCCTCGACGAAGCGCCGCCAGAAGCCGGCCTCGCCCTCCAGCCCGCCCCAGCGTTCCTCGCCGCGTTCGCGCCGCGCATCGACCTCCCGCCAGGTCGCGTGCACGGCGCGGTGCACCGCCTCGAGGTCCGCCTCGACCCCGTGCGTCGCGAACGCCTCGCGATAGACCGCCTCGACCGGCGGATCCGCTTCGAGAAGCGTCTGCCCCGCGTCGAAGAAAACGGCTCTGATGTTTCTCAAGTCCGCCGGCAGCCGTCGTGTATTCCGGAGCTCACGGCATCACCTGGCCGCCGTCTATCACGATGGCCTGGCCGGTCACGTTCTTCGCCTCTGGAGACGCGAGATAGGCGACGAGGCCCGCGATCTCGGGCGACGAGAGGACCTCGCCGAGGGGCGCCATCTTCGCAGCGAAAGCGAGCGCCTCGTCCACGCTCTTCCCCATCGTCTTTCCCATCAGGGCGATTCCCGAACGCCCCATGTCCGTGTCGACCCAGCCCGGACAGACGGCGTTCACCGTGATCTTCCGCGGAGCGAGCTCCAGAGCGAGCGTGCGCGTGAGCCCGATGATGCCGTGCTTGGACGTGCTGTACGCGGCCATGCCGGCGGCCCCGAAGCGTCCCGTCACCGACGAGAGGTTCACGATGCGCCCCCCGTCGGGCAGGAACGGCCGCACCGCACGGCAGACGCGCCATGTCCCCGTGAGGTTCACGTCCAGGATCCTCTGCCAGGCCCCGTCCGAGCGTTCGTCGCCGTCGAACGGAGTCGGCCCCCCGACCCCCGCGTTGTTCACGAGGATGTCGAGGCGCCGGTCCGGGCGCGCTGCCCGCTCGACGCCCGTGGCGACGGAGGCGGCGTCCACGACATCGAGGAGGACGGTCGAGGCCGACCCGCCTGCCTCCCGGATCTCGGCCACGACGGCCGCGCCTTCGTTCTCCTTGCGCACGCCCACCGCCACGTGCGCGCCTTCTTCCGCGAGCCTGAGCGCGATGGCCCGCCCGATTCCCCGGCCCGCCCCCGTCACGAGCGCGTTCTTTCCCGCGAGACGTCCGTCCGCCATGAGTCCTCCGGCGCGCGATTCTAGGCGCGGCGGCCCAACGTAAGATCGCCAAGGTGAAAGTCGAGGTTCTCCTCTTTGCCTCGCTGAGGGACGCGGTCGGACGCACGATTGCGGTCGAGGTGCCCGAGCCGGCCACGGTCACGTCACTGAGGCGCGCCCTCGAGGCCGCCCATCCCGCCATCGCGCGCTTCGGGACGCGCGCGAAGCTCGCGGTCAATGAGGCGTGGGCGCGGGAAACCGACCCCGTCACGCCGGGCGACACCGTCGCGCTTCTGCCTCCCGTCGCCGGCGGCTAGCGCTCTACCTCTACAAGGCCTTCAGCCGACGCGAGGCCGTCGACCTGCGGCGCGCGGTGGCAGTCGATCGCGCTTCGGGCACCGCCTGGAACGTCACGAAGACCGATCCGACCTGGATCTCGTCTCCGTCCTTCAGGGCCGCGACACCTTCCACCTTGCGGCCGGAGACGAACGTCCCGTTCTTGCTGCCCAGATCCTCGATCGTGACGTTCGGTCCGTCGACGACGAGCCGCGCATGCCGCCTCGAGACCGTCGAGTCGTCGAGGAAGACCTCCGCAGACCTGTCGCGCCCGACGACCGTCCTGCCTTCCCGGAGGAGGAATTCCTCGTCACCGGCGAGCAGGCGGAAGGACGCCCCTTTCGACTGCTTCGATTCCCCCTCTCCCCGGGCTTCACCCGAGAACGCGTAGCCGAAGCCGTGGACCGTCCGGACGAAGCGGGAGTTCCGGCCCTTTTCGCCGAGAGCGGCGCGCAGCTCCGCCGCGAGGTTCGCGAGATTCGTCTCGAGAACGAACGTCTTCGGCCAGATCGCGTCCTTGAGCTCTGCCTTCGAGAGCGCCCGCGGCCGGCTCTTCAGCAGGAGATCGAGCAGGCGGAAGGCCTTCGGGGAAACGTGAACGGCTTTGCCTCCGCGCGTGAGCTCGCGCGTGTCCGAGTCGAAGACGCAATCCCCGAACCCGAGGCGCATGGGTTTCACGAAAAATACCAGAAGAACCCCGGAAATCCTTGAAGACTGCCGGGCACGAGCGGCTCCACGTTCTCCCGAGAGAAAAGGAGAAGCGCCATGAACGCTCGTTGCACAGGCCTCCGACCCCTCGGAACCTCGCTCTTGCTCGCGCTTGCACCGTTCCTTTCCGGCTGCGCGACCATGATCCATGGGACCCACCAGAATGTGCGCGTCGAGACCGATCCGCCGGGCGCGATCGCCTCGGTGGGGGATCAGAAGATCACGACCCCCGGCGTCCTGAGGCTGAAGAGAAAGGAAAAGGCCCTCGAGATCGTCGTCGAGAAGGAAGGCTACGAGACGAGACGCGTCGCGTTAACGCGGAAGGACTCGGGCCTGGTCTGGCTCGATACGATCGGCATTCCCGTCGGGGTCGTCGCCGGGGGCGCCATCGGCCACAGGAGCGACTCGGGCTTTCTGGCCTTCGAAGGGGCTGCAACGGGCGCCGTAATCGGAGGCGTGGCGCTCTCCGGCGCCGGGTTTCTCATCGACCACGGCGACGGGGCCGCCTACAAGCTGGATCCTCCGCTCGTCGTCCTGCGTCTCGAGCCGGTCCCTTCTTCCACCGCTTCCTCGTCGGCCGAAGGAAGAAGCTATGACCCCCGGAACCCTTAGATTCATTCTCATCATTTACAGCTTCGTTCCCGGCTCCCATCTTCTGAACAGCTCGTCGTAGGGGACGGAAGGATCATCAGATGAGAGCCGGCCGGGCGTTTCTGCTCTGCCTTCTCGGCTGTTGCAGCCTGGCGCGGCCCGCGGTCGCGCAGGAAGGTCGAACGGCCCTCGCCGGTGAAGCGTTCACGGGGACCCTCTTCGGGAAGCCGGTGGACGTTCCCGCGCGGGACCGGACTCGCGTCACCGAGCTCTGGGCCGCGCTCCAATGGATTCCCGACGGCCCGGAGAGCCGGACGCTCGTTCCCCAAGGAGCGGTTCTCCTCTGGCGAAACAGGAACGGCGGCGAGGAGCGTTTCCGCGCGGTGCTCCTGGGCATCTACGACGACGTCCGCTGGAACCGGAGGCTTTCCGGAAGGCTCGAAAGCGTCCTCACGTTCGAGAACACCACGCTCCCGTGGGCCCGCTCGGAGTACGTCGAGGGGCGCCGGATCGCGTCCGAGGAGCTGGAATGGTCAGTCGTGCGGGCGGGCGTCGGCCTCGGAACGCGCTTCACGATCGCTCCCTCCCTTCAGGACAACGCCGTCGAGGCCGCGCTGACGTACGAGCCAGGCGTCCTCTTCTTCCGGCGCGGCTCCGACACGCTCGACTCTTTCCGCCTTCCCTCGGATGCATACGAGGGCCGCGTCCACGGCCGCGTCCGAGCGGACGCGTTCGAGCGAAATCTCCTCGAACTGCCCCACCGGGGTTTCGGCGGGGGGCTCGACGCTCTCTGGGCGCACCGCGCGGGCTGGCAGGACTGGGGCGGTGGCCCGACCGGACCCCATGCGGCCGACGAGACGCGGATCTGGTCGGCGATCAGCGGCTACGCGCTGGCGGCGCTTCCCGTCCCGTTCGTAAACAGCGAACGTCATCGCCTTCTCCTTTCGGCGTACGGCGGCGCCGGCTCGAGCCTGGACCGCTTTTCCGCCCTGCGTCTCTCGGGAGGATCCAACGCGGGTGATTTCGAAAGCCTCTCGCAGCCCATCCTTCCCGCGGCCGCCTTCGACGAGATCGCGACGCGCGGCTACGGCATCCTGAACCTGGAATACCGCTTCGAAGCGCTGTTCTTCCTCTTCCTCTCCGCGCGCGGCACGCTGGCGCGGGCGGACCGCGTTCGGTTCGATGCGCAGGGAGGCTTCACGAACCGCACGGATTGGCTCGACGGTGTCACCGTGGGACTCACGAGCGGCTTTTTGTGGGACTCCTCGATCGAGCTTTTCGTCTCGCGCAATTTCGGCCTCGAGACCCGCAAGGACGGCGCTTCTTCCACGGGCCGCAACGCCTTGTATTTCTCGTTCACAAAGGAGTTCTGAGAAGACTCGAGAATAGAATCCCCTGGAGCCACCGGTGACACTCCGCGAGGGAACGCGCCTCGGGGCCTACGAAATCCTGGCGCCGATCGGCGCCGGCGGGATGGGCGAGGTCTACCGGGCACGCGACACGCGGCTCGGCCGCGAGGTCGCCGTGAAGGTTCTTTCCGAGACTCTCGCGCTCGATACGGCCGCACGTGCACGGTTCGAGCGCGAGACGCGGGCCGTGGCCGCCTTGTCGCACCCGAACATCCTCGACATCCACGACGTGGGTTCCGCGGGCGGCGTCAGCTTCGCCGTCAGCGAGCTTCTCGAGGGCCAGACTCTCGGCGAGAGGCTGGGGCAGGGACCGCTCCGCAGCCCGCTCCCCTGGCGGAAGGCCGTCGAGATCGGTCTCAGCGTCGCCGAGGGGCTCGGGGCCGCGCACGCGAACGGCGTCGTTCACCGCGATTTGAAGCCCAGCAACATTTTTCTGACTTCGGACGGGCGCGTGAAGATCCTCGATTTCGGGATCGCCACGTTGGACCCGGGCGAATCCTCGTCTGGCGGCTCGAACGAGGAGGTTGCGATCACCGAGACCGGCACCCTCGTGGGAACGGCGGGCTACATCTCGCCGGAGCAGATCCGGCGGAGGCCCGCCGACGCGCGAAGCGACATCTTCTCGTTCGGCTGTGTTCTCTACGAGATGGTGACGGGCAAGAGGACGTTCGCCGGCGAGACCGGACCCGAGGTTCTCGTCGCGACACTGCGCAAGGATCCCACCGACCCCGCCGACCTCGCGCCCGGCATCCCGGAGGACCTCCGGCTGCTCATCCTGCGCTGCCTCGAGAAGGATCCCGGACAGAGGTTCCAGACGGCGCGGGACCTCGCCTTCGCCCTGAAGCTCACGGCGACGGCGCCAGGTGCCGCGCGGAGCGGGCCCGTCGCGCCGACCCTCGTGACCCCTCCCCCGGAGATGAAAGGCCGAAGCCGCACGGCTCTCATCGCCGCATGCCTCGTCGCAGCGGCCGCGCTCGCCGCGCTCGTCCTGCCGCGTCTCCACCGGTCTTCCGGACGGTTCGATTCCCTCGCCGTTCTTCCCTTCGTCAACGACACGGGGAAAACCGAGGACGAGTACCTCGCCGAGGGGATCACGGAGGATCTCATCAACATCCTGTCCCGGGTGCCCGGACTGCGCGTGATGGCGCGGACGACGGTGTTCAGCCTCGAGGAAAAAGATCCCCGCAAGGCCGGGCAGAAGCTCGGGGTCCAGGCCGCCCTGTCCGGCCGCGTGCAAAGACGCGGAGACTCCATCTCGGTGCAGGCGGAGCTCATCGACGTGCAACACGGCACGCACATCTGGGGGGATCGGCTCACGAACCCGAGCTCGAGTACCTCCGCCCTGCCCGCCGAGATCGCGGAGAGGATCTCGCGCTCGCTGAATCTCCCGCTGACCGGGGCCGACAAGCAGCGCCTCGCCAATCGCTCGTCACACGATCCCGAGGCCTGGGACCTCTACCTGCGCGCGCGCTACCACTGGAACAGGCGGACCGAAGAGGGCTACGAGAAGAGCCTCGCCCTGTTCCAGAAGGTCCTCGAGCGCGACCCGAAAGAAGCCCTCGCCTGGGCGGGCCTCGCGGACGTGTACAACCTGCGTGCGTTCTACGGAATGCAGCCGCCCGGCGAGATCCTCCCGAAGCAGCGTGCGGCGGCTCTCCGCGCCATCGAGCTCGATCCGACGTTGAGCGGCGCACGTGCCGCGCTCGCGGACGCCAAATACGAGTTCGACTGGGACTGGAAAAGCGCGGAAGAGGGATTCCTCACGGCGATCGCCCTCAATCCGAACGACGCGGTCGCGCACCAGTGGTATTCGAACCTTCTCAGCGCGTCGAGCCGCTTCGACGAATCCCTCCGGGAGATCCGCCTCGCGCGGCAGCTCGACCCCCTGAACGTATGGATCAACATGGACGTGGGGATGGCTTCCTATTTCGCCGGCGACGACGCGGAGGCGGTGACCCGACTCAAGGAAGCGGTCGACCTGGACCCCGCATCGGCGCTGACGCGGATCTTCCTCGGCTTCTCTCAGCTCAGAGCCGGGCACACGGACGAGGCCATGTCGGAGTTCACGCGCGCCATGAAGCTCGAGGAGGGCCAGCCGGATCCGATCGCCGCCTGGGGCCACGTCTGCGGACGGACCGGTCGGCGCGCAGAGGCGGAAAACGCTCTCGACCGGCTCGAGGCAATGTCGAAAGAGCGATTCGTCTCGGCGATGGCGTTCGCGCTCGTCGAGGTCGGCCTTGGCCATAAGGAGAAAGCCCTCGGCTGGCTGGAAAAATCCGCCGACGAGCGCGAGGGCCGCCTCGTGTTTCTCCGGGTGTTCTCGCCGTGGGATCCGCTCCGCTCCGAGCCACGCTTCCAGGCGATCGTCCGCCGGGTGAAGATCCCCCCGGCGGTCTGAAGAATGCCGTCCCCTTCAGGCCAGCTTCAGATCCTCCGCGAGGAGCGCGTAATCGACCGCGCCTCGCGAAGACCCGTCGAACTCGAAGATCGTCTTCCCGACGGAGGGCGCCTCGGCGAGCGCGACGTTGATGCGGATCGGCGAGAGGATCTTCGTGAAGCGCTCGCGCAACGTGTCGAGGAGCTCCGTCGAGACGGCGGTCCTCAGGTCGTAGAACGTCGGCAGGACGCCCGCGATCCGGAGCGGCTTTTCGCGTGAGACGTTCTCCTCCTTCACGAAGAGACGCGTCTTCTCGAGCGCCGGGAGCGAGAGAAAGTCGAGCTTCGCGGGCAGGATGAGCTCGTCCGCGACGTGATACACGTTCTCGAGGAGGAGCGAAGCCGCGGGCGGACAGTCGAGGATGACGACCTCGTACCCCTCCTCGCCGAGCGTCTCGAAGCGCCTTTCGAGGCGGGTTCTGCGCTTTTCCTTCCCTTTCTCCCGGAACACGTCTTCGACTTCGAGGAGCCGCTCGCCGGAAGGCAGGACGTCGAGATTTTCGCGAGAGGCACGCACCACCGAATCCTCGAAGGAGGCGTCCTTCGTCACCCAGGCCGCGAGGCCTCGCGCTTCGGGAGCGAGTCCGAGGGACATTCCGACGCCGCCCTGGGGATCGGCATCCACGAGGAGCGTGCGGCGCCCGGCGCGAGCGGCCGCCGCCGCCAGGTTCACGGCGGTCGTCGTCTTCCCCACGCCGCCCTTGAGCGCGGAGACGGCCAGGACGCGGCGGCGGCGCGTCGTCATATTCGATTTCCCGCCTTGGGTCTTATCATGTTTTCGTGAGCTTCCTTTCGACGGACCCGCTCGATCCCGCCGCGCTGTTGAACGTCCTCAGGCGGGATAAAGACGGCGGGCTGGCGCTCTTCGTGGGTGTCGTGCGGGACGAAAACGAGGGCCACAAGGTGGAACGGCTCGATTACGAAGCCTACGGCCCCATGGCCGAGAAAGAGATGGCCCGCATCGCGGAGGACCTCGCCCGTAGCCACCCTGACGCGCAAGTGCTTTTCCGCCATAGGGTTGGCGCACTGGCGGTAGGGGACGTCGCGGTGGTCGTCGCGGCTTCGGCTCCTCATCGGGCGGAGGCCTTCGCGGCCTGTCGAGCCGGAATCGAGGCGATCAAGGCCCGGGTTCCGATCTGGAAGCGCGAGTCCGGCCCCTCCGGCGCCGTCTGGGTCGAGCCTTGCGGAGGAACGAGTCATCAGCACGAAAGTGATTGAAAACTCAACCACTTCCTTCTAGAATCCAAGCTCCGGAATCAGTTCTGGCCGGCTCCCCCGGAACGGGAGGAACGCGGACAGTCTCGCCCAAGGTTCCAGGGGATTTTCGGGGCCGGCGTTCTTCCGGGAGACGGATTCGGAGGTTTGAAGATGTTCCTCGCCCTCAGGCGGATTCATGTTTCCGCAAGCGATTTTCCGCGTTCACGCCGCTTCTATGGTGAGACCCTCGGACTGCCTGAGGGGGGCGGCTTCGAGAACGACTGGGTCGAATTCGCGCTTGGTCCTTTGCTTCTCAAGCTCACTCCCTTGCGTCCCGGCGAAGTGCCGTCGCGCAACCAGGTCGCCGCGGTTTTTTCTACCTGGTCGCTCGACGAGACGATCGCAAAGCTCAAGGAGCGCGGCGTCACGGTGACGCGACCGCCGACCGACGAGTTCACAGGCCGCTCGGCGGAGATTCTCGATCCGGACGGCTACCGAATCATCGTTTTTCAGGCCTCGGATCTGCACCCCGACGAAGACTGGGTCCCGACGTCGCAGATCGACGAGCTCGTCAAACAGAAGCTCCATGCCCGCAAGAGGCGCGAGCAGGCCCGCACGCTCGGCGGAGCGAAGAAGAAGAAGACGAAGGAGAAAGCGCGACGGCCGGCGAAAAAGAAGGCCGCGAGAAAAGCGCGTCCCGCGAAACGGAAGCCCGTCAAAAGAAGGCCGCGAAAAAGGCGGCCCGACGCCCGATGAAGAAGCGCGTCCCGAAGGGAAAGTCCAAGAAGAGACCCGCCAGGAGAAAGGCCGGTCGACGCCGCCGTTAGGCCGGCCGTAGGAGCGTGGGATGGCTTCCGGCCTGGACACTCCCGACCGGAAGGAGAGCCACGATGACGACTCGTTCCCTTCTTGCGCGCACCTCCAGACGACATACTCTGCTCGGAACTTCCTCCGCTCTCGTCGTGTCTCTCCTTCTTCTCTTCGGCCTCGCGCCTTTCGCGGCGGCTGAGGACGGCGCATCGTTGCCGTCGGCGGTGAGATCCTCCACCGTCGAGGGAGTCGTTTCCAAAGTCACGGGTCCCGTCCTCGACCTCATCGAGGGCGACGTTCGAATCGACGTTACGAACGCCACGATCACCGGGGGCGATGATCGGTTCGCGAACCCGCTCCCGTGGTCAGGCATTCTCGTCGGCGACCGCGTCGTCGCGCAGGTGACGGTTCCGGCCGCGCTTCCGCCCTCTGTTCCGCCGCCGCCGCTCGCGGCGACGAGCGTGGTCGTGTTTCCGGCGCGCGCGGGCGAGCTCACGGGCACGATCCAATTCGTGGACGTCGCGGACGGGAAATTCACGATGCTCGACCAGACGGTTTCCACGGACCCGAGCACGAAATGGTCCGGAGGCGGCCCGAGCGGCGCCGTCAAGGGGATCGGCGACCTCCAGCCGGGCATGTTCGCGATCGTGTCCGTCGTGGATTCCGGCGGCCTTCTCGCGACGAGCGTCGCCGCGTTCGGAGTCTCGCCGCCGGTGCTCTTCGCGTTCCGTGGCCCCGTCCAGACGATCACGCCGACCGCGTGGACGATCGCGGGCCGCGTGGTGCAGATCGATTCCGACACGAAGATCGTCGGCGATCCGAAGGTCGGCGACATCGTCGATGTCGTCGCGCGCATCCAGAACCCGCCGCCGGGCTCGATGGCGCCCTCGTTCCTCGTCGCCGTGTCCATCACGAAGGCTCCGGTCGTTCCGCCTCCGGGTCCGGGAGGGCGCGCGACCGAGTTCGACGGCATCGTCGAGTCGATCCCGCCAACCCCGTCGGCGACCGGCGCACCGCTGGGCCACTGGAAGATCTCCTCGCGCGACGTCCTCGTGAACGGGCTCACGAAGGTCGACGCCGGCATCGTCGTCGGGTCGGCCGTCCGCGTGAAGGGCACGTTCGTGATGGCCTCGGCGATGGGCGCGAGCCTGTCCGCGGCGCAGTTCATCGCGACCGAGATCACGAAGAAATAAGGATCCGAGCGCCTCGCTCCTTCCCGCGGCGGGCCCGATTCGGCCCGCCGCTTCATTTTTCGGATAACCTCGCCGGCATGAGCACAAGCCTCACCGATTTCTGCCGCGCGGAGATCGCCGCGCTGAAGAACGCGAAGACCTGGAAAAAAGAGCGCGTCCTCGAAGGACCCACGGGGGCGCGCGTGCGCGTGGACGGCCGCGACGTCCTCATGCTCACCTCGAACAACTACCTCGGATTCGCGAACCACCCGCGCATCGTGAAGGCTGCGAAAGACGCGCTCGAAAAGTGGGGAAACGGCCTCGGCTCGGTGCGTTTCATCTGCGGAACGCAGGCTCTCCACAAGGAGCTCGAGGAGACGATCTCGCGCTTTTTCGGGACCGAGGACGCGATCCTCTACATGTCCTGCTGGAACGCGAACGAGGGGCTCTTCGCGCCCCTCCTCGGCGAGGAGGACGCGCTCCTCTCGGACGCCCTCAACCACGCCTCGATCATCGACGGCGTTCGCCTCTGCAAGGCGAAGCGTTTCCTCACGCCGCACGGCGACCTCGCGGCGCTCGAGAAGGCCCTCCAGGAAGCGCAAGCCGCGCGCCGTCGCCTCTTCATCACGGACGGCGTCTTTTCGATGGAAGGCGAGATCGGGTCGCTCCGCGAGCTCGCGGACCTCTGCGACCGGTACGACGCGACCCTCGTCGTGGACGATTCCCACGCGACGGGAGTCCTCGGGAAGACCGGCCGCGGCTCGGCCGAGGAGCTGGGAGTCATGTCGCGCGTCTCGCTCTTCACGTCCACGCTCGGGAAGGCGATGGGCTCGGCCGCGGGCGGCTTCACGACCGGGCCCGCGCCCATCGTGGATCTCCTCCGGCAGCGCTCGCGCACGTCGCTCTTCTCGAACGCGCTCCCGCCCGCCGTCGCGGCGTCCTCCCTGGAGGCGTTCCGCATGCTGATGGAAGACCCCTCGCCCGCCCATCGCGTCCAGAAGAACGCACGGATGTTCCGCGCGCGCATGTCGGCCGCGGGATTCCGGATCCCGGACGGCATCCACCCGATCGTTCCCGTGATCGTCGGCGACACGGCGAAAGCGCTCGCGATGTCGGACGCGCTCTTCCAGCGTGGCGTGTACGTCTCGGGCTTCGGCTTCCCCGTCGTCCCGAAAGGTCACGCGCGGCTGCGCTGCCAGATCTCCGCGGTCCACACGGAGGCCGACCTGGACGAAGCCGTCGAAGCGTTCATCGCGGTCGGGAAGGAGTTCGGGGTGATCTGACGGAGGCCATTCCTTCGCTTCGGGGCGTGCTACGCTGCTTCAACGAGTTGTCTGACGGCGACGGTTCCAGGACGAAATGGCTAGCCACAAATCCACGCGGAGTGCTGGGAAACCGACTCAGTACCCCATCCTGCGACCTCACAGCGCGAGAACCGCTCTCGCACTCAGGTCTGTCGTCAGAGAATATGGACACGGGGCAAAGACGCCACTCATTGAGATCGGCGACGCTTACGACCTTCTCGATCGGCTACCGCCTAACAGCGTTGACCTCCTGATCACCAGCCCGCCTTATTGGGGACAACGGACGTACAGCCTCAGTCACGACTGGTCGATCCTCGAAAGATGGAAGGAGACGGGCCATTCCGTCGATGCTCCCCCTCCCTACGAGTGGTATCGACAAAACGGAGGGGTTGAAACGCCCCGGGTTCTCCGGAGACCTGTTTATCTGAGTCCAGCCACTGCGGCTGGGGTTTCCTGAGTGCGATAGTAGGCCGCCTCGTACTCGGCCGGGGGCACGTAGCCGATGGGACCGAGAAGCCTTCGGTTGTTAAACCAGTCGACCCATTCCAGAACAGCAATTTCCACTTCGTCGATATTTCGCCAGGGCCCGCGACGCCGGATGACCTCGGTCTTGAAGAGGCCGTTGATGGTCTCGGCCAGCGCGTTGTCGTATGAGTCGCCCACGCTTCCGACCGAGCGTTCGATGCCGGCCTCGGCGAGGCGCTCGGTGTAGCGGATCGAGAGGTACTGCACGCCACGGTCGCTGTGGTGGACGAGCCTCTCGGTATGAGGCCTGAAGTACAGGGCCTGCTCGAGGGCGTCCAGCGCCAGATCGCTGCGAAGAGAGCGCGACACCCGCCAGCCGACGATGAAGCGGGCGAAGACGTCGATGACGAATGCCACATACACGAAGCCTGCCCACGTGGCCACATAGGTCAGATCAGCGACCCAGAGCTGATTTGGGGCGTCGGCCTCGAACCGCCGCTCGACGAGGTCCGGGGGCCGTATGGCGAGCTTGTCGGGTGTCGTCGTGACCTTGAAGGCACGGCCCCGGACCGTTCCACGAAGGCCGATCGTCCTCATCAGTCGCTCGACCGTGCAGCGCGCCACGAGCTTGCCTTCGCGCCCCAGCTGCCGCCAGATCTTCTCGGCTCCGTAGACCTCTTGATTCTCGTCGTAGACGCGCTGGATCTCGGGCACCAGCGCTTCGTCACTCTTGGCGCGCGCCGGGCGCTTGTGAGGGTCGAGCCTTCGGCCCCTTCGCTCGTAGTACGTCGCCAGGGCGATCGGCAGCATCGCGCAGATCGGCTCGACCCCATACGAGGCTCGGTTCTCCTCGACGAAATTGACCATCACTTCGCTCGGCGGTCGAGCTCCGCCTGCGCAAAATACGCCGAGGCCTTCTTCAGAATCTCGTTGGCTCGCCGCAACTCGCGGACCTCACGCTCGAGCTCCTTGAGCCGCTCACGCTCTGACGTCGTCAGTCCGGGCCGTGCGCCGCTGTCTCGCTCGGCCTGCCTGACCCAGCTCCGCAGCGTCTCGGGCGTGCAGCCCATCTTGCCCGCGATCGAGCTGATCGTCGCCCACTGCGAGCCGTGCTCCGACTGCTGCTCGAAGACCAGCCGCACGGCCCGCTCCTTGACCTCCGCCGGGTATCTGCCTCGTCTTCCCATGGCTCCATCCTCTCAAGTGTTGGAGCCTCCGGAAATGCCGGGGCGATTCACTCTGGGCTTTGAGCTCGTTCCCGAGTACGCAGAGGCGGCGCGGGCTAACGTCGCCAGACGCCTTCGCAGCATGATCTTGCCGCTTCATGCGTAACAAGGTGCCTCCGAAGCAAACGCGCGGGAACTTTGTGAGCGAGTGGTTCGGTCACCGCGTCTATCCATCTGAGTCAATCGCGTCCGGCGGGCTTAGTGATCAGCAGTCGTCGCGGTGCCCATTCCTTTCTCGCGTCACCGGCGAGGAAAAAAGCTGTGTAAAGCCGGTTTCTTCGCTCGGGATCTGCACGATCAGCAGCGCCAGTAATGGCCCGCGCCAGGATTGGCTTGTATGCCCCTATCGGGCGCTGGACGACAAGCTGCTCGAACAGGTCGCGCGAAGGCTGTTTGGCCGGGCTGCTTCGAGACCGCTCACGATCCTGCCGGCGCCGACGCTGGCGCATCCCAAGGTCAAGAGTCGCTTTGCTAGCGACATCCAAAAGGGTTCCGCGGGCGTCCTCTACTTTCAGGACAAGCTTGGAGGCGAGATTTCGATCGCGGCAACCGAGCGTTCACCCGAGTTCTCATTCGACATCACCCTGATCCACATAGAGAGCGATGATGGTCGATTGAGCCTCAACAGATACGGAATCCTCGAGGTCCAGACCATGGACTTTCACGGCTCTTACCGGAGCGTGGTCAAGAACCTCGGCGACGCCTTAAGACTTCACCGCCGAAGCTTCTTCAAGGCGCTACGCGAGAACCCGCACTGGCTCTCAGAGCGCATCGAGGGGCCGAACATCGCGAACGTCTTCAAGCGGACCTTCTATCAGATGATGTTGAAGTTTCAGATCGGCGCCGATGAATCCTGTGCAGGCTGCGTGCTGGCGCTTCCGGTCTCGGTATGGGACAGCTGGCAAAAACACCTCGGAAAGCCAGAGATGAAGCTCCTCTCCGACGGTACTTTCAGGCTGCGACATTCAGCCGACAAGGCCGCCGGCAACCGAATTCCCGCTTGGATCTATGTCTTTGATCTCGACTCATCAGGATCACGTACTCCGGGCCCGATCCGCCTGCGGCAAACAATCGGCACCGATGCGGAAGCGGTTTCCTACTACGCTCTAAAGGTAGCTCCCGAGGCTGCAACCGCCGGATCGGGGAGCGCTGACCGGGTTCTGAACACGATCCGGCGACGCCTTGCGAAATGGTGGCCCGAGTTCTCGAACAAGGAAAAGTGACTCCTCACTCGAACTGCGTGACTCGCAGGCTATCTTCGTCTCTGGCCTACGGCACCACGCTGACGTGGAAATGGACTTCGATCGTCGAAGCTCCGAAGTTCCCGGGAAGAGGATCGAATGGGGCGGCTGTTTTCACCGCGGCGAGAGCCGCGGCATCCCAGCCCTTCTTTCCCGAGGTCATGGAGACGACCGCCGAGACGAGCTTGCCGTCCTTCGCGATGACGGACTGCACGACGGTCTTCTTGCCGACCTCCGGAATCTGCGACGACGCAGGCGCCTTCCACGTTTTCACGACCCTCTCGAACGTCTTCTTTTGATAGGCCGTGTCCTTCAGGTTGCTTTGGAAGTAGACGTTCAGGGATGCCCGCCCGGCCGCAAGGGCCGGGGCCGCCGTGAAGACTGCGAAAAGGATCGCGAGCGCGCGCTTCATGCCGCTACGATAGTCCAGCCCGCTGCTAACCTTGCGCATGTTCGTTCGAGGGACTCTCTTCAGGCCGTCCATCCTCTTTCTCGTCCTCCCGATCGTGCTGGCCTCCGGGCGCGGCCTCGCCGCAGGGCATCCGCCCATCCGGGTTCCGCCCGACCTCCTCACGCAGGCGGAGCTGACGGGCTTCCGGAAAACGGAGACGTACGACGAGGTGCTCGCGTTCCTGGCGCGGCTCGAGCGCCTGTCGCCGTACCTCCACGTCTCGTTCATCGGGCCCTCCGAGCAGGGACGTCGCATCCCGGTCGTCGTCGCTTCGAAGGAGAAGATCTTCGACCCGGCCGAGCGCTTCAAGAGCCCTGAGCCCGTCGTCCTCGTCCTCAACTCGATTCACGCCGGCGAAGTGGACGGCACGGACGCGACGCTGATTCTCCTGCGCGACATCGCTCTCACGAACCGGCTCGACCTTCTCGACGGCGTCACGCTCGTGACGGTCGTCGTCTACAACGTCGACGGGTACACGCGCGTCTCGCCGTACAACCGCCCGAATCAGAACGGTCCCGACGAGATGGGCTATCGGTCGAACGCGCGGGGCCTCGACCTGAACCGTGACTTCGTGAAGGCCGATGCGCGTGAGACACGAGCTCTCCTCGGGCTCGCGGACGCATGGAAGCCGGACCTCTTCGTAGACGACCACGTCACGGACGGCGCCGATTTTCAGGCCACGCTCACGGTCTCGTACGCGAACGAGCCCGTCACGCCGGGTCCTCTCCGCGACTGGCTGAAGGGCGTGGTCCCGAAGGCGCTGTCCGACGTCGAAGGCGAACGCTTCGTTACGAACGGCGCGTATGTCGAATTCCGCGACCCGAAGGATCCGATGAAGGGGCTCGACTCGTCCGTCTTTTCCCCGCGGTATTCCACGGGCTACTTCCCCATCCGCAACGTCCCGTCGATCCTCGTCGAGACTCACGCTCTCAAGCCCTTCTCGGACCGCGTCCGATCGAACCTCGTCTTTCTCCGCGCGCTCCTCGAGCGCACGGGCCGAAGCGCGAAGGAGCTTCTCGCGGCGCGCGAGAAGGCGCGGTCGGCCGTGCGCACGGAGCCGGCCGGCTCGCCCGTCGTCGTGGCCGCCGAGGGAGATCCCGCGCGGCCGGAGAGCGTCGACTTCCCCACGTACGCGTGGACGGAGTCCGTTTCGGAGGTCACGGGGCGGCCCGTCGTCCGCTGGGACCGTACGAAGGAGAAGACGATCCACATCCCGAGCCTCGAGCACGCGAAGGCGACGGTGACCGTCCCGCGCCCGGCGGCATACCTGATTCCGGCGGGCTTCTCCAGCGTGGAGGAAAGGCTGAAGGCGCACGGCATCCGGTACGAGGTGTTTCCGGCCGCGCGCACGCTCGAGGTCGGGACCTCGCGCGCCTCCGCGGTCGTCTTCGCGAAGACTTCGTATCAGGGCCGCGTCCGCGTCGAGGCGAAGATCTCGCGCGCGGTCGAGACGCGCGTCATCCCGGCCGGCTCGCTCTACGTGCCGCTCGACACGGAGCTCGCGAACGTCGCGATCGCCCTTCTCGAGCCCGAGAGCCCCGACTCCCTCTTTGCGTGGGGCGAGCTCTCCTCGTGCCTCGAGGAGAAGGAGTACATGGACACGCGCGTGCTCGATCCCCTCGCGAAGGCGATGCTCGCGAAGGATCCGGCGCTGAAGGCGGAGTGGGAAGAGAAGCTGAAGGATCCGAAGTTCGCCGGCGACGCGCGGGCCCGCCGCCGCTTCTTCTATCGTCGGACGCCTTATTTCGACGAGACCGTCGGCCTCGTGCCCGTCTTCAAGCTGGACGCGCCGCTCAGCGTCTCGGCGCCGCCCGCCGGCGCGCCGGCTTCGGGCGCCGGACGAGAATGAGGCGGGCCGGACGGCCCGCGCGCTCACACGAAGCGCAGAGGCGCGCGCGTCCGAAGGGAGTGCGCCGCGTCCACTCCGCCGTGCATCCCGGGCAGCGATACGCGTAACGCGCGTTCGCCTCGCGCAAACGGCGCAGGCGCTCGGTCTCCGGGGCGACCTTCCGGACGACGCCCAGCTTTCGCGCGACGGACCAGAAGCGCGGCGAGTGGCCCTCCGCGACGCCCCAGCGCGCGAAGCAGATGGCGTGGGCGGTCTCGTGCAGCAGCGTCTGAAGGCGGTCCTCCAAGGACATGTGGCTCGACACGCGGATCACGTGCGGCGGGCCGTACGTGATGACCCCTCCGGTCGCGCGGCGCGTCGAGAGGACGACGCGGGCACGCGGGAGCTTCCACTCCCCCGCGAGGGAATCGTAGCGAGCCTGGAGCGCCCCCTGCTCCGCACCCAGCTCGGCGGGGGACGGCGGCTCTTCGAGGAAGAGGTCGAGCTGTCTGAGACGCGAGGGAACCGCGCTCATCGGGGACACCTCCACTCTCACGCGCCCCACAGCGCGTCGCGGTGCGGGGCGAGCGGCTTCTTCAGGACGAACGCCACGGCGACGGCTCCCAGAGCCGCTGCCAGGAGCTCGAGAACGGGGACGGGACGCCCGTGAAAAGCGACCGGGACCGTTCCTTTCACGAGCCAGATCACCGCGAGCGCGGCGCCGCCGGGCCACGTGGCGCCTGTCCCGAGCGCGAGCCACGCGAGGCCGAGCCCGAGAGCGAACGCGACGAGATAGGCGTGCACCATCGCGAGGAGCGGCGGAGCCTCGAAACGCGGGGCCAGCCACAGTCGAAGCGCCGCGACCGGCACCGCGCCGACCGCGGCGACGACGGGCGCGGCCATTCCGGCCGGGAGCTTCTTCCGGAGCCAGCCGTAGAACGTACCCCGGACGATGCGCTCGAACAGAAACGCACCGAGGACCGCGGCAGGCGCGAACCACAAGAGGCGCCCCACGTCCACGTCGCCTGAGAATGAAAGGTAGTGCAGGAATCGGGCAACGGGGAGGTGAGCGAGCGACACCACCGCGAGGACCGCAGCCGCCCCGGCCGCGTGTATCGCGTCGACTCCCGGCTTCACGGGGAAATGGTAGCAGGAACTAAACTCATTTCCACCATGAGTGAACCCTCTCGTTTGCACGTCGCCTTCATCGGACTCGGCACGATGGGCCAGGGCATGGCCCGGAACCTCGCGAAGGCCGGCTTCCCGCTCGCCGTCGCGACGCGGACTCCCGGGAAAGCGGAAGCGTTCGCGCGCGCTCTCTCGGCGGAGGGGCACGAGGCGCGTGCCGCGGAAACACCGGCCGCCGCCGCGGAGGGCGCCGACGTCATCGTCTCGTGCGTCCCGGATGCGCCCGAGGTCGAGGACGTCCACCTCGGCACGTCCGGCACCGCTCAAGGCGCGCGAAAGGGCGCGATCGCCGTCGACTGCTCGACGATCGCCGCAGAGGCCGCGCGCGCGATCGCGGCGCGGCTCCTGGAAAAAGGCATCCCCTTCCTGGATGCGCCGGTGTCGGGCGGACAAAAGGGCGCGATCGAGGGGACTCTCACGTTCTTCGTCGGCGGAGACGTCGCGGCGCTCGAGAAGGCGCGGCCCGTTTTCGAGGCGATGGGCCGCCGCCTGACGGCGCTCGGACCCTCGGGCGCCGGCCAGCTCGGCAAGGCGGCGAACCAGATCCTTGTGGCGAACAACCTCATGGGAGTCTCGGAGGCACTCGCCTTCGCCGCGAAGAGCGGCCTTCCTCTGGCGAAGCTCCACGAAGCTCTCACTTCGGGCGCCGCCAACTCCTGGGCGCTCGAGGTCCTCGGAAAGAAGATGATCGACCGCGATTTCAAGCCCGCCTTCGCGGTCAAGCACCAGCAGAAGGACCTCGCGATCGTCCTGAAGTCGGCCCGCGCACGGGGGATCCCCCTCCCCGGCACGGCTCTCGTCCATCAGCTCCTGGCGGCGCTCGAGGCCTCAGGCCGCTCCGAGGACGGCACCCAGGCGCTCCTCACGGTCTACGAATCCCTCGGCGGCGGGCGCTAAGATCCGCGCCCACGGAGGTCCCTCATGAACCGGTTCGGCCTCGCCGCTCTCGCCGCAGCGCTCCTACTGCCCTCGCCGGGTTACGCCCAGACGGGAAAATTCGAGCGCAGCTATCCCTTCACGGGCGACAAGGACATCAAGGTCGGAATCAAGGTCGGCGACGTCACGATCGATTCCTTCCGCATCCGGCACTGGCCGGACTCGGACGACTTCCACAAGGCCGAGAAGGACCTGAAAGACACGCACACGATGGTGGTGGAGTTTCACTACTCGAACCGGGACCGTGACAAGGATTACAAGTGCAAGTACGTCGTCACCATTCCCGGTGGCAGGGACGGCAAGCCCTTCGGGGAGAACGACCGCACGGCCACGCTCGACAAGGGCAAGCTCGACGACACGAACATGATGTTCGTGAAGATGGTCACGAACGACTACAAGGTCGCAAGGACGATCAAGATCAGCTTCGACATCTCGAGGAAGTAGCGCGTCAGGCGCAGGCGCTGGTGCGCCGGCCGCGGCCGCCCTGCTGGGCGCGCCATTCCGTGCGGCGGCGGCAATAGTCCTCGTCGGCCTGGCGCGCAAGGACCCGGCGATAGTCGTCCTTGAGGCGCTCGATCTCTCTCGTGACCTCTTCGGCGCGCCGCGCGCCGTCGGCCGAGGGAGCATCGCCGCGAAGGGAAGCCAATTCCGCCTCTCGCATTTCGATTCCTGCCCTCAGGACTCTCGCCTCGTGAAGTTCTACGGCCGATTCCATGATCCCCTCGTTCACCTTTTTCCGCCCCCGGGGGCCACGCTTCAAGTAAGAAGACGCAAACAGCCCGAAAAGGTTTCAGAATCCACAAAACGTTCTCCGGAAGCGGATCCGGGGAATGTCGGCGGGCCGTATTAGCATTCAGAAGTCAGGCACGTGAGAGGGTCCCGCTGCATCCTGCTGTTCTCGAGATCACCTCTCCAGGAGGGGGCCGTGAAGAGCATGCCGGGGGGCGGCCTGCTGTTCGCGTTCTCGATCCAGCGCGTGGCCGCAGCGGCACGAGCTCTCGGCGTCGACCTGATTTGCGCGAGCGCCGCCTCGGCGCCGGAAGCGGCGCGGATTCTGCCGCAGCGCGGCCTTGGATTCGGCGAGCGACTGAGGAACGCGTTCGAGGACGCGCGTGCCGCGGGCTACGCCGAGATCGTCGCCGTCCCCGGAGACGTGCCCGGCCTCTCCGGGACGCAGCTCTCCGCCGCTTTCCACGCTCTCGAGACGCGGGACGTCGTTCTCGGCCCGTCGCCGGACGGCGGCGTCTGGCTGATCGGGTCTCGGGTGGGGACGAACCTCTCGGAGCTGTTCGACAAGGTGACGTGGCGAACGGCGGACGTTTTTTCGGCTCTCGTTCGTAACGCTCCCGACGCGGCTCTTCTGGACGTGCTTGCAGACGTCGACAGCCCGTCCGACCTCGCCTTCCTCGCGTCGGAGCCGAGCCTCGACCCAGAGCTCGCAGCGCTTCTCGACTCGCTGCGCCCGGTCCCGGAAGCTCCTGCGCGCGTTCGCCTGGCGCGAACGCACGCGCCCCGCCCGGTCTCGCCAGCTCGCGCGCCTCCCGCCGCGACCGCCGTCTGACGCCTTTCCCCGCGGCCCGGGACCCGAAATTCCAGGAGGTTGGCGATGACCGTTCTTCAGGAGCGGACTCCGCTCCACGTCCCCGCGCTCTACACGTTCACGGAAGACGACATCCTCTACGCCGTCGACCACGAGGCGCCCAACTGGATTGCCGTCGACGCCCGCGGCGGAGAGCTGCTTCGTGCGATCCGCGCGGCCGAGGAGACCGGCGCACCTCTCGCATTCGGAACCTGTGTCGCACGATGGGCCTTCGACCGTCAGCTCGAAGCGGGAAAGGCGTGGCTCCAGGTGCACGACTTCCTCCGCGCCCTCGATCGCGCCGGTCTGCTGTCGGACGCCCCGTTCGTCCGCGAGCCCTACCCCGGCCGCGCCGCTCTCATCGAGCCGGCCGGGCTCCGCGAGCTGTGGCTGCACATCAACAACGCGTGCAACCTCACGTGCACGCACTGCCTCGTCTCGTCGGGCCCGGACGGCTCGCGGGGCAGCGACCCCGAGGCCCTCGTGCGGCTCGTCGACCGCGCGGTGCAGCTCGGAATGGAGCGCCTCTACGTCACGGGCGGCGAGCCGTTCCTGAGAAGGGACCTTTTCGACCTCGCGAACCGCGCGACCCGAACGCACGGCGCCGAGATGATCATCCTCACGAACGCGACCGTCTTTTCGGGCGCCGCGAAGAAAGGCCTCGAATCCCTCGACCGCTCCCGCGTGAAGTTTCAGGTTTCGATCGACGGGGCCAGCCCCGAGACGAACGACGAGGTCCGCGGGGCGGGCACCTTCGTGAAGGCGCTCGACGGCGCGAAGCTTCTCGCGGATCTGGGTTTCGACGTCTCGCTGACGACGGTCCCGACCGAAGCGAACCTTTCCGAGCTCGCCGAGATCCCGGCTCTCGTCAAGCGAGTCGGTGCGAAGAGCCAGCATCTCATGTGGAGTCACAGACGAGGCCGCGCGGCCGAGAGCGCGAACGGCTTCTTCCCCGAGAACCTCGTGCTTCTCAAGGCCGTCCTCGCCGTCGCGGACGCCGCGGGACGCGAGGGAACGACGCTCGACAACCTCGAGGCGATCAAGCGGCGTGTGAACGGCGTCCCGGGCGTCAAGTACGACCTCGGGAACGCGGGCTGGGACTCGATCTGCGTCTACGCGGACGGTGTGGTCTACCCGACGGCGGCTCTCGCAAACGAGCCCGCGCTCGTCTGCGGCGACGCGACGCGGCAGGACCTCGCGGAAATCCTCGAGACGTCGCCGGTCATCCGGACGCTCCGTGGCGCGACGCTCGCGCGAAAGCCCGCGGCGAGTGCCGACCCCTTCCGCTTCTTCACGGGGGGCGGGGACCTCGAGCACGCCTGGTGTTTCTCCGGCGGCGACTTCCTCGGTGCCGATCCGTACTACCCGATTTCCGTCGCGCTCACGAAGAGAGTCATGACGGCGCTCGGCCGCGAGAAGCGCGCGCGAAAGAACGCGCGCTCCGGGTACGACGCGCCGCTCGTCCTCCACGCGATGGGGGAAGGCGCCATCGCCTGCGGAACCGCCGACGGGGCGCTCGCCGAGGAACCCGTCCTCACGCTCCACTCCAACTGCGTCCTCTCGTTCGACGTCGACAAGCCGCGCGCGAAGATGCGCGAGTTCTACGGCGCCGCCGCCGAGACGCCGCAGCCCGAGCTGTGCTGCCCGACGAAGTACGACGACTCCGCCGTCTCCCACATCCCGAAGGACGTCCTCGACCGCTTCTACGGCTGCGGCTCGCCCATGACGACGGCTCTCATCAGGGAAGGCGAGACCGTCGTCGACCTCGGCTCCGGGGCCGGCATCGACGTCTTCATCGCGGCGAAACTCGTCGGCAAGACTGGCAAGGCGATCGGCGTCGACATGACGGATCGGATGTTGTCGGTCGCGCACGAGAACAAGCCGAAGGTTGCCGCGGCGCTCGGGTACGACGTCGTCGAGTTCCGCGAAGGATTCCTCGAGGAGATTCCGGTGGAATCGAAGACGGTCGACCTCGTCACCTCGAACTGCGTCGTGAACCTTTCGCCCGACAAGCCGCGCGTGTTCGAAGAGATCTGGCGCGTCCTGAAGGATCACGGTCGCATCGTGATCTCGGACATCGTCTCGGAGACGGACGTGCCTCCGCACCTCAAGACGAACCCGCGGCTCTGGGGAGAGTGCCTCGTCGGCGCGCTCACGCAGGAGGGCTTCCTCGCGGGCCTCGAACGAGCCGGCTTCTACGGCCTCGAGATCCTGAAGAAGAGCTACTGGAAGGACGTCGAGGGTTATCCGTTCTTTTCAGTCACGGTGCGCGGGTTCAAGTTCGAGAAGACCTCGGGCTGCGTCTTCAAGGGCCACCGGGCCGTTTACCTCGGGCCGGGCAAGGCGTTCGTCGACGAGGAGGGCCACCAGTTCCCCCGCAACGAGGCCTACGAAGTGTGCACCGACACCGTCGCGAAGCTCTCGCATCCCCCGTACAAAGGATTCTTCGCGATCCTCGAGCCGGGCGAGGAGCGCGCCGGCTATGCGTGCTGCGCACCGGGCACCGACGGGACGGGCTGTTGCTGATGGGCCTCGTCCTCGTGCTCCTGACGCTCGGTCTCGCGTTCGCGAACGGCGCGAACGACGTGTCGAAGGGTATCGCCACGCTCGTCGGCTCGGGCACGACGCGGTACCAAGCCGCGGTGATTTGGGGCACCGCGTGGACCTTCGCGGGAGGCCTCGCGGCCGCGTTCCTTTCCCAGGGGCTCGTCGCGACGTTCAGCGGCAAGGGCTTCCTCGTGAAGCCGTTCGAGGGAAACGCGTTCCTCCTCTCGGTCGCGTGCGGCGCGATCGCGTGGCTTCTGATCGCGAACCGCACGGGGCTTCCCGTCTCGACGACGCACGCGCTGACCGGCGCCCTTTGCGGCGCGGGCCTCGCCGTCGTGGGCGCTTCGGGCGTCGCGTGGGCAGCCGTCGCGAGAAAGGTCGTGCTCCCGCTCGCGCTCTCGCCCGTGATCTCCCTGGCGCTCGTGCTCCTTCTCGCGCCCGTCGCCCTGCCGGTCTTTCGCCGCGCGCACCCATTCTGCGTCTGCGTCGAGCGGCGCGAGCCGCTTCCGGCCTCGGTCGGCGCCGCGCTCGTCGTCTCCCTTGCCCGCCCTGGACCTGGTAGCGGCTTCCGACTGCCCGCCCGAGACGCTCGTCCGCGTAGGGCTCCTCGACTCCCTGCACTGGACCTCTGCGGGCGCGACATGCTTCTTCCGCGGCCTCAACGACACGCCGAAGATCCTCGCTCTCGGCATCGCCGGCGACGGCGGGACTCGGCATCTCCTCCTTCGGTTTCTACGCGCTCGTCGCCGTGGCGATGAGTCTCGGCAGCGTCCTCGGCGGCTTCCGCGTCACGGAGACGCTCGCGAGGAAAGTGACACGGATCTCGCACGACGACGGGCTGCTCGCGAACCTCACGACCTCGGCGCTCGTGAGCGCCGCCTCGCTCTGGGCCGTCCCCGTCTCGACGACCCACGTGTCTTCGGGCGCGATCATCGGGATCGGCGCCGAGTCGAGAGAAAGCAAGGTCCATTGGCGAACCGTGCGGGAGATGCTTCTCGCGTGGGTCGTCACGCTGCCGGTGGCCGGCCTCGTGGCCGCGCTCGCCTTTCGGCTGCTGGCGTGAGGGGCGGGATCCCTCGCCAGGCCGAAGTCAATCGCTCGGTTCCAGAACTAGGAGGTATTCGGTCCCGTAGTACACGTCCTTCTTCGTGACGGGCACACCTAGCAAATCCCGATAGTCCTGCCACGTAAGCTTCATTTCCGTCTTGCAGTCGCCATTCGGGTCGGGAGGAGAGAAGCTGACTCCCAAATTTTCCAGGCCGCCCATCCCCGGCAGCATTCCCCTCCCAAAGCCCCCCTGACAATAACCCCATTCATACTGTATCCCGCCGCCGAGGACCAGACCAAAATTCCGCATAAGGAAGGTGCCGGCGGTGTTGTCCCACCCGCCGTCGGCCAGGACTCCGCCATAGAAATTCAAGTCGGTCTTCGGTTCAGCCTTCCAGAAATTTGCGCAGCCTTTCGACGGACAGAGGAAATCCGATGCATACGATCCTTTGCTGACGATCGATGCCTGTATTCCCTCCGTGAACTGGAAACCATCAGCCGTCTCGATCAGAGTCATCTCCATTCTCATCAGGTCCGTCATCAATGTGAAGCTCGGGGAATTACCCGCGACCTTGCAATGGTCGGCCCTCACCACCGCGCTCGCGAGAAGCTCCCACACGCGCGGAAGGAGGGTGATCTCGGCCCAGCCGACGTAGTTCATCCCATCGATGTTGCGGTGGAAGACCACCTTGAGGGGCTGCACACAGCTCACCGCCTGAGGTGCCACGTACGTTGCAGTATCACCAAGGGCGAGAAGATTCCCCGGCGCTCCCGAAGGTTGAAGCTCCCACGTGGTGCCGGTCGTCAAGTCCACGGGTGCGAGCGTCCCATCGCTGAGAACATGGGTCCCCGTCAACTTGAATTGGACGGACCTCCCGCTGAGCACTCCGGCCTTCCCCGGAGTGATCGTGAAGTCCAGGATCGGGGCGATAGCCGCTCCCGAGTCCTTCGTCAGGGTCTCCCTCGATCCTTTCGAGAGCGTCGATTTCGCTCCGAAGGGAGCACCGAGCAGAGGAGTCCAGAGCGTCCGCGTCGACGTGTCGCGGGTCGAGCCTCTTAGAGCGTAGAGCGTGCCTGCCGACTGATAGGCCAGCATGAGGTGTTCCGGGCCGCTGCCGACGAGGTCTCTGGCGCTGTAGCGGAGGGACGCGAGCGGTGCCTTCGCGAAGGACGCGCCGCCGACGGTAAGCGAGTACCCGGACCCGACACCATTGGGCGCGGTGTTCGGAGCGGTCTGGAGACCGACGCTCGCCGACGAGGAGAGCGCCCCGGCGGGGACCTTGACGGTCAGCCGGCCATCGTCGGATCTCACGCTCCCCCCTTCAGGCCCTATCGTCGCTGCGGAAGGGATGTCCGCGGGCAGAGGCACGATCGGAGTGACGACCGGGTCTCCGGAGGCGTTGTCGATCGAGGAATCGAACACGTCGACGCTTCCGGAGGTGACCCGTACGAGAAGCGTCGCGTCCTCGGGAATCGTCGTCCCCGGGAAGAGGTCCGCGACGTTCGGCTGCATCCAGCCGAAGGCTCCGAGAGAGCCGGACGCGGTGGCGACCGTCGCACCAGACGGATGCTTGAGTGTCAGGGAGTACATGGCACCGTCCGCGCCCGCGGCAAAGCCGATGTTCGTCCGGAACGTCGCGTTCTGACGAATGCCCGTGACGACCGCCCCCGTGTCGGCCGACATCAGGAACGAGAGAACCGGCGTGGGCTTCTGCTGCGCGCCGAAGGTGCCCGGCTTGACGCCCGCCGGATCGACATTGCTCGTCCGGCAGAGGATCGCGACCGCGGAGTCGGACGTGAACCGCAAGGCCCCGGCCGAGCCCACCGGCAGGCCCAGCAGGGAGTCGAGGACGTCGACGATGTCCCGGATCTTCCCTGCGGGAATGACGAAGTCGCGCGTGACCGGCGAGGGGTTGCTGGTCTGGTTCGCGTGAAACGTGACCGTCACCGTCGCGTCGGTCTCGCCCGGGTTGAAGAAGCGCCCGTCTGTCCGAAAGAACGTGCTGTTGCGTCCGTTCGCACGCGCCACACCGTTGACGAGGACGTCCTGTGCCCCGGCCGGGAGCGGCTCGAACGTGAAGAGCGAGCTGTCGCCCGTGACGTTGTCCACGACGACGGAGTAGCCGGCGGCGTGCCCGCGGCCCACCTGGATCTCGGCCCGCGCGACCGGCGCGGCGCCCGCGAAGCTCCCGACGCCGAACTGCTGGAATCCGGCCGAAGACAGCGAATAGTCCTGCTGGCCCAGGGACCTGCCGTCGGCGTCGAACACGATCACGGTCGCTGCGCCACCGTCGGCGTCGGGGAAGAGAACGGCGATGTTCGTCCGGTAGCCGGCCTTCGAGTCGGCGCTCTGGCTCACCCAGAGGCTGTGCGCGCCCGCTCCCGGCGAGATGAAGCGGTCCGAATCGTAGACGGGCAGCGCGACGCCGTAGGTGCCGCCCGCGGCCGTGTTGTAGGTCCGCGCCCGGACGAGGAGCGGCTGGTCGGACCTGACGACGACCGCGCCGGCGGTCTCGGCACCGCCCCAGAGCTGCTGGAGGACGTTTCGCCACACGATCGTCTTCCCCCCGGACAGGCTGACCTCGAGATCGTCGAGGTCTTCTTCCGGCACGAACGAAAGGAGCAGGTTTGCCGAAGACGAGCCCGGGTTCGTGAGTGCGAGATCGGACACGAATCGGGTGTTGTTCAGGCCGCCAGCATTCACGACGCCTGGGATGGTGTACTTGATGACCGGCGGGAGCTGAGCCAGACCGGCCGCCGGGAGGAGCAGGGCGAGAACGACGGCGAGTCTCTTCATGGCGTTCTCTCCTCGGCGGGGGCTGTCCTCGCTGTCTGCAGCGCTCCGCTTTCCTTGAGACATGCGACAAACGGAAAGGTCCGGGCTCATGGCTGGCCAAGAAAGACTCGGCACTTGAGATGTCCTCGGCCCTGCTCGCTTGCGGGTCCGGATCGATCTTCCTATTCTGGCGGGAATGAGCTGGGACTTTGACGCGATTCTCGCCGACATTCCGGCCGTTCTCTTTCGAGGTTACGCCGACGGGACCATCGATCTCTTCGACCGGAAGGTGGAGGCCATGACCGGCTACACCAAGGAAGAGTTCGAGACCCGGGAGCGGAAGTGGACGGATCTGATCCTCGACTCGGATCGCGGTGCCGCCAAGGAAGCTTTCCTCGCCGCGCTCAAGGCCGGAAAGGCCTACACCCGCGAGTACCGGATCAGCGCCAGGTCCGGGAATCACGTCTGGGTCCACGAGCGGAGTCACATCGTCTGTGATCCCGGCGGCAGGATCGAATGCATCACCGGCCTGTTCTTCGACGTCACGGACCGGAAGAGTCTCGAGCAGAGTCTTCACAAGGCCGAGCAGGACTTCAGAATCGTGGTCGACAACATCCCGGCCGTCACGTTCAAGGGGTATGTCGACGGCACGATCGACCTCTTCGACCGGAAGGTGGAGGCGCTGATCGGCTACGCCCAGACGTCATTCGGTCCTCACGGGATGAAGTGGACGGATCTGATCTGGGAGGAAGACCGCGAAGCCGCGAGAGGAGCTTTTCTCCAGGCCCTGAGGACCAGCCGGGCCTACGTTCGGGAGTATCGCGTGAGATCCGCGAATGGAAGACCCGTCTGGATCCACGAGAGGAGCCACATCGTCTGCGACGAAGCGGGCAGGGTGGAGTACATCAGCGGGCTTTTCTTCGACATCACGGAGCGGAAGGAGCTGGAAGCTACGGTGGCGGAACGGACCCTGGAGCTCCAGCACGCCAACGATCGCCTGATGCTCTGGGGACGGGAGCTCGAGCATCGCAACGCCGAGATCAACCTGCTCGGTCAGATGGGCGATCTCCTGCAGAGCTGCAACACGAGCGCAGAGGCCCACACGGGGTTTCAGGTCTTCGCGAGGCAGCTGTTTCCGGAGGATTCCGGAGCCCTGCTCGTCTTCGGAGAGTCAGGCCAGACGGTCGAGGCCGTTGCCGCGTGGGGAGACAAGCCCGTCGGCGAAAGCGTCTTCTCCCCGGACGACTGCTGGAGCCTGCGGCGAGGACGAATCCACGGTCGGTCGGACATCGAGGCCGGCCTGCGATGCAGACACGTGACGGACGGACACGCCGCCTACCTGTGCGTGCCCATGATGGCCCATGGGGCGGCTCTCGGGACGCTCCACCTTCTGCTCGCGTCCGCCGACCCGGAGCGATGGGATGCCCGTCAGCACCTCGGAGTCCGGGTGGGAGAGCATCTGGGTCTGGCTCTGGCCAAGCTGAAGCTGCAGGAGACCCTTCAACACCTGTCCGTGCGGGATCCCCTCACCGGCCTATTCAACCGCCGTTACATGGAAGAGTCCTTGACGCGGGAGCTGCGCCGCGCCGAACGCCAAGGCAAGGTGCTCGGCATCCTCATGGTGGACATCGACCACTTCAAGACCTTCAACGATACCTTCGGTCACGATGCCGGCGATGCGCTTCTGCGGGATCTGGGCTCGTTCCTGCAGCGGCGGATCCGAGCCGGTGACATCGCCTGCCGCTACGGGGGGGAGGAGTTCACGATCCTTCTGCAGGACGCCTCCCGAGAGACCGCGGTGCAGCGGGCCGAGGAGATCCGGGAGGCCGCGAGACAGCTGCGCGTGCAGCACGGAACGCGGGTTCTGGATCCCGTGACCCTGTCTCTGGGGGTGGCGACCTATCCGGAGAACGGCTCGAGCCGCGACGTCCTCATGCAAAACGCCGACGTCGCCCTCTATCGAGCCAAGCAGGAGGGGCGCGACCGCGTCTGCGTGTCCGAGAACCCGTAGTTACAAGGTCTCGAGGCGCGCGCGGATCTCGTCCCGCGTTCGGCGGAACCGGTTGAGCTGCTCCTCCTCCGAACCGCCTCCGGCCGTCGGATCCGGAAGCGGCCAGTGCAGGCGCTGCGCCTTCGACAGATAGACCGGGCAGACCTCTTCGGCGCAGAGCGTGACGACGGTATCGACAGTCGAAGGATCGATCGTGTCGACGGTCTTGGAGGTCTGGAGCGAGATGTCGATCCCGAGCTCCGCGAGAGCCTTCACCGCGAGCGGGTTCACGCCAGCGGCGTCCGAGCCGGCACTCTGCACGCGTACGGCGTCCCCGAAGCGCGCGCGCGCCAGCCCTTCTGCCATCTGGCTCCGGGCCGAATTCGCCACACACAGGAAGAGGAGCCCGCCGGTCTTCACCGCATCCCTCCGGCCGGGGCCACCGCCGGAGCGGGCGGCGGAAACCAGGCTCGGGTGCGGTTGCACGCGGCACAGACGGAGAGCATCACGGGGACTTCGACGAGGACACCAACCACCGTGGCGAGCGCCGCGCCGGAGCCCGGCCCGTAAAGGGCGATCGCGGTCGCGACCGCCAGCTCGAAGAAGTTGCTCGCGCCGATGAGTGCGCCCGGAGCCGCCACGTTGTGCGGAACCCTCAGAAGCTTCATCAGGCCGTACGTGAGTCCGGAGTTGAAGTAGACCTGGATCAGGAGCGGGATGGCGATGAGGACGACGTGGAACCAGTGCGTCAGGAGGTTGTCGGCCTGGAACGCGAAGATGAGGACGAGCGTCGCGAGGAGCGCGATCACCGTGACCGGGTGGAAGAAGGCCAGGAAGCGGGTCTCGAACCACTCGACGCCCTTCGCGCGGAGGAGAATCGTCCGGCTCAGGCTCCCGAGAACCAGCGGGATGACGATGAACGAGATCACGCTGGTGATCAGGACCTTCACCGGCACGGTCAGGTTGCTCGCACCGCTTACGAGGAGCGTGACGATCGGCGCGAACAGGACGAGCATGATCAGGTCGTTCACGGAGACCTGGACCAGCGTGTAGGCCGGGTCGCCGTCGGTGAGGTACGACCAGACGAAAACCATCGCCGTGCAGGGGGCCGCGGCCAGGATGATGGCCCCCGCGATGTACTGGTCGGCGAGACCGGGCGCGATGAGGCCCGCGAAGACATGCTTGAAGAAAAGCCAGGCCAGGAAGGCCATCGAGAACGGCTTGACGAGCCAGTTCACGAAGAGGGTCACGAGAAGACCCTTCGGCTTCTTTCTCACGCCGAGAATGCTCGTGAAATCGATCTTGAGCATCATCGGGTAGACCATCAGCCAGATCAGGACCGCGATCGCGACGTTGATCTGGCTCCCCTCGCCGAACTCGAGCCCGCGGATCGCGCCGGTCAGGCCCGGAAGGAGCTTTCCGATCGTCACTCCGGCGACCATGCAGAGAGCGACCCAGAGGGTGAGGTAGCGCTCGAAGACGTTCAGGCGCTTCGGCGCGGACGCTTCGCTCACATGCTCTTCCCTACACCGCCGGCTTCGTCGCTCGAACGAACGCGCTCATGAACTTGCCATCGACGAGTGGTCCAATCGCGTCCACGTCGATCCCCGCAGCCGAGAGGAAATCCTGCGCGTCCGCGATCGTGTAGACGCGCGTCGGCACGATCGCGACGTCCGTGAAGCCCGCTTTCTTCAGCTTCGCCTCGAAATCCTTCTCCTCGAGAGCGCCCGCGAGGCAGCCGATCCAGAGCTCGACGTTCTTCCGGACGTCGGCCGGGACTTCGCCTCTCACGACGACGTCCGACACCGCGAACCGCCCGCCCGGCTTGAGGACGCGGAACGCCTCGGTCAGCGCGCGGTCCTTGTCGGCCGAGAGGTTCACGACGCAGTTCGAGATGATGACGTCGATACTCCCGTCGGGGAGCGGGATGTTCTCGAGCTCGCCCTTGAGGAACTCCACGTTTGTCACGCCCGCCTTCCGCTGGTTCTCGCGGGCGAGGGCGAGCATGTCGTCCGTCATGTCGAGGCCGTAGACCTTCCCGGTGGGGCCGACACGGCGAGCCGAAAGGAGAACGTCGATGCCGCCGCCCGAGCCGAGGTCGAGGACCGTGTCGCCCGCGTTCAGACTCGCGAGGGCCGTCGGGTTGCCGCACCCGAGCGAGGCCGACACCGCCGCGGTCGGGAGGCCTGCGGTTTCCGAAAGAGAATAGAGATCCGAAGTAATGGGGTCTTTTTCCCCGCCGCAGCACGCGGGGGCGCAGCACGACGCGCCTTCGGCCGCGGCCCGCCGGGCGGCTTCTCCGTATTTCTCCTTGACTACGTCCTTGATGCTCGTTTCAGCCACAGGGTCCTCCAATTAATCAAGAATTCTTGATTCTTAGAAAAGTGAGAAACCGTAGAGTTGTCCCACCGAGGTCTTCTTTTCCTCTTCGCAGCAGCGAGCGGCGTCCAGCCGCGTGGCCTTCTCGTTGACCGCTCCCACGAATTCCTGGATCTCCCCGAGGGATTCGGGGTTCAAGGAGTAGTGGATCCAGCGCCCGTCGCGGCGGTCGGTCACGAGCCCGGCAGCCTTCAGGCTCTTCATGTGAAACGACAGATGCGATTGCCCTAACGCTAGCATTTCCATGAGGTTACAGACACACTGCTCACCCAAAAGCAGCCGTTCCACGATCTTCAGTCGCGTCTCGTCCGACAGGGCATGGAAAAGGCGGGCGAGTCGAGCAACATCCAAGCGGTATTGAGTCTTCCTCGCTGGAATGGCCGGTCCTGCCATGCCTTCAATATATCAATGAAAATTGATTTGTCAAGAGTCGAGCGCGGGGCGGTATGCCCTCCGACGCACGCGCGTGCTGTCTGAGCGAAGCGAGTTCACGCGCGAAGGAGGAGGGTATACCGCTCGCGCGAGACGACCACGCGTTCTTTATCCCCGCAGCTCCCGGATCTTTCCGATGTGGTTGTCGTCGTGGCCCGCGAGGACCGCGGCGAGCTGCTCGAGGGTCAGCTCGCCGCGCTTCGGGTGGAGGCCCATGCGCCGCCAGGCCGCGTCGGGCAGTGCGCGCAGAAGCACCAGCGTGTCCTCCCTCAGCCGCCGGAACTCCTTCGCGACGGCTGCGGGATCGGACTCCCCGTACTTCAATTGGGCTGCGGCCCGGTCGTTGTCCAGCATCCAGAACGCCGGTCTTTCGGAGAACGCCACCTTCGAGAAGCGCTCCTGGTAGATGCGCTCGATGTCGCGCACGTGGGCGGCGTTCTCGATCATCGACCACTTCCCGGTCGGCGGTCGGCGCCGCAGGACGTCGTCGGGCACGCCCTTCAGGGCGGCTGTGAGCGCGGCGGGGGCGGCCGAGAGGCGTTCGAGAAGGGCCGCCCGGCGCTTGATCGCATCGATCTGGGCGAGATGCGCGATGTCGTTGCCCACCGCATGCCGCACGACGAGGTCGTCGATCGTGAGCCGGCCCGCGGTCTCGTGGAACCCCGCGCGGCGCCATTGCTCGGGCTTCGACTTCTTGAGGAGCCGGAGGCTCTCGCGGCGCAGGCGCATCCAGTCGCGCAGGACGTCCCCCGCTTTCTGCCCCCGGTAATCGCGCTCGATCGCGAGCGCATCGCCGTTCAGGTCGGGAAGGCGCGGCTCGTTTTCGGCGAGGATCCGCGTGTACCTCTCGAGGTAGCCCTCCCTCTCCATGTCGCGCAGATGGCACAGGATCTCGAGGATCGACCACTTGCCCGGCGCAGGCGTGAACAAGAGGAGCTTGCGAGGCACGCCGCGGAGCGCGGCCCTGAGAGCGGCGGGCGTGGCTGCGAGTGTTTCGAGGTGGCGGGCGCGTTCGTTCACGCCGAGGGACGTCGTTTCAGGCATCGGGGACCCCCGTGGTGGTAAGGCGCTCTCCCGGCTCCGGGAAGAGCAGCTCCTGTGGTCGGAGGCGCGGGAGGAGCGCGTCGAGGACGAGCGCTCCCCACTCGCCGCGTCGGGCCGGATCGAGCGGGACGTGCGGGACGCCCCAGACGGCGAGCGTTTGTTCGATCGCGCCGTCAATCTCTCGCTGGAACTTGAGGTCCGTGTCGCGTACGCCGTCGAAGCGCGGATCGCCGACGATCGGAACCTTGAAGAGCGCGTCGTACGTCTTCGTCCAGCTCCGGACAAGCTCCTCGAGGATCGATTCGGCAGGGGCGCCCGTGAACGCACGCCGCATGTAGCAGAAATTGTCGAGGACGGCGCGGTCGCAGAACACGACGTCCGCCTTCGCTTCGGCCTGCAGCTCCCAGGCGATCTGCGTGTGCAGAATCCAGGCCTGAGCCTTGAGCGTCGTGTCCTGGTTGATGGGCAGCGGGCACTCGCGCGCGACCTCCCGAACGAGCTCCACGGTCAGATCCCTCTTCTTCAGGGCCGCCGCGAGGTCGTAGCAGAGGGTGGTCTTCCCGACGCCGTGTGTACCGATGAACGCGACCTTCATCCGCGCGGAGAATACCAGCGGTGCCAGGTCGCTGGGTCGAACCGAGGAAGGTCAGGAAGGCGGAGCGAGTCCGACCTCCGCGAAGAGTCTTTCGGTGTCCTCCCCGAGACGCGGAGGGGCGGCGGGCGCGGGGTCGGCGAAACCGTCGAGGAAAAAAGGCGGCCGAATCGTGGGCACCGTCCGTCCGTCGCGGGTCGTCTCGAGGACCGATCCCAGCGCCGTCGCCTGAGGAGATCGAATCGCCTCGAGCACGCCCGCCACGGGGCCGGCGGGAATCCCGGCAGCCTTGCAACGTTGGAGCCAGATCGCACGCGGCTCTTTTTCGAAGAGAGACGCGAGAATGGGGACGAGGTCCTTGCGGTTGACCACGCGCGCGGCATTCGTCGAGAAGCGCGCGTCCTTCGAGATGTCCTTCCGCCCGAGGACCTTCTCGCACAGAGACTCGAACTGCCGATCCGTCCCGACGGCGAGCAGGAATCCGCCATTCGAAGCCTCGAAGGCGCGATACGGCTCGATCGTCGCGTGGGAATTGCCATGGCGCATGGCCTCGCGGCCGGTCACGAGCGCCGAGCCCGAGACGTTGACGAGCGCGGCGAGACCCGTCGAGATGAGGTTCGTCTTCACGTGGGCTCCCTTTCCGTCGCGCTCGCGCGCATGGAGCGCGCCGAGGATCGCCGTCACCGCGGACCAGCCGGCGAGCACGTCGACGACCGCGACTCCCACCTTCTGAGGGCCATCGTCCGGCGGCCCCGTGATCCACATGAGCCCCGTCGCGCCCTGGGCGAGGAGGTCGAACCCCGGCTCGCCTGCTTCCGGCCCCACGTCTCCCGCGCCCGAGATCGAGCAGACGACGAGGCGCGGATTGAGCGCGCGCAGCGTCTCGACTCCGAGACCACGCCTCTCGAGCGCGCCGGGAAGGAAGTTCTCGACGAGAACGTCCGCCTTCGCGGCCCAGCGGCGCACGAACTCACCGCCCGCTTCCGACCCGAGATCCACGGCGGCCGATTCCTTTCGCCGGTTCACGGACAGGAAGTAGGCCGACTCGCCGTCGAGCACGGGCGGTTTCCATCCGCGCGAAAAGTCGCCGCCGCGCGGATCCTCGACCTTCACGATGCGCGCGCCGAGGTCCGCGAGGACCATCGTCGCGACCGGCCCGGCCAGGACGCGCGACAGGTCGAGGACGACGATCCCTTCGAGCGGCGGGCGGCGCTCCTCCCTCAAGAGCGCGAGCCGACGGGGGTCAGCGTCATACCGGCCGTCATCTCGAGCATCCGGTCGATGGAGCGCTTCGCCTTGACTCTCACGTCTTCGGGAACTTCGATCGAAGGCTTAAGGTCGCGCAGGCAGAGATACAGCTTCTCGAGCGTGTTGCGCTTCATGTGCGGGCACGTGTTGCACGCGCAGTCCGCGTCCGGCGGGGCGGGGATGAGCGTCTTGCCCGGCGCCGCCCGGCGCATCTGGTGGAGGATCCCTTCCTCCGTCGCCACGATGAACGCGTCCTTCGGCGACGTCACGACGTGCTTCAGGAGTCCCGAGGTGGAGGCCACGACGGCCGCGTAGCGCAGGATCCGCTCTTCGCATTCCGGGTGCGCGATGACCTCCGCGCCGGGATGGCGTGTCATGAGGTCGACGAGCTTCTTCTCCGAGAACGTCTCGTGCACGATGCACGTTCCCGGCCACACCACGAAGGTGCGATTCAGCTTCTTCTCGAGCCACGCGGCGAGGTTCCGATCCGGCGCGAACACGACCGGATCGGGGATCTGCCTCAGGATGACCTCGGCCGAAGACGACGTCACGATGACGTCCGAGAGAGCCTTCACGCCCGCCGAGCAGTTGATGTAGCTGACGACCGTGTGGCCGGGGTATTTCTTCAGCCACTCGCCGAAGAGCGGCGCCGGACAGCCGTCCGCGAGCGAGCAGCCGGCCTCGAGGTCCGGCACCACGACCGTCTTTTCCGGCGTGAGGATCTTCGACGTCTCGGCCATGAAGTGGACGCCCGCGAACGCGATGACCGGTGCCGAAGCCTGCGTCCCGCGTCTCGCCAGCTCGAGCGAGTCGCCCACGAAATCGGCGAGGTCCTGGATCTCGGACTCCTGGTAGTAGTGCGCCAGGACGACTGCGTCTCGCTCCTTCTTGAGGCGGCGAATGGCCGCCTCGAGGTCGAGCGACGGGTCGACGGGTACAGGACGTGCGATCGCGTGCGTGCTCACGCATCGATCTTAACGCCCGTCCAGAGGCGTTTCTTCCCTTTGCTACACTCGCGCCGCCGGGCCCGGCGCCACTCGGCCCGCGATCACCATGAACGCCGAAGCGCAGGCTCTGGCCCGTTCCCAGCCCTCGCAGTGGATCGCGAATCCGCGCTGGGACCTCATCGTCCTGACGTTGTCGGCGGCCATCGTGGCCGTCCCGCTTCTCGTTCACTCGCTCGGAAAAACGACCGCGGGGGGCGTGGACCTCCTCATCACGCTTCTCATCGGCGGCCCGCACATGTACGCGACCTTCCTGAAGACGGTCTTCGAGCCGCGCTTCCGGCAGATCCACCCGGCGCTCACCTGGGCGCCCGTGGTGATCGTTCCGGTCGGCGTCATCCTCGGCACCGTCTACGCCTTTCCGTGGCTTCTCACGTTCTTCTTCACGTGGGCCTCGATTCACGTGTGCGACCAGGCCTCGTACATCGGTTACCTCTATCGTGAGAAGGGTGGCGCCGCGCGTCCATGGCAGCGCCTTCTCGACTTCTCGGTCGTCATCACGTCGCTCTACAGCTATGCGATGTACCGGCACGTCGCCGGCACGTTCCGCATCGGCGAGACGACTCTCTGGTTCCCCGCCTTCCTGAAGCACGCATGGTTCGCCGACTCCTTCGCCGTCTTCACGGCGGCACTGATCGCCGCGTGGATCGTTTTCACCGCGAACCAGATCCGCCGCCGCGAGCTCGCGGCGCCGTATGCCTTCTTCATGGCGCTCACCGTCGTCGTGGCCCTCCTCGTCCCTCGCCTGCCGGAGCTCTCGATCTCCTTCCAGGGCTTCAACGCGTGGCATTCGTTCCAGTACCTCGGGCTCACGTACCTCATCCTCCGGCAGGACAATGCCGCCGCCGGAGCCACGTTCGTGAGGAAGATGGCGCAGCCCGGGAAGTTCTTCCGCTACTACGGCTGGAATCTCCTGCTGACGACCGGGGCCACGCTCGTGATCCTGCTCCTCACCGTCGTCCTGCACCTGCCGGCGGAGCCAAGCTACTACGCGGTCGTGCTCTCGTTCCTTCTCACGCACTACGTCCACGACCACGTCCTCTTCGCGCTCGGCAGCGGCTTCAAGCCGAAGTGACCGGTCTCCGGCCCGCCCACCGGCGAGCGATCGCCGCGGTCGCCGTGCTCGCGCTCCTTTCGAGCGGAGCCGCAGACGCGAAGAGAAGAAAGAGGAGGGCGCCCGAGCCCACGCCGGTGCCGCGCCCGGTGGACCCCTTCCGCGTCACGATCCGGACGGCCGACGGCGTCGCGCTCGCGTCGTCCTGGCGCCCGGTCGAGGGAAACGCGAAAGCTCCGGGCGTCCTCCTCATCCACGACTTCTCGCGCGAGCGGCGCGAATGGGAGCCCTTCGCCGAGGAGCTCCACGAGCGGGGATTCGCGACGCTTTCCTTCGACCTGCGCGCTCACGGCGAGTCGACGAAGAAGGCCGGTCGGGCGCTCCAGATCTCCCCGAGTCTCCTCAGGGACCCGGCGGGCTTCCCGCGCGACGTGGAGGCCGCCGCCGCCTGGTTGAGAACGAAGTCTCCGCGCACCGCGGCGGTCGGCCTCTCGGTCGGCGGGTATCTCGCGCTCCTCGCGTCGTCGGAGAGGCTCGTGGACGCCGCCGTGGCGATTTCCGTGAACGAGCCGCGCGTTCTTCCGCTCGCCGGCGGGAAGAAGGTCACGCCGCGCGCGGCGCTGCTCCTTGCCTGCGAGGACGATCCCGGCCGCGCGGACTCCGCGCGGCGCCTGCTGGCCTCCGTCGAGGAGCCTCGACGCATGCTTCTCTTCCCCGGCAGCGCACACGATCTCGCCGTCTTCCGCGAGCATCCCGAAGCGAAGCAGGCTGCCTTCGCCTGGCTCGCCGAACGTCTCGGCGTCGTCCTGCCGCAGCCCGCAGTGCCGACGCCGCCGGCAACTGTCCCGAAGTAAGCTCCCTCCCGTGAAGACGGTCGTCTTCGACATCGAAACGGTGTCGTTTCCGTGGCTCGAGCTGGATGCGCTGCAGCGCGAGAAGCTCACGCGACGGGCCGAAGATCACGAAGATTTTCTGAGAAGGAAAGAGGGCGGAGCGCTCTCTCCTTATACGGGGAAAGTCATCGTGATCGGCATGACGAATCCGGAGACCGGGCGCGGGTTCGTCTGGCACGAGGCGACCGGGCGGCGCGAGGCGCACCTCGCCGAGGACGGGCTCTTCGACTTCGTCGCGTGCGAAGAGCCGACGATGCTCTCGCGAGTTTTGGGCGAACGCTCTCAAGTTCGACCGCTTCGTCTCCTTCAACGGCCGCGCGTTCGACGGGCCTTTCCTCTCCGTGAGCAGCGCCATTCACGGTCTCTCACCTTCTAAGAATCTTCTCGGCTATCGATACTCGATCGAGACGCACGTCGATCTGCATGGAATGCTCAGTTTCCAAGGCGCCGTCGCACGGGACCAGCAGCCCACCTCCACGCCGCCTGCGTCGCGTTCGGGATCCCCTCTCCGAAAAGCGAAGAGATGCATGGCTATGCCGTGGGCGACCTTTACCGGCAGGGTCGCATCCGGGAGATCGCCGACTACTGCCGGGGAGACGTCGAGGCGACGGCCGCCCTGTACCGTCGCCTCGAACCGACGCTCTTGCCCCTTTTCAAGCGCTCGTGACCTCGCGAGTTTGACCGCAAGATCCGGGGAGAGAGGAGGCGCGCACCGCCCCATCTTCCCGGCATGATGATCACCGCGATGTCCTCGCCCCCTCCTCCAGATCCCGCCCGCGCCTGGAACGCGGTTCTCGCGCGCGACGCCGCCTCCGACGGTCTCTTCGTCTTCGCGGTCTCGACGACGGGCGTCTACTGCCGCCCGTCCTGCGCGGCCCGCCGGCCGAAGCGCGAGAACGTGACCTTCTTCGCGGACCCCGGCGGAGCCGAGGCCGCCGGCTACCGTGCCTGTCTCCGGTGCCGCCCGCAAAGCGCCGAGCCGGCCTCGGCCGTCCGCGCCGTACGCCGCGCCATTGCGTTCCTCGAATCGCACGGTGACGTTCCGGTGCCGCTCCGGGTTCTTTCCCGCGCCGCAGGGCTGTCGCCGTTCCATCTCCAACGCGTCTTCAAGAAGCTCGTCGGTGTCACACCGAAGCGCTACGCGGACGCACAGCGCGCCGACCGGCTCAAGGCGCTGCTGAGGGATGGGACGAGCGTCGCCTCCGCCAGCTTCGAGGCCGGGTACGGGTCGAGCAGCCGCACGTACGCCCAGGCACCCCGGCATCTCGGCATGACGCCGGGACGTTATCAGCGCGGAGGGCGCGGCCTCCACATCCGGTACAGAAGCGTTCCCACGCCGCTCGGCCGGCTCCTCGTCGCCGCGACGGATCGAGGCGTCTGCGCCGTCACGCTCGGGAATTCCGACCGGGAGCTCGCGGAAGCTCTTCGGCGCGAATATCCCGAAGCCCTCCTCGAGCCGGCTCCCGGGGCGCTCGGCGATTGGACGGAGCTCATCGTGCGCTCGCTCGGCGGCGACGTCGATCTCTCCGGTATCCCGCTCGACCTGCGCGCCACGACCTTTCAGCGGCGCGTCTTCGAGGCGCTGCGCACGATTCCGCGTGGCGAGACGCGTTCCTATGGCGAGATCGCCGCGACGATCGGACGTCCGTCCGCCGTGCGTGCGGTCGCCTCGGCCTGCGCCAGGAACCCCGCGGCGCTCGTCGTGCCGTGCCATCGAGTCGTCCGGGGGGACGGCGGGCTGGGCGGCTATCGGTGGGGGATCCGGCGCAAGCGCGATCTTCTCGCGCGCGAGAGCGGCGCCTGAGCATCAAAGACGAGAGCGCCGCCCCTCTCGAGGCGGCGCTCCGTGCGGTCCGAGGGAAGCAGACTCAACGCCAGAAGCCGCGGACCCGGACGCCGAACCCGTTGATGTGCGCGGGAACCCAGACGGCGCCGAGGAAGGGCGGGAAGACCCAGCCGAGGTCGTCGACGTAGATGTAGCCGGGACCCGGGCAGTACGAGTAGAAGCGGCTGCCGGCGAAGACGCGGAACGGAGAGACGTAGCGGTGGCCGTAGAAGAAGGCCGGCGGGCGAACGAATCCCCGGTTGTGCCAGCCGTATCCTCGGAATTCGCGACCTCGGAAGTCGCCTCCACGGAACTCGTGCCCGCGGAATTCGCGTCCACGGAAGTCGCCTCCGCGGAAGCTTCCGCCGTGACCGGAGTTTCCACGGAACGTTTCGCGCGCCCCGCCGTGTCGGAATTGCTGGGCATCGGACTTCGGGGCCGCCACCAGGGCCGCGAGGGCCGCGGCGGACAGCGTCAAGGTACGCATCAGGGTCTTCATGATCGGCCTCTCTTTCTGCCCCGGTTTCTTTCGGGGACATCCTCTACAGTGCAATCGACAGGCCCGGAAAAACACTGGAAAACCCGTGATGCCACACATCCCTGCACGCTTTCGTGCCGCCGAAAAGGGACACCTGAACGAAAGCGGCGAGGCGTGCGTCCCCGGCTCAGATCAGGCGGAGAAAGGAAGCTAAAGAGAAGAGCCGGAAGAAGAAGATCTTCTTAGAAGGGAATAAAGGAGGAAAGCGCCTGCGAGCGGCAGGACATAAGCGAGGGGCGCATTGAAGGCGAGCGCCGCTTTCAGGTCGCCATGAGCGAGCGCGTGCAGCGCGCGCAGGCTGCCGCAGCCGGGGCAGCGGACTCCGAAGAGCGCCGTGAAGAGACACGGCGGCGCAAAGGACGATGTGGCCGGGTCTACGAAGTAAAGAGCCAGGAAAACCAGCGTGCCGACGATCGCCGATGCCAGCCGCAGGCGCTTCGCCCGTTCTCTTCTTCCCTCTTCCACTCTAAGAAAATTCACCCTGACGACCCGCGCCCCGATGACCGGAAACGAGGGACCCTAGGCCTCCAGGTCCTTCCGCGCGTTCTTGACGAGAAGGAAACAGATGAGACCGAAGACGACGGCGCAGAGAACACCGCCACCCACGAGACTGTCTCTGAAGTCGCCGTACCACCTTCCGCCGAGGTCCAGCGCGTCGATGAGCGGTTTCTGGATTCCCATGCCCGCCAGGAGTCGCTTCACGAGCGGAATGTCCCCCGCGGCGGTGACGAGAGCGATGAGAACGCCGCCCAACGACCCGCCTGCCACGAGACCCGTGGCGTAGAGCATTCCCGACGACAGCTCGCTCTCTTCCTTCTTGTGCCGCATCTTGTCGGCGAGGGCCTTCATCATTCCGCCGATGAAGATGGGAAACGTGGTCGCGAGAGGGAGGTATGCGCCGACGGCCCAGGAGAGTGCGTGCGCGCCGGCCATCTGGGCCATGAACGCGAGGAAGACGCCCACGAGGACGGGTGCCCACGGCAGGTTCTGGGCGAGGAGGCCCTTGATGATCGTGGCCATGAGCGTGGCCTGCGGCGCCGCCAGCTTCGCGCCGCCGATGCCGTGCGCCTGCCCGATCTCGCGGTACGTGCTGTCGAGGAGGAACAGCGTCCCGCCGATGACGAGCGTCGAGACGAGGACGCCGATGATGAAGCCGATCTGCTGGCGGCGCGGCGTCGCGCCCACGAGGAACCCGGTCTTCAGGTCCTGCGAGGTGGCGCCCGCGTTCGCGGCCGCGATGCAGACGAGCGCGCCGACGCAGAGCGCGACGGGCTGGTAGGCCTCGCCCGTGCGGCCGATCAGGACGAACACGACGCACGTGGCCATCAGGGTGGCGATCGTCATGCCGGAGATCGGATTCGAGGACGTGCCGATGATGCCGACGATGCGGGAGGAGACCGTCACGAAGAAGAAGCCGAAGATGACGACGAGGAGCGACATGACGAGCGAGCCCGGAAACGGTCCGTGCGGAAAGCCCGGCAGGACTGCGATGAGGATCGCGAGGACGATCGAGCCCGCGACGACGATTCCGATCCCGAGGTCGTCCTCGGTCCTCACGCGCGCCTTCTCGCCGGTACCGCCCCGGAAGGACTTCACCGACTCGCGGAAAGCCGACACGATCGTGGGAAGCGTCTTCAAGAGGGTCATCACGCCCGGCGCAGGCGACGGCCCCCGCCCCGACGTAACGCACGTAGGCGTAGTAGATCCACTGCGCGTGCGTATGCGAGGCCCTCCAGCCTTCCGAGTAGCCCAGCTTCGTGATGTCCTCGACGAGGCGCGTTTCGGGCACGAAGATCGAGATGAGAGGAATCAAGGCAAGCCACGAGAGGACGCCGCCGGAGGCGAGCTCGCCCGCGATCTTCGGCCCGATGATGTACCCGAGGCCGAGGTATTCGGGCGTCACGTCGGACGAGAGCGTCGCGTCGGGAATCTTGCCGTCCTTCCCGGTCTGGAACCACGTGGCCGTCTCGCGCCAGAGACCGAGGATGCCGTAGAGGAACTTGTACAGCATCGCGACGCCCACGCCCGCGAAGACCATCTTCGCGAGGTTGCCGCCCTTCTCGCCCGCGATGAGGACGTCGGCGCAGGCGACTCCCTCGGGGTACTTCAGGTTTCCGTGCTCCTTCACGATGAGCGCCCGACGGAGCGGGATCATGAAGAGGACGCCGAGGGTCCCGCCGATCGCGGCGAGGAGGAAGATCGACGAAGTACTTGAAGTAATCGGTCCCGTTCGACAGGAACAGCAGCGCCGGCACCGTGAACACGACGCCGGCCGCGACGGATTCGCCCGCCGACCCGATCGTCTGGACGATGTTGTTCTCGAGGATCGTGGACTTCCCCAGCTTCTTGAAGACCGCGATCGAGAGCACCGCGATCGGCACCGAGGCCGACACCGTCAGCCCTGCGCGCAGCGCGAGATAGACCGTGGCCGCGCCGAAGATGATGCCGAACGCCGATCCGAGAAGGATCGCCTTGAGCGTGAACTCCGGAACCTCCGCGTCCGCCGCGATGTAGGGCTTGAAGTCCTGCCCGCTCCCGGGTGCGCTCATCCGTGTGTCCTCCTGGTCCCTCGAAAAACTGGCGGGGAGTCTGACATCCCCCGAGGCGACTTGTCGAACCTGTGACCGGCCCGCGACGGGCCTATACTGTCCCTGCTCGATCCATCGCAAGCCCATGCCGAATCACAGGTTCGAGCTGTCGCCCGAGGAGGCATTCCATGAACCCCACGGTCCTCGTCCTGGCGGACGATTTGTTCTGGAAGACCAAGATCGACCACACGCTGAAATCCGCGCAGGCGAACGGCATCTTCATCGAAAAATCCGCTCAGCTCGCGGCCAAGGCCGAATCCGGGCGCGTGGGCCTCGTCATCGTCGACCTCGCGCTCCGCGACGACCCCTTCACCGCGATCGCGGCCCTGAAGAAGAACCCGAAGACGAGAGGCATCGCCGTCGTGGGCTACTACGAGCACGTGAGGAAGGATCTTCTCGAGAAGGGCGAGAAGGCGGGCTGCGACCAGGTTCTGCCCCGCTCGGCCTTCTCGCAGCACCTCGGCGACATCGTGATGAAGTACGCGCTCCCGGGCGGCGTGCGGGCGGAAGAGGAAGAAGCCGAGCTGCCGGAGGAGTGACGCCAGCGTCGTCTCCTGTCGCCGTCTCGGTGAGCCAGGAGAAAAGAAGATCTACTTAGAAGGTGAATGACGCTTTCGCAACGGCGCGGTCGAAACGCGCCGAGAAAGGCAGCTGCCGATGTCCACCTCCCGCCGCCGCTTCCTGAAGGCGGCCGCAACCGCAGCCACCGCGGCCGGCGCCGCGAGCCTTCTCCCCTCTTCCCCCTTCGAAGAAAGACTGCGTGGCCAGGCCCCACCGTCAACCGGTGCGGCTGCGGCGCAGCAGCCCGCTCGGGAAGCAGAATCCTCCTCTTCCTACGTCCTCGTGACGTCCGCGAACGGCGTCGAGGCCGCGAAGGCCGCACGGCAGGCGCTCATCCAGGGCTACGACCCGCTGGATGCCGCGATCGTGGGCGTGAACATCAACGAGCTGGACCCGAACGACATGAGCGTCGGGTACGGCGGCATCCCGAACGAGGAAGGCGTCGTGCAGCTCGACGCGTGCGTCATGGACGGCCGCACGATGCGGGCCGGCGCCGTGGGCGCGCTCGAGGGCGTCAAGACGCCGTCGAAGGTCGCGAAGCTCGTCATGGACAGGACCGACCGCGTCTTCCTCGTCGGCGAGGGCGCACGGAAGTTCGCGACGGCGCACGGCTTCCCCGTCGAGGACCTCCTGACGGCGAAGAGCCGGAAGATCTGGCTCTACTGGAAAGAGCGCCTCTCGGACGCGGACGACTGGATCGAGGCCGGCAAGGAAGCCGAGGATCCCGACATCAAGGAGTTCATCCGGAAGAACGGCAACGAGTACTTCCGGCCGCAGGGCACGATCCACATGTCCGTGAGGAGCGCGAAAGGCGATCTCGTGGGCGTCACGACGACGTCCGGCCTTTACTTCAAGATGCCGGGCCGCGTCGGAGACTCGGCCGTGGTCGGCGCGGGCATCTACAGCGAGAACGGCGTCGGGAGCTGCGGATCCACGGGACGCGGAGAGGCGAACCTCGTCACCTGCGGCTCGCATACGGTCGTCGAGTTCATGCGGCAGGGGAAGAGTCCCGAGGAGGCGTGCCTCCTCGCCCTCAAGCGCATCGACGAGAAGACGCACAAAGTCCCCCACCACCGCGACGAGAAAGGCCGCCCGAGGTTCAACGTCAGCTACTACGCCGTCGACGCGAAGGGCAGAACCGCCGGCGCCGCCATCTGGAGCGGCGGCAAACACGTCGTCGGCGACAGCGAGGGCGTCAGGACGCTGGAGTCGGCGTACCTGTACAAGAAGGGGACGTAGGGGCCCTCACGGCCGTTCGAAACTGAGATACTGTTTGGGACGACATGGCTGGCAAGCGGGTTCCCGACTCCCCTACTAGAGCAGAAGGAGGGAGACAGCTGGTTCTTTCCTTCCCTGCCGCGAAGAAGTCTCGGTCCTTTCGGAAGGCCTCGGGCTCGGAAAGACAGACTCGGGAGCTGGGTGTCGTGGGCCTTTTCGCGGGCGTCGGTGGCATCGAACGGGGCCTACATCGGTCGGGGCACAAAACCAGACTGCTGTGCGAGCTCGATGAGGCGGCCGCAAGCGTGCTGAGGAGCCGCTTCCCCGGCATTCCGATTACGCCCGATGTGCGGGATGTCGTACGCCTGCCGAATGGAACCGACCTTCTCGTGGCCGGCTTTCCCTGCCAGGACCTTAGTCAGGCTGGGCGAACGGAGGGGATCACCGGGGCTAGATCTAGCCTCGTCGGTGAGATCTTCCGCATCCTCGAGCGCCAGCCGGTTCCATTCGTGCTATTGGAGAACGTGCCCTTCATGCTCCAGCTAGGCGGAGGTCGTGCGCTGGACGTGATCATCTCAAGCCTCGAAGACCTCGGCTATCGGTGGGCGTACCGAGTCGTCGATTCGAGAGCATTCGGCCTCCCACAGCGCCGTGAACGCGTTTATCTTCTCGCGTGCCTGGAAGAAGACCCCCGCGATGTGCTTCTGGTCGACGATGTCGGTGAGCCCGAGCAGGTTCCTCGTGAGCCCGTCGCCTGCGGCTTCTACTGGACCGAGGGGATCCGTGGGTTGGGTTGGGCGGTGAACGCTGTTCCGACACTCAAGGGTGGCTCCACGATCGGGATTCCCTCCCCCCCGGCTATTCTCTTTCCCGTCGGGCTTCATCGGAAAGCCCGACGTTAGCGGACTGTGAGCGGATGCAAGGCTTCCCGGCTGATTGGACCGAGACCTGCCGAGGAGGTGGCACGCGCCGGTCATCGATGGAAGCTCGTCGGCAATGCGGTCACGGTTGACGTCGCCGAGTGGATCGGGAGGCGGCTCAGACGACCCGGGAAGTACGACCCCTCCGGCGACGTGACTCACCGCCTAGGGCAGTCTTGGCCTCGGGCCGCATGGAACGTCGGCAACGGTCGACATGCCGCGCGGGTGTCCAGATGGCCGAAGCGCCGACGTTCACCCCCGCTAGACGAGTTTCTCCGGTTTCCCGTGGAGCCCCTCTCGGTGAAGGCGACTGCGGGGTTTCTCTCTAGGGCGCGATCGAGCTCCCTACATTTTCCAGAAGGATTCCTGCGCGCCGTCGAGAATCACTTGGCGCGGATGCGCGAGGGTCTCAGCGTCGCAGTTTGAAGGATCAAGCCGAGCGTCGCCCGTGAACCTTCGACGAGACGACCTCGAGGTCGACTCCAGAACGTCCATTCGAATGGGTCACATTCGCCAACGCGGGACGTCGGCGGAAATCACGGTTCGAGGAATCCTCCGTTCACTCGGCCACGCCTTCAGGACGGAGAACCGTGACTTGCCTGGTTCGCCAGACATGGCGAACCGTTCGAAAAAATGGGCGGTTTTCGTTCACGGGTGCTTCTGGCATGGTCACCCGGGTTGCGTCAGAGCCACGGTTCCAAAACGAAATCGGACCTTCTGGACGAAGAAGTTCTCGGAGAACCGGCGTCGGGACGCTCGCGCTATCGCGAAGCTCCGCCGCCAGGGTTTCACGGCGGTAGTCGTATGGGAGTGTCAGGTCGAAGAGCGACTAGCCAGCGCTGTCCGCAAGCTTACGAACGGGCTTTCTAAATCGTCCTGAACCTCGCCTCGTAAAGCTGGGCGACCCGACGAATCATCGACTCGTAGTTGTAGATGTCGCCCGCCTCGGCGCGGGATGGCCTGGACCAGGGTGACCGGCGATCTGTCGTTCTTGCAGTCAATCACTGCAATGCCCAATGCGTCGAATCCCGACTCTCCTGTCTTGGAGCGCCGGTCCATTTCGCTGAGTTTTTCTACGACCTTCTCAGTCACCCCTGGCTGACTATGTGGCGATACGTCAGGCTTGGCCTTTCTGAGATCAAATCGGTTCTTACCCGGGCTCAGGAACGAAGTCGCGGCATTAATCATCACGAATCCCACAGCCACGGCCTCGTCCGCGGCTCCATGGATCGTCTGCTGACTCGAGTTCAGCTCGTCATAGAGCCTGGAAGCGCCTTTACGTGCGCGGTCATACACGCCTTTGCCTCGAGCGCAATCTGGACGGTCCCTACCGGCCCCTCGTAAAACGCCGGAAGTGCGGCGAGCGAGGCGCGTTCTTCGGGCGTGAGCTCGATCTGGTACGTTTCCACGAGATCGCCAAAGGATCGGGCATCGAATTTCTCGCCGTCCCCACGTGGGCGAGCAACCACAAGATCAAGGTCCTTCTTTCGGTTGTTCTTGAAGTCCCGCATCTCGTGGTTGACGCCAAATACCACCGATAACTCAGACACGTGCTCCCGAAAGAGGGCCGATGTCTGGAGAAGGTCGAAAAAGATTCCCCAGCAAGCCACCTTCGAATGATGGTCACTGCGAGACTCAACTGCCACTCGTTCCCGAACTGGTCCTTTCTTCGGGCCGACGAGAGCGTGCGGGCGAGGATGTCGAGTCCTCTCACCTACCGGCCTTTGCTCCGAACGTCAAGACCAGTGGAAACGAGTGGTGGAACTCTCTGGAGCACGACGGTCCAGAGGCCTTTCTTTCTCCGGCAATCACTCAAGGATTACTCCTCGTCGCCGGCGACGTCATCGGATGGTGGCGTCGTATCGACATCGCCGTCGTCCCACTCGAACCTGGTATCGTTTCGCCTCTCGAATTCACTCGTCGTCTCAGCGATGACTTCATTCAGGGTCAGCCGCTTCGCGGGTCGCGGCGGCCCCTGCTTCGGTGGACTCTCCATCACATCAAAGAAGAAGACTTCGCCCCTCTTCGGCCCGTCATACTTGTACAGGCCGACGAAGACGCGCTCAAAGAGCTGTGAATCGCCCCGGCATTTCCGGAGGCTCCAACACTTGAGAGGATGGAGCCATGGGAAGACGAGGCAGATACCCGGCGGAGGTCAAGGAGCGGGCCGTGCGGCTGGTCTTCGAGCAGCAGTCGGAGCACGGCTCGCAGTGGGCGACGATCAGCTCGATCGCGGGCAAGATGGGCTGCACGCCCGAGACGCTGCGGAGCTGGGTCAGGCAGGCCGAGCGAGACAGCGGCGCACGGCCCGGACTGACGACGTCAGAGCGTGAGCGGCTCAAGGAGCTCGAGCGTGAGGTCCGCGAGTTGCGGCGAGCCAACGAGATTCTGAAGAAGGCCTCGGCGTATTTTGCGCAGGCGGAGCTCGACCGCCGAGCGAAGTGATCGTCAATTTCGTCGAGGAGAACCGAGCCTCGTATTGGTTCGAGCCGATCTGCGCGATGCTGCCGATCGCCCTGGCGACGTACTACGAGCGAAGGGGCCGAAGGCTCGACCCTCACAAGCGCCCGGCGCGCGCCAAGAGTGACGAAGCGCTGGTGCCCGAGATCCAGCGCGTCTACGACGAGAATCAAGAGGTCTACGGAGCCGAGAAGATCTGGCGGCAGCTGGGGCGCGAAGGCAAGCTCGTGGCGCGCTGCACGGTCGAGCGACTGATGAGGACGATCGGCCTTCGTGGAACGGTCCGGGGCCGTGCCTTCAAGGTCACGACGACACCCGACAAGCTCGCCATACGGCCCCCGGACCTCGTCGAGCGGCGGTTCGAGGCCGACGCCCCAAATCAGCTCTGGGTCGCTGATCTGACCTATGTGGCCACGTGGGCAGGCTTCGTGTATGTGGCATTCGTCATCGACGTCTTCGCCCGCTTCATCGTCGGCTGGCGGGTGTCGCGCTCTCTTCGCAGCGATCTGGCGCTGGACGCCCTCGAGCAGGCCCTGTACTTCAGGCCTCATACCGAGAGGCTCGTCCACCACAGCGACCGTGGCGTGCAGTACCTCTCGATCCGCTACACCGAGCGCCTCGCCGAGGCCGGCATCGAACGCTCGGTCGGAAGCGTGGGCGACTCATACGACAACGCGCTGGCCGAGACCATCAACGGCCTCTTCAAGACCGAGGTCATCCGGCGTCGCGGGCCCTGGCGAAATATCGACGAAGTGGAAATTGCTGTTCTGGAATGGGTCGACTGGTTTAACAACCGAAGGCTTCTCGGTCCCATCGGCTACGTGCCCCCGGCCGAGTACGAGGCGGCCTACTATCGCAGTCAGGAAACCCCAGCCGCAGTGGCTGGACTCAGATAAACAGGTCTCCGGAGAACCCGGGGCGTTTCACTGAGCCTCCTTCGTCGTATCGGTGCGATTAGCCCGGTAATGGAACACTCTGACGGCGCCACCGAAAGACGAGTGAGTCGTTCGGCCATCCTCGCAGGCGTCGTATGGGAGGAAAACCAGCCCCACGAGCACGGCGAACGGCTGCCTGACGTGGTAGTCGATCGCTTCCGCCCTTAACTCGTTGTCGACTCGAGTGAAGTTCTTCGTATATCGCCCCGACTTACCGTCGCGGAAATTTATCGTCTTGATCGAGACTCCTAGACCGAGTCCCAGATCGGTCGTACTGTAGTTCACATCGAGTTTCTTGGTCGCCTTCGCCGTTCGGGCACGGTTCTCCTGTCGGGTTCCATCCTTCTCTGGCGTGATGCCCCCAAATCGACGCGCAGGCCATTCGCAACCATAGTCGCGAGCGCGTTAGAAAGTCTCTCAGCGTAGTTCTTTTTGTCCTCCTGCTTCGCGTCTTGGGCCGGTCGCGGTACGGCCTCGTCCAGGGCGCGGCGCATAGCTGACAGGTCCTTCCTTCGGTGCATGTTGAAGCCGATTCTGACAGGTTGAGGATCAACCAACGACGATCCGCCCATAAACGCGCGCGACCGCAACGTCGAACGGCAGGATCGTCAGGCTCGGAAGGACACGCGTTTCGATGTTCGAAATGTGAACGGCCTCGTGCTCGGAGCCGAACGCCCGCTGGCCATGGACCCCCGGGCGGCCATCCGAGCGCGGAACGAGAAGGAGGTAGAATGGAGGCGTTTTGGAGGAACGCCCATGGCGACCCTCAACGTCAAGAACTTCCCCGACGGCCTCTATCAGAAGCTGAAAAAGCAGGCGAAGCGTGAAGGTCGTTCCGTTGCCGCAGAGGCCCAGGTCCTTCTCGCCGAGGCCTTGACGAGGCCGCGCAAGTACACCGTCAACGACTTCCGCGGGGTCGGTGCCGAGATCTGGCGGGGCGTCGACGTCCAAAAATACGTCGATCGCGAGCGCGAAGGCTGGTGAGCCGCGCTCTCCCCGTCCTCGCACTCGATACAGGCCCTTGGATCCTCTGGATCGAGCAGAATCCAGCGTTTCTTCCCGCCGTCGAGCCCATCTTTCGCGAGATCGAAGAGGGACGCGCGACAGCGGTCACGTCGGTGATTGCCGTGCTGGAAGTGCTCACCGGGGCAATGCGCAGGGAGGACGACGCTCTCGTGCGGCGTTACGAGAGCCTTTTCGCGGAATCGGCCGGCGTCGTCGTCCTGGACGTCGACATGGACATCGCCCGGCGCGCCGCCGGCCTTCGCGCCCGGTATGACGTGCGGACTGCAGATGCCATCCACCTCGCCACCGCTCTCGCCGCCGGAGCGTCGGCTTTCGTGACGACCGACCGCCGGCCTCACGCGTGTTAAGGAGATCGAGGTCCGGGTGCTCGAGGCCGCTTCGAAGGTCTCGAAGCGCTGATTCGTCCCGCGTTTTGACCGCCGCCGAAACGCTGAGCCATTCCTCACGTGCCCGGCCGGACGAGCGGCAGACCCGCCCTGCGGGCGGCCGCCCCCTGACGGTCGTCGTACGAGACGAAGGCGAGGAGGTCGGTTCCAAGCGAGAGGGCCGACGCGATGTGGATCGCGTCCAGCGTCCGGAGCTCCTTGGGCGCGAGCCGCACGGCCCTCTCGAGGATGTCGTGGTTCACGGCGAGCAACGCGACGCCGTCCAGCACGAGCCGCGCACGGTCCAGGAGACCGCGCTGCGGCGAGAGGCGAGAGACGGCCCGCCGCACCTCCGTCACGGCGAGCGCCGAGGTGACGGTCGCCGCGTGCTCCACCAGCCAGGCGCGCACGGCGTCGCTCTCCGCCTCGCGCACGACGAGCTTCACGAGCGCCGACGAGTCGAGATAGACGAGCTCGGCCGTCACCGCTCGTCGCGCTGCTGGCGGAGCGCCTCGCTCGCCGTCAGGCTCCCCTCCACCGCCCGCGGGGGAGACAGCTCGGCGAGCTCGAGCCTCGGGGGCACCGCGCGGCCGGACGAGACGAGCCGTTCCAGCGCGCTCCCGTGCCCCGGAAGCGGCGTGAGGAGCGCGACGGGGCGCCCGCGCTCGAGGACCCGCAGCGTCCGCCCGGCCTTGACGAGGCGCAGATGGACGCTCAGGTTCTGCCGCAGGTCGCGCACGTTCACGCCGTCGCTCATGACGCACATCGTAGCACAAGCAGATCGGCTGCTCGAGGTCTGTTACTCCCTTTCGGTCATCCCCAGAGCCGTCACGACCGGCCGCTCGCGGCCCGGGATCCTCTCGTGGACGGGCACGTTGAGGACTCGGAGGGTTCCGTTCACGCGGGCGACGAGGGTGGAGGAGCCGCCGCCGTCGAGGTTGAGGGCGTCGACGGCGCCGAGCTTCTTTCAGCGTCTGCTTCAGCTCGTCCAGCGTCGCGCCTTCGCTCACACCCTCCTGCCGCCCGTCCGCGACGATCAGCCAGACCTTCCGGCGGGCCGAGTCCACCCCAAACGCGGTGCGCGGATGGCGCGGAGATCTGAAGATCCTGTCCGCGAGGCCCGTGTCGACCGGCTCTCCCCGCCAGAGCAGGAGCGGACCGGACGCGAGACCGCACGTCGCGCCGCGACACTCGAAGCCCTTTTCGACGCGCACGTTCCGTCCCTCGATGCAGAGTCCCGCATTGATGAGGCCGTGTTCCGGGCCCTTCGGCGAAACCGTCCGGCCCTCGAGGATCACTCCTCCGACGGCCTTCGCGCGATCGCCCTCCTTCGGATACCGGCCGCCCGGCACCTGGAAGAAGTTCGCGTTCACGGCTACGGAAAAATCAGCTTTCGCCGCGAGCTGGCTGACCGTCGTGGCGATCAGGCTTCCGTCCGGGACCGACTGATTCGCGGCCACCTTCAAGGTGCCCGGCGCCTTCTCGAGATCGATCTCCACGATGTGCATCACGAGGGGTGTCGGCTGGGACCGCACCACGATGCGATGCGTGACGCCCGCCGAGATCGATTCCGTCGGGCTCTCCACCGGCGGCGCCACCCTGCGCGCGCAGGCCGGGAGCAAGACCGAGAGTAGAACCGCGCCAGCGAAGGGGAGGGTGCGACAGGCGCCTCAGCACGGGAATCAATGCCGAGCTTTCGAGGATGGGGAGTCAAACATGAGCCAGGACCGTGGAAGCTTCGCCGCTCCGGCTATTTCTTCCGCAGCTCCATCAGAACCTGCTTCGCCACGGCCTTGAGCGTGTCGAAGACGCCCTGGCCGGTCGGGGCGGTCGCCTCGAACGTGGGCTCTCCCTTGAAATTGAGCTGGCGGTAGAGCTCCTCGGCGGGAATGGCCGTCGGCAGGTCGCGCTTGTTGAGCTGCAGGACGTATGGAATCGCCTGCAGGTCGAACCCGTGATCGACGAGGTTCTTCTCGAGGTTCTGGAGCGACTCGACGTTCGCGTCCATGCGCGCTTCCTGCGAGTCGGCCACGAAGACGACGCCGTCGACGCCCTTCAGGATGAGCTTGCGGCTCGCGTCGTAGAAGACCTGCCCGGGCACCGTGTAGAGGTGGAAGCGCGTCTTGAAGCCGCGGACGGTGCCGAGGTCGAGCGGGAGGAAATCGAAGAAGAGAGTCCGGTCCGTCTCGGTGGCGAGCGAGATGAGCTTGCCCTTGGCGGCGGGGTTCGTGCGGTCGTAGATGTACTGCAGGTTCGTGGTCTTCCCGCAGAGGCCGGGTCCGTAGTAGACGATCTTGCAGTTGATCTCCCGCGCGGCGTAGTTGATGAACGTCATGCGCGGCTACTCGCGGAAAAGGCTGTCGATGTCTTCGTCTGTGATCTCGGCGAACGGCGAGTCGTAGCCCTCCTGGCGGCGCGTTTTTTCGCTCTCGACCTTCCTCTGGATCGTGTCGAAGATGCGCTCGAGCTCGCCGTTCGCTTTGCGCACTCGCAGCCGCACGAGGCCGAGAGACGAGCGCTCGTCGAAGATGACGACGAGGATGACGCGCTGGCCGACGATCGAGATATAGACGTTGTCGCGCTCGCCTTCGTGAAAGAGGACGGGGAATTCCTTTTCGCCGATGAGCCGCGCGAGGCCATCCGTCGCGGCGACGTTGCCGGCGGTGAGCGACGCGAGCGACGTCGTGTCGAGGGATTGAATGTCGCCCTGGGCGGCGATCTGTTGTCCGTTCTTGTCGACGATGAAGACGACTTTCGCCTGGGCATCCGCCTTCAGGCGTCCGATGACGTCCTTGATCTGATGAAACTCCTCGTCAAAAAGAATGAAATCCGACATGCGCTTTTACACGCAAGTCTAACCGATCAGATCTCCCGGCGGCCCGAGAGGGACCTCCCGAGGGTCACCTCGTCCGCGAACTCGAGCGCGGCGCCCACCGGAAGGCCCAGAGCGAGGCGCGTCACCTTCACCCCGAGCGGCTTGAGGCGGCGGGCCAGGTAGAGGGCCGTGGACTCGCCCTCGACGTTCGGATTCGTCGCCAGAACGACCTCCTCCACGCTTTCGCCGGCGGCCGGAGACTCGACGCGCACGAGGAGATCGGCGACGTTGAGGTCGTCCGGCCCGATGCCGCGCAAGGGCGCGAGCGCCCCGCCCAGCACGTGGTAGCGGCCCCGGAACTCGTGCGTCCTCTCGAGGACGTCCGCGTCGGCCGCGTCCTCCACGACCGCGAGGAGGCGAAGGTCGCGCGACGAGTCCGAGCAGATCGCGCACGGATCGGCCTCGGTGAGGGCGTGGCAGACCGAGCACGAGCGCGTGCGCGCCCGCGCCTCGGCCAGCGCGGCCGTGAGCGCCCCGGCGTCGTACTCGGGCGCGGCCAGGAGGTGGTACGCGAGCCGGCGCGCGCTCTTCGGACCGATGCCCGGCAGCTTCTCGAGCGCGGCCACGAGCCGGTCGAACGCCGGGAGGCCGGCCACTTCTCAGCGGCCTTTCGCCCGGTCGGGCCCGCCGTCGCGTTTCACCTCGGCGATCTCGCCCCCGAAGAGATCCATCATCCTTTTCACGCGTTCGTCGGTCGCAACCTTCATTTTCAGATGCTCTCTTTCGAGCGTCTGGGGGTCGGCGACGGCCGCGGCCGCCGTGAGATCGCCCGCGGGCGGGGTCACGCTCTCGACGGACACCTTCGCGCCCTTCCCGAGGACGGCGACCGCAGCTTCCTCGAGCACCTTCGCCATCGCGGGCTCGGCGAGGCGCTTTTCGGTCACGATGCTCGGAGGGTCGAGCGAGATGAAAACGTCCTTGCCTTCGAGCCGAATGGACGCGTCGTCGAGGACGGCCCCGAGCTGCGAGTGCCTCTTCTCGACGGCCGCGCGGAATGCGCCCGCGGGATCGGGCGTCGGCACGGGATCGGGAACGATCTCCAGCGGCGTCAGGCCGACGAATCGGGGGACGTCGGAAGAGGAGGAATTTTCTGCTTCGGACGGCAGACTGTGGGCGCGGTGCGCGGCGTGCTTTGGCGATGCGACGGCAACGTCCGTAGCTTCTTCTTAGAAGGGGAAGAGGGGGACGGGGCGGCGCGGGGACGCCGCTCGCACGCGAGCCGCCCGCGTTGCGCTCCGCGGCCAAATCACCTTTCGAAGAAAATCCCCCGGCGCCGCCGCCCGCTGCCCCGCCCACGCTCGACGCGCCAGGCGCTCCGGGTGGCGCGGGGATCCTCCCGGCAAGAATTTCTTCTATCGGCACGAGCCGAGGCAGCTCCGCGACCTTCAGGAGCAGGACCTCGAAGGCGAGGGCAGGCACGTCCGAGCGGCGCAGCGTCCCGTCGGACTCCGACAGGAGGGAGAGGAGGCGGAGGAGCGTCGCGTAGGGCGTGAGGCGCGCGAATTCGCGCACCCGCTCCGCGCCTTCCTCCGAGAGGCCCGTCGGCGGCGGCGCCGACGGGTCGGCGGCGAGGCGCACGGCGCCGCGCACGAGCGCGGTGAGGTCGTGGAGCGTGGCTCGAGGCTCGGCGCCTGCGGCCTCGAGCTCGGCGCAGCCCTTGAAGACGCCGATCCGGTCGGAGGCCAGCACCGCTCCGAGGAGCGTGACGAGCGCCGTGCGGTCGGGCGCGCCGAGAAGCGCCGCGACGTCTTCCGCCCGGACGCCGCCGCCGGAGCGCGCGGCCGCCTGGTCGAAGAGCGAGAGGCCGTCCCGGAGGCTGCCCGTGGCCGCCGCGGCGAGCGCGGCCAGCGCCGTTCGCTCCACGATGGGCTTCCCTCCCTTTGCCTCCTGCCCCGCGTCGACGACCTCGAAGTCCTCGCGGAGGGCGATGTCCTCGAGGCGCCCGGCGACCTCGTCGTCCGTGAGGCGGCGGAAGTCGAAACGCTGGCAGCGGGACAGGATCGTCGCGGGAATCTTGTGCCTCTCGGTCGTCGCCAGGATGAAGACTGCGTGAGACGGCGGCTCTTCGAGAGTCTTCAGGAGGGCCTGAAAGGCGGCCGAGGAGATCGCGTGGACCTCGTCGATGATGAACACCTTCCGGCGGTCACGCGAGGGCGCGTACGCCACGACTTCGATGAGATCGCGCGCCTGGTCCACTTTGCCGTGCGTGGCGCCGTCGATCTCGAGCGTGTCCAGAGAGCGGCCCTCGAGCACCTCCACGCAAGACGCGCAAATCCCGCACGGAGTCGCCGTCGGCCGGTCGGACGAGCTGCAGTTGATCGCGGCCGCGAGGAGGCGCGCCGTCGTCGTCTTGCCGACCCCGCGCGGCCCCGAAAAGAGGTACGCGTGCGCGAGCCGGTCGGCGGAAACCGCGTTCGTGAGCGCGCGGACGATCTCGTCCTGCCCCACGACGTCCGCGAACCTGCGGGGCCGCCATTTGCGGGCGAGGGGAACGTAGGAGGCCTGGTCGGTCACGTCGAGACTGTACTCGAAAAAAAGGGCCCGAGCCCCCCGATGAGTCCGGGCGATCCGCGGCGCCCGGGCCTTTCTCCTGAGTGCTGCTTCCTTCCGGACCTGACACGGTTCGGAGGGGACCGTCGCGCGGGACCCGAACTCATCCGGGGGCCCGGGGATGCGGATTCTAGCAGCCGGCCGCAACTTGTGTCCGCCCGCCCCGGACGATAAAAGGGGGGTGCGTGACCGCTCCGCCTCTCCGCGTCGTCTTCCTCTGGCACTTCCACCAGCCGTGGTATCCGACGTTCGACGGCGTGCCGCCCGCGCTCCCGTGGGTGCGCCTCCACGCCCTGAAGGACTACTTCGACCTGCCCGCTCTCCTCTCGGAGGAGCCGCGCATCCACCACACCGCGAACCTCGTGCCCGCCCTTCTCGACCAGATCGACCTCCTCGCGCGAGGCGGTTCGGATGCGTTCCTCGACGTCGCGAGGACACCCGCGACGGAGTGGGATTCGGCCGCCGTACGCTTCGCCCGACAGAATTTCTTCGCCGTCCACCCGCGGATCCTCGAGAGGTTTCCGCGCCTCGCGGATCTCCAGAAGCGCGCCGACGAGGGAGAAGCGCTCTCCCCCTCCGACCTCACGGACCTCGTGGTCCTGTTCCACCTCGCGTGGTCGGGGCCCGCCCTCCAGAAGGATCAACTCATCGTCCACCTGCGCAAGCGCGGGCACGGCTTCACCGAGACGGAAAAGAACGCGCTCCTCGACCACCAGGCGGCGTTCCTCTCCCGCGTGATCCCCGCGTGGAAGAGCGCCTTCGAGTCGGGACTGGTCGAGGCCGCGACGAGCCCCTACCACCACCCGATCCTGCCGCTCCTCCTGGACTCGAGCGCGGGCCGCGATGCGCGTCCCGACCTGCCGGTTCCAGTGCCTCGCTTCTCGCACTCCGACGACGCGCGGTCGCAGCTCGCGCTCGGCCTCGGGACGTTCGAAAAGTACTTCGGCTTCCGCCCGCGCGGGATGTGGCCGCCCGAGGGGGCGCTCTCGGAGGGCACGCTCGCGCTGCTCGGAGAGGCCGGCGTCGCGTGGACGGCGTCGGACGAGGCCGTCCTCCTGCAGTCGCTGCCGGCCGGAAAGCGCGACTTCGGCGAGGGCGACCGCGCGCGCACGGTGTTCCGCCCGTGGCGTCTCGCAGGCGTCCCGTCGCCCGCCATCTTCTTCCGCGACCGCGTCCTCTCGGACCGGATCGGCTTTTCGTACGCGACGTGGGATCCCGGCGACGCCGCGGCCGACTTCGTCGCCCGCCTGCTCTCGATCCGTGAGGCCGCGCCCGAGGCCGAGCTCACGGTCCCCGTGATCCTCGACGGCGAGAACGCATGGGAGGCGTATCCCGACAACGGCGCGCCGTTCCTGCGCGCTCTCGCGGCGGCGCTCGCGGCGCGGCAGGACTTCGAGGTCGTGACGCCCTCGGAGGCGCTCCAACGCCTCACGGCTCCGCCCGCGAGCCTCGAACGCGTCGTCGCGGGGTCGTGGGTCGACGGGAACCTCGCCACGTGGATCGGCGCGCCTCCGAAGAACAAAGCCTGGAGCCTCCTCCATACCGCGCGGGAGGCTCTCGGGGGAAAGATCGCCGCCGCGCCCGTGGTTTCCCCCGCCGAGGTCCTGAGCGGCGACGCGACGCCGGCTGCGGCCAAGGCCGCGCTCTTCGCCGCCGAAGCGTCCGACTGGTTCTGGTGGCTCGGCGACGACCACTCCTCGGCGCATGATGCGGTCTTCGACGCGCTGTTTCGCAAGCACCTCGTCGCCGCGTACCGCGCAGCCGCGCGTCCCGTGCCGCCCGAGCTCCTGGAGCCCGTCGACCCCCTCCACGGGCCCGAGGTCATGCCGCCCGGAAGCGCGCTCTGGCCGGCGGTGGACGGCCTCGCCGGTGATGCGGACTGGGCGGGCGCGGGCTGCGTCAGGGGCGGAAGCCGCGGCACGATGCACCGCAGCGCGGGTCTCGTGAAACAGGTTCTCTTCGGCGCGTCCGCGGCGGGCGACACGCTCTTCCTCAGGCTCGACCCCGAGACGGATGCGTCGGTCTTTCATGGCCGGACGTTGCGCGTCGAGATCCAGCCGCCGGGCGACGGCGACGCTCCCGTTTCGACGGATCTGCACCTTTCGCCCGGCGTGACCGGCGACGGCGGCCTCCGGGTGGGGCTGGAACGAGTGCTCGAGGTGCGGCTGCCCTGCTCCCTCGGCGCACGGGCCGCGCTTTCGTTCCGGATCGCGCTGCTCGACGCGGACGGCCGCACGCAGGAGGCGATCCCGGAAGACGGCTGGGTGCGCTTCCGCCCGCCCGGCCCCGCGTCGTCACCTGCGAGCCTTCGGAGAGCCCGGCAGGCCCCGGCGTAGAATCGCGGCCCTTCATGCGGCCACCCGTGACGCTCGTCCTCGTGCTGCACGGCCACATTCCGGACGTGCTCGGACACGGCACGTGGCCGCATGGCGCGAACTGGCTTTACGAAGCCGCGGCCGAGACGTACCAACCGTTCCTCATCGCGGTCGAACGGCTGCTCGCAGCCGGAATTCCCTTCAAGGCCACGGTCGGGATGACGCCCGTTCTCTCCGAACAGCTCGCGGACGAGCGCTTCACGCGGGGATTCGAGGACTATCTCGCGCAGCGCACGCGCGCGGCCCGGGAGGACGAGGCACGGCTCTCCGCAAGCGGCGACGCCCAGGCCACGTCCGTCGCCGGGTTCTGGTCGGCCTTCTACGAAGGCCTGCGTTCGGATTTCGCCGGGCGAGAGGGCGGCCTCACCCCGTCCTTCCACGCCCTCGCCGAGCGCGGCGCCCTCGAGATGATCGCCTCGGCGGCCACGCACGGGTTTCTGCCTCTCCTCCCGAACGACCGCGCGATCGACCGCCAGCTCGACGCCGGCCTCGCGGCGCACCGGCGCCATTTTAGGCGCGAAGCGCGGGGCATCTGGTTGCCCGAGTGCGCGTACCGGCCGGGCGGACCGTGGACCTCGCCCGCAGACGGGCACGTCGAGGATCGATGCGGTCTCGAGGATTTCCTCGCCGCGCGCGGCTTGAAGTATTTCTTCGTGGAGACGCATCTCGTCACGGGCGGGCGGGTCGTCCCCGCTTACGGGGGCCAGGTCGACCTGCCGCCGAGCGGCGGGACTCCTTACCGCATCTACGCGGTTCGCGCCGCGCACGGCGAGCGCGTCGGCGTCTTCGCGCGAGACCCGCTCTCTTCGCAGCAGGTGTGGTCCGGCAAGATCGGCTATCCCGGCGACGGGCGCTACCTCGAGTTCCACAAGAAACGCGCCCCGAGCGGCCACCGCTACTGGCGCGTCACGGATTCGAACCTCGACCTCCCCGACAAGCTCCCTTACGAGCGCGGCGCCGTCGCCGCCGCCCTCGCGTCGCATGCCGACCACTTCATCAAGCTGCTCGAGAGCGCACCGCCCCTGCCCGACGGCGACGCGCCGGTCGTCGTCGCGATGTTCGACTTCGAGCTGTTCGGCCACTGGTGGTTCGAGGGCGTGGACTTCCTCGAGGAGGTCTTCACCCGGCTCGCCGGGAGCGAGCGTGTCGTGCCGCGCACCGCTTCCGAGGCGCTCGCGGCCGCGCCTCCTCCCGTCGTCCTCCGCCTGCCGCCCGGCACGTGGGGACGCGGAGGCGACTTTCAGGTCTGGTGGAACGACCACACGATCCCGTACTGGCGCGAGGTGGATGCGGCCGAACGCGCCCTGGAAAGGTTCGAGGACCGGCGCGGGGCGATTCCGGCGCCGCTCTTCGCGGCCCTCGAGCGGCAGGCCCTGCTGCTCCAGTCGTCCGACTGGCCGTTCCTGATCGACAACGAAGTCTCTCGCGACTACGCCGAAGCGCGCATCCGCGGGCACGTCGAGGATTTCTGGCGGCTCGCGCGCATGGTCGAGTCGGGATACGTGGACGACGTCGCCTTCGCGGCGATCGCCGACCGAGACCGCCTCTTCGAGCCCGAGCTCGCCGCGCGCTGAGTCGAAGTGGCGGTGAGGGTGGGATTCGAACCCACGTTACCCTTCCGGGTAAAACGGTTTTCGAGACCGTCCTGATCAACCACTCCAGCACCTCACCGCGGCCGATCGGAACGGCAGATTATACGGTCCGCTACTTCAGAAAGCTCGCGGTGACCTTCATCTTCCGGGCGTTCGCCCAGTCGACGGTCCTCACCTTCATCGGAAAACTCAGCGTGTCGTCGGTCTGAGCCTTGTCCATCGTGCCTGTGCGGCCGGCGTCCGCGACGACGTTTCCCGAGGCGTCGAGCAATACGGCGCGAAGGCGCACGCGGTGGTCGATCCAGTCCGTGTTCTTGTAACGGAAGCGAACGAGGAGAAACGTGAGGTCCTTCGGGTCGTGCTCCTTCGCCGCCTGGACCGTCTTGTCGGACGGGTCGTTCTGCGTCTCGACGTCGACGAGCGCGCACTTCTCCCAGGTCATGTCGAGCGGGATGCGCGTTGCACGCGGGACCTCGATCTCTTTCTCGAGCAGCGGACCTCCCGCGGCCGCCGCGTTCGGCGCGGCGAGGCAGAGGGCGAGAGAGGCGGCAAGGCAGGCGAAGGTCGACCGGAGCGCGTTCTTCATCAGACAGACCCCTTTCCGGCACCGCCAACGGGCACCACGCCGGGGAGTGCGAAAGACGTGCCGGATCTTTTCTCCCGGGAGTAAAACGATGGCGGACAGGGTGGGATTCGAACCCACGGTAACCTTTCGGCTACGCACGGCTTCCAACCGTGTTCCTTAAACCACTCGGACACCTGTCCGCGCACGGCGGAAAAAGGAGGATCTCCCGAACCTGCCGGGGCGTCAAGAAGACAGAAGGCGAGTTCTCAGAGAAGAGTTCTTAGAAGGGTTTAGGGACGCCGCGCTGCGCTTGTTTCGAGGAACTCGTCTCTTGGAACCTCAAGAATTCCGGATCGACGCGAGAAACCCGATGATCTCCGACAGCCCGCCGCCGGGACTCGCCCGAAGGTCGAGCGCTCCCGTCTGCCTGCTTTCCAAGGCGGAGATTTCCTCTTCCATCCTCTCCTTCTCGCGCTTCTTGACCCGGTCCCAACCGCCATTCTCGAGGAAATCCACGATGCGCGTGAGCTCGCCTCTGTCGAAAAAGACGCCGTGCGGTCCGCAGACGTCCACGATGACGCCCGAGCCGCTTCCATAATTCGACCGGTTCATCAGCTTGTGGCACACGGGGCACGGGCGGTAGTGAAAGCCCGGCTCGGCCTCGGCCCCTTTCCGCGGGATCTCGTCGAACGCGCGGACCTTTTGACGCGCGTCGGCGTCCTTCGCGACCGCCTCGAAGGCCTCCTGTCCGAGAAAGAGCCCGCCGCACCGGGCGCACTCGGAGAAGCCCACGACTCCCGCTGTCCGCGAGACGAGCGGCTGCCGGCAGTCGGGACATGTGCCTGCGGCCGGCTTCAGCGCCTCGGCCGGGAGCAGCGCCCCGCATCTCACGCAACGCTCGGCATCCCGGGGCGAGAGCGCGAAGCAGACCGCGCATCGGCGTGTCGACAGGAGCGAGCCGCAGTGCCCGCACGCCCGGTCGCCCTCCGTGGCCGCCGCACCGCACGACGGGCAGCGCAGGGCGGGCGCCTCGGGTGCGTCGAAAGGCGTGTCAGCGTGCCGTGCGGGGCTTTTCGGCTCGTCGGTCACGGAAGAACTCCACGAGGATTCTGCCGCATTCTGCCTCGAGGACGCCCGCCGTGACGTCCACCCGGTGGTTGAGCCGGGGATGGCGAACGAGATCTCCGAGCGATCCGGTGAATCCCGCTTTCGGGTCCGCCGCTCCGTAGACGAGGCGCGGGAGGCGCGCGAGGACCATCGCCCCCGCGCACATGGCGCAGGGCTCGAGCGTGACATACAGCGTGCAGCCTGAGAGCCGCCATGAGCCGAGCTTCTTCGCCGCGCGCCGGATGGCCACGATCTCGGCGTGGGCCGTGGGATCGCCGTCTCTCTCCCGTGCGTTCCGCCCGCGCGCGATCACGAATCCGTCCTTCACCACGGCAGCGCCGACCGGCACGTCCCCGTGTACCAGAGCCCTCCGGGCCGAGCCGAGGGCGTCGCGCATGAACCGTTCGTCGGAAGGCGGCACCACGTGCCGAGGTTACGACGAGAACGCGGGGGCGGCGTCACCCGTACCGGATCCGGTGCCAGGCGTCCCGCACGGCCTCGCGATAGAGCCTCCAGTCGTCGGCGACGGCGTTCCGCTCCCGGCGCCACTCGGCGGCCAGCTCGTCCTCGATCTCCTCGAACGTCCGGCGTTTGAACTCCGGGCGGCGCGCGCTCTCCCATCCGTAGCGATAGGCGGGCTCGTAGTCCGCGAACGTCGTCCCCGAGCGATAGTACGGGCGGAACTGATACTGATCGCTCCAGTAGGCCGCTTCCTCCTCGGCATCGAACTCCGAGGTGAAGCTGTTGCCGGCGACCGCGCCGACCGCGGCACCCGCGGCAGCGCCGACGACCGCCCCGAGCGAGCCGCCCATCGCCGCACCTGCCGCCGCGCCGGCGACCCCCGCGCTCACGGCGCCGATCGCGGTTCCCACCCGGTGCCCCGAGTACCCGACCGTCCTGTTTTCACTTTTCTTCAAGCGCGCCTCCGACGGGGGTTCGCCGCAAGGCGTGTGCCGCGAATCGCGCCCATAATGTTGGAAGGAGCGTTCATGCGCCGCCCGCTCTTCGCCGCCGCCAGCCTGCTCTCCCTCGCCGCCGCCCTTGCGGCCGCTCAGAAGCCGGATTGCTCCATTCGCCCGCCTCGGGGGACCTCACCGGAGGACCTCTCGCGCATGGCGAAGCTGTCCTCCAGGGACGCCGAGGCCCGCGCGATCGCCTCCGTCTCGCCGGAGAAGGTGGCGTCGGTCATGTCCTCAGGGGTCGAGGTCGTGAACGGCTGCCTCGCGTGGCCGCTCGACCTGCGCTTCGAAAACAAGGGGGGCGTTCAAGAGGTCATGGTCGACGCGGGCGACGGCAGGATCCTCTCCTCCGAGTACGAGCCTCCGGCCGGTGGAAGCTCGCCGACGCCCGTCGCCGCGCCGCCTGCTGCCGCGACGCCGGCCGAAGGAAACCCCGCGATTTCCCCGCCCGGCGTGCTCTTGCCCGACGCGGTCGCGGCCGCCGAGGAACCGGTGATCCGGAAGGCGGTCGACGCGGAGGAGGACGCGTGGAATCGCGCCGACGCGAAGGCCTTCGCAGCGCGGTTCCAGGAAGAGGGCTCCTCGACGGACGTGCTGGGCGCCGTCTCTCGAGGCCGCGCCGAGATCGAGCGCCGAACGTCCGAGCTCTTCTCCTCGTACTTCAAGGGCAGCCTCCTCGCCCTCAAGGTGAGGAAGACTCGCTTCCTCAAGCCGGACGTCGCGATCGTGGAGATCGACGCGGAAGTTTCGCGTTTTCACAAGGCCCCCCCGGCGGTCTTCGTCGACGCGGAGAAGGTCATCCGAACGCGCCTCCTGCAGGTGATGGTGAAGTCCGGAGGCGACTGGACGATTGCGTCGGCCACTGGCGTCGACGTCAAGACGCCGCCGGAAAAGCTCGTCGCTCCGGAGGAGGGCCGATTGCGAGGGAGGGGTCGCTGACCGGCGTCCTTCGCCTCAGATTTCCATCGCTTCCTCGCTCGGGGACAGCGCTGCGAGCACCGTGCACGTCACGACGAAGAGCGCGGCGGTCACGGCGACGATCCAGCTCGCGATCATCTCGCCCACGGCGAGCCGCCCGTGAAACTCGTACACGTCTCTCGCGCCGACCGGGTGGAGGAAGACCTTGGTCAGCCAGACGGCGCTGATGAAATAGACGAGAAGCAGGTAATTGCGACGCAGCCGGAGGCGGAACGCCATCAGCAAGCTCGTCCTGAGGGTCGGCTTCCTCAGATCCTCGGCGAGACGTTGCCTCCATTCCGGGTCCGGCACCGGCTCGCTCGGGCGGATCTGCTGGCCGAAGTAGTTCGCTTCGAGGACGTGCAGACGCCACTTGCTGTGGAGCATGTGCCGATAACGGCGCGCCTCGATCACCATGCAGATCCCGATAAGAGCCAGGCACAGCAGCATGATGTAGTGCGGGATGGCCGTGGAACCGAGCGTGAACGTCGTCATCCCGGTCGTCAGGAGGATCGCCCAGTTGCTCGTGGCGTCGAGCCGGCTTCGCCACACCGTCATCCGCTGCATCTCGCCGCGGTACAGATGCGCCATGGCGGTATGAAACCCCTCGGGCTCGCCGGATGGAGAGTGGGTCAGGAGCGCGACGCCGGAGGCTTGGTCGGGACGCATCGCAAAAACAGGCTATCACGGCGATTCTCCGACCTCTCGCCGCGGGTCATGCGAAGGCACCGTAGTCGCCGGCCGTAAAACGCTCCGCGAAGTGACGGGCGTCCGCCTCGCTGGAAACGAGCATGTCAAGCTGGCGGGCGCAGGCCATCAAGGCGCCCAGCGTGGCGAGTCCCTCCTCCGAGGCTGCGCGGGGATGGCGGCGCAGCCACGCCGTCACCAGATCCCCCCGACAGTCCACGCCGAAGCCCGAATGCAAGAGAACGTCGGACAGGAACCGCGCCCTCAGACTGCGCCGGTCGGCCCCCGCCGCGCCGCCGCGAAAACGGAAGTTGACGAAGTTGTTCTCCGGGGCCGGCGAGACGAAGGCGTCCACCATGGCGAAGTGGTACGCGAGCCGGGCGTTCAGGTTGACGTAGTCGGGCGCGACCATGATGTAGCTGCGCCCGCCGAGATCGCGCGCGCCCGCGGGTCGATCCGCGATGGACGTCGCGAGCACGGACAGAAAACCGCTCACGCTGACCTTGGTGCGGCCCGCCCAGCTGGTCCCGGGGCGGGTCATCCCTCGCCAGAGCGCCTGAAACGGCGGCGAGGCGATCTCGTCCGGCCGGACCGCGGCCCGCTCCTGGGCTTCGGACGGAATGGCGGCTCCGAGGTCGAGGATGAAAAGATCCAGAGGAACCGCCGACTCGAGCCGGAAGACCCGGTGCCGGCCCTGCCGGTCCACCTCGTCGGTGAGATCGAACATCGCGGCGACCGCTTTCTCGTGGGTGAAGCGGACGATGTCGTGCACGGAGCGGCAGGCACGAGCGCGAAACGTGACGGCCTGGGGGTTCGTCAAGTTCAGCGCGAGCACGCGCTCTACGAGCGGGTTCGTCAGGCGACGCGCGGGAAGATGGCGGATTCTGCTGCGGACTCGCTCGCGGACCTCCGGCCACAGTGCACCTTCGAAGACGAGACGTTGAGTCGCGTCGAGGCTCAGGCTGGAAGAGTGACCGAGGCGTCTCTGGGCGTCGGGAACTCCAAACAGGGAAGGCACCGCAAACTCCCGGATGAGCGCCGCCGCATGGCCGGCCGGATTGCCCTGCTCGGCGACCACGCCTGCCGCGCGCGGCAGCACGGCTGCGAGCTCGGGCCCGGCCTGAGGAAGGATGAGAATGGCCGCGTCGGGCGCCGACAGGAGGTCGTCCACCGTGCGCGCGAGATAAGCGGGCCCCACGGCGCGGCCGGGGAAGATCGTCATGCCGCCCGTCGCCACCGGATCCGGAGCACCGAGGAGAGGCCCCGGGTGCGACTCGCCCACGAACGAGCGCAGAGGCCGGCACTGCAAGACCCTCCATGCGCCTTCGCGGGTCAGGACCCACTCGATGTCCAGGGGCCTTCGCCCGTGCGCTTCCACCTGCAAGCCCAGCTCGACCAAAGACCGGATCTCCCGGGATGCGAGCGGGAAGCCGGCGGGGGCCGAGCCCCCGGTTGCGGACTTGCCCTCGGCGCGTCGCGTTTCGATCTCACCGGGCCGGTTGCGTAAGGCGAAGACGCTCGACGCCGCCTCGTCGCCGCGCACCATCGCGTCGGCGAGGCCTGCGACGGCGTCGATCAGCATCCGGTCGGCTGACTCGTCCGCCGGGTCGCGGGTGTAGAGCACGCCGGCGGCGCGTGCGTCGAGCATGGGCAACACGAGCACGGCCATCGGCGTATCGACCTCCACGAGGCCGCCCGCCAGCCGGTAAAGCACGGCGTGGTCGCTATAGCGGCTGGCGATCACGGTCCGGTACGCCGAAGCGAGCCGATCAACGGAGACGTCGAGGACAGTCTCGAACTGCCCGGCAAAGCTCATCGGCCCGTCCTCTCCGACCGCACTCGAACGGACGGCCCAGCGCGGAGGCAAGCTCTCGCCGAAGAGCCGCACGCCCCGATCGAGGGCCTCGACGACGCGGGAGGGCACCGGGCTGGCGCCGATCAACGCGCGGATCGCCGCCGTGCGCTCCTTGAAAAGGCGGCGCCCCGTGATCAGGCTCAGGTCCCTGAGAAGGTTGCGAATCGGCTCGTGGAGCTTGTTCTCGGTCAGGAAGAAGCGGTACGCCGCCGTGGTGAGGATGAAACCGTTGGGAACGACGTCCGGCATCACCGCGCGCAACGAACCGAGATTCGCCGCCTTGCCGCCGACCTCGCGCGCTCTCTCGACGCCGGCCTCTTCGAGAGAGACCATGAAGGGGAGCGCGGCCGGATTTGGAAAGGAACGAAGAATCGAGCGGACAGAGTCTTCGATCTCCGCGTGCGCTCCATAGAGGGCGCAATGAGCGTCGTCGGTGAGGATGTTCAGGTTCTCGGCCAGAAGCAGGGAGCCGTCGAGGAGGCGCAGTACGCGTTGACCGATTCCGTGCTCGCCCGGGTCGAGGTGCGCCAGGTCGGCCTCGAGGTCACCCATCAGCTCGAGCATTTCGCTGTTGGCCGCGAGCAAGCGCCTGAGGACGCGGTAGCGGTGCCGTAGCCGATCGCCCTCCGGAGTCGCCTTCATCAGACGCACGCGCCTCATCGGTCAGAACCGCTCCGCCTTCATGTTCCGTCGCGCACGAAGGCTTCCACATTCGACGCGATCTCATCGCGCGAGAAGCCACCGAGACTCACCTCGGCCAGACGACGGGAAAGACCCCCGAGGATGCGGACGCGCTCCCCTGTCTCCGAGCACGCGAGGCCGCGGGTCCAGCCGCTCACCTCACGTCTCGTGACGGTCACCGAGAAGCCCAGGCGTGCGAGGACGCCGGATGCCAACGTCCCACGGGCGGCCTCAGGGTCGTCTTCGCCCCGAGGGGCGAAGCGACAGTAGACCGTGTTCGTCTCCGGCGTCTCGCCCGCCGTCGCGTCGAGCATGTCGAACCCGCTTGGCAAAGTCCTGACGACGAGACAATGCTCGTCCGTCGCTGCGGCGTCCAGTGTGCACGTCGGCCGGCCCGGCGGGGGCGAGCCTACGGATCCTTGTTGAAACAGCAGGCCGTCCAGAAACGCCCGCAGCGGGCGCGACGGAACGTCAGAGAGCGCAAGCGAGCCGGACGGAAGAGAACCTGCGAGGACGACGACGTGGGCTTCGCGCCCCGCGGAGCCCTCGAACCGCACGCGACCACTCGCGGCGCCGGGCCGGGCCGTCAGCAGCGAACACAGGGCGTCGCCGGAGAGACTTCGGGCGAGATGCACAAGGTCGTGAATTGTCCTGCAGCCTCGCAGGGAGGGCTCCGTCTGCGCGTCGGCGAGCGTCAACGGGAAGACCGCCCGTCGAACGGATCGTAAGAGACGGTATTCCTCCTCTTCTTCGGATTCAGCCAGAGGGGGATTTTCGGATCTCCGCGCGACGATGCGGCGCAGGTCGTCCCGTAGTCGTTCCGCTACGTCATAGAACGCCAGATTCTCGTGCGACGTGATGACGTTGAGGTCGTATACCGCGGCGTCGGCCAGCTCGGCAAGCTGTTCGGCGAGGGCGATCACGTACTGCCTGTCGAAGATGAAGCCCCCACCCTGTTTTTCCGCCGCGTCCTCGAGAAGCGCCAGAAGCTTCCCATAGCTCCCGAGGAGCTGGCGGAAGCGCGTCGTCCGCAGCCTCAGGAGCGTGAGGGCATCTCCGTCGGACGGCTTGCGGAGAACGCGGCTCAACCAGGACACGAGTGCACCCTCGGACTCTGGAGATCCGGTTTTCCCCACGTGGCGGCACTGCAGTCTATCGTGAGAGAAGTGATATACCTTCTTCGCGATCCGTACGGCCAGAGGAGAAGATGCCTCCAAACAGAGATGTCATGGTCCTGGATGACGAGCCGATCGTCGGGGACCGTCTTCGGCCAGCTCTCGAGAAGGAGGGCTTCTACGTCGAGGTCTTCACGGACAGCACGGCGGCCATGGACCGGCTGAAGGAAAAAGCCTTCGGGGTTCTGGTCACGGACGTGAAGATGCGCGGGCCGAGCGGCATGGACGTGCTGCGCTTCATCAGGGAGAAAGCCCCCGGCACCCGTGTCATCGTGATCACGGGGTATGCCACCATCGAGACCAGCCACGAAGCGGACGCGCTCGGCGCCGTTCAATTCCTGACCAAGCCGTTCAAGCTCAAGGACCTCGTCAAGCTCGTGGCAAAGTCTTCGCAGCGGGCGTAGCCGGCGGCGACTCCGTCTCGGGCAACCCCGGTACCATCGCGGCCGGGAGAAGAACGGTCACCGTCGTCCCTTTCCCCGGCTCGCTCTCGACGCGGATGTCACCTCCGTGCTGGCGCACGATACCGAGGCTCACGGAGAGCCCGAGGCCCGTTCCCTTCCCCCTTGGCTTCGTCGTGAAGAAGGGGTCGAAGATGTACGGCAGTGCGTGAGCAGGGATCCCCTGGCCGTCGTCCGTCACCGTCACCCGGACCCAGCCTGGCTCCTGCCGGCCCTCGGCGGCGATCCGGATCCGGCCCCCTTTTCCGACCGCGTCGAGGGCATTGAGCAGCAGGTTGACGAAGACCTGGATCAGGGACGGACCGTCGCCGTGGATCGCGGGGAGGTTGGAGGCGACGTCGAGCGTAATCCGGGCGCCCGAGAGCCGGATCTGGTTGGCGGCCAGCCCCGTGGCACCCCGGATGACCTCGGCGAGATCGAGCTTCTGCGTCGTGATCTCGCTCTGCCGGGCGAAGTCGAGCAGGTTGCGCACGATCTTCCGCGCCCGCCCGGCCTGCTCCACCAGGTCGTTGACCATGTCGAGCCGCTGCTCGTCCCCGAGGGCACGGTAATCCTCCTTGAGCATCTCGGCGGTCAGTGTGATGTTGTTGATCGGGTTGTTCAGCTCGTGGGCCACCCCCGATGTGAGCGTTCCGATGGCCGTGAGCTTGTGCGAATTGACCAACACCTCCTGCCGATGGGCGAGCTCCCGCATCATCGTGTTCAGGGCCATTGCAAAGTTCGAGAATTCGTCTCGGTACCAGCGTTGGGGCGTGAGGGGCGTGAAATCGCCGCTCGCGATTCGCTGCGTGGTGGCTCCGAGGCGAGAAAGAGGCCCGACGATCTGGCGGGCGAGGAAGTTGGCGACGAAAACCGAAAAGATGAACAGGAATACGAGAAAGGCCACGGGAAGGCGCTTGAAGAGGCCGAGGGTCGCATTGACGCTGCTTCGCTCCTTGTCGGCCAGCTCGAGGGCGAAGGCGACCATCTGAGAGCCGTGGTCCCGGAGCTCCGTCTCGATGGCCCCCTTTTCCTGGGGGTCCGCCGAAGAGTGCCCGCCCTGAATGGAGAGGAGGCGCGCGATCAGAGACTCGTAGCCGTTCAGATGGGCGCGCATCCGCCGGAGCTCGGTCGAGGTCAGCACCCGAGCGGCATCCGTCTCGGCGGCCTCGAGAAGATGTCGCGCGTTTCCGAGGTGGTCCTGCACGTCGGAGAGGTTCGTTCCGTAGAGGAAGTAGTTCTTCTCGAAGCGTCGCGTCTGCTGGATTTCCATCGTGTAGCGGTCGGCGGCCTCCAGGAAGCGAAGGCGACCTTCCAGGCGGTCGAGCAGAACCCAGGCCCCGATGGTCACCGCAACCGCGAACAAAACGAAGGAGAGGAAGCTGGTGACCAGTCGCGCCCGGATGCCGATGCTCGGACGCTTGAGGAAAGCGCGCTCGACACTGATCGCGTCGGGGCCGCTTGCGGCTGCGTCCAAGCCGTCTCGGGGCATGGCCCTCCCTACGGGGCCTCCGGAACGACCGCCCTTCCGACGTCCGCGAAGCCGAGCGCATCCGCGGCTTTGGCGATCGCATCCCGAAGCTCCTGCGGCTTGAAAGGTTTCGCGATGAAGTCGAAGGCTCCCTTCGCAATGGCCTCTCGGGCGACCTCGACGGAGGCGTAGCCGGTGATCATGATCACGAGGGTGGCCGGCCAGCGCTCCAGGACCCTCTCGAGGACCTGAATGCCGTCGATCTCTTCCATCCGAATGTCGGTCACCACGACGTCGAACCGCTTTGCCTCGATTCGCTCGAGGGCCGGACGAGGCGCGTCGAACACCTCCACGTCGCAGCCGACCTTGGCGAGAGCCGGCTGCAGCCGCTTGCCCACGATGGGTTCGTCGTCGAGGACCAGCACCTGGAGACGTTCCATGGATCTCTCCCGTCAGGACGTTGTCGCCGCCCTGCTCACGAGCAGCGTCGTCTGGATCCTGCGCCGCTCCCTGTGGGCCTTCCAGACCTCATAGACGATGAGCGCGGCCCCGCCGATCCCCGCCGCGAAGAGAATCACCGTACTGCTTCCGTTGAACCAGGGATCCCAGGCCGGGGCGTACCTCACGACCCCCAGTTGGCGCAGGTACACGGGGACGTTGACGGCTCGGCTGGCCACGCAGAACAGGATGATGAAGCCCGTGACGAGGCGGATGTAGCGCTCGCTCACGACCTTGACCCCGTACGCGCCGATGTAGACCCCCAACAGCGAGCCGAGGAACAGCAGGCACGTCAGGCGCAGATCGACGCACCCCTCGTAGGCGTAATTCAGCGCGCCGAAGGCCCCCATGAAGATGGCGAGGTAGAGCTCGGTTCCGGCCGCCACGGCCGTGGGGATGCCGAAGATGTAGATCATCGCGGGCACCCCGATGAAGCCGCCGACGCCGATGGTGCCCGCCAGATAGCCGGTCGCCAGGCCGACGGGAAGCACGACCCAGAGAGAGAGGTCCACGTCCGACACGGGGAACCGGATGATCGGCTTGAGGTTGAGCCGCGCGAGGAACTCGATGATGCGGCGTGACGGGCCCTGGCCTTCCGAGGTCGAGCGCATCGCATCGCGGAGCATCGAGATTCCGACGAACGTCAGGATGGTGATGAAGACGGTGCTGATGTAGAGGTCGGCCCCCGCGCCTTTGCCTCCGCCGGAGAACAGCTTGCTGTTGATCCAGACCGCGAGTCGCACCCCCGCGATCGCGGTGACGAGGAGATACATCGCCAAGCGCTTGTCGACATTGCCCATCTGGGCGTGCTTTCGAGCGCCGATGAGCGCCTTGCCGAACTTGTGCGTGATGTTGCTTCCGACCGCGACGACGCCCGAGATGCCGAGGTTCATCATGCCGGGCGTCATGAAGAAGGCGCCCCCGCTGCCGATGAAGCCGCTCAGCACTCCCCCGATGAAGCCGAGCAGGATGACGAGGAGCGCGGTCGTCCAGGAGATCTGAACGAAGACGTCGCCGAACACAGAGGGCATTTCACGTCTCCTTGTCGGATCGAAGGCGGAAGGTGACTCTCACGCGCTCACTCCAGCCGTATCAGCCTGAGAAGCGCCGAGGCCACCATCCCGTACAGCGCGGCCACGGTGGGCGCGACGAGCGCCACCAGGACCGGAGCGGCCCAGGGCTGTTTCTTGTGGTAAGCGCCGCCGAGCACGTCGAGGAGCGGCTCCTGGTAGTGGAAGATGAGCACGTAGAGGCCGACGATGACGAGCAGCGCCGCGGCGACTTTGATTCCCTGGCCAAAGCTGAAGCGGAGCCTCGCGGACAGCTCGGCGGTCCCGATCACCGGCGCCTTCACCTTTCTCGCGAGGAAATTGGCCAGATCTCGCGCCATGCGGGTGCGCGCGGCCGACGGCCTGTCGAGGAAGACGTCGCCCAGGACCATGAGGCTGTAGCTGATGTCCGGATTGATCGCCGCGAGAAGCCGGTCGGGTCCTCCCGAGACGCTCTGGCTTCCCCCGGAGCGCCCTTCGTGGACGAAGAGCTCCAGCGTTTCGCGGAAGTCTCGCTCGGACGTCGAAACCGTCTCGACGTCGTCGTCCTCCACGCCGCCATCGGGCGGCCTCGGCAGCGGCCCGGCCGCGTGCGGAGCGAGTGCAGCCTCCGAAGCCGCCTCTGTCCGGTAGCGGACGAGCTCTACGGCCGCCCCCCAGCGCCGGGCGAGCTCGTTGATCTGCGGCAATGTTTCGGCGTCCGGGCGGAACTCTTCCTGAATCCAGAGGATGTTGGTGCTCGCGACGGTGCAGCGGACCGCCCGGCAGCCGGGCAGATCGCGAAGGACCTCCGGAATCGCCGTCGCCACGGCGGACTGGCGGGGCACGTACGTGACCGTGACGACGCCATCGCTCGAGCGGACCGTCAAGTCCGACTCGGCGGTCCGTTCGTCGAGAGCCAGCCGGATTCGGGCGCGGGCTTGCAGGAGCCGCTCCTCCATCGCTTTCCGGCTCGCCGGCGTCGGCTTGAAGTCGGGCAGGTCGGCGATGCCGCAGAGCGCCATGGCGGCGTTCTCGACGCTGATGTTCTCCAGGTTGACCACGAGGTCGTAGCGGCGGAGGTCGTCCATGTCGACGCCGTGGACGAACTGCACCCAGTCGTGTATGTCGGCGTCGATGTTGCGAAGGAAATCCTCCGCTTTCTCGCGCGGCAGCTTTGTCCGCTGTATCACGGTCTCGAGGCGTTCGCCGTGCTCCGGGATGACGCGAACGCGGACGACGTGCGAGACGCCCGGAAGAAGGAAATGGCCGGCGCGCCCGTGATACACGAGGTCCCCTTCGGCGGCCCTCTCGCAAATCGTCGCTGTCGCGACGGCGAGGTATCGCTCCTTGAGGCGGGCCAGGCGCTCGCGCACCGCGGGCTTCTTGACCATGGCCACCTCGAGCTTGCCCACGGGGATGCCGCACTCGTTGGCCTTGGCGACGACGTCCTCGCGGCTCAGGTAGGCATAGTCCAGCTTTGCGGCGAGGCGGCGGGCGAGTCTCTCGCCGCCACCGAAGGGCACGCTACAGAGGAAGATGATCGGCATCGGCTTCGCCGCGATTCGGTGAGGATCCTGCTCAGACCGCTGCGGCGACCAGCTTGTCCAGGGTCTGGAGCAGCTCCTTGGGGTTGACCGGCTTGTCGAGATAGGCATCGGGCCGGTGGTGCTTGGCGCGGGCGAGGAAGGCGTGGTAGTCGGACGTGAGCTTCTCCTGGATGCCGCTCACGATGACGACCGGCAGCCCCGCGAGGGAAGGGTCCTTTCGGATGGCCACGAGAGCGGTGAGACCCCCTCGGTCCGGCATCATGAGGTCGAGGAGGACCGCGTCCGGTCGCTCTAAGGCCAGGAGTCTGAGCCCCTGCTCGACTCCGTTCGCGGTACGGACCCTCCAGCCGTGATCGGAAAGGAGGGCGCTGAGGTAGGCAGTGATGTCCGGCTCGTCGTCGATGACGACTGCACTTCGCTGTGTCATGTGGCCTCCGGCAGACCTTCAGCGGCGCCTAATTCCTTCAACGCAAACCTGATGCCGCCTCCGTCCACGTCATGCCCGATGATCTGTCTGCAATTGCGGCCTCTCTCTCGTCCGGGGGAGCACCGATGCGCCACACGCCGCACCCGTCTGTTACGTTCCCGTGACGTCCCGTCTCCAGACCGGGTCGCGTCGGGGCGGTAACCATCCAAGGTCCTCCCCGCTCTCGATCATCGAGGCGCAGGGAGACGGTCGCAGACGTAGGCGAGGACGGCGAGGAGCGCCTTTCGGTCGATGGGCTTGCCGAGCACGGCGTCCGGGCCGCTGATGCCCTCGTGCGAGAGCAGGTACGACTGACAATCTTTCTCGAGAATCTGGTCCATGCCGGTGACGACGACGAGCGGGAGGTCCTGCCAGCGCGGGTCGCGGCGCAGCGTGACGAGGAGGTCGAGTCCGGACTTTCCGGGCATCAGCACATCGACCAGGATCGCGTCGGGACGATAACTCGAGAGAACGGCGAGGGCCCTGGCTGCGTCGCCCGCCGATCGCGCGACATAGCCCTGATCTTCGAGAAAGGACGTGACGTAGGCCACGACGTCGGGGTCGTCGTCGACGATGAGGACTCTCTTCTCCGCCATCGCTCCCCCTCGGTTCGCGCCGGTCCCCTCATTCCTCGGGTTGGGTGCTGGGACGCGCCTCCAGCGGCAGTCGGACAGCGAAGCGACTGCCGCGGCCCGGCTCCGAGTCGACCTCGATGCCGCCCCCGTGCTTGTCGGCGATCTTGTTCGAGATGAAGAGACCCAGCCCCGTCCCGCTGACCCCCTTCGACGAGAAGAAGAGAGAGAACAGTTTCTCGCGGGTCTCCCGGTCCATTCCGATCCCGTTGTCCTCGATCTCGAAGAGGAGCCACGGCGGCGAGCGTTTCACCCTGAACTCGACGCGATGAACCGTCTTGGCGGTGTCCGCGCGGCAGGCGTCCAGCGAGTTCTCGAGGATGTTGACGAGCATCGCCCGCACCGCCTTGGCGTCGCCGGCCAGCACGCCGACCTGCGGCTCGATTTCTAGGGAAAGAGCGACGTCGACGTCGCCGGCGCGCTTCTGCATGGACTCGACGACCTCAACAGCGAGCTGCTCGACTTCGATGGGCGCAACCTCGAGCTCTCGATCCTTGGCGTAGTAGAGGATGTCGAGCACCATGGACCGGATCCGCTCGACGTTGCGCTGCACCATCGCCCAGCCCTGCCTGACCCGGTCGGGCCGGTCCTTCTCGAAGCCCGAATTGACCAGATACATCCCCCCGTCGAGCCCGGTGAGAAGCCCCTTGATTCCATGGGAGATCGACCCGACGAGGAGGCCGATCGACGTGAGCTGGGACTGCAGCTCCCGGAGGGGCGTGATATCGGTCGACATCTCGATGATCGCCTCCACCTTCCCGGACGAGTTGCGAACGGGCGCGCTCGTGCACCTTACGTGCATCGTCCGGCCCGACAGGGAGACCACGACCTCCTCGTGCTCGGTCGGCGCTCCGGTGTCGAACGTGGGCTGCGGCGTACAGACGAGGCACGGCTCATCGCGGTGCTTGTAAACGCGCCAGCAGTGCTTCCCGACGGCGTCGCCGAAAGTCTCCCGAAACCTCCGGTTCGCGTGCTGGATGATCCGGTCTCGGCCTTGCACGGAGATGAAGCACGGAACCTCCTCGAAAAGCTGCGCGTAGCGCGCCTGCGTCCGCTCCAGCCGGGCCTCCAGAGCCTTGAACGGGCGGAGGTCGGTGTGCATCTCCATGACGGCCCCGACCTGCCCTTTCGCATCGAGGATCGGCGTCGTCCAGACGCGAACAGGTACGTGCTCGCCGCTCTTGGCGACGAGGGTTTGCTCGCTGATCTGACCCCGGCCTTCCCGGAAGGTCTGCTGCACGGGGCAATCCGGACAGACCTCGTGACGTCCCTTGTAGGCCTGGTAGCACAACGCGCCGACGGCGTCGCCGAAGTCTTCGCGGAATCGCCGGTTCGCGGCCACGATGCGAAGGTCGCGGTCGTGCACCGAGACGTAACACGGCATCTCCTCGAAGTACTCGCGACACCGCTCCGTCACAGGGGCCTCCCTGTTCCTTCCGAGGCGGCGCCCGCCGTGTCAGGCATGGACCTTGTGATTGTGGAGTCCGAGGATGCGCCACACGTTCTCGACCAGCTCGTCTTCCTTGATCGGCTTGTCCATGTATCCGTCGGGCGGAGGCACGGCGCGGGAATAGAGAACCTGGCGGAACTCCGGGTGGCCGGTGACGACGCAAACCGGGATTCCCGCGAGTGCGTCGTCGGAGCGCAGCTCGGCGAACGTCTCGATGCCGTCCTTGTGCTCCATCGACAGGTCGAGGGTGATCAGGTCGGGCTTGTACTTGCGGGCCTGGGCGAGGGCCTGGTTGCCATCGGCGGCCTCGTAGACTTCGGCACCGGCATCCTCGAGGACCGTCCTGAGGAACGTCCGGATGTCGGCCTCGTCGTCCACCACCAGGATCCGCCTCTCTTTCAACGCCTGTGCAGGTTTCGGCATCTCCACCACCGCCTTCGGTCGTCTCATCACCGCGCATTCCGGGATGATGAGTGCATCGGCAACGAGGTCCACGAGCTGTTTCACCTCGCAGCCGAGCTTGTAGTGCTTGATCAGGTCGTTTAGCCCGTCGACACAGTTGTGGCACGAGGTGACGACGATCTTCGCGCCGGTCGCCGCGATCTGGTCGGCCTTGACCTTCGCCGACTTCAGGCGCCGGGGCGTGTACTCCGACATCGACATCGCTCCGCCGCCGCCCGTGCAGCAGAAATTCTCGGCGCGGTTGGGAACCATCTCGACGAAGTCGGTCGCCACGGCCCGCAACAGCTCGCGCGGCTCCTCGGTGATGCCGCACGAGCGGGCCAGATTGCAGGAGTCGTGATAGGTCACGCGTTCCCGGAGCTTCGCCTGATCGACTTTGATGCGCCCGTCCTTGAGATACCGGAGCATCGTGAAGATGGAGCTCTCCATCTCGAAATTCTGGTCGATCCCCGCCCAGTTGGGTCCCTCGCAGCGCGTCGAGCGGTAACCGTGACCGCACTCCGAGATCACGATCCTCTTGGCGTTCAGCTCCTTCATCTTCTCGTAGACGCGGCGGGCGGCGGCGCCGCCGAGGGCGTCGTCGCCGGAGAACAGCCCGAAGTTGGTCTGGTCCCAGCCCTCGGAAGGCATGGTCCAGCTCTCTCCGGCCGCCCAGAAGATCTTGGCCGCGGCCGAGATCGTGCGCGGATCGTACTTTGCCTCGCGTGGGTTGATGGTGTAGATCACGTCGCAGTTCGGCTTGTCGACGGGAATGCGCGCATTCGGGTCGTTGACTTCCTTCACGAGCTCTTCGGACATCCAGTCGAGCGTCTCCAGGTAGTCCTCCTTGAGAACGCCCATCTGGTTGCCGATCTCCCACTGGTCCTTGGAAACGACGCGGACGCCTTCGGGCATCACGCCGACCGAGGCGAGCAGGCCGCGCATGACACGGTTGAGCACCGCGGTGTCGACCCCCATGGGGCAGTTGAAGGTGCAGCGGCGGCAGTTGGTGCACGTCCCGAAGGCGATGTCCTTGAGCACGTCGAGATCGGCGTCGGTCAACGGCTCCTTCGCCCCGACCCACCAGGGGAACACCTTGCCCGTCCAGTCGAAGTTGTACTTGAACAGCTTGCGGAGCTGGTCGGCCTTGAACGAAGGCGTCATCTTCGGGTCTTCGGGATGCGTCATGACGTAGTGGCACGCCTCGTTGCACATCCCGCAGTGGACGCAGCCGACCAGGGAGCCGACGACGGGCCGCGTCAGCTTCTTGGCGAGCAGATCCCGCATCGCCTGGATCTTGTAGGTGCTGTCGTTCGCGCTCATGGTGATCTCCTCATCCTCTCAAGAGCGGGAAGACCCCGCGGTGACCCAGCGTCCGCCCGAGCCAGATCCGGGTGAACGGGTAGTAGAGGTAGTGCGAGATCTTCGAGAACGGGACGTAAAGCAGGAAGAAGCTCGTGAGGAGCAGGTACGCCACCATCACGCCCTCTCCGCCGACTTTGCCGAGGAGGTGCAGCTCGGCGAAGGCCCCGAGCAGGAACCACGAGGTCAGGAGCGCGACGGAGAAGTAGTCGTCCGGGGTCGAGATCAGCCGCATGACGCGGCGGAGCAGCCGGCGCGCGATGCGGTAAAGGCCGATGAGGAATGCGGCGACGAGCAGGGAGAGTGTGACCGTGGCCACCGCGGAAATCTGCAGGAACGATCGGGAGATCGTGGAAAGGAACGCGAGGGAAATGCCGGCCACGACGCCGAGATGGAACAGCACGAAGGTCAGGTAGAAGGGAAACCCCCGCCGGGTGCTCTCCATCGCCCAGGGCATCATGACGTTGGCCAGCGAGTACATGGCCCCTCTCTGGGCGCCGGTGCGGGACGGCGCACTCGGCGTCTGGCGGTCGCGTGTGGCGCGGAAGGAGAGCAGCCAGCGGATGCGCAGGAGGTAGACCATGGCCATTACGCCGAGAGCAGTCCAGTGGATGATCTCGACCGAGTGCAGCAAACGGGAGGGCTCGGTGGCGGGCATGTCACGCCCCCCCTTCCAAGGCAGCCGCAAAAGGCTTGTACTCGCGCGAGTCGACGGCGACGAAGAGAACCTCCTTGAGACGGGTCTTTCCGCCGAGGTACCCCTTCACGGTGTCCAAAAGGACGCTCGCGCACAGGTCCGGCGGCACCTGGTAGAGCCCTGTCCCGATCGGCGGGAAGGCGACCGTGTCGAGGCCCTTCTCCTCCGCCTTCTTCAGGGCGCTCTCCACCGATCGTGCGAGCTTGCCGCGCGTGTCCGGCTCGTGGAACTTGGGGCCGTTCACGTGGATGATGAACTTGGCCTTCAGGTTCCCGGCGGTCGTGACGGCGGCCTCCCCGGTGTTCAGGGTGCCGACCGCGTTGAGCTGGTCCTGCACGACCTTCCCGCCGCGCGTGGAGATCGCGCCGCCGTAACCCGAGCCCAGCTTGCAGTCGGCCGTGAGGTCGTAGACGAACGCGTCCACCGCGAGGTCCGTGATGTCGCCGCGGACGAGCTTGATGACGTGATCCCCGACTCTCTTTTCCACCATCGCATTACCCTCCCGTACCGCGCCCGGCGATCGGACTCTCCGTTGGTCCCGCCGAAACCGCGTCAGCCTTCATCGCCTGCGCCCATCCCGGGTCGAGCATCTGGGCAAGCGTGAAACCGTGCAGCACCTCGGTGATACGCCGGTTCATCAGCTGATAGACCGGACGGCATTCGCAAGACTCGCTGCGCATGCACGAAAGCGGATCGCTGACGCACTCGACGATGTTGAGGGGACCCATCGCCGCCTCGAAGATCTCTCCGATCGTGATCTCATCGGGGCCGCGGGCGAGGCGATAGCCGCCCTGCTTCCCGCACACGCCCTTGAGCAGGCCCCGGGTTCTGAGCGCGAGCGCCAGCTGCTCGAGATACCCTCGCGAGAGGTGACTGTGCCCGGAGACGGTGGTCAGGCTCACCGGGGCGTTCTGCCCGCCGAGCCGGGCGATCTCGAGCATCATCCGGAGCGCGTAACGCGGGCGTGTACCGAGTTTCACAAGCGCAACGTAGTGCCCAATCCCATAGTTGTCAAGTTGGAGTATGGGCAAATTGCGAATCGTGCATTTCGCAAAAGAAAAACTCGACGCACGCGTCCCGCTGGAACGCATGCGTCGAGGAGCTGAGGCTTCAGTGGCGAGGTCTTCGACTACCTCTTGACGTCCCCCGTCGCCGCGCCGTGGAGCTTGATCTCCACCTTATCCTCGAGCTTGTCGTAGTACTCCTTCAGGATGGCAATTACCTCGGGCTTCGAGAACTCGGACGGCACGGGCTTGCCTTCGCTCATGAGCTTCCGGAGGAGGGTGCCGGAGAGCAGCAGGCGAGCGCCGCCCTTGTACTTGCCGTTTTCGTCTATGACGGCCTTGCTCTCGTGGGGGCAGGTCTTCATCGAGGCCATGCTTCCGCACTCGTAGCAATAGAACGTCCAGTCGAGCGGCAGAGGCTTGAGCGCCAGGGCGTCCGACGGGATCTCGTGGAAGATCGTCTGGGCGTCGAACGGGCCGTAGTAGTCGCCGACGCCGGCGTGATCGCGCCCCACGATGAGGTGCGAGCAGCCATAGTTCTGGCGGAAGACGGCGTGCAGGAGCGCTTCACGCGGACCGGCGTAGCGCATCTCCATGGGGTAGCCGCCCTGGATTACGCGCTCCTTGCGGAAATACTTGTTGACTAGGGCGTCGATTGCGCGCACGCGAACGTCGGCGGGAATGTCGCCTTCCTTGAGCTTGCCGACGAGCTGGTGGATGTAGACGCCGTCGCAGACCTCGATCGCGATCCACGCGAGGTAGGCATGGGAGCCGTGCATGGGGTTGCGAAGCTGCAGGGCGGCCACCGTGGTCCAGTTCCTGTCCTCGAAGTTCTTCCGGGCCTCGGCGGGACGCTGATAGATCCCCTTGAACATCTCGGGGTAATACGACTCGGAGACCACCTTCACCGGACCCGCCAGGTTGACCGGCGGCTGGGCCATGACCTTCTGGACGCCCGGGTGCTTGGTGTCGACGGTGCGGAACACCTGCTTGCACTCGAATTCCTTTTCGATGACGTACTTCTCCGTCACCTTCATGGTGCCCATGAGGGCGTCGGTCTCGGTGTCCCAGAGAGCGACCTCTTCGCCGGTCTTGATCGAGTCACCCAGGTCGGGCTCGGCCGAGAGCGTGATAGGAATGGGCCAGAAGAGGTTCTTCTGGGAGGCGAGCTTGTAGTCGTCGCAGCAGCCTTTCCAGTCGTCGTAGCCCATGAACCCCGGAAGGGGCGTGAAGGCTCCGATTCCCATCATGATCAGGTCCGAGGTCTCGCGGCTCGTCATCGGGACTTTCTTGAGCGAGCGCGCCTTCCGGATCTCCTCTTCGCACTCCTTTCCGCTCAGGAGGAGCGGTCGGAGGGCCTTGCTTCCATGGGGAGGAACGAGTCTTGACATCGTGACGTTCTCCTTTCCTATTGGGCGTGTCCAGCGATGCTGCGCTCACCAACGTCGGCCATGCGCTGGTGGAGCATGGCGATGGAGCGGTAAAGAAGGTGTGAGAACTTCGAATACGGGAAGGTGATGAAGAGATTCAGCACCACCCCCAGATGCGTGATGTAGATGGCGACCGCGAAGGAGGGCGAGAGCGCGAGGCGCGCCACCTCGGCGAGGACCCCGGTGACGATGACGAGGACCACCATCGTGAGGAAGTAGGCGTCGAAGGCGGTCGACGCGCCGGTCGCCGCCCGATTCCCGAGCCGGGTCGCGACCAGCCAGCCGCCCCCGACGACGAGCAGCACCGCCGACACGTTGCCCAGAATCTTGTAAGGATGCGAGAGGGCGAGCGGCATCGGCAGCTTCTGGACGTAGATTCCGACGACCAGGAGGCCGGACGTGACGGCGGCCCCCACGAAGCCCCACAAGAGAAGGAGGTGACCGGTGAAGCGAGGGCGGGCGGCCCCGCACGACTGGAATCGCTTGTGGCTCGCGATCTCGCCGAGGACGGGCATCAGACTCCCCAGGAACGGGCCGGAACGCGGGGACCCGGCGCCGAGGGCAGCCCAGAGCCTTCGCCCGCTCACCCAGCTCGCCAGAACGACCCATCCGGCGACCGGGAAGAACACGCCGTAGATCAGCGCGTGCGGGACGACCTGCTCGTAAGCGCGGAAGTCGGCGGGCACGTTCAGGTGACCGGTGCCGGCCAGGAGCGCGACCCAGAAGAGGATCGGGAGGGCGAACAGGAGCGGCCACGTGGTGGCCGCGCGTCCGACGAGCCGGCCGAGCGCCGCGGGGAATGCAAGCTTCTCCACCGCCTGCGCCCGCACCGCCTGGAGGACGTCGCCGGGTCGGGCGTCGCGCGGACATCGTTGGGTGCAGTCGTTGCACTGGTGGCAGAGCCAAAGCCCGGGATCTCCCATCACTCGCTCGCTCAGCCCCCATTGGGCGAAGAGCATCTGGCGGCGCGGGAAGGGCGCCCCGTTCGTGGTGAGGTCGCACACGGCGGAGCACGTGGCGCATTGGAAGCAGCGGGAGACGGTCGCTCCGCCTCGACGCTCGAGGTCTCGTCGAAAGTCGGCCGAGGGGAGAATCGCCGCCGAGGTTGACATCGCGCGCCTCCCTCAGAATCCCTTCAGGGGGTTGGGACCGAGCTTGTCGAGCGTGGCGGCGAACGCGTCCAGCACCTGCGGGATGCGGTCGAACTCGTCATGGGCCAGCTCGACCACCTGGATCCGCTCCGGCTCGAGGGCGAGGCGATTGAGCGTCTCCTGGACGTTGCCAAGCCGCGTCTGCGCGAGCTGGGAACCGCGCACGTAGTGGCATTGGTAATCGTCACCGGACTTGCAGCCGATGAGGATGATGCCGTCGATGCCTCGGGAGAGCGTTTCCGCGATCCACACGATGTTCGTGGATCCGAGGCAGCGGATCGGAATGATCCGGACCCACGGATTCCAGGAACGGCGCAGGGCGGCGGCCGCGTCGAGGGCGGGGAGTGCGTCGTTCTCGCACAGCAGGGCGAGGATGCGAGGCTTCTCCTCGGACTCCTCGGGCACGCTCATCGCCTTGATCATGCCGGCGACCGCGTCCACCGAGTAGTCGGGGAAGGAGATGATGCGCTCCGGACAGGCGCCCATGCAGATTCCGCAGCGGCGGCAGCGCAGCGGATTGAGCTGCGGGGTGCCCTTCTCGTCCTCGTTGAGGGTCCCGAAGGGACACTCCTCGGTGCAGCGCTTGCATTGCGTGCAGCGCTGGAGAAAGAAATCCGGAATCGAGACGTCACCGGACCGCGGATGCACGGCCTCGCCGCGCTCTGCTGCGGCGATGCACTGGATCGCCTTCATCGCCGCGCCCCAGCCGTCCTCGGCCGCCTGGGCGGCGTCCATCGGGGCACGCAGCGTACCGGCCGCGTAGATGCCGGTCCGCCGGGTCTCGTACGGGAAGCAGATGAAGTGAGAATCCTGGAACGAATTGGCCAGTACGGGGAGGTCGGGTCCCTGGCGATACGCGAGGTTCAGGATCTCTGTTCCCTCGTGGGAGCTGAACTCGGCCACGATCTTTCGTGCCTCCTCGCGTTGCGTCTCCGACTCGCCTTTTTCGGCACGCCGTTGCGCATCGTGGAGCGTTCGGATCCCTTCGCCGTCGGCGGCGTTCGGCACCATGCCCACCGCCAGCACGACCAGGTCGGCCTCCAGGTTGCAGACGTCGCCGAGCAGGCTCTCGCGCATGTGGACGGTGAGCTTGCCGTTTCCCTCCACGCGCTCGACCTCGCCGCGCGCGAACAAGCGGCCCGGCTGAGACTGCACGGCCTGGTAAAAACGCTCGAGCTGGCCCGGGGTCCGCATGTCCCGGTAGATCACGGCGCTTTCCACCTGGGGAAAGTCGCGGCCGATGACCGCCACCTGCTTCAGCGTGGTCCCGCAGCAGTCGGTGGAGCAGTAGGGCAGGTGCGCGGGATCGCGCGATCCGGCGCACTGGATGAATACGATCCGCTGCGGCAACTTCCCGTCGGAAGGCCGGGCGAGCTTCTTCTCCTTGAGCATCGCGTCCAGCTCGTGGGACGTGACCACGTTCGGCGAGGCGCCGTAGCCGAGGTGAGAGAGCTTCTTGGCGTCGTAGGGCCGGGCCCCGGTCGCTTGCACGATGGCCCCGGCGGTAAAGGTCTCCACTCCACCCGGCGTCTGAAGCTCCACCTTGAATTGTCCCGGCTGTCCGGAGATCACGCGGATCTTGGTCGACGGAAAGACCCTCACGGCGGGATGCGCCGCCACCTCGCCCACCAGAGAGGCGATGTGATTTGCCTGCGGGCCGTCATAGGGCGGGCGTTCCGGCACCACCTCTCCCACGTCTGCCAGATGGCCTCCCAAACGGTCTCGCGACTCGACCAGAACCACCGGATGACCCGCTCCCGCGGCCGCCTTCGCGGCCTCGAGGCCGGCCCGACCCCCGCCGACGACCAGAATGGTGCGTTCGATCGTCTCGGCGACGGGCTTGGGCGGGGACATTTTGGCAAGTCGGGCGTAGCCCATGCGGAGGAGATCCTCGGCCAGCGCCTGGGTGTCCTCCGCGCCCGCGGGATGCGACCACGCGACCTGCTCGCGGAGAGACACGCGCTCCACAACCGCTTGCGCGGGATCGAAACGGAACTCGGGAACCTTCGCCCGCGGCGAGCAAGCCGCCACGAGGAGACCGTCCAGCTCGCCAGCGGCCACGGAGGCGCGCATCGCGGCCACGGATTCGGGTGAGCAGAGACTCGGGTGGACCGTGCACGGTACCGTTCCGAGCTCGCCGGCCACGGCTGCCAGCCCCTCGACGTTGATCGCCTCGCCGATGCCGCATCCGCTGCACAGGAAGACGCCGGGATGCTGCATCACGCCCACCTTCCCGCCACGAGGGCCTTCGCCGCCGCCCCGGTGGCGTCCCGCACGGACGCCGCGACGTCCTCGGGTCGCCGGGCCACTCCGGCCACGGTCAGCCCCGACTCCGGGCTGTCGAGGCCGAAGCCGTCCTCGTCCCGGGACACGGGGAACGGGAGAGAGTCGCCGGCGAGGCCGGGTACCATGCCGGTCGCGAGCACGACCAGCTCGGCCTCGGCAGAAAGAAGGCGGCCGTTCGCGACGTCCTCCACCCGCAGGCGGAGGACCCCGCCTTCGCCGCGCTCCACCTTGCCCACCTTTCCCTTGATCAGGTTCACGCCTTTCGTCGCCGCGACCCGGCGGAGCATCTCCTCGTTGCGACCGGGGGTACGGCGGTCGATGTAATAGATGTCCACTTCGGTCGCGGGGAGCTCCTCGCGGACGTACAAGGCCTGCTTGAGGGAGGCCAGACAGCAGACGGCGGAGCAATACGGCAGGTGATGGACGTCCCGCGAGCCGGCGCACTGGACGAACGCCACGCGCTTGGGCGACTGCCCGTCGGAGGGGCGCACGATCCGGCCTTGCGTCGGACCCGAGTGGGCCGCGAGCCGCTCCATCTGCACGTTCGAGATCACGTCCGGAAACACCCCTCCGCCCAGCTCGGGAAGCTTCTCCAACGGATAGGGGCTCCAGCCCGTGGCGATGACGACCCCGCCCACGTCGAGCGTCTCTTCGCGCTCCTTTGCTTCGAGGTCGATCGCCGCGTACTTGCATGCGTCCACGCACGCCCGGCAGGTCGGAGGACAGGCCGCGCGATCGAGGACGAAACGACGAGGCCAGGCGCTTGGAAACGGCAGGCGCACCGCCGGCACCTTCGCCATCCCGAGGTTGAACGGATCCGCCACCTGGGCCGGACAGACCTCGCTGCAGGCGCCGCACGCGGTGCACTGATCGGCGATGAAGGCCGGGGCGCGCGTCAGCGTGACGCGCCAGCCGCCGTCGGAAGGCGACGCCTTCGTCACCTCGCACTCGGTCAGGACCCGCACGCGGGGATTGCGCTCCAGCCTGCGGGTGTTGATCTCCATCCCGCAGGACGGCGGACAGAGCTTGGGAAAGTAGTGGTGGTTGCGAAGGACGCGGCCGCCCACCGCGGCGTCCCGCTCCACCAGGACGACGTCCCGGCCGGCTTCGGACGCCTCGAGGGCGGCGGTGACGCCGGCGATGCCGGCCCCGACGACCAGCAGCGGCCGATGATGCCGTGCGGTCATGACTTGCCTTTCTCCCGCACCGTCATCGTAGGCTCCGCGAAGAGGGCGAAACGGAGCCAGCGGAAGGCGAACCGCAGAAGCTCGAGGTCGTCGCTCTTGAGGCGCTCGACGAGATCAGGCTCGAGCACGAAGCGATCGCGGAAGCTCGAGCCGAGCACGAGGCGACGGAACGTGTCGAGGTCGTAGCATGCGAGGAAGAACATCTCCATCCGCTTCGGGTCGAGCTGCCTTCCGCCGATGAACCAGGGGTGTGAGACCAGGTCCCGAAAACCCGCCTCGACCTCCTCCTGCTCCTCCGCCCGCTGGTCCTTTCGCCAGGTGGCCGCCGTCCAGATCTGGGCTTGCTCGCGGCCGAGGCAGAAGTCGTCTTCGAAGAGAAACGAGACCGGCGTCGGCTCGACCCCGGCCCGCGCCGGCGGCAATGCCATCCCGAGCGGGTACATGCGACACGCCCAGGGGCGGTCCTCGTACACGGTGCAGCCGTTCTCCCCGACGAATTCGCAGCGCTTCTCGGCCTCCTCCCGCATCCGCATGATGACGACGGGAAGGTGAAGCTCTTTCGTGATCGGCGTGAGGGTATGCCGGTCGAGGAACTCGCGGGTCGTGAGGTGAAGCCGGCGCGCCAGCCTCAGGACGTCGACCGGGGTGAGAAGGATGTTCACGTCGGCGCAGCAGCGGTTGAAGCAGGCGACGCTCGGGTTGCAGCCAAAACGAAACTGCTCGCCCTCGGCGAGATGCCGCTGCTCGTGGACCGCCTCGGACACCGTGCAGGTCTCTGTGCTCATAGCTCGTTCCTTGTCTCTTGAATTTGAGCGGGGTTCACGTCGGACTCGCCACACGGAGCGACACCGACGTCAGCCTCGAGGATGCGATCGCGCAGCGCGCTCTTGGACCAGACCGGGATTGGCGAAGCTTTTCCGGTTATGGGATCGACACGGCAACGGTAAGAGGACTTGACGCCGAACTGCGCTTCCATCCACGTCCAGCCCCGCGTGTAGTACGGGCAGTCGTCGTTGAAGCATGCAAGCTGGAACGGCGCCTCGAAAGCGGCCTCGTCCGGAAGACTGAAGGGAAGCAATGGCTGGCCACAGTGGGGACAGGACAGAACGGCTTTGGTCGGCGACATGCTCACCTCGCGCTGAAAAAGGGGCTCCGGGCGCGCGTCAGCGCCCGGAGCCGTGAAAGACAGGTCAGACCGGCTGGAGCTCACGCTCTGCGGCTTTGACGAAAGTGTGGACGATCGGCCGTTTGGCCATCTCCCACGAGTCGGTCGCCGGATTCAGGCGACAGTTCACGAACACGTGCCAGTTCTTCTCGTCGATCTTCGGCTTGTCGGAGCGGAAGTAGTAGCCCGGCCAGCGGGTCTCTTCGCGGAAGAGAACCGAGCGGACGTGGGCCTCCGCCTGGTACATCCGGTGAACGTTCTCCCAGCACCGCATGAGCTCGTGCAAGTCGGGGGCACCCAGCTTCGCCGCGTCTTCCTTGAGAAACGCCAGAAGCTCCAGCCCTCTCTTGAGCAGCTGCTCGGAGGTGGTGAACTGCGACGTCACGCCGCCGGCGTATTCGTCCATGAGCTTCTGAAGCCTCGCCTGGAACATGTTCGGCAGGATGTAATTGGGGTTGACGTCCGTCTGCGTGGTCGCGCCCTTGAACTCCTCGAACTGGCGCAGCGGCTTGATGACCTCCGCCTTCAGGCGGTCGATGTCCGCATCGCTCAGCTTAGGCGCAGAGACTTTCTCCTTGGTGATGTAGCGAATGGCAGCCTTCGCCGCGATGCGCCCTTCCGCGTGCGAGCCGGAAGAGAACTTGTGCGAGGAAGCGCCCGAGGCGTCGCCGGCGCAGAAGAGGCCGTTGACGGTGGACATGTTCTCGTAACCCCAGAAATACTCCTTGGGTGCGAGGTCCTCGGGGCCGCTGACCCAGGCGCCCGAGGCGCCCGAGTGCGATCCGATGAAATACGGCTCGGCGGCCGCGATCTCCGACGGCTGGTCCTGCGGTGACACGTTGGTCGCGGCCCAAAGGATGGCCTGGGAGATCGTCATGTCGAGGAAGTCCTCCCATGCCTCGGTCTCCAGCTCCTTGAGCTTCTTCTTCGCGGCCTTGTCGTCGCCGGCTCCGGCAGCGATCTTCTGAATGGCCTCCTCGGTCCGCATGTAGATGGGGCCCTTGCCCTTCATCACGTCGAGCATCATCAGGTAGTTGCGCAGGTTCGCGGGAACCGGCTTGACGTGACCGTAGGGCACCCAGTTCTCGAGTTCGGGCTTGTTCGTCTCCATGTAGTTCTCGCCCAGCGCGTTCGTCGCGCGGGCCTTGAAGAGCAGGAACCAGGCGCCCACCGGGCCGTACGCGTCCTTGAAGCGGACCGGAATGAAGCGGACTTCCTGGCAGGTCATCTCGGCGCCGGCCTTGAGGGTGAAGTAGGCCGAGGCGCCGGCGTTCCAAGGCGGATACCAAGCGCGGCCCTGACCCTCGCCGGAAGACCTCGGCTTGAAGACGTGGACGGCGCCGCCCATGGCGGCGAGCACGGCCTTCGCCTTGAAGACGTAGAACGTGTTGTCGCGCACCGAGAAGCCGTACGCGCCGACGCAGCGCCCGTTCTCCATGATGGGGCCGACGATGAACACGCGCTCGTAGATGTTCTCCTTGCCGATCGCGTTCTTGGCGGCCTCCGCCACGATGACCTTGTACGACTCGCCGTTGATCATGAGCTGCCAGCGGCCTTCGTGGACGTAGGCGCCCTTCTCATCCTTCCAAATTGGCAGACCCCACTTCTCGAAGAGATGGACGGAGGAGTCGACGTGCCGTGCGATGTTGGCTACGAGGTCTTCACGCGTGACGCCCATGAGGTCGTTGCGCACGTAGTCCACGTAGTCCTTGATGGTGTTCTGGCCATCCTTGAGTCCGACGTACTGATTGATGGCGGAGAGACCCATGGCCACGGCACCGGAGCGGTCTACGGCCGCCTTGTCCACCAGGGTCACTTTGAGTCCGTGCTTCTTGGCCCAGAACGCGGCCTCGACGGCGGCGCCGCAAGCGGCCATTCCGCCACCGAGAATGAGGAGGTCGGTTTCGACCTGGACGGTTTTGAATTCGACCATGGCTGCCTCCTCAGGCCTTCGCCCACACGGCGGGCAGGCCGAGCGAAGCGGGTTCCGTGAACAGAACGGTTCCGTCGAGCGAGGGCTCCGTGTTGAATCCGCCCTGAGGCTGAGCCTGGCCCTCTGGGGTGGTGCGGGTGGGGAACTTGAAACGCTTGACGGTGCCGTTGCGGAACTTCACCGTCCACATGATGCTGTCGGTGGAGCGCATGGGAACCACCGACGCGCCCATGGGGACGAAGTCCGCGTAGCCGCGCACGTCGATCGCCTGGGTCGGGCAGATCTTGACGCAGTTGTAGCACTCCCAGCACATCTCCGGTTCTTGGTTGTATGCCTTCATGATGTCCTTGTTGAGGACCATGAGGTCATTCGGACAGATGTACTGACAGGCGGTCTTGTCGAGCGCCTTGCACCCGTCGCATTTCTCCGGGTTCACAAAACTAGGCATTCATTTCCTCCTTGAGGCCTCGAGAGTTTCGGGGGTCGGCGGGTGTCTCTTTGTCCGCCAAGGGCCATGGTCAGGGTTCCGGTCAGCTCGTGGCATCACCTCCCGATCAGATCCTGGAAGAGCATGTCGCGCTCTTTGGCGCCTTCAGGAGCAAGGCATGTGCCAGATTTCACAAGGTAGGTAAACCACTCTGGGACAAAGAGAAGCGGTGCATGGAGGTACCGTTGCGCGCGCAGCCTGCGGCAGGTGGCGCCTCTTCGCATCCTGCCGCTCAATTGCCTGCATCCGAGCGAGTTGCCGCTCCTGAGCGAGCTTGTTACCGTTCGGGAACGGTTACAGCGTGGTGACGGGTGAGATGGGCCACGTGCGCGCCGCCCGAACCGCCGCGAGAACGCGCTCGGCTGGCCGGAGAAGGACTTGTCTCGAGGGGAGCCCGATGGCACGGAACTGTCATGCTGCCCGGGCGCCGGGCTCTCGCCCGACGAGGAGGGTTCCCGATGGGATTGGTCCAGATTCTGGGCTCCCTCGCCCTGATCGGGTTCGTTGGGGGCTGCCTGTTCAAGGCCATCCACTACGCCCGCATGCCGATGCATCTGCGCTGGGAGCTTTACCCCGTGGCGCACGAAAAAGGTAAAGCGGCCTATGGCGGATCGTACTTCGAGGAAGTCGATTGGTGGACGAAGCCCCGCGAGGTGTCGAAGCTGGGCGAGGTGAAGACCATCGCCGAGGAAGTGCTGACCCTGAAGCAGGTGAGAGAGCGCAACCCCTCTCTTTGGCTTCCTTCGTTGCTCTTCCACTACGGCCTCTATCTTCTGTTCGCGCTCGGGAGCGCCCTGTTTCTCGGAGCGATCCCGTTCGTGCGCGACGTCCCCGTGCTCGCCCGCCTCGGCGGGGGCCGCGCGCTGGCGCTGTGGTGCGGGGCGGGGCTCACACTGGCCACACTTGGGTGCGCGGGTCTGCTCGTGCGGCGCTACGCCAATCGTGGCTTGCGCCGGGCATCCACGCCGGCGGACTTTCTCCATCTCGTACTTCTCCTTGCGGTCTTCCTGGCTTCGTGGGGAAGCCTCTTGTGGGCGGACCCGGACCTTGCCGTGGCCGCGAAGTTCGTTCGAGGGCTCGTGACCCTGCGGCCCGTCGCCGCGCTCCCGGCCTGGTTTGCCGCTCAGGTGCTGCTCCTCGGCCTCTTTCTCGCCTACCTGCCGTGGAGCCACATGACCCACTTCTTCGCCAAGTACTTCACGTGGCACTCGGTGCGCTGGGACGACGCCCCGAACCTGGCAGGGAAGTACGACAAGAAAGTGCAGCAGCTGCTGACTTTGCCAGTCTCCTGGTCGGCGCCGCACATCAAGGGAGACGGCCGAAGAACGTGGGCCGACATCGTGGGCGAGAAGGGTGATTCCTAACATGGCCAGCGCGCCCACGACCCCGAACGTCCGGGACATCGCCAAGAACGCCGACACCCTCTCGCCAATCGACCTCGAGCGGATCCTTCCCTTGCCGCCTCCCTACGACCACGACGACCCGGCCCTCTTGTGGAAGGAGCTGACCGCCGAGAAGCGGCGGGACGTCGACGCTTCGCTGGACGGCGTCTCGGCCCTCGCGCTCAAACGGCCGGCCGATCCGGCGGAGGAAAGACGCCTCCTGATAGGCCTCAAGGCCGGACTTCACAAGCTTCTCAGCCGTGAGGACAACTGGGGCTTCCTCCAGCAGCTCACGCTCACGCTCGACCACTGTACGCATTGCCAGACCTGCGCGGAGGCCTGTCCGATCTTCGAGACGAGCGGCCGGAACGAGGTCTACCGGCCGACCTACAGGGCCGACGTCCTCCGCGGGCTCGTGGCACGTTACGGCCCGGGCGGCAACCCGATCAAGGCCGCGCTCGCGGGCGCGCCGGAGCTGAACTGGAACACCTTCGCGCGCCTCGCCGAGCTTGCGTATCGCTGCACCCTCTGCCGCCGCTGCTGCCAGGCGTGTCCGATCGGCGTCGACAACGGACTCGTCACGCACGAGCTGCGCAAGCTCTTCAGCCAGGAGCTGGGGATCGCGGCCAAGGAGGCCCATGCCGACGGGTCGGTTCTGCAGCTCAAGGCCGGATCCTCCACCGGCATGACGCCCGCCGTCGTCAAGGACAACATCCAGTTCATCGACGAGGAGATGAGCGAAAAGGTCGGTTTCAAGGTGGAGACGCCGTGGGACAAGGTGGGCGCCGACGTCCTGCTCATGCACAACGCGGGCGAGATCATGGCGTGGCCCGAGAACCCGGGAGCCTTCGCGGTGATCATGCAGAAGGCCGGAATCTCCTGGACCCTGTCCTCGGAGCTCGTCGCCTACGACGCGATCAACTACGGCCTGTGGTACGACGACGTGCAGTTCGCCCGCGTCGCTCTGAGGCACGCCGAGGTGGCAAGGAAGCTCAAGGTCAAGAAGATCGTGATCGGCGAGTGCGGCCACGCGCACAAGGCGCTGTCGGTGGTTGCGGACCGGATCCTCCTCGGCGAGGCCAACGTCCCGCGGGAGAGCTTCGCGCCGTTCCTGGAGTCGATCGTGGATTCGGGCGTTCTCAAGTTCGACCCCTCGCGCAACGACTTCCCCGTCACGCTCCACGACCCCTGCAACATCGCGCGCGCGATGGGGATCATCGAGCCGCCCCGCCGGATCCTGCGCAAGATCGCGCCGCGCTTCCGAGAGATGCATCCGCACGGCGTGGATAACTACTGCTGCGGGGGCGGCTCCGGTTTCGCCATCATGTCCGGAAACAACTTCGCGAACTGGCGGATGCTGGTCTCCGGCCGGATCAAGATGAAGCAGGTCCTCGACGCCTTCGCCGGCGAGCTCGATCCCTCGATCCCCAAGTACATTTGCACGCCTTGCTCCAACTGCAAGGGACAGTTCCGGGACTTGATCCGCGCTTACGACGCGTTCGAGCGGAGCCGAATCCTCTACGGCGGCCTCGTGGAGCTGATCGTCAACGCGATGGCCGACGTCAAGCCGGGCTTTATCGAGTGGGAATTCCACTAGCCCGGCGCGTTACGTTTCCGTTACGGAAGCGCGTCCTCTGAAACGCCGCTTCGGCCGACTTCCGAGTTCGCTGAGGCGAAGTCGTCCCCTCAGAATCCTGTTACGGTCGAGTAACGATGTCGATCCGTATCTTCGGCGTCATTTCGCCGAGCCTCGCTAACAGTCTGCAATCAAGTCGATTGCGGCGATAGCCGGAGGCTGTGAATACGGGCACAAGGGTTGCTCGGTCGGGTGGCGGTAAGGCAATGGAACTCGAAAGGAGCCCAGAGCCGAATGTTGCACAACCAGATCGCCCGCCTCGAAAGGAGCCGCTATGACTGAGAAGGGCAAGAAGGAAACACCGCTTTTGGACGAGCTGGAGAAGGGCCCGTGGCCGAGCTTCGTCAAAGAGCTCAAGAAAGAGGCCGACAGGCCAATGGTCGGGGATCTCCTCGGCCAGCTCGAGCGCTCGTACGAGGAGAAGGTGGGCCACTGGAAGCACGGCGGCCTCGTGGGCGTGATGGGGTACGGGGGCGGCGTCATCGGCCGCTACTCGGACCTCGCCGCCGAGTTCCCGGAATGCGCCGAATTTCACACCATGCGCATCAATCAACCAGCCGGATGGTTCTATACCTCCGACGCGCTGCGAACCATCGCGGACATCTGGGACCGGCACGGCTCCGGCCTCACCAACATGCACGGCTCGACGGGAGACCTCGTTTTGCTGGGCGCCAAGACCGCAGAGCTGGAGCCCGTTTTCGCGGAGCTGACCGCCGCAGGATTCGACCTCGGCGGTTCCGGCTCGGACATGCGGACGCCTTCGTGCTGCGCGGGACAGGCGCGCTGCGAATGGGCTTGCTACGACACGATGGGCGCCTGCTACGACTTCACGCAAACGTACCAGGACGAGCTGCACCGGCCGGCCTTCCCCTACAAGTACAAGCTGAAGTTCGCCGGCTGTGGCAATGACTGCGTCGCCTCGGTGGCGCGCTCCGACATGTCGTTCATCGGCGTCTGGCGGGACGACATCAAGATCGACGCCGAGCAGGTCAAGGCTTATGCCGCGAGCGGCAAGCTGGACATCCAGAAAGACGTCTGCGACCGCTGCCCGACCCGCTGCATGGCCTGGAACGGCTCGGCGCTCGGCATCGACAACCGCAACTGCGTCAAGTGCATGCACTGCATCAACGCGATGCCGAAGGCGCTCGCCCCCGGCGACGACCGCGGCGCGGCGATTCTCATCGGGGCGAAGGCGCCCATCGTGGGCGGCGCGCTGCTTGCCAGCGTCCTCGTGCCATTCATCAAGATGGAGCCGCCTTACGACGACATCAAAGAGCTCATCTCGCGGATCTGGGATCTCTGGTCCGAGCACGGCAAGAACCGCGAACGCGTCGGCGAGTTCATCCAGAGGATCGGCCTCTCGAGCTTCCTGGAGCAGGTCGGCCTCGAGCCCGCCCCCGAGATGATCAGTGCGCCCCGATCGAACCCCTACATCTTCTACCAGGACACCGTGGAAGAGACGGCCTGAGGACGGGAACGTAAGGAGAACATGCGAATGTCTGCCAATCCGAGAAAAACCGACATCGGCCCGCCCCACTACCAGAAGTTCCTCCCTCCCGTCGTCAAGAAGAACTACGGGAAGTGGAAGTATCACGAGATTCTCAAGCCGGGCGTCCTGGTGCACGTCGCCGCCTCCGGCGACAAGCTCTACACGGTCCGCGCCGCCTCGCCCCGCCTCCTGTCCATCGAGACGATCCGCCTGTTCGCCAAGCTGGCGGACGAGTACTCCGGCGGACACCTCCGCTTCACGAGCCGGAACAACGTGGAGTTCCTCCCCACGGATCCCGCCAACATCGATCCGCTCATCGCGGCCCTGACAAAAGAGGGCTATCCGGTCGGCGGTGTCGGGGCGTCGATCTCCAACTGCGTCCACACCCAGGGTTGGGTCCACTGCCACTCCGCGGCATCCGATGCGTCCGGCGTCGTGAAGTCCGTCATGGACGACCTGTACCCGCACTTCGTCAACATCGACATGCCGGCGCGGGTCCGCATCGCGTTCGCGTGCTGCCTCAACATGTGCGGCGCGGTCCACTGCTCGGACATCGCCATTCTGGGCATCCACCGCAAGCCCCCGAAGATCAGCCACAAGGACCTCCCGAAGATGTGCGAGATCCCCAGCGTGGTCTCGTCCTGCCCGACCGGCGCGGTCCGGCCGGCCATGGTGGACGGCGTCCAATCCGTCGAGATCATCGAGGAGCAGTGCATGTACTGCGGCAACTGCTTCACGGTGTGTCCCGCGCTGAAGATCGCGAATGCCGAGAACGACGGCATTTCGATCTGGGTGGGCGGCAAGGTCTCCAACGCCCGCTCCGAGCCCCGGTTCTCCAAGCTCGCGATCCCCTTCCTGCCCAACAACCCGCCGCGGTGGCCCGAGGTCGTGAGCGCCGTCTCGAATATCGTCAAAGTGTACGGCGCCAACGCGCGCAAGTTCGAGCGGGTTGGAGAGTGGATCGACCGGATCGGCTGGCCGAAGTTCTTCGAGCTCACCGGCATCGAATTCACCAAGTACCACATCGACGACTTCAAGCACGCCGGCGAGACGTTCAAACGCTCCGTCCACATGCGGCAGGCGTGAGCGTCAAGAGGAGGGTGCCATGAGTCCCGTGAGTATCGAGCAGGTCGCCGACGCGATGTTTCAAGTGGTCAAAGAGACACATGGCAAGAAAAGCCAGAAGGCCACGGATCTCACCAAGGCCATGATCGAGAAGTACGGCGAAGAGTGCTCCAAGGATGTCTGCAAGAAGGCGATCCGCCAGCTGATGGACTCGGGTCGTTGCATCTATTCGTACTTTGGCGGGAGCTACATCACGCTTCCGCCGGACAAGGTCTAGCGTGGCGCTGCCCCCGGGGTCGTGTCGGCCCCGGGGGCCCCGCCGCCTCTGAGGTATCGGTTGACCGAGAAGATGGCGCAGCGGACGGCCAAGATCGCAGCCACGCTCCCGCGCAGGAAGAGAGACAGACGATGGGACTCCTGAAGCCGGTCTCCAAGAAGCCTCCCCTAAGGATGGGCGGAAGCGGCGCCACGCAAGTGTCGTCGCTGCGTCCGCAGGCCGTCGAGAAGCTCCCGCCTTGCATCGGAAATTGCCCGAGCGGCACGGACATCCGGGGCTGGATCACGACGATCGCTCAGCGGGACAAGACCGGGCTCTCCGAGGAGCAGGCGTTCGAGAAGGCGTGGCGGACGATCGTGGAGTACAACCCCTTCCCGGCCGTGATGGGGCGGGTCTGTCCGCACCCCTGCGAGGACAACTGCAACCGGAAGGAGAAGGACGGCTCGGTGGCGGTCAACTGCCTCGAGCGCTTCATCGGGGACTGGGGGCTCGAGAAGAGCCTTGCTCTCGGCAAGGTGGAGGAGACCCCGAAGTCCGAGTCCATCGGCGTGATCGGGGCGGGGCCCGCCGGGCTCTCCTGCGCCTATCAGCTGGCCCGCCGCGGTTACGCGGTGACCGTCTACGAGGCGTTCCCCGAGGCGGGCGGCATGCTGCGCTACGGCATCCCCCGCTACCGCCTGCCGTCGAGCGTCCTGGACGCCGAGGTGAGGCGGATCGTGGACCTCGGTGTGGACCTCAAGCTCAATACGGCCGTGGGCCGCGACGTTTCGATCGACGAGCTCAGGGCTCGACACAAGGTGGTCTTCGCCGGGATCGGCGCGCACCGCGGGAAGCGTCTCGGGGTGCCGGGTGAAGATGGTCCCGGCGTCTTGACGGGTACCGAGTTCCTGAACCGGGCGAATTCGGGCGAGCGCGTGGACGTGGGCTCGTCCGTGGCGGTGATCGGAGGCGGCGACACCGCGATCGACGCGGCACGGGTCGCGCTCCGGCTCGGCGCGAAGGTGACGATCGTCTACCGAAGGACGCGGACCGAGATGCCGGCCATCGCCAGCGAGGTCGAACAGGCTCTCGAAGAGAACATCGAGATCGTCTTCCTGGCGGCGCCGGTGGCCATCCGGCGCGACGGGGAGAGCGTGAAGGCGTTGGTCGTCCAGCGCATGGAGCTGGGCGAGCCGGACGCGTCCGGCCGCCGCCGCCCGGTTCCCGTCGCGGGATCCGAGTACGAGATCCCCGTCGATACGGTGATCGCGGCCATCTCCCAGGAGCCCGAAGCCGAAAGGGTGGCGGCCCTGGGGGCGTCGAAGGGCTGGTTCGGGGCCGACCCGGACGGGAAGGTGGCCGAAGGCGTGTGGGCCGGCGGGGACGACGTGGAGCTCGGTCTGGCCACGATCGCCGTGTACCAGGGGCGGAGGGCGGCCGAGACGATCCATGCGGCGCTGCGCGGATCCGAGCCGCCGCCGCGAACGGATCATCGATCGCCCGTGCCGGCGGCCCGCATCAAGAAGGACACCTACGAGGCGAAGCCGCGGGCCGAGCGCTCGATCACGGCCGCCGCCGAAAGGCTGGCCAACCCGCTCGACGAGATCGACCACGGCATCACGCGGGAGCAGTTTCTCGGAGAGGTCACGCGCTGCTTCTCGTGCGGCCTGTGCTTCGACTGCGAGAAATGCTGGATGTACTGCCAGGCCGGCTGCTTCGCCAAGCTCGAGGAGAAACGGCCCGGACACTACTTCAAGATCAAGCTCGAGCTCTGCGACGGCTGTAAGAAGTGCGCCGACGAATGCCCCTGCGGCTATCTCGAGATGGTGTGAGGAACGGAGAGAGCTAGGGTGACGCAAACCAGGCTGTCGCGCTTGATGGTGGCCGGGCTCGCCGGGGATACCGGCAAGACGCTCGTCTCCACCGGACTCGTGCGCGCCCTGCGTCGGCGGAAGATCCTCGTGGGAGCCTTCAAGAAGGGACCGGATTACATCGACGCCTCGTGGCTTGGTGCGGCCGCCGGAACGGAGGCACGCAACCTCGACACGTACCTGATGCCGGCCTCCGCGATCGCGTCGTCTCTGGCGGGCGCCGCCGCCCGCGGAAACGACATCGCCATCATCGAGGGAAATCGCGGCCTGTTCGACGGGATGGACGGCGAGGGATCGCACTCCTCGGCGGCACTCGCCAAATTGGTGGCCGCGCCGGTCGTGCTCGTGGTCAACACCACGAAGGTGACCCGCACCGTCGCCGCCCAGGTCCTGGGATGCGAGGTCATGGATCCCCAGCTCAACCTCGCCGGCGTGATCCTGAACCGTGTGGCCAATCGGCGGCATGAGGTGGTCATTCGCGAAGCGATCGCCGACGCCACGAACGTGCCCGTGCTCGGGGCGATCCCCCGCCAGGCGAAAATCGACCTGCCCAGCAGGCACCTGGGCCTCGTCCCGGTAGCCGAGCACCCGCGGTCCGAGGAGATGCTGGAGCGCGCCGCGGACCTCATCGACGCGCACGTCGACGTGGACGCCCTGCTCGCGGTGGCGGGCGGAGCGCCACGGCTGGAGGTGCCGCCCGCCAAGCCGCGCCACGTCCCCGTGGGTCCGCGGGTTCGAATCGGCGTCGCCCGCGACGCGGCCTTCTCTTTCTACTACCCGGAGAACCTCGAGGCCCTTGAGGAGGCGGGCGCGGAGCTCGTCTTCGTCTCCCCCCTCGCGGACGAATCGCTCCCGAGCCTGGACGGTTTCTACGTCGGAGGCGGATTCCCGGAAGTCTATGCAGCGAGGCTCGCGGGCAATCGCGGCTTCCGGGCCGAGCTGCGCCAGCGGATCGCAGAGGGGCTGCCGGTCTGGGGCGAGTGCGGAGGGCTGATGTATCTGGCCCAGCAGCTCGTCGTCGACGGAATCGGCCATCCGATGGTGGGGGCCCTGCCCGTCGTCGTGGAGCAGACCAGCCGGCCCGAGGGCCACGGCTACGTGGCGGCGCGGGCCGATGCGCCGAATCCCTTCCTCGGCGAAGGGAGCGCGGTCCGCGGTCACGAGTTCCACTACTCGCACGTGAACCGGACGACCCTGCCGTACCAAACGATCCTCGCGATCGACCGCGGCGTCGGCGTGGGAGACGGCAGGGACGGAGTCCAGATCGCCAGGGCGGTGGCCACCTACACGCACCTACATGCCTTGGGCACGCCCGAGTGGGCGCCGGCCATGATTCGCGCCGCTCGCGGAGAAGAGCCATGAGCGCGCGCGGAGCGATCGTCGAAGCCGTCCAGGAGCGCAGGCTGGACGACGTGGCCGAGCTGGTCAAGTCGGACCCGCGCACGGTGCGCCAGCTCGTCGCTCTCACGTATCGGCCCGAGCCCGACGTGCGCGCCACCGCGGCCAGAGGGCTCGCGCTCGCCGGACACCATCATCCCCGGCTCGTGCAGGAGGTGGCCCGGCGTCTCGTGTGGGCCATGAACGAGGAATCCGGAACGCATGCCGTGACCGCGCCCGAGGTGCTGCGGGCCGTCGCCGAGGAGACGCCCGATCTCCTCCGCCCCCTCGTGCCGAACCTCCTCCGCCTGACCCGCGACGCCCGGCTCCGCGATGCGCTGGTGGACGTTGTGCGATTGGTCGCTCAGCACGACCGGCGTTCGGTCGTGGACAGCATCGCTCGAGCCATCGTCAACTGCCAGAAAGGAGAAGCGTCATGAGCGCAGCCGGCCCCCACGTTCGCGAGCAGGCCGAGCGGTGGCGCCGGGCGGTGGCTCAGGATCCCGCCTCGGCTGCCTCCCATCACAACCTCGGGACGGCGCTCTGGCAGTCCGGATGCCCCGCAGAGGCAGAGCAGGAGTTCCGAAAGGCTCTCGAGCTGCGCGCCGACTTCCCGGAGGCGCTCGTGAACCTCGGGGGTGTCCTTCTCGCCCGCTGGGACTATCGGGGCTGCATCGAGGCCAACCGTCAGGCGGCGAAGGTCCGGCCGGAGCTCTTCATTGCTCACTACAACCAAGCGCTGGGCCATCTCTACCTGGGCGAGGCGGAAGCGATGGTGGCCTGCCTCCGGCGCGCCCTGGAGCTGGACGGCGAGCACGCCGGAGCCCATTACCACCTGGCCGTCGGGCTTTTGGCCCTCGGACAGGTGACCGAAAGTCATGCGCACCTAGACGCCGCGCTGGAGGGCGGATTCAGTCCGGCTCCGGAGTTTCTCAAGGCCCTCGCGAAAGCAGAGGGCGGGGAGAAGCCCGCCCGCACGAACCACCCCCCGGCCGGAGAGACACCCCAATAAAGTCGATCCAAGGAGGAATTGGTATGCCAACGTTCAGTCACGCGAACATTTCGATCGAAGTTGACGAGGACGGCTTCATGCAGGAGCCGGACAAGTGGAACGAGGACGTCGCGAAGGCCCTCGCCACGACGGAGGGCGTCAACGAGCTGACCGACGAACACTGGAAGCTCGTGAAGTATCTCAGGAACTACTTCGTGCAGTTCGGGGTCGCCCCGATGATCCGCAAGCTGTGCAAGGAAACGGGGTACGACCTCAAGAAGGTCTACGCCCTCTTCCCGTCGGGTCCCGCCAAGGGAGCCTGCAAGGTGGCGGGTCTCGCGAAGCCAACCGGCTGCGTCTAGGGCCGCCTGTGGGCGTCATGACACTCCTGGAGATCTCACGAGACCGACGTTCGGCGCTGGCCGATCGGTGGGTGGAGCTGGTCCTGGCCACGTACCCCCACCCGACCACTGCGTTTCTGCTCAAGGAGCGGGACGGATTCCGGAACCCGGTCGGGGTGACGATCCGGGACGCCATCGGCGCCCTCACCGAGGGCCTGCTCGCCGGCGACGATCCGGGCGGTCTTTCCGCGTCCGTGGACGCGGTGGTCCGCGTGCGCGCGGTCCAGGATTTCTCCCCCGCCCAGGCGGCGGGATTCGTGTTCCTCTTCCGGCGCGCTCTGAGCGTGGAGCTCCACGAAGAGCTCGCGAAAACGCCGGCCGATGAGCTGCTCGAGATCGATGAGCGTATCGACGCATTGGCTCTTCTGGCGTGGGAGAGATACACCATGTGCCGGGAAAAGATCTCGGCAATCCGGACCCGGGAAGCGACCGCACGCACGTACGCCTTGCTGAAGCGGGCCGGCCTTCTCGAGGACGCGAAGGCGATGGAGGGCGCCGCTGCCTGCCCTCCCGCGGAAGGGAGCGCGTGAGGTTATGCGGGCCATCTGGTCTTTCTTGCTTGTTCTGGCGCTGGCCCTGATCGCCTACGGCGGCGCCCAGGCGGGGGGCCAGGCCCTGTTCGGAATCGTGCTTCCCATTCTCGCGATCGCGATCTTCCTCGTGGGGATCACGGCTCGGGTCCTGGGGTGGGCGCGCTCGCCGGTGCCCTTTCGCACTCCGACGACCTGCGGACAGCAGCGCTCGCTCTCGTGGATCAAGTCCGCGCGCCTGGACAACCCCTCCACGGGACTCGGCGCCGCCGGGCGCGTGCTTCTCGAAGTCTTCACGTTCCGCTCACTTTTCCGCAACACGCGCGCCGAGCTCAAGGAAGGGGGACGTCTCGTCTACTCCGCCGACAAGTGGCTCTGGGCAGCCGCCCTCGCCTTCCATTACTCGTTCCTCGTGATCCTCCTGCGCCACGACCGCTTCTTCGCGGCGCCCGTGCCCGCGTTCGTCAGGTGGCTGCAGGGGTTGGACGGCTTCTTCCAGGTGGGCCTTCCGGAGCTCTACGTGACGGACGGCCTCCTGATCGCCGCCGTCGGGTATCTGCTGTTCCGGCGCCTCGCCGACGCCCGGCTGCGCTACGTGTCCCTTCACGCCGACTACTTCCCCCTCGCGTTGATCCTCGGAGTCGGGATCTCCGGGATCCTCCTTCGCTACTTCGCGAAGGTGGACGTCGAGGCGGTGAAGACTCTCGCGATGGGATTGGTGACCTTCCATCCGGCGCTCCCCAAAGGCATCGGCTCGCTCTTCTACGCGCATCTCTTTCTCGTGAGCGTCCTCTTTGCCTATTTCCCCTTCTCCAAGCTCGTCCACATGGCGGGCGTCTTCCTCTCACCGACCCGAAACCTCGCCAACAACAACCGGGCGCGCCGGCACATCAACCCGTGGAACCCGTCCATCGTCGGGCACACCTATGCCGAGTGGGAAAAGGACTTTCACGACAAGCTGGTGGCGGCCGGTATCCCTCTCGACGGGAAGTGAGACATGGCGGAGAAGACGAAACAAGAACTGGTGCAGATCGACTACACGCCCAAGCCGGGCGACTGGATGGACCCGGGGGTCGACTTCGAGGCACGCAAGGGCTCCTGGTCTTACCCCGCGGCAGGCAAGAACCTGCGTTACCTCGGTTTTCCGAACCCGCGTGAATGGTCTCCCACGGACGCGGATTGGAAGCTTCCCGAGAACTGGCAGCAGATCATCAAGGACGGGCTCGAGGAACGGCTCGCGAAATACCGGTCGCTTAAGGTGTTTCTCGACATCTGCGTGCGCTGCGGGGCATGCGCCGACAAGTGTCACTTCTATCTCGGCTCCGGGGATCCCAAGAACATGCCCGTTCTGCGCGCCGAGCTGCTCCGCTCGGTCTATCGGAACGACTTCACCACGGCAGGCAAGATCCTCGGCCGCTTCGCGGGCGCCCGCAAGCTGAGCCCCGAGCTCCTGAAGGAGTGGTACTACTACTTCTTCCAGTGCACGGAATGCCGCCGCTGCTCGGTCTTCTGCCCCTACGGCATCGACACGGCCGAGATCACCATGCACGCGCGGGAGCTTCTCAACCTGGTCGGGCTCAACATCAACTGGGTCATGGAGCCGGTCGCCAACTGCGATCGCACCGGGAACCATCTCGGGATTCCGCCCCACACCTTCAAGGACAACGTCGACTTCCTGGTGGACGAGCTGGAAGGGCTGACGGGGATCCGGGCCGAGCCGTCGATCAACCGCAAAGGCGCGGAGGTGCTCTTCATCGTGCCCTCCGCGGATTACTTCGCGGACCCGGGCATCTATACCTTCATGGGCTACCTCCTCGTATTCAAGGCCCTTGGGCTGGACTACACGCTCTCGGCCTATGCCTCCGAGGGCGGCAATTTCGGGCTGTTCACCTCGACCGACACGATCAAGCGCCTGAACTACAAGATCTACCACGAGGCCAAGCGGCTCGGGGTGAAGTGGCTTCTCGGAGGCGAGTGCGGCCACATGTGGCGCGTCATGCACCAGTTCATGGACACGATGAACGGCCCGGCGGACTTCCTCGAGGTGCCGGTCAGCCCGTTCACGCACACACGCTTCGATCACGCCGCCTCGACGAAGATGGTGCACATCTGCGAGTTCACGGCGGACCTGATCCGGCACGGCAAGCTCAAGCTCGACCCGAAGCGCAACGACCACCGCCGCGTGACGTTTCACGACTCGTGCAATCCCGCGCGCGCCATGGGGCTCCTCGAGGAGCCCCGCAGCATCATTCGAGCGGTCTGCAACAACTTCTTCGAGATGCCGGAGAACACGATCCGCGAGCAGACGTTCTGCTGCGGCGGAGGAGCCGGTCTCGGGAACGACGAGAACATGGAGATGCGCCTCCGGGGAGGCCTGCCGCGGGCCAACGCGGTGCGCTACGTCCACGAGAAGCACGGCGTCAACACGCTCGCGTGCGTCTGCGCCATCGATCGGGCGGTCCTGTCCTCCCTGATGGAGTACTGGGTGCCCGAGGTGGGCGTGTCGGGCGTGCACGAGCTCGTCGGCAACGCGCTCGTGATGGAGGGTGAGAAGCCGAGGACGACGGACCTGAGAGGGAACCCGTTCGCGGCCGAGGAGGGCGGCACCGATGTATGACGGAGGCAAGATCCTCACCGGGATCACGGCTTTTCTCGCGCTGGCGCTCTTCCCGGTGTGGCGGCCCGCGATCGTGGCACCTCCCCCGAGGCCTCAGCCCAAGATCGTCACCGCGGAGAAACGATGCGTGGCGCCGCGGGAAGAGATGCGCGCAAGCCACATGGAGCTGCTCAACTCCTGGCGGGACACCGTCGTCCGGAAGGAGCAGCGGACGTACCGGGACGGAGACGGGAAGTTCGTCACGATGAGCCTGGTCGGGACCTGCATCCGCTGCCATCCCAACAAGTCGGAATTCTGCGATTCCTGCCACGACGATCTCGCGATCAAGCCCACCTGCTGGGACTGCCACAACGAGCCGAAGGAGAACACGTGATGGGAGAGGACCGCAGGAATTTCCTGAAGCTCGCCGGCCTGACCGCGCTCTGCGTCGCCGGCAGCGAATCCCTCTCACGGCTCGACGGCACGGCGGAAGCCTCGACCTCGGAGGCCCCGAAGGGGATCCGGCGCGCGATGGTCATCGATTTGCGCAAGTGTCTCGAGACGAAAGACTGCACGGCATGCACCGAGGCCTGTCACCGCGTCCACAACGTCCCCACGATGTCGGACCCGAAGCACGCCGTGAAGTGGATCTGGCAGGAGCGTTTCCACGACGTCTTCCCCGACGAGAACTCTCCCTACGTGGACGAGGCGCTCACCGCGGGGCCGGCCCTGGTCTTCTGCAACCACTGCGACAACCCTCCGTGCGCCCGCGTCTGCCCCACCGGGGCGACCTGGAAGCGCTCCGACGGCGTCGTGATGATGGACTGGCACCGCTGCATCGGGTGCCGCTATTGCATGGCCGCGTGCCCCTACGGTTCCCGGAGCTTCAACTGGGAGGACCCGCGCCCGCACCTCAAGGTGCTGAACCGGGATTTCCCGACGCGCACGAAGGGGGTCGTCGAGAAGTGCACGTTCTGCGACGAAAGGCTGGACCGGGGCGAGGAGCCGGCGTGCGTGGCGGCCTGCAAGGAGAAAGCGATGACGTTCGGCGATCTGAACGATCCCGACTCCGAGGTGCGGCGCCTGCTCCGGTCGCGATTCGCGCTGCGCCGCAAGCCGGGCCTCGGGACCCAACCCGAAGTCTATTACCTGGTGTGAGGCGTAAATGCTCGAGAAAGCGTTGGTCGGAAGCAGAGGCTATTGGCGCTGGGTGACCCTTCTCCTCGGGCTCATCGCCTTGGGAGCGATCTTCTACATGCGCCAGTTCGCCCTCGGCCTCGGTATCACGGGCCTCTCCCGCGACGTCACATGGGGCCTCTACATCGCGCAGTTCACGTTCCTCGTCGGCGTGGCGGCCTCGGCGGTGATGGTCGTCCTCCCTTACTACCTGCACGACTGGAAGGCTTTCAGCAAGCTCACGATCCTCGGCGAGTTCCTCGCGATCGCCGCCGTGACCATGTGCATGCTGTTCATCTTCGTGGACATGGGGCAGCCGACGCGTGTGCTCAACGTGATGCTCTACCCGACGCCCCACTCCCTCATGTTCTGGGACATGGTCTCCCTCTCGGGCTACCTCGTTCTCAACGTGCTGATCTCGCACGTGACGCTGGGGGCGGAGCGCAAGGGGGTCCCCCCTCCGCACTGGATCAAGCCGATCATCGTGCTCTCGATTCCGTGGGCGATCTCCATTCATACGGTCACGGCGTTCCTCTACTCGGGGCTGGCGGCGCGGCCGTTCTGGCTGACCGCGATTCTGGCCCCGCGCTTCCTCGCGTCGGCGTTCTCCTCCGGTCCCGCGCTGCTGATCCTGATGTGCCTGATCCTTCGCAAGATCACGCGGTTCGACGCGGGGAAAGAGCCGATCCAGAAGCTGGCGCTCATCGCGACGTACGCCATGTGCGCCAATGTCTTCTTCGTCTTGATGGAGCTCTTCACCGCCCTTTACGGCGGCATCCCCGAGCACATCGAGCACTTCGAGTTCCTGTTCCTGGGACTGAACGGGAGGACCACCCTCGTCCCCTGGACGTGGGCAGCCGAGGCTCTCGCCGTGACGGCTCTCGTTCTCCTGCTCAACCCGCGGACTCGGCGCCGGGAGAGCACCTTGACGGTCGCGTGCATCGCGGTCTTCTTCTCCATCTGGATCGAAAAGGGGCTCGGGATGATCGTGACCGGCTTCGTGCCGTCTCCCCTGGGAAAGGTGACCTCCTACAGCCCGACGGCGCCGGAGCTGCTGATCTCCCTGGGCATCTATGCCGGGGGCCTTTTGCTCATCACGATCTTCTACAAGATCGCTCTGTCGGTGCGAGGGGAAGTCGCGGCATAAGGTCGTCGGCCGGCGCGGCGCCCGGCCGCGCCGCCAGTGGGTCGTGACGGAAGAGGTAAGGGCGCGTGAACGCTGAAGGACGACGTCGGGTCGTGATCGTGGGCGCCTCGGCGGCGGGGCTGCGCTGCGCCTGCCGCCTGGCCCGCCTTCGGCCGAAGTGGCCCATCACCGTGGTGGAGGAGCGGGAGACCTTCTCCGTGGCCGCCTGCGGCCTCCCCTACGTGCTTTCCGGCGACGTCGCCTCTGCCGCGTCTTTGCAAACGACGAGCGACGGCGCCCTGCGCGACGCCGCCTACTTCGCCGCGGTCAAGGGCGTCGAGGTGCTTTCAGGCCGGGTGACGGCCGTGGACGTGGGTGCCGGTTTGCTCACGTGCGAGGGACCCGGATCGGAGCGCGTGGCTCTCGAGTGGGACGACCTCGTGCTGGCGACCGGGGCCCGGGCCCGTCGTCTCCCCAACCAGCCACTCCATCCCCGCGTCCGTTCGTTTCACGCTCCCGAGGACCTCGCGCCGGTCCACTCGGCTCTCGGCAAGGGGCAGATCTCGCGAGTCGTGATCGTGGGCGCCGGCCTGGTCGGGTGCGAGCTCTCCGAAGCCTTCCACCTCCTCTGGGGCGTCGAGGTCTCCCTGCTGGAAGCGGCGAACGCTCCCCTTGCCGGCTTCCTCGACCCGGAGATCGGTGCTGTGGTCGCCGCGGCGCTTCGGCGAAACGGGGTGGATCTGCGCACCGGCGCCGCGGTCTCAGCGATCACGGCCGACGACGAACGGGCGGAGGTGACGGCTGCCGCGGAACGCTTCGCCGGGGACCTCGTCCTCGTGGCGATCGGAGTGGAACCCCAGGTCGATCTCGCGCGTTCGGCCGGCGTCGCCCTCGGAAGGACCGGCGCCATTTGCGTGGACGAGCGTCTCGCCACGAGCATTCCCCACGTCTGGGCGGCGGGAGACTGCGTCGAGGTGCGGCGGATCCCCGGAGGTGACTCGGCCTACCTGCCGCTCGGCTCGCTCGCCAACCGTCAGGGGCGAGCCCTCGCCAACGTCCTCGCCGGCGGCAAAGACCGGTTTCCGGGAGCGGTGGGGGCGGTGGCGGTGAAGGTCTTCGATCTCAACGTGGCGGCGACCGGCGTGACGCGCGCGGCTGCCGAGGCGACAGGCTTGCAAGCGCGTTCGGCTTGGGTGGTTGCCCACGACCGCGCGCACTACTGGCCCGAGGCCAAGGAAATCGTGGTCCATCTCGTCTACGAGGCGGGATCGCGGCGGGTCCTGGGCGTGCAGGCGGTCGGCGAGGGCGACGTCGCCAAGCGGGTCGACGTCGCCACGCAGCTCATCGCGCGCGGCGCGGATTTGGGTGAATTTGCCAATCTGGAGCAGGCGTATGCGCCTCCTTTCGCTCCCGCGATCGACCCACTCGCCCAAGCAGCCTTCGCCGCGGAGAACCAGGAGGAGGGAATCGAGGCACGCCCCCCCGGCGGTGCCCTCGAAGGCCCGCGCCTGCTCGACGTGCGGCACAGCGGCGAGACGGAAGAACGCCCTCTTCCAGCCTCCGCGCGGCAGGCTCCTCTCGAGGAGCTGCGCTCTTCGCTCCCGCTCCCGGAACGTGGCGAGTGGCTGGCGATCTGTGAGCGGGGGGCCCGCTCCGCCGAGGCCGTCCGGCTCCTCAAGGCGGCGGGTGGGTCGGCGAAGTACCTGGCCGGGGGTCTGCGGCTCAGGGCGCTCATGGGGTTGGCCGGATCACCGGGGAAAACCTCCCTGTAAGATGGCTCGAGGAGGGCCCCGATCGAGTGAGACCATGCTGCCCGTAACGCTCAGCCTCAGCGGTCGCGCGTGCCTCGTCGTGGGCGGAGGTGAGGTCGCGCTCCGAAAGGTCGAAGGGCTTCTCGAGGCGGGCGCCAAGGTCACGGTCGTCGCGCTCTCTCCCGTCTCCGCTCTCGAATCGCTGGCCTCGAGCGGCAAATTGAGCCTTCAGAGGCGGGCTTACCGGGGCGGAGAGGCTGCCGGCTATCGCCTCGTCCTGGCCGCCACGGACAGCGCCGAGACGAATCGCCGCGTGGCCGGGGACGCCGAGGCGGCCGGAACGTGGGTCAACGTCGCCGACGACCCGGAGCTCTGCACGTTCCATCTGCCGGCGCGCGTGAGGCGAGGCCCGTTGCAGATCGCCGTCGCCTCGGAAGGGCAGGCGCCGTTCGCGGTCCGGCGTCTCCGCCAGATCCTGGAGCGCCGCTTCACCCCCGAGTGGGCCGATTGGATGACGGCGGCGGCCCGTTTCCGCGTCCGGGTCCGGGCGCTCGAGATCGGTCCGGAAGACCGGGAGAAACTGTTCGATCGCTTCTTTGCGGCGACGGTCGACGCCGAGACGCTGGCCGTGCGCCCGCCCACCTCCGAGGAGGAGACGGCTTGGCTGTCGAGGGCGGAGGCGCCCTCCGGCTCGCAGCCGAAGACGCGCGAGACGAACGTCGGTTTCGTCTCTCTCGTCGGCGCCGGGCCCGGTGATCCGGGCCTTTTGACGTTGAGCGGCCGCGAGCGGCTCATGGCCGCGGACGCGGTGGTCTTCGACCGACTCGCCGAGCCCGCCCTCCCGCCCGACTTGCCTCCCACTGTCGAGCTCCTCAGCGTGGGCAAGGAGGCCGGGCACCACTCGGTGCCGCAGGAGGAGATCGAGGCGATGCTGGTCCGCCTTGCGCACGAGGGCAAACGGGTCGTGCGCTTCAAGGGGGGCGACCCCTGCATCTTCGGTAGGGGAGGCGAGGAAGCCGAAGCGCTCTCGGCGGCCGGCGTCTCGTTCGACGTCGTGCCCGGCGTGTCGGCCGGAACGGCGGTTCCGATCTACGCCGGGATCCCTGTGACCTTCCGCGACGAAGCCGTTCGCGTCACGCTGGTCACCGCTCACGAGAGCATCAAGAAGAGCGGACCGCAGGTCCGGTGGGAGCTGCTCGCCGGCGACCCGTGCGCCACGCTCATCGGCTTCATGGGAGTTTCGGCCCTGAAGAACGTGAGCGCCAGCCTCCTTGCGGCGGGAATGGACCCCGAGATGCCCTCCGCGCTCATCGAGCGGGGCGCGACGCCGGCCCAGCGCGTCGTGCGCGCCCCGTTGCGCGACCTGCCGGCGGCGGCCGAGGCGGCGGGAATCCTTCCCCCCGCGATCTTCGTCATCGGCTCGGCCGTGCGCCATGCCGGTCGTCTGGACTGGTTCACGCGCCGACCGCTTTTCGGCGAGCGTCTGACAGTCGCCGCGCCGGCCGGGAGGCTTCGAGCCGATCTGGAGCGAGTCGGCGCTGCGCTGGTGGAGGTGCCCGTTCCCCTCACGGCGGCCGCCCGAACGGCGATGGGAGCGCTGCCGCTCACGGGTTGCTTGCTGAGGACCCCACGAGAGGTGGACGCGTTCGTCGCCGAACGGCCGTCATGGCGGGGTGAAGCGGTCGCGTGGTGTCTGGGCGCCGCCGCGGCGAGCCGGGCGGAGGACGTCGGGTGGAACCCCGCCGTCGAGGTGAGCCCAGACGGGGGCGCCGCTGCGCTGATCGCGGCACTCGAGGAGAGGCGAAACCATGCGAACGCTCGCTAGCTTGGTGGGTGTCGTCTTGCTGGCTGCCGGCGCGGCCGCGGCACCCGCAAAGCCGTCGCCTCGCAAGCGCTTCGGGGTCGTGAGCGTTTATACCCCCCGGGTGATGTACCTCAAGTACCAACCCCTGGCCAACTATCTCGAAAGCGCTACGGGAGAGCCTTGGGATCTCGTGCTCGTCGACTCCTATGAAAAAGCAGTGGAGGACCTCTGCGCCGGAAAGCTGACGATGGCTAATCTCGGTCCTTACACCTATGCGCGCGCTCACGCAGCCTGCCAGGTCATCCCGGTGGTCAAGCTCAACACCCACGGCAAGCCCACGTATCACGGCCTCATCATGGTTCGCGTCGACAGCAAGCTGCAGCACCTTGAGGAGCTGGCCGGCAAGAAGTTCGGCTTCGGCGAGCCGATGTCGACGGCGTCCAGCCTCGTGGCGCGCGGGATGCTCGAGGACGCCGGCCTGCGCGTCGGCGTGAACCTCAGCTGCCGGTACTACGCCCAAAATGAACAAGCGGCGCGGGCGGTCCTTCTTAGAGAGGTGGATGCCTGCGCGGTGCGCGACATCGTGGGGGAGAAGTTCGTGGCGCGACAGGCGCTCCGGGTCCTGGCCCGCTCGGATCAGATTCCCAACTTCGTGCTCGGACTGGCCCCCGGAACGCCGCCGGCACTTCGGGAGCAGCTCGTGCGCGTTCTCGCCGTCCTCCCGGGCCAGAATCGCTGGGTGGCGGCGGCAATGAAGGATTGGGAGGAAGAGCTCTCCGAAGGCTTCGTGCCCGTGTCCGACGAGGAATACGACCCGATCCGCAAGCTCGCCCGGCGGGTGTTCGGCTCAAACGCGCTCACTCTCTCCGACTCGGCGATGAGGAGGGAGTGCCTCCCGGCGCGGCAGTGAACATGGCGTTTCTCGGTCTTCGCCTGAAGTTCTTCCTTTACTCGAACACCCTCATTGCGGTGACCATGGGGCTCGTCACCGTGCTGGCTGTGATTCACGAGCGTAGCGCTCGCTACGACGAGATCGTCGCGCGCGGAAGGGCCCTCGCAGAAACGTTTACAGTGCCTGTCACGGACGCGCTCGTCTACGGGGAGCTGGGCGCGGTCGTGGAGGAGGGGCTCATCGAGAGCTACCTCGACGGCTTGATCGACCGCAACCGCGACTTCGTGCGCTACGTCATCATCACCGACCAGCGGGGAGTCGTCACCCACTCCAACCGTTGGAACCTCATCGGGCAACGCTTCGGGCGAGCTTTGTACCGTTCTCCGGTCGGGGGGGCTTCCCTTGTCGAGCAGCGCACGGCCTCGTCCGGGGAACGGATTCTCGAGGTCCGCACGTCCCTCAGCATCTCGACACGCTTCTGGGGCTCCCTGGCCATCGGGTTCTCCCTCAGTCCGATCGAGCAGGAGGTTCGCGGCATCGCCAAGCGCGCCGGCCTCGTGGCGCTCATCCTCATGCTGGGAAGCTCCATCCTCACCGCGGTCTACGTCGAGACGCTGATCCGGCCGATCCTCAACCTGCACAACACCATGAGGCAGGCCGGGCGGGGTGATCTGAAAGCACGTGCTCCGGTCAAGCGATGGGACGAGGTTGGCGAGCTGGCCGCGGCCTTCAACCGGACGATGGAGGAGCTCGAGCAAGCGCGAGGGCGGGAGGAGATGCGGTGGGCCAGGCTGGCCCACACGGAGAAGATGGCCGCCGTGGGGACCCTCGCCGCGGGAGTCGCTCACGAGGTGAACAATCCGCTGGCGGGCATCCTCACCTGCCTGGAGGCGATCGTCGCCCACCCGGAAGACGTCGAGATGCGCGACCGATACCTCGCCCTCGTGCAGGACGGCATCAAGCGAATCGAGCACACGGTTCTGAACCTCCTGGATTTTTCCCGGCCGAGCGAGATCCGCCCCGAGCCCACGTCCCTCAACGAGAATCTCCGCCATGTGGTCGAGCTGGCTCAATATCAGCTTCGGGCGAACCGCGTGGAGGTGCTCTTCGACCTGGCGCCGGTCGAGCCCGTCGTGCTAGCGGATCATTTCCAGATGGAACAGCTCTTCCTGAACCTCGTCTTGAACGCCATCCAGGCCATGCCGAAGGGGGGAAAGCTCACGCTTCGCACGCGACGCACCGGCGGGAACGCGGTGACGGAGGTGATCGACACGGGAGTCGGGATTCCAGAAGAGATCCGCGAGCGCATTTTCGACCCCTTCTTCTCCACCCGCGACGTGGGCAAGGGCACCGGGCTCGGCCTCGCGGTCAGCTATAATATCGTCGCGGCTCACAACGGGACCATCGAGGTGAACAGCCAGGTGGGCAAGGGAGCCACCTTCCGGATCACCCTGCCCCTGAGCCACCCCCCGCAGGCCGAAGAAGTAACGCCATGACACTCTGTGGAAACCGACTCCTGATCGCCGAGGACGAGCCGATTCTCCGCATCACGATGGCGGACGCTCTTCGCAAGGAAGGCTGGGAGGTGGACGTCGCGGAGGATGGCGCGAAAGCGTTTGCGCAGTTCGAGCGGCAGGGTCACGAGGTCGTCCTGACCGATCTGCTGATGCCGCGTGTCGACGGCCTCGAGCTCCTTCGACGCGTCAAAGCCCTCAAGCCCGACGCGACGGTCATCATCATCACGGCGCACGGCACGATCGACTCGGCGGTGGACGCCATGCGGCAGGGCGCCGCGGACTTCATCACGAAGCCGTTCTCGATGATGCAGCTCCTGCTGCGCCTCGACAATGTCTGCTCCTTCCGGTCGCTCAAGGAGCAGAACGTCCGCCTTCAAGAGCAGCTCGAGCAGCGCTTCTCGTTCGGCAGCATCATCGGCAAGAGCAAGCAGATGCACGAGGTGTTCGAGCTGATCAAGGTGGTCGCCGACTCCGACGCGAACGTCCTCGTTCAAGGAGAGAGCGGCACGGGCAAGGAGCTCGTCGCCTCCGCGGTCCATTACAACTCGGCGCGGCGAGCCCGCCCCTACATTCGCGTGAGCTGCGCCTCGCTTCCCGAATCGCTGCTCGAATCGGAGCTTTTCGGATACGAGAGAGGCGCATTCACCGGTGCGACCGACCGACGGATCGGGCGATTCGAGGCCGCGTCCGGAGGCACGCTGTTCCTGGACGAGATCGGCGAGCTCCCCCCTTCCTTCCAGGTCAAGCTGTTGCGCGTCCTTCAGGAGCGGCAGATCGAACGGCTCGGCTCGCAGCGCACCATCAATGTGGACTTCCGCATCGTCTCGGCGTCGCTCCGCCCGCTTGAGGAGGAGATCACAGAAGGTCTGTTCCGCGAGGACCTCTTCTTCCGCATCAACACGGTGACCATTCACCTCCCGCCGTTGCGCGAACGAAGGGAAGACATCCCGATCCTGGCCCGGTCGTTCCTGGAGGAGTTCACGCGCGCGAGGCAGAAGGCGGTCGTGGGATTCTCCACGGAGGCGCTGCAGGCGTTCGACGCGCATCACTGGTCGGGGAACGTGCGGGAGCTTCGCAACGTCGTGGAGAGGGCGGCTCTGTTCTGCACCGGCTCGAAGATCACGATCGACGACCTCCCCGCCAACGTGCGCACGGCGAGCTCCGCCCCGCACCGCGCTCCCGCCGCCCCACAGGCGACGACCCTGCAGGAAGCGGTCGAGCGAGCGGAGATCGAGGCCATCAAGGCCGCGCTGGAGACCACCGAGGGGCGCCGAAGCGAAGCCGCGCAGCTCCTGCGCGTCAGCCGAAAGACCCTCTGGGAGAAGACGAAGCACTACGGTCTCGAGACCGGCTGACGTCGCCCGTTTCGTTTTGGGGACCCGGGAGATGATCGCACTCCGCCCCGTATGGGAAGAGATCGTAACAAGCCGCCTTCGCGGCTTTGGCCTCCAGAGCTACAAGTTCAACGCCATCAATCATTAGCGAATCGGTGGCCCGTCGAGATCGAGGCGTGGGACTTGCTTTGCCACCGCCGTGCAGAGCTGCCAGCGTCCGGCGGGAGGCGCTCGATTCCTGCGAGGCGGCCGTCATGAGGCGCGCCCGGCGCTGAGGGTCTCAGGGCGCACGACCCTTCTGATGGCGGCGGCTTTCGGGTTCGGAAGTCACGTCCTCGCGAGTCCTCTGGCGGTGGGCGGCCGGGTCCCTCTCGGAGGCGTTCACGCGGGCCTGGCGTGCGCAGAGTGTCACGGGTCCGAGGGGGCGTCGTCGACCGGTTTCGCGTCAGCGGTGAGCGCCGAGAACGTGGCCGCCTCGTGCGGTCGCTGCCACGAGAAGCAGCTTCAGGCTTACCGCACGAGCTCGCACGCCCGCAGCGTGGCCAATGGCGACGGTCTTTCCGCCACCTGCGTGTCGTGTCACGGCGGCCATGCCGTGCTGCCGGTGCACAGCGCGGCCGCGCCCACCTCGGTCGGCCGCGTCTCCATGACCTGCGCGCGCTGCCACGACGACCCCGCGGTGCTGCGTCACACCGAGCTGCCTTCGGCGAGCGTGGAGGGCTTCGAGCGGACGTTCCACGGCGTGGCCCTCTCTCACGGCATTCTCGACGTGGCCACTTGCCCGTCGTGCCACGAGGCTCACGACATCCTTCCCGCAAGCGATCCCCGTTCGAGCGTCAGCCCCGGCAGGCTCGCGCAGACGTGCGGCGCCTGCCACCCGAACGTCACACCGGCCATGGTCGGGCGGGTGCAGCACCAGGAGAGCAAAGGCCTTTTCGAGCACCTGCGGTTCTACTTCCCGGTGGCCGGCGCCTCCGTGAGCCCTCTTCTCATCGCGGGAATGGGCTCACTCGTCGGATTCCTGTCCGGCCTCTTCGGCGTCGGAGGCGGCTTCCTGATGACGCCGCTCCTCATCTTCATCGGCATCCCCGCCGCCGTGGCGGCCGCGACCGACGCCGCGCAGATCACCGCCGGCGCCACGTCCGGCGCTCTCTCCCACTCTCGCCTGGGAAACGTGGACTTCAAGATGGGGCTGTTCATCGTCTGCGGGGGCTGGGCCGGCGGGTTCGCCGGGGTCCATCTCGTGAAGGTTCTCCGCAACCTCGGGAACTTCGACTTCTTCCTCAAGCTCGTCTACGTCCTCGTGCTCGGGTTCATCGGCCTCGGCATGCTGCGCGAGGGCTTGCGCGCATGGCGGGGCCGATCCCGAGCGGGCGAACCCTCGGGCGGCACGCTCACGGTTTTGTTCTCCCGCCTGCCGCTGCAGGTCCATTTCCCGAAGTCGGGACTCCGCACGTCGGTCCTCCTTCCCGTCGGCGCAGGCGTCCTCGTGGGCCTGCTCGCCGCCTTCCTGGGAGTCGGGGGCGGCTTCATCATGCTTCCGACGATGATCTACATCATCGGCATCCCCACGCGCGTCGCGGTGGGGACGGACCTTTTCCAGATCGTGCTGACCTCGGCCAACGTGACACTGCAGCAGTCGTTGACCAACCAAACGGTGGACGTCATGCTTGCGGTCGCGCTCTTCGCCGGATCCGTCATCGGCGCCCAGTTCGGCGTGGCGGCCAGCCGCCGCCTCCGCGGCGAGCAGATTCGGGTGTTCCTCGCGCTCATCGTGCTCGTGGTGATGGCCATCCTCCTCGTACAGCTCCTCATTCCGCCGGCGCAGCTCATCGACTTCGCCAGGGCGGGCGGCGGACACTGACTTGCTGGCATTCCTCCTCTTCGCCGTCCTGAACAGACCGGAGGTCTCCGTCCCGGTCTCGGCGGTCGTCCCGCAATCGGACGTGGAGCGCGTGGAGGTTTCCTACTCCTTCTCGGGCCTGGACCTCTTCCTGCACGGGACCGCGCCGGCCGGGACTCGGCGCGTGCTGGCCGTGCTGGAGGGGCCCTCGGCCGGCGTCGTCCGTCTCATGGAGAAGGGGCGGGTCGCGTTGTTCTGGCTGGGCGTCCGTCAATACCGCCTTTCGGGTGTGCCGGGGCTCTACCTCGTGAACGTGAGCTCCCCCCTGTGCAACGGCTTCGCCCCGTGCCTGCCTGCCGATGATCTCGAGGCGAGCAATCGACTCCTCGCCCCCTTCGACCTCGCCGCCGGTCGCGAGACGCTGATCGCGCACGCCCGTCTCTCGAGCCTCTCGGGGCCGATGCACGAGGGCGAGAGCGGCCGGGTGTTGGAGGGATTCTGGGACCTGCAGGGCCAGCGCGGTCTCTACGGCGTCCGGCCCAACGGGATCCGCCTCAACGATCGGGGCGCCTTCTACCACGTGTTCAGCCTCCCCGCCTGCGCTCCGGACGGCCGATACCAGGTCACCACCTCGTTTCTCGGCGACGATCGGATGCTGGGCGTTCAGACCAGCAATCTCTTCGTGCGCAAGAAGGGCGTGGTCGATTGGGTGTCACGGCTCGCGGAGCGACGCCCGCTCGTCTATGGTGCTTTCACCGTGCTCATCGCAGTGGCGGCAGGATGGCTCGCGGGTACTCTTTTTGGACGCGGGGGACACTGATTGAGCCGCACCATTGCCATACCCGCCCGGTTCGTGACACGGTACAGACACCACCAGTTCGAATGAGGAGAGGAGAGACAGTGTTATGACGGTACAACTGATCCTGCTGGTCATCGGATTCTCCGTGTTCGGGTTGCTTTTCGCAGCCTACCTCGCCAGGTGGGTCCTCCGGTTCTCGACGGGCAGCCCGGCCATGCAGAAGATTTCCGACGCCATCAAGGAGGGGGCGGAAGCTTTTCTACGCCGGCAGAACAGGACCATCCTCGGGCTCGCCTCGGCGCTCGCGGTCATCCTCTTCGTGGGTTACGGCTTCGTGCGCGATCACCGCCAGTTCGATCCGGTGGGGAGCTCGCTGCAGCTCGCATTCTGGATCACGCTCTCCTTCGTCCTCGGCGCCCTGTGCTCGGTGTTTGCCGGGTACGTGGGAATGTGGGTCTCGATCCGCGCCAACATCCGGACGGCAACGGCCGCGCTCACCAGCCTCAACGACGCGCTGCGCATCGCCCTTCGCGGCGGCGCCGTGTCCGGCCTGCTCGTGGTCGCCATGAGCCTCCTCGGGGTCACCGGGCTCTATGCGCTGGTGGGCGCCTTCGGCAACGTCGAACCGACGAAGATCCCTCTTCTCATCGTCGGCTACGGCTTCGGGGCTTCCTTCGTCGCGCTCTTTGCCCAGCTCGGCGGCGGGATCTACACCAAGGCGGCCGACGTCGGCGCGGACCTCGTCGGCAAGGTGGAGGCGGGGATTCCCGAGGACGATCCGCGCAACCCCGCCGTGATCGCGGACCTCGTCGGCGACAACGTGGGCGACTGCGCGGGGCGTGGCGCCGACCTCTTCGAATCGACAGCGGCCGAGAACATCGGCGCCATGATCCTGGGCGCCACGCTGGCGGCCTCTGCGGAAAAGGCCCACCTCGGCTTCTCGGCCGGCGTCGTCGGCGTGATGATGTTCCCTCTGATCGCACGTGCCTTCGGGATCGTCGCGTCGATCGTCGGAATCATGACGGTCCGCATGGATAAAGAGGAGAAGATCGACCCGATGCAGGCTCTCAACCGCGGCTACTACTTCGCCGTGGTTTTGGCGATGTTGGCTTTCGGCGGGGCGACGTACTGGCTCCTCAACGTGCCGGGCGCGCCCGACGCCTGGTGGCACTTCTTCCTGTGCGGCATCGTGGGCGTCCTGACCTCGGTCGCGTTCGTGTACATCACCCAGTACTACACCGAGTACAAGTACCGGCCCGTTCAGTCGATCGCCGAGGCCTCCAAGACCGGCCCGGCGACGAACATCATCGCGGGCGTGGGCGTCGGCCTCGAGTGCACCTGGATGCCGGCCCTCGTCATGGGCGCGGCGCTTCTCGGCTCGTATTTTCTCGGGAGAGGGGCCTTCCCGAGCTCTTCCGGGATGAACGGAGGGCTTTTCGGGACGGCGGTGGCCACGATGGGCATGCTCGCCACGGCCGCCTACATCCTCGCGATGGACACGTTCGGACCCATCACGGATAACGCCGGAGGCATCGTCGAGATGTCGGAGCAGCCCGAAGAGGTGCGCAAGAAGACCGACCGCCTCGATGCGGTGGGCAACACCACGAAGGCGCTGACGAAGGGATACGCGGTCGGCTCCGCGGCCCTGGCGGCGTTCCTGCTCTTCCAGGCTTACATGGACGAAGTGGCCCAGTACTCCGGCCATGAGATGCACGGCGTCAACCTCGCGAACCCGGTCGTCTTCGTCGGCGCGCTGTTGGGCGCGACCCTCGTCTTCCTCTTCTCGTCGATGGCCATCCGTGCCGTTGGCTCGGCCGCACAGGCCATCATCGAGGAAGTGCGCCGGCAATATGCCAAGCTCCCGCGCCTGAACGACATCATCCAGTTCCCGGCGGACTTCAAGCCGGATTACGGCTCCTGCGTCGACATCGTCACCAAGTCCGCGCTGCGCAAGATGGTGGCTCCGGGCTTGCTCGTGGTCCTCACGCCGATCGGCGTGGGGCTTCTCTTCAAGGTGTTCATCACCCCGCAGGACAGGCTCATTTCCGCCGAGGCCGTCGCCGGGCTCCTGATGGTCGGGACCATCACGGGGATCCTGATGGCGCTCTTCCTCAACAATGGCGGCGGCGCCTGGGACAACGCCAAGAAGTACATCGAGAGCGGCGCCCATGGCGGGAAATACCTCATCGGACCCGACGGCAAAAAGACGAAGAACCCCACGCATGCCGCGGCCGTCGTCGGCGACACGGTGGGCGACCCGTTCAAGGACACCGCCGGTCCATCCCTCCACGTGCTCATCAAGCTCCTGTCCACGATCACGCTTGTCCTGGCGCCGCTCTTCATCTAGTCCGGCACCGGCTCGAGAAGAAGAGCAGAGATCCTCGGGAGCCCCGGCCGGTTTCGGCGGGGCTCCCTTCTTTTCAGAGAGCTTTCCGGCCCCGGGCCGGCCGATTCATGGGCCCGGGCCGCCCTTTTCGAAGTCGAAGAATTCGAAGCGGCCCGCGAGGAACGCCTCGACGCACTGACCGACGGAGGTCTCCGCGTGCATCAGGACGTCGAGCTGGCGGACGCAACCCATCAGGCGCCCGAGGACCTCGAGGCGTGTCTCGATGGCCGGGCGATCGAGCTTCTTCACCCAGGCATTGAGGAGATCCCGGCGGCGGTCCACCTCGAAGCCGTAGTGGGACAGGACGTCCGCGATGAAGCGGACCCGGCGCTCGCGCCTCTGGAGCTCGGCGGCTCCCCCTTTGAAGCGAAAGACGATGTAGTTCTCATGGACGCTTTCTCCGCAGACCGCCTCCAGCGTCGTGAAGTGATAGCCGAGGCGCGATCCGAAGTTGACGTAGTTCGCTCCCACCATCGCGTACGAGTTGTCCCCGAGCCCCCGCTCGCCCCGCGCACCGTCCGCGACGGTGCTGGCCATGGCGGAAAGGAAGCCTCCCACGTCGATGGGCCGCGCGCCGGCCCACCGGACGCCGCGCGCCGTGATGCCGCGCCAGAGCGCGCGCATCGGGACCGAGACGATCTGGGCCGGGGTGATGCCGCGCGCCCCCGGCGGAGCCGTGAGCCCGTCTCCGAGGTCGATGACGTAGATCCCCAGCGGGACGTCCGTCTCGAGCCGGAACGCCATCCCCCGCTCGCGGAGCTCCGAGTAATCGTTGACGTGGAACATCTCGGAAATTGCCATCTCATGGCAGAACCGGACGACGTCGTGATACGTCGTGCAGTTCTTGGCCCGAAACGAGTTCTTCGAGGGGTCGGTCAGGTTCAGGTGTGCGATCCGCGCCGTCACGCGCTCCTGGACGGCGGCCGAGGGGAGGTTCCTGAGGGTCCGTCTCTGGACGCGCCCCCGCGAGACGAGCTCCTCGACGCGTCCCCTGTAGACGGCGCCGGCCGTGGCGTCTACCGTCACTTCCAACCCCGGCGGGAGCCGGGTCGCCTCGCCGACGTTACACAGGGTCGGGACGCCGTATTCTCTCGCCAGCGACGCCATGTGCCCTGTGACGCTTCCGACGTCGGTGACGATGGCCGCCGCGCGCGTCATGACGTTGACGAATCGGGGCGAATTCTGGCTCGCGACGAGGACGCCTCCGAGCGGGAACTGCGAGAGCTCCTCGTCGCTTTCGGCGTGGACGACCGGTCCCACGCCGACCCCGGGGCATGCGGTCGCCCCCTTGAAAAAGAGCAAGCAGTCGCGATTTACTTCCGGGGAATTGGGAAGCCTGGGCGCCGGACTCTCGGGGAGAGCGAGAGGGCGCGTCTGGACGATGAACAAGCGGCCGTGCATGTCGAGGACCCACTCCACGTCCTGAGGGGTGCGGTAGTGGGCCTCCAGGGCCCGCATGTATCCGGCCAGCCGATCGAGCTGCGCGTCGTCGAGGCAGGGGCGATCCTGCAGCTCCGGCGGCACGTCCTCTTCCACGACTCCCTCGTCGGGGCCGCAGACGATCCGGCGCGGCTTGACGACGACCTGCCGCTGCACCGCGCCGCTCCGCGAGCTTCGGGGCACGAGGTAGACGTCGGGCGTCATCGTACCGTCCACGACGGGCCTGCCGAGGCCCCACACGGCCGCGACCGTCATCATGTCCCGGTCGGGGTCGTTCGGGTCGACGGTGTACCCGACGCCGGCAGCGCGCGCCTCGATCATCAGAAAGCAGCCCACGCTCATCGCGATCTCGCCCTCGCGAAGCCCCTTCGAGTGCATGTAGAAGAGCGCCCGGGCGCCGAACTTGCTCGCCACGGTCTCCTTGTAGCGGCGGAGAACCTGCTCGAGGGGGACGTTGAGGAAGCTCGCGTACTGGCCGGCGAAAGAGGTACGGCTGTCCTCGCCGATCGCGGAGGAGCGCATCGAGACGCGTGGACGCCCCGACGAGAGCCGATAGAGGTCGTGTGCCGAAAGAGTGATCGACTCCCGCACGTCCTGCGGGATCTCGGCTCCGAGGACGAGCGCCTGCATCTGGTCGGCGGCCCTGTGGACGTTCCGGAGGTCATCCCAGTCCACACCGCGCCAGAGCTCGGTGAGGCGCTCCTGAATCCCCGCTCCGGAGACGAACGACCGGTATGCAAAGGCGGTGATCGCGAAGCCAGGAGGAACAGGCAACCCGACGACGTTGCGAACCTCTCCGAGGTTGGCGGTCTTTCCCCCCACGACGTCGGCCATCCGCCGATCCAGCCCCTCCAGCGGAAGGCAGGCGGCGGTCACCGGGGTTCCCTGTACGCTTCGGAGCGCCTCTTCGATCCCCGCGGCAATCCGCTCCACGTTCCCCCGCAGGGAGCGATAGCGGCCCTCGGCGATGACGTCGAGATCCTCCACGATCAGGAGGGCACGCTCCCGGACGGCCTGGGCGATCGCGAGGAGCTCGTCGTTGGGGATCGGCTGGTCGGCGGCCAGGGTTCCCTCGAGGTCCGCGATCCGCTCGAGGATCTCGTTGTTCGTCGCGAGAAGGCGCCGGAAGCTCGTGTACTTGCGGCGGAGGAGCTCACCGGGAGAGCCGGACCCGAGGTTGAAGATCGACCTCAAGAAGGCCATCTCCCCTGGGATTCGCGGCGCACCTTCTCGAAACTGTAGTCGCCCGTCAGGAACGCTTGCGAGAGCGCGGCGGCGACCGCCGGACTTTCGATGACCATGTCGAGATGGCGTGAGGCCACCATCAGCCGCCCCAGCATGACGAGGGCGTCTTCGAGCTCTTCCCTCGGCCGCTTGGGGAGGATCGCATCCACCCGGTCGCCCACCTGGCGCACGGTGAACCCGTTGACCTTGAGGACGCAAGCGAGGAAGCTCGCGCGCCATTCGCGCCGCTCCGCCACGGCCGCGCCTCCTTGAAAGCGGAAGCGGACGTAGTTCTCGTTCGGCGACGCCCCGCAGATGGCCTCCACGGTCGCGAAGTGGTACGCGAGGCGGGACGCGAAGTGGACGTAATCGGCCGAGCAAAGCGCGTAGCTTGGTTCACCGTAGCGCTGATCGTCGGCGGCGCTCCGGACGACTACGGAGACGAATCCTTTGAGGTCGAACCCGACGGGTCCGGCCCACCGCAGCCGCGAGTCCATCATCCCTTCCAGGAGGGCCGAGAACGGCACCGAGGTCAGGGCCTCGAGCGAGACCGTGCGGCCCGCCCGGGAGACCGCGCCCCCGAGGTCGAGCACGAGGATCTCCATGGGCCGGGGCCAGCTCAGCCTCCGGCACGCGCGCCTCTCGGCCGGCGTGAGCGCCTCGACGGCGAACATCTCGGCCATCGCGCGCTGGTGGACGAAACGCGCCACGTCGTGGAGGGTGACGCAGTGCTCCGGGTCGAAGGAGGGCGCCTCCGGGTTCGTCAGGGTGAGGGGCGCGACACGCCCCAGGAGTCGGAGAACGTTCTCGCGGACCGGGTCGCGGCGACGAGGCGCTGCCCCCCTCGGCTCTTTTCGAATCCGTTCCGCAACCACACCCTCGAAGACCATCCTGGCGTCGGCATCCAGGGTCACGATCTCCCCTTCGGAGAGCGCCGCGACGGAAGCTCCGGCTCCCACGAGGCAAGGCACGCCAAACTCCCGCGCGACGGTCGCCATGTGACCCGTCGCGCTTCCCGTGCCCGCGATCACGCCCGCCACCGAGCCCATGACGGCTGCCAGGCGCGGGGACGTCGTGGGGACGAGCAGGATGCAGCCGTCGGGGACCTCCCCCGGAGCGGTGGAATCGGCCAGCTTGACGACCGGCCCGGCGGCAACGCCGCCGCTGGCCCGCGAGCCGCCGCGCATGAGCACCCGGTATCCCGCCGGGATCGGATCTCGTTCGCCGCTGGGCACGGAGGCGGGGAGACGGAGCGAACGGGTCTGCACGACGTAGAGGCGACCGGATTGGTCGAGAGCCCACTCCACGTCCTGGGGCTCCCCGAAGCGTCTCTCCAGGCTCCAGGCGAGTCGCGCGACGCGGCACGCTTCCTCCTCGTCCAGGGCGAGCCTCGCCCCGGCGCCGCGATCTTCCGGCTCTTCCTCGAGGCCTCCTTCGGCGGCGCAAAGAAGAGTCGGCGGCCGCGAGCCCGGAACCACTTCCTCGATGCGGGGCGGCTCCGCGTCGACGACCTGGTAGACATCGGGGATCCCCCGGCCATCCGCGATCGTTTGGGCGAGGCCCGGAACTGCCGTGATCGTGGCGCACCACGGGCTGCCGGGGTTCCGGGAGTAGGCAATGCCGCTCGATTTGGGCATGATCATCGCCATGAACAGGACCGGCATCGTCACCTGCTCGTCGACGAAGCCGCGCGCGAGGGCGTACCGAAGAGCCTCGACCTGGAACTTGCTGGCGATCACGTGCCGGTAGGCGGCGGCGACGCCGGCCGGAGGAACGTTGAGAACCGACTCGAACTGGCCCGCGAAGGACGACGTGGTGTCCTCGACCACGGCCGAGGAGCGGACCGCCACCCGGACCTCGCCGCCGATCTCCTCGCCGATTGCGCGCATGGCTTTCTCGATCTCGCGCTCGAGGGACGCCGGCAAAGGCGCGGCGAGAACGGCGGCGAAGGCGCGGTCCGAGAAGCGCGAGAGACTCGCGGCGTCGTTCAAGTCCGTCGTCGCGCGGGCCTCGTTCACGACGTCCTGGACCCCGCTCGCCTCCATGAAGAGGCGGAAGCCGTGCGCGGTGACGGCGAAGAAAGGGGGAATGTCGAACTCGCCGGTTGCGACGAGCTGCGCGAGGCGCGCGGCCTTGGGTCCCGCGACGCTGGGTTGGCAAGCTTCGGGGTCGTTCGACCAGACGACGAGCGGGCCGAACTGGACTGGGCGGGCCTGGAAAGCCTCCAAAGCCAGCTCTCGATCGAGCGCCTCGTGGCGCGGGCCGAGGTCGGCATATCGCCCGGCGCTCATGGCCATCAGGGCGCGCACCATCGTGCCGACAGGGGCCGAGAGGGCCTCGTAGGCGTCGGCGACGGCTCCGAGGCTGAGAGGGGCTTCTCCCTCTGCGGCCTCCTGGCATCGCGCGAGCTCGGAAAGGAACGTGTCGTTGGCGGCTCCGATCGCCCTCAAGCATGTAAACCTCTCCGCCGCGGAGGAAGGGAGCAGACGGCGCCCTCGCGGCGTGAGATGGCGGGCGATGCGGGGCCAGAACCCGCTCACGGTCTTAACGGAGGAGTTTCGCGTAGAGCTTGATGGCGACCATGATCACGCCCACGAAGGCGAGACAGCCGAACCCGAAGCGGACCCAGGGGCCACCGGCCCGGCGCGTATACGAGGCCCCGAGCTGGGCGCCCACCGTGGTTCCGATCAGGAGCGCGAGAACGAGCACGAGGTGCACGTTTCCTTTGAAGGCATGCGTCAGGACGCCGTAGCCGGAGCTGAACATGATCTCGAACAGGTCTGTCCCGACCGCCACGACGGTCGGACAGCCGAGGATGTAGACGAGCGCCGGCATCCGAATGAAGCCTCCGCCCACTCCCAGCATGCCGGAGAGGAAGCCGGTGGCGAAGCCGATGCCGAGGATGATCCAAAGCGAGATCGACTCGATTCCCGACGCGGGCAGGCTCACCATCGGCCAGAGCTTCAGGGTCCGGAGCCTCACGACCGCGGAAGGCGCCGGCTCCTCGGCGCCGAGCTGCACCTGCCCCGCGGCGCGCCGCATCGTGCGCAGCGACTCGCGCACCATCGCCTGACCGAGAAACACGAGGAGGAGCGCGTAGACGAGGCTCATCACGACGGTCAGCACGTCGATCTCGCGCCCGAAGACCGAGAGGGTGCCGACCTTCTTGAGGACCTCCAGCACCTGGGCGCCGAGCTCGACCCCGGTTGCGGTTCCCACGATCATCAGGAAGCCGAGCTTGAAGTCGATGTTGCCAAACCGCGAGTGGCGGACCGTCGCGGCGGCGGACATTCCGCACATCTGGCCCAGGTCCGACCCGACGGCGATGTTGTACGGAACGCCGAAGACGACGTTGAGCATCGGGACCATGAGGAAGCCGCCGCCCACCCCGAAGAACCCGCCGAGCCCGCCGATCACGAGGCCGAAGAGAGCGAGAAACGGAAAGGAGTGCGCGCCCAGCGAGAAGCTGCCGGCATCCATCAGTGACCCGCTCGCTTGCCGAGCTCCACTCCGAGGAGCCGCTCGACGAGCCTCAGGGAAAAGCCCACGAAAAGGCCCAGCGTCACGGGGAGCGCGACCGAGACGAGGAGATAGAGCGGCCGCGCCTGGAATCCCGGCGCCGGGCTCGCGTCCTTCCCGAGATCCTGCAGCCAGCCGAGGAAGTCCATATCGGGTTCCTCCTTCAGGTGTATGCGCTGACGAGGTTGACGTCGAGGACGACTTTCTTGACTCCGGGGACCTCTTCCACCACCTTTCGCAGCTCGCCGATCCACCGGTCGCTCGCGTGAGTCAGCATGTCTGGCTTGGGGACCTTCCCGGCAAGAGTCACGACGCCCGATCGAGAGGTCACCTCCAGCTCGAGACCCCGGCTGGCCGGCTGAACGGCGAGGGCCAGGCGGACCTTGCACGCGAGAGCGAAATCCGCGATCCCGGCGCGCGCCGCGTCGTCGATCGTGAACTCGGGCCGCCGCGCCATCGTCACGACGACGGCGCAGGCGGATTCGAGAGACGTCTTGTCGAGGTTGATCACGAGGTCGTAGAGCCGCGGATCCTCGATGTCGGCGTTGTACATGAGACGGGTCCACCGCGCTCGCTGCTGGTCGACCTGGGCGATGAACTTCTCCGCCCCGTCACGCGTCATCCCGCGCTGCTCCATGAGGGCGCGGACCCTGGTCTCGAGCGGCGCGATGAGACGAAGACGAATCACCTGCGGGATGTCCCTCAGGAGGAGATGTCCGGCGAGCCCGTGGTAGACGGCGTCCCCTTTTGCCACGTGCTCGGCGAGGGCCGCCTGAACCGCGAGGACATACGTCTTTCGCTCGGCTCCGAGGCGCTCCCAGAGGCCAGGCGCACGCTCGATCCTCTCCTTGAGGAACTGCTCGGACACTCCCAGCGCGGTCGCAGCGGACACGAGGACCTCGCGGGCGAGACAAGGGGATCCCAACGCCTTCGCCGCGCACTCTGCGAGAGCGGTCCCGCCGCTCATGGTTCCACGGGAAACGGTGACGATCGGCATGCGTGGCTCCTACCCCCCCGGACGCAAGGTCGATACCGCTCCGCCCCGGCCCAAGCGCCCGCACGAAACCTCATCGACACGTTACCGGATCCGCTCATCCGTGTCACGGAACGGAAACGGACGGCGGACGTGCCGAGCCGTTGGGTCCGAGCAGACTTACTAATGTCGAAGGAGGGGGACTCGCTGTCTGATTCTCCGGCAGCCGGAATTTCCGACACCACTTTCCCTCCGAAGAGGGTGAGTCCCGCGAGCGTGAGAAACGGCTAATTCCTTGATTCCGGCGAACCTGTCCCTCCGGGGCGATTCTTCTTTCCTGTGGCACGGAGAGTGCGCTGTAACTCTGCCGAAGACTGATTTCGGGAGGCCGATAGATCGTGCGAAACAAGATCCTGCTCGCTGACTCCCTCGCCGTGCGCTGCATCGCGGGCGTTCTTCCCGTGTTCTTCGCCGCCGCATTCGTATGTGAGGCCGCTCCAGATCCAGGAAAGACGGCGGCGACAAAGCCGGGCGCCGCTGCGTCTTCGGCCGCCTCGGCCGTGGCGCCGACGTCCGACACGAAGGACGGCGACTTCGTGGATACGGAGCTCCTCGACACGCCCCCGGTGGCCCAGAAACAGGTGGCTCCCCAGGCGACGAGCATCGCGATTCGGGCTCACGTCTCCGGGACCGTCCTCCTGCGCGTCCTCGTGGACGCGAGCGGCACGCCCGAGAAGGTGGATGTCCTGCGCGACACGGCTCCGAAGGTGGGTCTCGGCGACGCGAGCAAGAGCGCGCTCGAGCAGTGGCGCTGGAAACCCGCCACGAAGGACGGTCACAAGGTGAAGACCTGGATCGTCATCCAGGTCCCCTTCAAGAACTGAATCCGCGCGGCCTGCCCCGGAGCTCCACCCAACTATTCGACAGGCCAGCGGATCGGGGGAGGTAATGGCGCTCCGAAACTTGGAGTCATCTGGATGTCGTATCGAACCGGGGTCTCCCCAACTGTGATCGTCGCCTTGAAGGTCTGATAGCCCTCGAGCGTCGCGGTCATGACAGCCGAGCCAGCGCGCAGGCAACAGAAAGCGTAATAGCCGTCCAAGCTGCCGGAATTCTCGACCTGATCCGCCGTGCCGTCCTGATGCAGCCTGAGACGAACACCCGACAAGGCGTGCTGCGTCAAGTCCGAGATCGTGCTGACGTATCCGAAAACCGCACCATTCCCCGGTGCGGGTGTCGGGGTCGGCGAGGAGGGGGTGGACGTAGGCGACGGAGCGGACGGCGGGGTCGGAGTCGTGGTGACTGCTGCCGGTTCGGTCGGTAGATGAGTCCCGCCACACCGGGCGACTGCCATGGACGCGACAATGGCAACGAATGCCGTCGCTGCGAGCCGGCCGAGTCGCGTGACCATTGAAGCGCCTCCGCGCCTTCCGCGAATCGTATTCCATCCTGTTACAGCTCGGAAAACCCGTGACCTGCCCCTGAGTGCAAAGGCTCAGAAGGTTGACGTCGTGCGCTTCGCGTATCTCAGCGGACGGCGCGCGTTCGAAGTTCCTCTGTGGCGAGGGACCCTCACTGGAAGTAGCCGTTCACGTCGATGATGAGGTGAACCTGCCCGAGCGAGTTGTTGAAGATCGTCACGTCTCCCAGCCCGTCCGACGAGAGAAGGAGGATGGCGTTGTTCGCGCGTGTCCTGCCCGGCGAGAAGCTGAGGGTCGTCGTGCCCGGTTGACCCTGGTCCGCAGGGTAAATCGTCAGGTCTCCCGTCGCGGTCTGCTGGGTGACGGTCACGTTGACCGAGACGGACCTCACGGTCGAGGGGATCGAACAGGGCGCCCCGGCAAGCGGGACGGTCAGCGTTCCTCCCGCCGCGATGGGTGTGCCGCCGGTTCGCGTGTCGAGCTGGCGGCAAGGGGTAGCCGTATAGAAGGAGGTTGGCGAGGTAATTGGTATCGTCGCGTTGACCCACGGGGTCGAGCATGCTGACGTGTACTCCGCGACAGAGAGGGTCACGGTTCCGGTAGTGCCCGCGGTGAACGTGATCTGATTGGTGCCGCCGCCGCCCGTGATGAATCCATTGCTCATCATCCAGCTATAACTCACGCCCGCCTGCGCAGCGACCGAGGCCGTCAGGTTCGCGGCGCCCGGCGCGACCCAGGCAGGAGCCGTGATGATTGGGTTGTCGAGAGCCGGTACGACCGTGACCGGGACTTCGTTCGAGACCATCGGGCTGCCGCAGGACGGAGTCGCGGTTACAACCATCAGGTAGTTACCCGGTCCCGGGAAAGAGGTTCCTCCGAAATACGCGTAGTAGCCGACCAGCCCCTGAATCGGCGTGATGGCGCCCCCGGAAACGGTGCGATAGCCCCACTGATAGGTGGATGTTCCCCCTCCGACGGAAACCGCGTTGAGGGAGGCGGAGGTTCCCGACGACCCGGCGCACAGAAGGACCGGCGTCGTGGGCGAGATCATCACTGCCGAGAGCGGTTGTGTGACAAGCACCGTCGCCGACCCGGACGAAAGACCCGGGCCGTTCGCATCCGAGATGGCGGACAGCGTGTAGACGATCGTCGATTGGGGAGACACTGTGCGGCTCGCCGGAGATGCCGTGATCCCGGTCTGGGTGAACCCGTCGGACCAGGTCAGGCTCCACGGTGCAGTGCCCGTCAGCGCTGCCTGGACGCTGGTCGAGCGTCCCGGACAGATGGACCCACCGCCGCTCACGACCGCCTGAGGAGTCGGCGGTCCCGATGGATTGAAGCGGAAGATGACGCCGATGTTCGATGGCCCGCCGAGGTTCGTCGCCCCGTAGAGGTCACCGTCGGCTCCCTGGGCCAAGGGCGCAAGCGGGCTCGAGCCCTCGGGCCCGAAGAACGAGTACAACGTGGTCAGGCTCCCCGCCGGGGTCATCTCGAAGATGCTCCCCTCAGAGTTGGTGCCGCCGCCGTACGTCGTCCCGAAGAAATCTCCGTTCGCACCTTGCAGGAGAGGGCCAGCGGGACAATCGACAGCGAAGCTCGCCGGAAACACATAAAGCGTCGTGAGGGTCCCGGAAGGGGTCATCCTGAAGATCTCGCAGCCTGGGGAAAACTGTCCCCTGGTCGTTCCGTAGAAGTTCCCGTCGCGGCCCAAGGTGAGACCGTTCGGAAACGCCGAGTTCGTTCCTGAGAACGCTTGAAGCGTCGTCAGGCCTCCAGCGGGGGTGATCCGGAAAATGGTCCCGTAGCCCGCACCGCCGAAGAGCGTCGTGCCGTAGAAGTTTCCGTCGTTCCCCGGGACAAGGCTCGTACTCGGATTCGAGCCGTCGTTTCCCGAGAAGGAGTACAGCGTCGTGACTGCTCCTCCGGGCGTCATCCGGAAGACGGTGCCCCGGTTGGTTCCGCCGCCGTCGTACGTGGTGCCGTAGAAATTCCCGTCTGACCCCTGAGCGAGACCCGAGACAGGGTCGGACCCATCGCCGACCGAAAAGGAATGGAGGCTCGAGAGGACCCCCCCGGTCGTCACGGAGAACAGCGTCCCCCAACCCGTCGTGCCGCCGTCGCGTGTCGTTCCGTACAGATTGCCCGCGCTCCCCTCCACGAGGACGGCGAATGACCCGGCCCCGTCATCACCCAGAAACGAGTGCACGGTCGCGAACGTGCCTGACGGAGCCAAACTGAAAACGGTGCCGTATCCGAACACGCCGCCCCGGAAAGTCGTGCCGTAAAAACTCCCGTCGCTCGCTTGCACGAGGCCGGCAGAAGGCCCGGACCCCTCGCCGTTCGTGAAGGAGAAGAGCGAGGTCAAAACCCCGGATAGGGTGATCCTGAAGACCGTTCCGTCGAAGGCCGTGCCGCCCGACGAGGTCGTTCCGTAAAGGTTGCCGTCGTTCCCCTGGACAAGGCGCGCACCGGGCGTACCACCGTCGCCTCCTGAGAAAGAGAACAACGTCGTGACGTCTCCCGAGGGGCTCATCCTGAAGACCACCCCGACGCCGTTTTCGCCGCCCGACGTCGAGGTCCCGTAGAACGCCCCGTCCGCACCCACGATGATGCCGCTCGGATACTCCGGACCTCCGGCGTAGAAGGAATCCAGCGTCGTCACCGCCCCGGCCGGCGTTATCTTGTAGACCATTCCGACGCCGCCGCCTCCCCCTCCCGAGGTCGTTCCGTAGAAATCGCCGTCGCTCCCCTGAACGAGATCGGAGGGGCCGATCGTGCCGTAATGCGGGGGCAACGAGAACGAGTAGAGGCTCGTCACGGCGCCAGCCGCGGTCATCCGAAAGACGGTGCCGCAGTCCCCGCTTCCTCCCAGCGACGTCGTCCCGTAGAGGTACCCGTCGGTTCCCTGAACGAGGCTGTTTGGAAACGCCCCATCCGCTCCCGAGAAGTCGTGGAGTCTCGTCAAAACACCGGAGAGTGAAACCCGGAACGCGATTCCCTGTTCATTGAGACCGCCGGCGGATGTCGTCCCGTACAGATTGCCGTCGCTCCCCTGAATCAGACCGGCGACCGGATGGTACCCGTCGCCGCCGGAGAAGAAGTAGAGGGTCGTCAGTGCGCCGATCGGGGTCAGCCTGAAGACCGTTCCGCCGCCGTTCGCGCCTCCCCCGGCAGTCGTTCCATAGAAGTTGCCGTCGCTAGCCTGGACGAGGCCGTTCGGCGCGGTTCCGTCCGGCCCTGAGAAGCGGTACAGCGTGGTCACCGCTCCGGCGGTCGTTATCCTGAAGATCGAGCCGCTGCCGCCCTCCTCCGCGTCGGACGTCGTCCCGTAGAAGTTGCCGTCGGTTCCCTGCACGAGCGGTGTCCGCGGGCTCGTCGGAGAGGGGCTGAAGGCATGAAGAACCTGGTAGGACTGAGCGCTGACAGGCGATGCCGCGAGGACTCCCAACAGCATTGCCAGAATGGGCCAAGACGACCTCTTGCGACTCTGTCGCATCATTGACCTCTTATGGGTTCATCGTACGCGAGGCTAAACGAATCGGCGTCGCGAGCGCCTGATGCACATGCATAGCCTTCGATGAAGCGTTACGCTCGATGGGCTAGACGGCGCGCGTTCGAAGTTCTTCCACGGCGAGGGGATAGTTGGTGCGCCCAGGAGGAGTCGAACCCCCAACCTTTTGATCCGTAGTCAAACGCTCTGATCCAGTTGAGCTATGGGCGCACGCGAGAACCGCGCGGAGAGGAGACACTAGCGGAAGGGGGCGGGCGGCGCAAGTCCCTGCATTCGCGGCACGTCGGAGGCGCTCGTCACGCGTCGCCTAAACTTCGACCCGCTCTGCGCGTATATCGTCCGAACCTGATTCAGGAGGAAAACCCGCATGTCGGCCGCGATCTCTCTCCAGGGTGTCGTGAAGCGGTTCGGCAAATTCGCGGCCGTCGACGGCCTCGACCTGGAGATCCCGCACGGAACGACGTTCGGACTCCTCGGCCCGAACGGCGCCGGCAAGACGACCACGATCCGGATGATCATGAACATCACGAAGCCGGATGCGGGCGAGATCCGCGTGCTCGGCGAGAAGATGAGCGACTCGCTGCAGGAGAGGATCGGCTACCTGCCCGAGGAGCGCGGCCTCTACCGGAAGATGAAGGTCGTCGACCAGCTTCTCTTCTTCGCCTCGATCAAGAGCGTGGACAAGAACACGGCGATGAAGCGCCTCTCGCCCTGGATCGACTCGATGGACCTCAGGCCGTGGCTCCAGAAGAAGACCGAGGAGCTGAGCAAGGGCATGCAGCAGAAGGTGCAGTTCCTCGGCACGCTCGTGCACGACCCGGAGGTGCTCATCCTCGACGAGCCGTTCTCCGGTCTCGATCCGATGAACGTGATCCTCGTCAAAGACTTCCTGACGGAGTTCAAGAGGCAGGGTAAGACGGTCATCTTCTCGACGCACGTCCTCGAGCAGGCCGAGAAGATGTGCGGCTCGATCGCGCTTCTCTTCCGCGGCAGGAAGATCCTCGACGGCACTTTAAAAGACATCAAGCATGCATATCTCGGCAGGGTGCCGCTGCCGCCGCCGGTCGAGCCCGAGCCGGAGCTGGAGAAGATCTTCATCAAGTGCGTTCAGGAGTCGGGCCTCGAGGCTCCGACCGCCGAGGAGCTGAAATAGCCATGAGCTCGAAGCTTTTCGCGATCATCAGGCGGGAGTACCTCCAGCAGGTCCGGACGAAGGCATTCTGGATCGCGACGTTCCTGATCCCGTCGCTCTTCCTCGTTTTCATCTTCGTGCAGGTCGCGCTCCAGAGGACGCTCGTCGCGAAGGGCCGCATCGGCGTCGTGGATCTCTCCGGCCGGCTCTACGACGGGATCGTCGCCGAGTACAAGGCGCGGCCCGGGGACGAGGACGAGACGAAGAAGGCCGACGCGAAGAAGAAAGAGAAGCTTTCGGATGCCGAGACTCTCGAGAAGGCGACCCAGGCGCAGAAGCCGAAGATCACGACGCAGCTCGATCTCTTCAAGGTGGACGCGACGCCCGAGACGCTCCCCTCCGTGCGCAAGAAGCTCAACGACGACGTCCAGAAGGGGCGCATCAAGGCGTACATCGTCCTGACGCCGCAGACGCTGGAGACGGGCGCCGCCGAGTGGCGCGCCCAATCCGTCAAGGCCGAGGTCGTCATGCGCGAGCAGATCGCGAGCTACATTTCCCGCGCGGCGACGAAGGAGCGCCTCAAGGACCGGGGCGTCGATCCGAGTCTGTACGACGCGGCCCGCCTCCGCGTGGACCTCGAGCCGCACGAGGCCAAGGAAATCGAGAGCGGCGAGAGCGGCAAGAACGTCGGCATGAACCTCGCGATCTCGGGAGTGTTCACCTTCCTCATCTACATCTCGATCTTCATCTACGGCGCCTACATCATGCGCGGCGTCCTCGAGGAGAAGAACAACCGCATCGTGGAGGTGATCGTCTCGTCGGTCAGGCCGACGACGCTCATGCTCGGGAAGATCCTCGGGATCGGCCTCGTCGGCCTCACGCAGTACGCGGTCTGGGCGTGTCTCGCACTCGCCGTCACCGTCCCGGGCGCCGTGGCCGTTCTCGGCATGACCGAGGGCTTACCGCACATCCCCGTCGGGACGATCGGCGCGTTCGTCCTCTTCTTCCTGCTCGGGTACTTCCTCTACTCCTCGCTCTACGCCGCGCTCTCGGCGCCCTTCAACACGGAGCAGGAGGCGCAGCAGTTCGTCATGATCCCCGGCATGATGTTGATTCTCACGTCGACGACGTGGTTCTTCGCGTTCAACCAGCCGAACGGCACGCTCGCGACGGTGCTCTCCTTCTTCCCGTTCACGGCGCCGCTCATGATGTTCATGCGCATCTCCGTCCAGACGCCGCCGCTCTGGCAGATCGCGACGTCCGTCGCGCTTCTCGTCGCGACGATCGTCGCCGTCGCGTGGTTCGCGGGGCGAATCTACCGCGTGGGCATCCTCATGTACGGCAAGAAGCCCACGCTGCCCGAGATCTTCCGCTGGGCGATGAAGGCAGACTGACGCGCCCGCCCTGAGAGAAAAAGCGCCCGTGCCTTTCGGGCACGGGCGCGCGGGGGCGCCTTTCGAAGAGGACTTCAGACGAGAACCGGCGAGAGTTTCGGCATCTCCGCGTGAGTGGGCGCCGGCACCATCGGGAGATAGGCCGGCTCCCAGATCATCGCGGCGACCGCTTTCGGGATCTCCGCGTCGGGGATCGGCCGCCCCACACCCGAGTTCCGCGCCTCGACCACGACCGCCTCGGCGATTCGCGCGCTGATGCGCCTGATCTCGTGCGCGGACGGGAAGAGGCTTCCGGAAGCGAGATCCGAGGGTTTCACCTCGTCGGCGAGCCGCTGCGCGGCCACGGCGAACATCCCGTCGGTGACCTCCTTCGCCTGGGCCACGAGGACGCCGAGTCCGACGCCGGGAAAGATGAAGACGTTGTTGCCCTGGCCGATCGTGATCATCCGGCCCTGGTAAGGCACCGGGTCGAACGGGCTTCCGGTGGCGATGAGCGCGCGTCCGTTCGTCCAGGCGACGAGATCCGCGGGCTTTGCTTCGCTCTTGCTCGTCGGGTTCGACATCGGGAAGATGACGGGCCGTTCGACGTGTTTCGCCATCTCACGCACGATCGCTTCCGTGAACGTGCCCGGTTCGGCGGACGTGCCGATCAGGACCGTGGGCTTCACCGCCCGGACGACGGCCAGGAGATCCCGCGGCGAGCCCTTCTTGAGACCCATCTTCTCCGCGAGAGCCGCCGGCCATGCGAAGTCCCGCTTGTGGACGTCCTTGATCTCCGTGTCGTCCACGACGAGCCCGCGGCTGTCGAGGTTCGCGATCGCGCGAGTCAGGCTCTCGCCTTCGAGGCCCGCGCGCCGGAACGTGTCGCGCAGCAGCCGGGCGATGCCGACCCCGGCCGCGCCCGCCCCCAGGATGACGACGCGCTGGTCCTTGAACGGAATCCCGGTCGCCCGGCAGCCCGCCATGATGCCGGCCGTGGCCACGGCGGAGGTGCCCTGGATGTCGTCGTTGAAGCAGGTGATCACCTTCCGGTAGCGATCCAGCAGCCGGAAGGCGTTGACCTTCTTGAAGTCCTCCCATTGCAGGAGCGCCTTCGGGAAGCGCTTCTTCACGGCCTGGACGAATTCCTCGACGAACGAGTCGTACTCCGGGCCGCGCAGGCGCGGAAGCCGCCAGCCGAGGTAGAGCTCGTCCTTGAGGAGCGATTCGTTGTCCGTACCGACGTCGAGACTGATCGGAAGCGTGTGCGACGGGTGGATACCCGCGGCCGTCGTGTAGAGCGCGAGCTTGCCGATCGGAATCCCCATGCCCCCGGCGCCCTGGTCGCCGAGCCCGAGGATGCGCTCGTTGTCGGTCACGACGATGAGACGGACGTCGTCGAACGGAGCGTTGCCGAGAACCTCGTAGATTCGCCCGCGGTGCGCGGGCGTGATCCAGAGCCCGCGGGCGCGCCGGAAGATGTGGCTGAACTCCTGGCACACCCGGCCCACCGTGGGCGTATAGACGATGGGCAGGAACTCCTCCACGTGGTCGATCAGGAGGCGGTAGAAGAGATGCTCGTTGCGGTCTTGCAAGGCCGCCAGGCCGATGTACTTTTCGAACGGGTCCGGCTTCCGCGAGATATTGGCGTAGATCCGCCGTTCCTGCTGCTCCATGGTGCTCACGGCGGTTGGCAGCAACCCTTCAAGCCCGAAGTCCTTCCGTTCCTGCGCGTTGAAGGACGTTCCTTTGTTGTACATGGGATGCCGGAGGAGGCGCGTGCCGCGGTACGGCACCTCTGATGTCGTCGCACCTTTGGATTCGTATTTGAGCGCAAAGGTTTCCATTTTCTCGGTCCCCCGCTTTCAACGTGGGGTCCGGGCCGAAGACGTACATGAGGCATTTGCGTCATGGAACGTCGCGAGCGTCCGCCCAACGCCTCGGTCGTCGTTCCGGACGCTGCGTTACTTTCGGGCGGACTGCTCGAGACCAGCGCTCCAACGTGTCACGATCGCGAGCCGGTTTTCTTTCTTCTCGGGGCGCTCCGGCCGGACCGCGACGAACTCCTCGCCCCCCCGCGTGACGTCGTAGTTCCGCGGCGTGTCCGTCCGGCCGCCGCCCGAGGCGACATGCGCGGAGAAGAGCAGCTTGGGCGTCCCCGCGGTGGCCTCCGCGCCGGGACGGAACTCCGCGGCGAGGAAGCGATCGCGGTCCCGGTACACGACCTCGCGTCCGCTCCGCGTCCAGGCCGGCTCGATCCCGCCATCCTGCGAGATCTTCAACTTCGACATTCCCTCCGGGAACGGCCGGACGTAGACCTCGAAGCGCCCCGTTTCGTTGGATACGTACGCCGCCCACCGCCCATCGGGCGAGATCGCGGCCGAGCCCTCACGCGCCGGGCTCTCGAACCAGGGGCGCGCCGGGCCCGAGCCGTCCAGCGGGAGGAGCCAGAGGTCGGACGTCCCTCGCCGGCGCAGCTCGCCCCGGTCGGTGTCGTAGGCGACCGTGTAAAGAAGGTACCGGTTGTCCGGCGACCACGAGTTCGGAAACTCGGCGTCGTCGCCCTTCGTCGGGAACGGCCTGATGGCTCCGCTGCCGTCGGCGGCCCGCACCGCGGCTCGCGGCTCGTTCGACATCAGGTGCGAGAAGGCGACCTGCCGGCCGTCGGGCGACCAGACCGGAGCGAAGAAGCGACCGGGCTCCGTTGCGAGGGGCGAGAGGACCCCGCGATCGCGGTCGAAGACATGGAGCTTGCAAGACATGAGGACGCACCTCTGCACGGCGATGCGGCGGCCGTCGGGCGAAAAGACCGGGTCGTCGTACTCGCCCGGAGGGAGGGGCAGGATGGTTTCGCGCCCCGCGCGGTCGAGAAGAACGACGGACGTCACGGCTTCCGGGACGAGGCCCCCCTCGACGAAGACGAGCGTTCCGTCGTTCGTGACGTCGAAGCTGGCCGTGCCCGCCGAGGCGCCCACGGCGAAGGGTTCGCGGACGGCGACGGGAGTTCCCTCGATCCGGAGGTGCGAGAGATCGAGCCGGACCGCGAACACCGAACCGCCCCGCACGAAGACGAGCCAGCCGGGAGGCACCACACGAGCGAACGTGCTTCCCTCGATCAGGACATGGCGTCTTCCGGTGGCGGGCTCGATGACCGCCGCCTCGGCGCTCGGAATGTCCTGGAAGTCCTCGCCTCGGACGATCGTGGCGAGAACGCCCCGGCCGCGAGGAAGCGCCTGCGGCCAGAGGAGCGCGTGCTCGCCGCGAGCCGCATCAAGCGGGAGGAAAAGCTCGAGAGGACCTCCGGACGAAGCGATCCGGTAGAGACCGTTGTTGTTCCCGCGGGCCACGACGACCGAGCCGTCGGATATCCAGGTCGCCCCGTGAGAAACCGGTGGAAGCTCGACGATCCGGCTCGGCGCTCCGCCCGACATCGGCACCTTCTTCAGCTCCGTCAGCGTGGCAAAACCGATCCACTCGCCGTCGGGAGAGAAGAACGGCCCCCATCCCCCCTCCGTGCCCGGAATCGGCTCCGCCTCTCCCCCGGCCAGCCGGCGCCGGTACAGGCGTCCGACGCCCGCATCGCTGGCCCGAAAAACGGCCGTCGTACCGTCCGGCGAAAGCGCGACGGTGGGGTACAACCCGAACCAGATCCTGCTTCCCTCCGGGAGGGGTAGGACGGCGCGTATCGAGGGGACGACAGACGGGGTTCCCGCACGGCCCGCGAGCTTCACGCCGGCCAGAACGATGAGTGCCCCGGCGACGAGACCGGCGAGTCCCCACACGAGAGGCGCGCGCGGCCTTGCGGCAGCGGGACCGCCCCCGCCGGCGACCGAGCCGGCCCTCCGGAACGGCGCGGATCCCTCCGACCGGATCTCCTCGATCTCCAGGCGCGCATCGCCGATGTCGCGAAGCCGCCGTGCCGGATCCTTCTGCAGGCAGCGCCGGAGCAGGGCGGCCAGACGCGGCGAGGTGTTTGCACGGAGCGACGACCAGTCGGGCTCTGCCGTCAGGACGGCCGCCATCATGTCCGAGGTCGTCTGGCCCCCGAACGCCCTTCGGCCCGCGAGACACTCGTAGAGAAGACATCCGAAGGAGAAGATGTCGGACCGCCTGTCGAGCGGCCGGCCACGCGCCTGCTCCGGCGACATGTATGCCGCGGTCCCGAGTACGACGCCCGCGGCCGTGCCTCGAGCCGTGAGTGTCGGCGACTGCGAAAGCTCCGCCGACGAGGGGTCGCGCTCGAAGGCCTTTGCGAGACCGAAGTCCAGGAGCTTGACCTTGCCTTCGGTCGAGATGGCGACGTTCGCTGGCTTGAGATCCCGGTGCACGATCCCCCTTTCGTGCGCGGCCTCGAGGGCCTCGGCGATTTGCTCGGCGTACGAGAGAGACTCTTCGAGCGGAAGAGGACCGGATGCGATCTTCTGGTCGAGTCCCTCGCCCTCGACGAGCTCCATGACGAGAAGATGGCGCGTCGAAGACGACGAAGAGGGGATTTCCTCGAATGAGTAGATCGCCGCGATGTTCGGGTGGCTCAGCGAGGCCAGCAGCTTCGCTTCCCTCTCGAATCGCTGCCTCCTCTCTTCACCTTCAAAGAATCCTTCCGGCAGCACCTTTACCGCGACGTCGCGTCCGAGGCGAGGATCTCTCGCTCGGTAGACCTCACCCATCCCTCCCGCCCCGAGGAGGGCGAGGACCTCGAAGGGACCGATGCGCGTGCCCGGCTCGAGAGACATCGGCGCTCCGCGAAAACTGCCTGAATGTCCGGAGGTGTTTGACCCGAGTATGCGCCTCAGCGGCAGCAACCGGGGAGCGCTGCAAGATTCAGGCGCTGACGCGAAAGTTGATTACGTCGCCGTCCTTCACGACGTACTCGCGGCCCTCGAGGCGCAGGGTGCCGTGCGTGCGACACAGGGCGAGCGAGCCCGTTTCGACGAGCGTCTGGAATGGCACGACCTCCGCCCTGATGAAGTGCTTCTCGAAGTCGGTGTGGATGACGCCGGCCGCCTGAACGGCATGCGTGCCGCGCGGGATCGACCAGGCCCGGCATTCATCCTCCCCCGCCGTCAGGAACGAGATCAGGCCGAGAAGGTCGTACGCGGCGTGGAGCAGCCGGTCGAGAGCGCGGTCCGGAAGGCCGAGGCCTTTCAGGAATTCGGCCTGGTCCTCTGGCGACATCGCGGCGATCTCCTGCTCGATCGGGGCCGAGACCGCGCTGAAGGCGACTTTCGGCTGACCCTTCCACTTGTCGAGCTTCGCGCGTCCGAGCGCCCCGGCGAGGTCCGAGGCTTCGTCTTCGCTCGCGTTCAGGATCACGAGCATCGGTTTCTGCGTCATGAGGCCGAAGCCGCGCACGAGCTTCTCCTCGTCCGGCGAGACCTCGAACGGCCGCAGGGGCTCGCCCTTGTCGAGCGCCGCCCGAAAGCGCGTCAGGAGGTTCTTCTCCAGCTCGAGCTCGGGCGTCTTCTTCTTCGCGACGTCCTTGAGGACGCGGTCGAGCCGGTTCGTCACGACAGAAAGGTCCGCGAGGAGCATCTCCGTCTCGAGGAGCTCGAGGTCGCGCGCGGGGTCGACGAAGCCCTCGGGATGCGGCACTTCTTCGGACTTGAAGCCCCGCACGACGACCGCGAGGCCGTCCATCTGCCGGAGCTCGGGAAGGTTCAGGCTCTGGCTGCCGCCTTTCGTCACGCCCGGCACGTCCACGAACTTGACCGTCGCGGGCGTGTGCTTCTTCGGCTTGAACATCGCCGTGAGCTTGTCGAGGCGCGGATCGGGGACGTGCGCAATACCTACGTGCGCCTCGCGCTTGTGCGGCGCGGCGGCCGCCTGGTGGCCGGTCAGGAGCGAGAAGAGAGTCGTCTTGCCGGAGAGCTCGAGCCCGAGGATGCCGAATTCCATGCCGGGATTGTGCCTCCGAACGGCCGCATGCTAGATTTCGCCTCCCCGCGGGCCGAAGAGCCCCCCGAAATCGGGATGTGCCGCGTTCGTCTAGCGGTTAGGACGCCGCCCTCTCAAGGCGGAGATCACGGGTTCAAATCCCGTACGCGGTACCAGCTTCCCCACCATACCGGAGGAAAAATGTCGCGAGTCTCCCGCGCCGCCACGGTCGCCCTCGTCGCCGTCCTCGCCATCCCCGCCACGGCACGCGCCGCAAACGAGCCGCAGCGCGTGACGTCGGTCGAAGGCATCACCGAATACCGGCTCGCGAACGGCCTCCATGTGCTTCTCTTTCCCGATCCCACGAAGCAGACGATCACCGTGAACGTCACGTACCTCGTCGGCGCGCGCCACGAGGACTACGGCGAGACCGGCATGGCCCACCTCCTCGAGCACATGGTCTTCAAAGGCACCGACAAGCACCCGAACATCCCGCAGGAGCTGACCGCGCACGGCGCGCGGCCGAACGGCACGACGTCATTCGACCGGACGAATTACTTCGAGACGTTCCAGGCCACGGAAGAGAACCTCAAGTGGGCGCTCGAGCTGGAGGCCGACCGGATGGTGAACTCGCACATCTGGAAGAAGGACCTCGACACCGAGATGACGGTGGTGCGAAACGAGTTCGAGGCCGGCGAGAACAGCCCGTCCGGCGTCCTGATCAAGCGCGTGCTGGCAGCGGCCTACCAGGAGCAGAACTACCGCCACCTGCCGATCGGGGCGCGCTCGGACATCGAGAACGCGCCCATCGGGCGCCTGCAGGCGTTCTATAAGCGCTACTACCAGCCCGACAACGCGGTCCTGACCGTCACCGGCAAGTTCGAGCAGGCGAAGGTCCTCGCGCTCGTGGCGGCGACGTTTGGCCCGATCCCGAAGATAGAGCGCGTCCTGATCCCGACTTACACCGTCGAGCCCGTGCAGGACGGCGAGAGACAGGTGACGCTTCGCCGCGTCGGCGACGAGCAGCTCGTCGTGGCGGCCTATCACGTGCCGTCCGGGCTGCACGAGGACGCGGTGCCTCTCCAGATGCTCGCGTACGTCCTCGGGAACACTCCCGCGGGCCGGCTGCACAAGGCGCTCGTCGAGACGCAGAAGGCGTCCTCGGTTTTCGGGTTCGGGTTCAACCTCCGCGAGCCGGGCCTGTTGTTCTTCGGCGCCGAAGTGCGGCAGGAGAAGCCTCTCGAGGACGCGAAGAAGGCTCTTCTCGACACGATCGACGCGCTCGCCACGACGCCGGTCACCAAGGAAGAGCTGGAGCGCGCACGCACGAAAGCGTTGAAAGACTTCGAGCTCGCGCTCAACCAGTCCGAGGTCGTGGGGCTCCAGATCTCCGAGTGGATCGCGAAAGGCGACTGGCGGCTCTTCTTCCTCAACCGTGACCGCATCCGTAAGGTGACGGCCGAGGACGTGCAGCGCGTCGCGCTCAAGTACCTGAAGGTTTCGAACCGGACGCTCGGCGAGTTCCTCCCGACCGCGAAGCCGGACCGGGCCGAGGTGCCTCAGGCTCCCGACGCTTCGGCGCTTCTTCAGGGTTACACCGGAGACAAGGCGATCGCGGCCGGCGAGGTCTTCGATCCTTCGCCTGCGAACGTGGAGGCGCGCACGCAGCGTTCGACTCTGCCCGGCGGATTGAAGCTCGCGCTGTTGCCGAAGAAGACGCGCGGCGGTACCGTCGTCGCATCGCTGTCGCTCCATTACGGGACGGAGGCCGGCCTGCGCGGCAAGCGGGTCGTGAGCGACCTCGCGGTCGACATGCTCACGCGCGGCACCGCGGTGCATACCCGGCAGCAATTCGCCGACGAGCTGGACAAGCTGAAGGCGCGGCTCACGATCTCGGCGGACCTCGACACCCTTCACGCCCGAATCGAGACGGTCCGCGAGAATCTGCCCGGGACGCTGAAGCTCCTCGCCGAGGCCCTCCGGCGGCCCACGTTCCCTGCCGATCAGTTCGAGCAGCTCCGGCAGGAGAACCTCGCCGCCCTCGAGCAGGAGCGCAGCGAGCCGCAGGCGCTGGCGAGCCGTGCCATCACGCGGCGCCTGGCGCCTTACGCGAAGGACGACGCTCGCTACGAGCCGACGCTCGACGAGCTCATTGCCGCGTACAAGGCGGCGACGGTCGCACAGGCCAGGGAATTCCACGCGGCTTTCCTCGGCGCCACGCACGGCGAGCTGGCGGTCGTCGGCGACTTCGACGCGAAGGAAACGTCCGACCTCGTCCGCTCTCTTCTCGACGGGTGGGCGGCGCCGAAGCCGTATGCGCGGATCGAGCATCCGTTCCACGACGTGCCGGCCGGAAACGAGAAGCTCGAAACGCCCGACAAGGCTAACGCCATCCTCCTGGCTGGAATGAACCTCTCGCTGAAAGACTCCGATCCCGACTATCCGGCCCTCGTCCTCGGCAACTACATGCTCGGCGGCGGCTTCCTCAACTCGCGGCTCGCGGTCCGCATCCGTCAGAAGGAGGGCCTGAGCTACGGCGTCGGCTCGCAGCTTTCGGCGCGTGCGCTCGACTCTTCCGGCAGCTTCGTCGTCTTTGCGATCCACGCACCGCAGAACACGTGGAAGCTCGAGAAAGCGCTGCGGGAAGAGATCGCCCGCGCCCTCGAGGGAGGCTTCACGGATCAGGAGGTCTCGGAGGCGAAGTCCGGCTGGCTGCAGAGCCGGCAGGTGCAACGCGCGAACGACCAAGGGCTCGCGGGTACGCTCGCAGGCGAACTCTATCTCGGCCGGACGCTCCAGTGGGACGCGGACTTCGAGAAGAACGTGGACGCTCTGACGCCGGAGCAGATCCGGGAAGCTCTGCACCGGCGCCTCGATCCCAAGAAGCTGACCCTCGTCCGCGCAGGTGATTTCACGAAGGCACCGGCGGCACCGTGACGCGCAAGACGTGCCGTAAGGTAAACCCTGTCTCGACTATGTGATACATCGGCATCATTCCGGGTATCAGCCTCCAAATTCCATGATGGCCCCCCGGCCGGCCGGGTCGAAAAAGGGAGGCTCTCATGTCGCGCCGACTCATCACACTGGATGGCAATGAGGCCGTGGCCTCGGTCGCACACCGAACCAACGACGTCATCGCGATCTATCCCATCACGCCCTCCTCGAACATGGGCGAATGGGCCGACGAGTGGTCCTCGAAGGGCCAGAAGAACGTCTGGGGCAACGTCCCCGAAGTCGTCGAGATGCAGTCCGAGGGCGGCGCCGCGGGCGCCGTTCATGGCGCAATTCAAGCGGGCGCCCTCTCCACGACGTTCACGGCGTCGCAGGGCCTCCTCCTCATGATTCCGAACATGTACAAGATCGCGGGGGAGCTGACGCCGTTCGTCATGCACGTGGCGGCCCGGACGCTCGCGACGCACGCGCTCTCCATCTTCGGCGACCACTCCGACGCCATGGGCTGCCGCCAGACGGGTTTCGCCCTCTTCGCGTCCAACTCGGTCCAGGAAGCGCACGATTTCGCGATCATCGCGCAGGCCGCGAGCCTGAAGTCGCGGATCCCCTTCCTCCACTTCTTCGACGGTTTTCGCACGTCCCACGAGGTCGCGAAGATCGAAGAGCTGACGAACGAGGACCTCCTCGCGATGCTGGACGAGGAGGCGATCGCGCAGTACCGGCGCCGCGGCCTCACGCCGGAACGCCCGGTCCTCCGCGGCAGCGCGCAGAACCCCGACGCGTTCTTCCAGGCGCGCGAGGCCGGAAATCTGTACTCGCTCGCGTGCGCGGGGCACGTGCAGGCGGAGATGAACCGCTTCGCGAACCTCACGGGGCGCTCGTACCACCTCTTCGATTACGTCGGGCACCCCGAGGCGACACGCGTCGTCGTCCTCATGGGCTCGGGCGCGGAGACGGCCCACGAGACGGTCGAGCATCTCGTCCAGAAGGGCGAGAAAGTCGGCGTCCTGAAAGTCCGGCTCTACCGGCCGTTCGACATTCCCGCGTTCGTCGGCGCGCTCCCGAAGACCGTCCAGGCGCTCGCCGTCCTCGACCGGACGAAGGAGCCGGGCGCCATCGGCGATCCGCTCTATCTCGACGTCGTGACCGCGCTCGTCGAAGCGCGACGCGGCGACGCGCTCCCCTTCGCCGCGGAGCCGGTCGTCATCGGAGGCCGCTACGGCCTCTCGTCCAAGGAGTTCACGCCGGGCATGGTGAAGGCGGTCCTGGACGAGCTCGCGAAGCCGAGGCCGAAGAACCACTTCACGATCGGCATCGTGGACGACGTGACGCACACCTCGCTGGCATGGGACGCGGAGTTCGACATCGAGCCCCACGACACCGTGCGCGCCCTCTTCTACGGCCTGGGCGCCGACGGCACCGTGGGCGCGAACAAGAACTCGATCAAGATCATCGGCGAGGAGACGGGCAACTTCGCGCAGGGCTACTTCGAATACGACTCGAAGAAGTCCGGCGCCATCACCGTCTCGCACCTGCGCTTCGGGCCGAAGCCGATTCACTCGACGTACCTCGTGAAGCGCGCGAATTTCGTCGCGTGCCACCAGGAGCAGTTCCTCGACCGCTACGACATGCTCGAGGCGGCCGTCCCGGGCGCCGTTTTCCTCCTGAACACGCAGTACGGGCCCCAAGAAGCCTGGGACCAGCTTCCCCTCGAGGTGCAGGAGCAGATCCTCGAGAAGCGCCTCAAAGTCTGGGTCATCGACGCCTACAAGGTCGCCAAGGCCCTCGGGATGGGCGGCCGCATCAACACGATCATGCAGACCTGCTTCTTCGCGATCTCAGGCGTCCTGCCCCGCGACGAGGCGATCACGCAGATCAAGAAGGCGATCAAGAAGACGTACGGCAAGAGAGGCGAGGAGACCGTGCGCCGCAACTTCGCGGCCGTGGACGGAACCCTCGAGAACCTCGCCGAGATGGCCGTTCCCACGAAGATCACGTCGACGCGCCGGCGTCCTCCCATCGTCTCCGACGCCGCACCCGACTTCGTGAAGCGCGTCTCGGGCGTCATGCTCGCGGGAAAGGGCGACCTTCTGCCCGTGAGCGCGTTCCCGCCCGACGGCACGTGGCCCCTTTCCACGGCCCAATGGGAGAAACGGAACATCGCGCTCGAGATCCCCGTGTGGGACGAGAAGATCTGCATCCAGTGCAACAAGTGCGCGATGGTGTGCCCGCACGCGGCGATCCGCGCGAAGGTCTTCGACCCGGGTGTGCTCAAAGGCGCGCCCAAGACGTACAAGTCCATGCCGTACAAGGGCACCGAGTACGCGGGGAAGGCCTACACGATCCAGATCGCGCCGGAGGACTGCACGGGCTGCACGCTCTGCGTCGCCGTGTGCCCCGCGAAGGACAAGGCGAACCCGAAGCACAAGTCTCTCGACATGGCGCCCCAGAAGCCGCTGCGCGACGCCGAGCGCGACAACTTCGCCTTCTTCCTCGACCTGCCCGAAGCGGATCGCGCGACGGTACGCCTCGACGTGAAGGGCGCCCAGTTCCTCCAGCCGCTCTTCGAATTCTCGGGGGCCTGCTCCGGATGCGGCGAGACCCCGTACGTCAAGCTCCTCACGCAGCTCTTCGGCGACCGGGCGCTCATCGCGAACGCCACGGGCTGCTCCTCGATCTACGGCGGCAACCTTCCGACGACCCCGTACCGGACGAACGCGGACGGCCGCGGCCCGGCGTGGGCGAACTCGCTCTTCGAGGACAACGCGGAGTTCGGTTTCGGCTTCCGGCTCGCGTTGGACTCCCTCAACGACCAGGCGCGGACTCTCGTGCAGGCTCTGGCCTCGCGCATCGGCGAGACGCTCGCCGGCGAGCTCCTGACGGCCTCGCAGGACAAGGAGGCCGAGATCGCCGCCCAGCGCGAGCGAGTCCTCGCGCTCAGGACCGCGCTCAAGGGCGTGGACACCGCCGAGGCGCGCCGCCTCCTCCTCGTCGCCGATTCGCTCGTAAAGAAAAGCGTCTGGATCGTCGGCGGCGACGGCTGGGCTTACGACATCGGGTACGGCGGCCTCGACCACGTCCTCGCGTCCGGGCGCAACGTCAACATCCTCGTCCTCGACACCGAGGTCTACTCGAACACGGGCGGCCAGCAGTCCAAGGCGACGCCCCTCGGCGCGGCCGCGAAGTTCGCCGCCAAGGGCAAGTCGACTCCGAAGAAAGACCTCGGCATGCTCGCGATGACGTACGGAAACGTCTACGTCGCACACGTCGCGTTCGGAGCGAAGGACGCCCAGACGGTGAAGGCCCTCCTCGAGGCCGAGAGCTATCCGGGCACGTCGATCGTCATCGCCTACAGCCCGTGCATCGCGCACGGCTACGACCTCTCCTTCGGCCTCGAGCAGCAGAAGCTCGCCTCCGAGTCGGGCTACTGGCCGTTGTACCGGTTCGACCCCCGCCGCATCGCGACGGGCGAGATGCCGCTGCTCATGGACACGGCGCAGATCAAGGGCTCGATCGCGCAGTTCATGCGGAACGAGGCGCGCTTCCGGATGGTCGAGCAGCAGGACGCGCCGCGCTTCGCGAGCCTTCTCGCGAAGGCCGAGCGCGAGGTGAAGAACCGTTTCCAGGTGTATGAGAATCTCGCGAAGCTGACGCTCGGCAAGGCAGGCGTTCCGCCGGCCCCCGCGAAGAGTCCCGCCGTGCCCGTGCCGGCGCCGGCCGGGAAGGCCTGAGGAGACGACGATGGACCTCACGACCCGCTATCTCGGCCTGACGCTCCCCCACCCGTTCATGCCGGGCGCCTCGCCGATGGTCGACGATCTGGATCTCGTCCGCCGGCTCGAAGACGCGGGCGCCGCGGCGATCGTCATGCACTCGCTGTTCGAGGAGCAGATCACGCGCGACGAGGTTGGAACGATCCGGCAGATGGAGGTCGTCTCCGGCTCGTATCCGGAAGCTCTCACGTATTTCCCGGAGCCGGAGGCATTTCTGCTCGGCCCCGAGAAGTACCTCGACCAGGTCCGCCGCCTCAAAGAGGCCGTGCACATCCCCGTGATCGCGTCGCTGAACGGCGCGACGCCGGGCGGATGGGTCACGTTCGCGACCCGCATCGCCGAGGCCGGAGCCGATGCGCTCGAGCTGAACCTCTACGACCTCGGCGCGCACGACGGCGAGCCCGGGTTCTCCCTCGAGCGGCGGTTTCTCGAGATCGTGCGGTCCGTGAAAGCCGCCGTGCGGATCCCCATTGCCGTGAAGCTGTCGCCGTTCTTCTCGTCGCTCGGCTCGTTCGCGTCCGAGCTCGACGGGATGTCCGTGGACGGGCTCGTCCTCTTCAACCGCTTCTACCAGCCCGACATCGATCCCGAGACGCTGGACGTGACTCCCTCTCTGCGGCTCTCGACGCACGACGAGCTGCTCCTCCGCCTGAGGTGGCTCGCGATGCTCTCCGGGCGCGTGAAGGCTTCCCTCGCCGTCACGGGCGGCGTCCACGACGCGCGCGACGCGATCAAGGCGATCATGGCCGGCGCCGATGCCGTTCAGATGGTCTCGGCGCTCCTCCTGCGCGGTCCGAAGGCGCTCGCCGAGGTGCGCGCCGACGTCATGCGGTTCCTGGAGGAGCACGAGTACGAATCTCTGGCCCAGATGAGGGGCAGCATGAGCCTCATTTCGTGCCCGGACCCCGCGGCCTACGAGCGGGCGAACTACGCGCGCGTCCTCCAGAGCTATAAGCTCACGGAGCCCGCCGCCATCTAGGGATTTCTCCGGCCCGCCGAAGTCTTTGTGGACGCCGTGAGGCGCGCGAGAATGACGGCCTCATGTCTTATTGCGACGTCGCGCCCGGCGATCCCCTCCACGGGCCGTATCACGACCGCGAATACGGGTTTCCGCTCAGGAAGGATTCGGAGCTCCTCGAGCGCCTCGCGCTCGAGATCAACCAGGCCGGCCTTTCATGGGCGACGATCCTGCGGAAGCGCGCGAACTTTCGCGCCGCGTTCGCCGGCTTCGATCCTGAGGTCGTGGCCCGTTACGGTGCCCGGGAGAAGAAACGGCTGCTCGCGGACGCCGGGATCATCCGGAACCGCCTCAAGGTCGAGGCCGTCATCCACAACGCCGGGGTTCTCCTCGCACTCCGGAAGAGCCACGGCTCTTTCGCTGCGTGGATCGACGCACACCATCCCCTTCCGAAGGATCAATGGGTGAAGCTCTTCGGGGCCACGTTCCGTTTCACCGGAGGAGAGATCGTGAACGAGTTCCTCGTGTCGACGGGCTGGCTAGAGGGCGCGCATCTCCCGTCGTGCCCCGTCGCGGCCCGCATCGCCCGCCGGCGGCCTCCCTGGGCGCGGTGAGATACGCTCTCCGCGCGATGCGCCGCGCTCTCCTCCGGGCTCTCCTTCCGGCCGTCGTGCTCGCGTGGCCGACATCGCCCGCTCTCGCGCAGCTGCCGGGACTCTCACCGACGCCGACGCCGTCCCCGGAGGCCCCCGGCGACCCGTACCGCCGCGAAACCCCCTACGGCACGTTCTTCGGCTTCATGCGCGCGGCGGCGCGAGAGAACTGGACGGTCGCGGCCGAATACCTCCAGTGGCCGAAGAGCGCACGAACGCCGCCCGGCGAGGTCGCGAAGGAGCTGAAGTCCGTCCTCGACGAGCGCTTCACCGGAGACCTCGAGAAGCTGAGCCGTTCGCCGCTCGGCGACGTGAACGACGGCCTGTCAGAGGACCTCGAGCGGGCCGGCTCGATCGAGCGGGGCGAAGACTCGTTCGACATCCTCCTCGTCCGTACGCAGCCGGCCGAGGGTCCTCCGGTCTGGCTCGTCTCCTCGCAGACGCTCCGGGACATCCCGGCGGCTTTCCGCGAGCTTACGACGCCCGAGCTCGATGCCCTGATGCCGGACGTCCTCCGCCGCCGGATTTCAGGCTCGCTCCGGCTCTGGCAGGTGCTCGCGTTCTGGCTCCTCATGCCCTTGGCGTGGCTCCTCGCGCGCGTCCTGGCGGCCGGGCTCCTCGCCGTCGCGCGCCGCTTCGCTGCGGAAGATCTTGCGAGCGGCCTCGTTCGCTTCCGCGGGCCGCTCGCACTCCTCGTGGCCGTTCCTCTCCACGCGGCCGCCGTGTCGCGGATCGGCCTCCCGCTCCTCGGCCGCTACAGCTACGGGCGGGTCTTCAGTCTCGTCGTCATCGCGGCGGTCGCGTGGCTGGTGATCAATATCCTCGGCTTCGTGACGTCGCGCGCCACGATGCGGCTCCTCGCGTCCGGAGCCACCGCGGCGTCCTCGCTCACGATCGGACGGCGCGTCCTGCAGGGCGGCATCGTCCTCGCGGCGGCTCTCGTCGCCCTCGGGACCCTGGGCGTCAACCTGACGGCGACGCTCGCCGGCCTCGGGATCGGCGGACTCGCCGTCGCGTTCGCGGCCCAGAAGAGCCTCGAGAACCTCTTCGGCGGGTTCGTCGTCATCTCCGACCGGATCCTGCGCGTCGGAGACGTCGTTCGGATCGGGACGTTCCTGGGCGTGATCGAGGACGTGACGCTCTACGCGACGCGTCTCAGGACGCCCGAGCGGACGGTCGTCTCGATCCCGAACGGCTCCCTCCTGACGTCCCAGATCGAGAACCTCAGCCGCCGCGACAAGTTCCTGTTCCGCCACGTCCTCGGCCTCACGTACGAGACGACGGCGGCGCAGATGCAGGCGACCCTCGAGAGCTGTCGAGGTCGCCTCGCCGCCGACGCGCGCGTCGAGGCGCGCACGGCCCGGGTGCGATTCCTGAAGCTCAACGAGTACTCGCTCGACGTGGAGGTCTTCGCGTACCTCCTCGTGCCCGACACCACGGCGTTCCTCGCCGCGCAGGAGGAGCTTCTCCTCGTGCTCCTCGACGTCGTCGAGAAAGCGGGCACGTCCCTCGCGTTCCCGTCGCAGACGACCTATTTGGCCGGGCAGGCCGTCCACCCGCTTGATCGCGGGCAGGACGGGGAGACCCGCTCGACCACGCGATGAAGACGACCCGGACGTTCCGGCTCTCCGGGCTCGTCGTCCTCGGAGGGGTCCTCCTCGCCGCCGTTCCATGGGACGGCGTCAGGGCGCTCGGCGTCGTGCTCTGCGTCTTCGGAATTCCCGTCTTCTTGATCAGCGCGACGCGGCACCTCCTCCGCGGTCTCCTCTGGCGCGTCGGAAGCCGGCTCGCCGTCTCGTATCTCCTCCTCCTCTCGGCGGTCGCCTTCGCGGTCTTCTTCTTCTACGCGGGCCTTCTCGTCATCGCGGGGCAGCTCGGAACGCGCCGCGTCGAGACCGCCCTCGAGAAATGGCGCGCCGCCCTTGCGGAGCGAACGCACGACCTCGCGCCGCGCCTCGAGGTCGCGCGGGACGCGAGCGCGCGGGCGCGTGCCTTCGCGGAAGCCATCGCTTCGTCGCCGGTGTCGTCCGAGATCGGGATGGCCTGGCAGCCGAAGGGCGGGGCCGTCGAGACGGCCGGCACCGCAAGCGGCCCCGGACCTCGAGATACGACCCTGGATGACGTCGCGCACATCCGTCGTCGTGAAATCGGGAACGCACATCTTCGCGGCTGCCGTCGAGCCGCGCCCTGCCGGCACGCTCGTCCTCACCCTGCGTCTCCAGTCCGGACTCCGCCGCGAGCTCGAGAAGGAGACCGGCAACGTCATTCGCTTCCACGGCACCGTCAAGGTGAAGAAGGAGACCGGCGACAGGGCCAGGGGCCGCGTGCATTTCACCTTCGACCCGGGCAAGAAAGGCACGACGACGAGCATCACGGGTGCGCCCGACTCCGGCGGCGAGGAGGCCTCGTCCGGCGAGACAGCCGCGCCGCCCGCGGGTTCGGGCCCGTGGTCTGCGCGCTGGACCGCGTTCCCGCTGTTTCTCTCCGAGCCCGTCCTCGACTGGGAGACCGGGCGGCCCCTCGAGGGCCCCGTCCTCATTCTCGTACGAACGTCGCTTCAGCGTGAGTCGCGGGCGCTCTTCGGAGATCTCAGGATCGCCGGGTCAGAGCGCCTCCAGCTGGGCCGCGTCGTCCTCGCCGTCATGGGCGCGCTCGGATTCGCGACCGTCGTCGTCTTCGCGGGCGCCTCGCTCCTCGCCGGCATTCTCGTCTATCGGATCGCGCGCGCGACGCGCCGCCTCTCGGCGGGATTCTCCGAGATCGAGAAGGGCAACTTCGCGCACCGCGCCGTTCTCAAAGGGCACGACCAGCTGGCGGCCCTCGTCGAAAGCTTCAACCACATGGTCGAGCGCCTCTCGGCGAGCGTCGCGGCGCGCGCCGAGAAGGAGGCTCTCGAGCGCGAGCTCACCGTCGCGCGCGACCTCCAGCGGCACCTTCTTCCCCCCGCGGACTTCGCGTGCCCGGACGTCGAGATCGCCGTGGACTTCGCGCCTGCCGCCGCCATCGGCGGCGACTTCTACGACCTGTCGTACGCGGAGCGGGTGCTCACGGTCTGTGTGGCCGACGTGTCGGGGCACGGTCTTCCGACAGGGCTCGTGATGGCGGCCGCGAAAGCGTCCCTCGGCATGCTGGCCCGGACGGGAGCGGGCGGCGTCAGGCTCATGGAGCTGCTCCACGAGGAAATCGTCCGGACGACCGAACGGCGGACGTTCGTCACGCTCCAACATCTCGTCTTCGACCTTGCAAACGGCACGGTGGCCTTCACGAACGCCGGACACCCGTATCCGTACCGAATCGGCCGAGACGGAGCGGTCGAGGCCGTGGCGAATCCCGCTCGCCCGCTCGGCCTGGCTCTTTCCGGCGGGTGGCACACGGTCACGGCCCCGATCGTGCCCGGCGACTGCTGGGTCCTCTTCTCGGACGGACTCGTGGAGGCCACGCCTGCGGCATCGGACGAATCGTGGGGGTTCACGCGCCTCGAGGAGGTGCTGCGCGCCGAGCCGCCTCAAAGCGCCGCAGCCTTGAAGGACCGCATCCTTCGTGTGCAGAGCGCCTTCACGAACCGCCCCGACACCGAGGACGACCGGACGCTCCTCGTCCTGAGGATCGAGGGCGCCGTCAGCGCCGGAGCGTGAAGGTGCGCGTGAAACCGTCCGACGCGTCCGTGACCGTCATCGAGACGGCCCCTTCGCTTCCGAGCGCGTAGGTTTCCACGACCTCGGGCCCTTCGACGCGGCGCTTCACGTCCGCGGTGGAGAGCGAGCGACCCCTGAGTCCGCGCTCGAACGGGAACAGCACTTCGTCCCAGGGCGTGACGTCTCCGTCCGGCCGGCCACCCGTGAGGCGGGTGCATTCGAGAAACCGGAAGTGGCCTACGTTGTGCGCGGCGCGGTAGCGGCGCGTGACCGAGAGCGGGGCGGCGCCGGGCGCCGGCAGCGCCGTTCCCTTCGGGAAGATCGAGTCGAACGCCACGTCCGTCCCCGCCTCGCTCTCACGGAAAACGCCGAAGTGCCGCGAAAGCCTGTCTTCGAGCATCCAGCCCGCCTCGCGATCGAGGAAGATCGCGAGCCCCATGGCCGTCGCGGCAAAGGGATGCGGCGAGCGACGAACGCGCTTCTCGCCGAACCGCTCCTTCAGAACCCGCGTCACGAGCGGGAAAAGCCCGCCGCCGCCGACGACGTAGAGCCCGGCGACCTCGCTCCAGGCAACCGCTTTTTCGCCATCGGCGCCCGCGAGGACAGGCGCGACCGCCTCCACAGAGCGCTGGACGAGCGGAGCGCACGCGGCGTAAATCTCCTCGGCGGACAGGACGAGCGGCTCTCTCCCGATCGCCGTGAGGTCCACGAGGACGCGGCGCGTGTTCGGGGAAAGGTTCTCCTTCTGGCGCGCACACTCTTCGAGGACGACGTCGCGGTTCGCGTCGTCGAGCGCGCCAACCGCGGCCCGGTCCAGAACGAGCGCGAGGATCGCCTCGTCGAAATCGTCGCCCCCGAGCCGGCGGACGCCGTTCGTGGCGACGACCTCGTTCGTCCTTCCTGTCATCTTCAGGAGCGAGGCGTCGAACGTGCCTCCCCCGAGGTCGTAGACGATGAGGTACTCGCGCTTCGGATCCGAGCGCCGATACCGGTGCGCGTACTCGAAGCCCGCGGCCGAGGGCTCGTTGAGGAGCGCCTCCACCGCAAAGCCGCCGGCCTTGAAAGCCTCGAGCGTCAGGAAGCGCTGGGCCGTCGACGCGTTCGCGGGCACGGATACGGCCGCGTGGAGCGACTCGTCGGCCGTAAGCCCTGCGTTCGATCGCTCGACGAGCTCACGGTGGAGCGCGGAGAAAAAGCCCGAAAGCAGATCGAGAAGAGACAGACGCCAGGAGCCGATCGCGATCTGGGCCTGGGGCCCGGCGGCGTCGAGCGCACGTTTGAAGGACCGGACGACCGTCCAGCCGGGCTCGTGCCGCACGCCGAACGCGCCCCACCCGTAGCGCCGTTCTCCCGTCCTCTCCTGGAGCGCCACGAGCGAAGGCACGAAATCGCCGCCGTCGAACGAGACGACGGGATAGTTCCCGCGGTCCACGAGCGTGACGACGGTGTGCGTGGTCCCGAAGTCGATGCCGAGTCTCACGTCGATAGTTTAGTTAACATGGGCGCATGTCGTTTTCACGCGCCGCGCTCGCGTTCATTGGCTCCGCGCTCGCCCTCGACACGGCGGTTGTCGCTCAGGTTCCCGTGCGCACCGGAACGGCGTCGACGATGGTCGTCTCGGCGACGAAGGCCGAAGAGGACGCGCTCGACGTGGCGGCTCCCGTCTCCGTCGTTTCAGGCGACGAGCTGAGGCGGCATGGGGCCAAGACCGTCGCGGAGGCGCTCCAGGACGTCGCGGGCCTCGACACCGGCAACGGGTCCGATGCCGGCAGCCGGCTTCCGAACATCGGAGTGTGGGGGCTGAAGGAGTTCGACGCCCTCCTCGTCACCGTGGATGGCGTCCCCGTGGGAGGTCCCTTCAACCCCTCCCTCGCGCAAATTTCCGTCGAGGACGTCGATCGCATCGAGATCGTCAAGGGCCCACAGGGGACGCTCTACGGCGTCTCCGCGTTCGCGGGCATGATCCAGGTCTTCACGCGTCATCCGAAGGGCGCCGGAGGGGCGCTGACTCTCGGCGGCGGGTCCTTCTCGGACAAGCACGGCAACCTCTCGGTCACGGCTTCACAGGGCGACGAGACGATCCGCCTCTTCGGCTCGATGGCGCGCGACAAGGGCTGGCAGGATCGGGCGGACGTCTCGGCCGACCGACTTTCCCTCGACTTCACCCAGCGCACCAAAGAGGGGTCCGTGAACGTCACGCTCGGCATCGTTCGTGACACGAGCTACTTCGGGTCGCCGCTTCCCGTCGACGCCGGCCAGCCCATGCCCGGCTTCGAGATCGATCGGAACTACGCGATCGGCGGCGGACGGCTCGACCACCGCGTCTATTCCCTCGCCTCGACGGTGTCGCAGCCGCTCTCGGCCGCCGTCCGTTTCGAGAATACGCTCGGCCTCGCGCGCGACGAGCAGATCGCCGTTCGTTCGTTCATCACCGGGAGCGACGGCACGACCGCCACCGCGACGGGTACGTCGCTCACGCCGCTCGAGACGACGCTCTTCGACGACGCTCGGATCGTCGCCGATTTCACGGCCGGCGGCCGCCACAAGCTCGTCGCCGGGATTGCGTACACCTCGGGCCGGACGACACTCGATGGGACGGGTTTCGATTTCTCGCTCCTGACCGGCCCGCATCCCGTGGTGCCGACCCTCGACGAGGTCCCCGTTGGCGATCACCGCTCCGCGGAGGACCGCCGGACGTTCTGGGGCTTCTACGCGAACGACGAGTGGACGCCGCTCCGCGCTCTCACGCTCACGTTCGGAGCGCGCTACGACCGGACCTCGGAGTCGCTCGACGCGACGGTGGCTGAGGTCGGCGCCGCAGCCCCCGACGTCGCCGCCGACAGCCGGACGGACGGCGCGTGGTCGGGCGGCGCCGCGGCCCTCGTCCGGATCGTGGACAGACCGCAGGCCTCCGTCCTGAGCGCGCTGAACGTCTACGTCTCGGCCAAGAGCAACTTCAAGCCCGCGGCCCCAAACGTCCTCGAGGCCGAGAGCGCGCGCATTCTGGAGCCTGAGCGCACGCGCTCCGGCGAGCTCGGGCTCAAGACGCGCTGGGCTCAGGGCGCGCTGTCTTTCGATGTCACGCTCTTCCACATGGAATTCGAGAACCTCGTCGTCTCGACGGTCGGTCCCAGCGGGCATCCCGAGCTTACGAACGCGGGCGAGGAGCGATTCCAGGGCCTGGACGCCGAGCTCGTCTGGGCGCTGCCGAAGCTCGAAGGCTGGTCGCTGGCCGCCGGATACGGCCACCACGACGCGACGTACGTGAGCTTCTCGTTCCTCACGCCCGACGGCCAGCTCCGCGTCGTGGACGGCAACCGCCTCGAGCTCGTGCCGCGCGACCTCTGGAACGCCCGCCTCGCGTACGCGCCGAAGGCCGGCCTCGGCTTCTGGAGCGCCGTGCGCCACCAGAACATCCGGCCCCTCACACGGCGAAACACCTTCTACACGGACGCCTTCTATGAATGGGATGCCGGGGTGTCGTGGGAGCTCTCGTGGGGGCGCGTTTCACTCGTCGGCCGCAACCTCGGCGACGACCGCCACTACGTCACCGACAGCGAGATCGGCGACGGCCAGCTCTACGTGGCCTCGCCGCGGCGGTTCCTGGGAGAGGTCGCGTTCCGGTTCTAGCCAACGCCAGCGGGTCCGGTGAGATGATTCGGCCCCACGCGTATGGAACATTGCGCGTGGGGGGAGGGACCTCATGGGAAGGATCGTGCACACGTCCCGAATCCACATCACTCGGGAGAAGGGCCCGACCCGAAAGGCTCTGATCGAAGGATTCGCGGAGCCCGTCTTTTACGGCGTTCACGGCGGGATCAAGAATTTCTACAAGGTCGAGCCCGAGAAGGAGCACGCGGCGACGCTCGATCACATCGTCGGCGCCGTCGCGGGTTGAATGATGGGGACACTGGCCACGGTGCTGGCCGGAAGCAAGATCCCCACGTTCTCGGAGCGCTACCGCGCCGACGTCGAAGGCGACATCGAGGACGTCGACGGCGTCCTGAGAATCACCCGGATCCGCGTTAAGTACACGCTTTCGGTCCCGCCGGGAAAGACCGGCGAGGCGCGCGAGGCGCTCAAGACGTACATCACGAGGTGCCCCGGCGCCATGAGCGTGAGGGGGTGCATCGAACTCATCGACTCGGCCGAGATCAGCGAGCTTCCGGCCTGAGGCCCGCCTCGCACGACGTTGCCCGGTCAGAAGTGCTGACAAGTTCGCTGCGCATCCTACGACCAATCCTGAGAACCAAAAAGGAGAAGCGATGCTCAAGCTGCGCGCGTTGGCGCTCGTTGCTGGAATCGTCGGGGTCATCGTCGGCACATGGATCGCTTACGAAGACGCCGCCTCGACTTCTTGGCCGACCATCGATGGAGTCGTGCAGAATTCGACTGTCACGCCCACCCGGCGTAATTGGCGGGTGGAGTTGCAATACACCTACATTATCCAAAGCCAGACGTTTCGCGGCCACAGCTACCGGCCCGGTGGGAATCTCGTGAGTTCCGAAGCAAAAGCCCGCCGCATCAGCGCTGCATACACCCCCGGCAGTCGGGTGACGGTCCACTACAACCCTGCCGACCCGCGCAACTCAGCCCTGGAGACTGGGCTCGAGCTCAATGACGGCATCATGCCGTTCATCGGCATTCTTGGTCTGGCTTACGCCTTCTGGCCGCGCCGCGCCAAAGGCTGACGACCCGCGTGAAGCTGCTCGCGCGGAAGCCTGACGCCCGAAGCCTCCGGCGGCGCCTCCCGGGAATGGATCTTGACCCCGGCGCGTTAGGATGACTGTTCGAGAGGAGATTCCCACATGCCCACCGAGCTTCCGCCGCGACCGTTCGATTCTCCCCGCCCGATCAGCCCGTCGGGGTCGATCGCGGTGCCCGGCTTTCTCGCCCGCGTCTACGGCTGGATGGCGACGGGTCTTCTCGTCACGGCAGGCGCGGCGCTCTTCACAGTCTCGAACGAGACCATGCTTCGCGCGGTCTTCGGGAACAAACTCGTCTTCTACGGCCTTCTGTTCGCGGAGCTCGGGCTCGTTGTCTGGCTGTCCGGCATGGTCGGGAAGCTCTCGTCTGCCGCGGCCTCGGCCGTCTTTCTCCTTTACTCCGCCCTGAACGGCGTGACGCTCGCGGCGATCTTCTTCGCGTTCACCGCGGGCTCGATCGCCTCGACGTTCCTCGTCGCGGCGGGCACGTTCGCGGCAATGAGCGTTTACGGTCTCACGACGCACCGGACTCTCGAGGGCCTCGGCTCCTTCGCGTTCATGGGCCTCATCGGGGTGATCATCGCGTCCGTGGTGAACATCTTCATGAGGTCCGACATGCTCGGCTTCGTCGTGAGCTGCGTGGGCGTCATCGTCTTCGTCGGCCTCACGGCCTACGACACGCGCAGGCTCAAGACGATGGCTCTCGCGATGGACGGCACCTCCGAGGCTGGCCGGCGCGGCGCAATCTCGGGTGCGCTCGCCCTCTATCTCGACTTCATAAACCTCTTCCTGATGATGCTCAGGTTCTTCGGAAACCGCAGGTAGAGTCATCGAGAGCCCGGGAGGTTTCGACGCCTTCCTCGCCTGGGCCGTGTCCGTGGTGGGGATCGCCACCGGCGCGGCCTACGTGCCGCAGGCGGCGCGGATCTGGCGGCGAAGGAGCTCCGAGGACGTCTCCGTACTCACGTATGCGATGTTTCTCGGCGGGCAGGTGATCTACTTCCTCTACGGGATCCGCTTCCGCCAGGCGCCCATCGTGATCGGCATGGCCGCGAACATCGTCGGCAGCCTCGCCGTCATCCTCTCGGCGCTGCGCTTCCGCAAGACCGCGTGACGATCCTTCCGTCCCCGTCCGGGGCCGACGCTTATCTCGCGATCGACAAGCCGCCCGGAACCGCGGTTTACGGCCGTGGCGGTCTTCTCGGCCCCCTCCGCGAGAAGCTCGGCGCGGACCTCGCTCTCGTCCACAGGCTCGACAAGGAGACGTCCGGCATCCTTCTCCTCGCGAGGGACGCGGACGCGCTTCGCGCCGCCCACGCGGCCTGGCCGACGCACGTCGTGAAGACCTACGTCGCCGTCACGAGAGGCGTTCCCGATCCTCCCGAAGGGCGCGTGGACGCTCCGCTCCTCGAGCACCGCACGTCGCGGCCGGATCTCCTGAAGCGCGCCGTCGTGGCGGCGTACGGCTCTTCGCGGGCGGGACACCTCCTTTCGGGCCGGCGCGTGCTCGCAATTCCGCCTCTGCCTCCACCCGGCCGGACCGCCGTTCATCCGGCCGGCCGGCCGGCCGCGACGCGCTACCGGGTGCTCGAGGCGCGCGGCGCGACGGCTCTCGTCGAGCTCGTCCCCGAGACGGGTCGGATGCACCAGCTTCGAATTCACCTGCTCGCCCTCGGTACGCCGCTCCTCGGGGACCCCGCGTACGACCCCGGGCGGGCCGACGGCGATCCTCCCCCGCTCCTGCACGCGGCACGCCTCGTCTGGACGGATCCTCCCGGAATGCCTCGAGGCACGACCTGGACCTGGGAAGCGCCGCCGCCCCCCGCGTTGTCCTTTCCTGGGCCATGATCCAGGGCGTGACCGAACTCGCCCTTCCCCCCGAGACCCTCGCGGCACTCGCTGCGCTCTCCGGGGAGCGGCCGCTCGTCGTCTTCGACCTCGAGACGACCGGCGCCGACCGTCTGACGGACCGGATCGTGGAAATCGCGGCTCTGAGGTTCGGCCCGGGGGACGCGGTCGCCGCATTCGAGTCCCGCGTGAACCCGGGAGTCAAGATCCCGCGCGAATCCACGCGCATCCACGGCATCTCGGACGCCGACGTGGCCGGGGCGCCCGCGTTTCCCGAGATCGCCGCCCGGGTTCTCGAGTTCTTCGGCGACGCGGACCTCGCGGGTTACAACGTGCGCTCCTTCGATGTGCCCGTGCTCCTGCGCGAGTTCGAGCTCGCGAGCATGGTCTTCCCGGTCGAAAACCGGCGCATCGTGGACATGCAGACGATCTATTTCAAGAAGGAGCCGCGCGACCTCGCCGCGGCCATGCGTTTCTTCGCCGGCCGGGAGCACACACGGTGCGCACTCCGCGCTCGCAGACGCCCTCGCGTCGGCGGAAGTCCTCGCCGGGCAGCTCCGTCGGTATGCGGACCTTCCCCGCGACGTCGCCGCGCTGCACGAGCTTTCCAGGCCGCCAGGAGGGCCGGTTCGCGGACCCCGACAAACGCTTTCTCTGGCGGGACGGCGAGATCGTCTTCGCATTCAGTGAGCACCGGGGCAAGACGCTCGAGGAGGTCGCCGAAAAGCATCCGGGGTTCCTCGACTGGATGATCTCGAAGAGCTTTTCCGAGGAAGCCAAGCGGATCGTCCGCGACGCGCGCCGGGGCATCTTTCCGAAGAAAGCATGAGCACGCGACAGGCCCCGCCGCGCGGCCTCGCGAAGCGGCGCAGCCGGCTCGTGCGGGTCGCGCTCCTCACGCTCGGCTGGTGTCTCCTCTCCCTCGGGATCATCGGAGGCCTTCTTCCCGTGATCCAGGGCTGGCCTTTCGGAGTCGCGGGCGCCGCGATCCTCTACGTGGAGAGCCGGTGGGTGCAGCGCAAGGTGAGACGCTTCCGCCAGAGCAACCCGAAGTTCGAGCGCACGTGGCTGAAGGTGCGCGCCTGGCTGAGGGCGCGCCGACGAGCGCGCAAGGCGAAGGCGCTTCAGTCCATCTGACGGCGGAGGAACGTGGGGATGTCGAAGATGTCCTCGCGCGGGTCGCGCACGTTGATCAGGTTCACGCCGTAGCCCTGGTCTTCCGGAATCGGTGTGTCCGGAGCCGTGCGCGCGCGTTCGCGCTCGCGCTCCCTCTCGGCCGCCGGCCGCGCGCCGCTCGGCGTGACGGGGAGCGACACCTCGCGGCGCGAGGCGAGAGCCGCCGGAGCGTCGAACCCGGTCGCGATGACGCTGATCTTCACCTCGTCCTTCATGTCCTTGTCCATCACGAGGCCGAAGATCACGTTCGCCTCCTCGTCCGCCGCCTGCTGGATGATCGCGCACGCCTCGTTCACCTCGGCGAGCGTGAGGTCGTCGCCGCCGGTCACGTTGATGAGGATGGCGCGCGCGCCCTGGATGGACTGCTCTTCGAGGAGCGGGTTCGAGATCGCGCGCTGCGCGGCCTCGACGGCCCGGTGCTCGCCCGACGCGGTGCCCGTGCCCATGAGGGCCATGCCCATGTTCTCCATGACCGTCTTCACGTCGGCGAAGTCGAGGTTCACGACGCCGGGTACCGTGATGAGGTCGCTGATGCCCTGCACGGCCTGCCGGAGCACGTCGTCCGCGATGCGGAACGCCTCCCAGGTCGTCACGTTCCGCTCCACGAACGAGTAGAGTCGCTCGTTCGGGATCGTGATGAGCGTGTCGACGTACTCGCGCAGCTCGGCGATGCCGTCCTCGGCGTAGCGCAGCTTCCGCCGCCCTTCGAAGGCGAACGGCTTCGACACGATGGCGACGACGAGCGCGCCCGCCTCGGACGCGAGCCGCGCCACGACCGGAGCCGCCCCTGTGCCCGTCCCGCCCCCCATGCCCGCCGTCACGAAGACCATGTCCGAGCCCGAGAGGACTTGCGTGATTCTCTCGGCGTCCTCGAGCGCGGCATTGCGGCCGACGTCGGGGTTCGATCCCGCGCCCATGCCTCGCGACGTCGTGAGGCCGAGCTGCAGCTTCGTTGCGGCCCGGTTCACCCGGAGCACCTGGAGGTCGGTATTCGCGGCCACGAAGTCGATCCCCTTGATGCCGGCCTGGATCATGCGGTTGACGGCGTTGCCGCCGCCCCCGCCCACGCCCACGACCTTGATCTTGGCGGGAGGAGGAACCTCGTCGTTCAGGGAGATCGGGAGCGACGGACGGGGCTCGTCGTCGAAAAGGATCATGTTCTTTCCTCCATCGATATCACAGAGCGGTGGACGCGGGGAATAAGTTCTTGAGGGAGCCTTTGAGCTTCTCGAAAAGTCCAGGACCGGCAGGGCGCGAGCGCTTCTTCGACGCGGCGGCGCTGCCGCGGCCATAGAGCAGGAGACCCGCCGCACAGGCCCACTCCGGCGAGGCGATGACGTCCGTCAATCCTCCGAGGCCGCGCGGCACGCCGCGGCGTACGGCCACTCCGAGGACCTGCTCGGCGACCTCCAGGAGGCCGTCCAGCTCGGCGCCGCCCCCCGTGAGAACGAGTCCGGCGCGCAGCTCGCCCGCCGGAACCTCCCGGACCGACTCCTCCCAGAGGAGCGTGAGAAGCTCCTCGGCGCGCGGCTGGAGGATCTCGGCGATCTCGCGCCGCTTGACGGGATGGACGCCGCGCCCGCCCGTGAGCGGCACGTCGAGCGACTCGCTTTCTGCGACGAGCGCGGCCATTGCCGCGCCGAACTTGCGTTTGAGCCGCTCGGCGTCGGGCACAGGGGTCTTCAGGACGACCGCGAGGTCGTTCGTGAAGTGGTCCCCGCCCACGGGCAGGACGGACGTGTGCGCGAGCGCTCCGTGGCGCCAGACGGCGACCTCCGTCGTCCCGCCACCGATGTCGGCGAGGACGACGCCCAGCTCGCGCTCGTCCGGCGTCAGCACCGCCTCGCTCGCCGCGAGCGGCTCGAGCACCATCTCGATCACCTCGACGCCGGCACGGTTCACGCAGTTCAGGAGGTTCTGCGTCGTGGCGACAGGCACCGTGACGACGTGGACGTCGGCCTCGAGCCGGCTGCCCACCATGCCGAGCGGGTCGGCGACCCCGTCCTGGCCGTCCACGACGAACTCGCGCGGGAGGACGTGGAGGATCTCGAACTCCGAGGGAATCGGCACCGAGCGCGCCGCGTCGAGCGAGCGCTGGATGTCCTCGCGCGTGATCTCGCGATTCTTCGCGGCCACGGCGACGACCTGACGGCTGTTGAACGACTTGACGGCCGGCCCGGCGACGCCCACGACCGCACGCTCGATCTGCGCGCCGGCCATGATCTCGGCTTCCTCCGTCGCGCGTTTGATCGCGTCGACCGTGACGGGCACGTCGATGATGGCGCCCTTGCGCGCGCCCTTGTGCGCGGCCGTGCCCTTGCCGATGATGTCGATGCGCCCCGTCGCATCCGGCTCGGCGATGAGGGCGCAGACTTTCGTCGATCCGATGTCGAGGCTGACGAGGTACGAAGCGGGTTTCGGCATCCAGTCCCCTCAGGTCTTCCCGTGCCCGGTGTCGCCGGGCGCTTTCAATACGATGCGTCCCGAAAAGCGAAGGTCCGCCTCGGTCGCGGGCAGGGAGTTGCGGTCGAGCTCGGGACGAAGCGCGAGGAACGCGCGCCACAGCGGCGCGGCGCGCTGCGGCTCGGCGGCGTCGGGCCCGAACAGGAGGCGGGCCTTGGCGACGCGGTCCGTCACGGCAAAGCCTTCGGGCACGAGGACGACGCCGGACACGCGCGCGAGGAGCTCGGGATCCTCTTTCCGAAGGGCCTCGAGGAACTTCGCGCCGCGCCCGAGCGCTGCCGCGTCGGATGCGCCGGAGAGGACCACGAAGTCGTCGCTCTTCGAGAGCGCGCGGCCCGTATAGGGGCCGATGAAGCTGCCCCCGCGGTCGATCGTCCACAGCTCGCCGTCCCTGTCGGCGCGCGCCACGAGCGCGACGGGCGGCCGCGCTACGACGTGCACGGCGATCGTGTCCGGCACGATGCGGCGCGCCGTCGCCGACGCGACCCACGAGCGCTTCGAGAGCTCCGCCACCGGCCCGTCCAGATCCAGAAAGAGGAGTGGGCGTCCGATCCAGCCGTCCGTCAGCTCCTCCGCCTCGGATCGCCGCGCCTCAGGCACGCCCTCGAGGACGACGCGATTCACGGCGAAACGAGGGTGCGTCCGCAAGAGGAGAAGGCCGGAAAGACCGAGGACCACGAGGACGAGCGAAACCACGCCCGGGACGAGGAGTTGCCGTCCCGCGCGGCGCCGCATGGGGCGCACGGTGCGGGAGGCGGGGAGGCGGTAGAAGGAGCTCATGGTTCGGATTTCTTAGAAGGGGTGTGTGATGGTTGCGCGGCGGCGGCCGGCTGCGCGGTGACGTTACCTGCGTTCTCTTTCCTTCTAAGAAATTCTTCACCGAACTGATTCACGTCTCCGGCCCCCATCGTGAGCAGAAGATCTCCCTCTTTCAATTCCTCCTCGAGAACGCGTCCGATGTCCGCGCGGTCGGCGACGAAGCGCGCGGCCCGATGCCCGCGCGCCGTCGCCGCGTCGGCCACGAGGGCGCCCGTCACACCCTCGCGCGGCGCCTCCCGCGAGCCGTAGACCGGGGCCACGAGGAGGACGTCCGCGTTCAGAAATACCGCCCCGAAGTTCGCCGCGAAGTCCTTCGTACGGGAATAGAGATGAGGCTGGAAGAGCGCGACGATGCGCCGGTCCGGGTACGACTGGCGGGCGGCTGCGAGCGTCGCGGCGACCTCCGTCGGGTGGTGCGCGTAGTCGTCGACCACGATGATGCCGCCCGTCTCGCCCTTTTTCTCGAAGCGCCGGATCACGCCCGCGAAATCCTCGAGCGCGCGGGAGGCGATCCCGAACGGAATCGACAGCTCCCGCGCGACGGCGAGCGCGGCGAGCGCGTTCTTCACGTTATGGAGGCCCGGCACCTTGAGCGCGACGGGCCCCATGAACTCGCGGCCCGCGGTCGCGACGAACCGCGAGCCCGTCCGCTCCAGAGCGAGGTCCCGCACGGTCACGTCGGCCTGAGGCGTCAGGCCGAACGTCACGACACGGCGCGAGATGAGAGGCCGGATCTCCTGCACGTTCGGATCGTCCAGGCCGAGGATCGCGGCGCCGAAGAACGGCACGCTTCGCGCGAAGCGTGCGAACGTCTCCTGGATGTCCGCGAGGTCGCGGTAGGTGTCGAGGTGCTCGAGGTCGATGTTGTTGACGACCGCGAGCATCGGCGAGAGCGCCAGGAACGACCGGTCGAACTCGTCGGCTTCGGCCACGAGGTATTCCCCGCGTCCGAGCCGGGCCGTGCCGACTTCGCGCATGCGGCCGCCGACGATGATCGTGGGGTCGAGGCCCGCCGCCATCAGGATCGCGCCGGTCATGGACGTCGTCGTCGTCTTGCCGTGCGCGCCCGAGATCGCGATTCCCCTCTTGACGCGCATGACTTCCGCGAGCATCTCGGCCCTCTTGATGACGGGAATGCCGGCGGACCGCGCGGCGGCGACCTCCGCGTTGCTCTCGTTGACCGCGCTCGAATAGATGACGACGTCGGCGCCGGCCGTGTTTTCCGCGCGGTGACCCTGATGCACCTGGATGCCGAGGCTCTTCAAACGCATCGTGGTCTCTCCGAGCGAGAGGTCCGACCCGGTCACCTCGAGCCCGACGCTCTTCAAGAGCTCGGCGAGGCCGCTCATCCCGATGCCGCCGATCCCCACGAAATGAAGGCGCTTCACCCTCAGGAAATTCACGACTTCGCCTCGACTTCGAACACCAAATCGCACAGCCGCGAGGCCGCGTCCGGATGAGCCGAGCGGCGCGCGGACTCGCCCATCTCGAGAAGACGCAGAGGATCGCCCAGAAGGCCCGCGAGCGCCGCCGCGAGAGCCTCCTCCGTCGCTTCGGCCTCCTTGAGAACCACGGCCGCGCCCATCGCCTCGAGCGCGCGGGCGTTCGCCTCCTGATGGGCGTGCGTCGCGGCCGCGAACGGGACGAGGAGCGCGGGGCGGCCGGCCGCCGCGATCTCCGCGATCGTCATCGCGCCCGCGCGCGCGACGACGAGATCCGCGGCCGCGTACGCGGCGGCCATGTCGTCGAGAAACTCGTGGACGAACGTGCGGTCGGCCGGAAGGCCGAGCCTCGCGTACGACGTCACGACCTCGCCGGCGCGGTCCTTTCCAGCCTGGTGCACGACGTCGAACGCGACCCCCGCCGCGGCGACCCGCGCGAGCGCGGGCGGCACGAGGCGATTCAGGATCTGTGCGCCCTGGCTGCCGCCGACGACGAGAAGCCGGAAACGGCGATCTCTTTCCCGTGAGACGAGGGAGGGGATCTCGAAGAAATCCTTTCGGACCGGATTGCCCGTCACGATCGCTCCGGGCAGCGCGGTGGCCCCGCGGGCGTTGCCGACCGCGACGCGTTTCGCCACGCGCGCGAGCAGGCGGTTCGTGAGGCCGGGAACCGCGTTCTGCTCGTGAATCAGCGTCGGCACACGGCGAGCCCACGCCGTGGCCACGAGCGGGCCCGAGGCATAGCCTCCGACGCCCACGACGGCGCGTGGGGCGTGCCGCGCGAGAAGGCGCAGCGAATCGACGAACGCCAAAGGCAGCGCGAGGAGCCCGTCGAGGCGTGCGCGCCAGCCTTTGCCCACGAGGCCCTTCGCGCGGATCAGCTCGAGGGGAAAGCCGGCCTTCGGGACGAGAGTCGTCTCGAGCCCGCGCGCCGTGCCCACGAACACGACGGACGCGCCCGGACGCCGCCGCCGGATCTCGCCAGCCAGGGCGAGCGCGGGGAACACGTGCCCGCCCGTCCCTCCGCCCGCGATGAGAAAGCCGCGCTCGGTCATGACGCGTGTTGCGAGAGGTTGAGGAGGATCCCGACCGCGAGGAGGTCGGCGAAGAGCGCCGACCCGCCGTACGAGAGGAACGGCAGCGGGATTCCCTTCGTGGGCAGGAGCGAAAGGACGACGGAGATGTTCGTGAGCGCCTGCACGACGATCATCACGGAAAAGCCGATCCCCAGAAGCCTCCCGAACGAGTCGGGGGCATTCGCGGCGGCACGGACGCCTCGGGCGAAGAGGAAGCCGAACAGCGCGAGGACGGCGGCGCAGCCGATGAGCCCAAGCTCCTCGCCCACGATCGCATAGATGAAGTCCGTGTACGGATAGGGCAGGAAGAAGAGCTTCTGCTTGCCGTGCCCGAGGCCGAGACCCGTGACGCCGCCCGTGCCGACGGCGATGAGCGACTGGATCGCGTGAAAACCCCGGCCGAGAGGGTCCGCCTCGGGGTGCAGGAATGCGAGGAGACGGTCGCGCCGATATTGCGCCGTCCACACGAACGCCGAGAGCGTGGGCACGAGGAGCAGCGCCGAGCCGAGAAAATACTTCAGCGGCAAGCCTGCGAAAAAGAGCATCGCACCGGCGATCACGAAGTACGTGAGGGCGGTGCCGAAGTCGGGTTCGAGGAGGACGAGCCCCGCGAAGAGGGAGACGAGCCCGAGGATCGGAAGCAGGGTCCGCGTCGGGTGCGTGATCTCCCGCTCCCGCCGCGTCAGCAGCGCCGCGAGCGCGATGACGAGGCCGATCTTCGCGAATTCCGACGGCTGAATCGATTTGACGATCCCGAACGACAGCCAACGCCGCGCGCCGTTTACGGGGGCCCGAAGGAGCACCGCGACGAGGGCACCCGTGAGAAGGACGAGCAGGGCGACGATGAGGCGCGGGTCGTTCAGGCGGCGGTAGTCGATCGACATCACCAGGAATGCGAGGACCCCGCCGACGGCGACGGCGATCGTCTGCTTGATCACGAAGAAATATGCCCCGGCCGGGGCCGCGGACGTCGGCAGGTAGATCTGCATTGCCGAGGCGCTGTAGATCATGAGCAGGCCCAGGAACACGAGGAGCACGACGGACCCGAAGAGAAGGCGATCGAAGGCCAGCTTCCGGGCCATCAGCGTTTCCCCGCCGCGGCCCGCTCGGGGAGCGCTCTCACGAGCGCTTCGAACACCTCGCCGCGATGCTCGAAGTTGCGGAACTGGTCGAGCGAGGCGCACGCCGGCGAGAGGAGCACGGCGTCTCCCGGCTCCGCGTGGGCCGCGGCGTCCTCGATCGCCTTCTCGAGCGTCCCGACGACTTCGAGGGCGACGCCGGGCAGGCTTCCGAGCGCCTGCGCGATCGTGGGCGCCGCCTTGCCGATGGCCAGGATCTTCCGGGCCTTCCGCGCCGCGAGCGGGCCGAGTCGCCTGAAGTCGTCGCCCTTGTCCTTCCCGCCGAGGATGAGGTGTACCCTGTGGTCCTCGAATCCCTCGAGGCTCTTCAGCGTCGCGTCCACGTTCGTGCCCTTCGAGTCGTTCCAGTAGCTGACGCCGCTCACCGTGCGCACGAGCGCCGTGCGATGAGGCAGGCCCCGGAACGTGCGCAGCGTCTCGACGGCGGCTTCGGGCGTGACGCCGAGCGGCAGTGTCGCCGCGAGAGCCGCGAGCGCGTTTTCGACGTTGTGCGCACCCGGCAGCGCGAGATCGGATCGCTTCGCGACGATCCGCGGGCCCTTGCCCGTCACGTCCGCGAGAAACAGGTCGTCGGCGACCCAGGCGCCCATCCCCGGCGAGCAGAGCCGCGAGAACGCGAGGCGCCGTGCGCGAGGCCTCACGCGTGCGACGAGCGGGTCGTCCGCGTTCAGGACGGCGACCTGAGCCTCGCGCTGATTCTCGAAGATGCGCGCCTTGGCCGCGCCGTAGTCGTCCATCGAGCGGTAACGGTCGAGGTGATCGGGGGTGAGGTTCAGATGAACCGCCACGTCGGGCGCGAACCGCCGGATGCCCTCGAGCTGGAAGGACGACAGCTCGACGACCCACGTGCGCGGCACGGTGCCATTCCCGTTCGCCCCCTCCTTCGTCGCGAAGTGAATCCATGGCGTCCCGAAGTTGCCGCAGGCCACCGCGTAATGGCCGGCACTCTTCAGGAGCGCGGCGGCGAGCGCCGTGGTCGTGGACTTTCCGTTCGTGCCCGTGACGCCGACGACCACGCCTGGCAAGAGGCGCGAGGCCAGCTCGATCTCCGCCACGACGGGAAGCGCGCGTGCCCGCGCGGCGTCGAAGACGGGCAGCGTCAGCGGAATTCCGGGCGACACGACGACGAGGTCGATGCCGTCGAGGAGCGACTCGGGATGCCCGCCCAGGACGTACCTCACGCCGGGGCATTCGGTGAGGCCTTCGAGGTCGGCCTTCGCGTCCGTCCCGATCACCTCGACTCCGCGCTCGGCGAGCGCCGCCACCGCGGCACGGCCCGAGCGAGCGAGTCCGAAGACCGCCGCGGAGCGGATCTCGGGCAGGTCGGGTCCGAGCGAGAGCGTCATCGGAGCTTCAGCGTGGAAAGCGCGAAGAGCGCGAAGAGGATCGCCACGATCCAGAACCGGATGATGACCTTCGACTCCGGCCATCCGGCGAGCTCGAAGTGGTGGTGGAGGGGCGCCATCCGAAAGATGCGCTTGCCCCGCATCTTGAAAGAGCCGACCTGCAGGATCACCGAAGCGGCTTCGACGACGAAGAGCCCGCCCACGAGGACGAGCAGGATCTCCTGCTTGATGAGGACGGCGACCGTTCCGAGCGCGGCCCCGAGCGCGAGCGAGCCCGTGTCGCCCATGAAGACCTCGGCCGGGTACGCGTTGAACCAGAGGAAGCCGAGCGAGGCGCCCACGATCGCGGCGCAGAAGACCGCGAGCTCGCCCGTTCCGGGAACGGACGGCACGAGGAGGTAGCCCGCGGCCTTCGCGTTCCCGGCGATGTACGCGAGGATCGCGAACGTGGCCGATGCGATGAGCGTCGCGCCGATCGCGAGCCCGTCAAGGCCGTCCGTGAGGTTCACGGCGTTCGACGAGCCCACGACGACGACCGCCGCGAAGAGGATGTAGAGAAGGCCGAGGTCGGGGTGGACGTTCTTCAGGAACGGCAGGGCGATCTGCGTGGCGTCCGCGCGCGCTTCGAAGAGCTTCACGGACGCCCACGCCACGCCGAGCCCGATCGCGGTTTGCAGGGCCAGCTTCTGCCGGCCCGAGAGGCCGCGGTTGTTCTTGCGCGACACCTTGCGCCAGTCGTCGCCGATGCCGATGAGCATGGCGAGGACGGTCGCGCCGAGGGCGACCCATACGTAGCGATTCGAAAGGTCGGCGAACACGAGCGTGGGCACGACGATCGCCAGATTGATCAGGACGCCGCCCATCGTGGGCGTGCCCGCTTTCACCTGATGGCCCTTCGGTCCGTCCTCGCGGATGGACTGGCCGATCTGCCTCGCGCGTAGCCAGCGGATGAGGGCGGGCCCGAGGAAGATCGACAGGAGAAGCGCCATGAGAGCCGCGTTCGCTGCCCGGAACGTGATGTACCGGAAAACATTGAAGAGCGGCAGCCGACCGTGCAGCGGGTAGAGCAGCCAGAGGATCATCGCGCCGCCGTTTCATGACTTTCGAGAAGCTCTTTCGCGACGAGGCGGTCGTCGAACGGCAGCTCCAGACCGCCCGCGATCTGACTCGTCTCGTGCCCCTTGCCCGCCACGAGGACGACGTCCCCCACCCGCGCAAGTGCGAAAGCCGCGGCGATCGCCGCGCGGCGGTCCGTCACGTAATGCGCAGTCTTTCCGGCCGCCTCGACGCCCGCGCGCACGTCGCGGAGGATCGCCTCGGGCTCCTCCGACCGCGGGTTGTCGGACGTCACGACGACCTCGTCGGCGAGTAACGCCGCAATGCGGCCCATCTCCGGGCGCTTCCCCTTGTCGCGGTCGCCGCCGCACCCGAACACGGCGATCAGGCGGCCGCCTCCCGCCGCCGCGATCGGTCTCACCGTCTTGAGCACGCCCTCGAGGGCGGCGGGCTTGTGGGCATAGTCCACGAGGACCGTGAATCCGCACGTGTTCTCGATTCGCTCGAGTCGCCCCGGCACGCTCGTCACGGACTCGAGACCCGCCTTGATCTCGGCGGGCGAGAGGCCGAGCGCGACGCCGGCGGCGGCAGCCGCCAGCAGGTTCTCGGCATTCGACCTTCCAAGAAGAGGGGAATCTATTGTCAATAGGGCTCCAGACTCGGCTGTTCTTTCACGCTTCAGTGGGGTTTGCGTCACGTTTGTTTTTTCTTCGAAGGGGAATGGGGTCTTGACCTCGATCTCGAGCCGCGTTCCGTCGAGACCGAGCGTCGCGCGGCCGAGAACCGTCGCGAAGAGGCTCGTCTCCCCTGCAGCCGCCGCCGCCAGCGCCACGGCCCCCGCAAGCGCCGCCGGCCTGGTCTGCTCCGTCCCCTCTTCACCTTCTAAGAGAAATCCAACGGTTCCCTTGGCGACCAGCCGGCTCGCGAGCTTCCGCCCGTACGCGTCTCCGAGGTTGACGACCGCCTTCCCCTCCGGTTTGAGCATCGAGAAGAGGCGGGACTTCGCCTCGAAGTAATCGTCCATGTCGCCGTGGAAGTCCAGATGATCCCGCGAGAGATTGAGGAAGATCGCGACGTCGAACGAGCACCCTGCGAGGCGTTCGAGGACGAGCGCATGCGAGGAGCACTCCAGGATCGCGGCCGTGCCGCCCTCCGCGACGAGCGCCGCGAGCATCGGCTGCAGCTCCGTGGCCTCCGGCGTCGTGTGCGGCGCCGGAATCGCCGAGCCGCCGCCGCGGTAGACGATCGTCCCGAAGAAACCGCGCTTCGGATGGCGGAGAGCGAGAATTCCGTCGAGGAGGTACGTCGTCGTCGTCTTGCCGCTCGTGCCGGTCACACCCGCCATCGCGAGCCGCTCCGACGGCCGGCCCGCGAGCCGCGAAGCCACGAGACCCGCCGAGCGCCGGGGGTTCTCGACCTCGAGGTACGGCACGGCCGTGGCATCGGGTGCGGGTGCGAGCCCGAGCGCCGCGACGGCGCCGCGCGAGACCGCGTCGGCCACGAATAGGCGGCCGTCGGATTTCAGGCCGGGGAATGCGGCGAACAGCGATCCGGCCTTCGCGGCGCGCGAGTCGTGCGTGACGGAGAGGATGTCGGGGTCCCCGGGGGCGCCGGAGCGCCGGTTCGCGAGATCCGAGGCAAGCGTCGAGAGCTTCATGGCGTCTCTCCCGGCGCGATCCGCTGAGCGAGCTGGAGCGCGCACGCTCCCCCCCGTTCGGCGGGTGACCCCGCGGGAGGTTCCTGCGACACGACGAACCCGTCTCCCGAAAGCCGCGCGGAAAGGCCGCGGGATGCGAGGAGCCGCACGGCGTCGCGCGCGCTCTTGCCGGAGACGTCCGGCACGCGGTCCGCGCTCTCGCCGGCCCTCTCGGTCCGGTTCGCCGCAGGCACCAGGTCGTCGGCATTCAGACGGGCGCTGAGCGCGACGGCCGCAGCTCCCGCGCCGAGGTCGGCGGTGAGGAGGGAGGGACGCGTGGCGTCGACCGGAGCGGAGGGCTCCCTCAGGATCCTGAGGACGTCGGCTCCGATCGCCGAGAAGGCCGGCGCCGCGACCTCGGCGCCGTAAGTCTTCCCCTTCGGCTCGTCCACGACGACCGCGATCACGACGCGCGGCTTTTCGGCGGGCGCGAATCCTATAAAGGAAGCCACGGTGCGGTCCTTCGAATACCCGGCCCCCGGCACCGCCTTCTGCGCCGTGCCCGTCTTGCCGGCTGCGGTGTAGCCTGGAATCGCGGCGGCTTTTCCCGTTCCCATCTCGACGACCCTCGCGAGGAGGATCCGCAGCCGGCGTGCCGTGTCCTCGCTCATGAGGCGCCGCGGGGCGGGCCGCTCGATTCTTCGATTCGCCGCATCCAGGCTCTGATTCGAGTCACCGATCGAATCCACGAGATGGATCGGAGGCAGCACGCCGCCGTTCGCGATCGCGGCGTACGCACGCGCCATCTGAAGCACCGTGACGCCGATCTCCTGGCCGAACGCCATCGTCGGCAGCGTGAGCGCGCTCCAGCCCGACGTCTCCTCGACCAGCCCCGCGGTCTCCCCCTCCAGCTCGACGCCCGTCTTCTCCCCGAAACCGAACGCCCGGACGGCCTTGTAGAACGAAGCGCGGCCGAGCGTCATTGCGACGTGCGCGATCCCGATGTTCGAGGAATGGACGAGGATGTCGCCGATCGTCAGAGTGCTCCAGCCCATTCCGCCGTGCTCGTGAATCGTGGTCGTCCCGATCGTGAGCGTGCCCCCGCCGCAGTCGATCGGGTCGTCGAGAGAGATCGTTCCGGAATCCAAGGCCGTCGCGGCGGCCACGATTTTGAACGTCGAGCCCGGCTCGTAGACGTCCGCGAGCGGCCGGCAGCGCCGTGCCTCGGCGTCCACGTCGCCGTAATGGTTCGGATCGAAGGTGGGGAACGAGGCGAGCGCGAGGATCGCGCCCGACGCCGGATCGAGGACGACTGCGGAGGCCCCGCGCGGATGGAACTCCGCCATGACCTTCGCGAGCTCGCGCTCGGCCGCGTGTTGGATCGAGGTCCGGATCGTGAGGGTCAGCCGCGCGCCCTCGTAGCCCTCGCGCGGCGCCTCGCCGCCTTCGCGAGCCCGGGTCGCGTAGGGCCGCTGCGCCGCGTCGCGGAGGAGCGTCACGCGCGCGGGCTTGCCGCGCACGTCGGCGTCGAAGCGATACTCGAGACCCGCGAGCCCCTGGTTGTCGGTTCCCACGTATCCCAGTACGGCCGCCGCGAGCGTTCCCTCGGGATAGCGGCGCGTCGACTCGGCCACGAGCTGGATGCCCGGAAGGCGCTTTTCGGCGACGAGACCGCGCACGCGCGCCGCCACGGCGTCGCTCACGCGGCGCGAAAGCCAGATGAAGTCACGATCCGGGCTCGCGAGCTTCTTCGCAAGGTCTCTCACCGGATGCTTGAGGAGCGGCGCGAGCAGCGCGGCCTCCTTCTCGGCATCGGCCACGTCGGACGGGATCGCGAAGACCGAGTCGGCGCGCGCGTTCACCGCCAGAAGCGTGCCGTCCGCGTCCTGGATGATGCCGCGCCGCGGGGCGAGCTCGACCGTGCGTTCCTGCTGCCTTCGGGCGCGGCGCTGGAACTCGTCCCGCCTCAGGACCTGCAGGTCCACGAGCCGCACGAAAAGAACGAGGATCCAGAGACCGACCCCCGCGAGCAGGAGCAGGGCCCGGCGGTCCGGACGTGGTGCGGCGCTCAGGGCAGGGCCTTTCCCGGCGTGGGCGCCGGTGGCGGGGCGAGAGCCGTGTCCTTCACGAGGATGACCTGATCGAGAGTGGGCGGCACGAGGCCGAGCGTGCCGCGCGCGATTCGCTCAACGCGTTGAAGCGCCAGAGCCTGCGCGCGGTCCATCTCGAGCAGGTGTCTCCTCTCGAGCAGCGTCTCTCGCATGCGCGAGAGCGTCGCGAGCTGGTACCCGAGGCGCACCGTCTCGAGGTTCGCCCAGATCGCGAGAAAGAGGACGATCGCCGGCGGCACCGCCGCCAGGGCGAGGGCGACGAGCTCGCGCGTTCGCCGCCGGTCGCGTTCCCGCACGAGATAGACGTTTTCGACCGGGCGACGGACCGCGTAGGCCATGGACTGGGCCTAACCTTGAGGCGTGAGCGGACCGGCGCCGTCCTCGGCGACGCGCTCGAGCACGCGCATCCGCGCCGAGCGCGCCCGGGGATTCCCGCCGAGCTCGGCCAGCGAGGGCCGAATGGACTTGCGCGTGACAAGGGCCATGACGCGGCGTCGCGAGCACACGCACACCGGGAACGAGGGCGGGCACGTGCAGCCCGCCGTGTGGCGCTGGAACACGCGCTTGACGATGCGGTCCTCGAGAGAGTGATACGAAAGCACGGAGAGCCGGGCGCCGAGCGCGAGTCGTGCGATCGCATCGTCGAGAAACCGCTCGAGCTCGACGAGCTCGTGATTCGTCGCGATGCGCAGGGCCTGGAAGACTCGGGTCGCGGGATCCTTGTGCTTCTCGCGCCGCGGCTTGATCACCTTCAGCACGAGCCGCCTCATCTCGCCGGTCGTTCGGATCGGAGTCGTCTTCCGAGCTTCCACCACCGTACGGGCGATCGGTCCCGCCATGCGCTCCTCCCCCCATTCGCGGAAAATCCGCGTCAGCTCCTCGCGAGAGGCCGTCGCCACGAGGTCGGCGGCCGTCGGCCCGTCGGCGCCCATGCGCATGTCGAGCGGACCTTCTTTCATGAACGAAAACCCTCGCTCCGCCCGGTCGAGCTGCATCGACGAGACGCCGAGATCCGCGAGGACCCCGTCGACCCGCGCGAGGCCGAGGCGATCGAGATGCTCCGCGAGGTCCTCGTGGCGACCTTCCACGAGGACGAGGCGTGTCCCGAACGCCGTGAGCCGCTCTCTCGCGAGGCGCAGGGCTTCGGGATCGCGATCGATCCCGACGACACGCACGTCGCGAGAGGCTTCGAGGAGCGCCTGTGCGTGGCCGCCGAGGCCGATCGTCGCGTCGACGTAGATTCCGCCGCGCTCCGGCCGGAGCGCCGCGACGACCTCCCGGAGCAGGACCGGGACGTGGGCCATGCCGGCTTCGGCCATGGCGGGTCAGACGAGATGGCGAGCGAGTTCGTCGTAGTCCTCATCCGTGATCGTGGCCGAGCGCAGGCTCTTGAGATGCTTTGCGCGATCGACGAGCTTCAGGTGGTCGGTCTGGCCGAGAACGAGCGCATCGCCCTCGAGCGCCGAAACCTCGCGCAGGAGCGAGGGCACGAGAAGCCGGCCCTGCGCGTCCATCCGCGCGACCTGTCCATACGTGTTGAAACGCTCCTGGAACTTCGCTTTCGCGCGATGGATCGCGGGCATCGCGGCGAGCTTCTCCTCGAGCGCGTTCCAGACGGGCATCGGAAAGATCAGAACGTCGACACCGGAAATGGACGTCAGGAAGAACTCGGGCCCGAACGTCTCCTCGATCGGCCCGCGGAAGACGGACGGGACCTTGAAGCGGCCCTTCTCGTCCACCGTCGTTTCCGCGCTGCCTCTAAGCCGGTCCATAATGTTCCTCTGGGACAAAAGCCGGGGCTGGCGTCGCGAGAATCCCTTCGGATCCACAAGACGCCATTACTAACCACTTTTTTCCACTCGCGAGTATCCGGCGAAAAGAGGCAGGGCGTCAAGGGAAATCCCTGCCGGGAGAGATGTTGCGGCTGGCGCCCCCGCGGTGTACCCTCTCCGGAGGTGACCGCTTCCGCGACCCCGTCGACCCCGCGACTTGTGCACGACCCGGACTCTTTCGTTCACCTCCTCGGCGCCCTCGACGAGCGGTCCGAGGCCGACGTCGCGCTAGACACGGAGGCGGACTCGTTCCACCACTACTTCGAGAAAGTCTGCCTCCTGCAGCTCGCCTGGAACGGCACGGCCTACCTCGTGGACCCGCTCGCGCCGCTCGACCTCCCCGCTCTCCTCGAGCGGCTCGCTCCCCGCCGGCTTCTCATGCACGGCGCCGACTACGACCTCAGGCTCCTCTTTCGGGGATACGGCTTTCGCGCGGCCTCCATCTTCGACACGATGCTCGCGGCGCAGCTGGTCGGCGAAAAGGAGATCGGCCTGGCGGCGCTCCTCTCCGCCCGCGCGGGTGTCAGTCTCGACAAGAAGTACCAGAGAGCCGACTGGAGCGCGCGGCCGCTCACGCCGCCGATGGTCGCCTACGCCGCCGCGGACGTCCTCCACCTCGCCGCGCTCGTGGAGTCGCTCACGCGGGACCTCGAGGTCAAGGGCCGGCTCGCGTGGCACGCCGAGGAATGCGCCCGGCTGGCCGGGACGGTTTTTCCCGCCGGGCGTGAAGCCGACCCGGAGAACGACTGGCGGATCAAGGGGACGAACGCCTTCACGGACAAGGAACGCGCGTTCGCGCGCGCCCTGTGGCAGGCGCGCGAGACCCGCTCCCGCGCTCTCGACCTGCCCCCGTTCCGCGTCCTCACGAACGAGCGCCTGCTCCTCGCGGCAAAGACGGCCGCCGGCGGCGAACGAGATCTGAGAAAGCTGTTCCCCGGCCCGCGCTCGCTGCCGGATTCGTTCGCGGGAGCCCTCGACGAGGTTCTCGCGCGCACCGGCGCTCTCACACCGGCCGAATGGCCGAAGGCTCGTCGCGGCGAGCGGATCGAGGTCGATCCTGCGCTCGAGCGCGAGGTGGAGACCCTCAAGAAGTCACGTGACGCGAAAGCCGCGACGCTCGGGCTCGACCCCGGCATCCTCGCGTCCCGTGCGGTCCTGACCGCAGCGGCGCGCGCGCGCCGCGCGAATGGACGTCTCACGGCGGATCTCCTCGTCGAGCAAGGCGGGCTGTCCCGCTGGCGCGCCGAGCTGATCGCGAGCTGAGCCGGCGGCTACTTCTTCTTTTTCTTCCCCGTGAGCGCCGGTGCCGGCGTCGGCACTGCGACACCCGCCGGAGGCGTGTAATACGCCTGCCCTTGCGGCGAGACGCGGATGACGGCGTCGCTCTTGAGCTTGTCGAGATACTCGGCGAGCTTCTTCTGGAACTGGGTGTCCTGTTCGCGCTTCAACAGCTCGGCTTTCACGTCGGCGAACGGCTTGTAGGAAACCGGGATCTTGTCGATCACCTTCACGAGGTGCCAGCCGAACTTCGTCCCGATCGGGTCCGACACCGAGCCGACGGGCAGCGAGAACACGGCCTTGTCGATCTCGTCGGTGAGCTCGCCTTTCGTGACGAGTCCGAGGTCGCCGCCCCGGTTCTTCGTCGCGCCGTCGGAATAGTCCTTCACGACCTCCTCGAACTTCGCGCCGCCCTTGATGAGGTCCGACGCCTCCTTCGCCCGGCGTGCCGCCCGCGCGGGATCGTCGCTGTTCGACACGAGGATCTCTGCGAGATGCGCCTTCTCGGGCACCCGCCAGGTCTCTTTCTCACGCTCGTAGATGATGCGCAGGGCGTCGTCGGACAGGTCGACCTTGCTGTTCACCTCGCGTCCCACGACGCGCTGCAGCGTCACGGTACGGCGGAGCTGGTCGCGCAGGCGGTCGATCGTGAGACCCGACTGGGCGAGGGCCTTCGAAAAGTCCTCGTCCGTCGTGACGTTGTTCTGCTCCTTGAGCCGCTTGATCTGATCCTCGATCTCGGCGTCGGTCGTGACGAGGTCGAGCTCCCTGGCGCGGTCTTCGAGGAGCGCCTCGTTTACGAGCTCCAGCATCACGCTCTTCTTCATCTCCTCGCCTCTGGCGGCGTCGGGCGGGGGGCCGTTCTCGCGCATGTTCTGCTCGACGCGCGCGTCGAACTGGCTCTGCGTGATGATGCGCGAGTTCACGTGGACGAGGATGCGATTGATGACCTCGCCGGCCAAGAGCGGCACGGAGACGAACGTGACCGCGGCCAGCACGACGAAGGGAAGGACGCGAGAGAGCCGGAATGACTTCACGAGGAGCAGTCTAGCGAAAACCGGGCCGGGGTCCCGCTTTCACCGCTGGGCCGGGTGGTGGGCGTTCGTTCCGACGTAAGGGAAGGGCAAGTGATCCTCGATGACGGTCAAGGGGAAGCGGAGGCGCGCTCCGGCAATCGTATCCTCCACGGCTTTCGAGCTCCGCTCCTCGGCCACAGCCACCCGAAGCGCCGGCAGCGCCTCTTCGAACGTCACGTCGCGCGCGTCCAGCCGCTCGTCCATCCGAAACACGTGGAAGCCGTGCGGCGTCGCGACCACCGGGCTCCTCATACCCGCGGGAAGGCTCCACACGGCTTTTTCGAACTCGCGCGGAAGGTCCGTGCGAGCCAGCAGGCCGAGCGAACCGCCGGACGCGGCGTTCGGCGCGATACTGGATTCCTTCGACACGTCCAGCCAGGCAGCGCCGAGATCGAGCCGTTTCACGGCGGCGTCGGCGCTTTCCTTCGTCGGGAAGAGAAGCTGCGAGGCGCGGACGAGGGCCGGCCTCTTGTAGCGTTCGGGGTGGGCGTCGTATTCTCTTCGGAAGTCCGAGTCCTGAAGCGTCTCGAGCCCGGCCGAGCGGGCGAGAAACGCACGGCGCTTCTCCGCGGGATTCGCGCCCGGGACCGGAGGCTCGGCAGCTTCGACCGCCCGCGCCAGCAGCTGCTCTTCGAGGTACTGATCGAGGAGGCTCGAGAGGACGCGCGGCGAGACGTTCACCAGATCCTCGCTCGTCGCCTTCTTCGCCCAGGCCATGAACTCGTCGAGCGTGACGGGCCTCTCGCCGACCATCGCGACGGTCTCCGGCCGGGCCGCGGCGCGGGGGCCGCCCTTCTTCGCGCAGCCCCCGGCGGCGCAGAGCACGACGAGCACCGAGACGAGGGGGGCCGGCCGGCGCCTCACACGGCCTCCGCGAGAAGCGAAAGAGGCAGAGCCGCGCCATGCTTTCCGGCGAGATCGAGGAGGACGCGCGCCGCGCGGCCGGGGACGCCCACGCCGTCGGCCGGAATTCCGGCGAACGCCCTCGGTAGCCGGAAGGCATCGGGGCCGGATGCGAAGAGATCCCCCTTCCGGAGCACCGCGACGACCTTGTCGGGATCGAGGCCGTGATCTTTCTCCAGCGAGGCGGCTAGCTCGTCGCCTCTTCGCCGGAGCGCCTTGACGCCGAGGGCGCGCGCGAGGAGGCGGAGGCGTGCGAGGTCGAGCAGCCGGGAGAACGCCGGCGGGGGCGTGCCGTAGCGGTCGGCCGCGGTCGCGGCCTCGAGCCGGAGCGTCTCCTCGTCGGACGCCGCGGCGATTCTCTTGTACAGGGCCATGCGCAGGCTTTCTTCGGGAATCCACGCCGCAGGAATTGCGAGCGGCACGCCGAGCTGAATGGTCACGTCGCGCGTCTCGGGCATCGGCTCGCCCTTCAACTCGGCCATCGCCTCCTCGAGGAGGTTCACGTAGGTCTCGAATCCCACCGACTCGATATGCCCGGACTGCTCCCCGCCGAGGAGATTTCCCGCGCCGCGGATTTCGAGGTCCTTCGCCGCGATGCGGAATCCCGCGCCGAGATCCGAGAATTCCTGGATCGCGCGGAGGCGCCGTCGCGCGTCGTCCGAGACCGCGATCCCGGGCGGGACGAGGAGCCAGCACTCCGCGGCCTTGTCGCTGCGACCGACGCGCCCGCGGAGCTGGTAGAGCTGCGAAAGACCGTACATCTCGGCACGGTCGATGAGCATCGTGTTCGCCGACGGGATGTCGAGGCCGTTCTCGACGATCGTCGTGGCGAGCAGGAGATCGGCCGCTCGTGTGACGAACGCGCGCATCGCACGCTCGAGCTCGCCTTCCGACATCTGCCCGTGGGCCGTGACGACCCGGACTTCCGGCACGAGCGTCGCGAGCCTCTCGCGCCAGAAGCCGAGCGACTCGATCCGGTTGTGGACGACAAAAACCTGCCCTCCGCGGTCGACCTCCGCGCGAATCGCGTCGCGGATGACCGCATCGTCCACCGGCACGACGTGCGTCGCGATCGCGAGGCGATCCTTCGGCGGCGTCTCGATGACGGACAGGTCGCGGATGCCCGCGAGCGACAGGTGGAGAGAGCGCGGAATCGGAGTCGCCGACATCGCGAGGACGTCCACCGACGCGCGCCAGTCCTTGATGCGCTCCTTCTGCGCCACGCCGAAGCGCTGCTCCTCGTCCACGACGAGAAGGCCGAGGTCCTTGAACGCGACGTCTTTGCTCAAGAGCCGGTGCGTCCCGACCACGACGTCGAGCGTTCCCTCCTGAAGGCGCCGGAGCAGCTCCTTCTGCTCATCCTTCCCGCGAAAACGCGTCAGGATGTCGATCGCCACCGGGAACGCCGCGAACCGCCTCTTCAGCGTGCGGAAGTGCTGGTCCGAGAGGATCGTCGTGGGCGAAAGAAGCGCGGCTTGCTTGCCGTCGAGGACGCACTTGAAGATCGCCCGCATCGCGACCTCGGTTTTCCCGTATCCCACGTCGCCGCAGAGCAGCCGGTCCATCGGCTTGTCCGACTCCATGTCCCGCTTCACGTCGCGGATCGCCGCGGCCTGGTCGGGCGTCTCCGTGTACTCGAAAGCCTCTTCGAACTCCTTCTGCCAGGACGAGTCCTTCGAGAACGCATGCCCCGGCGCGGCCGCGCGGCGTGCGTAGAGCTTCAGGAGCTGGTCGGCGATGTCTTTCACGGCCTTCTTGACCGAGGATTTCCGCCGCTCCCAGCCGAGGCCGCCGAGCCTGTCGAGCGCGGGGAGCGGTCCTTCGCCGGCGGCGGCGTATTTCTGGATGAGGTCCAGGCGCTCGACCGGGACGAGCAGCTTCGCGTCTCCCGCGTACCGAACGTCCACCATCTCACGCGTGAGGCCAGCATCTTCGACGTGCGCGAGACCGGCGAACCGCCCCAGCCCGTAGTCGCGGTGCACGACGATGTCGCCCACCTTCAGGTCGCGCAGGTCCGAAAGGAACGCCTCCGACGCGGATTTTCTTCTCGGCGCCTGGGTGCGCGGCTCGCCGAAGAGGTCTCCCGCCGTGAGGAGCAAAACGCCCGCCGAGCGGAACAGGAATCCCGAGCGCGGGCCGCCTGAAAGGACGCGGCACGCCCCCGGCGCGAGTGGCGAGACCACGTCCTCGGCCCTTCCCTGATGGTCGATCTCGTATTCTTCGAGGAGCCGCTCCACGTGCTCGCGTTCGCCCTTCGTCGCGGCGGCGAGCACGACGGCGAGGCTGTCCCTCCGCGCGCGCGCGATCTCCTTCGTCGCGTCCGGAAGCCGGTCCTCGAACGACGAAACGGACTCCGCTCCGATCGGGATCGTCTCGCCCGTCGGCACGGCCGGTTGGAGCGCGACCAGGGCGCGCTCTTCGAGCTCCTGGATCAGCCGGTCCGCGTCTCCCGCGAGACGAGTCGGATCGGGCACGACGCGCCCTTTCCGGCGGGCATTCTCGTAGTCGAGATTGAGGACGTCCGCGGCGCGGACGAGCTCTAAGGCGACCGCGTCGGGGTCGTCCACGGCGACGACGAAGCTCCCGGCATGGTCGAGGACATGAGCTTCGTCCGAGGCCAGAAGCGGCAGCAGCTCCTCGAGGCCGTCGTTGTGGCGCGCGAGAGAAAGGTCGCGCGGCACCGGCGGGTCGTCGGCGGCGGTTCGGCAGGCGGCGAGAACGCGCTGCGCCGTCTCGCGTGTGGCCCGCGTGTCGGGCGCGAGCGCCATCGGCGGGAGCGACACGGTCGAAAGCGTGCCCGTCGACCGCTGCGTGTCGGGGTCGAAAGACCGGATCGAGGCGATCGCGTTCAGGTCGAACTCGATCCGCACAGGCTCCGGAAGGTGCGGCGGGAAGACGTCGAGAAGCCCCCCGCGGACGGCGAGATCGCCGGTCTCGGTCACGAGATCGGCGCGTTGGTAGCCTTCGTCGAGGAGCGACTCGGCGATGCGCGCGGGCGGCGCCTCGTCGCCCACCCCGAGCACGCGCGTGCGTTTCTTGAATTCATCCGCCTGCGGCAGGCGCCGAAGAAGGGCTCGCGCCGGGACGACAAGGAGATCCACCGAGCCTTCCGCGAGGCGTGTCAGAGTCCCGAACTCCTCGCGCCGCACCTTCAGAGACGGCGCGATCTGCTGGTAGGGCGAGAGCGCGGGCGCCGGAAAGAACGCCACGCGCTCCGCGCCGAGAACGCTCGCCGAGTCGCGCGAGAAGGCCGTGGCATCGCGCTCGTGCGCGAACACGACGAGCCATCTCAGCCCAAGCGGGGCGCCGATGGCCTCGAGGAGGTAGGGCAGAAGGCCGGGGGGCGCCCCCGAAAGAGACACGCTCCCCGGCGACGTCCCGAGAACCCCCGCCTCGATCCGCCCGGCCAGACGCTGCACCGCGGGCGCGGCGGCGAGCGTCTGAAGAAGCGGATCCCTCCGCCGCGTCACGCGCGGATTATGGCTAATGCGCCTTGATTATTGTGAGGAACCCGCCTTGCCCTCAGTTTGACGCTGGAGGCGCGTCCTTGAAGTCGATCTGGGCGGGCTTTTTTTGTTTTCTCTCGATCCCGCTGGCCGGGTTCGTGACCCTGAAGGCCGAGGCCTCGACGACGCGCACCGAAGAAGTCGAAACCTGCCTGAGCTGCCACGGCGAGAAGGACGCGTCGGTCACTCTTCCGAGCGGCGAAAAGCAGTCTCTTTACGTGCCGCGAGACGTCTTCGAGAAGTCCGTCCACGGCGCGCGGCAGGGTTGCACGGGCTGTCATCCGGCGCAGACCGAAGTACCGCACCCCCCGCTCACGGCGAAGGACAAGGCGGCCTTCAGCGCGTCCTTCAAGGATCTCTGCAAGACCTGCCACTTCGAGAACTACACGAAAGCGCTCGACGGCGTGCATTACCAAATCCTCATGAAAGGCGGCAGCGCTCCCTTCTGCGTCGACTGCCACGGCGCGCACGACGTCATGAACCCCACCGTGCCGCGTACGAGGGTCTCCGAAACCTGCGGGGCCTGTCATGGCGACACGGCCGAGACGTACGCGAAGAGCGTCCACGGCATGGCGATGGCCTCGGGCAACCCGGACGTGCCCGTCTGCACCGACTGCCACCATGCGCACGACATCGCCGACCCGCGCACGAAGGACTGGCGCCTCACGACGATCGACCTCTGCGCGAAATGCCACACGAACAAGCCGATGATGGCCAAGTACGGCCTCTCGACGAATGTTCTCGCGTCGTATCTTTCCGACTTTCACGGCATGAGCGCGAAGCTGGCCACCTCCGGCGAGAAGCCGAAGGTCGTCACGGCGCTCTGCATCGACTGCCACGGCACGCATGACATCACGAAGACAAAGGGAGGCAACTCCCAGGTGCTCAAGGCGAACCTTCAGAAAACCTGCGCGAAGTGCCATGCGGGCGCCACGAAGAACTTCCCCTCCGCGTGGCTTTCTCACTACGAGCCGAGCCTGAAGAGGGCTCCTCTCGTGTGGGCCGTCGGCATCTTCTACAAGATCTTCATTCCCTTCATCATCGGAGGACTCTGCCTGCAGATCCTCCTCCACCTCTGGCGCGTGCTGGTGAACAGATGACCGAATACGCCGTTCGTTTTTCGAAGAGGCAGCGCTTCGAGCACGTCGTCGTCATGACGACATTCGTCCTCCTCGCGCTGACGGGGTTCCCGCAGAAGTTCTTCGAGACGGGTTGGGCGCGCGGGATCGTCCGCGCTCTCGGAGGGCTCGACCACGTGCGCTTCGTCCACCGCGCCTCGGGCCTCGTGTTCTCGCTCCTGACGCTGTGGCATCTCGGGGCGGCCGCAATCCTCGCGGCCGAGAGGAAGATGAAGCTCACGCTGCTGCCGAACCGCCAGGACTTCAAGGACGCCGTCCAGCAGCTCCGCTACGATCTCGGCGTGGTGGAGTCGCAGCCGAAGTTCGACCGGTTCGACTACCGGCAGAAGTTCGAGTACTGGGGGCTCGTCCTCGGCGGCCTCGTCATGATCTCGACCGGCCTCGTCCTCTACTTTCCCATGCTCGTGACACGTTTCTTTCCGGGCGAGCTGATCCCGGTCTCGAAGGTCGCGCACAGCAACGAAGGCCTCATGGCCTTCCTCGTCGTCATCACGTGGCACATTTACAATGCCCACCTCGCACCCGGCATCTTCCCGTACGACGCGAGCATCTTCACGGGCAAGATCAGCAAGGAACGGCTCAGGCACGAGCACCCGCTCGAGTACGCGCGACTCTACGGCGAGCCCGCGCACCACGAGAGCGCGCCGCCCGCTCCGGAAACACCGCCAGGGCCGTGAGCGACGAGCAACGTCCGCGCCTCGGGGTCCGAAATGCCCTGCAGGCGCGGGCGCTCCTGCTCGTCGCGCTCGGACTCCTCGCGCCCCTCGTCATCCTCGGAATCCTGAGCATGAACGCCCTCGATGACCTCTCCGCCCGCGTCATTCGCGACCAGCAACGTCTCGCCCGCGGCGCCGTGGACCACGTCGAGGAGATCATCCGTGACGATCTCGAAGGCCTCTACGGCGGAGGTGTCGAGCCCGACAGCCCCGCCCGCAGGGCGGCGCTCCTCGCCACATATCGCCGCTCGCATCTTTTTTCCAGCGTCTTTCTTCTGAGTCCGGCCGGCGAGATCCTCTGGGAGGAGCCGCCCGGCGGCCATCGCGACGACCGTCTCATCGCGATGCCGGCGGCCCGGGAAGCCCTCGCGACCGGCCGCCGCGCAGCGTCCGCGCTGACGACGCTCCCGAACGGCGCCCGGCGCCTCTTTCTTTTCGTCCCTCTCGTGAATCTCGACGGGAAGACCACGGGAATCGCCGGCGCGAGCCTCGATCCCGCACGCCCGGTCTTCGCGAGCCTCCTTCCGGCCCCGCAGACGGGCGAGAATCACGCGACCGATCTCGTCGACGCCGCAGGCGAGGTCGTCGCGACGACGGACACCGGTCCCGCGGCGCGGCCGGCCGTCGCCCCGGAGTTCCTCCGGCCGCTCCTCCGTGACCAGCGGCCGTTCGCCGGGCGCGCCGGAGACGACGTCGTCGCCTTCGCGCCTCTTCGCCTGTTTCCGTGGGGAGTCGTCGTGCGCGAACGCGCGGCCGACGCGTTCGCGCCCGCGTATCTGTTTCGCCGGCGGATGCTCGCCCTGACGCCCGTCTTTCTCGCGCTCGCGGCGTTCTTCACGTGGGGTGCCGCGCGCAGCGTGCTTCGGCCCCTTCTCGTCCTCACTCGCGCAGCCGAGCGCATCACGAGCGGCGACCTCGAGCGGCCCATTCCCCCGCTGCCCGACGACGAGGTCGGACGGCTCGGCCGCTCGCTCGAGACGATGCGCGTGAGGCTCGGCGCGTCGCTCGACGAGATCCGGACAGCGAACGAGCAGCTCGAGGCGCGCGTCACCGCGCGCACCCAGGAGCTTCAACGCCTCTACGCCGAGCTGCGGGACCGCGACGAGAGGCGCGCCGAATTGCTCAAGCGCTTCCTGAGCGCGCAGGAACGCGAGCGCATGCGCCTTGCGCGCGAGCTGCACGACGAGACGTGCCAGACCATCGCGGCCCTCTCTTTCCGCCTCGAGAGCGCGCTCGGCGACCTGCCCGAAAGCGGGACGCGCGCGCGCCTCGAGGAGGTCAAGGGCCTGGCCGGACGTGCCCTCGACGACCTGCACCGCGTCATCTTCGACCTGCGCCCGTCGATTCTCGACGACCTCGGCCTCCTGGCCGCGGTGCGCTGGTACGCGGCGCGTCACATCGAGCCGCTCGGCATCGCCGTGAGGTGCGAGTTCGAGGACGTCGAGGGTCGCGTGCCTCGGGACGTCGCGACGGCGGTCTTCCGGATCGTGCAGGAGGCGCTCCTCAACGTCGCCCGCCACGCGAAGGCCGAGAACGTCCTCCTGCAGATCGCCGCCGACGACACGCGGCTGCTCATCGAGATCGAGGACGACGGCCGGGGCTTCGACCCGAAGAGCGTGGAGCTGCCGTCGGAGACGGGCCGCGGTCTCGGCCTCCTCGGCATGCGTGAACGCGTGGAGATCCTCGGTGGGAAGATGGGACTCGACTCGGCACCCGGAGAGGGTGCGCATATCACGCTCGAGATCCCGATTCCGAAAGAGGTCGTTCATGCCTAGGACGCGCGTCGTGATCGCCGACGACCACGCCCTCATGCGCGAGGGCATACGGGCCCTCCTCCAGAAGGCCGACGACATCGAGGTCGTGGGCGAGGCCGAGGATGGACGACAGGCGATCGATCGCTCCGTCGAGCTCCTGCCCGACGTCCTTCTCCTCGACATCGCGATGCCGAACCTGGGAGGCCTCGAGGCCGCGCTCGAGATCCGCAAGCTCTGCCCGCGCACGAAGATCATCGTCCTGACGCAGTACGCGGATCGCGAGTACGTCGCGCGTTTCCTCAAGATCGGCGTTTCGGGCTATGTCCTGAAGAAGGCGGCCGGCGCCGAGCTGGCCTCGGCCATTCGCGCGGTCGTTCGCGGCGGCCTCGTGCTCGCCCCCGAGGTCGCGCGCGTCGCCCTCGAAGAGCGCGAGGCCGCGGCCGCCGGCCTGGAGACCGTTGACGCGTACGAGACCCTCACCGACCGCGAGAAGCAGGTCCTGAAGCTCGTGGCCGAGGGGCGCAGCAACAAGGAGATCGCCGAGCTCCTGGGAATCGGCGTGAAGACCGCGATGTCCCACCGCGAGCACGTCATGGGCAAGCTCGGCGTCCATGGGCGGACCGAGCTCATCCGCTTCGCACTCCGTCGCGGAATCATTCAGGCCTGAACGCTGGGGTCAGCGCGTCACGCGCGCCGGCACCTTCTCGAGCCTCCGGGCCGCGAACGGTTTCGCAGCCTTCCCGACCACCGCGTGGAGGAACAGCGCGATGCCGACGAAGGGAAGGAACATCACGAGCGTCGCGCCGAACACGGGCGCCCCGAGGAGCAGGAGGAAAAGCGGCACCCTGAGGAAATGGTCGGAGGTCGTCCCGGGCAGGACGCCGGCCTTCCCGCTCACCGTCACGAGATCCCAGCTCTTCTGGTTGAAATAGAAGCCGCCCGGGACCCTGCTCAAGCCTTCGAACCGTTTCATGGAACGCTCCTTTTCCCTTCGATTCTTTCGATGGAATCTCGTGTGCCGGGGCTCAGCGAGCCGAGCGCGCGTGCTGGGCGGCCTTCGTCGTTTTGTCGAGGCCCGTCACCTTGCGGAGGCCCGCCACGGCGAAGAGCGCGAAGCCGATGAACGGCAGGAAGACGACGAGCGTCGCGCCGAGCACGGGAGCCGCCGCCAGCATCGCCAGCGTCGGAACTTTTCGATAGAGGTCGTTCGCCTCGCCGGGGAGGACACCCTTCTTTCCGTTCACGGTCACGAGGTCCCACGTCTTCCGGTTCAGGTAGAAGCCTCCGTCGACCTTGTTTCCGCCTCTGGGTTCGTTCTGTTCTTTTCTCATGACGCCCTCCTTGCTGCTGACACCGACAATGTGGGGCCCGGGCGGAGTTTCCTCAATCGGGACGGGACCGGGATCGCGCGGGAAAAACTCCCGAGGCGGGTCGGTCGGATTCCGGAGGAGGGCCGAAACGAGTCCGGAGGAGCGGGAAAGCCCGGATTCCTCAGATCAGGCCGACGGCGCGCGAGGCGAGAACCGCGACCACGAGAAGCGAGATGAGCGACTGGAGCATCGTGAGGACCTTCGCCCAGCGAGAGAGAACAGGCGTGTCCGTCGGAGAAAAGGCCGTGCTGTTGTTGAATGCGATGAAGAGGTAGTCCACGAACCGCGGCGCCCAGTCCGTGGCCGAGGGTGCCCCCTCCATCATCTGGGGAAAGAAGAAATCGCCCTCGGTGTGCGCGCCGCGCCCGTCCCTCTCGTGCGGCCCGCCCGCATCGAGCCGCCAGTACCAGAGGGCGAAGACCAGCACGTTCGCGATCCAGAGGCACGCGGCCGACTCTGCGAGCTCGGCAGGCGTCTCGCTCTTTTTCGGCAGGCCCCCGATGAGAAGCGCGAGCGAGCCGACGAGCGCGACCGTCACGACTCCGCTCACGGCATAGCCCAGCCTGCGACTGAGCGACGTGTGACCCGCGCGATGCGCGAGCATCGTCGGGACGGTCAGGACGACGACCACGACGAGGAGCACCCACCGGGGGCCGACCGTGAGCGACGGCGGGAGGGCAAGGTTGAGCACGCCCAGCGCGAGCAACGTGAGGAGGATCGGCCAGCGGGGCTCGCCCTGGGAGCTCATGACGTCCCCGCCATGAACGCGTCCTCGAACCGCTTGAGGACGCCGCGAATCGTCGACCTCGTCGCCCGCGTCGCTCCCGCGTCGAGCTTTGCCCCGGGCGACGACGACTCCTTCGCCGCCTCTTCGAGCGCCTTCCGGAGCGCCCTGTGAACGGCGGCGACGATCTGCGGCGGCGGCGGCAGCCCGGACCGTATCGCGTTCCTCAAGCCCGCCGCCTTCGCGTAGGTCTCGTAATCCATCGTCTCGAAGACGTCGACGACCTCCGCCGCCGCGCTCTCGAGCCGAGCCCGCCGAGCCTGAGCATCGGACATGACGCTCGATGTTACGCGGCCGACGGGACCGACCGACGGAGCCTTGCCCGAAAACAAAAAAACGGCGCCGAAGTGACTCCACTCCGGCGCCGGTCGAGAAGAACTGGTTCTCGAGGGACTTAGTAGCGGCGTCCGCCGCCGCCGCCGTAGCCACCGCCGCCGCCGCGGCTCTCCTGCGGCTTGGCCTGGTTCACCTTGAGGGCGCGACCGTCGTTGTCGCGACCGTTCAGGGCGCCCATAGCCTTCTGGGCGTCGTCATCGGACATCTCGACGAAACCGAAGCCCTTCGAGCTGCCGGTGTCGCGGTCGGAGATGACGCGCGCGGACTCGATGTTGCCGAAGGGCTCGAACAGGGCGCGGAGGGTGGAGTCGTTCACGGAGTAGGACAGGTTTCCAACGTAGAGCTTCATGGGGATCCTTTGTTGAACACGGCGTCCGAGGGACGCGTGCGGCTGGCAGATGGTGATGAGAGGAACGAAAGATGGTCGACGGGGACCTTTCGGTCTCGGTCCGCTCCGTCAGTACGAGAGAAAGGGCGAACACAGGAAGTATAGCGCACATCGGCCCGCTCCTATAATCACGGGTTCGGCGGAGGCTGAATGGCGCTGGTCCTTCTCGTGAACGGGACGAAGCGGACGGCGGATGCGCCAGCGGGCGAGTCCCTCCTCACCGTCCTGCGCGACCGCCTCGACCTCACCGGCACGAAATACGGATGCGGCGAAGGACAGTGCGGCGCCTGCACCGTGCTCCTGGACGGCCGCCCCGCGCGCTCGTGCCTCACGCCCGCCGCCGACGCCGCGGGCAGGAAGATCACGACGATCGAGGGGCTCGAGGCGAACGGGCGCCTCCACGCCGTTCAGGAGGCCGTCTTGAAGGAAGAGGCCTTCCAGTGCGGGTCCTGCACGTCCGGGATGATCCTTGGGGCGGCCGCTCTCCTTGCGCGCCGGCCGCATCCCGCCGACGCCGAGATCGTCGCCGCTCTCCAGGGCAACATCTGCCGGTGCGGCACGTACCCGCGAATCCTCAGAGCGGTGAGACGGGCGGCCGGGGAGACGAAGACGTGAGCGCGCGGCCTGTCCCGGGCGAAGTCTCCCTCTTCGAGCTCTTCCAGCACGAGGTCCAGGGGCACCTCCATTCGTTCGACGTCGACCGGCGCGATTTCCTGAAGGTCTTCGGCGGCGGCCTGCTCGTCCTTTCGGTCCTCCCCGCGGTCGCGCAGGAGTCGGGCGGCATGCGCGGCGGGCACGAGCTGCCGAAGGACGTCGGCGCGTGGCTGCACATCGGAGAGGACGGCCGCGTCACGGTGTTCACGGGCAAAGTCGAGATGGGCCAGAACATCCGCACGTCCCTCACGCAGCACGTCGCCGAGGAGCTCCGCGTCCCGGTCGCGGCGATCCGGATGGTCATGGGCGACACGAACCTGACTCCGTGGGACGCGGGCACGTTCGGAAGCCGCACGACGCCGACGATGGCGCCGATGCTTCGCGCCGCAGCCGTCGCGGCGCGCGAGATGCTCGTCGACCTCGCAGCCGAGCGCTGGAAGGCCGACCGCGCGTCGCTCCGGACCGGCGAAGGCAGGGTCACGAATCCCGCCACGGAGGAAGAGCTCTCCTACGGCGAGCTGGCGAAGGGACGCAAGCTCGCGCACACCGTCGCCGCCGAGACGGCGTTCACGCCGGCCCGGGACTGGAAAGTCGCGGGGACGGCCGTGCCGAAGGTCGACGGGCGCGACTTCGTCACCGGCAGACATCGGTACACCTCCGACCTCGTGCGCCCCGGCATGCTGCACGGCAAGGTCCTGAGGCCCGCCGGTTTCAAGGCGACGCTCGTCGCGGCCGATCTCGAGAAGGCCCGCAAGGTGTCCGGCGTCGTCGCCGTGCGCGACGGCGACTTCGTGGGCGTGGCCGCGCCCGACGTCGAAACCGCCGAGCGCGGGATCGCCGCGATCACCGCGCAGTGGAAGACGGTGCCCCAGCCCTCCGAGAAAGAGCTCTGGGACGAGCTGAAGAAGCCCGCCGAAACGGGCCCGCGCTCCGATCCGGTGACGACCGGCTCCGTCGCGACGGCGCTCGCGGCGGCCGACGTCAAGCTCGAGTCGCGGTATACCGTCGCCTTCATCGCGCATGCGCCGCTCGAGCCGCGCGCCGCCCTCGCCGAGTGGAACGGAGACGCGCTCACCGTCTCGACGGGCACGCAGCGGCCGTTCGCCGTGCGCGACGAGCTGGCCGAGGCGTTTCACCTGCCCGTCGAGAAGGTGCGCGTCCTCGTGCCCGACACGGGCTCGGCATACGGCGGCAAGCACACGGGCGACGCCGCCCTGGAGGCCGCGCGCCTCGCCAAGGCCGCGGGCAAGCCGGTCAAGGTCGTCTGGACGCGCGAGGAGGAGTTCACCTGGGCCTACTTCCGCCCCGCGGGCGTCATCGAGGTCAGGAGCGGCGCCGGGCTCGATGGAAAGATCGCGGGCTGGGAGTTCCACAATTACAACTCGGGGCCGGCCGCGATCGGAACGCCGTACGACGTCCCGAACAAGACGATCCAGTTCCATCCGGCGCGCTCGCCCCTCCGGCAGGGCTCGTACCGCGGGCTTGCCTCCACGGCGAACCACTTCGCGCGCGAGACGCACATGGACGAGCTCGCGCACGCGCTCGGCATGGATCCGCTCGCGTTCCGGCTCAAGAATCTCGCCGACCCGCGCCTCGCCGCGGTGTTCGAAGCGGCGGCGGCGGCGTTCGGATGGGGAAAGGTGAAAGCGGAGCCGGGACGCGGTTTCGGCCTCGGCGGCGGGACGGACAAGGGCAGCTACGTCGCGACGTGCGCCGAGGTCGAGGTGGACAAAGCCCGGCGCGTGCGCCTCGTGCGCGCGGCGGTCGCGTTCGAATGCGGCGCGGTCGTGAACCCCGACGGCCTGAGGAACCAGATCGAAGGAGCCCTCGTGCAGGGGATCGGCGGCGCGCTCTTCGAAGCGGTGCATTTCGCCGAGGGGCGCATCGTGAACCCCCACTTCTCCGAATACCGCGTCCCGCGCTTCCCCGACGTGCCCGCGCTCGACGTCGTCGTCCTCGACCGCAGGGACCTTCCTTCCGCCGGTGCGGGGGAGACGCCGATCGCCGGCCTCGCCCCCGCCGTCGGCAACGCGATCTTCGCGGCGACGGGAATCCGGTTGCGCAGCCTGCCTCTCGCTCCACAGGGAATCCCCGGATGACGGCGCGGGACGCCGAGTCTCGGAGAAGGCTCCTCGAGAGCCGACCGCGTCGTCGCGGGGCGGCTCTGCCTCTTTTTCTTGCTCTCGTCGCCGTCTTTGCCGTCGCGCCGCGCGCGGACGCCGTTCTCGAGTTCCCGCTTCCCGCGAACAAGCTGCCGAACCGCATTGCGGCGGGATCGGACGGCGCGCTCTGGTTCACCGAGACCGACCGGATCGGGCGCATCACGACGGGCGGCGTGGCCACCGACTACGCCGTCGGCTCCGTCTTCAACCCTCAGGGCATCGTCTCCGGGCCCGACGGCGCGCTCTGGTTCACCGATTCGACCAACCGGATCGGACGCCTGACGACGGCCGGAGGGCTGACACATTTCCCCGTGGGCGGCGGCCCCCAGGGAATTGCCGTGGGGCCGGACGGCGCTCTCTGGTTCACGGAGTCGAGCGGAAACAGGATCGGGCGCCTCACGACGGCCGGAGGGTTCACGGATTACCCCATCCCCTCGGCGAACAGCCTGCCGCAGGGGATCGTCACAGGACCCGACGGAGCGCTCTGGTTCACGGAATTCTCCGGCAGCAGAATCGGGCGCATCACGACTGCAGGCGTCGTGACCGAGTTCCCGACTCCGACCCCCGCGTCCGGTCCGGCCGCCATCGTCGTCGGCTCCGACGGCAACCTGTGGTTCATCGAGTCGAGCGCGAAGAAGGTCGGACGCCTCACGACCGCGGGCGTCTTCACGGAATTTCCGATGCCCGACGTCACGCGCAGCTTCGACATCGCGGCGGGTCCGGACGGCAATCTCTGGTTCACCGGGTACGACGACGACAAGATCGCGCGCGTCACCACGGCGGGAGTCGTCACCGAGTTCCTCGTTCCGACGGCGAACTGCGGACCCCTGGGGATCGCCAAAGGCCCGGACGGCGCGCTCTGGTTCACCGAGTTCCAGGCCGGCCAGATCGGGCGCCTCGCATCGGAGAAACGCCTCCCCCGGAAACCGGACCGGAGTATCCGCTCCCGACGAGCGGGCTGCCGTACAAGATCACGGCCGGCCCCGACGGCGCCCTCTGGTTCACGGAAGCAGACCGCATCGGACGCATCACGACGAGCGGCGGCGTCACGGCGTTTGCGGCGGGCTCGGTCTCCAATCCGCACGGAATAGTCTCCGGGCCCGACGGCGCCCTCTGGTTCACGGAAGCAGGCTCGAACAAGATCGGACGCTTGACGACGGCGGGAGGGTTGACCCACTTCACCGTCGCCGGCGGGCCCGAGGGAATCGTCCTGGGCTCGGACGGCGCTTTCTGGTTCACGGAATCGACCGGCAACGGGATCGGACGCATCACGACGGCCGGAGTGTTCACGGGGGATTACCCCATTCCCTCGGCGAACACCCTCCCGCAGACGATCGCCGCCGGCCCCGACGGCGCCCTCTGGTTCACGGAATTCTCCGACAACAGGATCGGACGCATCACGACGGCCGGCGTCGTGACCGAGTACCCCACGCCGACCGCGACCTCCGGTCCCTCGGGAATCGTCGCGGGCCCCGACGGAAACCTCTGGTTCACCGAGTCGAACGCCAGCAAGATCGGGCGCCTCACGCCGGCGGGCGCGTTCACCGAGTTCCCCCTGCCGTCGACGACGCGTTGCTTCGACATCTCTGCCGGTCCCGACGGCGCCCTCTGGTTCACCGAGTACGACAACAACAGAATCGGGCGCATCACGACGTCCGGCGGCATCGTCGAGTTCCTCATCCCGACGGCGGACAGCGGACCGTACGGGATCACGTCCGGCCCCGACGGGAATCTCTGGTTCACGCAATTCCGCGCGTACAAGATCGGCACGGTCGCGCCTCCGGCCCCCATTCCGGGAGCGTCCCTCTACACGCTCACGCCCTGCCGGGTGTCCGATACGCGAAACCCCGACGGGCCGTATGGCGGACCCGCGCTCGTGGCCAACACGGAAAGGTTCCTCACGCTCGCAGGCCGGTGCGGCATCCCCTCAGGGATTCGCGCCGTCGTCGCGAACGTCACCGTCACGCAAGGCACGGCGGCGGGCAGCCTGAGCCTCTTTCCGGCGGGCTCCACCCCCGGCGCCACGACGACCGCCAGCTACGGAGCCGGCCAGACGCGCGCGAACAACGCCGTTCTGTCGATCGGCACGGACGACGCCGTCTTCATCCGCTGCGCGCAACCGTTCGGCACGGTGCACCTGATCGTCGACGTCAGCGGCTACTTCCGGTAGGCCTTCGAGGCGCGTTTTCGAATCAGGCGGTCACGGGGACGAGGCTCAGGTAGTGCCGGAACCATTCGCGAGCGAGACGAGAGGCTTCGGCGAGAGCGTCCGGGGCGGCAAACAGATGCGTGCCGCCCGGAACGATCTGGAGCGACTTCGGCGCGCGGATTCTCGCAAGCGCCTCCCGGTTCCCGTCCATGATCTGCCAGTCGTGCTCGCCGACGAGGAGAAGCGTAGGAGCCTCGACGTCGGCCAGCGCCGTTCCGGCGAGATGGGGCAGCCCGCCGAACGACACGACCCCGCGCACCACGAGCGGCCGCGCCGCGGCCGCCACGAGAGCGGCGGCCGCGGCCGTCGACGCGCCGAAGTATGCGATCGACAGATGCCGCGTTCCCTCTTCCTTCGAGAGGGTGTCGGTGACGTCGACGAGGCGCCCCGCGAGCTGCTTGATGTCGAATCGCGGGCCCGCGATCTGCTCGTCGAGCTTCTCCTCGACGGGCGTCAGCAGGTTGCAGACCGCCGCGCCGATCCCTTCCTGGATCAGGCCTTCGGCCACCGTGCGATTTGCGGAGCCGTGTCGCCGGTTCCGGCTGCCGTGGCAGCACACCACGATTCCGTCCGAAAGCTCGGGAATTGAAATCTCCACCGGCAGCTCGATTTCGCCAGTGGGTACTTTCACCACGTCGTTGTAAACGTGCCTTTCGTTTGTAATTTTTTTCGCAAGCATGGTCACCATCCTGCGAGATCGAAACCCCGCGGTTCCAACGTCGCAAGATCGGCGCCAGAAGGAGCTTCGCCGGCTGCTCGTGAGGCAGAATCCCCACGCGAGGAGGATCGGATGCCTGAGGGCCCGGAAGTCGAGACCGAAAAACTGCACGAGGCGATTCAGGAGGAGATGGAGAAAGAAGGCGGATCCTTCCTCAGGCAAATCGCGCTGACGACGGCGCTCCTCGCGGTTTGTGCCGCGATCGCCTCCCTGCGCGCGGGCGCGACCGTGAACGAGGCGCTCGTGCTGAAGACGGAAGCCACGCGACTGCAGGCCGAGGCCTCGGACCAGTGGGCCTATTACCAGGCGAAGGGGTTGAAGGCCGCGGTGCAGGAGGCTTCGGCCACGGCGTGGCTCGCGGCGGGGCGCGAGGCCCCGGCAAAGTTCGCGGAGGAGCAGAAACGCTACAAGGACGAGCAGGCCGAGATCAAGGAGAAAGCCGAGGAGAAAGAGCACGAACGGGATGCGAAGTCGAAGGAAGCCGACCACCTCCTGCACGAACACCACGGCTTTTCGATCACCGTCATGCTCTTCCAGGTGTCGATCGCGCTCGGAGCCATCGCCGCGCTGACGCGAAACAAGCTCGTGTGGTACGGGTCGATGGGCGTCGGGCTGATCGGCCTCGGCCTCTTCGCGAAGGCGTTCCTTCTCTGAATCAGAACGCCGCGTGGAGCGTCAGGAGACCCTCGTCCGGGTGGATGTGGCCTCTCCGCGTGATGACCTCGTTGCGCGTGTACTCGGCCGTGAGATCGAGGCCGCGCACGATGCCGAGCCGGAAGCCGTAATCGTACTTGCGCCAGTCCCATCCGAAGGAGGGCGCCACGAAGCCGACCGGCAGATCGAAGAGGTTGTCGATGTACGAAACGCGCACGTCGGGCTCGATCCAGTTGACGACCGGCTGGTCGCCCGACGCGAAGAGGCCCGGGAGCGCGATGCGCACGGAGGCCTCGACCTCGTAACCTTCACGCCCGAGGCCCGCGATGGACTGCTTCACGCCCTGCCCGAAGAGGTGTACGGGTCCGAAGCGCGCCTCCAGGTTCAGACCGTACTCGTATTTCTCGGTTCCGCTGAAGGGCAGGGGAATGCCGTTGCCCTCCAGGACCTCGAGATCGCCCGAGTAGAACGTGCCGCGGATCGGGGCATACGTGGTGAGATCGCGGCGGAAATGCCAGCCGAGGACGTCGACGCCGTCACGGCGGTCCGCACCCCAGTTGAAGCGCAGCCCGACCCCGCCGCCGAGCTGGAAGCGGCCCGAGAAGTTCACGTCCGTCCCCATCGTGTCGTAGAGGATCGGGATGCCCGAGCCGTAGACGACCGGCACCGGGTAGCTGGCGGTGTGCTCGAGCGTGTTGTTGTCGCCCGCAAGCGCGTTCGGGTCGCGGAAATAGAGCGGCGTCCCGCCGGTGGCGCTCGCGCGCCAGTAGACGTGCGCGCCGAACGAGCCGCCCGCCTCGGTCCCTGTCTCCTCGAAGCGGTTGACGGCCGTGCCCCACAGGCCGTAGGTCTCGAGACGCCGCACGATCTGCTTCGCGAAGCGCGGCGCCTTTCCGAGCTCGAGATAGACGGTCGTGCCGGGCATCTCCTTCAGAGCTTCGAACTTCTTCCCGAACCGCAGGTAAGCCTCGCGGACGAAGATGCGGTCCGGAGTGGACGAGGGATTGCGGTTGTAAAGGTCGAGGAAGTTGATGACGACCCTCGCGAAGATGTCGGGCGTGAAGTCGCCCTCGGCCGTGAGGATGATGTTCGAGATCTCCGCGGAGGTGTGCGGCGAGACGGTTTCCAAAACGACCGGGAAGGGCGCGCCCGTGTTCATGACGGGGAATTCGACGGAAGCCGAGGTGCGCGCGTTGATCTTCGCCTCCACCCTGAGGCGGAAGCGCCCGGACTCGGAGGCGAGGGCGTCCGGGCCGAGGAGCGAGTCCTGCGCGAACGCGGCATGCGCGAGGAGGACGACCGCCGGAACGACCGCGCGGAGAATCCGCCGCATGGAACCTCCGTCTCGACGAGTCGATTCTACTTAGACGTTTCGAGCTGCTTCTTCAGCGCGGCGATATGACGCTCGGAAACCTGCTCCTTCGGGAGGGATTCGGCCCAGGTCAGGGCGTCCTCGCGCGTCTTGCGCGCATGGGCCGCGTCTCCCTTCCGGTCGTAGATGTCTGCGCGCGCGTTCAGGATGACGAGCTTTCGTGGGCCGTACGCGCGCAGGAGCGCGCGATCGGACGCCGCGAGGGCCTCGTCGTACTTCTTCATGTCCCGGTACGCGAGGGCGAGGCGCGCGGGCGGGTTGTAGTCGTCGGGAAAATCGCGCTCGGAGGCCTCGAGCATCGGGATTCCCCGCTCGGGCTGGCCCAGCTCGAGGTAGGCGGTGATCCGGTGCGCGTCGAACGCGGCGCGGCCATCGGCCGTCTTCGCCTTCGCGGCCTCTCCCTCGAGATACGACGCCCACTCTTCGAGCGCCTTCTTCTTCCCGGCCTCGTCACCCTCGCTCCCCCGCGCGTCGGCGAGCGACTGGTACAGCGACGAGACGTCATCGACCGCAAGACCCGCGTGCTTTCCCGAGAGGACCTCGCGCGCGTCCGCCGTGAGGGCCTGGACGAGAGCGGCCCTCCCGGGAGCGTCCTTCGGGAGCGAAACCGCGCAGTCGAGGCCCGAGCCGGCCACGTTCGCGGCCGAGGGCGCAGAGCGAAGGTGCGGAAAGGCGTCGCGCGCGATCGTCGCGCACGAATCCCGCTGGCGGCTCGCCGAGAGCGCGAACAGGACCGAGTCGACCGCCCGGGCGTAGGACGGCGACGACGGCGGCAGGCCCGGAAGAGCGGCGCGGAATGCGGCCGCAGCCTCGGCGTTCTTTCCCTCCGCGTAGAGACGGTCCGCCTTCGCGAGAGTCTCGACGGTCCCGGAGGAGGCTCCCGCTTCGCGCGTCGCCTTCTCCCCGTCGTCGAGGATGCGCTGGAGCTGCGACACCGTAGCGCCGCCCACATGACGCAGGACGACTTTCTCAGACTTCGGGTCGATGACGTAGTACGAAGGCCACGCCTGGACCGGGAACTTCGCGAGCACCGGGGCGTTCTCGCGCTTCTCGGTGTTGATCGAGAGCCAGACGAACCGTCCGGCCTGCCGCCCGAGCGCCCTGTCCGTGAAGACGAAGGCCCTCATGGTGCGGCACGTGTGTCACCAGGGCGCCCAGGCCTCGAGGAAGATCGGCTTCCCCTCAGCGCGTGCGAGCGCGAGGCCTTTCGGGTAGTCGTCGGCGATGAACGGTAGGACTTCTTTCGTCGCCTCTTTCGTGGTGGAAGCCAATGAGGGAGCGGAAGCCGCAAGAAGCGCGGCGACGAGGGTGGAGGTGACTCTCATGCCGTCATGATACGGGGAAGAGGAGCACGGGTTCTGGTCACCGGGTCACGGCGACGAGCGCCTTCTGGGTCTCGGCGAGCAGCGCCTCGGGGCCGACCGGCGCGCCGGTGGCCTCGGTCATCCAGAGATCGGGCGCGATATCGCCCAGCTTCGCCATGCGCTCGAACTCGGGGCCGATCGCCCCGGCTTTCTCCATCTGCCGCTCGACCTGGAACGCGATCATGTGGCCGATCGAATAGTCGGGCAGGTAGAGAAACGCGTCGATCATGTGCGAATAGATCGCGAGGAGTGTGACGTCCTTCTCGCCGAGGACGGGCGCGTAAAAGCGGTTCCACACGTCGCGCGCGATCGCAATCGTCGCGGCTTTCAGCTCGGACGGCGTCGCCTCGGGGTGGTCGTACATGAAGTGCCAGACGCCCATGTCGACGAGGCCGACGCCCGCGATCTCGTATGCACCCCAGAACGCGTCGAGCGTCTTCTCCGCACGCGCCTTCTCCGAAGGCTGCGCGAGGCCGAGGAGCTCGAGGTCGTGGCCCTGGAACACGAACGCGAGCGCCTCGGTGAAGGCCGTGTTCGGCACGCCTTTCAGCAGCGGTTCATCGACCTCGTAGAGGGAGAACGTCTGCTCGACGTTGTGCCCCATCTCGTGGACGGCGATGTTGTAGCCCTTGTAGTTCATCCCGTCCTTCTCGACGCGCGTCCTGAGGTAGGCCTTGTAGCCCTTGAGCTCGGCGCCCGACGCGTGGCCCGAGCCGCGCGCGGGATGCACCTCCATGTGGGCGGCGACGTACTCGGCTTTCTCCTTCGAGAACCCGAGCTTGACGAGAAGGTTCGGGATATCTTTCGCGTATGCCTCGGGCGTGGGGTATTTCGCCCGCACGAGCGCGTCGAGCTCTGCGCCCGTCTGGGCCGGCTGCGGACGGAACCCCGGATACCAGACGTCGACGGCCGAAAGCTTCCGGCCGAGGCGCTTCTCGATGAGCGCGGCGACTTTCGGAACGAGCGGAGACGACAGAACGTCCTCGAGCATTTTCCGGACACGCGCTTCCGGAAGCTGGCGCCCCTCGTCGAACTTCCGCGCGATGAACGTGGGCGCCGTGGGCGAGTAGGGATCGGCCTGCCTCACGGCGCGAAAATCCGCGAGAAGGGTCGCGTAACGCGTGTCGGGCTCGGGGCCGGGGGCGACGGCCTTCTCGGGCAGATCCGAGTCCTTGACGGCCGCTTTGCGAACCTCGTTCGTGAACGGATTCCAGTCGACGCCGGGGTTGTCGAGAACGGCCGCCGGGATCGTCTGGTCGACGATGCGCTCCATGACCTTGCGGATCGCGCGCTGCTTGGCTGGCCCATTCTGTCTGTCGGCGTAATCGGACTTGAGCTCGTCGCGCAGGTTCCAGTGCGAGAGGAGCCGCATCTTCGGCGGGAAGAGGCGGACCCCCTTGTCGTCCACGAGGTGATGCATCCAGATGTTGTACGACGCGATGTATTGCGCCGCGTCGGATTGAGCCTTCGCGATCGCAAGGTTCACGCTGGCTGGAACGCGATGCGCGAAGCGGTCCGCGAGACGCGCCTCCGCCCACTGGCGCCGGGTCCACGCCGGACCGAGGCGGAGCTTCTCGTCGAGCGAGTACACGGGGAAGTTGAGAAGCGCCGTGAACGCGAGCTTGTTCTCGAAGAGGTCGTCCGTGAGGTGAGCGCCGGGATCGTACGCCGCGAGCACCTCGTCGAACGGCAGGATCGGGCCCCGATCCAGGTCCACGTACATCCTGAGGTCGCGGCCAGCCTCGCCCATGTGCCCCTCGAGCGAGACGATCGCCGCCGAAAGACGAGTGAAAAGGGCCTCGCGCGTCGCAGCGTCGGACGCCGTGTTCGCCTTCGCGAACGCCTCGAAGGCCGCCGCGTCGCCGTCGGCCGGTCGCCACAGCGCCGCGGCCTGCTTTCTCCCGCGCGCTTGTTCGGGCGTTTCCGCGAAGGCGGCAGACATGGCGAGCGCCAAGAGGACGAAGAATAAGAGATTCCTGCTCCCGTGCATTTTCATGCGCGGATCTTAACGGCTGAAGAGTCGGATGCCCCCCGGATGTCCGGTGTCAAGGGTCTTCGACCGCTACGCGGCGCGCGCAGCGCGCCCTTGACTCCGGACATCCGGGAAGAAGATTTCTACTATCGGGGCTGCAACAGCAGCCCCGAATATCAGAGGAATTTCATTCTCCGAATTCTCTTTCCGAAGATTTTCTCTTCTTCTCGTGTTCCTACGGCAACGGGACCGGCGTGATGCCGCCTTCGGCGATGTTGAAGGTCGTGCCGCCGCCGCTGTCGAGCGCGAGGATGTAGCTGCCCGGAGCGAGGTTCGTGAGGCGTCGGAAGCCGGTCTGGCCGCTCGCGTCGGCGGTGATCGCGATTCGCCCGTCCGTCGCGAAGAGCGTGTACGGGTAGGGGATGCCCGCCGCCGTCTTGAGCGTGCCGCGCAGGATGCCGTTCACGAACGACTTCGGACCGGCCGAGATGTCGGCGGAGCCGCCGGGCGTGAGAGAAACGGCCACCGGCTGCTGCGACGGGGCCGAGACGTTCGCGAGCGTGGTCGTGGCGTAGCCGCTCGCGTTTACGTAGAGCGCGTAGCCGCCCGGCTGGAGCGAGGGAATCTCGCCGACACCGCTCGTGTCGAGTGCAATCGTGCCCGTGAAGACCGCCGACTTGTTTCCGTCGAGGACGCGCGCCAGGACGCTGCGCATCGGGACGCCGTAGAGCCCGTCCCGCACCTGGATGCCGATCCCTTGCCCGTGCACGAGCTCGATCGAGAGATTCTCGGTGCTGCCGTCATCGGCAGCCGTGAGGTCGCGCTTGTCGAACTGGTAATCGGTCTTCTGGGAATTGAGCGTGTACGCCTGCGGCAGGATGTCCGTGAACTGGAAGTGCCCGTTGCTGTCGGTCGTCGCCATGCGCTGCGTCGGGACGCTTCCCGTACCGGAGGCCGAGGCGAGAGAGACCGTGGCGTCGGCCAGCGGCTGCTTCGTGTCGGCATCCGTCACCGTGCCCGCCACCTTCGCCGTCGGGAACGTCAGGTCGAGGTTCTGGTCGCTCGTGAGCGAGACGGTCTGCCGCACCTGCGAGCCCGCGCCGCCGGACAGCGGATCGGCCATCGCGGTGACGACGTACGAGCCCTCCTGGAGGCCCTGCAGCGTGTAGGTGCCTCCGTCATCCGTGCGCGTCGTCGCCTGCCGGCCGCCTCCGCCCTGAAGATTCGCGACGACCATCGCGTTCACGGCGGGCTGCCCCGCCCGCGTGACGTGTCCGGTCAGCGTGAAGCCGACGTCGAACACGATCTCCGTCTGGAGCACGGGAACGTCGTCGCTCGCCGTGACCTGCTTCGTCGCGCTGCGCGACGTGCCGAGCCCGTCGCCTGCCTGCGCGCGGAGCGTGACGGGCCCGGCCGGCACGCCCGTGACCTGGAAAGAGCCGTCGGCGGCGACCTTCGTCGTCGCGAAAAACGACTCGATGCCGCTGGCCGCCACGGTCGCACCGGTCTTCCATCCGTCCGGGAGCCCGGAGACGGTGCCCTGGATCGTGGACCCCGCAGAAAGCGACAGAACGAGGTCGCTCTTCGAGTCGCCCGCCTGAAGAACGAACTCGGAGAGATCGCTCGACTTGCCGTTCATCCCCGCCGAGACGCTGTACCGGCCCGCCCCGAGGTGGTCGAAGACGAAGCGGCCCGTGGCGTCTGTCGTCGCCGTCTGCCCGCCGCCGAGGATGCGCCCGAAGCCCGCGTCGCCCGCGACCGCGAGGGCGACCTGGGCGTTCGCGAGCGGCTGGTTTCCGGCCACGACCACGCCGCTCGCCGACCCGCCCGCGGTGAGCTTGATCTCGACCGTGCCGCCCGTGTCCTTGACGTCGACCACCTCGCTGCCGTCCGTATAGTCCGGGTTCTTCGCGGTGACCTTGATGCGCCCCGCGGAGAGGCCCTCGATCTGGAAGTTGCCTTCGGCGTCGCTCGTGATGTCGTCACCGGCGTCCAGGCCCGCGAGCACGCCGGCGCGGCCGCCGAAGCCCCCGAAACCGCCCGGCCCGCCGCCTCCCGTCGGCTCGTGCGTGATGCTCGCATTCGCGACGGAGCGACCCGTGCGCGCGTCCGAGACATGCCCGTTGAGGACGATGCCGGGCGTCGCACGCACTTCGACGCCGTCCTTGGCGCCGTTCTCCTCGACGACGAGGTTCGCGACACGCGCCTCCTGATAGCCCTTCGCCTCGACAACGACCGTCCACGTACCCGCCGGCACGTCCTCCAGCGTGAAGGCGCCGTCCTCGGTGTTGAATTCGCGCTTCTGGCCGATGCCGGTCTGCCCGCCCGCGCCGCGCGCGACGAGGCGGATGATCGCGCCGCCGCCGCGGGCGGGCTCGTACGAGACCGAGAAGCTCTTGAGTGGCTGGCCGCTTCGCGCGTCGAGCGCCGTCCCCGCGATGCGGCCCGTGCCGGCGACCTGAATCTCGACGTTCGAGGCCGGTGCCGTAACGCCGCGCTTCTGCGGCCCGATGCCCGCCCCGCCGAAGACGGAGAGGTCGTAGACCTCCCCCGGCTTCAGGCCCTCGAGAACGAACAGGCCGTCGGGGCCCGTGGGAAGCGGAGTGCCGGCTCCGCCGAGCAGGCCGCCCCCGCCGCCGGCCCTGCGGCCTCCTGCACCCACGCGCACGAAATAGCCTTCGGCTCCCTCTCCGCTCTTTCGGCGCACGATCCCTGCGATGCTCGCTCCCGGCCCGAGAGTCACCGCCACAGGGTCGGCGCCCTTCTCGGTCACCTTCACGGGGTCGACGCGCTCGTTCGCGAATCCCGGCTTGCTGATTTGGAGCGCGTACTCGCCCACGGACATGCCCTTGATCTGAAATGTGCCGTCGGCGCCCGTTTTCGTTTTCGGGCGCATGCTCGGGCCGCCGAGGCGCGCGAAATTCGCGACCATGCCGCCCGCTCCCGCGCGGAAGCTCACGGACGGGTCGACCTGCACCTCCACGTCCACGATCGGCTGGCCGTTCGCATCCTTCACGACGCCCGAGATGGTGGCTCCGCGGTGCATCACGATCGCAATACCGCTCTTCATGCCTCCCGAGGGCAGGGAGAGGCCCGCGAGCGTGGTGCGCTCGAAGTCCGCATGGCTCACGAAGAGACGCTGATTCTCGCCGGGAGTCAGGCGGGACGCCTTGAACGTTCCGTCAGAACGCGTCCGGAACGCGGTGGTTTCGCCGCCCATGCGGAGCATCCGGCGAATGCCCTGGAACGCGTTCTCGCCCCCGCGCATGAGGGTGCCCCGTGCGCTCGCGACGGGTGCGCCGTTCTCGTCCACGACCTTTCCGGCGATCGTGGCCCCGAGCGTCATGGCGATGTCGAGGCGCCTCCCCTCGCCGGGCGCGAGCACGAGGTCCGGCTTCACCCACGGCACGTATCGCGCCTCGTCGACGGCGAGACGGTAGGTCTGGGCCGGAATGCCCTTCAGGTGATACATCCCGTCCGGGCCCGTGCGCACGAGGCGCGCGAAGCCGCTCGCCTTCGCGAAGACCTTCGCGCGCGGCACGATTCGTCCCGTCTTGTCGTCGACGACCTTGCCGTCGAGCGAGGCCGGGAGAGCGAGCGTGATCGTGAGGGTCTTGCCCTCGCCGAGCGGCAGCTTGACGTCGGGCTTGCGGCCCCAGCCCGCGTCGCCGGCGTCGACGACGACGGAGCCACGCCCCTCGGGAGCGTACGGGATCGTGAAGCGACCCTCGGCGTCCGTCTCGACCCAGCGGGTCGTGGCCTTGACGCTCTCCAGTCGCACGAGAGCGCCCCCGACGGGCTTATGGGCGGCGTTGAGGACGACGCCTCCGACCGGGTCGCCCGCAACGACCGCGATCGGCCTCGGAATCGCGCCGGATTTGAGGCCCGTCTCCCGCTTTGGCGCGAGATCCGCTTTCTCGATCGTGATGCGGTTCCCCTGCGCGCTCGCCTCGTCGAACTGGAACTTCCCGTCTTCGCCCGTCACGACTTTCCGCGTGACGACGCGGAATGCGAGGTCTTCGCCGACCGCGACGCCGGCCTCGAGAGCGACTTCCGCCCCCGCCAGGGGTTTGCCGGACGCGTCCACCGCGACACCCGTGAGCTTCTCGCCGTGCGGCAGCGTGTGCTCGCCGAGGTCTTCGGTCTCCGCCGCGTCGTAGACGTCTTCGAAGAGAACCGGCACGACACCGGCGCCTTCGGCCCGAACGCGAAACGTCTTGTCTTTGCCGTCCTTGCCCGGCTCGGAGGGAACGGCCAGGACGAACGAGCCATCGACTCCGGTCACCGCCGAAGCGATCGCCTTCGGGGCCTCGCCTCCTTTCATCACTCGGCGCGTTTCGTCGCCCGGGGTTTCCCACGGCACCGCGCTGACCGTGAGCCCTCCCGCGGGCTTGTCGGCGCCATCGCTGACGAGGAGCCGCCCGCGGATCTCGCTGGCGCGCGCGGCCCCGGCCGAGAGAACGAACGCAAGGAGCGGGACCATGGAGAGACGATCTCGAACCTGAGACATCGGAGAACCTCCGGAGCCGAAAGCATCCTCGTATGACGCGCGAAATGCCAATAGAGTTACGCCTTCAGGCGGAACGGTCCGCGCATGCTCCGAGCCGGACTCCTGCCGCATTAGGCACCACCGTGGCAAGCTGCGCGGCGTGGCGGACCTGACGACGCGTCTCTTTGCCCCGCCCGGGGATCTCGTGGCGCTCACCGCGAGCGAGCCTCTCGTCTTCGAGCTGGCGGAGAAACTCTGGGCGCCGGCTCCCGCGGGTGACGCGGGCGACGCGATCGCGATCGAGGTGGCGCACGCGGAGGACAAAGATTTCTTAGAAGGCGCGAAGGAGGACGGCGCGGCGGCACCCGACTCGCCGCGGCGCAAAGCCGCCACCTCCACAGTCTCATTCGAAGAAGAACTGCGCTGGGTGCACGAGCCGGCGGAATTTCGCTGCGAGGTTCCCGGCGTCCTCGACGTCCGCATCGACCTCCTGACCGCCGGAATCCACGCGGGCCTCGCTCCCGAGCTTCTTCTCTCCTTTTCCAAGAAATCTCTTTCTTTCTCTCCTCGCTCCTTTCTTCATCCTTCTCTTTCTTCTTCGTTGAGGTCCTTCCTCGCCCGCACGGTCCTCGAGGCGCCTGCCGCCGTCCTTCTCGCCCGCCGGGGCTGGCGGGCGCTTCACGCCGGCGCGGTCGCAGGGTCCGAAGGGGGCAGTCGTGGTGCGCGGAGGCGGGGGTGCCGGAAAGTCCACGCTCGTGGCCGCCGCGCATCTCGCCGGCCTCGAGGTGCTCGGCGACGAGAGCCTCTTCGTCTCGCGTGTCGATCCGGACGATCTCGCCTCGTCGGTTCGAGAGCTGACGCTGCGCGAGGACAGCGCGGCGCTCCTCGGACTCCTTTCGCGCACGGAGGCCGCGTTCTCGGGCGGCGAGGAGAAGCGCCGCATCGATCTTTTCGCTTCCTCGAGCCCCGAGGCGCGCGCCGCCCGCCGCGTCTCGACGGTGCTTCTCGGGCCACGCGAGCCCGGGCCCGCGCGGCTCGTCCCGCTTTCCCCCTCGGGATTTCTCGAGGAATTCACGAAAGGCGAAATCCCCCAGGAGCACGTCGACGGCGGCGCCGGCGCCATCGCGCGCGCCTGGGCCGACGCGGGCGGCTCGCGCCTGGAGGGCGCCTCCGATCTTCAAGGCGCCGTCGCCTTGTTGAAGAGTCTCGTCACGTAACGATATTGGAACCCACGTCACAGAATTTGAAGACGGCCCGACTTAGTCTCAGTCGCGATGAGCGGAGCCCGGACGAAGGTCCTCCTTGCGCATTCCTACTACCTCGCGCACGACGCCAAGCAGTGGCGGAAGATGAAACCCTATCCGCCGCTCGCGACGCTCCTCGTCGCGTCGGTCCTGCGTGAGCACGGCTTCGACGTGGAGCTGTTCGACGCGATGCTCGCGCCGAGCGAGGCCGAGTTCGAGCTCGCCCTCGAGGCCTCGGATGCCGCGATCGTCGGGATTCTCGAGGACAACTTCAACTTCCTCACGAAGATGTGCACGACGCGGAACCGCGAGGCGGCGCTCTCGATGGTGGCCGCGGCCCACGCGCGCTCGCGCCGCGTCGCCGTGAACGGGTCGGACGCGACCGACCACGCGTCTCTCTACCTCGCCGCGGGGGCGGATGCCGTGATCCTCGGCGAGCCGGAGGTCACGTTCACCGCGCTCGCGACCGCGTGGGCCGCGGATTCCGAGGCGCCGCTCGACGGCATCGCGGGGCTCGCGCTCGAAGGCCCCGCGTCCGCGGCCACGCCCTTGCCGCGAAAGACGGCGGTACGCCCGTTCGTGGAAGACCTCGACGCGCTTCCGTTTCCGGCGTGGGACCTCGTCGATGCGGAGATCTACCGGGTGGCATGGTCGCGGGTTCATGGCCGCCTTTCGTGGAACGTCGTGACGACGCGCGGGTGTCCGTTTCACTGCAACTGGTGCGCGAAGCCGCTGTACGGCACGCGCTACGCCCAGCGAAGCCCCGCGAACGTCGCACGCGAGGTGCGCCTTCTCGTAGAGAGCGTTCGCCCGGACCATCTCTGGTTTGCCGACGACATCTTCGGCCTGACGCCGCGCTGGATCGAATCCTACGCCGAGGCCCTCGCGAAAGAGGGGGTGCGCGTGCCGTTCACGATGCAGTCGCGCGTGGACCTCATGACGCCGTCCGCCGTCGCCGCGCTCGCCCGCGCGGGGGCCGAGGAGGTCTGGATGGGAGTGGAGTCGGGCGCGCAGAAGATCCTCGACGCCATGGACAAGGGCACGCGCCTCTCTCAGGTGCGCCTGGCGACCCGCCTTCTCAGGTCGCATGGGATCCGCCCCGCGTGGTTCCTGCAGCTCGGCTACCCGGGCGAAACGTGGGAGGACCTCGTCGCGACGCGCGCTCTCGTCCTTCAGGAGCGTCCCGCCGACGTGGGCGTCTCGGTCTCCTATCCGCTGCCGGGCACGCTGTTCTACGAACGTGTGAAGGCCCAGCTCGGCGGGCGGTCGAACTGGAGCGACAGCGACGACCTCGCGATGATGTTCCGCGGCACGTACGAGAGCACGTTCTACCGTCGCGTGCGCGACCTCCTGCACGAGGAGGTCGCCGCGTTCGCGGGCGGCGGCAACGCGGCAGCCGAGGCCGGACTGACGTTCGACAAGGCTTGGGCCGAGCTGGCCGCGACCGAAGCCGGTTTCCGGACCGAAAAGCCTTCCATGCATCCGCTCCGACTCGCAAGCGCGTGACCGGCGACGCGGCGACTCTGTCCCCCGCGGTCCGCGCCTTCGACGCGCTCGCGCCACTCTTCGACGAGCGGTTCGCCGGCTGGAAGAGCGTCGCCGCGCAGAGGCGTGCCGTCCGAACCGCTCTCCTCAAGACCTTCCCTCAGGGCGCCTCGCTGATCGAGCTGGGAGGCGGCACCGGGGACGACGCGCTTTTTCTCGCGGAGCGCGGCCGCCGCGTCCTCGTCACGGACGGAGCCCCTGCGATGGTGGCGCGCACCGCGGAGAAGGCGCGCGCGGCGCGCCTCGCAGATCGCGTCGCGGCGGAACGCGTCTCGCTCGAGGAGGTCGACGCGTGGGCGGCTGCGCGCAAAGGCACGAGCGTCGACGGCGCGTTCTCGAACTTCGCGGCCCTGAACTGCGTGACGGACCACGCCTCCGTGGCGCACGGCCTTGCGCGCCTCCTTCTCCCGGGACGGCGCGCTCTTCTCGTCGTCTTCGGGCCGTGTTGCCCCGGCGAGATCCTCGTTCTCCTGGCGCGGGGGGAGGTGCGGGCGGCATTCCGGAGGCTCGCGCGTTCTCCCGCACCGGCGCGCGTAGGCGGCGAGTCGTTCACCGTGACGTATCCCTCGCCGGGAACGCTCGCCCGTGCGTTCAAGCCGTGGTTCCGCCTCCGCGGAACGCGCGGCGTGGGGATCTTCGTTCCGCCCAGCTCCGCCGAGCCCGCCGTGTCGCGCTTTCCGCGCCTCCTCGGCGCGCTCGAACGCCTCGACCGGCTGGCCGCGCGGCCGCTCGCCTTTCTCGGCGACCACGTGCTCTGCGACTTCGAGCGAACGGCCGTTCCCGCATGACCGCCGAGCCTCCCCGCCGGCGATGGGCGCGCGCCTACGCGCGTCTCCGCCGGACGGAGGGACGTGGCGCGGGCGGAGAAGCCGAGCTCCTCGAGCTGCCGTATCTGACCGCCGGCCCTCTCGCCAGCCAATGGGCGGTCAGGGCCCGCACGTTCGACGCCCTGAAAGCGCGCGTCGTCGGTCCGCTCGTCCAGGAGCGCGCCAGAGGGCTCTCGGTTCTCGACCTCGGCGCGGGCAATGGCTGGCTCTGCGCGCGCCTCGCGCGCGACGGGCACCGGTGTGTCGCCCTCGACCTGCGCGTCGACGACGTGGACGGCCTCGCCGCGGGGGCCGCGTTCCGGCGGCATCTGCCGCGCATGTTCGGACGCGTTTGCGCGTCGTTCGACGGGCTGCCTTTTTCGGACGCTCTCTTCGACCTCATCGTCTTCAACGCCGCTCTTCACCTCGCCGAGGATCTCGAGAGCGCTCTCGCCGAGGCGGCGCGCACGATGGCGGCGGGTGGGCGCGTGGCTATACTCGACTCCCCTTTTTACGCGCGGCGCGCGTCGGGGGACGCCATGGCCGAGGAGAAGCGGCGCGACACCGCACGGAAATTTCGCGAGCTCGCGGGGGACCTCCTCGCGCTGACTCCGATCGAATACCTCACGCCCGAAAGACTCGAGCGCGCCGCGGCGTCCGCAGGCCTGTCGTTCCGGAAGAGCCGCGTCCTCTATCCCCTCTCGTACGAGATGCGGGGCGTCAAGGCGCGGCTCCTCGGGAGGCGAGAGCCTTCGCGCTTCGATTTGTGGATCGCACGGAGAGCGTGAGGCGCGCGTGATCCTCTTCCTCAACCCGCGCGCGACGCGTCCGAAGAACCGGCGCTTCCCGCTCTCTCTCCTCGCGCTCGGCGCGGCGCTGCCCCCCGGCGTTTCGTGGGAGATCCTCGACGGAAACCCGCCGGACGCCGACCTCGAGGCGGAGGTCGCCACGCGGGTCGGGATGCGCGCGCTCACGGAAGATCCCGTCACGCTCATCGCGATGACGGTCATGCCGGGCCCTCAGCTCGTCTCGGCCGTTCCGCTCGCACGCCGCCTCAAAGAGCGCTTCCCGACGCTCCCCATCGTGTGGGGCGGCTACTTCCCGAGTCTCTACCCCGCACCCGTGCTGCGCGCGCCGTACGTGGACTTCCTCGTGCGCGGCCAGGGAGAACGCACGCTCGTCGAGCTTCTCGACGTTCTGGCCGGACGCCTCGATCCCGCCGCCGTCAAAGGCCTCGGCTGGAAGGACGGCGGCGCGGCGCGCGTCAACGCGGAACGGGCCTGGGAGGGACCCGACGCGTTCCCGGCGCTGCCCTGGAACCGGATCGACGTCGACGACTATCTCCATCCGACCGCGTTCGGGAGGCGAAACGGCGTCTACCAGGCCTCGATCGGTTGTTCGTACACCTGCAACTTCTGCGGCGTCATCGCGGCGCTCGGAAGCCTGCAGAAATTCGAATCGCCCGCCCGGACCGAGGCGAACCTCGCCTATCTCGTGAAGAGCCACGGCATGGACGCGGTGCATTTCTACGACAACAATTTCTTTCTCAAGGAGGGGCGCGCCGAGGAGCTCGCCGAGAGGATGACGCCGCTCGGGCTGAAATGGTGGTGCGAGGCCCGGATCGACGTGATGCTGCGATTCCCCGACCGCACGTGGGAGACTCTCCGGCGCTCCGGCCTCACGATGGCCTACTTCGGGGCCGAATCGGGCTCCGACGAGACCCTGAAGAAGATGTCGAAGAACCTCACGACGGCTCAGACGCTCGCCCTCGCGGAGAAGGCCCGCCGCTTCGGCGTCGTGCCGGAGTTTTCCTTCATGTTCGGCGATCCCGACGACCCGGAGCGGGACGTCGAGACCACGCTCGCGTTCGTGGAGAAGCTGGCCGCCGTGAATCCGGACATGAAGCTCATCACCTATTTCTATACGCCCACGCCGCAGCGTCGCGGCACCTATGGAAACGTCGACCCGCTCTCCACGACGCCCGCGACCCTCGAGGAGTGGACGACGCCGGAGTGGAGCGGTTGGATGACGCACGAGGACCCGCATGTGCCGTGGCTCTCACGCTCTCTCAAGGGGCGTGTGGAAGACTTCGCGCGACGGCTCAAGGGTGGACTCGTGCCTTCGGACTCACAGGCTTACGGACACCTGAGGCCGCCCGCGTGAGCGCAGAGCCGCCCCTCGAGACGGGCCCGGCGTACCGGCTCTGGGCCGCGACATACGACGTGGAAAACCCGCTCACGACGATGGACTCGCTCGCAGTCCGGTTCTTCTCGCACGACATCGAGGGAAAGCGGCTTCTCGACGCGGCCTGCGGCACCGCGCGCCGTCTCGTCTTCCCGGAAGGGCACGCTCCGAAGAGCGCCTGCGGGGTGGACCTCGTCTTCGAGATGCTGGCGGCCGGCCGCCGCGACCCGGCGCGGCCGCGCACGACCGCGGGCGGCGACGTCCGGGCGCTGCCCTTCGCCGCCGGGGGCTTCGACGTCGTGTGGTGCCGGCTCGCGGCCGGGCACCTCCTGAAGATCGCGCCGCTGTACCGCGAGCTCGCGCGGGTTCTCCGCAAGGGCGGGTACGCCGTCGTGACGGATTTCCACCCGGATGCCATCCGCCGCGGGCACGCGCGCGCGTTTCGCGACGCGTCCGGAGCCGCGCACGTCGTCGAGCACGTCGTGCACGAAGCGGACGCCCACGAGGCCGCCGCGCGCGAGGCGGGGCTCACCTTCGACGCCTCGGGCTCGCTCGGCGTCGGCGTGGAGGTACGACCCTTCTACGAGCGCGCGAAGAAGCTGGACCGTTACATGGCGGACGTGGGCCTGCCGCTCCTCCTCGCGCTGCGTTTCTCGAAATGAGGCTGCGCCTCGAGGCGCGGAACGCGACGCGCGACGTCGCCCAAGGAACACTCCGGGCGGCGGAAGGACCGGCAGACTTCACGCTCGATCTCGGAGGTGCCGCGCTCTTACCCGGGCTCGTGAACGCGCACGATCATCTTCACCGTAACCACCTTCCACGCCTCGGCGAGCCCCCCTACCCGAGCGTCGCCGCGTGGGGCGCGGACCTCCATGCGCGCTTCGCCGGAGACCTCGCGCGGCGGCACATGCTGCCGCGTCGCGATGCGCTTCTCTTCGGCGCGCTCAAGAACGTGCTCGGCGGTGCGACGTCGGTCGTCCATCACGACCCGTGGGAAGTCGAATTCGACCGGGACTTTCCCGTGCGGGTCGTGCGGATTCCGGCGGTGGACGCGCTGCGCGATGCAAAGGCCGCTCCCTCTTCGGTTCCCTGGGCGCTCCACCTCGCGGAGGGCACGGACGCGGCGTCCGCGGCCGAGATGGACGAGGCCGAGGCACGCGGCCTTCTCTCGAACGCGCTGCTCGCGGTGCACCTCGTGGGTGCCGGCCCTCAGGGAGTCGCGCGGCTCGCGGCGGCCGGCTGCGCCGTCGTGTGGTGCCCGACCTCGAACGGATTTCTCTACGGGTCGACAGCCCCGCGGGCGCTCTTCGAATCCGGCCTCGACGTGCTCCTCGGGACCGACGCGCTCGTGAGCGGCGAAGGAACGCTGCTCGACGAGCTGAGGGCCGCGCGCGCCCTCGGCTTCCTGACCGACTCACGCCTTTTGCAGGCGGTCGGTGCCACGGCGAGAAGGCGGCTCTTCCTTCCGCCGCCGTCCCTCGAGCCCGGAGCGAGAGCGGACGTCGTCGCGCTCGACGCGCCGGTCCTCGAAGCGGCCCCGCGAAACGTCGTGCTCGTCCTCGTGGACGGGCGGCCGGTCCTCGCGGACGACAGGCATGCGGGGATCTTCGACGCGGCGGGCGTTCCGTCCGAGGCGCTCACCGTGGGCGGCGTTCCGAAGCGTGTGGCTCTTCCGCTCGCCTCCGTCGCCGAGGCGGCGATCAGCCTCGTGCCGGACCTTCGCCGTATCATCGCGTGACATGTCCGACGCGCCCGTTCTCGTCCTCGGCGAGGGCGAGGTTTACCGGAACGAGACGTTCGGTCGCGGCACGGTGAACCGCGGCGCCGTCCTTCTTGACTGCACCTGGGACGGCGGCGAATTCGAGGCCGGCGTCATGATGGGCGGCCTCTTCCGGTCCGGCGCGTTCTTGGGCGGCGTGTTCTGGGGCGGCGTGTGGCTGGCCGGTACGTGGACGAGCGGCGACTGGGAGAACGGTTTCGGCCCCGACGGCAAGTACCATCCCCGCACCGTGCATCCTTGAGAGTCGTCCTCGCGGCGGCCCACCGATATTCCGACTTCGCGCGCCTGTGGTTCCGGTCCCTGGCGCGGGATCTCCTCCCCGCGCTCCGAGGCGCCGGGGCCGACGTAGAGGTGGTTCTCTTCCGCGACGCGACGCCCGAGGGCTTCGAGCCGAGACTCTTCCCCGGCGCGACGTTTCTCGCCCCGTCGTTCGAGGCCCTCGATGAGGTCGAGTTCTATCAGGCGGCGCTCGAGCGGCCGTGCGACGTTCTCTTTCTCCTGGACCCGGGTGTCATCGTTCTCGACGGCGAGTGGGCGGCGTCGCTCCTCGGCCACTTCGAGGATCCGACCGTCGCGGGGGTCTCACTGCTTCGCCGTACCGGGGTCATCGGCGGTTTCGCGCTCCTCGCGCGGCGCGAGGTGTATCGGACGCTGACCGCACCCGTCCTCGCGCCGTCGTTCGAGGCGCTCGAGAGATGGCCGCACGCCGTCTACCGCCAGCCGGGAGAGCGCGCCGCGATAGCCGTGCGCGCGCGCGGCAAGAGAATCGTCGACGTGTCTCCCGCGTCTTCGGCCCCGCGCCTCGCGGACTTCAGCTTCGCCACGGCGATCCGGATCGCGCGCGAAGTGTCCGGCGGCGTCCTCGGCCCGCGCTTCGAGACGCTTCTCGCGGAGAAGCCGGACTTCGCCGCGGGCGCGTACGACAACATCCTGCTCGGCGCGCTCTTCCGCGCCGTCTTCGGAGCACCCTACGCGGTGGCGCGCGACCCGGCGCTTTTCGCGGCACCTTACGGCGACACGCACCTCACGGGAAGCGCGACCCCCGAGGAGCTCCGCACGGCGCTCGCGGCGATCGGCGATCGGAAGGCGTTCCAACGGCTCGCCGCGTCCCTCGAAAGGTCAGACCGTGTGGTCGCGGACCTTCTCGCGCGGGAAGGGCTCACGCGGGGCTCGCTGCATATCCCGCGCGTCCTCCCGCGCGCTCGCACCCTCGGGGCACGGGTCCGGGCCGCGGCAAGACGGCTCGCCGGAAGGGGCTAGGAAGAGTCGTTCATCACGGGGTGGCGCGCATCAGCGATGCGGCGTGCGCGTCGACCTCTTCGACCGAGACGCGCATCAGACAAAGCAGGTCCCCGCGGGCACAGGCCGGCTGCATGCACGCCCCGCAGGAGAGGTCTTCGCTGTAGAACCCGTCCGTGCCCGGGCCTTCCGGCCGGCTCCACGTCGAGCGCGACGAGCCGAAGAGGGCGAGCGTCGGAATTCCCTGGACCCACGCGAGGTGCATGAGTCCGGAGTCCTCGCTCACGACGAGGGAGGCGAGCGCGACGAGCGCGAGCGCCTCGCCGGGCGTCGTGGCTCCGGCGAGATCGAAAAGGCTCGCGCCGAGCGCCGCGCAGAGGGCGGTAAAACGCGGCGGCACGGGCGCGGCGGCGAGAGTCACGAGCTGGCAGCCCCGCCCTTCGAGGCGTCGTCCCAGGTCGACCCAGCGCTCGAGCGGCCACTGCTTCGTCTCCCAGCCGCCCGCGGGATTCAGACAGACGAGCGGGCGACTTCCGTTCCATCCCAGGGAGCCGAGCCGTGTGCGTGCGGCGCTCAGCAGCTCCTCTCGCGCATGCGGCGCGAAGACGGGCTCGGGGCGCCCGAGGCCGAGCGCCTCTGCCGCGTCGCGATAGCGCGTGAGGGCGGTCCGTGGCGCGTGCCGGTCGAAGCCGGCCCACGCGCCCGGGGCGACGAGCCGCGTCAGGAAACGCGACCAGCGGTTCCTCTGAAGGTCGAGCACCGCGGGGACGGCGTGCCTCCGGAGCGCGGCCGCGGTCCGGAGGATCGCGAGCCCCTTCGGAAGGCGCCGCCGGCGCGTCTCGAACGCGTAAACGCCGTCGACGTCACGATGGGCCTCGAAGAGCTCCTTCGACCTCACGTCCGTCACGACGTCGAGGCGAAGGGACGGGCGACGTCTCTTCAACGCGGCGAGAAGCGGAAACGTGATGGCCGTGTCCCCGAACGCGTGCAGGCGGATGACGACGAGGCGGCGGAGCTCCGCCCCGGGAGCGAGAGGCTCCGCGAGAACGCCGTCGGGCGTGAACGGCGGGACCGGCGACGCCGCGCTCACCGCGCGATGCTACGTCGGGCGGTTAGCATGGCGCATGCGCCTCGCAATCGTCGTCCCGGGCGGCGTCGACCGAAGCGGACGGGAGCGCGTCATTCCCGCTCTCCTCTGGCTGATCGAGCGGCTTGCGCGGCGGCACGAGGTCCACGTCTTCGCGCTCGCGCAGGAGCCCCGTCCGGGCGACTGGATGCTGCGCGGCGCGGCCGTCCACAACCTCGGGCTCGCGTCGCGCTCGCGCTGGCCGGGCGAGGCTCTCTTCGCCGCAGGGCGGCGTCTCACGCGCGGGCTTTCGGCTCACGGGCCTTTCGACGTGATTCACGCGTTCTGGGCGAACAACCCCGGCTTCCTCGCCACGCGTGCGGCGCGTGCCCTCGGGGTCCCGGCCGTCGTGAGCCTCGCCGGCGGCGAGCTGACGGGGCTGCCGGACATCGCCTACGGCGGCCAGCTGCACCTCAAGGAGCGCATCAAGACCGCCCGGGCGTTGCGGCGGGCCACGCTCGTCACGGCGGCGAGCACGCCGATGCGCGAGGCGGCGCTCGCACACGGGGTCGACGCGGCCCTCGTCCCGCTCGGCGTTCCACGCGAGTCCTTCGCGGAGCCTCTCCCGCGCGACGCGACGCCCCGGCTCCTCCTCGTCGGCAGCCTGAACCGCGTCAAGGACGTTCCGGCGGCCCTCCGCGCTTTCCGCCGCGTCGTCGATGCGCGACCGGCGGCGCACCTCGACGTCGTCGGAGAGGACGTGCTCGGCGGCGAGGTCCAGCGCGCGGCCTCTGCGCTCGGCCTGTCGGAGAGCGTCACCTTCCACGGATTCCTGCCGGGCGATGCGCTCCTTCCGTTCTACCGGCACGCGGATCTCCTCGTCCATTCCTCGCGGCACGAGGCGGGTCCGCTCGTCGCCCTCGAGGCTGCCGCGTGCGGCGTGCCGACGGTCGGGACCGCCGTCGGGCACATCCGCGACCTCGCCCCCGTGGGCGCGCTTTCGGTGCCGGTCGGCGACGACGCCGCGCTCGCAGCAGGGATTCTCGCCCTGCTCGGCGACGAGTCCCGGCGGCGGGCGATGGGAGAAGCGGCGCGGGCCTGGGCGAGGGCCCACGACGCGGACGCCACCGCTTCCGCCTTCGAGCGGATCTACGCCGACCTGCTCGCGGCCGGCCGCGGCGACCCGAAGAACTAGACTCCGCTTGTTTCGAGGCCTCGGTGACGATTTCGCGCACGCCGCCGGAATCCGGAGCGCGCCCCGCGGGAGCGCACGCGGGAGCGTGGCTCGCCGTCCTCCTCTGGGGCGTTCTCCTCGCCGGTCTCTTTTTTCACCACTCGGCAGAGCCCGTCGTCCTCGCGCGGTTCTCGAAGGCGTACGCGTGGGGCCTCGCGGCGCTCGCCGCCATGACTCCGGCCGTGTTCGCCCTCGTCCGGTCGGTGCTTTCTCCGACGGTCGTGACCCGCCGCGACGGCACGTCCGTCACGATCGCGCCGGCCTCGAAAACGATTCTTCTCGTCGGCTCGGCGCTCTTCGTCTTCGCCGTCGCCCAACTCCTGCCCCGACGTCTCTTTCCGGAGCACAGACGCATCGCCTACCTTCCGCATCCCTCTCTCCAGGCCGTGCCGGCGCCCGCCCCTGCCGACGGCGTGAACGCGCGCGGGTTCCGCGGCGGCGACGTCGTCGTCCCGAAGCCGCCGAGCATGACGCGGGTGGTCCTCCTCGGCGGCTCGACGACCTTCGATCCGGCGCTCCCGTTCGAGAAGTCGTACGGCGAGAGGCTCCGGCTCGAGCTCGCCGCGCTCCTCCCCGGGCGAACGGTCGACGTCCAGGTCGCCGCTGTCCCCGGCTACAACTCGGCGCACAGTCTCATCCGATACGCGACCGACGCGATCGATCTCGACGCGGACGCCGTTCTCGTCATGCACGCCGTCAACGACCTCTACGCCACGATCGAGAATCACGAGGCCTTCCGGACGGACTACGGCCACCAGCGAGGGCTCGCGAACGCACGCCCGGGATCTTTTCGGGACCGCACGCACGTTCTCGACGCGCTCGGGTTCTTCTCGAGGTACGTGCTCTTTTCGGACTTCCGCACGCCCCCGACGCTCGCCGTCGAGGGCATCGTCCCCGACACGCGGCCCATGCTCCGGAACCTCGCCGAGATCGTCACGCTCGCCCGCAGCCGGGGTCAGAAGCCCGTTCTCTGCACGCAGCCGCACCGATTCCGGATGGACGTGCCGGAGGAGGCGCGCCGGAAGGGCGAGATGGCGCTCCGAAACTTCGCGAACGGGGCTCCGCTGCCGTCTTTCCGGTGGTTCGCGATCCAGATGCCGCTCCTGAACGAGAAGACGAGGACCCTTGCCGCCGAGGAGCGCGTGCCCCTCCTCGATCTCGAGCGGGAGATTCCCCCCGACGGCACGCTCTTCCTGGACGAGATCCACGTGAACGCCGCAGGAGCCCTTCTCGAAGGCCGGGTCGCGGCCCGCTTCCTCACGGAGCGAGGCGTGCTTCGCTGAGTCGCCTCCGTCATCGGAGGAATCGGCGGATTCTCTTCGCGCCCTCGTGGAACTCCATGAAATCCCGCGCTGCGCGCGAGAACGTGCGCGGGTGAGGGAGCAGGGTTCTCCACAGGAGCGGCGCGGGAAGCGGCCGGTCGAAGCGTGGCCCGTCCGCGAAGAGCTCGTCGTGGACGCGGGCGAGCGCGAATCCTCCGAGACACCCGCGCCGGAAATACGGGTTCGTCGCGGCCATCCTCACGAGCGTCTTCTCGCCCACCCATGTCGCCAGCAACCGGGTCATGGTGATCGCATCGAACCTCACGAACCCGCCGCCCTCCGCGAGATTCAGGAGCGGCACCTCGAATCCGGCCTCCTTCACCGCGCGCGCGACCCGATCTCCCGTGTCGTCTCCGCGACACCGCCCGGGCAGCCCCCCGGCCATCTCCGCCTCGACGAAGGGCGTGAAAGCGCCCGGCACGTTCCTCACGATGTCGCGATAGACCGCCGTCCTCATGACGACGGCGAACGTGCCAGGGCTCGCGGCGGATGCGCGCGAAACGCAGGAGACGCCGGCGACGCGCGGGCTCTCGAGCTCCTTCAGGACGCGCGGCCAGACGTCGCGGGAGAGCCAGAAGACGTCGGTGTCGACGAAGGCGAGAAACGGCGTCGTGGCGCGTCTCAAGGCGTCGCCGTACGCGACCTGGAAGTCCGGGCGCTCTTCCGACCGCCGAAGCAGCGTGGCGTCCGGCAAGAGCTTTTCGTCCAGAGCTCCGTCCGCGGAGTCGTCGAAGATCTCGAACTCGCGTCGTCGGGCGGCAGGGACCGCCGGAGGCAGGCGAGCCAGATCCGCGGAACGTCTTCGAACACGGACGCCGTGAACACGGTCACACGCGGACCCGTACTCTCCTCGATCGGGCTCTCGGGAACGACGGCGCCCGAAAGAGCGCATCCCGGGAAGGCCCCGCGCGGCCGATACGTGCCGTCGTCCGCGAAGCCGTGATGCCAGAAACCGCCCTTCCAGACGCCGCCCTTCCACCAGGCGGCCCAGACCACTCCGTCGCGAAACTCGCCCGCGCGGAAGATGCCGCCGAGCATCACGCCCGACTCGAAGACGCCGCCGTCCCATTCGCATTCCCAGAGAACGGCACCGCGATTGACCGTTTCCGGGCCGAAACGCTCGTGCGCGTGGAACTCCCCTTTGCGAAGGATCGCCTCGGTCACAGCGGGTCGCCCGTCCCGCGAAACAGGGAGCCGATCCGTCGAATCAGTATTCGCGCGTACGCCCCCGCGAGCGAGAGGCCGGAGTGCTCCGGTGCCGCGTTCGCGCGCACCTCGCCGGGACTCGGAAACAGGACGCGGAGGACGAAACGAGCCTTCAGAGTCGGTCCCTCGACGAGCGTGAGGAGCGTGCGCGTCCAGCCCCGCGTCGGGCGGGTGTAGCGAAGAGCGGGAAGTGCCGCCGCGCGCGCCCGCAACGAGGGGTCGACGCTCAAGGAGAGACATTCGAAGAGAGATTCTTCGAATGAGTGAGGGAACAGTCGCTCGATCGCGTCTAGAGCGTAAAGGACCGGTCCCGGCGCGGCGCCGGACAGATCGGGCACAAACGCCAACGCCCGAGACCCTCCCTCTTCACCTTTCGAAGAATCCCCCGGCGGCGCGAATGCGCCGCTCTTCGCTCCCCTCTCGCGCGCGAGGAGCCTGAAGTCGTGAGCCTGTATTCCTCGGATCCCGTTTCCGGCGAAATCCTCCGCCGCATGGAAGAGGAGGTGGCGGAGGAGCGCAGGCCCCGCCGCGATCGCGACGGGCGTGCCTCCGAGGTCGCGCGTTTCCGCCTGCGCCCGGAGCTCCGCGCTCGCGTCGTAGATTCGCCCGAGCACCGGCAGGCGGAACGACGTGTGGAGCTCGATACGGATCGGGTTGTCCGGATCCTCCGACGCGGGCCGCGCGACGCGCTCGTCGGACCGGGCGAAGACACGGTGGCGAGGCGTGTCGAAAAGCGCGATCCAACCGGCTCCGACGAGCGCCGCCGTCGCCCGTTCGAGGTCGCGCGGCTCCTCGAGGAGAAGATCGAGGTCGCCCATAGGCCTGAGCGCCGGGTCGGGGTAGTGGAAGAACGCGAGCGCCGCGCCTTTGAGCGCGACGACCTCGACCCCGGACGCCCTCAGAGCGTGAACGGTCTCTTCCAGAGTCGCTCGGAGGCGGCGCGCGCGCGCGCCGGCCCGGGAAACTTCTTCGAATAGAAATTGGGAGAGGGGCGCAGGGAGCGCCCCGATTCCGGCGCACCTCGCCACCAGCGCCGAGAGCCCCTGCGTCGAAATCGCGAAGGCGGCGATCTCCTCTTTACCCTTCGAAGAATCGTCTTCCAGGGCCTCTGAAATCGACGCGACGCTGCCCGCCTCGACGGCCCCCACCCCGCCCGCGGCATATGAGGCGTAGCGAGGGTCGGCGAAGAGGCGATCAGGATCGAACCGAATAGCGCGACATTATCTCCAGCGCCCTTCGACCCAGTACCAGCCGTTGCGGTGATGTCTCCATCTTCCTGCAATCCACACGGCGTGCACGTGGGGGCGAGCGGCCCAACGGCCAGGCACCCAGACATACGCACCGCCGCGCCACGCGTGGTAGCCCGAGATCCAGACGAAGCCGGGTCCCGGGGCGACGCCCCTGACCTCGACGATGGCAGCCGGCGGCGCCGTGCGGACGTAGACGGCCCCCGGTGGAGGCGCGACGACGCATGCCGTGGAGAAAAAAGCCGCGAAAGCCGCGGCCGCGGGAAAGCACCTACGGAAAGAGGACTTTGGATTCATGATCGTCTCCTTCTGGAAATCCGTCCCCCGGGGAAGTCGTCGCACATGTCGTGCCATGTACACTGCAAAAAGGCGCTCTCAGCGCCCGAGGCACGCCACATGAGACGACTTTTCGAGGTCCGAGGTTTGCCCGCCCGCGTCATGACGGTGGCGTTCGTCACGATTCTGGCGGCCTTGCCCGTGCGTGCGGGCCTCAGGTTCTCCCAGGTCCCGGTCCTTCCCGGAGCCGACGCGGCCGCGCTCGTCGGAAGCGGCGCGACCCTCTGGGCCGCCACGCCGCGCGGCGTCTGGCGCCTGGACGCCGGCATCTGGACTCTCGACGGCCTCTCGGCGCAGAGGATCACCTCGATCGCGGTTGCCGATTCCGTTTACGCCGCCGACGGAGAGAACGTGTGGCGCCGAGGCGCCGACGGAACGTGGAGCCCGGAGACCCTTCCCGGCGGGCTCGTCTTTCCCACGTCTCCTCGCGACGGACGGTACCGCCGTGTGGGCCGCGGGCCTCGGCGTCGCGAAGCGCTCCTCGGGGGCCTGGACTCTGCTGGCCAATCCGGGCGGATTCGTGACGGCCGCGGCCGTCGTATCCGGCGACCTCGTCGTCGGCCTTCGCGGCGGTGCGGCGCAATACGCGGGCGCCGCGGTCACGTCGATCTCGACCGGACTTTCGGTGACGTCCACCGTCCAGGCGCTCGGTGTCGCGAACGGCACGCTGTACGCGGGCACCGACCAGACTCTTTACTCCTTCGCGGGGGCGTGGAACGCGGTCCCCGGCTTCGGACTGCACGACGTGCGTGCCGTCACGGGCGCAGGCGGCACGCTGCGCGCGGCGACCGCAGACGCGGGGATTCTCTCGCTCGTGGGCTCCTGGCTCGCCACGAACACGGGCCTCCTCGTCGCGTCGGCCAAGAGCTTCGGAACGCTGGGAAGCGATCTCTACGTCGGCACGGCCGGCGCCCCGGTTTACAGGCTCTCCGGTAGCTCGTGGAGCGCCGCGGGAACCGGGCTCTATGCGGCCTCCATCTCCGACGTCGTCATCATCCCGGGCACGACGCTCGCGGCCGCGCACGGAGCAGGCCTCGCGTCGGCTTCGCAGCCCGGAGCGAATATCGCCCCCGACAACTGCGGTGACGTGAGCGCGATCGAAGCCAGCTCCCTGAGCCTTTTCGCCGCGACGAACTGCCACCTTTACGCGTGGACGCTCGGGCCGGGTCTCTCTGCGCCACCCTCGATCGTCGAGGCCGGCCTGCCGCTCGGCGTCGCGATCACGTCGCTCGCGCAAGTCTCTGACGGCAGCGTCGCGGGCGGCACATCGAATGCGGGAATGTGGCGGCTCGTCGCCAGCACGTGGTCGTCCGACAACGCGGGGCTGCCCGCGAACGGAGCCGTGCTGACGACGCGCGGGGTGGCCGGAAAGCTCTACGCTTCCGTCGGAGGAAGCCTCTTTGTCCGCGCACAGAGCGCCTGGCAGGCCCTCTCCGGGGCGCCGACGTCCGCTCAGGCCCTTGCCGGCGACTCGAACGTGCTTTTCGCGGCGCCGGTGTCGGGCGGAATCTTCTCTTCGACGGGCCCATGGCGCGAGGACGACTTCGGCGCGAGCACGGCCTTCGTCTCATCGCTCGACGTAGGCAGCGGGACGGCGTTCGCGGCCGGCGGCACGGCAGGAGTCCTCCGCCGGACCGCCGGCGGCTGGCAGCCGGAGAACGCCGGCCTTCCCGCGGGGGCGGACGTCCGCGTCGTGAGGAAGAGCGGCGACGGCTCCGCCCTGTACGCGGGCACCGCGGGCAGCGGGCTCTACGTCGCGCCCGCATATTCGTCCGCGAAATACCTCCCCGTCATCCTCGACGTCGTCGGGGCCACCGGAGCGCGCTTCCGATCCGACCTCACGCTCGGAAACCGCTCCACCTCGCCTGTGACGGTCACGGTGGGCTTCGTCCCCGCGCCCGACTTCGGTCTGCCCGCGGGCGGAGCCACCATCTCCGTCGTGCTTACGCCCTCCTCGGAGCTGCGCGCGCCGGACGCCCTCCAGTTCTTTCGCGACCGCGGTCTCGCGATCACGCCCGGAGCCTCCGGCACGGCGGGCTCGGTCTGGATCGCGGCCGACCCGCAGGCGTCTCCCGCGGCCGCGACCGATTCCGTTTACGCGTTCTCCCGGGCATACACGGCCGGCGCCGCCGGCAGCTTCGGCACGTTCCTCGACGCGCCGTCCGACCTCGAGGCCGCCGAGGACGAGGGCTCGATCTACGGGCTCCGAAGCATCTCCGGCACGTCTCGATCGAATCTCGCCGTCGGGTGCGTTCCGGGCCGCGGTTCGGAAACGGTGACGCTTTCCATCCAAGTGTACGACCAGAGCGGCGCAGCCTCGGGCGCACCGATCGTCACGTCGCTGAATCCGGGGGAGTGGAGACAGTTCAACGGAATTCTCGGCCTCGCGGGACTCCCCGACGGCGCGTACGGCTACGCGAGGATCACGCGGACGAGCGGCAGCGCCGCCTGGACGGGCTACGGCGTCGTGAACGACGCGAAGACCTCCGACGGCTCGATCCTGCCGCTCTACCGGCCGGGCGGCATCGCGGCCGGGCGGACACTCGTCGTGCCCGTCGTTCTCGACGTGTTCGGCGCCGCCGGGTCGCACTACACGACCGAGCTCACGGTCGCGAACGACGGCGATTTTTCGACGCCGGTGGACCTCGTCTACAAGCCCGCGCCGAACTTCGGATCCTCGACGGGCGTCCCGGTCGTCACCTTCACGCTCGCCGCGCACCAGCAGACGACGATTCCTGACATCCTCGCGTACCTGAGATCGAAGGGCGTCGACATCCCGGACCCCTCGACGGGCGCCCAGGCCGGCTCTCTCTCCGTGTCGTTCCGGAATCTCGGCAACCTCGACGCACCGAGGACGGTGGCGCTCGCGCGCACGACGACGCCGAACACCGACACGGCCACGGGCGGCGCGTTCGGCGTCGCATACGCCGCCGCCGTGAAAGGGGGCGGCGCGCGCGTCTCGGCGCTCGTGCCGGGCCTCGCGCGCGATGCGTCCGTGCGCTCGAATCTCGCCGTCGTCCACCTGGGCGGCGGGTCGGAGATCCCTCTCTCGCTCTCCGTGCGTCTCTACGACGCCACGACCTCCCTGGCCGTGGGGAACGCGATCACCGTGACGCTTCGGCCGGGCGACTGGACGCAGTGGTCCTCCATCTTCGACATCGCGGGCGTGCCCGCCGGCACGACGGCGGCTTACGCGGTCATCACGCGCATTGCCGGCGACGATACCTGGCTCGCCTACGGCGTCCTGAACGACGCGAAGACGTCCGACGGCAGCGTCCTGAGAATGCTCCCGGCGGCCGAGTACTGACGAGGCGGGAAAGGTCGTTCCGCGGGACGACACTTCCAGCAGAACCGACCCCCGCTGACGGAGCGGCTTCGAAGGAGTCTTCGATGGCGATTTCCCCGCCCGGCCGCGTCGCGGCTCTCGCATCGCTCGTCCTTCTTGCGTCCGCCGGCCCGGCGGCGGCTCGCGTCATTTCGTACGCCCCCCTCAGCAGCAGAACGTGCACTCCGGCGGTTCAGAGACGGACGAACCGGCACGCCCTCCTCATCGAGCAGACGGGCGTTCAGACGTTCGTCGGCGGCATCCCCACGTGCCTTTCGTGCGGATGGGCTTCGCCCTCGCGCCTCGTCCTTCACGACAGCCTCGGCCTGGAGGAGCCCCGCGACGTGACGCCCGGTGGCGTCGACGCGGGTATCGACTTCGCGGCAGCGCGGGAAGAGGCGGGATTCCCCCCGGTTCTTCTCGCGCACACGAGCGCGAGCCTCTTCGCCGGCGAGAATCCGACCAGCCAATTCCGATTCCTCTTCAGCGCCGACGGCGGCGCGACGTGGTCGGTTCTTCCCCTCCCTCCCGCTGGCGCCTATCTGCCGTCGTCCGTGGACATCGGCGGCCCCTACGTGCGTGCGCGTGACTCGGCCATTCGCATCGGCACTGCCGGGTCTCCTTTTCTCCTCGCTCTATTCGAATCGGACACGCAGCGCCTCGGTCTTTGGGACGTCTTCGCGAACGGCAGCGTCGCGCGCCGGATCTTCGCCTCGAACGACAGCTCGCTCATCGGCACGGACGCGGAGGGAAGGCGTGCGCTGCTTTCGGGAGCTCCGCTCCCGCACCAGGCCGCCGGTCCGGAGGGCGAATGGGCTCCGCCCGGCCTTTACGGCGTCAACCCCGATGGCACCGTGCTGGCGCTCTCCGACAAGCCGGCCGACATGTCGTTCCGCGATGGGTGGATCACGCCCGACGGCCGCGCATACGTCGAGGCCGACACGTACGGCTCCTCCGGCACGAGGCACGCCGTGCTTCTGGCCGCAAATGGTGGACGCCTCGAGATCGCGTCGGCCGTGAACCCGAATCCGACCGACCTCTTCGCGGTCCCGACGGCCGACCAATCGGGCGCATGGATTCTCCAGCGCGGCACGGGGCCCACCGTGCTCTCGCTCCACACTCCGGCCGCCGGCCTCGTCGAGGCCTGGAGCGACGTCACGCGCCCCGAGGTCGAAGCGCTGCACACCGGCGCGTCGGGGAAACGCCTGCTCGTGCAGGTGCACCGCCCGCGTCCGCAAGTCGACCAGCGGGTGTTCAAGGACCCTGCTCTCGCTGTCTGGGAGCTCGGAAAGCCCGCGCCCGCCGCGTACGACGAGCTCTTCGTGAACGAGCAGACCACGAAGGCCTTCGTCCACGTAGATCCCGACACGGTGTCTGCCGGCTCGCTTTTCCTCTTCGACTCGGGAAGTCCGCCGCCGGTCTTCCTTCCCCCCGGACCCTCGGGCGCGAGCGGCGGCGCCGACGTCATCCAGGAGTGGGGGGTCGTGCGCGGCTCGTTGAATCAGCGCCTCGTCATTCCCGGAACCGCCCGGACCGACGGAATGAACAAGAGCCGATGGCGCACGGACCTCGTGCTGCGAAATCCGGACGCAGACCCCGTGTCCGTGGCGGTGCGGTTCCTTCCGAACCCCGATGCGGCTCCCGTGCCGCCCGACGCGGCCGTGACGCTCGCCGGCGGCGCGATCCTCACGGAGAGAGACGTCCTCTCGTCGCTGTTCCATCTCGAGTCCGGCTCCGGGGCGCTTCTCCTCACGCCCGAAAGCGGCCGCTCGATCGAAGCCACGAGCCACACGTACACGACGACGCCTGCCGGTTCGTACGGAATGTCGGTCGGCGCGGTGGACGTCTTCGCGGGGATCGGCGCTGGCTTCCCGGTTTCGTTCGCGGCGGGCCTCCTCGGTCCCGGCTTTCGCACGAACGTGATCGCCACCGATGTGAGCGGGCGCGGCGCGCAGGCAACGCTCACGCTTTCGCCGGACCCGGCCGATCCCACGGCAGGCGCCGGATACCTCGTCGCGCCTGCCTGGGGGCAAACGCAGCTCGACGATCTCGCCTCCAGGCTCGGGGCGCCGTTCTGGCGGACGGGATCCGTCCTCGTGACGCCGCAGTCCGGCGAGACCGTCGTGGGTGCCATCGCGATCGACAACGCGACGAACGATCCCACGTACTTCCCTCCGGACATCCCGGCCACGGTCGTGCGGACCATTCCCGCGATCGTCCACGCGGACGGAGCGCACGGAGCCGCCTACCGAAGCGATTTGTTTCTCTTCAATCCGGCGGACGGCGTCCGGACCGTGCGCCTTCTCGTCAAGAGCTGGAGCTCGAACGAGTCCGAGCAGACGCTGCTCCTCACTCTTCTTCCCCGCGAATCGAAGACGATTCGCGACGCGCTCCTTACGGCGTTCGGCCGAACGGGCGTCGCGCGCCTGCGCTTTCAGACGGACGGCGGAGCGGACGTGTCAGGCGGCGTACGCGTAACGTCGCGTACCTACACGGCGGAGCCTTCGGGAGGCACCTACGGCCTTCTCATCCCCGCCCTGAACTCCTTTCAATCCGCGGGCGGCGGCGAGTCGCTCGAGGTCCTCCTGCCTGCGGGAGGAAGCGGCTTCCGGACGAATCTCGGGCTCGTCGACCTCACGACCTCGTTCGTAACCGGCCCGCCGTTGAGCGTCAAAGTCGAGGTCTTCGACGAGCGCGGCGACCTCGAGGACGAATTCGAAACGCCTCTCCCGCTCACGGGCGGCGTCCAGATCGACGACCTCTTCCACGGGCGCGGTCTCGGCGACGGCCCCCCCGCGGGGCTTCTCCGGATCTCGCCGTCGGGAGGTCTCGTGGCGGCCTACGCGACGGTCATCGACAACGGCACGAACGACCCGATGTACGTGGCGGCGGAGCTCGCCGCGAGGCCCTGACCGAGGACGTTCACGGGCTCGATTCGCTCCGCGCGAGGACGAAACGTTGAAGCAGCAGCGCGACGGCCGCAAGGCACGCCGCGAGGCCCACGAACGAGGCGACGCGGTACAGGCCCCCGAGCTGCGCGAGGTCGAAAAGGAAGCACTTCAGGATCGTGACCACGAGGAGGACGATCGCCGCGATGCGGGTCGGGCGGCTCCTGGCGAGGAGACCCGCGACGAGGAGCGCGATCGCGAAGAGCGCCCACGAAAGCGTGTATGCGAGCCCCTCGGACAAGGACGACGAGAGGACGTTGAACGACGGGACGCGGCCCTCGGCGAAGAAGTCGGCGATCTCGAGGTTCAAGAGGACGAAGAGGAGCGCCGTGCCGCCCGCCGGCAGCAGGCGGACGGCGGCACGGTACGGAACCGGACCCGTCCGGCCGAAGAGCCGGAAGGCGACGAAGAACGCCGCGGCCGCCACGCCGTAAACGGCGAGGTACCAGTTCCAGATCGGCGTCGGCGTGCGCGCGTGATAGGTCAGGACGGCGGGGTTCAACGCGAGACGTACGAACGCGGCTCCGAAGAGCGCCAGAGACCAGGGGACGAGCGCGCGGTGCGGGATGCGTCCCCACAGCCACGCGAGGGCCGCGCCGAGAAGCGCCCAGCCCAGCGTCAGCCATTCGCGCTCGAACTGGAGCGGGATCGCGACGGTCACGAACGCGAGCGCCGCCCCGGCGACGAGAGCGAGACGCCCGCGATTCTCCTCCGGCGGCACGCCGAGCGTCAGGAGGCGCGCGAGGAGCGCCGACAGCCCGAGCGCGAGAGCGAGCGGAAGGAGGCCGATGACGCGGTGGAAGCCGCCGTCCTCGAGCCCAACTCGAAAGAGAGGGAAGAGCGCCACGCTCACGAGAACCGCCAGGAGATAAGGCTCCGACGAGCGCGCGGCGCGCCTGCCGAGGGCAACGGGATGGGCCAGGCAGAGGACCCAGACGCCTGCTCCCAGGACGAGCGCCTGATCCCAGCTGTCGTGGCGCGGCGGCCCGAGCCTGAAGACGTAGGCGGCCAGGACCGCGAGCGCTCCGCCGAGGAGAGACACGTTCGGCATCTCGGACGCGGCCGCCACCGAGAAGAGGGCCACGAGGAAGAGCGCGAGCGCGGTGAGATGGACCGGGACCGACGGCGCGCCGCGTGCGAGCGACGCCGTGATCGCCGCGACCTCGGCGAGCAGGAGACCGACGACCGCCGCCCGCGCGAATTCCCGCCGGCCGTCCAGGACCCAGACCCCCACGCCCCACAGAGCGAGCGCGACTGCCGCCGCGACCGCGGCCGTGGGCCACGGCGCGCGTGTCGCGACGAGGGCGAACGCGAGGACGGCGCCCTGGCCGAGCGCGAGAGCGCCCGCGTGCACCTCCGACGCTCCGCCGCGCCGCGCCGCGAGCCCCGCAGCGACGGTGACGAGCGCGAGGGCGCCCGCGGCTCGCGGGTCAGGTGGAACAGACAGGCTCCTTTGCGTCGCGACGAAGAGGAGCAGGACGTGCCCGAGGAGGCCGAGCACCGCGAGACGCGCCGCGAGCGGCGGATTCTCCCTGAGGGATCCGGCCAGGGCGGGCGCGAAGAGGTAGAAGAGAGAGAAACCCACGGCCGCGGTCAGGCCCGGCTCCATGAGATCCGGCGTCATCGACCTCACGAACCACGCGCCGAGGACGGCGAGCGTCGCGATCCCCGAGACCGCGTGCAGGAGAGCCGGTCCGCGAAACACGGCGAGCGCGAAGAGCCCCGCGTCGAGAAGGGCGAGGAAGCCGAACAGGAGCCCCCAGTGCTCTCCGTATGCGCCGACGCCGGCGACGTAGAGCGCAAAGAGCGAGGGCAGCGCCGCCGCCACGGCCGCCGTCCTTCCGAAGACGTCTTCGCCCGAGCCCGGCTCGCGGCTCGCGAGGGCCGGGGCCGCGGCGAAGACGAGCGGAAACACGAGGAAGATCCCGGCCGCAAGGCCCAGGTTCTCGCCCGCGAGAAAGCGGACGACCCAGCCCCACTGGTAGCACGTCGTCAAGACCAGGCTCGCGACCGAGAGAAGAGCCCACCGCTTCCGGAGCGCCACCCAGGCGAGCCCCGCATTCAGGATCAGGAGGTACGAGAAGAGCTCGACCGCGCGGTTCTCGCCAGTCGACAGAAGCGCGGGCGTCGCGAACCCGCCGAGGAGCCCGAGCGCCGCGATGAAAAGCGAGTCGCGCCGCAGCGCGAGGGCGACGCCGAGCGCCGCGATGACGGCCATCAGGAGGAAGGCGGGGACGACGCCGATGAGGTTCCACCGCGTGTGCCCGGCGAAGACCGTGGCGAAGAGAATCGCGAGGCCCGCCGCGTCGAGAGCGTTCGCCGTGACGGCGTAACGGCGCGCGGCCCTGAGCTCGCAGACGACGAGGAGGACAGTCCCCGCGAGAAGGCCGATCGCCATCTGGACCGGCGGGGACAGCCACCCGTGGTCGATCGAGTAGCGCAGGAAAAGGACCGCCCCGATCGTCAGGAAGACTCCGGCGACCCACGAGAAGAGCTTCACGCCGACGAAGCTCTCCCAGTCGACGCGCGCCGCAGGGGCGACGGGGTTTTTCTGCTCCCTCTCGCAGCGGAAGGGCGGAGTCGATGGGCGGCGCCGCAGCAGCCGCGTCGGTGATTTCTTAGAAGGGGGTATATTTGGCGGAGTGAATGCGACCAGGGGGATCGGGAATGCGACCGGAGGCGCGGCCTGCTCGGCAACGTCACTCGCGGGCGAGGCGGCCGCGGCCTGCTCGAGCCCCTCTTCCCCCTTCGAAGAAATTCCGGACGATTCCCGTTGCGATGTGTCAGCAGGGGACGAGGCAACCGGTGCGGCCTGAGAGGGAGCAGAAATCTTCCGGACTTCTTCTCTGAGAGACCTGACTTCCCATTCCAGCCGTGCGACCGCTCCGCGTCGCGCGCGACGCGCTCGCGAAGCCAAGCGCCGAGGCCGAGCGCCGCGAGTCCCGCCAGGAGCGCGAGCAGAAACACGGCGTCAGGGCCGCGTCAGGCGGCCGCCCTCCTGGGCGCGAAGATCCGGTCGTAGAGGAGCATGAGGATCGTGGCCACGATGCCGATGCCCCCGACGACGAGCCACATCCCTTCGGGATGCGCGACCGTGCCTCTTTTGTAGCCCTCGACGAAGTGCTCGACGAGAGGCCCGGCGACCAGACCCGCGAAGAACGTCCCGATCGCAACCGGCAGGAAGGCGAAACCCATGTACGTGCCGACCTGGTCCTTCGGCGCGAGGTCCGCGACGTACTCGTAGTAGCGCGGCGCCTGCAGCCCTTCCCCGATCGCGAACACCATGAGGCCGAGCGCCGTCGGCGCGATGGACGGCGTGAGGTCGACCACGGTCACGGGCAGACCGACGAGCGCGAGGAGCCGAAGGACGAGGTTCATCACGAAGACGACGGGCCACGAAAGGACCTGCGCGAGCGCGGGAGGCGTATAGACCATCACGAACCACGAGGATGCCGCGAGCGCGAACCCGATCGTCATCGCGACGACCGGTTTGAGCTTCTGCGCGATCGCCGTGGCGGCCACGGTGATCAGGATGATGGTCCAGGCGTCCACCGTCTCGATGATCTCGAAGCGCGCGAAATGGAGGACGTCGCGCACGTAGAACGGCAGCGAGTAGAAGACCTGCCAGAACATCACCCAGAATCCGGAGAAGATGACGAGGAACGTGATGAAGCGCGCGTTCGCGAAGACCTTCACCATGTCCCCGAGGACCTTGCGGAACGAGGTCGGCTCCGGCGCGTCGGCGGGCCGCGGCGGCTCCTTGAAGAACAGGAGCGTTCCGACGAGCAGGAGAAACGTCGTCGCCGAGGACATGACGAGGACGTACGAGATGCCGAGGTTCTCGCGGACCGGCACCGCGAGGAACGGGCCGATCGCGCCGCCGATGTTCACGAGCATGTAATAGATCGAGTAGCCGAGGGCCTTCGTGTCCTGCGCCGTCGTCCGCGCGACGGTGCCGACGACGCTCGGCTTGATGAGCGAGCCGCCGATCGCGGTGACGACGAGCGCGAAGAGCGTATAGATCTTCGGTCCGCCGAGGGCCGCGACGAGGGGCCTGCCCGCCGGGAGACCGGCGAGGCCGATCAGCAGGTAGCCCACGCAGAAGATCGCGAAGCAGAGCGCGAGGCTCTTCCGGAATCCCCAGCGGTCCACGACCGTGCCGGCGAGCGGCGGGAGGAGATAGAGGAGCGTGTTGAAGACGCTCCCCGCCAGTACCGTCGCCATCGCCGGGCCGAGACCCACGTGGTCGGAGATGTAGATCGAGAGAACGGCCTTGCTGCCGTAGTACGCGAGGCGCTCGAAGAGCTCCAGGAAATTTGCAACCCAGAAGGACCGGGTGAATCCGGTCCGGAGAACCCGAAGTCGTTCGGCGAGATCCACGAGTCCTCCTGTCGGCGGTCCGCGGATCTTCCGTGGCGCGCCCGCCTCGCGTCAACCGCCCGGTGCTAATCTCGCGCGCCGGGGAGGATCCTCCGCATGGGCATGTACATCATCGCCGAGCCGTGCATCGGGACGAAGGACACCGCCTGCGTCGAGGTCTGCCCCGTGGACTGCATCCACCCGAAGAAGGACGAGGACGGGTTCGCCGAGGCGACGATGCTCTACATCGACCCGAACACGTGCATTCAGTGCGGGAACTGCGAGCCGGTGTGCCCCGTCAAGGCCATCTTCACGGAAGAGACCATCCCGGAGAAGTGGAAGCACTACCAGCAGATCAACGCCGACCACTTCGCCTAGCGTCTGCGAAGGAAACGTCGGTTCCGTTAGTCGTCGTCGCGCGTGAGGAGGTAGCCGACGACGATCCCGACCCCGAGCGCGGCGATCGCCATGACGAAGGCGTTCTCGCGGCCGACGCGATCGACCGTCCTCCACCGGCGCGCGAGCTCCTTGCGAATGCGCTTTCCCTGAACTCCCGCTTCGTCGAGGACGTCTTCCACGCGCTCCGCCACGTCCCGCGCGAGATCCTGCCCCTTCTCGCCGGCATCGGAGAGGCCTTCGCGCATCGACCCGAGAATGTCGCCAACCCGTGTACGTGCCATGATGAGTCTCCCTGCGCCGCCGGACGCGGCATAGGAACAATCTTACTCCCGCGAAGCACCTTCGATAGACTGCGTTGCTCGTGGAATCACGCGAAATCCTCATGCAGCTCTATCGCGCTGCGGTTGCGGCCGTCGATCCGGCGGTCCTCGTTTCCGAGGCGCTCGGACGCCGCGGGGCCGGCGTCTTCGTCCGCTCCGTGTCGTCGCGCGCGCGTCGCGAGTTCGTCTTCGCGCCCTCGCGCGTGGCCGTGCTGGCCGTCGGCAAGGCTGCGGTCCCGATGGCGGCCGCCGCGCACACGACGCTCGGCTCGCGCATCGACGAGATGCTCGTCGTCGCGCCTCAGGACGCTCCCTTCCGGACGCTGCCTCCCTCGGCGCGCACGATCGCGGCGCGCCATCCCCTTCCCGACGCGGGCAGCCTCGTCGCGGGAAGGGCAGCCCTTTCGCTCGCCCTCTCCCTCGGCAAGGACGATCTCTTCGTCGTCCTCCTATCGGGAGGGGGCTCGAGCCTTCTGTGCGCGCCCGCGCCGGGAATCTCGCTCGAGGACAAATCGAAGACGTCGGCGCTGCTCCTGGCGGCGGGCGCGCCGATCGCCGACGTGAACGCCGTTCGCGCCGCGCTGTCGCGCGTCAAGGGCGGTCGTCTCGCGGCTGCCGCGGGCGCCGCCGACGTCCTGACGCTCGTGCTTTCCGACCTCGGCGACGCCGGCTGGCATCTCGTCGCGTCGGGTCCGACGCTCGGCTGGCCGACGCGGCCGTTCGAGGCGCGCGCGCTGCTCGAGCGGTACCGGATCGCATCGCTCGTGCCTCCGTCCGTGCGCGCCCACCTCTCGTACGGGCACGAGCCCGCGCCGACGCGGCCGGGCGGGCCGCGCTGGAGCGTGCTCCTCGCGGACGTCCGCACGGCGCTCGAAGGCGCGCGCGCCGAGGCGCTGCGCCTCGGCATCGAGCCGCGCGTCGTGCACGAGCTTCTCTCGGGCGAGGCGCGCGCCGTGGGCGGCCATCTCGCCTACGCGGGCGCGACCGCAGGGAACCTGAGACGCCAGAGATCCGCGCTCACCCCGAGGCGCCACGTGACGATCCTCGGAGGCGAGACGACCGTCACGGTGAAGGGTCGCGGCCACGGCGGCCGAAACCGCGAGGTCGCGCTCGCCGCGGCGCGCGAGATCGCGGAGGTTCCCGGCATCGCGATCCTCTGCGCGGGGACGGACGGCGTCGATAACGAGCCGGACGCCGCCGGCGCCTTCGTCGACGGCACGACGCTTGCGCGCGCCGAGGCGTTGGGGCTCGATCCCGCGCACGCGCTCCTCGACAACGACACCGGCCCGTTCTTCGAGGCGCTCGGCGATGCGTTCTCCCCGGGGCCGACCGGCACGAACGTCGGAGACGTCGCGTTCGTCCTCGGCCCCCCCGTCGCCGAGGACGATTCGCCCGCCGTCCCGCGGCCGGCATAAGATTCCGCGAGGAGAAGAGGATCCATGCCCGGTGTCCTGACCGTCCGCGACGAGGGCACGGCGCGCCGATACGTTTTCGAGCAGCAGGCGGTCGTCGGGCGCGACCCGGACTGCGACGTCTCCCTCGCGAGCCGCTCGGTTTCCCGCCGTCACGCCCTCGTGGAGAAGACGCCGAAGGGCTGGGTCGTGCGCGACCTCGGCAGCGCGAACGGCACGAGCGTCGGCGGCATCCGCGTGAAGGAGGCGCCGCTCGCCGCGGGGACGGCCGTGCGGTTCGGAGAGGTCGACGCCGTCTTCGAGACCGAGTCACGCGAGACGACGAGCGCCGAGCGCCTGATCTCCTCGCTCTCCGTCGCGCCCGTGCGGAAGACGCGCCCGGTGGCGGTATTCCTCGCAACGACCGCGGGTGTCATCCTGCTTGCGGCCGCGACGATCTGGGCGCGCTACTGCGACCGTGCGCCGGTGAAGGCCAGCGCCGCATCGCGTGCGGCCGCCCTCGTCGGAAGCTGAGGAAAGAACGTCTGTCGCGACACGGCGAGCGGCTCAGGGCTCGACAGGCGAAATCCGGCGCTCGACGCGGAAGCGACCCGGGGCCGCCGGCTGAAGGACCAGGAAGTCCCCGCCGTAGCCCGGCGCGAGGGGCGCGGTACCGCCGAGCCACGCCTTCGCCTCGGTGGACAGGTCGGACTCGGAAAGCGCGAGGAGACCGTCCGCCGTCACGAGGCCGCGCCGGGCCAGGTCATCGAGCGTCCTCTTCCAGCCTTCCCTGCCGCCCGGCGGGGCGACGACGAGAAGCCGGCCGTCGAGATCGACCTCGGTCTTGCCGAGAAAGTCCGTGAGGTCGCCCACCTCGAGGACGCCTGCGCGCATCCCGCGTGGAGAGGGACCCGAGAAGCCGGGGCGCGTGGACGCGACGTTCAGGCCTACGTCCGCGAGATAGGGCGGGAGGCCGCCGCCTCCGATGACGCGCGCGTTGCGCACGAGGACGTCAAAAAGGCGGTCCCGCGCGTTCAGCGGAATCGAGTCGTACGCCTTGGCGTCCACGTTCGCGAGCGAGCCGTCGGCGAGCGCGTGAAGGGTGCCGAGAAGCGCGACGAAATTGAGGCGCACGAGCGTATTCGCCTCGTCGGGCCCGAAGAAGCCTCCCGACTCGATGAGAAGCGTCGGCGTGCCCCAGCGCGTCATCGAATCGCCGAAGGCGCGCGCGGTGTAGTCCATGTCGTAGCGGGCCACGCGATCCTTCGCCCACGGCTCGAGAAGCCGCCGCACGAGAACGGCCATCCGCATGGTCGTCCTCCGCCCTTCGTTCACGGTGAACGCGTCGTCGAAGGGAACGGACAGGAGCGAGATCGCGACCTGCTTGCCGTGCTTCCCCGCCGTCACATTCGGGCTGTGGTTGTGGAGGTTGTACCCGACGGCGGGCTTCAGCCGGTCGCGCACGGCCTTGAGAAAGCGCCCTTCGGGCGTTTGAAGGCGCAGCGCGTCACGGTTGATGTCGATGCCCTGCGCGTTCGTGCGGCGCGTCCGCGCGGCCCCGTCCGGATTGAGCATCGGGATGATCGCGAGCGTGAGCCGCGAGAGAAGGCGCTCCGTCTCGGGCGTCTTTCTCGTCTTTCCGAGCTGCTCGAGGACGTCGAGAAGCGCGACGGTCGCCGTGGGCTCGTCGCCGTGCATCTGCGACCAGAGGAGGACCGTCGTCGGACCGGAGCCGACGAGAAGAAGCGGGATCTTCCGTCCCTCGGCCGAAACGCCTTCCTCCGCGATCGAGAAGAGCCCGGGATATCGCGTGGCGATCGCGGCGAGCCGGGCGCGCAGCTCCTCGTGCTTGAGAGCGAACGGCGAGATCTCGACCGTGTGCGGCCACGCCTCCCACAGCGCCGACGCCTCCGTGCCGGAGCCGCGAGCGGTCCGCGCGAAAAGAGCCTGGCAAAGGACGGAAACCCCGAGAACGAAAAGGCGCGAACGAGCGGCGTGCGTCCAGCGAACGAACATGAGCCCTGATTGTAGATAATCGGGGACAGCATCATGCGCGTCTCACCCGGCTCGCGCCTCGGGGCCTACGAGATTCTCGGCCCTCTCGGAGCCGGTGGCATGGGCGAGGTCTGGCGCGCGCGCGACACGCGCCTCCAGCGCGAGGTCGCCCTGAAGATCCTGCCCGAAGCGTTCGCGAGCGACGCCGAACGCCTGTCGCGCTTCACGCGCGAGGCCCACGTCCTCGCGTCCCTGAACCACCCGGGCATCGGCGCGATCTACAGCTTCGAGGAGGTCGACGGCACACACTTCCTTTGCCTCGAGCTCGTGGCCGGCGAGACGCTCAAGCAACGCATCGCCCGTGGGCAGATTCCCGCCGCCGAAGCGCTCGCGATCGCCCGTCAGATCGCCGAGGCTCTCGGGGCCGCGCACGGCAAGGGCGTCCTCCATCGCGATCTCAAGCCCGCGAACGTCAAGGTGACGCCCGAGGGACGAGTGAAGCTCCTCGACTTCGGCCTCGCGAAAGCCTTCGCCGGCTCGAACGCCTCGCCCGAGATCTCGCAGTCGCCCACGGCCGCGGCGGACGGCACGCGCCAAGGCATCATTCTGGGGACCGCCAGCTACATGAGCCCCGAGCAGGCGCGCGGACGCGCCCTCGACGTGCGGAGCGACGTCTGGTCGTTCGGATGCCTCCTGTATGAAATGCTCGCCGGCCGGAAAGCCTTCGACGGCGAGACGCTTTCGGACATTCTCGTCGCGATCCTCGACCACGATCCGAACTGGGAGGCCCTGCCCTCAGAGACCCCACCCTCCGTGCGCGATCTCCTGCACGGCCTTCTCGAGAAGGACCTCGAGCGCCGCTTTCGGGACGTGGGCGACGTGAAGGCGGCGCTCGACGGCGCGTTCGCCAGCCGCTCCACCGTCCAGACCATGGCGCCCGTTCAAACGACCCGCCGCCCGCTGCGCTGGCTGGCCGCGGCCGGCGCCGTGGCCGCCGCCCTCGCGATCGCATTCCTTCTTCGCACGCGCGCGGGCGACGGGGCTCTCCCGAAAGAAAAATTCCTCGCGCTCATGCCTTTCAAGGATCTCTCCGGCCGACCCGACGGACAGCTCCTGGTTGACGGCCTCACCGAGAGCGTCGCGGCCCGGCTCACGAAGGTTCAGAAGATCATGGTCATGACCGCGGGGGGATCCGCAGCACCCGACTCGGAGCTCGCCCGCTACGCGCGCGACCGCGGCGCGAACCTGCTGCTCCAGGGCGTCTACCGGATTCAGGGCGACCGGGTGCGCCTCACGTACAGCCTCCTCGCCACAGGCTCCCCCGACCGTCTCGCGGGCGACGAAGTCGAGGGCTCCGCGTCCGACCAGTTCGCGGTCGAGGACCGCCTCGTCGAGAGCATCGTGGCCTCTCTCCGCGTTCACCTCGACAGCGCGGCCACCTCGGGCGCGGTGGCGTCGAACCGGCCGTCCGAAGGCGAGCCGTACTACAAGGCGCTCGGGCTCCTTCGCCGATACGACGATTCGCGCTCGCTGCTTCAGGCCATCGACCTGCTGAAGGGGATCGCGGGCGGCGATCGCTCGGCTCTCGTGCAGTCCGCGCTCGGGCGGGCCTGGATCGAGCGCTACCGCTCCACGAAGGATCCTGTCGCCGCCGACGCGGCCCGCGCAGCCGTCGAACGCGCAATCGCGCTGGACGATCGGTCGCCCGAGGCCCACCTCGCGTTCGGCGAGCTTCTCACGGCGATGAACAAGCCGAAGGAGGCGGTCGTCGAGATCCGGCGCGCGATCGAGAGGCAGGCGCCTTCCGCGGACACGACGAATGCCCTCGGAGAAGCGCTTTCGAAGGCGGGAGAAAAAGCGGAGGCCGAAGCTGCATACCGCGACGCGATCCGGATGAACCCGGAGTACTGGTCCTCGTACAACAAGCTCGGCGTGCTCTACTTCGAGCGCAAGGACCTCGCGAAGTCGCTCGAGTATTTCCGTTTGTCGGTGGACAAGAACCCGACGAGCGCGCGCGCCCAGAGCAACGCGGGAGCGGTGCTCCTGCGCCTCGGAAATCTCCCGGAAGCCGAGGCCGCTCTTCGGCGCGCCGTGGCGCTTCCTCCCCCGGACGCGAACGCCTGGTCGAACCTCGGAACCTGCGAGTATCTGCTCGGACAGTCCGGCGAAGCCGCGGCCGCGTTCGCAAAGGCCGTGGACCTCGCGCCGTTCGAGCTGCGCTATCGCGTCAACCTCGGGGACGCGTACACGTTCGCGCCCGGCCTCGCGGACCGGGCTAAGGCGAGCTACGAGAAGGCGCTCGAGCTCGCCGAGACGGAGCGCAAGGTGCACGCCCTCGAAGCGGCCACGCTTACCTACGTCGCGAAAGCCGAGGCCCGGACGGGCCGGGCGGAGCAGGCGCTTGCGACCGTGAACCAGGCCGTGGTGCTGGATCCGAACGACCGCAACGTGCTCTTCCGCGCCGCGATCGTCCAGAACACCCTCGGAAGGAAGAAGGAGGCGCTCGACCTGCTCCAGAGAGCTGTGGAGGAAGGCCTCGGCACGACCCAGATCGCCCGGGAGCCGGAATTCGTGGATCTGAAGGACAATGCGGCGTTCCAGAAGCTGATCACGCCGCCATCCGCCGCGCGTTGACGCGTGACAAAAGGAGGATTCGATGGCAAGGAAACCGAGGAAGGAAAGGATCGTCTGTATTTCGCTCCAGCCGGACGGCTCGCTGAGCGTCGAGCCCGATTCCGTGAAAGTCCGGAGAGGGAACGTCGTCAGGTGGGTGACGATCGTCCGCGACGCAAAGATCCGGATCTTCTTCAAGAAGAGGCGAGGCAGCCCCTTCGCCGACGACCATTTTTCTTCGCCGTCCCATGGCCAGGCCCTTTCGACCCCGGTACGACCCGACGCCGAGAAAGGGAAATACCCGTACAACGTTCTTCTCACGCTGGGCAAGCACGAGATGAAACTCGATCCCGACGTCGAGGTCCAGGGCTAGCTTCTCTCTCGTTGAGGTACTCTTCTTCTGCACGGAAGGGGAGGCATGAACGGCGGGCGATCTTCATCGGCCGGGACCGAGGCCTTTGGTGCGGACGCGCCCGCTTTCTCTGCGCCCGCCGAGCGCGAGGAGCTCGTTTCCTCGCCCGAGCAGGAGCCGGCGTCCTGGGATTGGGACCGCCTCGACGCCTACCTCCGCCCACGCCTCCTGACCGTGGCCCAGCGGCGCTTCGGCTTGACCGCGGAAGAGGCGGAGGACGTCCTGCAGGACACGTTCGAGGCCGTGTTCGCGAGACGGCCGCGCGTCCACAACATGAAGGGCTACCTCGTCGGCTCTTTCTTCAACCGCTGCCGTGACCGCCTCGAGAAGCGCCTTCAGCAGAGCGGGCGGGAAATCGACATTTCCGTGGACCTTCCCGACGTGCGCACCGCGACGCGTCTCGTGGACGGCCTCCACGTGCGATCGGCATTCCGCCTCTTGACGCCCCGGTGCCGCCACCTCATCCAGGCGTATTGCGTCTTGCGCCGATCGCTCGCCGAGACGGCCGCCGATAGCGGGTGCACGGTCAATGCCGTGTGGAAGCGGCTGAATCAATGCATGAAGAGGATGCGCGGATGCCTCGCGTGACAAGGCACCCCGAGGAAGCCGAGCTCCTCGCCCTCGCGATGGGCCGGAACGAGCCCGGCTCGGCCGCGGCGGCCCTGCACGTCGCCGGCTGCCGCACGTGCGCGCGCCGCCAGAAAGCGCTCGGGCGTCTTTACGCCGCCATCGAGGAAGCCTCCTCCCTCGAGACGATGCTCTCTCCTTCGGCGGACGTGCTGCCGTTTCCGTCCCGGACGTCCTCGAAGAAATACAAAGACCTTCAGGCGCTCGTGTCCGCCGCCGATGAGGCAGACGAGAAGGCGCGATGCCTCGTCGAAGCGGCTCGCGAGTCGGACAGCGCTCTCGCCGCGCGGCTGGCGGAATCCGGCGACGCCGACGCCGACCATCTCGGCCTCCTGTATGCGGCCCAGACCGGAGCGCGTCTCGCGGCCGCGGAACCGCATCGCGCGCTCGCCCTCTCACACGCCCTCTCGGCGCGCGCCAGGATGCTTCCGGCGTCGGGTGTCGTCCCGTCGTGGCGCCTCGAGGCGGAAGCGTCGCTCCTCGCATCACAGGCGCTCCTCAACATCGGACGGCTCGAGGAGGCGCGCACGGCCGCCCGCGACGCCCGCACTGCATTCGCCTCTCGCGGCAACGACCCGTTCGACGGAGCGCTCTGTGGGTATTTCGAGGGGACGGTGGCGGCTTTTCAGGGAGAATTCCCGTTCGCCGAGCGCGAGCTCAAGCGCGCCGCGCGGGTCTTCGCCGCATTCGAGCAGGAGACCTGGACCGCGAGGGCTGAAGCCGCGTTGGGATCGCTCTATTCGCAAAGAGGGAATCTCGACCGTGCGATTCCGTTCCTCGAAAGCGCGCTCGAGCGGATGGGCGAAGAGAAAGATGCGCATGCCCGCGACTGCCATCGAGATCAACCTCGCTGTCACGCTGGCCCACTCCGGGGCTTTCGGAAAATCGCGGTCCGTCTTCGCGCAGGCACTCGCGGACGCGAGGCGTCACGACCTCGCGTATCTCGTCTTTGGAATCCGGATTGGGCTCGCCGAGCTGGATTTCCTGAGGGGCGAGATGGCACGAGCGCTCGCCGCTTTCGACGCGCTGGCCGCCGAGGCGGACGAGAAGCAGCTCGAAGAGGATTCCGTCTTCGCCCGGCTCCACGCCGCGGAGTGTCTCGGCCGGATGTCGAGGACCGACGAGATGGTGGCCCGCCTCAAGGAGCTGCGGTCTTTCGTGACCGTCGCGACGCTCGCGGGAGTCCCGGCGTGGGCCGAGCTGGCCGCGCACCTCGATAGCGGCGACGTCAAGGACGGGCTCCTCGACCGAGTTCAGGCCTGCCTCGGGGCCCTCTCGGGCGGATTCCACGTCTCCGTCCGCCCCGAACGCCGCCGGGCCTGATCCAGAATCTTTCACATTTCTTTTTCAGGGCGGGCGAAAACCGCCCCGCCAATCCGTCTCCAAGGATGTAAGGCGGTGATGACCGAGCGCTCGTGAGTTCCGCCTCCCGAGCCGCCCCGGACGGGCGGCAACAGGAGGAAACCCATGGACGCCACGACCCTCATCGATCTCGCTCTGTCTCTGCTCGGGCTGACGACCACCGACACCACCGATCCCACCGACGGGACCGACCGAAGCATCAAACCCATCGGCGGTTGAACGCCAGAAAGGAAAAGGTCCCTGACCACCCAGGCTTCCGAAATCATCCTCGTCTTCTCGATTGCGTGCGCGGCGGCTGGCCTCGCTCCGTTCCTCCTCTTCCTGAGGGAGGTCCGCCGCCGCCACGCGACCGAGAGACGCCTGCGCGCCGCGGAGAGGCGGCTCTCCGAGCTGGAGGCGGAGGCCGCGGAGGGGCGGCGGATGGAAGCGGTCGGGCGCCACGCGGCGGAGGTCGCGCACGACCTGCGCAACGTGCTCACCGCCCTCCTCGGCTTCTCGACGCTCGTCCTGGAAAAAGCCGGCGACGCCGGCGCCCGCGCAAGCGCGCAGGAGATCGTCAAGGCCAGCGAGAGGGCGGCCGTGCTCAGCGCTCGGCTGCTCTCGATCGGACGCGGAGAGGTCATCAAGCCTCACGTTCTCGATCTTCATGCGTTTCTGGGCGATCTCGAACCCTTGCTGCGCAAGCTCGTCGGAGAGGAGGTCGTCTTCGTCGTTGAGCTCGCGAAGGACCCGATCTCCGTCGCGGCGGACGAAACCCAGCTCGAGCAGGTCATCCTGAATCTCGTCCTGAACGCCTCGGAGGCCATGCCTCAAGGGGGCGTCCTCGCCTTGCGCACCGCGACGCGCTCGGTGAGCGCCGGCATGCGCATCTCGGGGGTTCCGGTCGTCGAGGGCGAGTACGCCGAGATCACGATCACCGACACCGGGCTCGGAATGGACACGGCCACGCTCTCCCGCGCCTTCGAGCCCTTCTTCACGACGAAGGCGGCCGAGGAGCGAAGCGGACTGGGCCTGTCGACCGCGTACGGGATCGTCAAGAACAGCCGCGGCTACCTGTGGCTTGACAGCACCCCTGGCCGCGGCACGACCGCGACCGTCCATCTGCCCCGAAAACCGCCAAACGGCTGACTTCGAGGCGCTCAGCGGAACCGCTTCCGCATCGCCTCGCGGAACGCGCGGCGGCTGTCATCCGTCGGGATCTCGAGCTCGAGCTTGGAGATGAGGTCCGCGAGGACGCCGGTGGTCTTCGCCGCCCGTTTCACGACGATCCGCGCGAGCGGGCCGATCTGCCGCGCGAGCTCGGTCTCCACGAAGGCGAGGTCCTGCTCGGAGAGGGCGAGCGACCTTCCGGCGGGGGCGGATCCGTAGTAGGCCTCCTGAGAGAAGTGGCGCGAAGGGCCCGAGGCCGCGGGTCGACCTCCGCCCCGGAGCTCGGTCGGCGCCTCGCTCCCCTGAGCGGGCGCGGGTGTCAGGCGGCCGGGCCCCCGCGGACCCGTGGGTGTGCGCGCCGCGCGGAGACAGCTCGACAGGAAGGCATCGCGCGCGCGCGGGTCGGAGACCTGTCCCGCGAGCTCGCCGCAGAGGGCCTCGTAAGTCGGTGCGGTCCGTGCCGTCCTGCGGACGAGGACCCTCGCCATCGGACCGACCGCGGCCGCGAGGCTGTCCTCGATGCGGTTCAGGATTCCCGAATCGAATGCGCCGGCCGTCGCGGGGACGTAAGCCGGAGAGGCAGGCGACGCCGCGTACGCCGCGGCGGCCGCCGCAGCCTCCTCGTCCGGCTGCGGCGTCTCCCCGCACTGCAGGCGATACAGGTCCAGGTCGAGCGCGTAAACGTCCGGGTACCTCTCGTCGCGGTTCTTCGCCATCATTTTCCGCACGACGCGACAAACCCCGTCCGTGAGGGAGGCCTCGAAGCGGCGCGGGTCGGGCAGCGGCTCGACGAGATGCATCGACATGACGATGGGGCCGGACGATCCTGAGTAAGGCGTGTGCCCGGTCAGGAGGTGGTAGAGCGTCGCGCCGAGCGAGTAGATGTCGGCGCGGGAATCCACATCCCTCTGCCCGCGAATCTGCTCGGGCGAGATGTAATGGGGAGTTCCGATCGCCTGGCCCGTCTGCGTGAGCGATGCCTCTTCGTCGAGGCGCTTAGCGATGCCGAGGTCCACGAGCTTCACGTCGCCCCGGCTCGTCAGCATCAGGTTGTCGGGCTTGATGTCGCGATGAACGATCCCGTCGGCGTGCGCGACCGACAGAGCGCGGCATGCGTGCCGGATGATCTGGATGGATTCCGACTCGCTGAAGTGGCCGCGCTTGAGGTACGTCCCGAGCGAATGCCCGTCCACGAACTCCATCGCGAGGTAATAGATCGAATCCACGCAGCCGAAGTCGTAGATCTGGACGATGTTCGGGTGGTTCAGCCGCGCGGCTGCGCGCGCTTCCTTGAGAAAGCGCTGCACGTAGCCCGTGTCCTGAGAGAGCTGGTGGGCGAGCGTCTTGAGCGCGACGAGCCGGTCGAGCGTGAGATCCCGCGCGCGGTAGACCTTCCCCATGCCTCCGGCGCCGAGCTCCTCCAGGATCTCGTAGTCGCCGAAATGGGAGCCGGGGGGGATCGTGTCCGCCATCCGGGACGTCCCCTTACTCGCCCTCGAGCATCTTGAGGGCCTTCGTCAGGCTGATCCGCATCCGGTTGAAGGATCCCGACAGTACCGCGACCTCGTCCGAGCCTTTCACGGTCTCCTCGGGGACGTCGAGATTGCCGGTCGATACCTGGTCCGCCATCCGCGAGAGGCGCCTGATGGGCCGGATCACCACGAGCGTGAGGAGGATGTTGAGAACGACCAGGATGCTCGCGAAGACCGCGATCAAGGAGCCCAGGAGCGTCTTGAACGCGGTGTTCGCGAGGCCGATCGGCACCGTCATGGGCACCGAGACGATTTGCGCCCCGACGGTCTCGTTCAGCTTCCAGCCGTATCCGCCGCTCGTTCCGTAAGCTTTCACCACCGATGCCGGCGCCATCGCCGGCGTCGTGTGACACGAAAGGCAGCCCGCATCGGTGATCTTGATGGGGTGCGCGAGGTAGAGCGCGCGCCCGAGAGACGTCGAGCGCTCGCCGATGAGCTCCGGGAGCTTTTCGTTCGCGCGGAACGCGTTCACGATGTCGGCTTCCCAGTCGACCGTCCGATCGCGCGGGTTCGTCGGGTTGAGGGTGGCCTCCTTGTAGGTGTATTCGGGGTTGCTCTCGCGCAGGTAATTGAAGATCTCCGTCGCTGAGTACGCGGGGACCGACTGCGGCAGGAACTCGTCTGCGAGGCGCGGCGCCAGAAGCGGCTTGATCTGTTTGACCGTGTAGCCGCGCGTGGCCATCGCCGTCTCCATCATGATCCGCGCGTTCTGAACGATCTGCGTTCGTGCGTTTTTCTGGAGCAGGCCGTTCGAGATGTAGCCCGCCGGAACGAGCGCGACCGCGAAAACGAGAATCAGTATCAGGTTGAACTTAACGAAAAGCGACATCTGTCCACCTTTTCCGCGATTCTATCGCCCGTATACCCGAATGCCCGATGTCAAGGGTCGAAGACCGCTGCTAGGCGATTTCCTCTCTTCTGTCTTACCGGAAATAGCCCGAGACGTCGAGGACCACGTCGAGGGGGGCCGCGGAGAGGTTCGTCAGCTGAACGCTGCCGGCCGGCGCCCCGGCGACGAGAAGGAGGGTCCCGATCGCGCGCGTCCGGCCCGCATCGAACGGCAGCAGCGAGACGGGCAGAGCGACGCCGGCGGGCCCGACCTGAAGAGACCCGGTGGCGCCGGGGCTCACGACCGTGACGTTGGCCGAGACCGAGACGGCGTCCGCGGGCACGCCGCACGTCCCGGCCACGGGGAAAACGCGCGTGCCGTTCGCCGGCAGCGCCGGCCCGCCGAGAGGTCCCGTGGGGCCGCGCGTGTCGAGGACCCGGCAAGGCGGCAGCGTTCTGTATGACGTGTTCCCGGGGATCGGAACCCACGCGATGAGATGGGAGGCTTCATCTGTGAGATAGACGCGTCCCTGAACGACGATCGGGCTCTCCCAATGGATGCCCCCGACGTTCGTCGTGTCTGACCACAGGGAGTTGCCGGTCGTCGGATCGAGGGCGCGGAGTCCTCCGGATCCCGCGTAATAGAGGATCCCGTTCGCGACGACGGGAGAGGTCCCGCCGGCCGGGTTCGTCCACCTCGAGACGAGAAACGGCGTGCCACCCGGGCTGACGACAAGCTCGAAGGCCGAGATTCCGCTGTCGTTCGCGATGAATGTCCAGACGCCCTGATTCGCAGGGTTCACCCACACCGCCGGCTGCGTCAGGACCCCACCGGCCTGCGGGAGGTTCAGAAGCTGCAGCTCGCCGCCCGTGTGCGAAGGGCCGCCCTGCCGGCTCAGGTCGTCCCGGTCCAGCAGTCTCACCTCGCCGTCCTTCCCCGACTGGACCGCGAGGCGCGGAGGGACGCTCGTCGGCACCAGGGGGAGGATCGCCGGCGCCGTACTTCCGATGTCGGCATCCAGGTTCTGCAGAGCCAGGAAATTCACCGGCGTGTAGCTGTCGACCGGCAGCCCGCCGCCCGCACCCGTGCCGTCGGGGTGAAGGGAGAAGACCGTGTCGCCCCAACCGAAGCTCGTGGGGGCGAACGTTCCGTTTCCCGTCGCCATGAGAATTCGGTCATTGTCGGAGTCGTAGACGACGCCCGGGCGGGCCCAGATCGCGGTCTGCACCTCACTGCAGTCCGGAAATCCCGGCTGGATGACGAAGTGGACGGTCTGGTTGCTGCACTGGGTGTTGAAGACCTTTTGTGCGCCCGTCGCGAGGTCGATCGCGGTCACGTGTCCTTGGTAATCCCCCGCGTCCCCCGGGTAGCCCCCGTTCGCGACGTAAAGGTAAGTCGCGCCGCTCTTCGCCGTCGCAAACCCGAGCGCGGAGGAGCCCTTTTCGACGTCCGGCTTCGCCGTCGTGCGCTGCGGCCAGCCGCCCGTCGTGATTTCGGTGCCATCTCCGACCCGATATTTGTGCGCTTTCCCGTCGAGCCCGTACGAGTAGACGTACTGCCGACCCGGGTCGATCGCCGGCGAGGACGTCGTGAATTTCGGCCCCGTCGCCGCCTGCTTCGACCAGACGATCCCGCCGGTCGCGGCGTCGACGGCGAGGAGAATGCCGCTCCTCGTCGTCAGGAAGAGGACGTCCTTGAGTCCCTGCGGAGTCGTGACGCCCGAGAGAAATGCGGGCGCGCCGTCGGCGACGTCGGGAAGCGTGATGCGGTAGTGGAGAAGGAGGGACGCGACGTTGCCGGCGTGGATCGTCGTCTCCTGGTCGTTCACCCCGCTGTGACGAGAGTCGAAGCCCCACTGGAGCCAGTCGCCCCCGTGGGCGCGCCCGCAGGCGAGAAGACCCATCGCGAGGACGAGGACTCTGGCGCGTCCGAACATGGTCCCTCCCGGGCTGTAGTGTTCTCTTCTAGCGCGGCGATCTTGCGAACCAGCAGGTTCGCCGGATTGGGGCGGATTCTGCGGCGAATCACGCACCTCGCGACGTGAGTTGCGTCACTGAAATCTCAGGCGTCGTGCCCCGAGGGATCCTCTACCTCGACGACCCGGGGACCACAACGTGAAGATGGACGAGGTTCGGAAGGAACGGGCGTCACTGCTGGAGTAGCGGATCACGTGCGCATGTGATATTCAGTCTCAAAAGGAGACGTGCCATGAAAACTCTCTTGAAAGGCATTCTGGTGGCCTCCGCAATTGTCCTCTTCGCTCCCGGAGCTCTCGCGGAGGAGGCGAAGGCAGGTCCGACAAAGGCGAAACATGCCGCCAGGCCCGCCAAGCTCGTGACCGTCACGCCCGACGAGCTGAAGTGGGTCCCCAACCCGGCGAACGCCGACGTCATGATGGCGGTTGTCTGGGGCGATCCGGCCAAGGGACCCCATGGAGCCTTCCACAAGTTCAAGCCGGGATTCACGGCCCCGCTCCACACGCACTCGTCCGACATCCGCTTCGCGGTCATCTCGGGGACGATCATCGCGTCGACGGAGGGCGGGCCGGAGAAGAAGCTCCCGCCCGGCTCCTACGAGTACGAACCCCACACGGTGAAGCACGTGACCGGGTGCGACGCCGCGAGTGCCGGCGGGTGCGTCATCTTCGCGGTGGTGAACGGAAAATTCGACCTCATTCCGGCTGAAGGGAAGAAGGCGGAGCCCGGCAAGTAGGCTGGTCGCTGACTCATCCGGGGCGGCGCTCCCGGAATCGCTGACGCAGCACCTTCTTGTCCAGCTTGCCGACGCTCGTCTTCGGCAGCTCGGCCAGGAAGACGATCTCGTCGGGCAGCCACCACTTCGGCACCCTCGAGGAGAGGAAAGTACGCAACTCGTCCGGCGAAACTTGCGTCCCCGGCTTCACGACGACGCAGGCCAGAGGACGCTCGTCCCACTTCTCGTCGGGAATGCCGATTACCGCCGCCTCGAGAATCGAAGGGTGTCCGGCCAGCTCCAGCTCGAGATCGACGCTCGAGATCCACTCGCCTCCGGACTTCACGAGGTCCTTCGCGCGATCGAGGATGCGGATCGACCCCCGGGCGTCCACCACGGCGATGTCTCCGGTCCGAAGCCAGCCGTCGTCGAATCGCTCCGCCGATTTCTCGTCGTTGTAGTACGACGCCGCGACCCAGTTTCCCTTCACCTCGAGCTCTCCCCTCGTCCGGTCGTCCCACGGCGCGACCCGGCCTTCGGGCGAGACGACGCGGCACCTCACGCCCGGGACGACGCGGCCCTGCCGGGCGCGCATCCGGACCTGCTCGGATTCGGGAAGCGCCCGCATCTCGTCGGTCGGGAAAGAGAGCGACGCGACCGGTCCGGTTTCGGTCATTCCCCACCCCTGCACGACGTCGACGCCCGCCAGCCTCTTGAACCGCTCGATCATCGAAACGGGCGTCGCGGAGCCGCCGACGGTGACGAGCCGAAGAGACGACAGATCGCATCGCGTCGCCTCGAGGTGGTGGAGAAGGCTGGTCCACACCGTCGGGACGCCGGCCGTCACCGTCACGCGTTCGCCCTGGATGAGGCCGACGAGGGCCGCAGGGTCGGCGCTCGCGGCGCCGGCGAGAACGATCTTCGAGCCTGCCATCAGGGCTGCATACGGGATGCCCCATGCGTTCGCATGGAACATCGGAACGACCGGGAGGACGGCGTCCCGGTCGGTCAGACCGAGGCAGCTCGCGAGGTTCACCATCGTGGCGTGGAGGACCGTCGATCGATGCGAGTAGACGACGCCTTTCGGGCTGCCCGTCGTGCCGCTCGTGTAGCACATCGCGGCGGCGTCGTTCTCGTCCGGCTCCGGCCAGGAAAAGTCCGGGGCTGCGGCGGCGAGGAGCTCCTCGTAGTCGAAGCTCGCGGGCAGGGCGCGCGGGTCCGCTTCACCCATGACGACGACCTGCTCCACCGACCTGAGCTGCGGCGCGATCGCTGCGAAAGCCGGAAGGAGCGCCGCGTCGACGAAGACGACGCGGTCCCCCGCGTGGTTCGCGATCCACGCCGTCTGGTCGGCGTGGAGCCGGATGTTCAGCGTGTGGAGAACGGCCCCCATGCACGGCACCGCGCAGTAGAGCTCCTGGTGCCGGAACGTGTTGAAGGCGAACGTGCCGACGCGGTCTCCCGGCCCCACGCCGAGCGCCGCGAGCGCGGAGGCCAGGCGAGAGACGCGCCCGCCGAACGCCGCGAACGTCTCGCGGTGAACGCCGCTCTTCGTGAGGGTGACGATCTCCTGCCACGGGAAGAGCGTCACCGCGCGCTCGAGGATCCGGTTGACGACGAGCGGATCGTGCTGCATGAGCCCGCGCATCGCGACTCCTTTCCGGCTCTTCCTCAGGCGAGGATCGCCCGCGCCAGAACCATCCGTTGCACGTCGTTGGCGCCCTCGACGATCTGCGCGATCTTCGCGTCGTTGAAGAGGTGGATGGCGGGGAACTCCTCGGAAACGCCGGTCGCCCCGCAGAGCTGGACAGCCTCGGAGGTCACGAAGAGAGCGGTGTCGGTGGCGACGAGCTTCGCCGCCGCCGCCGCGGCCGTGAACGGCCGCTCCGAGTCGCGAAGGCGCGCGGCCTCGCGCACGAGGGCGGCCGCCGCCTCCAAACGCGCGGCCATCTCCGCGAGGCGCGCCCTAACGACGTCGTTCTTCTCGAGCGGGCGGCCGAAGGCCTTCCGCGTCCTCACGTAGCCGAGCGCGGCGTCGAGAGCGCCCCGGCAGAGGCCGACCGCGAGGGCTCCGATCGTGATACGCCCCGAGTCGAGGGCGGTCAGCGCGATTCCTAAACCGTCCCCCGGCCGTCCCACGAGCGCGGCGGCCGGCACGCGCACGCCGGCGAGCGAGAGTCCGCCGGTGGGCGATCGCCGGAGCCCCATCTTTCTCTCGGGAGGAAGGGGCGTGAGGCCGGGAGCGTCTTTCTCGACGAGAAACGCCGAGATCTCCTCCTCGCCCGTCCGCGCGAACAGGACGAAGAGATCCGCCACGGCCGAATGCGTGATCCAGGCCTTGTTCCCGCTGATGAGGAATCCGTCTCCATCCGCCGCCGCGCGCGTCGCGATCGCCCCGGCATCGGAGCCCGTCTCGGGCTCGGTCAGGGCGAAAGCTCCGAGCAGCTCTCCCGCGGCGAGGCGTGGCAGGTACAGGCGCTTCTGCTCTTCGGTTCCGAACCGGCTCAGGACGAGCTGCGGCAGGCCGTGAACCGAAAGCGTGCCGGCGAGAGCGCCGCCGGCGACGGCCAGCTCCTCGAGGACGAGGGCGTACGTCGTGTAGTCGGCGCCTCCCCCGTCGTATTCGGCCGGGAACGGGATGCCGCCAAGGCCCATCGCGCAGAGCCGCGAGAAGAGCGCGCGCGGAAACTCGTCCGGCGGCGAGGAGGCGAGATACGGCTTGAGCTCGGCGCTCACGAAGCGGCGGACCGTCCCGGCGAGGGCCCGTTGCTCCTCCGTTCGGAGGTCCTCGAAGAGCGGCTTCATTCAGCGGATCCTCGGGATGATCTCGTACCGCCCGCCGCGGCCGCGGCGGAAGACGCCGCGACCCTTCTCCAGCCGGAGATCCTCACGCACGGCTTCGGCGAGCGTCGCGACAGGCGTCACGCAGACGTCGAGAGGCTCGAGCTGCCGTTTCCACTCCGCGAACGTCCGGCGCCGCGTCGCCGCCGCGAGCTGCCGCCTCGCCTTCCGCCCCGCTGCGCCGGACGCGTACTGGAGAGGGACGAGATCCGGCAGGCCGATCGCGTTGCAGAAGCCGGCCCAGAACTTGGATTCGATGCAGGCGACGGCGAGGAGGCGTCCGTCCTTCGTCGGGTAGAGGCCGTAGCAGGGGTGGAGCTCGGCCGTCACGAGGGCACCGCCGCTCGCCACCCGCCCGGTCGCGAGGTACTCGGCGGCGCCGAACGAGAGGAGCGCGAGGCTTCCTTCGTGCAGCGACACCGTGGCCGCGGTGGCCCGGCCCGTCCGCTCCCGCTCGAGAAGGCCCGTCAGGACTGCCGCCACCGCGGGCCACGCTCCGCCCGCGACGTCCGGGATCTGAAACCGAGGGATGACCGGCCGGCCGCGCCCGTCGCGGTTCAGGTCGAGGAGGCCAGACGAAGCGAGAAAGTTCGCGTCGTGGCCGGCCTTTTCCGACCGGCGAAAGCCCGCGATGCGCACCTGCACGAGACGCGGATTCCAGGCGGCGACCTCGCGCGCGGAGAGCGAGAGCCTCCGGACGGCACCGGGTCTCAGCGAATGGATCAGCACGTCTGCGCGCGCCACGAGGCGGACCAGCTCGGCCCGGCCTTTCGGCGTCTTCAGATCGAGAAAGCGCACCTTCTTGCCGCCCGCTGTGAGGCGGTAGTAGACGCTGAGTCCGTCGTCGAGCGGCGGAAAGCGGCGTCCCGACTCGCCCCCCGGCGGTTCCACCTTGACGACGTCCGCGCCCAGGTCGGCAAGGAGGCGCGTCGCGAGGCCGCCAGGCAGGAGCGACGTCAGATCGACCACGCGGATTCCCGAGAGAGGACGGCCGAAGTTCGCCCTCACCCGTCGGCCTCGAGCACGGCGGCGTCGCCCTGGGCGAGGCCTCCGCAGATCGCCGCGAGGCCGTACCCGCCGCCGCGCCGCCTGAGCGCCATCGCCAGCGTCCCCACGATCCGTGCGCCCGACGCTCCCACGGGATGCCCGATCGCGATGGCGCCGCCGTCGGCATTCGTTTTCTCGCGCAGCACGGCGAGCGCCGCCGTGTCATCTCGGGCGAGCTTTTTCGTCGAGACGAGCGGCACCGCCGCAAAGGCCTCGTTGATCTCGACCCGGTCGAGGGAGGCGAGAGGCAGGCCCGTACGCAGAAGCGCGCATTCTGCCGCCGCAGCCGGCGCCTCGGCCATCCGCCGCGGAGCGAGCGCCACGGCGGCGTAGGAACGGAGCCGGGCGAGCGGTCGCACGCCTCGGCGGCGCGCCTCGGCCGCGGACATGACGACGAGCGCCGCCGCGCCTGCGTCGAGGCCGGGAGCGTTTCCCGCGGTGACGGTCGGCGAGCCGTAGATCGTCGGGAGCTTCGCGAGCGCCTCGCGTGTCGTCCCCGGCCTCGGGAGCTCGTCGGCCTCGAAGATCTTCCCGCCCGGCAGCGTCAGCGGAACGATCTCCTCCTTCGGGATCCCCTCCGCCAGCGCCCGGGCGTACGACCGCTGCGACCTGAGCGCCCAGTCGTCCTGCTCCTCGCGGCCGATGCCGAATTCCACGGCCACTTCGCCGGCATCCACGGACACCGGCGCGAACTCGGGGTACTCCATCCGGTAGAGCGCGTCCTCGAGAGTCACCGAGCCGACGCTCGTTCCCCACCTCACGCGCGGCGAGGCGACGAGAGGGACGCGAGAGAGATTCTCGACGCCGAAGACGACGGCTGTGCGGACGTCTCCCGCGCGGATTGCACGGTCGGCCATCTGGAGAGCCGCGATCGACGAGCAGCACGCACGGTCCAGCGTCAGGGACGGGACGCTGGCGGGGAGGCCCGCCTTCATCAGTGCGCGCCGCGCGATGACGGGCGCGACGACTCCGGCCTCGGCCGGCGCGCAGCAGCCTCCGAAGACCTCGTCCACCTCCCTGGGGTCGAGACCCGCGCGCTGGAGGGCGCCCGCGATCGCGGTCGCGGCCAGGTCCAGGCCGGGGACGTCGCGGAGCGCGCCGCCGAACTTTCCGAACGCGGTGCGCGCGTAGGACAGGAGAACCGTCTCACCCATGGTCGTAGAAGCCCTTCCCCGTCTTGCGGCCGAGGTGTCCCTTCTCGACACGCGAAAGGAGAATGCGCGGCGGCGCGAAGCGGGGGCCGTGCGCCTCGGCCAGGCCGCGCGCGGCGGCGGCGAGGACGTCGAGCCCGACGTAGTCCGCGAGCTCGAACGGGCCCATCGGATAGTTGAGGCCGAGGCGGATCGCCGTGTCGATGTCCTTCGGGGTCGCGATCCCCTCCTCGGCGATCCGGAAGCACTCGAGGACGTGCGCCGCCAGCGCCCGCGACGTGATGAAGCCGCGGGAGTCGCGGCAGACGACGGTCTCTTTTCCCATCCGGCGGGAGAGCTCCTCGACCGCCGCGACGGTCTCGTCCGAGGTCTCCTCCGCCCGGACGATCTCGATCAGCCTCATCAAGGGCGGCGGATTGAACCAGTGCATTCCCGCGACACGGTCCTTTCGATTCGTCGCGGAGGCGAGCTCGGCGATCGAGAGCTCCGAGGTGTTGGAGAGGAGGAGAGCGTTCGCGGGCGCCGTCTCGTCGAGCCGGCGGAAGACTTCCCGCTTGAGCGCGAGATCCTCCGGAACCGCCTCGATGACCGCCTGCGCCTCGCGCACGGCATCGGCCGGGTCGATCATCGTCTCGATCCGTGAGAGCGCGCCGGCGGCCTGCTCCTCCGTGAGCGTCCCGGCCTTCACGAGGCGCGCGAGGCTCTTCTTGATCGACGCGAGGGCCTTCTCGAGGACGGCGGCGGAAACGTCGGAGAGATTGACTCTGAACCCGGAGGTCGCCGCGACCTGGGCGATGCCGCTCCCCATCGCCCCGGCGCCGACGACGGCGATCAAACGGACTTCGACCGCTTCTTTCATGATGACCCCGGATGCTAGAAGAACCTGCTCCTCTCCGCGAGCGCGGGGATTCTGAATTCCTCGCCCTCTCTGGAGGGGCATTGAGGGGCCTCTCGCCCTTGACAGAGACCGGATCTCAACTAAGACTCCGGGCCGGAACACCCGGACGGGTCGAGGTGCCCATCCTCGTCGCAGTCCCGTGAACCCTGTGGGTCAGATTCGGTTCTTATCGTTCTATGGAGGTGCTAATCGAGCTTTTCTTCGTTGTCTAGGGTATCCACGCGCGCGTAAACCAACAGTATTGACGAACATCTTGCTCCAGAAGAAAGGGTACACATGAAGACCCGTAAGGTTCTCTCCCTTTTCGCAGTCGCCTTGATGATCGGCCTCGTGGCAACGCCCGGCAGCGCAGCCAACGTGCGCTCCTCCGTATCGCCGTTCCTCAAGGTTGGCCCGCAGGCAATCCCGGCCGCTGCCGCTAGCCCGGACTATGGCCTGTTCACCTGCCAGGTCCTCGGCCTCAACCCAGGTACCACCTGTTACGACCCCTATCAGATGCGGCATGCCTACAACATCGACACGCTCGTCAACGCGGGCCTCGACGGCAGGGGAAAGACGATCGTCATCGTCGACGCCTTCCAGTCTCCGAACATCGTGCAGCAGCTGAATTTCTACAACAGCTTTTACGGTCTGCCCAGCCTGAACGGGCTCGGCGGCCCGCCCAACCCCAGCCTCGGCACGTTCACGCAGATCGCGCCGGACGGCCTGACGCCGTTTATCATCGGTGATTCCAACATGACCGGGTGGGCCGAGGAGATCTCGCTGGACGTCCTGTGGGCGCACGCGATCGCCCCCGGCGCCAACATCGTGCTCGTCCTCGCAAAATCGAACGATCGACGCCGACATCCTGAGCGCCACGAAGTACGCGGTGGATAACAACCTCGGCGACGTCAACGGCAACGTCATCTCCCAGAGCTTCGGCGAGAACGAGAGCTGCATGGACCCGAACACGCTCGCGATGCAACATCAGGTGTTCGCGGACGCCACCAGGAAGAACATCACGCTCTTCGCCTCCGCCGGTGATGACGGCGCAGGCCAGCCGTCGTGCGACGGCTCATCGCTCGTCAAAGCCGCCTCCTCGCCTGCCAGCTGACCCGCTGGTCACCGCCGTGGGCGGTACCGAGCTGCACGCGGCTCGCTATTGCCTGGCGTCCCTTGGCTGCGATCCGACCGCGAACCCGGCTCCGGGAACCTATCAGGGCGAGATTGTGTGGAACGAAGTATCCCTTGGCATCGGCGCCACCGGGGGCGGATTCAGTGTCCTGTACGACGAGCCCTCGTACCAGCAGGGAACGATCCATGGCGGCAAGCATCGGGGAGAACCGGATGTGTCGTACAGCGCCGCCGTCCTCCATGGTGTGCTGACGTACCTCAACATCCCGGGAATCCCGGCCGGTATGTATCTCTTCGGCGGCACGAGCGCCGGCTCGCCGCAGTGGGCGGCCATCCAGGCGATTGCCGACCAGAAAGCCGGATACGGCCTCGGCTTCATCAACAAGGCGGCCTACCATATCGGCCAGGCACAGAAACACTACACAGCTTCTTTCTTCGACGTGACGAGCGGCAATAACTCCGTTCTTCCTGATGTGCTGGGCTTCAATGCCGGACCGGGCTGGGACGCCGCGACGGGTCTCGGTTCCCCGAGGGCCGACGGACTCGTCGATTACCTGATCCAGCTCGTCTCGCCGGGCGATGGCACGTCCGCGATCGCGGGGTCGGAGCCGCATGGGCATGGCAAGCCGTCTGCGCCCGGACACCTGAAGCCGCATTGAGCGGTTCTGGCTGAGTGCATTGAATACCGGACATCGGGTTCTGACCGATGTCCGGTATTTCGTTTTGGCCCCAGGACGACTCCTTCAGCTTCCCAGGGCGTAGTTCACGAAGTCCTTCAGCGCATAGTCTGGTTTCTTCTCGGGCTGCCAGAACGGCGCCTGACTCAGGAAGGAGTTGTTGTCGCCGAAAAGGAGGCCGAGGAAGACTTCGGCCACGAGGCGCCCTCCGACGGGGCCCAGCCTCGGCGTGCTGACGGTGACGGCCTTCTTGACCGGGATCTTGACGGGCGCCTTGAAGTGCATCGCCTCCGCGAGGATGTAGGTCCAGAGCGGACAGTTCTTCGCGAACACCGGGCCGGCGGCCGCGACGATGTTCGGGAGCGGTGCGTCCGGCTTGTCCACGCCCTGACCGATGAGAATGTCCTTGTCATCGAGCGGCTTGAGGCCCATGGCGCGGGCGACGTCCTGCCCCGAGGGAAGGCCGAGGCGCCAGCTGCGCTCGAGATTTCGCTGCGCGAGGGAGGACGGGTTGCTCGCGACGGCCGCCGGGAGGTTCTTCAGCGGGTTGACGATCGAAGTGTCGATCCGGTACGCGAACTGCAGCCGCTTGGCCTTGACCGCGTCGCTGCCGTCGTAGTCGCGGATGTCGATGTCGATGAACCGCCCCCAGTCGATTCCCCAGGCGGGATTCATGGCGCGGAATCCCGTGAGACCCTCCGGGAAACCGGGGGCGACCGAAGAGGGGACCGGGAAGATGGGAAGCAGGATGGAATCGTTGAGGCGATAGCCGGGGCGGATCATCGAGTGCCCCAGACGGTAGGCCGCGACGGAGAACTCGACCGGCATGAACGGCTGGTGCTTCCAGTGGAAGAATTTGATCTTGGCCCGGTCGTACTGGTTCGCCGACTTCAGGTCGTTCAGCACCGAGGAGTCGACGATTCGCGGCAGGAAGTCGTTCAGGACGACGTACTGATAGTGGAAGCGGACCTTCTTCTGGACCTCGCCGAAGTCGAGGCCGGGGTTGTCCTTTCGTGTGCGGTTGTGAAATCGCAGGAAGAGCCCCTGAAGCTGCGAGACGATGGAGTTCTCGTCGTTGCGCGGATCTCCGATGAGCGCGCGACGGGGCGTGGCGCTGTTGCGCGCCAGGTCCCTCGCGCTCGCGTCTCCGCCCTGGATGGGGTCGCCGAGCAGAAACGAGTCCCCTCCGTCGTACATGTAGGGCTGATCGTCCGACCCGCGCCCGTAAACGTTGTCCAGGTCGAACGCGGGGGTACGGAAGTCCACCAGCGCGTCGGGGTCGTTCTGCTTCTGGAGACTGCTGGCGGGGTCGAACGTGATGTCGTGATCGACGAACTGGCCGAAGTACGTGTAGAGCGCCGGGATGCCGCTTTCCTCGTCGTCCTTGCCGTCCTTCGGGGGGTCGAACGCATTCGACATCGCGTCACCGAGTCTGGCGAGGTTCGCGAGGTTGTCCGCCTCCGTCGCTCCGAAGACGGCGGGACGCTGCGATCGGAACATCCGCCCGAATCGGCCTTCGAAGGCCGCGGAGAACCCGGTCGACATCAGACCGCGTAAGGGAAGACCGTGCTTCGCGCTCATGGGGAGGGCCTCCTCTCTAGAAAAATGGTACGCCCTTGCCGGCGGTGGCAAGCGCATCGGCGGCGGCGTCCAGCTCGAACATGACGGTGCGCGCCCTGGCGATGAGCGCCGCGTCTTCCATGTCGCCGGACTCGTAGGCGCCCCGAAGATCCGCGAGGATCCCCGCGTAGAGATCGACTGCCTTCTTCGCCTCCGTGCGGCTCGCCTTCGTGAGGGTCTGGAGGTATGCGGGCGGATTCCCGCCCGAGAACGGCTCGAGGACCCTCTTGATCTCCCGGAACCGGGTGTAATGCTGCATGCCGTCCGCCAGGATCCGGCCGGCCAGCTGTTCGAGAGGCGCGGGATAAGGGGGTTGCCGCCTCAGTGTCGCCAGGACCCGCGCGTAAGCGCCGTCGAGAGTGCCGCTGGGCTTCTCGATCGCGATGAAGTCGTCGAGCGTCGCGGCATCGAGAACTCGAAGCTGCGGTGCCCGCGGCCCGTTCACGCCCGGCACCTGTGCGGCAACGCCGAGAGACGGCCCGAAACGCTTCGTCGTGAGCCCGGCGTGCTCGAGCTCCCACAGGAGCTGGTTCGCCCAGCGCAGGTGCCGCATCTCGCTCACCGCGATGACCAGCATTTCGTGCTGCACGAACGTCACCGCGTCCTTGAGACTCTGGCCCGCCGCCTTTGACGGGTCCATCACGGAGTACATCGCGTACAGGTACTCGAGCGCCACCGCGTGTTCGAGCGTGGCCAAGCCCACCAGCGTCGTCGCCAGCTCGTCGGCAGTCTCGAACGGATTCGCGGCATCCGCACTCCCGCGCCGGGAAGGCGCTGGAGATCTCGTGTCCCAGAAGGACGACGGAAAGATCCTGCCAGCGCTCGTTGATCTCGTAGTGATCCATCTGCGCGTTGCGGTTTCCCGATTCCGTTCCGACCGCCGCTGCGGTCCGGGCCAGCGTGCGGTCGGAGCGCAGCCAGTCGACCGGCGTTTCCTCCCACACGGGATCCGGTTCCGCTCCCGACGGCTGCTCGACCAGGACGATGTCGGGGTGGTTCGACGCCCAGTACGTGCATGCGCAATCGCGGAAATCGTGCATCCACGGCGAGCACAGACTCTGCGTCAGCTCTCCCGGCTGAAAGGCCTCGCTGATGACGCCGGTCTTCGTGCTCACGAATCTCCGCCGCCAGCCGCTCGAGCGTGATCTTTCGCGGCGTTCCGGCGCTTCGCGTCAGCACGATCTCCAGGGGCCCGGGCTCGAGAGATCGCACGAGGCGCCAGACCGTCAGGCCGGCGAGGTCACGCACCGCGATGGTCCTGCCGGACTGCTTGATCGAGTCGAGAAACCACGATCCTTCCAGCAATATCTTGCCCGGATTGCCGCCGAGCGCCGCACGTAAGGCACTCTGGACCCCCGGGTCCGCGCCGCTGAGCGCCATACGCAAGGCGCTCTGGACCTGGGGATCCGGAGCATCGCGCAGGAGTCCCTCGAAGGTCTTGGGGTCGAGATCCGGATCGTCCGGATCCACTTTCAAGAGCGGCGCGCCCCGGGAGGACCCGAACTGGAATACCAACCCCGGGAAGAAGCGCCGGTCGAGGTTGCGGTGGTCGTACTCCAGGCCTGGGAAGCAATTGCCAACTCCGCCCTCGAGGCGCGTCGTCGCCGGGTTTCCTGTCACCATCGCGGCGGCCCGCGCCGTCAGGTTCAGCGGAAAGATCTTCTCCATCAAGCCACCTCCCGCCTTTCTCCGAGCAGGTCCGGCCGCTCCCGCGACAGGCGGTCGTAGAACCGAAGGCAGTACTCCAGCCACCCCCGGATGTAGTCGCATCCGCTGCGCCCGGCCGAAAGGACCTCGGCGTGACACCCGCCTCCGCAGAGGTACCGCGCCCAACAGCTGCGGCACGGCTCCTGCCGGTCCACGTGCCTCTCCTTCAGGAAGCTCTCGCGCAGGGTCGTGGACAAGCCTCCTGCGATCGTTCCGAGAGAAAACGACGCATCGTCGATCGTGCGGTGGCACGTGAAGTACCCGCCCTCCGCGCTCACCGACACGTAGTTCGCTGCCGAGCCGCACGGGAGGGGCTTGGCGAACCCGGCGTGGAGCTGTTTCACGGCGATCGCGAGATTCGAGAAGCGGAAGCCCTCGCCCTCGTTCAGCCGCTGCCATTCGCGTTCCGCGGCCCGCACCATCTCCGCCAGGAATACCGCCCAGTCCTCGTCTCTGAGGACCAGGCCCGGAACCGGGCTCGTGCGCAAGGGACTCACGCCGATCTCGGCGAAGCCGGCGCCGGCGAGCGCCTCCACTCGTTCGGCGACTCGCAAGTCGTCTCGCGCCACGGTGATCCGCGCCGCGATGCGCGCTTTCCCCGGGCTTTCCAGGAGCGGGCGCAAGCGGGAAAGCGCCGATTCGTATCCGCTGGCGCCCCCGGGCGCGCGGCGATGCCTGTCGTTCACTTGGGCATTCCCGTCGAGGCTCACCGACACCGCGAAGCCGTCGTTGCGCAGAAGGCGCACGTCGCTTGCGTTGAGCAGGGTCCCGTTCGTCGCCACCGAGAACCCGACGGTGCAGCCCCGCGCTCGCGCCCGTTCGACCGCGTACGCGACGCTCTCGTAAAGCACCTCGCGGTTCAGAAACGGCTCGCCTCCGATAAAGCCGACCGTCACCCGCCGGCCCGCGGCGCCGTCGATCAGACGGTCGATCGCCTGCAGAGCCACATCCAGGGGCATCAGCCGCCGTTTGCCCCCGAAACGTCCCTCGTCGGCGTAGCAGTACGAGCACGACAGGTTGCACGATTGGGCGACGTTGAGAGAAATGGCCGCGGGTTCGGGCAAGCCCTCTGCGAACTCCGCCGCCGGCGCCGCCTCTCCCGCGGCGGTGGTCATCTCCGATTCGGCCTCCGAATTGCCGCTCCGAAGCCTCGCGAAGAAATCCTGGTCCACACAGAAGAGCCGCGAACCTTCCACGACGCCATCGCAGGAACCGTGATTAAGATTGGGCCCGGAGTAGAAGGCTTTTCTGTTGGCGACCAGGTATTCGCCATGGCGGACAATACTTACGCCGAACTTTGCGCTGTAAACACCGCCATTCTGGCGAAAGTTCCCAAGGGACTCGATTTGATCCAGGCGGCAGCGCTGCCCTTGGTGACGGTGACCGGCAACCAACTCATGTCCGCTACCGGGATCAAAGCAGGCCAGACGGTTCTCGTCGTGGGCGCTGCTGGAAACGTCGGGCGTTCAGCGGTATTCACTGCAAAACAACGCGGGGCGACTGTGATCGCGGGGGTGTTGAACAAGCAGATCGAGAGCGCGAACACTGTCGGCGCGGATCAGGTCGTCGCAACCGACGACGACTCCGCGATTGCGAATCTTCCGCCGCTCGATGCAGTGGCGGATACAGTCGGCGGAAGAACTGCCGAGAAGCTAATCGCCAAGGTCACGCCGGGAGGAGTCTATGCGTCGGTTGTCGGGACACCGCAGAACGCCGGCACAGTACCCTCTGTAAAGGTGGTTTTCGTATTCTCGAAGTTTGACAGGAAAACGCTCGAGTTCATGGCCGAGGCCGTGCGAGATGGCAAGTTGGTAATCCCGATTAGCCAGAAACTGCCGCTCAGTGAAGCAGCCGAAGCTCAAGCAGAGGCAGAGAAGGGTGCTGTCGGGAAGATCTTGCTGGTGGCTTGAGATTCTCTGGCGGACGCGAAACAAAAGGAAGATCGAAAATGAGAAGAGACCGGCGCGGAATCAACGCCGCTTCGAAACCAAGCGGAAACGGATGTGTTGAATGCCTGGCGTCACCGAAAGGTTGGTGGTTTCATCTCCGCCGGTGTGCGGAGTGTGGCCACATCGGATGCTGTGACAGCTCTCCAAGTCAGCATGCATCTAAGCATGCGGCGGAAACAGGGCACGCGATCATAACCAGCTTTGAGCCGGGTGAGGATTGGTTCTTCGATTACGAGAAGCAGGGGATGATCAAGGGTCTGGAATTGCTTCCGCCGCACGCGCATCCCGAAAGTCAGCCCGCACCTGGACCCGCAGGCAGGGTGCCGGCCAACTGGGAATCGCTTCTAAACTAGACCCGTTATAGGGTAGGCAGCAGATGAACCGCTTCCTTTAGACCGCAGGCGTTTCCGGCCGCATCGTATATCGACAGCGCTCGGAAACATCTGTGAAGATGCCTTCGAAGTTCGGGGACGCTGAGCGTTACCGTCGGCTTGTCCGGCGTGGGCCCGACCCCGACGTTGATCAATCAGCCAGGTATTCGCGATCTGAATGTGCCCGGACGCGCCCTTGCTATCGCCTCTGCTCAGAATGCGGCCGCCGAACACCTTTTCATAGAAATCAGCCGCTCGGTTGATGTCGGCGACGGTGATAAAAAGTGTGATGGTGAATCCTTCGCGCGGGGGGCATCTCATAGCTCGTTTTGTTCGATTTGTATGCCGCTCATTGATGTCGGCTCCTATTCCGTTGATACCGTACCGATTAATCTGACTCCCGGCACAACTTGAACAGTCTCCGCATGATCGATCATCTCAACCAGCACGCCGAGCCCTCACCTCCGGGGAAGACGCCATAAAGCCTTTCACCAAGGCAGCAATCTCATCGGCAGCCGTGTCCAGGGCGAAATGGCCACCGTCGACAATGTGGACTTCGGCGTTCGGAACATCCTTGCGATAGCTCTCCGGCTCGCTCGGGTCAAACGATGTTTCGTATTTGCCCCAGATCACGAGCAGCCGCGGTTGTTTTTCGCGCATCCAGGCCTGCCACTTCGGATAAGACTCCACATTGGTTCGGTAGTCGTAGAAAAGATCGCTCTGGATCTCGGCCTGGCCGGGCCGATTCAGAAAATAAAACTCGTCGGTCCAGAGGTCGGGATCGTGGCGCTCCACGTCGGGATCGTTTCCGACGTGTCGCGCGCGCGCGGCCTCGAGCGACAAGAGATTGGTGCGCAATGCGCTCTCATTGGCAGCGCGATCAGCCCAGAATGCCCGGCGTGTTTTCCAATTTGCTCCCAGGCCTTCGTTGTGGGCGACGGCGTCCTGCACGATCAGCGCCTCGACTCGCTCCGGATGCGCCAGAGCCATGCGAAAGCCGACGGGGCCACCGTAGTCCTGCATATATAACGGTGTAACGCGAGAGTCCCAGCGCCTCGGTGAAATGGTCCATGATCTCGGCGAAATGATCGAACGTATATGCGAATTTCTTCGGGTCCGGCCAGTCACTGTGTCCGAATCCGGGATAATCAGGCGCTATCAGATGGTAGCGATCCGATAGCCGTGCGAAAAGCGGCTCGAACATCCGCGACGACGATGGAAGTCCGTGCAGCAGTAGAAGTGTTTCCGCATTTTTCGGCCCAGCCTCTCGATAGAAAATCGACAGGCCATCGACCTGTATGGTGCGATAATGCCACGGGATTCATCGGCAATTCCTTCTCTCGGACTTCGACTGGCGAAGGCATGGCAACATGCGTCGTGTAAACGATGGGCGTCCCCGATTCTTATGCCGCTGAAACCGACTTCTTCTTCCCATCGAGTGCCGGTAGAAGAAGTTTCAGAAGCGCTTCGTCCGAGAACGGGTTCTGACCTGAGATCAACTCGCGATCTTGAAGGACGTAGCTCTTCCATGGAGCGACCACACTTACGTCACCGCCCGCAGTACGCAAGGCGAAGTCCGGGTAGAAGAGAACCTTACCACCAATCTCAAGCGGCTCCCGCTGCTGCTCTTCCGCTGTCGAAAAGATGGTCATCTTATATCCGGAATAGATCCAGCCTTGAGCCTTTGCGTGTGCTCCAGCGGCATCGCCCGCCGCCAGCGCGGCGACCACCTCCGTCGAATTCGGAAGCGCCGAGAGAAGTGAAATCGGGCCATGGCAGAGCACTGCCGTAGGCTTGGATGTTTCATGAAAGTGTCTCATCACGGTGCCCGCGTCGGGATCATCGAGAAGATCCATCATCGGGCCATGGCCGCCGGGGACGAAAACAGCGTCATATTGATCCAGGCCCGATGCGATGACATCCGAGATACGAGTTGGATTTTTGAGCCCAGTCAGGGTGTCGCGGAATTTTAGATAGTCCTGAAGCTTAGCCTCGTCCCCACCGAAGAAATCGGCTACAGCTGAATGGACATCCATTTGCGGCGTGTTGCCTTTGGGGTTGGCGAAAGTGATTTCGTAGCCCTCCTTCATCAGGGCGCGAACCGGAACCGTCAGCTCGTTGAGATAGTAGCCAGCGCCGGCATAAACCTTGCCATCTTTCAAGGGCAAGCCGTGACCGCTCGAGACTAGCACCAAGACTTTTCCTTTTGTTGTCATTTTGTTCTCCTCTTTGAAATCGAATTCTGTTCTCCTGAATATGAGCTAGCTCATCGTCCGCGGCTTCCTCCAAAGTGCGCAAGGACCGGCTACCGCGGTTGATGTGAGTTATGCTCCGGGGAATCCGAACATCAACCACGACTGATTGGCTACCCAATGCGGGTACAGCTCCGTCATCTGATCGAACAGCTCCTGGTCGGACGTCGCGGTTTTCTGCACCCGATCGAAGTCCTGAGGTAACGCTTGGTGTCCTGGATCGTCGAGGGAGAGTCGGGCGCGCCAGGCTTCTTGTGACCGGCGACAACAATCGCCGGGTTCAGCGCCGCTAACCGGTCCAGCGCCGCGATCCAATTCTTTCGGCTCTCGGGGGTGGTGTCGCCGACGTACATGCGGCATTGGTTGTACACAACGTCGCCAGCGACGATCAGGCCGATCGATGGAACGTAGAGAGACGTCGAATCGGGACTATCGGTGCGGCCCTGCTCGATGATGCGCAATTCGTGGCCCTCGAGAGTGAACGTGTCGTGCTCATAGGGCTCAGGTGGAACCAACTTGGTGGCCACTTGCCCAGGAAACATCCGGCGGGCCAGCCGCTCCACTGCGGGAGTGAAAGACATCTGCATGGCGTTCACCGCCTTGGGCGTTGCTATCGCCCGAGCGCCCGGGAAACGGTCGAGCAGAATGCTCAGACCGTAGAAGTGGTCGAAATGGGCGTGCGTTATATAGATGGTCTCCAGGTTGCGGTTGTGCAGAGCGACCCAATCCGCGAGAGCCTCGGCCTCAGCCACCGTCCCCATTGCGTCCACCAGCACCGCGTCGTACTCGCCGAAGATTAAAGTCGACGTGATCGGGTCAAAGCCGAGCGCTTCGCCGAAGGGCTTTGGCCGCTCGCCGACCATAGTCTTTCCCGGAGCCGTAAAAACGTTCACACTCAGCGTGTTCGACGCGACAGGCGCGGTCACGCGCGTGGTCTCTTTCAGTCCATTTGTGCCGATCCATCTGGTACTCCTTTCGATGTCAGAGCGAGTGACTGTTCAAGGCAAGATTGGCAGAAGCCGCGACGATCTGAAGCGCAGAGTCGGCATCCTCATCCGCGCCGAAGCGTTAACCGTACTGAGATCGGTGCTCTGTCCGACCTCGATAATGTAACCGTCAGGATCGCGGATGTAGCAGCGAATCTCGCCGTACTTGGGTATCGGCTGCGTGATGAACTCCGCTCCTCGACTTTTCCATAATTCGTAGCACGCTTGAATATCCGCAACGCGGAAATTCATAAAGCTGTTGATGTGATTCGGGTCGGGGACGCTGAGCGTTACCGTCGGCTTATCCGGGGTCGGCCCGCCCCCAACGTTCAGAATCATCCAGATATTCGCAAGCTGAAGGTACGGAGGCGCGTTGCCGTCACCCATGGTCAGAATGCGAGCGCCGAAGACCTTTTCGTAGTAGCGAGCCGATCGCTCGACGTCGGCGACGGTGAGAAAATGCGCGATGCTGATCCCCTCGCGCGGGGGCATCTCATAGCTCTTCTGTTCGACTTGTACGGCGTTCATTGATGGCTCCTTTCGATACAGTGCTCATTACAAATACGAATGTCCCGAGTCCCGCTCGCCTAGCGCGCGATTTGGCCCAGGTAGTATCCGAGCCGATTTTCGACATCCCCCGGCTTGTGGAAGCCCGCGCGCCATCAGCTCCTTGATCCCCTCCTGAGCAGCGGGTCGCCCGAGCGATGCGATGCACGCATCCCACCCGGCGCCGAGCTCAACGTCCGGCGGCAGGCTGGTGTTGACGAGGCGCTTGGTCTGCGCGATCGCCCATTTGTCGAACTTGGCAATCCGGCTCGCGAGCGCCTCTACAAACTCATCCAGGTCGGCGTCGGGCAGAGCGCGATTGATGTAGCCGTAGGCCTCGGCCTGGTCTGCTCGGATGTCTTCCGAACTTAAGAGCACCTCGAGCGCGCGGTTTCGGCCGATGAGCCGGGGCAGGCGAGCCATTGGGCCGCCGCCGGCGACCATCCCCACGCCCACCTCCCATTGCGAGATGATGGCCTTCTCGCGACTGGCAAAACTCATGTCGCAGGCCAGCGTGATCTCGCTGCCGTTGCCGGTCGCGCGGCCGCGGATGAGGGCGATGGATGCGACTGGCAATCGGGTCAGACGCACGAGAAAGTCCGGCCAAGGAGGCAAGCCTGTGGGACCCGGAGGCAGCGCGGTCAGTTCCTCAAGCTTGGCCGTGAAGTCGGAGTGATTCAGGAAGTAGTCATCGACTGCGCTGTCGAAGACCACGACCCTGACATCCTCGTCGGCCTCGAGTGCAGCGATGACTTCTTGGAACTGCTTGACCATTTCCGGGCCCATGACGTTGATGGGCGGGTTGTCGACCGTGACACGCCAATAGGCGGGCGACCGCCGGGCCACGCGAATCTGTGCCGGTTTCGTAGGTGGGTTCATCTGTGTGAGACTGGCAGGTACGCTCATAGTTGCCATGGGATTTTTCTCCGTATTACTTGGCCTCGAAAACCGGTTGATTAAAACCGACGATAGCCATTGCCGTTTGTCGTTCATTCGTCGCAGCAAATGCACACAGGACGCCCGACAATTTCAGCAACTTAGAACATCGATCCGAAATTCTCGCCCGCGTGCTATAAACCACTCGACGAAATAAAGTCTGTCAGCATTCAGCCAGAACTCAATGGGGTCGCGCAATTGGACGATGGTATTGCCCACCCTTATGTATCGAGTGCAGTGCTCTTCATGCCTGAGGCATGCAGCTCCATCCGATTAGCACTGAAGATCGATCCAAAATAAGGAAGGCTCGTCATACCCTCCCGATACGAAGGTATCGTCGATACCATCGTCCAATTGTCTTGCTCCTCCACGTCTGGCCTAATGGCAGCCGTTCGAGATGCACGTCGATCGGGATCGGGAAACTTTGTGAAGGAGAACACACCATGTCTGAGCTTGTGACGAAAGTTGTGCGCGCAAGAACAACAGGAACAGAAGATAGAAAACCGCACCGCTGTGCAGCGTATCGCCGGCTTTACCATCGTTGCAACAGCCGCGGCAGCGCTCGCCGTCCTTGGCGCCGTGGCCCTTTACGCGCAAGGCAAGGACAATGATAAGTACTCGCTGAAATCGCCCGGCGGAATCGCGTTCTCCGACTTCCGGGGATACGAGGATTGGGCTGTCGTCTCTTCCTCCCGAACCGACGAAAGGCTCAAGGTGATCGTCGCCAATCCGACGATGATCAAAGCGTATAAAGCCGGTATTCCCGTCAACGGCCAGGCATTCCCCGATGGCTCCATGATCGTGAAGCTCCAGTGGAAGCCGAAGAAGAGCACGGAGGCCCCTTTTGTTGTGGATGTGCCGGACGTCTTTCGCTGAGGCTTTCGTCATTGAAAAGGACAGCAAGAGATTTCCGAACAGCGGTGGCTGGGGATACGCGGTGTTCAACTACGATGCCGCCTCGGACAAGTTTACGCCCGATCCCAAAAGCCTCTCGGACTGCGGACACGCGTGCCACACGGCAGTGAAAGCGAAAGACTACATCTTCCACCCCTACCAGAAGCGTTGAACCGCGCCTACCCCCAACATCGGTTGGTCCGTTGTTTTGCGTTCCGAAAGACCGACGATCTGCTTCTCAGCCACCGCGAACTGCTGGTTGTAATGGAGGTCAAGCGATACGCGTTCACCTCGTTATGGTGTACGTACGCGGCAGTTGTAAGTGTGATCATCCTCGCCTACTTCTGGAGAAGCCACAGAGAGCGGCCGTTCCTGTATGCCTAGGAAGGTGTATCAAGCAGTCAGATAGGCGATTTATTTCAGACCGTGCAGTCTGATAGTAAAAAATCCCGTCGGCAAAAGCACGCTCTCCCGCTTGCCTGCACCTGATCGCGCCTGCGGTGTAAAATTGTCGATCGATACCTTCGTCTAATAGACTCGTTGGCCGCGCTTCTGGCCTAATTGCAATTGTCTGTGAGGAGCTTTCGACTAGTGGAAGTATGTTCGAACGAGGAAGACAGCGATGGTCAAATCGCGATATTACATTTTTCGTCTCCGCCAAACTTTCATGAGGAGGGAAACATGGATCACAATGAGGCAGTCCGGAAGTTTGAACATTTGATGCTCAAAGAGGCTGACCAGGCCTACGAGGCGGCGACCGAACTTGAAGCTTTGGTTTCGCACCTCCCCAATGAGAAATCTCGACAGCTCGCGCAGATCCAAGCGAAGGTCAGTCACCAACAAGCCAAAGACTTTCGCGAGCTGGCGCAGAAAGTCAAAGAAAGATAGGTTCCGAGCGTTCGCTGCCAATTGATGTCGCCACAACCGAAGAGACAGGAATGGTCGTCCGCTAGCCCCGATCCTGCCAGATCAGCTATGCTCTCTGACTGCAACCGCTCTCTGCGCTAGTTCCGAACGCACTGATACCGCCAGGAAGGGATCGGGAGGGATTCAATTGCTCCACAATGTCTGGGGTGAATTCGAGCACGGTACAGGACTGCGTCCCAATGCGATTCTGACGATCGCGGGATTGTTATTGTTGCTGACGGCTTGTCATAAGGCAGCGCAACCCTCCATCGAATCGACAATTTTGTTTACCCAAGTGCCGCAATGGGATCTCGGGGATCTGAATCAGGAAGATGTGATTGAGGGCACCGTGAGTGGGTCACGTCCGGGCCAGAATATGGTCGTTTATTCCAAGACCGGAGGCTTGTGGTGGCTGCAACCGCGATTGAATTCTCCTTTCACACCAATTTTGCCAGACGGTGTCTGGCGAAACGAGGTGCACCTTGCCACCGACTACGCCGCTTTACTGGTGGATTCGAGCTACCATCCAGCGGCAGTACTGACCGAGTTGCCGAAGGTTGGGCACGGGATAGAGAGGGTCGCCGCCAGCCCCGGGCAGGAACGATCCTCGTCCTTTTTTGTAAATTTCAGCGGATTCCAGTGGCGGGTTCGAAAAGTATCCAGCGACCGAGGAGGAACAAGGAACCCTTACGATCACAACAACGTTTATGTCGATCAATCCGGAGCGCTTCATCTACAGATTGTCAACCGCAACAACCAATGGACCTGTTCCGAGGTTAATGTGACGCGTAGCTTGGGTTACGGCACCTATCTGTTCACGGTGGAAGATACTTCGAATTTGGACCCGGCAGCCTTTTTCGAAATCTTCACCTGGGATCATTCGTCAAATCAGGGAAGTCACGGTGAGTTCGATATCAATATCAGTCGTTGGGGTGACCCGCAGAACGTAAACGAGAATGCGCAGTATGTAGTCCAACCGGCTTTTCTACCGCTGAACATGTCGCGATTCAAGGCACCGGGCGGCAAACTGCGACACACAATCGTCTGGGAAGAGGGACGGGTCACCATGCTCACCGAGCAACTGTCGGGGAAGGAAACCCGCCTCATTTCCAGGCATGTCTTTACGGACGAGGTTCCCAGACCGGTGGATGAATCTGTGCGGATGGCCCTTTTCGCCTACTCCGACCCGAATCGTAAATTGCCGACGATTCAACATCGTGCTGAGGTTGTCGTGGATCACTTTGAATTCTTGCCCTAGTTGACCTGAGCTCCCATAGGCATGAAAACGCTTCCAGGCCTCATCCTATTTCTTCTGTCGGCCAGCGCATCGTTGAGTGCCGTCGACAACTCGATTTCGGCCAGTCGCAGCCACAACACCTGGGACCATGCATCTGGTTTTTCCGGTGGCCACGTCTATTCCATGACCCAGACGGCGGATGGCTATCTCTGGTTCGGAACTAGCAATGGGCTCATTAGGTACGATGGCTTGAACTTTGAATTCATTCGTAAAGCGAACTCCAACGATCTCTCGTTCGGGTTCGTCCCAAACGTATTGGTAGACGCCAGTGGCCAATTGTGGGCCTCAGACGACTTCACGCGCCTATTCAATTACGAGGCAGGCCTGCTGAAAGGCCCGGTCCCTGATAACGGCAGACATGCCTATGCAGTCAGTGCAGTGAGCAAGACCTTCGACGGCTGGTTATTGTTTGTATCTGAATTGCAGGGCATAGTGGAATACAAGCATGGTCAACGTCAAGTCCTCTTGGAAGCTCGCGCCGTGCCAGGACCGCCGACAGCGGTGACGCAAACTGCGGACGGAACAATCTGGATCGGCACTGCAGAGAAGGGTTTGTTTCAGTTCAGACCTGAAAAAGGCGAAGCGTCCCTGCTGCAGGTACCCAGTCTAAAGAACAAGAGGATCAACTGCCTGCTCCCACTCGCCAATACAACCCTGCTAGTCGGAACCAAGCAGGGCTTGTTCATCTCCCACGGTAACAACTCATTTAGCGAAGTTAGTCCCACGCCTGGACATGATGAAATTCTGGCACTGGCTAGCGGATTCAAGGGTCGGATATGGATCGGCACGGAAGGCCATGTTTTTAAAGTCGACCCAAAAGACTTCGACGCCAGGGGCAAGATCCGTTCACTCGAGCAGTTGATGGTCAACGGCAACCGCGCGGTCACCGCATTATTTGAGGATCGCGACGGTAATCTTTGGATTGGCGAACCAGAGACGATTGAGCGCTACCAGGACAGTGCTTTCATCACCTATCGTAGCTCGGGCGGTCTGCCGTGCAGTAATTGTGGTGCGGTTTACGCCGACTCCGATCAGAATGTGTGGTTTGCTCCGCCAGATGGTGGACTATTTCACATCTCGCACGGCAGAGTTCAGTCGATTGAAATTGCGGGGCTGAAGAATGACATAGTCTATTCGATTGCCGGAGCGGCCGGTGAAGTTTGGGTCGCGCGAAGAAATGGCGGCATCGCACGGCTGATTGTGGAGGGCGACGCCGTGCGATTGCCGACGCAACAAATTGAGTCTATCCAGGATGCCGTTTACTCTGTGTATCGCGAACCGAATGGCACGGTGTGGGCCGGAACACTTCACCAGGGGCTCCGCCGCTTACGCAATGGCAAGTGGCATACCTTCACTACAAAAGACGGGCTGCCCTCCAACAGAATCTCGGTAATCACCGGGAATGAATCCGGGCTGATCTTTGTCGGCACGCCAGACGGCCTCGCCGAGTTCAAAGAATGACAGGTGGACCCGCTACAACACGCACGATGGTTTGCCGCCCGGTGCGATAGAGAGTCTCTTCCTGGATGGCGACGATACGTTATGGGTCGGCACATCAAAAGGAATTGCGTTCTTGCGATCCGGCGTCGTGCACGTTCCGTTAGGGGCGCCAACCGCGCTCTATGGCGATATTCTCGGGATCGCGGAGAAAAATGGATGGCTCTGGATCGCCACCTCGGATCACATTCTGAGAGTGAGATCTTCGGCTGTGCTGAAACAGGCGTACACCGACGGGGACTACCGTGAATTCGGCGTCACCGATGGCCTACCGAGCGTGGAGGGCGTCAAGCGTAGTCGATCGGTCGAGTTGGATAGTCGTGGGAACATCTGGTTCTCTCTGAAACAGGGAATTTCATTTTTACCAGCTTCGGCGTTTGCTGATCCAGCGTTCCCCGTCACGATGCGAATCGAAGGAATGCTTGTGGACGGGAAATACATCGCACCCGTCGACCATATCCATATATCGTCCGGCCGACACCGCTTGACCTTCCAATATGCCGGCATTAACGTCTCAAACCCCGAGGGAGTGAGATACCACTACAGATTGGCTGATGTCGATTCCTCGTGGAGCGAGCCCACCCCCTTGCGCGAGGTTGACTTTACGAACATTGCGCCCGGACGGTTTGAATTTCAGGTCGCCGCGAGCAATCCAGATGGTGTGTGGAACTCCAGTGGAGCTGCAATTGCGTTTGAAGTGGAGCCCTCTATACTCCAAACACGCTGGTTCCAGGCAGCGGGCGTCGGGATCCTTGTCCTTATCGCGCTAGCTGTATATCAACTACGGGTTCAACAATTGCATCGGCAATTCAACATTGGACTGGAAGCCCGCGTCAACGAAAGAACTCGAATCGCGCGAGATCTACACGATACGCTGCTGCAAACTCTTCACGGCCTCATGTTTCAGTTTCAAGCAGTTCGCAACCTGCTGCCTCGACGCCCTGATGAGGCAACGCGATCTCTGGACGATGCGATCGAAGAGACTGAAAAAGCGCTCGCGGAGAGTCGGGATGCGATTCAAGGTTTACGGTCCGGGGCAATCGCGCAGGACAATCTTGTCGAGTTGCTGAAAATCACGATGCAGGAATTGACAGCATCTGCGGATGGGAAGACACCAATTTTCGATTTGATCGAGGAAGGCGAACGCCGACCCCTGTCTGCCGCGATCTAAAGACGAGATCTGTCGAGTTGCTTTTGAAATCTTGAGAAATGCGTTTCGACACTCAAACGCCACTCGGATTGAAGCGGAGATCCGGCACGATAAGCAGATACTCCGTCTTCGAATCCGTGACAATGGTAGAGGTATAGATCCTAAGGTGCTGAAGGAAGGCGGGCGTCCCGGGCATTGGGGTTTGCGGGGTATCCGTGAACGCGCCGAGCGGATTGGATCGCAAGTGGATTTTTGGAGTGAATCTGGTGCCGGCACTGAGGTTCAGCTCACCGTTCCCGCCGCCGTCGCCTATGAGGCTTCACGCGAAGGTATAGTGGCTAGATTGCTTCGTAAGGTAAGAAATCGTGCAGAACCCTCCTAACCTGATTCGCATCTTGACCGTCGATGATCATCCTCTGTTGCGGAAAGGCATCGCTGCTTTAGTCAACGGTGAACCTGACTTGAAGTTGGTCGCAGAGGCGTCGAATGGCAAAGAGGCCATCGACGCGTTCCGATCTCACCGGCCGGATGTTACGTTGATGGATCTGCAGATGCCCGAAGTGGATGGAATCGATGCGATCGATCGCATTCGCAGAGAATTTCCCGACGCCCGGATCATCGTTTTGACAACATATAGTGGCGACACGCAAGTCCTTCGGGCTCTTAAAGCGGGAGCCAGAGGTTACATACTTAAGGGCCACGTGCACAAGGAACTGCTCGATGCGATCCGTGCCGTTCACGCGGGACAAAAACGAATTCCACCAGAGATTGCCGCGCAACTGGCAGAACATGCAACCGATGACGCGCTGACAGAACGCGAAATTGACGTATTGAAATTGGTTGCTGCCGGCAACGCAAATAAGCAGATTGCCGATCAACTCTCGATCGGCGAAGCGACCGTCAAGAGCCACGTTTCAAATATATTGTCCAAACTTGGCGCCAACGATCGATCCCACGCCGTGACCATCGGACTGAAGCGCGGCATCATTGATCTGTGATCTCCCCCAAAAGTAGGATCGCCGCCTCCAACTTTGAAGGGTTTCGATTTCGTTGCAATTCTCTTACGATTTCACAGGAGAAAGTTTTTGCAACGACTGTTTTCGACATTCGCCAACGGCTGGCCAGGTGCAGGTCTTCTCCTTCAACGCATGCTGACAGCGATTCTGCTCGTTCGCTTCGGCATCATCGAGCCTGCGGGCAAACCCTTTTCCCCATCGATGATTCCCCAGTTGATTGCCGCCTGCGCCGGGATACTTCTCCTTGTTGGGTTGTGGACCCCGGTCGTAGGAAGCTTGATCGTGGCGGTGGAACTGTGGATCGCATTCGTCAGCGGCAGTGATCCATGGATTCCAATCGTCCTTGCCATTCTCGGTGCCACCATCGCAATGATCGGACCGGGAGCATGGTCCATTGATGCCCGTCTTTTCGGACGAAAACACATTACAACCTGAAACAAATCTCCGCTTTCTCCGCCGAAAGGCGGATTCCCATGGCGGACCATTTATTGAGTCTGCGACTGGAGCATTTGGGGTTGTGGACTCACAGGGAGTTGATCGAGACTGCGTCCTAGAACAAGCAAATGCAAGGGAGGCAGGATATGAATCTGGCGCAAACATTCAATCATGGGATGGTGTATCCCTCTATTCCAAGCGTATCGCCTGTTATTTTCGTCGTTGACGATGACATCTCCGTTCGGGAATCGCTCGAACTATTGATTCGGTGCGAGGGTTGGCAACCGGAGACATTCCAGTCGGCTCGAGAATTTCTCACTCGACCGCGACCCCTCGCCCCGAGCTGCCTCATCCTCGATCTCGCACTTCCGGACCTGAATGGACTCGAACTGCAAAAGATAATCGCGCAAGAGCGCGCCGAGATGCCGATCATCTTTATTTCCGCTTGCGGAGATATTCCGACTACGGTAAGGGCAATGAAGGCGGGGGCAGTTGATTTCCTTGTAAAACCATTCGGCAACGATGTATTGCTGCGAGCAATCCGCGAAGGTCTCGACAGAAGCCGCGTCGCCCTGGATCACGAAGTCGAGTTGGGATCCCTTCGAAACTGCTACCTCTCACTCACTCATCGAGAACGGCAAGTTATGGCACTGGTAGTCTCCGGCCTGTTAAACAAGCAGGTTGGCGCAGAGTTGGGCATCAGCGAAATCACCGTAAAGGCGCACCGCGGGCAGGTCATGCGAAAAATGAAGGCGAATTCCCTTGCCGACTTGGTCAGGATGGCTGCCAGTCTCCGGCCCGCGCGTCAGACAATTCACTTGGCGTGACTGCAGCAGTCCGCCCCTGTTGTTGTCACCCGAGCAACCCAGATCAAAAGCGATCGACGAATTGGAGCGAGAGAGGTAAGACCGTTTCTGTCCGAAATCGTGAACAGTTTTTGAAGCCGAATGCGTCAAACTGTCAAACCAACAAACTGGCCAGAAGGATAAGTACAATGGCAACCGCAGGAGAATGCCTTCCCCAAACGGCTTCGTCCTTTCCCTTTGAAACACAGGCCGTGACGCATGCCGATGGCCTTCCCGCCTTTGCAGCCATCCGTTCGCGTCTGTTCGGCATCGCATACCGCATGCTCAGAAATGCGGCGGATGCCGAGGATATCGTGCAAGACGTCTGGTTGCTGTGGCAGTCTACGAATCGGAGAGTGGTTGAGAACCCATATGCATTCCTGGCGACGACCACCACACGACTGTGTATCAATGTCGCCCAGTCGGCTCGCTCGCGACACGAAACCTGCAGCGAGACTTGGTGTCTCGATCAGGTCGACACCAGCACCGATCCTGGATTAGGTGCCGAGCGTGGGGAAGCATTATGGCTTGCGGTGCTTATCCTCCTGGAAAACTCACGCCCGCAGAACGGGCTGCATATATTTCCGAAATCAGACTGGATCTAGGGCGCGTGGGCAGCAATGGTGCCGATGTCTGCAATGTTGTCGCCTTTCTTGAGAGATGGGACCGCGTTGATGTGTAAGATGACACCAGACACGGGAGCGCGGGCCTCGAGTATGACTCTGCCGAAATAGTCGGTGACAAAGCCGATTTTCATGCCCTCTTGAACATAGGTACCACGCTTCACAAGCGGGTACCAAATGCCGGGACCATCCGACAAGACATCCACGACTTTGTCGAGCCAGACGGGATTCTCGATGCGCCGAGGGTTTCCTGAAAGCATTTTGAGAGCGCGCATGGTGCTCATTGTTCCGTCGACCAGGAGGGTGACGTCATCCGCTTCGACGATGCCGGCATAGCCAGCTTCGACGACGATGGAAGGTTTGCCGCGAGCCGTAGAGGTGTTGTCGAGATAGTGAGTGGCGCCGAGGTCGGTGGGACGGTCGCGCCATATGATGATGTGGTCGAGTCCAAAAGCAAGAACCATCTCTTTGGATATACGGTCTTGGGCTTCCTTGCCAGTAGGTGCCCAGTACGCGTAAGGGCGTAGGCTCTCGTCGAGATCGCCGCCGTGGTAGTCGATAAGATAATCACACCGATCGACGACTTGTTTGGTGATAAGAGAGGAAGCACGTTCAGTTTGCGTCCCATCGGCTTTCCCAGGGTAGAAGCGGTTCATGCTCTTGTTATCGATGGGGTTAACATGAGGGACCTTTTGTTCGAAGGATTGAACGTTGACGAGCGGCACAAGGATAACGGTGCCGGCGATTTGAGAGGGATCAAGTAGGTTGATAAGTTTTTCAATCGCGATGATGGAGGTGTATTCAGTACCGTGGGCGCCAGAGACAAGGGCTAGGACCGGACCGCGTTTTTCGCCGTTGATGATGATGACGGGAATATTGGTAGCGGCATCGACACCCGCGGGGACTTCCAAATAGCCCGTTGATTTTTGGCCCGGAGCGGCAGTCGCAGTGCCGACAGAAAAAGATAGAGCCTGTGCCTGGACGAACGGTGGGACTAAAAGAAAGATCCCGGATAAAGCAAACGTGCGAGCGACAAACCTAAGCATAGATCCTCCATTGGTGGTTGAGGATACCGCGAGGCGAATGATTTGAGCAAAGCACGAACACTGCTAGCCGCTCGCTGGGCACGCTAAAGTGGCCAGAACGATGCTTGGTCATGTGCCAGTCCAGTCGCTAGCAAGCCACTGCGATGCCACTCTGGGTAACAGAAGCTGCTTCAGGAGGAAGCTGGTGAGAGCGAGGGGACTCGAACCCGCAGCCTCCTGCGTGACGGCCGGCGCTCTAACCAGCTGAATTTACGCCCCCGCTTTGAAAAACCGCTTTCCTTGGATTACTACGTATTCTTCTGGCTTCCCGTCCGTTCCTCAAACTTCCTGAAAGTGCCGTGACCTGGCGGCGCTCCGCCGACAACAGGAAGTCAAAATCAGATTTTCTCCTCAACGAGTTCCTCAAACACGGCCTTTTTCTCCGCCGATCCAGACGCGAAACACATCTGCATTGCGTCAAATTTGTCCAATCGACTCGCACAAGCCCCTGGCATTAACTTCTCCCGATACACCATTATTTATTGAGGTGGTTAGAAGCTTAGAGCGCAAAAATCGATGAAAGGCTGCGCTCTTCGACGCGTCGCATAGCAGCAAATCGATGACACTCAATGAGATGAAGCTCGGGCGTCCTTCGCCGAGTGCGTTGTTTTCCCCCCACGATAGAGGGCTTTCTGGCTGTCGATGGAGGTTTAAGAATTTTTCCTAACTCATTGAAACATGGTGGCCAGGGACGGAATTGAACCGCCGACGCCAGCCTTTTCAGGGCTGGACACTCCCACGCTTTTCACGCCGTAAACCCCTCTGCAATCAACAAACGCGGTCGCGCGAGGTGGCAAAAATGCCCCTCGGAATTGTGACCACACTGTGACCAACCGTGACCAGAGCGTCCGGTGTTCGCCTAACACTTCGGACTCAGCAGAAAAAGAAATCAGCAAGCCCCAGCGGGGGGATTCCCGATCTCGACCTCGACGAGCACCGCGCATGCGAACGTCAGTGCATCGTATGCCAGCAGTGGCTTCACCATTCGCGGTTTGGGACTATGGCGAGATTCCAACGCACTAGTACATCGGAATCCAATTCTCTCCACCTGTCTCGCCTGTGAGCAGAAGCAGCGCAACGAGAAAAAGACGGGATCAGCACCGGCAGTAACTCCCCGCGGTGCCGGCGTTTTTGCAAGGTGCGAGTAGAGTGGGGTCAGTGCTCAACGTTGCTCTTCGGGCTGGACGATCTGATCCAGACCCGCGACCTCCACGAAGTTTGAAAATACTCCGAGGCCGACTGCTGAAGCCGGATTCCTCGCGACGGAGGATCTATGGCAACGGCAACGGTACCAACGCAAGCGATGGAGCGGCAGCGGCCGCGCTTCTCTTTGACCGAGCGCGAGCTCCACAAATATTCTCTCGCGCGGGCGATCCTGGTCTCGGCAGACAACCAAGAAGGGTCGGACCGAGCGGAGCGGAACTGCTTCGAGCTCGAGGTCTCGCAGTCGATCGAGAAGACCGTCACTGGCAAGCGGTACGGCGGAGTCTTCATCCCCTGGAATATCGGAGCCGGCGAGTTCGCGCGGCAAGGCCCCGAACAGCATCCAGAAACGCGCGGGGCTCGACACCGCGACCGCGACGAAGGGCAACGAACTCAAGTTCACCGCGCCTGGTGATTTCCTCGAATTTCTTTTCAATACGATGCGGGTGAAGGAACTCGGCGCGACGACGGTCTCGGGACTTCGCAGACAATTGCTTTCGAAAGCAAACCGGAAAGGCGACCGGATCCTGGGTCGCTGAAAATCCCGGCTCCGACGTTGCCGACTCGAACCCTCACGCTCGGACAAGTTCCGAGCTCGCCGAAGACCTACCAGTCCTCGACGAGCTACGCCCGACAGTTGCTCGCCCAGTCCGCGATCGATGTCGACACGCTCGTGCGACAGGACCTCGCGCGCGACATGGCCCTCGCGGCCGATCTCGCGGCGATCACCGGCGCGACTGGCGGAGCGAACCCCGTCGGGACCATGCACACGACCGGCGTCCAGGCGTTCGTCCTCGCGGCCGATAGCGGCGACGGCGGCGTGATCGCGTACGACGATGTCTTGAAGATGATCGAGGCCCTCGAAGACGTGAACGCGGATCAACTCGGCGATCCTGGCTGGCTCACGACTCCCGGAGTCAAGGCGGATTTGAAGCTCACGGCGCGACTCGCGAACATGATCGGGCTTCCCGTTTGGTCGGATGACGACACGGTCTCCGGCTACATGGCGCGCTCCTCGAATCAGGTCCCGAAGACGGGCGTCCGCGGCGGCACGTCGGACAATCACGCTCTGATTCTCGGAGTGTGGGCGACGATGGTGATCGGAATGTGGGGAAGCGGGTTCGAGCTCGTCGTCGACCCGTTCACGCTGAAGAAGCAGGGCATGATCGAATTGACGAACCTTCGCCATGATGGAATCTGTCCTGAAATATCCCCCGGCCTTCGTCGTCGCGCAGTGCCAGAAGTAAAAACGGCGGAGCGCGCTCTCGCCGCGCCTCGCGAGCGAGCGCACACAAAATGAGATCGCTCGGGTGAGCAGGGATCTCGCCCAAGCGAATCTCCCCAACTCCAGGAAGCATCTGCGGGGGATTTTATGAGTTTCGATTCACTCGAGAAGTCGCAAGCGTCCGGTCAACCGTGGGAGATCTTTCGCTTCGTGACGACGGGACAAACTTTTTTTCTCACCTCGGCCGACGTGCCGATCGCGTACCTCGGACAGACTTACGTCCCGACGACGCTCCGGCGCGACGAGATGGAAGAGACCGCGGAAGTCGACTCGGGGCAGATCAAACTCTTCCTCCCGAGTTCGCATCCTCTCGCGCAGCTCTTCATCCCAGGACTCCCGCCGGCGCCGGTCCAGCTCACCGCGTTCGTGGGGCACTTCGCCGACACCGACGTCCTCGCATTTTTCGGCGGCGCGGTTTATTCGGGTTCGTTCACTGACGAGTGCGAGCTCACCTGCAGGTCCGACAAGTACCTGCTCAACCGAAAGATCCCGAAAGAGATCTATCAGGGGCTCTGTAACCACATTTTCGGAGACGTGGGATGCGGGATCGATCTCGCGCTCTTCACCTACTCGGGCGCCGTGAGTGCGATCGATGCGACCGGGACGCTCATCACCGTTCCGGGATTCGCCTCGCTTCCCGCGGGGCGGCTCAAGGGCGGCTACTTCAAAGTCGGCAACTCGGCGCGCGCGATTGTCGATCACACG
>CAWFJJ010000004.1:0-15145 GCA_963816185.1 Thermoanaerobaculia bacterium | reverse complement strand
TCGGACGTCTTCGCGTGCGGCGGAGAGGGGGGCATCGAGCTCGCCGACGCCGTCGTGGCGCAGGCGGAAGGGCCCGGCAGCCGGTTCCGGCCGCTCTACGACAGAACCGATCCCCCAAAGGAGAAGATGTCGAAGATCGCCCGCGCCATGTACGGCGCGAGCGACGTCGTCTGGACTCGCGAGGCGGACGCGGACCTCGCGCGAGCGGTCGCGTTCGGATACGGCGACCTCCCGCTCTGTGTCGCGAAAACGCAGAAGTCGCTGTCGGACGACCCGAAGCTCCTGGGGCGCCCGGAGGACTTCGACATCACCGTGCGGGGCGTCGTCCTCGCGGCCGGCGCGGGCTACCTCGTACCGCTGCTCGGAGACATGATCAGGATGCCGGGCCTTCCGGCCATCCCCGCAGCCGAGCGCATCGACCTCGTGGACGGCCGGGTGGTCGGACTCACTCCGGCCTGAACCCGCTGCTATCCTCGCCTCTCGTGGAATTCCGCACGATCATCGAGCCCTTCCGGATCAAATCCGTCGAGACGATCAAGACGACGACCGTCGAGGAGCGGCAAAAGGCCATCGCCGAGGCCGGATACAACGTCTTCCTCCTCCGTGCCGAGGACGTCCTCATCGACCTCCTGACGGACTCCGGCACGGGCGCGATGTCGGCCGCGCAGTGGGGCGCGCTCATGCAGGGCGACGAGTCGTATGCGGGCAGCCGCTCGTATTACCGGTTTCGCGACGCCGTGCAGGAGCTGACGGGGTTCAAGCACGTCATTCCGACGCATCAGGGGCGCGCCGCGGAGCGCATCCTCTTCCACACGATCCTTCACGAGGGCGACGTCGTCCCGAATAACAACCACTTCGACACGACGCGCGCGAACGTGGAGGTCGAAGGCGCCGAGGCGCGCGACCTCGTCATTGCGGAAGGACGCGTCCCGAGTCTCCTCCACCCGTTCAAGGGCAACGTCGATCTCGGAGCCCTCGAGGAGACGCTCGCGAAGGACGGCGGCCGCGTTCCGCTCGTCATGGTCACCGTCACGAACAACTCCGGGGGCGGCCAGCCCGTGTCGCTCGAGAACCTCCACGGCGTGCGCGCGCTCTGCGACCGGTTCGACAAGCCCTTCTTCCTCGACGCCTGCCGCTTCGCCGAGAACGCGTACCTCGTCAAGCGCCGTGAGAAGGGGCAGGACGGCCGGACCCCGAAGGAGATCGCGCAGGAGATGTTCTCCCTGGCCGACGGCTGCACGATGTCGGCGAAGAAGGACGGGCTTGCGAACATCGGCGGCTTCCTCGCGATGAACGACGACGCCTGGGCCGAGAAAGCGCGCAACCTTCTCATCCTCACGGAGGGGTTCCCGACGTACGGCGGCCTCGCCGGCTACGACCTCGAGGCGATCGCGCGCGGCCTCGAGGAGGTCGTCGAAGAGCCGTACCTGCAATACCGCATCCGCTCGATCGAGTACCTCGCCGAGAAGCTGGAATCGGCCCGCGTGCCGATGATCCGTCCGCCCGGCGGGCATGCGGTGTACCTCGACGCACGCGCGCTGCTCCCGCACATCCCGCCGCTCCAGTACCCGGGCATCGCGCTCGTAAACGCGCTTTACGAGGTCGCGGGCGTGCGCGGCGTCGAGATCGGGACGGTCATGTTCGGGCTGAAGAGAGACGGCACCGAGCAGCCCGGCCCGATGGATCTCGTGCGCCTCGCCTTCCCGCGCCGCGTCTACACGCAGTCTCACGTGGATTACGTGGCCGAGGCCGTCCTCGAGGTCGCAAAGAACGCGTCGAAGATCACGGGCTACCGCATCACCGAGGCCCCGCGCATGCTCCGCCACTTCACGGCGCGCTTCGCTCCGCTGGCCCGCTGACGCACGAAACGAAAACGCCCCCGGATTTGGATCCGGGGGCGCGACAGCCGCCGTGCGGCCGCCAGGGGAGGAAATTTCACTTCTTCGCTTCGGGGGCCTTGACCTTCGACCAGTCGACCTTTCCGTCCTTGCCCTTGGCGGCCTTGACGGTCTTGCCGAAGTCGTTGAGCTCGGCGGCGTCCTTCTTCGGCATCTTCGCGACGTGGCAGGTGGCGCAGTTGGCCTTCGCGTCCTTGGCCTTGTACTCCTTCTGGATGTCCATGGTGGCAAGGGCCGCGCTGCCGAGGGCGACCGCGGCGAGGGTGGCGACGACGGCGGTGGTGGTCTTCTTCATTTTTCCTCCTGCCCGTAACCGGGCTTCCTCGTCTTCCGTTCAATCGCGGTGCCACGGCGCGGAACAGCCGATCGCGTTGGCCTGCAACCCGATGGCACGTCGGGGCGCCTCCTCGGGTGCTCTTCGGAAACCACATGGGGTAGGCCCGCGCACGAAACCGTGCAGGCCGGCTGAAGCTGCCATCGCGCTCGCGAGTAGACTGGGTCTAATAGAAGCGATGCGCTGAGGGGTGCGCGTGTTCGAAACCGCGGAGCTTGGTCATACCGTCGCGAAGACCGTCTTTCATCGCGCCGTGCCGAAGCTGCGGTCCGACTTGCTGGACGCCCAATACCGCCTGAAAGAGAACGGGACGTTCCCGCTGATCATCCTGATCTCCGGGGTGCGCGGGGCGGGCAAGGGCGAGACCGTCAACGTCCTCAACGAGTGGATGGACCCGCGCCACATCCTCACGCACGCCTTCGACACCCCTTCAGACGAGGAGCGCGACCGGCCGCCGATGTGGCGCTATTGGCGCGCCCTGCCGCCGAAGGGAAAGATCGGCATCCTGTTCGGGTCCTGGTACACGGCGCCGATCATCGACCGCGTCTTCCGGAACACCGGCCGCTCCGACCTGCTGCAGTCGATCGAGGAGATCAACCGGTTCGAGAGGATGCTCGCCGACGAGGGCGCGCTGATCCTCAAGTTCTGGTTTCACCTGTCCAGGGAGGCGCAGAGAAGACGTCTGAAGGCCCTCGCGTCCGATCCCGAGACGCGCTGGCGCGTGACCAAACGCGACTGGGACTTCTTCAAGAGATACGACCGCTTCTACCGGATCTCCGGGGAAACGCTACGAGCGACCAGCACGGCGGACGCGCCGTGGATCGTGGTCGAGGGCGCGGACCCGCCGTACCGCTCCCTCACGGTCGGCAAGGCGCTGCTCGGAGCGATGAAGAAGCGCCTCGACGCTCCGGCCGAGCGCGCTCGAGAGGTTTCGAAGACGGCGCCGATCGTCCGCCCGATCGACAGGCGGGACGTGCTGAGCGAGCTCGATCTGTCCAGGGGCCTCACCGAAAAGACGTACAAGACCGAGCTCTCGGCTTGGCAGGGGCGCCTCAACCGTCTCGCGCGCGACGCGAAGTTTCCGCGGCTCTCGGTCGCGCTGGCGTTCGAGGGCATGGACGCGGCGGGCAAGGGGAGCACGATTCGCCGTGTCACCGCCGGCCTCGATGCGCGCCACTACAACGTGATCCCGGTGGCCGCGCCCAGCGACGAGGAGCGCGCTCAGCCCTATCTGTGGCGCTTCTGGCGCCACCTGCCGCGCAAAGGCCGGGTCACGATCTACGACCGCACCTGGTACGGGCGCGTGCTCGTCGAGCGCATCGAGGGGTTCTGCGCGGAGGCCGACTGGATGCGCGCCTACGCGGAGATCAACGATTTCGAGGAGCAGCTCGAGCGCTCGAGCATCGTGGTGTGCAAGTTCTGGCTGCAGATCTCACGCGAGGAGCAGCTCCGGCGCTTCAAGGAGCGCGAGCGTATGCGCTTCAAACGCTTCAAGATCACGCCCGAAGACTGGCGCAACCGCGGGAAATGGGACCTCTACCAGTCGGCCGCCGCCGACATGATCGAGCGCACGTCGACGGGCAGCGCCCCCTGGACGCTCGTGGAAGCGAACGACAAGAAATTCGCGCGCGTCAAGGTGCTCAAGACCATCTGCAAGCGCATCGAGCGCGCGTTCGACGAGCTCTGATCGGAAGAGAGCGGGAAAGGGCCGGGGAAACCTCGGGCTAAAATCGTGCCGAGGTGCAGGCATGCTCGTCACTCCGCCGCGTCCCGCCTTCCTGGTCCTCCTGATGGCCGTCGGAAGCTGCGCGTCTGGCGCGTACGCCTCCCCCGAAACGGGAACGGCTTCCGCAGTTCCCGAGAGTCTCAAAGTTCCCGCGACCCAGACGTTGGCGCTCGAGGCGCATGCCGCCGGCGTGCAGATCTACACGTGCAGCGCCAGCAAGGCCGATCCGGCGCGGTTCGAATGGGTCTTCAAGGCTCCTGAGGCCGATCTCTGGGATGGTAAGGGCAAGAAGATCGGCAAGCACTACGCGGGTCCGACCTGGGAATCCTTTGACGGAAGCAAGGTGGTCGGCGAAGTCGTGGCCAAAGATGGCGGATCGGACGCGAACGCCATTCCGTGGCTGCTGCTGAGCGCGAAGTCCACGTCCGGGAAAGGCGTTTTCGGCCGGATCCTCAGCATTCAGCGGTTGTCCACCGTCGGCGGGAAGGCCCCTGCCGAGGGTTGCGACAAGGCGCAATCGGGCAAGGAGGCCCGCGTCCCCTACCGGGCCCGTTACTCCTTCTTTGCCGCGAAACCCTGACGGATCGAGCGTTCGTCAGCCGGAGTGAGCGTCCTCAGTCCGGGAGCATGACGACGAGGTACTTGCTGCCCTTCCAGAAGCGCGCCGCGTCGGTCACGGTCAGGGTGCTCGCCTTCGGGCCCACCGCCGAGAGCGTGTAGCTGTCCTTCGGGTGATCCGAGAGGACCCGCGCCTTGTCCTTGGCGGCGGCGACGGCGAACTCCGTGTCCTTGCGCGTGTCGATCTGCTTGAAGAGCGTCTCGTCGAACTGGCCGGTCCTCTGCCAGTTTCCTCCGAGGCCGAGCACGGAGCCCTTCTTCTCGACGAGGCCGGCCTTCTTCAGCTCTTTCTGCGTCGCGATGAGAATGTAGGCGGTCGACAACTGCGTCTCGCGGTCCGCGATGGCGGCCTCCTTCTCCTGCACGACCGCCTCTTTCTCCTTCACGGTGCTCTTCAGCTCTTCCGTCGTCTTCGTCAGCTCCTGCGTCCTCTGCTCGAGCGCGGCGATCGTAGCTTCCTTCTCCTCGAGGGAGGCACGCAGCTCGCCGACGAGGCGCTCGAGCGTCGTCGCCTTCACGTCCGAGGCCCGTTTCTGCTTCTGCAGGGCCTCGAGCTTTGCGAGGTTCGCCTTGACGGCGCTGCGGATCTCCTCGATCTCCGTCTTCAGCTCTTCGCGCTTCTGCGCGGTGGCGGTCTTCCCTTCCTGGGCGACGGCGATCGAGGTCTTGACGGCCTTGAGCTCCTTGACGCGCAGGTCCTCGAGGCTCCTCTGCACCTCGTCGAGCGTGGACTGCATCTCGGCGGTCGCCGCGCCGGCCGCGCCGAGCTCCCTCTGGGAGCGCTGCTTTTCCTCGGTGAGGGTCTTGTTCTCGGCCTTGACCTGGTCGAGGTCCTTCTTCCACGCGCAGCTCGCGAGCGCAAGAGCGGCGAACGTCAGGGCGGGAATCTGAACGATCCGGAGAGCTTTTCTCACGATTGATCCTCCTCCGCTTTGCTCCAATCCTAGCGCGAGGCGGATCAGACCGCCCCGGCGACCGCGCCGGCCGCGTCGAGCACGCGAATCCCCTCCGGGACGACCTCCTTGGCCGATTCCGTCTCCGGGAATCACGGCAATGCGACAGGAGTTCACGCGGCGTCGTCAGGCCCGGCCGTGGATGTACTGGGTCAGGTATTCGACGTTCTGATGGTCCTCGGCCGCGTTGTAGGCGTTGACGTCCCCGATCGAGATCATCCCGATGAGAGTCTTCCCGTCCACCACGGGGACGTGACGCACCCGCTCCTGCCGCATGATCGCCTCGATATCCTCGACCGAGCGGTCGGATTGCACCACCATGACCTTCTGCGTCATCACCTTGGCGACCACCGTGAGAGCGGGGTCCTTCTCCCCCGCGACGACGAGGTTCACGACGTCGCGTTCGGTGAAGATTCCGTGGAGCGTCTCCCCCTCCGAGACCAGCACGGCGCCGATCCGGCGGTCCCGCATGAGCCGGCACGCGTCCCGCACGGACGCGCCCGGTGGGACGGTGATGACCTCGCGGGACTTCTTCAACGCCAGGAGGTCCTTCGCGGTCGCCATTGAGGAATCAGATCCGAGAAGCCGCTCCGGTGTCAACTGACCGAGGCCGCTCGCTCGGCGCCGCGGAATCTCGCTCCGCGATGCTCGACCGCCCATAATCCCCGGCGCAATCCACGAGCATTCCGCCCGAGTTCAATCGATGAGTCTTGCTCCCGGTACGCGGTTGGGCCCTTACGTGATCGTCGCGCCGATCGGTGCGGGCGGGATGGGCGAGGTCTACCGGGCGAGAGACCCGCGTCTCGCGAGAGAGGTCGCGATCAAGGTGCTGCCGGAAGAGTTCTTTGAAGGTGAAGAGAGGAGGCAGAGATTCGAACGGGAGGCGAAGCTGCTGGCCTCGCTGAACCATCCGAATCTCGCGGCTATCTATTCATTCGAAGAAAGCCCCGGTTCTTCTCCTTCCTCGTCCCGCCACCTCCTCGTCATGGAGCTCCTCGAAGGCGAGACGCTGCGCTCGGCGCTCGCGGGCGGGAAGCTGACGCCGAAGAAAGCGATCGACTTTGGCTTGCAGATCGCGCACGGCCTGGCCGCGGCGCACGAGAAGGGGATCGTGCACCGCGACCTGAAGCCCGAGAACCTCTTCATCACCAGAGACGGCCGTCTCAAGATCCTCGACTTCGGCCTGGCGAAGCTGACACATCAGGAAGAGGGCGCCCCGGCGACCAACCTGCCGACGGCCTCGGCGGGCACGGAGCCCGGCGTCGTGATGGGCACGCTCGGCTACGTGTCACCCGAGCAGCTGAAGGGCAAGCCGGCGGACGGCCGGTCGGACATCTTCTCCTTCGGTGCCGTCCTCTACGAGATGCTCTCGGGCCAGAGAGCGTTCCGCGGCGACTCGCCGGCCGAGACGATGTCAGCGATCCTCCGGGAAGAACCGCCCGATCTTTCCGTCACGAATCAGAGCATCTCGCCCGGTCTCGAGCGAATCGTGAGGCACTGCATCGAGAAGAATCCGGAGCAGCGGTTCCACTCGGCGCACGATCTCGCCTTCGACCTCGAGGCCCTTTCGGATGTCTCGCCGGCCGCCTCGGGGGCGCGGACCATCCGGCGCAAGCCCGCGTGGCGCCGGCGAATGGCGCTCGGTTTCGGGGGAGTCGTCGCGGCGGCGCTCCTCGTCCTCGTGGCCGTGCTCCTCTGGCGGACACGTGGCGGGAAGACCGGCGCGCCGCGCGCTTCCGCGCTCGACCGCAAGTCTATCGCCGTGCTCCCGTTCCAGAACCTGAGCCCCGATCCCGAGAACGCCTTCTTTGCTGACGGCATGACCGAGGACATCCTGACGCAGCTCGCGAAGATCCGTGATGTGAAGGTCATCTCGCACACTTCCGTGATGCGCTACAAGGGGACTCAGAAACCGATCCAGACGATTGCCTCGGAGCTCGGCGTCGCCACGGTCCTCGAAGGGAGTGTGCGGCGGGACGGCAATCGGGTCCGGATCGTGGGCCAGCTCATCGATGCCAGAAGCGACGAGCAGCTCTGGGCAGAGACCTACGACCGCGAGCTCAAGGACGTCTTCGCGATCCAGAGCGAGGTCGCTCAGCGGATTGCCGCGGCCCTCGAGGCGACTCTCTCCCCGGCGGAGAAGAAGCGGATCGAGCAGAGCCCGACATGGAACCTCGCCGCATACGATCTGTATCTGAAGGGCCGGGAGCTCTACAGCCACTACCGCAAGGCCGACAACGAAACCGCGATCGAGCTCTTCCTGAAGGCGCTGGAGTTGGACCCCTCATTCGCGCTCGCTTACGCGGGGCTGGGAGACGCCTACGCGCAACGGGTCAACCGCTTCGGGTTCCCGCAATCCTGGCTGGACACGAGCCTGGAAGTAAGCCGAAAGGCGATCGCTCTCAATTCGGACCTTGCCGAGGGGTATAAAGCGCTCGGGCTCGTTTACAACGTAAAGGGGAAATACCGGGAATCGCTGGACGCGACCAGGAGAGCCGCCGAGATCAACCCGAATTACGCGAGTGCCGTAGTCAACGTCGGTAATGTGCTCAGGCACCTGGGAAGGCTGGACGAGGCCCTCCCCTGGATCCTCCGGGGATTTGAGCTCGACCCCGCCAGCGCCGTCGGGTCCGCCGGCGTCGGCAGCGTGTATGCGGCGCTGGGCGATGCGAGGCAGGCCGAGCGCTGGCTGAAACGAAGCCTGGAGCTCCAGCCCGGCCTCGGCCAGGGAAGACTCTTCCTGATCTACTTCTACCTTCAGCAGCGCCGCGACGAGGAAGCCCTGCAGCTAGCCCGCACCGCCGTAACCCTTGTTCCAAACGACCCCACGGTGTTTAACGCCACAGCTATCACGGAGCTTGTGACCGGCAACTTGCCGCGCGCGCGCCAGCTCTTCGAGCAGGTTCTCCCGTCCTTCCGAGGGATACGACAAGGACTCCGGAATGCCGGAGCGGGGGCCGAGACGAATCTCGCGTATCTCCTCCTTCGAACCGGGCGGCGCGGTGAAGCCGAGGCGCTCCTCGAAGAGGCCCTCGCGACGGACCGCCGGGCCGACGACGAAGGCAACGAGGACTGGAGCGTGCCGTACGACACGGCCTGCGTGCACGCCTTGCGCGGAGATAAGGACGAGGCCTTCCGCTGGCTCGACAAGGCCGTTGACGGCGGCTGGCGCGGCTGGCCCCTCGGCACGCGGAGCCCGCTCCTCGATTCGTTGCGAAGCGACCCGCGCTTCCAGCGGATCGAAGCCCATCTCCAGGAGATGATCGCTCAGATGCGCCGGCGCGTTGGATTGAGCTGAGACGATTCATCCACGCGCGCTCCCTCTTCGACCTCTACCTGGCGGAAGGGCTCAAGTGAACGTTCAAAGAACCATCGTCTCGTGGATCGCCTCGCCGCGGGCGAACCGCTCGAGAGACAGCGCGCCGAGGAAGATCCGTCTCCGGCGATCACGGCGATGCGGTCTTTCCACACGCGCCTCCCGTCAGCCGCCTTCCGTCGCCCGCTTGACCTTCGGCGGCGGGAAGGCCGGCGCGCTGCGCAGCGAGAGCTCCTCGGCCGGCATGCCCAGCGCGTAGCCCTGGCCGTACTCGACGCCGAGCTCCACGAGAGTCCTCACGGAATCCAGACTCTCCACGCACTCGGCGATCGTCTCTTTTCCCAGGGTGTGAGCCACGGTATCGATCGCACGCACGAGCGCACGGGCGGCCTGATCGGTGTCGATTCCTCGAATGAACGAACCGTCGATCTTCACGTAATCGGCCGGCAGGCTTTGGAGGTAGGAGAAAGACGAGAACCCGATTCCAAAATCGTCGAGCGCGAACCGGCACCCGCGGTCCTTCACCCGGCGCATCCATTCGCGAGCGACGACGATATCTCTCACCGCCGCCGTCTCGGTGATCTCGAAGGCCAGTCGTCCGGGCGGGAGTCCGGTCGAGGTCACGCGCTCCTCGATGTACGCGAGCAGAGACTCGTCGCCCAGGCTCGTGCCCGAGAGGTTGACGAAGATCTCCACGGCGGGACGGCTGATCAGGACCTCGATGACGCGGTCCACGACCCAGCGATCCACGTGGGGCATCAGTCCGAACCTCTCCGCCGCCGGGAGGAAGACCGCCGGCGCGATGAGCTCGTCCGGTCCCTCCCTGAGGCGGATGAGCGCCTCGAAGTGTGCGGCACGCCCCGACTTGAAATGGAAGATCGGCTGGTAGTGGAGGACGAAACGATTCTCCCGGAGCGCCTCCTTGATCCGCGACGCCCAGCGGCTCGCTTCGGAGAGCGGAGAGGAGCTGCTCGCCGCGCTTTCGACGACCATCACCCGGTTGCGGCCCCTCTCCTTGGCGGCGTAGAGCGCCGTGTCCGCCACGGCCATCAGGGACGAGGCGTCCGCGGTCCCGTCCACCGGGACCACCCCGACGCTGACCCCGAGGTCGAAAGCACGGTCGCCGACGTAGAACCGATGCTCATCGACGGATTGCCTGAGCCGCTCCGCCGTGATCCGGGCTCCTTCCAGCGCCACCCCTTCGAGCAGGACGGCGAACTCGTCGCCGCCGAACCGGGCGACCTCATCGCCGGGGCGCACGAGCGTCACGATGAGGCGGGCCACCTCGACCAGGACCCGGTCGCCGGCCGGGTGTCCGAGCGCATCGTTGACGATCTTGAAGTTGTCGAGGTCGAGGAGGAGAAGCGACGACGGCGATCCGCGGAGCGCCCGGGACACCGTTCGCGCCAGAGACTCTTCGAACGCGTGGCGGTTGGAGAGGTCCGTGAGCGGGTCGTGCAAGGCGAGGTGCCTGATCCGCTCCTCGCTCTGCCTTCGGGCCGTGACGTCCTGCTTGATCGAGATGAAGTTGCGAATCTCTCCGTCCGCCGATCGGACCGGGGTGATGGTCTGCTCCTCGACGTAGACCGAGCCGTCCTTGCGCCGGTTGTGAAGCTCGCCCCGCCAGACGTCCCCCGCCAGGATCGTCTCCCAGAGCTTCTCGTAATAGTAGGGGGCCTGGATTTCGGACTTCAGGATTCGCGGGGTCTTCCCGATGACCTCTTCCCTCTGCCATCCGGTGAGCTCCGTGAAGGCGGGGTTCACCCACTCGATCAGGCCCTCGCGGTCCGTGATGACGACCGCGTTGGCCGCCGCCTCGAGCGCCGCGGTCTGCAGCTCGATCCGGTCGTGCTGACGCGCTTCGACGAGGGCGAGCGCCGCCTGGTCGGCGAAACGCGTGAGAAGGCGGGTCGTCTCCTCGCCGTAGGAGTGCGCGCGGTCCGAGTAGCTCGAGAGGACGCCGAGCACGGACTCCCCGACGACGAGCGGAATCGACAGAGCCGAGCCGAGATGGAACGTCTCGACGCGGTGTTTCCAGGCCGCGACTCTCTCGTCCGCCTTCGTCGTGATGACCACCGGCCGGCCTGTGCGGATGGCCTCCCCGCTCGGACCCTGCCCTTCGGGCACGCCGTCCCACCGGAAGCTGCTCTGTCTGACGAAGGCCCCGGCCGATCCTGCGACGGCCCGCTGGCTGATGGACCCATCGGGCTCCTTGGTGCCGATCCACACGACGGCGAACTCGAATCGGCCGGCCACCTCGTCACAAATGAACTGCAGGATCCGTTCGATCGGCTCGCGCCGAAGGATCTTTCTCTCCGTCTCGTGGAGGACCGCCAGGACCGCCTCGGCCCTCTTGCGAGCGGTCACGTCGCGGGACCCGAGGACGTAGGCCTGCGGCTTTCCGTCGGGACCGTGCAGGACGTTCGAAACGGTCTCGACCCAGATGTACCTTCCGTCCCGAACCCGGTACCGGTACTCAGCGACTCCGGATTTCCCGGTCACCGCCCCGCGCTGCAGCTTGGCGCGGATCATCTGTCGGTCGTCGGGGTGGACGAGGTCGAGAGCGTTCGCGCCGAGAAGCTCTCCCGGTGTCCAGCCCGTCACGACCTCGTGCGACGGACTGACGAACTGGAACCGCCCTCCGAGGTCCACCTGGCTGATCACGTCGACCATGTTGTCGGTCAAGCGCTTCAGATCCGCGACGGTCGACCGGAGCTTCAGCTCGCTCTCGCGGAGGGCCTCTTCGGAGCGCTTCCTCTCGATGGTCTGGGCGATCTGGGAGGAGACGAAGACGAGGAGGTCGCGATCGTCCTCGGTGTAGCGGACTTTGCCCGAGTAGCTCTGAACCACCAGGACGCCGATGGTCCGGTCGCGGCCGCGCAACGGGACGCCGAGCCAGTCAATCGAGGCGCTCCCGATGGGCTCGACCTCGCCGGAAGCGACGAGCTCCTCGAAGACGGCGGGAGAGGCGAGAAGAGGCCGGCCCGTCCGGAGGACGTACTCCGTCAGGCCCTTGCCGAGAGGCTTCGGCGGAAACGGCTCGTCCACCTCGTCGACGAAGTACGGAAAGCTGAGGATGTCGCGGTCCGGGTCGTGCAGGGCGATGTAGAGATTGGCGGCCTCCATCAGCCCGCTCACGATCGAGTGGATCCTCGAGAACAGCTCCTTCAGGCTCTCGGTCGCTGCGACGGCTTCGGCGATTCGGAAGGCCGCCGCCTGAACACGCTCTCCCCGCTCCCGGAGGCGTTTCCCGACGTCCGGGCTGTCTGACCCCGATTCCATGTTCCCGCGTGGAATGATATCCGCGCGGCGGTTTTCGAAGCGATTCGGTCAGAGGACCATCGTTTCGTGGATCGCCTCGCCGCGGGCGAACCGCTCGAGGGACAGCGCCTCGACATCCACGCTTTCGCTCCGCCCATTGACGATCATCTCGGCGACCGCCCGGCCCGCCGCCGGCGCGTGCATGACCCCGTGGCCGGAGAAGCCTGAGACGACGAAAAAGCCCGGCACGTCCGGAACGGGGCCGATGACGGCGTGGTGGTCCGGCGTCACTTCGTAGAGCCCGGCCCAGCTCCGCTTGAGGTCGAGGCCCGCTTCACCGACCGCGGGGAAACGCGCGTCCAAGGGCTCGGCGATGCGGAGCGGGAAGTCGGGGTCGAAGGCGGTGTTGAAGCCGGCGGGCTCGTCGGGGTTCGAGTACGCGATCAGGATCCGGTTTCCCTCGCGGCGGATGAGGATGCCGCTGTCCACGTCGATCGTCATGGGGATCACCTGCGGGAGCGTGGGGCAAGGCCCGCTTATGAGGATGTGCCGGCGGACGGGCACGACGGGAAGACTCACCCCGAAGAGCGCCGCGACGCGGCCCGAGAAAGGTCCTGCTGCGTCGACCACGACGGAAGCACGGATCTCGCCGGCGTCCGTGCGGAGACAGAACGGCCCGGAGGACTCCCTCTCGACCGCCGTCACCCCGGCGCCGTAGCGCACCGTGACGCCGCCCCGTGTCGCCTCGCGCAGGAAGAAATTCGTCAGGCCGCCCGGATCGATGAATCCGTCGCGCGAGCCGAAAGTGCCGCCCAGGATCGGCCCGGCCGCGTAGGGCGCCAGCGCCCGCACGCCCGCCGCGTCGAGGACCTCGACGCTGACGCCGTGCGCGCGCTGGAACGCGGCGGCGGCCTTCATCGCGGAGAGCCGCGCCGGGTCGCCCGTGAGGAAGAGGTAGCCGGCCTTCCTGTAGAGCGGCGGGTCGCCGATCTCGTCCGCGAGAGAGTCGAGGATGGCCATCGAGGCGAGGGACATCGCGACGTTGATCTCCGTCGTGAACTGGGCCCGGATGCCGCCGTTCGCCTTCGACGTCGAGCCCGAGCCAGGCAACGGCTCCTTCTCGATCAAAAAGACGCCACGCCGGCCGAGATGCGCGAGGTGGAACGCGACGCTGCAGCCGATGACTCCGGCGCCGATGATCGCGACGTCCGCATGCTCCGCCATCCCCGCCCCCCTAAGTCCGGCGGCCGATCGTATGCCGGGCCGATAATCGCCCGCTGAAGATCGATTCGGCGAGGTGACCGTGAGCTACGAGTTCCTGAAAACGAGCGTAAGAGACCGCGTCGGCTGGCTCGAGTACCGGCGGGAGCCCCTCAACGCCATCGACTGGACGATGCTCCGCGAAATCCCGCTGGCGCTGGACGAGCTCCTGCGGGATGCCGGCGTTCGCGTCGTCGTGATTGCCAGCGCGCTCGAAAAGTTCTTTTCGACCGGAGCGGACCTCAAAGTCCTCAAGGCCATGCGGCCGGGCGAAATGCGGGAATGGGTCGAGATCTGTCATCGTCTCGTCGGACAGATCCGCGAGGCGCCGAAGCCGCTTCTCGGCGCCATTCACGGGACGGCCGTCGGCGGCGGACTCGAGATCGTTCTCAACTGCGATGTCCGTTTTGCCGCGGAGGATGCACGCCTTGGGCAGCCGGAGATCAACATCGGTTTCATTCCGCCCGTGGGCACCACGCAGTCCCTGTCCCGGCTCCTCGGCCGCCCTCGTGCGTTGCGTTTTCTCTACGAGGGAAATCTCGTCACGGCCGACGAAGCGCTCGCGATGGGGCTCGTGGATTTCGTCGTGCCTCCCGAGAAGCTCCGGGAGGAGGCCCAGGCGTATGCCGCGGCTCTGGCAAAGAAGCCGGCCTCCGCGCTCGCGGCCATCCGCCGGTGCATCACGCTGGGCCTCGATCTCCCGTATGAAGATGCCCTCGCCCTCGAGCTCGACGCGGCGGTTCACCTCGCGGGCACCCCCGACTTCGCCGAAGGCCTCCACGCCTTCCTCGAGAAGCGACCGCCGAAGTGGGAGTAGGCCTCGTCTTTCTTCTCAGGGCGAGACAATCATGGCGAAGCACGCGACCGGAGTCTTCTATCACTCTTCCTTCTCCCGGCGTAGCTACCTGACGGTCGGCACGCGGCTGGCCGACTTTCCGAGCGCCCTCGACAAGCTTCTGGAGAGCGACAGGGTCAAGTTGTACGAGCCGGAGCCCGTCTCCCGGGAATTGCTGTTGAAGATTCACACGCCTGACCTTCTGGAGCGCGTCGAAAAGGATCCCCTTTGCTCGACGGCCTGGCATTCGGCGGGAGGCGTGGTCGCCGCCGGCGAGAGGATCGCGAGCGGGGACCTCACGAACGCCTTTGCGTTCATCGGCGCGGGCGGGCATCACGCGGGTAGCAACGAATTCGGAGGCTTTTGCTGCTTCAACGACGTGGCCCTCTGCATCGTCAACCTGCGCGAGAAGGTCGGCCTGAAGCGCTTTGCGATCGTGGACACGGATGCACACCACGCCGACGGGACGCGCGAGATCTTCCGCGATGATTCCGACGTCCTCCACATCTGCTTCTGCAGCGCGGACTTCGAGTCCAAAGACGGCACGAAGGTCGACGTGGCCTGTCCGATCCCCTCGGAGGGCGGAGGAAGCGAAGCCATGAACGACGCCTATTTCGATCTCGTCGCGCGGAACGCCGACGACCGGGTCGGCACGTTTAAGCCGGACTTTCTCTTCTGGTATTTCGGCTTCGACACTCACGAGGGCGATTACGCTGACATAGGCCTCTCGGGACCCTGCTACTGGAGCATCGCGGTTCTGATGAAAGAGCTGGCGGAGAAGGCCTGCGGAGCGAAGCTGGAGGTCGTCCTCGGAGGAGGCTCTCAACGGCAGCTCGCGACATATCTGATCCCGCCGATCATCGGACGGTTGGCGGGGCTCTAGCCGACCTTGAACGCCTCCACCAGTGCGTCCATCCTCTCGCCTGTCTGAACGAGGCGTACAC
>CAWFJJ010000003.1:0-9190 GCA_963816185.1 Thermoanaerobaculia bacterium | reverse complement strand
AGCGTCGGGAGCGTGAACGTCTGCTACGGAGCCGCCTCCGGGGCGGGCACGAGCGGTGAGTCCCAGTGCGCGAGGAGGATCTCGAATCGCTCCTCGCGGCACAGGGAAGGGTCATCGCTGGCGAGCCAGGCGGCGCCAACCGGCGGCGGAAGACCCGCAATCAGCGCAGCGGCCCAGGCTCCACGACCTGGAGACGAACGGCCGTGCACGGGATCCCCACGAGCCTCGGCGTCCAGACGGCGTTGGCGTCGTTGATGTCCGGACAGGTCAGGGGAGTCGGGCAGGCGAGGAACTCATTGTCCATCACTCCGACCAAGTGGTTGCCGTCACCGTCGAACTCCATCGTCACCCGCGATCGGACGAACCCGAGGAGTTTGCCGGGCGCGGTCGGGTGGGTCCCTGGGTTGAACATGAAGTTGAAGCTGGTCACGTTCATCGTCTTCGGACCGGTCCGCTCCCACACGTCGTGAATCGCCGAGCTCCAGGTTGGGGAGAACCCGGGCAGGCCGCCGTACATCAGGCTCGACGACGAGACCGTGGTGCCCTCCTGGTTAATCGTCGAGATGAACGGTATATCGCCGGTGGGGAGCTCGAGCCGCATGAGCCACGTTCCCCATGGTTTGTACGGACCCATTCCGCTCGAGGAAAGGTCTGCCTGGTCATGACTTCGATATTTCTGGTCTTGAGCTTGAGCTTGCACCGCCGGGAGAAGCACCAGCCCGGCAGCGCAGGCCCCGGTCGCAACCAAAAGAGCGAGTCGTGCGAAGTGACGCATATCTGCGACCTCCTTTACGCAATCTCAAGGTGCGGCCGGCGGCGCGGGCAAGCCATGGGTGGAGCCGTAGTCCGTGCTGAATTCGTCATGAGTCGGAAAGGCCAGGCCCATCTTGAGGTTGCACCACGCAGGTAGATAATCGTCGGGTGGAGGTGACCCGTGCCGGAGGCCGTTCTCCGATTCGGTCCCTTCGAGTTCGACGCCGAGACCTGCGAACTCCGCCGGGCGGGTCGGAAGGTTCACCTTCCTCTCCAGCCTGCCCGAGTCCTGTGCCTGCTCGCGAGGCGACAGGGTCACCTCGTGACCCGCGAGGAGATCCGAGAGCACCTCTGGGGCAACGACACCTTCGTCGACGCCGACCTGGGTCTCAACTATTGCGTGAACGCGATCCGCAAGGCGCTGCACGACTCCCCGAATGCGCCGCACTACGTCGAGACCTTGCCTCGGCGAGGCTACCGGTTCATCGCGGCGGTCGAGGAGGCCGACTGGTCCCCAGCGCCTTCGAGGACGAGACGATCGCACCGTGTCCGCCCCGAGGCCCGTGCTGCCTTGCTTCGGGCGCGGCAGTTCTTCGAGCAAGAGGGGCTCGTCGCGAGCCGAACTTTCCCCGCTGCCGAGCGCTTCCTCGAGGAAGCCACCAGGCTCGACCCGGAGTTCGCCGAGGCGTGGGGCGAACTGGCCTCGAACCGGGCGTGGCAAGCGTGGTTCGGCCTGCATCCATACACCGAGTTGCTTCCTCGCGCGCGTGGGGCCGCCCAACGCGCCCTGGCCTTGTCCGAGAACGTCGCCAAGGCCTGGGCCGCCCTCGGCGTAATCAGTCTCTATTTCGACTGGGAGTTCGAAACGGCGAGGCAGCACCTGGGGCGCGCAGTCAGCCTCGAGCCGCGCGACGCCGGGGTCAGGCACGCGTACTCCGACTATTTCGTCGTGATGGGTCAGACCCAGGAGAGCCTGGACCAGGTCCGCCTTGGCCGTGAGCTGAATCCAGACAGCCTGCTTGCCTGGCAGTGCCTCCCCGGGCACCTGGTTGCCGCGAGACTCTACCAGGAGGCGATCGATGAGGCGCGCGGGTTGCTTGCGTCCCATCCCGACGTCAGCAACGCCCGCCACTTCCTCGCGAAGGCGCTCTGGATGACGGGCAGTCACGAGGAGGCCATCGCCGACTTCGGCAGACTCTGGGGACCCGAGAGCGAGCAGGCGCGTGTGCTCGCCGGCACGTTCCACCGCGCCGGTCCTCTAGCGGCGATGCGGGCGGTCGCGGACTACCTCGCCGGGCAGGCGGAGACTCGGGCGCTGAACGCGACCGAGGTTGCGGCGTACTATGCAACATGCGGGGAGTCGGACGCAGCGTTCGCGTGGCTCGAAAAGGCGTTCGCGCGGCGCGCGCCGGGGCTCCTGCACGTACCGGTGGACCCGTTCTTCGACCCGATCCGTTCTGATCCGCGCATCGACGACCTCTGCCGGCGAGTGGGTCTTCCCATCGAGGCCTGGCGAGGGCCGGTGGGCGCGTTCGCGTCTGCCGTGGAGCCGGGGTAAGGCCAACGCTGCGCGGCTGCGAACTTTTCCCGGGCCGTAATCCTCGGGAGCCATCTCCGCGGCGGGCACGAGCGGTAAGTCCCAGTGCGCGAGGAGGATCTCGAAGCGCCTCTGCTCCTCGCGGCGGTACGTCTCCTGATCCGGGAAGAGCTGCTTCTTGATCTCGTCCTCTCCTGAGCTGTCGGCGGCGGCCGCGGCGTTCCTAAAGACGATCGTCACGCGGTAGTCCCACCGCCCGTCGCGAGGACTACGAGGAGGCGACTGGGCCGACGCTCGACGACGCGCTCGCGGGAGTGGCCCAGCTCGCCCGCCTCGACATGGTCGGTCACGTGCCCTGGTAACGGAAGTTCTGGAACCCGAGGTCGAGACGGAGAAGAAGCCCGCGACGCCTTCCGCGCTCGAAGCCGCCCGACTGGAAAAGGCTTGCGAGAGGGTCGCGATTTACCCGCCGCCGGTGACGACCGGGAAGCAGGTGGCCGACGAGCTCGCGAAGATTCCTTACGAGCCCTTCCTGCCGGTGGAGGCCAAGCTGGTCACGTGGAGCCTCGTCCTCGGCGTGGGGCTTCTCGCGATCCTCGTCTGGGTCAGCAACACGTTCTTCGCTCGCTAGCGCGATCCCGAGTCATCCGTGCCCGAGCGAGCGGGCGCGCTCCCGGCGCCGGGCCCCGGCCAGATCCTGTTGCGTTCCTCGAGATCCGCCAGGTAGCGCACGAAGCGCTGGACTTTCCAGAACTCCTTCGCGTGCTCGCGCAGCCGTCCCCTGCGGGCGATCCCATTCCGATCGACGAAGAAGAGATCGGTGCCGATCAAGGCGATTCCCAGCCCGCGATCGTTCCTTGCGTGGGACGAGAAGATCGAGCGACCGAGGAACGGATTGGGTCTCTGCGGCAGGCCGAGAAGGTGAATGAGGGACGGCGTGAAGTCCAAGGAGGTCTGGAAGTCCGCGTCGAAGGTGTCCGGAAGCCGATGAAGGGGCGAATAGATGATGAGGGGGATCGTGTCCACGGGGATGCGCGAAAGGCCGGGGAAGTTCGGCCGCATGACCTCCGTGTAGGTCCTCTCCGTGTAGTGACAATGGTCCGCCGTGAAGACCACGATGGTGTCCTTCGCGAGAGGCGAGCTCAGGAAGAAATCCAGGAACCGGCCGAACGCATGGTCGAAGTTGTGAACGGTGTTGAGGCTGTAGTTCCCGCCGTCTCCGTACTTCGGGCCATCGGCCGCCGAATCCTGGAAGGCATGGGTCTCGACGTTGTAGAGCCCCACGAAGAAGGGCCGCGACCCGCCTGCGCGTTCTTGTCGTTTCTCGAGGAAGCCTACGAGGGCGTCGAGGAGCTGATGATCGGAAAGAGCGTCGCTCCGCAGCGGCTCCACGCCTCCCAGGTACTGCGCCGAGAGATCTTCCGCCGTCAGGACGTTCTCGAACCCGATCCGTCTCAACATCTTGTCGACGCGGGCCGCCCCGCGCCGGTGCGTGTCGAGGAAGCTCGTCTCGTACCCCAGCTCGCGGAGGTAGTCGGCGAGGCTGAAGTAGCTTCGGATGTCCCTGTTCTCGGGGCCTTCGAGCCAGGCATCCGACCCCTCGTCCTTCGGGAACAGGGAACAGAGCTGCCCGTGAAGACCCCGGTACGTCGCGAACGTGTGGTTGTAGTAGTTCGTCACGACCATCGTCCTCGGATCGGCCGCGAACCGGTCGAGATTCGGCGTGATCCCCGGGAACGGCGAGCCGTAGGGTCCCGTCAGACGCGCCGAGAGGCCCTCGGTGAAGAAGACGATGATGTTGGGAAGGCGAGGGGCTCCCGGCACTCTCTCGAAGGGCGGATCCCCTTCGTAGATCCAGTCTTTCCGGAGCGGATAGGCGCTCGAAAGCGAGATCTCGAAACCGAATCGCTTCATCGCCACGGCGTCGGCGCGGGTGAATATGTTCCAGTCCCGCGCCGGTTTCCCGACGAGCACCTCGAACAGGGAGACGAGGGGTGACCGGTCCGTGATGTTGTTTCCCTCGTACAGCTCCTCCCGGATCTTGCGGGCGTCGGCCGGAAGGGCCCGGGGGGCGACCGCGACGACGGCAGCGAGGGAGAGAGCGGCGAGGGAGAGGGTTCCGGCTTCGCGCCAGCGGGCGGCCTTCCGCGCGATTTCCGTCAGGAGCGGCACGGAGAGCGCGGCAGCCACCGCGACGGCGGCTCCCGTGACTCTCCTCGGGCTGAAGAGAAGCGCCACGTGGTTTGCGTTCTCGACCGCCAGCCTCGAGAGGTACTGGCCCGTCAAGTAGTGTGTGAAGAGCTGAAGGTCGTCCCCGAGAAACTGAACGAGAAACGCGCCGTAGGCCAGGAGCCGCAACGGAAGCGGGCCGTTGACCAGGAGGGCGCCGGCAGAGACGACGAGCAGCACGTCGATGATATGGCCGGCGAAGAACGTACCCGCGGCCAGAAAGGCCGGAAGGGAAGCGGTCCCGGTCGTCAGGGAGAGGTGGGACGCGAATCCCCCAAGGAGGAGAGCGTTCCAGACGAGGACGAGGCCGACGAAGGCGTAGGGTCGCCTCGCCGAGCGCAAGAAAGGCATCCACCAGAGCTTATACGGCTGTTCGTGAGGTCCCGGAGATCGACGAGACGACCTGACGAGTCGGATCAGCCGGGATTCTGGAGCATGATCTCCGTCGCGGTCAGCGTGCCGTCCGCGTTCGTGATCGTTTTCACGTGCACGCGGTCGCCGACTTTCAGATCCTTCGCGGTGAGAGGCGTGTTGCCCATCCGGATGACCGTGCTCTTCGTGATTGCGGAGGTCTCCGGCTTGCCTGTGCTCGCGTTCATCACGGTGATCGACGTGTCCGAGACGGCGGTAATGGGACCTTCGAGCTCCATTGTCTGACCGCCGGTCTGACCGTCGTTCTGGAGCATGATCTCCGTCGCGGTCAGCGTGCCGTCCGCGTTCGTGATCGTCTTCACGTGCACGCGGTCGCCGACTTTCAGTTCCTTCGCGGTGAGAGCCGTGCCGCCCATCCGGATGACCGTGCTCGTCGTGATTGCGGCGGTCTCCGGCTTGGCGGCGCTCGCGTTCATCACGGTGATCGACGTGTCCGAGACCGCGGTAATGGGACCTTCGAGCTCCATCGTCTGACCGCCGCTGTGAATCGTCGCCTGCCCCTTCTGGAGGTCGATCACGACTTTCGCCACGGAAGCGTTCACGACCAGGTGGGCGTTGATTCCGTCTCCACGCGAGAACGCCAATTCCACGTTCCCATTGGAGAGTCCCATGAGCGCGAACCGGCCCGTAGCGTCTGTGATCGCAGTCTTGTCGACGAGCGCCGACCGGCCCGCGGCAGCTGTGACCGCCGCCTGTCCGAGCGCGGTCACGCTGATTCCCGCAGGCGACGCGCCTGCAAGGTCACCGATCGGCATGACCTGACCGCTGAGGGCACTTCCTCCCGTCGAAGGCCCGGTTATCGAGTTCTCTCCGCCGCTGCATCCGGCGAGAAGGGGGACAAGAATCAATAGAGCCAGAGAAACGAGGGAGAGAGGCGTTCGTTTCATGGCGGCGCCCTCCGGCAGGTAGTGCGTGAGGGCAACGGTTCGTCTTCAACTGATTGAAAATAAAAAAGATAATCCATCCTTAGGGTTTGGCTCGGACCGCTCACCCCGCGCAGCGAGCTCGCACGGCCGTGGCGCGTTTGGCCACTACATTGGCGCGTTCTGGAGGAGACGAGTGCCGGGTACAGTTCCGATGGCTGCTCGCGGAGGAGACGGAGCAATATCAGGCCGGCTCGAGCGCCGAATAGGAGAACGAAATGCACAAACGCAAACTGGGACGCAGCAACCTGGAAGTCTCGGCACTCGGGCTCGGTTGCATGGGCATGAGCTTTGGGTTCGGTCCGGCTTCGAACAAGCAGGAGATGATCTCCGTGATCCGAGCGGCCGTCGAACGGGGTGTCACGTTCTTCGACACCGCGGAAGCCTACGGTCCGTTCACGAACGAAGAGCTCGTCGGCGAAGCGCTCGAGCCCTTCAAGGGGCGCGTCGTCATCGCGACCAAGTTCGGGTTCGCGCCCTCGCCGGGTGGCGGCCCGGGATGGTCGGCCCTCGACAGCCGGCCCGAGCACGTCAAGCAGGTCGCGGAGGCGTCGCTCAAGCGGCTCCGGATCGACACCATCGACCTCTTCTATCAGCACCGCGTCGACGACAAGGTCCCGATCGAGGACGTGGCGGGCGCCGTGAAGGACCTGATCCGGGATGGGAAGGTCAAGCACTTCGGACTGTCCGAAGCGGGCGTGAAGACGATCCGTCGCGCGCAAGCGGTCCAGCCGGTTACGGCGCTCCAGAGCGAGTACTCGTTGTGGTGGAGGGAGCCCGAAGCGGAGGTGCTTCCGACCCTCGAGGAGCTCGGGATCGGCTTCGTGCCCTTCAGCCCTCTGGGCAAGGGTTTTCTCACCGGAAAGATCGACGAGAATACGGCGTTCGACAAATCCGACTTCCGCAACGTCGTCCCCCGCTTCACGCCGGAGGCTCGAAAGGCGAACCTGGCCTTCGTCGACGCGCTTCGCCGGATGGCGGAACGGGAGAAAGTGACGCCCGCCCAGATCGCGCTCGCCTGGCTGCTCGCCCAGAAGCCTTGGATCGTTCCCATTCCTGGAACCCGGAAGGTGGAGCGCCTGGAAGAGAACATCGGAGCCGTCGACCTCAAGCTCTCGTCCGACGATCTCCGAGAGATCGAGAACGCCGCTTCGACGATCACGGTGCACGGCGCCCGGTACCCCGAGCACCTCCAGAAACTGGTCGGCCGCTGAGCATGCGCGTGGGCATCCTCGGGTCAGGGTTGATGGGCGGCAGCCGGCGGGGGTCAAGATCCCGATCCGTGCCGGTTTAGTCCCCCACGAGAAGCGCTTCCTCTGCACGAGGCTCTTCGACGGCCTCTCGTGCCGCCGGGGCGCCCAAACGACCCACCCCCTCAGGTTCGTAGCGGATGGGGAGGTACTCGGGGAACCACATCGCCCGCCGGAGGGACTCCTCGAGATTCGTCAGGACGCTCGGGTCCGCGTACCCCTCCTTCACCGCCCGCCGGATGACGGCGCACGCAACGGCGTGGGAGCAATCCCGAATTCGCGAAAGGCGGGGATACACGGTGCCATCTGCGAGATCCTGGGACGTGACGTTCGCCGCCAAGGTCTTGGCCGCGTCGAGGAACATCCCGTCGCTGAGGTGCCGGGCGCGGGAGAAGCACGCCCCCAGCCCGATGCCGGGGAAGATGAACGCGTTGTTGCACTGGCCGATCCGGAACGTCCTGCCCGCGTATGTCACGGGAGCGAAGGGACTCCCCGTGGCGACGATGCCTCGTCCGTCCGACCAGAGAATGACGTCGGCGGCGGTGCATTCGCTCTTCGACGTGGGGTTCGACAGGGGAAAGATGAGGGGCCGCTCGTTCAGAGAGGCCATGAGCCTCACGAGGTGCTCGGTGAACGTCCCCGCTGTCGCCGAGACGCCGATGAGGATCGTGGGGCGCGCATTTGCGACGGTCTCCTCGAGCGTGACGCGCGACCGGTCGCGGCAGGTCCACGTGGCGGTCTCCCCGGGATCGCGCGCGTAGAGGGCTTTGAAGTCCTCGAGAGCGGGGCGATCCCGCGTCACGAGGCCCTTCGTGTCGACCGTGAAGATCCGCCGCCGCGCCTCCTGGACCGAGAGCCCTTCCTCGACGAGCGCCGAGACAAAGAGAGCCGCGATGCCGTGCGTGGCCGCACCCGCCCCGGCGAAGACGAGCCGCTGGTCGCGCATCGCCTGGCCGGTGAGCTTCATGGCGCCGTAGACGCCCGCGAGGACGACCGCCGCGGTCCCCTGGACGTCGTCATTGAAGGTCGGCATCGTGTCGCGGTAGCGCTCGAGCTGCTTGATCGCGTTACCCTTCAGAAAGTCCTCCCACTGCAGAAGAACGTTGGGGTAGACCTTGCGCACCGCCGCGACGAACCGGTCGATGAAGTCCTGATAGTCCCGGCCCCGGATCCTCTTGCGCCTCAGTCCCAGGTAGAGCGGGTCGTTGAGCCTCTCTTCGTTGTCCGTCCCGACGTCCAGCATGATGGGGAGCGTCGAGTAGGGCGAAAGGCCTGCGCAAATTGTGTAAAGGCAAAGCTTGCCGATCGGGATTCCCATGCCGCCCGCACCCTGGTCGCCGAGCCCGAGGATGCGCTCTCCGTCGGTCACCACGATCACCGACGGGTCGGTCGTGTGGTAGTTCAAGAGGATCTTCTCGATCTTGTCGCGCTGGTCGTAGCTCACGTAAAGGCCGCGGCCCCGCCGGTAGATGTGGGAGAACTTCTGGCAGGCCTCGCCGACGACAGGCGTGTAGACGATAGGAAGCATCTCGTCGATGCGCTCGTTCACGAGACGGAAGAAGAGGGTTTCGTTACGGTCGTGGAGGCTCGCCATGTAGATGAACTTCTCGAGGGGCGTCGGCTTCGCCACGAAGTTCTCGTAAACCCGTTCGAGCTGCTCCTCGATCGTGCAGATCGCGGGCGGCACGAGGCCGTGAAGGTCGAGCTCGTCCCTTTCCTTGGCCGTGAAGGCCGTTCCTTTGTTGGTGAAGGGATCCAGCAGGAGCATCTTCCCCTTCACCTGAGTCGAGATGTAGCGCTGCCAGGTCGACGGATCGACCCTAATTGAAAAGTTCATACACCCTCCTCATGCGGCCTCACCGGCTCGCTCGTGGGCCCCAGCTCCGTTTCAGCCTCTCCGACCACGCTTGCCAATTCCTCTTCCCACCTCCCGCAACTCCGGAAGGGGCGGACTCGCTCTTTTCCAGGTTGGGTCCGGCTCGAGCCGGTCTGCATGATTCAAAGGGATCATCGGGCACCTCGAGAGGTGCTTTCTCCCTCCATTCGGAGACCTGCCAGCGTTCAGC
>CAWFJJ010000002.1:0-20863 GCA_963816185.1 Thermoanaerobaculia bacterium | reverse complement strand
GTGGAATCGGTTGCGCGGCACACGTCCGGTTACGCTGAAGAGTGCCACCCCAGATGGAATGGGGCCAGGGCCTGCACCGCGGGCACGCGAACCACGGCCGACTTCTGGTCCGTGCGCACCAGCCCCCGACAATTCCCATTGTGCCCCTACAGGCCGTGGGGAAATTACGGTGCTGTCTCATCGTCCGAGGCCGAGAGGAATGACGAGTCGCCGGAGACGTTGTCGATGACGGTGACGTACGGGAACACAGGGGCCGTGGCGGTCACGACGAGATACGCGTCCGTCGCCACCGTCGCGCCCGCGCCGAGCAGGTCGAAGATGTTCGGGTAGAGCTGATAGGCCTCATTCGGCCCGAACGTCCTCGAGTATGTCCCGAGCGTCGTCCCATCCCCCTTGAAGAGGGCGAAGGTTACGTCCACGGGCACTGGCTGCGGGTTGTACGCCCCAGCGTTGGACCGCGAGCCCGACGTCAAGCCGCCGCCTGACTGGATGCCGATGAAGACCGTGTGCATTTTCGCATCGGAGAGCGGGAAGGCTGGGACCAGCGTCCCGAATGCGGGAGCCGGCGGCAGCGGCGATGAGACCTGCGAGGACGCACTGACGGGGCCGGAGGTCGTCGGCGAGGAAATCTCGATGGCGCCGGAGGTGCTCGGAGCGTTGAAGGTCCGGCCGATGACGTCGGTGAGCATGACGCTCTGGCGGGCCGGAAGCGTGACCGCTTGCACGGCGTTGCCACAGGCGAATCCAGTCGTGCACCGGTACGTTAGCGTCGCGACGACCGGCGACGTAAACGAGCGGTTCATGAGCCACAGGTCGGTGTGGAAGAACGTGCCGTTGACGCCATGCGCCGAGGCGGCGGCTGGAACGGTCAGCGTGATGTTGCCGGCGGCGGGCCCGGAGAGAGCGAGGCGCCCCACCTTGGCGGCGTTTGACTCCGTGAACCAGATGTTGCCGTCGGGGCCCACGCAGATGGCGGCAGGTTGAGAATCCGGGGTCGGGACCGGAAACTCCGTGATGACGCCTTGCGGCGTGATCCGGCCAATCTGGTTGGCGCTCATCTCGGTGAACCATAGGTTGCCGTCAGGGCCGGCGACAATGTCGAACGCGTTGGCGTTGGGGGTCGGGACGGCGTATTGCGTGGCCTCGCCGGTCAGTGAGATCTTACCGACAGAACCCGAAGTGAACCAGACGTTTCCGTCAGGGCCGAGGGTGATGGCGTTCAAGCCGTTGATGGCCGGCTGAAACGTGATCCCGCTCAGGACTCCCTGAAGCGTTGCGCGCCCCAGAGAAAAGAAATTTGCTATGAACCAAAGGCCACGGTCGGGCCCGACAATGATGTCGGAAGCCTGCACCCACGGATATTCAGTCATCGTCCCTGCCGGCGTAAGCCTCCCGATTGCCGTGGGAAGAGGTGGCGAGCCGCCGGGATTGGGGCCCTCACCGTTACTCTCGGTGAACCAGAGGTTTCCGTCTGGTCCGGAGACGATTCCTACGGCGTACTTCCCGGTTTGGAGAGGAAACCATGCTTGCGTTGCGCCGTCTGGCGACAGCCGGCCGATCTGACCCCCTGAGGTGAACCAGACATTCCCGTCATCCCCGACCGTGATGCCGAGAGCCGGCGTGTTGAATTCCGTGACGTCCCCGCTAGGGGTCATGCGGATGATGCTTAGGCGCCTAAGGTCGGTGAGCCACACGTTCCCGTCAGAGCCAGCCGTGATGGCCCGAGCATAGGCACCGAAGTAACTGCCGGTTACGGGTGTCCCTGCGGGAAGGGGAAACTCGGAGATCGTGCCGGCTCGCAACGGCGCCGAAAGCAGCGCGAACAGAAAAGCTACCGCCGAGACGGCCCTTCGTGCTCCCTCCTGGCGCATGAGTGAATCTCCTTCGAGCACGATGGGGCCGGTCGCACACGGAGATCAGCCCGCCCCGGTGGGCTCAGTAGCTGTCGTCTGTGAAGTGGATCTCTCCACGAGGTGGATTGAAGCCAGCGTCGATGCCGACCCAAGCCGGAACGTACCTGCGGTACCCCATGTCACGAATGCTCGTACCATCCTGATAGTCGCCGATAAAGTACGGCCAAATCGTGTAGTTGTGCGGGTCGGACGGCAGCGAAGCCAGCAAGCGGTTCGTCCTTATGACCGTCCCGTTGGAAATCCGGAAGGCAAGCCATTCACGGTACTTTGCGTTGCCAGTGATCCCTGATGTACTATAGTAGGTTATCGACACGTTGCCGTCATCATCGCTGTCAAGCGCCGGCATGAATTCGTTCACGCCCGCTGTAGCTGAAACAACGACCGGCGCCAGCCATGTGGATCCGTTAAAGGTGGAGTAGTACGTGTCGGTCGGCACGGGATTCGTCGTCCCGTTATCCTCGCGCTGGTGCCAGGTGACCCCCAACACACTAGCCACTGGGTTGTAGCGCACGATTGGTAGACTATAAATCCGGATGTAGTTGCTGAGGCATGGGTAGAAATAGTTCGGCAGCTGATTCGGAATGTCACACCTCAGACCCGCTACTGGACCGATAAGGTGGCCCGTAGGGATGGAAAGATTCACTGGCGTGCCCCAGGAATTGCCGTTATCTGTTGAGGTACTGACACGCAAGGAGTTGGTGCCGTAATCAGCCCAGACGAGATAGAGATTGCTGTTGGTCGGATTGACAGCCAGCTGAGGCCCGCCGACCACGCCGGAACTGCCCTGAGGCGCATTTAGAAGTGTGAAGTGGGCGCCTCCATCCGTACTGCGGGCAAGGTGGATGTTGGCCTCGCCAAGCGGGGCGGGCGGTTGATAGGGAGTGTATTGGAGATAGGTGACAAACACGTAGCCATTGTTGGGGTTGACCGCAATGTGCGGCTTGTCAAGCTCGTAGGTCGTGTCGGCAGAATTGTTCTCGATGGCGGTAGGCGCAGACCACACGCTGCCGCCGTTAGTTGAGGCCCACACACAGACAGCCGTAACCGATGGCGGGTAGGTGTTGGCCACGCCGACCGTGTACAGGTGGCCGTTGCTTGGACTTGAGGCCAGAAACGGATCGTAGGCCTGTTGGAAGGAACCGTGGGGTGGTACCGTGGGCGGCATGAGGAAAGGCGAACTGGGCGTAAAGGTGGTGAAGGAATCTGTCGTGGTGACTGAGTGAATGAGAGGCAAGTTCGGGGCTACGGACGAATAGGTCATATAGGCGCTGGTGATGTATGGGGTATACCCCATCAAGACATTCGAGATGGTGGGTTCGACGTCCTGGTTAGGGCTGTCATGAGTGGCGACATAGCTGGTGCTGATTAGAGGCCCGAGATCGGGTGGCTGGTAGGGGCCGAGGGAGTCGACCTTCATGTCCAAGCCGAGCGCCTGCATGTGCGAATGGTACAGCGCGCCGCTCATCGCGAAACTACTGATCCAGCGAAGTCGGTCCTGGATCGCAGCCGCATCCTGAGATTTCGCGACCTGCGGCAGGGCCGCGACGGCGGCGACCAGGGTGAGGAAAAGCAGAGCACGTTTCATAGTGATTCTTTCAAGGCATTTCTTTCAAAATTCAGTCAGCGTGAGGTGGGGTCCCCGGCGGGAGACGATCGACGTTGCATTCCTTCTCCTCTTGTCTAGGTAAATGGCCGGCAAGGGGCGGATCGATGGTCAGCCTGGCGAATTGATGCATCTGCATCGTTAGGAGCCAGACCGCGGAGGTCACACTGAATAGGTGGCTAACGCCGTGCGCAGGCGTCCTGTTTCCGAAGAGGTCGGCGCTACCCTCATCGCGGCCGTCGATAAGGCGCTGCGACGGAAGGGATTCCACGGGCCGTGCCGGGATGACTTGCTCCAAGACGTCGTGGTGTGGCTCCTCCAACGGCACGGCCTCCTACGGGAGTTCCCTCCAGGTGACCGCCTCGTTGCGGCGCTCGTGGGGCGATTCCTACGAACGAAGAACAGGAAGTGGTATTACGCGACGCGCCTCGAGCCCATAGAGTCACTCGCGGGCTTAGCGCCGACAGCCCGACGTGACACCGGCCTATCGGCGGCCGAGGCGCGTTTGGGGGCCAGATCGCTCCCGCCGACGGCAGGACGTCTCGTGAGGTTCGTGCTTCAAGGCTTCACGTGGGCGGAAGCCTGCGACGAACTACATGTCCCCAACGGGAGCCGTTCCTTCATAAGGGAGCAGGTCCGGACACGATTCTGACGGGCGTTGTAGGGGCGCAATGGGAATTGCCGGGGGGCTGTGAAGCGTGAAACCGCGGCCATTCTGCATCTTTTTCGGTGCGGCTGTAGGGGCGCAATGGGAATTGCCGGGGGCCTGTGGCGGATAGAGCCAGGAGTCACGTCCCCGGTTTCAGGCTCATTCCCGACCCTTAAACGGACTTCTCTGTCCGGACGGCGATTTAGGTTCGAGTAATCGACCCTTTCCCTGAAGGATCCCCGAGTTAATGGCTCAGAGCGCGGTTGTCCGGGACTACCGAGCGCTGGAAACCAGACGGCGGCGGGCGAACCGGCTCGATTTGACCATCTGCCCGTGATCAGCTTAGGGCGCCAGGTTGCCCGCGAAATAGACCGGGTCGTTCGTCCCGTTGTCGATCACGGTCGCGTAGGCGGCAATAGTTCCGCTGGACGGCGAGACTCTGATGAGCGCGGCCCCCGGTCCGTCGCCGAGGCCTCGGGCGCGGAAGAGGTCGTTTATCTGGACTCCCTTTCCCGGCGCGACTACCTGGTCGAAGGAATCGAGAATGCTCCCTCGGGCGTCGAGCACTTGCACGTGGACGTTCGCGGATAGGAAGGAGACTAGGCTCACGAGCGCGAGGTTCGTGCGGGACGTGTGCGCGCCAATCGGGCCAAGGATCTCCAGCGTCTCCCCCGCCGCGGCGGACTGGGTTGCCCCGAGGGGCGGCAGAAGCGTGCCGTAGGTCGAGCCGTCGTCGAGCAGCGTGTAAGCCCGCGACGTGACGAGAACTCTGCCGGTCGGGAAAGCGCTCGTGAAGTACAGTTGCGCCACGCCGCTCAGGCCGAAGAGCGTCAAGAGCGCGTCCGGAACTCGCCGCGATTCGCCGGGAGCCAGCGTGACCGTGACGGGCTGCCCGCCGGATGACCCGTCCCAAGGGATGACGCCGAGAGAAATAGCGTGAGGGACGGCGTCGGGGTTGTAGAGAAAGAGTTCCGTCCGGTACTGGGCGCCGTTGGCTCCTCCAGCGTGGACGATTGCAGGAATGGTGAGCTGCCCGGGAGGAGCGTCCGGACCGAACCACGTGGGGTCGTTCGTGGCGTTGTCGATTGCGATGAGGCCTGGCACGACGCTGCCGGCGCTGGTCGCTGAACGGAATGCAGCTGTCTGCGAGGCGGGCGTGCCCGTCAGGGCCGCGAGGTCGTCGATCTGGGCCTGGCCCGCGGGTGGAGCGACGACGGAAATCGGCGCCCTGATGACGCCGCCAGCAGATTGCGGGAAGACCTGCAGCTGAGATCCCTGCCCCGAGAGGTCGCTCGCGACGAGGTTCGTCCGAAAGCCTGTTCCGAGAAGTCCTGCCGCGAACGTCTGCTCGAAGCCAGGCCGGGCGCCCAGAATGACGTCCTCGGCATCGGCCGCCATCCCGTAGGTGCCATTCGACGATGCGGTGTACGAACGGCTCGTTGCGGCGAGAGAGCCGCTCCCGCCGGGGATCAGAAGAAGCGCTCCCGAACCCTGCTCGAGCTGGAAGAGGCTCTTGAGGACGTCTGGCAGGATGGTAATGGTTCCCGGGCCAAGGGTCAGGCTTGCATTGACCGGTTGGCTCGTCGTCTCAGGGTTCGCGAGGAGGCGTGCAGTGACCTGGAGAGGGCTCGACCCCGGATTCCGGAGGATCAGGTCAGTCCGCCAGTCCGACCCGCCTTTCCCCGCTGCACGCGCCACCGCCGGGATGACGAGTTGCTGCAGAAGGGACGCGCGAACTAGGCCCTGCGTCGGGAAGAAATTTGGCCCCGTCGGGGAAAAAGGCGCAGACGGGCCAGCGATATCCTGGGGCGATCCCGGATCCACGATGATGGGCGCGCCGGAGGCCGCGGCATCAACGTCGAGATGCACAACCGTCACGGGACCCCACGAGTTGAGAGCGACAGTGTCGTAGGCGGCCGGTGCCCCCTCACCGACGTTCCACAGGGCCCATTCCAACTCCTGACGGTTCCCGGCCGTTGGACCGAGGTGGTTCTTCTGGACGAGAACGCGCTCGCCGGAGGCGCCCGCGAAGAGCGCCGCCAACCGCGGGTGCGATGCGTCGCGCCAGGCCTCGACGAGACCGCTGGAAGGAGTGAAGGAGCTCAGGACGGTCGCGCCCGAGTCGGTCGTCACGATCCACGCCTGGGAGAAATCGGCGCTTGGAGCGCCTAGAAGTGCAAATCGGACGTCCGACGAGACGATCTCCCGGACCGTCCCTTGCCTGCAGAGCGTCACGGAAAACCTCGAGGGTAGAGGTTGCGGAGGTGTCGTAGGGTAGAAGTTGTTTCCGCCCTGACTCCAATCCACGTTCAGGTAGGCGCTGCCGTCCGGCGCGATCCACCCCTCTATCCAGGGAACGAAATCCGGGGCGAGCTCGAAGAGCTGCTGCAGGTTGCCCGAGAGGTCCAGGATCGCGACCTTCCACGTCGCGGGCATGTAGTACGGAGGCGGCGGCGAGAAGAGGAGGGCTGCCACCAGGAATTTCGAGCCGTCGATGTCGGATCCGAGGAGGGCGCCGCCCCAGGCCGGTGTCAGAAGGTAACCGGAGCCGTCCGCTCGTATGCCCCAGAATCCCACCGGTGTCGACACGACGAACGGCACGGAGGAATTTCCCAGCCGAACTTGAGAAGAAGCGCCTCCGGCTACTGGCCCGCCGAAGTCGGCAACCGCCGAAGAACTGTAGGACTGCAGCCCGGACAGGTCCGCCACGACGCCCCAGGTCAGGCCGCCATCTGCGCTGTAGAGGAAGTTTCCGCTCTGCGTCGCGTTCCCGGCCGGGTCCACGTTTCCGAAGAGGAGAAGGCGGAGAGACCCGTCGGCCCCTTCGAGCGCAGCGGCGTTCGCGATGTAGCCGGGCGTGTTGCCGGGCGTGACGTCTCGGGACGCCTCGATTCCCAGCGAGTCGTGGACGGCGACGCGCATGAGAGTCGGGACGCAATACATACAAGCCGCCCCGTAGCTCACAAGCTCGAGGGCGACCACGTGCCGCGCCGAGCGCTTCTGGACCGCGGGAATGACGGGCCACGCGTTGACGGGAGCCGTTGGGATGAGACGCGCAGGTGCGTCGAAGGCGGCGAGCAGGAACGCCAGAGCAAGCGCAGCTTTCACGCAAGTGGAACGTCTGTTTCTCTCGGCCCCGCGCATCTGCCTAACTTGAAGTGTAGGCGCGATCTCAAGCCTCACGCGCGTCGAGACCTTTCGGCGCGGATGTTCTCCAAGGAGCCTTCGGCCGGCGATATGGCCAGCTTCGTCTCAAGGACGGCGAAGCGCCATGGACGGCCGAGGCACTTCGTATCGGATCGGGCCCGCTGCTTCACGGGCGAGATCTTTCGCCGGAAGCTCCTTCAGCTCGGAGTGAAGCAGAGGTTCGGGGCGATCGGAAAGAAGGGCTCGATCGCGCTGATCGAGAGACTGTGGAGGACGCTGAAGGACGCTCTCGGCCTGCGCCTGCTGCGGCCGTCGGCAGCGGAAGACCTGCTGGACAAGGTCGAGCTCGGCCTCCTGCACTACGCGCACTTCCGCCCGCATCAGGGTCTCGGCGGTGCGACGCCGGCAGAAATGTACTTCGGCAGAACCCCGGCGCATCTCTCGGCGATCCCGCCTCCTCGCGGCAGGCCGGGTGAAGGCCCGGTGGATTCACCGTTCCGCGTCGAGTACCTCGACGCGGAGCGGCTGCTGCCGGTACTGGTTCGAAAAGCTGCCTGAAGCGAGGTCACACTCAGCGGCAGACCTTGGTCGACGTGTGCGCGCACGGAGTCATCGTAGTGACCGAGTCGCTCGTCTGTGCACGCCAGCGGGTAGAGGCAGCCGTCCGGGCCTCTTAGACTCCCGCTAGGGTCTCTCTCGCGTCCTACGGACCCGCGGGCTTAAACGCGTGCTCGAAAACGGCGGTTACTTCTTCGCGGTGGGGTCTGCAGGGTCGCCGAAGCGTGCGAGTCGTCCGCACTCGCCCCCGTCTCCGCGTTCTTGATCGCGTCCCTGAATCCTCGGATTCCTTGCCCCAAATTCCTGCCGAGTTCCGGAAGCTTCTTCGGTCCGAAAACGAGCGTGGCGATAATCAGGATGAGAAGAAGGTGCATCGGTTGAAACAGGCCTTCGATCATGAAACTCCTCGAAGCTCACTCAGAGCCATCTTGATGATAGTCGCAAATGGCAGACAAGGGTCTACGGCGAGGCCTCAGAAAAAACGCCGCTCCCTCGGGAGCGGCCATTAGAACGTGCGCGGCGCTTAAGAAGCATTCCTCGTGCCGGGCTGCCTTAGCCAAAGTGGCTCGGGTCCTCTCCCCATTGAGCCCGGATTATGGGATCGGACGCGAGTCGGAATTGGGCCCAATCGAGTGCTTGGCGGGAGGCGGGTTAGTCAGCCCGGGACTAGCTCTCGCGCGACGCTGGTGTTGGTGCGGTTCAATCAGCAGCCCGAGGATACCTCTCAATCGACGAGCGGCATTCGTCGGAGAGCTCTATATCCTCGTCGAGGAGGTGGGGGGCGAGGCGACCCACGGAAGACACCGCGTCGGATTGAATTCTTTCACGCGCGCGATAGGCTTCAACGTGTCCCTTGAGGAGGTCGTCATGAGACGTGGACTCTCGTTTGCGCATTCGTCAATTGAATCGCCCCGGGTTCTCCGGAGACCGGTTTATTTGAGTCCAGCCACTGCGGCTGGGGTTTCTTGACTGCGATAGTAGGCCGCCTCGTACTCGGCCGGGGGACGTAACCGAGGGGTTCGAGCAGGCGCCGGTTGTTGAACCAGTCGACCCATTCGAGGACAGCAAACTCGACGTCGTCGATATTTCGCCAGGGCCCGCGGCGCCGGATGACCTCGGTCTTGAACAGGCCGTTGACGGTCTCGGCCAGCGCGTTGTCGTAGGAGTCGCCGACGCTGCCGACCGAGCGCTCGATGCCGGCCTCGGCGAGGCGCTCGGTGTAGCGGATCGAGAGGTACTGCACGCCCCGGTCGCTGTGATGAATGAGCTCGTCCGTGCGCGGCCTGGCGTGCAGCGCCTGCTCGAGGGCGTCGAGCGCCAGGTCGCTGCGAAGCGACCTCGACACCCGCCAGCCGACGATGCGCGCGCGAGAAGACGTCGATGACGAACGCCACGTAGACGAAGCCGGCCCAGGTCGCCACGTAGGTGAGGTCCGCGACCCAGAGCTGGTTCGGGCCGTCGCGCGAAACTCGCGCTTCACGAGGTCCGGCGGATACGCCGCGGACTTGTCGGCCGTCGTCGTGACCTGTGAACGCGCGGCCCCGGACCGCGCCACGCAGGCCCATCGCACGCATCAGCCGCTCGACGGTGCAGCGGGCCACGCTCATGCCCTCGCGGCCGAGCTGCCGCCACACCTTCTCGCGCCCCGTAGACCTCGAAGTTCTCGTCCCAGACGCGCCGGATCTCGGGCATCAGCTCTTCGTCCCGCTTCGCACGCGCCGGACGCCTGTCCGGATCGCGCCGGCGGCGCGGTGCTCGTAGTAGGTCGACGGGGCGATCGGCAGCACCGCGCAGATCGGCTCGACCCCGTACTCCTGGCGGTGCTCCTCGATGAAGCCGACCATCACTTCGCTCGGCGGTCGAGCTCCGCCTGCGCGAAATACGCCGATGCCTTGCGCAGAATCTCGTTCGCCCGCTTCAGCTCGCGGTTCTCGCGCTCGAGCTCCTTGAGCCGCTCGCGCTCGCCGTCGTCAGCCCGGGCCGCGCGCCGCTGTCACGCTCGGCCTGCCGCACCCACTTCCGCAGCGTCTCGGCCGTGCAGCCCATCTTGCCCGCGATCGAGCTGATCGCCGCCCACTGCGACCCGTGCTCGCGCCTGCTGCTCGAAAACCAGCCGGACGGCCCGCTCCCGGACCTCCGCGGGTACCTGCCTCGTCTTCCCATGGCTCCATCCTCTCAAGTGTTGGAGCCTCCGGAAATGCCGGGGCGATTCAAATCGCCGTTCTCCCGGTCCTTCTCCTCGCCGGAGCTCCAATGGGGGCGGAGGCGAGAGGCACACGCCCGACGGTCAAGGAGAAGGCGAATCCCACCGCCAAGCCCGCCACGCTCGTGACCATGACTCACGACGAGCTGAAATGGGTCCCGAACCCGGCCAACGGCGACGTAGCGATGGCGGTGGTCTGGGGCGATCCGGCCAAAGGGCCTCATGGCGCCTTTCACAAATTCAAGGCTGGCTTCAACGCCGGGCTCCACATGCACTCGTCGGACATGCGCATCGCAGTCATCTCGGGGACGATGATCGCGGCGACGGAGAGCGGGCCGGAGATAAAGCTCCCGCCCGGCTGATACGAGTACCAGCCCCACGGCGTGAGGCACGTGACGAAGTGCGACGCTGCCAGCGACTGCATCATCTTCGTGGTCTCGAGTGGGAAGTTCGACCTGAAGCCGGTGGAAGCGCCAAGAACTGACCGATCCTGTAGAGCGGCAATGGGAATTGCGGCCCGTCCTGGCGCTCGGCGACCAGCGCCTCTACGCGCCACAGCCCCGGCAATTCCCATTGCGCCCCTATACCCTCCTACAGGTTCCGCCTGTCACGGTGCTACGCTTCCTCACGGCCGGTCTCCCTTCTGGGCCTCGAGCCCGCAATGTCCTTGCAGCGGATTTTCCGACTGCGCCGGGGACACCGGCCTTCTCATCCCATCTCGCTACGCTCGCCGCTGAGCTTGATATCGTTAGGTGACCTATGAACGATGACGTGAACTACGTGCCCATTCTGACCAAAGCCGTCAAGACCCTTACGGTCGTGCTTGCGTGTTTGTGCGTGCTACAGGCCGCACAACTCGGTCTATATGCTTGGGGATATGTCTCGTCCCTCCGCACGATGCGCCAGGCATCGGTCACCACCGAAGGCTCTCCACGCGTTTCCCCTCACAGCTCGTCGCTGGCACAGCCTACGCCAGAGGTTCCTCTTCACGAGCTGTCGCCGGAGAAGATGATCGCCCGTTCGAGCGTCATCCTGCTCGTGACCTACATGCCCGAAGGCGAGAGATTCAAGGCGGTAGTTGCTGAATTCCTCAAGCGTGACCCCGAAGCGATCCTGTACTTCTCGGTCGGTGACGAGTTTCCCGAGTTGTCGTACACATCTAAGGCCGGCGAAACCTGTGGCGAGGGCCAGGTTGTCTTCCTCGTCGGGTCCCCGGCCGAGATGCGCTCGTCCTATTCCTTCTCTCATGGCCGTATCGATGGGCTCGGCGGCATGCCGCTGACTATTCTTCGCGAGCTTGCTCATGGAAAGCACTAGGGTCGCGTAACAACGCTTGCAGCGGACTCGCTGCGCTCGCCGCTGAACGCGGTATCCTTGGATGGCTTAAAGTCGCCGTACCGCAATGCGATTTCTCCCACTCCATCCAGTGCCGATGAAGACCAGCTTCCGGCATTGCTTTCTGGTCAACTTCGCGGTTGCTCCTTCCGCCCTTCGGCGCCACTTACCCGATCACCTCGTCCCAGACCAGTACGGCCCACATGCCTTCGTTTCCATCGTCATCGCGCTAATGGAGCGCATGAGGCCATCGTTCGTGCCTCTACGGCTCGGTACGACCTACACACAGGTGGTCTATCGGGCTGTCGTCAGATGCGGTCGCGAGCGCGGAGTGACATTCCTGCGGAGCGATGCCGACAACGCCATCATGGTTGCAGCCGGGAATGCCCTCACTTTCTTTCGCTTCAATCGAGCACACGTCGACTGGCGAATCTCAGAGGTGCGAGTCGGCTTTTCGTTGACTCCAGCGGGAGGGGAAGGTGCCCGCATCTCGGCCGATTACGACCTGCGCGCCCGCCCGCAGCTCCTATCAGCCTCTGCCTTTCCTGACTTACCAGCCGCCCAGGCGTATCTAACAGAGCTTTATGCAGCCTTCGGCGCTCGGAGGCATCCCAATCGCGTCGAGGTCGTTCGCATCGCTCGCAATCCATGGGACAGCCAGGTCGTGACCGACCAGCTCGGCGTCTACGAGGCCATGCATTCAGGCCTGCTGTTCTCAGAATCCGAGGCGCGCCTCGACTCAATCTTCTATGTCCGCGACATGAAGTACCACTGGCATCGTCTAACCGTCGAGTCAATTGCCAGCTAACCTTTCCCCGCAGCGGACTCACTACGCTCCCGGCTGAGCCTGTTATTGTCAGACGGCGTCGACCCTCTCCGCATCAAATTCGGAGGCATTTATGCCGGACGCACCTCTTCACGTCGTAACCGGCGCATTCGGCTATTCCGGCAGCTACATCGCGTCGCGCCTACTCGAGACCGGCGTGCGGGTCCGAACCATCACCAACTCCCTCAGTCGCCCGGGTCCTCTCCAGGGTCGCATTGAGGCTCATCCCTTCAACTTCGATCGACCTGAGCGCCTCGTCGACTCCCTGAAAGACGCCACCGTGCTCTACAACACGTACTGGGTTCGCTTCAATGCGCCTGAGTTTCGGCATTCCGTCGCCGTTGAAAACACCCTGACATTATTCCGGGCCGCGAAGGAGGCAGGTGTTCAACGGGTCGTGCACGTTAGCATCACGAATCCATCCGAGAGTTCGCGGCTCGAGTACTTTCACGGCAAGGCCGTCCTGGAGCGCGCCCTTGCGAGTCCGGCCTCTCTTACGCGATCCTGCGCCCCACGGTCCTATTCGGCGAGCAGGACATCCTCATCAACAACATCGCGTGGCTTCTGCGCCGTTTTCCCGTCTTCGGTGTGTTCGGCAGCGGTCAGTACCGGCTCCAGCCCATCTTCGTAGACGACCTTGCCTCCCTTGCCGTAACGCAGGGCGCTGGGGTCGACAGCACCGTCATCAACGCCATTGGGCCAGAAACCTTCACTTACCGCTCTCTCGTTGAGACCATTGGACGCGCCATCGGCCGGGTTCGTCCGATCGTTTCCATCCCTCCATCCCTCGGTTACGGCGTCGGGTGGGCGCTCGGCCATCTCCTCGGTGACGTGGTCATCACGAAGCCCGAAATCGAAGGTCTCATGGCCGACCTCCTCGTGGTCGACGCACGGCCCACGGGCACAACGCCCCTTTCATCCTGGGCACGGACCACGCCTCTCTCCTCGGTATCCGCTACTCCAGCGAAATGGCACGTCGGCGAAACCGCCGAAGCGAGTACCGCCCTGCGACGTAGTCCCGCGTCCCAGGAGGAGCGCCACCCACCACCGCGCTGCAGCGGCCTCGCTACGCTCGCCGCTGAGCTTGCCCATGAAGATTCCTGTCAAGCCCCTCGCTGAATAATGTCTTGCTTGCGCCGCACGAAACAGCCGGCCACTCGTCCATTCGGGGTCAGAGCCCCACGTATCACTTCAGCGGATGGCGCCCCAAACGATATCCCGGGCTCTGCGGCCCAATGCTCAGCAGCAGGGTCATCCACCCGATTCTCGGCAAGATTTGCGGCGTGCTTTTTCTTTCTTCGTCTTCAGCGGCTCTTTGCCGCTTGAGGTTTCAGTCGATAGATCCGGGCATCCTTTACCGCCGTGCGCGGCTCGTGGGCTTTCAGCATCGATCGATCAAAGCTCGTCTTGTCTCGAAGCATCGCGTAAAGAACCCGACAGAGACGATGCGCCACGGCGGTGACAGCGCGGCGTGTCCCCAGGCGCAACGTGAGAGTTCTCAGAAACGGATTCAGTGGGCTGCTTTGCCGCCTGGCCGTGTGAGCCGCCTGCACGAGCATGGCCCGCAGCTCCGGCGAACCCGTCCTGGTGATGTGGCCCTGGCGGTTCGTTTCGCCCGACTGGTAGGTTTGCGGGACGAGCCCCGCGTAGCTCGCCGCATGCTTGGCGGTCGGAAAGCGCGTGGCGTCTGAGAAGACAGCGATTGCCGTCAGCGCCACGATCTCCCCGACTCCTGGAACGGTTTTGAGTCTCTCGAGGTCTTCGCCGAAGGCGGCGTGCTGGCTTTCGAGGCTCTTCTCGCACGCGTTCTTCTGCTCGAGGGCACTCTGCCAGGCGCGGTGGTGAAGCTCGACGTAGCTCCTTACCTGCGGATGTGGAACCAGGGCCCCAAGAAGGCGCTGCCACGCGCGAAGGGTCCCGAGATGCTGGCGGCTGAGCTCGGAGAGCCCCGCGCTCCGGAGCATCTTTTTCGCCGCGTTGATCTGCGCCGTCCCGAGACGCACGAAATGGCGGCGCCTCGAGAGGGTATTTCTAAGGTGCTCGATCTTCTCCGGCGGCACATGCACGATCGACCGGTAGATTCCACGCCGCAGGCCTTCGCACAGTTCAACGGCGTCTCTCGTGTCGCTTTTCTGCCGGGGCCGATGGGCTTTGATCCTGACCTCTCGCGCATCCACCACGACGGGTGAAAGCCCCAGCTCACTAAGCTTTCGCGCCGCAAAAAACGCCATCGTCCCCGATTCGAGAGCCACCAGCGTCGAGGCGCGAAGCTTGAAACGTAGCCGCAACGAGGAAAACCCTTCCACAGAGGTCGGCACCTCGCCTCGTCCCAGCTCCTCTCCCCGCTCGTTCTGAATCATGAAAACGCTCGACTTGCTGTGAACGTCCAGTCCCACATAAGATTTCATCGGGCTGTCCTCCCTTGCTTGGGGCACCTCCTCGGAGGTTGACCCCGTTAATCGTTGTGGCCCGATTCTTCGGTGACCACGTCGGCGAGGACAGCCCTTTTCTCCTCTTCATTGAAACGATATCGTTAGACGGCTGGTAAACCGATGTCTGAGGAGCAGTGGGAGTTTGCGGGGTTCGTGGATCGCTGGGTCGCGGACTTTTGTGACGGCGTAATCCTCATGGCGCTCGCCTTCGTGGCTTACTTCGTTATCGATCGCTCGATGCTCGGCAATCAAGGCGGGTTCTTCAATAAACAGCCGTCACTTAGCGCCGTCAACATATTTGTGTGGGCGTGGTTTCTCTGGAACTTCACATTCCTCGTCGGTACGACAGGCCAGTCGTGGGGTCGAAGGGTCGTCGGTCTGAAGGTCGTCAGCATCGAGGGCGGCCCAATCGGCTTCTGGCGCTCACTCGGCCGCAATCTCTTCGCGGCGTTCGTTTCTGGACCGCTTCTTTACCTTGGTTTCCTCTGGGTCATCTGGGACGGCGAGAAGCAGGCCTGGCACGATAAGGTTTTTCGAACCTACGTACTTCGGAGGGCTTCACGGTGACGGCGTCAACGCGCGCTCCGGACGCTTGTCCCGGCGGCTAGTGAGCGTGTCCCCCTACTTCGCCGCGGGTCCCTTCGCTTCCCGCTTCAGCCTCGCCGTATACGCCGCCGCCTGCGCGGGTTTCTTCCAGTCGGTGTAGAGCGCAGCGAGCGACCTGATCGTCCTCTGCGTCGCCACGTTGTCCTCGCCGACCGCCTTCACCTGGATGTCGAGCGAGCGCTCGAGCGCGGCCTCGCTCTCCGGGTACTTCCCGAGCTTCCGGAGCGAGTCACCCATGCCCCCGAGGAGCCTCCCGACGTAGAGATGCTCGGGCCCGAGCTTCTGCGAGAGACGATCGATCGCTTCGCGGTAATTCTTCACGGCCGCCTCGTCGTTTCCGGCTTTCCAGTAGACCGTGGCCATGTTCGCCATCGTTTGCGCCACGGGCTCCGAGTCGTCGCCGAGCGCCTTCCTTCGCATCGCGAGGACGACCTCGAGGTTCTTCGCGGTCTTGTCCAGCTGGCCGCCGCGGAAATAGACGTTCCCGAGGTTTTCGCGCGCAGACGCGACCTCCGGGTGGTTCTCGCCGAAGAGCGCGATGTCCAGGTCGATGACCTCGAGATACGTGCGCTCGGCGCCGGCGAGATCGCCCGTATACATCTGGCCCAGGGCGACGTCGTTCAGGGCCTGTGCGAATTCCGGGTGGCGGTCTCCGACTCTCTTCTTCGAGATCGCCAGCCGCTGGCGGGCGAGCGCGAGGGCAGTCTTATAGTCCTCCTCGGCGAGCGCGGCCTGGAAGAGGATGAGGAGCGCGTCTACCTCGACCTTCGCCGGATCGGGCCTTCCGGGCTCCGGCGCGCCGCGGCTCGTCACGATCTTCATCATCACTCCGCCGATGGCCTTCGCCTCCCCGACCTTCGTCTTTCCGACAAGCGCCATCCCGAGTTCGTTCATCGCCGCGGCGGCGTCGAGGCTCGCGGCCCCGTGGCGCTCGCGTGTGATGTCGAGCGACTCGCGGGCATGCGTCTCCGCGTCGTCGAACTTCCGCCAGAGCGAGTACATGCCCGAAAGCGCCGCGTGCGATTCGCCGGCCTCGGCGCTCTTCGGCCCCGCAGATTTCACGCGCAGGTCGAGCGCCGCCTTCAGGGCCTTTTCCGCCTCGGGGAACTCCGCGAGGTTCGAGAACGTCGTCCCGATTGTCTGGAGCACCGACGCCTCGACGAGAGGCTCGTTCGCGAATGACGTCTGGGCCTTGTCCTGCGCCTGGCGCAGCGCGTCCAGCAGCGACACGTTGCGCGAGCCCTTCGACCACGGATCGGCCGCGCCGAGCGCATCGAGGAGGAACGAGTTGATCGCGCTCGCCTTGGCGGCCTCGGCCGTCGCCCGGTCGCGCTCTTTCCGCACGCGTCCCGCCTGCACGACCATCGTCGCCCCGAGCGCCACGAGGAGCGCCGCGATCACGCCCGCGGCCGCCACCATGCCGCGGTGCCGCGCGACGAGCTTCTTCAGGTGATACATCGTGCTCGGCGGGTGCGCGAGGATCGGCTGGTTCTGGAGGTACCGCCCGACGTCCTCGGCGAGGGCCGAGGCGCTCTGGTAGCGGCCGTCCGGCTCCTTCTCGAGGGCCTTCATGACGATCGTCGAAAGGTCGGCATCGAGGTCCAGCGGCTTCGGCGGCTCCTCGCAGATGTTGCGGATCGCCTGCACGACCGACATGCCGCGCGTGTTGTACGGCAGCTTTCCGGAGAGGAGCTCGTAGAGGACGACTCCGAGCGAGTAGACGTCGGTTCGGAGATCGATGTCGCGGCTGTCGCCGCGCGCCTGCTCGGGGCTCATGTACGGGAGCGTCCCCTGGATCGCGCCGACCTCGCTCATCACCGTGGCCGCCGCTACGTCCGCGTCCGTAATGCGCGCGAGGCCGAAGTCGAGGATCTTGGCGCCGGCATCCGTGACGACGATGTTCGAGGGCTTCAGGTCGCGGTGGATGACGCCGCGCTGGTGCGCGTAGTTGACGGCCTGGCAGATCGTGACGAAGTGGCGCAGGCGCTCCTTGATCTGCGCCGCGCTCGGCCGGTCGCCGCCGAGGTGTTGCCGCGCCCACGCCGCGAGCGTCTCGCCGAGAACCAGCTCCATCGTGAAGAAGTGCTGGCCGTCGTCCGTGCGCCCCGCCTCGTAGAGGGCTGCGATGTTCGGGTGCGTGAGCCTCGCCAGCGTCTCGGTTTCCCGCCGGAACATCCGGAGGTACTGGTCGTCGACGAAGTGCCCGCCGCGCACGATCTTGAGGGCGACCCTCCGCTGCGGGTTCCGCTGCTCGGCCTCGTAGACGATGCCCATCCCGCCCTCGCCGAGCAAGCCGACGATGCGGAAGCCGCCGATCTCGCCCGGAAGCGCCGCATGAGCCGCGGCCGCGCGCGGGCGCGACGGGTCCCGATCGAGAGTCAGGTCTCCGTCGGGCGGCAGGCCGCCTGCGTCGTTTGTCGTCATGAGGGTCGGCAGAGTTTATGACGCGCGTGTGTCGCCGGAGTCAGTGCTTCAGGCCGTAGCGTTCGCGGAGGGCCAGCTCTTCCCTCTGGAGGGCGTCGGCGCGCGAACGCAGAGCGGCGGCCCCGGCGGAGACGCTCGCGAGCTGGGTGGCGGGCTCGGACGATTCCATCGCCGTCTTCAGGGAACGGAGCACCTCCATCGCGTCGTCGAGACTCGCAAGGCTCTCGCGATGGTGGGCCGCGCAGGAGGCCGGCGGCGCCACGGCGGCGAGGCTCTGTTTCGCCGCCTCCCGCTAGGACCGAGACGCACTTCCTTCACCCGATTCTTCCTTGCGCTGGTAGGTCTTTTCGGACCCCGAGGCTGGCGGCGATTATAGGGATGGCCACTTCTCACTCAAAACAGCGTCGTCGCCCGGACCTTGCGGATGCTCGGCGGAGCCTTTCGGCGAGAGGCTGACGGTGGAAAATCGAATTGCCACTTGCGCCCGTTTTTGTGCACACGGTCCGATAACGGGTCATTTGTCAGACTGACGGGAATACGTCAGGCCGCATCGACGCCACCGTCAAAGGTATAGGAGCCGATCGCAGAAGCCGGATCTCGAGCCAGATTATGGGGTCGGGCGCAAGTCGGAATTCGACCCGATTGGCACCCGGAATTAGTTGGCGTAATCAGTTTATTGGGGACCTCTAGGGGGTCAGTGTTGGCGTTCTGATTCCCAGTGATCAGTTCTTTCCAGCCTTGGCCACCGCGACGTAAGCGATTGAAATGTGAGCACTTAGTGGGACGGTGATGATTCGACGGACGGCGCGCTGTCGCCCCGTACGGCGACCCCAATAAATACCGCGCCCCAATAAACTCCTCCTGTGCCTTTCGCGCCACGTGGCCCAACGTCGCGCGAGGAGCGCGCCTTTGCGGGCGGCGTGCCGATCTCCGGCCGTCGCGCGTCCCGCCCGTTTTCGCGCCTCCGGCCCAGTGCTAGAGGGGCCCGCAGCTTCGCTGTCGCCGAAACGCCATGCGCGAACTCGACGCCGTCCCGGACCTGCGTTTCGCCTTGCACGAGTTGGTCGTGAGCGCCAGAACGAAGTTCGTTGCCGCGCCCTTTCGCGTCGTTAGATGGCGGTTGCCGTCCGTTTTGGAGTCATTTTGGAGCGGAAGCTAACGGGTTTCCGGATCAAAACGGACGTTCCCCCGACGACGGGGGGACGCATAGACTCTCCCCACGTGATCAAGAACGACCTCGTCCACACGGTCGCGGAAGCGGCCGGCCTGGAGCGCCAGAAGGCGACGCAAGCCGTCGACACGATCATTGACGTGCTGCGCCAGGCTTTAGCACGCGGCGATCGCATCGAGCTGCGCGGCTTCGGCGTGTTCCTCGTGAGGCCCAAGAAAAGCGGCGTCGGCCGCAACCCGAAACGCCCCGCCGAGCAAGTGCAGATTCCACCCGGCTTCACGATCCGGTTCAAGCCTGGCAAGCAGCTGCGCGACATGACCGGCCCGCCCGAGGAGCCCGCCGCGAAGGCCACGTCTTCCGGCCCTCCCGCCTGACCTCCTAAGCGACATCTCGGTGAACGCGCTGGCCGCTGCACCGTGGCGGAAGGAGCGGCGGTGGCCTCAACCCGGAAAAGCCTTCTCCGGGTTTTCCGGGTTCCTGAGTTAAGGGTTCGTCGAACACCAGGCTAGAACCCGCTCCACCCATCCAGCTCCGAGACTCCGTAGCTGCACGAGAAGCCGAGACCCGGATCCCGCTCTGCTCGCCACGAGGCGATGGCGAGCGCCAGGACGAGGTCGTCGTCGGGCCCTCCGCGCCAGTCCAGCTGCGACTCGACGGTCTGGGCCCTCACCCTCGAGCGGAAGTTCATGAGCTCGCGGGCTAGAAGCTGAGCGTGAGGCAACGTCCTGGCGATCTTCAGTCGCCCTTCCTGAAGGAGCACTTGCGTCACGGAGACGAGGTCCTTCTTCGGGACCCGGTAGTCGGACCCGTCCTGCGCCGCCTGATCGCCGGCGACGAGCGTCACGGTCGAGACGTAGAGGCCGGAGTCGCGAAACAGGTTCAGGGCGGCCGTTCCCACGCCCGTCGCATCCAGAACCACCGCTGGGCCTGAGAGGCTCGGCGCGAGCGCCTCCACTCTGTCGCGGATCTCGGTGTAGGACGAGCCCACCGGAAAGCGCTCGAGGTGTCGCAGGGCGAAGTTGACGGGTGGGTGCTCCCGTACCTCCCGGCCATCAGGGCCCTCGTAGACCGGGCGAATCGTCGCCATACGACCCTCTCGGACCGTCTCGCTCCTGAGGAACTTCAGGGTCAGCGCCTGGACCACCGCGATCGCCGTGACGTCCGATACTTGGCCCAGCTCGACGCCGATGACGAAGCTCAACCGGCCCTCTCCTTCCTTTCTCTGAACTTCTTAAGCTCTTCCTCCATGTACAGGAGGTACCCGTCCCGCCCCTTCTCGAACAGCCACGCCGCGAGCCCGACCGCGAGGACCAGGTCGTCGTGCTCCTGCTCCCTCCAGGCCTCGTACGTGTCGTGACCGGAAAGGGAGATCTTCACGCGGAAGTTCAGGAGCTCGCGGAGAAGGGTCTCGGACTCCCTAAGGCCGCGGGCGATCCGCAGCCGTCCGGTCTGGAGGAGCACGGCGATCGTCGAGGCCACGTCCCTCTTCGGCACGTGTCGCTCCATCCCGTCCCGAGTGACCGCGTCTCCGCCCGTGAGCGTGATCGGGTAGATGGTCGCGGGGAGGTTGGCGTCGCGGATCATGTCGATGACCGGCCTGCCGACGCCGGTCGCGTCCACGGCCATCGAGGGCTTCTCGGGGAGCCTCTTCACGAGGTGGTCGAGCCTTCTGACGATCGGTGGATAAGGCGTATTCCTGAGGCGCTCGAGGTAGCGGACGTCGTAGGAGTTCTCCTCTCTCTCCTCGAGAATCGTGATGGCCGTGTAGTCCGCCGTCTGACCGAGGTCGACACCGACGACGTACCTCACTGCTCGGACTCGGTGATCGGTTCGATGTCGTCGAGGAAGACGTCGCCTGAGGGGAGTGACAGCGGCTCGATGGGCGGCGCATCCGGGAACAGCGGCATGACGTCGTCCGAGAACGCTTTCTCGACGTCGACGGTCCTGAAGTACTGGTCGATCGTGTCCGAGAACGAGCACTCGTACTCCTGCTGGT
>CAWFJJ010000001.1:447500-696463 GCA_963816185.1 Thermoanaerobaculia bacterium | reverse complement strand
AAGAAATCGGCCCGGCGTTTCCGCCGGGCCGTTAAGAAACTGAAACAGTCGGGGGGAAGGTCGATTCAGTACATGCCGCCCATGCCGCCGCCGCCCGGCATCGCGGGAGCCTTCTCCTTCTCCTTGATCTCGGAGACGAGCGCCTCCGTCGTCAGCATGAGACCCGCGATCGACGCGGCGTTCTGCAGCGCCGACTTCGTGACCTTGGCCGGGTCGACGATGCCCGCCTTGAGCATGTCTTCCGTCTTCTCGGTCTGGGCGTTGAAGCCGATGAAGCCGCCCCGCTCCTTGAGCTCCTTCACGATCACCGAGCCCTCGAGCCCGGCGTTCGCGATGATCTGGCGGGCGGGCTCCTCGAGCGCGCGCTTGACGATGTTCACGCCGATCTGGATGTCGCCGTGCTCCTTGATCTTGTCGACCTCGCCGATGGCGCGCAGAAGCGCGACGCCGCCGCCGGGCACGATGCCGTCTTCCACGGCCGCCTTCGTGGCGTGCATGGCGTCCTCGACGCGAGCCTTCTTCTCCTTCATCTCGGTCTCGGTGGCCGCGCCGACCTTGATGATGGCGACGCCGCCGACGAGCTTGGCGAGCCGCTCCTGGAGCTTCTCGCGGTCGTAGTCGGACGTCGTCTCGTCGATCTGCGTCCGGAGCTGCTTCACGCGGCCCGTGATGGCGTCCTTGCGCTTCTTGTCGCCCGCGTCGACCACGATCGTGGTGTTGTCCTTGTCGACCGTGACCTTCTTGGCGTCGCCGAGGTCTTCCCACTTGACGCTCTCGAGCTTGATGCCGAGGTCCTCGGAAATCATCTTGCCGCCCGTGAGGATCGCGATGTCCTCGAGCATGGCCTTGCGGCGGTCGCCGAAGCCGGGCGCCTTGACGGCGGCGACGTGCAGCGTGCCGCGGAGCTTGTTCACGACGAGCGTCGCAAGAGCCTCGCCCTCGACCTCTTCCGCGATGATGAGGAAGGGACGGTTCTGCTTGGCGACCTGTTCGAGCACCGGGAGCAGATCCTTCATGGAGGAGATCTTCTTCTCGTAGATCAGGATCTTCACGCTCTCGAGGACGCACTCCATGCGTTCGGCGTCCGTCACGAAGTACGGCGAGAGGTAGCCGCGGTCGAACTGCATCCCCTCGACGACCTCGAGGGTCGTGTCGAGGCCCTTGGCCTCTTCCACCGTGATGACACCGTCCTTACCGACCTTGTCCATGGCCTCGGCGATGATCTTGCCGATCTCCAAGTCCCCGTTCGCCGAGATCGTGCCGACGTGCGCGATCTCCTTGGCGTCGACCGTCTTCTTCATCGCGTTGATCGCGTCGACGGCCTTCTTGACGGCGAGGTCGATGCCGCGCTTGATCTCCATCGGGTTGCCGCCCGCGGTGACCATCTTGATGCCTTCGCGGTAGATGGCCTGGGCCAGCACCGTGGCCGTCGTCGTGCCGTCGCCGGCGATGTCGGACGTCTTGGAGGCGACCTCGCGGACCATCTGGGCGCCCATGTTCTCGAGCGGGTTGTCGAGCTCGATCTCCTTGGCGACCGTGACGCCGTCCTTCGTGATCGTGGGTGAGCCGAACTTCTTGTCGATGACGACGTTCCGGCCCTTCGGACCGAGGGTCACCTTGACCGCGTCGGCCAGCTTGTTGACGCCGCGGAGGATGTTCTGGCGGGCGTCTTCGCCGTACGTGATGTTCTTGGCAGCCATTTCATTTACCCCTTACTTCGTCTCGACGATTGCGAGCACTTCGTCCTCGCGGAGGATGAGGAGCTCTTCGTCTTCGATCTTGATTTCGGTGCCGGCGTACTTGCCGATCAGGATGCGGTCGCCTTTCTTCACGTCGAGCGGGATCCGCTTGCCGTTGTCGTCGAATTTGCCTTCGCCGACGGCCTCGACCTTGGCCTCCATCGGTTTTTCCTTGGCGGTGTCGGGGATGATGATTCCGCCGCGCACCTGCTCCTTGGCCTCGATGCGCTTGACGAGAATCCGGTCGTAGAGGGGACGAACTTTCATGGGACGCTCCTTTCGGTTCCTCGGGACGCCGCGCGAGGCGAGTTACCCGCCGACGCCCTGGTTTTGACTCTTGTTTTGCCCGCCATCGCCTGTTAGCAGTCAAGGCCGGCGAGTGCCAACAACGTTAGCTCGGGTAGCGAAATCTGTCAAGTAGATATATAGATTTCGCGTAAGATGTTTATCAGGAACGACTTAAAAATAGAGGAACCGGGTTTCTTCGAAGGTGAGGGAAGTGGCGGCCCAGCAGCGGTCCGCTTGTCTTTCGTCAGGGGCCGCTTCTTTCTCAGCAGATTCGCCGCGGTCTCATGTCTCGCGCGAGAAGGATGCGAGGGTCATCGCGAGCGTACTCTTCTGCTCGGCCGTGAGTTCCGGGAAAACCGGAAGCGCGAGCGTTTCGGCGGCGGCCTTCTCCGCCTCCGGGAAGTCGCCCGGGCGGCCTCCGAGAGAGGCGAAACACTCCTGCAGGTGCAGCGGCACCGGATAGTAGATCGCGTTTCCGATCTGCCGCTCGTCGAGAAGCTTCTTCAACAAGTCGCGCCGGCCCTTTCCGACGCGCACGACGAACTGGTTGAAGACGTGCTCGCGGCCCGCCGCCTGGCGCGGAAACTTCAGGCCGCCCTCCTCGTATCTGCGTCCGCCCGATTCGACGTAAAGCCTTTCGATCTCGGCCGCATTCGCACGCCGCGCGCGCGCCCAGCCGTCGAGGTGCGGCAGCTTCACGTGAAGGATCGCGGCCTGAAGCGCGTCGAGCCGAAAGTTCCCGCCCACGAGCTTGTGGTGATAGCGCGAGGTCTCGCCGTGCATGCGCAAGGCGCGAAGGCGTGTTGCGTACGCGTCGTTCTGCGTTGTCACCATGCCGCCGTCGCCGAACCCGCCCAGATTCTTGGAGGGGAAGAACGAGAAGGCTCCGAACTCGCCGAGCGCTCCCGCCTTGACACCCTTGTACGCCGCCCCGAGCGATTGGCAGGCATCCTCGAGCACCGGGATCCCCTTCCGCTTCGCGACCTCCCGGATCGGATCCATGTCGGCGCACTGGCCGTAAAGGTGGACGGGCTGGATGAGCTTCGCCTTCGGGCTGATCGCTTTCTCCAGCTTCGAGGGGTCGAGGTTGAACGTCGCCGGCTCGATGTCGACGAAGACTGCCCGCGCGCCGAGGCGCGCGACGGCGCCGGCCGTCGAGAAGAAGGAATAAGGAGACGTCACGACGTCGTCGCCCGGCCCGACACCGAGCGCCATCATGACGGCGAGCTGCGAGTCGGTGCCCGAAGACATGCCGATCGCGTGCCTCACCCCGACGTAGGAAGCGACCGCCTTCTCGAACGCCTCGACGCGAGGGCCCAGGATGAAGTACTGGCTCTCGTAAACGTCGACCGTCGCACGCAGGATCTCCTCGCGGATCGTCGCGTACTGTTTCTTCAAGTCGAGGAGCGGAACCGGGACGGCGGGCGCGGTTACATTCGTCACGACGGGTGAGGCTACACCAGGATGCTCAGACCAGACCGCGGTCCTTGAGCTCTCCCTTCACCCACGCGTAGATCGCGGGCGCGAGAACGACGCCGCGAACGCCCCAAGCCACCTCGAACACGAGGATCGCGAGCAGCATCTCCCAGGCGGCGGCTCCGATTCGACGGCCCACGATCTTCGCGTTCAGCACGTACTCCAGCTTGTGAACGACCACGAGGAAGGCAAGCGAGACCGCCCCGAGCAACGGCGAAACCGAGAGCGCGAGGACGACGATGACCGTGTTCGAAACGAGATTTCCGGCCACCGGGATCATTCCCGCGAGGAACGTCACGATGAGAACCGTCCCCGAGAACGGAAGATGCGCCCCCAGGAGAGGGAGCACGAAGAAAAGATAGATCGCGGTCAACGACGTGTTGATGGCCGAGATCTCCGCCTGCGCCCGGACGATCGTCTCGAACGCCTGCGTGAATCGCCGGACACGATCGAGGAGGGCTGCGGCGAAAGGACGTCGCGACGGGCTCTCGCCGCGGAAGAAGACGAGGAGCGAGATCAGGATTCCCAACAGCGCGTGCACGAGAACGCGGCCTATCTCGCCGCCCGCCTCCCCGAGCGCACTCGCGTGAAGCCTCAGCCGCTCCGTCACCAGGAGACGGAGGTGCTCGGCGTCGAGGGCGGGAACGAGGAAGCCCGCCGCGCCGAGCCGCGCATGGATCTTCTCGAGCGCGTCGGCCATCGCCTCGAAGAGCGCGGGGAGATCTCCGAGACGCCCGCGCAGGAGGCCGAGGACGAGGATCACGATGCCGACCGTGACCGAGGCGGCAACGAGTCCCAGGACCGCTACCGAGATCGCTTTTTCGACGCCGTGAGAAAGCCGCGGGCCGTGCAGCCGCCTGGCGATCGTGTCGAGGATGAGCTGCACGAGAAGCCCGGCCAGGAGCGCCGACACGAGATGCCGCTCGAAGACGAAGACGAAGGCGGCCCCCGCGAGGATCCACGCCGCGATCTCGAATCGCGTGGCCGGCGGGACCGGCGCCTCCTTCTCGTCCGTCACGGAACCCGATTATCGCCGGTCCGACTCCGGTAGACCCCTGCCAGCCGGTCGCATTCGGCGACGAGAGCGTCGCGCCGGGCGCGCAGACGCGCGATCCCGCCGGGCATGAACGCGAGCGCGAGGAGCTCCCGCGCCTGACTCTCGCGCCATGACGTGTACTCGAAGAAGAGAAGAGAAGAGATTCCTGCGAATGGAAGAAGGGCGAAGGCCAGGGCGGCCCAACCTGCGCCTGCGAAACTCCAGACGGCGGTGGCCTCGAGCGCAAGGAAGAGGGGAAAGAGGAGAGCTCCCGCAAGAAGCTTGTAAAGTGCAATCTGGTCGCGTTGCTCCGAGACTCCACGCACGCGGTTCGCGATCACCCCGCACAAGCGGTACGGCACCCACCACGCGGCCACGCCGAGGACAGCGACCGGAAAGCCGAGAAGGATGAAGAGAAGAGCTTTGAGAGTTCCGAGGCAATGACCTCATTTGCAGGCGGAGGATCGTCGAGGGCACCGGAAGAGAGACCGATTTTTCTTAGAAGGTGGTCGAGGGCGCGGGCGCGCCGCGCGACAGATGCCACCGCGCCGGGTTCTACACGCTTCAGCACGTCGCGAGCCGCGAGAAGGAGTTGCCGATTCCGGAACGAGCGCGCCAACTGCGAGGACGAATTCCTCTCTTCACTTTCTAAGAAATCCCCGGTTCTCCCCCCCGTCTTTCCCTCCTCCGGAATCCTCGTCCCATAAAGCGCATCAACCGCCGCGACGACCTCGTGGTCCTCCCAGTCGTCCGCATTCAACGTGACGTCGAGGAGCGCCTTCTCGATCGCGGCCGTCCAGGCCTCGACGGTCGAAGCGGCCGGGGGCGCGACCGGCGGACCGATGCGGACGAGCACGTCGGACCGGAATTCCTCCTTCTTCGTGAACCAGAGGCCGACAGGAAGGACGACCGGGGATTTCTTAGAAAGGAGAAGAGCACGCGCGGCGCCCGTCCGGATCTCCGAAAGCCGTGGATCGGAGTGCGACCGCCCCTCGGGGAAGATCAGGATCGCGCCGTCTCTCTCGAGAACAGCCGCCAGCTTTTCGAACGCGCCGCGGTTCCTCTCTTCACCCTTCGAAGAAATCTCCCGGTCCTCCTCCCCTTTCCTCACGACCGGCACACAACCGAGGAGGTCGAGGAGCGGCCGCAGGATCGGAATCCGCCAGAGCGTGGACTTCGCGACGAAGACGACCCCGCGTTCGACGACGCGGAGGACGAGCATCGGGTCGACGAGGCCGTTGAAGTGATTCGCGACGAAGAGGACCGGCCCCTGGCCCGGCACGTTCTCGAGACCCGACACCTCGACACGCCGATAGAAGAGATCGACGAGGAAGCGGATGAGCCCGACGACGGCGCGCTTCACGAGGGATAACGCGCGGGTTCGGCCTTCGGGAACCGCACTCTGAGAAAAGCACCGACCGCGAAGACGAGGACGACGAAGAGTACGGAGATGCCCGCGCGGTAGCCGGCCGGGCTCCTGTCGGGGAAGAGCGTGAGGGTGGCCGCCCAGAGAAACGGCCCCAGGACCGACGCGGCTTCGCCGGCCAGCGTGAAGAAGCCGAAGAACTCCGTCGTGCGCTCTTTCGGGACGAGCGCGATCAGCCCGAGCCTGCCGGTCACCTTGATGCCGCCGAGGCCGATGCCGGCGAGGACGCCGACGAGTAGAAACGTCTTCGGATCGCGGATGCAGAACGCGAGGACGAACACGACGACCCAGTTCCCGAGCGCCACGAGCGTCGCCGTGCGGATCGTGACGCGCTGGCAGAGGAAACCGTACAGGAGCCCACCCACGACCGCCACGGCCGTTGCCGTGAGCAGAAGCCTCAGGACCGCCCCATCGTCCAGACCCACCGCGAAGCGGGAATAAGTCCCCATCTGCACTTGAATCGTGTGGATCACGTCGATGTAGAGGAAGTTCGCGACGAGAAACCAGAGGAGAGAGGGCGTCTGCGGCAAAGATCGGATCGTCTGGAGGACGTCTCGAATCGGAGACGAAGAAGAGAGAGATTTCTTAGAAGGCAATTTTGCGTTGTGGACGGCCTGCGCGGCGCCTGCTGCGCCACCGCTGCCCGTGCCCGCTTTCTCATTCGCTGAAATATCCTTCTTCAATTTCGGCAGGCGCGCGAAGAAAAGCAGCGGGACGGCCGCGGCGAGCCAGAGCAGAGCCGTGGGCAGGTAGGCGTTCCGGCGCACCCAGGCGTCATTCACATTCGAAGAAAGCGCCGCGACGGAAAGGGCATCGACGACGGAACCGAGAAAGGGAGGCAGCTTGGCTCGCGCCGCTCCCGAAACGAAGGGCACGGCAATGACCATTCCGAGGAGTGAGCCCACATAACCCGCGGCGACGCCGTAGCCCGACACGCGGCCGGAGTTCGAAGAGTCCGAGACGTCGGACAGCAGCGCGTTGTAGAAGACGTAAGCGCACTGGAACGCGATGTTCGCGAACGCGAAGAATGCGAGGACGCGCCACACGGGGCCCGTCACACCGACGAGCGCCGTGAGGGCGATGCCGCCGAGGACGAACGGGATCAGGAGTCGCCGCTTTCCACGGCGATCGGCAAGAGTGCCCAGGAGGGGAGCCGCGATCGCAACCACGAGCATCGAACAACTGAAAACGACCGAGAACCTCTCGTTCCCCCTCGCAACGCGCGTCGCGATGTCGAGCGGAAAGTAGAACGAGAGCATGTTCATCGCGAAGCTCGTCGCCCCGAGCTCATAGAGGCTCCACGCGAGAACGGTCCCGCCTCGGACCTTCACGAGATCCGGTAGGCCGTCTGAGGCCCTCGGGAAGGGCGGAAGATCAGCGCCCACGCGACGCCGAAGACGAATCCGCCGACGTGCGCCCAGAACGCGACGCCTCCCTGCGACGCGGCGGCCCGGCCGGCGCGCGTGAGCTGCTCCGATCCCATCCAGAACTGCAGGGCGAACCAGCCGAGGAGATAGAGGCCCGCCGGAATCTCGACGACGGGAAAGAGAATGAAGAGCGGGACGATGGTTACGATCCGGGCGCGCGGGTAATACACGAAGTACGCCCCGAGGACGCCTGCGATCGCGCCCGATGCACCCAGATTCGGGACCGCCGACGATGGCGAGAGGAACGCCTGCAGAAGGGTCGCGCACACGCCCGCCGCGAGGTAGAAAAAGAGAAACCGGAAGTGCCCGAGCGCGTCCTCGACGTTGTCGCCGAAGATCCAGAGGAAGAGCATGTTTCCGAGGAGGTGCAGAAGGCCACCGTGCAGGAACATCGCGGTGAAGATCGTCACGACGGAGGCGGAGAACGTCCAGCCGGCGAGCTCGGGGTGAAAGAACCGGAGCGGGATGAAAGCGAACGTCTCGAGAAACGCGTCGAGGCTCTCGCCCTGGAGGAACTCCAGCACGAAAGCCGCGACGTTCGCGACGACGAGGAGTCGGGTGACGAAGGGAACCGTCCGCGTCCGGATCGTGTCGCGCAGCGGGATCATGAACGACTCATGATACGGGCGCGCGCGACGCGCGGGCGCCTACTTCCGCCGCTTGTTCAGCAGATCCTTGAGGTCCTTGCCCGCGTGGAACCGCGCGACCTTCGCGGCCGCGATGCGGATCGCGGCCTTCGTTCGAGGGTTGATCCCGGCTCGCGCCTTGCGGTCGGCCACGTGGAAGGCCCCGAGACCTGGAATCGCGACGCGCTGTCCCTTCTTCAAGCTTCCGGTGATCGCGTTCACGACCGAGTCGAGCGCCGCGGTCGCGTCCTTTCGCGTCAGGCCGGTGTCGTTCGCAATTGCATCCACAATGTCGGCTTTGCCCGCCATGGGGTCTCCTTCTGGCTCTTCGCGGTCGGAGGGAAGCGCCCGCAATGTAGGCTCGACCCCCGGCCTTGTCAACGCGGAGATTTGCGCCGCAGCACGGCCGCCGAGAACCCGTCGTGGGTGGCGCCCGGCAGGACGCGCACGAGGCCCGCGGGCGAGACGGCGGCGCCGAGCGGCGCGGGGAGGCCAGCCGCAGCCGGGACGATGCGGCTGAACTCCGGCCTCTTGGCGAGCAACGCATCCACGACGTCTTCGTTCTCCTCTCGCTCGAGCGAGCACGTCACATAAACCAGCGTGCCCCCTTTCGCGACGAGGTCGAGCGCCGCTGAGAGCAGGCGCCTCTGCACCCTTGCGAAACCGGCCAGGTCCTCCGGCTTGAGGCGAAGGCGAATCTCCGGGTTCTTGCGAAGCGTGCCCGTCCCCGAGCACGGAGCGTCGAGCAGAATCGAGGCGAAGCGCTCGGGCGGCAGGGGCGCGCGCCCGGCATCCGCACGGACGACGAGCGCTTCGTCCCGGCGTCCGGCCGCCGCGAGGTTCGCGGCCAGCCTGAGGGCGCGCGAGGCCGTCCGCTCGAGCGCGACGACGCGGCGCGCGCGTCCCGTCGCGAGAAGCGTGCGCGTCTTGCCGCCCGGTGCCGCGGCGAGGTCGGCCACGACGTCCGCGGCCGGAACGAGCTCCACCATCGCCTGAGCGGCGACGTCGACGACCGCGACCGCGCCCGATGTGACGAGGGGATTCGACGCGGCGTTCCCGGACGTCACGGTGAGGGCGAGCGGAGCCCACGGCGAGCGCACGGCTTCGATGCCGTCGGCGGCGAGACGGAGGACGATCTCGTCGGGCGTCCCGGCCCGGGGATCCGCGAGGAGATCGATCGGCGCGTCCTCTTCGTCGGCCGTGAGCGCTGCCCGGGCGGCTTCGTCGCCGAAGGCCGCGACCCACCGCGCCACGAGCCACTCCGGATGCGAAGTCTCGAGCGCGAGCCGGCGGACCGGATCCGCGCTTCCCGGAAGCACGACGGCGCCGGGCCGTTTCTCCTTTTCGGCCACGCGGCGGAGGACGGCGTTCACGAGGCCGGCGGCCTTCGGCGCGAAGCGGCGCACCGCCGCTACGGTCTCGCCGACCGCGGCGTGCGGCGGGACGCGATCCATGAGAAGAAGCTGGGCAGCTCCGAGGCGAAGCGCGGCGAGGACCGCCGGATCGAGCGATTCCGGCGCTTGCCGGAGGTGCCGCGACAGGACGTGGTCGAGGCGCAGGGCGCCCCGAAGGGTCTTCTTCACGAGCGCGCGCAGAAAGTCGCGGTCGCGAGGCGGCAGGTCGCGTCCGCGCGCGTCCACGAGCGGCGCCGCGTGCGCCCCGTCCCGAGCCACGCGAACGAGCACGCCGAGCGCCCGCTCGCGGACGGGCCGCGAATCGGCCATCAGCCCCAGCGCTCGCCGGGCGCGACGCGCTCGCCGCGCACGAACTCGGCCGCCGGGAGCGCGCGGCGGCCTTCTGCCTGCAGCACGCCGACCGCGACCGCGCCTTCCCCGCACGCGACGACGACGCGCGGACCCGCTTCGAGGAGAACCCCGGGGGATTCTTTGCTCCCTCTCGCGCCGGAAACATCTCGCGAAACCGGCGAGAGGCCCGAGAGCTTCAAGCGCGTATTTCTTCGAAGGGTGAAGAGGCCGGGCCATGGGGTGAAGGCACGGCTTCTTCGAACAAGCTCGGCCGCGGGCCGGGACCAGTCCACACGGCCGTCCTCGCGCGAGATCTTCGGGCAATAGGTGGCGAGAGAGTCGTCCTGGGGGACCGGGGGAAGGAAGATTTTCTGAGAAGGCGCGTGAGGGGCCGTCCCTCCCGGCGCCGGCGGCATGCCGCGCGGGCATTCACCAGAAGCCCGGCGGTGCGGAGGCGCCGGCGTGGGCCGTGCGCCCCTGCTACTTCTCTTCACCTTCTAAGAAATACAACGTATCGACGAGCGCATCAGCCCCCATTTGCGCCAGCCGCGCGCCCAGCTCTTCAACCGTCTCTTCCTCCCCGATCCGCGTCTCCCGCGTCGCGTACACCGGGCCCGTGTCCATCCCGGCGTCCATCTTCATGATCGATACGCCCGTGACCGCGTCCCCGGCGAGGATCGCCGCCTGCACGGGCGAGGCCCCGCGCCAGCGCGGGAGGAGCGAGCCGTGCACGTTCAGGCAGCCGAGCCGGGGCAGGTCCAGCACCCTCTGCGCGAGGATCTTTCCGTACGCGACGACGACGAATGCGTCGGCGCGCACCTCGGCGAGGCGCGCGACAGCAGCGTCGTCCTTCAGCGTCGCGGGCTGGAAGACGTGGATTCCCAGCGACTTCGCCTGCGCGGCGACAGGCGGATCCGTCACCTCGCCCTTTCGTCCGACAGGTTTCCCGGGCTGGGAAACGACGAGCGGAACACGATGGCCCGCCGCTAGGAGCGCATCGAGCGCCGGGAGAGCAAAGGACGGCGATCCGAAAAAAACTATTCGCACCGTGCCAGTGTATCGACACGAAACCCCGTTTTCCCTCTAGAATGCGCGCATCCCGACTCGGGAGCGAATTGAAGAAAGGACGGATTCACATGGCTGGTATGACGAAATCACAGATCGCAGAACACCTCGCCGAAAAGACCGGACTCACGAAAAAGGTCTCGGCGCAGTACCTCGAGGAGCTCGCCGCCCTTGCTTACAAGCAGGCGAAGAACTCGTTCACGATGCCGGGCCTCGGCAAGCTGGTGCTCGTGAACCGCAAGGCGCGCATGGGCCGCAACCCCGCGACCGGCGAGGCGATCAAGATCCCGGCGAAGCGCGTCGTGAAGTTCCGCGTCGCGAAAGCCGCGAAGGACTCGATCCTCGGACCAAAGAAGTAAGGGCGCTCCGAATTCCCTCCGGCCGCGGAGGGGGCGGGGGGGGAGCCCGGGTTCGGGTTCCCCCGACCACGCCAGCTGGCTGACCTGTCCTCTTCGGCTGCGGGCGCGGCCCGCGCGGGTCAGCTTCTTCTGTTGCGGTCGATCTCTTCGAAGTAGTCCGTCGGGACCAGGATCTCGCGGCTCCTGCTCCCGCCCGCGGGCGGCCCCACGATTCCGTCGCGCTGCATCATGTCGATGAGCTTGCCGGCGCGCGAGAACCCGATCTCGAGTCTCCGCTGCAGGAACGAGATCGAGGCCATGCGCTCTCGCACGACGAGGCGCGCCGCCTGGTCGTATATCGGGTCCGTGTCGTCCCCGTCGGCCCTGAGACCGCCGGCCCCCGCCTGGGGCTCGCGGTCGACGGTCACGCTCTCGTCGTAGATCGGCTTGGCCTGCTTCTTCAGGAAGCGGCAGATCTCCTTCGTCTCCTCGCCGCTGATGAAGCCGCCGTGGACGCGCATGAGATACGAAGTGCCGGCGGCGAGATACAGCATGTCCCCTTGGCCGAGGAGCGATTCGGCGCCCATCGAGTCGAGGATCGTGCGCGAGTCGACCCGCGTCCGCGCCGTGTAGGCGATGCGGCACGGGAGGTTCGCCTTGATCGTGCCGGTGATGACGTCCACGGACGGGCGCTGCGTCGCGAGGATGAGGTGGACGCCCACGGCGCGGGCCTTCTGAGCGAGCCGCGCGACGGACTCTTCGATCTCCCGGGGCGCCGTCATCATGAGATCGGCGAGCTCGTCGATGACGATCACGATGTACGGCATCGGGGAGATCGCGCCGGTCTCGTCGGCCTTCAGCCTTTCGCCGAGCTTCTCCCTCACCTCGGCGACCGAGCGCGGGTCGCGGATGGCCGCGTTGTACTGCTCGATGTTGCGCACGCCCGGCCATTCCGACAGGAGCTTGTAGCGGCCTTCCATCTCGTCGACGGCCCACTTGAGCGCGTTCGCGGCCTTCTTGGGATCCGTGATGACCGGGACGAGGAGATGCGGCAGGTCCTCGTAGTCCTTCATGTCGTTCATCTTCGGATCGACGAAGATGAACTTGACCTCGTCCGGACGCGCCTTGAAGAGGATGGACGTGATCATGCCCGACACACCCACGCTCTTGCCGGCGCCTGTCTGTCCCGCGACGAGGAGGTGCGGCATCCGCGCGAGGTCCGCGACGATCGGCTCGCCGTGCACGTCGATGCCGAGCGCGATCGTGAGGAGCGACGGCGAGCGCCGGAATTTCTCGCTCTCGATGACCTCGCGGAGCGCGATGAGGTCGCGGCTTCGGTTCGGAACTTCGATCCCGATCGCGGCGCGGCCCGGCATGCGCTCGATGCGGACCTTTTCGGCGGCAAGCGCGAGCGCGAGGTCGTTCTCGAGGGACGCGACCTGAGAGACTTTCACGCCGGCGGACGGCTTGAACTCGTACGTCGTGACGACGGGACCCGGCGTGTAGGCGTCCACGGCGCCTTCGACGCCGAACTCCAGGCACTTGGCGGCGATGAGCTCCATCGTCTGCCGGAATTCCTCACGGTCGCTTTCACGATCCCTCTTCGGCGCCGGCCGGAGCAGCTTCGCCGGCGGAAAGACCCAGCCGGACGCGTCGCGGGGGGCCGGAAACGGCAGGATTCTCTGCGGTGCCTCGGCTTTCTTCTCGAGCCGGGCCGGCCGGGCCACGGGCCTCGGCGGCTCGTCCTCCGCGCCGCCTGCCTTCCGGATCGAGAAGCGTCCCGCGCCGGCCTTCTCCTTGACGCGGAGCGTGGCGACGGACGGGATGTAGACGACGTCGCCCTCGGGCTCGGATGCCTTCTCGGGCACGGGGCGGGCGGCATCCTCCTTCGCGCGCTCGAGGTGTTTCTTCACGACGTCCCGCCGCTGCTTCTCCTTCTGGGCGAGCTCACGGCGGCGCCGGCGCTCGAGCAGGAATCCGCGCCACCAACCCGAGAGGCGCAGCGTCGTGCCCGAGAGTCCGTCGCCGAGGGAAAGCGAGGTCGCAAGGAGCAGGCCGATGAGAAGACCGGCGGACAGGAGGATCGCCGCGCCCGGCGGGTTGAGCGCCGACACCGCGAACGAGCCGAGAAGATCGCCCACGAAACCGCCCGCGTCGAGTCCGCCTCCGAACGCGCGCGGGCGCCCGAGCGCGAGGTGCGCGAGCGGCGCGAGCGTGAGCACGACGAGGGCGATGCCGAGGCCCTTCGTGCCCCAGGCGCCGACTTGCCTCGAAAGAAAGCGCCGCCAGCCGAGCACGAGGAGCGCAAGCGGCGCGACGAGCGCGGCGAGGCCGAAGAACTGGAGGCTGCCGTCCGCGAACGTGGCGCCGAAGCGTCCCGCCCAGTTGCGCGGCCGGAGCCCCTGGTCGTTCACGGCCGAGAAAAGCGAGGGGTCGTTCGGGTGATACGACGCGAGCGCCGCGAGCAGAAGAAGGCCGGTGGCGACGAGGAGGATTCCGAGGAACTCGTCGCGCCGCCGCGCGAAGGCCGACGGAGGAGGCGCGGTCTTGAGGGCGGGTGCCACTACGAGAGGACCTTCAGCTCGGCGAATCCGGACGAGATCCGTTCAGCGAAGAGTACGAGCACGAAACCGAGGAGGGCGCAGTAGACGATGAATGGCCACAAGCGCATCGACACGACCACCCGGAGAAGGGCGGAGATCGCGAAATAGCCCACGACGGCCGCCACCAGCATGCCGATCACGTATGCGGGTAAGGAGCCTCCGTCCATCAGCGGACCCGTCCTGTGCCGGTACGCGTGGACGTTCTCGACGGTCGCAGCCGCGAGGATCGTCGGAATCGAGAGCAGGAACGAGAACTCGGCCGCCGCGCTGCGGGAGAGGCCCGCGAAGAGGCCGACGGAGATCGTGTTCCCCGACCGCGAGACGCCGTGGAGGATCGCCGAGACCGACTGGCACGCACCCACGAGCGCGGCGTCGCGCGGGCGAATGTCCTCGAGCGTGCGGCCGCCTTCACCCCGCGCGCCGCCCACGCGTTGCGCGATGAGGAGGAGCGCGGCCGTGCCGAGCAGCGCGAAGCCCATCCGCCGGAAGTCGGTCATCCCTTCGATCGCGTAACGTTTCAGGGGCATCGTCAGGACGCCCGTGACGCCCACCGCGAGAACGAGGAGCCCGATGAGTTTCCACGCCTTTCGCCTTTCGGGCTGGTCCGACGAGAAGGCCCCCGTCAGCGTCGCGGCGATCCGGGTCCGGAAATAGACGACGAGGGCGAAGAGCGTCCCGACGTGGAGCAGGACGTCGAAGAGGATCCCGGGCTGAGCGAAACCTGGAAGGAAGCGCTGCACGAGCGCCAGATGCGCCGTCGAGGAGACGGGCAAGAACTCCGTCAGGCCCTGCACGATGCCGAGCAGGACGGCCTGGCCGACTGTCACCGACATCGACGAATTGTAACAGGCGGTGTCGGGTTTTCGGCCTATTTACCGGGCGGTCCGAGCCTCGGCGCAAGCGCGCAAAAGACGTCCAGGCCGAGCGTTTCGGCTCGCGCCGTCGCCGGCAGCCCGGCGTCCGCGACCGCCGAGACCGCGCGCTCGCGGCCCCACAGGGGAGTGAGCGCATTCACGAGCGTCTTGCGCCGCGAGGTGAAGCCGGCCGAGGCCACACGAAGCGCCTCGCCGGCCCCGGCCAAAGGGCTGTGGGGAACGAGCTCGAGGACCGAGGACCTCACCTTCGGCGGCGGCGAAAAATCGCCGCGCGACACGTCGAAGAGCCGGCGCGCGGTCGCGTGCGCTCCGACGTCCAGCGTGAGAAAGCCGTAGGCGTCGCCCCCGGGCTCGGCGACGATCCGGTCCGCGACCTCCTTCTGGATCATGACGACGAGGCGGGAGAAGAGATCCGGCCGCCGCACGAAGGCACGCAGCATCGGCGTGGCGCTCTCGTAAGGGAGATTGCCGACGAACGGTACAGGAGGGCTGGCTCCGATCCGTGCGAGCGTGGCCTCGACATCGGCCCTGAGCACGTCCGCCGACTCCACGAAGAGCGCCCGCTCGGCGAGCTCGTGGGAAAGGCGCGCCGCCAGCACCGGGTCGATCTCGAACGCGAGGACGCGCGCTCCCCGGTCGAGGAGCGGCCGCGTGAGCGCCCCGCGGCCCGGGCCCACCTCGACGACGGTCTCCCCCTCCCGGGCCCCCAGGGCATCGAGAATTTTTTCGACCGTCGAAACGTTGACGAGGAAGTGCTGACCCCATCGGGCCCGAGAGGGCCGCGCGCTTGACGCTCTCACACGCCGCACCCTACCATCGAAGCTCGCGCCCGGGATCGGCCGGCAGCGAGCGCAAGCCCGCCAGAAAGGAATCTACGAAATGTCCGCAAACGTTCTCGAGCTGAACGAAGGTTCGTTCGAATCCACCGTCCTGAAGAGCGCGAAGCCCGTCCTGGTGGACTTCTGGGCGGTCTGGTGCGGCCCCTGCCGGCAGGTGGCCCCGATCGTCGAGTCGCTCGCGTCGAAGTGGGGGGAAAAGGTCACCGTGGCGAAGCTGAACGTGGACGACGTTCCTTCCGTGGCCGAGCGCTACGGGATCATGTCGATTCCGACGCTCATGCTCTTCAAGGGCGGCCAGATCGTCGAGCGCGTCGTCGGCGTCTCGCCCCAGGCTTCGCTCGAGCGCAAGTTCGAGCCGCATTTGAACTGAGAAAGAGAAGGAAGACAGAGATTTCTTAGAAGGCGCGGGGGCAGCGCCTTCTTTTCGGACGGGCGCTTCCGCGTTGCTCGGCCATCGCCCTCTTCCCCTTCTAAGAAAATCCCAAGTCCGAACCCTTTATTTACTCTGCGTCGCCTCGGTCGGTCCCGGCATGATCTTCCGCGCGATGGGGCCGTCCGGGCCGTCCTCGTAGAGGACCCTGAGTCGGGCTCCCTTCTTCGGCGTCACGGTGACCTCCGTCGCCGCGTCCAGGTGGAACATCCTTCCGCCCTGTCCGACCTCCGACAGGATGAGGAACGCGCCCGGCTCGTAGCGCAGGCACGCACCGGCCGCCCGAAGAAATGGCAACGGGGTCGGGGTCGCCGTGGGGGCGGGCGTCGGGGTCGGCTTTCGACGCCTCTTTTTCGCCGCCTCCGAGGCGGGAGCCATGAGGAGGAAGACCGCCAAGGCGACGCACGCGGCGCGGGCCGGCGTTGAGGAAGCCATCGCCTCGAGCATAAGGCCGCGCGGCCGTCCATCTATTCTCCCCAGAGCCCCGAACGGTCGGAAACCGGCATCGGCCGGCCTCGGCATCCCGCTTGCTGTAAGTGACTTCCGGCCGTTCTTCGATGCCGATTCGGCGTCGAAATGAAGCCTTCGAAGGGACAGGATGACGACGACCACGACGCTCACGACCGCCGCCCCGGGCTTTGACCCTTCCGCCCTCACCGAGAGAATCCGCGAGAAATCGCTCCTCGTCGGGGCCCTTCTGACCGAGATCCGCAAGGTGATCGTCGGCCAGGGCGCTCTCGTGGACAAGCTGACGATCGGCCTTCTCGCCGACGGCCACCTGCTTCTGGAAGGCGTCCCGGGCCTCGCGAAGACGCTCGCCGTGAGGACCCTCGCGCGCGGCCTCGACGCGACGTTCTCGCGCATCCAGTTCACCCCCGACCTCCTTCCCGCCGACCTCATCGGCACGCTCGTCTTCAACCCCAAGACGCAGGAGTTCGTCGCGCGCCGCGGCCCCGTGTTCGCGAACCTCGTCCTGGCTGACGAGATCAACCGAGCGCCCGCCAAGGTGCAGTCCGCTCTCCTCGAGGCCATGCAGGAGCGGCAGGTCACGGTCGGCGATACGACGACCCCCCTGCCCGACCCGTTTCTCGTCCTCGCGACGCAGAACCCGATCGAGCAGGAAGGCACCTATCCCCTGCCGGAGGCGCAGGTCGATCGCTTCCTCATGAAGCTCACCGTCGGGTATCCGACGAAGGCGGAGGAACGCCAGATCCTCGACCGCATGGGCGACACGACCGAGGCCGAGGCCTCCGCGCACGTGCGCCCGGTCCTCACCCCCGCGGCGATTCGAGAGCTCCGCGTCCTCGTGCGCGGCATCTACGCCGACGAGCGGATCAAGGGATATCTCGTGGAGCTCGTCGCCGCCACGCGCGACCCGAAGGCATACGGCCTCTCGGATCTCGCCGATTTCGTCTCGTACGGAGCGTCGCCGCGCGCCACGCTCGCGCTCCTCTCCACGGCCCGCTCACGCGCTTTCCTCGCCGGCCGCGGCTACGTCGTTCCGGAGGACGTGAAGGACGTCGCTCCGGACGTGCTGCGTCATCGCGTCCTCCTCTCCTACGAGGCCGAGGCCGAGAACGTGACGAGCGACCAGGTCGTGAAACGGTTGCTGGAGAGAGTCGAAGTCCCGTGACGGGGTTCTAGCCCCTCGCCCCCATGCTGCCACGCGAGATCGTCCGCAAGCTCCACCGCATCCGCATCCGGACGAACCGTCTCGTCGAGGCGGGCGTGGGAGGCGAGTACCACTCGGTCTTCCGCGGCCGCGGGATGGAGTTCTCCGAGGTGCGCGAGTACGTGCCCGGGGACGACGTCAGGACGATCGATTGGAACGTCACGGCCCGCACGGGCGTCCCGCACGTCAAGAAGTTCGTGGAGGAGCGGGACCTCACGGTCCTCCTCCTCCTCGACCTCTCGGCGTCGCAAGGTTTCGGCTCGCAGTACCTCACGAAGCGCGAGCTCATGGCCGAGCTCGCCGCGCTGCTCTCGTTCGCGGCGGTCAAGAATCACGACCGCGTCGGCGCGCTCCTCTTCACGGACCGGCTCGAGCGCTACCACCCGCCGCGCAAGGGCGTCGACCACGTGCTCGCGATCACGCGCGACGCCCTTTCGCTCGTGCCCCAAGGCCGCACGACCGACCTCGCCCTGGCCCTCCGGAGCGCCGCATCGCTCCTGAAGCAGCGCGCGGTCGTCTTCATCGTGTCCGACTTTCTCGCGGCGGGATACGAGAAGGCGCTGAAAACACTCAACAAGAGGCACGACGTCGTCGCGATTCCGATCGGCGATCCGCGCGAGCAGTCCTTGCCGGCCGCGGGCCTCGTGCGTTTACGCGACGCCGAGACGGGCGCCACGCGCATCTTCGACACGACCGATCGCGCGTTCCGCGAGGCCTGGGGGCGTCGTTCCGCGACCTTCCCCGAGCCGGCGGCGATCTTCCGCTCCTCGGGCATCGACTCCATCCCGCTCAGGACGGACGAGTCCTACGAGCTGCCCCTCGTGCGGTTCTTCAAGCAGCGCGAGAAGCGCAAGGCGGCGGGAAGATGAAGAGAATCCTTCTTGCTCCCTCTCTCTTCGTTGCGCTTGGCGTTTCCAGTGGACTTCTCGGCGGTGGATTTTCTTCGAAGGTGAGACCCCGCCCACGGCGCCGCCAGCGCCATTAGCCCGCCGATGCCGCCGCCGGGCCTCCCCCTCTTCCCCTTCTAAGAAATCTTCCTCTTCCTCTTCTGGTCCTCTCTTCCCTCTGTCCAGTTCTCCGCGACCGTCGACCGTGCGTCCGTCGCCCTCGGCGACCGCGTCGTCGTGACGTATTCCGCGCGCATTCCCGCCGGCTCTTCGCTGACGCTCGATGCGCTCGTGACGCCCGCGCCCGCGGAAGGCGCGCGGCCTCCGGGCGGCACGATCCTCGAGTTCGAGAACCCCTCGCCGCCCACCGTTACGAAGAGCGCCACGGGAGATTTCTTCGAATGGACGCAAGCCGTGGCGCTGTTCCCATTTCAAGCAGGGACCGTGCGTGTGCCGGGTCCCCACTACTCATTCAAAGAATCTCCTTCTTCGTCTTCCCCCGTCGACGTCCGTCCGCCGGATCTGGAGCTGAAGGTCGCCTCCCGCCTCCCTCCGGGCCAGAAACCCGAGCAGCTCGCGCCGAAGGCGGACAAGCCGGTTCGTATCCCCGCGTGGCCCGCGAAGTACTGGATCGCTCTTGGGGCCGGAGCGGCTCTCCTCGCGGCGCTCGTCGCCTGGCTCGTCTCGCGAAGGCGCCGCAAGTCTGGCGGTGTGGAGGCTTCGGAGCCCGCGATCGAGCCCGGCGAGGAGCTGCGCCTCGCGCTCGCACGGCTCGCGGACGCTGCGGAGAACCTCGACGACGATGCACGCGCGTTCTATTCGGAGCTCACGTTCGCGGTGAAGCGCTTCCTCGAGCGCGTGACGGGCGACCCGGTCCTCGAATGGACGACGTTCGAGACCGTGAGGCGCCTGCGCGAGAGAGGTTTCGAGTTCCCGCGTGAAGCCGCATTCCCCGACCTTCTCGCCTCCGCCGACCGCGTCAAGTTCGGAAAAGGTGCGGCAACGCGCGAGGACGCGCGGGAGGCGCTCGTCAGAGCCCGCGTCGTCCTCCACGACGTCGAGGCGCGGCAAAAAGCCGAGGCCGCCCGCGTCGCCGCTTCGAAGGAGCGCGCCTCGTGACCTCTCTTCGCACCTTCGCCGCCTCTCTCGTCCCGCCCGGCCTGTCGTTTCGCGACCCGCTCCTGCTCCTTCTCCTCGTCCTGGTTCCGCTCGCGATCGCTCTGAAAACCCTTCGCGAAAAGCGCGGGGACGGCGCGCTCATCGTGCCGACGCTCGCGAATGTCGCGCACGTGCGTCCGACGTGGCGCGTGCGCTTCCGCCTGCTGCCCTTCGCCCTGGCGCTGATCGGCTATTCCGGTCTCGTCGTCGCGCTCGCGCGACCTCGCCTCGGCCTCGAGCGGACGGAATCGTGGACGGAGGGCGTCGACATCTTCATCGCGCTCGATGCCTCCGGTTCGATGGCAGCCGAGGACTTCACGCCGAAGAACCGCTTCTTCGTCGCAAAATCCTGCGTGCGCCAGTTCATCGAGGGACGCTCGAGCGACCGCGTCGGTCTCCTCGTGTTCGCGGGCCGCTCGCGCACCGTCAGCCCCCTGACGACCGATCGCGGCATGGTCCTCGACCGGCTGAAAGGCCTCAAGCTCGGCGATCAAGGCGACGGCACTGCGATCGGTCTTGCGCTCGGCAACGCGCTCGCGCGCCTGAGGCCCTCGAAAGCGAAATCGCGCGTCGTCGTTCTCGTGACCGACGGCGGAAACAATGCGGGCGAGATCGATCCGGACACCGCCGCTCTCGTCGCGAAGGCGCTCGGCGTGCGCGTCTACACGGTGGGCGTCGGGACGAACAACGGACCTGTCGAGATCCCGATTCCCATCCGCGACCCCGAGACGGGACGTGTGACGGAGCGGCGCGTGCGCGCGAACGTGGACGTGGACGAGGCGCTCCTCCAGCGCATCGCGAACGCGACGGGAGGCCGCTTCTTCCGCGCAACGGACGCGCAAGGCCTTTCCGACACGTTCGCGACGATCGACAAGCTCGAGAAGAGCGAGATCAAGACGACGAAGTACACCCGCTTTCGCGAGGTCTTCCCGTTGGCGGCGAGGCCCGCGGCCGCGTGCCTCGCGCTCGCCGGACTCGCGACGCTCTTCCTGTTCCCGGTGACCCCCCGATGAGTACGTGGACGACGCTTTTTGCCGAGCCGGTCATGCTCCTTCCCGGACTCCTCCTCGCGGGCGCTGCGGCCGGCGCCCTGATCTTCTCCGTCCGGCGGCGCTCCGCCCGAAGCGCGGCGCTCGTCTCTCCCGCGCTCGCGGCCAAGGCCCGTCTCGCTCCCGCGAGCGGCTTCCCCGCTGCAGCCGCCGTACTCACGCTTCTCGTCGCGCTCGGTCTCGCCGCTGCGCTCGCGCGGCCGCGCTGGGGAAATACGGCCGAGACCGCGCAACGGCGGGGCGCCGACGTCGTCTTCGTCCTCGATACCTCTGCCTCGATGCGCGCAACGGACGTCTCGCCCTCGCGCTTCGTCCTCGCACGGCAGGCCGCACAGTCTCTCCTGTCGCGCCTCGGAAGCGATCGCGCCGCATTGATCTCTTGCGAAGGAGAGGCCCAGGCCCTCGTGCCGCTCACTCTCGACGCTTCGGCGGTCGGACTCTTCCTCGACGCGATGGAGCCCGGCATGGGCGCCAGGCCCGGCACCTCGCTCGCCTCGGGTCTCGCGGCGGCGGCCGACCTGTTCCCGGCCGGATCGGCGGGCGGCCGGAACGTCGTCGTCTTCTCGGACGGCGAGGACCTCGAGGGCGGGGTCGATGCCGCGATCGGTCGCGCGAAGGCCGAAGGGATCATCGTCCACTCCGTTTTCGTGGGATCCCTCGGCGGGGCCGGAGCCCCGGTGCCGGAGGTCGACGCGGCGGGGCGCACGAGCGGTTTCAAGACCGACGCGAGCGGCCAGCCGGTGCTCTCCAGGGCCGACCCGGAGCTCCTCCGCCGGCTCGCGGCCGAGACGGGAGGCTCGTTCACCGTCGTCTCCCCGGGCCGCACCGATCTCGAGGGCGTCGCCCGGCAGATCGACCTCGGCGCGCGCCACCCGCTTTCCGAGGTCCTCGTCACGTCGCTCGAGGAGCGCTTCCAGATTCCGCTCGGCGTCGCGGTGGGAGCGCTGGCGCTTCTATTGCTCGGAGTCGGACGAGGGAGGAGCGCTTCGAGACGTGCCGAAGCAGCGGGTTTTCTAGAAAATGTGGTTAAGAGAAGATTGCTTAGAAAGGGGAAGAAGGGTGCCGCGGAGCTCGGGGTGGCGGCTGTGCTGCTCCTTATGCTTCCCGTCGCCGCGCGCGCCCGGGCGCAGCAGCCGGCACCGGCCGCGCCGGCGCAACCGCGCCGCAGCCCTCCTCGTCGGCCTCTTCGAGCGGCACCGCCGCACCTGCGCTGCCAGATGCTCAGGCGTCCCCGGACGCAACCGCCCCTCTCCCCTTTCTAAGCAAATTCCTCTCTTCTCCCCGCTCCGAGGCGAAGAAGGGCCAGAAGAGCGCTGGACGAGAAGAAGCCGGACGAGGCGATCGCGCATTTCCTGCGGGAAACCGAGATCGATTCGAAGGATCCGACCGGCAGCTACAACCTCGGGACCGCGCAGTCGCGCGCCGGGAAGCCCGCCGAGGCTCTCGCGTCGCTCGAGAGGGCGCGCAAGGAAGGGCGCGGCGCCGTCGCGGCCGACGCTGCGTTCAACACGGGCCAGACTCTCTACCGCGAGAAGCAGTACGAGCCCGCAGCCGTCGCCTTTCGTGAGGCGCTGAAGCGCCGCCCGGGAGATGCGGACGCCGCCTGGAACTACGAGCTGTGCGTACGCCGCGCCGAGCAAGAGAAGCAGAAGCAGAAACAGAAACAGCAGCAGCAAGGACAGAAGGATCAGAAGGACCAGAAGGACGAGAAAGACAAGGGGGACAAGAAGGACAAGCAGCAGGCCGGAAGCGACGCCCAGAAGAAGCAACAGCAGGAGAGGGAGTTCGAGCAGAACGCGAAGATGACGCGCGACAAGGCCGAGCAGCTCCTCTCGGCCATCGAGCGTTCCGACCTCGACGAGCAGAAGAAGAAGATCGCCGAGCAGCGCAGCAAGCGGCACGTCGCGAGGGACTGGTGAGGCGCGCCGCGTTTCCCGCAGCGACCGTCTTCGCCGCAGCCGCGTTCGTCGCGTTTGCGGCACGCGCCGCGGACGAGCTCTCCGTGCAGGTTCTGGTGGACCAGGCACGGCCCGCCGCGGACGACGTCGTGCGCCTCACGTACACGTTCTCGGGCTCGGGCCTCGGCGGGACGCTGAGACTTCCCGCCAGCCTTCCTCTCAAGAACCTCACGCTCGCCGGCGGCCCATCGAGGTCGGAGCAGGTGTCCTTCGTGAACGGCGTCTTCAGCCGGTCGCTCTCTCTCACGTACTACCTGCGGCCCCAGGGCACGGGTCCCGCCGAGATCGGCGAGGTCTCGTTCGGATTCGACGAGAAGACGGTCAAGGCCGCGAGCTATCTTCTCGAAGTCGGGCCAGCGCGCGGCCGCGGCGGCGCCGCGCCGGAGCCCGAGGAGGACGATCCGATCGCGCAGCTCTTCCGCCGGCGCAACGTGTCCTCGATCCGCCCTCCTCGCGCAGGTCAGCAGGCGCAGCCCCTGATCGAGTTCCGAGTCACGCCGGACAAGACGACGGCCTACGTGGGCGAAGAGATCACGCTGCATTACGAGCTCCTCACGCAGGCCGACGTGCAGGGTCTCGAGTACCTAGAGCCGCCGCGGTTCCCCGGCTGCTGGGCCGAGGATCTCGAGAAGCCCGAGAAGCCCGTGGGTCACCGGGACGTCGTCGACGGCCGCACGGTCATGCGTTTCACGCTGCTCAAGAAGATCGTCTCGGGCCTCAACCCGGGCATCGTGAACATTCCCGAAGCGAAGATCCGCACGAGCGTCCGCGGCTCCGCGGACCCGTTCGGCGACCCGTTCGGATTCTTCCCGCGCCCGCAGGTCATGGACCTCGTCGCCCGGGCGGTGAGCCTCAGGATCCTTCCGATCCCCGGCGACCCCACGTTCCACGGGCCTGTGGGCCGCTTCGACCTGAGCGCGAAGCTGGATCGCACGAAGGTGGCGCCCGGCGAGGCCGTGACGCTGCGCATCCGGCTTTCGGGCACCGGAAACCTGCGCACGGCGACCGAGGCGCCGAAGCTCGAGGTGCCGAACGCGACGCTGTACCCCCCGAGCGTGAAAACCGACTCCTCCCGGGCCGGCCGCACGCAAGTCGCGACCGAGTGGACCTACGTCCTCGTGCCGAAGGAAAACGGAACCGTGACGATTCCTCCGGTCTCGCTCGCGGTCTTCGACCCCGCCGAAAAGCGCATCGTGACGAAGACGACGACACCGCTCACGCTCGTGGCCGAGGGCGGCGCCGCCAGGGGCCCGGCCTCCAGCCTCACGACCGCCGAGACGACGCTCCCGCTCCTGCCCACCCCAGGACCGTCTCCGGCTCCACGGATCGCGAAGACCGGACTCGAGACCACTCTCGACCTTTCGAACCATACCGTGACGCTTCCGCTATGGGCGCTCGCCGCGTTGCCGGGAGCGGCCCTCCTCGGATTCGGCGCGGTCGTCGCCGTCCGGCGGCGGCGGACCCACGGCGCATGGCGCGAGGCTCTCGACCCGGAGCTAGATGAGACGAAGGAGCGAGCGGCCGCGCGCGTGGACCGGGCGCTCCGCGAGCTCCTCGCGCGCCGATACCTCGTTCCCGACGGCGCATCCACGGCCGATGTCCTCTCCGGCCTCGCCGAACGCGGCGTCTCGGCCGCGCGGATCGACGACGTGAGGACTCTCCTTTCGGACGTGGACTTCCTCCGCTCCGCGCCCCAGCTCGGCGACTACGACGTGAAGATCGCGTCGCTGCGCGCGCACGCCGCCCGCGTCCTCTCGCGCCTCGCCTGAGCCGCTGTCGCCGGGTCCAACGGCGCCCGAAGCGTAAAATGGCGTCGTCATCGTGAACACAAGAGTCGCCCGGGTGATCTCGGCCAAGCAGCTCGTGCGATACATGGAGCGGCACCGTCTGCTCGATGAGACGAGCGGGACGCCGCCCGACCGCTTTCTCATCACGCTCGTGAACCGCGCGATGGAGTTCGTGCCCTCTCAGGCCGGAGCCCTCCTTCTCGACGACCCCGTCTCGAAGGAAGACGACCGTTCGCGCAACGAGCTCGCCATCATCGTGACGGCCGGAGACGTGAAGGAGAGCGCCGTGGGCCGCAAGGTCCGGCCCGTGGATGGGATCGCGGGCTTCGTGTACGCGCGGGGGGAGCGCACGTGCGTAAACGAGGTAGGAGGCGCGCACGCGTTCTCACGCGAGATCGACGCTCTTCTCGAGATCCCGATTACGAACGTCCTCGCGGTGCCCGTCGTGATCGAGAACCACGTGTGCGGGTCGCTCATCCTCATCAACCGCCAGGGCGAGCCCGCGTTCACGCCCCGCGACGAGCGCCTCATGGAGCTGTTCGGAGACACGCTTTCCCTCGCGCTCCAGAACCTCCTCGACGAGCGGCGCGCACGCGAGGTCGCCCGGCGCGACTCGCTCACGTCGCTCTACAACGACCGCTATTTCCACCGGAAGCTCCAGCGCGAGATCGACCGGCTCGGCGAATCGAAGGAAGGCGAGCTCGCCCTCCTCTTCCTCGACTGCGACCACCTCAAGAGGGTGAACGACCTGCACGGCCATCTCGCGGGGAGCCAGGTGCTCCGGGAGGTCTCGTTCATCCTCCAGAGAACGCTCGCCGACACCGTTTCCCTCGCCTGCCGCTATGGCGGCGACGAGTTCACGGTGATTCTCCTCGACGCGGATCTGAACGCCGCCGTCGCAATCGCCGAGAAAATCCGGAAGGCGATCGACGACTGGACGTTTCTTCCGATGTCGATCGGACCCGGCGAGCCCGCGTTGAACCTCAAGAACGTCGTCACGATGTCCGTCGGCGTGGCCACGTACCGCGCCCACGTGAACCCGTCCCTGCCGGTCGCCGAGCAGAAGAACGAGATCCTCAAGAAGGCGGATTCCGCCCTCTACGCCGCGAAGCTCAAGGGAAAGAACTGCGTCGTCGCCGCGGAGGTGGCTCCCATGAGGGGGGGCGGTTCCACGGTGATCCTGAAGACCTGATCGCAGGCCTCAAGGCCATTCTTTTCAATGCCTTACGCCGATCACGGGGAAGAGTTATCATGCCTTCCATGGCTCTTCCCCCCTCCTCCGTGAAGCCCGACGTGCCGGCCAAGACAGTCCTCGAGTCCCTCTCGAAGCACATTCTCGTCGACGGCTACCACGTCGTCATGGATCTCAAAGCCTCGCGCGGCAGCTTCCTCCACGACTCCCTCCACGGCGTCCAGATCCTGGATTTTTTCTCGCATTTCGCGACGTGCCCGATCGGCTACGCCCACCCGAAGATGACCACGCCCGAGTTCCTCGATGAGCTCGCGTGGAGCGCCGTCACGAAGCCGGCGAACAGCGACATCTACACCGAACAGATGGCGTCCTTCGTCGAGACGTTCGCGCGGCTCGGCGTGCCCGAGTCCCACGCGCGGCATCTGTTCTTCGTCGAGGGCGGCGCGCTCGCGGTCGAGAACACGCTCAAGGCCGCCTTCGACTGGAAGGTACGCCGGAACTTCCGCAAGGGCCACCGGCGCGAGGTGGGGACGAAGATCCTGCATTTCGAGCAGGCCTTTCACGGCCGGAGCGGCTACACCCTCTCGCTCACGAACACGAGCGATCCGCGGAAGACGATGTACTTCCCGAAGTTCGACTGGCCGCGCGTCGTGAACCCGAAGCTCACGTTTCCGGTCACGCCGGAGAGCCTCGGTGCGACGATCGCTCTCGAGAACCTCTCGATCGCGCAGGCGGAGCAGGCGATCCACGACAGCGGCGACGACATCGCCGCGTTCATCCTCGAGCCGATCCAGGGAGAAGGCGGCGACAACCATTTTCGCCCGGAATTTCTCGCCCGCGTGCGCGCGCTCTGCGACGAGCACGACATGCTCTTCATCCTCGACGAGGTGCAGACCGGCATGGGCCTCACCGGGACGATGTGGGCGTTCCAGGGTCTCGGCGTCACGCCCGATCTCTTCGCATTCGGCAAGAAGACGCAGGTCTGCGGCTTCGCCTCGAACGAGCGCATCCTCGAGGAGAAGGACAACGTCTTCACGGTCTCTTCGCGCATCAACTCCACATGGGGCGGGAACCTCGTCGACATGGTGCGCTGCCGCAAGATCCTCGAGATCATGGCCGAGGAGAAGCTCGTCGAGAACGCGAAGAGCGACGGGCGAGTTCCTGCTCGGCAAGCTGAACGAGGTTGCCTCGGAGTTCCCCGGAAAGATGACGAACGTGAGGGGGCGCGGCCTCTTCATCGCGTTCGACCTGCCGGACGGGAAGGCGCGAGGCAGCGTCCTGTCCAGCTGGCTCCAGAAGCACAACGTGATGTCTCTGCCTTCGGGTGAGCGCGCGATCCGGCTGCGCCCGCCGCTCACCCTCACGCGGGACGAGGCGGCGCTCGGCGTCCAGCGGCTGCGGGCGGCGTTGACGGAAGTTCTCGGCTAAGGACCCGCCCGATGCCGGTTGCGCCGGGGCAACGGCAACGGCGCTTTTTCTTCGAATGAAAGACGGGGCCGGCGCGTCGCAATCCGCCGAAGCGCGCCACGGGGGCCGCGGGGTTTCTTCTCTTCACCTTCTAAGAAATCTCTCTCTTCTTCTTCTCTTCATCTTCCTTTTCCTCGTCTTCATCCCTCTTCCGCAGATCATTCTCCTCCGCTGGCGCGACCCGAAGACCACCGCGTTCATCGAGGCCCGAAGGGCGCACCTGCGCGCCCTTGGCAAGAGCGACACGATCGACCGGCGCCCCGTTCGCCTCTCTCAGGTCTCGCCCGCCCTCGTGCAGGCGGTCCTCACCGCGGAAGATTCCCGTTTCTTCGAGCACCACGGGATCGATTGGGATGCGGTCTCTTCGGCCCACCGCTGGAACGAGGCGCACGCGAGGAGCCGCAGAAAACGCCTTCACGGCGCGTCGACGATCACGCAGCAGCTCGTGAAGAACCTGTGGCTCACGGGCGACCGCACCTGGTGGCGGAAGGGGCGCGAGGCGGTTCTCGCCGCCACCCTCGACCTCCTCGTGCCGAAGGCGCGGATCCTCGAGATCTATCTTTCGGCGATCGAGTTCGGCGAGACGACCTATGGCTGCGAGGCGGCGTCACGCGCGCTCTTCGGCGTGAACGCGAGCCGCCTCTCGACCCGGGACGCGGCGCATCTCGCCGCCCTGATCCCGGGTCCGGCATGGTACCGCGCGCATCCGGCGGCCTGGGAGCGCCGCACCGACCTCATCGCGCAGCGCATGGACAACCAGGCCGTGCCCGCAGGATTGACGACACCCGCGCGCTAGAATCGCCGCGATGAAAAGATGTTTCGCGGGCCTTGCCGGAAAGGCCCTCGTTCTTTCTGTGATCATGCTGGCCGCCGAGGCCTGCCGTCCCAGGCCGTCCGACCTCCGGATCACGCCGGCCAAAGTGACCCTCTACGGAACGGGCCGCAATCAGTCTCTCAAGTACGAGATCACCGACAAGAAGGGCAATCCGATGCCGGGCCTGACCGCCGTCTGGGTCACCGACAAACCCAAGATCGCGACGATCGACGCGAACGGAGTCGTTCGATCTCTCGCGCCCGGGCGCGCGATCATGACGGCGACCTTCAAGAACCTCACGTCGAGCGCCGTCGTGGAGGTCATGGACGTCTCGTCCCTCACGGTCACCCCGAGCCGCATCACGCTCGTCGGGCCAGCGGGGACGAAGACGTCGCTTCTCGCCGAGATCAAGGACGGAAAGGGAAACCTGTCTCCCCTGAAGCCGAAGTGGATCTCGGGAGACCCGAAGGTCGCGACCGTCGACGGGGAGGGGGGCGTGACGTCCGGTGCCGAGGGCCAGACGACGATCATCGCCAGCCTCGGCAGCGACGTGAGCTCCGCGTGCGACGTAAAGGTCCTTCACCGCGTGATCGCCACGTTCGAGCTCACCCCCGTCACCTTGATCCTGAAGGTGGGCGAGACACAGAGGATCATGGCGACGATCCGGGACCCCACGGGCGTCCTCATCGAGGATGCCGCGCTGGCCTGGACGTCTTCCGACCCGAAGACGGCTACGGTCTCGAACGGCGCCGTCACGGGCGTGGCGCGCGGGACGGCACGCATTTCCGTCGCGACGTCCACGCAGACTCTGACGACCGACGTCCTCGTGAACTGAGGCCGCTCTGCGCATCACGCACCTCGCAGCCGAATGTGCCCCGTTCGCGAAGACGGGAGGTCTCGGAGACGTCGTGGGCTCCCTTCCGAAGGCGCTCGCGGCGCGCGGACACGACGTCGACGTGTTCATGCCGTTTCATCTCGAGGCGGCGCGCTGGTACCGCCGCCGCCAGTCCTGGCCCGAGGCCGCGCTGCCCCCGTTCGAGGTCTCGATTCTCGGACGCGCGCACACGGTCGGCCTCCTCTGGGACCTGCTGCCCGGCAGCACCGTCCCGGTCTACTTCGTCGCGCACGACCCGCTCTTCCACCGCCGGCAGATCTACGCGCCGGACGACCGGGGTCGCGACGACGGGCTCTGGCGCTTCACGCTCTTCGTCCGGGCCGCGATCGACGCACTGAAGAGGCTCGACCGGCGCCCGCGAGTCCTCCATGCGCACGACTGGCATCCCGCGCTCGCTCCGATGCTCGGGGCGTGGAGCAACTGGCGTGATCGCTGGTTCGACGACGTCGCGTCCGTGCTCACGATCCACAACCTCGGATATCAGGGCGTCTACGGCCGCGAGGAATTTCCCATCCTCGGCCTGCCCGATGCCGCGTGGACGGGCGGCGCCGTCGAGTTTCGCGGCGCCGTGAACCTTCTCAAGGGCGCCATCGTGGCCGCCGACATGATCACGGCCGTCTCCCCCACGTACGCGAACGAGATTCGCACGAAAGCGGGAGGCTTCGGCCTCGAGGCCGTCCTCGGCGCCCGCACCGACCGCGTCGTCGGGATCCTGAACGGAGTCGACACGTCGGTCTGGAATCCCGCGCGCGACCCCCACCTTCCCGCTCGCTACAGTCGCGAGGACCTCCGCGGGAAAGCCGAGTGCCGCGCGGAGCTGTGTCGGATCGCGAGCTTCGAGCCGGGCGACCCCGCGATGATCCTCGGCGCGATCGGACGCCTCACGGACCAGAAAGGCTTCGACCTCCTGCTCGAGGCGGCGCCCGAGCTCATCAGGCGCGGAATCCGCATCGCGATGCTGGGCTCAGGCGAGCCGGCCCTCGAGGGCGCGATGCGCCTCCTCGAAGCGCACGCTCCCGGCCGCTTCCGCGGGTTCGTCGGCTACGACGAGCCGGTCGCACACCTGATCGAGGCCGGGGCCGACGCCTTCGTCATGCCGTCGCGATTCGAGCCGTGCGGCCTCAGCCAGATGTATTCGCTCGCTTACGGAACGCCGCCGATCGTGCGCAGGACGGGCGGCCTCGCGGACTCGGTGGTGTCGTACGACGGCTGGAACCTCGATCGCGCGACCGGCTTCTCCTTCGACGCGCCGGCGCCCCACGCCCTCGCGGCCGAGGTCCTCAGCGCCCAGCACGTCTTCTTCCAGCGGGACCGGTGGCGCCGGATCGTCGAGAACGGGATGGCGCAGGACTTCTCGTGGGACCGCTCCGCCGAAAAGTACGAGGCCGTCTATCGGCGCGCGCGCGAGGTCCGCGGTCTTCCCTGGTAGGGCCCTACTCCTCGCCGAGCGCCGCGAGAGCGGCGGACTTCAGATCGACCGCCTCCGGCGCGTCCTCGGAAAGAGGTTTCTTCTTTCGAATCGGCGGCGACGGGAGCGGCGGGCGCTTCTCGATCGCGAGAAGCATGAGCACGGGCAGCTCCTCGATCGAGACCTTCTCCCCCATTCCCTGTTTCATCGCCCAGTAGTCCGCGGCGGCGCCCAGGAGCTCGTGGTCGGTCTCCTCGACGAGGCGCGAGAGGTTGCAGCGCACGGTCGGCCGGGTGACGTCGACGTCGAAGTAACGAAAGGTCGAGACAGGCGACGCCGCCGTGACGCGGCTTCCCGGGGCGCCGCCCTCGAAGCGCAGCGGCGCCCCGTCGCCGAGACGGATCTCGTCGACCGTCGACTCCCCGCTGTTCGCATCCCTGCGGACTTCGCGCCGCAGGACGAGATCGCTCCGGAGCAAGCCGCGCACGACCCACGCGCTCCGACGCTCGTTCTCGCTCTTCACGGACGCCTTCGCGATGTCGCAAAACCGGTTCCCGCGGCCGTCGACGACGCGCTCGAGCGTCGATCTTCGGGGTCGCATCCTCTGCGCCGGCACGGGCCGAGATCGAGAGAAGAAAGAAGAAGAAGATTCTCTTAGAAAAGGGCTTGAGGGGGCGGTTCTCGCGCGAGGCAGCGCCGCGCGCGCGAGCCGGCTTCCGATCTTCACCTTCTAAGAAATCTCTTCCTCTCTCCTCGTTCTCTCATCGCACGGGGGCCTCCGGCGGCAGCGGCGGGAAGGGCGGGAGGTCCAAGGGGAGGCGGGCGAAAGCGCGCCACGACGAAAGGTCCGTGGGAGCGGAGGAGTCCGGCACGAAGACGACTGTCCTCTTGTCGGGCGGCGGCAATTGGTCGCGAAGTGCGACATTGACCGCGAGCAAGGGATCCCGGAGGTGATAGATCGACAAGGATGTTCCGCGAAAGGATGTCCCGACAGAGGAGTTGCTCTCGACGGAGACCTTCAGAAGCGCCGCGAGATCGCGGCGCTCGTCCTCATCGAACGTCCGGGCCGCGATCTCGGCCAGCGAGACCCGGACGGTCCGGCTGCCTAAGTCTTCGACGAAGAAATCCAGGGTCCCGCCTGGCGCCCGGACGCGCTCGCGCATCCTGTCGCAGGTCGAGACGTCCGCGGGGTTCTCTTCCACCGAGCCCGACATCCAGACCTCGAAGGCAACCCTCTCCGAGGCGACACGCCACGATGGGCGGTCCTCGTCGAGGTGGTTCTCGTCCATGAAACCCAGCGACGACTCGAGGACGTATCGCGCTCCGGAGGGCATCGTGACAAGGAGGAGGTTCCGGTGCGGCCACCAACGCCGCTCGCTCTCGCCGAACTCCGCGTAACGCAGGACGACCCAGCGCGCCTGGAACAGGGGCGGCGTGTCCGGCGGCGCCGACTTCTCGCGCGCGACAAAGCTCGCGTCGCCCTGGAGGAAGGCCCGGTCCCGGAACGCGTCGAACCAGTCCGGATCTTCCGCCCGAAGCGCCGCCGAGGCCGCACAAAGCAAGAGAACCGCCCCCCGCGCCTTCATAGGTCCTTCTCTTCGACTCCGATCTCGCGCATGACCTCGACGAGCGCGGCGTGGACGCCGGGCGTCGCGGCCAGGACGTTGCCGCGGGTCCGCCAGGACGCCGCGCCGTCGAAGTCCGTCACGACGCCGCCCGCCTCCGTCACGAGAAGCGCGCCGGCCGCCGTGTCCCACGGAGAGAGGCCGAACTCGAAGAAGCCGTCGAAGATGCCGGCCGCGACGTAGGCGAGATCCAGCGCGGCGCTGCCGGCGCGGCGGAGCGAGCGCGATCTCATGAAGACCGCCCGGAAGATCGAGAGATACCGGTCGATCTGATGCTGCCGGCGGAACGGGAAGCCCGTCGCGAGGGCCGCGCCCTCGAGGTTCGGACGCGGCGGCACGCGCAGCCGCTGTCCGTTGCGGAACGCGCCCGCGCCCGCCTCCGCGGCGAAGAGATCCTTCTTGACCGGATCCCACACGACCCCGGCCTCGAAAGCGCCGAGGAGGCCGCCGCGCGTGCGGGCGATCGAGACCGCCCAGTGCGGGAAGCCGCGCACGAAGTTCGCCGTGCCGTCGAGCGGGTCGACGATCCACGAAGGCGCCGTCTCGTCCGCTCCCGTGAGCCCCGTCTCCTCGCCGAGAAAGCGGTCGGTCGGGAACGCGCCGAGGAGAACGCGCCGGATGACGGCCTCGCTCTCGCGGTCCGCGATCGAGACGACGTCGTTCTTCGACTTCTCCTCGACGCGCGCGGGGTCGAGCTGCCCGAAGTGCGCGAGAAGGACCTCTCCGGCTTCGCGCGCGGCGGCGACCGCGACGTCGACCGGGCGCATGCCGCTCAATGGAACACGGGCGGCTCGTCCTCCTCCGCCATCTTCTCGGACGCGGCCTGGGCCTGCGCCGATTCGGGGAAGCGCTCGACGATCTCGGCCCACACCGCGCGGGCCAGCCCCCGAACTCCCAGCTCCTCGGCGAGCTCGGCGCGCGACAGGAGGTTCTCCGGCTCGTCCGGCCGAAGCGCCGAGAGAAACGTGACGGCGCGAAAGCGGCCGGCCTCGTCGCCGTTTCGGCCCCGGCAGCCGGACAGGTTGCGCAGGACGCGCTCGAGAAGGGCCGGGAGCTCCAGCTGCCGGAGATAGTCCGCGCGCCAGGGAACGCGTCCGCCCGCGAGAGACTTCACCTTGCGCCGGCAGTCGTCCACCGTCAGAGGCACGCCGCCCGCGAAGGGATCGGCGAGCGTCCCGGGCGGGGGCCCGATGCGCACGATGAAATGACCCGGAAGGCCGATTCCCGCGACCGGGATGCCGGCGCGGCGGCCCACCTCCATCCAGAGGATGGACAGGAGGATCGGCATCCCCTTGCGACGCTCGAGGAGCGGGCCGAGGAGGACGTTGCGCGGGTCGTAGTAGTCGTCCTCGTCGCCGGCGAATCCCAGCTCTTCCGAGAGAATGCGAGAGAGAAGCCGAGCCTTCTGGAACGAGGAACGCGTGCCGGCCGTGCGCGCCCGGACGGCGGACGCGGCTGCGTCGAGAACCGCCTCGGCCTGACGGCGCGCGGCGGGCGGAGTGCCCTCGATCGAGAACATCGCCCCGACGAGGTCGTTGCGACGCACGGCCTCGAGGAATTCGGCGAGATCCCGTTCGTCCTCGCGCGCCCAGAGCTCTCTCATCGCACCACCTAGAATCCCATTCTAGTGAACGCGGCCCTTCCGCGCGTCGTGATCGTGGGCGGAGGCTTCGGCGGGCTTTACACGGCCCGTCGCCTCCGGCCGCTCCCCGTCGAGGTCACCGTCCTCGACAGGCGGAACTTTCACCTTTTCCAACCGCTGCTCTACCAGGTCGCGACGGGCGCCCTCTCGCCCGCGAACATTGCCGCGCCCCTGCGGGCGATCCTGAAGAGAAGCCGAAACACGCGCGTCCTGCTCGAAGACGTGACCGGAATCGACGTCCCCGGCCGCCGCGTCCTGACTGCGAACGGCGAGTTCCCGTACGATTTTCTCGTCGTCGCCGCAGGCGTGCGGCACCACTACTTCGGACACGGCGATTGGGAGTCCGCGGCGCCGGGCCTGAAGACGCTCGAGGACGCGGTCGAGATGAGGCGCCGCATCCTGCTCGCGTTCGAGCGGGCGGAGATCACGGCGGATCCCGTGGAGCGGCGCGCGCTCCTCACGTTCGTGATCGTCGGAGGCCGGTCCCACCGGAGTCGAGCTCGCGGGCGCGCTCGGGGAGATCGCGCGCCACACGCTGCGCCGCGAGTTCCGTGCGATCAACCCGTCGGAGGCCCGCATCCTCCTCGTCGAAGGCGGGCCGCGGGTCCTGCCGACCTACCCGCCCGAGCTCTCCGAGAAGGCCCGAACGGCGCTCGCCGCCCTCGGCGTGGACGTCGCGGTCGACACGAGCGTCACCGAGGTGAAGGAGGCGTCGGTCACCGTCTCACGTGCCGGGGCCTCCGAGACGATCGCGGCCCGCACGATTCTCTGGGCCGCCGGCGTGGCGGCGTCTCCGCTCGCCTCTGCGCTCGCTTCGAAAACCGGAGCGAAGACCGACCGCGCCGGGCGCATCGCCGTGAACCCCGACTTGACGCTTCCCTCTCATCCGGAAATCTTCGTGCTCGGCGACATGGCCACGATGTCAGACGACGCAGGCCGTCCCCTTCCCGGAGTGGCCCCGGTCGCGATGCAGCAGGGACGTTACGTGGCGCGCGCCATCGCCATGCGCCTCGCGGGACGGCCGCCCTCCGGACCCTTCCGCTACCACGACAAGGGCAGCCTGGCGACGATCGGCCGCGGGCGCGCGGTCGCCGACTTCGGCTTCCTGCGCATCGCGGGATACCCTGCGTGGCTCGCGTGGCTCTTCATCCACCTCATGTATCTCGTGCTGTTCGGAAACCGGGTCCTGACCCTCGTCCAGTGGGCCTGGAACTACGTGACGTGGAACCGCTCGGCCCGGCTCATCACGGAGAGGCGCCCATGACGCATACCCTCATCGCCCTGCTCCTCGCCGCCGCAGCTGCAGCCGCGACGGCCGCCCCCGAGTCGCACTTCTCCTACGACCCGAAGGCTCCCCTCGACGTCATCACGAAGGGCGTCGAGACGCGAGGGGACGTCGCGATCCAGGACCTGACGTACGCGAGCCCGAAGGGCGGGCGGGTCCCGGCGTACCTTGTCGTGCCGGGCGGCAAGGGACCGTTCGCGGCCGTTCTCTGGGGCCACTGGTACTGGGAGAACTCCCCGATGAAGAGCCGCCGCCAGTTCCTCGACGAGGCGGTCGTCCTCGCGCGCTCCGGCGTCGTCTCGCTCCTGACGGACGGACCCGTCGCGCGCGCCGGCTACACCCCCGACCGGACGCCGCTCAACGCGAAGCAGTTCGACGACCTCGTCCAGCAGGTCGTGGACATGCGCCGCGGCGCCGATCTCCTCCTCGCGCGGCTCGACGTCGACCCACGCCGCCTCGCGTTCGTCGGCCACAGCTACAACGCGGCGGTCGGGGCGATCCTCGCGGGCGTCGACCGGCGCTTCAAGGCGTATGTCCTGATGGCGGGTGCGCTCTCGGACCAGGCCGACTTCCGGTCCGATGCGTACAAGCATTACATCGAGAAGATCGGCCACGCGAAGTGGGACCCGTTCGTCGCGGAGCACGCCTGGGCCGACCCCGGTCCGTACGTCGCGCACGCGGCGCCCGCGACCGTCTTCATGCAGTACGCGACCCGAGAGGATTTCCTCACGCCCGCGCACGCGAAGGAGTACGCCGCGAACGTGAGCGAGCCGAAGCGCTTCAAGGTGTACGAAGCGCCGCACGCGCTGAACGCGGAAGCGCGCCGGGACCGCCTCGCGTTCCTCGCCGAGATGCTCGACGTGAAACCTCCGGAGCCGGCGGCCGTCGCCGCAGTCCCGGAGCTCGCCCAGCCGCCGCCGCCACGCTGACGGCGCGCCGGCTAGTGCCGCCTCACGATCGAGTCGAGGATCATGAGGAAGGCGTTCTCCTGGTTCGGTTCCGTCTTGTCGATGACCGCGAGGCAGGAGCCCTCCGGGAAAAGCTCGTGGAGCTCCTCGGCGGGCCGGCTCGAGAGGATCACGATCCGCCTGCAGGCGACGCCCCGGCCCTTCGCGAGCTCGAACATCTTCCGGCCGCCGAAGAGCGGCAGCTCGAGGTCGACGAGGAGAAGGCTCACGTCCGGGCCGAGCGCGTCGAGCGCCGCGATCGGATCCCGGTAGAACTCGAAGGAGACGGCCGGACCGTAGCGGCACGCGAGGACCGCGCGCCAGGACTCCGCATAGAGCGCGGACTCGTCCACGAGGACGACCCGCTTCGGCTGGCCGGCGGCGACCGGGTTCTCCGCGGACACGGGCTTCAGGTACGGCTCGCTCAACGCGCCCCTCCCGATGCGCCTGCGCCGCGCGAGAACACCTCGCGCCCGCCGACGAACGTGTGCTCCACGCGCCCGCGCAGGGTGCGCGCGGTCCACGGCGAGTTCTTCGAGAGGCTCGCGAAACCGTCGGGCGTGACGTGCGTCGACTTCGACGTCGAGAACACGACGACGTCCGCGGGCACCCCCTCTACGAGCGTGCCGCCCGGGAGCGAAAAGACCCGCGCCGGCGCCGTCGACAGCACCTCGACGAGGCGCATGAGCGTGATCGCGCGCGGGACGAGGAGAGCGTCCACGAGGACCGGCAGCGCCGTCTCCAGCCCCGTGACGCCGAAAGGGGCGTCCTCGAACTCGAGGGCCTTCTCGTCTTCGTGGTGAGGCGCGTGATCGGTCGCGACGGCGTCGATCGTTCCTTCCACGAGCGCCGCGACGAGAGCCGCCCGGTCGGCTTCGGACCGGAGCGGCGGGTTCATCTTGAAGCGCGTGTCGTAGCCGGACCGCGCGAGGTCCTCGTCCGTGAGCGTGAGGTGGTGAGGGGTCGCCTCGCACGTTACCGCGACGCCGGCCCGCCGCGCGGCGCGAAGCGCCTCGAGGCTCTCGCGCGTCGAGACGTGGGCGACGTGCAGGCGCGCCTTCGTGAGCGCGGCGAGCTGGACGTCGCGCGCGACCATCGCGGACTCGCCGACGTTCGGCCAGCCTGGCAATCCGAGGCGGGTCGAGGCCCACCCTTCGTTCATGACACCGCCGCCCACGACGCTCGGGTCCTCCTCGTGGACGACGACGGGAAGGTCGAACATCGAGGCGTACTCGAGGGCGCGCCGCATGAGCATGCCGTTCGCGATGGGTTTTCCGTCGTCGGAGACGGCGACGATGCCCTCGGCTTTCATCGAGCCGATCTCGGCGAGCGCGAGTCCCTGAAGGCCTTTCGAGACGGCGCCGATCGGGTGAACGCGCACGACGGCGGTCTCGCGAATGCGCCGAACGAGGAATGCCACGGACGGCGCGTCGTCGATCACGGGCAGCGTGTTCGCCATTGCGCAGACGGTCGTGAAGCCCCCCGCCGCTGCGGCGCGCGTGCCGGTCGCGACGGTCTCCTTGTACTCGAAGCCGGGCTCGCGAAGGTGCGCGTGGAGGTCCACGAACCCGGGTGCCACGACGAGGCCCGCGGCGTCCACGACGTCGGCCCCTTTCGCCACGATCTTCTCGTCGACTTTTGCGACGACGCCGTCGCGGAGAAGCACGTCGAGAGTCTGATCGAGGTTGCGGGACGGATCCACGACTCGCCCGCCCTTGAGGAGAACGGCTTCACTCATCGCCGCTCGCTCCGATCAGGAGATAGAGCACCGCCATGCGCACCGCGACGCCGTTCTCCACCTGGTCGAGGATCACCGAGTCCGGCCCGTCTGCGACGGCGGAGTCGATCTCGACGCCGCGGTTCATGGGGCCCGGGTGCATCACGATCGCGTCTTTCTTCGCGAGGCGCCGCCGTTCGGGCGTCAGTCCGAACAGCTCGAAGTACTCCTTGTCGGACGGGAAGCCGAGGCCGCCGCCGCGCTCCTTCTGGACGCGCAGAATCATGACGACGTCGGCCCCTTCGACGGCCTCCTCGATGCGGTTCACGACGCGCGCGCCCGTGCGCTCGATCTCGACGGGAAGGAGCGTCGCCGGGCCGAAGAGCGTGACACCCGCGCCCATCTTCGTCAGAAGCGACACGTCCGAGCGCGCGACCCGGCTGTGCGAGACGTCTCCGCAGATCGCGACCCTCAGGCCCGCGAGAGAGCCCTTCGCGCGGCGGATCGTGAAGGCGTCGAGCAGGGCCTGCGTGGGATGCGCGTGCGCGCCGTCGCCCGCGTTGACGACCGCGCACGGGAGGTGCCGTGCCAGGAGGTGCGGGGCGCCCGCGCGCCGGTGGCGAATCACGATCGCGTCCGGCGCCATCGCCATGAGGTTTCTCCCCGTGTCGAGGAGAGTCTCGCCCTTCGCGACCGACGTACCCGTGGCCGAGAGCGCGATCGAGTCGGCGGAAAGACGGCGCTCGGCGATCTCGAACGAGAAGCGGGTGCGCGTCGAGTTCTCGAAAAAGAGGTTCGCGACGAGCTTGCCGCGGAGGGTCGGGACTTTCTTGATCGCGCGCTGGTTGATCTCGCGCATCGACTCGGCCGTGTCGAGGACGAGCCGGATGTCGTCCTCGGTGATCGACTCGATGTCGAGGAGGTCCTTCCGGGAGAACGTCGGCGGGCGTGGGACGGCGGGCTCCGGGGCTTCGCTTCGCTTCGTGGTCACGCCGTGCGCACCCTCTATCTCTTCGAACGCCGCTTCGGGCGCTTCCGCGCGGCCGGCCCCAAGGCTCCTCGCACCGCTTTCGCCGTGGCCTCGCGGTCGAGCAGCCAGACGTCGTCGACGCCGTCCGTCTCCCGAAATGTGACGGAGACGATCTCCGTGGCCGACGTCGCGACGTTCTTCCCCACGAACTGCGCTTCGATCGGCAGCTCCCGCCGGCCGCGGTCGACGAGGACGGCGAGGAGGATCTTCCGTGGGCGGCCGAAATCGAGGATCGCGTCCATCGCCGCGCGCACCGTGCGTCCCGTGTAGATCACGTCGTCGCACAGGACGACCGTGCGGCCCTCCACCGGGAACGGAATCTCTGTCTTCTTCAGGACGGGCGAAGCCGCGATCGTGGAGAGGTCGTCGCGGTAGAGCGTGATATCGAGAACCCCGACAGGAACCCGCACGCGTTCGGTGCGCTCGATCTCGCCGGCGAGGCGTCGCGCGAGCGGGACTCCCCGCGTGCGGATGCCGATCAGGACGAAACCGTCGGTCCCGCCTTCCGCCTCGACGATTTCGTGCGCCATGCGGGCGATTGCCCGCCCCTGGCCGGCACCGTCGAGCAGCCGGAGCTTCCGGTACGTTCCCGCGGCTTCTCCCATGAGCGCGCGGGACTATACAACCGTTCGGCGCCGCCGGCGCGATCTTTGCCGGCCCGGCGGCGCGCTCCCTTCGATCAGCGTGATGCCGGCGGAAAAGGCCAGGGCGGCGGGGGAAGCGAAAGTTCCCGCTCGCGCCGGGCGAGGAGACGCGGCTGCCGGGATCCGGTCCGGGCGATCTCCTCATCGAGCGTGCCCCGCTGCTCGAAGTAAACATCGGCGACGTACGCACGCTGGAGAAGAAGGGAAGGAGAAGAAAGAATAACTTGCTTAGAAAGGAGAATTCCCAGGAATGCGCAGGCCGCCGCTCCAAGGAAAAAAGCGATTCCCACCCTTCCCCTTCGGCTTTCGGATCCTCTTCTCTCTTCCCTTCCAAGGATAAGTACGCCGCGACCGCCACGATTGCCGGCAGGACGAAGCGCGCCGCCGAGGGCGCAACGATCTGCAACACGTTCGGCAGCGTCGAGCCCCTCTCGAAGAAGTACGCCGCGAATGAGCCCCACGGCAACGCGAACCCGGGAGGGACGAACGGGAACGCGAGCGTCGTCGCGCAAACGGCCAGCGTCGAAGCACCGACGAGCGCGCTCTCGAGGAATCCCCCCTTCCCGAATGCGAACGGGAAGACGAGGAACGGCAGAGCCGCGACGAGATACCGCGGCCCGACGCTGAACCCGCCGTGCCAGTTCGGGTAGCCCGCATAGAGGAGGAGAAGCGAGAGAGGAGCGAGCACGAGCGCGACGCGGCCCCCGAAAGGCAACGCGGCGCGGGACGAGAGAAGCGCTCCGGGCCACAGGAGGAGAAACGGCGAGAAGACCAGGAGGCCTTTCGACGGGTCCGCGAGCAGGCGAAGGAGGATTTCCGGAGACGGCAGGGCGATGCCGAAGAGACCCGCCGAGGCGAGCGACCGGAAGCTCGACGAGAGCTCGTGGGCGGAAGAAAGCTCGAAGACTCCCCCGAAGCAGGCCAGATCGTACGCGCCGAGAAGGGCCGCGAACGGAGCACCCCCCGCGGCGAGGGCGAGGGCGCGCCGGGGCGCGGGGATGACCGCGCAAAGGGCGAGCACGGCCGCCGGCACGGCCGCCGGGTACTCCGAGAGGACCGCGAGACCGAGGAGCGCGCCCGCAAGCACATCGCGGCGAAACACGCGGGAAGGATCGCCCGGATGGAAGAGCGCGACCCACGCTCCGAAGAGGCACGCCGCGGCGAGGGCGTGCGAAAAGAGAAGCAGGCCGTATGTGAAGAGCGGCGTCGCGAAAAGGAGAGCGAATGCCGCACTCGCGGCGCGCGAGGGAGAAGCCCCGGACCTCACGGCCGCGTGGAACAGGACGAGCGCGAGCAGCACTGCGGGCGCCGTCGCACCGAAGAGCCGCATCGCCCACAGAACCGGTCGCATCGAAGAAGGCGAGGGCGCTCCCGAGAACGGGCGCGCGAGAAGGTACCCCGGCAGGGCGACGAGCGTCGCGCCGGGTGCCTTGTTCGAGTAGACGCGCCCGCCTTTCTCCGAGACATCCTCGAACGCCGGCCCGAGGAGCGGCAGAACGGAGGAGATCTCCGGCGTGCCGTGCTCGACGAACGACGCGGCGAGCGCCCAGCGCGTGAACTCGTTCGGCGAGAGAAAGTGCGGAAAAACCGGGACGGTGAGAAGCGCCAGAAGGGCATAGAGCCCCACGACGACTCCGGCCCTCGACCGCATGCGTCAGTCTCGCACAGCGGCCGTGCAAAATGCGGCGGATGGACGTCGCGGATTTCGATTTCGTGCTGCCGTCCGAATCCATCGCCCAGCGGCCCGCCCCGCGCGGCACCGCACGCCTCATGACGCTCGACCGCCGGACGGGCGCGTTCGCCCATCGCGTGGTCGCCGATCTGCCGTCGCTTCTCCACGCGGGTGACGTCCTTGTCCTGAACGACACGAAAGTCATCCCGGCGCGGATTTTCGGAACGGACGAGAAGGGGCGAAGGACGGAATTCCTGCTGGTTTCGAAGATGTCGGAGGAACCGGGGATTTCGGATTTTGCTTCGAAAAGGGAAAAGAAAGAAGAGGAGCTCTGGCGGTGTCTCGCAAAACCGGGACGGCGCGTCAAACCGGGACGGCGCTTTTTCTTCGAAGGGGGGTGGGAGGCCGTGGCGCTCGCGAGCGCGGCTCGGGCCCAGCCCATGCCCCATTCACCTTCTAAGAAAACCGGCGAAACGACTCGCTCCGAAGCCGGCCTCTACGTTCTCCGTTTCACGAAGCACGGGAGCAAAACGTCTTTTCTCCTCGACGATCTCCCCTCCCTCGGGTCCGCTCCCCTGCCACCCTACATCCGGCGCCCGCTCGGCGTCGCGGACGCCCAGGATGCGATCGACTACCAGACCGTGTTCGCCGATCGCCCCGGTGCGATCGCGGCGCCGACGGCCGGGCTGCACTTCACTCCCGACCTGCTCGCGAAGATCGAAGCGCAGGGAGTGCACCTCGCACGCGTGACCCTGCACGTGGGCCTCGGCACGTTCAAGCCGGTAAAAGTCGATCTCGTCGAAGAGCACCGGATGGATCTCGAGCGGACGGAAATCCCCGGGGAAACCGCCGAACGCGTGAACCATGCGAAACGCGACGGGCGTCGCGTCGTCGCGGTCGGCACGACGTCCGTGCGCACGCTCGAGGCGTCGGCTCGCACGCACGGCGGCACGGTCGCCGCAGGCGCGTTCGAGACGGACCTCTTCCTCGTGCCCGGGCGCGACGTTTCACATCGTGGACGCGCTCCTGACGAACTTCCACCTGCCCCGCTCGACGCTGCTCATGCTCGTGTCCGCGTTCGCGGGACGCGAGCGAGTTCTGGCCGCCTACCGGGAGGCGGTCGCGAAGGGATATCGCTTCTTCAGCTACGGCGACGCGATGTTGATTTCGTGAAGTCGCGGCGCGGCCGGGCATGCACGAACGGCGCGGCGGCACTACATTATCCGCAGGCTCGAGTCGGCCAGGGCAGGCCGGCAGGGGGAGGCCGTCATGACTTCGACGCTTCCCGGCGTGGAACTTGCAGATCGCCAGGGTCGCTTCACGGAAATGCGCCGGCGCGCGACGGAAAGCCCGTCTGCCGGGCCCGCGCAGGCCGAAGGACCCTGGATCGCGTTCTCGCGTGAGCTCGGGTCGGCGGGCAACGAGCTTGCGGTCCGGGTCGGGTCCGCGCTCGGCTGGAGCGTCTACGATCGGGAGATCCTCCACGCGGTGGCGTCCGATATGCGGCGTGACGAGTGGACCCTCGAGCGATTCGACGAGAAGGGCGTGCGCGCGTTCGGCGAGTACATCGCGCCGCTCATCCTTCCGGCCGACCCCGGCCAGGCTCGCTACCTCGTCGATCTGACGCACGTCGTCCAACGTCTGGGGCGCGAGGGTCACGCGGTGCTCGTCGGGCGCGGCGCGAATTTCATGCTGGATCCCGCATACGGGCTTTGCGTCCGTACCGTCGCCCCGGCCGCCGAGCGCGCCGAGGCGCTGGCGCGCGACCTGGGCCTCACGCTCGACGAAGCGTGCCGCCGCATCGCGGCGAGCGACACGGCACAGCGGGATTTCATCTGGCAGGCCTTCCAGAGGGAGATCGAAGATCCGGCGGCTTACGACCTCGTCGTCCATCCTCGTGCGCTCGGCATGCCCGCGGCGGCGGCGGCCGTCCTCGCCGCCGCACGCGCGAAGCTCGACCTCTGAACCGGGGTCCCACGGCTCGTCAGTACGCCTGGAGATAGCGTTCCACTTCCCAGGGGTGGACGCACGCGATGTACGTCTGCCACTCGGAGCGCTTGGCCTCGATGAACTTCTCGACGACGTGCTCGCCGAGCGCGTTCTTGAGGAGGTCGTCCTTCTCGAGGCAGTCGAGCGCTTCCGAGAGGTTGCCGGGGAGAACGTCGATCTTCAGGCGTTTCTTCTCGCGAGCCGACATCTCGAAAACGTTCTGGTTCACGGGCTCGCCCGCGTCGAGCTTGTTCTTGATGCCGTCGAGGCCCGCCGCGAGCATGACGGTGAACGCGAGGTACGGGTTGCACGAGGGATCCGGCATCCGAACTTCGCAACGCGTGCCCATGCCGCGCCGCGCCGGAATGCGCACCATCGGCGAGCGGTTGCGCTCGGACCATGCGACGTTCACCGGTGCCTCGTATCCGGGCACGAGCCGTTTGTACGAGTTCACGAGCGGATTCGTGACGGCGGCGATCGCGCGCGCGTGCTTCAGGATGCCGCCGATGTAGCTCATCGCGACGCTCGAGAGCTCGTACTTCGCCTTCGAATCGAAGAACGCGTTCTTAATGGACGCGCCGGAGCCCGTGACGAGGGATTGGTGGACGTGCATGCCGGAACCGTTCACGCCGAAAATCGGTTTCGGCATGAACGTCGCGTGCAGGCCGTGATCGAGCGCAACCTTCTTCACGATGAGCTTGAACGTCGTGACCTGGTCCGCCGTCGTGACCGCGTCGCCGTACTTGAAGTCGATCTCGTGCTGGCCGGGAGCGACCTCGTGATGCGCCGCCTCGACCTCGAAGCCCATCGCCTCGAGCGCGACGACGACGTCGCGCCGCGCTTCTTCGCCGCGGTCCACGGGGGTCAGGTCGAAGTAGCCGCCCTGGTCATGCGTGTCGACGATCGGGTCGCCGTTCGCATCACGGCGGAAAAGGAAGAATTCCGCCTCGGGCCCGGTCATGAGCGTGTAGCCGAGAGCCTTCGCCTTGTCCATCTGACGCTTCAGCGTCTGGCGCGGGCAGCCGGCGAAGGCCTTGCCGTCCGGCTCGATGATGTCGCAGACGAGTCGCGCGACCTTCCCGTTCGGGTGCGGCCACGGGAAGATGCGGAACGTATCGAGGTCGGGCACGAGACCCATGTCCGATTCCTCGATTCGCGTGAAGCCCTCGATTGAAGAGCCGTCGAACTGGATCTCGCCGTCGAGCGCTTTCTCGAACTGCGAACGGGGGACTTCGACGTTCTTGATGATTCCGAGGATGTCCGTGAATTGGAGACGCAGGAACCGCACGCCTTGTTTGTCGCACTCCTTGAGGATCTCGACCGCCTTCATGCCCATCTCGGTTTCCCTTTCTTCCTTTCGGAAATTGGTCTTCGCCGTGCGGATTTTGAGATCAAAAATGAAATTCATCCACTAAAATCAGGAGAAATGCACAATAAACTGTGCAGAAATCGTATTAACGACTAGACAGTCCTGTTTATGGGACTTTCTTCGGCAAGGCGCTGATGCGAGGATTGCATTCATGAAGACCCCTTCGCGCGAGGCTGCCTGGGCGATTCTGACGGAATACACGCAATCGCAACCGCTCCGCCGCCACGCGCTCGCGGTCGAGGCGACGATGCGCCATCTTGCGCGAAGGTCGGGCGTGACGGACGCAGCGGAGATCGAGACGTGGGGGCTCGTCGGGATGCTCCACGATTTCGATTACGAGAAATACCCGACGGAGCAGGATCACGTGTGGCGCGGCATGGAGATCCTGAGAGAGCGCGGCTGGCCTGAAGAGATCATCCGGGCCGTCGGCGGGCATGCGTTCTACACGAACATCGAGCGGAAAACGCGGATGGAGAAAGCGATCCTTGCCGCGGACGAGCTCACGGGTTTCGCGGGCGCGTGCGCGCTCATCCGCCCGACGAAGAAGATCGCGGACGTGCCCGTTGAATCCGTCCTGAAACGGCTCAAGGAGAAATCTTTTGCACGCTCCGTGGACCGGACTTACGTGATGCGCGGCGCTGAAGAATGGGGCGCTGCCCGTGCCCGAACTCATCGCGCTCGTCCTTGCCGCGCAAGTGCCGATTGCGGACCGCATCGGCCTCGGCGGCGCCCCCGCCGCGGACCTGCCGGATTCTCCGGCGCCTCCCGAACCTCCAGCTCCTTGATTCCTCGCCCGGGAGGAGAAAGACAGCCATGTCCGAAAACGGCTAGTTTCTTACCCGCCCGGGAGTAGATTCCCCGCGTGGACCTCGAGAACGCCGCCCGCGTCAAAGCCATCCTGAGCAGGGATAGCCGCTTTTCCGGCCGATTCTTCGTCGCCGTCGTGACGACGCGTGTCTATTGCCGGCCCGGATGCCCCGCGCCTCTCCCGAAACCGAAAAACATGCGTTTCTACGCTTACGCAGCCGCCGCGGAAGATGCCGGATTCCGGCCTTGCCGGCGTTGCCGGCCTGAAACTGCGCCCGGCTCCCCTGTCTGGGACGGGACGTCCGCGACGGTTTCGCGCGCATTGAAGAGGATTTTCGACGGCAACGGGCATGAATCCGTTGAAGCTCTTTCCGAGCGCCTCGGACTCGGCTCGCGCCACTTGCGGCGGCTTTTCGCGGAACATGTCGGCGCTTCTCCCGCGTCGCTCCAGCGCACGCATCGCGTCCATTTCGCGCGCCGGCTGCTGGACGAGACATCGCTTCCAATCGCGGAGGTCGCGTTCGCGGCCGGCTTCGAAAGCGTGCGCCGGTTCAACGATGCAATCCGCGAGACGTTTCATCGCCCGCCGCGCGAGCTGCGGCGCGCTGCGAGGGAGAAAGAACGAGCGCCGGCGACGGGAACGTCCGAGCGAGCCTTGACGCTGAAGCTGCCTGTCCGCGCGCCATTCGACGCGACGTCCCTTTTTTCTTTCCTCGAAGCACGCGCCCTTCCGGGAGTCGAGGCGATTCGCGGTCACGCGTATTCCCGGACGATCGAAAGTGGCGGACGAGCGGGCGTCCTGAACGTTTCACACGACGCCGGGCAGGACTTCCTGCAGCTTTCGCTGAATTTCGCTCCGGGGCGGGATCTCCTCGAGATCGTGCGCCGCGCGGGACGCATTTTCGACGTCGATGCGGATCCGCTTGCGATCGGCGGCGTCTTGAGCCGGGATCCGCTTCTCGCGCCGCTCGTCGCGGCCCGCCCCGGCCTCCGTGTCCCGGGCGCGTGGGACGCTTTCGAGATTGCCGTCCGCGCGATTCTCGGCCAGCAGATTTCCGTGCGCGGAGCGCGCACGCTCGCGGGCCGGCTCGTCGAGGCGTTCGGGCGACCGCTTCTTGGCGCAGGCGCGGACGGCTTGACGCACGTTTTTCCGGCGCCCGCCGTCCTCGCCTCAGCGAACTTGTCCCGGATCGGCGTCCCGGGCGCACGCGCGAAGGCGATCTGCGAGCTCGCGCGCGCCGTCCACACGAAAGAGCTCGAGCTCGCGGCTCCCCGCGGCCTGGAAGACTTCGAGCAGCGACTCTGCGCGCTGAGGGGAATCGGGCCGTGGACGGCGCAATACGTGGCGCTCCGCGCTTTCGGCGAGCCGGACGCTTTCCCCGCTGGAGACCTCGGACTTCGCCGCGCGCTCGAGGCGGCGGGCGCTTCGGCGAAGGAGGCGGCGTTCCGCGCGCGTGCCGCCTCGTGGAGCCCGTTCCGCGCTTATGCCACGTTGCACCTTTGGAACTCGCTTGCCACTCCCGCCACGAAAAAGGAGACTTGAATGAACCCCACCCGGCTTTCCATCACGGAAATCGACACGCCCGCGGGCACCGTCGTTCTGGTGAGCCGCGGAACCGCCCTCGTCGGACTCGTCTACAAAGATCGCTGGAAAGGGATGGAAGCGGACCTCATACGGAGGTTCGGGAAAATCTCCTTCGAAGAAAATCCGAAAGGCGGAGGTGCAGCCGACGCCTTGCGGCGATATTTCGCTGGCGACCTCGAGGCACTCGCCGACGTCCTCGTCGACACGGATGGCACTGCTTTTCAGGAAGAGGTTTGGAAAGCCCTCCGTCGCATTCCCCCTGGCACGACCTGGTCGTACGCGCAGCTCGCGCGCGCCGTCGGCAAGCCTTCCGCCGTCCGCGCGGTCGCGGGTGCGAACGCGCGAAATCCCGTCTCGGTCGTCGTGCCGTGCCATCGCGTCATCGCGTCAGACGGCAAGCTCGCGGGCTACGGCGGAGGGATTTCGCGGAAGCGTTGGCTGCTCGCGCACGAAGGGGCGATCCTCGCGTAGGAAGAAGATAATCCCGGGGTGATCCCCCTTTTCGTCGAGAACGCTCGAGTCATCGGGATGACCCGTCCTTCGGACGTGACGGAAAGCGGGCATCTCCTCGCCGAGGACGGCGTGATCACGGCTCTTCACGGCGACGCGGAGCGCCGTGCGCACGAGATCGCGGCGGCCGGGCGGCCTCTCGAGCGTTTCGACGCGCGCGGCCTCTGGCTCCTGCCGGGATTCGTCCAAACGCACATCCACCTCTGCCAGACGTTGCTCCGGAACGGCCCGGACGACCTGCCGCTCCTCCCGTGGCTGAGGACGCACGTCTGGCCGGGCGAAGCGGCGCACGACGAGGCGACGCTGGAGGTCTCGGCGCGGCTCGGCCTCGCGGAGCTCCTCGCGGGCGGCACGACCGCGATCCTGGACATGGGGACCGTGCGCCACACGGACGCCGTGTTCCGCGCGGCGGACGCTTCGGGCGTGCGGGTCACGAGCGGAAACGCGCTCATGGACGACCCGGCGACGAACCCGGACGAGCTCCGCGCGGGCATGGACGAAGCTCTCGAGGAGACGGCGCGCCTCGCGAAGAGATGGCACGGCGCCGGGGGCGGCAAGCTGCGCGTCGCTTATTGCCCCCGCTTCGCCGTCTCGTGCACGGACCGCCTCCTCAGAAGCGTCGCCGCGCGGGCGCGGGCGAACGGCTTTCTCGTCCACACGCATGCTTCCGAGAACCTCGAAGAGATCGCGCTCGTCCTCCAGAGAACCGGGAAGAGAAACGTGGCCTATCTCGACGACGTCGGGATCTCCGGAAGGCACGTCGTCCTCGCTCACGTCCTCCACACGGACGACGCCGAACGCGCGCTCCTTGCCGCACGCGGGACGACGGTCGCGCACTGCCCGTCCTCGAACCTCAAGCTCGCCTCGGGCATCTGTCCCGTGCCGGAATACCGCGCACAAGGCATCCCCGTGACGATCGGGGCGGACGGGGCGCCGTGCAACGACAGGCTCGACGCGTTCACGGAGATGCGGCTCGCCGCGCTGCTCCCGAAAGTCCGGCTCGGCCCCGGCGCGCTCTCCGCGTGGGACGTCGTCCGGATGGCGACGGCCGAAGGCGCCTCGGCGCTCGTCTCTCCCCGACCGGCACGCTCGAACCAGGGCGGCGGGCCGATCTCCTGCTCCTGGACCCGGGCTCGGGTTTTGCCGAGCCGACGACCTGGCGCGACGACCCGTACGGGCCTATCGTTTACAGCATGGACCGCTCGCACGTGGTCGCGACGTTCGTGGACGGGATTCCGCGCTACCGCCGCGGTGCGTCCTTCCCCCTGAAGCCGTCGTCCGAGGAGATCGCCGCCGCCGCCGCGGTTCTGAAGAGGCGCCTCGTCGGACAGAAAAGGTGATTGCGATGTCGAAGAAAACCGCGCCTTTCCTCAAGAACATCCTCGTCGGAACGGATTTCTCCGTCTGTGCCGCGCGGGCATTTTCGTTTGCCGTGTCGCTCGCGGCCTCGCAGGGCGCAAAAATTCACCTTCTGCACGTCCTCGTCGAGCCCGTGCAGGCTTTCGACGTGGCGGGCGCGCTCCCTTACCTCGACGTGTCGACGCAGAAGGAATGGGAGGACGCGACGAGAAAGCGCCTCACGGCCGCCGTCGCCTCCGCCGAGAAGCGCGGCGTCTCCGCGACGTCCGAGTTCCTGTGGGGCCGCCCGTCGGACGCAATCGTCGAAACGGCCGTGAAGACGAAGGCGTCGCTCGTCGTCCTCGGCACGCACGGCCGAAACGCGCTCGAGAAGCTCCTCATCGGCTCCACGGCCGAGCGCGTCGTGCGTCTCTGCCCCGTGCCCGTCCTGACGGTCCGCGAGAAGCGCTGAAAGGTCCGACGGCGATCAGCCGTTCGGGATTTCCCAGAGGTCCTTCACGGCGGGGTGGTCCCAGGGGATGCGCCATTCGTCGGGGTCCTTCGCGTCGAACGTGCGCGTCACGATGTAAAAGAGCGCGCAGGGGTTCGTGAGCGGCCGATAGCCGTGCGCGACGCCCTCCGGGATGCGCACGAGGACGTCCTGCCCGTCCCCGGCCACGACGACCTGCGTCCCGCCGAACGTCGGCGAGCCCTTGCGCACGTCGAACAGGACGAACTTCGCTTTCGACGGGTGCGGGCAGAACCACACGTCCTGCTGCTTGAGGTGATAGTGCAGGCCTTTGACGTGGTTCTCGGCGTTCACGATCGTGAAGTTGATCTGGGCCACGGCGACGTCGCGGAAGAACTCGGCGAGGCCTTCGCTGCCCGAATGGTCCGCCTGCACGCGATAGATCTCCTGGAAGAATCCGCGGTCGTCCACGTGCCGCGCGAGTCGGTGGATCTTCACACCCGCGAGCGGCGTCTTCGCCCCGTAGACCTTGACCGAAGAGCGGAACTCGTCCGCGATGTCGCCCGGCGCGAGGGCCGGCGGATGAGAAACCGTCATGCCTGCTCCCCTCTTGTCGACATTCTAAGCGGGCTCTGGTGTATGTTCCGCGAAACATTCCGGCGCCGCGCCGTGCGGACAGGGGGGAAACGTTGTCTCAGAACCCGCTCTTTGCGACGAAATCCATGGAACGCCTCATGGAGGAGATGAAGGGAGAGAACCGGCTGCGTCGCATCCTGGGACCGGTGCAGCTCACGAGCCTCGGAGTCGGCGCGATCATCGGCACCGGCATCTTCGTGCTTACGGGTCAGGCGGCCCACGACAAGACCGGGCCCGCCCTGATGCTGTCGTTCGTATCGGCCGGAATCGCCTGCATTTTCGCGGCGCTGTGCTACGCCGAATTCGCCTCGATGGTGCCGGTCGCGGGCTCTGCCTACACCTATGCCTACGCAACGCTGGGAGAGCTCCTCGCCTGGATCATCGGGTGGGACCTCATTCTCGAATACGCCGTCGGTTCCGCCACCGTCGCGCACGGCTGGTCGCATTACTTTCAGGACTTCATAGGAATCCTGGGAGTCAAGCTTCCCCACGCGTTCTCCACGGCGCCGTTCGATTACGATCCCCATCTCGGGCATTTCGTCTCGACCGGCACGGTGCTCGATCTTCCCGCTCTCATCATCACGATCCTCGTGACGGCCATTCTCGTGAAAGGGATCAGGGAAAGCGCCAGCTTCAACGCGACGATGGTCATCGTCAAGCTGATCATCGTCTTCTTCGTGATCATCGTCGGCGCCTTCTACGTCAACCCGGCAAACTGGAAGCCCTTTGCTCCCTTCGGCCTCACCGGCGTGAGCTTCTTCGGAAAGACCTTGTTCGGGCAGACCGGGGCGGGCGGCGAGCCTCTCGGCATGCTCGCGGGCGCGGCGACGATCTTCTTCGCGTACATCGGCTTCGATTCGGTATCGACTCACGCCGAGGAGGCCAAGAACCCGACGCGCGACGTTCCCATCGGCATCGTGACGTCGCTCGTCCTCTGTACGGTTCTCTACATCGCCGTGGCGGCGGTCCTCACCGGCATGGTTCCCTACAACAAGATCAACATCGACGCTCCCGTCTCGGACGCGTTCCGGCAGGTTGGGCTGCCGTGGGCGCAGTTTCTGGTCTCTCTCGGAGCTCTCTCGGGCATCACCTCGGTGCTCCTCGTCATGATGCTCAGCCAGCCGCGCGTCATCCTGGCGATGGCGCGCGACGGCCTCATGCCCCCGAATTTTTTCGCCGCGATCCACGAGAGGTTCAGGACTCCCTGGAAAGCGACGATCGTCACCGGCCTCTTCGTGGCCACTCTCGCGTCCTTCCTGCCTCTGCGCGTTCTGGCCGAGCTCGTCAACATCGGAACACTTTTCGCGTTCGTCGTCGTTTGCGCAGCCGTTCTCATCATGCGGCGCACGAACCCGGAGGCGCCACGGCCGTTCAGGGTGCCCTTCGTGCCCCTCACGCCGATTCTCGGCATCCTCACCTGCACGCTCCTGATGTTCTCCCTTCCCGCCGAGAACTGGTGGCGGCTCATCATCTGGCTGGCGCTCGGGTTCTTCATTTACTTCGGCTACGGCCGGCACCACTCGGTTCTCCAGCAGGCCCGAGCCCGCGGAGACAACTCCTGAGCGCATTGTGAAGCGTTCGGTGCTCCTGATCCTCGTGGTCGGGGCGCCGCTCGTGTTGCTCTTCTTCCCCGACCTCCGCCGTCGCATCGGACGGAAGCTCCGGTTCCTGCTGCTGCTCTGGGCCGGAGCCGTCCTCTTCGTCGGGCTATTCGCCGGCAGAGGAAGAAGCGTCTTCGAGGGAAAAGAGACCTGGGAGGTCGGCGTCGCTCTTCTTGGGCTGGCCCTTTTCGTCGGGGCTTTTCTGTCGGTTCTGCGGGATTCCTCTCGCTAAAGCGCCAACGGTCATCCCCCCGACGCTTTCACCCGCGGACGGCCGCGTAAACTGCGGAGCGACGCGAGACCCATGCGATACACGTCCTCCCTTTCACTTTTCGGCCTGCCGCTCTACGACGTCGTCATTCCCGGGTCTGCCCCGGCCGGCCCTCCCGGGCGGCCTGTTGCGCGGGGTTGGCTCGCGGTCGGCCCGATCGCGATCGGCGTGATCGCGTTCGGAGGGCTCTCCGTCGGCGGATTTGCCTTCGGTGGCCTCGCTCTCGGCTTTCTCTCCATCGGCGGCCTCACGGCCGGAGCGATCGCTTTCGGCGGCGCCGCCGTCGGCTACTGGGCGCTGGGAGGCGTGGCGATCGCGGTAAACGCGGCTCTCGGAGGTCTCGCCGCCGCGTTCACTTACGCGTTGGGAGGCGTGGCCTTTGCGGAGCACGCGAACGATTCCGCCGCGCGCGCGTTCTTCTCATCCGGGTTCGTGTGGCCGGCGCTTCGTCGGGTGGCACGGCATTCCGACTGGTTCTTGGCCATCCTGGTTTGCCTCCTCCTCGTTCCCGTCCTCGCCAGGAAAGCGCGCCGTGGACGCACGTGAACGCATCAAGGAGATCGTGGATCGCGAGACCCGGGCCTGGGACACGCAGGACCTCACGCTTCTCATGTCGATCTTCCACCCGGACATGGTCTGGCCGTGGCCCGCGAACAACATGGCGCACGATCCCGCGCTCTGGGTTCTCGAGCTTGGTCGATTCGATCACGTGCGTTGGAGGCAAGGTTGGGCGGATCTCTTCGCCACCCACACCCTCGTTCACAACCGGCGCAACATCGTGAGGATCGAGGTTTCCGCCGAGCAGGACGCCGGCTTCGCCGTCGTGGACGTCGACACCCTCTGGCGCGCGCACACCGGCGCCGATTTCCACTGGCTGGGCAGAGCGTGCAAGGTCTACACGACGCTGGACGGCGAGTGGAAGCTCATCTCACATCACGGTCTCCTTCGGTACGACCACGCCTGACCGTCATCCTCACGGAGACGGACTGAAAAGGAGCTTTTCTGGCCCTCAGCGCATTCGCCGACAAGGCCCTTCGACCCACCGAGGAAGATCTCCGGGCGGTCCTCGGCAGGGCGCACGACGCCTGGGCCCGACTCATCGAGCTCGTCACCTTCCGCATCGATAAAATTTCCACGGTCTGGGGCTTCACGAGCGCCGTCACCGGCTGGGGTCTTCGATTGAAGCGCAAGAACCGCGTCCTCCTCTACATGACTCCCCGCAAGGGACACTTCCTGGTGTCCTTCGCGCTCGGGGAGAAGGCCGTCGCCGCGGCGCACGAACGGAAGCTCCCGGGCTCCGTCATGAAGGCAATCGACGCCTCACCCCGTTATGCGGAGGGTCGAGGAGTCCGGCTCGAGGTCCGGCAAATTCGCGAGGTGTCGGCGCTCGTGACCCTCGCCCAAATCAAGAACGACCACTGACGTGACCCGCTACGTCCTCGCCTGGCTTCCGATGCTCGTCATCGCCGTCGCGAACGGCGCGCTGCGCCAGGCGACGTTCGCCAGGGTGATGCCGGAGCTCCGCGCGCATCAGCTCTCCACTCTGATCGGCTCGGTGCTGATGGGCATCTTCATCTGGTTCGTCGTGCGGACGTGGCCTCCGATCTCGAGTCGTGAGGCGCTCCTCATCGGGCTCGTGTGGCTCGTCCTCACCGTCGCCTTCGAGTTCTTCATGGGCCTCGTGCTCGCGCGTCGCCCCCTGTCGGACGTCCTCCACGACTACAACCTCCGGGCGGGCCGCGTCTGGGTTCTCTTCCTCGTCTGGCTCACCCTCGCGCCCTGGGTATTCTTCCGCCTCCGGCAAGGAGCCGCGCGCTGATGCAGGACACGTCTTCCCCCTCGCTTTTCGGCCTACCGCTCTACGATGTCGTCATTCCCGGACCCGTTTCGGCCGGCTCTTCCGGGCGGCCTATCGCGCGGGGGTGGCTCGCGGTCGTCTGGATGGAACCGGAGCCGTAACGCTCAGCCTTGTCGTCAGTCGCAGCGCTCCATCACGGATGGAGCAGACACATCATCTTTCGCGGTTAGTGCTCGCCTGACGCCTACACTTCCGTTTGGACGTCGATGACGCGTCAAGCAGAGCTACGGTGAGAGGCAGAGAAATGCGTTCCGGATCGAGGGTGCTGCTCGCTTCCGTCTTTACCCTGACAGGGTCCGGCATCCCGCAGGTCGCCGACGGCGGTTCACCGCCAGCGCACGTCCGCTATTCCGTTCTTCACTCCTTTCAAGGCGCCGAGAGCATCCCCCGTGCGCCGTTGATTTCAGATACCCGCGGCAACCTTTACGGAACGACGGCCCACGGAGGCCCGTCGGACGGCGGCACCGTCTTCACGATCAACACGGATGGTACGGGCTTTCAGCGCCTTCACGCATTCGCGGGCGGCGCGAACGACGGTTTCGATCCTGAGGCTTCTCTCGTCCTCGACGATGCGGGAAACCTCTACGGCACGACTCGGACCGGAGGAACAGCGAGCGAGGGCACCGTTTTCACGATCAAGGAGGATGGCAGCAGCTTCGAGGTCCTTCATTCATTTGCGGGCGGTGACGGAAGATTCCCTCTTGTCTCGCTCACTCCGGACGGCACGGGAAGCCTTTACGGAACGACGAGTGGTGGCGGTCCTTCGGACTACGGCACCATCTTCAAGCTCAGAACGGACGGAACGGGGTTCCAGCTCCTTCACACGTTCGCGGGCGGCGTTGGTGATGGGAGAGGTCCTGCCGGTTCCCTTCTTCTGGATGGCTCGGGCACCCTCTCCGGCACAACGGCCTTCGGCGGCCACCCGCGGGTGGATTACCACCTCAGGGGGTTCTACGACGGCGCCGGAACCATCTTCAGGATCAAGACGGACGGAACAGAATTTCAGCTCCTGCGAGCCTTTCCCGTTGACGCGAACGATGGAGGGGGCCCTTCCGGCTCCGTCACGACGGACGGGGCGGGCAACCTCTATGGAGCGACTGGATTCGGGGGCTTGTTTAACGCCGGGACCGTATTCCGGATCGCCAAGGATGGCTCAGCCTTCCAGATCCTCCATTCGTTCGGCGCAAGTGCGACCGACGCGATTTACCCCGTCGGCTCGTTGTTACTTGATCGATCCGGGACTCTATACGGTATGACGTCGGGCAGCGGTACAACATTTGGCGCAACCCTCTTCAAGGTAAGGACGGATGCGACCGGGTACCAGGTCCTGCGCACATTTGTAGACCCGCCCGATGGAATCTCACCGTCGGGCTCCCTGATTCTGGTTGGTTCTGGAACTCTTTACGGGACCATGGCCGACGGTGCTCTCTCAAACTCGGGCACCGTCTTCGGGGTCGACACCGACGGAAGCGGCTTCCGGGTTCTGCACGCATTCGCGGGCTTCACGGGCGACGGCAGCGGGCCAGTGGCATCGGTGATCGCGGACGCGCCGGGCTACCTTTACGGGACGACGTCTCTCGGCGGCGCCTCTAACACAGGTACAGTCTTCAGGATCAGGCCAGACGGCACGGGCTTCCAACTGCTGCATACCTTCGTCGGTGGCCCGAACGATGGGGCCGCACCGGGTTCTGCAATGGTTCCAGATCAGTCGGGGAACCTTTACGGAACGACGTGGACGGGAGGGGCCGCGAACGGCGGCACCATTTTCCGGCTCAGGACTGATGGGTCAGGCTTTCAGATTCTGCATGCCTTCCAAGGCGGCGCCGCAGATGGCCTTGTCCCTGGCGCTGCTCTGATCCTCGACGGCTCGGGAAATCTCTACGGAACGACGGTCGAAGGAGGCGCAGCCACAGTGGGCACCGTTTTCAGAATGAGAGTCGACGGGTCGGGCTTCCAGCTGCTCCATACGTTCGGCTATGACTCAACGAGCAACGGGGCATTACCCTACGCCTCCCTGCTCCTCGACGGCCTCGGAAACCTTTACGGAACGACGATCGGAGGGGGAGCGACGAACTGGGGGACGGTCTTCAAGCTGAGAACGGATGGCACGGGCTTCCACCTTCTGCACACCTTCGTCGGCGGCGACGATGGGATAAGCCCCGGGGGCTTCTTAACTACCGACGGGTCGGGAACCTTTTTCGGAACCACCGAAATTGGCGGTCCTTCCCACTCTGGCACCATATTCAGAATCTCCTCCGACGGGACCGGCTACCAAGTGTTGCACGCCTTCACGGGAGCGATCGAAGATGGCATTCCTTCAACGGAAGGTGGCACTCCGTCCGCAGTTGTGTACGGGTTCGGAAACCTTTACGGAACAACTCAATTCGGGGGCCCGCTCGGAGGCGGCACAGTCTTCAGCATCAAGACAGACGGCGCCGGTCTTCAACTCCTACATGCATTTGAGGAGCGACCTATCGATGGGCATAACCCGGTATGCTCGCTTCTCCTGGATGGCCTCGGAAATCTCTACGGGACGACGGCGAACGGAGGTTCAGCCAATTTCGGGACCGTTTTCGCTCTCTCGCTTAACCCTCGAATCGAAGCGTCCGGTCCGTTCGTTCCTGTCCGGAAACATTGAGTGCGGAGCCCTCGCAGCTAACATAAGAACCCGCGGCGAGCAGGAGCGAGTCGCTGCAACAACAAGGAGGGCTCAGCGTTGCCGGCCGCCCGCGATGCGCGCGGGGGGCGGAAGCGCCGCCGCCTCCTCACGGACCCAGGTACACCATTCGTTCGAGCGCGGATGCTCGCCCTTGACGGCGGCGTGGAAGGCCTTCTGGAGCTTGCGTGTGACGGGGCCCGCAGTGCCGCGGCCGATCTTTCGGAAGTCGATCTCGCGGAGCGCGATGCACTCGGCCGCCGTGCCGCACACGAAGACCTCGTCGGCGGTGTAGAGCTGGTCGCGCGAGACGGGCCGCTCGACGACGGGAATGCCGAGGTCGCCCGCGAGCGCCACGAGAGAGTCGCGCGTGATGCCTTCCAGGATGGGCGCCGAGGGCGACGTGATGATCGTGCCGTTCTTCACGAGGAAGAGGTTCTCTCCCGTGCATTCGGCCACGTATCCCTGAGGGTCGAGCATGATGGCTTCGTCGAAGCCCAGCCGCACCGACTCGGTCTTCGCGAGAAAGCTGTTCGCGTAGCTGCCGCTGATCTTGGCCTTCGTCATCGTGACGTTCGGATGGTGGCGCGTGAAGGACGAGACGTTCGCGCGCACGCCTTTCTCGAGAGCCTCGGCCCCGAGGTAGTTCTTCCACTCCCACGCGGCGATGCCGATGGCCGGCGAGCCGCCGTCGAGGTTCAGGTTCCAGCCGCCGCCCGAGCCGCCGCTCGCGAGATAGAGGAGCGGGCGGATGTAGCAATCGTCGAACCCGTTGCGGAAGACGAGCTCGGCGCACGCCTCGGCGATCTGCTCCTCGGGGAACGGAAGCTCCCGGAAACCGAGGCAATAGGCCGAGTGGAAGAAGCGCGCGATGTGCTCGCCGAGGCGAAAGATGGCCGGCCCGTCGGCCGTCGCGTAGCAGCGGATTCCCTCGAAGACGCCGATGCCGTAATGCAGGCCGGGCGTGAGGAAGTGGAGAGTCGCCTTCTCGTAGTCGACGAATTCCCCGTTCAGCCAGATCGTCTTCGATTCCATCGCCATGACTTCCTCCGTTCAGACCGCCACATGAGCCGGGATCGCGTCTGCCACCGCCCGCGCCATCTCGCGCGTGCCGAGCACCCGCGTGCCGCGCGGCGCGAGATCCGCCGTGCGCGCGCCCTTTTCCAGAACCGTCTCGATCGCCCGATGGACCGCCGCGGCTTCTTCCTTTAAGCCGAGCCCGTCCTCGAGGAGCATCGCGGCCGTCGCGATCGCCCCGATCGGATTCGCGACGTCGCGTCCCGCGAGCGCCGGCGCCGAGCCGTGCACGGGCTCGAAGAGGCCCGGGCCGTCACCGAGGCTCGCCGAGGGCAGGAGCCCGAGCGAGCCCACGAGCGCGCCCACCTCGTCGGACAGGATGTCGCCGAAGAGATTCTCCGTGACGACGACATCGAAGGCCGACGGGGTGAGGACGAGGTTCATCGCGCACGAGTCGACGAGCTGGTGCTCGAGGACGACGTCCGGATGCCGATTGCCGACCTCGGTCACCACCGCGCGCCAGAGCTGCGAGGTCTCGAGGACGTTGGACTTGTCGACCGACGTGACTTTCTTCCTTCGGCCCGACGCGAGACGGAACGCCACCTCGGCGATCCGCTCCACCTCGGGCCGCGAGTACGGCAGGGTGTTCACGGCCGTTCCCGCGGTGAGATCCAGCGCGCGCGGGGTCCCGAAATAGAGCCCGCCCGTCAGCTCGCGCACGACGACGAGATCGAGACCCCGGGCGATCTCCGGCTTGAGCGGGCCCGCGTCTTCGAGGCCCCTGAATACGCGGGCCGGACGGACGTTCGCGTAGAGGCCGAGCGCCTTGCGGATCGCGAGAAGCCCGGCTTCCGGGCGTTTGTCACGCGGCGCGAGGTCGTACGCGGGATCGCCGACGGCGCCCAGGAGCACCGCATCGGCATCGCGGCACGCCGCGAGAGTCTCCTCTGGAAGCGGAAGGCCTTTCGTGCGCATCGCGATCGCGCCGATCGGCCACTCCGACACGACGAAGTCGTGAGAGAAGCGCGCCGCGACGGCCTTGAGCACCGTCAACGCCGCAGCCGTCACCTCGGGGCCGATTCCGTCCCCGGGGAGGACCGCGATGCGCGCGCGTCGCCCCACGTCAGACCCCGTGCCCGTAGCCCGCTTCTTCGGCGGGAGCGGTCTCCTCGCGGAAGACGCGCGCCGCGGGCGCCTTCGCCCGTGCCGCAGCGCGTTTCATCGCGCTCCAGAGGTCGAAGAGGTCGTTGTCGCCCACGATTTTCTTCCGGTCCGCGAGAGCGATCATCCGTTTGTAGAGCTCGTCCAGCTCGAGGCGCGTGGGCTCGATCCGGAGGGCGGCGCAGCGGTTCTTCAGCGCGTGGCGGCCGGAATGCTTGCCCAGAACGAGCGTCGTCTCGGGAACGCCGACGTCCTCGGGCCGCATGATCTCGTACGTCCTTCGGTCCTTGAGGATGCCGTCCTGGTGGATGCCGGCTTCGTGCGCGAAGGCGTTGCGGCCGACAATGGCCTTGTTCGACTGGACGCTCTCGCCCGTGATCTCCGCGAGGAGCTGGCTCGACGAGAAGAGCTCCGGCGTGGCGATGCCGGTCGTGAACGGCAGCCTGTCGGGCCGCACGCGGAGCGCCATGACGATCTCCTCGAGAGAGGCGTTCCCCGCGCGCTCGCCGATGCCGTTCACGGTGCACTCGATCTGCCGGCAGCCGCCTTCGAGGGCCGCGAGGCTGTTGGCCACCGCGAGGCCGAGGTCGTTGTGGCAGTGCGCCGAGAAGACGACGCGGTCAGAGCCCTTCACCCGCGCGCGCACCGCTTTGAAGAAGCGGACGATCTCGTCCGGGGTCGCGTAGCCGACCGTGTCGGGAAGGTTGACCGTGGTCGCGCCGGCCTCGACGACCGCCTCGATGACCGTGACGAGAAAATCGAGGTCGCTGCGCGTCGCGTCCTCGGCCGAGAACTCCACGTCGTCCACGTGCCGGCGCGCCCTTCGCACGGCGGCCGCGGCGCCGTCGAGACATTCAGCCCGAGACATCCGGAGCTTGTGCTCGAGGTGGAGGTCGGACGTCGCGAGGAACGTGTGGATGCGGGGGCGCGCGGCGCCTTCCAGGGCCGCCACGGCGCGGTCGATGTCGGCGTCCACGGAGCGCGCGAGCGCCGCGATGACGGGGCGCCGGACCTCGCGCGCGACGGCCCGGACGGAGTTGAAGTCGTCCTCGGAGGCGATCGGGAAGCCCGCCTCCATCACGTCCACGCCGAGGGCGTCGAGCTTCCGGGCGAGGCGCACTTTCTCGGCCTCGCGCATCGAGAAGCCCGGCGCCTGCTCGCCGTCGCGGAGCGTCGTGTCGAAGATCGTAATTCGCATTTCAGGCCACCTTGTCCACGACGACCGGGTTCAGGAACGGCATCTTCGCGCGCAGCTCCTGGCCGACCTTCTCGAGGAGCTGGTTCTTTTCCTTTTCGCGGGTCGCCTCGAACTCGGGGCGTCCTTTCCGGTTCTCGTCGATCCACTTCTCGGCATAGACGCCGTCCTGGATCTCCTGGAGGATCTTCTTCATCTCGCCGCGCGTCGCCTCGGTCACGATGCGCGGGCCGGCCGTGTAGTCGCCGTGCTCGGCCGTGTCGCTGATCGAATAGCGCATGTAGTTCAGGCCGCCGCGGTACATGAGGTCCACGATGAGCTTCAGCTCGTGCAGGCACTCGAAGTACGCGACCTCCGGCTGGTAGCCCGCCTCGACGAGCGTCTGGAAACCAGCCTTCACGAGCGCCGACGTGCCGCCGCAGAGGACCGCCTGCTCGCCGAAAAGGTCCGTCTCGGTTTCCTCGGCAAACGTCGTCTCGAGCACTCCCGCGCGCGTCGCGCCGAGCGCCTTCGCGTAGGCCAGCGCGTCCTCGCGGGCGTGGCCGCTCGCGTTCTGCTCGACCGCGAGCAGCGCGGGCGTGCCCTCGCCTTCCCGGAACAGCTCGCGCACGCGGTGGCCCGGCGCCTTCGGGGCGACCATCGACACGTCCACGTCGGCCGGCGGCACGATCTGTCCGAACCGGATGTTGAAGCCGTGCGCGAACATGAGCGTCTTGCCGGCCGAGAGGTACGGCATGATGGACGAGTCGTAGAGGTTCTTCTGGCCCGTGTCGGGCGTCAGGATCATGATGATGTCCGCGCGCTTCGCGGCCTCGTCGACGCTCAGCACGGTCAGGCCGTCCGCCTTCGCCTTCGCGGCGGACTTCGACGTCGCGTGCAGCCCGACCACCACGGAGATGCCGCTGTCCCTGAGGTTCAGCGCGTGCGCGTGCCCCTGGCTGCCATACCCGATGATCGCCACCGTCCGCCCCTTGAGGCGGGAGATGTCCGCGTCCTTGTCGTACCAGATCGTCGCCATCGTTCTGCTCCCGTTCTGCTTCGTGTTGTCTTCTCGGCTTGGGTAACGCTGTTTCTTCTTCGATGGTGAATAGGGCTGTTGGGACGTCCGATCGGTTCCTGCTTGCGGCTTTTTTCGGGTTAAGCAGTTTTTTCTTTGAAGGTGAAAGAGGATTCGGGCGGAGCGAAGGCGCGGGCCGCGCTGGCGCCGGTATCGGCGACCGCTTCCACGTCCATGAGCCGCATCAGTTGCTTTCTCAGAAGATTGGCGACGTCGCCGTTCGCCATGGCAGTGATCGTGAGATGCGCCGCGCCAGTCATTTCTTCCCCTTCTAAGCAAAACCCCCGAATGGGCGCGCGCTGCCGCCTGAAGATCGACTCCACGCGCGCCAAAATCCCGGGCACGTTCTGAATCCTGATGTCGAAGATCTGTTCCATTGCCGTTCCTCTTCCTCTTCGTTCTCTCTGAATATTTCCTTCTAAGCTCTTCTTCTCTTCTTTGTCCTTCTTCAGCTCTTCTTCTTCGCGCTTTTCGCCGCGTGCCTCGGGTCCTCGACGACCATCGTGTCGATGGACTGGCCCGCGGGCCACATGGGGAAGCAGTTTTCGGTGGGCTCGGTGACGACGTGGACGAGCGCGGGACCGCCCGTCACGGCAAGGGCCTTCTCGTACACGGCATCCAGCTCGTCCGGCCGCCGCGCGGTGAAGCCCGCGGCGCCAAACGCCTCGGCGAGCTTCGCGAAGTCGGGGTTCTTCAGCTCCACCGAGAAGAAGCGGCGGTCGTAGAAGAGGTCCTGCCACTGCCGCACCATGCCGAGGCCCTGGTTGTCGATCACGACGACCTTGAGCGGCAGGCGGGCTTCCACCGCCGTCGCGAGCGTCTGCATGGTCTGCTGGAAGCTGCCGTCCCCGTTGAGGTTGATGACGAGCCGGTCCGGCCGCCCGCACTGCGCGCCGAGCGCGGCCGGGAGGCCGAAGCCCATCGTGCCGAGCCCGCCGGACGTGATGAACACGCCGGGCTCGTCGCACTTCCAGAACTGCGCGGCCCACATCTGGTGCTGGCCGACGTCCGTCGTGACGATCGGACGGTGGTCACGCGTGAGCCGCCAGAGCCTTTCGATCGCGAACTGCGGGAGGATGACGTCGCCTTCCTCCCGGTACCTCAAGGGCGCTTTCGCCTTCCACGCCTCGATCTCCTTCCACCACTCGGACGTGTCGGGGGCGCCGACGAGGGGCAGAAGCTGCTGGAGGACCGCCCGGGCGTCGCCGTGGAGGGGGTAATCGGCCTTGCGGTTCTTGCCGATCTCGACCTCGTCGATGTCGATGTGGACGACCTTCGCGTGCGGCGCGAACGTGGCGAGCTTTCCCGTGATGCGGTCGTCGAAGCGCGCGCCCACGGCGATGATGAGGTCGCTGCCGTTCATGGCCCAGTTCGCGTAGGCCGTGCCGTGCATGCCGAGCATGCCGACGGACAGTGCGTCCGTCTCGGGGTAAGCCCCTTTTCCCATGAGTGTCGTCGTGACGGGGATGCGCGTCTTCCTCGCGAGGCGCCGCACCTCCGCGGACGCTCCGGACGAGATGACGCCGCCGCCCACGTAGAGGATCGGGCGCTTCGCGTTCGAGATCGCGAACGCCGCTCGGCGGAGGCCCACGGGGTCCGCGCGCCGGAGAGGGAGCGACGTGGCGGCGGTTCCCACCTCCCAGTCGATCTCCGTCTGCAGCACGTCGCGCGGCACGTCCACGAGGACGGGGCCGGGCCGCCCGGAGGACGCGAGGCGGAAGGCCTCGCGCACCGTGCCGGGAAGTTCCTGCGCGTCGAGGACGAGCCAGTTGTGCTTCGTGACCGGCGCCGTCATGCCGAGGATGTCGGCCTCCTGGAAGCCGTCGCGGCCCAGGAGCGGAGTCGCGACCTGTGCCGTGAGCGCCACGACGGGCGTGGAGTCGAGCATCGCGTCGGCGAGGCCCGTGATGAGGTTCGTCGCGCCGGGGCCCGACGTCGCGAGGCACACGCCGGGCCGGCCCGTGGCCCGCGCGTAGCCCTGCGCGGCGTGCGCCGCGCACTGCTCGTGCCGCATGAGGAGGTGCGTGATCGGAGCCGAAAGGAGCGCGTCGTACAGCGGCAGCGAGGCGCCGCCCGGGTGGCCGAAGATGTGCGTCACGCCCTGCGCCACGAGCTCGGCGGCCATCGCGTTCGCGGCCCTCACGCGCGTCTTCTCGCGAGGCAGGAACTGTGCGGCGGGCTGGAACTGGGCGCTCACGCGCTCACCCCTGCGCGCTCGGACGCGGTCGCGAGGGAAGGGGACGCGGCCGGCGCGACCGGGCTCGTCACCGCTCCCTCGGAAGCCGAGGAGACGAGGCGCGCGTACTTCGCGAGGACGCCCGTCGTGGCCCGCGGAGCCGGGGCGCGGTATGCGCGCCTCCGTGCGGCCATCTCTTCGTCGCCCACCTCGAAGTCGAGGCGGCGGGCGGTGACGTCGAGGGTCACGCGGTCGCCGTCCTTGAGGAACGCGATCGGGCCGCCGGCCGCCGCTTCCGGTGAGACGTGCCCGACCATGAGGCCGTGGGTCGCGCCCGAGAAGCGGCCGTCCGTGACGAGGGCGACCGACTCGCCGAGGCCCTGGCCCACGAGCGCCGCCGTGACCGCGAGCATCTCCGGCATGCCGGGCGCGCCCTTCGGGCCTTCCCAGCGGATCACGACGACGTCGCCCGGGCGGATTTGCCGGCGCTCGACGGCGGCGAACGCGGCGATCTCGCCGTCGAAGACTCGCGCCTCTCCGGTGTGCTTCAGGCGCTCGTGCCCCGCGAGCTTCACGACGCAGCCCTCGGGCGCGAGGGAGCCGCGCAGGATCGCGAGGCCGCCGGTCTTCTTGAGAGGCCGGGCGATGTCGCGCACGACTTCCTGCCCGGGAGTCTCGCGCGCCTCGGCGGCTTCTTCCTGGATGGACCGGCCCGTAACCGTCATCGCGCGCTTCAGGAGGCCCGCATCCGAAAGCCTCTTGGCGACGAGACGCGAGCCGCCCGCGCGAGAGAGGTCGGGCGCCGTGAAACGTCCGCCCGGCTTCAAGTCGACGAAGATCGGCGTCCTCGTCGCGATCGCGTCGAAGTCGTCGAGGACGAGCGGGACGCGGGCCTCGCGCGCGATCGCGAGAAGGTGCAGGACCGCGTTCGTCGAGCCGCCCGTGGCGGCGACGGACGTGATCGCGTTCTCGAAGGCCGCGCGCGTCAGGATCTTCGAAGGCGTGAGTCCGTCCGCGAGGCGCTGCATGACGAGACGGCCGGCGGCGCGCGCGACCGCGGCCTTCGCGGGGTCCGTCGCGGGGACGTCGTTCGCGCCCATCGGCGAGATCCCGAGGAAGGTGAGCGCGGTCGCCATCGTGTTCGCCGTGAACTGGCCGCCGCACGCGCCGGCGCCCGGGCAGGCGCCGGCCTCGACGTCGCACAGGCCCGCCTCGGAGAGCGTTCCCGCCGAGTGCGCGCCCACGGCCTCGAAGACGTCCTGAATCGTGACGTCCCTCCCGTTCACGCGCCCGGGCTCGATCGACCCGCCGTAGAGCGCGACGGACGGGAGGTCGAGGCGCGCGAGCGCCATCACCGAGCCGGGGATCGTCTTGTCGCAGCCCGAAAGGGCGACGACGCCGTCCAGCGCGTGGCCCATGACGGCGAGCTCGATGGAGTCGGCGATGACCTCGCGCGAGACGAGGGATGCCCGCATCCCGTCGGTCCCCATCGAGATGCCGTCCGAGATCGCGATGGTGCCGAACTCGAAAGGCGTGCCGCCGGCCTCGCGGACACCGGCCTTGACCTCCTCGGCGAGGGCGCGGAGCGACGCGTTGCAGGGACCCAGATCCGTCCACGAGTGGACGACGGCCACGAGCGGGCGGGCGATCTCCTCAAGCGTGAGACCCGTGGCGCGGAGCATCGCGCGCGCAGGCGCCCGCGCCGGCCCTTTCTTCATCGCGTCGCTCTTCATGGCCTGATGGGTCTCCTTTCCCGTTTCCCGCTGCAAAAAAAAAGCCCCGCTCCCCTCTCGGGGTGCGGGGCGGCTGTTCGATGATCTCTCGCTTAGCCGGCCTGCACCCCGCTCGTCTCAAGGACGAGGACGTTAATGACGAGGAGACCGAGGACGCGGCTGTTCACGAGCCGCATTGGACCGCGCCGGGCCCTCGCCGTCAAACTAATTTTTCTGCTGCTAATATAAAGAATATTTATGGACATCTTCTCGCTCCGCGTCTTCCTCACGGTCGCCGAGGAGCGCAGCTTCTCGCGCGCAGCCGTGCGCCTCTTCCGCACGCAGTCCGCGGTGAGCCAGGCCGTGCGCCGGCTCGAGGCGGTCCTCGACGAAACCCTCTTCGACCGGACGACGCGCGAGGCCCGCCTCACGGAGGCGGGGCGCACGCTGAAGGACTACGCCGAGCGCGTCCTGAACGTGGCCGAGGAAGCCGAGCGAGCCGTCAAGGACCTGAAGGACATGAAGCGCGGCCGCGTCGTGATCGGCGCGAACGAGTCCGGCGTCGAGGTCCTCATCCCGCTCATCGCGCGCTTTCGCGACACGCACGCCGGCGTCGAGTTCGACGTGAAGCGCTCGCCCTCGCGCCTGCTCGGGGTCGAAGTTCTCGGCGCCGCGCTCGACTTCGGCGTCGTGACGTTCGTCCCGTCGGAGAAAGGCCTGAGAACGGTCGTCCTCGCTTCGGACGAGCTCGTCGTCCTTTCGCACCCGAGGCACCCGTTCGCGAAAAGGAGCCGCGTGACGCTCGAGGAGTTCGGCCGGGCGACCGTCATCGCGCACAGCGACCCGTCGCCCGCTCGCGAGCGCGTGCTCCGCAAGTACAAAGAGCGCGGCGTTCCCCTGAACATCAAGGTGTCGCTGCCGAGCCTCGACGGAGTCAAACGCGCCGTGGAGCGCGGCATGGGCGTCGCCCTGCTTCCCCGGCGCACGGCGCTCTCGGAGATCGAGGCGGGCCGCCTCGCGGCCTCGACGCTCCCCGAGCTGCGCCGCCCGCGCGACCTCAGGCTCGTCTACCGCGCCGCCGGCAACTTCGGGAACGCGGCCCACGCGTTCCTCGAGATGGTGCGCGAGGCCCGCGCCACTGCGGAACGCTGACCGGGCCCGGACGCGCGCTTTAGGATCTTCGTCACGGCATCGGAGTCACGGAGACGATTCGAATCCAGTCCGGCTCGGCCGCGGTCGCGGTGAACAGACCCGGGGAAGGCTCTCCGATCGCGATCGTCGTGTCCTTCACATCGCCTTTCTTTTCGGGATAGTGCATGGGCTGGAAGGAAACGCGTGCAAGCGTCCCGGACTGGCGCTGGACGAGGAACCAGTCCGAGCTCGGAAGGGCAAGTAAGGAACTGTAAGGGGTCAAATAGACGGTCTGGCCGGCAGGGGCAGGTTGCGGCGTACTTCCCTGATACGAAATGAAAATCTCCGAAGAAGCCGAATTCTGAACGTACACCCGAAGCATGGTCCTTTGCATGTCAAACGGGCCGGAGAAATCCCACGAGCCGAGGCTCTTGTTGCACGCGGGAAGGAGGAGTGCACCCAGGACGGCGAGGCCGAAGAAGAGCGCGTTTCGCGAAAGAACGAGCGTTCGCTTCATGTGAGGCTCCTTTCCGACGGTGAACTTGGGTTCGGCCGCCAAGGAAAGTCTTCAGGGTTCTTCAGGTTCTTTCTGGTGAAGGGGCGCGAGGGTTTGACCCGGAAAACCAGAAGAACCAGTCAAATCCCTGAAGACTCTCGGGCCGGCGGAGCCCATCTTCTCCACGTGATTCAGCTGCATCATCGCGACCGGCTGCCCAGAGTCCCCACCTTTAGCCAGATCGCCTCGCAAGGCGAACAACTGATGGTTCGTTCCAAGCGCGGACGCACGCCATCCGACTGGACTTCGCCAAGTCCTCAAGGAGAAAGCTTATGCTTCGTAAGTTCTTCAGCCCTCGCGCTTCTCAGCCTTGCCGTGGCCGGTTGGGCGGCCGCGGACAGCCACCACCGGGATGCGTCCGTCACGATCATGACCCAGAACATGGATGACGGGACGGACCAGACGTACGTCATCGCGGCGCTCACGGGGCAGTTGCCCATACCTGTACCGTCCGCCGTGGATCTCACGTTCGCCGAGCTTCAGGCGAGCAACTTCGAAGGGCGCGCCAAGCTGCTGGCCAGCGCAGATCGCCCATGAGAAACCGGACATCGTGGCGCTCCAGGAAGTTGCGCTCTGGCGGTTCCGGCCCACCGGCGGCACGCGAAGTCGTCCTCTACGACAGCCTCGACCTGCTTCGCTCGGCGCTCAAGAAGCTCGGCGTCCCCTATGACAAAGTCGCCGAGATCAGCCTGAGCGACCTCGCCCTGCGACGGGGACCAGATCGGCGGCGCGCTCCGGTTCACCGACAGGAACGCCGTCCTCGTCCGATCCGACCTGCGCCGGCCCAGCTTCTACCTCTCCAACGTCCGCTCGCAGACCTTCGACGCGGCATTTCCCTTTTCCGGGTTGACGATCACAGCGGGCTGGATTTCGGCCGACGTCCACATCGGGGACGAGCGTTTCCGCTTCGTCACGACCCACCTCGAATCTCCCGTTCCGGGCGTCCCGGAAGCGACCGACGTGCAGGTCGCGCAGGCGGAGGAGCTGATTCGACGCCCTGCGAAATCTCGAGGATTCCCGTCGTGATCTGCGGCGACTTCAACTCCGACGCGAACCACGGCGGCTTCGTGGACGACACGCCGTCGGTCGATCTCTTCCCGGCGGCCGGCTACACGGAGGCCTGGCCGGCGACCCACCGCAGGAGAGATCTCGGGCTCACGTGGCCGCTCTTCCTGGAGGACCAGTTTCCCGGCGGCGGGCTCCCGCCGCCCTTCTTCGCGGCTTCGAATCCGTTCGAGCGGATCGACCTTTTCTTCTCGAAGGATATCGACGCGTTGAGCTCGGAACAGGTGATCGCCCCGGCCCGGGGCTCCTCCAGACCGCCTTCATTCGAGACGCCGCCCTTCGGGTCCGACCACGCCGGCGTGATCGCCGTCTTCCATCCATGACGATTCGTTGAGTACCTGACCCTGGAAGGACGCGCCGCGCACCGCGCGGCGCGTTTCTTTTCATACCTGACTCTGGAAGGATGCCGCCGCGCACCGCGCGGCGCCTTTCTTCTCACCCTTCTAAGCCGGTTCTCTTCGAGCCTCGAATCCCCCTGACGTACGGCAGCCGGGCGGCCACGGCTCTCACCTCGTCGAACCGCTCGAGCAGCATCGAGGTGCCGTCCCAGTTCCCCGAGAGGAAGGCCTCGCGCGCGTTGTCGGGAAGCGAGGCGGGAAACGTCTTTCCCTCGGCGATCAGGGCTCTCGCCTCGAGATCGACCGAGATCTCGGACTTCGGCGCGCCTTCCACGAGACTCTGCAGCTCCCGGACCGCGTCGCGCGGCAACGTCACGCACGGCAGGCCGATCGCGACGGCGTTCCCGAAGAAAATCTCCGAGAAGGACTCGGCGACGAGGGTCTTGATGCCGGCGCGTGCGAGCGCCTGCGGAGCGTGTTCACGGGAAGACCCGCAGCCGAAGTTGCGGTTCACGAGGAGAATCCTCGCGCCCGAAAAGCGCGGGTCGTCGAACGGGTGAGCGACCCCCTTTGCCACCGCGGCCTTCCGGTCGTCCTCGAACGCGTGCGCCCCGAGCCCCTCGAAGGTGATCGAGACGAGGAAGCGCGCGGGGATGATGCGGTCGGTGTCGATGTCGTCGCCCAAAAGCGGCAGCGCCGTGCCCGAGATCCGGCGGATCGCGGGAAGAGTCATCGCGCGCCTCCGAGCATCGGCCGCACGTCGGCCACCTCGCCGGCGAGAGCCGCCGCCGCGACCATCGCGGGGCTCATGAGGAGCGTGCGGCCGGTCGGGCTCCCCTGCCGGCCCTTGAAGTTGCGGTTCGACGAGGACGCGCAGACCTGCCGCCCTTCGAGCCGGTCCGGATTCATCGCGAGGCACATCGAGCAGCCGGCGCCGCGCCACTCGAAGCCCGCGTCGCGGAAGACCGCGTCGAGGCCTTCCTTCTCGGCAGCGGCCTTGACCGCGTTCGAGCCGGGAACGACGAGCGCTCTGACGTGCCGCGCGATCTTGCGTCCCCTCACGACGCGGCTCGCCTCGCGGAGATCCGACAGCCTCCCGTTCGTGCAGGACCCGATGAACGCGACGTCGATCTTCGTGCCGGAGATCGGCTCGCCGCCGGAAAAGCCCATGTAATCGAGCGCCTCGGCGACTTGCGCGCGCTCCTCGGGCGCCTCGTCGGAGGCTTTCGGGACGCGGCCCGAAACGCCGACGCTCTGCCCGGGATTGATTCCCCACGTCACGTGCGGCTCGAGCGCGCCGGCATCCAACGCCACGCGGTCGTCGTAGCGCGCGCTCTCGTCCGAAGCCATCGAGGCCCACCAGGTCACGGCGCGATCGAAGGCCGCGCCGGAAGGCGCCGCGGAGCGCCCCTTCAAATACGCGAACGTCGTCGCGTCGGGGTTCACGTAGCCCGCGCGTGCGCCGCCCTCGACGGACATGTTGCAGAGCGTCATCCGCTCTTCCATCGCCATCTTGGACACGGCCTCGCCGCCGTATTCGTACGCGAAGCCCACGCCGCCTTTCACGCCGAGCCGGCGGATGATCGCGAGGATGACGTCCTTCGCGTAGACGCCGGGTTGCGAGCGCGCCGCCGACGTCGAGGCGCCGCACCTTGAGCGGGTCCAGCGCGAGGCTCTGCGACGCGAGGACGTCACGCACCTGCGACGTCCCGATGCCGAACGCGAGCGCGCCGAACGCGCCGTGCGTGGATGTGTGACTGTCGCCGCAGGCGATCGTCATGCCGGGCTGTGTGAGCCCCAGCTCGGGGCCGATCACGTGGACGATGCCCTGCTCGACGGAGCCTAGGTCGTGCAGCGGGACGCCGTGCTCACGGCAATTTTGCTGGAGCGAGGTGAGCATCTCCTCGGCCCGCGCGTCGGCGAAGGGCCGCGCGAGGCTCGCCGTCGGGATGATGTGGTCGATCGTCGCGACCGTGCGCGACGGGAACGCCACGCTCCATCCGCGCGCGCGGAGCATCTCGAAGGCCTGCGGGCTCGTGACCTCGTGAACGAGGTGGAGGCCCACGAAGAGCTGCGTCTGCCCGGTGGGGAGCTTCCGCACCGTGTGGAGATCCCAGACCTTCGAGAAGAGCGTCGCGCCCATCCCTTTCAGCGTAGCAGAGCGTCGGGGGGAAAATGCAGGCGATGTCTTTGTCGAGGGGCCGCACATGACGAGAGGGCGGATCCTGATCGTCGACGCCGACGCCGCGATCCGCGAGAGCCTGCGGATTGTGCTTCAGATCGACGGGTACGAGACGCAGGAGGCGGCGTCCTGCCGCGTCGCCATCCAGTCCTTCGAGGCTTCGAGACCGGACACGCTCGTCGTCGCCGCGCGACTGCCGGACGGGAACGCGCTCGAAATCCTCGCGCACGTGAAGCGCGCCGACGCGTTCGTCCCCTGTGTCGTTCTCGCCAAGTACGAGGAGCTCGACGTGGCGGTTCAGGCGATCCAGGAAGGGGCGGAGCAGTTTCTGACCAAGCCCGTGCAGCTGCCGGCGTTTCTTCTCGTCGTCGATCGGGTTCTCGAGAACCAGCGCAACCGCCGCCGCCGCCTCCGGGACGAAGCCCGCGAGGCGCGGGGAGAGATCGACCCTTTCCTCGGCGCGAGTCCGGCGATCCGTCTCCTCCGCGATCGGACACAACGCGTCGCCGACGCGAACGTCCCCGTCCTCATCCACGGAGAGACGGGGACCGGTAAAGGCGTTCTTGCGGCCTGGATTCACCGGCACGGCCCTCGCAGCGAGGAGAGCTTCCTGGACCTGAACTGCGCCGGGCTCTCTCCGGAGTTCCTGGAAAGCGAGCTCTTCGGCCACGAGAAGGGCGCTTTCACGAGCGCGGTCGCCACGAAGCTCGGCCTTCTCGATGTCGCGCACCGGGGGACACTCTTCCTGGACGAGATCGGGGACGTGCCGCTCTCCGTCCAGCCGAAGCTCCTGAAGGTGCTGGAGGAAAAGAAATTCCGGCGCCTCGGCGACGTACGCGAGCGCCAGGTCGACATCCGCTTGATCGCCGCTTCGCACGCTCACCTCGACGCTCTCGTCGAGACGAAGGAATTCCGGGCGGATCTCTACTTCCGGATCAACACCGTCGTCCTGGAGATCCCGCCGCTTCGGCAGAGACCCGACGATCTGACCCCGCTCGCGGAATTGCTCCTCGGGCAGATCGTGCTCGACCTCGATCGCGAGCCGATGCGGCTTGCACCCGCCGCTCTCCAGAAGCTCCGCGCCCATCGCTGGCCGGGGAACGTCCGCGAGCTGCGCAACGCGCTCGAGCGGGCCGTTCTCTTGTCGCACGGACAAGAGATCGGGCCCGAGGACTTTTCCTTCGAACCCGCGCCCTCCACCCTAGGGCCCGCTGCCGGCGATGGCAGTCTCCTCGAGACGGAGAAGGACTTGATTCGAAAGACGCTCGAGGCCGAGAGGGGGCGAGTCGGCCGGGCGGCGGAGTCGCTCGGCATCTCGCGCAGCTCGCTCTACGAGAAGATCCGCAAGTACGGCATCGTCGTGTCCAGGAATTAGAAACTGTCGTCCAGATAACGGACGAACAGGCCCGCCGTCGAACGCAGGCAAAAGCTAAGGCCCTTGGAAAACAGAGAGTTGTGTTCTGCCGGCGTTCGCGCGCGCCGGTGGCCCCGCGCTTGCTCTGGACCTTTCCGACATCGAACAGAGGGAGGGCACAATGAGAAACGAACACGCAGAGACGAAGAGGGGATGGAAAGCTGGTCTGGTGGGCGCGCTAGCCGGTCTGGCTCTCGCCGCCGGGACTCTTCTCGCCACAGGAGGCGCTCCCACGAAACACGACACGTCGTTCCTCGGGAGCAAGGTCGGGGCCGCCGCTTCGGTCGCTCCGGATCGCGTCTCGCCCCGCGAGGCGATCGCGGACAGGGACACCCTCGACCTCCAGCTCGACTGAACGGTCGTGAAAAGGACGGGACCGCCGCTTCAGCGTGCGCCGAAGATCTCCTCGAAGAAGACCTGCATGGCCTTCCAGGAGCGCCGGGCGGCGGTTTCGTTGTACCCGATCATGCCCTTCATTCCTCCTGCGGCCGCGAGGCGGTCCGCGTCGGGGTTCGTGAAGGCGTGGACGGCGCCCGCGTAGTCCACGGACTGGTAGTCGATCTTCGCGTCCTCGAGCGACTTCTCGAGCGCCGCGCGTGCCTCGGGTTTCACCATCGGGTCGTCCGCGCCGTTGAGGAGCAGGAACTTCGCCTTGACGGCCCCCGCGGCAGACGCGGGAGCGTTCACCGGCGCGCCGTGGAAGCTGACGATGCCCGCGAGCGGGGCGCCGGTGTATGCGAGCGCCTGCGCGGCCGCGCCTCCGAAGCAGAAGCCGATCGCGGCCACCTTCTTCCGATCGACGAGGCCCGTCTTCAGGAGCTGCTCGAGCCCGGCATTCGCGCGCTCGGCCAGGAGCGGCTTCCCCTGGAACTGGCTCGCGAGCTCTCCCGCCTTCTTCGGGTCTTCGGTGACGACCCCCTGCCCGTACATGTCGGCGGCGAAGGCGACGTCGCCCATCGCGGCGAGCTGCTCGGCGCGCCCTTTCACATACTTGTTGAGCCCCCACCACTCGGGGATCACGAGGACGCCGGGAAGCTTCCCTTTCGCGGTCTTCGCGTCGTCGTACGCGAGAAAGCCCTCGAGCTTCGTGCCCGCGTGCTCGTACAGAACCGGTTTCGTGACGACTTTCGCGAATGCGGCGTTTGCGGCGAGGAAGGCGGTCGCCGTGACGGCGAGTCCATTGAAGAGTTTTCATGTCGAAAACCGCTAGCAAAGGCGGGGCCGTTCGGACGTCGGCGAAGCTCGGCCCGGATTCACCCCAGCTCGGCGGCGAGCTTGTCGACCAGCGCGGCATATTTTTTCATCGCGTCGTCCTTCGAGAGGCCTTTCCGGCCCGTCCAGGCGTCGTACTTCGCGCGTCCCTTGAGATCGAGCATCCCGGGCCGCGAGCCGGAGACGTCTCCCTCCGTGGCCTGCTTGTAGAACGCATAGAGGTCGAGGAGCTGGTCGTTGGACGGTCTCTTCGAGAGCTTCTCGACGCGCGCTTTCGCTTCGTTGAACTTGTCTGTGACGGACGAGCCCTTTTTCGTAGCCATTCGATCTCCTCGCTGAGGGCGGGATCATACCGGCGCGTCTCTCGAGCGGCGCGCCCGTCAGCTCGTGAAGATCCCGCCGACGACGTCCACGAGCGCGTGCGCGAGGATTCCGGGACGCAGGCTCTTCCGTGCGGCGGCGAGGGCGCCGAACGCAAGCCCGTATGCGCCCGCGAGGAGCGCAGGTCCCCAACCCTGATACGCGTGGACGACCGCGAACACCGCGGCCTGGAGGAGGAGGGCAGCGGGCACCGACGACGTCATGCGCGCGAACTGCCCCTGCAAGTAGCCTCGGAACGAGATCTCCTCTCCCGCACCCGCGGCGGCGCACACCAGAATCCATGCCGCGATCTGTGCCGGACCCGACGGGCCGATCACGCGTGCGACGTCGTCGCGGATGCCCGGCGCGGCGCCGGGAAGCAGGGAAAGAACGCGCGCCGCGGCCAGAAAGCCGATCGCCAGGAGGAAGTCGGTCAGGACGCGGCGCGGCGTCGGAGAGAGGTCTCCGAGGAGGTCGCGCAGCGTCCGTCCGTTCCTCCTGATCCCGACGACGACATACCTCACGAGGAGGAGCTGCACCACTATGACCGAGACATAGGTCGCCCATTTCGCCGCCGGCAACAGCGCCGCGGCGCCGCCGCCGAACCGCTGCTGGGACACGGCGCCCCATGCCGCGACGGCCCCGAGGATCACGAGGAAGACCACCGTGTGGCGGCGGGAGGCGAGGAGGGTTGGCGCTGGAGCAGGAGTGTGCGTCATGGAGCCAACATGGCGGCGCCCGATCGGGCGCACAATGTCCGCGACCGCGACGCAGCCTATCCGGGACGAAGGGACCCCAAACCGTTGAGCCGCAAGATGAATGAGGAATCGGATGCCATGCTTGACCGCTCACGGAATGGCCCCGCCTCCGCGGCGGCGGCGCTCCTCGGACGCCGCGGCGGCCTGCGAGGCGGCAAAGCGCGCGCCGCAAGCCTCTCGGCGCATGAGCGGAGCGAGATCGCCCGGCACGCCGCCCGCGCGCGCTGGGCAGACGGTGCCACCGAACGCCCCGACCCCGCTGGATCTCCCGGGCGCGATGCAGCACGCACGCGACGGCGCATCCTCTCCGCGGCGGCGCGCGAAGTGAGCGCCCACGGCCCGTCGGGCGCCCGCCTCGCACGGATCGCGCGCCGCGCGGGCGTGCACCCGAGGACCATCCACGCCGCGTTCGAAACCCGGGAGAACCTCGTGAGGGAAGTCTTCGTTGCGAACGCCCGGACACTGCGGGCGGCCGGGAACGCGACTCCGGCGGATCTGTCGGAGGCGCTCGTCTTCTGGCAGCGCTTCCTCCTCGAGCGGCCGAGATGGATGCGCGCGACGCTCTGGGAGGCGCTCGACCCGCCGGCCGGCCGGCTCGCCGGCGCCGACGAGAGGCGCGCCCTCTGGCGCATGGCCGTCGACTCGCTCGACGAGATGCAGCGCCTCGGCCGGATCCGGCCGGGTCTCGATCCGCGCTACCTCCAGCTCGCCCTCGTCTCGCTGACGATGATGCCGGCCGCGCTCCCCCAGATGACGCTGCTCGTCACTGGGCTTTCGCCTTCCGACCCTCGTTTCCGGGAGGGACAGGAGACCTTCCTGAGAGCGCTGGGACGCCTCCTCGAGCCGCGTCCATAATCCCGCCGTGCGCGTCGCGTTGCTGCAGATGGATCTCGCGTGGGAAGACTGGCAGGCGAACCACGCCCGCGCCGCGAAGCTGCTCAAGCGCGCGGTCGACTCCGGCGCGAACCTCGCCCTCCTGCCGGAGATGTTCGCGACGGGCTTCTCGATGGACGGCGCGAAGATCGCCCAGCCGCCCGGAGGCCCGAGCGAGCAGTGGCTGCGCGGGATCGCGCGCGGGCTCGGGCTGCAACTGATCGCGGGCCTCGCCGAGACGTGCGATGCCTCCGGGGCGCCGTCGGCGCTGCCGCGAAACAATGCCCTCTGGGTCTCGCCCGACGGCGGCGTCGCGCGCTACACGAAGCTCCATCCCTTTTCGTTCGCGGGAGAGAGCGGGAAATTCGCGGCCGGCGAGAGCGTCGTGACGTGGACGATCGAGGGCGTGCGCGTGACGCCGCAGATCTGCTACGACCTTCGCTTCCCGGAGCCCTTCCGCCTCGCCGCGGACGGAACCGACCTCTTCGCGGTCGTCGCGAACTGGCCCGAGCGGAGGCGCGCGCACTGGCAGCTCCTTTTGAAAGCGCGCGCGATCGAGAACCTCTGCTATGTCGTCGGCGTCAACCGCGTGGGCGACGACGGCAAGGGCTTCCATCACGCGGGCGACTCGGCCGTGATCTCGCCGTGGGGCGAGACGCTCGCGAGCGCCGCCGAGATCGAGACCGTCCTCCTCGTAGACGTCGATCCCGCGGCGGTGGCCGACGCACGCGCGAAGTTCCCGGTGCTGAACGACAGGAAGCCGGGCGGCTATCGCCGCTGAAAAAGTCTCCTTCGTGAGCCACGTGCATCATGGCGGGCCTCTCGAGGGGCTCCCAGATTGACGTCAGGCGCGAGCCTGCGAGAGGAGTCCGTCATGAAGCTTCTCAGGAACTCGTCCCGACCCGCCGTCAGCGTCCAGGAGACCGCGACCGTCGAAGCCGCCGTCAGGATCATGGTCAAAGAGCAGATCGGCGCCGTGATCGTCCTCAGGGGAAACGAGATGGTGGGGATCTTCTCGGAGCGCGACGTTCTCGACAAGATCGTCCTCGCGAAGCGCGACCCGGCACGGACGCCCGTCTCGGCCGTCATGACGTCGCCGGTCGTCACGGCCCCCGGGAGCGGCGAGGACGCCGAAGCGGCCGACAAGATGACCGAGCATCACATCCGCCACCTCCCGATCCTGAACGAGGAGCGGAGGGTCGTCGGCATGGTCTCCCTGCGCGGCGTCATGGAGGAGCGGATCGCCGACCTCGAGCACGAGGTGAACGCCCTCGAGGCCTACCTCGGGTACGACGGCGTCGCGGGCTGAGGGAGGGGGGGAATTTTCCGACCAGCCGCTCGCGTTTGCGGCGGGCGGAGGACCCGTCATGAAGGTCGGAATTCTCGGAAGCGGTGAAGTCGGCCAGGCGCTCGGAAACGGGTTCGTCTCGCGCGGACACGACGTGAAGCTCGGCGCGCGGGAAGCCACGAACGAAAAGATCACGAAGTGGGCCGCGAAGCACGGGGGGAAGGGCTCCGCCGGGACGTTCCGCGACGCGGTGTCCTTCGGCGAGATCGTCGTCGTCGCGACGCTCTGGAGCGGGACCGAAAGCGCGCTCCGCCTCGCGGGAGCCGAGAACTTCAAGGGCAAGGTGGTCCTCGACGTGACGAACCCGCTCCTCTTCGAGCCGAATCAGCCCCCGAAGCTCGCCGTGGGCCACACGGACTCGGGCGGCGAGCAGATCCAGCGCTGGCTGCCGGGCGCGCGCGTCGTGAAGGTCTTCAACACCGTCGGGAACGCGCACATGGTCGATCCGAAATTCCCGGGCGGGCCGCCCGACATGTTCCTCTGCGGGAACGACGAGGCGGCGCGGAAGACCGCCGCAGACATCTGCCGCGCGTTCGGCTGGAACGCCATCGACCTCGGCGGGCTCGAAGGCGCCCGCCTTCTCGAGCCGATGTGCATCCTGTGGGTGAAGGTCGGAATCCTCTCGGGCTCCTTCAACCACGCGTTCAAGCTGCTCCGGAAATGACGGAGGTCCCATGACCGCAAACGACGACGCGCTCCGGCAGCACCTGTCCCGCGCGCTCGGCTGGGGGGAAGCCCGCCTGACGTTCGAGGATGCCGTCGCGAGGATCCCCGCGCGATTCCGCGGCAAGAGGCCGCACGGCTTCGACCACTCGCCGTGGGAGCTCCTGGAGCACATCCGGCTCGCGCAGCGCGATCTCCTCGAGTTCTGCACGAAACCTGATTACGTCGCCGGGGCCTGGCCGGACGACTACTGGCCGAAGGGGCCGGCGCCGCCCTCGGTCTCGAGCTGGAAAAAGAGCGTCGAGGATGTTGCCGCGGACAGGAAGTCGCTCGAGGACTTCCTCGCGCGCGTGCCGGATCTGACGGCGGCGATCCCACATGCGCGTGGAAAGTCGTACCTCAGGTCGATCCTTCTCGTCCTCGACCACAACGCCTATCACGTCGGGCAGCTCGTCATGGCGGGGAAGCTGCTGGGAGGCCGGCCGCGCTCCTGACGAGACGACACCCGCCCGACGCACGAATCGTTCGCGGGCGTCAGACGACCTCGATCGGCACGGTCAACGACAAGACCTGCTCGGGCCGGCACGCGCCTTCGCCGCAGGCCCGATAGGCCACGCGGACGGACACCTCTCTCTTTCCCTTCGCCGCCTTTCGGGAGACGGAGAAAGAGAGATTTGCTTCGAGGGTCCCGAACCAGCCCGCTTCGTCGTCTCGCGTCGAGCCGGGCAGGCGCGAAGGCGCGGGTAGAGAAATCTCTTCGAAGGTGAATTCGGATTCGGACCCTCTGACTCCCTGAGTTTCGACGCGTAAACCATCGGGTCCTTGCAGGTACCAACCCTCGGAGACCGAGATTCTGAGAATGAGCGCGCCTTTGCCTCCGCGCACGATCTTCCTCTCGACGGCCACTCCCTCGACGCGCACCGGCGAGTCGTCAGCCGAAATCCCACTCACCTTCGAAGAAAAATCTCCGGTGCCCTGCCCTACTGCAGGTCGTCGCGCTTCGGCGGCGTCCGCGAGAGGGAGCAATCCGTACTCGTCCTCGAACTCGAGGAGCTCCTCGAGGGCGAAGAACCACGACTCCGTGCCGTGCGGCGAGCGCGTCATGAGCCACGACACCTCCTCGACGGCGTCGCGGGCTTCGCGGGCGAGCTCGCGGTCGCCGGTCTTCCGCGCGAAGCGCGCGAGAGCCCATGCGGCGGCGCCGGAGGCCGAGGGAGTGGCCTTGTCAAAGAGGTCCCGCCCGTTCACGAGCAGCGTTTCGTTTCCGTCTCCGGAAAACGCGAAGCCGGGGCCGTCTTTCCTCCGAAATCGCGCGCGCATCGAGGCGACTGCAGCGGCGGCCTCGTCCCGCCACCCGCCGGCGCCGTCTCCGTCCGCCTCCTCGAGATCGAGGAACGCGTGCGCGAGAAAGGCCTCGTCCTCGAGGAACGAGGGGATCTTCGCGACGCCGTCCTTCCACGTGCGCTGGAGCCGTCCTCTCGAGTCGCGGCAGAAATCGAGCAGAAAGCGCGCGCCTTTGCGCGCGGCCTCGAGATAACGCGGCTCGGAAAGCGCGCTTGACGCGACCGCGAAGCCCGAGACCGCGAGCGCGTTCCACCCCGCGACGCGCTTGTCGTCGAGGGCGGGAGGGACCCGTTTGCTGCGCGCCTCGAGAAGCCGTTGCCGAAGCGGCGCGAGCCGAGCTTCCGCACCCGGGGAAGAGGAGATCTTCTTAGAAAGGTGAAGAATGCTGGCGCCGGTGCGGCTGCCGGAAGCCTCCTCGCTGAAGTTGCCGCCTTCCCGAACCCCATACCATTCGCAGAAATATTCTCCCTCGTCCTTCCCGAGGACCTCACGGATTTCGCTCGGGTCCCAAACAAAGAATTTCCCTTCTTCTCCCTCGGAATCCGCGTCCGTCCCGGCGTAGAAGCCGCCCTCCGGCCCCCGCATCTCGCGCAAGAGGTAGTCGCCGGTGCTGCGCGCGACCCGGGCGTACGTCTCGTCGCCCGTGATCGCGTACGCGCGCGCGTAGACCCCGAGGAGCTGCGCGTTGTCGGTGAGCATCTTCTCGAAGTGCGGAAGGAGCCACTCGGCGTTCGTGGAATACCGGTGAAAGCCGCCGCCGAGCTGGTCGCAAATGCCGCCAGACGCCATCGCGTCGAGCGTTGCCTGCGCCATCGCGAGCGCCGTGGCGTCTCCGCTCCCCCCCTGCGGAGAAGCCACGCGAGCGCGAGGTGCGGCGGAAACTTCGGCGCGTCGCCGAAGCCGCCGTGGGCGGCGTCGAAGTTCCGGGTCAGGGCGGCTCCCAGGAGGCCGAGCAGGTCGGACGAAAGGGGCTCCGGCGCGCCGCGGGCCGCGACGCCGGACGCCGCGGCGAGTTCGGCGGCGAGCTCGGCGGCGCCGCTCTCGAGGTCGGCGCGCCTCTCGCGCCACGCGGCTTCCAGCCGTTTCAGGACCGTGAGGAAACCCGGATGGCCGCGCCGGTCGTCGGGCGGGAAATACGTTCCGCAAAAGAACGGCTTCTTGTCGGGAAGAAGGAACGCGGACAGCGGCCAGCCTCCGCGGCCCGTCATGAGCTGGACGGCGGTCATGTAGACGTCGTCGACGTCGGGCCGCTCCTCGCGGTCGACCTTGATGCTGACCCAGTGCTCGTTCAGGAAGCGCGCGATCTCCTCGTCCTCGAAAGACTCGTGCTCCATGACGTGGCACCAGTGGCAGGAGGAATAGCCGATCGAGAGGAAGACGGGCCGGTCCCCGCGCCGCGCCTTCTCGAACGCCTCGTCGCCCCACGGGTACCAGTCCACCGGGTTGTGCGCGTGCTGGCGGAGATAGGGGGACGATTCATGCGCGAGCCGGTTCGCCATCGTCGTAGCATCTCACCATGCACGATGCGGACTACGGGATCGACGCCCCGGGCGTCGTCCGGAATCTCTTCGTTCTCGGCGGGGTCCTGCTCCTGGCGGCGGTTCTCGGACCGGCGCGCATCGGACCCTTCACGCTCCTCGGCACCACCGTGTCGATGGGCGTCAGGGGACTGTTCGTGGCGGTCGCCGTCGTCTGCCTGCTCGAAGGCGCGCTCATGATCCTGTCTTCAGAGGTCGGCAAGCTCCGGCATCGCGACCGGATGCTCGCGATGATCCCGTGGACGGGGACCGAGAACGTCCTCGACGTGGGAACCGGACGCGGGCTGCTCGCGATCGGAGCGGCGAAAAGGCTCACGTCGGGGCGCGCCATCGGACTCGACGTCTGGAGCGCATCGGATCTCTCCGCGAACTCCGCGGATGCGTTCCTTGCGAACGCGGAGGCCGAGGGCGTCGCCGAGCGCGTCGAGGTCCGCAGCGCGGACGCCCGCAGGATGCCGTTTCCCGATGCATCTTTCGACGTCGTGCTCTCGAGCCTCTGCCTCCACAACATCCCCGGCGCCCGTGGCCGCGCGGAAGCGTGCCGCGAGATCGGGCGCGTCCTCATCCCGGGAGGCGTGGCCCTCGTCTCCGACTTCCGCCAGACGGGACTCTATGCAAAGGCGTTTCGCGAGGCCGACTTCACGGTCGAGCGGTCTCGTCTTTCGCTCTTCGAGACTTTCCCGCCGGCGCGCATCGTCACCGCCCGCAAGGCGAAGGACTGAGCCGGCGGGCAAGGAGCCAGGTCTCGTAGAACACGGTTCCGGCGACGTTGCCTATGCCGCGGCCCTGCCTGGAGGCGATCACGATACGCACGGTGGACTCGACCCAGAGGTACTGCCCAACGACAAGGACCCCGTCCGGCAGAACTCGCGGCCCTCCCAGTGCCGAGGCAAGCGCCACGATGAAACAGAACGCCCCGAACATGAAGAGCGGGAGCGCCGAAGCGAGCGACATCCACGACGCGTTGACGTTGTATTCGTTCTCGAGGCGCTGCTGAACACGGGCGGGAAGGCATCCGAGCGCGGGAGCGAGAAGGAGAACGAGCGTGTGGCCTTCGACGCGGCTGCGTGCGTCACGCGCTTCGGCCGATCGCACGGCCTCTGACTCGGGGCTGTACGTCGCGACGACGCGAATCGCGTGGCGCTCGTCCCACGGACCGAGCGTATAGGTCACGCTGCCGTCGCCGCGGGACTCGAAGCCCTCCACTTCGAAGAGCTCGCCCTCCCAGCGCACGCAGGTGCCCGGGTGCTCGGCGGACGTCGCCGCGGCATTCCTTCGCGCCCGCCACCCCTTCGATTCCTCGCACGAGAGAAGCAGCTTCCCATCCTTGACGCCGGCGAGGCGATCGCGACCGAAAGGCCGGGGCATGACCCTTCGAGCTTACGGCGGCCGGTCAGGCGGCGGCGATAAACTCCCCGCAGATGAGACTCGTCTCGTTCCTTCCCTCCGAAGGCGACGTCACCTCTTCGGGCGTCTTCACGCGTCCGAGGCCGCGCCTCGGGGCGGTCGTCGGAGAGGACCGGATTCTCGACTTTGCCCGGGCGGACGCGCGGTTCGCGAAGGTCGGGATGCTCGACCTCGTCGAGCGCGCCGACGACCTCGTACCGAAGGCGAAGGCCCTCTTCGGGATGGCTTCCGAGCTGCCGCGTGAGGCCTTTCACTCCGAGCAGGCCGTCACTCTGCTCGCGCCGCTGCCGCGCCCGGTCTCGATCCGCGACGGCTACGCGTTCCGCCAGCACGTCGAGACGGCGCGCCGGAACCGCGGCCTCGGGATGATCCCCGAGTTCGACGCGTTTCCCGTCTTCTACTTCTCGAACGCGCTCGCGATCATCGGTCCCGGCGAGCTGCGCGTGGGCCGCAGCCGGCTCGAGAAGCTCGACTTCGAGCTCGAGGCGTTCTGCGTGATCGGAAAGAGGATCACGAACCCCACCATCGCCGAAGCCGACGACGCGATCTTCGGCTACGGCGTCCTGAACGACTTTTCCGCTCGCGCGCTCCAGGCGGAGGAGATGAAGCTGAATCTCGGGCCGGCGAAAGGCAAGGACTTCGCGACGGGGCTCGGCCCGTGGCTCGTCACGAAGGACGAGCTCGTGGAGAGGCTGAAGCCTTCGCCGAAGGGAAACATCCTTCACGCGCGGATGTCGGCGACGGTCAATCACGTTCCCGTCTCGAACGGCGACGTATCGCTTATGAGCTGGACCTTCGCCGAGATCATCCAGCGCGCGGCCGACGGCGTGACACTCGAGCCCGGAGAGGTCATCGGCTCGGGCACCGTCGGAACCGGCTGCTTCCTGGAGCTGAACGGCTCGGGGATTACGCATGACCAGTGGCTGAAGCCCGGCGACGTCGTGAGCCTCACGATCGACGGGCTCGGGACTCTCACGAACACGATTGTCGAGGATTCCGCGAAATGAGCTTCCCGCCTGACGACCTTCATTCTTTCTACGCCTTCAACGAGTGGGCGAACGCACGGGTCCTCGAGACGCTGCGCGCGCTTTCCGAGGCCGAGTACGTCAAGGAGCAGGGCGGCGGCTGGCCTTCGCCGAGGGCCACCTTCGTCCACATTGCGGGCGCCACGGACGCCTGGGCCGAGCGCTTCTCCGGCCGGGACGCGATGCGCCTTCCGACCGTCGACGAGCTTCCCGGCCTCGAGGACGCGGCGCGCGTCCTCTTCGCGGCGCAGGGGAAGCACCGAAAGCTCCTCGCGACGTACACGCCCGAGCGCCTCGCCGGGCCTTTCGCCTGGAAGAACCTGAAAGGCGAGGAGAGGACGGCCCCCTTCTGGGTGATCGTCCGGCACGTCGTGAACCACCAGACGTACCATCGCGGCCAGATCTCCGCGATGGTGAGGCGCCTCGGCCACGCGCCGAAATCCACGGACCTCGTCGTCTGGGGAATCGAGCAGGCCGCCCGCGCGTGACCGCGGCCTCGTCCTAGAATCCGCCCAGATTGGCTTCTCTCGGACAGACCTTCCTCGACCGCTGGCTTCGCCGCGGAATCATCACGAGCCTCGGGCTCGGCTTCACGATCCCCTATTTCCGGCTCCTGAACCGCGTGAAGGTCACGGGCGACGCGATCATCGACAAGCTCCCGCGAAAGAACGTCGTGTTCCTCTCGAACCACCAGACGTACTTCATGGAGGCGATGGCGATCTTCGACGTCGTGTACGTCCGCCATGGCCTCCCTCTCGAGAACCCGTTCATGCGCTTCTCGGCCGCGACGGAGACGATGAAGCAGAACCCCCTGACCCAGCTCTTCACGAAGGCGGGGGGCGTCACGTTCCGTCGCAGCTTTCGCGAGGGCGGGAAGGACGTGAAGAGAACGGTCGACTTCGAGGGCGTCGCGAAGGTCGAGGAGGCCATCGCGAACGGATGGCTGCTCCACTTTCCCGCCGGCACGACCCAGAAGGGCGCGCCGCTCAGGCCCGGCGTCGCCCAGCTTCTCCACCGAACGAAGGCCGTCGCGGTCCCTGTGCGCGTCGACGGCTTCCGCAAGCTCCTCCTCTACAGGCAGGTGCCGGGCAAGGTGCTGAAAAAGTGCCGCGTCGCCCTGCACTCGCCGCTCGATCTCGCGGAGTTCTACGCGGCGCCCTACGAAAAGGAAGCGGGGCGCGAGGTCGTGGACCGCCTTTCCGCGATTCTCGCGGACTGAGTGTCAGTTTTCGGCGGATCGCCGCAACGGGAGGACCGCGAGCGAGCCGAGGGACATCACCTTCGGATCGCGCATCTGGGGAACGCCGAACGAAACCTGCTCGTCGGCCGCGCGGCGATTGAACGTCCCGAGGAGAAAATCCCAGAGCGTCAGAATCGTCCCGAAGTTCGAGTCGGTGTCCTTGCGGTTCGGGGCGTGGTGGATCCGGTGCATCGCGGGCGGCACGAGCGTGCGCCAGAGGATCGTCTCGACACCCGCCGGAATGCGGATGTTCGCGTGCTGGAACTGGGCGCATGCGAGCATCACGACCTCGAAGACGACGAGCCCGGCCGGGGGAATGCCGAGGAGCGTGACGGCTCCGAGCTTCGCGACGGACGAGAAGAGCACCTCTCCCGTGTGAAAGCGCGACGCCGAGGAGACGTCGAGATCGAGATCGGTGTGATGCACGACGTGGAAACGCCAGAGGAATGGACTGCGATGGTAGGCGCGATGGAGAACATACGTCAGGAGATCGAGGAACACGACCCCGGCGAGGATCTGGACCCAGATCTTCGACGAGAGCCGCGGCAGCGGCGCGAAGGCCGCCGGGAGCCGGCCCTGGGCCGTCAGGACGAAGCACGACGCGCAGAGGAGCGAGACGAGGATTCCGTTCACGAGGCCGAGACTGAGGTTCGTGACCCAGCGCAGGCGGAGAGGGGCGGTCGGCGGATGGTGCGGTTCGACCATTTCGGCCCCCCGCAGGCCGAGGAGACCGGCCAGGAACGCGGCAGCGCGGAGAGCCGACCCTTCCACCAACTCAGCTTAGCGCGCAGACCAAGAGACCGGAATCCCGGTAAAGTGCCGGCGTGAACGTTCTCGCCTTCACCGCGCTCCTGTTCTTCGGCGCGGGCGCCGCGGGCCTCGTCGGCGCGCTCACGGGCCTCGGCGGCGGCGTCGTCCTCGTGCCCCTCCTGACGCTCGGTCTCGGCGTCGACATCAAGTACGCGATCGGGACCGCGCTCGTCGCCGTGATCGCGACGTCGAGCGGCGCCGCCGCGGCCTACGTGCGCGAGGGCTTCTCGAACGTCAGGATCGGCCTTTTCTTCGAGATCGCGACGACGCTCGGCGCGCTCCTCGGCGCGTTTCTCGCGACGCGAATCCCGACGTCCTCGATCGCGGTGATCTTCGGCGCCGTCCTCCTCGGCTCGACGGCGTTTTCGTGGAAGGGCCACGCCGAGACGGCGGGAAGCCCGTCCCCCGACCCGCTCGCGACGCGTCTCCGCTTGAACGGCTCCTATCCTTCCCTCGCCGGCCGCGAGCAGGCGTATTTCCCGCGGCGCGTCCCACTCGCGTGGCTGCTGATGATCGTCGCGGGCGCGGTCTCGGGCCTCCTCGGAATCGGCTCGGGGGCGCTCAAGGTCCTCTCGATGGACACGGTTCTGAAGCTCCCCTACAAGGTCTCGACGACCACGAGCAACTTCATGATCGGCGTGACGGCTGCCGCGAGCGCGGGCGTTTACCTCACCCGCGGATACATCGACCCGCCGCTCGCCGCGACCGCAGTCCTCGGCGTCCTCGCGGGGTCGGCGCTCGGCGCGCGGATCCTGACGACCTCCCGCTCGATCGTCCTTCGCTTTCTCTTCACCGCCGTCGTTCTCATCATGGGGATCCAGATGATCGTCCACGGCCTCCGGGGTGCCGCGTGAAGGCGAGCCGCAGCGACCGGCACCTCGCCCTCGAAGTGGGCGGGATCCTCCGGATCGGCGTCATCGTGTCGAGCGCCGTGATCGTCCTGGGTCTCGTGCCGTTCATCGTGCAGGAGGGCATGCGGCACGCCGATTACCACGTCTTTCGCGGCGAGCCGGCGGCCTTCCGAACCGTTTCCGGGGCCCTCGTGGACGCCACCCGGGCCGACCCGCGCGGGATCATGCAGCTCGGCGTCCTCCTCCTCGTCGCGACGCCGTTCGCCCGCGTCGCCCTGTGCCTCGTCGAGTTCGCCCGCGCGCGCGACCGCCTCTACGTCGGGGTCTCGCTCCTCGTCCTCCTCGCGCTCTCCTGGGGACTCCTCGGCTCGGGCTGACGCCCCGCTTCACGAGACCGTCAGCTCGAACGCGGGCGGCTCGATCATGTGCCGCCGAACGGTGCACTGGTCGACCGCGCGCCGAATCGCGTCGCCGTACTTCTCGGGGAAGCCCTTCGGGAGCGTGAGCGCGGCCCGGAACGCCGTGACGCGCTTCTTGGCCTCGTCCTGCTGCGCCTCGAACGAGAGGGCGAGCCCCTCCGTCGCGATCCCGCGCTCCTGACAGAAGCGGAGGGCATAGAAGCTCATGCACGTCGCGATCGACGCGAGGAAGAGGTCGAACGGCGAGGCGGCGGTGCCGCCCCCGAGCGGCGGCGGGTGATCGGTCCGCACCTTCTGCCCCTCGACGTTCGCCTCGATGGCGACGCCGCCGAGGAACGAGACGGCGATGTTCACACGGCACCGCCGGCGCAGCAGGCGGCTTTCGGCTCGGGCAGGATGTCCTTCACGCCCGCCTTCCTCAGGATCGTGATCATCGGGCACCACTTCGAGAAGCCGCTCTGGAGGAGGTTCGCCCCCACGAAGGCGGTGAACAGGAAGAAGCCGGGGTGAACCCAGTATCCGAGGGCCACGGAGGCCAGGACGAAGAACCCGGCGATGGCGCGAAGGGCGTCGTTGACGGTCATCGGTCTCTCCTTGTTTCGGGCCCGGATCCTCGGGCCTTGACTTTCATAACCATATAGCTATATATTAGTCCACGTGAACGGAAAAAGCAACCCCCTCGTCCTCCTCGGACTGGCGGCGGCGCTGGCCGGACCGGCCCGGGCCGCCGAGCCTCCGGAGACCCCGTCCCCCCTGACCCTCGCCGGGGCCATGCAGAAGGCGCGTGAGAGCGCGCGCGAGGTCACGGCCGCAAAAGCCCGCCAAGGGGCCGCCGAAGCCCGTGCCTCCCAGGCGAAAGCCTTCCGGCTGCCGTCGCTCAACCTGACGGAGCTCTGGATGCGGACGAACAACCCGGCCGAGGCATTCGCGCTGAAGCTCAACCAGGGCACGTTCTCGTTCCCGGAGTTCGTCGCGAGCGACCCGAACGACGCCGCGCCGCTCAACACCGGGATCACGCGGGCCGAGATCACCCTCCCCCTCTTCACGGGCGGCGAGCTCTCGGGCCGCATCGACCAGGCGAAGCTCGCGGCTCAGGCGGCGTCCGGAACGTCCACGTGGGTGTCCGACAACGCCGCCCTTTCGGCCGCCGAAGCGTACGTCATGGTCGCACAGGCCGAGGAGTATGCGACCTTGCTTCACAAATCGCGCGACACGGTGGCCGCGCACGTCAAGCTCGCGGGCGATTACGTGGCGCAGGGCATGCTCGTCCGCTCGGAGCTCCTGAGGGCCCAGGTCGAGCTCGCCCGGATGGACGACCTCGCGACCGAGGCCGACGGACGCGTGAGGATCGCGAACGCGAATCTCGCGTTCCGGCTGGGGGCCGCGGGCGGCTCTTCGTGGATCCTCGCCCCGCTTCCTGATCCCCGCCCCGTCGCGACGCCCCTGGATACCTGGCTCGCGACCGCCGCCGACCGTTCCGACCTCGGCTCGGCCCGGAAGCTCCTCGCCGCGGGCGAGATCGAGGAGAAGGTGAAGAAGGCGCCCCTCTGGCCGAAGCTCGCGTTCGTCGCCAAGGGCGAGCTCTACGGCGACAAGCCGTTCGGCTCGACCGGCACGTCGGGATCGATCATGGCCGTCGCGACCTGGAACGTTTTTGCGGGCGGCGCCGACCGCGCCGCGGCCCTCGCGGCGCGCGAAGACGCCCGCGCGGGCCGCGAGGACGTCGACCGGTTCGCCGACGGCGTCCGCCTCGAGGTCCGGCAGGCCTACGAGGAAGCGAAGACGGCGGAGGCCCGGCACGAGACCGCGAAAAAGGCGCTCGAAGCGGCACGCGAGGCCGAGCGCATCACCGAGGAGAGGTTCCGTGCAGGCGTCGTGAAGACGCTCGATCTCCTGGACGTCACGACGGCCCGCCGCGAGGCGGAGACGCGCGAGCTCGTCGCTCGAGCCGACGCGCACACGGCGGCTCTGAGGCTCGCCGTCAAAGCGGGGCGCCGCCCCGAGAGCATTTTGAACGGAGGAATTGAGTGAAGATCGGGAAGAGGATCGGATTCGGAATTTCTGCGAAGGAAGAGAACCGGGGATTCGGATCTTCTTTGAAGATGAAGAATGGGAAACCCGCACCGCTTTTGGCGGCGACGAGCGCGCGAAAGGCCGTGTTCGGATCTTCTTCGATGGTGTTAGTGGGCCTGATCGCCGCGGGAGTCGCCGTGGCGGTCCTTGCGGGCTGCGGCGCCTCCCATGACCCCTCTAAGAAATCTTCTTCTCTCTCCCCGGTCGCCGCGGCTACGGCACTCGTCGAGCGGGCCTCGTTGCCGGATCGACTTACTCTCTACGGGACCGTCACCGCCGACCGCTCTGCCTCCGTCTCTTCGCGCGTGATGGCGAACGTGGTCGCGGTTCCCGCGCGCGTCGGACAATCCGTCGCCGCGGGCGACGTCCTCGTCGAGATCGACCCGCAGACGGCGCGGGGCCAGGAGTCCCAGGCGAAAGGCGCGCTCGCTCAGGCCCGCGCGGCCCTCTCCCTCGCCCAGCGCAACTACGAGCGCTACAAGGCCCTCGCGGCCTCGGGCTCCGCCTCGCCGCTCGAGCTCGACATGAGCCGGATGCAGTACGAGCAGGCGAAGGGCGCCGTCCAGCAGGGTGAAGGCGCGGTGGATGCCGCGTCCTCGGTCGCGGGGGAATCCCGCGTCGTGGCGCCTTTCGCCGGCCGCGTGGCCTCGCGCCTCGTCGAGGCGGGCGACCTCGCGGCCCCGGGCCGCCCGCTCGTCACGATCGAGTCCGCGACGGGCCGCCGGCTCGTCGTCCAAGTCCCGGCCGGCACGGTCGCTTCCTCGGGCCTCTCGGTCGGAAAGAAGCTCGCCGTGAGGATCGACGGCGCGGCAGCCGATTTGACGGGCACCGTCGTCGAGATGTCTCCCGGCGCCGACCCCTCCACCCATACCTACACGGCGACGCTCGAGCTCGCGGGCGCACCCGTCGCGACCGGCCTCACGGGCCGCGCGACGCTCGACTCGGCGCCGCGGCCGTCCGTCCTCGTTCCCGAGAGCGCGGTTCTCGCGAGCGGCGGCGTCAGCCTCGTCGCGTTGAAGGACGACGCCGGCAAGGCGCGGACGCGCGTCGTGACGACGGGCGCCTCGCAAGGCGGCAAGGTCGAGATCCTGTCCGGCCTCTCCGGGGGCGAGACCGTCCTCGTCGGTCTTTCGGCGCCGCCCGCGGACGGCGCGCCCGTCTCCGAACCGAAAGACGCCGCGGCGAAGGAAAGCGCCCGGTGAGCGAACAAACCCGCCGCGGGAAGGACCCGCGCGAGGCGCTCCGCCGCAAGATGACGCGCCGGCCCCTTGGAGCCTCGGGCCGGATTGCAAAGGCGTTCCTCGAATCCAAGCTCACGCCGCTCCTCGTCGTCGCATCACTCCTTCTCGGCGCGTTCGCGGTCCTCATCACGCCGCGCGAGGAGGAGCCCCAGATCAAGGTCCCCATGATCGACGTCTTCGTCGCGCTCCCCGGCGCGACGGCCGAGGAGGTCGATCGGCGCGTCGTCTCTCCCGTCGAAAAAGCCCTCTATCAGATCCCGAACGTCGAGTACGTCTACTCGACGTCGCAGCCCTCGGGCGGCATCGTGATCGTGCGCTTCCTCGTCGGGACCGACCCCGACCAGGCCGTCGTCCGCGTCCACGCCAAGCTCGCCGAGCTCCAGCCGAGTCTTCCGCCGGGCGCACTTCCGCCCGTCGTCGCGCCGCGCGGAATCGACGACGTGCCGGTCGCCGCGTACACGCTCTTTTCGAAGGACGCCACGCCGATGCAGCTCCGGCAGATTGCCGACGAGGTCAAGGCCGACTTTGCCCGGCACCCGCGCGTCGCGCAGGTGACGGTCCTCGGCGGGCAGCGCCGGGTCGTCAACGTCACCTTCGATCGCGACCGCCTCGCCGCCTACGGAGTCTCGCTCGTCCAGGCCCATCAGGCCCTTTCGGGGCTCAACTGGCGGCTCCCGGCCGGCAGCTTCGTCGCCGGCAACGCGGAGGTGCCCGTCGAGGTCGGTTCGCTCTTCCGGCGCGCCCAGGACGTCGGCCTCGCCGTGATCGGCGTCGCGAACGGCAAGCCTGTATGGCTGAAGGACGTCGCGGCCGTGGCGGACGGTCCCGAGGAGCCCACCCAGTACGTCTGGATGTTCACGAAGGCCGGGGAAGAAGCCCCCGCGGTGACGCTCGCCGTCGCGAAGAAGCCCGGTACGAACGCCGTCACGCTCGTCAAGGAGCTGGACGCGCGCCTCGAGCGCCTCAAGGGCCCCGTCATCCCGTCCAACGTGACCGTCACGAAGACGCGCGACTACGGCAAGACGGCCGACGAGAAGTCGTCGGAGCTGATCTTCCACGTCGGGCTCGCGACGCTCTCCGTCGTGATCCTGATGGCGCTCTTCCTCGGGCGCCGCGAGGCCGTCGTCGTCCTCGTCGCGGTCCCAGCGACGCTCGCCTTGACGCTCTTCTCGTCGTACCTCTTCGGCTACACGCTGAACCGCGTCACGCTCTTCGCCCTCATCTTCGCGATCGGCATCCTCGTCGACGACGCGATCGTCGTCGTCGAGAACGTCCACCGCCATTACGAGCTCGGCTGGGGCGAGCCGCGCCTCGCGACCGTCTACGCGGTCGACGAGGTCGGCAATCCGACGATCCTCGCGACGTTCGCGGTCGTCGCGGCGCTCCTGCCGCTCGCGTTCGTGTCGGGCCTCATGGGCCCGTACATGCGCCCGATCCCCGTGAACGCCTCGGCCGCGATGGTCTTCTCGCTGCTCGTGGCGTTCGTCGTGTCGCCGTGGCTTACGTTCCGGCTCTTCCGCAAGTTCGCCGAAGCGCACCTGAAGGGCGAGGAGCACTTCGCGCCCGGCGCCCTGGACGACGAGCCTCCCGCCGAAGACCGCGTCGTCCGCCTCTACCGGAGGCTCTTCGCGCCGCTTCTCGCGCACACACGGCGTCGCTGGGCTCTCCTCGGCGGCGTCGTCGTGCTGTTGCTGCTGTCCTGCGGACTCTTCGTCGTGCGGGCCGTGAAGGTCAAGATGCTCCCGTACGACAACAAGAGCGAGCTGCAGGTCGTCGTCGACATGCCCGAGGGAACGACGCTCGAGGCGACGGCCGCGGCTGCGCGCGAGCTCGCCGTCCTCGTGAAGACCCGGCCCGAGGTCGCGGACGTCGAGGTCTACGCCGGCACGTCGGCCCCGTTCAACTTCAACGGCCTCGTGAGGCACTACTTTTTGAGGTCCGGCCCGCTCGTCGCAGACCTGCAGGTGAACCTCGCGCCCAAGGGCGAACGCGGCACGGACAGCCATACGATCGCCAAGGCGATCCGGAACCTGATCACGCCGGCCGCAAGACGCCTCGGGGCGAACGTCAAGGTCACCGAAGTGCCGCCTGGGCCGCCGGTGCTCTCCACGATGGTCGCCGAGATCTACGGCCCCGACCCGGTCCGCCGCATCGCGCTCGCGAAGCAGGTCCGCGGCATCTTCGAGTCCACGCCGGGCGTCGTCGACACCGACTGGCTCGTCGAGGACCCGGCCCCGAAGGTCGAGCTCGCCGTGGACCGCGAGAAGGCGATGCGGAGCGGCGTGACGCCCGAGGTCGTCGTCAAGACTCTCCGGATCGCGCTCGACGGGATGGACGCGGGCCTTCTCCACGTGGACGCCGCCCGCGAGGGCGTGCCGATCGTCCTGCGGCTCGAGCGCGCGCAGCGCTCCGGCCTCGAGGGGCTCCTCGCGACGACCGTGCCGTCCGCGACGGGGGCGCTCGTCCCGGTCCGCGAGCTCGTGACCGTCCAGAACGGCGTCCGCGCGCCCTTCATCTACCACAAGAACCTGCAGCCCGTGACGTATGTGCTCGCCGAGATGGCCGGGGTGGCCGAGGCTCCCGTGTACGGCATCCTCGACATGAAGAGCCGCATCGCGGCGCTGAAGGCGCCCGACGGCCGGCCCCTCGAGGTCCTCTCGACGACGCTCCCGACCGACTCGAACCGCTACGCGATGAAATGGGACGGCGAGTGGCACATCACGTACGAGGTCTTCCGGGACATGGGGATCGCCTTCGCAGCCGTCCTCGTCCTCATCTATGTCCTCGTCGTCGGGTGGTTCCGCTCGTTCGTGACGCCCCTCATCATCATGGCGCCGATCCCGCTCACGCTCATCGGGATCCTGCCCGCGCATGCGCTCTTCGGCGTGTTCTTCACGGCGACGTCGATGATCGGCTTCATCGCGCTCGCGGGGATCATCGTGAGGAACTCGATCCTCCTCGTGGATTTCGTGAATCTCGAGCTCGCGGCCGGCGAGCCCCTCGAGGAGGCCGTCCTGAAGGCGGGCGCGGTGCGCTTCCGGCCGATCGTCCTGACGGCCCTCGCGCTCGTCGCGGGCGGCGCCGTCATCCTCCTCGACCCGATCTTTCAGGGCCTCGCCGTCGCGCTCATCTCGGGCGTCGTCGTCGCGACCGCCCTGACGCTCATCGTGATCCCTCTCCTTTATTTCATGTATCTCAAGACCGCGGGCGTCCCGCCGGCGGAGGAGGAAGAAGCGTGAAGATGCTCATGGTCCTCGCCGGCACCGCCTGTCGCGAGGACGTCGAGATCGCCCTCGAGCGCGCCGGCGTGACCGGCTACACGGAGGTCGACGCCCGCGGCGTCGGCTCGTCGGGTCGCCACCTCGGCTCGGCGGCGTTCCCGAAGACGTCGACGATCATCATGTCCTTCGTCGCGGACGAGGACGTCCCGAAGCTGCGCGCGATGCTCAAGGCGCTGCCGGGCGCCCCGCCCTGTCCCCACGTCATCACCTGGGCCCTCGAGTCCTGGGACGCCTGAGGAGGATCCTGTGCCCCTCTACGAGTTCACGTGTGAAGAATGCGGCGCGACGTTCGAAGAGCTTGTCGCCGCCGGCCTCGACGGCCTCGGGGTGACCTGCCCCGAGTGCGGAAGCGAGGAGGTCGAGAAGCTCGTCTCGCGCTTCGCGTCCGGCGGTTCGTCCGCCGGGAGCGGCGGAGGAGGCTCGTGCGGGCCCGGCCCCCGCCGATTCACGTGAGGCTGACTCCGGGGCCCGGCGGGCCCCGCTCCGGCGGCTGCGCGGCGGCGGACGCCTCGCTGCCCGCGACGGACGCCGGCTGCGAGGAGGTCGCGGTCCGCTTCCGCGCGCTCTCCGAGCCGATGCGCATCAAGATCCTGAGGCATCTCGCGCGAGGGGAGGCCTCCGTCGGCGAGATCCTCGACGACGTCGGCGGCACTCAGGCGAACGTGAGCAAGCACCTCGCGGTCCTGCACGGCTCCGCGCTCGTGGACAGGCACAAGGACGGCACTCGAACCGTCTATCGCATCGCCGATCCGACGCTCCTGAAGATCTGCTCGATCGTCTGCGAAGGCGTCGAGCGCGAGGCCCGCGAGAAAGCCGCCGCGATCCTCGGGTACGGTTCACCACGCCCCTAGTCGGTCTCTGCCCGAACGTCCGGCCCGCCCTCTGGGGACTCATTTCGTGAGACCTCAATAGACTCTCGACTGGCAATCTGACATCGCTCGGCGCACGCCGGAAAGGAGGGCCCGCTTCCTGAACATGCTCACTCCCCTGGGCCGTCCTCCCGGTTCCGATTTCGCCGCGATCGCGCCACGCTCCCGGCGGTCCGGTTTCTGGACTCTGGCGATGCTTGGCCTCGCCCTCGGGATCGGTGCCCTCGACTACCTCGCGGGACCGGACCTCGGGCTATCCCTGGTCTATGCGCTCCCGGTGGCGGTTGCGGCCTGGTTCGCGGGGTTCCGAGGAGCCACAGGCGTCGCCGTCGCGACCGTCCTCGTCTGGCTCTCGGTCGAGATTGCCGAAGGAACTCTTGCCCAGCCGATGATCGCGGCCGTCATCACGATGAAGCGCCTCGTGCTGCTCGTCGTTGCGGCGTATGGGCTCACCCGCCTGAAGACGCGCCTCAACGAGGAATCGCTGTCGGCGCGGACCGACTTCCTGACCGGAATCGGGAACGTGCGCTCATTTCACGAGGAGGCCGGTCTCGAGCTCGCGCGCGCGTCGCGGTACGGCCGCCCGTTCACGCTCGTCTACGCGGACGTCGACGATTTCAAGAGCATCAATGACCGGCTCGGCCACAACCGGGGCGACGCGGTCCTGCGGAAAGTCGCAGACACGATGAGACAGACCCTTCGAAGCATCGACCGCGTGGCGCGAGTGGGTGGAGACGAGTTCGGCCTCGTGCTGCCGGAAACCGATTACGAATCGGCTCGCGCCGCCCTCGAGAAGCTCCGCCATACGCTGGAGGCAGAGTCCGCGGCGGAGGGCCTCACGGTGACGCTCACGATGGGCGCCCTCGTGTGCATGGTTCCGCCTCGCGACGTGTCGCAAATGATTGCCCTCGCCGACGGCTTGCTCCTGAAAGGCAAGCGCGAGGGGAAGAATACGGTCCAGTATTCGGTTCATGACAGGCCCGAAGACTGACGACCAGCCGAGGCAGACCCTCGAGAAGGCGGCTCCTCCATCGGTATCATTGACCTCCCCTGCCGCGGGCACGATGATCACCATATGGCGATGAACGCGCACCTTCCGTTGACCGACGCGGCCTGCGACGAGGTCGCCGTGCGTTTCCGGGCGCTCTCCGAGCCGATGCGCCTCAAGATTCTGAGGCGGCTGTTCCGGAGCGCGGCCTCCGTCGGAGACATCCTCGATGAGGTCGGCGGCACGCAGGCGAACGTGAGCAAGCACCTCGCGGTCCTCTACGGCTCGGGGCTCGTGGACCGGCGCAAGGACGGCACGCGCACCGTCTACTCGATCGCGGATCCCACCCTCTTGAAGATCTGCTCGATCGTCTGCGAGGGCGTCGAGCGCGGAGCCCGCGACAGGGCCGACGCGATCCTCGGGCGCGCCCGCCCGCGCATCCGCCGAGGCGGCCGCCGCTGACCGGCGCCGCTCCCGGGCCGCCCCGCCTCGTCGACGCGGCGTCCGCCGCGCCCCGCGGTCCCGTCGTCACGTCCTCGCCGGCCGAAGAGGCCGCGTTCCTCGCGACTCTGCGCGGTCGCGTGGTCGGCGCCGGAGCCACGATCCCCGGTCCCCTCGGCGAGGTGCCCCTCCGCTACTTCGACTTCATCGCCTCCGGCCGCTTCCACCGCGAGGTCGAGGAGGAGCTGAACGAACGCGTCCTCCCCTTCATGGCGAACACGCACACGGAAAGCAGCTTCACCGGGCGCTTCATGACCGAGCGCTACGAAGGGGCCCTCCGGAAGATCGGGGCGTACATCGGGGCGACGCGGGACGACGTCGTCATTCCCGTCGGATCGGGCTCGACCGGCGCGATCAACCGGCTCATCCACGTCCTCGGAATCAGGCTCCCGGACCAGCTCGACGAGCGCTTCTCTCTCGCAGGGCCTCATCCCGAAGGAGGGCAGACCCGTCGTCTTCCGGTCGCTCATGGAGCACCACTCGAACGACATCGCATGGCGCGAGACGATCGGCGATTCCGTCTACGTGGAGTTCGACGCGGACGGGCGGATCAGCCTCGAGGACCTCGACCGGAAGCTCGCCGCGCACGAGGACCGCCCCTGGAAAATCGGGACCTTCAGCGCGGCCTCGAACGTCACCGGGATCCTGAACGACGTCCACGGCCTCGCGCGCGTCCTCCACCGGCACGGCGCGCTCGCGTTCTTCGACTTCGCCGCGGCGGGCCCGTACGTGGACGTGGACATGCACCCTCCGGGCGACCCGGAGGGAACCCTCGACGCCGTGTTCTTCTCCGTCCACAAGTTCCTGGGCGGTCCGCGGACGCCGGGCCTCCTCGTCGCGCACCGGCGCCTCTTCACGAACCGCGTTCCGGCGGAGCCCGGCGGCGGGACGGTTCTCTACACCTCCCCGTGGGATCACCGCTATCTCGGCGCGATCGAGTCGCGCGAGACGGGAGGGACGCCCCCCATCGTCCAGACGATCCAGGCGGGGCTCGCCTTCGACCTCAAGGCCGCCGTCGGCGCCGCGCGCACGGAACGCATCGAGCAGGACTATCTCTCTCGCGCGATCCGCGTCTTTCGCGGGCGCGACGATCTCTACCTCCTCGGCAACCTCGGGACGCGGCGCCTCGGCGTCCTCTCGGTGATCTTCCCCAGCGTCCACCACAACCTCGCGTCCCGGCTCCTGAACGACCTCTTCGGGATCCAGGTGCGGGCCGGCTGCATGTGCGCGGGTCCGTACGGGCACCTCCTCCTCCAGATCGACGAGGCGCGCTCGAAGGCGATCCGCCACCGGCTCGACGAGGGACACCTCGGCGAGAAGCCGGGGTGGGTCCGCATCAGCCTCTCGCCGACGGTCACCGAGGACGAGTTCCAGACGCTCCTCGAGGGCGTCGACCACATCGCCCGCCGCGGCCGGGAGCTCGCGGACGGCTACGAGCTCCGGGATGAAGCAGGCGAGTGGGTGCGGCGGTAGTCCGCGCCCCCGCTCGCGAACGGAAAGGGAAACGCCATGACCGACATCCGCCGAATGCACCCGGCCACCCGGATCATCCACGCGGGGCAGCACCCCGATCCCGCCACGGGCGCCGTCTCGACGCCGATCTATCAGACGTCCACGTTCGCGTTCAAGAACGCGGACGAGGGCGCGGCCCGCTTCCAGGGGAAAGATCCCGGGTACAAGTACACGCGTCTGGGAAACCCGACCGTCGCGGCCCTCGAAGAGTGCCTCGCGACGCTCGAGGGCGGCTGCGGCGCGCTCGGCGCCGCGACCGGCATGGCCGCGATCAACACGGTCTACGTCACGTTCCTCGAGCAGGGCGCGCACGTCGTCGGGACCGACTCGGTCTACGGGCCGTCGCGCCTCGTCCTGGAGGGCGAGTACCGGCGTTTCGGCGTCGCCTCGACGTGGGTCGACTCGTCGAAGCCGGAAAACGTCGCGGCCGCGATGCGGCCCTCGACGAAGATGGTCTACCTCGAGACTCCGGCGAACCCGACGATGAAGCTCACGGACATCGCCGCCTGCGCGGACATCGCGCACCGGCACGGCGCGCTCCTCGTCGTGGACAACACCTTCGCCTCGCCGGTTCTCCAGCAGCCGCTCGCCCTCGGGGCCGACGTCGTGGTCCACAGCCTCACGAAATACCTCGCCGGCCACACGGACGTTCTCGGCGGCGCGATCATCGCGGGCACGCCCGCGCTCCTCGAGAGGCTCCGCAAGGTGCACGTCGCCTTCGGCGGGACGATGGACCCGCACCAGGCGTGGCTCGTCCTCAGGGGTGTCAAGACCCTCGGACTCAGAATGGAGCGCGCGCAAACGAACGCCCTGGAGATCGCCCGCTTCCTCGAAGCGCACCCCGGCGTCGCGTGGGTCCTCCATCCCGGCCTCCCGAGCCACCCGCAGCACGCGCTCGCCGCGCGCCAGATGTCCGGGCCGGGCGCCGTCTTCTCGTTTGGTGTCAGGGGCGGGCTCGAGGCGGGCAAGGCTTTCATCGACTCCGTGAGGCTCGCGACGCTCGCCGTGAGCCTGGGAGGCGTCGAGACGCTCATCGAGCACCCCGCCTCGATGACGCACGCGGGGATGCCCCGGCACGAGCGCGAGGCCGCCGGGATCACCGACGACCTCGTCCGTCTCTCCGTCGGCTGTGAGGACGTGCGCGACCTGATCGCGGACCTCGCGCAGGCGCTCGAGAAGGCCGCGGAGGTCGTCCCGGCGGGAGCCGCGATCTCGCGGGTGTGAGGCCGAGCTCCCGCCCGCGAGCGAAGCGAGCCTCAGGACTTCTTCGGGCAGTTCGGGTTCGGGCCGGTCCCGTCCATCGGGCCGCCGCCGTTGCCGCCGCAGCAGCCGGCACCCGCGCGCGCCCCCAGGCGCCCTCTGCGAGCGCCGGAGAAGACCGGCGTCCCGTCGGCGTTCCGGAGCTTCAACGTGGTCTTCTGCGTGAGGTTCTCGACTTCCGCGACGACGGAACCCTGCGGGCACGCGGCACACGCGTAGAGCAGGAGCCGGACGGCATCGCCGGCGACGGGCACGAAGTTCTGCGCGGCGAGATACCGGTACCCGCCGAGGACGTACGACTCCTCCTTGCCACTGACCCTCACGGTCAGGGTCGGCATGCCGAGACCGGGGCCGCCCTTGAGCGAGACGACGTCGCCGAGGACGGTGGACGACTTCGTGACGTCGACCTGGGTCGCCTGCGCTGCGGGCATTCCGTTCGCGGGGCCGCGGCCCATCTGAGCGGCAGCCGGGAGGGCGAGGGCGATGAGGGCCAGTGTGGCGATCTTCTTGTTCATGGTTGATCTCCTTCTCTCCCGGTCCGTCTGCACGGGCCTTGCCAACAGGGACCGGCGATACAAGGGACGGCCTGTCAGTGTCTTGTGTCGATCCCGTCGGTCCGATGCGCCTCTCCGGCCTGCACGATCTGCAGTCTGCCCCGCACGTGCTGCAGTCAGTTCAGGCCCCAGCGCCGGAGGCGGTAATAGAGCGTGCGCACGGAGATTCCGAGGCGGCGGGCGGCCGCGTCCCGGTTGCCGCCCGAGAGACGCAGGGCCTCGAGTGCGGCCTCACGCTCGCGTGTTTCCTCGTCGAGCGTGAGCACCTGCGTGCCCGAGGCCGCGGCCGGGCGAACGTCCTCTCCCCGGATCGCCTGGCCGCCGCGGACCACCACCGCGCGTTCGAGCGCGTTGCGCAGCTCGCGGACGTTGCCAGGCCAGTCGTGCGCTTCGAGTGCGTCGAGCGCTTCCGGCGTGAGCTCGGGCACCGGCAGGCGGTGCCGCGCCGCGAGGCGCACCGCGAAATGGCGCGCGAGGAGCGGAATGTCGGCCCGTCGCTCGCGCAGCGGCGGCAGGGCGACGGGGACGACGGCGAGGCGGAAGAAGAGGTCGCGCCGGAACCGGCCGGCCTCGACTTCGCGCGCGAGGTCGCGGTTCGTGGCGGCCACGAGTCGGACGTCGACCGTCACGTCCCGCTCGCTTCCGAGGCGCCGCACGCGGCCGTCCTCGAGGACGCGCAGGAGCTTGGCCTGGAGGGGCGCGGCGAGATCCCCGATCTCGTCGAGGAACAGAGTCCCGCCGTTCGCCTCCTCGAAACGCCCTGCCCGGGCACGGTCCGCGCCCGTGAAGGCGCCGCGCTCGTGCCCGAAGAGCTCGCTCTCGGCGAGCGACTCGGGAAGCGCCGCCGCGTTGACGGCGACGAACGGGCCCGCGGCGCGCGGCGAGCGCGCGTGAATCCGCCGCGCGACGAGCTCCTTGCCCGTGCCCGACTCGCCCGTCACGAGGACCGGCACGTCGGCGGGGGCGACGCGATCGACGAGCGCGAGGATCTCGCGGAGCCCGGCGTCGCCCGTCACGATCTCCTCCGCCGGCGCCTCGGGCGCGAGGAGCCGGTCGACCACCGCGAGGAGCGCGCGCGGGGATTCGAGCGGCTTGGCAAGGTAGTCGGCGGCGCCGAGGTGTACGGCCTCGACGGCCTCCGGGATCGTCCCGAATCCGGTCAAGACGACGACGGGGGGCGGCGCCGGGAGCTCGGCCCGCAGCGCCTTGAGGAGCGCGATTCCGTCCCGTGCGGGCATCCGGCGGTCTGTCAGCACGAGGGCGAAGGCCTCTCGGCGCGCCAAGCGCAGGGCCTCCTCCCCGTCGCGGGCCTCGACGACGGTGTGCCCCTCCCCCTCGAGGATGTCGCGTAGGAGCGCGCGGAAGGACGGATCGTCGTCGGCGACGAGGACGCGCGCCATCTCAGACCGGCTTCTGCGGCAGGCTCAGCCGCGCCACGCAGCCGCCGTCCGCGCGCGCGTCGAGAGTCACCTCGCCGCCGTTCGCGCGGGCGAGCGCCCTCACCGTCGGGAGGCCGAGCCCCGTTCCGCCAGGCCGGCTCGTCACGTAAGGGTCGAAGGCATGCGCGGGATCCACCGAGAGGCCCGGGCCGCGATCACGGACCTCGATCCAGGCCGCGCCGCCGCTCGTCCCGGCGGCGACCTCGAGAGTCCCGGCGGGATCGTGCGCACGCGCGTTCGCGAGAAGCTCGTCGAGCACGTCGGCCGCGTGGCCTCCGTCCGCGAACGCGCGCACCGCCGGCGGGCCGGAGACCGTCACGGCCCCGCCCGCGCGATCCGCGGCCTCGCTCGCGAGCGCGACGAGGTCGAGGCTCTCCGGCTGGGGCTCGACGGGCCGGGCGAACCTCAGAATCTGCGTCACGAGCTCCTCGATGCGGGCGCTCGCCTCGACGATCCGGCGCGAACGCTCGGCGACCTGCTGGCCGGGGCGGTCCGCCATGAGCTGCGCGGTGCCCTTGATCGCGGCGAGAGGGTTGCGGACCCGGTGGGCGAGGCCGGCGCCCGTGAGGGCCACGGCGTCGAGCCGCTCGCGCTCGGCCTCGAGGCGCTCGCGCCGGGCGCGCTCGGCGAGGCCGCGCGCCGCCACGAGCGACAGGACGACGAGGCCTGCGCCCGCCGCAGCCGACCCGAGGACGAGAGCGAGCGCGAGGCCGCCCTCGGCTCCGGCGCCGCGGGCCGGATAGAAGCGGAGCGTGTAAGGACCGCGGCCGGAGCCCCGATGGCCTTCCGGGAGGCCGAGGCCGGGCATCGCGCCGCCTCCGGCGGGCCGCCAGCCCGGGCCCAGCATCGCGGGCATCTCGACCGGCGTCCCCTCGGTCTCGCCGCGGCGTTCCGCCGTCCCCGAAGGTCCGACCACCTCGACCCCCCTTACGAGGGTCGCGTTGGCGGTCAGGAACTCCCCGAGGGCCCGCGGTGCGCCTTCGGGACCGTCGTTCCGAAGCCGGGCCTCGAGTTCGTGACCCGCGCGGGCAAGGAGCCCGTCGCGCACGGCCGCGTCCCGCGCCCGGAGGGAGCTCGCCGCCACAAGCGCGACGCCGACGAGCGCCGCCGCGATCGGCAGGGCCGCGAGGACGGGCGACGCGAAGAGGAGGGAGCGGCGGCGGTCCGGGGAGTTGACCATCTATAACTTAATGATTATATTGTAATTCATGACCGCGTTGAGCCGCGCCCGCGCGGGCGCCCGGAGCCGATGATGAGCGCCGACGCCGCGTGGCTGTGGGGCGCGCTCCTCGTGTGGATTCTCCTCCAGAAGTTCGTCTTCCCGCGCCTCGGTGTCCCGACGTGAGGGGCGAGAGGTCCCGCCGGCGGCGGGACGAGCTGCTCGACCCGGACGAAGACGGACTCGCCTGAGACGAGGAAGGAAACGGACGCGTGACACCGACTCCGGACGACCTCGCACGGCGGAAGGAATCTTTCTTCAAGCGGCAGGAGGCGTTCGCCGCCCTCGGACACGACGGTGCACGCGCCGCGGCCCTCGTCCTCGACGGCGCCGGCCCGCTCGAAGGCCCCGTCCTCGACCTCGGCTCGGGGATGGGCGTCATGGCCCGCGAGCTCGCACGCCGGGGTCTCGCGGTCGAGAGCGTGGACGTGAGCGCCGAGGACCAGGAGGTCGCCGCCTCCCTGACGGAAGGGACGGGCCTCGAGTCGCGCGTGCGCTTCACGCCCGCGGACGGCGCCGCCCTTCCCTTCCCGGACGGCGCGTTCGCGGCCGCCGTCTCGTTCAACGTCCTCCACCACCTCGCCGATGGCGCGCCCGTCCTCCGAGAGGTCGTCCGCGTCGTCCGGTCCGGCGGCGTCCTCGTTCTCGCGGACTTCTCTCGCGAGGGTTTCGACTTCGCGGCGCGCGTCCTCGCGGCCGAAGGCGGCGTGCACCCGGAGGGCCCCGCCACCCTCGACTGGGCTCGCGGTTTCCTCGTGGGGCTCGGCCTCGAGGAGACGGGCGCCGGCGAGGCCCACCACGAGCGCTTCGCGGCCTTCCGCATCCCCGCGGCCGCTGCGCGCGCCGCGGCGCCGCCGGCGTTCGACGCGCTCGACCGCGCCGGACTCTTCAGGGCCCTCGATGTCTTCGCGAAGAACTGGCTCGCGCATGACGGCAGCTGGTTTCTGGCCGCCGAGGAGCGCCACGGGATGGACGTAGCGATGGAGCTCGACGCGGCAGCGTGGCGGCGGTTCGCTGCGGCCGAGGCACGCCGCATCTTGGAGGCGTACGCGATCCCGAAGGACGGCGGCCTCGACGCCCTCGCGCGGGCGCTCTCCTTCCGCGCGTACAGCTTCGTGAACCCGAGCCGGATCGAGCGGGACGGGCCAGTCCTGCGGTTCTTCATGACGTCCTGCCGGGTGCAGGAGACCCGCCGCCGGAAGGGCCTGCCCGACTTCCCGTGCCGGCCCGTCGGCGAGGTCGAGTTCTCGACGTTCGCGAGCACGGTCGATCCGCGCATCACGACGCGCTGCCTGCACTGCCCGCCGGACGCCGGCGCCGAGGGCAGCTGCGGATGGGAGTTCCGCCTCGAGCGTTGACCGGGCGATGATGGCGCAGGGTCCGAAGCAAGGACGACGGAGGTTCCCATGACCACGACTCTCTCTCCCCTCCCGGGCCGCCGGCGCCACCACGTTGCGGGCACCGGCGCGCTGCTGATCCTCGGCGCGCTGCTCGCGTCCCTCCCGGCGGGCCGCGCGCGCTCCGAGGAGCCGGTCCCGGCCGCGAAACTCGTCCCTTCCTGGCCGAACGCGGAACGGACGTCTCCGGAAGAGCTCGCGAAACTCCTGCAGACCCCAGGCGCCGAGAAGCCAGTGATGTTCCACGTCGGATTCCGCGTCCTCTACACCCAGGCGCACATCCCAGGGTCGCGGTACGCGGGGCCAGGCATGGACCCGTCGGCGGTGGACGCGCTTCGGAAAGCCGTCGCGGCGCTCCCCAGGACGACCCCGATCGTCCTTTACTGCGGCTGCTGCCCCTGGGAGCGCTGCCCGAACCTCGAGAAGCCGTGGACGATGCTGCAGGCGGCGGGCTTCACGCGCGTGAGGGTCCTCTACATCGCGAAGAACTTCGGCCGGGACTGGGTCCAGAAGGGCTACCCGTCCGAAGCCAGCCGTGGGTGAGAAGGCGGCCCGCACGCGTGGGCTCCTGATCGGCGCAGCGGCCCTTGCGGTTCTCCTCGCGGCCGCCACGCGCGGCGTGGATGCGTCGGCGCCGAAGCCCGGCGGCCCGGCGCCGACGCTCGCGCTCGTCGACCTCGACGGGGCGCCCCTCGACCTCGCCTCGCTGCGCGGGAAGGTCGTCGTCGTCGATTTCTGGGCGACGTGGTGCGTACCGTGCCGCTCCCAGGCCCCGGGCTTCGTCCGGCTCTATGCGAAGTACCGGACGCAGGGCCTCGAGGTCGTCGGAATCTCTCTCGACGAATCTCCGGCACCCGTGCGCGACTTTCGTCGCACGTACGGGACGACGTACCGGCTCGCCCTGGGAGACGAGAAGGTCGCGAAGGCGTGGGGCGGCATCCTCGGGCTCCCCGTGGCCTTCGTCGTCGACCGCGCCGGGCGCCTCCGCGCGCGGCACGAGGGCGAGGACGATCTCGCCGCGATCGAGCGGGACGTCGTCCGGCTCCTAAAGGAGAGGTGACGCCGACGGCGCCGAGCGGTTGCGCCGGAGGCTGGACGAGTCGCTTCAGGCGGGGACGCGCCATCTGATCAACGCAACCTTGAGGGCATCGTTGACGAGGAGGCAGGCCACCGCCGCATAACCGAAGATAGCGAGCGTCTGCCACCAGGGCAATCCGACGAGCCCCGGGAGGCCCACGCGCGTCAGGGCCGTGCCCGCGAGCACGTCGACCGTGATGGCGGCCGCGAGCGTCTTGCTGGGCATCGTCGCCCAGAACCAGCGCCGCTCGCGCGCGGACACGACGGAGAAAGCCGCGAAGTAGAGCAGCGTCAGGAAGCTGAAGGTATGGAGCGCGTGGTCGTTCGCCCCCAGGCCGAAACGCGACCAGCCGATCCACAGGAGGCCGAGCGCCTCTCCGACCATCGCGATTCCCAGCACCGCGGACACGAAGATGAAGCCCCCGATGTTCCAGGTCTCCGGCTTGGGGGACGGCCGCACGCGATCGGTGGCGAGGGACACCTTGGCGAAGTCCGTCATGAAGACGAGGAGAAGCATCGCGAAGGCGGACACCACGAACTTGCCGGTCACCACGAACGCGATGGCCACGAAGGCCGCCTTCAGGATCGTCCGGCTGATCTTGTTGATGATCCACGTCAGGACGCGCTGGTAGATGACCCGGCCCTGCTCGACGAGCGCCACGATGTTCGTCAGGCCCGGGTCGGTCAGGACGACGCTGGCGGCGCCCTTTGCAACATCGGTCGCGGTGCTTACGGCGATGCCCACCTCGGCCTGGCGAAGGGCGGGCGCGTCGTTGACGCCGTCGCCCGTCATGCCGGTCACGTGACCGGCGGCCTGCAGGTGCTGGACGACGACATACTTGTCCTCGGGGAACACTTCGGCGAAGCCGTCGGTCCCGGACAGGAGGTCGACCGACTCGTTTCCGGCCGGCATGCCGGCGGCCTTCAGGTCGGCCATGCGCCGGATGTTCGGCAGGCCGACCCCGCGCGCGATCTCGGCCGCGACCGCCAGCGCGTCGCCGGTGAGCATCTTGACCGAGACACCGAGACCGCGCAGCGCGGCGATGAGCGGACCGGCGTCCGGCCGGGGCGGGTCGTACAGCGTCACGAGGCCGACCAGCGCGGGAACGCCCGTCTCGGGTCCGCGTGCGACCGCCAGCGTCCGAAAGCCCTTCAGCGCCGCGTCGCCGACCCGCGCCTCCAGCGCCTCGATCGCCTGGGGCTGAAGTCCGCAGGCCTCGGCGACGGTTCGTACGGCGCCCTTCATCACGCGCAGCCGCTGCCCGTTCTGCTCGACGACGGCTTCCGTCCGCCGGTTCTTCGCGTCGAACGGCGCGAAGGAGACGGGCGTGGCCGCGGGCCGGCCGTCGAGGACGCGACGCTCCTTCGCCGCGGCGAGAAACGCGAGATCGATCGGGTCCTGGTTGGCTTCCCGGGACGCAAGCGCGCCGGCGACAAGGACGTCGGATTCCGTCGCGCGCTCCAGCGGGATGACTCCCGTGACGGCCAGCTGGTTCATCGTGATCGTGCCCGTCTTGTCCACGCAGAGGACATCCATCGTCGCCGCGTCCTCCGCGGCGCTGAGCCGCGTCACCAGCACGCCGCGCTTCGCCAGCTCCCTGGACCCGACGGCCATGCTGACCGTGAACATGACGGGGAGGGCGACCGGCACCGCGCTCATCAGGAGGACGAGCACGAGCGGTACCATCTCGACGAGCGCCACGCGTCGGATCAGAGACAACACGACCACCGAACCCAGCAGCGCGACCAGGATGACGAAGAGCCACCGGACCACCTTGGCCACGACTGCTTCGATGTGGAGCTTCGGACGCGCCAGCTGCACGAGCTCCGTCGTGCGGCCGAGGGACGTGGCCGCTCCCGTCAGCGTCACAACGCCGTCGCCTTCCCCCCGGCGGACGACGGAGCCCGACGAAAGGACCTCACCCGGCGCCTTGTCCGCGTCCTTCGATTCGCCCGTGAGCGCCGACTGATCCACGGTCAAGGCTCCCGTGAGGAGCCTCACGTCGGCCGGGACGACGTCGCCGGGACGCACGCGCACGATGTCGCCGGGGACGAGCTCCCGCGAGGGGATGACCTGCCAGGTCGATTCGCGAAGCACGCGCGCGCGGACCTGCAGACGTCTCCGCAGCTCTTCGACCACGCCTTCAGCTCGATGCTCCTGCGTGAAGCTCAGGATGGCGTTGATCACCAGAAGCGCGCCCACGACGGCGAGATCCGACGTGTTTCCGAGCACGGCCGACAGCACCATGATCAGCTCGAGCATCCACGCCGACACGCCCCAGAACTTCCCGAGAAACTTGAGGGCGGGGTGCCCCTTCTTCTCGGCCACCTCGTTGTAGCCGTGCTCCTTGCGACGGACGTCCACTTCCGCGCGCGTGAGCCCCGTCTCGGGGTTCACGCCTTCCGCCGCGAGGCTGTCGGAAACCGACACGGAGGAGTCAGGCGCCTTGACGGTTACCGCATCCATTTCCCATCACCCGGCCACAAGGACAGCATGAGCCGTGCCGTCTCGTAACCGTGCCGAACCGGCAGAACGACCGGGCAGGCAGCGCTTACCGCCGTCATCGGTGCGGTAAGGATTTCAGCGCACCCCTCAGCACACCACCTTCCGGACCGCGGCTTCGAGGCCTCATGGAAACGACCGTCGTCAGAACCCGAACGACAAGCCGAGGTCGAAGAGCCACTGATCCATCTTCAGCTCGATCGTCTGCTGGCCGGGGGCCTCGAGCGGGTTCGGGCCGGTGACGGAGTGCGAGAGCGCACGGACGACGGAGAGGTGGACCGTCGACTTCTCCCCGACTTTCGCGCTGACGCCCGCCGTGATGTGCTGCTCGATGACGCCGGGGGCGAGGATGTTGAAGAGGACCTCCGACTCGGGGATGGGCTGCTTCGCGAAAGCGTAGCCCGCGCGGACCGTGAGGCTCGGGCTCGTGACCCACTGGACGCCGAGCTTGTACACCGTGACGTTCCTCCAGCCGAACCCGGCGCCGCTGTCGTCGCCGAGGCGCGCCGTCATCAGGTTCGGGAGAAGCGGGTTCCCGATCGATTCGGTCTGGCTGAAATCGATCTGCTGGACGTCGAATGCGACCGTGACGCTCTCGACGGGCTTGACGGCGAGACCGACCGTCCAGTTCGCCGGGATGTCGAAATCGCCGCCCTCTGCGAAGAGCCCGCTGTATTTCTTGAACTTCTGCATCTCCATCTCGGTCTGGTACGAGCCGCCGACCGAGAGCCAGGGCGTGAGCTTGCCGAGATAACCGACGCGGACGCCCCAGCCGAGCGACGTGTCGTAGCCGTTGTTCGAGAGGTTTCCGGCCGAGGAGGAGAACGGCGCGAAGCTTCCGACTCCTTCGGCCTGGAACCGCTGGTACCCGAAGACCGGGCTCACGCCGAACGCATGGTTCTCCCCCACCTTGTACGTCAAGGTCGGCGCGACGTAGAGCTGCATGAGGTTCACGCCCGTCCGGCCCGCGTAGAAGACCGACTCGGCGTACGTCGTGTTCATGCCGCCGTTCCCGTAGATCGCGACGCCGAACGTCATCTTGTCGTTGAGCTTCCAGTTCGCGCCGAGTCCCGGCACGAGGAAGAGCGAGTCGCCGCTCTTGACGGTGCCCGGCTGGAGTCCGAACGTACCGGGGAAGCCCGAGGGCGAGCCGGTCACCGTGAACTGGCGGTTCGGGTTGAAGAAAGCGACGTTGAGGTCGTACCCGGTCACCCACGCGTCGGCCGCCGGGTTCGTCGCGGGCGCCATCGTGTTGAGCGGAAGCGCGGCGCCGACGCCGGCCATGCCGACGTTCGGCGTACCGTAGCCGAGCTGGAAATAGCCGTCCGTCGCGAGGACGGGGGCGGCTGCGAGAGCGAGGCCCACGAGCAGGGCACCGCCTGAGAGCTTTTTCATCGAACACTCCTTTTGTATGCGGACGGTTCACGTCCAATGAGATCGAAAAGGTCGGGGACGGGTCGCGGTCGGCTTCTAGCAGCCGCCTCCCTTCTTCGGGCCCGAGGCGGGCGCGGCCGCGGCCACGGGCTTCAGCTCCACCTTCGGCGCTTCGACGTCCGTCGCACCGGTGAAATGCGCGTGCAGAGCGCTCTGGACACGGAACTCGGCGATCAGGGCAGGCGTCGGGCTCTCCGGCGGAACGGGCGGCGCCAGAATCGCCGACTGCCACGCCTCGTATCCTCCGGCGAGGACCCGGACCTCTCCCGGGAAGCGCCGGACTCCGTCCGGAAGCTTCGCGAGATCGCGCTGGGCATACACGACGAGCGGACGCGTCGGGGAAAGCCCCGCGGCGAGATCGGCCTTCGAGTCCCCATCCGGCAGAACGATCGCTCCCGGAATTCGATCCGGTAAGGAACCTGGGCGCAGATCGAGCAGCCAGATCTCCCGCGGCGCCGTGACCAGCTGGCGCGCGAGCGCGGACGAGCTGATCGTCCCGGTCGTTCGCCCGCCTTCTCCTTTCGCCCGAACCGGAAGGGCAAGAGCGGCGATCGCGAGCACCGCCGCGGCCGCGAAACCGCCGAAGACGTTGAGCTTGATCGGGCGCGGGGAATCAGGCGCCTCCTCGCCGGCTCTTTTCGTGAAAATCCTCTCGAGCTTCTCTCCGCCGAGGAACGCCCCGATCGCCATCGCGACGACGCCGGCCGCGACGACCGCGGTCGGCACGCCGAGGAGGTCCTGAAGCCTCACGACTCCCATCGCCCCTGTCTTGTAGAAGCTCTCGAGCGGTCCGTACCCGAAGCCGAAGACGAGCGAGCCGAGCATGACGCCGCCGATGGCGGCGGCGCCGTCGAGATTCCCGGAGGCGGCGGCCACGACGCCGGTGCCGGGGCAGTAGCCGGAGACGATGAATCCCACACCGAGGAGAAGGCCGCCGACGAGCTGCGGCCAGAGGAAGGTCTCGGGGACGGTGACGAGCGAGAGGTCGAGGAGGCCGACGCCGGAGAGGAGCGCCATCCCGACGAGCGCGGTCACGATCGCGCTGAACATGACCTTCAGGACCCGTGTGTTCGTCAGGTAGAACTGCGCGGCGAGGTTCCGCGCCTGGCCGAAGCCCGCGCGCTCGAGGACGAAGCCGAAGGCGATGCCGACCAGGGTCCCGACGAGAAGGCCGGAGAAGTAGCCGAACGCGCCGTGGCCGTAAAGCGGAAAGCTCATCGCCATTCCCTCCTCACGAGCGGCGCGGCGAGGTATCCGCCGGTGAAGACCGCCATCATGAAGACCCAGGACCCGAGCGAGAGCGCGGCTCCTCCGGTGAGCGCCTGGCCGGACGTGCAGCCGCGGGCGAGGCGCGCCGCGATCCCCATCAGGACGCCGCCGAAGACCGCGAGGACGAAGCGCTTCGCCGTGGTGACGTTCGGGCCCTTGTCGACGCCCAGCTTCATCCGCCCCGCGGAATAGGCGCCGAAGGCGCCGCCGAGGAAGACGCCGAAGACCTCGAACACGAGCCAGTCGTCGAGGACGTGCTTGCCGGGGCCGACGTACTGCGAGAAGTAGGCGTTCCCTTCGACGGTCTTCGGGGCGACGAGGTGCGCCGCGCCGACGGCGAAGCGCGTCGTGGCGCCCGAGGCGCCGAGGCCCCATCCCATGACGAGAAAGGAGGCCAGGAGGACGAGACCCAGGACGACGCCCGCGACGTACGGGTTCCAGAACGGGCGTTCGGCGGGAGGGGCGGAGCCGTTCGACATGTGTGTCACCTCGTTCACGGAAGGAAGCGGAACGCGGAGTGCTGGCCCGCGACGAGAAGGATCCAGCGGAGCGCGAGACCGCCCGCGAGGATCAGGACCGGGACGAGCGCGACGAACGGGAGCTGCCGCCGCGCCTCGATCACTTCCATCGCGAGCGGGACGAGGAGGCCCATGAAGACGACGACCGACCAGAAGACCGCCGTGTACTCTCCGCCGAGGAACGCGTGGGCCGCCGTGCGGCCGGCCTCCCCCGACGTGCCGAAGCCCACGAGCATCAGGGCGAGGAGGACGAGCTCGGCGGCGATCGCGGCGAAATCCCAGCGGATGAGGGTTCTCCTTTCGCTCTCGTCGAGTTTCAGGAGAAGGAGAGTCGCCGCGCCCGTCGAGATCCCCGACGCGAGGAAGAGCGGGCCCAGGACCGCGCTGTTCCACGCGAGCCGCGCCGGCAGCGTCCCGAGGAGGAGGCCGGTGTAGAGGCCGAGGGCGACTCCCAGAGCGACATTCGCTAGGAGGAGCGGCCTGCGGAAGTGGTCGCCGAAGGCGAGGAGCTTCGAGAGCAAGCCCCGGACCTTCGCGGGAGCGAAGCCGCGGAGCGTGCCGCGCTGGCCGTCGTCGAGAGAGCCCAGGCCGAGGAGGAGCCCGGCCGGGTAGACGAGGACGAGAATCCACGCGCCCCACGACATCGGCGAGGTGGGACGGAACGTCGCGTAGAAGCGCCACGCCCAGAACCTGTGCTCGAGGTCGAGCCACAGAAACAGCATCCCGAACGACAGAAGGGCGAGGGCGGCGAACGGCATCGCTGAGAGCGCGCGCGTCCGGGCCCTTTCGCCCGACTTCAGCTCGAGGGCCGCGGACAGGATGAAGATTCCCGCGACGAGGCCGCCGAGGAAGAGGTAAAGGACGATCTGCCAGCCCCAGACGTGGAGCGACGGATCGACCTGCGCGTTCGCGCGGGTCGTGACGGTCTCGAGAAGCTGCGAGGACGCTGGCGTCATGGATGATCCTTCAGGTGAGGAAAAAGACGTTCGGCCCGGCGCCGCTTTCGAGGTGATTCACCTTCCAGCGGCGGGCGCTCAACTTCTGCGCGACCCCCGAGGCCGGGTCGTTGCGGTCGCCGAAGACGAGAGTCCCGGTCGGGCAGACCGCCACGCAGGCCGGCGCGAGGCCCTTCTTCACGCGGTGGAGGCAGAACGTGCACTTGTCGACGTATCCCTTCGGGTGGACGAACCGCGCGTCGTACGGACACGCCGCGATGCAGGCCTTGCAGCCCGAGCACTTGCCGTGCGTGACGAGGACGACGCCGCCCTCGTTGACGTGGCTCGCGCCGGTCGGGCAGCTCTTCACACACGGGGCGTCGGTGCACTGATTGCACCGTTCCGACCGGATCTCCGCCGAGAGCTGCGGGAACTCGCCGCGCACGTCCTCCACGACCCAGTCGCGGCAGAAGCCGTCCGGAACGGAGTTCTCGGCCTTGCAGGCGAGGACGCACGCCTTGCACCCGACGCAGAGACGCGTGTCGACGGTCATCGCGTAGCGTTTCGGCTGGGCGCTCATCTCAAGCCCTCTCCACGGTCACGAAGTTGACGCTCATCCCGGTCGAGCCGGCGACGGGATCGATGGCGACTCGTGACATGAGCTTGCTGTCGTCGAGGCCGCGCCCCTTCGCGAACTTGAGCCCGGGGCTCTCGTGGCCGAACCCGTGGACGACGAAGACGCAGTCGGGGCGGATGCGCTGTGTGGCCTTCACGCGCGCGGGCGCGGATCTCACGCCGTCCTGGTTCACGAGGACGACGCGCTCGCCGGTTTCGAGGCCTCTTTCGCGAGCGATCTTCGCGTTCAGCCAGACCTCGTTCTCCGCGTAGACCTGGGAGAGGAAGCGGTTGTTCGTCGTGCGGCCGAACGTGTGCGTCGGCGTCCGCCCGAAGAGCAGGCGGAACTGTCCGTCGGCGGGCTGCGGGTGCCGGGTGTAATCGGGGAGCGGAGGGAGACCGATGTCGGCCATCCGCTTCGAGTAGATCTCGATCGTCTTCGACGGCGTCTTGAACGCGAGCTCGAGGCCGTCTTCGGTCGTCACGGGGACCGGCTTGCCCTTGAGGACGCCGGTCCGCTTGAGGAGGGCGAAGTCGTACCCGCCCTTCTTCACACGCGCTTCGACCATCGCCTCGGGGTCGTCCCAGGGGAAGTAGTGGCCGAGGTTCATGCGCTTGGCGAGCTCTTTCGCGATCCACCAGCCGGGCTTGCTCTCGTACAGCGGGGGAACCACGGGCTGACGGATCGAGAGGAACGGCTCCGACCACGGGGTCGATCCCACGTCGTCCCAGCGCTCGAGGTACGTCGCTTCCGGAAGAACGACGTCCGCGTAGCCGGTGATCTCGGCCGGGAGGACGTCGACTGCGACGAGGAGATCCAGTTTCTGGATCGCCTCGAGAACGTTCTCGCGCTGCGGGAGCGCCTGGATGAGGTTCGTGCCGTACACGATCCAGGCCTTGATCGGGCAGCCGGAGCCGCCGATCCGGCCGGGAATCGTCGCGTCGCAGACGCCGTTCGCGAGGAGCTCGTCGGCGAACGGGTATGCCACGCCGTCGGGGTGGTCCTGCACGGCCGGCGTCGGGGGGTAGGCGGGGACGGGAGTGCCCGGCAGCGGCATCGTGGCCGGAACGAAGAAGCCTCCGCGTCTCCCCCACGAGCCGAGGAGCGCGTTGAGGATCGCGACCGCCCGCACGCGCTGCGTGTCGTCGCCGTACCAGGTCGAGTGGCGGCCAGGATGGACGAGCGACGCCGGGCGCGCGCCCGCGATGACTCGGGCCGTCTCGACGATCGTTTCGGGAGCGATGCCGGTCTCGGCGAACGCCCACTCCGGAGTCCTGTTCTCCACGTGCTTCTTGAGCTCTTCGAAGCCCGTCGTGTATTTCTCGACGTAGTCGCGGTCGTAGAGCCCCTCGGCCACGATGACGTGCATCCAGGCGAGGAGGAGAGCGAGGTCGGTTCCGGGCTTGATCGGCAGCCAGTACCGGGCCTTGCCCGCCGCGGTCGAGAAGCGCGGGTCGACGACGATGACCGTCGCGCCTTTGGAGATCGCGTGCGCGAAGTCCTGGACCTGCGTGTTGTGCATGTTCTCGCCGAGGTGAGATCCCATTAGCGTGAGGCAGCGGCTGTTGCCGATGTCCAGGACCTCGGGCGAGCCGACCGGCGATCCGAACGTGAGCTGGAAGCCGACCTCTCGCGGGCCGCGGCACTGCCCGTAAGACGGAGCCGTGACGTTGCCCGAGCCGTACGCGAAGAGGAGGTGCTTGAAGAACGTCCCGCCGTTGCCGTGCGAGAAGAGCGCGACCTTGTCCGGTCCGCACTCCTTCTGGATCTTCAGGAGCTTCTCGGCCGTGAAGTCGAGCGCCTTCCCCCAGGAGACCTCCTCGAACGTCTGGTCGCCCCGCTTCCCCGTCCTGCGCAGGAGCGGCGTCTTCAAGCGGTCCGGGTCGTACAGGAGGCCCGTTCCTCCCGTGCCGCGCGGGCAGAGCCGGCCTTTCGAAAGAGGGTGCTCGGGATTGCCGACGATCTTCGTGACGCGGCCGTTCTTCACATGCGCGAGGACGCCGCACTTCCAGAAGCAGAGCTCGCAGAAGGTCGGGACGATGGTGTCGCCGTCGGTGCGGGGGTCGTCGACGACGTCGCGGTCGAGCCCCCACCACTTCGTCACGAGACCGGACCCGGCGACGGCGGCTCCGAAGCCCGCGCCGCTGATTTGAATGAACTCGCGCCGCGAGGTAGTCATCTCTTTGCCTCGGGAGCGCCACTTCAAGAACCGAGCCAGGCGCCGGACCGCTGAAATCGCGGTCTTCTGAAACAGAATGTCTCTTCGCGGAATGGAATGTTTCAGGTCGCTGCTCGACCGTGAAACATCGTGTCGCGAGAGCGCGACCTGGCGAAGGTCGAGCCGAGCGGCCGATCGCGGACCCGCGCCCGGGTAAAGCCGGACACCGTGTCTGGACACCGTGTCGCGACATCCGTGCGTCCGAACGGGGGGAAGACCCCGTTTTTCGAGGCTTTTCCCGGCTTCGGGGTTGGCGTCGTTCTTGAGATGGAGGGCGCGTGGCCATCCGGCGGCCGCAGAAACGAGGTCAGGTCATGTACGGCACGGCACAGCCGATCGCGACGCGGCGGACGGAGCCGTGAGGCGGATCCTCCTCGCGCTGCTCGCTCTCTTCGCCATCTCGGGGCTAGCGCTCACCGCGCTCCGGCGGAGCAGCTCCGAACCGACGCCTCTCGAGGCGCTCAAGGCGCGCACGTCGAGACCGTCGAAGCCCTCCGTCGACCACGCGCTCTTCCCCCAGCTCAAGGCCAAGTTCCACGCGGCCCCAGGACGTCACCGCCGCCTGCATCTCCTGCCACAACGGGCGCGCACACCGAGGTGATGCACTCGTCGCACTGGAACTGGGAGCGGACCGAATACATCGAGGGCAAGGGGATCCGCCCCGTCGGCAAGAGGAACGTCCTGAACAACTTCTGCATCGGCATCTCGGGCAACCAGCAGAGCTGCGACAAGTGCCACATCGGCTACGGCTGGGCGACGCCTCGTTCGACTTCAAGGACCCGCTGCAACGTCGACTGCCTCGCCTGCCACGACAACAGCGGCACCTACGTCAAAGCGGCCGGCGGCGCGGGCATGCCCGACCCGTCCGTCGATCTGGCGAGCGTCGCGCAGCACGTCGGGCAAGCCGCAGCGCACGAACTGCGGCACCTGCCACTTCTTCGGCGGCGGCGGGAACAACGTGAAGCACGGCGATCTGGAGAAGGCGCTGTTCGACCCCTCGCGCGACGTCGACGTCCACATGGCGCTCCGACGGCGCGACATGCCGTGCGTCGACTGCCACACGGCCGAGAAGCACCAGATGCTCGGCAAGCTCTACTCGGTCTCCTCGATGAACCGGAACCGCGTGGACTGCGAGACACTGCCACACGGCGATGCCGCACGCCGACGACATCCTGAACGAGCACACGCTCAAGGTCGCCTGCCAGACCTGCCACATCCCCATCTACGCGAAGGTCAACCCGACGAAGCTGCGCTGGGACTGGTCGACCGCCGGGAGGCTGAGGGACGGCAAGCCCTACGAGGAGAAGGACGCCGCGGGACCGACATCTACATGTCGATCAAGGGCTCGTTCGTCTGGGGGAAGAACCTCGAAGCCCGACTACGTCTGGTTCAACGGGACGGCCTCCCACTACCTGCTCGGCGACACGCTCGACCCGTCGCACGCCCGGTGAAGATGAACGAGCTCTTCGGCAGCTACGACGACCCCGACGCGAAGATCATTCCGGTGAAGATCCACCGGGCGAAGCAGATCTACGACACGGTGAACCGGACCTGATCCAGCCGAAGCTCTTCTCGCGCAAGCCGGGCGACGGCGGCTTCTGGAGCGACTTCGACTGGAAGCGGGCCGCCGAGGAGGGGATGAAGGAGGTCGACCTTCCTACAGCGGCACTACGGCTTCGTGCGAGACCGAGATGAACTGGCCGATCAACCACATGGTGTCGCCGAAGGAGCAAGGCCGTGGCGTGCACCGAGTGCCACACGCGCGACGAACGGCCGCCTCGCGAATCGCTGCCGGGCTTCTACATGCCGGGGCGCGACCGCAATCCCTGGGTGGACGGCCTCGGCTGCGGCCTGCTCGTCGCTCGACGCTCGCCGGGGTCGTCGTCCACGGCGGCGCGCGCGTGGTCGTCGGCCGGCGGCAACGGAAAGGAGGAACAGCTGAGATGAAACGCGAAGTACGTCTATCGCGGCTTCGAGCGGTTCTGGCACTGGACGCAGGCCGCGCTGATCCTCTTCCTCGCGCGTGACCGGCTTCGAGATCCACGGCTCGCTCCGCTTCTTCGGCTTCGAGCAGGCGGTGCGGTACCACAGCTTCGCCGCGATCGCGCTTCCTCGTCCTGATCGTCTTCGCGATCTTCTGGCACTTCACGACGGGCGAGTGGCGGCAGTACGTGCCGACCTGGACGAACCTGCGGGCGCAGGCGGAGTACTACCTCTTCGGCATCTTCCGGAACGCGCCGCACCCGACCCGGAAGACGGTCCTCAGCAAGCTGAACCCGCTGCAGAAGCTCGTCTACGCGGGGCTGAAGGTGCTCGTGATCCCGCGTATGGTCGTCTCGGGGCTCCTCTACATGTTCTACCGGTACCCGCAGCGGCACGAGGTCCTCGGCCTGAACGTCGACGGCCTCGAGCCGATCGCGCTCGTCCACACGGCCGGGGCCTTCCTGCTCGTCGTCGTTCCTCGTCGCGCACCTCTACCTCGATCACGACCGGCAGCACGGTGACGTCGAACCTCAAGGCGATGATCACCGGCTACGAAGAGCTCGAGACGGACCGCCGTCGACGCGACGGCCGCCGACGGCGCGGAATGCGCCGGCCGTCGCACGTGAGAGAGGCACGACATGAACACGAAGTACATGAACCCCTATCTCGCCGGCTTCTTCCTCGGCCTGGTCCTTCTCGGCGACGATCTTCATCACCGGGCCGCGGCCTCGGCGCGAGCGGCGCGATCAAGAGCGTCGTCGTCGCGGCCGTCGACGGCGTCGCGCCCGCGCACGCGGCCGGGCCCGCCTTCTACGGCACTTACGTCGGGCCCGGGCAAGGACAGCCCGCTCAAGTCCTGGCTCGTCTTCGAAGTCGCGGGCGTCCTCATCGGCGCGTTCATCTCCGGGCCTCGTCTCGGACCGGCTTGAAGATCGTGACCGAAGCGGGACCCGCGCGTCGCGCCGCGCGCTGCGCTGGTCTTCGCCGTCGCTCGGCGGCGCGCTCTTCGGCATCGGCGCCCAGTTCGCGCGCGGCTGCACGAGCGGCGCGGCCCTCAGCGGCATGGCGGTCCTCTCGACCGCCGGGTTCGTCACGATGCTCGCGATCTTCGGCACCGGCTACGCTGTTCGCCTGGTTCGCGCGGAGGCTCTGGCTCGGCGGAAAGACGGGGAGGTGACACATGGGACCCTTCGTGCCTGACCTGATCTCCGACCAGCTGAACCTCGTCGTCGCGCTCGTCCTCGGCATCGCCTTCGGCTTCGTCCTCGAGCAGGCCGGGTTCTCCTCGTCGCGCCGGCTTGCCGGCGTCTTCTACGGCTACGACTTCACGGTCCTGCGCGTCTTCTTCACCGCCGCCGTCACGGCGATGATCGGCGTCCTGCTCCTCGGGTACGCGGGTCTTCTCGACACCGACGCCATCTTCGTCAACCCCACCTGGCTCTGGCCCGGCCATCGTCGGCGGGGTCATCATGGGGGTCGGCTTCGTCCTCGGCGGCTACTGCCCCGGAACGAGCGTCTGCGCGGCGGCGATCGGGAAAGTCGACGCGATGTTCTTCGTGGGCGGCGGCCTCCTCGGCGTCTTCGGGTTCGGCGAGGGCTATCCCGCTCGTCAAGCACTTTCGACGACTCGAGCTTCGCTCGGTCCCGTGAAGGTGTTCGACTTCGCTCGGCATCTCCGCAGGGAGCGTTCGCCTTCCTCCTCATCGCCGCGGCCGTCACGGCCTTCGCCGCGACGACGTGGATCGAGAAGCGCGTGGCTCCGGTGTCCGCTCCTTCCCTCCGGTTCGCGCGGCGCCCCCACGTCCTGGCGGGCGCCGCTCTCCTCGTCCTCGGCGGCGTCCTCCTCGTCCTGCCGGACTACAAGAGCAGGCTTCTCGCGCGCGTTTCGGACGGCGCGTACGCCGGGGCGCACCCGGTCCCGGTGATGACGGCCGACGAGCTCGCCTTCCGAATCGTCGACCACGAGCCGAACGTAAGGATCGTGGACGTGAGGAGCCCGCAGGCCTGGACAGCCCGATCCCTGCCCGGCTCCGTGAACGTCGGTGCCGCGCGATCTCTTCAACAAGGAATGGAGCGCCGCTCTTTCCCCGCGCCACGTCCGCAAGGTCGTCGTCGGAGAGACCGAAGCGCAGGCGCGGACCGCGTGCCTCCTGATCCAGGAGCTGGGCTACGAGAACGTCGCGGTCCTCGAGGGCGGCTTTCCGAGCTTCGAGAGGACGATCCTGACACCGGTGCCGTTCGTGCCGGCGGGCGGGCGTTGGGATGCCGACGTCCACCGGTTTCGGGAGGACGCGCGCGCGGAGATCGCCCGCCTCACCGACGCCGCCCGGCACGCAGGCGCGAAGAAACCGAAAGTGAAAAGAAGATCCAGGGCGGCTGCTGACGCCGCCGGAAGGAAGGTCTCATGAAGATCTGCTTCCCCACGACCCGGGACCTCGGCCTCGAGAGCCCCGTCTCCCGCCACTTCGGCTCCGCTCCCCTCTTCCTCCTCGTCGACAGCGCGTCGCGCGAGACGCGAGCTCTTCCGAACGGCCGTGTCGCGCACGAGCACGGCGCCTGCCGGCCGTTGGACGGGCTCGCCGGCGAGCAGATCGACGCCGTCGTCGTCGGCGGGATCGGCCCGGGAGCGCTCGAGCGGTTGCACGCCGCCGGGATCGCGGTCCTTCGGGCGGGCGCGCCCACGGTCCGTGGCTGCCTCGACGAGATCGCGCGAGGCGAAGAGCGCGAGGTCGCGCCCGCAGACGCCTGCACCGACCACGCCCACGAGCACGGCTCGGCCGTGCACTAGGACCGGGTCAGCCGGCGGCAGGCCCGATCCGCAGCTCCCTCATCTTGTGCCACAGGGTGCTGCGGCTCATGCCGAGCTCCCGGGCGGATTTCGAGCGATTCCACATGTTCCGCTCGAGCGCCGCCCGGATCCTCTGGACCTCCCCTCCGGCCGGAAGCGGCAAGCCCGCCGGATCCGGGGCCGGAACGGCTTGCGCCTGCCGCGGCCGGGCCGTCCGGATCTCGGCCGGAAGGTCTTCCACATGGATCGTCTGGCTCCGGCACAGGGCGACGGCGTACTCGAGCGCGTTCTCCAGCTCGCGCACGTTGCCGGGCCACGGGTAGCCTCGAGCAGCGGCGAGCGTGTCCGGGGAGAGCCGGAGCGACGCGGCCTCTCGCGGCCGCCGATGCGGGCGAGGAGGTGCCGGGCGATCAGCTCGACGTCGACCGGACGCTCGCGCAGCGGCGGGATGTGGATCGGCACGACGCGGAGGCGGTAATAGAAGTCCTCCCGGAAGCTCTCCCTGGAGGATCGCGTCGTGGAGGTCGGCGTTCGTCGCGGCGATGATCCGCGCGTCGAGGCGCCTCGGACTGCTCTCGCCGACCCGCTCGAACACGCGCTCCTGCAGGACGCGCAGGAGCTTGACCTGGATGCCCGGCGGGATCTCCGCCGACCTCGTCGAGGAAGAGCGTGCCGCCGTGGGCCATCTCGAGGCGCCCGACGCGGTCCCGCACCGCGCCCGTGAACGCGCCGCGGACGTGCCCGAAGAGCTCGCTTTCCAGGAGCTCGCCCGGCAGGGCCGCGCAGTTCACGGCGACGAACGGCCCGGCACCGTGCGTCGACTGGGCGTGGAGGGCTCGCGCGATGACTTCCTTCCCGGTCCCGCTCTCCCCGGTGATCAGGACCGTGGCGTCGCTCCGGTGGAGCGACTCGACGAGATGGACGATCCGCATCATCGGAAGCGACCGCGCGACGAGGCCGTGCGACGCGATCGCGCTCTGCAGAATCGAGTCGTCGTCCTCGGCGGGCCGGAGGACGACCAGATACCGCGCCCGCGGATCGCACGCGCTCATCACGTTCTCGGCGACCGGGGCCGTCGTGACCGAGACGAGCCGGGCGGCATCCTCGCCGCACCGCAGGACACCCCGCCGGCCCTCCTCGCGGCGCCCTTGCCGGAGCGCCTCGCGAAGCGAGTCCTCCGGGCCAAACAGGCGCGCGCCGATCAACGACTCGATCGGCTTGCCGATCACTCTCGCGGCCGATCCTTCGCCCGCGAGAGCGTCGAGCATGTGGCTCGCGCGGATGATCACGAATTGCGCGTCGAGCGAGATGAGGACACGACCCAGCGATTCGAAGACCGCCTCGAGGTTCGACCAGCTCGGAACGGGAACGGTCTTGTCGTCCTCTTTCACGCGTCCGATCGTAACCGGCTCTCGCGCCCGCCGGAAAACTCAGCCCTATCGGGGCTCCAGCCGGGCGGCCGCGACACGCTTCTTCTCGGCCGCGTTCAGGTCACGGAACCCTGTTCGCGTGCCCGCCTCGAACTCCGGCGCGGCCGGGGCGCGGTGGCAGCTCTCACACGCGCGGGCTTTCTTCCCCGTCGCATGTGGCTCCATAGGCGCGAGGAGCCGGCGCGAGGTCTTCCCGCCGCCCGCCGCCGTCGCGTCTATGTCGAGGATCATTCCCGGGGCCGCGGGGACGATCTTCCCGTCCGACCGCACGCCGAGAAGAGGCGGGCCCCACGAGAAGCCCTCCGAGCGCTCCACCCACGCGCCGGCCGTCGTCTTCCCCGCGGCGAAATCCCACTGCGTGCGCGAGGCATCGAAGGTCGTGTGGCACGTGTCGCACCTCGGCGCGGATGCCGTGTGACAGGCACTGCACGAGAGGCGCTCGTGCCCCTTGCGCGTGTGGTTCGCATCATGCGGTGTCTGCTTCACGGGCAAAGCGACGCCGTCGAGCTTGCGGATGAGGATCCAGGCGGGAGAGGAAGAAGAAGACGAAGAGAAAGAGGAAGAAGAAGAATTTCTTAGAAGGTTGAGAATGGGAGTGCCGCGGCGACCGAGGCGAGTCGGTGCTTCGGGAGAGGTCGCGAAGGCAGATTTCTCAGAAAGGGCCTGGTGGGACGCCTCAGCCCATTCGACTCGGGCCCCCGCGTCGGGCGCGCGGCCATCTCCCCTCTTAACCCCTCTAAGAAAATCTTCCTCTTTTCTTCGTTCTTCTCTCTCCCGAATCTCGATGCTGATCTGGTCCCTGACCTCGCGCCACGGGACCTCGCCGCCCTCGCGCACCGGGCCGTGGCAAGCCTCGCACGTGATCTCGGTCTGTTCTTCCTGGTGTGTCCGAGCCGTCCCGTCGCCCATGAGCTCCGTGTGCAGGTGGCAGTCGATGCAGGACATCCCGGCGGCCTGATGGACGTCGGGCGCCACGCGGCACACGGGGCGGCCGTCGGGAAGCGCAACGGGCTCCGCGCACGCGGCATCGGCTCCTTTGGCCTGAGCCGGCTCGATCTCGGCGAGACCTTCGTACGTCAGGCTGATGCGGCCGCTCCGGCTGTGGCAGCCGAAGCAGCGGTCGTTCGAGACGCGCGCGTCGATGGGCGGGTGCGCGCGCGGCAAGTCGTTCTCCCGGCGGGCGACATGGCACGCCGCGCAGCCCGAGCCGTTCCCGCGAATCGCATCGTCGCGATTCGCGCGGCGCGTTCCGAGGTGACAGCCGGCGCAGAGCTTTCTGAGGTGGAGCTCGGCCGGCGTCGGGCGCACGGCCGTGAGGACGTCGGCGACGGTCTCGGACCAATCCGGAGACGGGATTTCGCTGAACGCGAAGCGGTCGACCGACACGATTCCACTCGCGCGGGTCATCGGCGACGTGGCGACACGCGCGGACTCTCTCGCATGACAATCCTCCCGGCCGCACGTCATGGCCACGGTGGAGAGCGCGCCCGGCTCGCGCTCCAGCCCCTCGTGCGCTCTCTCTTTCTCGAACGCCAGCGGATTCCCGAGATGGCAGGACGCGCAGCCGAGCGCGGCCCTCGAGTGCGCGCCGCCTGGATCCTCGTCGGGTTTCACGTGGCAGGTCACGCACCGTTCGATTCGATTTCCGGCGCGGTCCGGGCCTTTTCCGATCCCCTTCGCCCGTCCCGCTTCGCGGCCCGAGGCCACGAGTAAGCCGAGAAGAGCGGCGAGCGCCGCAGAGACGAGAGCGAACGTTCGGAACACTCGGCCCTCCGAACAGCAAGAAGTGTACCGTTCAGTTCCTCGCGAGCAGCAGGATCCGCACCGTGAAAGCCGCATAGGCGGCAACCCACGCCGCGAGGAGCATCACGACATGTCTGCGCGCGCGGTCCACGTGGCGGACGAGACCCAGGAGGACGACGAGGAGAAGCGGAGCCAGCCAGGCCACGCTCGCCGGCAGGTCGACGAGAGCGCCCTGCAGCCCGAGGAGATACCAGGGGCCGAGGAGGATCTGCCCGGCCCCGCCGGGAGCCCCCGGAGGGTGCCCGAGCGGCAACGGAACCGCCCCCGCCAGCGCTGCCGACACGAGCCCGGCGAGGACCAGCGAGCGCGCGTCCGGGACAAGGCGCCGGCCGTGCTCTGCCGTGATGAGCCAGAGAAGGAGCGTGAAGGTCCCGGCGTGATGGAGGGAGATCGCCCCCAGATCGCCCGGGATCACCCCGAGGACCAGGCGGGACAGCTCTGGCCCGAGGAAAGGCACAGTCTCGACGATGCGGCTCCAGAGGGGAAGGGCCTCGGCGGCCGCCGCGTCGCCTCGCAGGACGAACCCGCTCAGGAGGGCGAGGAGCGTCAGGGGAAGGAGGAGGACGGAACGCCACCACGCGCCGGCCGCGAGCTGGCGCTCTGTCCGCCGCGCGAGGACTTGGACGAGATGGAAAACCGCCGTCACGAGAAGGCCGAAGCTGGAGAAGGCGTGAAGCGCCCTCAGGAAGAAGCCCCACGGGATGCCGCCGTGAAGGCGCTCGAGGCTCTCGAGCGCGTGCGCGGGCGAGAAGAAAGGGACGAGCGCGAGCCCGCTCAACGTGCTCACGGCGAGGAATCCGAGCGCAAGCCGCCCGAAGTCGCCGGAAGGAAGACCGGCCGTCGGGGAAGGCGCCTCCGTCAGAGGCGGGCGGTCCATGCGTCCCCGCGCCTCTCGAGCGGTACGCGGGCTAGGGCCGAGCGCGCGGGCCCCGCCGTGCGACTGCCGTCGGCCGCGAACCGGCTGCCGTGACACGGGCAGGCAAAGCCGCCGGAGGACGCCGGCCGCACGTGGCAGCCGAGATGCGTACACGTCAGGGAGAGAGCGACGGGCCCGGACGGCGAGCCCGTGACGAAGAGATCCCCGATCGCCGCGCCGCCTTCCGCGACGGCCCGCGAAACGGCGTCGGCGGAAAGAGTCGTCTCGCGCGGCACCGGGGCGGCCGCGCGCAAGGCGCGGTGGAGGATCAGAGCCGAGGCGCCGAGGAGCGCGCCCCCCGTCCCATGCCAGAGCTGACCCAGGAAATCGCGCCGCGAGCTCACTCGATCCCCAGCTCGCGCATGCGCCTCCAGAGAGTGCTGCGGCTCACGCCGAGGGCCTGAGCGGCGCGATTCCGGTTCCAGCGGTGAGAGGCGAGCGCCTTCACGATCCGCTCGCGCTCGGGGTGCGAAGTAGACTCGGCCAGAGACACGGCGGGTTGCATAACGGCGTCCGGGGACGGGGGCGAAATCTCCGCCCTGCGGAGTTCCGGCGGGAGATCCTCGATCTGGATCGTCTGTCCCGTGCAGAGCGCGACCGCGTATTCGAGCGCGTTCTCGAGCTCGCGGACGTTTCCGGGCCAGGGGCACGTCTCCAGCAGGTTCAGTGTGTCGGGCGAGAGGCGCAGAGCCCGGCCCGCTCGACCGCCGATGTGCGCGAGGAGATGCTGCGCGATGAGGGCGATGTCTTCCGGCCTCTCGCGGAGGGGCGGAAGGTGGATCGGGACGACGCGCAGGCGGTAATAGAGGTCCTCCCGGAAGCGACCCGTCCGAATCATCTCCAGGAGATCCTGATTCGTCGCGGCGATGATCCGCGCATCCATCATGCGCGGTGCGCTCTCGCCCACGCGCTCGAACTGCCGCTCCTGCAGGACGCGCAGGAGCTTCACCTGCAGGTGCAGCGGCACGTCGCCGATCTCGTCGAGAAAGATCGTGCCGCCGCGCGCGAGCTCCAGCCGTCCGACGCGGTCCCTCACCGCTCCCGTGAATGCGCCCTTCACGTGGCCGAACAGCTCGCTCTCGAGCAGGTCCCCCGAGAGCGCCCCGCAGTTGACCGCCACGAACGGGCCCGTGCTGCGTAGGGAGTTCACGTGGAGCGTCCGGGCGATGACTTCCTTGCCGGTGCCGCTCTCGCCCGTGATCAGGACCGTCGCGATGCTCTGGGAGAGAGATTCGACGAGGTGGACGATCCGCAGCATCGCGGGCGAGCGGGCCACGAGGCCGTGAGACGCGATCATGCTCTGCAGGAGGCTGTCGTCGTCCTCCGCGGGACGGACGACGACGAGATACCGGGCGCGCGGGTCGCAGTGGTTCGAGACGTGCTGCGGGATCACCGCGGCCGTCAGCGAGACGAGACGCGCCCGGCCCGCCCCGCAGCGCAGGACGGCGCGCCGCCCCTCTTCTCGCCGCCCGTTCGTCAGCGCCTCGCGCAGCGTGTCGGCGGGACCGAAGAGCTTCGCGCCGACCAGCTCCTCGATCGGCTTTCCGAGCATGGAGGTCACCGTCCCGGGGCCGGCGATCTCGTCGAGCGTGAAGCTGGCACGCAGGATCCGGAACTCGCCGTCCAGGACGATGGCGGCCCGCCCAAGCGCCTCGAAGACGGTTTCGAGCGTGGCAAATCCTCCGCTCTCGACGGCGGGCGGCCCGGACGGCGGGGAGGCGATCTCAGGGGCGCTCATGAAGCTGCTTTTCACCCACGCTCAGGTTGATCGAACGTCGATGTCCGTTGCTCTGATCTAGTTGCATCAAGTCCCGAGCGGCCGGCTTCCCTGGTCAAAGCGCCTCGAGTCTCTGGACGACGGCCTCGACGTCGTAATCCGGCGTCGAGGCCCCCGCCGAGACGCCGACCTTTTTCATTCCGGCGAGCTTCGCGAGGTCGAGCTCCGCGGCCGTGCCGACCAGGAACGTCGGCTTCTCCGCCTGCGCGATCCGCGCGAGCTCCTTCGTGTTCTTGCTGTTCTTCCCGCCGATGACGACGATCGCGTCGATCGCGGGATCGGCGCAGAGGACGCGCAGGGCGTCCTGGTTCTCCTTCGTCGCGTAACAGATGGTGTCGGCGACGCGCGTGTCCGCGACGCGACCGCGGATCTCCTCCACGTGCGGCGCGAACGTCTCGGAATTGATCGTGGTCTGGAAGACGATCTTCACGCGCGGGATACGCGACCAGTCGAAGGACGTGACCTCCTCGAGCCGGTAGAAGACGTGGTAGCGCGCCGGATCGAGATCCTTCGTGTATCCCACGACCTCGCGGTGGTCCGCCTGGCCGAGGATCGCGATGAAGCAGCCGTCCTCGAGCGACCGCACGATCTCCCTGTGGATGTCCGTCACGAACTTGCACGTCGTGTCGATCGTCGCAAGGCCCAATGACGCGGCCTCGGCGCGCACGGACGGGGCGACGCCGTGCGCCGAGAAAACGATGCGCTTGTCGTGCGCCTTCGCGGCCTCGAGATCGTGCACCGTGGGAAAGCCAAGCCGGGCCATCTCGCTTTCGACGCTTTCGTTGTGCACGACCTGACCGAAGATCGCGCCCTTCTGGCCCTTCTTGGCGGCGAGGCGGACGAGCTTGTCCGCGACGCGCACGCCGGCGCAGAACCCGTACTTTTCGGCGAGGACGACCTCCATCGAGGGGAGTTTAGGGGAACCCCCGGAAAAAGCACCGCCCGCTCCCTCTTCCCTTCTAAGCAATCCCCGGTCGGTCCCTCTTTCTCAATTGCCCCCGCCGAAATCAACCAAAGTGATCTCCGCCGGAATCGCCTTGACCAGCTTGTCGCGCTTGATCAGCTCGAAGCCCCTCCCGCCGCGAGAGACGGGGGTGTATCGGCGTGTGATCGTGTGCTCGGTCCCCTTGCCGTTCACGAGCGTGAGAGTCGCCCGCCTCTCGTCGTCTCCGAAGAGCGCCGCGCCCACGAGGCGGTCGTCCGGCGCGAGCTTGAAGCCGAGGACGCCTTTGCCGGGTCCCGCGAGGACGGGCACCTCGCTCGCCGGGAACAGGATCGCGCGGCCCTTCTCCGACGCGAGGGCCACGAGGTCCTTCTCCTCGCACACGAAGACGGATGCAATCTCGTCGCCCTTCGCGGGCTTCGCGAAGCGCCTCCCCGCGCGCGTCGTCACCTCGCGGAACGGATCGAGAGAGAACCTCAGGACGAGACCTCGGCGCGTGGCGGCGAGGAGGAGCACCTTCTTCTCCGGCGTGAGCCGCGGATCGAGGGACAGCGCCGCGACGACCCGCTCGCCGTCTCCGAACTTGAAGACCTTCTGCACGGGCTCGCCGTAGCCGGTCGACGGCGGCACGTCGTTGAGCCTCAGGACGTACGCGGTGCCGCGATTCGAGAAGAGGACGGCCGCCTCCTTCGTCGAGCCCTGCAGCACGGCGAGCACCTCGTCTCCTTCCCTCAGGCGCGTGGACTTCGGGTCCTTCATCTCGCGCTGGCGCTTCAGCCAGCCGTCCTGCGAGACGATCGCGTACGTGTCCTCGTGCTGGATGAAGGCTTCCGCGTCGTACGTCGGCTCGTCGACGCTCGCGAGAACCTTCGTCCGGCGCTTTTCGCCCGCGAGCGACTCGCGCACCTCGGCGAGCTCGCCCTTCACCTCGTTCCAGAGCTTCTTCGGCGAGTTCAGGATCGCCTCGATGATGGCCGCCTCGGCCGTCTTTTCTTTCAGCTCGGCACGGATCGCGTCGATCTCGAGACGCGCGAGCTTGTAGAGCTTCGTCTCGAGGATCGCCTCGACCTGCTCCTCGTCGAGAGAGAAGCGCTTCATGAGCTTGCCGGCGGCATCGGCCTTTCCGTCGGACTTGCGGATGATGCGGATCGCCTCGTCGAGCGCGTCGTAGATGACGATGAAGCCCTCGAGGAGGTGGAGGCGCCTCTTCAGCTCCTCGAGGTCGAACAGGAACCTCCGCCGAACCGTCTCGAGCCGGAAGTCGAGGAAGTGCCGGAGGATCGCGGCGAGCGGAAGCCTCGCCGGCTCGCACACCTCCGGTCTCGCGGTCGGCACGAGGCACGTCAGGTTCACCGGCACCGTCGTCTCGAGCGGCGTGTGCTTGTACAGATACGTCATGACGAGCGCGGGGTCGGCCTCGCGCTTGATCTCGAGGACGATGCGCACGCCCTCGGTGGATTCGTCGCGGACGTCGACGAGGGACGCGAGCCGCCGTTCGATGATGACGTCCGCGATCTTCGCGACGAGACTCGCCTTCTCCTGCGCGTACGGGATCGACGTGACGACGATGGTCCGGGCCCCGCGGGCGCCCTCCTCGATCTCCCACTCGCCCCGCAGCTTCAACGTGCCCTGGCCGCTCTCGTAGATCGCGCGCAGCTCTCGCTTGCCGGAGACGAGAAGCCCGCCCGTCGGAAAGTCCGGACCCTTGATGAAGCGCAGCGGGTCCGCGTCGCGGTCGTCAACGGCCGCCATCGCGGCGTCGAGCACCTCGACCGGGTTGTGCGGCGGGATCGAAGTCGCCATTCCGACCGCAATGCCCGTCGCGCCGTTGACGAGGAGGTTCGGGTATCGCGCGGGCAGGACCACCGGCTCGAAGTGGACGCCGTCGAAGTTCGGGCGCCAGTCGACCGTCTTCCTGCGGATCTCGGACAGGAGCTCGATCGCGAGCGGGCGGAGGCGCGCCTCGGTGTAGCGATACGCCGCCGCCGCGTCGCCGTCGAGCGAGCCGAAGTTGCCGTGCCCGTCCACGAGAGGCGCGCGGAGCGAGAAAGGCTGCGCCATGCGCACCATCGCGTCGTAGATCGCGACATCGCCGTGCGGGTGGTACTTGCCGATGACGTCGCCCACCACGGTCGCGGACTTCTTGAACTTCGCGTCCGGCGTCAGGTGGAGGTTCTGGAACATCGCGAAGAGGATGCGGCGCTGCACGGGCTTGAGCCCGTCACGCACGTCCGGCAGGGCGCGGGACGTGATGACCGAGAGGGCATAGTTCAGGTACCTTCGCCGGGCCTCTTCGGGAAGCGGGATCTCGGCATCGAAAGGCAGCGGGGGCTGGCCGCCCGCGTTGGAGAGCTTTCTCTTCGACATGGGATGACGGTACCGGCCCCGTTTGGCAGCGTCAATCCGCGCTCGGGTACGCCTTCGTATCCACGGGGTGCTTGACACATTCGGGCCGGGCGGGCAGGCTGAAAGGAGTTTCACCGTGAGCGCGCCGGCCGACCCCGAGCTTTTCGCGCGGATTGCCGAAGGCGATCGCGACGCGTTCGGTCTGTTTTACGACCGGTACGCACCGGTCCTTTTTGCCTTCTGCGTCCGTATCCTCAAGGACGCGAGGGACGCCGAAGACGTGCTGCAGGAAGCCTTCATTCAGGCGTGGCGCGACGCGCGCCGGTTTGACGCGACGCGCGCGTCGGTGAAGACGTGGCTGTTCACGATCGCGCGCAGCCGGGCTCTCGACCGCTGGCGAAGCCGCCACTCCATCGAGCAGCGCTTTTCCGCGGCTCCGGACGAGTCGCTCGACCGCGCCGGCGACGGCGACGGCGGGCAGGGAGCAGCCGCGGTGCGCGACTACGTTTCTCGATGCCTCGAGAAGCTGTCCGAGAGCGAGCAGGCCGTCCTCCGCCTCGCGTACTTCGACGGCTACACGCAGGAGGAGATCGCCGCGCGCCTGAACGAGCCTCTCGGCACGGTGAAGAGCCGGACGCGTTCGGGCCTTACGAAGCTCAGAGCGATCGCCGGGGAAGAAGGGGCTGGCCGTGGCTGACGACCGCATCGACCCCCGCACGTCCCTCTTCGCGAAGGAATTCGCGACATGGTGCGACGCCCTCGAAGCCGAGCTCGACGCCACGGAAGACGGCGCCCCGGCTCCGCCCGAGACCGCACCGCCGCTCGAGCTGAAGGAGCGCGTTCTCTGGCAGATCCGGGGCCAACAGGCGAGCGTTTCCCCTCGCGCGGTTTCATCCGGAATGCCGGACCGCGGCCTCGCGACGATGGCCTGGGCGCTCGGTGTCGCGGCCTCGTTCATGCTCGCCGCGGCGTTCGCGGCGCTCTGGTACGCGACGCGCGCCGACCTCGGCGCCACGCGCGCGAACGTCGCCCAGCTCGAAGGGATGCTCCAGGACAAGGATCGCGACCTGAAGGCGAAGGACGCCGAGCTCGCGTGGCTGAAGGATCCTCGCGTCCAGGTCGCCCTCCTGAGGGGCCTCGAGTCGAACCCGACCGCGAAAGCGAAGCTCCTCTGGCAGCCCGAGACGAAGCAGGGAATCCTCTGGGTCAGCGGCCTCCCGCCGCTGCCGCTCGAGCAGAGCTACGAGCTGTGGGCCTTCGTGGGCGACCAGCCCGTCCCTGCGGGCACGTTCGAGACGCGCCCCGACGGCGCGACCGTCATTCCGATCTCGAAGGAGGAGAACCTCGGCGAGGCTCCGGTGAAGTTCGCCGTCTCGATCGAGCCGAAGGGTGGCGTCCCGAAGCCCACGGGCGCGATCGTGCTCGTCGGGGAGAGGTTCTGAGACTCTCAGAACGTAAACGCGCGTCGAGCCCTCGCGTCTCACTACCTGCGGTCCCTCGAAGAGTGAGGGCCCCGCAGGGAGGAACTCAAGTGAACCGTAAAATCTTCAGCAGCAACAAGATCGGCCTTACCGTCGGAGTCACGGCGTTCGCTCTCGCCCTCGCCGGAGGCGTGGCTCTTGGCCAGAACCCGGGAGGCGGTGGTCACTTCGCCCGTGGAGTCCGCGCGGCAATGGCGACCCTGGATCTCAGCGACGCCCAGAAGACCCAGGTCAAGGCGATCTTCGCGTCTCACAAGGACCGGTTCGAGGCCTTCCGGACTCAGGCGAAGGCGAACCGCCAGGCCCTCAAGGCTGCGGCCTCGGCCGCCGATCCGGATCCAGCCGTCGTCGGAGCCGCGTTTCTCAAAGTGCGTGCCGACGCGCAATCCTTCAGGTCACAGCTCCAGAGCGTTCACGCCGAGATCAACGGCGTTCTGACGCCGGACCAGAAGTCGAGGCTCGATGGCTGGATCGCCGCCCACCGCCAGCAGCGCCGCGCCACGCTGCGTGCGTTCGGCGGACCGCCGCTGGCGAACTGATCAAACGACCGGGCTCACGAAGTCGAACTTGCCGACGTCCACGAGCCCCCTGTCCGTGAGCTTCAGCTCCGGGATGACGGGCAACGCGAGGAAAGCGAGCGTCATGAACGGGTGATCCATCGTGCCGCCGAGCGAGTGCGCGGCCTCGTTCGCACGGCGCTCTGCGGCGTCCACGTCGGCCATCGGCGCGTTCGACATCAGACCGGCCACCGGCAGCGGAACTTCGGCAACAGATTGCGCGCCGTCCGCCACGACGATGCCGCCCCCGATCGCCGCGACACGGCGCACGGCCGTCTCCATCGACGCGTCGTCCGCGCCCACGACGACGACATTGTGCGAATCGTGCGCGACCGAAGACGCGATCGCGCCGCGCTTCAGGCCGAACCCCCGGGCGAACGCCACGCCGACGTTGCCCGTGCCGCGGTGCCGCTCGACGACCGCGAGCTTCAGGAGGTCGCGCGAGGCGTCCGCCGCGGCTGCGCCTTCCACGAGGCGCGCGGGCGCCGTCGATGCTCCCGTCGCGAGCGAGCCCGCCCGCACCTCGATGACCCGCAGCGAAGAGCCCCCGGGTGCGGCGATCCGGAGCCGCGCGCGGTCGAAACCCTCGAGGCGGAAGCCGGGGCCTTCTTCCATGGGCGCGCCCGGGATCTCCTCGAGGAGGCGGCCGCCCTTCGCGACGCGCCGCCCGCCGAGGACGACGAGGTCGGGGCGGAAATCGTCCAGGCGCTCGAACGTCAGGAGGTCGGCCCGGAAGCCGGGCGCGACGGCGCCCCGGTCGGTGAGGCCGTAATGGCGAGCGCACGACCACGACGCGAGGCGGATCGCGAGGACACTGTCCAGGCCGAGCGCGATGGCCCGCCGCACGTGATGGTCGAGGTGCCCGTGCGTCAGGAGGTCCCACGGGTGGCGATCGTCCGTCGCGAAGGCGAAGCGCTCGGAATTCGCCGGGGTGACGAGCGGCAGGAGGTCGTCGAGGTTCTTCGCCGCCGTCCCCTCGCGGATCCAGATGTCCATGCCGAGCCGGACTTTCTCGTGCGCCTCGGCGCGCGAGAGGCACTCGTGATCCGAGCGCATGCCGGCCCCGATGTACGCGTTCAGGTCCAGGCCAGTCAGGAGCGGCGAGTGGCCGTCGATCGGCACGCCGCGGCGGCGCGCGTCCTCGACTTTACGGGAGACGCCAGGATCGCCAAACAGGAAGCCGGGCACGTTCATCATCTCGGCGAGGCCGAGGACGTTCGGCAGCTCGTAGAGGGGGGCGAGGTCGGACGCCGAGAGCACGGCGCCCGCCGTCTCGAGATGCGTGGACGGCACGCAGGACGGCAGCATGACGAAGACGTTCACGGGGAGGCCCGAGGCGGCGTCGAGGAAGGCCCGGATCCCCGGCACTCCCCTCACGTTCGCGATCTCGTGCGGGTCCGTGATCGCCGCCGCCGTGCCGTGCGCGGCCGCAAGGCGCGCGAACGTCGCCGGCGTCGTCATCGTGGACTCGATGTGGAGATGCGCGTCCCAGAGCGCGGGCGCAACGTAGGTGCCCTTCAGGTCGATCTCGTCGTCTCTCCGGGCGGCGCGATAGTCGCCGAAGCCGAGAATCCGGTCGCCCTTCACGCCGACGGTTCCGTCGTGGATCTCCCCCGTGAGGACGTTCACGATGCGGGCGTTTTTCAGAACCAGGTCGGCCGGCACGTTGCCGCGCGCCGCCGCGACGAACTCGGCGAGGGACAGCGTTTCGGGGCCTTCCGGTGCTCTCATCGAGTCTCAGACTACGCCAGGTATCAATCTTCTTTCTGATATTCGGGGCTGCTTATGCAGCCCCGATAGTGGAAAACTTGCTTCCCGAATGACCGATGTCAAGGGCGCGCTTCGCGCGCCGCGCAGCGGTCATAGACCCTTGACATCGGCCATTCGGGAAATATCTCTTCTTTCCTCTTTCTAAGAAGAACCCTCTTTGGGACTTCCCACTCGGCACCCGCGAGTCGGGGTAGGATCCGCTCCCATGGGTGCCGCGCTTCTCATCCGGGACCCGCATTCGGGCGCATACAGCCGCGCCTTCTTCGACGAGATCATCGAACGCGAGCTGGAACGGGCGCGGCGCCACGGCGTCACCCTGTCCGTCATGTCCGTCGTCCTGTCCAACTGGGACGCCTTCGTGCACTCCGAGCCGCCTGCGATCGTCGACAGCGTGGTGCGCACGATCGCGAACACGCTCCTCGCGAATCTGCGGCTGACGGACTTTCTCTTCCGCTGGGAGGACGACGAGTTCCTCGCGCTCCTCGTCGAAGCCGACCTCGAAGCCTGCAAGCTGAAGGTGGCGCGCCTCGGCGAGACGTTCAGGCCATGGCGTGAGGGCAAGGGCCCCGCGCCGCGGCCGCTCAAGGTGCGCGCCGGAGCCGCTACACTGACCGGGGATCTCGTCTTCGCGGGGGTCCTCCAGATCGCACGCGCCGCCGCGCGCGATACGTCGGGCGAGTTCTCCGCGATCAGGGTCTGAGCGGATCAAAGCCTCAGCGTGAGGTCGACGCCCAGCTCCCGGGCGAGGCGGTACAGGAGCCGCACCGGCAGGCCCACGACATTCGAGGGGCTGCCCTCCACGCGCTCCACGAAGAGGCCCCCGATCCCCTGCATGGCATAGGCGCCCGCCTTGTCGTCGGCCTCCCCCGTCGCGGCATACGCCTCGATCTCGGCAGGGCTCATCGGCGCGAAGCCGACACGCGTCGTCTCGCGCCCCGAGACGATCCGGCCTCCGAGCGCGCAGGCGACGCCCGACACGACGTCGTGCGCGCGGCCCGCGAGCGCGGCGAGCATCCGGCGAACGTCGCCTGGGTCCTTGGGCTTTCCGAGCGCTTGACCCTCGAGGACCACGAGCGTGTCTGCCGCGACGACGAGTGCCTCGGGCGACCCGACGGAGGCCGCCCCGGCCTTAGCGCGCGCGAGCCGCTCGGCGCCGTCGAAGGCGCTTTCGCCTGGCAGGAGCGTCTCGTCCACGTCCGTCGCGCGGACGTCGAAGTGGAGTCCGAGAGACGCAAGGATTTCTTTCCGACGAGGGGAGCCCGATGCCAGGATGATTCGAGGCAACACGGATCGGAAGGATAACCTTCGAAGGATCCACGGGGGGACCTTCAGGTCCCCCCGCACCCCCCTAGGGGTAGTAGCCGCTGATCGTCCGGGCGGTCAGGTTCGAAGGCGTCATCTTCACTTCGATCTTCCGCCACTGGTTCGAAACGGACTTGTTCTGCGGCACGTACGAGAGGAGGTACTGGCTGCGGAGCTCTTCGTTGATCTCCGCGTAGATCTTGGCGAGATTTCGCGCGGAGTCGATGTAATAGACCATGCCGCCGGTCTCTTTCGCAATACGGTTCAGCTTGTGCCGCACGTCGAGCTGCGTCGTCCCGATCCTCAGGCCGATGAAGTACACGGCGACGCCGGTTTTCTTCGCATAGTCGAGCGCAGCCTCGTACGTGAAGTGCGAGCAGCGATCCTCGCCGTCCGTCAGGATCACGTACGCCTTCCGCCCTCTCGTGCCCTGGTACTGGTACAGACCGTACACGAGCGCGTCCCACAGCGCCGTCGAGCCCTGGGCGCGAAGCCCCGCGAGGGCCTGCGCGAGCTTGTCGCGGTCCGTCGTGAAGTGAGAGACGAGCTGCGGCTCGTTGTCGAACGTGACGAGGAACGAGCGATCGCGCTTCGTCATGACGTCCTTCAGGAACTCGACGGCCGCCTTCTGCGCCTCGACGATGGACTCCTCCATCGAGCCCGAGGTATCGACTCCGATCCCGAGCGACAGCGGCAGGTTCGTGACGACCTCGAAGGCGTCCACCGTCTGCGGCACGGTATCCTCGAGAACCGCGAAGTTCTCCTTCACGAGGCCCGTGACCGGACGCCCCTTGCTGAAGACGCTCGTGTAGAGCTCGATGGCCTTGACGTTCTCCTCGGAAAGGTATTTCGGCGCGTTGTAATAGCGGACGTCCTCCGTCGAGGTTCCATCGTCGAGCGTCGCGACGGCGCGCAGAAAGCCGAGGTCCTTGCTCTTTGGAACGTCCACGACCTGCTGAAAGGGTTCCTGGTAGAGAACCGCGGCCCGGCGGTCGTTCACGTAGAACTCCACCTGCGCGAGCTTCTTCGTCTCGGGCACGGCCACGTCGGCGATGACGCGCGTCGGCCCCTCCAGCTTCGCGCCTTTGTCGGGATGCGTGATGTGCACGCGGAAGGCCTCCCGGCCCTCGTTGAGGACGACCTCGTCCTGTGCGATGGGCCTTCCGTCCTTCGCGTACCCGATCACCTTGACGACGTGCTTGCGAGGAAGCTCGCCGAGGTCGAGGTCCGCCGAGAAGGGGGGCCTTCGTTTCGTGACGACGCGCTGGTTGTTCAGGTAGAACTCGGTGAACGCGATGTCGTTCGACGTGGCGCGCGTTTCGAACCGGATGAGGCCGGTCGCGATCTCACGGGCGATCGGGATGAGCGAAAGCGAGCCCTTCGCGGCCTTGTTCTCGACGAGCTCGGTGACGGCTTTCTTCGCGGCCTCGCGCGCGGCCTTCTCCTCCGGCGAGAGCGTCGAGTCGGGCGTGTCGGGAACCTTGAGCTTCTCGCTGATGAGCGCGGCCGCGTTGCGGTTGGCGTCGGCGACCTTCACCTTGAGGCGGTAGTTGCCGGGGTACAGGTCGCGCTCGACCGTGAGCGGCACGAACGGGCCGTTGATCGTGGAGGCGGGAAAGTCGAACCGGTAACGGAAGTTGTCGATGAGACGGCCGTCGTGCACGACCTCGCCGATGACGTCGATGTCGAAGAACGTCTCCTCGCCGATCTGCTTCTTCGTCAGCGAGTCGCGCTCGAGGAGCACGGCGAGCTCCATGCGCATCCGGCTGCCGATCGCCTCCGGAAACCGAAACACGCGCTGGACCGGAAGCGTCACCGTGCCCGCTTGGAGATCGGTCGTCATCTGGAGGATGTGATCCGCGCCTTCCACGTCGGGCTTCGGACCCTGGCGGATGTCGTCGGCCATCTTGAGCGCGCCCATCGTCCCGAACGTGGCCGAGACCGCACTGAGGGCGGCTTGCACGTCCCGCGCTTCCGGGCAGCGGTCGAAGTCCACCCGTCGCGCGGCGCCGGCGCCTATCGCGCCGGGGAGTCCGCCCGCGACGACCGCCTGCGGCCCGTCGAGGGGCGTCCACAGTTTGTAGTCCCCCGCCCCGAGCGGCTGGTAGAAGAGGAGGACGACCTTCGAGAGGCGCAACGACTCGAGCCGTTCGTAGTACCAGATCTGGATCGGCCAGTAGATGTCCTGGCAATCGATCTTGCGGACGCCGTCCGGCGGGCCGTTCACCAGGAAGATGCGGCCCTGGTCCGTCTTCGTGTTCCGAAAGCGCTCCTTCGCCTGCTGGAGCCGCAGCTCATAGATGTCGCGGAACGCGATGCGGATGCCGTCCGGCGCAAGCGAGCGGCGCCTCCAGAACTCGTCGATGAAATGCTCGCGCTGATAGTCCTCGCCGAGCTTGAGCAGCGTATCGCGCTCGACCTCGGTGATGATCGGATCGACGTCCTCGAGGAACTGGCGATACTTCTCGGGCAGGTCCTGCGTGAGCTTCTTGCGCTCCTTCCCCGTGAGCGGCTTGTTCGAGACGAGCTGGGGCGCCGGCGCTTCCGGCTTCGCGCCGGCAGGGGGAAGGATGTGCGGCACGGCGAGGGCTCCGCGCTCGGCGAGGCCGCCGTTGTTGTCGCCCTGGCGCCGCGAGATGTCCTTGACGGTCGAGACGACGAGAAGGGCGTCGGCGCAGGCTCCCGGATTCGCTTCGAGCGACGCCAGGGTTCCCTTGGCGGACGGCGACAGAAGAACCGGCTCCCCCTCGAGAACGGTCCAGTAGCGGTACGAGCCCGTCGGCGATTCGGGGTAGAAGAGGATGCGCGCGTTCTTCCCGAGCGTGGGGTGCTCGAGATAGGTCCAGATCTCGAGCGCGCGGAGCGAGTCCGGGCAGCGCACGGTGGCGCGGGCGTCCGGCGGACCCGACGCGATGTAGACGGCCGAGCGATCGTCGTCGAGACGGCCGAAGAGCCTGAGCGCCTCGGGGCCGCGAGCCGCTTGCGGCACGGGCGCGGGCGGATTCACCGCGACGAGCGGAGGCGGCGTCGGCAGCGCGGGGACAGGGGTCGCAGACGGGGCCGGGTTGTCGGCGCCCGCTCGCGCTGCGGCCACGAGGGCGACGACTCCCAGGAACCACCTGCCCGACCGCATGTCTCGACCTCCCGCCGAGGCTCCGATTCTGTGCCGGCGAGCCTCTCCCTGGCAATCTGCTCGCAAGACAGATTCCAGGTCTCAACGTCCTCCAGGACGCACGGCTCCGTGAGCTTTCGGCGCTTCAGCCCCTCGCGACCCTACAATCGGCCGTCCGGAGGTCCGGTTTCTTGAACGCCGACGCTCACAAGGTCTACGCCGACCACCATGCGACGACGCCCCTCGATCCCGAGGTGCTCGAGGTCATGCGGCCCTGGCTGGAGGGCTTGACGGCGAACCCTTCCTCCACTCACGGCCCCGGTCGCGCCGCGCGGGAGGCGGTGGAAGCCGCCCGTGTCGAGGTGGCGCGCGTCCTGGGCGCGGAGCCGTCCGAAATCGTGTTCACGTCCGGAGGCACCGAGGCCGACAATCTCGCGGTGCGCGGAGGCGCGCGGGCGGCGCGCGAGGCCGATCCGTCGCGCCGGAGGGTGGCCTTCACCGCGGCCGAGCACGCGGCCGTTCGGGAGCCGGCGCTCTCGCTCAAGTCGGACGGCTTCGAGCCCGTCGAGCTTTCCGTGAACGCCCACGGCGTCCCCGCGGCCGGCGCGTCCCGCGAGCTCGACCCTCGAACGGCGCTCGCATCCGCCATCCTTGCGAACAACGAGACAGGTGCGGTCTTCGACTCGCTCGCCGAGTTCGCGGCGGCGGGCCGGGCGGCCGGCGCCGTCGTCCATACGGACGCGGTTCAGGCGATCGGAAAGATCCCGGTGAACGTACGCGCCCTCGGTGTCGACCTCCTCTCGCTCACCGCCCACAAGTTCGGAGGCCCCGTGGGTGCCGGCGCCCTCTTCGTGCGGAAGGGAGTCCGCGTGCAGCCGCTCGCCGCCGGCGGCGGTCAGGAGCGAGGGCGCCGGGGCGGCACCGAGAACGTGGCGGCCATCGTGGGCCTCGGAGCCGCGATCCGGCTCGCGTCGACGCACCTTTTCTCCGAGGCGGCGCGCCTCACCGGCCTTCGAGGACGGTTCGAAGCCGGACTTCTCGCCCGCGTCCCTGACGTCAGGATCAACGTCGTCGACGGCCCCCGCCTTCCCACCGCGACGTCGGCGCAGTTCCCCGGCACCGAGGCCGAAACGCTCGTCGCGGCTCTCGACCTCGACGGCATCGCCGTTTCGGCCGGCTCGGCCTGTCACGCGGGCACGACCTCGCCGAGCCACGTCCTCCTCGCTCTCGGCCTTTCCCCGGCCGACGCGCGCGCGACGCTTCGATTCTCCTTCGGGCGGACCTCGCGCGAAGAGGACGTCGACCGGCTTCTCGAGGCGGTCCCGCGCGCCGTGGAGCGCGCCCGCGAGGCGATACGGGCTTGATCGGTGAGGCGGGACACGCTTTAATGACGCGAAGCGTTCGATCGCGCGGGAGTCTCGTCACGTGATCATTCAGTGCACGTCGTGCCAGGCTCGCTACCATTACGACGAGTCGCGTTTCGGCGGCGCGGCCGTGAAGAAAATCAAGTGCACGAAGTGCACGACGGTGTTCGAGATCCGGAATCCGGCGGTCCCGGTGTCTCTCCCCGCTTCGGCGAGTCGTTCCGCGTCCCCTTCGCGCGACGAATTCGCGCTCGACGAGACGGCGCTCACCGAGGCCAAGAAGCGCAAGCCCCCCGCCGGGATTCCCGGCGCCCCCGCGCGCATGGTGCCGGAGGCGGCCGCCGCGAGCGTGATGCCCGCCTCGGCCGAAGGCACGGGTCCGATCGGGGGAGGCGATGCCGCCAGCACGACGGACCGCGTGCCCGTGCCGGGAGCGAACCGGCACGCGACGCGCCCGTTGCGCCTCCCGGCCGATCAGCGCCTCTCCCTCGCCTGCATCTCGGGGCCCGACTCCGGGCGGATCTTCGAGATCGAGAAGCCGCGCGCCGTGATCGGCCGCGCGAATGCCGACATCGTCGTCGCCGACATCCAGTGCTCGCGCCAGCACGCGGCGATCGAGGTCATGGACGAGCACGTCTTCGTCGTGGATCTCAACTCCACGAACGGCACCTACGTGAACGATCAGCGTGTGACCCGCTCCGAGCTCGACAACCGGTCGGAATTCGAGATCGGCACGACGACGCTCATGCTCATCCGCAGCTACGCGCGCGAGAGCCCTTCGGCCGGTTAGGCTAGCGCGCCGCGTGCTTCGCACGCGCCAAAGAAGGGCGCGCTAGCAACTGTCATGTCCCGGGCGGCGCGTCCAGCGCGGCAAGGATCGCGTCGAGCGTCGCCGGAAGGCGGCGCGGCGGGTTCGCGAGCCGGCCGCCGCCCCGGTGATACGCGGACATCGTTCCCGAGAACTTGAGCGCGTGAGCGGTCGCGACGACGACGACGAGGTCGTCCTCTTGGATGACGCCCGCCTGGCGCAGCTTGGAAGCGCCGGCGAGCGCTACGGCCGAGTTCGGGCAAATGGCGAGGCCGTGGCGGTTCGCGAGCGCGAACGCGTCGAGGAGCTCGAGCTCCGTCACGCTCTCCACGATGCCGTCGAAGAAGCGGATCTCACGCTCGGCCCTCGGGTGTGAGACCGGGGCGCCGATACGGATCGCGGAGGCCGCTGTCTCGCCGGCGACGCGCGTGACGCGCTCTTTGAAGCCCTTCCGGTACGACTGAAAGAAGGGATCCGCGGCTGCGGCCTGGACTCCCGCGAGACGCGGCCTCTTCGTGATGATGCCGAGGTCGAGCCACTCCCTGAGTCCCTTTCCGATCGCCGACACGTTGCCCGCGTTCCCGACCGGCACCACGATCCAGTCCGGCACGCGCCAGCCGAGATCCTGGACGATTTCCCACCCGATCGTCTTCTGCCCTTCGATGCGCACCGGGTTCTTCGAGTTCAGGAGAAAGACGGGGCGCGCGGTCGTCAGCTCGCCGACGAGGCGCATACAGCCGTCGAAGTCCGTGTCGAGACCGAGCGTCGTCGCTCCATATGCGAGCGCCTGACTGAGCTGCTCGTCCGTGATCTTCGCGTCCGGAAGGAGAACGACCGCGCGCATGCCGGGCACGGCGGCGGCGTAGGCGGCGAGCGCCGCGGAGGTATCGCCCGTCGAGGCGCACGCGACCGTCGAGAACCCCGAGGTCCGAGCCCACGAGACGCCGGCGGTCATGCCGCGATCCTTGAAGGAAAGCGTCGGGTTCTCGCCTTCGTGCTTGACGAAGAGACGCGAGAACGAGAGCTCCTCGCCGAGCGCGCCTGCCGCGTAGAGCCGCGTCGCGCCCTCAGGCTTGCTCACGATGCCGCTCTCCGGGAGATCCGGCAGGACGTGCTCGCGGAAACGCCAGACGCCGCTCGTTTCGAAGGGTCTCGCCGCCTCCGAGGGCGCAGCCGCGCGCCGCCGGTCGAAGAGATCGCGCCACTCCTCGCCCGTTCGCCCGAAGGCGCGGAGGTCGGAGATGATGTCGAGAAGCCCGCCGCACGTGGCGCAGGCCGTGCGCGATCCGGCGAGCGGAAAGCTCGCGCCGCACGCGAGGCACTGGAACGTCGAGAGTCCGCTCACGCGCGCATCCCGGCGAGCCTCGTGCCGCGCCGATCGATGCGATGCACGCGGGCGCGCGCCTCGACGCCGGAGCGCCTCCACGCGGCGACCGCGGCGCGGCCGATCTCTTCCGCGTCCTTCGACTCCTCGGTGAGTCCGACGAGGGACGGCCCGGCCCCCGCGAGGCAGGCGCCGTACGCGCCGGCATCCAGGAGCGCGTCGAGAGCGGCGCGCCCTCCGCGAATGAGAGGAAGCCGTTTCGGATCCACGAGGCGGTCGGAAAGGAGGCAGGCTCCCGCCGTTGCGAGATCTCCCGACGCGAGCGCGAGGACGAGGCGCGCGAGCGCGCCGGCGTGCGCCGTGTGCGCACCCATCGGAATCGTCCGCGGCAGGGCGCCGCGAGCGCGCCGCGTGGGCAGCTCCAGGCCGGGAATCACGACCACGATGCGCATGCGCCGCGGGACGCGAAGCGAAATGGGAGCGAGGGTGCCGCCGGGATCGGAAGAGGGCACGAGGAGGACCCCTCCGAGCAGCGCGGCGAACACGTTGTCGCCGTGCCACGAGCCGTCTGCGGCGCGCTCTCCCTCGAGCGCCGCGCCGAGGAGCTCCTTGCGGTCTTTCACGCCGAGAAGGTGGCCGGCGGCGTAGGCGCCGGCGGCGGCCGAGGCGGCCGAGGAGCCGAGGCCGCTCGAGAGCGGCAGCCCCTTCTCGAGGAAGAGCTCGATTCCGGGCCGTCCAGCGTCTCCGCGACGGCCACCGAGCTTCGCGAGAACCGCGGCGGCCGAGACCGCGGCCGTGTTGAGCCGCGGGTCCCGCGGCAGCCGCCCGCCGTCGCCCGAGATCGAAACGACCCTCACGCCCGGCGTGCGCGTGAGCCGGGCCGTGAGCGTGTCGCCCGGCCCGTCCAGCGCGGCGCCGAGGACGTCGAAGCCGACCCCGAAGTTCGCGACCGACGCGGGAGCAAAGACGGAAATCGAAGAAGAAGAAGAGGAAGAGGGATTTCTTAGAGAGGATGAGAGGGGGGGCAGGGGAGGCGAACCCGGCGAGGCCGGCTCCGATGACGGACGACGTCCTCCTCGCATCAAGTGGTAACCACCCGATGCAAAGCCCTCACGGCCTTGTCGCGATCCTTCCCGTCCACGGCGAAGCTGATGTTGCACTCCGACGAGCCCTGCGCGATGGACTCCACGTTCACCTTCGCGCGCGCGACGGCCGCGAAGACCTTCGCGGCGATTCCGGGCGTGCCGCGCATCCCCTCGCCGACCGCCGCGATGACCGCGATGGGTGTGCGCGCGTTCACGGAATCGATCGCGCCCGTGAGGCGCTCCCAGCGGAATTCCTGCTCGAGCGCCGAGACGGTGCGCGCGCGGTCGCCGTCCGGGATCACGAGCGCGATGTTCTGCTCCGAGGACGCCTGCGAGAACATGACGACCGAGACGCCGAGCCGGGCCGTCGCCGAGAACACCCGGGCCGCGATGCCCGGGATGCCCGTCATCCCGCGCCCGTCCAGAGAGATGAGGCACATCCCCGGAACCGCCGTGACGGCGCGAATTCCGGACTTTCCGTCGCCCTTCGACGCGATCGTCGTGCCCCGGATCTGCGGCCGGAGGGAGTTGCGGATGACGAGAGGGATTCCCTCGGCGATCGCGGGGAGGACCGCCGGGAAGTGCAGGACCTTCGCCCCGAAGTACGTCATCTCAGCCGCCTCGCGGTAGGAGAGACGCGGGAGGAGGCGGGCTCCCTTGACGAGGCGGGGATCGGCCGAAAGGACGCCGTCCACGTCCGTCCAGATCACGACCTCCCGGGCCAGGAGCGCGGCGCCGAGGAGCGCGGCCGTCGTGTCCGAGCCCGAGCGGCCGAGCGTCGTCGTCTCGCCTTTCGCGCTGCGCGCGATGAAGCCGGTCACGACGGGCAGGACGCCGGCCGAGAGGATCGGCCTGAGCTTTCGCCTCACGCGCGGGTCGCTCCTCTTGCGGTCGCACGTGGCGGCGCCGTGACGGTCGTCCGTGACGAGGAGATCGCGGGCGTCTACGGCGCGCGCCGGAACACCGGCCTTCGTCAACGCGGCCGCGAGAAGCGGCGCCGAGAGGCGTTCGCCGAACGAGGAGACGAGGTCGGTGACGCGGGCCGTGCGCTCGCGCAGGAGGGCCACGCCTTCGAGCGCGGCTGAAAGCTCGCGCAGGGATCCCGCCTCGAAGCGCACGCCGAGCTCTTTCGCGGCGGCGGTGTGCCGCGCGTTCAGCGCGTCGACGGCCTTGCGGGCGAGACCGATGCGACCGCGTTCGGCGTCGCGCGCCGCCTGCAGGAGGACGTCGGTCACGCCTCCCATGGCCGACGCGACGGCCACGACGGGGCGTTTCCGTCTCGCCGCGGCGAGGAGGCGTGCGGCGTTAAGGATTCGCGAGGCGTCGGCCAGCGACGTCCCTCCGAACTTGTGGATCGCGATCGTTCTGGGCATGCCCGGGGATCGTACAGCCGGGGCGTCACGATAGGATCTCTGGGATGCGCCACGCATGGCCCGGGACCCTCGCTCGTACGCTCGCCGTGGCGCTCGTGGCGGGCCTTTGGGGGTGTGCCTCCACACCACCCCCGTCTCCCGCCGCGGAACAGGTGCCCTCGGAAACAGCGGAGACAACGGCCGAGACACCGTCCGGGGCGGTCTATCTCGTCAGCGCAAAGAGAGCGAATCTGAGAGGGGCGCCGTCCGCTTCCTCAGCGACTCTTGGCCGACTGAAGAAGGGAGACCGAATTACCTTCTTGGAAGAAAAGGACGGCTGGCTGCGCGTGAAGATGGCCAATGCGCAGGTCGGGTGGGTGCGCCACGATCTCGTCCGGAAGGACGACGGGTGCCTCCCGGATCGCCGCGAGGTCCTCCTCACTCCTCCGATGGTTCGCATGTCGGACGGATCGGGCGCGCAGGGGCCGAAGGGGAAGGTCGTCGTCGAGGCCGACATCGACAAGACCGGCGCCGTGAAGGCCGTGCGCGTCGTCGCGAACGAGACGGGCTCCCCCGAGCGTGCGGAAACGGCCAAGCAAGAGGTCCAGGGCGTCAGGTTCCAGCCCCCGGTCAAGAGGTGCCGGGTCACGGGCTTCACGTACGTCTACACGCGGACGTTCTGAGGAGGAAACGTCTTCCGCGTGGTCACGCTCCGGGCTAGCGCGGGCGCGTCACCCTGAGGGCCGGATCGACGGCGCGGTAAAGGGCACGCCACTTCACGGTGCTCTCGAGATCGGCCCGAAACGCGACGCATTCCGGAGGCACATCCCGGATCGTAGGATAGGTCTTTCCGCGAAACGTGATGGCGCCGTCGCGATGGACCGTCCCGACGGAGCCGGAGTGGGTGTCCGAGGGACGCCCGAAAGCGAGGACGCGGGCCGCGACTGTCGGGCGGTTCACGATGAGCTCCTCTTGAAGGACCCCGAGATCGTGCGGAGAAGGTCTCCCGTGGACGGGATCCGGCCGTCCGGCGTGGCCTTGTCGACGAGGAGAGGGAGGATCTTCGCGCACGCCGCCATCGCCGCCTGAGGGTCGATTCCCGCGCGCGTCGCGAGCGCCTGGACCTCGGAGCTTCCGAGGACGCTCTGGACCTGCTCGGCCGTGATCGGCAGGTTCTGACCCGTCGAGATCCAGGAGTTCACGACGTCGCCGAGCCCTTTCTGGTGGCAGATGTTCACGAGATTCGCCAGGCCTCCGGACATGCCCGTCGGGGCGAGCATGCCGAGAAGCTCCCGGGCGAGGCTCTGGTGACCCGGATCGATCGGGCGCCCGCTCGCGGCACCGAACTGACTCATCACCTCATCGAGGAGACCCATGACGGTGTCCTATTTTACGACGATGTAGGCCTTGATCTTCGCGTACGTGCCTTCCTTGATGCCCGAGACTTTCATGATGTCCTCGGGCGCGGCGAAAGCCCCGTGCGCGCTGCGGTAATCCACGATGGCCTGCGCCTTCACCGGACCGATCTCCGGCAGCGCGTCGAGCTCTTCCTTCGTGGCGGTATTGATGTTGATTTTCGTGCCGGGGGCGAGCTTCGAAGAGGAAGACGAAGAAGATTTCTTAGAAGGTGAAGAGGGCGAGGCGGACTCTGTCGCCTTGCCGTTGCCCGTGGAGCCGCCTGCAGCCGCGCCACCCGCGCTGGCGCCGCCACCCGTGGCCCCGCGGCCGCTCGCAGCGGGAGGAGTCTCCTCACCCTTCGAAGAAATCTTCGATTTCTTCCCCTTCGTCTTCGTCTCCCCGGCCGTCTCCTCCTTCGCCGCGGGCGTTCCCACGCCCTCGGAGAGCTTCAGGACTTTCTTGAGCGATTCCAGCTTCTTGCCCGAGCCGACGCCCTTGACCTTCGAGACCTCTTCCCACGTCTTGTACGGACGGTTCTTGACGAGCTCCTGGGCGAGCTTCTCGCCGACACCCTTCGCTCCGGCGATCGTCTTTTCGTCTGCCGTGTTCAGGTTGACCTTTTCGGTTTTATCCGCTTTCGATGCGGTCGAAGAGTCCGAGGAAGATGGAGTCGGCGTCTTCTTCTTGGCGGCGAGAGCCGCGGGAGACGCGAGAAAAGCCACGATTGCGACACAGACGGCGAGGCCGTTCCGAAGTGTTCTTCTCATTCGCGGGATCTCCTTCTCTTGCCCTTCAATACGCGCGAGACTCTATTCCTTGCGCCGCTCCGGCGCCAGACGAATTCGCGTACGCTTCCCGTAAACTCCCCGACCGATGCCGAAACGCACCGACATCAAGTCCATTCTCGTTCTCGGCTCGGGACCGATCGTGATCGGCCAGGCCTGCGAGTTCGACTATTCCGGGACGCAGGCCTGCCGGGCGCTGCGCGGCGAGGGATATCGCGTCGTTCTCGTGAACTCGAATCCCGCGACGATCATGACGGACCCCGAGTTCGCCGACGCGACCTACATCGAGCCGCTCGATCGCGACACGGTCGCCGCCATCATCGCGCAGGAAAGGCCCGATGCGCTCCTGCCGACCGTCGGCGGGCAGACGGCGCTCAACCTCGCGGTGGCCCTCGACGAGGCCGGCATCCTCGAGAAACACGGCGTCGAGACGCTCGGCGCATCCGTGCGCTCCGTGAAGCTCGGCGAGGATCGCCTCCTCTTCAAGCAGGCCATGCAGGGAGTCGGCGTCGAGGTCCTGCTCTCGGGGATCGCGAAGTCGATCGACGAAGCCCGCGCCGTCGCCGCGCCGTTCGGGTACCCGGTCGTCATCCGTCCCTCGTTCACGCTCGGCGGCACGGGCGGCGGCATCGCCTTCAACAAGGACGACTTCGAGGCCATCGTCCGGCGCGGCCTGACGCTCTCGCCCGTGCACCAGATCCTCATCGAGGAGTCGGTGCTCGGGTGGAAGGAGTTCGAGCTCGAGGTCATGCGCGACGCGGCCGACACGTTCGTCGTCGTTTGCTCGATCGAGAACCTCGACCCGATGGGCGTTCACACGGGCGACTCGATCACCGTCGCGCCGCAGATGACGTTGTCGGACGTCGAGTACCAGGCCATGCGCGACGACGCGAAGAAGGTCATCCGCGCCGTCGGAGTCGCGACGGGCGGCTCGAACATCCAGTTCGCCGTGCACCCGAAGACGGGGCGCCGGATCGTCATCGAGATGAACCCGCGCGTCTCGCGCTCGTCCGCGCTCGCCTCGAAGGCGACCGGCTTCCCGATCGCGAAGATCGCCGCGCTTCTCGCCGTCGGATACCGGCTCGACGAGATTCCGAACGACATCACGAAGAAGACCCCGGCATCCTTCGAGCCCACGCTCGACTACGTCGTCGTGAAGATCCCGCGCTTCACGTTCGAGAAGTTTCCCGGCGCCGACACGACGCTCGGCGTCCAGATGAAATCCGTCGGCGAAGTGATGGCCCTCGGCCGCACGTTCGCCGAGTCGTTCGGAAAGGCGGTGCGCTCCCTCGAGACGGGGCGTACGGGGTTGATCGACCCGCCTTCCATCTCGCCGCCCGCGCCGTCGAAGCCCGATGCGCTCCGCGTGCCGAGGCCCGACCGGATCTTCGCGGTCCTCGGGGCCCTTCGCGCCGGCACGTCGGTTATGACCGTCGCCGATGTCACGGGAATCGACCCGTGGTTCCTCGACCGCTTTCAGGAGATCGTCGCGGTCGAGCGCGAGGTGCACGAAGCGGGTCGTCGGGCGCTCGGAGACGCGGATCTTCTCCGCCGCGCCAAGCGGAACGGCCTTTCCGATCCCGACATCGCGCTTCTCGCCGGTGCGCCCGTGGCGGACGTGAGCGCGGCGAGGCTGCGCCACGGCGTGACGCCCGTCTTCAATCGCGTCGACACGTGCGCGGCGGAGTTCGAGTCCCGGACCCCGTACCTCTATTCCTGCTACGAGACCGAGGACGAGGCCGATCCCTCCGACAAGGAGAAGGTCATCGTCCTCGGCTCCGGCCCGAACCGGATCGGGCAGGGCCTCGAGTTCGACTACTGCTGCGTCCACGCGGCCGAGGCGATCACGCAGGCCGGCTACGAGTCCGTGATGATCAATTGCAACCCGGAGACGGTCTCGACGGACTACGACACGTCCGACCGGCTCTACTTCGAGCCCCTCACGCTCGAAGACGTCCTCGCGGTCGTCGAACGCGAGAAGCCGAAGGGAGTTCTCGTGCAGTTCGGCGGCCAGACGCCGCTGAAGCTGGCGAAGGCGCTCGAAGCCTCCGGCGTTCCGATCCTCGGGACCTCTCCGGACGCGATCGACCGCGCCGAGGATCGCGAGCGCTTCGGCGAGCTGCTGCGTGACGTGAATCTGCAGGCGCCGCCGTGGGGGGCCGCGCGAGACGTCGGCGAGGGTCTCAAGGTCGGCCGCCGGCTCGGCTTCCCTCTTCTCGTCCGTCCGAGCTACGTTCTCGGCGGCCGTGCGATGCGCATCGCCTACGACGAGGATGCCCTCGAGGCGGTCCTCGAAGAGGCCATCGCCGCCTTTCCGGACCGCCCCGTCCTGATCGACCGGTTTCTCGAGGATGCGTACGAGCTCGACGTCGACGCCCTCGGCGACGGAGAGCACGTCGTGGTCGCGGGCGTCATGCAACACATCGAGGAGGCGGGCATCCATTCCGGCGACTCGTACGCCGTGCTGCCGCCCTACCGGCGCGTGCCGCGCGCGGCGCTCGGCGAGATTCGGCAGGCCACGGCAAGGCTCGGGCAGGCTCTCGAGGTCGTGGGCCTCATGAACGTCCAGTTCGCGATCCGCGGCGGCGAGCTTTTCGTTCTCGAGGTGAACCCGCGCGCCTCGCGCACGGTCCCGTTCGTGGCGAAATCCACCGGCGTGCCGTTCGCGCGCATCGCCGCGCGCCTCTGCCTCGGCGAGACCCTGCCGGGCGTCGGTCTCACCGAGGAGCCGCCCGTCCTCGGTTTCTCCATCAAGGCTCCCGTGTTCCCTTTTCGGCGCTTCGAGGGGGTCGACACGATCCTCGGCCCGGAGATGCGCTCGACGGGAGAGGTCATGGGACGCGATCGGAGCTTCGGCCTCGCGTTCCTGAAGGCAGCTCTGGGTGCCGGCATCCGCCTTCCCGAAAAAGGAAACGCGTTCCTCTCCGTTCACGACGGCGACAAGGACGCGCTCCTGCCGCTCGCGCGCGAGCTCGACTCCCTGGGATTCCGCCTGTTCGCGACGGCCGGGACGGCGAAGGCTCTCGCCCGAGGCGGGCTCACCGCGGAGAGGGTGCTCAAGGTGAACGAAGGACGCCCGAACATCGTGGATCTCCTGATCAACGGCAGCGTCGATCTCATCGTGAACACGCCCCTCGGCCGGGAGTCGTTCTACGACGAGGTCGCGATCCGCCGCACGGCGCTCGATCGCGACGTGCCGTGCCTGACGACGCTCTCGGCCGCGTCCGCGGCGCTCGAGGCGATCCGGGCCCGCGCCGCAGGCGCGCTCACGTACGCTCCCCTCCAGGAGGAGGTACGCGTCTGACTCCTGCGCGCCGCGGGGCTCTCGCCTTCGGCGCGACGATCGTCCTCTTGGCCCTCGCGTTCAGCTCGTTCCCGGCCTCGACGCCGTTTCTCACGCGCTTCGTCACGCTCGGCCTTTCGGCAGCAGGAATTGCGCTCGGTCTCGTCCGCCCCCGAATCGCGACCTCGGCGCTGGCGTTCCTGGCGCCCCTCGCACCCGGACTCGCGCGACTTCTTGGCGACCGCTCCGGGGCGCCCGTCCTGACCATGCTCGCGTTCGCCGTGCTCGGCAGCGCGCTCGCGGGCTCCTTCGCGCGCGGCGAGAGCTCGCTCCTCCCACCCCGCCTCCTGAGGTTCGCCGCCGCCTTTCTCGTGCTCGCCGCCTTCTCCGCGGCTGCTTCCGTCGCTCGCGGCGAGACGCTCTATCTCCTTTTCCGCGGGCGGGTCGATCCCTTGCCCGTGAACGCGCTCGGCATGACGGCGAGCGAGAGGAGTCGCGACGCGATCCTGACGCTTCTCGGCCTCGGGCTCCTGCTTCTCGCGCTCGAAGTGTTCACGCGCTTTTCCCGGACCCACGAGGACCGAAACCGCCTCCTTCTCGCGACCGCCGCGGGCGCGGCGGCTGCCTTCGTCTTCGCCGCCGTGAGCCGCTTCACGCCTCTCGATCCCTCCTTCCATCCGTGGTCCGGCATGCACCGTCGCGCCGGGACGTTCACGGACCCGAACGCCCTCGGCGTCGGCATCGGACTGCTCGCGCCTCTTCTTTTCGCGGCCGTCGCTCGGCGCGGCTCCCCATCGGACGCCGTTCGGCGCGTCCTCGCTCTGGTCGCGCTCGCCGCCGCGCCCCTCGCGCTCGAAGCGTCCGGCTCGCGCACGGGCCTCCTCCTCGGAGGAGCGGGAATCCTCGCCGGGGCCGTCGGGCTCTTGCGCGCGCGTCTCGTCTCCCCGAAGGCGCTCGCGGCGGCGTTCGCAGTCCTCCTCCTCGCCGGCGCGGCGCTCTTCCGCGTCCTGCCGCAAGGCGAAGGCATCGCGGCGGGCGGCCTTCTGCAACGCCTCGGCGCGGGCCTGTCCGCGTCGAGCTTCGCCGACCTCGCGAACCATCGCACTCTCTTCTGGCGGACCGCGCTCGAGATGACGTGGGACGAGCCGCTCTCGGGAATCGGCCTCGCCGGGTTCCCGTACGAGTTCCCGGGTGCGTATGCGCGCCGCCACGGCGAGATCCACGTGACGGACAGCGCGACGAACGCGTTTCTCGAGGTGGCCGCCGAATGCGGGCTGCCGGGGCTCGTCCTCGCCGTCTGCGCGGTCGTTCCGCTCCTCTCACGCGCCTGGAACGCCGCCTTCGCGAAGACGCGGCTCGATCCCGTGGCGCGCGGGGCCGGCGCCGCCCTTCTCGCCCTGCTCCTGGCGTGCCAGACCGGCTCGCACCTGCGCTTCACGGAGATCGGCATTCTCACGAGCCTCGTCGCCGCATTCCTCTTCGAGCCGGGGGCGTACGAGCCGCCGACCGAGGAGACCGAAGGTCGCGGGGCGCACGTCCCGGGCATTCTTGCGGCAGCGGGAATTCTGGGCGCAATCGTCGCCGTCCTTCCCACCGCCCGTCCCTCGGCGCCGTTCCGGCTCGCGCGCTGGATCGGCCTCTACTCGTCCGGCCGTTCGACGAGCCCGTTTCGCTGGACCGGACCGCGGGTTTATCGGGAGCTCCTGCCGGGCGAGACGTCCGTGTCGTTCCGCGTCCAGAACGCGCGCCCGGACGGAGCTCCGGTGACCTTGGCGATTGATGTCGACGGGCGGAGCGAGGCGCCCGTCGAGCTTCCCGGGGCATCCATCAGGCTTCTCGACGTGCCGGTCCCCCGGGGTGCGCGGGTGCTTCGCCTGAGCGGGCGCCCGACGTTCGTCCCGCACGACCTGACGGGCAGCTCCGACGTCCGCCGTCTCCTCGTGGGCCTCGCGACGGGAGATCCGCGATGAACCGCGCGGCGGTCGCCCTCCTGAGCTGTCTCGGCTGGGCGGCTCTTCTCGCGTTCACCTTCCCGCTCCTGCTGCCGCCCTTCCCGGGCTATCGCACGGTCGTGGCCGTGACAGCGCTCCTTCTCTTCAGCGTTGCGCTCGCGGCGCCGAAGTCCGCGTTCGTGCTCGCCTTTGCGGCCGCGACGCTCGGCGGCGTCTCCGCTCTCGCATTCGGTGCGAGCGAGCCTCTGGCCGCGACGCCGCTCGTCCTCTTCGGCTACTTCGCCGGAGCGAGCCTGAAAGACCTGTACGACACGCGCCCGCCGATCCGACGACCGCCGCTCCTCCTTCCTCTTCGGGCGTTCGCGGCGGTTTCGGCGGTGTCCGGAGCGGCCGCTTTCATAGCGCTCCGCACGAGCTACTTCCTCACCCGCGGTGTCGGGCCGCCCTTCGCGGTCAACGTTCTCGGCGAGGACGCGAGCGTGGTTCTCCCGAGCATCCTCGGCGCCCTGCTCCCGCTTCTCGTCGCGGCGGGCATGCACCGGATTGCGGCACGGTTCGTCGCCGAGGCACGCTCCGCCGTGCTGGACCGCGCCTTGCTCGTCAGCGCGCTCCTCGCCGGGGGAGTGGCTTTGCTCCAGAAGACCGGCGCGCTTCCGCTCCTGCGCTCCAAGCGGTGGGCCGAATGGCACCGGGCGCAGAGCACCTTCACCGATCCGTCGTCGGCGGGCGTCGCCGTCGCGCTCCTCGTCGTCCCGCTGCTCGCTCTCGTGGCCACGGGCGGCGTCGTGCGCAAACTTTTCGCGTCGGCGGCCGCGGCCGCGCTTTTCGTGATCCTCGCCGACGCGGGCTCCCGCGCGGGGCTCGTCGGCACCGTCACGGCGATCGTCGTCTTCGTCCTCTGGGGGCTCACACGGCTCGCCGCGGGCGAAAGAGGAGGAGCCCGGCGGCGCGTCGCCGGGACGATCGGAGCTCTCGCCATCCTTTCGGCGCTCGTCCTCGCTGCCGCGCTCTCGTGGCCGAATCGCGGGGCCGTCCGCTCCGCGCTCCTCGCCCGGCTCGAGGCGCCGTTTCGAACGCAGCCGACTCCGTTCGAGGAAACCCGCGGTCGCCTCCTCTTGTACGAGGGGGCCTGGGAGGCGTTTCGGGAGCATCCGGTCGCGGGTATCGGCCTGGGCGCGTTCCGAATCGTGTTTCCCGATGTCGCCTCGAAGGCCCTCGGTCGCGTCGTGCGCACGAGCGACCACCCGCCCTCTCTCTATCTTGGAACGCTCGCGGAATCCGGCCTCGCCGGCGCGTCGTTGCTCGCCCTCCTCATGCTCGGCGTGATTCGCTCGACGAGCCGGGCCCTCACGCTCGAGGGCGACTCCCACGACGACGAGGCCGTCTTACGCGCTGCGGCCGCAGCATCGATGATCGGGCTCGGCGTCGTGTTCCTGTTCGGCTCGCATCTCGTTTATGCCGAGATCGCGGCGTTCGTGGGGCTCCTCACGGCCCGGCTGCCGCTCCGGGAGGACGGCCACACGGCACGATTCCTCGTCGCCGTCGTGCCGGTCGTTCTGGCGGGCTCTCTCGTCTGCTCGATCGGGGGGGCCGTCGCTCGAGCCTGGGAGACCCGAACCGCGGAGGCCGCCTTCCGGAATTCCGCGAGCGCCGGCGTCTACGACGTCGAGCGAGATCCGGGCGGCCGGCCCTTCCGATGGACCGGCGAGTCGGCGGCATGGCTCGTCGAAGCGCCGTCCCTCTCGCCGGGGGATCGCGTCGTCCTCGCGCTGCCGGTCAGAAACGCGCGGCCCGACGGGCGTCCCGTGGCTCTCGACGTCTTTTTCGACGATACGTCGCGCGGGAGCGTGGCGCTTCCGGCGGGCGAATGGAAGAGACTCGAGGTCACCGTTTCGCCCGGAGCGCGCGGCGTCCTTCGGATCCGCGTCGTGAGTCCATTCCGACCCCCGTCGCGGAACGATTCCCGTCTCCTCGGCATCCAGATCGGCTCCGGCCCAACCGTGCTCCCGGCCGCACCATGAGTCTGCTGCGCATCCATCCCGGCGATCCGGGAAAGAAGAGCCGTTCCCTCGAGATCGGACCGTTCGGCGGCGCTGTGCTCGCGGGATTCCTCCTGGGAAGCGGAGTCTCGGTCGTCGTGGGTCTCGCGGGCGCGCCTCATGTCGCGTCGGACGCAGTGAACGCCGCAGACCGGCGCGCGATTCGTGAGACGGCGCAACGGGGCGCCGAGTCGTTCGCCTCCGTCGGGCGGCGCGCTCTCGCCCTCAGCAGCCGCCTCGCGGCGGACGAGCTGTTTCTCGCGCGCGTCGGGGCGATCCTCGAAGTCTCGTTGCCGGATGGATTTCCCGCGGAACCGCGACAGGCCGCTCCCCGAACTCCGGCGGCGATGGAGTCGGAGGCCGCGGACCTCGCCCGGCGCGCCCGCATCTTCGAGCTGTTCCGGCGCCGTCTCGCGGCGCTGCCGGGGCCTCTTCCAGGCGGCTTCGACCTGCTTAATGTACCTGCCCGGGCTCCCGTGGAGCCTTCCTCATCGGTGCCGATCGAGCTCTTCGGCTGGCACGCGTCCGAGGTCACGCGAGGAGACGAGTTCTGCGCGGGCCTGACGCTCGCATCTCCCGCGGGGACGACCGTCACGGCACCCGCGGCGGGTCTCGTCGCGTACGCGGGCCCCGTCTCGCGGCACGCAGACGCGACGTGGCGGCGTCTCGGGACGATCGTGGTGCTCGCCCACGACGCTCGCACCCGCACGGTCTACGGCCACCTCGCCGTTTCCCTCGTGAAAAAGGGCCAGCGCGTGTCGCGTGGAGCGCCGATCGGCCGCGTGGGATCGACAGGTTTCGCCATGGCGCCCCGCCTGCATTACGAGGTGCACCGTTTCACGAACGGGCGCTGGGTGCCGCGGGATCCCCGGATCTTCATCCTCGACGTGGACTGGATCGGGGCGGCCGGGTTCCGCCCCGGGCCGACGCCGCCGGACCTCCCCGCCCTGCCCGTTTCAGGGCGCTGACGGCGGGACGCCTGGAGGCTCGAGGAGGACGTTGCCCGTTCGCGGGTACCGCGCCAGGACGCGATAGCCACGGCGGACAGCCTCGGCCTCCTCCTGACCGAAAACGAACGTGTAGTCCGCGGCCCGGAACGGACCGTCATGCGATATCGGCGCGAGGAACGAGAACTCTTCCGTCCGCCGGTACCAGTTGAGCGACGGCTCCAGGGGATCGGTGACCGAAAGGCGCACGGTATGGAACGCGCCGGGACGGCTCACCCGCAGCCGGTCGAGATCCTCGAGCATGCGCACGTTGTCCATGTCGAACCACCAGAGATCCGAGCGCCACAGATTCGCGCGCCGCGCGAACAAGGCGAGAGCCAGGAGGCCCGCGGCCCCGAACGCCGATCCGGCAATGCGATCGAGCGGAGACGGTGCCGTACCGCAAGCGGCGGCAAGAGCGAAAATGAGAAGCGGCAGGAAGACGATTGCGATCCGGTTCTCGGGGAATCTCGCGCCGAAGACGACGTGCTGGGCCTGGACGGCCGCGCACAGGATGACCAGGATCGAAACGAGCGCCAGGAAAACACGCCCGCCCACCGCCGGCCGAAAGAGCCTGTACGCCGCGAGGGCCGCGAGCGCGACGAGACCGATCCCGACCCCCGCGAGCGTCGTGCGAACGAGCGAGGGTGAGAGGCCGAGCATCGAGATCCGGACGACGGAACCGACCGTGTCGTACCAGAGCCCGACGGTTCCTCCGAAGTCAAGCGCGCCGGAGCGCCGGAGGAGCACGATGATCGGGAGAGCCGTCGCGAGGAGAAAGAGCGAGGCTGCAACGACGGGGATGCTCTCCCGCGCGGCCCGACCCAGCCGCCCCTCCGCCCGAGACCGGGCGAGTCGGACGAGCCGGAACGCGGTGAAGATCACGGCGACGGCCACGAACACGTCGAGGACGATGAGTTGCGCGAGGACGCCGCAGACGAGCAGCGCGTAGCACGCGGCCTCTTCCCGCAAGGGGATCTCCTCGGCCTCGAACGCGCGCACGGCATACAAGAAAGCGGGCGCCACGAACCCGAGCGCGAGCCCGTACCCGCGCGCGAGGCCGAAGAGCTCGAGAAGAAGTGGGTTGCCGTTCAGGAGCACAAACCCGGCGAGGGCCACGCCTTTTCCCGCGATGCGCGACAGGAGACGCCAGGACGCGACGAGGAAGACCGCGTGCGCGATCAGGTTCGGAAGACGCAGCGCGAGCGGGACCCGCCCGAAGACCGCCTGGCACACCCCCGAGAGGAGCGTGTTGAGTACGTGGTTGTTCGCCGGCCCGGGACCATCAAACGTCAGGGCCGCGAGCGGACCCGGGTCCACCCAGTGGTTCCCCGTGAAAGCTTCGTCGCAGGTGAGCGGCAGCCGAACCGCACGGATCACGGTGTAGGAGAGGAAAAGCACGCCGAGCGCCGCTGCGGCGAGTCCCGCCGGGGAAGGCCGCCTCACGCTAAAGCCTCTTCAGCATCGCCAGGACGCGCTCGGCCTCCTCCTCGTCGTTCCCGACGTGGGGTGAGAAGCGTACGAAGCCCTCGCGCGCCGCGATCACGACGTTCTGGTCGGCCGCGCGCTTCTGGTAGTAGTACGCGTCCTTCCCCGCCGGAGGGCGCGCCGCGAGGATGCCCGAGCGCGGCGGCCCGCCGAAGAGGACCGGCGTGAAGCCGAGGCGCGGGAGGCCTTCGATGAGAACGTCGAGCGTCTTCGCGATCCGGCGCTCCACCTCGGGAAGGCCGATCTCGAGAAGGAGCCCGAGCGACGCCGCGAGCGCGTAAAGGCCCGGCGTCGGAAGCGCTCCCGGCTCGAACCGGGAACCGCCCGTAAGGTATTCGGGCTTCCCGGGCACGCGGAAGTCCGCGCCGTGCGCGCGCTTGAGATTCGTCCAGCCGGGCGGAGGCGCGAGGCGGGCGTTGAGCTCCGGTGTCGTGAAGAGGATGCCGCAGCCTTCGGGTCCGAGCATCCATTTGTGTCCGTCCGCGGAGAGGAAGTCCACGTGCCAGTCCACGACGTCCACTCGCTGTCCACCCACGGCCTGAATCGCGTCGAGACCGAAGACGATGCCTCGGGATCTGCAGAACGTCCCGAGCTTTTCGACGGGCGCCCGGAAGCCCGTGTGAAATGCGACGAGCGAGACGGACACGAGCCGGGTTGTTTCGTCGCAGGCAGCCGCCACGTCGTCGGCCGAAAAGGCGCCATCCTGCGTCGGGACGCGGCGTACCGAGACGCCCCTCTTTTCCAGCGCGACCCACGGGGCGAGGTTCGCGGGAAACTCCGAGGCCGTCGTGACGACCGAGTCGCCGGGCAAGAAGTCGAGCCCCTGCGCCACGATGTCGAGGCCCCACGTGGTGTTCGGCACGATCGAGATCGAGCCGGCTCCCCCGACGCGCTCGTCCGCGCCGACGAGGTGCGCCGCGAAGGCGCGAACCTCGTCGGCCTTCTTCGGCCAGTCGTGCCAGTCGAGGCCTCCGCGCTCCGTCAGGTTGCGCGCGTACGCGAGCAGTGCGGCGGCCGCGCGGGCGGGCAGCGGACAGACGGCGGCGTGGTTGAACTGGACGGAAGATTTCTTAGAAGGAAATTCCAGGTCGAAGTCCACGGGCTGGCCCTCTTACCCTTCTAAGAAGATTCTCTTCGAAATGTTCAGTATTGTTTCTGCGCTTTCGTAAAACCCTCGAAATTCCTCGTCACTTCTTCCATGGAATCCCCCCCCGTCTTCTCGAGGAGGGCGTCGGCGAGGACGAAGGCGAGCATCGCTTCTCCGATGACCCCGCACGCGGGCACGGCCGTCACGTCCGAACGCTCGAACTGCGCCCGGTGCGGCTTCTTGGTCTCGATATCCACCGACGGAAGGCCGTCGCGAAGCGTGGAGATCGGCTTCTGGTAGAGCCTGGCGAGGACGTCCTCGCCGTTCGTGATGCCGCCTTCGAGGCCGCCGGCGCGGTTCGAGGTCCGTGAGAATCCACGCCCGGCCTCGTACGCGATCGGGTCGTGCGCGGCGGAGCCGCGGCGGAACGCGTTCGCGACGCCCTCGCCCAGGGAGACGGCCTTCACGGAGGGAATCGACATCAGCGCGCGCGCGATCCGGCCGTCCAGCTTCTCCTCCCACGACACGTGGGAGCCGAGGCCCGCCGGCACACCGCGGGCGCCGACGAGAATCGTCCCGCCGAGCGTGTCGCCTGCCTTTGCGGCCGCGTCGACGGCGTCCTTCATGGCCGCCTCGACGCTCCGGTCCACGAGCCGGAACGGCGACGTTTCGTCGACCTTGTCGAGGTCGTCGAAGTCGCGCGGCCCCTCAGGTACCGCGACGTCGCCGATCGAAAGCACGCCGCTCTTCACACGGATCCCGAAGACGAAAAGGAGTTGCCGGCAGAGCGCGCCGGCCGCCACGCGCGCCGCGGATTCGCGCGCGCTCGCGCGCTCGAGAATATCGCGCAGGTCGCGCCGGCCGTACTTCAGGCCGCCCGCGAGGTCCGCGTGGCCCGGACGTGGCGACGTGAGCTTCCTCTTTCCCGCAGCCTCCACGTCGATCTCGACCGGCCCCATGACGCCCTCCCACACGCCGTGGTCCCGGTTCGCGATCTCGAAGGCGATCGGGCCCCCGAGCGTCTCGCCGCCCCTCAGGCCGCCCGTGAACCGCGCCTCGTCCTTCTCGATCTTCATGCGGCCGCCGCGGCCGTACCCGTGCTGCCGCCGCGCGAGGTCTCCGTTCAGCGCCGCGACGTCGATCCTCAGCCCGGCCGGCAGCCCGGTGACGAGACCGGTCAGGAGCGGACCGTGGGACTCGCCGGCGGTCTGGAGAGTCAGGCGCGACATGCGCCGAGAAGTGTAGCGTCAGCGCGAGCGCGGTTCTCGTTTTCCGTACACTGCGCCCCACGTGATCGAAGTCGAGGGGCTCGTCAAGGCGTATCAGAACCTCACGGCCGTGGACGGCCTGAGCTTCCGGGTCGCGCGCGGCGAGGTGCTGGGCCTCGTGGGCCCGAACGGCGCCGGCAAGACGACGACGCTGCGGTGTCTCGCGGGGATCCTGCCGCCGAACGCGGGCACGATCAGGATCGCCGGATTCGACCTTGCGGCGCAGCCGGTGGAGGCGCGGCGCCGCCTCGCGTTCATGCCGGACGAGCCGCGCCTTTTCGAGTACCTGACGGTGGAAGACCACCTCGCCTTCACCGGGCGGCTGTACGGCGTGGGGGCGGACGCCGGACCTCGCGCGCGCGCCCTTCTCGACGAGCTGGAGCTGGCCGGCAAGGAGCGCGCGCTGCCCGCGGAGCTGTCCCGGGGGATGAAGCAGAAGCTCGTCGTGGCCTGCGGCCTCCTCCACGACCCCGAGGTCCTCGTCTTCGACGAGCCGCTGACCGGCATCGATCCCGGCGGCATCCGCAAGATGAAACAGACGATCGTGCGCCGGGCCGCGGCCGGAGCTTCCGTCATCGTCTCGTCGCACCTCCTGCCGCTCGTCGAGGAGATCTGCTCCCGCGTCCTCGTCCTCTCGCGCGGGAAGGCGGTGCTCTTCGGCACGCTCGACGAGATCAGGGCAAACGCGGGCGGGGACGCGTCGCTCGAGGAGATCTTCCTGCGCGTCACGGCCGGATCGTGAGCGCCCAGCCCTCGCCCCTCCCGCTCGCTTTCTTTGCCGCGAAAAGGATGCTGAGGAATGCCGCGCGAAGAAAGCTCGGCCGCCTGCGCGAGCCGCGGTACATGATCGGTTTCCTCGTCGGCGCCGCGTACTTCGCGATGATCTTCATGAGGCCTTCCCGCGCGGGCAGGGCGACGGCTCCGCCGCACCTTCCGGGACACATGGACGAGATCCTCCTCGTCGCCGGCGCGGCCGCGCTCGCCGCCGCAGCTCTTCCTGACCTGGATCTTCCGGAAAGGCCAGCCGTCGCTCGGGCTGTCGGAGGCCGAAATCCAGTTTCTGTTTCCGGCTCCCGTTTCGCGGCGCATCCTCCTCCATTACGCCCTCCTGAAGGCGCAGCTTCCGCGTCCTGCTGAGCGCGTTCATCCTCACGATCGTGTCCTCTCGGCGCGGAGGCGGCGCCGGGATTCTCACCGGCGCCGGGCTCTGGCTGCTCCTGACGGCGGTCCACTTCCACAATCTCGTGCTCGCCTTCACGAAGGCGCGCTGGAACGAACTCCCGCCGGCCTCCCGAAGGGTTACGAAAATCGCCGCCTTCGCCGTTTCGGCGAGCGGCCTGGGAATGCTCGTCGTGACCTTCGGAAGGGGCTTTTCGTCGCGTCGGGCCCGCTCAAAGAGACGTTCTCGCTCGGCGGACTTGTCACGGCGCTCCGCTCCGGCCCCTTCGGTCCGGCGCCGCTCGCGCTCCTCGCCCCGTTCCGCTGGATCCTCGCCCCGCTCCTGGCTCCGACCGCCCGGGCATTCGCCCTCGCGCTGCCGCCCGCTCGTCGGCCTCGTGGGCGTCCTCTACGCGTGCGTCGCCCTCACGGCCGTCCGTTTCGAGGAAGCCACGCTCTCCCAGGCCGCGCGGCGTGCGGCTCTTCGGGCCCGCCGCCAAGCGGGCCGCCTCGAAGCCCTTCCGTCCGAGAAGCACCGCGGGACCGTGCCGTTCGCCCTTGCACCTCACGGCCGGCCCGAGCTCGCGATCGTGTGGAAGAACTTTCTCGCCTGGAATCGCACGAGCCTTCGCCGGCAGGCTGCAATCGTGGCCACCCTCGCGGCCGCTCTCTTTTCGGCGTCCGCCCTGCTCGGGACGCCTTCGGGCGACCTCGCGGCCGCATTCGGAAGCGCCGGATGTCTCGTTCTGACCGCGCTCCTCGCGCTCTTCACGCCGCTCGGCGTCCGGATCGACCTGCGCGGGGACCTCGAATACGCCACGCTTCTCAAGACATGGCCTCTCCCGGCCGAGCGCGTCGTCCTGGCCGAGCTCGGGGCGCCGGCGGCCGTCGCCATGCTTTACGGCTGGGGGGGAATCGCGATCGCCTTCGCGATCGCGGCGGGGCGCCCCGTGCGAGCCGCCTTGCTGGGAGCGCCCGTCTCGCCGCCGCCGGTCTCGGCCCCTTTTCTGCGGTTCGAAGCCTTCGCGCCCGTCGGCCTGGCCATCGCCGTCTTCCTGCCTGCCTTTGTCGTCGCGGCGCTCGTCGTCCAGAACGCGGCCGTTCTGGCCTTTCCGGCCTGGTTCCCCGCGGGCAGGAGGCGCGCCGTGGGTCTCGAGCAGACGGGCCTTACGATGCTTTCCTTCCTCGGCACGTCGCTCGTCCTCGGCCTCGCGCTGATCCCGGCGGCGCTCCCCGCCGGGATCCTGATCTTCTTCACCTTCAGGCCCCTCGGACTCTGGTGCCTGCCTCTGGCCGCCGTCCCCGCAGCCTTCCTGGTTCTCGCCGAAAGTGCCGCCGGAATTCTCGTGCTCGCTCGCCTCTTCGAACGATTCGATCCCGCCCGGGAGGCGGGTTCCTGAAACGCTCTTCTTTCTGCCAGAATACGGCTCCCATGCCCTCCCCGATCACCCTGCCCGTCCGAGACGCGCTCGAGCTGATCGCCGAGTCGAAGGCCCCGGCGTACGGAATGGATCGCCACGACCGCATCGTGTTCTGGAACGAAGGCGCGGAGAAGGCGCTCGGCTGGACTTCCGAGGAAGTGCTCGGAAAGATGTGCTACGACGTCCTCGCGGGGCGGGATGTCTTCGGAAACCTCTATTGCGCGCGGGAGTGCCCAGTCGTCGTCTCGGCGATGGCCGGGGACGACGTTCGGCCTTTTCTCCTCGACGTCCGGAGGAAAGGGTCTCCTGCGGCCCTCAAGCTCATCGTCCGGGCCGTCCCGCTGCCCGCCGGGGGCCCGGCGTTCGCGGTGCTCATGCACTTTCTCGAGACGGAGGGACCCGAGCTCGACAGTCTGGTTTCATCGCTGCGGTCGGCCGTGCGCGAGCCGGCAGGCCTCCCTCCCGTCGATCCTCCGATCTCCGTCTCCCCTCTCAGCGGGCGTGAGCGGGAGATCGTCATGCTGCTGTCGAACGGCTACGCGGCGCTCAACATCGCGGCGAAGCTGAACCTGTCGCACGCGACGGTGCGAAACCACATCCAGAACGTCCTCCGCAAGCTCGAGGTTCACAGCCAGGTCGAGGCCGTGGCGCTCGCGTTCCGGCGCGGCTGGATCTGACGCGCCGCCCATCCGGCCCCTCCTAGGAGGGCGGGCTGATTCCCCGCTGGAGGACCTGCAGCAGCCCGGCGCGGGCGAACGCGCGGCCGTCCTCCCGCCGCTCGAGGCTCATGCAGCCCCGAAGCTCCTCGAGCGAGGAATGGCCATGACAGTCGAGCCACTCCTCCATCTCCACGCGCACGGTCTTCAGGTGGCGGGGGCCGTTCTGGAGAAGGGCCGAAACCATCTGAACGGCGTCCGCTCCCGCGAGAATCGCCTTCAGCGCGTCGGCTCCCGTGTGGACGCCTCCCGTCACGGCGAGCGAAAGGTCCACGCGGCCGGAGAGCATCGCGATCCAGTAGAGGCGTGAGAGCAGATCCGTCGAGGTCGAGAGGCGCAGGTCCGGCTTCACTTCCAGGTTCTCGAGGTCGATGTCGGGCTGGTAGCTCCGGTTGAAGAGGACGAGACCGTTCACCCCGATCTCCTCGAGCTGCCGGGCGAGCGAGGCGATCGACGAGAAGTACGGGAAGATTTTCACGGCGACCGGGATCGAGACGAGCGAGCGCACGGTCCGAACCGTGTCGAGCGTGTAGGCCTCGAGCGTCGCCCCGCTCGTCCAGAGGTTCGTCGAGAGGTGATAGAGGTTCAGCTCGAGGGCGTCGGCTCCCGCCTGCTCGATGAGGCTCGCGAACGAGGTCCAGCCCTCGTCGGTCGTGCCGTTGAGCGACGCGATGACCGGAACGTGGACGGACTCCTTGACCCGGTTCAGATGCTCGAGGTAGCCGACGGGGTCCGAAGGCGACCGCGCCGTGCGAAGGGGATCGGCCGAGATCTGCTCCTCGAAGAGCGAGTGCAGCACGATCGCGGGTGCACCGGCGTCCTCGAGACGGAGGACCGAATCCAGCTCATAGGAGAGCGGCGACGCTCCCGGTACGAGCGGATGAGCCAGCTTGAGGCCCAGGTAGGGGGTCGACAGATCCACGACCCCCACAGGGTGGCGGCTCGGCCCGCCCTCTCCCATGATGCACCTGTTTCAAAGCGGGGCGATTACTGGATCCCGAGCTCCGCGAGCACTTTCGGGTTCTCCTCGTCCTGCGCGAGCAGGGAATGGCAGGCATCGCACTCGGCCGAGATGACACGCCCGTCCGGCGCCTTGTGGTTGCCGTCGTGGCAGCGGAAGCAGCCGAGGAAGTCCTCGTGCCCGATGTGGTTCGGGTGCGTTCCCCACGTGATCTTCATGTCGGGCCACACGTTGCGCCCGTAAATCCGCTGCACCTCGCGAACCGCGGTCTCGACGGAGGCGCGCCGGGTCTGGTAGACGTCCGGGTACTTGCTCCTGTAGAAATCGGTGAGCTCCTTCTCGATGCTCTCGAACGCGGCCTCGCGTGTCGGATACGTGACCTTGAGGAGCTCGATCGATTTCTTGTGGATGAACGGCAGCTCGGGGCTGATGCGGTCCGCCGCCATGGCCTCGTTCACGGCGCGCTCGGGAAGCTGGAACGCGTGCGTGGGCCGGTTGTGGCAGTCGATGCAGTCCATCGTCCGGCGCTCGCCTTTGCGCGCATCCTCGGGCGTTTCCTTCACCTCGGTCGACGTGAAGACGACCGATTTCCCGTCGTCGTCGAGGTACGTGACGCTCGGGATGACCTCGCGCCGGCCGTCCGTCGTGAGGTACGAGATGCGCTCCTTGTCGTCGAGGTGGCGCCCGTGGATCCCCGTGGCCCGGGATCCCATGCGTCCGCCCAGCTTGAGGAGCAGGACGGTCTTCGACGGCGTGTTCTTCTCGTCGTCGCCGAATTTCGAGATGATCTTGAGCTTGTCGCCCTGGAATTTCTGCGGCCAGTGGCACTGCTCGCACGTGGCCCTTGCAGGACGCAGGGTATGGACGGGGGACGGAATCGGGCGCGAGTACGTCCCGAACGCGACCGCGATGACCTGCCTGACGCCGTCCACTTTCGCCTTGACGACCCAGGGAGCCCCCGGGCCTATGTGGCAGCTCGCGCAGGCGATGCGCGAGTGGGGCGAATCCAGGTACGCCGTGTACTCCGGCGCCATGACGGTGTGGCACGTAAGGCCGCAGAACCGCGCGGAGTCCATGTACTCGACGCCGACGTAGGCCGAAAGGCTCAGGATCAGGATGTTCGCCACCGTCAGGCCGGCGATGAGGATCGCGGCGTGCCGGAGGCTCGCGTCGGCCAGGTCCACTTTCGGGTAATCCGTGGGAAGAGTCCCTTCCCGGCGGAGCCGGCGGCGTTCGAAGAGAATCCCGACCGGGATCAGAAGAAGGCCCAGGAGGAAGAAGAACGGGAGAACGAGAATGAAGACGATGCCCGAGTACGGGTGAACGGGCTTGCGTGTTCGTGACCTCGAAGAGCCAGAATCCGATCAGCGTGACGGCCGCGCTCGTCGTGAGCGCCACGCCGATCTGGGAGACCCTGTTCCGCCCCAGGTAGAAGATCGGCCTCAGCCATCCGGCCAGACGGCCGCCCGTCCGTGCGCTCATATGACTCCTCCTCGACGCGGTTTCAGCTCAGGAGAGCGACGAGTGTAAAGGCAACGAGGAGAAGGCCCAGCGAAACCGCGACCGTTCCGACGATCCGGCTCTTCCGGATGCGGTCGGCCGTCGGCGCGGGGGACGCGAGGCGCTCGACGCCGCCTTCCGCCACGAGGCGCTCGTACTCGGCGGGCCGCTCCTGCTCGAGCTCTTCGAGCGGAAGGACGCCCGTGAAGATGACGGTGTCCATCGGGAACTTCTCGGGTCTCAGGTGGCCGTTGAAGAAGTGGATCGTGAAGATGAAAACGACCGCGAGAAGCGCCTCCTCGCCGTGCACGAGGAGGGCGACGTTGAAGAGACTCCCCGGGAGGAACCGCGCCCAGAGCTTCGGCGCCCAGAGAATCAGCCCGGATCCTCCGATGATCCCCATCCCCCAGAACACGGCCCAGTAGTCGAATTTCTCCCAGTACGTGAAGCGCTCGAAGCGCGGACGCTCGCCTCGCCCGAGAAACCAGCGCACGTGCCCCACCAGGTCCTTGAGGTCGCGCGGCTGAGGCACGAGAGAGGACGGCCCCCACAGGATGCTGTACTCCTTGTCGCCGAAGAGCCTCTTGGCGAGGCGTGCGAGATGGCTCCCGAAGCACACGAGCATTCCGGTCGCGAAGACGCGGTGGAGCGTCGCGGCCGACCGGAATCCGCCGAACAGGCGCGAGAGAGACGCCGCCCACGGCCTCTCCGAGAACAGAAGGGGAACGCCCGTGAGCGAGAGCCCGAGAAAGCTCGCCATGAGAAGGATGTGGAGCGAACGGTCGAACCGGTCGAAGCGCCGGATCCAGATCGGGGCGGCCGGCGCGGGGACGTTCTCGTCCATCACTCTTCTCCCGGACCGTCGGCCGGCCCGCGGCCGTTCCGCCGCGCGCCCAGGCGCGCCTTGACCGACCGGGGGAACCACAGAACCGTGTGAATCCCGAAGAACGCGAAGACGCCGGCAAGGAGGATCCTCATGAAAAGGGCCGTCGCCCAGAGCAAGCGGCTCCGCCCCTTGTCGTGCGTGTTCGCGTGCGGGTCGTAGCGGGAGAAGTTCGCCGTCGCTCCGGCGTGACATTTCTGGCACGTTTTCAGGCGATTCGCGGGGCCCACCGAGGAGCGTGGGTCGCCGGCGGGATGGATCTCGTGCGCGGTGTGGCAGTCGGCGCACGTCGCGATGCGCGAAAAGCCCATCGCGCTCACCTGGCCGTGATACGTGTCGCGGTAGGTGGCGAGAGAGGATTCGTGGCAGCCCCCGCACTGGTGGAGAATCGAGAGGCGCCGCGCATCCGTCGAGTCCGTAATGGCATGCGCCGTGTGGCAGTCGGAGCACACGGGCACCTTGGGATTTCCCTTGGCGAGCTGGGTCCCGTGAATCGAGTCGCTGTATTCCGCGAGAATCTTCTCGTGGCAGGTTCCGCACGTCGCGGGGACGCGCGTCCGGAACACGAGGCTCTCGGGATCCTTCCTCGGATCGCGAATCGCGTGCGCCTCGTGACAGGTCGCGCAGTTGGGCGCGATCTTCAGCCCGCTCTTTTCCAGCGCCCTGCCGTGGATGCTGTCGTGGAAGAGAGCCGGCTGGTTCAGGGGAGGCCCCCCCGCGCTCGCGACGACCGCGAGGTTTCCGTGGCATTTCAGACATGTCGTGGGGAGGTTGAAGTGATTCGTCCGTGATTCCGGATCCGATGAGGGCCGGATGTCGTGGATTCCGTGGCAGTCCGTGCACGTCGCCGCTTTGCTGGCCTTCGACTTTCCGCGTTCTTTCGCATGAACGCTCTTCTGGTAGTCGGCGACCTCGGACGCGTGACAAGGCGAACAGTCGACCGGGGCAAGCGCCTCGGGATGCGGAAAGTCGGTCGTCTTCGCGAGGTCCTGGTGACAGTCGACGCACGCCGCGCCGGCGGCGCCGTGCACGGAGGCTGAAAACGCCGCCTTGTCGACGAAAATAGAAGACCCGCTCGCGCGTTTGGCGGACGGGTCTTCGTGGCAGGCGAGGCAGTCGTCGTTGGTTGGAGGCTTCGGGGCCTGGGTCGCTGCATCGAGGGGGGCGGCCGTGAACAGAAGCGCGGCGAAAACGCCCCCGAGCCTCATCCCTCTTCCCTACTTGGACGCGGGATCGCCGGGGTTCGTCCCCTTCTTGATCTCGTCGAGGTTCGAGACGCCGTCCTTGTCGCTGTCGAGCTTCTCGATCTTGGCGAAGTCGTACTTGCCGGCCTTCTTCGTCGCCGTCATATCCTTTCCATAGGCATTGACGTCCGCGTCTCCCTTCTTGGGCATCGGCTTCGTGTGGCATGTGCTGCACTTCGCCTTGGGGGCGTCGGGATATGTCGTGCCGAACTGCTTCTGAAGGTCCATGGTGGCGAGGGCCGAACCGGTAACGAGCACGACCGCCGAGGCGAGGGAGACGACTCCGAGGCGGACTTTCTTCATGTCATCGATCCTTTCTCTCTCCTGGCGAAGCGTTCACGGGCGCCACTTCAGGTAGACGCCGTAGCGGTTGGCGCGGAAGCTGGACGTCGAGATCTGATAGTCGAGGTACCGGTCGACCGACCACTCGCCGACGAGTCCCGAGGTTCGCCGTGGCGTCGAGGTCGACGCGCGCGCCTCCCCGATAGAGCCGGTAAGCGTACGAGCCCTCGTTCGCGAAGCGAGACCAGAAGCCATCGATCGCGACCTTGTCGAGCTTGAGACCCAGGCCCGCCTCCCACATCTGGCCGTCTTCCGTGTTCACGGAGTCGAGCACCGTGAAGTCCTGCGGGGCCCGGATCGGAATCGTGCTGTCGGCCTTGAGCTTGCTGTAGGCGCCGTGGAGCCGGAGCACCTTGACCGGCATGAGCGTGAGATCGCCCGTGTACTGGCGGGAGCTGCCCTTGGAGTTGATGCCGAACGTGTCGTTCTTCTGATCGACCCAGAGCCCGGTCGCGCCGACCGTGAGCCACGGAAACCCTTTCCAGGTGACCCGGGCGCGCTCGCGATTACGGGTGAGGTAGTCGGTGCGGAGAACCGACTTGTTCGCATCGTCCCACGACGCTTCGGCGGCCGCGAAGAAGGGCCCCGTTCCATAGGTGAGAGCGCCCTCGACGCGATTGATGTTGCGCGTGAACTCTCCGCCCTGGCCGCCTGGGACGAGAATCTCGGACGGATCCTCGGTGACGATGAGGTCCTGCTCGATGCGCGAGTATCCGGCACGGACGCCGAAAGGCCCGAACCCCTTGGCGGCGACCTGAACGTCGTATACGTCCTCCGTGCGGTCGACGGAGGTCTGGGCGTTGAGGAGAGTCTGGAGGTCCGCGAGCGTGATGCCGGTGAAGCTCGAGGTCCCCGTGAACAGGCTGCTCACGAGGTCCTGCCCGTCCCACGTCGCATGACGGTGAACGTAGCCGCCCGTCACGTCGACGCCTTCGAGAACGTGCCACTCGAGGCGACCGCCCGCGCGCCACATCGTGTTCTGGACGCGGGACGAAGAGGAGTCGGTCAGGCCGGCGAAGAACCTCGCCAGCGGAAACGACACGAGCGAGCCGTTGAGGCTCTCCTGATCGTTGCTGTCCGCGTCCGCGTTCGCGCGCACGTAGAAGGCGACGAGCTGGACGGCGTCGGTGGCGAAGCCGCGCAGGAAGAACGACGACGTCGGCGTATTCACGTCCGTCACGCTCGAGCGCGTGAGGGACGAGAGGTTCAGGTTGTTGCCGAGAACCGGACCCGGGTTGTTGCCCGCGCCCGCGCCCGGAAGGAGGCTGTCCTTCTCGATCTCGTGGTAGCGGCGCCAGCCCTGGAGGAACTCGCCCGAGAAAGCTCCGGCATGGAAGCCCAATCCCGCGCGGACCTCCTGGTCGTGGACCGTGAGGTCCTGGCCGAGCCGGAACTCGTCCTGGCCCACGAACGCCGTCGTAGAGCCGGGCCCGGTGAGAGAGTTGGAGGTGTATCCGAAGAGAGGCGTGACGACTGCGCCCGGCAGGACCTCGAGGTTGACGTCGACCATGTTGCGCGTGCGGTCCCACGTCTGCTGTCCGATCGACGCGCCGAGGGGGTTCGCGAAGCCGGCGAGCGCGCTGAACTGGTCGAGGTGGCGGTACGAGACCCGCAGGCGGTACGCGCCCGTGAGGCCCGCGTCGAGCAACAGGGAGCCGGCAGGGCCGGCCCCGAGGTCGGAGCCGTCGATCCTGAGGTGGTCGAGGACCGGAAAGCCGTCCGACTTGCCGTCGGTGCCGAGATGGACGCCGCGGACGAGAAAGCCTTCGCGCTCGTTGATCTGCGAGCGGTAGGCTTGCTCGTTGCCGGTGACGTCGAGAAAGCGGTAGCCGACCTCGATGTCGAACGGAATCGCCTGGGCACGGGCGACGCCGGCCGAAACGAGACAGGAGACAAGAACCGAGGCGAGCGCGGCGCTTTGGAAGGCGGAGCGGAAGATTCGCATCGGCCTGTCCTTACTTCAAAAGCTGCGGCGAGCGCTGGGAACCGTGCACGGCGACGTGGCAGGTCGTGCAGTTCTGATAGCGCGGCAGCGAGATGTTGTGGAAAGAAGGCGGCTGCGAGCCCAGGGTCCCCGTCGAGAGCGTCGAATGACACTCGAGACACTGCGCGGCGATCGTCGCCCGCTGCAGCTGGTGGGGATACGAGGAGCCATGTGGAACGTGGCAGCTCGTGCAGTCGCCGGCGACGCCGTTGACGTGCGTGAAGACGAACGGACCGCGCACCTCCGCGTGGCACGAGACGCAGCCGGGCTCGCCGGCCCTCGTCTCCCTCGTCGCGTGGTTGGCCGAGCGGCCGTGCGGGTCGTGGCAGGACACGCACGAAAGAGCGCCCCCTTTCAGCCTGTGCGCGTAGGGGAAGGTCCGGAAGGACGAGGCCGCGTCCTGGTGGCAGGTCGCGCACACCTTCGTCGGCTCGGACACGAGCAGGCTCGGCCTGCTTCGGGTCGGACTTGTGGATGGAATGGCAGGAGAGGCAGTTGACCGCCTCGGACGACGCGTGAACGCCCGTCTTGAAGGACGAGCGCTCCGCGGACTGCTTGTGGCAGGTCAGGCACTGAGCGGCGCCGGAACGGCCCCGAAGGCCCTTGATGAGGGTCTTGTCGCCCTCGGCCTCCATGTGCTTCGTCCCGTCGCCGTGACAGGTCGCGCAGACCGCGTTGCCGGCCTCGCCGCCGTGGGCGGCGCGGTAGCCGCGCTCGTGAGGATTACCCGCGAAGAACTTGGCCTCGTCGTGGCAGTCGGCGCACGCGGGGCCGGCCTCCACCTTCGCGGGAGCCGGACTGGCTGGAGCCTGGGCCACCGCGGCCCCCGCCGTGAGTACGGCGAGGGCAGCGGCGGCGAAAGCCCCGTGCGAGAGGTGTTTCACGGCCTTTTACTCGTCAGCGCGCGTGGACGACGTCGACTGCGTATGTGGCACCGGCCCCGTGGCAGGTGCCGCAGGCCTCGGCGGGCACTCCAGGGGCGCCCGGGAAGTACGCCGTGTTCAGGAAAGCGTGCGCGGCGACGTCGCGGCTGTCATGGCAGCCCGTGCAGGCGGCCGTGGCCGATCCGCGCGGCGAGAAGAAGTCGCGATCCGTGACGACCGGCTGGTTCGTGATCGGGAGCGGGAGCGTGACCGCCGCGATGTTCACGTGGCAGGCGAGGCAGTTCCGCCGGTCGCCGGGGTACGTCACTTCGTTGAAGCTGGCCCCCGTTCCGGAGTTCCCGTAGATCGTGAAATCCTGCGTCAGCTCGTCGCCCGTGTGGATACGGTGGATCATGCGCGCGAACTCGATCGACTCGCCGGGGTCCGCCGAATGGTCTGCCGGCCGGCGGGCGAGATCGCTGCCGTTCGGGTTGTGGCAGATCACGCAGTGCTGAGTCGCGATGCGCTGGTTGCCGTGCGAGAACGTGACGTTGAGGTCCTGGTGGCACTTGTTGCAGTTCGAGAGCAGGACGGACGTGCGGCGGGGCGTAACCGTCGTGCCCGTGACCGCGAAGTAGAACGGCTGGTTCGGCGCGCCCTCGTTGACCGAGGTCGGGCCCTTCGTGGGGGCCGGGTTCAGCTTGATCGGGCGGCGCGACTCGATCGAGACGACGTACGTGCCCTTGGCGGCGGCCGGGATGGCGTTCGTGAACGTGTAGGTCGCGATGCCCGTCGTGGCGTTGTACACGGCCGGCGTGGCCGCCGTGGCGGGGCTCTCACTGAACGGCTGGCCGTTCGCGGCCATGCCGACGTTCGTGTAGTCGGACGTCGGTCCACCGAGCTTGATGCTGAGCGAACCGTTCGCGGAGTTCTTGTAGACGCCCGGGTCGACGAACGAGCCGTCGCCGTTCTTGAGCTGGAACGTGACCGTGATCTTCTTGCCGGGGCCGGCGTTCGAGACGGAGGTGATCGCCGCCGTGTAGCCCTTGAGCTGGGCCGAGTGGAGCGGAACGACGTGGGCGTTCTTGATGCCGGCGTCCCACTCGACGTCGCCCTGCGGCTGGTGGCAGGTGGCGCACGTGGCGTCCGTCGCCGGGCCGGCCGGGTGGTTCGCGCCCGTCGTGAAATTCACGTCGTCGTGGCACGAGCCGCAGGCCGCGCTCGAGGGGTTCGAGTACCACACGCTCGCCTGAGCCGGCTTGGAGGCCGCGACGGTGCCCTCGTGGCAGCTCGCGCAGTTGCGGATCTCCTGCGGGTACGTGACGATGGAGTAGTCGTGAACCGACTGGGCGTTCCCGATGATCTCGTAGGGCGTTCCGGCCACGACGCTCGGAAGGTGCTCGCCGTCGTGGATCTTGTGGATCATGACCTTGAAGTCGACCGTGTTGCCGGTGTCGGGGTCGACCGTCTGGGGCTGGTGGCAGAGGACGCAGAGCTTCACGTCCTGGCGAGAGCCGCCGTGGGCCGAGAGCGGATCGTGGCAGTTGTTGCAGCTCGTCGCCTGGTTGATCTTGCCCCACTTGTCGGCGACAGCGGCTCCGTCGGGCCGGAAGTCGTACTCGATGTTGGCGGTGTACGTCTTGCCGTCGAGGATGTCGGCCGGCATGACGCGGTTGCCGTAGATCCCGATCGTCGTCGTCTTCGTCTGATCGAAGCCGGCCGGCAGCGCGGTGCCGAACGCATACTTGTAGTGCCCCGTCTCGAGGTCCGTGTACTTGCCGCCCGTGTCCGTGCCGGCCTGGACGGTCTTGTTTCCGATCCTCGAAGGATCCGCCGGAGGAGCGGCCGTCGCGGTGCGCGTCGTGTACGCCGTGTAGTATCGCGTCGCAGGATCCCACCATGCCGCGATGAAGCTCGCCCCCGCCGCACCCGGCGTCAGAACGCCGAGACGGTCGATGGGCTGGCCTGCGGTGTCCGTGATGTTCACGTCCACGACGGGCTTGCGGTCGGCTCCGATCGTGACGCTGTTCACCTTGATGACGTAGCCCGGACGGACGAAGGTGGCCTGGTCGGCCGAGAGGTAGTACTCCTTCTGTGTCACGTCATAGGCGACTGGGGTCGCTGCGCGTGCCACCGGGGAGCCCGAAGGGCCGGTATGCGCCACCGGTGTCATTGGCACCGCGACCAGACCAGCGAGGAATGTGAGAGCCGTGCGTGATACCAGTGACATCGTCAGCCTCCTTACCGAAGAAAAACCTAAAAAGAGTCAACGAACGGGCGTTCGCGAGAAATGGCTGGTTTCATCCGTTCCTGAGGGTAGGGGCAGGCAACCGGCAACGCTTTGATTCAGTTGCATCAAATTACTCCGAGGTACAAACTCAGGGGGTTCTTCCAGCCGGTCTGTTCGAAAAGAGGTAACCTCTCCGGAGCAACGCGTTTCCACTGCCGGATCTCTTTTAGAGGTATCCCATGCAGCGTTTCCGCATCGCGTTCCTCACGCTCTCGCTCGCCGCATTGCCGAGCCTGCTCGCGCGGGCCGACGACCCGTTCCTGAGGACGGGCACCCTTTTCGTCGGCGTGTCCGACGACTTCCCGAACCAAAGAGCCGAGTTCCACTACGAGCTCCACACGGACGACGGGGAGACCCTCCGACTTCGCTTCGTGGAGCCCCCGGCGGAGCTTCGGACGGGCGACCGCATCGCCGTCCAGGGGCGCCCCCGGCCGGAAGCCTTCGACGTGGAGGAGGTCGAGCGGCTTTCGCGCGCGCCTCTCGCGCGCGAGCCCCTCAGCGCCTGGACCACCGGAGCCAAGCGCGTCCTCGTCATCCTCCTCGACTTCACGAACGACACCTCCCTGAACGCCACGACGGTTACGAACGCCCAGAACCTCTTCTTCGGCGCCGGCTCGAGCGTCGCGCGCTTCTACAACGAGGCTTCCTACGGACTCGTCTCGATGACGGGGGACGTCGCCCTCGTGACGGCCACCGTCGCCAAGCCCACGACCTGCGACACGAGCACGATCCAATCGCAGGGAAACGCGCGCGCGGCGGCGGCCGGCTACAACCTCGCGAGCTACAACTTCGTCCTCTGGGTATTTCCGTCGATCAGCGCGTGCGGCTGGAACGGGCTCGGGTACGTGGGCGGGTCGGGGGCCTGGATCAACGGGACGGGTTCGATGGGCCTTCTCGTCGCGGCCCACGAGCTGGGCCACAACTTCGGCGTCCTGCACGCGCACTCGTACGACTGCGGGACCGTGACGATCGCGCCCTCGGGATGCACGCGCAGCGAGTACGGCGACCGCTTCGACGTCATGGGCAACTCGCGAGCGGGACACTTCAACGCGCAGTTCAAGGACTCGTTCGGCTGGCTGCCCGCCGGCAGCGTGCGCGCGCACCCCGGCGGCACCGCGACGTACACGATCGGCGCGCTCGAGACGCCAGGGCAATCGATGTACGCCGTGAAAATTCCCACGACGATGCCCGCACGGACGTACTGGATCGAGTGGCGGAACCGCGCCGGCTTCGACGCCGGAGAACCGACGACCGTCGTGAACGGCGGATTGCTCCGCTTCGCGCCAAGCGCCGTCGGCGGGACGGACCTCCTCGACATGAAGCCCGCCACGACGACCTTCGACGACGCCGAGCTCGATGTCGGCGCGACGTTCACGGATCCCGAGCTCCTGCTCACCATCACGACGCTCTCGAAGACCTCGACCTCGCTCACGGTGCAGGTGGATTACACGCCGGCACTGCCTCCGCCGCCCGCGACGTCCTTCCACGCGCTCACACCCTGCCGGGTCTTCGACACGCGGAATGCAACCGGACCCTACGGGGGACCCGCGATCTCCGCGGGCTCCTCGCGCTCGTTCGTCATCAGGGGGCGGTGCGGCGTGCCCGCCACGGCAAAGTCGATCGCCGGCAACTTCACGGTCACCTCTCCGACCGCGGCCGGGTCGCTGCGTGTCGTGCCGGGGGGATCGGGCCCGACGGGCACGACCACGGTGAGCTTCAAGGCCGGCCAGACGCGCGCGAACAACGTCAGCGGCGGGCTCGGCGCGAACGGCGACCTTCTCGTGGATGGTCTCGGCAGCGGCTCGGCCCAGGTGATTTTCGATGTCGTCGGGTGGTTCGAGTGACGATGCGCCCGTTGTCGAAAAATTTCCCCCATCGCTGACAGCTGCTGGCCCGCCCATCTCCCGTGAGACCGCGCAGCGGTCAGCGGGCCAGCTCCTCGTCGAGGACTCGCCGGAACCCGTCGGCCGCCTCGTAGAGATCCATGAAGCGCGTGTAAAGAGGCGCGAAGCCGAAGCGGATGACGTCCGGCGGCCGGAAATCCGGGATGACCCTCATCTCTTCGATGAGAGCGCGGTCGATCGCGAGGGCCTCGGAATGCCCGAACGAGACGTGCGAGCCGCGCCGCGCGGCTTCTCGCGGCGAGCGGAGCGTCACACCTCGCGGCTCGAGAAACGTCTCCCAGAGGCGCACGAGGAACTCCCCCTGCGCGACCGACTTCTCCCGTACGGGACCGACCCCGGCCTCGAGCGCGAGGTCGACTCCCGCCTCCGCCGCCGCAAGGGAGAGGATCGGCGGCGTGCCAACGAGAAACCGGGAGAGATCGTGCGCAGGCTCGTAGCTCACGCTAAAGGAGAAGGGCTCGTGACGCGAGAACCAGCCGCGAATCGGGCTCTCGAGCTCCTGCTGCAAAGAACGTCGGACGTAGAGGAACGCGGGAGATCCCGGCCCGCCGTTCAGGTACTTGTACGTGCACCCCACCGCGAGGTCGGCGCCGGAGCCTTCGAGGTCGATCGGGACGACTCCCGCCGAATGGCTCACGTCCCAGAGCACGAGCGCGCCCGCTGCGTGCGCGAGCGCGTTGACGGCCGCCATGTCGTGGAGAAAGCCGCTTCGGTACGCGACGTGCGAGAGCGACACGAGCGCCGTGTCTTCGGTGATCGCCGCGTCGAGATCCGCGGCGTCGACCGTGATTCCATCGCGTGCGGGAACGACGACGACACGCCTCCCCGCACCGAGAAGCTGCGCCGCGCCTCCGAGGACGTAGAGGTCCGAGGGAAAGTTGAGCGCGTCCGTGACGATCGTCTTCCGGCCTGGACGCGCCCGAAGCGCCGCGACGGCGAGCTTGAAGAGGTTCACGCTCGTCGCGTCCGAAACGGTCACCTCGCCGGGCCCCGCGCCGAGGAGACGTGCGAGCTTGTCGCCCACACGCCGGGGCGCGTCCACCCAACCCTCGTTCCAGCCGCGCACGAGGCGCGAGCCCCACTCGGCGCGCACGATCCGCTCCACGGCCGGAGCGGTGCGCTTCGGAAGCCGCCCGAGCGAGTTCCCGTCGACGTAAAGAGGACCTCCCTCGTCGAAGACGAACTCGTCCCGAAAGCGCGCGAGCGGGTCGGCCCGGTCGCGGGACCGGGCCTCCTCCCGAAGAAGGTCCCGTGGGTCCGTCAACCGCCGGCCGTCGAGCCGAAGGCCGCCCGCAGCGCGGTTTCGTGCGCCTTGACGGTGGCCGCGATGTCGCGAGGCGTGTGCGCGGTCGACACGAACATCGCCTCGAACTGCGCCGGGGCGACGAAAACGCCGCCTCCGAGGAGCGCGTGGAACCACTTCCGGAACGCTTCGAGGTCGGATTTCTTCGCGTCATCGAAGTTCAGGACCGGGCCTTTCGTGAAGAACGGCGTGAGGATCGAGCCCACGCGGTTGATCACGACACGGTCCTCGACGCCGACCTTCTTGGCGGCGGCGTTCATCCCGCGCTCGAGCTCCCTGGCGGCCTTCTCGAGCTTCGCGTAGACCGCGGGCGTGAGGGAATCGAGCATCGCCTTCCCGGCCGCCATCGCGAGCGGGTTTCCCGAGAGCGTCCCGGCCTGGTAGACCGGGCCGTCCGGCGCGACCCTCGCCATGAGGTCCGCGCGACCGCCGTACGCGCCGACCGGCAGCCCGCCCCCGAGAATCTTGCCGAGGCACGTGAGATCCGCCTGCACGCCGAAAAGCTCCTGGGCGCCGCCCTTGGCGAGGCGGAAGCCCGTGATGACCTCGTCGAAGAGCAGCAGCGCGCCATCGCGATCCGCGATCGCGCGAAGGCCCTCGAGGAATCCCGGCTCCGGCGCGACGACGCCCATGTTGGCGGCGACCGGCTCGACCGCAACGACCGCGATGCGCTTCGGGTGCGCGGCGAAGAGGGCCTCGACCGAGGCCAGGTCGTTGTACCGCGCCGTCAGCGTGAGGCCGGCGAGAGACGCGGGCACGCCCGGCGAGCCTGGAATGCCGAGCGTCGCGACGCCGGAGCCCGCCGAGACGAGGAACGAGTCCGCGTGCCCGTGGTAGCAGCCCGCGAACTTCAGGACGAGGTCGCGGCCCGTGGCGCCGCGGGCAAGGCGCACCGCGCTCATCGCGGCTTCCGTCCCCGAGGACACGAAGCGCACCTTCTCCATCGACGGGAACGCCTTCGTGACGCGCTCGGCCAGCTCGACCTCGCCCCTCGTCGGCGCGCCGTACGACGTTCCGCGGGGCAGGACTCTCCTCACGGCCGAGAGAACCGGACCATGCGCGTGCCCGAACACGAGCGGGCCGTAGGACATGACCCAGTCCACGTAGCGGTTGCCGTCGGCGTCGATCACTGTGCCCCCGCGGCCCTTCTTGACGAAGAACGGCGTCCCGCCCACCGACGCGAACGAACGCACGGGCGACGACACGCCGCCGGGCATGCGCAGCCGTGCGCGCGCGAAGAGGGCTTCAGACTGGGACGTTCTGCGAAGACGCTTCCGGGTCACGCCAGCCACTCGGCCGCCTCCTTCGCGTGATACGTCAGGATCAAATCCGCGCCCGCACGCTTCATGGACGTGAGGATCTCGAGCGTGACGCGCGGGCCGTCGATCCAGCCGTTTTGCGCGGCCGCCTTCACCATCGCGTACTCGCCGGACACGTTGTAGCAGGCGACCGGCACGTTCGTGGCCTCCTTGGCGGCGCGCACGACGTCGAGGTACGAGAGCGCGGGCTTCACCATGACGAGGTCCGCGCCCTCTTCGACGTCGGAGAGAACTTCCTTGATCGCCTCGCGGACGTTCGCCGGGTCCATCTGGTAGGCGCGGCGGTCGCCGAAAGACGGCGTCGATTCGGCGGCTTCGCGAAAAGGCCCGTAGAAGCCCGACGCGTACTTCGCGGCGTACGCGAGAAGCGCCACGTCCCGGAAGCCGGATTTGTCGAGAGCGGCGCGGATCGCCCCGACGCGCCCGTCCATCATGTCCGAGGGCGCGACGACGTCGGCTCCCGCCTGCGCGTGCGCGAGCGCTTCGGCCGCGAGGATCGGGAGCGTCGCGTCGTTGTCCACCGTTTCGTGCGCGAGAACCCCGCAATGGCCGTGATCCGTGTACTCGCAGAGGCAGACGTCGGTCATGACGATGGTCTTCGGGCTTTCGGCCTTGATCGCGCGCACGGCGCGGCAGACCGGACCCTCGGGATCCGCGGAGGACTTGCCCTGCGGGTCCTTCTCCTCGGGGATCCCGAACAGGATCACCGAGAGGACGCCGAGAGTTGCGAGCGATTTCGCGTCCTTTCCGGCCAGCTCCGCCGACACGCGGTCGACGCCCGGCATCGACAGCACCGGCTGGCGCACACCGGCGCCTGGCACGACGAAGATCGGCGCGATGAAGTCCGAGGGGGCGAGCGACGTCTCGCGCACGATCGTTCGGAGGCTCTCGGAGCGGCGGAGCCGGCGATAGCGGTGGAGGGGAAAGGTCATCGTGTTTCCTTCCGCAGGAGCTCGAGGAGGTCGAAAAGTCGCGCGTGCGCGGGAATCGAGGGGGCCGGAAGGCCTCGGGCGGTCACGGCCTTCGCGCTCTCGGGCCCGAGCACGCCCCATCTTACTTTCGGTGGACGCGCGGCCTTGGAATCCAGGGCGGCGAGCAGGACGTCGAGGGCCGCCGTGGAGCCCACGGCGACCGCGGCGAACCGGCCTGCTCGGAAATCGGCGAGGATCGAGGGATTCAGCTCGGAGGGAGAAAGAGGACGTTTTTCGTAAACGATCGGCGCGACGAGCCGGATGCCGAGAGCGCGCACCTGCTCCAGCGGCTCGGGCGCCGCGTCGGAGCCATGCGGCCAGAGGATGCGCATGAGGGAGGGCACGGAAGAGTTTCTTAGAAAGTGAAGGACACCCGCGGCTCCGGGAACCTCGGGGACGATGACTGGCGGTGCGATTTCCCCGCCGGCGTTCGTCGCTTCGCCCAGGCGGCCTCCCCCGGCGCCCCCCATATTCACCTTTCTGAGCAGAGTCCCCGTGCCCTGTCCTACCGCCAGCATCTGGGCGAAAGGAGCGCGAAAGAGGGGGAGCAGATAGTTGACCGTCTCCTTCGAAGAAATCACGAGCGTCGCTCCGCGCGCGTCGAACGCGAGCGCTTCGGCGATGCCCTCGGGACGCGGAACGACGGTGTGCGTGTAAAGGACGGTCACGTCGCCCGGAAGGGCGTCTTCGGAGCCGGCGGCGCCGGAGCGCAGGAGGAGAATCCTGCCGCTCACCCCGGTGTCCGCTCTCGCGCCGCGTCGATGAGTCGCGCGGCGCCGCGCGCGAGAAGGCGCTCGGCGAGGGCGCGACCAAGAGAAGAGAAAGAGGAAGACGAAGATTTCTTGGAAGGGGAAGAAGAATAAGGAGACAAAGACGGAGATTTCTTAGAAAGTGAAGAGTGGGACGGCGGCGCGAACGGCTCGCTCACTTCGTCTTCGAGGCATTCGCGGCCGTCGAGCGACAGCACGCGGCCCACGAGCTTCAGCGTGCGGCTCCCCTCTTCCCCTTCGAAGAATCCCCGGGCGCCGACAGGCGCCCGGCATCCGCCTCTCAGGAAATGCAGCAGATCCCTTTCGGCTTCGGCCGCCATGCGCGTCTCGAAATCATCCATCCTCTTCAACGCCGCGATCGTTTCGACGTCGTCCTCTCGGCAGCTGATTCCCAGGGCGCCCTGCGCCGGCGCGCCGAGCATCTCGTCCCTCTCGAGCCGGCGTGTGATGACGTTTTCCCTTCCGAGCCGGTCGAGGCCCGCGCACGCGAGGATGAGCGCGTCGGCGCGGCCCTCTTCGAGGCGCTGGAGGCGCGTGTCCACGTTGCCCGCGATCGCGACCGTCACGAGGTCGGGCCGTAAACTCAGGAGCTGCGACACCCGCCGGGGCGACGACGTGGCGACGCGCGCCCCGGGTGGAAGCGCGCTCACCGTCGTGACGCCGGCGTGACGCGAGGCGACGACGAGCGCGTCGCGCCCGTCCGCACGCTTCGGCACGGCGGCGAGAGCGACGCCGGGAGCGACGGCCGTCGGAACGTCCTTCAGGGAATGGACGGCGAAGTCGATCTCGTTCCTCAGGAGCGCCTCGTCGAGCGCGCGAACGAAGACGCCGGCGGCGTCCCCTCCGGGCGGGGCCTTGCCCTCGCTCGAAAGCTGATCGCCGTGCGTGCGGATGACGATCGTCTCGACGGGGCGGCCCGAGAGGAGCGCCAGCTGCGCCGCGAAGGCGCCCGACTGAGTGCGCGCCAGCGCGCTCGCCCGCGTGCCCATTCGAAGAGGGCGCACGGCGGCGGCGGTCGTCATTTCGGTCCCTCGTCGAGGTGGAAAAGGGCGCGTACGGCCGCGGCGCGCTCGAGACGCTCGGAGCCGTCCCCTTCCTTCAGACCCACCGTCGGGTCGTGGAGGATGTGGGCGACGAGGGTCTCCGTCAGGCGCTCGACCGCCGCCCGTGCGGCCGGGTCGAGCGCGGCGAGCTTGCCGGCGTGCTTCTCGAGCTCGGCGCGCCGGATGCTCTCGAGCTTCTCCCTCAGGCCGCGCACGACGTCGCCCTGCAGGAGCCCGCCCCACCACTCCTGGAATCTCCGGACGCTCTCCTCGACGATCGCCTCGGCATGCGGCACCTCGCCGGCGCGCGCCCGCGCATTCACCGCCGCCATCTCCTGAAGGGAGTCGAGATCGTACCGGTACACATCGGTGAGCTCGCCGACCTCGGGCTCGACGTCGCGCGGGACGGCCAGGTCGAGAACGAGAAGCGGGCCGCGCCGCGGCGCGCCGTGAAGCGCGGTGCGCAAGGCCCCGGCGGTCAGAACGGGCTCGGTTGCGTTCGTGGCCGAGAGGACGAGATCGACGGAGGCGGCCGCCCGGGCACGCTCTTCCCACCGCACGGCCCGGCCGTGGATTGTCGCGGCGAGGGCCTCGCCCGTCTCGTGCGAGCGGTTCGCGACGAGGATTTCCGACACGCCGTCCTCGGCGAGAAGCCGGGCCGTGAGCTCGGCCGTCTCTCCGGCGCCGATCAGGAGGACTCTCCTGTCTTTCAGCGATTCGAAGATGCGCCCCGCGAGGAGGAGTGCGAGCCCCGCGACGGACGTCGGTTTGTGGCCGAGCGCCGTCTCGGCACGGACGCGCTTGCCGCATTCGAGCGCGCTCATGAACAGCCGGTTCGTCACGGTTCGCACCGTGCCGGCCGCCGTCGCGAGGCGGTGCGCCTCGCGGATCTGCCCGAGGATCTGCGCCTCGCCGAGGACCATCGAGTCGAGACCCGCGGCCACGCGGAAGAGGTGCCTCACCGTCGCGTCGCCGTGGCCCGAAAGAGCCGTCCGGCGCAGGAGCGCGTCATCCACGCGGTGAAACCGCGAGAAGAAACCGGCGAGCGCGTCGAGCCCGTCCTCGCGGTCGGACATCCCGTAGATCTCGGCGCGGTTGCACGTGGACACGATCGCGCCTTCGGACAGGATGTGCTCCTGGAAGAGCCCGTCGAGCGCCTCGCGCGCCTTTTCCGGCGTGAACGCGAGTCTCTCTCTCAGATCGAGAGGTGCCGCGCGATGGTCCCATCCGACGAAGAGCAGGTTCATGAGGCGAAATCGTGCAGCTTGCTGACGAGGAGGTTGACGGCCGTGTAGGAGAGGAGGACGAGCACGAACCCGGCGATCGAGAGCCGGGCCGTCGAGACGGGCGCCGCACCCCGGCGCGCGCGCACGAGGACGAAGACGTAGAACGCGAGCGTCGCGAGCGCGAACCAGATCTTCGGGTCGAGCGCCCACAGCGGGTGCTCTCCTTTCCACATACGCGACGCCCAGAAGAGACCGAGGAGAACCCCGACCGTGAGCGAGAGGATGCCCAGAGAAAGCGACGTCCGGTTCGCGCGCTCGAGGTACGAGAGGCTCGGGAGCCGCGAGGCGGGACCCGTCAAGGCACGCTTCTTCAGCGAACGCCCCACGACGACATAAAGCAGCGAGAGCGCGCAGGCGACCGCGAACGCGGCGTACGCGAGCATGTTGAGCGTGACGTGGAGGGCGAAAACCGGGCCTTTCAGCTCCGGCGCGTCCTTGGGAACGGGCGTCGTCTGAACGGCCGCAAGCACGAGAAACACGAGGGCCGCGGGCATCAGGAACGGCCCAAGGGAGCGGTCTTTGTGGCGGAGCTCGAGCACGATGTTCATCACGGCGAGGAAGAAGCCGAAGAGCTTCATCGAGCCGAGAAGGTCGCGGTACGGCACGCTGTGGAGAGCAAGAGAGCGCGCGTAGAGCGTGCCGAAGTTGCAGACGGCACCGAGAACCGCGAAAGCCGTCGCCGACCGGCCGATCGACTCGGCCGTCCGGAACAGGGACATCGCGTAGAGAACCGCCGAAAGGGCGTACGCGACGAGGGCCACCCATCCCAGAGTCGAAGCAAGCTGCGCGGCCCCGGTCACATCGGCGATTATAGGAACCCCCTCCGGGCGAGAATCAGTACGGATGCATCAGGGAAGCGACGAACCGTCGCGCATCGCGATGCTAACCTCCCGCGCCATGCCCCAGGCTGCTCCGGCACCGTCCCGCCAGCGCTTCGTCGACGCCGCCTTCGGCCGTCCGACGGACCTCCCGCCCGTCTGGCTCATGCGACAGGCCGGACGCTATCTGCCCGAGTACCGCGAGGTCCGCAAGAGGCTCAAGTTCCTCGAGCTGTGCGCGGACGTCCCGGCCGCCATCGAGGTGTCCCTCCAGCCCTTCCGGCGCTTCGGCATGGACGGCGTCGTCTTCTTCTCCGACATCCTGATCCCTCTTCCGCCGATGGGCCTCGAGGTCCGGCTCGACGAGGAAGGGCCGCAGCTTCCGAGCCCCGTCCGCACCGAGCGCGACGTGGCGTCTCTCCACGATTTCGATCCGAACGTCGAGACCGCGTTCGTGACGGAGATCCATCGCGGCCTGAAGAGGATCGTCCACGACGCGGCGGCCACGATCGGGTTCTGCGGGGCGCCGTGGACCCTCGCGACGTACGCGATCGAGGGAGGCTCGTCGAAGTCGTTCGCGACGGTCAAGGCCATGATGCACCGCGAGCCGAAGCTGCTCGAAGAGCTTCTCGCGAAGCTCGCCGACTCCTGCGGCAAATACCTCGCCGCGCAGATCGAAGCCGGCGCCGACGTCGTCCAGGTCTTCGACTCGTGGGCGGGCGAGCTCTCGCGCGCCGACTACGACCGATTCGCGCGCCCCGCGACCGAGCGGCTCGTGTCGCACCTGCCGCGGCGCTCGCAGGTTCCGGTCATCCTCTTCGCCTCGGGCTCGACGCATCTCGTCGATTCGTTCGCGCAAATGCCCGTCGACGTCCTCTCCATCGACTGGAAGCTCCCGCTCGACGAGGCGAGGAAACGTGCGAAAGGCAAGGCGCTGCAGGGAAACGTCGACCCCGGCGTCCTCCTCGGAACACCGGAAGGCGTGAGGGAAGCCGTGTTCGCCGCCCGCCGCGCGGCCGGTCCCGTCGGCCACATCGTGAACCTCGGCCACGGCATCCTCCCGCCCACGGCGCCCGAGAACGTCGCGGCCTTCGTGGCGGCCGCGCGCGCGCCGCTGCCGACGTGATCGAGCGATTGGGTCGTTCGTGCACGCGACCTGGACGTGGGAACCGTCCCGCCGGGTGCTAACCTCGCGCGCGTGACGGCCATTCCGATCCGGCTCCGGGGCGAGACGCTCCCGATGACGACCGAGCTGCTCGAAAAGTACAACGTCCAGGGCCCGCGGTACACGTCATATCCGACGGCGCCGGAGTGGACCGAGTCCTCCCCCGCCGACTACGAGGCCGCGTGCGCACGCGCGAACGCGAAGGAGTCGCCCGTCTCCCTTTACGTCCATCTTCCCTTCTGCGACGAGCAGTGCTGGTTCTGCGGCTGCTTCATGAAGATCGTCCCGAAACCGGACCGTCAGGGCGACTCGCGCGAGGAAATCGAGCCTTACCTCGCGGACGTCCATCGCGAGATCGACATCCTCGCGTCGCACGTCGACCGCGCGCGCGCGATCAAGCAGGTGCACTGGGGCGGCGGCACGCCGACGTACCTGACGCCGAAGCAGGCGGACCGGCTCGCGCAGCACCTCCTCGAAACGTTCCGGCCCGCCGGCGACGCGGAAATCTCCGTCGAGGTGGATCCGCGCGTGACGACGCCGGAGCACCTCGCCGTCCTGAAGGACCGCGGCTTCAACCGCGTGTCGATGGGCGTGCAGGACTTCGACCCCGAGGTGCAGGAGCTCGTAAACCGCATCCAGCCCTTCGAGATGACGAAGACGCTCGTCGACGCCGCGCGCGCGCTCGGCTACGCCTCCGTGAACCTCGACATGATCTACGGCCTCCCCGGCCAGAAGCGCGCGGGCTTCGAGAAGAGCGTCGAGGACATCATCTCGCTGCACCCCGACCGCGTCGCGATGTACTCCTACGCGCACGTGCCATGGCTCAAGCGGCCGCAGCGTGTCCTCGCGGCCCACCTGCCCGAAGGCACCGAAAAGTTCGCGATCTTCGTCTCCGGCATCGAGCGTTTCACCGCGGCGGGCTACACCTATATCGGCATGGACCACTTCGCGCTACCGCACGACGAGATCGTCAAGGCGCAGCAGGACCGCACCCTCACCCGCAACTTCCAGGGCTACACGACGCACGCCGGCTGCGATCTCTACGGGCTGGGAGTCTCGGCGATCGGCTCGATCGACGACGCGTACGTCCAGAACACGAAGGACTACGCCCACTATCACCAAGCGACGGAGGAGGCACGCTTCTCGACCGTCAAAGGGCACCGGCTCACGCGGGACGACTTCCTCAGGCGCGACGTCATCACGCGGCTGCTCTGCCATTGCGTCATCGACAAGCGCGCGATCGAACGCGCGTACTCCCTCCGTTCGTTCGACGAGACCTTCGCCTCGGCCATGGCGCGGCTTCCCGAGTTCGTCGCGGACGAGATGGTCGAGCTGACGCGGGACGAGATCCGCGTGACGGCGCTCGGGCGGATCTTCATCCGGAACGTCGCCATGCTGTTCGACGCCTACCTCGAGCAGAAAGCGCCCGACGCGCCGAAGATCTTCTCCCGAACGTTGTGAGCGGCGAGAAGCTGGGCGTCCTCCTCGTGCAGCTTGGAGGCCCCGAATCCCGTGCAGAGCTCAAGCCGTTTCTCTACGAGCTGTTCGTGGATCCCGAGATCCTGAACATTCGATTCGCACCCTTGCGAAAGCTCGTAGCGTGGACGATCGCGACGCTCCGCGCGCCGAAATCAGCCGAGATCTACGAGCGCATCGGATGGTCGCCGATCCGCCGCTGGTCGGAAACGCAGGCCCGGCTTCTCGAGGAGGCGCTCGGCCTTCGGACGGAGGCCGCCGCTCCTGCACCCGCCGTGCGAGTCGGCATGACATGCTCTGCGCCCACCGTGGAGACCGCTCTCGAGGAGCTGCGCCTTGCGGGAGCCACGCGGCTTCTCGTCCTGCCGCTCTATCCCCAGTACTCCGTGACGACGACGCGCGGCTCGTTCGCCCGCGTCTCGAAAGCTCTCGCCGCGAACGGCTGGGCGCCGGAATGCCGGCTCGCGCCCGACGCGTGGTTCGACGAACCGGGCTTCATCGCGGCGCACGTGGACCGCATTCTCGCCGCGGCCGCCCTCCTGCCGGACCCGGATCCCAAGAGGACCGTGATCCTCTATTCGGCGCATTCGCTGCCCGTCAAGACCGTGACGAGGGAGAAGGACCCTTATCCGCGCCAGATCGAGGAGACCGTTCGGTTGATCGACGCGGCGCTCGGGAACCGCTACCGGTCGCGCCTCGGGTACCAGTCGAAGGTCGGGCCCGTCGAATGGCTCGGCCCATCGACACCTCAGGTCCTCGCGGACCTCGCGAAGGCAGGCGAAAAACAGGTGCTCGTCGTACCGGTCGCCTTCGTGTCGGACCACGTCGAGACGCTCTACGAGATCCGGCTGCTCTTCGGCGACGAAGCGGCACGCCTCGGCATCCCGCATTACGCGGTCGCCGAGGGCCTCAACGACCATCCGGCGTTCATTCGCGCGCTCGCCGACATCGTCGGAAAGGCCGCCGCGTGACACGCGTCGTCATCCTCGGAGGCGGGATCGCGGGCCTCACGACCGCGTTCCGGCGCGGGAGAGAGGGCGAGACGGTCATCCTCGAGGCGGGGCCGCAGGCGGGCGGCTCGATCAGGACGATCCGGGAGGACGGGTTCACGCTCGAATGCGGGCCGAACACGCTGCGCACGACCGAGGCCGCCGAGCGCCTCCTCGCCGATCTCGGTCTCGCGGCTCGTACCGTCAAGGCCGACCGCAAGGCTCCGCGCTGGATCGTACGCGGCGGCTCGCCCCGCGCGGTCGTGCCCGGCCCCGCTGCGCTCTTCAACAAGGTCTTCACGATGAAGGGAAAGCTGCGCCTCCTCAAGGAGCCGTTCGTGGCGCCGCGGCCCGCGTCTTTGGACGACGAGAGCGTCCACTCCTTCTTCGCGCGGCGCTTCGGCGAGGAGGCGGCGGTGTACGGCGCGGGGCCGATGGTGTCCGGAGTCTACGCGGGCGATCCGCGCTCGCTTTCGATTCGATCGGCGTTCCCGCGCCTGTGGGAGGCGGAGGGAGCAGCGGGAAGCGTCATAAGAGGATTTCTTAGAAGGACGAAGAAGAAAGAGGGCGGAGCTGCGGGTGCGCCGCGACATCGCGCTCGGACCCTCACGTTCGACGGCGGCCTCTACACCCTCATAGAGACTCTTCAACAACGTCTCTCTTCGCAACCCGGCTTCCATTTGGAGCTGGGCACGGCCGTCGTCACGATCGAAGGGCCGCGCACACCGGCCCCGCCGGGGCGGCGCTGGACGGTGCGCACTGCCGACGGGCGGACCTTCGACGCCGACGTTCTCGTGTCGACGCTCTCGGCCTCTGCGGACGCGCGGCTCCTCGGCGGCGTCCTGACGCGCTCGACCGCGGGCCTCGCTCTCGTGGCGTACTCGCCCGTCACCGTGGTCATGCAGGCATACCGCGCGCCGGCCTCGCCGCACGACGCTCCGCACGGGTTTGGCGGGCTCATCCCCCAGGTGGAAGGATTTCGCTCCCTCGGCATCCTTTATCCGGCGTCGCTCTTCACGGGGCGGGCGCCCGAAGGCTTCGTTCTCACGACGTCGTTCCTCGGCGGAGCCCTCGACAGCAGGCTGGCGAGCGCGCCCGACGAGGACCTCCTCGCGGTCGCATCGGCGGAGGTCGCACGCTTCTTCCCGCGCCTGGGCCCGGCCGCCCGGTCGTGGATCGCGCGGTGGCCGGAGGCGATCCCGCAGCTTCCGCTCGGCCATCACCGCACGCTCGCGGCGCTCGAGCAGGACCTCGTCGCACTCGACGCGGCGGCGCCCGGCGCGCTGCACGTGACCGGCGGCTTCCGCGACGGCATCGCCCTCGGCGAGCGCATCGCGAGCGGCGAGGCCATCGGAAAGCTCCTCGCATGAGATTGCAGGGACACATCACCGGGGGACGGCCAAGAGATGCTTAGAAGGAGGAGAGACGGTCCCCGCGGCGGCCCATCCCCGGCCCACTCGTTGGCGGCAGGCGTGCTCGCGGCATTCTTCCTTCTCTCTCTTTCATTCGCAGCATCCTCTTTTCCCTCCCTCGGCATCGACCGCAGCCCGTTTCGCGAGCACGTCGAGGCCGCGGCCAAGCGCGCGCGTTTCGAAGCCGCCGCCGCCGCGCGCGCCGCGGCCGGCGTTCCTCCGTCGGTCGAAGGCGCGGACCGCGGCATCGACGTCCTCTCATACGACGTCTCGTTCGACATGGACCCCGCCGTGAGGTTCCTGTCGGGGACGACCGTCATCCGCGTGGCCGGCTTCGCGCGAAAGACCTCTTCCCTTGCACTCGACTTCGACGACGCGTACTCCGTGACGGCGGCGCTGCGCGACGGCGTCGCCGTGGCGGCCGTTCACGCGTCCGGGAAGCTCGTGATCCCGTTCGATCCGCCGCTCGGCGCCGAGGAGCGGGCGACGATCTCGGTCTCGTACGGCGGGCAGCCGCCCGCGGCGGCCGCCATCGATTTCTGGCAGCACGAATCGGGCTACGCCGCGACGAGCGTGGCCGAGCCGTTTCTCGCGCGCACGTTCTGGCCCTGCGTGGACGACCCGAAGGACAAGGCCGTCGTCACCGTTCACGCCACGGTTCCGGCGGGCTACGTCGCGGCCTCCGCCGGCACGGTCTCGGTCGCCGACGCGGGCGGCGGCCGGAGCACGTATACGTGGAGGCTCCCGCAAGCCATCTCGACGTACCTCGTGTCCCTCAACGTCGCGAACTACGTGACCGTCGAGGACACGTACACGGCGCTCGACGGACGGACGATGCCGATCCGCTCGTACCTCCTGCCCGAGTACGCGGCCGAAAACGTCGCCCGGCTCTCTGCGATCAAGAACCACATCGCAACGCAGGCGTCGATATTCGGCGAGTACCCGTTTCTCGACACGAAGTACGGCATCGTCGCCTCGTCCTTCTCGGGCGGCATGGAGCACCCGACGATGACGTCGATCGGTACGGGCATCCTCGCGAACACGGACCGGGACATCACGACGCTCCTCGTCCACGAGCTCTCGCACGACTGGTGGGGCGACCGCGTGACGATGCGGACGTGGGACGACGTCTGGCTGAACGAAGGGTTCGCGACGTACGGCGAGGTCCTGTACCTCGAGAAGGCGCTCGGATTCGCGCCCGGGGCCACTCTGTCGGCGTCCTACGACGACAACCTCTACGGAGGCCGCCTCGCGCCGCCCGTCGTGGCCGACCCGTCTGCGCCGTTCGCGAACACGGGCTCCGTCTATTACAAAGGGGCGCGCGCGCTGCACATGCTCCGCCGGCTCGTGGGCGACGCCACCTTCTTCCCGGCGCTTCGCGCCTACGGAGACGCGCACGCGTGGGGAACGGCATCGCGCGCCGACCTCCGAGCCGACTTCGAGAGGGCGAGCGGCCTCGACCTGAAGCAGTTCTTCGACCAGTGGGTCGAGACGCCTTTCCGGCCGGTTCTCCGCGCTACGTACCAGAACGCGCCTGACGCCTCGACGGTGACGCTGGCGGTCACACAGACGCAGGGCCACACCGTCGTCCATCCGGTCGCGGGTCCGAACGACAAGCCGTTCTACGTCTTCACGCTCGTCGTTCGGCTCACGGTCCTCGATGGGTCGACGTTCGATGTGACCGTGAACCTCGACGGCATCTCGACGACGACGGTCACCGTCCCGAACCTCTCGAAGAAGTTCGTCGCCGGCATAGAGCTCGACCCCGCAAAAGACCTTCTGAGAATCGTGGAGTCGACCGGGCCGGCGTGAGGAACCGCGCCGCGTGCGTATCCCTCGCGGCCGCCTTGAGCTCTATCCCGCTGTCGCGACCGCCTCTTTCACCGCCGCGATGACCTCGTCGACCTGAGCGTCCGTCATCGCGGGCCAGAGCGGGATCGTGATCGTGGAGTCGCCGATGCGCTCCGCCCGGGGAAACATGCCGCGGCGGAAGCCGAAACGCTCCTGATAGAACTTCGTGAGATGCACCGCGCGGTAGTTCACCGCGACGCCGACGCCCCGCGCCTGGATGCCGGCGAGAACGGCGTCGCGCTTTTCGGGATCCACCCAGATCGTGAAGAGGTGGCGCCCGGACGTCATGCCCTCAGGCACGATCGGGAAGGAAACGCCCTGCGTCTCGCGGAACGCGGCCTCGTAGCGGCGGCAGATCTCCTCGCGGCGCCGAAGCCGTTCCGCGAGCTTCGGAAGCTGCGGCAGCAGGAGCGCCGCGTTCACGTCCGAGAGGTTGTACTTGTAGCCAAGACGCTCCATGTCCCAGTGCTGGTATTTGCCGGCATACCGGTCGGCCGCGTTTTTCGACATGCCGTGCGAGCCGAGCTGTCGGAGGAGGCTCTTTTTCGCTCCGTCGCGGGCCGTGATTGCGCCGCCCTCGCCGCACGTGAGGTTCTTCGTCGCGTAGAAGCTGAAGCAGCCGAAATCGGCGAGCCGTCCCGGCCCGAAGCCATCACGGCGCCCTTCGATGCAATGCGCGGCGTCTTCGACGAGCGTAACGCCGTGGCGGTCGGCGAGACTTCGGAGCGCGACCATGTCGGCCATGAGGCCGTAGAGGTCGACGGCGATGATCGCCTTCGTCCGCGGAGTGATGGCCGCCTCGACCGCGGCGGGGTCGATATTTCCGGTCGAGGCATCGACATCGACGAAAACGGGCGTTCCGCCCGCGTACACGATCGCGTTCGCCGAGGACAGAAACGTCATCGGCGTCGTGACGACCTCGTCCGGGGGGCCGATGCCCGTCGCGAGCATGGACATGTGCAGGGCGGCCGTGGCGTGCGCCGTGCACACGACGGCGGGCACGCCGAGATAGTCCTCGAAGGCCTTCTCGAAGGCGTAGACTCTCTGCCCGGTCGTCAGGAAAAGAGAATCGAGGACGTCGCGGACGGCGGCTTTTTCCTCTTCTCCGAGGGAATGTCGATAGAAGTCGACGGCCATGCGGCTCTCAGCGCGGCGCGGCGGGCGTCTGGCCCGCGAACGCGTCGAGCGTCTCCTTCACCGCGCGCGGGACGTCCCTCGGAAACCCGGAGCCCGATCCCGGCCACTCGGCGACCATGGGTTGAAACCCCTGCTGTCGCAGAACGTCGAGGCCGCGCCGGGTCGCGGCGACCTCGGCCGGCGACGCGTCGCGCGAAAATCCGAGGAAGAGGCGCGCGCCGCGAAGACCGGCGGGGTTCGGCGCGGCACCGGGATCGAACGGTCCTCCGATCGAGCCGACGCCCGCGAACGTGCCGGGCGCGCTGCGTGCGGCGGCCGTGAAGGCCTCGGTGCCTCCCCGCCCCACGCCCACGAGGAGCACGGGAAGTTTCTGGTTTCCGGCCTTCCGGCGCGCCGCGTCCACGGCCGCGTTGATCGCCTTCCGGGCACGGTCCGCCGAGCCCCAGCCGAACCGCTTCCTCGCGGAACGGCCGGGCCCGCGCGGAGCCGCGACGCAGAGACGATGCGACAGCGCGACGTCCGTGAAAGGCCCGCTCACGGTGAAGGGATCGGACTCCTTGTCGTGGAGAAGGAGAAGGATCGCCAAGGCGCCGTTCTTCGGCACGAGGAACACGCCTTCTTTCACGACTGCCGCGTCGCCGGAGGCGCGGTTCCTCGCCGCCCCGGAGACGATTCCTTTGAACTTCGGCTTGGCTCGAAGGGCCGCGAGATCGGGATCCTTCTCGAGCGAGACGCCGTCGTCGAACCCCGCGGCGACGGCCTTGTCGAGCCGGGCGAAGGCCTGATCGATGCGCCCGGTGCGCGCGTCGAGACAGGCGAGGTTGTATGCGGCCGTCGGAAGCTCGCCGAGCTTCCACGCCCGCTCGAAGAAGACGCGCGCGCGGTCGAGCTGATTCGCGTTCACGGCGGCGAGGCCGAGGCGTTCGAGCTCGAAGGGGTCGGCCGACTCGCCTCCGAGAACGCGCAGGTCCTCGACTTTCGCCTTGGTGCCCCCCTTCGGAGCGGCGCTGCCGGTCGAGACTTCGAGCCCGGCGGACGAAGCGGGCGACGGCTTGGCCGCGGGCTTGCCCGTTTGCGCGAGCGCGGCGAAAGAAACGACGACGGAGGCCGCGAGTGCGGCGAGAAGAGCCTTCATCCGCTCGATTGTACGGGGAGCCGCGTCAGGACGGACGACGCAGCTTCGCGGCGAGTCCGCGCCGGTAGAGGATGCGCATCGCGAGGCGCAGGACCGACAGGACGTGCGGGTCGTACGGGAACGCGAGCTTCTTCGCGAGGAAACGATCGACGACCGCAAGGGCGGGCCTCCGCGTCGTGATCGCCTCGATGCGCGTCCACTGCCTGAGGCCCTCGATGCCATGCCGCGCGCCGAGGCCGCTCGAGCGCCACCCGCCGAGAGGCGACTCGACGACGAAGTAGTTCACGAGGACGTCGTTCACGATCGCCTGGCCCGACTGCAGGCGACGCGCGAAAGCTTCGGCCTTTCCGGGCGGCCCGAAGACCGTCGCATTGAGGCCGAGGTGCGTGTCGTTCGCGAGGCGAAGCGCCTCTTCGTCCTCCCAGAAGCGCATGACGGGAACGAGCGGGCCGAACGTCTCCTCGCGCATGACTTCCATATCGTGCGTGGCGCCCGAGAGGACCGTGGGCTCGAAGAAGAGACCCGGGCCGTTCCCGCGGCGCGCGCCGCCAATCAGGACGCGCCCGCCCTTCGCCTTCGCGTCGGCGATCTGCCGCTCCACGACCTCGATCTGGCGCGCGAACGTCACGGAGCCGAGGTCGTGCGCGCCGCCCGACGGGTCCGGCGCCGCCTGGCGGAGCGCCGCGACGCGCGACACGAGGAGCTGTTCGAAATGGTCTGCGACAGAGGCGTGCACGTAAATGCGCTCCGTGCGGACGCACACCTGGCCCGAATGGATGAAGCTCGACCACGCCGCAGCTTCGGCCGCCCGCTCGACGTCCGCGCCAGGAAGGACGATGAACGGCGACTTGCCGCCCAGCTCGGTCACACAGGGGATCAGACGCTCTCCGCAGCGCGAGGCGATCCTCCGGCCGGTCGCGACGGAGCCGGTGAACATGACGGCGTCCACGAGGTCCACGACGGCGGCCCCCGTGGGGCCCCTTCCCGTGACGACCTGGAAGACGTCCGGCGGATTCCCCGCGCTCGCCCAGAGGTCGCGAAGGACGAGCGATGTGAGGGGGGTGACCTCCGAAGGTTTGAGCACGACCGTGTTGCCGGCCAGAAGCGGCGCCACGGCGTCGGCCGCGTTGTTCAGGATCGGGAAATTCCAGGGGCCGATGACGCCCACGACCCCGAACGGGTGGCGCACGAGGCGCGTCTTCTTCGTCAGGAAAAGAAGCGGGTGACGGGTCTCCTCGGCAAGCCCACGGTGCGAGAGCCTCGTCATCGCCCGAATGAGCTCGCAGAGGTAGAGAACTTCGATCCCCTCGGCCTCGTGCCGGGGCTTGCCGCTCTCTCTGACGAGAGTCTCGGGCACGAGCGGCGTGTCGAGGATGAGGTCTCGCCACTTCAAGAGAGCCTCGATCCGCATCTCGAGCGACGCCGCGGCCCAGGACGGAGCCGCGGAGCGGGAGCGCGTCACGGCCGCGGCAACCCCCGCGACGTCGAGATCGGAGACCTCGCCGACGAGCTCGCCCGTCGCCGGAGACCTCACAGCCAACGGAGCCGCGTCCAGTCTCTCGATTTTCGGAACCTCGACGGTGACGCTCACGCGTTCATCCTATCGCCGGGGCTCCTCGCCCGCCTCAAGCGCCCTTGGAAGCTGCGCCTCGTGCAGCGTCGCGGGCCATTCCGCGAGAGGCAGGGACGCGAGACGTGCGTACTCGGGCCGCCCGCCCGCCCGCAGCACCTGTCCGAGGATCTCGCGGGCGAGCCTTTCGTTTCCCGAATCACGCGCCGCGAGGGCGAGCAGCATCCCGAAATCCGGGGCGCTTCTCTGAGCGGGAGGGAGCGAGCGCACGAAGTCGAGAAACGTCTCGCGCTTCCCCGCGAGCCGGTACGCCTCGGCGAGCGCGGTGATCGTCTTCGGCGAGGGCACGCGCCGATAAAGCTCTTCCCCGAACTCGATCGCGCGGTCCGCGGAGCGCATGTCCTCCGCGCGGAGCGCCTGGTCGTAGAGGCAGTCGATGAAGGCGAGAACGGTATCCGGCTGGTCGGCCCGACGCGTGAGCGACATGCCGAGATGCGGCCAGCGGAAAGGAGAGGTCAGGAAGACGAGCGCGCTCGGAGGGATCGCCTGCTCGGGCGGCACCGCCATCTCGAAGCCCGGGCGGTCCGTCCGCCACGGAGGCGTCTTCAGCACGGCGAGAACGTCGCCTCCCGCGAGCCGGTGCGCGAGGAGCCACGCCGTGACCTTGATCGGCGAGAGCTCCGCGTGATTCGCGACGTCGAACCACTGGCCGAGACGCGGCGTCTCACCTGCGACGCGCAACACGGCGTATGGCGCGTAGGCGCGCGTCTCGGCCTCGGTGAGAGGCTTCTGGGGAAGGACCATGTAGTACCAGGTCGTCGGGCCGTCGGGCTGCAGGACGCCCAGCGCGTTCACGGCGACTCCCAGCCCGAAGAGAACCGTGAACGCCGCCGCCGGCCGCGCCGGCGCCCCAACGGCCGCCGCGGCTGCCAGAAGGGGGACGAGCGGCACGAGGAGGCGCGGTCCCCATCCCGACGCGCCGTCCCAGGACCACCACGCGGCCGTCGTCACGAGCAGGAAAGCCGCGAACCCCGCAAGGGCGAGCCCGAGGACGCGCCGCGCCCTCGCGACGCGGACAAAACCCCACACCCCGAGGAGCGCCAGCGGAAAGTACAGAAAGAGCCCCTTGTTCACTCCGACCGTGAGTCGCCACAGGCCGTCGAGCGGGGCGTGGCTGAAAGGCTCTCCGGCGTACGACGCGAACGGTCTTCCGAAACGCGCGATCTCGAACGCCAGCCAGAGCGCGGCGAACGGCGCCGCGCCCGCGAGGAACGCCAGGGCGCGCGCGACGCGCCTTCCCCTCGGCGCCTCGAGGACGACGACCGCGAGGAGGAGGGGCGGAAGAACGACGAAGACGGACTTCGAGAGGAGCGCGAAGGCCGCGAGCGCCCCGGCCCCGGCCGCGAGCAGTCCGTCGCGCCTCGCGTCCGGGCGGCCCACGAGCGCCGCGCACGCGAAGGCGCCACCGACGCACGCCGCCTGAAGCGGCTCGGACCAGTCGGACCCCGCGTAGGCCCACAGGGGCGACGCGATCGCCGCAGCGAGGCAAGCGCGGCGCGTTCCGGCAGGTCCCGCGCCTACGGCGCGCGCGAGAAGGCTCGCCGCACCGGCCGCGAGGAGGACGAGCAGGATCTGCTCGAGCACGAAGAGAGTCTGCGAAGAGCCCAGCCCGAAAACGTTCTCGAAGGGACCCGCGAGAGCCGTGATCGGAACCCGAACGAGCGACGGACCCATCCCGTACCGCGTCACGGCGTCCCCGGAGGGCCGCGCGATGTTGACCGGGTGGCCTCGCGCGATCCCGATCTCTCCGAGAGCGGACATCGCGTAGGCCGTGCGGGTCATGACCTGCCCGTCGGTGATCAGGCCGAAGACGCGCTCGTCCGTCGTGAATGCGATCACGAATGCCGCGATGCCGAGCGCGAAGAGGACGGGGCGGCGGCCGGACAGCGGCGTCATGGGAGAAGAGGCGCGCGTCGATCGAGTATATCGGACGCGACGAGAACGCACCGGACGCTACAATGACCGCGGATGACCGCTCCCGCGGGGAAATTTTCGGATTACCTTTCTGACGTCTACTTCGCCGACCTGAAGCTGCCGCACGCGGTGAGCGCGGGCATCGCCGGATGCGGATTCGTCCGGGCGACGCCCATCCAGGCCGCGACGCTTCCCCTTCTTCTCGCCGGCCAGGACGTCGCCGCCCAGGCCCAGACGGGAACCGGGAAAACGGCCGCGTATCTCGTGGCGATCTTCACGCGTTTCGTGCGGTCGAAGCGCCACAAGGCGTCGGGGAACCCGCGCGCGCTCATCGTCGCGCCCACGCGCGAGCTGGCCGTCCAGATCCAGGACGATGCGCGCCAGCTCGGGCACTTCGTGAAGATGCGCATCGTGACCGTCTTCGGCGGCATCGACTACGGCCGCCAGCGCGACCAGCTCCGGGCCGGCTGCGACCTCCTCATCGGAACTCCGGGGCGCCTCCTCGACTACGAGCAGCAGGGCGCGACGTCGTTCGGCGAGGTGGAGTCGCTCGTCATCGACGAAGCGGACCGCCTGTTCGACCTCGGCTTCATCAAGGACCTGAGGCGCATCCTCCGCCGCTGCCCGCCTCCGGGCCGCCGGCACTCGATGCTCTTCTCGGCGACGCTGTCGCTTCGCGTCATGGAGCTCGCGTACGAGCACTTGAACGACGCGCGCAAGATCGAGATCCGGCCCGAGCAGATCACTGCCGACCGCGTGACGCAAACGCTTTACCACGTCTCGCAGCGCGAGAAGATTCCCCTGCTCCTCGGACTCCTGAGACGCGAGGGCGTCGAGCGCACGATGCTCTTCGTGAACACGAAGCGCTTCGCCGAGCGCCTCCTCGCGAACCTCGAAAGGCACGGATTCCGCGCCGGCGCGCTCACGGGAGACATCCCGCAGGCGCGGCGCCTCAAGATCCTCCAGGACTTCAAGAGCGGCGTCCTGCCGCTGCTCGTGGCCACGGACGTCGCGTCGCGGGGGCTCCACATCGAAGGCGTCACGCACGTCATCAACGTGGACCTTCCCCAGGACCCCGAGGACTACGTTCACCGGATCGGACGAACGGCGCGCGCCGGGCATTCCGGAAAAGCGATCTCGCTCGCGGACGAGGACTACGTGTTCTCGCTCGACGCGATTCAGCGCCTCATCGGAATGAAGATCCCCGTGGAGCACCCCGACGAGGGGCTCTTCGCATCAGGCGCCGTCCCCGCGAAACCGAAGGAGATCGCGGCGCCTCCGGCACCGCCGAAGATTTCTTTGCGCGAAGAGAAGACGGCGCCTCCGGCGCCGAAGATTTCTTCGAAGGTCGAAGAGGCGGAGGCCGCGATTTCGGCTCGGCTGCTCTCCGCGGCAGCGCCGGGGCGAAAAGACATCACGGAGCGCGAAGCGGAATCTCCTGCCCCGCCTGCCTTCGAAGAAATCCCCTCTTCAGCTCCCCTCCCTCCTCCCGTCTCTTCCCTCGAAGCACCTTCTTCCAAGCCTCCCGTCTCGCTCTCCGTCGCGGATTTCTGGACACGCGAGGCCTTCGGACTCGAGGTGCCGCACGGAGGGTTCGGCGCGGAGCCGGAGGAGCCTTCCGCTTCGACGCCGGCGGCACACGCGAAGCGCCGGAGGCGCCGTCGCGGACGCCGCGTCGCCGGCCGCGTCGAAGCGGCCGCGCCGGCCTGAGAGACGCCGATGCCGTACGCGAGTCTCTCGGGGCATCGCCTCTACTACGAGGTCAGCGGCGACGGCGAGACGGTGGTGCTCCTGCATGGCTCGTTCGCGGACGCGGATCTCCTCGAGGCGCCGGCCACGGCCGTCTCTTCGGGCTTTCGCGCAGTGCGTTTCGATCGAAGGGGTCACGGCCGCTCGAGCGACGCGCCCGAACCCCTGTCGCTCGCCGACGAAGCGGCGGAGACGGCGTCCTTCCTCGACTGGTTCTCGACGGAGAAGGTGCATCTGCTCTCTCACGACGACGGCGCCGAAGTCGCGATCCAGTTTGCGCTCGCCTTCCCGGCCCGGACCCTCTCCCTCGCATTTCTCGCGCCGACGCTGGAGGGATTTCGCTGGAAAGACGAGACGCTCGCGGCGCGGCGTGATTTTCTGTCGGCTTTTGCGCGCTCACCGCGGACGGCGATGGAAAAGTGGCTCTCCTCACCCGCCTTCGACGTGGCGCGCGCGCTGGAAGGGCCCTTCGAGCGCCTCCAGACTATCTACGGCCGGGCACGCGTCGCGGGCGGCTCGCTCGCGCGTCCCGCGCATCCCGGGCCGACGCAAGCCGAGAGGCTCGGCGAGATCCGCGCGCGCACGATCGTCCTCGTGGGCGACCGCGAGGACCCCGAGCGGCTGCGCTGCGCAGCCGCGATCGTCCAGGGCATCCGCGGGGCGGAAGGAACGACATTCCCCGGCGCGTCGCGTTTCCTCCACGTGGAGGACCCCCGCCACGTCATGCGACGGCTGACGGACTTCTACATCCCACCCGAAGAATAGAAGATCTTGGGGTCATGGATAGCGGTCCTCATCGGCTACCGCGGCGTGGGGCGATGGTGGCTGCCGTGAGGCTCATGCGCCCGGCTGTGGCGTTCGCCGGCGCGCTCGCGCTCTTACCGGCCATCGCGAGCGCGGGGCCGCCGTATGTGACCGACGATCCCGAGCCCGTCGCCTACCGACACTGGGAGTTCTACCTTGCGATGCAGAACGAGGTCACGTCCAACGGGTCGGCCGGAACGGCACCGCACTTCGAGGTCAACTTCGGAGCGGCACCGAATCTCCAGCTTCATCTCATCGCCCCGCTCGCGTACTCGCGCCCGACCGGCGGCCCGACCGCGTATGGCCTAGGCGACGTCGAGCTTGGCGCCAAGCTGCGGTTCGTCGAGGAGAGCGAGTCGATCCCGATGGTGGGGACCTTCCCGCAAATCGAGCTGCCGTTCGGAAGCGAGTCACGAGGCCTCGGTGCCGGACATCTGCGCGCCTTCCTACCTGTGTGGCTCCAGAAGAGTTTCGGGCCGTGGATGAGTTACGGCGGTGGAGGCTATTGGATCAATCCCGGTGCGGGGAACCGGGATTACTGGTCCGTCGGCTGGCTGGTTCAACGACAGGTGTCGAAGCTGGCGTCGGTCGGCGGCGAGGTCTTCTACACGACCCCCGACCGGGTGGGCGGCGACGGCAACCTGCGCTTCAACGTCGGCCTTGTCCTCGACTTCAACGACCATCACCACTTCCTGGCGTCGGCCGGCCGGAGCATCTCCGGCGACACGCTGTTCCAGAGCTACCTCTCCTACCAGCTGACGTTCTGACGGACGCCTAGAGGATGCTCTTCAGGAATTCCTTGTTCGTCTTCGACTTCGCGAGCTTCGAGAGAAGGAGCTCCATCGCGTCGATGGGTTTCACCGAGGAGAGGGCCCGGCGGAGCTTGTGGATCTTCGGCAGCTCGTCCGGATCGTAGAGCTTCTCCTCCTTGCGGGTGCCGGAGGCCGGAATGTTGATGCACGGGAAGATGCGCCGCTCGAAGAGGCCGCGGTCGAGGATGATCTCGCTGTTTCCGGTGCCCTTGAACTCCTCGAAGATGACGTCGTCCATCCGGCTGCCGGTGTCGATGAGGCACGTGGCAATGATCGTGAGCGAGCCGCCCCCCTCGTGATTCCGCGCGCCGCCGAAGAAGCGGCGGGGCTTCTCCATCGTCCGGGCGTCGATTCCTCCCGAGAGAATGCGGCCGCTTCCGCGCTGCTCGTTGTTGTACGCGCGGCTCATCCGCGTGATCGAGTCGCAGAAGATGACGGCGTCGTGGCCGATCTCGACGAGGCGCTTGGCCCTTTCGAAGCACGCTTCCGAGACGGCGATGTGGTGCGCCGCGTTGAGGTCGCTCGGCGAGGCGACCACTTCGCCCGTGATCGACCGCTGCATGTCAGTGACCTCCTCGGGACGTTCGTCCACGAGGAGCATGAAGATCTTGACGTCGGGGTCGTTCTTCGCGATGGCGTTCGCCATCGTCTTCAGGAGAAAAGTCTTGCCCGCTTTCGGGGGCGCGACGATCAGGCAGCGCTGGCCCCGGCCGATCGGCGCGACGAGATCCAGGACGCGGCCGGAGATCTCGTCCGGGGCGGTCTCCATCCGGAGCCGTCGGTCGGGGTCGACCGACACGCCCTTGTGGAACTGGATGTACTTGCCGCGATAGTCCGCCGGCTCGAGCCCCTCGATCGAGACCACCTTCTGGACGATGGGGCCTTTCGGGCCTCGCGAGACGGCCTCGGCTTCGACGAGGAGGCCGTCCTCGAGATCCTCGGACTCGACCAGGAACTTCGGAAGAAAAGGATCTCCTCGCTCCGAGGAGTACGTCGTCGAGGAGACGAGCGTGCCGGAATGGTCACCGTGAAGCTTGACGATTCCCGTGACCGCCGCGCGCGGCTGGTTCGCGACCGCGGCCGGCTCGACGCGAGGCGCGTAACGGCCCCTCGCTTCCGGAGAGACGCCCTCAGGCGTTAACAGGCCGCCCCCTTCGCCCGGACCTCCGGGGCCGGGTCCGCGCCCGCGTCCGCGCCGCCGGCGCCGGCGTCGGCGCCGGCGATAGGGGTCGAATGCGTTCTGGGCGACTTCGCCCTCGGGGACGGGTTGCCCGCCGGCGTTCGCGGTTTCTCCCTCGTCGCCCTCGCCGCCGGGGGAATCGGTCTCGAATTCGCCCTCCGGGACGTCGACGTCACCCTCCTGCTCCTGCGGGTCGTCGGACGCCGTCAGGACTCGATCTTTCGGGTCCATATCGCTCAAATTGATCCTCCGGGTTTGGCTCCTCCATGCGAGCCAACGGACTTCCCTCGTGGCTTCCGGCCGGGGACGGCGTTCCTGACGAACGCACGCATCCTCCGCGCTTCGGGCCCTTGACTTGGGTTCTCCCTGGCGGGGCGGCCGCTGTCTCTGCGGCCATTCCGGCTCCGCGTCTGCGGCGCCGTGGGCTCTCCGACGTTCGGGGCCGCCCTGCGAGGGTCAATCCTACGCCAACCATCTCGGGCGCGTCAAACCGGCCACTTTTCGCGACGTGAGGCGCGGAACGGAGCGTGCATCGGGGGCCGCTACAATGCCCGACGTGACACGCAACACCTCTCACTGGAGACTTCTTCTTTTCGCGATCGGCTCCGTAGCGCTGGCTCTTCCGGCTCTGGCACAAGAGCCGACGCCGACCCCTACGCCGAGCCCGACATCCACGCCGACGCCGACCCCCACGCCAACGCCTTCCACGACGCCCACGCCCACGCCGACTCCCACGCCTCGCCCCTTCACGGCAGGCTCCGAGATCTGGACGTTTACCGGCGTACCCTCGACCGGCCTCGCGATCGGGAACTTCGATGGGGCAAACCTCGTCAAGGACTCCGCCGGCAACATCTGGGGAGTCGCCGCCTCGGACAACACGATCTCCCGCTGGTCCGCGGACCGCATGACTCTCTCACGCTGGGTCATGCCGTCGTCCACCGCGCCGAGCTCGCTTCTCCTGGACACCGACGGAACCTTCTGGATCACCGAGCTCGGCGGCTTCAAGATCGCGCACTTCGACCCGGCCACCGGGAGCTGCACGGAATACACCGATTCATCGAGGCGGCCGTCCTCTCTCGTGAAACGCCCGGACGGCAAGTTCTGGCTGCCCGAAACGGGCGGCCATCTCGCTCTCTTTGACCCGTCGGTTCCGAATTTCACCTATTACGTGACGCCGAACATCTTTTATCTCACGCATCCCTGGCAGGATCCGGATGGAACGCTTTTCTCCGCAGACTTCGTCTACGGGTTGCTCGTGAGATGGCCTCCTGACGTTTCCACCGCAACCATCTGGACCCTTCCCGACGTGTCCTTCTCGCCTTCGAAGATCGTGCGCCTCGAGGACGGCAAGCTCTGGATCTCGTTCTTCAACACGTCGCAGCTGGGCCGCTTCGACGAAAAGACGGGGACCTTGGACATCTTCACGCTCCTGAGCCCCCTGCCTTACGACATTCACAACTACCGCGGCCTCGTCGCGTACACGGACGAGACGGGTCAGGTGGGATTCCTGGATCCCGCCGTGGCGGTCCCGACATCCTCGACCGTGCTGACGTCGACCACCGTCACGCCCACCATCCAATCCACTCTCGGCGCGCCTGTGGCCACCAGCACGCTCGTGAACGACACGCAGACTTCGACGGTTCCCCCCAACCTCACGGACGCGGGCAGCGCCGTACCGGGGCTCGCGCAGATCATCGTAAACAGCGGACTCTCGATCTGGTCGATGCTGATCGACGAGGCGCGCGGGCGAATCTTCTTCGGGACAGCCGGCGGGTTCGGGATTCTCGGACCTCCGCCGAAAATCGATAATGCGGAGCTCTACCTCACGGCGGTCTCGAGCAGGCCCTTCCCGTCCGATCCTTCGCGGGTCTCGCGAACGCAGGTCGTGACGTGGAACCGGGGCACGCCCGATACGAGCAGCGTGACGCACACGCTCACATCCCGCGAGACCCTGCTCCCCGACGGCTGGATCGCGGGCTTCTGGGGAGCGGCGAGCAATTCGGTGGCACCCGGAACGATGGTCTCGCAGGACGACTTAGTCGGCACCGACATGGCCGTTCCGAACGCCCTGGGCGGCGTCCGCATCTTCACGGATCAGCTCGCGGACACGTTCGCCTGGTCGCGCACGTCGGTGCCGGCACCGGGAGGCGGGACGCTGGGCTACGCGGCGAATGCCGTGACGGGCGCCGCCGCGCTGGGCACGGGCGACACGGGCTTTCTCTTCGCGTCTCCCGACGCCGCGCAGCAGACGATCGCGGGCGTCCTCGTCACCGAGGATTCCACGGGCACGATCTCGATCGTCGACGCGAGCGGCGTCATCGCGGGGCTCCTACGCGTACGACTGGCCGAGCGGATACCGCGTCCAGGGCACGTCGATCTTCGACGCCTTCGGCATGCCGGCGCTCGCCTCCGCACGCATCGTGTGCACGGTGACGACGGGTCGTGTTCTTCTGTTCGGCTCCGCCGCGGATCCGGCGAGCGGGGACGCCGCGCGCCTCGATCCCATCGGAACCTCGGCGCTCGCCACCGGACTCCAGATCGCCGGCTTCACGCGAGGGGGCGGTGTCAAGCCCACGCTTCAGATCTTCAACCCCGGGACGAGTCCGGCGAACGTCGGCGTCTCCCTACGGGTTGCGCAGCCCGTCGACGGGCCGGTGGCGCCCGGGAGCGGTTCGCTCGCCACGGCGACCGTCCCTCCCGGCGCGGTCGTCACGTTGGACCTCGGGAGCCCGTCGAGCGCGATCACGGGGACGCTCGACATCAACGCCGATCAGCAGGTCGCGGCCTTCGCCACCTTCCGCGCGGCCCTTCCCTCGGGGGGAAACGTCGTCTTCACGGCCCCCGCGACCTTTTTTGCCTCGCCTTCGGCGATTCCACCGGGATCGCGTGGCGTCTTCCTCTCGGCCACGCAGAACGACGCCTTCTCTTCGACGCTCCAGATCACGTCGACGTCGCCGAATCCCGGCGCCATCACGGTGAACTTCACCGGTGCGGACGGCACTGCCGTCGGCAGCCGCACCGTGACTGTCCCGGCGTGGGGCGCCGTGTCGCTCCCGGGCTGGATGTCCGGTGCCTCGACGGACCTCGGGCGCGTCGACCTCGTTCCGGCCGACGGGACAACGCCATTCATCGCGGTCCTCGTCAGGCAGGACCTCAAGACCCGCGACACCGACGTCGTCCTGCCGGTCGTCATTCCGAAATAGAGGATAAGGAGCATCGATGAAGGCGAACCGAAGAGCCGAGCCGAAGGCGAGAATCGCAGGTACGTGCCGCGGCCGAGCCGTAAGGGGAGGCCGCGGATGAACCTCCGGGTCGCCGCGTGCGTGGCGGCGGTTCTTTTCGAGTGGCGTACCCCGATCGCCGCCCAGGAAGGGATCAAGGGCGTCGCCACGGACGTCGGAAACCGCTTCATCAATACCAACACTCCCCTCACGAACGACCCGGGGGTTTTCGAGGCCGTCATCACGCACCGCTTCGACGCCGCGGTCATCGACGCAGGCGGAAGCTCCCTCTGGGGACTCGACGGCTCGGCCCAGATCGGCCTCGGCGTGGAATATGTGCCGCTCAAGAACCTCGCGGTGCAGATCTACCGTGCCCGCTCTAATGCCGATTACGAGTTTGCGGCGAAGGTCACGCTGTTGAGGCCGACGAAGGACTTTCCGATCGGCATCGGCGCCCGTGGCGGCCTGAACTGGCTCACGGCTTCCTACCTCCCGAGCCTCGGCCTGAAGAAGCAGTCCGGCGGCTTCGGGCAGGTCCTCGTCTCGGGCACGCTCTTCGACCGGGTCACGATCGCCGCTGCGCCCTCGTACGTCCAGCGCACGCCGGTCCAGACGGACGTCTGGAACGTGCCCGTGATCGCCCAGATCAAGATCACCAAGTCCATCGCCCTCATGGGAGAGTTCATCCCGAAGTCAAAGGCCGACCTGAAGGGGTTCGACCCCGCAACGGGCACGTACGTCGACGTGGCGCCCGTTTACCAATGGTCGGTCATGCTCGAGAAGTCCGTTTTCCATCACAGGTTCGGGCTCTACATCGGCAACACGGTCGCGTCCACCGTCGATCAGATGATGGGGGGCGATTACGGCGCTGTACCCGCCCTGGACAAGAACGGGAACAGGATCGTCGTGGGGGGTGTCACGGACAAGAACGTCCACTTCGGCTTCAACGTGATCCGGGACTTCGACTTCCCTCCGAACTAGGAGCCCTTTCTTCCGGCGCCCACACGGCGTCAGGCGCGACGACCCAGTTGTGGTCGGTGACGGGCGAAACGTGCCCGAGCTCCCGCAGCCGGGCGATCACGAGCTCGCGGATCTCGTCCTGCACGACCTTGACGATCTTCACGCCTCTCAGGGCTGCGTACCCGCCCGAGCCTTGCGCGCGGTACGAGTTCACCGCGAGCGTGAAACGGTCGCCGCTCTTCACGGGACGCCCCCGAAACATCAGGTCCTTGATGCGGGACCCCACCGGAGCCGTCGGGTCGATCCGGTAGCTCGCGCCCTCGACGACGTCGAAGTTGTAGGGAATCATGCCGTCCTTCGGCTTCAGGACGAGCCGCCCGCCCTGCCACGTCGCGCTTCCGTAGAACTCCGCGGCGTGTTCGAGGATCTTCTTCAGGACCGCGCCGTCGATCTCCACGACGACGAGCTGGTTCTCGTACGGGTAAAGCCGATAGACGTCCCGCAGGGAGATCCGGCCGCGCGGGAAGCCTTCGTAGCGGCCAGAGGGAATGAGCGACGTCATCGAGAGGTCCGCTCCGGTGACCTTGAGCTGCGTGTCGTTCACGAGGTCGACGAGCGCAGTGTCCTCGAGCCGCGCCCGGCCGGCCGGAAAATCGTCGTCGGCGACGGCGACGGGCTCTTCCATGTAGGCCCGGGCACGCTCGTCGTGCCTCGCGGCGATCTTCGCGACGGCTGCGTCCGTCGCGACATCAGGCCCGGAAGGCAGTAGAGCACCCTCGAGGCCGGCGACATGCCAGGTGCCGCTGTTCTTCTCGAAGGCCACGTCCACGCGCGCAAGAACCTCGCCCCACCTGCCCGGCTGAATGAGCGGAACGCCGTTGATCCGCGTAAGCGGGATCTTCCGGTGAGTGTGGCCGGTCAGGAGGAGGTCGACGCCCGACACGTCCCGCGCGAGGGCCGCGACCCGGTTCTCCGCCTCCGTGCCGTCAGGCGCGCCCGTCTTCAGGTCGATCTCCGGCCCGCTGTGAATGAGGACGACCACGAAGTCGCACTTCTCTTTCCCTCGCAGAACCGGAACGAGCCGCCGTGCCGTGACGACGGGATCCTCCCATCTCAGACCCGGGCGGTTCCGCTCCGGCTCCCAGGTCGGGATGTTCGGCGTCGTCAACCCGAGGACGCCGATGCGGACTCCGCCCACGGTCTTCACGATGTATTCCGGAAACGCCGCCGATCCGTCGGAGACATTCCGCGTGTTCGCCGAGAGCCACGGGAAGGAGGCCTCCTTCTGCGCCTTGCGGAGCACCTCGAGCCCGAAGTTGAACTCGTGATTGCCGACGGCCATCGCGTCGTACTGGACCGCGCTCATCGCCGCGGACATCGGATCGGGATCGTCGTTCGGCCGGCGCGCGTGGAGATACTCGATCGGCGTGCCCTGTATCGTGTCTCCGTCGTCCAGAAGGAGCACGTTCGGGGTCTCCCTGCGGATGGCCGCGATCCGCGAGGCCACACGGGCGAGGCCTTCGTCGGCGGGCCGCGCACGCCCGTAGTCCCACGGGAGTAGGTGGCCATGAAGATCCGTCGTCTCGAGGATCGTCACGACGACGCGACCGTCCGCGGCGCGAGCGAGCGAGGGCGACGAGAGCGAGGCGCACGCCAGCAGAGCTGCGAGGGCCCGCGCGACGGACCGACCGAATTTCACGTCGCGCGAGTCTTAGCACCGTGGTCCTTTCGAAGCAAGAGTTCCGGATTCGTTTGCGGCTCGCCGCGGTTATGCTCCGTCCCTGAAATGGCGGATCGAAAAGTCCGGAACGCGGCCCCGGTCGGCCCGACGCTGAAGCGACTCGAGCACCTGTACGGGGACGCCGCGTGCTCGCTCGATTTTCGGAGCCCGCTCGAGCTTCTCGTCGCGACCATTCTCTCGGCACAATGCACCGACGTGCGCGTCAACATGGTCACGCCGGAGCTCTTCCGGCGCTTCCCGGATGTGTCGGCCCTCGCCGCCTCGCCTCCCGGAGCGCTCGAAGAGGTCATCCGGTCGACGGGTTTTTTCAACGCGAAAGCGAAATCCCTGCGCGGCATGGCGAACGCCCTCGTGTCGGAGCACGGCGGCGAGGTCCCGCGCACGATGGAGGCCCTTCTCGCCCTGCCGGGCGTGGGGCGCAAGACGGCGAACGTCGTCCTCGGAAATGTCTGGGGAGCTCCGGACGGCGTCGTCGTGGACACGCACGTCGGGCGCGTCGCGCGGCGCCTCGGCTGGACACGCGAGACGGACGCAGGGAAAGCCGAACGCGACCTCAACCGGATCATCCCGAAGGCCCGCTGGACCTGGATCAGCCATGCGCTCATCCAGCACGGCCGGCGCATCTGCACGGCCCGCCGCCCGCAGTGCGAGCGGTGCACGCTCGCGGACGTCTGTCCGAAGGTCGGCGTGGCCAAGGCAGAGAGAGAAAAGAAGAATGAGAGAGAGAGAAAAAGAAAGATTTCTTTGAGGGTGAAGAAGGCAACCGCCGCGGACGCGGCGAGTCGAGGTCGGCATGCGAAGGCCCTTCGCGCGCCTTCTAAGAAACCTTCGTCTTTCTTCTTCTCTTCGTCTCCAAGCAGGACGAGAAAATGACCCCTCCCGGCACCGGTTCTCTCGAAGTGATCTGCGGCTCCATGTTCTCCGGTAAGTCCGAAGAGCTGATCCGCCGTCTCACGCGCGCTCAGATCGCGCGGCGGCGCGTGCAGGTCTTCAAGCCGAAGATCGACGACCGCTTCTCGGAAGTCGAGGTGGTCTCCCACGGCGGCCTGCGGCTGCTCGCGCTCGCCGTCAAGTCCTCGGCCGAGGTGCTCGAACGCACCGACGCGCGCACGGAGGTCGTGGGCCTCGACGAGGTGCAGTTCTTCGACGCCGGGATCGTCGACGTCGCGAGCCGATTGGCCGACCTCGGCAAACGCGTGATCGCCGCCGGCCTCGATCAGGACTTTCTCGGCCGGCCGTTCGAGCCGATGCCGGCGCTCATGGCGGCGGCCGAGGAGATCACGAAAACGCGCGCCATCTGCGTGCGTTGCGGCGCGCCCGCGAGTCGGACGCAGCGCCTCGTCGCCTCGCGCGAGCGCGTCATCGTCGGTGCTGCGGGTCTCTATGAAGCGCGCTGCCGCCGTTGCTTCGAGCCGGGCGTCGCGTCGGTCGAGGGCTCGCTCGCCTTTCCGGAAGGGGACGAAGGGTCACTGCCAAACCCTTGAACACGAGGGATTTCAGAAGATCCACAGAGGTTCTGTGAATTGTCCTGTGCATTCGCGTGTGCAAATAACAGAGAAGGCGCTCTAGATGGCCTCCCCAAAAACTTTGCACATGTTTGGGTGCAGGCGACAAGTCACATATTTACAATGACTTGCGACTTATGCGCCGTGTTAGAACGGCGCAAACCCGCATTCCGAGCACCTTCCGGCGAATTACACAGGTGCGAGTCGGCATTCCGTGCGGGTCGCAGCGTTTCTCGACCTCCCAAACCCGCATGGAATGCCGCTTTGACGCACCTCCGACGGGGCGGGCATCACGATGGGCGGGCATCACCAGGCGGCGCTCTCGCGGTGATCGCCGAAGACCGACCGAAGCGACTCGACGATCTCGCCGAGCGTGACGAGGTCCGTCACGGCATCCACGAGCGGTGGCAGGAGGTTTCGCCCTTCGCGCGCCGCGTCGACGAGCGCGGCGCGCCGCCTCTCGGCCGCCGCCACATCACGCCGCGCGCGTAGCGCCTGGAGGCGCAGTATCTGATCCGACTCCACGGCCGGATCGACGACGAGCGTTGGAATTGGACGCTCCTCGCCGCCCACGAACTCGTTGACACCCACGACGATCTGCTCCTTGAGCTCGATCGCGCGCTGGGCCCGCCAGGCGCTCTCCTGGATCTCGCGCTGGAAGAAACCCGCTTCGATCGCCTTGAGCGCGCCGCCCAGCTCGTCGACCTTCCGGATGAGGGCGCCCGCGCTCTCTACGAGGGACGCCGTCAGCGCCTCGATGGCCCACGAGCCGCCGAGAGGGTCGACGATGCGCGCGACCCCGGTCTCGTGGGCGATCACCTGCTGCGTCCGGAGAGCGAGGAGCGCGGAAGCCTCGGTGGGAAGCGACAGCGCCTCGTCCTTTCCGTTCGTGTGGAGCGACTGTGTCCCGCCGAGCACCGCGGCCAGCGCCTGGATCGCGACGCGCACGACGTTCACTTCGGGCTGCTGGGCCGTGAGCGTCGAACCCGCCGTCTGGGTGTGAAAGCGCATCGCCGAGGCGCGCGGGTCCGTGATGGAGAAGCGCTCGGCCACGAGCCGCGCCCACAGGGTGCGCGCCGCCCGGAACTTCGCGATTTCCTCGAGAAAGTCGTTGTGGACGTTGAAGAAGAACGACAGCCGCGGCGCGATCGCCGACGGGTCGAGGCCCGCCGCCTTCGCGGCCGCGAGATACTCGAGCCCGTCCGCGAGCGTGAAGGCGATCTCCTGCACGGCCGTCGCCCCGGCCTCGCGGATGTGGTAGCCCGAGATCGAGATCGTGTTCCAGCGCGGTACGTTCTCCTGGCAGAACGCAAAGACGTCGGTGACGAGCCGGAGGGAAGGCTTCGGCGGAAACGTGTACGTCCCCCGCGCCGCATATTCCTTGAGGATATCGTTCTGGATCGTCCCCGAGAGCTTCTTCCACGACGTGCCCCGGCCCTTCGCGACGGCGAGGAGGAGCGCGAGGAGGATCGACGCGGTCGCGTTGATCGTCATCGAGATCGAGACCTTGTCGAGCGGAATTCCGGCGAGCAGCGTCTCCATGTCCTCGAGCGACGCCACCGGGACGCCCACCTTTCCGACCTCGCCGCGCGCGAGCACGTGGTCCGAGTCGTAGCCGATCTGGGTCGGAAGGTCGAAGGCCACGGAGAGGCCCGTCTGCCCCCGGTCGAGGAGGAACCGATACCTCAGGTTCGACTCTTTCGCGCTCGAGAAGCCCGAGTACTGCCGCATCGTCCAGAGCTTCGTGCGGTATCCGCCGGGAAGAGCGCCGCGCGTAAAGGGCGGGACTCCCGGAAGAGGGGGTGACCAGTCGGGCGGGACGTCCGCCGGGCCGTAGACGGTCCTGAGCGGAAGGCCGGAGGATGTCGTGACCATGGAATCGCTCATGGCCAGGATGCTAGTCTCCGCGCTACGAGGTTTGAAAGTGCGCCTTCGCCTCGCGCCCACGTTTCTGCTCTCGGCCGTCCTCGCGGCGCCCCTCCTGGCAGCGGAAGATCCCGTCTTGGAAACGCTCGTCGAGGTGAAAGCCGCCTACCACGCGAAACGCTGGGCGGACGCGGATCTCGCGCTGCGCCATCTCCTCGAGCTCGCCGTCGCCCCCGAGCGCGAGCCGGCCCTTCCGAGGATCCTCCCCGCCTATCACTTTTATTCGGCGGCGGTCGCCTGGGAGCTCAAGGACGAGGAACGGGCGCGCCGGGAGCTCGCCCGCTACTTCGAGTTCCAGCCTGCCGCCAGAATCGACCCCGGCTTCTACCCGAAGAGCTATTGCACCTTCTTCGACGCGCAGCGGGCCGCCGCTGCCCGCGTCGCACCTCCGACGCCGCCTCCCACGTCCTCTCTTCCGGCCCTCACGACGATGCCCGCCGACGAGACGACGGTGCCGTCTTACTCGGGTTCGACCGACTGGCCGAATACGCCCGTGCGGCACCTCCTCACGGAGGAGGAGAAGAGGGAGTTCTCGGGGCTCCCGGACGACGCGGCGCGCCGTGAATGGGTCTTCCGCTTCTGGAAGCATCTCGATCCCGACCCCGCGACTCCCGACAACGAGTACGAGGTCGAGTTCTACCGGCGCGTCCAGTATGCGGACCGGAATTTCTCGACGGAGGCGGTGCGCGGCTCCCTTTCCGATCGCGGCTGGGTGCTGGTCATCCTCGGGCCTCCGTCGTACGTCGGAAAGAGGGCCCTCTCGAGATCAGACGACATCATGACGAGGTTCAATCCGACGAACCTGCGTTCCGCGGGCGAAGAAGGCGAGGTCGAGACCTGGTATTACCGCTCGGACAACATTCCGAAAGGGGTGCCGTTCCGCGATCTCGAGTATCGCTTCTACACGAAGCAGGGCTACGGGACCGGGGTCCTTCAGAAAGGCGCACGCGAACTCCTCGCGCTCCAGAAGGCCACGCGCCTTCTGCGCTCGGGAAGCTGAGATCCGCCTGGCGCGCCGCGTGCTTCGCACGCACGGGAGGGAAGGCGCGCCAGCAGCCGCGAGCGTCGGGGGAAACACGGTCGTGTTTCCCCCGTGCCCCCTTCACCGGTCGAGAAACGTCTGTAGGTCGGCGAGGGTTGCCCAGAAAGGCTCCTAGCCGGGCGGCTTCGTGTCAAACTCGCGTGAGCAGTGGCACGCACGCTCAGCGGGAACCTCGACACCTTTTCGCTCGCTGATCTTCTTCAGTGGCTGGAGATCAACGCCCTCTCCGGCCGCGTGACGGTCTGGCGCGGGGAGGTCCTGCGCACGATCGACCTCAAGGGCGGCGCGATCGTCTTCGTGTCCTCCTCCCTGCCGAACGAGCGCCTCGGCGTCTACCTGACGCGCCGCAAGGTCCTGTCCGAGGCGTCGGTTTACGAGCTTCTCGCCGAAAGCTTCGCGACCGGCAAGAACCTCACGCGACTCATCCTCGAACGCAGCCTGCTCGGCCGCGACAAGCTCGTGGAGGCCGTCGAAGGCCTCGCGATGAAGATCCTTCTCGACCTCTTCCACTGGGCGGGCGCCTCGTTCGAATTCGATCCGCTCTTCAAGATCGAGGACCTCATCAGGATCCACTTGTCTCTCCGCGGGCAGGTGCTCGCGTTCCACGGCGCCAAGTCGGTGGACGACTCCCGCGTGAACCTGGGAGCGGCCGCCGGCGCCGACGAGACCGGCGCCCGCTGGGAGAAGGAGTTCAAGCCTGACGCGCTCGCCGCGCTGTTCTGGACGATTCTCGAAAGCCTGCCCGGCGAGGCGCCGGCGCCCGCGGCCCTGCGCGAGGCGTTCCAGGGCTTCACGGCCTTCGCGCACCGCGTCCACAAACGCCTGCGCGAGCCCGCGCGCCTTTTCCCGATCTACGACGACACCGCGACGATGCTGAAGACGGCCCTCGACGAGAACGCCGGGCCCGAGCGCATCGTGCAGATCGCCGCCCTCGACCCTTTCCTGACGATCGACCTTCTCTACCTCGCGAACTCCCTTCGCACGGATCCGAAGGAGCTGATCGGCACGGCCCGGGAAGCGGTCCGCGTCGTGGGCGCTCCGGCGATCCGGCGATTCACGGGTCTCCTCGCGGACGCCGGATCTCCCAAGGTGCCGTCGGACGAGAAGATGGAGCGCGTGGTGAGACGCTCGGCGCTGTCCACCGCGGTGGCCGGCTCGCACCTCGCCGAGGACCAGGGCTTCGAGCGGGAGGACGCGTACACGCTGGGGCTGCTCGAGCCTCTCGGCAGCTACGAGCTTCTCAAGCTGTTGATCTCCGTGGCTTTTCCTCCCGGTCCGATCCGCGCGGGCGCCCTGTCGCGCTTCCGGGCGGCCGCGGGCCGCGTCCTGGCCCGGAAGTTGAATCTCCCCCAGACCGTCGAGGATGTCCTCGGCTCGAGCGGGCAGGTCACGACCAGGAGCCCTGCCGCCGAACGGTTGATCTTTCTCGCCAAGCAGGCCGCTCCCTCCGAGCAGATCGGGCAGGAGTGGACGAGCGACGACCCGCGGCTCACCGAGCAGGTCGTCGCCCTGACGGCGCGTCCCGAACGGAGCGACGTCATCACCCGGGACGCGGCCATGCTGCGCGAAATTCTCCAGCTCTGACCCACATTCCCCTTTACCCGTTATCAGAGGTCACGCATGCACGTCGGCCTTCGCCCGCGACCGGTTTTCGCCCTTGTTCCCCTCTTCCTCTTTCTTCTTGCGTTCGCCTCGCCGGCTCGCACGGCGCCAGCCGGAACGCCGGGCGTGCGCGCGGCCGTCGACGTCACCGTGATGGACCTCGACGTGGTCGCGACGGGGAAAGACGGCCGGAACGTGCCGGACCTCACGCGCGCCGAGATCTCCGTGGCGGTGGACGGCAAGCCTCTTCCGCTCGACTATTTCGCCCGGGTCGAGGCGGGACAGCTTCACGGCCCGGATCTCGCGACCGCATCGCCGGATTTCATCCTCGAGACGACGGCGGCGGGTCCCGGCCGCTACGTCCCCCGCCAGTTCCTCGTGTTCTTCGACGACGAGCATCTCCTGCCGTCCGACCGCAAGCGCGTCCTCGAGGGGCTTCGCGATTTCGTCACCCGGCTCTCCCCGTCGGACAGCATGGCGATCCTCTCGTACAACATCTCGTCGCACGTGATCACGCCGTTCACGAACTCGAAGGAGGCCCTCCTCGACGGCCTCTCGCGCCTCGAGAAGGTCGCCCCACGAGGCCTCTACTGGGAGTCCCAATACCGTCAGGACGTGACTCTCGCGCGGCGCTCGCGCTTCTCGTCCCGCGACTCCATCATCCGCAGCCACAGCGACCAGATCAGAAGCCGCGAGAAACGCACGCTCGACGAGCTCAGGCGCGCGTTCGCGGCTCTCGCGGCGCGCTCCGGCAAGCGCGTGGCGTTCTGGGTCTCGAGCGGGATCGAGGTCCGCCCGGGGCAGACGTTCGCGGGCGCGCTCGCCTCGACGCCGCTGAACCAGTTCGACTACTCGGTCACCGAGGATCTCCGGGCCGTCGTCGACGAGGCGAACCGGTCCGGCATAACCGTGCACGCGCTCGACGCGCGCGGCCTCGCAACCGACGTGGACGCCTCGGAGTCCCAGGTCTCGCCGGTGACCGGTTTTGCGGCCGACGTGAATCGCCGCGAGGCGCTCGCGGACGTCGCCGAGGAGACGGGCGGACTCCTCGTCGAGAACCGAAACACGTTCGGCGGCGCTCTCGAGCGCATCTATCAGGAGTCGGCGACCTACTACTCGATCGGGGTCACGCTCACGGCTCTCGACCCGAAGAAGGCCGATCACGCCGTACGGGTCACGTCTTCGCGCCCGGGCGTGACGCTTCGCGCGCGGCGTGCCTACGGCGCGAAGACCGCGGACGCGAGCGCTCTCGATCGCATGGAGCTCGCGCTCGTGACTCCGGACGCCAGCGGCGAGTTCCCCGTCGCGCTCGCGATCGGCCCTCCGAAAAAGGGAGGCGGGATCGGGCGCCGCATCGCGCCGTTCAAGGTGTCCGTCCCTCTTTCGGCACTCACGTTCCTCGACGAGGGCGGGAAGAAGAAGGCGATCGTAGACGTCGCGCTCGCGGCCGTCGAGGACAGCGGCGCGCGCTCGAACGCGGTCCCGGACCGCCAGACGATCCTGCTGGACGCGGCGGACCTCGCGAAGGCCGGGCAACGGCCGTTCGTGTACACGGGCGAGGTCAAGTCCCGCAAGGGCAATATGCGCTTCGTGGCCACGGTCCGCGACCTTGCCACGAACCGCATCGGCGTCGGATCGGCGAGCGTGAGGGTCGAGTAGAAATCCAAAGTTCCGTATAAGCTTCTCGCCGAAATGCCCGAAGAACTCTATCTTCGCTCAGGTACGAACGCGCGTACCTGAACCGTCAAGTTTCCATTTTCAGTTTCGAACGCGCAGGTTCGGCTGCCGTGGCACGCTTCTCTCTTAATCAGGTCATCAGTGGCTCGATACGAACGCGAGGTAATCTCCAGAGCTATGGAAGTAATTGATAGCCAGTTACTTGCGAGCAAGGCCCTCGTGGGGGCCGGCCGCGGAGAAAGTCGCGGCTCCGGTTTCTTGGGATCCCGTCCAAATTCTTGCCGAAAGCGTCGACTCGAAGTGCTTGAAAGATGACTCATTTGACTCATTGGGAGCGTCGTTCGAATTGTTCATATTGTTCATAGCTCAGAGAACATCCTCTAATTCCGATTCAAAGGGGGGAGACGAATGAAGAACAAGAAGATCTGGCTCGTATTACTGGTACTGCCGCTACTCATGGCGAACCATGTGTGGGCTCAGGGCATACCGACCGGAACACTCCAGGGCAACGTGAGCGACACCACCGATCAAGGCCTGCCGGGCGTGTCGATCACGGCCACCGCCCCGACTCTTCAGGGCTCCCGGAACACCGTGACGAACGTCAACGGGGACTACATCATTCCCAACGTGCCGCCGGGCGAATACACCGTCACCGTCGCCCTGTCCGGCTTCCAGACCGTCACGAGAACCACGAAGGTTTCGTCCGGCCAAGAGATCGCGGTGAACGTCAAGCTGGCGCTGGCCGGCGTGGCCGCCGCAGCGGTCGTCGTCGCGCAGAGCGAGACCGTCTCCCAGAGTCCGCAGGCGACCACGACGTATTCCTCGGAACTCCTGGACAAGCTTCCGGTCGCCAGGACCATGCTTTCGTCCGTCATCATGACCCCTGGTGTCAACCAGAACGGGCCTAACGGGGCCGTGACGATCGCCGGCGCCATGTCGTACGACAGCGTCTTCAACGTCAACGGCGTCAACGTCCAGGACAACGTCCGCGGAACGCCGACCAACCTCTTCATCGAGGACGCGATCCAGGAGACGTCCACGATGACGTCGGCCGTCTCGGCGGAGTACGGCCATTTCACCGGTGGCGTCATCAACGCCGTCACGAAGCGGGGTGGGAACGCCTTCAGCGGCTCCTTCCGCATGACGGAGAACAACGACAACACCAAGGCCCAGACCCCGATCCACACGACCTACGCCGACCATTGGGTGCCCACTTACGAAGGCACCCTCGGGGGCCCATTCTGGCCGGACAAGATTTGGTTCTTCGGCGCCGCACGCTACAACAAGCAGCAGACGTCGGGGTCCACGGCCTCGATAGCCGGCGCGCCCACGATCTCGTTCCCGCAGACGAACCTGAACGACCGCTACGAAGGGAAGCTGACGATCTCGCCGGTCCAGAGCCACACCCTTACGGCGTCCTATATCTGGACGACGACGCACGCCGACAACTACTACTTCACCCCGCTTCCGGTCCTCGACACGAACCAGCTCTACAACCGCCAGACGCCGTCCGACCTCTTCTCCGCCAACTACAACGGCGTGCTCACGAGCAGCCTCTTCCTCGAGGCGCAGTATTCGAGGAAGAAGTTCACGTTCGTGAACTCGGGCGGAACGGATACCTCGCTGATCGGGGGCACGTCGCTTCTGGTCCTGGACCAGGGCTACGGCCAGATGTGGTCCCCGGTTTTCTGCGGTGTCTGCAGCCCCGAGACCCGGGACAACAAGGACATCACCGGGAAGGGAACCTATTTCCTCTCCTCGGAGAGCCTGGGCACGCACAACATCTCCTTCGGCTACCAGTATTTCGCCCAGCTCAGAAACTCGAACAACTTCCAGTCCGGGAGCAGCTGGACGCTCTACCCGACGTCGGTCACAGCGGTCACACCGCCACCAGTCCCGACGGGCCCGCAAAACCTCTACCCCGTCATCGACTCCAACTCCTACTTCATCTACTACCCGATCCCCAACGTGAGCCTGGGGAGCAATCTCAAGACCAATTCGGTCTTCGTCAACGACATCTGGAAGCTCGGCAACCACGTCTCCTTCAACCTCGGCGTCCGCTGGGACAAGAACGACGCGACCGACTCGAGCGGCCACCTCGTCGCGAACGACAGCCAGTTCAGCCCCCGACTCTCCGTATCGTATGACGTCGCCGGAGACGGGAAGTTCCAGGTGAGGGGCAGCTACGCCCGCTACGTCGGCCAGATCCAGGAGACGATCGCGGGCAGCGGCGCCAGCTCGAACGGCTCGCCCGCCAGCTACTACTACTTCTGGCAGGGTGCACCCATCAACGAAACGTGCGGCCAGCCGGGGGGCACGTGCACCGGAACGGCCCAGGTCCTGCAGACGATGTTCAACGGCATCGGCGTGGCCCAGACGGGCGTGTTCCCGACCCTTGTCCAGCCGGACATCGTCAACCTTCCCGGCGTGAACCAGCAGATCATCAACCCGCTGAAGTCGCCCAACGCGAACGAGTATTCGCTCGGGTTCGGCGGCACCCTCGGCGCCAACTTCGTCTACCGAGTGGACGCGGTGCGGCGCGAGTTCAAGGACTTCTACGCGCTCGAGCGCAACCTGAACACCGGCTTCGTCTCGGATGCCCTCGGGAACCAGTACAACCTGGGGGTCTTCGTCAACTCGAACAACCCCGAACGCAATTACACCGCGTTGAACACGTCCCTCTCCTACAGGTTCGGGATGCTGCAAGTCGGCGGCAACTGGACGTGGTCGCACACGATCGGGAACTTCGTCGGCGAGAACTCCGGCAGCGGCCCCCTTTCGTCCGCGCTGCTCAACTACCCCGAGTACATCCAGGCGTCCTGGAATTCTCCGAAGGGCGACCTCGCCCAGGACCAGAGGCATCGCGTTCGCCTCTACGGGACCTATGACTGGAGGCTCGGTCCGGTCACCATCACCCCGGGGCTGCTCGAGCAAATCGACAGCGGCACGCCCTACGGCGCGGCCGGCACTATCGACTCGAGTCCGTACGTGAACCTGGGATGCAGCACGCCGGGGATCGACCAGAACCACTGCTACATAAGCCCGCCGAACAGCGTGACGTACTACTTCACGTCGCGCGACGCCTTCCGCACCCCCACGGTCTATCGGACCGACCTCTCCATCAACTTCGCCGGCAAGATCGGACCGGTCGAGGTCTTCGTCATGCCGCAGGTCTTCAACGTCTTCAACGGCCACGCCATCACGTTCGTCAACAACGCGACCGGCATCAACACGTCGGTCACTACCGGGAAAACCACCACCCCCAATTCCGCCGGTCTCGTCCGCTTCAACCCCTTCACCGACAAACCAATTCAGTGCCCGACAGCCGACTCGGCCGCCCAGTGCGCGGCCCTGGGAGCAAACTGGAAGGAAAGCGCGTCGTTCGGCCAGCCGACTTCCGGCTCCAGCGCGGCCCCGTCGTTCCAGATTCCCCGTCAGTACCTGCTCACCTTCGGGGCAAGGTTCTAGCCCTCTTCGCGGGATTTTCTTCATGCCCTGGCCTTCGGGCCAGGGCATTTTTTTTGTCGACCGGGGGTTGACGTTATCCTCGTGCGCGCCATGGGGATCGCTCCGGCCCGTCTCGCGGCTCTCGTCGGCGGGATCGTTCTGCTTCTCGCAGTCCCGTCGTGCAGGCGGGCGCAGCGTGCCCACGTCGGCCCGCGGTTCGAGAGAGCCCCGGTCATCCTGATCTCGGTCGACACGCTCCGCTCGGACCGCCTCCCGATGTACGGATACGCCAAGATCGAGACACCGGCCCTCGATGGACTCCGAAGAGACGCCATCCTCTTCGAGAGGGCTTACTCCCACATCCCCCTCACCCTTCCCTCCCACGTCTCTCTCTTCACGGGTCTCGAGCCGGGTCAGCACGGCGTCCTCGACAATGCGGGCTACCGCCTCGATCCGGCCACGCCCACCCTGGCCGAGCTGCTGAAGAAGGCCGGCTATGCGACCGGAGGGGCGATCTCGGCGATCGTCCTGAACTCACAAAGCGGGATCGCGAAGGGCTTCGACTTCTGGGACGAGAGGGTGGAGTCGAAGCGCCGGACCAGCATGCTGGAGTTCGTGCGGCGGCCGGGACAGGAGACCGCGGATCTCCTGCTCGACTGGATCCGCCGCGAGGCTCCCCGTCCCCTCTTCGCGTTCCTCCACGTCTATGAGCCGCACGCCCCTTACGAGGCCCCGGAACCCTACCGGTCACGCTACCCAGACGCCTATGACGGGGCGGTCGCGTACTCTGACGCGATCGTGGGGGGATTCCTCGCCGAGCTCAAGAGGATCGGTCTCTACGACAGGGCGATGATCTTCTTCCTCTCCGACCACGGAGAAGGCCTCGGAGACCACGGCGAGATGCAGCACGGCATCTTTCTCTACCGCGAGTCGATCCAGATCCCGCTCCTGATCAAGCTGCCCGGAGGTGCCCTGGCGGGCACGAGCGTCGAGACGCCGGTTCAGATCTCCGACGTCTTCCCGACGATCGGCGAGGCGCTGGCGGTTCCGGGCTTTCCGGAAAGACCCGGCACGACCTCCCTCATCGGTCTTGCATCGGGGGGGACCGCCCCCGAGAGGCGGATCTTCGCCGAGAACTACAGCCCGCGCATTCGGCTCGGATGGAGCGAGCTCCGCTCTCTCATCTCCATCCGCCATCAGTACATCGAGGCACCCACTCCCGAGTTCTACGACCTCGCCCGGGACCCGGCGGAGAAGGAGAACTTGGCCGGCCGGAAGCCTCCCGAGCTCCGCTCGATGGTCGCCGAGGCCCAGAGGCGAAGGACCGCCCTCACGTCTCCGTCGGCGATCGACCCCGAACTGGCGAAGAAGCTCCAGTCCCTCGGCTATCTCACGGGCTCGGCCTCTGAGACCGGGGCTCCCCTGCCCGACCCCAAGGAAGCCATCGGCAGCATGGTCGAATTGCAGCGAGCGGTCGAGCTTCACCAGGCGGGAAAGAACGCGGAGGCCATCCCGATCCTGCTCGGCCTCCTCAAGACGAATCCTCGTCTGATCGACGGCTGGGAGATCCTCTCCGCCGCGCTGGAGAGGCAGGGGCGGATGGACGAAGCTCTCGCCGCCCTGAAGAAGACGGCCCAGCTCTCTCCGCCGGGACGCACGAACTACATCGTGGACGTCGCCAACCTCGCGCTCAGGGCCGGCCGGACCGATGAAGCCCGCCATCACGCGGAAGTGGCGTGGGAGATGGGGGACGCACGGGCGGCGGAGGTTCTCGCCCGGATCCACCTCATGGAGAACGATCTGCCGGGCGCGAAACTCTGGGCCGAGAAATGCCTCTCCCGCAAGGGAGCGTTCCCCGAGGCGCTCGTGGTCCTGGCCCGTATCGCGATGCTCGAGGGAAAGTTCTCGGAAGCTCTCGCGAAGCTCGACGAGGCCTCGAAGATCGCCGGCGCCGCGACCCCTCCTCCGGGCCTCCACGTCGCGAGAGCCGAGATTTTCGGCCGCCAGGACAAGCTCGATCTCGCGGAAGCGGATTACCGAAAGGAGCTCGAGTTCTTCCCGCAGGACGTCGACGCGTTCACCGGTCTCGCCATCATCTCGGCCTCGCGAGGGCAGATGAGCGAGGCCTCCCGGCGGATCGACGCGATGATTCGCGCGGTGCCGGGCCCCTTCGCCTACCTCATGGCCGTCCGGAGCCTCGATCGCTTCGGGAACGCCTCGCGTGCGCGCTCCCTCCTCGCGGAGGCAAGGCGGCTCTATCCCCAGGACGTGCGCTTCACGCACGAACAGGCGGAGCACGGGCGGTGAACGCGATGCGCTCCGCGCGCAGGGCCGGAATCCTGCTTTTCTGCCTGCTCGGCACGTCGTGCTCCCGGAAGGGACCCGGGAGCCGGGAGGCCGCCCCGACTCATCCCGGTGCGCCTCTCTTCCTCATCGTCGTCGACACCCTCCGCTCGGATCACCTGCCGTTCTATGGCTACTCCGGGGTCGAGACGCCGGCCCTCTCGGCCCTGCGGCAGGAGGCCATCCTCTTCGAGAGGGCCTACAGCCACGTCCCGCTCACCCTTCCGTCCCACGCATCCCTCCTCACGGGAACGCTCCCGGCGGTTCATGGTGTGCTCGACAACGGGGGATATCGTCTCGATCCGTCCGTTCCGACACTGGCCGAGATGCTGAAGCGGCAGGGATACGCGACGGGCGGTGCCGTATCCTCGATCGTTCTTTCGGGAACCACCGGCATCTCACGCGGCTTCGACTTCTACGACGACAACATCGAGCCCTCGTCGCCCGGAGAGTCGATGGGATACGTGCGAAGGGCCGGGGACGAGACGGCCGGCCTCTTGATCCAGTGGCTGGATGGCGTGAAGCAGACGAGGGTGTTCGGCTTTCTCCACCTGTACGAGCCCCATGCCCCCTACGAACCCAAGGAGCCCTTCCGCAGCCGCTACGCGAACGCCTACGATGGCGCGGTCGCGTCTGCCGACGCAATCGTGGGGACGTTCCTCGAGCACTTGAAAGCGAAAGGCCTCTACGACCGCTCGTTGATCGTGTTCCTTTCGGATCACGGCGAGGGGCTCGGGGACCATGGCGAGGACGAGCACGGTGTGTTTCTGTACCGCGAGGACATCCAGGTCCCGCTTCTCGTGAAGCTTCCCAGGAGAGTCGGTGAGGAGAAGCCGGCCCTCGCGGGAACGAGCGTGCCGGTTCCGGTCCAGCTCATCGACGTCGTGCCGACCATCGCAAAGACTCTCTCGCTCCCCGGGTTCCAACCGCCGCCGGAGACGCTCTCCATCGTCGACCTCGCGTACGGCACGAGGCCCCCGGAGCGCCGCATCCTCGCCGAGACCTTCTTCCCGAAGATTCGCTTCGGGTGGAGTGCGCTCCGGTCCCTCGTGGACGGGCACTGGCAGTACATCGAGGCACCTCGGCCCGAGTTCTACGACCTCGAGAAGGACCCTGGAGAGAGGAGCAACCTAGTCTCCGAGAAACCCGATCCCCTCCGATCGATGAAGGTCGAGCTGGAGAGGAGGAAGACGGCGTTCAAGGCTCCCCAATCCGTCGATTCGGAGCAGGCGAAGAAGCTCGCGTCGCTCGGGTATCTCTCCATGACGTCCTCAACCGGGGGGGACCGCCCCCGGATCCCAAGGACGAGATCGGCACGTTGCAGCTCTTGAAGGAGGGCCTGGGGCTCGCCCGTGCGGGACGGTTCCGCGAGAGCACGAAGACCTTCGAGAAGCTCCTCGCGAGGAACCCGCGAATCGTCGATGCCTGGGAGGCCTACGCACAGGGCCTTGTCCAGATCGGACGGCCGGAGAAGGCTCTCGAGGCGATCCGAAAGACGGTGGAGCTCTCCCCCCCCGACCGGACGAACTACCTCCTCTCCGTCGCGAACGTCTGCATGCAGATCGGCCGTCTCGACGAGGCGATCGCGAACGCGGATCTGGCGGTCTCCCGGGGAGATACCGGCGGGCACGAGATCGAGGCTCGCGCCTATCTCGCGAAGAACGACCTCGTGCGGGCCGAAGCCGAAGCGCGACGATCGATCGAATCCAAGAGGACGCGGAAGCGCTCCTATCTCGTCCTTGCCGACATCGAGGCGCGACGTGGGAACCTCGTAAAGGCGATGGAGATCACGGAGCAGGTGAAAGCGCTGGTGGGAGATCGCGGACTGGCGGACCTCGCCGGATTCCATCTCCTGCGCGGAACCGTCCTCACCCGTATGAGCCGTCTGCCGGAAGCCGAGGCCGAATTCGCCGAAGAGGTCAAGAACTTCCCCTGGTACGTCGACGCGTGGCAGGCTCTGGCGATGGCGCGCGCCTCGCAGAACAGGGTCCCCGAGGCGAAGAAGACCATCGAGGAGATGATTCGGACGAACGGTTCTCCTCAAGCCTACGCCGTGGCCGTCCGTACTCTGACGACTCTAGGCGACACGGCCGCCGCCTCGGCCTACAGGTCCGAAGGGGCCAGGAAGTACCCGCGGTTCGGCAGGTGACGAGGGTGAACCGGGGGAGCCTCGCCGCGGTGGCACTTTTCGGTCTCCTCTCGGGATCGTGCTCGCGGGACCGCGCCCTTCCCACGTTTCCCGATGCGCCGGTCATCCTGATCTCGATCGACACACTGCGCGCCGACCGCCTTCCGCTGTATGGGTATACAAAGATCCAAACGCCTTTTCTGGACCGGTTCGCGAAGGACGCCTGGCTGTTCGAGAACACCTACTCGCCCTGCCCCATGACGCTCCCCGCGCACACGACGATGCTGACCGGCATGCTCCCTCCTGAGCACGGGGTCAGGAACAACATCGGTTTCGTCTTCGACGGCCAGGCCCACGCAAGCCTTCCTCGGCTGCTCAAGCAGCGAGGTTATGCGACCGGGGCCGCCGTCTCCTCGTATGTGATGCGCTTCGAAACCGGCCTGGGCGCTCTTTTCGACTTCTACGAGGACTCGTTCGTCACGACCCCCGGTGTCCAGTCGGTCAACTACCAGCGGTCGGGTGACAAGACGGCGGTGTTCGCACAGGCCTGGATTGGCGAGCACACCGCCAAGCCGTTCTTCTTCCTGTTCCACATCTACGAACCGCACCTCCCCTACGACCCACCGGAGCCCTTCAGGAGCCGGTACGGGGCCACCTACGACGGCGAGGTGGCGACCTCCGACGCCATCGTGGGGGGATTTCTCGAAACCCTGAAGAAGCTCGGGGTGTACGACAGGGCCATCGTGATCGTGACCTCCGACCATGGCGAGGGCCTCGGAGAGCATGGCGAGCAGCAACACTCGATCTTCCTGTATCGCGAGGCGATTCGGGTGCCGCTCCTGGTCAAGCTCCCAGCCAACTCCGGGGCAGGGACACGCGTGGCGGCTCCCGTCCAGCTCTCGGACATCTTTCCGACCGTCACGGCGGCGCTCGGTCTTCCGACGCCCAAGGAGGTGAGCGGGACGTCGCTCTTCGCGGCCGGCGCGACGGCAGCGGCAGGCCGCGTGATCTACGGCGAGACGCTCTTCCCGCGTCTCCAGCTGGGGTGGAGCGATCTTCGCAGCATCCTGGACTCCAGGTACCACTACATTCACGGGCCTCGTCCCGAGCTGTACGACATGGTCGTGGATCCTCGCGAGCAGCACGACCTGGCCAAGAGTGATCCGGCCACCGTTTCTCGTCTCGCGAGGGAATTGTCCCGCTTCCCGAAAGGGAGCGCAAAACCGGCGTCTGTAGACGAGGAGACCAGGCGACGCCTTTCGTCGTTGGGATACCTCGGAACCCTGCGCGACGGCGGCGAGACCGCGGACCTGCCGAACCCCGCCGACAATCTCCCGGCTCTGCGGCGGATGGAGGAGGCGTGGCATCTCGAAATGCAAGGACGGGTCCCCCAGGCGATCGAAGTGCTGCGCTCGAGCGTGCGGGAGAACCCGGAGATGTTCGATGCCTGGGTCAAGCTCGGCGAGCTCCTGGCGGAATCCGATCTCGACGAGGAAGCCGCGGCCGCGTACCGTCAGGCTCTCGATCGTTCGCCTTTGTTCTTCCCCGACATCTCCTTGGCGCTCGGGTCTGTGGAGCTCCGGCGACGGCGTTTCGACGAGGCCGAGCGCCTCGCAAGGGCCTCGCTGGCCACGGTTCCCTCCAAGGCTCGCGAGCTCCTCGCGGGCATCGCGCTGGCGCGCGGTGACCTTGCTGCCGCCGAGAGAGAGGCGCGGGCCGCGGCGGCGTCGCGCAATCCTCAGCCCTCCGCGATCCTGGTCCTGGCCGAGGTCAAGTTGCGCGCAGGGAAGCCTGCCGAAGCGCTTCAGGTCATCGGGCAGGCTCAGGAGGCCGCCCGGGAGAAGCGGCTCGGGGCGATCTATAACCTCGAGTTCCTTCGAGGCGATGCTCTGGCCCGCATGGATAGGCTGGAGGACGCGGAAGCGGCCTTTCGGGAGGAGATCGCGGCATTTCCCGCGCATGCGGAGCCGTACGCGAGCCTGGCGGTGATTCGTTTCATGAAGAGAGATCTGCCGGGTCTCGACAAAGAGCTGAACGAAATGGTCCGCGCGAATCCCTCGCCGAGAAGCTACCTCCTGGCCGCGAGCACCCTCGATTCACTCGGCGAAAAGAAACGGGCGGTCGCATACCGGAACCGCAGCAAGGCGTTGAACCGTGAGGCCCCTCGATAGGCTTCAGCCCTTTTTCTTCGGCGCGTGCGCGGCGGCGGAGCCGGAGGGGCCGGCAGCGTGCCCGTGACCGTGAAAGGAGCCACGAGGTCGAGCTTCTTCTGGGTCGCGGTATCCGTCAGCGTGAGCCTGAGCTCGTAATCGCCCGGCCGGAAGTACTGCCCGAGGTTCGACTCCACGACGCCTCCCGCGATGTCGAGCACGACCGCACCGGGCTCCTTCTGATCGGGGACCTTCGCGGGCTCTTCGGGTGGCGTCGGGACTTCGATCGCCGGCTGCCCTTTGGGCTTGATCTTCAAGGTCCGCTTGAGCGTGATCGTCCGCGTGACCGGATCGACCGGCGGGTTGTAGAGGCGCACGGCGTACGAGAGACCGTCCGTCGCGCCGACCCGGCCGTCGCCCTTGACGACGAAGCGGCGCGCCGAGAACGTGAACGGCTCGTCGGGCTTCGGGGCGTCGACCGGAAAGTCGTTGATGGCCACGAGGAGCGGCGAAGCCGCGAAGTCCGAGGGGAGCGACGGGACGTTGACGGGCCGCCGCCCCGACGCGAGCACCTTGCCCGTCGCGTCCACGAGCGCGGCGGCGACGTCGTAGTCGCCCGGCACGATCCGGAACGAACGGTCGACGAAGAAGTCGGCCTTCGTCTTCTGGAGCGCCGCGGCCTCTTCGAGGCGGATCGCGTCCTTGCCGTCCTTGCCCTTCGCGAGAACGAGGAGCTTCGTCCCTTCGCCCGTCCCGACCGCCGACCCGGGAGCGAAGAGCTGGACCATGAGGCGCGCCGCGCCGTCGCGAAATAAGACGGGCTCCAGCGCGAGCGCTCCGAAAGGCTCTTTCGCGAGGCCTTCGAGCGTTGCCCGCGCCCCTTCCGACAGCACAGGCCCCTTGGCCTCCTCGGCGGCCTTCTCGGCGGCCGCTTTCTGCTCGGCGGCGACCTGCTCTTTCGTCTTGTAGACCGGCAGCTCCTTGAGCTGCGGATTCACGAGCGCGATCTCCACTGCCTTCTTCTCGAGCCTTTTCGCGGGGCTCGTGCCGTCGACGAAGCGCTCGATGCCCATGCCTGGATCCACCTGGAACTTCACGTCGAGCGTCTGGACGTCCGCCCAGGGAGGGAGCTGAGGCTTTTCGTAGTGAAGTCGCGTCGAGAAGGCCGTCGAGCCGCCGGTCTCCATCATTCCCGTGGTGCCGGGGGCCGCGCCCGGGCCCGGCGCCGGGCCGCTCGGGGGCGTTCGACGAGGACGATTCGGCCCCGTTCGCGATCGCCTTCGGCGGGCCGATGAGGATGTAGAGCCTTGCCGCGCTCGGTGAGCGCGCCGCGCCTCCTCCCGAGCGGAACAGTATCGTCCGCCTTCTTGACGAGCGCCTCGAAACGGTCGCGGAACTCGTTCTGCGGCGTCTTCAGATCGGGGTCCCGCCGCGCCCAGAAGAGCGCGATGAACTTCTCGGCATCCTGGTCCGAAGCGATCTTCCCCCATTCCTTTTTTTCGTCGTCCGTCGCGAGATACGCGTACTCCGGCGACTTCTCCCAGCTCTTGTACTTGTCGAGGGCCGCGAGCGACGGGAAGGCCGCGGCGACGGAGAGCAGGAGCAGAGAGAGAGAGGAAGGAATCGTGCGTTTCATTGGTGACTCTCCGGCTTGCGGGCGCAGGATGCGGTCCCGTCCCTCGGTTTCCGAGACCTCGCGAATATACCCCATGGCACCCTGAGGCGAGGGCGTTCGACCGTCAACGGGCTCCAATCCAAACACCCGAATGCCGATCCCGAATTCCGTTCGAGGGTAAGAGAAGTCATCGACCTGCTGGGCTCAAACCGTTCGTGGGCGATGTGATCCGGCTGGGGAGCGGGATGATGTCAGCGGCACGGCAAGTGCTAGAGTTCGCGACAGTCGGGCTCTTTAGAAGTACAGACAGGCTTTTTTGGGGTGCTGCCGGAGTAGCGCGTCTGCAATCGCAAGCCAAATCTCGGGGTCGAAGCCACCTCGATTCTTCCGATTCCGTCAACAAAGGGAGGAAGGAAAACGCATGAGAAAGCTCCGATTCTTCGGGTTCCTCGTCCTGTTCGTCGCAGCCGCGGTCGGCGCGACGACGCTCGTCGGGCAAAGCCTCACGACCACAGCCGTCTCGGGAAAGGTCGATAACGAAGGCGCCGGCCTGCCCGGGGTCACCGTGACGCTCGCGTCGCCGTCTCTCCAGGGCACGCGAACGGCGGTCACCTCCGCGAACGGCGACTACACCTTCGTCGGCATTCCGCCCGGCAACTACACCGTCACGTTCGCCCTGCAGGGCTTCAAGACCGTGACGAAGGAGCTCCCGCTCTCGGTCGGCCAGCGGAATACCGTGAACGCGACGCTCTCGCTGAACGAGATCGCGGCGACCGCGGTCGTCTCTGCGAAAGCCGAGATCGTCTCCACGACGACGCAGGCTTCCACGACGATCACGAGCGACCTCGCGAACAAGCTCCCGTTCGCCCGCACGATCGCCCAGGAGGCGGCCCTCTCCTCGGGTCTCAACACGGTTACGAGCTTAAACGCGGCCAATCCCCCCGTCACGGTCTCCGGCGCGCCGACGTTCGACAACCTCTACACCGTGGACGGCGCCGTCATCACGGACAACATCCGCGCGAACCCGCTCAACCTCTACATCGAAGACGCGATCCAGGAGTCCCAGACCTCGGTGAACAGCGTCTCGGCCGAGTACGGCCGCTTCCAGGGCGGCGTCATCAACACCGTCACGAAGACCGGCGGCAACGCGTTCTCGGGCTCGTTTCGCACCTCGTTCACGAACGATGCGTGGTCCGCGATCACGCCTTCGGGCGAGACGCGCAATCAGGACCTCCTCGAGCGGTACGAGGCGACGCTCGGCGGGCCGATCTGGAAGGACCGCGTCTGGTTCTTCGGCGCCTTCCGAAAAGCCAACACGAGTACCGGGCAAGTCACCGCGGTCACGGCCATCCCGTTCTCGCAGGGCGACGACGAGAAGCGCTATCAGGGCAAGCTCACGCTGACGCCCTTCGCGAACCACACGCTCTCGGGGGCGTACCTGAAGATCGACGAAGCCCAGACGAACAACGTCTTCCCCGACCCGCAGCACGTCCTCGACGCGGCGAGCTTCGTGAACCGCACGCTCCCGCAGGACACCCTCACCCTGAACTACAACGGCGTCCTCAGCTCGGAGCTCTTCGTGGAGGGCCTCTACTCGAACCGGCACTTCACGTTCGAGAACGCCGGCTCGCTGTACACCGACCTCATCAAGGGCACGCTCATGCGCGACCGGGCGCTGTCCGGCAGTCCCCGGTACAACGCGCCCACGTTCTGCGGCGTCTGCGGCCCCGAGAAACGCGACAACCGCGACTACCTCGTCAAGGGCACGTATTTCCTGTCCACCGGCGCCCTCGGCGCGCACAGCATCGTCCTCGGGTACGACAACTTCGCGGGCCAGCGCTCGGCGAACAACCACCAGTCCGGCAGCGACTACCGCCTGTTCACGACGAACGTGATCGTCCAGGGCGGCGACATCTTCCCGGTCATCGGAGCGAACTCCTTCGTCTACTACACGCCGATCTACAACCTCACGAACGGAACGAACACGCTGACGAATTCGGCGTTCATAAACGACTCCTGGCGGCTCAACGACCGCCTCTCGCTCAACCTCGGCGTGCGATACGACAAGAACGACGCCACGAACAGCAACGGCGTCAAGACCGCGAACGACTCCGCGTTCAGCCCGCGCCTCGCGGCGAACTTCGACGTGACCGGCAAGGGGAACGTCCGGGTGGGAGCGAGCTACGCGCACTACGTCGGCGGCCTCCAGGACGCCATTCAGGACAGCTCCTCGAGCGGCGGCCAGCCTGCGACGTTCTACTGGTACTACACGGGGGCGGGCGCCGATCCGATCAACTGCATTCCGAGCGGAACGGGCTGCAAGCTCCCGCCCGCCGGGACGGCCCTCGAAACCCGCGCCCAGGCCCTCCAGCAGGTCTTCAACTGGTTCTTCGCGCAGGGGTGCCCGGACCTGTCGACCTGCACGCTGCCTCTCGCTTACGCCAGCATTCCCGGCCTCAATCGCGTGATCACGCAGACGCTCAAGTCGCCGTACGCACGGGAATACACGTTCGGCGTGAACGGCTCGCTCGGCCTGAACAAGGGCTCGTCGTTCGCGTACCGCGCGGACTTCGTCCGTCGCGACTTCCACGATTTCTACAACCTCGTCATCAACACCTCAGACCGGGGAAGTCCACGACGTCACGGGCAAGGCCTACGACCTCGGCGTCATCGGCAACACGAACGACGTCCAGCGCAACTACACCGGTCTCCAGACGCAGTTCCAGTATCGGTATAACTGGCTCACGTTGGGCGCGAACTGGACGTGGTCACACACGCTCGGAAATTTCGACGGCGAGAACTCGACGAGCGGCCCGCTGACGAACACCCTGGACACGTATCCGGAGTACAAGCAGGCCTCGTGGAACGCCGCCGTACGGCTCGATGCAGACGGATCAACGCCACCGGATCCGCGTCCTGGGGTTCGCCGACCTCGGGTTCATCCCGCGGAGCATGGGCAACGTCTCGGTCGGTCTGATCCAGTCCTACGACACAGGGGCCCCGTACGGCGCTCTCGGAACGGTCCGCTCGTCCAGCTTCGTGACGAACCCGGGCTACGCCACGCGACCGGCGACATCCAACTATTACTACACGCCGCGTGACGCCTTCCGGACGGACAACATCAGCCGCACGGACCTTTCGCTCAACTACCAGATCAAGATCGGCGGCCTCGTGGAGATCTTCATCCAGCCGCAGGTCCTGAACGTCTTCAACCGGCGGGGCCTCGTCGCCGTGGACACGTCGGTCAACACGGCGGTCTCCCCCGGCACGTTCCTGGACCCAACCACCGGCAAGCAGGCCCCGAACACGTTCGCGGCCTTCAACCCATTCACGACGACGCCCGTTCAGCGCCCGCACGGCGACTTGACGGTCACGACCGCGAATTGGGACACTGGCCCAAACGTTCGGCAAGGCGAGGAGCAACGCGGATTACCAGCTCCCCCGCACGTTCACGCTCTCGATGGGCCTCCGCTTCTAGGGATTCGCCTTCTTTCTCCGCCTCGCGGCGGATCGGGAGCCGGGCTTTAAGCCCGGCTCTTTTTTTCGAGACGCTGGGAGATACTCGCCGGATGAACCGTCTCCGCATCGCGATCGCGATCGCCGCCGCCGCAGCGCTCCCGTTTCTGTGCGCCGGCTGCCGCCGAAGAGCGCCTTCCGAGACCTTTCCCGGCGCGGGCGTGATCCTCATCAGCGTCGACACGCTGCGGTCGGACCACCTGCCGTTCTACGGCTATCACGGCGTCGAGACCCCGGCTCTCACCGAATTCCGGAAGGATGCGCTTCTCTTCGAGAGCGCGTGGTCCCACGTCCCCCTGACTCTCCCGTCGCACGCGTCGATCTTCACGGGGCGCGAGCCGGCCGCGCACGGCATCCACGACAACCTCGGCTACCACCTGAAGAAGGACGTCCCGACGCTCGCCGAGCTCCTGAAGAAGGGTGGATATGCGACGGGCGGGGCCGTCTCGTGCTTCGTCCTCAAGGGCGATTCCGGAATCTCCCGCGGCTTCGACTTCTACGACGACGCGGTCGAGCCCGCGGAAGGCAAGGTCGCGCTCGGACGCGTCCAGCGCGCGGGCGCGGACACCGAGGCCCGGCTCGAGGCCTGGCTGAAATCGATTCCTCCCGGAAGGAAGATCTTCGCGTTCCTCCATCTCTACGAGCCGCACACGCCGTACGAGCCGCCGGAGCCCTTCAAGAGCCGATATGCGTCCCTTCCCTACGACGGCGAGATCGCGACCGCCGACTCGATCGTCGGACGGTTCCTCGCCTTCCTGAAGGAGCGCGGCCTCTACGACCCTTCGCTCGTCATCTTTCTCTCCGACCACGGAGAAGGGCTCGGGGACCACGGCGAGTCCGAGCACGGGATGTTCCTGTACCGCGAGACGCTTCAGGTTCCGCTTCTCGTCAAGCTTCCGGGCGGCCGGAGGGCCGGAACCTCCGTCGCGGCGCCCGCCGCGCTCGTCGACGTCTTCACGACCGTCGGCGAGGCCGCGGGCCTCGAGGGGTTCACCCCGCCGCCGGGCACGGTCTCGCTCCTCGACCCCGCGCAGGGCGGCCCGCCGCGGCGCATCCTCTCCGAGACGTTCTTTCCGCGAATTCACTTTGGCTGGAGCGAGCTGTCGTCGCTCTTCGACGGCCGGTGGCATTACATCGACGCGCCGAAACCGGAGATCTACGACGTCACGGCCGACCGGGGCGAGACGGTGAACCGACTCGCCGAAAAGCCCGATGCGCTGCGCGCCATGAAGGCCGAGATGGAAAAGAGGCGACCCGCCTTCGAGTCCGCGGGCGATCTCGATCCCGAGGCCCGCAAGCAGCTCGCGTCGCTCGGCTATCTGAGCGCGGGCCCGTCCTCCGCGACCGGAGGATCGCTCGACGACCCGAAGGACCGTATCAAGACCTTCGAGGAGCTTCGCACGGGGCTCGGCGACCTCTCGACGGGGAACGCGGCGCGGGCCCACGAGATCTTCGAAAAGCTCCTCAAGGAGAACCCGCGGATGCTCGACGTGTGGGACATGGACTCGAAGGTCCTCCTCGAGCTGGGGCACCCCGAGGAGGCGCTCGCGGCTCTCAAGAAGACGGTCGACCTCGCCCCGGAGGCGGCGCGCGGACCGTACGTGACCGAGGTCGCGAACCTGTGCCTGCAGCTCGGAAAGTGGGACGAGGCGGCGCGCCACGGCGACGCTCTCAGGGCGCTTGGCGACCCCGGGGCCGAAGACATCGTGGCGCGGGCGGCGCTCGGCCGGGGAGACTATGCGACGGCGCAGGCCGCGGCGCGGAGCGCTTTCGATCGCGGCACCGGGAAAGTGAAGATTCGCGGCGCTCTCGTCCTCGGACGGCTCGCCGTCCAGAAGAACGATCTCGCCGAGGCGCAGCGCTGGTCCGACGCGGCGGTTTCTCTCTCGGCCGACGACACGTTCGTCCAGTCGGGTCTTCACATGCTGCGGGGAGACGTCCTCGCGCGCCAGGGGCGCGCCGTTCAGGCCGAGAAGGAGTTCCTCGAAGAGATCCGGCTCTATCCCGACCGCCTCGATGCGCGCGTCTCGCTGTCCGCTCTCTACGCTTCCGTCGGCCGGCGCGAAGACGCCCGCCGAGTCGTCATCCAGCTCGTCACGCGCCAGCCCACGCCGGAGGCATTCCTCCTCGGCATGCGTACATTCCACGCGACCGAGGACGCGAAGGGAGAAGAGCAGCTCCGGAAGGAGGGACGCCGGCTCTTCCCGAAGGACGCGCGATTCTGAGGTGATCCCCGGGGAACCTCTGTGCTCCCTTACTTCTTCTTGGGCGGCAGGACGCCCGTCACGGTGAACGTCGTGCTCGTGTCCGCCGTCTTCTTCGACACCTCGTCCGTGACCGAGACTTTCAAATCGTACTCGCCGGCCCTCCTCAGGTATTGGCCAAGATTGTTGTCGATGAGCACTGCGGCCACGTCGACCGTGAGAATGCCCGTCGGATCCTTCGAGTCCGGGACGGGAATCGGATCGTCCTTCGGCTGGGGGACGTCCATCGCGGGGGCGCCCTTGGCCTTGATCTTCACGATGCGGGACAGGCGGACCGTCTTCGAGGCGGGATCCACCGCCGGGTTGTAGACGCGCACGACGAACGAGAGTCCATCCTCGGGATCCAGTCGTTCGCCCTTCGTGACGAAACAGTTGCCGTTCCAGGTGAAGGCCTGTTCGGCCGTGCCCTTCGGGGCGGGATAGAAAGTTGCCGCGACGACCAGCGGAGACAGCGAGAAGTCCTTGCCCGCGGCCGTGATCGCGATCGAGCGCTTCGCCGATGCCATGACCTTTCCCGCCGCGTCGAAGACGCCGGCCGCGACGCTGTAATCGCCGGGCGGCACGGCGAAGGAGCGGCTGGAGAGGTATCCCCCACGGGTCGGGTCGAACCCCGTGACCTCCTCGAGGCGCGCGGCGTCGCCACCGGCCTTGTTCTTGACGAGGATCGCGAGCTTTGCGTCGGATGGCGCCCCGGCGGGAGCCGGCACGAAGAGCTGCACCTGGAGTTGGATCTCTCCCTCCCTCAGGGTGATCGGGAAGAGGGTCAGCGCCCCCGTGTCCTCCTTGGACAGCGTTTCTTCGAGGGCCTGCCGCACCGGCGCCGACAGCGTCGGGCCCTTCAGTGCTTCAGCGGCGGTCGCTTCGGCCTCCTTCCGCTCGGCCTCGACCTCGGCGGCGGTCCGGTAGTGGGGCGGCGCCTTGAGGTCGGGATTCTTGATCGCCGCGGTGCGCGCCTTGACCTCCAAAGAGTTCACGTCGCCGCCGTTCTTGCCGCCAACGTAATCGCGCGACGCCTCGACGACGAACTGCGCCGTGAACGACTTCCAGGACGCCCAGTCGGGAAGTTGCTCGGCCTCGTACGTGAACGTCACGATGCTCTCGCCAATCGACGTGCCCGGATCGTTCGGGGGCGGAATCTGCCCGGGGGCCGTTCCCGAGTTCGCGTCGGCGGTCAACTGCAACGTGGCGTTCGGTTGCAGCTTGATACCAGCCTGCCTCGACAGCGTCTTCGGCTTTCCGACAAGGATGTAAAACTTCCCGCGCTCGGTGAGGGCGCCGCGGATGCGCGGCATCGCGAAGAGCTGATCCGCCTCCCTGACGCGTTGGTCGAAGACGACCTTGAACTCGTTGACAGGCGTCTTGAGGTCCGGATCGCGCTTGGCCCAGAAGAGCTGGACGAAGTGGTCGGCTTCCTCGTCGGAGGTGACCTTTTTCCAGGCCTTCTGCTCGTCTTTGGTCGCAAGGCAGGTGTACTCGGGGGACTTGCTCCAGTCCTTGTAACGCTCGAGGCCGGTGCCCGAAGCGCTGGTCGCGAGAAGAAGAAGGACCGCGAGAGAGGTGCGACGGAGGATCATGGAAAGCTCCCTTCGTGAGGGTGGAAAAACGCGATCTTAGCCTCCTAACGCCCGGGAAGCTTCCTGCCCTCTTCCAGCCAGCCTCTCAGATCCGCGAGCATGCGCTCCCAGCCCGGACCGAGCCGGTCGCGGTAAGCGCTCCACGCCGCGGTCCCCTCGAAGCCCGACTGTGTGACCGTGATGCGCGTGCCTTCAGGAGTCCTTTCGAACTCCACGACGAGGCGCATCCCGCCGAACGACTCTCCCTCGGGCGTCGAGAACACGAGATTCGAGACCACGAAACGGTGGCCCGGGTCGAAGACCTCGAACTGGCCGATCGAGCTGTAGCCCGCGTCGGAATCCGGATCGGCATACCAGCCCAGAGCCCAGTTTCCGCCCGGTCTGGCTCCGATCACGGCGCCGTCCGCGAGCCACGAGAGCACGTCGGACACGTTCACGAAGGCGGAGAACGCGCGCTCGGGAGGGACGTTGACGAGAGCCTGTCGCACGACCGAAGCGTCTTCGGGCACGGGAGAATCTTACGACGTGCGAGAATCCGCGCCGCCATGTGCGCGACGAGAATTCAAGCCGCCGAGAGGGGCGCCGCCGCGTGATTCCCGGCCTCAAGCGCGAGATCGAGAGCGCCGTTTCGGAGGCCTGCCGGAGCGTCCTCGGCGTGGAAGCGCCGCGCATCGTCCTCGAAACGCCCCCGAAGGTCGAGCTGGGGGATCTCGCCTGCCCGGTGGCGTTCGAGCTCGCGAAGATCCTGAAGAGGCCGCCCCGGAAGATCGCCGAGGCGCTGGCTCCCGCCCTCACGCTGCCGGCTCTCGTCGTCAGGCGGTCGGTCGAAGGCGGCGGCTACCTCAACTTCTTCGTCGACCGCCCGAAGGTCCTGAAGGCGATGCTCGAGGACGGGCACCCCTTCGTGCACGGAGCGCCTGCTCCGGCCGGAAAAGAAGCGCCCGGCAAGCTCATCGTGGAACACACGAACATCAATCCGAACAAGGCCGCGCACATCGGCCACCTGAGGAACGCCGTTCTCGGCGACGTCCTCGTGAACACGTTCAAGCGGCTCGGGCGGCGGGTCGAGGTCCAGAACTATCTCGACGACACGGGCGTCCAGGTCGCCGACGTCGTCGTCGCGCTCCAGAACGCCGAGGACCTCGTCGAGAACTCCCGCGCGAAGCGCCTCGGTGAGGAGATCCACGAGATTCTGGACGCCTTCCCCGGCCACGCGCCGGGCGTTGCGCCGCGCCGGCTGGGCGACCTCGCGTGGGACCTCTACGCGCTCGCGGTCAGAAGCTACTCGGCCGATCCCTCCCTCGAGGAGAAGCGGCGTGCGACGCTTCACGCCATCGAGGGCGCCGCCTTGGGCGAGACCCTCGACGAAGACGCGGCCGCGACGGCAGCGCTCGCGGGCCGTCTCGCAGACGCCGTCGTGCGCTGCCACCTCCTCACGATGGAGCGCGTAGGCGTGAGCTACGACCTTCTACCCCGCGAGAGCGACATCCTCGCGCGCCGCTTCTGGGTGAAGGCCTTCGAGCTCCTGCAAGAAGCCGGCGCCGCCCGTCTCGAGACGGAAGGCAAGAACGCAGGCTGCTGGGTCATGCCGCTCGAGGGCGCGCCGGAGTTCGAGGGGATGGAGGACGCCGACAAGATCCTCGTGCGCTCGAACGGAACGGTCACGTACACCGGAAAGGACGTCGCCTACCAGCTCTGGAAGCTCGGCGTCCTCGGGATCGACTTCGAGTACGAGGAGGTCCCGTATCGCGACGTCGACGGCTCGCCGGAGTTTCACGCCTCCGACGGCGTCTCTCCGCTCTACCGGACCCGGCGCGACGAATCGGGAGCCGACCTCTCGGCCCGCGGACGCTTCGGCCACGGCACGGACGTCATCAACGTCATCGACGTCCGCCAGTCCTATCCGCAGAAGGTCGTCCGCGAGGCGGTCCGGCGCGCCGGCTACCCCGGAGCCGCCGATCGGTCCGTCCACTTCGCATATGAGATGGTCGCGTTGACGCCGGCGTCCGCGGAGACGCTCGGCGTCGAGCTGACGGACGAGGATCGCGCGCGCCCCTTCGTCGAGATGTCGGGCCGCCGCGGCCTCGGCGTGAAAGCCGACGACCTCCTCGACCAGCTCGTCGAAAAAGCGAGCGAGCAGATCTTGGCGCGCGCGAGCGAGCGTCCCGAGGCCGGCCGGGCCGAGGCGATCGCGGTCGGTGCGTTGCGCGTCTACATGACCCGATTTTCGCGGAACAAGGTCATCGCGTTCGATCTCGACGAGGCGCTCGCCTTCGAGGGCGACACGGGGCCCTACCTCCAGTACGCCGCCGTGCGGGCCGCGAACATCTTTCGCAAGCTCGAAGAGACCGGCCTCAAGGGCCGCCTCGACGCGGAGGAGATCGACGGCCTCGAGGCCCTTCCCGCGTCGGCGCTCGACGACGGGCTCTGGGACGTCGTGAGGACCTGCTCCCGCACGCTCGACACCCTCGAGAAGGTGGCCGAGTCGCTCGAGGTGTCACTCCTCGTCCGGCACGCGCTCTCGGTCGCGGCGGGCTTTCATCACCTGTACCACACGCATCCGATCGCGCAGGAGAAGGACGAGACGACGCGCCGGGCGCGGCGGGCCGCGCTCCAGGTCGTCTCCATCCATCTCGCCGACATTCTCGGCGTCCTCGGCGTGCCGGTGCCCGGCAGGATGTGAGCGTGCCGGACGTCGTTTACCGGAGTCGCGGGACGGACGGCCTCGACGCCGCCCGGGCCTTCGTCGAACGTGTGGTCTTGGAAGAGTACGACCCGGTCGTCGGCGCGGTCGTCCGGGCCGATGTGGCGGCGCATGCGGCCGCGTTCGACCCGGAGCACGACGTCATCATGACCGCCGAGCGCGACGCGCGTCTCGTGGGAGTCCTGCTCGTCACCCGGGACCTCACGGATCCGGATGCCGCGCGCTTCGACTGGCTCATCGTCGCTGCGTCCGAGCGGAACGGAGGAGTCGGCCGAGAACTGCTCTTCCGCGGCATCGAGGCGTGCCGCGAGCGGCGGCGGCTGGTCCTTCGCGCGCGCTCGTTCGCCGTGTCCCCCGCCGGCCCGCACCTCTTCTGGCTTTACGGATTCCGCGTCGTGGGCCTCGTTCCGGTCGCGGTCGGCGAGGGAACGCGCGAGTCGATCCTCTTCGAGAAGCGCCTGAGCCCGCTCGCCTCTCCGGGAGCGTAGGCAGTCAGCGCGCGACGGTCGACGTGACGAAACCGGCCGGTGCCGCCGAAGCGGAGTCGGGAAGCACGTCCACGACCTCGGCCACGCCGCTCGAATCGTCGAGACGGGCCATGACGGAGACGTGACGCCGCGGCGGACCGTCCGCCTCGAGGCGGCCCCTCGCCGGGCTCTGGGCGCTCACGAGGAAGAGCCTTCCATCCGACGTGAGAAGGAGCGGCCGATGAGGCGTTCCATCGAGCCTCGAGCCGGGAAGGCCACGGCCCATCGCGCAGCGCAGGCACACGACCTCTCCCTCCACCCGCTGGACCGCGTTCGCGAGCGCGAGGCCGTGCGCCGCGGGCGTCCGGAATCGCATCGCCCCCCATCCCACGGCGATTCCGCAGCCGGCGGCGAGAACGATCGTGACGGATCGCGGGACCGCGCGCTGACGTTTCGCGCGCACGTCGAGCCGCCGGGCGAGGCGCCGGGCGAGCTCCTCCGGGCACCGGTCGACGGGCCGGCAGGACTTCAACGTCTCCCGGAGCTTTCCGGCCTCCTCGCAACGCTCGCGGCACGCCGGGCACTCTTCGAAGTGCGCGAGGAGGTGTGCCGCGTCTACGAGCTCCAGCTCGTCGTCATGGTAAGCCTCGATCAGGAGGCTCGCCGTCCGACAGTCCATCATCATCACGCCCGGACCGTCTAACGTTCGCGGCGCCGCCTGTATTCCGACAGAGTGACGGGATCCCGACCGCCCCGGGCCCGGGGTGCGGCCTGCCCTCCTGCCGCGAGCCGCGTCCTCGTGGGCTCGTCCGGACCGAAGTAATGGCGGCGGCGGCCGTATTCGAGGAGCGCCGACTCGAGCAGGCGGCGACCCCGATAAAGGCGGGACATCACCGTGCCGAGCGGCACCTCGAGGATGTCGGCCACCTCGCGGTACGTGAAATCCTGCAGATCGACGAGCTCGACGACGAGCCGAAAGTCCTCGGGAAGCGCCGCGAGCGCATCGGCAACGCCCCGATCCAGCGCAGCGGCCAGCAAGCTCTCCTCGGGAGTGGAGCCGCCTTCGGTCTCGCGGGCTTTCGACCCGGCGGCATCGAGAGCCTCGTCTCCGCTCGCGCTGAGATCGACCTCCCTGGGGCCGACCTTCGTGTGGCGGTAGCCGTTGATGAAGGCGTTCTTGAGGATGCGAAAGAGCCACGCCTTGAGATTTGTTCCCTCGGTGAACCCGTCGTAGTGCGCAAACGCCTTGAGGTAGGTCTCCTGCAGGAGATCCTCGGCGTCCTGCCGGTTTCGCGTCAGCCGGAGGGCGGACCCGTACAGGGCGTCCGCATACGGAAGCTCACCGCTCCTGAAGTTCCAGGACGAGGGGGACGAGTTCTTCGAGGGTGCGGAAACGGCCATCTCGGGCTCCGGCTTCTCCCCATGCAATACGTAAACCGCTCCATTTTGGCTTCGACCACACAAAAAAAGGGCCCCGGAAAAGCCGGGGCCTAGAGATATGTTTCTGGAGGAGAGGGACTTACTTGCCGTTGATGACGAAGGCGATGACGAGGGCGTAAATGACGAGCGACTCGATGAGAACGAGGGCAAGAAACGCCATGGCCCGGATGGAGCCGCCGGCGCCCGGATTCCGCGCGATGCCTTCGCAGGCGGCGACCGCCGTTCGGCCCTGGGAGAGTGCGCCGCCGAACGCCGCGAGGCCGATCGCGATCGCAGCCGAGAGGTGGCCCCAACCCGCGCCGCCGCCGGCCTTCACGGCTTCCTGGGCGAAGGCGAGGTTCGGGATGAGGAGGGCCAGAGCCGCGAGGGCGCAGGCCGGGAGGATTCTCTTGGACATTTCGGGGGCTCCTTTCGTGATCGAAAAACAGTCGACCCAGAGGACTCAATGCTCGTGGGCGGTGGCTCCGCCCAGATAGACGGTGGTGAGAAGCGTGAACACGTATGCCTGCAGCAGCGCGGTAAAGATGCTCAGGGCCATCATCGGCCAGGGCACTACGATCGGGACGAGACCCGAAAAGATGCTGGTGGCCGTGTGCTCGCCGAAGATGTTCCCGAAGAGACGCATCGAGAGCGAAAGCGCGCGCGCGAAGACGCCGATCATCTCGATCAGGAACATGAGCGGCGCCAGAACCAGCATCGGGCCGAGGAAGTGCTTGAGATAGCCGAAGAGCCCGTGCTCCTTGATCCCGGCGGCGTTGAAGAACAGGAAGCAGGTGATCGAGAGCGCGAACGTGACGTTCAGGTTCGCCGTCGGCGGCTGCAGGAAGAAAAAGAGCCCGCAGAAGCTGGACAGGAAGATGAAAAAGAAGAACGCGCCGGCGATCGGCAGGTATTTCTCGCCGTGATGCGGGATGTTCTCCTTGATGACGTCGCGCAGAAAGTCCACGAAGACCTCGAGAACGTTCTGAGCGGAGCCGGGAGCGTCCTTGCGGTAGCTCCGGGACGCAAGGAAAAAGAAAACCGCGCAGAAGAGGAAGACGACGATCGACATGGCGACGTGGTCCGGAATCCAGCCGAGCAGCTCGCCGTGCTCTCCGCGCGGCGCGATCCCGGCGACGTGGAAGCCCGAGAGCGCGATCCCGTCGCGCCACCAGGACGGCGCGTTCTCGACGGATCCGAAGAGGCGAGTCAGAAGGGCGTTGAAGAACCCGAAGAAGATCGAATGCTCGTGGTGCACGTCGTGACCGCCCTCACTGGGCCGCGCCCGTCCCGCTCCGGCGTCCGGTCAGGAGCTCGCGGATCCCGTCGATCACCACCGCGGCGACCACCGTCGAGAGGCCCACGACAACCCACCGGACGTCGGCCGGCAGCGCTCGCACGGTTCCCCAAAGGACGAGACCGACGAAAGCGTACCGAAGAACGGCCTTGAGCCCGAATTTCCAGTCGAATCGGGCTGGCGCACCTGGTGCGGGCGCCTTGAAGCGACCGACGAGATCCGACAGCCAGAGCGCCGAAACGATAGCCACCCCCGCCCCGAGAGTCAAGGCGAGAGCTTCTTTGAACTTGCCGAGCGCCGCGAGCGCGGAGGCCGCGAGGAGACCGAGAATCGTCGCCAGTCGAAAAAAGCCCGCGTTCGGCCAGGAGGCGGCTGCCCCCTCTTCCTGCGTCACTCCCGAGGTCCCTTGCCGCCGCCGGCAAGCGTCCCGGACTCACGATAGATCTGCCGGAGGCCTGCCGCGAAGCCGAGCACGCCGAAGACGGCCGTCAGCACCGGGAAGGTCCCGAACACCCGGTCTCCCACGTATCCGAGCCCCGCTCCCGCCGCGATCGCGGCCGGGAGCACCCAGCCGAACGTCAGGACGTCGCCGAGGAAACGCCGGGAGTTCGGGCCGTCGGGAGGCCGCTCGTCGCTCACGGTCCGAACGGCAGGAGACACGTCCGGGCGAATTGAACGAACGGTCCGGGGAGAATGCCCATCGCGAGCGTGCCCGCCGCGCAGAGCGCGACTGCCGCGGACACGGCAGGCTCCTCGCGCCAGTGGAGCGTGCCCTCGCCCTCGACGAGATACATCGCGCGGGCGATCCGGAAATAGTAGAAGAGCGAGACGGCGGACATGAGCACGGCGAGGAGCGCCAGCCAGAACCAGCCCGCCTTCATCGCGGCGGAGAACAGGAAATACTTGCCCACGAAGCCCGCCGTGGGCGGGATCCCGGCGAGGGAGAGCAGGAAGACGAGCATCGCGGCCGCCGCCCACGGGTTCTTCTTCGACAGGCCGTTGAAGTCGTCCACGCTCTCCCCGGCATAGCCCTTCGACTCGAGAAGGATCACGAGGCCGAAGGCGCCGAGGTTCATGAACGCGTACGCGAGGAGGTACACGAGGATCGACCAGAGGCCGATGCCGCTCGCGTCCCCGTACGCCAGCAGGCCGAGAAGCACGTAACCGGCGTGTCCGATGGACGAGTAGCCGAGGAGCCTCTTCACGTTCGTCTGCATGAGCGCGCCGACGTTCCCGACGACCATGGTGAGGGCGGCCGAGGCCGCGATGATCGCCGACCAGTCGCCGGCACGCGGACCGAATCCCACGAAGAAAATGCGGGCGAAGATCGCGTAGGCCGCGAGCTTCGGCCCGACCGCGAAGAACGCCGAGATCGGCGTGGGCGCGCCCTCGTACACATCCGGGGCCCACACGTGGAAGGGCGCCGACGCGATCTTGAAGAACATGCCGCAGCCGACGAGGATGATCCCGATGACGAGGAACGCCGGCGGCTTCGCCGCCGTGAACGCCGTCGCGATCCCCGCGAGGGAGAGCGTCCCCGCCGCGCCGTAGACGAGGGAGATCCCGTAAATGAGGACGCCCGACGAGAACGCTCCGAGCACGAAGTATTTCGCGGCCGCCTCGAGGGACTTCGTCTCGCGCTTGAAATAGCCCGCGAGGACGTACTGCGAGAGCGCCATCAGCTCCAGCGCGACCACGATCGAGACGAGATGCGTTCCGGAGGCCATGAAGAGCATCCCGACCGTCGAAAAGAGGATGAGGCCGTAGTACTCGCCGCCCGGGTAGGGCGACACGCCGACGAACCGCAGCGAGAACAGGATCGTCACGATCCCGACGAGCAGGAGGATTCCCTTGAAGTACAGCCCGAAGCGGTCCATCACGAACATGCCGCCGAACGCGGCCCTCGGAAGCGCGCCGGCCAGCCGCGCGGAGACGAACAGCAGGAGGCCGGTGGCGGCGAGGGCGCCGACCGAGAAGAGGGCGAGGGCGCGCTCTTTCGCGCGGCTCACGAACGTCGCCCAGAGGAGGACGACCGAGGCGGCCGTCGTCAGGAACAGCTCCGGCAGGATGAGAAGCGTGTCGCCGGCGGGAAAAGGCACGGCCTACTTGACCTCTGCGACGGCTGCCGGCGCGGCTGCGGCGGCAGCCGCGCCGGCGGCGGGAGCACCCGTCGGAGTCGCGCCTGCGAGGCGCGGCGCGGCCTCGCGGGCCGCCTGGCGCAGACCCGGCGCCGAAACGGTCGCCACGATCTTCTCGGCCGACTTTGCCGTCATCTCGAAGAACGGCTTCGGATAGACGCCGATCCAGAGGCACATGGCGATGAGCGGCGCGAGCGTGAGGATCTCGCGGAGGTTCACGTCCTTCAGCCCCTTGTTCTTCTCCTGCGTCATTTCCCCGAAGAACACGCGCTGGTAGAGCCACAGCATGTAAGCGGCCCCGAGGATGACCCCGAGACTCGCCCACGCGGCCCACCGCCAGTCCGCGAGGAAGGCTCCCGTGAGGATCGTGAACTCGCCGACGAATCCGTTCAGCAGAGGAAGCCCGATCGACGCGAGGAGGATGATCATGAAGAGCATCGCGTACACGGGCATGACGCCGGAGAGGCCGCCGTAGTCCGCGATCATGCGCGTGTGGGTCCGCTCGTACACGATCCCGACGAGAAGGAAGAGCCCGCCCGTCGAGAGCCCGTGGTTGATGGACTGCAGGATCCCGCCCTGGATGCCGGCGTTGTTCAGCGCGAAGAGGCCGAGCATGACGAAGCCGAGGTGCGCGACCGACGAGTACGCGACGAGCTTCTTCATGTCCTTCTGGACCATCGCGACCATCGAGCCGTACACGATGCCCACGATCGACAGAGCCGCGACCCAGCCCACGGTCGTGAGCCCGAGGAAGCGCGCCTTCGAGAAGAGGGCGTCGGGGCAGAGCGGCAGGGAGAAGCGGAGGAACCCGTACGTTCCCATCTTCAGGAGGACGCCCGCGAGGATGACCGAGCCCGCCGTCGGCGCCTCGACGTGCGCGTCCGGCAGCCAGGTGTGGAACGGGAACATCGGCACCTTGATTGCGAAGCCGATGAAAAAGGCCCAGAAGAGCCAGAGCTGCAGGTCCGGCGGAATCGACGAGGCGATCGTCTGGAAGTGGACGATGTCGAACGTGGGCAGGTTCCCGAGGCCCTTCCACCACAGGAAGCCGGACGTGTTGAAGAAATAGAGCGCGATGATCGCGAGCAGCATGACGACCGAGCCCGCGAGCGTGTACAGGAAGAACTTGATCGCGGCGTAGAGCTTGCGCGGGCCTCCCCAGATGCCGATGAGGAAGTACATCGGCACGAGCATCACTTCCCAGAACACGTAGAAGAGGAAGAAGTCGAGCGCGCAGAACACGCCCACCATCCCCGTCTCGAGGAGGAGGAGGAACGCGTAGTACTCCTTCTCGCGCTTCGTGATCGCCGTGAAAGACGCGTAGACCGAGATGAAGGAGAGGAGCGTCGTGAGGAGGATCAGAAGCGCCGCGATGCCGTCCACGCCGAGGGAATACTTCGCGCCGAGAGACGGGATCCAGTCGTGCGTCTCGCGAAAGAAGAAGTCGCCTGACCTGCGAAAGCCCGCGAAGGTGAAGAGTGGGATCGACAGCACGAACTCGGCGCCCGCGAAGAGCGTCGTGATCCACTTGATGACAGAGCTTTTCTCGCGCGGCACGAACAGCACGACGAGCGTGCCGACGACCGGCAGGAAGATGAGGAGCGACAGGAGTCCGTTCATTCGCCGTCCTTCACGTCAGGAGCAGATAAAGGCATACGAAGCCGAAGATGCCGACGGCCATCGTCAGCGCATAGTTCTGGGTCCGGCCGGTCTGGGCGCGATGCATCCCGCGGAACGCGGCCTGGAAGGTGTTCCCGACGCCGTTCACGGCGCCGTCTACGAACGTCCGGTCGAACCACGCGGAGACGTTCGAGAGCCCGACCGCGAAGCCGGCGGCTCCGTTCGGGATGAGGTCGACGACCCGGGCGTCGATCTCCCAGAGCAGGCGGCCGCCCTTCTTGATGAGGCCGTTCACGAAAACGGCCTCGTAGAGCTCGTCCACGCGGTACTTGTCGCGCACGAGCCGGTACAGCCCGCCGAGAGACGCCGCGATCCGGGACGGAATCGCGAACGGGAACGCACCCGAGTAGAGGCTCCAGGCGAGAGCGATTCCGAGCACGGCCACGAGAACCGAAGTGCCCATGAGGAGCCATTCGGTCGCGTGCGGGAGCTCGTGCGACTCGAGGACGAAGGCCGCCGGTAGCTTCAGGAAGACCGGCTCGAGGAACTTCTCGAACGTCCCGTCGCCCCCGAGGATGAACCTCGGGATGCCGAGGAAGCCCGTGAAAGCGGCACCGGCCGCGAGGACGTAGAGCGGCACCGTCATCGAGGCGGGGGACTCGTGGACGTGCCGGAGCTGCTCGGGCGTTCCCCGGAACGTTCCGAAGAACGTCATCCGGATGAGGCGGAACATGTAGAAAGCCGTGAGTCCCGCCGTGAGGACCGCGAGGCCCCACAGGACCGGATGCCCGGCCGCGTACGTCTCGCCGAGGATCGCGTCCTTCGAGAAGAAGCCCGCGAAGCCGGGCACGCCCGCGATCGCGAGCGTGGCGACGAACATCGTGAGGAACGTGTGCGGGACGAGCTTCCTCAGGCCCCCCATCTTCGTCATGTCCTGCTCGCCCGAAAGAGCGTGGATGACGGAGCCCGAGCCGAGGAAGAGGCACGCCTTGAACCACGCGTGCGTGAAGACGTGGAAGATGCCCGCCGAGAACGCGAGGACGCCGCACCCGAGGAACATGTAGCCGAGCTGCGAGACCGTGGAATACGCGAGAACCTTCTTGATGTCGTTCTGGGCGAGGCCCATCGTCGCCGCGAAGAAAGCGGTCGCGCACCCGATGACGGCGACGACGAAGGAGGCGTCGTGCGTGAGGAGCCAGCCGGTCGTCGGGTGACCGTGCGCCGATTCCACCGCCCAGGCGTGCGAGATGCGGAAGAAGAGGTTGCAGCGCGCGACCATGTAGACGCCGGCCGTGACCATCGTGGCCGCGTGGATGAGCGCCGAGACGGGCGTCGGGCCGGCCATCGCGTCCGGAAGCCACACGTAGAGCGGAATCTGGGCGCTCTTGCCGCAGGCCCCGACGAAGAGGCACACGCACACCGCCGTCAGGAGACCCCCGGCCGCGTAACGGCCCGGATCGGCCGCGGCGAGCGCGAACATCCGGTCGAAGTCCGCGGTGCCGAAGAGCGCGAAGCACCCGAAGATGCCCAGGACGAAGCCGAAGTCGCCGATGCGGTTGACGACGAACGCCTTCTTGCCGGCGTCCGCGGCGTAATCCTTGTTCCAGTAGAAGCCGATCAGGAGGTACGAACAGAGCCCGACGCCTTCCCAGCCCACGAACAGGATCGGCAGGCTCGCGCCGAGGACGAGCGTGAGCATCGCGAACATGAAGAGATTCAAATACGAAAAATAGCGGCCGTAACCGGGGTCGTGGCCCATGTACCCGACCGAGTAGACGTGAATGAGGGCTCCGATGAACGTCACGAAGAAGAGCATGACCGCCGAGAGCGCGTCGATGCGGAACGCGACGTCGATCGAAAGCACCTTCGTGCCGAACCACGTGGCGTTCTCCCCCATCGGCAGCCACGTCCAGAGCGTCGCGACGACGCCCGTCTGCCCGTGGGTCTCGCCCCACCACGCGAAGATCGCGAGGAGCGCCGTGACGAACGACAGCGCGCAGGCCGCCGGGCCGATGATCGTGTGCGCGCCGGCGAACGGGATCTCGTGCCGCGCGTGCGCGTCGGCGCCGGGGGTGACCGCGTGACGGGGGTCGTGCGTCAGGGCGTGCTCCCCCGCCTCCTCGGGATGCGGATGGTGCCCGGGACCCTTCGGCGCTTCGTCAGGGCCGGGCCCGTGCGCGCCTTTCGGGGCGTCCTTCCCGCCCAGCTTCGAATGCGACACCATGTACAGGAGCCCGTTCACGAGGAACCCGAGCAGCGGAAAGACGAGGATCCAGGGCAGGATGGCGGCTGAATTCACGCGCTATCCCCTCAGCTCGGCGGCGTCATCGAGGTTCACGGAGCCTTTGAGGCGGTACATGGAGATGATGATCGCGAGGCCGATCGCGGCCTCGCCCGCGGCGAGCGTGATGACGAACACGGCGAAGAGCTGCCCGTTGAGGTCGCCGAGCTGGCGCGAGAACGCGATGAGGTTCAGGTTCGCGGCGTTGAGGATGAGCTCGATCGACATCAGCACCGTCAGGAGGTTCCGACGGATGAGGACGCCCGTGACGCCGATGGCGAAGAGCACGAACGAAAGCGCGACGTAGTGCGTGACGCCGATCATCAGTCGACGTGCTCCATCGTCCGTTTCCCGAGCACGACCGCGCCGATCATCGCGACGAGCAGGAACACGGACGCGACCTCGAACGGCAGCAGGTAGTCGCGGTAGAGGCCCCAGGCGACCGCCTGGCTGTTGCCGGCGACCTCCTCCGTGACCTCCTTCTTCACCCTCTTCCCGTCGACGGTCTCCGTCACCCAGCGGGTGACGGACGTCGTCGAGAGCTTCGCGGCGTCGGCGGGCCCGGCGGCGTCCGAGAGTCCGCGCGTCCGCGCCGAGGCGACGACCGTGCCGCCGACGACGGCGAGGAGAAGAAACGCGACGAGAAGCGCCGCGCCCGCCTGCCGGTTCACGTAGGGCTCGCCCGCCGTGCGCCGGATGTTCACGAGCATGATCGTGAAGAGGAAGAGCACCATGATCCCGCCCGCGTACACGAGGATCTGGACGGCTGCCAGGAACTCGGCATTCGCCGTGACGAAGAGCGCCGCGACGCCGAGGAACGAAAGGAGGAGGAACAGCGCCGAGTGGACCGGCTGACGCATCGCGACGACACCGACGGCGCCGAACACGACGATCACCGCGAAAAACCAGAAGAAGAACGGCGCCGTCACCGTCCCTCCCCCGGCTCGACCACGGTGAATGGCTTGACGTTCTCATCCCACTTCGTGAGCTTCCGGATATCGAGGTAGAGGGCCTCGTTCCGCTCGTAGGTTCCGAGCTCGTAGGTCTTCGTCCGGAGCCAGATCGACTTCGGATTCGTCGGGCACGCCTCTTCGCAGAGGCCGCAGAACATGCAGCGCTTGAGGTCCACGTCGAACCGGTCGAGGACCTTCTCGTTCTTGCCGGCCTCGTTCTTCTCGTTGTGCCAGTCGATGAAGATGATGTTGATCGGGCACTCGATCGCGCAGAGCGTGCACTTGATGCAGCGTTCCTCATCGAGCCGGAACATCCCGCGAAAGCGGTCGCTCGGTTCCTTCGCCTGCTCCGGATACTCGACCGTATCGGCCTTCCGGAAGAGATGCCGCCCGGTCATCCGGAGGCCTTCGAAGATGTCGAGGAGGAGGACGTCGTCCCAGAAGCTCATGTCAGGCCTCCACCGGCCGCGGCGTTGCGGGAGGCGACGCGGCCGGCTTCCCCGCTGCGCGCAGCCGGGTCACGATGAGGAAAGCGCCGGCGGCGGCGACCCAGAGGACCGTGCCGAGGATCCTCAGGCCGCGCGTCCCGCCGAGCGCTGCGAGAGCGACGAGGACGAGGTTCCCGAGGGAGATCGGGATGAGGGTCTTCCACCCGAGCGCCATGAGCTGGTCGAACCGGTAACGCGGGAAGGTCCCGCGGAACCAGATGTAGACGAAGAGGAAGGCCGCGACCTTCAGGACGAACCACAGGATCGGAGGGATCACGTCGAGGAACGCGAAGGCCTTGACGCTCGGGAAAGGCCGCAGCCAGCCGCCGAAGAACAGTGCGGTCGCGACCGCCGAGATCGTGATCATGTTCGCGTACTCGGTCAGGAAGAAGATCGCCCAGCGGAAGCCCGAGTACTCGGTGTGGAAACCGGCGACGAGCTCGCTCTCGGCTTCCGGGAGGTCGAAGGGGATGCGGTTCGTCTCCGCGACCCCCGAGACGAAATAGAGGAGGAATGCGACGAGGCCGGGGAGGATGAACCACATGTGGTGCGCGCGCTGCGCCTCGACGATCTCGACGAGGGAGAGCGACCGCGCCATGAGGATCGCGCTCACGACCGCAAAGCCCATCGGGACCTCGTAGCTGATGAGCTGCGCCGCCGAGCGGAGACCTCCGAGGAGAGCGTATTTCGAGTTCGACGCCCAGCCGCCGAGGATGATCCCGTAAACCCCGATCGACGTGATGGCGAGAACGAGGAGGAGCGAGACGTTCAAATCCGCCGCATACCACGCCGTCGTGATCTTCCCGAGGCCCGGAATCCGCACCGTGAACTCGGGGCCCCACGGGAGCACTGCGAAGACGGCCAGGCCGGGGACCATCACGAGGACCGGCGCGAGGAAGTGGATGAAGTGCTGCGCCTTCGCGGGGACGACGTCTTCCTTCGTGAGGAGCTTCACGACGTCCGCCACGAACTGCAGGATCCCTTCCGGGCCGACGCGGTTCGGACCCTTGCGCACCTGGAGGAACGCCAGCGTCCGGCGCTCGATGTAGGTGAGGACACCCGCGGCCGTCGCGACGAGGATCACGACGACGACGGCCTTGACGGCCGGGATCAAGAAATAGTTGAGGAGGCTCTCGCTGACTTCCATCTAGATTGAAGCCTCATTGCAGGTCGTCAGGCCGCAAATTCCTTTGAAGGTGAAGAGAGCAGGTGCGTCGCCTCGGCACACCGCAGCCAGCGGCCGTCTTTCATTCGCAGAAATCTTCTCTTTCTTCATCGGTCCACTTCGCCGAGGACGATGTCGATCGTCCCGATGATCGCGACGAGATCCGACACCATGTGGCCGCGCGCCATCTCGGGAAGCGCCTGGAGATTGATGAAGCTCGGCGGCCGGACGCGCAGCCGGTAGGGCTTGTTGCCGCCATTCGAGACGAGGTAGAAGCCGAGCTCTCCCTTCGGAGACTCGACGCTCGCGTACGCGTCCCCGGCGGGCGGCTTGATGACGCGCGGGACCTTCCCGCGGATCTCGCCGGTCGGGTTCGCCGTCAGCCAGTCGCAGCATTGGAGGAGGATCCGGCGGCTCTGGCGGAGCTCGGCGATCCTCACGAGATAGCGGTCGTACGTGTCCGCGTTTTTCCGCGTCGGGATCTCGAAGTCGAGCTCGGGATAGCACTCGTACGGGAGCGCCCGACGGATATCCCACTCGAGGCCCGAGGCGCGCAGCGGCGGCCCCGTGACGCCCCAGGCGATGCAGCGGTCCGTCTTGAGGATCCCGACGCCGATCGTCCGATCCTTCCAGATGCGATTCTCGGTCAAAAGCTCCTCGTACTCGTCGATCTTGCCGCCGAGGTCTTCCGTGAACGCGCGGAGCTTCTCGATCCAGCCGGGGGTCAGCTCCTCCTCGAGGCCGCCGACGCGCATGCAGTTGAGCGTGAGGCGCGCGCCGCAGTAGTCCTCGAAGAGGTCGAGGATGACCTCGCGCTCGCGGAACGTGTAGAAGAAGGGCGTGATCGCGCCGAGGTCGATCGCGGCCGTCGCGAGCCAGAGGAGGTGCGAGGAGATGCGCTGCATCTCGTCGAGGACGACGCGGATGTACTGCGCGCGTTTGGGAATTTCGAGACCCAGAAGCTTCTCGACAGCCAGGACGTACGCGTGGTTGTTCGTCGCGGCCGCGACGTAGTCGAGGCGGTCCGTGTGCGGGATCACCATCGGGTAGGTCTCGGTCTCGAACAGCTTCTCGGTGCCGCGGTGGAGGTACCCGATGTCCGGCCGCGCCGAAACGATGCGCTCGCCGTCCACCTTGAGGACGATGCGCAGGACGCCGTGGGTCGACGGGTGCTGCGGCCCGAAGTTGAGCTCCATCTCGCGGAGCCCGAGCATCCTGTCGCCAGCGTCCCCGACCGCGCCGACCGTGCCGACGGCCTCGCTCACGAGACGGTCTTTCTGTTTTTGTCGTCGGGCCCGGGCCCGCCGCCCTCCGGATAGCGATCGGGGTAGATCGCCGCGCCCGTGTCGATGCCCTCGACCGGGAAGTCCTTCCTCAGCGGATGGCCCTGGAAGCCGTCCCACGTGAGGATGCGGCGGAGATCGGGATGGCCCTCGAAGGGGATTCCGAAGAGATCGAACACCTCGCGCTCCATCCAGTTCGCGGTCTCCCATACGCCCGAGACGGTCGGGCACGCGTCTCCGTCCTTGACGCCGACCTTCAGGCGCACGCGCTCGTTGCCGCGGTCGAAGGAATGGAGCCAGTACACCACGTCGAAGCGCGGGTCGCGCTCCTTCCAGTCCACGGCGGTCAGGTCGACGAGGAACGTGAACGTCTCGGCGTCGCACAGGTGGTGGCAGGCCTCGACGAGCCTGTCGGGCGCGATCTCGATCGCCGTCTGGCCGACCATCCTCTTCGCAGAAACCACCGCGCCGGGAACGGCTGCCGCGAGCGCGACGACGAGGGGCTCACCGGTCGCGTCGACAGGCGCCGGGACCGGCGCCTTCGCGGGCGCGGCCGCCTTCGCAGGCGCCGCCGCCTTCGGCGGAGCGGCGACCGGCGCGGAGGCCGCAGGCGCCGGGACGGCGGGCTTCGCCGGCTCCGACGGCTTTGCGGGCTCGCCGGCCGCAAACGCGGCGGGAGCGTCCTTCGGATCTTCAGCCAACGGCCAGCGCCTCCGGCGCGCGCCTCACGACGCGCATCTTCTGGATCTTCTTCTGGAGCTCCATGAGGCCGTAAAGGAGAGCCTCGGGCCTTGGCGGACAGCCGGGCACGTAGACGTCCACGGGCACGATCCGGTCGACGCCCTGCGTGACCGCGTAGCTCCGGTAGGGGCCGCCGCAGGTCGCGCAGGAGCCCATCGCGATGACCCACTTCGGGTCGGCCATTTGGTCGTAGAGGCGCTTGATGATCGGCGCCATCTTCTCGGTGACGGTGCCCGCGACGATCATGAGGTCGCACTGGCGCGGCGAGCCGCGAAAGACCTCGGCACCGAAGCGCGCCATGTCGTGACGGCTGTCGACGACGGCCATCATCTCGATCGCGCAGCACGCGAGGCCGAACTGCATCGGCCAGAGCGAGTTCTTGCGACCCCATCCGATGACGGAGTCGACGGTGGTCGTGAGGACGTTGTCCGGGAGCGAGTTCTCGATCAGGCCCACGAAAGAGCCCCTCGCCGCCACGCGTAGACGTATCCGACGACCAGGATCACGAGGAAGACGAGCATCTCGACGAGGCCGAACAGCCTCAGCCTGTGGTACATGACCGCCCACGGGAACAGGAAGATCGTCTCGACGTCGAACACGACGAAGAGGACGGCGATCAGGTAGTACCGCACCGAGAACCGGTGGTCGAAGGCCTCGGTCGGCGAGGCGACGCCACACTCGTACGGCGCGAGCTTCGTCGGCGTCGGCTTCGAGGGCCTCAGGAGCGACATCGCGGCGAGACCGGCGACCGGCACGATCGCGGCCATGACCGCGAAGTACAGGATCGGCAGGTAGGACGCCATGGATGGGTTCATGAGCACGTTCCTCGCGGTCCGACCGCGCCTGCGCGCCGCCTGGCTTCGGTCAAGACGGAGAGGATTTTGTGTGCCGACCCCGGCGAAGTCAAACGATGCAAAGGCATCAATTGTGCCGATGCCAGGAGGCCAGCGTCGAACCGAGAGCCGTGCCCCGGGACGCGAGGAGGACGCGAATCGACTCCCCCATTCCGCCCGGCTGGATGAGGGCCGCGGCGGCGCGGCGGTCCGCTTCGCGTGCGGCGTCGGGAGGAGCGCCGGCGTCCGTCGTGACGTCCTCGAAGATCCCCGCCGAGGCGAGGACGCGCGACTGGCTTACCGGCCCCGTGACGGAAAGCCCGGCGGCCGTGAAGGCCTCCACGAGCTCCGAAAAGTCGACCCACGCCGTCAGGTCGCGGCTGCCTGGCTCCGTGAGGACGTCACGCGTGACGCCGTGGGAGACGAACGCCTCGAGCGTCCCGTTCGCACGCGCAACCGAATAGAGCGCTTTCGCGGGCGCGCCGTAGTCGAAGACGAGGAGGAGGCCGCGAGAAAGGCGCATGGCAAGCTTCGCGGCGAGACGAGCGGCGCCGGAGCGCACCTCGAGCTTTTGTCTTCTTAGAAGGTGAATGCCCCGGGCTCGGAACCGGTCGAGCAATTCGGCGCCGTCGGCGCATTCGGCGAGGCCCCATGCGAAGCCCTCGCCCTCGGTCCCCAGCGTCACGACGCGCTCCAGCAGCTTTTCACCTTCGAAGAAAAGCGCCCTGACGGGGAGCGCATCGAAAAGCTCGTAGCAGACGACAAGACCCCGAAGAGAGGATTCGGCGAGTTCTTCGAATGAAGAAAGCCAGACGGCGCTCGGCACGCGTTCGGTGGCCTTGCCGCGGCGGACGGCGGAGCGCTCGACGCCGACGAGGCGAAACTGGTCGCGGATCCCCCACGCGCGCAGCGCCTCGTCTGCCGCCGAAAGCAGCTCTCCCTCGCCGGCTCCGACGTCCACGAGATCCGTCGGTGCCTCTACGCCGTCGCCGCTCCTCGCACCGGCGGCCTGACCCGCCGCGGCGCCGTCCCTCGACGCACCCGTGCCTCGCGGTCCGCCCTCTCTCTCATTCGAAGAAATCCCCCGGTCTTCCTCTCTCAATCGCCGCGCGATCCGCGCCATCGTTCGCCCGAAGGCCGGGTGCCACGACGGACCGGTCACGAAGTCGCCGGTCCGGCCGACGCGCCCCGCACGCTCGTAGTACCCGCCCTCCGGGTCGTACAGCGCAGCCTCCTGGAAGGCGTCGAAGCGAAGCGGGCCCTCTGCGCGGATGCGCGCGGCGATCCGGTCGTGCAGGCGCATCATCGTCGCGAGACTAGCAGCCGGTTAAGATCGCCCGCCGCAATCGAGGAGGATTCGCACGTGGCTTACGGGATCTCCGAGACTCCTTCCGGGCTCACGATCACGCTCGCCGCGAAGACGCGCGACGAGCTCTATCGCGACGCCGTCGACGCCGCCCTCGAGGCCGCCTACGGCGGTGCGCCGCCGGCAGGCGCCTCCGACGGGCAGACGTATCCCGTCCAGGGCGCCGGGCTCGCGGAGGGCGAAATTCTCCGAACGTTCGTCACGGGGTGCTTCGAGGCCGCGCGCCGGGCGCCTGGGACGCTGCATGCCCCGAGGTGGCTCGCCTTCGACGAGGGCCGCGTGACGGCGAACCTCGCCTTGTCGACGCCGAAGACGCCTGCCCGCGAGCTCGATCACGCGCTCCTCGGGGCCGTCGATACGGAGGGGGCGTTTCCGGACTTTCGGGCGACGCTCGCGTTCAGCGTCCCGTCACACTGACGGCACGCCCGCCGCTTCCTTGCGCGCTTTCTCGAGATCGGCGTCGACCATCATGTTCACGAGCCCCTCGAACGTCACCTTCGGCATCCAGCCCAGCTCGCGCCGCGCCTTGGACGCGTCGCCAAGAAGGACGTCCACCTCGGCAGGGCGGAAATAGCGCTCGTCGACGCGCACGCGCGGGGCGCCCGATTTCTTCTCGACGCCCGTCTCGTCGGATCCCGAGCCGGTCCAGCGAAGAGGACAGCCGGCGCGGGCGAAGGCGCGATCGCAGAACTCGCGAACGGTATGCGTTTCGCCCGTGGCGACGACGTAATCGCCGGGCTCGTCCCTCTGGAGCATGAGCCACATCGCCTCGACGAAGTCTCCCGCGAATCCCCAGTCGCGCCTGGCGTCGAGATTGCCGAGATAGAGAGCGTCCTGGAGGCCGGCCGCGATGCGTCCCGCCGCGCGAGAGATCTTCCGCGTCACGAACGTCTCGCCGCGCCGCGGCGATTCGTGGTTGAACAGGATGCCGTTCGAGGCGTGAAGGGAGTAGGCCTCGCGGTAATTCACCGTGATCGCGTAGGCATAGGCTTTCGCCACGCCGTACGGCGACCGGGGGTGGAAGCGCGTCGTCTCCGTCTGAGGCGACTCGGCCACCTTTCCGAACATCTCGGAGGAGGACGCCTGGTAGAAGCGCGGACGGAGCCCGACCTCGCGGATGGCTTCGAGGATGCGGGTGGCGCCGACGGCCGTGACCTCCGCCGTGTACTCCGGGACGTCGAACGAGACCTTGACGTGACTCTGTGCGCCGAGGTTGTAGATCTCGTGCGGCGTCGTGACGCGAAGGATGCGGTTCAGGGAGGACGCGTCGTTCAGGTCGCCGTAGTGGAGCACGAGGTTGCGCTTCGGCACGTGCGGGTCCTGATAGAGGTGGTCGAGGCGCTCCGTGTTGAACGACGACGAGCGCCGGATGATCCCGTGGACCTCGTAGCCTTTCCCGAGGAGAAGCTCGGCAAGATAGCTGCCGTCCTGGCCGGTGATTCCGGTGAGAAGCGCCCGCTTCGAGGTGTTCGTCATCCCTTCGAGTCTAACGGAGCCGGGGAGGGGGATCGTCAGGTCGACTCCGAATTGGAAGGGGGCAGGGGGAAACCCGGGCACGGGTTCCCCTGATTCACTAGCAGAAACAAGGGCCCGGACCTTTTGGGTCCGGGCCCTTCAAACTTCCCGGCAGCGTCCTACTCTCCCACACAGTTTCCCGTGCAGTACCATCGGCTCCGAGGGGCTTAACGGCCGTGTTCGGAATGGGAACGGGTGGAGCCCCCTCGATAAGGCCACCGGAAACTCTATTTCATCGTGAGCTTCCGTGCAGAACCGAGCGATCAGCTTTTCTCTCTGTTCGTTCGCGAACATCTTCGACGACTCGCACCTGGAGAATTTTATGGCCAAGCCGCACGGACGATTAGTACCGGTCAGCTTCGCGCCTCGCAGCGCTTCCACACCCGGCCTATCAACGTGGTCATCTCCCACGGTCCTTCAGGGGGCTTGCGCCCCGGGGAAATCTCATCTTGGGGTCGGCTTCACGCTTATATGCCTTCAGCGTTTATCCAGACCGAACTCCGCTACCCGGCGTGTGCCGCTGGCGCGACAACCGGTGCACAGGAGGTTCGTCCAACCCGGTCCTCTCGTACTAGGGTCGGGGCCCCGCAAATTTCCTGCGCCCACACGAGATAGGGACCGAACTGTCTCACGACGTTCTGAACCCAGCTCACGTACCGCTTTAACCGGCGAACAGCCGGACCCTTGGGACCTGCTTCAGCCCCAGGATGCGATGAGCCGACATCGAGGTGCCAAACCTTGCCGTCGATGTGAACTCTTGGGCAAGATCAGCCTGTTATCCCCGGCGTACCTTTTATCCGTTGAGCGATGGCCCTTCCATACAGAACCACCGGATCACTAAGTCCTGGTTTCCCACCTGCTTGAGATGTCCCTCTCGCAGTCAAGCACTCTTCTGCCTTTACACTTAACGGCGGGTTTCCAATCCGCCTAAGAGTACCTTTGAGCGCCTCCGTTACAATTTAGGAGGCGACCGCCCCAGTCAAACTACCCGCCTGACCGTGTTCCCACCCCGGATTACGGGGCTAGGTTAGAACTCCAGTGTCGTCAGGGTGGTATCTCACCGTCCGCTCCCCCGAGGCCGAAACCCCAGGCTCAAAGCGTCCCACCTATCCTGCGCAGACAGCACCAAAGTTCAAGGCCAGGGTATAGTAAAGGTGCACAGGGTCTTTCCGTCTACGTGCGGGTATCCGGCATCTTCACCGGAAGTACAGATTCGCCGAGCGCGATGCGGAGACAGTGCCCAGATCGTTACGCCATTCATGCAGGTCGGAACTTACCCGACAAGGAATTTCGCTACCTTAGGACCGTTATAGTTACGGCCGCCGTTTACTGGGGCTTCGGTTCAGAGCTTTGCCTTGCGGCTGACCCCTCTCCTTAACCTTCCAGCACCGGGCAGGCGTCAGACCCTATACGTCGTTTTCGACTTAGCAGAGTCCTGTGTTTTTGATAAACAGTCGCCTGGGCCTTTTCATTGCAACCCCGCGGCGCTTCGAGAGTAAATCCCTACACGCCATGGGGCACACCTTATTCCGAAGTTACGGTGTCAATTTGCCGAGTTCCTTCGCATCGCTTCACTCGAGCGCCTGAGGATTTTCTCCTTGTCTACCTGTGTCGGATTGCGGTACGGATTCCCTCCGGATTCCTTAGAGGTTTTTCTCGGCAGCGTGGCATCGGTGGCTTTACGGCCTTGCGGCCTCGCACTCACTTCTCGGCGTCGGCTCTGAACCAGAAGAACGGATTTGCCTGTCCCTCTCGCCTACGAGCTTGGCCCATCTCAACCAGTGGATGGGTCCACCTAGCCTCCTGCGTCACCCCATCGGTCTTGATCACCCGAAAGGAAGTACAGGAATGTTGACCTGTTGTCCATCGGCTACGCCTCTCGGCCTCGCCTTAGGATCCGACTGACCCTGAGCGGATT
>CAWFJJ010000001.1:0-442500 GCA_963816185.1 Thermoanaerobaculia bacterium | reverse complement strand
ACCTCGAGGCCCCGGGCCGGCGGGACGAGCAGAATCAAGCCGATGCCGCAGTTGAAGACCCGCAGCATCTCGGCGGGCGCGATGCGTCCCTTGTCCTGCAGGAACCGGAACAGCGGAGGCCAGCTCCACGCGCTGGGATGAACGACGACGTCGAGGCCCGGAGGCAGGATTCGGGGAATGTTGTCTGGAAACCCGCCCCCTGTGATGTGGGCCATGGCGGAAAGAAGAAGATCTTCTACGAGTGGGAGGACGGGCTTGAGGTAGCTGCGGTGCACGGCGAGAAGGGCCGAGGCCACCGTGGACCCAAGCTCCGGCACGTCCGTGGCAGGCTGCATCCCCAAGCCTTCGAAGAAGATCTTCCTGGCGAGAGAGTACCCGTTGGTATGCAGGCCGGAAGAGGGCAGGCCGATGAGCAAATCCCCTTCCGCCACCCGACTGCCGTCCAGCATCTTCGGCCGGTCTACGACTCCCACGATCGTGCCCGCGAGGTCGTAGTCGCCCGCGGCGTACATCCCCGGCATTTCCGCGGTCTCGCCCCCGAGGAGGGCGCAGCCGTTCTCCCGGCAGGCTTTCGCCAGCCCTTCGAGAATTTCGCCGACGATCTCGGGCCGCATCTTGCCCGTCGCGATGTAGTCGAGAAAGAAAAGCGGGCTCGCGCCCTGGACGAGGATGTCGTTGACGCAGTGGTTGACGAGATCCTGTCCCACCGTTCCGTGCACTCCCGCGGCGATCGCGACCTTCACCTTCGTGCCCACGCCGTCGGCCGATGCGACGAGGAGCGGGTCGGTCATCCCCGCGAAATCCGGCCGGAAGAGGCCGCCGAAGCCTCCGACGTCGCTCACCACGCCTTTCGTGAACGTGGATCGGATCGCGTCCTTCGCGCGTGAGATAGCGCCCATCTTCGCGTCGATGTCGACGCCGGCGTCCGCGTAAGTCAGCGGGCGGGGCTCCGTCACGGCGCGGATCCTAGCAGGGCGCTCCGGCACCGCACGGCCGCTTCCCGAGGAGTGAGCGCGAGCTTGACGACCTTGTCGGCCGACGTTTCGCCGGAGAGGATCTCGACGCCCGACGGCGTGAGGCCGAACGTCTCGGCGACGAGAGAGACGACGTCCTTGTTTGCCCTGCCCTTCTCGGGCGGGGCCTTCACCGAAAGCTTGAGCGCGCCGCCGTAGACTCCGAGCACGCGGCGTCGCGAGGCGCCCGCCGAGACGCGCAGGCGGAGGCGAACGCTCCGGCCGCCGTCCTCAGGCGAGAGATCGAGCTCATCCGCGACCACCTTGCCGACAGCTTTCAGGGCTTCGTCGCGCTGACGAGCCGCGGGAAGATCTCCGCGGGCCTTTCCCCGGAGATGTCCTCGCGCGGCTCGTCGGAGGGGAAGAGCGCCGCCTGCGGATCAGGCACCGTCAGCGGAACCGGATACCGGCCCGAGAAGCAGGCCGCACAGGCCTCGTTCTCGTTGCGCCCGAATGCCGTGAGCATGCCCTCGAGAGAGAGGTATCCGAGCGAGTCGGCCTCGATGAACTTCCGCGTCGATTCGAGGTCGCGCGTCGCGGCGATGAGCTCTTTCCGCCGCGGCGTGTCGATCCCGTAATGGCACGGGTTCATCGTGGGCGGCGATGAGATGCGCATGTGGACCTCGCTCGCCCCCGCGTTCTTGAGCATCTTGACGATCTTTTTCGACGTCGTGCCGCGCACGATCGAATCGTCCACGAGCACGACGCGTTTGCCGGCGACGACGGAACGGACCGGGTTCAGCTTCACCCGGACGCCGAAGTGCCGGATCGCCTGCTTCGGCTCGATGAACGTGCGGCCGACGTAATGGTTGCGCACGAGCCCCATTCCGTAAGGGATCCCGCTCTCTTCCGCGAACCCGAGCGCCGCGAAGACGCCAGAGTCGGGCACGGGCACGACCACGTCAGCCGGTACCGGATGCTCGCGCGCGAGCCGCCGGCCGAAAGCCCGGCGCGATTCCGCGACGGACTTACCGAACACGGAGGAGTCGGGGCGCGCGAAGTAGACGTGCTCGAAAATGCAGAAGGCCGTTCGCTGCCCCATCGCGAACGACGCCGTGGCGGTTCCTCCCGGGTCGAAGACGACGATCTCACCCGGCTCGACGTCGCGCAGGGGCTCCGCGTCGATGAGATCGAACGCACAGGTTTCGGAGGCCACCACGCGCGCGTCGGGGGCTCCCTCGACCCGAAGCCGGCCCAGCGTCAGCGGCCGGATGCCCTGCGGGTCCCGCACGGCGATCACGCGGTCCTTCGCGAGAAGGACGATCGAGTAGGCGCCGCGCACGCGCGCGAGGGCCTCGCGCAACGCGCCCACGACGTCCTCGACGCGCGAGCGCGCCATGAGATGAAGGAACACTTCCGTATCCGAGCTCGTCGTGAAGATCGAGCCCTCCTCCTCCAGCTCGGCGCGGATCTCGATGGCGTTCACGAGGTTGCCGTTGTGCGCGATGGCGAGCGGACCCTTGTTCGTGTTGTAGACGATGGGCTGGGCATTCTCCAGAAGCGATTCGCCGGTCGTGGAATACCTCACGTGGCCGATCGCCGAGGAGCCGGGCAAGCGGCCGAGCCGGCCTTCGTCGAAGATGTCGGCGACGTGCCCCATTCCCTTCTCGACCGCGATCCGGCTTCCGGACCACGTGACGATGCCCGCGGACTCCTGCCCCCGATGCTGCATTGCATAGAGGCCGAGGTACGTGAGGTTCGCGGCATCCGCGTGTCCGAAGATGCCGAACACCGCGCACTCGTCGCGGAACTTGTCTTCCGCCGACTTCCCGGGAGCCCCCACCACGAATTTGATTTTACTCTGTATTCGGATATTCCCCGGATGTCCGGTGTCAAGGGTCCTGACCGCTGCGCGGCGCGCGTAGCGCGCCCTTGACTCCGGACGTCCGGGGCGAAGATTTTCTACTATCGGGGCTGCATCAGCAGCCCCGAATATCAGCAGAATCGTATTGATCCCCGTCAGTTGATCTTCGTGTCTCCCTTCTCGAGCTTGGCGATCGCCTCCGTGAGGACCTTCTTGTTCGGCTCGTCCGGCGCCTGCTTGAGGGCGAGGCGACCTTCCTCGAGCGCCTTCTTCGCGTCACCGACGCCCGCGTAGCCCCGCATGAGCCCGACGTGGACCGGCCATTGGTTCGGGAAGCGCCTCGCATTCGTCTGAAAGATGGAGAGGGCTTGAAGCGCCTTGCCATCCGCGAGGAGCGTACGGCCTACCTGGTGGATCTGGACGGCCGTGGCGCCCGGCAGGTTGACGGCTTTGTCCCACGTCTTCATGGCGTCGGCCGCCTTGCCGTTCGCCTCCTGGGCGCGCGCGAGCGTCGCGACCGCGATGATCTGATTGTCACCTCCGAAGTTCGGCCCGGCGCCGCGCTGCGCCCAGTCGAGCGCCTCGGGGAGGGCGATCTTGTTCTTCAGACAATAGTCGGCGGCCCGCTGCCAGTTCTCCCAGTAGAACCCCGTGAACCCGCGCAGCTCGTCCTTCATCTTCGCGACCCACCGCGCGGGCACGTCGTCGACTGTGATCGTGAACGGGATTTGCAGGTCCTCCCATCTCAGGGCCACGGTCGTCTTCGCCGGCTCCCGTTCGGTAAAGTCGTACGTGAGCCACTCGTGGTACTCGCTTTTCGCAGGCTTCGCCGTCACCCGGAGGACGTCCTCCTTCGGGTCGTACCAGTAGCTGCCCCAGGAGGTTGCGTTCTTCGAGAAGATGAACGTCCACTCCTCGGGCCCGGTGATCGCGAACAGGCCGTACGTGCCCGCGGGGAGGGACTTGCCCTGCACTTTCACCTCGTCCGAGACCGTGAAGAACGTGTTCTCGTTCGCACCGGCGCGCCAGGGGCAGGACTTGCACTCGTTGAAGTCGAGCTCGGTGAGGCCGTAGGGCACCAGCTTGCCCCAGATCTTCCCGCGCCGGTCGTTCCCCTTCAGGACGACGCGCGGGCTCGAGTAGGAGACCGTGACCGTCACCGGCCCGACCTGCTGGCTCACGGTGGCCCGCTGGTTGTCCCCGCTGGGGGGGAGGTAATGGGGTTGGGCGGGGGCGGAATGCGACGAGAGGGTGACCAATGCGGCTAGAGCCGCGGGCGCGAAGGCTCGGATGGTTTGTTTCATGGAGCCTGATACGCACGCGGAAATGACGTGTTTCTTAGAAGGTGAATGAGACGGGCATGGGATGCGCCGAAGCGTGTCGATACGGGGCGGGCGTGGCCCGGCCCTATTGCCCTTCTAAGAAATCTCCCGGTTCTCTTCGGACCTCACTCTTCTGAGGACCGTATCGAACATTTCCGGCGTCAGGCGCCCCGTATTCGTGTTCTGCTGGCTCACGTGGTACGAGCCGAACAGCGTCACGCGGCCCAGATCGCATTCCGCGCCGTGCGCAAATTTCGGCGCTGGGCGCGGAACCGTGGCTCCCGTCCGGGCAAGAGCCTGAAGCACCGACCGCCACGCGAGGGCACCGAGGGCGAGGACGACGCGCAAATTCCCCAGCGCGGCGATCTCGCGGGCAAGGAATGGATTACACGTCGCGAACTCCTGGGGCGAGGGCCTGTTGTCGGGAGGGGCGCAACGGACGGCCGCCGCGATCCAGGCGTCGCGCAGCGCGAGGCCGTCATCGCGGGAGACGGAGACGGGCTGGGTTGCGAAACTGGCCCGATAGAGCGCGGCGAAGAGGAAGTCGCCCGAGGAATCTCCCGTGAAGACGCGCCCCGTGCGGTTGCCTCCGTGCGCCGCGGGAGCGAGGCCCACGACGAGTAGCCGAGCGCCAGGATCGCCGAAGCCGGGAACGGGACGCGCCCAATAACGCTGTCCCCGGAAGCGGCGCGGCGGCTGGCGGGCTGCCTCTTCGCGCCAGGCTACGAGGCGCGGGCACGCGCGGCAGGAGACGATCTCCGCCGCGAGGCGGACGAGAGGGCGAGGGTCTTGAACGGGGCTTACTTCTTCGGAGCCGGGGTGGCGGCGACGGCTGTCTTCGCCTCCTGGGCTGATTTCTCGCCGGCGGCTGCGACCTTCTTGCCGGCTTTCTCCATGGCGGCTCCGGCCGTCGCAGTCATCTCCGACGCACCGACCTTCGCCTTCTCGGCCGCCTCGCTGACGGACTTGGCGGCGTCTGTAGACGCAGTCCTGACCTTCTCGATGGCTTTGTCGGCGGCAGCGCCGGCCTTCTCCATCGGCCCCTTTTCCTCGGCCTTCCCGCAGCCGCCGAGGATCAGGGCCGAAGCGGCGGCAAGGGCGAGGGCGCATCCGAACGAACGACTCGTCCTGATCTTCATGTCGGGATCTCCTTCTGGCGCCCGCTTCGTTCAACCGGACGGCGCCGTTGAATTTCGAGCAGGAAGGCAGCGCGCAAAAAATACGATGACGCATGCAGAAACGCAACGTAGAAGCCCACGAGGCCGTCGAGGAATCCCGCCCGGAGAACGAGGTACCGGAAGAATTCCACGGCCGGCCGCAGAAAGAGCGTCGCCAGGCTTCCTCGGGCCCCGCGGTCGAAGCGATCCTGCGCGCCAAGTTGCGCATACGTCGACGCCTTTCGGAGCGCGTCCGAGAGATCGCGGTAAGGGTGATGGAGGAGCGGCATCGCAAGCTTTTCCGTCGGCCCGTCGACGACGATCACCTCGTGCACTCGGCCGCCTTCGGCCCGGAGGCCCCGCGACCTGCGTCCGAGGCGCAGCTTGTAATCCGGGTACCACGTGCCGTGGCGTACCGGCCGGTCCATGAAATGGGAAAGACGTGGCATCCGGTAGCCGGAGATCGCGGAGTCGTTCCGCTCGAGCACAACGAGGATCTCGTCGCGAAGGGCCGGGGAGACGCGCTCGTCCGCGTCGAGGACGAGCACCCAGTCGTGGCGGGCTTCCGCGAGCGCGCGGTTGCGCGACCCGACGAATCCCTCCCACCCGATCGACTCCACGCGGGCGCCGCCGAGGTGCGCGACCCGGGCGGTCTCGTCCGTCGAGCCGGTGTCTGCCACGACGATCTCGTCGGCGAATTGGACCGATTCGAGCGCTTCAGGCAGCCGGTCCTGCTCGTTCTTCACGAGGAGAACGACGGAGAGCGGCGTGCGCACGGGACCACATTATCAGGCAACAAAACGCGCGTTTCTCGACCATGTTCCCCCCTCACTCACAGTTTGGTGGCCCGCCATCTCCGGTTCAGACCGCGCAGCGGCCCGCGGGCCAGCTATTCTCCGCCGCGTGAGGCTGCTCGCCCTCGACCTCGGCGCCTCTCTGCGCGGCGGACAGAGGCAGACGGCGTTGCTCCTCGTGGAGCTCTCGCGCCGAGGCCACGCGATCAGGTTCATCGGCCTTCGCGGGGCGCCGCTTGCCGAGGCCTTGCGAGCGCGCGGCAGGATCGACGTCGCCGAGGCGCCGCCCGGCGGAGAGGCCTCTCCCGGCCTCCTCCTGTCCGTGGCCCGCGCCGCCCGGCACTTCCAGCCGGACGTCCTGTACGCGGGAGATTCGCGCGGACACGGGGCCGCCGTGTGGAGCCGCGCGACGTCGGGCCGCCCTCTCGTCGTCCACCGGCGCGTCGCCTTCCGCCCGTCGAGACACGTCCTGTCCCGCGTGAAGTATCGCGCCGCGAGCCGCTTCCTCGCCGTCTCCTCGGCCGTGGCCGCGGCGCTCGAACAGGCTGGAGTCGAGCAAACGCGGATCGCGGTGATTCCGGACGGCCTTCCCGCCGAGGCTTTCGTCGACACACCGGCTCCGCCCGCACCTCCCTTCCGGCTCGTCCACGTCGGCGCCTTCGACGGCCGTAAAGGGCAGGACGTCGCGATCGAGGTTCTCGCGCTCCTCGCGCGCCGTGGACTCGACGCGACGTTGCTCTTTCTCGGCTCCGGCACGGAGCGGTCCGCCGTCGAGGCCCGGGCGGCCGCTCTCGGCGTCTCGAGCCGCACCGTATTCGCGGGAGAAGTCGAGGACGTCGCCGCGCATCTCGCGGCCAGCCATCTCCTCCTCCTGCCGTCGGACAGCGAGGGCGCGCCGCTCGCGCTCGTCGAGGCGATGGCCGCGGGATGCCCGGTGCTGGCCCACGCCGTGGGCGGCATTCCGGAGCTCACGGATCACGGCGCCGCCGGAGGCCTCGTCTCTTCCCTCGCGCCCGAGGCATGGGAATCCGCCGCCCTCCCTCTTCTCGTGGACCCCGGAGAGCGGGCGCGCGTCGTCGCCGCGGGCCGGACGAAGGCGGGCGAGCGCACGCTCGCGCGGACCGTGGCGTCCGTCGAGGCGGAGCTCGAGAAGGCACTCGCGGGGTACGGCGCGTGAGGACGCTCGTTCGCGCGACGAACTGGGTCGGCGACGTCGTCCTGTCGCTTCCGGCCGTCCGCGCGCTCCGCGCCGCCGACCCGAAAGGCGCGCTGGCGGTCCTCGCGCGCCCCTGGGTCGCCGAGCTCTACCGGCTGCTCCCGGAAGTGGACGACGTCCTCGTCGACGATTCGAAGGGCCCGGACGGGGATCCGAAGGCACGCGAGCTCCTCGTCATGCGTATCCGGGGCGAGAGATTCGACCGGGCGATCATCCTGCCGACGAGCTTCGAGACCGCCTGGACGCTCGCGCGGGCGGGCGTGCCCCATCGGATCGGATACCGGGGCGAGCTGCGCGGGCCTCTCCTGACCCACGCGGTTCGTCTCGACCTGGCCACTGGCGAGCACCAGGTGTGGAAGCATCTCCGGCTCGCAGCGGCGGCCGGCGCGTCGCTTCCGGCCGCACCCGACGTGTCGTGGCCGATCAGCAATGAGATCCGGGAATCCGCGCGTGTCCGCCTCAAAGCCGCCGGCTGGAAAGGCGGCCCGTTCGCCGCCGCGCACGTCGCGTCCTTCGCGCACGCGGCCAAGCGCTGGGACGTCTCGCGCTACGCCGAGGTCTTCGACGCGCTCGCCGCGCGGCACGGCCTCCCCGTCGCCCTTCTCGGGAGCTCTGGAGAGAAGGACGTCAATGCCCAGGCAGCCGCTCGCGCGACGAAGGCCAGGACGTTCGACCTCGCAGGCAAAACCTCGCTGCCCGAGGCGCTCGGCGTTCTCGCGGAGGCGCGGCTCTTCCTCGGGAACGATTCAGGCCTCGCGCATCTCGCGAGCGCGGCGGGCACACCGGCGGTCGTCGTCTTCGGGTCGACCGACCCCGACGCGACGCGCCCGTGGGACGGGCCGCGCCTCGACGAGAAGCCCGTCCGCCTCGCGCTCGTCCGCCGCCGGACGCTCTGCGCGCCCTGCCGGTTCGACGTCTGCCCGATCGACCACGCCTGCATGGAGGGCGTGCGACCGGAGGACGTGCTCGCGGCAATCGAGGCCGTGCTCCCGACCTAGTAAAGATGGAATGACCGGCCCAATTCGCGAGGCCGTAGATTACGCCGCGAGTTGGAGTCGTAGCGCAGAGCTACACGCGAAAGGAGCCGGTCGATGAAGAAGAATATCCGATACGTAGGGCTGGACGTGCACGCCGAGACGATCGCCGTGGCGGTGGCCGAGGCGGGCGGAGAGGTCCGATCGCTAGGGACGATTCCGAATCGGCTCGAGTCGGTGCGGAGGCTCGTCAAGAAGCTCGGACCGCCCGAGAGTCTTCGTGTCTGCTACGAGGCGGGGCCGACGGGATACGTGCTTTACTGGCAGCTGACCGAGCTGGGCGTGGCCTGTGAGGTCGTGGCTCCGAGCCTCGTGCCGACCAAGCGGCCCACTTACGTCCACGAGATCGCCCTCGAGGCGCACGACGTCGCCCCGGTGGACGAGCCCGAGTACGGACGCGATGCGCTCCGTCGCCGCGATGAGGTGCGTGTTCGCCGTGTGGCTCGAGACATATGCGGGATCGAGGCTGCGATCGCGCGTCGACCAGTTGTAGAAGCGGCCGGTCTGAACGAAGGAGACGTGCGACCAGGCGGGCTCCCTCGTCGCGGCTCCCCAGGCAAGCGCGAAGTCCCACGGAAGGAGATCGCCCGAGAGGCCGGCCCGGTAGCGTTCCGTCGAGGCGACGCGCGCGGCCACGTCGTACTTCGCCCGCGGCACGAGTCCGAACGAACGGCCTCTTCGGGTCTCGGAGAACGGCTCGCCGGACCGCTCTTCCTGAACGGGCTCCTTGAGCGCGTTCGGGAGCGGCGCCGTCTCGTGGGCGATGAAGGAGAGCGGAATTCCAGGCAGGAAACGGGCGACCGCGAACCACGCGACGAGCGCGATCACCACGGCCTTCAGAACGGCGCCGATTCGGCCCCCCACGCGCTCGTCAGCCCCTGCGCAGCCGTTCCTCGTCGACGAAACGGCAGATGAGATGAAGCGCGGCGAGGTGGAGCTCCTGTACGTGTGCGGTCTCTACCGACGGAACGACGATCCCGACGTCCCATCGCCCGGCCTCGACGCGGCCCTTCTCGCCGGTGAGGAAGACGGTCGCAAGCCCGCGCCCCCTCGCCGCTTCGAGCGCCTTCAGGACGTTCGGGCTCGAGCCCGAGGTCGTGATCCCGACGGCCACGTCACCCGCTTTCGCGAGCGCCTCGATCTGGCGCGAGAAGACGAGCGAGTAGTCGTAGTCGTTCGCACAGGCGGTCAGGATCGCGATGTCGGCTGTCAGGGCGACCGCCGGGAGCGCGGGCCGGTTCTCCTGATAGCGCACGACGAGCTCGGCCGCGAAGTGCTGCGCCTGCGTCGCGCTTCCGCCGTTCCCGAACGCGAACGTCGTGCGCCCCGAAAGGGCCGCGTCGGCCACGAGACGCGCGGCCTTTTCCACTCCGGGCCCGATCGAGAGGGCCGCTCCGGCAGCGAGCGTGGCCAGGTCGTCGAGGTAGGCACGCATCAGGTTCCGCCCTTCATCCGCGTGACCATCGAGGAGGTCGAGAGGCCCCGAACCAACGGAACGAGGACGACGGAGCCGCCGTACGACCGCACGAAGGTCCCGCCGACGACGGTGTCCTCGGTGTAGTCGCCGCCCTTGACGAGCGTCTGGGGACGCAGCTCCCGGATGACCGCCTCCGGCGTGTCCTCGTCGAAGATGACGACGAAGTCCACCGCATCGAGCCCTCCGAGGACCTGTGCGCGGTCCGTCTCGGAGAGGATCGGCCGTCCGCCGCCTTTCAACCGCTTCACCGACTCATCGCTGTTGAGGCCGACGACGAGAACGTCCCCGCCCTTCCGCGCTTCCGTCAGGAGCTTCACGTGCCCGGGGTGAAGGAGGTCGAAGCAGCCGTTCGTGAACACGACGTTCTTGTGCGCGCGCTGCAGCATCGAGGAGACGGCCGGCAGGTGCGTACGGTCCAGGAGCTTTTCGTGCGGCGACCCCGCCGCCCCTTCGAAGAGGTCGGCCCAGTGGACCGGCGCGGTGCCGACGCGCCCGACCGCGTAGCTCGCCGCGCGATTCGCGACCTCGGCCGCTTCGAAGAGCCCGAGCCCGCAGGCCACCGCCACGCCGAACGCCGCGAGAACCGTGTCCCCCGCTCCCGTCACGTCGAACACCTCCCGGGCATGGGCGGTGATGCGCCGCGGCTCCTGGCCCCGCGCGAGGAGGAGCATCCCCTCCTCCGAGAGCTTCACGAGAAGCGCTTCGAGCCCGAGCTCTTCCCTCAGGCTCGTGCCGAGGCGAGCGACGGCCGTCAGGTCGCGCGCGGGCTCGTCCGTCACGGCCTCCAGCTCCCGGCGATTCGGCATCACGACCGTCGCGCCGCGATAACGTGCATAGTCGCGGCCCTTCGGATCGACGAGCGCGGGAATCCCCTTCGCGCGCGCGGCCTTGAGGAGGGTGGACGTGAGGGCCAGCGTGAGCGTGCCCTTCGCGTAGTCGGAGAGCAGGAGCACGTCGGCGGCGTCCACGGCCTTTTGCGCGGCCGAAATCAGCGCGCGCTCCGCGGACGGCGACAGCTCGGACGCGAGCTCCTCGTCCACGCGCAGCATCTGGCGTCCCTCGGACACCATGCGGCGCTTGACGGGTGTCGCCCGGAGCGGATCCACGACGATCGTGCCGGAGGCCCCCGGCAACGTCGTGAGCCGCCGTGCGAGCCACGCGCCCTCCTCGCCGGGCCCGACCGCTCCCAGCGTGACGACGCGCGCCCCGAGGCACGCGAGGTTCTCGACGACGTTTCCGGCGCCGCCCGCGCGCCGGCTCATCGCGGTGAGGGACAGGAGAGGGACGGGCGCCTCTGGCGCCACGCGTTCGACGGAGCCCACCCACGTCTCGTCGAGCATGAGATCTCCCGCGACCGCCACCGTGACGCTGGGCGCCGCGGCCGCGAGCGCGGCGATTTCACGCGGCGTCACGCGGATCTCCGCGGCGGACGGCGAGACGGACGGCGCGAGAGGAGCTGGTCGAGAGCATCGGCGAGCGTGGTCGCGAGTATCGCACCGGGCGCGCGGGCGCGAACGAGCGACCGCTCCCGGCGGCCGTGCCCCGTGAGGACGTGCGCCGTCGCCGCGCCGAGCGCGAGGCCGGACCCCACGTCGTCCCACTTGTCTCCCACGACCGCCGAACGCCGTCCCGAAAGGCCGCGAGCGCGGAGCGCGCGCTCGTGGAGGAGCGTTCCCGGCTTGCGACAGCGGCACTTCCGGCGAAGGGACGGTATCGAGGCTTCGGGGTGGTGCGGGCACACAAGGATGTCCGCGAACCTCACGCCCCGGGCGGCGTAGCGGCGCACGATTTCGGCGTTCACCGCATCCACCTGCTCCCGGGTCAGGAAGCCGCGCGCGAGGCCGGACTGATTCGTGACGATGAAGAGCGCCGTGCCCTGCCGTTGGAACGCGCGCAGGCGCTCCGCCGCTCCGGGCGCGAGCCGCACGCCCTTCGGATCTCCGAGGAAACCGCGCTCGACGACGAGCGTCCCGTCGCGATCGAGGAAGAGGGCGTCGAACCGGCGGCGCGTCAAGAGGCCGGCGCCAGCGCCTTCCGGATCGCCTCGCCGAAGGACTTCTCCGTCTGCGGCCCCGCGAGACGCGCGACGATCTCGCCCTTGCGGTCGTACACGAGCGTGTAGGGCACGGCGCCGTCCCAGCTCTTGTCCACCGCGTCGATGAAGCGCTGCGGGTCGGGGCTCTTCGCCTGCCAGCAGACGAACGGGATCTTCCTCGACGCGAGGAACCTCTGCACGTCCGCCGTCTTCTTCAGCGAGTCGGTCGACACGAGGGCGACGGCCACGTCCTTCGAGGAGAATCCCTTCGCGGCGGAGACGAGGGCGGGCATCTCCTCGCGGCACGGGTCGCACCACGTCGCCCAGAAGTTCACGAGGAGGACGCGGCCCTTCTTCGCCGCCACGACGCGCGCGCGGTATTGCTCCGGCCTGACGAGCTTCACGGGATCGGAAGCCGCGGGTCGCGCGAGCACCACGAGGGCCGCCGCGCTCAGCAGGAACTTTCGGGCGAAGCTCAAACGCGCTTGATGCTGCATCCGAACGCTTTCGTCTCGGCTGCGGGAACGGGCCTTCCCGAGAGGATGGCGTCGAGCGCATTCCTCAGGTCCGGCGATTTCACACCCTTGGGATCGTCCTGGTTCTCGTCGATGCGACCGTGGTAGAGCAGGTTCCCCTTCGGGTCGAGAACGAAGACCTCCGGCGTCCTCGTCGCGCCGTAGGCGTCGGCGATCTTGTTGCGGTCATCCTTGAGGACCGGGAAAGTGAAGCCGTGCTTTTCCGCGTGCGCCTTGACCTCGGCTGCCGGCTCGGTCTTGTTGCTGTTGATCCCGACGAGCGGAATGCCCTTCGCCGCGTACTCCTTCCCGAGGGCGGCCATGCGCGCGTTGTAGGCGTTCGAAACCGGACACTGCGTCGCGACGAACACGACGGCGACCGCCTTGCTCTTCGCGAGCAGATCCTTCAGCGCGACCGCCTTGCCGTCCGAGGCGGCCGGCAGCGTGAAGTCCGGCGCGGGGGCCCCGACCTTCAACGAGGCCGCGCGCGCCTGAGGAGCGGTCAGAAAGGTCGCGCAAAACAAGGCCATCGGCGCGCGGTGAAAAACTCTCGTCACGTTCAGACCTCCAGGAGCTTGGAAAAGGCGGATTCGGACACGGATTTCAGCGCGGCCGTCGGAAGATCGAGCATCCGCGCGCCGTTGACGGAGACGGCGAGGCGGCCCGGCACGACCCGGCCCAGCAAGGAGACCGCGACGGCGTAGCGGCGCCCCGCCTCCACGAGGTTCCGCTCGCGCCCTGCCGGCATCGAAATGACGGCGCGCCCCGCCGTCTGCGAGAAGAGAAGACGTGTGGACGTCAGGGGCGTGGCGACGTTGACGTCTGCCCCGAGGCCCGAAGGGCCCATTGCGGCCTCGGCGAGCGCCACGGCGAGGCCGCCCTCGGAGACGTCGTGCGCCGAGGAGAGCATGCCGTCGCGCACGGTCTCCAGCAGCAGATTCACGAGCGCGCGCGCCGAGGCGAGATCGAGCGCCGGGCACGGGCCTTCGTCGCGTCCGAGGACCGTCGCGAGGTATTCGCTCGCGCCCATCTCGTCGCGCGTCGTCCCGAGGAGGGCCACGATGTCGCCCTCCCGCACGAAATGGAGGCCGACGGTGCGCGTGACGTCGTCCAGCAGGCCTACCATACCGACGGTGGGTGTGGGCAGGATGGAGACGCCGTCCGTCTCGTTGTAGAGCGACACGTTGCCCGAGACGACGGGTGTCTCGAACGCGCGGCACGCCTCCGAAAGTCCGCGGATCGCCGCCGCGAACTGGCCGAGGATCTCGGGGCGCTCGGGGTTCCCGAAATTGAGGCAGTCCGTCACCGCGAGCGGCCTCGCGCCGACGCAGGCGAGATTGAGCGCGGCCTCTGCCACCGCATGCGCGGCGCCGGTCTGCGGGTCGGCCGCGACGTAGCGCGGGTTGACGTCGCACGTCATCGCGAGCCCCTTGACCGTCCCCGGGACGCGGATGATGGCTGCGTCGCCGCCCGGGCCGGCGACCGTGTTCGTCCTCACGCTCCAGTCGTATTGCGTGGCGATCCACCGCTTCGAGCAGAGGTTCGGCGACGCGAGGAGCGTCAAGAGCGCCGCGGCGTCGTCCGGCGCGCCCTCGAGGCGGACGGGCGACGAGGACGACTGGGGCTTCGGCGCGGTGACGTCACGCCGGTAGAGGGGAGCGTCCTGGACGAGCGGGGCGATCTCGAGATCGGCGACGACGTCGCCTTGCCAGAGGAGGCGCATGCGCGGCTCTTTGCGCACGACGCCGATCGCGGCGACGTCCACGCCCCACTTGCGGAAGATCGCGGCGACCTCTTTCTCCCGACCCCTGTGGACGACGAGGACCATGCGCTCCTGCGACTCGGAGAGCATCAGCTCGTACGGCGTCATCCCCGTCTCGCGCATCGGGACCTTCGACAGGTCGAGCTCCATCCCGACGCCGCCGCGGGCGCACATCTCGAACGTCGAGGACGTCAGGCCGGCCGCGCCCATGTCCTGGATCGCGACGACGGCGTCCCTCTCGAGGACCTCGAGCACGGCCTCGAGGACGAGCTTCTCGACGAACGGGTCTCCGACCTGCACGGTCGGCCGGCGCTGGGATTTCCGATCATCGAAAGCGTCCGACGCCATCGACGCGCCGTGGATTCCGTCGCGGCCCGTCTTCGAGCCCGCATAGAGGACGGGATTTCCCGGGCCGGCGGCCTTCGCGCGGAAAATCCGGTCCTGCCGCACGAGGCCGACCGCCATGACGTTCACGAGGATGTTCTTGTTGTACGCCGGGTGAAAGAACGTCATGCCGCCGACCGTCGGCACGCCGATGCAGTTGCCGTAGCCCCCGATCCCGCGCACGACGCCGTCCACGAGGTCGCGCATCCGCGGAGATACGGGGTCCCCGAAAAAGAGCGGGTCGAGGATCGCGAGCGGGCGCGCGCCCATCGTGAAAACGTCGCGCAGGATCCCGCCGACGCCCGTCGCCGCCCCCTGATAGGGCTCGATGAACGACGGGTGGTTGTGCGACTCCATCTTGAAGACGGCGGCGAGGCCGTCGCCGATGTCCACGGCACCCGCGTTCTCGCCGGGACCCTGCAGGACGCGCGGCCCCGTCGTCGGCAGCTCCTTCAGGAACGGCTTCGAGGATTTGTACGAGCAGTGCTCGCTCCAGAGCGCCGAGTAGATCCCCAGCTCCACGAGGTTCGGGTCGCGGCCGAGGATCTCCCGGATCCTCAGGAACTCGTCCGGCGAGAGCCCGTGCTCGGCCACGACGGCGGGAGACAGATGCGCGGCCGGGAGAGCCATGGAGGCGTAGTTTAGCGGGTTCAAGGGGCGGCTAACGCCCTTCTTCGATCCGTACGCGCAGAAAGGCTACGTCGGCTTTGTCGCTGTCGCGCACGGTGTCCTTCGTGAGGATGAGGAGACTCTTGCTCGCGACCGGGACGTCGACGTCCTCGATCCGTTTCGTCTCGACGCCGAGCCGGAGGGCCGACCCGTAGTCGATTCCGCAGGCCTCGGCCATCAGGTCGACGACGATCTCGTCGGCCACCCTCACGACCCGGTAGCGGCCGACGTCATCATCCGCGACTTCCGCTACGGCGTTGTCTGGGAGGTCCTTCAGCGCGCGCTTCAGCGCACGGACGTTGTCGCGGGAGGCGTCGACGAGAAGATCGATGTCCTTCGTCGTGCGCACGGAGCCGTGAAGCACGACGGCAAAACCGCCGATGAGGAGATAGCGGACTCTTTCTCTGTTCAGCGATCGGCAGAGCGAGGCGAGGTCCCGGAGCTCAGGCGCGCGTGAGTAGCCGCGATCCGGAGGGTCATCCATGCGTCGGCCTCTTCATGGCTCGCGAAGCGATAGACCCCGCGCGGGACGAGCGCGTTCCCGCGGAGAGCGTTGAGAGTCCTCTGGAGGATCGCCGAATCCCGCAGGACGTCCTCTCCGGGTGGGCGCCTCGTCACAATCCTCGTTGGCATCATGGAGGCGTAGTTTAACGGTTGAGGGCCGTTTGGATTTCGTCTGGGTGGAGGGCGAGACCAGCAGACGCCTCTTCGACGCGGCGGTGGACCGCGCTTCACCCTGAGCTGACATCGGAGACCCTCGAGTTCTCGTGGAACTCCTACAACCGGGCGGACGACCCTTCGGAGCCCGGCGCCGGGGGACGCCACCCCTTCAGGCTGCGTACGACGATCTCGGCCTCGACGAGCGCGGCCCGCACCTCGGCCGCGATCGCGGCAGCGTTCGGCGTGTCGCCGTGGACGCAGAGAGTGTCGACGGCGAGAGGGACAGGCTGGCCGTTTCGCGCGATGGTCTGGCGGTCGAAGACGAAAGAGACCGCGCAGCGGGCTGCGGCCTCCGGGTCCTCGACGAGAGCCCCGGGAGCTCCCCGCGGAATGAGCGAGCCGTCGGCTTCGTACCCGCGGTCTACGAACCCTTCCATCGCGACGGCGAGCCCCAGAGCGCGCCCGGCGTCGAGGAGCTTCGATCCGGGAGACGAGACGAGGACGAGGTTCCTCGAAACGCTCCACACCGCCCGCGCGATCGCGGACGCGACGGCCTCTTTCGTCGCCGCCGCGTGATAAAGCGCCCCGTGCGGTTTGACGCCGGTGAGCTCGCCCTCTTCCTCGCGGACGATGTTGCGCAACGCGTCGACTTGTCCCTTCACGAGGGCCTCGATCCCCGCAGGAGAAAGCGCGACGTCCTTCCGCCCGAAATTCGTACGATCCTCGTACGAGGGGTGTGCGTGGATCGCGACCCCCTTTGCGAGCGCGAGGCACACGACCCGCCGCATCGAGACCTCGTCCCCCGCGTGCCCTCCGCAGGCGATGTTCACCGTGGAAACCCAGCGCATCAGAGCCACGTCGTCGCCGCCCTCGCCGCCGTCGAAATTCAGGTCGATCGCGTAGCGGCTCTTGGCGCGGAACTCTCGAACGGGCTCGGTCATTCAGGGCCTCCGGGAAACGCACGGATGCGAGCTTCGCGCGCGTCCATCAACTTTCTGGCTTCTCCCACGGAGATTCTCTCAAAGCGCACGTTTCGGCCCGGCGACGTCCGCGCGAGGAGATCGAGGTCGACGGCCGCCACGACGGCGATCTTCGGATAGCCGCCCGTCGTCGGCCTCTCCGCGAGGAGCACGATGGGGTGCCCGTCGGCGGTCACCTGGACGGTGCCCCGGGTCGTCCCTTCGGACGCGCGCGAGGCCGTTTCCAGGAGACCCAGTGAAGGACCCGAGAGCCTCAACCCCATGCGGTTCGACTCCGGGAGGATCTTCCACGGGGTGTCCCAGAACGCCGTGCGCGCCGCGGCGTCGAATTCGCCTTCATCCGGTCCCGAGAACGCGCGCAGGACGACGACGCCATCGCCCGGCCGCGCGATGTCGGCCACCCCCTCGACGAGCGGCGGCGCCGAAGCCGGAAACACCGGAAGGAAGTCCCCGCGTTGGAGGCGCCGTCCCTGAAATCCGCCGAAACGGCCGGAGACACACGCGGAACGGCTGCCGAGAACGAGAGGAACGTCGATCCCGCCGCCGACTGCCGCGATCGCCCGAGTCTCACCGGGCGCCGCCGCGAGGGACACGATCTCTCCGTCCGAGGCGCGAAACACCTTCCCGGGCGACGGTCCGAACGCCCCGCCCACGACGGCCAGGTGGAGATCGCCCGCCGCGCGCAGGACGGGGCCCACGATCGTGATCTCGAGAGCGGCCGCGTTTTCGGCATTTCCGACGAGGCGGTTTGCCAGGCGCAGCGCTTCCTCGTCGAGCGCACCTGCGACCGGAACGCCGAAAGACGCCCACCCGTATCGTCCGAGGTCCTGCACCGTCGTGAGGAGCCCGGGCTCCAGGACGAGGAATCCTCGGGTCTCGGTCACAGCCGGAACCGCACCCGGTCGCCCGGCGCGAAGAGAAAAGGCGGGTCGGCGCGGAGGTCGAAGAGGCGGCGCGCGGTCCTCCCGAGGAGGTTCCACCCGCCCGGAGTCGGCGCGGGATAGATGCCGACGTATGGCCCCGCGAGGGCGACGCTTCCGGCGGGCACGGCGGCGCGCGGTGTCCCCCGCCTCGGCAGATGGAACGCCTTCGGCAATCCGTAAAGATAGGCGAATCCCGGCGAGAAGCCGAGGAATCCGACCGTGAAATCGAGCTGGACGAACACCTCGAGGAAGGCGTCGGCCGAAAGGCCTGAGCGCGAGGCAATTTCGTCGAGGTCGGCGCCGTCCGGCGTCATCCGGATCTCGTGCCTGCGCGGCAGGGGTGGGGAGACTCTGTCACGGGAAGAGGCCTCGAAGGCTTCGAGTCGAGAAGGAGAAAGCCCTGGCGAGCCCAGGACGAGGACGGTCCGCGCCGCGGGCACGACGTCCACGAGGCCCGGCAGGCCCGACGTCCGAATCGCGGCGGCGGCGCTCCGGGCGGCCTCGTTCGCCTCCGCTTCCTCACCCTCGAAGGCGAGAAGCCAGGAGTACTCGCCGGCCTCCTTCATGCGGGCCGCCCTCTCCGGCGCACGAAGAAGACGGGAATTCCGAAGAGGACGAGAGCGAATCCGGGCAGCGTCGTCCGCGGGCTCGCGATCGCAAGGAGGATCACGACGGATGCCGCGAGGCAGAGGAACAGCGCGGACGTCCCCGGATGGCCCCACGCCCGGTAGGGCCGCTCGCGGGAGGGAAGCCTTCGGCGGAGGACCGGCACCGCGAGGACGAGGAGGATGAGGACGACGAGCTCCACCGCCACCACGTAACGCAGGAGGTCCGAGTACGTCCCCGAGAGGACGAGGATGAGGGTCCATGCGGCTTGCAGCGCGAGCGCGATGCCCGGGACGCCCGTCGCGTTCAGGCGCGCGGCCGCGGCCGGAAGATGGCCGTCCGCCGCGAGCGCGTACACGATGCGCGCGCCGGAAAGAACAAGGCCGTTTACGCACCCGAACGTCGAGACGAGGATCGCGGCGGCCATCCACGCGCCGCCGCCGGGAAGGAGAGCCGCCGCCGCCGCGGTGCCGACGCGATCCTGCGCAGCGTGGGCGATGCCCGAAAGGCCCAGCGCGCGCAGGTATCCGACGTTCGCGAGCACGTAAAGACCCGTCACGAGCGCGCAGCCGAGGAGGAGTGCGCGCGGGAACGTGCGGCCGGGGTCCTTGACCTCGGCGCCGGGGAACGTCACGTTCGTCCAGGCCGATTGCGAGAACGCCGGCCCGACGAGCGCGAGCGCGAAAGCCACGACCAGGGCGCCCGAGAAAGGAGGGCCCTCGGACGGCATGTTCGCTCCCGACCGGCCGAAAGCGATTCCGCCCGCGGTCAAGGCGGCGAGCGCCGCGACTTTGAGGACGGTCAGGACGTTTTGCACGCGCGTCCCCGTCTTGAGCCCGAGCGCGTTCGTGGCGCTGAGGACGAGCACGGCCGACGCGGCGACGGCCTTCGTCGCGCCGCCCGCGACGGACGGTACGAGGATCCCGAGAAACTTTGCGAAGGCGACGGCGACCGCCGCGATCGTGCCCGTCTGGATGACGAGCGCCATCGTCCAGCCGTAAAGAAAGCCCGCGAGCGGCCCGTATGCCTCCCGGAAGAAGACGTAGGGGCCGCCCGCGAGCGGGAACATCGTGGCGAGCTCGGCGCACGCATTCGCCGCCAGAAGCGTGAGCAAGCCCGCGAGGGCCCACACCGCGAGCAGCCTGGCCGGCGTTCCCACGAGCCGCGCGGATTCGGCCGACACGATGAAGATGCCCGAGCCGATCATCGAGCCGACGACGAGCGCCGTCGCGTCGACGAGTCCGATGAGGCGCCGGGGCACGCCGAATGACGTCATGAGGCCGGGTCACGTTATCTCAGGCCGGAGATTTCCCACCGGGGATTTCTTAGAAAGGGAATGTGGCTGAGGCCAAGCGGCCGCGATCGGGCGACGCGCATTTGAATTTCTTTCCTTTCAGAAGAAATCCCTGGAATAGCGTCCGAAACCGCAGCGTTCTTTCCATGTGGCACGGCCCGCCGAGAGGCTTCCCGAGAACGCGCCCGGAGATTTCTACGTCGACCGCACATGCATCGACTGCGCGACGTGCCGGCAGATGGCGCCGGAGGTTTTCACGCAGGGCGACGGCTTTTCGTACGTGGCGCGCCAGCCGGGCGACGCGGCGGCGGAATCCCGCGCGCTCGCGGCGCTGGTCGCGTGCCCGACAGGCTCGATCGGAGCTTCGCACCGGGCCGCGAAGACCCGGGAGGCCGCGAACGCATTTCCGGAGCCGTACGGGGACGGCGCTTACTTCTGCGGCTACACGTCCGAGAAGTCGTTTGGCGCCTGGAGCTGGCTCGCGGCTCGCTCCGGGGGGAACGTGCTCGTGGACTCGCCGCGCGCAGCCGCGCCGCTGCTCTCGGGCCTCGAGCGCCTCGGCGGCGTCGCGACTCTGTTCCTCACGCACCGCGACGACGTCGCCGACCACTTAGCGCTCCGGAAGCGCTTCGGCTGTGACCGCGTGATCCATGCCCGGGACGCCGCAGCTCTCGGCGAGCCGCCCGAACGCGCCCTCGAAGGCGACGAGCCCGTCCGGCTCGCGGACGATCTCGTCGCGATCCCGACTCCCGGCCACACGCGCGGCCACGCCGTGCTGCTCTGGAAGGACACGGTCCTCTTCACGGGCGATCACCTGGCCTTCTCGAAGCGGCGCGGACACCTCGTCGCCTTCCACGACGCGTGCTGGTACTCGTGGAAAGAGCAGATCCGGTCGATGGAGCGCCTGCTCGACTTTTCCTTCACGCGCGTCCTGCCGGGCCACGGCGAGACCTACCACGCCGACTCCCCCGCCGCGATGCGCAACGAGCTCGAGACGTGCGTCGCGTGGATGAAGACGCGCTGAGCCGTTCAGGCGAGCTTCAGGTCGGTCTTCGCGAAATCCGTTCCCGTGCAGAGCAGCGGCTGCCCTGCGAGCTTCGCGACCGCATAGCTCATGCAGTCTCCGAAGTTGAGAGCGGCCCGGTGTCGGCCTTTCCCGAATCGAGCGAACGCCTCGGCCGCCGCTCGCGCGTGCTCTTCCTCGAAGGGAATCACGACGATTCCGAAGTCGCGGACGAGCACAGACTCGTCAACGATCACACGCCCTGAGGGCCATATCCAAGGATGCGCTCGCGCTCTTTCTTAGAAATCTTCCTCCCGAGGACTCCCTTCGGAAGAGTGGCCCAAAACTGGCGAAGGAGCCGATCGATCTTCGCCTTCTGATCCTGGATTTTCAGCGCCATTGCGAAATTCTCTCCTTACGCCCCGTGCATCGCCATGCGGGTCGTCGCGAAAGACTTGAACAGGCGCGCGCCGTCGGTGCCGCCGAGGAGCTCCTCGGAGGCGCGCTCGGGGTGCGGCATGAGGCCGACCACGTTCCCTTTCACGTTGCAGATACCCGCCACGTCGTCCAGCGAGCCGTTCGGGTTCGCGCCCTCGCCGCGCGAGCCGTCGCTCCTCACGTAGCGGAAGACGATCTGGTCCCGCGCGATCATCTCCTCGAAGACGCGCCGCTCGGCGGTCCAGTTCCCCTCCCCGTGCGCGATCGGCATCCTGAGGACGTCGCCCTTGTTGATCGCGAGCGTGAACGGCGTGCGCTTGGACTCGACGCGCAGAAAGACGTCCCGGCAGACGAAGCGAAGGCCCGCGTTCCTGAGCATCGCTCCCGGCAGGAGAGAGGCCTCGCAGAGGATCTGGAAGCCGTTGCAGATGCCGAGCACCGCCCCGCCCTGCCCCGCGAAGGCGGCCACGGACTCCATGACCGGCGAGAAGCGCGCCATCGCGCCGCTCCTCAGGTAATCGCCGTAGGCGAAGCCTCCCGGAAGGATCACGAGGTCGGGATCGCCGAGGGTGCGCTCGTCGTGGCGCACCATCTTCACCTCGGCCTGGAGCACGTTCCGTGCGGCCCGCGCGGCATCCTCGTCGCAATTGCTGCCCGGAAAGACGACGACGGCGACGCGGGGCGGCGCGGCGCCGCTCACCGGGCCGCTCCGGCCGGCGCCCCCGCGGACTCGAGCAGCACCTCGTAGTCCTCGATGACGGGATTCGCGAGGAGCTTGCCAGCCATCTGCGCGCCGGCCTCCTTCGCCGCCTTCGGGTCGTTCGTGTCGACCTCGACGCGGAAGAGCTTTCCGGCCCTCACGTCCGAGACCGATTCGTATCCGAGGCGGTGGAGAGCGTCGGCGATCGCCTTTCCCTGGGGATCGAGGACTCCAGGCTTGAGCATGACCTTCACGAGAACCGTCATCGGCGACTCCTCCTAGGTTCCGATCCAGCCCGTGGGCTCGTCGTGCCGGGCGACCACGAGGGACGCCTCCGTCCCCGTCTCGTCGAGAGCCTCGCGGAAGACGCGCTCGGCGAGCGCGCTCGTGTTGTTGTGCCGCGACACGTGGAGCGCGACCACCGCGGCCGTCCGCGGCCCGACGAGACGCCTGAGGCCCTCCGCCGCGCTCTCGTTCGAGAGATGCCCCACGGCCGAGAGGATGCGCCTCTTGAGGTACGGCGGATACGGTCCGGACCGCAGGAGATCCTCGTCGTGATTCGCCTCGAGCCCGAGCACGTCGCAGTCTCGAAGAGCCTCGTGGACGGCGGGCGAAAGGTGCCCGAGATCGGTGACGATCCCCACGCGCCGCCCGTCTCCGTCCGCGAAGACGAAACACACCGATTCGGCGCCGTCGTGCGGCGTGGACGTGACGCGCACGTGGAGGCCGCCCAGGATCATCTCCATCCCGCCCGCGACGGGCCGCACGTCCGCGAAGAGCGGCCCCGGAAATCCGCCGGCCACGGCCGTGCCGCGCGACGCGTAAACGGGGATGCCGCGCCGGCGATTCAGGTCCAGAGCGGCGTGGACGTGGTCCGCGTGCTCGTGCGTGAGGAAAATCGCGGAAATCGAATCCAGAGACGTTCCGCGCAGGGCGAGGCGCCGCTCGGTCTCTTTCGTCGAGAGACCCGCGTCCACGAGGACGCTCGTCCCGTTCGCGCGCACGACCGCGCAGTTCCCCGACGAGCCCGAGCCGAGGAAGCAGACCTCGATCACCGCGCCCCCGTGCTGCCGAAGCCGCCTGCCCCGCGCGCCGTGTCGACGAGGTCCGCAGCTTCCTCGAAGACCGCGCGCGCGACGGGCGCGACGACGAGCTGCGCGATCCGGTCGCCGCGCCTCACCGTCACGGGCTCCGCCCCGAGATTCACGACGAGAACGCCCACCTCGCCGCGGTAGTCCGCGTCGATCGTTCCGACGCCGTTGGCGAGCGCGAGCCCCATTCTCAGGGCGAGGCCGGAGCGGGCCCGCACCTGACCCTCGTAGCCTCCCGGGATCTCGAGCACGAGGCCCGTCGGAACGAGGACGCGTTCTCCCGGAGCCACGACGAGCGGCTTTTCGAGGGCGGCGCGGAGGTCGGCGCCGGCGGCGCCGTCGGAGGCGTAGACGGGAGGCGCGAGGTCCCTGAAGGCCTCGGCCATCCGGTAGCGCACGGGAACTTTCGCGCCGCCCGTCATGCCGCCAGCACCTCGGCGACATCATCCGCAAGGCTGCGGGCGAAGGCTTCCGGCCGCGTCCCGGCGGGAAGCGGCCCCGCAATGCCGAGACCGAGGCGCCCCGCGTCCCGTGCGTCGCCATAGAGACGCCGGATCGCGGCGGACACGTCCTCGACCGTGACGCGGTCCACGTCGGCGAGGAATTCCTCGGTCGGGTAAGGGCGGCCCCGGTACAGCCAGGACTGCACCGCCTTCTCGCGACGGGCGGCCGTGGATTCGAGGGAGAGCGCGGCCTCCGCGTGAAACAGGTTCTTCGCACGCAGCAGCTCCGACCTCGTGACCCCCTCCTCGCGGAAGCGACGGAGGGCGCGGGCCATCGTCGCGACGAGACGCGCGAGGTTCTTCGGCTGTGTCGCGGCCGAGACGAAGGCGACACCGGCCTCGCGGTGCAGGGTCAGGCCGGTCCCGACGGCGTACGCGAGGCCCCGCCGCTCGCGCACGTCGCGCCACAGGCGGGACGAGACACCTCCCCCGAGAACCTCGTTCGCGATCCAGGCGGCCGGGACGAGAGGATGGCCGAACGGGATCGTCGGCCCTCCCACGACAACGTGCGTCTGCTGGAGGTCCGGCCGCGCGAGGTGAAAGGCGCAATGGGCGGCGCGAGGCTTCCGAACCGCGGGCGCGAGGCGAACCGGAGCCGTCTCTCGGCGCCCGCGCCCGCGGGAGAAGAGCGCGATGAGACGATCCGGGTCGAACGCCCCCGCGGCCGCGATGAGCGTGCGCTCGGGCCGGGCGATCGCCCGAAACCGCCGGACGAGGCGCGCGCGCGTGAGGCCTTTCACGCTGGCGGGAGTGCCGAGAATCGGCGCGCCGAGCGCGTGCGCCGGCCAGAGACGCCGGAGAAAGCTCTCGTGCAGGAAGTCGTCGGGCACGTCCTCGGCCTCGGCCATCTCCTCGAGGATGACGCCGCGCTCCACATCCACGTCCGCAGCCGTGAACGCGGGCGAGGACGTGAGGTCGACGAGGAGATCCACGGCCTCTTTCGCCCGCTCCGCCGGCACGCGCGCGTGGAACGAAACGCACTCCTTCGTCGTGTACGCGTCGCAGTCGCCGCCGAGGCGGTCGGTGATCCGCGCGACGGCGGCTCCCGAGCGCCGGGGAGTCCGCTTGAAGAGAACGTGCTCGAGGAAGTGCGTCGCGCCGCGTTCGACCGGCTCCTCGGAAGCCGAGCCGCCCGCCATCGTGATCGAGAGCGCGAGACTTTTCACGTCGCGCATCCGGTCCAGCCACACCGCCGTCCCGTCCGGGAGCTTCCTCACGAGCACGTCTGATTCTAGTTGACGGCGAGAGATTCGAGCGCGTCGGGGCGACAATGCCTCCGGACGGGAAGGAGCGAACAATCCCCTCGAGAGAGCTCGGAAAAAACGCCGGGATCGCGCTCGTCGCGCTCGCGCTCGGACTTGGACTCGCCGAGGCCGGCCTCAGGCTCTTTTTCCCACAGCCTCTCGCCGAGCGCTACGGCTCGCCGGCCGCCGGCGGACCGCTCGTCGCGATCGATCCGGAGCTCGGATGGACTCTCCGAAAGAACGTCTCCGGCGTCACGAGCGACGAAGCGTGGCAGGCGGACCTCGCCACGAACGCGCTCGGGTTCCGGGACGTCAACCACGGCGAGAAGACTGCGGGCGTGACGCGCGTCGTCGTCCTCGGCGATTCGTTCGTATTCGGCAGCGGCGTGAAGCAGGACGAGCCGGTCACGAGGCGCCTTGCGGCCCTCCTCGGCCCCTCGTTCGAGGTGATCAATCTCGGCGTTCCGGGCTACGGGACGGATCAGGCTCTCCTGACGCTCCGCCGGTGGGCCCCTCGCCTTTCGCCCGACATCGTCCTCGCGGGGTTCTTCTGGAACGACGTGATGGAGAACGCGAGCGCCGAGATGTACGGCATGCCGAAGCCGCGTTTCGCCCTCGCGGGAGACTCTCTGGCGCTCTTGCCTCCGGGAGAGGCGCCCGGCCGTTCGGCTGCGCGGCGCCTCGACGCAGCCCTCGGGGCGCGCTCCCATCTCTGGTCGCTCGTCAGCCGCGCCTTCGGGAGAAGTGCGGAACGAGTCGAACCGGAGATGCGGCCCGTGATGGTCGATCTCTCGCTTCGGAGCGCACCCGCGGCACGCGAGGCGGAATTCGCGCTCACGTGGGCGCTTTTCGGCGCTCTCGAGAGGGAGGCACGCGCTTCGGGTGCCTCGCCGATCGTCTTCACAGTTCCCCCGCGCTTCCTGGTGGACGACGCGGTGAAGCAGAAGGTCCTGAAGATCTACTCTCTTGGCGCGGACGCGCTGGTCGAGGACGGCTTTTTCCGCGTCAAAGAGGCCTGCCGGCGCCGTGATCTCCCGGTCGTGGATCTCCTTCCCGGCTTTCGAGACGCGGCGCGCGCCGGCGAACGGCTCTTCCTTCCGGCCGGCATCCACTGGAGCGCGAAAGGACACGCTCTCGCGGCGCAGATCCTCGAGCCTGCCGTTCGCGAGGCGGCCCGGCGTCCCCCGGACAGGTAGCCGGCTCAGCGTGCGACGGGGGTGGGCAACCCGGGCCCGGGCGGGATCGCAGGCCCCGAGGACTGGCTGAGGAGCGTCTGCTCCGTGAAGCGCCACTCGTTGTAGTTCTCTCGGCCCGAGAACTGGCGGTATCCCTTCTTCTTCGACGTCGAGTAGACGCCCATGATCGGGCCGGGCGGCTGGTCGTTGCCGGGTCCGCCCATCGCCGACGGGAAGACGGAAGGCGTCGGCGTCGGCGCCGGCGTCGGAACGAAGCCGCTGCCCGGCGGAACGGCTCCGCCCATGGTTGCAGGCGCGCCCGCGGCGGTGATGAGACCCCACTTGTCGGAGTTCGTCATCGGGTCCTTCCACAGCTTGCGCAGCGTGCGCGGGCGCATCTCGAACATCTCCTTGAGCGTGTTGGGATAGCGCCCGTAGCGTCGGTGAAAGGTCCGAATGCCCTCGGCGTACTGGAAGCCCCGGAAGATGAGCTCGGCCTCCTTGTCGCGCTGCGACTCGGCCGAGGCCATCGGAAGAACCGCGGCGATGAGGATCGCCATCACGGTCAGTCCGACCATGAGCGCGACGAGCGTGTAACCGCGGTTTCTCTTCACCATGTGTCGTACAGCGATCCGTCGAGGGAGACCTGCTTCGAGCCGCTCTTCACGTCGATGATGCCTGGCGGATCCTGGGACTGAGACGCCGTGTCCGACGAGTCGGGCTCCTCCATGGTGACCTGCCACGTGTCCGCCGATTTCGTGAACGGATCGATCGGGATCTTGCGGATGTACTTCTCCGTGACGAGGGTCTGGAGCGTGTCCGGATAGTGGCCTTTGTCCGCGTAGAACTGATCCAGGCACGAACGGAACGTGAAGAGGTCCTCGCGCAGCGCGGCCTCCTTCGCGCGGATCGGCGCCTTCTGGAGCTGCGGGACCGCAATGGCCACGAGAATGCCCAGAATCGCCATGACGACGAGAAGCTCGACGAGAGTGAAGCCAGCGGACGAGCCACGGGTTCTACGCATCACCAGTCCTTGTACTTCGTCTTGTCGAGTCCCGTGAGCGGCGACAAAGAATACACGTCGTAGACGTTCTGCCGGCCCCACGAGGTCGAGTCCGGCTCGTCCTGATAGCTCCTCAGCCCCCATTCCGCTTTGCCCGTCATCGGATCGATCGGGATCTTCCTGAGAAACTTCTTCTTCTTCTTGATCTGGCCTACGAGGTCGACGCCTTCCACGAGCTTCTCGAGCGATTTCGGATAGCCCTCGGTGTCGAGGTCCACCGGGATGAGGCCCTGATCCGAGAGACGCTTGTAGTCGTCGATTGCGCTGCGCATCGAACGCAGCGCCTCGCGCAGCTCCATCTCTTTCTGCCGAACGACGCCGAAGCGCGTGATGGGGACGATCATCGCCGTGAGGATGAGGATGCAGGCGCACACGACGACGAGCTCGACGAGAGAAAAACCGCGCCTCGGCCTTCGGGACAGGATCATGAGACGGATTTCACCGTGAGAGAAGCCGCTTCGACGTGCGGCGCCGGCGCGGCCCCGCTCGGTGTCGCCGCCGAGCCGGCGGTGGCGCGCATGAGCGTGGTTCCGGGGCTGAGCCCGCGCATGGCCAGCTTCGCGAGCACGCCGGAGGGAAGGCCCGCCGAACCGGTGATCCGGGCGAAGTGCAGGCGCGCCCTTCCGGGGGTGCGATCCGAGTCGAAGCGGATCGCCTCGGCGCCCGCGGCGTTCCGCCACGGGCCGGGCACGACGCCCGTCATCTCGGCCACGGCAGGATCCCACTCGACCGTCACCTCGAGCGCGCCGAGGGCCTCGAGGCCGGAGTCACCCGTCACGTTCACGACGGACACCTCTCCCGGGGTGACCTGGGGGGACGTCGCCGCGAGGTGAAGCACGGGACCCGCCGCCGGGGTCGTGACGCCGGGCCCGGGCGCGGAGCCCGAGCTGGCGACGAGAGCCACCGGCGCGGGCGAGGGGTGGGAGGTGACGGCGAGAGCTTGCGACCCGGGCGCGGGCACCGCGCCCGAATTGACAGCGAGCGCCGGCGATGTCGGCGCGGGCACGGCGCTCGAAGTCGCGACGACAGCCTGGGGCGCCGGCGCGGCGGTCTCGTTGGAGGTCCGCGGCGTCGAGGGGACCGGCGTGGGGGTTCGGCGGAACGGGTCGTTCGGCGGTGTGCCCTGGATGATGGGAAGCGTCGGGTTCACGACCGGAGGCGTGCCCACGGGCCGTATCGGCGGGCGCACAGGGGGCCGGCCACCGTCGAACGGTGAGCCCGGCGCGTTCGGAGACTCGAGGCGCGTGTTGAGGCCCGAGAACGAGACGTTGTTCTCCGTGCCGACCCAGATCGGGACGAGGTCCTCCTCCGTAATCTGCGGGGACCGGATGATGTGAGGCGTGAGCGTGAGGTAGAGATCCGTGCGCCTGTCGTCCGTCGACGTGTGCGTGAAGAGCTGGCCGATGAGCGGAAGGTCGCCGAGGAACGGGACGGTGCTCTTCGTCTTTTGCGAGTCCTTCCGAATGAGGCCCGCGAGGAAATTCGTCTCGCCGTCCTTCAGGCGGATCGACGACGTGATCGTGCGCGTGCTGATGATCGGCTGCTTCGACCCATCGCCCGCCGTGACTGAGCCGTTCAGCTGGGAGACCTCGATCGTGAGCTTGAGCGAGACCTCCTTGTTATGGTGCACGCGCGGCTCCATGTCGATCTTGATGCCGACGTCCTGATACTGGAAGGACGTGATGGGAACGACGCCCGTCGAGCCGACGGCTTGCTGCGTGTTGATCGTCGTGACGGGGATCGGTATGCGATCGCCGATGACGAGCTGGGCCTTTTCGCCTTCCGCGATGCGGAGCTGCGGTTTCGCAAGCACCTCGGCATCCGTGTTGTCCTTGACGAAGTTGAACGAGACGCTCGGGATCGTGAACATGAAATCGTTGATGCCGAGAGCCTTGATCGCGTTCCAGGGGAGCGATGTGGCAGCGGCCGTGGCGCCGCCTCCGGCGCCCGGAACGACGGTCGCCACCGTCAACGGCTGTCGCGACGACAGGACGGTGCCGAGATCCAGGATCTTTTCCGTGTTCACCTGGAGGAGCTCGACGTCCACGACGACCTCGGACTTCGCCTTGTCGTTCTCCTCGATGAGGCGCTCGGCCACGGCCACCTTGTCGGCCGTGTCGCGGATGACGATGGCGTTCAACGCCGGGATCGTGCCGAGGCGCCTCAGGTCGAGGATCGACCGCACCATGGCCGATACGTCCTTCACGTCGCCGTTCGACAGGAAGAACGTCCGGATGACGAGGTCCTCGTACTCCTTGCGGTTCTGCTGCGTGTCCTGCGCGATGAGGATCGTCTTCTCGTCGATGACCTTGTAGAAGTGGCCGGCCTGGCGCATCGCCGTCTCGAGGGCCTTCTGGAACGTCATCCCGCGCAGGTCGAGCGTGAACTTGTCGTTCTTGAGCTGGGGGTCGTAGATGATGTTGATGCCCGCCGCGGCCCCCAGGGCCGCGTAGATCTTCTTGATCTCCGTGTCCGTCGAGAACGCGACGTCGATGGGTTTCGTCGAGGAGGGGTTCAGCATCGGGGGCGTCGCGCGCATGCCGCGTGTCTTCGCCTTGGCCTGCTCGACAGGAGTCCCCCCCTCGATCTCGCGGTTGCGAGCCTCGACGTCGGCCTTGGCCTTGCGCAGCTCCTGCTGGGCGGAGTCGTTCGTCGGGTCGAGCGCGAGCGACAGCTCGAGCTCGGAGACCGCGAGATCGATCTGCCCCGCGGACCGGTGCAGGCGCCCGCGCTCGAAGTGGGCCTGCGCCGCCTGAAAGCGCGCCCTCTGGAGGGCGATGCGGGCCGCCGAGTCCGCGGGGTTGATGGAAAGCGCCTTCTCGTAAGCGAGGACCGCGATGTCCCAGTGCTTTCTCTGCTCTTCGCGCTCGCCCTCCCGGTAGGCGCGCGACGACGCGCAGCCGGAAGCGGCAAGGGCGAGGACCAGGGCGGCGGCGACGCCCGGTCGGCGCGGGAAGCGGCGGGAAGCTCGGCCGTTTCGTGTCGTCGTCATGTGAAAACCTCGATCCCCCGCCTCACGGAAGCGGGACCGGAATACGTCTTGTGATCTCGTGCGGGAGGCCGGTGAACGCGAAGTCGACGGACTCGCGGTTGATCTTCCGGATGATGAAACGGCCGTCTACGGTGTCTCCCTCGCGGGCGTTGATGATGCGGCCGCCCTGTTCGAGCGACACGATCGGGTCGTCGTGGGACCCGAAAATGCCCAGGGCCTTGAACGGAATGGCGGGTGGAATGATGGGCGTGGGAGTGGGTGTCGGCTGGATCGGCATCGGGCCGACATAGAGCGGGCTGCCCGGCAGGATCGGCGTCGGCGTCGGAATCGGCGTCGGCCGGGGCGTCGGCGTCGGCGACTCGAAGAACCGGAATACGTTCCGCCCGACCCGCTCTTCGGCGGAGCCGCGGGCGGCGACGCGTGCCAGGTCGGGCACGGACTCGGGGTCGGAGATGCTTCCCGCCGCCCGCGCGCGGCCGGAAGCGGGCGCTCCCGCGAGAGTCGCGGGCGTCTCGGATCCCTTCGGCAGATAGGACAGCGCCCCGAGGCCCAGAGTCCCCGCGAGCGCGAAGAGAAGCAGCTTGAGGCTCGACTTCGGGGTCTTCTTGGGCGCGCTCATTCCGCAACTCCGCCCGTGGGCGTGGTGGCCGCGGTCGGGCTACCCGCCTGCACCGCGCCCGTCGGGCCTGCGCGTCGAGGGGCGCGCGCGGCGCGGCGCGGCGCAGCGGAATCGTCGGGCCGGAAATAGTGCGCGACCTGGAGATTCAGCCGCAGCACGTCGGGCTGGGTGTCGTCGGTGGCGAGGGCCACGGTCTCGAGAAGAAGAAAGCGCGGGTTGTTCTCGAACGAGAAGAGGAGCTTCTTGACGTCGGCGTAACGGCCCTGCACGTGGAAGCGGAGGGCGAGGCGCGTGGCGGCGCCGACCTCGTCGAAGGAGTACGAGATCTGTCCCGGCACGGTGCCGGCTCTTTCGGTGAGGTGGTAGACGTCCTCTATGACGGCGGCGAGGCGCTCTTTGCGCTCCCCGAGGACGTCGCGGTTGAACGCCTCGAGGTCCCCTTGCAGCTTGCGCAGGCGCTCTTCGGTCTTCACGACGCGTCGCGTCGCCGCGGCGGCCGCATCGCGCTTCGCCGCGAGCTCGGCGCGCGTTCTCTCGAGAGCCCTGAACCGCTCGTCGTAGAACGCGTGATAGCCGATCAGCACGGACGCGGCGGCGACGAGGAGGACGGCGAGCACCGCGAAGAGCGGCAACCGAGCGCGCCATGGCGACCGGCGGATTCCACCAGCGTGCATGAGGGGCAGGAAGCGGCGGATCCGCTCGCCGGCCTTTCGGACGGCGGTCGGCGGCGGCGCGCTCACGGGTGCCGCCCTTCCGTACGGCCCTCGACGTCATGGTACGTGACCGTGAGGATGAGCCGGCGGCCCTCCGGCAGGCCCTTCTCCCCACGGTCCTCGCTCGCGGGCGTCGGATTGTCGAACCACGGCGAGGAGTCGAACGCGCGAATCGTCTTCGGCAGGCCGTTCGGGTCGCGGGAGATGAGGGTCAGCGCCACGAGAACCGTCTCCGACGGAGCGCGCCGCTCCGAGACCGGAGATCGCGTGGGTCCCGTTATCTTCTGGAGGCCGATCGATGCGATGCGCAGGTCGGCCGGGAGGGTCTTTTCGAGGCGCGAAAGGAATCGCGTCCACGAAAAGGCACGCCTCAGAGCGATCTCGTTCGCATCGTCGACGTCGGCGGTCAGCGACGCGACGTCGACCCGCGCCAGAGACGCCTCGGCTTTCCGTCGGGCCTCATCGAGGCTCGTGATCTCGGCCTGGAGGCTCGCGATCGATGCACGCGTTCGGCTGGAGTCGGTGAAATAGCGGGTCACGGTGCGCGCCGCGACGAACGAAAGGATGGCCACGACCACTGCGAGAAGGCCCACCGTCAGGTTCGCCGGACGCGTGTCGACGAAGGGCCGGCGCGCGAGATTGAAGCGCCCCGGCATCAGTCGCCCCCCGCGAGAGCGCCGAGGGCGGCGAGAGCAGCGGGGTCCTGCGCCGCCGCGGCCGGCGTCACCGTCGCTCCCGGCGCGAGCCGAGACAGCGTGAGAAGCTCCGGCTCCGAAGCTCCCGCCTCCGCGCGGAAGGTGCGCAGCGCCTCGAAAACCCCGGACCCCTGCGGGCCCGCCACGCATCTGCCCGCGATGTCCGCGGGCGGCGCCTCCGCCGGCCGGTCCTGCGTCCCGAACGTGACCGCGAGGCGGACGTCCTGGACCGCCTCGCTCGCCTCGGTGTACGGCCGGGTCCGCGCGAAACGGAGCTGGGACCCGGCGTAGACGAGCGTCGTGGCCGTTTCGTCGTCGGTCCAAACGAGGAACCCGTCGCCCAGGACCCGGGCGCCCAGCGAGGAGATCGCGAACGCGGCGGCCTCGAGGGCGCCGATGCGGATGCCCGCCTTCTCGAACGGGCCTTCCCAGGAAGAAGCCGCCTGTTCGGCCACGGCGAGCGCAAGGATCCGCGTGCCTTCGGCTCCCGCCCCCGCCGGCTGCCACTGGAGACGAAGCTCGGGCACCGGCTCGCCGAACGCGCGTCCGAACTTCCAGCGAAGCATGTCGTCGACCTCGCGCGCGTGCCTCTCGGGCTGCGCCGCGTCGATGACGAGGAGCTTCACCCAGCCATCGGGTACCACGAGCGACGCGGCCGGAATCTTCGTGCCGGCCTCGGCGAGCAGCCGCTGGAGCGCGCCGGAAAGCGCGTCCCCCGCGAGGGGTGATCCGTCCGGCCCCGGCGTGAGAGCGTCGGGAGGCAGCGGGCGGGACAGGACGCGAAACGCGGGCGCGGCGGCAAGCGCCGGACGCCGCGCCCCATTCGCGGGCCCGACGTACACGAGCCGATCGCGCGTCAGGACGAACGCGTGCGGGGGTCGCCGCGACCGCCAGAATGCGGACGAGAACGGGTTCCTGAGGCCATCACTCAACGAAGGTCACCTTGTTGATCTCCCGAAGCGTCGTCTGGCCCGCCAGGACCTTCTTGATCGCCGACTCGCGCAGGAAGCTCATCCCCTCTGCCTGCGCTGCCTTCTTGATCTCCGCGGCGGGGCGCTTGTCGAGGATGAGGCTCCGAATGCGGTCCGAGAGGTCGAGGAGCTCGGTGATCGCCATCCGGCCGTAAAAACCAGTGCCGTTGCACTCGATGCACCCGCGGCCTTCGTAGAGGGTCACACCCGCCATCTGCTCGGGCGCGATCGCGGACTCCTCCAGAAGCTGCGCGGTCGGCGTCGACACGGAACGGCAGTGCGGGCAGATCTTTCGCACGAGCCGCTGCGCGAGGATGCAGTTGAGGGCCGAAACGAAGTTGTAGAGCTCGACCTTCATGTTGAGAAAGCGGCCGAGGACGTCCACGACGTTGTTCGCGTGGACGGTCGTGAAGACGAGGTGCCCGGTGAGCGCGGCCTGCACGGCGATCTGCGCCGTCTCCTCGTCGCGGATCTCGCCGACCATGACCTTGTCGGGGTCGTGCCGGAGGATGGAGCGCAGACCGCGGGCGAACGTGAGGCCTTTCTTCTCGTTCACCGGGATCTGCGTCACGCCGCGGAGCTGGTACTCGACCGGGTCCTCGATCGTGATGATCTTGTCCTCGACGGACTGGATCTCCGAGAGGCACGCGTAGAGCGTCGTCGTCTTGCCCGAGCCCGTCGGCCCGGTGACGAGCACCATGCCGTACGGCTCGCGGATGAACTTCCTGAGCCGGCGCATCGTCTCGGAATCCATCCCGAGGACGTCGAGGCGCAGGTTCTTGAACTCGGCGTTCGCGGACTCCTTGTCGAGGATGCGGATGACCGCGTCCTCGCCATGGACCGTCGGCATGATCGAGACGCGGAAGTCGATCGTGCGGCCCTTGACGCGTACCTTGAAGCGGCCGTCCTGCGGGATGCGCTTCTCGGCGATGTCGAGCTCCGACATGACCTTGATGCGGCTGATGATCGTCTGGTGGTGCTTCTTGTCGATGGGCTCCATCGCCGGGTAGAGCACGCCGTCGATGCGGTACTTGATGACGACGACGTGCTCTTGCGTTTCGATGTGGATGTCCGAAGCGCGGCGCTGGATCGCATTGAAGAGCACGGAATCGACGAGCTTGATGATCGGGCTCGCATCGGCCGTGATGCGGTCGATCGAGAGGACCTCCTGGCCCTCCTCGTCCTCCCTCACGACCTGCATCCGGAACTCTTCGGTCGCCTCCTCGAGCACGCGCTGCGTGGAGTCGGACTTCTGGAGAATGTCCTGCAGGGCGGCCCGCGACCCGACCCTGACCCTGAGCCGCTTCTTGAGGAGCCCCTCGAGCTCGTCGCGCTTCACGACGTCGGCCGGATCCGCCATGACCACCGCAAGGGAGCCGTTCTCCGCCTTCTCGGGCACGAACTCGAAGCGCAGCATCCACTCGAGCGGGATCGACCGGAAGAGCTCGCCGTCGATCCGGAACGTCCAGAGATCGACGTACGGAAGTCCGAGGCGGTCCGCGAGCTGGCGGGCGCGCGTCTCCTCGGAGGCGGCATCGAGAAACCGCGGCATCGCGGCTTCGGGAGAGGGGGCTCTGGTCGTGCTCATCGGGTATCCGCTTTTACGGCCCGTCAGGCCTTGATGTTGGAGAGGATCGTGAACATGGGCAGGTAGATCGACAGGAGGATCATCGCGACGACGCCTCCCATGACGACGAGGATGATCGGCTCGATGAGGGTCACGATGCGCTGGAGCCGGGCTTCGATCGCCTCGTCGTAGAAATCCGATACGTTCGTGAGCATCTCCTCGAGCGCGCCCGTGGCCTCGCCGACCTTGATCATCTCGACCGCGAGCGACGTGAAAATGCCGGTCTCCTCGAGGCTTCGCCACAGCTCCGAGCCCTCGCGGACGCGAGGAACGACGGCGGCGATGGCGCCCGAGACGCGCCGGTTCGCGACCGCCCCCGAGGCGATGTCGAGCGCGGGCACGAGCGGCGTCCCGGCCCCGACGAGCGTCGCGAGCGAGCGGGAGAATTGCGAGAGCGCGAACTGCTGGAGGATCGTCCCGACGAGCGGAAGGTTGAGGAGGAACCCGTCCCAGGCGACGCTCCCCCCTGCGCTCGACTTCCAACGAGAGAGAATCACGCTCGCCACGGCGAGCGCCGCCGCCATGACGAGGACGTGCGCGTGCAGGAAGTCGGCCGTCCCGACGACCGCCCGCGTGATGAGAGGCAGCCGGCCCGCCTCGAAGCCCGCGAAGAACTCCCGGAACTTCGGGATGACGTACGTCATGAGAATGGTGACGAGCCCGATGGAAAGGGCGATGAGGACCGCCGGATAGACGAGAGCTCCCGTCACCTTGCGCCGGATCCCGCCGAGGATCTTCTGGTACGCGAGATAGCGGCGGAGCACTTTTTCGATCTCGCCCGAGCGCTCGCCGGCCTTGAGGGAAGTCGCGTAGAGCCTCGGAAACACGTCGCCGTGCGAGAGGAATGCATCCGAAAGCGCGACCCCCGAGACGAGCTGGTCGCGGACATCCTTCAGGATCGCCTTGAAACGCGGATTCTCCTGGCGTTCGAGGAGAATGTCGAAGCCGTTCACGATCGGGAGTCCGGCCTTCAGGAGCGCGACGAGCTCCTGGTTGAAGACCAGGAACTCTGCCGCTTTCACCGGGCGGCCGCGGCGCGAAAGGAAACCCGATAGGAATCCAGCCAAAGAGCGCGTGCCGCCGACCGCGCCTGAGGTAGTCTCGCCGCCGCCGACCGTCACGGAGAAGAGCCTCGCGCCGAGACGCGCAACCTCGGCCTTCAGCGCGCTCTCGTCGGGCGCGTCGATCTCGCGCGTGACGATCGCACCATCCCCCATTCCGACCCGGCAGACGTACGTTGGCATCAGTTCAGGAAGATTCCCGGCCCGGGCCGGCGCCAGTTCGCGAAGATGACGACGAAGAGCTTGTCCGCAGCGGACTCGTCGCGGCCGACGCCGAGGATGTAGGGTTGGCCGAGATTGACGTTGATGGACGTCCGGAGGATCTCGCCGCGGACCTCCTTACCGGCCTCGTGCCGCACGCGCTCGAGGGAAAGATCCCGGAGCTGGACCTGGGTGCCGTCGCGCGACGGCTCGAGGAGGAACGCGAGGCGATAGCCGCCACCCATGGCGTACGCCACGCGCTGTCCTTCGACGCCCTGGACGACGACGGAGTCGAGCCGGGTGAAATCGGTCACGTTGAAGAGCTTCTTGAGCTTCTCGCCGATGCCGCGGATCTCCTCCGAGACGTTCGTCTTCTCGGCGGCCCGCCCCTTCTCGGACTTCAGAAGCGTGACGGCGATGTCGATGGCGCGGAACGGGACGTCGAACGCCGCGACGGCCCGGGTGATCTGCTCGACGCGCGTCGGTGTCCCCCGAACGGTGAGGGTGTTCACGTTCGATTCGAGGATGACGGACACGGCGTTCGAGTCCGAAAGGAGCGGCCGCAGGACCGCCAGCGCGTCCTCGACCTTGCGGTGCTTCAGCGTGAAGACCTTGACGACCGTCTGCGCCTGCGGGGCGCCGAGAGCGCGCGTTCCCAAAGCGGCGGGCAGCGTCAAGAAAGCCAGGACGAGGACCCGGACGACGATCCGGGCGGCGCGAAACCTCATGGCTCAGAGATCCGCGTGCGGGTCCGCGATGAAGACGACGTTCGGCTCCCCCGGGGAGGAGGCGGCGAACTCGTAGACGCGCGCGCCGGGGTTCTTCAGATCCTGGATCAGGGGCCGGGCGGGGGGGCGCACGTCGGAGGCTTCGCGCGTATCCGGCGTGTCCGCTTTGTCGCGTCTCTCATCCGGCGTGGGCGCGAGATCCGCCACGTGCTCCTTTTGGGCGAGGCGGATTCCCTCGACGCCGAAGACTCCCGCGGCGAGAGCCACGAGCGCGGCCGCCTGTAGAAAGCGGCGCGAGAGAAAGGGGCGCGCTGCCGGAGGAGAGGCGACGCGGGAACGCAGCCGTACTTCGGCGAGGACGTCGTCCGTCACGCGACGCACGTCTTCCGCCGCCGGTGCGGCCGCGAAGGATGTGCCGAGCGGCACGAAGAGAAGCGTCGGGTCGAGCGCACGCGCCTCGGCCGCGCAGGAAGCACAGGACACGAGGTGTGCCTTCAGCTCGGGAGAAAGAGAGGGAAGAGAAGAAGACGAAGAGAAAGAGATTTCTTCTGAAAGGGACAGACGGACGGCGGCGAGAACGCGGGCAGCCGACGCGCAGGGGGTTTTCATCCTAGCGCCCCGCCACGAACTCGGGGAACCGCTTCCGGATCTCGACGCGCAGGAGGCGCCGGGCCTGGAAGAGGTGATTGCGGACGGTCGATTCGCGGCAGCCGAGGATCTCGGCGATCTCGCTGCTGTCCTTGTCTTCGAACTCCCTCAGGACGAACACGAGGCGCTGCTTGGCGGACAAGGCGCTCGCACAGCTTTCGAACACGCGGCGGACCTCGCTCTCGGCGAGAAGAGCGGGGCCGTCGGGCTCCGCGCTCGTGCGCGCGCCTTTCACGAGGCGAAACGTCTCGGCTTCCGTGCGCTGCCGCGTCCCTCGGGCGCGCAGCGCGTCGATCGCGAGATTGCCGGCGATGCGGAAGAGCCACGTCGAGAACGCGTAGGCCGGGTCGTACCGCTCGAGGTTCTCCCAAACCCTGACGAACGTGAGCTGGGCGACGTCGCGCGCGTCCTCGGCATCTCCCAGAAGCCGCCTGAGAAACGACAGGACGCCTGGCGTCCGGCGGGCGACGAGCTCGGCAAAAGCCTCGGCGTCGCCTCGCGCGGCGCGGCGCGCGAGCGCGCGCTCTTCAGCGGGAGCTCCGGGAGGCCCGAGCGAAACCATCCGCGGGCCGCACTCTTCGGCCTGCGGGTCGGAACTATCCGGACGGGCAGCAGACGAGACGAGACGCATCGCTTCGGCGTCTTTTACGTTTGCGGACTCGTCGTCGTCTACCAGTCGGAAGGACCCCTCGACCTTCGAAGTATAATGCTCGATACGAGTGGAGTGGGGCTATAAATTCTTGTCAGGACTTGATTTGATGTCGGCCCTGCCCTCCGAGGCCCCGCTCTTCCCGCTCATCTTCTCGAGGCTTTTCCCTTCTGTCAGGGGACCTGGAAAGAGCGGCGGGATCTGGATTCAAGGCGTCTCCTTGGGAGAGGTGGAGGTCGCCATCACCCTCGCAGAGCTGCTGACTTCTCTCAACCCGGGTCTGCCGCTCCTGCTCACGTCCACGACGCCCGCTGGTGTGGGTCTCCTCTCGCGCCGGTGGTGCGGCGCCTGGCGGCCGTTCCCTCTCGACGTGCCGTCCTCCGTCCGCCGATTTTTCGATGCCACGCAGCCGCGTCTCCTGGTCCTCGTCGAGACTGAGCTCTGGCCCGCGGTGCTCAGTGAGGCGCGGCGCCGCGGCACCCCGGTACTCGTCGTGAATGCGCGGTTGTCCGAGCGATCCGCGCGGCGCTATCGGCGAATCGCGCGCCTCTTCGGCGGTTCCTGGGACGCGCTCACGCTCGTCCTGGCGCGCACGAGAGAGGACGCTTCTCGTTTCGAGGAGATCGGCGTGCCTTCTACGCGCATCGCCGTCGGCGGAGACCTGAAGTTCGACCGCGCCCGCGCGCCCGAGCCGCCGTTCGCCGAGCGCTTGCGCCGCCTTGCGGACGGTCGTCCGATCCTCGTCGCCGGCTCGATCGCCGAGAGCGAGATTCCGCTCGTTCTCGATGTGCGACGCAGGCTCGAGACGAGCGCGCCCGGCGTGTTTCTCGTCCTCGCGCCCCGCCAGCCGGAAGCCTTCGACGCCGCGGCGCGCCGCGCCGGGGCGGACGGGCTTGCCGTCGTCCGACGTTCGCGCCCCGAAACGCCGGAGGGAGAGCGCGCCGACGTCTTTCTTCTCGACTCGGTCGGCGAGCTCGCGGGGACTTATGCCCTGGGCGAGGCGGCGCTCCTCGGCGGGTCGTTCGCGCTCAAGGGAGGCCACAACGTCCTCGAGCCGCTCCGCGCGGGGGCGCCGGTCGTCCACGGGCCGTCGACGGGAAACATCCGCTCCGCGCTCGACGCGGCCGAGGGCGCCGTTTTCGCCGCGGCCGATGCGCGTTCGGCGGCCGAGGCGCTTCGGCCTCTCCTCAGCGACACGGCCGTACGCTCGCGGGCGATCGCCATCGCGCGCGACCTCTTCGCGGGCCACGCAGGGGCCGCGCGGACCGCCGCCGAGGCCGCTCTCCAACTGGCCTTCCCTGGAGCGTCGACCGCGTGACCTTCCTCGCGCCGCTCGCCGCTCTTTACGGGACCGCCGTGTCGGCGCGGCTCGCCGCGTATCGTCGCGGTCTGCTCCGGGTTCGGCGGGCGGGGCGGCCCGTGCTCTCCGTCGGGAATCTCGCGGCCGGCGGCACGGGCAAGACGCCCTTCGTGCGGTGGCTCGCGGGCGAGCTCCTCGGCCGAAAGATCCGGCCTTCGGTTCTCACGCGCGGCTATGGCCGGGCGACGCGGGGCGCAGTCGTCGTCTCGGATGGCGCGGGCTCCGTCGCCTCGGTGCGCGATTCCGGGGACGAAGCCTCCGTCCTCGCCCGCGCGCTTCCTCGCGTCCCGATCGTGGCCGACCGCGACCGCGTGGCGGCCGCACGGCGCGTGGAGGCGCTCGTGCCGGACGTGGGCCTCCATCTCCTCGACGACGGCTTTTCGCACGTCGCTCTCGCTCGAGACCTCGACGTGGTGCTTCTCGACGCGACCGCGCCCGACGCGGGCGGGGCGCTGCTCCCCCAGGGCGGTTTGCGCGAGCCGCTGTCTTCGCTGGAGAGAGCCGACCTCGTCGTCGTGACGAAGTGCGAGCAGGCGGACTCCGCCCCCGCGCGCGGTCTGGCGGCACGGTGGGCCCCCGGCGCGCCCGTTTACCACGCCGCGACCCGCGTCCTCGGCATTCGCGACGATTCCGGAGAAGAAGTCTGCGCGGAAGACCTGCCGGGCGGGACGCTGGTCGCCGTCGCGGCCCTCGCGCACCCGAACGCATTCCTCGAAACGCTGGCCTCGCTCGGAATCGCGCCCGTTCGCGTCGAGACGTTTCGCGACCACGACCCGTATGCCCCCTTCGCGCTCGGCCGGATCGAACGTGCGGCCGAGGAATCCGGAGCGACCGCCGTCATCACGACGGAGAAAGACGCGGTCAAGCTGGAGGGACGCCTGAGACTTCCCCTCTTCCGGGTCGCCGTCGAGATGGCGGTCGCGGAGCCCGGCTTCGTCGCGGAGGCGCTCGCACGCCTCGCACGCCCGCCCTCCTGAGGTCCGATGTCGAAGCAGCGCAGCGCGTTCCGAAATCGACTTGAGGCGCTCGCCGCGGGCGCCGCCGGTGCCGCTCTCGCGAAGATGACGCCCGAGGCCGCTGAGGGCCTCGGCCGCGCCCTCGGCCGCTTCTATCTGAGAATCGATTCCCGCCGCCGGAATCTCGCGCGCGCAAACCTCTCGCGCGCGTATCCAGAGCTTTCGCCCGCGGGGATCGACGCCCTTACCGTCCGCGTCTTCGAGCATTTCGGCGGCGTCGCGGCGGAGCTCCTCCACGCGATGGGCCACCACCCCCATGCCGCTCTTTCGCGGATCGAAACGGAGGGAGCCGATGGTGCGCGCGCCGCGCTGGCGAGCGGGCGCGGCGTCCTGTTCCTCACCGCACATCTCGGGAACTGGGAATGGGCCGCGCTCGGCACCGGTGCGCTGGGCATTTCGTCGAGTGTCATCGCGCGCCCGCTCGACAATCCGCTGCTCGATGCCTCGCTCACCCGCCTGCGCACGTCCACGGGGAACTCCGTGATCGCAAAGCGCGACGCGGCGCGGGAAATGCTGCGTGTTCTTCGGAGGGGCGGCGCGATCGGAATCCTGAACGATCAGCGCTCGCGCCCGCCGGATGCCGTCACGGCTCCGTTCTTCGGCCATCCGACCGCGACGTCGTCGGCGCTCGCGAAGCTCGCGGATCGAACGGAGGCCCTCGTCATCCCGGCGGCGGCGATTCGCGTCGCTCCGGCGCGCTGGCGTCTGACTTTCGAGCCGGCCCTGGACGTCCGCACGCTTCCCGAGGCGGAACGCGGCGTCGAGAAGCTCACCACCCGCCTCAACGGGATTCTGGAACAGATGATTCGCCGAAACCCGGAGCAATGGCTGTGGCTTCACAATCGATGGAGACTCGACTAACAGCCCTCGTTCACCTCTGAATGAAAAAACGCCCGGGTACGAGACCCGGGCGTTGAAGCTCGAAGCTGTTTTTTTTGAGGCTTACTTCGTGGCGGCGGGGGCGGGCGTCGAGGCAGTCGTCGCCTCGGTCTTCGTGGTCTCGCTCTTGGTGGCGCCGCTCTTCTTCGTGACCTTCTTGTGGGTCGTCTTCTTGTGGGTCGTCTTGTGCGGAGTCTTGGTCTCGGTCGTCGTCGAGGCCTTTTCGGTCGTGGCGCCCGTGACGGGGCTGGTCGTCGTCTTGGCCTCGGTCTTCGTCTCGGTCTTCGCTTCGTCTGCGAAGGCAACGCCCAGCGACAGGAGGGCAACAGCAACGAGTGCGGAAAGGGTCTTCTTCATCTTTTTCTCCATTCCCCTGTTTCTGTGGCCGGTTCGGGGCCTACCGACAAGACAGTCCGCGCAACCCCGCTGCCACGCACACGAGTAAGGTCACGCCAGGATATAAGCAGTTTGTGCAGAAGGGTTTAGCCGTCGATCCGGTCCCGAGCTTCCGTCCCCCGTGGGAAGTCGGATGCACCTTTCCGTGCAGTCAGGGGACTTCGTTCGTCGAAGTCGGCCGTCAAGGATCTTCGACTCTCTTACTTCAGCTCGACGTTCCAGTACGCCATGTCGAGGAAGTTCTTCCAGGTCGGATGGATCCGGTGAGGCGACAGGAGGCCGAGCGGGGTCCCCCTCGGCTTGCCCGGGACGCGACGCAGCCTCATGCCGGCCTCCTCGGGCAGGCGGTTGCCCTTCTTCACGTTGCAGGGGAGGCAGGCGCAGACGATGTTGTCCCAGTTCGAGGGCCCGCCGCGGGAGAGCGGGACCACGTGATCGAGCGAGAGGTCCGAGGTGGAATAGCGCTTCCCGCAGTACTGGCAGCGATTTCCGTCCCGCATGTAGATGTTGTGCCGGGAGAATTTCACCTCGTTGCGGGGCGAGCGCTCGCAGGAAAGGAGCTGGATGACACGGGGCACCCGGATCACGAGATTCGGAGTCGTCACGACGTCGTCCTCGGGCTGGACGGGAATGTCCTGCCACTCGTCCCACGCGTACGTCGTGTAGTCGGGAAGGACCGCGCGCACGTGCCCCTTGTAGAAAAGCGTGAACGTCCGCTTGACGTCCGTCAGCGTCAGGGCCGCGAAGCCGCGGTTCAGAACGAGCACGGGAGACTCGAGCACGGCCCAAGGATAGCCCAACGGCTGCTAAGGTTGCGGGACCCGGATGCGGATCCTCTTCGTGCGCCTCTCGTCCTTCGGCGACGTCGTCTTCGCGCTTCCCGCGGCGAAGGCGCTGAGAACCGCTCTCCCCGAGGCGAGCCTCACGTGGGCGATCGAGCCGTCCCTCGCGCCTCTCGTCGCCGGCGCTTCCTTCGTCGACGACGTCGTGCCGGTCGATACACGCGGCTGGCGGCGCCGAGGATTCGGGAGGAAGACGAGAGAAGAGATCCGGGGATTTCTTAGAAAGGTAAGAGGAGAAAAGAGCACCGCGAGCGGGCATGGCTCTCTCTTCGATCTCGTCGTCGATGCACAGGGGCTTTTCAAATCGGCGCTCGTGACCGCTGCAGCTTCTTCGGCCGGGCGCCGCGTCGGATTCGGGTGGCGGACCGCGACGGAGCGGATCAACTGCCTGTTCACGGACGAGCATGTCGACGTCGATCGAGCCTCGCGCCCGCACGTCGCCGACCAGATGCTCGCGCTCGCCGAGCACGTGACGGGGAAAACGGGCTTCGAGAGGACACCGGACGTCAAGCACCTCGTCGAGAGAGAAGACGCTGCGGTCGACACCTGGCTCGACCAGATGGGCGGGCGGCGATTCGCGGTGCTTCAGCCTTTTTCTTCGAAAGTGAACAAGGAGTGGGCGGCGGGCGACGTCGTGGCATTCGCGGAATGGCTCGGGAAAGAAGACATCCAGCCCGTCCTCCGCTGGGGACCCGGAGAAGAGAGCCGCGCGGAAGCGCTCATTACCCTTTCTAAGAAGTCTCTGTCTTCGTCCTCGTCTCCCCTCCCCTCTTCACTTTCTCAGAAATCCCCTTCTTCGGAATCTTTCCCTCTTCCTCTGATCCTCGCCCCCGCGACGACGCCCGCCTCCACCGCCCGCCTCGCGTCGCGCGCCGCGCTCTTCGTGGGCGCCGACACGGGGCCCACGCACCTCGCGGCAGCCGCAGGCACGCCGACGCTCGTTCTCTTCGGCCCGACGCTCGTCGAGCGCTTCGGCCCGATCGGGCCGCGCACGGCCGCCCTCCGGGAATTGCCCGCGGAATACAATCGTTCCGGGCCGGTGTGGCCCGTCGATGCCCTCATTGAAGCCGTCAGCCGTCTCCTCGCATAAGGTGTGGCCGCGCGCGCGCGCCGTCGCCGGCATTCTCGCGGCCGCCTCCGCGCTCGCCGTCCTCGCGGGCGGGCGCGCCGCCGGCACCGTCGAGAAGGGCCCGACGATCTCGGCTGCTCGCGAGTCGCTCCCGCGTGACCGGCTCTACCCCGTGCCCTTCGGCGACGGTGAGACGCTCGTCTACACGATCGCGTGGCTGAAGATCGAAGGCGGTGAAATGACGCTCAGGACGTCGCGCGTGACCTCGACGGACGGCGTGCCGGTGCACCGGATCGCCCTCGTCGCGACCTCGAACGACTACGTCTCGAAGTTCTACCCCGTGCGCGACCTCTACGAGACCTGGGTGGACGCGCGCGACTTCCAGCCTCTTCGCTTCGAGAAGCACGCGCGTGAAGGGCGTTACGAGTCGGACGAGGTCGAGGAGTTCGACCTGACGCGCCGGATCGCGAGCTGGCGGGAGGACCGGACCCCGTTGCCCGAGCGCGTGCAGGACATCATCTCCTCGTTCTACTTCCTGAGGACCCAGCCTCTCGTCGTCGGTCAGGATATCCGCGTCGACATGTTCTCGCGCGGCAAGATCTACAAGCTCAAGGCCTCCATCCTCGACCGCGAGAGAGTCGAGACCGAGGCCGGCGTTTTCGAAGCATTCAAAGTGCAGCCGCAGCTCCGGGAGAACGAGACCGCCGAGGACCGAAATCGCGGAAGGCTCTTCCTCTGGTTTTCGGACGACGCGCGCCGACTCCCCGTGATGGCCAAGACGGTGATGCCGATCGGCTCCGTCACGGCCCGTCTGCGAAAGATCGTGCCCGGGGCGAAACCCCCTCTCTCGCCCCGGAGCGCCGCCGATGAGGAGCGATCGGCCAGCCGCAACCCGAACCGCTAGAATCACCCCATGGCCGTGAAGCTGGGGGACCTTCTCGTCAAGTCGAAGCTAATCTCGAACGAGCAGCTCCAGGAGGCGCTCAAGGAAGTGCAGTCCTCGGGGATGAAGCTCGGAGAAGCTCTCGTCAAGCTCGGCCACATCACGGAAGACGACATCACGGAGACGCTCTCGGCGCAGTTCGGTGTCCCGTCGATCAACCTCTCGCATTTCGAGATCGACCCGGCCGTCCTCAAGCTCGTCGCCGCCGACGTCGCACGCAAATACAACATCCTTCCCGTCAACAAGACCGGCGCGACGATCACGATCGCGATGGCCGACCCGACGAACGTCTTCGCCATGGACGACATCAAGTTCATGACGGGGTACAACGTCGAGCCTGTCGTCGCGTCCGAGGCCGCGCTCCAGCTCGCGATCGACAAGCATTACGGCGCGACTCACGCCCTCGAGCTCAAGAAGGTCATGGAGGAGATGTCGGTCACGGACACGGCCGACACGACGCTCGAGGTCGTCGAGGAATCCGAAGAGGCGATGATCGACCTCGAGAAGCTCGTCGATGAGGGCGAGGAGGCCCCCGTCATCCGCCTCGTGAACATCATCCTCACGGACGCCATCAAGCGCGGCGCCTCGGACATCCACATCGAGCCCTACGAGCGCGAGTACCGCGTGCGTTACCGCATAGACGGCATCCTCTACGAGGTCATGAACCCGCCACCGAAGCTCAAGGAGGCCATCGCCTCGCGCATCAAGATCCTCGCGAAGCTCGACATCGCCGAGAAGCGCCTGCCTCAGGACGGGCGCATCAAGATCAAGATGAAGCTCACGGGCAAGGTGAAGGAGCTCGACTACCGCGTCTCGGTCCTTCCGACGCTCTTCGGCGAGAAGATCGTCTGCCGCCTCCTCGACAAGGACAACCTCATGCTCGACATGACGAAGCTGGGGTTCGAGAAGGACAGCCTCCTGAAGTTCGAGAAGGCCATCCTGCGGCCGTGGGGCATGGTCCTCGTGACGGGGCCGACCGGCTCGGGCAAGACGAACACGCTTTACTCGGCCCTCTCGCGCATCAACACGCCCGAGACGAACATCATCACGGCCGAGGATCCGGTCGAGTTCAACCTGCCGGGTATCAACCAGGTCCAGATGAAGGACCAGATCGGGCTCAACTTCGCGGCCGCGCTGCGGTCGTTCCTGAGACAGGACCCGAACATCATCCTCGTCGGCGAGATCCGCGACTTCGAGACGGCCGAGATCGCGGTCAAGGCGGCGCTGACCGGCCACCTCGTCCTCTCGACTCTCCACACGAACGACGCGCCCTCCACGATCAACCGTCTCATGAACATGGGCATCGAGCCGTACCTCGTCGCGACGTCGGTCGTCCTCATCGCGGCGCAGCGCCTGATCCGCCGCGTGTGCGCGGCCTGCAAGGGCCCCACGGAGGTCGCCCCCCAGGTCCTCGTGTCGCTCGGGTTCACGGCCGAGGACGCCAAGAGCATCCGGGTCATGAAGGGCAAGGGCTGCGAGAAGTGCAACAACACCGGCTACAAGGGCCGCGTCGCCCTCGTCGAGGTGCTCGAGATCTCCGAGGAGATCCGCGAGCTCATTCTCTCGGGCGCGTCCTCCATCGAGATCAAGAGAAAGGGTCTCGAGGAGGGCATGGTCTCCCTTCGGCGCTCGGGCCTCCAGAAGATCAAGGACGGCATGACGTCGATCGAGGAGGTCGTGAGGGAGACGGTGCTGTAGGGCGGGGACCAAGAGGGTTCTTTGCTTATATCGGCGGCGGCATTCGCCGCCGCCGGAGAGCGAAATCTTTTCCCGAATGGCCGAAGTCAAGGGCGCGCTCCGCGCGCCGCGCAGCGGTCGAAGACCCTTGACATCGGTCATTCGGGAGACACCTTCCATCTCCGGGTGGCCCGCGAATGCGGGCCACCGATAGTAGATATATCTTCTTCTCTTGATGCAGACATCTGGCTGCTAGAATCTGCATCGAGAGGCAGATCATGAGGACGACGCTGAACATCGACGACGAGGCCCTCGCGGCAGCGCTGAAGACGGACCCTGGAAAGACGAAGACGGCCGTGATCAACGACGCGCTGCGCGATTACGCGCGCCGGCGCGCGCTGCGTGGCCTGCGGAGACTCGCGGGCAAGATCGGCTGGCAGGGCGACCTCGACGCGCTCCGGAAGAGGCGGCCCCGGCCGTCGTGAGGGTCCTCGTCGACACCTCGGCATGGGTTGAGTTCCTGAACGGGACTGGTTCGTCCGAGGCCCTCGCCGTAGACCGACTCCTCGCAGGCGAAGATGACGTCTGCACGTGCGGTATCGTCGTGGCCGAGGTGTTTCAGGGGATTCGACGCGAACGCGAGGCGCTGGAAGCGTTCTTCCGGAAGATGACGTTCCTCGAGGCCTCGGGCTTGTCGACGTATCTCAAAGGGGCCGATCTCTACCGATCTCTTCGCCGGCGTGGAGTCACCGTGCGATCGACGATCGACTGCTTCATCGCTGTCCTCGCCGAGGAGAACGGCTGTGCACTTCTTTTCCGCGATCGCGACCTGAGGCTCGTTCTTTCGAGCGGCCTCCTCTCCCTGCCCGCCTGGCCCTGACCCTCACCGTCAGCCCCGCGTCGCCTCCTCCAGGAGATGGAGGTACGAGCGATAGACGGAGCCCGTCGCCCGCGTCAGGCCGATCTCGCAGGTCCGGCTGCTCGAGAAGTGCCCGTCGTACGCGCCCGCCGTCACCTCGGCAGCCTCGCGAAGCGTGGCGGAGGCCGTCAGCTCGGGCACGAGGAAGCCCCGGTCGCCCGCGAAGCCGCAGCATCCCGCTTCGCGCGGCACGGTCACATCGGAGCTGCAGGCGGCCGCGAGGCGCTCGAGCTTCGGCGTCAGGTTCATCTTCACCGCCGAGCAGACCGGGTGCAGCGCCACGCGGCGGACCCGCGACGTCACGGAGAGACGGGGCAGCAGCTCGTCGTGCGCCCACGAAATCCCGTCGAGGATCCTGAGCCGGTCGAATCTCCGCCGGCTCTCCTCCGGGAGAGAGGGTCCTGCGTGAAGAAGCCCGTACGTGCACGGGCTCGTGTCGACGACGATCGGAAGGCGGCCCTCGTCCGACCAGGCCCAGAAGCGATCGATCGCACGTGAGACCGCATCTGTGTGCGCGTTCGCGTAGCCCTTGGAAGAGAATGGGACGCCGCAGCACGTGCCCGCGCAGTCCGGAGGAATCCAGACGGGCTTTCCCGCACGCGCCGAAACGACGACGAGCGCCTCCATCAGGCTCGTCTCGCTGTGCTCGCCGGGCAGAGCGCCGAGGACGCGCGACAGGCAAGACGGGAAGTACACCGCCGATGCGCCGTCGCGGCTCGTCAAGGGGCGGACGCCGCTGGCCGGCCGGGGCATCCCGGGATCCCACTCGGGAAACGCATCGCCGGACAGGGCGCGGACGACGCGCGTGAGGCCCCGCATCGCGCCCGCTCCCGCGATCGCCTGGACGAGATGCCCGGCGCCGAGGCCCGCGCGAAGAATCCTCTCGACGAGCGCGAAATGGCGGACGACCCCGCGCGCCACCCGGTGCGACCACGCCGGATGCGCGGCCTTGCGAAAACGCTTCGTGAGCTGACCGGTGTCGATCCCCACCGGGCACGCGGTCGCACAGAGGCCGTCCACGGCGCACGTGTCGAGCGCCTCGTAGGAGAAATCCTTCTCGAGCTCCGCCGCCAGGAGACCGTCTTCGCGCGAGCTTCGAAGACGCACGATCTCCCGGCGGAGAACGATCCGCTGCCGCGGCGTGAGCGTCAGCTCGCGACTCGGGCATTGCGGCTCGCAGTAGCCGCACTCGATGCACTTGTCGACCTCTTCCTCGACGGTCGGAAGAGGCTTGAGATTCGCGAGGTGCGCCTTCGGGTCCGGGTTGATGAGAACCCCCGGGTTCAACAGCCCCGTCGGGTCCGCCAGAACCTTCAGCCGCTTCATGACCCCGTAAGCTGCGCGGCCCCACTCGGCCTCGACGAAAGGCGCCATGTTTCGGCCGGTGCCGTGCTCGGCCTTGAGCGCTCCGTCGTACCGTTCGACGACGAGCGTCACGACGTCGTCCATGAACCGGGCGTAGCGGTCGATCTCCGCCTGGTCGTTGAACGACTGCGTGACGACGAAATGGAGATTGCCGTCCTTGGCGTGGCCGAAAATGATCGCCTCGTCATAGCCGTGACGCGCGAAGAGCACGGTGAGATCGACCGCCGCGTCCGCGAGCCTCTCGACCGGGAAGCCCACGTCCTCGATGAGGACGGTCGTCCCGCTCTTGCGCGCGGCGCCCACCGACGGAAACGTGCCCGACCGGACCTTCCAGAGAAGCGCCTGCTCGGCCGCGTCGTGCGTGAATCGGGCGGGCTCGACGAGGGTGAGGCCGGAGGCTCCCGCGCGCGCTCTCTCCTCGAGCTCGGACTCTTGGCTTTCGTCTGCCGACTGGAACTCGACGAGAAGGCCCGCCGCCTTCCCCGGAAGGGTCCGGATCGACGGCGGGACTCCGGGCTGGAGCTCGACCGACCGGAGGGCGGAGCGGTCCATCAGCTCGAGAGCGCGCGCGCCGGCGTCGCGAAGCGGGACGATCGCCGCGCAGGCCGCATGGAGGTCCGGGAAGAGCAGGAGGCCCGTGTACTTCACCGGCAGGTCCGCCACGGTCCGGAGCACGGCCTCGGCGATGAACGCGAGGGTCCCCTCTGCCCCGACCAGAAGGTTCCGGAAGATGTCGACGGGACGCTCGAAATCGAGGAACGCGTTCAGCGAGTAGCCGCACGTGTTCTTCGTCCGGTACTTCGCCCGGATGCGAGGGGCGAGGCCGGGGTCGCTCTCGAGCTCGCGCTTGAGCTGCAGGATCCCTTCGGCGAGAGCCGGCTCCTCGGCCCGGAAGGTCTCGTCGGCATCCGAAGCGGCCGTGTCCACGAGCGTCCCCGACGGCAGAAGAAACGTGAGCGACTCGAGCGTGTGATAGGCATTCTGCTCGACGCCGCAGCACATCCCGCTCGAGTTGTTCGACAGGATTCCGCCCAACGTGCAGGTGTTCACGGAGGCTGGATCGGGCCCGATCCGAACGCCGTACGGCCTGAGGATCCGGTTGACGGCGCCTCCGATCGCGCCCGGCTCCACACGGACGCGGCGGCCGTTCTCGAGGACCGTCACGCTGCGGAAGTGGCGCGCGACGTCCACGAGGAGACCGTCGCTGACCGCCTGCCCGGAGAGGCTCGTGCCCGCGGCCCGGAACGTCATCGGGATCCGAGCCTCGTGGCTGAGCCGGAAGAGTGAGCGCACCTCGTCGACGGACGAGGGAAGAACCACCGCGCGCGGGATCAGGCGGTAGAAGCTCGCATCGGCCGCCCGCGTGATCCGCTCGACGGGTCGATCGAGCACCCGTTCCGGCGGCAGGATCGCCTCGAGGGCCTTCCGGAGGACGGCGCCCTCCTGCGCGGTTGAAGAAGCGTCGATTCGCATCGGTCTCTGATTCTGCGCGCAGCTCGCCGGAAACGACGCGCGACGCTAATCGATTTCGACCGCTTCAAAGAAGTCATAGACGTAGTCGTGCGCGGCCATCGCGACGCGGCTCAGGGTGCCCGCGTTAACGCCCCGGACGATCTCCTCTCGGGAGAGATCGAAAATCGCGTCCAGAATCTGCGCGCGCTCTCTCTCGTTCGCCTGTCCCACGACGAAGAGGACGCGGGCGCTGTGCTGGATGTAGCGGGGCGAAAGAAGCTGCCGCTTCAGCAGCTCCATGATCACCGGCGCCTTGGCGCGGTCGAAGCGACCCGGGTCGCCGCGCCGATCCAGCTCGGCGAAAAACGCGTACGTCCACTCGTTGTGGACGTCCCACAGTTTCTGGAACAAGTCCGGCGTAAAGCGCGTCCCAGCCTTCACGTGCTCGGCGTTCACGGCCGGCTCGACGCCGTCGGCGGTCAGGACGGGCCGCTTGAGATAGCCGTCCTTCGTGATGGCCGCCTGGTGATGGGCGAGCGTCCAGAGCCACGAGACGTCGATCCGGTACGTGGCGAGGTCGTTCATGAAGCGCAGCTTCAGCTCGTAGTCGTCGATGGCGGCGGCGAAGTTGCCGTTGAGGATCTGGAAGCCGTAGTTCGCCGCCATGTAGAAGGCGTGTTGAACGTGCTCGACGGTGACGTCACCTTTCGGCACGCCGTAGATCGCGTCCCAACGCTCCTGGCTGAAGAGCGCTTCCGGCGTGTTCAGGTTCGAGACGTCGAGGACCATCGGCGTGATTTTCCCGTTCGCGTTCAGCAATCCGCGGGACTGGAGGAGCTGCCGCTCGACGTCGGAGAGACCGCTCCCGACCGTCGGCATCGGCTTGCCGTTCACGTCCACCGTCTCGAGCGGTGCGTCGAGCAGCGCCTGGAGCTCGGCCAGAGACGTACGCAAGGGCGTGTTGCCGGCGGCGACGTAGGCCGGTTCCGGGCTCGCCACCCAGCTCTGCCGATAGGCATCGTAGAGTTTCGCCTTGACCCGGCCGGCGAGAATGTCGTCCAACGTGGGCTGCTGACCGGCCGAAAGAGGCTTCTCCGGGATGAACATCAGGCCCAGGAGGCGCTCGCGCAGCTTGTCGACCACCATGGCCCGCAGCGCGAGAGGGTTGTACCGGGAGCGGCCGTACGGATCGCTGGACTGATAGATCATCACCGCCGCCATGCCGCCGATCGGGGCCGCCGTTCGGAGCTCGCCGTTCTTCATGCCGGCCATCAGCATCAGCAGAGCGTTGTAGCGCTGATAGGCGATCATGTTGGGCGAAGCCATCCCGATCGTCTGCGGGTCCGGAAAGACGCCCTTCGGATCGTCCTTCCAGATCTCGATCAGGCTTCCCAGGTAGTCCCAGCGGCCGACGTTGGTTCCCAGCAGCCGGCGCCTGAGCACCCACGCGATGGCCGCCAGGGAGCGGCCCGCGTTGCCTTCCTCGTACAGCATCTTGATCTTCATCGTGCCGGCGGGCACGCCGATGAGCGCTTCCATCCGCGCCAGCAGCTTCTCCAGGATCAAGGCTTCCTTCGGAGTCTGCACTTTCGGGATGTAGAAGTAGACGCCCGTGCCGGCCCGACGCAGCGCCTCGTAATTGTTGGCCACCCACAGAACGACGACGGCGATCAGGCCGGGCACCGGCTCGCCGTCCACCGTCACGTGGTCGTAGCGCACGTGAAGGCCGGGCGGGCGGCCGAAGCGTGTCGGCCACTTCTCGGGAGGCGTGTTGATCTTGTAGGAACGCGTCTTCCCTTTCTTCGTCACCTCGTAAGGCCGGCCGTTCCAGCGACCTTCGAAGATTTCTTTCGCGTTCTGCAGGGCCGCAAAGATTCCGACGGGCTCGTTGCTCGGCGTGCCGTCGGGCCGGAAGTGTGGCGGCGAGGCGTCCTCGAAATCCGGCATGTTCATCGGAGCCGGGCTGTTCAAGGCGTTGAACGCCATGTCGAGCGGATGCCAGGGACCGGTGAGCTCCAGGCCGGGATTGCTCAACGGGTGCGCGTCGTCCGGAATGGGGACCTCGTCGTTGAGCCGCCAGCGCCACTCGCTCTCGTGTCCGAGGAAGTTATCGATCAGACCCCGGACGATGTGACGAAACGTCCACGGCTTTCCGCTCACCGAATCTTCGAAGCTCTCATCCCAATTCGGCCATGCATACTTCTTCCGGACGGGGTCTGAAGACCGCAGGAGCTGGCGGCGCGCCGTCAACACCTTTGCAATCTCCGGGCGCAGCTCTCGCGTCAGCGTGGCGATCGTCTCTTCGACATTGATGTCTCGCCCGTTCACCTTCTTGGTCCCGAACAGGTCTGGGAATCGCTGAAGAATGTCCTGCCGGATCATGAACATGGCTCTCCTGAGGGTCTATTCTCCCCTGTTCGGGGGGATTCAAGACAGACGGATCGTCCGCCCACGCCCTCTTCCCCGGGGGAGCTGACCGGCTGAATATCGCGCTTCAAGCGGAGGTGGCCCGACGCCCTTCGGCGGCGTATCATTCCTGAGTACTCAGGAGGGACAGCGAAATGGGGGTCACGCTCCATCAGCTCCTCAAGACGCTTGTCGAGCGCGGAGGGTCGGACCTACATCTCACGACGAACTCGCCGCCCATGATCCGGGTGGACGGGGATCTGATCCCGCTCGACTACCCGCCGCTCGCAGTCCCCGAGACGAAGCAGCTCGCGTACTCGATCCTGACCGACGTGCAGAAGCACCGTTTCGAGGAGCAGCTCGAGCTGGACCTGTCCTTCGGCGTGAAGGGTCTCGCGCGTTTCCGCGGCAACTGCTTCCTCCAGCGGGGCGCCGTGTCGGCGGTCTTCCGGCAGATCCCGTACGAGATCCTCGGCTTCCGCGAGCTGGGCATTCCGAACGTCGTCGAGGGCCTCTGCAACAAGCCGCGCGGCCTCGTCCTCGTCACGGGCCCGACGGGCTCGGGCAAGTCCACCACGCTCGCGACGATGCTGGACAAGATCAACCGAGAGCACCCGAAGCACATCGTCACGATCGAGGATCCGATCGAGTTCCTTCACACGCACAAGCGCTGCATCGTGAACCAGCGCGAGCTGCATGCCGACACGCATTCCTTCCCGAATGCCCTGAGATCCGTCCTCCGCGAGGACCCGGACATCGTTCTCGTCGGCGAGATGCGCGACCTCGAGACGATGGAGATGGCGCTCCGCGTCGCCGAGACGGGCCATCTCACGCTCGCGACGCTCCATACGAACAGCGCCGTGCAGACGATGAATCGCATCATCGACGCCTTTCCCGCGAACCAGCAGCCTCAGGTGCGCGCGCAGCTGTCGTTCGTGCTCGAGGGCATCATGTGTCAGAGCCTGCTCCCTCGCGCGTCCGGCAAGGGGCGGTGCATGGCGATGGAGATCCTCATTCCCACGCCCGCGATCCGAAACCTCATCCGTGAAGACAAGCTGCACCAGGTCTATTCGATGATGCAGACGGGGCAGAACAAGTACGGCATGCAGACGTTCAACCAGTCGCTCGCGACGCTCGTGCACCGCCGCGTGATCTCACAGGAGCTCGCCATGTCGGTCTCCTCGCTTCCCGACGAGCTCGCCGAGATGATCGCCCGCGGCGCGGGCGTCGTCACGTCGACGGCGGCCGGCGGCGCCCCGGTGGTTCCGGGCGCCCCGTCGAACGTGACACGGCGCGGATAACAAGGAGCCAGCGGAGGACCCATGGCGCAGTTCGTCTGGAAAGGCCGCACCCGGCAAGGAGGCACGACCGGCGGCGTCCTCGTCGCCGATTCGAAGGATCTGGCGATCGCCGACCTCCGGCGCCGGCAGATCGACGTCACGACGGTCAAGGAGAAGGGCAAGGAGCTGGCCGTGCCGAAGCTCGGCGGCGGCAAGGTCAACGCCCGGCGCCTCGCGGTCTTCACGCGCCAGTTCTCGGTCATGATCGACGCCGGCCTGCCGCTCGTCCAGTGCCTCGAGATCCTGGGCGGTCAGCAGGACAGCCGGCTTTTCCAGAAGATCATCCTCGCCGTGCGGCAGGACGTCGAGGCCGGCTCCTCGCTCGCAGAGGCGATGCGCAAGCACCCGAAGGCGTTCGACGACCTCTTCGTCAACATGGTGGCCGCCGGCGAGGCGGGCGGCATCCTCGACACGATCCTGCGCCGCCTCTCGACCTACATCGAGAAGGCCGTCAAGCTGAAGAGCCAGGTCAAGACGGCCCTCATCTACCCCATCGCCGTCCTCTCCGTCGCCGCGATCGTCGTTTTCATCATCCTGTGGAAAGTCATTCCGACGTTCGCCTCGCTGTTCGCGGCCCTCGGCGCCGAGCTGCCGCTCCCGACGCGCCTCGTCATCAAGGCCTCGAACTTCATCGCGAGCTACATCATCTTCATCATCGCGGGGATCTTCGCGGTCGGCTTCTTCCTGAAGCGCTATTACGCGACCTATCGCGGCAGGCGCGTCATCGACGGCATCGTCCTGAAGCTGCCGATCCTCGGCGACATCATGAGAAAGATCGCCGTCGCGCGATTCTGCCGCACGCTTGCGACGCTTACCTCCTCGGGCGTGCCGATTCTCGACGGTCTCGAGATCACCGCCAAGACCGCGGGAAACGCGATCGTCGAGGACGCCATCATGGGCGTGAGGAAATCGGTCGAGGCCGGACGGACCATCGCCGAGCCCCTCGGCGAGACGAAGGTCTTCCCGTCGATGGTCGTGCAGATGATCGGGGTCGGCGAGCAGACGGGCGCGCTGGACGCCATGCTGAACAAGATCGCCGAGTTCTACGAGGAAGAGGTCGACAACGCCGTCACCGGCCTCATGAAGCTCATGGAGCCCGTGATGATCGCGATCCTCGGCGTCGTCATCGGGACGATCGTCGTCGCGATGTACATGCCGATGTTCGACCTGATCAGCAAGATCAACTAGTAGACTCGTCCTCGTGAGTTCCGGGCGGATGCGGGCTTTCGAGCCGCTGCACTCGATGCTGCGGGCCTTCGTCGTCCTGCGCGTCGTCATCGTCTCGACGCTGCTCCTCTCGGCCTTTCTCATCCAGTTCACGTTCTCGACCTCCCTGCCGCTCAACTTCATCTACTACCTGGCCGCGTTCGCGTACTCGATCTCCATCGTGGCGATCCTGTCGCTCGACCGGATTCCAGCCGAGACGAACGCCGGGGTGCAGCTCCTCGGCGACCTCGTCGTGATCACCGGCCTCGTCTACGCGTCGGGAGGCCCGGACTCGAGCTTCACGTTCCTCTACCTGAGCACGGTGACCGCCGGAGCGATTCTTCTCGGCCGGCGAGGGGGACTCGCGACGGCGGGCCTCGCGGCGGTCTTCTACGCGGTCCTCGTCGACCTCATGTTCTTCGGCGTCGCGAAGCCCCTGGAGACGCCGGAGAGCACGCGCCACCTCTGGAGCCTGCCGACGCTCGTCGGAAACGTCGCGCTCAACGTCGCCGCCTTCGTCGCCACCGCGCTGCTCGTCTCCGTCGCGTCGGACAAGCTCCGCGAGGCTCGCGCCGACGTGGAACGCCGGAAGGCCGAGATCGCCCGGCTGCAATCCCTGCACGGGTCGGTCCTGACGTCGATGTCCTCGGGCGTCCTCACGACGGACCTCGACGGCGGCGTCACGTACGCGAACCGGGCTGCGCAGGAGCTGCTCGGCGCGCCGTCCGTCGACCTCGTGGGCCGGCCCCTCCTCGGCCTCGGACTCGTCGGCGAGGCGGACTGGAAGCGGATCGCGGCGTCGGGCTCCGAGATCCTTCGCTTCGAGAACACCCGGCGGTTGCAGGACGCGGAGGAGTACTTCGGAATCTCGGCGACAGCGCTCCGGGACGGCTCGGGCTACACGATCGGCCGCATCCTCATCTTCCAGAACCTCACCGACCTCAAGCGGCTCGAAGGTGAGGTGCGCCTCAAGGACAAGCTCGCGGCGGTCGGCGAGCTCGCGGCGGGAATCGCACACGAGATTCGCAACCCTCTTGCCTCCATCTCGGGATCGGTTCAGGTTCTGAAAAACTCATCCTCGCCGGGATCGCCCGAGCAGAAGCTCATGGAGATCGTCCTCGCCGAGTCGCATCGCCTGTCGACGATCCTCGAGGACTTCCTGAGGTACGTGCGCCCGAAAGAGCGTGCCGTGGAGCCGGTGGACGCGCCTGCCGCTCTCGACGACGTCCTGACGCTTCTCGCGCACGGAGACGAGATTTCCTCGCGACACCGCCTCGTACAGGATTTCGACCCGCCGTCCGTCGTGATCCAGGCGGATCCCGGCCAGCTCCGCCAGATCTTCTGGAACGTCGCGCGCAACGCGCTCGCGGCGATGCCGGGCGGCGGTACGCTCGCAGTCTCGGCCCACGTTCGAGGGAATCACTGGAGCGTGTCGTTCGCCGACGAAGGCCACGGGATGACAGCGGACGAGAGGGATCGTCTCTTCACGCCCTTCGCCCACAGTTTTCCCGGCGGCACCGGACTCGGCCTCGCGATCGTCCACCGGATCGTCGAGGAGCACGGCGGGGCGATTCGCGTCGACACGACGCCGGGGCAGGGCACCACCGTCTCCATCTCGTTTCCCCTCGCCGGCTCCGCGCACGGATCCGGCGTTCCGGCGATTCCCGAACGCGCGACGACGGAGGTCTCATGACGGCCGAAAACGGCCCCCGCCTTCTCGTCATCGACGACGAGGCCGGCATCCGCGAGATGCTGACGATCCTCTTCCAGAAGGCGGGCTACCGCGTCACGGCGGCGGCCGGCTGCGTCGAAGGCCTGGCCTCGCTCGAGACCTCGCCTCCCGACCTCGTGATGACGGACCTCAAGATGCCGGATGGCAGCGGCCTCGATATCCTCAAGAGAGCGCGCGAGTCGAACCCGGATCTGCCCGTCGTCATGATCACGGCGTACTCATCCACGAAGACGGCCGTCGAGGCGCTCAAGGCCGGAGCCTACGACTACATCGCGAAGCCCTTCGACGTCGAGGAGCTCACGCACGTGGTCGCGCGCGCGCTCGAGAAGAAGCGCCTCGTCGACGAGAACGTTGCGCTCAAGGAGCGCGCCGAGGGGCGTTCCGCCGCGGGCGTGGTCGGCATCTCCCGGAAGATGCGCGCCCTTTTCGACCTCATCTCACGCATCGGCAAGACGACGTCGACCGTCCTGATCGCGGGTGAGTCGGGCACCGGAAAGGAGCTCGTGGCCCGCGCGATTCACCAGGCCTCGTCCCGCGCGGCCCAGCCTTTCATCTCGATCAACTGCGGCGCCATGCCCGAGAACCTCCTCGAGTCGGAGCTTTTCGGCCACGAGCGCGGCGCGTTCACGGGCGCCGTCAGGGAGAAGAAGGGTCTTTTTCACGAGGCCGAGGGCGGGACGCTCTTCCTCGACGAGATCGGCGAGACCTCCGTCACGATGCAGGTGAAGCTCCTGCGCGCGCTGCAGGAGCGGGTCGTGCGCCGCGTCGGCGGGAATACGGAGGAGCCGATCGACGTGCGGATCATCTGCGCGACGAACAAGGATCTGCAGAAGAAGGTGGCCGACGGAACGTTCCGCGAGGATCTCTACTACCGCATCAACGTCATTCCCGTCGCGCTGCCGCCGCTCCGCGAGCGCCGCGACGACATCCCGCACCTCGTGCGGCACTTCCTGAAGAAGGTCTCCCTGGAACAGGGCATCGACGAGAAGAGGATCACGACCGAGGCTCTGCGGCTCCTCGAGGCTTACGCGTGGCCCGGCAACGTGCGCGAGCTCGAGAACCTGATCGAGCGCACGATCGCGCTCGAGCCGACCGACGTCATCACGACGGCCTCGCTGCCGGACACCTTCCTGCACCCGGCGGGCCTGCCGCCGGCCTCCTCCCTCGAAGGATTCGACCTCCCTGCCGACGGCCTCGACCTCGAGGCGTACCTCGAATGGCTCGGCAAGCGCCTCATGCAGCAGGCGCTCGAGAGAACCGGGGGGGTCCAGATCCGCGCCGCCGAGCTGCTCCGGATGTCGGAGCGCTCGTTCCGGTACTACGCGAAAAAGTACGGCATCCGCCGCGACGGCGAAGAGACCTCGGACGAGCGCGCGGCCATTCCGCCGCCGGTGAACGAGTCGTGATCCGCCGCAGCGCGGCCGCTTCCCTCGCGGCCCTCCTCGCCGCGAGCGCCTGCTCGAAACCCGCGACGTCCCCCGCGGCGCCGGCGGGATCTTCCGCGCCCGCGCCCGCCGGCCCACGCGTCGTCCTGCCATCCGGCGCTCCGATCGCCGTCGAGGTGGCCGTCACGGATCAGGAGCGCGCGCAGGGACTCATGTTTCGCGAGTCGATGCCGCCTTCCGCCGGCATGGTCTTCCTTTTCGACGGCCTCGAGATCCGGCCGTTCTGGATGAAGAACTGCCATTTCCCTCTCGACATGATCTACGCGACGAAGGACGGAACCGTCGTCGAGGTGCTGAAGAACGTCCCGCCCTGTGCCCCCGATCCCGCGCCGTGCGAGAGCGTCGTGCCGGCGGCGAAAGCCGACACCGTTCTCGAGGTCAACGCGGGCGTCGCCGCCGCGAACGGTGCCGTCCCGGGCGCGAAGCTGAAGTGGATGGGGATCCCCGGGCGATGATCAGCGTTCTGCGCTCCGCAGTGAACCTGGCGGCCGAGCTCACCCGCTTCCGGGACGCCGACACGGGCCTGCATCTCGACCGCGTCTCGCATTACGCGCGCCTCATCGCCCGGGCCCTTTCATCCACCGAGGGCCTCGACGACGCGTTCATCGACGATCTCTCGTGGCTCGCATCCGCCCACGACGTCGGCAAGGTCGCGATCCCCGATTACATTCTCCTCAAACAGGGAGGCCTCGCGCCGGCGGAGTTCGAGATCATGAAGGGGCACGTGAAGTCCGGAGTCGCCGTCGTGGAAGAGCTGATCCGGGACTTCGATCTCGGCGGCTCTGCACACGTCAGGATGCTGCGCAACATCGTGGGCTCTCACCACGAGGCTCTGGATGGCTCCGGATACCCGGACGGCCTGAAGGCCGGAGAGATCCCCCTCGAGGCCCGGATCGTCGCCGTCGCGGACGTCTTCGACGCGCTGACGAGCGACCGGCCTTACAAGGAGATCTGGAGCCAAAACGAGGCCTTCGGCTTCCTCTGGGAGCAAAAGGGCACGAAGTTCGACCCGGCGTGCGTCGTGGCTTTCGAAAGCCAGGCCTCCGAGGTCGAGTCGATTCGCCAGCGCTTCACGGAGGGGGCGGCCGGCTGACGCGGAGGCGATGAGCGCGGCTCCGTTCCCGTGAGGTGGCCTCACCGGGGCGCACTCCCAAATGTGAAACTGGCGAGCGGCGCCGCGCTTCTGGCGGCTGCCCTCTGCGTCCTGGGCGGGCAGGCCCTGGCTCAGTTCTCGCCTTGCTCGGAACAGCCGAACACGCCCTTCGCCGGGCTCCGATACTCCTGCCGGTCGACGTCGAGCCATACGGCCAAGGGCGCTGGACGGGACGCACCTCGCCGTCGACGCCTGGCGCACGCGGATCACGGCCCGCCGCGAGGGAAGCCCGGATGTCTTCGACGTGACCGTCGACTCCTTGTCGGCGCCTCTCTCGCCGTCCACGCCTCCCGACGACCCGGCGGTCCAGGCGGTCCTCGCGAACGCGAGGCTGAGCGTGGCCGGGACAGGCTACGACGTGTCGAGCCCGGCGCTCGTGTCGTCCTCCGTCGCCGCCGTGAAGTCCGAGCCTGTCTCGAATGTCGCGAATACGACGACTCTCGTCACGCAGATCTCCGAGTCGTCCTCGGGTACGTCGCGGGTCGTCTGCGTCGGGGACCTCGGCGACCTCGCCCAGCCGCCGCCGCCCCTACCCGAGGTTCCCGGCTGCGCGCCGGGCGCATGGAAGGTCGAGCTACGCGCCGCCGACAGCTCGGTCGTTCCGCCGGTAGCCGACCGGCTCGACGACACGCACGCGCACGCGCAGACCGACACCTATTCCACGCTCCTCGTGACAGGCAATCTCACGACGTCGCACTACGAGGTCGTCGCCCGGCCGAGCCTGCCGACAGACCTGTTCAGCCGGACGGCAACCCCCATGGGCAATTTACACATCTTCGGGACCCACTACGAGTGCACGTCGACATCGCATCACACCGTCCAGCACGACTCGACGCTGTCGCTCGGCCACAAACGCGTGGTCGACGCGGATCACGGGACGCCTCTCGGGCGGCCCCCCGGTCTTCGACGTCACGCTCAACGCGACCATCGCCCCCGACTCCGACGGCGACGTTCAGTCGGCCTTCGAGGACGCGCGACGGGCCGTCGCGGAAGCTGCGCACGCGCAGTCCCGGTGACGGGCCCGTCTGCTTCTTTCGTCGTCCGCCCGGCCGGTCACTGACGCCTATCTGCCCGGAGCGGCGCGCGTCGTCCAACTGACCTCCTCCTCTCATGCGAACTCCTTCTCCTTCGTGAACTACGCAGGTCTGTGTCGGCGACTTCGGAGACCTCGTTCAGCCGCCGACGGCCTTGCCGCAACTCCGCCTGTGTCCATCCGGTTCCTTCGCTCTCACCTTCTGACCCTCATTCCTGACGACAGCTTTGGGCCGACTTTCCTTCGATGACGTCGTCTCCACGCACGTCCACACGCAGAAGGACATCTACGCGGGCCTCTACGTCACCGGCACGCTGACGACCTCGCACTGGGAATTCGTCGCGGAAGGGACGGCTCCAACATCGACGCTGACCGTCCCGATCGTCCTCTCGCCCGCCGGTCTCGGCGGGTCGGCCTTCACGTCCGAGCTGACGCTGGCGAACCGCGGCTCGACCGATGCGCAGATCTCCTATGTCTACACGCCGGCCTTCGGCGGGACTGCAGGCTCGGCCACGGACGCGCTGCCTGCGGGCCGGCAGCGCGTCATTCCCGATGCGATCGCGTACCTCCAGAGCCTCGGCCTCACGACTCCTGGTAGCGGCGGGACGCTGCAAGTCACCTTCTCGGGCCTCTCGTCCCCCGACGCCGCGTCCGCCACCGTCCGCACGACCACCGCCGTGCCCGACGGCCGTGCGGGCCTGGCCTACGCGGGACTCCCGCCGTCGAAGCTCCTGAATTCCCCGGTCTATCTCTGCGGCCTGCGCCAGAACTCGACCGACCGCTCCAACGTCGCCGTCCTCAATGCTGGCGCCTCGGGCGACGGCGACATCACGCTGCGCCTGACCGTCTTCTCCGGCGATTCGGCGAGCCCTCTGTCGCAGACGATTCCCGACGTCACGCTCTCCCCCGGCGGCTTCACGCAGATCTCCGGCATCCTCGTCTCGAACGGCCTCTCGCTCTCCAACGGCACGGTGAGGGTCGAAAGGATCTCCGGCGCGGCTCCCTTTTACGCCTACGCCGTGATCAACGACCAGGCGACTTCCGACGGCTCGTTTGTCGAGCCCGTCGCGGCGAGCCCTGCCTCTGCGATCTCCTCGATGACGCTGCCGGCTCTCGTCGAGACCTCGGCGTATTCGACCGAGCTCATCCTCACGAACTTCTCTTCCTCACCGCGTACGCTGCGCTTCACGTGGGTCGCGGCCTCGCTGGCGGGAGGACAGGCGGGCTTTTCGATCTCGCTCCTTCCCGGCGAGCAGCAGATCCTGCCGGCCTTCGTCCAGGTCCTGCGCGATCGCGGCGTCGTGACGGACCCTCCCGGCGGATCGTTCGCCGGCGCCCTCTTCGCCTCGGACGATTCCGGCGACCTGCGAGGAGTCTCGATCGCGGCCCGCATCACGTCCGCCTCTCAGGGAGGCCGCTACGGCGTCTTCCTGCCCGCCTTTCCGAGCGGATCCGAAGCTATGACGGCGGCCTGGCTCTTCGGCCTCCAGCAGAACACCGAGACGCGCTCGAATCTCGCCCTCGTCAACACGGGTTCGGCCGACACTTCGCCGTCCACCTATCGCATCGACCTCTTCGACGGAGCCACCGGCGCCGGGAGCGGCTCCCTCGTCGCGACCGTCCCCGCGAAGGGCTTCATCCAGATCGACCGCATCCTCGCGAATTACGCGCCCGGCACGAACAGCGGTTACGCCCTCGTCACCAGGATCTCCGGCAACAATCCCTTCCTCGCCTATGCGGTCCTCAACGACGGCGCCGAGCCCGGCCAGCGTAGCGGCGACGGCGCATTCGTCGAGGCGAGCACCCCCGCGCCGTGATGTAACCTACGAAACTTGAGTCGATACAAACTACGTATTACAATCCTCTCGTGGCTCGCACCGTCGTCTCGACGAAGTTCCAGGTCGTGATTCCGAAGGACATCCGCGAGGAAACGGGCCTTCGAAAGGGGCAGACGTTCCAGGTCGTCAGCAAGGGCGGCGTCATCTCACTCGTGCCGGAGCGGCCGCTCTCGGAGCTAAAGGGCTTCGCCCGGAGCACGCGGTCGACGAGATTCCGCGAGAAGCGGGATCGCTTCTGAGGCTGATCGACTCGTCGGGCTGGCTCGAGGTCTTTCGCGGCGGCCCGCACGCCGATCGCGTGGCCCGCCTGCTGGCCGATCCCGAGGAGATCGTGACGCCGACGATCGCGATCTACGAGGTCTACAAGGTTCTCAAGCGCGACGCGTCCGAAGAGGATGCGCTCCTGGCCGTCGCCCAGATGCTCCGGACGAACGTCGTGCCCCTGAGCGAGACTCTCGCTCTCGAGGCCGCGGACACGAGCCTCGAGAACTCGCTCGCGATGGCGGACGCAATCGTCTACGCGACCGCGCGGGCGCATGACGCCGAGCTCGTGACGACCGATGCGGATCTCGAAGGCCTCCCCGGCGTCGCGTTTCTTTCCAAGAAGAAGCGCTGATCCGAGGGAGTAGAGGTCGACAGCTGGCCTGCGTCGGTGAAGTGATGCATCTGCACCAGTTTCCTCGGGGTTCGCAGGCCGTGACCGTGAGTTCGCCGTCCCAGCGTTCACTCTCAAGCATGCGGTGGTTGAGCGGCGCGCTTCTGGGGGCTGCTCTCTGCGTCCTGAATGAGCAGGCCCTGGCCCAATTCTCGCCTTGCTCGGAGCAGCCGAACACGCCGTTCACCGGACTCCGATACTCCTGCCGGTCGACCTCGAGCCATACGGCCAAGGGGGTAGACGGGACGCACCTCGCCGTCAACGCCTGGCGCACGCGGATCACGGCCCACCGCGAGGGGAGCCCGGATGTCTTCGACGTGACCGTCGACTCCTTGTTGGCACCTCTCTCGCCGTCCACGCCTCCCGACGACCCGGCGGTCCAGGCGGTCCTCGCGAACGCGAGGCTGAGCGTGGCGGGTACGGGTTACGACGTGTCGAGCCCGGCGCTCGTGTCGTCCTCCATCGCCGCCGTGAAGTCCGAGCCTGTCTCGAATGTCGCGAATACGACGATTCTCGTCACGCAGATCTCCGAGTCGTCTTCGGGTACGTCGCGGGTCGTCTGCGTCGGGGACCTCGGCGACCTCGCCCAGCCGCCGCCTCCCCTTCCCGAGGCTCCAGGCTGTGGGCCGGGCGCGTGGAAGGTCGAGCTGCGCGCCGCCGACAACTCGGTCGTTCCGCCGGTAGCCGACCGCCTCGACGACACGCACGCGCACGCGCAGACCGACACCTATTCCACACTCCTCGTAACAGGAAATCTCACGACGTCGCACTACGAGGTCGTTGCCCGGCTGAGCCCGCCTTGCACGTTCGAGCGAATAATTTTTGGAGCCCAGGGAATCGACAACCACTACGAGTGCACGTCAACATCGCATCACACCGTCCTGCACGACTCGACGCTGTCGCTCGGCACAAACGCGTGGTCGACGCGGATCACGGGACGCCTCTCGGGCGGCCCCCTCGTCTTCGACGTCACTCTCAACGCGACCATCGCCCCCGACTCCGACGGCGACGTTCAGTCGGCCTTCGAAGACGCGAGACAGGCCGTCGCGGAAGCTGCCCACCGCGCCGTTCCGGTAACGGGCCCAACTCTCCTTTCGACGTCCGCCCGGCCGGTTACTGACGCCGGTCTGCCTGGCGGCGTTCACGACGTCCAACTGACCTCCTACCTCAAGGCGTACTCCCCACATGAAGTCGCCGCAGACGTCTGCGTCGGCGACTTCGGAGACCTCGTTAAGCCGCCGACGGAATTTCCGACTCCACCTTGTCCATTCCTCTCCGTGGACTTGACCCTCAGAAGTTTCAGCTTCAACGGCTGGCGCTACGACGACGTCGATTCCACGCACATCCACACGCAGAGAGACGTGTACGCGGGGCTCTACGTCACCGGCACGCTGACAACCTCACACTACGAATTCGTCGCGGAAGGGGCGGCGCCGACCTCGACGCTGACCGTCCCGATCGTCCTCTCGTCCGCCGGTCTCGGCGGGTCTGCCTTCACGTCCGAGCTCACGCTCACAAACCGCGGCACGACCGATGCCCAGATCTCCTATGCCTATACGCCGGCCTTCGGCGGGACGGCAGGCTCGGCCACGGACGCTCTGCCCGCGGGCCGGCAACACGTGATCCCCGACGTGATCGCGTACCTCGGGGGCCTCGGTCTCACGTCTCCCGGGGGCGGCGGGACGCTGCAAATCTCCTTCACGGGCCTCTCGTCCCCCGACGCCGCCTCTGCCACCGTCCGCACGACCACGGCCGTGCCCAACGGCCGCGCCGGCCTGGCTTACGCCGGAATCCCGACGTCGAGACTTCTGACTTCCCCCGTCTTCCTCTGCGGCCTGCGCCAGAACTCGACCGATCGCTCCAACGTCGCCGTCCTCAACGCGGGCTCCTCGGGTGACGGGGATATCACGCTGCGCCTGACCGTCTTCTCCGGCGATCCGGCAAATTCCGTGTCAAAGACGCTACCCGACGTCCCGCTCCGTCCCGGCGGCTTCGCGCAGATATCCGGCATCCTCGTCTCGAACGGCCTCTCGCTCTCCAACGGTTACGTGAAGGTCGAACGGCTGTCCGGCACGGCTCCTTTCTATGCCTACGCCGTCGTCAACGATCAGTCGACGTCCGATGGCTCCTTCGTCGGGCCCGTCGCGGCGAGCCCGGCCTTGCCGATCACCTCGATGACGCTGCCGGCTCTCGTCGAAACCTCGGCGTATTCGACCGAGCTCATCCTCACGAATTTCTCTTCCTCACCGCGTACGCTGCGCTTCACCTGGGTTTCTCCTTCTCTTTCGGGAGGACAGGCGACCTTCTCGATCTCTCTCCTCCCCGGCGAGCAGCAGATCCTTCCGGCCTTCGTCCAGTTCTTGCGCGATCGTGACGTCGTCATAGACCCGCCCGGCGAGTCGTTCGCCGGCGCCCTCTTCGCTTCGGACGACTCCGGTGACCTGCGAGGCGTCTCGATCGCGGCGCGCATCACGTCCGCCTCGACGGGAGGTCGCTACGGCGTCTTCCTGCCCGCGGTGCCGAGCGGATCCGAAGCCACGACGACCGCCTGGCTCTTCGGCCTCCAGCAGAATGCCGAGACGCGCTCCAATCTCGCCCTCGTCAATACCGGCTCCGCCGATGCCTCGTCTTCCAACTTCCGCATCGACCTCTTCGACGGAGCTACCGGCGCGAAAACCGGCTCCCTCGTGGCGACCGTCCCCGCGAAGGGCTTCGTCCAGATCGACCGCATCCTCGCGATTTACGCCCCCGGCACGAGCAGCGGCTACGCCCTCGTCACCAGGATCTCAGGGGACAATCCCTTCCTCGCCTATGCGGTCCTCAACGACGGCGCCGAGCCCGGCCAGCGGAGCGGCGACGGCGCATTCGTCGAGGCGAGCATCCCTGCACCCTGATCCCGAGGCGCGCTCCGATCAGGCGTAGCCGACCTCGGGGTTCAGCGGAATTGCGCTGCGCATGAACGAGCCGCTCCCGCGCCCGACGCTCCGGCCCCGATCGTCGACGAGCTCCGCTTCCGCGATGAAGAGGTTCCTGGACCGGCTCACGACGCGGCCAGTCGCGGTCAAGACGCCGGCCGTCACCGGCCGCGTCAGGTAGACGTTGTACGTGACGGTGAGGACGAAGACGTCCGTCACGAGCGAGTTCACCGCGAAGAACGCGGCGTCGTCGAGGGCCTTGAAATAGACCGAGCCGTGGACGGCGTGCGCCGCGTGAAAGAAATCGGGACGCACCGGGATCGAGACTTCCGCGCGCCCTTCCCCGACTGTCAGGCGCGGCGCGAAGTAGGCGTTGATGGGCGCCGTCACGTACATCCGCTCGAGCTTTCGGAAGTGGTCGTCAGGGCTCACGAACTCTCGAGTCTTCGCCGCCTGCTCGCTCAGGCGGGAGCGGGTGCCCCGATGGCGACGCGGATGCGGCGGATCTGCGCGAGATGCACGATGTCGTGTCCTGCATAAAGCGGGATCGTCTGCTCGAGGGATTCGTCTCCCCGTTCGGCGTGATGCATCACGCGCTTGAGCTCCGCGGGCGAGGCACGCTGGAACAGCCGGAGGTTCGCCTGCCGGAGCGTGGCGAAGTCGTCGAGAGACGTCGCGACGTCGCTTTCGTCGTAGTGCAGTCGTGCCGCCCAGAGATCCTGGTCGTAGCCGGGCAGCTCGGGGGCGTCGTGCGCGAGGATCATGCGGAAACGGAACGCGCCGATGAGCTCGGAGTCGGCCAGGTGCTGAACGACCTGCCGCACCGACCACTTTCCCGCGCGCTCGGGAGTGCCGTCCTGCGTCGCGGTGAGCCCGGAGACGGTCTGGCGGAGAGTCCCGGGAGTTTCCGCCAGAACCTCCATCGCGTCTCGCGGCCCGAGGGCCTTCAGGATCGGCGCGACGTACGCTTTTGCCTGCTCTCGTGCGTTCGAGGCGCTGTAGGAAAGCTCGGACATGGCGACTCCGAAAACGGTGGAACACCGCCCCCGGAAGATATCAGGCTATCGCCGCACGTACCGTTCCAGGAAGGCGAAGACGTCGGCCTCCCAGGCGTTCACTCTCGTGAAAGCGAAATCGTGACCCTCGGCGGCGGTCTCCCCGACCGGCGCGTAGAACGCGACGCGATGTGGCTTGCCGAGGCGAGCCATCTCCGCGGACAGAGCCTTCGCCGGAGCGACCGAGTAGTCATTCGCCGCCTGAATGAAGAAGATCGGTGCCGTCGTGCGGCCGACGGCAGCGAGGAGCCGCGTTCGCAATTGCGGCGAGCGCTCCCAGCTTTCGGCCGAGCCCGAGAAGGCGACGGCAGCGCGAACCGCTTTGTCGCGCTCGGCCATGAGGAGCGTGAGAGAAGCGCCGAACGACTGCCCCGCCACCGCGACATGCCGGACGTCAACCTCGGGGAGCGCGCGCAGAAACCCCAGTCCGGCGAGAGCGTCCTTCATCTGGTCGCCTTCCAGCAACCGGAGCTGCAGCTCGTTTCGCGCTTCCTGCCCGTGAGCTGAGAGTTCCCTCTCCAGGAGATCGGCGGCCGACGTCCCCTGGTCCGCGGAAAGCCCGGACCCGCGGCGAAAGAGGAAGAGGAGGACGTATCCATGGGCCGAAAAGACCGGGCCGACCGCCGCGGCCTGTGCAGCTTGCCGCTCGGAGGTGTTGCCGCTCCCATGATTGAAGAGCACGGCGGGAAATGGGCCGCGCCCCGGCGGGCGCCAGAGGAGCGCGTGAAGAACGAGCGTGCCGCTTCGAACCGCGACCGTCTCCGGCCCGACGGTCACCGGACTCGAATCGCTGGCCGCGCCCGCGTGCGTCAGAGCGGCTGCCAGAAGGAGCGCGCGAGTCTTCGGCATTCGGAGTCTTGCTTCGACCTGGACGAGATCGATTTGCGTACGTCGACTAAAGCCCGTTCGGGACGAATCGGAAAAGGCCGCGGCCGATCGTCGCGAGGTAAAGGCCGCTCTTTTCGCGCGGGTCTCCGGCCCAGCCCGCGACGACGAGACCGGTCTCGGGCAGCGTGACCGCGAGGTTCTCGCCGGCATCGTCTTCGGGCCGGAAAAAAAGGACCGGGTGCTCGGTCGAGAGCGCGACGCCGATGGGCTCGGGGACGAAATGGAGGGGCGCGCGCGGGCGCCCGAAGCCGCCCCAGAGAATCCTGCCGCTGCCCGGAAGCGGCCGCCGGACCCAGTCTGCGCCGTCCCACCAGAGCGTGAGGCCTTCCGCGTCGGCCGACCATGTCTTCAGACCGCTCTGGGGAAGGCGGGCGCGGCGGATATCTTCGACTCGCGATTTCAAGGTGCCGAGGCGCCGCCACGTGCTCCCGCCGTTCATCGACTCGAAAACGCCCTCGTCCGTCGCCGCGAGGACTCGCCCCCCGCCGTCCGACGCGAACGCGCGCGTACCGGCGCCGAGCACCTTCGTGAAGGGAGCGCCCACGCGCGCGGCGCGATAGATCCCGTCGGGCGCGCCGGCGACGAGCGCGACGCCCGCGCACGTGAGGGAAAGGACCGTCGCGGGAGGAGACGCCGCGAGGCGTTCCACGTCGCCCGTCGTCGCGTCGACGCTCCACAGGCCGCCGCTCTTCCCGTCCGCGGCGCGCGCGACGACGACGCGGCCCGACGGAAGCACGGCGACGGCCGAGACGCGCGCTTCCGAAAGGCCGCGGTTCGACTCCGTGAGCGTCAGGCCGCCGTCTTCGGACCTGAAGATTCCGTCCGCTTCGGTTCCGACGAGGAGGCGCGAAGGATCGTGCGGATCGAAGACGAGCGCGGTGACGACGAGGTCCGCCGAGATGCGCCGGAAGCTCTTGCCCCGGTCGCGGCTCTCGAAGAGGCCGCCCGTCGTGCCCGCGAGGATCCGATTCGGGTCTCGCGGGTCCACCCGCACGACGAGCGTGCGCCGGTCCGTGAGCCCCTCGCGATAGCGCGTCCACCTCGCACCCCCGTCCGTCGTGCGGTACACCCAGCCGCACGTCGCTGCCCAGAGGTCGTTCGGATCGTCGGGCGAGAACTCGATTCCGAAGACTTCGGTGTCCTCGACCATCCCGTTCGCGATTCGCGCCCACGTGAGGCCGCCGTCCAGAGAGCGGAAGGGGTGGCGGAACGACCCGCAATAGAGAACGCCCGGCCGGACGGGGTCGAATGCCAGGAACGAGATGCCGCTGCCGGCGTCGAGCGGCGGCGTGGACGCGCGCCACGTCATCCCGTCGTCTTCCGAGATTTCGAGGTCCCAATCGCCGCCGACGCCGATCGTCGTCCGGCCCGACCGCGACATCACGGCGACCACGCGCGCACCCGCCCGGTCCTCCCAGCGCCTGACGACCTGAAACGAGCGTCCGAGGTCCGTCGAGCGGGCGAGGAGGCCGCCCTTGACGACGCCCGTAAGACCGGCCCAGACCGCGCCGGGATGCGCGGGATCGACTGCGAGCGAGGTCACCGCGTAGCCCGGAAACGGGGCACCCCCCGGAGGCGAGGTCCACGAAACGCCGCCGTCACCGGAACGGTAGATGCCGCCCTGCGCCGTGCCCGCCCAGAAGACGCCCGGCAGGGCCGGGTCCGCGGCGAGCGACTTCACCTCCGCTCCCGGAAGCGGATATCGATACCACGCGCCCGGCGTGCCGCGCGGGGGCGCGGCCTCGAGGGGAAGCGACACGAGAAGCGCGCACAGAAGACCTGTGAGCCGGAAGCGCATGCGTAAGTTTAGCGGGTTAGCAGTCCGAGGACCCACATCGAATCCGGTGACCGGCTCGCTATTTCCTCTTGGTGTTTTTCTTAGAAGGTGAAGACGACTCGGAGAGGCCTTCGCACCCGCTCCTTTGAAGACGCCGTGCCCGGCCCGGAGTCTCTCTTCTCCTTCGAAGAATCCTTCGAGTCCTTCTTCTCTTTCGAAGATCCCCCGGCCGGGTCGCCCTTCGCTTCGGCTCCGGCTCCGAGGCCTCCGCCTCTTTCCCTTTCGAGGAATCTCCCTCTTTCTCCCTCGCCGAATCCTCCGCCTTCCTCCCGGGTTTTCCGTAGTCCGTCGAATAGAAGCCCGAGCCCTTGAACTGGAACGCCGGAGACGAGAGGAGCTTCACCAGGGTGCCGCCGCAAACAGGGCATTTCTCAGGCGCGGGATCGGAGAAACGCTGGATGACCTCCGTCTTCCGCCCGCACCTCCTGCACTGGTACTCGTAAAGGGCCATGTCCGTCAGCTCGCGGCGCCGCCGCCGGCCGCGGGAAAGTTGCCGGAGCGAGTCTTCCACTGGATCTTCTTGATTCCGCTCGTCAGGACGTCGCGGCGCGTCACGAGGTGCAGGACCCAGAACGCATAGAGAAGCTTCGCGTTCGTCGAAACGTCGCCGGGTCCGGACGTGATGAGGTCGCGGAGGCTGCGGCGCCCGTCCACGCGCGAAAGGAGCTTAAGCTCGCCCTCGCTCCAGGAGACGCCGGAGGCCTCGGGCTCCACGTCGCCCCGCTCGAAGATCGTCCAGGAGGGCCCGAGACGCAGGACCAGGCGCCTCGGATCGGGCAACAGCCGGATGCCGTCGGCAATGGCCTGCGGCGTCGACACGTCGAGCTGGATGAGCTCGTCCGTCCGGAATCTCCCCACCTCGAAGGTCACCGTACCTTTCTCCCACGAGAAGATCGAATGGAGAATGGCCTTCACCTGCTCGGTGACGATCTGGCGAAGCTGGTCCGGCGTGAGAACGCCCATCTCGACGAGAAGCTCGCCATGGCGCTTGCCCTGCGAGGCATCGATCCGGCTCGTGGACACGCGCAATTCACCGGACGAGATGATCGCGCTCTTCTTCAGGTACGCGCCCAGCGAATCATGAAGATCCGACGACGTCGCGAAGATCACGTTCCCGCCCATGAGATAGATCTTCTTGACCACGTCGCCCGACGTCGCGGTGACGACCCCTGGGGCGCGGTGATGGTGAATCGTTCGGAGAATCTCCGGGAGCGGCTCTTCCGCGAGATCGCCCGTGTATTGATACGGGGATTCCGTCACGTTCCGTGATTCTACTCACGGCGAGAATTCCGCGCCTTGCTACGATCGACCCGTGATCGCGTTCGAGGAAGCCCTCGCGAACGTGGTGGGGGCGGCCACGCCGCTCACGGCCGTCGCGGTCCCGCTCGGTGAGGCCGCAGGAAGGGTCCTCGCCGAGGACGTCTCGGCGGACCTTCCCTTTCCGGTCTTCGACATGACCGCGATGGACGGCTGGGCCGTGCGCGCGGCGGAGGTCGGCAAGGTGCCCTCCCTCCTCGCCCGCGCGGGAGCCGCGGGCGCCGGGCGCGTGACAGGCCGGCTTCCCACCGGCGCGGCGTGGAAGGTGATGACGGGCGCCCCGATGCCGCCCGGCAGCGACGCGGTCGTTCCCGTCGAGGAGGCGGCCGAGATCGACGAGAAGACCGTGCGGCTCGACGTCGCACCACGCCCTGGCGCGCACGTCCGCGTTCACGGAGAGGTCTTCCAGAAGGGTGCGCGCCTTCTTTCCGCGGGCCGCCGCCTCACGCCTGCGGATCTCGTCCTGGCCGCTGCGGCCGGGCGCGCGACTTTGCGGGTGGCGCGTCCGGTCCGGGCCGCGGTTCTCGTGACCGGAGACGAGATCGTCACAGCCGGGACCACGCCCGGCCCGGCGCAAATCCGGAACACGAACGGACCGCTCCTCGTCTCCGCCCTGCTGCGAAACGGCGCCCTGGTCACGGACCTCGGCGTCGCGCGCGACACGGAGGAATCTCTCGTCAAGCTGCTCCGCGCCGCCCTGGAACGCGGCGACGATCTCCTCCTGACGACCGGCGGCGTCTCGGCGGGCGACTACGACTACGTCGCGACGGCTCTCGAGACCGCGGGCGCCTCGATCCGCTTCCACAAGGTCGCGATCCGACCGGCGAAGCCGGTGCTCTTCGCGACGAAAGGCGCGACCCTCGTCTTCGGCCTGCCCGGCAATCCGGTTTCGACCGCGGTCGCCTTCGACTTCCTCGTGAGGCCCGCGCTGAGGTCCGCGGCCGGGATCCTGCCTCCCCTGCCTCTCCCGGTGCCGGCTCGCCTCACCGGTCCCGTGCGGAACAAGGGGCCGCGTCTCGCGTTCCATCCGGCGACGCTCACCGTGCGAGAGGGCGAGGAGGTGGTCGAGCCCATCGCGACGAAGGGGAGCCACGACGTCCTCGCGTACGCGCGGGCGAACGTCTTCCTGGAGCTCCCGCCCGAGTCGTCTTTCGCGGCCGGCGATCTCGTCCCCGTGCACCGCGGCTCTCCGGAGAGCACATTTTGAGAGGTCGGCGCGTCGGGGTGACGGGTCTCGGTTGCCTCACGCCGATCGGAAACGGCGTTCGGTCGTTCACCGAGGGGCTCCGCGACGGACGGTCGGGCGTCGCGCGCATCACGCTCTTCGACCCGGCCGCGCTCGACGTGCCGATCGCGGCCGAGGTGAAGGGCTTCGACCCCGAATCCGCCCTGAGCGCGAAAGAGCTCCGGCACGTCGGACGCGTCGTCCCGCTCTCGCTCGCGGCTGCCGGCGAGGCGCTGGCGGCCGCGGGGATCGACCCCGAGAGACTGTCGCTCGAGGAGCGGCGCCGGATCGCCGTCGTTTTCGGCACGGGCGGCGGCGCCGTGGATTTCTTCGAACGTATGTACGGCCACTGGTACCGCGGAGATCTCAAGAAGGCCTCCGTCTACTCGATCCCGACCGGCACCATGGGAACGCTCTCCTCGGAGATCTCGATGCGTTTCGGCCTCAAGGGCCGCTCTCACGTGATCACGACGGGTTGCACGTCCTCGGCCGATGCGCTCGCCTACGCGGCGCGGCTCGTCGCATGGGGCGACGAGGATCTCGTCCTCACGGGCGGCGCCGACGCCGTCATCACGCCCGGCATCATGACGGGGTTCTCTCTCATGCAGATCCTCTCCACGGCTCGCGTGGACGCCCCGTCGACGGCGAGCCGTCCGTTCGACGCGGGGCGGGACGGGTTCGTCCTCGGCGAGGGCGCCTGGATGTTCGTCCTCGAGCCGCTCGAGCGGGCGCGCGCGCGCGGCGCGAGGGTGCTCGCCGAGGTCTGCGGTTACGGCACGACCTGCGACGCGTACCACCGCGTGCGCCTCGACGAGTCCGGCGACGAGCCTGCGCGGGCGATGTGCGAGGCGCTCGCCGACGCCGGCCTCTCCGCCGGGCGACATCGGTTACGTGCAGTACCACGGCACCTCCACGCTGCTCAACGACCGCATCGAGACGCGGGCGACGAGAAAGGCTCTCGGCGACGCGGCCGCCCGCATTCCCGGCAGCAGCGTGAAGAGCCAGATCGGGCATCCGCAGGGCGCCTCGGGAGCGGCCGGGCTCGCGGCTACGTTGCTCGGGATGCAGTGCGGCTTCCTTCCGCCGACGCTCAACCTCGAGACCGCCGACCCGGAGTGCGACCTCGACTACGTCCCGAACGCGGCGCGCCCCGCCCAGGTCGAGTTCGCGCTCTGCAACGGGATCGCGTTCGGCTCGAAGAACTCCGCGCTCATCGTCCGCAACGGACGGTCCCTCTGAGGTCGATGAGCTTCTGGGTTCCCCGCCGGCGTCCCGAATCCGAGCTCCTCGACGACGACGACGTCCCGGCGAGCGAGGCCGAGGCGAGCCTCGCCGACATCGAGTGGGTGCATCACAGACTCGGCGGCCGGGCCCTCGTCCGGCGCCGCTTCCGGCCTCTGTTCGCCGCGCTGGCCGGGCGGGAGGACGAGTTCCAGGTCCTCGACCTCGGCTGCGGCTCGGGGCACGTGGGCCGCGATCTCCTCGCGGCGGCCGCCGAAGCAGGCGCGCGCGTCCGGGTCTTCGGCCTCGACCGGAAGGCGTCGCACGTGCGGCTCGCCGCGCGTGGAACCGCCGTCGTCGCCGATGCGTTCCGGCTTCCCTTCGGCGACCGGAGCGTGGCCGTCGTCCTCTCGACCCTCTTCCTGCATCACTTCTCGCCCCCGGAAATAGAGGCGCTCTTCCTGGAGGCCCGCCGCGTCGCCGCATCGACCATCGTGGTCCTCGACCTCACGCGGCACCGCCTCGCGCTCGCCGTGATCTCCGTGGTGGGACCGGTCGCCTTCCGCAGCCGGCTCTCGGTCGCCGACGGGAAGACGTCCGTGAGGCAGGCTTACACGCCCGACGAGATCGCCGCGATCGCCGCGCCCGTTTTGCCGGACGCGCGCGTCACGATGGCTTCGCGCTTCGTCTGGGAGCTCGTCTGGAAACGCCCCTGAAGGCCGATTTCGACGTCGCGGTGATCGGCGGCAGCCTTGCGGGCTCCGCCGCGGCGTGCGCCCTCGCACGCGCCGGGGCTCGCGTGATCGTCTTCGAGAAAGCGCGCTTTCCGCGCGAGAAAGTCTGTGGTTGCTTCCTCTCGCACGAAGCGCTGCCGGTGCTCGCCAGGATGGGATTCGGAGAAGAGCTTGGAAGGAACGGAGCGGAAACGATCACGCATTTCCGACTCGTTCGGCGCGACGGCACCGCCGTGGAGGCCCAGCTTCCAAGACCTGTGGTGTCGATTTCACGGAGCTGTCTGGATTCCCTCGCGGCCGCTGCGGCCGAGCGCGCGGGCGCGCGGATGCGTTACGGCGCGACCGTCCTTTCCCTGGAGGGAGATCTCGAGGGAGGCTTTCGAATCAAGGGCCTCGACTGGGAGGTGGGCGCCCGCGCGGCGGTGGGGGCCTGGGGACGCTACAGTCCGCTGGACGGACGCCTCGGCCGCACGTTCATTCGAAGAAAACCGTCTTTGTTCGGATTCGGAAAGACCCTCGCGGGAAATGGCGAACACCTCGCTGGCCGTGCGGTCCTGCATTTCTTAGAAGGGGGCTATCTCGGCCTCTCGCGCGTCGAAGGACGCCGTGTCAACCTCGCAGGCCTCGTGACGGCGGCCTTTGCGAAAAGGGCACACTCTTCCCTCGAGGACTTCCTTTCGGAGGCCGCGCACAAGAGCCGCGCGCTGGCAGCCGATCTTGAAGGGTTGTCCCCGCTCACGGGACCCGTTCTGCTCTCCGAACCCGTTCTTCTTGGCGCGCACGGGGCGCTGGCGGGCGACGTTCTCTGCGTGGGCGACGCCGCCGGCGTCATCGACCCCTACACGGGCACCGGCATGTCCCTCGCGCTTCTTTTCGGCGAGGCCGTAGCCGCTCCACTCGCCGGGTTCCTCGCGGGAACTCTCGACGCCGAGGGTCTTCGGAGCGCCCATCTTCGCCGGCACCGCGAGATCGCCGGCAGGCGATTCTTCCTCTCGCGCCTGTTTCGCCCGTTCTTTTCCGGCGGCATCGCGTCGCGCTTCGTCTCTCCCGCGGCGGCGCCGATCGCACGCTGGGCGGCGCGCGCCACGCGCGCGTGATCAGCGCCGCGTCGCGGCCTTCTTCCGAGTCGACTTTGCGGACCTTCGCGGCGCCCGCTTCTTCCCGGCCCTCGGAAAGAGCCCCGTCCGGATCGTTTCGATCTGGGCGAGATGGAGGCGATCGTGGCCCGCATACATCGCCACGATGGACCGGATCGACTCCTCGCCCCGTTCGGCGTGCACGCCGACACGATCCCACGCCTCCTCGGGCAGCCGCTCGAGCAGGCCGAGATTGACGGCACGCGCCATGGCGAAGTCGTCCGCGAGGTCGGCAGCCTTCGCATTCATCGGACCGAGGCGCTCGACGAAGGCATCCTGATCGTAGCCGGGCAGAGGCGGGCGGTCGAGCGCGCCGATGAACCGATAGCGGCTTCCGAGGATGACCTCGCCGTCCGCGAGGTGCGCGACGATCTCCTTGATGCACCACTTTCCCGGAGCGGGCTTCGTCCCGAGCTGCCTCTCGGTCAGGCCCCGGATCAGCTTCCGGACGCTGGTCCGGGGTCTCGGCCATCACCCAGACCGGGTCGTCGTCACCGAGGGCGGCGGCGTAGCGGGACGGGGCGGCGGGTCCGGGAGATCCAGAAGGAATCGGAATCTCTCAGCGGATCGCGGCCGCGACGTCCGCGGCCGAAACCGGTTTCTCACTTCTCAGGCAGATCTTTCCGCCCGTCCGCCACGCGATCCAGTAAGGCGCCTTTTCGATGCCCGACTCCTTCGCCCACGCCCCGCTCGGATCGATGAGGACGGGCCGGCGAACGCTACGCGCGCGGCTGACCGCGTCCTTCAGCGGCTCTTCGCCGAACACGATGAAGCATTCGATGCTCTGTTGCTCGAGCTGTCCGGCCAGAGCGACCGCCTGGGGCAACGCTTCCTGGTATCCGCCTCCCACCGTCGGCGTCAGATAGACGGCCGCACATCCCGGCGGCGTACAGTTGCGCAGGACGACGGTATCCATGTTCGACTCGAAGCCCGTGTACCTCTGAAGTTCCTGGGGGCCGATCTCCCCTGGTGGCTTGTAATAAAGCCAGAGCCCGACGGCGACGGCGGCGATCACGAGGAGGATGGTGGTTCCCGAGGGACCCATCGAGACCGAACGCTCGGCGAACTGGAATCGTGACGTGGTCGCGGCCTGCGGCGGCGCCGCCTCGCCATCCGGAGCCGGATGCACGGCGGGCGGGCGCGTGGGAGGTGGCGAAGCCGTACCCATGTAGTGAAACCATTGTAACGGAGCGCCGCCCGGGCGGCGCGCGGCCTGCCGTCAGGCCGCGGGCCCCTTGCGGACGGAAACCGAGCCGGACGTCGAGCGGATGATCAGCTTCGGGCCGCCTCCGTTCAGCTTTCCTTCTCCCGAGATCGAACCCGGGCGGCGCGTCACGACGATGTCCGGGAACTGCGACGAGATGGCGTCTGCTTCCATCTCCCCGCCGGTCACGCGCACGTTGACGTCTGCGCGGTAGTTGGACGGAAGCGTGACCGTCACGTCGCCGCCGCTCGTCACGAGCTCGCCGCCCGGCGCGGCCGCGCTCGAGATCTCGCAGACGATCGTGCCGCCGGACGTGCGCGCCAGGACCGGTCCGTGCACCTTCCTGAGCGTGATGTCGCCTCCCCCCGTCCTCGCCGTGACCGACCCGCCCGCCGATCGGACGACGACGTCGCCTCCGGCCGTCGCGAGCCGTGCGTCCCCGCTGACGTCGCCCGCCCGGATGTCACCGCCGGACGTCGTCGCCTTGAGGTCGCCCGTCACGTTCTCGATCCGGATGTCGCCGCCCGCCGACGAGAGCTCCGCGCCTTTGCCGGCGGCCGCCACGCGGATCTGGCCGGAACGCGTCGAGATCTTCACGCTGCCGGCGACGTGGCCGGCCGTCACGTCGCTCGGCGCGTAAGTGAGAACGAGATCGCCCTCCACGTCGCCCTTCGAGATCGAACGCCCCCACGGATCCGACGCCACCGGCGGGATCGGAGGGATCGGAGGAACGGGCGGGACCGGGGGAACGGGCGGGATGGAAACGCGGGGCGACGGGACCGTCACGACGATCGGCCCGCGAGAGGACGTGAGCTTCTTCGCCTGCGCCTCGGTCGTGCCCTCGGCCAGCAGGACGATCCTGCCGTTCAGGTTCGAGCAGCGCACATTCGCGCCGCCGCCGCCTACGGTCCCTTCGTAGGCACGGTTCAGGCGGACCGTGATCGTCCGGGAAAGCTCGCGGCTCATCTCCGCCATTTCGCGGTTCAAGTCCCCGAGCGCCTCGTTCAGCCCGGACAGGTCGATGACCTCCTCGTCGCCCTCGTCGCCTTTCCTGGCCTTACGCTGCTTTTCCCGGATCTCCATGCGGAGCGTGTCGCGCTTGGCGCGGATCTTGTCCCGCGCCGCCCGCGACTCGTCGCGCGCGAGCGTCGCCTCGTCGCCGTCCGCGGCGGCCGGGAGCGCGAACGACGAGAGGATCTCGCCGCTCATCGTGTGGCCTTCGAAATGGAAGCCGGCCTTCGCAGGCAGCGTGAGGTCGATGCCGCCGTTGACGGTCCGGACGTCCACGCTCACGCCTTTCGGAAGCTCGGCGAACGCGGCGCGGATCGCCCCGTTCACGGTGTTGAGCTTCGCGTCCCGCCGCGCACGGGTGACGTCGATCTTCCCGTTCACGGTCGAGAGTTCCATGGGCGCCGCCACGTCCACGACGTTCACGGCGCCGTTCACCGTCGAGACGTTGAGCGACAGGCCCGGGGGCGTCGTGATGCGGTACTTCGACCTCGGTCCGCCACGTGTAGTCGTCGTGGTCACTGTGCACGTGCCAGCCCCGGCCGCTCCGCCGGACGGTGACGCCCGGCTCCTCGGTATAGAGCGAGAGCTCGCCGTTCTCGTTGTCGAAGCGCACCTTGACGTCCTCGAGCCGCTTCTTCGCAGTCGCTTCGGTGGACGCGTACGCCGTCACGTCGACGTCGGCCTTGAACGACGGGCCGGAGAGAACCTCGACGCTGCCGTTGACGTTTTCGACGGCGAGAGACTTCAGGTTGCCCGACGCGACGAAGCTCTGCGTCCGGCTCGCGTGGGCCGTCAGCTCCCGCGCGTCCGCACGAAGGCCGGCGGCGAGCGTGAGGAGGACGAGAGCCGCGATGAGGAGCGCCCAGAGGGCGACGCGGCTCCCGCCGCGCGTCGGCGTCCCTTTCGAGGGAGAGGGATAAGAGGTCGTACTCATGTTGGCAAGACGCTCCTGTGAGAAATAGGTATCGCCATCAGATCTCGAGCCTCTTCAGGGCGAGCGCGGCCTGGCTGCGCACGTAGTCGTTCTCGCGGTCGTCTCCGGCCTTCTGCCGGAGCGTCTCGATCGTCGTCTGGTCCTTCAGCACGGTGGCGGACTTCGCGAGTCCTTCCACCGCGAGGATCCGGACGGCGGGGTTCACGTCCGTCTTCAGTGCGTGCGCGAGCGCGTCCCGGATCTCCGGCGTGGGCGGCATCTCGACGAGCGCCTCGGCGGCCTTCTTCCTGACGCTCGGGTTCTTGTCCGTTTCGAGCGTGCGCCGGAGCAGGTTCACGATCTCGGGAGAGACGGCCGTGCCCTCGCGTGTCGTCGCCGAAACGAAGTCGAGGACCCGGCCCCGGGCGCCCTCGGTCTCCGTGGCGCCCGACATCAGCGAGACGAGGAGATCCGCCACGCCCTTGTCCTCCGGACGCCCGACGACCGTGTACCGGGTCGTCACGTCGAAAGAGACCGCGATCTTTCCGGGCTCCTCCGCGGCGCCGTAGGTCGCGTTCGCGAGCCGCGGCTTGCTCGAGAGGTCGAGCACGGCACGAGAGGCGTCGACGGTGCGGTTCGCGACGAGCGCCACGTTCTCGCCGCGTCCGCTCGGCGTCGGGAGCGCAGCCGCGCCCGACGAGGGGAAGCGGGCGACCCCCGCTCTTCGCGACGAGGAACCCGAGCCCTCCCGCCAGGAGCAGGGCCGCGGCTTTCAGGAGTCCGTCCGTCGCCCGATGCGCGCGGAACCGGATCACGTTCCCGTGGCTCGCGTCTGCGAGGGCAGCCGAGGCGCGGGCGACGAACGCCGCGGAGGGGCGAGATCGCCTCCGTCGTCGTCGCCGAGACCGGCCCACACGGATTCGATCTGTGCCGCTTCCGCCCGACACGCCTCGCACGACGCGAGGTGGGATGCGAGAAACGCCATGTCCGCGTTCGCGGACTGCCACCCGGCGAGGCGAACGAGGACGAGATCCCGAATCTTCAGAGCCTGGCGGCATTCCATGACGAGTCTCCTTCGGAAAAATGGGCCTTCAGAGTTTCCATGGCCCGGAAGATCCGCGTTTTCACCGCGCCTTCGCTGATGTCGAGAGCCCGCGCGATTTCCGCGTAAGGCATCCCGTGATAGCGCGCGAGGACGAGAGCCTCGCGCTGCTCCAAAGAAAGCTCGGAGAGGGCGCGCCGCACGGCCTCGCGCCGCTGCCGGCGGGCGAGGCGTTCGTCCGCCGGGATCCCGGGCTCTCTCGCCTCGGCCACGGCCTCGAGCGCAACGTTCGGCCGACGCGCCGAGCGGCGCAGACGGTCGCGGCACGCGTTCGTCGCGATCGCGAAGAGCCACGAGGCCACCGGGGCGCGGCCGTCGTACTGGTCGGCGCGAACCATGAGCTTGAGAAAGACGTCCTGCGTGATTTCCTCGGCCTCCGCCGGATCGCCCAGGATGCGCCCGGTGAACCTCAGGAGAGGCGCCGCATAGCGCTGGAAAAGCCGCGCCGCTCCCGCGGCCTCACCGCGGCGAACCTGCTCCATCGACTCGAGATCCGCTTCCTGATCCGGGTTCGCGCCGGGAGCTTCCACGCACGCCTCCAAAGCCGAAACGGCCGAAACGGCAGCACTCACGGGAGTATGACGGCGCGCCGGCCGGAAGGTTACGGCGCGGAGGTTCTCAGCTCCGGCGGATGGAGAGTCTGCCTTTGTCCGTGGACAGCGTGACGCTCGGGCCGCCGCCGTTCACGGTCGCCGAGGCGCGAAGTCCCGAGCGACGGGACGAGCGAATCGGGCCCTACTCCCTCGAAGTCGGAGACGATCTCGCCTCTCCGGCCTGCATTCGCGCTCAGCTCGAACGCCGACGCGGCCGGGAACGTCAGGGTCACGTCGCCCTTGTACGTCTCGGCGCGCACGCTTTCCGAGATGCGCGCAAAAGCCGCCCGGACTTCGCCCTTGTAGGTCTTGAGGTCGAGGGCGCCCGAGAGGCCGACGAGCGAGACGCTTCCCTTGTACGTGTCGATCGTGAGGCGCCCCGCGAAATCCTTGACGTCCGTGTCGGACTTGTAGTCGTGGATCTTCAGAGTCGCGGCGCGCGGCAGGCTCACCTTGTAGTGGACGAACGGGCGGCTCGTGCAGCCGCCGAAAAAGCCCCATCTCGTCTCGAGCTTGTCGTAGTCGGACTCGATTCGCACGTTCCGGCCGCTCGGCTCGATGACGACTTCCGTCGCGTCCACCCATTTCTTCTGGTCCCGCTCCGACCCGCAGCTGTCGTCCGGGACGATCCGGGCCTCGACCGCGACCTCGGCACGGTCCCAAGGCGTCACGCGGATGCTGCCCTTGTACGTGTCGATCGTGACCTTGCCGTCGGCGGGCAGAGGCAGCGTCTTCGAGACCGCGCGGTCGGCGGCGGCCGGTGAAGCCGCCAGAAAGAGGGCCAGAACTCCTTGAAGGAGGTGTCTCATACGGAACCTCTATCCGATAAGACGCATTCGGCGGAAAATGGTTCTGCCGGCGGCCGGGGCCGAACGCACGCGTGCTCGGGGCGGCGAATAGAAATAGAGCGATGCAGCACCCGAGAATCATCCAGGGCGGAATGGGGGTCGGCGTCTCCGGCTGGAGGCTGGCCCGTGCCGTCTCGTCCCTGGGCCAGCTCGGCGTCGCCGCGGGAACGGCGCTCGACGTCGTCCTCGCCCGGCGCCTGCAGGACGGCGACCCCGGGGGCCACGTTCGCAGGGCCTTCTCTCGCTTTCCGTTTCCCCGGGCCGCCGCGCGGATCCTCGAGCGTTATTTCGTCGAGGGCGGGAAGGCTGCCGACAAGCCGTATCGCGCCGTGCCGATGCATTCGAAGACCAGCCCGCTGGAGCTTCTGGAGCTGTGCGTCGCCTCCACTTTCACGGAGGTGTTCCTCGCCCGGGAGGGCCACGGCGGCCTCGTCGGGGTCAACTTCCTCGAGAAGATCCAGCTTCCGGTCCTCCCGTGTTTGTACGGCGCCATGCTGGCCGGTGTCGACTACGTACTGATGGGTGCCGGGATCCCGCTGAAGGTGCCGCTCGCGCTCGACCTCTTCGCGAACCACGAAGCGGCAACCTACCCGCTCAACGTGGCGGGCTCGCAGGAGGGCGACGACAATCTGCTGCACTTCGACCCGCGCCAATTGAGGGAAGACGGCGCGGACCTCCCCCCGCTGAAACGTCCCTTCTTCCTTCCGATCATCTCGTCGTACACGCTCGCGCTGACGCTCGTCAGAAAGGCGAACGGACGCGTGGACGGCTTCATCGTGGAAGGCCCGACGGCGGGAGGCCACAACGCACCGCCCCGCGGCCGCCTCCAGCTCTCCGCCCTGGGCGAGCCTGTGTACGGGGAGCGCGACGCCGTCGATCTCGCGAAGATCCGCGACCTGGGGCTGCCGTTCTGGCTCGCGGGCGGACACGGCACGGCCGTAGGTCTCGAGGAGGCCCTCGCGGCCGGCGCCGCGGGGATCCAGGTCGGGACGGCGTTCGCTTTCTGCGAGGAGTCGGGCCTCGACGCGCGTTACAAGGAGCACATCCTGAAGCTGGCGCTCGCCGGCAAGGCTAACGTCTTCACGCATCCGGTCGCCTCCCCGACCGGTTTCCCGTTCAAGGTCGCACAGATGGAAGGCAGCCTTTCGGAGCAGGAGGATTACCTTCTTCGCATGCGCATCTGCGACCTCGGTTACCTGCGTGAGGCCTACCGGCGAGACGACGCGTCGATCGGCTATCGCTGCCCGTCCGAGCCGCTCGCGACCTGGGCCGCGAAGGGCGGCGACCCCTCCGACACGGAGGGGAGGCGGTGCCTCTGCAACGCGCTCCTCGCGAACATCGGCTACGGGCAGGTCCGGAGCGACACCCTGAAGGAGAAGCCGCTCCTGACCTCCGGCGACGACCTCGTGGAGATCGGACGCTTCCTGCCGCAGGGTTCAACCTCGTACACGGCGAAGGACGTCGTTTCGAAGCTCCTCGGCGCCTGAGATCGCGGAAGCAAGCGGCAATCAGCGCCGGACGCCGAGCAGCATGCCGTCCGGCGTCGGCAGGCAGACCGTGTCGTAGTGAGCTCGCGCTTCCTCGTGAAAACGGCGCATCGCAGCGGCCTCGGGTGAGTCCTCGAGAAGGCGCCCGAAGAGGAAGGCGTTGTCGCCGACGAGGAGGCCGCCCGCGCGCGTGTTCTCGGCCGCCCAGCGCCCGTACCGGTCGTAGTTGCCCTTGTCCGCGTCGATGAAGACGGCGTCGAAGGGGCCGAAGTGGACGAACCGCGGCAAGACGTCCAGAGCCCGGCCCTCGTGAACGGTGATGGTCTCCGAGAGACCCGCGGCCTCGACGTTCTCGCGCGCGACGCGCGCATGCTTCGGGTCGAACTCGACGGTGTGGACGTGCCCGTCCAAGGGCAGAGCCCGCGCGGCGCGAATCGCCGAGTAGCCGGCGAGCGTTCCGACCTCCACTACCTGCCGCGCGCCGGCGAGCTTCAGGAGGAGCTCGAGCGCCTTTCCCTCCGAGGGTCCGAGCTGGATGGCCGGCATGCCATGTTTGTCCGGCGCGTCGAACGCGCGAGCGAGCGCCTCGTCGTGCGGGGCGTGCACACGCGCCACCCAGTCGAGGATCTCGGGCGTCGTGTACCTCTGGCCGGCACGGGAGTCGGGATCGGCCACGTCAACGTTCCCCACGGAGCGCCGGGAAGACGCCCGTGAACATCAGATCCTTGAGACGACGGTCGAACGCGCGCGTGAGGTTCTTGTCCCAGGTCTTCGTCGGATCCGAGACGGACGTGTTGTAGACGACGACGTAGCCGAGCTTCGACTTCGGGTCGAGAAAGAAATGGCTGATGAAGCCGTTCTGGCCGCCCTCGTGCCCGACGTAGCGCACGCCGTCCCGGTCCTCGACGAAGAAGGAGAGGCCCACGGACTCGGTTCCCGGACCCGCGCGCCCCGTCGGGAGAACCGGCGTCCACATCTCCTCGAGCGACGCCCGCGCGAGGACGGGGTACGGGCCGTCTCCCGCGAGAAAGGCGATCCACTTCGCGAGGTCGCCGATCGGCGCGTTCAGGCCCCCGTTCGAGACCGTGATCCCGCTGTCGAAGTTCGCGCGCGTCGGCCTGGGCTTGCCGTCCTCGATCTCGTAGCCCCGCGCGACGTCCTTTGCCAGGTGATAGGGGGCGTGGTCGAAATACGCGCGCGTCATGCCGAGGGGCTTGAAGATGTTCTTCTCGACCGTGATCTCGTAGTCCTCGCCCATGAGGCCCTCGATCGTGCGCCCGAGGAACACGACGCCCGGATTCGAATACGAGTATTTCGATCCGGGCGGAAAGAGGATCTCCGTGTACGGGAGCATCGCCGCGACCTGCTCCCACCGGGTGGGCTCGGCCGGATGCCAGTCCTTGTCGCCTCCCCACGGGAACGTCGCCGAACGGAACCCGGCGCTGTGCGTCATGAGGTGCCGGAGCTTGATCTCGGAGACGCTTCCGAACGGGTCGTGCACGGCGGCGAGCTCCGGGACGTATTTCACGATCGGGTCGTCGAGCGAGAGGCGTCCGCGGTCGCGGAGCTGCATGATCGTCACGCCGGTGAACGTCTTCGTGATCGATGCCCAGTGCCAGATCGTGTCGGGCGACGCCGGGATGTTCCTCTCGCGGTCGGCGAGCCCGACATAAGAAGAGAGAAGAATCTTGCTCCCTCGCACGACCATCAGGGCCGCCCCCACGACGCCGGTCTCGCTCACCTCACGCCGGAAGACTTCATCGAGTGCGCGGAGTTGCGCCCGCGCTGCGGACAAGGTCTCGGCCGCGCCGGCGGGCCCGGCGCTCTTCCCCGGAAGTCCGGAGTCAAGGGTCTCCGACCGCTGCGCGGCGCGCGGAGCGCGCCCTTGACACCGGACATCCGGGCAAAGATTCGCGTCTATCGGCGGCTGCATGAGCAGCCGCCGCATATCAGAAGGGTCGCCCGAGAACAGCAGTGCCACTGCGAGGACGCTGTTCGCGAACGTAGGCCTCACCGGACCGCGGCCTCCAGCAGCGTGAGCGTGCCCGCGTCGCCGTCGAGCTCGGCCATGACGCCGAGCGGAAGAGTCGCCTTGTCGGTGACGTGCCCGAAGACGAGGTTCGCGACGACGGGGATGCCGAGCTTGCCGAGGCGGTCCCGGCAGACTTCCTGCCACGTCCACGTGCCCATGCCGGGGAAGCTCGGCTTGTAGTCCTTCGGGCCGCAGTCGTGGAACTTCCCCAGCGCCACGCCGGCGAGGCCCGAGAGCTTCCCCGTCAGGAGGAACTGCGTGAGCCAGCGGTCGATACGGTAGGGCTCTTCGCCCACTTCCTCGAGAAAGAGGACGCGGCCCTTGAGCTCCGGCTCGAACGGCGTTCCCACGAGCGTGGAGAAGACGCTGATGTTGCCGCCCACGAGCCGGCCCTTCCCTTTTCCCGGAGCGAGCCTGTAGATGCGGTTCTCCACGTCGACGTGCCCCTCTGAGGGCTTGAACGGCGGCGGATCGGCGACGCGCCCGGCCGCGCTTGTCTGCGAGAGCACCTTCTTGAACGCCGCGAGCGTGTAGTCGCTCTGCATCTCGCCGCCGATGGGCCCGTGGAACGTCACGAGGCCCGTGAGGCGGTGGATCGCGTTCAGGAGGGCGGTGATGTCGCTGTAGCCGATGAAGACCTTCGGGTTCTTCCGGATCGTCTCGTAGTCGAGGAGCGGGAGGATGCGCGAGGCGCCGTACCCGCCGCGCAGGCAGAAGATCGCGTCGACGGACGAATCCGCGAACGCGGCATTCACGTCCGCGGCGCGGTGCTCGTCGCTTCCCGCGAGATAGTTCGTGGCTTCCCGCGCGTGCGGGAACAGCTTCGCCTTGAATCCCATCGACTCGACGACCTCGACGGCGACGTCGTTCCGGTCGGGATTCCAAGAGGGCGACGAGGGCGCGACGAGCGCGACCGTCATGCCGGGCCGCAGCGCCTTCGGGTACACGGGGTCGGGCGGCCTCTCCGCGTAGCGCGCGAGCGCGGCCTGGGCGGGCAGGGGAAAACCGGCGATGAGCGAGGCGAACGAGACTTCCTCGAGGAACGCGCGACGGCTTTTCAACATGGAGAGGATTCTAGAGGCCGGGGTGACCGCCCGAAAGGAGGGGCGCCACGGTCTGTTCGAGGGAGCTCTCGGTGACCGCACCCGCGTCTGGCGTCAGGACGGCGCGGACGACGCCCGCCCGATCGACGACGTAGGTCACGGGCAGGACGGCGGGCTTGCCGAAGCCGTTGGCTACGGCGTCGGCCAGAAGCGCGACGGGATAGCGCACCGCCCGCGCCGCCTTGAGCACGGCCTTGCGGTCCCGCTTGCGATCGACGCTCGTTCCGACCATCTCGACGCCGCGGGCGTGGAACCGGGCGAAGAAGGCGTCGAGTGCTTGCATCTCCTTCCGGCACGGCGGGCACCACGTCGCCCAGAAATTCACGATCACGACCTTGCCGCGGAGCACGCCGAGATCGAATCCTGCGCCATCGATCAGGGGCACGACGAGCGCCGGCGCCGGCTCGCCGAGCGCGGGCGCGCCCGCGGCCGGACCGGCCAGCATCGCGAGGATCACTGCGGAAGTCAGGACCGAGCGCGTCATTTTCACAATCCGTTCTCTCCCATGCCGTCGGCCGTCTAGAAATCGTACGCGATCTGCGCCTTGAGAAACGTCGACGCCACGAGCTGCCCCGCCTTGTCGCTCCCGCTCGCCGCGGCGTTGGTGAATTGATACACGGGAAATTCGACGTCGGCGTAGAGACGGATCTTCCCGAGCCGCGCCTCGACGCCAGGCGCGAGGAGCAGGCGTTTGTATCCGGAGTTGTCCGGGTCCGAGTTGGCGCCGCTGTCTCTTTCCCGGTAGCTTCCGATCATCTGCAGGACCGGCGTCATCCTCGTCTGCGACGCGCCGGCGCTGAAACTCCACGTCAACCCGAGCGCGCCGTTCAGGTCGTTGCCGGGTCGGTAGTCGTTCCGGGTGAAGGCCGCGAACTCGTACCGCGCCTGCGCGAACCAGGCGAGCGAGCCGTCGGAATTGAGCCCGCCGACGTGATAGGAGCCCAGCACGAGATCGGTGCTGCCCGTGCCGGGCAGCGTGTCGCGGTCGAACTCCGAGCCGCCGAGCGGGCCGGACGGCCCCGTGTAGTTGCCCGTCGGCAGCTTGACGCCGAGGCCAAGCCCGGTCGACATGTCCGGTGAGAACCCCGTGTACATGACCGAGAGCGACATGTCGCCGAGATCGGTCAGATTGGCGGTGTAGAGGCTGCCGGCCGGGCCGGCGACGGTGCCGTCGTCGGTCGACGTGAACTTGCGGGAATAGACCGGCAGCTCGGCCATCACGGACCAGGACCGGTCCACCATGTAGCTGCCTCCGAAGGTGTAGAAGCTGGTCTTGATCTGGACGTCCGGGTTGTCCGAGGCCGGCGCCCGGGAGCCGCCCTCCCAGTTCCGGTTCTGGTTCATGTAGCTGTAGCGGAGCCAGAGAGAGAAACCTGACTCGGAGCTCACCGGCATCATCGTGCCGGCGCCGACGTCGAACACGCTGCAGCCGCAGGCGCAGGCCAGGCCGGCGTTCGAGGGGAGAACGAGAAAAGCTGCGGGGACGAGACATAGAAAGCGAAACACCTTGACCGTCTTCACGATGCGGTTCTCCTTCCGAGGAAATTCGAAGAGAGGAATTTCTTAGAAAGAGAAGACGCGGGGAGGGGGCGTTTCAGGATTCGGTGTGGTGGTGCGCGGCCGGGCGGGCTGAAGCTCTACGCTTCGAGCGGCGGGCTCCCTGTCTTTTCCTTCGAAGGAACCCCCTCTCAGCGCCCGGTCGAACGCGTCGAGCGCCGACGCCGCGGACGTCGGCGCCTCGCGCCGGCAAGTGCGCCACTCGGGTCCGCCCGCAGGCGGCTCCTCGCCCATCGTGCACGTGCCGTCCTCGCAGCAGGCCATCCGCACCGCGCAGTGGCACCTGTGGCACGCGGCGCCCGACGCGGCGAGCGGCAGGATGGCCGCAGTCGCCAAGACGGCGAGGAGGAGCGCGGCCGAAACCTCCCTCAGGCGGCGCATATCTCGCGCATTCTAGGCGCGGCTCGTCAAGAGGGCAGGCCCGCGTGAAAGCCTTTCCCGAAACTGCTGAACGACACCTCGGGGCCGGCCGTGCTCTTCTGACGAGATAGAATCTCAACGGCGATGAAAAGGCGGCTCTTCCGGATCGTCGTCCTCGCGGCCCTCGCGCCGATCGCTCTCGGCGGCGCGTTCGGGCACGTCGACGGCTTGGAGACGCTGTCGCACGGCACGTTCCTCTTCCCGCCGGACCACCCCGCGCACGCGCCGTTCGTGCCCGAGAAGGAGCACCCGTGCGCCGCCTGCGCGGTAGCAAACCTCCTGCCGCCGGTCATCGCACCCCTCTTCCTGAGTCCGCCCGAAATCCGTCTCGCGCATCCGGTTCACGCCGAGCGCGTGCAGCACGCTCCAATTCTCCCCGAGCTTCCCGGACGCTCCCCTCCCTGCCTGGCTCGCGCGTAGCCGACCTTCATCAGTCGTAAAACGGATTTCTTCGAAGGTCGAGCAGCCTCGCTCTCGGCGCAGGCTCTTGCCGACATAGGGAGACCAGACAAATGATCCTCCTCCGAACGGCGCGACATTCCGCCCCTTCGATTCTCGTCTTTCTTCTCCTCTCTTTCCCGGCCCGCGCGGACGAGCCCGCGACAAGCGCTGCGCCGAAGGAGTCCGCAACGAGGAAGGCTGCGGCTCCCGCTACGGTGAAGCCCTCGGCCGCGCCCGGGATCTCCCTGACCGTGGCGCGCGATCCCGTGACCGGAGCACTCCGTCCCCTGACCCCCGAAGAGGCCCGCCAGCTTCTCGGACGACGCCCTCTGGTCGCGGCCGAGCCGCAGGTCATCACGTTGCCGGACGGAACGAAGATGATGCGGCTCGGCCCGGATCAGGCCAGCCTTTCCGTAATCCGGAAGAACCCGGACGGAACCCTCACGAGCGCCTGCGTTCGCGGCGCCGACGAGGCGCGAATCTTCCTCGAGGCCTCGCCCCAGCCCGCCCCGCCCCCCGCGAGCCGGGAGAAATAGGCGAAACATGGCGCGACGCTCGCTCTTGCCGCTCCTCCTCCTTGCGTCTCTCGCCGCCCGGCCGCTTTTCGCCGGCGCGGCTTTCGTCATCGTCAATTCCGATCCTGCGGGAACCGGCCTCAACGACCCGACTCCGGTCTCGCCCGTCGGCGGCAACACGGGCACGACGCTCGGGCAGCAACGCCTCAACGTATTCCAGCAGGCCGGCGCGATCTGGGGAGGGCTCCTGACGAGCAATGTCACGATCCGCGTGAGCGCGAGCTTTACTCCCCTCGCGTGCAGCGCGACCTCCGGCATCCTCGGATCGACCTACGCGAATACGGTCTACGCCGATTTTGCGGGTGCCCCCGTCGCGGGAACGTGGTACGCGAAGGCTCTCGCGAACAAGTTCGTGGGTTCTGACCAGGACCCCGCCACGGTCGACATGACGGCGCGTTTCAACAGCAGCCTCGGACAGACAGGCTGCCTGACGGGTCTCTCGTTTTACCTCGGCCTCGACAACCTCGCCGGGTCGGACATCAATTTCCTCTCGGTCGCCGTACACGAGTTCGCCCACGGGCTCGGGTTCTTCTCGGGCGTGGATTCGACGGGCGCGCTCCTCGGCAGCACGTCATCGCAGCCGACGCCGCAGCCGACCATCTTCGACCGCTTCATCTACGACGACACGCTCGGTAAGACGTGGGACAAGCTCACGGACGCCGAGCGCGCGGCGTCCGAGCTCAACACGGGCAACCTGACGTGGTCGGGGACGGCGGCGAACGCGTTCGCGGGCACGTATCTCGGCAAGAGGCGGCGCCTTCTCGTGACCGCTGGGGCGGCGTCCGGCTCCTACTCCGTCGGCACCGCCTCCTTCGGGCCGGCGCTCTCAAACCCGGGCGTCACCGGGCAGATCGTCGCGGCCCTCTACGGATTCGCCACGGACGGGTGCAGCCCGATCACGTCGAATGTCTCCGGCCAGATCGCGCTCATCGACCGCGGAACCTGTAATTTTACAGTCAAGGCCAAGAACGCCCAGAACGCGGGCGCGATCGGCGCCATCATCGCGGACAACACGACCGAGCCTCTGTTCGGAATGTCCGGCACGGACGCCACGATCACGATCCCGTCCATCCTCGTCACCATGAGCGACGGCGCGACCCTCCGCGCGAACCTGCCCGATTCGGCAAATCTGGGTACGGACCCGACGCTTCTCGCCGGCACGGACGCCGCCGGCCGCCTGCTTCTCTACGCACCGAACCCGTATGTACAGGGTTCGTCGGTGTCGCACTTCGACTCGACGGCGTCCCCGAGCCTTCTCATGGAGCCGTACATCTCGTCCGACCTGCCGAGCGGAGTCGACGCCACACTTCCCCTGTTCAACGACATCGGCTGGTTCGCCGGCTCGGGCGGCCCGACGACCACGTACATCCTGCCCTCGAGCGCCCACGCCGCCGGCAAGAACGGCGCCTTCTACACGACGGACCTGACGATCGCGAACCGCGGCACGACGGACGCGAATCTCACGCTCCAGTTCCTGGGCCACGACCAGGACGGCACCGGGGGCCCGAAGCAGGTCCGCGCGCTCGCGGCGAACAAGGCCGTGACCTATGCCGACATTCTCGCCTCGCTCTTCGGGGTCAGCCCCACGGATCCCCAGAACTATGGCGCGATCTTGATCACAGCCGACTCGGCGTCGCTCAAAGTGGTCAGCCAGACCTCGACACCGGCGGCGGGCGGCGCCGGCACTTTCGGCCAGTCCGTTCCGGCCGAGGGCGCGAACGACCTCGTCATGCCGGGCACGCCCAAAGCGCTCATCGGCCTTCGTGACGACACGGCATTCCGCACGAACGTCGTCCTCGCGAACGCGACGGCCTTGAGCGTGGACGTCACGCTCACGCTGCTCGCTGCGGACGGCTCGACTTTCGGCACCACGACCCGGACGCTGCCCCCGCTCGGGATGACGCAGGTCGGCAACGTCGTCACCACGCTTCTCGCGCCTTTCGGCACGACGAACGCGGTCCTCGTCGTGTCGACCGCGACGGCCGGCGCGCAGATCGCGACGTATGCCGCGGTCATCGACAACACCACGAACGACCCGAGAACGATCCTTCCGTAAGAGGTTCGAAGAATGGGCTCGTGTAGGATTCAAGGGTGCGATTGACCCGGTTCCGGCGCCTGCTGGTCGTCCTCGCCCTCGCGCCGATCGCTCTCGGCGGCGCGTTCGGGCACGTCGACGGCTTCGAGACGCTGTCGCACGGCACGTTCCTCTTCCCGCCGGACCATCCCGCGCATGCGCCGTTCGTGCCGGAGAAGGAGCACCCCTGCGCGGCCTGCGCGATCGCCTCGCTGGTAGCACCCACAGCCGCACCGCTCTTCCTCGTCCCACCCGAGGTCCGCCGCGCGCTCGAGATCCGCGCCGAGCGGACTATCACCTTCGCCCCCGCTCCCGAGCTTCCCGCCCGCGCGCCCCCCGTCTCCCTGGCCGTTTAGAAGACACGTTCCGACGTCGTCATTCACGGTCGGGGGGTACGCACCCTCCGCGATCAGAGGCTTTCTTCGTGGAGGCATCGACTGACATGACTTTTCGAAGCGCGGCGCGCAGCGCCGCATTTGTCTCGTTTCTCTTCGCGGTCCTTTTCATCGGCTCGCACCCGGCGTCCGCGTCGACCGCCACTGGCGGCCAGATCCGCGGACACGTTGCCGGCCCGGACGGCAAGCCTCTTCCGGGCGTTACGGTCGTTCTCGCGAACGACATCACCGGGTACCGGCAGCAGACCACGTCGGGAGGCGACGGAAGCTACCTCTTCTACAACGTGCCCCCGAACCCGTATCACCTCACGGCGAATCTGCAGGGCTTCACCCCGTTTCACACCGACGTGGATGTGCGAGGGAGCGTCCCCGTGACGCGCGAGATCTCGCTCGGGATCGAGACGACGGCGGCCGAGTCCGTGACGGCCGAGAAGGAGGGCGTCGAGCTGGAAAGCGACACGGCCATGACCCACATCGACATCGACAAGTCGCTCATCCAGAGGACCGCGGCCGCCGTGCCGGGGCGGGCGTTCGAGTCGATCGTGACCTCGACGCCGGGCTTCTCTCAGGACGAGAACGGCCGCTATCACTTCCAGGGCGGGCACTCTCAGCAGCTCCTCGTCATCGACGGACAGCCGATCGGGGACCAGATCGGCATCACGTTCTCGAACTCCCTGGATCCGAGCGTCGCGCAGAGCCTCGAAGTCGTCACGGGCGGCATCCCGGCGGAGTACGGCGAGAAGGCGAACGGCGTGATCAACCTGACGACGCGCTCCGGCCTCGGAACGAACGGCGTGAAAGGCGACGTGACGGTGGGAGGCGCACGATTCAACACGGGCTCGGCTTCGGCCTCCGCCGGCGGCGGGAATGCGCGGTTCGGATGGTTCGCGGATGCCGACGGCTCCCGTTCCGATCGGTTCCTCGACCCCGTGTCGTTCGACAGCTTCCACAACGTCGGCAACTCGCTGCGGGCCTTCATCCGCCTCGACGCCGTCTCCGCGGACGAGTCGACCTCCTGGCGCCTGACGAGCAACATCGGCCGGACGAAACGTGATGTCACGAACCTGCCCTCGCAGGAGGTTGCCGGCCAGGACCAGCGCATCCAGTCCAACGACTGGAACGCGAACCTCGGCTATCAGAACGTTCTCCCCGGCGGCTGGGTGGTCGAGGGGCAGGCCTACGGTCGCGATAACCGCCTGACGCTCTATTCCTCGCCCTACGACACGCCCGTCCAGGCCGACCAGAACCGGTCTCTCGAGAATCAGGGAATCAATTTCGCGCTTTCGAAGACGGCGGGTATCAACGAGCTCAAGGTCGGGGTTCAGGCGAAACGCTTTCCGATCCGGGAGCAGTTCACGTTCGGCATCACGGACCCCGGTTTCAACGACCCAAACGCCGATGGCTACAACCCGAACCTGGCGCCGTACGACCTCACGCGCGGCGGCTCGGTTTTCCAGTTCGCCGACTCGAAGACGGGAACGTACGTCGCGGCGTATCTGCAGGACAACATCCGGTGGAACGGCCTCACCGTGAACGCCGGCGTACGCTTCGACCACAACGAGCTCTTCCTTTCCGAGAGCCAGCTCCAGCCGCGCATCGGCGTTGCGTATCTCCTCGAGGCGACGAGCACCGTGTTCCGCGCCTCGTACAACCGCATGTTCATCACGCCCGAGTACGAGAACATCCTCTTGTCCTCTTCCGCGCAGGCGAGATCGGTCGCCCCGCCTGAGATCCAGGACGCGCAGGCGCTCGGCGGCGGCCAGCTCTTCAATCTCTCCGAACGGCACGATGTGTACAACGCCGGGATCCAACAGGGAATCGGATCGAAGCTGCGCCTCGACGTCTCGTACTGGTATCGCAAGGTGAAGAACGCGGCCGACCAGGATCAGTTCTTCAACACGGGAATCGTCTTTCCGCTCAACTTCGAGAGCGGGAATCTGAACGGCTGGAACGCGCGGCTCGACCTCGCGCCAGTCCTCGGCGGCCTGAGGGGCTACGTCTCGGTCGGTCACGTGCACGCGGAGTACTGCAACCCGTTCGTCGGCGGGCTATTCCTCGACGCCGGCGCCCTCGACACCCTCGGCGGCGGCTGCTTCCTGATCGACCACGACCAGGACATCCAGGAGCAGGCCGGCTTCTTCTACGACTTCGGCCAGACCGGCCTCTGGGCCGGCATGACGCAACGCTACGACTCGGGCCTCGTCACGGACGCGGGCACGATCGACGACGTCCTCTCGAGCCCGGACACCGCGTACGCGGCGCCGTACATCCGGTTCGACGAGGACCCCCAGCGCGTCAAGTCGCGCACGATCTGGAGCTTCTCGCTCGGCGCGCGCCTCCAGAAATACGGCCTCCCGTTCGAGCTGCAGGGCGATCTCCTGAACGCCTTCGACGTCAAGGGGCTCTACAACTTCCAGTCCGTTTTCGGAGGTACGCACGTGGTTCCGCCGCGGACGTGGGCGGCGCGGATCAAGTTTGAGTTCTAGGGGCGCGTCGATGCGAGCTCCAGACGGGGGCGGGCTTTCGCCCCCGTCGGAGGTCAGGGCTGGCTCATGGTCCTCCTCCTAGGCTGCGCCGCCGGGCTGGCCACGCTAGCCGGCGGCCTCCTGGCGCTCAAGCGGCAGGACAAGCTGCATCTCATCCTCGGATTCAGCGCCGGCGCCGTCATCGGGGTCGCGTTTTTCGACCTCCTCCCGGAAGCCCTCGAGCTCGGGGGCAAGCGATACGGGACACCGGCGGTCACCGCCATCGTCGCGACGGGATTCCTCCTTTACATGCTTCTGAGCCGGACGCTCCTCTTGCACGCGCATGGAGACGACGAGCATGTGCACACACCGACGTGGCTCGGAGCGGGCAGCCTCGTGTGTCACAGCATCCTCGACGGCGTGGGGCTCGGCTTCGCCTTTCAGGCCTCAGCGGCGGTGGGGGTCGTCGTCGCGATCGCGGTCGTGGCCCACGACTTCTCGGACGGCATCAACACCGTGGGCGTGGTCCTCAGGGGCGCGGAAAACCGCCGCACCGCGTTTCGGTGGCTCCTGCTCGACGCGGCGGCTCCGATCGCAGGCGTCCTCGCCACCACGTTCCTCTCGCTGAGGGAGGATCACCTCGGAATCCTCCTCGCCCTGTTCTGCGGGTTCTTTCTCTTCATCGGCGCGAGCGATCTGATTCCCGAGAGCCACCATCGCCACCCCAAGGTCGTGACGAGCCTGATGTCCGTCTTCGGGGCGGTCGTCATCTACCTCGCAATCGTCCTCTCGAAGTCATGATCGGAACTTTCACGTCGGCGCTGATCCGAGTCTTCCTGGGCGGAAGCCTGTTCCTCCTGGGCGGCTTCCTTCTGGCCGGCATCCTCGCCGAGTTCGTTCGCGCCGACCGGATCACTCACCTTCTCGGCGGCGGCGGTCTTCGACCGGTCTTCCTCGGGACGCTTCTCGGGGTGCCGCTTCCCTTGTGCTCGTGCAGCGTAGTCCCGGCGGCGCGGGAGCTCCGGAGGAAGGGCGCCAGCCCGGGAGCGGTCGTCGCGTTTCTGATCTCGACTCCCGAGACCGGAATCGATTCCATCCTTCTGACATACGGCTACCTGGGCCCCGCCATGATGATCGCCCGGCCCGTGGCCGCCGTCGCAACGGCCCTCGTGGCGGGCGTTCTCACGCTCGTGACCGCGCGTCGCCGGGTGGATTCGGAGCCGGTGACAGACCCGGAACCGGAGCACCCGGAAGCCCCGGACGAAATGCCGGAATCGGCCCAACGGGAAACCTCTCTTCGCGAGAGGTTCGAGCGCGCTCTTCGGCGTGGCTTCGTCGAGATCTTCGACGAGCTGGCGCCCTGGCTGACCCTCGCATTCGTTCTCTCGGCGCTCCTCGACGCCAGTCTTGGACCGGACTCGCTCGCCCGCTTCTTTCCGAATCCCGTCCTGGGCATGGCGGCGGCCGCCCTCGCGGGCATCCCGACCTACGTGTGCGCGAGCGGCTCGACGCCTGTCGCCGCGGTCCTCATCGCGAAAGGGTTGAGCCCCGGAGCCGGACTCGTCTACATGCTCACAGGCCCGGCGACGAACCTGCCGACCCTGGCCGTCGTGGCACGGCTCTTCGGCCGCCGGATCCTCGCTCTCTATCTCGGCGCGGTCTTCGCGGTCGCGATGCTCGCCGGCCTGGCGTTCGACACGCTGGTCTCCCGCAGCGCCGCGACGCTCATGGGGCCCGGCTCGGAAGCGCCGAGCGGCACGCTCGTCTGGCTGGAGATCCTCGCCGCGCTCGCCTTTGTCGTGCTTCTCGTGCTCAGCGTGAGGCGAGGCAGCTTCAAGCACGCGTGGGGCGAGATGCGTGCCGGGCTCCGCGAGGCCCGCGTTCTTCTCGGCGTCCTGCGGCCGCGAATTCCGTGGAGGCTGATCGTGCGGATGGCTGGTCTCGTGCTCTTGGTCTTCTGGGTCTCGACTGCCTTCTTCGTCGTGCGACCCGGAGAGCGTGGGATCGTCACTGCGTTCGGGCGTCCGGTCGGAGAACCACGAGAGCCAGGCGGGCACGTGCTCCTTCCGTGGCCGATCGGCATCTCGCGGCGCATCTCGGTTGGTCGCATGCATGTCCTGGAACTCGGCTACCGGACCGGAAAGGCCGCGGCGGATCTGTATCCGCTGGCGGGGAATCGGGTTCTTTCCGAATCCCGTTACGTGACGGGAGACGAAAGCGTCGTCGACGCCACCGCCTCGATCTTGTGGCGTGTCGTCGACCCCACCCGCTTCGCCTTCGGGCCATCCGACGTCGAACGATCGCTCCGGGGGGTCGCCCGCGCGGCCATGACGTCGGAGATCGCCGGCACCGAGCTCGACGCGCTCTACGCGTCGGGCCGCGCAGGAGTCGAAGGCGCAGTTCTCGCCCGGCTAAAGGCGGCACGCCTGGAGGAGACGCTCGGCGTGAAAGCGCTCGCCGTGGAGCTCCTCTACGTCCACGCACCGGACGAGGTGCACGCGGCCTTCCGGGACGTGGCCTCTGCGGCCGAGGACCGGACGACGACGCGAAATCGGGCCCTCGTCGAGCAGGAATCCACCGTACGCCTTGCCGCGGGCGAGGCGGCCAGGCAAGTCCTGGCTGCGGACGCGCAGCGCCTTCTCGTGACGAGCCAGGCCGCCTCCGATGCACACGTGTTCGAGAAGCTCGCGGCGTCTTCGCATCACTTCGGAGGGCTCGTCGCCCAGCGCCTCTACTGGGAGCGGATGGCGCGCGCCCTTGGGGCGGCTCCCAAGTTCATTCTTCCCGATCCACGCCGATTCCCGGGCGTCGAGCTCTGGATAACGCCACCCGGACGGGCCGGAGTCGTTCCAGCGCCGACTTCCACGAAGCCTCCCGCGGCGCCTTCTGAATGAGGACCTCATGATCAAAGTGAATCGGGCAGCTCTCGCGCGGATCGCATGGGCCTTGCTCGTCGTACTCGTCGCATGGCGGTCACTCTATGTCGTGGAGGCGACGGAGCAAGTGGTTCGCACACGGTTCGGGCGTCCCATCGAGATCGTGACGGACGCGGGTCTCCACGTGCGAATGCCGTTCGTCGACGGAGTCACACGTCTGGACAAGCGCCTCCAGCCGTTCGATCCGCCGGCCGCGGAGTTCCTCACGCAGGACAAGAAGAACCTCGCCGTCGAGACTTTCCTCTTGTGGCGGATCGCCGATCCGAAGCGTTTTCTCGAGACCCTTGCCGGACGCGAGGCGGCCGAAGCGCGCCTGGCGGATCTCTCCTCTTCGGAGCTCGCGGCGGCTCTTGGAACCGTCCCGATGAGCCAGTTGATCTCCGCCAAGCCAGGCGAGGCGAAACTCTCCGACCTCGCCGCGTCGGTCGAGGGCAGGGTCCGGTCCCGCGCGGCCGAGGATTACGGCATCGTCGTCGAAGAGCTCGCGGTGAAGAGGCTGGGATTCCCGGAACAGAACCTCGCCAGCGTCTTCGAACGAATGCGGTCGGAGCGAGAGAGGATCGCCCGGCGCCTCCGCTCGGAAGGCGAGGAGCAGGCGCTGCGGATCCGTGCGGAGGCCGAGCGCGACAAGGCGAAGCTTCTCGCCGACGCCACGCGCAAGGCCGCCGAGGCCCGCGGCGCAGGGGAAGCCGAGGCGGCACGTCTCTACGCCGCCGCCGCGGCGAAGGATCGGGAGCTGTACCGGCTGGTCCAGGCCCTCGACGCGTACGAGAAGATGCTCGCGACTGGGACGACCGCGGTGCTCCCGGCCGATTCTCCCCTGCTCAAGGTTCTGGTCGACGGGCCGCCAAACCCCCGGGAGTCGCACAAGTGAAGAGGGTCGCGCTCGTTCTCGTGGCGTCTGCCGGCCTCGCAGTCCTCCTTTCGTCGTCATACCTCGTGGGGCCCGCGGAACGGGCCGTCGTCTTCCGCTTCGGCTCTCCGCTGAAAGCGACGCTCGGACCCGGGCTGAGGACGAGAATCCCCCTCGTCGACCGGATCGTGCGCGTGGAGGTCACGCGCACCTTCACGGTCTCGGCGGGCGGCGCGGACGCGAATTCGAGCGGCGCCGCGCAGGCCGGCTCCTTCCTCACGGGGGACACGAACCTCCTCGTCGCCGAGTGCGCCCTGCAGTATCGGATCGCGGATCCGGTCCGGTTCCTGGTCAGCGCCATCGATGTGTCGGGCGTCCTGAAGCGGGAAGGCGAACGGGCGCTGACCGAGGAGCTCGGAGCGAGCCCGGTGGACGACGTCCTCTCGTCCGGGCGAACGGCCCTCCTGGAGAGAGTTCGTGCACGCGTTCAGCGCGAGGCGGACGGCCGCAGGCTCGGCGTCGTCGTGATCTCCGCAGCCTGGCGTTCGCTCGACCCTGCGCCCCCCGTGATTGCGGCCTTCCAGTCCGTGCAGAACGCCGCGGCCGACCGCGAGCGCCTTCAGAACGACGCGCGAGCCTATTCCGACGAGCTCGCGTCCAAGGCGCGGGGCGAGGCGCAAGCGCTGATCGAGGACACCGAGGCCGTGCGCGTTCAGCGCGTCGAGGCGGCACGAGGCGACTCGAATCGCTTCGCCGCCCTCGCGCGTGAAGCGGCCGCTGACCCCGCTCTTCTGCGCTCGCGGCTCTGGCTCGAGACGGCCGGCCGGCTCGTTCCCCGGTTCACGACGTACGTCATCGACGGTCGCGGAGGCGGAACGAAGCTGCGCCTCGTGGCGGAGAGCGCGCCGAAGTGACGTCAGGCGGCGGCCGGCTTCCGGAACGCCCGCCGATAACCCGCGATGACGAGAAGCGCGGCCCCGAAGGTTCCAACGATGGTCGCTCCGGTCGGAAGGTCGAGCTGAAACGAGAACCACACCCCGAGCGCCGACACGACGACTCCCATCGTCCAGCCGATCGCGAGTCTCGGCCCGAGCCGCTCGGCGAAGAGCATCGCGGTCACCGAAGGCACGATGAGGAAGCAGAAGACGAGGAGCACGCCGGCGATCGCAACCGACGACGTCACGACGAATCCGAAGGACATGTAAAAGAGAAAGTCCCACCACCGGATGTTCAGGCCCTGCCGCTCCGCTTCCGGCTCGTTCATCGAGATCAGGAGGAATCGCTTTCGGAAGATGTAATGAAACAGGCCCACCAGGGAATAGAGAAACGCGGTCTTCGCCAGCTCCCCCCACGTCACCGAAAGAATGTTGCCGACGAGCATCTCCTTCAGGTGCTCCGTCTCTTGCGTCGCTTTCGACATCACGAGGATGGCGACCGCCGCCGAGACCGCGTAGACGATGCCGATGATCGCCTCCTGCGGGATGCGGGTCTTACGGTGGACGCGGGAGAACGCGAAGATCGCGGCTCCTAGGAACGTGAAGCCGAGGGAGAAGACGTAAGCGGCCGTGGAGTGCAGGTCGTATCCGGCGAGGTACGCGACCGTCGTGCCGAGAGCCGCGATCTGCGCGAGCGAGAGGTCCACGAAGATGACGCCCCGCTCGACCACGTGAACGCCGAGATAGGCGTGGATTCCCGTGAGGATGAGGCTCGCGACGAACGCAGGAAGGAGGAGCTGAAGGATCGTCATCTGTCTATTTCTTTGCCTTGTTTGCCGCGACGAAGGCGTCGATGTTGTGATCGAAGAGCGCGAAGTAGTCCTTGATCTCCGGTATCCCGCCGACCGACGGATAGAACGTGACCACCGCGGCGCCGGTCTTCTGTGCGATGTACTTCGGCGTCTTGCTGTCGAAGTAGGGTTCGACGAGGATCACCGGGATCTTCTGCGCCTGGATCAAGTTGATGATCTCGAGTGTGTGAGAGGGCGTGGGCGGAATGCCCGGCTTCGGCTCGATGTGCCCGGCGATTTCGAGCTTGAAGTACTTCGCGAAGTTCGGCCAGGAGTCGTGGAAGGTCACGACCTTCGTCCCCGCGTAGGGACCCATCTTCGCGTTCCATTCCTTCTCTTTCTGGGTCAGAAGCCCTTCGAACGCGGCGAGGTTCTTCTCGAAGACGGCTTTCCCGGAGGGATCGAGCTCGGACAGCTTCTCGGCGACGGCCCAGGCGATCACACGGCCGTTTTCCGGATCGGTCCAGTAGTGCGGGTTCCCGTACGGATGCACGTCACCCATCGCGCGTGTGACCTGCCGAGTCGGCCGCTGGAGGATGTCGCAGCCGATCGAAGCATCCAGATATCCGGCGCTGCCGACGTGAATCCTGTCGTTGCGGCTCTGGTCGATCAGCGGCGGCAGGTATCCGATCTCGAGCTCGAGGCCGGCGACGATCAGGACGTCGGCGCGGGAAAGCTTCAGGATGAACGAGGGCTTGGCGTCCACGAAATGCGGGTCCTGATATCCCTTCGCCAGCGCGTACGTCTCCACCCGGTCGCCCCCGATCGCCTCCGCGATCGAGGCGAAGTCCTGGAGGGACGACACGACGTGGATCTTCGCCAGGAGAGGCGAGGCGAAGGAAAGGAGAAGGGCGGCGAACAGAAGCTTGAACGTTTTCATGAAACCTTCCTCAGAACGGATGCGCGCCGTGCGCGCCGATCGCAAATTGCACCTGGAGAAGGACCTCGTTGGCAGTATAGATATCGGGCGCGCCCGGATAGCCTTCGTAGCGGCGGCGCCGGAACTCCCCGCGAAGCTGGGAGAACTCGCTCGGCCAGAAGGTCAGCGTGGCGGCGACGCCCGTGTCGCGCTTCGCGGAATCGTCCGCGTGGTCGGACGACTCGAGTCGCGCTCCGGCGAACCAGCGTTGGGCAAGCTGGTACTCGCCGGAGAGAAACCACCCTTGCGCCGTCTGGCGGCCGTCGGGCTGGTCTCGCCTGCTGCGAACGAACTCCCCTCTCAAAGAAGCGGAGCGGTACGTGCCGCGCACGAGCGGCTTCCATCGAAACGTCGCATCGATTCCCTCGAGGCGCGTCATCGCGTTCGAGGCGATTCCGTTCGGGCCCTGCCCGTAGGAGAAACCGAGGTCGAGGTTCGTGGAGTCGCTCAGGTCGCGGAAGATCCGGTAGTGCCCGTTGTAAGCGAGGTCGCTCCGCTTCTGGGCGACGAACAACCCCGCCGAATCCCCGCGGAAGACCTGTCCGGTGATCTCCGAGAACGTATCTCCGGGCAAGGGCACGAGCTCGGCGAGGGAGACGCCCGTTCCGATCCACCCTTCCTCGCCTCCCAGGAGGTTGACGATCGGGAGGGGGGAGTCCGGCCACGGGAGCACGTGCAGGTGAAGGGTGTTGATCTTGCCGAACGACACGCGCATCCGTCCCACCTTCGCGAGCAGGCCCGCGGGCAGAGAGGTGAAAGTCAGGAAGCCCTCTTCCACCTCGACGCCCTGCTCGCCGAAGGAGAGAAAGAAATCGGCTCGCCCGTATGGGTCGACGATCGCCTGGAGACCGAGCTCCGATTCCCGCAGGCTCGCGTTGGGCAGGTTTTCAACCTGGTTCTGGCCCCCTACGGCGAGGAAATTCCCGATGACCGAGACGCTGGGGTTGAAGTAGTTCGTCGTCTGGCTTCCGCCGCCCCCCGCCTGAGGCGGCGGGCTGTCGGGTGCGGGCGCCGCCGGGGGAGGTTCCGTCTGCGCGGCGACAGGATGCGCCGCGAGCAGGAGAACAGTAAGAAGGAACAGCGTTTTCAGCGGTGATGACCGAATGGTCATGTCTTCGAGCCTCCCTGAGTGTCGATTGGGGAGGCGCTATGCCTCCCGACCGTGGACGAAATGAAAAACGTCTACGCGGTCGGGATAGGCGGAGAGCGGCCAGTGAGTTCCGGAAGCGCGGGCGTCGGCGCCCTCCAAGACCACTGCGTCTCGCGAGTGATCCCCACGATCGGCGGAACGAGGAGGAGGGTCGCAAAAGCAGGAGGCGTCAGATTCGCGACGGCGCATGCTGCGCACGGGTGTTCCTTCTCGGGGACGAACGGAGCGTGGGCCGGATGGTCGGGAGCGAAGAGGTGTGCGCCGTGCGAGAGGACCTCGAAGCCGTCGACGTGCCCGAACGCTCCGCCCAGCGCCAGCGGCGCGAGCAGGGCCAGCACGGCGACGCGGACGAGACCAGCTCTCACGGCGCGGAAGTTTACGCTCCCGGCCGTTTTCGACCCTACTTCACGGACGTCATCGCGAGATAGCTGCCGTCCCCGGTGCCCTGCCCCGGCGAGGCGCCGTCGTTGACGACGCCGTAGACGAGGACGGGCTGGAAGTTGCCAGCCGGAGCGCGAACGCGCACGTACCCGTTGCGGATGCCGAACGACGAGAGCGCTGAATTCACCTGCTGCCAGTCCCCTCGAAGCCGTAGCGGCACGACCGAGGTCCCTCTGAATAACCCCGAATCGCCGTCGAAGAAATCGACGGTCATGGGGCTGGGAGGCGGATTGTCCGACGGAAAAACCCAAGGCGCATCGACGACGGAGAGGGCGACATTCGAACGGCTCAGCCCGTCTTGCTTCAGCCCGTAGATCCATGCCTCCGAAAGAGGAGACTCGTCGCGCGAGATTCCCGCGTAAGCCACGCCGAATGTCCCCCCACCCGCGGCGGACGAGAACGTCCGCGCGCTCGCGTGGAACGCCGCTGCACCACCATTCGAAGAAATCCAGAGCGCCGTGGCCGAGGCCGAGGCGTCGAGATAAGAGAGGATGTCGGAAATGAACCTCTGCTCCTGCGGCTGAAGAACCACGTCTCGCGACGAGAAGGCTCGGAAGGAGAGTCGGATCGGAACGGTACCTGCATTCGTCAAGCAGAGCTCGGTCGTGAACGAGGACGTGTGGACTGCGGCCGGTATCGTCAGGCTTGATACGCGCCGCCCGGCCGCGACCGGCGCGACGAACGCGCCGTCGTCGGTCACGTTGTCGTTGACGACGGCGTACGCGTAGAAGGGATCGACCCCGCCGACGCGCTCGACCGTCGCCCAGCCGTTCGTCATTCCCGCCCGCTGCAGGACCTGGTTGAGCTGCATCCACTGCCCGGCCTCGAGGCTGACGGGGGCGAGGGCGAAGCGCCGCGCGTCGGCCGGGTCGCCGCTCGTGAGCGTGACCTGCAGGAGCACGCTCGTTTTTCCGGCCGGGTCTGCCGCGTTCACGAGCGCGAGGTTGCTCCGGAACGCGGCGTCCTCGCGCAGACCGAAGATCGAGATTCCGGCCTCCGCAGTCTCCACGGGCGAGAGCGCCGGATACGCGAGGCCCGCGCGGCCTCCGGGCAGCACCGCGAGCGTCCGCACGGATGCGAACGCCGCGTCGCCGGACGACAGCCCGGAGTACGCGAGGCGCAGTGTGCCGCCCTGGTCGCCGAGCGGAACGGGAAGACCGTTGTTTCGCAGCCACTGGAGGGCGTCTGCGAAGACGAGCTGCCGGCCCGCGGGGACCGTCGTCGTGAACGTGCCGCTTCCGGTCGACCGGAGAGCGCTCGCCGCCGTGAATGTCACGTCGACGGACGCGTCCGTGGTCCCGCGGTTCCCGAGCGTGATTTCCGAGACGAAGCGAGTTCCGTTCCGGCCGCTGACGTCGACGACGATCGGCACGGTCAGGACCGACAGAGGCCCGTCCGCGTCCACCAGCCGGTAGAGGGCGCCCGAGGTGCCGTCCACGGCGTAGACCTCGCCGGCGTCATCCTCGCCGAGGCTCGTGAAGGCGTAGCCGGGCTGCAGGAGCTCCTGAGTCTCCCAGCCCAAGGCCCCGTTGCGAAGGCCCCATACGCGCCCGCTGCAGTAGTCCGCGTAAAAGTAGATTCCGGAGAGGCGCGCGAAGTCGCGTCCGCGGTAGACGAAGCCGCCCGTGATCGAGCAATTGCCGCCGACGTGCCCATACTCGGCCACGGGCCTCGTGACGCCCGCGAAGCTGCACCCCGTGGACGGGTTGAAGCAGTGATTTCCTTCCGAGAGCCGCCACCCGTAGTTCTCGCCGCCGGTGCTGCCCGCGGGCTGGAAGTCGACCTCCTCCCACGCACCCTGCCCCACGTCGCCGATGAAGAGGTCGCCCGTCTTGCGGTCGAACGAGAACCGCCACGGGTTTCTGAGGCCATAGGCCCAGATTTCCGGACGGGCGGAGGAAGAGCCTGCGAAAGGATTATCGGGCGGGATGCCATAGGGCGATGCCCCGCCCAGCACATCCATTCGAAGAATCTTCCCGAGCAGACTCTCGAGATTCTGAGCGTTGTTGTTCGGATCGCCCGCCGACCCGCCGTCTCCCATCCCAATGTAGAGGTACCCGTCCGGCCCGAACGCGAGCTGGCCGCCGTTGTGGTTCGCGAAGGGCTGCACGATTCTGAGCAGGACCTCCTCGGACGACGCGTTTGCCGCGTTCGGATCGCCCGAGACGAAAAATCGCGAGACCGCCGTGTTGCCGGCGACGTCCGTGTAGTCCGCGTAGAACTCGCCTTTCGGAGCGCGGCCCGGCGGGAAGACGATCGAAAGAAGACCGCGCTCGCCGCCACCGCTCACGCGGTCGGTGATGTCGAGGAACGGCGTCGGCAGAACGGCCCCGTCCTTAACGATCTTCACGAGGCCCCTCTGCTCGACGACGAAGAGGCGGCCCGTGCCGTCGTGCGCCGACGTCACCTGGGTGGGGTTCGAGAAGCCGGTCGCGACGCGCGTCAGCGCGATCCGGGGCCACGGGAGGGAGCCCTGCGCCGCCGCACGCGAAGCGACGAGAACGAGGCCGAGAGCGACGAGTCGAGCACCGAACGAGGACACGGCCCTCCGGAAAGGCCCGGAATCAGGGGGCCTTCCTCTCTCCGTAGTGTCGGAGGGCAACGCGCTCCTCGTCGTAGACCTCGAAGACGGGAAGGAGCTGAGCGAGGTGCAGGCTCTTGCGCACCCGTTCGTGCAGGTTCAGGAGCTTGAGCTTCGCCCCGAATCGCTCGCAGATCTTGTGGCTTGCGACGAGCTCGCCCGTCCCCGCGCTGTCGATCGCGGTCACCTCGGAGAGGTTGAGCAGGATCTTCCTCCAGCCCTCGGCGAGGAGCTCGTTCATGACGTCGCGGAGGATCTCGTCGCCGACTCCCGCGAGGAGGCGGCCCTGGAGGTCGACGATCACGACGTCGCCGGTCTTGCGCACTTCCACGTGCATCGCCTGATCGTACCGCGAAGCCGCGAAGCTGGCAGAATCGCGGGCTGATGCCCGATTCCACTCTCCACGAGGGCCTCCAGGCCCTGCGCGCCGACCGCGCGTTCGAACCTGCCGCCGTCCGCGCCGTCGCCCGTCTCGCCTCGGAGTTCGGGACCCCTCTCTACGTCTACGACAAGGCGGCGATCACGGGCCAGTTCCGTTCGTTCACGGCGGCCTTCGCGCCCCGCTTCTCGAAGCTGCGTATCCATTACGCCCTCAAGGCGAACACGAACGGAGCGCTCGTGTCTCTCCTCCGGGCGGAAGGTGCCGCCGCCGAGGTCGTCTCGCTCGGCGAGATTCTCGCGGCGGTGAAAGCCGGATACCGAGGCGACGAGATCCTCTTCACGAGCTCGTCGAAAGGGCCCGAGGAGATCGAGAAGGCCGTCGCGATCGGCGCCGTCGTGAACGTCGACTCCCGCGACGAGCTGGAGCAGGTCGCCGCTGAGGCCGCGGCCGCGGGCCGCAAGGCGCGGATCTCGTTCCGGATCAACCCCGGCGTCGACCCCCACACCCTCCACCACATCAACACCGGCATCGCAGAGTCGAAGTTCGGCCTCCACCTCGAAGGCGGCCTCGCCCTGGCCGGGTACGCGCGGGCGAAGGAGCTGCCTTCGGTCCGGATCGCGGGCGTGCATTGCCACATCGGCTCGCAGATCACCGAGATCGGCGGATACGTCGCGACGGCCCGCAAGATGCTCTCTTTCGTGCGCGAGCTGAAGGACGGCCTTTCGATCCGCGTGTCCTTCGTGGATCTCGGCGGCGGGCTCGGCTTGCCCTATCACGACGGCGAAAAAGGGCTCACCCCTCATGCGCTGGCCTCCGCGCTCGAGCCTCTTTGGAAGGAATTCGTCGCGGACGCCGGGTACGAGCCCGAGCTGTGGATGGAGCCCGGACGCTTCTTCGTGGGGCCGGCGGGCTTCCTCGTGACCCGCGTGAACTCGGTGAAAGAAACGCCGCTCAAGGTCTTCGTGAACGTGAACGCGGGCTCGAACACGCTCCTGCGCCCCGCAATGTACGCGGCGCACCATCGCGCGCGCGTCGTGGGAAGCACGGGAGCTCCCGAGACCCTCGACGTCGCGGGCGACGTCTGCGAGACGGGAGACATCCTCGCGGCCGAGCGAAGGCTCCCGCGCCCGAAGGCCGGCGATTTCGTCGTCTTTCTCGACGCCGGCGCCTACGGATTCTCGATGGCGTCGACGTACAACGCACGTCCGCTTCCGGCGGAGGTGCTCGTGGACGGCGACACGGCCACCCTCATCCGGCGCCGGGGGACGTTCGACGATCTGTTCCGGGACGAGATTCGTCCTTCCGAGAGGTGACGCTCATGCTCAAGGCGGTCCGGCTGCTCTCGATTCTCGCCACGGCGCTGGTTCTCGTATCGTGTGCGGGCGGGAACCCCTTCCCGCCCGTCACGGTCGACTTCGGACAGCTCACACCGGACGCCCCGCGGGCGCTCTCGCTGCCGCTCGACGAGAAGATCGGCCAGCTCTTCGTCGTGCCCGCGAGCGGCATCTACATGAGCGAGGACTCGAAGGAGTTTCAGACTCTGCGCCACCACGTCGTGGACAATCGCGTCGGCGGCGTCATCCTGTTCCGCTCGAACGTATACGGGGCCGCCGTTCTCGTCGGAAAGCTTCAGGAGCTCGCGAGGGTTCCGCTCCTCGTATCGGCCGACCTCGAGGCCGGCCTCGGGATGCGTTTCGAGGACGTCACGTACGGCCCGTGGGCGATGGCTTTCGCCGCGGCGGGCGATCCGGCGCTCGCCGAGCGCGCCGCCCTTGCCACGGCCCGCGAGGCGCGCGCGATCGGCGTCACGCAGGTCTTCGCTCCCGTCGCCGACGTCAACGTGAATCCCGACAATCCTGTCATCAACGTCAGGAGCTTCGGCGAGGACCCCGCCGACGTCTCGCGGTACGTCGAGGCGACCGTGAAGGGCCTGGAGAAAGGCGGCGTCCTTGCGACGCTCAAGCACTTCCCCGGCCACGGGGACACCGCCACGGACTCGCACCGCTCGCTCCCGATCGTCGGCGCAGACCGCCCGCGCCTCGAGTCCGTCGAGCTCGTCCCGTTCCGCGCCGGCATCAAGGCGGGTGCCGAGTCCGTCATGGTCGCGCACGTCTCGATCCCCGCGCTCGACGACACGCCCGCGCCGGCCCTCCCGAATCCGCCGAGGCCGGTGGACGCGATCGGCGAGAACGTGGAGGTCGAGACGCACGGCACGATGCCGGCGTCGCTGTCCGAGCCCGTCGTCACGGGAATCCTCCGCAAGGAGCTCGGCTTCACGGGGCTCGTCGTGACGGACGCGATCCGGATGGGCGGTATCACGTCCCACTTCACGGCCGGCGAAGCGGCCGTGCGCGCGATCCTCGCGGGGGCCGACCAGATCCTGCTCTCGAGCGACACGGACGCCGCGATCGCCGCCGTGCGCGAGGCGGTGAAGTCGGGCCGGATCACCGAGAAACGCCTCGACGAGTCCGTGACGCGGATTCTCGACTGCAAGAAGAAGCTGAAGCTCTTCGATAAGAACATCCCCTTCGTCGGCGGCCTCTCGAAGATCGTCGACACCCAGCCCGTTCAGGCGTTCGATACCGAGGTCGCGAGACGCTCCCTCACGCTCGTCCGCGAGGAGCCGGACGCGCTGCCGCTCCGAAGAGGCGCGAAGCTGCTCTCGCTCGTCGTCGCGGACGAGGCGACGAAGAACGGCCCGGCGGGCCCGCTCGGCCTGGAGATCAAAGCGCGCGCCCCGTCCGTGAAGACGCTGACGCTGGATCCGCGCTCGACGCCGGACGAGACGAAGGGCGCCGTCGAGGCCGCGAAGGACGCGGACGCCGTCCTCGTCTCGCTTTTCGTCAGGACGCATTCGGGGCTCGGGAAGATCGCCGTGCCGGAAGCGGGGAGAGCCGCGATCCCGCAGCTTCTCGCGCTCGGCAAGCCCGTCGTCGTCGTCTCCTTCGGAAGCCCCTATCTCCTTCGGGATTTCCCCGACCTCAAGACGTACCTCTGCGCGTGGGGCGGCCAGGACGTCGCGCAGGTGGCCGCCGCCCAGGCGCTGTTCGGCGAGTCGGCGATCGGCGGCAAGCTCCCCATCACGATTCCCGGCCTCGCGAAGAGGGGGGACGGGATCGAGAAGCCGGCGGCCCCGGCGGGACCGTAGAGCTCTCGACGGACTGATCGGAATGATCGGGCGCAATGCGTGCTCCTTACACCGATGCTCCCTCCTTCTGCTGCTCGTCCTGCCAGCTCTCGCGGCTTCCGGGGAGCAGCTCCCTCTCAAGACCTACACCACCGCCGACGGGCTCGCGAGCGACCGGATCCACTGCATCCTCCCCGACTCGCGCGGATTCCTCTGGCTCGGCACCGAGGACGGCATCTCGCTCTTCGACGGCTACGGCTTCACGAACTACTCGGTCGCGGAGGGTCTGCCGGCCGCGAGCGTCCAGGCGATGCTCGAGACGCGCGACGGGGCGTACTGGATCGGTACGGTCGGAGGTCTCGTGCGTTGGGATGCGGCGCGCGAGGTGACACGGTCGCGCGCAGCCTTCCTGAGGGTCGACCTTCGAAACGACGGGCTCGCCGACGACGTGCAGGCCCTGGTCGAGGACCGCGCGGGCGTCCTCTGGGCCGGCACCGCGAGCGGGCTGTTTCGCCTCGAACCGGCCGGAAAAGGGTGGAAGGCGGTGTGCGTCCCTGTGGGAAAAGACGCGCCAGCGGGAACGGAGTCGATCAACGCCCTCGTCGAAGATCGTGCGGGCAATCTCTGGATCGGGGCCGACGCGGGCTTGTTCCAGCGGTCGCCGACAGGCGTCGTCCATCGCGTGATCGGGCGGGGTCCGCCTCTCGTGGAGGTCCGCTGTCTGGCTCAGGACCGCGCCGGCTTTCTCTGGGCCGGAACGCACCTCTCGGGACTCTTCGACGTGAGGGGTTCAGAGGTCCGCCAGGTCTTCACGCGTGCGAACGGGCTCGCCGGCGATCATGTGACGGCCCTTCTCGAGACTTCCGACGGAAAGCTCTGGGCGGCGTGCTACGGTGGGGTCACCGAGATCGCCGCCGATCGGTCTGGTCTCCGAAGTTATTCGACGGCGGAGGGGCTCTCCGGGCTCGGCATGTGGTCGCTCGCCGAGGACAGGAATGGAAATCTCTGGATCGGAAGCGACGACTCCGGCGTCATGAGGCTCGCTCGGAACGGATTCCGCCGCTATGAGCGTCGGGACGGACTCACGAGCGACCGGGTGGCCTCCCTTCTCGAGGGCCCGAGCGGCGAGCCCTGCGCGTTCACCAGAGGACAACGCCCCGAAGAGATCACCGGCGAAGATGGCTTTCTCGCGTGCTATGACGGCAGGCGGTTCCATGCCGGACACCCGCGCCTTCCGAAAGGCACGCCCTACGGATGGGGCTCGCAGCAGGTGACCCTCAGGGACCGGGCCGGAGAGTGGTGGGTGCCGACCTTCGCCGGCCTGTTTCGGTTCCCGTCGGTCCCCTTCGATCGCCTGGGCTCGACACCGCCGCGCCGCGTGTACACCAAGGCCGACGGTCTTCCCTCGAATCAGATCTTCCGTCTCTACGAGGACAGCCGGGGAGACCTCTGGATCTCTCTCCTGGAGACGGAAGGCTGGCTCGCGCGATGGGATCGGCGCACGGGTTCCTTCCGGGTCTTCTCCGCGGCGGATGGTGTTCCACGGGAGCCGCCGATTTCGTTCGCGGAAGACGGAAGCGGGGCGGTCTGGATCGGCTTCCAGCGAGGCGGCCTCGCGCGATATCGCGACGGGCGGACCACGCTCTTCACGGAGAGAGAAGGTCTCCCTCGAGGTTCGGTACGGGCGCTTCACCTGGACGCAGCCGGGCGACTGTGGATCGCGACGAGCCGGGGCGGCGTCGCCCGCATCGACCGGCCTGCCGAGGAAACGCCGCGCTTCATGATGTTCGGGCTCGCGTATGGTCTCGCGAGCGAGAACGCCGCGTCTCTCGCCGAAGACCGGTGGGGCCGCATCTACGTCGGAACCGAGCGCGGGCTCGACCGGATCGATCCTGCGACCGGAAACGTCCAGCACTTCACCGCCGACGACGGACTCGCTCCCGGAATCGTGGAGACCATTCTTCGCGACCGGAACGGCAACCTCTGGTTCGGCTCCGGGGAGGGTCTCTCCTGGCTCGATCCCACCCGCGAGCCACGAAAGAATCCCCCGACGCTGCGCATCACGCGCGTCACGCTGGACGGCGTCCGGCAGCCGCTGGCGCCGCTCGGCGAGACCCTCGTGTCGCTCCCGGACGCGGGTCGTGAGGCCGGGCCGCTCGAAATCGACTTCGGCGGCATCGACTTCGCGTCCGGCGGAAAGCTGCGCTACCAGCACCGCCTGGAGGGCGTCGATCGCGACTGGAGCGCGCCCTCGGACCAGCGCTCCGTCATCCTCGCGCGGCTGCCCGGTGGCACGTACCGGTTCCAGGTGCGCGCGATCGCGAACGACGGCACGGTGGGGACGGGCGCTGCCGAGGTGCGCTTCGCGATGCTCCCGCCCCTCTGGAAGAGGCCGGGCGTGCTGCTTCTCCTCGCCGTCGCCGCGGCCTCGGTCGCGTGGGCGGTTCATCGCAACCGGCTCCGCAACGCCCTCGCCGTGGAGCGCGTGCGGATGCGCGTCGCGACCGATCTGCACGACGACATCGGCGCGGACCTCTCGGAGATCGCGATCCTGAGCGAGCTCGCGGCGAGCCGGGACACCCTCGAGCGGACGCGACTGCTCGGGGAGATCGGTTCCTCGGCGCGCCGCCTCGTCGACACGCTCAGCGACATCGTCTGGTCCACGAATCCGGGGAAGGACGACCTCGGAAGCGTCGTCCAGCGGATCCGCCACTTCGCCGCGAACGCCCTCGAGAGCCGGGGCATCGCGTGGACGCTCGAGGTCCCGGACGAGCTCGGCGGGCTCGCGATCGACCCGGAACGCCGGAGGCAGGTCTTCCTCATCCTGAAGGAAGCGGTGACGAACGTCGCGCGTCATTCCGGCTGCACCCGCGCATCCCTGCGGGTCCTGCTCGTCCCCCACGCGATCTCGATCGACGTCGAGGACGACGGGAAGGGCTTCGACATCGGGGCCGAGGCGTCGGGCTCCGGCCACGGGCTCGCGAGCATGCGCGCGCGCGCCACCGCTCTCGGCGCGGACCTCCGCGTGGACTCGCGGCCGGCGGGCGGCACGCGCATCACTCTCGTCGTTCCCCTCCGCGCGCCCGTTCGCGCCGCATCGTGATGCGGTTGTGGCAGAGAGCCCGGTGGCGGAGGATCCGCCGGACGGCACGATGAACGGTCGCGATCGCATCCGGGTGGCTCTCGTCGAGGACAAACGGCTCACGCGCGAGGGGCTGGGAGCCCTTCTCGACTCCTCGGCAGAGCTGACGTGCGTCGGCCTCTACGCGTCGGTCGAGCGGGCTGCCGCCGGGCTGGGTGCGGCCCCGTGTGACGTCTTGCTTCTCGATATCCACCTGCCGGGGATGTCGGGCGTCGAGGGCGTGCGCGTCCTGACGGAGCAGTTCCCCGAGATGCGCGTTCTCATGCTCACGGTGTACGAGGACGAGGAGCGGGTCTTCGAGTCGATCTGCAACGGGGCGAGCGGCTATCTCCTGAAGAAGACGCCTCCGGCGCAGCTCGTCGAGGCCGTGCGGCAGGCGAGGCTCGGCGGCACTCCCCTCTCGCCGGAGATCGCGGGTCACATCGTGCGACGCTTCCGACTCTCTCCCGGCGCGGCGCGGCCCAAGCCTCTCCTCACCGCCCAGGAGATCCGCCTCCTGCACCTCCTCGCCGACGGCCACAGCTACCAGTCCGCGAGCGGCCGGCTCGGAGTCACGATCAACACCGTCCGCGATCACGTCCGCGCGGTCTATGAGAAGCTGCACGTACACTCGCGATCGGAGGCCGTGAGCAAGGGACTGCGGCGTCGCCTCATCGAGTGACGCGCCGGTCCCACGCGGCGGCCCTCCCGGACCGTCCGGGCGGCACCGCATCCCCATGCTATGCAGAAATTGCGCACAACCTCATAGATTCACGTCCTCGCGTTCGAGGAGGACAAATGGCACTTCAGTGCATGCGGATCAACTCTCGATGGCTTTCCGCGATCGCAGGCGCCGCGACCTTCCTTGCGGCGTTCCCGGCCGGCGCGGCCACGATCACGGTCAACAGCACGTCCGACGCGGCCGCCAACGACGGCGTGTGTACGCTGCGCGAGGCGATCATCGCGGCGAACACGAACACGGCGTCGGGAGCCGCCGCGGGCGAGTGCGTGGCCGGCGCCGCGGGACTGGACACGATCGCGTTCGGCATCCCGGGCGCCGGCGTGCAGACCATCGCTCCGGCCTCCCTTCTGCCGACGATCACCGAGGCGGTCTTCATCAACGGCTATACGCAAGGGGTGTCGAGCGCGAACACGAGCGCGCTCGGCGCCGGCATCAACGCCGTCCTGCTCATCGAACTGAACCAGACCTCGTCCGGCGGCCTCACCATCAACGCCGCGGGGACGACCATCCGGGGGCTCGTGCTCAATCGCGGCAGCGGCAATGAGATCACGGTGAACGCGAACAACGTCACCATCGCGGGCGATTTTCTCGGGACCAACCCGGCCGGGACGGCAGCCCTGCCGGGAGCGTCCGGCGGCCTCGCCATCCGGCAGCAGTCCGGCAACAACAACGTCTTCGGCGGCGCGGCGGTCGCCGACAGGAACCTGCTTTCCGGCGACCTCCAGGGCGGAATCACCGTCGAGAGCGGCGACGGCACCACGATCCAGGGCAACTACATCGGCACCGACGTCACGGGCACGGCGGCGCTGAACGGCACGGGGAGCCGGGGAGGAATCCTCGTTCTGGCCGCCACGAACACGGTGATTTCCGGAAACCTGATCTCGGGAAACATCGTGGGCGGCATCGACACGAATCAGATCGGAGTCGGCGGAGGCGTGATCCAGGGCAATCTCATCGGGACGCAGCGTGACGGCGTGAGCCCCCTGCCGAACTCCGGCTTCGGCGGAATCCATCTCAGAGCGAACGGGTTCGTGGTGGGCGGGACGAGCGCTGGGCAAGGGAATGCGGTCGCCTTCAATACCGGATGGGGGGTGACTGTTGCGGCCAACTTCTCCGGGAACAGCATCCTCGGCAATTCCATCTACTCCAATAGCCAGCTCGGGATCAGCCTCCTGGGTCTTTCGATTACTCCTTTGGCCAACGATGCCTGTGACGTCGACACCGTCCCGGGCAATCTCGGTCAGAACTACCCGGTCATCACGGCGGCGCCGATCGCGGCCGGAAACGTCACGATCTCCGGCACCCTCAACAGCACCGCCAGCACGACTTACAGAATCGAGTTCTTCTCGAACGCGGCCGCCGATCCGAGCGGAAACGGCGAAGGCCAGACCTTCATCGGCTTTGCCAACGTGACGACAGACGCCACCTGCAATGCGAGCTTCGGGCCGCTCGTGTTCGCGGTCTCTCCCGGGCAGACCATTTTCTCGGCGACGGCCACCGATCCCTCCAACAACACGTCCGAATTCGCGGTCGCGTTCCCGATCGGTGCCCCGCCGACACCCACGCCGACGCCCACACCCACGACGACCGCCACGCCGACGCCGACGACGACACCCACGGTCACGCCCACCCCGACAACCGGAGGCCCCGCCGCCAGCGCCAGCAACGTCCCGGCGCTGTCGGACGGAATGCTGGCAGCCCTGGCCCTGGCGCTCGTCGCGGCGGCGCTCGTGCTCCTCCGACGAGGGGTCTGACCCATCGCGGGGATAATCCCCGCATGAGAACAACCCGCCTGTTTCTGGTCGCGTGCGCGGCCTGTGCATCTCTATCCGTCTTCGCCTCCGACGTCGACGAGGCGCGGGCGATCTTCGAAAAGAACATCGTCGCGATCCAGAAGCGCGACAAGGCCGCGTATCTCGCGTGCTACCTCGACTCCGCGCGGCTCGTCCGCGCGACGCCCGAGGGGCCCGTGCTCGGCTACGAGGACTTCGCGAAGCAGGCGGGCGAGAAGTGGCCCGACACTCTCGTCGCGGACGATCTCCGGCTCATGCCGGTCTCTCCGGGCGTCGTCTACGGCACCTATCGGTACAGGGCGCGCTACGGCGGGGACGAGCACGCGGGCCTCTCCGAGCGTCTGTTCGTGAAGACGCCGAAAGGCTGGAAGATCACGGTGACCTCCGCGTTCGACGTGCCGCCGGGCACGCCGCCGCCGCCGCATGCCTTCCTCGGCGCGACGCTCGTCGACGGCACCGGCGCCCATCCTGTCGCGGGCGCCGTCGTATTCGTGCGGAACGGCCGGATCGCCTGCGCGGGGCCCGCATCCAGGTGCGCCGTGCCGGAGGGCGTCGCCGTGACGGATGCAAAGGGCTCCTGGATCGTCCCCGGACTCGTCGACGCGCACGTCCACTTCGCCCAGACGGGATGGGCCGACGGCCGCCCCGACGCTTTCGACGTTCGCGCGGCCCATCCGTACGAGGAGACGGAGAAGGAGCTGCGCACGAGGCCCGAGCGCTTCTTCCGGTCGTACGTCTGCTCCGGCGTGACCTCGGTGTTCGACGTCGGCGGCTACCCGTGGTCCCTGGACCTCCCCGCGCGCGCCGAGAACGATCCGCTCGCGCCCCGCGTCGCCGCCGCGGGTCCCCTGCTTTCCACCCTCGACTTCTGGCTGAACCTTCCGGCCGAAAGGCAGTTCATCTTCCTGAAGGACGAGGCGGCGGCGCGCGAGGGTGTCCGTTATCTCGCCTCGCGCGGCGCGCAGGCCGTGAAAGTCTGGTACATCGTGCGGCCGGACCTGCCCGTGACGGCGACGGCGCCCGCGGTCCTCGCGGCGGGCGACGAGGCGAAGAAGCGTGGGCTCCCGCTCATCGTCCACGCGACGGGCCTTGCCGAGGCGAAGGTCGCCCTGAAGGCCGGAGCGAAGCTCCTCGTCCACAGCGTCGGGGACCTTCCGGTGGACGACGAGTTCCTCGCGCTCCTGAAGTCCTCGGGCGCGATCTACTGTCCGACTCTGACGGTCATGGACGGATATCTCGCGATCGCAAAAGGCTTCGCGGCCCACGCGGACGTTCCCCCGGACGACCCCGACGGCTGCGTCGATCCGCTCACGCGGGCGAAGCTCGCCGAGACGGCGCGCATTACGGTCCCGCCCCCGCACGGCGCTTCGCTCGATGGCTTCGAAAAGCGGGTCGCCGCCACCCGGCAGGTCGCGGCCGCAAACCTCAAACGCGTGCGCGACGCCGGCGTCACGATCGCGATGGGAACGGACGCGGGCAACCCCGGCACGCTTCACGGTGTTTCCGTGCACGCCGAGATGGAGGCGATGCAGGCCGCCGGGATGACGCCGATGGAGGTCCTCGTCGCCTCGACGAAGGGTGGCGCCCGCGCGATGGGCCGCGCGTCGGACGTCGGCACGGTCGAGAAGGGCAAGCTCGCCGACTTCGTTCTCCTCGCCGCAGATCCCCTCGCCGACGTCGCGAACCTGAGAAAGGTGAAGGCCGTCGTCCGCGGAGGCGTCTACCGGACGCAGGCCGAGCTGCGCGACATCGTCGCGGCGGAAGGAAAATGAAGAAAGAAGAAGAGGAATATCTTCTGAGAAAGGGGAAGAGGGGCAAGGCAGCGGGCGGATCGATGCGTGTCGCGGCGGCGCTCATCCTCGCGTTGCCGATCGCGACCTTTGCGGAGGCCCATCCCTACCCCTCTTCACCTTCTAAGAAATCTCCGGTCTCTTCGAACCTTGCCACCGTAGCGCCGGCCGCCGTGGGGATGTCCGCTTCCCGGCTGAATCTCATCGATCCGGTCGTCGAGGAGTCGATTCGGAACAAGGAATGCCCGGGTGCCGTCGTGCTCGTGGGCCGGCACGGGAAGATCGTCTTTCGCAAGGCCTACGGCCACCGCGCCGTCCTTCCGGCCCTCGAGCCGATGACGCCGGACACGGTCTTCGACCTGGCGTCCCTGACGAAGGTCGTCGCGACGGCGCCGAGCGTGATGGCTCTCGTCGAGGACGGAAAGGTCCGCCTTTGGGATCGCATCGCGAAATACATCCCGGAGTTCGCGTCGGGCGGCGGCGCCCGCGATCAGGTCACGATCGAGGAGCTCCTCACGCACCGGGCGGGGCTGGCGCCCGATGACCCGATGGCGCTCTATACGGGATCGAGAGAAGAGATCTTCGAAAGGAAATACAGGCAGCCTCTCGTTTCGCCACCCGGCTCGCGTTTCCTGTATTCGGATGTCGGGTTCGAGGTGCTGGGAGAGCTGGTCCGGAAAGTGTCCGGCCTTCCCCTCGATGAATTCGCGGCGCGGCGCATTTTCGAGCCGCTGGGAATGACGGAAACCCGCTTCCTTCCGCTCTCTCCCTCTTCACCTTCTAAGAAATCTCTTTCTCCTCTTCTTCCCCTCTCGCGCATCGCTCCGACCGAGAGGATCGACGGCGTCGTGCGGCGCGGCGAAGTCCACGACCCGCGCGCTCATGCCCTAGGCGGCGTCGCGGGTCACGCGGGGCTCTTCTCGACCGCGGACGACCTTGCTCTCTTCTGCCGGGCGATGCTCGCGGGCGGCGGCGGCGCGCTCTCCCCCGCGACGGTCGCCGCGATGACGCGCGCGCGCTTTTTCGGCGACGACGACCTCCGCGGCCTGGGCTGGGACGTCTGGACCCGGTTCTCCTCGAACCGCGGCGACCTCTTCCCGCTCGGATCCTACGGGCACACGGGGTGGACCGGCACGTCGCTCTGGCTGGATCCGGCGACCGATACGTTCGTCATCCTCCTCACGAACCGCAACCATCCCGACGAGTCGGGAAACGTCATCGCGCTGCGCGGCAAGGTCGCATCGATCGTGGCGAGCGCGATCATGGACAGGAATCCGGAAGAGCTTGGGAAGGCTTCGGACGAGACGGCGCTTCTGGCGGCCATCGGCGCCGCGACGTCGGCTTCGAAGGGCACGAGCGCGCCTTCGGCGTCGGGCGCGCCTCCGGCGCATTCTTCGAAGGTGAATGGGGCTGCGGCTGCGCCGACGCGCGTCGTGGGGCAGGTCCGGCCGGGCATCGACACACTCGAAGAAAATTCTTTCAAGCAGCTTGCCGGGATGCGCATCGCTCTCCTGACCAACCAGACCGGGCTCACGCGGGACGGGCGCTCCACCATCGACGTGCTCAACTCCCCGAAGGCTCGGGCCGCGGGTGTCACGCTTTCAAAGCTCTTCTCTCCGGAGCACGGCATCCGGGGAGCGCTCGACGAAAAGGTAGCCGATTCCGTCGACGAGAAGACCGGCCTTCCCGTGCGCTCGCTCTACGGCGACACACCCGAGTCGCGCCGGCCGAAGCCAGAGGATCTCGCGGGTCTCGACGCCGTCGTCGTGGATCTGCAGGATGCCGGCTGCCGCTTCTACACGTATCTCGCCTCGATGGGCTACGTGCTCGAGGAGGCCGCGAAGGCGAAGGTGAAGGTCTTCGTCCTCGACCGGCCGAACCCGATCCGCGCGGACGTTTGGGAGGGCCCTCCGGCCGACGACGACGCGCTCTCCTTCGTCGCATACCACACGACGCCGATTCGGACGGGGATGACGATCGGCGAGCTCGCGGGCCTCTTCAACGCCGAGCGGAAGATCGGCGCGGACCTGACCGTCGTGAAGATGTCCGGCTACGCGCGCGACCTCTGGTACGACGAGACGGGCCTCATCTGGGTGAATCCCTCGCCGAACCTGCGCTCCGTCACCGAAGCGGCTCTCTACCCGGGCATCGGCATCCTCGAGACGACGAATCTCTCCGTCGGACGCGGCACCGACTCTCCGTTCGAAGTGTTCGGGGCGCCGTGGATGGACGGGCCGCGCGTCGCGGCCACGCTGAACGCGCGCGGGATCGCCGGCGTGCGCTTCACGCCGGTCTGGTTCACGCCCGCGTCGTCCGTCTTCAAAGGGGAGAAGTGCTCGGGCATCCGCATCACGCTCGTCGACCGGAATGCGCTGAACGCCGTGGCCCTCGGCCTCCACGTCGCGACCGCGCTGCGCGACCTGCACCCGAAGGACTGGAGCGCCGAGAAGCTGAACCGCCTCCTCGTCAGCCGGGCCGCGCTCGCGCGCTTCACGCGCGGCGAGACGGCCGGCGAGATCACGGGCGCCTGGGCCGCGGGATCGATGGAGTTCGAGAAGCGCCGGGCGGCGTTCCTTCTGTATCCTTAGCTCGGACGATCGCGAGAGAGAGTGACGCGTTGCAGGACGACCGTGTTTTCAAGGAGCTGATCGACAACCTCACGGAGGGAATCTACTTTCTCGACCGGTCACGCCGCATCACGTACTGGAATCGCGGCGCCGAGCGCCTCACGGGCTATCCCGCCGAGGAGGTGCTCGGCCGGTGCTGCGCGGACGGCCTGCTCCAGCACATGGATCCGGCGGGACGATTGCTCTGCAACGACGGCTGCCCGATGGAAGCCACGATGCGCGACGGCTGCGAACGGGCCACGGAGTTGTTTCTTCATCACAGGAAGGGCCACCGAGTGCCGATTACCGTGCGCGCGGTCCCGATCCGTGGAATCGCGGGCGAGATCGTCGGCGCCGTGGAGGTCTTCAACGACATCTCCGGTCAGGTTCTCGCGGCGGAGCGGATTCGGGAGTTGGAGGCCCTTTCCCTGATCGACCCCCTCACCGGAGCCGGTAACCGCCGGTACACCGAAATCCAGCTCGATTCGCGCCTCGCCGAGAAAAAGCGCTACGGCCTGCCCGTCGGGCTCCTCTTTCTGGACGTGGACAGGTTCAAGAGCGTCAACGACCAATACGGGCACGCGGCAGGAGACGACGTTCTCCGCGTCGTCGGGCGCACGCTCGCAAACGGCCTGAGGGCGGGCGATTTCCTCGGGCGCTGGGGCGGCGAGGAGTTCGTCGTTCTCGTCGGAGGTCTCGACGCGCGCCGCCTCGCGGAAGCCGGTCAGAGGCTGCGCACGCTCGTTGCGCGCTCCAGCGTGCCCGCCGTCCCGGACCTCGAGGTCACCATCTCGGTCGGCGTGACGGAGGCACGGGCCGACGACACGATGGCCTCCTTCATCGCTCGGGCCGACGCGCGGATGTACGAAGCGAAGAAGCGGGGGCGCGACCGGGTCGTCGGCGACGCCGACGCGACCTAGACTCGCTTGCCGATGCGAGCCAGCGGGGATTACGGGCGCTTCTTCGGCAGCCTCTTCTTCTCGAGCTTCGCGAGGACCGTGTACTCCGGGTCGACGAGCTGCACGATCGGCGCCTTCGCGAATTGCGAGACGAACTGATATGCGTCGAGCTCGGAAAGTCCCGTCGCCTCGCGCACCCAGCCCACCATCGCCTTGAAGGCGACACGCGCGGCGTCCTCGAGCGGGCGGCCCACGCCCACGAACATGATCTCGTCCGCGTTCTCGATTCGCGGGACGGGCGTGGACTTGCCCTTCACGAGGTCCACGACGAGCTCGACGTTCATCGCGCCCTCGACGGCGGCGCCCATGATCTCGCCCTCTCCCATCGCGTAGTGGCCGTCGCCGAACGACAGGAGCCCGCCCGGCACGTTCACGCCGAGGTAGACCGTGTTCCCCGTCCGCACCTCGGGGCAGTCCATGTTCTCGCCGAAATTCCCGGGCACGATCGTGGATCGCGCCTCGCCCATCGAGGGCGCGACCCCGAGACAGCCGAGAAACTCCGCGAGCGGAACCTCCCATGCCTGCTTCCCGTCGCCGGAGGTCGTCCGCGCGACGCGTCTTTTCGCGTCGACTTCGTAGCGCCAGACCGTCTCGGGGAGCTCCGGGCCGAGCATCGCCGTGCGGTCCGTCCCGACGAGCGCGCCGAAGCCAGGCCCGAATGCGGACACGGCCCACCTCCGCGCGGGCCCGAGCTTCAGAATCCGGATCGCGAGCGTGTCGCCCGGCTCGGCGCCCTCCACGAAGAACGGCCCCGTCTGAGGGTTGTCGTGGCCGGGCGCTATGACCTTCGACGGCAGATCCGCCGGCGTCTTCACGGCGCCGTCGAAGCAGTCCTCCGTCCACGCGACGATCCGCGTGCCGGGCTTGATCCGATAGCGCGCGGGGACGCCGCCGAACGTGTACGCAAGCTCGTCATGTTTCGGGACGACTCGGAGAACGGGCGGAGCGGGAGCGGCGGAGTGAGACGCGACCGCCGCCTGGAAAAGGAGAAGGGGTAACAGCATGGCGCAGACGCTATCAGGACGGCCGCGGGCGGTGTGGCGTCGCCTTTGCCAGCGCGAGGACCGTCCCGGCAAACAGAAGCGTGTCGGCGAAGTAGTTGACCCCCTCCAGCCGGACGCCGAGCTTTGGGTCGGAAAGCGCCACGACCAGGACCGGCCCGTAGATCACGAGGACCATCAGCAGGATCCAAGCGCCGACCCAGGTCGCCACCCTCCGCGTCTGCCTGCCCGCCAGGACGCTTCCCGCGGCCAGGAGGAGCGCCGCGCCCGTCACCCGGTCGATGATCTCGCGCCCCGGGATCCACGCCGGCATCTCCTTCCTGAGCGGGACCCCGGGAAGCCCCGTCGCGTACGCGAAGTGCTCGATGCCGAAGACGATCAACGCCATCGTGACAAGGACGCGGCCCACGGCGATCAGCGCACTCCGGCTCTCCCCGCGCCGTCCGTCCGCTGCGAGCCCCGCGAGAAGCCAGCCGCCCCCGCCGAACGCCATCTCGCGGAAGACGATCGTCCAGATGAACCTGTCGTGAGGCTGGCGCAGGGCACCCGGAAGATGGATCGTCGCGACGAACAGGAACATCATGATTCCGAAGAGCAGGCCCGACCAATGGACCGCGATCCCGGTGGCGATGCTCAGGGACGCCGCGATCAGCGCGCACCCGACGAACACCACCCAGAACGAACGCCAGGGCATGAAGGCTGGCACGGCGTCGATGACGACGCGCGGACCGAAGAGATGCAGCGCGCCGAAGACCGCCAGCGGGACGCCGAAACACAAATTGGTCAAGGCCACGATCTTGTCCAGGCCGCGCGCACCGGCGACCTCGCGTCTCGCGGCGACTCCGCCGATCAGGAAGAGGGCGATGCCGGCGGAGCACATCGCAACGACAGTCATCGCATCGGATTCTAGGACGAGGCGACGCCTTCACACGCGAGGCCTGCCGACAGGGTGCGCCGTGAAGTTCTACGCGGTCCTCGCGAGCGGCGGTTTCTCGTCGGAGGCCTCTTTCGCCTCCGTGACGGCTGGCGCGACGGCGGGCGCCGTCTTCGGAGCCACGCGCCGCATCTGCGAGCGAATGGATTCCCAGCCGGAGAGGATGCGTTGGGCGACGGCGCTCCCCGTCTTCTCGTGATGGGTCCTGAGAAGCGGCAGGAGGATCTCCTCGTCGGCCGGACCCAGCGGCTCGACGTTCACGAGCTCCATGTTGCAGCGCGACGAGAAGAGGCCGTCCGCGTCGAGCACGTACGCGATGCCGTTCGTCATGCCCGCCCCGAAGTTCGCGCCCGTCTCTCCGAGGACGACGACGATGCCGCCCGTCATGTACTCGCAGCCATGCACGCCCAGCCCCTCGACGACCGCCACGGCGCCCGAATTGCGAACGGCGAACCGGTCGCCGGCGCGGCCCGCGGCGAAGAGACGTCCTGACGTCGCGCCGTAGAGCGCGGCGTTCCCGAGGATCGTCTGAGCGCCGAACGTATGCCGGCTACGCGGGGACGGCTTCAGGACGATCTCCGCGCCGGAGAGACCCTTCCCCACGCCGTCGTTCGCTTCGCCCTCGAGCTCGAGGACGAGGCCGCGGATCGCGAACGCCCCGAAGCTCTGCCCGGCCGGGCCGCGGAATTTCAGGCGCACCGAGCCCGGAGGCAGCTCGCCGAACTGGCGCACGAGCTCCCCGGAGAGATGCGCCCCTACGGAGAGGTTGTGGTTGCGGACCTCGAACGTTCCGGAGTACGCGCGGGACGAGCGCAGGCCGAGAACGGCCTCGGGCAGGATCTCGCTGTCGAGCGACGGGAACTGCGGGCCTCTGCGCGGCCGGTCGTTGCGAGTCTGCATCCGCCGGCGCGGGTTCGTCCCGTCGCCGGAGCTCCGGAGGAGGAGCGATGTGTCGAGAAGCGCCGCGCGCGGCGCTTCCAGGCGATCCACGCGGACGAGGAAGTCGGCGCGGCCCACGATCTCGTCCACGGAGCGCACGCCGAGCGAGGCGAGGATCTCGCGCACGTCCTCGGCCAGGTGCGTGAAGTACGCGATCACCTTCTCGGGTGTCCCACGGTACTTCTTGCGGAGGTCCTCGCGCTGGGTCGCGATGCCCGTCGGGCACGTGTTGAGGTGACACTGCCGCGCCATCGAGCAGCCTGCCGCGACGAGCGGCGCCGTCCCGAAGCCGAACGACTCGGCGCCGAGGCACGCGGCGATCACGACGTCGCGCGCAGTCCGGAGACCCCCGTCCACGCGGACCTCGATGCGGCGGCGCAGGCCGTTCGCGACGAGGGCGTGCTGCGTCTCGGCGAGCCCCAGCTCCCAGGGCGCGCCCGCGTGCTTGATCGACGAGAGCGGCGAGGCGCCCGTGCCGCCCGCGTGCCCGGCGATGAGAACGTAATCGGCATAGGCCTTGGCGACGCCCGCCGCAATGGTTCCCACTCCCGCCTCGGCCACGAGCTTCACGCCGACGCGGGCCCGCGGATTCACCTCCTTGAGGTCGTGGATGAGCTGCGCGAGATCCTCGATCGAATAGATGTCGTGGTGCGGCGGCGGCGAGATGAGGGGAATGCCCGGCACCGTCAGCCTCAGCCGCGCGATGAGCGGCGAGTTCTTGTGCGCGGGCAGCTGGCCGCCTTCGCCGGGCTTGGCGCCCTGAGCCATCTTGATCTCGAGCTCGTCGGCTCTCACGAGGTATTCGGCCGTGACGCCGAAGCGCGCCGAGGCGACCTGCTTGATCTTGTTGTCCCTTCGGTCGCCTCCGGCGTCTCGCCACGTCGCCGGGTCCTCGCCGCCCTCGCCGGAATTCGAGCGCGCCCCGATCCGGTTCATCGCGATCGCGAGCGTCTCGTGCGCCTCCGGCGAAAGGGCGCCGAGCGACATCGCGGAGACGATGAAGCGCTTCACGATCTCCTCGGCGCTTTCGACCTCCTCGACCGGCACGGCTTGCCGAGGAGAGAAGCCGAGCAGGTCCCGCGGCACGGAAGCTCCGCGCCCGTCCGCCTTCTCGCGGAACTCCGCCCACGCGCCGTCGGTTCCCTTCGCCGCTTTCTGAAGGGAGACCACGACCGGCGGCGACCACGCGTGTTCCTCGGTGTCCTTGCGGTAGCGCACGCGGCCGTGATCGGGAAGCGGGGCGCCTTCCCACGCCGTGCGATGGGTCTCGAGCACGTCCGCCGCGATCTCGGCGAAGCCGAGACCTGAGAGCGGCGAGGAGGTGCCCCGGAAGCAGCGCTCCATCACCTCGGGCGCGAGCCCGAGGGCGTCGAAGACCTGGCCTCCGCAGTACGACGAGAGCGCGGAGATGCCCATCTTCGCGATGACCTTGCGCAGGCTCTTCTCGACCGTCGACCGGAACGTGGCCGCGACGTCACCGGGAAGGTCTTCCCGGGCGGCCAGCGCCCGCACGGACGCGAGCGCGAGCCAGGGATGTACCGCCTCGGCGCCGAACCCATGGAGTACGGCGAAATGGTGTCCGTCACGCGCGTCTCCGGACTCGACGACGAGCCCGACTCGGTAGCGGAGTCCCGTCCGCAGGAGGTGCTCGCGGACCGCGCCGAGGGCGAGGAGCGAGGGGATCGCGACGCGCTCTTCGGTAGCGCCACGGTCGGTGATCACGAGGATCTCCGAGCCGGCGCGCACGGCGTCCTCGGCGCGCCGCGACAGGTCCTCGAGCGCGGCGGTCAGACCCGGTGCTCCGTCGGCGGCGAGGAACGTCGCGTCGAGCGTCAGCGGCCTGAACGCCGACGCGGAGAGGACGCCGGCCATCTCGTCCTCGAGGAGGACCGGATGCTCCAGGGTCAAGAAGTGGGCGTCGCCCGGCTCCTCGAGAAGGAGCGAGCCGCCCTTCCCGAGATCCATGCGCAGCGACATGACGAGCGTCTCGCGCAGCGAGTCGATCGGGGGATTCGTGACCTGCGCGAAGCGCTGGCGGAAGAACGTGTAGAGCGGCTGAGGCGACTTCGCGAGCGGCGGAATGGGCGCATCGTCGCCCATGCTGAAGACCGGCTCGGTGCCGGCCGCCATCGGGGCGAGGACGTACCGGACGTCCTCGACGCCCCAGCCTCGCGCGCTCTGGCACCTGACGAGGTCCGCGTCGGGCGGCGGCAGGAGAGGGACCGTCGGCTTCGTCACGTTCACCAGGTGCCGCTTCACCCACGCGCCCCACGGCCGCCGCGCGGCGAGGCGCGCCTTCACGTCGGCGTCGCGGAGCACCTCCCCCGTCGCGGTGTCGACGGCGATCGTCTCGCCCGGGCCGAGGCGCCCGCTCTCCATGACGTCTTCGGGCTCGATGTCCACGATCCCCGCTTCGGAGGCGGCCTCGACGATCCCGTCCTGCGCGATCTTGTAGCGGAGGGGCCGGAGGCCGCTGCGGTCCAGGTGCGCGCCGGCCACGATCCCGTCCGAGAAAGCGACGGCCGCGGGGCCGTCCCACGGCTCGACGAGACCCGCGTGGAAGTCGTAGAACGCGCGCAGGGCTTCATCCGCCTCGCTCTGGGGCGCGTCGGGAATGAGCATCGTGAGCGCGTGGAGCGGGTCGCGGCCCGAACGCACGAGGAGCTCGAGCGCTTCGTCGAGGCTCGTCGAGTCGCTGCCCTCGTCGGTGAGAACGGGCAGCAGGCGGGCGAGGCGGCCGTTCCAGACCGGGGACGAGAGCTCGGGCTCGCGCGCGCGCATCGCGTTGCGGTTTCCCCACAGGGTGTTGATCTCGCCGTTGTGCGCGAGCAGGTGGAACGGCTGCGCGAGGCTCCAGCTCGGGACCGTGTTCGTGGAGTACCGCTGGTGGAAGACGGCGATCGGCGTCTCGTAATCGGAATCCTCGAGATCGGAATAGAACGGCTTCAGCTCGGTCCCGGTCAGGAGCGCCTTGTAGACGATGGTCCTCGACGAGAGCGACACGACGCAGAAGCCGTGGAGCCTCGCCAGCCGCGCGCGCCGCGCGGCGACTCGTCCCGCCAGGTAGAGCACGCGTTCCCACTCGTCGGCGTCAGTGTCGCGCGGTGGACCGACGAAGGCGTGAAAGATCGCGGGCCGGCCCTCTTCCGCCGCCTGGCCCAGCCGGTCGGTCCGGACGGGCACGCTGCGCCATCCCAGGAACGGGAGCCCTTCGTCGGCCAGCGCCTTCTCGACGAGGTCCATGGACCAGAGCTGGCTGTCGTTCACGCGCGGCAGGAAGAACGTCCCGATCGCGAAGGGCTCGCCCTCGGGGAGACGAATCGCCAGCCGCGCCGCCTCGCGCCGGAAGAGCTCCTCGGGGATGCGAGTCAGGATCCCGGCACCGTCCCCCGTACGGTCGGCACCCGTCGCGCCTCGGTGGGCGACACGAGCAAGCCCCCCGAGCGCGAGCCTCAGGACCCGGTGTGAAGAGTCGCGGGGATGGGCGACGAAGCCGACGCCGCACGCGTCCTGCTCGCGGAACGGGTTCCGCGCGGGGCTGACCCCGTCGGTCCACCGTCGCGGTTCGCGCTCTCTCGCCACGTGCTTCCTCCACAACGAAAAAGCCCGCTCCCTCGTGGGAGCGGGCCTTGGGATTTCCGTGTGACCGTGTACCTAATCCCCTCGCCCGCTCCCCGGAGTGGCACGCTCGGTAAGGACGAGGCCAATGACGGCCCCGCCCACGTTCTTCGTGGTCTTCGTGGTGATCGCCGAGGTCTTTGCCATCGCGACGGAATTATGGGGAGCGGCGCGCGCGGAATCAAGATAGATTCGAACGAAACGGGAACTTTGACGGAGGCGACAAATGTCCGACCCGATCTCCTCGCCCTCGCGCCGTTTCTTCGCGAAGAGCCTCGCGCTCGCCGCCGCCGCCCCCGCTCTCGCCGGAGCCGCGACCGCCTTCGGCCAGGCGGCGCCCTCGCCGTCTCCCGCGACTGCGCCGACACCCGTTCCGGCGCCCGTTCCGACGCCCGAAGCCCCGTCCTCGGCCGCCGAGGCTCTGACGGAAGTCGTACGCATTCGCTGGGGCAAGAACTTATCCGGCCAGCAGCTCTCAGAGATCGCGAAGGCGCTGGACGGCCGCCTCCGCGGCGCCGAGGCGATGAAGAAGGTTCCGCTCACGAACGCCGACGAGCCGGACGTCGTCTTCTTCGCGGAAATTCCGGGAGGCCGCTGATGGCCCCGCTCGGCGAAGACACCTTCTTCCTTTCCGTCGCAGAACTCTCGAAAAAGCTCAAGGCGAGAGAAATCTCGCCCGTCGCGCTCGCGGAGGGCGCCCTCGAGAGGCTCGAGCGCCTCGGGCCGAAATACGGGGCCGTCGTGACGATCACGCGCGACCGCGCGCTCGCCGAGGCGAAGGCAGCCGAGGCGGAGATCGCGGCCGGAAAGTGGCGCGGAGAGCTCCACGGAGTGCCTTACGGCGTGAAGGATCTTCTCGCGACGAAGGACATCCCCACGACGTGGGGCGCCGAGCCGTATCGCGCTCAGGTCTTCGAGGAAGACGCGACCGTCGTCAAGAGGCTGCACGAGGCGGGCGCCGTTCTCGTCGGAAAGCTCGCGATGGTCGAGCTCGCGGGCGGCCTCGGCTACAACAACGCGGATGCGTCGTTCACGGGACCCGGCCGCTCGCCCTGGAACACGAACTTCTGGTCGGGCGGCTCGTCCTCGGGGCCCGGCGCCGCGACGGCCGCCGGCCTCGTCGGGTTCTCGATCGGGTCCGAGACGTCGGGCTCGATCGTCACGCCGGCCGCGTTCTCGGGCGTGACGGGCCTCAGGCCGACGTACGGCCGCGTGAGCCGGCACGGGGCCATGGCACTCTGCTGGACGCTCGACAAGCTCGGCCCGATGTGCCGCTCGGCCGAGGACTGCGGCTTCGTCATGGCCGCGATCGCGGGGCGCGATCCGGATGATCCGACGTCTGTCGCGCGGGTGTTCACGCCGCGACGAGCAGTGCGGGGAAAGAGCCGCCGTTTCCGGATCGGCGTCATCAAAGGCACCTATGACAAGGTCCAGCCCGAGGTGCGGAAGAACTTCGAGGAGGCCCTGAAAGTCCTCGGGGGCTTCTGCGAGATCGTGCCCGACGTCGCATTTCCCGAGCTCCCGTACGGCCCGGCCGTCGGCACGATCGTCGCGGCCGAGGGCGCGAGCGCTTTCCGCGACCTCATCGAGAGCGGACGCGTCAAGGACCTCAAGGTCCCGAACGACCGCTGGGGCGGCTACGCGGCGTCCATGGTGCTCGCCGTGGACTACATCCAGGCGCTGCGCCTGCGCGCGCCGATGAAGAAGGCCCTGGACGCGCTCTATGCGAAGTTCGACGCGCTCGTCTCGCCTACGAGGGCCACCGTCGCCTACCCGATCGGCCCGGACTTCGACAACGTGTACCCCGGGTTCGGCGGCGGACCCGCGGTCATTCCGGCGGGCAACCTGGTGGGCCAGCCCGCGCTCTCCGTGCCGAACGGGTTCGGCGAGAACGGTCTTCCCACGGCCTTCCAGTTCACGGGCCGCGCCTTCTCGGACGAGACGCTCGTCGCTCTCGGAATCGCCTACCAGTCGCGCACGGAGTGGCACCGGAAGCGTCCGCCGGTGTGACGGGCGGCGTCCCCCGTTGCCGGTTCTTCATGAACACGTTCTCCGCCGTCCGGCTGCGCATCTGGGGTGTTCTCGCGCTCGTGTACGTCGTCTCGTACTTCCACCGCATCGCGCCCGCCGTCCTCGCGAAGGACCTCATGGCGAGCTTTGCGGCGACCGGAGTCGAGGTCGCGACGATGGCCGCGCTGTACCTCTACGCATTCGCCGTGATGCAGTTCGTCGTGGGCGCCGCCGTGGACGCGTGGGGGCCCCGGCGCGCCGTGGCGGCGGGCGCGGTCATGATGGCGGCGGGCGGATCGACCTTCGCGGCCGCGCACATCCTGCCCGTCGCGTACGGAGCGCGCCTCGTCGTGGGCGCGGGCGCTTCCGTCGTGTTCATCGGAATGCTCAAGCAGGTGGGCGCGTGGTGGAGGCCGGACGAGTTCGGCACGTGGTCTGGCCTCACGCAGGTCGCCGGAAACCTCGGCGGCCTCCTCGCGGCGGCGCCGCTGGCGCTCGTCGTCGCCGTCCTCGGCTGGCGCGCGACGTTCGGCGGAGTGGCCGTGCTTTCGCTCGTCCTCGCGGGCCTCTGCCTCGCCCTGGTCAAAGATCGGCCCGAGGACGCGGGCTTCCCGCCGCCCATGCCGCGCGGCGTCGTCCCCCGCGTTTCGGTGGCGGAAGGCTATCGCACCGTATTCGGCAACCGAAAGACGTGGCCGATGTTCGCCGTCTTCTTCTGCCAGTACGGGACGTATCTTTCCTTCTCCGGCCTCTGGGCCGTCCCGTGGATGCGGGACGTCTACGGGATGACGCCGAAGGAGGCCGCCGGGATCGTGTCCCTCGTCGGTATCGGCGTCATTCTCGGCGCGCCCGCGGCCGGCTTCCTTTCCGACAAGGTCTTCCGGGCGCGGCGCCTCCCCTACATTCTGTTCACGCTCGCCTACGCGGCCGTGTGGGCCTGCATCTCGGTTCCCTCCGCGGGGCCGCCCCGCGCCCTGCTCGGGCCGCTCTGCTTCCTCCTGGGTCTCGCGACGAGCTGTTTCACGCTCACGTGGGCCCTCGCGCGCGAGGTGAACCCGCCGAGGTTCAGCGGCATCGCGACGGCCACGGTAAACGCCGGCGGCTTTCTGGGAGCGGCGCTGACGCAGAACGTCCTCGGCCGCATTCTCGATGCGCACTGGCTCGGCGTCCTCGAGGGCGGCGCACGGCGCTATCCGGTCGCGGGATATCGCGCCGCGTTCCTCGTGAACCTCGGCATGCTCCTCCTCGCGTGTGTCCTCACGCTCGCGATCAGGGAGACGTTCGGAAAGGCCGCGTCGGACTGACTCGATCCCGGCTCCTGCCCCTACAATCCCCGCATGACGCCACGCCTCCTTTCCCGCCGTCCGGCCGCCGTCCTCCTCGTCCTCGCGCTCCTCGCGGCTTTCGCGGTGTCCGCGACCGACGTGCCCGTGCGGCGCGCCGCGATGCCCACCGAGACGCCGAATGCCGCCGAGATCCGGCTCGCGCTCGCGAAGCTGAACGTCGTCGGCGGCGTGCTCTACGTCGCGGCCCACCCGGACGACGAGAACACGGCGTTCCTCGCGTGGGCCTCGCGCGAGAAGCTCGTGGACGCGGGCTACCTGTCGATGACGCGCGGCGACGGAGGCCAGAACCTCATCGGCACCGAGTCGGGCGAGCTCATGGGCGTCCTGCGCACGCAGGAGCTCCTCGCGGCACGCCGCCTGGACGGCGCCAAGCAATTCTTCTCCCGCGCGGTCGACTTCGGCTATTCGAAAGGCCCGGAGGAGACGCTCCGGATCTGGGGGAAGGAGCAGGTGCTCGCGGACACCGTCCGCGTCATCCGCACGTTCCGGCCCGGACGTGATCGTCACGCGCTTCCCGACGACCGGCGAGGGCGGCCACGGCCACCACACGGCCTCGGCGATCCTGGCCGTGGAGGCGTTCAAGGCCGCGGGCGACCCGTCGCGATTCCCCGAGCAGCTCGACACGCTGACGCCGTGGCAGCCGAAGCGGCTTCTCTGGAACGTCTTCCGTTTCGGCAGCGACTCGCCGCGCAAGGACGCGCCGGGGCAGATCACGGCGGACCTCGGCGCCTACAACGCGCTTCTGGGGCGCTCGTACACGGAGATCGCCGCGCTGAGCCGGTCCATGCACAAGAGCCAGGGCTTCGGCTCGGCCGAGCGCCGCGGCACCTGGCTGAACGACTTCAAGGTCGTCGCAGGCGCGCCGGCGGAAAAGGATCTCTTCGAGGGCATCGATCTGTCGTGGAAGAGGATGGGACCAGGAGGAGAAGAGATTCAGAAATTGCTTAGAAAGGCGGAAGAGGGATTCCAGCCGCTGCATCCCGAGGCCTCGGTGGCGGACCTCGCCGCCGCCTACGCGCTCGTCGACCGCGCCGCCGCCGACAAGAGCGGAGCGGGTCTTCCCTCTTCCCCTTCTAAGAGATCTTCGTCTTCCTCTTCTTCTCCCCCTGCGCAACCGTCAGCAGGACAAAGCACGGGTCCGAAGCAAATGGATCCTCTCCTGGCGCGGAAGCGCCGCGACATCGCCGACGCGATCCGCGCGTGCCTCGGCATCTGGGTCGAAGCAGTCGCGAGCGAGCCCTCCGCCGCGCCGGGCGCGAGCGTGAAGGTCGCCACGATGATCCTGAACCGCTCGCCACGGCAGGCGTCGCTCGAGTCGGTCTCGGTGACGTACGCCCGGGCGCCGGGACAGGGCGGCGCCCTCGCGCAGAACGAGCCGCTGCGCCGCGAGATCGCGCTGACGCTCCCCGGCGACGTCGAGACGACGCAGCCGTACTGGCTCAGGGAGCGGCCCGGAAAGGGCCTCTTCACGGTGAAAGACCCGGCGCTCATCGGCCTGCCGGAGAATCCGGCGCCGCTCGTCGCGCGCTTCACGGTGCGCGTCGACGGGGTCGCAATCCCGTTCGAGGCGCCCGTCGTCTTTCGTCGCACGGACCGGGTCAAGGGAGAGATCTACGAGCCATTCGTCATCACGCCGCCGGTCATGGCCACGCTCGACGAGAAGGTCTACGCGTTCCCTACCGAGAAACCGAAGAAGGTGCGCGTCACGCTCACGAGCGGCGCCGCTGTCTCGGGCGGCCTGCGCCTGAAGACGGAGGCGGGGTTCTCGGCGTCGCCCGCCGAGGTGCTGTTCGCGTTCACGGGCCGCGGCGAGGAGAAGCCGGTCGTGTTCACCGTGACCCCGCCGGCCGGGGCGTCCGCGGCCACGCTCACGGCCGAAGCCGTCGTGGGCGGGAAGGTCTATTCGCGCGGCCTCGTCCACGTCGACTACCCGCACATCCCTCTTCAGACCCTGTTCCCCCCCGCCGAAGCGAAGGTTCTGCGCCTCGACGTGAAGGCGCCCCAGGCTCCGGTCGGCTACGTCATGGGCTCGGGCGACGAGGTCCCCGACGCGCTCCGCCAGATGGGCTACACGGTGACGCTCCTCTCGGACGACGAGCTCGAGAACGGCGACCTCTCGCGCTACGCCGCGATCGTGACGGGGATCCGCGCCTACAACACGCGCCCGCGCCTGAAGCTGGCCGAGTCGCGGCTCCTCGACTACGTCGAGAAGGGCGGCACGCTCGTGGCGCAGTACAACACTCTGGGAGGAGACCTCGTCACGGAGCAGCTCGGGCCGTACCCCTTCAAGATCTCTCGAGACCGCGTCACCGTCGAGGAAGCTCCCGTGAAATTCCTGAATCCCTCGAGCTCCCTCCTCGTCTTTCCCAACAGGCTGACGGCGGCCGACTTCGACGGGTGGGTGCAGGAGCGCGGCCTCTACTTCCCCGGAACCTGGGACCCCCGATACGAGACGGTGATCGAGACGCACGATCCGGGCGAGAACGACAAGCCCGGCGGCGTCCTGTTCGCAAGGTATGGGAAAGGAGCGTTCGTCTATACCGGATACGCCTTCTTCCGCCAGCTTCCGGCCGGCGTCCCCGGCGCGTACCGCTTCTTCGTGAACCTCGTCTCAGCGGGGGCGGGGGTGCGGCTCAAAGCGACGGTTCCGTCCCCGCCGGCGCGCTGAGAACCCTCCCTATTTCTTCCATTCCGCGATCTTCTTCTCCAGGGCGGCGAGCGCCTCGGGCGAGGGCTTCTGCTCGGCAGCCTTGCCCAGAGCGATCGCCTTCTCGGCAACCACGACCGCGTCCTTCTTCTTCCCGATGTCGCCCAGTACGTTCGCCCTCAGGGAAAGATTCGCGAAAGTTTCCTTGATCGCGAGCGACTTGTCGAGGAATGCGAAAGCGTCCGTGAGGGCGTACTTGTTGTCGTAGAGGTAGCGCGCCGCGGTGAGCGGCGTCCGCCAGTCGTCGGCCTTCGCCTTCGCGACGGCTTCCTTTGCTTTCGCGAGGAACTGCCCCTTCGTATCGACGGTGAGATGCACCGGAACCTCGAGCTTCTCCCACACGAGGGCGAGCGTCGCGGCGTCCGCGCTCACGAGCGGGAAGTCGATCGTGAACTGCTCGTGCATCCCGGCAGCCTCGGGTTTCACCTTCACGCGCAGGACGTCCTTGTCGGCGCTGTAGTCGAACGGCGAGCCCGTCGCCTGCTTGTTGAAGATGATCGTCCAGTCCGACTTGCCCGGAATCGTGAAGAGACCGTAGGCCCCCGCCGCGAGCTTCTGCCCTTCGACCTCCACGTCGCCGTCGAGCGTGATTTTCGTGACCGCGTTCGCGCCGGTCCGCCAGACCTTGTCGTACGGCACGAGAGAGCCCCAGATCACGCGCTCTTCCTTGCGCGTCGGGCCCTTCACGTGCGGCCGGCTGTAGGCGACCTCGACCTTCGTGACGCCGATCGTCTGCGAGATCGTGGCGTTCGGGCTGGGAGCCGGCGTCACGAGCTGCGCCAGCGCGGGCGCGGCGGCGGCGAGGACGGCGAGGAGGGCGGGGCGGAGCGTGTTTTTCATTTCATTTCCTCCGGAATCGATCGGATTCTACGCAGGCCGGATAAGATGCGCCCACCGAATTCGAAAGGAGGACGTTTCATGAAAACCGGCCACCTCATCCCGTGCTCGCTCGCCGTTGCTCTCCTCGCCGCTCCTGCCGCGCGCGCCAGGCGCCGACCAAAGGCTTCCGCGCCGAATTCCTGGCCCAGCAGGCGCACATCGAGAAGCAGCTCCTCAGCCTCGCCGAGGCGACGCCCGCCGACAAGTTCGGCTGGCGGCCCGCTCCGGGCGTGCGTTCGATCAGCGAGGTCTACACCCACATCGCGGGCTCGAACTATTTCATCCTGGGTTTAGCGGGCATCAAGGCCCCCGCGGGCCTGGACAAGGACATGGAGAAGAACGTCACGGAGAAATCGAAGGTGATCGACGAGCTCAAGAAGTCCTTCGAGCACGTGCGCGCCGGGATCGCCTCGCTCTCCGACGCGGACCTCGACAAGCCCGAGAAGTTTTTCGGAAGCGACTCGACCGTGCGGGGAGTCCTTCTCCTGGCCGCGAATCACGAGCACGAGCACCTCGGCCAGTCCATCGCGTACGCGCGCATGAACGGCATCGTCCCGCCGTGGACGGCCGAGCAGCAGAAGAGGATGAAAGAGGAGATGGAGAAGAAGCCGGCCGGAGCGCCCGCCAAGAAGTGATCCTGGCGGCCCTCGCGTCACCGGTGCCGGGGGCGATGGGAAACTGGCTCGACGCGCGCCTCGCGTCGGGCCTCTTCCTCGCCCTTCCGCTCGGCCTCGCCGGCCTCGCCGTTCTCCGCTTCGGCCTCCTCGCGCGGCTCGGAGCTTCCATCCGCGAGCCACGCGAGCCTTTCGCGCGCGGGATCGCCTCAGGGCTCGCGGCCGCCGCGGCCCTCCTGACGGCGGTCCTGCTGCCGGCCGCCCTGTTGGGAGCGTTCGGGCCTCGAGCCCCCGGCTACGCGCCGTTCGCTCCTGCCCCCGGTCCGCCGTCGCTCGCGTCGGCTCCCGCCTCCTTCGGTTTTTTCGTGCTGCAGAGCCTGGCCGAAGAGCTTCTTTTCCGCGCCTTCCTCCTCACGCTCCTCGCGGCTCTGCTCCTTCTTCTTGCGCGCCTCCTCTTCGGCAAGCTTTCGGGAATGAGCGAGCCCCTTCGGGAGCGCGCCGCCGCGCGGCGCTGGCTCTTTTGCGGGCTACTCGCGAACGCGGGCCAGTCCGGGGCGTTCGCCTCGATGCACGCGATGAACCCGAACGTGACGCCCCTCGCGCTCGTCAACATTGGTCTTGCGGGCGCCCTGCTGGGCTGGCTCTATTGGAGCACCGGCGGCCTCCTCGGCCCGTGGGCGTTCCACGCGGTCTGGAATTTCAGTCTCGCCGCCCTCGCTCTCCCCGTGAGCGGGATGATGATGGGAAGGCCAGCCCTCGAAACAGGAATCCACGGCGCGGGCCTGCCGGCCCTGAGCGGAGGAGCCTTCGGCCCCGAAGGCTCGGCGCTCTCCACCGTCACCCTGGCCGTTCTTCTCGTCCTTCTCGTCCTCCGGAGCGCACGAAAGCTTCCGGGCGCGTATCCTCCCTCACGATGAAGGGCGGAAGGCAGTTGTTCACGTGTCCTACGTGCGGGAAGTGCTTCTTCTACTGGGTACCGGAAGCCGCAACTCAGCCGAAGGTGAAATGCTACTTCTGCAACGCGGAGGCGTTCCCGAACGGCGAGCCCCCCGCTCCGGCGCCGGCATCTCCAGGTCCGGCAGCCGCGCCTCCGGCCCCGAAACCCGCCGTCGCGGCTCCGCCCGCCGAAGGGACCCCTCCACCTTCGACCTGAGGAAAGCTTTGAGCGACGCGCACGAAGCCCTTGCCGCCGCCGTCCGAAAGGGCGATGCCGATGCCGTCGGGGCGCTCCTCGACGCCGATCCCGCCCTCGTGAACGCGCGCCGTCCGGACGGCTCGTCGTTCGTGCTCTTCGCCGTCTACTGCGGGCACGCGCGCCTCGTGAACGTGTTCCGCGAGCACGGCCGTTCCCTGGACCTCTTCGAGGCCACCGCTGCGGGAGACGCGCTCGCCGTGCGCGCGTTCCTCTCGTCGGATCCCGCGGCGGCCCGAGCGGTCTCACCCGATGGATTCCCCGTCCTCGGCCTCGCGGTTTTCTTCGGTCACACGGCGCTCGCGGATCTTCTCCTCGCGTCGGGCGCGGACCCGAACGCAGCGGCCACGAACGCGATCAAGGTCACGCCGCTCCATGCGGCGACTTCGCGCGGCGACGCCGCGACGGTGAAGAAGCTGCTCGACAAGGGCGCCCACCCCGACGCCCGCCAGCAGGGCGGATGGACGTCTCTTCACAATGCCGCCGCGCAGGGAAACGTCGAGATCGTCAGCCTGCTTCGCGAGAAAGGCGCCGACGTCTCGGCACGGACCGACGACGGCAAGACCGCCGCCGACCTCGCGGAGGAGCGCGGGCATTCGGCGCTCGCGGAATCGTTGCGCCAGGTGTGACCGGGCGAGAGGTCGTCACGCTCTCTCCTCCTGGAAACGTCTCAGTCGTGACACGACCGAACCTCCCTGGAAAGAGAGCGCTTAGACAGCGCGCAGTTAGGCAACGAATCGCTCTGTGATGCGTTTGCACCTCTTGATCCACCACTTGACGTAGTAGATCCTCTTATCGATTTGGAGGGCGTTTGCGCGTTCAGGTGGGCAGCGCTCTTGGTCGTACAGTGCGCGCCTTCGGATTCGCGGCGGTTCTAGCCTTGTTCCCCGCGGCTGCTGCCGCGGCCAAGCTCGTCTCACTGACGGTGACCCCGACGAGTATCGTCAGCGGCTCTCCTCTCACGGTCACGGTCGCTTTCGATGCCGCCGCCCCGCCCGCGGCGTTCGTGACTTTGACGAGCACCGACCCAGCCATCGTCGATGTCCAGGGGACCGGGGTCTCGGCGGGGGCCGTCGCGCAGGGCGTTCTCGTCGCGAAGACCGGCGCGGTCACAATTTCCACCCAAGTGACCATCCAGGCTTCCTATGGCGGCGTCAACAAGACGGCTGTCGTGACGGTGACACCTCGGGTCCCCGTTCGGGGGACGGCAGGGGACCTCTGGGCGGACATCATTCTCGGCAAGCCGGAGTTCGGCGAGATCGTTCCAAACGAGGTCACGGGGAGAACCCTGTTCATACCCGCGGGCGCGATCGTCGATCGGTCCGCAACGCCGAATCGCGTCTATGTCTTTGATGGCGGCAACAGCCGCATCCTGGGGCTGAGTCATCTGGGAAGCTGCGCCGGCGGTACCAAGATCGGGCAGCCGTGCACGTCCAATTCCGACTGTCCGGCCTCGGCCTGCGCGGTCCAGGAGGGGAGAAACGCGGACCTCGTGCTCGGCCAGCCCTCGTTCGGCCGCTCAGCCTGCAATGGGGAGGGCGCATTTCAGAGGTTTCCATTGCGAGCGCCGGCAAGCGCCGCAACCCTCTGCACTCTGCCGGAGAGCTCGATCTCCGTCAAAGAAGCAATACCTATCGGGAACATGTTCGTAGACGGCAGCGGAAACCTTTACGTGCCCGATTCCGAGAACAATCGGGTCCTGCGTTACAACTCCCCCTTCACGACGGACACGATCGCCGACGACATCTGGGGGCAGGCGGACTTCACGGGCAACCTGTGTCGTCGCGGCCAGACGGCTCCGGACGCCCAGAGCTTCTGTAGCCCCGCGGGCGTTGCGTTGGATTCCGCAAACAACCTCTGGGTCGCCGATTCCTTCGACCACCGGGTGCTTCGCTTCCCCTACGACCCCGGCACTGGATCGGCTCACCACCAATCCGACCTCGTGCTCGGACAACCGGATTTCAGCTCCTTTTCCGAAGGCGCAGGCTTGAATCAGATGCAGTATCCGGCAGCCGTGCGCGTGGACAACACGGGGTCCGTCTACGTCGCGGACGAGATCAACGCTCGGATCCTGATTTTCGATCCCCCACTTTCCTCCGGCATGAACGCCACACGGCAGCTCAATTACGCCTTCAGCGATCCGACGGGTCTGGAGATGGATCCGGCGGGAGGCATCTGGGTGAACGACTCGGGCCATCAGGAGCCGGACAAGAACCAGCTCCTCCTCTTCGTCGGCGGAGTCGTGCAGAAGGTGCTGTACAAGGACGTCGCCGGTTCGAACGGGGCAGGAGTGGTCGGCGATCGGCCCGACTTCGTGGACCCGGGCGGTGCCGTGAACTCCTCGTGGAACCTTCTCTGGTCTCGGGCCTCGATCGGCATCGACAACGACGGCAACGTGCTGGCGAGCGGCGCCTACGACGATCTCTGGCGCTTCCCCGCGCCAATCCCGACGCCGACCCTCGGAGCCGCGCATTCCACCGATGCCCGGCTCTTCAAGCCACGCCAATTCTGGAGTCCAAACGAGGTCGGGTTATCCGGCGCCTATGCTCCCAGTGGCGTCGCCGTGGCCGGGAACCAGCTCATCGTCGCGGACGGCGGGCGGCTCCTCTTTTGGGACAATCCTCCCAATCTCGCGAACGGCCAGACGGCCAGCGGATTCGTCGGCGCCACCGACCCTCTGCTCCAACAGCAGCCCTACTTTGGGCGCATCCGGGAGGATCAAGCCTCGCATCTCTGGGCGACGCGCGCCGGCTCGATCGTTGCCTACGAACTTCCTCTAGTGAAAGGAGCCACGCCCTCTGTGACGATCAATCCGCCCTTGCCCGTTCTCGGGGGTGGCAACCTCACGTGGACCGACCTCACGATTGGTGGGGTGGCGCCCGTCGGGGCGGGAAACAGGCTCTGGGTCGCCGACCCGGTGGGGAATCGTGTCTTCCGCGTCCGCAATCCTCTGACCTCACCGGTAGTGGACATCGTGCTCGGCCAGACGAGCGCTTCCGAAATCGCATGCAACCAGGGGCGTGGGGAGCTCCAGGACGCCCCCAGCCGGGACAGCCTTTGTAACCCGGGCGCCGTCGCCCTCGATCGTCAGGGCAACCTCTACGTAGCTGACGACGCAGCGGAAGTCTCCGGGAACTTTCGGCTTCTCGAGTACGACGCCAGCCTCTTCCCGGACGCCCCGGTCACGGCTCTTTTTGCGATCCCGGCCAGCCGCGTCTTCGGCACGGGGGGCAGCTTCACGGCTTCGGCCATCGAATTGGCAGGAGCTCCCCGCCGCCCTTTTCGAGCCGGCATTCAACTCCAGCGGCCAGATGGTGGTCGGCGGAAACAGCTACGTGAATCCGCGCTTCCCTTACGTCTACACGAATCCCCTCGTCAGCCAGCATCCCGACACCCTGTTGAACGACCTCTACTCGTGGCCGCAGGCCGCCACGTTCGATTCGAGCGGCAACCTCTACGTCGTGGACGGGAATCGGAGCCGCGTGCTCATCTACCTCAATCCGTTGCCGAATCCTCCCCCGTCGGTGTTTACGTTGACGTTGACGAAGGGCGGGAACGGAACGGGCACTGTCACGGGCAGTCCGTTCGGGATCGACTGCGGCGCGACCTGCTCGATGGCCTATATCAGAGGAACCGTCGTGAGCCTGGCCACCCTGCCCGACGCGAGCGTCTTCTTCACCGGCTGGAGCGGGGATGCGGACTGCGCCGATGGCATCGTCACGATGAATGCCAACAAGACCTGCACGGCGACCTTCCAGTCACCCGTCGATCTGATCGTCTCCGCTCTCGCGGTCCCGGCGACCGGCGGGGCAGGCCTGGCGTTCACCGTGACCGATACGACGATGAACCAGACGGGCACGAGCGCCGCTCCCCCCTCCACGACCAGGTTCTACCTGTCGACCGACACGACGTGGGATAACGGGGACATCGAACTCGGCTTCCGTTCTATTCCCGCTCTGGCGGCCGGGACCGCGAGCACCGGATCGACCTCCCTCGTCATTCCGGCTGGAATCACGCCCGGTACTTACCTATGTCATCGCCAAGGCGGATGCTGACGATCTCGTCCTCGAGACGAACGAGACGAACAACACCGCCTCGGGCGTCATCAAGATGGGCACGCTTTCCCACACCCTAACTCCTTGCCGCGTGGTCGACACACGAAATGCGAACGGGCCCTATGGCGGGCCGGCGCTCGATGCGAACGCCGAGCGGACCTTCACAATGATCGGCAGGTGCGGAATCCCTTCGACTGCCCAAGGTGTCGCTTTGAACATCACGGTCACGGGAAGTACCGCGGCAGGCCAGGTGAACGTCTACCCGGCCGGCATGAGCCCGCCTAACACCACGACGGTCGCGTACGGCGCGACCAGGACGCGAGCGGGAAACGCGCTGCTCGGCCTGGGAACGGGCGGGGCGATCTCCATCCACTGCACTCAGCCCGCCGGGACGACGGTTCACCTGATCGTGGACGTCAGCGCTTACTTCGAATAGCGTCAGACTCGGCGCACCTGGACTTCGCAGAGGCCGTATCAAGGCGAGGCCCGGTAGACGATCTCTCCGCCGACGACGGTCATGCGCACCTTCGCCTTCGGAATCTCGGAGTCCGGCGTCTTTTCGGAGACGATGTCGCGGTCGAGGACCGTGAAGTCCGCGTCGAACGTGGGGGCGATCCGTCCGCGCCGCGTCTCGGCGAACTCGGCATAGGCGTTGTCGGCCGTGAAGAGCCGGAGCGCCTCGGCCCGCGTGAGCGCTTCCTCCTTCCGCCAGCCGCCCGGCGGATGGCCCGAGAGGTCCTGCCTCGTCACGGCCGCGTAGATCCCGAGGAGGGGGTTCTCGGATTCCACGGCGAAGTCGCTTCCGCCCGCGAGACGGGCGCCGGATTTCAGGAGCGATCGCCAGGCGTAGGCGCCCTCGAGCCGCCCGGGGCCGAGGCGGGATTCGACCCACGGCATGTCCGACGTCGCATGCGTCGGCTGCACCGACGCGATCACACCGAGCTTCGCGAAGCGCGGGAGGTCGCGAAGCGACAAGACCTGCGCGTGCTCGATGCGCATGCGCGGATCGGCGGGATGCACGGCGTCGAGCGCCTTTCGGTAGGCATCGAGCGTCTCCCGGTTCGCGCGGTCCCCGATCGCGTGCGTCCACACCTGAAAGCCCCCGCGGAGCGCCTTCTCGGCGAGACGCCGGATCTCTTCGGGCGGCGTCACATCGAGGCCGCGATTGCCGGGCGCGTCGCTGTAATCCGCGAGAAGGGCGGCCCCGCGCGACCCGAGAGCGCCGTCCGCATAGATCTTGACGGCGCGGACGGTGAGGCGCCCCTCCTGAAACGGGCCCTTCGCGATCGCCTCGTCGAGATTCTTCGGACCCACGGTCGCGTAGACCCGGATCGGCATCTTCTTTTCGCGCGCGAGAGTCGAAAGGATCCCGATCTCCTCCGCGTTCGAGCCCGAGGCGTCGCCCACGCCCGTCAGGCCGACCCGCGCGCAGGCCTCGAAGGCGGCGCGATAGTCGTGCGCGATCTCCTCCGGCGTGGACTCGGGAATTGCGTTCCATACGAGGGCCGTCGCGTTGTCCACGAGGACGCCCGCGGGGCGCCCGTCCGAAAGGCGCTCGATGCGCCCGCCGTCGGGATCGTTCGTCTTCGCGGTCACGTGCGCGGCGGCGAGCGCGGCCTCGTTCACCCAGATCGCATGCCCGTCCACGCGCCCGAGAACGACCGGATTCCGCGGCGACACGGCGGTCAGCTCGGCGGCGGTCGGAAACGTCTTCCCGGGCCACCGGTTCTGATCCCAGCCGCGCCCGCGAATCCACTCGCCCGCGGCGGCCGTCGCCGCGCGGTCTCTTCACGCGCGTCGAGAATCTCCTCCTTCGAGAGGCCGCGGAGGTCGACCGCGCGCCGGAGCGCCCCGAGCCCGCGGAGGTGTCCGTGCGCGTCGGTGAGGCCGGGCACGACGACCGCTCCCGCGAGATCGACGACACGCGCCTCGGGCGCGAGCGCCCTCGCTTCGCGTTCAGCGCCGACGAACCGCACGCCGCCCCCTTCGACGAGAATCGCGGCCTTCGCGGGGCCAGCGTCCCAGGCGCGGTATACGGTCGCTCCGGTATAGAGCACAGGTGTCGTGGACGGCTTCGGGCGTCGTCCGGGAGCGCCGCGCTGCTGGGCGAGCAGCCAGGGCACGAGATCGGGCTCGGCGAACGCCGGGTCCCACGCGTCGTGTCCGACGCCGGAGAATTCCGTGTACGTCGCGTTTCCACCCGAGAGGCGCAAAGCCTCCGCCATCCGACGCGACTCCGTGACGGGAATCGTGTCGTCGGCGTCGCCGTGGAACGCCCACACCGGCGTCTTCCCGAGTCCCCGGGCGATGACTCCATAGGGATCGCCCGACTCGAGGACGCGGCGCATGTCGGGCGGCCGGAAGCTCTGGATCGGAAATCCGCGGGACGAGACGACGTACCCGCAGATCGGCACGACCGCCGCGAATACGCCCGGCCTTTGGAACGCGCTCCACCAGGTTCCCGCGCCCCCCATCGACATTCCGAGCAGGGACACGCGCTCACGGTCGCCGTGGAACTCGACGAGCGCCTCCTCGAGGGCGAGGAAGGCGGCCTTCTGGGGATCGCCGATCCACTGCGAGCCTTTCGGACACTGCGGGAAGACGACGAGGAACGGCCAGCGGGCCGGGTCCTTCCGGATCGCGCGCCCGAGACCCACTTGCGTGTGCTCGCCCTCCGAGCCGCGCTCGCCGGCGCCGTGGAGGAAGAGGAGGACGGGAGGCTTCGAGGCGCTGAGGAAGCTCTCGGGCACGAAGACTTGATAGGGATATACGACGCTGTTCACCGTCACGGCGCGCTTCTCGAAGCGCGGCTCGGCGGCCGACGCGGCGAGAGGCAGGGCGAGGAGCGCGAGGGCGAGGAACGCTCTCATCGCGAGACGACGACCTCTCCGCCCTTCATGACGAAAGGGATCTTCTCGAGAAGCGTCACGTCCTTCAGCGGATCACCGTCGACCGCGACGAGGTCGGCGTACCTCCCCGGCGCGATGACACCGACCATCGTCCAGCCGAGGAGGTCGGCGGCGTTCACCGTCGCCGCCTGGATCGCCTGCATCGGCGTCATGCCCCAGCGCACCATGTGCGCGAACTGTTTGCCGTTCATGCCGTGGGGATAGACGCCGGCGTCGGTACCGTACGCCTGCTTCACGCCGGCCCGGACGGCTTTCTGGAAATTCTGGCGTTGGAGGAGTCCGACCCTTCGTTCTTTCTCGATGATCTTCTCCGGGTAGCCCATCTTCGCGAACTCCGCGAGGATCCAGTCGTCGTTGTAGACGTCGGCCACGAGGTACGTGCCCCGCTCCTTCATCATGCGGATCCCCTCGTCGTCGATCAGGCTCCCGTGCTCGATCGACGCCACGCCGGCAGCCACCGCGCGTTTGATCGCCTCCGTGCCGTGCGCGTGCGCGGCGACTTTCCGGCCCCACATCGCGGCCTCGTCGCAGATCGCCTTCATCTCCTCGAGGGAGTACTGCGGCGCCCCGACGGACTCCTCCTCGGAGAGGACGCCGGCCGACGCGATCATCTTGATGACGTCCGCTCCGTACTTCACGTTCTGGCGGACGAGCTTGCGCACCGCGTCGACGCCGTCGGCGACGCCGGAGAAAAGCTCGAACCGGAGGTACGGAGAGAAGCCCGTCAGGTCTCCGTGCCCGCCCGTGGATCCGATCGCCAGGCCTGCGACCTTCAGCCGCGGCCCGGAGACCTTGCCGGAGTCGATCGCGTTCCGAAGCGCCACGTCGACGTACTCCGGCGAGCCGACGACCCGGGCCGTCGTGAATCCGGCCTCGAGAGTCCGCTTCGCATAGACGTGCGCGGTGACGGCGACGTCGATCGGCGACCGGCGGAAGCGGTCCCCGTAGTAATCCTCGGGCTGGCTCGTGATGTGCGTGTGCGCGTCGATCAGGCCCGGGAGGACGGTCCTGTGAGAAAGGTCGACGATCCGCGTCCCGGCCGGGACCACGAGATTCGGCCCGACCTCCTTGATCAGGCCGTGCTCGATGAGGATCTCCTGGTTCTTCTTCACGGTCCCGTTCACGACGTCCACGAGGGAGCCGGCTTTGACCAGGACCGCCGCTGGTCCGCCGGGGGCGGGAGCCTTCTCCGCCGCGCCGAGAGGGCCCGGTGCGGACAAAGCCAGCGCGGCGAAGAGAGCGAGGGAACGGGGAAAGCCGAGCGTCTTGGGCGTCATGCGCGACAGGCTAGCAGAGCGCGAACCCTAGAATGGCGCGATGACCCCTCCGGCCGGGCCCGCTCTCCTCGAACGCATCCAGGCGCAGATGCGTGCGGTGGCCCGACGCCAGTACGAGGCGGTGCCGGTGCCTCCGTTCACGCTCTTCTTTCACGATACGGACCCGCTGCCCTACTTCAATTATGCGATTCCCGACGGCCCCGCCGCCGTCCCGACCGACCTCGCCGAGCCGCTCGAGCGCCTCCAGACGGCGTTTGAGGCCCGCGGCCGCGTGCCGCGCTTCGAGTACGTCGAGGCGTGCGCGCCGAACCTCGCCGAGGCTCTCGAGGCGCACGGCTTCGCTCTGGAGAACCGGGCGCAGCTCATGGTGTGCCCGCGCGGGGAAGAGCGCGCCGCGCCGCCCGTGAGCGGACTCGACGTTTCGACGCTCGACGCCACGACGGCGCTCGACGAGTTCGTCGTCTTTCTCGACGTGCAGCGTCGTGCCTTCGGACTTCCGTCCGGGCGAACGCCGTCGGACGAGCAGGCGCTCAATTTGCGCGGGACGCTCGACGACGGTCTCGCGTTCCTCGCCCGGATTGCGGGCGAGCCGGTCGCCACGGCGATGATTCAGCCGGCGCACGACGGCCTCACGGAGCTGGTCGGCGTCTCGACTCTCGAGGCGTTTCGGCGGCGCGGCATCGGCGGTTTCCTCTCGTGCGCGGCGGTTCGCGCCGCGTTCTCGCGCGGCGTCTCGCTCGCGTTCCTGTCCGCGGCCGACGCGCGGGCCGGCCGCGTCTACGAGGCCGCGGGCTTCTCACCCGCCGGACACTCGCTCTTCTATCGGCGCCCAGAGGACCCCGCGCCGAAGATCGAGATCCTCGATGCATCACACGGGCGCTCCGAGCGCCCTCTGGGCTGACTCAGCGCACCCGCCGGAAGACGCGCACGGACCGGGCGCCAGAGACCGTGACCTCCGACCAACGGTCCAGCGCGCCCGGATCGGCGCCAAGCGACGGTGCGAGGAAGATGTCGAGCGTGACGAGCGCGTTCGCGTCCGTCTCGCGGAGGAGGCGTGGCGGGATCAAGCCGAACCCGCTCTCGTGTCGCCCCCGCCATGCGAGGGCGGCGGGCGAGACGAGGCCCGTCGTGTCGAGGACGCGCGCGCGCGTGGCCCAGCCCAGGGCGCCGATCTCGGGCGCCGCGACGGTCTCCTCCGGCCGCAGCGCGAGTGCTGCCGCCGCACGGGCGAAGACGTCCTCGCGGCCCGACGGGTCGTATGGACGGAACGCGACCACGTGGATCGCGAAGGAGCCCGCGAGGAGGACTGCCGCGGCCGAGCGCCACGCTCGCGGAAGGTGCGCCGCGCACGCGACGACGACGAACGTCCAGGCGAGCGTCAGGGGCGGGTGATACCACCCGAAGACGAGGGGATTCGCGACGGCGAAGGCCGAAAAGTAGAGAGCCGAAAAGCCGGCGAAGGCGAGAGCCGCAAGCCCCTTGAGCGCGGCCCGTCCGAAAAAGAGAATGAGGGCGAGCGCGGCAGCGGAGAGAAGGACGGCGACGAGAGGAGATGCCGGCGTCTCGCGCGCCACGATCGGGTCGAAGATCGTATCGGCGAGAAGAGAGAACGAGTGGCCGAAGGGCGCGGTGTACGCAAGCCGCTTGGCCGTCACGCTGTGAGGGACGGGCGAGCCGTACGCGACCCAGAGGGCAGCCGTCGCGGCAGCAGCCGGAATGAGGCCGAGGGCGAGCGGGCGGCAGGGCCACCGTGCGCGCCCGACACGGAGCGCGACGGCGAGCGCCGGGAGGAGCAGGACGGCGTCCGGATGAACGAAGGCGAGTGCGCCCGCGACGGCGAAGGCGGTCGCGTCGCGGCCGCGGCACGCGATCTCGACCGCGAGGAGGAGCCCGAAAAGGTAGAGGGGCGTCTCCATCCCCGAGGAGAACACTCGGAGCGACTCGAGCGGGGAGAGCCCGGCCGCGACAAAGAGGGCCGCGAACAGCGGGCTCGAGGCGCGGCGTGCAAGCCGGTATCCGAGGAGGGCGCAGGCCGGAAGGCACGCAGCGCCCAGTGCGAAGGCGATTGCCGGGATCGCCGTGCCCGTCAGCCGGTGGAGGCCCGCGAGGAGGACGGCAAAGAGCGGTGCCGACGTCCCGAGGACCTTCTCGCCGGCGTTGTAGACGAGGCCTTCGCCTTCGGCGAGGTTCCGGGCGTATCGGAACGTGATGTAGGCGTCATCCACGAGCCGGGGACCGCTTCTCAGCGCGACGGCGCCCAGGACGAGCGCGAGGCCGACCGGCAGGAAGAGCTCGCGCGCCCGGAACGGGGACGGGTCGTCGGCCGTGCCGGGCGCCGCGAGGGGCGTGTCAACGCGCGGTGAAGCGATGACTGATGTTACCGACTTGTGGCAGGCTTGCCGCTCTCCACGACGCCGCACGGAAAGGATGACCATGCCCAAGTCCCGCCGCGAGTTCCTGACGACTACCGCCGCCTCCGCCGCCGCGCTCGTAACGGGTATGCGCGCGGACGCGCAGACGCCGCCCCCCGCCTCCACGCCTGCCGCCGGGACGCCGCCCGCCTTCGGAACGGCGCCCGCCGTAGGGCCCGAGGTCTCACCCACGACGATCGCCGAGGCCGAGAAGCTCGTGCGCGTCTCCATGACGCCGAAGGACCGCGCGCAGGCCGCGGGGAACTGGCGCGAGTCCATGGCCGGCACGATGGAGCGGCGCACGGGTCCGAGGAAAGTCGCGCTCGAGCCATCCCTCGCGCCCGCGTCGCAATGGAACCCGATCCTGCCCGGTACGTCGACGGTCCCCGCGCGCGGCGTCTTCTCACGGAGCAAGGTCGCCCTCGGCCCGCTCCCGAAACACGACGGGGACATCGCGTTCGCGCCCGTCGCGGCGCTGTCGCGCTGGATCGAGTCGAAGGCCCTCTCCTCCGAGCGCCTCACCCGCATCTACCTCGACCGCCTTCGGCGCTTCGATCCCCATCTGCACTGCGTCATCACGCTGACACCTGACCTCGCCCTCGAGCAGGCCCGCCGCGCCGACGCGGAGATCGCGGCCGGGAAGTACCGGGGCCCTCTGCACGGCATCCCGTGGGGCGTCAAGGACCTCCTCGACACGAAAGGCATCCGCACGACCTGGGGCGCGGAGCCGTTTCGCGACCGCGTGCCGGACGCGGATGCAGCGGTCGTGCGGCGCCTCCACGACGCCGGCGCCGTCCTGGTCGCGAAGCTGAGCCTGGGCGCGCTCGCGCTCAACGACGTCTGGTTCTCGGGCCAGACGAAGAACCCGTGGCTTCTCGAGGAAGGCTCGGGCGGCAGCAGCGCCGGTCCGGGCTCGGCGACCGCCGCCGGATGCGTGGCGTTCGCGATCGGAAGCGAGACGGAAGGGAGCATCGTCGACCCGTCGATGCGTTGCGGCGTCACGGGCCTCAGGCCCACGTTCGGGCGCGTCGCGCGAACGGGCGCGATGACCCTCTCCTGGTCGATGGACAAGCTCGGTCCCATGGCGCGCGGCGTCGAGGACACTTTTCTCGTCCTCGCGGCGATCGCCGGACCCGACCCGGGGGACGTCTCGAGCGTTCCGAGCCGGCTCGACTTCGAGCCGGACCGCGCGGTGGCGGGCTTGCGCGTCGGGTATTTCCCGCAGTGGATGAAGGAGAGCCCGGCGACCGACGTCGACCGCGCCGCGCTCGAGACCGTTCGCCGCCTCGGGATGACGACGGTCGAGGTGAGCCTGCCGGATTGGCCCTACGGCTCCTTGAACACGATTCTCTTTGCCGAGGCAGCGGCCTCGTTCGAGGAGCTGACGCTCTCCGGCGGTCTCGATCAGCTCAGGATGCAGGTGCCGGACGCCTGGCCGAACACGTTCCGTCAGTCGCGGTTTCTCTCGGCGGTCGATTACGTGCAGGCGGACCGGCTGCGGCGCAAGGTCGCGCAGGAGATCGCACGAATTTTCTCGACGGTGGACCTCCTCCTCGTCCCGTCGCTCCGCGACGAGATCCTCACGATCACGAACTTCACCGGCCACCCCTCGCTGACGCTGCCCGCCGGCTTCGTCGAGATCGATCAGGCCCGCAGCGACTGGGCGCCCGATCCGGCCCGGCCGCTCCCGAAGCTCTCGCCGAAGAGGCGCGTCCCGCACGGCGTGACTCTCGTCGGCCGCCTCTTCGACGAAGGGACGATCGGCCGCGCGGGAATCGCGCTCGAGAAGGCGTTCGGCGTGCGGGGGGAGCGGCCGAAGGGTTTCTGAGCGCAGGTCAGGTCCGTCCGTAAGGGTCGTCGATGACGAATCGCCACGTGCCGTCCGCCTGCCGCCGCACGAGCTCGACGGCCCTGCCCGTGCGCTCGATCGACAGGTCGTCCTCGCCGCCCACGGTCACGCGCCAGTCGTTGTAGAGAAGCGCGAGGCCGTCGCCCGCGCGCACGACCCGCTTCACCTCGCACTCGAGCCGCGGCTTGGACGCGATGAGCTCCTCGAGGACCGGCTGAATCGCCGCCGGGCCCCTCGCGACGCCGTCGCGGAGCACGTAGCACCCACGGTCCTCGTAAAGCGCCAGGGCGCCGCCGAGATCGCCGGAATTCACGCGCTCGGCGAACAGCCGGTCGCAATCCTCGGGCGTGCGAGCGGACATGGCTCTCTCCGCCAATCACCATGCATCGCGCGGGCCAGGCCGTTTCACCCCGGTTTCTCCGAAATTGTGTCGACGCGGGGGCGGCGCCACCGGGTTGTGAGACCTTTTTTTTGTCCCCGCGCCGTCGCGGCCCGAAGGACATGCAGAATCCATCCCATGCGCGCACGTCTCGCCGTCATCGCCCTGTCTCTCACGCTCTCTCTCGCCGTCTCGTCCGCCGCGCTCGCCGCGGCCGCCCCGGTTGGGCCGTCGAAGATGCTCACGGACCCGGCGCTCTCGAAAGACCGCATCGCCTTCGTCTACGGGAACGACATCTGGACGTGCCGCCTCGACGGCGGCGGCGTCGAACGCATCACCTCCGGTCCGGGCGTGAAGATGCGGCCGGCCTTCAGCCCCGACGGCTCGCTCCTCGCGTTCAGCGCCGAGCTCGACGGCAACCTCGACGTCTACGTCGTCCCCGCCGCGGGCGGCGTGCCGAAGAGGCTTACGTGGCATCCCGGACGCGACGTCGTGCAGGGCTTCGCGCCCGACGGCAAATCCGTCCTCTTCACGTCGCCGCGCGCCGCCGTCAACAACCGGCACACGCAGCTCTACACGGTGCCCGTGGAGGGCGGGCTCGAGACCGCCCTCCCGATCCCGTACGCCAGCCGCGCCGCCTACTCGCCCGACGGAAAGACGATCGCCTACAACCCGAACAACCCGGCGCACCTGCAGTGGAAGCGCTACCGCGGCGGGCTCGTCTCGAAGGTGTGGCTCTTCGACGTCGCGACGCACGCGATCAACCGCATTCCCCAGCCCGCGACGCGTTGCAACGACGTGGACCCGATGTGGATCGGCGGGGCTCTCTATCTGCGCTCCGACCGCGACGGCGAGTTCAACGTCTATGCCTACGACGCAAAGTCGAAGTCGCTCGAGCGCCTGACCGACCTCAAGGACTTCCCCGTCCTCAACGCGGCGGCGGCGGCGGGACGCATCGTCTACGAGCAGGCGGGCACGCTCCACCTTCTCGACCTCGCCTCGAAGAAGACGACCGACCTTGCCATCACGGTCGCGGGCGACCTTCTCGAGACGCGCCCGCGCTGGGCGAAAGGCGCGAAGTGGATCCGCGGCGCCGCCCTCTCCCCCTCCGGCGCGCGCGCCGCGTTCGAGTTCCGGGGCGAGATCGTGACCGTTCCGGCCGAAAAGGGCGATCCCCGCAACCTCACGGAGACGACCGCCGCGCACGAGCGCGCGCCCGCCTGGTCGCCGGACGGCAAGGAGATCGCCTACGTCTCCGACGAGAGCGGCGAGAACGAGCTCGTCGTGCGCACGCAGGACGGCAGGGGCGCGCCGAGGAAGATCAAGGTCCCGGGCTCGGGTTTCTACGACGACCTCGTCTTCTCGCCCGACGGAAAGAAGATCGTCCTCACCGACAACTCCCTGACACTGTGGATCGTGGACCTCGCGAGCGGCGCCTCGAAGAAGATCGCGGCTGAGAGCCGCTACGGACCGGAAGAGACGCGGCGGCTCCGCGGCACGTGGTCGCCCGACTCGCGCTGGGTGGCTTACACGCTCTCGGGCCCCACGTACATCCGCACCGCGTTCGTCTACTCCGTGGGCGAGGACAAGTCGTACGCGCTCACGGACGGCCTTTCGGACGTCTCGGACCCCGCCTTCGACCGGGACGGCAAATTCCTCTACTTCCTCGCCTCGACCGACGCCGGACCGCAGCGCACGCTGGTTCTCCCTGCAGAGCACCGACTCCCGCATCACGAACGCGATCTACGTCGCCACGCTGAAGAAGGGCACGCCTTCGCCGCTCGCGAAAGAGAGCGACGAGGAGAAGGGCGAGACGGCGCGAAGACGGAAGTAGAAGAAAGAAGAAGATTCTTCGAAAGGAGCAAAGGCGACCGTCCCGCCGATTCCAAGGACGGCGACACGAATGCCGCAGCTGGAAGGCCAAGCCCCGAAGAAGCCCGAGCCCGTCGTGATCGACCGCGACGGTTTCAATCTCCGCATCGTCGACCTCCCGGTCCACCCCGCCGAGATCTCGAACCTCCAGGCCGGCAGCGCGGGCCAGGTCTTCTTCCAGCGCGCCGCCGACGGAAAGACGTCCGTCCAGCGCTTCGACTTCAAGGACCGCAAGACCGAGACGATCGTCCCCGAGGCCGACGACTACCTCGTCTCCTTCGACGGCAAGAAGATTCTCTTCAAGCAGAAGGAGAAGACTCAGAACGGGGCGCCGCGGAAGGACTCGTGGTTCATCGTCCCGTCGTCCCCGAAGAAGGCCGACCCGAAGGAGGGTCCGGACGGCAAGCCGAAGGAAGGCGCGGGCGGCAAGCTCAACCTCGACGCGATCGCCGTGCGCGTCGATCCTCGTGCCGAGTGGCCCGAGATCTTCGACGAGGCCTGGCGCGTCAACCGCGACTTCTTCTACGACCCGAAGATGCACGGCGTCGACTGGAAGGCCATGAAGGCGAAGTACGCCGCCTTCCTTCCGTACCTTTCGTCGCGCACCGACCTCAACCGCGTCATCCAGTGGATGTGCAGCGAGCTCTCCGTCGGCCACCACCGGATCACGCCGGGCGACTCGTTCGGCGAAGTCACGCCCGTCCCGGGCGGGCTCCTCGGCGCGGACTACGAAGTCGCGAACGGCCGCTACCGCTTCAAGAAAGTCTTCGGCGGCCTGAACTGGAACCCCGAGCTGCGCGCGCCGCTCTCCGAGCCCGGCGTCGAGGTGAAGTCGGGCGAGTACCTCCTCGCGGTGAACGGCAAGGCCCTCGCGCCGCCCGAGAACCTCTACGAGCGCTTCGAGGCCACGGCCGGGAAGATCGTCGAGATCACCGTCGGCCCGACCGCGGACGGCAAGGGCGCGCGCACGGTCAGCGTCGTCCCGGTGGCGAACGAGGCGCTGCTTCGCAACCGTGACTGGGTGGAAGGGAACCTCCGAAAGGTCGACGCCGCGACGGGCGGGCGCGTCGCGTACGTCTACGTCCCGAACACGGCGGACCTCGGCTTCACGTACTTCAAGCGCTACTTCTACCCGCAGGCGGCCAAGGACGCGATCATCGTGGACGAGCGGTTCAACGGCGGCGGCAGCATCGCGGACTACTACATCGAGGCGCTCACCCGCCAGCCGATCGCATGGTGGGCGATGCGCTACGGCGAGGACCTCAAGACGCCGACCGCGTCCATCCAGGGGCCGAAGGTCATGCTGATCGACGAGACGGCCGGCTCCGGCGGCGACCTCCTGCCGTGGATGTTCCGGCACTTCAAGGTCGGGACGATCGTCGGCGAGCGCACGTGGGGCGGCCTCGTCGGCATCCTCGGCTTCCCGACGCTCATGGACGGCGCCGTCGTCACCGCGCCGAACATCGGGTTCTGGACGCCGGAGGAAGGCTTCGGCGTCGAGAACGTCGGCGTCCCGCCCGACGTCGAGGTCGAGCAGACGCCGGCCGACGTCATCTCCGGCCACGACCCGCAGCTCGAGAAGGCGATTTCGATCGTCATGGAGGAGCTGAAGAAGAACCCGCCGGTCAGGCCGAAGCGGCCGCCGATGCCGGTGAGGTGAGGGCGGAGCTTTCTGTGAGACAGGGACTGCGGCCGGCGCGAGCCCCGATGCCTCTACGGTGAAATGACCTCGAGTCCCGGAAAATACGTCCGATATCGCGCGGCGTCCCGTGTGAGGAGTGCGAGGCCCGAAACCACGGCGTGCGCGCCGATGTAGAAGTCTGGAAGTGTGGACGTCCGAACGCCGCCGCGCCCCCGATAGCGCTGGAAGCACTTACCCGCGAGGAACGCGGCTTCCCACGGCAGCGGCCGCCTCTCGAAACCGGCGCTATTCAGCACCTCGTCCAGGTCCTCGATCCGCGTGAAGCCGATCGACACCTCCGCGTAGACGATCGGATTGATCACGAACGCCGACTCCCCGGCTCGGCGCGCCAAGGCTTCGGATGACCACGCGAACCAGCGGGCATCCTCGGTCAGAACATCGAGAAGGACATTGCTGTCGACGAGCGTGTCAGCCACGGGTGAGCGCGAGGATCTGGTCCGTGCTCAGGCCGGACGTGGCCTTACCCTTCAGCCGCGCGACGACGTTCGCGCCCCGTCTCCCGCTCTCCCGCACCTTCCGGATGACCACCGCGCCGCCCCGCGCTTCGAACGCCACCTCGGTATCCGGCAGCAAGCCGAAACGCTGGCGAATCCCGATGGGAATTGTGACCTGGCCCTTGGACGTGATCTTCATGGCGCCTCCCTCAGAGTAAGAATCTTACCAGGGAGACTCTTACTTCCTGCCCGCGCCGATTTGCGCCGTGTAGCATCCGCGGACCGTGAAACAGATCCGACACGTTCTGGCCCTCGCCGTGACGCTCGCCGCGGGCACGGCCGCCGCCCAGCCCGCTCAGCCCCTCGCGGAGCGCTACGCCGACATCGGCACGATGATCGTGACGACGTCGGACTTCACGATGTTCCCGCACGAGAAGCGCGCGAAGGGGTACACCTACGAGGGGAAGACGTATCCCGCCGACGTCCACTACAGCGACCGCACGGTGGCGATCTTCGTGCCGAAGGGCTTCCGCGCCGGAGGCGCCACAAGCCTCGTCTTCTACTTCCACGGGTGGCGCAACAACGTCGACGACACGTTCGCGCAGTTCCGCGTCGCCGAGCAGCTCGCGGCGAGCGGCGTGAACGCGGTCCTCGTCCTCCCCGAAGGGCCGAAGAACGCGCCCGACTCCTTCGGCGGGAAGCTCGAGGAGACAGGCGTCTTCTCGAAGCTCGTCGCCGACGTGCTCTCGACGCTGAAGGCGCGCGGCGTGATCAAGAACACGAAGCCCGGTTCGATCGTCCTGGCCGGGCACAGCGGGGCGTACAGGGTCATGGCGTACATCCTGACGCGGGGCGGCCTGACCGCGAACATCCGCGAGGTCTACCTGTTCGACGCGCTCTACGGCCAGTCGGAGAAGTTCGCGCACTGGATCGACCGTTTCCCCGGCAGGCTCGTCGACATCTACACGGCCGAGGGGGGCACGCGGGACCAGTCGCTCGACCTCATGGACGACCTCCGCGCGTGGGACATCCCGTTCGCCGCGGTTCCGGAGACCGCCGTCACGCAGGACCTCCTTCGGAAGAACAGGCTGGTCTTCATCGACTCCGCGCTCGAGCACAACGACGTCGTCGCGAAGAACGAGCAGTTCCGGGCCTTCCTGACGGCCGGCGCCCTCCCGCGCCGATGAAGCTCGCCTCCGTTCTCCGGCCGGCTCACTCGTACGAGATGCGCACGTGCGACTTGCCGTCGTCGATGTCCATCTCGCCCATGTCGCGCAGCGCGGCCTCGAGGCCGTCGGGATCGAGCTTCGTCACGTCGAGGTTGATGCCTTTCTTGCGCAGTTGTTCCGTCACGGCCTCGCCGCAGCCCGGGATCATCGCGCCGATGCGCATACCGCCTTTCACGAGCGAGAGCGGGATGCGGATGTCGACGTTCTTGCCGCTGCCCTCGTTCTTCCTCACGACGATGCGGAAGAAGCGGCCCGGGCGCTGCGGCGCGGCTACGGCGTCGGGCGCAGGCGGCGGCGGGTCCCCGAGCGCGGCAAGGAGGCGTTCGGCCTCGTCCACGGTCACCTTGCCGCTCGCGAGCATTTCGAGCACACGTTTCCTGTCTTCGGACATGGGGTCCTCCTCCGTTCCGGTTCTGTGAACTCCTACTTCCGCGTCGCCTTCAGCTCTTCGAGCGCCTGCTGCACCGTGATCGTTCCGTCCGCGATCCGCGAGAGGACGTCTTGCGGGGGCGGCGCGTCGTCGCTCGCGATCTCGACGAACGCGAGCCCCTCGCCGATCCTGTTCAGACGGTTCTTGATCGTCGGGTAGCTGACCCCGAAGTACTTCTCCATCTGCTTGATCGACCCGTGGCACTTCACGAACGCGGCCACGAAGACCTGGTCTTCGGCGGACAGCCGGGCCAGCGGCGGAGGCTCGAAGCTGCCTTCGATGCTCACGTCCCGTCCGGCGAGTCGGACGCGCTCGACGAGGATCGGCTCGCCGCGCGTGAGGTCTGTCAGAGCTTGCCAGTCCTGAGCCATACCTCAGGAACATAGCGCTTGGACTTAAAAAAATCAAGATGCAGCTTAAAAAAATCAATGCCGTGGGTTTTCGCCCTCCTACGGGCGGCCCTGACAGAATCCGCCTGTGGCGAAGGCCGGCATCGACATCGAAGCGGAGCTCGACACGCTCTACGCCTCCCCGCCCTCGGAGTTCGTCTCCGCCCGCAACGCGCTCGTGAAGACGCTCGAGGCCGCCGGCCGAAAGGACGACGCCGCGCGGGTGAAGGCGCTGAAAAAGCCGAACGCCGCCGCGTGGGGGGTCAACCACCTGGCGCTATCCGCACCGCGTGTCCTCGCGGCGCTCGTCGCGTCGGGCGACCGGCTGCGCTTGGGCGGCTCCGATCCGCGCGAGTCGATGCGGAAGAGGCGCGATGCCGTCCACGAGGCGCGGCGGGAAGTCGAGCGTGCGTTCGTCGGCGCGGGCCTCGCGGCGAATCCCGACGTCCTGCGCCGCGTCTCGGCGACTCTCGAAGCGATCGCGACCGTACGGCAGCGCCGCCGGCCGTCCGCTCGCCGGACGCTTGAGCGAAGACGTGGAAGCGCCGGGATTCGACGAGGTCGCCTCGCTCGGCATTCTCGGGGCGGCGCCGCGGGACCGCGCCTTCCCCGAGCGGCCCCGGCCCGTCGCGAGGCTCAGAAGGCGCTCGCGGAGCGGACGAAGGAAGCCCGGCGGGCAAGCGCGAGCCTCCGCGCCGCCGAGAAAGCGGTCGCGGCGATCCGAAGGAAGAAGGCCTCGCTCGAAGTCGCGCTCTCCGAGGCTGCGGCCGAAGAAAAGGCGCTCGAAGCGAAATGTGCCGAGGCACGAAAGGCTTCGGAAGCGGCCGAGGCGGCCGAGCGAGAGGCCCGCGCACCGGGTCGTAGGTAGAACGGCGGCAGGCCGAGCTACTTTTTCGCGCCCGCCGCCTTGAGAATGTCCGCAAGCTCCGTGCGCTTGAAGAGCTCCGCGAACATGAGCGGCGTGGCGCCGGCCTTGGCGCGGACGTTCGGGTTCGCACCGGCCTTGAGGAGCGCCTTGACGCTGTCGGCCGAGCAGCCGCCCTGGACGGCCCACAGGAGCGCGGTCGATCCGTTCTGGTCCGCCGCCTTCACGTCTCCGCCGCCTGACGCGAGCGTCTCGAGGATCTTCGAGCGATCGTCCGCTCTTGTCCGGGTTGCCGCAGCCCATCGCCGCCATGATCATCGGGTGGTTGTCGCCCTTCGCATGCGCGTTCGGCGACATCCCGATCGCGAGGAAGAGGCGCACGGCCTCGAGGTTCCCGTCCGAGATCGCGTGGTGAAACGACTCCGGCGTGTATTCGTAGCCGAGCTTTCCGAGCGCGAGCTTCTTGTCGCCGCCCGGGGTCGCCGCACCGAGCTCTGCGCCTCGTGCTCGTACTCGAGGGTCCCGCCGGGAACGACCTTCGCCTTCACGTTCGCGTGGAAGTGCCAGTCCTGTCCCAGCATCTTGGACTTGAACTCCGCGTCGACGCGGCCCGAACCGTACTTCCGGAGGTCGAGCGTGGGGCTCTCCTGGCCCATCTGGCCGCTCGTGGGAAGCTTCGCGTCGTACGGGACCGCCCGCACCGTGTCGCTCCCGATCCGCCAGAGGATTCTCACGGCGTGGAGCTTGCCGTCGTTCGCGAGCTGCGCGAGACGCGCGATGGAGTGATCGCCCTCCACCTTCCGGTCGGACGCGAGGATGACGAGCCACTTCTGCCCGCCCTCGCCGGTTTCCTCGGTGGCGGCGACCGCCTTGAGGACCGTCGTCTTTCCTTTCACCGTGAGCGTTCCGAGCGCGTCGTCGGCGAGCGCGGGGAGGGACAGAGCTGCCACAAGAAGGACGAGCGCGGCTTTCTTCATTCCGCGGAGTATAGGCAGTCCGGCCCGCCGATTGCTTCCGGCGAGACATGAAGGAGGTCCTTCCATGAGACGAAAACTCCTCCCGGGCGCCGTCCTGGCCTCGGCGCTCCTCTGCGCATCCGCGAACGGCGAGACGTGGGCCATCGACACCAAGCAGTCCTCGTTCACCGTGCACGTCTTCAAGTCGGGCCTCCTCTCCGCTCTTGGCGACAACCACGAAGTGCGGGCGACGGTCTCGTCGGGATCCGTTTCCGACGGAGAAAAGCCGGCGGTGGAGATCGCGGTGGACGCGCGTCAGATGACGGTGCTCGACCCGAAGCTCGCGAAGGAGAAACGGGCCGAGGTGCAGAAGCGCATGCTGGGGCCGGAGGTGCTCGACGTCGCGAAGTTCCCGGAGATCCGCTTCAAGTCCACGACGGTGAAGCAGATCGCAGAAGGGCGCTGGCGCGTCGAAGGGGACCTCGAGCTGCGCGGGAAGAAAGTGCCGCTGTCTTTCGAGGTCACTGGCTCGAAGGAGAGGTTTCGCGGCTCGGCGACCGTCAAGCAGAGCGCCTTCGGCATCAAGCCGATCAGCGCCGGAGGCGGCACGGTCAATGTGAAAGACGAGGTCAAGGTCGACTTCGAGATCGTGACGGCCAGGCCCTGACGGCGTTCCTCAGCGCAGGTGAAAGCGCAGGAGCGCCCGAACGTTGAAGAGTCCGTCGTTCTGCGTGTCGAAATTCGGCGGCCGCTTGACGAGAAGCGGGCTGTAGTAGGCCTCGGCCGCGATCGAGGCGGCCTTGCCGAGCGGCCAACCGGCTCCCGCGGCCACCCAGCCCGTCCAGCCATGGGTCGCGAGACGGGTGTTGTCGGGCTTTCCCCCCGTATAGGCGCCGACCTGGAACACGAGGTCGTTGTACGTCCCGCCGACGGCAAAGTGGATGTTTCCGCCGCCGCCGACCTTGACGCCGCCCGTCAGGGCCGCGCCCGCATTGTCGAGCGTGGCGGAGTCCGTCGACCGCGCGTCGCAATTCTTGGGATTGCCGGGCGAACCCGGCGGCTGCGCGACGACGTCTTCCGAGCACGTGTAATCGCCATACGAGTGGCCGACCTGACCGTAGAGCCGACCGCCCATCGACCAGGAGCCCCCGACGAAGAACGGCCGTTCGAGCGCCGCGTCGAAGAGGTTCGTTCTTTGGCCGTTGATCCCGACCGGGGGCACCCATCCGGCCTCGGCAGAAACACCGCCGGGGAGGCCCACCGTCAGCCTCGGCCGGCCGTACACCGCCAGCTTGTTGAGGTCTTCGAGAGCCGTTCCGCCGAAGCCGACGCGGCGCTGGCTCTCGCTCAAATGGGGAATCCAACCCCCCTCGAGGCCGAAGTCGATCGCGCCGGGCTGCCGAAAGACCGGAGGCCCGATGGCGGTGAACGTCGTGACCGCGCTGAAATACTTCAGTGCCCACGCCTCGGGGCTGTTGAAGTCGATCGGCTGCGCCGCCGCCCGCGATCCGGCCGCGAGCAGGAGAAAAAGTACGGTGGCTCCTAGCAGTGGCGTCTCTTTCTTATCTCGTGGCTCGTCCATCATGTTCTCGAGTGTGCAAAATACGGACCGCGATCGCGCAAGTCTTTCTTGCAAATGGGTGACCGGCGTCAGCGCGTCGCGGGCGACGGCGCCGGAAAATCACTCCACCGCTGCCGCGCGTCGCTTTTAAGAAAAGAAAAACGGCGGGCGGATCGGAGCCGAGAGAAGGACCGCCGCCCGCCGCGCGTTCATGCGCGGAGTCTAGATCGTCAGCCGGCGCCGGCGCCCCCGGCGACTTTCGGGCGGCTGACGAGAGTCGCCTTGAAGAAGTCGCGATTGAGCTGCGCGATGAACTCCTGGCGGATCTCCTTCGGGCAGGCGCGCGAGCACTCGCCGTGGTTCGTGCACGTGCCGAAGCCCTCCGCGTCCATCTGCGCGACCATCGACAGGACGCGGTCGTAGCGCTCGGGCTGGCCCTGCGGCAGGAGCGCAAGGTGCGAAACCTTCGCCGCCACGAACAGCATCGCCGAGCCGTTCGGGCAGGCCGCCGCGCAGGCGCCGCAGCCGATGCACGCGGCCGCGTCCATCGAGCGCTCGGCGCAGTCCTTCGGGACCGGAATCGCGTTGCCGTCCGGCGCATTGCCCGTCGGCAGGGTGATGAAGCCTCCGGCGGCGATGATCCGGTCGAAGGACGAGCGGTTGACGATGAGGTCCTTGACGACCGGGAACGGCGTCGCGCGCCAGGGCTCGAGCGTGATGACGTCGCCGTCCTTGAAGCTGCGCATGTGGAGCTGGCAGCTCGTGGTGCCGCGGCGCGGCCCGTGCGGGTTGCCGTTCACGACGATGCCGCACATCCCGCAGATGCCCTCGCGGCAGTCGTGGTCGAACGCGATCGGGTCCTCACCGCTCAGGATGAGGCGCTGGTTGACGACGTCGAGCATCTCGAGGAAGGACATGTCGGGGCTGATGTCCGGCGCGTCGTACGTGACGAACTTCCCCTCGGACTTCGCGTCCTTCTGACGCCAGACGTTCAAGGTGAGCTTCATTTGTAACTCCGCTGCGTCAGGTGCACGTTCTCGAACGCGAGCGGCTCGACGTTGCGGATCGGCGCCTTGCCCTCGCCCGCGTACTCCCAGGCCGCGACGTGGCAGAACTTCTCGTCGTTGCGAAGCGCCTCGCCGTCCGGCGTCTGGTACTCCTCGCGGAAGTGTCCGCCGCAGGATTCCTCGCGCGCGAGCGCGTCGAGGCACAAGAGCTCGCCGAGCTCGAGGAAATCGGCCACGCGGCCGGCCCTCTCGAGCGACTGGTTCAGCTCCTCGTAATGCCCGCCGACGACGGCGTCCTTCCAGAACTCCTCGCGCAGGGCGGGGATCTTCTGGAGAGCCGTCTCGAGCCCGGCCTTGTTGCGGCCCATGCCGCAGTACTCCCACATGATCTTCCCGAGCTCCTTGTGGAAGGAATCGACGGTCCGCTTCCCCTTGATCGCGAGAAGCCTCTTGATCCGTGATCCGACGGCCGCCTCGGCCTCCCGGAACGCGGCGTGCGTCGTGTCGATCTTCGGCTGCTTCGTCGACGCCAGGTAGTTGCCGATCGTGTACGGCAGGACGAAGTATCCGTCCGCGAGGCCCTGCATGAGGGCGCTCGCGCCGAGGCGGTTCGCGCCGTGGTCCGAGAAGTTCGCCTCGCCCGCGACGTGGAGGCCCGGAATCGTGGACATGAGGTTGTAGTCCACCCAGAGGCCGCCCATCACGTAGTGCGCGGCCGGGAAGATGCGCATCGGGACCTTGTACGGGTTCTCCGCCGTGATGCGCTCGTACATGTCGAACAGGTTTCCGTAGCGCTCGCGGATTACGTCCTCGCCGAGGCGCTTGATGGAGTCCGCGAAGTCGAGGTACACGCCGAGGCCGGTCTCTCCCACGCCACGCCCCTCGTCGCACACCTGCTTGGCGGCGCGGGACGCGATGTCGCGCGGCGCGAGGTTGCCGTACGACGGGTACTTGCGCTCGAGGTAGTAGTCGCGCTCCGCCTCGGGGATCTGGTCGGGGGGCCGCATCTCGCCCTTCTTGAGAGGCACCCAGATGCGCCCGTCGTTGCGGAGCGACTCGGACATGAGCGTGAGCTTGGACTGGTGGTCGCCCGTGACGGGGATGCAGGTCGGATGGATCTGCGTGTAGCAGGGATTCGCGAAGGCCGCGCCCTTCTTGTACGCCCGCCAGATCGCCGTCGTGTTGCAACCCGCGGCGTTCGTGGAGAGGTAGAAGACGTTCGCGTAGCCGCCGGTCGCGAGGACGACGGCGTCGGCCACGTGCGACTCGATGGCGCCCGTGATCATGTTGCGGGTCACGATGCCGCGCGCGCGGCCGTCGACGAGGACGACCTCGAGCATCTCGTGGCGCGCGTGCATCTTCACGTTGCCGAGGCCGATCTGGCGCGCGAGGGCCTGATAGGCGCCGAGGAGGAGCTGCTGCCCCGTCTGGCCGCGCGCGTAGAACGTGCGCGACACCTGCGCGCCGCCGAACGAGCGGTTCGCGAGCGTGCCGCCGTATTCGCGTCCGAACGGCACGCCCTGGGCGACGCACTGGTCGATGATGTTCGCACTGACCTGCGCGAGCCGGTAGACGTTCGCCTCGCGGGCGCGGAAGTCCCCGCCCTTGATCGTGTCGTAGAAGAGTCGCTGGATGCTGTCGCCGTCGTTCTGGTAGTTCTTCGAAGCGTTGATGCCGCCCTGCGCCGCGATCGAGTGCGCGCGCCGCGGGCTGTCCTGATAGCAGAAGCACGAGACGTTGTAGCCGAGCTCGGCGAGCGACGCGGCCCCCGCGCCGCCGGCGAGGCCGGAGCCGACGACGATGACCGAGTACTTGCGCTTGTTCGCCGGGTTGACGAGCTTCATGTCGAAGCGGTACTTGTCCCACTTCTTCTCGAGAGGACCATCGGGGACGTTCGACTTCAGTTCCATGAGCGCCCCCCGGAAAGAGCCACGAAGAAACCAATACTCGGCACGCCGCTGTCTCTCTTTCCTTCTAAGAAGATCTTTTTCTTCTCCGAATTCTTTCTTTCTAAGAAAAGCTTCTTCTTCTCCCGTGTCTTCATTTCAGCCACCCCGCGAGGACCGCGATCGGGACGAGGGCGAAACCCCCGGCCACGACGATCGTGAAGGCGATCGCGAGGCGCTTTCGCCACGGGTCGTACTTCGGGTGCGACAGGCCGAGGGTCTGCAACATGCTCCAGGCGCCGTGGAACAGATGAAACGCGAGCGCGCCCATCGCGACGAGATAGAAGAGCGCGACGGCGACGGGCGTGAGACCCGCGACGAGGTTCTGGTAGACCCTGCCCTCGACGAAGTGCGGGTGGAGCGTGCCCGTCGTCATGTGGAGGATGTGGTAGACGATGAAGATCCCGAGGAGAGGGCCCGTCCAGCGCATCGAGCGCGACGCGAGCGTGGCCTCCTCGTAGTCCGTCACCCGATAGCCCTGCGGCCGGGCCGCCCAGCTCTTCAGCGAGAGGCCGAGGTAGGCCCAGATGTGGAGGCCCACCGCGAGGAGGAGCCCCGCCCGGACGAACCAGATTCCGGTGCCGTGCACGAGCTCTCGCAGGAAGGCGCCGTAGTGGTCCAGCGCCGCCGGGCCGTTCGGAAGGAAGGCCTGCAGGTTTCCGGCCATGTGGCCGAGGACGAAGAGCGAAAGGACGATCCCGGTGATCGCCATGACGATCTTCTTGCCGACCGACGAGTTCAGAAGGTGCGCGGGAGCCGCCATGCGATCGAGTCTCCTCCCTCAGTTGTCGGACGGAATCAGACGGCCAGCAATCCGACGAGCTCCTGAACGGAGCTGGCGGACTTCTTGAGGGCGGCGGACTCTTCCGGCGTGAGCTTGAGCTCGATGATCCTCTCGATTCCGTTCTTGCCGAGCACGACCGGAACGCCCACGAAGACGCCGTTGATTCCGTACTCGCCCTCGAGGTACGCGGCGCACGGCAGGATCTTCTTGCGGTCGTTGAAAATCGCCTCGGTCATCTCGACGGCGGCCGCGGACGGGGCGTAGTAGGCCGAGCCCGTCTTCAGGAGGTTCACGATCTCGGCGCCGCCGCCCGCGGTGCGCTTGACGATCGCCGCGACGCGCTCGGGCGACAGCAGCTCGGTGATCGGCACGCCGGCCACCGTGGAGTACCGCGGGAGCGGGACCATCGTGTCGCCGTGTCCGCCGAGGACGGTCGCGTGGATGTTCGTCATCGAGACGCCGAGCTCCATCGCGATGAACGCGCGCATCCGGGCGCTGTCCAGGATTCCCGCCATGCCGATGACCCTGTTCTTGGGCAGCTTCGTGACGCGGCGGACGACCTCGCACATCGCGTCGAGCGGATTCGTGACGACGATGACGGTCAGGTCGCGCGACCCGCGCGTCGTCTTCGAGATGCAGCTCGCGACGATCTCCTCGTTCTTGTGCAGGAGGTCGTCCCGCGACATGCCCGGCTTGCGCGCGAGACCGGCCGTGACGATCACGAGGTCGGACCCCGCGGTCTCGTCGTAGCCGTTCGAGCCGACGATCCTCATGTCGAAGCCCTCGACGGCGCCCGACTGGATCATGTCCAGCCCCTTGCCCTGCGGGACCCCCTCGATGACGTCCACGAGGACGACGTCGGCGAGCTCCTTTTCGACGATTCTCTGGGCGACGGTCGCGCCCACATTTCCGGCACCGATCACAGTGACTTTGCGTCGCATTGGCTTCGCTCCTTCCTCGCACGTCAAGGTCGAAAGACGTGCCTGAATATCGAGGAGCCTAGCACCGGGATTGCGACGCCCGCGACCATGCAAACGTACTAGGATGACGATGGTGAGCCACTACAAGAACCTCCCGACCTGGAAGCGCGGAATGAGTTTTGCTCACACCGTGTACGCCGCGGTCGAGGCCGCCGGGGCGAAGGGTACGGAGGCCGGGACCCGGCTTCGGAAGGCCGCCGTCTCGGTCCCGTCGCTCGTCGGGGAGGCTTTTCTCGATCTCCCGGGCAGCGACGTGGCGGAAGCGCTCGACCTGGCCGAGACGAAGCTAGCCGAGGTGGCGAAGCTGCTGACTTCCGAGCCCGCCCTCGCCGGGATCCCCGAGCCGGACCGCGAGAGTCTCCTGAGCGATCTCTCGGCTCTCAGGGGCGAGCTGGCGCAGCTCCGGGAAGAACGGTCGGGCGGGCGGACGCACTGACATCCGGAGGGGCCTTTCCGAGTCCGTGGCGCTCGAGGAGGGCCGCGGTTTCTTCCGGCGTCATCCGGCGCAACGCGGGCTCCGGGTCTTCCGCCACCCCTTTCACGAGGGCGGAGGCGAGCGCCGCGTTCTCGCGCGCCGCCGCGAAATTCACCGTCTCGACCCTGTCTCTTTCCGAGTGGTAGACGGCAAGGTACGGCCCGAGCTCCTGGTAGGCGGTCAGCGCCGGAATTCCCTCCTCCACGAACGAGAAGGCGTCGCATCCCTCCCAGATGGAATAAAGGCCGACGAGGCGGCCCGAGCCCTCGCGCGTGGACAGGGCGCGCATGAAGAGCGCGCGCAGGTCCTGCTTCCGTCCGTTCAGGTAAAAGCCCAGCGTCCGTGCGGACCCGAGGTCGTACACGAGAGCGAGGACGTGCGCCCCGAGCTCTTTCGCGTGCGCCTTCACATAAGCCCGTGAGCCGAGAAGCTTCTGCTCCTCTCCGGTGAAGAGGACGAAGCGCAGCGACCGGCGAGCGGGGCCCGCCGCGCGCATCGCCCGAGCCACGCCCAGGACGAGCGCCACGTTCACGGCATCGTCGTTCGCGCCGGAGCTTCCCGCCACCGTGTCGAGATGCGCGGCGAGGAGCACGATCTCGCCCGGCCGATCCCGGCCGGGAAGCTCCGCCACCACGTTGCGCGGGATCGCGGCTCCGGGCGGGCGGGAAGGCCACTCCCAGGGCTCGAGCCGCGCGGCGAGGCCCGACTCGCGAAGGCGCGCGGCGGCCCATTCCTCCGCCCGCGTGCACGCATCGGAGCCCGTCACGCGCGGCCCGAGCGCGCACAGCGCTCGCGTGTCGGCCTCGAGCGTCTCGCCCGCGGGGTCGGAGGCGGAAACCGCCGGGGGCCGCTCGCGAGGCGCGCAGGCCACGGCGACGACGAGCGCGGAAACCCCGCACGCGAGACGGAGCCGGCGATTCATCGCGTGAGGTTCTGGAGCGCGTCGGTCGGCGCGTACGCGTCCGTGAGGACCGGGACATCCCCGACCTTCAGCTCGCCGTCGTAAAGCTCGTTCGCCCAGTCCACGACGGGCGGGCGTGAGAGCTTTTTCGCGAGCACGGCGGCGCGGTCGGAGATCGTGGCCCTGTCGAGGCCGTCGGGAGATCGCGTCGCGATGAGGATGGCGTTCGAGGCGAAGGTCGCTCGCCCCGATGCGAGCTCGGACGAGAAGATGTACGTGCGCGGAAAGACGAGGCGGACGGTCTTGACCGCCGCCCAGAACAGGACGTTCCGCCGGCCCGTCAGCAGGCCGCCGAAGTTCATCGCGAGGACGCCGTCTGGCGGGAGCTTTCGATGGCAGAGCTCGAAGAACTCCTTCGTCACGAGATGGAAAGGCAAGCTGTCCGCGAAATACGCGTCCACGAATATGACGTCGGCGGCCGGAACCTGGCGGTCGAGCTCACGCCGGCCGTCGCCCACGAGAACGCGGCTGTTCGCGCCCGGCGTGAATCGAAAGAAGCGCCGCGCGGTCTCGACGACCTCGGGGTCGATCTCGATCGAGGTCGTGGCGATCTCCGGCGCGCGCTCGGAAAGGAGGGTCGGGACCATGCCCGCCCCGAGACCGATCATGACGGCCGTCTTGACGGGCCGGACGGGAAAAAGGAGCGCGAGCATCATGCCGTCCGTATAGTTCTTCGTGCAGCACGAGGTCGGGCCGCACGGCGATGAAGCCCTGCAGGCGAGCGTCGAAATAGAGCGAGCGGCGGAGCCCCCCGTCGACGACGCGGAGGTGGTGATAGGCCGTCTCCTTCTCGTAGACGACCTTCCCGGCCGGCTCGGGTGAACCCGTATCCGAAGGCACGGCAAGGTACGAGACCGCGCCCCCGATCGCCAGGAGGGAAACGAGCGCGAACCGTGCAGCCGAGCGCGGGACGGGAACGAGCAGCGAGGCCACGAGAAGCGTTGCGCCGAGGCCGAAGAGGATCGGCCGGGTCGCGAATGCCGGAATGAGGAAGAAGGCCGTCGCGAACGTTCCCAGGATGGAGCCCGCCGTGGAGAGCGCAGACAGGCGGCCCGCCGCAGCGCCGACCGTCGCGATCTCCTTCGCGGCGAGGCGCACCGCGAAGGGCGTGACCATCCCCATCAGGACGCTGGGCGGGCCGAACAGAATCACGGCCGCGACGAGCGGGCGAAAGCGCTCGGGAACGGAGGCGCGGCCGAGCGCCGCGAGCAGGACCTGAGGGGACGAGAAGACCGCGAAGAGCAGGATTCCGCTGCACGCGAGGAGCGCGGCCAGCATTCCCGGGTCGGGCCGGCGATCGGCCAGGCGCCCGCCGAAGGCATATCCGAGCGCGAGCGCCGCGAGAAAAGTCGTGATCAGGGCTCCCCAGACGAAGAGCGAGGTCCCGAAAACCGGAGCGAGGACGCGGCTCCCGACGATCTCGAGGCCCATCAGGGCCGCGCCCGAGAGGAAAACGGCCGCGTCGAGGCGCCAACCCGCGCGCGGGAGCGTCGTCACGCGCACGCCCCGACCGCTTGACGCTTCGGTGTCCGCCCGATAGTTTCATCCGCTATGAAGCCACGCGCCGCGATCTCCGCCCTCCTCCTCGCTCTCGCCCTCGTCTCGTCCGCCGCCCGTTCGCAGTCGACTGCCAGCACGGCCGCCGCGCCGAAACCCGCCGAATCCGCGACGGCCCCGCCCGCGGCGGCGTCGACGGGCGCTCCTTCGACGGCGGCCGCCGCTCCCACCACGGGCGAGGCCCCGCAGCCGACCACGGCAGCGGCGGCGACCGCCGCCACGTCGAACGCCGCGGCAGCCGAGTCGCCGGCAGGCTCTTCGCGTACGACGACGATCGTCATCGGTCTGATCGTCCTCCTGCTCCTGATCGTGCTCGTCATCCTGGGGACGAAGAGGGAGGAATGAGCCCCTTTTCCCCTGCCGAAGACAGCTCGCTGATCTTTTCGCTCAGCTTCTCCACGTCGCGCGCGTCGCCGGCGAACTGGGCGAGCGGCTGGAGCTGCTCCTTCGCCCGGGCCGCGGTCGCGGCGAGGCCCGCCCGCTGCGCCTCCTTGTCGGGCACGTCCGGGTCGACCGCGTAGGCTGCATACGTCGTGGCGTGGACGAGCGACGCGTGCAGCCGCGTCGCGGCGGCCTTGTGCTCGGGCGGCACCTCGCGCATGAGCTGATAGGCGAGGTGCTGCGCGGCCATGGCCGCGCGGTAGAGCGGGTGCTCAAGCACTTCCTTCCGGGGAGGTATCTTGGGCATGGGAGGATTCTAGAGAAAGAGACCGAAGATAAGAGTTTCTTAGAAAGTGAATGCGTTCTCGGGCAGGGCAGGCGCCTCGCGGCAAGGGCGGCGCTGCCCCAGCCCTATTACCTTCTAAGAAATCTTTCTTACTCTTCTCTTAACAGATCCAGGCTATTCCGATCGACAGCACGTCCACGTGTGCTGCGGCCGGGACGACGTTCACCTTCTCGAAGCGACTCGTGTCCGGCGGAGCCACCTTCTCCTCCAACGAGGCGACCTCGGCGCGAAGACCTGAGACTTTGGCGTCCGCGGCGTCCTCGAGCCGTTTCTTCGTCAGAACCGAGCTGACTTTCGAGACGCGCAGCGTTCTCTTTCTTCCAAAGAAAATCCCCCCGACGACGTCCCAAGCCGCCGCGGCGCCTGTCGCGAGAGTCTCCATCGATCTCCCCTGCTCGGAGGCCTCGGCCGCCGCGAGATCGCGGCGCTTCTTCTCGAGCTTCTCGCGAAGAGCCGCCGGCGGCTCTGTGCCCGTCGCGAGGCGCTTCGCGAAGTCCTCGGGCGATTCGCCCGGAGAGGAGAGCGCGCCCGTGACGGGATCCTTCAGGAGCGTCGTTGCGAGCTTGTCGGGGAGCCGCGATCGCACCGCCTTTTCGACGGCCTTCACCGTTCCTTCGCCGAGCCATGCGGGCAGGTCCGCATATCGCAGCGGCCGGCCGGGTGCGGCGGCTCTCAGCGACTCCAGGCCGGAGGGCTCGAGGTCGAGGGTTCGGTCTCCAGCACTTCCGCGGGGGACCCCGCTGTGAGGGGGAAAAGCTTTGCGGCGGTGATCTCCGGCGCAGACGACGTACCCGAATGGAAGCGCACGGCATACTTCACGAAAAGCGACGGGGATGCGATGTCGGCATTCCGCTTCTCGAGCCATCGCACCGGCCAAGCCGAGGAAAGGGCGGGCGCCGCCGACTCCGCCGGGGTCTTCCTCGGCGGCGCGGTCGCCTCGCCGCCGGCACCCTTCAGCCTCGTGAGGTCGGCCTTCGTCATCGGCCCGCGGAGATAGCTCATCGCCCAGCGCGTCTCGACGAGCGCGGGCTCCTTGCGGTGCACGTCGTTCAGGAGAAAGACGCGCTTCCGCGTCCTGGTCAGGAGCTCCGAGGCGTCCGTGCCGCCGGCTTCCACGAGCCCCTCGGAGAGGCGCAGCTTGTCCCGCTCGGTCTGAAGCGTGCCCATCCACCAGCAGCCGCAGTTCGCGAGGCCGCGGTAGTCGAGGTCGACGGGGTTCTGCGAGGCGAGGGCGACTCCCACCCCGAACGCTCGCGCCTGCTTGAGAAGCGTGAGGAGCGGCCTTTTCGTGGGCGGCTCGGCCGAGGGCGGGAAGAACCCGAAGATCTCGTCCACGTAGACGAGCGCCCGGAGCGCGGGGCTGCCCGGCAGCGAGCGCATCCAGGCTTTCACGCGCGCAAGGAGCGTCGCCACGACGAAGATTCGCTCGGCGTCGCCGAGGTGCGCGATCGAAACGATCGAAAGCCGCGCTTTCCCGCCGGCCGGCGTCGGAGCCAGCATCCGCCCGACGTCGAGCGGCTCCCCTTCGCGGAACGCAGACGTCGCGGGCGATGCGAGGAGGGCATTGACCGCGAGGACGAGATCTTGCCGCTCCTTCGCGGGATAGAACGTCTCGAGGGGCAGCACGCCGACCTTCGCGAAAGGCGGCGAGGCCGCAAGCTCGAGAAGCGACTCGAACGTCGCGGTTGCGCCCTTCTCCCAGAGCGCGGTCACGCAGAGCGACAGGAAGATGAAGTCGCGCGATTTCACGGGATCCGCGTCGCGGCCCGCGAGGGTGAGAAGCCCTCCCACGAAGGCCGTGACGACGTCCCGGCGGTCCTCGTCGTCGGCCTCCTTCGGCGGAGGCGCACAGGATCCGAAGAGGTCGACCGGCGTTCCCGACGTCGAACCGGGCGTGAAGATCACGGCGTCCCGGCTGTCGACGAGCGCCCGGACGTCCGCGGGATGGAGTCCCCAGCCCGCGAGGCCCTCCGACCACTTCTTCGCCTCGGACTCGGGCGTCCCGGCGGACGGGTCGACGAAGGGCGCGAACTCCGCGGGCGAAAGGCCCGGAAAGTCGAGGAGCAGGTTGCCGAGGTCCCCTTTCGGGTCGATCGCGAGGACCGGGATGCCGCGCAAGAGCAGCTCCTCGATCAGGACGATGCCGAGCGCCGTCTTGCCGCTCCCCGTCATGCCTACGATGAGGCCGTGCGTCGTGAGGTCGGCGGGGTCGAGGAGGAAAGGCTCGGCGCCGGTCTTTCCCGAAGCCGGGTCGACGGCCCGGCCCAGGAAGAGGCCGTTTCTCGCGGGAGGCATGAAGGGATCTTAGCCCGCCATAATCCGGCCATGGACTCCGAGACCGGCGCTCCGTCTTCTTCCTCAGGCCTCCAGCCCGCGATCCGCGTGTCGATGTTCCCGCGCGACACGAACGGCCACGGGACGATCTTCGGCGGGGTGCTCCTCGCCTACATCGACCAGGCGGGAGCGATCGCGACGCGGCCGCACTGTGACCGCGTGCTCACCGTGAAGATGAACGAAGTCGTCTTCCATGCCCCCGTCTACGTGGGCGACATCGTGAGCTTTTACACGACCGTCGCCCGCATCGGCCGAACCTCGATCACCATCAAGGTCGTCGTCACCGCCGAGCGCTGGCAGAAGACGGACGAAACCGTGAAGGTGACCGAGGCCGAGGTCGTCTACGTGAACGTGGACGAGAAGCGGCGCCCGTCCCCGATCACGCGCTTGCCGATTACGCCGTCGTGAGCACGCCCTCCGTCTTGACTTCCCGCTTCTCGAACGGGATGAAGTGGCGCTCGCGTTCGCCGAGGAAGACCTGGCGCGGGCGGGCGATCTTCTGCTCCTTGTCCCCCATCATCTCGTTCCACTGGGCGAGCCAGCCGGACATGCGCGGGATCGCGAAGAGGACCGGGAACATGTCGACGGGGAACTTCATGGCCTGGTAGATGAGGCCGGAGTAGAAGTCCACGTTCGGATAGAGCTTCCGTTTGAGGAAGTACTCGTCCTGGAGGGCGATCCGCTCGAGCTCGAGCGCGATGTCGAGGAGCGGGTTGCGGCCGGTGACCTCGAAGACCTGCTCGGCCATGTTCTTGATGACCTTCGCGCGCGGGTCGTAGTTCTTGTAGACGCGGTGGCCGAAGCCCATGAGGCGCGTCTCGCCGCCGCTCTCCTTGACCGCCTTGATGAAGGCCGGGATGTTCGCCTTCGAGCCGATCTCGAACAGCATGCGCAGGACCGCCTCGTTCGCCCCGCCGTGCAGCGGGCCGTAGAGGGCCGAGATCGCGCCGGCTGCCGAGCAATACGGATCGGCTTCCGAGGAGCCGACCGCACGCATGGCGTTCGTCGAGCAGTTCTGCTCGTGGTCGGCGTGGAGGATGAAGAGGACTTCGAGCGCCCGCTCGAGGACCGGGTTCGGCCGGTATTTCGGCTCGGCCGCGCGGTACATCATCTGCAGGAAGTTCCCCGTGTACGAGAGGTCGTTGTCCGGGTACGCGTACGGGAAGCCGATCGAATGGCGGTAGGCGAAGGCGGCCAGGGTCGGCATCTTCGCGACCAGGCGCACGATCTGCTGCTTCCGGGTCTCGGGCGAACGAACTTCCTTGGACTCCGGGTAGAACGTGGACAGCGCCGCGACCGTGGAGGCGAGCATGCCCATCGGGTGCGCGTCATACCGGAACGCCGCCATCAGGTCCTTGATGTTCTCGTGGACCATCGTGTGGTAGGTGACGTCCTTCACCCAGTCGGTGTGCTGCTGCTTGGTCGGCAGCTCTCCGTTGAGGACGAGATACGCCGTCTCGAGGTACGTCGTCTTCTCGGCCAGCTCGGCAATCGGGTATCCGCGATACTCGAGGATGCCCTTGTCGCCGTCGATGAACGTGATCTTGCTCTTGCACGAGGCCGTGTTCATGAACGCGGGGTCGTACGTCATCAGGCCGAAGTCCTCCGGAGAGGTCTTCAGGACCCGAAGGTCGAGAGCTTTGATCGTGCCGTTCTGGATCGGAACCTCGATCGTTTTCCCGGTGCGGTTGTCGGTGACGGTCACAGACTGCCGCGGTGCACTGGATGACATAGTCGAATCCTCCTCGGCAGACGCCCCATGGCCCGCCAACGTGAACGATGGGCCCCGGAACTGCGACTTGCAGTAGTTCAGATGCGCTATTCGTCGGCCCCGACCGGTCGGCGGGCCGCCTTGAGACGGCTTTCCCGTGTTTTCTCCCTGAGACGCGCCTCCCGGGCGCCGCGGGAAGGCCCCGTGGGCCGTCGCACAGCGGGCACGTGAAGGGCCCGCCTCACGAGATCCCGGGCGCGCTTCCGGGCGGTTTCCAGATTCCGGTGCCGATCGCGGCTCTCCTGGGCCACGAGGCGAAGCCGCCCGTCGGCCGCCCGCCTCTTGCCGGCAAGCGCGAAGAGGCGAAGGCGCGCGGCGGAGTCCAGACCCTCGATCAGGGCCGCGTCCACGAGCAGCTCCACGCGGGACGCCACCTTGTTCACGTTCTGCCCACCCGGTCCCGACGCCCGAACCTGCCGCGTCTCGAGCGCGGCCGCCGGAATCGTCACCCCCGGGGCGACCGGGATCGGATCGGCCATAGGGCATTATCCTGAGACCGTGAGGCAGGACCCTGTCCGGCTCGTCTATTCCACGGCCGTCGGGCGCGTCTGCGCTACATGCGGCTGGCCCTCGGATCAATGCAGATGTTCCTCGAAGGCGGAGGAAGAGATCCCTTCGAAGGTCGTCGTCAGGCTGCGGATCGAAAAAAAGGGGCGGAGCGGCAAGACGGTGACGGTTCTCTACGGACTTCCGGAGAATTCGGATTTCTTAGAAGGATTAGCGAAGGAACTCAAGAAGTCCCTCGGCACTGGCGGCTCGGTCGTGGGCGCCACGATCGAGCTTCAAGGCGAGTGGCGCGAGCGCCTCCGTGTTCTTCTTCCTTCTAAGAATCTCTCGGTGAAAGGCTGACCCGAATGGCGACGCGCGTTTATCTCGTCCGGCACGGGGCCACGACGCTCTCGGCCGAGGACCGCTTCGCGGGGGAGACGGACGTGGATCTCTCGGATTCGGGGCGCGCGCAGCTTCGCCAGCTCGCCGACCGCCTCGCGCACGAGCCTCTCTGCGCGATTTACGCGAGCCCGATGCGCCGCACGCTCGAGAGCGCCGGCATCCTCGCCGGGCCGCACGGACTCCCGGTCGTCCCCGTCCCGGCTCTCCGGGAGATCTCACACGGCCGCTGGGAGACGAAGACGCGCCGCGAGGTCGAGGCGCTGTGGCCAGAAGAGTACGCGCGCTGGGACTCGGACCCGTACACGTTCGCGCCGGAGGGCGGCGAAAGCGGGCTCGCGGTCACGGCGCGCGCGCTTCCCGCGCTGTTCTCTCTCGTTTCCGCGCAGACCGGTCGCTCGTTCCTCGTCGTCTCGCACAAGGCCACGATTCGCCTCCTGATCTCGGTCCTCGTCGGCTTCGACCCGCGCTTCTATCGCGACCGCCTCGACCAGAGTCCCGCGTGCCTGAACGCCCTCGACTTCAAGGACTCCTCCCACGCCCGCCTGACTCTTTTCAACGACGTCTCCCATTACGCGCGGGGAGCCCCGGGAACGCCCACGGCGCATCTCTCGAGCTGGTGGGACGGGGCCAAGATCTAGATTCCGGCGCGCGCCACGGCTTCGCCGGCGGTGCGGCCGGTCGCCCATGCCCACTGGAAGTTGAAGCCACCGATCGGGCCGAAGGCATCGAGGATCTCGCCCGCGAGAAAAAGGCCCGGCACGAGCCGGCTGCGCCCGCTTCCGGGGTCCACCTCCTCGAGAGCGACACCGCCCCCGGTCACCTCCGCCGTGCGATAGCCCTCGGTCCCCGTCGCGGGGAGCGGAAACGCGGTCAGCGTTTCCACGACGCGCAAGCGCGCTTCGCGCGAAAGATAAGAGAGTCGGACATCCGGGACCCGTGCTGTTTCGAGGATCAGGCGGACCAGACGGTCGGGAAGAGAAGAAGAAGATTTGCTTAGAAAGGAAGAAAGAGAGAGGGAGCCGCAGGAAACCCCGCCGCTGCGTAGGGCGGCATCCCACCTTGCGGCTGTGTCGGCCCGGCCGGATGAAGAGGCCGTTCCCCCCTGCACGGGACGATTCAAAGAAATCTTCTCTTCGTCTTCCTCCTTTCTTCGTCCTTCTCCGAATCCGAAGCAGACCCGGACTTCGGCGCTCGCTCCCGCGAGCGCGGCGCGTTCGACGACGTGCGCGACGTCGAGGACCGCAGGGCCGCTCCAGCCCTTGTGCGTGAAGAGGAAGCCGCCGCTCGACGTCGCACGCTCTTTCTCGCTCTGCGCGGTAACACGCGCCGCGACCGAGACGCCCGCGAGCGCGTGATGGGCCGGCGCGTCGCCCGTGAGAGGCACGAGCGCCGGGTACGTCGGCCGGACCGTATGGCCCATCGCGGCGGCCCACGCGTAACCCGCCGCGTCCGCTCCCCCCGCGAGGACGGAGCGCCCGCCGGTCGCGAGGATCACGCGCGGCGCGGCGATCTCCTCGTCTCCGTCGAGGCGAAAGGAAAAGCCCTCGCCCGCGCGCACGAGGTCGACGCACTCTCGCCGCCGCGCGCAGCGTCCCTCCCGCGGCCGCCAGCGCCTCGCACAGCGCGTCGCGCACGTCCTTCGCGCGGTTCGAGGGCGGGAAGAGCTTCCGGGTCTCGGGCTCCTCTCGGAGCTTCCCCCCGAGAAGTTCCTCGAAGAACGAGCGTTGGCCTGAAAGCGGCCACCGGTCGAGGAAGCGGCGCACGAGGCGGTTCGGCGACTCGGAGACGAAGCGTTGGGGCGCGTCCTCCATCGGGAGGACGTTGCAGCGGCCGCCGCCGGACACGAGGATCTTCCGGCCGGCGTCCTTCGCCGCCTCGAGCACGAGGACACGCCGGCCGCCGCGCGCCGCCGCCAGCGCCGCGAGAAGGCCCGCCGCGCCCCCTCCCACGACGACGACATCCGGCTTCACCGCGGGCTATATTGCGGCATGCCCGAACGGAAAGGCGGACTTGCCGGCGCCCTGCGCCGGCTCTTCACCCGGGTCTATTTCGTCGCCGCGTGTCTCTTCGGTGGCGCCCTCTTCCTCTCGCTCTCCGTCCTCGCGCTCTTTCGCCTCGTCGTCCTGAAGTGGGAGCGCGACCGCGCCACGCGGCGCTGGCTGGACCGCTGGTCGGGCCTCATGATGGCCGTCCTCGGCTGGACGGTCGAGGTGGAGCACGCCGAGCGGCTCGTCGCGCACCGCCCGGCGATTCTCGTGGGGAACCACCAGTCGAATCTCGATGCCGTCGTGTGGGCCGCCTTCTTTCCCGATTCGACGCTGGTCCTCGGCAAGAAGCAGATCGGGCTCATCCCGATCTTCGGCTGGCTGTTCCGCGCGACCGGCAACATCCTGGTCGACCGCGAGGATGCCGCCAAGGCGCGGAGCTCGATCGCCGAGGCCGCAAGGCGGATCCAGCGGGAGGGTTGGCGCGTCTGGATGGCGCCCGAGGGGCACCGGAATCAGGGCCCCGAAATGCTCCCGTTCAAGAAGGGCGCGTTTCGTCTCGCCCTCGCGGCGCACGTGCCGATCGTGCCGTTCGTCGTCGGGCCGCTCGCGGCCGTCCTCGACGCGAGGCGGCTGCTGGTTCGCCCGGGCCGGATCAAAGTGAAGGTTCTCGAGCCGATCGCGACGGCCGGAATGACGGAGGACGACCTCCCGGCACTGCTGTCGCGCACGCGAGCGGAGATGGACGCCGCCCGCCACGAGCTGTTTGGGGAGACCGCGGCCGCATTTTGACGAGACGAAGAATCTAGACGCGGAACGTATCGGGGCGCCAGGTCTTGATGCGTTTCTTGATCTCCTCGCCCGTGAGCTTCTCGTCGAGCGCGATCTTCACGAGCCCCGGCACCTCGGCGTCCGAGGCGAAACGCAGCCCGACGAGCTGCTTGACGTCGAGCTCGCCGATGCGCGCCTTGAGAGAGTTGTCGAGAAGCGTCGCGAGCCGAAGCCGTTCTTCGAGTCGGATGATCCGGTCCTGCACCCTCAGCGGATAGAGCCTGACCCTCAGCGTCAACGCGATCACGGCCGCCCAGACCACGACGTTCCAGGCGCCCCAGACGGAGAAGCCGCCCGAGAGGCTCTTGATGAAGATCCAGAGCGCCGCGAAGAACGAGATCGAAACGACCGAGAAGGCGAAAAAGTGATACCAGGGATCCCAACGCCGGTGAGTCGCGTAAACCTGAACGCCGTCTTCGGGCATGAGCTCCTCCGCTTTCCTCTGGAAAATGACTCGACTAGACTCGCGCGCGCCGGGGCGAGCCCCCGCAATCTACCGGAAAAAAGGAGAGACCGCGCTCATGATCCGACTCCGCCGCCTCGCGCCCCTGGTGGCGCTCGCCGTCCTCGCGCTCGCGCCCGGCGCGCGGGCCGACAAGGAGACCTTCACCTTCGACAAGGCTCACTCCGAGTTCGACTTCAAGGTGCGCCACTTCGTCTCGAAAGTCGGCGGCCGCTTCACGAAGTTCGACGGCACGATCGAGATCGACCGGGCGAACCCCGCGGCGAGCGCCGTGCACCTCACGATCGACGCCACGAGCCTCGACACCGGCAACCCGACTCGCGACAAGCACCTCAACTCCCCCGACTTCTTCGACACCGCGAAGTTCCCGCAGATCACGTTCACGTCCACCAAGATCGCCGCGAAGGGAAAAGACCTCTACGAAGTGACGGGGGACCTCACGATCCGGGGCGTGACGAAGCCCGTCGTCCTGACCGTGGCGTCGAACGGCTTTGCGAACGACGGGCACGGCGGACAGAAGGCCGGCTTCGACGTGACCGGAAAGCTGAACCGTAAGGACTTCGGCGTGAGCTGGAACAGCATCGTGGACGGGAATGCGATGCTCTCGGACGACGTGGACCTCACCATCACCGTCGAGGCGAACAAGAGCAAGCCGCAGGCGCCCGCCGCCGCGGCACCTGCCACGAAGAAGTAGCGCGTGCCCACGACCGCCTCTTTCGCGACCTACTCCGCCCACGTCGCCGCGCGCGCCGCCACGACCGCGCGCGCTCTCGGGGAGACCGGTTTCGACCGGCTGCTAATCCACTCGGGCGTCCCGTTCACGTACTTCGCCGACGACAACGACGCGCCCTTTCATTCGACGCCTCACTTCGCGCACTGGGCGCCCGTGGACGGCCCGTACCACCTGCTCGATGTCGTGCCGGGCAGGCGGCCGCGCCTCGTGCGCGTCCAGCCGCGCGACTACTGGTACGCGCCGCCCGCACCCGCACCGGATTTCGTACGCCGCGAATTCGACGTCGTCGAGGTCGCGACGCCCGAGGAGGCGTGGAGGGAGATCGGAGCGGCCGGAGCACGCACGGCCTTCGTAGGCGCCCCTGCGGAGGAGGCCGGCGCGCATGGGGTGCCGCCGGCGGGCGTGAACCCGAAGGCCCTCGTCGCGCGTCTCGACTGGGAGCGGTCGTACAAGAGCGACTGGGAGGTCGACGCGATCGCAGCGGCGACCGCGAAGGCGGCGCCCGCGCACCGCGCCGCCGAGGCCGCGTTCCGCGCCGGCGCCTCGGAGATCGACATCCATCACGCCTACCTCGCCGCGCTCGGCGACGTCGAGGAGGCTCTCCCCTACACGACGATCGTGGGCCTCGACCACCACGCCGCCACGCTCCACTATCACGGAAAGCGCGGGCGGCAGGCCGCGAGTGCCCGTGTCTTCCTGATCGACGCCGGCGCGGCCGTGCGCGGCTACGCGAGCGACATCACCCGCACCTACGCAACGGCCGCGGCCGATCCTGTCTTCGCGACCCTCCTCGACGGCATGAAGACCCTCCAGGCGCGCCTCTGCGTGAAAGGCCGCCCGGGCATTTCCTATGTCGACCTGCATCTCGAAACCCATCGGGGCGTGGGCGCTCTTCTCTCGGAGGCCGGTGTTTTTCGCGTCTCGGGCGCCGACGCGTTCGAGAAGGGTCTCACGCGCCCGTTCCTGCCCCACGGCCTCGGTCACTTCCTCGGCATTCAGGTCCATGACGTCGCGGGCCGCCAGATAGACCGCGAAGGCACGATCGCGCCGCCGCCGGACGGCCACCCGGCCCTCCGGACGACCCGCGTCATCGAGGAGCGCATGGTCTTCACGATCGAGCCGGGGCTCTACTTCATTCCGATGCTGCTCGATCCTTATCGCTCGGGAGCGAATCGGGACGCCTTCGACTGGGCGCTCGTGGACCGGCTCATTCCTTCGGGCGGCATCCGGATCGAGGACAACATCCTCGTGGGAAAGGGCGCGAACCGTAACCTCACGCGGGAGCTCCTGCCCGACTGACGGACCGATCCATTTGCATCAGTGACCCGGAGCCCGCGGGGCGTATATTGCGAGCGATGAGAACGAGTCTCACTCAACCGGTCGACGAGACACCGGCACCGGCCCGGAACCTTTTCGCGCTTCCCGCCTTCGGGCGGGCGATGACCCGCTGCGAATGCGCCGGCATCTCCTTCGCGGAGATCGGAAGGCTTCTCGATGCCGGGGAGCCCCTTCCCGCGGCGCTCGCACGGACGGGCTGCGGCAGCACCTGTACGGCTTGCCGCCCCGACCTCGAATCCTATCTCGCCAGCCGCGCCTGACGCGGCTGATAATCTCGCGAACCGGAGGAAGAATGCGTGGAGAAGCAGACGTCATCACGCTGCTGAACGAGGTGCTCACGGCCGAGCTCACCGCCGTCAACCAGTACTTCATCCACGCGATGATGTGCCGTAACTGGCACTACAAGAGGCTCGCCGAGCATTCGCGCAAGGAGTCAATCGAGGAGATGAAGCACGCGCAGGAGCTCATCGAGCGCATCCTCTACCTCGAAGGCGCCCCGAACATGCAGCGCTATTTCCCGATCCAGGTCGGGCAGACCATCCCCGACCAGCACCGCTTCGACCTCGAGGTCGAGCGGAAGGCCGTCGCGCGCCTGAACGCAGGGCTGGAGGCGTGCCGCGCCAAGGGAGACAACGGCTCGCGGCTCCTTCTCGAGAAGATCCTGAAGGAGGAAGAGGAGCACATCGACTGGCTGGAGGCCCAGCTCGGGCAGATCGAGGAAATGGGGCTGCCGAACTACCTCGCCCAGCAGATCGAAGACTGAACCGGGGGACCCTGCGACCGGCCGGCCGCGCTACTCCTCGGCGGCCACCATGAACTGCTCGAGCTTGCCGTCAGGCGTCTCGAGTGTCGTGACGCCGAGGGTCTTCTTCGCGAACTTCGCCGTCAGGCGGCGGAGCGTCATGCCGCCGCGGAGAGACCTGGATTTCTGCGTGAATTCCTGGAGCTTGCCCAAGGGGCGGAGGCTGGCCGCGAAATCCTTGACCGCCTGTTCGCTGAAGTAGGCGTTTGCGTTCGACGTGAAAAGCGCGCGGTCGAGTCTTCCGAGCCGAAGACCTTCGAAGATCTTCTTCGCTTGTTCCACCGCTTGATTGGTACCGCCGTCCGAAGTGGCGAACAATGAGTTCCCGATCCTCTTCGCGATCTCGGTCGGGGCCGGTGTCGCGTCGAGGTTGACGAGCACGATGACGGCGGCGCGCTCGTCGGGATAGACGTCGTTCCGAGCCGTGAAGCCCGAAACCTCTCCGCCGTGAGAGACCAGTCTTCGACCGTCGACGAGGGCGAACCCGACGCCAAGCCCGTAACGTGATCCCACGCCGCTTTCGAGCCGCACGTCCGTTTCCAGCTCCCGGTACGACGCGGGTCTCATCACCGTCTGGTCGATAAGCGAGATGTCCCAGCGCGCGAGGTCCTGGGCGGTCATCGACAGCTCGCCCGCGGCGAACAACCAGCCCTTCCCTTCCTTAGGCGCCGGGCGAGGCGGACCGAGCGCGAACCGCTGGTATCCGGCCGCATCGTCGGAGCCGAGGGGCGTTGCGTCCGTGTTCACGGCCGTCGTCATGCCGAGGGGCCCGAAGACGCGCTTCTCGAGAAAGTCGAACAGCGGCGTGCCGCTCGCCTTCTCGACGATGAGCCCCGCGATGACGTAATTCGTGTTGCTGTACTGCCATTTCGCGCCGGGCGCGAAGTCGAGCGGCTTTTTCGCCCAGCCGTCGACGATCTCGTGCGCCGTGACCGGCTCTTTCATGCGCGGCATCACGTAGTCCTGCGGCCAGTAGTCCTGATAGCCGGCCGTCATCGACAGGAGCTGGCGAATCGTGACGTCTCCCGCGCGTGTCAGCTCCGGCAGCCACCGCACGAGCCGATCGTCGAGCGACAGCTTTCCCTCTTCGGCGAGCAGAAGAATGGCCGTCGACGTGAACTGTTTGCTGACGGAACCGATGCTGTACCGCATCGCGGGCGCTGCGACGACGGCGGGAGGCCCGAGTCGCGCCGAGCCGTACGCGTGAACGTACGCGATCTTCCCGTCTTTCACGATCGCGATCGAGGCGCTCGGCGCCCCCGTCTTCGCGAGGACCTCGCCGACGTCCTTGTCGATCGCCGCACGGGTGTCGGCGGGTATCGCGTTTTCTGCGAAGAGAGCGCGGGCGACGAAGACGAGAGGAGACAGAAGCGCAGAGACCTTCTTGCGGCGCATGGCGACACCTCGAAGCGCGAAGCCGCCGGGATCTTAGCGTCCCCCACGTGCGAGATACTCGGCGCGAGATGGATACGTCCGTCGAGTCGTTCGTTGAAGCCGACTGGCCCGAGGTCCGGTCGATCTACCTCGAGGGCATCGCGACCGGAGTCGCGACGTTCGAGACGGAGGCGCCGTCCTGGGAGAAGTGGGACGCGGGGCACCTCGCGAAGCCACGGCTGAAGGCGGTCTCGGGGGGCACGATGGCGGGATGGACCGCGCTGAGCCCCGTCTCGAGCCGGCGCGTGTACGCGGGCGTCGCGGAAGAGAGCATCTTCGTCGCCGAAGCCTTTCGTGGGCGAGGCGTCGGCGCGCGCCTCCTCACGGAGCTCGTCCGCGCCTCGGAGGCGTGCGGCCTCTGGACGCTTCAGGCCGGGATCCTAACGGCCAACACACCCAGCATCCGCCTCCACGTCGCGTGCGGCTTCCGCGTCGTGGGCACGCGCGAGCGCCTCGGAAAGCTCGGCGACGCGTGGTGCGACGTCGTCCTCATGGAGCGGCGCAGCCCGCGCATCGGCTGACGCTCGCTCGCCGCCTCACATGCTCGCGGCGACCGACGACGCGCCGTGCGTCGGCTGCGAAAGCTCCTTGAGCACCTCGGCCGTCTTTTCGGTCGCACGCCGCGCAATGTCGGCCTGCGAAACGATGCCGCAGCAGAAGCCGTCCTCGTCCACGACGACGAGGCGCCGGATCTTGTTCCTCTCCATGAGCTCGCAGCAGACGTCGAGGCGGGTCACGGGGTTGACGGTGACCACCGGACTCGACATGCAGTCGCCCGCCGTCAGAAGGCTCGGGTCTTCTCCGGCGGCGACGACGCGACAGACGATGTCGCGGTCCGTCACGATTCCGATGGGCCTCGGAAACGCGTCGTCATCGACGACCGGCATCGCGCCGCAGTCGTGCTCGGTAAGGAGCCTTGCGACCTCTTCGAGCCCCGTCCGGGTCGTGCAGAACGTAGGGCTGCCCGTCATGATGTCCTTCACTTTCATGTAAGTCCTCCAAAAAGGCTCGGGTGAGCCTCCCCCGGCGTCCTCCGAGCAAGGAGCGAGCCACGCGCCGCCGATATACTGACTTCGAATGGAGCCGGTGATCGCCTTCCGGGATGTCTCGTACGGCATTCGCGGGAAAGGGGTCCTTCGTCATTTCGATCTCGAGGTCGCGGCGGGAGAGACTCTTGTTCTCCTCGGCCGGAGCGGCTCGGGAAAGACCACCGCTCTGAAAATGGTGAACGCGCTTCTCGCGCCGGATTTCGGCGACGTTTTCGTCGAGGGGAAGCCCACGCGAAAGTGGGACCCGATTCTCCTCAGGCGCCGGATCGGCTACGTGATCCAGGAGGCGGGGCTCTTTCCGCATTACACGGTGTCCCGGAACGTCGCCGTCGTGCCGGAGCTCCTGGGGTGGGAGCGCGGCCGGATCGACGCGCGCGTCGACGAGCTCCTCTCCCGCGTCGGCCTTCCGCCCGCCGAGTTCCGGTCGCGATATCCGCGAGAGCTGTCGGGAGGGCAGAGGCAGCGTGTCGGTGTGGCGCGTGCGCTCGCCGCGGAGCCGTCGGTCCTTCTCATGGACGAGCCGTTCGGCGCGCTCGATCCCGTGACGCGCCGCGACCTCCAGCGCGAGTTCCGGACGCTTCGGAGCACCTGGACGAAGACCTCGCTTTTCGTCACCCACGACGTCCGCGAAGCGCTCGCGCTCGCAACGCGGATCGCGCTCTTGCACGAAGGGCGGCTCGAGGTCGTGGCGACGCCTCGCGAGTTCCTCGCCGCCAAGAGCGGCGAGGCGCGATTCTTTCTCGCGGCGCTCGAGGACCTTCCGGAGGCCTGATGCCGGCTTCGCTCCTCCACGAGATCGCGTCTCTGACTCTCGAGCACATCGTCCTCGTCGCCGTCGCGCTTTCGAGCGCGTCTTTCATCGGCATTCCGGCGGGTATCTTCCTCACCCGGAGAGCGGCCTTTCGCTCCGCGGTCCTCGGATTCACGAACGTCGTCCAGACGATCCCGAGCCTCGCCCTCTTCGGCTTTCTCATTCCCCTTCCCTTCATCGGAGGCATCGGCAAGAGGACGGCGATCGTCGCGCTCGTCCTCTACGCGCTCCTCCCCATCCTGCGCAACACGCTGACGGGAATCCTCGGCGTCGACCCCGCCGTCGTGGAGTCCGCCGTCGCGATGGGGATGACCGACCGGCAGCGGCTCTTTCAAGTCGAGCTGCCGCTCGCCGCCCCGACGATCCTCGCCGGGGTGCGCGTCGCCACCGTCACGACGATCGGCACGGCCACGATCGCGGCGGCCATCGGCGGCGGCGGCCTCGGCGTCTTCATCTTCCGCGGTCTCGCCTCGGTCGACTCTTCGCAGATACTCGCGGGAGCGGTGCCCGCGGCGCTACTGGCACTTCTTGCCGACGGAGGTCTCGGATGGATCGAGCGGCTTTTCGCGCGACCCTAACGGCCGGACTCTCGGTCGCGCTCGCCGCGACGTTCGCGAGCGCGAGCCTGACGGGTTGCGCGCGCTCTCGCACGCTCGTCGTCGGATCGAAGAACTTCACCGAGCAGGAGATCCTCGGCGAGATCGCCGCGCAGCAGCTCGAGAGGCGGCTTGGGATCCGCGTGGCGCGCAAGCTCGACATCGGCGGGACGCTGCTCGCGCACGAGGCGCTCGTCGCGGGAGAGATCGATCTCTATCCGGAGTACACGGGCACCGCCCTCACGGCGATCCTGAAGCTCCCCGCCGCGACCGACCCGAAGGCCGTCTACGACACCGTCGCGAAGGAATATCGCTCGCGCTGGAAGCTCGTCTGGCTTCCCCCGCTCGGCTTCGACGACACGTTCGCGATGGTCATCCGCGGCGCCGACGCGCGTTCTCTGGGAATCGCGACGCTGAGTCAGGCCGCGCAACGGAAGAAACCCTGGGTGCTCGGCGTGGGATACGAGTTCCTGAACCGCCCGGACGGCCTCGCCGGCCTCCAGAAGACCTACGCTCTGCCCCTCGAAGGGGCGCCGAAGACCATGGACCTCGGCCTCCTCTATACCGCGCTCCAAGGAGGTCAGGTCGACCTCGTGGCCGGGAATTCCACGGACGGCATTCTCGCGGAGCGCGATTTCAAGGTGCTCGAAGACGACCGAAAGTACTTTCCACCTTACGAGGCGGCCTTCGTCGTCAACGAAAGCCTCTTTACGAAGGAGCCGAAGGCTCGCGCGGCGCTCGAGGAGCTGTGCGGCAAGATTGCGACGGAGGTGATGCAAAAGCTCAACAACCTCGTCGTCGGGCAGCACCGGCGGCCAGCCGACGTCGCCGCCGAATTCCTCGACCGCACCTTGCCGCCTTGATTTACTCTTGGCATGCCATCCCGTAGCATTCGCCCCCTCCCGAGACGCAACCGTGAGTCGAAGCCGTTTTCAGGACAAGAAGGAGACGTCATGAACACCCGGAGCTCGAAGATCGTCGGAATCTCATTGGTCGTCGCCCTCATTGGATTGGCCGGCGGCCAGGCGCTCAACGCCCAGCAACCTCCCCAGGTCAAACGAAACATCGTCATGAAGCAGGACATGACCATTCCGGGCCACGAGGCCGTCATGGCCCTCGTGGAATTGCCTCCCGGTTCGGCAGAAGGGCGACACAGTCACCCCGCCGAGGTCTACGCGTTCGTGCAGGAAGGCACGATCTCGCTCGAGACGGAAGGCAATCCCACGGTGACGCTGAAAGCCGGCGACGTCTTCCATATCAAGCCGGGCCAGATTCACCAGGCAATCAACAAGGGCAGCGTCACGGCGAAATTGGCCGCCGTGTTCGTCGCCGAGAAAGGCAAGCCGCTCACGACGCCGGCCAAGTAGGTCCTTCTCAGCGCTTCAGCCCGGCTGATCTCGTCGGTTCGTTCGTCGCGAGCTCGACGACCCACCCCGTCATCGGGCGCGCTCCGGCGCCGGTGTCCGCGACCCGTGGCTCGCTCCGCACGGTGATCCGGCAGGCGCCTGTGTCCGGATAGGTCTTCCCCCACAGGAAATTCTTGCTCCGGGCGCACGTCACGACCGAGCCACCGCTCTCGTACCGCACCTCCCGGCGCTGGCGGTCGAACGTGAGCCCGGGAACGGCGACCGACTCGGAGAGAGAAACTTCCCTCGAACGACTGGTCGTAAAGGTCGACCGCAAGACGCGCCCGCCCGAGCTTTTCGTCGACGTCGAAGCTCGTGCCGGTGACCTTCACTTCGGGCGGAAGGCTCCGGTCCAAAACGATGATCTTCGCGGCTGCGGCCGGAACCGCGGATGCGCACGCCGCCGCGAGCGCGAAGGCGATGAGAGCTCTCCCCGACGAACCGTTTTTGCTCATGATCTTTGTATCCTTTCCGCCGGCCGGAGGATCCGCCGGCTTTGAAGAAAAGACCTCGCGAGGCCACGAGTTATTCCCGGCCATGACTCCGATACGATGCTCGGCAATGAAATACGCAGCCCATGCCGTCCTCGCGGCTTCGCTCCTTTGCGCGGCCCCGCTCGTCGCCGCGACGCCTTCCGGCACGCCGAAGATCCCCGTGACGGACACGTACTACGGCGTCCGCGTCGTGGACGACTACCGCTGGCTCGAGACCGGAACCGATCCGAAGGTCAAGGCGTGGAGCGAGGCTCAGAACGCTCGCACGCGTGCGTTCCTGGACCGCCTGCCCGGCCGGGCGGCGCTGAGTGCGCGGATCGAGCATCTCGTCACGACGCGCCCGCCCTCCATCGGCGGTCCCGTCGTGCGGGGCGGCAAGACCTTCGCCGTGTGCTTCGATCCCGCCAGGAAACAGCAGGCGTGGATCGTCCTCCTGCCGTCGCTCACGAGCACCGACGGGATGCAAGCGATCGTCGACCCGAACGTCATCGATCCGACCGGCCACACGGCATTCGACTGGTTCGTCCCCTCGCCCGACGGCAGCAAGCTCGCCGTCTCCCTCTCGGAGGGCGGAAGCGAGTCGGGCACGCTTCACGTCTACGACGTCGCGACGGGCAGGGAGACCGGCGACGAGATCCCGCGGGTACAGGTGGGCACGGCCGGAGGAAGCGTCGCCTGGACCGCGGATTCCAAAGGCCTCTGGTACACGCGCTATCCCCACGAGGGCGAGCGGCCGAAGGAGGACCTCGACTTCCACCAGCAAGTCTATTTCCACGAGCTCGGCCGGCCGGTCGGAGAGGACCGGTACGCCTTCGGCAAGGACCTGCCGCGCATCGCCGAGATCTTCCTGCGCGCGAGCAGGGACGGACGCCTCCACCTCGCCCTGGTCCAGAACGGCGACAGCGGCGACTACGCGCTCTACGTCCTCCCGGAAGGCGCCGCGAGCTGGCAAAGCGTGAGCACGTTCGCCGACGGCCTCATCGACGCGCGCTTCGGCCCGGACGGCTCGATCTGGGCGATCTCGAAGAAAGGCGCCCCGCGCCGGCGCGTCCTGAGGATCCCCGCCGGCAACCCGACGCTGGCCGCGGCGCACGTCGTGCTGGACCAGCGCGCCGGCGGTGATCGAGGCGATCGCGCCCGGTCGGTCGCGCCTTTACGCGATCGAGGCGCTCGGCGGGAAGAGCCGCGTCCGCGCGTACGACCTCGCCGGCAACCTCGTCGAGGAGCTGCCGACCCCGGCGGTTTCCGCCGCGTTCTCTCTGCAACCGCTGGACGGCAATCGGGTGTTCTACGGCGTCTCGAGCTTCCTCGAGCCGTCCCGGGGTTACGTCTTCGACCCGGCGAAGAAGGTCTCGACGCGGACGGTCGTGGGCCGGCCGCCCGTCGTGGACTTCTCGGACGCCGAGGTCCTCGAGGAGAGCGCGCTCTCGAAGGACGGCACGCGCGTCCCCATGTTCATCCTTCAGCCGAAAGGCACGAAGCGGGACGGCCGGAACCCGGTCGTCCTGACCGGGTACGGCGGCTTCGGGATCTCGCAGACGCCCCGTTACAGCGACCTCGCGCACGTCTACACGGAACGGGGCGTCGTTCAGGTCTTCGCGATCCTGCGCGGAGGCGGCGAGTTCGGCCAGGAATGGCACGACGCGGGCCGCCTCACGAAGAAGCAGAACGTCTTCGACGACTTCCTCGCCTGCGCGCGCCGGCTCATCGAGCTGAAGATCACGAACCCCGGCAAGCTCGCGATCGAGGGCGGCTCGAATGGGGGCCTCCTGATGGGCGCGGCACTCACGCAGGCGCCGAAGCTGTTCCGGGCCGTCGTTTCGCACGTCGGCATCTACGACATGCTCCGCGTCGAAACGTCGGCGAACGGACAATTCAACACCGTGGAGTTCGGCACCGTGAAAGTCCCCGAACAGTTCCGTGCGCTTTACGCGTACTCGCCCTACCACCACGTCAAGGACGGGACGCGCTATCCCGCGATCCTCATGCCCACGGGAGCGAATGACCCCCGGGTGGACCCCATGCAGTCGCGGAAAATGGTCGCGCGCCTGCAGGCGGCGGATCCGAAGGGGACCGTGCTCTTACGCACGAGCGGCAGCACCGGCCACGGCGGAATCGGCGCGGGCGTGAAGGACGTCGTCTCGCTCACCACCGACGTCGACGCGTTCCTGCTTTCGCAGCTCGGAGTGCCGCTGGCGGCGAAGCGCTAGCGAGGCGCCAATGCCAGGTCCGTTACGAAGATGCCGATCGTCTCGCCCTTCTCGCGGTTGAAGACGATATGGCGGCCGTCGGGCGAGACGCTCGGTCGGGCGTCGGAGGACGGCTTCTCCGGGAACGTGAGCTGGCGGATGTCGGAGCCGTCCGGTTTCATGGAATACAGGGCGAAGGGGCCGCCGCGCTGCGACGCGTACACGATGCGCCGGCCGTCGGGCGTCCAGGTCGGCCAGCCATCGGCCGCGGCGTCGCGGGTCAGGTTCAAAGGGTTCGAGCCGTCGCGTCGGCGCAGGATCACGTCGTCGCGTCCCGCCTTGAGGTTCGCAAGGAGGACGATGCGGTCGCCCTGCGGCGAGACGCGCGCGCACGTCTCCTCGTCTTCGCTGACGGCGAGGCGTCGAAGGTCCGTGCCGTCCGGACGCACCTCGTAGAGCTGAAGCGTCTTGCCGTCGCGGTCGGAGTTGAACAGGATCCACGCGCCGTCCGGTGACCAGTAGGGATGGATGTCGCGTGCCGGGCTGCTCGAGAGGTTGCGAACGCCGGTGCCGTCCTCGCGCATGACGTAGATCTCGTCGTTGCCGTCGCGGTTCGATACGAACGCGATCCGCGCGTTGTCCGGCGACCAGTCGGGAAGCTGGTTGTCAGCGCCCCCGCTCGTGAGCGCGCGGTCGTGCGATCCGTCCGCGTCCATCACGTAGAGCTGCCATTTCCCGGTGCGGTTCGACTCGTAGAGGATCCGGGTGCCGTGCTTCGACCAGCGCGGGTAGGCGTTCTTGACGCCATCGACCCAGAGGATCTTCTTGACCTTCAGTGCTTCACCCGCGGCGGCCCGGCGCGAAAACGCAGCGAGCGCCAAGGCGACCCCGATCGCGTGCACGAACCTAGCGAGGATCATCCCAGGTGCTTGTACGGTTGGAACGGGAGGAGGTTTCGTCGGTCGGTTCAAGCCCTCTCGAGAAGGCACACGCCCGACCAGGGCCGCGAGCCCTGCGGGCCCGACGACTCCGGCAGCTTCGCGAGGATCCGCATCCCGAGCCCGAGCCGCTTCAGGCGCGCTGCCGTCTTGAGCGGCGAGCGGACGTCGACACTCTTCCAGCCGTGGGGCGCGAAGAATCCCGGCCCTTCTGGGGGCCCGAACTTCAGGGCGGCGCCTGCAGCGCTGAGCTTGGTTCCCGAGTCTTTCTGGATCATCTTGAGGAGGCCCGGCGACGCAATGTCGAGGGCCCAGCTCCGGAAGCTCGGAGGCGCCGCGAGATCCCCGGCCTCGCGTCGATCCCCGCCGCGAGGTTGACGACGAGATCCGCGCCGCCCCGGACCTGCTCCTCGATGAGCTGGTCGAAAAGCACCGTGCGCGCCACCCAGGCCCAAGTCGCCTTGTCCGAGAACGGCATCGAGGCGGCGATCTTTTCGCCGCGCGCGCCGGCCAGCCGGCGCGCGTAAGGATCCCGGAAGAGCGCATCGGGCCGCTCCGTCTCACGGGCCCGGTATACCGCGACCCAGAGTGCGGTGTCCGAGACATTTCGGACGAGAGGGCCGGCCTCGCTCACGTCCTTCGACGATATCTTGATTCGATCCGCAGGGTCGAAGCCGTTCTTTCTGCTTCGCGCTGCACCGGAAGCGCCATGCAGGTGCTTCAGTGCGCGCTCCGCACGCCGTGACCCAATAATCGCCAGGAGACTTCCATGAACGCCAAAGCCGATGCGCCCCGGACGCAGGAGAACCTCGTTGATCTCATCGGAGAGAGCGTGCGACAGAACTGGACGCGGCCCGCGCTCGCGGACTGGGGAGGCCGGGAGCTCACCTACGGGCAGGTCGCGGGCGAGATCATGCTGCTCCACGAGGTCTTCCGGATCTGCCGCGTCGGACGCGGCGACAAGATCGCGCTTCTCGGGCGGAACTCCGCGAGCTGGGCGGTCGTCTGGCTCGCCGGCGTCACGTACGGCGCCGTCGTCGTCCCGATCCTTCCCGACTTCCGTCCCGACGACGTGCATCACATCGTGAACCACTCCGATGCCGTCCTCTTGTTCGCGGCGGACGCCCTCTTCGCCCCTCTCGACGCGGAAAAGCTGCACGACGTCGAGGCCGTCTTCTCGCTGACGGACTTCCGGGTGCTCCATTGCCGGAAAGAGAGCCTTGCCCGAAGCCTCGCCGACGTCCTCGTGCCGGCCCGGGACACCCGCCGCAAGCAGGAGCCCCCCGAGCGCTTCCAGATCGCCGCCGTCGAGGACGAGAAGCTCGCGGCGATCGTCTACACGTCGGGGACGACCGGGTTCTCCAAGGGAGTCATGCTCCCGCATCGGAGCCTTCTCGCGAACGTGGTCTTCGCGAAGAAGAACATGCCGCTCGAGCCGGGGGACACGATCGTCTCCTTCCTCCCGCTCGCCCACGCGTTCGGGTGCGCCTTCGAGTTCCTGTTCCCCTTCACGGCCGGCTGCGCGATCACGTTTCTCGCGCAGACACCCTCTCCCCAGGTCATTCTCGAAGCGTTCGGCAAGGTCCGCCCGCGGCTCATCCTGTCGGTGCCTCTCGTGATCGAGAAGATCTACGCGAAGAGGCTGCGACCGGCCCTCGAGAAGGAGACGACGAAGCTCCTGATGAAGATCCCGCCGGTCAGGCGGATCCTCTACCGGAAGATCCGCGAAAAGCTCGTCGCGGTTTTCGGAGGACGGTTCCGGGAGATCGTCATCGGCGGGGCCGCGCTGAACGGCGACGTGGAGCGGTTCTTCTCGACCATCGGTTTTCCCTTCACGTGCGGCTACGGGATGACCGAGTGCGGGCCGCTCATCAGCTACTCCGGATGGCGCGACCACAAGCTCGGCGACGTCGGACGGAAGGTCGATACGCTCGAAGTGCGCGTCGCTTCGGTCGATCCACGGGCCGTGCCGGGCGAGATCCTCGTCCGGGGAGTCAACGTCATGGCCGGCTATTACAAGAATCCCGACGCCACGGCGGCGGCGATCGACGCGGACGGCTGGCTTCACACGGGCGACCTCGGCGTCGTGGACGCGGACGGGTCGATCTTCATCCGCGGGCGCTCGAAGACGATGTTCCTCGGTCCGTCGGGACAGAACATCTTCCCCGAGGAGATCGAGGCGAAGCTGAACAGTCTGCCCTTCGTCGGGGAATCCCTCGTGCTCGAGCGGAACGGAAAGCTCTTCGCGCTCGTCTACCCCGACCTCGAGCGGGTCGACCAGTTACGGCTCGACGAGCGCGAGCTCGTCTTGCGGATGGAGAGGAACCGCCTCGCGCTGAACCGGATCCTCCCGCCGTACGCCTCGATCGCGAAGATCGACGTCTATTCGGAGGAGTTCCAGAAGACGCCGACGAAGAAGATCAAGCGTTTCCTGTACTCCGGCGCGGCATGAGGATCGCTCGACGATCGCCCTACGGCCCGATGGCCGCCTCGCCGGCCTGACGCAGCTTGGCGTTCAGCGCCGCGAGACGCCCCGCCTTCAGCGTCTCCCACGAGGCGAGCGTCTTCGTGAGCGTCGTCTCGAGCGCGGCGAGCCCCGCTTTGGCGTCCGGAGTCGGATCGGCGTCCGCGCCGTCCACGGCCGAAGCCAGCCTCGAGAGCGCGCCTTCGAGAAAGCGGAGGCTGGAAAGGCTCGTCGGGGGCGGGGGCATCGACCGCGGGTCCGGCTCTTCCCGCTCGGAAAGCGCTTGTGCTTCCGCGTCGAGGGCCGACATCGCCCGGGAAAGAGAAACCGCGGGACTGACGGGGCGCGCGGCGGCGGCCCGCGAAGCGGCGGCCGGCGGGGCGGGGGCCGGCAAGGCGGCGGCCCGCGCGACGAGCTGCTTGTGGAGCCCCTCGGCTTCCTTCATCGCGACGGCAACCGACTCACGCGCCCTCTCCACGCGCCTCGCCAGCTCGAACTGCCGGCCGTAGGCGGCGGGTTCGAGGACGACGCGGGGATCGGGCTCGACGACGAGCGGGCGCGTGACGCGCCGTCCGTCGGCGTCGAGCTCCACGATGTAGCGGCCCGGCGGCGCCCAGACGCCGTCCGCGAACGTGTTTCCACGTGCGAGCGCCGGCGGGGCCGGATAGCGGAGCGGCCAGACGAAGCGATGCATCCCCGGCGTCGCGGGAAGCACCACGGGAGGCTTGAGCCACTCCGGAGCGAGGCGGCGCTCCTCGCGACTCAATGCCGGAAGCTTGTCGGTACTGCTGTAGCGGCGCACGAGATCGCCTTTTTCGTCGAGGATGCTGAGCGTCACGGGCCCTGCCGGCACGTGATCCAGAACGTAGTCGAGCATGGCGCCGAGCGGCGGATTCTCGCCTCTCGGCTCGTCCTTCGGCAGAGGCGTGCCCGTGAACCCGGCCGGCCGCATGCGCACGGCGGTTGCAGGGGTGAAAAGCGAGGGCTCGCTGCGTCCAAGGCCGGGCTCGGCCTGCCGGAGCGGCGTGGCGTCGTCCAGGATCCAGAGACCGCGACCGTGCGTTGCGATCACCACGTCGTCACCGTGCACGTCGATATCGCGCACCGAGGTCACCGGGAGGTTGAGCTGGAGCGACTGCCAGGAGTCGCCGCCGTCGAACGAGATGGACACGCCCTTCTCGGTGCCGGCGTAAAGGAGGCCGGGGCGAACGGGGTCCTCGCGCACCGCGTTGACGAAGCTGCCGCGGGGAATGCCGTTGACCGAAGGCGTCCAGCTCTTGCCGCCGTCCACCGTCCGATAGACGTAAGGCGCGAAATCGTCGAGGCGATGCCGATCGACGGCCGCCCAGGCGGTGTCCCGATCGGTGTGCGAGACCTCGAGCATCGTGACCTTCGACCACGCGCCGACGGCCTGGGGCGTGATGTCGGACCAGTGGCCGCCCTCGTCGAGGCTGCGCCAGATGAGGCCGTCGTCCGTGCCGACCCAGATGTCCCGGTCGACCACGCGCGACGGGGCGATCGCGTAGATGACGCCGCGCCGTCCGCCCGTCCCGCCGTCCCAGGCGGCCGTGATGGGGTCGAGGTTCGGAGGCGCGCCGGCGTCCTCGCGCGTGAGATCCGGGCTGATCGCGCTCCAGGTCTGGCCGCTGTCCGCGGTACGGAAGAGCTGCTGGTGCGCGAAGTAGAGGACGCGCGGGTTGTGCCGCGAGAAGACGAGCGGCAGGGTCCAGACCGACCGGTGGCGTCCGGGAAACGCCAGGGTCGGATCGAGCGTGTGCGTCTGCTGGGTCTTCAGGTCGAGCTTCGCGACGCGGCCTCCGAAGACGACGTCCGGGTCCGACGGATCGGGAGCGAGCGAGTCGTTCTCCCCGCCCACCGTGACCATGCGGAACTGCATCAGGTTGATCCCGTCGCGCTGGGTCGTCCGGCTGGGAACGGCGGCCGCGCCCGAGTCCTGCTGCGAGCCATAGATCCAGTAGGGGAAGCGGTTGTCGGTCGCGATTCGATAGAACTGCCCGGTCGGCTGGTTGTACCAGGAGCTCCAGGTCTCGCCGCCGTTCAGCGACACGAGAGCGCCCTGGTCGACGCCGAGCATGCGGCGCTCGGGGTGCTCGGGGTCGATCCAGAGCTCGTGATAATCGTCCCCGCCAGGAGCTCCCTTGATCGGTGCGAACGTGCGGCCGCCGTCCTGCGACCGATAGACCGAGGTGTTGCACGCGTAGACGACGTCGGCGTCGCGCGGCTCGACCGCGATTCCGCCGAAGTACCAGCCGCGTCCCCAGATCCGCGGATCGTCGCTCGTCAACGTCCAGGTTGCGCCGTCGTCGTCCGAGCGGTAGAGACCGCCGCGCCCGGCGTCCACGATCGCGTAGACGCGGTCGGGCTGGCTGGGAGCCATGGCGAGCCCGATGCGGCCCGGATCGGCCGGAAAGCCGCCCCCCCGGACCTCCGTCCAGGTGCCCCCGCCGTCCGTCGATTTGTAAAGGCCGCTCCCCGGCCCGTGTGACGGCGGGTAAACGTTCCATGGCGGCCGGCGGGTCTGCCAGAGAGCCGCGTACACGACGCGGGGATCGCCCGGCTTGAACGCGAGATCGATGGCGCCGGTGTTCTCGTCTCGGTAAAGCACCCGTTGCCAGATCCGTCCCCCGTCGCGCGAGAGAAAAACGCCGCGCTCGGTGTTCGGGCCGTAGGGGTGGCCGAGGGCCGCGACCAGAACCCGATCCGCGTCACGCGGGTCGACCAGAATCCTTCCGATCTGCTGCGAGTCGCCGAGCCCGATGTGAGAGAAGGTCTTTCCGCCGTCGACGGACTTGTACATCCCGTCGCCCTGGGCGATGTCGGAGCGCATGTCGGCCTCGCCGGTGCCCACGTAGATCACCTTCGGGTCCGAAGGCGCGAGCGCGAGCGCGCCGATGGAGCCGACCGGCTGGGCGTCGAAGATCGGCCGCCAGGTCCGGCCCGCATCGTTCGTCTCCCACACGCCGCCGTTGACGCCGCCGAAGTAGAAGTGCGCCATCTCTCCGGGCACGCCGGCCACGGCCAGGACGCGCCCGCCGCGAAAGGGACCGATCGAGCGCCATCGAAGGTCCGAGAAGAGCGCGGGATCGATGACGCCCGCGGATTGAGTCGGCTCGGACGCCGCGAGGTTACACGCCGGCGCGGCCAGGCCGAGGGCCAGACAAAGAGCCGTGATCTTTCCCATCAGGCGAGCCCCTCCACGCGCCTCACGCGAAAGCGTCAGGTCGGTTTCGGGGCGAATTCTAGTCTCTTCGCCCTGCGATAGAGTTGACGGATGACGACCGCCAAAGCATTCCTCGCCGGGTTTCTCTCGACGCTCGTCTTCCACCAGGGCGTTCTCGCGATCCTTCACGGCGCGGGCATGACCGCACGTAAGCCGTGGGTGATGACGCCCGTCCCGCCGCTCGGAATCCCGTCGGTGCTCTCGCTCGCCTTCTGGGGCGGCCTCTGGGGAATCGCGCTCTGGCTCATGATTCGCGGCGCCAAGGGATCGCGCCTCTGGATTCGCGCGATCCTCCTCGGGGCGATCCTGCCCACGCTCGTCGCGCTCTTCGTCGTCTTCCCGCTCAAGGGCCTGCCCGTGGGCGGCGGCTGGAAGCCGGACCTCCTCGTTGGCGCGCTTCTCCTGAACGGCGCGTGGGGCGCGGGCGTCGCGCTCTTCATGCGCGTCATGGGCGCTCGGGGCTGAGGCGCTTCGTCGAAAGCGAGTGAATGGCGGAGACCGCGCCGAGCCCCGCACGACACCGGCTCTTCAAAAAGCGGGACCCGACAGCGGAGAAGGTGGTTCGCTTCCAAACCATAGCGGCACGATGTTGGTGCCTACGGAAACGTTCGAGAGAGTCACACGCGAGCCCTCGGGCACGAACAGGGTCTCGAGAACCGCGCCGCCCGAGGGCAACTCCAGCGTGAGCTGCTCCACGAGGGCCCCGTCGACGGAGTGGATCTCCACGAGCATCGACGCCGGACCGGGCGACATGTCGTCTCCTCCGAGCGAGAGGAAGCCGCCGTCGCGTTGAACGAAGGTCGTCGCTTCTCCGCCGGCGAGCGCGGTCCAGAGCGGAACCGCGGTTCCAGCGCGCCGTGACGGGCGGCGGAATAGGGTGAAGGCCCGGTCGTCGAAGCCGACGGCCTCCTCGCACACCGCTCGCGGATGAACGGCGAGGTCGCCGTCCGCCCGAAGCGTAAAGACAAGGGGCGTATCCAGAGCAGAGACACGCGCGATCCTGAGAACGGCCGCGCTTCGTGGAAGGAGATCCGCCGTCTCGAATCCGGCGAGCGGCCCGGCGCCCGCCTCCAGGCGAGCGTGGACGACACTCGGTCCTGCATTGGTCAGCAAGATCTCGGGTCGGTCGCAGCCGCCTGGTAACGAGACGATCCACGTCCGCCCGACGGGCGCACGATCGACCGGCCGCGACGCGACGTCTTCCAGCGTCGCGAGGTCCGCGTCCGGCAGCTTCAGGGCTTCGGACACGGCGAGAAGGAACGCTCCGACTCCATAAGAGACGTCCACCGCAGGGTCATTCGATACGGTCACGCCACAATCGGGACCAGTCCCGGGCGGCTGGATGCCGGCGAGATCGCCCTGTGCATCGAGCCGGCCGAGAAGGAGGGAAAGCGCCTTCAAGACGACCGGGGTGAACGCGGCACGATCCAGCCATCCTTCGTTGACGCCCTTCGCCAGCATGTAGGTGACGAGGCCGGTCGCCGAAGTCTCGCTCGCGGGGCAAGCCTCCGGGTGCCCGAGATCCGTCGGCCAGCCGCCGTCGTCCGAACGGCGCGCGGCGAGAGCGCTCGCTAGGCGCGCGAGGACTTCGCGGATCCCCGTTCTGTCGATGACCTCGTCGTATCGGCCACCACCGTAGGGGGCGTCGAGGTACCGGGCCGAACGTGCGAGCCCCCATGCGGCCCATCCGTTCCCGCGTCCCCAGTAGGTTCCGGCGCCGCCGCCCGGATCGTGTCGAAAAAGGGAGAGGCCGGGGTCCCACAGCAGCGGTCCAGCGCGCCGGCGCTGCGAAGGCACGGCCGCGGCCACAGGGTCCGTCGTCGGCGGGCGGTGGTCGTAGACATAGCTCTCGATCCACTCGTAGGCAAGGTCACGCGCCACGGGATCGGCGGGGAGCCCGTCGCGTCTCGAGCCGCGCATGGCGAGCCAAGGCGGCAAAGTGAAGAGGTCGTCCACCCAGAAGCGCGTGCCGTAACCGCCGCTCACCCACCAGGGCGACGCCGGGGGGCCGCTCAAAGGCGTGATCTGGAGCGCCCGGGCGGCGAACTCGATCGGCCCGCTCGTGGCGTCCAGGAGGCGCGCCCTCGTCGGCGCATCGCCGGGCGAGGCGAGCCGATAGAGGTCCATGGCGGCCTGCGCGTAGCCGGCGTAGTCGCCGTGGGCGATGGGCGCGTCACCGCCGCCGATCACGGTGGTCACGTCGGCAATCCAAGACTGTCCCGAGCCGGGCGACCGCTCGTCGAGCCGCTCGGCGACGAGAAGGAGGCCCACGAGATACGGCACGTCTTCCCAGTTCCGCCCCACGGCGCGGACCGTCGGGAGGCGGTTGGCGGCCTTGATCGCGGCGTCGAGCACGTCGCTCCTCGTCGCCGCCTCCGCTCGCTCCGCAACGAGGAGCGCCGCCGCGAGGAGAGGCCACGCCAACAGCCGCACACTCTGGAGTGCGCCGCCGCGACTGTTCCTTACGAAGTGGGGGACCCGGCTACTTCGCCGCCTGGAGCGTCACGAGATCCTTGAGCACGTCCTCGCTGTGCGTCGTCGGGTTCACTTTCACGTAGACCTTCCGGATCGTTCCCGACGGATCGATCAGGAACGTGTTCCGCGCGGAGTACGTCTTGCCGTTGTAAGTCGCGAGCGAGTCGTACGTCTTCGAGGCGGCTGCGGTGGTGTCGGAAAGGAGCTTGAAGTTGAGCCCCTCCTTCGCGCAGAACCCCTTGTGAGAGTCGACCGTGTCGACGCTCACCCCGAGAATCACGGCGTTCGCCTTCTCGTACTTGGCGAGGTCCCGCTGGAAGTTGTGGGCTTCCATCGTGCATCCCGACGTGAAGTCTTTCGGGTAGAAGTAGAGGACGACCCACTTCCCCTTGTTCTGGTCGAGGGTGACCGTCTGGCCCTCCTGGTTCGGGAGCGAGACGGCGGGGGCCTTCGTGCCGACGGCGGGCTGATCGGCGGCGGCCGGGCGCGACACGGCGGCGAGAAGAGCGGCGAGCGCGAGGGAGCGGATGGCGATCTTCATGGCGGGCAGACTAGCAGAATGAGACGGCGTCTCGGACGTGTCGCGGATCACGCAATCGGCGACGGGCGGGCGACACCTTTTCTTCCGCCGCGCGTAGTCTGACCAGAGAGCTTGCTTCAGACGATGAGAACGGCCCCGCTTCGCGTTTCTCCGCGATTTTCCCTTCCGCTCGTCGCGCTCGTCGCGCTCCCCACGTGTTTCGCCGGACGCTGCCGGGCCGACGACGACCTCGAGGTCCCGTCGCCCGCGCTGCGCGAGGCCGAGAGGGCGTCGCACGACGGCCGCTTCAAGGACGCCCGCCCGCTCCTCGAGGCGATCGTCGCATCGTCCTTGGCGCGCCCCGAGGACCGCGACGCGGCGGCTCAGGAGCTGGCCCGCATCACGTGGCGGATCGACGGGAAGGCCGATGCGGCCCGCGGGCGTCTGGAGAGGATCGCCCGGGACGCCCGAAGGAAAATCCCGCCCCTCCTTCTTCTCTCGCGCATGGAGCGGACGGTCGGACGTTTCGACGCGGCCCGGGCTGCCGCGCGGCGGGCGCTCGCCGCCGCCGGGACGGATGCCGAACGGCGGAGCGCCACGATTGCGCTGTCCTCCGCCCTCGTCGAGGAGGAAGTCGAGGCCGCCCGCCTCGGCAAGCGCAAGGCCTTCGGGGATGAAGGCCGGCGGAGGCTGATCGAGGCTCTCGGCTTCCTGGCGCCCCTCGTCCGCGACGAGCCGGGCCTGCTGGAGCCTTCGAAGACGGCGCTCGACGCGGCCCTCCTCCTGGACGACGGTCCGGCCGCTCTCGCCGCATGGAGCTCTTATTACCTGGCCGCAGGGGCGGCCGATTCGACGCTTCTCGCCGGCCCCCGGTCCGCCCTGTCGGAGCGGCTGCCTGTCTGGAAGGGTCCCGCGGCCGGCAGACAGGACCGCGAGGCCGTCGTCGAGGCGCTCGCGGACTCGCGGTTCTTCACGGAGGCCGTGATCCTCGCGAAGGACCCGCGCACTCCGCGGGAAGCCCGCGTCGACCGGCTCCCCCGGATCAGGGATCTCGTCCTTTACGAGTCCTTCATTCGCGATGTCCGCAGGACGACTGACCTCTACTACCGCGACGTGGCGCGCGGAACGTCAGATCCCGATGCGTGGATGAAGAAGCTGAGAAGACGGGCGACGCGTCTCTGGAAAGGCCTTTCGTGGCCGGCGGGTCGGCCGCCCTTCGACGAGAAGGTCCTCGAGCGCTCCGCCGACACCGAGCTCGGGACCCGCTTCGGAACGGCCGGGGGGGCCGGATCGACGGCCGGATTCCGGGACCTCCACATGGGGCATCGCGTCGTGGACGAGAAGCGCATCGCGGACCAGTACGGCCGTCGGGCGGAAATCCGTTTCATGGCGCTCGACGCGATCGTCTCGAACGGCTACGAAACCTGGATGTGGGACGGCCAGGGCGCGCATGGCGGCTGGGGAGGCGTCGGGCTCGTGGTTCAGGTCCGGCCGGCCTACGCCGAGGGCGGCCCGTGGAGGTGGCAGGAGATGACCGATCCCGAGCGGCGTGCGAAGGCTCTCGCGAAGATGGCGGAAGAGACGGAGCGTGACACCGAGCGCGCCACGAAGGACCCGTACGCGTATCTCCCGGGTCTCTCCCAGCGGCTCCTGGACCAGGGCCTCACGAGGATTCTCGACGAGGAGAAGGCCCGGGGCCTTTCGGACGGAGCCTTGCGCGCCGCCTTCGTGGCGGCGACCGACCGGGCGGTGATCGAGTCGTCGATCTTCGCGCATGAAGGCCGGCACGCCATCGACTCCCAGTTCTTCGAGGACGTGAAGGACCGCGCCACGCGGGAGTACCGGGCCAAGCTTTCCGAAATCGCTTTCGCGCCGGCCCCGCGCCTCGCCTTCGGCGGGATATTCACGGACGGCATCGGCAACCCGACCCCCCACGGCCAGGCGAACCTGAAGGTCATGAAGGGGCTGGTGGCCTGGATGGACGCCCATCGGGCGACGATCGCCGGGCTCGACGCCGGTGCGCCGCTCCTCCCGCAGCTCGACAAGCTCACGGACGAGCAGCTTCGCGCCGCCGCCCGCTCACTCGATCCGATGGCGGCGACGGTCCCTAAGGACTGATTGCGGAGCGCGGCGCGGCCCTCCCGTCACATTCCCGGATCGTCCGCGGAGGGCCCGTAGATCGAGGGCACCTTCGCACCCATGGGCCGGAGGTACGTCGAGAGCTGGCCACGGTGATGGATCGCGTCGAAGAGAAAGCCCCAAAGCATGTCGCCGAGCGAGGTTTCCCACACGACCTTGCCGTCCATGAGAAACTTGGCCTTCTTCTTCCACGCCGCGTCCTTCACCTTCGCGAGGCGCCTCTTCAGCGCCGCCGCGTTCTTCTCGTAGGCCGTGACGGCTTCGGCCAGCGTCGGAGCCGGCTTCTGCACGTAGGCGACCTGGCCCTTGTCGACGACCTCGCACGCGTCGCGGAGCTCGCTCGCGAGCAGCCAGACGAGATCGCCGGCTGACGTCGAGCGCGGGTGGGGCCGGTAGGCGGCCTGGTCCTGCGGCACGGCCTTCAAGACCCGGATGAACTTCGGGACTTCGGCCTTGAAACACTCGTTGAAGTACTCGCGCGTGTTCATGATTCTCCTTCCTTTCCTCGGCGATTCTTCTGCCGGGCGGCGCGGATTGTAGAGGCATTCCCACGGCGTGCGCCTCTAGCGCCCTGCGGCCTCCCCCACCGCCTTCAGCCGCGCGGCCTCGAACTCGTCTCCCTTGTTCCAGCGCGGCAGCTCCTGCGCGTCGGCGACGCGGCATCCGAGCCAGAAGGCGAGCTTCACGTCTTCCACCGCGCCGGAAAAGTCCCACGTTTCCCGGAACTCGTCCGACGGCTGGTGGTAGTCGGCCCTCTCGTAGCTCTCTTCCTGCTCGCGCCCGAAGCCGGGCGCCTTTCCGATCACGTCCGTTCCCTTCTTCAGGTACGCCGCGGGAACCCCCACCCTCGCGAAGCTGAACTGGTCGGATCGGTAGAACGTGCCCCGATCGGGGAACTGGTCGCCCTCCACGCGCCGGCCCTCCATGTCCGCGACCGCCTTCACGTCGCCGTCGAGCGACGACTTGCCGAGGCCGATCAGCACGATGTCGCGCGTCCGCCCGTACCATCCGATGCCGTCTATGTTGATGTCGGCCGCGATCCGGCCGGCCGGGACCGGAGGATGTTTCGCCAGGTACTCCGACCCGAGGAGCCCCTGCTCCTCGCCCGCCACGAAAGCGAAGTACGTGGAGCGCGCGGGCGCCGCCTCGAGGCTCGCGAACGCCTTCGCGACGGAGAGGATCGCGGCCACGCCCGACGCGTTGTCGAGGGCGCCGTTGTAGATCGCGTCGGAGCCCGGCCGGGCACCCTCTCGGATCCCGAGATGGTCGTGATGGGCGGTGTAGATCACGGCCTCGCCGGCACGCTTCGGATCGGACCCCGGGAGGACGCCGATGACGTTGCCCGACTCCTTCTGTCCGATCGCATTCGTCAGCGCAAGGGATACCGTGACGCCGAGGTCGACCGGCTTGAACGAGCGGTCTTCCGCCGAGGCCCGGAGGGAGTCGAGGTCCTTGCCCCCCAGCTCCACGATTTTCTTCGCGAGCTCCTCGGTCGCCCACATCTTCGCGGCGACGCGCGGCGTGCCGTCGTCGGGCAGCTCGAACTGCTCTCCCGCGAACGACGTCTGAATGACCTGCCAACCGTAGCCCGCCGACGGCCGCGTGTGGATGATGATCGCGCCCACGGCGCCCTTGCGTGCGGCCATGAGGTACTTGTAGTCCCATCGCCCGTACCAGAGCCGCGTCTTGCCCGCGAAGAGGTCCGGCTCTTTTGCGCTCCCCTCCGGGTCGTTGTTCATGACGAGGAGGACCTTGCCTTTGAGGTCCGCGTCCTTGTAGTCGTCCCATCGGTACTCGGGCGCGACGATGCCATAGCCGACGAACACGACCTCCGCGCCGTCGATCTTCGACTCCGGCTTCTGGACGCCGGAGACCGCGACGAAGTTCTCGCCGAGCTTGCCCCTCAGCGCGCCGCGGCCGGACATGAAGATCGCGGGATCCGACGAGGTGCGCCGGATGCCGACGAGAGGGACCTTCTGAATCCACCCGCCGCCCGACGCGCCGGGCTTGAGGCCGAGGCCTTCCAATTGAGCCTGGATGTATGCCTCGGCGAGCTGGTCGCCGCGCGTCGCGGGGCCGCGCCCCTCGAGGAGGTCCGACGAGAGGAACCGGATGTGCGAGCGGATCAGGTCGGCCGTGATCGCGTTCGCCGCGACTTTCTGGGAGGGCGTGACCGGCGCGTCCTGAGCGAATACGGCGAAGGCGGCGATCGCGAGAGAGAGGGAGAGGGCGAACCTTGAAGCTTTGACCATGGTGGCGGATTATCCCCGGATGTCGACGAAGACGGCTTTCGCCGTGCCGACTCCGCGTGCCGCGGGGTTCCGCCAGCCCGCGGAATGGGATAGGCACGAGGCCGTCTGGCTCGCCTGGCCGAGTCACCGCGACCTCTGGGGCGATGCGCTCGAGCCGGTGCGTTCGGCCTTCACGGATTTCGCGTCGGCCATCGCGGACGTCGATCTCGACAGGGGCAGGCCCCGCGGCGAGAGGCTCGAGGTTCTCGTGCCGGACGCCGCGAACGAAGCGTCCGCGAAATCCGCCCTCGCGGGTCTCGGGGCGCGCTTCCACCGCATTCCGTTCGGCGACATCTGGCTGCGCGACACGGCGCCGGTCTTCCTCACGGGCAAGGGCGGCGCACGGGCCAGCGTGTCGTTCGCATTCAACGGCTGGGGCGGCAAGTACGTCCTGCCGCACGACGAGGGCGTGTCGTCGCGCATCGCGGCAGCGGCGGAGCTTCCCGCCTTTCGCTTTCCCTTGGTGCTCGAGGGCGGTTCCGTGGAGGTGGACGGCGAGGGCACGTGCCTGACGACGCGCCAATGCCTCCTGCACCCGAACCGCAATCCGGCGATGACGGAGGAGATGCTCGAGGCGGGTCTCAGGGACGCGCTCGGCGTCGAGACCGTCCTTTGGCTGGGCGACGGACTGTGCAACGACCACACGGACGGCCACGTGGACACGCTCGCGCGCTTCGTAGCGCCGGGAGTCGTCGTCTGCATGCGCCCGGCAGGCCGCCTCGATCCGAACGCAAAGGCGCTTCGCGCCGCCGAGGCGAAGCTCCGTACTTTTCGTGACGTGCGCGGCCGGCGCCTCGAGGTCGTCGGCGTGCCGTCTCCCGGGATCGTGGCGGACGCCGCGGGTCATCCGATGCCCGCAAGCTACGTGAACTTCTACGTCGCGAACACGACCGTGATCGTGCCGGCGTACGGCGTCCCGAACGACGAGGCGGCCCGCACCGGCGTCGCGAGCCTGTTCCCGACGCGCCGCATCCTCTCCGTTTCGGCCAGGAACCTCCTCGAGGGCGGCGGGGCTTTCCACTGCATCACGCAGCAGGTTCCGGCATGAGCGCCTCCGAGAACGTCACCCTCGCAGCAGTCCAGTGCGCGTTGGGCGGCTCCGTGGACGGGAACGTCGCGAAGGTGGAGGCGCTCGTGCGCGAAGCCGCCCGGAGGGGCGCCACGGTGATCCTGCCTCCGGAGCTTTTCGAGGGACCGTACTTCTGCACGAAAGAGAGCGACGAGTTCTTCGCCTGGGCGAAGCCCGCCGAGGGGCATCCCACGATCGCGCGCTTTTCCGCCCTCGCGAGGGAGCTTGGTGTCGCGATCCCCGTCTCGTTCTTCGAGAAAGCCGGCCCGGCTCACTACAACAGCCTCGCGATGGTGGACGCGGACGGAACGGTCCTCGGGATCTACCGCAAGAGCCACATCCCCGACGGCCCCGGCTACGAAGAGAAGTTCTATTTCCGCCCTGGCGACACGGGCTTCGTGGCATGGCGCACGAAGATCGCGCCGCTGGGAGTGGGCATCTGCTGGGACCAGTGGTTTCCCGAGGCGGCCCGCGCGATGGTCCTGAAGGGCGCCGAAGTCCTCCTCTACCCGACCGCGATCGGGTCCGAGCCGGAGAATCCGACCCTCGACACCCGCGACCTCTGGCAACGGGCGATGATCGGACACGCGGTCTGCAACGTCATACCCGTGGTGGCCGCGAATCGAGTCGGGAACGAAGGGGGCCAGGTTTTCTACGGGTCGTCCTTCATCGCGAACCAGCGCGGCGAGAAGCTGGCCGAGCTGTCGCGCGACGAGGAGGGCGTGGCCGTCGCGACGCTCGACCTCGCCGCCGTCCGGAGGGATCGCGCCTCTTGGGGCTTCTTCCGCGACCGGCGGCCGGAGCTGTACCACGCGCTCACGTGACGTGGGTCACGCGTTAACAGGCCTTCTGAGAACCGGTCTTGACATTGAGCCCCGTTCATTGATCTGCTAGGCCCATCCAGCCAGTCAGTCGAGGAGGGGTGTTATGAGCCTGACCCGACGCACCTTTCTGAAGGCGGGAACCGCCGGTGGAGCCGTCGCTCTGGGTTTCGATCTCCACGAGGCCCGCGCCGAGATGCGAGAGTTCAAGATCTCGCGCACGACGGAAACGCGCAGTACGTGTCCTTACTGCGCGGTCTCGTGCGGTCTTATCATCCACACGCTGGGGGACAAGGCCAAGAACGCCACGGCGTCGGTCGTCCACGTGGAGGGCGATCCCGACCATCCGATCAACCGCGGCACGCTGTGTCCGAAGGGCGCGACCGTCAAGGACGACATCAACAGCCCGACCCGCCTCAAGACGCCCCAGATCCGCAAGCCCGGATCCGATCACTGGGAGGACATCTCCTGGGACGAGGCGATCGCGAAGATCGCTCGCCACGTCAAGGATACCCGCGACAAGAGCTTCGTCGCGAAGAACGCCAAGGGGCAGGTCGTCAACCGCAACCCCGGCATGGCGATGATCGGAGGCTGCACCGACACGACGGAGTTCAACTTCCTCTACTGGAAGTCCGCATCGGCTTGGGGGGTGCCGTACCGGGACACTCAGGCCCGGGTATGACACGGCCCCACGGTGGCCAGTCTGGCCGCCACGTTCGGGCGCGGAGCGATGACGAACGGATGGGTCGACATCAAGAACGCAGACGTCGTCCTCTGCATGGGCGGGAACCCCGCCGAGAACCACCCCTGCGGCTTCAAGTGGGCCATCGAGGCCAAGAAGACGCGTAACGCCAAAATCGTCGCGGTGGATCCGCGCTTCACGCGGACCGCGGCCGTGGCCGACGTCTACTCCCCGATCCGGGCCGGCACGGACATCGCGTACCTGCTCGGCATCATCCGGTACGCGATCGACAAGAAGAGGTTCCACGAGGACTACGTCAGGATCCACACGAACGCGCCCCTCCTGATCAATGCCGACTTCAAGTTCGACGACGGCCTCTTCTCCGGCTTCGACGAGGCGTCGGGCAGCTACAAGCGCGACACGTGGGCGTATCAGCTCGACGCGAAGGGAGAGGCGAAGAAGGACCCGACCCTCGAAGACCCGAACTGCGTCTTCCAGCTCCTGAAGAAGCACGTCGACCGCTACACGCCGGAGATGGTCGAGAAGGTCTGCGGCACGCCCAAAGAGACGTTCCTCAAGGTCGCCGAGGTCGTGACGTCGACGGGCAACGCCGAGCGCTGCGGCACGATCATGTACGCGCTCGGCTGGACGCAGCACTCGATCGGCGTCCAGATCATTCGCACGGCCGCGATGCTGCAGCTCCTGCTGGGTAACGTGGGCCGGCCGGGCGGCGGCGTGAACGCGCTGCGCGGCCACTCGAACATCCAGGGTGCGACCGACACGGCGGGCGTCTTCGACATCCTGCCGGGGTACGTCAAGACGCCCCAGGCGCCCTGGCAATCGCTCAAGGAGTACGTCGAGGCGAACACTCCGAAAGCGCTCGGCCCGTCCATGAACTACTGGCAGAACTACTCGAAGTTCATGGTCTCGGTCCTGAAGGCCTGCTACGGCAAGAACGCGACGAAGGAGAACGAGTTCGGATACAACTGGCTTCCGAAGGTCGACGGCAACTACTCCTGGATGTTCATCTTCGACGACATGTACCGCGGCAACTCGAGCCGCGCCGGCGGTCAGGAGCCCGGCCCGGAGGGGCTCATGACCTTCGGCATGAACCCCGTCGGCATCGGGCCGAACACGCCGAAAATGATCGCCGCGCACTCGAAATTGAAGTGGCTCGTGGTCGTCGAGAACCACCAGGTGGAGACGGCGACCTTCTGGAAGGCCCCCAAGGAGTACGGCGGGGCGGAGCCCTCGAAGATCCAGACCGAGGTCTTCCAGCTGCCCGCGTCCAACTTCGCGGAGAAGGACGGCAGCTTCACGAACTCCGCGCGCTGGATCCAGTGGAAATGGAAGGCCCTGGATCCTCCGGGGCAGATCAAGACGGACCAGGAGATCCTCGCGAGGATCTTCCTCGCCGTCCGGGACCTCTACCGGAAGGAAGGCGGCCCCGCGGCGGAGGCGGTCCTGAACGTCGATTGGGCCTACACAAATCCGGCTGCGCCCGACCTGTCCGAGGTCCTGAAGGAGCTGAACGGCAAAGCCCTCGAAGACATCCACGACCCGAAGGACAAGACCAAGCTCATCAAGGCGGCCGGCCAGCAGCTCGATGGATTCACGCAGCTCCAGGACGACGGCTCGACGATGTGCGGCAACTGGCTCATGTCGGGCTGCTACACCGAGGCGGGCAATCTGACGCAGAGGCGCAACCCCGTGGACGATGCGAGCGGCCTCGGCATGTACCACAACTGGTGCTTCTCCTGGCCGGCGAACCGGCGCGTCATGTACAACCGCGCCTCCGCCGACGCAGAGGGCAAGCCCTGGGATCCGACGCGGGCCGGCATCAAGTGGAACGGCGCGAAGTGGGTCGGCGATGTACCCGATATGAAGCCCGACGCGCCTCCGGGAACGTTCGGTGCCTTCATCATGCTGCCCGAAGGCGTCGGCAAGCTTTTCGCACCCCTGAACGACGGCCCGTTCCCCGAGCACTACGAGGCGGTGGAAGCCCCGTGCGACAACCCCCTGCACCCCAAGGTGACCTCCAATCCGGCCACGAAGAAGTTCAAGTCCGACAAGGACATTTACGGCAAACGCGACCAGTTCCCGATCGTCTGCATGACGTACCGCCTCACGGAGCACTACCACTACTGGACGAAGCACATCGATCGCCTGAACCAGGAGCAGCCGGGCTTCTTCATCGAGATCCCGGAGGATCTCGCGAAGGAGAAGGGCATCGTCAACGGAGGGCGCGCCCGCGTCACGTCGGCGCGCGGCTCCGTCGAAGGGGTGGCGATGGTCACGAAGCGCCTGCGCCCTCTGAAGGTCAACGGGCAGGCGATGTGGCAGATCGGCTTCCCGCTCCACTGGGGCTACGAGGGCGAAGCCGGTCATACCGGCCCGCTCGCGAACTTCCTGACGCCCTCGGCCATGGACCCGAACACCTGGACGCCGGAGTACAAGACCTTCCTCGTCAAGCTCGAGAAGGCGTGAGAGGAGGACGACCATGAGCGTTCAGAATCTCGAGATCTCCCGCTCCTCGGCCTCGGGCATCCTCTCGTCGGGGAACGTCACCGGCCTGCGCAGCCTGCCGGCCGTCTCCAAGTACATCGACACCTCGACCTGCATCGGCTGCAAGGCCTGCGAGGTGGCGTGCCAGGAGTGGAACGACTTGAAGGTCGTCCCGACCGCCCAGACCGGCACGTATCAGACGATGCCGACGCTCGACCCGTCCTTCTGGAACCTGATCCGCTTCGACGAGCGCGAAGTGGACGGCGGGCTCATGTGGCTGATGCGCAAGGACCAGTGCATGCACTGCGCCGAGCCCGGTTGCCTCGAGGCCTGCCCCGCTCCGGGCGCGATCGTGCAGTACGCGAACGGCATCGTGGACGTGAACCCGGAGCAGTGCATCGGCTGCGGCTATTGCGCGACCGGCTGCCCGTTCGACGTCCCGAAGTTCCACGCCGCCACGGGGAAGATGGCCAAGTGCACGCTCTGCGTGGACCGCGTCTCGGTCGGTCTCGAGCCTGCGTGCATCAAGGCCTGCCCGACCGGCTGTCTGCACTTCGGCACGAAGGACGACATGGTCGCGCTCGGCAACTCACGCGTGGAGCAGCTCAAGAAGAACGGGTTCGCGTCGGCCGGGCTGTATGACCCGCAGGGCGTCGGCGGCACCGGAGTCGTCACCGTGCTCGCGCACGCCGACCATCCCGAGTGGTACGGCGCGCTTCCCCGCGATCCGCACGTGCCGCTGGGCATGAAGTTCTGGAAGAACGTCGTCCGCCCGCTCGGACTGATCGCCATCGTCGGAGCCGTCGTCGGCGCTTTCGGGCATTACCTCAACTTCGGCAAGAAGGAAGTGAAGGGCGCGGCGGACGCCGAGTCCAACCTTCCGCAGGCGTGAGCAGGAAAGAGAAAGAGGAGGCAACATGAGCTCTGTCCCGACCCGCGACCGGGCGATGGACGAAGCCGTCATCGTGGGCCGTGATCGCGAGAACGTCGTCGTTGGAAACGAGATCATCCGCCACCGTCTCTCCTCACGCGTCATCCATTGGTGCGTCGCCGTCACGTTCATCGTCTGTCTGCTCACCGGCCTGCCAATCTGGACGCCGGTCTTCGCCTGGATGGCGCCGCTCTTCGGCGGACTCCAGGTCTGCCGCTGGCTGCATCCCTGGGCGGGCGTCGCTTTCTCGATTGCGACACTCGTGATGCTCGTCGCCTGGTACTCCGAGATGGAGCTCAGGCCCGACGAGAGGAGCTGGATCGGCCCGAAGCTCTTCACGTACATGCGCTACCAGACCGACGACTCCGACGTCGGGAAATACAACGGCGGCCAGAAGATCTTCTTCTTCACGTCGGCGCTCGCGGCGCTCGGCCTCCTCGTCTCGGGCGTCGTCCTCTGGTTCCCGCTCAAGTTCTCGCACTTCTTTCGCGAGATCGCGATCCTTCTCCACGACGGCACGTTCATCCTGTTCGCCGTCACGATCGTCTTCCACATCTACCTCGGCACTGCAGCCGAGCCTGGGACGTTCGGCTCGATGACCCGCGGCACCGTGACCAAGGCCTGGGCGCGCCTGCACCATCCGAAGTGGTACAAGGAAGTGATGGAGCCCAAGAAATAGTCCGGAGTCAGTTCGCCCAGCCGAGGTAGAGCGCGGTCACCCCGAACGTGTCGATGAAGCCGTGGGCGAGGACGCACGCCCAGAGATTCCGGCCGGAAAAGAGGTACGCGGCCCCGAGCACGAGCCCGGCGACGCCCGAGTCTACGACCCCCGCGGGTCCCTTGTAATAGTGCCCGTAGCCGAACAAGATCGCCACGAAGACCATGCCGGCGAGATAGGCCGCCTCCGATCCTTTTCCGAGGTCGGCGGCCCGCGTGAGGAGATAGCCGCGATACCCGAATTCCTCGCCGAACGCGGCCCACGTCCAGACGATCGCGAGCCATTTGAGCGCGACGCCCGGGTGACCCGCGATCGTGTTCATTCCGGCGGGCTCCACGATCGGAGGCCAGAACCTCGCGGTGAGCGGTTCGACCAGCTGACCCAGCAGGATTCTCGCCGCCGCGGTCACGAATGCAATCAGGACGATGCGCTTCCAGGAAACCGGACGCCGAAACGGCAACGCGGACCAGCCGCCGCCGCGTACCCGAAACGAGATCAGGCCCAGCGCGGCGAGGATCGGCACCTCGTTGGGCACGGCGTGAAAGACGTTGTGGCCGATCACGACGAATGTCCCCAGCACGAGTTCGAGGGCGCTCACGAAGCGGGAGTCGGAAAGCTTCATGTCACGGCTTCTCGGCCCGGCCCGCATGCCGTAGGGTGCGAACGCCCCATCGGCCGAAACGGATCGTCAGAAGATAAAGGCCGGCTCCCAGCGCAAGCCCGATCGGGATGATCCACCAACCCAGGAGCTCGCGGGTACCCGCCGGTGGAGCACCGAACCCCATGCGAAGGCTCAGCTCGCCTTCCGGGCCCGCCCAGAGCCCCGCCGAGGCCGGATGAAACACTTTCAAGGCCGCGCATAGGACGACGGCGAGGCATAGGCCGTAACCCACGCCCGATCCGACGAGGACGAAGATCCCCGCAAGGCCGAGAGTCGCCGTCTGGAAGAGGCCGCGGAGGACGAGCAGAGGTGAGTGGCTGAATTGCGCCCGCGCCAAGAGATGGTCCGTCAGGTACTGGCTGGCCAGCTCCTCGGGGTCACCAAGCCCTTCGAGCGCCGATGCGACCGATTCCGCCGTCAGCTCTCCGCCGGCCGTCGCCTTCTCCAGCAAGTGACTGCGCAATTCCTCCACGATGTCGGCCACGTGCTCCTCCGGGAGGCCGCCGAGCGCCCTTCGCAGATCTTGAAGATACCGATCGATCCTTTGGTGCGCCGCGCGGGTATCCGGCATCAGCGTTCCTCCTTTCGGAGCGGCGTGATGAGGCCGTGAAGCTTCGCGGTGAAGGTCGACCAGAAATGCGCCATCTGCACGGCCCGGCGGCGGCCGCTCGCAGTGAGGCGGTAGTACTTCCGCGGGTGGCCGCCCTCGGCTTCCACCCACTCCGACTCGAGGAGGCCCTCCGCCTTGAGCCGGCTCAGCAGCGGATACACGGTTCCCTCCGGAACGACGAGATCCGCGGCGTCGGTCAGTTCGCGCAGGATCTCTAGCCCGTAACGCGCTTTGGACCACACAGCGGCGAGGATCGCCAGCTCGAGGCAACCTTTCCGGATCTGAACCTCCCACTTGTCGAGGGGTTCGGGTCTCCCGGTCGCGAGCGGTGCAGAAGTCATATGATGACACTATACCTTGTATTACAAGGTATCAAGGCGGCGGGCACGGAATTCCGGGTGGGCGCCATCCGATGAGCCGAAGGTTTCGTTTTCCGGCCCTCCAGCGATAACGTGCTCGAGTGAAAACGAGCTTCGACCCGGTGGCGGCGTTCGAAAAGCGCGCTGCGCGCGCCGAGCTGCTTGCCGGGACCGCCCCTGCCGTTGCCGATCCGCTGGGGTTCGCCGCAAAGCTCTTCCGCCTGCAGGGCCGCCTCGCTGCCGCTATCGCGGCACGGCACGCCGACACGCCGTTCACAGGCGGGGCGGTGGACCTGCCCCGCCTCGCCGACCTGCTGCCTCCTCTTCTCTCCTTCGCCGCCGCCGACGGGCCGTCCGAGCTGGCGGAGGCCGCGGAGGCTCGCGCGAAAGACGATCCGGCGACCGCCGCCACCCGGCTCCGCGTCTACTGGGAAGGGGGCCGCGACGCAGCGGAGGACTATCTGTCACGTGCGTTCCTCCGGCCCTTCGCCGAGGTCCTTGCGCGCGCGGGGATCGCCGCCCAACGCCCCCGGCACGAAGGCCACTGCCCCGCCTGCGGCGCCGCGCCCATCGTCTCCTACCGCAAGGAGCTGCCCGAATCCAACGGCGCCGCGCGCTTCCTCATCTGCGGGCTCTGCGGGACGGAGTGGCCCTTCAACCGGATCCGCTGCCCCTCGTGCCGGGAAGAGAATCCCGCGAAGCTGCCGGGCTTCCAGAGCGACGTGCACAAGAACGTCCGCATCGAGGCGTGCGAGACGTGCCGTCGCTACGTCAAGTCGATCGACCTCACGCTCGACGCGCGGCCGCTCCCGGAAGTGGACGACCTCGTCTCGCTCGCGATGGACTTGTGGGCGATCGAAGAAGGCTGGACGCGCCTGGAACCGGGCTGGGCCGGGATCTAGCCGAGCTGCATGAGCTCCGGCTCTGGCGCGGCATCCGAGCGCGCGAGCGCGTCCCAGGCGGCGCGCATGTCTTCCGCGCCCCAGCCGAGGAACAGGCCGTCGCCGCGGAAATGAACCGCGCCGTCCGACACCTCGAGACGGACGATCGTGCCCGCGCCCTCATCCGCCGTCACCGCGATTCGCCACGCGGAGCGCGTCAGCGACGCGCCGCGCTCCCTGACGGGCACTCGTTCGAGAAGGACCGAGGAATTCGTGAGCGCCTTCACGGCGCTCATCGCGAGGTCCCGGGGTCGCGGGCCGGAGGCGCGCTTCCTTCGGCCTCGCCCACGAGAGGCACGAACCGCACGGGAAGGACGCTCTTCTCCGAGTAGCCTCCGCCCTGCCGCTTGATGACCTTCAGCTCCTGATAGAACGCGCCGACCGGGATCACCATCCGCCCTTCGGGGGCGAGCTGCTCGAGGAGCGGGGGCGGGATCCGCTCCGGAGCGGCGGTGACGACGATCGCGTCGAACGGCGCTTCCTCCGGCCAGCCTCGATAGCCGTCGGCCGCCCTCAGCTCGACGTTCTTGATGCCCAGCTTTTCGAGACGTTCCTTCGCCAGACGCGCCAGCTCGGGGCGGATCTCGATCGAGAAGACCTTCGAGGCCACGGCCGCGAGGATCGCCGTCGAATAGCCCGAGCCCGTCCCGATCTCGAGGACCTTCTCCTTCCCGGTCAGGCGAAGCTGCTCGGCCATGAAGGCGACGACATAGGGCTGCGAGATCGTCTGACCGCTTCCGATGGGCAGCGGCCGGTCGTCGTACGCGGACGCTTCCTCCGCCGGCGGGACGAAAAGGTGGCGTGGCACGGTGCGCATCGCCTCGAGCACGCGCGGATCCCGAATCCCGCGCGCGACGATCTGGTGCTCGACCATGTCGTTCCGCTTCTTCTGCATAGGATCGGCCGGACCCCGGCACCCTCCCGCGTAGAGGACGCTCATTGCCGCGAGCGCCGCGGCCGCCGCCGCTCCCCGTGGATGGCGCCCCTGCACGCGACTCATTCTATCGTGCGATCTCCTGCGAGGCCGCCTCCTTCTGTCGGAGGTATCGATCCAACGGGTTCTCGAGCACGAGAGTCATCGCGCCGAAACGAATCTCCACGTCGAACGAGGAAAGAAAAGACGCGCCCAGGATGCCGTCCTCGATCCCGTCCGACTCCTCTTTCACGACGATGTCCTTGAACCGGACCATGTAGGCCGAGACCCCCACCGTCACGTTCGAGATCTTGGCCCACGACACGCGCGACTGCCCGATCCCCTCGAGCGTGATCGGGTACGCCGCCGCCGGTTCGAAGAGGCGCGTCCGGCTCAGCCCGCCGCGCGTGACCATCGAGGGCTCGGACCCGGTGTCGAGAAGGAAGAGCGACCACGGCTGCCCGTTGAGCGAGGCGCGCGCCATGGGCTTCATTCTCCGGAAGAAGAGATTCTGGTCCTTCGAGCCGCGCACGATGTGCGGATCGAGGCGTCGGGCCTGGAGGAGGCGGTCTTTGAACTCGATTCTCCAGTCGAGCTCCTTCATGAGATGGACACCGAGGACCCCGTTCAGGCGGAAGAGCCCGGCCGTAGCTGTCGCGAACGTAAGCGTGCCGTCGGGCAGGACGCCGACCGGGACATCCGTCAGCGTGAGGTCGCCCACGCGTACGGAATCGACCCAGCCGAGGCGCATGGGAAGGTCCCTTTCGTGCAGACCCTTCGCGACGGCCGTCGCGCCCGGAACGAACGCCACGCCCAGCCGGGCCGCCGCGCTCTCCGTCAGGAGGGACAGCGACGCGCCCGAGTCGAGGACCATCTCCTCGGCGGGACGAGAGTTCACGCGCACGGGGATGCGCAGGAGGTTCGGCCGCCCGAACGCGACGGGGATCGAAAAGCGTTCTCCCGCCGCCGCGCCGCCGTACAGGACGCGCGCGCCCTGCGATTCCAGGAAGACGAGCCAGCCGTCCGGCACGCGTTTTCCCTCGCGCTGCGCCTCGCGCCCCCAGCGCCCCGCGGACGAGAAGTCTCCGTCCCAGTAGGCGGCCTGCGACAGGAGCCACGCGAGGTCCGCGCGGTCCGACATGCGGCCCGTGCCCGCCAGGGCACGCTCGAGCCGCGACGCGGCGCCGCGGAAGTTGCCGCGCTCGAGAAGAACCTGGCCGGCCAGGCGGTCGAAGCGGACGGTGTCGAGGGTTCGGGCGCCCGGTCCGGCGAGGAATTCGGAGACCTCGGGGATGTAACCGCGTTGGAGCTGCTCTTCGGCGTTGTAGGAGTTCACGAGCCCGTTCGGGAGCGGCTTTTCGAGCCTGTGAGGCAGGATCGTGATCTCCCGCGAGAACGTGCAGGCAAGGGCGCCGAGCGCCGCCACGGCGAGGGATCCTCCGCGGAACCTCACGCCGCCGGCACGACCCGCGCGATGAGCACCGTCTGGTCGTCGTATTGCGCGACGCCGGTCGTGAAGTCGCTCACCGCGCCGAAGATGCGCCGGGAAAGCTCCGCCGGGGGCTGCGCGCGCCCCTCGACGGCAAGCGCCGTGAGACGCTCCATGCCGAACTCCTCGTCGGCGCCGTTCAGCGCTTCGGTGATTCCGTCGGAGTACAGGAGAAGCGTGTCGCCGGACGCCATCTGAATCGTGGCCTGCGTGTGCGTGACGCCCGGCATCATTCCGACGGGCACGCCGCCGCTCGGCAGCAGCGTCACGCCTTCCGGCGAGATCCAGAGCCCGGGGTTGTGGCCCGCGTTCACGTACGTGAGCGTCCCGGCGGCGGGATCGTAGACGGCGATGAACAGCGTCGCAAACTTGCGGGTGGACGAGAAGCCCACGAGATGACGGTTGACGCGAGCCACGAGAGCGGGAAGGTCGGAGGCGTGGTTCGGCACGAGGAGATGAAGGCAGGCGTGGACCGTGGACACGAGGAGCGCCGCAGGCACGCCTTTGCCCGAGACGTCGGCCACGCAGAGCGCCGTGCGCCCGTCCGCGAGCGGATAGACGTCGTAGTAATCGCCCCCGACCTGCTTCGTCGGCCGGTTCCCGCCGGCCACGAGGAGCCCCGGCACGTCCGGAAGCGTCTCCGGGAGAATCGTCTTCTGGATGGAGGCGGCGAGCTCGATCTCCCGCTCCATCTTCTCCTTCTCGACCGCCTCGCGGTGGAGGCGCGCGTTCTCGAGCGCGATCGCGGCCTGATTCGCGAAAAGCGACGCGACGCGCTCGTCGGCCTCGGTGAAGTCGTCGATCGAACCGTTCCGGTTCTCCTTGTCGGCCACGATGAGGACTCCGAGCCAGCGCCCGTCGGCGAGGATCGGCACGGCGAGGAGCTTTTCCGCCGGGGCGTTCACGAGCAGGCCCACCCGCTCGGCGATCGTGTTGCAGCGGAGCGACGTCGACGGGAGCAGCCGTGCCGACTCGCCGTCGAGAAGCGGCTCGCCGAGATGGCGCACGTAGACCGGGCCGTCCGAAGCGCGGTCGCACACGATGAGCGTCCCCGTGCGCGCGTTGAGGAGCGAGATGGACTTGTAGAGAATGTCCTCGGCCAGCGACTCGAAGTTGAGGGTGCCCGCGATCGAGAGCCCGACGTCGTACAGGCTCTGCAGCTCCCAGACCCTGTACTTCAGCTCGAAGTCCGCCTTCTGCACCTTGTCGGCCATCCGCACGGAATCGAGGAGTCGCGCCGCGTGGGCCGTGACCGACGCGAAGCCGATCGGATCGAGGGGAGGTTTCTCGAGCTTGAGAAGCGCGAGCGTCTCGTCCCGCGCGGTGAGCGGGATCGTGACCGGCTCCTCGACGGCCTTTACGGCGTCCTGACCCGCGGAGCTCGGCGGCTGCTGGGGATCCACGAGGACGCCTCGCTCGGCGTGAGCCGCCGTCAGGAGCGCAGCGAGGATCCCCTCGAAGAGCCGCTCGCGATCGGAAAACGGGTCGAGCTCCGCGAGCTTCCGGTGCGCCGCGAGGATCGCGTTGTCCCGGTCGGCAGCCGTGGCGGGCGACCCGGAGATCGCCGCGCTACTCGGTCTCGCCCCGGAGCCAGGCGAGGGCGGGCTCGGGAGCGGGGAAGATGCGCGCATATTGGGCCAGCCCCATGATCTGGAAAGTCTTCTCGATCGTGGGTGTCAACCGGCAGAAAGCCAGCTTTCCCCCCTGGTCGAGCAGCTTTTCCAGAATCTCGATGAGAATGGAAATGCCGATCGAATTGACGATCTTCGTCTTCTCGAGGTCGAGGAGCAGGCGATTCACGCCCGTCCCGAGGAGAGCGTAAGCCTGCTTGGCGATCTCCTCGCCGCCGGTATTGTTGATGTAGCCGTCCGTGCGGAGAACGGCGACGTTGACGTCCGGCCGGTCTACGACGACTTTCAAGGTCTCGCTCATTCGGTCCTTTATACCTTATCGATATTTGCGCATGACGATGCGGGTGCCATGCTCGCCGCTTTCGATCCGGACGTCGTCCATCAGGCTTTCGATGATCTTGATGCCCCAGCCGCGCTTTCGGCTGGACCTGAGCGCGGCTGCGATTTCAGGGGTCTTGAGCCGGGTCGGATCAAACCCGTGGCCCGCGTCCGCCACGTCGACCTCGAGATAGGCGCCCCGGCCGCCCTCCTCGGCTCCTACGCGAAAGGAGAGCTCGACCTTGCGGTCCGGCGTCGCGCTGTGCTCGAACGCGTTGATGCAGGCCTCGACGACGGCCATCTTCACCTCGTCGATCTTGTCGCGGCCCATTTCCATCCACTCGCCGAGCGCCGAGACCTGTGCCGTGGCGGCAATCTCCATTTCCGGCGCAACCGGAATGGTCATGTGCACCTCGCGACGCTCGACCGACGACATTGCTTTTCGGCAATCCCCTCTCAGAGCCCTAGAACGTCAGGAGCGCGCGAATCGCTGTGAAGAGGAACGAAGGGATCTTACCCGACGCAGCGGCGAGGGCGAAGACGGCGGTCTCGGCGAGAAGGAGAGAGAGGGTGACGTGTGACGCGCGGATCCAGACGGGGAGAGACGCAGTGACGGATGCGGAAGAATCAGCTTCGGAAAATGAGGGCGCGGCGGCAAAAGAGGAGCGCCCAGGCATGGATGACGCGTGCTCCGACACGCTTGCCGCCTCAGCCTTGATTCCGCCCTCTCTGAACATCTGGGTGCCTCCGGTTGACACCCGCATCGCAAGGGTCAAGCCAATGATCCGCGCGCCGATTTCGAGGCTGCCGAAGCTGATGTAAGATGTTGGAAAGATTAGGTTTCTTAGAAGGTAATATGGGCAGGGCAGCCAAGGCTAGCTATGCGCCACTATGTCACAATTATGGGATCAACGCCACACGGATATCATATTAGCATTCTAAGAAAATAACTTAGCTTGACTGCGCCATAACGCTACAGTGTAGCACGTTGTCATCAAACTGACAGGGAGCAAGAAATTTCTCCGCCGGATCTCCCCGCTCAAACTCGGTGATTTCTAGGCCTTTCTGTCCAAGTGACGAGGCGTCGTGGAACGGCCGAAGGTCTGTTCGATAGACTTCGCCGCATGACCACGGCAACAGCGAGTCCCGCCATGACCTCGTTCGAGAAGGAAGTCGCCGCCACCCAGCGGTGGTTCGACAGCCCCCGCTTCGCGGGGATCACCCGCCTCTACACGGCGCGCCAGGTCGTGGAGCAGCGAGGCACTATCGCCCACGATTACACCGTGGCGCGCGAGGCCGCAGCGGCGTTCTACGACCGTCTGCGCCAGCTTTTCGCCGAGAGGAAATCCATCACGACGTTCGGCCCATACTCGCCGGGGCAGGCCGTGACGATGAAGCGCATGGGTATCGAAGGGATCTACCTGGGCGGCTGGGCGACCTCCGCCAAAGGCGGAACGAGCGAAGACCCGGGGCCCGATCTCGCGAGCTACCCGCTGAGCCAGGTGCCCGACGAGGCCGCGACGTTGGTGCGCGCCCTGCTTACCGCCGACCGCAACCAGCACTACCTGCGCTTGCGCATGACCGAGGCGCAGCGCGCCGCCGCGCCGGCCCACGACTTCCGCCCGTTCATCATCGCCGACGCCGACACGGGACACGGCGGCGACCCCCACGTCCGCAATTTGATCCGCCGCTTCGTCGAGTCCGGCGTGTCCGGCTACCACATCGAAGACCAGCGCCCGGGCACCAAAAAGTGCGGCCACCAGGGCGGCAAGGTGCTGGTCGCACAGGATGAGCAGAACAAGCGATTGAACGCCGCCCGCTTCCAGCTCGACGTCATGGGAGTCGCCGGCATCATCGTCGCCCGCACCGATGCGGAAGCGGCCAACCTTCTCGACGGACGCGCCGACGAGCGCGACCAGCCGTTCCTCCTCGGCGCCACGAACCTCGAAGTGCCGGCCTACAAGGCCTGCTACCTGGCGCTCATCCGGAGCTTCTACGAGACGGGCGTCCGCGAGCTCAACGGCCACCTGCTCTACGCCGTCCCCGACGGCGAGCACGCGGCCGCGTCCGCCTGGCTCGAACGCAAGGGCCTTCTGCGGCTGGCCGCGGAGGCCGCGGCGGCCTACCGGGACGGGAAGGAAATCTCACTCGACGGGATGTTCGACCGGGTCGCCTCCGCCTTCCTCGCAGCGTGGGAGACCGAAGCGATCCTCGAACCTTACGGCGAGGCCGTCGCCGAAGTGCTCGACTTCCGCGCGAGTGAGGGTGAAGCGCTCGAGACGAGCCCCGACGAGTGGCGAAGGTTCGCCGCGCGCGCCTCGCTCTACGCCGCCCGCGAGAAGGCGCGCGCGCTCGGCGCCGACGTCGACTGGGATTGTGAGCTGGCCAGGACTTCAGAGGGCTTCTACCAGGTCCGCGGCGGCATCCCGTACGCCGTCGCGAAGTCGCTCGCCGCGGCCCCTTTCGCCGACATCCTGTGGATGGAGACGAAGACCGCCGACCTCTCCGATGCCCGCGAATTCGCCGAAGCGGTCCACGCCGAGTTCCCGGACAAGATGCTCGCCTACAACCTCTCGCCGTCGTTCAGCTGGGACACCACCGGCATGAGCGACGAGGAGATGCGGCGATTCCCCGAGGAGCTCGGCAAGCTGGGCTTCGTCTTCAACTTCATCACGTACGGCGGCCACCAGATCGACGGTCTCGCCGCCGAGGAGCTGGCGACCGCCCTCAAGCAGGACGGCATGCTCGCTCTCGCCCGCTTGCAGCGGAAGCTCCGCATGGTCGAGTCGCCGTACCGCACGCCGCAGACCCTCGTCGGCGGCCCGCGCGCGGACGCCGCGCTGACGGCCACGTCGGGGCGCACGGCGACCACCATGGCGATGGGCAAGGGCTCCACCCAGCACCAGCACCTCGTGCAGACCGAGGTCCCGAAAAAGCTGCTCGAGGACTGGCTCGCGATGTGGACGCAGCACTACGGCCTCCCGGGCCCGCTCCGTGTCCAGCTCCGGCCGCACAGCGCCGGCTCGGAGCTGCTCGAGCTCGGCATCACCGGCCACGGGAACGAAAAGCACGCGAACGTCGTCTTCGCTCCCATCCACGACCGGCGCGGTCGCAGCATTCTCTCGGTGCGCGACCAGAACACCTTCGCGGCGGCGCTCCGCAAGAAGCGCCTGATGGACCTCGTCCACCTCTTCCTGATTCACCGCTTTCGGGCCGACTCGGTGCACTACGTCTCTCCCACCGAGGACAACCAGTATCAGGCCGCGAAGATGAAGGTCCACGGCATCTTCCGCGAGGTCACGACCGAGGTCGGCCAGATCATCGTCGCCGACGTCGACCCCCGGCGCATCGCAGAGCTCCTCGCGCCCGATCGGGCCACACTGTGGAGGCTGATCCGCAAGGAACCGTAGCGCGCCAGGCGCGACACAACCGCTATCAGATTCTCTTCCGGTACAGCGTGCGCCTGCTGACCCCGAGGAGCTTTGCCGCGCGGCTCTTGTTGCCTTTCACCTGGGCGAGGACGCGCCGGATGTGCGCGTTCTCCACGTGGCGCAAATCAGCCGACGCGAGGCGGAGGTCGTCGGCTCCCTCTCGCGCGATGCCGAACTGAAGGTCCGCGGCCTCGATCACGTCGCCCGAGACGAGCGCGGCCGCGCCCTCGAGCAGATTCTCGAGCTCGCGCACGTTGCCGGGAAACGAGTAATCGAGGAGCGCCTTCACGGCATCACGCGAGAGCGAGGGTGGGCGGCGGCCGTCTCGCGCCGCAATGCGCCCGAGGAAGTGCCCCGCGAGGCGCGGAATGTCCTCGCGGTGCTCGCGCAACGCGGGCATACGGATTTCGACGACGCGAAGCCTGTAGAAGAGGTCCTCGCGGAAGCGCCCCGCACGGATCTCGGCGGGCAGATCCTGATGCGTCGCCGAGATGACGCGCACGTCGACCGGCACTCTCGTGCGCCCGCCGATGCGCTCGATCTCGCGCTCCTGCAGAACGCGCAGGAGCTTCGCCTGGATGGCGAGCGGCGTGTCGCCGATCTCGTCGAGAAAGATCGTGCCCCCGTTCGCAAGCTCGAATTTGCCGAGCCTCGCCTCGACACCCGTCGCGACGCCTCTCTCGATGCCGAAGAGCTCGCTCTCCAGGAGGCTCTCGGGGACGGCCGCGCAGTTCAGGGCGAGAAAGGGTCCTTCGCGCCGGGGCGAGCCCGCGTGCAGAAGCTTCGCCGCGAGCTCCTTACCGGTGCCGCTCTCGCCCGTGACGAGGACGTTGACACGCGATGCGGCGGCCCGGGCGACGAGCTCCTTCGCCCGCCGCATGGGTGGCGAGTCGCCCACGAGGATCTCGTCCACGCCGAGGCTCCCCTTGAGCGAGCGGTTCTCCTCCCTGAGGCGATCGAGGTCGGCGGCGAGCGCGCGAAAGCGGCGCGCCGCATCGAGCGTCGGCGCGACGAGGCCCGCGAGCGAGACGAGAAAGCGGCGATCCTCCTCGTCGAAGGATGGAGCAGCTCCTCTCCGCGCCTCGCGGTCGAGAACCACGAGAACGCCGAGCACGCGCCCGCCCCCGAGCAACGGAACACCCGCGACGCTCTCCACGGCGTTGCCCAGAACCGTCTCTCTTCCGCGCGAGAGAGCGGTCTTCGCGCGCGCCAGGTCGAGCACGAATGGATCGGACGAGACGGCGAGCGGATCGGGCTCGGGCGCGATCCCGAGCGAGGCCACGGTGCCCGAACCCTCGGCGTCCTCGAAGGCGGCGGCGAACCCGCGTGCGGCGTCGAGGACGGGGACCGCGCGCGCGAGGATCTCCTCGAGTAGGGCCTTCTCGTCGCGGGCGGCCGAGAGCGAACGGCTGACGTCGTATAGGGTTTCGAGGCGCAGGACTTTCTTCTTGAGCGCGAACGTCTCCAGGTCGCGCGCAGGCGGCCGGGCGCCGTTCATCGACGGCTCAGGGTGCGCCCGCGGCGCGGGAGGCCCGAACCTCCGCAGCCGGCGTCCCGGCCTTGAGGCGCGCGGCGACGGCGACGGCGGGGGCGAAATGCGGGTTCCTCTTCAGAAGCGGACTCGAGCTCCTTCTCCGCTTCCTCGGTGCGCCCGAGCTCGTGGAGGCAGCGAGCCGTGACGACGCGGAAGAAGTCGTTTGCCGGGTAGTACTGCGTTCCGCCGAGGCCGAACTCACCTACCGGCTGCTGGTTCCCCCGGAGGAGCGCCACCGCCTCCTCGCAGCGGCCGGACCGGGCTGCCGCGAGTCCGCGGACCAGGGCGATGTTTTGATCTGCGCCTTTCTTTTCGGCCTCCGGCACCTTCTCGAAAGAGGCGGCCGCGGTCGCGAGCAGGGCGTCGAGCCCCGTCGTCTCGCCCTTCATCGCGAGAAACGCCGCCTGATAAAACGCGATCTTCCCTTGGAGCTGCTCGGCCTCCGATCCGGGCGGAAGGCCGGCTGTCTCCGTCCCCAAGCGGTCGAGCTCTTTGCGTGCGGCCGCTTCGTCGCCTGCGTCGAGCAGGGCGATCGAAGCGTAGAAGCGGAAGTCGAGGCGCATACCGGTCTGGGCTGGCCTCGTCCGACGCCTTGAGAAAGTACTCGGCGGCCTTCGCCGGGTTTCCCCGGTCGATTTCCACGGTTCCGAGGTGGCCGTAGGCGGGGAAGAAGTCGCTCTTTACCGCGAGCGCCTTCTTGAGGACGTCCTCGGCTTCGTCGTACCGCCCCGTGAGCGCGTAGAGCTCGCCGAGCGAATCGAGAGGGTTCGCCTGGTCCGGCGCGAGGTAGCGGTAGCGCTTGAGGTAGTCCTCGGCCTTTGCGTAGTCGCCGCGCGCCGCGCTGGCATAGCCGAGCACGTTGTAGGCTGTCGCGTAGTTCGGATTCACCGTGAGAAGGCGCTCGTATTCCGCGAGGGCCTCGGCGGTCCGCTTCTGGCTCGCCAGGAAGTAGCACCGCATCAGATAGCCTTCCGGGTCGTCCGGGAATCGACGCAGGTACTCGTCGTAGAGCGCGCCCAGAGCCGCCGGGTCGTGCCGCTCCCAGCGCTCCTCGTAGATCTTGAGCATGAGCTGCTCGCGCGGCGTGAGCCCGTCCCTCCAGCGCGCCGCCGACATGAGGAGCGACTTGGCCCGCTCGGGGTCGCGCCCCCGGATCTTTTCGGCGAGTCGGAGCGTCGCCATGACGAAATGGGGGTCGTACTGAAGCGCCGTCGCGTACCCGGAGATCGCCTCGCGCTCGTACATCTTGAGGTCGTTGTCGCGCGCCTCGTTGTAAGCCTTCAGGGCCTGCTTCGAGGACGTCGTGACCTCGCGGCGGCTCCTGAGGAAGAACGCCGCGGCGGTCCCGGCCACCACGAGACCCGCCACCACGAGGGCGAGGGTGAGCGGGCGCAGGAAGCGGCGGGACGCGAGCGGCATGGAGCCTCCGGAGGCCGCACGGGGCGGCCATTCGATGATACGCGCCCGCGGCGTTTCGAGTTTTACCCGACGCGCATCAGGACGAAGGTCTGGTCGTCGTATTGCTCGGCGTCCTGGGTAAACTGGCGGATGTCCTCGAGAAGCTCGTCGGCGAGCTGCGGCAGAGGGCGCTTTGCGTGGCGGACGAACGAGGCCTTGAGCCTTTCGTCCCCGTACGGTGCCATTTCGGCGGACATCGCCTCGTTGAGGCCGTCCGTGTAGAAGAGGAGGAGGTCCCCGGGCGAGAGGTAAGACGTGACGGTGTCGTAAGGAACGTCGCGGAAGGCTCCGAGAGGCAGCCGATTCGTAGGTGCCGGAATCTCCACCGCGGTGCCCGAGCCCGCGCGCAGGAGGAGGGGCGTCGGCTGGCCGCCGAACGCGTAGGTGAGGGAGAGCGTCTTCGGGTCGAGGAGGAAGTACGCGAGCGACACGAACATCCGCCGCTTGATGTCGTACAGGCGCCGGTTCGACTCGCGGAAGACGACGCCGGGATCGGGATCGGCCATCGCCCGGGCGTAGACGATCTCCTTGGCGGCGACCATGAGGAGCGAGGCCGGGATCGACTTGCCCGACACGTCGCCCACGACGAGGCCGAGGCGCCCGCCCGCTCGCACGTCGCCGTCCACCTCGAGAAAGTCGTAGAAGTCGCCGCCCACGACGCGCGCCGGCCGGCTCACGCCGAAGAACGAAACCCCCGGCACGCGCGGCAGCTCCCGCGGAAAAAGGCTCGTCTGGATCTCGCGCGCGATGTCCAGATCCCTCTCCATCTCCGCCCGGCGCGTGAGCTCCTCGTGGAGACCCGCCGCCTCGAGCCCGAGCGCGCCCTGATTCGCGATCGTCAGCAGATGGTCGAGATCCTCTCGCGAAAGCTCCTCCTCGGAACGCTTGCGCCCGACGGCGAGAAGTCCCAGGAGCTTGCCGTGCGTCGCGAGCGGCAGGACGACCGTGACGGGCCGGCGTTTCGCCGCGGCCACGAACGCGCGCGAGTCGGGGTCGAGCTCCCAGCCGTCCAGCTCGGCGAGCCTCACGGGAGACCCCCTTTCGAGGACCAGCCGGGGCAGCACGGCCCCCATGGGAAGGGCGGGAAGGGCCACGCCCCCGGTGGAGCCGTCCGTGAAGGCGCCGTCCTCGCCGCGCGGCAGGAGGAGGTCGAGGCTCTCGAGCCGCAGGAGGTCCGCCGTGCGCGACGTCAAGAGCGCCCGCAGCTTCGGCCTCTCGAGCTGGGAGACGACCGAGCGGCTCATCTCCAGGAGCGCGTGCTGGAAGTCAGCACGGTCGCGGAAGAACAGGCGGTCCACGACGCGCTGCATCCGCCTGCGCAGGGGATCGAAGAGAAGCACGACGACGAGGGTGAAGCCGAACGCGAACGCGGGAGACGAGAGGAGAGTCGACGACGAGACGGTCGAGACGAGCGCGTTCCCCGTCACGACGCAGAGCGCATAGAACCCCGTGACGACGGCCGTCAGGATCGCATAGACGAGCGATTTGCGGACGATGACCTCGACGTCGAAGAGGCGGAATCGGACGATCGCGTATGCGAACGTGAGCGGGATGAGCGCCATCGGCACGACGCCCCAGGCGAGATACCGGTCCTCGCGAAAGAGCGACGGGAAAAAGACGGCGAAGACGACGAACGGCACGATGCCGGCCACGGTGCCGATCAGAAGAACGAGGATCGGCCGGCGTGCCGCCCGGTCGTCGCTCGTCCACCACGTGTGCGCGAGTGCGAGCAGGCCGAGGATGAGGTAGTCGGCGAGAAGGATCCAGTTGAGCGTGGGCGCACCGTAAATGAGCCGCCTCGAGCCGCCGCCTCTGGCGCCCGCCATCTGGAGGACGTAAAGGACGGGCGGAAGCGTGTACAGGAGAGTCAGGAGCAGCGGCGAGCGATTGAGGAAACGCTGGAGCGCGGAGAGCCACGGCGCCGCGGGCGCTTCGCCGGGCGCACGGTCGGCGAACCGGAACGTCTTCTTCTTCGGGAACAGGAGGAAGAAGTGCAGAAAAACCGCCGGCAGGAGGAACAGGGCGAGCGTGCCGGCAACCTGAACGACGTAGTCGATCCAGTAGTAGCTGGACGGACGCAGCCGGCAGATGAAGAAAAGCATGAAGAGAATGCACAGGACGTAAAAGACCTGCACGGCCGGGTCGTCCGGCCGCCGCGAGATCACGAAAGCGCCAAGGACGAAGAAGAGGAGGCCCAGGAACGCGAAATAGAAATACGATGCCGAACCCAGGCGGAAGGGCGTCAGGACGAGCTTCGTCTCGAAGACGTCCTCCCCGCGTCTCACGAGGTAGTCGACCGCCTCGCCCGCGCGGTGGCGGCGCAGCTCGGCGGGTGCCTCGGCCGCCTTGTTGAGCATGTGGTGTCCGATGCCCAGCACCGTGTCCCCGGTCCTGAGGCCTGCCTTTTCGGCCGCGCCCCCGGGGACGAGATCGCGGATGAGAATGCCGCTCACGGAGTACGGGTCCGGCACGACACCGTCGTAGGCCTTCGCCATGAACATGTCGACGACGGACAGAAGCGCGAGAAGGCAGGCGAGGACGCCGACGAAGATGAGCAGGCGCCGCGGCGAGCCGCCGGGTACGCCGACGGCGCCCTCCGGGCTGCTCGGGTCCGGCGTCAGAACCGACATGCGCAGTCTCAGTATACGAACGGCGTGCCACGATCGTTCCGCGGCAGGCGCCGAACCTGCATGCGAGAATCCCGCGTCGTGACCCGTGGACTGTTCCTGACGTTCGAGGGGATCGAGGGCTCGGGAAAGACCACGCAGGTCGCGCGCGCCGCCGCGTGGATGGAGGCACGGGGCTTCCCGGTCCTCGCGACGCGGAACCCCGGCGGGACGGAGCTCGGGCGGCACCTGCGCGAAGCGCTCCTCCATTCCAGGGATCACATCGACGCGGGTGCCGAGCTCCTCCTCATGATGGCGGACCGGCGGCATCACCTCATGACGATGATCGAGCCCGCCCTCGCGGCCGGAACGCACGTCCTCTGTGACCGGTACACGGACGCCTCGCGCGCCTACCAGGGCGCCGGCCGGGGGCTCGGCGAGAAGCGCGTCGACGAGCTCCACGAGCGCTGGTGCAGGAGGAACCCCGATCGAACGTACCTCTTCGATCTCCCGGTCGAGACGGCGCTCGCCCGCGTCGCGGGCCGAAAGGGCGCATCGTTCGATCGGTTCGAGGAGGAGGGAAGAGAATTCCATGAAAGAGTGCGCGCGGCCTATCGGCGTCGCGCTCGACGCGAGCCGAGACGATTCGTCGTCATCGACGCGACGCCGTCCGCGGACGAGGTCTTCTCTTCACTCGAAGAAGATCTTCAGATCCTCTTCCGGTCCCGCCGCCGCGCGCCTGCGTCGAGCCGCCGATGAGCGGCGCTCCGGTCGTCCTCCTCGCGGGACCGGGCGGGCGGCGTCTCGAGGCGCTGGCGCTCGAGGCGGCGGCCGAGATCGTCTGCGGACCCGGCTTCGACCCCGAATCCCCCGCCGCGCGGCGCGTTTACCGGCGCGAGCATCCCGACCTCATGGTCGCCGCGCCCGAGAGGCGGCGCCGCGTCAACCCCCCGCCGTTCGAGGAGGCCGACGGCAAGGAGACGACGCTGCCGACCGCGCTCGTGCGCGCGGTCGCCGCGGACGCGACGCGGCTTCCCTACGAGGCGCCGCGGCGCGCCGTCGTCCTCCTCGACGTGGACCGCACCGAGAGCGCGGCCTTCAGCGCGCTCCTGAAGATCCTCGAGGAGCCGCCCACGAAGACGCGCTTCATCCTCACGGCCACGCGCCCGCGCCTTCTCCCGTCCACGATCCTCTCGCGCGTCGCGCTCCGCCCGGTCCCGGGCGCCACGCGTGAAGAGACGGCCGCCGCTCTGAGAAGCCGCGGCTTGGGTGAGGAAGAAGCGGAGGCGCGCGCGGCCTTCGCGCCGCACGACGCCGACGAAGCCGCCGAATTGGACCTCGCCGAGGCGCGCGCCACGCGGGACGCGCTCCTCGAGGCCGTCTCCGGAATCTTCCTCACGCGCTCGCTGTCGTGGTCGCTCGCCCTCGGAACGCTCCTCGGAGCCGACGACGGCCCCGAGGCCGTGCGCCGCCTCCAGCTCCTCGCGCAGCTCCTGCGCGATGCCGCGGCGGCGCCCGTCGATCCCGCCGGCCGCCACATCCTCTTCCGCGAACGCTTCGCCGATCTCGCGCACCTCGGCACGGTCAGGGCCGCGGACCTCCTCGACGCGGCGTCGGGCGCCCTCGACCTCGCCGCGAGCCTCACGGACTCGCGCCGCAACGTGAAGCTCGCGACGGAAGCCTTCGCGCTGGGGCTGTGAGCGCCGACGACGAGGCCTGTCTCCCGCGGCGCAAAGGTCCTGTCGCTGCTTCGGCCCTGGCGCTTCTCCCACCGGTGCGCATGGCGTGGATCGTCTTCACGAACGGCGAGAACAACCTTTCGAACGACTACGGGATGCGCGTTCCTCTCGTCGTCTCGATGTCTTCGACGGCACCTGTTCGTTCGCGAAGTACATTCGCGAGGCTTAGGTCGTGGGTGGGCACTCCCTGATCGCGGTAATCCCGATCTATTACCTGAACGCGCGATTCTTCGAATGGTCCGTGTGGGTCGAGCTCGGCCTCGGTCTTGCGCTCGTGGCCGGCGACGCTGGTTCTCCTCGCCCGTGCCATTCCCGGCGGCGTTGCGCTGGCTCCTCCTGCCCCTGCTGTCGCTCCTCCTCTTCTCGACGTCGCGCGTCACCGTTTTCACATTCGGCGAGTCCCGCTCTTCAGTACGGGCTTTCGCAGCTCGGCGTGGCGATCGGGGCATTTGCCCTCGCGCGCTGGCCCAGCCGGCCGATTCCCCTCGCCAAGGCTCTCGCCTTCGGAGGAATCCTGGCCTCGTGGTCCTGGGGCGGCGGAATCATGGTTTGGCCTCCTCCTCATCGTTGCCCTGGCCCAACCGCACCTCGCCGCGCATGGGCGATCCTTCGGCGGGTGACGGCGAGCCTCGGCAGCGCTTCGTTGTGGCCCGGCACCTCGTTCGGCGACCAGGGTTGTTTTCGCGAAAGTTTCTTGGATGTCAAGTCGATCTTCTCTACGACGTTCTCGGCAACGCCCGTTCGTCGGTGGAATCGCCCAGGTCCTCAACGCCTGGGTCGGGGCGAGTACGGCGCCCGACTCTATCCGGACGCCCTCGCCGTGCACTCCAGGCCTCCTCCGCCGGAGATTTCGTCGTAATTGCGCTCCTCGTCTTCCGTTCTTCCTCATCGCCGAGGTTTCGCCGCGAGGCGCTTTGGCAGGCGTGGCCCTCGCATTGCTCGCGTCACCGATGGTCCTCGTTCTGGGCGGGCTTCTCCGGCCCGGCGACTCCCGTGCCATTCCGCTGCCTCGCGATCTTCGCCGTGGCAGCCTTCTTTCCGTGGGCCGGTAGCTTCCGGAGGCCGCGACTCGTTGCGACCTCGTCGCTCTCGTCTTCATTCCCGCCCTTTCAGCGGCGGCGCGACACGAGTCCTTTCGATTCCGCGATGTCCCGAGGCTCGTCGCGGAGGCGGCGCCTGGTTGAATGTCGCGCGGTACATAGAGGCGCTTACGGAGCCGGACGAACGTATCGCCTCGTCGCCGCTCATGCCGAGCGTCTACCTCGAGGCCCGGCGTCGACCCTGCCACCGACTCGGTCTACTACCTCCCGCCCGGCAGGCCGCTTGGGGGCGCGTCGATGCCCCCGAGCGCCCGAGCACGCGTCGCGCGACCCCGCGCCGACCCGCAGCTCGGCGCGTCGCCGCTCTCGGTCACGGCGGAGGCTACCGTTCCCTGGAGAACGACTTTCTTCCTCGCGAAGCGACACGCCCCCTTTCGTCGATCGCCCTCCTCGACGGCGAAACGGGTCCGTTGCGCCTCGCCGGCGAAGAGTCCCAAGGGCGCGACCCGCTCATCTTCGAGGCGCCGAAGATCGAGATTCACGCGGAGGACACAATTGAGGCTCGCGACCCCGGACGATAATGGCGGCGCGATGGCGGGACTGAGAATCGACCTGGGCTGCGGAGCCAAGAAGAAGGACGGCACCATCGGGCTCGACGTCCTGCCCGGCCCCGGCGTCGACCAGGTCGTCGACCTCCTGAACGCCCCGCTCCCGTTTCCCGACCGGAGCGTCGCGTACGTGCACTCCTCGCACTTTCTCGAGCACGTCAAGGACCCGACCGCCCTCTTCGCCGAGATCACGCGCGTCGCGGAGGACGGCGCGACCCTCGAGTTCTGGACTCCTTACGCGTGGGAGAACTCGGCGTTCATCATCGACCACAAGATGTTCTTCAACGAGGACCACTACCTTCACATCTGCGTGTGGTTCGTCGACTTCTGGGAGAACATCCTGCACGCGCGCTGGCTGCTCCGCGAGATCACATACGTGATTCACCCGGACGTCGCGATCGACCTTCACAGAAGGCGCATCCCCGTCGAGCACGCGCTCAGGCTCTACAAGGGCGTCGTCCGGGAGTGGGGAGTCCGCCTGGAGGTGCGCCGCGACAAGCCGCCCCCCGAGTCGCGCCCGCTTCGCTCGATCGCGCTCGAGCGCAACGGGAAGCGCTGGATCCTCGAGCGAATCGACGTGTCGAAGGGCCGCTTTGCGGGCGAGGACGTCGGGGCCGCGATGGAGTGGCTCAGCGAATCGCGCTAACGACCGACCGAAAGCAGGACCTCGCGCCAAAGCACGGCGTTCGTCCTCAGCATCCGGCTGCCGTGTACCTCGGCCTTCGCGGCCTCCGCGAGCCGTGCGCGAAGGGCGCCGTCTCTCACGATTTCCTCGAGCGCGTCCGCCCACGCCTTGGGCTCGTTCGCAGCGAGGAGACCCGTCTCGCGATGGCGCACCGTATCCCGGTAGGGGCGCACGTCGCTGAAGACGGCCGGAATCCCGAGCGCCGCGTAGTCGAGGTACTTGAGGTCGGACTTGCACCGCGTGAAAGGGTTGTCCTCGAGCGGCGCGATCGCGACGTCCCATCGCAGATGCTGCCGCATCCACGGGACGAACCTCGGGTAAGGGTCCTCGTTCCCCGGCTCCCGCATCCGGAACGGCAGGCCATCGAAAAGTGACGCCGTCCTCCGCCCCGCGACTCCGCCCACGAGCTCCAGCCGCACCCTTCCGGCGTGGCGCGCGAGGAGCGCCCGGAGCGGCGCGAGCACCATGCGGAGGTCCGCCTCGTGCGTCAGCGTGCCCATGTAGCCGATCGTCACCGTGGATGAATGCGACAGGAAGGGATCCGGCGCGGAGCCGAAGAGCCGTTCGTCGAGCGCACTCGGCACGACGAGAACCCCGCTTCTGAGATCCGCCACGCGCTCCGCGAGCGCCGGCGTCGAGACGATCATGCCGTCGGCCTGGCGCGCGAGAAACGCGACGACGGCGCGGAGCGAGTCTCCCGGGTACGGTCTCCCACGGCTCGTCGCGGTGGAGGTCGAGCAGGTTGTCGTCGAGCTCGTAGACGACGGGGATGCCCTTCTGCCGGCAACGGGAAAGCACGCGGACGAATCCGTCCAGCTGCCTCTCGTACGGCCAGAGAACGTGCCGCTCGACGACGAGGAGGTCGCAGTCGGGCACCGCTTCCGCCGTGCCGTGCGTCAGGTCGATCTCGTCAGCGAGGGCCGGATGCGAGAGCGGGCGCAGGAGGCGGATGTACGTGCAGCTGTAGGGAATCTCCGCGCCATAGAAGCCGTGGAGGACGTGGACCCTACGCTTGTGCAAACAGGACCTCGAGGATGCCCGCCGCCGCGCGGTCGGGCGTATGGAGACCGGCGTCCGCGATCGCCTGAGCGGCGAGGCGCCGGAGGAGCGCCTCGTCCGTGGCGAGCCGCTCGAGGCAGGCGACGCAAGCGTCCCGGGACGACGTGTCGACGGCGAGGGCGTTGATCTCGTGCGTGGCGAATGTGTTCGCTCCGCCCGTCTTCGGGACGACGACCACGGCGCCCGATGCCATGGCCTCGAGCGATGCGACGCCGAGCGCCTGATACGTCGAGAGATCCGCGAAGACGTGCACCTGCGACAGGAGAGCCGAGAGCTGCCGGTCGTCGAGGACGCCGAGGAAGCGGTGCGGAAAGTCGAGGCGAAGTGGACGCAGGGCGGGATCCGACCGCTCGGACCCGAAGAGGACGACCTCGACCCGGTCGCCGAGCTTCTGCGCGAGGGCCCGCATCACGTCGACGGTGAGGCCTGGCTGCCTCCGCGGCGTCGAGGGACGCACCATCGCGGCGATCCGCACCGGGCTTGCGGCAGGCTCCGGCAGCCGGGGGCGGAAGATGTCCGCGTCGAAGCTCGCGCTCACGAGCGCGCAGTCGAGGCCCGTCCGGGCGACGACCTCGTCGGCATTCCACGCGGACTTCGAGAAACGTCGCATGCCCGGCACGAGAGAGTACGAGGCGAACGCACGCTTCCAATCGTCCGAGCCTTCGGCGTAGAAGAGCGGCTCGTAATCCTGGATGCAGTAGCCGAGAACCGGAGGCCGCGAAAGCCTCGCGAGCGGCACCATCCAAGGCACCGAGTAGTGAGCCGTCCCGATCACGGCGTCGAAGCCCTGCGCGATCTCGACGAGATCGGACTCGCGTCCGTAGACGATCGGAACGCCCGGCGCCGGATAGCTCTTCTCGAAGACGGATCGGTGACCCGCGAGGTTGAAGACGCGCGCTTCGACGCCCATCCGCGTCATCGCCCGCGCTTCCGCCAGGACGACGTTCGACCCGCCTCCGCGCTCGAGCACCGGCAGGACGTACAGGACGCGCTTCCCTTCCCACCGCCGTCGCGCGCGCTCCCGAAGGCCGACCCGCTCCGGCAGAATCGCGAAACGGGCCGCGATGCCGGCGGTCACGCGGTCCGGCGCCTCCGGGGCCGCGGCGGCGGCGCCGGCCACCCACGTGTCGTCCGCAAGGAGAATCCGCTTCTTATCGGCCCGCATCCGGGCGAGGACCTCACCTGGCGAGCGCTCCGATCCGCCGGAGCGCAATGCCGGTCGCCTCACGAGGAGCGCGCAGCCGCCACCGTCTCCGGATGCCGGAAAGAGCCGAGCCGACTCGGCGGCGAGGAGAGTCGCGGGAGCCCTATCCCCGTCGGCCAGCGCGCGCTCGACGCGCTCGAAGGCCGGGCCGGCGCCCGGAATGTCGGCGGCGAGGGGAATGACACCCGCCGTCTCTCGGATCGGAGGCGAGACAGGCGATCAGCCGGTCGAGGAAATCCGCCGCGACGCGCGCGCGCCCGTCGAGCAGGAGAGCGAAGCGTGACGCGCCCGCGCCACACGCTTCCTGGAAGGCGTCTGCGCCCTGCACGAGGACGGCTCCCTGATCGCGCGCGAAACCCTCCAGCCAGGTCCGCGGCGCGGGCGACACGCCCGGATCGGCGAGGAAGAGCTTGTAAGGGGGACGCGCGTGCCGGAGCAGGGCCCCGAGGCACTCCTCGAGAACGGGCAGATCGTCGTGAACGAGAACGACGACGTCGACGGCATCCGACGAGCAATCGAATGCGGCGCGCCGGATGCGAACGGGCGCGAAGCCGGGAACGTGGACGAGCGCTGGATCCGCAGCGGGCCGCGCGGTGTGCTCGCCGGACGGCGCGCTGCCGGCGAGCCCGCCTTTGAGCCTCCACCACGCATTGCGGACCTTCCAGAAGAAGCTCATCTCCATCCCCGCGATGCGCGCCCGCGCCTCCGAAAGCTCGGCGCGGGTCTTCTCCAGCTCTTCGCGGAGCTCCTCGAACGAATCCTGGCTCAAACGACGGAATTGTACGGTCAGCGAGTCCGAGGCGAGGAGGAGGCGGTCATCCGCCCAGGAGCCGGGAAAACAATCCCTTGCCCGCCGAAACGCCCACCTTCCTCGCCCAGCCGATACGTCCGTTCCCAGTGACTTCGAAGGCTGTCAGGTCGGGATGTTGTCTGATCACGAGGTCCCAGACCATCTTGAGTTGGTACGAGTCGAGCTCGCGGTCGGACAGGTGGCCGTGCGACTCCTTCCACGTCGGCATGCTCCGGAGAGCAAAGTCGAGGTCGTCGAGGACAAGCCAGCCGCCCGGCTTCAGGAGCTTCGCGGCGAGGATCACTGCGAGAGCGTCCGGCTCCCACTCGTGCGCGCCGTCCAGGAAACAGAAGTCGAACAGCGGCTCGCACTTCCCGCTGACGGTCCGCTTTGCGATCAGGTCGGCGAGGTACCAGTTGTAACCGAGCGGATCCGCGACGACCTCGAGCTCGTTACCGAGTCCAACGTGCGCCTTCAACGTGGAGGCGTTTGCGGGCCAGTGGAGGGCAAGATCGATGGTGGTGACGGTGCCCCCCGTCTCCGCCACAGCCGCTCCCATCACACAGCTCGTCGCGCCGAATCCGCTCCCAAGCTCGAGGCAGGCGCGCAGCCGATTCTTGACGATGCAATCGTAGATCTCGCGCATTCCTCCTTCGGTGAGAAGGAAGATGCTCTCGGGCTTGCCGCCCTCGACGACGAACGCGCGAAGGGCGGCCATGACGGCGTCGTACTTCATTGGGTCTCTGAATCTCACGATACCCCATGCGTCGCCTCCGACTCTCGCTCGGCGACTAACCGTCAACGCGTCCGCACGAGTACGTACGGCCCGCAGCGGGCCACGAACGGAGGCTGGGAGAAGTCCGCACCCGGTGCGGCCTCGACACCCGCCAGGCTGATGTCGGCGGCTCCGGGATCGACGATCGGCCTCAGGAAAATGTTGCGGAGCCGAATGAAGCTCACGAGCCTGTCCGCGGGCCAGCTCTGTGGCGGCCGGAATCCGATCGGCTGGCCCTCCGCGAGGAGTCTGTCCGCCGCACCCTTGAGCGCCCCGAGGCACGTGAAGGCGGGATCGGCGAGAGAACAGGGCGCCGGGCGCGGACGGGGATCGAAGAGCCCACGCGAAAAACTCGAGGCCAGCGTCTCGTGGAGGCGCACGAGGTGCGCACCCGTCAGGTGCAGCTCGGTCTTCAGGTTGGCCGCGGTCGTGCGCCCCGCCACGAAGAACCGCTCCGGCGTCAGGGCGAGATAGCCAAAGCCGTAACTCGGGTACCGGATCTGGTTCCAGAGAAGACACGCGGCGAGGAAGGCGGCTGCCGCCGTTGCCGCGAGGCGCCCTCGCTTTGCGTACCTCCGCAGACTCTCGAGCCCCTCCGCGAAAGCGCACGTAGCGAACGGGAGGACGTAGACGAGGAATCGCTTGTCGGCCCAGTCGTAGAAGAAGACCATGAAGACGAGGATCGCCGAGGCGGCGAAGATCGACGCGGCCCGGTAACGGCGGGAGGCCACGCCGCCGGCGAGGAGCCGCAACGCCCCCAGCGCGTAAAGCGGAAGCAGCAGGAGCCCGAGGAGTGCGACGCCGGAAATCGCGTACGACGTCAGGTTCGACAGCGTCGGCCTGAGCAGCGCCTCGAAGTCGTGGCGAGGAGCGTCCGGGTGGGCGTGTTGGAACCACGAGCGCACGGCGAACCAGCCGAGGGCGACAACCACGGTCGACAGCGCGCCCTTCCAGAGCTCCTTGCTCCGCACGTCCCCGGCCCGCACGGCGACGACGGCGACCGCGAGCCCGATGCCCGCGGGAACCGCGGCGTACGAGAAGAGGAACGCGGTCGCGAGCGCCCCTCCCATCACGCGGTACCACCGGACGTCGCGTTCCGCGCGCACGAACGCGAGCGCCGCGAGGATGACGAAGGGCGTCGCGTAGGTCTCGGCCAGCACGTATCTCGCGAGGTCCTGCACGGCGTCGTTCGCGAAGAAGAACCAGGAGGCCGCCGCCGCGATCCACGCGTCGTGCCGCTCCCTCAGGAGAAGGTAGAGGAGAGCCGTCGAGAGGCCGAGGAAGAGAAAGCTCACGACGGGGAGCAGCGACAGCGCCCCGAGCCTCGAGAGCCCGGCGATGACAAGGGGCAGCCCCGGCGGCCGCAGGCTCGCGAGGACCGGCTTGCCCGACCAGAAGAGGCCGTTGCTGATCCAGTCGTACGAGTCCGCCGTCATGTACGGGTAGCAGAGGTTGACGTCGGCGACGACGAGGGAGCGCACGACCGGCAACGCCCCCAGGGCGGCGAACGCAGCGAGCAACAGGGGCGGGATGCGATCCGATCGAGGAACCGACACGGTCCCGTCAGGATATCGGACCCCGCCCCGCGTCTACGGATAGATGAAGAAGAACGGGTCGTAGATCAGCGTCTGGTTCCCCGGAAGGCTGTGGTACTCCTTGCTCTGCCCGCCGACGGTGTCCGTCACATCCACCCAGAACTCGACGTCGGTAAACGTGGGGATCGCGACCCAGATTCTGCCGTTATTCGTCGCCGTGTTGAACCTGACCAGGTACTCGTAGGTGTTCGCGTCCGCGATCCAGAAAGCACCCGTCGTGTCCGTCAGCTTCGCCTTGGAGAGATTCGCCGTCGCCCCGCCGGCGTACTGGTTCTTCCAGTGGCTCGTGACCCGGTAACGCCCGTTCACGAGACACATCGTGTAGGCGTCCTCGGTGCACGATGAAACGACGGAGCATCCGGAGCCATTGCACGAGATCTTGTTGGGCATCACAATCCAGTCGGCGTATTGGTAGACGCCCCCGCCCTGATACTCCCGCAAGTAGAGGAGCTGCCAATACAGACCCGCCGGAATGGAGCTTCCGTGGTAGTTGACGGCCCCCGAGTTGACGTTTGAATACATGTACCCCGCGGCGAGCGGATTCAGCGAGAGTGTGTCCGAGAACGAGTAATAGGTCAGCGTCTGGCCGTACACGGGAAAGGAGCTCGAAAGGGCCACCCTCAGGTCGAGTGATCCGCTCGTGCCGGAGCTGCGGTTATTGGTGATGCTGTCGACATGGAAAGACCCGCTCGCTCCGTTCCACTGGATCGACCCCGTGCCCCCGAGACAAATCGTGCAGCCAGGTTGTGCGAGGGCGGCACGGCCGGCCGCGATCTCCGGAGACCGAGAGTCAGAGCTTTCGCTCGTCGAAGCGCCCGTGACCGTCACCCCCGCGTCGGGAGCGGCCCGGAAGGCGCTCACGTCAATCACTTTGCCGGCTTCATGCGTGGCTTCTTCCGCGCGGCCGGGTTCCGCGACCCCTACGGTCAGGAAAGCGGCAAAGATGAGTCCACGGGTAAACGCGGATTGGAATTGCTTCATGACTGACGTCCTTCCTGTGGCAACCGCCCTCGACAGGCGAGGGCTTCTTCCAGTCGGATCACCGCGACGAATTCGCGGCGTCGACCATCAACGAGGGAAGACAAAAATCGGCATAATCGCGTCAAAAACGACGTTTGCAGAGTGCATCGCAAGTTGTGGGCCGAAAGAAGCCACGCGGAACATGCAGATGCATCACCCGGGTACTCGACTCGGTCTTGCAGACAACAAAAAGGGCCCGGTTTCCCGGGCCCTCTTCTTCGCCGCATTCGCGGGGATGTCTTACTTCTCGAGCTCCACGACGACGTCCACCGGGGCGCCGATGCGGACGGTGATGTCGACGGTCTTCGTCTTGTAACCGGGACGCGTGACGGTGATCGTGTGCTTGCCGGGATCCGTGACGACGCCCCGCGGGTTGGCCTCGAGATCTTCGCCCGCGCCGAGGTATTTGTCGTCGACGTAGACGGCGGCGTCCTCGGGCGTGACCTTGAATCTCATGCGCGCGCGGTTTGCGGCCCGCCGCGGCAGGGGCTCGGGCCGGGCGTCCATCTGCTCCTCGGACATTCCCTCGCCCTGAGGCGGGGTGTCGCGGTCGCTCCATCCGTCGTCGCGGCGAGTCCCGTACCGCGGCCCCTGAGGCCCCGGAGGCGGGGCCGCTTCAGCGGCCCCGTCGGCGCCCTTTGCGAAGACGCGGCCGAGAGGCGTGCCCTTCGATTCGGGCGGGAACTGGTCGAGGGCGCTCTTGCCCGGCGCGAGCTTCAGCTTCTGGTCGAGGCGCACGCGCTGGCCCGGCGTCACGTCGAGATCCGTGGCGAAGGTCGTGTAATTCGGCAGACGGAACTCGAGGTGGTATTTCCCGGGGCCGAGATAGAGGTAGCCGGGCATTCCGTCGAAGTCGTCGGCGGAGCCGATGTACTTGCCGTCGAGGTAGAGCTGCGCCTCTTCGGGCGAGACGTCGGTCTTCACGATCGCGTATCGACCGGTGCGCGCGGCGACGTCCACATAGCCGTCTTCATCGCCCGTGACGACATAGACGCTCGGGCCGCCCCACCACCAGTCATACGGCCACCCGCCCCAACCCCAACCCCAGCCCCACCACGGAGAGAAGCCCCCGCGGAAGTGGCGGAAACCGCGGCCATGGAACCCACCATGGAATCCGCCGCGGCTGCCGCCGTGGAACGCGGCGGTCGTGCGGCCCGAGGAGTGAGAGCTGCTCACATGGCCCCCGCCGGAGTGACTTACTCCGGAGTGACTTCCGCCACCTCCTCCGTGCCCGCCGCTCTGTCCAGCGGCGTTGGCAGCCCGGGGGAACACGAGAAGGGCCGCGCAGAGCGCGGCACAGGCGACGAGGGCCGGACGGATTCGATCTGAAGAGGAAGTGACCATTTTGGGGCTCCCGGACGAGGTTTCAATCCACGTCCCCTTGGCGGAAATGCAAAGGCCCTGCCCGCCGCGTTCGGACCGAATGTCCCCTGTCCCGGACGCCATTATCTCTTCCCTGCCGCCGCGACGGGAAGGAGCGCCCGGACGACCCCTTCCGGGTCGCGACGAAGCCGGGAACCGGCTGCCACGGAGTACGCCTCGACGGAGGCGACGTCCGCGGAAAGCGTCATCCGGCGGTAGGCGTTGAGACCCCTTGCGAACCCCGCGTAGTCTCGCTCGGCAGCCTGGGAAAAGAACGCGGCCATCGCCCGCTCCTTGCGGTCGGCGACGCGAGTGGCGTCGAAGAGAAAGTTGGGACGGAAGGGCTGGGAGAGCTCGAAGAACGCCACGATCGTCCCCTCCAGCGCCCGGGCCGCTGCATCGCCGGCGGGACGCGCCGCCAGCCGGAGGAGAGAGGCAGCGACCGCGCGATGATCGGGATGCGTTTCGACCGGCGACGGCGCGAAAACGAGGTCGGGCGACGCTTCGAGCAGCCATCTCTCGAGCAGCGCCTCGACGTCGTCGAGCCGGTCCGCGAGGCCGCGATCGGGAAAGCCGCCAGCATGCAACGCCCCGCCGCCGAGCGCGTCGAGAGCCCGGCGCGATTCCTCCATCCGCGTTTTCGCGATGCGCCCACGCTCTTCGGCGTCGCGCGCCCCCGCCGCGCCATCCGTCACGAGGACGACGTCGAGGCGGGCCCCGCGGTCGAGGAGGTCCGCGAGCGCCCCGCCGCAGCCGAGGACCTCGTCGTCCGGATGCGGGGCGAATACGACGACGCGACTCGCGAAGAACGTCGACGCCTCGTAAGGCACGAGTTCGCGCTCGTCCGGAAAATCAGGGGACGGCATCTCGGGGAAGCTTACCGCCTACAATCAGTTCAGTGGTCGATCAGGCAAGCGCGCCGCGCGTTTCCGTGCTGCTCCGGACGAAGGACCGGCCGAGCCTCCTCGCCGAGGCCCTCGACAGCCTTCGCGCCCAGACGTTCTCCGACTTCGAGACCGTTCTCGTGAACGACGGCGGCCTCCTTCCGGCCGGACTTCTCGACCCTGCGCCGGGCCGTGCCATCCAGGTGCTCGTTCCGCCTCCACCGGGCGGGAGAACGCGGTCCCTGAACGCCGGCCTCGCGGCCGCGCGCGGCACGTACGTGGCGTATCTCGACGACGACGACCTCTACCTGCCCGCTCATCTCGACACGCTGGTGCGTTTTCTCGACGGCAGCGACGAGTACCGCGCCGCCTACACGTCCGTCCGCCAGATCGAGCAGGTGCTCGGCGACGACGGTCGTTACCGCGGCGGGCGCGAGATCACGGTCTACGGGAGGCCGTTCGATGCCGCGCGTCTCCTCTACAAGAATGACATTCCCCTCATCGGCCTCGCGCATCGCCGCGCACTCGCGGAAGAGATCGGCGGCTTCGACGAGACCTTCGACGAGTTCGAGGACTGGGATTTCCTCATCCGCCTCTCCGCGCGGACGCGGTTCCATCATCTGCCTTCCGTCACCGCCGTCTACCGGGTCCGTAACGACGCGTCGAACATCACGGCCGCCTTTCCGTGGCACTCGGCGGAAGCGCAGACGGCTCGCCGCCGCCTCTTCGAGAAACATGCGGCTCGGCGGTCGGTTTCGACCGAGATGGCCGTCATCGACAGCCTCGAGAGCGAAGCCGGAGAGGCCCGCGCGCGGAGTGAGGCGGACCGGGCGGCCCTCGCCGCGGCCGCCGCCCGCGAAGCCGAGCTGCGTGCGACACGGGATCACACCGCGCGCCAGAGCGAAGAGTCCGCGACGCGTGAGCAGGCGCTCGCCGTCGAGAACGTCCGACTTCGCGCGACCGTCGATGCCATGAACAGCTCTCTCGCGTGGCGTCTCTTCACACCGTGGTGGAAGCTCAAGGAGCTCCTGAAGCGATGACGGTTCCAACCGCGGGAGTGCGCTGCGACCTCGTCATCCCGGTCTACAACGCGCTCCGCTCGACACGCGACTGCCTCGAGAGCGTGCGCCGCTTCGCCCCTTCCTGGGCGCGCGTCGTCGTCGTCAACGACGGGAGCAACGACCGGACCACGCAGTTCCTGAGGGCGCAGGAAGGGATCGTCCTCCTCGAAAACGAGGTGAATCTCGGCTTCGTGAAGACCGCGAACCGCGGGCTCCTGTTCTCCGACGCGCCGTGGGTCTGCCTCCTGAATTCCGACACCCTTCTCACGGAGGGCGCTCTCGAGCGGATGGTGGCGCGTTGCGAAGGGGATCCCGCGATCGGCCTCTGCTGCCCCCTCTCGGGCAGCGCCGTGAACCTCTCGGTGAAGCTCCCTCCCGGCGAGAACGTCTTCTCGTTCGCCCGCCGCGTCGCGCGGACCAGCCCCGCGCGGTACCCCGATGCGACGACGATCGTCGGCCACTGCCTTCTCGTGCGGCGCGAGGTCATCCGCACGCTCGGGGTTTTCGACGAGGTCTTCGGACGCGGCTACTGCGAGGAGACCGACCTCCATTACCGGGCGCGCGCGGCGGGCTGGCGCTGCGTCGTCGCCGACGACACGTGGATTCACCACCGCCAAGGCGCGAGCTTTCCCGATTCCGATGTGCGGATCGCTGCGAACCTCAGGATCCTGATGTCCCGCTGGCGTGAACGGCACGAGAAGGAGCTCGCCGAGTTCAACGGCAGGAACGAGCTCGGCGCCGTGCGCGACGCCGTGACGTTCGAGTGGACGCTGCCCGATTCCGAGCCGGCGGCTCCTTACGACGTCCTCTTCGTCCTGCCGCTCCTCGGGATCTACGGGGGCGTGGCGGACGTCCTCGAGCTCGCGAACGCGCTCGTGCTCCAGGGCGTGCGCGCCGGCGTCGTCGTCTTCGAGACCGTGCCGCCGGAAATCGAGATGGAGCTCTTCTTCCGGCCGCTTCGGCTCTCGGCGGCGGAATTCCTCGAACGCTGCCCGCCCGCGAAGCTGCTCGTCGCCACGGGATACCAGACCGCAGCCCACGTGGCTGCCGCCGCGGCATCCCGCGGAATCCAGACGGCCTACTTCGTCCAGGATTACGAAGGCTGGTTCGGCTTCGACTCGCCCGAGTACGTCGCGCGAACGTACGACCTCATACCCCGCATCGTCACGATCTCGACCTGGCTCGCCCGCGAGATCGAGACGCGCGACGGACACGTGGCGACTCCCATCCCGATCAGCGCGGATCCCGACGTGTACTACCCGCGGGGGGACAGGCAGGCGGGCCCCCCGATCCGCATCACCGCGATGTTGCGGCAGGACGAGCGGCGTGGGATGAAGTTCCTTCTTCCCGCGCTCGCCGAGATCGCGAACCGGCCCGGCGTCGACATCGTCCTCTTCGGGCACGCGACGGTGCCGGCCGACGCGCCCCGCTTCCGGCACACGCATCTCGGCACGATACAGCGGGACGCGGTGCCGAACCTCCTCTCGACGGTACACATCGTGATCGATCCCTCTCTCTTCCAGGGCTTCGGCCTCATCGGGCTCGAGGGCATGGCGAGCGGGGCCGCGTGCGTCCTGACAGACTCCGGCGGCGCCGCCGAATACGCGATCGACGGAGTCAACGCGCTCGTCGTGCCCCCGCGGGATTCAAAGGCGCTCGAGGCGGGCATCCGGCGGCTGCTCGACGATCCGGCGCTCCGAGAGCGACTCGCGGCAAAGGGCGTCGAGACGGCTCGGCGCTTCACATGGAAGCTCACGGCCACGCGTTTCCGCGCGTTCATGGACCGGCTCCCTCCTGCGCGGGAGGTGTCGCCGGGCGAGCGTGCCGCGCTCGAGCTCCTCGCCTTCGAGCACCGCACGCGCACGAGCCTCGTGGCCGAGCGACACGAGCTCGGAAAGACGCTGAGCGCGATCGCCGGCTCGAGGGTCTGGAAGGCCGCCCAGCTAGCGCGCCGCGTGCTTCGCACGCGCCTAGGAAGGGCGCGCTAGCAGCTGTGAGTGATGGGGGAAACACGGACGTGTTTCCCCCTTCCCCCTTCACCGCTCGAGAAGCGCCGGAGCATCAGGAGAGAGTACCTTCGGACAGGATGCGGCCCGTCTCGAGGTCCACGGCCCGCACGAACCACGTGGCGCCGCCGAAGCCTCGCCTGACGTTTTCCGGCGGACGCCAGGAGCCGCCCGAGGCGCACGGATCGAGCGCGAACGCACCGAAGTCCGATACCGGCGAAAGCGCGATGGCGGCGGACGGCGCGTCGAAGAGAAGGATGCCGTTCGCGAGAGGCGCCGGAACGGGAGCGTCAGCAGCCCGCGACGGCGTGGCCGCGAGAGCGTCGAGCGCGCGTGAGCCCCGCACGCCGAAATACGTCTCGAAATAGCGGCGTTCGGACGCCGCGAACCAGGCTGCGGCGCGCGGCTCGAGCCGGGCGCTCTGGTTGTACCGATGGACGACGCGCGCGGCGCCGACGCGCGACAGCCGGCCTCCGGTCTTCCTCAGGCGCCGCTGCCAGTCGTTCTCCTCGAAGTAGAGTGCGTAGCCCTCATCGAAAGCACCGACGCGCTCGAGCGTCCGCCGAGACACCGCGATGAACGCCCCCGAAAGGGCCGTCGTGAGGCGAGTCTCGTTTCTCTCCGCCGCTTCGGCCGCGCCCCGTGCGCGCCGGTACCGCCGCCGGAACGCTGCCTGACAGTCGGCTCCTCGGAGCCGGCGGCGCGCGAGCTCGAACGGGTGCGGCTCCTCGGCGGGCGGCAGGTGGAGCGTCTCGGCTTCGTCGAGGAAGAGCGCCGGACCCGCCGCGACGAAGGAGCCGAGCACCTCGGCCGAGAGCGCCTCGAGCGTCCCCGCGCCGACGACGACGTCGGGATTCGCGAGGACGAGGATCTCCCCGCGCGCGACAGAGATCCCGGCGTTGAGGCCGCCCGCGAAGCCGAGGTTGCGGCCGGGATCGACGACGCGATCGGCGGCCGAGGCGAGAGCGCGCGCTTCCTCCGGGTCGCCCGAGTTCACGACGGCGATCGTCTCGAGCGCGAGGTTCGCTTTCGCCGCGTCACTGCGCAGGCTCTCGATCGCGCGCACGGCCAGGCCCGCGGACCGATAGCTCACGAGGACGGCGGAAATCAGGGGCATGAGGTATTTTCGGGCCGATGCACGTCAAGGTGCGACCTGCGACGCCCGCCGACCGGCCGGCTCTTCTCGAGCTCTTTCGCGCGGCGTTCGGGGCCGAGGCCTCGCCGGAAGACTGGGCGTGGAAATACGACCGCTGCCCGCACTCTGCGGTGTCCGTCGGCGCATTCGACGGAGAGAAAGCGGTCGGGTTCTTCGGAGGCCTCGGGACGCGCTACCGCGGACGCGAGGGCAATCTCCCCGGGCTCTCCGCGGTAGACGTGATGACCGCGCCGTCGTCCCGCGCGCTCGGACGCCGCGTGCTTTTTCAGCGCGTCGCCCTGGAGTTCTTCGACCGGAACGGCGCGGCGGGTGCCCCGTTCGTCCTCGGGTTCCCGAACGACCGGCACCTCCTCGCGGGCGAGCGGATGCTCGAATACATCTCTGTCGAGCCTGCTGCGGAATGGACGCGCGCCATCGGCAGCTCCGGCTTCCTCGCGCGCCTGAGGCGGCGCCGGCTGCGGCATCGCCGCGGCCCGGTCGTCTCGAAGGCTCATGACGCGCTCGCCGAGGAGCTCCACGCCCGAGCAGGCTGGCGCACCGACCGCTCGCGCTCCACGCTCGACTGGCGCTTCGCGCGCCCGGGCGTCTCGTACGACGTTCACGAGCTCCTCGACGGGCGGGGCCATTCGACGGCGTACGCCGCCCTTCGGACCGTCGCCGACCGCGCCCTCCTCGTCGATCTTCAGGCCGCGGACGAAGATGGCGGCGCCGTGGCGGACCTTCTCGACACGATCGTGGAGGCGCTCGCGGGAACCGGGGCGCGGACGCTGGTCCTGCGCGCGGGCTCGAAGAGCGGTCTCGCCGCCCGCGCGGCCGAGCTGGGCTTCGCGCCGGCGGTCAGCGATACGCATTTCACGGTGCGCCCGTTCCATCCCGCGTTCGATCTCGTGCGCGCCGCGCCCACCTTCGACTACCGGTTTCTCGATCACGACGTCTTCTGACAGAAGATTTCCTCGAGCCGGTCGAGGACGCGGTCGATCGTGAACGTCCGGGCGACCTCGAGACCCCGGGCGCGCCGCTCGGCCCACAACGCCGGGTCGTCGAGGAGGCCGGCTGCCTCCCGCGACATCGCCGCGAAATCGCCGGCCGAGACGCGGGAGACCGCGTCAGGCGGCAGGACGACGAGCGACGGGATGTCGGAGATGACGGCCGGGACCCCCGAGGCCATCGCCTCGAGCGGCGGAAGCCCGAAGCCCTCGGCGTCGAAAGAGGGATACAGGAGGACGTCGAGGCCGTGGTACCACGCCGGCATCGCCGCCGCGGGAAGCGCGTGGGAATACGCGTCGGGCGCGCACAGGTCCCGCTCGGCCTCGGTGAGCGGCAGGGCGCTCGCACGGTGAAGGTGCACGTCGCGGCCTCCCTCGCGGAGCCTGAGGGCCGCACGGAGCGCGAAGCCGATCCCCTTCAGAGGAGCCTCGAACGGGCCGACGACGCCGAGGACCGAGGGGCGCCGCGGCCGGGTGCGCTCGGGATCGGGCGGCGCGAAGTCCCGCGCCGAAATCGCCTGCGGCAGGACGTGGAAGGGCCCCGGATAACGCCCTTCGAGAAGCGGGAGAAGGTGCGCTGAGACGAGCAGCTTCGGAATCCCCTGCCGATAGGCCTCTTCGATCTCCGCAAGCCGGTGAACGGTGTGCGGATGGGGCGCCTCGTAGCCCTGGCAGAAATGAAAGACCTGCGCGGCGCGGTGCGCGTTGACGACGGGGAGGACCGTCGGGAACCATGTCGCGACGTGGACATCGGCTTCGGGCAGCGTCTCGGGGCCGAAATGCTGAACGGCCACGATCGGCACCCGGATCTCGAGCCAGTCATGCCGTGCGTCCCTCGTCACGATCGAGACGTCGTGTCCCCGGGCTGCGAGTCCTTCGGCGTGCGCGACGACGACTTTGACGCCGCCTGACAGCTCGAGGGACTCGAGGATGTACGCGATCCTCATCCGGGGCCGTCGCCCCGCGCGGGAATCGTCTTCCACGTGAGCGGCGGGCTCATCAGACCGTTCCGCCAAGTCTCGGATTCCACGCGGAACGTGCGGCTCCGCGAGTCGTAGAGCGCGAGAGCTTTCTCGTCGCCAAGGAAGACGTTCGCGACGAACTCTCCTTTCCCGAGAGGCAATTTCTCGAGGGCGATGCGGATCCGGTGCCGGGTTCGTCCTCCGAAGGGTCCCGCGCCATCGAGACGAGAGTCGGCCGTAAAGCACACGACACCATCGAGCGTCGCGACGCCCAGATGAACGTGCATGAGCCGTTCGGGTGTGTCGCCCTCGAACGAGACCTCGGCGACCCACGGCTCGTTCGGACGGAATTCTTCCGTGTCGATCCCGTCGGCGCCGACGAAGGAAAGGCCCGTGATGTGTCCGTGCGAATCCGCGGGCGGGCGGGGTTGATGGGGCACGGCGGCGTCCTTCCGCGCGAGGAACTTCTCATACTCCAGAACGACGCTCTGCGCGTCGCCCGCGGCCTCCACGCGGCCCGCGTTCAGCCAGAGCGCGCGGTCGCACAGCGTCGACACGTAGTACATGGCGTGGCTGCAGAAGAAGATCGTCTTGCCCGCGGCCTTGAGCTCGAAAATGCGGTCGACGCACTTCTTCTGGAAACGGCCGTCGCCCACGGCGAGCGCTTCGTCGAGCAGGATCACGTCGGGCAGAACCGCGGTCGCGACCGAGAACGCGAGCCGCATCTGCATGCCCGAGGAGTACGTCTTGACGGGCCGGTTGAAAAAATCGCCGAGCTCGGCGAACGCCTCGATCTCCGGCAAAGCCGCGGAGACCTCCTCGCGCGAGAGCCCCGCGAGGGCGGCCTGCAGGATCACGTTGCGCCGGCCCGTGTCCTCCGGATGGAAGGCCCCCCCCAGCTCGAGGATCGACGCCACCCGCCCCGGCAGGCTCACGCTGCCCGACGTCGCGGCCGTGGTTCCCGCAAGGATCTTGAAGAGCGTGCTCTTGCCCGAGCCGTTCTCGCCGATGACGCCGAGGACCGCGCCCCGGTCGATGCCCCCGGAAACGTCCGAGAGCGCGTGGACCTCGGCGTGTCGCGGGCGGCCGGTCAGCGCTTCGAGAAGGCGGTCGCGCGGAGCCGAGTAGAGGCGGTAGACCTTGCTCAGGTTCGAGAACGAATAAGGGAGAGAGGGCATCGGAGTCTCGATGTTGCCCGAAGCCTCCGCGGGACGAAAGCGCTCCCTGGAAGAAAGAATGCCCGGGCTTCGGGCCCGGGCATTCTGGAACGGTGGTCTCGGCGATCGTCAGGGGGCCGGTTGGGCCTTCAGGAACGTCGCGTCGCCCGAGGTATTGTCGACGACGGTCGCGTACGCCGAGATGGGCGAGCCGTCGAACGAGTCGATCACGATCGTGAGCCGGTCCTTGTTGCCGGAGATCGATCCGAAGAGCGCGGAGTCGTTGATCTGGACGAACGTGTTCGTGCCGCCGAATCCGATGTCCTGGTGGCCCAGCTCGACGCCGGTGTCGGACAGCACGTGCAACGTGCACTTTCCCGACGTGCCTCTCTGGAGGAACACCGCGACGTTCGTGCGGTACGAGGCGTTCGAGATCAGGCCCGCGAGGAGGAGGCGCTTGTAAGCGCCGTTCTTCGAAGCGGTGTCCGCGTCGGTGAAGCCCGGCACCTGAAGGCCCACGGGGCCGTTCGGCTGGTCGTTGTACGTCTGGCCGAGGACGAGCAGCGGATCCTGGTTCGGGTCGTCGGGGGAAGGAGAGACGTCGACGTACGAGGACGCGTAGGACGTGGTGTCGGAGACGTCGAACCCGAAGCCGGCCAGCCACACTTTCGGGAAGTCGTCGGCCCAGAGCGTCTCGCCAGGCAGCATCGTCACGTCGGCCTGCAGGCCCGTGACGCGGCCCCTGCAGAAGCCGGTCGCGTCGCAGGGAATGAAGGAGTAGGAGATCGACGCCTTACGGGACGTCGTCGACGGGTTCGTGATGTAGAAACGGCTCCGCCACGTGGTGTTGTTCGCGCCCTGCAGGCGAATGATGCCGGGCATGCGAGACGTGGGCGAGGGCCGGTCGGACGCGGTCACGACGATCGAGTCCGTCGACCGGCGGTCGATGACGGTCGCGTAGGGGAAGACCGCGCCGCCGGAGAGGACCGACACCTTGACGCTGAATTCGTCCAGCGCATCCGTGAACCCCACGCCGTTGGGCGGAGCCGCGAAGAGCGGGCGCGAGAGCTGCGCGACGCCGTACGGCGGCACGTCCACGTTCACATTGCCGAAGCTCGTGGCTCCGCTGCGATCCGTGAACTCGAGCCGCGCGTGGCTCCAGTCGGTCGTGACGTTCATGAGGCCGATGTTCGTGTAAGCCGTGTCGTCGTCACGCAGGCCGATGAGGAACTGCTGCGCGAGCGCGGCCTGAGGCGTCAGGCCGCTGGACGGCTGCGTGGACGGCACGGACAGACCGAACGTCCCTTTCGTGGGGTCGCCGCTGTTGAACGTACGCGCCGTCAGAACGGGCGGTACGGGAGCCGAGTCGCCCCGCACGAGAAGGGCTCCGTAGCTTCCGAGCGGCTGCCCGAAGAAGGCCAGGATGTTCGGCGACGAGATGCTCTGCTGCGCGCCGAGATTGATCGTCTTCCAGACGAGGTTGGCCGGATCGACGGGGGATCTTCCGTCGAGGAAGGCGAGTGAATACGTACCCGGACGGGTCGGGTCGGGGTTGAAAAGGGTGACGTCCGTCTGCCAGAGCGTGTCCCCGAGCGAGCCCTGGAGGTACGCCATGCCCGCGACGAACCACTTCGGCGGCTCGGGCGGCGGAATGACGGTGAAGTTCTGCGTCGTCGTCAAGTTCTGCGAGCCGATCGTCACGGTGAGGGTCGTCGTGAACGTGACGCTCGTCCCGCCGCTGACGTGGAACGCGTGCGTCACGCTCTTCCCGGTCGCCGTGGTGCCGTCGCCGAAGTCCCACGCGTAGCTGTCGGCCGAGTCCGTGGCCAGGAAAGTCAGCTCCTTCCCGGATTGCACCTGCGTCGAGGTGAACTGCGAGCTGTCCGCGTAGTACGCCGTGAAGAGGCCCGAGGGGCCCGCGACGATGAACTTGTAGGACCTCGTGCAGGCCGTTCCCGCCGTTGCCGAGTTCAGGGTGAGGGTCGTGTTGAACGTCCCGGCGGTCGCGTACGAATACCACACCGGATTGCCGCTCGCGGTGTCGCCGTTTCCGAACGTCCAGTCCGCGCTCGCCAGGCCGGTGCCGGAAGCCACCAGGGCGAGCTTCTGTCCGGTTTCCACCGCGAAGTACTGAATCCCGAGCGCCGAGGAAGACGGGATCTGGGCCCAGGGGGCGGTTCCCCGGTCGAGAACCGTGAAGTTCGCGTCCACGCACACGGCGGGCGGACCGGCCGGAGCGTTGATCGCGACGGTAGTCGAGTTGGTGCTCTGCGCGCCGGCGTTGTCCGTGACGGTGCATCCCGCCGAGAGGCTCCCGACGACCGACGACGACGTCGTGTAGCTCGACGAAGTCGCTCCCGGGATCTGGAACGCGCTCGTGGCCGGCGAACGCCACACGTACGAGTAGGGAGCCGTCCCGCCGGAGGCGCCGCACGAGAACGTGACCGGCTGGCCGACCGCGCCGGGGTTTGGACTCGCCGAGACGTATACGGAGAGATTGCCGCCGCCGCCTCCCCCTCCGCCTCCTCCTCCGGTGAACGTCGCGGTCGCGCTCGCGCTGCTCGAGGCGGGAACCGGCTGCTGGCTGTCCGTGACGAAGCAGTAGGCCGTGACGCCCCCCGCGACGGTCGACGTGGTCGTGTACGTCGGCCCCGTTGCGCCAGGGATGACGAACGAGATCGGGTTTCGCCACTGGTACGAATAGGGCGTGAGGCCGCCGCTCGCGTTGCACGAGAACGTCACGTTCTGGCCGACGGACGCGCTCGCAGGGTTCACGGACTCGGTCACGACGAGCGGGGTCACGTCCACGACGTTCACGGTGAAGTAGGAGACGCCTGCCGGATCCGGCCAGAACGCCGTCCCGGTCGGGTTCGTGTAATTCACCCTGATCTTGAGGGCGTAGGTCCCGGCCGTCGGCCGGGATCGGAATCGTCGCCGGACCATACGGAGGCGAGCCGCTCGGCGGGGCATCGCCCATCGTGCCCCAGAGCACGTATTGGTCCCCGCCCGTACAGGGAACCTTGCAGAGGCTGTAATAGAAACCTCCCGCGGCGGTCACGGTCTGGCCGCGCTGCGAGCTGTTCGTCACGTTCAAGTTCTGGTTGATGACCCCCGTGATCGGGCCGCTCGTGCTGCCGTTCACGGTGAACGCCGGCGCGAAGTCGGTGATGGTGTACGTCCCCATCGCGGCCGTGCAGTTCGGAGCGCCCGGGCAGTCCGGCGTCACGTACCCGTTCGCGTACGTCGCCGTGAGCCAGTAGTTGTAGGTGCCCGTCGTGTCGAACGTCGGCACGCACGTCGGGCCGGCACATGCCGCCTGCGTCAGGGCCCCCGAAGTCGCGCCGAAATACCACTTGAAGCCTGTGGCCATCGGGTGGCCGTCGGAGGCGCTCACGAGCGGACTGCCGGACAGGACCTGCGTCGTCTGGAGCTTCGCCGTAGGGATCGCCCAGTTCAGCGTGAAAAGCTTCGAGCCCGCACTGCCGAGGACGTTGTTCGCCTCGAATGCGAAGGTGAGGGCCTTCGCGACCGGACTTTGCGCGTTGAAATCCGCCGTGCCGCCGGCGAACGCGCCGTTCGTCGTGACCGAGGTCCAGCAGCCGGCGCCGCTACTCACGGTCACGCCGCCCACCTGAGGATCACAAGGGCCGAAGATGGTCGCGGGGAGAGGAGCCTGCTGGCTGACGCCGAACACCCCCAGGGTGTTGTCCGGCGCATGGAGGCGTGGCGACGCGGTGGCGCCGTTGTCTTCGGACGCGGCGCCCGCGTGAAAGTCGAGGTCGAAGTTCCAGCCGAATCCCGTCAGGGGCTGGGTCGACGGCGGCGGGTTGATCGACGGAGTGATCGTGATCCGGTCGCCCAGGAACACGGTGTCGCCGTTGTTGAGAGCTGCGCCCGCCTGGTTGGCGACGGTCATCGATGCGACCGCGGGCGCGTTTACGGAAACGCAGGACATCGGGATCACGTATGCGGACACCGTCGTGGGCACGTACAAGTAGACGGAGCTGGTCCCCGCGACCCCGAAGCCCGCCGTCCTCCCCGGGAGCGCGAACGTCGTGCCGCTCACGGGAAATGAGCTCGGAGCCACGCTCCCCCATGCTCCCGCCGTCGTCGAATAGAGGAGGAACTGGTTCGTCGGGAGCTGGCTCTCCGCCCACATCAGGACGAACAGGTCGGTGCCGTTCGCAACGAGAGCCGAGCTCATCCCCACGGGCAGCCACACGTCGCCCGTCTGCGACGGGACTCGCCAGGTCGGGCCCGCCGAGACCTTTCCGAGGCCGCTCTTCGTGACGGAGAGAAGCCCGTAGCTGGGCGAGTTCTCGCCGGCCAGCGCGCTCAGCTCCACGAGGACCCAGAGCTTCGTCGCGTCGGCCGGATCGACGGCCGCCGTGAAGTTCGCGATCGTGCGGCCGCCGGGAAAATCGGCGTTCGTGATGGACGTCTGCGGGTAAGAGGCCGTGATGTTTCCGACGGGTCCCGGAAGGGACGCATCGATGACCCGGATGGCGCCGGTGATCTGGTAGAGAATGTAGTTCCCGGCCAGGACCGCGCGGCCTCCGCCCGGCCACGTCGTGATCTCGTACGAGAGGTTGTTGGGCTGGAGAGAGCCCCCCGGTAACGAGCTGACGTCCGAGGCCGTCACGACGTTCGGGTGGATGTCGTACGCGATGTAACGTGTGCCGATGTGCTGGACGAGCGTGCTGTTCGAACGCTTGGGATAGAAATCCCCCCAGAGGGTAAAGCCGCCTCCGCCGCTGGGAGTTCCGACGGCCGTCTGGATCGTCGCCGACAGCCCCGTCATCGAGAAGGCCCCGCGCACCCCGTCCGGAGACACGGCGATCGTCTGAACGAGATTCTGCCCGTCGCCGGCTTGCGCGCACGCTGTTGGGGCCGCCTAACGGAAACCGGATGTCGTGGTACGTGAGCGCGGTCGGATTCGTCGGTGTCGTGAGATCGAGGACCGAGTAGCCGAACGACTCCTGCATGAGGAGCCGATACGGACCGCTGCCGCCGGCTGATAGAGCACGAGGCTGTTGTTGAATCCGCTACTCAGGGTTCCGGGCCGCGTGACGCCGGGTGGATTCGGTTCGAACGCAGCCGGCGAGCCCGACAGCGTGCACTGACCCTCCAGGCGCGAAGGAAGCGTTGCAAGAACCAGGAGAAGTCCCATGGCGGCGGGGCCTGCCACGAAAAGGGACGCGCGAGAACGATCGTGGCGACGAGTGCGGGTCACATGGGGCATCTGGGTCCTCGATTAGGGGCGCGAATAACCCTTCCAGGGCGAAGGTGATCCGAGCGTAAGTTTATCTCCGAGCGTGGGCCGTGTCCAGCCGGTTTCGTCATTTACGCGTGGCCGAGGGGCCGGATCGAAGTGTCCCGGATGTGGGGCATCTTTCAGAAAAGAAAAGGGCGGGCGGCCGAAGCCGCCCGCCCAGGGAATCAGGAAAAAGAGACTTTAGAAGCCGTTTGAGGGCGTTTGGAAGTTGACGTACGTTCCAAACGTGGACCTGTTCGGCTGGCACTGGAAGTCATTGTTCAGGTCTGACGCGGCGTGACCGACGCTGATGAACGCGCCGGGAGCAGTGTGCTGCACGCCGACCCAAGCCTGGTTCCAGAAGCCGGTCTCATCATCCGCGCCCGTCCACGTGGGTCCGCGGAACGTGATGTCGACCCAGCCGCCCTTGAAGGGCTGCGGGTTCCAGCCAGTCCCTGCGGTCGATGACGCGAGCAGGTCGATGCGCTGGGACTCGAGGAAGATGTAGTTCGGGGACGAGCTGCCGGGCTGCTGACCGGACGGGCCCGGAGGAACGCCGACGCCGCCGAACAGGTTCTCGTCGTTGTCGTAGGTGAGGATCACGACCTGGTGCAGATCGTCGAAGAGCCCAGAGCCCGAGGCGCCGTTGTTGGCGTCCTTCGTGGGATCGGCCCAGTCACACAGGTTGACCTCGGTGGGGAGGCCAGCGGTGTCCAGGTAGATGTCGCTGCGCCAAACGGTGATCCAGGACTGAAGGCCGTTGGCCTGGTCGGCCAGATAGCGGAAGCCGTAATGGTCGCCGAGGGGCTCGCGGCCGTCGCCGGGGAACCGGAAATTCACGGGGACGTTCGGGTTCTGGCAACCAATCGTGAGCTCTGCGGGGCACGCGGCCGTCGCGCCGGCGACCAGCTCGACGAACTTGCCGAAGAAGGTCTTGTTTATCGATTCATTTGCGTTCGAGAACGGGAGGCGCGCGTCGAACTCGAGCGCGACAGCCGGGTCGCCCGAGACGTTGCCGCCCTGCGTGGCGGTGTCAACGTAGAACACGTCGCCGATCAGGACGTTCGGCGTGTACGTGACGGCGCATGCGACTCCGGTCGTGCACGGGAAGTTCGTGTACGCGGACTGGGTCCAACCGGCCGTCGCGATCGCGTCCTTGTTGTAGAAGTCGGCCTGGTCGGGGAAGAAGTTCGTGCAATAGTTCACGACGTCGATCGTGAGGTAGCCGGACAGGGCGCCACCCACCGGGTTGCTGGCGGCCCAGCCGCAAGCCGGGTTGTCCTTGTCGAGGATGTTCGCGCCCGAGGAGGACGTGAACGACGTGACGTCGCCGGACTCGTCGAGCGAGTTCCACACGACTGCCGCGGAAGCCCGCTCCGATCGCGTCCTGAGTGGTGAGGTTGTACTGCGAGATCGACGTGAGGACATCGGTGCCCAGGGCAGCCGCATCGGGGTGCGAGAAGCGGATGAACTGGGTCTGGCCGAAGCCGACGCTCGGCACGTACACCGCGGTCGGCAGGCCGGGGTTCTTCAGGCCGCACGGGTCGACCTTGTAGGTCGCCAGGCACTTCGCGAGATCAGCCGCAGGCAGGAGCAGGTCGCACTGCGGGAAGTTCGGGCTCAGCCTGCCGTTCATGATGTCGCGCATCGAGAACGAGACTTCGTCCTTCCCGGTGAGGGGAAGGTTGAAGTCGATGACAGCCTTGGAATACTTGTTCCAGACCGTGACGTGCGCGATGACGCCCGGCGTGGAGACGTTGACGATCGACACGAGGGTGTCCGTGCCGCCGGTGGGGATGGGCGCGCCCGCGGCCCCGTTCAGGGACACCTTCCAGTACGGAACGAGCAACGTGGCCGCCGGCACGTTGTCATACGCGCAGGTGACCGCATAGCCCGTGCCCGCGACCGCGAGGAGCACCAAGGCGATGAGGACGGAAAACTTTTTCATTTTTACTCCTACCGATGATTCGAGTGGATCCGTTAGTGCCGAGTGAGTTCTTTCAAGAGAGTTTTTCGAAAGGTTAATCCGGCTCCTGCCGCGCGCGATATTGAATCACCTCCCGAAATTCAATTTGAAATCCGGTTTGCAGCGCCCTGCGGGCGCATATCTAGTCTGGCTGACACCAGTCTCCTGAACATTGGTCGAACAATAGGAATAAAATTCCTCGATGTCAAGGGGTTTCCCGAAAAATATGGTGGACGCGCATATCCGCTAGGAGAGTGTCGTTCCGGCCGGAAACCTCACTTCGGGAGGCCTCGAAAGACGCGTAATCCACCCGCCCGGGTTTCGTCCCCTGTGAGGTACTGGTACATGAGGGCGACGTCCTTGTGCCCGTCCCCGTCGAAGTCCGCGATCCGGAGCGAGGTCGGATGGTTGATGAAGGTCGGCTCCCGTTCGGTCGGCAGCTCTTCGAATTCGCCCTCGGACGTCTGGAAGAAGACCCGTATGCGCTGCGACGTTTCGTCGCACCACACGACGTCGTCGAGGCCGTCTCCGTTCAGGTCCCCGACGGCGATGCCGGATGACCCGGGGGCCTCGGGCTGGAGCGTCTTCACAACGCGCTTGCTCGCCATCTTCCCGTCCACGTCCCGGTAATAGACCGTGACCCCCTGCCCGTCGATCTTGGGCGTGGCGCCGAACGGCGAACGCTTGAACCAGGAGGCGAAGGCCGCGGGCCGGCCGTGGTACGTGCCGGCGGCCGATCCCATGTGCTGGGAGAAGAGCTCCACCACGCCGACGCCCGCGTAGCGGAATTCCTCAAGCTTGGGATCGAACTCGAAGAGATGCGTGGCGCTCGAGGTGTACCGGCAGCCGGACGAATAGAACGGCAGCCCGTCCTTCGCGTCCTTCGGCACGACGAGCGCAATCGAGTACCCGAAACAGGCTCCTTCGAGGCCCTTGTGAATTTCGCGGAAACGCGTGCCTTCGTTCAGGAAGGCCCGGACGTCGTACCCCCGCACGTAGGAGCTGCCCTTGTCGGCGTGCGGCTTGCCGGCGGCGAGCAGCCACTCGGGATCGTCGGAGATGGCGAGAAGGTCCTGCCGGCCGTCGCCGTTGAGGTCTCCGACGGCGATCGCACGCGTCGACATCTGCCGGGGCAGACCCAGGGTCTCGACCTTGAACGCGCCTCCACCCTTGTTGAACGCGATCGCGGGTCCAGAGCCGTGTCCTCCGAAGACGATGTCGAGCTTGCCGTCGCCGTCCATGTCCGCGAGGGTGGCGGCACCGTAAGCCGCTTGAATATTCTCGGCGTTTTCGAACGTGACGTTGGCCAGGTGCCAGCGCCACTTGTCGTCCTCGCCCTTGTCGAGCCGGTACACGCGAATGAAGTTGCCCGTGAGCCGGGCCGGCGGCACGACGATCTGGGGACGGCCCTGCCCAAGGACGTCTCCCACGTCGAAGTTCTCACGCCACATGCCCCCGACCGGCAAACCATCGGAGATCTCCTCGAAACGAAACGCGCCCTTCGAGACCTTCGGCGTCACGACGGCGGCTTCGCTCGCCGGGAGCTCGATGATCGGCTTGAGGTCTTCGGGTTCCGGCTCGCCGGCTTTCCCCGGAGCTGGCTTCGGCCGCTCCGGAGGCGCGAGGATGAAGTACGCCTTGTCGTCCTCGCGGACGATCGGGAGTCCCGGCCCGACCACGACGGCGTTGAAGAGGCGTCCCCCTTTCTCGTAATAGAGGATCTGCTTTGGGATCCTGAGGAGCTTCTTTCCGGTGTCAGGGTCCACGACCGTCGTCGTTGGAACTTCGCCGGTCTCTTCTCCCGGAACCGGCGCCGGAGGCTGCAGGCCGAGGAGCGCCTTCGCGCGTTCACTTCGCTTCGCGTCCTCTGCGGCCTTCTCTTCGGCCGCGGTTTTCGCGGCGGGAGCCGAAGGCCCAGAGGACGAGCAGCCGATAGCCGCAGCCAGTACAGCCGCCAAGAGGGCGGAGAGGGACACTTTCACGGAAAACTCCTAGCAGCGCACGGAACCCTCGGGCCTTCGGCCTTCGGGCGATGAAGAGTCATTCTAGAGAAGGTCCGCGAACGACGGGCGGCACCGCCGAAAGAACCGGACTCCCAGCAAGCCTACCACGACGAGCACGGCCGACCACCCGGCGAGGTGCGCGAGAGATGGCGGCGGCGCCCCGAACAGCGCAGCGCGAAAAAGTGCGAGGAGATCGCGCAGCGGGTTGAACGCGAGGAAGGGCGCGGCGAAGCGCGGGACCATCGATTCGGGATAGATGATCGGCGAGAGGTAGAACGCGATCATGAGAAACGGCGGGAGAAGCTGAGCGAGATCGCGGAAGAAGACGTTCAGCGACGAGAGAACGAGGGCCGGCCCGGCGAGAAGGAGGCACTCGAAAGCGAAGGCGGCGACGAGGAGGCCGAAATTCACGGAGCCGCGTCCGGTCACGAGGAGGAAAACGGTCAGGAGGCTCATTCCGATCGCCTGGACGACGAGCGCGGCTCCGAGCGCGGACGCCGTCAGGAGATGAACCGGGAAACGCAGCTTCTTGACGAGATGCGCCTGGTCGCTCACCGACACCGTGGCCCTCATCACCGCCTCCTGGATGCCGAGCCAGGGGAGGAGGCCTGCCAGGAGGAACTCCACATAACTGCCTTTGAAACCGGCTGGAACCGGAAGTTTGATGACAAAGGCGAACACGAAGGCGTTGAGCGCGCAGAAGACAGCCGGGTTCAGGACCGCCCATAAGGGACCCGCGAAACTGCCCCCGTATCGGGCCGCCAGGTCTCTTCGGAGGAGCTCCGAAAGGAGGAAGATCTTGTTCTTCAATGAGGTAGCGCTTATCCGAAGTCACCCGAAACCGCTTGACACACGGGGCGGAGAGACTATCTTAGATGATGAAGGCTCATGAGCGCTGTGCCGCGTGCGTCCCAGATCCTCCTGGTGGGGCAGAAGATCCGTCAAATCCGGAAGAGCCGGCATCTGACGCAGGCGGAGCTCGCCTCCCGCATCGGCGTGACGCAATCCGACCTGTCGCGGATGGAGAACGGTGAGTACAAGGTCGGTCTCGACACTCTCTTCAGGATCCTTCAGGTGTTCGAGCTTTCCATGAGCCACTTCTTCGAGGAGCCCCCGGCCGAGGCGGGGTCGTCAGACATGGCGGCGGCCGACGTACCGCCGGCTCCGTTCGACGAGGCGCCTCTCGCGCGCGACTGGTCGGCCCTCCCCGAAGGCGCGCGCCGCGAAGTCCGCGAATTCGTCACGTTCAAGAGAATGCAGGTCGACAAGACCCGGCCCGACGGCGACGACAGCCACGACGGGGACGGAGATGACTGAAGCTCCGCGCGCCACCGCGGAAGCGGCCCGCCAGGAAGCGCTCGCCCTGCTCGAGAAGGGTGAGTTTCCCGCCGCGCTTTCGGCTTATGACCGGGCCCTCGAGTCCGCTCGTGAGACCGAAGACCCCGCCTTCGAAGACTGGATGTACGTCTGCCGCGCCTACGCCGCGATCGAGGCGGGTCCGGCGGACGACGTCCTCGTCGAGCTCAAGCGCGTCCTGCTCCGGTCCGCGAGCCCCGCGACGGCCGTTCGCGCCGCGCATGCGTCGGCGCGCGTTTACGAGCTACGCCGCGACTTCGAGAAGGCGCTCTTCTACAACCGTATCGCGCGCCGCCACGCCGAGGCGCTCGGCGACGAGGCGATCCTCGCGCATTGCGACAACCAGTCGGGCATGCTGCTGACCGTCGACAGTCGTTTCGAGGAAGCCGCGGCGATTTACCGCCGCGCGCTCGAAAGGACCGATGGGCGGGAAGGCGTGTCCACCATCTTTCGCGCCGTCTGGCGCGACAACCTCGGCTATTGCCTCATCGCTCTCGACCGCGTTTCCGAAGGCCTCACCTTCGTACACGAGGCCTTCGAGACGCTCGAGAGAGAGGACGCCCGAAGCTACACGGTCTACCCTCTTCTGGACCTGTGCTTCGGGTACTTGAAGAGCGATCGGCACGCGGAGGCTCGCTTTTTCGGCGAGTGCGGCCTCGAGCGCGTGCCCTTGTGCGGGGAGCCCGCCGTCGAGAAGAGCTTCCTCTACCTCCTCGGTGAGACGTGCCACCTCGCGGGCGACGACGCCGCCGCGCGCGGTTACTTCGACCGGCTCGCGAACCTCTACCCGGAATTCAAGAACCTCCGTGCGTACCTCGAGGTCTTCGATTTCCGCAACGTGATCAACCTCCGGAGCTGACCGTGAAGCGCCGCTCGATCACCCGCCGCCTTCCCTTCCGCCTCGCCTCTGCCCTCGCGGGCCTCCTCGTGCTCGCGACCTTCGGGCTTTTCGCGGGGCGGGCGGACGCGGCGTCCGCCGTGCTCGCGAAGGACGGAACGCTCTACGAGGTGTTCCCGGCTTCCTACGGTGACGTCGTCAACGGCGCGAACGCATCCGACGCGGCGTTCCGCGTCCTCGCGCTGCGCACGACCCCTCCCGGAGGTCAGCCGACGGTCGAGGTCGTCGGCGGGACCGTGAACGATTTCTTCAAGCTCGAGTCGTCGATCGAATTCGACGAGGCGACACAGACCGTCTTCATCGTGTATTCCCGCGTTCGCGGCTTCTTCTCGGACGTCCTGGTCGCGATCCGCCGCGACGGCTCCTGGGTCGACGGCAGCTTCCTGCCGAACCCCGGCCTCTACATTTCGGTCAGTCCGAGGCTTCTCGTGACGCGCCAGACGTACACGGACACGAACGCCGACGGCCAGCTGGTCACGAAAAGCCGCTCGATTCTCTCCATCGTGTGGTGGGAAGAGAGCGGCGCCTCGCAGGCCCGCTATGCCGCCGTCTTCATCGAGGACGGCAGCCTCGGACTCGACGACGTCACGGCGTGGAACCTCAACGAGCTGAACGGCGCCGCCGGCCCGACCGACAGCTCAGGCCTCCCCGTGTCGTCGTACGCGCACCCCGGCCTGCAGCGCGACGTGGGGACGAACGGCGGCGTGCTCGTGTCCTTCGCGAATCTCGCGACCCGCACGCAGCAGGTCATCCGCCTCGCGTTTCCCGACAACCTTCCGAAGCTCGTGCCGCCCGACGGCCTCACACCCTCGCAAAGGACGTCGTTCGCGCGCGGCCACACGCCCATCGGCCGGGCGTTCACCGAGCGCTCGCTCCCGACCCAGATCGACCTGCCGTACCAGATGGAAATCGGCACGATCATCTCGCCGGCCGGCGTCCCGACGTTCTACTGGAGCACGGACACGGGCCTCTCTTACCTCCCTGGCGGGTCGAGCTCGATCCTCACGATCCCGACCCGACCGGACTTCCCCGTCGACCGCGCTCTCGCGGTCTTGACGGACATGTCCGAGAGGCAGTAGAAGGCGATCGGTCACAGCCCGCGCGGAAGGTCTGCGCGCGGATCCTTCTCGTAGAGCACGGCGAACTTGGCGGCGAGGGCGCGTCCCTCGTCCGTGGGGCGCCCCGGCATCGCGATCGAGACGCGGTAGGTGTGGTCCCCGTCCACCCCTCGCCCGCTCCTCACCCCGTAGCCCTTGAGCCGGAAACGCTGGCCTCCGGCGGTCCCGGGCGGGATTCGGGCCCGCACGGGCCCGTGAATCGTCGGAACGTCGATCTCCGCGCCGAGGTAAGCCTCCGACACCGTCACCGGCACCTCGGCGAGGATGTCGTCGCCCTCGCGCACGAAGTACGGGTGCGGAACGACGGTGAGGGCGACGTAGAGATCACCCTTCTCGCTGCGGCCCTTGCCCGGCACGCGCACCTTCGAGCCGGTCGCGACGCCGGCGGGAATGCGTACGGCGAGGCGCTCCTTCGACACGACCTCTCCCGCGCCGTGACACGTGGGGCAGGTCGAGGTACCCACCCGGCCCGACCCGCCGCACCGGCTGCAACGGCGCGGGTATCGCATCTGCAGCGCGATGGTTCCGCCGAGGACCGCGTCCCGAAAGGAGATCGTGAGCTCCGCTGCCGCGTCGTCGTCCTCCTCGTCGAAGCCGCGGGGCGTTCCTGCGCGGGCGCCCGAGAAGAGATCGGAGAAGAGGTCGCCGAAGTCGCCCGACCAGCGGAAGCCCGAGGTCCCGCGGGGCGTTCCACCGAACGGACCGCCTCCGCCGAACGGCCCGGCTCCGGACGGGCGCGGCGCGCCGGCTTCGGGCGGGCCTCCGGCGTCGCCGGTCATGTCGAAGTGCTTCCGGCGCTTCGGGTCCTTGAGGACCTCATAAGCGGCGGCGATCTCCTGGAACTTTCTCTTCGCGGCCGCGTCCGAGACGTTCACGTCCGGATGGTGCTTTCGCGCAAGACGGCGGTACGCCTTCTTGATCTCGGCTTCGCTCGCCTTACGATCGACGCCGAGAACCTCGTAGGGATCCTTCGTGGCCATCCGCGCCGCTACGATACCCGACGCGCGCCAACCCCCGAAAGGAGCGCCGAACGCGGTACGATCGTGGGGCATCTCAGGGCGGGAGCCGCGTGAAGATCCTGCAGCATCGCGACGTCCTCTCGATCATCCTCGCCGGCGGGATGGGTGAGCGACTGTTTCCGCTCACGCGGGATCGCGCGAAACCCGCCGTCCCGTTCGGCGGCCGTTATCGCATCATCGATTTCGCGCTCAACAACTGCGTCAACTCCGGCCTCACGAAGATCAAGGTCCTGACGCAATTCAAGTCGAACTCGCTCATCGAGCACATCATCCGCACCTGGCGCCTGAGCTCCGACATCGGACAGTTCGTGGATCCCGTGCCGGCCCAGATGCGCCGCGGACCGCACTGGTTCCGAGGGACGGCGGACGCGGTCTACCAGAATCTCGACCTGATCTTCGACGAGGAGCCCGACCACGTCTGCGTGTTCGGCGGCGACCACATCTACATGATGGACGTGAACCCGATGCTCCTCGCCCACGAGGAAGGCGGGCACGACCTCACGATCGCGGCGATTCCCGTGCCGATCGCCGAGGCCTCCCGGTTCGGCATCCTCGACGTCGATGAAAACGGAAGGATCGTCAACTTCCACGAGAAACCCGCGGTGCCCCGCCCGATGCCCGGCCACCCCGACCTCGCGCTCGCGTCGATGGGCAATTACATCTTCCGCGCGGGCGTCCTGATCGATGCGCTCGAGCACGACGCCCTTCAGGACACCTCCCACGACTTCGGCAAGACGATCATCCCGGCGCTGCTGGCGGGTGGCGTGGGCCTCTACGCGTACGACTTCTCGACGAACCGCGTCCCGGGAGCCGAGGATCTCGCGCCCTACTGGCGGGACGTCGGCACGATCGATTCCTACTGGGATGCTTCGATGGACCTGATCTCGGTGACGCCGCCGCTCAACCTCTACAACCACAAGTGGCCGCTCAAGAGCCACGCCTCGCAGCAGCCGCCCGCGAAGTTCGTCTTCGCGGACGCGGTCTCCCAGCGTATCGGAATCGCGACCGACTCGACGGTCGCGTCGGGCTGCATCATCTCGGGCGGCACGATTCACCGCTCGATCCTGTTCCCGCGCGTGAGGATCAACTCGTTCTCCCACGTCGAGGAGTGCGTGCTCATGGACGGCGTCGACGTGGGGCGTTACGCACGCCTCCGCCGGGTCATCGTCGACCGCGGCGTGCAGATTCCGCCCCACACCGAGATCGGCTTCGACGCGGAGGAGGATCGCAAGCGCTTCCACGTCTCCGAGGGAGGTGTCGTGGTGATCCCGAAAGGAGCCGAGGTTCCCGGTCCAGCCGCCTGACCCTGGAGCAAGGCGCCCTGGTTGCTTCGGGCCCTGCAACCATATAAAGTTCGGGTTTCGAACCTTCAGACCGAATTTTATATGGACGACATCGATCGCCGGATCCTCGATATCCTCCAGCGGGACGCGAAGATCTCGCAGGCGAGAATCGCGGAAACGGTCGGGCTCACGACGCCATCCGTCAACGAGCGGATCAAGAAACTGGAGACGCGCGGATTCATCCGGCGCTTCACGGCTCTCCTCGATCCTCGCCTCGTCGGAATGCCCCTCGTGGCGCACGTGGACGTCCTGCTCGAGCACCCGCGTTTCGAGCGACCGTTTCTCGAGGAGATCGAAGCCCTGCTCGACGTCCAGGAGTGCTATGCGATCTCGGGCGACTTCGGCTACCGGCTGAAGATCCGCGCTCGCGACGTGGAGCACCTGGAGGCGATCCTGAGGGAGAAAGTCCAGACGCTTCGTGGCGTCGTGAGAACCCGCGTCGAGCTCTCCCTTTCCGTCAAGAAAGACTCCACGCTTCTGCCCCTTTCGGAAGGAGCCTGAGTCGGGCGAAGTGTCGTTTTCGCACCGGGAGTGTCCATTTTCGATCTCTCGCGCAGGAATTTCCCGCCTCATGCAAGAGACCCTGATCGCGTGTAAGCGATTTGGATTAAATGGCTTACTGTTTTTCTCGCTGAGGCGGAAACAGAAGGCATCGACCTTGCGTATACATGGACAGGAGATCGAAACGGACATTTCGACAAAATCTCAAATGGATACGACGATCTTCATTTCCACCCCCCAGTCCCGCCGGCCATTCGGCCGCCGGGCCCTCCAGTTTCTTCCCTCCATCCAGAGCCTCAGTTAGTCAATCCCACCGCCGCAATCCCCGCCCGACCGAAAGGTCGGGTGGGAGCCCACCGTTTTGGGCGTCGAAACGTGATCGGGATTACTAAAAGTGGTACGCGACGGAGCCGCCGAGGCGAACGATCTTGGTCGCGGCAACGTCTTGCAGGAGATAGCCCGCTGCTTCGACGCGCAGGTCCCAGCGCCGTGCGAGCTGGAAGGTGAGGAGTAACCCGCCATTCCAGCCGAAGACGGTCTCGTGGACGGCAACGGGCGTCTGGCCCGCCTCGGGAGATCGTGGCGTGAGGCCGTAAAGGCCGACTCCGGCAAACAGGCCAGCCTCCCACCACTCCTCGCGGAAAACGTAGGCAACGGTCACGTCGCCCGCCTCCACCTTCGTTCGGGGAGCGGCGGCCGCGGGCTGGAAAGGAGCTTGGGAGGCCCTGCCCGGCAGCAGGAAGCTCTCGTACCGCACCTGAAGAAGAACGCCCGGGTCGAGAGCGAGCTCGGCAAAGGCGTGGAACCCGCCGGTCGAGAAGGCCTTCACGTCGGCGGAATGCCCCGTGTCGTTCACGAAAGATCCGCCGGCGCCGACGGCGAACGGGAACTCCTGGACCCGCGTCGTCTGCGCCGAGACGACACGACACCACAAGACGAGAAGGGCGGCGAGCGCGAACGCGCGCGCGAATCGTCGCGACATCGCCGGCGAGGATACGTCAGAGAGGGCCCGACCGAAGACATGATGCATGCTGCGAATACGGAGGCCGGCAATCCCTCGTCTAGAATCGATGACCGTGCCGGGCGCCGGAACAGCGACACAGATGACGTCGGGCCACGCATTTTTCGCGCCCCTACTCGAGCTCCTGGCTCCATCGCGATGCGGCGTCTGTGACGCCCCGCGCGTCGATCTCGGCGGCGGGGGCGTATGCCGAGCCTGCTGGGCGTCGCTCCCCATCCTCGACGCGGCCGCCGCATGCCCGCGCTGCGCGTTGCCGGGCAGCGGTTCACCCTGCGCGAGCTGCCGCCTCGCCCCCCCGGCGGTGACGCGCACGGCCGCATTCGGTCTCTACGCGGGCGGCCTGCGCACGCTCCATCACGCGTTCAAGTTCGCCGGCTGGGACCTCCTGGCGGCGCCTCTCGGCGATCGCCTGGCCGCTCTCGCCCTCTCCACGGGAATTACGGACGGCGCTCACGCGCTCGTGAGCGTGCCGTCCACCCGGCGGCGTAACCGCGAGCGCGGGTACGATCCGGCCATGCTTCTCGCCCACGAGACGAGCCGCCGCCTCGATACGCCGAACCGGGTCCTTCTCTCTCGCACACGCGACACGCCACCGCAGTCTTCTCTGCCCGCGCCGGGCCGGCGTGCGAACGTCAAGGGCGCGTTTGCCGCATCTCCCCGGGCACGAGGGCGCGTCCTCGTTCTGGTCGACGATGTCGTCACGACGGGCGCGACCCTGTTCGCGGCGGCCGACGCGCTCTCAGCAGCGGGAGCGGCCGAGGTGCGGGCCCTCGTCCTTGCCCGAACGCCGGAGAACGGATGACGGCGCTGTTCGACCGCCTCGTCGTCGGCACCCTTCCGCTCGTTCCGCGCGCGCTCGTGAAGCGCGTGGCTTCGCGGTACGTGGCGGGTGCGACTCTCGACGACGCGCTCGCCACCGTGCGCGCGCTCGCTGCGGAGGGCGCGATGGCAACGCTCGACATTCTCGGGGAGAGCGTGACCCGCAAGGAGCAGACGGGGACCACGCGGGATCAGTACCTGCGCGTCATCGACGCGATCGCCTCGAGCGGCCTCGACGCGAACGTCTCCGTGAAGGCGACCGCCGTGGGTCTCGCGATCGACCCGGCTCTCGCCTTCGACAACTGCACGGACATCTGCGCGCGCGCCGCCTCGCACGGCATGTTCGTCCGCCTCGACATGGAGGACAGCCCCTACACGGAGTCGACGCTCCGCCTTGCGCTCGAGCTCAAGGCGAAGTTCCCCGCCGTGGGGGTCGCGATTCAGGCCTACCTGAAGCGCAGCCTGCACGATCTCGACCGCCTCGTCGCAGCCCGCATGAACGTGAGGATCTGCAAGGGTATTTACGTGGAGCCCCGCACGATCGCCTGGAAGGAGCGCGCGACGATCATCGACAGCTTCAGTGCGCTCGTCGACAAGCACCTGTCCGCGGGCTGCTACGCGTGTATCGCGACGCACGACGAGGCCTGCGTGCAGCGCGCGCTGGCCACGATCGACCGTCTCTCTCTCGGACCCGACCGCTACGAGTTTCAGATGCTTCTCGGCGTAGACCCCGTCCTCAGGCGCAGCCTTCTCGACGCCGGCCACCGGCTGCGCGTGTACGTCCCGTTCGGAGCGGACTGGTACGCCTACTCGACGCGGCGGCTCAAGGAGAATCCCTCGGTCGCCCGGCACGTGATCCGCGCCACGCTTGGTCTGGGACCGGCGGCCTGACGTGTCACTCGCTTCAAACTCCGGTTGACGGGGCGCCGAAACCGGGCGGATGATAGTCAAAGGGGAGGGTTCGTGACCCTTTTGAGCCGCTCGACCGGACGCCTGCTTGCCGGAGTGGCTGCGGCGGCGCTTCTTGCGCGCCCCGCGGCCGCGGGCGAAGCCGGAGCGCGCCGGGCCCCTCTGTCGGGCATCGTGAGGGCCGGCGGCGTGCCCGTCCCGGGCGCCGCCCTCGTCGTGCGCGGCGTGACGGCCGGAGGAGCGAGCGTCGTGAAGCTCCTCAAGAGCGACACGGACGGCACGTTCGTCCTCGGCGACGCGGCCGAAGGCCTCTACACGGTCCTCTCCGTCGTGCCGGGCTTCCGCCCCGCGCTCGTACGCTTACTGCACCGGGCGACCTCCGACGGCGCACTCTCCTTCGTACGCCTCGATCTCGAACCTCCGGCCGGCATCCTCCCCGAGGCGACGGGCGGACCCCTCGACGCATGGATCGCACGCGCCGTCGCGCCAGGCGACGTCCTGCGCGAGGTCCCCGCGGTGCTGGCCGCCCTCGAGCAAGGACCCGAGAACGCGACGCCCCCCGTCTCGATCGCAGGCCGTGACGGGCGAACGACCTCACTTCCCGTCCGCGCGTCCGTGGCGTCCACCGCGGGATTCGGCGCCGCGGGCGCCTCCTCCCTGTCACGGGCCTCGCTCGATCTGAGCGGAACGGCCGGAGACAAGCTGCGCTGGGGAGCCTCGGGCGCCTACGCGCGGCTCGCCGCGATGTCGGGCGAGAAGACGGGCGATGCGTCGCGCGTGGCGCTCGACCTGGCATCGGGGCCGATGGGCTCGGGCCAGAACATTCACCTCTCCTCCCGCCAGCAGACCGTGGCCGACGACGCCGACGGCGCACGCTTTGCCGCACACTCTCTCGATTGGAACGGCGCCGTCTCGGAGCGCTCACAGGCATCGGTCTCCGCCCACGTCGTCTCGCAGTCACGGCTGTTGTCGGCAGGGCCCGTGGCGGACCTTTTCGCGCGGGAGTCGAACGCCGTCGACGTCGCCGCCCGCTATCAAACCGACCTCTCCTCCTCGACGTTCGCGCGCGTCTCCGTCTCCTATCGGAGCGCCATGAACGAGTTCGCCGGCCAGACGTCGCCTTTCGACCGGGAGACGCGGGCGGGCGCCGTCGCGGGCGTCCGTTTGCTCGACGTCTTCGTGATCGAGACGGGCGGGACGGGCGACGTGTCGGAGCGTTCGCGCGGCATTACACCCGAGGTCACGCTCGCGATCGCGACGCGCGACGGCTGGAAGCTCTACGGCTTCGCCGCGCGCCGCTTCGAGCGGCGTCTCGACGGCGACGAGCTCCTGCCGGGAGAGGCGGGCACCGACGAGGCCGATCTCACGCGGCGCTCGCGCGCGTTGTACAAGGCGGGCCTGAGATGGCAGACCGGCGAGGACCAGAATCTCTTCCTCGAGGCGTCGCGTCGCGAGCTCACGGGCACCTACCGCCTGCTTTTCGATCCGGATTTTCTCGACCGACTCGACTCGCTCTATTTCTTCGCGAACGACATCGCGACGGACGTCTCGTTCGGCGCCGCCGCGCGGCTCGGCAAGGCTCTCGACGGCCGCGTCTCGATGCGCGCGGGAAAGCTCTCGGGACAGCGCGACGGCGAGATTCAGTCCGACGACGCGACGTGGGGCGTCGTGCGGGCCGCAATCCGCATCCGCGCCACAGACACGTCGCTCGGCATGGGCTACCGCGTCGTGACGCAATCGCTCACGCGCGGAACAGCGGTCCTGCACAACGACGTCGAGGCGGTGGATCTCACGCTCGGGCAGTCCATCCCGCTCGAGGCGATGCGCTCGATCGGTTCGGACCTGCGCGCGTTGTTCTCCCTGGAGCTCGGCAAGCGGCGTGAGGGGGAGGACGAGGAGAAGCTGAATCGCCGACTCGCTGGCGGATTCGCGGTCTCGTTCTAGTCTGCCTTTTCAAGGTCGGCTCTCCAAATAGTCGGGTTTGTCTTCAAGATTTCGTGAGGCATGACCTCTTCGCCCCCCTCCATGGCAGGCAAGACCCATTTCATCAATGAGTTAAACTGATTCAAGGAATCGGATAACTGGCATCTCCCTTGCTGCGAACTTTGGCATGGAGGCTCGATCTCCCTGGGTGCGCGCCCTAGCGCGATGGTTCGTGCTGTGCTCTCTCGCGCTCGCGCTCGTGCCGTCCGCGCTTTGCCTGGCGCGTAAGGTTTCGGCATTCGGTCGGGCCGACGTCCTGGTTTCGCCCGAGCCGGAGGGCCTCCGCGTGCGCCGAGTCGGCGAATCCGCCGCCCCGTCGGGTCTGAAGCCCGGTGACTTGCTGCTGCTCGTCGACGGAGACGAGGCGCGGCGTGCGGGCGATCCTTCGCGCTGGCTCGCGGAGCGCTCCGCCGAGGTGACCGTCCTCCGAGGCGACGCGCTTCGGACATTCCGGAACGTCCCGGTGTCGTCCTGGGACTGGCGCTACCTCTTCCTCTTCGCCGTGGGCCTCGCGTTCCTGGCGGCGGGCTTGGCGGCGGCCCGCCCCTCCCCGCCGTCGCGAGAATCGCTCGTCTTCTCCGGCTTCGCCCTTTCGGTGGCTCTCGTCCTCACCCTGACGCCGGTGCCGCCGATCGACGGGCTGTTTCGCGCGGCGGTTCTGATCGAGGACGTTGCGCGCGCGCTGTTCCCCGCTCTCCTTCTCTCGCTCGTCTTCACGTTCCCAAGGCGCATGCGTCGCACACCCGCGTGGCTCCCGTTCGCGCCCGCTGCGCTGCTTCTCATCGCGACTGCGGCCGTGTATTCCGGAAGGGCGGGACGCGACACGTCGGCAGCGGTGAACGCCCTCGACCGCGCGCAGATCATCTGGATGGCGTCGGGAGCCGCCCTTGCGGCCGTACGGCTCCTCGTCCTCGCGCGGCGGCCGACTGACCTTCTGACGGAGAAGCAGGTCCGCTTCCTCCTGCTCGGCACGGCCGTGGGCATGCTTCCCCTCGTTCTCCTGAATCTCGTGCCCCGGCTTCTCGGGGGCTCGATTCCGATCGTCTCGTCGCTTTCGGTGCTTCCTCTCGCGCTCGTTCCAGCGGCTTTCCTCGCGTCGCTCACGCGTTACCGCCTGTGGGACGTCGAGGTTCTCGGCCGCCAAACGGCGTCGGTGCTCGGCGCCCTGCTCGTAGGAGCCGGCTTCTTCACGCTCGCCCAGCTTCTTCTCGCGCAGCCTGTGGCCGTGGGGATTCCCCACGCGAGGGCGGCGTTGCAGGTGTCCGCCGGACTTCTCATGGCGCTCAGCTTCGGACCCGTGCGTCGGGGCCTTTCGACCGCGCTCACGCGCCTTCAGTATCGCGAAGCCCTGCGGGATCGTGAAGGCCTGCTCGCGCTCGTTCGAGAGCTGCCGACGCCGCGGGCTTTCAAAGACCTTCAGAACATTCTTGCGGACCGCGTTTCGCGGGGTCTCGGCGTCTCGCGCGCGGCCCTCCTGCCCGTCGAGGAGGACGTCCTCCTCGGCGTGGACGTCGACGGAGGCCCGCCGCTCGCGCTCTCGGAGCTTCCCGCGAGGGCCCTCTCGCGTACGACGCGCCTGTCGCGGCAGGATTTTGCGGCGCGTCCGACCGCCGCCGTCTCGCGCCTGAGGCACGCAGGGTTCCGCACGCTCGCGCCCTTGACCGTTTCCGGGCGGCTCCTCGCCCTTTTCGCGGTCGGCGACCGCGCCGGGCGCGTTCCCCTGTCGGCCGAGGACACGGAGCTTCTCGAAACCGTTCTCGCGCCGGCGGCGCTCGCGCTCGACCACGCGCGTTTGTTCGACGAGCTGCGCGTCGAGGCCGACCGTTACCGGACGCTCCAGCGCTTTCACGAGAACGTCGTCGCGGGCTCGGCCGCGGCAATCGCAGCCACCGATGATCTGGGCCGATTCACGTCGGTCAACCCGGCCTTCGAAGCCCTCCTCGGGCGCGACGCAACGTCCCTCGTGGGCACGCTGGCAGCGGATGTGCTGCCTGCCGCGCTCGTTTCCCAGATGCCGCCCGCGCGGCTCGAGGCGGACCTCGGCTCGGGGCCGCGCGTCCTCAACGTCGCCGTCTCGCCATTTCCCGGCGCGGGTCCGGGATCCCACGCCCGCGTACTCGTCCTCTACGACGCAACCGAGACCGCGCGCCTCGAACGCGCGCTCGCCGACCGCGAGCGCCTCGCGGCCCTCGGCACCCTCTCGGCCGGCGTCGCGCACGAGGTCAATACGCCGCTCGCGGGCGTTGCAGGGTTCGCGCGCCTGCTTCTCGACGAGACGCCCAGCGACGATCCCCGCCGGACGCTCGTCGAGAAGATCGAACGCCAGGCCTTCCGGGCCTCGCGCCTCGTCGGCAGCCTTCTGGACCTCGCGCGCGGGAAGCCGCGCGAGTTCGTGCGCCTCGACCCTGCCGCCCTCGCCGAGGAGACCGGATGGGCGCTCGCGGACGAGAGCGCGGCGCGGTGCGCAACGCTCGACGTCGAGGCCGCGCCCGGCCTCCCGGCGGTCTCCGGCCATCGCGACGCCCTCGTCCAGGTGCTCGTGAATCTCGCCAAGAACGGGCTCGAGGCGGTGACATCGCCTTCTTTGCCGCGCGCGGCCGGCGATCCGCCGCCTGCCGTCACGCTGCGCGTTGCCGCAGACGACGGCCACGTCATCTTCTCCGTCGAGGACAACGGACCCGGCCTGACGGATGCCGAGGCGGCCCGCGTGTTCGAGCCGTTCTATTCCACGAAGACCGCGAAGGGGGGGACCGGACTCGGGCTCGCCATCGCGAGGGATATCATCCACGCGCATGGCGGGACGTTGACGGTGACGTCCGCGGGAAAGCGTGGCGCCCGATTCACCGTATCCCTTCCCGCCGCGACCTGAAAAATGTCCACCGTTCTCATTCTCGACGACGAGCCCGTCATCCGCGACGTTCTCGGGTCCGTGCTCGCGAAGGCCGGGTTCGTGACGCGCGAAGCCGCAACAGCGGCAGAGGGGCTCGACCGCCTCGCCAAGGAGCCCATCGACCTGCTGCTCCTCGACCTCATGCTCCCCGACCGCCCGGGCCTCGAAGTCCTGTCGGAGGTCAAGGCGCGGCATCCCGAGGTGCCGATCGTCGTCGTGACCGCGTACTCATCCGTCGAGAGCGCGATCGCCGCGATGCGCGAAGGCGCGTTTCACTACCTCCCCAAGCCATTCCGGAACGAGGAGGTCGTCCACGTCGTCAAGCAGGCGCTCGAGAAGCGCCGGCTCGTGGCCGAGAACCGAGCCCTCAAGGCGCGCCTCGAAACTCCGCCCGGCCTCAAGGAGATCATCGGGCGCTCGGCCTCGATGGAGCGCGTGTTCGAGACGATCCGCCAGGCGGCGGCCGCGCGCTCGACAATCCTGATCACCGGAGAGAGCGGAACGGGCAAGGAGCTCGTCGCCAAGGCGCTCCACCGGCTGTCTCCGCGGGCGTCGGGCCCGTTCGTCACCGTACACTCCGGAGCTCTCCCGCCCGACCTTCTCGAGTCGAATCTCTTCGGACACGTGCGGGGCTCGTTCACGGGTGCGGTCGCCGACAAGAAGGGCCTGTTCAAGGCGGCCGACCAGGGCACGATCTTCTTCGACGAGATCGGCACGGTCCCGATCGAGACGCAGGCGAAGCTCCTGCGCGTCCTGCAGGAGCGCGAATTCCTGCCCGTGGGCGCGGTCGAGCCGCAGCACGCCGACGTGCGCGTCATCGCGGCCACGAACGCCGATCTCGCGCGGCTCGTGGCCGAGGGCCGCTTCCGCGAAGACCTCTTCTACCGCCTCTGCGTCATCACGATTCCGCTTCCTCCGCTGCGCGAGCGCCGCGAGGACGTGCCGCTTCTCGTGGAGACGCTCCTCGCGCGAGCCGCCGCGGAGAACGGCAGGGCCGTCCCCTCCGTCACGCCTGCGACGATGAAGGCGCTCCTCGACCACGATTGGCCCGGCAACGTGCGCGAGCTCGAGAACGTCCTCGAGCGCGCCCTCGTTCTCGGCCACGGCGTCATCGACCTCGACCAGCTTCCGGACACCGTGCGGCGCTCCGTGCCGCGCGCGGCGGCGCTGCCCGCCGAGGGGCTCTCCTTCAAGGATGCCGTCGCCGCCTACGAGCGCTCGCTGCTTTCGGCGGCCTTGCAGCGCGCGTCGGGCGTTCAGAAGCGCGCGGCCGAGCTCCTCGGCCTCAAGCCGACGACGCTGAACGAGATGCTGAAGCGCCACGGCATGCTTTCACGAGACGCCCGGGACGCGGTCGAGCCGGAGGCCGCCGCGCCGCCTCGCGCGTAGGTTCCTCCGGCGAGATTGACGCACCGAGTCCATCTTGGACTCACCCCTTGCCATACGTGAGGCGCGTGGTGTCGATGCCGAAAAGGGCGTACGGTGGGCAATAGCCGATCAATCCCGTCACGATCGGAATGATCCCCAGCAACGCCCAAGGCGACCGGGGACCCACGAATGCCAGTGACACCACCACGATCCCGAGAACCACCCGGACGATGCGCTCGACGTTTCCGATGTTCTTCCTCATTGCTGCTCTCCCCTCAGGGCCCTGAGGCCCGACTTCACATCCCGAGACGAAAACGGGCGGGGGTGAGATACGCGGCCGCTCGGCGGATCGTCCATCGGTGGGACAATTCGAGGGACGGTTCCGTGGAGGAGCGCCGGTGAGCGATGGGGCCCTCGACCTCTCTCGGATCTACGAGACCTACCACGGCAAGGTGGTGGCTTATGCGGCCAAGCTGCTCGGCCGCAACGAAGCCGACGACATCGCCCAGGAGGTCTTCGTCAAGATTCGTCGGTCCCTGTCGACGGTCTCGGACTCCTCGAAGCTGACATCCTGGATCTACACGATCACCCTCAACACGGTCCGGGATGCGGCCCGACGAAAACGCTCCGAGCCCGCGTGGCGAAATGACGAGGAAGACACCGCCTCTTCGCGCCTTCCGGACCCCGGCTCGCGCACGCCCGAGGAGAACGCGGTTCGGAACGAGATGGTCGCGTGCTACCTCGACTACGTCCGAAAGCTTCCCCCCCGCTACCACGACGTATACGTCCTCAGCGAGTTCGAGGATTTGACGAGCGAGGAGACCGCTCGTCGCCTCTCCCTCTCCGTGGGAACCGTCAAGATCAGGCTGCACCGAGCCCGCACCATGCTCAACGGAGAGCTCCGCCGCAACTGCCGGTGCTATTACAACGAGCGAGGAGAACTCATGGGGGAGCCGAAGGGCGGCTGAGATTCCGTCCGCGCATTGAGCCCCGTGGCGCCGGTGTCCGGGTTCTCGTCTAGGTTCGCTTCAGTACGACGAACGTCCGGTCATCGCCGAAAGGCGTGCCGGCGGTAAACGCCGTGAGAGCCGCGCCGACCTCGGCTTCGATCTGCGCGACTGAGCCCCGGCGCGCCCTCACGAGCGTCTCGACGAGGCGCGGCGTCCCGAATTCCTCGTCCTCGGGATTCGCGGCCTCCGTCACGCCGTCGGTGTAGAGGGCGAGGACGTCGCCCGTCTCCAGCGTGAAGGTCCCCGAACCGTAGGTCTTTCCCGGAAAGAGCCCGAGCGGAGGCCCGTGGGCGCCGAGCAGCTCCGTGGCGCCGCCGGCCCGCACGAGAATGCCCGGGTTGTGACCCGCGTTCGTGAACACGACGGAGCCCGACTCGGGATCGTAGAGCGCGAGGAAGAACGTGATGAACTTCTCCGGGCTCGTGCGCCGGAAGACCATCTCGTTGAGCCGCGAGCAGAGCCGATCCGGCGGGAAGTGCTCTCCGGCCCACGCCTGGAACGCGGCCTGCACCGAGGCCGCGAGAATCGAGGCGCCCATGCCTTTTCCGCTCACGTCCGCGACGACGACGTCGAGCGACTTGTCCCCCCGCTCGAAGAAGTCGTAATAGTCCCCCGAGACCGTGCTCGCCGGAACCGTCCGGCCGAGGAGCTCCGTGTGCGGCAGGATGGGCTCGGCTTCCGGCAGCAGGCGCCGCTGGATGTCCCACGCGAGAGCCATCTCGGCTCTCGATGCGCTTCCGGGCCGCGGCGCCTTCCTGCAGGCGCAGATTCTGGATCTTGATGGCGGACGTGTTCGCGAGGGAGGTCAGGAGGCGCAGGTCCTCCTCGCTGAAGCTCTTCCGCCCGAGCCGCACCTCGAGGTAGATGAGTCCGATGACCCTGTCCTCGACGAAAAGAGGGGCCGCCATGCAGGACGTGATGCCCTGGATCCGGATCGACTCGGCGGCGCCGAGACCGGCGTCCGTCGCCGCGTCGATCAGGAGGACGCCGTTCTTCTTTTCCACCACCGACTGGATGAGCGTCTTGCTGAGCCGGATGTCGGACGGGTCGACGCCCGGGGCATACTTCACCTTCTCCGGTTTCAGCTCCCCGTGCTCGTCCGCGAGCATCAGGAGACCGCGGTCGGGCTGCAGGAACGTGAAGGTCTTTTCGAGGATCAGCTCGAGCAGGCGGTTCAACGGGATATCGCCGAGAAGCTCGACGGAGATCTCGTTGAGCATCCGGAGCGACGCGTTCAGGCGCGCGAGCTCCTCGGCCCCGAGCTTCGAGTCCCGCTCCTGCTTGTGCGGACGCAGGAGATCCTTGGAGGACTGCAGGAACGTCGTTCTCTTGGAGCTCTCTTCCCCGAAGGGATCGATGACGACGCGGGTCGTGGATTCCTCGATGATCTCCACGAGCGTCTCGCCGAGCTGGATGCGGTCCCCGGCCGAAAGCGGCGTCGGCTCCGTGATGCGCGAGCCGTTCAGGGACGTGCCGTTCCGCGATCCGAGGTCCACGAGACGGATCGGCCCGCCGTCGAGGACGCCCTCGATTCGTGCGTGCACGCGCGAGAGCGTCCGATCCCCGAGGGGGACGTCGTTCGTGGAGGAGCGGCCGAGCGTCAGGACCGGGCGGTCGAGCCGGATGCGGCGCGCCGGCTCTCCGGGCACGCGCACGTTGAGAACGAGCACGCGCGAAGTCTAGCAAGGACAATCGGTTCTGGGGGTTCCCCGTACGGCAGGCCCATGTTATTCTTCGCGGTTCCGGCGCCGCTCACACGCGGCGGAGCCGTGAAGGGAGCCCCGAGATGAAAGAGAAGATCCACCCCGCCTACCACGACGTGACCGTGCATTGCGCGTGCGGAAACACGTGGAAGACGAAAAGCACGAAGACCGAGCTCCGCCTCGAGATCTGCTCGAATTGCCACCCGTTCTTCACGGGCAAATCGAAGCTCGTCGACACGGCCGGCCGCGTCGAGCGTTTCCAGAAGCGTTACGCGAACACGCCCAAGGCCGCGGCCGCCGCGGCCAAAGAGAAGCCCGCCAAGCCCGCCGTCCCGACGACCGCCTGATCGCGGCGGTCCTCCCGGGCCGCCCGCGTCCGCCTCCCATGTTTCAAAGACTCGACGAGATCGAACGCCGCTACGCCGATCTCGAAGCCCGCGCGGCCTCGCCCGAGGTGCTCGCCGACCACGCCCTCGCGACGAAGACGATGCGGGCGATGCGCGAGATCCTGCCGATCGTCGAGAAGAACCGCGAGCGGAAGAGGATCGACGTGCAGCTCGCCGGAGCCCAGGAGCTTCTCGACACGCTTCCGCCCGCGGACGAGCTGCGGCCCATCGCGCAGCAGGAGCTCGAGAGCCTGAGGGCGCGTTGTACCGCGATCGAGGAGGAGATTCGCCTTCTCCTTCTGCCCAAGGACCCGAACGACGGCAAGAACGTCGTCCTCGAGATCCGGGCGGGGACCGGTGGCGACGAGGCTGCCCTTTTCGCCGAGGAGCTCCTGAGGATGTACGTGCGTTACGCCGAAAGCCGCGGCTGGAAAGTCGAGATCATCGACCGCAGCGACTCCGGCGGCGCCGGCGGCCTCAAGGAGGTCGAGGCCATCGTCGAGGGCGAAGGCGCCTACTCGCGTCTCAAGTATGAGGGCGGCGTTCACCGCGTGCAGCGCGTTCCGGCCACGGAGGCCGCCGGGCGCATCCACACCTCCGCGGCCACGGTCGCCGTCCTGCCCGAGGCGGAGGACGTGGACGTTTCGATCCTGGACAAGGACGTCCGGGTGGATCTCTTCTGCGCGTCCGGGCCGGGCGGGCAGGGCGTCAACACGACGTACTCGGCGGTGCGCCTCACGCACGTCCCCACCGGCGTCGTCGTGCAGTGTCAGGACGAGCGCTCGCAGATCAAGAACAAGGCGAAGGCGATGCGTGTCCTCAAGGCGCGCATCTACGAGGCGGAGCGTGCGAAGAAGGAAGCCGCTTACGCCGCCGACCGCAAGAAGATGGTGGGCTCGGGCGACCGCTCCGAGAAGATCCGGACGTACAACTTTCCCCAGAGCCGGGTGACGGACCATCGCATCGCCTTCACGTCACACCGGCTCCCGGAAATTCTCGACGGACGCCTCGACGAGCTGATCGACCCGCTCGTCGCGCACTTCCAAGCCGAGAAGCTGAAGGAAGAGCTGGCGAAAGCCTGAGAAAGAGAAAGAAAGAAATTCTTTCTTAGAAGGTAAAGAGGGCTGGCGCGCCGGCTCGTCGCTTCCTTCTTTATTTCTTCTTGGCAGGCTTCGCCGCCGCTTCCTTCGCCTCGATCGAGCTCGCGTGCATCTTGTACTTGATCGTGACCTTGCCGCCGACCTTCACGTCGCCGGTCATCTTCGTGTCCTTGTCGATCGCGATCTGGAAGCGCTCCTTGCCCTTCATGACCGTGATCGAGTCGGCGGTCTTCTCCGTGACGTTTCCGGTCACCTGGAAGTCGTCGACGGCCGCCTGCGCGAAGACGGGAGCGAGCAGCAGAAAGGCAGCGGGAACCAGCACTCGAAGAATCTTCTTCATCGTCGTCCTCCTGGTCGAAAACTCTATCACCCGGCCCGGTCGAGGACGTACGCGGGCTCGCCGTCCCGGGCCGTCACGTCCGTGACCTCGTAGCCCGCCGCGAACAGGGCCAGGGCCAGCCTCCGGAACTTCCTGCGCGCGGCGAGGCTCCGCTTCGGATCGGTGCGATAGACGCGGGGCGCGTCCGCGAGGAACGGAAGGAGAACCCGCCTTGCTTCGGGAATCTGCCCTGGCCGGGTCACCGCCGGCGCGCCGGCCGTGCCGTCCGGAGGCGGCTCCTCGCCCCGCGCCGCGCTCTCGACGAGCGGATCGTCGAGGCGCCAGTTCACCTCGAACCGGTCCGTCGGCAGGCCGGCGTAGATGCCGCCCATGTGGCCGTAGAAATCCGGCAGGAGGGTCCGCACCGTCGCGCGCAGCCGCGCGATGTTCAGCTTCGCGTTCTTCAGCAGGAACGGGTCGTAGGTCCAGGTCACGAGCCGGATCCCACGCTCGAGGCACCACGCCCGCTGGAAGAGCTTGAGCGTCGCGCCGAGCCCGCGCCCTTGCGCATCGGGCCGGACGGCGAGGAGGTGCGAATGCTGGCACGGCTCGCCCACGTTCGTGCGCGGGATGCCGTGCACGAAGCCGAGCATCTTCTTCCCCTCGAACGCAGCGGCCGTGAGACCGCCTGCGTGCGTGGCCGCGACGAGGTCGCTCGCGGGCGAGAGGAAACGTTCGGCGAATCCCCACGCGGCCTTCGAGACGTGCGCCGTCTCGATGAATTCCTCCGGGGTCCTGAGCTCCCGGACCACGAGGCGTCCGCTCACGCCGCATCCTCGAGGAGACCCGCGAGGAGAGCCGCGCGCCGGGGAAGATCCTCCACGAGGAGATGCTCCGTGCGGGCGTGCGCGCCGGCGCCCGAAGGCCCGAGGCCGTCCAGCGTCGGGACGCCCGCGGAGGCCGTGAGATTCCCGTCGGAACCTCCGCCGACGCGCACCGCCCCGAGGTCGAAACCGAGCGTCTTCGCGAGCGCCGCGGCGCGCCTGTGGAGCGCGAGTGACGCTTCGGTCGCCTCCATGGGCGGACGGTTGACGCCGCCGTCGAGTGTGACCTCTACCCGCGAGTCCCCCGGACGGTACGCGCGAAGTCCCGCGAGGACGCGCTCTCCCTCGGCCTGGGTCCAGAGCCGGAAATCCACCGAGAGCGAGGCGCTCTCGGGCACGACGTTCGTCACCGTGCCCGACGCCGCGACCGTCGGCACGACCGAGGTGCCCGACGGAAGGTCTGCGAGCGCGTCGGCATACAGCGCGAACCGCGCCATCTCGAGGAGGGCCGAAGCCCCCTTCTCGGGCTCGAGCCCCGCGTGCGCGGCCACGCCGGAAAAGCGGACCGCCACGAGGCCGACTCCCTTCCGTGCGATCTTCGCGGCACCGCCCTCGCCCGACGGCTCGAGGACGAACACCCGGTCGCGCTTCAGGGCCTCGGCGACGAGGAGGTCGCGCGAAGCGTGTGTCCCGACCTCCTCGTCCGGCGTCAGGAGGAGCGTGAAGCCCCCGGCAGGAGTCACATCTCCATGCGCGACGGCCTCGAGGACGGCGAGGGCGACGGCGATGCCCCCCTTCATGTCGAAGACGCCCGGCCCCCGCGCGACGCCGGCCTCGACGCGAAACGGAATCCCTTTCAGCGTGCCGGCGGGCCAGACCGTGTCGAGATGGCCGAGCAGAAGAGTGCCCCCGCGCTCGGGGCCGGCGCGCGCGAGCAGGGCGTCGCCGCGACCCGCGCACGGAACACCCGAAGCCGGAATTCCAGCCTCTTCGAGGCGCGCCGCGATCCAGCGCGTGAGGGTGCCGACCAGGGCGGGCTCGCCGGACGGGCTCTCCCGCACGACGAGGGCCTCGAGGTCGGACAGCATCGACTTCTGACGCGCGGCAAACAGCGCGGCGAGGTCGCGGACGCGCGCGCTCACGCGCGAAGCTCCTGGATTCCCGTCGTGACACGGGAGAGGATCTCCGGCCGGATCGCGACCCCGATGCCCGGCCCCTTCGGCACGGGCATGAGCCCGTCCGTGGCTTCGAGCGGGGGTGCCACGATGTCCTCCTCGAAGTAGCGGGACGAGGATGACGTGTCGCCCGGCTTCGAAAAGCCCGGCAGGCTCGCGATCGCGACGTTGTGGGCGCGACCGATTCCGGCCTCGAGCATGCCCCCGCACCACACCGGCACGCCTGCGGCTCGCGCGGCGTCGTGAATCCGCACGGCTTCGCCGTGCCCGCCGACGCGGCCGATCTTGACGTTGAGGACCTTACAGGCGCCGAGCTGGATCGCGGCCCTCGCGTCGGCGGCCGAGCGGATCGACTCGTCGAGGCAGATCGGCGTCTTCAGCGTTCTCGCGAGCTCGGCGTGCGCGACGAGGTCCTCGTGGTGCAGAGGCTGCTCCATGTAGTCGAGCCGGAACGCGTCGAGGGCGCGCAGCATGTCCGCCTGCGCGGGCGTATAGGCGGCGTTCGCGTCGACCGTGAGCGTGATGTCCGGGAACGCGGCGCGCACGGCGGAGAGCCGGTCCTGATCCGAGCCCGGCTCGATCTTCAGCTTGATGCGGCGATAGCCCTGCTCGACGTGCTTCCTCACGTTCTCGACGGTCTCCGCCGGCGTCGGCGAGATGCCGAGCGAGACACCGACCTCGATCTTCTCGCGCGAGCCCCCGAGCGACTTCCCCAGGGGGACGCCGGCCGCCTTCGCGAACAGGTCACGGAGCGCGCACTCGACGGCGCCTTTCGCCATCCGGTTCCCGCGGATGCGCGAGGAGAGACGCTCGAACTCCTCGGGAGACGCGACGGACTTGCCGAGAACGAGCGGCAGCAGGAACGCCGTGAGGATCGAGGACGCCGTGGAGATCGTCTCGGGCGAATAGAACGGCCCTTCCTCGGCGACGCACTCGCCCCATCCGGAAAGGCCGTCGGCGCGGACCTCGAGGAGGAGGAACTTCTTCACGCCCGTCTCCCCGAAGGACGTGCGGAAACGGAACTTGAGGGGCATCTCGACGTGCCGGAGTACCGCGAATTCGACGCGCATCGGACGATTGTCTATCATCGATTTCCCTCGTTCCGGGGGAACATGATAAGGAAATCGACCGTCGAGGAGGTCCGCATGTCCGGTTCCGCAATCCGCTTCCGCTTCGTCTCCGTCTGCGCCGTCACCGCGCTCGCGGCCGTTCTCGCCGCCGGGTGCGGCGGCAAGGACGAGGACGAGGACCAGCCCAAGTCCGCGCGGGCCAAGGGCGCCGCGACGGAGGGCGCCGCCGCTCCGGCGGCTCCGGCCTCATCCGCCGCCGGCCCCGCCGCCGGCGCCACGGGCTCGGCCTCGATCACCGGCAAGATCGTCTTCGAAGGGGCGGTGCCGCCGCCCGAGAAGTTCAAGATGTCTGCCGACGCGTTCTGCGCGAAGCAGCACCCGGGCGAAGTGGCGAAGGAAGAGATCGTCGTCGGCCCCGACAAGGGTCTCGCGAATGTATTCGTGTACGTGAAGTCGGGCATCTCCGGAACGTATCCTCCGCCCGCCGCCGCGGCCGTCATCGACCAGAGGGGCTGCACGTACCATCCGCACGTTTTCGGCATGGTCGCGGGCCAGAGCCTCGACATCCTGAACAGCGACGACACGCTTCACAACATCCATTCCCTTCCGGAGAAGAACGAGTCCTTCAACCTCGGGATGCCCGTCAAGGGGATGAAGTACACGAAGAAATTCGACAAGCCCGAGGTCATGATCCACATCAAGTGCGACGTGCACGGCTGGATGTCCGCCTATTGCGGCGTCGTCGCGCACCCGTTCTTCGCGGTCACGGCGGCGGATGGCACCTACGCGATCAAGAACCTGCCGGCCGGTACGTACACGATCGAGGCGTGGCACGAGAAGCTCGGCACCCAGACGCAACAGGTCACGGTCGGCGCGACCGAGTCCAAGCCGCTCGCGTTCACGTTCAAGGCCGGAGCCTGATTTCCCAGACGGGATGAGCGCGGACAGGACGAAGGACAGGGACGCACACGCGGCGCGGAACGCCGGAATTCTGAGGATCGGAACGCGCGTCGTCGCGCTTGGAGTCTTCCTGCTCCTCGTCGCGGGCGCGCTCGTCACGTCCACCGGGTCGGGTCTCGCCGTCCCGGACTGGCCGCTCTCGTACGGCAAGCTCATGCCGCCGATGGTCGGCGGCATCCTCTATGAGCACGGCCATCGGCTCATCGCGGCGGCTGTCTCCACATTGGTGGGTCTGGAGCTGGGCGCGTTTCTTTTTTTCTTAGAAGGCAGGAAAGCGGTCAAGGTCCTCGCCGCCGTCGCGTTTGGAGCGATTTTGCTGCAGGCCCTCCTGGGCGGCCTCACGGTGCTGTTTCTTCTGCCTCCGGCGATCTCGTCTGCACACGCCGCCCTCGCCGAGATCGTCTTCGCCCTCACTGCGGTAGTGGCGCTCATGTGCTCGAAGACGTGGAATGATCTGACGCTATCGACGGCTGCAAATGCAGCCGCCGAATATCAGCAGAAAAACCTCTCGTCTGCTTTCCAATGGACGCTGGTCGCCACCGCGGCGATCTACGTCCAGATCGTCCTCGGTGCGGTCATGCGGCACACGGGGGCCGGCCTCGCGATCCCGGATTTCCCAACCGTCTTCGGCGGCCTCTGGCCCTCCGCGGATGAGCTCCATCGCCGCGGCGTAGGCCTCCACCTCGCGCACAGGATCGGAGCCGTCGTCGTTCTCGTTCTCGTCCTCGCTGCCGTGCGCGCGCTCTCACGACTCTCGGCGGTGAGCGGTGTTTTCGCCGGATTCGCCGCGACATGGACCGGCCTCGTCGCGATCCAGATCCTCCTCGGCGCCCTTTCCATCTGGTCGAAAAAAGCGCCGCCCCTGACGGCCGCCCATCTCGCCGGGGGCGCCCTGTGCTGGGTCACGGGCGTCCTCGCCACGGTCTCGGCCGGGGCCTGCCGGAATCTTCCGAACGCGGTAAGCTCCCGCCTGCGCGCATGAGCCTGAGTCGCAACTCCTCCGCGTTCGCGTCTTACGTCGCCCTCACGAAGCCGCGCATCACCGTCTTCGTCGTGATGACGGCGTTCGTCGGTTTCGTCGCGGGGGTGAGAGGGCCGCTGTCCTCCCTCGCCCTGCCGCTCCTTCTCCACACGCTCCTCGGGACCGCTCTCGTCGCCTCCGGCACGAGCGCCTTCAACCAGGTGCGCGAGGTGGGCGTCGACGGCCTGATGAGGCGCACGCAGGACCGCCCCCTGCCGTCCGGGCGCATCAGTCTCCACGGCGCCGCCTTCTTCGCGGGCGCGCTCTCGGTCGTGGGCCTCGCCGAGCTCTTCTTCTTCACGAACGTTCTGACGACCGCCCTCGCCGCCTTCACGCTCGTCTCGTACGTCTGCCTCTACACGCCGATGAAGGTCCGCTCGCCTGCCTCCACGGTCGTCGGGGCCGTGCCCGGCGCGCTCCCGCCCTTGGGCGGGTACACCGCGGCGGCGGGCGCGATCGGCCTTCCGGGCCTCGCGCTCTTCGCGATCCTCTTCGTCTGGCAGCTTCCGCATTTCTTCGCGATCGGGTGGCGCCACCGAGCCGACTACGCCCGCGCGGGAGTGAGAATCCTCCCCGTCATCGACCCCTCCGGGCGGCGGACGGCCCGGCAGACGCTTCTCTGGACGGCCGTGCTTCTGCCCATCAGCCTCCTGCCTTCCCTCGTGGGAACGGCCGGTTTCGCGTACGCGCTCGGGGCGTTCGTCCTGACGCTCGTCTTCCTCCGGGCATCGCTCGCCTTCGCACGCGAGACGACGGACGGACGTGCCCGCTCGCTCTTTCTTGCGTCGATCGGCTGGCTTCCGGCGATTCTCATCCTTCTCGTCCTCGACCGCGTCTGACGCGAGAGAATCCTCACCGCGAACGTGACGCCACCCGCCGTCGAAGCCCGTTCTCTCTCCCGCGCCTTCGGCGCGCGCGCCGCGCTGACGGACGTCACGTTTTCGGTGCCGCGGGGCGAGATCTTCGCGCTTCTCGGCCCGAACGGCGGCGGCAAGACGACGCTCTTCCGGATTCTCGCGACCCTGTTGCCTCCGGGCGCGGGGAGCTTCTCCATCGACGGGCTCGATCCGACGGCCGCGCGCCGCGCCGTGCGCCGGCGGCTCGGCGTCGTGTTCCAGGCGGCGAGCCTCGACAAGAAGCTGACCGTCGGGGAGAACCTCGCGCTCCAGGGCGACCTGTACGGCCTTCCGTCGGGCGCGCGCGCCGCGCGCATCCGCGAGCTCCTCGAGATGTTCCGTCTCGAGGACCGTGCGCGCGATCTCGTCGAGACCTTGTCCGGGGGCCTCGCGCGACGCGTGGAGATCGCCAAAGCGCTTCTTCACGCTCCGCCCGTGCTTCTCCTCGACGAGCCGTCGACCGGTCTCGACCCCGGCGCCCGGCGCGATCTCATCGACGCGCTCGCCGTTCTCGCCCGCGCGGGCACGGCGATCCTCCTGACGACGCATCTCTTCGAAGAGGCCGAGGCGGCGCACCGCATCGGCCTCCTCGACCGGGGACGCCTGCTCGCGCTCGACACGCCCGCCGCGCTGAAAGCCACGCTCGGCGGCGACGTCGTGACGGTGGAGGCGAAGGACGACACCGGTGCGCCGGCTCTCGCGGCCGGGATCGAGAGCCGCTTCGGCGCCGAGGCGGGCCGGATCACCGTCGTCGGACCCACCGTCCGGGTGGAGCGGAAGGCGGCGCACACGTTCGTGCCCCGTCTCGTCGAGGCGTTCCCGGGCGCCTTCAAATCCGTCACGCTCGGCGCGCCCTCGCTCGAGGACGTGTTCATCGCGAAGACGGGCCGACGCTTCCGCGAGGCGGACACGCCGGAGAGCGGGCAAGACGCAACATGAGGTTCCCGTGAGCTCCTCCCTCGCCCTCGCGCGCCGGGAGATCGTCCGCTTCTTCCGGCAGAAGAGCCGCATCGTCGGAGCGGTCGCTCCCCCCCTCGTCATGTGGATCCTCGTGGGCTCGGGCTTCCGCGGTCGTTCCGCGAGGACTCGTTCGGCTATTTCTTCCCGGGCACGGTCGTCCTCGTCGTCCTCTTCGCCGCGATCTTCGCGACGATCTCCGTCATCGAGGACCGGCGCGAGGGCTTCCTGCAGGGAGTCCTCGTCTCGCCGGTTGCTCCCGCCTCGATCGCGCTCGGAAAGATCCTCGGGGGGGCGGCGCTCGGGCTGATGCAGGGCCTTCCCCTGCTCCTCCTCGTGCCTTTGACCGGCCTCAAGGTCGACGGACCGGGCCTTCTGGGCGCCGCCGCGCTGCTCGCGGTCCTCTCCTTCGCGCTCACGTCCCTCGGATTCGCGATCGCGTGGTCGCTCGAATCGACACAGGGCTTCCACGCGATCATGAATCTCTTCCTGATTCCGATGTGGCTCCTCTCGGGGGCTTTCTTCCCGGTCGACGGCGCCCCATCGTGGCTGCACGCGGCGATGGCCGTGAACCCCCTCACCTACGGCGTGGCGGCTCTGCGCCGGGCCCTCGGCGGCTCCGCGCCGGCGTGGATGTCTCCGTCGCTCTCGTGGGCCGTGACGGCGGCGTTCGCCGTCCTCATGTTCGCGGCCGCCGTGGCCGTCGTCGCGCGCTTTCCCGCGGGCCCCGCCGCCCGCCTCGCCGCCGCGCGAGAGCCTCGGGCCCGATGACGGTCCGCGACCTGCCGACGCTGAACGCCTGCCTCAACGCGACGAGCGCCGTCCTCCTCGTCGTCGGCTGGACGTTCATCCGGAAGCGGCAGATCGCCGCGCACCGCCGCACGATGACGGCGGCCTTCCTGTGCTCGACGCTCTTCCTCGTCTCGTACCTCGCCTATCACGCGCAGGTCGGAAGCGTGCGATTCCCCGGCACGGGCCGCGCGCGGACGCTCTATCTCGGCATTCTCTTCACGCACACGGTTCTCGCGGCCGTTGTCGCGCCGCTCGCGATCGCGACGTTCGTCCTCGCCCGGCGCGGGCGGTTCGAACGGCATCGCAGGCTCGCCCGGTTCACGCTGCCGATCTGGCTCTACGTCTCCCTGACCGGCGTCGTCGTCTACGCGATGCTCTACCGGATGCGCTGGTAGTCAGGTCCGACCCGTACGCCCCCATTTCGCCACGAGCTCCCCGACGCGCGCGAGCGTCACGGGCTTGGACACGAAGTCGTTCATTCCCTCCGCTTCGCATCGCTCCTTGATGAGGTCGGACGTGAGCGCGGTGAGCGCGATGACCGGCAACCGCTCTCCGTCCGGCAGGCCGCGCAGCCGCCTCAGCACCTGGAAGCCGTCCATCTCGGGCATGTGCAGGTCCAGGAGGACGAAATCGAAGCGGAAGCCCGCGGCCGCGTCCACGGCCTCGCGACCGCTGCCCGCCGTGAGCACCTCGGCGCCGCGCGACCTCAGCATGTGGGCGAGAAGCTCGCGATTTTCCTCGTTGTCCTCCACGAGCAGGACGCGCGGACGGCCGTCTGCGCCACCGATCGGCCGGCGGGCGTCCCGGGGTCCGCTCTCGTCGACGCTCGCGAGAAGCTCGTCGCTCGTCGCCTTCAGCTCGGCCTCGGCGCGCGCGCGCTGGATCGGACCGGAAGTCTCGTCCGCCGCGCGGCGTGCCGCCGCCACGATCTCCTGAACGCGCGTCTTGAGATCGCGCGTCGTGGACTGCAGGACGTCCACCGCGGCTTCGCGCGCCTCGGCGAGCGCCCGACGGGCCGCGTCCAGCTCGGCAAGGAGCCGGCGCCGCGAGCTCCCGTCGAGAAAGACGGCGTCTGCTCCGCCGCCCGGGCGCGGCGTCACGACGACGTGCAGCATCCGGGAAACGCCTTCGGGCGTGACGAGAGAGACGTCCTCCTCGACCGGGGTGGTCGGCGTGCCCTGCGGGGCCCGGTTCACGGCGTGCGCGCGGATGAGCGCCCGTAGCTCTTCGGGCAGGACTTCCGAGCGCTCCACGTCGAGGCCCTCGAGAGCGTCCGCGCGGCGCCCCACCCACTCCGCGAGCCGGCGGCTCACCGCCTCGATGCGGCCCACGGCGTCCACGCCGAGGAGGCCCGCGGGCGACGAATCGAGCAGGCGCGCGAGGTGCTCGTCCTCGCCTGCCGGACCGCGCGTGTCGACGCGCCAGATGGCGGCCTCGACGACCTTGCCGTACCGCAAGACAGGCGTCATCGAGACGATCGACTCGACCTTCGTCGCGCCGTCCCCGGGCAGCAGGATCCGCCGAGCGGCTCGAGCCTGGCCGGTCTCGAAGACCTCGTTCAGACCCTCGATCATCTCGGGCGCCTCGGCGCCGAGGGCGGGCAGCTCCGAAGAGGCGTGCCCTTCCACGTCGCGTTCCTCGATCCCGAGGGCGCGGCGCGCGCCTCTGTTCGCGTAGCCGATCCGGCCGGCCCGATCCAGCGTGTAGACGGCGACGGCCTCGATCGCGTCCACGGCCGGCCCGAAGACCGCGCGCACGGACGTCACCGGCTCCGCGCGGGAACCCGCGGACGAGGGGGACCGGCTCGCCGCGAGAAAAACGAGAACGGCCGCCACGGCGATCACGACTGCGGCCGGCGCGAGGGACGAGGGCAGTCCGAGCAGGACGCCCAGCGCCGAGGAGCAGGAGGGCGAAAAGGACGAGAATCCGGGAGCCGGACATCGTTCCTATCTTAAACACGAGACCCGAATGAGCTTCTCCACGGAGCCCGAACCGACCTGGGGCGCTCTCCTTGCCGAGGGGCGGCGCCGCCTCTCCGGCGAAGAAAACGCGCCGTACGAGGCGGAAGAGCTTCTCGCCCGGGCCGCCGCGCGCCCCCGCGCCTGGTTTCTGGGCCGGCGATCCGAGTCGGCGGATGCCACGAGCCGAACGGCGTTCGAGACGCTCGTCGCGCGCCGCGCTGCCGGCGAGCCGCTGCAATACCTTCTCGGCGAATGGGAATTCCTCGGCCGCACGTTCCGAGTCGACTCGCGCGCGCTGATCCCCCGCCTCGAGACGGAGGGCATCATCGAAGCGGCGCGCTCCGCCGCGCCCGGCGCCCGCGCACTCGCCGACCTCGGCACGGGCAGCGGTATCCTGGCGGTCACGCTCGCGCTCGAGCGCCCGGAGGCGCGCGTTCTCGCGATCGACCGCTCGCCGGCCGCTCTCGCGCTCGCCGCCGCCAACGCGCGCCGCCACGGCGTGTGCGAGCGGGTGATGATCGTCGCCTCCGACTGGCTTTCGGCGTTCGCCCCCCGGCCGCTCTTCGACCTCGCCGTCGCGAACCCGCCCTACGTTCCCGTAGCCGACGCCCCGCATCTCTCGAAGACGGTCTCCGACTTCGAGCCGCCCCTCGCGCTTTACGGCGGGGACGACGGGCTCGAGCCGATGCGTGCGCTCCTCGCGGCGCTGGCCGTCTTCCTCCGTCCCGGCGCGCCCTTCGTGTTCGAGTTCGGGTATGCGCAGGCCCGCGACGTCTCGGCGCTCGTGGAGGCGTCGGGCACGTTCCGGCTCGTCGACATCCGCCTCGACACGGCCGGAATCCCGCGCACGGCGACCGCGCGGCGGCTCTGAGGGCGCGCGAGCCCGTAGACTCCTTCTCAGATGGACGCCTTCCTCCTCAAGGGCCCCGTACGCCTCGCGGGCACCGTCCGCGCGAGCGGCGCGAAGAACGCCGCGCTTCCGGCTCTCGCCGCCGCGCTTCTCACGGACGCTCCCGTGACGCTCGACGAGGTGCCCAACCTTGCGGACGTCGCCACGATGACGCGCCTTCTCGACGGCATGGGCGTTTCGGTCGAAGCGCCCACGCCCTCGCGCCGGGTCGTCGACGCGTCGCACGTCTCCTCGACCGAGGCCCCCTACGACCTCGTCCGGACGATGCGGGCCTCCATCCTCGTCCTCGGCCCGCTCGTCGCGCGCTTCGGCGAGGCGCGCGTCTCGCTGCCCGGAGGGTGCGCGATCGGCCTCCGGCCCGTGGACCTGCACCTCCTCGCGCTCGAGGCGCTGGGCGCGAGGATCGCCGTCGAGAAAGGCTACATCCACGCGCACGTCTCGCGCGTCGGGCGCGGAAGAGGCCGGCTCACCGGAACGGCGATCCGCTTCCCGACTCCCACCGTGACCGGCACCGAGAACGTGCTCTTCGCCGCGGCCCTCGCGCGCGGGACGACGGTGATCGAAAACGCGGCGCGAGAGCCCGAGGTGGAGGACGTGGCGCTCCTCCTCAATCGCATGGGGGCGCGCGTGACGGGCGCGGGGACTCCCACGATCACGGTCCAGGGCGTCGAGAAGCTCTCGGGCACGGGCTCTTCCCCTCACACGATCCTGCCGGATCGCATCGAAGCGGGAACGTACCTCGCCGCCGGCGCGATCACCGGGGGCGACGTGACCGTTTCCGGCGCGCGGGCGCGCGATCTCGAGGCGTTTCTCGACGCCCTCCGCCGCGCCGGGGCCGGCGTCGAGACGACGAAAGACGGCGTCCGGGTCTTCGCCTCGCGGCCGCTCGAGGGCGTGGACATCGAGACTGCGCCGCACCCCGGCTTTCCGACCGACCTGCAGGCGCAATTTCTCGCCCTCATGACGCAGGCCACGGGAACGTCCCGACTCGTCGAGACGATCTTCGAGAACCGCTTCCTGCACGCCGTGGAGCTCGCGCGCCTCGGCGCCGACGTGCGCGTCGAAGGGCGCACGGCTCTCGTGCACGGGCCTTCGAAGCTCGAGGGCGCACCCGTGACCGCCTCGGATCTCCGCGCGTCCGCGGCTCTCGTCCTGGCGGGCCTCGTCGCCCGGGGCGAGACGCGCGTGCGCCGCATCTACCATCTCGACCGGGGCTATGCGGCGATGGATCAGCGCTTGCGAAGTCTCGGAGCCTCCGTCGAGCGGATCGACGGATAATCCGCCCGATGAGCCCTTCGCCCGACCCTTCGTGCCTCTTCTGCCGGATCGTTCGAAAGGAGATTCCCGCGAAGATCGCTTTCGAGGACGAGCGCGTGCTCGCATTTCACGACGTCGACCCGAAGGCGCCCACGCACGTGCTCGTGATTCCGAAGACGCACGTCGCGCGCCTTTCCGACGCCTCGGGTGATCACGCCGCGCTTCTCGGCCCCTGTCTCGTCGCGCTCACCCAGATCGCGCGCACGCTCTCCCTCGACAGCTACCGCGTCGTCATCAACGACGGCGCCGAAGCGGGCCAGAGCGTCTTTCACCTTCACCTCCATCTCCTCGGCGGACGGGCCTTCGCGTGGCCGCCGGGCTGAAAACGTTCCACCGCACCGCCGCCTCCACCCTCCTCGTCCTCCTCGCCGCCCGCGGAACGGCTCTCGGCGCGAGCGCCTCGCGTGAGCACGACCTCGCGGCCGCCGCGCGCGCCGGAAAGTGGCCGGACGTCCTGGAGCAGCTCGAAGCTCTGAAGCGGGAGTCCGCCGTACGGTACGCCGACGGCCGCTTCGATTACCTCGCCGCGCGCGCGCTCGCGGCGACGGGGCGCCGCGACGAAGCGATCGCGCTCTTCGAGCGCCACGTCTCGCCGGACGACCTTCTCGACGTGCCGTCCCGCCTCGCCGCCGGCACGCTCCGGTTCGAGGGCGGCGACGGCGCGGGAGCGCTCGAGCTGCTGCTTCCCCTGATGCAGAGAAAGGGAGGCGCCGTCTCGCGGCGCGCGCTCCGCATCACGCTCGACGCGCTCGAGACGCGCCTCGACGCGGCGACTCTGGCGCGCCTCGTAGCCGCGAGGCCGCCGGCGGCCCCGCGCGAGAGGCGTCGCCTCCTCGCCCTGCGCGCCGAGGCGCTCGACGAGTCCGGAGACACCTCGGGCGCGGCTTCGCTTCGCGAGGAGATCCTCCGCGAAGCGCGGCGTGACGACGCGGCCGCGATCGTGCTCGCGCGAGAGATGCGAGGCCGCGACGCGCACAGTCTTTCAGACCGCCTGCTTCCGCTCCTGATCGAGACCGCGAAAGCGCAGCGGGATCTCGATCTCGCCGAGCGCCTTTCGGCGGAACGCGACGCACGCGCTTCCCGCGCGGGTGACGACGTCGCGCGCTGGGGCGCCCGTTTCGACCTCGGTCGGATCCTCGCCTCGCGCGGCCGGTTCGCGGAGGCCTTGACGGCGTTCCGAAGCATCCTCGAGACGCGGCCACGACACCCGAGACCCGCCCGCGGAAAGAAAGACGACTCCCCCGGCACCGACGCCTTCTTCGCCCGCGTGCGCTTCAACGTCGGCACCACGCTCGAGAAGCTCGGGCAGCTCGACGCGGCGGCCGCGGAGCTCCGGCGCGTGGAGACCTCTCGCGCGGGCCCGGCCGTCCTCGCCGCGCTCCAGCGGGCGCGCCTCCTCATGCGGCGAGGGGACCTCGCCGGGGCCGAGACGATCCTGATGCGCAAGAACCTCGTGAGACAGCCCGGACGCGTCGAAGGCCTCCTCCACCTTCTCGAATGCCGGGCCGAGGCGGGCGACGGCGCGGGAGCGCGGCGGGTCCTCGTTCCGATCGAGCGCCTCGCGCGCGTGCGGCGGCTGCCGGAGCCCTGGAAGAGCGAGCTCCCGTTCTGGCGCGGCCGCGCCGCGGAGGCCTCGAAAGACCTCGCGGGCGCCCTCGCCGGTTACGCCGCGCTTCTCGCCGCGCGCCCCTGGACGGCCGCAGGCGAGATCGCGGCGCAGCGGATGTCCGCCCTCCCGGCCGTCGCACGCGATGCATTTCTCCGCCGCGAGCGCCTCGAAGGCGAGGCCCTCCTCACGTCAGGCAGGGCGCGGGAGGCCAAAGAACGCCTCCTGCCGCCCGCCCTTCTGGGCGACGCTCTCGCGCGCGACCTTCTGAAGCTCGCCTATCGCTCGCTTCCCGGCTACGCCGAGGTCCTGCTCGCTCCCGAGCTGCCGGAGGACTCGCTTCCGACGCTCTGCGGGGACGCGGCGGCGTGCCGCCTCCTGCAGCTCGGCCTGCCTCTCGAGGCCGAGCCGATCGTGCGCGACGCCTCGCGCCTCGACACGCTCCTCGGCAGCCTCGTGGCCGCGCGTCTCGCCGAGGACGCGGACGCCGGACCCGCGGCTCTCGAGGCGGCCGAGGCGCTCGATCGCCTCGTGCCCGACGACTTCCTCCTCGACCTCGCGCCGCGCTCCGTGCTGCGCTCTCTGGCGCCGCGCCCGTTCGACCGGCTCGTCGCCGAGTCCGCGGACCAGAGCGGCGTGCCGCGCGACCTGCTTTACGCGATCATGCGGCAGGAGAGCCGTTTCGATCGCGAGGCCGCCTCTCCCGCCGCGGCCCGCGGCCTCATGCAGCTCACGCTTCCGACTGCGGGAGAGGCCGCGCGCGAGCTGAACGAGAGTCCTCCCGCCTACGCCGACCTCTACGATCCTGCGCGGTCGCTGCGGCTCGGCGCGCGCACGCTGAAGAACCTCCTCGCCCGCTTCGACGGCGACGCGGCCCTCGCGGCCTCGGGCTACAACGCCGGCGCCGGCCAGACCGCGCTGTGGGCCGGAGGCGCGAAGGCTCCGGCCGAGGCCCTCCTCGCCTCGATCAGCTATCCGGAGACGCGCACGTATCTGCGCCGCGTGCTCGCGAACCGCATCCTCTACCGGATGTCCGAGAGAGATCAGCGCCGGTAGATGAGAACGCGCGTCTCGTTGCGGAGCTGCGCCGTCCAGCGCTCGATCTCGGCATTGAGCTTGAGCTCGCGCACGACCTCGCGGATCTCCTCGCGGACGTCCTCGAACGGAGGCACGTCCGAAAGACCTCGTCTCTTCGCCGCTTCCCGGAAGGTCGACTGGTAGTAGGCGCGGAGATCCGCGTCCGTCACTTTCAGTCCCGGCGCGAGGCGCTCTTTCACGAAGTTGTCGAGCGCGAGCCCGCGTCTGACCCACGCGGCCAGCTCCTCGCGGGTCGTGCCGGCGGCCGCGAGCGCCGCGGCGGCCGGAATGCCGCGCTCTTTCGCGAGACGCGCCTCGAGCACGGCGACGCGGGCCTCGACCTCCTCGGGCTTCGGCTCGAACCCGCTCATCCTTCGGAGCTGACGCTCGCGCAGGAGGTCGACGATGCGCTCGTCGAGGACGCGGTCGCGATACGCGGCGTCGGTCTCGCCGGCCTTGCGCTCGAGAAACCGCACGGCCACGAGCTTCTGGACTTCGCTCTCGAGAACGATCTCGTCGCCTACGACGGCCGCGATACGGTCCACGAGCACGGGCGGTCCGGAAGGCGTCGGCGCGGGCGTTGTCGCTGCAGCCGGCCGCGCCGCGGGCACGCCGTTCCCCGCGGCCGGCACGAGGGTGACGCCCGCGAAAACGAGCGGGACGAGCAACCCGCGAAACACGCCCTCGATCGTAGCAGGGGCCAGAGCGCCTCATGTCGGATCGACCCTGGCGCCTTCGGGCCGCCACGTCATTCATCGAGCTTCGAGGATCTTCAGACCCGAGCCGCGAACCTCCGAAAATCGGCGACGTTCCCGGTCGCGAGCGGTTCCCCCGCACGCAATGCGCTTGCCGCGATCATGCAATCGACCAGGGGATCCACGCCGCCTCCCGGATTCGTTGAAGAGGCGCGCACTCACGGCCGCGTCTTCCTCGAGGAACGCCACGCGTTGCGACACGACGCGGGTCGCGAGGTCCAGGTGGCTCTCTTCGAGCGGGCCGCACAAGAGCTCCCGGATCGCGCGGTCGCGAGAGAATGCCGCGATGGGCCGTCTCCTCGTCGTCGCGACGCCGATCGGGAACCTCGACGACCTGTCGCCGCGGGCGCTCGAAGCTCTGTCGTCGGCGGCCGTCGTCTATTGCGAGGATACCCGCCGCACGGGAAACCTCTTCGCGCGCCACGGCCTCACGACGCCGCGCGTGTCCTGCCACGGCCACAACGAGCACCGCCGCGTCGACGAGGCTCTCGAGCGCCTCGCCCGCGGCGAGACGCTGGCTCTCGTCTCCGACGCGGGCACGCCGCTCGTCTCCGATCCCGGCGAGCGGCTCGTCGCGGCGGCCGCCGCGGCCGGGCACCGCGTAGAGGCGATTCCGGGGCCCTCGGCGGTCCTCGCGATCCTCTCGATCTCGGGCTTTCCGGCCGTCCCGTTCACGTTCCTGGGCTTTCCGCCCTCGCGCCGCGGCGAGCGCGACCGCTGGTACGCGGCGCACGCCGCGCGCCCCGGCACGACGGTGCTCTTCGAGTCGCCCTTCCGGATCGTCGAATCCCTCGAGGCGCTCGCGAAGGCGTGGGGAGATCCGCCCGTCGTCCTCGGGCGCGAGCTGACGAAGCTCCACGAGGAGGTCCTGCGCGGGAGGGCCTCGGAAATCGCACAGCTCCTCGCCGCGCGGCCCGGCGTGAAGGGAGAGATCGTGCTCGCGGCCGAATGCCCCCGCGAGTAATCAGCCGAAGAGTCAGGCTGCCGAGCGGTCCTCGAACGCGAGGCGGGCGTCCGATTCGAGGAGCTTTTCGAGGACGGGCCAGTCGACGTCCGGCTGGGACGCGAACGCGTGGAGATAGAGCGCCACGTCGCGCGCCTCGTGGGCGTCGAGGAGCGCGTCGACCGCGCGGCGCAGCGCCTTCGCGCGCCGGCGCCGGGATCGCGCCCTCCGTCGTCAGGCTCGGCCCCTCGTGGGGAAGCTTCAGCGCCTCGAGAAAAGCACGAGATGAGCGCCGCCTGCCGGCGCGTGAGGGCGGCGGAGAGGACGTACAGACCGAGGTCGGACGCGCGCCTGTCGCGCAGCGTGCGCCTCACGTAGGCCAGCCGCGTCTCCTCGGGCAGCTTCGAAAACCGCCTGAGGGGGATCTGCTGGTACGTGATGACGCCGCCCGCGATCTTCTCGGGCAGCTCGTCGTCTTCGCACGCCGCCTCGACGATAGAGGCCACCTCCGCGCTCGACATCCGTCGAAAAAGCTCGTGCGCCCTCGGGACTTTCATCCGAGGGCGAGGATAGCCGACAATGGAGGGCTTGATCTGTCCTGCACGGTGCTCCGCGCCCGTCCGGATTCGCCTTCTGGGCGGAGGGGCTTTTCACGCCGCACGACGGGCGCGACCGGCACCCGCGTGCCGTCGAGCCGTGCGTACTCCTGGAGGCGCTGAGCGCCGAGGGCCTCGCGTCCCCGTTCTCCGCACGCACGGAGACGACGACGCTCGCCCTCGTCGTCCCCGCCGTTCACGGGCGTCCTGTTCCGTCCGCGCCGGCGCTTCGGGAGCCCGCCGACTATGCGCCGCCTTTCTCCGCCGTGCTCCGGATCTACGAAGTCCCCGCGTTCGTGCTGCCGGTCGCGGCCGCTCTCGAGGCGCTGCTCTCGCTCCCTGCGGCGCTCCGCGCGCGCCCCCTGCCCGTATCGGCGGGCGACGACCTCGACTACTGGGCGGAGGTGGCGCGCTGGGTGTTCGACCTTCTGCTCCGCCGACGCGTCGCTCCCGGAGCCGACGGCACGCGTCCCCGCTGGCGGCCCGTCCTCGACGATCCCCACGAGAGGGAGCGTCTCCGGCGTCTCGCCGAAGCCATGCCGCCTGTCTCGCGCGCGATCCTGCCGGCGGGCGCACGCCTGGGACCCGACGGCGCGCTCCCGCCCGCGCGCGGGCTGCTCCTCGCGTTCCTGGACGAGGCCGTGGACGCGGCCGCGCGCGACGTTCTCCGGGACGTCGTTCCGGCCGAGCGGCGGCGCGCGGGCGACACTCCCGAGGCCGAGGTCATCGCTGCGCTCGCCGCTCCTCCGACTCTCGCGCTCGAGCCCGGCGTCCTCGCGCGCCTGACCGAGTGGAGCCTCCCGCTCCTGGATCCCCTCCCCGAGAGCCTGCTGCGTCTCGGCATCCGCGTCGTGCCGCCTTCCGAGGCCGGCGGCTCGTTTTCGCTCGCATACCTCCTCGAGTCCGGAGAGAGCCCCGAGGTCTCGCTGCCGGCCGAGGAGATCTGGGCCACGACCGAAGGATCCGTGCGCCGGCGCGGGCGCCTGTTCACGAATCCGCAGGACACGCTCCTCGCGCGGCTCGGAACGGCCGCGGCGCTCTCGCGCCCGGTCGCGCGGAGCCTCGAGGAGCGGCATCCCACGGGCGTCATCCTGTCGCCGGACGAAGCGTGGCGCTTCCTGTCCGACGAGGCCCCCCTTCTCGGAGAAGCCGGCATCGCCGTCCGCCTGCCCGGGGGCGGCAGTCTCGCGCGCGTCGCGCTCAAGCTCGTTGCGCGCGCGCCGGGAGCGGGCGAAGCCGACGCGTCGGTCGTGCGCTTCGGCCTCGATGCCCTCGTCGACTTCGATTGGCGCGTGGCCGTGGGGGACGCGCTCCTCAGCCCTCACGAGTTCGAGGAGCTGGCCGCCCGGCAGATTCCCCTCGTCGAGATCCGCGGGGAATGGGTTCTCCTCGACAAGGAGAACCTCGAGAAGGCGCGGCGCCTCCTCGACCGGCGGCCCGGCGGCCGCACCACGCTCGGCGAGCTGCTGCGCCTCGCGGGCGGGCTCGACGGCGAGCAGGAGGACGTCCTCGTCGACGCGGTGGGCGGCGAAGGGTGGATCGGGCGCCTTCTCGATCCGGAGGCCGCGCGGCGCGAGATCGCCGGCTTCGTCCCGCCGCGCGGCCTGACGGGCATCCTGCGCCCCTACCAGATGCGCGGCGTCGGATGGCTGCGCTTCCTGCTCTCGCGCGGCCTCGGCGCCTGTCTCGCCGACGACATGGGCCTCGGCAAGACGATTCAGTTCCTCGCCTCGCTTCTCGCCGCGCGCGACGCCGGAGAGCGCATCGGCCCGTCCCTTCTCGTCTGCCCGACGTCCGTCGCCGAGAACTGGGTCCGCGAGGCCGAGCGCTTCGCCCCGCAGCTCCGCGTCCTCGTGCATCACGGCGCAGGGCGTGCGAGCGGAGAGGCGTTCACGCGGCTTCTCAAGAAGGTGGACCTCCTCGTCACGACGTACGCCCTCGTGCATCGGGACCGCGCCCTTCTGACGGGCGTCACGTGGGAATACCTCGCGCTCGACGAGGCGCAGAACGTCAAGAACCCGTCGGCCGCGCAGTCGCGCGCCGCGCGTTCTCTCAAGGCGCACCGGCGCGCGGCCCTCACCGGCACGCCCGTCGAGAACCGCCTCGCCGAGCTGAAGTCCATCTTCGACTTCCTCAATCCCGGCCTCCTCGGCACGGACGACGCCTTCCGGCGCAACTTCTCGATCCCGATCGAGCGGCACAACGACCCTGCGGCCTCCGCGCGCCTGCGCCACGTGACGGGCCCGTTCCTGCTGCGCCGCGCCAAGACCGATCCGGGCGTCGTCCCCGACCTCCCCGAGAAGATCGAGACGAAGGAGCTCGTCGGCCTCACGCGCGAGCAGGCCGCTCTCTACCGCGCGACGACCCGATCGCTTCTCTCCGGCATCGGGCGGGCGAATCGGCGAAGCCGGAAGGCGAAGATCCTCCTCCTGCTCCTGCGCCTCAAGCAGATCTGCGATCACCCCGCGCTCTTCCTCGGGGACGGCCGGCGCGACGGCCGCTCGGCGAAGATCGCCCGCCTCCTCGAGATGTGCGAGGAGACGCTCGCCGAAAGGAGCCCTTCCCTGCTCTTCACGCAGTTCGCCGAGATGGGCCATCTCCTCGTCGCCGAGCTGAAGGAACGCTTCGGCTGCGAGGTGCTGTTCCTGCACGGCGCGGTTCCGCGGCACACGCGAACGGAGATGGTGCGGCGCTTCCAGGAGGACGAGGATCCGCCTCCGTTCTTCGTCCTGTCGCTGCGCGCGGGAGGCACCGGCCTGAACCTGACCCGTGCCTCCCACGTCTTCCACGTGGACCGCTGGTGGAATCCCGCCGTCGAGGAGCAGGCGACCGACCGCGCCTTCCGCATCGGACAGACCGAGCACGTCCAGGTCCACAAATTCGTCTGCAAGGGAACGCTCGAGGAGCGTATCGACCGGATGATCGAGGAGAAGAAGGCGCTCGCCCGTTCGATCGTCGGCGCCGGCGAGCAGTGGATCGCGACGCTCTCGGACGAGCAGCTCTCGGAGCTCGTCGCGCTCGACACGAGCGCGATCGAGACGGACGGAGGACGCTGATGCCGCGCCGCAAGAAGGCCCTCCTCCCACGCGCGACTCCGCCCGAGAGCGGATGGGCGTATCGCTTCCTCGCCCGGCTCGCGTCGCTCGGGTGGGAGGACGCGCTCACGGAGGGGCGGGCGGCCGCCCTCTCGGGCGCGGTGACCTCGCTCGAGATCGGGCGAACCGGGGCGCGGGCCGACGTGCGGGCGGCGGACGGGCAGACGGAAGAGACGTCGCTCTCCCTCAAGCCGCTCGACTCCTCGGTGCGGCGCCGCGTTCTCAAGGCGATGGCGGCGCGGGCTCGGTACGCGGCCGACCTTCTCGCGGGCCGCCTGCCCGAGGACGTGGAGAGCGCCTTCCAGGGAACGCGCCGCTCGCTCCTGCCGCTGGACGCCGGCGACGTCGTCTCGGCCTGCACGTGCGCCGAGGGAAAGGAGCCGTGCGCGCACGCCGGCGCCCTCGCCGTGCTGCTCGGCGATCACCTCCAGGACGACCCGTTCCTCGTCTTCCTCCTGCGCGGCGTCCCCCGGGAAGAGCTTCTCCAGGGCCTGCAACGCGCGCGGACGCGGCCCGAGCGCAAGACCGAAGCCCGCGCGTCGGACACCCCGCGCCCGCCGACACGGCCGAACCGCCGGAGCCGCTGGCGCGGCACATCCTCGAGAGGCCCGAGCTCTTCTACCGGCCCGGCGAGCCGGTCGCCGCGCTCCGCTCGTCGTTCGCGCCCCCGGAGCACCCCGAGGCGGTCCTCACGCGGCTCGGCCCGCCGCCCTTCCGCGACGCCGAGGCCACCCGGCTCCTCGTCGAGCTCCACCGCGCCATCGGCCTCGGCGCCCGCGAGCGCCTCGCCGAATGGGAGTGGCGGAAGGCGGGGGGACGCTAGCAGCCCTACTGGAAGTAGCCGGTGACGTCCAGGATGAACTGCGTCGTGCCGGAGGCCTGGCCGCAGGCCACCACCACGTCACCCGCCGCGCCCAGCAGAAGCACCGCGTTGTTCGCGCGGGTCTGGCCGGGCGCGTAATTGATCGTCGAGGCCAGAAGCGGGGCCGTGCCTCCCGGACGCAGGCTCAGGACGCCGGCCGCGGTCGGCGCTGCCACGGTCACGTTCGCCGTCACGGCGCGAGCGGTCGGCGGGATCCCGCACCGGCTCGCGAGGACGAAGCTGCGCTCCGTGCCCGCGAGGAGCGCAGGACCGCCCCACGCGCCGGGTGCGTCGCGCGTGTCCACGGCGCGGCACGGAGTGAGGGTGTAGAGGAGCGTGCCGCCCGAGCCGCACGCGGGCCGGGCGCCGCCGCCACCGAGCGGGGGCCCATCGCCGGCAGAGGTTCTTTGCATCGCCCCTGTATCGGCCGCGATTCCCCGCGGCGCGCACATGAAATCGTTGCCGACGCGCCAGGGCTCCATTCCGCTCGCGGCCGCTCCGATCAGCGGGCCGCCCGAGAGAGGCCAGAGGTCGTAGGGCGCCGAGACGGGCTGCACGAAGCAGCTCGCCGCCGGGACGCAGGCCACGTTTCCCAGCAGCGTGTCGGCGATCGGCGAGGCCGGCGTCAGCGCCGGCGTGCCGAGGAGCGGCGCGACCGCGTTGAACGCGAGGATGTTGCCCGCGCCCGCCTGCCAGTTGCTGACTTTGATTCCCCCGGTCTGGTTCGCGAGGGCCGTGTTCTCGACGATCCAGACGTTCTGCTGAAGACCGCGACCGGCGTAATCCTGGGCCCAGATCCCGTTGTACGCGTTGCCCACGACGATGTTGTTGCGCACGATCGCGGGGCCCCCGCCCACGTTGATGCCGGCGTCGTTCCGGGACCCCTCGACGTAGTTGCGCTCGACGACGCTCGGAGGATCGCCTCGATTCGAGCCGTAGACCTCGATGCCCGGACCCTGGGGTCGTAGACCGTGTTCTCGAGGATCGTGGCCCAGGAGTTCAGCTTGATCTCCAGGCCGTAACCCACGCCGTCGCCCGCCTGCACCGTGTCGATGAGGTTTCCCTGGATGAGGATGTCCAGGGCGTGGCAGGACGTGCCGTCGTGACAGCCGAAGTAGAGGCCGGTCGACTGCATGTTCGTCAGGACGTTGTTCGTGATCGAGATGCTTCGATAGGTGCTGCCGCTGGAGTTCGCCGCGACGGCGATGTCGGTGCCCTTGAAGACGTTCTGATCGACGACGATTCCCTGGACGCTGCTCCGCAGCTTGAGAGGATTCACGCCGGCGCCGGGCGCCGTCGGGCCGAAGGTCAGCCAGCGGAACACGAGGTAGGAGCCGTAGACGTCGATGATGTTGCTGCTCGTGCCGGGATAGGCCAGGACCGCGCGATCGGCGGCAGAGGCGGTTTGCGAGCGCAACGTGATCGGAGCCGCCAGAGAACCCGAAGCCGTGATCGAGCACGTCCCGGTATAGATCCCGGCCGCGAAGACGATCGTGTCGCCCGGAGCGGCGGCGTTGACGACGCCGCACCACGCGCTTCCCGGGTTGACGGATCGGTGGCACCGTCCGCGCTCATCGCAACGAGGGCCGCTGGAGCGGAGATGAGCAGAGCGACCGAGAGGAATCTCATCGCGTCCCGCCCGTCTTGCACCCTCTTGGCCATGCTTTGAGGATACGCGGCCGCGAAGCGGGGCCGGGGCTCTTTCGACGCCGCCCGACCACGGCGCCGTCATTCCGCACTCGCCCATCGCTTGGCGCATCTTCACGCTAGGCAGGACATCAAGGATGGCGAGGTGCAGGTGAATCATTCTGCGCTTATGGGAAGCCCCGAAATATGCTCCGAAGGGTAAGAGAGCGGTCTCAGTCGACTTCCGAGTTCAGAGAGGTCCCAGCTCGGGAGCTGGTGCCCATGTCGCACGCCATGCCTTACGACTTCTTCAGAGCGATGACCTCTACGGCGCCTGCCATGGTCACTCGGGCAATGAAAGGCCGCGCGGTTGACTGAAGCAGGCGGAGCATTCCATGAATGGCCGCGATGAATGCAGCCGCCATCTGTTCGCCAGTGATGTTCCGCTTGTGAGAACGAATGCGGCGACGCCGGCGTTCAGGAGCGCCGCGAGCTCATTGCGCCGCGTCCGAATGTGCTTGTCCTTGGTGAGCACAACCCAACCCTTCGCTCCTACTCCGGAAAGCCACGTGGGATCCTTGGTGTTTTGCGGGAAGACCGTATCGTGAGACACGACAGTTAGGTGCGCCTGACGAAGAGCGTCGGCGACCTTGTGCCGTCCGAGAGATCGATCGACGAAGAATGTAGGGGGACTAGGCGACCCGCTCACAACGGAGAGCTTCTTCGATTTCGAAAACCGGTCGACCGTAGTCTTGAGAAAGTTCGCCGATCGACTCCCCAGCACGGAATCGTTCCGCGATCACGTCCGTAGGAACACCGCTCTGCGAGAGAGCTGGGCGGCCGAAGGCAATTTCGGGATCGATGACGACGAGCCGCGGCTCGTCCGACGGAAAAAACCCCTCTCGCCGGCGCGTGAACGGATAGAGGCGAACGGGGACATGGCTGACGTCCCGGTCGATTCGCTCCAAATACGCCTCGAGGATTTTTCTCATCGCGAGTTGCCCGTCTTGAGTGGCATTTACGAGCCTGGAGACCTCGTCAACGAAGAGGCTAAAGCCATCGGTTTTGAGGTCGAGTTCCGCCAGCGGATGAAGATTCTTGGGGTATCGCCTGGACAGGAACGCGAGAGCCCGGCGAATCCGAGGCAGCGGCAGGCGGTGATGGCTCCGAAGGGCACCAAGGACATGGATTTCCACGAGATTCAGAAATGAAAGAAGAGGCGGCCCCTGTCGTTCCTCGTCAAGATGCAAAACTCGCCGGAATCCGGCCTGCCCCTTGACCCAGGCTCGCACCGTTGCCGCAGGCGTTCCAACGTAGTGCGACACCTCAGCTACGGTATAGGACGGCCTTTCCCTGGGTGGCAGCCCCTCGACCTTCCTGACGTCGATTTCGCGAACCCTTGCCCGCATTTGTTTACGTTAGCACCTTGGCGCCTACGGGGCGAACGCTGGGCAGGCCGCTGCAACAAGCCGGCAGCCGACCACGGGACAGCGGTCGGGATTCGAAGTCGGAGATTCTAAGAAACCTTGAAGACCGGCTCCACCGGCCGTGGCCGGTCGAGCCCCCAGCCAACGACGAGGAACGCGACGAACGCGAAAACGGCGACGCCGTTCCAGACCCACGGCGCGATGCCGCTCGAGGCGAGGTCGGCGCCGGCGCCCGCCGCCCCGAGAAACGCGGCCGCGAAGACGTACGCGCGCGGGTCGTCCCTCAGGAACACGGCGATGGCCGCGATGAACGCGAGGCCGGTGAGCGCGCCGGCGAAAACCGGCACGAAGAGGTCGCCGAATGTCCGGGCGTCGAAAGGCGCGAAGACGCCGACGGCGGCCACGAAGAACAAAGCGCGAAAGACCGGTTTCCTGAGGGCGTCGCGGAGAAGAAGAGCGAGAAACGCGGCTCCGGCCCCGAACGCGAGCATGCGGAGAACGAGGGACCCGATGGCGACCCCGGCCGGAAGAACCGTCTCGACTCCCTGCGGAAATGGAAAACCCCGGACGCCCGCTTCGAGCGGAAACGAGGCCTCCACACCGCGCGCCAGAGCGCGGATCGAGAGGACGAGCGCGGCCGCGCCGGCCCCGGCCACAAGAGAGAGCGGTCCGTCCGCGCCCCCCCGCCGGAAAGCGGCCGGCGCATCTTTCTTCACGGCGAGGACGAGGGCGACCGCGAGAAGCGCGGCGCCGAAGGAGACCAGGATTCCGACGAGGAGGCCCACGCCCGCCACGACCCCGAAGACGGCCATCGAAAACTGCGAGTCATACCGCGCGAGGGCGAGCGGCAGGGAGACGAGGCGCGAGAGGATCGCGGGCAGCGCCAGGAGCGCCGCGAGGCGAAGCGAACGGCGCCAGGGAATCGCTCCTTTGCGCGCGAGCCGCACGAGCTCCACGACGAGAAGCCCGACGAGGGTCCCCCATGCCGCGATCTTCCACGAGATCGCGGCGTACGTCACCGCCGTCGATTTCTCTCCGGCGCGCACCCATTCCTCCGGCAGCTTCAAAGCCGTCGCGAAAAGCGCGGGCACGTCGCCCGCGAGGCCCGTCACGACTCGCCGCGTCGCCTCACCGGCCCGCTCGAGCTTCGACTCGAAGACGACGAGCGTGTCCCGCCGTGCCTTGCGCGCCTCGCTCTTCGACGAGACGACGTACCAGCCCGACGGGTCGAGGCCGAACGACGCGAAGCCGGACGCCGCCTTCGCGCGTGCGACGCTTTCGTCGGGGCTTCCGCCGGGCTCGGCTTCGGGAAAAGTCCGGCGAAAACCGGCGATCCGGCCGGTCCGCGCGTCCACGGCCACGGTCGCACCGTGCTCGTCGAGCGTGCGCACGTACCGCACGTTCCAGACCGGCCCCGGAAGGATCGCCGTCGCCCAGCGCGCGAGGAGGGGCATGCCGCCCCGCTCGAGGAGCCAGCGCTCGGCCTGTGCGGACTCGCCATACGGCACGAGGTCCTGGCCGGTCTCTGCGGCGTCCTCGAGCGCGGGGAGCGCCGTCGCAGTCGTCGCGACCGAAAGATATCCCGCGGGATCGTCTCCGGCCGCCTTCACGAATGCGTCTGCCGCCGCCTTGGCCCTGGTCCGGTCCACACTCACCCGCACACCCTCCCACGGCCCCGGAGGCGGCAGGACCCAGCGTGCCGCGGCAAATGCCGCGAGGGCGAGCGCGAGCGCGGCGGCGGCGCGCCCGGGCGAGATCGCGCGCGGCGGAGCGCAGACCGAGGGAACGGGCTCCTCGACGTGCGGCGGCGCGGGCACCGAGCCCGTCGCCGCGTTCGTGAGGTCCTCCTCGGCAGCGAAGCCGCCGCGCCGGAAATAGAGGATCAGCGATGCGGCGAGCGGAAGCAGCAGGATGAGGGACGCGGCGGCACCGGAGACGACGAAGTAGGGATTCGACGAGCGCAGGAGCAACAGCGCCGTGTACACGGCATCCACCGTGAAGTGCCACACGAGCAGCGGGAAGATTCCCGCCTTCAGCATCACGGCGCCGATCAGGATCCCCGCGAATCCCACTTCGAGGCCCCGGATGTAGAAAGGCTGGTTCGGATACGTGCTGTGGGCGAAGCCCCAGATGAGCGCCGGGACGACGACGGCGGCCCAGCGCGGCAGGAACCGCTCGGCGAACGGAATCGAGAACATGCGCGACGAGAACTCCTCGGTCGTCGCGGGGAGAAAGCCCATCAGAAGGACGCCCGCCCAGGGAAACCACGTGCCGAGGAGGTTCGAGTACGGCACGTCGGCGGGAGCCCACGCGCCGAAGCGCGCGGCGACGAGGTAGAAGACGATCTGGTACGAGAAGAAAAACGCCGTCATCGCATATCCGAGGAGGAGCCCGCGGAAGAACCGCTTCGAGGAGATGCCGCGGAGGGAGAGGAGGCGGCCGAGCGCCGGTTTGTCCGGATAGCGCTCGCGATAGAGCGGCTCCCCGGCCGCGACGAGGAGCAGAAGCACGACGCCGAGGGCGACCGCGCCGCCCACGTCGCCTGCCACCGATTTCGCCACGAAACCCGTCCAGGCGTCCGCGGTGTCGTAATCGAAGAGGCGAATCGGCATCTCGTTCAGCGAGGCGAAAAGCTGCAGGACGGCGCCCGTGCCCGCAAACGCGAGCGCCCACTTCCATTTGACGTCCCTGCGCCGCACCCGCTCGAGAAAGACGACGAGCACGGCGAGCGCCGTGAGGAAAAGCCCGAGGGTGGCCACCGTGCCCGCCGCGAGGTTCTTCGAGCGGAGCGTCTCGTAGTCCCTTCGCCACTTCTCCGGCACCTCGAAATGAAGCGACGAGCGCCCGATGCGGTCGCCCTGCACCTCGACGAGGTAGCGGAGCGCGGCATCCCCGAAACGGATCGCGTTCGACTCCCACACGAACGTTCGGTCGACTCGTCCGGGCCTTTTCTCGACCGTCGTCTCGATGAACCGGAGGGCCGAGGGATCGAGGCCGCGGAAGGATCGGATCTCCCCCTCCGCGAGCGCGCGCGCCGCCGCGTCGCCAGGGTCGGGCGCCTGCCGTCTTCTCCGGCAGAATTCGCCGGACTGCAAGAAGCCGCCCGTCCGGAGCGACTGCCGCGCGGTATTCGAGCCTTTCGAGCGGATGAACCCACCGCACCGACCAGCGCCAGACGGGCACCGTCGTCGAGAAGATCGGGTTCGCCTTCTCGAGGCCGAGCGTCCTCTCGAGATAGACCTTCGCTTCGTCGTCGCCGTCGAAGATCACGAGGGCGCGCGCGCCGTCGAGCGTGAATCCGCGCGCGCGAAGCGCCTCGGCGCCCCGGCGAACGGCTTCCTCGCGCGTCACCTTGAAGTCGATCGAGGCCTCCGGGAACGCCCGCGAGAACCCGGCGTGAAAGATCGCCGCGCCGGCCAGGATCGTGAGCAGGCAAAGGGCGATGAAGACGCGGTCGCGCCGGTCGAAAAGCACGCGCGGGCGAAAGGACGGCTCGGCCGCCATCCTCAGCCCGCTCTTCCGCTTGCGACGGCGCGCGCAGGCGCCGCCGGAAGGCGGGACAAGAGCCAGGCCTCGAGGAGCTCGGGCCCCGTTCCGGCGCCGCTCTTCACGCCGCGGTCGATCGCCTCGAGGCCCATGAGCGCATGCCTGAGGTCCTCCGTCGTCCAGCCGAGGGCCGCGAGATACGCTTTGTGGAGAACGAACGGGTGCGCCTCGACGGAGAACGGGGCAAGGCCCTCGCGGGGTGCCTTGAGGGCGGGAAGGACGCGGTCCGCGAAACCGCGATAGTCGGCGCGCCTGGCCGCCGAGAGGACCGCACGCTCCTCCAGGGCGGCGCGAAGGGCGAGCATCCTGCGAAGCTCGGCAGCGAGAAGGCCCAGGAGCGGGAAGAACGCGGCCTCGCCGCGCGGGCCCTTCTTCGCGACCGGCGCCTCTTCCCTCTCTCCCCAGGGCCGGAAGGCCGTGAAGGTAGCTCCCGACAGGAGCTTCGTGAGGAGGCGTAGCGACTGGTTGAGGTCGCGTCCGGCGACGGCCTGGACGAAGTCCGAGCCGTACTCCTTGCTCTCGTCGGCGATCTGCCTCGCGGCCTCTTCGCCCGTCACGCGCGGTCCCGCCGCGGCGTCGATGAGGCGGTCGAGATCCGAAAGGAACGGCCGCGCGAAGAGCCGGCCGCGGCCCGAGAGGAGGTCGAACACCTCCGGCTCCACGAGCACTTTGCGTTCCAGGGCGTGCTCGAGCCCGAGCGCCGCGAGCCGCTCGCGGCGAGCCGCTTCGTCCGGCACGGACAAGTCCGCGGCACACGAGGCGCGCCTCAGGGTCTGTGTCGCACGGTGCTGCGCATCGGGCGAGACCGCCTGGACGAGCAGGACGTTGTCGGAGGCCCCGGCCCTCTGCGCGAAGTCGAGAAGCGCGTCGAGCGCCGTCTCGGCCCCTTCCTCGGACGCGGGCAGGCTCGCGAGGAGAGCGGCGAGCGCCCCGGCGCGCTCCGAGCGCTTCACACGCCCGGCGATCCGGCGCGCGGCTTCCTCGGGGTCATCGCCCACGGAGACGCCGGCCGCCGCGGCAAGCGCGGAGGCCTTGCGCGAGAGCCGCGCCAGAAGGCGCACGTCGTCGCCGCCTTCCTCGGCCTCGTCGAGGAGCGCGTCGAGCTCCTCCGCCGAGAGGCCCTTGCCGTGGAACAGTTCCGTGGCTTCCAAGACCACGAGCCGGTTCGTGGCGAAGAGCGCGATGGTCGCCGCGTCCGCGACGGCCTCTCTCACGCCCTCTCCCGTCGCCTCGTACGCCGTGACCTCTCCCCCGCGAAATGCCTCCCGGAACGCCGCCGCCACGCGCCGCACGCCCTCGGCCACGATCCAGTCGTCGTCTCCGGAGAGGAAGAGCAGCGGGTGGAGTGGCGCGGTCCGTGCGGAAGCGACGAGCGGAGCGAGAGGCGCGAACGGATCGAGACGTCTCACGCGCTCATCCTAACCGGATGGTTCCGGCGCCCTTTGTCTTACAGCAATCCCTTGTCTTGCAGCTCCTGGCAGTCGAGGCAATGGCGCGCCCAGGGAACCGCCTCGATGCGCTTCTCCTGAACGGGCTGGGAGCAATGAATGCAGGTCCCATACGTACCCGCGTCGAGACGTGAAAGCGCCTCTTCGATGAGCAGGAGGATCTTCCGGTCGCTTTCGGAAAGCGAGTACGCGAACTCCTTCGTGTAGGCGGACGTCGCGCGGTCGGCCATGTCCTGCGCCGATTCATCGACCGTTTCCTCGGAGACCTCCCGGTTCTTCGCAAGATCCTGGAGCAGCTCGTCGCGGCGCGCAACGAGGCGTTTCCTCACCCGTTCGCCGGCCTCCTTCTTCAGGGGCTTCGCTGGCATCGCGGCGGTTTTGAGTACCATGCTGGTCGTCTCCCTTGAGATCACTTGGAATACGCAACGCTAAAGCGCTGCGATCGGCCGGTTTACCTACTCGGTCAGGAGCCACCGGGCCTTGCGAGAATGGCGGAGGATATCACGCCCCGCTCGGAATCAAGCCCTCTTTCAACCTAAGAAATTCTTCTCCCTTCCCGCCTCGCATAAAGAGTCTTTCTTGCGACCCCGAGGCGGCGTGCCGCTTCCGTCACGTTTCCGCCCGCCTCGTCCAGGACGAGGGTGATGTAGGCGTCCGAAAGCTGCCGCAGCGTCCAGCGGGCGTGAGCCGCGGCATGGAGGAGCGCCTCGGGATCGGACGGGCCCGCGAGCTTCACGTGCGGGGCGTCGATCGCGGTCGCCCCGGCCGCAGCCGCATCGTTCGCGGCGCGCCGGACGACGTTCTCGAGCTCGCGAAAATTCCCGCGCCAGGCGTGAGAGAGCAGCAAGCGCCGCGCGGCCGCCGAGAACGCCGCCGGGCCCCCAGCCGCCTTCGCGAGCGCACGCGCCGCCGGAAGAAGGTCTTCCGGGCGCTCGGCGAGAGTCGGGAGGCTCACCGTGACGACCGCGAGCCGGTAGAAGAGATCCTCCCGGAACGTCCCGGCGCGCGCCCGGCGCGGCAGATCCGGCCCCGCCGAAGCCACGAGGCGCGCCTTGAGCGGCAGCAGCCGCATCCCCCCCACTCGCCGCACGAGACGCTCTTCGACGACGCGGAGGAGCTTGCCCTGGGCTCGAAGGGAAAGCGCGTCGACGCGGTCGAGGTAGAGCGTGCCCTCGCCCGCGCCCTCGAGAAGGCCCGGCTTTCCCGCGACGGCACCCGTAAAGGCTCCGCGTTCGTGGCCGAAGAGCTCGCTCTCGAAAAGATCGTCCGACACCGCCGCGAGATCCACCCGCACGAACGGCTCGCCCGCGCGCGACGAGCGCTCGTGGAGAAGGCGCGCGAGCCGGTCCTTTCCGGTCCCGGGCGCTCCGAGAATGAGCACGGTGTTCGCCGAATCCGCGGCACGCGCCAGGCGCCGAAGCTGCTCCCTCAGTCCGCGATGGCGGGTCGCGAAGAGCACGGAGGACGCGACGCGCCCCGCCAGAAAGGCTCCTACCGGAACGCCTCGGTGGCGTCCGGAGCGTCTCCCCAGAGTCTCTCGAGCCCGTAGAAGCGGCGCGCCTCATGGTGGAAGACGTGAAACACGACGTCGCCGTAATCGAGAAGGATCCAGGCCGCAGACTGGTAGCCCTCGATGGACAGGGGCCGTCTCCCTTCGGCCTTGAGAGCCATCTCGACCGCATCCGCAAGAGCCTGCGCCTGCCGGTCGCTGCCCGCGGTGGCCAGGACGAAGTAGTCGGACATCGTCGTGAGGCCCTGGAGGTTCAGGACCACGAGCTTCTCGGCTTTCTTGTCGAGAAGAGCGGCGACACCCTTCTTGAGCTGCGCCGTGAGGCGCTCGTCGAGCGCCGGGTCGGCGCTCGCACGAGGCTTCTCCGGCTCGGCGGCGCGCAACCCCGCGCGCTGTAGCGTCGCCTCGATGAGGTCGTCGAGCGGTCCCACCTGGGGGACCGGGTGCTTCACGGGAGGCGGTACAGGCCGTGCTTTCGGAGATACGCGCCGACGCTCGCCGGGAGGCTTCCGCTGAGGTCCTCGCCCGCGGGGATGGCGCGCCTTAACCACGTGGACGAAATTGTAACCGGTGCGTTGCCGGCGAAGAAAATAGTCTCTCCGAACCGTCCGGAGATCGCCGGAGGCAGGTCGCGCGCGAGGAGGTCCGGCGGGAAACCTTCCCTCTCGACGACTGCAACGTTGAACTCGCCGAGAAGATCCTGCCAAGAGCGCCAGGCCGTAATTCCCGCGAGCGAGTCGGACCCGAGGACGAGCAGGAATTCCGCGTCCGCACGTGACGCGCGAAGGTGCCGCAGCGTCTCGATCGTGTACGTCGTGCCGCCTCGCGCGACCTCGAAGTCGCTCAGGCGAAAGGCCGGATACGCCTCGAATGCAAGGGCGAGCATCGCGAAGCGGTGATGCGAGGGAGCGGACGGGCCGGACGGTTTGTGCGGCGGCTGGAACGCCGGCATGAAGAGGATCTGGTCGAGGGCGAGTTTGCGGCGCGCCTCCTCGATCGGAACGAGGTGCCCGAAGTGCACCGGGTCGAACGAACCGCCGTAGACGCCGATGCGCATGGTCAGGAGACGGCCTCCGTCCCGTTCTCGGCGCCCGCCGGGGCGGCGAGCGCCTCCAGCCGCGTCCCGAGATGCGAGACGAGCGCGGCGAGGCCGTGGTGCGCGACCGCCGAGATCGCGAAGAATGCCAGGCCGCGGCGCGAGGCCGCAGCGCCGACGGCCGCGACCTGGGCGGGAGAGGCCGCGTCGTCTTTCGTGGCCAAGAGGACGCGCTCGCGTCGGGCCAGCTCCGGCTGGAAGGACGCGAGCTCGTGCTCGATCGTCGTGACTGCCTCTTCGGCCTCGGCAATCGGGTCTGCGTCGCCGAGCGCCGCCGCGTCCACAAGGTGGACGAGCAGGCGGGACCTTTCTACGTGCTTCAGGAAGCGGATCCCGAGGCCGTGGCCCTCGTGGGCGCCCTCGATGAGCCCGGGCACGTCCGCTGCGACGAACGTGCGGAAGCGCTCCCAGGACACGACTCCGAGGTTCGGGACCAGAGTCGTGAACGGATAGTCGGCGATCTTCGGGCGCGCCGCGGAAATGGCGGAGATGAGCGTCGACTTCCCCGCGTTCGGCAAGCCGACGAGCGCTACGTCCGCAAGAAGCTTGAGCTCCAGCGCGAGGTCCCTCTGGTCGCCTTTCGTGCCGGGATCTGCGCGCCGCGGAGCCCGATTCGTGGACGTCGCGAACCGCGCGTTTCCCCTCCCGCCCTTGCCGCCCGCGGCCACGAGAAGCGTCTGCCCCTCCACGACGAGGTCGCCCACGATCTCCCCGGTCGCTCGGTCCTTCACGATCGTTCCGACGGGCACCGAGACGGGAAGAGACGCGCCGTTCTTCCCGTGGCGGTTGTCCCCCTTGCCGTGGCCGCCTCGGCCCGCACCGAAGCGCCTCGTGAAGCGGAAGGGGTAAAGCGTGTTCAGGCCTCGGTCGGCGACGAGGGTCACGCTCCCACCGTCCCCGCCGTCCCCGCCGGAGGGCCCGCCGCGGGGCACGAACTTCTCGTGCCGGAAGGCGACGCAGCCATTGCCACCGTCACCCCCGGCAACGTGGATGACGGCTTCGTCTATGAACATGTTTGAGAGGATCTTCGAAGGCGCTCACGCGCCTTCGTGCTTAGAAAGGAAGAGGGGCGGGCCCGGAAAAAAGAATGACCCAAAAACCGAAAAAACGACCTACGCGGTCTTTTCCAAAACGGGCGTGACCGACACGAAGCGGCCGAGACGGCCCTTGTCGTGGAAATTCACGATTCCGTCCACCTTCGCAAAGAGCGAGTCGTCCTTTGCGCGACCGACGTTCACGCCGGGCTTGAGCGGGGTGCCGCGCTGCCGCACGAGGATCGATCCACCCGAGACGAGCTGGCCGGCGAAGCGCTTCACGCCGAGGCGCTGGCTGTTGCTGTCGCGCCCATTACGGGACGAACCTTGACCTTTTTTGTGTGCCATGAGCGCTACCCCTTGAAGCGTTCTTCCCGCTGCCCCTAAGAAGAATGGACGCGAGAAGACGAAAAACGAATCTGCTCTATCCGACGATGGACGCAATGCGGATCTCGACGAGATCCTGGCGATGCCCGTGAGTGCGCTGGAAGCCCTTCCGGCGCTTCTTCTTGTAAACGAGGAGCTTCGGTCCGCGCGTCTCGCGCACGACGATGCCCGTCACCGTGGCACCCGAAACGAGAGGAGAGCCGAGGTGCAGGCCGTCGTCCTTGCCGATTGCGAGGACCTCCGAAAGCGACACCTCCGCGCCCTTCTTCAGGGTCTCTTTCGTGAGGCGCTCGACGCGGACGACGTCGCCCTCAGCGACGCGCACCTGCTTGCCTCCGGTCCGGATGACTGCGTACATGCTTTACCTCGACTTCCCGAACAAAACGGCCGACAAACTTACCAGACAGCTACGCACCTGTCAAAGCGGCGTCAGTCCTCGCTGACCTCGTCCGGAAGCTCGTTCGTATCCGCAGGCCCTCTCTTCGGGAAGAACAGCGCGAGCGCATCGCCGAGCTTGTCGACGGCCGCCACGATGCCCTCCGTGAACTTTCCGTCCACGAAGAGGGCCTGGGCCGCGTCCCGGGCTTCGGCCCAAAAACCGTCTCCGACCTTTTCATGAATTCCAGCGCCCCCGATCACCGCGAAGGCGCGCGACGCCGGCGCGAGGAACAGGAGGCAGCCGGTGCCGTGAACAGTCTTGTCCATGCCGAGCTTCTTGAACGTGGCCCTCGCCGCCTTGAGCGCATCGGAGACGGGCCCGTGGTGAAGATGCACGCGGATCTCCCCGAAGCTTTTCGTCTCGGCCCGCTTGATCGCTTCGACGATCGCAGGCCGATCGAGAGCTTCGAAAAACGCCGCTGCCTCCTTGCTCCTCGCCATGTCACCAGCTCCCGCTCGCGCCGCCGCCGCCGAAGGATCCGCCGCCTCCCGAGAAGCCGCCGCCTCCCCCGCCGCCGAAGCCGCCTCCGCCGAAACCGCCGAAACCGCCCGAGCCCCAGCCGCCGCGGCCGATGTACGAGTACCCGCTGCGATTCCTGAAGACCATCGGGATGATCCCGAAGAAGAAGAAAAGCAGAATCGCGAGGAGGAGAGGGACGGGCAGTCCCCGGTCCTGACGCTGCCCGCGCGTCCTGCCGGTTCCCTTGTACTCACCTCGCGTGGCCGCGATCGCGGCAGAGACCCCCGCGGCAATCCCGCCGCCGTAGTCGCCCGTTCGGAAGCGCGGAATCACCTGCTCGTCGAGGACGCGCCGCGCGAGCGCGTCGGGCATCGCGCCTTCCAGCCCGTAGCCGACCTCGAGCCGCGCCTTCCGCGACCCGGGGAAGACGAAGAGGATCATCCCGTTCTTCCTCTGCGTCTGCCCCGCCTTCCAGGCTTGAGCACACGCGACGGTGTACTCCTCGAGCGTGGTTCCTTCCGGGATCGTGCTCTCGGTGTAGACGAGGAACTGGTTCGACGTCTCCTTCTCGAAGTCGGACAGACGCGTCTCCAGCCGGGCGGTCACGTCCGGCGGGATCACGCCGGCTTTGTCCGTCACATACCGCGTCGGAGCGGGCGGAACGGCGGGCCCGGCGGCGGACGCAGCGGCGGAAAGAAAGAGGGAAACGAAGAGGAAGATCAAGAAAGTCCGAATCCGAATTCTTCTTTTCTCTTCCTCAGAACTTCACGGCCGGCGGCTTTTCCGAGCCCTCAGCGGCCTTGAAGTACGGACGTTCCTTGAAGCCCGCGAAGTTCGCCACGATGACCGTCGGAAACGACCGGCGCAGCGTGTTGTAGGTCTGCGTCACGTCGTTGAACCGACCCCGCTCGACGGAGATCCGGTTCTCGGTGCCCTCGAGCTGCGCTTGCAGGTCGCGGTAGTTCTGGTTGGCCTTCAGCTCCGGATACTTTTCTATGGTAACGAGAAGGCGGCTGAGGGCGCCGCCGAGCTGATCCTGCGCCTTCTGAAACTTGTCGAAGGCGGCCGGGTCCTTGATGGAGTTGGCGTCGAGCTTGATCTGCGAGGCCGAGGCGCGCGCCTGGATGACCTGCGTGAGCGTCTCCTTTTCGAAGTTCGCCGCGCCCTTGACGGTTTCGACGAGATTCGGGATGAGATCGGCCCGTCGCTGGTAGACGTTCTCCACCTGGGCCCAGCCCGCGCTGACTGCCTGATCGGCTGAGTTCAGCTTGTTATAGGCGCCCGCCGCCATGCCGCCGACGACGAGAACGCCGACCAGAACGAGGACGATGCAGCCGAGAGCAATGCTTTTACCCATGGGAAAGTCGTTCCTCCAAGAGCGCAAGATCCTATCAGGAACGGGCCAACTAATCGCGCTACCGAGCGTAACGTCCTGCTATGCAAGCCTTTCCAGTAGTCTCGGGGGGAGGAGGAACTTCAACTCCGCGGGGCCAAGGGAAGGATCGGCGGGAGTCTCGAATGCCGCCAGGCCCGCCTTCTTGATCGGAATTTCGAGGTCGGGCCGGCCTGAAAGCAGCAGGCCGAGCAGCCGGCCAAAATGGGGTTGATGGCCGACGAGAAGGGCGCTGGCCGGACGGAGCCGGGCCAGCTCGTGGAGAACCTCGACGGGGTTGGCATTGGGCGCGAGATTCTTCGTCTCCGTGAACGGTCGCTCGAAACCACAGGCCTCCGCCACCGGCTCCGCCGTCTGCCGGGCACGCACCAGGGGGGAGACGAGCACGGCCTCGTACCCGGGATCCAGTTTCGCGATCGCTTCCGCGACGGCCCTCATTCGCTTTTTGCCTTCCTCGGTCAGCCGTCGATCACCGTCCCGCCCCGTGGGAGATACGTCCTCGGCTTCAGCGTGGCGGAGGAGGTGGATCAGCATGGGCGGATTCTATTCGCGCCCCGGAGAGCTTTAGTCGAGATCGTGGGCAATCTCGGTACGTGTCTCGGGGGAAAGGGCTGCGTGGGCCCGATAGCCGGGGTGGTCGACGTAAAGGACCACGAGGGACGGTCCCTCGGCGAGCGCCTGCCGATCTGCGGGATCCGTCCCGATCGGGAATCGCAGGTACTGGACCGCGGCGATCCGGTCCTCGCGCCCTTGTCCTTCGAGGAAGCGCGCGAACACCTTGCGGCCGTTCAGCTCGAGCCAGAGATGGCGACCCGAAGAGAGGCCGACGAGCCGGTCGAGCTGAGGCTGGATGCGGGCCTCCTCGGTGATCTCGACGAGCAGCGTGGCCGAGAGCTCGCCGTCGTCGGGCAGCAGCTCGTTGTAAACGTCGATTTCCTGCTGGACGGCTTCGGGTTTCGCGAGTCGCTCGGCCCGGCACATCTCCTGGACCTGGTTCAAGACCGTGAGTCGGCACTCGAAGACGAGCGACATGATGTCGCCGAGAAGGACGCGCCGCTTCGCTTTCACGGCGATCACGTCCTTCCGCCACGAATCGCGGATCAATTCGTACTCATGGAGATTCTTGACGTCGGAGAGGACTAGTTTCTTCATCTAATTCTTCTTCTGATATTCGGGGCTGCTAATGCAGCCCCGATAGAAGAAAAATCTTCTCCCGGATGTCCGGTGTCAAGGGCGCGCTTTGCGCGCCGCGCAGCGGTCGAAGACCCTTGACACCAGACATCCGGGGAACAGATTCCCTCTCTCACGCTTCAAGTCCATAAGAGTCTCGCAGGATTTCGATCGGGTGCAGCACCGGAATCTTCATCCCCTGCCTGATCTGCACTCCCGCAAGGGCGCAGTCCGAGGCGATGACGTCCGCCTTCGCCGCGGCGAGGCCGTCGAACAGCTTCTTTCCGACCTTCATCGAGGTGTCGAAATACTCCTTCTTCATCGCCCACGTGCCGTCGTGGCCCGAGCACCGTTCCACCATCGTGACGGCCGCTCCCGTGGCGGCGAGGAGGTCGCGCGACTTAAAGCCCATGTTCTGCACTTTCAGATGGCAGGGCAGGTGATACGCGATCGACTTCGGCGCGTTCGGGAAGTCGAGCGCGAGAAGGCCCTTCGCCTTCAGGTCGGCGAGGAATTCGAAGAGGTCGCGCGTGTTTGCGGCCACGACTTGAGTGTCCGTCGACGACTCTCCGGCCCCCGCGCGCTCTCCTCCGCGCCTCTTCTCGAGCCACGGATACTCCTTCTTGACCATGAGCGAGCAGGAGGGACCCGGCGTCACGATCGTGTAGCCGCGGTCGACCCAGCTCCTCATGGAGGCGACGAACGTCCGGCGAGCCTCGTCGGCGCCCGCGACGTCCCCCACGTCGAAAAGCGGCATCCCGCAGCACTGCGGGTAGGCGACCGCCACCTCGACCCGGTTCTTCTCGAGCACCGCAACCGCGGCCTGCCCGATCTCCGGCCGGTTCCACTCGACCGAGCAAGTCGGAAAGAAGACGACCTTCGCAACGGGCTCTCCGGCCTGCGCGGGGGCTCTTCGCGTCTTGAACCAGGCCGTGAACGTGCGCGACGCGAAATGCGGCAGGTCTTTCTGCGCCGAGACACCAAGGGCCTTCTCCAGCGCCCAGCGCGCGACCGGCAGCGTGTTGACGAAGTTCGCGACCGGCGCGATCGGCCGCGAAAGGCGGCCGAGGGCGTCGGGCCGGGAGAGCAGACGCTCGCGAAGAGGAAGGCCCGTCTCCTTCATGCGGACGTTTCTCGACTCCAGGACGAGGTGCGGGACGTCCACCGCCCAGCGGTGAGGCGGGATGTACGGGCAATGCGGAATGCAGAGCTTGCACTCGTAGCAGAGGTCCACGAAATCGTCGAGGACCTTGTTCGGCAGCTTCTCCGCCTCGCCGTCCACCTCGGCGACGTCGAGCCCCTTGAAAAGCACGTCGAAGGACGGGCACAGCGAAAAGCAGCGGCGGCACCCATGGCAGATATCCGCGACGCGCGTCAGCTCGGCTGAGAGGGAGGCCGCGTCTTTGACGGCGATCGGAGTTCCGACGGCACCCATGGCTCTTTCTGCTTTCGGATTCGGATGAGGATGAGGATTCGGATTTCTTAGAAGGGTGAGTGGGGTCTGTGCGGCTTCACGCGGCTTCACGGTATTCGGGCGCCGGGACCCCATTCACCTTCTAAGAAAATCTTCCTCTTCTGTTCCTGTTCTCTTCAGCCGAATCCTGTTCCTCTTCAGCCGATCGTCGTCAGGAGCTTGCTGAAGCGGTTCGCGTGCGACTTCTCGGCGCGCGCGAGCGTCTCGAACCAGTCGGCGACCTCGACGAAGCCCTCCTCCCGAGCCGTTTTCGCGAAGCCGGGGTACATCTGGGTGTACTCGTAGGTCTCGCCCTCGATTGCGCTCTTGAGGTTCAATGTCGTCGAGCCGAACGGCAGGCCGGTCGCGGGATCGCCCGCAGCCTTGAGGTAATCCATGTGGCCGTGCGCGTGACCAGTCTCGCCCTCGGCTGTGTCGCGGAAGTTTCCGGCAATCTCGGGATAGCCCTCGATGTCCGCCTTGTCGGCGAAATAGAGGTAACGGCGGTTCGCCTGGCTCTCACCCGCGAAAGCGTGCTTGAGGTTCTCGTGAGTCTTCGTTCCCTTGAGCTCGGCCATGAAAAGGCCCTCCTTCGTTTCTACTGTGACTAATTTAGACTCGATATAAAGAAGAATCAAGGGCTGACTTGACCAAAGTTTAGATTAAGTCTAAAGTATTAAGTATCGCAGGGTCACAATCCCACCCGGGAAACATAAGCCTCGCGCAAGGAGAAATTCCATGTCCCAGCTCGTCGGCCGAATGGCCCCCGAATTTGCCCTCGAGGGCGTGCTCAACGGCAAATTCCACACTTATCGCCTTTCCGACTACAAGGGAAAATGGGTCGTCCTTTTCTTCTATCCCCTCGATTTCACGTTCGTATGCCCCACCGAGATTCTCGCGTTCTCGGACCGTCTCGGAGAGTTCAGAAAGCTCAACGCCGAGGTGCTCGGAGCGTCCGTGGACTCGAAGTTCAGTCATCTCGCTTGGACAGAAAAGCCTCGCGAGGAGGGCGGCATCAAGGGTCTCGCGTACCCCCTCCTGGAGGACCTCGGCAAGGACCTCGCCCGGGAATGCAACGTACTGGCCGAGAACGGCAAGATCGCGCTGCGCGGACTCTTCATCATCGACCCGGACGGGGTCGTCCAGCACACGACGATCAACAACACCGCGGTCGGCCGATCGGTGGACGAAACGCTTCGAGTTCTCCAGGCGTTCCAGTACGTGCGCGAGCACGGTGAGGTGTGCCCTGCCGACTGGAAGCCCGGCACGAAGGCCATGAAGGCCGACTGGGAGAAGTCGAAAGAGTACTTCGCCCAAGCGAAGTAATCGCCGATGCCCCGGAGAACCCATTACAAGGTCGTGATCGTCGGCTCAGGCCCCGCGGGTCTCACCGCGGCGATCTACGCTTCCCGCGCGAACCTCGAGCCGCTCGTCGTCGAGGGAATCCAGCCGGGGGGTCAGCTCACGACGACGACGGACGTCGAGAACTTCCCCGGTTTCGAGCACGGCATCCAGGGCCCTGCGCTCATGGACGTCACGCGTAAGCAGGCCGAGCGCTTCGGGACCGAGATCATCGTCGACACCGTCGTGGACGTCGACGTGACGAAGCAGCCCTTCACGCTGACGCTCGAGTCGGCCGGAACGATCACCGCCGATTCCGTCATCGTCGCATCGGGCGCGTCGGCGAAATACCTCGGGCTCGAGAGCGAGAAGAGGCTGCTCGGCTACGGCGTCTCGGCCTGCGCCACGTGCGACGGCTTTTTCTTCCGCGGCAAGGACGTCGTCGTCGTGGGTGGCGGAGACACGGCGATGGAGGAAGCCGGCTTCCTCACGAAGTTCTGCTCGAAGGTATATCTCGTCCACCGGCGGAACGAGTTCCGCGCCTCGAAGATCATGGTGCAACGCGCCCTTCAGAACCCGAAGATCGAGATCCTTCTCGACACCGTCGTCGAGGAGATCCTCGGAGAGCCCACGACGGGTGTGAAGGGCGTGCGCGTGAAAAATACGAAGACCGGCGAGGTCAAGACCTTGAGCGTTTCGGGCTACTTCGCCGCGATCGGGCACCAGCCCAACACCGGACTCTTCAGGGGCAAGCTCGACATGGACGAGGTGGGCTACCTGAAGATCCGGCATCCCTCCACGAAAACGTCGGTGCCGGGCGTCTTCGCGGCCGGCGACGTCGCGGATTTCATCTATCGTCAGGCCGTCTCGGCCGCCGGCGAAGGCTGCAAGGCGGCGATCGACGCCGAGCGCTGGCTTGCCGAGCGCGGCATCCACTGACGCCCGCCGCCCCTAGAACGCCTGTCCGGACGAGAACGAGAGGAGCCACCCGGTTCGCCCGAGCGGATCCGGGTGCAGCGAGCGCGCCACGTCCATGCGCAGGAGGCTGTTCTTGCTCGCGCGCGTGATCCCGATTCTGAGTCCCACCCCCGCGTCCGCGAGCCTCCAGAATCCGTCGGGCTCTCCCGAGGACCAGCCGACGTCCCCGAAGGCGGCGAGCCCGAACGAGACGAGCTGGAGAATCTCGGGTACCACGAGGACTCGCGCCTCGAGGTTTCCCACGAGGCGCCGTGTCCCCTCCACCGCGTGAAGCCGATACGCGCGCATGCCGGTGTCGCCGTCGAGCGGAATCTGGTTCTCGGGGTCGAGATTCCACCCGACCATGGTCCCGAGCCGTCCCACGAACGTCCATGGCCCCGTCAGAAAGTACGCTCGTGCATCCGCCGATACGAGGGCGTTCTCGAGCCCACCCGACAGGCGTGTCGAGGCCTGGAGCGTCGAGAGCGCGAAGCCCGAGGGCAGGAGCGTACCCACGCTTCCGGACACGAGCGCCCGGCCCGCACGCTTCGAACCTCCGACGGAAGGCGAAACGCCGACCTCGACGCGTGCGCTGGTCCCGAGGTTGAAGTCCTCGTCCCGGTCGATCTGGTCGACGAGCCGCCGGGTGATCCAGTCGGAGCCTTCCCGCGCGATGCCCGCCGAAAGGAACAAGAACTTTCGCTGCGCGCCACCCTCGGGAGGCGGCGGGCCGAGGCCGCCTTCGCGGAGATTGACGTCGCTCCACTCGAGGGATCCAACGAGACGCACGACGCCGTCGGGATCGCGGGATATCAGACGCCCCCCCGACACCAGAAGGTCGCGCTGCACCTCCTTCCACACGGTCGCTTCGTCGCCTTTCGAATAGAGCTTCGTGTCGAAGTCGGAACGCAGCGCCGAGCCCTCGAGAGCCCACTTGACGTCGAGCGCATAGAAAGGACGTCCCAACGCGAGCTTGAGAAATCGGCCGTCGGAGAGATCCGAGGCATCGAACCGGAAATTCACGTGCGGAGCGAACAGGTTCGGGTCGACGAAGAAGAGCGACCGGGACGAGCGATCCGTCTCCTTCTCCCACCCGAATCCAAACTGGCGGCCGGTGCCGAGCACGTTGTATTCCTCGGCTCCGATCGAATACGTCGTCACGCCGCCCTTGTTCGAGAGCGAGCCGCGCAGGAGAAGCGTCCAGGCGTCGGCCGTCTCGACGACGACGCGCGTTCCCTCCGCGCGTACGTAGGCCCTGCGGAAGAGCCCGGACGCGCGCAGGTTCCGCTCGGTCTCGGCGAGGAGATCCGGGCGAAGCTCGTCTCCGGGCTGGAACAGGAGCTGCTGCTCGATGAACGACGAACGGGTCGTGAAGTGGAGGGCGTTCGCAAGCCCGTAGGGAAAGAACGACTTCGCCGCCTCCCGGGGCGAGAAGACGTTCGTCGTCTGGATCTCGATCGTGTCGATGCGCGGAGCCTCCTCCGCGGCAAGGCCGCGGCCCAGAAGTCCGAGGAGCGCCGCGGTCGCCGCGCAGGCCGCCAGAAAGTTGCTGCGTCAGCCCTTCGTTGGATTCCAGAGAGGCTCCGGCTCCTGCCGCGTCTTCGCGGCCCAGCGGCCCAGCACGAAGAGCAGGTCCGACAGGCGGTTGAGATAGACGAGAGCGTGCGGGCCCACGGCCTCCTTCCGGGCGAGCGCCGTCACGAGGCGCTCGGCGCGGCGGCATACGGTGCGCGCCTGGTGCAGAAATGCCGAGACCCAGCCGCCGCCCGGCAGCACGAAGGAGTTGAGCTCCGGCAGGCAGGCGTTCAGATCATCGATCGTCTTCTCGAGGAACGAGACATGGCGAGCCTCGATGACGGGCTGTTTCGGATGGCGATCCTGCGGGAGCGTGGCGAGATCCGACCCGAGATTGAACAGCTCGTTCTGGATCTGCTCGAGGATGGCGTCGAGCCGGTCGCGATCCGCTTTAGGGGCGGTGCCCGCGTCGTCGCGGTTCGCCGTGCGCACGAGCCCGAGAAGCGCATTCAGCTCGTCCACCGTGCCGTAGCTCTCGATCCGAATCGCGTCCTTGGCGACCCGCTGGCCGCCGACGAGACTCGTCTCCCCGGCATCGCCCCCCCGGGTGTAGACGCGGTTGATCCGGATGGCCATGCGGTCCCCTTCGCCCCAAGACTACACTCGGATCGCGGGACTTCGATGCGACGGAGAGCACACGAGACCGACTATCACGTCCACACCGCCCGCTGCGGTCACGCCGGCGGCGAAATGCGGGAGTACGTTCTCGCGGCGCTCGAGAAGGGCCTGGCCGAGATCGCGTTCACGGACCACATTCCCCTCTATTTTCTGCCGGGTGACGATCCCGATCCTCATCTCGCGATGACGCGGGCGGAGCTGCCGGGCTACGTCGACGAGGTTCGAGCATTGCAGAAGGAGTTCGCGGACCGCATCGACGTCCTTCTCGGCCTCGAGGCCGACTACGCGGAAGGCCACGAGAGCGCGCTCGAGGAAATTCTCCGCGTCCACGACTGGGACGTCATCCTCGGCTCCGTGCACTGGGTGGCCGGCGGCTGGATCGACGCCCCCGGTTCCGCGAAGCGGCACGAGGCCGAAGGAACGGAGAACCTCTGGCGCGAGTACTACCGGCTGCTCGCGAAGGCGGCGCGCACCCGGCTCTTCGACGTTCTCACGCACTTCGACCTCCCGAAGAAATTCGGCCACCGCATGCCGGCGGAGGTGAACGACGCCCAGGACACGGCCGTGGCCGCCGCGCGAGACGCCGGGGTCGCAGTCGAAGTCTCGAGCGCGGGCCTCAGGAAAGCCGTCGGCGAGGAGTACCCGGCTCCTCCGCTCTTGACAAAGCTCGTCGCCGCGGGCGTCCCGATCGTGCTCTCATCCGACGCGCACGCGCCGGCGGAAGTCGCATGGGGCCGCGACAAGATCGAGGCCGCGGCGCTCGCGGCCGGCGCAAGAGAACACTTGAGTTTTCGGAGGAGAAAGAGAAGAAAACACCCTCTCTAAGAAATCTTCTCTTGGTCCGAAACCATCTCGACCGAGAACGTGGGCGTAATCGTGAGCTTCAGCGTCGCGAGGCGGCAGGGCCAACCCTCTCTCTCGATCCGCGCCGCCACGCGATCCCAGATCCACCGCGCGAGATTCTCGGCCGTGGGGACGCGCGTTCTGAACTCGGGAATCTCCATGTTGAGATTCCGGTGATCGAGCGGACGATCGACCTCTTCCTTCAGGATGCGGTCGAGGTCGGTGAGATTCACGATCATGGCCGAATCGGCGTCGGCCGCGCCCGCCACGGATACCTCGAGCGTGTAGTTGTGGCCGTAGCCGGCGGCGTTCGACGCGTCTCCGTACGTTGCGCGGTTCCACTCTTCGCTCTTCTCCGGGTTGAAGAGACGATGCGCCGCATTGAAGTGGATCGTGCGCGAAAGAAGGAGCATCGCGCCGGACTATAAGGCCGCCGTCGCCTTCCCGAAACCCTCAGCGCCGCCGGGCGTCTTTCACTGCGGCACGGCAATGGCCGCCGGGACGGCGCGTTCGATTTCTTCGGCGAGGCGGCCCGGAAGGACCTCCTGAAGCTCGTATTGCGCCCGCACGGCGGGCTTTGCAAGCCTCACCACGCGTGTCAGATCGATCGGCGTCCCGACGACGACGACGTCGCACGGAGTCCGCGAAATCGTCTCGGCGAGCTCGGCCACCTGTACGTCGCTATAGCCCATTGCGGGGAGGATGCCCGCCGCGTTCGGATATTTCCGGAAGGTCTCGGCGATGGTGCCGACGGCATACGGCTGCGGATCGACGATAACCGAGGCGCCCGCCCTCTTCGCCGCGACGAGACCGGCTCCGAAGCTCATGCCGCCGTGCGTCAGCGTTGGACCGTCCTCGACGACGAGGGCGCGCCTGCCCTTCACGAGCTCGGGCCTCTCGCAGACGACCGGCGAGTCCGTCCGAAGGACGCGCGCCCGAGGATTCAGCTTCGCGGCCGCCGTCTCGATCGCGTGGATGTTCCCCTCGTCGGCCGTGTCGCACTTGTTGATGAGGATGACGTCGGCCCGGCGAAAGTTTGCCTCGCCCGGGTGGTAAGCGGTCTCATGGCCGGGGCGGTGCGGATCGGCGATGCAGATGTGGAGATCGGGCACGTAGAACGGCAGGTCGTTGTTTCCTCCGTCCCAGAGGATGACGTCAGCCTCCGCCTCCGCGCGCTTCAGGATCTGGCCGTAGTCGACGCCTGCGTACACGACGAAGCCGTTGTCGAGGTGCGGCTCGTACTCCTCGCGCTCCTCGATCGTGCACCTTTCGCGGTCGAGGTCGGCGTATGCCGCGAAGCGCTGGCAGGCCTGGACCGCGAGATCGCCGTACGGCATCGGGTGGCGCACGGCGACGACGGCAAGCCCCCGCTCCTTGAGGAGTCTCGAGAGGTACCGTGTCGTCTGGCTCTTGCCCGCGCCCGTTCTCACGGCTGTCACGGCGATGACGGGTACCTTCGACTTCAGCATCGTCCGGTTCGCTCCCAGGAAAAGGAAGTCCGCTCCCGCCGCGATCACCCGGGATGCAAGGTGCATGACCTGCGTGTGCGCCACGTCCGAGTACGAAAAGACACAGAGGTCGACGCTCTCGCGGCGGATCAGGCCTTCGAGCTCGTCCTCGGCGACGATCGGGATGCCGCCCGGGTAGAGCGAACCGGCGAGGGACGCGGGATAGCGCCGGCCGTCGATGCCCGGAATCTGCGTCGCGGTGAAGGCGACGACCAGGTATTCGGGCTTGTCCCGGAAAACCGTGTTGAAGTCGTGAAAATCGCGGCCGGCCGCGCCCAGGATGACGACACGCCTCACGGGGCTTTGCATGGAAACCCTCCGGCGGGGCACTTCCCCCCTGCCGGGAGGCCCCACACGGACAATCTAGGGGTCGGGAGGCGAGCAGGCCTGATTCGCCTGCTTTAGAGACTTTCTGCCGGGGGGAAGCGCCCTGCGCCTCCCCCCGGACCCCCTATTTCACCCCCACCAGCTCCACCTCGAAGAGCAGCGTCGCGTTCGGCGGGATGACGCCGCCGGCACCGCGTGCGCCGTAGCCGAGACCCGGAGGAATCAGAAGCGTTCTCTTGCCCCCGATCTTCATCGTCGCCACGCCCTCGTCCCAGCCTTTGATGACGCGTCCCTGGCCGAGCGGGAACTCGAACGGCTGACCTCGGTCGAGCGAGCTGTCGAACTTTTTTCCCTTGGCACCGTTCTCCCAGAGCCAGCCCGTGTAGTGCATCACGCACGTCTGGCCTGTCTTCGGCGAGGCACCGGTCCCTTCTTTCGTGTCCTCGTACTGGAGGCCCGAGGGGGTCGTCTTCATCTTCGACTCCTTCTTGTCCTTCGCGGCGGCAGACACGGGCTTTTTTTCGTCGGCTGGGGCGGAAAACGTCAGGAGGACGAAAGCGGCGCCGGTCAGTAGAGCGGACAGGATCTTCTTCATCGAATCCGATTCCTTTCGAATGGACTGCGGGCCGAGGGCCCACGCGAAGTCTAACCCGGTGCTTCGGAGAGCTCCGCTCCGAGGCGCGCCGCACCGAGGAGCGCGCACGCGTCGTTTACCACGACCTTGATCGGAATTCTCGCGAGGAGCGCCGCGAAGCGCCCCTTGTCGCAGAAGGCCGCGAAGAATGTCCCATCGAGGAGCTTCGGCAGGATCCGAGGAGCGATCCCGCCGCCCACGTAAACGCCGCCCGTCGCGAGAACCTTGAGCGCGAGATTTCCGGCCTCGCCGCCGTAGATCGAGACGAAGCAGTCCAGGGTGCGTGCGGCCACGGGATCCTTGCCCGCGAGCGCGGCAGCCGTCACGGCCGGAGACGCGTCACGGGCCGCGGCGATCTGGGCCGAGAGCCATGCGGGCTCGCTCTCCTCAGAGCGCGAGCGCTCGAACGCGTAGAGCGCGGCGAGGCCGGGCCCCGACAGAACCCGCTCGAAGGACACGTGGCTGAACGTGCGGTGGAGGTGCCTCAGGAGGTCGATCTCGAATGGATTGCGCGGCGCAAAAGACGCGTGCCCGCCCTCGGAAGCCTGCGGCTCGAGCCGGCCGCCTCTCCGCACGAGGTAGGCCTCCCCGAGGCCCGTCCCGGCGGAAATGAGGGCCGCGCTGCCGCCGAGATCCGGAGTGCCCTCGTTCACAACGGCGAAGTCCTCGCCGGAAAGCTCCGACAGGCCGAGCGCGTTCGCGAAGAGGTCGTTCACGAGCGCCACGCGCCGGAGCGCGAGTTTCGCGCCGAGAAGGGCCGCATCCACGACCCAGGGCAGGTTCGTGGCCTCGCAGCGACCGTTGCGCACGGCGCCGGCAACGCCGAAGCCGGCGGCGAGAACGCGCCGGCCCGCGAGAAACGATTCCACTGGCCCCTCGAGCCCCGGGAACTCGCGGCTCCGGAACTTCCTCTCTTCTCTTCGAACCAGCCTTCCCGCTTCCATCTCGAAGAGCGCGAGACGCACGTTCGTCCCACCGATGTCGCCCGCGAGGATCATCGGTCGGCGGGGGCGGAGGCCTTCGGCCGCGGGAGGTTCTTCGAAAGGGAAAGAGCGGCCGTGTCCGCGAGGATCGTCAGCGTTCCATCGGGGCCGAGGTGGGCGGCCGGCAGCGCCTCGTCGCCCTCGAGGACGCGGGCGAGGGCCGGGGCCTTGTCCTTCCCCGTCACGAGAAGCGCCACATGGCGGGCGGCATTCAGCAGGGGCAGCGTGAACGTGACGCGCGAAGGAGGCGGCTTCGGCGAGTCGTCGACTCGCAGAACGAGCCGCTGGTTCTCCTCGAGAGAGGGACGACCCGGGAACAGCGAAGCGGTGTGACCGTCCGCCCCGAGCCCGAGGAACACGAGGTCGAAACGGGGAATTCCCTTCGAAGAGGACGCGGAGAAGATGGAGAATGCCCCGCGCAAGTCGGATTCATAGCGCTCCGCGCCGTCCGGCTCGTCCACGGGGACACGGTGGACGTTTTTCTCTGGGATCGGGACGTGCCGCAGCAGCGCCTCGAACGCAGCTTCGTCGTTTCGATCCGGATGACCTTCGGGAACGCAGCGCTCGTCGCCGAAGAAGACGTGGGTGGCTTCCCAGTTCACCTTCGTCGCGATCAGCGGCGCCGCCAACAGCCGGTAACACGCAAGGGGCGTCGTTCCTCCCGCGAGGGAGACGAAGAATCTTCCCCGTGCGGCGACGGCCTGATAGGCGAGGTTCACGAAGAGAAAAGCCGCCGCGTCCGCGACATCGTCCGGGGTGCCGAACGCGAGAACTTCCCTCACGGCCTCCGCCAACGTCTCCCGTCCCTCGCGAGGAGCGCCACGGACGCGTCGGGCCCCCAGGTGCCCGCCTCGTAGTTCGGGTGGTCCAGAGGCGGGTTGTCGCGCCACACGTCGAGGAGCGGCGTCACGTGCTCCCAGGCGGCTTCGACCTCGTCGCGCCGCGCGAAGAGCGTGGAGTCGCCGTGGATCGCGTCCATGAGGAGCCGTTCGTAGGCCTCGGGCTGCGACGCGCCGAAGAACTCGCGATAACGAAAGTCCATCGTGACGGTATCGATCTTCGTCACGGGCCCGGGCACCTTCGCCCCAAACTTCCAGGCGACACCCTCGTCGGGCTGGATGCGCAGGACGAGGACGTTCGGCTCCTGCCGGAGGACTCCGACCTGTCGGAAAAGGGCGATCGGCGGCGTCTTGAACTGGATCGCGATCTCCGTGATGCGCTTGGCCAGCCGTTTTCCGGCGCGCAGGTAGAACGGCACGCCGGCCCACCGCCAGTTCTCGATTTGCACTTTCCATGCCGCGTAGGTTTCGCGGAGCGACATCGCGTTGACGTCCTTCTCCGCGCGATAGCCCACGACCGGCTGCCCGTCCACCGCACCCGGTCCGTACTGTCCGCGCACGCTGTCGCGCAGGATCTCGTCGGGCGACTGCGGCTGGATGGACCTCAGCACTTTCACCTTCTCGTCGCGTACGGCGTTCGGGTCGAAGGCGACGGGCGGCTCCATCGCGACGAGACACAGGAGCTGAAGAACGTGATTCTGGATGATGTCACGGAGGACTCCGGCCTCCTCGTAGAACTTCCCCCGGTTCTCGACGCCGATGGACTCGGCGACGGTGATCTGCACGTGGTCGACGTAGCGGCGGTTCCACATCGGCTCGAAAATGCCGTTTCCGAGCCTCAGGACGAGGATGTTCTGCGTGGTCTCCTTGCCGAGGTAATGGTCGATGCGGAAGATCTGGCGCTCGCGGAAGACGTGAGCCAGCTCCTCGTTCAGCGCGCGGGCCGTCTGGAGATCGCGCCCGAACGGCTTCTCCACGATGACGCGCGACCACGGGCCGCCGTCGATCCGATAGACGAAGCCGGCCTGGCCGAGGTTGGCCACCACGATGCCGATCGCGGAGGGCGGGATCGCGAGGTAGAAGAGCCTGTTCCCGGGCAGACCCCGCTCCTTCTCGACCGACTCGAGGCGCGCCTTGAGGTCGGCGTAGTTCTTCGAAATCTTCAGGTCGCCCCGGAAGAAGAAGAGCCGGGACGCGAAAGAGCTCCACTCCTCGTCCTCGACGGGCTTCTTCCGGGCGAACTCGGCGACCGCGGCCTTCATCTCGGCGCGGTAGCTCTCGTCGGACTCGCCCGTCCGCGCGTATCCGACGATGGCCGTCGCGAGGGGAAGCTGCTTTTCCCGATGCAGCTCGAAGAGCGCGGGCACGAGCTTGCGCTTGCTGAGGTCGCCCGAGCCTCCGAAGATGACGATCGTCGCGGGGTCGGTCGTGATCGCGCTCGACATCGTTTCTCCTCCGGCGTCAGCGCTTGGAAGACATCGCTTCGCGGACCGCTTTCGCGATGGCCGGCCCGTCGAGGCCCATGAGCGCGTAAAGCTCCTTCGCGGGCCCCGACGACGAATAGAACGTGACGCCCATCTTCTTGACGCGCGCCGAATGGCCGAGGTCGTTGAGGCGGGCCTGGATCCACGTCCCGAGACCCGTCTTCGGGTTGTGATCCTCGACGGTGACGACGACCCCGTGCCGCGCGATGTGCGCGAGATCCGGGTCCGAAAGGTCGCTCCACGCGGCCACGGACACGAGGTCGACGCGCGTCCCTTCCTTCGCGAGCGCGTTCCACGCGTCCAGCGCGTACGGCAGCACGTTGCCGGCGCAAACGAGAGAAAGGCCTTCGCCCTCGCGGATCCTGTCGGCGCGCGCCGGATCGAAGGCATAGTCGCCCCCGAAGAACGGCGTCCCGTCCTCCTTCAGCGCGACCGGAATTTTCGAGCGCCCCATGACGAGGGCGTGGTTTCCGCGATGCGTCGCCATCCACCGCACGATGTGGTCGGTCTGGTTCGGATCGGCCGGCGTGAAGACCTTCCAGCCGAACGTGGAATTCAGGAGGCCGAAGTAGTCGATGGAGTGGTGCGTCTTGCCGTCCTCGCCCACGTCGATCCCGGAGTGCGTCACGGCGAGCTTCACGTTCGTCTCGTTGATGTCGTTGAGGCGCTGCTGGTTGTACGATTCGGCCACGCCGAACATCGCGAACTCGCCCCACCACGCCGCGACGCCGGCGAGGGACAGAGCGCCCGCCACGACGGCCGCGTTGTGCTCCGCGATGCCGCCCTGGAAGAAGCTCTTCGGATGCGTCTCGAGGAACTTGTCCGTCTTCGTCGAGACCGAAAGGTCGCAGTCCAGAACGGCCATCGGGACCCCCGAGGACGCCGACAGCGTCCCGAGATCGGCGAGAGCGGCGCCGAACGCGCTCCGGTTATCGGTCTTCGCGTCGGCAGCGTACGTCCGCGGCTTGCCACCCTCGGGACTAAGAGACCGCCTCGTCCGGGCGATGCGGGAGGACGCGGTGCCAGTCGGGCGCGGGCTTCTTTCTCTCGGCGATCCAGTGGTCGAGATCGTCGGTCGCGCCCAGGATTGCGAGCGCTTCGTGGCATTTGTCGACGGACAGCGCGGCCCCGTGCCACTTGAACCCCTCCCTCTCCATGAAGGGGACGCCTTTCGACATGACCGTGCGACAGGCGACGAGCGTCGGGCGGCTCGCGTTCAGAGCCGCGCGCACGGCACGGTAAACGGCTCTGACATCGTGGCCGTCGACCTCGATGACCCCCCAGCCGTCCGCCTCCCAGTCGGCGACGATGTGCTGCGGCATGATGTCCGCGTTGCTTCCGGAGAGCTGCTCGTGGTTCCAGTCGAGGACGGCAACGAGGTTCGTCAGGCCGTAGCGCACGGCGAATCGGCGTGCCTCCGAGGGCTGGCCCTTCTGCTGCTCGCCGTCTCCCATCCCGCAGAACACGCGCGCGCCGTTCCCCTTGATCTTCGCCGCCAGCGCGAAGCCCACGGCGGCCGAGAAACCCTGCCCGAGGTTGCCCGTGCCCCAGTCGATACCCGGCACGTCCCGTTCGACGTGTCCCTCGAACGGCGAGCCGCCGCGACGAAAGCCCAGGAAAGGCAGGGAGGGATCGAAGTACCCGAGCCGCGCGAGCGCCGCATACGAGCCGGGAGAGATGTGCCCGTGGCTGATCACGACGCGGTCGCGATCCTCCTTGAAAGGATTCCTCGGGTCGCAGTTCCCGAAGCCCCACAGGACGAGGAGGAAGTCGAGAGACGACATGGAGCCGCCGGGGTGCCCCGAGGCGGCGAGCGTCGTCATCTTCAGGATGTCGCCGCGCGCGGCGCGGGCCAGGTCGGCCAGCGTCTTCGCCTGTTCGTCGTTCAGATCGGGAGCGTCGAAGGTCCCGAGGATCACGCTTTCACTCCCGCGGACGCCTTCACGGCCTCGGCGCGGCGCGACTCGATCGCCGCGAGGAGCTCCTCGTAGGATTTCGTGAAGAGGGCGACGCCGTCCTTTTGGAGCTGCTCGCCGACCGCCTCGACGTCGATCCCGACGGCACGAAGGTCGTCCAGCGTCTTTTTCGCTTCGGCGACTCCTTCCAGCACGGTGTCACCGGGCGTCCGGCCGTGATCGAGGAGCGCCTCCAGGGTCTTCTCGGGCATCGTGTTCACGGTGTCCGGGCCGATGAGGTTCTCCACGTAGAGGAGATCGGAGTAAGCGGGGTTCTTCGTGCCCGTGGACGCCCAGAGCGGCCGCTGGAAACGCGCGCCCTTCGAACGGAGGGCGGCGAACGGCGCTCCTTTGAAAATCGCGACAAAGTCCTCGTAGACGACCTTCGAGTTCGCGAGGCCCGCCTTGCCGAGGAGACCTTCGAGGCGCGTCTTCTCCGCCCCCGAGGCCTTCTGGATCCTCTCCCCGAGGAGCTTGTCGACGAGCGTGTCGACGCGCGAGACGAAAAACGAAGCGACCGAGTGGACGCGCGGGAGGTCTCCGCCCTTCGCCGCGAAATCCGACAGGCCCCCGAGATAGGCGTTCGCGACCTCGCGGTAATGCTTGCGGTTGAACATGAGCGTGATGTTGATCGAGACGCCCTCGCCGATCAGGCGCCGGACCGCGGGGATGCCGGCGGACGTCGCAGGCACCTTGATGAAGACGTTCGGCCGGCCGAGCGCGGACGAGAGACGCTTCGCCTCGGCGATGGTCTTCTGCGTGTCGGCCGCGAGCGAGGGGAGGACCTCGAGTGAGATCCATCCGTCCACGGGGTTCTTCTCGTGCAGCGCGCGAAAAACATCCGCGCCCTCGGCGATGTCCTGGCGCGTGAGCGCATCGTAGATCGCGAACGCGTCCTTCCCGTCGCGCGCGAGGCGCTCGAGGTGCGCGTTGTAGTCTCCTTCGTTCTTCACGATGGCCTGTCCGAAGATCGTCGGGTTCGACGTCACCCCGTAGACCGAGCCGGCCTCGATCAGGGACGACAGCCGCCCCGAATGGATCATCTTCGAGGAGATGGTGTCCAGCCACACGGCCTGTCCGCGCCGGCGATATTCGATGGGTGTGCTCATGGCGATACCTCCCGGGCGTGACAGATCGTATTACGAAGGGAGATCCGGCCCTCCTGTCATGGAGGAAGATGGAAACGTTATTCCGTGTGGTCGCGGGCTAGGGCGACAGGATCGCATCCAGGTCGGTCTGGGAGAGGCGGTAGACGCGCAGCGACGTCCCGATGAAGGCATCCGGGGGGCGCGTCCGGAGCGCGCGGAGCAGGCGGCCCCTCTCGACCGCCTCGAACGCCTCCCACGCCGCCGCCTCTCGTCCCGCCAGGCCCGGAGGGCGGGCAAAGCCCGACGCGCGCGCCATCTCCCATCGGCTCGCGTACCAGTCCCGGGTCCCAGGCCTCTCCCAGAACTCGTCGCGCGCCACCGGAATGAAGAGCCCGAGGAGCTGGTTCACGCTCACAACGTAGACGCCGGGCGTGAGGCGAGCCGGCTCGCCGAACGGATACGCGCTCCAGAGATTCGTGATCTTGGAGACGAGCCCGCGCGGATCCAGCGCGCCGAAATACGCGAGCTTGACCTCCGGGTCGCCGTTTTCCTTCGTCCAACGGGCGAGGCGCGCGAGGTCCTGGCCCCAGTCGACGTTGCTGTCGGCGAGCCATCTCCAGCCGTTTCTCCAGCCCCCCACGATTTCGTTGAAGTAGCCGAGCTCGTTCGGATGAACGAGCGCCGTCTCCGCTCCCAGCCAGAGGACGAGCGCGAGGAGGAGCGCCTTCCCCCGTCGGGTCAGTGCCCACGCCGCGGCCGCCCCGGCGACGACGGCGAGGACCGGGTGGAGCGGCAGAAGGTGGCGCTCGCCGATGTTCAGCGTCGCGAGCACTGCGAAGACGCCGTACGAAAGTGCGAAGACCACGAGGCCCGTCGCCAGGAGGGCATCGTGCGGAGGGGCCCGGCGCGCCACGATCGCCGCCAGCCCGAGACCGCCGAGGAGGAGCTCGGGAAGCGGGGACTTGATGAGAAATGCGACCGGGAAGTACATCGCCCATCCAGGCCCGATCTCGCCGCGAAAGAAGGCGGTGCGGGGATACGACATCTTCTTGAGCAGCATGAGCCCGTAGATCCATGCCTCCGGAAGGACGCGGTGCCGCCTGGCCCACCGCGCGAAGCCCGCGGTCGGCCCGGTGTAGGGAATGCCTTTGGAATCCTCAAGGACGGTCTTCCAGGCCTCCTCGTGGCTCGTGGCCGCGGGGATCCCGGCCTGGATCGGGACGTACATCCGCGCTTCCGCAGTTCGCGGCCCGCGGAAGGGCGAGAACCGGAAGCCGTAGCACGCCCAGACCGCCCCCCATGCGACGAGCCCGCAGGAAACTGCGACGCCGGCGAGCGAGACGACGCGCACGGCGCGCGAGGCGGCCGCGACGACACCCATCGCGAGAAGGGCCGGAAGGACGACCGGCCACGAGTACTTCGTGAGGACGAGCGCGGCGATCAGGACGGCAGCCACAGCGAGGCGGCCCGCAGAAAGCCTCTCGCCGAGGCGGGCGAACGCCATGAGCACCGCGAGAAAGAGGAGGGCGGCGGGCAGGTCCGTCGTCACGAGATGCCCGTGCGCGAGAAGCGACGGTGACAGGGAAGCGACGGCGAGCGCGAGAAGCCCCGCATCCGCGCCGAAGAGCTTGCGCGCGGCGCCGCGCACGAGAAGCAGAAGCGCGAGAAACAGCGCGACGATCATGAGACGCCCGAGCGTCAGGAGCGGAAGTCGGGGGTTCTTTTCGAGAAGCTCACGGCCCACCGCGACGAACTCGCCGGTTCGGAAGGCCTCGGTGTTCGGGTCCGGCAGCACGACGGGAAGGAAGGCGGAAGGAAGCGCCGCCCAGAGCCGCGCGAGGGGAGGATGGTCCGGCGCGAAACGAAGATCTCCCGTCTCGAGCTGGACGATGCCGGCGGGGAGGTGGATGACCTCGTCGAAGGCCGCGCTGTCCGCGATCAGAGCCGTGACGGCGAGAAGAGCCGCAACAACGAGAAAGCCCGCCGACGCCAGGCGCTCCGTGCGCGTGCTGAGGAGATCCCGGCCCTCAGCCGGAGGCATGCCCGGATCCGTAGAAAGGCATCCGCGCGCCGAGAGCGGCCAACCTCGCGACGATCGCCTCCCGAAGCTCGGGGATCCCGTCTCCGGTCGCCGCCGAGATCCGGATCCCGTCCAACGCGAGCGCTTCGGGATGCGGGCGGTCGGTCTTGTTGTACGCGAGGAGGACGCGCCTCTTCTCCACGCCGAAGCCCGCGATCACCTCTTCGGCGACGGCACGCTGCTCGGCTGCCTGCGCGGACGACGCGTCCACGACGTGCACGAGCAGGTCCGCGTCCTTCACTTCGGCGAGCGTGGACTTGAACGACGCCACGAGCGTGTGCGGGAGCTTGCGAAGGAAGCCGACCGTGTCGGCGAGGACGATCGCCCGTCCGCCCACGCCCTGGAGCCGCGCGTGCCGCGGGTCGAGCGTAGCGAAGAGGCGGTCTTCGGCGAATTCCTTCGAGGACGTCAGCCGGTTGAAGAGCGTCGTCTTGCCGGCGTTCGTGTAGCCCACGAGCGAGACGGTCGCGACGCGCTTCATCCCCTTGCGCCTCACGTCGCGCTGGGTCTCGATGTGTGCGAGCTCTTCCTTGAGCTTCGCGATGCGCGTGCGCACCCTCCTGCGGTCCAGCTCGATCTTCCGCTCGCCCGCGCCGCCTCGGAACGCGCCTCCGCCGCGCTGCTGGGCGAGGCCCCGGGACGGCCCGGCGAGGCGCGGGAGCTCGTATTGGAGCCTCGCGAGCTCGACCTGCGTCATGGCCTCGCGAGAACGCGCGCGCGCGGCGAAGATGCGGAGGATGACACCGGCCCGGTCGAGCACCTGCGTCGGGAGCTTCTTGTCGAGGTTCCGCGCCTGCGTGGGCGTGAGCTCGTCGTCGAAGACAGTCCAGCCGGCACCGAGGGCGCGCGCCGCTTCGGCGACTTCCTCCACCTTCCCCGAGCCGACGTACGTCGCGGGATCGGGTCCCCGGCGCTCCTGAAGCGTTCGGGCGACCACGAGCCCGCCCGCGGTGTCCACGAGGCGTTCGAGCTCGTCGAGCTGGTCCTCGGCCGTCTCCCTCGGGATCTCGCGCCCGTAGACTCCCACGAGGACCGTGCGGCGGGAGTCGGGCTTTTCTTCGGGTGGAGGAGGAGCCTCCTTCCCGGGACGTCGCGGGCTCACCGCGAGGATGCTAGCGTAGGAGACGTGAGACGCCCGGCCGGCCCCCCGAACCTCGCACTTCTCGGCGAGCGCCTCGAGACTCTGAGGGTCGAGTGGCGGTCTCGCCGCCTCGACTCCGACCCGCTCGTGTTCGCCCACTGTTATGCCGATCCGGCGGACCGCGAGGTCGTGGCTTTCCTCTCCGCTTCGCTCGCCTTCGGGCGCGTCAAATCCATTCAGGCTTCGATCGCGCGCGTTCTCGGGGCTCTCGGGCCGCGGCCCGCGGGGTTCTTGGAGGAGTGGGACGAAACGCCAACCGCGGGCCTCGAGCGTTTCGTGCATCGGTGGGTCACGGGAAAGGACGTCGAGGATTTTCTTCGAATGGTCAAGAGGGCGCGGCGCGCGCACGGCTCTCTCGGCGCGCTCTTCGCGCAGGGGGACGAAGAGAAAGAGAATTTCTTAGAAGGTGAAGAGCGCGCAGCGCAAGCGCCCCGTGGAATCCGTAACGCCGGCCCGAATCGCACCGCCCATTCGGATTACGTGCTCGCTCTCTCTTCCTTTCTAAGAAATCTTCAACTGCTGTCCCCCCGCGCCGCTGCGCCCTCGCGCGGCCTACGCTTTCTCCTGCCGTCTCCCGCTGCAGGCTCCGCCTGCAAAAGGCAGCATTTGTTCCTCCGCTGGATGATCCGGACGGAGGGCTTCGACCTCGGTCTCTGGGCGGGCGGGCGCTTCACGCCCGCGCGGCTGCTCCTGCCGATGGACGTTCACCTCCACCGCATCGCGCGCCGCATCGGCCTCACGCGCCGGCCCACGGCCGACCTCGCCGCGTCGCGCGAGGCGACGGGCTGGCTGCGCCGACTCAAGCCGGAAGACCCCATTGCCTATGATTGGCCGCTTTCGCGCCTCGGCATCCTCGGCCTTCCCATGACGCTGCCGGCGGCTCGCGCATGAAAGACTCGAAGCGCCTCTTTGTCGTCCTTGCGGCCGCCGCCGTCGTCGCGGCGGTGCTCTCGTGCCTTGCGAAAGACGCCTTGCTCCCGTCGGCCGCGCCGCGTCCCGCGGCCCCGTCCGCGAAGGCCGCGGCGCCTTCCGGATCCCTGATCGTCCTCGCGCGCGACGGAGCGCGCCGCGACCTCGCGGCGAAAACGGGCAAGGGATTGATTCTGCACTTCTGGGCCACGTGGTGCCCGCCGTGCCGGGAAGAGATGCCCGCGCTCGTGAAGTTCGTCGCGGACACGAAAGGCGACGCGAACGTCGAGTTCCTCGCGGTCTCGACGGACGACGACTGGAAGACCGTGGACGCGTGGCTGACAGAGCACAAGATCTCGGGTCTGCCCGTCGCTCTGGACCCGCGGGGTGACGTCGCGCACCGCTACGGGACGGACGCCTACCCCGAGACGTGGTTCATCGCGCCGTCGGGAGAAATCATCCAGCACGTCGTCGGCGAGATGGACTGGAGCTCCCCGAAGTTCCGCGCGTTCGAGACGGAGTTCAGCCGCGCCTCCGGCGCGCAGAAGATCAACTGACTTTCTAATTCGAGGCGTCGAGGAGGGAGAGCGTGACGTCCGCCTTCGCGGCGCCCGAGGCCGGAACGGTCACGGGCTGCGACTTCTCGCCGAACAGCTCGTGCCACGTCTTCAGACGGTAGGTGCCGGGCGGAACGGAAGGAAACGCGAATCGACCCTCCTTGTCCGTGACGGCCGCATAGGGGGTGTCGGCCACGAAGAGCCATGCGGTCATCCACGTGTGGACGTCGCACTTGAGGCGGACGACACCCGGCTCCGTGAACGTCTCGGTGAAAGTCTGCCCCCTGACCGGGATCGCCCGGTTGAAGATCTGCGCGGCGCCGGCCGTCGCCGCGTGGACGTTGTGGAGCACGGGGTCCGAGTTCCCGAAGACGACCGGCGCGCCCTTGCTGACGACCTGCACGTACGGCGCGAACAGGCAGTTCCTCTGGTCGAGGTGGAACGGCCCCTTCGGAAGCGCGCCGCCCTTCGCGCCCTCGAGCCACACGACTGCGTTCGCGATTCCCTTGTCTTTCGCGAGGACGAGGGACGGCGAGGGCCGGTCGGCCTTACCGCAGATCGCGACGTCCGCGTTCACAGGGCGCGGCGCGAGCTTCGGGACGGGACCCGAGAGAGTCACTTTGCCGAAGACCCCGTGCGTGGGCGCCGAGGCTCCTACGCCTGCCGATGATGCGGCGAGTGTTTCGGCCGAAAAAACCACCACTGCGAAGAGAACGAGCGCCCGGGGGAGAAATCCTTCTGATATTCGGGGCTGCTGATGCAGCCCCGATAGTCGGAAATCTTCTTCCCGAATGTCCGATGTCAAGGGCGCGTTTCGCGCGCCGCGCAGCGGTCTGAGACCCTTGACATCGGTCATTCGGGAAATACGAGCAGAATATTCATCCTACTTGGCCGCGACGACCGCGGGCGCCTTCGCCCTTTTCGTCGCCTTCGCCGCCTTCGGCGCCTGCGGCGCCGTGAGGAAGTCGTTGCCGAGCGACCAGATGTGATCGCGCAGGGCTTTCGTGACGCGGTCGGGATCGCCGATGTAGGCCTTCGCCTCGCCCTCGGAGCCCCAGATCGCGATGAGGTCCTTCTTGAGCCCTGCGAACGCGGGCGTGTCGAGCGCCGGCGCGAGCGGCGAGATGCGCTTCGCGGGCTTGCCCGATCCCTCGTCCATCTTCGGGAAGTTCGTCGGCATGCGTGTGCCCGGCATCCACTCCTCGGGCCGCTTGATCCAGTCCGCGATCCAGTCGTACCGCAGGCGCGTGTGCGCCGCGGCGAGAATGGGCGCGAGGTCCGCCGGCGTCTTGCCTGCCTTGAGCGCGAGCTGGAAGGCGTCCTGCGACGTCGGATGGCACTGGGCGCACTTGAGCGCCTCGAACGTCTTCGCGCCCGCAGCCCGCGAGCGGGCGTCGAGCGCCTCGACGCGGTTCTCGAACGGATAGCGCGCCTTGTCGAGGGACGCAAAGTACGCCGTGAGAGAGTTGAGCTGGTCCGGGCTGAATTCGAACGTCGGCATGCGGACCTTGAGCCACGGGCGGATCTGGCCGGAGCGCGGCGAATTGAGGAACGAGAAGAGCCAGTCGCTCTGCACCTTGGCGCCTTCGCCTCGGATGATGGGCGGCGCGAGCGCGAGGTCGATCTTGTTCGCCGTCATGGCCTCGCGGATACCCCCGCCCCTGTCCTCGAGGATGTGGCAGCCCTGGCAGTTGAAGTCCTTCACGATGCGGCGCCCGGCCTCGACCGCCCCATGCGAGCCGACGGCTTTCACGACGAGAGAATCGGCCATGTCGTCCTTCTGCATCCCGAGGATCGCCGTCTGGACGGCTTCGACCTCCGCTCCCGAGAGTGAGAACTGCGGCATCTTCAGTTTCTCCTGGAACGTCTTCACCTTCTCGAGGTCGAAGCTCCGCGGATCGGCGACCTTCTGCGCGAGCCAGTCGGCGCGCGTGTGCGGGAGGCGGACGAACCCGAAGTCGAGGAGGTGGACGGGCTTGTTGCCCCACTCGGACAGCTCGACGCCGATCGGCTTGGCATTCTCGAAGCCGGGGATCACGTGGCAGGAGTAGCAGCCGTAGTTGCCGATGATCTTCTCGCCCACGAAAAGGTCCTTCTCTTTCGGCGTCATCCTCGTGACGTCGGCCTTCGCCTCCACGACGGACCTCGTCTGCGTGAGGTAGTCGAAAACGAGAGCGTCACGCTCCTTTTCGTCGGCTTTCGGAGGGCGGCTGCGCGCGAACTCACTCTGCGCGGGTCGGCTCATGAGGTACGCCACGAGATCGGCGATCTCGTCGCCCGAAAGACGCAGATTCGGCATGCGCGTCTCGGGGTTGTAGCCTTTCGGATTCTTCAGCCAGGCCGCGAGCCACTCCGGCGTCACCTTCTGCGAGAGGCCGATGAGGTTCGGACCGTGCTGGCGCCAGCCGTCCATCACATGGCGCTCGGCCCCCGGCTCGGAGATGTGGCAGCCCTGGCAGCCGACGTTCTCGAAGAGCTGCTTACCCCGCGCCGCGTCTCCCGCGGCGACTGCGGGCCACGACGTCTTCTCCGATTTCTCGAAGAGATACGCCGTGACGCCGGCGATCATCGTGTCCGTGAGGCGATGCCCCGATTCCGTGTCGAAGTTCTCGAGGTAGAAGAACCGCGGCATCTTGGTGTTGTTCCGGAAAGCGCGCGGGTTCACGAGCCAGCGCTCCGCCCACTCGGGCGTCGTCTTGGACGCGATCCGAGAGAGATTCGGCCCGACGCGCGGCAGGTTCTCGAGGCCCTTCATCTTGTGGCAGCTCCAGCAGCCGAGCTGCTCGACGAGCTTTCGGCCCTGGTCGAGCTTCGGCGCCTTCGGGTGCCCCGCGTCGCTCCGGTGGCAGCGGAAGCAGCCGGCCTCCACCGCTTTCATGGGGTACATGGGCAGGTCGTTGAACTTGTCGACCTCCCAGCTGTAGTCCTTCATCCAGCGGCCCGTCTGTGTCTCCCCCATCTCCTCCTTCACCGCGTCGTCGTCCGTCGGAAGGCCTTTGTCGTCGTGCCCCGACTCGAGCTGGCCGGCGAGGTGCTCGTACTGCCCGTAATCGTTCGGCATGTGGCCGGCGCGCGTGAAGTCGGTCGCGCGGTCGCGCCCGCCGTGGCACGACGTGCAGCCGAACGTCGCATAGGGATGCGGCGAGTTCGAGTCGACGAAGAGGTCGAGGCGGGGATGCGTCCTCAGGACCGACTGAGGGTATTTCTCCTTGTCCTCGAAGCCCCGGGTCTCGGCCGCGATATGGCAGGTCATGCACCGGTCGACGCGCTGGCTCCTGAGGAAGTTCACGTCGTTGTAGAGGTCGTCGAGCTGGACCTGCTGGATCTTGAGGGACGGAGCGAGCATGTCCGCGATGGGTGCGTTGCGCACGAAATAAAAAGCGTCGTTCTGCCGGAGGGTCCCGAGTTTCTTCTGGAACCGGTCGTAGTCGGCATCCAGCTTGACGAGCGCGTCCTCGGCGTCCTTCTTCGTCTGCTCGAGAGAGGCCAGCTCCGCCTTCGCGCCGTCCCACGCCTTCTTCGCCGCCTGCTCGACGATCGTGCTCGCTTCGTACGCCGCTTTCAGACGCTCGTAATTCTTCCGGGCCGATTCGGCGGCCGGCGATTTCGGGCTTTCCTCCTGGCGGGTCTCGAAGTTGTAGCGCGCCGTGTCCATTTCGGCCTTCTTGAAGCGGAAGTCCTGGTCGGCGAGGTACCAGGCTCCTTCGGCCTTCTTCGTCCGCTCCTCCGCCTCCGAGACCGCCGTGCGATGGCGGCGCAGCTCGCGCGCACCCTCGCGTTTCTGCTCGAGGTACTTCTCCTCGATGTCGGGATCGATCTTCTCGGAGGCCGCCCGCAGGGCCGCGCGCGTTCTCTTGCGGTCGTTCTCGATGAACTTCTTCTGCCAGGACTTCCAGTCGCGCCCGTAGTCCTGCCATGTCATCCACCCGAACACCGGCAGCACGAGGATCGACGTGATCGCGAAGACCTTCGTCAGCCGCTTGATGTCGTAGTGGTGATCGATCGGTTCGGGCGGCGGTGCCTTGGCCATGTCAGATATTGAAGCTGAACTCCTGGATGTTGACGATGTACTTGAGGTTGAAGATCCACCTGAGGTACATCTTGATGGGCACGGCGAGCATGATGAGGAACAGGTTCACGCCGACGAAGAATCGCACCATTCCCATCTTCTCGTAGAAACGCCTGAAGAGAGTCTTGGAGAGAAGGCCCGGCAGCGCGCCGAGGTAGAAGAGCACGAGGAGGATTCCCGGCAGCTCGCGCTTCAGCCAGAACGCCGGGAGCGCCGTCTTCAGCCACTTGACCCAGAAGATCTCCGAGACGCTCACGTTGTTCAGCGGGACGAGCTTGTTCGGATCCCAGTACTCGTACGGGCCGAAGAAGTTCCAGTTCGGCCCGCGCAGGAACGTCCCCATGATGATGAGGACGACCCACAGGATGATGAACCCGAAGCAGAACATGACGATCTCCCACTTCCTCTCGCGGAAGGAGAAATAGCCGTTCCCGCGCGGGTTCGTGTCGATGTACGGGATCGCCATGAGGCCCACGATGATCAGCGTCGGCAGGACGACGCCGGCCATCCACGGGTCGAAGTAGACGAGAAGCTCCTGCAGCCCGAGGAAGTACCACGGCGCTTTCGCCGGGTTCGGGGCCGCACCGGGGTTCGCGGGCTCCTCGAGCGGCGCCTTGAGCACGATCGACCAGACGATCAGAACGATCGAGCAGATGATCAGCGCGACGAGCTCGACGTAGACGAGGTCGGGCCACGAGAAGACCTTCTTGTCGCTGTCGTCCTTCTCGAGGGGCGGCTGGCCCGCCGAGAGGCGCGCGTCGTTCAGGTGCGCCTGGTACATCGCGTACCAGAAGAAGAACCCCACGAGGAACAGCATCCCGAGAATCGGGACGTTATCGGGCGTGGTCGCGACGATGCGAAAGTTCGGATCCGTGAAGCTGAACGCGAACCCGCCCACGAGCGTCGTGAAGAGCACGAGCCCGCCCTTCTTCGTCCAGAGCGGCTTGCAGAACATCGCCCCGACGAGAGAGAGCATCGACAGCGTCACCGCGATGGCGGGCGACGCGAGCCAGTTGATGAAGGATTTGAGGCCGCTCATGGGGCGGCCTCCGGTGCTCGCACGTCAAGGCCAGGCGGCCTTTGGCCGTCGCGTCGCGAGCCTTGACGCGCTGCGCGCCTCGGCCCGATTCCAGCGATCGAGGGTTCTTCGAACCCTCTCTTTCTCAGAAAGAGAAGGCTCGGAAAACACACAACGGACAACCTATTCATAGGGGCCCGCTGATTCCCCCATCCTTCCTGACTCGCCAGAAATGGACCGCCATGAGGAAGGCGGCGACGAGCGGGATGAACACGCAATGGAGGACGTAGAACCTGAGGAGCGCGTTCGCGCCGACGATGCGCCCGCCGAGGAGGCCGAAGCGCGCGTCGCTCCCGGCCGTCACGAGGTTCACGCCGTTCACCGCGAGCTGCGCGGCGAACGGTCCCTCGTTGCCCGCGAGCGGCGTCGCGCGCGCCATGTTCGAGCCGACCGTGATGGCCCAGATCGCGAGCTGGTCCCACGGAAGGAGATAGCCCGTGAAGGACAGCAGCAGCGTCAGGACGAGCAGGACGACGCCCACGTTCCAGTTGAACTCCCGCGGCGGCTTGTACGAGCCGGTCATGAACACGCGGAACATGTGGATCCACACGGCGATCACCATCGCGTGCGCGCCCCAGCGGTGCATCTCGCGCATGATTCCGAAGGGCACCTGCTCGCGCAGGTCGAGCATGTCGCCGTAGGCGTACTCGATCGTCGGCCGGTAATAGAACATGAGGAGAAGCCCGGTGAACGTGAGCGTCAGGAACAGGAAGAACGTCAGCCCGCCCGCACACCACGTGTAGCGCATCTTGACGCCCGACTTGCGCGTCTTCACCGGGTGCAGGTGGAGCACGACGTTGCCGAGCATCGCGAGCACGCGCTTGCGGTTCGTGTTCGGGATCCCGACGCGGAAGATGGACTTCCAGATCTGGGTCTCGACGACCTGCTGCTGGAGCTTCTTCCACGATCTCTCGAGGCTCATGCTTCTCCTAGGCCGTCTTGATGAAGGCCGCGGGGTCGGTCCACTGTCCCTTCTCGTAGAGGAACTTCCGCGACTTGTCGATGAAGATCTGCCCGTCTTCGGGCGAGATGGAGATGGCCGCGCGCTCGAGAGGCCGAGGCGTCGGCCCTTCGAAGTTGATGCCGGAGCGGTAATAGCCCGAGCCGTGACACGGGCATTTGAACTTGTTCTGCGCCGGGAGCCAGTTCGGAATGCAGCCCAGGTGCGTACAGATCGTGATGAGCGCGTAGATCATCTCCGGGTTGCGCACGACCCAGATCTGGTACTTCTCCTTCCAGCGCTCGTCGACCTCGCCGACCTGGTAGTCGGACGGGAAGCCGGCTTTGAAGGAGGACGGCGGCTCGAACAGCACATTCGGGAAAAGGAAGCGCGCCATCGTCGTGACGAATGCGCCGACGCCGGCGGCGAAGGCGAGCCAGCCGACGGCGAGCCAGCTGACGAAGCTGCGGCGCGTGGGGGCACCGGCCGCGCTTTCCGCGGCCGCGACGCGAACCGAACTCGTTTCCGTCATCCGCCCCCTCGAGACCAAACGTGAGACAAAGTCTCAAAAATTCCGGGCTCCGTCAAGGCGCCCCCTTCGGCTGCGGCGAGGCGGGCGGCTTCTCCCCGAGAAGGATCTTCTTCGCCTCGCGCCGCACGCGCAGCGAGGGGTCCGCGTCGGCCATCTTTTTCCCCAGCGCCTTCGCCGCCGGGTCGTGCAGAAGGATGAGACCGCGAAGACCGTTGAGGAGCGCGTCCTCCTGCTGGTCCGCGGAAAGGCCCGGAGTCGATCGCAGGCGTTCGCGGTCGCACATGCCGAGGAGGATGTCGCGCCCGGCCGGATCGTCGAGCGTCGCGAGGGCGAGCGCCGCATTCCATCGGACGTCGGTGACGGAATCCGCGAGGAGCTTCTTCAGCGCCGGGACCGCCTCGCCGTCCTCCATGCGCCCCAGGGCATACGCCGCCGTCTTGCGGATCCCGGGATCCTCGGACTCGAGGAGCGGACGAACGCGCGGCGCCGAGGCGGGATCTCCGACGAGGGCGAGCGCCCACAGAGCGTAAAGGCGCGTCTCGGGGTCCTTGTCGTCGAGCGCTTTCTCCAGGAGCGGAACGGCCCGCGGGTCTCCAAGGCGCCCGAGGACGAGCGTCAGGTACCGCCTCACGCGCGGGTCGTCGTTCTGGGCGCCCTCGAACGCACGCAGCGCCGCGGCCGAAAATGCCGCACGCTCCCTCGGATCCGTGAGGGCGGGCAGCTTCTTCGTGAGCTCGAAAGCCGACTGCCAGCGCTGGTTCCGGCTCCCCGTGCGCACGTCGTTCAGCAGCTCGGCGGCGTTCTTGCGGTCGACGGCAATGGCGCCGAAGAGCCAGAAGACGAACACCGCCACGCCGACGACGAACAGCGGGATGACGAAGAACTGGACGAGCAGGCGCGTCGCGGGGGTCGGGGACGAAGAAGGAGGATTCTTCGAGAGGGGTGCTCGGGTCGGATCGGGGCGGAGCGGCGTTTCCGTCATGTCGCGCGCCGCGCGCCGCGCACTCTGACCTTCGAGGAAATACGGCCTTCAAACAACTTCGTGCGACAAAACCCGCTAAAGGACCGGAAGGTACTGCTTCGCCTGCGTCACCGGGTTCGGGACGTAGATGGCGTCCTTGTCGCAGACCGTCTCGCAGAGGCGGCACGAGACACATGGGGCCGCGTCCACCTCGGCAACCTTGTAGTGGAGGTTCGGGGCGAGCGGGTCGGCCACGAGGTGAATGCAGTCGAACGGGCAGATGTCGATGCAGAACTCGCACGCCGTGCAGAGCTCGCGGTCCACGATCGCCTTCGGGATGTCCTTCGGCTTGACCTTCTGGATGAGCTCGCCGTGCTGGTCCTGGATGCAGGAAACGGGACAATAGACCGCGCACACCGAACAGTCGATGCACCGGTCCTGGTGGATCACGAACTTCTCGCTCTTGCCGCCCGTGATCGTGTGCGTCGGACACTTGATCTCGCAGACCCCGCAGCCGATACACGTGTCATGAATGAAGTGAGGCATGGTCCGCCCTTCGGGGAAAAGCTAGCATCGGCCGCGGGGAATGTCCATGCCGGAGGACGGCGGGAACCTTTTCCGATCCGCCCTCGTTTCCCATTCAGGAGCCGGAGGCCATCGTGAGCCAGCCTGTCGGAAAAGAGCTTCGATCCGTCGTCAATGCCCTGTTCCTGTTCGCGCTCTTCCTTCTCTGTTACTCGGCCATCGTGCCCGGGCATAGCAGCCGGAGCGTTCGGGGACCCCGCTTCCTGAGGATGCAGGTCGACGACCTCCGCAACGACCGGCATCGGGTCTCCTTTTCGGTCCCCTACGCCTTCGTCTCCGGCGCGTTGCGCTTCGCCTCTCTCGGGAAGGTGCGGCGCGAGATGGATCTCCATTTCGACCAGTCCGTGGACGCGGCCGAGATCCGAACGATCGTCCAGGAGCTGAAGGACAAGCCGGACGGCACGGACGTCGTACGGACGCACGAAGACGCCGAGATCCACGTCAAGAAGGACGGCGATCGGGTGACCCTGGAGGTCCGGAAGCCCGACCACCCGGAGGAGACGGTGACCCTCCGGCTGCCCTGGCGCATCGTGGACGCCGTGTCGAACGCCGACCGCGATCTCGACGTCGATGCCCTCGTCGCGCAGCTCAGAAACGCCGAGCGCGGCGACCTCGTGGAGATCAGCTCCCCGGACGCGCACGTGAAGATCTGGATCGACTGAGACGGGCTCAGATCCGCCCGGGCCGCCGGCTTCACTCGTCCGAGAACGGGTCCTTGCCCAGCTCCTCGATGACGCGGTCGAGCCGGTACTGGCTCGGCCCGAAGACGAAGCGCATCTCCCCGTTCTCGCACACGACGTCCTTGACCTGCACGGAAAGCTCCGCCGGCATGACGCCGTTGAGGTTCACGACGACGATGCGCTCCTCGGGATAGAAGAACGCGCGCCCCTCGGGCTGCCTTTCGACGATCCGTGTGATGACCCAGTTCGGAATCGGCACGACTCCGAAGACCCGGAGGTCGGAGATCGTGAATCCGAGAAACCCGTCCTTGAAACGCAGGGACTCGAGGTGCCCGCGAAACGCCACCGGAATGCCCTTCTTGATCCGCACCGACAGACCGAGCCGCCCGTCCTCGGGCTCGATGAGGATCTCGCGCACTTCGGGCACTCTCCGGGTCGCCTTCCGGGCGATCGCGTTCAGGGTCGTCGCGTCGATCGCGACGACGAGGCCTTCCCACCGCACGGTCAGGGCCGGCAGGTCGGGAGAGGGGATCGAATACGCGGGCTCGGCCACGGCACTTACGATCCTACGCTCGCGGGCCGTGTTCACAAAAGGCGCGTTCATAAGAGGTAAGCGGCCGCGAAACCGACTTGCGCGAACATGAGCATGAGGTACATGTGAGTCCACGAGGGATGGTTCTCGGTCGTGGCGAGCTCATCCGGATTCCTCCTCAGGAGCTGCACCGTGTAGGCGCCCCAGGCTGCGAGGAGGACGCCGAGCGCCGTCAGAAGAACCGGGTTGCCGCTCAAGAGCCGGTGCGAGGGCGCCGCGGGATCGGGGGTTCTGGAGAGCACCGGCAGGAGCAGCCAGGGCAGGACGAAGAAGGGCGAGATGATCGCGACCGCCTTGCGGTTCCCGTACTTCACGGGCAGCGTCATGCAGCCCCCCGCGCGGTCCCCCTTGGCGTCCGAGAAATCCTTCGTGGAGGTGGCGCCGAGGAGAAACAGCCCGAAGGTCGACCCGATGGCCCATGGCTCGGCGGAGAACGCGGACGCGACGAGCGTCCAGCCCGCGACTTTGAGAAGGCAGCCGCGGGGAATCGCGATCGTCACGTTCGCCCACATTCCGAGGCGCTTCGTCCTCCCGAAGGCGGGGCTGGAATAAATGAGCGTGGCCACGAGGCCCGAGAGGAACAGAAAGAAGCACTGGTGAGTGGCGAGCGGAGCCGCGGCTCGCGCGAGGAACCCGGGAGGCCTCGGCACGACGATCCACCACGTCGGAACGAGGGCGAGAACGTAGAGAATCCCCGTGAGGCGCCACGCCGCCGCCAGGGATACCTCGCCCGTGACGAGCGGCCTGTCGGGTTTGTTCACGCGGTCCACCGCGAGATCCGTGATCTGGTTGAGCACGTTCGAGGCCGCGTTGAGAAGGGACGCGCAGAGCGATCCCAGCGCGACGATCCCGACGAGTTCGGCCGTCACGCGCCGTGCGGGGTCCGGGTTGTGGACGCTGCCGAACGCGCACACGGCGCCGGACAGAATGCCGAGGAGAGGTGGCAGAAGAGTGAACGGCCGGGTGAGACGCATCGCCTGGCGTACGTTCACGAGAGGCTCCCGAGGGCCCGGAGAAGAGCCGGCGCGGCGGCGGCTCCCGCCAGCGTGTTCACGAAGTTCAGGACGTGGCCATTCGAGATCCGCCAGGGCGCCCCCGCTCGGCCGAGGAGGCTTTCCAGGACGGTGCCGACGCAGGCCGCGAGGACGACGGCCACGGCCCCGCGCGCCGTGAGAAGGGTCGTCGCGAGGCCGACCGCGGCGAGGATCATCGCCGCCGCGAGCCCGGCCAGCGTGCCCGCCACGGAAACGGCGCCGTCCGTGCCTGCCGGAACTCGCCGGAGGTCCGGGAGGAGGGCCGTCGGCGACGCGATGGCCTGGCCGATCTCCGTCCCGACCGTATCCATGAGGGCCGTCGCGAGAGCGGCCGCGGATGCGAGGCGGAAGAAGTCGCCGCCCGGCGCCAGACCCGCCACGAGCGCGCAGAACGCGGCGACGGACACGTTCGAGAGGACGTTCGCCGCGCCCCGCCGCCCGCCCTTCTCCTCCGCCTTCCCGATCGCCTCCTTGCGTGCCCGGCGGAAACGCGTGGCGAGCGTCCCGACGCCGAAAAAGACCCAGAGCGAAAGATAGAGGGACGCGCCGCCGAACGCGAGGACGATCGTCCCGAGGAGCGCCCCGAGGAGCGCGCCGGACGGGCGGACGAGCCGGAGAGCGAGCGTCGCCGAGGAGACCGCGACGTTGATTCCGAGCGCGACGAGCCCGCCGCGAAGCGCACCCGGCTCGAGAACGCCCGACCATCCGGCGCGCGTCGCGAGCAGACACCAAAGAACCGCGGCTCCCACGAGCGGCGGCAGGACGTTGTCGTCCAGCTCGGAAGGGAGGCTCTCGATCGCAGCGCCCGCGAGGGCGCCCGCGAAAAGACAGATCAGCTCGGAGGAAGAAGGAACCCGGGAGGAGAGGAATCCATAGAGAAAAGACGCGCCGAGAAAGCCGAAGACGACATATCCGAGGAGGCCGGAAAACGTCTTTCGCGGGTTCCACGGGAGGCGCGGTCCGGCAAGGGTCATCCCGAAAACGGAGGCAAAGCCGTCGCCGAAAGCCAGGTATCCCCATCCTGCGGCGGCGACCGGGAGATTTCTTCGAAAGAGGACGATCAGGAGGAGCACCGTGGCCGCGTAGAGCGTGATCCCGACGGAGAAGCGCCGTTCCCCCTCTTCCCTTCTAAGAAAATACGGCATCACCCGGGGCAGGAGGAACGCATTGAAGAGAACGGCGAATCCCGCTGCAGCCAGAGCTGCTGCCCACGAAATCCCCGGCAGAAGCAGCGCAAACCCCGCCATCCCGATATGCAGCGCTTTTCGCGCTGCCTCGGGCTTCGTCAACGTCATAAGGCGGGGCGTGCGGGCGCGGCGGCGCGGCGCTCCGCGAGATAATCTCCGAGAGCCTCTCGCCAGGAGCGCGGAGCGCGGCCCGTCAGGCGCTCGTAGAGCGACGTGTCGAGGACCGACCACCGGGGGCGACGTGCGGGGCGGGGAAATTCCGACGTCGAAACGGCCTTCACGCGGACCTCCGTGTGGCCTTCGCGCGCGATCGCTTCGGAGGCGAGCTCGTACCACGTGGCCTCTCCCGCGTTCGCGAAGTGAACGACACCGGTGACCCTCTTCTCGACGAGCTCGCGGATCGCGTGCGCGACATCGGCCGCGTACGCGGGTCGCGCAACCTGGTCGTCCACCACCGAGAGCTCGCGTGCGCCGCTCTCGACTTTCTTCAGGATCGTGTCCACGAAGTTCACGCCGCCCATGCCGAACACCCACGAGGTCCGGACGACGAGCACCTCATCACCTTCCTCGAACGCGCGCCGCTCCCCCATGAGCTTGGCGCGGCCGTACGCGTTCACGGGGTCGACGGGGTCGTCCTCGCGATAGGGACGGATTCCCTTTCCGGAGAACACGTAATCGGTCGACACGTGTACGAGCATCGCGTCCAGCTTTCGGCAGAGCGCCGCGAGCGCTCCCACCGCGATGACGTTGACCTTGACGTGGTGCGGGTCGGTTTCGGCCGTGTCGACGCGCGTATCAGCCGCGGCGTTCAGGACGAGCCGCGTTTCCGGACCGAGAGCCGCGCGAACGGCGGCGCTATCGGTGATGTCGAGGGCCGCGCGGGTGAAACGATCGGCCTCCGGGAACTCGCGTCCGAGCGCCCGCCCGAGCATTCCACCGGCTCCCAGAATGACCGCCTGCACGAACGGGGAAGTCTACACGGGAGACCGCGCCCCTATTTGCGCAGCGGCACCGCGAAGGGATCGTTCGTGCCGGCCGCCGTGTTCCCGTCGACCACGTAAGCGCTCCCGGCCACGGCACAGCCGGGCGTCACGTTCGTCACGAGGACCGAAGCGGCCTCTACCGCGCCCGGGATTCCGTAAGTGTCCTTGAGACGGTTCTTCTGAATCATCGTGTGCGGCGGGACCGTGAACGTTCGGGCGGACCCCAGCAGGTTCCCGCCGCCGTCCAGCACCTTGGACTGGACGGAGCAGGGCGTCATCGACGGGTTCACGAGAACGAGGTTCGTCCGCGCGGACGCGTCCTCCCGAACGGCGACGAAGCGCCCCGTCTCCCCGAACACGAGCGCGAGGGTGGACGCAGAGCCGGAGGACACGTCCACCGCCTCGGTGAACATGCCGAACGTGCCCGCACCCCCGGGCGCGGGCGCCGCGGTCCGCGCGCCGATGAGCAGCCGAGTCGTGGACTGAACGACGAGGGCGCCGAAATCCGAGGAAATCGAGAAAAGCGAGCCGAGGACGTCCTTGATTTCGCGAGTGCCGGACGGCGCGAGGTGCTGGGGGCTGGAGAACGGCTGCAGCTCCGGGACGTTCAGGTCGCCGTCGTTGCCGTGTCCGAGATACTGGACGAAGAACTGGCCGTCCGCGGGTTCCACGTTCGTGACCGAGAGGTCACTCACGAAGCCACCCGTGCGCGCAACCGACGGGAGCAGGTAAACGTACGGATACCCGACCGCCACGCGGGAGACGTTCAGCTGGAGGAGACCGCCCTTCGAGGGCTCGAACTGGCCCGTGAAGCCATTCGGCCGTCCGATGCCGCCGACGGCGATCGTGTACGTCGTGCCTGCCGACAGGAGGAGCGTCACGGACGACTGCAGCGACCCGGGCGCGTCGTCGGGAAAAAACCCGTTCTGGCGGCAGATTCCCGAGACAGAATTGAGAGATCCGCACGAGCCGGTGTACACGCCGAGGATCGTGTCGTAGTCGGCGGCGGGCGTCGTGCCGATCGTGTCGATCCGGTAGGTGTCGGAGACCGTGGGCGTGAAGGAATACCAGACGAGGCGACCCGGGGGCGCCTGACCGCCCGTCGAAAGCTGTCCCTTCGTGTAGCACGGAAAGACGGGAGGATCGCCTTCGCCCTCGACATCGCTGGTGTCCACGCCTGTCGAGGACCACGGCAGTGCGGCCGGGTCGACAGCGAGAGCTCCCGCGCAGGTCGTGTTCGTAGCCGCCCCGTCGCCCCGCAGTCTGGACGGAAGGAGAAGCAGCACAAGGATTAAGCCGAGGGTCCTGAATCGGGCCACGTTGGAAGTGTCGCAACGGGGCGCAATCTCTCTCGGACCTAAACGGGTCACGGAAGGCTCCCGGTGAAGTCGAGAAAGCTGCCCACGTTTTTCAGGGTCAGAGCCACCCGGAAATCCCTCGAAGGCACGACCCCGGTGCGCAAATCCCTGTATTCCGCGAGGATTTTGAAGCAGGCCGCCTGGAGGGTCAACAGAGAGCGCGACTCGAGCATGCGGCCTTTCGTGAGGTCGTAATTCGCCTCCACGTCGAACCGGAGGCGCTTCGGCAGGATCGGCATCCCCCCCGACACCCTCAGCTGGGCGGAGGCGCCGGGGTCGAGCGAGGCCGGAATCACCACCGGGTGGCTGTCGAAGAGCGAGAGCGCGAGGGTCCGCTCGGCTCCCGACAGGACGGCCGTCATGCTCGCGGCCGTGACCTGATTCGTGTGGGGGTCCCAGGTCGTCCTCGCGTCCAGGTTGAGGGCCGACGTCGCGTTGACGCGGAGGATGAAGTCCAGAGGGGAGCTCTTCTGAACGCTCGGGTCGAACGGAAAGGCCGTTCCCTCGCCCGGAAGCCTCACGTAATAGCTCCGTGCGATCTCGAACGAAGCGATCTCGCGCGAGCCCCCCTCTTTTCCCTTGGCGAGGAAATGCTGGAGCAGCGAATACCGGATCACGTTCGTTGGAATGAGGGAGTCGACTTCGTCGAAAAGGGGCGTCGGCGCGAAACTGTCACGCCCCGCGAGGTAGTCCCAGACGACGCGTGGTTCGATCACGTGCTTGAACTTCGTGAACGGTCCCAGCGTTCCGTCGAAGAGTCGCGAGAAAGCGGGGCCCGTCAGGGAGACTTCCGTCGACAGAGCTTCCCGGTTGTAACGGACGTCCTCGAGGGTCGTTCCGTCGCCTGAGAGCGACTTCCCGTAGGTCGTCAGCCGCCCGCCTGCCGTGCCCTCGAGCGAGAGCCAGGGGAAGAGCGAGAGCGGCACGTTTACCTTCGGGAAGAGGTCGAAGCGGTCGTACGTGCCGGACGGCAGGCCGTTGCCCCGGTTCGTGCTGAGCAGGCCCGCCTGCCCCGAGGCTTCGACGAACACCGCCTGGCCGAAGAAAGGGGTCGGGCGCAGGCTGGCCTCGAGCGTCGGCAGGCGCTCGTTCACGATGTTGCCCGTGCCGTAGCCGAGCGCCTCGTTGCGCGTGACTCGGAGATTCAGGGCGAACGGATCGGGGCTCCATGTGACGAAGGCTTCGCTCCCGATGGTGCGCGCCGAGGAGAGGGCGAAATTCGCGTTGAAGCTCTGAAAGAACGTCGGGTCCGAGAATTCGAGCCAGGTGACCACGGCGCGCAGCTTCGGCCCCAGGTCGTTCGAAACGAGCGTCCCGATCGTCTGCCACTGCCAGTGCTGAACCGTGGGGTCGTAGATCGTGTAATACGTGCCCTCGACGTGTGTTCCCTCGGACGGGCGCGCCCGGAGCTCGGTGCCGAGGCCGTAGTACCCCTTCGTGTAGAAATCGGCCGAGAACGTGGCGTCGGCGGAGCGCGAGATCGCCCAGTAATACGACATGCCGAAATACCCGCCCCGGTTCGAGTTGTAGCCAAGACCGGGAATGAGGAAGCCCGAAGCCCGGTCCCTCAGCGCCGGCCAGATGAGATAAGGCGTGTAGAGGAGAGGAACGCCCCCCATCGAGAACGTGACGCCCTTCAGGCGTGCGAAATCCTCGAGCGTCACGGTCCCGCTCCTGACCTTGAATTTCCAGGCCGGATTCTCGCCCTCGCAGGACGTCACGACACCATCCGTGAGCGAGAACGTACGAGGCCCGACCTTCGCGAGCGTCGCGCCCTTCAGGTGGAGCCCGCCCTCGAGGTCCACGCTGCCGTCCGTGAGGACACCCGTCTTCTCGACGAGATCCAGCTCGAGCCGGACGCCACACATCCGCGAGGCGCCCTGCTCGAAGGTGACGTCGCCCTCGGCCACGACGGTCTTCTGCTTCAGGCTGCCGTGCACGCTGTGCGCCATGAGCTTGACGTCCTGGTACTCGATCGTGACGAATTTGCCGGGCGGCGCGTCCGCGGTGAAGAAGTCCTCCTCGATGAACGTCTGCTTGCCTTGCGGCCCCCCGGGCTCGCCCGCGTCGATGGTGATGCGGATCGTCCCGCCCTTCTCGGGCAGCTTGAATTTCGGCTCCCACCCGCCGCGCTCGCGGAAGCGAGCGGAGAAGGGGTCGGTATCGAACGAAGATTGGGAAAGAGAGAGACTTGCTCCCGTGCAGACGGTGAGGGCAACGCAAAAGAGCAGCAGGCGAAGCAGACGGCAATGGTATTTCTTCTTAGAAGGGGAACATGGCGCTGTGGCGCGCCGGGGCGCCGCGACAGGATTCAGCCGGTTCGGCGCGCGCCTTGCCCCATTCACCTTCGAAGAAATTTGCAGACCGGTTCCCCTGCCAAAACGCCACAAGTCTCGAGAGGGAGCAATCGGCGCGCCCGTCAGACCTTCATCTCGGGCACGTCGCCCCTGGTCTCGAGCGGCGGCTCCGTGGCGGCACGGATCTCGTCCACCGAGACCCCCGGCGCGCGCTCGACGAGGACGAGGCCTCCCCCCTTCTTCACGTCGAGGACGGCGAGGTCGGTGATGATGCGGTGGACACAGCCCTTGCCGGTCAGCGGAAGCGTGCAGCGGTTCAGGATCTTTTTCCCGCCGTTCTTCGCGACATGCTCCATCGTGACGACGATGCGCCGCGCCGCCGCGACGAGGTCCATCGCGCCGCCCATGCCTTTCACGAGCTTCCCGGGGATCATCCAGTTCGCGATCGACCCCTCGGCGTCGACCTGCATCGCGCCCAGGATGCAGAGATCGATGTGGCCGCCGCGGATCATCGCGAAGGAGTCGGCCGACGAGAAGAACGCGGCGCCGGGAATGACCGTCACGGTCTCCTTCCCGGCGTTGATGAGGTCGGGGTCGACCTCGCTCTCGGTGGGGTATGGACCCATGCCGAGGATGCCGTTCTCGGACTGAAGGATGACCTCCATGCCCTCCGGGATGGAGTTCGAGACGAGCGTCGGCATTCCGATGCCGAGGTTCACGTACATGCCGTCGCGGAGCTCCTTGGCCGCGCGCCGGACGATGCCGTCCCGGTCGAGCTTCGCCATCCTCAGCCCTTCCGCACCGTGCGCCGTTCGATGCGCTTGATGCGCGGCGCCACGACCACGCGCTTGACGAAGATGCCGGGCGTGTCGACCTCGTCCGGATCCAGAGCGCCCGGCTCGACGAGCTCCTCGACCTCGGCGACCGTGATCTTTCCGGCCGTCGCGGCCATCGGGTTGAAGTTACGCGCGGTCTTCCGGTAGACGAGGTTGCCGAGCCGGTCGGCCTTCCACGCGGCGACGAGCGCAAAGTCCCCCACGAGGCCGCGCTCCAAGATGTATTCCCGGCCGTCGAAGACCTTCGTCTCCTTGCCCTCGGCCACGATCGTGCCGGCGCCCGTCGGCGTGTAGAAGCCGGCGATCCCCGCGCCGCCCGCGCGCAACCGCTCGGCGAGCGTGCCTTGCGGGCAGAACTCCAGCTCGAGCTCGCCCGCGAGGTACTGCCTCTCGAACTCCGCGTTCTCGCCGACGTAGGACGAGATCATTTTCCGGATTTTCCTCTTCCCGAGGAGGATGCCGAGGCCCCAGTCGTCCACGCCGCAGTTGTTCGAGACGCATGTGAGGCCCTGGACGTCGCTCGCCGCGAGCGCCGCGATGAGGTTCTCGGGGATTCCGCAGAGGCCGAACCCGCCCACGAGGAGGGTCGCGCCGGACGGGACGTCCTGGACGGCCTTGGCCGCTGCTTCCTGAGGCGAGGCCCCGCGGACGACCTTGTCGATCATCGGCCCGATTCTAGAGCGCTTCGACGACGACGGCCGTGGCTTCGCCGCCCCCGATACAGATCGAGGCGAGGCCGTACTTCTTCTTGCGGGCTCGCAGCGCGTGGATAAGCGTCGTCAGGATGCGCGAGCCCGACGAGCCGATCGGGTGGCCGAGGGCCACGGCCCCGCCGTTCACGTTCACCTTGTTCGGATCGAGAGAGAGGTCAGAGATGAACGCCATCGCGACGACCGCGAACGCCTCGTTCACCTCGAAAATGTCGATCTGGGAAAGCGGGATCCCGGCCTTTTCGGCCGCCTTGCGCGCGGCTGCGACGGGCGCCGTCGTGAACCATTCCGGCTCCTGGGCGTGCGAGGCCTGCGCGACGATCCGGGCGATCGGCTTGCCGTTTCCGAGGCCCGCTTCGGACACGAGAACGAGCGCCGACGCGCCGTCGTTGATCTTCGACGAATTCGCGGCGGTCACGGTGCCGTCCTTCTGGAAAGCCGGCTTGAGGGTTCCCATCTTCTCGAGCTTCTCGAGCGGCGTCGCGAAAGGCTCCTCGTCGCGATCCACGACGACGGGACCCTTCTTGGTCTCGATCGTCACGGGAGCGAACTCGGCCTTGAAATCGCCCGCTTCGTTCGCACGGCGCGCGCGCTGGTAGCTCTCGAGTGCGAATGCATCCTGCGCTTCGCGGGTGAACGAGTACTTCGCGGCGCAGAGCTCCGCGCAGTTGCCCATGTGGATGTTCTTGTACGGGTCCCAGAGGCCGTCCGAGATCATCGAGTCGAGAAGCTGGCCGTGGCCCATGCGCAAACCCAGGCGGCCCTTCGGAAGGAGATACGGCGCGTTCGACATGGATTCCATGCCGCCGGCGACGGCCACGTCAAACTCCCCCGCGCGGAGCGCGTTCGCGGCATCCATCACCGACCGCATCCCGGACCCGCAAACCTTGTGAACCGTGATGCAGCCGGTGGAGGGAGGCAGGTCCGCGGCGAGCGCCGCCTGCCGCGCAGGCGCCTGGCCCTGGCCCGCCTGCAGGACGTTCCCCATCCACACCTGAGACACCGAAGAGGCGGGAACTTCCGCGCGCTCGACCGCGGCTTTGATCGCGACGGCGCCGAGGCGCGAAGCCGAAAGAGGCGCGAGCGCACCAAGAAACGTGCCGACCGGCGTCCGGGCGGCTGAGAGGACGAAAACGTCGTTCATGAAGATGTGCTCCCGGAGCCGGCTCCGCGGCGCGGACCGGCCAAGAGCGGAATTGTAGCCCGAGTGGACTTCGCCGAGGGGGCCTCTTACGATTCGGGTTGTGCGTGTCCTCGCGGTCGATTTCGGCGAGAAGCGGATCGGCCTCGCCGTCTCGGACGAGACCGGCCGGGTCGTCGTGCCGGTAGGCGTCGTTCCGCGAAAGAGCGACGCACAGGCCGCGGCCGCCATCGCCGCCGCCGCGAAGGAGCGTGAGGTCCTTCGCATCGTGGTGGGCCATCCGGTGAGCGCGGACGGCAGCGAGGGCACATGGGCGCGGCGCGTGCGGAGCTTCGCCCGGCGCCTCCACGAGTCGTCGGGCCTCCCGGTGGACCTCCACGGCGAAGGGCTCACGACCGCCGCCGCCGAGGGGGCGCTCGTCGACGCGGGCCTCGGCGCGCGACGACGAAAGACGGCGCGGGACGCGGAAGCGGCGGCCGTCCTTCTCCGCGACTACTTCTTCGAGCGCGACGAGGCGCGAGGCACGCGCTGAGGCGCCCGCCGAAGCCGCCCGTGCTCGAGCACCGCTCGGCCCACAGGCGCCACGCCACGTCCCTCCTCGCGTGGCTGCTCGCCCTCATCGTCGTCGCGATCGCCGTGGGCCTCGCGCTCGTGTCCTTCCTCCTCCGGACGCCGTATCAGGGCTACCCGGGCGAAGAGGTCATCGTGTCGATCGCTCCCAGGACGCCGTCCGCGAGCGTCTTCGAGATGCTCCAGTCGAAAGGCATTCTTCGCGACTGGCGGCTCGGCATCGTCGCCCTCAAGGTTCTTTATCCGGGCAAGACGCTCAAGGCGGGCGAATACCGCTTCACGGGGCCCCGCACGCCGGAGCAGGTCGTCCTTTCGATCGTCGCCGGCGACGTCGTGACCTATCGGATCACGGTCCCCGAAGGGTTCACGGCCGACGAGGTCTTCACGCTCTTCTCGTCGCAGAACTTTTCCACGATGCACGACTTTCAGGCTCTGTTCCAGAAACCCGAACGCGTTCGACGGCGTCCCGAAGGACGCGCCCACGCTCGAGGGCTTCCTGTTTCCGGACACGTACGTCGTCACGCGCTCGATGGGCGCGCACGAGATTCTCGGCGCGATGACGCGCCAGTTCGCCCATCGACTTCCCGAAGGTTTCGAGCAGAAGGCGCGCGCGCAGGGAATGACGCTGCTCCAGGCCACGACTCTCGCTTCGCTCGTCGAAAAGGAGACGGCCGTCACCGCTGAACGGCCGGTCGTGGCGGCGGTCTACCGGAATCGCCTGCGCAAGGGGATGCTCCTTCAGTGCGATCCGACCACGATCTACGCTCTCAAGCGGCTCGGGATCTGGCGCGGCTCTCTCGCGCGCTCCGAGCTGACCGTGGATGAGCCCTTCAACACGTATGTGAACCCGGGCCTGCCGCCGGGCCCGATCTGCAACCCCGGGCTCGCCTCCCTGAAGGCGGCGATCGCCCCCGCGGACGTCTCGTTCCTCTACTTCGTGGCGGCGGGCGACGGGTCGCACTCTTTCTCCGCGGATTACGAAGAGCAGCAACGGAACGCCGCGCGCTACCGCCAGACGCGCCGGGCGGCGCAGGCCGCCGACCGTTGACGCCTCTGCCTGCTACACTGGATGGTCCGTTTCCGAAAAGCTCATGAGCGTCTCCGCACCGAGCCCGCGGCCGTTCGGGCCTTATATCCTGACCCACGCCCTTGGCACGGACTCCCTGGGTGAAGCCTGGCGGGCCGGAACCGCGGGGGCGCCCCGGCTCAAGCCGTTCCTCCTCGTGCGCACGTTCACGTCGGCCGTGATCGATCGATCCGCGCTCCTGGCCGCCATGGAAACGGCCGTGAACCTCGTGGACGACGTCCAGGGCCCCACAGTCGCGCGCGGGACGGTGATGGGCGCCATCGACGATATTCCGTTCCTGGGCACCCTGTACGTCGAGGGACGCACGCTCGACCACCTCTTCGCCGCGCGCCTCCTCGGGTCGCCTCTGCCGGTCGAGCACGGCCTCCTCATCGCCGAGAGGCTGCTTGCCGCACTCGAGGCCGGAGCGCCCATCGAGCAGTTTACCGGCGCGGCGCACGGCTTTCTCGTGCCTCCCTTCGTCTGCATCTCGAACGAGGGAGAAGCGCGCGTCTTCGGTCACGGCCTGGGCGCGGGCCTTCTGCCGGCCCTCAAGAACGCACGCACCAGGCAGACGTTCGGGCCCTACGTCGCCCCGGAAGTCCTCGCCGAGGGAAAACCATCGACGTCGGGAGACCTTTATTCGGTGGGCGCAATTCTCTACGAGGCGCTCACGGGACGAGCGCCGCCGCCGGGTGTGGCGCTGGAATCCGTCGAGGGCGCGAACCTCGCCGTGGACGGCACACCCGTTCCCGAGGACATCCGCCGCCTCCTTCGGCGCGCGCTGCATCCGGACCCGCGCATGCGGGATCGCCAGATCTCGTCGTTTAGAAAGGATCTCTCGTCGCTTCTTTACGGCGGCCCGTACGCGCCGTCGACGTTCAACCTCGCCTTCTTCCTGCAGAAGCACTTCGACAAGACGATCCAGCGCGAAAAGATCGAGATGGCCGCCGAGGAAGAGATCGACCCGAAGACGCTCGCCGTTCCTTCTGTTCCCTCACCGGCTCCCCCCGTCGAGCCCCTCCGCCGTCCCGTGGAGGGGAGCGGCTCGCGCCGGCTCGAGTCCTCCACCGGCTCGCGACGCATGCCCGTGCCGCCCGCCCGACCTCCGGAGCGCACACCGCGCTCGGGACCCGTCCCGCTCAGGGCCGTCGCGGGTCCCGCGCCGAAAAAACCTCTCGGCGGCGTGCCGCCCTGGGCCGTCGCCGGCGGAGCCGTCCTGCTCCTTGCGGCAGGGGCCTTCTTCGCGCTCAGGCCCTCGGCTCCGCCCCCCCTTCCGGTGCCGACGCCGGCGCCCGCGCCCACCCTTGCGCCGCCCACGCCGATCCCGACGCCGGCTCCCGTCGTCGTCGGGAAGGAGGATCCGCTGTTCGTGGCCGCCGTCGAAAAGAAACTCCAGGAGGAGCTCAAGAAACGCGAAGCGAAGGCCGCGCGCGATCAGGAAGCCGCCGCGAAGAAGCGCCGCGCCGAGATCGACAAGACTTCCAATGAGGCCAGCCAGTCAAAGGACAGCGAGGATTCCGCCCGTGCCCTGCGCGAGAAAGCGGACCGCGACGAAGCGGCGCGCCTCGCGCGCGAAGCCGTCGCGCGCCGCAAGTCGGAGGCGAAGCAGGCGGCGGCGGCCGCGGCCGCGGCGCCGCCTGCCGTGAAGGAAGGCGATCTCGTGGAGTCCGACCAGACCGATACGCCGCCCGCGCCCGTGCGACAGGTCAGCCCGCACCCCACAAGCCTCGCGGTCCAGAGTCACATCTCGGGAACCGTCCTCCTGCGCGTCCTCGTGGACGAGAACGGGGAGCCCGCCAAGGTGGAGATTCTGCGCGACACGGTGCCGAAGGTGGGTCTCGGCGCCGCGAGCAAGTCCGCCCTCGAGAGATGGCGGTGGAAGCCCGCCACGAAGGATGGCCACAAGGTCAAGACCTGGATCGTCGTTCAGGTGCCCTTCAAGAATTAGTGCGCCGGCGGCGTCTTGGCGATCGGCGTCGGGAGAGGAAGACCTCTGCCTCCGAGATACGTCTTCCTCAGGAACTCCTCCATGGTGTTGTCGGCGAACCAGGAGACGTACACGCCGTCGATGAAATACGTCGGCGTCGAGCGCACGCGCATGGCCCAGCCTTCGGCCAGGTCGGCATGGATCTTTTCCGTCGCCTTCGCCTGGAGGTAGCACGCGCGAAACGCCTTCTCGTCGAGGTCGTTCGCGACCGCGAAATCGAGCGCGAAGGCATCGACCTGCGGCACGGAAAGCTCTTCCTGCTTCGCGTAGACGTTCGACTTCCAGCGAAAGAAGAGGTCTGTTCCGCCCGGGCTTTCGAAGAAGCAGCGGCCCGCCGAGGAGGCCCGGAACGCCCACGGGTGTGCGCCCGTGAGCGGGAACGACTTGATGTAGCGCCGGATCTTGAGCTCCTTACCCAGCTTCGCGACGAGATTCTCGAAGTCGAGCGTCCGCTTCTTGCAGAAGGCGCATTGCATATCGGAGTACTCGATGACGGTGACGCGCGCGTCGACAGGCCCCGTCGCGGGCGTTCCGGCGAGCTTGATGTACTCCTTTCGCTGCTGGGCGACGGAGCGCGTGCGGTCCCACCACCGGCCCAGGACGAGGAGCGTTCCGTCATCCGCCTTCACCCAGCCGGCCATCGGGTAGCTCCCGTATCCGGTGTCGGTCTTCACGATCACGGCCTTCCAGCCCTTGCGGTCGTTCGCCGGGTCGAGAACCAGCGAGAACGCTCCGATGAGATATTGCTTGAGCCGGAGGCGCAGGCCGTCGAGATCGGCCTCCGTGCGGACCGGAGCCGGCTTCTTCGCGCGCTCCTCGTCGTAGATGACGTCGCCGACGAGGACGGTCTTCGCGCCGCCTTCCACGACGAGATAAACCTGGTCGTTCATGCGTGCGTCGGCCGTGAAGGTCTTCTTGGCGACGATGAGACGCTCGCCTCCGCTGAAGACGACCTGCGAGATCGGTTCGAGCGTGACCTTCCCTTCGCCCCATGCGAAAAACGCCTCGACCCATTCGAGGAGGGCGTCGTTCGGGGAGGGGCGGGCGGGCGCGGATGCGGCGGGGGACGCGGAAGCGGCGGGCTTCGCAGCGGCGGGCTGTCCCGCTGCGGGAGATGACACCTCGCACCCGATGAAGCCGACGAGCAGGGCGATGACAGGAAGCGTGACGCGTGAGTTCATGGGCGAAGATTAACTTAACCGTCGCCCCCGATTTCGAACCTTACGAGAACGTCGCCTGCCGAGACGGCCTGCCCTGCGGAGGCCTCCACCGCGGCGACAACACCGTCGCGCGGCGATTTCACCTCGTTCTCCATCTTCATCGCCTCGAGAACCAGAAGTGGTTGACCTTGCTTGACTTGCTCGCCCCGCACCACGAGGACCCTCAGCACCCGTCCCGGCATCGCAGCCGAGGCGTGGGCGACCCGGCGCGTCGACCCGCCTCCTGTCGCCGCCAGCGCCCGCGCCGTCAGCTCGTCGAGAAGCTCGAATCCGAAGAGGCAGCCTGCCGCATAAGCGCGAACGGAGCCGTCTTTCTGGAAGGCCACGCTCACCTCGATCTGTCGGCCGTCCGGTCCGACGAGCGACCAAACGCCGTCGCGCACCGCGAGGGCTTCTCCGGACAGCGGCACGCCCTCCAGCGTCGCTTCGAACGAAGGGGCGCCGGCCGTCACGTCGAGCGCACGGCCCGCTTTGTCGTCGGAGAACCGGGTGCGAAACTTCATTCGCGCAGCCCGAAGGACGTCCGCGCGGTTCTCCACGCTCCCGGTCCTGATCCGCAGCCTGCAGCGGCCGGCCGGCGCTTCTTCGCTCCGTCCATCGACTCGAGGGCGGCCGCGACCATGGACGCCGCGGCGACATCCTCGGGCGGCCGCTTCGGGACGTAGGACCAGCCGTCGAGGAATTGCGTGGAGATGCGGTTCGCCACGACGTCGGGATCCTCGAGGAGCGACAGGAAAAAGGGAATCGACGTTTCGATGCCGTCGACCCTCGACTCGGCGAGCGCGCGGCGCATGCGCCGGAGGGCCTCGTCGCGATCCACCCCCCAAGCGACGAACTTCGCGATCATCGGATCGTAGTCGAGCGGCACGACGTCGCCGCCCTCGACGCCGGAGTCGACGCGGATGCCGGGCCCCTGCGGCCTTCTGAGCCGCAGGATCCGGCCGGGCGACGGCGCGAAGCCGTGCGCGGGATCCTCGGCGTAAATGCGGCACTGAATCGCGTGGCCGCGCGGCGCCGGCTTCTCGTTGAACGACATCGGCTCGCCGCGCGCGATCCGGATCATCTCCGCCACGAGGTCGACGCCGTACACCATCTCGGTCACGGGATGCTCGACCTGGATCCGGGTGTTCATCTCGAGGAAGAAGAAACGCCCGTCCTTCGCGAGGAGGAACTCCACGGTCCCGGCCGACACGTAATCGACGGACTTGGCCGCCGCGACGGCGACGGCCTCCATGCGCGCGCGGAGCTCCGGGCTGACCGCCGCCGAAGGACACTCCTCGAGGACCTTCTGGTGCCGTCTCTGGAGCGAGCACTCGCGCTCGCCCACGGCGAGAATGCGCCCGGTCGTGTCGCCGAGGACCTGAACCTCGACGTGACGCGGGTGCTCGACGAAGAGCTCCGCATACACGGCGTCGTCTGCGAAGTAGGAGCGGGCCTCGCTCCGGGCGCGCGCGAAGGCTTCCGGGACCTCCTCGGGGCCTCTCACGACGCGCATCCCCTTCCCGCCGCCGCCGGCGGCGGCCTTGAGGAGCAGCGGGAAGCCGTTTGCCCGGCCGAATTCCGCGATCTCTTCGGCGGATCCGGCCGGCGTCGTCATGCCGGGCACGATGGGAACTCCGGCCTGAAGGACGCGCCGGCGCGACTCGGTCTTGCTCCCCATGGCGGCGATGGAGTCGGGCGAGGGACCGACCCATGTGAGGCCCGCCTCCACGACGCTCCGCGCGAAGGCCGCGTTCTCCGCGAGGAAGCCGTAGCCGGGGTGGAGCATCGTCGCGCCGGTCTTCTTCGCCGCGTCGAGGAGCTTTTCAACGACGAGATACGACTCGCGCGCGGGCGCCGGCCCGATCGGAACGGCCCAGTCTGCGAGCCGCACGTGGAGCGCGGCGCGGTCCGCCTCGGAGTAGACGGCGACGGGCGAGATTCCGAGGTCCCGGCAGGCCCGGATGATCCGGATGGCGATCTCGCCGCGGTTCGCGATGAGGAGGCGTGTCACAGCGGAATGTTGCCGTGCTTCTTCGGAGGCATCGTGTCGCGCTTGTTTCCCAGGAGGTCGAGCGCGCGGATGAGACGGCGCCGTGCCGTGCGGGGTGCGATCACGTCGTCCACGTAGCCGCGCCGAGCCGCCACCCACGGGTTCGCGAAAGCGTCCTGATATTCCGCGACCTTGACGCGGCGCGTTTCGGCGGGATCGCTCGCGGCCGCGAACTCGCGCCCATAGAGGATGTTGACGGCGCCCTCCGCCCCCATGACCGCGATCTCCGCCGTCGGAAAGGCGAAGTTGAAGTCCGTCCGGATGTGCTTGGAGGACATGACGCAGTACGCGCCGCCGTACGCCTTGCGCGTGATGACCGTGAGCTTCGGGACGGTCGCCTCGGCGAACGCGTAAAGGAGCTTGGCGCCGTGCCGGATGATCCCGCCGAACTCCTGCTTGGTGCCCGGGAGAAAGCCGGGCACGTCCTCGAACGTCACGAGCGGGACGTTGAACGCGTCGCAAAAGCGCACGAAGCGCGCGCCTTTCACGGACGCATCGATGTCGAGGACGCCGGCGAGGTGGTCGGGCTGGTTCGCCACGATCCCGACGGGCTTGCCGCCGAGTCGCGCGAAGCCGACGACGATGTTCTTCGCGTAATCGGCGTGGATCTCGAAGAGCTCGCCGTCGTCCACGACGTGCCGGATGAGCCCGATCATGTCGTAAGGCTGGTTCGGCGAGGACGGGACGAGATGGTCCAGCTCGGGATCCTCGCGGTCGGCCGGATCCGCGGTTTCGCGGCGCGGGGGGTCCTCGCGGTTGTTCGACGGCAGGAACGAAAGGAGCGTGCGGATCTTCTGGAGGCAATCCGCGTCCGAGTCGGCCACGATGTGCGCCACGCCCGAGACGGCCGCGTGCGTATCGGCGCCGCCGAGCGCCTCCTTCGTGACGTCCTCGTGCGTGACGGTCTTGATGACGTCCGGCCCGGTCACGAACATCGAGCTCGTGCCCCGTACCATGAGGACGAAGTCCGTGATCGCCGGCGAATAGACGGCGCCGCCCGCGCAGGGGCCGAGGATCGCCGAGATCTGGGGGATCACGCCGGAGGCGAGCGTGTTGCGCAGAAAGATGTCGGCGTAGCCCCCGAGCGAAACGACGCCTTCCTGGATGCGCGCGCCGCCCGAGTCGTTGAGGCCCACGACGGGCGCGCCCACTTTCATCGCGAGGTCCATCACCTTGCAGATCTTCGCGGCGTTCGTCTCCGACAGCGATCCGCCGAAAACCGTGAAGTCCTGCGCGAAGACGAAGACCGGCCGGTCCTCGACACGAACGACGCCCGCGACCACGCCGTCGCCCGGAATCTCGTTCGCGGAGTCGTCCATCCCGAAGTCGCGGCAGCGGTGCACGACGAAGGGGTCGATCTCCTCGAACGACCCGGGATCGCCGAGGAGCTCGACCCGCTCCAACGCCGTGAGCTTGCCCGCCTTGTGCTGCTTTTCGCGGCGAGCCGCGCCGCCTCCGGCCCGCGCCCTCGCGCGAAGGGCCTCGAGGGCGAGGAGTCTGTTTTCGATCGAACGTGGCATGAATCCCTCGGCTCTCTTCCGCTCAGAGGGGAATTTTCTTCTTCTCGGCGAGCATTCTCTTCGCCTTCCGGAACATTTCCGCGTAGTCGACGTTCGCGCCGCGAATCGTCGCCGCGTTCTTCTCGAGGAGCCTCTTCACCTCTTCGTCGAGCGCCCGCTCCCGGTCGCGGTCCTCCAGGAGCGCCGCCTCGAGCGCGTGGCGCACGTCGGCCGCCGGGGCGGCAACCAGCCGCTCGGAGAGGACTCGGCGGGCCACGAAAGCCGCCTGAGCCGACAGGCGAACGTCGGAGAGGGCCATGAAACTCGCGAGGATATCCCACGACAGAGGTGCTGCACGCGAGATTTCCCCGCGCTCCTACAATCCCGGTCGTTGAGCGACGTCGTCGAGGCTTTCCGCCAGGACGCCGAGGACGCGGTCCGGATCATCTCGGGATTGCTCCGCCGGGGCGAGAGCGGCGAGGCCTTTCGCGAAAGGCGGCGGCGCGTTTCGTGGACCGCGACGGAGGCGGGTCTTCTCGCTCCGGCGTTCGCCGACGAGCGCGGCACGGCCGTGCGCCTCAGGCGCGGCCGCGAGTCGCTTCTCGTCGCCCGCGAAGGGGACGGGCCCGAGGCGCTTCGGGAGGCGGTGCGCGAAGCCTCGCGCCGCGCGGGTGGATCCCCGTTCCTGAAATCGCGGGGAGGCGCGCAGGCGTCCGCCGAAGCCGAGGTCTTCGCCCCGGACGAGGTGGAGCGCGCCGCCCAGCTCGGCGCCGCGCTCCACCGGGCTCTTCCGGACCCGCGCGGTCTCTCGCTCTCGCTGACGGTCGCGCGCGTTCTCGTCTCGCGAGCGGTCGTGACGGCGCGCGAGATCGTGGCGTGCGGAACGGTGCAGCGCCTCGAAGCAACGGGCATTCTCCGGCGCGCGAGCGCGGCCCGCCCATTCGCCTTCCAGACGTCGGCCCCGTGGGCCCCGGCGCTCGACGCCCTCGCGCGGGCCCTTTCGGAGGCGGCGCGGCCGGTTCCCACGCACCGGGCCGCGGAGGGACGAGTGGACGTCGTCTTTTCACCCGGCGCCGCGTCCGTGTTCTGGCACGAGGCGGTCGGCCATCCTCTGGAGGCGGAAGGCGCGGAGCGGGGTTCGATCCTCACGCGCGTCGCGCGGGCCGCCGTCGCGCCCGCCGGCGTCTTCGTCACGGCGGATCCGACCCGCGGCGATCTCCCCGGCTCGTATCTCGCGGACGACGAGGGAACGCCCGCGCGCCCCGTCGCGCTCCTGACCGACGGGTGCGTGGACGGCCTCCTGACGGACCGCCGGACCGCAGGCCGCGCGTCGAACGGACACGCGCGTTGCGGCGACTTCCGCCGCCCGCCACGCCCGCGCCTTTCCAATCTGGTCGTCGCGCCGGGACGCGCCAGCCGCGACGAGCTCCTCGAGGCGTGCGGGACGGGGCTTTACGTCCGGGAAATCTCGGCAGCTCACGCGGACCTGGAATCCGGCCGCTTCACGCTCTTCGTCGAGAGCGCCGACCTCGTGCGCCGGGGAAGGCTGGGCGCGCCCCTCGGCCCGTTCGCCCTCGCGTCCGACGTGCTCGCCGCCCTGCGCCAGCTTCACACGGAGAGCGGCGACGTCTCTCACCCCGCGAACGGGCTCGGCCTCTGCGTCAAGGGCGGCGAAGGCGTGGCCGTCGGCGGTGCGTCGCCCGCCATCCTCATTCGCGGCCTCACCGCGATGCGAGGCCGCTCGTGAACCCGGGACACGACGGCCTGCTCGAGCGCCTGCTCGACGATGCGCGATGCGACGCCGGGGCCGGCGAATCCGCCGAGGCTTACGAACGCCGCGGGACGTCGATCGAGCTCGCCGAGGACGCGGAGGGCACGCGGCTGTCGGTCGTCGCCGAGCGCGGCTTCGCGCTGCGCCTCTTCCGCTCGGGGCGCACCGCGTTTGCGGCTTCCCCGCCCGAGAGCGTGGACCGTCTCCCCTTCGAGGCGAGACTCGTCCTCGGACGGGCGCGGGCGCGCCGCGGGGCACGCGCCGCGGGACCCGTCGCTCTCGATCGCCCCTCGGCGCTCCCTCCGCCGTCCCCTCCGGACGAGGCATCCGCGCGCGCGCTCCTCGCGTCTTTCCGGAGCGCTCTCATCGCCGAAGGCGAGGGCGCCGTCTCCCTGACAGAGGCGATCCTCACCGTCGGCGCCCGAACGGAGCGCGTCGCGACGACGGCCGGACGCGACGTCGCCTTCGGCAGCGGGATCGCGACGCTCGTCGCCACCGTGACCGGACGGACCGCGGCCGGCAGCGTGTCGGCACGTGTTCTCGCGTCGGCGTCGCGGCCCGAAGAGCTCTTCCTCGCGCGCCTCGCGCACCAGGCGGTCGACCGCGCCCTCCTTCCGCTCCGCGGCCGGCCGCTCGCGCCCTCGCGCGCCGACCTGCTCCTGGACCCGAACGTCGCGGCGCCGGTCATCGGCCGTCTCGCTCCCGCTTTCTTCGGCGACGAGGGCGCCGCTCTCCTCGCGTCGCGCACACGAGACGGACGCGACGCCTTCGCCTCGCCCGCTCTCTCGCTCGTCGACGACGCATCGGCGCCCGGCGGGCCGGTGAAGGCGTCGTACGACGGCGAGGGAACGCCTCATTCGCGTACGGTTCTCGTGTCGCGCGGGGTCGCCACCGGACGGCTCTCCGACTGTGCGGCGGCGATCTGCCTCGAGCAGCCCCCGACCGGCAACGCGATGCGGCGTGCCTACGTCGAACCACCCGCGATCGGCATCACGAATTTCTTCGTGGATCCGTCGCGGGGCGTCGCGCCGCTCGAGCTTCTCCGGGCTCTCGCCCGCGGCTTCTATGCGGCCGTTCTTCTCTCACGCCCGGACGTGGACTTCGCCGCGGATCGGTTCCGCCTCCACGCCGCGGGTTACTGGGTGGAGAAGGGGCAAGCGGCCGGGACCGTTTCCGAGACCCTCGTGGAAGGCCGCCTGTCGGAGCTTCTGCGCGCCGTCGAGGCCGTGGGAGACGATCTCAAGTTCGTACCCTCGGGCTCGGGCGGCGCCGGCTCGCCCACGCTGTTCGTCCCGAAATGGAAGGGCGCCTGATCCCTAACGGATGCCCGGGCCGGGCAAAGGGGGTGCCGGCGTCGGAGCCGGAGCGGAGCGTCTCCCGTGCCCGGGCCCGGCTGCACGGGCCTGGTCGGCGCGGGCCCTGCCGGCGACTGCTCGGGGAAGTCGGACGGAATCGGCTCGCCCGCGCGCGTGACGGTCGGCACGGGCGGCGGAGCGGCGACAGGCGCCGAGACGTTCGATCCCGGCCGGGGCGCCGGGCGGCTCGCGCTGACGGGAGGAACCGACGTGACCACCGGACCCGCCGGCCCCGGTCTCGGGACGCGAGCTTCCGACGCCGGGACGCCCGGAGCGGGAGCGCCGGCCGGCACGGGTGCGCCGGGGACGGCGAGGACCCCGACGTGCCCGTGCTGGAACGACGTCACGAGGTCGGGCTCGGCCATCTGCTCGGTCGCGGGGAGAGCCTGGCGGTACAGGCGGGCATCGAGTGATTCGAGGAGGACTCGTCCCTTCAGCCGCGTGCGCGCGGCGAACGGGTTCTTACGCACGTCGAACAGCGACGTGTCCACGCGAAGCGACGTCTTGTAGGCCGCGACCGCGGCGGATTCGTTGCCGCGCTGCTCCTCGGCGAAGCCCAGCATCCACCATCCCGCCCAGTTTCCGGGAGTGCGCGACACGGCCTTGTGGAAGGAGGAGGCCGCGCTCCCCCATTCGCCGCGCATCGCGTGGACGAGGCCCGCGTTGTAGAGCGGGCGGCCGTCCTTCTTGTCGAGCTTCGCGGCGACGGAGAATTCGCGTAGAGCATCGCGCCAGAAGCCGTCCCGCGCGATGAGACACGCGAGGTCGTTGTGGAGCGAGGCGTCGTTCGGCGTCTTCTCGAGACGTTCGAGGAGATCGAGCGTCGCCCGGTGCTGGGGATTCGCCCGGATCGAGGAAGCCCCGGTAGACGTCCCGGGCGGCGAGCGGTCCGGCGAAAGCTGCGCACAGGGCGAGCACGCAGGCGAAGCGGCCGCGGCGATCGGCCTTCATGGTGTTCCTTTCGTCGAGGGCTGAAGAGAGCGGCCGACGAGGCGCACTTTCCCGTCCCGCGTCTGCACATCGAAGGCGAGCCGCGTCGCGCCCGTCGCTCTCCGGATCTCGGCGGCCTGTTTCTTCACGAGCTCCTCGAATCGATCGAAGCGGAGGCGCGAGGTGTCTTCGCCGGCAGCCGCGCGCGCGGAGCAGTACCGGTCGAAGAGGGACCTCAGGTCCACTCGCCCGGAGCTTTTTACGGAGGCCGGCGCCCCCGCGTCGCGCCCCGAAGAGGGCCTCTCGGCGGCGCGCGCGCGGATCGGCGGCCGGACCGGGCCGCGGCCCTCCTCCTTGGCCAGGAGCCGCTTCTCCCACAGCTCCGACAGCGCCGTGAAGCGGCTCTGGAGCGCCTGCAGCCGGAATCGCTCCTCCGCCTTGTCGAGGGAGACGTTGCCGATTCGGCGGAGCACCTGTTCCACGCTCTTGCGGGCGGGCAGCGGCGGCACCTTCAAATCGCCCGAGAAGAAGCGCTCGTAATCCAGCTTGAGCGACGCGACGCTCTTGTCGAGGAGATCGAGGTCGCGTGCGATCGAGACGGCCATCGGCGGAAAGTAGTCTACATTCGGCTCGCATGGATCCCGATCCTCCCCGGCCTCCCGCCATGGACCGCCTCCTCGAGAGCGCTTCGGGGAAAGAGCTGGCGGACCGGCACGGTCGGGCCCGCGCGAAGGAGGCCCTCCGCGAGGCGGCCGACCGGTGGCGCGCGCGAGGGTCCCCGAGACGGCGACGCGACCGAGACGATTCTGGCCGCCGCCGCCCGGGCGCTCGAGGAGAGGGCTCCGGTCGGGCCCCGGCGCGTCGTGAATGCGACGGGCGTCCTCCTGCACACGAACCTCGGGCGCGCTCCGCTCGCGCCTCAGGCCGTCGCCGCGGCGGGCCGCGCCGCGGGCTTCTCGACGCTCGAATACGACCTTTCGGCCGGGACTCGCGGGCGACGCGGCGAGCATGTGCGACCGCTCCTCCTCGCGCTCTTCGCGAAGGATCGGGAGGACCTCGACGCCCTCGCGGTCACGAACGCAGCTGCGGCGCTCCTCCTCGCCCTCGACACGCTCGCGAACGGCCGGAAAGTGGCGGTGTCGCGCGGCGAGCTCGTCGCGATCGGCGGAGATTTCCGAGTGCCCTCCATCCTCGCGAAGAGCGGCGCCTCGCTCCACGAGGTGGGCACCACGAACAGGACGACGCTTCGGGATTACGAAGAGGCGCTCGAGGCGGGCGCGGGCGTCATTCTCAAGGTCCGGCCCTCGAACTACCGAATCGTGGGCTTCACCGAAGAGGTTTCCCTCTCCGCGCTCGGATCGCTCGCGCAAGCACGCGGCGTTCCCGTGATCTACGACGCCGGCGCGGGGACCCCCGTGCGCTTCACTGATCCGGCTCTCTCGGAAGAGCCCGTTCCTCTCGAGGCCCTCGACGCGGGCGCGGACCTCGTCTGCTTCTCGGGCGACAAGGTCCTCGGCGGCCCGCAGGCGGGAATCCTGATCGGAAAGAAGGATCTCGTCGCACGCGCCGCGGCGAACCCGCTCGCCCGTGTCCTCCGCCCGGACAAGCTCGCCCTCGGCGCGCTCGCCGCCACGCTCGACCTGCATCTTTCCGGGAGGCGCCTCGAGATTCCCTTTCACCGGATGCTCGAGACCCCGCTCCGAGACCTCGCGCGGCGGGCCGATGCGCTGACGGCGGCCGCGCGCGCGGCGGGCTTCACGGCGGCGGCGGTCGACTCCGTCGCGACGGCTGGCGGCGGCTCGGGCGCCGAATCCACGTTGCCCTCGAAGGCCGTGGCTCTTTCGCATCCCTCGTACTCGGCCGACGGTCTCGCCGCCGCGCTCCGCGCCGGAGAGCCGCCAGTCATCGGTCGGATCGAAGGCGGCCGTGTCCTCCTCGACCTCCGGAGCGTCGCGGAATCCGAGGACGAAGAGGTCGTCCACGTGCTCGAGGCGTTGGGCGCCTAGATCCCCAGCTCCTTCATCCTCTGGGAGAGCTTCCGGAGCGGCACGCCCAGCTCCTCGGCTGTGCGCGTCCTGTCGCCTCCCGTGGCCTCGAGCGCACGCCGGATGCGCGCCGCCTCGCCCGCCCGGCGCCACCTTTCCGCCGTCTCTTCGAGCGTCCCGTCGAGCGAGGGATAGCGGGGCTGGGTCTCGCCCGGGACGCCGACGACGACGTCCGCCGGCCGAATGACCTCTCCGGTTGCGAGGAGCACGGCCCGTTCCACGACGTTCCGAAGCTCGCGCACGTTCCCCGGCCAATCGTGCGCCGCGAGCCTCTCGAGGGCGGCCGGCGAGAAGGTGGGCACCTTCTTCTTCACCTGGCGCGCCGCCGAGGCCGCGAAGCCGTTCGCGAGCGCGGGGATGTCTTCTTTCCGGGCGCGGAGCGGCGGCAGGCGTACCGGGAAAACGTCGAGACGATAGAAGAGGTCCTCGCGGAACGCCCCGGCCTTGACGAGAGACGCGAGCTCACGGTTCGTCGCCGCCACGATCCTGACGTCCACCGCGATCGGCACCGTGCCGCCCACGCGGAGGAATGTGCGTTCCTCGACCGCCCTCAGGAACTTGGCCTGCGCCGCGGACGGCAGCTCACCGATCTCGTCCAGGAAGAGAGTTCCCCCGTCGGCCAGCTCGAAACGCCCCGCGCGCCGCTCGCTCGCGCCGGTATACGCGCCGCGCTCGTGCCCGAAGAGCTCGTTCTCGACGAGGCTTTCCGGCAGAGCGGCGACGTTCACGGCGACGAACGGTCCCGGCGCGCGCGGCGAGAGCGCGTGCATCGCGCGCGCGAAAAGCTCCTTGCCCGTGCCGGACTCGCCCGTCAGAAGGACCGTGACGTCCGAGGCGGCGGCCAGCCGGACCCTCTCCAGGGCCTCCGCGAGCGCCTGCGACGTGCCGACGATCTCGGGCATTCCCGTGAGGCCCGCCTCGGCGGCGAGGAGAGTGTGCGCGACGGCCGAGCGCCGGGCGCGCACGTGTCGCGCGACGAGGAGCAGCAGGAGGTCGGGATCGACCGGCTTGCTCAGGAAGTCGGCCGCTCCCATCTTCATCGCCGTGACCGCCGTCTCGACGGTGCCGAATCCCGTGAGGACGACGACAGGGATGGCGGCATCGGACGCCGTCGCCGCCCGGAGCACGGCGAGACCGTCGGCGCCCGGCATCTTGAAGTCCGTCAGGACGAGCGTGTAACGGCGGCCTTCCGCAAGCCGGCGCAGCGCCTCTTCGCCGGTCGCGACAGCTTCCACGCTGTAGCCCTCTCGCGTCAGCGTCTCCGCGAGCATCGCCCGCAGCGACTCGCGGTCCTCGACGAGCAGAATCTCCGCGGGCATCTGGTTCCGAGAAGGTCAGGTGCCCGGAGGTTTCGGCGAGGGCACCGTCGACTCGTTCTCCGGGATGAAAGTCCCGTTAGCAGGGTTTCCCGTCGGCGCGTTCGCCGCGGGCGGCGCGACGTCGGATCGCTGAATCGGCACGAGCGTGGGTGCCGGCGGCGGGGTCGGCGCGGGCGCCTGCCCGCCCTCGGCCTCGGGCTTTTGAGCCGCGCCTCCGGGCGCCTTTGCTTCGCTCGCCGCCTTGACCGGGATCCGGACCTGCCAGCGTGGCACGTACTTGTACGAGGCGGCCTCCCCTTCCATCGACGTCGACGCCGTGAAGGTCGACTTCTCGCCCGGCGCCAGCGTGTCCTTTGCGAGCTGCGCGAACGCGGAAGAGGAGGTCTTGCCGTCCTTGCCGACGACCTCGACCGTGACCGACACGCCGGAGACCTCCGACGCGCCGCTGTTGATCACCGACCCGGAAAACGAATAGCCGTCTTTCGTCTTCGTCGCGGACGTGTTCGCAACGTCGACGCGACCCTCGCCTTCGCCCTCTTTATTCTCACCCTGTTCCTCGCCGATTCCGTGCGCCACGGAGTCGTCGGTGAGCACGACCGCGGCCCGCCGGCCGCTCTTCCGCTTCGCTGCTTCAGCGGGCGTGAGGGGTTTCGGGATGCTCGCGGTCGGCACCGGAGTAGCCGACGCGGCACGCGCTTTCTCGGCCGTCTTGGCGAGGTCGATCTCCGAGAGGGGGATGGACATGAGCACTCCGTCCATCGTCGTGAGAAGCGCAAGGCTGCCTTTCTGAACGAGAGGCTTTTTCGTCACGATCCTGCGACCGTCCCTGAGCCAGATCTCGTCGGCCCCGGCGAGGCCGGCAAGACATGCGAGAACCAACACTACGAGGAGCCGCCGCATGGGATCTCCTTTCGAGATGAGACGTCATCGTATTTTACACCCCGGAATGGGCTGGCGCGCCGCGCGTTTCGCACGCCCCCATCCCCCCTTCACCGTCCGAGAGCTGTCGGGATGACGACCTCTCGCGTCGTGCGCTCGAACGGGATGCGCCGGCTCTCGTCGGGGCTCCATCCCACGGGCCCGGCGCCGTGCAGGTCGGGTGCGGGAGCGTTCAGGAGCGGGGCGAAAGCGACCGACGGCTGGGGGCCGTCCCCGCGCACATAGCGGTGCTCCGCCTTGGCCGTCATCGCGATTTTCAGCGCGACGAGGAGCGGCTTCCCGGCGGAATCCGAGACCTCGTTCGCCCTCGGAGCCGGACTCCCGGCAACGTCGGCCCGCCACGTGAGCACGCCTCCATCGCCGGAGAGCTCCCATGCCACCTGAAGATCTTCGACGTCCTCTCCGACGCGCGTGATCTCCCAGCGGCCCCCTCCCGCGAAAGCCGCCACGGCCAGATACGGGTGCGGAAACTTCATCGACGGCGGATCAATCGCCGCGTCGTAATCGGGGAGCCGCCCCTCCGGCCCCTGCGCGACGAACCACACGAGGTCGTCCAGAACTCCCGCGGTCACGATCTCGGAGAGAGAGCGGGCCGCAGCCGCCTCGCCGCCGGGGTTCAAGCTCACGGCGTCCGGATCCGTGAAGTCGAGGAGGAATTCCATGGTTCGAGCGGGACCCGGAGGAGAATTCCAGGCGCGCACGACGGAGACGGCGTAACGCCCTGCGGAATCGGTCACGAGGAAGAACCGCTTCGAGCGAAGAGAAGGGTCCCCGAGATGCTCGATCACGGATTGGAGATTCTTCGCGGCGTCGCGGTCCTCGGGCGGCGTGCCCGCCTGGAGAGGAACGGAAGAAGCGTTTCGCAGAATCCGGTCGCGAACGCTCGTCCCGTCCCCCCCTTGCGGCTCGACGGCGAGGCGGGGCGACCGGATCACTCCGCGAAGCCGGAGCTGGTCGGTGCCCATCCGAACCGCGACCGTTCCTCCCGCGTCACGGTAGGAGGTGATGCCCGTGGCGGAGGTGTTGTCCTCGGCAGAGGAAATGGCGTCGGGAAGGGCGAAGCCGCCGCGAAAAGCGCCTTCCATATCCCGCGAGATGGAGCGCTCGGCGACGTCCAGAACGCCGGCGAGTCCGGGAGCGTCCTTCTCGACGACGAGGAGCTTCGTCCGGAGGTCGATCAGCCTGACCGCGACGACGATGACGGCGCCCACGAGAAGGAGCGTGAGAGTGAGCTCTCGTAGGGAGAACCCTCTCTCACGCAGGAACGGCCTCGCCCCCGCGACCACGCGCGGAGTCTAGCTCGCCCGGCGCGGGCTTCGCCCGCGACTGGGAAAAAGCGGGCGAGCATGCTGATCATTTTCAGGGGGAACCCCGAACGGGTTCCCCCTCACCCCTTCCCCTGTCACCAGGAACTCCGGAGCCTATTTCTGCTCCTTCCACCACCCGAGACGGAAGTTCGGATGGCCGGGCAGCTGGGGTGTGGGGATATGGATCTGAACGAGCGTCGACTCGCCCTTTCCGACGCCGCTCTGCCCGATGAATGCACCCTGGTCCGTTACGACGAAGCCGGCGGCAGCGCCTGGCGCGGCGGGGATCACGGTCGTCGCGCTGAACCCCGGCACGGAGGTCGCGGAGATCGTGAACTCCACGTTGACGACGTACGAGAAGCCGTTGCACCCGAAGTCCGGGTCGAAGACGGTGAAGAAGACATTTTGCTTCGTCGAAGACGAGTCCACCACGAGGAGCGGCGAAGACGTGATCTGCGAATGAATCCCGAGGCGCGTGTGAACGCCCGCGATGTACGTCGGGTCGGTAAGCTGAAGCGGGATCCCGGTCGTCTCGCCGCCGATGACCTTGCTGATGACGTGCGCCGAGTCGAGCGTCGTGCCGAAGGCGCCATCCGTGATCTTGTTGGGATTCACCGCGACGAAGAGGGTCGGCACGAAGACGGGAAGATCGTCCGGGAAGCCCGAGCCTGTCGGCGGCTTCGGGGCGGTCCGATTCACGTTCCAGCCCGAGACGGTCGGGCTCGTTTCGTAGAAGCTGCCGCTTGCGAGAGCGAAGATCTGGGTGCCGAGCGTTCCGAATCCGTTGGCCGACGGCGAGTAGTAGAGAGGCTGAGGGCTGTCCACCCCCAAGGAGGCCTTCGAAACCGCGTTGAGGTCGATGAGGACCTTCGAAGTCGGGCTCGTCCAGTCTCCATAGAGCGCGTTGACACGTCCGTTCTCGTCGCCCTGGAGCGAAAGATTCGCGAGGTTGTCGTTCTGGAAGCCCAGGGCGTCCGTCTGGAAGAAGATCGAGTCGGTGAACGTCTGGTGGCCAACGAGCGAAGTCGTCTCCGGCGACGCGACGGGCGCGATCGCCGTCGTCGACAGGAGGGCGCCGCTGGTCGGATCGACGACGAAGATGTTCGCGGGCTGCTCCGTCTTGGAGCCCACGGGGTAGAGGCTGTCCGGATTGATGCCGGCGCCGAATGTCAGTTTGCTCGTCGTGAACGTGTCGTTCGCAACAGCGGGCACGCTCCAGGAGCCGAAGAGGTCCGTGTAGTCCGACGAGGTCTTCGTCCAGAGCACGTCGACCGGTTTCGCCGGGTTGAAGTTCGGGTCCGCGGGGTAATTGGGGTCCGCGGGCGTGCGGCCTGGATAGGGGTGGGTGATGTCGATCGCGGCGACGAAGTTGCCCCCCGGCCCCTCGGTCAGGAATCCGACCGTCTTGTAGCAGCCGCTCGGAGCACACGACGGGAACCACACGTCCGCGAATCTCAGCGAGCTCGCGACGCCCCAGGTGTGCTGGTCGAACCGGAACCCGGAGTTCTGTCCGGTATCCGTCCTGACCTGCTGGTCCGGGTCGTTGAAAGTGTCGTAGAGCGTGACCTGGTTCGGAATCAGGTTCGGGGGCAGCAGGCCGATGACCTCGGAGCCGTCTCCAGGGTGATCTTTGCTTCCGAGGTCGAGCGCATGCAGGAATCCGTCGTCGGCGCCGATCCACACGAGACTGTGCCGGTTCGCGTATGTGCTCTCGAAGGGCTTGTGATCCACCACGTTGCCCGTCTGGAAGTATGTCTGCGCGGGGCCCACGATCGCGGGCGTCACGTTGATGGAGGGGCCCAGCAGCCAATGGCGCGGGAAACCCTTGTTTGGGTTGGGAACCAACGCGTTATTGACTAAATTGAAATCCCGCGTGTCGATGCCACGCATGAAGTCGACGATCGCGGACGTGATCGGCGTGCTCGTGCAGGCCGAGCCACAAGCGGTGTTGATGGCTGCCTCGTTGCCCACCTTGATCTCGACCAGGGCGCCGCTCACCGGATTCCACGTATAGAGCTGCCGGCGCGGGTGCCCGGCCGTTCCGTCGGGATTCGGCTGCCACGGCTGTGACGGGGCCGCCAGAACGCTTCCCGCGTCCCAGAGGTCGACGATGGGCCCGGGTGGCGATGCGAAAACGCCTGACGTGTCAAGCGCCTTGATGTGGCCGCGCCAGAGAGGATACTGCGCCGAGGTCAGGACGACCGTGCTCCCGACGCCGACGGCGGCTCCCGAAACGGGGGGGGTCGTCGTGTAGTCGCCCCGCGCCGAACCGTTCACAATAGCCTGGAATGCTTCAGAGAGCGCCCGGGCGTCGTTCGCGAAGAACGCATAGTCGAGGGTGTCCGGCGGTGTCTGGTCCGGACCGAACCGGTTGGGCGCCGGCGGGACTCCAGGCCCGCTCTCATTCGTGGGAACCGTCGTTCCGGCGACGTCGGGGCTCGGGTCGATGTGCGGGAGGCGGGCGTCACCTTGCAGGGCCGGCGGGTCGGTTGGATCGAAAAGGGTGAACCCGGCGTCCAGGAAGGGTGCATTCGCGTCGGTGCGGCCGCGGTACGCGATGCGGTTCAGCTCGCAGCGCGAGATGTCGGTCGAGATTCCGATCGCGAACGTACGGGTTCGCACGACGGCGTCCCCGGGCCCCGCGAGATGCGCGTTCAGATACATGGCTTCCGCGGCGCCCGGAGGGAAGTTGGGGAAGGCGCTCCCGTCCGCGTCCGGGGCGCACGGCGTCGACGTCTTGTCCCATTCCTTGTCAACCGGGCTGCCCGTATTCGTGACGTTCGACTGGCCGTCGGTGCAAAGGATGACGCCATAGGGCCGATTGCAGGCCTTCTTCGGGTCCACGTCCCACGTCGCGCTCAGGGAACCGTCCGCCGCGCCGATGGCGCCTTTCGTCGGCGTGCCGCCGCCGACTCCGAGGCCGGGGTTCGGCAGCGAGTTGTAGTAGTGGAGGCGCATGTATCCTTCGATGGCCGTGACGTCGCCCGGGCCCGTGTCGACGGTGACGACGTTGACTTTCGGGTCATAGACCGGGGCGTACCCGTCGGAGAAGAACGTCATGAGGCCCCAGTTCACGACGTCTTTCGTCGTGCCCACGACGTCCCGGGCGCCGTTCCGGTTCCAGGAGGGCTGGTTCGAGCCTTTCGTCGGATCGTTGAAGAGGGTCACTTTGTCATCGTTCGTCTTGGGGTCCTGCGTCTCGGCCGTGAAGTTGACACCGGCCGCGTTCGTCCAGCTCACCGGGAAGGAGATCGGCGTTCCTGTGAATCCGGGAATGGAGTTGCCGCATCCCAGTCCGCAGGAATTGTCCGTCGTCTCGTCCATCACCGTGAAAGGCGGACCCGGGTCGGGCCCGTAGATGACGTCGTTGTTCGGGGCGGCTCCGTAACCGTAGTTCAACGTCCAGGCCCAGCCGTCGTAGGTTCCGGCCGTTCCGTAGGGTGCGGGGAAAAGGACGAGAGGGAACGTCGGCTCCTCGTAAACGCTGGATCCCGTCGTGTCGGCCCCCGGATGATAAAACGGCGGCCAGGCGGGGTCGTAGTTCGACTTCAGGTCGTTCGAGTTCGGGTCCGGCCAGTCCCAGGTTCCCTTGGAGTAGGAGATTCCGGGCTGTTCACCCAGCAGCGCGCAGGGCGGGGCGCCGGGATCGTCACAGTTGTGGGCCCACGGTCCCCCCACGGTGGGGCCGGCCCCTGACGGAGCCTTGTAATTCCATGCGCTCGGGATCTCGCTGTGGCCGATCCCCGACGGGTTATACGACGTCGGATCCGGCCAATCGTTCTGGTTCCCATTCCCCGGCGCCGTGTAGGCCGTGTACGTCGTCACGGAGTCGCCAAGGACGTTCTTGAGGATCGCGAGGCGCGAAGGCTGCTCCCACCGGAGGGCGTACTGCCAGCGGTGACATCCCTGGGAGTCCGCCGGACGCGGAGTCGGGGTGAAGCCCGGCACGGGAGTTTCCCACGGGTATGGCGTCGGCAAAGGTGAAGGTGTCGCCTTAGCTTCAGGGACTCTGCGATTCGGGACCGGCGTCGGTGTGGCGACGGCCATGAAAGCCGCGATCCCCATCGCGACGCCGTGCGGCTCGCGCGGCAGAGGGGCCTCGAAGGAATCCGAATCCGAAGCCATGTTCAGCGACCCATGACCTGATCCGTTCCACGCGATCAGCGCGACCGGCTCGGGCAGGCGGTGAGGCCGCACCGAGGCCAGGACCGGCTGCCGTTCGTCCGGCTTCACGAGCGGGTTCCTCGGGATGGTGAGCTCGTTGATCTTGGGCGTCGGCGTCCGCGTCGGCGTGGACGTGGGAGTGGGCGACGGCGTGGACGTCGGCGTCACCGTCGGCGTCCGCGTGGACGTCGGCGTGGACGTCGGGGTGACCGTCGGCGTCTTCGTGAAAGTCGGCGTGACCGTCGGGGTTCGCGTCGGAGTGACCGTCGGAGTCACCGTCGGCGTCGCCGTCGGCGTCCGCGTATTGGTCGGAGTCCGCGTCGGACTCGACGTCGGCGTGATCGTCGGAGTCGGCGTCACGGTCGGCGTATTCGTCACCGTGAACGTCGGCGTCACCGTCGGCGTGATCGTCGGCGTTCGCGTCGGCGTATTCGTCGGGGTTCTCGTCGCCGTCGGCGTGACCGTCGGCGTATTCGTGATCGTGAACGTCGGCGTGATCGTCGGCGTCGGCGTTCTCGTCGGCGTCCGTGTGCTTGTCGGTGTGACCGTCGGCGTATTCGTCGGCAGCGGCGTCGGCGTTTTCGTCGGCGTATTCGTGATCGTGCGCGTCGGCGTCTTCGTCGGCGTCTTCGTCGGCGTGCTCGAAGGCGTCCTCGTCGGCGTCTTCGTCGAAGTCGGCGTGATCGTCGGCGTGATCGTCGCCGTCGGCGTCTTCGTCGGCGTAAACGTCACCGTGAACGTCGGCGTCACGGTCGGCGTCATCGTCGGCGTTTTTGTGTTCGTCGCGGTGCCCGTCGGCGTCACCGTCGGCGTGACCGTCGGCGTCATCGTCGGCGTAAAGGTCGGCGTCACCGTCGGCGTCGGCGTCTCGGTCGGCGTCTGGCTCGGCGTCGCCGTCGGCGTCACCGTCGGTGTCACCGTCGAGGTGGGCGTCTCGGTCGGCGTCAAGGTCGGCGTCACGGTGGGTGTCAACGTCACGGTGGACGTCGGCGTAAAGGTCGGCGTTTCCGTCGGCGTTTCGGTCGGCGTTGGCGTGGGCGTCGGCGTCGGGCCGGGGTTCGAGTCGAGGCACGAGACAGCCCAGACGAGCCGGCCGACGGAATCCTCGTCCTCGATGAGGGAGTGCGCCTGCACGTCCCAGCGCATCGAGCCGCTGACGTCCTGGAGGATGAGGAAGTTCGCGCGGAGAAGCTGTGCGGTGATCTGGCGGAGCGGGTCGAACCCTTCGGTTCGCGTCGCGCCCTGGAGGGTGCCGGCCCCTCCGAAGGCCATGACGAAGAGGAGCAGGTAAGCGCACGCCTTCCTCACGGTGACGGGAAGGGTGATGGGGCAGCGAGGTTTCGTCATGGCTTTGTCATCCACTCGGTCATCCACTCGGTCATCCGATCACGTCTTTCCGGTGATGGTGTTCGTTCCGCCGGCGTTCACGTCTTTCTGGGCACCGGTCGAAGGCCCACCGCTCGTCAGGAGAAGCTGCTCCTCGACGATCTTCGTCACGATCATGCCCGCCGCGAGCCGCACCGTTCCGACGGAAATGAGGTTCACGATGCTGTCCGTGTCCGCGACGTCCGTGCCCTGCGGGTCATCCACGTTGTTGCGGAGGTAGAGCGAGTACGAGACCCTGTCCACGACGGAAACCCCCGCGGGCCGCGGGATCTGGATGTTCGTGTAGGCTTGGGCGTCCGCCCCGAGACACGCCACCGTGTTGGCCGGAAGCGTCGAAAGGTCGAGCGACAGCGCGTCGTATCCCCCGCCGGGCACCTTGAGGTTCGAACCCACCGTGCGCGCCGCGAGGAGCTGCGACAGGCTCTGCGCACCGCAGGTCGGCGGGTCGAGATTGATGACTTCGCCCAGGAGGGCCTCGCCGCGCCTGAGGCCCGCGTCGGCGGCGTAGAAGCCGGCCTTCGTGATCCGCGTGTTTCCCGAGAGCCGGTCCTCCATCGACGTGAAGTACGCGATGCCGACTCCCACGATCGTGAGGACGAGGAGAACGAGGATCACCGAGACGAGGGCGCTGCCGCGATCTTTCATCTCATCATCCTCCCGGAATCCGGTTGCGGAGCAGCAGGGTCGTCGTCTGGCGATAGTGGTCGAAGAGATCGTATTGCGGCGGATCCGTCACGTCGTGATCCTCGGATCTCGGACGGAAATGCTGGCTCGTCGTGGATGCCAGGGGATTGTTGACGTTGACGTCCGTCATCTTCTGGGCCGCGAGCGGAAGGAGCGGGGACCGCCCCGTGACCGAGACCCGCACCCCGATCACGTTCGAGATGTCGAGAGGCGGAGCAGCGCCGTTGGGCCCCGCCTGGAAGGGCACGTGCGTGTCGCACGCGGGCGCGGGCAGCGTGCCACATCCGGGACTGGTCGACTTGATCGTCTGGGATGCCGTGTTCCAGACGAGAGAGCCGTCCGGAGGCCCTCCCCCTCCCTCGGCGGCCTGCCGCGCATACATGTACGCGACCTGCAGGTCCTCCACGTTCTCCATCACGTTCGTGAAGGCGACGCCGGGGTTGTCGGTCGCCGGATCGAAGAGTCCGATCTTCTGCTGGAGCTTCGGAAGCCCGTCGACGGCGTCGGTCAGGATGCGGAAGGAGATCACCTGAAGTCCGGTGATCAGATAGACCGGATCCACGAAATTCGAAACGGCGGCTCCGGTCGGGTTCGGCGGCGCGGGAAGCGTCGTCGAGGCCGTGTCGACTTTCACGTGGATGTTCTTGCCATTCACGTCGTTGCAGGCTGATGCCACATAGCCGGCGGCCGGAATTTGCAGGTAGGACCAGGCCCCGCCCTTGTCGACGAGCATGAGGAGAGCGCTTCCAGCAGCGCCGGCGTCCCCGGCAGCCGCCTTGAAGGCGTTCATGTTGTCCGTGTCGCTCGCTGCCGGGCACGCCGGCAAAGGGGGCGCGCCACAACCGCCTCCGCAGCCGACCCGGAAGTTGAAATACAAGTCGACGTTTGGACCGAGAGGCGGGAAATTCGGGAAGACCAGGTACCGGCCGGGATTGGACGGCGACACGATCGTGATGACGTCGGTTCCAATGTCGCCGAACTTGGTGGAATTGATCGCCGTCGGGATGGCGGGCGGGTTCGCCGGAATGACGCGGGCACCGTTTCCCGGCTCGGTGCAGGTGGTGGAGCCGGAGCTGTCGGGACACCCGAGGTTGTTGTACGAGGCCTGTATCAGGTTGTTGTTCAGGTTGTAATACGTGATCAGCGCGTTCGGGCTCCTGGGCGCGTCCTTGACGTAGTTGTTGGCGTCGGAGGCGCCCGCGAAATAGAACGAGAGATAGTCGGCGGCCCGGCGCGCCGCCTGGCGGGGGAGCATGAAGTATTGCTGCCGCTCTGCGAAGGCGCGCATCTGGAAAAGCATCGTCATCGCCACGATGAGGACGATGACGAGGAGAAGCAGCGACACCATCGCCTCGAGAAGCGTGAAGCCACGGGCGGGGCCGCGGCGAGGCCGGAGGTCACTGCTGCGTGAACTGCGCCACATAATCCACTCTCTTGCCGCCGCCGTTCGTTCCGATTCCCAGATACCGCGAGGCGCCGACGGCGCCAGGGACGTCCGTCGGCACCGCCGAGACCGTGATCACCCAGACGTTGGTGCCGTTGTTCAGCTGCTGTCCGCCGACACCGTTGTCGTTCACCAGCGTGTAGCTGATCTTGTACGGCCCGTTCTCCCTCTCGATCACGTTCGCTCCGTCAGGACCCCAGAAATCCCACCCTGGGTCGGTCGCCACATATGGAAGATTCTTGGTGGCCGCCCCGAGAGCCGGGATGTCGGTGTTCGTGGGCGCGGCCATGTTGTTCGACGTCACGTAGTAGTACCAGCGGAGGTTCTCGACGACCTGCTGGCACTTGAAGAGCATCTGCGTGCGGGCCGCGGCGCCCTTGTTGATGATGAGCGACACCGAGAACATCTGGAGGATGCCGACGAGGACGAGCGCCATGATGGTCATGGCGAGGAGGACCTCGACGAAGCTGCTGCCGCGGCGCGAGCGGGTTGGTGTCCGGCGATCGCGAGGGGCGCCGCTCTCAGCCATTTTGCGTCACCCACGCGTTCGTCGAGTCCTTGATCTGCTTCGCGACCCGGACGCTCCAGACCGGGTTGATGCTGAGCACGTACCGCGTCGGGGGGTCCAGACCTCCGTTGACGACGCCCGTGTGCGTGAAGACGAGCGTGGCCGGCCCGGCGATCTGCCGGCCGCTGAGCGTGTCGATCGCCCGCCCCTGAAAGTCGCACATGAGGACGCGCTGGTTATTCCAGCTCGTGTTGTTGTCCGACCAGAGCGTGGATTCCACCTGGTCCACGGCGACCTCGGACAAGCAGAACTCCTGGTCCACGCCCGACGTACCCCTGACGCCCGTCTTGCCCACGTCGATGATGTCGTACTCGGCGATGAGGAGGTCCGGACAGCCTGTGGCGGGTGCGATCGGATTCTGGCAGAACGTGCCCAAGGCCCCGTCCCCGTCCGCATCGCCGACGAGGTAGATCGGCAGATATTTCGCTCCGGATGTCGTCGTGTGAGGGCCGACCTGGACGAAGGTCTGCATGTTGCGGCGCTGCATCTCGGGGAGCGCCCTCTGAAAGAGCACCTTGATGTCGGTGGCCGCGCTCTGCATCTTCTGGCGCTTCCAGGCCCTCGAGATCTCCCCTCCCCCGAGGATGACGATGATCGCGATGATCGCGACCACGACCAGCATCTCGATGAGACTGAACCCCCTCCGCGAGCGCCGAAGCGTGCGGAGTCGCGGGTAAGAGTCCGGAGACGTAACGCTCATCATGGAGAATCCGCCTTTCCAAAGCGAGGTTCGTGCCGCGAATCAACCCAGACAGTCAAACGACTCGTGGCAGAGATCTTACACCCGACTCGCTGCTGAGAGACGCCCGCGCATGCGTCGATCGAATCGACACATTTCGTAACACTCGCTGCCCGGCAGCAGACGATTCTCGGCTTGAGTAATCGCGCGGGTCTCCGGCGCGAGGAAAGGTGCAGGGAAACCCGGGCGGGGTTTCCCTGCGAAATGGCCGATGCTCGCGCGCCCCTTCTCCGGGCGCGGGCGCAGCCCGCGGCGCGCGAGCTACGATAGGCGAGCCATGGAGACAGGCTGATGGTCCTTGAGAAGCTGCGCGGCCTGCGCTCGGAGCCGGCCGTCGTCGCCCAGCTTCGAGACCACAAGTGGACGAGCGAGGAGAACAAGAGGGAGCTCCTCGAGAAGTTCCACGCGATCGTCAAGCCCGACGTCGGGTGGATCGTCTGGACGGCGCTCGAGCCGATTCCCGAGATCCGGGCTGCGGGTCTCGCGATCCTCAAGAGGCGTCACGACCGCGCCGGGCTCGAAGCGCTCGTTCCGCTCCTGAAGACGCGCTCGGAAGCGGTGCGGCGCGCCGTCATGCGCTTCCTGAAGGAGCTCGCGGGGCCGCAGCTCGGCCCGTTCCTGCAGGAGGTCGGCTCCCGCGGGGACGACTATGCCCGCCTCGCCGCTCTGGAGCTCGCCCGGGAGCTTCCCGCCGAGGCGGCCTTCGACATCGCGCGCCGGGTGCTCACCGCGACGAATCCCGCCGTGCGGGCGAAGGCCCTGAAGGCCGTCAGCGAGATGAATTTCGAAGGCAGCGCGGCCGTGGCGGCGAGCCTCGCCGTCCCCCTGTTGCAGGACGAGAACGAGGAGATCCGCTACTCGGCGCTCGCGGTCCTCGAGAAGAACCCGAACGAGAGCTACTTCCCGGACGTTCTTCAGATGGCGCGGACGGGAGGCGGACGCGTGGCGGAAGCGTCGTTCGCCGCGATCAAGCGCCTCCTGACCTCCGCCAAGCAGGATCACACGACCGAGATCGTGCCTCTTCTCGCGGACGGAAACGCGATCGTGAGGCACGGCGCCGTGAATCTCCTCATGCCCTACACGCCGGATCTCATCGCGCGCCGGATCCTCGAGCATTTTCGCGGCGCGTTCGTCTGGGTCCGGGACCGCGCGGTCGAGACGGCCCGCGATGGCTTGCCGGGCTTCGTGAACGCGCTGCTTCTGCTCACGAAGGATCCCGATCCCGCGTTTGCGAAGGCCGCCTCCGAGATGACGCTGGCTCTCGCGGACGCCAAGGCGCTCCCCGTGTGGATCAAGCTCGTGGACGACGCCGACCTCTGGGTGAGGACGCGCGCCATCGAGACGCTCGGGCGGACCGGGCAGGGAAACGACGAGGTCCTCCAACGCCTTCTCCTGGCGCTCAAGGACCCCGAGCTCGTCATCGCGGCCGCCTCCGCGGTCGGGGAGCTCGCCGACGCGCGCGCCGCCCAGCCGCTTCTCGACACGTTCAAGGGCGCCGTCGCGCGCCCCGACGTCCAGATCGAGATCCTCGACGCGATGGGAAAGCTCGCGGTGGCCGAGGCCCGCGTCCAGCAGCAGGTCGTCACGATCTGCTCGAGGGTCGTCCAGATGGCCCAGCTCGATCCGGCGGTCCGCGAGCGCGCCCGCCGCCTCGTGGGAAGGCTCTCCGGCGACGAGGCCCGCGACGCCCTTCCCGAGATCGAGTCCGAGGTGGCCACCGTCGAGCTGGCCGGCAACCAGAACGCGCGGCTCGTCGAGTTCCTCGCCGACATGGTCCAGCACGGAGCCTCGGACCTTCACCTCGCGACGGGCTTCGTGCCGCATCTGCGCATGCAGGGCGTCCTCGAGCCCGTGAACGCGCCTCCGATGACGCGCGCGCGCGCAACCCAGCTCATCCGCGAAGTGCTCGACGAGAGCGAATGGAAGAGGCTCGAGCGCGAGCGGCAGATCGACGTCTGCCTGAAGCTGCCGGGGCTCGGGCGCTTCCGCGCCAACTTCTACTCGCAGCGCGGCGGGTTCGACGCGTGCTTCCGGCTCATTCCGAAGGCCATCCCGACGATCGAGGAGATCGGGCTGCCGCCGTCGCTCTCGGACGTCCTCAAGTTCACGCAGGGCCTCGTCCTCGTGACGGGCTCGTCCGGCTGCGGAAAGTCAACCACGCTCGCCGCGCTCATCGACCGCATCAACGAGACACGCCCCTGTCACATCATCACGGTCGAGGACCCGGTGGAGTTCGTCCACCCGAGCAAGGAAGCGATGGTGAACCAGCGCCAGGTCCCGCATCACACGGTTTCGTTCGCGCGGGCGCTCAAGGCGGCGCTCCGCGAGGACCCGGACGTCATCCTCGTCGGCGAGATGCGCGACCTCGAGACGATCGCGCTCGCGATCACCGCCTCGGAAACGGGGCACCTCGTCCTCGGCACGCTCCACACGACGAATGCGCCCGCGACGATCGACCGCATCATCAGCTCGTTTCCCGCCGGGCAGCAGGGCCAGGTTCGCGTCATGCTCTCCGACTCCTTGAAGGCGGTCGTGTCCCAGGTCCTTCTCCCGCGCCGCGGGTTCGCGGGTCGCGTTGCGGCGTTCGAGATCCTCCGCACGACACCCGCCGTGGCGTCGCTGATTCGTGAAGGCAAGACGCACCAGCTTCCGTCCCAGCTTCAGACCGGCCAAAGCGCCGGAATGGTCACCATGGACCAGTCGCTGATGAAGCTTTGCGAGGACGGCAAGGTGGATCCCGAGATCGCCATGGAGAAGGCGCTCAAGAAGGAGCCCTTCGAGAAGCTTCTCGCCGACGAGAGGCAGGCCCTCGAATGACGAAGCAGCCTCCAGCCTCCTCCTCGGACATGGGCGTGAACCGGATCGACACGCTCCTCAGGATCGTCGTCGACAAGAAAGCCTCCGACCTTCACCTCGCCGTGGGGTCGCCGCCGATCGTCCGCGTGGACGGAGATCTCCAGAGGCTGAAGTGGCGCACGCTGACCGAGGAGGAGTACGAGAGCCTCATCGGCCCGATCGCTCCCGAGAAGCCGTTCAAGGACTGGCAGGAGACGGGCGACGCGGACTTCGCCTATGCCATGGGCAAGATCGCGCGCTTCCGCGTGAACCTCTTCCGCCAGGAGCACGGGTCGGGCGCCGTCCTCCGCATGATCCCGCCGAAGGTCCTCGGCATCGAGGAGCTGGGGCTGCCCCCGATCGTCTCGAACGTCGCACGCGTCCCGCGCGGACTCGTCCTCGTGACCGGTCCGACGGGCTCGGGCAAGTCCACGACTCTCGCGGCCCTCCTCGACTGGATCAACCGCACGCGCGCTTCTCACATCGTCACGATCGAGGATCCCGTCGAGTTTCTCCACGTGCCCCAGAAGTCGCTGATCTCGCATCGTGAGCTCGGCTTCGACACGCCGACTTTCGCCGGCGCGCTCAAGGCGGCTCTTCGCGAGGACCCGGACGTGGTCCTGGTCGGCGAGCTGCGCGATCTCGAGACGATGTCGATGGCCTTGCAGGCGGCCGAGACGGGCCTCCTGGTCTTCGCGACGCTCCACACGAATTCCGCCTCGAAGGCGGTGGACCGCCTCATCGACAGCTTCCCCGCCGAGGAGCAGGAGCAGACGCGGACCGTGCTCGCGGAGGTGCTGAAGGCCGTCGTCGCGCAGGTGCTCCTGAGGAAGAAAGGCGGCGGGCGCGTCCCCGCTTTCGAAGTGCTCCGCGGATCCTCCGCGCTCTCGAACAGCATCCGGGAGGGCAAGACGAGCATGATCACGACCCTCATCCAGACGGGCCGCACGTCCGGGATGATCGGGATGGACCAGTACCTCGCCGACCTCGTCGTCGGGGCGTTCGTGGAAGCGGACGACGCGCTCGAGAAGGCGATCGACAAGGAGGCGTTCAAGGCGCTCGTCGAGAAGCGCAAGACGGCGGCGGCGCGGCCCGCCGTCCCGGCGGCCGCCGGCTGAGGCGCGCGCGCTCGATCTCGATCTCAACGCGATCGGCTCCGGGCTACGCCAGACCCTCCGAGCGTAAGATTTTGCGCTTTGGTTCATCCTCCTCCCGCACCCTCCGCGTCTTCTTCCGCTTCCGACGTCCTCCGCCGGCAGGAAGGAGGGCTCGTTCTCTTGAACATGACGATGCTCGCAGGGATCGTCGTCGCCCATCTCGTCTTCGGTCCGGCGCTCGGGACGCCGCCCCGCCTGTTCTTTCTCGTCCTCCTGGGCCGTTTCCTGATGCAGGCGCTCGAGCTCACGTGGATCGGCGGGGCCGCGGCGGCGCCCCTCTCTGCGTGGGCGGACGCCTCCATTTGGCTCAACGTCGCATTCGCTTTCGTCCTGTCGCTCCTGGGAGGGCTGGAGCACAGCCATTACGTGGCCCTCCTTCTGCTTCCCGTCATCGCCGCCGCGGCCCGGAAGCCACCCGCGGGGATCGCACTCGTCGTCGCGGTCGCGATCGTCCTGACGTTCCTCAAGCTGGCCATCTGGGGACGAAGTCACGCTCCGGTGACGACGGCCGAGTGGTTCGAGGCGGCGAGCGTCGCCCTCATCTACGTCGTCGTCGCCGTGGTCGTGGCGATTCTCGTCTCGGAGCTCCGCAAGGAACGAGCGCGCCTCGCCGGCTCGCTACTCGATCTTGGAATGGCAAGGGATCGGCTCGTGGAGGAGGAGAAGCTCGCCGCCGTGGGACGGCTCTCGTCGGCGATCGCCCACGAAATCCGGAACCCGATCGCGATGATCGTCTCTTCGCTCGACCTCGCGCGACGCAAGGGCTGCGCGACTCCCGCCGCTGAGCCCCTCTGCGCGATCGCCTCCGAAGAGGCCCGGCGCCTCGAGACGCTCACCGGGGACTTCCTGTCTTACGCGGGCGCGAAAGTTCCGACGGTGGTTCCGACTTCCGCCGCGACGCTCGTCGGATACGTCGTCGAGCTCGCTCGCGCGCACGCCGACGCTCGCGGCGTCGCGGTTGAGGGCTCGGCCCCCGAGGAACTCGTGCTGCACGCCGATCCGCACCAGCTCCAGCAGGCGCTCCTGAACCTCGTCCTCAACGGCGTCGAGGCGGCCGGCCGGGGCGGTTGCGTCTCCCTCGTCTGCCGCCGCCGGTCCGGCGCCGTTTCCCTGGAAGTGGAAGACGACGGGCCGGGAGTCCCGGCCGACGCCGTCCCGTGCCTCTTCGAACCTTTCTTCACGACGCGTCCGCGCGGCACCGGGCTCGGCCTCGCGATCGCCCGCGGGATCGCGCGACGCCACGGCGGAGACGTGCAGATCGCGTCGAACGCCGCGGGGCGCGTCCGGTTCGCCCTCACGCTCCCACCGTCCGTCATCGCCGAACAGGGGGCCACCCTTGGCGCGCGTGCTGCTGGTTGACGACGAGCCGAACCTGCGGCGAATTCTCGGGGCGATCCTCCGCCCCGAAGGGCACGACGTGATCGAGGCGGGATCTGTCGCCGAGGCCAGGCGCGCTTTCGCGGCGGGAACCTGGGATGTGATCGTCCTCGACCAGAAGCTCCCCGACGGGGACGGGATCACGCTCCTCGCGGAGATGCGCGCCGCCGACCCGGTGGTCCCGGTCCTCGTCCTTACGGCGTTCGCCACCGTCGAGCTCGCCGTGTCGTCCATGCGCGCCGGGGCCTTCGACGTGATCGCGAAGCCCTTCGTCCCCGAGGCCGTCCTCGCGGCGATCGGGCGGGCAGCGGAGCGGACCGAGATCCTGCGCGAGAATGACCGGCTGAAGGGCCAGCTCCGCGACCTCTCTGGAAGCGGGGAGCTCGTCGGCGAGAGCGAGCCGATGGCGCGCGTGAGGGAGCTTGTGGCCCGCGTCGGCCCCACGGACGCCACCGTGCTCATCACGGGCGAGACCGGAACCGGCAAGGAGCTCGTCGCGCGCGCCCTCCATCGCGCGAGCCCGCGAGCGAGCGCTCCGTTTCTGGCGGTGAACTGCGCCGGCTTCACGGAGACGCTGCTGGAGAGCGAGCTGTTCGGGCACGAGCGGGGCGCCTTCACCGGGGCCGACCGGGCGCGTCAGGGTGTCTTCGAGGCGGCACACCGGGGAACGCTCCTCCTGGACGAGGCGGGGGAGATGTCGCCCTCGCTCCAGGGGAAGCTCCTGCGCGTTCTCGTCGACGGGCGCGTCACGCACGTCGGCGCGACGACCTCGCGGACGGTGGACGTGAGGATTGTGTCGGCGACTCACCGCGACCTCCTCCAGGGCGTGCGCGACGGGACGTTCCGCGAGGACCTTTACTACCGCCTTGCGGTCGTCCCGATCTCGCTGCCGCCGTTGCGCGACCGGCGCGAGGACGTCCCGCTCCTGACCGCGCACCTGCTGGACGCCGTGACGCGGGACCTCCGTCTGGCGCATCGGTCGATCTCGCCGGAGGCCGTCACGACGCTTCAGGCGTACGACTTCCCCGGGAACGTCCGCGAGCTGCGCAATCTCCTGGAGCGGGCGGCGATCCTCGCGCGGGGCCCTTGCATCGAGATACGGGACCTGCCGCCGCTCGCGCCCTCGGCGGCTTCCCCGGAGGGCGACGGCGGACTTCGCGCGCAGCTCGATCAGCTTGAGAGGACGCTGATCGCGCGTGCTCTCGCCGACGCCGGAGGAGTCCAGGCGGAGGCCGCGCGCCGGCTCGGCATCTCGCGCAGCCACCTCTCTTACCGGCTCAAGCGGCTCGGGCTCGACTGAGTCGAAAAGTCTGAACGACGTCCAGAAATTTCGACGCGACACGCGGTCTCATCCGCGCAACTCCTTGCGGGACGCGTGTCCCGCCCCGCGTGAGGCTCGGCACGGACCTTGAGACGCCCTCTGCGCTCGATCGAGCGCAAAGGAGTCAACACCGATGAAAGGCCTCTCCATCCTCGTCGCCACCGCCCTGGCCCTCGTGACCCTTCCCCTCTCGGCCGCCTCCTCCACCTCCACGAAGGAGAACCTGCTCGCCGCCTTCCAGGGCGAGAGCAACGCCCACGCGCGCTACGTCGCATTCGCCACGAAGGCTGATCAGGAGGGCTACGGCCGCGTGGCAAGCCTCTTCCGGGCCGCCGCGCGCGCCGAGGAGATCCACGCGAAGAATCACGCCGACGTCCTGAAGAAGATCGGCGTCGAGGCGAAAGCGGAGCTGAAGGCCGCGGACGTCAAGTCGACTCGCGAGAACCTGAAGGCCGCCCTCGAGGGCGAGACCTACGAACGCGACACGATGTATCCGCAGTTCCTCGTGAAGGCGCGCCAGGACGGGAACCGCGCCGCCATCGAGACCTTCAACATGGCGAAGATGGCCGAGGCCGAGCACGCCAAGCTCTACACCGCGGCGCTCGCCGGCCTCGACGGTGCCAAGGGCTCGGCGTCCGAATCACTCTACGTCTGCACGGTCTGCGGTTACACGACGACGAAGCTCGACTTCGAGAAGTGCCCCGCGTGCTTCAACCCAAAGGACCGCTACGTGAAGGTGAGCTGACCGGATGATCGAATTCCCGCCCCTCCCCGGCTCGCTAGACGCGCTTCACCCGCTTGTCGTCCACTTCCCCGTGGCCCTCCTCCTCGTCGCGCCGCTCCTCGTCCTCCTCGGACTCTTCCTGCGCGAGAGGTCGCGCGGGGTGATGCTCGCGGCCTTGGTCCTCATGGTGCTCGGAACCGCCGCGACGTTCATGGCCGTGGCCAGCGGCGAGGCCGCGGGGAAGCTCGCGGACCGCAGCGGCGGGGTGGCGGTCGCGCTTGAGCACCACGAGGAGCTGGCCGAGCGGACGCGTCTGATCTTCGCGCTGCTGACGATCGTGTTCGCCGGCCTGCTCGCCCTCCCCACGGTGATGCGGCGGGAGCCCGGGCGTGTGCCGACGACCGCCTTCACACTCCTGTTCCTCCTGATGTACGCCGCCGGCACCCTCTCGCTCGTGAACACGGCCCATCAGGGTGGGCGTCTCGTCCACGAGATGGGCGTTCGAAGCTTGATGCCGGCCTCAGCACAGGTCTCGACGGCTTCCGCGGAGCGCGACGACTGATAGCGCCGGCAGCCTGTCCCTCGGGTCGGACCGCGGCAACCCCCCGCCTACGCCGGGTCCGGCCCGGGTCTCTCGCCACTCACGGCATTCGGCCGAGTTTTCGGGGCCGCGGCCGGGAACTCGAGCGCGAACCGCGCGCCTTGCAGGGTCGTCGACCGCCCCACCGAGACCGTTCCGCCGTGGAGCGTGACGATCTTCGCGACCATCGCGAGGCCGAGGCCCGTCCCCGTATCCTTCGTCGAGAAGAACGGAACGAACAGCTTCGCCGCGGCCTCGTCGGGCACGCCCGAGCCGTCGTCCTCGACTGCGATTCTGACGAACCCGGCGGCTTCGCCTTCGCCGCGCAGCGCGACGCGGCCCGCGCGCGGGCCCGCCGCCGCCGCCTCGCACGCGTTCTTCACGAGGTTCACGAGCGCGCGGCGCACGAGAGCGGCGTCCGCGAACGCGGCCGCGAACGTCCCCGCCACCTCGACCGAGACTCCGGGCGTCAGCGTGCGCTGCTCGTCGGCAATCTCGAGCGCGAGAGCGCGGAGGTCGCACGATCCCGCTTCGAGCCGCTCGGGCCGGCCGAAGAAGAGAAAATCGCCCGTCACGCGCGCGACGTGCTCGGCTTCGGCCTGGATCGCCTCGAGCTGCCGGGAGCGCGCCGCAGGATCCTCGGTCTTCGCAGCGAGGCGCGCCCAGCCGAGAATCGTCCCCGTCGCGTTTCGGAACTCGTGCGCGATGCCCGCCGACATCTCGCCGAGCGCCGCCAGCTCGCGCCGGGACGACAGCTCGCGCTCGAGGCGCCGCGTCGTCGTGCGGTCCTCGAGGAAAAGAAGGACGCCCAGAACCGCCTTCGAGGGATCCAGGATCGGAACGGCCGTGAGCTCGACGAGGCGCGCGTCCGGCCCCTCTCCGAGCGCGATCTCCTTCGAGAGCGTCGGCGTGCCGGCGCACGCCTCCCGCGCCGCCTCGCGGATCGCGGGCACCGCATCGACCGCGGCCTCCGCGGCCGCCGTGCCGAGCTCGTCCTCTGCGAGACCAAGGAGCTCACGGGCGGGGCCGTTCGCCTGTGTAAGTCGGTCGGCCGCGTCCACGACCACGAGCCCGCCGGGATGTGACCTCACGAGAGTGTCGGCCGTGACCGCGAGGACGTCGGCGCGTCGCTTTTCGGAGCTGCGGAGGCCTTCCAGCTCGTTCGTGCGTTTCTTCAGCTCCTCGACCGTGCGCTGAAACGTCGCAATCGCCGTCTCGGCTTCGTCGCCGCCCGCGCCCACGGGAGGGACGAGACCGCCGGCGCCCCGCGCCGCCTGCGTGAGCGCGTCGATCGGCCCGAGAAGGCGCTTCAGGAACGGCACGACGAGAAGGACGAGCACGAGCGCGGCCGCGGGCACCGCGATCGAGAGGATGCGGGCGTTGCGGCGCGCCTCCGCGATCGATGTGCCGTCCCACACGACCCGCAGGATTCGCGCCCCTCCGGGCAAGATCACGGAGATCGTCGGGGGAGCGCCGTCCCCGGCCCCGACGAGCGCCTCGCTGGAAGGCAGATCGGCGGCCGACATCGCCGTCACGGGAGCGAGCCCCGCGTCCGGCAGGAACGGGGCGTCGGCGACGCGCCGGCCCTTCAGGTCGTAAAGCGCGGCGCTGCGCGCGTTCACGTCGCGGAAGAGGCGCGCCACAGCCTCATCCGACGCGAGCGCCGCCTCGGGATCGGGTGCCCTTCCGAGGCGGTCCGCGATCGCGCGCGTCTCGACCGTCAGGCGCCGCAGGTTCTCGCCCACACCCCACTCGACCGTGTTCCTGAGGACGACGACGGCGGTCCCGGCGAGGAAGAGCAGCGTCGCGAGGCCGCCCACGATCACGTTGCGGACCTCGCGCTCGAACGCCCGATCCGTCACGGCAGAAGCCTCGGGATCCACGGCACGCCCGCGGCGAGCGCCTCCCACAGGGACCGCCCGGCGACGAACGCCCCGAGCGCTCCGCACGCGAGAAACACGCCGAATGGCACGTCGGCGCGGGCGAGGAGAACGAGGAGCCCGGCCGGCGTCGCCTCGGCGCGGGCCGCGAGAACCCGGAAAAAGTCCGCGCCGTCGTCGAGAGCGAGGCGTCCGCTCGCCGTCCGCGCGCCGTGCCGCGCCCGTCTCCGGGCAAGACGAACGAACGCGAGCAGGCGGCCTGCCGCGTTCGCGTCAGCCGTGAATCGCGTTCCCTCGGCCGCGGCTCCCGGGATCTCACGGAATCGACCAGAGGCCGAAAGGACGCGGCCGTCCTCGCTCACGAGGATTCCGGCGCGCGCGGCGACCGCACGGGCCGCGGAAGACGAGCGGCGGGCGCGCCTCGCCTCGAGAGACCATCGCAGGGCTCGCACGAGCGCCGCTCCGCCCGCCACGGCCGTGCCCGCGACAGAAGCGAAAAAGAGCGTGAAAAAGACTCCCGCCGGTCCCGTGAACGCACCCGCCATCGCGAGCATCTTCACATCGCCGCCTCCCATCCCTTCCTGGCCGCGCAGCCTCGCGTAGGCGCGCCTGACGCCTTCGAGAAAGATCGCGCCCAAGAGAGCGCCCAAGAGCGCCTCGAGGAGATGGCTCTCGACGAACGGGAACCCGAACGGACGATCCCAGACACGGGCCGCGCGGTCGCGAAGAGCCGCCAGGACGAGGCCGCACCCGAGGGTCGAGAACGTCACCTCGTCGGGCAGCGTGCGCGCCTCGAGGTCGGTGGCCGCGAGAATGACGCAGGCCGCCGAGAGGAGGGCCGCGGAGGCTGCGACGAGAGTGGGCCCGTACAGGAGGCCCGCCGCGAGAAAGAGGAGGGCGACGAGCAGCTCGACGGCCGGGTATCGGATACGAATGAAAGCACGGCACCGGCGGCAGCGGCCGCGCAGCGCGAGCCAGGACACGATCGGCACGTTGTCGTAGAACGCGATGGGCGTTCCGCAGACCGGGCAGTGCGACCCCGGGTGGACCACCGAGTCTCCACGCGGCAGGCGGTGGATGCACACGTTTGCGAAGGAGCCCACGACGGCGCCCGTCGCGAAGAACAGGCCCAAGAGGATGCCATCGGCCGCGGTCATGGCGGCCTCTGTCCCGCGAGGAGGAGACCGGCAAGGACGACGAGGGAGGCCAGGGAGAGAATCGCGCCGGCTCGAAACGCAGCGGGCCGGTACGCGAGCTCGAGCCTGTGGGCGCCCGCGGGAACGAGGACGGCCGAGAGGGCGAGGTCCGCGCGACGAAGCGGGACACCGGCTCCGTCCAGACGCGCCTTCCACCCGCTGTCATACGAGCGCGTGAGGACGAGATAGCCGCTTTCCGAGGCCTCTGTGTCCACCGTCAGAGCCTCCGGCTCGTCCCGGACGACACGTGCAACCGAGAAGCCCCGCCCCCCGCGCGGCGACGGCAGGGATCCGGCGGGCGGAGCGAGAAGCACGACCGACTCCGGGTCGAAGTCCGGCGCGGCAAGCGCGCGAAACACCGCTTCATCGTCCGCTTCACGGGCCGATCGCGCGAAAAAGACGCGTCCCAGGGTCCGGGAAAGAGCGTAGACGAGAACGCCCGCTTCCCGCCGTTCAAGCCGCGCGCCTCGGATCGTCGTCGGAAAAGGAGACACGACGTGGCGCACATCCACGAGCGCGAGGATGGTCTCCGCGTCTCCTCCCGAAAGCGCCGCGCCGAGGAGACGCGTGCGCCGCGGATTCCCGATCGGCGACGGTGAGGCCGCCGAGGAGAGGCCTAGCGGCAGGTTCGTGTAGCCCGAAAGAGCCGCGCGGGCGTTCGCGCCGGACGCGCCGCCCCACTCTCCGCCGGTTTCGCGGACGAGCGCCGCGAGCAAAGGCGCGTCCGAGACCACCGGAAACACCCGCCCCGGTGCCCCGGCCAGCTCCGTCACGGCGGATGGCGGACGCGCGAGGCGCGCCGGTGCAAACACGTTCACGGACGCGAGAAGAGGCGGCGCCAGGACCACGACGAGAAGGACGCCCTGGAGCCAGGGACCTGGCCGTCCGGCGGCGCGCGCGAACGCGAGAAGCACCGCGCCGACTCCGGCCGCGAGAAGAGCCGTCCACGCGGGGAGGCCGGTCAGACGGCCCGTCGCCGCCCCGGCGCCGAGGAGCGCCGCGGCAGATACGCCGAAGAGCCCCGCCGGCGCGAGGCGCGAAATGACGGAGGGCGACGCCTCCGCGCCATCCTCGGGCGCACGGCCCTTCGGCCAGCGGAAAAACCGCCCGTGCAGCCAGCCGTCGAGGCCGGCGCCCGCGAGGCCCGCGAGGGCGAGATGCGTCAAGACGAACCAGCGCGCGGGAAACCGCACACCTCTCGCAAGTCCCACGTCCCAGAGGATCGGGAGCAGCCCTCCGCGCGCCCCGAGGGACAGGAGAACGCCCGCGAACGAGAGGCTCGCAAGCGCGACGAGGAGGCGGGGGCGCGCCGCGAGGCCCGCGCCCGCGCCCGCCGCGAGCACGAGAACGAGCGGAGACAGAGCGAGCGTCGTGAGGTAACCCCCGCGGCCTTCGGACGGGCGGAAAAGGAGCGCGTCGGACGGAGGAAGAACGAGGTCGACGAGGTCCGAGGACCCGACCGGCCGCGCGAGCGCCTCCTTCTTCGTCACGCCCGTGAGCCGGCCGGCGGATGCGGCGTATTCGAGAAAGGGAACCGCCGTGGCCGCCGCGAGGCCCGCGCCGAGGACGAGTCCTCCGGCAAGGCGCGAGGCGCCGCGAAGGCCCCGGGGCCTGGAGCCGGCCTCGTCGCCTCGCGTGGCAAAGGCGACAAGGGCTGCGGACCCGGCGCCAACGGCGGCCAGCGCCGGCTCGCCGCCCAGGAATGCGAGAGCGAAGGCGACGCCAAGCCCTGCCAGGGAACCGCCTCGCGCCGCATGCCGTGCCGCCAGGAACAGCCACGGCAGGAAGGCTGCCGTCTCGAAGTTGTTGTAGACGAGCGCGAGCGAGAGAAAGCAGCCTCCTCCCGCGAAGACACCGGCGCCGAGAAGGGCGGCGGCGCGAGACGTACCGATGCCGGAAAGCCAGGCCGCCATTCCGGAGGACGCGATCATGATGTGAAGAGCGATGCCGAGCAGCGGACCCCAGGCGCCGGTCAGCAGGAATGGCAGGTCTCCCGGGTTGAAAACTCCGGACTGAAGCTGGGCGAGCCATGGCTCGCCGCATCCCGAGAGCGGATTCCAGAGCGGCACCCCCGAGGCCCAGCGCGCGGCCGTGTAGGTCTTCATCGGCCAGAAGAAGTCGGCGAGATCACCGCGAGCCGGCACGCCACCCGAGAAGGCGCAGGGGAGGAGAAGGAGGCTCGCGAACACGAGCCCCATGGCGCCGCCCAGGAGCGCCGTCCGTCCCGTCGTCCCGCGGCCTAGCACCGCGGCAATTCTAGGCCTGGAAAAGAAAAGAGCCCCCGTCTCGGGGGCTCTTGGATCGGGCTTGCAGAGGGAGGACGTTTAGTTCTGCGCGCCCGCGGGGTACTGAGCGAACTGGCCGTCGACGAAGATGATGTCGTCGTTGAAGTTCGTCGTCTCGCCCCAGGGGGCTGAGCCGCCCTGTGAAGCGCCGTCTCTGCCGTTCGACGAGATGGCGTAGTCCTGCTGGGTGGTGCCGGCGACGTAAAGGAAGAACGAATTCCAGCCGTCCGTCAAGGGCAGGAGGCGGATGTAGGTCGGCACGACTTGTCCGTTGAAGCCCGTGCCCGGTGCGCCGAAACTCGAGGTCGGAGGGAATGTGGTGAGCCCCGAGGGAAGCGTGTAACCCGCGGCCGCCGGGTAGTGGTTGAAATCGACGGCATACGCCTCCGCGGCGGTACCCGCAGACCGCATGTCGCCCATCGTCCTCTTCTGCTTCGCACGCTGGATGGCGTTCAGCAGGTTCGGAATGGCGATCGCGACGATGATGCCGATGATTGCGACGACGATCAGAAGCTCGATGAGGGTGAAGCCCTTTTTGTTCCTCTTCTTCATGAGATGAACCTCCTAATGTGCCGATCTGCTTTCAAGACGCGTGCCGCGGGCTCCAGAGCCGGAATCCGACTGGTTCGGGCACGAATCGGGTCCGAACGCCGGGCGGGCGACGAAATTTTGTCGGAGGAGGCGGGGAGGCCGGGCCACCGTTTGTCGGCCCGTCGCCGCGCTGCTCACTTCTGGACGCCCTCCGGATACTGCGTGAATGTGCCGTCCACGAGGATGATGTCGGCGTTGAAATTGGTCGTTATGCCCCAGACCGGAGTCGTCTCGAGCGCCCCGTCGGCGCCCCCCGACCGGAGAGCGTAGTCGTTGCGCGCGGCGTTCGTTCCGTACGTGAAATACGAGCTCCAGCCGTCCACGAGCGGCGTCACCCTCAGATACGTCGGGGTGAGCGAGGCGGAGACCGTTCCGACGGTGCCGGTCGGCAGCGAGAGCCCCGAAGGCAACGTGAAGCCCGCCGCCGCCGGGTAGAAGTCCCGGTCGGTCGCGTACGCCTCGATGGCCGTGGCGAGGCTCTTCATGTCCGCCATCGAGCGCTTCTGCTTGGCGCGCTGAATCACGTTGATCATGTTCACGATTGAGATCGCGACGATGATCCCGATGATCGCCACGACGATCAAGAGCTCGATGAGCGTAAATCCCCGGCGTCTCGTCATTCTCCCTCTCGATCGCTCGATTCCGGGTACGTACTCAAGAAGCATGCCCGCCGGGATAGCATCCCGTGAATGACCCGACCCACGCGACAAGCCGGCGTGCTCCTGCACCCGACGTCGCTACCCTCGCGGTTCGGCGTGGGAGATCTCGGCCCTGCCGCCGATGCCTTCCTGGACTGGGCGGCACAAGCGGGGCTCAGGCTCTGGCAGGTCCTGCCTCCCGGACCCACGGGACCGCACCATTCGCCTTACGACGGGCTCTCGGCCTTCGCGGGCGATCCGCTTCTCATCTCGCCCGAGTGGCTCGTCGAGGAAGGTCTCCTCCCTCCCGGCGCCCTCGACGGCGCGCCGGAGTTCCCCGAGGGGCGCGTGGACTGGGAGCGCGTCGTGCCGTTTCGACGGCGCCTTCTCGAGGACTCGTTCCGCCACGCGAAGTCTCTCGGCGGGCGCATCCTCGACGAGGTCGCGCGATTCGCAGAAGCCTCCTCGAACGCCGCGTGGCTTTCCGACTGGGCTCTCTTCGCCGCCCTGCGGGAGAGAAACGCCGGGCGGCCCTGGACGGCATGGGATTCCGCGCTCGCGACGCGAGAGGAAGCGGCCCTCGCCGCCGCGCGGACCGAGCTCGCGGGCGAGATCGCGTTTCACACGTACGCACAGTTCCTCTTCTTCCGGCAGTGGCAGCGTGTGAAGTCGGAGGCGAACGCGCGCGACATCTCGGTGATGGGAGACCTGCCCATCTACGTCGCATGCGACAGCGCCGACGTGTGGGCGCACCGCCGGCTGTTCGTGCTCGGCGAGGACGGGCGTCCCACGTCTTCGGCGGGCGTTCCGCCCGACGACTTCAGCGCCGACGGGCAGCTCTGGGGCCATCCCCTCTATCGCTGGGACGTTCTCGCCGAGGACGGCTACGACTGGTGGATCGAGAGGATCCGATTGAACCTCCGGCTCGCGGACGTCGTACGCCTCGACCACTTCCGCGGCTTCTCGGCGTACTGGGAGGTGCCCGCGGGCGCCGCCACCGCGCGCGACGGGCGGTGGGTGAACGGGCCCGGTCTCATGCTCTTCATGGCGATCCAGCACGCGCTCGGAGACGTCACGCTCGTCGCCGAGGACCTCGGCCTTCTCACGGAAGACGTCCGCAAACTCGTCGAGACCCTCGGCCTTCCCGGCATGAAGGTCCTGCAATTCGGCTTCGGCGAGACCGACAGCGAGCACCTGCCGCACCGTTACATCCCCAACATGGTGGTCTACACGGGCACGCACGACAACGACACGTCCCGCTCGTGGTTCGCGGCGCTCGACGACGGCGCGAAGGCCCGCTTCCGCGACTATCTCGGGACGTCGGGGGACGATGCGGCCTGGGACCTGATTCGCGCCGCCTTCGCGTCCGTCGCCGACCGCGCGATCGCGCCGATGCAGGATTACCTCAGCCTCGGCCCGGAGGGCCGCATGAACATGCCGGGCCGTATCGGCGCGAACTGGGACTGGCGCGCCACGAGGGACGCGTTCTCGCCGGACCTCGCCGCGCGCCTGCGGCGCCTCGCGGCGCTGACGGGACGCGCCGCGCCGTCCGGCTAGCGCGCTGTCTAGCTTTCGTGGGCGCGGGTTCGCTCGGAATGCAGCAGAATCACGGATTCCCCTAGGCCCCCCGCCGCGCTGCCGCCGCGGTAGGCCTCCTCCCCGTGCACCTGCCGGTCAAGGCCTTCGAGCTCCGCGTGGAGCTCGATCCTCAGCGGCGTCACGAGCTTCACGAGAAGGACGACGGCCGCCGTGGCCGCTGCCGTATAGGCAAATACGACCGCCACCGCGCCCGCCTGGATACCGAGAAGCGCCGCACCTCCCGCGAGGAGGCCGTTGCCGCCGTCCGGATTCGCGGCCTTGGACGCGAAGACGCCGGTCAGGATCGAGCCGGTGATCCCGCCGATTCCGTGGCACGCGAAGACGTCGAGCGTGTCGTCGAGCGACGTGCGCGCCCTCAGGCGAAGCGCGCTGAAGCTCGCGAGCGCCGTGAGCGAGCCGATCGCGACCGCGGCGAGCGGCGGCACGAACCCGGCCCCGGGCGTGATGCCGACGAGCCCGACGACCGCGCCCGTCGCGGCGCCGACCGCCGTCGCGTGGCCCCCGAAGTAATTCTCGAGGAGGATCCATGTGAGAAGGGCCGACGCGGCGCCGGCGTTCGTCGTGACGAACGCGAGGGCCGCGGTCCCGTTTGCCGCGAGGGCCGAGCCCGCGTTGAAGCCGAACCAGCCGAACCACAGGAGGCCCGAGCCGAGGAGCACGTACGGAACGTTGTGCGGGATCAGGGCGATGCGCTTGTTGTCCTGCCGCGGACCGAGGAATGTCGCGGCGACGAGAGCCGCCGTCCCCGCCGTCACGTGCACGACCGTTCCCCCGGCGAAGTCGAGCGCCCCCCAGGCTCGCACGAAGCCGCCCGTGCCCCAGACCCAGTGCGCGACCGGCGCGTAGACGACGAGGCTCCAGAGGCCGATGAAGAGCACGTAGGCGCGAAAGCTCATCCGCTCGACGATCGCGCCCGAGATCAGGGCGGGAGTGATCGTCGCGAACATGCCCTGGAACGCGAAGAAGGCGAGGTGAGGGACGGTGGCGGCATAGGCCGGCTCCGGTGTCCCGCCCACGCCGGAGAGCCCGAGCCACCTCAGGCCGCCGACGAAAGGCGACCCGGGCGCGAACGCGAGGGAGTAGCCGGCGGCCATCCAGACGAGCGCGCCCGTGCCCATCGCGACGTACGTCATCATGAGTGTGTTGAGCGTGTTCTTCCGCCTCACGAGTCCGGCGTAGAAAAACGCGAGTCCCGGGCTCATCAGGAAGACGAGCGCGGCCGAGCCGAGCAGCCACGCGGTGTCCCCGGCGCTGATCGCGGGAGCGGTGTTCACGAGGGCTCTCTTTTCGCTCGCATCGCGCGCGCCTGAACCTCGTCGGCCGAGACCGGCGTGAGCGCCTGCACGTCCTGCTCCCCCGTCCGGATCCGGATGATGCGCTCGAGCGGCTGGACGAAGATCTTGCCGTCGCCGACCTCGCCCGTGCGTGCTCCCGCGAGGATCGCCGCGATCGTGGGCTCGACGAAGGGCTCGGAGACGGCGATGTCGATCCGCACCTTCTCGACGAACTCGAAGACGAGCGTCGTCCCGCGGTACTGCTCGACGGTTTCGTGTTCGCCGCCGTGCCCCTGCACCCGCGACAGAGAGATCCCCGTCACGCCCGCACGGAACAGGGCGGCCTTCACGTCGGCCAGCTTCTCGGGCCGGATGATCGTCGTGATGAGTTTCATGGCACCCTCCCGTCCGCGTCCCCTCGAACGATGGCGCGTTGTATCGTCTTTCGGAGTCGAAGAACAGCCCGCCGGAGGACGCGTGGTTCGAACGATTCGGGAGGAGCCGGGAAGCGGATCACGCGCGAGCGGGATCTATCCGGCCGCGGACGAGTCGGATGTCGTTCTTCGCGACGGCACGGCGCTGCACCTGCGTCCCATCCGGGGAGACGACGGACCCGGTCTACTGGCTCTCTACGACCGCCTTTCTCCGGACAGCCTCTATTTCCGCTTCTTCGCCGTGCCCGACAAGGACGCGGGGAAAGCCGAGTACCTCACGCACGTGGATTACGACAGACGCTACGCCATCGTCGCCGAGGCGGCGGGGGCGATCGTCGGGGTTGCGCGGTGGGAGCGCTTCCCCGATCGGCCCTCCCACGCGGAGGTCGCGTTCACGGTCGCAGACGACTTCCAGGGCCGCGGCCTCGGCAGCCTTCTCTTTCAGCGCCTCGCGACCCTCGCCCGCGGGAGGGAGATCACGGTCTTCGAGGCGGAGGTCCTGAAGAACAACGAGCGGATGCTTCGCCTCTTCGCGCGCACGGGCCTCACCTCGACGACGCGCGATCAGGGAAGCACGCTGACGATCCTGCTGGCGATCGACGCGGCCGCGTCCACGCCCTCCTGATCGAGGGAGCGGGGACTCCCTATACTTGCGGCTCGGTGGCCGCGGAACCACTTCCCAAGAGCATCGGCCGGTACGAGATCCTCCGCTTACTCGGCCGGGGCGGCATGGGGGAGGTCTATCTCGCGTCGGATTCGGCGCTCGGCCGCCGCGTCGCGATCAAGGTCCTGCCCGCGGCGCTCCAGAGCGACACGAAGATGCGCGGCCGTTTCATGAACGAGGCGCGCGCCGTCGCGGCGCTCAATCATCCGAACGTCATCACGATCCACGACCTCGCCACGACGGAAGCGCGCGACGTGGGTTTCCCGCCGGGCGCCCTCTATCTCGTCCTCGAGTACCTGGAAGGCGAAGGCCTCGATGAGATCATGGACAAGCGGAGACTCTCGGTCACGGAATGCCTCGACATCGCGATCCAGGCGCTCGAGGGCCTGAAGGTCGCGCACCAAAGCCGCATCCTTCACCGCGACGTCACGCCCTCGAACCTCATGCTCGCGCCGGACGGCCGCGTGAAGGTGCTCGATTTCGGCCTCAGCAAGCTGCTCGCCGAGGGCGCGCGCGACACGTCCCGCTCGCACCGGCAGACCGGCGAGGGGATGATCGTCGGCACGCTCGACTATCTCTCTCCGGAGCAGGCGCTCGGAAACCCGCTCGACGAGCGTTCGGATCTCTTCTCTTTCGGAATCGTCTTCTACCAGATGCTGGCCGGCGTGCACCCTTTCTCGGGCGCGAGCGTGACCCAGATGGTGGCCAAGATGATGACCAAAGATGCCGATCCGTGGCCGGTGCCCGACCTCGTGCCCGAGGCTCTGAAGCAGATCGTCGCCAAGGCCCTCAAGAAGGAGCCCCTGGAACGGTACGGAAGCGCCGGCCAGATGATCCTCGACCTCGTGGTCGCACGGCGCGAGCTCCACGCGAAACCCACCCGCAGCGCGATCACTCGCGAAGTCCCCGCGTTCGCCGGCGCCGCCGAGCCGGTCTCCCTCGCGGACTCCACGGCTCCCCTGAGGCCGAGGCGCCCGCCGGCCGCTCCCGTGACGAGCGAGCTTCCCCCTCCGAAGAAGGGCCCTCTCCTGCTGCTGTTCGGGGCGAGTCTCGTCCTCCTCGCCGGGGTCGCGACGTTTCTCGCGGCGCGCGGTTGCGCCCCCGTTCGCTCCCCCTCTCATTCGTCCGCGCCTTCACGCTGATGTCGTCAGCGACGAGAATCCGCCGGCCGATCTTGAGATAGGCTTCACGCGAACTTCACACCCCCTGCGCCGAGGGGTGACGATCATTCGGCGGTCCGAAGGAGGATTTCGATGTCGCGATCGTTTCGTTCTGTCGCCGTTCTGTCCGCGATCCTGGCCGTCGCCCTCGCGTGGCCCGCCACAGATCTCCTCGCGCAGAGCACGGGGGGCTCGATCTCGGGCACCGTTTCGGACGCCGCCGGAGGGCCCCTGCCCGGCGCGAGCGTCACCGCGAAGAACGTGAAAACCGGCGCCGTGCGCACGGCCGTGACGAACGCCTCGGGCGCCTTCACGTTTCCGGTACTTTCCGTCGGCCTCTACGACGTCACCGCCGATCTTTCCGGCTTCACGTCCGCAACGAAGCCGGGCATCGAGCTGAACGTCGGCGGCGACGTGACCCTCAAGCTCACCCTCGCGCTCTCGAGCGTCAAGACGGCCGTGACCGTCACCGAGGAGGCGCCGCTCATCGAGACGACGCGGACGCAGCAAAGCGACGTCGTGAACGAAAACTACATCGGGAACCTGCCCACGAACGGGCGCAACTTCATCGACTTCGTTCTCACGACGCCGGGCGTCACAAAGGACCCGCGCCTCGGCGACATCAGCTTCGCGGGCCAGCGCGGCACGCTGAACAGCCTCGTGATCGACGGGGCCGACAACAACAACACGTTCTTCGGCCAGGCGCTCGGCAGAACGGGTTCGGGCCGCGCGCCCTACCAGTTCAGCCAGGATGCCGTGAAGGAATTCCAGGTGAACCGCAACGCCTACACGGCCGAATACGGGCGGGCGGGCGGCGCCGTCATCAACGTCGTGACGAAGTCCGGCACGAACGAGTTCCATGGCTCGGCCTTCGAGTTCTTCCGCGACAAGGGCCTGAACGCGAACGATTACGTCAACGTGATCAACGGCCGCGCCAAGAGCAACTACCACTACAACCAGTTCGGCGCGAGCCTCGGTGGGCCGATCCTCAAGGACCAGCTGTTTTTCTTCGCGAACTACGACGGCCAGCGCAACACGAACGGTCAGCCCGTCATCCTTTCCACGGCCGGTCTCCCGACGGACCCGAACACCGCGGCCGGCCTCGCGAAGCTGACGCCTCTCACCGGGCCGTACGACCGCGGCCAGAACCAGGACGTCTTCCTGGCCAAGGCGGACTACGAAGCCGGCACCTCGACGCATGTGTCCGTCCGGTACAACCGGCAGCGCTTCACGGGCGTCAACAACGAGAACGGCGGCACGACGCAGTCGGTCACGCACTCGGGCGACTCCCTCGTGAACACGGACACGGTTACCGCCGCCGTGACGAATTCCTTCGGCTCGTCGCTCTTCAACGAGCTGCGCGGCCAGTACGCGAAGGACTCCGAGCCGGGCCTCGCGAACAGCACGGACCCCGAGTCGATCATCCAGGACGTCGGAAACTTCTCCTTCACGATCGGGCGGAACAACTTCAGCCCGCGTGAGACGACGATCACGCGCTATCAGGTCGCCGACGCGGTGACGTTTCTGTTCGGAAACCACACGGTCAAGGGCGGCTTCGACTTCAACCGCGATCTCATCCTGAATTGGTTCCCGGGCCTCTTCTCCGGCCAGTACACGTTCAACTCGGTCGCGGCTTACAACCTCGGGCAGCCCATCCGGTTCATCCAGAACTTTCCGGGCGCCGGCACGAGCGGCCCGTACACGAACCCCGACTTGTCCGAGATCGGTCTCTTCCTGCAGGACGAGTTTCGGCCGATCCAGAACCTCACGATCAATCTCGGAGTCCGATACGACAGGCAGGGCATCAAGCAGCCGACCACCCGGAATCCCGACGCTCAGCTCCTCGCGGCCGGCATCGACACGAGCGTCATTCCGGAGGACACGAACAACGTCGCCGCCCGGCTCGGCTTCGCGTGGACGCCGAAGGGCCAGGACAAGACCGTCGTACGCGGCGGCTACGGCATGTTCTACGGCCGCACGCCGTCGATCATGATCGGCACCGCGATGTCGAACAACGGCATCAACGTGCAGGGGATCACGTTCACGGGCGCGCAGATGCCCACGTACCCGAACATCTTCCCCTCCATTCCGACGGGCGTCTCGCTGCCCAAGCCGACGATTCTCGTCTTCGACCCGAACTTCCAGAACCCGCTCGTTCACCAGGCGAGCCTCGGCATCGAGCACGCGATGTCCGCCGACGTCTCGCTCGGCCTCTCCTACCTCTACGTCAAGGCCACGGACCTCCAGCGCTCGGCAGACATCAACGTCGGGTCTCCCACCATCGTCAACTACACGGACGCGGCCGGGAACGTCTACCCCGTCGTGCGGTACGGCGCGGACCGCCCGTTTGCGAACTTCAACCGCGTCATCGAGTTCCAGAGCACGGCGGAGTCCAACTACAACGGCATCACGCTCGAGCTGAACAAGCGCTTCTCGGACAACTGGCAGGCGCGCGTCGCATATACGTACGGGAAGGTTCTCGATACGAAGCCTGACGCCACCTCGGTCGTGCCGGGGGTCGGCGACGACGGGAAGCAGGCCTCCGACCCGAAGAACTTCCAGGCCGATTACGCCGTCGGCAACGCCGACCAGCGCCATCGTTTCGTCCTCTCGGCCTACTGGAGCCTCCCGTATTACCGGAACGCAGGGGGCATGGAGCAGGCTGTCTTCGGAGGCTGGTCGCTCTCGGGGATCGTCACGATCGCGAGCGGCCAGCCCTACACCGCGATCCTCGCGCCGCTCAGCGACATCAACAATGACGGCAACGTTCAGAACGACCGCGCGCAGGGATTCGGGCGCAACACGTTCACCTACCCGACGTTCTTCTCGGTCGACCCGCGCATCACGAAGGACATTCCGATCGGCCCGGCGACGCTCCAGCTCATCGCCGAGGCTTTCAACGTCTTCAACCGCTCGAACGTCAACGGCGTGAACCAGGGCTACTACGCCGTGAGCGGAACAACTCTCACGAGGCTCTCCGCGTTCGGTACGCCGACGACCTCGGCGGGCCCGCGCATCGTCCAGCTCGCGGCAAAGGTGATTTTCTAGGAAGAGAGGGAAGCAAGAATCTCCTCGTAATCCTCGGGCAGAGGGGCCGTCACGTCGATTCCCATTTCCGGAATCTCGATGCGCACGGCGTGGAGGAGGGGGTGCCCGATCGTTTTGAGCGCCTCGCGGAGACGGGGGTCGCGCACGCCGTGCCACCGGCTGGCGCCGCCGTAGAAGTCGTCGCCTGCGATCGGGTGCCCCTTCGCCGAAAGATGAACCCGAATCTGGTGCGTGCGTCCGGTCTCGGGCCGAAGCTCGAGATCGGCGAGGGACGAGAACCTCCGGAGCGTCACGTAACGAGTAATGGACGGCTTCCCCTCCCGAGAAACGCGCATCTTGCGGCCATCCTTCGGGTCGCGGGCGAGCGCGAGGTCGATCGTCCCCTTCGCGGGCACCGGATGGCCCCAGACGAGCGCACGGTACGTCTTCTTCGCACGGCGCTCCTGCAGCGAAAGGCTGAGCGCTCGGTGGGCTTCGGGCGTTTTCGCGAAGAGGACGACGCCCGACGTCCCGGCGTCCAGCCGGTGTACGAGGAGCAGAGGCGAGTCCGGCCGGCGAACGCCGCATGCCGCGAACACGCGCGCGACCGCGTCCGCCGCCGACTTCCCTATTTTCGTCGACGTCGCCATCGAGACGCCCGGCGGTTTGTCGAGAGCGAGGACGTCGTCGTTCTCGAAGAGGATCACGCGGCGGTTACGTCACGGCGCGTAAGCGCGACGGCTCTCAGTTCACGTTCGTGAGGACGACGCGGCCCTCGGCGTACGAAACTTTCGTCGCGACGCGACGCTTCTTGATGATTCTCGTCTCGACGAGGACCTGGCGGCCGGGAGCGAGACCGTCCGGCAGGATCGTGTGCTTCCCGAGGCGGTACTGAACGAGCGATCCGGCCGGCGTCTTCACGGTCAGGGACTTGCCTTTCCGATAGCTCGTGACCGTAGAGGCCGCCCCGTGCGAGACGGCGACCGGCTTCGCGGAAATCACACCCGCTTTCGCGTGCGGGCTGCCGGCCGCAGGGGACACGGAGATCGGCGGCGAGGAGACCGTGGGCGCCTCCTGTTGTTTGACGGAAGCGGGGACCGGCTCTGGCGGAGACGGCGACGGCGCCACCGCGGGAGTCGCGGCGGGGGGAGCGCCGAGGACCACCTCGGGATTCGGCTCGTTCGCGCGCACGGGGAGCGCGGGAGCCACGGCGGACTGGTCGGCCGGATCGACCGCATTTGCAGGCGTCGGGGTGGGCTGCTGCGCGGCGAGAGGCCCCGCGAGGACAGCCAGAAGAGGGAGCGAAGGGACGAGAAACCGTGGCATCCCGGTATGCGGCTCCTCAGCTCGCCGGCGATTGCGCTTTGCTGAACTTCGACTTCGGCGGCGCCCTGAGCGGTCTTTGCCTCTCGATCGTGGTCCAGGGTCTTTCCGTCCGCCGGCTTCCCGAGCGGGATCCTCACGACGACCTTGTCGCCCACGGCGAGGCCTTCGTAAACCGACGCGTTCCCCGCGATCTTCACGGTGCGCTCGCGCCGGTTGGCCTCGACGACCGTGATCGAGACGCCCTTCTTGTACGCTTTCACCGTGCCGCGCACCGACAGGTACGCGGCCTTCACGGTCGGCTTCCGCTGGGGGGCAAGCGACGCTGTCGGGACCGGGGTGGTGCCGGCCAGTCCCGGGCCCGGCACGGCGCCCTGGGCGGAACCCGGAGCCGGCGACTTGGTGGTCGGGTCGATCGCACCCCGATTCGTTCGCACGTAGCCCTCCGAGTCGGTCGGCATCGAGCCGCTGGGACGGACGACGCCTTCCTTGTTCGGCTGATCGGGAAGGGACGGCGCCACGACGTGCTCCTCGGCGGGTGTCGGCCTCGCTTCCGGAACGAGCGTCGGCTGCTGCGCGGCGGCCGATCCGGCCGCTGCCGCCGCGAACGAGACGAGGGCGAGGATCGTGACCCTCATGGCGGAATTGTAGATCCGTGAAGGGTCAGATGGCTTCACTCCGCACGGAATCGCCGCTCGCGGTCCGCGAGGTCTCGCGGGGCACCGGACCCTCCGCCAGGAAGACGCGGTCACGCCCCAGGGCCTTTGCCCGGTAGAGCGCGGCGTCGGCCACGCGCAGAAGAGAGGCCTCGGTGGGCGGCGAGCCGCCTTTCGGCTCGTGGACGGCGACTCCGATGGAGATCGTCGTACCGGTCTCGGCGCCGAACACACGGATGCCGCGCACGGCCTCGCGGATCCGTTCGCAGCAGCGCATGGCCTCCTCGGCGGAGATTTCGGGCAGGAGAAGGACGAACTCCTCTCCCCCGAAGCGCACGGCGAGATCGGTCGTGCGCACCGACTCCGCGAGGCGCTCGCCCGCCGCGATGAGAAGCCGGTCCCCGGCCAGGTGTCCGAAGCGGTCGTTGAACTCCTTGAAGCGATCGAGGTCGAGGACGGCGAGCGCGAGCGAGAGATTCGAGCGCTGGCTTCTCGCGAGCTCCATCCGGATGCGCTCGAAGAGGCCCGCGCGATTCGGAAGGCCGGTCAACGGGTCCGTCGACGCGGCCACCCGGAGGCGCGCCATGCGGTCCGCGACGACCGACAGGAACAGGACTGCGAAGACGAGGAAGGCGAGGCCCACGTAACGCGTCCTCACGCCCCAGGGGATCAGCCCGAGGTCCTGCGCCATGTCGCGGAGCGTCGCGAGAAAAATCAGCCCGAAGCCCACGAGGATCGTGAGAGCGTGCGGAGCGCGCCGGCGCAGCTTGCGCACGAGCACGTGCACGACGTGGAAGCCGCTCACGATCACCGTTGCATAACAAACCGGCAGGATGAAGTAGAGGTCGTCGACCCGAGGCAACGCGCAGGTCACGAGGAAGCCGGCGAGCTGGATCGCGAGAACGACGCGCATCCACCGCGGGACCGCAAGGACGAAGAAGTAGTGAAAGAACAGCGTGAGCAGGGCCGAGAGAGAAGGCGAGGGCGAAGTTCGCCCGGAAGATGAACGACAGGGACACGCCGAAACGCGACCAGAGCGACAACCAGGAGGCGACGTACGCCGCCACGCCGGCGGTCAGAAGGAAAAAGAGCAGGAACTCGCGCTGCCGCCGGTCGCGAAGGAATACGAAAAGCGCGAAGACGCCCAGCGAGAAGATCGCCGCGGCCACGAGGGCGAGCGGCGATTCGAACATCGTCCGGTCCCAGAACGCGCCCGACACGGTGTCGAGAAAAGGCGCGGCCGTGAGGCCTCCGGGCCGCGGACCCGCGTTGAAGACGCGCACGGCGAGAACGTGCGGGCCTGGGGCGCTCGTGAGCGACGCCGGAAGCTCGTACAGGCGCGCCTGAAGCGTGCCCTTGTCGTACCGGGGCGGGAACGCGCCCGTCCCCCCGACGCGGACGCCGTCGAGGAAGGTCTCGTCCACGTCACGGATCTGCGAGCACGTGAACGCAAGCGGATGTACGGCAGCCGCGGCCGACAGAGTGAATCGGAACCGGTACCACGCATACCCGTGCTCCGGGATGCCGGCTTCTTGCCACGACCCGGGGACGCGGATGGGGCGCCATTCGAGGCGGTCGAGACCCGCGACGCCGTCCGGAGCGTCTCCGAGGGCGAACTCGGCGGCGGAGGAGAGGTCCGCGCGCAGGCCGTCGACGAGAAGAGGGGCCGTTTCCGGACACGCGGGTAGGCCGGTACCGAGCGCGACCAGCAAGAGTCCGAGCTTCAGGCGCATGATCGACCATCGTCTCGCGAACCGGGCGTCGCGCGCAAACGCACTCTTCTCGGCGCCCTTACGCGCGCTTCGCTGTCGTACGCGGCGCCACCACGAGGTCGGGAAACCGCGACGTCACGACGAGATTCACGCTCGCGAGGACGAGCAGCACGGCGAAGACGGGCAGGAGCGACTGCTCGAGCGCGAGGCGAAGCTCCCGCGGCACGCGCCCTTCCGCGAGGGCCGCTCCGGCCGAATCGGCGGCGGCTCCCATCCGCCTCGTCAGACCCGAGGCGAGGATGCCTCCGAGAGCACCCACGCCCAGCGAGCCCCCGACGGTGCGAAAGAACGGCACGAGGCTCGTTGCGACGCCCCGGCGGCTCTCGTCCACGACGTTCTGGATCGCGAGCACCTGCGCGAGCGACGACGGCCCGAGGCCGGCGCCGATCAGGCCGCACGCGGCGCTGATCGCGAAGACGGGCGCGTCGAGCCGCACGGCGATGAGCAGGCCGATGAAGCCTGCGAGGATCAGGACCGCCCCCGCCCGGGCTGTTCTCCGGAAGCCGAACCGGACGATGACGCGCGCGGCGGCTGCCGCGGAAAGCGACCAGAAGAGGACGAGCGGCGTGATGACGGCTCCGGCCGCTCCCGCGGTTCCGCCACGAGCTCCCTGAACGAAGAGGGGGACGAACGTGTCGACGCCGTAGATCGTCGTGCCCAGGAGAACGCCTCCCACGTACGGAGCCGCCGTCCGCGCGCGGCGGAAGAGATCGGGAGGCACGAGCGGATGCTCCCGCCTCGCTTGAAGGCGGGCAAAAGCGGCGAGGAGCACGAGCCCCGAGCCTCCGACGGCGAGTCGCCTGCCGGCTCCGAGGGTTCCGGCTCCGGCTCGCTGGAGAACCGCGAAGAGGAGCGCGGTGATGCCGAGCGCCAGCGTCACGGCGCCGGCGACGTCCACCGGGTCGGAGCCAGGCTTGCGCGACTCGATCATCTTCGTCGCGACGAGGACGAACGCGATGATGCCGAGCGGCACGTTGATCGTGAAGATGGAACGCCACCCGAACGTGATCGTCAGGAACGCCCCCAGGAGCGGGCCCACGAGGCTCGCGAATCCCCAGACTCCGCTGAAGAAGGCCTGCACCCGCGCCCTCTCTTCGAGGGAGTACAGATCGCCGGAAACGGTGAGCGCGATCGGCATGAGGCCGCCGGCCCCGAGACCCTGAAGGCCGCGCGCCACGATGAGCTGCGGCATCGAACGTGCCAGCGCGCACGTGACGGCGCCGGTGAGGAAGATGGCCGTAGCCGTCATCAGGATGCGCCGCCTCCCGTATACGTCCGCGAGCCGCCCGTAAATCGGCATCGTGACGGTCGAGGCGAGGAGGTAGATCGAGAAGACCCAGGAATAGAGGGGCAGGCCATGGAGCTCGCCGATGATCGTGGGCATCGCGGTCGAGACGATCGTCGACTCGAAAGACGCGAGCGCCGTGACGAGAAGCAGCGCGATCGTCACCGCCCGTCGTCGCGCGGGGTCGAAGCGGGGCGCGACCGAGGCGGACATGGGCGCAGAAGAGTAGCAGGCGGCCTGAGGTGCGTCGGCGTCTACGCGCGAAGCATCCTCCGCCGCCGGGCCGAGGAGGCGTAGAGCGCCGCGCCCCCCGCAACGAGAAGGAGCGTCAGGAGGACGATCTTCGCCGCCGCGAAGACCTTGTCCGGCTCGTCGCCGGGCGGCACGAAGGCGAGGAGGAGGGAGACGGCCGTCGTGAGAAAGCCGAGGACTGCGAGGGCGACGGAGACGGGCCGGCCTCCCGGGATGCGGATCGCACCCTCGGGAAGCGGCGCCTTCGAGAGCCGGATCGTGGACGCGAAGAGAAAGAGGAACGGCACGAAGTACGCGATCACGCTCATGGCGACGAGGGCGTCGTAGGCGCCCTTCACGCCCGTCCCCGCCTGGCTGAGGAGCACGAAGACCGCCGAAAGCGCCGACTGGACGAGGATGGCGACGGCCGGCGTGCCCCACTTCGGATGGATCTTCCCGAACACGGGCGGCAGGAAGCGGTCGAGACCGCCGACGAACGGCAGGCGAGACGACGTCGCCAGCCAGGCGCCCGTCACGCCGACTCCCGAGAGCGTGATGAGAAGGGCGGCCAGAGACCCCATCGCGGGCAGCCCCGCTTTCGCCGAGGCCGCGGCGATCGCCTTCGTGATGCCCGTCAGGCCGCTCGCCTCGCTCGCGGGCAGGGCCACGAGAAGGCTCGCCGTCGCCGCGAGATAAGTCGCCGTGATGAGCGCGCCGACCACGAGAAGCGCGCGCGGCAGATTTCGCCGCGGATCCCGGATCTCGTCGCCGAGGAACGAGGCCGTTTCGATTCCCCCGAACGCGAACGCGATCGTGGAGAAGAAGAGGGCGTTCTTGAGTCCCATCGAGGGAATGAGCTGCGACGCCGCGAAGGACGTCGCCGGGCCGAAGCGCGCGAACGACACGGCGCCGCAGACGACGAGGAGGATCGCCGGAATCCACGTGGCGACGGCGGCGGCGTTGTGCAGCCACGTGCCGTACTTCAGGCCGCGCACGTTCACGGCGGTCGCGAGGATCACCCCGAGAAGGGAGAACGCCAGGAAGAAGCCGCGGCTTTCCTGGAGCGCGGCGCCCTTCGCGCCTCCGAGGAAGAGCGCGTTTGCGGCCGTGAAGTAAAGGAGAGCCGGGAAGAACGGCAGGTTGCTCGCCCAGTAGAGGAATCCCGCGATGAAGCCCGGGAAGTCTCCGAAGGCTCGGCGCGTCCACACGTAGAGCCCGCCCTCTTCCGGATGGCGCGAGGAGAGCTCGAGGACCGACGCCACGAGCGGGACGAAGAGCCCGAGGGCGGCGAGGACCCACACGACGAGCGAGGACGGCCCGGCTTCGGCGGCCGTCGCGATCCACCGGAGGCTGAAGCACGTCAGCGTGTAGAAAAAGACGAGGTCCCGAAAGCCGAGGACCCGCCGGAGCTCCATCAGAGCTCCGCGACGGGCGGGAGCTCCATCGCCGCGGCCCAGAGGCGGTGGAAATGATGGACGCCGCTCTCCCGCCTCTCGGAATAACGGCCGCGGACGTACGTCCTCGACCTCAGCCCGCGCTGCACCGCCTCGCAGATCGCGATGTCCTCGATCTGGATCTCGTCGCTGAACGCGACCGTCTCTTCCACCTTCGCGGCGACGCCGGGGCTTTCCGGCTCGCGAAAGAACCACTCGAAGATCGTCAGGGTCCGCTCCGCGCCGAGCGGCACGATCAGGTTCGTCGAGAAGTTGTCGGGGTAGACATTCAGCATGAGGTTCGGCCAGATCCACCAGTACGCGGCCTCGCCGCCTGCCGCTCCGGTCCTCAGCCGGCCGGCCTTCCCCTTGATCGGCGAAACCTGCAGCACGCGGTTTCGGAGGGTCTCCGTCCGGTAGGCGCCGTAGTCGAGCTCCTTCATGAGCCCCGGATGGACGATGGGGATGTGGTAGCCCTCGAGATAGTTGTCGACGTAGACCTTCCAGTTGCAGTCGAGGGTCCATTCGCGCCGGAACGCGAGGCGCATCGAGCCGAGCCCTCTCCCCTCGAGGCGTCCGGGGAGGTCGTCCAGCGTCCCGGCGAGCGAGACCGCCCCGGCGTCGAGGTTCACGAAGACGAGACCGATCCAGGTCTCGACCGCGAACCCGGGCAGACACGCGTCCTCGCGGCGGAAATTCTCGACGCCCTCGAACTCGGGCGTCGCGAGGAGCCGTCCGTCGAGCCCGTACGCCCACCCGTGGTAGCCGCACCTCAGGGCGCGGGCGGAGCCCGTTCCCGCGGCGACCGGCCCCGCGCGATGGCGGCACACGTTCGAAAGGGCACGGAGCCTCTCGTCCTCGCCCCGGACGACGAGAACCTCTTCATCGGCGACGCGCGCCGCGAAGAAGTCTCCGGGACGCGCGACCCGATCCGCCCGGCCGACGAGCTGCCAGGAGGCGCCGAAGACGCGGGTCTTCTCCGCGGCGAGAACCGCGGGATCCGTGTACAGCGGCGCCGGAAGCGTCGCGGCTCTCGCGAGCCGCTCGTCGACGGAGAAGTCCATCGGGGCGGCCTCCAAGGTACCACCCGGACCCGCGAGCGGCTCTAGAATCCCGTCCGGAGACGCAAAGATGGAGCTCGAGGGCCGGGTCGTTCTCGTCACGGGCGCCGGACGCGGCATCGGCCGCGCGCTGGCGCATGCCTTCGCGGGAGCCGGAGCGAAGGTCGCGCTTCTCGGGAAGACGAAGAAGAACCTCCTCGAGGTCCAGAAGGAGCTGAAGGACTCGCGCGCCACGACGTTCGTCGTCACGGCGGACGTCTCGGACGAAGGAGCCGTCTCGCGAGCCGTGTCGGCCGTCGAGCAGCAGCTCGGGCCCGTGGACGTCCTCGTGAACAACGCCGGGATCTACGCGGCCGCCCCCGTCGAGAAGATGGACGCGGCGGTCTTCGACCGCGTCCTCGCCGTCAACCTGCGCGGGCCGTTCCTCATGTCGCGCTCCGTCCTGCCCGGGATGAAGTCGAGAAAGCGCGGGCACATCGTGAACATCGCTTCGACCGCGGGCCGCCGCGGGTTTCCGGGCGGCGGCGCGTATTGCGCGTCGAAGTTCGGCCTCGCCGGGCTTTCCGAGGTCCTCCTGTACGAGGCGCGGACCTCGGACGTGCGCGTCACGTGCGTCTTTCCGTCGACCGTGGGCACCGATCTCGTGAAGAAGTCCGGACTCCCCTTCGAGCCCACACGCGCGATCCAGCCGGAAGACGTGGCGAAGGCCGTCGTCGCTCTCGTCGCGACGAACGATCGCGCCCTCACGAAGAGCCTCGAGATCTGGCAGACGAACCCGTGACGGCGGAGAAGCCGGAGAAGAGACCCCGCCCGCACACGCCCGCCGCGCCGCCACACGCGAAGGGCACGTCGCGCCCACGCCCCCGCCACCACCACGTGGAGGCGCACTTCTCGGGGTCCGAGATCGTGCGCGACGTCGTCCTCGGAATGTCCGACGGCCTCACGGTTCCCTTCGCGCTCGCCGCGGGGCTCTCCGGCGCCGTCGCGAACGCACGCGTCATCCTGATCGCGGGTGTCGCCGAGCTGGCCGCCGGCGCGATCGCGATGGGCCTCGGCGGCTATCTGGCCGCCCGGAGCGAAGCGGACACCTGGACCAGCGAGCGGAAGCGAGAGCGCGAGGAGGTCGCCGAGGTTCCGAGCGAGGAGGAAGAGGAGGTCCGCAAGGTCTTCCGGGGATGGGGCCTCGAAGGCGACACGCTGGAGAAGGCTACCCACGCCGTCTGCGCGGATCACACGCGCTGGGTGGATTTCATGATGCGCGAGGAGCTGAACCTCATGGAGCCCGATCCGAAGCGCGCACGCATCTCCGCGCTCACGATCGGAGGCTCGTACGTCGCAGGCGGAGCGATCCCGCTCGCCCCCTATCTCCTCGCGATCCCCGTCACATCCGCGCTCGCGGTGTCGGTGGGCGTCACGCTGGCCGCGCTCGCGGTCTTCGGCGGCGTGAAAGGCCGCCTGACCGGACGGCCGCCCGCGGCGGAAGCCGTCCGGACCGTCCTCGTAGGCGCTCTCGCCTCGGGAGCGGCGTATTCCCTCGCCCGGCTGATTTCAGCCTGAGACGCAGTCGCGACGGGTGATCCGTTTGCACCATTGAGGTGGCCCCCGTCCGCACGCACTCTGTGCGAGCACCCGAAGGGACCCTCCGGCGAGTCTGCGATCCGTTCGGAGAAGGCGAGGCCAAACGATGCCGAAACGAGATCTCACCATCGCCATGGTCGGCGCCGGGGGCGACGGAATCGTCACGATGGGCGACGTCCTGGCCCAGGCCGCCGCGCGCGAAGGGCTCAACGTTCTCAAGACCGAGGCCTACGGCCCGCAGATCCGAGGCGGCGAATCCTCCTGCGTCGTCCGCCTCAGTGGGGATCCGATCTACGAATCCGGCGACGGCGCGGACGTTCTCGTGGTCTTCAGCTGGGCCGACTTCGGCCGTTTCAAAGGCGAGTGCACGCCCGTGAAGAACGCCGTCGTCCTGTCGGACGAGGCCGATCCCGTCGCCCGCACTCCCGAGGACCTCGGCCTCGGCGCGGACGCGGTCTGGATCAAGCTGCCTTTCGGAAAGCTGTCCACGGATTCCGGCGCGAAGGGATCGAAGAATCTCGTCGGACTCGGTGTCCTCACGGCCCTCTTCGGCCTGCCCGCGGCCACGCTTCGCCGCGCGGTCGTCTCCCGCTTCGGGCGGAAGAAAGCGGCCGTCGGCGAAGGCGCCCTGAAAGCGTTCGAAGCCGGCTATCTCCTCGGCCAGACGCTCCCGCCGATGCCGGAGCGCCAGCTCCACTTCACGCCGGGCCCTGTCAAGGTCATCATGTCGGGTAACGAAGCGACCGCGATCGGGGCCCTCCACGCGGGCTGTCGCTACTTCGCGGGCTACCCCATCACCCCCTCCACCGAAATCCTCATGTTCCTCGACGAGTGGCTTCCGAAGATGGGCGGCTCGCTCTCACAGACGGAGGACGAGCTCTCCGCGATCGGCGCCGTCCTCGGCGCGTCTTTCGCGGGGCAGAAGGCGATGACGGCCACCTCCGGCCCCGGGCTCTCGCTCATGACCGAGATGCTCGGCCTCGCGTCGATGGCCGAGCTCCCCTGTGTCATCGTGAACGTTCAGCGCGGGGGCCCGTCCACCGGCCTTCCCACGAAGAGCGAGCAGTCGGATCTCTTCCAGGCGGTCTTCGCCGGCCACGGCGACGCGCCGCGCGTCGTACTGGCCCCTTCGGACGTGGAAGACTGCTTCCACACGACCGTCGAAGCCTTCAACATCTCCGAGGAGTATCAGATCCCCGTCATCGTGCTCTCCGACCAGCTCGTCGGGCAGCGGCGGGAGACCTTCGACCCGGCGTCCCTCGTCCACGCCGTGCGCGAGCGGCGCCTTCCGTCCCCCGAGGAGCTGACCGGCTACCACCGCTACCGGGAGACCGCAGACGGCGTCTCGCCCATCGCGCGCCCGGGCATCAAGGGCGGGATCTACCAGACGAACGGCCTCGAGCACGACGAAGAGGGCAGCCCCGGCTCCGGGTTTCTCCTTCACGAGAAGATGAACGAGAAGCGCTACCGCAAGCTCCTCCCCATCCGGAACGCCCACACTTTCCACCGGCGTTACGGCCCGGAGAACGCGGACATCGGCATCCTGTGCTGGGGCTCTTCGAAAGGGGTCGTGCGCGAGGCCGTGCGGCGCGCGAACGCGCGTGGCCAGAAGGTCGCCGCCTTCGTGCCTCAGATGATCTATCCGTTCCCGAAGAAGGAGCTCGAAGCTTTCCTGAAAGGCGTCAAGAACATCCTCGTCGTCGAGCTCTCGTACGCAGCGCAGTTCTACAAATACCTCCGCACGGTCATCGACCTGCCCGCCGAGCGCACGCACGTCTTCAAGAGGTCGGGCGGCAAGCACCTGACCGTCGCCGAAGTGGATGCGGAGATCGTCGCGCTCCTCGCGGCCGAACACGTCTCGGAAAAGGTGCCCGCATGAGCGAAACCGCCACGCTCCCCGAGTTCAAGCCCGCCGACTACAAGACCGAGCTGAAGCCCGTCTGGTGCGCAGGCTGCGGCGACTTCGGCGTCCTGACCGGCCTCTACCGCGCGCTCACCGAGCTGCAGGTGAAGCCCTGGGAGACCGTCGTCGTGTCGGGCATCGGCTGCTCGTCGCGCCTTCCCGGCTACGTCGCCACGTTCGGCGTGAACAGCCTCCACGGCCGCGCCATCCCGCTCGCCGCGGGAGTCAAGGTCGCGCGGCCGGACCTCAGGGTCATTGCGGTGGGCGGAGACGGCGACGGCATCGCGATCGGCGGCAACCACTTCATGCACGCCGCAAGGCGAAACCTGGACGTCACCTACATCCTCATGGACAACGAGATCTACGGCCTCACGAAGGGGCAGGCCGCGCCCACGACCCCCGCCGGCGACAAGACGAAATCCACGCACTACGGCAACCCCGAGCCCGCGGTCGACCCCTGCGAGCTCGCGATTTCGTTCGGGGCGACGTGGGTCGGGCGCACCTTCTCGGGCGACGTCAAGGGTACCGTCGAGCTCATGGTGAAAGCCCTTTCGCACAGGGGCTTCGCGTTCCTGAACGTCATGTCTCCCTGCGTCACGTGGCGCGGCGACGACCTGTTCAAGACCCTCAAGGCGAAGCAGAGGCAGCTCCCCGAGAACCACGACGCCTCGTCGCGCGCGGCGGCGCTCGCGTACACGCGCGAGACGGAGATCATGACGACGGGCCTTCTCTACGAAGTTTCGGCGCCCACCCTCCTCGACCGCCTCGCCGCCGTCAAGGTCGCCGCGCTCGCCGGCAAACCGGCGCCGACCGTCGCGGACGTCATCAAGACTTTCCAGCCGTCGTTCTGACGGCTCTCGTCCACGGGTGCCTCGGGCCGCGTTCGCGCGGCCCTTTTTTCGCCGCTACCAAGAGAGGCGACGGGTCTTTCGGCCGATCAGGAAGATCGAGTCGATCGCCGCGTGTCAGGCCGGGATCACTTCGAGCGTTCCCCGCTCGGCTCCGACCACGGCCGCGGCAGGGATGCCCCGGTCGAATGTGGCGAGTCTCCCAGTCTTGCTCCTGGCAAGACCCAGCAGGTAGACGTCTGTCAGCTTCTGATGAGCTACGGGCGCGGTCCACCTGAAAAGACCGGGGTCCCGAAGCGAGATCTCGTCCGGCCAGAAGACGTGACCACCGCTCGCGCAGAACTCGCCGAGGCGACGGATGATCGCTCCCCGCGTCTCGGGGCTGGCCATGTATGCGGGGTTCGAAAGAATCCGCACGAGCCCGTTCTCGGTGATCGGACACGTGGCCCAGCCCGCCTGACGGTTGCCGCCGAACCACCGGTGCGCGGCTTCGTGGTGCACGTGATCAGGATCGAACAGCGCGACGAGGACGTTGACGTCGAGGAGGGCGACGCGCGTCACGCCTCGTCCCGGAGCCGGTTGACGAGAGCCATCGTCGGGCGAACGCTCCCCTTCGGCCGGCGAGGAATCAGCGGAACACCGTTGCGCACGCGCGGCGATCTTCCAGGCTCTAGCGCTTTTCGCGCCAGCTCCGAGAGGACTCGACCGGCCGTGGTCGAGCGGTTGGCCGCGATCTCCTTCGCCGCCTGCAAGACGTCGTCGTCGATCTCGAGTGTCGTCCTCATGCGAACAGCATCACGCATCACGCATCAGATGTCAAGTCGCCTCCGTCGACGGCCACGGCAGTCAAGGCGCGGTGCCGCGGCTCACGAAGACGAGCTCCTCGACGTGCACATTGCCGAAGAGGTCGCCTTTCATTCTGTCCCGTAGGCCCGCTTCGATGTAAAGCCCGTCGAGCCAAACATCGGCGACACCATTGCTGGTGACGATCACCTTCACCGACGTGTCCGCAGGCAGCATGCCGTCCACGATGACCCGTTCGTAACGAGCTCGGCCAGATGAACGCAACATCTCCCTGCATGCGTCTCTCCCTCCCTCCATTGGCATCGTTACTTCTGCCACCTCACCTGCCCGGTCGGCACGCAAATCGAGCGTCAGCCGAAACCTCCCTTTCGGCAGGAATTCGTCCGTCACGATGGCCATCCCGCGCTGGCCTCGGCCCATGTCCGCGTAACGAGCGTGCCCATTGCTCGCCCGTTCGTCGACGACGTCGTCTGCGAGGTTTCCATCGAGGTCCTCGCCCTCAACGCGCGCGTGCACGTTTGGATGACAGGCTGCAGCCACCCCCGCCCACGCGGTGAACACGAACAGCCCGGCCCAAAGCATCAGGGCGGGAACGCGCCGCAATAACCAATGCGCACCGGTCGCAACGGCGATCCCCGCGAGGAGAAAAAGCACCGGAAGCACGGGGATCGCGAATCGGTGCGAGGAGATCGACACGACGTGCAGACCCAGTGTCGCGCCGATCACGGCGGGGAGAACCCAAAGCTCGCTGCGCAGTCGACGAGTCGCGAGGATCACGACGGCGCCCGCCAGCGCAAACACCGATGCCGTGCTTCGCATGAGCGCCTCGCACACGACGAGCGAGACCGCGCCAAACGTCAATCGTGCGATGAGCAGCGCCGACGCACGTGGCACGTTCCACCCGTCCTTCAGGAAGCCGAAGAAGTACGCGAATTTCCTCACGGCGAGCTTTGCCGCCATCCAAGGGCGCGCCTGGATGAATTCCCAGCCAGCCGGTGAGACGACCGGCTTCAGTGTTGCGTTGTACGTACCGTTCGCATTGGGATTGTTGCCGAACTGGAGGACGAGCGGCCCCTTCTGCGAAACGAGCACCCACGGGCCGGTCCGCCGATGCTGCCAAACGCTCCACGAGCCCAACACCGCGACAAAAATCACCGCCATCGCGGTCACCATCTCCGTACCGCGAGGAGCATCAATGCAAGCAAGATGCGATATCGCAACGCATTGCCCGCGCGATCGCTGGTGGCCGACGCGCTTTTCGCCGCCGTCAGCGCCCCCGCATCTCGTAGACGAAGCCCATGCCGGGCGTCTTCTTCGCCTCGAGCTCGGCGCGGAACGCGCGCGCGGAGTCCACGTCTTTGAACTCGCCGATCACGACGCGGTACCAGATCCCCTTTTCGCCGAGATCCACCTCGACGGCGTGTGCGGGAGCGCCGAGCGCGGCGCCGAGCTTCCGCGCCTCTTTCTCCGCGCCCTCGCGATCCTTCGTCGACGAGAAGTGGATGACGTAGACGATGGGCTTCCCCGCCCAGTCGGGAGTCAGGAGCACCGCCGCGCGGCCCTTCGGGACCGCGGCACCCGAGGGAGGACCGGCGGCCGGCTGTCTTCGCCGGCGCGGCAAGGGCCTTCGGCGGCGGAGCCGCCGGCTTCTCTTCAGGTACCAGGGCAGCCGTGGGCACCGGCGCGGGCACGGCGCTCGCGGGAGGCGTCGCGTCGGACTCCTGCTGCGCGGCGGGTGGGGCGCTCCTCAGGATCCCGCTCTTGAAGACGCCCTCGCGCACGGCCCAGGTAAGGCCTGCTCCGATCGCAAGGACTCCCAAGATCGCCGCGATCCAGCCCGTGCGGCTCGAGCGAGCGGGCGCCGGAGCAGGGGCCGGGCGCTCCGCCGCCTTGAACCTGAACTCCTCCATGGCCGGCTGGGTGTTGTCGCGGTCCTCGAGAGTCTCTTCGGATGGAGGAATCTCCGGCATGGACCTCACCGCGGGCTCGTGTCGCACCGGCGATGTCGGCGCCCTCAGGAACCGCTCGGGGCCGGGCGGCAGAGGGACCACCGCGGGCGGGGAGATCGGCTCCACGACCTCGGGTTCGCGCGGATTCACGAGCGGGATGGCGGGCGCGAACGCGACCGCAGGGCGCGGCAACGGCTTTTCGGGCTCCGGCTCAGGAGACACGGGCTTTGCCTTGGGCGCCGGCGGCTCGGACATCGCCGCCGCGGGTTTCGGGGGCACGGGCCTGAGGGTCTGTGCGGGCGGCTCGGGCGCGGCCGGTGCGGACCGGGGCCTTGCGAAATCCAGCTCCAGCTCCGGCTGCGGCTTCGGCACGGGCGGCGGCTTCGGCTCCGGGGCGGCCTTCGGCGGCGCTTCGATCGGCTGGGAGATCTCGAGCGGCGCGCGCGCCTTGTACGGGATGGGAATGATGGCGGACCGAAAGGGCGCATCCTCGGCCTGGATCGGGATCTCCTTTTCCCAGTTCAGCTCTGCTCGGGACGCGACGTCCTGAAAGGGATCGTCCGAGGCCGGCGATTTCACGGGGGCACCGCCCGCGTGGGCCGAAGAGGGTCCCGGCGTCTCGCGCGGGGGCCCTTGCCGCGCCGGGAAGACGGGCATGCGCGGAGGCGCGGGATCGGAAACGGGCGTCGCCTCGCCGTCCCGCTCGAGCTGCAGGCGCGCCCTTTTGACGAGGACGTCGAGCGGGGCCGCCTCGAAACCCTGCTTCACCTTCGCGAGCTCTTCGGCGACGACGCTCCGCGCGCCCTTGAAGAGCACCGCGGGATCCGCGGAGATGACCTTCGCGAGCTCGCGCACGACGTCGGTCACCGACGGGAGCATCCTCCTCTTCACTCCGGAATCGCGCGGGAAGCCGCTGTCGATCGGGCTCATGCCGAGAGCGGCTCCCAGTCGCCTTCCGGCGCATCCAACGCGATGGCGAGACCGCCGTTCGACCCCGCGAAGACGGGGTCCTCGACGGCGCGTACGCGGCCTCCGCCCAGCTCGGCAAGCGACTTCTCGAGCGCGGCGGCGAGCCCGGGAATCTGCGAGCCGCCGCCCGCGAGGACGACGTTTCGCTGCACCTTCTCCTGGTACTCGGGCTCGACCTTCGAGAGCAGGTCGAGCATGGTCTCGGCGATGGGACCGACGACGCTCTCGCAGGCCTTCTTCATCTCGGCTGTGATGTCCACGTCGGCCGGCTTGCCTTTCACGGGGAACCGCACGACGACCGGCCCCGGCGCGCTGCCGATGAAGCTGTTCTTCTCTTTCCAGTCGCGAACCATGTGGATCGAGAAGCGTCCTTCGGGATGCTTCGTTTTCACGAGCGCCATGAGCTGCTCGTCGATGGAGTCGCCCGCGTGCGTCAGCGTGCGCTGGTCGTCCTCCGTGGGGTAGCGTCCGTTCATGACGCAGAAGTCCGTCGTGCCCGCTCCGATGTCGATGATCATCGTATGGAGGAGCGCGTCCATCCCGAAGGCCACCGCGAACGGCTCGGACACGATGAGAAGAGCGTCGGCGATCCCCTTGACGGCGCCGCGCAAGTGCTGCCGCGAAACGCGGAGCGCCTCCGCCGGCACGCCCACGACGGCATGGACGACCTGGCCGTCTTTTCTGCCGGCCAGCGAGATGAGGTGCTTCAACAGCTCGTGCACCGCCTCCTCGTCCTTCGCCGATCCCTGCTTGATGAGGCCGCGCTCGAGCGGGCGGTGCAAGTCGAGCATCGGCCGGTTCTCGAGGGCCTCGGCGCCGAAGAGGATCGACTTTTTCACGACCTTCTTCGCGACCATGTCGAGGGGCCAGCCCACGTAGCTCTCGACGACGTGATGCACGCCGTTCGACGCCGTGATCGCGCTGCGCGACGTGCCGAGGTCGATGCCGACGTGGAGAACGTCCTTCTTCCCGCTCATGTCAACTCCGTTTGGAGGGCGGATGGTTCCGCGACTCCGCGAACGCGAGGATCCCGTTCGAAAGGGCCCGTGCGATCTGCTGACGATACTCGGGGTCCCGGAGATGGCGCGCTTCGTCCTCGTTCGAGACCGTCGACACCTCCGCGAGGATGCCCGGCATCTCCGTGGCGATGAGGACGGCGAACGGCGCGCTCCTCACGCCCCGGTCATCGAGCCGGGGCACGAACGGGCGGAGCGAGGTCACGAGCCCTCCCTGGACGGCCTCGGCGAATTTCCGGGACTCGCCCTGTCGCGAATCCGCGAGGACACCCTCGAGAAGACGCCGAAAATCGGCCATCGTGTAGCCCGAGGTCCGGTTCTCGTCGAGAGCGAGCCGCTCGACGTGCGGATCGGTCGTCGTACCGAGAAAGTACGTCTCGATGCCGCGCTTCTCCTTCACGCCCGGAAGGGAGTTCACGTGGATCGACACGAAGAGGTCGGCCTTCTTCTCGTTCGCGAGGATGACACGGTCGCGCAGCGACAGCGTCGTGTCCCCTTCCCGCGTGAGCGAAACGGCGACCTTCTGGGCGACGAGGAGGTCTCTCAGGCGGCGCGCCACGTCGAGCGTCACGTCCTTTTCCGACACGCCGGAGGCGGACGCTCCGGGATCCGCTCCCCCGTGCCCCGGGTCGATCACGATGGAGCGCACCTCGAGGTGGAAGAGCGAGGGCTCGAGGCCGTTCGGAGCATTGATCACGCTTGCGGGCGCCGCAGGCGCCGCAGACGGAGACGACACGACGAGGACGTCCGTGCGCTCGCCGCGGCCCGTCGTCAGCGCGTTGATCGAGAGGAACAGGGCGAGCGGCACGACGACGAAGACCGACGTCCGAAGAAGGATCCGGCGCCAGCGGTCGGAGCGCCGGAGCCCCCTGGGCAGGCGGTTCTCGATGACGTCCACGTTCTCGCGGATCGCGTCCTTGAGGATCGACTGCCTGAGGCGCCTCGCGGTGGCCATGTGCTCTCAAAAAGGGTAGCACCTGGAGGCGATCGGGGAGGCGTTTTCGGCCCGTTCAGAGGGACGGACCCTCACCTTTCACCGACGAGGCCTTCTTCCCTTTCGACTGCAGGAGCTGAACCGTGGCAGGGTGCCTCGGGTGCACGAGGACCTCGCCGGGCGCACCGTCTTCGACCACGGCTCCGCCTGCGAGCACCAGGACGCGCGTGGCGTAGTCCCGGGCGAAATCGACGTCGTGGGTCGCGAGGAGAAGAGTCCGTCCCTGGGCGATCAAGGCCTCCAGCGAGTCTCCGAGCTCGTTCCGGCGCGCCGGATCGAGGGACGCGGTGGGCTCGTCCATCAGGAGAAGCGGGGGGTCGACGGCGAGGGCTCGCGCGATCGCGACGCGCTGCGCCTCGCCCCCGGAGAGCTCTCGGGGCCGCGAGCGTGCGCGGGCCGCGACGCCGAGCCCTTCGAGCAGTGTGAGCGCTCGCGCCTCCGCCTCGGAGCGCGAATGGCGCAGGGCGTGGATGGGAGCGAGAGTGACGTTGTCGAGCGCGGACAGGTGGTCGAAGAGACAATGAAGCTGGAAGACGAGCCCCACCTTGCGGCGCAGCGCGCCGAGCGCGGCTTCGCGCGGCATCGGCCCCGGGTTCAGCGGCACGCCGTCCACCAGAATCGTGCCGGCCTGGAACGGCTCGAGCGCCGTGATCGCCCGGAGGATCGTCGTCTTTCCGCAGCCCGAAGGACCCATGAGAGCCACGAGCTCGCCGCGCGCGAGCAGAAGGTCCACTCCCTTCAGGACCTCCACGGCTCCACGCGAAAGGCGGAGGCCGCTGACCGACAGCACGGGCGCGCTCAGGCCGAGGGCGCGCTCCACCGTTCCTCCAGATGCCGCGCGAGACGCGAGAGCGGAAGGGACATCGCAAGATACAGCGCCGCGCACAGAGCGCCCGGGAGCGCCCAGCTTCCGATGTTCGTCGCGAAAATCGCCGTCTGCTTCGTGAGCTCGACGACGGTCACGACCGAGACGAGAGACGAGTCCTTCAGGAGCGCGACGAAGTCGTTCGTCATCGGCGCGAGCGCGAGGCGGAAAGCCTGCGGCCCGCGCACGAGACGCAGGACCTGCCCTTCCGTGAGCCCGAGCGTGCGCGCGGCCTCGAGCTGCCCCCTCGGCACGGCCTCGAGGGCGCCGCGATAGATCTCGCTCTCGTATGCCGCGTAGTTCAGGCCGAGACCCAGGAGCGCGGCGACGAAGGCCGGCAGGCGCACGACGGACGACAGGCCGTAATAGAGAACGAAGAGCTGCAGGAGCACGGGCGTGCCGCGAATTAGCTCCACGTAGCCCGTCAGCGCGGCGCGAACGAGACCGCCTCCGTAAATGCGGCCGCTCGCGATCCCGATTCCGAGGGCGACGGCGAGCGCCATCGCAACGCACGAGAGAACGATCGTCACGAGCGCGGCTCGGAAGAGGGAAGGGAGATAAGAAATAACGAGAGAAAGAGAAGAGGAAGAAGAAGACTTCTTAGAAGGTGAAGAGGGGGGCGCCGAGGCGCCCGCATGCGGCGTGTTCGCTCGCAGCGCTTCGGCCGCCCGGTCCGCCGCATTTTCATTCACAGAAATCTTCCTCTTCTCCTCTTCTTCGAATGCCGCCTGCTCCTCGTCCCAGACGTTCCACTTCTGGAAGATCTTCCGCAGCGTCCCGTCCCGCATCATCTCCTTCAGCAGGACATCGATCGCGTCCCTCAGCGCCGCGTTCCCCTTCGCGAGGACGCCGACGTAGCGTCCGGTCGCGACCGCGCCGGGCAGGACCGCGAGGCCCGGGACGCGCCTCAGAGAACGTGCCGCAAGGACGTGGTCGAGCAGAACCGCGTCGAGGCGTCCCTGGGCGAGGTCCTCGTACGGGTGGACGTCGTCGTCGTACGACACGGTGACGAAAGCGTGCTTGGTCTCGGCGGCGCGAAGGACGTCGTACGCGATCGTGCCCGAAAGAGTCCCGACCTTGCGTCCCCTGAAGTCGTCGAGGGTGCGGAACCGGCTCGCCTCGGAGGCACGCACGGCGAGCACCTCGCGAAACTCGAAGTACGGCATCGTCACGGAGTGCGCGGCGCGGCGCGCCGGTGTGTCCTCCATGCCCGAGAGTCCGATGTCGAAGTCGCCGCGCTCGACGGACTGGTCGATCGACTGGTAGGCGACCTGGACGAACTGCGGCGTTCGTCCGAGGCCCTTCGCGAGGGCCCCGGCGATCTCAACGTCGAAGCCCCGCACGGCCGCGGGATTCGCCGGGTCCGCCTCGACGAACGGCGCGCCGCCCTCCGCGTCGCCGCCCCAGCGCAGCGTGCCGCCGGGCCCCGCCGCGAGCGGCCAGGCGGCGGCGAGCAACGCCAGCACGGCGGCGTGTCTTACGGTTTCTTCTCCCAGGCGCCGCTCAGAAACTCGAGAGCGGTGCGTTGGAAGGTTTCCCGGAGCTTGGGCGAGTACGCGGGAATGTGGCCGCCGTTGGGGACGATCCACAGGTACGCGTGCGGGATCGCACCGTACATCTCGACGGGGATTCGAACCGGGAAGTACCGGTCGTGATCGCCGTGCACGATGAGGGTCCGAGCGGAGATCGTCGAGAGGTAGGGCGGCGTGAAGTTGACGTCGTCGTAAACGTCCTTGGCCGCGCAGAAGATGCGCTGGAGCGCGAGGATCTGCTCGTCGCCGTGCTTGTGGATCTCGCGTTTCGCCTTCCATTCCTCGGGCGAAAGCTTTTCGCAGTCCGGATTTCGCAAAAGGGCGCGCACCTCCGGGCCGATCTGGTCGGTCCCGCCCACGAGGACCATCGCTTCGACGCGGGCAGGCTGCTGGGTCGCCATGTGGACGAGGGTCATCGCCCCGGTGCTGGCCCCGATCGCCTTGAAGGACTTCACCCCCATCTGGTCGAGGAGCGCGAAGATGTCGAGCGCCGCCTGCCGGTGCGAGAACTGGCCCGACGGGTTCGTCGAGCGGCCGTGCCCGCGGAGATCCGGCAGGATGACCCGGTACGATTTCGCGAACTCGGGAACGAGCGGCATCCAGACCGCTCCCGAGGCCCCGAAGCTGTGAAGCATGACGAGGGGCGGTCCGTCGCCGTAGACCTCGTAATAGAGCTCGAACCCGTTGACCTGGGCGAGGTGCCCGTGCGGGGGAAGCGTCTCGGCCCGCGCGACGAAGCGCGCGGCGAGGACGCACACCAGGACACCGAAAAACTGCGTCGACCGCCGATTCATCTGAGATCGCTCCTGACTTTGGCCGGGAGATTTTAGCCGGTGAAGCGCCCGAGCCTCTCCCCCACCTTCACCGGCCCGAGGCCGCGCGTGAGATCCCAGGCGTCCGCCTTCTCTCCTCCGACGAGGAGGACCACGGTTGAGCCGAGCTCGAACGCGCCGAGGTCGTCGCCGCTCGCGCACGGGAGATTCGCCGCGTCGAGCCGGCCGCGGCGCGGCAGGACGCGACCCTCGAGCCAACGCGGATCCACGACGACGCCGCCCACGTGCGTCGCCGCCACCATGACGACGGCCATGGTGAGCCCCTCGGCTTCCCGCGCTCCGCGCGCGATCCAGTAGGCGCGGCGGTTCCTCACGTAGAGTCGCGGGGTCGAGGCGGTGGACCACGCGTTTACGGGCCAGAGCTCACCTTCCACGCGCCCCACTGCGAGGACCGTTCCCGCGAGAGGAACGTGGATGCGGTGATAGTCCTTCGGTGCGAGGTAGAGCGTCGCGTAACGCGCGCGCGCGAATTCCGAAGCGAGCGGATCCCCGTCAAGGAGATCGCCGAGGCCGTAGTCGAGCCCTTTGGCCTGGAGGAGAGTGCCCTCCTTCACGCGGCCCTCGGAGATCAGGAGGCCGTCGACCGGCGAGTTGATCGCGCCCGGCACGGCCGGGGCCTGAGGCCTTGCACCCGCCTTCAGCCGTCGGGTGAAAAATTCGAGGAACGAGACGTACGCTCCGAGGTCTCTCTCGGCCTCGTCGAGGTTCGCCCCGACCGCGGTCGCGAAACGGCCGAGGAGCGGGCGGCGCAGCCCTTCGGGAAGGCGCATTCGCGCGAGGGCGCCGGCCGCACGAGAGCCCGCTTTCCTCGGGTAAAGGCGCACGAGGCGGTGCACCTCGTCACCGTAGCAGAAAAGGCTCCCGTGCTATTTTTCGCCCTCGCGCCGCCCGCGCGGCCGACTCTCCCGAGGAGTCCCTTGAGCTCAGCGCCCGCGACCGGCATCGGCGCTCCGCTTTCGCGGAACGCCCATCTCCTCTCGTGGATCGAGGCGTGCGTCCGGCTCACGAAGCCGGATCGCGTGGTCTGGTGCGACGGATCGGCCGCCGAAAAAGAAACGCTGACGCGCGAAGCCGTGCGCCTCGGAATCCTCATCCCTTTGAATCACGAGAAGCTGCCGGGCTGCACTCTCCATCGCTCCAACCCGAACGACGTGGCGCGCGTCGAGCAGCTCACCTTCATCTGCACGAGAACGAGAGAGGAAGCGGGCCCGACCAACAACTGGATGCCGCCGGAAGAAGCTTACCGGAAGCTCGGCCGCCTCTTCGACGGTTCGATGGCCGGCCGCACGCTTTACGTCGTCCCTTACCTCATGGGGCCTTTCGGCTCGCCGATGGCGAAGATCGGCGTGGAGCTCACGGACAGCCTCTACGTCGTCCTGAACATGGGGATCATGACGCGCATGGGCCAGGGCGCTCTCGACGCGCTCGGCTCTTCGAGCGACTTCAACCGGGGCCTCCACTCCATGCTCGACGTGAACCCCGACCGCCGGTTCATCTGCCATTTCCCGGAGGACAACACCGTCTGGTCGATCGGCAGCGGATACGGCGGGAACGTCCTTCTCGGAAAGAAGTGCCTCGCTCTTCGCATCGGCTCTTATCTCGGCCGGCGCGAGGGCTGGATGGCCGAGCACATGACGATCGTCGGCGTCGAGGATCCGAGCGGCGAGACGACGTACGTCGCCGCCGCGTTTCCGAGCGCCTGCGGGAAGACGAACTTCGCCATGCTCATCCCGCCGAAGCGCTTTCACCGATGGAAGGTCTGGACCGTGGGCGACGACATCTGCTGGATGCGCCCCGGACCCGACGGCCGGCTCTGGGCGATCAACCCCGAAGCGGGCTACTTCGGCGTCGCGCCCGGGACGAACCACGCCACGAACCCCACCGCGATGCGCACCATCGCCAAAGACACGATCTACACGAACGTCGCGATGACCCCGGACGGCGACGTGTGGTGGGAGGGCAAGGACGGCGCCGTGCCCGAGGAGCTCGTCGACTGGCAGGGCCGCCCGTGGAGGAAGGGCTCCCCGGAGAAGGCGGCGCATCCGAACAGCCGCTTCACGGCTCCCATGACGAACAACCCGCACATGTCGCCGCATGCGAACGATCCCGGGGGCGTCCCGATCGCCGCCATCGTCTTCGGCGGCCGCCGCTCCACGACGGTGCCGCTCGTCGTCCAGGCCTTCAACTGGGTGCACGGCGTCTACCTGGGCGCGACGCTCGGCTCGGAGACGACCGCCGCCGCCGCGGGGAAGGTGGGCGTCGTGCGCCGCGACCCGATGGCGATGCTCCCGTTCTGCGGGTACGACATGGGGGCGTACTTCGACCACTGGCTGGACATGGCGACCTCCCTCAAAGACCTTCCGAAGATCTTCCAGGTGAACTGGTTTCGCAAGGGAGCCGACGGGCGGTTTCTGTGGCCCGGCTTCGGCGAGAACATGCGCGTCCTGAAGTGGATCATCGACCGCACCCACCGGCGCACCGGCGGCTGGGAGACCGCGCTCGGCTGGGTCCCGCATCAGGCCGAGTTCGATCTTTCCGGCATGTCCGTGTCACTGGAGGACGTGGACGAAGCCGAATCCATCGACATCGAGGCGTGGAAGACCGAGCTCAAAGACCAGGAGGAGTTCTTCACGAAGCTCGCGGCCACGATGCCGAAAGAGCTCGTCCTCCAGCGTCAGCTCCTGATGGCGCGCCTCGAGCGGGGATGAAGGCTTCGCCCGTCGTCGTCATTTCACGACGGTCGCCGAGACCACGACCACGAGGCCCTTGTCGCCCAGCGAGGAGGTTCCGACGACGACCTTCTCCCCCGGACGCAGCGTCAGGTCCGTGCGGACGGAGGCGCGTCCCGCGAACCCGTGGAGGCCGAACGCCGTCAGCGAGAAGTTCTCGAGGCGCACGAGATCGGATCCTGCCGTGCCTGGCTCGATCGTCAGCCCGTGGGCCTCGCAGTCGATCTGGAGCGCCGGCGCCTCCTTGCCCTCGGCACCTGGCAACGCCGCGACCCCCGAAGCCGTGATGACGCGCGCGCGATCCTTGGCACGCTCGACGAACGTCGTTACGAGCGTGTAGCTCTTGTAGAGAAGCGTCCCGCGAAGAGCCGTGACGACCTCCTTGAGGTCCTCCGGGAACGACGACGCCGCGTCGGAACGGTTGCTCGCCAGAAGGACGTGGATCCTGAGCTCGACGTCGGCGCGGGCCGGCTCGGCCACGTCGAAGCGCTTGACGGCCTCTTCCATCACGGCGAGGTTCTCCGGGAAATCTCGCGCCGAGATCGTGCCGAAGCCCGAATCGGCCGAGAGGACGGCCCCGCGCGCCCCGCTTCCGAGCGGGCGGAGGATCCGCACGAGCGCGTCCGGATCCCGGTGGGCGACCGTGAAGATCCGGCTCTTCAGCCCTTTCTCCGGAGTGACGTCCGCCGGCGGAGCGGTTGGCGCGACGGCCGCAGGATGAGCCGTGGCCGCGGGCGCTGGGGCCGGAGCGGGCGTGCCCTGAGCGCCGGCCTCATGCGCGAAAGGAAGCGCGAACAGAATCGCCGACGCGGCGAGCGCAGAGACTTTCGAAATCACCTTTGTAGAGACCATGTATTCCTCCTGCGAGCACGCGCCCGCATTACGAGACGTCGTTCGTGTCCCCGGAAGGGCCCGAAGGCTCTTCTCCGGCAGAATTCCCTCCGGTGAACCAGATGATTCGCACGTTCACGTTCCCGGTCTGGATCTCGAGGCGTATGGCCGGACCGAGTTTCTCCGAAGCCGGCGCATTTGGCCGGTGCGCACTCTTTGCGACGCGCACGCGGGAGATTGGGGTTGATCGATCCGCGGGGAGAGGCACCGACTCGGCAATGTGTTCCACCGCGGGCCGGGGAGTCGCGGAGGGAGCCGGGCGGACCTGGAGCATGGCCCCGGGCTCCACGGTGTCCCGGACGAAGAACGGAGAGACGAGCGAGGCGGCGATTACCACGGCCCCCGCGAGCGCTGCCATCGCGAAGCGCGGCCGAAGCAAAGCGGCGAAGCGAGATGGGCGCCCCCGTCTCGCAATCTCGTCGAGGACGTGCCGCCGGAGAAGCGCGCGCTCCGATTCGCCAAAAGACATCGACGCAAGCGGCATAAGAGAGCGGGCCTCCGCGAACGCCTCGACTTCCGTACGGCATGCCGCGCACGCCGCGAGGTGGCCGGCGACGGCGCTCGCTTTCGCCTCGTTCAGGTCTCCTCCAACGTAGAGAGGGAGCAGACGGCGGGCGGCGCGGCACGTCATGTCCTCTCCCCTCTCTCGAAAAACGGGGCGAGGCGCTCTCGGAGCTTCGCCCGCGCGCTTGCGACCTGCGCCCGCACCGTTCCCGGCCGCGAGCCGAGGACCTTCGATACCTCTTCGCTCGTGAGCCCCTCGAGGTCGCGGAGGACGACGGCGGCCCGTTCTCGCGGGGAGAGCGTGGCGAGAGCACGCCGCACGGCGTCGACGCGCTCGCGCGCGAGGAGCGACGCTTCGCCGAGAGGGCCCCCGTCCTCGACTTCGCGGCCCTCGAGCGGCACGCGGGGGCCGGGTCGGCTCTTGCGGCGGCCTGCATCCCGGCAAACGTTCACCGTGATCCGGTAGAGCCAGGCCCGGAAATCTTCGCGCTCGCGGAATCCCCGCAGAGACTTGAAGACCCGGAGGAAGACCTCCTGCGCCGCATCCCGCGCGAGCTCACGGTCTCCGAGAAGGCGGCCGGCGACCCTCAGGACCTGCCCCTCGGTCGCGACCATCAGATCTTCGAAGGCCTCGACGTCGCCGTCCCGGGCTTTCACGATCAACGGCAGGAGCGCGCCCGCTTCCGTCGTCCCCGGCAAGGGTCCGTACAGGAGCGCCGCCACCGTCAGCCCGCCTGCCGCGCCGTACGCCATGCCGTTCCCTCCGCCACACCCCTTCTACCGAGGCGACGGCGAAAACGTTGAGGCAAATCCGATTCAGACGGCCGCGGAGGCTTTGAACGACTCGGTCGCTTCGACGAGAGCGCTCGCGATGCCGGGCTCGTCCGCCGCGTGGCCGGACGCCGGCACGACGACGAGCCGTGCCGCGGGCCAGGCGGCCGCGAGCTCCCATGCGGACTGCGCCGGGCAGACGAGGTCGTAACGCCCCTGGATGATCACCCCTCGGAGCGCGTTGAGGCGCCACGCATCGCGCAGGAGCTGATCGTCCGTCTCGAGGAAGGAGTCGTTCATGAAGTAATGCGCTTCGATGCGCGCGAGCGCGATTTCGCGCTCGATGTCCTCCGCGGGCGGGCTGGCGCCGGCGACGAGATGGCTCGCGACCTCCTCGAAGGCGTTCCACGCGAGCGCGGCGGCCCTTCGTTCGGCGGGATCCTCCGAGGTGAGGCGACGGTAGTAGGCGCGCACGATGGACCCGCGTTCGCGCGGCGTCAGCGGCGCCACGAACGCCTCCCACGCATCAGGCCAGATGTGCCGCACCCCGTCGTTGAAGGTCCAGTCCAGCTCGGACTTCCGCGCGAGGAAGATTCCGCGGAGGATGAGCCCCGTGACGCGGGAGGGATGCCGCTCGGCGTAAGCGAGGCCGAGCGTCGAGCCCCACGACCCACCGAACACGAGCCACTTCTCGATGCCGAGATGCGTCCGGATGCGCTCGGCATCGTCCACCAGGTCTCCCGTCGTGTTCTCGCGCAGCTCGCCGAGAGGCGTCGACTTCCCGGAGCCGCGCTGATCGAACAGGACGACCCGCCAGAACGCGGGATCGAAGAACCGGCGGTGGAGGGGTGAGATCCCCGCGCCGGGGCCGCCGTGAAAGAAAATGACGGGCGGACCCGCCGGATTCCCGGCTTCCTCGACGTGCAGCTCGTGGAGCCCGGACACGCGCAGACGAAAGGACCGGAAAGGCTCGATCTCTGGGAAGAGCGACAGCATGCCGGGATTATGAGCGAGGACGCCGTCCCTCAAGCCGTCTCCTGCGCGAGGCTGACGACCGACCGGCGCGACAAGTTGAACGCCGGCACGAGCGAGGAGGCGACGGCGACGAGGAGAGAGAGGCCGGTCACCGCGAAGATCATCTCCGGGGCCGCGCTGAGGAGCGCGCCGATGCCCGCCCACTGCGTGTCGATGAGCGCCCTCCCGACGAGGTACGCGAAGAGGTTCATGAAGCCGACGGCGAGGATCGCTCCCGCGGCCCCGAAGAACGCCCCCTCGAGGACGAGAAGTCTCAGCACGGTCTGGCGGGGGAAACCAAGGACTCTCAGCAGCGCCGCCTCTCCCCGCCTCTCGCGGGCCGACATCGCGAGCGTGTTGCTCGTGATGAGGAAGAGCGTGAACGCGGTCGCGAGGCCGATCCCGCCGAGGAGCGCCTGCACGTTTCCGAGCATCTCCATGAATGCGAGCTGCCATTGCTTCTCGCTCATCGCGCGGATCGGGACGGGCGCGTTCTCGAGCCGGCGCTCGATCTCGGTCGTGATTTTCGGGATGTCGTTGCGTGACTTCGCGAGGATCCAGTACATCGAGACCCGGCCCGCGTCGCCCGTGATGTTCTCGTAGTACTTGCGATGAACGTAGAGGCCGTTGTCGAGCTTGTACGTCATGATCGCGCGCACCGTCGTCTCGATGACGCCTCCCGGCACCGGCGCCTTGAGAACGATGTGGTCTCCGATCTTCCATTTGTGCTGCTTCGCGAGGATCGGGCCGAGGACGCAGCCCGTCGGGTCGGCCTTCCACGCGGCGATCTGGTCGGGCGGGATCTTCGCCTCGATGTAGACCTCGATCAGCGCGTCCGCGGGCGCGGCCTGGAACGGGACCTGGTTCTCGGGCCGGTCGTTCTGCCAGAACGCGAAGAGGAAGTCGAACGGGCAGACGCGCTGGATGCCGGGTATCTCCTCGAGCTTCGCGAGGTACGCCATCGGGAGCTTCTCGAAGAAGGACGACTTCGCCATGACCATCGCGCGGCGGCCCATGTTCTCGGACCAGTCGTTCTTGAGGGCGCCGTTCACGAGATAGAGGAACCCGACGAGCCCCGCGGACAACCCGATCGCGACGATCGTGAGAATGCTCCGGAGCGGGCGGCTCGTGACGTGGCGAACGGCGAGGCGGACCGGGGTCACGCGGAGAGACTAGCGGAGTCGCGAGCCCCTCGTCGAGACGCCCGGCCTCACCGACCCGGTGCCGCCGCAGGCTCCTGCAGGAGCTTCTGGTCGGCCGTCAGCTCGTCGATGAGCAGGTCCCGGCGCATCTGTTTCTCGATTCCGGCGATGCCCTCGACGATCTTCTCGGCGTCGGCCTTCGAGACGCGGTCGCCGCGGAGGACCGTGAGGCTGTGCGCCCACAGGTCCTGCAGGCGCTGCTCGAGGTCGCGCGTGAGGAAGATCGAGTTGTTCGCGTAGGAACGGTAGAGCGCGCTGACGCTCGAGTCGAGACCCGCCTCGTCCACGGACGCGCCGCGCAGAGTCTGTGCTTTCTCGCGCACCTCCGAAACCGTCGCGTGGATGACCTGATAGATGCGCAGCCGCTCGCGGTAGTAGTCCTGCGTGAGCGAGAGGCGCGCCTGAAGCGCTTTCGAGTCGCGGTCGACCTTGTCCGCGATGCCGGACTGCACGCGGTAGACGAAGACGCTGAAGAGGCTCGTCAGCACGATCGGCAGCACGACGGAGACGAGCCGCCAGGAGCGCGGATCCTGCTTCGGGACCGCCGCCAGGAGCTCGCGCTTCGTCTCCTCGAGAAGCGCCCGGTACGCCTCGAGACGCTCGTCGTCGGGGATCGCGCTCACCGGGAAGCCCCTTTCGGCGCTTCTGCGCCGGGTTTCTCGCCGGCGGACTCGTCGCGCAGCTTGTAGAGCGCTTTCTTCGTCGCATCGTCGTTCGTGCACACGACCTTTCGCTCCTTCGTGCCGGGGTTGCAGACGAAGCACGCGCAGTTGTGGTCTTCCCCCAGGAACGTCACCTTCGTGCATCCCTTCGGGATCGTGTCCGTGCAGGACTTGGCCGGCGCCTGGGCGACCAGCGGAAGCGCGGACAGGATGGCGAAAGCGGCGAGCAGTCGGGCGGACGAATTCATGGATTCCTCCTCGGGCCGGGCGATGTCGGCCCAGAAAATACAAGGGCATGCAAGATCGGGGCACGCATCCAGGCCGAGGCGCGGTTTCAGGCGGCGCTGCCGACCTTCAGTGTCGTCCCCGGAATCGTCTCGATGAAGCGGGAGCCGAAGGCCTGCGACGGCGTGTGAACGCCGGGCGCGACGTCGCCCGAGAGGACGCGTTTCGCGATCGCCACGCTCGTCTCGGCCGTGAGCGCGTAGCCCTCGAGCGTTTCGAGCGTGCCGGTGGCGGATCGATCGCCGTTCGTGACACGTCCCCACAGGAAGGAGCGCTCACGCGCGCGCTCCTCCGCCGTCGGGCCCACGACGCGCCTCTCGATGCGCCGCATGAGGAACGACTGAACGAAGGACAGACCCAGAAGCGGCGCGAACCGGCGCATCCGCCGCGCGCTCGAAACCGCCGAGGGCGGGACCGCCATGTAGACCTCGATGTTCGGAATCCCCGTCGAGCGAAACGCGGTCGAGAGATCGCCCCACGGGATCGTCATCGCGAGCCGCGGCTTGTCGGGAAACGGGACCTCCATCGTCTTCTGGGCAGCGGGCACGCGCACGAGAGAGCCGTCCACGCGGGCGAGCCCTCCCTTCGGGATGCTCTCGACCATCGTCTTCATCGTGCCCGCGCTCGTCTTGAAGCCGCGAAACGCGAGAACGAGCGACGTCGCGCCGGGCAGCGCCTCGGACAGGGCCTTCGCGAGGCAGTCCGAAGGCACGACGTCGAAGCCGGTTCCGGGGAGCACCGCGATTCCCGCTGTCTTCGCATCCGCGTCGCGTGCAAAGGCCGATTCGAAGACGTCCACCTCGCCCGTGATGTCGAGATACGCGGTCTTCGCCCGCAGGCAGCCCTCGAGCGCGAGGGCACTGGTCTTCGAGAACGGCCCCGCCGCGAGGAGCAGGGCCGAGAAGGGCTCGAGGAGACGCGACACGGTCGCTGGGTCGGCCAGCGAAAAGCACAGGCTCTGGAGAGAGTGGGCCTTCGCGATCGGCTCGACGGCATCCGCGCGGCGACCCGCCAGGACGGGCCGTAGCCCCTCGCGGAGCGCCACGTCGAGGATGAGCCTCCCCGTGTAGCCGTTCGCACCGTAGAGGAGCAACCCGGACTTCGCGGCCACGCCGGGGCTCGAACCGCCTCCGGCACTTCCGCGAGGCGTACGCCGCCCGCGCTTCGCCGTCACGCCGGGGTCCCCTCGGCTGCTCCAGGCGCCTCCGCGAGGCGCACGCCGCAGACATTCGCGAGGTCGCGGCACGCGTCCACCTCGTCCTCGGCGCCCCGCGCGGCCTCGTCCGGCAGGACGAAGCGGAAGCCCTCGGCTTCCGCGAACACGATGCCGTTTTCGAGGACGTGGCGCGGCCCGCCGACGCCGAAGAGGCCGGAGTCCATCACGAGCCACATCCAGTCCGCTTCACGGTTGACGCCCGAGTGGGAAAGAACGTCTCCGAGCCGGAAGGCCGCAACTCGGGAAGCCGACGGGGAAAGAGGAGGAGATTTCTTAGAAAGGTGCTGGGCGAGCGCCTCGAACCCCCTGGGGTCGTATGCGCGCATCGCGCCGGCGCCGTCTTCCAGCATCAGAAGCGGTGCATCGGCGGGCACGAGCGAATCCGCCAGCGCATTTTCCCATTCGAAGAAATCTTTCTCTTTCGGATCCTTGAGGATGACGTCCACCCGGCTGTCCCGCCGCCAGGAAGTCTCCGCCGTCGAAAGCCGGCCGCCCGCGATGTCATGGACGCGCCAGCCGGCGGTCGTGTGAAAGAGCCCCTTCGCGCGCGCGACGCGCCCTCGGGTCACCTTGCCGTCTCGCAGCTCTTCGAGAGCTCGAAGGAGTCGATCGGCGTCGAAAACCCGCTCCGGTGGGTACCCGATGCCCTTTCCCTCATGCCCTTCTAAGAAATCTCCATGAGAGTGCGGATGCGAGGCGCTCGCTGCGAGGAGCGTCGGCGCCCGCCCCGCCTCCGGTCGCTCGAGGTCCCAGATTTCGTCCGCGAGCACTCCGTGCTCCGCCCGGACGACCCGGAGCTTCGGCGGCGCCAGAGCACGGGCGAACTCTTCCACTCGAAGAATCTCTTGCTCCGAAGCCAGATCACACCGGTTGATGACGAGGACGTCTGCCGTCTCGATCTGGTCCCGAAAGAGGGCGCTCTCGCGCCAAGCGGCTTCCACGTCTTGCTGCGGATCGAGAATCGTGATCACCGGCCTCACGTCGAACCTGGAGGCCCAGCGCGGGCCTCGGAGGAGGTCGACGAGCTCGGACGGCCTCGCGAGCCCCGTCGGCTCGAGGACGAAGCGGGTGGGCGCCACGAGGTCCGACACCTCCTCGAGCGAGGCCTCGAGATCGGCCATCGCGGTGCAGCACACGCAGCCGCCCGGCACCTCCCGGAGGATGCAGCTCGCGCAGTCCGACAGAAGCGCCCCGTCCACCCCGAGCGTCCCGAACTCGTTCACGACGACCGCGATCCTTTCGCGGTCCGCCCGGCGGCCGAGGAGATCTTTCACGGCGGTCGTCTTCCCGGCTCCGAGGAACCCGGAAAGGACGTGGACGGGCACCTTCACGAGGGGTCATCCTACCGCCGAAATTTTCGACACCATCCCGCCTTCCCTGCGTAAGATTCGCGCGATGTCCAGCAACGCCGCAATCTCCCGGGGCTCGAGGGCCCCGAAACCTTCCCGCGTCCGCGCTCCCGAGAAGTTCGCCGAGGCCGAGAAGCTCTACGGCATCGAGAACTGGAGCAAGGGCTTCTTCTCCGTCTCGGACGACGGAAATCTCCTCGTCCACCCGACTCGCGAGAGCCACCGCTTCGTGGACCTGAAAGCCGTCATCGACGACGTCGCGCTGCGCGGTATCTCGACGCCGGTCGTGATCAGGTTCCCGCAGATCCTCGACGCCGCCGTGAAGGAGCTCAACGAGGCCTTTCTTCACGCGATCAAGGAGTACGAATACGACGGCGTCTTCCGCGGGGTGTTCCCGATCAAGGTGAACCAGAAGAAGGTCGTCGTGAAGGAGATCATCCAGTCCGGCCGCAAGTACGGATACGGCCTCGAGGCTGGGAGCAAGCCCGAGCTTCTCGCGGCCCTCTCGCAGGACCTCGGCTCCGACTGCCTCATCACGACGAACGGCTACAAGGACGAGGCGTTCATCCGGCTCGCGCTGAACGGCATCCGGATGGGCAAGACCGTGGTCCTCATCCTCGAGAAGGTCTCCGAGCTCGAGCGCATCCTCGATGTCGCCAAGAAGCGCGGTGTGAAACCCCTGATCGGGATGCGCAGCAAGCTCTATGCGCGCGGCTCGGGCAAGTGGGCGAAGTCGGGCGGCGAGGCCGCGAAATTCGGCCTCACGACGACCGAGATGCTCGAGGCCGTCGAGATCCTCCGCCACCGGAAGATGCTCGACAGCCTCGTCATGCTCCACTTTCACATCGGCTCGCAGATCACGGACATCCGCAAGGTCAAGAACGCGGTCAAGGAGGCGGGCCGCGTCTACTCGAAGCTCTACCGGTCGGGCGTGGAGGTGAAGTTCCTGAACCTCGGCGGCGGGCTCGGCGTGGACTACGACGGCAGCAAGACGGCGTTCGACTCCTCGATGAACTACACGGTGCAGGAGTACGCGAACGACATCGTCTACACGATCAAGACGATCTGCGACGAGGAGAAGGTCCCGGTCCCGACGCTCGTCACGGAATCCGGGCGCGCGCTCACGGCATATCACTCGGTCCTCGTGACGAACGTCCTCGACGTGGCGGACCGCATCGAGCAGGGGCGCACCGTGAAGCTCGACGGCGACGAGAACCACGTCGTGCGCGAGATGTACGACGTCTGGCAAGGCATCACCGCGAAGACCATGCGCGAGAGCTACCACGACGCGCTCCAGTACAAGGAGGAGCTCTTCACGCTCTTCAACCTCGGCTACGTCTCGCTCGAGGATCGGAGCAAGGGCGAGATCCTCTACTGGAACATCTGCGAACGGATCAGGCGGCATCTCCACACGCTCAAGGACATCCCCGAGGAGTTCGAGCAGCTCGAGGTCATGCTGGCCGACAAGTACGTCATGAACATGTCGGTCTTCCAGTCCCTCCCGGACGTGTGGGCGATCGACCAGCTCTTCCCGATCCTCCCGATCCACCGGCTGCGCGAGCGGCCCACCGAGCACGGGACGCTCGCCGACATCACGTGCGACTCGGACGGCAAGATCGAGAAGTTCATCGACCTCAGGGACATCAAGGAAGCGCTGCCTCTCCACGAATTCCGCAAGGGCACGCCCTATTACATCGGCTTCTGTCTCGTCGGGGCTTACCAGGACGTTCTCGGCGACCTCCACAACCTCTTCGGCGAGGCGCACGAGGTGCTCGCGAGCGTGGACGAGGACGGCCGCACGCGCATCCAGGACGTCCTTCCCGGCGAGTCGTGCGAGCGGGTCCTTTCCTACATGAACTACGACCGCGACGAGCTCCTGGACGGCATCTGGCGCCAGCTGCGGCGTGCCACGGAGCGCAAGAAGGTCAAGGAGCCCGAGGCCAAGGCGATCGCGAAGGACTTCGAGCAGGTCCTCTCGCAGTACACGTACCTCGAGGACTAGCCCGAATAAGACCGCACCGCGCGGTCACGACGACGAGCATCAAACCTGGCCATCATGACCGCTCTCGGATCACCCCGCGCAAAGGCGTCCCCGCAAGGGTTCGCTGTTTCTTGGAGTCTCGCTCTCCTGGTCTTCGTCGGGTCGCTTGCTGCTTTCGCGCATCTCGCGTCCCTCCATAGGATTTGCAACTATCGCGACGGGGATTTCTACGGCGCCTACGCACCTGATGCGATGCGTGTGGCCGCCGGGCTTTTCCCGGACTCCGTCTTCCAAGGTCCCGGATACGCAACGGCCCTTGCCCTCCTCTGGCCTGTTACCGGCGATCTCTTCACCGCCGGCAAGTGGATCTCGGTGATCAGCGCGGCCCTTGCCGGTCTCTTCGCTTTCGCACTCTTCCGCGAGCTGTGCGGCGATGCGGTGGGGCTCGGCGCACAGGTGCTGCTGCTCTCGGGTGCCGTCTTCTCCACGCTTGCCACCGAGCCCGTCACCGACATGCCGTTCCTCATGGTCTGCCTGGCTGCCATCGTGGTTTTCCTGACAACGCGACTGACACCAGCCCTGAGAGTTGCCGGCAGCGCGGCCCTGGCCGGGCTCGCCTTTCTGACTCGTTACAATGGCGTCTTTCTCGTAGCGACCTTCGTGCTGGCGATCCTTCCCGTTGACCTGTTTGCAAAGACCTGGTCCCAGCGGCTGCGTTTACTAGCGCTTTCAGGGGCGATCTTCCTGACCGTTACCGCACCCTGGCTCTACGCCAACCAGCGGCATCGGGGTGCCGCCCTCTACAACGAGAACTATCTCAACATCGCGCAAGAATTCTATGGACAGGATTTCAGTGCTGCACCAAACAGAGACGGCCTGGACAAGATCCGTTCCCGGTTCCGCTCTTTCGGCGACGTAATCCTTTACGATCCCATTCGGATCGCGACGCGCTATCCGGTGAATCTGGCGTTGAGTATCCGCAAGAGCCTCCGTCCCCTGCCAGTCGCTGTCTGCGCAACCGTGGGACTCTTCCTCGTCCTGAGGTCGCGGAAGGCGAAGGGCATGATCGTTCTCCTGCTTTCCGGCGTTCTGTTTCTTCTGTTGATGGGGCTTAACCATTTCGAGCCGAGGTACTACCTTTTCGTGACGGCTCTTTATGCAGGATTTGCGGCGCTCGCGATTCGAGCGATTGTCGCCTGGATCGCCGAGCGCATGTCATTCACCAAGGCAGCTCTCGAAGTGGCTTTCGTCTCGGCGCTGCTTCTGATCGCAGCCCCTTTGGCCCTGGCTTCTGTCCGGCGGCTGAAGAGATCGTATGCCGACGAGCCTCGCGAGATTTTTGCCGCCTGCGACTACCTCCGCCAGCGTGGGATCGTCAACGCGCCGATTCTGTCCCGGAAGCCGCATCTGGCGTTCGTCTGCGGTCAGAAGGCTGTTTTCTTGCCGAACTTCGATTCCGAGGGCGCAATGGATCGGTGGATCCGGGCGAGCGGAAGCGCCTTTCTCGTCATTGGATCCCAGGAGATCCGAAGCCGTCCGGCGTTGGCAAGCTGGACCGATCCTCATCGAAGACCCGAATGGCTCCGATTGGCCTGGTCTGACGGGAACCTCTCTCTCTTTGAAATCGTACCGACAACCTCACTGGCCAGCCATTGAGGATCAGCTCAAGGCGTGCGGGCCCGCTGGCCAGCCGGAGGCGGGGGCGCGTACGGGACGGGGCGAGACGCGAGGATGGCCTCGGGGTTGTCGACGAAGAGGCCCCGCTCGGCGTCGGCCCCCCACTTCCTCCGGACCCTCTCACGAGCGGGGGCCATCCGCGGAGGCCGCTGTGACATGGAGTGCGCGTCGGACGCGATCGCGTGGACAAGGCCGAGCCGGAAAAAATCCTCGCACGCCTTCTGTGCGGTCTTTCCGAAGTCGCCGAGAAGGCTTCCCGCTGTGATCTGCACGAGCGCGCCCCGAACAGCGATCTCCACCAGACGTTCCGGCTGCCGCGCGAACACGAGATTGCGTTCCGGATGCGCGACGATCGGATGGACCCCGAGAACCCTCAGCTCGTGGAACACGGACACGATCGAGGGCGGAGCGTGGCCAGGACCGAACTCGATCAGAAGGTATGCGCCGCGCGCGAGCCCCGTCAGGGGGCTCACGGGACCCTTCTTGGCGAGCGAAATCACTTCGTCCGAGAAGTAGTACTCGCAGCCCGGCAGGATGCGCGGAGAGCCGCCAAGCCGCTCGTTGAGAGCATGGACGAGACGGTCCCGGACGACGGGATTCGTGTTCGCCCAGCGGCCCCGGAGAACGTGCGGCGTCGCGACGATCCGCGTCGTGCCTTCCGCCGCCGCGGCGCGGCAGAGCGCGACGGCCTCGACCCACGACGCAGGTCCGTCGTCTACGCGCGGGAGACAGTGGAAGTGGAGCTCGATCATGCCCGCGGCGGCTTCGACCCGGCGGGACGCACCGGCCTAGAAGAAGGACTCTCGCACGACGACGACGTCGTCGCCCTTCAGAACCGGGTCGGGATCCTTTCCCGCGAGAATGCGCTTGTAGTCGGAGACGTATTCCGCGTCCTTCCCCGAGGCATCCCGGCGCTTGATGTGTATTTTCTTCGAAGCCTTGTCCGTCAGGCCGCCCGCTTTTGCGAGGACGGAGAGGAGCGTGATCCGGTCGTCGGTGGAAAGCTCGATCGCTCCGGGCGTCTTGACCTCGCCGAGGCAGAATATCCGGACCGTGCCCCGGGCCGGCACGTTGACGACGTCCCCGGGATAGATGGGTATGTTCCAGGTCTGCGTCGCACCGCGCAACAGATCCTCGGTTGGAACCTCGAGCGTCTGGGACGGCCCGTTCTCACCTTTCCTCAGGATGTAGATCTTTCGTCCGGCGGCCTCCGTGAGGCCTCCTGCCGCCGAAATGGCCTGCAGGAGAAACCAGCGCCCCGAGATGTTGAGGGCTCCCGGGTGCTGAACGGCGCCCAGGATGGAGACCGGTTTCGCGGCGAACTCCTTGATCACGACCGAGACATCCGCGTGATTGACGTACTTCGACTTCAGAAGGGTCTCGAGGCTGCTGCGAACCTCGGCGGCCGTGAGTCCCGACACCGGGAAGTCCCCGACCATCGGAAGACTGATCGTGCCTCCATCGGAGACGCGTCGCTCGACGTTCAGCTCCGGGACCTCGATCACCTTGATCTCGAGAAGATCCCTCGGTCCGACGCGATACTCGCCGCTGACGTTCTGCGCACGCAGGGCCGCCGGCGCGAGCATCGCGACGAGAAGCACCGCCAGACTCGGGCGGCCGCACTTCATTTCAGGAGATTCCCTCCGACCAACAACGACACCGACCAGCGAAAGAACGAGCGGTCGTTTCCCGTCACGTTGGAATTGTACAGGCTCTTCGTCGCGGCGAATCTCGCCTGGACTCGCGACGTGAAGAAGAAATCGAGGCTGCCGCCGTAGGTCTTCACCTTGTCCCGCCGGTGGACGAGGCCTTCATCGGCCACCGCGAACGGCGTGGAGTAGTCGTCGGTTCCCAGGGATCCGAAGCCCCTCATGCTGACCCGCCAGCCGGTCCTGATCACCACGCCGGCGCCGTAACGGTCGGCGATGTAGTACGGCGTACCCACGCCGTAGGTCACGCCCCGTCCCGCAAAGGCCTGGAGATCGAGTGGCCGGAGAACGGTGTACGTGACTGAACCGGAGCCGATGAGCCCCGAAAAGAGAGGAAGTGTCGAATCGTGAATCGGTCTTTCCGCGGCATAGCCGCCCGACACGTTGAGGAAGAGGTTCCGGCGGTCGTAGTAGACGGTTCCGACCACTGCCCTCGTCACGTTGTCGCGCTGCTGGGGCAGGGAGGCGAACTCGGCTCGAGTCTCGTCGTAGCCGACCGCGAGGCGCACGTTGTCGCTCCAGCGATAGCGGATCTCGCCCCGAAGGAGCCGTTCTGTCCGGTCCGTCGTCGAGGGAGCGAGGGCCTCGTCTTCCGCTCCGACAAATCGGAAGCGCTGGACCTGCCCCTGCCCATAGACGAAGAGACGATTGAGAATTCTGAGCTCGGCGCCAAGCCGGAGGGCACCGAGCTCCTGAACCACGCGCGTCTGCACCTCCGACGAGAAGAGGACATCGGCCTTCGAGTAGTCGCCGGAGGCATCCAGCGTTAGCCTGTTGGCGAACACGCGAACTGCCCCGCCGTAGTTCCCTCCGAAGAACCGCCGCTCCACGAGGTGTGCGTACCACGTGTACTCCGGAAACACGCCCGCCCGGAAGTAAACGTTCTTCCCGACCGGAAGAACGAGACCGGCGCCCGCCAGAACGGTCGTCCGAAAGTCTCCTGTCGGATTCTCGCTCGTCCCGAAGACGTTGTTGTCGTACGTCGCCTCCCGGATCGCGATCGCGGGCGAGAGATAGACGGGGCCTAGCCGGAAACGGCTCTCGGCAATCGCCTGGTCGATCTCGGTTCGCGGGAGGAGACTTCGCTCGGAGAGCCCCTCCCCTGTCGACTCCTGTCCCACAAGGCCGCGTGGCAGCAGGAGGAGCGCCCCGGCGGCGAACACGACTCGCCAGGGCTTCATACGTCTCAGCCGAAGAAGAGGCACGAACCGAGTATAGAGGCCGGAGGAGGCCGGTTTCTTTTCGAGCCTTGTCCCGGCGCTCCCCGGGGAACCGCGAAAGGAATAATCTCCCGGCAGTGAAAAAAGATTCTTCGGCCTCCCGAGTTCGCGTTTGTCTCCTCTGGAAGCACCCTCTGGTCCTCGCGGAGGTTCAGCGCGCCCTCCCGGACGGGGCGTTCGAGCTCCTTGCGGTCAGGATCGAACCCCCATCCCTTTCTTCCCTCGAACGTCGTTTGCCGCAGAAGACGGCTCTGTACGTGATCGAGAGCGCTCAGGACCCGCCGGCGGATGCGATCGTCACGCAGGTTCTCGCCGCGAATCCATCGGCCCGAGCGATCGTGCTGGCCGAGGAGTTCACGGAGCCTGCCGCCTTCTCGCTTCTTCGTCTTGGCGCAAAGGGGCTCATCACGTACTCGGAGGGTTCGCAACGGCTGCCGCGCATTCTCGAGGAGGTTGACGCAGGCGGATTCTGGGTTCCGCGGGCTCTCCTCTCGCGCTTCGTCGATGAAACGCGGGCGGCCAGGGCTCCCGAGCAACCGGTGGGTCCTGCCCCGACGCTGACGCCGCGCGAGCAGGAGATCCTGGACGACCTTCTCCAGAATCTCTCGAACAAGGAGATCGCCTCGAAGCGACGGATCTCGAGCCGTACCGCGAAGTTTCACGTCTCGAATGTCCTGACCAAGTACGGCGTCAGGCGGCGTGCGGACCTCTTCCTCCTGTCGTTTCCGGAAAGAGGGGCATCTCAGCCGACTTGATCGGAGCATCCAGCCTGGCCTCGGGCAGGAAATCACTCAGGATGGCCCGAATCTCCTTTCCGTCTCCGAAGAAGGCCCTGTCCTCGAGCCGCTCCAGAACGCGGATGAGTCTCATGGGTTCCACGCTGGCGAGCTTTCCGATGAGAATCCTCGGGTGCCGGGTCTTTGCGAATTCCTCGCCGCTCAGCTCGAGCTCCTCGGCCAGCTTCTCCCCGGGGCGGAGGCCCGTGAAGACGATCGGCATCTCCTCGAATGGTTTCAGCCCGGTCAGCTTGATGAGGGCGGTCGCCACGTCGAGGATCTTCACCTGCTCCCCCATTTCCAGGACGAGGATCTCGCCGCCCCGCCCCAGGCAGCCCGCCTGCAGGACGAGCCGGGCCGCTTCGGGAATCGTCATGAAGTACCGCTTCATCTCCGGGTGCGTGACGGTGACCGGCCCTCCGTCGGCGATCTGCTCCCGGAACGTCGGGATCACCGAGCCGGCCGAATCCATGACGTTTCCGAACCGGACGGCGAGGAAACGGGTCCGGTTCCGGCGGGCCAAGTCCTGGATCACGAGCTCGGCGACCCGTTTCGAGGCTCCCATGATCGAGCTCGGTCTCACCGCCTTGTCCGTCGAGATCAGAACGAAGGTCTCGACGCCGTGCTCGTACGCCAGCTCCCCGAGCCGGCGCGTGGCGAGGACGTTGTTCTTGATCGCCTCGGCCGGGTTCGCCTCCATCATCGGGACATGCTTGTGCGCCGCCGCGTGAAAGACGACGCTCGGCCTGTAGAGCGTCAGGATCTGGGTCATCCGCGGCACGTCTCCGACGTCGGCTACGAGCGGTTCGATCGGGACGTCGTTGAACTTTCGGAGCCGGCGTTTGAGCTCCTGCTCGATCTCGAAGAGCGCGAACTCGGACCTCTCCACGAGGAGGATCCGGGCCGGCCGGAAGGTAGCCACCTGGCGCGCCAGCTCCGATCCAATCGAGCCGCCCGCTCCCGTGACGAGGACCGTCTTCCTCTCGAGGAATCCACTCACGAGCTTCTCGTCCAGCTCCACCGGTAGCCGGTCGAAAAGATCCTCGGCCTTCACATCGCGGATCCGCGTCACCTTCACCTTCCCCTCGAGCACCTCCGAGAAGCCGGGAATGGTCCGGCAGGCGACTGGAATCGACTGGCAGAGCGCCATCAACTTCTGAACCTCCGGACGCGAGATCCGGGCGATGGTGATGACGACCTGAGTAATCCCGAGCTCCTTTACGAGCCGCGGCAGGTCGGCGCGGGTCCCGATGACGGGGATGCCGAGGACCACAGTTCCCTGCTTCTTGGGGTCGTCGTCGATGAAGCCCCGGACATCGAGATTGGTGTCCGTTCGCCCTGAGACTTCACGCGCCGCCAGGACTCCCGCTTCTCCCACCCCGAAGAAGAGCGTCGGCGCAAACTCCCCTGAAGAGGACCGCGGGCGGCGCCGGCTCCTTTCCTCGCTCTCCCAGAGGGCCCGCCGCACCACCCGAAGGCCCAGGACCCCCAGAAAGCCGAGAATGGTTCCCATCAGAATGACGGAGAGGGGGACGCGCCAGTCACTGAACCGAGCCGGGAGCATGAGCCGGAGCGCCGTGAGAACGAGGGACGACCAGAAGAAGGCATTGGCGAAGGAACGCACCTCGCGCATGCCGACGTAGCGCCAGATGAAGCTGTAGACGCCGGCCAGGGCCAGCGAAACGATCTGTATCAGAACTACATAGGGGAGCTGGATGAGGGCGTCGAAAAGAACCTTCTCTTGGATGACGAAGTCGAAGCGCAGGAGGTAGGCGAAGAGGAAACTGACCGCGAGGACCACCAGATCCGAGGCGAACTGCGTCCTCCGCGTCAGGAGTCCAAGCGGAATTCTCAGCCCGCTCAGGGAGAAAGGCAGTCGTTCCCGGGCGTTCGACGCGCCGCGGATCAAACGCTTCAATCTCGACCCGATCCTGACGGAAATTGCCGTTTCCTCCGCTCAGACCCGACAGATGTCACTATCCGGATCCTCTCCCCGCCTCCGGAAGTGAAGAAGAAAGTGCCCCAAACTTTAACATGAATTCTCCATGCCAGTACGCGAGGTCCGCCGTCCTCATGGAAGAGGTGTATCGGGCCCACGCTCGGCCTCGATCTGCGCCGGCGTCACCGCAGGGACACGGACGACGTTTACAAGGGAGAGAATCGTCCGGGCGATCAAGGCGACGTCCGCCCAGGCGGTCCGTCTGTCGAGGTAATCCACGTAACCCCTTAACTTGTAAGGCTGAAGCGTTTCCCGGTAGAAACGCTCACGGTCGCCCGGGACGGCGGCCAGAAGGGCCTCCTCGTCCTTCAACGCCAGCGCCACGGAGTCGGTGATTCCCGGCCGGACGCTGAGAACCCTCTTCCATGTCTCGCTGGTCAGGTCGACGAGAGCCGGAACCTCGGGACGCGGTCCGACGAAGGACATCTCTCCTTTCAGGACGTTCCAGAGCTGCGGCAGCTCGTCGAGCTTCAACCTGCGGAGGAAGTGTCCCACCCGGGTCACGCGCGAATCCCCAGCCGCAGTCACCTCCGGCCCGTCACCCGCCCTCATCGTGCGGAGCTTCCAAAGGAGGAATCGCCGACCTCCCTGGCCAATGCGCTCCTGAAGGAAGAATGGCGAGCCGGGCGAATCGAGGACGACCGCGAGGCCAGCCACGAGGACAAACGGCGATGCAACGACGAGACCTCCGAGCGAAAGGAGAATCTCCACGACTCGCGGAAGACCGCCTCGCGGCACTCGCTCGGTTTCGAGGCCAGCGGGCCCGGTCACCGCCCGGTCCGAGAAGATCCCGAGGCCCGCGCCATCGTCTGGCGGCGGAAGTTTCTACACAGTTTCCGGACGCTCGCGACGACCTGGCCCACCTCGTTCCGACGCATGCCCGGGAATATCGGCAGGCTGACGAGCCTCGGCCAGAGCGCCGTCGCGGCCGGCAGGTCGGCCGCCCTCCAGCTGAAGGTCTTCGTGTAGTAAGGATGGAGATGAAGCGGACGCCAGTGGACCGAGCAGCCGACTCCTGCCTTCTTCAGCTCCTCCATGAACCGGTTCCGGTCGATGCGCAGCCGCTCGAGTCTCAGCCGGATCGGGAAGAGATGCCACGCGTGAATGCGGTCGGGCGGGTCGGGAGGAAGCTCCAACTCCTCGATCGCATCCAGCTCCTCGCGGTATTGGCGCGCCACCTCTTCCCGCGCGAGGCGCATCTTTTCCGCCCGCGCGAGCTGATGAATCCCGATTCCTGCCGCGATGTCGGTCAGGTTGTACTTGTACCCCGGCGCGAGGATCCGGTAATCCCAGCTCCCGCCCCCCGAGTATCGTCCCCACGCGTCGTGAGAGAGGCCGTGAAGCGACATCAGCCGCATCCGGTCCGCCAGCGCTCGATCTTCCGTGACGGCCATCCCCCCTTCGCCCGTGGTGATCGTCTTATTCGCATAGAAGGAGAAACAGGACACGGCCGACGTCTTCGCGCCGCACCTGCGCCATCTCGACCGACTCGACCGCCGATAAGCCGCCGGAAACGCGTGGGCTGCGTCTTCGACGACCCAGAGCTTCCGCGCGGCTGCCCACGCGCCGACAGCTTCCATATCAAGCATCAGCCCGCCGACGTGGACCGGAATGATCCCAACGACCTTGGTGTCACACGGGATTTTCGCCGAAAGGCGGCCAGCCCGGAGATCCGCAAGCATTCGCGACGCGTCCGAAAGGTCGAGGTTTCCCGTCACGGGATCGCAGTCGACGAGAATCGGCACAGCGCCCAGATATCGCACGACCTCCGCAGTAGCGGCGAACGTCATCGTCGGAACGAGCACGCCTTGTCCCGCCTTCAGGCCGAGCGCCTCGACAGCGAGGTGCAGGGCGGCTGTCGCCGAGTTGACCGCGACCGCGTGCCGGCCGCCCACGGCAGCGGAAAATTCCTCTTCGAAACGCTTCACCCGGGGTCCCGTGGTGAGCCAGCCGGACTTCAAGGTGGCGACAACTTCCTCGATCTCGCCCCCGGAGAGATCCGGGCGGAAATAAGGAACCGAGACTCTCGTCATGTCGTCCTCATGTAAGACCGCCACGAGGGGGGCCCTCTCGCGGGGATGGCCTCAGATAACGCGCCAGCTCAGATCGCGCCGGAAGAGCTGCCGGCACAATTGCGAAGGTGAGAACGATCGCCGGAACGACGTACCGCACGATCGAGAGGGCCACGAACGCCATCGTCCAGAACAAGACGCAGCATCCCGCGAGCAACGAAACGAGACGGGCCGCCTCGGCGCCCTGCGCCCGAGCCCTGTAGCCAGTCCACGCCAGAAGAACGAAATATGGAATCTGAAGAAGTGCGATGGCCACTTCATACCGACGACTGTCAGTCGCATACCAGACGCGAACCGCCTTCCAGGCGAGGAGTTTCCCGACGGCAAGAGGCCGTTCGGCGACCTCCCGCGCGAGCAGCAACCCAATGTCTCTCAATCTTCTCAGCTCCCCGTAATGTCTCTCGATGTCGGCCGTCAACTCCGCGACATCTCCGGGCGCTGCCTTCGTCTCCCTCCAGGTCTTTCGTGTGCCCGCAAACACCAGGCCGTCACGAACCCCAGGGACGCCACCCGTGCTCAGCGGGATTACCCTTTCGGTCTCGGCGAAGGCCCACACTTCCCACGGCAGAACGACGAGAACATTTCCCAGAAGGAGCATCCCGGCGATCAAGGCGCCATGACGGCGTGAACCGCGACTCCACGACCACGCGAGAACAGCGAAAAGAACGCCGGCTCCGATCGCGATCGGACGGACAAGCATGGCGAGCCCCGTCAACATGCCTGCCAGCAAAGCGAGGCCGTAGCGCTTCTCTCCCTCCGATGTGGCCCAGAATGCGAGCACCGCAACCGAGAACAGCGCCAAGAACGGAAGCTCGCTGCTCGGCTGCTTGCACAACCAGAGAAGAAGCGGATAGGTCGCGACGAGCGCTGGAGCCACGAGGGCCCGCGGCCCGGGCCAGACTCTGCTGGCAATCTCGAAGACACACAAAGCCGCGATGGCAACCGAGATCGCCGAGAGGGCGCCGATGCCCTGCGACTCCGACACGCCCAAGGCGCGGGCGACCACGAAGGTGCCCGCGACGATCACGGGATACCCGGGCGGGTACCGCAAGGCTGCGCGCCCGTCGTCCAGCACGAGACCCCGTCCCTCCATGAGATTTCGGGCAACCGGCTCGTAGAACGTCGTGAAATCCGAGCTCTCGTTCGAAGCCGCACTCTCGGGCAGGACCGCCCGGAAGCAGAGCACCGCACCAGCCGACACGGCAAACACGGCGACTCTGACGATGCCCTTCGTCGCACCGCCGCGGGAAACGGCTGGAATCGTCATGAATGCACCGCGAGGCCGAGGCTGCCGGACGGTGCACGCGTTGCGCGGTCTCCCCAGCGGCCCGCGAACCGGACCAGGCCGGCGAGGAAACCGATCCCGTACGACAGGTGAAGGACGGCGAAGACCGCGGGCAGGAGAAGGGCTTCCGGGAATCCCGTCCCGCGCGCGGCCGCGGCCGAGGCGAGGAGGCACGCAACGACGTAGGTGCCCGCCACGCCCAGGAGGCCGATCCGAGCTGCCGGGGCAAAGAGCGCTCCAAGCGCCAGAAGAAGCAGAGTTGCCACGAAGAGCGGTGGAATGAACTGTCGCGGTCGCATTTGCCGCGGGTGTTTCTGGAGGACGCGAACCTTGAAGAGCCCGTACTGAAAATACTGGCGGAAGAGCGAGCGAAGCGCGCCCCGACTGAAATACCGGGCCCGAACGTCAGCCGCCAGGAGGATCCGGCCGCCGAACGATCTCAATCTGTAGTTGTACTCGTCGTCCTGGTTGCGAACGAGCTCCTCGTCGTAAGGCCCGGCCCTCTCGAGAGCGGCGCGCGTATAAGCCGGGAATGCCACCGTGTCGACGAGACCCGTGTAAGCCCGGCGCGTCCGGAACGGCGCGCCGCCCACGCCGAACGGGAAACCCATCGCGAGCGCAATGACCCTTGCCACCGGCGTCTCGCCGACCGTCTCGAGCGGACCACCCACTCCGTCGGCGTCGCCCGCCGCCAGATGCGCGACGCAGCGGGAGATGTAGTCCGGCGCGACCTCGCAGTGGCCATCCACGCGGACCACGACGTCACCACGCGAACGGGCAATCGCGGCGTTCAGGGCTGTCGGCGCGATTCGTCCCGGGTTTTCGACCAGCGTCACCCGGGGATCCGACGCCGCCAGGCGGAGCACCACCTCGCGGGTTCCGTCCCCGGACATGCCGTCGGCCACGATCACCTCCATCCGATCGGGAGGGTAATCCTGCGCCAGCACGGCGCCCAGGCTCCGTGTCATGAAGCCGGCCTCATCGCGGACCGGCATGACGACGCTCACGAACGGGACCGTGTCCGCACGGGTCTTCCTGACTTCCGCGAAGCGCTCGTCCAGGGTCTCAGACGAATCCGTCACGGTGCGCCCCGCTCCTCCGCGCTCAGTTCGCAGACCTGCACGCGGAACTTTCCGGCCGGGGTTCGCGCGATTTCGTCGACGACATCGACGACCACCTCGACGTCGGCGCCCAGCCGGACTTGAACGCCCTTCCGCATGTCGATCCGGTCGGCATCCGAAAAACCCGGCGCCGCTACGACGCGAATCCGGATGAGATTCCGGCGCTCCTGGACGATCTGCGCCTCCCGCATGTGGAGACCCGAATGGAAGATCGTGTCGAGGCCCCCGACCGGACTTCCTGCGGGCGTGTAGAGAAAATCGGCCGTCCTCCCTTCGAAACCCTTCAGAACCGGCAGCAGACGGCCGCAGAGGCACGCGGCCGCGGAATCCGCCGCGAATCCGCGGTCGCCCATCTCGTAGCGCACCAGCGGCATGGCCTCGTTCAGAAGTCCCGTGCTCACGAGCCGCCCCGCGTGCCCCGGCGTGACAGGCTCATCCGCGTCGTCCTCGAGCCATTCGGTCACGCCAACGTCGGGCCAGAGGTGCAACGATCCGGCAGCGCACTCGCTGGCCGCGGCGACGATCTCCGCCTGGCCGTACGTGTCGCGGACCGGGGCACGAAACGCACGCCCGATGACATCGCGCTGTCGATCGAAAAGTGGCTCCGCGTTGCTCAAAACGACGGCCATTTGCGGCGTCTTCAAGCCTTGTTCGATCGCCCCTGCGGCGAGCGCCGCGAGCGCGGATGGATAGCCCAGCAGGTACCGCACGTCATAACGGTCGAGCGCTGCAGCATACGCCGCGACGTTGCCGGGCGAGACGTGGTACGAGGAGAGATAGAGCTGGTGAAGGGCGTGATTCCACACCCAGAACGGGGGCCGCCTGCGGTTCCCCGAAGAGACGCGCTGTCCCCCGCAGTTCGCCCAACGGTCATGCCGGGAAACGCCATTCCAGATCCTGAGACGAGCCTCATTCAGCGCGTACCAGAGACGCTCCGCCTCGCGGGAACGCCACAGCCGAAGCGGCTTGCCCGTCGTCCCGCTCGTCTCCTCGGGAAAGAGCTTTCGGATGTCCCTGTCCTCGGCGACGAAGGCTTCCGGGTGCTTCCGAATGGACTCCTTCGAAAGGATAGGCCAGTTGCCGAGTTCATCCCAGGGCGTACGATCACCGGCCCGGCGGCGGCCCGCCCACTGCTCCCGATAAAACGGGACCGTGGTCGCCGCGCGATGAAGGAGAGGTCCGAGACGTTCCGCCTGCCATCTCTTCCACTTGTCCGGCGTAAACTTGTCTCTTTCGAGCGCTTCGGCCACGAGGCGGTCCGTCTCCGGGCCATATCGCCAGCGGCGCAACCTGTAACCATGGGCGCTCGCCAGCGCTGTCTTCGCCGGGAAGGGCAGCATCCGATAGAGAACGTGCGCCGCGTCACTCATGTGTCACCAATCGCGACGCGTCGCAGCAGCGACTCCCACTGTGGCAGTATCAACGACCAGTCGCACTTCTCAGCTTCCCGTCGACCATTTCGCGACAGAGCGGCGGCCAGGTCCGGCTCCTTGAATAACCTGGCAACGGCGTCTGCCATTGCACGAGAAGCGCCGGGCGCCACCAGCAATGCATTCTTCCCATCCTCGAGAAGGTACGGGATTCCGCCGACGTTCGTGCTTACCACGCAGAGGCCAGCCGCTTGTGCCTCGACCACGCTGACCGGCGCATTGTCCACGTTCGTCGTGTTCAGAAAAATATCACCCTTCGCAAGCCAGGCCGGCACGTCATCCTTCGCGACGCGCCCCACAAAACGACACTCATCAAGAACACCGAGCGACTCAGCAACCCGCCGCGTCCGCTCCAGACTACCATCGCCCTTATCGGGGCCGATCATCGTCAGCCGGGTTTCCGGATACTCCCCGATGAGGCACGCCAAAACCGCGGGACCCAGCGTCGGGTTATACATTTCATGAAACGCCCGCAGCCACACTAATTCGAACCCGATCTTATCGGGCGCCCGGGGAATGAACCGCGACACGTCGATCGCATTCGGCAGGCAACGAATTCCTTCTCGAAACCGCCGGAGCCGCTCCGCGAGGAACGCCGACGGACACGTGACTACCGTGGCTCCGTCAAGAAGCCGCTTGACCCGGCTCGGCCAGCGGAGCGAAAACTCCGGGAGATTTCCACCGTGGAGGACGAGCACAATCGGCTTCCGAAGCGCGTGCAACGCGAGCACCACCGCTTCAGCCCACAAAAATGCCGGGCCACTGAACACGTCAACGAGCGCGACGTCGTACTCGCTGCGATCACGTAGAACCGTCCGAACCATGTTCCACAGGCGCCCAAGGCGAGTCTCACCTCTCGACGTTGCCACGACTCGCCAGCCCCGTGTGTGGAGGCGGACAGCCAGATCGCCGCTCGGATACCTCTCCATCGGCGCCGAGCCGGGGAAGCTTCCTACGACAAGAAGTCCGGGAGGCTCGGTACGCCCTGCTGCCACATTAGTAACCGCCGC